>NZ_CM174430.1:0-4800000 GCF_057835695.1 Paenibacillus sp. GL_099_B
GTGGACAGCCATACTTCTGATTTATGGCAGCAAATTTTATCAATCATACAAAACAAGCTCAGCAAACCCAGCTTTGACACTTGGTTCAAAGCAACCAAAGCCACCAAGCTGAATGATCGTTCGATCGTCATATCCGCACCAACCACGTTTGCCGTCGAATGGCTGGAGAGCCGTTACACCAAACTGGTCGGATCGACGGTATATGAGCTGCTTGGCAAACAGGTCGATGTGAAATTTGTCATCGAGGAGAACAAGCCTGCTGAACCGGACCCTCAACTGCCAGCGCCAACGCCTACAGTTGTTCAGGAAGAAGCGGTACTCAGCATGCTCAATCCGAAATATACATTCGATACATTTGTCATTGGGCCGGGCAACCGTTTTGCCCACGCCGCATCGCTGGCGGTCGCTGAAGCGCCCGCCAAAGCATACAATCCTCTGTTTCTTTATGGAGGGGTAGGTCTTGGCAAAACTCACTTGATGCATGCGATCGGACATTACGTCCTGGAGCATGATCCGGGCAGCAAAGTTGTTTATTTGTCATCTGAGAAATTCACGAACGAATTCATTAACTCGATCCGTGATAATCGCGGGGAGAGTTTCCGTAACAAATACCGTAGTGTCGATATTCTGCTCATTGATGATATTCAGTTCTTGGCTGGAAAAGAATCGACGCAAGAGGAATTTTTCCATACGTTTAATGCGCTGCATGAGGAACGGAAACAGATCATCATCTCCAGCGACAGACCGCCGAAGGAAATTCCGACCCTGGAAGAACGGCTTCGTTCCCGTTTTGAATGGGGGTTAATTACGGATATCCAGCCTCCTGATCTGGAGACACGGATTGCTATTTTGCGTAAAAAAGCTCGTGCGGAAAACCTGGATATTCCGAATGAGGCGATGATGTACATCGCCAACCAGATTGATACCAATATTCGTGAACTGGAAGGGGCCCTGATTCGGGTTGTTGCCTATTCTTCGCTGACTAATCAAGATGTAACCACTCATCTAGCAGCTGAAGCACTGAAGGATATTATTCCTTCCAGTCGTCCGAAAATGATCACTATTCACGACATCCAACAAAAGGTCGGCGAGTATTACAGCCTTAAGCTTGAAGATTTCAAAGCACGGAAACGGACCAAGGCCGTTGCGTTCCCAAGACAGATTGCTATGTATCTCTCTCGTGAACTTACAGACTTTTCTCTGCCCAAAATCGGTGAAGCATTTGGAGGGCGAGATCATACCACGGTCATACATGCGCACGAAAAGATCTCCCAGGCGATTAAAGTCGATCAGGATCTCTATAAAGTTATCAACAACTTAACCGAAAAAATTAAGAATCCAACCTGAATAAGTCCCAAGCCTGTGCACAACGTATACACATGTGGATAGGCTTGGGTTTATGGGTTTATACCCACTTATCCACATATTCAGTGCCCCTATTACTATTATTACTATAAAGATCTAAAAGATATCATCTCCAAATAAGCGATTTCGAAGCTCGGCCTCCGGCCTTTTGAAAAACACATTTCAACACCTCTACACCCAAAAAACCCGCTAGGAGTGAAACCATGAAAATCAGCATAATGAAAAGCTACTTGAACGAATCCATCCAGCAAGTATCCAAAGCCATCTCAAGCCGTACGACGATCCCAATTCTGAGCGGTATCAAATTCGACGTTAATCATCAAGGTGTGACATTGACAGCAAGCGACACCGATATTTCAATTCAATCCTTCATCCCGCTTGAAGATGGTGATAAAAGTGTTGTTCAGGTGGAACAACCTGGTAGTGTTGTACTGCCAGCCAAGTTTTTTGTCGAGATCATCAAAAAGCTGCCTTCCCAAGAGGTGCACATGGAGGTAAAAGAGAACTTCAACACCTTTATCTCCGCAGGAGCTACCGAAATTCAACTGGTTGGTCTTGATCCAGAAGAATTCCCAGTATTGCCAAGCATCGAAGAGAACCAAACCGTCTCCATTCCAGGAGATTTGCTCAAAAATATGATTAAACAAACTGTGTTCTCCATTTCCACACATGAAACTACGCCGATTTTGACAGGTGTACTCTGGAGTTTGGGTGACAATGAACTGAAATTTGTGGCAACTGACCGTCATCGTCTTGCTACTCGTTCAGCAATGCTGGATAATGCAGAAGGTGTGAGATTCAACAATGTGGTGATCTCAGGTAAAACGCTGAACGAACTCAGCAAAATCGTGCCGGATCAAAATACACTTGTGGATATCGTTGTCGCTGACAATCAGGTATTGTTCAAAATCGACCGTGTTCTGTTCTATTCGCGCATTTTGGACGGAACTTATCCGGATACTTCTAGAATTATTCCGACTTCGTACAAAACAGAACTCGTTTTGGATACAAAAAAATTAAGTGAATCCATTGATCGGGCTTATTTGCTGTCGCGTGAAGAAAAAACAAACATTGTGCGGATGCAAACGATGGATTCTGGATCGATCGAAATTTCATCGAGCTCTTCCGAGCTGGGGAAAGTAAGAGAAGAAATCGAACCTGCCGACTTTAACGGCGAACCGCTGAAAATCTCGTTCAACTCCAAATATATGCTGGATGTGCTGAAAGTGGTGGAGAGTGAACAGCTGATGATCGCTTTTACTGGTGTCATGAGCCCCATCATCCTGAAACCGCTGGACGACAGTCACAGCTTGTACGTCATATTGCCTTACCGGACGACCAACTAACGAGAGGAAGATCATAGTGAACCAAGTAGCGATTCGTACGGAATATATTAAGCTTGACCAATTTTTGAAACTGGCCGATTGCATCCCAACCGGAGGTATGGCCAAAGCACTGCTTCAGGACGGACTCGTACGTGTGAATAAAGAGCCTGAGGAACGCCGGGGGCGAAAGTTATACCCTGGGGATATCGTTGAGGTGGACGGAGAAGGTTCGTTCGAAGTTGTCGCACAATAAGAAGACCAGTTAGATCCTGCTGCCTCCTGACGGACGGGATAAAAGGGAGGTTACCGCGTGTTTGTGAACAGCATAGATCTGCAGCAATTCCGCAATTATGAACATCTGAGACTAGATTCATTTGGTCCTGTGAATCTTTTGATCGGGCAAAATGCCCAAGGCAAGACCAATCTTGCAGAAGCCATTTTTGTGCTTGCACTCACCAAGAGCCACCGTACATCCCGCGACAAGGAACTGATTCGTTTCGGTGAAGAACGTGCCAGGCTTGCAGCAGAGGTCGACAAAAAGTACGGATCGGTCAAGCTCGAGCTATCTTTGTCGCAACAAGGCAAAAAAGCAAAGATCAACGGACTGGAACAGCGCAAGCTGAGTGATTTTGTCGGAGCGCTTAATGTGGTGATGTTTGCACCGGAAGATCTTGAGATTGTCAAAGGCACACCGGGGGTCCGCCGCCGGTTTCTTGACATGGAGATTGGACAGGTGGCTCCAGGCTACCTGTATCATCTGCAGCAATATCAAAAAGTGCTCGTCCAGCGTAATAATCTGCTCAAGCAATTATGGGGGCAGAACGCTTCAGCCCAGACCATGCTTGAGGTGTGGAATGAACAACTGGTGGAGCATGGTGTTAAAATCGTCAAAAAAAGGAAACAATTCATAAAGAAACTGCAAAAGTGGGCTGAAACGATTCATCAGGGCATCACCGGAGGCGGAGAAGTCCTGCGTCTGGCCTACCTTCCTTCCTTCAGCGAAGCCGCTGAGGAAGATGAAGCTGTCTTAATGGACCAATTTATGATAAAATTATCACAAATGAAAGAGCAGGAGATTCGCCGAGGCACAACGCTTAGTGGGCCGCATCGGGATGACCTGTCCTTTTTCATTAACGATCGGGAAGTACAAACGTATGGCTCGCAGGGGCAGCAGCGCACAACGGCGTTGTCCCTTAAACTTGCGGAAATCGAACTGATTCATGAAGAAATCGGAGAATATCCGGTCCTGCTGCTAGACGATGTACTGTCTGAACTGGATCCTTTTCGTCAGACGCAGCTGATCGAAACGTTCCAGAGCAAGGTGCAAACCTTTATTACGGCTACCGGAATCGAGAGCTTAAACGTTGACAAGCTCAAAGATGCCAGTATTTATCACGTTCATGCCGGACAGGTTGAACGCTAAGGAGTGAGGGCTTATGTACATTCATCTGGGCGGTGAGAAGATTATCCGTTCTTCCGAATTGGTCGCTATTTTTGATATATCGATTGAAAAATCCTCAAAAATCTCCAAGCAGTACGTCACGCATGCCGAGCAGGAAAAAACAGTGGAGCATATTGGTGAAGAGGAAGCCAAGTCCATTGTCGTGACCAAAAACATTGTGTACTACTCGCCTATTTCCTCAGCTACGCTAAAGAAGCGAGCTCACATTTTTCCTGATCTCTAGCCTATCGGCCGTACGAGTTATTGTACTTTCTGCTGCTTGTCTTTATTTAGATTGCTTACTGGAATTACGGGGATATGTTCATTTCAGCATGCATTCTTAGTTAACGCATATTTACGATATTGAATCTATAGAAGTAGGTGAAAGGCATGTCTATGAATCAACCTTCATATGGTGCAGATGAAATTCAGGTACTTGAAGGGCTGGAAGCCGTACGTAAACGACCGGGGATGTATATTGGTTCCACCAGTGCCAAAGGTCTGCATCATCTCGTTTGGGAAGTAGTGGACAACAGTATTGACGAAGCACTCGCAGGTTATTGTGATCATATCGAAGTTACTATTCATGAAGATAACAGCGTCACTGTAGTCGATAACGGGCGGGGGATTCCTGTCGGCGAACATGCCAAAATGAAACGTCCTGCGCTTGAGGTTGTAATGACTGTTCTGCATGCGGGCGGTAAATTTGGCGGTGGCGGGTACAAAGTATCCGGTGGTCTACATGGTGTAGGTGTATCTGTTGTCAATGCTCTATCAGCGAAAGTTGTTGTTACAGTTAAGGTTGACGGCCATGTGTATCAACAGGAATACCGTCGCGGTGCTCCGCAGTATGATCTGAAAACGATCGGTACAACGGAGGATACGGGAACAACGGTTACGTTCCATCCGGATCCGGAGATTTTCACGGAAACAAGAGTTTATGACTATGAAACTTTGCTGACTCGTATTCGTGAGCTCGCGTTCCTGAACAAGGGAATTGGCATGACTTTAACCGATGAACGTACAGGTGTAACCAACTCTTTCCTGTATGAGGGCGGTATTATCGAATATGTCTCCTTCCTGAACCAGAAGCGTGAAGCGCTGCACGAAAACCCGATTTATGTGGAAGGATCAAGAGACAACATTCAGGTTGAAGTTGCATTGCAATACAATGACAGCTACACCGAGAATATTTACTCTTTTGCGAACAACATCAACACACATGAGGGTGGAACGCACGAATCCGGATTCAAAAGTGCCCTTACCCGGATTATCAATGATTATGCGCGCAAAGCGGGCGTAATTAAAGACAGCACAGGTAACCTGTCGGGGGATGATGTACGTGAAGGTCTAACAGCGATCATCTCAGTCAAGATCCCTGAACCGCAATTTGAGGGACAGACGAAGACCAAGCTGGGTAACAGTGAAGTGCGCGGAATTGTCGAATCCCTGTTTGCTGAGAAGCTGCAGGAATTCTTGGAAGAGAATCCTTCCGTATCCCGTCGCATTTTGGAAAAAGGACTGCAAGCTGCCCGTGCACGTGAAGCAGCTCGTAAAGCCCGTGAACTGACGCGTCGTAAAGGTGCACTCGAAGTCAGCTCTTTGCCAGGTAAATTGGCCGACTGTTCATCCAAGGATGCCTCAATCAGCGAATTGTACATCGTCGAAGGTGACTCCGCCGGTGGATCAGCGAAGCAAGGACGAGATCGTCATTTCCAAGCGATTTTGCCACTGCGTGGTAAGATCCTGAACGTGGAAAAAGCACGTCTTGACCGTATTTTGGGTAATGCGGAGATCAGAGCGATCATTACCGCAATGGGTACCGGAATTGGTGATGACTTCGATATTGCCAAAGCACGTTATCACAAAATTATTTTGATGACGGATGCTGACGTCGATGGTGCCCACATTCGGACATTGCTTCTGACATTCCTCTATCGCTATATGCGTAAAATCATTGAGGCGGGTTATGTATACATTGCCCAACCGCCATTGTTCAAGATTGAGCGCAATAAAGTGATTCGTTATGCTGGTTCCGAGAAGGAACGCGATGAAATTATCGCAACTCTCGGCGAAAATGCGAAGTTCAATATCCAGCGTTATAAAGGTCTCGGTGAGATGAATGCCGGACAATTGTGGGAAACGACGATGGACCCTGAGAGCCGGACCATGCTTCAAGTATCGATCAACGATGCGATGCTGGCCGATGCTATGTTCGACACCCTGATGGGAGATAATGTTGAACCTCGTCGTGACTTTATTCAGGAAAATGCAAAATACGTGAAAAACCTCGACATCTAACGATATTCGAAGAGGCGCCTGCGAGGGCGCCTCTTTTACATTATGGGGTTATAGCATAGAAATTTTAGGTTGGACTCTGGAGTGCCTGTTATCGATGTGTGCGGCTTTTGGCAGAGGAAGCCTGGGCTTTGGAGGAGTTACGGGATGTTTTCCCCTTTTTGGAGGGTAATCTGCCGTACGCTCTCGCATAACGCTGGATCTTCCGGTACGTTTCCTTATCAGGCAACAGGCCAAAAGCATAGATGCCCGGCAATGTGTTGACTTCAATAATCCATGGCCGTCCATCTTCGTCCAGTGCGATATCGATACCAATCTCTTTGAGTCTTGGAAATGACTTCTGTAGCTGTACCGCTGTATGAATACCTAAACGATATAGCTCACTGCGCAGTTGTTGGAACCGCTCTTGGTCAAAATGAGGGCGTACCAACTCATTAAAGGTGGCCAATCGTCCGCCGCCATGAATGTTGGTAATGATCTTGCCCGGTGCAGCAACTCTTCCCAGGATACCTGTCGTTTCCCAGTTGCGTTGTAGATTTTTCTGGGTCAGTACCCGCAGGTCAAAAGGCAATCCATCATGTTTCATCAGCGGAATGCCTTGCTGAATGATGTAGTCCCGCTTCTGGATACGTTCAGTGAGTGCCAGGTCCAGCTCATCTAGGGAATGGAAGTATTTCTCCTCCGTCCCATACCGAAGCTCATACGTCGTCAGGGGGTCCTCAGCAGAGATATCGGCACCGACTTCAGCTGTGGAAGTGGAGAGTGGATCAGCAGGGTTTTCCGATGTGTTTGAATCGGTAGTCGTGTGTGGGTTTATACGGATGGTTTTCACACGCATAACGCCATTTCCGTAGGTTCCCCGATCCGGTTTGATATAGTTTGACTCGAATAATTCAGTCATCCGTTCCAGGGTCTGGCGATTATATTGTCGTGTTACCGGTATATATCCATTCACATTACGGCTGCGTTGTAACACAGCAGTCTTGGTCCATTTGCTGGAGACACGCTGGATGCCCAAGAGCCATCAGTCCTTTCGTGTTTTAATGGGGTTTATAAGAGTGGCAGACGCGGAGAAATCAAAGGACAAGAGATGATTTCAGTGGTATAATAGAGAAATATGGCGTTTTGTGCGGTTTTGTTGCACAGATGTAGTTTGATCGTAGAACGGGAACGGTCTGAGCCTGAATATACACAGTACATTTGTCGCTTTTTCTAGCATTGTATGTGCAAATGGGGAGGAAGGCAGGGCGAATCCCCAGACTCTCTGAAGTTCCCGGAAGAAAGGCTATTGCCCAGCGGACGTTTAATTGTTTACCTTTTGTGAAAGTAATATAATAAAGAGTAGCGTCCTTGTGCGGTTTTAGCCTTGTTAGGCTCTTCACATATAATTAATTTTTGAATGATTGAATGGAATGTTTGTTGAAGGACAAGAAGGAGGTCCAGCATGGCGGAAGAAATGAACTCGCAGATTAAAGATCGGGATATTGGCGTCGAGATGCGTGAATCGTTTATGGATTATGCGATGAGCATTATTGTGAGCCGTGCCTTACCTGACGTGCGTGACGGATTGAAGCCGGTTCACCGGCGTATTCTGTACGCAATGTCCGAGCTAGGCATGACACCCGATAAACCACATAAAAAATCAGCCAGAATCGTCGGCGAAGTTATCGGTAAGTATCACCCACACGGTGACTCTGCCGTATACGAAACGATGGTACGGATGGCACAGGATTTCTCCCTGCGCTACATGCACGTAGATGGACATGGTAACTTTGGATCGGTGGATGGCGATATGGCAGCAGCCATGCGTTATACGGAAGCCCGGTTGTCCAAGATTGCTATGGAAATGCTCAGAGACATCAACAAGGATACGATTGACTTCCAGCCGAACTATGACGGTGAAGAAAGTGAACCTGTCGTTCTGCCAGCTCGTTTCCCTAACTTGCTTGTCAATGGTGTCGGCGGGATTGCGGTAGGTATGGCGACCAACATTCCTCCTCATAACCTGGGAGAGGTAATTGACGGCGTACAGGCTATGATCAAAAATCCGGACATCACTTCCATGGAATTGATGGATTATATTCACGGACCAGACTTCCCAACTTCCGGTTATATTTTGGGACGCTCCGGGATTCGCCAGGCGTATCAAACCGGACGTGGTTCAGTAACGATGCGGGCCAAAACCAACATCGAAGAAAACAACAACAAAGCACGGATTATCGTTACGGAACTTCCTTATCAGGTGAACAAGGCAAGACTCGTTGAGAAAATTGCTGAGTTGGTACGTGATAAAAAGATTGATGGTATTACGGATCTCCGTGATGAGTCTGACCGTAACGGTATGCGGATTGTGATTGAGCTTCGCAGAGACGTGAACCCGGGTGTGGTGCTGAACAATTTGTACAAGCATACAGCGATGCAGTCCACCTTTGGGATTAACATGCTCGCGATTGTAAATAAAGAACCTAAGATTCTGAATCTGCGTGAAGTGTTGTATCACTACTTGCAGCATCAGATTGAGGTTATACGTAGACGTACACAGTTCGAACTGAGAAAAGCGGAAGCACGCGCGCACATTCTGGAAGGCTTGCGTATCGCGCTGGATCATATCGACGAAATTATTGCGTTGATACGTTCATCCAGCAATACAGATGCAGCCAGAGAAGGTCTGATCGAGCGTTTCTCACTCAGTCATGATCAGGCTCAAGCTATCCTCGATATGCGTCTGCAACGCCTGACAGGTCTGGAACGTGAGCGCATCGAAAATGAGTATAACGAACTGATGGTCAAAATTAAGGAATATCGTGAAATTTTGGCCAACGAGCACCTGGTGCTCGAAATTATCAGCACGGAGCTGCAAGAAATCCGTGATCGCTTCAGCGATGATCGTCGTACCGAAATCACTGTAGGTGAAGAGAGCATTCTGGACGAGGATCTGATTCCGCGTGAAGAGGTTATCATCACCATTACCCATACAGGCTATGTGAAACGTCTGCCGGTATCCACATACCGCAGTCAGAAGCGTGGCGGACGTGGGGTTGTGGGAATGGACACCAAAGATACCGACTTTGTTGAGCATCTGTTTGTGACCAACTCTCACAATTACCTCATGTTCTTTACCGACAAAGGTAAAGTGTACCGTCTCAAAGCTTATGAGATTCCAGAGCTTGGACGTACAGCACGGGGAACGCCGATTATCAACCTGATTCAGATCGAGCAGGGTGAATCGGTCAATGCCGTGATTCCAGTTCAGGAATTCGAAAGTGATAAGTTTCTGTTCTTTGCTACCCGTCAAGGGGTTGTGAAGAAGACACCACTTGAGGATTACACCAACATTCGCAAAGGCGGTCTGATCGGGATTTCCCTGCGTGATGATGATGCCCTTATTGATGTTAAGCTGACAGATGGACAGCAAGAGATCATTATGGGTACAGCTCACGGGATGTCCATCCGATTCTCGGAAGGAAATGTTCGTTCCATGGGACGGAGTGCAACCGGGGTTAAAGGGATCACACTGGATGAGCAGGATGTCGTAATCGGTATGGACGTTGTAGATCAGGAACTGGATGTTCTGATTGTCACAGCCAAAGGTTACGGTAAACGTACCCCTGTCAGCGATTATCGGATGCAGACTCGTGGCGGTAAAGGGATTAAAACCATTAACGTCACAGATAAGAACGGTGCGGTAGTCAGCCTGAAAATGGTTAAGACAGAAGAAGATCTGATGATCATCACTTCCAGCGGTACGTTAATTCGGATGAGTATGGAAGGTATATCCACTATGGGTCGATACACGCAAGGTGTGAAGCTGATTCATATTCGCGATGAAGATGCTGTAGCTACAGTCAGCCGAATTGACAAGAATGAGGAAGAACCAGACGACGAAGAATTGCTTGAAGGTGCAGAAGCTGCTGATTCTGAAGGTCTAGAGTCAACTCTGGATGAGGGCGCGGTTTCCGATGCTGAAGTTGAGGGCGATGATTCAGGTTCCGAAGCGTAGGATCAATTTTCTATAACTAAAATCATTTTATGATTGCAATGAAGTTGGAGGGCTCCCATATGGGGGCCCTTTGTTATTTTCACAGCTCCAGGACCATTCTCCTCGAAATCTGGGATGTACAGCCTGATTTTTGAGTAATATAATGGGAATTAACGTGAAAAACCGGGACTATGGTCTTGTTATCATTATAGAAGAATGATGAGTGAGGGGAATAAACATGGGATTAATCACCCTGTCTGAAGTCAAACCAGGACTTAAACTGGGAAATGACGTGCAAACGCTTCGTGGCAATGTTCTGTTTCAGAAGGGCAAAGTCATTTTGCCCAAAGATGTTGAAGTACTCAGAGCCTTTATGATTCATCAAGTGGACATCGAGCAAGAGAGAACAGGGACAAGCAGTACAGGTTCTAAGGATTCATCTACGTCTTCAGGCCATGCAGGTAATGAGAAGAACGGAGAACGGGCAGGGAAAGGCAGCAGCGCAGTCTCATCACCCGCAATACCGTCTTTACATGAAGAGTATGAAAAGATGGTTGGACTGACCAAAAATGCTTTTCTATCCTCCCTGGCGGCTGAATTACCTGTATATGAGTTACGGACACAGCTGGAAGCATTGTTTGTTCATCTCAAACAGTATAACGTGCTTACCTTCAGTCCACGAGTCATTCAAGAACATGATTATGTGTATCACCATGCCGTATTGAGTGCCATTACATCTTATCAGTTGGCCCAGTGGATGGATCTGCCGTCCAAAGACTGGATGCAGGTAGCTTTTGCAGGATTGTTCCATGATATTGGTAATAACAAAGTGGATCCACAGATCCTTCATAAACCCTCTACGTTAACTGCGTCAGAGCAGGCGGAGATCCGACAGCATACGAAATATGGCTATCAGGTGCTGAAACAGGCGAAGGCCATCAATGAGGGAGCTAGACTCGCAGCATTGCAGCATCATGAAAAAGTGGATGGATCGGGTTACCCGTTACAGCTCAGCGGCACGCAGATTCATATCTATGCCAAGATTGTAGCTATCGCTGATATCTTCCACGCCATGACTCTGGAGAAGATCTATCGTAAGGCGCAGTCACCGTACCTGGTACTTGAACAAATTCAGAGTGAGGCTTTTGGCAAATTGGATCCTGCCATCGTGAATGTATTCGTTCAGCGTTCCACACAGATCCATAACGGTATTCGAGTGAAGCTTAGCAATAATCAAATTGGTGAGATCATATTCTCTGATCGGGATCATCCTACACGGCCGATGGTATCAATAGAGGGAACTATCATCAATCTGATGCAGCAAAGGCAGCTACATATCCAGGAAGTCATTGGCTAGCTCAATCTTCAGTTCAAATATAAGAATAGGAGTCTTTCCAATATGGAGAGGCTTTTTTTATTAGCTTAATGTAAGAGATAACTTTATTAAAAATAAAGCTTGCGTTCCGAATCTGTACATGGTATATTCTAAGTCCGGCCAAGAAAACACGAGAAACACGGTGCGGCAAGCGAATGAAATAAGCTTCGAAAGAAACTTAAAAAAAGAGCTTGCAAAGTTGGTTCGGATGTGATAAGATATAAAAGTTGCTGAGGTGAACAACACCCGGCAGTGAAACAAGTTTGATCTTTGAAAACTGAACAACGAGTGAGTAAACATTCTGCTTGCAGAATGAACGCGAAAGTTAGAGACGAGCCTTGGCTTGGATCGGCTGGAGCATAAATGAGATTTTTAATCTCGTCAGTTTCAAAATGAGCTTATCGCTCTTTTCAATACTTTATTGGAGAGTTTGATCCTGGCTCAGGACGAACGCTGGCGGCATGCCTAATACATGCAAGTCGAGCGGACTATCAGAGAAGCTTGCTTCTCTGATAGTTAGCGGCGGACGGGTGAGTAACACGTAGGCAACCTGCCCTCAAGTTTGGGACAACTACCGGAAACGGTAGCTAATACCGAATAGTTGTTTTCTTCTCCTGAAGAGAACTGGAAAGACGGAGCAATCTGTCACTTGGGGATGGGCCTGCGGCGCATTAGCTAGTTGGTGGGGTAACGGCTCACCAAGGCGACGATGCGTAGCCGACCTGAGAGGGTGATCGGCCACACTGGGACTGAGACACGGCCCAGACTCCTACGGGAGGCAGCAGTAGGGAATCTTCCGCAATGGGCGAAAGCCTGACGGAGCAATGCCGCGTGAGTGATGAAGGTTTTCGGATCGTAAAGCTCTGTTGCCAGGGAAGAACGCTTGGGAGAGTAACTGCTCTCAAGGTGACGGTACCTGAGAAGAAAGCCCCGGCTAACTACGTGCCAGCAGCCGCGGTAATACGTAGGGGGCAAGCGTTGTCCGGAATTATTGGGCGTAAAGCGCGCGCAGGCGGTCATTTAAGTCTGGTGTTTAATCCCGGGGCTCAACCCCGGATCGCACTGGAAACTGGGTGACTTGAGTGCAGAAGAGGAGAGTGGAATTCCACGTGTAGCGGTGAAATGCGTAGATATGTGGAGGAACACCAGTGGCGAAGGCGACTCTCTGGGCTGTAACTGACGCTGAGGCGCGAAAGCGTGGGGAGCAAACAGGATTAGATACCCTGGTAGTCCACGCCGTAAACGATGAGTGCTAGGTGTTAGGGGTTTCGATACCCTTGGTGCCGAAGTTAACACATTAAGCACTCCGCCTGGGGAGTACGGTCGCAAGACTGAAACTCAAAGGAATTGACGGGGACCCGCACAAGCAGTGGAGTATGTGGTTTAATTCGAAGCAACGCGAAGAACCTTACCAGGTCTTGACATCCCTCTGACCGGTACAGAGATGTACCTTTCCTTCGGGACAGAGGAGACAGGTGGTGCATGGTTGTCGTCAGCTCGTGTCGTGAGATGTTGGGTTAAGTCCCGCAACGAGCGCAACCCTTGATCTTAGTTGCCAGCATTTCGGATGGGCACTCTAAGGTGACTGCCGGTGACAAACCGGAGGAAGGTGGGGATGACGTCAAATCATCATGCCCCTTATGACCTGGGCTACACACGTACTACAATGGCCGGTACAACGGGCTGTGAAGCCGCGAGGTGGAACGAATCCTAAAAAGCCGGTCTCAGTTCGGATTGCAGGCTGCAACTCGCCTGCATGAAGTCGGAATTGCTAGTAATCGCGGATCAGCATGCCGCGGTGAATACGTTCCCGGGTCTTGTACACACCGCCCGTCACACCACGAGAGTTTATAACACCCGAAGTCGGTGGGGTAACCGCAAGGAGCCAGCCGCCGAAGGTGGGATAGATGATTGGGGTGAAGTCGTAACAAGGTAGCCGTATCGGAAGGTGCGGCTGGATCACCTCCTTTCTATGGAGAATCGTTTCCCGCGTGGAAACATTCAAATATGCAGCTTAGCTGCAAAACTTACTCACTCGTTGCTCAGTTTTGAGAGCTCAAACTCTCAAACAGCTTGCTTTTGCATGGAGCTTGTTCTTTGAAAACTAGATATCGAAACGAAATTTTGCGATTTAGAACATTCCTTTTTAAGCTGAACTTGTGTTAAACAAGTTTCAATAAATAGTGAAAACTGCATTGCGATGGTATCGAATGGGAGTGACTTTTGGCTTTGCGCAAGCAAAACAAGGGAAGCGAGCAGTCGAAACCGGAGCAAATTGGTTAAGCTACTAAGAGCACACGGAGGATGCCTAGGCGCTAGGAGCCGATGAAGGACGTGGCGAACAACGAAACTGCCTCGGGGAGCTGTAAGCAAGCTTTGATCCGGGGGTGTCCGAATGGGGAAACCCAGCTGGGGTAATTTCCAGTTACTCATAACTGAATACATAGGTTATGTAGAGGCATACCAAGGGAACTGAAACATCTAAGTACCTTGAGGAAGAGAAAACAATAGTGATTCCGTCAGTAGCGGCGAGCGA
This sequence comes from Paenibacillus sp. GL_099_B, assembly GCF_057835695.1. Classification (NCBI taxonomy): domain Bacteria; kingdom Bacillati; phylum Bacillota; class Bacilli; order Caryophanales; family Paenibacillaceae; genus Paenibacillus; species Paenibacillus sp. GL_099_B. Next base: position 14,320 of record NZ_CM174430.1, read on the forward strand.
ACGCGGAAAAGCCCAAACCAGAGAGCTTGCTCTTTGGGGTTGTGGGACGTCTCACATGGAGTTACAAAGGAACCGGTTAAGCGAAGAGGTCTGGAAAGGCCCGCCAAAGAAGGTAAAAGCCCTGTAATTGAAAGTCTGTTCCCTCCGAGACGGATCCCGAGTAGTGCGGGGCACGTGAAACCCCGTATGAATCCGGCAGGACCATCTGCCAAGGCTAAATACTTCCTAGCGACCGATAGTGAAGCAGTACCGTGAGGGAAAGGTGAAAAGCACCCCGGAAGGGGAGTGAAATAGAACCTGAAACCGTGTGCTTACAAAAAGTCAGAGCCCGTTTTAGGGGTGATGGCGTGCCTTTTGTAGAATGAACCGGCGAGTTACGTTCCCGTGCAAGGTTAAGGTGAAGAGCCGGAGCCGCAGCGAAAGCGAGTCTGAATAGGGCGACTTAGTACGTGGACGTAGACCCGAAACCGGGTGATCTACCCCTGTCCAGGGTGAAGGTGCGGTAACACGCACTGGAGGCCCGAACCCACGCATGTTGAAAAATGCGGGGATGAGGTGGGGGTAGCGGAGAAATTCCAATCGAACTCGGAGATAGCTGGTTCTCCCCGAAATAGCTTTAGGGCTAGCCTCGGAAAACAGAGTCGTGGAGGTAGAGCACTGATTGGGTGCGGGGCCCGCAAGGGTTACCAAGCTCAGTCAAACTCCGAATGCCATAGACTTACTTCCGGGAGTCAGACAGTGAGTGCTAAGATCCATTGTCAAAAGGGAAACAGCCCAGACCATCAGCTAAGGTCCCCAAGTGTGTGTTAAGTGGGAAAGGATGTGGAGTTGCACAGACAACCAGGATGTTGGCTTAGAAGCAGCCACCATTGAAAGAGTGCGTAATAGCTCACTGGTCGAGTGACTCTGCGCCGAAAATGTAACGGGGCTAAACACACCACCGAAGCTATGGCTTGATGCTTTGCATCAGGGGTAGGGGAGCGTTGTATAAGGGTTGAAGGTGTACCGTAAGGAGCGCTGGACATTATACAAGTGAGAATGCCGGTATGAGTAACGAAAAGATCAGTGAGAATCTGATCCGCCGAAAGCCTAAGGGTTCCTGAGGAAGGCTCGTCCGCTCAGGGTAAGTCGGGACCTAAGGCGAGGCCGAAAGGCGTAGTCGAAGGACAACAGGTCGAAATTCCTGTACCACCGTAAGCCGTTATGAGCAATGGGGGGACGCAGCAGGGTAGTGACGCGGACTGATGGATGTCCGTCTAAGCAGTGAGGCTGATGTGTAGGCAAATCCGCACATCGTAAGGCTGGACTGTGATGGGGAGCGAAAATTATAGTAGCGAAGGTCATGATCTCACACTGCCAAGAAAAGCCTCTAGCCAGGTGATGGTGCCCGTACCGCAAACCGACACAGGTAGGCGAGAAGAGAATTCTAAGGCGCGCGGAAGAACTCTCGTTAAGGAACTCGGCAAAATGACCCCGTAACTTCGGGAGAAGGGGTGCCCCGGTAGTGTGAATAGCACGAGGGGGCCGCAGTGAAAAGGCCCAAGCGACTGTTTAGCAAAAACACAGGTCTGTGCGAAGCCGTAAGGCGAAGTATACGGGCTGACGCCTGCCCGGTGCTGGAAGGTTAAGGGGAGCGGTTAGGAGCAATCCGAAGCTGTGAACCGAAGCCCCAGTAAACGGCGGCCGTAACTATAACGGTCCTAAGGTAGCGAAATTCCTTGTCAGGTAAATTCTGACCCGCACGAATGGCGTAACGACTTGGGCGCTGTCTCAACGAGAGATCCGGTGAAATTTTAATACCTGTGAAGATGCAGGTTACCCGCGACAAGACGGAAAGACCCCATGGAGCTTTACTGCAGCTTGATATTGAATTTGGGTACGATCTGTACAGGATAGGTGGGAGCCTTTGAAGCAGGAGCGCAAGCTTCTGTGGAGGCACCGTTGGGATACCACCCTGATCGTATCTAGGTTCTAACCTGGTACCGTAATCCGGTGCGGGGACAGTGTCAGGTGGGCAGTTTGACTGGGGCGGTCGCCTCCTAAAGAGTAACGGAGGCGCCCAAAGGTTCCCTCAGAATGGTTGGAAATCATTCGAAGAGTGCAAAGGCATAAGGGAGCTTGACTGCGAGACCTACAAGTCGAGCAGGGACGAAAGTCGGGCTTAGTGATCCGGTGGTACCGCATGGAAGGGCCATCGCTCAACGGATAAAAGCTACCCTGGGGATAACAGGCTTATCTCCCCCAAGAGTCCACATCGACGGGGAGGTTTGGCACCTCGATGTCGGCTCATCGCATCCTGGGGCTGAAGTAGGTCCCAAGGGTTGGGCTGTTCGCCCATTAAAGCGGTACGCGAGCTGGGTTCAGAACGTCGTGAGACAGTTCGGTCCCTATCTGTCGTGGGCGTAGGAAATTTGAGAGGAGCTGTCCTTAGTACGAGAGGACCGGGATGGACGTACCGCTGGTGTACCAGTTGTTCCGCCAGGAGCACCGCTGGGTAGCTATGTACGGAAGGGATAAGCGCTGAAAGCATCTAAGCGTGAAGCCCCCCTCAAGATGAGATTTCCCAGTATGTAAGACCCCTTGAAGACGACGAGGTAGATAGGCTGGGGGTGGAAGTGCAGCAATGCATGGAGCTGACCAGTACTAATCGGTCGAGGGCTTATCCAATATGCAAGTTATAAATCGCAAATTTCGTTTCGGATCTAGTTTTCAGAGAATGATCTCTGAATGTAAGCTAAGCTATGCGTTTGGTGGCGATGGCGGAGGGGTTCCACACGTACCCATACCGAACACGACCGTTAAGCCCTCTAGCGCCGATGGTACTTGGACCGCAGGGTCCTGGGAGAGTAGGACGCCGCCAAGCAAAGAACCACTGCCGATGTTATTCGGTGGTGGTTTTTATTTGTTTATAAGCAAAAATGCAGGAATAGCTAGTTGAGGATGGATTAATTCTGGATTTGGAAGCTGATTTGAATAGATGGTGAATTGACTTTCAAAAGAGTGTAAGGGAATACCTTAAAAAAGTCTTGAAATGAAGGTAACATTTTTGTTACGGAAAACGCATTCGAAACCAGTATAATAGGACTATGTTAAATATGCTAAAAGTACCTGACCACAGAGCTGGAATGTGCAGCTGTGAAAAGGAGGGTGTGTGTGATAAGTTGGCGTAGACTAGTTCTTCATTCGTTTCTCTTGCTGGGCCTGATAGGCGTGCTTGTAGGTTGCGGTGAAGCAGGATCTGCATGGACTTCTTATGAAGGAGCGGTAAACGAGAAGGGTTTCCCGGTTCCTAAAGTGGCGAATAAATCTGACCAGTCTGAAAACAATTCGGATATGGATTATGTTCGATATACGCTATCTGGTATTAGTGAGAACACTAGTATACCTGAGGTGTATCTAGACGAGATTAAAAGCTGGGGCTGGACAGAAAAGCAAGCCAAGAGTACATCCAATGACTCAAGTTCCCTACGTGTATTTGCTAAAGAAGGGCATACTGTACATCTAGCTGTACATGATGGGTTCTTCACGGTGATGGTTCCGAAAAGTGAAGCTACCCAGACGACAGTAAAATCACTTGATGATGATGATTGAATGAGTTGTGTTTTGATGTAATGGTTCGACAATTAACGGTGTAATGGTCCGTATGATAGTAAAGCTCCCGATCAGTGATCGGGGGCTTTTTGTATTTATTTTTGTCTGTCATGAACCATATTAGATGAGCAATGGATCGTTCGGAGGTTTTCTTTTGGTGGTGACTTAACCAGGAGCTGTAGAGAGGCAGGCTTACAGCACTCACACAGGAGACATGAGGCATAGATAGCAAAGATAGTAGGTACCTGTAGAGGCTTGTATCAGTCGTCTATAGAGCAAGTAAACATAGAAGAGGGAGAAGATATCGAAAGGAGGTCGATTATGAGCCTAATACGTACTCAATATAAGAAACGGTATTCAACAAGCTAGGGCGTGGCAGAACGAAAATGAATGTACAGCGTTGGGGATAACCAGTTTAACTATACCCATGCTGTGGATAAAGGGGAAAGGGAGGCGAAATAAATAAAGGTTATCCACTGTGGATAACCTTTAAGGTTTGGAAGCATGAGCAGTAATCATGGAAGAGTGCCAAAGGAGTGGTTGCGTCAGTTTGAATAGAAGGTATGGACGAGCTTTAGCGATTTATGTATTACTGGTTTCAACTATACATTGCGTTAGGCAAGGTTAATAGGTAAAGGATAGAAGAACAATTATTGCAGGTAGTAGGAGACATCTTGTTCATTTAATTTGATAAGCCCATCCTTACGTTCGCGTGAAAGAACAAGAACAACATATAGACGCGGCACAAGCAGCCACAGATGCCAGAAAATCAACGATAGGGTGAAGGACAAGGGTGACCAGATTAAACAAACGGTAATGATACATAGCCCAATCCAGCTCATATTGAGGTGAACCCGGACGAACATGCGGTAGCTGAAATGTTGGTCTGGAATATAGCCGAACCAAGGCATTTTGAGATTCCAACGCCAACGACGTGCATAGGAGGTACGGACCAGCAGTAATATGGTTCTGGCGATGACATAATGAATCCACAAAGTAATCGGCCCTGCCAGGATAAAGTAGAAGAGGCCAGTCCAGGAGAATGCCAATAGATTAAACAAAAGCATAATTACAGGCAAAGACAGATAGCTGAAGATTACGCTGCGGGCAATGGCCTTTTTTTTCAGAAGCCGGTATTGATAAAAGGTTGCTTTATTCTCCGGTTCGGCGATCATACGATTACAAATCCTCCTTCTGGGATCACGTTCATTTGTAAAAGGTATTCGTTTTCATTCATAAGGATATTTGACGCAGAGTTGCATATATGAACCTTGTATGGACTCCAGATTGATGTACAAGATATGGAAGTAGGTTAATCATATACAAGTATACCTTCGAACGATCTGGCTGTCAGGCTCTGAATGGTGATGTATTATATATCGGCTGAAAATCCAAGTTTTTTTAAGATTATAGAATATAAGTTTTTCATAGCTGTAGGAGGAGCAGATAATCACATGGGAAATACAATGAAGTGCGGGGATGTTTCTTGTAATGGCTGTCCATTCATGGTTTTCATATAATAGAAGAAATTGCAGGTCTGCGAGGTTTTAGCTACGTTATAAGGTAAGGAGAATGGGTAACAAATGCAGGCTGTCTCGCTGAAGTATAGAACGAATGGCATTTTTCTTATGTTTGTTTTCGGTACAGACACCCATAGAGGGGTAGGCGAATATATATATTTTATAGAAAGAAAGCACTATGAAAAGGTTTAAAATAATAGAAACTGTGCAATACTGATAGTAATACGTAAAACAAGGTGGGATGGTTGATGGAAGGACACGCCGAACACACATGCATTATCTGCGAACAGACCAAAAAAGAAGGCATTTTTATTGTATCTGAATTTATATGTGACGCTTGCGAAGCAGAAATGGTTCATACGGATGCACAGGATGCCAAGTACAATTATTTTATTCATCAGATGAAGCAGATTTGGGTGCAAAAGAACGCATAAAGAGCGTTAAATCATATTAGTGATACATCACATTGATTTGTATCGATGTGCATAGAGGCCCTAGGGGCCTTTTTCTGTTTCTATCCCGTAAATAAGAAGGGGAAAATGGACATGATAAGCACCCATGGGGTGACTGGATATGATGATGCTGCATTGGTGGAAACGGTGGTTTGCACGGGGGCTGGACAATTCCTGATATAATGAAAGGAGAAGTGCTTTACCTACACGTTTTGAATACAGCAGATCGTAGGATAGAAACATGCGTGGAGAGCTCTGTTGTTATAGAGAGAGCATTGGTACGAACAATATCAAAATTTATGAATGTACAGGATGATTATTCAATGGAGCATAAATCAAATACCGCACCTTTATATGAGGCGTTGCTTTCGTATCGTGATTCAGGGCAGCGTTCTTTTCATGTACCTGGGCACAAGAATGGACAAGTCTATCGCGGGTTACTGGAGCAAGCGGACCAGCAGCAGTCAGATGGAGAAGTTGGTGAAATTCACCGTAATGAGGGTGAGGCAAAGGGAAAACAAAGTCTGGGACGGACAGTAACTGATGGGGAAGAGAGCTTCAGACAAGCTGAGGAACAAGGGTATGGCATTGAAATTGGCGGTCTGATGGTTCATGGAGGGAATAGTACTGACGGATCTGCAGCAGATGTTGTACCGGTGAGTGCGTTTCTGGAGATGATGCGGATGGATGTGACGGAAATCTCAGGGACGGACGACTTGCATCATCCTGAGGGGGTCATATTGGAGGCACAGCAGTTGGCAGCGGATTGTTTTGGAGCAGAGGAGAGCTTCTTCCTTGTCGGAGGCAGTACGTCTGGTAATTTGTCTTTGCTGCTGACCGTATGTAATGAACCTAATAGTCTTGTACTGGTACAGCGTAATGTGCACAAGTCAGTCATTCACGGGTTGATGCTGGCAGGCGCAAGGGCTGTATTCCTGGAGCCATGGGTCGATTCAGCGAGTGGACTTGCGGTGATGCCGTCGCTTGAGACGGTGCAGGCCGCTGTCCTAGCATATCCTGAGGCAAAGGGAGTACTTGTGACTTTGCCCAATTATTATGGCATGGGCGCTGATCTGAAGCCCATCGCTGAGGTGTGCCATGAGGCAGGCATGCCGCTGCTCGTGGATGAAGCGCATGGCGCGCATTATGGGCAGCATCCGGAGCTGCCAGCCTCTGCACTGTCCTGCGGAGCAGACGGTGTGGTGCAGTCGACCCACAAGATGCTGTCTGCTTTCACCATGGGAGCCATGCTACACGTTCAAGGACCACGGTTAAACCGGTCCTTGCTGCGTCAGCGTCTGGCCATGGTGCAAAGCTCAAGCCCATCGTACCCAGTGATGGCTTCGCTTGATCTGGCGCGCCGCCTGCTGCATATGCAGGGCGCGAATGCCTTCACGGCGGGGCTTGCCGCCGTGGACGCCTTTAAGCGCGGCCTTGCGGAGCTGCCGCGCTTTCAGTTGCTGCAGCCGGGGCAGCTGCTGCAGCAAGAGCCGCCAGCCGGGGCGAAGCCGGCAGCTGGCGGTAAGTCCGAGGCCGCCGGTGCACCGGGGCGGCCAGAAGCAGTGCCCGCGGCGGAGTTGCCTTCAGCCGCGGGTTACACCGCTCAGGACCCGTTCAAGGCCGTCATTTATGACGGCACAGGGGTGCTGAGCGGTTATGGGCTGCAGCAGCAGCTGGAAGCGTGCGGCTGCGTGCCCGAGATGAGCGACGAACGATACGTCGTCCTGCTCTTCAGTCTGGGCTCAACGCTGCGCGATGCCGAGCACCTATTGCAGGCTTTACGGCAAATCAGCCTTGAACAGGAGCAGAGCCAATCTCTTGGTGAGCAATCACAGCGTTTTACAAAAGATTCTGAAAATTATATTTCCACGTGGAACAATTTTCAAGAAGGAACTCCTTTCTCGGAGCCCATCCCGTTTACGTTGCAGCCGATTATGGAGGAGGATACGACAGAGGTATCCATTGATAAGTGTGTAGGTCTTCGCTCTGCGGAAATGGTCATTCCGTATCCGCCCGGCATACCTCTTGTGTACGCTGGTGAGCGAATAAGTGCGTCCATGGTTGCACGTATTAAGCTACTGAGAGATGAAGGAGCAAGGTTTCATGGTGTATCGGATACTTCGCTGCAATCATTGAAAATCATCAGGGAATAATTGAGTTTAGAAGACGCTCTTTGGATTTATGCAAAATGCTCAAACAAGTTAGGACATCATTGTTGTCTGGACATAAGAAAGAAGGGAACAAACTTTGGATATTCCGCTAAAAAAATATACGGGAATAGTCCTGCAAGTCATACTGATGTACGGTTTTTATTGGATAGGAAACCTGATTCAGGCTGTACTGCATCTGCCGTTAACAGGAAGTATTGTCGGGATGCTGCTTTTATTCATCGTCATTCAACTGGGATGGATCAGAATAAGCTGGGGCGAAGAAGGGTCATCCTGGCTTCAATCGAACTTGCAATTATTATTTATCCCTCCCACGGTGGGCATTATCAATCATTTTGATTTTTTTAGAGCCAATACCGTGCTGCTTGTTCTGGGGTTGATCGTTAGTACATTGGTTACCTGTCTGTTGTCTGCGAAAATCAGTGAATGGCTCATGGCGTGGAGATCGACGCATCAAGGCAAGAAGGAGGCGATCCCATGCTCGCATTCATCCTCGGAATCGGAATGATTGCCCTGACCGTGGCTATATATATTCCGGCGACTCATTTATATAGAAGGTTGAAGTGGCCGATTCTTATGCCCGTATTGACGGCAACGACTGTAATCGTACTGATTCTGCTCATTTCCGGTATTAAGCTCGATACGTACATGCTTGGTGGCAAATGGATACAGGAATTATTGGGGCCGGCTGTAGTTTCCCTGGCATTCCCTTTGGCGAAACACCGTGATGTACTGAAACGGAATATTATCCCGATATTGGGGGGGACCTTAGGTGGGAGCATCGTTGGCATGTCCACAGGGGCTGCCATATCACTGCTGCTGGGTTATCCGCAAGATATCGTTATCGCATTATTGCCTAAATCCATTACGACACCCGTTGCCATTCAACTAGCTGATCAGGTGGGAGGAAATTCATCCTTCACTTCGTTATTTGTGATGATAGCTGGATTTTCGGGGATATTATTGGGACCCATGATTTTAAAATGGGCCAGAGTAAACAGCAAAAATGCGTATGGGATCGGACTCGGCTCGGCTTCCCATGCACTGGGTATGGCAAGATCCTTTGAGTATGGAGAGAATGCGGTAGCGCTGAGTTCCGTATCCATGATTGTCAGTGCTATTGCCGGCTCTGTCATGCTCCCTCTATGGGTATGGATGATTTACGGCTGATCAGGCCAGGTGCCTTATCGGAAATATTGGAGAATAGCTGGCCGCTAACGCGAGATCATGTATGGTATTATAGAAAGAAGCTCGTACCATACTCGAACCAACCTAATCCGTTAGTGATGAATATACACCTCTAGGCGGGCTATTTCATAGTCTGGAGTAAGAGAGGATCGAGGGCATAAATTATCGCAGCACAATTAGGAGCAATTATCGATATAGAAAGCAGGGAAGCATATGCAGGGCAGAGGTAAATTCATTACGTTGGAAGGGGGAGAAGGGTCCGGCAAAACAACGATGATCAGTGAGCTAGGTTCTTACTTTGAAGAACAGGGTATACCATATGTAGTTACTCGGGAACCTGGCGGGATTGAAATTGCGGAGAAAATACGTGCCATCATCCTCAATCCTCTTCATACGGTAATGGATGCACGAACCGAAGCGCTGCTCTATGCAGCTGCACGAAGCCAGCATCTGGCGGAGAAGGTGGAGCCTGCATTGAAGGCAGGGAAGACAGTTATCTGTGACCGATTTGTCGACAGCAGTCTGGCCTATCAAGGATACGCTCGTGGTCTTGGCGTAGAGAATGTTTGGGCCATTAATCGGTTTGCAATAGGTGAACTGATGCCAGATGTCACACTCTATCTGGATATCGAGCCGGAAGCAGGACTCGCCCGCATTGATGCCCACGATGGACGTGAAGTTAACCGTCTTGATCTCGAAAGTCTGGAGTTCCACCGCAAAGTGCGTGAAGGCTATTTTTTGTTGAAGGAACAGTTTCCTGACAGGATCAAGGTCATCGATGCTTCTCAAAAGCAAGAAGAGGTCTTGGCAGCAATGATTTTGTCGCTTGAGACAGGGATTTTGAAGGATTTTGACGAGTAATTGTCTAATATATAGACAGGGCATTTCATAAGGTGCTTATTATCTGAAGGAGGTTATGCAGGATGAAACTGATTGTTGCGATTATACAGGATAAAGACAGCAACCGATTATCCAGCGCATTGGTCAAAGCAAATTTTCGGGCTACGAAATTGGCCAGTACCGGTGGATTTTTGAAGGCAGGCAACACGACGTTTATGATCGGTGTCGATGATGGTCAGGTCGAGTCCGTAATGAACGTCATTCGCAGCAGCTGTAAGGTTCGTGAACAGCTCGTGACTCCGGTCACTCCGATGAGCGGAACAACCGACTCTTACCTGCCGCTACCTGTCGAAGTTCAAGTAGGCGGAGCTACCGTGTTTGTTCTTCCGGTAGATCGATTCGAACACTTTTAATGATGCCATTATAAATAAAATTGAGCGTCCTTCTTGTAATCAAGAATCGCGTTCTCTGTCCGGAAAAAACTTTTCGATCAGGGAAAGATCTTATTTCGGACAGAGGTTGACTAACAACGAATAGATCCATATGGTGATATTTAACTACTATTATATATAGAGTATGATGTAGCACATATATAAGGTCTCCTCCACGCACAGGCGCAACGCGCACTGTGCTGATGGGCGATTGGCCTACTAAGATAGAAAGCAGGCGTTTCCATGAAAATCAACCCTGGATTCCGACCGATGCAGAGTGGACTCAGTTCTTCCGATTCCGGCTCCAAACCGGTTCAATCCAAAAATTTCTCTGATATGATGAATCACCAGGGTGAACGGGCATCACAGGCTGAACTTACCCGCCGATTAAGTGAGATACAGATGCAGGGTGACCGTTTGTCTCGTTCCATGACAATTCGAGAATTGAAAGCATACAAGCAGCTTGTAAAGAGGTTTCTGGAGGAAACGGTCCGTCGCGGTGTATCTATGAAAGAGACTCGAGGATGGGATCGTCGGGGAAGAGGGAAGCGTTACAAGTTAATTGATGAGATAGACTCTGCCTTATTATCTATGGCTGATGAGCTTTTAGAAACAGAGGAAGGCAAGATTACGTTATTACAGCAAGTAGGAGAAATTCGGGGAATGCTTATTAATTTAAGCTTCTGAGGAGGAAGTATGTCCTTTCAACAAATTATGGGTCAGCAGGCAGCCAAGCAGATGTTACAGAGCAGTTTGAGACGTCATGCCATAAGTCATGCCTATTTGTTTAGCGGACCATCCGGCAGTGGACAATTGCAGGCGGCGATCACATTTGCCAAAGCAATATTCTGTACAGAGCTTGAAGATGATGCCTGCGGACAGTGTCTTGAATGTCGTAAGGTGGAACATGGAAATCATCCTGATCTAACCATGCTTGCACCGGATGGAAATAACATTAAAATTGATCAAATTCGGGATTTGCAGCGTATCTTTTCATATCGTTCAGAGGCGGGGCATCCCAAAGTATATATTATCGAACAGGCCGAGAAGATGACTGTCCAAGCGGCCAACAGCTTGCTGAAGTTTCTGGAAGAACCTCAGGTGCCCGCGGTAGGCATTTTGATTACGGATAATGGACAGGCGATGCTGCCCACCATTCGTTCACGCTCTCAATTGGTTCCTTTCAGTGCACTGAATCCGGAAGAGATGCTGCAATCGCTGATTGTGGAAGGGCACCCTGCCAATCTGGCTCGCTCTGCCGTCCATTTAGCGTCAGGACTGGAAGCATGTAGAGAAATTCTCCAGCAGAATTGGTTTGCAGAAATTAGAAACGTAATGTTACAATTAGGGAAGGAGTCCCTGGGTAGAGGAAGTACATCATTGATCTCTGCACAGCAGAAGCTTTTTAAAACCGGACTCTCAGAACACCTGGATACGATGCTTAGCCTGTTCCATTTATGGTTCAGGGATATGCTGTATGTCCAGTATGGTAGGCATGAACATATCGTTTTTATAGATCAGTTGGACATGCTGTCTCAGTTGGCCCATACCCGCAGCACCGAGCAGTGGGTTTCCTACATGGATATGGCCGCAGCATGCAGAAAAAAATTGCGTTTCAATGTCAATGGCCAGCTTTGTCTGGAGCAATTTTTGATCGGTTTGGCATAAGACTGGGAGAGGACAGATTTTGTTCCAATCATATGCAAACGGTTATAACTTCGGCGGGTTCCCTAAGAAGACAGGGCTTCAGACGAAGTGGGATTGGCTTACGAGGGGGTTAATTTTTTGTATAGTGTAGTGGGTGTCCGTTTCAAAAAAGCGGGCAAAATTTATTACTTCGATCCCCTGGACCTTCCCATTGAAAAAGAAAACTGCGTTATCGTGGAGACAGCGCGGGGGGTAGAGTACGGTAAGGTTGTCGTTGGCAAGAAAGAAGTGGGCGAGTCTGATGTGGTGTTGCCGCTCAAAAAGGTCATCCGGGTGGCGGGCGAGACAGATGCCCGTGTCGTAGATGAGAACAAGCGTGCAGCAAAAGAAGCATTCGGTACTTGTTTAAATAAAATCAAAGACCACGGCCTCAAAATGAAGCTGGTCGATGTGGAATTTACGTTTGATCGCAATAAAATTATTTTTTATTTTACAGCTGAAGGAAGAGTGGATTTCCGGGAGCTGGTCAAGGATCTGGCAAGCATTTTCCGGACACGGATCGAACTGAGACAGATCGGTGTACGTGATGAAGCAAAGATGCTTGGAGGAATCGGACCTTGCGGCCGAGTATTATGTTGTTCTTCCTGGCTGGGAGACTTTGAGCCGGTATCAATCAAGATGGCTAAAGATCAGAGCCTGTCACTGAATCCGACGAAAATTTCCGGGTTGTGCGGAAGACTCATGTGTTGTCTGAAATTTGAGCATGATAACTATGAAAGTGTGAGAGAAGAATTGCCGGCTGTAGGCAAGTTGGTCGTCACCTCTTTGGGTGAAGGAAAAGTTGTCGGCATCAATGCCGGTAATCGCACAGTCCATGTTCAACTGTTCGACATCAGTAAAGTCAAAGAACTTCCGCTGGATGACGTCGTTATCAAGTAAACCATAAAGGTTGCTTCGGGGTGGAAACTTGGAAAAGAAAAATCTGTTTACGCACATTCATGAAATGGAAACCCAATTGGGTCAGTTGCACAGTGATTTAGGAGAGTTAAAAATGATTGTTAAAGAGCTGCTTGAAGATAATCAGCGGCTTACCATCGAGAATGAGCAGTTACGCAAACTGCTGAAGCGTGAGGCCCCGGCAGATTTGCCCATCGCATCGGCGCTCGCTCCGGTAGCAAGGCCTGCGGGTCCAGCTACTGGTGAAGATGTTGTAGGTGAAGGGTATGATAATCTGGCTCGGTTGTATCACGAAGGATTCCATATCTGCAATGTCTATTATGGACATTTGCGGACGGAAGGCGATTGTCTGTTCTGCCTGTCTTTTTTGAATAAATGAAGTGGCCGTAGGGATCCCCTACGGTTTTTTTTCAAGGTTAAGAACCTTGTCTGAGATATAGAGTACCGGAGGATGAGTGTATCATATGACAGAAATATCAGTAAAATTGCAAGATTCGGAGCGAATCGACGATTTGCTCTCTCATGATTTGAAGATTATTCAAAGTGATGAAGTGTTTAGTTTTTCGATGGATGCCGTATTGTTGGCCCGATTTGCTTCAGTACCGAAACGTGGTCGTGTGCTTGATTTGTGTACAGGCAATGGGGTTGTTCCCATTTTGTTAACCACACGAACGCAGGCGCGTCTGGAAGGCATTGAAATTCAGCCACGATTGGCGGATATGGCACGTCGCAGCGTTCAGCTGAATGCATTGGAAGAATCCATTACGATTCATGAAGGTGATTTGCGTGAACTCGTGAAGGAAACGGGCCATGCTGCATACGATGCTATAACGGTTAATCCTCCGTATATGCCCTTGAATGGAAGTGATCTCAAGATGAACACTCATCAGGCAATGGCACGCCATGAAATCGGGTGTACGCTGGAGGAAGTCATTCAGGCCTGCAATCGACTGGTGCGCAATGGCGGTAAAGTATCCATGGTTCATCGCCCGCAGCGTCTAGGAGAGATCATCTCTCTGATGCGTGAGTACAAACTTGAACCGAAGCGAATTCGGATGGTACATCCCCGTGCTCATTTGGAAGCCAATATGGTGTTGATTGAAGCACTCAAGGATGGGAAACCGGAGGTACGCATGCTTCCACCACTGATTGTCTACAATGAAGAGGGGAAATACTGCGAAGAAATCATGGACATATATTACGGTGCACAGCATGCACAACGTACAACGGAAGAAGGGTTATAGATGACATTGCATATTCAGAAGAGCTACGCGGAGCAGTTGGATGATGCCGGTAAACTATATTTGGTAGGAACACCAATCGGTAATCTGGGCGATATGACATTTCGAGCAATTAAAACATTGCAGAGCTGTGACATCATTGCAGCGGAGGACACTCGTCAGACCCGAAAGCTGCTTACCCATTTTGAAATTACACCATCGATGTTGTTCAGTTACCATGAGCATAATAAGGCAGCCAGTGGGCCTGAACTAATACGCTATATAATAGAAGGAAAAAATTTGGCACTCGTCAGTGATGCCGGTCTGCCGGCCATTTCGGACCCTGGTTCCGATCTTGTAAAACTTGCGCTTGATGCCGGAATTACGGTCATTCCCATCCCTGGAGCCAATGCCGCGTTATCAGCTCTGATCGTATCCGGTTTACCGACGGAGCGTTTCACATTCGGCGGTTTTTTGCCGCGGGAGAAAAAAGACATGCGAAAAGTGATGGAAGCTTTTAATGAGTCCAACGGTACGTTGCTATTTTATGAGTCCCCTCACCGTATTCGCAAAACTTTGGCCTATCTCGAAGAGATTCTGGGTGATCGGTCGATCGTACTGGCGCGTGAGCTGACGAAACGTCATGAGGAGTTCGCAAGAGGCAGTATCCAAGAGTGCATAGAATGGCTTGAGGAACATCCGCCACTTGGGGAATATTGTTTGCTTGTAGAAGGTATCAGGGAAGAGGAGCGTAGGGCGGAGCGGGAAGCTTGGTGGCAACTGCTGTCTTTGGAGGATCATGTGAGCCATTATGAGAATGAAGGACTTAGTCGTAAAGATGCGATGAAGAAAACGGCAACGGATCGGGGTTTGACGAAACGAGATGTATATAACGCTTTAATCTAATAACGAATCAACAAAAATATGCTGGAATAGGGAACATAAACTTAAAGGGACCTTAGATCCAACCTTAATGGAATATGAAAACGAGCAGAGCGGGCAAAAAAATATATTACGAACGTCACCGCTCTTCTTTTTGGAGTTAAACAGACTCGTAGCTCGATTTTTTGGGTAATGAAAACCAATAATAAAGCAAAAAAATACCTTCCAGCGGTGGGGTTCACACCGGGAAGGCGATCAAGGAATATAAAAAGGTTAGAAATAACAATTTAATAAGACCATTATACCTGATACTTCTTATTTTGTCACAGGTGCAGGGATTTCGGAAATACATTCGTTACAAACAATTTTACCTTTGAAATAAGTAACGTTCTCTGCATTGCCACAGAAGATACAAGCTGGTTCGTATTTTTTTAACATGATGCGCTCGCCGTCAACATAGATCTCAAGAGCATCTTTTTCACCAATACCAAGCGTACGGCGCAATTCGATTGGAATAACTACCCGTCCCAGTTCATCCACTTTTCTTACAATACCTGTTGATTTCATCATTATAATCAGTGCTCCTCTCAGCTAACGATCATTGTCATTATTCGACATTATTTTATGTTTTATGATACTCATCATACCAACGATTCCCAAAACAGTCAACCTTAAAATTAGCTTAAAATAAAGGCTGTTTTTGATAAGATTACGAGGGGTAAGGGATTGGAAGCCATTTTTCGTATTTAAACATCAATGTCAGCTTTGTCGATTTGGAAAACGACAAAACTACCTTATTCGACAAGATTCGTCAAATCGTGTCGAATCTTTGGTAGTATTATACTGGAAAGCGACAAATACAAACGATATTTAAAGGAGTGAAGAGACATGGAACAGCGTTTAACGGAAGAAAAGGTGTTTAAAGATCCGGTACATAATTATATCCATGTGCAAGATCCGATTATATGGCAGTTGATCAACACGCCCGAGTTTCAACGTTTACGCCGAATCCGTCAATTGGGAACATCGTTTCTTACTTTCCATGGTGCAGAGCACAGCCGCTTCTCACATTCCTTGGGCGTCTACGAAATTACGCGTAAGATTATTTCCCAATTCGAAAGAAGTCACTATTCAGATTGGCCAAAGGAGGAAAAGACGGTAGCCCTTTGCGCAGCATTGCTCCATGATCTTGGACATGGGCCATTCTCTCACTCTATAGAAGAAGCTTTCAATATGAATCATGAGGATTGGACTTGTCGGATCATTACAGGTGATACCGAAGTAGGGGCGATCTTAAGACGGTATGCTCCTGATTTTCCCGAGAAGGTGGCTTCTGTTATTCAAAAAACGTATGAGCAACCTATTGTTGTTAATTTGGTTACCAGTCCGCTCGATGCGGACCGCATGGATTACTTGCTTCGGGATGCCTACTTTACAGGTGTAAATTATGGGACGATTGACCTTGACCGTATCCTGCGTATGCTGCGTCCATATCACGGACGAATTGTGGTCAAGGAGTCGGGCATGCACGCCGTGGAGGATTACTTGATGTCCAGGTACCAGATGTACTGGCAAATTTACTTTCATCCGGTTACCCGGAGTTCGGAAATTATATTGCGGCAAATATTTAAGCGGGCAAAAAGTCTCATACAGCAAGGTTTTCAATTCCGCTTCATGATTGATCCACTGCCCCAGTTATTCAATGGAGATCTATCGGTGGATGAATATTTGCAACTGGACGAAGCTTTGATTCAGACGGCATTTATGCAGTGGCGCAAAGAGGACGATGCTGTTCTAAGTGAGTTATGCGAACGATTTATAGATCGCAAATTATATAAGTATGTAGAGATTGAACAGATCGACGTAAACATGATTGAAGAGATTCGGGAAGCCTTCACTGTAGCCGGTCTCAATCCCGAGTATGATCTAGAAATTGATTTTCCAACGGATAATCCGTATGATGTGTTTCGTCCGGATGAATCCACGGACAAGCAGATTTTGCTGCTTGATCGACAAGACAAGTTACATGAGTTGTCAGAGGTGTCCGACATTGTCCGTTCAATTAGTGGTCTTCATCGTGGAAAGCATCATTTGTATTATCCGCAAAATAAGGTGGATGCAATTGTTCATGTATTACCGTCCCATATACGCCCCTATTTCTCACATTAAATGATGTGCAATGCTGTTCAAAAATCATGATGCAAAAAAGCTTTCGAAAAGAGCTATTTTTCATGATACAGTAATCTGCTTTAATGGAGAGTACATGTAGATCGACATAATTTTGTAATCTGAGCAATTAGAATACAAACTGAGTTGCTAAAAATAAGCACATATAGATATGAAGGAACTTGTTCGTTCTACATGTTGTGTTCAATAAACTAATGGAACGAAATATAAAAAACATGATCCAATTTAGTAATATTTATGTTCTGGTTAAGATGTGCAGGATGGATTAAAAAAGAGATAGTCGTTTATTCGACATGAAGGGAGAAATACAGCATGATGTTGTTCGACACACATACACACCTGGATGCACCACAATTCGACGAGGACCGCGAGGAAATGATTCAGCGTGCCGTGGATGCTGGCGTTGGTCGTATGATAAACGTGGGCTTTAACCGGGAGACCATTCCATCCACGATGAAGCTGGCTGAAACCTATGATTTTATATATGCTGCGGTAGGTTGGCACCCAGTGGATGCAATCACAATGCAGGAGGGTGATCTGGAATGGATTGCATCTTTATGCAAGCATGAAAAAGTGGTAGCCATTGGTGAAATTGGTCTAGACTATTACTGGGACACTTCACCGAAAGAGGTTCAACATCGCGTATTACGACAACAGATTGGTCTTGCCCGTGAGTTAAATATGCCAATTGTCATTCACAACCGGGATGCGCATGAGGATATTGTAAAGATTCTGCGTGAAGAGAAGGCTGGGGAAGTAGGCGGTGTTATGCATTCCTTCTCTGGCAGCTGGGAAACAGCGAAAATGTGCCTGGATTTGGGCTTTCATCTTTCCTTCGGAGGGCCAATCACGTTCAAAAATGCGAAGCAGCCCAAAGAGGTTCTTGAGAAGGTTCCTATGGACCGATTTTTCATCGAAACGGACGCTCCTTATTTGACACCGCACCCTTATCGTGGAAAACGAAATGAGACAGCGCATGTACGTCTGGTTGCAGAAGCAGCTGCGGAAATTAAAGGCATTTCGGTAGAGGAAATTGCAACAATAACGACCAAAAATGCCATGGAACGATTTGGGATTCGTTAAAATATCGAGCAAAACAGGTGAAAAAGTGAGTTAGGCGGAGTTAATTTGCTTTTTGATCCAAATAAATCAAGAATATTACAATATTTTAACCAAATATTTAGAAAAACGTACTTGAACAACGCTTTACAACATGCATAGAAACAGGATATCATCTTTTCAGTGAATTGTTGTGCGGAAAATTGGACAGATGTTCGGGGGATGAACAAAGGGACACTTTCCGATGAAACAACATTACTTTCATGAATCAGTCTCGCTGAGTCTCCGTTAACGGAGAGCGGGGGAACCAATAGGGCTTAAACATCGGTGTTTGCAGCCGATGCGCAACATGCGCTGACCCAAAAGCAGCGTATGAATCTGCGAAGCCGTATTTGATTTCTTCTTTGGGTCTCGGGGTGAATTCAAGGGCGTCCGCCATGAGCGGATGACCGGAGATAGGGCGGCTCTCTTTCGCCCGAACCCGACAGCTAACCTCGCAAGCGGAAAAAGAGAGGCAACCTCGTGCATGAATTTCCGATATTCAGAATCATTCGGAAGCCGCGAAAGAGTTCCTCTTAAACTCTTTCTTTGGCTTTTTTGTTTTTGAATAAAAGAAATACTGTCATCATACGGTAAGTATTCAGGAGGATGACATCATGTTGCGAAGATTGATTCATGGTGCAGAACCGGATTATGTTGGTCCGATCTGTGTTCTGTAGAAAATTTGGTATAGTCGCGTCAAAGACATCATGCATTACTTTAGACGGCGAGGCTATGAAGGAGGACGGAGAAGTGGGCACATTCCAACCAGAAGAGACCCATGAGTCACGATCATCCAGTAAGTCTTTCGCGTTGCGGTGGAAGCATGAGAACTTGCGTCAAATGGCATTGATCGCGATTTTCTCAATTGCGCTTACAATCATGATCTTGTTAGTCGTTTACGGTCAGGCCGGGAAACAAATTTCACTGGTTATTGATGGCAAAGCTCAAGCGGTAGAGACTCGTACAGGAATGCTTCAGGAAATGCTGGAGGAGCAGTCAATCACAGTCAGCCCTCACGATCAGGTATCCATGCCCTTGAATGGGGCGATCACAGATGGAGACCGCATCGTTATTGAGCGGGCCGTTCCAGTTAATATTACGGCAGACGGAGACACCAAGACTCTGTATACAACCGATTCATCGGTAAAAGATGCGATTAAAAAATCAGGTATTCAGATTGCAAGTGAAGACAAAGTGTATCCGGCGCTTGGAACCACTATTGAAGCGGATATGAAAATCCGTGTAGTGCGGGTGACAAAGCGTACGGTGGAAGTGGAACAGCCGATTGCTTATAAAGTGATCAAAACGGCTGATCCTAGCTTGTACAAAGGCGACAATCGTGTCGTTGTGAGCGGTAAAGAAGGCACACTTGTACAGCATATTGAAAAGGTGTTCCAGGATGGAGAATTGGTCTCCAAAAAAATGGTGGGTAAATCGGTCGCAACGAATCGCGTCGATAAAGTTATCGCCGTTGGTACTAAAGCCAAACCTGTTGTGAAAGAGCCAGTGATTCAGACGGTATCGGCGCAGACTTCCACGACAAAAACAGCAACAACTACGAACTCGAAGAAAACCGCTGCCTCGGGCAGCAAAGTAATTACCGTCTCAGGCAGTTCTTTTAAATATTCAAAAGTTTTGAAAAATGTATCCATGACGGCATACTCTTCTGAAGAACCCGGTATCGGCACAAAAACAGCATCAGGTACTCGGGTAACTGAGGGACGTACCATTGCGGTTGATCCCAAAATCATTCCGATTGGCTGGTGGGTGTATATCGAGGGCCTTGGCTTCCGTCGTGCGGAAGATACAGGTGGTGCCATTAAAGGCAACAAAATTGATGTGTATTATGATAGTGTGAAGCATGCCCTGAACTTCGGACGGAAGAAAGGCAAGACGGTATATGTGATTGGTCCGGTGAAGCCGGAAGCGAACTAAAATCGTTTTACTTTGAAATGGGAATGCTATAAAATATAAGCATGAATGATTCATGCGGAATATGCGGCGGAGGGGTCTGAATTCAGTCTCCCCCGCCGTTTGGCAGAGAAGAGGATATTCCTCTTCTTTTTGCGTTAGAAAGGAAGAAATGGAACATGATAAAAGAAGTGATCGTGGTAGAAGGTCGTGACGACACTGTAGCCATTCGACGTGCAGTTCAGGCAGATACGATCGAGACCGGTGGGTCGGCCATCAACCAGCGCATTCTAAAGCGGATTGCACTTGCTCAAGAGAGGCGTGGTGTCATCGTACTGACAGACCCGGATCATGCAGGTGAACGTATTCGTAAAATCATCGCCAATAAAGTACCTGGTTGCAAGCATGCTTTCATCCCTGAGGCGGATGCTACGAGGAAAGGCGACATCGGAGTGGAGAACGCCTCACCGGAGGCGATTCGTCATGCATTAGCACGTGTACACACGTCTTATGAAGGCGCACCAAGTCTGATCGATTGGGAGGATCTGATTGCGGCGGGACTGATTGTGCACCCACAAGCCGCTGCACGTCGTATGGAGATGGGCAATTTGCTGGGCATTGGTTATTGCAACGGCAAGCAGTTTCACAAGCGGTTGAGTGTATTCCAGATTACCCGGGAAGAGTTCTCCGAAGCATTATCGCAAATTGAACGTGAAGGATTGTGAGCGTATGAAAGGCATGGAAGAAACCGTAGAGATTGCAACACCCAAACGAACCAAAGAAATTATTCAAAGACACGGATTTTCATTCAAGAAGAGCCTGGGTCAGAACTTTCTGATCGATCAAAATATATTGAACAAAATTGTAAATGCAGCTGATCTGGACGAGTCCAAGGGCGCACTTGAGATCGGACCAGGTATTGGCGCACTCACAGAACGTCTGGCTCGGGTAGCCGGTCCTGTAACGGCTGTAGAGATTGATCAGAGATTGATCCCGATTCTGGGTGAAGTGATGCAGCCTTATCCGAACGTTCGTGTGCATCACGGGGATGTGCTGAAGCTGGATCTAGCTGAGTTGTTCCGCACCGATTTTGGCACGGTAGATAAAGTGAGTGTTGTGGCCAATCTGCCTTACTATGTAACGACGCCAATCATGATGAAGCTGCTCGAAGAGAAGCTGCCAGTAGACAGCATTGTGGTCATGATCCAGAAGGAAGTGGCCGAACGCATGGCAGCTGCACCAGGATCAAAGGACTATGGCAGTCTGAGCATTGCGGTTCAGTACTACAGTATGCCGGAATTGGTCTGTATTGTTCCGCCCACAGTATTTATTCCGCAGCCTAATGTGGAATCGGCTGTAATCAAGTTAAAGGTGAGAGAACAACCACCGGTTGAAGTTCCCGACGAGGCACATTTCTTCGAGGTGGTACAGGCTTCCTTCGCGCAGCGTAGAAAAACCATCTCTAATAATCTGAAAGCTCGTTTCTTCACGAAGGAGAACAGAGAACAGGCTGATCAGCTGTTGGAGCAGGCCGGCATTCAGCCTTCGAGACGAGGGGAAACTTTGAGTCTGCAGGAATATGCCACACTCAGTACCGTAATGTGGGAAGCCGGGGTACGCGCAGCTCTGTAAAATTCGGATGAACCAATCCGGGTTTCTGCCCATACGATGGGGTAGAGGTGATTATGTTGATGAATATCGGAGACTTGGTCGTTCGAAAGTCATACGGTGGAGATGTGACTTTCCGGGTGGAAGGCCTCCAGTCGGACGGTGCCATTATTAAAGGGACCGAGTTCCGGCTGTTAGCCGATTCCCCTGTGGCCGATTTGATACAGGTTCCTTATGAACCGCAGAGTGCTAAGACTAGGCAGGCCCATGTGAAGGCACATCAGACGCTCTCACGCCTGCAGCAGAATCGAATGGAACAGGCCGAGCGTAATCGTGAAGGTATAGTTCAGGAATGGTCTGTTCAACAAGACCCGGCTTATTTCGAGATGCCAGGCAAAGTGCTGCACTTGGATGGCGATCCCAATTATCTAAAAAAAAGCATGAACCTTTATGAGCAGCTACGTGTTCCTGCAGAGGGGCAATATGTTCACGAGTCTGCCATGGCGGATACTTTATATCGTCTGCTGCCCAAAGTGCGTCCGGATATCGTCGTCATTACTGGCCATGATGGGGTACTTAAGACCCGTCAGCCCTATGACTTATATAGTCTGGGAAGCTACAAGAATTCGCAAAACTTCGTATCAGCTATTCAGGTGGCTAGGCAATATGAACGTCATCTCGATGCGCTCACGATTGTAGCTGGCGCGTGTCAGTCCCATTTTGAGGCCTTGCTGCGGGCTGGAGCGAACTTTGCCAGTTCACCAGGCCGAATTCTCATTCATGCCCTGGACCCAGTCTATGTGGCAGCCAAGGCAGCCTTCACGTCGGTGAGGGAAACGGTGAACATGAATGACATTTTGCATAACACGATTAGTGGTAGCCAGGGTGTGGGCGGCGTAGAGACACGGGGAAGTTATCGGGTAGGTCTGCCCGGGTTGAACGATTTATCCACGTTAAAAGTGAATCCATCAGCCGTCTGAAGATGGCAGAAGAAAGTCCCATTTAGGGGCTTTTTTTGTTTGCAAAAAAATTCATTGACAACAACTTTTTGATACTGATATAATAATTAGTTTTGATTTGACAATGACTGTAAAATCCGGTATAATGGACAAGAAAAGAGGTGGTCGTCGACAATGGCTAAAAATACGCTATTGGATATCAAACGCAATCTCGATGCACATATCGGTCAGAAAATTATGCTGCGGGCTAATGGTGGCCGCCGTAAGACCATTGAGCGTACGGGTGTATTGGAAGAAACGTACCCTTCTGTTTTTATTGTCAAGCTTGATGAGGAGCAAGAAACTTTCAAGCGAGTATCCTACAGTTATGCTGATATACTTACGGAATCGGTGGAAGTCATGGTATTTGATCCAGGCAGCCAGACGCATAGCTCCTACATGGAGACGTAAGTATCGATTTACGGCGATTCTGCCCCTTTGGGCAGGTCGCTTTTTTTGTTTTTAAAAATTCTGCTCGATTCATCTGAAGCCATATATGATCAGGAATGAGTCTGGCGAAGAAGCGGCATACTATTTGGACAGGTTCAAGGCATTTTCCTTGACCTGGGGGCAAATAGTCCCGGATACGAATGGACTTATCATGAATGAACTATTTCGAGGAGGATGAACCATGAGTCGGAGAAGAAGAAGTGTAATGTCGGATGAACTCAAGAATGAACTGGCAAAAGACCTGGGGTTCTATGATACCGTCCAGCAGGAAGGTTGGGGTGGAATCAAAGCGAAGGATGCGGGCAATATGGTGAAACGGGCCATTCAACTTGCGGAAGAAGCGGCACGCAAATCGTAATCCGGTTCAATCGGTTTGGAGAGCGGGGCAATCCGGCAGGAATGACCTCGCTTTTTCCCCATGGATGCGGAATAGAAATGACTTGACAGCCCCATTTTGATATAATATGTTAAGTTGTCTTAGGGAAAAGGTGAGGACGGGTGAACGCCTTGAAAATTTACGAAAAAGCGCCTGCTAAAATCAATTTGATGCTAGACGTTTTACATAAAAGAAGAGATGGATTCCACGAAGTTGAGATGATCATGACGATGGTGGATCTTGCCGATCGATTGGAAATGTCTGAGCTGCCTCGTGACACGATCTTTATCTCCAGTCAGGCGGGATATATCCCCCTGGATGAGAAGAACTTGGCTTTTCAGGCAGCCAGGCTCATCAAAGATCGTTATGACGTGAGAACCGGAGTTCATATTCATCTGGACAAAAAAATACCGGTGGCCGCCGGACTTGCTGGTGGCAGCAGTGATGCAGCAGCAACGCTACGTGGATTGAATCGCCTTTGGCGTCTCAACATCCCGGATCAAGAGCTGCAGGAACTTGGAGCTGAACTGGGCTCGGATGTGCCTTTCTGCATTACAGGCGGAACAGCACTCGCCACAGGCCGTGGGGAGAAGCTGACACCGATGCCGAATCCCCCGCAATGTTGGGTGATCTTGGCCAAGCCGCCGATTAATGTGTCCACAGCCGACGTCTATGGACGTTTCCGCAGCGACAAGATTGTTCGTCATCCGAGTGCTGTCAAAATGGAGCAGGCCATTCGCAACCAATCCTTTGCCGAAGTATGCGGGCAGATGGGCAATGTGCTTGAGGACGTAACGTTGAAGCTGTATCCGGAAGTTCAGCATCTGAAGGATGCCATGATTCGGCTTGGAGCAGACGGAGTATTAATGTCAGGCAGCGGTCCAACTGTGTTTGGACTGGTCTCTAAGGAGTCCAAGGTTGCCCGGATCTACAATGGACTTCGAGGCTTCTGTAAAGAAGTATATGCCGTACGTATGCTAACTTAAAATTCGCTTTTATAATGTACAAACACGTATAAAGGTGGTATATTTTTAAATAATTATTCGGATTTGGATGTTTTCCGTGATCGTGAGGATGGATCTCTGTGAAGAAATTAAAACGAAGCGCAAGGCTGGTTGAAATGACGCAGTACTTATTGTCTAGACCGCATACGGTTATTCCGTTGACTACATTTGCCGAACGCTATGGAGCTGCGAAGTCGTCGATCAGTGAAGATTTGGCGATTATCAAGGAAGTATTCGAAGAAGGTGGTTCGGGAGAACTGCATACACTGGCTGGAGCAGCCGGGGGAGTAAAGTGGATTCCAAAGGTGTCCAGAGAACTGGCACTGGCTTTTGCAGAACGACTTTCTACCCAGCTCGCGCAGTCCGATCGGATACTGCCTGGTGAATACCTGTACATGTCCGACCTGCTTGGACAGCCCGCATTGATGAATGAAGCCGGCAAGATTTTTGCAACGGCCTTTGGCAATAAGGATATTGATGTGGTGATGACGGTCGAGACTAAAGGAATTCCGCTTGCTTATGCGACCGGAGCCCAGCTCAACCTGCCTGTAGTGCTCGTGCGCAGGGACCATCAGGCTACGGAAGGATCGGCCGTAAGTATCAATTATGTATCCGGATCCCATAAAAGCCTACATACCATGTCCCTATCTCGCAGGGCAATGCGTGAGCACTCCAGAGTGCTCATTGTAGATGATTTTATGAAAGCTGGAGGAACCGTCCAAGGGATGATCGACCTATTGGCCGAGTTTAATGCAACGGTAGCCGGGGTAGGCGTATTAGTAGAATCTGGATCAGTTGATTCGGAAGAACGACTGCTGACGGATTACATATCTCTGGCGAAGCTGACGGCGGTTGATGCGAAGAGCAGACACATTTCCGTCAAGCCTGGCAACTATTTTGACCTGTAGAATCATGACGAATTACATGTCGGGAAAGGTTCTTTTCCATCGACCTGGCACTAACGTTGTCGAATTGTGTATTAAATAAAAAAATTCCTGAAATTAGGACATTTTTGTGGTTATAAAAAGAAGGAGTTCGTATAGGCTGTGTGGAATTATACACCAAGTTCTGATGGAAAAAGGTGGTGAACACACACATGCAAATTACGGATGTCAGACTCCGCCGTGTTAACTCTGAGGGGAGAATGAAGGCTATCGCATCCATTACCATCGATAACGAATTCGTCGTTCATGACATTCGCGTCATCGATGGCAATAACGGAATGTTTGTTGCTATGCCGAGCAAGCGGACTCCTGACGGAGAATTCCGTGATATCGCCCACCCGATCTCTTCCGGTACTCGCGAGAAGATTCAAGCAGCTGTTTTGACTGAGTATGATCGCGCAGCAACTGAGGAAGAAGTCATTGAAGAAGGTGCCTGAGAACATTATTGGGGTTCGAAGGAAAAGAGAGCCATGTCTTATGGCTCTCTTTTCTTTTTGACCGGAATAAGATATATTCAGTATTGAGTTTATTCACAGAAGAGCATTTTCGCGGCTTGAATGTTGCAAAATGTTGAAAGAACAAAAAGCGCAGCGTGCGCTTGGTAACAGGGCGGCATCTTAGGAATCATGGGAATCGGTTAAGCTCGCAGGTACACGGCGTATACATATAGGTCACGATTTGTTGGTGTCCGCGTTGTTACGCGTGATTACAGAGACAGCAGGCGATGAACAAGACCGGCAAAAGCCGGCTGAACGTTACTCATCGGATATATACAGGTAAGGTCAAACGATGGGTTTTTCAGAACAGGAGGTCGTAAATTTTGAAAAGAATGGCAATCGTTCTTGCGGCAGGGCAAGGCAAACGGATGAAATCGAAATTGTACAAGGTACTGCATCCCGTATGCGGTAAACCAATGGTGGGTCACGTGCTGGATGCAGCTCTTCGCGCAGGCGTTGAACGCAGCGTCGTCGTGGTCGGTCATGGTGCCGAAGCGGTGCAGTCATTTTTGGGTTCCAGAGCAGAGTACGTGCTTCAGGCTGAACAATTGGGAACAGGACATGCGGTGAAGCAGGTTAAATCTCTGCTCGGCAGTGAAGCAGGGTCGACCATTGTGGTCTGTGGAGATACACCACTTGTGACCAGCGAGACGCTGGAAGGACTGATGAAGCTCCATGAGAGTCGTGGAGCAGCAGCAACGGTACTAACAGCTAAACTGGACAAACCCAAAGGGTACGGCCGCGTTATTCGCGGAGAAGATGGTTCTGTACAGCGCATTGTGGAACAGAAGGATTGCACGGAGCAGGAAGATGCTGTGAACGAAATCAACACAGGTACGTACTGCTTCGATAATGCCAAGTTGTTCGCTGCGCTGGAGAAAGTGACGAACCAGAATGCTCAGGGAGAGTATTATCTGACTGACGTGGTTGGCATTTTCCGTAATGATGGAGAAGTGGTGGAAGCTTACATGTCAGATGACATCGCGGAATCCATTGGAGTTAATGATCGACTTGCTCTTTCACAAGCAGAAGCGTTCATGCGTGAACGTTTGGCGGTGAGACATATGTTGAACGGTGTCACGATCATCGATCCGGCATCGACATATATCGGGGCAGATGTTACCATTGGATCAGATACGGTATTGTATCCGGGTACCATACTCAAAGGTATGACCACCATTGGTGAGGCATGCCATATTGGTCCTCAGGCTGATGTGGAAGACAGTATTATTCAGGATGGAGTTACAATCAAGCATTCTGTACTGTCACAGGCCGAGGTTGGATCAGAAGCAACCGTAGGTCCATTTGCTTATTTGCGTCCAGGTACCAAACTGGGCCGCAAAGTAAAAATTGGTGACTTTGTTGAAGTGAAAAATGCTACAATTGATGAAGGCTCCAAAGTATCTCATCTCAGTTATATTGGGGATGCTAAAGTAGGGAAAAACGTAAATGTTGGATGCGGGGCAATAACGGTGAATTATGATGGATATAATAAAGCTGTAACGACGATTGAAGACGATGCGTTCGTAGGCAGCAATGTCAATCTGATTGCACCTGTCACGGTAGGAAAAGGCGCATATGTTGTCGCGGGCTCTACCGTAACCCATTCTGTTCCCGACAACGATCTCGCGATTGCTCGCCCACGCCAGGAGAACAAACCTGGGTATGCGGAGAAAATTCGCGGTCGTGCCAAAGCCAAGAAACAAAATGCCAAACCCGAATAAGGGATATTGATATTAAGAATTGCCTCCCGAACATCGGGGGGTGCCGACATGTCGCAGACGCTTATAGATTCCAATGAACCAGCACGGAGGGTTTTTATTTTATGACTTATTTTGATTCGAAATTAAAAATATTTACTTGCAATTCTAACCCCAAGCTTGCCCATCAAATTGCTGATTATATCGGAATTCCTATGGGTGAATCTCACACAACTAGCTTCAGTGATGGTGAGATCCAAGTGAAACTCTCTGAGAGTGTTCGGGGCTGTCACGTTTATATCGTGCAGTCTACTTGCTTGCCGGTTAATGACAACCTGATGGAAATGCTCGTTATGATTGATGCACTTAAACGGGCATCTGCCAAGACGATTAACGTCGTTATTCCGTACTATGGCTATGCTAGACAGGACCGTAAGGCCCGTTCGCGTGACCCGATTACAGCCAAACTGGTTGCCAATCTGATCGAAAAAGCGGGTGCAACCCGTGTAATCGCGATGGACTTGCATGCAATGCAGATTCAAGGATTCTTCGATATTCCGGTCGATCATCTGCTCGGCGTGCCGATTTTGGCTCAATATTTCCGCTCGAAACAGATCGAAAATCCGGTTGTTGTATCGCCTGACCACGGCGGCGTAGTACGCGCTCGGAAACTGGCGGACTTCCTGAATGCACCTCTCGCAATTATCGACAAACGTCGTCCAGAGCCGAACGTCAGCGAAGTGATGAACATTATCGGTAACATCGAAGGTAAAACAGCAATTCTGATCGATGACATCATTGATACGGCGGGAACGATTGTATTGGGAGCGAATGCTCTGATGGAAGGCGGCGTGAAGGAAGTATACGCTTGCTGTACTCACCCGGTATTGTCCGGACCTGCGATGGAACGCTTGGAGAATGCACCGCTGAAGGAAGTTATCGTAACGGATACCATTCCGATTACGCATGCTAACCCGACAAGCAAACTTAAAGTGTTGTCTGTAGCACCTTTGCTCGGAGAAGCCATTATCCGGGTTCATGAGGAATTGTCAATTAGCAAGCTGTTTGAAATTGAATAAGGATGTCTGCATAAAGTAGTAGAGGGGTTACGTTTTCCGTATCAATGGAAAATGTAACCCCTGTCGGCGTGCCGTTATATTGGAAGTGAAACAGTGCCTGCCGAATTTCTAGTATCCGGGGCGGGAGATAAAACGGAACCGGCGCCGATGAAAAAGAGTGTCGGCAATTTCGACAAATTGATTATCGAAACGTGTGATTAGTCCGATCTCAATATGGGTGTCGCGGTCATATACCTGTACAGGTACGTGATATTCCAGATGATAGATAAAATCGCTATGTTGAGTCAGTTGTCCGTTGTCTTCGCGCAAAACCCGCTCACCTTCCTGGGTTGATGAATAAAAGCTGTAAACATGATATAAGTTGAAACTGGCGTTTACACCAAAACGGAGAGTGCAGAACCAATCTGAAGAAGCGGAGCGTGCGCCTTTATCACCGGATTTTTCCCTTGGATCAAGGGAATAAAGAAAATCTGGGGATAAGAGCGATCGAAAGATGGTACTGCAATCGGTGTGATTAGGTGTAATAATCGTTCAACTTATATAACCAATTCGAATCTCACTTTGTTGATATTATATGAAATATAACATTCGAAGTCTATGCTTCACCTTAGGCTGATCCGAAGGAGGGAACAAGATGAAGTGGATTGTCGGCCTCGGAAATCCAGGCCCGAACTACGCTAAAACCCGTCATAATATCGGCTTTATGGCACTTGATCGACTTGCAGAGCGTCATAATATCTCCATAACGCAGAGCAAATGCAAGGCGCTCATTGGAGAAGGTGTAATTGGTGGCGTCAAAACGGTGCTGATTAAACCAATGACGTTTATGAACCTGTCCGGTGAGTCGGTAAGGGCTTATATGGACTTTTATAAAGTTAGTCTGGAAGACCTGATTGTCGTCTATGACGACATGGACACGGAAACAGGCAAAGTCAGATTGCGTTACCAGGGCAGTGCAGGTGGTCACAATGGAATTAAATCCATTATCCAGCATACCGGTACACAGCAGTTTAACCGGGTACGGATGGGAATATCCCGACCAGAACCGGGACATGCCATTGTAGACTACGTACTGTCGAAGTTTATGAAGAACGAAAAGGAAGCGCTCGATCAAACGATCGAACAGACCTGTGATGCACTGGAGTATAGTCTGGATCATACGTTTGAGCAGACGATGGCCAAGTTCAACGGGTGAACCGCTGCAAGTGACACTGGAAAAATGATCAAGATTCGGGTTCGATTCAGTCTTAATGGGCATACTGGACGTATAAACCATGTTCAGGAGGCATAGACATGTCAGTGAATTATGTGTGTAGGCATTGCCGTACTTTTATTGGACGAATCGATTCTGCCCGGATAACGGAAGCGCAATTGGGCTTTCATTTCTTGACCCCCGACGAGCGGAGGGATATAATAGCGTATAATTCCGGTGGCGATATAACCGTTCGGATTACATGTGATTATTGCAAAGAAGCTTTTGAGTTCAATCCTGAGCTGAGCCTGCTTGCGAGTCCGCTTCAATAACTATCTCGCCCGCAACAAGAACTTATGACAGATGATGGCGGCTGCGGAATACCGCTCCACCTTTATAGCCTTGGCAGCCTGCTGAGGCTTCTTTTCAGTTGGGATGAAACCAGACTATATCCAAATTAGCCCCCAGCCACATCAAACGGATGTGGCAAAGTAGCGATTAATCCTTTATGATGAAACAGGACAAAAAGGAATTTGTATCCAATTTTTAATGTGGTGAACCTGCGCGTAGGCGTGAGATACTCAAGTAAGTTATAAGAGAGGTGCCCCTTTTGTTACAAGCACTTATACAGGCTTTTTCCAAAGATCCGGACTTCGGGTCCATTACGGCCGGAATTACATCCGGTATGAAGGAGCAATTGGTTTCGGGCTTATCCGGTTCGGCGCGTCAGATTATGCTGGCTGCCCTACATCAGGAAATGAACAGACCCCTGCTCGTTGTGACACATAATATGTTTTCAGCTCAAAAAATCGCAGAAGATTTACAGGAAGCGCTTTCACCGGATCAGGTGCTGCTCTATCCTGCCAACGAACTTGTTGCCGCTGAAGCTGCTGTTTCCAGTCCGGAAACATTGGGTCAGCGTATTGATGTGTTGGTCCGTTGCGCCCAGGGATTCAGGGGCGTTGTTGTTATCCCATTTTCCGGGGTACGGCGCTATGTTCCACTTCCAGAAGTGATGGCTAATGCTCAGATTACAATTAAACAAGGCAATACGCTCGAGTTGGATGCATTCCTGCTGGAGATGGTGAAGCTCGGATATGAACGTGTAGAGCGTGTAGAATCACGCGGCGAGATGAGTGTACGTGGAGGAATTATTGATTTCTACCCAGTCACGTCGTCCATTGCGTATCGTGTGGAATTATTCGACGATGAGATCGATTCCATCCGGACATTTGATCCTGCAGACCAGCGTTCCATTGAACGAATTGACGAAGTGACGGTACTGCCGTGCAAAGAGTTAATTGCAGATCGCGAACGTATGGAGAAGGCTGCGGATGCAGCCGTTATTTTGCTTGACCAACAGTTGGAGAAAATGACGGACCGGCAGGCGAAGCTGCGTCTGCGAGAAGAAATTCATCGCGAGATCGAACTTCTGCGGGAGCATGTTTATTTCTCCGAAATGTATAAATATATTTCACCGCTCTATCCGGAAAACAAGACGATCTACGACTACATGCCAGAAGATACGTTGCTTGTACTCGACGAGCCAGCAAGGCTCGCAGAGACGTCGAAACAGCTTGACCGGGATGAGTCGGAGTGGAATCTTCATTTGATGCAAAACGGGAAGACACTTCCAGACCTGCATCTGTCAGCCGATGGGGATGATCTGATCTATGAACGTCCATTCCAGACGCTGTTTATGTCCATCTTTTTGCGTCAGGTTCCTCATACTCAGCCGCAAAATATCCTCAACTTTATCAGCCGTGGAATGCAGGACTTTCATGGTCAGATGAACGTGCTCAAAGCAGAGATGGAGCGCTGGCAGAAAGCCGGAGTTCAGGTGCTGATGCTGGCTAACGGTGAGGAAAGACTTGATCGAATGCGCCGGGTACTCATGGATTATGATATCCCTGAGCCGAAGATGCTTATTGGCAACTTGCAAACCGGATTTGAAATGCCATCCATCCATCTGGCTGTCGTTACCGAAGGCGAGATGTTCTCACAGAAGCAGCGCAAAGTACGCAAACCGATTCGCAATGTGGACAATGCTGAACGAATTAAATCCTATAGTGAGCTGAAAGTGGGCGATTATGTCGTTCACCAGAATCACGGGATTGGTAAGTATCTAGGGATCGGCACACTTGAGGTTGGCGGTATTCACAAGGACTACATGCATATTCTCTATGCAGGTGGAGACAAACTGTCTGTACCGATTGAGCAGATTGATCTGATTCAGAAATATGTCGGTTCGGAAGAGAAAGAGCCGAAAATATATAAGCTGGGCGGCAATGAGTGGACACGGGTTAAAAACAAAGTCCGCACATCTGTACAGGATATTGCTGATGATCTAATCAAGCTTTATGCGGAACGCCAGACGTCAAAAGGTTTTGGCTTTGACAAAGACTCTGCGGAACAGCAGGAGTTCGAGGACATGTTCCCTTATGATGAGACACGTGATCAGGTGCGTGCAATCGAAGAAATCAAAAAGGATATGGAACAAAATCGTCCGATGGACCGTTTATTGTGTGGAGATGTCGGTTACGGCAAAACCGAGGTTGCGATTCGAGCTGCATTTAAGGCTGCTATTGAGGGGAAACAGGTTGCTGTGTTAGTCCCTACAACCATTTTGGCACAGCAGCATTATGAAACGTTCCGTGAGCGTTTCTCCGGTTATCCATTCAACATTCATGTACTTAGCCGATTCCGTTCACGTAAAGAACAGAACGAGACGGCCAAAGGCATTAAGGCAGGCACCGTCGATATCGTCATCGGTACCCATCGGTTATTGTCACAGGATCTAGTCTTTAAGGATCTTGGCCTGTTAATTGTAGATGAAGAGCAACGCTTTGGTGTAACGCACAAGGAGAAACTGAAAAAGCTCAAAACAAACGTGGACGTGCTGACACTGACAGCGACGCCGATTCCGCGTACCCTTCACATGTCCATGCTGGGTGTTCGGGATCTGTCTGTTATCGAGACACCGCCAGAAAATCGTTTTCCGGTACAGACGTATGTTGTTGAACACAGTCAGGCGCTTGTTCGCGAAGCGATTGAACGTGAATTGGCTCGTGGCGGTCAGGTCTACTACTTGTATAACCGTGTGCAGGGAATACAGGAGATGGCTGCCGAAATTTCCGAATTGGTGCCTGAAGCCAAGGTTGGTGTGGGGCATGGCCAGATGTCGGAAACGGAGCTGGAGAAGACCATTCTGGACTTCCTGGATGGTGAATATGACGTACTCGTCAGCACAAGCATCATTGAGACCGGGGTGGATATTCCAAACGTTAACACCCTGATTGTGCATGACGCGGACAAAATGGGACTTTCCCAGCTGTATCAGCTGCGTGGACGGGTGGGTCGTTCCAACCGGATTGCGTATGCCTATTTCACGTACCAACGGGACAAAGTGCTGACTGAAGTCGCTGAGAAACGTCTGCAATCGATCAAGGAATTCACCGAACTAGGTTCGGGATTCAAGATCGCGATGCGCGATTTGTCGATCCGCGGAGCGGGGAATCTGCTCGGAGCTGAACAGCACGGCTTTATTGCGTCTGTCGGATTCGATTTGTATTCTCAGATGCTGGCAGAGGAAATCAACAAACGCAAAGTTACGATGCTTGGCGAAGCGCCGGTGCCATCCGACCAGTGGAACACAACACTGGATCTCAGTATCGATGCGTACTTGCCGTCTGATTATATTTATGACAGTATTCAGAAGATTGAAATTTATAAAAAAGTGGCGGTTATTTCCTCCTTCGACGATGCAATGGAACTGGAAGACGAATTGGTTGACCGATTCGGTGATCTTCCGGAAGCCGTGATCAATCTGCTGGCGGTGGCCAGACTTAAAGTCTATGGAAAGATCTACGGTATTGAATCAATCTCCCAACGCGGAGATGATCTTACAGTGAAGTTCTACGAAGGCCGAGAACATGCATTTGAACTCTCAAAAATCGCACACATTGGAAATCAGTTCGAAAGACGTGTACAATTTGAACAAGGACCCCATATGCTTATTCATGTCAAGGGCAAAGGGCTTGGGGACAAGCAACTGATGGGGCTGGTAGAAAAATTTCTGGAGTCCATGAAAAGTGCTTTTAAATCAAAGGGGGAACTAAAGGATGTTAGCAAAGTATAAAAAAGTAGGGAAAGTACTGTCTGTGAGTATGGTAGCAGTACTGTCCTTATCACTGCTTGCTGCATGTGGCAAGAAGGAAGAAGCAAAAACACCGGAAACAAAGGATACAAGTGCTGTAGTCGCTACGTATGATGGTGGTACAATTACAGCCAATGAATTTGATATGGAGCAACGGGTCATGAAATTCCTCTATCCGGAATATGCACAAATGATGGATATGGATGATTTCAAGGAATACCTGGTGAAACAGGAAGTTGCATATGAATATTTGAGTGGAAAAGCAAGTGATGCAGCCAAAACCGAGGGTGCCAAAACAGCGACAGAGCAATTCGACAAAATGAAAGCTTCTGTTCAAGCTGACCAATGGACTGAGATGCTGAAAGCTCAGAATCTTACAGACCAGAACATCAAGGATTACATGACTCGCATCATGACCGTAATCAAGGACAAAGAAACTGGCGTTACTGAAGATGCGATTAAAGCTGAATTTGAGAAAAATAAAGATCAGTTCACAACAGCGTCTGTTCGTCACGTACTGATCAACTTTACTGATCCAAAAACGCAAAAAGAGCGTAAAAAAGAAGATGCTTTGAAACTTGCGAAAGAAGTGAAAGCCAAACTGGATGGCGGAGCAGACTTTGCTGAAATTGCGAAGAAATACTCCGAAGATACAGGTTCTGCAGAAAACGGCGGCTTGTATGAAGACACACCTGTAGCCAGCTGGGTAGATGCGTTCAAGGAAGCGGCCAAAACGCTGCCATTGAACAAAATCAGTGATCCTGTAGAGACTGAATATGGTTATCACGTCATGAAAGTAGAGAAACGTACAGAAGCGGACTACACAAAATTGACTGCTGAACAAAAAGAAACACTCAAAAGCCAATTGGCCGCTGCTGAGATTGACACATTCATGACCAGCGAACTGGACAAAATCGTAAAAGAAGTAAACCTGCCGAAAACAGACAAGGCTGAAGAAGGCACGACTGAAGGTACAACCGGTACAGGAACGGAAACAGGTACTGAGGGCGAAAAAACCGATGCGGGTACAGATACCAAAACGGATCAAGGAACAACTGGAACCGACAAGGATACAACAACAGGTGAAGGTACAGATACAAGCGGTAAGTAAGATAGCGAGTGTATACATTCAGCAAATACGTTTGTCTGGGTGATACACTGAACGGTTCGAATATGGACAACCATACAGAAAGCAAGGGGGGGACTTATGGCCTCCCTCTTGCTTTTCCTTGTATCTATGGAGCAAAGTGGGTACATGGTCGCTTTCTATGGAAGTTTACACAACTATATTCTCCAAAGTATGTATAAGGAAATGGGAACAGATGAATACTATGGTCAAGATATCACACTAAACGTTCTGGGACTTTCC
This sequence comes from Paenibacillus sp. GL_099_B, assembly GCF_057835695.1. Lineage (NCBI taxonomy): Bacteria > Bacillati > Bacillota > Bacilli > Caryophanales > Paenibacillaceae > Paenibacillus > Paenibacillus sp. GL_099_B. Next base: position 49,788 of record NZ_CM174430.1, read on the forward strand.
TCTACCCATTAAGGAACAGTAGTTGAAAAATCTTCTCGAGAAAGTGGGGCAACATGTGAAATGAAAGCTACTGGTATTGTCCGCCGTATAGATGACCTCGGTCGAGTGGTCATTCCGAAAGAAATCCGCCGTACGTTACGTATCCGTGAAGGCGATCCACTTGAGATTTTTGTGGACCGCGATGGAGAGGTTATTCTTAAAAAATACTCGCCGATTGGCGAACTTGGTGATTTTGCCAAAGAATATGCAGAATCGCTGTATGAAAGTACAGGCCATGTAACGATGATCTCTGACCGTGATACGATTATTACGGTGGCAGGTGGCTCCAAGAAAGAGTATCTGGACAAGCAGGTAGGTCCACTGCTGGAGAGTTGTATGGAAAACCGGAAGACGATTTTGGAGACCAACAATGGTTCTTATGAGCTTAGCAAAGATCATGACGAGACGTTATCGTCTTTTGTTATTGCCCCGATCATTTCAGGTGGTGACCCCATCGGAACGGTTATTCTTTTCAACAAGGATGAATCGGTGAAGATGTCTCAGATGGAAATTAAAATGTCCGAGACGGCTGCCGGGTTCCTTGGCAAACAGATGGAGCAATAAATAGCAGATCAACTCCTGGTGCCCTGAGGGCATACAGGAGTTTTTGCATTTTAGGGAAGCTGTAGACAGCTTGGATGATGTCCTGAAGGGTAGGAAACCTTGAAGGGTTAGTCTGTGCGCCTTTGGACAGGTATAATAGCTAGGTATACTTTGAAGGAATAAATGCATGGACAATACGCAGGAGGGACATATGAAACAGTTGTCTACAGGCTCAAGATTGCTTCAGGGCGCATTTGTGCTTGGGCTTGCCGCCATTATATCCAAAATCATTGGTGCTTTTCAGAAGATTCCGCTACAGAATCTTGGGGGAGACGGTGTTTTTGGCATCTATAATACGGTGTACCCGTTCTATATGCTCATCATTACCGTTGCTGCTGCCGGGCTGCCTGTGGCTGTATCCAAATTCGTAGCCGAGCAGAATGCTCTGGGCCGACCGGAGGAGGGTAAACGGATTATACGCTTATCTTCGATGCTGCTCAGTGGGATTGGACTGGCGCTGGCCTTATTGATGTATATAGGTGCACCGCTTATTGGAGATCTGATTGGAAACGGAAGTGTCGTACCGTCCATTCGGACAGCTTCAATGGCATTGTTGTTTGTACCGGTGATGACAGGATTGCGCGGATATTTTCAGGGGTTGCAGCAAATGGTGCCTACGGCGGTATCCCAAGTGGTAGAGCAGACTGTTCGGGTCACGGTGATGATTGTTCTATTGTTGTGGCTCATGGGGCGTGACGCTTCATTGGAGACCATTGCAGCTGGAGCCATGATTGGCTCAGTGGCAGGTGGGTTTGCCGGGTTAGTTACGATGCTTGGGTATGTGTACCATCATCGACGGAAAAATGGGGAAAGGCTCGCTGTTATGAAAAGTACTGAGACAGCTGGGCAACTGGAGAAAACCAAAGAACACCGAAGCGGGGGGAGCCTTCTGTCTGAGGAGCGGCGATCCAACGGTGAGTGGATGCGGACGCTACTGATCTATGCCATTCCGGTTTGTCTCGGATCACTGGCTGTGCCATTGATGAATTTGGTGGATACCTTTACGGTACCCCGACTGCTAAGACGAGAAGGGTTGGATGAGCTTCAATCCATGGTGTCCTTCGGAATTTACAACCGGGGCTTGCCGCTGGTTCAGTTGGTGACGATGCTTGCCACGTCGCTGTCTGTGCTCTTTATTCCGGCGATGGCCGAAGCTCGACTGAAAGGCGGGCCGGAAGCCGTGAGGCAGCAAGCAGGACTCGCGCTACGCTGGTTCTGGTTGATCGGCCTGGCGGCATCCGCAGGTCTAGCGGTGCTGGCTGAGCCGATTAACCGCATGCTGTACGGCGATGCCGCAGGCACCGAAGCCCTGCGGTACATGGCGCTGACAGCTGCGGGCAGCACAGTCAGCATTATCGCGGCGGCGCTGCTGCAAGGCCTCGGCGCCGTGCGCGCGCCCGCGTTCAGCATGCTGGCTGCCGCAGGCATCAAGGCGCTGCTGAACGTCATGCTTGTGCCGGCGCTGGGCATCAGCGGCGCGGCCCTGGCAGGCGCAGTCGCCTACATGCTGGCGGCTGGCCTGAATGTGGCGCTGCTGGCGCGACTTGTCGCCCTGCGCCCGGCCCCCGGCGCCGTCTTGGCGAAGCCGGCGCTGGTGATCGCCGCCATGAGCCTGGCGGCGGTAGGCACAGCTTGGGCCGCCGAAGCAGTGCTCGGCGGCATCGGTATCGCGGCCGATCGCCGGCTGGCCGCGATGGGCGTGAGCCTGCTTGGCATAGCCGCAGGCTCGGCCGTGTTCTTGCTGGCCGCGGCCCGGACGGGGCTGTTGACCGCCGCAGAGCTGGCGGCCGTGCCCAAGCTGGGGCCGCTACTGGCCAAGCTGCTGCGCAGACTGCGTGTGCTGCGCTAACCCTCGCGTTGCGCTGCTACACTTAGCGCCACGCCGTCCATTCACCCCGGCTCTCGCATTCTAAAGCGGAGCAGCGGAGGTTGAATGAGTCACACCGTGTCATATGCAAATGCAATTATAGGATAACGTCTAATTCTGGTATAATACGTGTAATTATAGAGCCCTGTTCTGTACTATGTATGACCCATCCAAGATTGGTTGACCAAGGATGGGGAGTCGGAACGGGATAGTTCGGATGGAGGTTTATAAAGATGAGTGCAGCTTTGACAGTAGTCGGTCTTGGATCTGGAGATGCAGATCAGCTGACGGTAGGAATCATCAAAAAAATGAAACATGCAGCGACGCTGTATGTACGCACAATGGATCATCCCGTATTGAATGATCTCAAGCAGGAAGGGTTGGAGATGACATCCTTCGATGCCATCTATGAGGCGAAGGATTCTTTTCCGGAAGTGTACGACGAAATTGCAGATCGACTGATTGAGGCCGCACGCAAGGGCGAGCCGGGTACTGAGATCGTTTATGCCGTGCCAGGGCATCCCATGGTCGCTGAAGCGAGCGTACGCCTGTTGAAGGAGCGCTGCCCACAAATGGGCATTTCGCTGCGCGTTATGGGTGGGGAAAGCTTTCTGGATGAAGCGTTTATTCGTCTTGGATTCGATCCTATTGAAGGTTTTCAGCTTCTCGATGCCAGCAGTCTGAATTCGGAACTGGTGCAACCGCAGCTTCATACCTTGATTGGACAAGTATATGATGTGTTTACCGCTTCTGACGTAAAACTGTGCCTGATGGACGTTTACCCTGATGATTATCCGGTATTTGTCGGACATGCCTTGGGTGTACAGGGACAGGAGATCATACACAAGGTGCCGCTGCATGATCTGGACCGGATTGAAGGGTACGGTAATCTCTCATTGATATATGTGCCGAAAAATACGGATGTCGCGCTTCGTCGGCGCTCCTTCGCACGACTGCATGAAATCGTGAATATCCTTCGCAGTCCAGGCGGCTGTCCATGGGATCAGGAGCAGACCCACCAGTCGATTCGCAAAAACCTGATTGAGGAAACCTATGAAGTCATTGAAACGATTGACGAAGATGATCCTGATCACATGAAGGAAGAGCTGGGTGATCTCCTGTTGCAGATTTTGTTGCACTCCCAGATGGAAGAAGAGGTTGGCACGTTTAACGTGTACGACGTTATCGAAGGACTGAACGACAAGCTGATTTTCCGTCATCCGCACGTATTCGGCGAACAACAGGCAGAGAACGCGAATGAAGCGTTGCAAAACTGGGAACAGATGAAGGCAGAGGAGAAAAAGCGCAAGGGACAGGATCTGCAGCAGATTTCCGTGCTGGACGGTATTCCCCGTGACTTGCCTGCCTTGATGAAGGGCTATAAATTACAGAAAAAAGCGGCCAAAGTTGGCTTCGATTGGGATGACGTGAATGGTGTCTTTGCCAAGATTGAGGAAGAACTGGCAGAGCTAAAAGAAGCGGTGCAGCATAACCAGTCTGCGGAAGAACGGAAGCTGGAACTGGGCGATTTATTGTTTGCAGCTGCCAATGTAGCGAGATTTATTGATACAGACCCAGAGGAGGCGCTTGCCGCCACCAATCGGAAATTCATTCAGCGTTTCCAGTATATCGAGGAGCGTCTGCGTGAACAGGGAAGAACTCCGTCAGACAGTAATGTCGATGAAATGGAGCAATACTGGCAGGCAGCGAAGAAGACTGGATTGTAAAGGGTCCTGGCATTTTGGTCGCTGATCCGATATCATTAGTTGCATCATGCGTATCGTGTCGTCGAAGCATCTCGGGCGGGTTGCACGAGAAACCGTGTGATTAACGGAGAGGTGTTTCGGGTACTGGACTTAGACTGTTCTTGGGCAGGACCGACAAAAAGTGAAAAAAAGTCGAAGACCGAGGCAGGATTTCAGATGCCAAGCCAGAATACATGTGTAGTAACCTTGCGCGGAGCCAGCAGCAGCAGATCTGTTGTCACGGATTCGCAGATACTTTTTTTTCAATTTGGGAGGCTTTTAAAAATGAACAAAACAGATCTGATTAACAACATTTCCACCAAAAGCGGTTTGACTAAAAAAGACGTTGAGTCCGTATTGAACGGCTTTTTGGGAGAAATTACAGATGCACTTGCCAGCGGAGACAAAGTACAACTGATCGGCTTTGGCACTTTTGAGACCCGCAAACGTTCCGGTCGTACCGGACGTAACCCGCAAACAGGGAATGAAATCGTGATTCCTGAGTCCACCGTTCCTGCGTTCAAAGCAGGCAACAAACTTAAAGAAGCCGTAAAATAATGCGTCTTGATAAATTCCTGAAGGTCTCCCGGCTGATCAAACGCCGCACCGTAGCCAAGGACGTTTCCGAACAGGGACGTGTGCTGGTGAACGGACGTGAAGCGAAGCCAAGCGCCGCTGTCAAAGTGGGCGATGAGCTTACGGTTCAGTTCGGTCAAAAGCTGGTCACCGTGAAGGTGGAGCGTCTTGCCGAGAGTACCAAGAAGGATGAGGCGAGCAGCCTCTACACCTTGGTTAAGGAAGAGCCGATCGCCAAGGATAACGGTCTGAACTGGTAACAGGGATGCCTGATATACTTTTCTACACATTCATTGCAAAATGAAGAGAAACGCCTTTCCCATATAGGGAAGGGCGTTTTTGTGTTCAACCGTTATCCGGATATTTGCTTTCATCCAACCTTGGTTCTATTCTGCACTTCTGATCCATAAGCTAGGGTTAAGAAGGAGGGGTACATGCCATGGTTGAGCAAAGTAAGACGAAACAGCATCATCTGAGCATGCAGAATCGGAAACTGCTGGATCTGACGGGTGTCTCCAATGTGGAGAGCTTCGACAGTGAGGAATTTTTGCTGCAAACTGAACTTGGGCATCTGACCATCCGGGGGCACAATTTACATATCAAAAACCTGAGCCTGGAGGACGGTTTGTTATCCATCGAGGGCACTGTCAGTTCTCTTCAATATCTGGACCCCGGTTCTCAGTCCAAAAACGGTAAAGGCCTGTTCGGCAAGATGTTCCGATGAGTCCGGATACTCAATGGATCACATTGATGTGGATGCTGATGTCGGGAGCCGTGATGGGGATGGCCTACGACAGTTACCGGGTACTGTCCGGTCAGCTGCGGTTCCCGAGATGGAGCGTCCACACGCTAGATCTGTTGTATTGGGTCGCTTCCGCGCTGTTCGTCTTCCGGATGCTGTACGCCGGGAACCACGGACAGCTGCGGTTTTATGTCTTTTTGGGGCTGATTATAGGGGTTTGCTTCTATTTTTGGCTTTTAAGTGTTACAACCCAGCGTTTTGTGGTAATGTTAATTAAACTCGCAAGAACGCTGATTCATTGGTGTGGACATATCCTTAACATCCTGATCGTTATGCCCGCTAAAGGACTTTACAAGCTAGTGCGCGTATTATTTGGTTTCGTACTCGCCATACTGTTATTCCTGGGTAAGCTGGTGCTGCAATGTTTGGTACCTTTCGGTAAGTTGTTCCGCTGGATGTTTAGGCCAATCCTGAAACATTGGGTTACGCCACGCTTCCTGATCCGTGCGGGTTCAAGTATCGCAGCAATGTGGAAACGCTGGTTTTAAGGAGGTCCGATAATGGGTAAAACACCTATGAGCAAATCAAAAGCTCCAGCAGGCCAAGGAAAATCTGCAGGTGCCAAAAGGCGTCTCATGCTATGGATGACCTTTATGGTTGTGTTTATCATTTGGGCAGGATATACGTTCCTTGTGCAGACTGCGCAAATTTCGGACAAGAGTTCTCATCTGGCTGCCCAGCAATCTTCAAAGGAAGAGACGTTGAAGAAGCTGGATCAATTGAAGTACGAAGTCAGTCGGTTGAAGGATCCCGAATACATAGGACAGCTGGCTCGAAAAAAAGGATACTATCTGCCTGAGGAAACACCAATTCAGGTTGAAGAGTCAGGGAACTGATGTAATTTGGCTCATTATCGAGCAAGGATTGTTATCTATATGTCTGAAGCCGTTATACCGGAAAAAATAGGCTACCTTAGGGGGTAGTGCTTAGTTGACCTTGGTTTGCGGCATAAGGTATAATTAAATTAGCACAGCATTGATTTTGGCATTCAAAAAAATCGGGTTGTATATTTTTAAGGGAGGATCATTTTATTCTATGGCAATTGAAGTGGGCACCAAGTTAGAGGGCAAGGTGACAGGCATCACGCATTTTGGAGCATTTGTGGATCTGTCAGGAGGTGTCACGGGTCTCGTTCACATCTCGGAAATCGCCGACAATTATGTCAAAGATGTCAACGACCACCTGAAGCTTAATGACCTCGTTACCGTTAAGGTCATCAACGTTGACAAGGATGGCAAGATTGGGCTTTCCATTAAGCAAGCTGTTGACAAACCGGTTGAGCAACAAACACAGTCCAGACCCCCAAGAGCTCCTAGACCGGAACGCAGTGGAGGAGATCGCGAACGATTCAGCGGTGGAGGCCCAAGTGGTGGCCAAGGCCGTGGCGGCGGTGGTGGTGGTTTTAACCGTGACCGCGGAGGCCGTTCTTTCAAGCCCGCAGCAGGCAAACCTTCATTTGAGGATAAAATGTCACGCTTCCTGAAAGATAGCGAAGAACGGATCTCTTCGCTGAAGAAGAACACAGAAGGCAAACGTGGTGGCCGTGGAGCCAAACGCGTGTAATCTGGTTCAACCTGATTTAAAATATAAGAAAAACCGTTAGCCTTGGGGCTGGCGGTTTTTTGCGTTTGTTTTTAATTTTGGAGTTTAACCATTCAGATATAGACATTTAACCGGATTCATAGCCGTTTTTGTAAAGTGAAGCTCCATATCCCCAGTTTTTCTGCACAGGAAAAAAAGTACATAAGAACATTTGTCGTCTACCATTTTTTACCGACAGGTTTCCGTGGCATTCCACAGGTATCCTGCTCAAATCGTGGCGATGACGAAGCGCGTCCGGTTCAAAATCAGACAAGTGTCTTGTCGGCAAGGGTCGTGGCAAATGGATGAAACCACAATAAGGCCGGGGGTTCCGCACCACCGCGCCGCGTCTGTTTCTTTTGTCGTAAAGTTTTTGGACCCTACCCACCAATTGTGACAAACTACGTCTTCTATTCTATCTATAATCAGAACCATCGAGAACGAAACACGAAAATTAAATTAATCGAATGGGGTGCCTTGAGGATGATGGAAAAGTGGAATGTCATTCAATTTCCGGGAATGAAAGCTGGTAAAGGAGGTACAGAAGCTCGGGAGGAGCTGTCGGTACGTCTCAAACAGTGGATTAGCTCCCGCAAGGCCGTCCAGATCGTTGCTGCACGTAAATGGGTGCTGCTTCTCACCTTTATGGGATTTTTGCTGGGCAAGGCTATGATTCTGAATGAATTATCGCCCTTTGCGATTGCTTACTTTGCGGTTATTGCTTTCATGCGCAGGGATTACATTATTCCGGTAGGGGCTGCGTTGCTCGCAGGAAGTCTCTTCGCCCCGTTCCCAGTACCGCTGATTGTTGCTTCGGAGATCGCCATCTTCTATCTGTTGTTCAGAGGACTGGAATCTTATGACCGCGCTGAATTATCTTATGCGCCAACGATGGTGTTTACGACTACTTTTATGGTCAAGTTATTCGCTGTCGTCATTGGGCCATCGTTCAGTTGGTACGCCATGCTGATGCTCACGATGGACTCTATACTCAGCTTCGTGCTCACCCTGGTTTTCATACAGGCTATACCGATCTTCACGTATCGCAAAAAAAAATTCAACCTAAAGAACGAGGAGATCCTCTGTCTGATCATCTTACTGGCCTCCGTAATGACGGGGGCGGTGGGCTGGACGATCCAGTCCCTGTCTGTAGAGCATATGCTCTCCCGGTATCTCATTCTGATCTTTGCGCTGGTGGGCGGAGCCCCCCTCGGAGCCTCGGTTGGGGTCATTACTGGTCTCATTCTGAGTTTGGCCGATATGTCGGCGGTATATCAGATGAGTCTGCTTGCTTTTGCTGGCATGCTGGCGGGTATGCTCCGGGAAGGAAAACGTGCAGCGGTCGCGTTAGGTATGCTACTGGGTTCCTCTATTCTATCCATATATCTGGGTGGTCCGGGAGATGTCATGAATTCCTTATGGGAGACATGTGCAGCCATTGTTCTGTTTATGTTAACGCCAAAAAGCATGCTGACGGCGATATCCAAATATGTTCCTGGCACGCAGGATCATACGAAGTCGCAGCATGAATATGCGAAGAGAATACGGGATGTCACCGCAGAACGGGTTACCCGCTTCTCTCAGGTATTCCGTCAGTTGTCGCGCAGCTTCGATCAGATGTCCGGCGCGGGGGAGCCGGTACAGAACGAAGGCGGGATGGAGCATTTCATGAATGCTGTAGCCGAAGGCACATGTTCGGGTTGCTTTAAGAAGGATCAATGCTGGGATGCGAAGTTTATTCAAACCTATAAATACATGACGGACGTGATGAGTTCCATTGAAGCCAACCCGGAGATGTCAGGCAAGCAGATTCCGGTGGAATGGAATAGGGTATGTGCGAAACCGGAGGAGGTACTTGAAGTGATGCGCGCCCAGTATGGTCTGCATCAACATAACATGCAATGGAAACGTCAGATTATAGATAGTCGACAACTGGTTGCAGAGCAATTATCGGGTGTATCCCAGGTGATGGAGGACCTGGCGAAAGAAATTCAACGGGAAAGTGAGGAGATGGTACAGCAGGAGGAACAGATTCGGGATGCACTTGAATCGTTAGGTCTGTCCATACATTCTATTGAAATCATTAATCTGGAAGCGGGGAATGTGGAAATTGAGATTGTTCATGCCTATACACGCGGATTTGACGAGTGCCGGAAAATGATCGCTCCGCTGATCTCAGATGTACTGGACGAGCATATTGCCGTCTTGAATGAGACGATGCTCGACCCTCGCCAAGGGCTGGCGACAGTCACATTTGGCTCTGCCAAAACTTTTGAGATAACAACGGGTGTTGCTGCTGCCGCCAAAGGGGGAGATGTGATGTCCGGAGACAGCTTCAGCACGGTTGAACTGGGTAACGGTACCTTTGCGGTTGCACTTAGCGATGGCATGGGTAATGGGGAGCGGGCACGCATGGAGAGCAGTGCTGCGTTAAATATACTGGAGCAATTGTTACAGTCGGGCATGGATGAGAAGCTGGCGATCAAATCGGTGAATTCCGTTCTGTTGCTGCGTTCTCCTGAAGAAATGTATGCAACGGTGGATATGGCTCTGATCGATGAATATACGGCAGAGACCACGTTTATGAAAATCGGATCGACTCCAAGTTTTATTAAACGAGGGCAGGAGGTTATCCAGGTTTCGGCAAGCAATCTGCCGATTGGAATTATCAAAGATATTGAGGTAGATCTGGTAACCGTACAGCTTCAGCCAGGGGATGTTTTAATTATGATGACAGATGGTATCTATGATGCACCGGGGTATGCCGTCAATAAAGAACTATGGATGAAGCGGCTCATTCAGGAAATTGATAGTGATGATCCTCAGGAAGTAGCAGACTGCCTACTTGAAAGTGTTATTCGTTATCAGCAACATGAGATCTATGATGATATGACTGTAATTGTAGGCAAAATAGAACATTATCGCCCGGAGTGGGCCACATTGAGAGTACCCGGAATAAGCCGGATGGAACGTCCGCGTACCGTCAGTTAATGCATATTCCTCTGTTTGAAGTCTCTTCATTCTGGCAATGCTAGTCATAGAGTTGGAGAGTAACCCAAAACGGAGGGATATCGGATGAAACAAATCCTGTTGATCACCGACGGTTGTTCAAATGTAGGCACAAGTCCGGTGCTGGCTGCGGCGGAAGCGCGAGAAGAGGGAATTACCGTTAACGTGGTCGGTGTTATTGATTATGGAACCATTGGTGAGATGGGCAGTCGGGAGATCGAGGATATTGCCAAAGCCGGAGGTGGAATCAGTCAGATCGTAGGCACCAGACAGCTTGCCCATACGATGCAGATGATGACAAGAAAAACGGTGGTTCAGACCATTCAACAGGCGGTTAATAGAGAGTTAACACAAATTCTGGGAGAGCATGAGCCGAAAACGGTAACAGACCTTGAACCGGCAAAACGTGCGCAGGTCGTTGAAGTGATGGATGATATGGCCGAGACAACACCACTTCAGGTCGTGCTTCTCATTGACGTAAGTGCCAGTATGAAGCCGAAGCTTGCTGCTGTGGAGGAAGGGATTCGCGATTTAATGCTTAGCTTGCAGGCACGTATGGGTCAGAGCCATCTTTCCGTCTTTCATTTTCCTGGGCGACATAGCGGAGAAGAAGCTGTCATGGACATCGACTGGACAGTTGACCCGAGCCGTGTTCGTTCGCTGTTTGGACGTTTGCAAATGAAGGGAGCGACGCCGACAGGTCCTGCGATTCAAAGGGTGATTGATTTTTACCGTTATGGTACACTGGAGGAACAGCAGGAAATAGAAGGGAACTATCGCATTGAAAGAGAAGGGATGCTCGGTGACAACGTTGTCTGACGCCTCTTTCCCGCCAGGAACAGTCATCACAGGGAAATGGAATCGCAGCCGTTATACGATTCGGAAGCTGCTGGGCAAAGGAGCCAACGGCATCGTTTTTCTTGTCCAGCGGGGTGAGAATGGCAAACATTATGCGCTTAAAATGGGATTTGACCCTGTAGATCTGCAATCGGAAATTAATGTGCTCAAATCTTTTCAATTACAGCGTAATCATGAGGCCCTTCGGCAGAGTGGCATTCCTTCTTATCTGAAAGATGTGGATGATTACGCCATTCGTGGTCGCGATATTCCCTTTTATGTGATGCGTTACGTTCGTGGGGAGTCTCTGCACCACTTCATTCGGCGTCAGGGAACGGACTGGACACTTCTGGTTGGACTCAGACTATTGCAGAAGCTGGCTCAATTGCATCAGGCTGGATGGGTGTTTGGCGATCTCAAACCTCAAAATGTACTCGTATCGGATTATGGGCAGGTAGAACTTATCGACTATGGCGGAGTGACTTCTATCGGCCGGAGCGTCAAGCAGTTCACTGAATGGTATGATCGCGGATTCTGGAATGCGGGCAGCCGAACAGCAGATGGTACCTATGATGTGTTTGCTTTTGCGCTATTACTGATTCATGTACTTGAAGCTGATGCACTTAAAGCGCTAGCTGCAGAAGGATTACCTCAACTGCGAAGTGTGAACCAGCTCACAGCTCTCGTGGAGCGCAGCGAACGTCTTCGCCCCTTTCGAAACTGGACTATTCAGGCATTACGAGGTCAATTTCAGGATGCCGGACACGCGGCTAAGGTCTGGAAAGAGATGATGGCACGCCCTTCTCCTCTTCGTCGCCGTTCCAAAAGTACAACACCGCGTTGGCTCAAAAATGCATTTGCTGTATCCGTTATATTACTTATTGGGGTACTCATCTATGCACTGCGATTCTGACCTGTGAGAGTGCATATACATAACGTAAGGAATGAGGAACAGGTATGGAGGCTTTACGCTGGAACAAGCTGGTGAATAACGTACTGGATGCAGCGGAAGAGCATCAGTTATGGGTTCCCGGGGATCGGATTGTCGTCGCAGTATCGGGCGGACCGGACTCGGTAGCTTTTTTGCATATCATGCATGAGATCAGTACCAGGCATGTCCCGCTTGAATTGATTTGCGCCCATGTACATCATGGTTTTCGGATTGAATCAGATCACGAAGCCGAGATGATGAAGGAACTTGCGCACCGGCTTGGCATTGCATTTGAATGGGTAAAGGCCGATGTACCTTCTTATATGAAGCTTACCGGTCAAGGTTCTCAGGAAGCCGCGCGCAATAAGCGATATGAGTTTTTGCATGAAGTGGCTGCTAAATACGATGCGGCGAGCATTGCACTGGCCCATCATGCCGACGATCAGGCAGAGACGGTTATGCTCCATTTGCTGCGTGGGAGTGGTCTTTCCGGACTCGCGGGAATGAAGTTTAAACGGCGAGAAAAAAATGTGGAACTTATTCGTCCATGCCTTCGTATAAACAAGACAGACCTTGTAGAAGCTTGTAATACCCAGGGTTTTCTGTATTTTAATGATGAAAGCAATTCCCTGCGTAAATATCGGCGTAATGCCATTCGCTTGGATGTGCTCCCTTTTTTGGGGCAATATAATGGACAGTTGACGCCGTCTTTGAATCGACTTGCCGAAATTGTGGGCGATGAAGACGATTTCATGGAACAAGGTGCATATGACGCATACAGGTGTCTAGTGCAGGCGAACGGCGGAAGGCAAACCTTTGAGGTGCCTTCCTTTTTGAAGTTACATGTCGCTTTACAACGAAGGTTGATTAAACTAATATTGAATTATCTGCCTTTGGACAGTGATTTTGTCGACTTTACCCGTATTGAGACCATTCGCCGCAAGGTTATTCAGCCTGACGCGACGACCTGGAGCCTGGATATAGGACAGACACTCGCCTGCACCCGGGAGTATGATCTGATCTCTTTCGGCATACGGACTGACGTACAGGATCAATCTTACGAATATCGTCTTGCTCAATGGAGCGGAACTTATGAGCTTTCTCTCACGGAAATTGACCGGCATGTTCGGCTCGTTCCGATGAGTCCCGAGGACTATCATGTACCGGAATCGGCGGATCATGCCGCATTTGATGCGGATCAACTGCTTATGCCGCTGGTTGTGCGTTCAAGGTTACCTGGAGATACCATGAAAGTGATGGGATTAAACGGAAGCAAAAAGGTGAAAAATATTTTCATCGATGAGAAAATTCCCCCTTCTGTCCGTTCACGGGTTCCCGTGGTATGTGATGGAGCAGGCAATATCATCTGGTTACCGGGTGTTCGCCGGTCTAGTGTAGCTCCTGTCAGGGAGGATACTTCCGCAATCCTGTACATGACTGTAGGCGATTCAGCGATTCAGGGGTAGTGGTTATGGTTCAGGTAAGGCTTTCATATGTATAACTTAGGAGGTTCGCACAGTTGCAGAACGACATTCAGGAAGTATTGATCAGTGAAGAAGAAATTCAGAGTAAAATCAAGGAATTAGGCGCAACAATAAGTGCCGAATATGCAAATCGCAATCCTTTGGTCATTTGTGTGCTCAAGGGTGCGTTTATATTTATGGCTGATTTGGTTAAGAACATTACGGTACCTGTTGAGATGGATTTCATGGCAGTATCGAGTTATGGTGCTTCCACCAAATCATCTGGCGTGGTTAAAATCATTAAGGATCTGGATGAATCCGTTGAGGGACGCGAGGTTCTGATTGTAGAGGACATTATTGATAGTGGACTCACGCTCAGTTATCTGATCGAACTCTTGCAGAACCGCGGTGCTGAATCCGTCCGTGTGGTTACGCTATTTGACAAGCCTTCAGGTCGCAAAGTCGAACTTGAAGCTCATTACACCGGCTTTGACATTCCGGACGCATTCATCGTTGGCTACGGCCTGGATTATGCCGAGAAGTACCGGAACCTCCCTTACATCGGGATTCTGAAACCTGAAGTTTACAGCAACTAATGCTTAAGCTAGTTCCAAGCCCATATCTGTTGGTGGCTTCTGTTGAGAAGCTATGTCGGGCTATGTTAAAATAATTAAAGTGTCTCGAGAGGAGGTAGGGGATGAATCGGTTCATCCGGAATTCTGGTTTTTATTTGATTCTTTTTTTAGTTGTGGTGGGGATAGTCCAGTTCGTCAGCAATGGCGGCGAAGCCACCGATAATCCTAGATATGATCAGTTGCGCACGGCGATTAAGGCCAATAACGTCTCTGAATTGACGGTTCAATTCAACGGTCAGACGTACCTCGTGACCGGTCAATACAAGGAGAAGCCTGATGGAGCCAAATCAGAAAATTTCTCAACGTATATTCCTCCTACGGATGAGGCGATTAGTGAGCTTGTAGCTGCAAGCGACGCTAACAAATTCCAATATCATCAGGAACCAATGAAAGGTGACAGCATCTGGTTGACGTTGCTGACCTCCTTTATTCCTTTGATCATTATGTTCCTGCTGTTCTTCTTCCTGTTTAATCAGGCTCAAGGCGGCGGCGGTAAAGTAATGAACTTTGGTAAAAGCCGTGCTCGTCTCTATAACGAAGAGAAGAAGCGGGTTACGTTTGAAGATGTTGCGGGTGCTGACGAAGAGAAACAGGAGCTTGTTGAAGTCGTGGACTTCCTCAAGGACCCTCGTAAATTCGCAGCAGTAGGTGCACGGATTCCTAAAGGCGTATTGCTTGTAGGTCCTCCGGGTACAGGTAAAACCTTGCTCGCTCGTGCTGTTGCTGGTGAAGCGGGTGTACCATTCTTCAGTATTTCCGGCTCTGACTTCGTTGAAATGTTCGTCGGTGTCGGTGCATCTCGTGTTCGTGACTTGTTTGAAAATGCGAAGAAAAACGCCCCATGTATCATCTTTATCGATGAGATCGATGCTGTAGGACGTCAGCGTGGTGCTGGTCTTGGTGGTGGTCACGACGAACGTGAACAAACACTCAACCAGTTGCTCGTGGAAATGGACGGATTCGGAGCCAATGAAGGTATTATCATCGTTGCTGCAACGAACCGTGCTGATATTCTGGACCCTGCCTTGCTGCGTCCAGGACGTTTTGACCGTCAAATCACGGTTGATCGCCCTGACGTGAGAGGCCGTGAAGCTGTCCTGAAAGTACATTCCCGCAACAAACCGATGACCAAAGATGTGAAGTTGGATATTATTGCGAAGCGTACAACAGGCTTCTCCGGTGCGGATCTGGAAAATCTCTTGAACGAAGCGGCATTGCTTGCGGCACGTCGTAATCGCAGAGATATTTCCATGCGTGAGGTAGACGAAGCGATTGACCGTGTCATCGTAGGTACGGAGAAGAAAAGCCGTGTCATCAGTGATCGTGAGAAACGTATCATTGCTTACCACGAAGCAGGTCACACCATTGTAGGTTACTTCCTGGAACATGCCGATATGGTACATAAAGTTACCATTATTCCGCGTGGACGCGCGGGTGGATATGTAATCATGTTGCCAAAAGAAGATCGTATGCTTGTAACCAAGCAGGAGCTGTTGGACAAAGTAACGGGACTCCTCGGGGGCCGTGTTGCAGAAGAATTGTTCATTGGTGAAATTGGTACTGGCGCATACAGTGACTTCCAACAAGCGACAGGTATTGTTCGCAGTATGGTTATGGAGTACGGTATGAGTGAGAAATTGGGTCCTATGCAATTCGGAAGTTCACAAGGACAGGTATTCCTTGGCCGTGATATCGGTCATGAACAGAATTACTCGGATTCCATCGCATATGAGATTGATCAGGAAATGCAACGCTTCATTAACGATTGTTACGAGAAATGTAAGGACTTGCTCGTAAAACATTCGAAAGAGATGCATCTGATCGCACAAACATTGCTCGAAGTGGAGACATTGGAAATGGATCAGATCAAGGAATTGATCGAGACAGGTTCCCTGACTCCAAAAGATGAGAACAGCAATGATGGTGAAGGTACGCCAAACGAAAGCGGAGAGGCGATCATCGACAACATCGGTGATGTCCGTGTCCGTATCCAAGGCAAAGATGAAACGCCTGAACCACCAGCCGGAGATATTCCTAACGAAGCTCCGAATCTGGACAAAGGAAACAGCAATGACCCGGATGATGGTGGAACGAAGCCAACGTCTTAATTCATAACACCATCAGTCTTTAGTGGCAGATGACAAAGAGAGCCTTCGGGCTCTCTTTTTTTTATGTATTCGTTCAAATTGTATAGATAACGATAACCGGGAGCTTTAGGGCGAACTACGTAGGAAATGGGTGGTTATGCCCTTGTTCTGGGGCGTTTTCATTTATTGACAGAGTCGTGAACGTTGTGTACATTAGGTGTTAAACCGCTTGTGATTCGTTTCTCAAGCGAAAATAACGACTTGGATTTGCCATATGAAACAGCGTATGAGGCTGTCCCGATAAGGAGAGGATCACAGGTGGAAGCTCTGGCTTTAGAGCGCAAGGCTGAGATGAACCGGGAGCTGCGCGAGCGGCTGATGGAGTTGAGGAAGGAACGTAATGCCATTATTCTTGCCCATTATTATCAACGTGACGAGGTGCAGGAGGTCGCTGACTTCCGGGGAGATTCGTTTCTGCTAGCTCAGAAGGCAGCACAAACCGATGCGGATGTTATCGTTTTCTGTGGGGTTCATTTTATGGGTGAAAGCGCTAAAATTCTTGCCCCTAACAAAACGGTTATCATCCCCGACGAGCGTGCAGGCTGCCCAATGGCAGACATGGTGAACGTTGAAGGCTTACGTAAATTGAAAGCACAGCACCCGAATGCCAAAGTTGTAACGTACATCAATTCTTCAGCTGAGATCAAGGCAGAGACCGACATCTGTTGTACATCGGCCAATGCTGTCAGAGTCATTCAATCTGTTGATTCCGATGAAATCATCTGGGTACCGGATAAAAATCTGGGACATTATGTGCAACAACATACAGACAAGAAAATGATTATCTGGGAAGGTTACTGCAATACCCATGATATGCTGACGGTCAAAGACGTGGTTGAGATGAGAGCGAAGCATCCAAATGCCGAGTTCGTTGTTCACCCAGAATGTCGTCCTGAGGTTGTAGAGATGGGTGATTTCGTAGGTAGCACAACCGCCATTCTGGAATATTGTAAGAACTCGTCCGCTAAAGAATTTATCGTAGGTACCGAGGATGGTACAGGATACCAACTGCGTCTCGATAGCCCGGATAAACAATTCCACTTTGCTACCAAGTTCCTCGTATGTCCGAACATGAAGGTCAACAACTTGAAAAAGCTGGTTAAATGTCTGGAAACGATGAAGCCGCAAATTTATGTACCGCCAGCGGTTGCCGACAAGGCCAGAGAATCACTAGAGCGCATGTTACTGGTGAAGTAGCATGCGCTACTCTTGCTCCAAGACAGGTGAAATAACATGATACCGCAATATTTAGTGGATTTTGATCTGTCCGCGCTGCCGATGGTGGAGACGGATGTGCTGGTTATTGGTTCGGGCATTGCTGGTTTGTTTACTGCGATCAAGGCTAGTGAACAATGCAGTGTGTTGATGATCACGAAGAAGTCGTTACTGGAAAGTAACACCCGGTATGCGCAGGGGGGGATTGCTGCGGTTATTGCTGAGGATGATTCACCTGCCTACCATTTGCAGGATACACTTGTTGCAGGAGCGGGACTATGCCGCTCCGAAGCAGTAGAAGCATTGGTGAACGAGGGCCCGGACGGAGTGAAAGAACTGATTCGACTGGGTACTTTGTTTGATCTGGAGAACGGCGAGTTGGCGTTGACGCAGGAAGGTGCGCACAGCCACCGCCGTATTTTGCATGCCAATGGGGATGCAACGGGATATGAGATTGTGCGTGCACTAGCTGCACAGACGAATGAACATCCGGGAATTGAAGTGTGGGATGAGCATTTTGTCATTGACCTGATTACAGAGCAGAGAGAATGTGTAGGTGCGTTGGTTCAGAAGGCTGATGGTTCGCAAGTATTTGTGAAGGCAGAGGCAACCGTACTGTGCTCTGGCGGGGCTGGACAGTTGTATCGATACACCACTAACCCGGAAGTGGCTACAGCAGATGGCGTGGCGATGGCCTATCGTGCCGGAGCGGTTGTCCGGGACATGGAGTTTATCCAATTTCACCCGACCTCCCTTTGTTATCCGGGAGCACCACGTTTCCTGGTGTCTGAGGCTGTACGTGGCGAAGGAGCCTATTTACGCAATGTGAAAGGCGAGCGCTTCATGGAACGGTATCATGCACAGCTTGAACTGGCACCACGTGATATCGTCGCCCGGGCAATTGTCAGTGAGATGGAGTCGACAAACAGTACCTTTGTATATTTGGATATCACTCATGAACCACCGGAGATGATTAAACATCGGTTTCCTACCATCTTTGAGACCTGTATGCGATACGGACTGGATATGACCACAGACTGGATTCCGGTCGCTCCTGCTGCACATTACATGATGGGCGGAGTGAAGACGGATCTCAGTGGGGAGAGCAGCATTGGCCGGTTATTTGCCTGCGGTGAGGTATCTTCTACTGGAGTGCATGGAGCCAATCGCCTGGCGAGCAACTCTCTGTCTGAAGCGATCGTATTTGGCCGGAGAATCGTGGAGCGTATTCAATCCCTTCCTCCGCTTGCTCCACTACAGACAAGGGTTCCCACATTAACAAGTATTCGCAGGATCATAAAGAAAGATCAGAAACCAGTGTCCGAAAGACGCTTGCGTCTGCAAAAAATGATGGTTCGTCAAGTGGGGCTGCGCCGGAATGGCGCTAACCTGCAAGGAGCAATAGAGAAACTGCAACAAGAACTGCAATTTTTTGATCAGAAGTTTATTCACAAAGAAGAGATGGAATATGCCAACCTTTTGACCTGTGCCTGGTTGGTTACCACTGGAGCATTACACCGCGAGGAAAGTCGGGGAGCCCACTACCGTGAGGATTTCCCGCAGCGTGACGATGCCGTATGGCAGAAGCATAGTCTGCAGCGGCGAGAACAAGCGATTGTGGAGGAATTGATGTCATGATACTGAACGGATATAATGAAGGACTCATCGAATCAATCAAAAACTGGCTTCGCGAGGATGTCGGTGCAGGGGATGTCACAACAAATGTGACGATTCCCGCCGGCAGTCAGTCCAAGGCCGTTATACATGCCAAAGACAATGGAATCATTGCAGGAATTACGGTAGCAGAACTCGTGTTTCAGGTAGTGGATCCGGGTCTTGCGTTCACACCAATGGTAAAAGACGGTGATGTAGTTACACATGGTACGATTCTGGCTGAGGTAGAAGGAAGCACACATAGCTTGCTGACAGGAGAGCGTCTGGCTCTTAACCTGCTTCAGCGCATGTCTGGTATCGCTACCCGTACACGTACTTATGTTGATGCGTTGGATGGCCTTTCTACACGACTGGTCGATACTCGTAAAACAACACCGGGACACCGCTTGCTTGAAAAATATGCAGTGCGGGTTGGTGGCGGAGCAAATCATCGGTTCGGCCTCTATGATGCCGTCATGATTAAGGATAACCATATCAAGGGGGCAGGCGGGATCACTGAAGCGGTACAGCGTGCTCGAGCCGTCATTCCGCATACAATGACCATTGAAGTAGAGACCGAAAACATGGAACAGGTCAGAGAAGCCTTGCAGGCTGGGTCAGATATCATTATGCTGGATAACATGCACCCAGATCGGATGCGTGAGGCCGTCGCTCTTATTCGTGAGCAGGCTCCGCATGTGAAAGTTGAGGCATCGGGCAACGTCTCGCTAAATACCATTCGTGGTATTGCAGAGAGCGGAGTGGATGTAATTTCAGTTGGCAGGTTAACCTACTCTTTTGAGAGCTTGGATATCAGCCTGGATTTAAACGAAAAGAAAGAGGGGTGAACCTCTTTGATTCTTGTGGTAGACGTGGGCAACAGCAATATCGTACTCGGCGTGTATCAAGGCCGGGAGTTGCTCCACCATTTTCGCCTGAGTACATCCCGGCAGTCGACAGTGGATGAATACGGCGTATTGATTTATAATTTATTTCATATGTCGGGTATTTCAACACGCGACATTGAAGGTGTGATCATCTCATCCGTGGTTCCGCCGCTGGTGAATGTGATTGAAGCCATGTGTGAGAAATACGTAGGCAAAAAACCGCTACTCGTTGGGCCTGGTATCCGAACCGGTCTGAACCTGCGGTATGAGAATCCTCGTGAAGTTGGCGCGGATCGCATTGTTAATGCAGTAGCAGCCGTTGAGAAGTATGGCGGCCCTCTGGTTGTGGTCGATTTCGGTACAGCGACCACATTCGACTGTATTGACGAGAAAGGAAATTATCTGGGCGGTGCTATTGTACCCGGCATCCATATTGCAACCGAAGCGCTCTATGAACGGGCGTCCAAGCTACCTCGCATTGAATTGGAGAAGCCCAAGAAAGTCATTGGTCGTAACACCATTCATGCGATGCAGTCCGGCATTATTTATGGTTATGCAGGGCAGGTGGACGGCATCGTGGAGCGTATTCGCGAGGAAATGGGAGCCAAGCCTAGAGTGATTGCAACCGGAGGCCTTGCCAAGCTGATTGCAGAAGAAACACGCAGCATCGATGAAGTGGATCCGCTGCTTACGCTTGAAGGGCTGCGTATCGTTTATGAGCGGAACCGGGAAAGGTAAGAACAGAGACGGCAAACAGCGGGCTGAGATTACAGTCTTATATGTTATGCCGTTTTTTCTATAACTGGCGATTACGCCAAAGGAGGCTGAATGACTTGGAAAACAACAACAAACAAGACCGGTTAATTCGCGGTACAGCAATGAACGGACGGGTTAGGGCCTTTGCTGTCCAGACGACGGAACTGGTTGAGGAACTGCGCAGAAGACATGATACGTTTCCCACGGCTACAGCAGCTATGGGGCGTACGGTTACAGCAGCATCCATTATGGGTGCTATGCTTAAGGGAGAAGAAAAGCTGACTATTCAAGTCAAAGGCGACGGTCCCATTGGACAAGTTGTTGCTGATGCTAATGCAAAGGGTGAAGTTCGTGGCTATGTAAGCAATCCGCATGTACATCTGCCGGCCAACAGTATGGGCAAACTGGACGTTGCTGGCGCAGTCGGAACAGAAGGATTCGTGAACGTAACCAAGGATCTGGGGCTGAAAGAGCCTTATCGCGGCAGTGTACCGATTATTTCGGGAGAACTTGGCGAAGACTTTACGTACTATTTTGCCAAATCGGAGCAGACGCCTTCTGCTGTAGGAGTTGGTGTACTGGTGGATACCGACAATTCGGTTATTGTAGCCGGTGGATTCATTGTACAGTTGCTTCCAGGTTTGACGGATGATGAGATTACGGTGATTGAAAACGCCATTGGTACAATGCCGCCAGTGACGTCTCTGCTGGCTGAGGGGCTTGAACTGGAAGCACTGCTTCGTCGCGTACTGCCTGATGTACAGGTCATGGACGAAATGGATATTCATTTCCACTGTGAGTGTTCACGTGAGCGGGTAGAGAAAACGTTGATCAGTCTGGGTCAATCCGAAATGGAACAATTGATTGAGGAAGAAGGCCAGGCTGAAGTGGTCTGCCAATTTTGCAATGAGGCTTACGATTTCAACAAGGAACAACTTGAGACCATCCTAGAGCAAGCCAAGAACTGATTTTATGCGGGGACGGGACGCGGAATGACAAGACAGGAAAAAGGGTTATGGACGGCTGTAATTGTCTTGACGCTTGGAATGCTGGTGATGGGCTCGGTTATGGTTGTGCAAGGCTTACGGAATGGACGTGAAGGAGCAGATTCGCCTCAGGATGCCAATCAGGAAGAGGGAAGTGCGGTAGCAACGATCAATGGGGAGGTCATCACCAACAAGGAATGGACCGATGCGTTGAAACGGCGCTATGGCAGTGAACTGCTGCTCCAGATGCTCAATCGAAAAGCCGTATATGCGGAAGCGCTCGATCGTAATCTGACGGTGACTCCCAAAGAAATTGCGAAGGAACTTGCCGCGGCCATGGATGGATATGATTCGGAGAAGGCGTATTTTGACGAGATGCAGTCCCAACTGGGTTTATCCAGGCAAGACCTCGAGTTGGAGGCAGGATACCGACTTTTACTTGAGAAAATCGCGACGAGCGGTATACAGATCAAGGATGCAGATATCGAGCATTACTGGAACGAACACCATGAAGACTATGTTTCCCCAGAGAAATATGATCTGTCTATCATTGTATTGAAGGAAGAGGAACGGGCCGAAACAATTCTGGATGCGCTCGACAAGGGAGCAGACTTTGAAGAAACCGCACGTAATGAATCGACGGACAGTTACTCCCGTGATTCGGGCGGTCGTCTGGGATGGATCGAGCAAAACGATCCGTTTCAGTCCGAAGAAATCCTCAAACTTGCAGCTCAACTGGACGTTGGCGATATTGCAGGGCCGGTGAAGGTGGAAGAAGGCTACGCCATCATTAAAATGAACGACAAACAAGAGCCTCAGGTGCAACCCGCAGAAGAGGTCCGCGAAGAGATTTGGATGCAGCTGGCTCTCAGCCAGGCTGATCCCCTGCCCCAGGTGGAGGAAAGGCTTCGCAACAAGTATGAAGCTGTCATCATCACTGAAATTCCGGCATCCTGATTATCCTGCAAACGAATGTCCTGCTGCATCTTGATAAAAATACTCTGTCTACAGCCTTAGGGCCCAGGGCGGAGTATTTTTTGAGTACTCATATTGACAATAGGGTGTAACGTTGATAAGATAAAAATAATCAAAAACCTACTCATTTACTCGGAATAAAACCATTTATATGAACAAAGAAATCTTCGGAAACCCAGGTTCTGTCCGGTTTATTGCAGACGGAATGAACTCAGACGGATTTCCGTAGTTCTTCTATAACATCTAGAGGCTGCTCGGCCACACATGTATATGGCAACAGGACTTAAGTAGTATTCATCCCACTAAGGAGGGCATTCATATGGCTAAAGTAGTTAATAACGTAACAGAACTTATCGGAGGTACTCCGCTTGTTCGTCTGAACCGTATCGTACCTGAAGGCAGTGCTGAAGTATTCGTGAAACTGGAATACCAGAATCCAGGTTCAAGCGTCAAAGACCGTATCGCGATTAGCATCGTGGAAGAAGCGGAAAAAGAAGGCAAGCTGAAACTGGGTGATACCATCATCGAAGCAACAAGTGGTAACACAGGAATTGGACTGGCTATGGTGGCTGCAGCCAAAGGCTATAAGTCTGTTATTGTTATGCCGGAAACGATGAGCATGGAGCGTCGTAACCTGCTTCGCGCCTATGGAGCTGAGCTTGTGCTCACACCGGGAGCCGAAGGTATGAATGGTGCAGTTAAAAAAGCTGAGGAATTGCTTAAGGAAAATCCATCTTATTTCATGGCTGAGCAATTTAAAAATAAAGCCAACGTGAAGATCCACCGTGAAACGACTGGCCCTGAGATTGTTGAAGCCATTCAATCCGTAGGCGGTACGTTGGATGCTTTCGTTGCAGGAATCGGTACAGGCGGAACGATTACAGGTACAGGTGAAGTATTGAAGGAAACCTACCCTGGGATTAAAATCGTTGCCGTTGAACCAGCAGCTTCGCCAATCTTGGCAGGTGGCAAACCGGGTCCTCACAAAATTCAAGGGATCGGTGCTAACTTTATTCCTGAGATTCTTGATCAGGAAATCTATGACGAGATCATTCACATCGAGAATGATGATGCGTTCGAGACGGCTCGTCAGGTAGCGAAGGAAGAAGGTATTCTATCCGGTATTTCTTCCGGTGCAGCCATCCGCGCAGGTCTGCAAGTAGCTAAACAGTTGGGCGCAGGCAAACGCGTTGTAGTTATCGTGCCAAGTAACGGCGAACGTTACCTCAGTACGCCACTTTACAACTTCGAAGCTTAAGCTTAACAATTGATGAAACAAATCCTCCTTGCCCGCATGCCGGGTGTGGAGGATTTTTTGCTGAATGCTTTTAAAAGCAGCGGCGCTTTAGTATACTATCAGACAATAGAACTAGCGACAGATGGAGGGCGGCAAACCGCAATGACACACCTGATGACAACATACGCCGACTGGACAGAGTGGGCCGGAAAAGGTTGGACCATGATGCCGTATATGATCAAGTCGGATAAGGGACCGTATCATGGCGGTTTACCGTTAACGTGGGAAGCAGCCTGGCAGCAGGCGTCACCCTATGCAATGGTGTTGGAGAATGGTAAAGGCGGAAGGTATACCTTTCTGGGATTAAACCCGGTATCCGTTATTTCCGGCAAGGGCAATGAAGCTGTTATTCATGATCTTATTCAAGGCGGTACCCGGACTGACTGTGGGAAACCGCTTGAAGTATTAAAAAGGTGGGCTGCGCCATACAGTGCACCAAAGGTGAGCGGGGCTCCAGACTTTGGTGGTGGTTGTGCAGGGTATCTAAGCTATGACATAGCCAGATCCCTGGAAAAGCTGCCAACTTTGGCAGAAGACAATCCGGCTCTTCCGGATTATTGGTGGATGCGTTTTGAAGAAATATGGGCGTATGACCATGAACAGCAGGCGCTGTTCTGCATGGTTCATCTGGCTGTACAGCCGGATCAGGATGAAGCTCAGCTTCGCAGGTTGTTCGCAGAAGCAGAAGAGCGAGCAGCAGCCATGCAGCAGCGCTGGCTGCATATTCTGGGATTTGCCCAGGCGGAAGAGCAGCAGCAGGCATTGGAGCATCGCCATAACCACATTCATCTCACTGCGCAATCATTGGATTCGGAGCGGGAAACGGAAGGGTGGCATACCTCCTTTCCCCAACAGGACTTTGAGCAGGCAGTACGCACGGTGCAGGAATATATCCGGCAGGGGGATGTTTTTCAAGTGAACCTGTCCCTGCGACAGGAGAAACGTCTGAAGTCCAGTGCAGAGCACATCTATGAATGGCTCCGTCTCGTGAACCCCTCTCCCTACATGGGAATGCTGCGTAGTCCGGAATTTCAACTGGTGAGCGGTTCACCTGAGTTGCTCGTCAAAGTGGATCATGGCAAGGTGAGCGCTCGTCCAATCGCAGGCACACGGAGAAGAGGGCGGGATGAAGCTGAGGATGAGTTGATGGCCGCTGAGATGCTGAACAGTGAGAAGGAACGGGCAGAACATATTATGCTGGTCGATCTGGAGCGGAATGATATCGGACGAATTGCAGCTTATGGCTCGGTCCACGTGCCTGAACTAATGACGATCGAGAAGTATTCGCATGTCATGCATCTGGTTTCTCAAGTCGAGGGAACGCTGGCAGACGGACTATCCGTATTTGATGTGATCGCAGCGACGTTCCCAGGTGGAACGATTACGGGTGCTCCCAAAGTTCGCACCATGGAAATCATTGAAGAACTGGAGCCTGTGCGTCGCGGACCGTATACAGGTTCGATTGGGTGGATGGACTACAGTGGCAATATGGAGTTGAATATCGTCATTCGTACACTTTCCATTAAAGATGGAGTGGGATATGTACAGGCAGGAGCGGGCATCGTTATCGACTCAGATCCATATCGGGAATATAAGGAGTGCCGCAACAAGGCAAGAGCCATGATGAGGGCTGTGAGTTACAGCGAGGAAGCTGAAGCTGTTAAATTAAAATAATCAAGCAGCCGTCCTCTGTGTGGACGGAAGAGCAGGAGGAACAAAGACATGATACTGGTTATCGACAATTATGATTCCTTCACGTACAACCTGGTTCAATATCTGGGTGAACTGGGGGAGACGGTGGAAGTTCGCCGTAATGATGAGATTGATCTGGCAGGCATCGAGGCATTGGCACCTGATCATATTTTGATCTCACCGGGTCCTTGTACTCCGAATGAGGCTGGCATTAGTCTGGCGGTCATTGATCACTTCAAGGGCAGTATTCCGATCTTCGGCGTATGTCTGGGACATCAGGCGATTGGACAGGCTTTCGGAGGCAATGTTATTCGTGCCGACCGCATGATGCATGGCAAAACATCGGAGATGCACCATAACGGAACATCCGTATTTACCGGATTACCATCGCCCTTCACGGCAACGCGATATCACTCCCTGATCGTAGAACGCAGCAGTCTGCCAGATTGTCTGGAGATTACTGCCGAGACGGCGGAAGGCGAGATTATGGGCTTGCGTCACAAGGAATATGCGATTGAAGGTGTTCAGTTCCATCCCGAATCCATCATTACGGATCACGGTCATCAAATGCTGCGTAACTTCCTGTCTCAGCAGGTAAAGGTATAGAGATGAAATATGCCGCGATAAACGGAGAATTGGTCAATATGGCGGCAGCCGTGGTTCCGGTGACGGATCACGGCTTTTTGTACGGACTCGGATTGTTCGAGACGTTCCGGACGTATCAGGGAGTTCCTTTTCTGCTGGAAAGTCATTTGGAGCGGATGGCTTCAGGCTGCCGTGAACTGGGCATTCCTTTCACAGCAACAGCAGCGGAGGTGACGGAATGGATCAAAAACCTGTTGCTTGCTAATGAACTCCAGGATGCCTATGTGCGCTATACGGTATCTGCGGGCGAAGCCCCGCTGGGGCTACCTTCGGGGGATTATGTGAAACCCAATCATATCGTATTGGCAAAAGCACTACCTGAACCCTCTCCATCTCTATATGAAAATGGTAAAATGCTTCAACGTCTGTCGACGCCCCGTAACACGCCTGAAGGAGAAGTTCGGTTCAAATCGCTGCATTACATGAATAGCATTCTGGCGAAACGGGAACTGAACGGATACGGGCAGCATGTGCAAGGAGCGGAAGGTCTGCAATTAACCCGAGATGGCTACATAGCTGAGGGGATTGTCAGCAATGTGTTCTGGGTGAGACAGGGCGTACTCTATACGCCAGCACTTGCGACTGGCATTTTGCCGGGAATCACCAGAGCCGTTGTACTGGAGCTTGCAGCTCAGCAAGGAATGCCTTGCAAGGAAGGTTTGTTTCCTTGGGAGGAGCTATTACAGGCAGATGAGATCTTTTTGACAGGCTCTGTTGCTGAACTTGTTCCAGTTACTGCGTTGAGGGATCAGGATGGAATGGAAACGGTAATCAGCAGCGGACATATAGGCCCGGTTACAGAAGCGCTACTGGGTATGTACCGGCAGAAAGCGGGGTATACTTCATGACACTTACACCAGTCATTTATGAACGGAATTATGCGTGGGGGCCAGCAGCGCTAAAACTGGGCACACGTACACTTATTATGGGCATTCTGAATGTCACGCCGGACTCCTTCTCGGATGGGGGACGTTATACCAGTGTGGAGCGAGCGGTGGCTCACGCCATTCAGATGATGGAAGACGGCGCGGATCTCATTGATATTGGCGGGGAATCCACACGTCCGGGTTCAGATATCGTTGGCGCTGATGAAGAGCTCAGCCGGATCATTCCGGTCATTGAAGCACTGCGGCGGCAGGCTCCACATTTTCCGATATCGGTGGACACCTATAAAGCGGATGTCGCTCGCCAGGCCATTCAGGCTGGAGCACACATCATCAATGATGTGTGGGGTGCCAAGGCTGACCCGGAGATGGCTCGTACTGCGGCAGAACTTGGATGCCCTTTGATCCTAATGCACAACCGGCAAGAACGAGACTATACCAAATATTTGGTTGATGTAGTCAGTGATCTTCAGGAGAGTATACAGATTGCGCTAGAGGCCGGAGTACAACCCGATCAGATTATTCTGGACCCGGGCATTGGCTTTGTGAAAGATCTGAACGAAAATCTGGTGCTCATGTCATCGCTCGGGCTGCTCAATGAGATGGGGTATCCCGTTCTGCTTGCCACCTCGCGTAAAAGGTTTATCCAGAACACCTTACAGGTACAGGCGGATGATGCGCTGGAGGGTACAGCGGCTACGGTTGCCTTTGGCATAGCCCAAGGATGCCAGATGGTCCGTGTCCATGATGTGAAACCGATTCGGCGCACGGTGGACATGAGTGATGCCATGCTGTATGCATCTCCAGGCTTGCGGAGGAAATGATCCTGGCGGGTTCGGTGACCCGTCCAGTAGAAGCGCAGCGTTTTGCAATAGGAACAAACATCGAACCATGAATTCATTATATATAGAGGGCAGGCGAACTTATGGATAGAATGGTAATGCATCGAATGGAGTATTACGGATATCACGGCGTATTTGCCGAGGAACGGAAGCTGGGGGCGCGTTATTATATTGATCTGGAGATCGATATGGATCTGGGCGAGGCTGGGCGTAACGATGATTTGACCAAAACCATCAATTATGCGGAGATCCATGAGCTGGTAAAACAGATCGTTGAAAATAAATCATTCCAGTTAATTGAAGCTTTGGGCGAACATATTGCATCTTCTTTACTAGACACTTATACTATTATCAATGCATTGACAGTCAAGGTGACGAAGCCGCATCCGCCTTTCGATATTCATTTTGGGGGCGTAACTGTAGAGCTTCGCCGCACAAGAAAGTGAGAACCGATCATGATTGCACATTCGACCTCTGAATCTTCAGAGGCTTATATTGCTTTAGGGGCTAATTTGGGTGACCGGGAACAGACGCTGCTTGAGGCGTTAACGTTGCTGGATGCACATCCTCATATATCCGTCCTGCGCTGTTCTGCGCTGTATGAGACGGAGCCGGTAGGTTATGTGGACCAGCCAGCGTTTCTGAATATGGCAACTGCGGTACAGACTACACTTTTGCCAGAGCAGCTGCTCACGGAACTGCTGGATATTGAAACACGGCTTGGGCGGGTTCGTGATATCCGTTGGGGCCCTCGTACAGTCGATTTGGATCTGCTTTGGATGGATGGAGAGACGAGTGATACCGAACGGCTGCAATTGCCGCATCCACGGATGGGTGAACGGGCGTTTGTATTGGTGCCACTGGCTGATATCGTAACCGAAGATGAGCATTCAGGTTTGTATACCTTTGTACAATCATCGTTGTCTGTACTGGATGGAAAGGATGGAATACAGCTTTGGAAAACGTGCAATTGGCCAATCGAATCCGGGCTTTCCGGAAGCTGAAAGGTTTAACACAACAGGAACTCGCTGCTGAGACGGGCATATCGCTGGCCATTCTCGGTATGATTGAACGAGGCAACCGCAAAGTAGTTGAACGGGAGCTGAATCTAATTGCTGGGGTATTGTCGATCAGCATTGAGGAATTACAGGGGAACTAAGACCGCTTTTTACTAAAAAGAAAACATCGTCATTATTCGTTGATCTTATACAAACTAAAACACAACCAGGATTCATGCAAGAGTCGGTTTAAAAAGGAGTGGAACGACTACCATGCTTAAAATTGGTGACATTGAAATGAAAAACCAGGTTGTACTTGCGCCGATGGCTGGCGTGTGTAATCCGGCTTTCCGTCTGATCGCAAAAGAATTCGGAACAGGCCTCGTATGTGCGGAGATGGTGAGTGGCAAAGCCATCGTGCATGGTAACAAGCGTACACGTGAGATGTTGTTTGTAGATGAGCGTGAGAAACCGCTGAGCCTGCAAATTTGGGGGGGAGATCGTCAAGCCCTCGTAGAAGCAGCCAAAATTGTGGACAAAGAAACCAATGCTGACATCATCGACATCAACATGGGATGCCCTGTGCCCAAAGTGACGAGCTGTGATGCAGGTGCACGCTGGTTGCTTGATCCGAACAAAATTTATGAAATGGTATCCGCTGTTGTGGACGCGGTAGATAAGCCAGTTACAGTCAAGATGCGGATCGGCTGGGATAACGAGCATATCTACGTGGTTGAGAATGCACTTGCGGTTGAACGCGCTGGTGGACAAGCGGTAAGTGTACACGGCCGTACACGTGAGCAGCTCTACACAGGTACAGCGGACTGGTCACACATCAAAAATGTCAAAGAGGCTGTCTCCATCCCGGTTATCGGGAACGGAGATGTATCTTCACCGGAAGATGCCCGTCGCATGTTGGATGAAACGGGTTGTGACGGAGTTATGATCGGTCGTGCCGCCCTGGGTAACCCATGGATGTTGTATCGGACCATTCAATACTTGAGTTCCGGCGAACTGCTTCCTGACCCGAATGGGGAAGAGAAGATTCGGGTTGCCATTTTGCATATGGATCGTCTGATTGCACTGAAGGGTGAGGCTGTTGCTGTTCGCGAGATGCGTAAACACCTGGCTTGGTATCTGAAAGGTCTGAAAGGATCTGCCCGCATCAAGGACGTTATTATGGAAGAAACCAAACGTGATGAGATGGTGCACATTCTGGAGAACTTTGTAGGCCAGCTGCATATGGAAGGCAATCTGGAGTCAGAACCAGCAGTAGCCGAAAATGCATCCTGATCTACTGCTGTAAAACGTTTACAGCTATAGGGGGCGTAACATTGACTTTTCGAGACCGTTACCCTATAATTTCACAGTATAAATTCGCCATGTGCGTCATAAGGCTAGTGCATCAGGAGGAACGTTCTGTTTCTCCGGAGAACTTCATATAGTTTTGAAGATGTATGCGGGCGGAGCTCTGTAAACAGCACTGGTTCCGTTGCCGTGCAATCAAATTATTCCCATGACAGGAGAATCGGTTGAGATGAGCGATAAGGAAGTTATCCTTACACCAGAGGGACTTAAGAAGCTTGAAGAAGAACTGGAAATGCTGAAATCAGTGAAGCGCCGCGAAGTGGCTGAACGGATTAAGGTAGCCATCGGGTATGGAGATATCAGTGAAAACTCCGAATACGAAGACGCGAAGAACGAACAGGCTTTCATTGAAGGCCGCGTTATTACTTTGGAGAAATTGCTTCGGAACGCACGGATTATCAACAGCGACGAGATCGATACCGAAGCTGTAAGCGTGGGTGCAACAGTCACTGTAGAAGATCTGGAATTCGGTGATATCACCGAATATACGATTGTAGGTTCTGCGGAGTCCAATCCGCTGCAAAACAAAATATCGAACGAAAGCCCTGTTGGCAAAGCCATTCTGGGCAAGAAAAAAGGTACGGTTGTTGATGTAAGTGTGCCTGCTGGCGTAATTCAATATAAAATTGTAGACATCAAAAAGTAATATAAGCAATGAAGCAGTCGGGTACGGAGACAAAAGCTTCCTTAGGGAAGCTTTTTTCAACATTTGAGGCAGAATACCTCTGAAGATGCCTGCAATGTAAATAAGGAGATGAATATAGATCATGACGGATGAAGTCTTGAATCAGGAAACCGAAACCGAACTAAGTGAGCTTTTACAAATTCGCCGCGACAAATTGGACGAGCTCCGCAAATTGGGGATCGACCCTTTTGGCCAAAAATACGTACGTACGGAAGAAGCCGGCTCCATTCTGAAGAAGTATGAAGAACTGACCAAGGAAGAGCTGGAAGAGAAGCACATCGAAGTCAGTATTGCCGGACGGATTATGGCGAAGCGGGGAATGGGTAAAGCGAGCTTTGCACATATTCAGGACCTGAGCGGCAGAATCCAGATCTATGTTCGTCAGGATACTGTGCCGGAAGACAAATACGCCGCGTTCAGCCTGCTCGATCTCGGCGATATTGTAGGTGTCTCTGGGGTAATCTTCAAAACCAAGACAGGTGAAACTTCGGTTAAAGTTCAAAATCTCGAAGTATTGTCCAAGTCACTTTACCCACTTCCGGATAAATATCATGGACTCGCGGATGTAGAGCTACGTTACCGCCAGCGCTACGTTGACCTGATTATGAATCGTGAAGTGCAACAGACCTTCATTACTCGTTCCAAAATCATTCAGTCGATGCGCCGTTACCTGGATTCTCTGGGCTATCTGGAAGTCGAAACTCCGACGCTGCACACCATCGCTGGTGGTGCCGCTGCGCGTCCATTCATCACGCATCATAATGCGCTTGATATGGAATTGTACATGCGGATTGCGATTGAGCTTCACCTGAAACGTCTGATTGTAGGCGGTCTGGAGAAGGTATATGAGATCGGCCGTGTATACCGTAATGAAGGAATGTCGACACGTCATAACCCTGAGTTCACGATGATTGAACTTTATGAGGCATATGCTGATTATCAGGATATTATGCGTTTGACTGAGAATCTTGTTGCTCACATCGCACAGGAAGTGCTTGGTACGCAAGTTATCCAATATGCAGACTATCAAGTGGATCTTACACCACAATGGCGCCGTGTAACGATGGTAGACGCGGTTAAGGAAGTTGTAGGCGTGGACTTCTCCGTGCACATGACGAACGAGGAAGCTCATCGTTTGGCGAAAGAACATAAAGTTCCGGTTGAAAAGCATATGACATTTGGTCATATTCTGAATGCATTCTTCGAACATTTTGTAGAAGAGACGTTGATTCAACCAACCTTTATCATGGGGCATCCGGTTGAGATTTCTCCACTGGCGAAGAAGAGCGATGTAGATCCACGTTTCACGGACCGCTTCGAGCTGTTTATCGTTGGACGTGAGCATGCAAATGCCTTTACGGAGCTGAATGATCCAATTGATCAACGTCAGCGCTTTGAGGCACAATTGCTGGAGAAAGAACACGGGAACGACGAAGCACACGAAATGGATGATGATTTCATCCGTGCGCTCGAATATGGTATGCCACCAACAGGTGGACTGGGGATCGGTATCGACCGTCTGATCATGTTGTTGACCAACTCGCCGTCCATTCGTGACGTACTGCTCTTCCCGCACATGCGTCCTCGTACACAGGATTAAATAAGGAACGTTTAACTCGTTCATAATAGAAGAGGAACCTGCCGTTCAGTATGATGCTGGTGGCAAGTTCCTCTTTAGGTTTACATAGGCATCGAAGTGACAGATTCGTCGAAACAACATGTGTTACCAAAGTGTGGTGACAGAATTTGTTCGCCTACCTGCTTGTATTATGTTAAAAGAGGTGCCCTCCATGAAGTTTAGGCTTCACATTGCTAAATTCCTATCACCCCCATTGATTCTGGTTGGTGGTTTTATGCTTATTATCATGATCGGTACGATTCTGCTCATGCTACCTATCTCCAATCAAAGCGGCGAGCATTTGGCGTTTATTGATGCGCTGTTTACGTCTACCTCTGCCGCATGTGTGACTGGGCTGGTCGTAGTGGATGTAGGGACGACCTTCAACCTGTTTGGTCAAATTGTGATTATGGTGCTTATGCAGCTAGGTGGACTTGGCTTCATGACCATCGCAACGTTGTTTGCGTTAGTATTGGGTAAGCGTATCTCGCTAAAGGACAGGCTTCTGTTGAAAGAGGCTATCAACGCTGACAGTATGGAAGGCATTGTACGTATTATTCGCAAAGTTCTCATTTTTTCGTTTACCATTGAAGGGGTGGCTGCTGTTATATTGGCACTACGCTGGGCAACGGAGATGCCTTTTTGGCAGGCGGTATACTATGGTGCTTTTCACTCGGTTTCATTATTTAATAATGGTGGTTTCGATTTGTTTGGCAACAGTTTTCAGTATTATACAGGGGACTGGTTGTTTAACCTGACAGCTTCTGTGCTGGTTGTATCGGGTGGACTCGGCTTTGTGGTGCTGAATGATTTGTTTGAGTTCCGCAAGCGTCGTCGGTTATCGTTGCAGTCCAAACTGGTATTGTCCGTATCAGGTGCACTGATTGGTATCGGAGCAATTGTACTGTTTGTATTTGAGTTCACCAATGGGCACACACTGGCGTCTCTCAGTTGGAGTGAAAAGATATACGCCTCGTTCTTCCAATCGGTCTCTACACGTTCGTCGGGTACGAGCACCATTGATATTACCCAGATGAGGCAGGCTACCCAGTTCTTCTTCATTCTGTTGATGTTTATTGGGGCATCTCCGGGATCAACCGGGGGTGGGATCAAGACGACAACGTTCCTGATCATGATTGGAGCGGTGTATGCCATGATTCGTGGCAATAAAGATATTGTATTTTTCCGTCAGCGTGTTCCGAAAGATTTGCTGATGAGAGCATTGACGATTATTATGGTTTCCTTGATCATATTCATGGTTGTAGTAATGCTACTACTTACGACAGAGGATGCACCGTTCCTTTCACTCATGTTTGAGGCGGCATCGGCAATTGGGACAGTAGGTCTGTCGGTGGGAGTAACACATGAATTAACGGTATGGGGAAAAGTGATTATCGCCTTCACGATGTTTATCGGACGTATTGGTCCACTCACCATTGCATATGCGCTTCGTCCACGTAAAGAGAAGAAGCTGTATCGCCATCCGGAGGGCCGGATTATTATTGGATAAAAGGAAAAACCGTCACGCATCTAGGACTAACCCTATTGTGGATACATAGGTTAGTTACAACTAATGCCTGACGGTTTTTTTGTTTCATAGAAGTAATTACTTGGTTACGGTTGTGCGAAGGATAAGAGCTGTATTTAATTTTGTAACCGAATGTTATTCTGCATCCTTGCATAACGTTGCAAGATGCGTGGTAAGGATATTCTCCATAATCTTGGTGTTCATCTGGTCAGGACGAAGAATCGCATGAATTCCCAAACCGTCGACCAGTGCGTACAGCCGTTCAATCTCCAGCTCCTTATCGAGGTCTGTACGGGAGAGATTGAGCTCCATTAGGTAGGTGATAACTGTAGCCATCGCGTGTCTGAGTTCATCATAGACTTTGTCGGCATGCTCTTTGAGAACAGGGTCAGTCTTGGACTTGGCTGTAAAAGCGTACCACACATCCATTTCGGCTATTTTTTCATCCGTACTTGGCAAGAGTTCTAACAACAGAAGCTTCATATTCTCCAAAGGAGATGCATCAAAGGACATCTGTGTGATTCGATTCGATACCCGTTCGGATACCAGATTCATTGCGTATAGGAGTAGTTCTGATTGGGTTGAAAAGTAGTGGCGCATAGACCCGGCCGATATTCCAGCTTCTACCGCAATATTTCGAACGGAGGCCTGTTCCATGCCATCTCTTCGGATGACACGCCAAGCCGCTTCGGCTACGAGCAGACGTTGTTTCTCGTGATCAACTATTTTAGGCATAAAAAGATTATATCATTGTTGATTATTATAATACAAACGTGTTAAATTATATTTAATACAATTGTGTTATAAAAGGGGTGGAACATTTGATTGCCTATTTTATTATTGGATGTGAGATTGCCTTCTGGGTATTTGTCGCCGCAGGTCTGAGTGTGCGTTATCTGCTTGGGATGAAACGGACAGGGATCGCGCTGTTAATGGCAACGCCCATTGTGGATGTTCTTCTTATGGTAGCGACGGTAATGGATCTTCAACGGGGTGCTACAGCAAGTGTGGTTCATGGTATTGCAGCTATATATGTAGGTGTGAGTATTGCCTATGGTCATCAGATGATCGCTTGGGCTGATCGTTATTTCCTTTACTGGTTTAAGGGTGGAGATAATCCTCGGAGTAGTAAGGTGTATGGCAGTGAGCATGCTAGTCGTGAAAGAGTGGGATGGCTTAGACATCTATTGGCTTGGGGCATAGGTAGCTCGTTCTTGCTCGCGATGATCTGGTGGATTGGGGATGCGGAGCGTACTGCGGCATTCTCTAATCTCATAAGAGTATGGGGAATCATACTGGGGATCGATTTTATAATCAGTTTCAGTTATAGCTTATGGCCGCGAAAGATGCCTGTGGAGAAAGTGAAGTAACATATAATTGGATAGGGCGGAAGGAACATGCGGATTATCCGTGGAGGAAAGGTGATCCGCATGTTCTGGGAAGAGAGTGTTTAATAAGGGTTGATGGGATCTTAAATAAGCCCGGCATTAGGTGAATAGCTATACGAGAGACTAAATATAATTTATTGAAAATAAAGCTTGCGTTACGAATCTGTACATGGTATATTCTAATTCCGGCCAAGAAAACACGAGAAACACGGTGCGGCAAGCGAAACAAATAAGCTTCGAAAGAAACTTAAAAAAAGAGCTTGCAAAGTTGGTTCGGATGTGATAAGATATAAAAGTTGCTGAGGTGAACAACACCCGGCAATGAAACAAGTTTGATCTTTGAAAACTGAACAACGAGTGAGTAAACATTCTGCTTGCAGAATGAACGCGAAAGTTTGAGACAAGCCTTGGCTTGAATCGACTGGAGCACAAATGAGATTTTTAATCTCGTCAGTTTCAAAATGAGCTTATCGCTCTTTTCAATACTTTATTGGAGAGTTTGATCCTGGCTCAGGACGAACGCTGGCGGCATGCCTAATACATGCAAGTCGAGCGGACTTGAAGAGAAGCTTGCTTCTCTGATAGTTAGCGGCGGACGGGTGAGTAACACGTAGGCAACCTGCCCTCAAGTTTGGGACAACTACCGGAAACGGTAGCTAATACCGAATAGTTGTTTTCTTCTCCTGAAGAGAACTGGAAAGACGGAGTAATCTGTCACTTGGGGATGGGCCTGCGGCGCATTAGCTAGTTGGTGGGGTAACGGCTCACCAAGGCGACGATGCGTAGCCGACCTGAGAGGGTGATCGGCCACACTGGGACTGAGACACGGCCCAGACTCCTACGGGAGGCAGCAGTAGGGAATCTTCCGCAATGGGCGAAAGCCTGACGGAGCAATGCCGCGTGAGTGATGAAGGTTTTCGGATCGTAAAGCTCTGTTGCCAGGGAAGAACGCTTGGGAGAGTAACTGCTCTCAAGGTGACGGTACCTGAGAAGAAAGCCCCGGCTAACTACGTGCCAGCAGCCGCGGTAATACGTAGGGGGCAAGCGTTGTCCGGAATTATTGGGCGTAAAGCGCGCGCAGGCGGTCATTTAAGTCTGGTGTTTAATCCCGGGGCTCAACCCCGGATCGCACTGGAAACTGGGTGACTTGAGTGCAGAAGAGGAGAGTGGAATTCCACGTGTAGCGGTGAAATGCGTAGATATGTGGAGGAACACCAGTGGCGAAGGCGACTCTCTGGGCTGTAACTGACGCTGAGGCGCGAAAGCGTGGGGAGCAAACAGGATTAGATACCCTGGTAGTCCACGCCGTAAACGATGAGTGCTAGGTGTTAGGGGTTTCGATACCCTTGGTGCCGAAGTTAACACATTAAGCACTCCGCCTGGGGAGTACGGTCGCAAGACTGAAACTCAAAGGAATTGACGGGGACCCGCACAAGCAGTGGAGTATGTGGTTTAATTCGAAGCAACGCGAAGAACCTTACCAGGTCTTGACATCCCTCTGATCGGTACAGAGATGTATCTTTCCTTCGGGACAGAGGAGACAGGTGGTGCATGGTTGTCGTCAGCTCGTGTCGTGAGATGTTGGGTTAAGTCCCGCAACGAGCGCAACCCTTGATCTTAGTTGCCAGCATTTCGGATGGGCACTCTAAGGTGACTGCCGGTGACAAACCGGAGGAAGGTGGGGATGACGTCAAATCATCATGCCCCTTATGACCTGGGCTACACACGTACTACAATGGCCGGTACAACGGGCTGTGAAGCCGCGAGGTGGAACGAATCCTAAAAAGCCGGTCTCAGTTCGGATTGCAGGCTGCAACTCGCCTGCATGAAGTCGGAATTGCTAGTAATCGCGGATCAGCATGCCGCGGTGAATACGTTCCCGGGTCTTGTACACACCGCCCGTCACACCACGAGAGTTTATAACACCCGAAGTCGGTGGGGTAACCGCAAGGAGCCAGCCGCCGAAGGTGGGATAGATGATTGGGGTGAAGTCGTAACAAGGTAGCCGTATCGGAAGGTGCGGCTGGATCACCTCCTTTCTATGGAGAATCGTTTCCCGAGTGGAAACATTCAAATACGCAGACTAGATCTGCAAAACTACTCACTCGTTGCTCAGTTTTGAGAGCTCAAACTCTCAAACAGCTTGCTTTTGCATGGAGCTTGTTCTTTGAAAACTAGATATCGAAACGAAAATTGCGATTTAGAACATTCCTTTTTAAGCTGAACTTGTGTTAAACAAGTTTCAATAAATAGTGAAAACTGCATTGCGATGGTATAGAGTGAGAGCGACTTTTGGCTTTGCGCAAGCAAAACAAGGGAAGCGAGCAGTCGAAACCGGAGCAAATATGGTTAAGCTACTAAGAGCACACGGAGGATGCCTAGGCGCTAGGAGCCGATGAAGGACGTGGCGAACAACGAAACTGCCTCGGGGAGCTGTAAGCAAGCTTTGATCCGGGGGTGTCCGAATGGGGAAACCCAGCTGGGGTAATTTCCAGTTACTCATAACTGAATACATAGGTTATGTAGAGGCATACCAAGGGAACTGAAACATCTAAGTACCTTGAGGAAGAGAAAACAATAGTGATTCCGTCAGTAGCGGCGAGCGAACGCGGAGAAGCCCAAACCAGAGAGCTTGCTCTTTGGGGTTGTGGGACGTCTCACATGGAGTTACAAAGGAACCGGTTAAGCGAAGAGGTCTGGAAAGGCCCGCCAAAGAAGGTAAAAGCCCTGTAATTGAAAGTCTGTTCCCTCCGAGACGGATCCCGAGTAGTGCGGGGCACGTGAAACCCCGTATGAATCCGGCAGGACCATCTGCCAAGGCTAAATACTTCCTAGCGACCGATAGTGAAGCAGTACCGTGAGGGAAAGGTGAAAAGCACCCCGGAAGGGGAGTGAAATAGAACCTGAAACCGTGTGCTTACAAAAAGTCAGAGCCCGTTTTAGGGGTGATGGCGTGCCTTTTGTAGAATGAACCGGCGAGTTACGTTCCCGTGCAAGGTTAAGGTGAAGAGCCGGAGCCGCAGCGAAAGCGAGTCTGAATAGGGCGACTTAGTACGTGGACGTAGACCCGAAACCGGGTGATCTACCCCTGTCCAGGGTGAAGGTGCGGTAACACGCACTGGAGGCCCGAACCCACGCATGTTGAAAAATGCGGGGATGAGGTGGGGGTAGCGGAGAAATTCCAATCGAACTCGGAGATAGCTGGTTCTCCCCGAAATAGCTTTAGGGCTAGCCTCGGAAAACAGAGTCGTGGAGGTAGAGCACTGATTGGGTGCGGGGCCCGCAAGGGTTACCAAGCTCAGTCAAACTCCGAATGCCATAGACTTACTTCCGGGAGTCAGACAGTGAGTGCTAAGATCCATTGTCAAAAGGGAAACAGCCCAGACCATCAGCTAAGGTCCCCAAGTGTGTGTTAAGTGGGAAAGGATGTGGAGTTGCACAGACAACCAGGATGTTGGCTTAGAAGCAGCCACCATTGAAAGAGTGCGTAATAGCTCACTGGTCGAGTGACTCTGCGCCGAAAATGTAACGGGGCTAAACACACCACCGAAGCTATGGCTTGATGCTTTGCATCAGGGGTAGGGGAGCGTTGTATAAGGGTTGAAGGTGTACCGTAAGGAGCGCTGGACATTATACAAGTGAGAATGCCGGTATGAGTAACGAAAAGATCAGTGAGAATCTGATCCGCCGAAAGCCTAAGGGTTCCTGAGGAAGGCTCGTCCGCTCAGGGTAAGTCGGGACCTAAGGCGAGGCCGAAAGGCGTAGTCGAAGGACAACAGGTCGAAATTCCTGTACCACCGTAAGCCGTTATGAGCAATGGGGGGACGCAGCAGGGTAGTGACGCGGACTGATGGATGTCCGTCTAAGCAGTGAGGCTGATGTGTAGGCAAATCCGCACATCGTTAAGGCTGGGCTGTGATGGGGAGCGAAAATTATAGTAGCGAAGGTCATGATCTCACACTGCCAAGAAAAGCCTCTAGCCAGGTGATGGTGCCCGTACCGCAAACCGACACAGGTAGGCGAGAAGAGAATTCTAAGGCGCGCGGAAGAACTCTCGTTAAGGAACTCGGCAAAATGACCCCGTAACTTCGGGAGAAGGGGTGCCCCGGTAGTGTGAATAGCACGAGGGGGCCGCAGTGAAAAGGCCCAAGCGACTGTTTAGCAAAAACACAGGTCTGTGCGAAGCCGTAAGGCGAAGTATACGGGCTGACGCCTGCCCGGTGCTGGAAGGTTAAGGGGAGCGGTTAGGAGCAATCCGAAGCTGTGAACCGAAGCCCCAGTAAACGGCGGCCGTAACTATAACGGTCCTAAGGTAGCGAAATTCCTTGTCAGGTAAATTCTGACCCGCACGAATGGCGTAACGACTTGGGCGCTGTCTCAACGAGAGATCCGGTGAAATTTTAATACCTGTGAAGATGCAGGTTACCCGCGACAAGACGGAAAGACCCCATGGAGCTTTACTGCAGCTTGATATTGAATTTGGGTACGATCTGTACAGGATAGGTGGGAGCCTTTGAAACGTGAGCGCCAGCTTGCGTGGAGGCACCGTTGGGATACCACCCTGATCGTATCTAGGTTCTAACCTGGTACCGTAATCCGGTGCGGGGACAGTGTCAGGTGGGCAGTTTGACTGGGGCGGTCGCCTCCTAAAGAGTAACGGAGGCGCCCAAAGGTTCCCTCAGAATGGTTGGAAATCATTCGAAGAGTGCAAAGGCATAAGGGAGCTTGACTGCGAGACCTACAAGTCGAGCAGGGACGAAAGTCGGGCTTAGTGATCCGGTGGTACCGCATGGAAGGGCCATCGCTCAACGGATAAAAGCTACCCTGGGGATAACAGGCTTATCTCCCCCAAGAGTCCACATCGACGGGGAGGTTTGGCACCTCGATGTCGGCTCATCGCATCCTGGGGCTGAAGTAGGTCCCAAGGGTTGGGCTGTTCGCCCATTAAAGCGGTACGCGAGCTGGGTTCAGAACGTCGTGAGACAGTTCGGTCCCTATCTGTCGTGGGCGTAGGAAATTTGAGAGGAGCTGTCCTTAGTACGAGAGGACCGGGATGGACGTACCGCTGGTGTACCAGTTGTTCCGCCAGGAGCACCGCTGGGTAGCTATGTACGGAAGGGATAAGCGCTGAAAGCATCTAAGCGTGAAGCCCCCCTCAAGATGAGATTTCCCAGTATGTAAGACCCCTTGAAGACGACGAGGTAGATAGGCTGGGGGTGGAAGTGCAGCAATGCATGGAGCTGACCAGTACTAATCGGTCGAGGGCTTATCCAAT
Source organism: Paenibacillus sp. GL_099_B (assembly GCF_057835695.1). Taxonomy (NCBI): domain Bacteria; kingdom Bacillati; phylum Bacillota; class Bacilli; order Caryophanales; family Paenibacillaceae; genus Paenibacillus; species Paenibacillus sp. GL_099_B. The sequence goes on from NZ_CM174430.1 coordinate 90,715, forward strand.
ATGCAAGTTGTAAATCGCACATTTCGTTTCGGATCTAGTTTTCAGAGAATAAACTCTGAGATGTAAGCTAAGCTATGCGTTTGGTGGCGATGGCGGAGGGGTTCCACACGTACCCATCCCGAACACGACCGTTAAGCCCTCTAGCGCCGATGGTACTTGGACCGCAGGGTCCTGGGAGAGTAGGACGCCGCCAAGCAAAGAACCACTGCCGATGTTATTCGGTGGTGGTTTTTATTTGTTTAAAAGCAAAAATGCAGGATTAGCTATTATTTTAGAGACAGTGCACTAAATGACTTAACATAGATAAGCGCGACTCGATATGAGTGGCGTTTTATATATATAAAATGAACCTGTCCGTATGGAAAATACAGTTGTATGCATCAGGCAATACACCTAATATAACCAGGGAGTTTCCCTTGACAGTCTAAATAACGCTTTGCTAAGATGGCAATAATAAATTTTTCAGAAAACGTATTTTCGGCATAAAATACAGCCTGAGATCTTCGGGTTTTGGACCGTAAAGCTGAGCCAACATAAGGAGGAACGCCCGCGTGTGGGAAGATAAATTTGGTAAGGAAGGTTTCACCTTCGACGATGTACTGCTGGTGCCCCGGAAATCCGAGACACTGCCTAAAGAAGTGGACGTATCTGTTCGTTTGAGTGACAGCGTAAAACTGAATATTCCTTTGATTAGTGCTGGTATGGATACTGTTACTGAAGCGACATTGGCTATTGCCATTGCCCGTGAAGGCGGTATTGGTATCATCCATAAAAATATGTCTGTTGAGCAGCAAGCGGAGGAAGTGGATCGGGTTAAGCGCTCGGAGAGTGGTGTTATTACCAACCCGTTCTCATTGACAGCGGAACATCTGGTTTCTGATGCAGAATCGGTTATGGCAAAATATCGCATTTCCGGTGTACCGATTGTTGAAGGAGATCAAAAGCTTGTTGGTATCCTGACAAATCGTGACTTACGTTTCATCCATGACTTCTCCATTAAAATCAGCGAAGTCATGACTCGTGAGAATTTGGTTACTGCGCCTGTAGGTACTACACTGCAAGAAGCAGAAGGTATTCTCCAGAAGCATAAAATCGAGAAACTTCCATTAGTAGATGAGTCCAACACACTGAAAGGTCTCATTACTATTAAAGATATCGAAAAAGCAATTCAATTCCCTAACGCAGCTAAAGATGCACAAGGACGTTTGCTGGTTGGAGCAGCGATCGGGATTTCCAAAGACACCTTTGAACGTGCAGATGCATTGGTTGAAGCCGGTGTGGACCTGATAACGGTAGACTCGGCACACGGACATCACATTAATATCATTGATGCGGTTCGTCAGCTGCGCGAACGTTTCCCAAGCCTGACAATTGTTGCAGGTAACGTTGCTACAGGCGATGCAACTCGTGAATTGATCGAAGCTGGGGCGTCGGTTGTCAAAGTGGGAATTGGTCCAGGTTCCATCTGTACCACTCGTGTAATTGCTGGTATTGGTGTTCCTCAAGTTACAGCAGTATACGATTGTGCAAATGTAGCACGTGAATATGGCGTACCAATCATTGCTGACGGTGGTATAAAGTACTCTGGTGAGATTACCAAGGCTCTTGCTGCAGGTGCTCATGCAGTTATGCTGGGAAGCTTGTTTGCAGGTACGGCAGAAAGCCCGGGAGAAACGGAAATCTTCCAAGGACGTAGCTACAAAGTTTACCGCGGTATGGGTTCAATGGCTGCGATGAAACAAGGAAGTAAAGATCGTTACTTCCAAGATGATGACAAGAAACTGGTTCCGGAAGGAATTGAGGGACGTGTTGCTTACAAAGGTCCATTGTCTGATACGATTCATCAGTTGATTGGTGGTCTACGCTCAGGTATGGGATACTGTGGTACAAGCAGTTTGGAACAGCTTCGTAACAACACTCAGTTTATTCGTATTACAGGTGCGGGGCTTCGTGAAAGCCATCCGCATGATGTACAGATTACGAAAGAAGCCCCTAACTACTCGTTGTAATCTGAATTGTGTTAATCATTTCCAGGACAGGCTTGGCGATTTTCGCCGGGCCTGTCTTTTTTTGCGGATACCCCTGTGATAGAATAGAACAAGCGGTGATGATCCTTTAATGGATTAGGGCGTTGCGGCGGTTTTTTGACGTGAGTCTATGAAACTGCTTTTGACAATGAATTTAGAGTGATAGACAAAGGTTGAAGGTTGCCCAGCGAAAAAAGAAGCGCGGACGTCCTTTTACATAAGCATTTCATTTAATGCTAACTAAGTGACAATCGATTCGAACTTTAGGAGCAATGACATTGCTCTTTCGATACAGCGCATATACGACACACTTCACACATCATCTCCACTTGTTAGGGACTAAGAAAATATTGCAGCTCAAGCTGCACTGAAGCACACAATAGAAAGCTTCGGACCGAAGGGAGTATTCATCATTGAAAGCTAAACAAATGAATAAGAAAAAAAGTCAAATGCTCAAAAAAAGCGTAGCCTCGGTTATGCTGATTAATATGCTCTGCATGTCCGCGGTAATGCCTGTTATGGCTGCTGCAAACGATTCAGGGCAGGTGTTGACCGCAGCAGCGACAACAACGAAGACAGAAAAATCCGTGGACATTCCTTCGGCAGACTCACTAGGACTCGATGTTAAGTCAGCCATACTGATGGAGGCTTCAACGGGTCAGATTCTACTCAATGTTAATGCCGATAAAGCTATGCCGCCTGCCAGTATGACGAAAATGATGACCGAGTATATTGTGGCTGAACAGGTCAAACAGGGGAAATTAAACTGGGATGATGTCGTTACAGTTAAAAAGAACGCAGCGGAAAGTACTGGATCACGGATTTTCCTCGCAGAAGGTGACCAACATACAGTCAAGGAGCTGTACATTGCTATGGCTGTTGGTTCTGCCAATGATGCTACAGTGGCTTTGGCTGAACACATCGCTGGCTCCGAGCAAGCTTTTGTGAAAATGATGAATGATGAAGCGAAGCGTATGGGAATGAAAGATAGCTACTTCATCAACTCCACAGGACTGGATCGTGCAGATATGCCTGCGGACTTCCGCCCAACTGAGGATAAAGAAATCGTCATGTCGGCACGGGATGCGGCCATTTTGTGCAGATATATCATTATGGATCACCCGGACTACAAAGATTTTACAACAATTCAATCCTATAAATTCCGTCCCAATGACAAGGATCCAATTATTAACTATAACTGGATGCTGGAAGCGAATAAAAATATAACCAACTTCAAAAGCTATGCCTATGAGGGTCTGGACGGGATGAAAACGGGCCATACCACGAACGCTGGGAATAACTTTACCGGTACGGCTGAGCGTAATGGCATGCGTCTGATCAGTGTTGTTATGGGTACTGATTCGGAGCCGGCGCGTTTCAGAGAAACGAAGAAAGTATTGGACTTCGGGTTCAACAATTTTGAAGTTAAACAGGCGGTTGCTGCCAAAACTAAAGTCACAGGCTGGGAAGCTGTACCTTTGAAAAAAGGGAAGGAAACAACAGTACCTGTTGTGACGGATAATGCAGTAAGTTTCGTTGTACCTAAAGGTACTCAAAACCTGGACGTAACATTTAAAGCGAATGTAACTGAAGCTGATAAGTTGGTTGCTCCAATCAAGGCCGGAACCAAGGTTGGTACGGTTACTTATACGTACAAAGCAGAGGGAATTGAGCTACAAGAGAAAACAGTGAACCTCATCACCGCAGAAGAAGCGGAAAAAGGCGGTTGGTTCCGTCTCTTCTTCCGTGCAGTGAAAGATTTCTTCGTTGATTTGTTTGATGGCATCAAAAACCTGTTCTAATAGACAAAGTGAAAGAAAACGGGATAATATTACATTTTTAATATAGTATCGTTAGACCGTTGACAAAATACAAGTAATTCCGACCGGATGGATTGTATATTTACAATTTTTCCGGTAAAATATCAAGTTAGAATTCTACGTATGAATCAGTTAAAAAGTCTATTGTTCTTCTAACTGACACTGCATATTCCACATCCTGTTCATGGACAAGAACGACCCATCCATTACGGTAGGGTTGGGGTATGGAAACGGGAATAGCACGCGTTAAAAGAGGTGCCAAAGCGCGGATCGGACATTATGTGGCGCCAAGGACTTGGGTGAAGCGTTGCGCCGGATTGGCGAAGGTGCTTCCATGATCGGTACCAATTCCAAACTTGCACCTTCCGAGCCCATGCAGGATCGCGGCTGGTAAGAGAAAGGTGGATTTTATATGAAGATCGGCGTTTTAGCACTTCAAGGGGCAGTCACCGAGCATATTCGTAGTATTGAACGGGCCGGAGCAGAAGGATTGGCTATCAAACAGGTTCAGCAACTTGATGAGCTGGATGGGTTGATTCTTCCTGGCGGTGAGAGTACCACGATTGGCAAACTGATGCGCAAATATGGTTTCATGGAGGCCATTCGTGCATTCGCTGCTGAGGGTAAACCTGTATTCGGCACCTGTGCTGGTTTGATTGTTATGGCCAAACATATTGCAGGACAAGAGGAAGCTCATCTGGAGCTAATGGATATGACCGTCTCCAGAAATGCATTTGGACGGCAGAGGGAAAGCTTCGAAACGGATCTTCCCGTAAAAGGCATTGAGGAGACGGTAAGGGCTGTGTTTATACGGGCACCCCTGATTGAGAGTGTAGGAGAAGAGGTAGAAGTTCTCTCCACTTACAAGGATGAGATTGTTACTGCTCGCCAGGGGCATCTGCTGGCTTGCTCCTATCACCCTGAGCTGACAGATGATTATCGACTGCATGCTTACTTTGTGGACATGGCTAGGTCGTATAAACAGCCTGTACAGAACCAATAGTGATTGATAACAACCTATGATCTGCCGGTGAACCGGATCGGTCCTCCAGAGGCTCACAAGGCTTGCTGGCAAGGTGCTGTCTGGTCAGATACCTGATGTTGCCCGTATCTGCTTCCAAAGCGGGAATCGCAGCGTAGGGTAGCGCCGGATGTCATAGGTTGTTTTTTTACCATTGAGGAATGATGAAGTTACACGGGCTGCAAAGTTTTGGCAGGAGTTAATAAGGAAGGTTTCTACTTTGTGGTGTTATTTAGGAGGGGTATTTAGTGCTTGATGTGAAAATATTGCGGAATGAGTACGCACGTGTTGAAGAAGCGTTGACGAAACGTGGCAAATCGCTGGATCTAATCGCCGGGTTCACGGACATGGATGCCAAGCGTCGCGAGTTGCTGCAAGAGAGTGAAAACCTGAAAAGTCGCCGGAATACGGTATCCGGAGAAGTTGCCAAGCTTAAAAAGAGTGGTGAAAATGCGGATGAGTTGATCCTTGAGATGCGCGAAGTCTCCGATCGAATCAAAGCAATGGATGAAGAAGTGCGTGAGTTGGAAGTGAAGATCAACGATCTGACTATGGCGATTCCGAACATCCCTAACGAGAGTGTGCCTGTTGGTGCGTCCGAAGATGATAATGTGGAGATTCGTCGTTGGGAAGAGCCAAAGTCATTTTCATTTACACCAAAAGCACACTGGGAAATCGCACAGGACCTCGACATTCTTGATTTTGAAGCGGCTGCCAAAGTAACAGGCTCCCGTTTTACCTTTTATAAAGGGCTTGGTGCACGTCTGGAACGTGCTTTGATCAACTTTATGATGGATCTGCACAGCGATCAGCATGGGTATGAAGAGATTCTGCCTCCATACATCGTTAACCGTGACAGCTTGTTTGGAACTGGCCAACTGCCGAAATTCGAGGAAGACCTGTTTAAGCTGAAAGACACCGAGTATTATTTGATCCCTACCGCTGAAGTTCCGGTAACGAACTATCATCGCGAAGAGATTTTGAATGCTGACCAGTTGCCTAAACACTTTGTAGCATACAGCTCATGTTTCCGATCCGAAGCAGGTTCTGCTGGACGGGATACACGTGGCTTGATTCGTCAGCATCAGTTCAATAAAGTTGAGTTGTTGAAACTGTCTTCTCCTGAGACCTCTTATGAGGAATTGGAGAACATGACACATAATGCGGAACGTGTGCTTCAATTATTGGGGCTACCTTACCGTGTTCTGACGTTGTGTACAGCAGATATGGGCTTCACGTCTGCCAAAACGTATGACATTGAGGTCTGGTTGCCGGAAAGCAATACGTATCGTGAAATCTCGTCTTGCTCCAACTGTGAAGACTTCCAAGCACGTCGAGCTAATATCCGTTTCCGTAGAGAGCCAAAAGCGAAACCGGAATTTGTCCATACGTTAAATGGTTCAGGACTGGCAGTGGGGCGTACAGTAGCTGCTATTCTGGAGAACTACCAACAAGAAGATGGAACAGTGGTTATTCCTGAAGCACTGCGTTCTTACATGGGCGGAGTCAGCGTGATTGCCCGTCGCTCCTAAGATGTTCAACTAAATGAATGAAATAAAAAACCGTCTCCTGACAAATGGAAGTTTAGAACTTGCCATTTTCACAAGGAGACGGTTTTTTGTAGTTTATTGTTTATGACGACTATACATTAGCCATGATTATCGCCTATACGAACACATAATATATTAGTTCACATACTCAATGGAGCGCAGGGTGCGCACCAAGATCATAAGTGTTTCGTCTGTGGTTGCTGCTTTTTTCGGCTCGAAGGATGTCCCGAATGTATCTTGAAGCAAATTGAGCGATGTCAGAGCCTGGACTTGGGCTGTGGCCCAAGGAGAGATAGAGTCTTGGTCCAGATAGGATATCTTAGCTGAGGCATTAGCGACAGAATCTCCTCCTGCAAACTGAATTGTTCGATGGATCATGCTAGCCAGCTCTTCCCGGGTAACCTGGCGATCGGCACGGAATGTTCCATCAGCATAGCCTTTAACAAGTCCTAGATGTGCTGCGGTTGACGCATACGATTGTTCCTCAGTCACATCCCGGAAAGTGGTATCCTTAGCTGCGATTCCGTTTGCTCCTAAGGCAGAAACCAATAATTGGGCGACCTCTCCGCGTGTGATGGGTTCACCGGTCTTGAATTGATGTAAAGCAAGCAATTGTTTGCTCTGCATGTATTCGATGCTGTTTATTAATGAATTATTGTCTAGGGGATTTATTTGTTCATTCGAAGCGATAACATAAGTGCTGTATTGCATGTCTCGTATTCTTACCTCCCATTGTCCTTTATCTTGGACGAAATAGGCTGGCACGTAGGAATATGTCCGCGTTTCTTCATTGAAACCGAGAACGGTTGCTGTTTGTGGGTCAAGATCTTTAGTACCGAGGTTGATTACCCGGGTCACATTGTTTAATTCTTCTTGATCTAGCTTGAGCTTTTGTTCGCCAGCCACCCATTGTACATTGAAACGTAAAGGCTGTACCAACAATTTTAGGCCGGATGGTGACGCCATACATAGCGATCGTTTATCTTTTTGACTGTGGAAATGGAATTGCCTCGGCGCCCTTGATCAGGTTTAACTAAAACGTCTCCGTGAACATCCAAAAAAGCAAGGAATTGATCTAGATCCTGCAAGCACTCCGTCGGAATGAGGTGATCTTTGAAGAGGGGGGCCAGCTTCCTCTGAATGTCGTATTTTCCGTGAATCAGAAATGTTGTAAAGGGAACCCTGCGGCGCAGCCAATTCTCACATTCCGGTCTGTTATTAACAGGCTCAGGCGCTTCATTAAGCACCACGTCAGGGAGAGGCACATTCCTTTGCACCCATCCGTTACCCTCCTGGAAGATACCGTGGATCAATTCCTGTTCCATATCAATGCTGCTGGCATCAAAAAAGAAAACATTCGCGCCTTCTTTCATTCCCTCCGAGATCAATTCGCTGATTCGCTCCTCAGGCAACGTGTTCAAAGGGTCATTTTTACGATACACACCTATAAACAATCAACCACCCCATAATGAAAAAGTCTAAATTCGATTATACAGGGCAGGGCTGAACAGATTCTGTCAGGTAGCGCTGTTTACCGTTACTTAGTAGGTGGAAATTCCCTTTTTGATGTATCTAATATATAAAAACAATAAAAAGGTTGCTTTCTGGCATACAATTATGGTATGATCAATTTCGTGGCAAGTTTATAAAAGTTAATGTCCTGGAGAGGTACCGAAGCGGTCATAACGGGGCGGTCTTGAAAACCGTTAGGGGGCAACTCCACGTGGGTTCGAATCCCACCCTCTCCGCCATACTACAATTATGATAAGGATCCGAGCGATAAGCTCGGGTCCTTTTTTGCATTTATTTATACATCTAGGGCATCCGCATACACGCTGTATTTCCAGAGCATTTTTACGACAGAAAATCAGTTTGTTTCATTATCTGCGTGATGTATAAAAACATTCGAATCGCCGCACTTTATATAAGAGTGGAGGTGGTAAGATGAACCGCGAATTAAACATAGATCAGACGGAGCTTGTCGGTGCTTGGCAGGAAAGGTTGCCTGAAGTTCTAAATGTCGGAGATCGGGCTCAGGTGATGGCTGACGAGGCTGATCAACAGGCTATTCGAATTCACATCGCAACAGCGGGACACCAGATGTACTCTTTTGATTTCAAGTGTGCCTATGTGGATTCTCGTGAAGTCAGTGTGCAACTGATTGATGTGGAGCGCGATGGAAGGACGACGGATGAGCGAACAGAGCCCATTCAGGAATTGGCTCAGGATTACACGCGTCATATTCATGAATGTGCCCAGTCGTTGCAACCCAAAACCAGACATTAGGCAAACGTCAAAGGAGTGGTAATACGTGAGCAAAGCCAAAGCTGGAACAGATAAAAACCTGCAAAATGTAGTTGCAGATCTGGATCAGACACCTGTGAATAGTCACCATGCCCAGCAAATTCAACAGGACTCGAATGACCGTCGGCATCAGGATTCCATGAATCATGACAAAACGGAAGATATGGACCCATCCCATTCCTAATCCAATGAAGAGGGGGGAACAACATGAGTAAACCCAAAACAACACCTGTGCCTGAAGCTCAGGCTGCTGTGCAGCACCGAAAACCTGAAAAGCATTCTTCCATGCAGGAACCGTTGTCAGGCTCCAAAAAAGTGAAAAACCAGAACCATGTGGATCATCATAATCCTCAAGGCTAAGTCAAAGGAACAATCATTCCTCTCTTTAGCACATATTTAATGCATAACCATACCCTATAACTCCGGTTAACAAACCGGGGTTTTTGCGCGTTCATACATGATTTAGAGGAGCACACCATTGATATCTAAAGCTTACATAGGTCTTTGTAGCCAATTTAGAGAGTAAAGCTCACAAATTTCCCAAATCGTGTTTCCGTTTCAGAATAAATGGTATATCATTGATATTGAATTATTTTTTTGGGGGTTATCACGAGAGGAGAGAAACAAATGACTAAACGTATGGGGGCGCTTCTTCTTACGTTGCTGTTAACCGTATCCATGGCACTGACAGCATGTAGCAGCAAGCAAGAGCCAAAAGAGGCATTGAAGACGGCGGCAGCCAATGCTTCCAAACTGACTTCGTATGAGATGAGTTCTAACTTCACTATTAATGAATTGAGCTATAAAACTGCAGACGAGTCACAACAGGATCCAACGATGTCTCAGTTTATGAGCATGCTGAAGGATGCTCAGTTGAATGTAACTGGCGTATACCAAAGCGAACCAATGCAGACCGAAATGACGGTAGGTATTGAGCTTAAAGGCGATATGGGTATGACATTTACCATTCCAATGGTTATGACCGCGGAGAAGTTATATGTTAAGGTACCAAATATTCCTTTCTTCCCGATTCCGGAAACGGTTGTTAATAAATTCCTGGAGCTGGATCTGAAAGAACTGGCTGAGCAAGAAGGAACGGAATGGAATCCGGATGCTATGGATGCAGCGAAAACACAAAAGCTGAGCAATGAAGTTATGGATGCGGTTCTGAGCGAGTACGATCAGGATAAATTCTTTAAAAACCTGGATGTGAAGGATGCTCAGCTTCCTGAAAGTTTGGATGCCAAGCAAGTCGTTCAATTTTCGGTCAACAATGACAATGTGAAAGAAGCCGTTACTGTCCTGGTAACCAAAGCATTGCCAAAAGTACTGGATATCATCTCTAAAGAAGAATACCGTGACATGTTGCAAATGAGTCAGGCAGATATCGACAAAGCCAAAGAGGATCTGAAAATTACTGAAGCAGATCAAGCTGAAATGGCTAAAGATCTAGACCAATTGAAAGATACACTAACCATTAACCAGTTCCACATTGATTTTGCTTTGGACAAAAAAGATTTCCCGGTATATCAAAAATTGGTTGCTGATTTGTTGATTAAACAACCTGATACCAAGGATGAAGTAAAACTTGCATTCACTGGTTCGAACACATACACCAAAATTAACGAGAAGCCAGCATTCAAAATCAATATTCCTACTGGCGAAGACGTTATTACAATGGATCAGTTTGAAGAACTAATGAACGCATCTTACGGATACTAAGTTCTCAGATTCATTAGTAAAAGCAAAGAGCCGCTCGACCTTAGGGTCTGGCGGCTCTTTGTATGTTGTTCCATAGTCTGTTCAATTACTGTAAAGATTCACCCAAGTCTTCGGCCAGCACTGCGTAGATCTGATGATCCTGATACTCTCCGTTAATCTTGAGATATTTACGAGCAATGCCCTCAGCCTGAAAGCCGTTCTTCTCCAGAACACGTTTGGAACCGGTATTGGATAGCAGAATGGCCGCCTGAACACGATTTAACTTCAGAGCACGGAAGGCGTAGGACACAGCGAGCTTCACCGCTGCAGTCATCCGTCCGCCGCCTTGGTAGTCTGGATGGATAAAGTATCCCATGTCTGCATAATTGGCGACGCCCTGAACGACATTGTTCAAGCTAACCTGACCGATCAGAATACCATCATCGATCGTAAAAATTCCGAATTGATATCCTGTTCCTTCTTCGGCTGCCTGAATTCTATCCTGAATGCGTCTGCTTTGCGAATGCAGCGTATAGAATCCATCATCCCGGATAGGCTCTACAGCTTGGTAGGGAAGACGTGTGATTTGAATAAGAGCAAGATACGCCTCCGTATCTTGTGGAGTAAGTAATCGGAGACTTATTCCTTTTGGTGTGTCATATAGTGTAAGCGGCATGGAATGCACTTCCTTTCCAGATGGATGTAAGTTTCTATTTTTTGCGTAAACGCCGGAAAAATTGAGTCAGCATTGTGGAGCATTCTGGTTGCAGAATGTCAGCAACCACTTCGGTTCGATGATTAAAACGAGGTTCTTGTAGCAGATTCATCAGCGTTCCTGCACATCCGGCCTTGGGGTCAGCGGTACCATATATGACTCGAGGCACTCTGGATTGCACAATGGCACCTGCACACATGGGGCAGGGCTCCAGTGTGACGTACAGACTGCAATCCAACAGTCGCCATGCACCGATGGCTTCACTGGCTTGCCGGATGGCTACCATCTCCGCGTGTGCTGTGGAATCAAGTGTCGTCTCACGCAGGTTATATCCACGACCAATAATGCGATTATGTTGAACAATTACAGCCCCGATCGGTACTTCCCCGAGTGCTTCTGCTTTGTACGCTTCAGCAATGGCTTCACGCATCCAGTGCTCGTGCTGAGCCTCCTCCGAGAGATGCGCAAGATCAGGTTGGAGAACGTCATCCTTCATTAAAATGTAAAACTCCTTCCAAAGAGCATTTTGTGCGGCGAACAAACATTCGTTTGTTAACATGTTGTGTATAAGTCTGTGGATAACCAACGAGTTGCTCACATAGTTATGAACATACTATCCACATGCCTGTGGATTTGTGTATAAGTTTTAGTGGTTATTCCCATTGTAGGCATGGAAAAGACAAAATACAATTGATTTCGCGTTTTTCAGCCAATCGGTAACTTTTGGACAAGGGTCAATTATCCTTTTCAAATAGGCATACAACAGTTATGATGGATATAGGTTTTGCCATATATCGCCAGAGGGTACAAGCCGAGAGGTGAACGAAAAAGTTGTCTATTAAAACGAAATTATCTATGATTATGTCGTGCTCAGTGCTCGTCATTTTGGTTTTAAATATAGCACTGAGTTATTATACTACAGAAGAGAATCTAAGGCAGGACAGCGAAACCAAAATGGTGCTTACGGCCAAACAGATTGCAATCGCTGTCGAACAGAGTCAGTCCAGTTCAGAATATGTAAAACGACAAATTGGGAACAATCTATGGCTAGCCTCAGTAATGGCAGCGGAAGAACTGGACCCGAATATTAATAATATCACAAATGAAGACCTGGTTCGTATGAGCGAAAAAGTCGGTGTTTCCCACATTTCATTGATGGAGCAAACGGCTGATGATATTGTGGTTACCCGGTCTTCCGATCCAAAGGAGATTGGATTGTCTACCAAATCCATGACGTACTGGTATCAGGCATTTAAACAGCTGTTCGAAAATCATCAGGTTACTATTTCACAGGGACAGAAATTGGATCATTTTTGGTCGGATGGATTCGAATACTCTACATCAAATCCGTCAGATGTTGATATCTGGGGTTACTATCACGATGGGAAGAGGAATTACATAATCAATCCCTTCTATAATAATGCCGCTGTTGACGGCTATGTGAAGATCTCTGGTCCAGACGAGATATTGAATAAGATTCGTGAAGTTAATCCTTCGATTCTGGAGATTACAGGCATCAATCCATTGACCTTCGGTAGCTCAAGCATGAGCAATGACGGAAGGGATACGAACCACAACAAGTTGAATAACAGGCCAATTCGTTTCGGTACATATCAATATGGTACCGCAGAAGAGGATCACAAGGCGGTTGTACGGGCAATTCGCACTGGGCAGAATGTATCCTTTGTCAGTGAAACTCATGAACAGAAGGTGCTCAAAAGTTTCATTCCTATATTCACCCCCAATGAATCATCTTATGTGATTAGTATTGTCATGGACTATAAGCAAATATCCTCCATGGTATCGGAACAGCTGGTTAGCCATGCCTCGATTTCGCTTGTTTTGCTGGAGATTGTGATCTTTGGCAGCTATTTGCTCGCAGGATACATTACGCGTCCTATTCAATCTATTTTGGGCAAAGTGAATGATGTGGCTGACGGCCATTTTGATTTCCGTCTGAAAGTGAGAAGGAAAGATGAACTGGGCCAATTAGCGAATCGCATTAATGCCATGATTCGTAATTTGGGTCATTATACGAATCGCCTGAAACAGATGTATGAAGAAAATCGTGCGGTAAAAGAGCATTTGGAATCGATCATTAACCAAACGGCAGATGCGATTCATATTACGGATCTGGATGGAAATGTACTGCGGGTAAACCGTGCCTTTGAGCAGTTGTACGGCTGGCGCAGTCGTGAAGTGGAAGGCCGCAAATTGAAAATTATCCCTCCTGGTACTGAAGAGGAAATGGAAAAGCAGCATGCCCAGTTGATTGAGGGCATGTCAATTACGTCCAATGAAACGACATGGATGAAGAAGGACGGCAGCCGTGTCGAAGTCAGCGTGAGTACAGCACCGGTCCGGGATGAAGCAGGCGAGATTACAGCACTGATCAGCGTATCAAGAGATATTACCAGCCGTAACCGTATGGAGGAACTGCTCAGACGTTCCGAGAAACTGACGACGGTTGGTCAGCTGGCAGCAGGGGTTGCGCATGAGATACGTAATCCGCTTACGACCCTGCGTGGGTTTCTTCAGCTCCAACAAGAGACGAACAAGCTTAATCATCGACACTTGGACTTGATGCTGTCCGAGTTGGATCGAATTAATCTCATTGTGGGTGAGTTTCTGATACTGGCCAAACCACAGGCGGTTCATTTTCAGGAACGGGATATTCGCTTCATTCTGGGAGATGTTATATCATTGCTGGACAGCCAGGCGCATCTGCATGGTGTGGAATTTGTACTGAATGCTTCATCCGATTCAGCTATGGTACACTGTGAAGAGAATCAGTTGAAGCAGGTCTTCATTAACTTGCTGAAGAACGGCATGGAGGCCATGCCAGACGGAGGTAATATCCGAATTAAACTCAATCATGACGAAGAGAATAATCGGGTTCGGATTGAAATTAAGGATGAAGGCACTGGAATTCCAGAAGAACTGATGCCTAAGCTGGGGGAACCATTCTTTACAAGCAAGGAATCAGGAACAGGGCTTGGCCTGATGGTCAGCCAGCGCATTATTCAATCACATAAGGGCATGATGGATATCAAAAGCGTCATGAACAAGGGGACGACCGTCATTATCGATCTGCCTGCCTCCCAACAGCAACCGGAGAGTATAGAGGAAGAGCATAAGACGGACAATGAACCTATAGACGAAGAGAACTAGACGAGGTGAGATTACCTTTTGCGTATTAATAAATTTATCAGTGAAACAGGTTTTTGTTCCCGTCGGGAAGCCGACAGATTGGTGGAAAGCGGGAAAGTAACGATTAATGGAGTGACGGCAGAGCTGGGCAGTCAAGCAGAAGATGGCGATGATGTACGAATTAATGGTCAACCTATTAAGGAAAAACGAAAACACGTATATATTGCGCTCAATAAACCTGTCGGAATAACGAGTACAACCGAGCAGCACATTCAAGGGAATATCGTTGATTTTGTAGGGCACAAAGAGCGCATCTTCCCGATAGGTCGTCTGGATAAGGATTCGGAAGGTTTGATTCTGATGACCAATGACGGTGATATCGTCAATCGAATTCTAAGGGCAGAAGGACGCCATGAGAAAGAATATATTGTCACCGTGGATCGTGCGGTAACGCCGAGCTTCTTGAGAGGTATGAGCACAGGAGTCAAGATCCTTGGCGAAATGACGCTGCCTTGTACAGTGACTCGTATATCAGAGCGGGTGTTCCGCATTATTCTGACGGAGGGAAAAAACCGTCAAATTCGCCGGATGTGCAGTGCATTTGGCTATGAGGTTCGGAAGTTGAAGCGGATTCGTATTATGAACATTCATCTCGGTGAACAGGCCACAGGGACCTGGAGAGAACTGACACCCGCAGAAAAGTCGGAATTAAGCAGTCTGCTAGATTATAATATGGAATAAATGATGATTATCGAAGGCGCTGCTTTCCCTCAAGGGAAGCAGCGCTTTTTAATATCAGTGGATAGAAAAAAGTCACTCTCCTGTAATGAAGGAGAGTGACTTAAGCATTAGTTTGCTACAACGAATGACTCTTTAGTTACCTTGTCCGACTGCTTTCACGGCCGTGTTGTTACTCTGATATTTCCGGATAATCGAAACTTCTACCCGACGGTTTTGAGCTCGTCCAGCATCCGTTTGGTTGCTAGAGACTGGGTGATACTCTCCATAACCGCTAGGTGTGAACTTCGAAGGGTCCAGCGCCTCATTCAATAACAGAATTTTGAGGAAATTCAGTGCTCGATCGGCACTCAAATCCCAATTATCCTTATATTGGCTGTTCGAAATGGGAACATTATCAGTATGACCAGACACAACGACTTCATATTCCGGGAACTCCTGCAACATGCTCGAGATGGCTTTGGCCAGCGAGCGTGACTCGGGTTTAACATCAGCCCGGCCTGAGGAGAACAGGGCGTTATCACTGATCGTGATCTTGAGCTCAGACTGATTCAGCTTCGTATTCAGCTGATCGGAAAGCCCGTTTTTCTGAATATATTGATCAAGCCGTTTCTTGAGTTTCTCCAGATCTTCCTGTTCTTTCTGAGCCATCTGCGCATCTGTAATCTGAGCCGGTGTCTTCTTGATATCTTCAGGCTGCTGTTTGCTCTTACCCAGATCTGTAGTAGATTCTGTAGGGTTCATAGAGGTATGATCCAGTACACCCGAACCACCGTTCAATGCGCTGCTCAGTGCGGAAGCCATCTGTTCAAACTTCGTTGCATCTATAGAGCTCATAGAGAATAATGTGATAAACAGAGCGAGCAACAACGTCATCAAGTCGGAGTAGGGAAGCAACCAACTCTCGTCTATATGTTCTTCATGCGGTTCGTGTTTTTTAGCCTTTTTCACCTGATGAGCCCTCCTTCTCTTCCAACTGTCTACGTTCGGAAGGTGTCAGGAATACAGATAATTTTTGATTAATGGCAATGGTGGATACACCAGATTGTATGGATAACAAGCCTTCAACCATCATCAGCTTGATTTCCATCTCTTTTTTGGACATCCGCTTCAGTTTATTGGACATCGGATGCCACAACACGTAACCACTAAAGATACCGAGAAGTGTCGCGATAAACGCCGCTGCAATCGCATGCGAGAGCTTTTCCATATCACTGAGATCGGCAAGCGCTGCGATGAGACCTACAACGGCCCCGAGTACCCCGAGCGTTGGTGCATACATCCCCGCTTGGGCGAAGATCAAGGCACCGCCACGATGGCGCTCTTCTGTAGCATGAATATCTTCCATGAGTACATCACTTACAAATTCCTGATCATTGCCGTCAATAATCATACGCATACCGCCGCGCAGGAACTGATCATCAATATCTTCGACTTTTGATTCAAGTGCAAGCAAACCTTCACGACGGGTGGTGGAAGCCCAGTCCATAAATGTGCCGATTAGAGAAACACGGTCAATCAGTTGTTGCTTTTTGAACAGTACCCCGAATAGCTTGGGGATTTTTTTAACTTCAGACATAGGAAATGCCATGAAAATAGTTGCTGCCGTACCAACAAAAATAATAACGTAGGCTGCTGGGTTGTTAACCAGGTTGATAAGGGGCGCACCCTTCAGGAACATACCCACTACAAGTGAAACCAGCCCTAAAACTAGTCCGATAATCGTTGAAATTTCCATCATACACCTCATCCATGAGATAAAATTGAATCCTTTCAAGCGGCTTTATTCGGGCTTCCGGACGAACGTTACACCGCAATCCGTTTAATGTTAGGCATCCTTTAGGGTTGCAGAAACAGTTAAAACGGTCATGTATAGTATTTATCGACCAGATGGCCTTTTTTTTTAAGGGTTATTTTCAGGTATAATAAGATCAAATCTGCTCCTTAGGGGCTAAATAGGAGTGAAAAGCCAATGGGCGTAAAGCATGGACGAGATTATGAAGGAATATTGACAGATTTGACAGAGGCTATAGGCCGAATACCGGACCGCTATGTTTTCTTTGAGATGGATGAGGAAGAATGGTCACGCCTTGGTGTAACAGAGCAACTCGAAGTGGATGAGGCATTGGCGGAAGATCTGTTCTATGCACTGGGTGAGGAGTCGGTCATTCCGGTAGGAAGTGGAGTGGTCATTCATGACAAGGATCAGCACCGAATTCATATCTTAATTGGGGAAGAAGAACTGACTTTTGTACCGCTCATTTAGTATGCTCGCATAAGATATTTGGCATGGAAAACCGAGTTGGAGAATCTCCCTAAAGCCTTATGGTTAGTGGATCTAGCGCCATTTGTACTATTGGAATTTGAGGCTTGTCCGTGGTAAGATGATAGTCATGAAACGGGCGAACCGCAGGGCGGTGGACCTATGCGTTTGGGTTGCTATGGGTAGCACCAAAGGTTTCGGTGGCAGCATGGACAGTTGTCTGTGATGAGCCATCATATGGGGAGGAAGATAACGTATGGTTTTTTCGCAAGAGGAAGTCGAAGCTCATCTGGGAAGGCTGGAAGGCTGGGAACTGGAAGAGGGACGATGGATTGTCCGCAAGTTCGTATTTTCCAACTACATGAAAGGGATTGCATTTGTGGACGAGGTCGCAGCGATTTCGGAAGCGTTCAATCATCACCCTTTCATTACGATTGACTATACAACAGTCACACTGCGTCTCACATCATGGGATGAAGGTGGCATCACATCTGTAGATATTAAAGAAGCGCAACAATATAACGAGGCTTTTGAGAAAATGAGGTCGGAATAACCTGGATCGGTTATATCGCACTACCGGAAATGAGTGAAGCATACATGTCAGACGATAATCACAACAAACCTCTTATTGCTGTCGTAGGCAGCCTTAATATGGATCTGGTGGTGAAGACGGACATCATTCCTGAGGAAGGCGAGACGGTGATTGGGGAGGAACTGCACTATCTGGCCGGGGGCAAAGGCGCCAATCAGGCGGTTGCAGCTGCACGACTGGGCGGACAGACAACGATGGTTGGTGCGGTTGGTTCGGATGGTTTTGGTGAACGGCTGCTGCACAGTCTAACGGAAAGCGGGGCGGATGCCTCGCAGGTTCGCATTCTGGATGATTCCGTTACAGGTACGGCCTCCATTTGGCTCTCCAAAGGAGATAACCGGATTATTGTCATTCCCGGAGCGAATGGGCAGGTTGTGCCTGCGATGCTGGAAGAGGCTGATACGGTAAAAAGCCTGACTGCAGCCGCAGCGGTGCTGCTGCAGCTGGAGATCCCGCTGCCTGCGGTCACCCGCGCCGCCCAACTGGCGGCTGAAGGCAGCGCATTGGTGGTGCTCAACCCGGCGCCTGCGGTGCCGGGTCTGCCCCAGGAGCTCCTGCGGTGCGTCGACGTCATCACGCCGAACCGCAGCGAGCTCGCCGTGCTCACCGGCCGGGATGATCTCCGGCCGGAAGACGTGGATGCGGCGGTCGCAGAGCTCGCCGCATCCCTCGGGGCCGCTGTCGTCACGACGCTCGGCCCCGAGGGGGCTGTGTACGCGGCAGCGCCTAGCGGCCGCGTACAGGCAGGGCGTGCCGGCGCGTGCCGTGCGCCCGGCTACGCCGTAAGCGCCGTCGACACGACCGGCGCAGGCGATTGCTTCAACGGCGCGCTGGGAGTAGCCCTCGCGCGCGGAGAGACGCTGGACGCGGCGGTAAGCTTCGCCATGGGCGCAGCCGCGTTGTCCGTGACGAAGCTCGGCGCCCAGTCCGGGATGCCGTCCGCAACTGAGGTGCAGGCTTTCCTTGCCGAGCATAAGGCAAAGACCCAGTAATCTATGCATGCTTTAGCTGAATCAGAGGCCAGCAGGCAGGATAGGATACGCCAATGCATCTAGAGATAGCCATAACGTGGTGTATGTTTTCATCGGAGCATCCCTGAAATGACCAAGAGGCTCTTACTTCCCAGTACGGGAGAGTAAGAGCCTCTTCTCTGTATGACCATTGATAAATCCAGCAACCCTGTAATACAAATACGGGGTGAGTTCGTTGTGCATCTAGCGTCAGCGTGGTTTAGAGCATGCGCAAAGAGCAGGAGGCGATTGAATCCACCATACGCACTACACATGCAACCCGCCACAAACTTATCGCCTTGAACATCTTGGATTACTTCTTCTCCGCCAGCCACATCGCAATATTCGCGATTTCTTCATCCTTCAACTTGTCTTTGAACGAAGGCATACCGCCGCTTTTACCTTTGACAATGGTCGTATAAATCTTCTCCACATCGTCTTGGCTGCCAATCTTCTGCAGACTAGGGCCCATGCCCCCTTGAAGCTGATCACCGTGGCAGGTAATACAGTTTGCTTTGACTAGTGCCTCAGCCTGTCCTGCATCCATTGTAACTTGCGGCATCGTCGGTTTCGCTTCTTCTGCAACTTCCTCTTTCCCTGGAAGCGTAAACATTAGTACAATAGCTAAAGCGCACGCTGCAAAAAATACCCCGCTCATGATCCATTTGTGCATCCCTTATGTCCCCTCCAGAATGAAAGATCACCTAATTTGAAACTATCCATATCATTATACCGGAACCTGTAGTGACATCATAGCATTTTGTGGTAATTTTTTGAACTAATCACATACCGGGGACTTTTTAGGGTGATTTCAAGCCCTATTTATTCACGTGGACCTTCATAGACCATACAGTGAAAAGGTTTCAAACCGCTCGGTGTCTGTCGTTCGTATGTATCCTGCGTAACAAATCCGGCTTTGAGATAGACACGAATGGCCCGGTCATTCCAGGTCAGAACTTCCAGATCAATTTCGTTTGCAGGATTCCGGCGAATTGCTTCCTGTACAATGGCTGAGACAAAAGCTGTCCCTTGACCATGACCACATCGATCGGGGTGCATGCCGAGTCCAATGCGGGTGACGCTTTCAAGTGGGAAGTATTGAGCAAAACCGCAAATCTGATGATCCTCTCCCAGCACCACTGCATATTGTTCCTTCCGTAGCTGGGGATCTCCGAATTCCACTTCAAGTGCTTTCATCTGCTCCCAGGGCAGCCAGCTATAAATATTATAAGGCGGGTCATACTGCCAATCGCAGATTAGTTCCGCATGTCCTTCTTGCATGGGCACAACGTGAAACGTCACAGGGGCTTCATCCATACAACTGCACGCTCCTCTCATTGTGAACAAGCTATAATGTTCTGATCCGTCCATATACATATGTCATTCCATATCTAAGCTTGTTTTCACTCTACAAAAGAGGCGTTCATTTGGCAAGTCCTCGTTTTAGAAAAAAAGTGAAACAAAAGTTCCGGTAATTTCGTTTATATTATAGTGGGATGGGTAAAAACATTATAAGAGCACGGACGAAGCAACGAAAAATAGCTCTAAATAAGTTGAAGTTAGGTTTGACAGCTATCCCTAGTACGTTAAAGGAAACGAAGCACAAAAAAACCGCCGGATACATTCCTGCGGAGAATGTGCCAGACGGTTCTATTATGCTTCGTTACAGTAGTGTTATTGTTACAGCATGACGTTGCTCAGCTTGTCCCTAGTCGATGGCCAATGTCTCATATGCGTCCGTGCTCATAATCCGTTTAGCGCCAACATAGCGGTTAGCCCAGTAGCTTTCACTTAATGCGCTGATTGTAACTCCTTTAGAAGAAGAGGAGTGTGCAAACTTCCCATCCCCTACAAAGATCCCTACGTGCGAGACCCCTTTGCCCGTTGTATTGAAGAATACCAAGTCACCTGGTCTCATTTCCATGCGAGATACCGAATCGCCCATGTCGAATTGCGAACTCGATTGGCGAGCCAGATCAATACCCAGCTTGTCGAATACATAACTTGTGAATCCAGAGCAGTCAAAGCCGTTAAGCGTTGTTCCTCCGCTTTTGTATGTAGTTCCCATTGCTGAATCAATGACTTGGTCCATTTTTGAATCTGCGAATGCGCTGCCTGCTCCAAGCGATAATGCGAATGTGAGGCTGAGTACAGCCGCAGTTAATTTCTTCTTAAACAAGAGATATACCCCTTCCAATGCCTGCGAGGTTAGCTTAAGGATTCGGTTGAAGGTCCCCTATGATCCCTCTGTTGCAAGATCAATTCACCCATAACTGGTTCCCCCGCTTCCCAGGTGCTAGGAATTTGGCTATGCTAGTTATGCACCTGCGAAATCAAGTAATGACGATTAAATTTTAAGTAGTTACAAATATGAAGGTAAAGATTACAAAGTTGTTACTAAAAACTCACTGCGATTATTGTAACAGAGGTATATCACTTTGGCAACGTTTAACAACAAAATTAACAAAAAAAACCTCGACCTTTGACGGGGAAAGGTCGAGGTTTGCTTGTTTAATGGCATTTGATGAATACAACTTTACATAGAGATGGTAACCATTTTTAACCGTTCAATTTAATCCTTGACCGAGTTGGACTGCCATAACCGGAAATGGGCGCATATCTTCCATAAGCTCAGCAAGCACCGGGCAAGTGGATACGTCTGTTGTAGTATAAGACCAGTTAAGCCCGTTAGTAACCATGAAGCTGAAGTAAAGGCACCAAAGACCAGGAGATGAAGGCCACCCAGCAGGACGGCAATGCCAATTAGAGTGATGACCTGGCGTAGTGCAATCCATAGAGCTTGAAACGTACCACGTGCTCCGCCTTCCCCATCAGGAGCTGAGATACCAAACTGCATGTAGAGCAGGACATGATGGATAACCCAACCGTACACAATCCAACCAGCAACATAGGGAATACCAGGCAAGAGCAGATGGAGGGAATGAAAACCTTCCATAAAGATGGAATAGAGCTTTGGTGCGAGCCAATAAGCCGGTAGCAGCAGCAATAGGGTACGAATGGTGTGGAGCAATAACATCGGTTTCCACAAATTTTTGATGCCGCGGATGAATGGAATGCGTTCTTCCGAATGGTTAAAATGCTGGAGCGAGTAGAGCAGCCCTGCCTGAATGAGAGGGCTGATCAGCATCCGCAGCAGTAGCATAGCCCCTAGAATCCATAGATAGCGATGGACCTCCGGATTCGTTGTCAGGCTGAGTTGGCTCTCCATTTTAAATAAAATCGTACTGAGTTCCCCTGCATCAGGGTCAGGATAACGCAGGAGCAGCGGAACCACAGCAGACTGTACCATTCGATAAAGAAAGTATCCCCATACTAATTGATACAGAAATAAGAGTGCCGCAATGAACATATGTTGACGGACGAGAAACCAGCCTTCACGTATTTTCGCTTTCACTGTATCCACCTCACCATGACAGACTTCCGAATATGGCTTCTATAAGTTTGGTTGCGCTCATGCTCCAGCGGGATTTGGTTGGCTCATCCAGTCCAGCTTTCAGAAAATTGTTCATATGATGGTTCTCCAGCACAATCGTGTATAGCGGATCAGTCATAGCCCAGGAAACAGGAGAAGTATAGGTCAGTTTGTAGGTAATGCGCTCCTCGCTGCCATCCCATTCTTTCGTCATGGTTTTCCCATCTTCGAACATAATTCGAACAGGCACCTTCTTATATTCACTGCCTTTTTTCTGGACTGTAATGGACGACTCGTACAACGTTTGACCGTCTTTCAGGATAGGATTGATTGCGATCTTCTCCACCGCAAAGTCAGCCATGCCGTCTCCGTATACATATTGATTAAAATAATCGGTCCAGGATGTACGGGTTACTTGCTCCACTACCTTTTGAAAATCAGACGAGGTTGGGTGTTTGAAGCGGTATTTCTTTACATAGGTCGAGAGAACACGTTCCATCGTTTTGGCACCAACCTGTTGTTCTATCCCGAGTAATACAAGCTTGCCTCGTGTGTATACGTTCGCTGCATATTGATTCTGAGAATCAAACTTCCAGGAGTCCTGTGTCAGTGAAGCTGGAGAAGTAATAAGACCTGATTGTACAGGCAGATTCGGGATAAGTCCGTATTCCTGTTCCATCACTTTATCTTCCGCATAGGAGGTGAATCCTTCGTCCAACCAAGCCTCTTCAAATTCATTACTCGCGACCATGCCGTAAAAATACTGATGCCCAATCTCGTGCACAACTGTGCGTTCCAGATCGTAACCAGGAGCTGAATCATCCGCACCGAAGGCGGTGACTAAGGTAGGGTATTCCATTCCTCCTGCGCCATTCCCTGATTTGGGCGGGACAACGATGGACAATGTGGAATACGGATAAGGGCCAAACCACTTGCTATAATTGGATAGCGCTGCTTTGGCGGCGTAGAAATAACGTTCCTTCAGATCCTCATGAGCAGGGTCGAGATACAGCTTGATTCGAACGCCTGGCACATTGGGAGCAGAGAAGGGTTCTTCCGCATAAACAAAATCAGGAGAGGCTGACCAGGCAAAATCATGCACATCATCGGCATAGAACTGATATATTTTTTCGCCGTTCTTCACAACAGCTTGCTGGGTCGGGAATCCAGTAGCAGCTACTTTGTATGTTTCCGGTACCCGAATACGCACACTATAGATACCGAAATCTGCGTAAAACTCTGAATTGCCGTGATACTGATGCAGGTTCCAGCCTTCGGTTGTCCGACCTCGTGTGCCTGCTGGCTCATATACGCTAAGTTTAGGGAACCATTGACCTGCCATAACAAAATTATCTGCTGTTCCCATGCGGGCAAAAATTTTCGGTAGCTTGACCTCAAATCGGGTGTGAAGCGTGATGCTTTCACCGCCTTTAACGGGTTTGGGCAGCCGTACCTTAATGAGGGTAGTATCTTTCATGTTTCCGTCATCCGGTTGCACATACTGCATCCGATGTAAGAGAGAAAGCCCGTCCTCTGTTTTCATTTCTGTAATATGCATGGAACCGTAACCGTTCGTGGGCATGACATCACCGCGAAGCTTTCCCCCGGATTCTTTCATAAAAGTGGTGTCAGCAGAAGAGAAGGCATTGGGATACATGTGAAAATAAAGCTCGCTGACGGTTTTCTTACCTGGATGTGTCCAGGTTATCGTCTGTGTCCCTTGCAGTACATTCCCGTCTACCAGCTTCACATCCATGTGATATTCCACTACGCGGTTGCTGAACACTTCAGCGGTAGGTGTCTGTATACTTTCCGGAGATGTTTGGGTTTTGACGGGTGCTGTAGGCTTGCCCGATTCCGGGGCGAGCGCAGGCAAGTCAGAATGAATGGAGCGTGTGGAACCCAGACCAAGCCATATCCCCCCGGCAATTACACACAGGGCTATAATTGCGGTGAGCCAGCTCTTGGCGCGTCGTGGAATCATCGTTAAATACCTCCCGTTGACAAGCATCTACAGCATGTATATGTTTGCATTGGGGCGATTATTAGTTAAAATATTTGTATCAACCCTTGGAGGCTATAAAACATGGACCAAAACGAGCAAAACGGCAAAAAACAGATTGCCTTGAATATCGTTAGTGCAAAAAGCAAACACAAAGGCTTCGGTGCAGGCTCCATTGATCTGAATAACCTTTCCCCCGTTATTATTGATAACGGTGAAGCAAAGATTGATGTGGGCGCGATGCATGCGAAGAGCAAAGTGGAGCGCAATATCAAGTTCTCGACTAATCGTGAGGATGTGCCCAATGGACGCCAAGTATGGCTAGTATGGGTAGCTGTGGACCGTAACGAACAGGGGCAGTTCTATGGTGGAGCAACTGCGTGTGAGATGTGGATTGATACAGAAGCGCGTCGTGGATGGAAACTGCTGGCCGATCATGTGAATCGCATGGATTATGCCATGAAGCGCCGGTTCATGCTGGATGATCTTGGACCTGAAGATCGCGCGGCACTCAAGACGTTGCTGACTACGCATAACGAAGAATGGTGGAACGCTTCTCCAGATGAATTGAAAGAAGCGCTTGCCTAATTAATGAATGTTTAAAGCTGTTCAAAAAAGAAGAAGCAAAAGCCCCGTGACCGAGATGATCGGTTCGGGGCTTTTGCTTTTATGCTAAAATTGAATTTTACGGGCGATGACGCAATTACGTCATTACGTATTTACGTCACTTTGGTCATTCCACCCACCAGCGTTTGAAATCCTTCCACCATGAATGCTTCTCTTCCTGTATTCCCTGCTGGTTTTGCACTTCGCGACTGTCTTTATCGTTCTCTGAACCCGAATCATCTGAAGCGCTGCGACAGACCTCAGTCGGTTCCGTGCCATCAATAAAAACTTCCAGCCGTTTCTCGGCGCAGCCATTGCCAGCCAGTTTTCCGGATTCGGGATCGATATATACACTGACTACGTTATCCGGTACGGTGAAAATCTTTGGTGGAACACTGGAGAGAGCCTGTTCCGTGAACTGGGCAAACATAGGTGCCGCACGACGCCCGTCGGATGTGGAAATGGCTTTGCCTTGATCGTAACCGACCCAGACAGCCGTTGAGAGCTCTGGGGTGAAGCCGACTAGCCAAGCGTCCGTATTTGTTGTCCCCGTTTTGCCGGCGACAGGTCGCTTAATGGTTGCAGATACTCGATTACCCGTCCCACCATTTTCGAACACACTTTCCATCAACCGTGTTAATACATAAGCGGCAGCGGGTTCAACGACCTTCTCGGCCTTGGTCTGAGGTGCTTCATAGATTACTCGTCCTGCGGCATCTGTCACTTGCAGAATGGCTACAGGAGGTGTTCGCTGCCCACCTGCGGCGATAGCGGAGAATGCTGAAGCCATCTCCAGTGGACTAACAGGTGAGGTGCCGAGTGCAAGGGAAGGTACCGGGCTCATGTTGCTCGTAATCCCTAGGTTTTTGGCCATTTTCACCACTTGTTCAGGTCCAATCTGCATAATCGTATTTACCGCGTAGATGTTGTCCGAAGCGGCGATAGCCTGTCTCAGATCAATCTCACCTAAATACTTATCCCCGAAGTTGCCGGGTTTATAGGTCTTCCGATCATTGTCATAATGAAACAGGGTAGGTTCGCTTTTAAACATGGACGCACTGGTGAGCTGTTTGGATTCCAGGGCAGCCAGATACATAATTGGTTTAAAAGCAGATCCCGGCTGGCGTGTAGTCGCCAGTACATGGTTAATCTGATTGGTGCGGTAATTTTTGCCGCCCACCATCGCTTTGATGTATCCGGTACGGGGATCGATCGATACCAGAGCGGTTTCGAGCTCGCTTTTGGCGTCCATGCCCTTAGCTACGGCGTCTTCCGCCGCTTTTTGTACACGCAGATCAAGCGTGGTGTATATATTCAATCCTCCATGATCCAGCATCGCTTCACTGATCCCCAGCTCCTTGATGGCTAGATTCCGGATATAATCGCGGAAATAAGGTGCACTTTCCACGGTTTTGCGTTCACTTTCCGGTTTGAACGAAAGCATTTCCTCATAAGCCTTGTCTGATTCCGCTTGCGTAATTTTACCGATGTCAGCCATGGCATTTAATACAACCTTCTGCCGGTCCTTGGCGTTCTTCATATGATTATATGGAGAATAGTAGGTCGGCCCCTTTGGAATTCCTGCAAGCATGGCACTTTCGGCGAGCGTCAACTGTTTCGCCGATTTGCCAAAATACATCCGCGAGGCTGCTTCGATCCCGTAGGCACCGTGACCGTAATAAATTTCATTCAGGTACATCTGCAGAATTTCATCCTTGCTGTATTTCATCTCCAATTGTGCCGTATACATGGCTTCCTTGGCTTTGCGGGTCCATGTCTTTTCATGCGACAAATACAAGTTACGTGCGAGCTGTTGGGTCAGTGTACTTGCGCCCTGAGACATCTGCATATGTTCCAGGTTTACGAGTACAGCCCGTCCCATTCCTCGAATGTCGAAGCCGACATGATCATAGAACTTGCGGTCCTCTACAGCAAGAGTAGCGTTGACCAAATCGGGTG
Source organism: Paenibacillus sp. GL_099_B (assembly GCF_057835695.1). Classification (NCBI taxonomy): domain Bacteria; kingdom Bacillati; phylum Bacillota; class Bacilli; order Caryophanales; family Paenibacillaceae; genus Paenibacillus; species Paenibacillus sp. GL_099_B. The sequence goes on from NZ_CM174430.1 coordinate 117,606, forward strand.
AGATATCTCCCAACTGTACAGGTACCGAGTCTTTGCCGCCCGCAGAGAAAGCGGCAATGACTTCGCCCTGGCTGTCCAGCAACCTGGAATTGCGATCCGAGTCGGCCAGCGGCAGGCTGGTGGCGTACAAGTAGACCAACCCTGCTGCCATGGCGATTAGGCCGAGAATAGCGAGCAGAGTCAGGCTTTTGATGACTTTCCATATGCGGAACCCGCGTTTGCGGGTCTTTTGGCTTGATTGGGTCATGGAACGGGCTCCTTTCTTTTCTTTCCAGTATGGGAATTCAGTGACACGGATATTCAATCCGCCCGTTTAGCGGTTTAAAATATAGCTTTATTTGCAGAAAAAAACCGTTTTGCAGTATAAACGTCAATCGCGTATAATGCAAAAGGGTAATGAAAAGTAACGGTTCGGCACAACATACAATAGGCAAGGAAGGTCGAACAGTACCCATTGGCAGTGATTTGATTCTTTGATTAGTCAGACGCTATGTACGCTCTGGTCAATTTAATCTATATAAACTTTACGGAAAGAAGGTAGAGATTATGGAATTGTGGTTTACGGAGAAACAGACCCCCGCATTCGGAATCACCGCGAAGATTAAACAGACCTATGTAAGCGAAAAGACGGATTTTCAAGATCTGGCTATGGTAGAGACCGAAGAATTCGGAAATATGTTGCTGCTTGACGGTATGGTGATGACAACGGTGAAAGACGAGTTCGTTTATCACGAAATGGCGGCTCACCCTGCGCTGAACACACATCCGAACCCGAAAAAGGTGCTGGTTGTCGGTGGCGGTGACGGCGGAGTTATCCGTGAAGTCATTAAGCATGCTGATGTAGAAAAAGCAGTTCTCGTCGAAATCGACGGGAAAGTGATTGAATATTCCAAAAAGTATCTGCCTGAAATCGCCGGTAAATTGGACGAGCCTAACGTTGAAGTGCTGGTGAACGACGGCTACATGCATATTATAGAGCATAAAAATGAATACGATGTAATCATCGTTGACTCCACAGAGCCTGTAGGTCCGGCTGCGCCGCTGTTTGAGCGCGGTTTCTACCAAGGTATCTATGAAGCGCTGAGAGAAGACGGGATCTTCGTTGCTCAAACGGACAACCCGTGGTTCAAAGCGGATCTGATCCAAAAGGTAAACAAAGACGTTAAAGAAATCTTCCCGATCGTACATGTGTACGGCTGTAATATCCCTACGTACCCAAGTGGTCTGTGGACTTTTACAATGGGTAGTAAAAAACATAATCCGCTTGAGGTGGACGAGACGCAGATTCCAGAGATGGATACGAAATATTACTCTCCACGTCTGCACAAAGCGGCGTTCGTTCTTCCTAAATTCGTGGAAGACCTTACGAAATAAGGAGGAATAATTAGATGAAATTGGATCAAGCTTATTCAGGCAACGTATTTATTTGCAGTTCAGAGGATTACGAGAACTCCAAAGCAGTCATTTATGGTATGCCGATGGATTACACCGTCAGCTTCCGTCCAGGGTCCCGTTTTGGTCCTTCCCATATCCGTCAGGCGTCGGTTGGACTTGAAGAGTACAGCCCTTACCTAGATAAAAGTATTGTGGATATGACTTACTTTGACGCTGGGGATCTGCTTTTGCCTTTCGGTAACGCAGGACGCAGTCTCGAAGTCATCGGAGAATATATCGGTGGCCTACTGGCTGACGACAAATTCCCGATTGGTCTCGGCGGGGAACACCTCGTTACTTGGCCTGTCATTCAGCAAATGTACAAAAAATATTCCGACCTTATCCTGATCCATATTGATGCACATGCCGACCTTCGTGAAAACTATGAAGGTGAGCCATTGTCTCACTCGACGCCAGTGCGTAAAGCAGCTGAACTGATGGGCGGCAAAAATATTTATCAGTTCGGAATTCGTTCCGGTTCCCGTGAAGAGTTCCAATTCGGACGGGAGAACATCAACTTCTATCCGTTTGAAGTGGCAGCTCCGATGAAGGAAGCTCTTCCGAAAATGGGTAACCGTCCGGTGTACGTTACAATCGATATCGATGTGCTTGATCCGTCTGCGGCTCCAGGTACAGGAACAGCAGAAGCGGGCGGCATTACGTCCAAGGAATTGCTTGAAGCCATTCACATGATCGCAGGATCAGATGTAAATGTGGTGGGTTGTGACCTAGTTGAAGTGGCACCGATTTACGATCCAACGGAACAGACACAAATTGTGGCTGCGAAGATGATCCGTGAAATGCTGCTTGGATTCGTGAAGTAATCGCAAAATAACAGCGTCCTCTGTCTGTGTCAGGTTGAAGCCTGCATAGGAGGGGGCGTTTTTTTTGTGATTGCCTCCTGAACTTAACTTGTTGAACCTCATTTCTGGACTGTGTTATACTGACATCAACAGTATTCAGTAGTATATTAATTGATATATTACATTCGTGAAGTATATGGTGATTGGGTTCGACCATATACTAAAAAGAGCCTTCACCGCGCCAACGGTAAAGACTCTTAGGACCCCAAAAGGCTGTGAATTGCCACGGCGTGCAAGAATTAAATATTGCTATTCAAGCGAAACCCACCGTCAGGCTTCCGACCTTATGAGGTGGGTTTTCGCTTGCAATTCAAAGTCCATAACATTGATTGTAGCACGTACGTTCCCGTATCCCTACCATTTGTTGTATATATGATTCCGCCCGCACGTTAAGCGAAAACACGTATTTGGGATGAATCTATCTTAACATTTATGTATAATATGGAAATAGAGGGAGGGGTTTTGTTATGCATGCAATCCGGGCTCAATTGAGTATGTATCCCAAATGGTTCATAGCGGTACTTATGATATTTATCATCAACCTTATATTAACAATGACCTTGTTCATCAATTTAACGTTAATACTGGCTAATCTCGCCATGTTATATGCCGCCTTTAGCATCAAGACACTTAAATACAATAAACTGCATTTTGTCCTGTGTCTTATTTTAAGTATCACTTTTGTGATCATTGCTTTTAAGACATATCCCATTTAACTCAGCTCTTATCAGAGATTAATGATGAACCACTCATGCCCATGAGATAAAAAATGTGGGCATGAGTGGTTTTTTTATTGCAATAATGTCACGCGAATTAAACAAATTGTTACGTTAAATCCTGCGAAATGGGGTAAAAACATAGAAGGAGGTGTCACAATGACAACAAAGAGCAGAACGACATGGAAACGGATTGGCGCACTCGCACTATCGGTAACATTGGCTTGGGGACTGGGACCGGTACATACTCTACCCGGCGCTAACGCTGCATCCTCTCCAACGTGTGGAAATGGAGATCACGGATTAACAGCTACGTTGAAAAAAGGCAGTGGTGTGGAAGACCAACGACTGCAATTTACGGATATCGATTTTCTAAACAGTACAACCGGACGGGCTGCTGGTGAGGGATTCCTCATTGGTACATCGAATTCAGGCTGCACTTGGCAGTCCATCTATACAGGCCAATGGCAGTTCACACAACTTGATTTCCCGAATAATGTAAATGGATTTGCTTTGGCACAGGTGAAGGATTCTCCAACGACGTATCTCATCCGCTCAACGGATGGTGGCGCGCACTGGACACGGATGGATACTAAAGGCATACAATTTAAACGAATTGATTTTCGCAATAAAAACGAAGGCTTTGGATACACCTATAATGAAGCTTATTTGACGAAGGATGGCGGTGCAACATGGAGCCCGATCTCCACACCAGCCAATACACGCGGAGCTGTGTTCACGACACAGAAGCAAGGTTATGCCATTGTAGTGGCTCCTGGTTCGGGTTACCGTATCATGCAGACAAGTAACGGCGGCAAGAACTGGACGCAATCGCTGAAGGTAGCATCAGCAACCTGGAGCGGTGGAGACTTATACGCAAGCGGTAACCAGGTATGGGCCCTTCTGTATGGCGACGCAGGGATGTCCCAGCAGTCGTATTCTCTCTACGCGAGCGGAAATGAGGGCAAGAACTGGAGACAGGTCTTCGCTCAATCCACAGCAGGTGGTGGCCCGGCCCCAGGTACAAGCAGCACAGGGAATGGAAAAGGCCCCGCAGACCCAGGGGGTCACCCAGGGAACATGGCGTTGGTCGGTAATCAGACGGCCTATCTCTCCGCAGGATCGCCTGCGGCAGGCAAAGTGGGGATCGGACGTTCTTATGATGCAGGTTCCACGTGGAAAAATATCGACCTGAAAGATCCAGGTTATAGCTCCCGCATTTCGTTTCCTTCTGCCAAAACAGGTTGGCTCGTCGTAACAAGCGACAATTCTCCTGCAATTTATGAGACGACAGATGGAGGAACAACATGGAAGCAAAAAATGTTATTGCCCGCTGAAAACGAGTAAATGGCGTCATGCCATGGAATAATTTTAAGGCGATTTCAATCTAAAAGTGTATAAATCTTAACTTATTTGGCCTGATGAGGCCAGCGCAAACAAACAAGTCTTTTCCGGACAAATGAAGCTGGAAGGGGCTTGTTTTTGCTTGAATAAAAACGGTTGAATCCTGTTCAGAAACACGTTATTGTAAGCGATAACAATACTTTTGAGGAGGTTGAAATTATGGTTGATGTTATTTTAAAGGCTGATTCGGAACAAGGATTAATAAATCGCAATATATATGGTCATTTCTCAGAGCATCTGGGACGCTGTATCTATGAAGGCATCTGGGTGGGAGAGGACTCCCCTATTCCCAATACGGAAGGCATTCGAAATGATGTGCTTACTGCACTGCAAAAACTTCATATTCCCGTACTTCGCTGGCCTGGAGGTTGTTTTGCTGATGAATACCACTGGAAAGATGGCGTAGGTCCAAAAAGTGAGCGCGCACGGATGATCAATACGCACTGGGGCGGGGTAGAAGAGAACAATCATTTTGGTGCGCATGAATTCCTGAGACTATGTGAGTTACTTGATACCCAGCCATATATCAGTGGCAATCTGGGCAGCGGTACGGTGCAGGAGATGCAGGAATGGGTGGAGTACATCACGTTTGATGGGGAATCACCGATGGCAAACTGGCGGAAGAGCAATGGCCGTGAAGAGCCATGGAAGCTGAAATACTTTGGTGTGGGGAACGAGAACTGGGGTTGCGGCGGTAATATGCGTCCGGAATACTACGCAGATGAGTACCGTCGTTATGCTACATATGTACGCAATTATTCCGGGAATGAAATTTATAAAATCGCCTGCGGCCCCAATGACAACAACTATCACTGGATGGAGGTGTTAATGCGGGAGGCCGGTCGTTTTATGGATGGAATCAGCCTGCATTATTACACCATTCCAACAGGTGAGTGGGCAGATAAAGGTCAGGCTACAGGTTTCGGAGAAGCCGAATGGTTCACCACATTGAAAAAGACGCTATATATGGAAGAGTTACTTGTGAAGCACTCCGAGATTATGGACAAATATGATCCTGAGGGCAGAGTTGGTATTATCGTGGATGAGTGGGGAACGTGGTACAACGTTGAGCCAGGTACAAATCCAGGTTTCCTGTATCAACAAAATACGATGCGTGATGCAGTACTCGCAGGGATTAATCTGAATATTTTCAACCAACATAATAAAAGAGTTCATATGGCCAATCTGGCCCAGATTGTTAATGTTCTTCAGGCGTTGGTTTTGACAGAAGGCGAGAAGATGCTCCTCACGCCTACATATCATGTGTTTGATATGTATCAGGTACACATGGATGCGCAGCGGTTGGAACTGAATTACGAGAGCCCTGGATACACTTTCGGGGAAGAGACCATCCCTCAACTGAGTTTGTCAGCTTCTCGCAACAATGATGGCGTTATTCATGTGACGGCGTGTAACCTTAGTCATACGGATGAGCTTGAAGTGGTTTGTCAGATTGAAACAACGGACGCTTCTGCTGTATCGGGACGAATTCTGCACCATGCAGATTATAGTGCATTCAACACATTTGAACAGCCGGATCGGGTTAAGCCTGAAGAATGGAAGGGTGTTACGCTGGAAAATAACAAACTGCGTTTTGTACTGCCTCCGGCCTCTGTTGGTGTGGTCGCTATAAAGGGATGATCAGATGGATTCATCCGTGCAGAGTAGAAGTGTTGGGAAACGGGAACCATGCAAGGGATGTAACGATCAATATGATGTGAAGATTAGTGAAGCCAAGATAGCCCGGCTCGTGGAGTTGGCCTCACGCTCACGTCCGGCCGTTGAGGACGCTGAATATGAGCGTCGGTTATCCATCTGCGCTGATTGTCCAGGGTTACAATACGATACGACTTGCCGCTATTGTGGCTGTCTCGTACAGGTGCGCGCCAAGCTGGTAGAGTCGACCTGTCCGTTTCCATATGAGCCGCAATGGACCTGATCCAGAACGTATTTCTTTATTAATGAAGCAAGGCAGAGCTGCACTTTACAGGTGTGGCTCTGCTTTTTTTGGTGCTGATGGGCAAAAACTCTGAATTTGGATTTGAATTGAGCGGGTGAACTGGATATAGTTATACAGTAGAGTGTAGGATAGCGAGCTATCCGGGAATATGAGCGCGTATAGCGGCACAACAATACAGGAAGGGCTGTTCTCACCGGCCGTGCCTGATTTTGCGTCGCCTCGAATATAATGGAGGTTAACATTCATGTCGAACATGCGACCGGTTCAGATCCGGCTGCACAGCCGTTATGAAGGTGAAGATGTACTGCAGGAAATGCAGGGTGAAGCCGTATTGAAGGGGGCTGTGCTCTATGTTCGTTATGAAGAGCCACAGGCTGGACCCGAGGGCGGTATTACCCGAACAACATTGAAGCTGGGCGGACAATCCATCAAGATTATACGTCACGGCGAGGTGGAATCGGAGCAAACCTTTGAATTAAACCGCAAGCTCCCTGGTTTTTACCGCTCGCCGTATATGTCGTTTGCCTTGTCCACGCATACACAGGAGCTGGAACTTTCCATTCAGGGATTGAGCGCACGCGCAGCGTGGAGCTACGACTTTTACCGCTTTGACGAAGAATCCGGACATTTCGCGATTAGTTTGCATATACAGGAGGAACCAATTTCATGACACGTAATCCATTAGATATGATTAACGAACGGGTAAGTACAGCCATCGGCAATGCCATTGTGACTGCTGGCATTGTTGCGCAGGAGGATCTGCCGACCATCACCCTTGAAGTACCACGCGAGAAAACACACGGCGATTTGGCGACCAATGCCGCTATGCAACTGACCAAGATTGCCAAGCGTAATCCACGCCAGATTGCAGAAGAGATTATTGCCAATCTCAACCTGGCTGAAGCTGGAATCGAGAAAGCGGAAATTGCTGGGCCGGGATTCATTAACTTTAAGTTGGACAAGAGTTATCTCTATCCTGTGCTGGGGCTTGTACATGAGCAGGGTGAGAATTATGGAAGAATCAATGTTGGTGAAGGGCGCAAGGTCGAGATGGAGTTTGTCAGTGCCAACCCGACAGGCAGTCTGCATCTAGGCCATGCGCGTGGAGCGGCTGTGGGTGATGCGCTTTGCAACATCCTCGACTATGCCGGATATGATGTAACACGTGAATACTACATTAATGACGCGGGTAATCAGGTATTTAATCTGTCTCGTTCCATTGAAGCTCGCTATTTGCAGGAACTGGGCCAAGACGCAGAGATGCCGGAAGATGGTTATCACGGTGAGGATATCAAAGGATTCGCCAAGGAGCTAGTGGCTGAGAAAGGCGATTCTTTGCTGTCCATGCATCCAGGTGACCGTGCCGCTTATTTCCGTGACTTCGGTTTGGAAAAAGAATTGGACAAGATCAAACGTGACTTGAATCGCTTCCGCGTCAATTTCGACATCTGGTTCAGCGAAACATCACTGTATGATAACGGAGAAGTGTTGCGTGTACTTGACGAATTGCGTGATCGTAATGAAATCTATGAGCAAGACGGAGCAACTTGGTTGAAAACCATGCAGTATGGTGACGATAAAGAGCGTGTTTTGATCAAAAATGACGGTACGTACACGTACCTTACACCGGACATTGCTTATCACCGTGATAAATATGCGCGTGGATACGACACGATGATTAACATCTGGGGAGCAGACCACCATGGTTACATTCCACGGATGAAAGCGGCCATGCAAGCACTGGGCAACGATCCTGAGAAATTGGTCGTTCTGATTGCACAGATGGTGAGCTTGTTCCAAAACGGCGAAAAAGTGAAGATGTCCAAGCGTACAGGCAAAGCGGTAACTATGGAAGATCTGATGGATGAAGTAGGCATTGATGCCATTCGTTACTTCTTTACCATGCGCAGCATGGACTCTCATCTGGACTTCGACATGGACCTTGCGATTTCGACGTCTAATGAAAACCCAGTATTCTATGTACAATACGCTCACGCTCGGGTATGCAGCGTATACCGTCAGGCAGAAGAACAAGGCATTGAGCTGTTGCCATTGGCACAGATCGATCTTTCGAAGCTGACAACGGAGCATGAATATGACCTTCTTCGCAAAATGGGTGAACTGCCTGAAGAAATCGCGACTGCTGCTACGGGATATGCACCGCATCGTATTGTTCGTTATGTATATGAACTGGCATCCCTGTTCCACAGTTACTATCGTGCAGAGCGCGTCATTACTGAAGACGCGGGACAAACCCAGGCGCGTCTGGCGCTGATCGGTGCTGTACGCACCGTCATCGCAACAGCGCTTCGTCTGGTGGGCGTATCCGCACCGGACAAAATGTAATTCGAGGCCTGGCGGTGCTTTGCCGCCCTGGCTTTACAAAAAGTCTCCATGCACCACGCCTGCAATGCAGCGTGGACATGGAGACTTTTTGCTGTGCCCGCGGCCGAGTTCACATGGCCCCGAGGCACCCAGAGCCAGCGCCGCCTGCCGCCCTGGGCAACCACCGTGAAACATCACACCGCGCAGCAGTGCTACGCTTTGCGATGCTTCACGGAACGGCTCCCTGCGGCAGGAAGCGCTCTTTACCCTCCACCCTCCTGCATTAGCTTGAGGGCGTCAATCTCGCCACCGCGTATTTTGCTCTTCGCGGTGGTGGTCTTGCGTGCGCGCAGCGGAACGGTTGCGCGCTTTACGAGCGTTTTGATCTCGGCTGGCGACAGGCCGGGATGCTTCGCAAGCAAGAGCGCTATGGCGCCACTGACGTGCGATGTCGCCATGGAGGTGCCGCTCATCTCATGGTGCTTACCTTGCACCCAGGAGGAAACAATTTTGTCCCCTGGCGCATATACATCGACGTATGCACCTCGGTTGCTGAACGAGGCAATCCGCCGGTTTTTGTCGGTTGCCCCAACCGATATCGTTTGCGGATAACGTGCCGGATAATCAATGCTGCGACGTTTGCCGTCATTCCCTGACGAAGCGATAATGACAATCCCGGCCTGATAGGCACGGTTCACGACATCAAGCAATGCTTTGCTACGCGTTTTCATGCCAAAGCTCATATTGATAATATCGACCCGATTGCGTACACACCAATCGATGCCAAGCACAATGTCTGACACGAAGGCCGAACCATTATGGTCGAATGCCTTCACCGGATAGATCAGGGAGCGAGGGGCTACGCCAATAATACCTGCCGTACTGTTAGCTGCGGCAATGGTTCCGGCAATATGGGTGCCATGACCGTTATCATCATGAGGAAGCAGACTGCGGTTTAACAGATTGATTCCGCGTGCCAGTGAATAGCGAAGATCCGGGTGTTGATAATCCGCACCTGTGTCGATCACGCCGATTTTGATTCGATGTCCCGTGGATACGGACCATACTTTGGGAGCGTGAATCTGTTTGACGCCCCAAGGTATGCCCTGAGCACTGCTCGGTTTACTGTGAAGCGCGGTGGCATGTAGTGAGATGGATACATCTTCTTCTACCGTAATCTCATTGCTGTAGCGAGATAATTCTTCTAGGTCATGCACCGGGGCGATAATGGAGCGGGCCAGCCGGGAGGAGCGTACCATACCAAGATCCGTAAATTCATTCCTCATCCGCGACAGTTCCACGAGGCAGGCTTCATATTGCTTCGGATTGGCGAACCGGATCAGGTATCGCCGCCCCTGTTCTGGTTCGGGACGTTGCATTCCTTCAACCAATTGATGTAGAAAACCAGTATAGTCCATAATGGGCAGCCCCCTTCGGGATGAACATGCTGAGGTATTCTATGAATGCATTGATCCCGCCGCATGGGGAACCTGCCCTTTTTTTACAAAAACACATTCTCTTCGTGTCAAAACGGGCGCAGGGACATATGATGGATGGAGGGCTAGAGGGCTCTCGCGGGGACCCTGGTGAGGAGCGATCCTTCAAGGGTATACAGTCAGAAGGCGGAGGGGACTCCGTCTTTTTTATATGATCATGCTTTTTTTGCAAAAAGGACGATATGCCCGCGAGTTAGCGGTCTCTTACGGGTCTGTACATTGCTCGTTTGAAGTCGCTTCTTGGATTTATGAGACATCCATACATAAAAACTTGCTTTTTGAGGCTAAATAGGTTTTACTTAGGTTTGTTAATGGATATGTTATATGTAACATTCCAGTTCGTAGGGATATAAAGTGAATTTTGTGTGAGAGGAAGTGTCTGTCAGTGAGTACCTCGCTCAATTTGAAAATTGATAAAGAAAAGGTCAGAGAGATTCCTTTGGTGGACCTCGCCTTTATGGTGCTGAAAGCGGCCAATACGCCGTATTACTACCGTGATTTGATGAATGAGGTAGCTAAACAGCGCGGAATGACTGATGAAGAAATCAACGAGTTTATCGCCCAGTTATATACCGAGATTAATATCGATGGCCGTTTTGCTTGCGTCGGTACAAGTCTGTGGGGCTTGAAGCGCTGGTATCCGGTAGCTGGATCGGAAGATACCATGACGGGTGCGAAGCGTCCGCGCATCATCAACGATGAAGACGATGATCTGGAAGATGAGGACTTCGGGGAAGAGGAAGACAGCTACAACAGCGACGAAGACTTCGATAATTCTGATGATGATCAGGACGAAGATGATGATGACGATGAAGAAGAAGAAGAAGAAGACATCTTTGACGAAGAAGATGGCGAAGAAGAAGTTCTAGTTGAAGATGACGAGTTGGAAGAGGAAGACCTCGATGAAGACGATGAAGACGAGTCCGAAGACGAGGGTGAATTTGACGACGATTCCGATAAGTAACAGTCATTTTTGACGTCGATAGTTTACCTGTTTTCCCCGCATAGTCAGCCTTGACAGCAGACGGGGTAACGGGTAAACTATTGCATGGGCTTATGAATGAGCGACAAAATATTTATGTTTTTTATAAAAAGTGCCCCGTCCTGCGGGAGTACTTTTTTTGTATTTTTAGAGGCAGAATTTTGCAAAATGATTTGAATTCCGCATGCTCCCGGCCAACAATCCGTGGTCTATTTTTGTATATCCAAAACACCAAATGGATCGATGCAATGATATCTATTTAGGGACGGGCCCGGTAGTTGGCTCCCGGAAGGTTTGCACCATTCTACGCTGTAGAACAACGTTGTTTACACACGGTCTTCGCATGAAAGAGCAGTTCGCAGATGCAGGGAATTTCTGCCATTGCTCTTTTTAACGATGATTACCTGGGAAACGGGTTACGATAATACCATATATCGCCTGAATTTCTGTACTTATATTAGGAGGGTAATAACAGTGACAAAGTATATTTTCGTGACGGGCGGAGTTGTGTCCTCCCTGGGCAAAGGGATAACGGCTGCCTCGCTGGGCAGATTGCTGAAAAACAGAGGGTTGAAGGTAACCATTCAAAAGTTTGATCCATACATCAATATCGACCCGGGAACAATGAGTCCTTATCAGCATGGTGAGGTTTTTGTAACGGATGATGGCGCGGAAACGGATCTTGACCTTGGCCACTACGAACGTTTTATTGACATCAACCTCTCCAAAAACAGCAACGTCACGACTGGTAAAGTATACTCCTCCGTCATCAGCAAAGAGCGGCGCGGGGAATATCTGGGCGGAACGGTACAAGTAATTCCACACATTACGAACGAGATCAAAGAGCGCGTATTCCGCGCAGGACGTGAAGCGGGTTCGGATGTTGTAATTACAGAGATTGGCGGTACAGTAGGTGACATCGAGAGCTTGCCTTTCCTGGAAGCTATTCGTCAAATCAAGAGTGATGTAGGTCGTGACAACGTCATGTACATCCATGTAACACTTATTCCTTACATCAAGGCTGCCGGTGAAGTGAAAACCAAACCGACTCAGCACAGTGTGAAGGAATTGCGCAGCATCGGAATTCAGCCGAACGTCATTGTATGCCGTACAGAGTATGAGCTGTCCAAAGACATGAAAGCCAAAATCGCTCTCTTCTGTGACATTGATGAAAACGCCGTGGTGGAATGCCGCGATGCAGACACATTGTACCAAGTGCCTTTGAACCTGCGTGAAGAAGGTTTGGACGAGATCGTGGTAAACCACCTCAAGCTGACTACTCCTGCACCGGATATGAGCGAGTGGGAAGGGCTGGTTGACCGTATCAACAAGCTGAAGCATACAGTGGAGATTGCCATTGTAGGTAAATATGTAGCTTTGCATGATGCTTATTTGAGTGTTGTTGAATCCTTGTCTCATGCAGGATTTGCATCCAATGCTGATGTGAAGATCCGCTGGATTCATTCCGAAGATATCACGGATGAGAATGTGGGCGATCTGCTGAACGGCGTAGGCGGGATCCTCGTACCAGGCGGATTTGGTGATCGGGGTATTGAAGGTAAAGTATCGGCGATTCGTTATGCCCGTGAGAAACAAATTCCGTTCTTCGGTATTTGCTTGGGTATGCAGGTTTCCGTTATTGAATATGCACGTTCCATCGTTGGTTTGACTGGAGCGAACAGCTCCGAGATTAATCCAGCTACAGAGTTCCCGGTAATCGACCTGTTGCCTGAACAAAAAGATATCGAAAACCTGGGTGGTACAATGCGTCTGGGTCTGTATCCTTGTAAGCTTCAGGAAGGTTCCTTGGCAATGTCTTGTTATGATGATGAACTGGTCTATGAGAGACACCGTCACCGGTACGAGTTCAACAATGAATACCGTGAAGCGATTGAAAAAGCCGGTTTGGTTATCTCGGGTACATCCCCGGATGGACGTCTGGTTGAGATCGTGGAGCTTCCAGGACACCCATGGTTCTTGGCAGTACAATTCCACCCGGAATTCACTTCCCGTCCGAACCGTCCGCAGCCGTTGTTCCGTGAGTTTGTAAAAGCTTCTCTGGAGAGCGCTGGAAAATAAGTGTTGATCATTAAGTTATAAATAAATGGATGTTCTTGGCGGCCGATAAGGGTGCCGGGGGCATCCTTTTTTAGTGGGTAAAGTTAAGTGAAAATGGTTTTTGGCATTTTGGGATGTAAGCAGGATTTCAATGGGTAAGGTAGAATACTTATCATGACGACTATGGGATTGTTATCCAGATTCAGACGTACATGCTTTCCTAATTCTAGGAGGTTACTCAGTGGAAAATAAAAAAGTGTTGATTGTTGATGATCAAAACGGTATTCGAATCCTGTTAATGGAAGTGTTCAGCAGCGAAGGATATAATACGTTCCAAGCGCCTAATGGGAAGATTGCCCTGGAGATAGTAAATAATGACAAACCTGATCTTGTGCTGCTTGATATGAAGATTCCTGGCATGGATGGCCTGGAAATTCTGAAACATATTAAGGAAATTGATCCGGATATCAAAGTCATCATGATGACGGCCTATGGTGAACTGGACATGATCAAAGAAGCTACGGATCTTGGAGCGCTCATGCACTTTACGAAACCGTTTGATATCGATGAAATGCGTGTGGCAGTCAATATGCAGCTTCGAAATGATACTGCGAATAAGTGCAGCTGAATCCTGTAGATACAGGATTTTTTTGCGTGTGAAGCTCTAAGAGTTAACGGGTGGGTATGCAGGGTATTTCGGTCAAGCGTCCGGGGAATATTGGAAATGGGGACGTCGTCATGCTGTGTCTATGAAAACTGTGCTGCAAAGCACAGCATTTTTGCAAATGCTTGTTTAGTATTTGACATGGGATGTGGTATAATAAGCCCGTATGTGATTTCGGCTAAAAACCATAGACACAACCCAACACCCCTAGGAGGATTGAAACCATGCCATTAGTATCTATGACAGACATGTTGAACAAAGCACTCGAAGGAAAATATGCAGTTGGTCAATACAACATCAATAACCTTGAGTGGACTCAAGCGATTCTTGCTGCTGCTGAAGAAGAGAAATCCCCAGTAATCTTGGGCGTATCCGAAGGCGCGGCGCGTCACATGAGCGGTTTCTACACAGTAGTTAAAATGGTAGAAGGACTCATTCACGACATGAAAATCACGGTTCCAGTTGCTATTCACCTGGATCACGGTTCCAGCTTTGATAAGTGTAAAGAAGCGATCGATGCTGGATTTACATCCGTAATGATCGACGGTTCCCACCACTCCATCGATGAAAACATCGAAATGACTAAAAAAGTTGTTGAATATGCACACGCTAAAGGCGTTTCTGTAGAAGCCGAAGTAGGTACTGTTGGTGGACAAGAAGACGACGTTATCGGTGGTATCATGTACGCTGACCTGAACGAGTGTGTACGTATCGTTAAAGAAACAGGTATCGACACATTGGCTCCAGCTCTTGGTTCCGTACACGGTCCTTACCATGGCGAGCCTAACTTGGGCTTCAAAGAAATGGAAGAAGTTCGCGATGCAGTTAACGTTCCATTGGTATTGCATGGTGGTACAGGTATCCCTAAACATGATATCGACAAAGCGATTTCCCTGGGAACTTCCAAAATCAACGTGAACACTGAGAACCAAATTTCGTTCTCCAAAGTGGTTCGCGAAGTGCTTGCAGCTAAACCAGATGCTTACGATCCACGTACATTCATCGTACCAGGCCGTGATGCAATCAAAGAAACCGTTAAAGGTAAAATTCGCGAGTTTGGTTCCAACAACAAAGCGTAATTTTTCTTTACCAGTTCCATACAGTGTAAGTGGAAAGAACACCGCCTAGCCGGTGTCTTTCCATTTTCACGCCTTATTTCTACATCGAAAGCCAACAGCACGTATTGCCGTTAACCGGCTGCAAAACACGTAGGGGGACATTAAGCTTTATGGAAAAATTGATGATTAGTGGCGGACGTCCGTTACAGGGAACTGTAACTATAAGCGGCGCCAAGAACAGCGCCATCGCGCTTATTCCTGCAGCATTGCTTGCCGAGTCAGAAGTCGTGCTGGACAACCTGCCGCTTTTGAGTGATGTGGCGGTTTATGCAGAAATTTTGGAGGAACTCGGAGCTCGTGTACACTGGGAAGGCAGTCAGATGAAGATCGATCCTTCCGATATTAAATCCATTCCCATGCCGAATGGTCCCGTGAAGAAGCTTCGTGCTTCGTATTATATGATGGGGGCACTGCTTGGGCGTTTTAAAGAAGCAACCATTGGTTTACCCGGGGGCTGCAACTTTGAGCCTCGTCCGATTGATCAACATATCAAAGGGTTTGAAGCGCTTGGCGCAACCGTAACGAACGAACATGGCTCCATTCATTTGCATGCCAAAGAGCTGCGCGGAGCAAAGATTTATCTTGATGTAAGCAGTGTAGGTGCAACCATTAACATCATGCTGGCGGCTACTCGTGCCAAAGGCTCTACAATTATCGAAAACGCGGCTAAAGAGCCTGAGATTATAGATGTAGCAACACTTTTGAATTCAATGGGTGCCAGCATCAAAGGTGCCGGTACCGAAACGATCCGTATTGAAGGTGTGTCGGAGCTTAAGGGTTGCCGTCATTCTATCATTCCGGACCGTATACAAGCAGGTACGTATATGATCGCTGCGGCTGCGACGCGTGGCGACGTTCTGATTGACAATGTCATTCCCAAACATCTGGAGGCTTTGACGGCAAAGTTACTGGAGATGGGCGTTGGCATTGAAGAACTGGATGAAAGTATTCGTGTCATTGGTAAACCAAGCTACAATCATGTAGACGTTAAGGCGCTCGTATATCCCGGTTTTCCGACGGATTTGCAGTCCCCGATGACCAGTGTGTTGACACAGGCAACGGGTGTGAGTGTCCTCAGCGACTTTGTATATAGCAACCGATTCAAGCACGTTCCTGAGCTGGTACGCATGGGCGCAAAAATCCGTGTGGAAGGGCGTTCAGCTATTATTGAAGGCAGTGCATTGAATGCGGCCAAGGTAAAAGCATCCGATCTTCGCGCTGGTGCAGCGCTGGTGATCGCAGGTCTCACCGTCAGTGAAGGTGTGACCGAAGTGACAGGCGTGGAGTTTATTGATCGTGGGTACGACCATCTAGTAACCAATCTGCGTCTGCTAGGTGCAGATGTGTGGCGAGAAACCGATTAATTCTGTATTGCATGACGATTTTCACGGCAATAAAGCGATTATTTTAACAGAACTGCATATCCTTTCAGTAATTGGGTAAACCTGTTTTAATAGAGTTCTCAGTCTCTCCGGGATAAGACGAAATGTTCCTGTTTCCTTTACCGGAGGGTCTTTTTTTGAGTCAGACTTCATATGGCTTTAAGAACATCATTTCCTTTTCCCCAAACCCCGGTTTTGTTTGAACTGCGCTCCATAGCCGGTCTGCCCGGATCGAACGCCTCATGTATTCGTGTTCACTCACTAGCGGATCTTGCCGAAAGTTGGCTATCCCGCCCGGAAACTTACACTCAAAGACAAGTATTTGCATTATAACGGTTACATTCCGTACAATGGACAGAAGAGAAATGCAGAACGATGCTGCTCTTATAGCCGGAACATCAAGCGAAACTATCCATTTCACGGACTTATTAATTGAATAGGTGGTTATTATATGGATCTACAAATTTCCGATTTGGAAGAAATGAAACTAACGGACCTTTACAAACTGGCCAAAAAATATCAAATTCCCTACTACGGCACTTTAAAAAAGAAAGAATTGATCTTCGCTATATTACGTGCACAAGCTGAACAGAGTGGATTGATGTTCATGCAGGGTGTGCTCGAAATTCTACCTGAAGGTTACGGATTCCTTCGTCCGATCAATTACCTGCCAAGTACGGAAGACATCTACATCTCAGCCTCACAGATTCGCAAGTTTGACCTAAGAACAGGTGACCTCGTATCAGGTAAGTGTAGAACACCTAAAGAAAACGAGCGATACTTCGGTTTGCTGCAAGTCAACGCTGTAAATGGTGAGAATCCATCGGCAGCTGCGGAAAGACTTCACTTCCCGGCATTAACCCCATTGTACCCGCAGAAGAAACTGGTTCTCGAAACATCCCCCAACCATTTGTCCACACGCATTATGGATGTGCTCGCCCCGGTAGGACTGGGACAGCGCGGATTGATCGTAGCACCTCCCAAAGCGGGTAAAACACTACTCCTCAAAGAAATCGCCAACAGCATCTCAACCAACAACCCAGAAATTGAACTATTTGTCCTGTTGATTGATGAACGTCCGGAAGAAGTTACGGATATGTCGCGTTCGGTTAAAGGGGAAGTCGTGGCTTCTACGTTCGATGAGCTGCCAGAAAACCATATCAAAGTTGCGGAATTGGTGCTGGAACGTGCGCTCCGTCTGGTTGAAGCGAAAAAAGATGTTGTTATTTTGCTGGATAGCATTACGCGTCTTGCTCGTGCATACAACCTGGTCATCCCACCGTCCGGACGGACACTTAGTGGTGGTATTGACCCGGCAGCATTCCATCGTCCGAAACGTTTCTTCGGTTCTGCACGGAATGTAGAAGAGGGTGGAAGCCTGACGATCCTGGCTACAGCTTTGATTGATACGGGATCACGTATGGATGATATCATTTATGAAGAGTTTAAAGGTACGGGCAATATGGAGCTTCATCTGGACCGTAAGCTGGCCGAGCGTCGTATTTTCCCGGCTATCGACATTCGTCGTTCCGGTACACGTCGCGAAGAAGTGTTGCTGAGCAAGGAAGAACTTGATACAATCTGGGCGATTCGTAAAAACATGAACGATTCCCACGACTTTGTCGAAGGATTTTTGAAGAAACTGCGTAACAGCAAAACGAATGCTGAGTTCCTAGCGGCGTTTGATACAGCTGGCAGCAGTCCGACCAGCAACTCCGGATCGACTACGACTCGGCGCTCGCCAAGACAGACTGCGGCATCCGGTACAACCACCTAGATTTACGTCTTTGATTTAACTCGAATTTTGCAGCGTTGCTGCTGGATTAACAATATACTCGTCGTTTGGCTTTAACCCATTAGATGTGAGGAGAACATCATGTATTTAGTATACGCAGATGAAAAAGGTAATGTATTTGATCACCCATCCCTGTACGGGCTTGCCCGCAGTGGAGATATGATCGTTGAAATTATGGAGGATGAGCTGATTCCTTTACCGGAAGGTGCAACGCTGGTTGGACTGCCGAGTACACGTCCGATTGGTATGGACCCGGAGACTGGCGAAATGCTGCCAATGCCTAGTGATACACAGGCAGTTGGGGCTTTGCTTCCGCAAGGATTCACTCGGTTGTGTCTGCCGGGGTATGTAAAAACCGATAAGGAGTACAAACTGCCTTTGTTCGGTTACTCGGCTGTTGTGTGGAAAGATGGTCAGTTTTACGTCACTGCCCGGATGTCGGATCACCCAGATCAATGGAATCCGCTGAACTGTGATCGGGATGACGTACGCGCGGGTGTTAAACGTTTAACGAAGCAATACCCCGAAAACCGTCTCTATACCCATTTGTCCAATTGTGCGCTTGGGTATGAATGTCTGACTTCATCCAACACCTTCCTGAATCGTTGGGAAGGCGGAGTTCCAGTATCCTATTCCTGCAACGCAGGCTGTTTCGGATGTATTTCCGAGCAACCGGATGATAGTGGCTTCGTTTCTCCGCAAACCCGGATGAACTTCCGTCCGCGCGTGGACGAAATCGTTGAAGTAATGCTGGAGCACTTGAAAACACCGGAATCGATTATCAGCTTTGGTCAAGGTTGTGAAGGGGAGCCTTCCACGCAGGCCAAATTGATTATTGAAGCCATCCGCGAAGTGCGTTCCATAACTGACATGGGATATATCAACATTAACACCAATGCAGGTTTGAATGATCACATGAGAGGTATTGTTGATGCGGGGCTTGATCTAATGCGTGTAAGTACAATCAGTGCACTGGATGATCACTATAATGCATACTACAAACCTCGCGGATATACACTGGCCAATGTAGAAAAATCGATGAAATACGCTGCTTCCCAGGGTGTATATACGTCGATCAACTATTTGATCTTCCCGGGAGTAACGGATCGTGAGGAAGAGATTGAAGCGATGATTGAGTTTGCTCGCAGAACCGAGTTGCGTCTTATTCAAATGCGTAATCTTAATATAGACCCGGAGAGCTATCTGGAATTGATTCCTCCAGCTCAAGGTGATATTTTGGGCATGAAGCAAATGATTGAGATCTTTGAGGAAGAGCTGCCTGATGTCGTTATCGGCTCCTACACGCACGTTCCCCCAGCTGGAATGGCACGTCCCAAACGTCTGATCACCTCTTGACAATAATGGATTGCAACCGGCATTGGGCCGTGTTATAATCTTCGATGTTGTGCCATTTACTCTGGGTCCGCTTGAGGCTCAGGGCGGAAAGAGGTGAAAGGTAATGAAAGCAGCAATTCATCCTAAATACACGATTGGTCAAGTATCTTGCGCTTGCGGGAATACTTTTGAAACTGGTTCGGTTAAAGACGGACTTCGTGTAGAGATTTGCTCCGCGTGCCACCCGTTCTTCACCGGTAAACAGAAGTTTATCGATGCTGGCGGCCGTGTTGATCGTTTCAAGAAAAAATACGGAATCTAATTCAGCAATTCCTTGGGGATTGTCTGACTATTACATCCAAATCACCTCTGCCGTTCCGGCAGAGGTTTTTATATGTTTTTAGGTGATTGTATTGCTGCCCTTTTGACTCTGGTTGCAATTTAGACAACCTTAAGTTATACTATTTCTTACCGTGCTAGATGGGGAGGTAGCGGTGCCCTGTAACTCGCAATCCGCTACAGCGAGGTTGAATTCCTGCTAGAGGTTTTGTCGATGTGAGGTTTGGTCCCTTAACGTGGTGTTGACGGTTGGGTCCTCCGCAATGAGTACTCATGAACCTGGTCAGGTCCGGAAGGAAGCAGCCATAAGTGAGATCACTCTTGTGCCGGAGGGTCGCCTAGCCCGAGCTATTGTTAAGGGGTGCCGCTTGGATCGCAAATATCGATAGCAGGTGCACGGCTTACCATTAAAACGTAGAGACCTTTGCAGTTGTATGTATGCAGAGGTCTTTTTGATATGTCTAAAAAAACCATGCATGATGAGTCAGATAAAGTTTGGATTCACCCCGGAATATAGTATAATGGGGGAACGACAAAGGACTCGAATGCGAAGTGGAAGGAAGGTAACGCATCATGGAGCATATCGCGTTATACCGGGCTTGGCGTCCCCAGTCGTTTCAAGATATGGTGGGACAACAGCATATTATTCAGACCTTGCAGAACGCGATTCGTGAACAGCGGACTTCCCATGCCTACTTGTTTAGCGGGCCCAGAGGAACAGGGAAGACGAGTGCCGCCAAGATTTTGGCCAAAGCTGTAAACTGCGAGCGCGGGCCTGCACCTGAGCCTTGTAACGAGTGTGAAGCTTGCCGCAGGATTACGACTGGCGCTGTGATGGATGTGCAGGAAATTGATGCCGCATCCAACCGTGGCGTTGAAGAAATCCGTGATCTTAGGGAAAAGGTGAAATACGCCCCGACTGAAGTCCGGCAGAAAGTGTATATTATTGACGAAGTGCACATGCTGACGACAGAGGCATTCAATGCGCTGCTCAAAACATTGGAAGAGCCTCCGCCACATGTGATGTTTATTTTGGCAACAACAGAACCCCATCGTCTTCCGGCGACGATTATTTCTCGCTGTCAGCGATTTGATTTTCGCCGGGTGTCCCTGGAAGAACAGACAGCACGACTTACGCTGATCTGTGAACAGGAAGGTATGGAAGCTGATCAGGACGCACTCCAGTATATTGCTCGTCTGTCTGATGGGGGAATGAGGGACGCACTCAGTGTCCTGGATCAGATCTCTTCCTATACAGATGGAAGGGTAACCTATCAGCAGGTTATGGATATGACCGGAGGCATTCCTTCCGAACAGTTTGCAAAGTTGGCTGCTTCTTTGCTCAAGGGCGACGTAGGTCATATTTTGCAAATGATCGAAGGGTTCATGCATGAAGGTAAGAGTGCGGACAAGTGCATGGAAAATCTGCTTTATTATTTCCGTGATTTGCTTATGATTAAGATGGTGCCGGATGCAGATAAACTGACGGATCGGGTGCTTAATCCCGAGTCATTCCGTGATATGGCGGAATCATTCACCAAGGAACAGCTGTTCCAGATGATTGATACTCTTAACCGGTACCAGAGTGAGATGAAATATGCAGTACAGCCGCAGACACTGTTTGAAGTAGCTCTCCTTAAACTGTGCAGTATTCCTACTCAAGGGGCGTCATCGGGTTCGGCCGGCGCTGCTTCTGCTGTATCCGCGCCAGTGGATGGCGGGGAGATCAACCGACTAAAGCAACAGCTTGCTGAACTGGAGAAAAAGCTGGATCGTGCGCTTAAGGGTGGTTTGTCTGGGGGAGAAGCTGCATCAAGTGCTCCTTCACGTCCAGCAACAAGAGCTCCGGTGTCGAGAGGTAATTCGCCAGCGAAGCTGCCTGCACAGCTCGATCAGTATGTTGCACGTAAGGGATCTCCTGAGTTTGCGGAGGTCAGCAAGAAGTGGGGACAGATTCTTCAGCGCGTAAAAGAAGAGAAAGTAACCGTTCACGCCTGGTTTATGGATGGTGAACCAGTATCGCTACTGGAAGACAATGTTCTGGTGGCGTTTAAGAACAACATCCACCGTGAAACTACGGAGAAGCAGGCTAATCGCGAAGTGATTGAACGGGTGCTGTCTGAACAACTTGGACGTTCAGCGCGTCTTGTGACGATGATGCTCAAAGATTGGACCGGAGCGATGGAAGGGGCTACTGAAACGCCAAAGGAGGACTTTAAGCTTGAACCTGAGCATGAAGACGGCGGTTCAGGCAACAAGCAGCCTTGGATTGATGAAGCCATCCAGCTCTTTGGTGAGGACCTTGTAGTGATCAAAGAATAGATATACATGCGCCTGGCGCGATAACTATAACAAAGGAGATGAATAATCATGAATAACATGAACCAAATGATGAAACAAGTGAAGAAAATGCAGGAGCAAATGCTGAAGGCACAGGAGGAACTGGCGGACAAAACAGTCCAAGGCACTTCCGGTGGCGGTGTTGTAACTGCTGAAGTTAACGGACATAAGAAATTGCTGGCTATCACTATCAAGCCAGAAGCGGTTGATCCAGAAGATGTAGAAATGCTGCAGGATCTGGTTATGACAGCAGTCAATGACGCAATGACCAAAGCTGATGAAATTGCGAACCAGGATATGGGTAAATTCACAGGTGGCATGAAAATTCCGGGATTATTTTAATTTAAATTGATCCTATCAAAGGAGACGCAATCGATTGTATTATCCCGAACCGATAGCGAAGCTGATTGACGCCTTTACCCGTTTGCCGGGTGTTGGCCCCAAGACTGCAGCGCGACTAGCTTTTCATGTGCTTAAGATGAAGGAAGATGACGTTATTGATTTTGCCAAAGCGCTCGTCAGTGTGAAGCGGAATCTTCATTACTGTTCGGTGTGTTGTAATATTACGGATACTGACCCGTGTCGGATCTGTCAGGACAAATCCAGGGATGTCTCGGTAATCTGTGTAGTTCAGGATTCCAAAGATTTGGTGGCTATGGAGCGTACCAAGGAATTTGACGGATACTATCATGTGCTGCAGGGTGCAATCTCTCCTATGGAGGGAATAGGTCCGGATGATATCCGTCTGAAGGAACTTTTGACCCGTTTAAGCGATGAGCGAGTTAAAGAACTGATTCTGGCTACAAATCCGAATATCGAAGGTGAGGCCACGGCGATGTATATTTCCCGTCTGGTCCGTCCGTTTGAGATCTCGGTGACTCGGATTGCCCATGGTTTGCCTGTTGGGGGCGACCTGGAGTATGCGGATGAAGTGACTCTTTCCAAGGCGCTGGAAGGGCGCAGGGAGATGAGATAGCAGTGCGTGTTTCTTAATGAGAGCATGCGCCTATAATGATTGATTTCCTAAAAGAAAAGAATAGATAAGTTTGGATTACTTAGAGAGCCCTTTAGGCTCTCTTTTTTTGTTTTTAATACTCTTTCTAACGTGGGTCAAATGTGAAGTCTCTCATTTCTACTGATGTATGGATATTGATCCATAGAATTGAGTTGAGAGCAGATTAACTGTTCATTAAATTATTTAGCACAGTTCTAAGTTTGTCCTTTCCCTGATATGTATGAGAATATGCTTGTGCTGATCAGGAAGGGGATGGCTTATGTTTATATGGCGAAATGTAGGAAGATCGGTGGAGAAGCGTGAAAGAATGATTAAGGAGATGGAAGAGGACCAGATTTATTCAGACATACAGAAAGCCAAGGCGGAGTGGGAACGGGCGGTCAGACAGTTTGAAGAGGCGCAGGGGCAGGATGAGATCGATTATGCGATCTATGTGCTGGAGGCCGCAGAGCGTAAATATCAGATTCATTTGAAGCGCGCTAAACGTGTAGGGATTAATAAGGCAGTAATAGGTGATCGGGGGATGGGCATGTAGGTGGAGGTGTGATATTCAATTATGGGGGTGCTGAGTATGAAGAGTCTTATATTAGGCTGTGTGCTTGTTGTATCGTTACTAGGGCTGATAATCATCCTATTTAGAAAACGAATTGGGCTATCCTTTTTTACATCATTCGGAATTCATCTGGTACTGGCTGCGGTGGGGATATATGTTGTTAATTATTCAGGGTGGATCACCGGAACCTACATTCCGCTGAACCCTGCCACAATAGGTACTGTAAGCATTCTGGGATTACCGGGTGTTGGGTTATTATTGGGTTTGAAAATTTCTTTGTTTGGGTAGTTGACTCCCTGAATGTTTATATGGTACATTATATCTCGTTGCTTTGCTTGCTTGGTTAAATGCTTTTGACGAAATGAATGAGTTCGCTAAGGACTCGAAAAAAGAATTTCAAAAAAAGCTTGACTGAAACAAACGAAGTATGGTATATTATAAAAGTCGCCGCTGAGAGAAAATGGTGACGAAAAAGCAAGAAAATTATCAAGTTTGATCTTTGAAAACTGAACAACGAGTGAGTAAACATTCTGCTTGCAGAATGAACGCGAAAGTTCGAGACAAGCCTTGGCTTGAATCGACTGGAGCACAAATGAGATTTTTAATCTCGTCAGTTTCAAAATGAGCATATCGCTCTTTTCAATACTTTATTGGAGAGTTTGATCCTGGCTCAGGACGAACGCTGGCGGCATGCCTAATACATGCAAGTCGAGCGGACTTGAAGAGAAGCTTGCTTCTCTGATAGTTAGCGGCGGACGGGTGAGTAACACGTAGGCAACCTGCCCTCAAGTTTGGGACAACTACCGGAAACGGTAGCTAATACCGAATAGTTGTTTTCTTCTCCTGAAGAGAACTGGAAAGACGGAGCAATCTGTCACTTGGGGATGGGCCTGCGGCGCATTAGCTAGTTGGTGGGGTAACGGCTCACCAAGGCGACGATGCGTAGCCGACCTGAGAGGGTGATCGGCCACACTGGGACTGAGACACGGCCCAGACTCCTACGGGAGGCAGCAGTAGGGAATCTTCCGCAATGGGCGAAAGCCTGACGGAGCAATGCCGCGTGAGTGATGAAGGTTTTCGGATCGTAAAGCTCTGTTGCCAGGGAAGAACGCTTGGGAGAGTAACTGCTCTCAAGGTGACGGTACCTGAGAAGAAAGCCCCGGCTAACTACGTGCCAGCAGCCGCGGTAATACGTAGGGGGCAAGCGTTGTCCGGAATTATTGGGCGTAAAGCGCGCGCAGGCGGTCATTTAAGTCTGGTGTTTAATCCCGGGGCTCAACCCCGGATCGCACTGGAAACTGGGTGACTTGAGTGCAGAAGAGGAGAGTGGAATTCCACGTGTAGCGGTGAAATGCGTAGATATGTGGAGGAACACCAGTGGCGAAGGCGACTCTCTGGGCTGTAACTGACGCTGAGGCGCGAAAGCGTGGGGAGCAAACAGGATTAGATACCCTGGTAGTCCACGCCGTAAACGATGAGTGCTAGGTGTTAGGGGTTTCGATACCCTTGGTGCCGAAGTTAACACATTAAGCACTCCGCCTGGGGAGTACGGTCGCAAGACTGAAACTCAAAGGAATTGACGGGGACCCGCACAAGCAGTGGAGTATGTGGTTTAATTCGAAGCAACGCGAAGAACCTTACCAGGTCTTGACATCCCTCTGATCGGTACAGAGATGTATCTTTCCTTCGGGACAGAGGAGACAGGTGGTGCATGGTTGTCGTCAGCTCGTGTCGTGAGATGTTGGGTTAAGTCCCGCAACGAGCGCAACCCTTGATCTTAGTTGCCAGCACTTCGGGTGGGCACTCTAAGGTGACTGCCGGTGACAAACCGGAGGAAGGTGGGGATGACGTCAAATCATCATGCCCCTTATGACCTGGGCTACACACGTACTACAATGGCCGGTACAACGGGCTGTGAAGCCGCGAGGTGGAACGAATCCTAAAAAGCCGGTCTCAGTTCGGATTGCAGGCTGCAACTCGCCTGCATGAAGTCGGAATTGCTAGTAATCGCGGATCAGCATGCCGCGGTGAATACGTTCCCGGGTCTTGTACACACCGCCCGTCACACCACGAGAGTTTATAACACCCGAAGTCGGTGGGGTAACCGCAAGGAGCCAGCCGCCGAAGGTGGGATAGATGATTGGGGTGAAGTCGTAACAAGGTAGCCGTATCGGAAGGTGCGGCTGGATCACCTCCTTTCTATGGAGAATCGTTTCCCGCGTGGAAACATTCAAATACGCAGACTTGATCTGCAAAACTACTCACTCGTTGCTCAGTTTTGAGAGCTCAAACTCTCAAACGTTTGGTGGCGATAGCGAAGGGGTTCCACACGTTCCCATCCCGAACACGACCGTTAAGCCCTTCAGCGTCGATGGTACTTGGACCGCAGGGTCCTGGGAGAGTAGAACGTCGCCAAGCGTAAACCCATTAGGGTTTCAATATGATATATAATGTGGGCCCTTAGCTCAGTTGGTTAGAGCGCACCTCTGATAAGGGTGAGGCCGGTGGTTCGAGTCCACCAGGGCCCACCATGTATACCTTAAAATCTAATATGGGGCCATAGCTCAGCTGGGAGAGCGCCTGCCTTGCAAGCAGGAGGTCAGCGGTTCGATCCCGCTTGGCTCCACCAACAAGATTTTACAAGCTTGTTCTTTGAAAACTAGATATCGAAACGAAATTTTGCGATTTAGAACATTCCTTTTTAAGCTGAACTTGTGTTAAACAAGTTTCAATAAATAGTGAAAACTGCATTGCGATGGTATAGAGTGAGAGCGACTTTTGGCTTTGCGCAAGCAAAACAAGGGAAGCGAGCAGTCGAAACCGGAGCAAATATGGTTAAGCTACTAAGAGCACACGGAGGATGCCTAGGCGCTAGGAGCCGATGAAGGACGTGGCGAACAACGAAACTGCCTCGGGGAGCTGTAAGCAAGCTTTGATCCGGGGGTGTCCGAATGGGGAAACCCAGCTGGGGTAATTTCCAGTTACTCATAACTGAATACATAGGTTATGTAGAGGCATACCAAGGGAACTGAAACATCTAAGTACCTTGAGGAAGAGAAAACAATAGTGATTCCGTCAGTAGCGGCGAGCGAACGCGGAGAAGCCCAAACCAGAGAGCTTGCTCTTTGGGGTTGTGGGACGTCTCACATGGAGTTACAAAGGAACCGGTTAAGCGAAGAGGTCTGGAAAGGCCCGCCAAAGAAGGTAAAAGCCCTGTACTTGAAAGTCTGTTCCCTCCGAGATGTATCCCGAGTAGTGCGGGGCACGTGAAACCCCGTATGAATCCGGCAGGACCATCTGCCAAGGCTAAATACTTCCTAGCGACCGATAGTGAAGCAGTACCGTGAGGGAAAGGTGAAAAGCACCCCGGAAGGGGAGTGAAATAGAACCTGAAACCGTGTGCTTACAAAAAGTCAGAGCCCGTTTTAGGGGTGATGGCGTGCCTTTTGTAGAATGAACCGGCGAGTTACGTTCCCGTGCAAGGTTAAGGTGAAGAGCCGGAGCCGCAGCGAAAGCGAGTCTGAATAGGGCGATTGAGTACGTGGACGTAGACCCGAAACCGGGTGATCTACCCCTGTCCAGGGTGAAGGTGCGGTAACACGCACTGGAGGCCCGAACCCACGCATGTTGAAAAATGCGGGGATGAGGTGGGGGTAGCGGAGAAATTCCAATCGAACTCGGAGATAGCTGGTTCTCCCCGAAATAGCTTTAGGGCTAGCCTCGGAAAACAGAGTCGTGGAGGTAGAGCACTGATTGGGTGCGGGGCCCGCAAGGGTTACCAAGCTCAGTCAAACTCCGAATGCCATAGACTTACTTCCGGGAGTCAGACAGTGAGTGCTAAGATCCATTGTCAAAAGGGAAACAGCCCAGACCATCAGCTAAGGTCCCCAAGTGTGTGTTAAGTGGGAAAGGATGTGGAGTTGCACAGACAACCAGGATGTTGGCTTAGAAGCAGCCACCATTGAAAGAGTGCGTAATAGCTCACTGGTCGAGTGACTCTGCGCCGAAAATGTAACGGGGCTAAACACACCACCGAAGCTATGGCTTGATGCTTTGCATCAGGGGTAGGGGAGCGTTGTATAAGGGTTGAAGGTGTACCGTAAGGAGCGCTGGACATTATACAAGTGAGAATGCCGGTATGAGTAACGAAAAGATCAGTGAGAATCTGATCCGCCGAAAGCCTAAGGGTTCCTGAGGAAGGCTCGTCCGCTCAGGGTAAGTCGGGACCTAAGGCGAGGCCGAAAGGCGTAGTCGAAGGACAACAGGTCGAAATTCCTGTACCACCGTAAGCCGTTATGAGCAATGGGGGGACGCAGCAGGGTAGTGACGCGGACTGATGGATGTCCGTCTAAGCAGTGAGGCTGATGTGTAGGCAAATCCGCACATCGTAAGGCTGGACTGTGATGGGGAGCGAAAATTATAGTAGCGAAGGTCATGATCTCACACTGCCAAGAAAAGCCTCTAGCCAGGTGATGGTGCCCGTACCGCAAACCGACACAGGTAGGCGAGAAGAGAATTCTAAGGCGCGCGGAAGAACTCTCGTTAAGGAACTCGGCAAAATGACCCCGTAACTTCGGGAGAAGGGGTGCCCCGGTAGTGTGAATAGCACGAGGGGGCCGCAGTGAAAAGGCCCAAGCGACTGTTTAGCAAAAACACAGGTCTGTGCGAAGCCGTAAGGCGAAGTATACGGGCTGACGCCTGCCCGGTGCTGGAAGGTTAAGGGGAGCGGTTAGGAGCAATCCGAAGCTGTGAACCGAAGCCCCAGTAAACGGCGGCCGTAACTATAACGGTCCTAAGGTAGCGAAATTCCTTGTCAGGTAAATTCTGACCCGCACGAATGGCGTAACGACTTGGGCGCTGTCTCAACGAGAGATCCGGTGAAATTTTAATACCTGTGAAGATGCAGGTTACCCGCGACAAGACGGAAAGACCCCATGGAGCTTTACTGCAGCTTGATATTGAATTTGGGTACGATCTGTACAGGATAGGTGGGAGCCTTTGAAGCAGGAGCGCAAGCTTCTGTGGAGGCACCGTTGGGATACCACCCTGATCGTATCTAGGTTCTAACCTGGTACCGTAATCCGGTGCGGGGACAGTGTCAGGTGGGCAGTTTGACTGGGGCGGTCGCCTCCTAAAGAGTAACGGAGGCGCCCAAAGGTTCCCTCAGAATGGTTGGAAATCATTCGAAGAGTGCAAAGGCATAAGGGAGCTTGACTGCGAGACCTACAAGTCGAGCAGGGACGAAAGTCGGGCTTAGTGATCCGGTGGTACCGCATGGAAGGGCCATCGCTCAACGGATAAAAGCTACCCTGGGGATAACAGGCTTATCTCCCCCAAGAGTCCACATCGACGGGGAGGTTTGGCACCTCGATGTCGGCTCATCGCATCCTGGGGCTGAAGTAGGTCCCAAGGGTTGGGCTGTTCGCCCATTAAAGCGGTACGCGAGCTGGGTTCAGAACGTCGTGAGACAGTTCGGTCCCTATCTGTCGTGGGCGTAGGAAATTTGAGAGGAGCTGTCCTTAGTACGAGAGGACCGGGATGGACGTACCGCTGGTGTACCAGTTGTTCCGCCAGGAGCACCGCTGGGTAGCTATGTACGGAAGGGATAAGCGCTGAAAGCATCTAAGCGTGAAGCCCCCCTCAAGATGAGATTTCCCAGTATGTAAGACCCCTTGAAGACGACGAGGTAGATAGGCTGGGGGTGGAAGTGCAGCAATGCATGGAGCTGACCAGTACTAATCGGTCGAGGGCTTATCCAATATGCAAGTTGTAAATCGCAAATTTCGTTTCGGATCTAGTTTTCAGGGAGCAATCCTTGTAAGAATTTTTCATGATTGTCTATTTGGAGAGATACCCAAGTGGCTATAAGGGGACCCTCTGCTAAGGGGTTAGACTGCGTAAGCGGTGCGAGGGTTCGAATCCCTCTCTCTCCGCCATCTTTACCTTAAGATGGACAAGCAATCAAGATCAATATTATTAATATGGCGGTGTAGCTCAGCTGGCTAGAGCGTACGGTTCATACCCGTGAGGTCGGGGGTTCGATCCCCTCCGCCGCTACCATATTACCCAGGAGGCTTAGCTCAGCTGGGAGAGCATCTGCCTTACAAGCAGAGGGTCGGGGGTTCGATCCCCTCAGCCTCCACCATATACGCCGGTGTAGCTCAACTGGTAGAGCAACTGACTTGTAATCAGTAGGTTGGGGGTTCAAGTCCTCTCGCCGGCACCATTAATGCCTGGAACCGTGGTGTAGTTGGCCTAACATGCCTGCCTGTCACGCAGGAGATCGCGGGTTCGAATCCCGTCGGTTCCGCCATTAATCTAAAAATTAAATAAGGCTCGGTAGCTCAGTCGGTAGAGCAGAGGACTGAAAATCCTCGTGTCGGCGGTTCGATTCCGTCCCGAGCCACCATGTAATCCTGGAGGATTAGCGAAGCGGCCAAACGCATCAGACTGTAAATCTGCTCCCGTACGGGTTCGGTGGTTCGAATCCATCATCCTCCACCAGTTTTTCGAGTCATTAGCTCAGTTGGTAGAGCACCTGACTTTTAATCAGGGTGTCGAAGGTTCGAGCCCTTCATGACTCATCTTTTGAAAAAGAGTGATTGATCATTAATTTGATTAATCACTCTTTTTTGTTATAGATAAATAAATTAATAATCTGGGAACGCTGATAAAGACTGAAAAAGGCGATGCTGTGCAAGATATGATAAAATAATAGAAAAAAGCAGAGTGGTGGCGTTCATTATATGAAGCTCATACCTGATCTAAAACAACAAATCGAAGCAATTATAGGTACTACATTGGACGAATCCGTGATAACTATAGAAGAATGGAATCAATATGGATTAAACTCAACTCACCGTAGAACTGTTCCAGTGGCTCATAATACTCTTACAAAAGAGGCTGAAGGTTTCTTACGTGATGATGAGATGATGGATGATTTGGCTACGGATGTAAGCAGTTGGCGTACAGAAGACCATATATATTTTAAAGTTGGGATGAACGAGGAAGAAGGTACTTTCTTATATTGGAGATGCTCTGTTGATGCCGTTACGCTGGAAGTACAGCATTTAATTGAACTTCTCATTAGTAGTCATAGGGAATCGCTAGATGAAGAACAGCCTGTGATATATGAGAACGATAGAGAACAACAGCTTGCTGAATTGGGACAGTGGCTTCGGAAACAGGTTGAGCAAAGTGTCCAGCAGGAACCTATTCCGGATCATTTTTCACTGGATGGAGAATTGAGTACAGAGAAAATCCCATTTTTGCTGCAATGTGAGACACCTGATGCTCATCGCATTCGTTCGAAGGAATTGAACAAGTTACTCGAAAGTTACTTCGGTGAAGAGATTATACTGATTCCTGTGGGAGCGCAGGAGTGGGTGTTTCTGGGTGATGAACAGATTGTCACAGGCGAAGCTGAAGAGGATACGACGGAAGCCAGAAAGGATTTACTGAATGCCTTTTGTCAGGGGCTCTATGAATTGGTTGCCAGTGAATGGGCGGGTGTATTTCATTTGTCTGCATCCTTACCGTGTATCCCTGCAAAGCAGCTATCTCCTGTCACGGCACTTCTTCAAGAGAGTGTTCACTTGGGCAGGGCTTTCCATGTCGCACAACACATCCATCTCCCTTGGGATCTGCACCTCGAACGTTTGGTAGATAGCATTCCTGTGCAACAGCGTCTACGTTTTATACAGGAAACGGGGAAAGGCACTGTGTTGTTTAGTGATAGTGAGACACTGGCTACGCTGGAGACCTTCTTCAATCTTGATTGTAATGTCAGCGAGACGGCAAAGCGACTCTTCATTCATCGAAATACCTTGGTATATCGTTTGGATAAGATCAAACAGGAGATTGGATATGATGTCAGGAACTTCGAAAGTGCTGTTCTGGTGCGACTTTTATTGCTTATGTACAAAGTGACGAAAAAGCTTTGATATTTTTGTGCAGTTTGCGAATAGTCAAACATCATGTAAATGGGTTAATATAAAACTACAAAATGTATTCGATTACAAAATGATCTCTGAGGAGGCAACAATCATGGCTGGTGTACGTTTAGAGCATATTTTCAAAAAATACCCGGGTTCTGATAAAGCTACAGTAGTTGATATTAACCTGGACATTAAAGATAAAGAGTTTCTGGTACTGGTAGGTCCGTCCGGTTGTGGTAAATCAACAACACTGCGTATGATCGCAGGCCTTGAGGAAATTTCTGAAGGTAAACTCTATATCGGCGACCGTGTCGTTAATGATGTTGCTCCTAAAGACCGCGATATCGCGATGGTATTCCAATCCTATGCCTTGTATCCGCATATGAGCGTATACCAAAACATGGCGTTTGGTCTGAAATTGCGTAAAGTGAAAAAAGATGAGATCGATAAACGTGTACGTGAAGCAGCTAGAATCCTGGATATTGAACATTTGCTTGAGCGTAAACCTAAGGCATTGTCCGGTGGTCAACGTCAGCGTGTCGCTCTGGGACGTGCGATCGTCCGTGATCCACAAGTATTCTTGATGGATGAGCCTCTCTCCAACTTGGATGCGAAACTGCGTGGTCAAATGCGTGCTGAGATCACTAAACTTGCGAAACGTTTGGAAACAACCGTTATCTACGTAACGCATGACCAGATCGAAGCAATGACAATGGGTGATCGAATCGTTGTTATGAAGGATGGTATCATCCAACAAGCAGCTTCTCCGGAAGAGCTTTACAACCTCCCTGCTAATCTGTTCGTAGCTGGTTTCATCGGTTCCCCGACAATGAACTTTATCTCGGGTAAATTGGCTGAGCAAGGTGCTAGCATGCATTTCGTAGCTCCTGGTGTGGACGTTGAAATCCCACAAGGTAAAGCACAAGTGCTGAAATCAAGAGGATACATTGGTAAAGAAGTCATTCTGGGTGTTCGTCCAGAAGACATTCACGAAGAGCCAGTATTCCTGGAAGCATCCCCGAACTCTGTATTCTCTACACACGTAGATGTAACAGAGAACCTGGGCCACGAAATGCTCCTCTACTTGAGCGGTGTAGGTAACGACACTACAATCGCACGTGTAGACGGACGTTCCAACACTCGTGACGGTTCCACAGTCAAAATGGCAATTGACATGAACAAAGTTCATATCTTTGACAAAGAGACTGAAGCAAACGTTCTTCTTCAAGACTAATAGTACTGAGATTCATCGGTAACGATGGAATCTATCAGTTAACGCAATCATACATTGTAATCTGAGCCCCTTCCGTTATTGCTGGAAGGGGCTTTTTACTCATACACGGGTGCAAGCCAAGATTGCATTCATCCCGGAATTCATTTAAGATTATTTGAAGGTTAGATGCTGTAACAAACAACATGAATGCGCTATTAATGCAATGGAATGACGCTAATGCTGATGTACATAGAGGGCAGCGAATGCTGAAAGGAAGAGACAAATGGCGAAAAAAGTGAAAGTATCTGAATTGGTACAACAGTTCCAATTGGAAGTTGTTTCTGGATCCCACGGATTGAAGAGAGTCATTACTGTAGACGATTTGAACCGTCCTGGTCTGGAAATGGCCGGTTATTTTGAATATCATCCACAAGAACGGGTACAGCTGCTTGGTAGAACAGAGCTGGCCTTTTTTGCAATGTTGCCGGAAGATGAGCGCCGTGATCGGATGCAGCGCCTTTGTACGGAAGAAACGCCATGTATCGTAGTAACCCGTGGACTTGAAGTGCCACAGGAACTGATTGACATCAGTGAAGAACAGAACCTTGCTGTGCTTCGCAGCAACATGGCTACAACGATTCTGTCCAGCCGGATTACTGGATTTCTGGAGAAGAAACTGGCGCCTACCGCAACGATTCACGGTGTACTCTGTGATGTGTATGGAGTAGGGATGTTAATCACTGGAAGCAGTGGCATTGGTAAGAGTGAGACTGCACTGGAACTGGTGAAACGTGGTCACCGATTGATCGCCGATGATGCGGTAGAAATTCGTCAGACATCAGACTTCCAGCTGCACGGAACTGCGCCAGAATTGATCCGTCACCTGCTTGAGATTCGTGGCGTCGGCATCATCAACGTAATGACATTGTTCGGTGCGGGCGCGGTTCGTAATAACAAACGGATTACACTGGTTGTCCGTCTGGAAGCTTGGCAGCAGGATAAGCAATATGATCGTCTTGGTCTGGATGAAGAAACGACACGCATCATTGATACAGATGTACCGCTTGTAACGATTCCTGTGCGTCCGGGACGGAACTTGGCTGTTATCATTGAAGTAGCGGGAATGAACTATCGCTTGAAACAGATGGGTCTGAATGCTGCGCTGCAATTTACGAACAAGCTGACAGCAACGATCTCTGAAGATATGGAAGACATGGACTAAGAAGAGAAGGACCTATTATATGATTAAAGGCCAATTGTTGATGTGTTCTACTTCTTTATAGAGTGTTGGAGACATGCAGCAATTGGTTATGCTTGTGAATGAGTCAATTTATAGGAGTGTGAATGAATGGATACATTATTACTGTTGAACCCGATTGCGTTCTCCATCGGAGCGTTAAAGGTTCACTGGTACGGGCTTATTCTCGGTACAGCGGCACTTGTAGGTTTGCTGCTCGTCATCCGGGAAGGCAAACGGTACAACATTCCGCAGGAAGTGTTCATGGACATGGTTCTGCTTGGTGTACCTTCTGCCATTATTGGTGCCCGCATATACTACGTGGCATTTCGATGGGACGATTATAAGGATAATTTCTGGGATGTCTTTAAAATATGGAATGGTGGTATCGCCATATATGGCGCACTGATTGGTGCGATCATATGTGCAGTCATTTTCTTCCGTCGTAAAGGGTATAATTTCTGGCGCATGGCGGATATCTGTGCACCCGGACTGATCGTTGGACAAATGATCGGACGCTGGGGTAACTTTGTAAACCAGGAAGCCTATGGCGGTCCTGTGGAAGAATCATTTTTGAGAGACAAGCTTCATCTGCCAGACTTTATCGTTAATCAGATGAATGTGGAAGGTGTATTCCATCATCCTGCATTTTTGTATGAATCGATGTGGAGTCTTGTTGGTTTGGTCATCTTGCTGGTGCTTCGTCGTCAGAAGTTCCTGCGTGCTGGTGAGCTGTTTATGTCCTATTTTATCTGGTACTCGATCGGTCGATTCTTTATCGAAGCGCTGCGTACCGACAGTCTGGGATTTCAGGCTCCGCAATGGGTTGCCTCCATGGTTAATGGGTTATGGTCTCCGATGACAGCTATGGGCTTCGAGCAAGGATATCTTGATCCAGCCTACGGTAACGTAAGAATTTCGCAGCTGTTGGCTATTGGCATCATTATTGTTGCGGTAGTCTTCATCGTCGTGAGAAGAATGACAGGCAAGGCAGATGTACGTTATAGCGATCCGATTGTATCTTCCAAGGTTCCTTCAGAATCATCGGATGATATGGTGCAAACAGGCCCGGTTGCAGGCAAAGAGGACACGGTAACTCCAGTCTCGACCAAAGAGGATCTGAAGCAAGCTGAAGAGAAAAAGGAGTAATGCAACATGATTGACACGGTTTTGTTTGATCTGGATGGAACGATTATCGATACGAATGAACTAATAATCAACTCTTTCCTTCATGTAATGGAGGATTTGCAATTATCAACCCCTTGGACACGCGAACAGATCATCCCACATATGGGAGGAACACTGGAGAATCAGATGCGTACGTTCTCTGGGAAAGAGGATGTTGCGGAGTATGTCAAAGGGTATCGAGCGTACAACGACGTTCATCATGAGGCGATGGTTCAGCCGTTTCCTCACGTGATTGAGGTTGTTGAAGCTCTTCATGAGGCAGGAATCGTGATGGGTGTTGTCACGACGAAGATTCGTCCATCTACTCTTAAGG
Source organism: Paenibacillus sp. GL_099_B (assembly GCF_057835695.1). Taxonomy (NCBI): domain Bacteria; kingdom Bacillati; phylum Bacillota; class Bacilli; order Caryophanales; family Paenibacillaceae; genus Paenibacillus; species Paenibacillus sp. GL_099_B. Next base: position 153,273 of record NZ_CM174430.1, read on the forward strand.
TGCTGGAGCGCTTCGACCTGTTGAAGTATATGAAATCGATTGTGACGGTTACCGATGTAACAAATCCCAAACCGCATGCTGAACCGGTCCTAAAGGCGATCAAAGAGTTGGGTGCAGATCCTTCCAAAACTTTAATGGTGGGTGACAGCCCAGTCGATATTCAATCGGCACAGAACGCGGGTGCGCTGGCGGCAGGCGTAGCTTGGTCACTTAAGGGAGAGGCTGTATTGAGCGGCTATAACCCGGATTATATTTTGCACGACATGAAGGACTTGCTTAAGCTGATTGAAACGGAACGTTCATGAGAAAAGTAACCCGCTATCCCGTAGAAGGCCATAACGCACTTTGGCATATCTACAAGACAGTGAGTCCGTGGAAAGGCGTGCGTAATTTTATCTGGATTCAGTTGTCACGGTACTGCCCGATTCTATCGGTCAAGAACTGGATCTATCGTCGCATGCTCGGCATGAAGGTGGGTAAACATACGGCATTTGGATTGATGGTTATGGTTGATGTGTTCTTTCCGGAGAAAATTACGGTGGGCGAAAATTCCGTGATTGGTTACAACACCACGATCCTGGCTCACGAGTATCTTATTAAAGAGTACAGACTCGGTGAGGTGATTATCGGGGAAAATGTACTGATCGGTGCAAATTCAACCATCCTGCCGGGTGTGACCATCGGAGACGGTGCGGTTGTAGCTGCAGGAGCAGTTGTTCATAAGGATGTAGCTCCGGGGGCTTTTGTTGGAGGGAATCCACTTCGTGATCTGTCTCGCTCGAATGCTTCAGCGGAGGAGATCGTTGTAAAGGCTGATGAAAACAAATGATTTTGGGAGACGGCCTACGGACATATCTGAAAAGATCATCAACAAAGGATACGGAAATTAACCTGAATTGGTTCAGTCAGGGGAAGAGCAATAAGTCGAACTGACTGGAATAAGGAAGCTGCTGATGGCAGCTTTTTTCGTATACAAATAATTAGACTAATGCTCAGCAATGGGATCAAAATGGAGGATGTAGTACAAGCACCCCAAAGGGGCTGTATTGTTGACGATGGATGGCCATTCATGTTATCATATCCCATATACTTTAGTTTGTTAGCACTTTACCATGTTAAAGAAACAAGATGGAAGTTGAATATAGTTAAGATAAATGAACACGTACTAAACATTTTCTGAAGGCTGCCTGGCAGCAACAATAAGAATTCAGGTTACAAGATAGAATGGGGATTTACACTACATAAATCCTGTTGAAATAGAACGTCTACCAATCTTAAATTACTGACTCGGGGTGAATAATACCAATGTCCAAACCAAAAGGCTTTGAAAAACCGACAGGTTTTCGTGACTATACACCACATGTGGTGACCAAGCTGCGAACGATTGAGCGGAATGTACTGGAATGCATGGAACGCTGGGGTTACCGTCAAATCATTACGCCAACGATTGAATACTACGATACCGTAGGTGTAGCGAGTTCCACATCGGATCGCAAGCTGTTTAAATTATTGAACAGTCGCGGGACTACGCTCGTACTAAGATCAGATCTGACAGCTCCGATTGCACGGGTGGTCTCTTCTCTATTAAAGGATGAGGAGCTTCCTCTGCGTTTGTCCTATCATGCGAATGTGTTTCGTTCCATTGAAGAGGAAGCGGGGCGTGAGGCGGAATTTTTCCAAACAGGTGTAGAGCTTGTCGGTGATGATTCGCCAGAGGCAGATGCAGAAGTTGTAGCACTTGCGATCGCTTCTTTGCAGGCAGCGGGTGTTTCTTCCTTTAAAATTGCGATGGGTCATATGGGATTTCTGAATGGGTTACTGGAAGAAGTCATTCCGGGCCAAACGGTACAACAGGAGCAGTTGAAAGAAGGATTACTGGGACGTGATTATGTCGGCTATCGCCAATCCATTGAAGCATTGTATCTGGAACCGAAACTGAAGGAGCAGCTTGAAGCTATTTTGCGTCTGCGTGGCGGTAAAGAAGTATGTACACACGCAGCAGAGCTGAGTTCAAGTACTGAAGCAGCACAGTCCATTGCACATCTCTGTGCAGTATTCGAAGTGTTGGAAGCGTACGGTGTTTCTGAGCATGTGCTGATTGATCTGACGATGATTGGTGATTTCTCCTATTATACAGGCATGACGTTTGAAGGGTATGCGGCAGAGCTTGGATCCCCGGTATGCAGTGGCGGACGATATGATAATCTGTTACAGCAGTTTGGCCGTTCATTACCGGCTACAGGATTTGCACTCAAAACAAACCGTATTATCGATGGTGTTCATGGAATTACGATGGAAGAGAAGAAGCCTGTACTTATTCAATATACTTCGGAACACCGGGCTGAGGCTCTAACAGAGGCGGCGAGACTACGCAGCATTGGTCAGAATGTAGTAACATACCTCCTTCCTAAAGATGGGGCAGAGGCTCTAACAGGCAACAAGTCAATCCAGGCTGAGCAGGTTATCACGTACGGATCTGAAAATGGAGGGGGACGCTAAGATGTCGGATATTTTGAAGGTAGCTATGCCGAAGGGCCGAATCTATAAGAAAGCCTCCAAACTGTTCCGTGAAGCAGGGCTTGATATTCCGGAAGACGTGGACGATACGCGCAAGCTGGTCATCGAAGTGCCGGAAGCGGGGATGGAGTTCATCATGGCGAAGCCCGTAGACGTGCCAACGTATGTGGAGTATGGAGTAGCGGATATTGGCATAGTGGGTAAAGACGTTCTGCTTGAGGAAAATCGGGACGTATACGAATTGTTGAACTTGGGAATCGCCCAGTGCCGCATGTCTGTTATTGGACTACCGGACTGGACACCTGGCATTCAGCAGCGAGTGGCAACAAAGTACCCGAGAATCGCTTCCCAATATTTCCGCGAGCAAGGACAGCAGGTGGAAGTAATCAAACTGAACGGGTCCATCGAACTGGCGCCGCTGATCGGTTTGGCAGATCGAATCATCGATCTGGTGGAGACTGGCCAGACGTTGCGTGAGAATGGACTCGTGGAAATGACGGGTATTCTGGATATCACAAGCCGCCTTATTGCCAATCGGGTCAGCTATCGGATGAAGAATGCACGGATTCAAGCATTATGCGATGCTCTCCAACGGAAAATTCCAGCCTCGAATGAGGTGTCTTCGGGGATCTTTCGGGGATAAATCAAGCATGTAAGATGGAGCAGAAGTAACTAATCAATGATTGATCATATAGCATAAACGGATATTAGAGGTACCACAGGTAATACAGGGATAGGGAGGTTGTATTCATGAAAATTGTACCTGCACGGGAGTTTGATTTGAAGCGGGAAGTGGAATACGGTACACCTGAGCAAAATGAAGCGGTACGGCGCATTGTCAGCGACATTCGCCGGGAAGGAGATGCAGCACTGCTGCGTTACACAGAGCAGCTGGATCGCACGAAGCTGACGGCTGCGGAGCTTCGCGTGCCGCAGGAAGAGCTGCAAGCAGCCTATGCAGCTGTGGAGCCTTCCTTCGTGACGGCGATCCGTCAGGCCGCCGCTAACATTCGTGCGTTTCATGAGAAGCAGAAGCGCAACTCATGGATGGATTGGCAGCCGGACGGCAGTCTGCTGGGCCAGGTAATCCGACCGCTGAAGCGGGTCGGCGTTTATGTACCTGGCGGCAAAGCAGCGTACCCTTCGTCGGTGCTGATGAATGTGATTCCGGCACAGGTGGCTGGCGTGCCGGAGATTGTTTTGGTGACGCCGCCGTCAACAAATGGCGGTGAAGGTATTAACCCGTACATTCTCGTGGCTGCTGCGGAAGCAGGCGTAAGCGAGATGTATCGGGTTGGCGGCGCTCAGGCGATCGCCGCCCTCGCCTACGGCACGGAGAGTATTGCCCCGGTCGACAAGATCTGTGGACCGGGCAATATTTACGTGGCGCTCGCGAAGCGCGAGGTTTATGGCGCAGTCGATATCGATAGTATCGCCGGGCCGAGTGAGATTGTGGTACTCGCCGATGATACGGCGAATCCGGTATATGTCGCCGCCGACTTGTTGTCGCAGGCGGAGCACGACGAGATGGCATCGGCCATTCTCGTCACAACCTCGGCCGTGCTGGCGGAAGCCGTGCAGGCCGAAGTGCGGCAGCAGCTAGAAGTGCTGCCGCGGCGTGATATCGCTGCTGCTTCCGTGGAGCAGTATGGCGCAATTATTGTGGTCGATTCCATCGATGAGGGAATCGATGTGGTGAACCGGCTCGCACCGGAGCATCTGGAGATCATGGTGCAGGAGCCCATGGCTTACGCTGGCCGGATCGAGAATGCCGGAGCAATCTTCCTCGGCCCGTATAGTTCGGAGCCGGTAGGGGATTATTTTGCGGGACCGAATCACATTATTCCGACAAATGGAACAGCCCGATTCAGTTCACCTGTGGACGTGGATGATTTTATCAAAAAATCGAGTTTGATCTATTACAGCAAGGAAGCGTTACTCCAAAATGGAGCGGCGATTATAGAGCTGGCCCGGCATGAAGGGCTCGAAGGACACGCCCGTGCGATCGCTGTACGGTTAGAACAGGAAGGAAAGGCGGAATCGGATAATGGATAAGCAGAATAATGGTTTGGACCTTCAGAACAAGGGTGCTGTACGTCAGGCAGAGGTAGACCGTAAAACAAATGAAACGAACATTCAGCTTTCTTTTGCCGTAGATGGAACCGGGCAATCCGAGATTGAAACGGACGTACCTTTCCTGAATCATATGCTCGATCTGTTCACAAAGCATGGACAATTCGATCTGAACGTACAGGCGCGCGGCGATGTTGATATTGATGACCATCACACGGTGGAGGATATCGGGATTTGTCTGGGACAGACTCTTCGTGAAGCATTGGGTGACAAGAGGGGCATCAAACGTTATGCGAGTGTATTTGTACCGATGGATGAGGCTCTCGCTCAGGTAGTCATCGATGTCAGCAACCGCCCTCACTTTGAGTACCGTGCACAATACCCATCTCAGCAAGTGGGCAGCTTCTCAACCGAGCTGGTACATGAGTTTCTGTGGAAACTGGCGCTGGAAGCGCGCATTACATTGCACGTTATCGTACACTACGGACAAAATACACACCACATGATCGAGGCGATCTTCAAAGCACTGGGACGTGCACTGGATGAGGCAACAACGATTGATCCACGTGTAACAGGTGTGCCTTCCACGAAGGGAGTGCTGTAGACGATGGCGATTGCAATTGTCGATTACGGTATGGGGAACCTGCACAGCGTCGGCAAAGCGGTCGAACGTCTTGGCTACGAAGCGCTGGTCACAGGTGACCGGGACGCGATTCTTGGTGCAGATGGTGTGATTCTGCCAGGTGTAGGTGCATTTGGCGATGCCATGGTGCACTTGCGAGAGAGTGGATTGGACGCTGTGGTGAAGGAAGCGGCAGCTGGACCAACACCGCTTCTCGGCATCTGTCTGGGCATGCAGCTGTTGTTCAGCTCAAGTGAGGAGCATGGCGAGCATGATGGATTGAATATTTTGCCGGGTAAAGTCGTGCGATTCGCACCGGGAGAATTAAAGGTTCCACATATGGGCTGGAATCGAGTGCAGTTCCTGCACCCGGAAAATCCGCTATTCGCGGGGCTTGAGGCAGGTCATGTCTATTTTGTCCATTCATATCATGCACGTACGGACGTAGAGAGCGATCTATTGGCAGTAACGGATTACGGACATCCGGTTACGGCGATTGTTGGCAGAGGCTCCAATTTCGGTATGCAGTTCCACCCGGAGAAGAGCGGAGAGCTGGGTATGAAGCTGCTTGGAAACTTCCTGGCGTTGACTGGATCGAAGGCGTAATCATAATTTGGGATCATATGGTTTTTTAATTTCATCCTTCTAAAATAATACGTAGCTAAACTTATATAGAATGTAGCCTAGAGCACAAATATGAATATATTCAGGAGGCCTTGTATGTCATCTTTTATCATATATCCGGCAATTGATATCCGGGACGGCAAATGTGTAAGACTGGTGCAGGGAGATTACAATCAGGAGACGGTATATAACGATGACCCTGTTCAAGTTGCTCTTTCCTGGGAGAAGCAAGGTGGTACATACGTTCATCTGGTGGATCTGGACGGTGCAAAAGCAGGTCATCCCGTGAATGATGAGCTGATCGGGCGTATTGCTTCGGCCGTGAGCGTGCCTGTTCAGGTAGGTGGAGGTCTTCGTACAGTGGCTGATGTAGAACGTTTGCTGGGTCTCGGCGTGAGTCGCCTTATTATCGGAACAGCTGCGATTGAGGATCGTGCTTTTACAGAAGAAGTACTGGGTCGGTATGGAGATAAAGTTGCTATTGGTATTGATGCACGTAACGGCTATGTGGCGACACGTGGATGGCTTGAGACATCGGAAGTTCAGGCTGAGGTACTGGCGAAGGAGCTGGCTGCATTTGGTGCAGAAACCTTTATCTTCACAGACATCTCTCGTGATGGCATGATGCAGGGTCCTAACGTGGAAGCAATCGTATCTCTTGCGAAGGCGAGTGGCCGTACGGTGATTGCTTCCGGGGGAGTTAGTGTCATGGATGATCTGCTTCGTTTAAGCAAGCATGCGGAAGATGGTGTCGGAGGAGCAATCGTGGGCAAAGCGCTGTATACTGGCAGTATTGATCTGTCCGAAGCGGTACGTGCGGTAAATAAATAATAGCAGGACTATATATAATCAATTAAACATTTGCACGATAACGATCATCAGGAGAGAGGAGGAGGAGCATGCTGGCAAAAAGAATCATTCCTTGTCTGGACGTGAAGGACGGCCGGGTTGTCAAAGGCGTTAACTTCGTCAATCTCCGCGATGCGGGTGATCCGGTGGAGCTGGCGGCGCTGTATGACCGCGAGGGTGCGGACGAACTGGTGTTTCTCGATATCTCCGCTTCGGTGGAAGGCCGCGAAACGATGGAAGAAGTGGTGCGGCAAACCGCAGGCGAGATCGCCATTCCTTTTACCGTAGGTGGGGGGATCTCCAAAGTAGAAGACATGAAGCGCATTCTGCGTGCAGGAGCGGACAAGATTGCGGTAAATACGGCAGCTGTGCTTAATCCTCAGTTGATTGCAGACGGAGCACGCCGCTTTGGTTCCCAGTGTATCGTCGTTGCAATAGACGCCAAGTATAATGAGGCTTGGGGCGAATGGGAAGTGTATACGCATGGTGGACGTAAACCTTCAGGGATAAAGGCGCTGGACTGGGTTAAACAGGCGGAGACCTTAGGCGCTGGAGAAATTTTGCTGACAAGCATGGACGCGGACGGAACGAAGGACGGATTCGATCTGAAGCTGACTGCAGCGGTATCCGAATCAGTATGTATTCCGGTGATTGCTTCGGGCGGTGCGGGCAAGGAATCCCATTTCTATGATGTGTTCACTACAGGCAAAGCGGATGCAGGACTAGCGGCAACAATATTCCATTACAAAGAAATCGCCGTTCCGGCGTTAAAACAACATTTGAGAGAGCAAGGGGTGGAGATCCGTGACTAACGTAAGCAATGAGATCAAGGAGCAGTTATCCTTGGAACAGGTTGTGGAACACATTCGTTGGAGCGATGGTTTGGTACCTGCCATTGTGCAGGATACAGAGACGCGTCAAGTTCTGATGATGGCTTATATGAATCGGGAATCCCTGAAATTGTCGCTGGAATCCGGTGAAACGTGGTTCTGGTCACGCTCGCGTCAAGAGCTGTGGCATAAGGGCGCAACCTCAGGCAATGTACAGACAATCACTTCATTGAAATACGATTGTGATGGTGACACCTTGTTGGTTGAGGTGAAGCCGAAAGGACCTGCTTGCCACACCGGAGCAGTGACGTGTTTCCATAATGAAATCGTGGGCTTGCCAGAGCAATCCGCAGACCAGGCTTCAGGCGATTCTAATGCAACTACTGCAAGTGCTAGCTCCGAAAGCCGTTTTGAAGTACTGGCTGAACTGGAATCGGTCATTGCAGAGCGTGAACGTGAGCGTCCGGAAGGCGCATATACGACGTACCTGTTTGATAAAGGCGTTGATAAAATTCTGAAAAAAATCGGTGAAGAAGCGTCCGAGACGATCATTGCCGCCAAAAATAAAGACAATGACGAGCTTCGTCTTGAGGTCAGTGACCTGATGTACCACTTGCTGGTTCTGTTGCAAGAGCGCAAGCTGCCGCTGGATGACATCATGTCAGAGCTGAGCCGTCGCCACGAGCGGCCTCGCCGCGATTAGGAGGCGAACCTGTGCGTATAGACTATCATACACACCATGAGCGGTGTGGTCACGCTGTTGGCAAGCTGGAGGCTTATGTGCAGCGTGGAGTAGAGATTGGGCTGTCGCAGATTGGGCTTTCGGATCACATGCCTTTGCTGCATGTAGACCCTGCTCACTATTATCCTGAGATGGCGATGCCCATGGACGAGCTGCCGCGTTATGTGGAAGAGTGTTTTTCTCTGAAGGAGCGGTACCGTGGTCAGATCGATGTACGTGTCGGTCTCGAAGGCGATTATATTGAAGGCTGGGAGACAGAAATTCGGGCCATTATTGAGCGGTACCCATGGGACTATGTGATTGGATCGGTTCACTTTCTCGGGGAATGGGACATTACGGATTTTCGCCAGACCCATCATTGGGAAGGCAAAGACGTACTGGAAGTCTATCGTCAGTACTATGATGCTGTTAGCAAAGCAGCAGCTACGGGAATGTACGATATTATGGGTCATACGGATGTAATCAAACGCTTTGGCTTCACTCCGGCACCAGAGCAGACTGAAGAGCGTATAGCCCTTGAAAACGCAGCGCTGCAAGCTATCGCGAAAAGTGGCTGTGCCATGGAGCTCAATGCATCAGGATTATCGAAGCCATGTGCAGAGATGTTCCCTGGTCGCCGGATGTTAACGGAGGCCATTCAATTGGGGATTCCGCTGACGCTTGGCTCCGATGCACATGATCCGCTGAAGCTGGGGGATTATCTGCCTGAGGCCGAGGCGCTCTTGCGTGAGCTGGGCTGTACGGAGGTAGCCGTTTTTGAAGGCCGACAGCGCTCGTTCCTTTCTTTAAATGTATAAGGCAGTGGAGTATAATGAGGGTAGGAAATAACCTTTTTAGATAAAGGATTATATTGGGACTTCAACCCTCGGGAGGGCATTATGCAGCATTCGTTACGTATTTTTTCCGGTTCATCGAACCCTAAGCTGGCAGAACAGGTATGCGACAAGCTGGGTGTACAACTAGGCAAGATCAAACTGTCCCGGTTCAAGAGCGGAGAAATATACGTTCACTACGAAGAGACGATCCGCAACTGTGATGTGTTTCTGATACAATCATTATCTCATCCGATTAACGAGTTGTTCGTTGAACTGCTCGTCATGATTGATGCAGCCAAAAGGGCTTCTGCCCGTACGGTAAATATTATTGTTCCTTATTACGGATATGCCCGTCAGGAACGCAAGTCTGCTCCGCGTGAGCCGATCTCGGCCAAGATGGTTGCGGATGTGTTAACTACCGCCGGAGCAAACCGGGTGGTTACCATTGATCTGCATGCAGCGGCAATTCAAGGATTTTTCAATATTCCTGTGGATCACATGACATCATTGGATCTCATCAGTGATTATTTGCTGAGTAAAGGGATTGAAAATCCAGTAGTTGTCTCCCCTGATGCGGGACGAGCTTCGATGGCGGAGAAACTGGCGAATCGTCTGGATTCCCCTTTTGCCATTATGATCAAGAAGCGGCCAAGCCACAATGAATCGATCATTACGCATGTCATTGGGGATGTTGAGGGTCGAACTCCGATTATTATTGAGGATCTGATCGATACTGGAACGACAATTCTCAATGTTGTTGAAGGGTTGAAGGAGCGAGGCTCCAAAAACGTATATGTATGCGCAACACATGGCCTGTTCTCGGACGGAGCACTAAGTAAACTCAATCACCCGTCTATAGCCGAGGTGGTGGTCACAGACTCCATCGCACTGCCGGATGACCATCCCGAATGCTTCAAAGTGTTGCCCGTAGCTCCAATGCTTGCCCGTGCTGTTCGCATTATTGTGGATGGTGGCTCCATGGCGACGTTGTTTAAAGATTCAGGGATTTAATCATGCAGCACAGATTTGTGTGAATCCAGGTGTACTGTACCGTGTTTGAGTAGTTTGCTGCTCAGCACGGTTTTTATTTTTTATGTTGGATTAGGATAGAGATGCGGATGAGTTAAGGAAAAGGAGAGAGTCGTTACTGATTTGCTACCTGGGGGCTTGTGCTATAATAACTTAAAATTGATTTTATGGCTGCGTGTATGGGGAATTCAATCCCAGAGATGTAACTGATGTGATGAACAGTAGAACCACGGCTATTATACAACGGTGTCGTGGAGTGAGGAGTGGGGTCTATTGTCCCGGACTTGGTATTATCGTTTACTGTTTTCTTATTTTCCTATTTTCTTTCTTACCATGACCGTACTCATTTTTATCGCTTTTGTTTTCATTAATGACATCTCCAGGGAAGAAACAAGGAAAGCAGACCGTATCTCCTCCAGCTATTTGGTGGACAGTCTGGACCGGACGATCCGGGATATTGAGTTGTCGGTTATGGAAGCGGTGCAGAGTGAGCAGGCCTATAAATATTATTTTAATAGCCAGAACCAGGTGGGCAAAGAGACCGTGTATAGCATTGCACAAAGCTTGCGTGAGCTGACGAGTTCCAACCCTTGGATCCAATCGATTTATTTGTATGACAAGAAAAATGAAAGCGTTTTAACATCAAGCGGCTCCAAGGATGTAGATAGCTTTTCAGACAAGGCGTGGATCGACCGGATCGAGTCCGGTTCTCTTTCTTCAGGCTGGCAACCTGTCAGGGAATACGATGCAGGAGTTAATCAGCGTACGCCTATTCGGGTGTTGACGGTGGATAAGGATATGCCCTTGCCATTCGGCTCCGAGGGGGCGCTTGTCATTAATATCAAGATGAGCAGCATTGAGCAGAGCATTGATAGTATGGTTAATGGACAGCTTTCCTTCATGAGCATTCTTGACCGTGACGGTCAGGTTGTATACGATGCGCATTCAGATCGTGAAGGTGCTGCAGAAGGACAAGAGCTGAACACCCTTTCGCTGGAAAGATTGGGTTGGACGATCTCCAGTGGAATTAAGGAGGGGAACCTGTATGCTTGGGTATCGGTGGTTTCCTATGTATGGGTGGTTATTGCGGTTGTTACCGTCATTTGTGCGATCGTCTATATTATCTATATCACTCGTCGCAACTATAAACCGATTCAGATTATTATGAATCGGATTGAGGCGCATCAGATTCGGGTGCTGGAGCAATCGGGTTCACGGACCGATGAGATGAAATTGATTGATGGCGTGTTGGAAAACCTAATAAACCATATGATGGATTCGGACAAAAAGAGTAGGGAAAACGTTCTGTTGCAACGAAGCAAACTTTTTAACGATCTGCTGAATGGGGAGAATCTGGATCATGCGGTAGAGCGATTAAAGGATCTTTCCCCGTTAACTGGCGTGGATACTTCGTCATTCTTCGCTGTTGTGGTTGGCGAAATCAACCGATATGAGAAGGGATTCCAGGAACGGTTTACGAGAGGTGAGCAGAATACACTCAAATTTGCGTTGATGAATGTTCTGCAAGAGCTCTCGCGCAATGCGGGTATGCAATGCTGGACGGAATGGGTCAGCCCGGATCAGATTGCGATCCTTTTCCTGTCCAAAGACGGCAGCTCGGACATGACTGAGCAGATTCGCTTAGTTGCGGAGGAATGCCGATCTTGGGTTGAGCAGAATCTGCGTATATCATTGAGTTTCGGTATCGGACCGATCGCAGAGGGCATCAAGGCTATTCGTGAATCATACGTGGCGGCTGAGACTGTGATGCACCGCAGATTGCTGAGGGACGGTGATGTCGCTCTGGCCGGGTATGGAGAAACCCAGCAGCAGCTACTTGATACCTATACTTATTTGCAGATGATTGCTGATTTTGTTAAACGGTTTAGGATGTCGAGCAGTCAGTGGCGTGATCAACTGGAGGAGACCTTCGCGGCTTTTGAACGTGATAAGCTGCCAGATGATGAGATTCACTCCTTGATTCAGGCGATGCTACAGATGCTCAGCCGGGAAGTAGCGGTCATGTCTGAACAGCTGCAGGAGAAATTATCGGAGGAAAACATAAACAAGTGGTTGATGCTGATAAAAGAAGCGGAGACACTTGAAGGTGTGAAAGACATTCTTTTAGATGACCTAACGGATCTGTTCAGAACTTATGTGTCGGTAACTGAAACCAAGAGCTACAAAGCAATGGTCAATGAAATGAAAAACTATATCGAAGAACAGTTTGCGAATCCTGATCTTTCGCTGAAACATCTGAGTGATCGATTCCAGATAACCGGCAAACATGCGAGTTATTTGTTCAAGACAGAGTTCAATATGAAATTTGTAGACTTCCTTACAGAATTACGGATGAAGGAAACGGAGCGTCTTCTGCGGAGTACGGATCTTTCCCTGCAGGACATTGCCTTGAAGGTGGGGTATGCCAATGGAATTACCTTGGGACGTGTATTTAAACGGGTTGAGGGTATTACTCCGGGAGACTATCGCCGTATGAAACGTGAACATCACGATCCCGAGTCGTAATTCAAAGGCCCATGCTACGCATTATATCGTGCTAAGCACAGGGTGGAATTCATGCAGGCTTCTCTCAGGAGAAGCAATGCAGGAGTCCGCCTTTTTTGCTTATAGTGTAAACCTGTATTCCGCTTAAAGTCTGCGCTTATGCAAGAAACCCTTGATTTACGCTATTTGTGGCCCCTTTACGAATATAGTCAGTCTGCGAAAATCGTCGCTCGGGATAAACCATTATCCTTATGTAAGCGTTTCCGAAACGAGTTTATTGCCAGAGCACGGAAAGATGTGGAATACTCTGGGCAAGCTTTAAACATTCACGCAATGCTAAGGAGATGACAAAATGACAGGAAAAGCAACCAAAGGGAGTCTAAAGAAATGGATGGGATTGGCGCTTACTATGGTAATGGGAGTTTCCTTGCTAGCCGGCTGTTCATCTGCATCGAATCAGGAATCAGAAGGCAGTGCATCAGGCAATGGCGAGCATGTCACTTTAAAAGTGGAGGTGTTTGATCGCGGCAATAGTCCTTCCCCTTATACCATTACGAATAACTATTTGTCCAAACTGATACAGGAACGGTTCGGCGACCCGAATAACATTGATATACAATTCGTACCGATTCAGCGCTCGGAGGAAGTAACAAAGCTGAATGTCCTAATGGCGAGTAATACGGATGTTCCGGATATTGTATTTGTATATGACTCAAGTGTATTTTATCGTTACGCCGAACAAGGCGGTCTGACTGATGTGGGAGAGTTGATTGATCAATACGGACCAAACCTGAAAAAATTCCTTGGCGAGGACACCCTTAAGTTTGGTCAATTAGAGGGCCAGCAGTTCGCAGTTCCTGGCAAACGTGCCATCACAGGCAGATATAGCTCTTATATTCGTCAGGATTGGCTGGATAAACTGGGATTGCCAGTACCGAAGACGACGGATGAATTGTATACCACTTTGAAAGCATTTAAAGAGAAGGACCCTGGTGGACTTGGTAGCAAAAACATTCCAATGGGAATGGCACTGGCGCCAGCTCAGTTCGAGACTCTAATCTACTCATTTATCAAGCCAATCAGCGGGGATCTGACTTATGCCCAACGTTATGAATTGCCTCTCCATGAAGGCTTCAAGGATGCCATGAAGTTCATGAACAAGCTATACAATGAAGGTTTGATCAGCAAGGACTTCAGTTTGGATGAAGATAAGGCTCAACTGGTGAAGGATGTACAGAACGGCAACATTGGCTATTGGTCTGAGGATGTCGACGCCATCTTCTATGCAGATGGCACACTGGATAATTTGCTTAAAAATGCGCAGGGCAGTAAAGTGCTTCCGGTCGATGCATATACCAACGCTAACGTAGACAACAAACATATCAAATCCCGTTACGGCTCAAACGGCATGTACATCATGATTCCGAAGAGCAGCAAACGTTCGGTGGAAGCAATTAAATATTTGGATTGGATGGCATCAGACAATAACCTGATTGATATTTACAGCGGCGTGGAAGGAGAGAACTATGATCTGGTAGACGGAATTCCTGTTGTCAAAGAGGATGCTTCACAGGAAGCGAAGGATCGTCTGTTCAACGCAGGGGATACAGCTATTATCTCAAACGGTAAAAATATCGGTGATCAGGCTACCAACGAAAAAGCGTGGATCATGGGCTTCCCGCAAAATAATCAGGAAATGCTCAAACAGTCGATTGATATTGCCAACACCGACACGGTAGGACCCATCATTTTTGACAAACCGATTCAGGCAGAGATGAAGTACAGCACGGCGCTCAAAGATAAGCTTAATGTCATTATCGTAAAAACAGCAATGGCTAAACCGGAAGAGTTCGACGCAGTGTATGAACGGGAAATGAATGATTTCATGTCCCTGGGTGGCACAGAACTGAAGAAGGAACTGGATCAAGCGGTTCAGGAGCTTGCTGCGAAATAGTAGTCGGAGATATGTATGAACGTACGAATCCAAAGAACACAAGCTTGATATCGCATCATTCATGAAGGGACTTGTGCCGTCGGCTGAGGTTAAGGCGGCACAGTGTTTCTTCGTTGTTAGGAGGAGACCGACTTGACCGCATACTTGAAGAGGTATTGGCAATTATACGCGTTGATTTCACTGCCCCTCATCTATTTCGTGGTGTTCCGCTACGGACCGATGTATGGCGTTCAGATCGCATTTAAGGATTTTAATCTGTTTCAAGGTATTAACGGCAGTGAGTGGATCGGTTTTGATGCCTTTCGTGAGGTATTCGGGATGCGAGATTTCTACACCACGTTGCGCAACACCTTTATGCTGAATTTTCTTGATCTGATCGTTTCGTTTCCTGCTCCCATTATATTAGCCATCATGCTCTATGAAATCCGGTTTAAATGGTTTCAAAAAATATCGCAGACGATTCTGTATATCCCTCACTTTATTTCGTGGGTCATTATAGGGGGAATTGTGTACCAGTTATTCGGTAACCAATCCGGTATGGTAAACGGTGTACTTGAAAGTATGGGTTTAAATCCGATACCATTTTTGACGGAAAAAAACCCATGGCTCGTGACCTACCTGTTCACTGGTGTCTGGCAAAGTGCAGGCTGGGGAACTATTCTATATCTGGCTGCGCTGACGGGTGTTAATAAGGAACTGTTCGAAGCGGCAGAGATTGATGGAGCGACGCGGCTGAAGAAAATCTGGCATATAACCCTACCAAGCATCAAGCCCACCATCGTAACTCTGCTCATTCTTAATTTGGGTCACATGGTCAGCATCGGCTTTGATCGTCCTTATATTATCGGAAATACGGCAGTACGTGAATATTCCGATGTGCTCAGTACCTTTGTATACCGGGTCGGGCTGGAATCGGGGCAATATACGCTGGCAACCGTCGTTGGACTGTTCCAGGCAGTCGTTGGACTTATATTTGTACTCGGTTCGAACTATATATCGAAAAAGACAACAGGTGAAGGAATTCTTTAAAAGAACAGAAGGTACGCTAAGCTGCTTTATATGTATACCATCAGTAAAGGAGTTGTGCGCATATGAGTGAACGCACCTCAAACCGGATTTTTGATACCGTTATCATCCTGTTTATTAGCTTGTTCGTCGTGTTCTGTCTCGCTCCGTTTCTGCACACGATTGCCATATCATTAAGCTCCAATCGTGCCATTACATCGGGTGAAGTCACCATTTTTCCTAAGGAGTTCAATTGGGATGCGTATGTCAAGGTGTTCTCGGATCATTCGATGCTGTATTCCCTGGGATATACAACCCTCTTGACGATCGCGACAACAGTGTTATGCATGGTGTTCACAATCGCAGCTGCATACCCATTGACCAAGAAAAAAATGAAGGGCCGCAAGCTCTTCATGTACGTGATCATCATTACGATGTTCTTTAGCGGGGGGATCATTCCCGAGTACTTGCTCATTCGTGACCTGCACTTACTTAATTCGCCGTGGGCGCTAATTCTGCCAGGTCTGGTCAGTCCATTTAACCTGATTATCCTGATCTCATTTTTCAATGGTATACCAGAAAGTCTGGAGGAGTCGGCTGAAATTGATGGCAGTTCACATCTGCACACACTGTTGAAAATCATATTGCCGCTGTCGATGCCGGTCATGGCAACTTTAGCGTTGTTCTATGCTGTTGGACGCTGGAATGGCTTCCAGGATTCCCTGATGTACATTAATGATCCTAAGCTGTACCCACTTCAGCTCAAACTGTTCCAAATGGTGCAAAACAACATGGTGAGTGAGCTCACACAGATGGAAGGTGCCAATCGCGCTCCATTAACCCCGGAAAGTCTTAAGGCTGCCACCGTTATTTTTGCAACCGTACCGATTCTGCTCGTCTATCCATGGCTGCAAAAATATTTTGTTAGCGGTGCCATGCTTGGAGCAGTTAAGGGCTGATCGTAGGTTTTCTTAAGCCAATCGTGATTAACCAAATGACAGAGTTACTGCGCCGAATATTCCGCACATCGGCATTTGTTTGGAGGGACTAGACATGTACAGACAACTGGTGGAAAGCAATGACAGAGCAGTGCAACAAGGGATATCCCGGCAAGTGCTTGATCCGGACAGCCGCTATTTTGGAGGAACGATTGATCCCTCTACAGGTATCGCTTGGGTCAACCATACGACCGGAACACCTACAGACATGTGTTACTGGGGAGCAGCACTCGCCAATCCGGATTCGATCTATTATCGGGATGAAGATCTGTTAAATCGTCTTCAGCTTGCATCGGAGTACGCACTCCGTAATCAGCATGGAGACGGCTCTATCTCCCCCGGTTGGACCAATTCCCATTCTCCGCCGGATACCGCATTTCTTGTCGTGGGATATGCCCAGTTATATCAACTTCTTCAGCAGCAGGACTGGGAGCCATTGCAACCTGTACTGGACAATATGCGCCTGTTTCTGGAACGAACTGTTCCAGTCTTGCTGACTGGAGGCTGTCATACGCCGAATCATCGCTGGGTGCTATGCGCGGCGCTCGGTTTCCTGCATCAATTGTTTGACCTGGAGGAAGCTGTGCAGCGTGCAGAGCAGTGGCTGGCTGAAGGTATGGATATTACGCCTGATGGGGAGTGGACTGAACGAAGCAACGGAATCTACAACGCGGTTAGCAACATCATGCTGATTCACGCGGCACGCCTGTTGAACCGCCCTGAATTGCTGGACCCGGTGAGACTCAATCTTCGCATGATGGTGTATCTGGTACATCCAACAGGTGAGGTTGTTACGGATTACTCAGGGCGCCAGGATCTGGGGAGCGTACATGATTTATCACCGTATTACTTGCCGTATGCCATTATGGCCCGGTTGGACGATGATCCGATCTTTGCCGGCATGGCGGATTGGGCTGGAGAAATGTTAACAGATCCCGGCGTCTGCTCGGTCAATGCGCTCGTCCGGCTGCTGCTGGAGCCTGAGCTTCAGCAACAGGCAGGTAAGACACGCGAACAGCTGCCTGAGCTGTACGAGATCATACTGAACGAACGATTTGTGCGGGAGGACTATTTACAGCGAATGGATTCGGCAGGTCATCATGGACACATCTCACACAGCCGGTTGCATACGGACTTCGGCGCACCTGTAGCACGTATTCGTTCCGGTAATACAAGTGCGACTGTAATGACGGAGGTGCCTTCATTCTTTGCCCTTCGTCATGGTGCCGTACGTCTACTGGCCGTTCAGTTGGCCTCCTATTTTAATCCAGGATATGTGCCGATGCAGTACATGTCTCGATTGCCAGCAGGTTACCTTCTAACGGGCGAACAGAAGAAAGGCTATTACGGTCCGATCCCGGATAGTCAACTGCCTGAGACGGCGGGAACAGCTATCAGTCCGTGGTATATGTTGCCCCATCAGAGTCGAGATCTCACCCATGAACAGACGTTCCTTGTACAGACGGAAGTATTACGAACGGAAAATGGCTGGACCCTGAAACTGGCGGGAGAGCAGCCGGAGCAGCTTATGGTGCAGCTTTCTTTCGTGTTCGGAAGCGAGGGCGAGCTTTCCCATGGGGAATTGCTTGAGACAGGTGAAGGCCATTATCTGTGGAAGAGCGGCACGTTGCGTTATTCCTGTGGAGATGACTGGATTGAGCTGACCGGAGGCGAGGTAGGGCATTTGGCAGCAACCGTACGTGAGGCAAAGCTGCCTAATAAGTGTAAGGTTGTACTGGTTAACTTTATGACCCCTTTCCACAAGACAGTTCATATCTCTCTTTCGCCATCCATGGCGTTAAAGCTGTAATTCTGATGAATCTCTCTATAAGGAAGAGTACATGAAGCAAAAAGATGACATTTCATTCGAAAGGGATGAGGGGGTGTCATCTTTTTTGCGCATTTTTGGCATAAACGACATGAAACTACATATTGAGAAGTGGGCCTTAAGATGTGGTATACTGGAGAGTATGAATGAAAGCAAAGAGGAGGTGCCTTGGAAGATGAAGGGCAAGCTACTGCGGGCTGAGGGACACCTTGCCAATGTAATACCGATTCACTTGGATGCTTCTTTCTTTTTTGAGAGAGCTGTCCGCTCGCTGGACCGTAATCACGTCGACAAGGCATTAAAATATTTTCGTAAAGCTGTTGAATATGAGCCGGAAAATCCGGTGAATCATTGTAATATGGCGGGTATATTATCAGAGAAGGGGGATTACGAGGCTTCCAATACCGTTCTTGCGCATGTGCTCGACGTGGTAGATCCGTCCATGACGGAATGTTATTTCTACATGGCGAACAATTATGCGAATATGGATCGGTTTGAAGAAGCTGAGCAAGCGCTTGTTACGTATTTGGAGGAGGATACCCAAGGTCAGTTTATGACGGAAGCCGAAGAGATGATGGAGCTTCTGTACTACGAGCTGGATCGACCAGCCAAACTGAACCGGATCAAATCACGTAAGGGTGTCGTTGAACACGATCAGGCGCGGGAATTGTTGGAACAAGGGAAGTTTGCACAGGCGGCTGAGCTGCTGGAAGACATGTCACCCGATTATCCTGATTATTTGGCTGCTCGCAACAACTTGGCGCTTGCCTATTATTATATGGGGCTGTTTCCCAAAGCGAAAGAGACGATTGCCGAGGTACTGGAGCAGGAGCCAGGTAATTTGCATGCACTGTGTAATCTGGCGATTTTCCACCAGAACGAGAATCGAGCCGACCAAGTGCTGCTTCTGATCAAAAAATTGCGTGTCATCGTGCCTTTCCAGCACGAACAGGTCTACAAACTGGCTACCACGATGGGTATCCTGGGACAACATGATACGGCTTATGTACATTTCCGTCGGCTGTTGAAGGATGAAGAAACCGCTGCGGATCCGGCTCTTGCACATTATGCAGCAGTTGCAGCTTATAATACCGATCGTTACGATTCCGCTGAACGTCTGTGGCGTCATGTGGGCAAGCTGGATCCGGGTTCGGAAGTATCCCGGTACTATCTGTCCGGTCTTGAGGCTGTGAGACAGGGAGAAAAAGATCCGGAGAAACTAAGTTATCACTATCATCTGCCATTTGACGAGCAATTCAGACAATGGGAGAACTATGGCAACGGCATACCTAAAGAGATGAAAAATGATCCCTTGATCCGATCCTCTTTCTTCTGGGCGTTGCGACATGGGGATCGGGCAACCAAGCTCCAGGTCATTCATGCTCTTGGCATGATTGGTGATTATGAGGTACAACAGGCCCTGCAATCCTTTATCCAGGAACCTGGTGAAGATCAGGAACTGGTGGAAGCCGCTCGTTCTGTATTAAACGGTCTTGATTCAGAAGGAGCTAAGCAGGATGATTCTCCTGTTCTACGACCGTTAACTGCGTTGAGCAAACGCACTATTCCGAAAATCGAGTCGATGACGGAACAAACGGAAACGAAACCTTCATCGCATTGGCAGGCGGTCGTGGACCGTGCGTTACAGATGTCTGAAGCCAAAGCCGAATTGCAGCAAGAAATGGAGCGGCTGTGGACCGACTATGTATCTCGTGTACACCCGGAGGTGCCTGGCACGAAGCAAATTGAAGGCTTGGCTGCAGGATTGGAATATCTGGCGGCAAAAATTAATAGTCGTCCGGTTACCTACCAAAGCATAGCCGACCGGTACGGCATATCAGCTGCCACAGTCAGCAAATATGCACGGCAAATCAATAAAGTGTGCAATTCCAACCCACCGGTCCAGTAAATGTTCCTTGAAATTCTCGCTTTGGGATAGACTTCATTGCGTGAAGGATACATAGGCCTGGAAAACGGGTAAACTTAACGAATAGGTCTCGACATGCCTGTAGAATATCATCATAGCAAGTTATTCGCCACTCAACACACTCTCAACCTTATTAAGGAGGCTGTATCTATATGTCTAAATACAGAACGATTGTGATCGGAACCGGACCTGCGGGTCTGACAGCAGCGATATATCTGGCTCGTGCTAATCTAAACCCACTGGTTATCGAAGGTCTTCAGCCGGGTGGTCAATTGACGACGACAACGGAAGTTGAGAATTTCCCTGGTTTTCCGCAAGGCATTATGGGTCCGGAACTGATGGACAATATGCGCAAGCAAGCGGAGCGTTTTGGAGCAGAGTTCAAAAATGGTTGGGTGGAAGAAGTGGATTTCAGCAAACCGCCCTTCAAGGTTAAAGTTGGAGGTATCGGTGATTTGGAAGCCGAATCGATCATTATCTCTACTGGTGCATCGGCCCGTTATCTCGGTATTCCGGGAGAGCAGGAGAATGTGGGACGTGGGGTTAGTACATGTGCCACATGTGACGGATTCTTTTTCCGTGGTAAAAAGATCGTTGTTGTCGGCGGTGGAGACTCCGCGATGGAGGAAGCCAGCTTCCTGACCCGTTTTGCAACAGACGTTACCTTGGTTCACCGCCGGGACGAATTACGTGCATCGAAAATTATGCAGGATCGGGCTCGCAGCAACGAGAAGGTGAAATGGGCTTTGAACCGCACACCGCTCGAAGTTGTGCCTGAGGCTCTGGGCGTTAAAGGGCTCAAGGTACGTAATAACGAGACCGGACAGGAAGAATTGCTTGAAGCGGATGGCGTATTCATTGCAATTGGACATACACCGAATACGGGGTTCCTGGGCAACCAGATTACTTTGGATGAACATGGTTATGTTGTCGTTAAACCGGGTACAACCGAGACCAACATTCCGGGTGTGTTCGCCTGCGGTGATGTTCAGGATACGAAGTATCGTCAAGCCATTACAGCAGCAGGTTCAGGGTGTATGGCCGCAATGGACTGCGAGAAATTCCTTGAAGGCAGTATTGTGCATGACTGGAGCGAAACACTGGATAAGTAAGCATGAAAAGGGTATGGTTTGGCATAAATTAAGTAGAAGAGACAACGGGAAGTCTCATGATGTGAGAAGCCGGAAGGCTTCTCTTTTTTTGAAACCAAATTGGGCATGAGATCGTATACATAATGGGCATATTAGCTGTGAGGTGAAGACTTTGGGGGAAATGATAAAAGATTGGTTAAAGAATGCAACAGTACGGCGATTTCTCATTCTGCTGTTGTTTTGTTTGGTGCTTTTCAGCATGGGGAGTATGCTGCACATGATTTTGCTGTTATTCCTGGTGACGTATGTCATGAACAGGTTGCAGCATTTTATCACAGAGAAGTTGAATCGTTTATTTCCGGTTAACTATAAAGTCGTAGTCATTCTGCTCTATCTTATCGTTATTGCAGCCATTGTACTGGGCATTTCAAGGTATTCACCACGAATTGTGGATCAGGTCGTTCAGTTAACGAATGAGATCATGAAATTTCTTGATACCGCAGACGGGGATAATTTTGCTTCCAAAATTGCAGGTTATCTTCAATCGTTCGATATCAAAAACTATACCAACGATGCATTGAAGTATATTTTTGCGTTAAGCAAATGGTTGGAGTTCATTCTGTTGGTCATCATCCTGAGTCTGTTCTTCTTGTTGCAGAAGCGGGAGATTTCCAAGTTTACCTCCAAGTTCAAAACAAGCAAGATCGGCTGGTTCTATAATGAAGTGGCCTATCTCGGAGATAAGTTTGTATCTTCTTTTGGTAAAGTAATCGAGGCACAATTGATGATTGCTGTGTTTAATACAGCTTTGACGATTCTGGGATTATGGATACTTGGTTTCCCGTACTTGTTCGCCTTGACCATTCTGGTGTTCATGCTGAGTTTGGTACCCGTTGCGGGGGTTATCATCTCACTAGTTCCGCTGTGTCTGATCGGTTATCAACTGGGAGGATTACAGCTCAGCGTGATCGTGATCATTATGATCATCATTATTCATGCGCTGGAGACGTACTTCCTGAATCCGAAGCTGATGGCGCACAAAACCAAATTACCGATGTTCTACACGTTTATCGTACTGATTCTGTCTCAACATTTCCTGGGGATCTGGGGGCTTATCATTGGTATTCCGATCTTTGTCTTCCTGCTCGATATTCTGGACGTCAACAAGATGGAAAAAACGGAAGAGCCCGTACGTGTGGAAACGAAGCTGTGACCAGTAGCTGAATAGCTGCTGAAGGATAGGTTTAGGTAATGTTCATAAAAGTAGAGAAACGCCTCCTGTTATGGGAAGGCGTTTTTTGCGCCGTTAGAGCTGAGGATAGCAACAACTGAACCACGGGTGAGAAGCTCCACGTCCTTGTTCTGGTCTATAAGATATTTCCATCTTACCGAACTGTCTGAGACGTGATTAGTAAGGATTGTCATGAAATTCAGGTGACAATTGTCATCTTTTACGCATGGAACGAGTGGATATGCAATATCATGAGTTGAGGCTTCCTCCTCTATGGAGGAAGGAATGAAGCCTGCGTTTTTGATAGAGACAAATGAGGTTGTATACGTATTCAAAAATAGCCTGTGATGTTGTTCACAATAGCGGGGAAGCTAATCACAGCAAAGGTCTTATCGTCTTGACCCAGGCGTATCCTTCAATTATAGTTGGTACGTAGGATTAAACTATTATAGATAGATAAAGGTGGCTTGTAGCATGTCTGAGAAAATCTACGTTGGGGTCGATCTCGGCGGAACAGCAATCAAGGTCGGTATATGTGATGAACACGGTCAGCTTATGCATACGTATGAAGGACCGACTGAAGTGGATAAGGGCGTTGACACGGTCATTGCCAACATCGAGAAGTATGTCCGTCATATCGTTGCCGAATCACCTTACAGCTGGGAACAGCTTGAAGGTGTGGGAGCAGGAGTGGCTGGGTTCACCAATGTACGCGAGGGAATTATCGTTCTTGCCCCTAACATTGGATTTCGGAATGTAGCCATTCGTTCGATTTTGGAAGAACGTCTGGGCAAGCCAGTCAAAATAGATAACGATGCAAACGTGGCTGCACTGGGTGAAGCTTGGGCAGGTGCTGGCAAGGGCGTTGACAACTGTGTATGTTATACGCTTGGTACAGGCGTTGGTGGCGGACTGATCTTGAACGGCAAGATCTATCAAGGATTCTCCGGTATGGCTGGTGAGCTTGGTCATGTCAGTGTTGTTCCTGATCTGGAAGCCATTCAGTGCGGATGCGGCAAAATGGGATGCGTGGAAACTGTATCTTCAGCAACCGGAATTATTCGTATGGCCAAAGACGCTGTAGAGCGTGGAGATAATACATCACTGGCACTCGTGGACAAGATTGCAGCTAAAGAAGTATTTGATGCAGCTAAAACGGGCGATGAAGTTGCTCTTCGTATCGTCAATCGTGCAGCGTTCTATCTGGGCAAATCAATGGCGGCTGTAGCGGCTGTGATTAACCCTGAGATGTTCATTATCGGTGGCGGTGTATCCAAAGCGGGTAATATTTTGTTTGATGAAGTACGGACTGTATTTGCAAAACTGACACCTGAACCGCTGCAAGAAGGGGTTAATATTCTTGAAGCAACGCTTGGCAATAATGCAGGGATTGTTGGCGCGGCTGGTCTTCTCTTGCGTTCCTAGTAACCTCGTAACAGTATAATCCGACAGCAATATGATAAGGAGGGGACATTTATGCTTGAAGGTGAAGTTTCACCGGGCACAGGCGCCACGCTCATTATCATTACGGGCATGTCCGGAGCAGGCAAGACGATTGCAGTACAAAGCCTGGAGGATCTTGGTTTCTTCTGTGTGGATAATCTTCCACCGGTATTGATTCCAAAATTTGCGGAGTTGATTGAGCAATCGAACGGCAAAATTGGCAAGGTCGCACTGGTTATCGACCTTCGCGGTCGTGAGTTCTTTACGGCTTTGTCCGAGTCACTGAACTATATTAAAGATCATTTTACCATTCATTGTGAAATATTA
The DNA here is from genome assembly GCF_057835695.1 of Paenibacillus sp. GL_099_B. Lineage (NCBI taxonomy): Bacteria > Bacillati > Bacillota > Bacilli > Caryophanales > Paenibacillaceae > Paenibacillus > Paenibacillus sp. GL_099_B. The sequence continues at coordinate 177,683 of NZ_CM174430.1, forward strand.
TTCCTGGACGCGACAGACTCTGTATTAGTCCAGCGCTATAAGGAGAGCAGGCGCAGACATCCACTGGCTCCTGAGGGCATGCCGCTGGACGGCATCCGGCTGGAACGTAAGATGCTGGAGGAACTCAAAAATTCCGCTACTCAGGTACTGAATACCAGTACGATGAAGCCTGCTCAACTGAAAGAGCGCATCATATCCCGCTTTTCTCATCTGGAAAGCCATATGCTGTCGGTAAATATTACGTCGTTTGGGTTCAAATACGGTATTCCTATCGATGCGGATCTGGTGTTTGATGTTCGTTTCTTGCCCAATCCGCATTATATTGAACATTTACGTCCGAATACGGGACAGAATAGTGATGTATATGAATATGTTATGAAATGGCCGGAGACGCAGGCGTTTCTGACCAAACTGCTGGATATGCTGCATTTTCTGATTCCGCAATACCGGAAGGAAGGCAAAAGCCAGGTTATTATTGGAATCGGCTGTACCGGAGGCAAGCATCGTTCGGTAGCAATATCGGAATATTTGGGCAAAATGTTGGGAAGCAGCGAAACTGAGGCTGTCACCGTGAGCCATCGCGACGCCGACCGGGACCGTCATTGAAGAGGGTGAAGGGATGAAAGAAGCCGGACCACGAAGAGAACGTCCGAGAATTGTAGTCATGGGCGGCGGAACCGGATTATCCGTGATGCTGCGCGGTTTGAAGGAAAAGCCGCTGGACATCACGGCCATCGTGACGGTGGCGGATGACGGAGGAAGTTCGGGCATCCTGCGTAATGAGTTGCAAATGCCGCCTCCGGGCGACATTCGTAACGTACTTACGGCGCTGGCTGATGTAGAACCGTTGTTGTCGGATATGCTGAATTATCGCTTCAATACAGGCGCGGGGCTTGCAGGCCACAGCCTGGGTAACTTAATTTTGGCTGCAATGACGGATATATCGGGCGACTTCGTGACCGCTGTGCGGGAACTTAGCCGCGTGTTTGCCGTTCGGGGTGAGGTATTGCCCGCAGCCGGGCAGGCCGTTATACTGCATGCAGAGATGGAGGATGGATCGATTGTTACGGGCGAGTCCAAGATCCCTGAAGCTGGCTTACGGATCAAACGCGTTTTCCTTGAACCGGATCACGTGGAGCCGTTGCCAGAGGCTGTTGAGGCTATTCGTCAGGCAGACGCCATCCTGATTGGGCCAGGTAGTCTCTACACGAGCATTCTGCCCAATCTGCTTGTACCTAAGCTGGCTGAAGCTGTCGTTGAAGCTGACGCAGTAAAAATGTTTATTTGTAATGTGATGACACAGCCGGGAGAGACGGATAATTACACGGTGAGTGACCACCTCAAGGCGGTACATGAACATGTAGGACAACAAATTTTCGACTATGTCATTGTAAATAATGGTGATATTCCGCTGCAGGTGCAGAATAAGTATGCGGAAAAAGGAGCTAAACCAGTTGTGCTGGATATGAATGTGCTGAAGAGTGCCGGCTATCAAGTGGTTGCGGATACGTTGGTCCTATTCCGGACTTATCTGCGTCATGATGCCGACAAGCTGAGCCATCACATCTATCAACTTGTACAAAATTGGATGTTACGGAAGAGGTGAAGTCCCATGTCGTTTGCAGCACAGACCAAAAAAGAACTAACGATGATCGAAAGCGAACCGTGCTGCGAAAAGGCGGAACTTTCAGCCCTCATCCGTATGCTTGGTGCGGTGCAGTTATCGAATAAAAAAGTCATCTTGGATATTTCGACGGAGAATGCCGCCATTGCAAGACGGGCATACTCTCTGCTTAAAAAGCATTTTCAAGTGCATACGGAATTGCTTGTCCGCAAAAAAATGCGGCTGAAAAAGAACAATGTATATATTGTTCGGATTCCAACCATGGTACAGGAGATTTTAAAAGATCTGTACATTGTTTCCGAAGGATTTCTGTTTACTCCCGGGATCAGTGAAGAACTGTTCAATAATAACTGCTGTAAACGTGCTTATCTTCGGGGAGCATTTATGGCAGGAGGCTCAGTCAACAATCCCGAAGGTTCATCCTACCACCTGGAGATTGCGTCCATGTATGAGGAGCACTGTCAGGCCCTGGTGGACCTGGCGAATGAATTTCATCTCAATGCCCGTTGTATAGAACGCAAAAAAGGATTCATCCTATACATTAAGGAAGGCGAGAAAATCATTGAGCTGCTCAGTATCATTGGTGCACATCAGGCCCTTTTCAAGTTCGAGGATGTGCGTATCATGCGAGATATGCGTAATTCCGTCAACCGAATCGTCAATTGTGAGACGGCGAACCTTAACAAAACGATTGGAGCAGCCGTCAGACAGATCGATAACATCAGACTGTTGCAAAAGGAAGTTGGTCTGGAGTCGTTGCCCGAAAAGCTTCGTGAAGTGGCTGAAGTCAGACTCGCCCATCCGGATATCAACTTGAAGGAAGTAGGCGAACTGCTTAAGGGTACAGTCAGCAAGTCCGGGGTGAATCACCGGCTCCGCAAGATTGATGAGCTGGCAGAGAAGGTTCGTACCGAGCGTTACGGTTAAATTAAGAGTAGGGTAGCCTGGAAAGCTGATTGTTTTTGATTTTCGCCAAAAGGTCAGTATAAAGTCAGCCCATAAGGATCTTGGAGAGCTGCTCAGGTGTAATGAGGTGATGTAAAAAGGCTAAAATGGGTAATAATAATGACATCCCAATCACCCTGAGTTTTTTCTTCTATGTCCTGCTCTGGTTATATGGTATAATGTTATAAATATAATTGTGTATTTAATGTCCAGATTTCATAATAGGGGGTAAGTTTCCATGACAAAGCACCCGGTAGTTGTCCGTTTGAAAACGGGTCTCCATGCCAGACCTGCGGCACTGTTCGTTCAAGAAGCGAATAAGTACTCATCTGAAGTGTTCGTCGAGAAGGACGACAAAAAAGTAAATGCAAAAAGTATCATGGGGATCATGAGCCTTGCAATCAGTACTGGTACGGAAATCCAGATTAGTGCAGAGGGCGCGGACGCCGAACAGGCTGTAAACGCTTTAGTTAGTCTGGTAAGCAAGGAAGAGCTTGAGAACCAATAAGATATGATTTGAACCCAATGAAGAAGTCCCGAAAGGGGCTTTTTTGCGTTTTATGACTGTCAAGTGCAACATTATGGAATTAAGCCCGTCTGTTAGGTATCAAATCGATTTGAGTTTGAGATGTTAAAACTTAAGGAGGCTAACGTGATGGGTAAATTATGGATGAAACCGCTGGGCGCGGTGATGGTCGCAGGTACATTGCTAGTTGGAGGTACTGCGTGGGTTGCACCTAGTAATTATGCGTATGCTGCTGAGGTACAGGGGGTACAGCAAAACGTGATTAACGTTGTGGGTACAGGTGAGATTCAGGTGAAGCCCGACATCGCCTATCTTTCCATTGGAGTGAACAGTACGGCAGATACCGCAGCCTCTGCTCAAAAAGCGAATGCAGCGAAAATTCAAAAGGTTAGCAATCTGCTGAAAAGTACGTGGAAAATCAGTGCGGATGATATTCAAACCAGCCAGTTCTACGTACAGCCTAACTACACGTATAGTGAAAAAGACGGACAGAAGATCAAAGGGTACACAGCTCATCACACATTGACTGTAACTTACCGGGAGATGGACAAGATTGGTGAACTCCTGGATGCTGCATCCCAAGCTGGTGCCAACAATATTGAGAATGTACGTTTTACGGTAGAGAAACCGGAGAACTTTGAAGCTCAAGTGATTGAGAAAGCTGTTGCCAATGCTGATGTGAAAGCTGGAGCTATTGCAAAAGCGGTTAAACGTCAACTGGGCGCTGTTCTTTCTGTGAGCCAAGGTGACGCCAATGTACCTGTGTTCTATGCAAGTGAGGCTCTGATGTCCAAATCGTCAGCTGATTCTGCTGGTAGCACAGAAATTGAAACAGGACAGGTTAAAGTGAGCACAACGCTGAATATTACTTATGAAATGAAATAAGTGAAATAAATAATAGCCGGATGTCCGTTAAAGATATGCTTGAGCGGGCAAAAGGCAATAATGACAAAGACGTTGTCCGATGGACAGCGTCTTTTTTGTTATAAAGGCGGACTTTGATGAAGTTTGAAAAGAAGAGATGAAATATGACGAAATAAATTGCTGCTTTTTGGTATCTTTTTTGTCCATTTGTTCGTAACAAAACCTTCATTATAGGCATCTGGATCGAACAACATTGTAACTGGAGCTGTAAACCTTTCCGGAATTGGGTTAATTATAATAAAGAGGTGAGCGTATGAGGCATACGATCAAATCAGGATACATACGCAATGACACTCAAATTTGAATTCGAGAGAGGAGTTTTATATATGACATCATGGAAAAAATGGACTAGTGCACTACTGGCGGCAGGAATTATTGTGGGGAGCGGGGCTGTATGGCAGGATAGTTCTGTACAGGCAGCTTCAGTATCCACGAAAGTGACAACACCTACTGAGGTAACTCTGAAATCGGGAGGCAAAACTCTTACTCAAAAAGGACTCCTTCAAGGTGGCTCCACTTGGGTATCGCTTACCGCAGTGAAAGATGTTGCAGGTGGAAGTTTGAAATATGATGCTAAGGCTAAGGAATACTCCTTATCCGCAGCTAATAATACGATGACCATCAGCCTGATTGATGGGGCACCGAGTGTTAGAATTAATAACTACTATCCACAAGTGGAAGCGAAGCTGATCAATGGCCGATTGTATATTCCGTTTTCTGCAATGAGAGATTATTTGGGTGTTCAGGGCAACTGGGATGGCAAAGCCAAGACACTGACGCTGAGCAAAGTGAAGCAGAATAGCGTGACAGTCAAAGCGGCAACAGTGAAAGTCAGCATCAAGAACGCTGAAGTCGATATTCAATATCCTCAGGTGAGCGGACTGGCTAACGATAAAGCAGAAACAGCTATCAACAAGGTGCTGAAAGATGAAGTCGATGCTTTTGTAGCAGATTTCAAAAAACAAACCAAGGAATTTGGTGACGCAGCAGCGAACCGTCCATATGCATTTGAGAGTTCTTATGTTGTAACATACAACGAAAATGGTGTGCTTGGGCTCGTTACGCAAAGTTATCAGGACTATGCAGGCGCACATGGCATGACGTTCCGTGCAGGTCATACCTTTGCTCTGGACTCCGGTAAGGAATTGAGTCTGGATGATGTAATTCAAAATAACAAAACCGTGCGTGAGACAGTGAGCAAAAAAGTGGGAGATCAGCTTAAAGCTCGTGGTGGTTACCTTGAAGGCTATAAAGGTCTGAATAAAGATCAGGATTTCTATGTAACACCAACAGGTGTAGTTGTATTCTTCCAGTTGTATGAGTACACAGCTTATGCGGAGGGTTTCCCAGAATTCCCGTTCACATACAAAGAATTACTTCCTAAAGGCACAGAGCCGTTCAGTGGCTTAACAACAAACAAGTAAAGTATTAGAATTTCATTTCGTTAAAATGTTGGCTAATAGCGTATGCTCGGTTCGTAAATGTACCTTTAGTATTAGTATTAGTGTTGGGCTTATTGCTAGCGTAACGCTATGAGAGTTAAAGGGAATCGATTAAATATTTATCATGCACTTTTAAATTATCTTCAAAAAAAGGACGCCCTCGTCATATTGACGAGAGCGTCCTTTTTTCATATAGCCAACTCAACTGGGCGATGCCGTTTGAGTTGGCTATATGGTATATCCGTTTAATTGGCGATTCGCCTCGGCTTAGATGCCTTGGGAACCTACGTTTTCGATAACTTTATCGATGATACCGTAATCAGCAGCTTCAGCAGCACTCATAAAGTAGTCACGATCGGTATCTTTCTCGATACGCTCCAGCGGTTGGCCTGAGCGCTCAGCGATGATGCGGTTCAAAGTATCACGCATTTTCAGGATGCGGCGGGCACGAATTTCGATGTCCGAAGCTTGACCTTGCGCACCACCAAGTGGTTGGTGAATCATGATTTCGCTGTTAGGCAATGCAAAACGTTTACCTTTGGCACCTGCGTTCAACAGGAATGCACCCATCGAAGCCGCCATACCTACACAGATGGTAGATACATCCGGTTTGATGAATTGCATTGTATCGAAAATCGCCATACCGGCTGTAATGGATCCGCCTGGGCTATTGATGTATAAGTGAATGTCTTTCTCCGGATCTTCCGCAGCTAGGAACAACATCTGTGCCATGATGGCATTCGCCACAACGTCATTTACATCACTGCCAAGGAAGATGATACGATCCTTCAGCAATCTGGAATAGATGTCATAGGCGCGCTCACCGCGGTTGCTCTGTTCAACGACCATTGGAATATAACTCACGTGAAAAACCTCCTCGGAAATGTAAATGTTAAATTGGTGTTCATATATAAACTGTTACCGTATTACCCACATCATAAACAATTTCAAACAAAAAGTCAAAGAAAGTCAAACTAAGTTTGAAAAAAAAGAAACCTATTCGGTTTCATTGGTTAAAAGGGTTATGAGCTACTAATTAAGAATGGCGCGCCCGCCAAGAATCGAACTTGGATCTCAGGCTTCGGAGGCCTACGTCATATCCATTGGACCACGGGCGCACATTGATTATTGCTGCAAACATAGTTGCATAAAAGCAGTTTTGAAATAGAAGTTTCAAATATGTGACAGCAATAATGATTATAGCTCATGAGTAATTTAATTGCAAGCTGATGTTCGCTGTTTTGGTTTGGATTACCCTGAAATTGATCATGATGAAAATAAGTGGATAAAGAGCGCAAATAGGTAAATGCTAAAAGAGGTTTTGGACATGCCATATGAAAAACAATAGCAAGCAATATGTAGATGATAATTTTACTTTTCTTCTATATATGGTATCGAACAGGTTGTTCTCGATCATAGTAAATTGACATTGTGAAAATAGGCGCGTACAAACGCCTGAAACGTGTCGAATTAACGCTTCGAAACACTTGCATGTCGCGTCAGTTTTAGGTAGAATAGACGTGGGACTTAAAAAGTTATCCCGGGACGTTTTGGGGCCATGAAAGAAAGCTTGGAACGAGAAGCTTGCGGGAGTGGAAAGCATGCGAACGATTTTAGAAGTGCAAAAGCAGCTTCTGCCTGATCTCATGGATGTCTTGAAGAAGAGGTATACGATTCTGCGCCAGATCATGTTATCGGATGTGATCGGACGAAGAACGTTAGCTAATTCCATGCAGATGACCGAGCGGGTTCTGAGGGCTGAGACTGATTTGTTAAAGGCTCAGGGACTTATTGAAATTGACAGTGCAGGCATGAAGATCAGTGAGGCAGGGCATGAATTGCTGCAGCAGTTGGAACCCGTCGCCAAAGAGCTGTTTGGATTGTCCGAATTGGAAGAGCGCATCAAGCAAGCCTACGGTCTGCAAAAGGTGGTTGTGGTTCCTGGCGATTCGGACATTTCTCCATTTGCCAAACGGGAACTGGGCAGAGCCGGAGCGAAGGCTCTGGGTAATATTATGAGTGATAACGATGTTGTCGCCGTTACTGGCGGTTCAACAACGGCTGAAGTAGCAGAGCAACTGACTCCGCCAACAGTGCTGAAAGGTGTCTGGTTTGTACCGGCACGCGGTGGGCTGGGAGAAAGCCTCGAAATTCAGGCCAATACGATTGCATCCACGATGGCAAAACGGGTAGGAGCCCAATACAAACTCCTGCATGTACCGGATTTGCTTAGTGATCACGCCTACGAATCACTAATCCAGGACCCAAGTGTTCAGGAGATTCTGCAGCTGATCCGAAAATCGCGGATCGTCATTCACGGAATCGGTGATGCCGTAGAGATGGCACGGCGCCGTAAACTTGCGACAGAGATCATAGATGAACTCCAGGAGCAAGGGGCCGTATCTGAATCCTTCGGTTATTACTTTAATGATCAGGGTGAGGTGGTACATACCATGCTTACGCTGGGCATGCGACTCCAGGATATTGAACGAACCGATGTCGTGATTGGGATTGCAGGTGGCAAAAGCAAAGCTGCTGCCATACATTCTGTCCTACGATTTGGTCAGGAAGATATTCTGATTATTGATGAGGCTGCTGCTGAAGTCATCGTCGCCGAAATGGAATAAGGTTTTATTTTGCACCACAACTATTGTTGTCTTGACGGACCTCACCGTCTGTCTTGAATATATAAGCTTCATAAAAAAAATTAATCAAAACTTGGGAGGAACTTACTCATGATTAAAGTAGGTATTAACGGTTTTGGACGTATTGGTCGTTTGGCATTCCGCCGTATTCAAAATGTAGAGGGCATTGAAGTTGTAGCAATCAACGACTTGACTGATGCTAAAATGCTGGCTCATTTGCTCAAATATGATACAACTCAAGGTCGCTTCGATGGCGATGTTGAAGTACACGATGGCTTCTTCAAAGTGAACGGCAAAGAAGTTAAAGTATTGGCTAACCGTAACCCAGAAGAACTTCCTTGGGGTGACCTGGGCGTAGATATCGTTCTGGAATGTACTGGTTTCTTCACAACTAAAGAAGCAGCTGAGAAACACTTGAAAGGTGGAGCTAAGAAAGTTGTTATCTCCGCACCAGCTACTGGCGACATGAAAACCATCGTTTACAACGTAAACCATGAAATCCTCGACGGTACTGAAACTGTAATCTCCGGCGCATCTTGCACAACAAACTGCCTGGCACCTATGGCAAAAACACTGCAAGACAAATTCGGAATCGTTCAAGGTTTGATGACTACAATTCACGCTTACACTGGCGACCAAAACACATTGGATGCTCCACACCCTAAAGGTGACTTCCGTCGTGCTCGCGCAGCAGCTGAAAACATCATCCCTAACACAACGGGTGCTGCTAAAGCAATCGGTCTGGTTATTCCAGAACTGCAAGGCATCCTCGACGGTGCAGCTCAACGTGTGCCAGTAGCTACTGGTTCCCTGACTGAGCTCGTAACTGTTTTGAACAAAAAAGTAACTGCTGAAGAAGTTAACGCAGCTATGAAAGAAGCTTCCGATCCACAAACTTTCGGATACACTGAAGACGAAATCGTATCTTCCGATATCCAAGGTATCACTTTCGGTTCCCTGTTTGATGCAACTCAAACTAAAGTTCTGACTGTTGGCGACCAACAATTGGTTAAAACTGTAGCTTGGTATGACAATGAAATGTCCTACACTGCTCAACTGGTTCGCACTTTGGAGCACTTTGCAAAAATGATTAAGTAATATCTGCAATAACATAGAGCGGAAACAGATGCTATTGTTTCCGCTCTTTATATATCAACATTTTGCAAATTTCTCAAAAACACCAGGATTGACAAGGGATTTCAGCTCTTGATTGGTCCAACAAATACATGGGTGCGGAGGAAATACAGATGAACAAAAAAAGTGTACGTGATATCGAATTGACAGGAAAACGGGTGTTTGTCCGTGTAGATTTTAATGTGCCGCTCGAAGATGGTAAAATTACAGATGACAAACGTATTCGTGCAACACTTCCTACGATCAACTACTTGATCGAAAAAGGCGCTAAAGTTATTTTGGCAAGTCACATGGGTCGTCCAAAAGGCGAAGTTGTTGAATCCATGCGTTTGACTCCAGCTGCTGAGCGTTTGTCTGAATTGCTCGGTAAAAAAGTCGTTAAAGCGGATGATTCCGTTGGCGGAAAAGTAAAAGCTCAAATCGCTGAACTGAACAATGGCGACGTATTGTTGCTTGAGAACGTTCGTTTCCACGCAGGCGAAGAGAAAAACGATCCGGAACTCGCAAAACAATTTGCTGAACTGGCTGACGTATTCGTTAACGATGCATTCGGCGCAGCTCACAGAGCACACGCTTCGACAGAAGGTATCGCTCACCTGTTGCCAGCAGTATCCGGTCTGTTGATGGAGAAAGAACTTGAAGTGTTGGGCAAAGCAATCTCCAACCCTGAGCGTCCTTTCACAGCAATCATCGGTGGTTCCAAAGTTAAGGACAAAATTGATGTAATCGACAACCTGCTGAACATTGCAGACAACGTAATCATCGGTGGCGGTCTGACTTACACGTTCTTCAAAGCACAAGGACATGAAATTGGACAATCTCTGCTGGATGATTCCAAGTTGGATGTTGCTCTCGGTTTCATTGAAAAAGCGAAAAAATTGGGCAAAAACTTCTACCTGCCGGTAGATATCGTTGTATCTGATGATTTCAGTGCAAATGCAAACACAAAAATTGTTGACATCGACGGCATTCCTGCAGATTGGGAAGGCATCGACATCGGTCCTAAAACACGTGAAATCTACGCTGATGTTATTAAGAACTCCAAACTCGTTGTATGGAACGGGCCAATGGGCGTATTCGAAATTGAACCATTCTCCCATGGTACTCGTGCAGTAGCGGAAGCTTGCGCAGAGACAGAAGCATACACCGTAATTGGTGGTGGTGACTCCGCAGCAGCAGCTGAGAAGTTTAAATTGGCTGATAAAATGAACCACATCTCCACAGGTGGCGGCGCATCACTAGAGTTCATGGAAGGCAAAGTGCTTCCAGGCGTAGTTGCATTGAACGACAAGTAAGCTTTAAGCTAAAGCATGAAGGAGTTGAAAACCATGAGAACACCGATTATCGCAGGTAACTGGAAAATGTTCAAAACGGTTTCCGAATCCAATGACTTCATTCAGGAAGTTAAAGGAAAAGCGGAAGTTGAAGGCGTAGAGACTGTTATTTGCGCACCGTTTACGAATCTGCCATCCCTGGTAGAAGCTGTTAAAGGCACAAACATCAAAATTGGTGCACAAAATCTTCATTTTGAAGACAACGGTGCATTCACAGGTGAAATCAGCGGCGTGATGCTGAAAGACCTGGGTGTGGATTACGTCATTATTGGTCATTCGGAGCGCCGTCAATATTTTGCGGAAACCGATGAGACTGTCAATAAAAAGTTGCATGCAGCATTCCGTCACGGATTGACTCCAATCTTTTGCCTTGGTGAGACGCTTGAAGAGCGCGAAGCTGATCAAACGAAAGACGTGTGCAAAGTGCAAACGGAAGCTGCTTTTGCAGGTCTGTCCGCAGATCAGGCAGCACAAGTGGTTATCGCTTATGAGCCAATCTGGGCGATTGGTACAGGCAAATCCTCCACTTCCCAAGATGCGAATGAAGTTATTGCTTACATTCGTACGCTGGTGAAGGATCTGTACGACCAAAAGGTAGCAGATGCAGTTCGTATTCAATACGGCGGCAGTGTTAAACCTGAGAACGTAACAGAATACCTCGGACAAAGCGACATCGACGGCGCGCTTGTTGGCGGTGCCAGCTTGCAGCCGGCTTCGTTCATCGCGCTTGTTGAGGGGGCGAAGTAATGACAGCTCCAAAACCTGTAGCACTGATCATTATGGACGGCTTTGGTCTTCGTAACACGGTGGAAGGCAACGCGGTAGCGCAAGCCAAGAAACCGAACTATGACCGTTTTATGAGCCAATTCCCACACACAACTCTCACTGCTTGCGGTGAAGCTGTAGGTTTGCCCGAAGGGCAAATGGGGAACTCCGAGGTAGGTCACCTGAACATTGGTGCCGGCCGGATCGTATACCAGGATTTGACTCGTATCTCCAAATCGATTCGTGACGGTGAATTTTACGACAATGAGACACTCGTTAAAGCTGTTCGCGAAGCGAAACAAAGCGGTAAAAAGCTTCACTTGTATGGTTTGTTGTCCGATGGCGGCGTACATAGTCACATCGACCACTTGTTCGCTATGCTGGATCTCGCCAAAAAAGAAGGAATGAATGACGTATACATTCATGCCTTCATGGATGGCCGTGATGTTATGCCAGATAGCGGTAAAGAGTTCATGCAGAAGCTGATTGCCAAAATCGAAGAAGTCGGTGTAGGACAAATCGCAACGGTTCAAGGTCGCTACTATGCGATGGACCGTGACAAACGTTGGGAACGTGTTGAGAAATCATATCGTGCCATCGTTTATGGTGATGGACCAAAATACACTGATCCACTCAAAGCAGTTGAAGAATCGTATGAAAAATCCGTATTTGACGAATTCGTTGAACCAACGGTTATCGTTAAAGCAGATGGCCAGCCAGTAGGTTTGGTGGAGAGCGGCGATTCCGTCATTTTCCTCAACTTCCGTCCTGACCGTGCGATCCAATTGTCGCAAGTATTCACGAACCAGGATTTCCGTGGTTTCGACCGCGGTCCGAAGTTACCTGTGGGCTTGCACTTCGTGTGCCTGACCTTGTTCAGCGAGACCGTTGAAGGTTATGTGGCTTACTCGCCTAAAAACCTCGACAACACGCTGGGTGAAGTTCTGGTACAGAACAACAAGAAACAGTTGCGTATTGCAGAAACCGAGAAATACCCGCACGTAACCTTCTTCTTCAGCGGCGGCCGTGATGTTGAGCTTCCGGGCGAAACTCGTGTGCTGATCAACTCACCAAAAGTTGCAACGTACGACTTGCAGCCGGAGATGAGCGCGTATGAAGTAGCTGACGCATGTGTTCGCGAGATTGAAGCAGACAAACATGACGCCATCATTCTGAACTTCGCTAACCCTGATATGGTTGGACACTCCGGCATGCTGGAGCCTACGATTAAGGCAGTAGAAGTAACGGACGAATGCATGGGCCGTGTTGTGGATGCAGTTCTCGCTAAAGGCGGCGTTGTGCTGATTACTGCGGATCATGGTAACGCGGATATGGTGTTTGATGAGCAAGGACGTCCGTTCACGGCTCACACAACGAACCCGGTTCCACTCATCGTTACAGATGCTAACGTTACCCTGCGTGAAGGCGGAATCCTCGCGGATATCGCTCCAACGATTCTTGACTTGATGCAATTGCCTAAACCGGCTGAAATGACAGGTACATCCGTCATTGCTACCCGTAAATAATATAATTTTAATAGGTTATTGAATAAGGCCTAAGTTGAACCTTAACGAAGCGGGCAGAACCGATCTGTAGAAGCGAAGCGTTCGCCTTTATCACATGATTTCAACTTATTAAAATAAGTTCAAAGAAATCAGGGGATAACAGCGATCGGAAGACGGTACTGCATGCGGAGTGGCCTGGTGAAACTCAACTATCTGAACGTATTAAAATAAAATTCCAAATTAAAAGGAGATTATCACTCATGACTATTATTTCTGACGTGTACGCTCGCGAAGTCCTCGACTCCCGCGGTAACCCTACAGTTGAAGTTGAAGTATACCTGGAGTCCGGCGCAATCGGACGCGCTATCGTTCCATCCGGTGCATCCACTGGTGCCCACGAAGCTGTTGAGCTTCGCGATGGCGACAAATCCCGTTACCTCGGTAAAGGCGTTCTGCAAGCTGTTAAAAACGTAAACGAAACAATCGCTCCAGAAGTAATCGGTATGGATGCATTGGATCAACTGGGTATCGACAAATTGATGATTACTTTGGATGGTACGCCAAACAAAGGTAAACTGGGTGCTAACGCAATCCTGGCTGTATCCATGGCTGTAGCTCGCGCAGCTGCTGACGCTTTGGATCTGCCATTGTATGTTTACCTGGGCGGATTCAACGCTAAAGTACTGCCAGTACCAATGATGAACATCATCAACGGTGGTGAGCATGCTGACAACAACATCGACGTCCAAGAATTCATGGTTCTTCCAGTTGGAGCACCAAGCTTCAAAGAAGCTCTTCGCGTAGGCGCGGAAATCTTCCACAACCTGAAATCCGTACTGAGCTCCAAAGGTCTGAACACAGCTGTAGGTGACGAAGGTGGCTTCGCACCGAACCTTGGTTCGAACGAAGAAGCAATCACTACAATCATCGAAGCTATTGAAAAAGCAGGTTACAAACCAGGCGTTGACGTATTCCTGGGTATGGACGTAGCTTCCACTGAGTTCTACAAAGATGGTAAGTACACACTTGCTGGCGAAGGTAAATCTTACACTTCCGCTGAGTATGTTGACCTTCTGGCTTCATGGGTTGAGAAATACCCAATCATCACAATTGAAGACGGTATGTCCGAAGATGACTGGGATGGTTGGAAATTGCTCACAGAAAAATTGGGAGACAAAGTACAACTCGTTGGTGATGACCTGTTCGTAACGAACACAGAACGTCTGGGTAGAGGTATTGAAGAAGGTATCGGTAACTCCATCCTGATCAAAGTTAACCAAATCGGTACATTGACTGAAACATTCGATGCAATCGAAATGGCTAAACGTGCAGGATACACAGCTGTAATCTCCCACCGTTCCGGTGAGTCCGAGGACAGCACAATCGCTGACATCGCTGTTGCAACAAACGCGGGTCAAATCAAAACGGGTGCTCCTTCCCGTACAGACCGTATCGCGAAGTACAACCAATTGCTCCGCATCGAGGATCAACTGGGTGAACTGGCTCAATACAATGGTCTTAAAGGTTTCTACAACCTCAAAAAATAAGTTGTCTTACGACAACTCACGGGCAAGCCGGGTAACCGGCTTGTCTTTTTTATTAAGTTCATTTTAATCGCTTAAGCATAGAAAGGATTGAAGAAGGTGGCTGTATCTCAGTAATTGAGGAAATGCCACTACTTGTATCACGTTAATAGCTGTGTTACAATTAAAGTAACTGTTTTTATGGTGAGATGTTATGCCCACATGGGTAGGAGGTGGAAAGAATGGATATTGCTTTGAAATTGCTGCTCGTGGTGTTTTCGATCGGTCTAATCACTGTAGTATTGCTGCAGCACGGGAAAAGCGCTGGTTTGGCGGGTGCCATCTCCGGTGGTGCGGAACATCTTTTCGGTAAAACGAAAGCGCGCGGACTGGATCTTTTCCTGCAACGTGCAACGGTTGTACTGGGTGCAGGATTCTTCATTTTGTCTATCGTAGTTACGGTCTTCTCCAAGTAAGAGATGGAGTGCCTTATGTAACGCGATAGTTTCGAGCATGAACGCTTGAATAACTAACCTTCGTTTCGAGAAGAAACGGAGGTTTTTTAATAAATTCATCCATGACCAGTCTTTTCCAATGAACCACACGATTCTGATCTTCGATTTCTTCTCACTTCCGTTCGGTTACCTTCCTACATATTCGCCCTGTTCTGGGCCGATTCTTTTCTGTCTTTTCGAGAGCAAAACACATGTAGCATAAATGCTGTTATGATGCATGAAAGCGCGGTTATGCAAGGGGCCATGCATGCTTGGTTTATTTTGCAGGGTACGGATGCGCCGGATTGAATTCGTGTATACTAGGGTATGAGATAGTGAGGCCTGCGGTAAGGGCTTTACATCTGTAAGGTTACTGCTACATATAGAGAGATGAAACAAGATTACACTTTTATGTTTCCCGAGGTGAATATTAATGATAACAGAACAACAATTGCTCGACTTCATGCGGGAAACCGCTTATAAACCAATGACTTATCAGGAACTGGAACAGCACTTCGAGATTGAAGACGCGGCTGATTTCAAAGCCTTTTTAATTATGCTTAATATGCTGGAGGAATCCGGCAAAGTCCTGCTGACCCGCAATAACCGCTACGGTATGCCAGAACGTATGGATTTGGTGCGCGGACGTTTGCAGGCTCATGCGAAGGGGTTTGCTTTCCTCATCCCTGAAGATCGGGAACACCCGGATGTGTACATCCACGCCAATGATATGAAAAGCGCTATGAACGGCGATACGGTGTTTGTTAAAGTGACTTCCCAAGGACCTTCTGGCGGCCGCTTGGAGGGTGAGATTGTCCGTATTGTTACCCGTGCGGTGACACAGGTCGTCGGTGTATTCCAAAGCCATGAGGTGTACGGCTTTGTGATTCCGGATGACAAGCGGATTAACCGTGACATTTTTATCCCACGTACAAACTTCGCTGGAGCTGTTGATGGGCAAAAGGTTGTTGCACGGATTGTCAGCTACCCCGAGGGCCGAGCTGCAGCAGAGGGTGAAGTGATTGAGATCCTCGGTCATAAGGACGAACCGGGTATTGATATCCTGTCCGTGATCCGCAAACATCAGTTGCCGGAAGCATTCCCGGATGAAGTGGTGGAAGAAGCTGAAAAGGCACCGGATGCCATTACGGAAGAAGAAATTATCCAGCAAGGCCGCCGTGATCTGCGTGGGCTGAATATCGTTACGATTGATGGCGAGGACGCCAAGGATCTCGATGACGCCGTCAATGTGGAGAAACTACCTAACGGTAACTATCGTCTAGGCGTTCATATTGCAGATGTAGGCTATTACGTGCAGGAAAACTCCAAGTTGGACCAGGAAGCGTACAACCGCGGATGCAGCGTGTATCTGGTGGACCGTGTTATTCCGATGTTGCCGCAACGTTTGTCCAACGGGATCTGTAGTTTGAACCCACAGGTAGACCGTTTGACCCTGTCTTGTGAGATGGAGTTCAACGACCAGATGAAGGTTGTGAAACATGACATTTTCACAAGTGTGATTAAAACCAAAGAGCGGATGACGTATTCCAACGTCCGCAAGATTTTGGAAGGCGAAGAGCCGGAACTGTTGGAACGCTACAAGGATTTGGTGGATGAGTTCCACTTAATGCAAGAAATCGCCTTGAAACTTCGTGCGATGCGTATGCGCCGTGGTGCGGTTGACTTTGATTTTGAAGAATCCAAAATCATCGTGGACGAAGAATGCAAACCGGTAGATATCGTGAAACGGGAGCGTTCGATTGCGGAGCAAATCATTGAGGAATTCATGCTGGCAGCCAATGAAACGGTAGCAGAGCATTTCCACTGGTTGAAGGTTCCGTTCATCTATCGTGTGCATGAAGATCCAGATCAGGAAAAATTGCAAAATTTTCTCGCCTTTGCGGCGAATTTCGGACACCACGTCAAAGGACGTGGCAACGCGATTCATCCACGGGCACTTCAATCGCTGCTTGAGGATATTAACGGGACGAAGGAACAGACGGTTATCAGTACAATGATGCTGCGTTCCATGAAACAGGCGAAGTATGATTCTGAGATGTCCGGTCACTTTGGTCTGGCGGCAGAATTCTACAGTCACTTCACATCGCCGATCCGTCGTTATCCCGATCTCGTCATTCACCGTGTTATTCGGGAAGTGATTGAGAACAATGGGGCTTTGCCTGAGAACCGTCAGGAGTATTTGGCTGGACGTATGGCCGATATAGCGCAACAGTCTTCGGAACGTGAGCGTGTGGCGGTTGAAGCCGAGCGCGATACGGAGAAAATGAAGAAAGCTGAGTACATGCTCGATAAAGTCGGCGAAGAGTTCGAAGGCATGATCAGCAGTGTAACCAGCTTCGGTATGTTCATTGAACTGGAGAATACGGTAGAGGGTCTGATTCGCCTGAGTGCGCTCACGGACGACTATTACCATTTTGATGATCAACATATGGCTCTGATTGGCGAACGTACCTCTAAAGTCTTCCGCATCGGTGATGAGGTGAAGATTCGTGTGGCGCGTGTGAGCATGGAAGAGTACACAATTGACTTTGAAATGGTCGACATGAAACCTCGCGGCGAACGTCCTGGTGGCTTCGGTGGTGGACGTGGAGGTAAAGGTGGACGTCCTGCTGGTGGTGGAGGACGCGGTGGCGCGAAGAGTGGTTCCGGTGTATTCAGTGGCTCGCGTGGTGGTAAAGGTGCCCCAACTGGTGCTGGAGGCAGCCGTGGTGGCAGATCAGCCGATGAGAGCAGCAAAGGTGGTCGTGGCGGTCGTAGCGGAGCTTCGAACACAGCAGGAAGCGCAGGTGGTAAAGGTGGCGGCAAACCGAGAGGTGAGCGTCGTGCTGGAGATGCTGGCGGATCAGCTGGCCGGATCAAGGGAGCGGTAAGCTTTGGTTTTGGCTCAGGCAAAGGTGGTTATAGCTCTACAGCGGGTGGCCAGGAAGGCACTTCAGCTAGTGCACAAGGGAATGGTCTGAACAGCGGCAGCAGTCGCAGTGAAGGAAGCTTCAAATCCGGTAAAGGTGGCAAAGGCGGTAGTGGACGCAAAAACACCTCACCTAGCGGTGTGTTTATCGGAGAAGGAGCTACACCAGGCGGTGTTCAGGAAGGTGGAGCGCCACGCCGTAAGCGCAAGAAAAATAAAGGTGCATCTGCCAACGGAACGGCGGCTTTTGTACGGAAGAAGAAAAAGTAATCGCGTTTCGCTAAGCATGGAGTGAGTGTAATGAGAAGGGGCGGCGCAGACCGCCTCTTTCTTGATTTTAACAGCGGTCCTTGCTACAATTAAGGTCTGGCTTGTGGTACCTGAGGAAATGTGTGGTACGCTGCTGTAGAGCATAGGTACCGGCTTATTTTACGGAGAAGGAGTGAGGACATGGGCAAGAGTGATGGACAGAGTAAAGTGCTTGCACAGAATAAAAAGGCTTCCCATGACTACTTCATTGAAGATACGTATGAAGCGGGCATGGTGCTTACCGGAACGGAGATAAAATCTCTTCGTAACGGCCGTGCGAATATTGGTGATGCATTTGCCACGATTCGAAACGGTGAGATTCATATTCACAATATGCATATTAGCCCTTTTGAACAAGGGAACCGTCATAATCCAATTGATCCAACACGTACGCGCAAACTGCTGATGCATAAAGTGCAGATTCACAAGCTACTTGGGCTGTCGAAGCAGGACGGATACAGCATTGTACCGCTGAAGATCTATATTCGTAACGGGTATGCGAAGCTATTGCTCGGACTGGGTAAAGGTAAGAAGCAGTATGATAAACGGGAGTCTGCTGCAAAACGCGATGCACAACGTGATATTCAACGGGTACTGCGTGAGAAGCAGAAGGTTGCTCGTTGATTGGGTTGCTATGTGTTGAATTGCGCATGGTAAGTTAGTTAGTGATAGGCGGGTTATTTTAGAAATAAGGGATCTCAAGGTATGCCTATAATTGGGTAGAGCTTGAGATTTTTTGTTTTGATTAGAGGTCCCTTGTTAGGGGCTGTCAGATTTTTGTGCCAGGTCTGATATGAGATACACCAGTTGTTGCCTCGTACCCTGTCTAATAAAAATTGTTAGTAGTGGTGTACCGGGTAGCTTTGTGAGGATTGCTGGAAAGAATCGTTGCAGTAAGTTGGTTGATGGCTTCGTAGTTTGTTCGGATCGTGGGTAAGATAGTTAAGAAAAGTTGTTCATGTTTATGAATTGTCTGCACTTCGGTACTCAACTTTACTTCCCTTGAGGGACGCGGTATAATATGTAGACGCTTGAGCATCATATGTGTGTTGGTTAAACTTGCACAGTTGCTCAGCCTGCTGGAACGTCTTCCAGCAATCTATACTATATCGGTGAATGGTCCTGTGTTATGATGTTCTTGTAGCAGACAGGAATGCCGAGTTTGAAAGAAGCATCTTTTTACCTTGGAGGAAAAAGATGTGCAGCACCTTTGCTCCGTATTCACGGATTAATCCTGGAGCCCTTCTTATATGAGGGGGCGTTTATGGATTCGACGGGGATAGTTCGAGCATGGGTAGCGGGTAGTGGGGACGCGTCCACTTCATCAACGCTAAAGCCTATTAAACGGCAAACAACAAACAAACTACGCTTTCGCAGCCTAAGAAACTGTGTGCGTGCTTCTAACCTGCATCGCCCATGTGACAGGATTAGGGGCTAACAAGTAGTGGGATACGCTGTCACATCTCCGCCTGGGGTGTGCTGAAGAAGACAATCAGGCTGACCCAACGTATAGCCGGTTACGGGGCGATACTCGGGTGACATCAAAACTGTGACTACACCCGTAGAAGCTTATGTGTCGTTATCTTCGGACAGGGGTTCGACTCCCCTCGCCTCCATTAGAGCAAGACCAAGAAAAGCCATCAACCAGATAATCTGGTTGGTGGCTTTTTAGTTATCTTATCATTAATCTTAACATAAACAGTATAAAAGATAAGAAATCGCTTACATATTTCAAGAGTTGTTTAAGTGCTCAACTTTGTTAATGTATGCAATCCATAACATTCCTCAATAGTGTGAACTTCCTCACATCATTATAATGGGATAGTGCTTCCATTTGAATGTACTGCCTAAACTAATTTCATCTAATTACCAGACTTAATTCATTACATAACTCCAATGTACAAGAAAGGATGCTATTAGATTTAACCGTTTGGGCAGAAAAATTGATATTGGTGTATTTGAGGAAAAGGGGAGAAACAGTGAGAAAAAGAATTCCAATTCTATTTATGACTATGGTTATTGTATTCACGCTAATTACACCCGGTTTGGTACCCAGAGCTGAAGCGGCAGGGGGTACAGTAACAAAGGCCTATACAGCTACGAAGGATACCATGGAATTAAACGGTCATATTCAGTATGACGGCATTCATGATAATGATGGGGATGGTTTTCTTAGTATTGGCAGGAGTAACGACGAATTCGGGAATGTTCGGCAGAGGGCTGGCATAACGTTTGATTTGGGTGTGCCAGAAGGGATTGTTGTATCAGCAGAGTTGGTCTTGACTGTTGCTACTGTTATCAGAAATCCTGACCATACTTTGTATATGGAAGTCAGGGGATCTGCGGAGAATGATTTGAACTATGTAACCTTCCCTTCGCTAGATACGAATAGTCCTTATGCAGATAAATTCACTGCGAAAAGTACTGCGGAAGTGCCTATGGGTACGTATCTTCAGAATCAATCCATTACATTTAATGTGAAAAGTGCTGTAGATGCTTTCACAGATATCTCAGATCGTAAAATCACCTTTATGCTCAATGGGAATGAGACAGATGCAGATAGCGGCTGGTTCTCCATTCATTCTTTGGAGACTTACGTGAATGCTTTCCGTCCGAAGCTAGTCGTTACTTATGAGACTGGACCGGTTAATACCCCTCCTACGGGTTCCTTCACGATTATGGAAGGAGCGATGACGGGTACCAGCACAGTCAATCTATCCGTAACAGGTTCAGATCCTGATGCAGGTGATAGTGTTACCCATATGAGATTTGCGAATAGCGCTGCTAATTTATCGGCGGCATCTTGGCTGCCCTTCAGCAATACTGCAACATTCAGTCTAACTGGAGGAGATGGGGCGAAGACCATCTATATGCAGTTGAGGGATTCCAACAATGCGATATCTTCCAATTCTTCTCAGACCATTCTATTGGATCAAACAGCACCAATAGGTACACTGATCATTAATGATGGTGCCTCATGGACGAAATCATCGACGGTCACATTGAAAGGAACCTATTCGGATGGAAGCGGCTCAGGAGTTGAGCAGGTGCGTCTCTCCAATATTAACGGCACTTGGCAGACCAGTTGGTTCAGTATCGCTGACCTGAACGGGAGGTCATGGGTCCTTCCCGCT
Organism: Paenibacillus sp. GL_099_B; assembly: GCF_057835695.1. Classification (NCBI taxonomy): domain Bacteria; kingdom Bacillati; phylum Bacillota; class Bacilli; order Caryophanales; family Paenibacillaceae; genus Paenibacillus; species Paenibacillus sp. GL_099_B. The sequence goes on from NZ_CM174430.1 coordinate 198,916, forward strand.
GGCGAGGGAGCTAAGACCGTATATGTACAATATAAAGATAGAGTCGGCAATTCGAGCAGCTCAACGATCAGCAGTACGATTGCAGTAGATACAATAGCTCCTACTATTACGAATGTAGTGAATAACAAAGTATATAACAGCAGAGTTACTCCTGTATTTAACGAAGGCACCGGATTGCTTAATGGGGCTCCCTTTACCAGTGGTACAGAAATCATGCAGGATGGAACGTATACGCTGATCGTCACCGATTCAGCAGGCAATAATGCGATGGTGAGCTTCCAGATTGATACGGCGTCACCTATCGTGGCGGGAGTAGCGAACGGCGGAATATACAACATTAACAAAGTGATTACCTTTAACAAAGGAACAGCGACCTTAAACGGAGCTGCTTTTTCTAGTGGTACACAGGTTACTCTAGATGGTGTGTATACCCTGGTCGTGACGGATGCGGTAGGTAATGTAACGAGGATAACTTTTGAGATCGACAAGATAGCACCTATAGTAACAGGAATAACGAACGGCGGGAGTTATAAAGAGCAAGTGACCATCCGCTTTAACGAAGGAACAGCGACATTGAATGGTGCTGCTTTCGCTACAAATACAGAGATTGATCAGGATGGCGTGTACACGCTGGTTGTAACGGATGCAGCAGGCAACGTGACAACTATTAGTTTCACGATCGATACAGTAGCACCTACAATTACAGGGGTAAGCGAGGGCGGAGTTTATAAGACGGTAACTCCCAGTTTCAACGAAGGAACAGCGGAATTGAATGGAACTCCTTATATTAGCGGTACGGAGATCGATCAGGATGGTGCGTATACGCTTGTTGTAACGGATGTGGCAGGGAATGCAACAACCGTTCAATTCCAAATTGATGCAACCTCACCAACGGGGACGGTAATCATTCAAGCGGGTGCGGAATGGACAAATGCGACGGATGCTAAACTCACTCTGACTAGCAACGACGGAAATAATGGTAGTGGTGTGGAAGAGATGCGTTTTTCAAACAATGGAAGCGACTGGAGCGGCTGGGAACCATCAGCGATAACAAAGACTTGGAGTCTTGTACCGGGTGACGGTGAGAAGACGGTATATGTACAGTTTAAAGACAAGGTTGGCAATATGAGTGAAACAATCAGTGACGTTATTAAGCTGGACCAAACGATTCCTACAGGAACAATCTTGATAAATAGTGGTGTAGCCACGACGAGTAGCAAGTTAGTGACATTAACTTTGACTTCTTCAGATGGCACAGGTAGCGGCGTTACAGATATGCGTTTTTCTGGTGATAATTTAACATGGTTGAATTGGGAGAACGTATTACCTACGAAAAATTGGAGCTTTACGGGTAGCTCGGGATTAAAGAACCTTTACGTCCAATTTCGAGATGCTGCGGGTAATGTTAGTGTGGCAAACATGGCTTCAATTACCTACCAAGAAATCTCTGGTGGTTCTAACGGCGGCGCTTCTGGAAGTATAGGGAGCATAGATAACACTTCTGGAGGTACAGGGAGCATAGATATCCCTTCTAGTTCTGATGTTGTCATTAGTACGGGAACTAAGACAGAGAATGCGGCTAAAGTTGATATTAAAATGGTAGAAGGAAAAAAGGTAACAACGGTCTTCTTGGAAGAAGCCCAACTTAAAGGGATGCTGAATGAATCGGATAACAAACCGGTAATTACCATTAAGGTTCGTAACCATTCCGATACCGTCAATTGGGAGATGAACGCTGCACTTCTGCAAAGCTTAGAGAACAACAATGCAGCTATTCAAGTGTATACAGAAAATGTTGTGTATACTGTTCCCTTATCCCAAGTTAGCGTTAATAAATGGCGTAATCAATTAGGAGCTGATATCCCTTTGAAGGATGTGAAGATCAAGGTAGAGATCACTATTCTTCCTAATTCGGCATTTGTATTCAAGAAGGTGGGTGACGGACAGGTTTCTCTTGTTGGTCCGCCAGTACGTTTTTCTATAAAAGGGCTATACGGAAACAAGGAATTAGAATTAAATCAATTCGATACTTTTGTAGAAAGGCGCGTTGCAATTCCCGAAGGGATAGATCCTAAACGCATTACGACAGGAGTAAAGCTTATGTCGGATGGTACAATTGTTCATATTCCGACGAAGGTAATACGTGAAGGAGGGCGCGATTACGCTATCCTTAATAGTATGACCAATAGCATTTATGCACTTATTTATCATCAAAAAACCTTTACGGATATATCCAAACATTGGGCTCAAGAAAGTATCAATGACTTAGCCTCAAGACTCGTCATTAATGGAGCTGACGAGCAGCGGTTTTTACCGGAAAGCGAGATTACGCGCGCAGAATTTATGGCTATTATTATCAGAGCATTAGGCTTAAACTCAGCTAACAAGACGTTTGATTTCAAGGATGTAGCGGAGGAAGCATGGTATCATCAAGCAATTCAGATCGGATATTCTTATGGGCTAATCGATGGACTTGGCGATGGTTTCTTCAAACCAAATGAGAAGATCACCAGACAGGAAACGATGGTTATTCTATCTAGGGCATTGAAGCTTGCGGGGCTGAATAAGGAGATAGACAGTACGAAGCGGCAAAAGCTAGTCAACCAATTCGCAGATCGCGGGCAATTGGCCACTTGGGCGCAGCAAGCTGCAGCATTAACCGTTGAAATCGGCGTTATCGGCGGTTACAAAGGAAAACTGCTTCCACTGCAAAATATTACGAGAGCAGAAACCGCAGCAATTATTCAGCGATTTCTTCAAAAAGCTGAATTCATTTAACAGATTGGTTATTACAGAGGGGGATTCCGAACCAGGTTGATGACGGTTCGCCTACAATACCAAAAAAGAGACCCTTTGAGGTCTCTTTTTTGGTATCTATGAGATCAATAAAAGGCGAACCTAACTTTAATTATTGAACAGGGGTTCCGTGCGAAGCAAATAGTTACCCCTTACCTCCGCCGTCCAATTGGCAAAGACTTCTCTCCATTGAACACTGTTAAAGAAATCGTCTACCGATTGAGTGTCGGAATCCCAGTCAACAAATATGTTGAGAGGTGTGATTCCTCCAGCCCAAATCCCATTACTGACGTCAGTTCCCTTTTCTCTAACTAATAAGATTGGAATTCCGAATTGAAAAGCCATGGCAGGCTCGATTTGAGAAAAAGTCGATCCTTCCCAGAACGGGGTGGTCGTTGGGGGCTCCCCTACATTGGATTCAAGAATTTGAACAAAAAATCTTCGGAAGTTGATCGCGAGCAGACCATAGCTTGAAAAAACCAAGCGCCGTATATTCGTTAGAATGTTTTCCGGGTATTGTTCACTAACAGGCAATGTGCGGGGAAAGAGCAATGCATCTTCAATTTCCCTAATCAGACGGTTCAGAAATTGCTCTTGCGGGTCATTTACCGTGTTGGTTGTACTCAAAAATATAGGAATACGAAAAGCACGGTCTACGCATGCATCGATAGCGGATGTTGTGTCCTTTTCATTATGAATGGACTTATTTGGATTTGAGGAAGAGGTTCTTAAATTACCGCGTACGGGTGGAAGCTCCGTTACCATGCTTACGGGAGAAAGCTTTTTCATGGGAAATTGCTGAGTCTTAGCCTTATTTTTTGTATTACTCAATGTTCACATCTCCAATGCAAGAATCTGGTTTATATTTAGCCCAGTCTATGCACATTAGCCCATTTGTGTGACGTGATACTCATGAAAGGGGCATGTACACTGTACCCCATCAACCGATTGCTGTATTTTATTGCAATTTTACTTCGTACTAGAATGTAATTTATAATAATAAGTTAATATAAACCGCGTCAGGAGGATACAATGGACTTTATCAAAAATCAACTAGACGGAACTGGCATGAGTGAACAAACCATTGGATATCTTTCGAATATGATCATGGTGGTATTTATAGCTGTGGTCTCCATACTGGCCAATTTTATAGCTAAAAAAATCGTGCTGAAGATTATTATCCAGATCATCAACAACAATCGGTACACGTGGGATAAAATCATTGTGGAGAAAAAAGTGTTCCACAACCTCTCACATCTGGTACCGGCGATTATCATTTATTATTCAGCTTATATCTTCCCGTCCTATCAAGCTTTGATTGAAAAAGCAGCTCTAACTTATATGATCGTCATAACCATCACGGTATTAAATGCACTGCTTAATGCCTTTGATACCATATATCGTTCCTATGAAGTCTCCAAGATCAGACCCATTAAGGGATACATTCAGGTAGCCAAGATCATTCTTTTCATCATTGGGGGCATTATCGTCATCTCGAGCCTTATTGGTCAGAATCCTTTGATTATTCTCAGTGGACTCGGCGCTTTATCAGCTGTTCTGATGCTTGTCTTCAAGGATTCCATATTGGGACTGGTGGCAGGCGTGCAATTATCATCGAATGACATGGTGCGTGTTGGTGACTGGATTGAAATGCCCAAATATAATGCCGACGGCGACGTCATCGATATTACGTTAAACACGGTAAAGGTTATGAATTTCGATAAAACGATCACGATGATTCCAAGCTACGCGCTCATCTCGGATTCATTCAAAAATTGGAGAGGCATGCAGGTATCTGGTGGCAGAAGAATTAAGCGAAGTGTCTATATCGATACAAGCAGCATAAGCTTTTGCACCAAGGAAATGATTGGGGAATTTCAGAAGATCCACTATCTTACGGATTATCTTGAGACAAAATTAAATGAAATTAACGAATACAACATGGAACACCACATTAATACGGAAAGCATTGTGAACGGTAGACAGCTTACGAATGTGGGTGTATTCAGGGAATATATCCATCAATATCTGAGAAATCATCCGAAAATTCATAAGGATATGACGTTGATCGTGAGACAGTTGGCGCCGGGAGATAACGGACTACCACTTGAAATCTATGCATTCAGCAATGATATCGCCTGGGGCGTGTATGAATCGGTCCAAGCAGATATTTTTGACCACATCTTCGCCGTTGCGCCGACATTTGGTCTTCGTGCCTTCCAAAATCCAACAGGTCATGATATCGTGCAACTAAAAGAAAGCCCCCAATATTCGAGAGGATATTGAGATAGGTTATTTACCCGATCCAATATAAATATGAACAGAGGAAGCACCGTAAAGGTGCTTTTTTTGTTCAAAAAGTGACATATATACTATTTACAAAAATGGAAATAATTAATAGTATATTCATATGGGCATGATTTCCAGATTTTATTTTAGCCTTCCTTTTTGAAGCTATATAAAATCAACTAAATGTTTACACGAGAACGTAGAGGACAGAAATAACCTGAAGAAGCGGAGCGTTCGCCTTTATCCCCGGATTTTCCCCTTTGAAAAAGGGAATCCAAAAAAATCTGGGGATAACAGCGATCGGAAGGTTATTCTGTCATCGGAGTGGCAAGTGTAAATTATTTTTTAGTTCAATTTATATAGAAATAAAATGTCCCGCTTTGAAGATTGGAAAATTTAATGGAGGTGAATCTCGTGGCACGTGTATTAGTTGTAATGATGCCTGCAGAAGGGCATATCAATCCGACGCTCGGAATAATCAAGGAACTGATAGAGAACGGAGATGAAGTTGTCTACTGTTGTACGGAAAAATATCGGACAAAGATTGAAGCATTAGGCGCACAATTTAAAGCATACTCCTTCAACGAGGCAACCCTGCTCAACAACCCAGATATGAAGCCATTTGAAATCAAGCACCCTTATCAATTTGTATATATGGTTTTGAAGAAAATTATTCAGCGGTTTATTCCGGATGTTCTGAATCTGATCGAAAATGAAACCTACGATTATTTAATTTTCGACTCCATAATAGGTTGGGGAGGACAAATATTAGGCGAAAAGCTGGGTATACCAGCGGTATGCTCAACCACCACTTTTGTTTTTGTGGAGCCTCTCGGATTCGGTAATCAACTGAAGGATGACGATGAGGAGGTCAAAGAGCTATATAACGGCATCATGGAGATGTCCCAGCAATTAGCTTCCCAGTTCAATGTGGCTGTTCCTTCTCTGGCGGATCTTTCAGGGCACCCAGGACAACTGAAGATTGTTTATACAAGCCGTTATTTTCAACCCATGGGGGACAAGCTGGACGACAGCTTTGTATTCACCGGCCCATCTATTACACCCCGCAAGGATGCACCATCCTTTGCAAACGAATCCCTGCATGCCGTTTATAAACAGGCGGTTTATATTTCGATGGGAACCATTTTAAATAAGGATCTTGATTTTTATAAGCTGTGCTTTACGGCTTTTCGGGATTTGCCTGTGCAATTTATATTATCTTCAGGGAAGGATACCGATTTGGAGCCCATTGCTGATCTCATTCCTGACAACTTCATCATCAGACCCTACCTCCCGCAACTGGAGGTTTTGCAGGGTGTAGATGCTTTTCTGACACATGCGGGCATGAACAGTACAAGCGAAGCTTTGTATTATAATGTACCGTTGGTTTTGCTCCCGTTAACCTCGGATCAGCCGCGTGTAGCAGGCCGGGTGCAGGAGTTGGGAGCAGGGGTCATCGTGGATAAAAATAACCTTACACCCGACGTACTGAGAAACGCGGTATTAGAAGTGCTCGGTAATGCCTCCTACAAGGAACATGCTGAGGTTATTGGGAAAACGTTACGCGATGCTGGCGGGTACAAGCAGGCTGCTATGGCCATTAAGAACTTTATGGGCAAGCAGTCGTTATCCGCCACGCCGATCTCTTCGTTTGAATGAAGAGGCGACTGGCCTCCAATAGAACTAGACGAGAAAGCCACTACCCCGTTAAACGGGGTGGTGGCTCTTTCATTTGATTCATCCGCGTATGGAGGGGTAGAATAAACGAGAGGGCATATCACCTTTTCCATATCGTTTTAGTATATCTTTCGCAAAGGAGAGTTTACAGATGAATCATACAATCCCGGAATATACGTTGAATGATGGTTTAAAAGTACCTGCCATTGGCTTTGGTACTTATAGCTTAAAAGGAGAAAAAGGTGTCAAATCCATAGCGTCCGCGATGGATGCAGGTTACCGACTGATTGATACAGCGTATAACTATGAGAACGAGGCGACTGTCGGAAAGGCCATTAAGCAGAGCTCAGTTCCCAGGGAAGAATTGCTGATTTCATCTAAACTGCCAGGGCGTTACCATGCCTTTGAAAAGGCGATTGTAGCCATCCAAGAATCCCTATACAGAGCAGATCTGGATTATTATGATCTATATCTGATTCATTGGCCGAATCCCAAGCAGGATATGTATGTGGAAGCGTGGCAGGCACTCATTGAGGCCAAAAAACGCGGATATATCCGTTCAATCGGAGTTAGCAATTTCCTACCGGAACATAATGAACGCCTGATTAAGGAGACGGGAGTAGCGCCAAGCCTGAATCAGATTGAGCTGCATCCATTCTTTGACCAAGCCGATCAGCGGGAGAAGGATTCGCAGCATGGCATTGTTAACGAATCGTGGAGTCCCATTGGGCGTGGCAATGATGCAGTGCAAGATATCGTAAAGGATGAACAGATCCTTCGTATTGCCGAAGCTCATGGCAAAACGGGTACTCAGGTTATTTTGCGCTGGCATACCCAGCTTGGTTCAATTCCTATCCCAAAATCAGGCTCTCTTCAACACCAGCAAGAAAATATCGATATTTTCGATTTCGAGCTGAGCGAGAAGGAGATGGAAGTCATTTCTTCTTATAATCGTGAGGATGGACGGTTGTGGAATCAGGACCCGAGCGAATACGAAGAGTTTTAAATTATTGAATTTGAAAACGTGTGATTCACCGTAAGGTGAGGAAAACGAGCATGAAGGAAACGTAGCCTCCTATTCTACAAAGATGTAGATAGGGGGCTTTGTGTTGTATTAAAAAAGTGAATGCAATTGGAACAGGAGTAGTATGGGCGAAGTTATTGATACAGTTAACTACTCTACCAGTTTTTCAGACCTCTGCGCCATATCCTGTAAAACGCGAGCCACCCGACTTCTTCTGCCTTTTGCTTTTCTCTGTATTCTTGCGAGAGATTTTTTATACGCTTCCACATCTGTTTGAAGCGCGAAGTGTTTGGCGGCAATCCGTAATGTTTTCTTTAACAATCGTGCGGAAGAACGTGTTGTTCTGGACCGGAAGCCTCTGCGCAAGATTCGCAGCGTTTTTTTGTAGGTTTCCAGGTCAGCTGATGGCGGTACAACGCAGAATAAATTGAGTGCGGAATCATTGAATCCATAGGTTTCAAGCATGATTTTCAGATTCTCTGTGTTGAGCACTTCCCCTCGGAAATGAGTGGGATGTTCCTGATGATAACCCACGACCTCTTTCATGCAGTAGAAGGGCACTTTCAAACGATGCAGCCTGTAGCCCAGATCCCAGTCTTCAAGCCCATAAAGTACAAACCGTTCATTAAAACCACCGACCCGATTCAATAGACTACGCCGAATGGATACGCACCGAGTGACAAGCAACATCCAAGGAGCCACATCGGTGCTGGCAAATTGCTTGATGACACCAATCGGTATTTTGGTTGGGAAAATGACTTTGGACAATGCATCTGTCTGATGAATGATATCTTCCGGTGTAACCAGTGGGATAATTTCATTCGCTGCGTCAAATTCAGGACGCCATAAGTTTGAAGGGGTAAGGATTGAACGGCAATGTTCTTTTTCCGATGGAGAGAAGTCTGGATAGTAGTGGGTATAAGCATCGGCAAAAGAATGCGGAAAACCTGAAACGACTGCTCTGGGATTTTTACGATGATATTGACGCACTGTTCGGATAAATTCGGGTAATGCCAGAAAGTCAGCATCACAGAAGATAACATACAGACCTTTGGCATGCTGTAGCCCCAAATTCCGAATCGCTGATCTGCCACGTTGCTCCGTTTGGGATACGTAAGTCAAAGAATATGAAGACTGGAATGCCTGGACCTGTTCTTTCGTTCCATCAGTGGAACCGTCATCAGCTACGATGACCTCGAAAAGGTGCTTCGGATAGGTTTGTGTCTCGAGGGCTGCCAGTGTAAGCAATAACTGATGAGCCCGATTATAGGTTGGGATAATGACGCTGTAGCGGATCGCCATTCCTGTTTCCTCCTTCACGTTGTTGGACGCTCCTTATGAAAAAATCGAACACGTTCAAGTAAGAAGTGATAATAGTTTATTCCATATAAGTGGCAGCGACTGGTCAAACACCCTATGATTTTGGAAACAGGCTTGATCGATCTCCTTCTTTTGCTTACCGTTCAATCTGGAAATATGATCTTGATCTCTTGCATTCATGTGTAAATCCTGCGCTACACAAGGAAATATCAAATTTTGGATATGTCGGCAAGAATGGAGGATAGCCAATATAGCGGGCAAACGGTAACTTTATGGAGAGCGATGACAGGGCTGCTTATCCACGATACATTCAATGGGGGGACGTGAAGTGATGAAAAGGTCATGGAGAAAACGACTGACAATTGGAATCTGCCTAATGTTGAGCATTGCTGCTCTTGGGGGCTGTTCAGGAGACAACGGAAGTACAGGTGAAGCAGGAGGAGATGGACCTACCCCCATTTCAATCTGGATGTCGATGAATACCAATGCTTCCATCACACTCAAGAGCATGAATGAAATTACGGCGATTAAGGAATGGGAGAAGAAAACCAATACCAAAATCGAATTCCAGCATCCCGCTGTGGGTGCCGAGACCGAACAGTTCAATGTCATGATTGCCTCGAATCAGCTGCCTGATGCCATGTTTGTAAATGGAGATTACGCCAAACTATTCAATGATGGTATCATCATTCGGCTGAACGAACTCATTGATGAATACGCTCCCAATTTAAAAAAAATCCTGGAGGAGAATCCCGAGGTTGCCAAACAGTTAAAAGCCGACAACGGAGATATCTATGCAATACCGCATCTGCGTCTGGGGGAATACAAAACCTTCGGCGGTACGTTCATCCGTCAGGATTGGTTGGATGAGCTGAAGCTGGAGAAACCGGAAACGATTGAGGAATGGGAGACGGTACTCAAGGCCTTCAAGGAGAAAAAAGGCGTAGCAGCGCCCCTGTTGTTTGGTGCACCACCCAAAATGAGCACTATGGGACCAGCCGCACCGACATATCTAGAGGCTTACGGCATCACTAATAACACGTTTATGAAAGATGGCAAGGTAGTCTATGGACCAATTGAGCCGGAATATAAGGAATTTCTAACGATGTTCCATCGCTGGTATCAGGAGGGATTGATTGATCCCGATTTTGCTACTAATGACCAGAAAACATACGACGCCAAAATATTGAGCAGTCAAGCTGGTGCGTTTTTCACCTTCATCGGTGGAGGTGTAGGCCGCTACCTGCCCGCTCTGCAGGAAACGGATCCGAATGCCAATCTGACAGCAACCCAGTATCCGGTGCTGAATAAGGGTGATGAGCCGATGTTTACCGGACGTTCCTGGGAGTGGAGCAGTAGCGGCGTTGTGCTCACCAATAGCAACAAACATCCAGAGGAAACGGTCAAAGCACTCGATTATTTCTTCAGTGAAGAAGGGCATATGCTGAAAAATTTTGGTGTGGAGGGCCTCACTTACACAATGAAGGACGGTTACCCGACCTATACCGATGAGATTTTGAAAAATCCGGACGGTCTTTCGGTTGCTCAGGCCATGGCTAAACATTTTATTGCGAACTATCCCTTCGTGGGGGAGGATGACGATCGGTACAACGAGCAATATTATCAGCTCCAACAACAGAAGGATGCGGCGGTTCTGTTCTCCAAATACAGCGATAATACACTGAAGGTAGGCCTTCCTCCTACCAGTCTGACGACAGAAGAATCCACGGAGTACAGCAAAATCATGAGTGATATTGGAACTTACCGGGATGAGATGTTCGTCAAATTTGTCATTGGGGTCGAGCCGATTGAGAACTTTGACAAGTTTGTTGATCAGATCAACAAGTTTAACGTTAAACGGGCTATTGAAATTCAGCAAGCTGCCCTGGACCGTTATAACGCCAGATAAGGAAGAGATGTTCACGGGTGGTGAAGCCTTTTTACGGCTTTACACCGTTGACGCCCTCTTTTGAATGAAAAAGGAAGGGGATGGAGAAGGTGTCGCACAAGCTTTCCTTGTTATGGCTCAATTACAAAAAGAATAAAGCCATCTATTGGATGGCTCTTCCCGTCGTTTTATATTTTCTCGTCTTCAAATACCTGCCGATGTACGGAGCCATTATTGCGTTCAAAGACTACTCGGTGGGCAAAGGCATATGGGGCAGTGATTGGGTCGGATTGCAGCATTTTCGTGATTTCTTTCAGAGCTATTATTTCTGGCGGATTCTGAAGAATACTCTTTTGCTAAGTTTTTATCAACTGTTGTTCGGTTTCCCGGCTCCCATTCTTCTTGCCCTTCTGCTTAATGAGCTCAGGCATGAAATCTTCAAACGCACGGTGCAGACGATCTCGTACATTCCCCACTTTATTTCCATTGTCGTCATCTGCGGCATGATTGTTGATTTCTCATCCCGGGATGGACTGTTTAACACCATCATTGGTTATTTTGGTGGACAGAGCAGCGCGCTTCTCAGCGATCCGGCCAATTTCCGTACCATTTATACCGCCTCATCGATCTGGCAGGAGCTTGGCTTCTCCAGCATCATTTATTTGGCTGCGCTTAGCGGCATTAACCCCGAGCTCTACGATGCTGCCAACGTGGACGGAGCAAGCCGACTTCGCCAGGTGTGGCATATCACGCTTCCCGGCATCATTCCGATGATTATGATTCTACTCATTCTCCGTATTGGTGGATTGATGGAGATTGGGTTCGAGAAAATTATTCTGCTCTATAATCCGAATGTGTATGATACGGCAGATGTGATCTCAACGTTTGTCTACCGCAAAGGGATTAGTGAAAGTGCCGAGTTCAGCTATACAACCGCGGTGGGTCTCTTCCAGTCGGTCATTAACTTTGCGCTGTTAATTGGTGCCAATCGCCTGTCCAAGGTGATATCCAATACCAAGCTGTTCTAGCCAAGAACGAGGTGAAGGGAGGGATTTCTTTGCAAATGAAAAGATCCATTGGAGAACGGCTGTTTGGCGGTGCCAACGCGATTCTGATGACAGGGCTAATTATCGTAACTTTGTATCCATTGCTGCATGTGCTGAATGCATCGCTTAGCGACTCAAGTCAACTCATGGCTCATAGAGGTCTGCTGCTTTTCCCCAAAGGGATTACAATGGAGAGCTACAAGCTGGTGCTGAGCAACCCCAACATTCTGTCCGGATACCGGAATACGATATTCATTGTGGTGGTGGGCACGGCGCTTAATTTGCTGTTCACCATTCTGGGGGCGTACACGTTGTCCCGCAAAAGCTTTATGCTCCGCAATCCGATTATGCTGGCGATTGTATTTACGATGTTTTTTAACGGTGGAATCATACCGTCTTATCTGTTGATCAATAACACGCTTCATATGGGGAACAGCCTCTGGGCTCTGATTGTACCCGGTTTGATCAGCAGCTATAATCTGATTATTATGCGGACTTCCTTTGCGGAAATCTCGGAAAGTCTACTAGAGTCGGCCCGTATAGACGGGGCGGGAGAGATGCTCATTCTCTGGCGGATCGTAGTGCCATTGTCCATGCCCGTTATTGCGGTGATGATTCTTTTTTACGGCGTCGGTCACTGGAATTCATGGTTCAGTGCGATCCTGTATATTCGGGACCGGAACCTGTTTCCACTTCAACTGGTGCTGCGAGAAATTCTGATTCAGAACAGTACAGACTCGATGACGACAGGAGCGACCGCTATGGACAAAGAGGCCATCGGGGAAAGTGTGAAATACGCAACCGTCATGGTAGCCACCCTGCCTATATTGTTCATCTATCCGTTTCTGCAGAAATACTTTGTTAAAGGTGTTATGATCGGAGCAATCAAAGAATAGAGTTGTCTTATGCCAAGCCATGCCCAAATATCACAATGTGAGGAGGAGACGCATGAAGAGAAAAAGCATCCTGTTATCCTGGGGCATTTCTTACATGGTCATTCTGCTCATACCGATTGTGATCGGTGCTGCTGTTTTTGCCGAGTCTCGCATGTTGCTCGAAGAGGAAGTTAACCGTTCTAATATGGTGCTGTTATCTCAGGTACAGGAAACCATTGATAATCAGATTGGTGATATTGGCAGCATTAGCAATCAATTAATGGCTGACTCCCAACTGATGAGCTTCATTAATCATGCGTCTGAACAGGATGCCCGCTGGAGATTCATGGGGATTGATCTGATCAAAAACCTGAAATCTACACGCGTCGGAAACGGCTTGATTAGTGAACTGTATATTTATATCAAACAATCCGATATCGCGTTGTCCTCTTCTTCACTCATTCAAAAAAATTATCTGTATGACATGTTCTATCAGGGCACCAATGTAACCGAGGAAGCGTGGACCCGGCTTATGCATGATTCCGGTAAGAGCATGTACCGAAAGATGGAGGTTCGGAGTGAAGATCGACGGATTGAAGACACGCTGGTCTATATTCAGCCGTTTCCTATCCAGAATGGCGCTGACAGCCCTGCGACCTTCGTCGTTAACCTGGACCCTAACCGATTCCAGCAAGCCATTGATAATGTACGTTTGGAAAAAGAGAGCACCGTGTTCATTCTGGATCACGACGGTCAGACGTTATTTTCTACCGGATCAATTGAAACCCCTTACATGAATGGGGAGGACCTTAACCTTTTCGATGATGCTGGGAAAAGAACGGAAACGATCGATTGGAATGGAGAATCCGTGACCATATCGCAGATTTCTTCCAAGATCCAGGACTGGAAGTATGTATCCATCATACCTACCCGAATCTATGCCAAGAAGCTGACGGTTATCCGCGATATTACTCTTGGAGGTGTTGCCGCAGGACTTATCCTCGGTGGGGTAGCAGCCTGGTGGTTCACCAGACGGAATTACCGTCCGCTGGGAAGGATCATGAACATTATCTCGGATAAGGTCAAGTGGAAACTGGAGCAGCCGGACGATGAATATGGCATTTTGCAATCTGTTCTGATGCAAGCCTGGGAAGAGCAGGATCAATTTGCGAACAGGCTCAAGGATCAGCAAAGCGTTGTACGGAGCAGCCTACTCTCCAAGTTGATGAAGGGAAGGGTACAGGTGGGTGAGGAGTTTGCTTCGGCGCTGGAACGTTCGGGCATTCGGTTCGAGACGGATTCGTTTGCCGTATTGCTCCTACACATTGAGGATGTTGAAGGACTGTTCCGTTCTAGAGTACGTGAGCAGGACCAGGAGGAGAAACATCAATTTGTACACCTGATTCTGACCAATGTGCTGGAGGAGATGATCGGCTCAATCGGTCATGTATACTCTGCGGACATTGATGGAAGAATTGCGTTCCTGATTAATATTCGGGAGTGTGAGGAGGATACGAGTCATCAGCTAATTCGTGCAGTCGAAGAAGCCCAGCGTTTCATCGGCTCCCGATTCTGCGTGTACTTCTCTGTTGGCGTTAGCCATGTTCATCACCGTATTGCGGAGATCGCAGATTGTTTCCGTGAATCGGAAGAAGCGCTGGAATACAGGTTGATTCTGGGGATCGGTCAAATTATTGACCCGAACCGGATTCGTCGGCCCAAGGAGGAGCTGTATTACCCTCTCGATCTGGAGAGACAGCTCATCAATTATATCGCTACAGGCAATTATGCCCGTTCCACGGAAGTGATGAACGAAATTCTCATGACTAATTTTGCAGGAGAGCCCTTGTCTGTTGAACTGGCTCGCTGTCTGATGTTTGAGTTGATCGGTACCTTTCTGAAAGCTACGGAACAGATCAAGACGGATGATCAAAACGAGATGACACAGCGCAACGATCTGATTCGGCAATTGTTTGCATGTGAGACCTTTGAGGAGATCGAGTCCGAATTGCTGCGGATACTGGAGACGGTATGCCAGACAGTGCATGAGCGCAAGCGGTCCCGCAGTGAGGAATTGAGGGATCAACTGGTGGAATTCATTCATGAGAGTTATGCAGATGTCAATTTGGGCTTGACCCATTTATCCGAGCGGTTTCGTTTTCATCCAACCTATGTCTCCAAGTACTTCAAGGAACAGACCGGAGTCAACGTGATCGATTACATTAACCAATATCGAATTGAGCAATCCAAGAAAATTCTACAGGCAGAGGAACTGACGATCCAGGACGTATCCGAGCGGGTGGGTTTCCTGAACAGCAATTCGTTCATTCGTGTCTTTAAGAAATATGAGGGAATTACACCCGGCCAGTATAAGCAAAACAGCAGATTTGTCCAGCAAGAGGGTTGAAAAATATTACTTGCCTAGAGGAGGAACTGTTCCATGTGGAAAAAAGCTATTGAAGATGCACTCAATGTCACTCGGCGTAATATAGATCGGTTTGAAGGACGCTTTCCCCATGTTAGTAATGGGGATGAGCATTATGTGCTTAACGATAATACAGAGTGGACGGCAGGGTTCTGGTCGGGCATCCTGTGGTTATGCACGGAGTATACTCAGGACCTGAGGTTTCGTGAGGCTGCCGTGAATAGCGTCGATAACTTCCGTCGGCGAATGGAACAGAAAATCATTTTCGATCATCATGATATTGGCTTCCTCTATTCGTTGTCTTCTAAGGCACAATGGATTGTGGAGCATGATGCCGCTGCCAAAAAACTTGCGATTGAAGCTGCCGATATGCTAATGAAACGCTGGCGAGAGGAAGCTGGACTGATTCAGGCCTGGGGGCGGAAAGGTGATGTGAACAACGGAGGGCGAATTATTATTGATTGCCTGCTCAATCTTCCGCTGCTGTTCTGGGCGTATGAGCAGACCAATAACGAGGAGTATCGCCGCGTTGCTGAGCTGCATGCGCTGAAAAGCCGCCGTTTCCTCGTTCGTGGAGACGACTCTAGTTATCATACCTTTTATTTTGACCAGGCTACCGGAGAGGCCATTCGAGGTGGTACACATCAAGGCTACAATGACGGCTCTACCTGGACTCGCGGACAGGCATGGGGAATATACGGTTTTGCACTGTGCAGCCGCTATCTGCAAAGTGCAGAGATGCTGGAGACAGCCAAACGTCTTGCCCGTTATTTTCTTGCCCATCTTCCGGAGGACGAAGTAGCGTACTGGGATTTTGATGCCCCGCAGACGCCTGAACCGAAACGGGACAGTTCTGCATCGGCTATTGTTGCCTGTGGTTTGCTAGAAATTGCCGGACAGCTTGATGAAGCCGATCCTGAGCGGGAGGCTTTTCGGAAAGCAGCGGAATCGTCTATGAAATCCTTAATTAATCATTATTCCACGCAGGGCTTCGATACAGCGGAGGGTCTGCTGAAGCATGGCTCATACTCCGTAAGAGGTGGAGATTCACCTGACGATTATACGATCTGGGGCGATTATTATTATCTTGAGGCGTTGATGCGTCTGGAACGAGGCATACCTGGCTATTGGTATGATCGTCAATAAAGTGATTATGAACAAGTTCCTTGCCGATGAATTAAAATATTTTGACCCAAAAAGAAAAAGCAGCGATTCTTCCGTGATGACAGAATCGCTGCTTTTTTATCTTTATATGTGAATACGTGCTGTTAAATTTGCGTTTTTGGCGCAAGCTCAATGGCGGAACGAATGGCGGCCAGCATGCTTTTATCATCGGCGATGTTTTTGCCTGCGATGTCAAAGGCTGTTCCATGGTCTACAGAAGTACGGATAATACCGCCCTTGAGACCCACCGTAATGTTCACGCCTTCTTCAATGCCCATAACTTTGATTGGGGCATGTCCCTGATCGTGATAACAAGCAACAACGATATCGAAATCGCCACGGCCAGCGCGGAAGAATAACGTATCCGCCGGAAGTGGACCAACCACGTTAATGCCTTCCTTTTGCGCACGTTCGATGCCGGGCTGGAGCTTTTCTTCCTCTTCACCATTACCGAACAATCCGTTCTCACCTGCATGCGGGTTAATACCGCAAACAGCTACACGCGGATTTTCGAAGCCAGCTTTTTTCAAAGTATCATGAGCCAGTTTAACCACAGTGTATGTTCTTTCCGGGTTGATGCTCGCAATGGCATCAATCAGACCCATATGCGTCGTAAGGTGAATCACTCGCAGATTGGGTGTAGTCAGCATCATGGAGAAATCCTCGGTATCCGTTAAATCAGCCAAAATCTCGGTGTGACCTGGATACAGGTGCCCACCGAGGTGCAAGGCTTCCTTGTTCAAAGGCGCTGTGCAGATGGAGTGAATTTGCTGTTTTTTCGCTAGATCAATGGCCTTCGCCAGAAACTGAAATGCTGCATCTCCCGCAACGGCAGATACTTTTCCATATTCCAGATCTGCAGGAATGAGATCCAAATCAATAACGTCCACAGTACCGAATTCATACTTGGCTTCGTATGGTTCATGAATGGCATTTACTTTCAGGCTCGATCCGATGACAGGCAGGACACGCTCCAATATTTTTGCATCGCCAATGACGAGTGGATTGCAGTTGTTGTAGACCTCCTGATGGCCTAATGCTTTCATAATGATCTCGGGTCCAATGCCTGCTGCATCTCCCATTGTAATTCCAACGGTTGGTTTCATACGGTAACTCCTCCTTTTAATTTTTCAATCGCATGGATGAAGACGTCTGGCTTGCCGAATCCGCCCGCTTTGGTAATCACGTGCAGATCCTCAATTCCAATAAATTTCGATATCGGTACACCAATTTCAAGCTCATCGAGCAGTTCGAAACCGCTGATATTCCACTTCATACAGATTTGTTTAGCTGTATCTCCGCCCGTCATGGATACACCTTTGAAGTACCCATTCTCCAGCAGCTTAGCACAGATTTCACCTATGGCCCGTACAATTTCATTGCTGACCTCGGTGTGATTAAGTCCTCGGACTTCACCCGTAGCACGTGCTAGTTCAATATCTACCTGTTCGGCGGTTGAATAGAGGACAACGTCATTGCCTTCCACGGCTTTGGCCATCACTTCCTCATACACACGATCGATTTCTTGCTCACGATCTGCCGATCCCGATACGGCTTTGAACGAATGGAACGGGATGGATGATACGTTAGTTTTCTGTAGCAACAGCTTGAGCTGCTCACGAGAGTTTTTGTTCACACTCCCTACAACGGTGAGGATCGGACCCGGATTCGCCGGAATGATCAATTCCGCTGACTTGGCTCCCAAGCCGTAATGAGTGGGAAGGTAGTTCGCGATACCTGCCGAGCCTGCCCAGGCAAATGTATAATCCAACTCGCTGGTGATATTAAGGATCTGCTCTAGGTGTTGCTCATCCGTCGAGTCGACGAGGATATAGGGAATGCCGGTTGCCTTAAAGGTTTCCAGTTGCGTCTTCATATGATCTGTACCCGATTCAAGATCGCTAACCTTAATCTCGCCCACTTCATAATTGGTCTGTAGCTTGAGCAAATCCGGAAGATACGAAAGGGTCACAGGTGTCTTCGGATCATTAGCAATCTCTGTATCAGCCAGTGGAACGCCATTTAGATAATGCGTGCCATTAAGAATGGTGCGATTGTTCTTGGGATAGCCTGGGGCGATCATCATGAAGTCCGGTTTGACCACATCATACAAAGCGTCGATCTCGATCCCGATGTTTCCGCGCATGGTCGAATCCATTTTTTTGAAAATGGTGCCAAATCCGTTCCTTAACAGCAATTCGGCTGCTCGGCTAACTCGCTGATACGCATGCTCCGGTGTGATGGAACGGCTATCGGTATCAAACACGACCGCATCGTAATTACGAATGTTATCTTCGTCCATGTTGAAAAGTACGCTTGTCTTTAATCCATGACGGGCAAGCTGCACCCCGCTGTCATTGGCGCCGGTCAAATCATCTGCAATAATGGCTAATTTCATGCAGTCATCCCTCCTTGAAAATCAAAATTAAATATAAGTCCGGTCAGCTAAATTCAATGCATTTATGTGGACGGTCTTTGATTGTATTTCTCGACACCGCCTGATTTCTCCAGCCTTTTGGAAAGGAATCCGATGAAGATCGGTAGCAGAATGGCGGTTGTCACAACACTCGCCGCAATCTGCACGGTAGCGATTTCAGCAATTGGAGCAAATGAAGCATTGGCAGCCACGATGGCAGCAGGTGTACCTACAGCGTTACCGGCTGTGGAACCTTCCGAAGCTCCGACAATGGGATTCCAGCCAATGGCTTTGAAGAGCAGGTAGCCGACGCCGCCAGTAATCAATACAGTAATTACACCCAGCATGATGCCGCTAAGTCCGCCTTGAATGATGGACGAGAAGTTGATTCCCATACCCAGTGAAAAGGCGAAGAATGGAACGAGCTTGTCGCTGCCTTTGTGCAGCCATTCAGCAAGGTTGCGATCCAGGTTACCGATAACAACACCGACGATCAGTGGAAGCAGTACGGCTACAAAAGCCATCGGGGAGAACATGCCGTTGGCGAAGCCCATCGCACCGAAAATAGAGAGTGCAACCATGGTAAGAAAAGGTCCATCGCTGAGTGCGAGGAACGGATAAGCCGCCTTGTCATCCTCTTTGCCGTATTGTCCGGCCAGCGCGATGTACAGTCCACCATTGGAATTCGTCATTGCAGCGATAATAGCAAGCGGTGCCAAACCAAGGAATAAACCATTGGAATCCGCAAAATAGATGGCGATCAAACCTAATACTGCACCAACTGCCCACTTGAACACAAGCAATGTAACGCCTTTACCAACCGAAGAACCTGCTGTCTTGAACGTAATTTGTGTACCAGCAATCAACAGGAACAGGGCGATCAATGTACTTGAGCTATTTACGAACAGGGCTTCCGTGAAACCCCCGATTCGCAAAGCATTCGGAAAGAATGTGTTAATGGTTGCACCGAGCAACAGGGGAACAACCATCATACCGCCAGGAATACGATCTAATGTTGCTTTAATGTTCATAGTAGTGGCTCCTTATGAAGTAATCGTTTTTATAAAGCGTTTGCAGGGATTATGTTATCCCATATTGTTTATTTTAGCAACACTTAATTATTGTAAATTTTAAGTAATAGTTATAAGTGTTTAATTATGCAACACTTATGATCGTAAAAAAAGCGTAAACCTAAAGTTACTCTTTAAGTTTACGCCATAAGGTGGCACGGTTAATCCCCAAGCGGTCGGCCGCCTTGGATTGATTATTGTTTTCCTCATGTAGAACGAATTGAATAATCTCTTTTTCGATTTCTTTCAGCGTACCACTAAGCTTCATCGTATTGGATGAGGGTTGTTCACCGAGCAGATGTGATAAGGTCTCAGCTGAGATCACGTAATCCTGTTCATTCAGTGCAGCCTGTTTGATAAGATGCCTCAACTGGTTCACTGTCATATGCGGCACTTGATCTCTGATTAGCTGCAACGCGTCCTCTTTCATCTTCACCGCAGCTGTCCCATACTTCTGGTAGTAATCGCTGAGGAAATGCTGAATCAGTGGAGCAAGATCCTCCTGTCTGTCCACAAGGCTCGGCATAATGATCGTATTCAGCTCGATATCCAGCGTTCTGTTTAGATTCAATCCCTGTTCCCCTAGGATAAATACCCCGATCTGCCTCTGTAGACAGGTCTGAATGAATGAGATCAATTCCTCATCCTTCGAGCCATCTTCCAAATGATTAATTTCCACGTTGCGAACTTTGGAGAGGGGGATTTTGTGCAAATGGTCTGGAGGAACCTGGGCAATATCGATTTGGAGCATCAGCCCACCGCTGGAGTACATCTGATGAATATGTTTTACCAGAAAAGACTTGCCCGAATCCGCTTCGCCTAGCAGATAAATAGGTTCATGGTTCTCATAAACCGCCCGGATATTTTTCAATACGGTCTGCATGGCAGGTGATTCGGCAACGATCGGTTCCATGGATATATCGGTATATGCCGTTATGCCGAATTGTGCAAAAGCATAGGGCTGTCCTTTTTCAAGGGAGTATACTTTATAGCTTTTGTTACTTAACGTCGTTTCATAGGCTGTCACCGTAAGTTGGTAATCATCCACGATGAACACATTTTGAACTTGGGACTGGTGGAAATCCAGGTTGGTATTGGTGAGATAAATGTGATTTTCAGTCAGCGGATTCTGTTCAAAATCAGTCAAATTCTCGAATACAACCTCGTTCTGGTCGTCCAAGATCATGAGATTTGGATGCTCCTTGGTAACCAGGTTATTCAGTATGATGGATATCGCGTGATTTTTGCTCAAGTACCGATATACCAACTGTGCATCTTCAAGCGCTCTGAGGATGGATTCCTTGCCAGACTGGATCAGCAACCCTTCCATTCCATAGGTTTTAGCTGTATTCACGGTGATAACATCGCCAACAATCTGACGATACCCTGACGCTTTCAGCTCCAGCAGCAGCCGTGCCACATCCTCGGAGCTGCGTATGGTATACACCTTTAAAGGCAGTTCCATTAGATCGATAATCGACTGTGCCCCTGAAGTAATATTGGCAAAGCCAACGATAGCGGTTTGGCCGTTGAACTGGCTTGCCAGCGTTAGGGAGCGTATCATGTCATATCCCGACAACTGCACATCGATGACGGGGATGGTCACGGCTTCCTTAATCAGCTGGGCGGTACCCCCGCGGCTAATCACAATCTCTGCTCCGTTTCGTTCAGCCTGGGCCGCCAATTCGGCGCCTTTCATCAGGTCGCCCACCTTATATTGAATGGCTAACTGGGGAAATAGCGGAATACATTCTTCTATAATAGTAGTCATGGATTCGTAAGGAGCAATAATATGAACTCGTGTACGCATAATTTTCCTGCCTTTTATAAAAATCATTCATGGTTCCTACTGGTACATCAGACCAGAGGGCTTTCCTTATTATAGCCAACTTGCAGAGGAATGGCATCCCTGGCTCCTGACGGATTCAGTTATGCTGACAAGCAAACAGATTATCTGAATGTACTCTCCTCCTTGGAAGTGTGGTAAAGATCACGGAATACGGCATTCGAATTTATCAAACAGGAAGCACAACTGGCGCAGATTGCCGAATACGTTCATGCTAATTTTGACGTCGATCTGCTGGATGTCTTCTTCACAGCGGTGGAGAGCCTCCCCGTAGAATCCTAGTAAAGTATACATCTATGAACACATGTTATAATAATTGGAAATGGGACAGAATGTTGGGGGAATGTAATGAAAATTGTACTTAAAAGAATGGGCTATGGTGCCTTGGCTTTATTGGGTATCCTGCTTTTGTTCATAGCGATTAGTTTCATGAATCATACAATTAAATTAAAGAAAGAATCGGCTATACTATCACCCCTAGGTGTAATGGTTGATGTTAATAATCACCCAATGCATGTTTATACAGAAGGTTCCGGAGAACATACACTGGTCTTTATGTCAGGTGGGGGTACATCTTCTCCTGTATTGGATTTCAAGGCGCTCTATTCCAGATTGTCGGATCAATACAAGATTGCTGTTGTTGAGAAGGCAGGCTACGGCTTCAGTGCAACTGCAAAGGTCCCCCGTGATATCGATACGATGTTGGAAGAAACCAGAACAGCTCTGATGTTAACGGGAGAAACACCGCCCTATGTGTTATTTCCGCATTCTATGTCGGGTATAGAAGCACTATATTGGGCACAAATGTATCCAAACGAAGTTGAGGCTATCATTGGTCTTGATCCTGCTATTCCACAAGTTTATGAAGAGTATCCTCTACCTTCAGCTGGTATGAGGAGTCTTACAGGCCTAGGAGCTCGTGTCGGAATAACTCGTTTTTTTTCCGACATCGTTAACTCGTCCGCCGCAATTGAAGAGAAGCGGTTGTCCTCCCAAGAGGAGGAGATATATAGGGCATTATTTTATAAGAAAACGCAGACACTGAACATGAATGAAGAAGTTAAAATGATTAGGAATAATGCAGCACAAGTTTTAGAACGAGGTATTCCGGATGTGCCCATGTATTTTTTTATATCTAATGGAGAGCAATTACCTGTCGAGAACTGGAAAAATTACTTAGTAAACTACGTTGAGTCTGTGAAGAATGGTCGCTATTTGTTATTACATAATGGTCATTACGTTCATGATGCTGATCCTGATCTAATTGCAGAGGAAAGTATCAAATTTATAGAAGAACTGTAAATGCCGAAAATGAACACAATGATTTCGAAGAGTTTTAGTTAATGAGGCGACGCCATAGGCGATCGTCTTTTCTTTTATAACGTAAGGAGATTATGTCACGCTTGGATTACTTCAGATTTATTGTTGCAGTGGCAGTAAATGAAACCTTCAACCTCATATTCATGTATTATAGTACATATGAACTGATCGAAGGAGGAACGAATGATGGGAATCTTATCGAGGTTTAGGGACGTGATGAAAGCGAATGTGAACCATGTGCTGGCTCGGGCGCAAGATCCGGAGAAGACGGTGAATGAATATATGCGGAGCTTGAGCAGTGATCTGGGTCAGGTGAAGGCAGAGACGGCTGCGGTTCTCTCGGATGAGAGCAGGGCGAAGAGGGCTTTGGACGAATGCAGTGCAGAGATTAAGAAATTACAGCGGTATGCAGAGAAATCTGCGGAGTCCGGTGATGAAGACAAGGCACGCGGTTTTCTGGAAAAGAAGGCAGCGCAGACTAAGAAACTGAATGAATTACAAGCTGCCTATGATCGGGCTTCTGCCAAGGCCAAAGTGATGAAGCATATGCACGAGAAGCTGGTTGCGGATATGGGGCAATTGGAAGCTCGGCATACGGAGCTGAAGGGCAGGATGGCGGCTGCCAATGCGCAACAACAGGCCAATGAACGGAACGCTTCGGCTGCCAGTGCTAGTGCTACTTTGAAGGCGATGGAAGACAAGGCGAATCAGGCACTTAACGAAGCTGAGGCTTTGGCTGAACTTCGTGCTGGGGTACAGGAAGAAGATCTGGATGTGCTAATTGCACAGTTGGAGCAACAAATGAATGCCGAAGCGGGTAATAATGGACAGGTGACGCCGAGTCCAGAGGAAGAGCTTGCAGCAATTCAGAAGAAATTGGAAGATAAATAACGATATATAATATGTCATACATTTCGTTAAACATTGAGGTGAGCAAATGCCGGTAATCGAGTACAAGTGTCCCAACTGCGGCAGTGGAATGCTTTTTGACAGTGCAACTGGAGCGTTATCCTGCCCCAGCTGCGGACGACAAGATAATATCGAACAGATCCCCGATCCGCTGAAGAAACAGGTGTTCACGGAGAATGAAGTCAAGGAGTATCACTGTAACAGCTGCGGCGCGGATATTGTGACTGAGCCGGAGACAAGTGCAACGACATGCAGCTTCTGTGGAGCCGCCGTTGTGCTGAGTGATCGACTGACGGGAGATCTGGCACCGGCCATGGTCTTACCCTTTTCGATCAGTAAGGATGAGGCCAAGCAGGCGTTCAAAAAGTGGTGCAGAAACGGCTTGCTGACACCTAGTGGATTCATGACGGCTGACCGGGTCAAGAGCATTACCGGGATGTACGTGCCCTTCTGGTTATATGAGTTACATAATAAAATCGAAGTTCATGGCCGTGGCACAAAAATCAGAACTTACACGCAGGGTGACTACCATTACACGGAAACGCAGCATTTCGATATTTACCGGAGAATCCGGCTGAATTATGTGAATCTGCCCATTGATGCTTCGGAGAAAATGAAAGATGAACTGATGGATAAGCTGGAGCCTTTTCCTTATAACCAGTTAAAGCTTTTCAAAACCCCGTATCTCGCCGGGTATATTGCGGAAAAATATAGTTATACGGATGAGGAATTATACCCGCGCGCCAAGGAAAAAACGAGCTCTTATATTGATTCTTATATTGCATCAACGGTTTCAGGCTATAACAGTGTCAGCTACACGGACAAACAGATTGATACTACGTTAAAAAATGCAGACTATGTGCTGCTCCCGGTGTGGATGGTTTACTATGACTACAATCGTTCGCAGTATACCTTTGCCATGAATGGCCAGACGGGGAAAGTGGTGGGTAAGCCGCCTATTAGCAAAGCTAAAGTTGCCGGATGGTTCGCAGGAATTTCAGCCGTTTCCTTGTTGTCATTGAAACTGGTCTCCTGGATGATGGGAGGTGGATTCCTTTGAGAAAAAGAAAAAATCTGGCATGGATGGCAACGCTCATTTTATTGGTGATTACTCTCGTGTCTCCATTGATCCCAATGTCAGTGGTATCGGCAGCCGACAGCAAAAACCTGATTTACGATGAGGCTAATCTGCTGAACGAGCAGGAGAAAAGTGAACTGAATGCATTGGCGAATGAGTATGGGGCGGAGAGGCAGACGGACTTCGTTATTTACACCTCAAATAATGAGGAGCAAAAGAGTGAAATACTGCTGACCGAGGATTTCTACGATGATCAGGGGCTTGGTTACGATAAGGCTCATGGCAATGCAGTTATTTTAACAATTGATATGTATAACCGTAAGATGTATCTTGCTGGTTTTTATAAAGGGAAAGAGTATATCGACAACGGCAGAGCCGATAAAATCACAGCTAAGATTGCACCAGATGTAACGGACGGTAATTATAAACTGGCTTTTGAAAAGTATATCAAGCTGTCCTACGAATATATGGGAATTAGACCGGGAGTAAATCCAGATAATATCCTCTTCAATATTTGGTTCCAACTTGTTGCGTCAGTAGCGATTGGAGGTATTGCTGTTGGGGTAATGGCCTATCGTTCCGGTGGGCGAGTTACAGTTAATCGTGCTACTTATGAGGATTCAAGTAATTCCAGTGTGATCGATCGTCAGGATCGGTATATCCGTACTACCGTAACCAAACGCAAAATTGAGAAGAACAACAATAACGGTGGCGGAGGCGGTGGAGGTGGGGGAGGTACCACCCGAGGCGGCCATTCGCACAGTGGTAGCAGCAGATCTTTCTAGCAGGAAAAACAACAACTTAGCTTATGCCATGATGATGCAAAATGCTTACTATAGAAGGGATGGGAACGAGTATGGGATTTTTCAAAAATCAATTTTCGAATGTGGTGGAATGGGAAGAGTTCAGAGATGACATGATTTTCTGGAAGTGGAGTAACCGTGAGATCAAGAAGGGAAGTAAATTGATTATCCGTTCGGGACAGGATGCGATCTTCCTGAATAACGGCAAGGTGGAAGGGATTTTCGAAGACGAAGGGTCGTTTAATATCGATTCCGAGATCATTCCGTTTCTGTCTACCTTAAAAGGATTCAAGTTCGGATTCAACAGCGGCATGCGGGTTGAAGTGCTGTTTGTGAATACGAAGGAGTTTACGGTTCGGTGGGGCACGCAAAGCCCGGTATTGATTCCGACTCCTCAACTTCCAGGCGGGATGCCGGTTCGTGCGAATGGTACGTTTAATTTTAAAGTGAGCGACTATGTTACATTGATCGATAAAATCGCGGGTATCAAGCAGAGCTATCTGGTCGAGGATGTTAAGATCCGGATTACGTCTGTGCTGGATCAGTTGCTAATGAAATGGATTAGCCGTGAGGGTAAGGATATGTTCAACCTGCAGGCGAATGCTTCAGATATTGCCAAAGGAATTCAGGAAGATCTGGATATGCAAATGATGGACATCGGGATCGGAATTACAGGCTTCCAGGTGATGAGCTTCAATTATCCGCAGGAGATTCAGGATATGATTACGAAGACTGCTTCACATGAAATGATCGGCAATTTGCAAAAGTATCAGCAGGTCAGCATGACTGATGGCATCTCATCCGGTAAAGTTAAGGGCGGCGGCGCTGCTTCAGATATGGCGGGCATGATGATGGGAATGAACATGGCGAATGAAATGATGAAGAACATGAATCAGAACCAGAACAACCAGAATCAGAATTCGGAGCAAAAGCCTGCGGCTAATCAAAACAGCGATGCAGGTGCATCTTCTTCGTCTGGAGACAATAAAAAGCCGAATTTCTGTCCGAACTGTGGCGCCAAGAATGAAGGAGCCAATTTCTGTCCAAACTGTGGTCAGAAGTTGGGTTAACATATATCTAAATATAAGAAGGGCTTACTCTAAGGTCTAACTTTGGAGTAGGCCCTTTTTTCATTTTATTTTGAAATGGGAGAAAACGGTTGACAACGGGTCATAAATCATTTATCTTTAAATTAAGATATTTAATTTGAATATAATTACACCGAGAAAAACAAATATCTTAATTCCGATTTACGAGGAGAGATCAAGATGATGATTCCAACATTGACCAGAATAAATGAGCTTTCAAGAAAAGCCAAAGCCGCAGGGTTGACGGAGATGGAGAAAGCGGAACAAATTCGTCTGCGCCAGGAATATCTGCAAACCTTTCGCGGTTCGATCAATGATATTCTGCTGAATGTAACCATCTATGATCCGAACGGCGACGACGTCACTCCGGATAAACTGAAACAGGAACAGGCCCAACAAAATAATAGCTGAATCAGCTCGGTTTAATATCTTAATATTAAGATAATATAAATGATCTATAATCCTAGGAGGAAATGATGATGACCATTCAAACTGCAGGTATTCACCATATTACAGCTTTTGCGGGCGATCCGCAGGCCAATGTCGACTTTTATGCTGGAGTTCTGGGACTTCGTCTTGTGAAAAAAACGATTAACTTCGATGCACCGGATGTGTACCATCTGTACTTTGGGGATGAGAACGGAAGTCCAGGTACCATTATCACGTTCTTCCCATCAGCCGGATCACCGCGAGGTAAAATTGGTGGCGGTCAGGTCGGCATCACCTCATATGTGATTCCACCTGGGACTATTGGCTTCTGGCAGGACCGGCTGGAGCAGTATAACATTGAGGTAACCAAAACAAGTCGTTTTAACGAAGAGCTGCTGCAATTTGAAGACAGTGAGGGCTTGCGTCTTGAGCTGGTAGAACGTGAAGAAGGTCCAGCCAGCACTTGGGTGCATGAAGGCATTCCCGCGGACAAAGCCATCAAAGGATTTGGAGGTGCCGTGCTGTTCAGCGTCAATCCGCAGAGAACGATGGATGCGCTGGACAAAATACTCGGATTCACCAAAGTAGATGAAGATGAGGAGTATGTACGATTCCGGTCCGTCGGAGATATCGGTAATGTCGTGGATGTTCCTGTCACCCGGATGGCTCTGGGGGCAGGCGGAGCAGGGACGGTCCACCATATTGCGTGGCGTGCCAAAGATTTTGCAGAGCACGAGCAGTGGAGAGAAGCTGTACAACAGTACGGCTATCAGCCAACCCCAGTTCGGGACCGTCAATATTTTAACGCAATCTATTTCAGAGAAGCTGGCGGAATCCTGTTCGAAATTGCTACCGATCCTCCTGGATTTGCGAAAGATGAGCCTGCGGAGTCGCTTGGTCAGAAACTCATGCTGCCTGAGTGGTTTGAGCCATATCGCGCCCAAATCGAAGGCAATTTGCAGCCCATCCAGGTAAGAACGCTAGAGCCTTCGCATTCTATGATGGCACGTTAAAGAATAGCCCAGAACAAGTAATCATTTTTGATATGAGTTCAACTAAAGGAGCATTGAAGGATGATGGAGAAAAAGGTTACCTGGCTGGAGCTGTTCTATGATTTGCTTTTTGTAGCAGCGGTCTCCAAAGCGGGTCATGTCCTGCTGCATGCCGAACACGGCGTGATTTCGTTTGAATACCTGATGAAATTTGTTTTGATTTTCATTCCTGTCTGGTGGGCATGGGTCGGTCAGACCCTATTTATTAACCGTTATGGTCAGGATATCTTCATCCATCGAGTCTTTCTTATCCTTCAACTCCTGTCCGTTCTGGTGATGACGGCGAGCCTCTCGGTTGATTTTGATCAATACTATCTTCCCTTCTTTGCGGGTTATATCGGTTCGAGGGCACTTACAGCCATTCAATATTTTATGATTCATAATTCCAAAAGCGAACATCGACAAAAAGCCGCCCGTTATCTGGGCGTATGCTTCATCATCGGCATATTGATCTCAACAGGTTCCCTGTTCTTTGATTCGTGGCTGCGATATGCGATTTTGTACGTGGGAATTGCCGTGGATATCATTCTCCCGCTCATCGGACGCAAAAATCTGGTGAAGGTGCCGATACACACGCATCATTTATTGGAACGTTTCGCTCTGTTCACTCTCATCCTGCTCGGTGAGTCGGTCGTCAGTATCATTGCCGTGCTGCAAATGGATCACTGGGATGTACGATCTGTTCTGTTCGCGGCGTTTACATCCATATTCGTGATTGCGATGTGGTGGCAGTATTTTGATAATGTTGAGAAAAAGGTCAGTAAAGAGATCCAGACCGCCGGGCAAGCGATCATATACGGCCATCTGTTCATCTATATATCCATGAGCATGATTGCCGCTTCCATTCAATTGTTATACCTGGATGAACTCAATTATGATTTCATGTTGGCCTTTGTATTTGGTTCAGTTCTGCTGTATTTTCTGTCCACCTCGCTGGTGTTCCACCGATACAGACATGCTCATCTGCGGCTACGTCCGCGTCACTTGGTGTTTATGCTGGGGATAATGGCCGCGTTTATCGTTGTGGATCTGATCTATCGGGTGCCTAATTATGCAATCGTAGGAGAGAACATGGTGTTCTTCCTTGTCTACGCCAAATTAACGACCTAATGCATAGGTCGCACAAGTATAAAAGTCACGGACGAATGACGTTCGTGGCTTTTTAAGTTAGATAATTGTAAAATCATGTCCACTATATGAAAAAACGTTTAACCTGATTTATTTTCTACTATAGAATCTGTTAATATGAGACTAGATACAAGTGAATCTACCAGATTAACGAATATACATAGTGATTTCGTGGAGATGGAGATGACAATCAGGAGGGAAATCATTGAGCACACATCAAATCGGAGTTCCATTGGAAGGGTTTGCAGAGTTTAGCCGCACGGTTGCCGCTGAAGGCGCAGTGCTTTTGAAGAACGAAGGACAAGCGCTTCCAATTCAAAAAGACGAAAACGTTTCAGTGTTTGGACGGATTCAAGTCAACTATTATCGCAGTGGTACAGGCTCAGGCGGCAGCGTTCATGTGGCGTATACAACCAATTTGCTGGATGGTCTTCGTAGCAAAAAAGGACTTACGGTCAATGAAGAATTGGCAGCTGTCTATGAAAAATGGATTGAGGAAAACCCGTTTGATGACGGTGGAAAAGTATGGGCGGCAGAGCCTTGGAACCAGAAAGAAATGCCTTTAACGGACGAAGTGGTATCCCAAGCCAGAAGTAAATCCAGCAAAGCAATCGTGGTGATTGGACGAACAGCAGGCGAAGATCAGGATAATGTGGATGCACCAGGCAGCTACCGGTTGACGGAAGATGAGAAAGCGATGCTGAAGCAGGTCACAAATTATTTTGAACAAACGATCGTCGTACTGAATGTTTCGAACATCATGGACATGAGCTGGTTGAATGATGAAAGTTATGTTCATCCGATCCAAAGTGTCATTTACTCGTGGCATGGCGGTATGGAGGGTGGTAATGCGATCGCCGATGTACTGGCCGGAGATGTTACACCAAGTGGTAAATTAACCGATACGATTGCGTATTCCATTGAAGATTATCCTTCCACAAGCAATTACGGGAATGAGTTTAAGAACCTTTATCAAGAAGATATCTACGTAGGCTATCGTTATTTCGAAACGTTTCGACCCGAAAAAGTACAATTTGAATTTGGATACGGCTTGTCCTATACCACATTCACAACCAAAGCTGAAGACGCAAAATTGATCTCCCAAGACGGAGAAAACAGCATTAAGGTGAATGTAACCGTAACCAATACGGGCACAACCTATGCCGGTAAGGAAGTAGTGCAGATCTATTTTGAAGCCCCACAAGGTCAATTAGGGAAACCTGCAAAAGCTCTGGTGGCATTCGGCAAAACGAATCTGCTTCAGCCGGGTGAGTCTCAGCGCCTGACCGTGAGCTTCCCTGTGGATTCCATGGCTTCCTATGATGATGCTGGCGTAACAGGACATGCATCAGCTTATGTACTTGAGGCAGGAACATATCGTTTGTACGTGGGAACCAGTGTCAAAAATGTGGAGCATGTCAGCATTGATGGCCAAGATGGGTACGTCGTAGAAACGATTCAACTCGTGGAACAGCTCCAAGAAGCAATGGCACCGACTGAAGGCTTTACGAGAATGAAGCCGGGAGCGCGCAAAAATGATGGATCTTACGAGCTGATCTTTGCAGATGTACCGACACGCCAAGTATCCATGGCTGAACGAATTGAACAAAGCTTGCCGCAAACGCTGGAGCAAACCGGCAATCAGGGCTACAAGCTGAGAGATGTGAAGGATGGCAAAGTCAGCCTAGAAGCGTTTATCGCCCAATTGAGTGATCAGGATCTGGCAGCCATCGTAAGAGGCGAAGGTATGAGCAGCCCACTCGTTACATCGGGTACAGCTTCCGCATTTGGCGGCGTGAGTGACAGTCTGTTCAATTACGGAATCCCTGTTGCATGTACTGCTGATGGCCCATCCGGTATTCGTATGGATAGCGGGGAGAAGGCTACACAAGTTTCTATTGGAACTTTGCTGGCAGCAACATGGAATGCAGAACTCGTCGAAGAGCTGTATGTGATGGAAGGCCAGGAATTGCTGAGAAATCAGGTGGATGCACTGCTCGGGCCTGGATTGAATATTCGCCGGAGTCCGATGAACGGACGTAACTTTGAGTATTTCTCAGAAGATCCGCTGATTTCTGGCGTATTTGCTGCTGCTTGTACGAAGGGGATCAT
Organism: Paenibacillus sp. GL_099_B; assembly: GCF_057835695.1. Lineage (NCBI taxonomy): Bacteria > Bacillati > Bacillota > Bacilli > Caryophanales > Paenibacillaceae > Paenibacillus > Paenibacillus sp. GL_099_B. The sequence continues at coordinate 230,671 of NZ_CM174430.1, forward strand.
GAAGGGTGGCTCTAATGCTACGCTGAAACATTTCGCCTGCAACAATCAGGAGAAACATCGCAGTAAAGTGGATGCCGTAGTATCCGAACGTGCATTACGTGAGATCTATCTGAAAGGGTTCGAGATTGCCGTGAAAGAAGGCGGTGCGAACTCGATCATGACCTCCTACAATCCGATTAATGGACATTGGGCGGCTTCGAACTACGATCTGAACACGACCATTCTTCGTGGAGAGTGGGGCTTCCAAGGTATCGTGATGACCGACTGGTGGGCTATTATGAACGATGGCGTTGAAGGTGGACCAGCAGATCGGAAAAACACCAACTGGATGGTTCGCGCTCAAAACGACCTGTACATGGTTGTACCTAACTATGGTGCAGAAATCAACGGCTGGGATGACAACACGATCGAATCTCTGGAAAATGGGACGTTGACACGTGGCGAGCTTCAGCGTTCGGCCATGAATATTTGTGAGTTCATCATGAATGCACCTGTCTTCTCCAGAAAACATGAGATTGTAGAGAATGTCGCTTCATTCCAAGCGAATGCTTCACTTTCCTCAGAGCAGGCACAAGTGCTGGCTGATAATGCACAGGTCAAACCCGTTGTGGGCGAACCTGTCTACATGAAAGTGGATGAAGCAGGTCAATATCGGATTATTGTACAGATCATGTCTCCTGAGCCGGAACTGGCTCAAAGTGCATGTAATGTGATTCTCAATGATCAATTGATGACGACCATTCAAACCAATGGTACTGAAGGTAAATGGATCAGACAGAAACTTGTTAAAGTGGAGTTGGAAGCAGGCTTGTACGAATTGAAGCTGGACTTCACCAAACCAGGTCTGCAGATCGACTGGATCGAATTCAAACAAGCGTAACGCAGGATCGTCTGATCTGTTGTAACTGAACATGACGACTGTTATGATTGTGTTATGAGATCCGGAATTTCTGAACAATCTGGTCAGGAGTGTTGCGAAGGATGAGAAGGTATAATTTTTGGAGCCCCATTCTGCTGATTGCGGTTGCGCTGATTGTCAGAGGCCTGGTTACCAATCTGGGCGTTCTGTTCGGTATGTCGCATGATGCAGCAAGTAATATCGCAATTGTTGCCATGTTGATTGCTGCACTGATAATGTTTAATCGAATGACAAAGGCAAAGCGAAAATGAACATATAATATTCGATATCGATCAAGAGAGAGGCACCCTTAGGGGTGTCTTTTTTTTGTGTATTGACGTTTTATTCATAACGTCTTAGACTGTTTATGAATAAAACAATAACATTTTTATGATAACGAAAATAACGATTTTACCCACTCCAATGACTAACCCATCATTTTCCGAAAGGAGACCCATTCATGAAGGTTATGGCGGCATGGTTTGCAGGCAAGCATGAAAAGGCAATTGATGTGGTGAGCAGGATGTGGGGACGGCAGGAGGGGTCGTGGATCGCTCCGCTGAGATTGGTAGAGTATTTGTGGAATAGGGATCGAACTGCATTCAGGAAGCTGACTTTCAACGACAGATGAACATAATTAAGGACCGCTGGAGATGCTGTGCTCTGTCGGTCCTTTGTGGCATTTGGCGGAAAGCGGACAGAGAACCGGCATGAGAGGAGAAGAATCCAGTGAATACAACCGATTGGGTGAAGGCAGCAGCACAGGTCGTGCCATCAGAACGTCAGCTGAAATGGCAGGAGATGGAGTTCTATGCATTTATTCATTTTACCATGAATACGTTCACAGATCAGGAGTGGGGAACGGGGAATGAAGATCCCGATATCTTTAACCCTTCTCATCTGAGTGCCCGGCAATGGGTTCAGGCGTGCAAATCTGCCGGTATGACCGGATTAATTCTCACATGCAAGCATCACGACGGGTTTTGTTTGTGGCCAAGCCAGTACACGAAACATACGGTAGCCGCCAGCCCTTGGCGAAATGGTACGGGTGATCTGGTGAAAGAGGTCGCCGATGCCTGCCGTGAAGGCGGGTTGAAGTTCGGTATCTATCTGTCTCCTTGGGACCGTCATGAAGCATCCTACGGAGATTCAGAGCGATACAACGAATTTTTCAAAAATCAGCTGCGTGAGCTGTTAACCCAATATGGTGAACTTTTCTGCGTGTGGTTCGACGGAGCATGCGGAGAGGGGCCGAATGGGAAAAGGCAGGTCTACGATTGGGATTCCTATTATGCGCTGATCCGGGAGTTGCAGCCAGAGGCTGTAATCTCGGTATGTGGACCGGATGTTCGCTGGTGCGGCAATGAGGCAGGTCATACCCGGACTTCGGAATGGAGCGTCGTACCTGCCTACTTGCAAGATAATGAGAAGATCCAGGAGCAATCGCAGCAGGTGGATGATGGCGAGTTTGCCAGTAGAATTAATACGCAGGATGCAGATTTGGGGAGTCGGGAGTTAATCCGGCAGCATGAAGGCAAGCTCATCTGGTATCCCGCAGAAGTGAACACATCCATCCGTCCGGGTTGGTTCTATCATGCAAGCGAGGACGATCAAGTCAAATCGCTGGAGGAACTGCTTGGCATCTATGATGGAGCGGTTGGGGGCAACGCCAATTATCTACTGAACCTTCCACCAGATCGACGCGGCCTTATTCACGAACAGGATGTTGAGCGGCTGCAGCAGCTCGGGGACTTTTTGCGCAGTACTTATCGGCAAAGTCTGGCTTTTGGGGCGAGAATTCACGCATCGGATACCATGGGTGATGAACATGTGGCTACCCAGGTATTGCTTGAGGAATCGGATACGTTCTGGTGCCCATCTGAAAGAACTGAACTGGCTTGGCTGGAGGTGGAGCTGCCGGAGGAAAAGCGGTTCGACCGAGTCGTTCTCATGGAGCATATCCGTTCAGGTCAACGAATTGAACGCTTTACGCTGGAGGCAAAGGGAGAGAGTGGGGATTGGCATGAGCTGTATCGCGGCACGATTGTTGGTCACAAACGAATCTGTAGTTTCGAACCTTTTACCGCCAAAACCATTCGTCTGACCATTCATGAATCCAGATGGTATCCAACGTTGTCCTGGTTGGGTGTATATCTGAGCAAACAAGATGTGCATGAAGCTGGCGATTGAGCCGTAACATTTGTAGATAAGCCGATTTTGGATTCATCCCATGGAAAATAGAGTAGCAAACGATTATTGGTAATTGTATGATCTTATGGAAAAAGGTATACGTAAGGTAGAGCTACACACCAGCAGGAGAGGATGAGAGGATATGAAAGTAGGACTCAGCACATACAGTCTGCAACAGGCACTGGATGCCAAGGAACTGACTGTACCCGACGCCATCCGTTACATCGCCGAGCAGGGCGGAGAACATGTGGAGATTGTTCCGATCGGGTACAGCCTGATCGACCAACCGGAATTAATTGATCAGATTCGAGAGGCTGCGCAAGACGTGGGAATTGATATTTCCAATTACGCAATAGGTGCCAACTTCGTTTCAGAAGAAGGTCCGGATGCACTTGAAAATGAGATTGCTACTGTCATGAAGCATGTGGATGTCGCTGCCGCACTTGGCGTTACGAGAATGCGCCATGATGTTGCGTTTCGTCCTGCACAGGAAGGTACTGTGGCCCAGTTTGAGGCGGACCTGCCTGTTCTGGTGAAGGCCTGTCAGCGAATTGCCGATTACGCAGCGAGTCACGGCATTACCACAAGTGTGGAGAATCATGGTTACTATGTGCAGTCCAGTGAGCGTGTCCGGCGGTTGGTGCATGAGACGGCACGTGAAAACTTCAGGACAACGCTGGATATCGGCAATTTCCTTTGTGTGGATGAAGACCCGGTTAGCGCTGTGAAAAACAATATTCCTTATGCATCCATGGTGCACGCCAAAGATTTCTATCGGAGACCTTCCTATCGCAATCCTGGAGAGGGCTGGTTCCAGAGCGCACACGGCAATTACCTGCGCGGAGCGATTGTGGGTCACGGGGATATCGACATGCCGGAAGTATTCCGTGTGTTGAAGCAGTCCGGTTACGACGGATATATCTCTGTAGAGTTTGAAGGTATGGAAAATTGCAAAACAGCATCCCGAATCGCGATGGATAACGTCCGCCGCTTCTGGGAGGAAGCATAAGCAGCTACTGCACTACTATATAAGTGGAATCAATTTTTATATGTAAGGCTGAAGTAACAGAGGTGAAGTTTGGAACTGTAGGAGCGGTAGCGCCCGCCTTTGTCTGCGGATTTCAACTGCTAAGAGCAGTTGATACAAGAAATCTGTAGACAACAGCGGCCGAAAGTCCAAACATTCACCGTAGTTACGTTAAGCCGATTATCATATGTTTTGAATCATCTGATATGACCATCATTCAACAGATTATGGAGGGGAAATTCCATGTGCAAACTTAAAATTGCAGTTATCGGTGCAGGATCAATTTCCGATTTTCATTTACAAGCGTATGACAGTAATCCCGAAGTTGAAATATACGCCATATGCGACCTGAACGAAGCTCGAGCCCAGGAAGCGGCAAAAAAATATAATGCTACTCATGTATTCACCGATTATAAGGAGCTCCTGGCACTACCTGAAATCCATTCGGTCAGCATCTGTACCTGGAATGATACACATGCCGAGATCAGCATTGCTGCTCTGGATGCGGGTAAAAACGTACTTTGCGAGAAGCCGCTCTGTCAGACGGTAGAAGATGCGTTGGAAGTGGAGAAGGCTGTTCACCGCAGTGGAAAGCTGCTTCAAGTTGGCTTTGTACGCCGTTATAGCGACAATGCGCAGATCCTGAAGAAGTTCATTGATGAAGGCGAGCTCGGAGAGATCTATTATGCCAAGGCATCCTGTCTGCGGCGTTTGGGCAATCCGGGCGGATGGTTTGCAGATGTGGAGCGCTCTGGTGGAGGTCCATTGATCGATATCGGCGTGCACATTATTGATATTTCCTGGTACCTGATGGGCAAACCGAAGGTGAAAACCGTCTCCGCGAATGTCTCCAATCGATTGGGTAACCGTGCCAATATCCGTAATCTGTCGTTCTACCAGGCCGCGGACTATGATGCGAACAAAAACACCGTGGAGGATATGGCCAACGCGTTGATTCGTTTCGAGAACGGGGCAAGCCTGCTGGTGGATGTAAGTTTCACACTGCACGCGAAGCAGGATGAAACTTCGGTCAGACTCTATGGCGATAAAGGTGGAGCAGAACTGGAACCGGAAATTTCACTGATTGGTGAGAAATTCGATACCATTTTGAACATGACGCCACAGGTGGATTTCAAATCCCTTGATTTCGCAGGTTCTTTCCGTAATGAAGTCAATCATTTTATCGACAGTACCCAAGGACGCAAAGAGACGCTAAGCCCCGTTGAGGATGGCGTTGAAATTATGAAAATCCTTTGTGCCATCTACGAGTCCGCACGAGAAGGACGCGAAATTTCACTGTAGATATAGTGTTGCGATCCGAAAATGGCAACGCCACTCGAAGTAGTGAGGTCTAACAAGTCTATACTTGTTGAACCAAACATTTCGCCAAAACGGAGTTAGAACCAATCTGAAGAACGCACTGCAATCGAAATGACTGGGCTTAATATGTCTTTCTTAGTTGAACGAAACATTTACACGATAACGGAGAGGGCAAAACAAATCTGGAGAAGCGGAGCGCTCGCCTTTATCCCCGGATTACCACCATTATAAAGTGAAATTAAAGAAAATCCGGGGATAACAGCGATCGGAAGATTGTTTTGACCGCGCAGTGACCTGTGTAAAGCTACCTTTTCAACGTGTGACATTTGATCCAAAGGAGATGAACGGGATGAGCGAAACCAAAGATACGGTGCTGGAACAGGAAGAGCAGGTTGTCGAAGCCGGGGTGCATAACTTTAGCAAAGAAGAGGAATGGGTGAAGCCTGAAGATCCTTTGCTGAATGAACGCCTGGAGTGGTTCAGGGATCAGAAGCTGGGGCTGATGATGCATTGGGGGCCCTATTCCCAACTTGGACTCGTGGAGTCCTGGGCGCTAAGTGACGAAGATGGCGATTGGTCGCGCAATGATATCGACTGGACTGACGACATGGAGCATTTCAAGCAAGAATACTTTGATCTCAACAAAACCTTCAATCCGATTCGCTTTCAGCCTGAAGAGTGGGCACAGCTGGCCGCTGATAACGGGTTCAAATATTTCCTGTTCACCACCAAACATCATGATGGTTTCTGCATGTGGGATACACATACAACCGATTATCGCATCACGGGCAAGGATACTCCTTTTCATACCCATAAGTATGCGGACATTTGCCGGGCGCTTTTTGACGCTTTTCGTGCCAAGGGGCTCGGCATCTCGGCTTACTTCTCCAAAGCGGACTGGCATACGCCATATTACTGGACACCTGGCATGGAGCGGGGAAGCCATATGTGGCGTGGACCATCCTATGATCCGAAAGCGTATCCATGGCTGTGGGAGAAATTCGTGGAGTTCACGCATGAGCAAATTATGGAACTGCTGACCAACTATGGACGAATCGAATGTCTGTGGCTGGATGCAGGCTGGGTACGTGAAGGCCGTCACGGTCAGGATATCCGATTGGGCGAAGTGGTGGAGCGGGCACGTCAGACAACTCAGCCGTGGCTCCTCGCAGCAGATCGCACAGTAGGCGGACCGTATGAGAATATCGTAACTCCGGAACAAACCATCCCTGAGCATCCAATGAATATTCCTTGGGAGAGCTGTATCACGGTGGGCAATTCTTTTGCGTTTGGATATGATGATCAGTATAAGTCAGCAAGACAACTGGCGCATATTCTGCTTGAGGTAGTGTCCAAGGGTGGTAATTTGGCACTGAATGTGGGACCACAACCGGACGGGCGTCTTCCAAAAGGGGCAGTCCGAAGCATTAAAGCCCTCGGAGAATGGATCGGTACTCACGGGGAGGGCATCTATGGCACACGGATTTGCGGACCATACTTCACAGGAGAGTGGGCTTTTACACGTAAGGAAGATCTCAATGTATCGTATGCCTTCCGTCTGTACAAAAACGAGAACGAGGCAGTAGAATCACAGGTAGTCATTCCATATGTGGAAAATGTGGAGAGAATTGAACTCGTCGGCACAGATGATGTGCTGTCATTCCAACGGACGGAAGATGGACTTGTTGTAGAGTTGCCGCAAGAGGCAGTTACGGAAGTAGCACCTATCACGCTGACGTTCAGATTGTTCACAAACCAATAAAGCTACACTTCAAATCCCGGGGGACTTTTACAGTCCTACGGGATTTTTTGGGTTGGTCATTTATGCGATATACCTGTGCTCAAGGACGATTTTCCCTTGTCCGGCAAGGGTTTTGGGAATAAGGAGAGGTGGGAGAAAATTGAAAATTGATAAAAGAACACCGCTCAAGGTACTATCGATTTAAGAAAGCGTTACCTGACACTATTCTTTACACATATGACGCTAATATAGAAAAACGAGTCAAAGAAAAGGATGTTTAAGGGATGTAAATGTAATGTATTATTACACTTGAGGTGTAGAAGGAGTGACGCGAATGAGTCGAGCTACGGAAAGCATACCTGCACCGGTGGAGCTCCAGCAAGGAAGGAATTACACAGAACCCAAGCGACAGCATCCATTTATCAGAAGCCTCAAGAAGCATTGGGAGCTCTATCTGCTGGTGCTTCCTCCCGTATTGTATCTGTTGATCTTCAAGTACATTCCAATGGTAGGTGTACAGATTGCCTTCAAAGACTTCAGTGTCGTCAAAGGAATCTGGGGCAGCCCATGGGTTGGACTGAAACACTTTGAAGCCTTTTTCGAATCCCCGAACTTCTGGCTGCTGATCAAAAATACGATTGGTATCAGTTTCTACTCGTTACTCGCCGGATTCCCCATACCGATCCTGCTGGCGCTCGCGCTGAATGAAATCCGAACAGGTTACTTTAAAAAGACCGTCCAAATGGTCACGTATGCTCCGCATTTTATCTCCACAGTCGTCATGGTATCCATTATCATTCTGATGCTGTCACCGCATGTGGGTGTTGTAGACAAGCTATTTACCTTCTTGGGTTTCCCGATGACCAACTTTATGGGCATTCCCGAATACTTCAAATCCATCTATGTGTGGTCGGGTGTATGGCAGGGCATGGGCTATTCATCAATCATTTATATCGCGGCTCTCGCTGGCGTTGATCCATCCCTCTATGAGGCAGCGAAGATGGACGGCGCTTCAAGGCTTCGGAAAATTTGGCATATCGATCTGCCAACGCTCGTGCCGGTTACCGTCATCATGCTGATTCTGAGCTTGGGCAGCATTATGGGCGTGGGCTTTGAAAAAATATATCTAATGCAGAATCCGCTTAACACGAGCGCTTCGGAAGTCATCTCCACGTATGTGTACAAGGTGGGTCTGATCGGGGCCAACTTCAGCTTCTCCTCGGCGGTAGGATTGTTCAACTCCGTTATCAACCTGATCCTGCTGGTTATCGTCAACGGCATTTCCCGCAAAGTATCCCAGAACAGCTTGTGGTAAAGGAGGAGCTCATCCATGTTCAACCTGATTAATCGTAACCGGATCAAGGACCCGCTCGGTGACCGTATCTTCATGACATTCAACTATATCTTTCTGTTCGCCATACTTCTAACGGTGTTTTACCCGCTTTTGTATATCATCAGTTCTTCGTTCAGCTCCTCGCGTGCCGTTACATCCGGTCAGGTGTGGCTGTTCCCGGTAGACTTTAACATCAAGGCCTATATCTCCATTTTCAAAAGCCAGCAGCTCATGCTCGGTTTCTACAACACGATCATCTATACCGTTGTAGGCACATTTATCAATGTGGCGCTTACGGTTATGCTCGCGTATCCGTTATCGCGCAAGTCGTTCTACGGACGGGGAGCCATCATTATTTTCATGATGATCACGATGTTCTTTGATGGCGGTCTGATTCCAACCTATCTCTTGATGAAAGACCTTCATCTACTGGATACACGCTGGGCGATGTGGCTGCCAGGGGCGCTCGCAGTGTTCCATGTTATTGTAGCGAGAACCTTCTTCCAGTCTTCCATCCCGGAAGAGCTGGGGGAGGCGGCGGAAATGGACGGATGTCGGGATATCCGGTATTTGATCAGTGTGGTTCTTCCATTATCGAAGCCGATTCTGGCGGTCATGACCCTGATGTATGCGGTGGGGCACTGGAATGCGTACTTTGATGCCCTGATCTATCTTCGTTCCGAGAAGTTGTTCCCACTCCAATATGTGCTGCGCAATCTGCTAATTCTAAACGCCGCAGACCCAGCAATGTTGGCCAATACGAGCCAGCAGCTAAGAGATCAGGGGTTCGAGCAGGTCCTGAAATACGCACTGATCGTAGTTGCCAGCATTCCTATTCTCATCATGTACCCGTTTGTGCAGAAGCATTTTGTTAAAGGGGTTATGGTTGGCTCGCTCAAAGGATGATCTTTGTAATATGCGCCCGTTACGCCACTTGAAAGGAGGTGGGGGAACACTCCGGCTTCCGGGATAAGGTTTAACACGAGTACGTAACCAGAATGTTATGCCGTTTTCAACAAAAAGGAGGAGTCAGATTGAAAAAATCTTGGATTTCGATGTTGTTTCTGGTCTTTGCTTCGATGGCTTTGTTGTCCGCATGTGGTTCATCCGAGGATGCGGGTACAGGTAGCGGGGAGAGCGGTGGCCCGGTAACGATGACCTTCTTTGCCCCACAAGGTAAAGCGTCCATGGAAGAAAATGAGTTCACCAAATTTATCGAAGACAAGTTCGATGTTGCCCTGAAATGGGATCTGGCCCCGACGGACGCCCTTCAAGACCGCAGACAGTTGCTGCTGGCGAGTGGGGATTATCCTGAAGTGTTCCTCCATGGCAAGTTCACCACCTCAGACCTTCAGACGTATGGAAAACAGGGCGTGTTCCTGCCGTTGCAGGATCTGATCAAGCAGTACGGTCCGAATCTGTCCAAGATGATGGAGGAGAAGCCGTACTTCAAAGAAGCGGTGACTGCGCCGGATGGCAACATCTACGCACTGCCGATTTTCAATGAATGTTACCACTGTACGTATGCTCAGAAATACTGGATTAACACCGAGTGGCTGGACAATCTGGGTCTCAAAATGCCTACCACGACCGATGAACTCTACACGGTTCTGAAGGCGTTCAAGGAACAAGACCCGAATGGCAACGGTAAAGCTGATGAGATTCCACTCACAGGTGCACCCAACAAGTATGTGTGGAACGGCAACATCGATGCCTATTTGATGAACAGCTTTATCTATAATGACAACGATAAATATCTAATCGTGAATGATGGCAAGGTTGATTTTGCAGCGAATAAGGAAGAGTGGAAAAAAGGGCTGGAGTACATGCACAAGCTGTATGCAGAAGGCCTGATTGATCCGGCTTCCTTCACACAGAACGATCAGGCAATCGGGCAGTTGGGTAACAAGGAAGGTGATGAGGTGGTCGGCTCTATAACGACAGCGCTGGTCAGCTACCTCGTGAACACGTATGACAAAGATATCACCCGCCACCAGCACTGGGATATCGTGCCTCCGCTGAAAGGACCGGATGGCGTTCAGACGACAGGCGCTACGCAAAGCGTAGGTGAGTTTGAGTTTGCTATCACCAATAAAGCGACCGAAGCACAACAGATTGCCGCCATCAAAATTGTAGATTACATGTTCAGTGAAGAAGGTGCCCTGTATGCAGAGTACGGACCGACCGAAGGTAAAGGCTGGAAGAAGGCGGATGCCGATGAGAAAAACATTAATGGCGAGCCTGCCAAATACAGCTACTATAACCTGCCTGAGCGTGACCCGAATGTTGTAGTCAACGAGAGTTGGTCACAGATCGGAGCACATGACTTGTCCAATACGTTCCGCAATCTGTTTGCAGAAGGTCAGAATCCACTTGAAGCGGAGGGTTATGGTACACGTCTGGCGCAAGCAACCAATGTATATGAACCTTATGCGCCAAAAGAAGTCTATCCTGCGAACGTATTTATCCGTCCTGAAGATACAGAAACCGCTGCGCAGCTCACGACGGCCGTCAAGGATTACGTGATGACCAATATGGCTCAATTCATTATCGGCAGCAAGAGCATCGATAAGGAATGGGACGCGTACGTAAAAGGTTTTGATGGTCTGGGACTCAGCAATTACCTTGAGATTTACCAGCGTGCGATTGAGAAGAATCAATAAAGGTTGATGGATTCATGAATGAGGCTGTCCCGATGTCAACACAGGAATCGGGATGGTCTTCTCCTTTTGACAACCCCACTTCATCCGATATAATTTACTGAATATTTATGGAAAATTAGCGACCAGATTGGCGTGGTTGTCGTCATGCGTATAAACAGTGGGGGGCCTCGGAGATGAACAACAGTTGGTTTAGACGTTTGCTGCTATCGTATTTGCCTGTTTTTTTTATCGTGACCACAATCCTGTTTATCATTTTCTTTCAGGTATTCAATGAACAGAACCGGAGAGAAGCACTCAAGGCCAATGAATTTCTGGCGTCACAGGTAACGCAATATTTGGACAATTCACTGCGCTCCATCGACTTCAAGGTGCTGCGTGATATTTTGACCAATCCCAACCTGAAAAATTATTATTCGGTAACCGGAAGCGAGGATGTGTATGCCGGAATCCAAGCAGTCCAGGTTATTGATGAATTAAAAATAGAGTATCCGCTGATTGATTCCATATATCTGGTGAGATACAACGACGATACGGTATTCAGCAACGGCAAGGCAGTGCCGATTGAGGAATTCCCGGATGCAGCGTTTATTAAAGACAGTCGTGCTGCGGCAACGCAAAAGTGGGTGGGGGCGAGATCCTTTAAGGCATTCCCGACAGAGGAAGGAAAACAGGTCATTACACTCATTCGCGGTGTGGGAAACGGTACGGGTCTCGTGGTTGTTAACGTCGATCTGCCGACCTTGCAGAAATCCATCATGCAGATGTATGACCCTGAATTCACCTTCGTGAATATCTTCAATCGTTCGGGCGGCAATCTGTGGGACGGAGGAATGCAGGATGGAATTACAGCAGTTTCTCCCAAAACAGACTCAGGTGAAGTGTTCTCCGAGTTTACATCCAGCTACAGTGGCTGGAAGGTACAGACGGGACTGAACAATGGCAAAATCGTCAAATTCGCCCTGAAATTTTATAATATCTGGTTTGTTTTTGCCGTTGCCGTTGTCCTTATTGGTGTGGTCTGGGTGATCTATGTGACACGGAGAAATTACAAGCCCATCCAGCAGATTGTCACGTTGATTGAGACGGTGGCTTCCCAGAAACAAGCGGGGATGAGCTATACGAAGGATAACGAGTTCCGTTTTATCCAGACCACGCTGGAGCGAATGATTGATCAAACCAAGCAATATCAGGAGGAACATGAAGAGAACCTGATTTTGCAGAAAAAATATTTCTTTCAGGAGCTACTGGAGGGCACGCGGGACTTTACTGGAAATGAACTGACAGCGGAGATGAGCAGGTTCAAGCTCCCGCAGTTAGGGGATCGATGGGCTGTAATTGTGGTGGAGATTGATCAGTATTCCCGGTTCTTGGAGGAGTACCACAATCAGGATCAATCCCTCCTGAAATTTGTGTTATCCAGCATTCTGCAGGAGAGTGCAAGGCACGAGGGCACCGAAGTGTGGGCAGAGTGGATATCGGATCAGCGTCTGTATGCCATACTCTGGATTCCCGAAATGGAGAAAGGTGAGGAAACCGAGCAGAGACTGCTCTCCGGTTATCTTGACAGGGTTGGGCAGTATTTGAACTTCACCGTAACCATCGGTATTGGGAGAGTGGCAGTGGATGTCCGTGGTCTGAGAGCTTCGCTGAAGGAGGCGGTGCATGCCTTGGAATACAAGGCTGTGCTCGGCATGAATCGGATCATTCCATGTGGGGAGGTACCGAACTCAACGAATGATGTGTATGAATTCCTGAAGACGATCTCTTTGCTGGTGCAGGCGATGCGACTGTCGGACGCTGTGTGGGAGAAGCATTTTGACCGCTTGTTCGAACAGATCCATGAATCCGTGCTCTCCCGCCAGGAGATTATGAATACGGTTCAATTGCTGTTCCAGCACTATAACCGGGAGTTCGCAGAACTTCCACGAGAATATCAGGAGCGATGGGCATCAGTATTTACACCACTTCTTCCTAGGTTGGAAGGTTGGGAGACGTTGGATGATTTGCGCGCGCTGTGCTGGGAAGGCTTCCGTGAGTTGGCTGAACAGATACAGACGCTGCATTGCTCCAGAAAACATAGATCTCATATTCTTGAAATTCGCAAGTATATTGAACAGAACTACAACAACCCCGAGCTGTCGCTGAATTATCTAAGTGATCTATTTGATATCAATCCGAAATATTTAAGCAAGCTATTTAAGGACGAAATTGGTGAGAAGTTCGTGGATCTTCTGATTAGTCACCGTATTGAGAAGGCGAAGCAGCTCATGCTGGAGACTGATAAGGCCATTCAGGAGATCAGTGAGGAAGTTGGATATACGAATTACAATTCCTTCAATCGGGCGTTCAAGAATGTGGTGGGCGTAGCGCCTAGCGACTACCGAAAAGCCATGTGAGCCCATGCACCAGACTAAGCCGAACTCATAAGGAGAATGTGCATATGGACTATAAAGATGCTTCGCTTCCCGTTCAGGTACGGACCCAAGATCTGCTCGGGCGGATGACCACGGAGGAGAAAATAGGGCAGCTGATCCAGCCAATGGGGTGGAAGACTTATGTTAAGGAAGCAGATGGTACGGTTCAGGTTACGGATGAGTTTAAAAAGGACATCACACAGGGCGGGATTGGGTCGTTGTATGGAGCACTTCGTGCTGACCCCTGGACGGAAGTGACGCTGGAGACTGGCTTGACCCCTAGGCAGGGAGCTGTTGCCACCAATGAAATTCAGCGATATGCCATAGAGAACTCCCGGCTGGGGATTCCCATTTTGTTCGGGGAAGAGTGTTCTCACGGGCATATGGCCATTGGGGCAACCGTATTCCCGGTGCCGTTAGCAGTAGGAAGTGCTTGGAACACGGAATTGTACCGTGGAATGTGTGAAGCGATTGCTGTGGAGACTCGGAGCCAGGGAGGAGCGGCAACATATTCGCCTGTGCTTGATGTAGTGCGGGACCCGAGATGGGGACGGACGGAGGAATGTTTTGCCGAAGATCCATACCTGATCGGTGAATTGGCGGTTGAAGCGATGAAAGGTTTACAGGGTGACCGGCTCGATTCCGACCGGACGATTGTGGCGACACTCAAACATTTCGCAGCCTATGGCAGTTCGGAGGGTGGGCGCAATGCGGCCCCTGTCCATATAGGACTGCGTGAGCTCCACGAGGTGGATCTGCTGCCGTTCAAGAAAGCTGTGGAAGCCGGGGCCTGTTCTGTCATGACAGCGTATAACGAAATTGATGGTGTGCCTTGTACGTCGAGTTCGTATCTGCTGAATGATCTCCTGCGCGAGCAATGGGGCTTTGATGGATTTGTCATTACTGACTTTGGTGCGATTCAGATGCTGGTCAGTGGGCATAACACTGCGGAGAACGGGGAGCAGGCCGTCGCTCAGTCACTTAAGGCAGGGGTGGACATGGAAATGTCCGGGTACATGTACCGGAAGCATCTCGGGCAGGCGCTGGAGCAAGGAATAATCGGAGAGCAGGATCTGGATACAGCGGTAAGGCGGGTGCTGGAGATGAAGTTCAGACTAGGTTTATTCGAACAACCTTTCGTTGATCCTGACTTTGCTGAGCAGGTCATCGGATGTGAAGAACATATTCAGCTGGCGAGAAAAGTCGCGCAAGAGGGAATCATTTTACTCAAAAATGAAGAAAACACCCTTCCGCTTAGCAAAACAGGTACAAAACTGGCGGTCATAGGCCCGAATGCGAACCATGTCTACAACCAGCTTGGTGACTACACCTCGCCACAGCCGAGAGGGCAGATCGTTACGGTGCTGGATGGGATTACCCGCAAGCTTGGTGCAGACACCGGAAAGGTGCTGTACGCACCGGGCTGCCGGATCAAAGGCGATTCCAGGGAGGGCTTTGCGCAAGCGCTAGCCTGTGCTGAAGAAGCAGATACCATCGTTATGGTGATGGGAGGGTCGAGTAGCCGTGATTTTGGCGAAGGGACCATTGATCTGCGGACGGGGGCATCCGTTGTTACGGATGATCCATGGAACGATATGGAGTGCGGCGAGGGTATAGACCGATCGTCTCTGAATCTGATGGGTGTTCAACTGGAACTGGTGCAGGAAGTACATAAGCTGGGGAAACCAGTTATTGTCGTATATATTAACGGACGGCCGATTGCCGAACCCTGGATTGATGAGCATGCCCATGCCATTGTGGAAGCATGGTACCCGGGGCAGGAGGGAGGCAACGCCATTGCAGATATTCTGTTCGGTGATGTGAATCCATCTGGTCGTCTTACCGTCTCTATTCC
Source organism: Paenibacillus sp. GL_099_B (assembly GCF_057835695.1). Lineage (NCBI taxonomy): Bacteria > Bacillati > Bacillota > Bacilli > Caryophanales > Paenibacillaceae > Paenibacillus > Paenibacillus sp. GL_099_B. The sequence goes on from NZ_CM174430.1 coordinate 246,112, forward strand.
CAAGCATGTAGGTCAGCTTCCGGTCAGCTACAATGCCAAACGCACTCGGGGTAAGCGATATCTGGAGACAGATTTGGCACCACAATATCCTTTCGGCTTTGGGCTGAGTTATACGGAATTCAAGTACGAGAATGTTAGGGTTGTACCGGAAGTGATCAGACCGGACGATGAAGCAGAGGTACAGGTAGAGATCACAAATACGGGAGCGGTTGCGGGAAATGAGGTTGTGCAGCTTTATATTACGGATGTATCAGCTTCGGTCACCCGATCCGAAATTTTACTGAAGGGATTCCGTAAAATTCATTTGGAGCCGGGACAGACCCAGACGGTGAAGTTCCCTGTGCAAAAAGAACATCTGGAGCTGATCGACTCCCGTCTTCAGCCTGTTGTGGAGCCGGGTGAATTCAGACTGATGGTTGGCAGCAGCTCCAGAGACTGGACTGCTTGTAGTTTACACATCCAGAAGGTGGGGGTGGAGGTATGATTCGAATTCAGAGATTCATTCAGGATCTGACTCAGCAGCAATGGATGGATACCATTGAACTTCCGGAATGGCAGATGCAGAAAGCCAAGTATATTCGGCCGGGGGAATACGAGTATGATCAGGGGAATGCGGCTGTTCAAAGCTTGAATCCGCTCCATAGCAACCATGGAACGACTTATTTTCTGAGCAAAACCGTAGCGATTCCGGCCAATTGGGAGGAAGGTGCGGTCGGATTGGTTTTCGAGACCGGGGGTGAAGGGCTGCTGAAGGTAAATGGCATGCCTTATCACGGACTGGACCGCAATCATTGGTATGTACCGTTGCCGAAGAGCCGTGTGGGAACTACGCCTTTGCTGGAGATTGAGCTATATGATCCCATACCGGAACCACATGACCCCTTGAATCGACAGGCGGTCATCCAGCCGCCAATTCAGGGCATCCGAGCCGCTTTGGTTCGTGTTAATTCGTCTTTACAGAGTCTGATGTATAGCATTACGGTACTTGCAGAATCACTCCGAGCATTGCCGGAGAAAGACTTAAAGCGCACCCGTCTTATTAGGAATATTCATCAGGTGATGGATAAGATGTACAGCGAGCCGGAGCGCTGGAGTGAAACGAGGTGGGTACAGCATTGGGAAGAATGGCTCGCACAGTCGGTACAGGAGGAAGACCCGGAAGAGTACCGGGACGGATTCATGCATCTGGTTGGGCAGTCCCATATAGATATTGCCTGGCTGTGGCCTGTGCGTGAGACTGTGCGCAAGTCCAGCCGCACCTTCTCCACGATGTGTACTTTAATGGATGAGTATCCGGAGTTCGTGTATTCGCAGAGTCAACCACAGCTTTATGCATTTGTAAAAGATCACTATCCTGAGCTATACGAACGAATCAAAGCCCGAATTGCCGAAGGCCGCTGGGAACTGGTTGGTGGCATGTGGGTAGAGCCGGATCTGAACATTCCGAGTGGCGAATCGCTAGTGCGGCAGATCTTGTACGGGCAGAACTTTTATCAGGAGGAGTTCGGCAAGCGTTCAAACATCGAGTGGCTTCCTGATACGTTTGGCTACTGTGCTTCGCTGCCACAACTGCTCAAGCTGGCTGACATTCCTTATTTTATGACGACCAAGCTCAATTGGAATGATACCAACGTTTTCCCGTATGATCTATTCCACTGGGTTGGCATTGACGGCACCCCGGTGCTTGCGTATCTCAATCATGGAGTGAATGAGCATACAAGGCCCAAAGATGTCGATGAGCACTGGCAATCCTACAAACAGAAGGATGTACTCCCCGAGCAAATGCTGCTTTATGGGCATGGCGATGGTGGAGGCGGGGTGACGAACGAGATGGTTGCGTTCGCAGAGCGATCCCATTTCATGGTTGGGCAGCCCATTAGCAATTTCAGTACAGCAGGCGCGTTTTTCGAAGAGATTTCGAACAACAATCCTAAGCTGCCGAAATGGCATGGCGACTTATATTTGGAACTGCACCGTGGAACCTATACAACTCATGCGCGCAACAAACGGAGCAATCGCAAAGCGGAGGTGTTGTATCGGGAAGCGGAAATCTGGGGGCAGTTTGCCGGAGTTGAAGCAGCGCATGCGAAAAGTGATCTGGATGAGGGCTGGAAGCTGATCATGCTTAATCAATTCCATGATATTATCCCGGGGACGTCGATTCCCGAAGTATACGTAACATCTATGGAGGAGTATACGAAAGTATTCGCTCTGGGAACATCGGCTATGGAAGGAACCCTAGGCAGTATTGAGGACCGCATTGCGACAGATAACTTCGAGGGTCTGCCCTATATTGTATTTAATAGCCTAGGCTGGGAGCGGGGAGAAGTCGTCACGATTACAGGTGACGAGAAACTTGGCAGTTTGGCAGCGTTCGACCATCAGGGTAATCGTCTGGCGAGTGACCTTGAGGCAAATGGAGACGTGCTGACCTTGTCAGCCTATGTCCCATCCATTCCGGCCTTTGGATATACAACGTTATGGCTACGCCATGTACCGGATGTCAATCTTCTTACTTTGAAGCAGGATGAATCCTTCCCTTCTGTCTGGGAAACGGACTTTTACACGCTTGAATTTAACGATGTAGGAGAGATCAGCAGATGGTATGACAAATCCAACCAACGGGAGTGGCTGAAGCCGGGCGATAAAGCGAATGAGTTACAGTTTTTCCATGACAGGCCAACGTATTGGGATGCTTGGGATATTGATCCGCGGTTTGAATCGCAACGTGCAGGAGTGGCAGAGCTGATCTCCAGAGAAGTAGTACAGCGTGGAGTAACGCAGGATATCTTTCGGTTTCATTGGAAATTAAACGAGTCTGAGATTCACCAGGATATTATCCTGTATCGTCATCAACGACGTGTTGATTTCAGGACAAAGGTGAACTGGGCGGAGAGCCATAAGTTGCTCAAAGTGGCTTTTCCCGTTGATCTGGTATCAGCCAAAGCTGTCTATGAGATTCCGTTTGGTGCGCTGGAGCGGCCAACCCATAACAACACCAGCTGGGAGCAGGCCCAGTTTGAAGTGTGTGGTCACCGCTGGGCGGATATCTCCGAGGGCAACAGTGGAGTAAGCCTGTTGAACGATTGCAAGTATGGATATGACATCAAAGATAATACGATCCGTCTTTCCCTGCTCCGTGCTCCCAAATGGCCGGATGAACATGCTGACCAGGGTGAGCATGAATTCACGTATTCCCTGCTGCCGCATCAGGGAGATTGGAGGGAAGCGGGTGTGGTACGCCGGGCTATGGAACTGAATCATCCGGTCAATGTTGTTGCGGGTAAACGACACTCTGGCATATTGCCGGCAGAACATAGCTGGGTTCATTTCCATAGTGAACATGTCATTCTGGATACGATCAAGGCTTCCGAAGACGGCACGGGAACGGTACTGCGTTTCTATGAGTCATCTGGTGGAAGAGAAACGGTCCAGGTTCAGTGGGCTGATGCGCGTATACAGACGTCTGTGGTCAATCTGCTGGAGGATGAAATCAAGCCATTGGCATGTCATGAAGGGAAGTTTGAGCTGACGTTCAAGCCGTATGAGATTCAAACTGTGAAGCTGGTCTCAGCAGATTAGAATCAGGGAACCGGATAAGAAATGATCCGAGAAAAAGGAGTGACCGGGTAGGGGTCGAAAAGTTAATAGAGCATTCCATCCATCATGAAGGCTCACCAGGAATGGAAAATCAAATACCGATTTAACGGGAGGGTATGGCATGAAATTAACAAACAAGATTGGCGTTATCGTGGATAGCTTCGGTGTAGGCGTACGTGAAGGGTTAAGCAAAGCGAAGGATGTAGGTGCAGAAGGCGTACAGATCTATGCAGTCCATGGAGAGATGGACCCCGAAAACCTCTCTCCGGCGGCCCGCAAGGAGTTAAGAAGTTATATCGATTCTCTCGGTCTTGAAATTTCTGCCCTGGTTGGCGATTTGGGCGGTCACGGGTTTCAGGTCAAGGAAGATAATCCGTGGAAAGTAGAGAAGTCCAAGCGCATTGTGGATCTTGCTCTTGATCTGGGGACGAATATCGTCACAACACATATCGGTATTGTTCCGCACGATCCTTCCTCCGAAGTGTATGCCACACTGCATGCCGCATGTGAGGAACTAGGCCAATACGCCAAAAGCGCAGGAGCCTACTTCGCGATTGAGACGGGACCGGAGACGGCAGCAGACCTGAAAGGATTTCTGGATACCCTGTCCACCAACGGGGTTTCGGTTAATTTTGACCCGGCCAATATGGTGATGGTTACCGGAGATGACCCTGCAAGAGGTGTTCATCTGCTCAAGGATTATATTGTGCATACCCATGTGAAAGATGGTGTACGCTTGAAGGAAGTAGACCCGAGGGACGTATACGGTGCAGTGGGATACGCGCCTATGGATCATGAGAAAATTGCCGAAATGGTCTCTTCCGGAACGTTCTTCCGTGAGGTGCCGCTGGGAGAGGGCAGTGTGGATTTTGATGGATACTTTGCAGCTCTTCGGGATATCGGCTACAAAGGTTATCTGACGATTGAGCGCGAGGTAGGCGACCAGCCGGAGCAGGACATTCGCAAAGCGGTTAAATTTATCCAACAATACCGATAGGGAGCTGAGCAGATGAAAGTGGGCCTGAGTACGTATAGCTTGTTGAACGATCTGAATTCTGGTGAAATGACGGTTCTGGATATCATCGACTGGATTGCTGCAAATGGTGGAGAGCATATGGAGATGGTTCCGTATGGCTACACCGTGGAGGACAATCCTGATCTCGCCGACGCCATTCGGGAGAGAGCTGCTTCTACGGGTATTGAGCTGTCCAACTATTCGATGCCTGCGAATTTCGTGCAGGAGACGGAAGAAGCTTTTGAAGAAGAGATAGCTCGGGTTAAAAGGCATGTCGATGTTGTACACCGAATGGGTGTAAAGCATATGCGCCATGACGTAACGGCGTTTACTTTGCCTAAGGAGAAAATGACCATTGCCTGGTTTGAGGAAAATTTGCCGCTGATGGTGAAAGGAAGCCAGATCATTGCTGATTATGCTGCACAGTTTGGCATTACAACAACCATTGAGAATCACGGCTTCAGTGTGCAGGCCAGTGACCGTGTGCAGCGTGTGCTTCATGCCGTAGATCGTCCCAACTTCAAAACGACACTCGATATCGGCAACTTCATGTGTGTGGATGAGAATCCGATTATCGGGGTCATGAAAAATCTGCCGTACGCTTCTCTGGTCCACTTCAAAGACTTTTATTTCCGCCCTTATGATGAGCATCCGGGTGAAGGGGAATGGTTCACAACCGCTTACGGCAACTTCCTGCGCGGTGCCATTGTTGGGCAAGGGGATATTCCAATTCGCAAAATTGTGAGGCTGATTAAAGACTCCGGTTATGATGGTAACATTACGATTGAGTTTGAGGGCATGGAGGAATGCAAATCTGCTTCCAAAATCGCCATGAGCAACCTGCGCCGCTTCTGGGAAGAGGCTTAAGGCAATCATTTAGTTTTACATCGTGGGGCCACTTTAAGGAAGTGGCTCTTTTTGCATTTCTTATATTGAGAAATATACTCGTCTTCGTGTTAAATAAGTCATTATTCAGGGGTGCCCAGTCCCGTGATTATGATAAAGTATAATAAAGCGAAGCGCTTTCATATTTTCCGATCAAGAAAATTATAAATAATATCAATAGAAATGGAGAATGTAGATGACGAACTTATCACTCGAAATTCAAAATGCGGACGGTGTGGTGCTCGAAACGCGTACGGACAGTGAACAAGTAAATCTTGTGTACAGACAGGCCTTTGGAGCAGGAGACAGCATCGTTCTAAGAAGCTCTGATGTAAACGTATATCTGATCATCCAGCTGGAGGATTCCATGAACCCGGCTTTCGTTTATTTTACAGGTGAGGAGTATCGTTATGCCATTCCTTTTGACGAGAAACGAGTGTCCTATTCACCAAAGTCATTTACGGGTGACAAGCATGTTCTAAGTGCTCGGTTGGCTACACGGGAAGAGATTGAGGCATATAAAAATGTAGCGCTAAATCCGTATGATCAGCATGGAAACGAAAGCTGTTTTCCCCATGCTTCCGCCAACGTGGAGACCCGTGGAGAGTCTGTATTTGCAGCACGTAACGCCATCAATGGCAACAGCGCCAATGATTCACATGGCGAGTGGCCTTACGAATCTTGGGGGATCAACCAGCGGGATGATGCTGCTATCACAGTCAACTTTGGACGCAGGGTGTCTATCGACAAAGTAGTCCTGACCTTGCGTGCAGATTTTCCCCACGATAACTTCTGGGAGCGAGTTACTCTTACCTTTTCCGATGGCAGCTCCGAGCAGGCTAGTTTGATCCAAACTCATAAACCACAAACGATCGCAATTCAGTCGAAGGACGTGGAATGGGTAACGTTAAGCGAACTGATCAAGTCGTCAGATCCCTCTCCATTCCCGGCATTAAGTCAGTTCGAGGTGTTTGGCCGCGAAGCCTAAATCACTAACATTAATTGGTTCTCTATAAGGATTAAGTTACGATCATCACAAGTATGATATAATAGATCTATTCAGCCTGGAAAATGACTGGCTATGGATAGGAGAGGTCACTGATCTATGCAGGTATTCGAGGACTGGAACCAGAAAGTGAAAAAAACGTTTAATGCTACGAATCCCGAGGTTGTATTGACGGTATCTGAAGCAGGGAGTTTGCTCGGTCTGACCAAAGATCAGATGAAACTTTATGTAGACAAGAATAAACTAACTAAGGTCCCGATCATGAGAAGTGTTCACCGATACCTCTTGTTGAAAAGTGAAATAGATAGCATCGTAAAAACGCGCTAACCTCATAGGATCGACCGCAGCCATTTTACCGACAGGATTCGGGAGAGTGGTTTTTTTTTGGAGAAAGGAGGAACAGACCATGCTGAGCAAACTCTCGAGAGGGCTATACCATTGGGTGAACTGGAAATGGGTGGTGGCTTCGGTTGTGATTTTTGCATGCTTTATTGCATTCATTCTTCCCTGGCAGGCGGCGAAGTCGGAAGAAATAACAGGAATTGGAGAATCACCGGATACATCCTTCCTGTATTCGGCAAATGATCTCTACCAGATGGCTGAACAATATGGCGAAGCAGGGCGGAGCGATTATATCCAGGCACGTTTTACGTTTGATCTCGTCTGGCCGATCGTTTATCTGTTCCTGTTGGTGGTTTTGTTGTCTATTTTGTATCGAGTGATTCCGCCAGAGAATCGCTGGCGAGGGCTTAATTTACTGCCAGTCGGTGGATGGGCTTTGGATATGCTTGAAAATGCAGGTGCCTCCTTGACGATGTATCGTTATCCTGTACATACTCCCGTTGTAGCTGAATTGACCCCGATTTTTACTCTGCTGAAATGGTGTCTTATCTCTACCAGTTTTGCTGCGCTGGTACCGGGTATTATCCTAACAATCTTTCATTTCGCTCGCACAAACCGGGGATAAAATAAGGATTACAGGACAATCCTACCAATGAACGATGATGATCCTCACCCAGTACCGCTACAAGATGATTCGAACGTGGTCAGAGCTCCATTTGGAGAAAAAATGGTTCATAGAGAGGCTTGTAGAAATACCTTCTTGTCAACGGACAGCCTGTTCGTTTATACTCATGTCGCAAGCGGCAGGAATGGTTTAATTACATGATTTCAAGGAGATGAAGCACGAATGGCAATCAGCTTGAATGTGTATCTTGTAACGGATGGCAATGGACGTGAAGCAGTGGAATTTTATAAAAAGGCATTTGGAGCGGAAGTGTTGGCTCTCCAGACGTTTGGCGATGGTCCTTCCAACCCGGATCACCCCGTACCACCAGAAGCGAAAGACCGCATCATGCATGCTTCTTTGCAGATTGGTAGCTCTGTACTAATGCTATCAGATACCTTTCCTGGCATGCCGCATATTGTAGGTAATCATGTTAATGTTACGGTGAACACAGATACTGCCGATGAAGCCAAAGCAATTTTCAACCAGTTGCAAGACGGTGGCGAAGTGAAAATGCCGATACAGGAAACGTTTTGGAGTCCAGCCTACGGAATGGTTATCGATAAATTTGGCGTTCAGTTCCAGATCAGCTGTGTTGTAGGCAACCATTAGTAAGACTTAACGATCTCTACCGTATAGGCGATAATTAGCCGCAAAAAAACCTCCAGGACAGGGATAACATGTCTGGAGGTTTTTTTGCGGCTTTTATTCTTTCTGAATCTTGGAAGGGTTGTTGATTTTATAAGGAACCGGGTTCTTGGTTAGTTTTTTCTTGATAATCTTTGCTTCAAAAGTAAGCACATCGCCAACCTCAAGCTCCTGCTTCTTGATCGTGGCACTGTGGCTGGACCAGGCTTCGCCAACGTCAATAACTTCGGGCTCGGTGATCGTAAGAGCTTCATAGATAATGACTTCATCGTCATTGTCGGAAAAGTGGTTGGGCACGGTCGTAAATTCCTTCACAACTGCGGACATTTTAACTTTTCCCTCAGGCAGTTCAATCTTGACCGATTTAGGCCTACCTGAGGTTTTTGCTTTCGGTTTGGCTGCGCTGGTTGCCCCGTTTGCGGGGCCAATGTACTCTTCCACTAAGCCTTCAGGGTCGCCTTTCAGTTCGGAGGAGGAGTCATCGTCATCCGTGTCCACATCCAATTCGGAATCAAAGTCACTCATAACGGATGGAATCTTATCCGAATAGGAAGTAGTAACAGGATCTTGTGCAGCATTAGAGCTAGGGAGCTCCTCTAAGTTGGTTGTAGCGACTGGTCCATTAGATTTATCCTTTGCCGTACCTGCTCCAACTGGACCTTTTACATTATAGCCAGACGCCTGCATTTCTTTCAGATAAGAAGGATGGATGCAGTGTTTTTGATCGTTATCCAGTTGAATGACTGCGGCCATATGATCGACAAAGCCAATGATGGTGCAAGGTACATTCAAACCATTGCCTTTATAATAGAAGGTTTTGACCTTTGTAGCTTTCTCCGAAAGCAGGCCCCATTCCTGGCACTTCTCAATCAACTCGTCTTCGTTCTCCAAAGCGGTATAATACTGCGGTTCGATCATAAAAGCATATGCCATAACGAATTTCCGCCTTTCCAATCATATCTTCATGTTCATCGTTGCCAAATTACACTCAGTGTATCACAAAAGTGGACTCTTCGATGAGGAATATAAAAGCACCTGCGTAGGCGCCTATGGTATAATTTTCGGTAGACAACGGGTGGAATTACCATAATGAAGTCATAAACAAAAACCCACCGTTAAACAGGTTAACCGCCTGCGGTGGGATTTGCTCTGCATCTGAACAGACGCGCGCCGTGAGAGGGTTTCACCTCTCCATGTTGTCTATTCTTATGTTACCATAGCCATTTTATACAGGCAAATGAGTGACTGCTCCTACATAAAAGTTAATATTATTTTATAAATATCTTTAGGGAGGATGATCTCCATGGACAAAAAAGTGAATCCTCAAACTCTTTGGCTTGGGGTGGGTATTGCCATTGGAACAAGTATTGGCGTGGCAACAAACCAGATTGCCCTGGGGGTTGCCTTTGGTGTGGCATTGGGCGTCGTGGTTGGATCTGTCGTTAGCAAACGTGCAGGCTCGGGGCTGGATGATATGCTGAGTGAACATGTCAAGGAATTGTATAAGCAGGAGGAATGGGAAGAGGTGCTTGAGCGGTCGCAGGATCATCCGGTGCTGCTGCTGAAACACAGTACAACTTGTCCAATCAGTGCGAGAGCATACAGGGAGTTTATGGCCTTTGTGGGCTCAAATGCATCAGATCCCGCACAGAAAATGGAGTACCGGATCGTCAAAGTTATCGAAAGCCGCTCGCTTTCCCGCCGCATTGCGGAAGATACCGAGGTTCACCATGAATCGCCTCAAGTCCTGCTGCTGGACGGCGGCCAAGTTATTCAACATACGTCACACGGGAAAATTACTCGGAAGAGACTGCTGCAATGGGCTCAGAATCCGTTTGGATGAAGGGCACCCAATATCATAGACCCGTTTCCATCAGCTGATCGCTGAGGGGAACGGGTCTTTTTTACGCTTTTTTTACACCCTGGAGGGATTTCTTTACCCCCTTTTTACAGCGTTTCGTATTACGATTTCATATGTAGAAGGTTGCAAGAACGGTAGAGAGAGGGAGGGGAGCACATGGTGAATGATGCCACGATAATTGGGCTGGTTGTGCTGTTGTTTGTGGTGTTCTGGGGTTTTGTGAAATTTTGTGAGAAAGCATGAATGCATAGGGCATGAAAGGGGAGAAGCCGTATGATCGTCATCGGCATGATTGTGCTCGCACTGGTAGTCTATCTTGGTTACGTGCTAGTGAGGCCGGAGAAATTCTGATGGTCGCTTGGGGTACGAAACCAGAAGCACTCGGATCGTCGATTTTAGGGAGGAAATGCGGATATGAGTAGCGGTTTATTACAAGTGGCGGTGACGCTGCTGATCATCATACTACTGGTGAAGCCAGTGGGGAGTTATCTGGTGAAGGTGTTTGACGGCAAACGAACAGGACTGGATCGGATATTTGGCGGGCCTGAGCGATTGCTGTATCGATTGATGGGGGTGAAGGAGAACGAGTCGATGGGTTGGAAAAAGTACCTGTCAGCCGTGCTCATCTCAAACTTCGTCATGCTGTTATTAATGTTTCTGGTGCTACGGCTGCAAAAGTATTTGCCGCTCAACCCGGATGGCATTGGCAATATGCCTGCGGCACAGGCCTTTAATACAGCTGCATCGTTCATGACCAACACGAACTGGCAGTCTTACACGGGCGAGAACGCCCTGTCGTATCTGTCCCAGATGTTGGCAGTGACGTTTCCGATGTTCACCTCAGCTGCGACAGGCTTCGCGGTCGCTATTGCATTTATTCGCGGCCTGGTGGGCCGACGGGATGAACTGGGGAACTTTTACGTCGACGTGGTACGGTCGATTACGAGAATCTTTTTGCCGCTGAGCTTCATTGTGGCGTTGTTCCTCGTATTTCAGGGTGTGCCGCAGACACTGGCGGGAGCGGTGAACGCTACCACGCTGGATGGGGCGCAGCAGACGATTAGCCGCGGGCTGGTCGCTTCGTTGGAGTCGATCAAACACTTGGGTACCAATGGTGGAGGCTGGTTCGGAACCAATGCAGCACATCCATTTGAGAACCCCACGGCGTTGTCGAACCTGGTGCATATCGTCTGCATGATGCTGCTTCCTACTGCGCTGGTTTACGCCTTCGGCATCATGGTGAACAACCGGAAGCAGGGCTGGACGCTGTTTGCGGCAATGAGTTTACTTTTCCTCGTGATGCTGACCACGGTATTTGTTTCGGAATATCGCGGTGTGCCAGCGCTGGATGCAGTGGGAATCCAAGGCAATATGGAAGGCAAGGAAGTCAGGTTTGGGGTATCGGAATCGGCGCTTTTCACAGCGGTGACCACAGCAGCCACAACGGGGTCGGTGAACAATATGCATGAGTCGCTCACCCCGCTTGGTGGCATGGTCGCACTGGCTGAGATGATGCTCAACAACGTATTCGGCGGTAAAGGGGTAGGTTTGCTCAACGGATTGCTCTATGTGATTCTGGCTGTGTTTATCTGTGGGCTGATGGTTGGGCGGACCCCTGAATTTCTTGGTAAAAAAATTGAGGGTAAGGAAGTGAAGCTCGCGTCTATCGCGCTGCTTGTTCATCCTTTGATTATTCTGGCTCCGACCGCGCTGGCGCTTATGCGTCCTGAGTCTGTCGCTTCAATTTCGAATTCAGGCATGCATGGTCTGACCGAGGTGTTATATGCCTTTGCATCCGGAGCTGCCAATAATGGATCGGCGTTTGCCGGGCTGAATGCCAACACAGACTTTTACAACATCGCCATTGGTGTGGTGATGCTGCTTGGAAGATACATTTCCATGATCGCGATGCTCGCCATTGCCGGATCACTGGCCACTAAACGAGTGGTTCCCGTAACAACCGGTACACTGCGTACGCATACACCTCTTTTTGCAGGTATTCTGGTGATGATGATTGTGGTAGTTGGGGCGTTGGCGTTCTTCCCATCACTGGCACTTGGACCGATTGCAGAACATTTGGCGATGATCCGATGATGAACGGTATGGTGATCGGATATGGGAATAGGAGCAAGGACGTAAAGTGCGGAGGTGGATTATCACAATGAATGTTGTAGAACGAAAGAAGGAGCAGACAGTGGAAGGATTAGACAGAGGCACGATCAGAACCCAGGGTAAAGGAACGAGAGGTACGGGTACCGATCCCGGTACGCCCAAAAGAAGCAAAACATTAAGTCGGGACATTCTGCTCCAGGCATCTCTGGATGCCTTCAAGAAGCTGAACCCGGTCGTCATGATCAAAAATCCGGTGATGTTTATCGTCGAAGTCGGCACACTCATCACATTGCTGTTATGTATCGATCCAGATCTATTTGTTGCATCCGAGGCAGGGCGAGGGTACAACATCGCGGTGTTTCTCATCCTGGTGTTCACGTTGCTGTTTGCCAACTTTGCTGAAGCACTGGCAGAGGGACGGGGCAAAGCTCAGGCAGATACGCTGCGCAAGACGAAATCGGACACCACTGCGAAGCTGGTACAGAAAGATGGAACCATTAAGCAAGTGTCTTCGACCCAGTTGAAAAAAGGAGATATCGTCCGTGTAGAAGCAGGCGAACTGATTCCCACGGACGGTGAGATTATTGAAGGGCTGGCCTCTATCGACGAGTCCGCCATTACCGGGGAATCAGCTCCCGTAATCAAGGAGGCGGGCGGTGACTTCTCCTCCGTTACGGGAGGCACGCGGGTTACTTCCGACTATATCGTGATGCGTGTGCAGACCGATCCGGGGGAGTCATTCCTCGACCGGATGATCTCACTCGTTGAAGGCGCACAGCGACAGAAAACGCCGAATGAAATTGCGCTGACAACACTGCTCGCCGTGTTGACCCTGATATTCCTGATTGTCATCATGACCATGGTGCCCATGGCGAACTATTTGGGCATCCGGCTCGATCTGGCTACCCTTATCGCGTTGCTTGTCTGTCTGATTCCGACTACGATTGGCGGGCTGTTATCCGCGATCGGTATTGCGGGCATGGACCGTGTCACGCAGTTCAACGTACTCGCCATGTCGGGTAAAGCGGTGGAAGCGGCAGGGGATATTGATACGCTGATTCTGGATAAAACCGGAACTATTACGTACGGCAACCGCATGGCCTCGGAGTTTATTCCTGTTCAGGGCGTATCTGCACAAGAGATGACTCGGGCTGCGCTGCAAGCTTCCGTAGTCGACGAGACACCGGAGGGGCGCTCGGTTGTTGAATTGGCTGGCAAGCAGGGCGAGAACTGGGCGGAGACAGAATATGCAGATGCAGAACATGTGAACTTCACTGCAGAGACTCGCATGTCGGGTCTGAATCTAAGCGGTGGGAAGCAAATTCGCAAAGGTGCGGTGGATGCGATCAAACGCCATATTTCCTCCCGTGGAGGGCGGATACCCGGCGATTTGGACGATATAGCCAACCGAATTGCAAAGGCTGGGGGTACACCGCTTGCTGTTGCGATTGATGACCAGATTTATGGTGTGATCTATCTGAAAGATACAGTGAAACCAGGGCTGAAAGAGAAGTTTGCGGAGATGCGAGCCATGGGAATCAAGACGATCATGTGTACAGGGGATAATCCCCTGACAGCGGCGACCATTGCGCTGGAAGCGGGCGTGGATGATTTTATTGCCGAGGCCAAGCCGGAAGACAAGATTACCGCGATCAAAAAAGAGCAGCAGGAGGGTAAGCTCGTCGCCATGACTGGCGACGGCACCAACGATGCTCCTGCTCTGGCGCAGGCCGATGTGGGCCTGGCGATGAATTCGGGCACCATGGCGGCCAAGGAAGCGGCCAACATGATTGATCTGGATTCGGACCCGACCAAGCTGTTGTCGGTGGTCTCCATTGGCAAGCAGCTGCTCATTACCCGCGGCGCACTGACGACCTTTTCGATATCCAATGATATTGCCAAGTATTTCGCCATCATTCCGGCCATGTTTATTTTAGCGATGCCGCAGCTTCAGGCACTGAATATTATGAATCTCGCTTCTCCACAGTCTGCGATTCTGTCAGCGCTGATCTTCAACGCCATCATTATCCCGCTGCTAATCCCAATCGCCATGCGGGGTGTGAAGTATCGGGCCATGTCCGCGGAGCGGCTGCTTGGACGGAATGTGTTCATCTATGGTGTGGGCGGTGTAATCGTTCCGTTTATCGGAATTAAGCTGATTGACCTGGTGCTGTCGGGGCTTATTTAACTAAACATTTAAAAAGAAGCCTTGATTTACACGACAACGGAGAGTGCAGAACCAATCTGAAGAAACGAAGTGTTCGCCTTTATCCCTAGTATTTTCACCTATAGGAAGGAATTCAAAAAAATCTGGGGATAACAGCGATCGTAAGATGGTGCTGCAATCGGAGTGAACCAGTGTAACACGTATAGGTTGAGTTTTTACAATAACGAAATCAGGATGTGATTCATATGAAACAGGTACTGCCCGCCATTCGGTTGTCTGTCGTGCTTATGCTGATTTGCGGTATTATCTACCCGCTGGTTACAACTGGAGTGGCACAGCTGCTCTTCTCGAATCAGGCCAACGGCAGTCTGATCACACAAAACGGGAAAACCATCGGTTCGTCGCTGCTGGCGCAGGAAGTGAAATCGCCGGGGCTGTTCCAGCCCCGGGCATCGAACGCCAATTATGATGGAACCGCATCGGCAGGTTCCAATCGCGCCGTTGCCTCGGAGGCGTATATTGTTGAAATGAAGGAAAAGGTGGCGGAGCTCAAGCAAGCGAATCCGGGCTTGCAGCAAATTCCTGCAGATCTCGTGACAGGTTCCGGTTCCGGTCTTGACCCCGATCTGTCACCGGAAGCGGCAAAAGCACAGATTCCCCGGATTAGCCAGGCAACGGGCCTTGGTGAGCAAGAGCTTGCCAAGATCGTCGAGGAACATACACAAGGGCGGCAGCTGGGCATATTCGGTGAGCCGCGTGTGAATGTGACCGCTCTGAATCAAGCGTTGACGGCTGAGCTGAAATAACAGGCATCGTGTTGGGTAGATCCACGGGGAATGCAACTTCCCTTGGTTGTTCGTATCAGGCCTTCTTCCGAGCTTCGGAAGGGGCTTTCTCCATTTTAAGTAAAGGTTATGTTGGGGGAGTGAACAGGATGGAAGATAGCTTCAAGCGGAAGTCCCCGGAAGACATCTTGAAGATGATCACGAAGCTGCAGCAGGGCACTTTGAAGATTTATATCGGTCCGGTCAGCGGTTCGGGCAAAACGTATCATATGCTTAGGGAAGGAAACACATTGCGCCACCAGGGGATCGATGTGGTCATCTGCGCTGTGTCGACCATGCAAAGACCGGAGACCGTGGAGCAGCTCGGCGAGTTGGAGCGGATTCCAAGCATTCACTGGTCTCGCTGGAAGGATGGCATGGAGATGAAAGATCTGAATCTGGATGCCCTGCTGGCACGTAATCCGGAGGTTGTGCTCGTTGATGGGCTTGCTCATAGAAACCGAAAAGGAGCACGTCATGCAACTCGACTGGAAGACATTCGGTATTTGCTGCGACACAACATCAGTGTCATTACAACGGTGAATGTATATGAGCTGGAGGGATATACGGAGCTTGCACGCCAGCTAACGGGAATTGCAGCAGAGCATACCGTGCCTGCCGATACCCTTGAACTGGCCGATGAAGTGAAGCTGATCGATGTAACTCCTGAAACCGTATTAAGCCGCCTTGCGGAGGGACATCTTCGGGGACATGAAGGTGAAGCGGTGTTCCGGCATGGCAATTTAGGCATTTTGCGTGAACTGGCTCTCCGACTTGTCGCGGAAGGGGTCAACGAATCACTGCGTGAGCACCGGGAAGAGATGGGAATTAAGGTTACGACAGGTATCATGGAGCGCATTTTGGTATCCACCCAATATCACTGGAACGGGTCCATCTATATTCGGCGGGGACAGCAGATTGCGAAGAGATTAAACGGAGATCTGCATGCCGTGACCTTTCGCAATATGAAGCAGCCGCTAACCAAGGAAGCTACTGTTTTTCGTCGCAATATGATCAAACTGGTGGAGAAATTCGAGGGACAGTTTGAGGAATTGCCTGTGTTACACCGCCGTAACATTCCATCTACGCTTGCACGCTACGCAGTCCAGCATCAGATTACCCGTATTGTTATGGGACACTCACGGCACAGTCGCTGGCAGGAGCTGTGGCGGGGATCATTTGTTAATTCCTTGCTGCGCAGGGTGCGGGGTGTCGATCTGTTTCTGCTTGCCGATCGGGCACAGCATGAGGGCGAGCGGGTGCTTCCGACCCGATTGATGGATACAGAGACTCCAACATATCGCAGGTTAAGTGAGCAGGAGATGAAGGCACAGATTGGTCAGATTCGGCGTGGTAAGTTCAAGGTATACATCGGTGCTGCGCCAGGTGTGGGAAAAACCTATATGATGCTCCGGGAAGGCAATGATCTGCTCCGCAAAGGCATCGATGTACGGATTGGTCTGCTGGAGACACATAATCGGGCGGAGACGGTGGAACAGATCGGCCAATTATCCATCATTCCACGAGAGCAGCGGGTGTACCAAGGGGTGCAGCTCGAGGAAATGGACACTGATGCGATTCTTCGTCTATGTCCTGAAGTGGTATTGGTGGATGAGCTTGCGCATACGAATGTCCCGGGAAGCACGCGGCAAAAGCGTTACGAAGATGTACAGATTCTATTGGATGCGGGCATCTCCGTCATCACTACCGTGAATGTACAGCATCTGGAAAGTTTGAACGATGCGGTGGAGCATATTACGGGAATTCGGGTCAGAGAGACCGTGCCGGATCAGATTTTGCAAATGGCAGATGAGGTCCAACTTATCGATGTTGCCCCCCAAGCCTTGCGGCAACGCATGAGGGGGGGTAAAATCTATGCAGCAGCCAAGGTGGAACAAACGCTTGGTCATTTTTTTCGCATTGGCAATCTGATTGCCTTACGGGAACTTGCCCTGCGGGAATTGGCCGATGATGTGGATGAACGCCTCGAATCACAGGAGCGCAAAAGTGCACTTCGGGGTCCCTGGCGCAGACAGGAGGCGGTCTTTGTCTGCGTAAGCAGTGATGAGCATGCGGAACGGTTGATTCGCCGCGGATTTCGCACAGCCTACCGGTTAAAGGCGGTCTGGCATGTGCACCATGTTCATGTAGGTCAAGTCATGAATGACGAAGTGAAATGCCAGTTGGAGGAGCTGGAACAGCTGACCGTTCGACTGGGCGGCAAATTTCATATTCATCATAGCCAGAGGCTAAGAGACGTGCCAGGTATTTTGGCGGGTAAAGCTTCTGAGGAAAAAGCAACGCAGTTGGTGGTTGGTCAAGCGAAACGGGTCTGGTGGCTGAACGGCTATCGTGGAAAGGGAACGGTGGTCAGCAGGCTGGTGAGGTTATCCAGACATATGGACGTATTGATCGTTGCGGACTACGATTATGATCTGAGCGGGATGTGAGATGTGCTGTGTCTGAACGAAATAAAGGGGAAGACGTTTGGCTGAAGTTGAACCGTGTTCCCAAATATATATGGGTAACTCTTGGAATCACATTGCTCACCATTCTGCTTCATGCGATAGGGATTAGTGATGACCTGGTTAACGTGGGGCTAATTTATCTTTTTCCGGTATTGGTCAGCGCTGTGTACTGGGGAATGGGTCCGGCCATATATGCAGCAAGTCTTAGCGTCGTTGCCTTTGACTTCTTTTTTGTTCCCCCGTTTCTCAGTTTTACGGTTGAAGATTTGCGATATATGTTTTCCTTTGTTGTGTATTTGGCAGTGGCGGTATTAACGGCGAGTCTGGCGGGGCGCCTGCGGCAGCAGCTTGAGGTGGTGAAACAACGCGAGATTACGACGAATTCGCTATATGCTTTAAGCCGTCAGATGACGGCTGTTACAGATTTGCATACCCTCTTGGGAAACATTGTGAGACAAGTGTCACTCACACTTGGGGCTCCGGCGGCAATATATCTCCCAAATGCTCAAGGCGAACTTCAGGTTACCTCTTCTTCGGAGGATTCGGATTCAATAGCCTGGGGTGAAGGAGAAGCTGAAGTCGCTATTGCCAAATGGGTGTATAAACATGGCGAAATTGCCGGACGCGGGTCCTCCAGCCTGCGGGAATCGTCTAGTCTGTATGTGCCGCTGCTTACAGAAGACCAGATACATGGGGTGCTCGCTGTGAATCTGGAATCCAGCGATCTTCAGGAGCAGCGGGAAGAGCTGCGTTTGCTGGAAGCGTGTGGCGGGCTGGCAGCAAGCGCCATTGCCCGTGTTAAGCTGGCCGAAGAAGCGAGACTTGCGCAGGTGACGGCTGAATCGGAACGAATTCGCACTGCTTTGCTCGATTCGGTGTCCCATGAGCTGCGCACACCTCTTACGGCCATCATTGGTTCAGCGACAGGTTTGCTGGAGAATGATTCTCTTTTTACCCCGGAGGATCGAAAAGAACTGACAGGCAATATTCGGGATGGGGCCCTGCGCATGAATCGGCTGGTAACCAATTTGCTAGGCATGGTGAAGCTGGAGAGTGGCATGTTGCAGTTGCGCAGAAAATGGTGCGACGTGGGTGACATGATCGGCATTGTGCTAACCCAGGTTCAACAATTCATCCAGCACCGTCGCATTCGGGTGGAATTGCCGGATCAACCGCCGTTTGTATCCGGGGATGAGGTTTTGCTGGAGCAGGTTCTGGTTAACGTGATCAGCAATGCCATCAAATATTCACCAGAAGACAGTGAAATCGTCATTACGGTGAAGGTGGATGAGCCGCATGGACGAATGACCATTGTGGTGGCTGATTCGGGTGTCGGGATTCCGGAAGCAGACCGCGAGCGGGTGTTTGAGAAGTTTTATCGATCCGAATCGTCACGGCATGTGACAGGTACGGGACTTGGGCTTGCCATCTGTAGAGGAATCGTCGAAGTACACGGAGGTACGATCACCGCAGAACCGAATCCGGGAGGTGGGACGCGGGTATGCATCTGTTTGCCCACAGAGGAACCCGAAGCATCATTCCCGTATATGGGACAAGGAGAGGAAGAATGACATGACGGCACCGCAAGGCGCGCGCATATTAATTGTGGATGATGAACCACAGATCCGTAAACTGCTGAAGGTTACGCTTCAGGCGCACCAATTTGAGATTCATGAATGCGCCGACGGTGAAGAAGCGGTTATTCAGGCGAGCATTGTGCACCCTGATCTGATCGTGCTTGATCTGGGATTGCCCGGTATGTCCGGAATGGATGTACTTCAGCGAATCCGGGAATGGTCGCAGGTACCAGTCATTGTGCTGACGGCAAAAGAACGCGAAGAGGATAAAATTGCTGCACTTGATGGCGGGGCAGATGATTATGTCACCAAACCGTTTGGCATGGGAGAGCTCGTTGCCCGTATTCGAGTTGCCCTTCGCCATGTGGCCAAAACTACGGATGAGCCGGTATTGCGTTTTGGTCCGCTTACGATTGATTTGGCCCAGAGACAGGTCGATTTGGACGGGTCACCCGTAAAATTAACACCAACCGAGTATGAGATGCTGAAAGTACTCGCAACCCATGCAGGCAAAATTATTACCCAACGCCAGCTGCTGCAACAAGTGTGGGGAGGGCATCATCATGAGTCGGACAGCCATTACTTGCGGGTATATGTCGGACATCTGCGCAAAAAATTGCAGGAAGATCCCACGCGTCCACGTTTTATTCAGACCGAGCCGGGAATCGGATATCGTTTTCTGCTTCAGGATTAGGCTGGGAAACAAGATGAAAGCTCAAAAAAGCACCAGCCTCTCCCTGTTGAGAGGAGACTAGTGCTTTTGAATTGCAAACAATGAACTTCTTATGACGTGTACTTCGGCAACCAGTCGCCATGAGCTTCGATCAGTTCATCACACATCGCAACGATATCATCGATGGACAGCTCGGCAGCTGTATGCGGGTCGAGCATCGCGGCATGATAGATGTGCTCTCTTTTGCCCGTAATCGCCGCTTCGATGGTCAACAGCTGAGTGTTAATATTCGTGCGGTTCAATGCCGCAAGTTGCGGAGGCAGGTCCCCGATATACGTCGGGCTGATGCCTGAACCATCAACAAGACAAGGCACCTCAACACAGGCTTCACGAGGCAGATTGGTGATCAGTCCGTTATTCATGACATTACCGCCGATTTTGTAAGGGCGGTCCGTCTCCATGGCCTCCATAATATGCGAAGCGTATTCCCGGCTGCGCGTATGTTCAATATTTTCGCTGGATAACAGCTTCTCACGCATTTCTTTCCAGCCTTCAATCTGGTTCACGCAGCGGCGCGGATACTCATCCAGCGGAATATTGAAGCGTTCGATCAGCTCCGGGTAGTTTCGTTTGATAAAATAAGGATGGTATTCGGCATTATGCTCGGAGGACTCGGTTACATAGTATCCAAAGCGCTGCATCAGCTCATAACGCACCATGTCGCCATGCTGCTCTTTCTGCTTTTCCTTCGCCAGACGTTTAATCTCCGGATACAGATCCTGACCATCCCGTGTTACTTCCAGCAGCCAGGCCATATGGTTGATACCCGCAACTTTCGCGACCACACCCGTCTGATCAATCCCCAGTGCATCAAACAGATGCGGCACACACACTTGTACACTGTGACACAGACCTACGGTTTTGATTCCGCCATGCACGTTCATGACATTTGTCAGTACCGCCATTGGGTTGGTGTAGTTCAGGAACCACGCATCAGGACACACTTCCTGCATATCCCGTGCAAAATCGAGCATCACCGGAATCGTCCGCAAATTACGGAAAATCCCGCCAATCCCGAGCGTATCGGCAATCGTCTGACGCAATCCATATTTCTTCGGAATCTCAAAATCCGTAATGGTACACGGATCATATCCGCCCACCTGAATGGCATTGATCACATATTTGGCCCCGCGCAGTGCTTCCTTGCGGTCGGTATAAGCTTTAATGGCACATTGGCTTCCGAGCGAACGGGCCATACTGGTAAGCAATCGCTCTGAGTCGCTTAGGCGTTCAGCATCAATATCGAACAACGCCAGCTCAAAATCCTGAAGTGCTTCGGTCATCATAACGTCACCCAATACATTTTTGACAAAAACGGTGCTTCCCGCACCGAGGAACGTAATTTTGTTCATCTCAAGTTCAGCCTCCCTGAATAAATGGTGTACCTCCAATATAGGTGGATCGGGCTTATATAACTATGGCTCAACCTCTCTGAAACATGGCATAATCCCATTTTTGGATTCGCTTACAGCTAATAATTCATCTATTTACCTGTTATAATTTTAGTGGGGAGATTGCGGTTGTGGTGAACAGAGGGAGTGTGAATTGTTGAAACTAATTGAAACGAACGTGGTTCCTATGGATTTGACACAGATGGAATTGGTACTGTTATTTTTCGGTTGGCAGGCATGTGATCCATCGCACTATTGGGGGCCTGGTGTTCGGGATGCCTATATTGTTCATTACATTCATGAAGGACAGGGCACTGTGTTTATGGCGGATCAGCAATACGAGCTTACACAGGGTCAGGGCTTTGTCATTCTTCCGGATACGCTTATTCATTATGAAGCGGATGCGAAGCAGCCATGGACTTATTCGTGGTTCGGGTTCAAGGGTGTTCATGCCAAGGCATTCATGCAGCGGGCTCACATCAGTCCGGAACATCCTGTATTTGATGCCAGAGACTCGGACACATTCGACCGTCTCTATACCGAGATGGTTCAAGCATCCACGCGTACCGGGGGAGATGTGTTCAACCAGAGCTTGTTGTACCGGCTGATCGCCGAATTGATTGCATCTTCTCCCGCAGAAGAGCAGCTGCAACGGCCTCTGTCCACTAAAGAGGAATACATCAGGCAGGCCGTTCAATTTATGGAGAACAGGTATAGTCAGAGAACTTCAATTCTAGATATTGCCCGAGCCGTAGGTTTGGATCGCACATATCTGTCAGGGCTTTTCAAGGAGAGATATGGCAAGTCATTACAGGCTTTTTTTCTCGAATACCGGATGAATCGTGCAGCTGAACTGCTGCAGCATTCGGCCCTATCGGTTAGTGAAGTGGCCCACTCGGTGGGGTACACAGATCCATTACTGTTTTCAAAGATGTTCAAGCGAGTTACGGGTGTGTCTCCGAAAGGGTCGAGAAGTATGGAACAGGGAGAATAGCGGTCATTATGCTGTTTGGCACGTATATGTGGGAGAGACCACGAGATGAGATGTCTTGATGAAGTTCGAGAGTTTAAATTCAAAAGGGTTGCTGCAAAGTCATGAACATGACTTATGAAGCAACCCTTTTGTTGATGATTAATGCGGCACTTGGGATTGGAAATCGATCCGGCTGGACTGATCTGCATGGTAAAAGACCACATCGCCATCCTTTACAGGCCAGGTTTTGCCTTGGCTGTCTACAGGAATGTTACTGAAGCCCTCCATTTGCCACTGATTCATTAGTGGTGCATGAATGTATTGCAGATGCGGCGCATCCGTATTACCATTCCTTACCGTCTCCAGATTGAAATTAACCACGATATAACCGTTCTTTAGAAATACAGCGGCCTTTTCATCCAACTGATTTTGTCTGGCAAGCGGTTCAAGATTGGTTCCCTTCGGCACGGCGTAGACATCTGCGGAAAGACTGTATTCCCCATACCAGCGCTGAATGGCAGCATTGGCTCGGTCTACATTGACTCCGGTAGGGATGTTTGTCTTTGGTCCAATTAATGTGCGGATCGGAGCCGACAGGATCATCCAGTCATAGCGTCCAACCCACGTTTTCTGGTGAGAAGTCTGATCCACCAGTTGGACCATATAATCAGCCAGTGTAGTTTGACTCTGTTCCTCGGCTGTCAGTTCATAGGTATACTGGTAACGCGCGGTATCGCCGAGCTCTGTGCCGGGTACATTCCGCAGACGCGAATTAAGGACGACAAACCGCTTCTCCAAATCCTCGGCGGATCCGATACGGATCAGCCGTTCCTGACCCCGATGGTAGTACAGATCCACTTCTTGTCGCGAGGAGCCATCTTTACTCACAAAATAGAAGGTGGGTGTGATCCGAACACCATCCTGTTTACCAAACATGTTGCCTTTGGTTTTCAGGTCAAACTTGATATGGTATCCGGTTTTCACAGCCACATTGCGGAACCCTTGTACCGGATGGCTGCCTGGACGTATAGGCAATACGAACGGTACAAGGTTACCTCGTGGGTCACCATCAATACTGTTTAATCCTGTCCAGTAGCTAACACCTGTCGGCTCCTGGCTGCCAAGCTGCTTGCGGAATACATTTTCCCAGTTATAGTTCGATATATCGGTGACGTGAAAATCATACAAGCGTCCGATGACTTCCACAGGGACCGTATCTGAGGCGACATGGTGCGCCAGATTGGTGTTGGCATCCGGTTGCTCAGTGAATGTCGCTGGTGCATTCTCCGCAATATTGCGGAATTCAACTTGGTAGTTTCCCTCATCCACCCAAACCGGTAGATAAAAGGTGGTATCCAACTGATTCACCGGAATATCCACCCAAGTATTGGTGGGGATAAACTGGCTCCGGTCTGCGTTATAGACATCAAACGGGAAGCGAACCTGCTTGATACGAAAATATTTGGCATAGTCCCGATTGCCATAACCCGGGTAACTTGCAACGTCCAAATGCTGTCCTGATGTGGGAATACGCACGATAAATGGTCGTTCCAGAATCAGTGCTGAACGAGTGGTATCTGGAATCGTCTTCTGATTGTGTGGTTGATCATCCGAGACTAAGGCATAGTTGACGACAGGGGTATGAACCGTAACGGTGTTGATGCCATTAATCGGTAACACTTTGTTTGAACCACCGTTTACGTTACCCGTTATTAAATCGTAATGGATCTCACCAGAACTGGTCGTATTTTCTTTATTCATGAGTGTATTGCTGATCATGTTATTGGACTTATACAGAACATCCTGTCCGATGGTCGTTGGATTAGGAATATTCGTTGGGGTTGGGCCATCTTTGGTTGTTTCTGCATCATCCATAATCTTGGTGTTATTGAATTTAACCAAGTCATTATTCACTTTACTCTGAGGTGTGTTTGACTCGGCCATTCCTTTTAATCGAGAAGTATCATCAGGCACATCCGGGGGTGAATTCAAACCACCTGTTAATTTGGGTGGCGTATATGAGATTGCACTCGTTTGGCCCGGCTTTACATGTCTTTCTACAGCTTCATCATTTTTGGACTCTAACGTTGGTGGTATGTATCCTGAAGGCGTCATCGTGACCGTTTCACCAGGTAAAGCGTAATTTTTCATCGTTGCTTTAGCGATCTTGTACACTTCAAGATTGTTGATTTTCCAGTAAGAGTAGTCTCTTGTAATCTGAAAGTTGTACGGTTTGGTTACCGTATCATTTGCTGGCACAGGTGGACCGGAAGTGCAACCTTGCTCGGTACATATGTCTGGTCCAGGTACAGTCCATTCTCTGGCATAGGATATGGTTACATTACAATCATACGTGACTTTACCCGTCATCCGTGCCCACGCTTGTTTGAAAAGATAATTGTCAGCAAATGCATTGGTGTACAAAGATTCAGAAGTCGGAATACCCTTAAGTACATTGAATATCTCAGATCCTCTGTTATCTGCGTTTATCACACCGTTGGCATTTGGATCCAGATCACTCAGGTTCATGGTTGTTCCCGCAGAAGGTGGTCCAATTGTTGGTGAACAAGCGCCTCCACCGCTACCGTTGCCTCCACCAGGACCAGGGTCTTCTTCGACACCTATAGTTGTTGTGGTCGTTAAGGTGAACCCATCTTTCTCCCATAATACGGTGATGGTCGTGGTTCCCCTGCTGACGGCTTGAACCAAACCGGAATTACTGATGGTAGCCACACCTGGATTGGAGGACCTCCATGTCGTTGTACCACCACTGCCGGTGTTTACATTGGTTTCAGCTCCGAAGTTCCCATCTCCATTTTTCGTCTTTACTGTAGCATTTAATTGCTTCGATTGGTTGAGGCTAAGTCGACCGCCATCGGTGAGATTGATTTCTTTGGTTATTTCTGCATTCGCATACCAATATAAGTCAGTGAAAAATATGTAGTCCGCAGAGTATTTAGGAGGATTATAGGGTCTGTAAGCTTTAGGCTCGATGGCTCCACCGATTTGCATTGTGAATTTGGTTCTTTTTTCTGTGAAAGACTCTACGCTGAGCAAGATAGGCTCGCCAGGCTCGTAGTATGCTGTATTATCCATATACTCTGGAGAGATTGAAGTGGATGTGACTTCACTTATAGGATGTGTTTCACCAAGTTTATCTAAATATACTGTGGGCTGATAGCTGGGAGCTTCTAAGGATAAATCAATACATACTGTTGAAGAATTTGGCTTATTTGTAGTTGGGTTATTACTCAAGGTTTGACCATTACATTCTCCATCTACTCTCCACCTCATATTATCTAGTTGATAAACATATATACCGATATTCGTATTTCCCTTACCCTCCAGGGGAATAACTTTTTTCTGAGATTTAGCGGCAGTAGAAGGTTCCATACGAGCGGCTTGCAAAACTGGTTTTTGCCCGGGACCACCTCCTGCGAAAACTGCAGGAGGTGAATTAAAGATCAGGCTTATTGCGAGAGCCGAGAGAAGTAGTTTCTTCAATACTTTAAACAAACGCACGGTGTATCACCCTTATCATTAGTTATTAAATAGGTCTTACTCTGTAAATAGTTCCATCCTTCAAGGTAAGGAAAACTTCAGGATTTAATTCTTTGTCGAAATGCAACAAACCTTTTCCCCAGTAGACTGGGTTTTTCACATTAAATACTCCCTTTGCACCGAGCAAATCATTAATATGAGGTACACTATAATCTGAAACAGCCTTACTGCTAGGTGGTATAACAGGATTCATAGCTACTACCTGAATGAGGCTTCCTCCCTGTAACTGATTCATCGAATTTTTGATATTCATCTCAAATTCAGCAAAAGAATAATACGCTCCTCTTAACGGTTTGTTTTTTTCATCAACAAAGGCTCCATAGTAAATACTTCTTGCGTCTCCTTCTACATAAGGGTTAACAATAATCCAGTTTTTCACTTTGATATCGGCATAATTGGTTTTCGTAACTAATTCTTGGTTACGAACTTTTGCGAAGTCACCAGTCACCTTGCTATAGTCATATGATTCAGAGAACTTATCTTGTCCAGCCTTCTTATATTTCGGCGCAATAACACCCAAATTCGTTCCTGTCAGCCCCACTTCACGCAACTCATTCAAACCTTGAAAATCAGCAGGTTTAGTTTTAGCAACGGATGCATAACGAGCAATGAGAACAGCTACCTCAGCTCGTGTTGTCGTGCGATCCGTACCGAAGGTTTTATCGTTTGCGACGCTCATCAATCCCGTACCCAGGGCAACGGCAACCGCGTTTTTTTGCGAGCTTGCCAGCTTACCTGTAAAGTACTCTTTCACAGGCACAACCGTGTTAGTTACATCAGATAGTGCTTGTTTGTACTCAGGATCAACTGCGGTCAGTCCTTGCGTTAACCATGAGGCCATTTCTCCACGTTGGAGTGCCGCTTGCGCATCCAGTTTCCCATTGTATTTGGAAGGGCTTATGAATCCTTTTTGGATCGCGATGGAAACGCCGTTTTTTGCCCAGTCCGGTACGTCTGTGAAGTTGTTTTGTTCTTGAATGGTGGCATCAGGCTGATCTGCAAGGCGCCCCAGAATACTTGCCATTTCTGCCTTGGTGACAGGCGAGCTTGGTTTGAATGTTCCATCTGCATATCCTTTAAAATATCCTTGCTCGACTGCCGAATTGATCGCCGCAGCGGCCCAGTGTGTAGATGGGACATCTTTGAATTTCAGTGTGGCCTGAGCGGCTTCTACCGAACTTCCGATTCCTCCCAAACCTACAATCCCCCCTGTCAACAATGCCAATGCGGTTACCCCGGAAATCATCATCTTTTTCATGAATACTGCTCCTCTCGATTCTCGTTTACCTGTTTTGTGTATGTACGCCACTGCTTCACACTGCTAGATACTAAATTTGTCATAATCATCAATATTCTACCATGTAAAACTAGGCTTTTGGCATTATTTTTCAATGAATTCCATCCACTCCAGGTGTGCAGATATCCTCCTCAGGACCCATTTAACCTCGAAAAATGCAAAAA
This sequence comes from Paenibacillus sp. GL_099_B, assembly GCF_057835695.1. Classification (NCBI taxonomy): domain Bacteria; kingdom Bacillati; phylum Bacillota; class Bacilli; order Caryophanales; family Paenibacillaceae; genus Paenibacillus; species Paenibacillus sp. GL_099_B. The sequence continues at coordinate 273,400 of NZ_CM174430.1, forward strand.
AAGGCCACGAATCCGAAGATTCATAGCCTTATACTTTAAGGTGTCAGTCCTATTCAGTTCAATAATGTACTTCAAGAATAACCGATTTCCAAACATTTGAAAAGACAGGAATAGCGATATGATAAAAAATCAGGCAATCGGCGTTCCGTTCGGTAATGTCTGGTCCGGAGTTAACAATACAACGTCACCTTCGCCAGGCACGCCGCCAAGCACCAGTACTTCTGATACAAAACCGGCAATTCGGCGCGGTGGGAAATTGACTACAGCAATAACCTGCTTGCCTATCATCATGTCGGGGGTATAACGTTTCGTAATTTGGGCGCTCGAACGTTTAAGGCCAAGTGGGCCGAAATCGATGGTCATTTTAATGGCAGGGATGCGTGCCTTTGGAAAAGGTTCGGCTTCCACCACTGTACCAACGCGGATGTCATGCTGTATAAACTCTTCAAAAGTAGCCATGTTGTGATGTCTCCTTTCAGCTATGGAGTTCATTATAAAATAGAAATAACCAAAAAATCCAGATTGCGCTAATCGCAACCTGGATTTTAGTGGTGATATTGTATGAGCGATGCCCGTTTTTGTCTCACTCAGACGTGAGCAGAGCAGAACGCCTGATACAGCAACATCATGTTAAATTATGCGCCATTCCACTTTTCTCCGGTCAGATATTTCTCAGTCAGAATGGATAACATCTGAATGCCGACTTCATTATGTCCACCTTCGGGAATGATGATGTCTGCATACTTTTTGGAAGGCTCGATAAAAGCATCATGCATCGGTTTGACAGTTTCGAGATATTGTTTGTACACGGATTGAATCGTACGGCCGCGTTCTTCCATATCCCGCAGTACTCTGCGCAGAATACGTACATCGGAATCCGTATCAACAAATACCTTGATATCCAGAAGGGTGCGCAGATGTTCATCGATTAGGACATGCAGCCCTTCCACAATAACGATATGGTTCGGTGCCAGTTCAACCGTTTCATCGGCGGCACGGTTATCTATGGTGAAGTCATATACAGGAGCATATGCCGTTTGTCCTTGTTTTAACAGAGTAAGATGCTCAATTAACAGATCATTATCGAATGCAAACGGATGATCGTAATTGGTGAGTCGACGTTGCTCAGGGGTGAGCTGCGACTGGTCTTTGTAATAGTTGTCCTGGGATATGAAAGTCACTTTGCCCGATCCAAGACGGTCTATGACGGAGCGAGCTACCGTCGTTTTACCGGAGCCGGTTCCTCCGGCGATACCAATAATGAGCATGATTGTTCCATAAACCTCCCTAGAATGGCAGCATGGTTATGGATAAATATGGATGAATCAGGCTAGATTCAAGATCTTTACCCACATGTCTGTCTGTGAATGCACAATTCCTCTATTGTAGCACAGCAACTCACTTTTTTCATCTTAGGGAATTACCACATTTTTCTGTAGAACTAACCATCCATCTGTATCAATTTAGTCTCAACTTCGCAATTATAGGTTGTAGGATCTAGGACCTTCGATATATGATGTCGAAAGATGCCAGTTACTGGGGGGTATCTACATATATAAAAGGAGGTGTACGTTATGAAAAAATCAAGCAAAGTCATTTCTTCCACAGTTATTGCTGCCATCGCAGCTGTATCCGTTGTAACTTCTGCTTCTGCAGCAAGTGCATCTGTGGTAAATCCGGTCGCGTCTTCTATCTCAAGTATTGATCTGAGCAGCACGGATATCGAAACAGCTTTGATGATGGTTCAGTCAGAACGCACGAAATTGCTGGATAGCCAATTGCAGGCACAAATTCAAGAAGTTCAAAATCGCAATCAAGCGATTGCAGAGCTGAACGCACAATTGCAGGTAGCTAATCAGAACGGGGATACTGCCCAAGCTCAAAAACTGAAAGGCCAAATTGATGCGTTAGGTAATTCACAACAGATGGATATGCTGCGTTTGCAATCTATGACCAACAAACGCAATGAAGCCTTTGATGTGATGACCAACTTCATCAAGAAAATGCAGGATTCAAGATCGTCTATCATCGGAAACATGCGCTAGGAATGTAAAAAAAAGAGCGAAGACGGAATGCATTTCCGACACTTCGCTCTTTTTGTATTCTGCTGTTTACAAGGTTACGTATGTTGCATCAATCCAGTCTGGAGTTAACCCGACCAGTCGCGGCGCCGGGTGAACAGATCCTTCAGCTCATCCGTTGACAGCTCGGTAATCCAGTTTTCAGAGCTAGTAATAATATTGTCGCTAAGCTGCTGTTTACTCTCCAGCATCTCGTCAATGCGTTCTTCGAGTGTGCCCAGCGAGATGAACTTGTGTACCTGAACATCCTTCGTCTGTCCCATCCGATAGGCGCGGTCTGTAGCCTGATTTTCCACGGCAGGGTTCCACCAGCGGTCAAAGTGGAATACATGATTCGCTGCGGTCAGGTTCAAGCCCACGCCGCCTGCTTTGATGGACAGAATAAAGACCGACGGCTGCTCTGCCGCAGGCAACGTCCGGGACTGGAACTCATCAATCATGCGATCCCTTCCTGTCTTGGACGTACCCCCATGCAGATATAGCACAGGTTCCTGCAACTCCTGTCTCAATACTTGTTGCAGCATCTGTCCCATGCCGATGTATTGTGTGAAAATCAGGCACCGTTCGCCCTCATCCCGTAGTTCGCGGACCAGTTCCATCAGTCGTTCCAGCTTCGCGGAGCGACTGATCAGCATGGCCATATCCTGCGGACTGTACAGGTCATACTCTGTTACAGAGCCTTCCGAGGAGATCGTTTCCGGCAAGGCTTCTTTGGTCAGCAGCAGGGGATGATCACACAACTGCTTGAGCTGGGTTAAGGCAGACAGAATCGCACCTTTGCGCTTGATGCCTTCCAGCTCTTTCATTTTGTCCATCAGTTCCTGAACGGACTGGTCATATAGTGCACTTTGTTCACCCGTAAGGTGAATGTAGGTTTTCATCTCATTTTTGTCCGGTAGATCGAGTTGAATATTCGGATCTTTTTTCTTGCGGCGCAGCATGAATGGCTTCACCAGCTGCTGCAAATCCTGCATGCGTTGCTCGTCCTTATCCTTCTCGATCGCACTGATAAAGCGAGTCTGGAATGCCCGTGCGCTGCCCAGATAGCCGGGATTAATAAAATCATAGATCGACCACAGCTCAGATAACCGATTTTCAATCGGCGTACCGGTCAGTGCAATACGGTGTTTTGCCGGGAAACTGCGTACCGCCATGGACTGCTTTGTTTGGGCATTCTTAATATTTTGCGCCTCATCCAGACAGATCGATGCCCAGGTATATGATTGCAGCATTTCCTGATCGAGAGTAGCTGTTGCATAGGATGTAATGATGATATCCACCTGTTCAGCTTGTTCCCGGAACTCTTCTCCGCTCAGTCTTCTTGCTCCGTAATGCAAACTGACGTTGATTGAAGGCGCGAAGCGGCTGATTTCCTTTTGCCAGTTTCCCAATACCGAAGTGGGGCAGATGAGAAGGGCAGGGGCCTGTCCAGGCAAGCGCTGCTCATGCTCTTTGAGATGTAGTAAATACGTGATGAACTGAATCGTTTTCCCAAGTCCCATGTCATCCGCAAGACAAGCCCCCAGACCGAATCTACGCAGGAATCCAAGCCATGCGAAACCTTCCTTTTGATAAGGACGCAGCTCAGCATGCAATCCTTCCGGAATAGGCAGGGAAGGAGCGCCGCCTTGCCCACCGCCAAGCTGTGCAATTACCCGGTTCAGGTGCTCGTTCAGTTCCACCTCAAGTCGAATGTTCTCGTTGGATTGTGGTTCTTCTTCCTCTTCCTGTCCTTCCTTGCGTTTCTGGTTGCGATATTCTCGCTGCTCATTATGCAGCAGATGCAGGTGCAGAATATCCTGAAAGGACAGCCCCTGTTCCTGATCCACACCGCCCATGGCCCGGCGAATCTGCTCAAGCAAGGCCGGATCAAGGGGAACCCATTCTCCACGGAAGCGGACCAGCCGCTCATTACGGGCCACGAGATCAGCGAATTCTTCCTCGCTGAGATCCGTATCCCCAATCGCAATACGCCAGTCAAAATGAATGATCGAGTCCAGTCCAAAGAACGACTGTCCCCGTTCACTGCCTTCCTCCGGTTTCACCTTGGCACGCAGCTTGGGTTTCTTCTTGCGTGCAGCTTCCCACCAACCCGGAAGCAGCACTTGCCAGCCAGCTTCGAGCAGTCGTCCGCTGTCTTGCGTCAGGAACAGCCAAGCATCCTGATCTCCCAATGGATCACTGAGCACATCCCGAGTGCCGCTGATAGCGCGGCGAATTCGGGGCAGATGTGCACGCAGTTGCTCCAACCATCCTGCCGAACGATCAAGGATGAACGGCGTCCATACGTCCGGCCATTCACCTTCCAATCGGCCACGTGAATCTAGGCGCACGGGAACCAGAACAGCCGCATCCAGTTTGTTCTGCAATACCAGCCGTAGCAGCCATGCCGGTTCATCATCTTCCGGTTCCAGCAATTGCAGGAGCGGACGGAATGGGGCTGCGTCTGCTTTCCAGCCGATGGACATGAGCCAGGAATGGGCATCCATTCCGGCCGTTTGCGGAGCTGTTCCGCTTTGTGGAAACAACTGCGGGAATTCTCGCCGCAGATCAGTGGCCGCTTCTTCCGTGCTGTACCATCGTTGGAACACAGAAGCCGAATAGGCAGCACTCAGTCCTTCGGCGTAGCTCTCATCCGTTTGTTCCAGAGCTTTGCCAAGAGCGGTGCGATCCTGCTTTTTCAAGCTGTCCGGGTCCCAGGTCCATTGCAGTTGTCCGGTACGAAATGCGGTGAAGCTAGGGATGTATTTACGATTTTCAATCGATGCTGCGAGTACCGGAGCCAGCCGGATCAAATGCTCTGCCTGCTCGTCCCATTTCCATTCAATGTGTAGAAGGGTGTTCATTTCGCTGAAGAAAGGAATAACTTCTTCGGCAGGCAGGACGACCAGTTCAATCTCTTCGATCTGTCTTGTTTCCAGTTCTGTTCCGTAGAAAGAAGGGGAATGCCAAGCAAATAATCGCTGCTTGAGTGATTGTCCCGATACAAAGTGATGGGTGTTCAACGCTCCATAAAACAAGGCATCCCCGTATCCTGTCAATGCAACATGGACCTCAATCGTTTCGGTGTAAGGGTGTATTAGGCTCATGAGATTAACTTACCTTTCCGAAGCTCTTCCTGCAGGGCGCGCAGTCGGCTGTTGCGAACAGCCAATGTGGTGATAAACTGCTCCCAGTGCTCTTCCTGCTTCAATTTTTTATAAATTTTGGACAGACGCTTCAACAGTTTCACTGCTGCTTTGTATCCGTCCCTGTTTTTGTGTCCGATATAACGATCCACAGCCTGATGGTAGAAAGGCAATAGCAACTCAGGTGCATCCTTTTCAATCGGTTGTAGCACCGCTACCCGGAATTCAAGCGGCTCCGTCTCTGTGCTCAGTTGAAAATCAATCCACCGCCGCCACTGTCCACGGGAATGCATTGCTTCTTCATAAGCTGGACGGGAATGAGGCAGCATGCTGACCAGTGTATCCCACATGCGGTGCTCTACATCAGGCAGATGATGAATGGCTGTGTCCCACAACTGCATGTAATCATTCAGAGGGGAGTTCCGTCGGTTCGCGAGTAGAGGTCCGAGCTGTACTAACCACTCGCCCAGCCGTTTCCAATCCGAAGAATCTGCAAGTACGTGAAGAAAATGCAGCAGATGCTCCGGCGGGATGCCATATGCCGAGCCTCCGCTAATCAATCGCTGCCAAGCCTGTTCATCTTGTCCCAAATGGAAATACATCCAGCTCTGCGCCAATACCAGCGGCAAGGGCAGAGTGACAGACTTAATCGGCGCACCGCTCCCGTTTTCCGTCAGATTCGCTACGCTCAGCACGCTCTCACCAGGTTTGACGGGTTTGGAAGCAGCAGTCAGTCCGTTCTCCATTTCCTGTAGAAACGCCAGCTCTGACTCCAGCGTTTTTCGGTTTTCCTGAAGATGGGGCACGATCCAGTTTAACCAAAGCTGTCGATAAATCGGGGTGAAGAACATCATGCTGGCTGTCTCGGATATCATCTGCGTACGCAGATATGCCGAGGTCTCTTCAAGCCTTTTCCAAAGTTGTTCAAGCTTCGCGCTCTTCAGACCAGAGAGATCCAACGGATGGCTAAGGATCTGTTCCAACCCTTTCTGGAGCGCATCCACGGCAAGTTGAGCAGGATAGCTCAGATACACAGGTGTATGTGTGATTGAATTGCGGCCAGGCACACAGAAGCGAATCAGGTATAACTGAACATGCAGCTCAAATAACTGGTCCATGCCAGCGGACAGCTTAGGTTTGATGGAATAGAGTTCGTCCGCTGCGGCCTGCACATACGATGTACTTGGCGTCCCTGTCCCCAGTCGTTTCAGGCATGCCCGAAACAGCTCATGCCATTCCGTGATTTCAAGTTCTACAAGCTCCGTTGCACGTTCCTTGATCTGGCTATACTGGTTATCAGGGATGGTGAGATCCTCTTCGTGCGCTGCGTAATCCGAACGTCCTGAAGTCGCCATAGCAGCAGGTTTTGGAGCCTGTTTCAGTGCAGTACTGGAGTGAGCATTGACGATGCCATGTACGGGTCGCCCCAGTTGCTCCGCATAACTCATTAGAACGGCTATCATATGTTTGCAATGAGATCCTACCGGACAGGTGCAGTGACTGGTGTTCAACGATTGCAAGCTCAGGGTTACCTTATAATCATCGGAGCCTTGTACTTCAGCCAAAATTCCGTTTTGTTCGGTGTAGGTTAATGGTCCGACGCGTTTCTGTTTATAATATTGGAATCCGCGCATAATCGTCAGGTTGTTAAAATGTTCAGCGACCTGCCTGATCAGCTGTTGCCACTGCGCATCATCCATGTTCATGTCAATAGGTATGTTCATCATTCCATCTCCTGGGGAAATCATAGGTTCAGTAATCACCATGTCTTGACGTAATGGTGTACATTTCATGTATCTATCATATCAGTTATCGTGTGCTCCGTGCATCGGTTCTGAGAACTTGGATGGGACTTTTTGATAGGTGAAACCCAAGAGTATCGATCTCTATTTTTTACCATAAACCATGCATAATAGGCTCGTCTTGTGTATGCTTATCGTATGTATTCCTTTCAGGAACGATGCAGGCCGGGATTCGGCTTAATTTCAAACAACAGGAGAGAGCATATGAAAATACTTACGTTAAATACGCACGCTTGGGCAGAAGAAGACCAACTGAACAAGATCAGTCAGCTGGCTGATTTTATCAATACACACCAATTTGATGTGATCTCCATGCAAGAGGTTAATCAATCGATGCAAGAAGCTGCGCTGTCAGCGGAGGAACTGAAACATTACTTTGCTACGGAATCGGATGCTGTGATCAAAAAAGATAACTACGCCTACGTTCTGCTTACACAACTGACCGAGACCTATTACTGGACATGGATTCCGGCCCATGTTGGTTTCAGCAAATACGATGAAGGTCTGGCAATCCTGAGCCGGACGCCGATCATTAAGGCTTTTGGTGAATATGTATCCCACATGCGGGATTACGACAACTACCGGACACGCAAAATTGTAGGTGTTCAGACTGAAGTACAAGGTGAAGCAACCTGGTTTGTGAATGGACACTATAATTGGTGGGATGATGAACAAGAGCCTTTCAAGGGGCAGTGGGAACTGACCGAGAGCAAGCTTGCTCCATATATGGACCAGCCGCTGTATATTATGGGGGATTTCAATAATGTCGCAGAAGTACGTGGGGAAGGCTACGATTATATGATGAGCAAGGGCTGGAATGACCTGTACACGACAGCTGTGCAAAAGGATGACGGTGCAACCGTGGTCAAAGCCATTGCCGGCTGGGCGGATAACAAACGCGATCTGCGTATTGATTATATTTTCTCGAATCGTCCGTTACAGGCGAAGTCTTCGACGGTAGTTCTCAACGGTAAGAACGGCCCTGTGGTCTCTGACCATTACGGCGTAGCTGTGGAAATTTAACATTAGGTCAACCTAGTTCACGATTTTTATCAAAATGAAACGAAAGCCTCCGCTCACTTCCTTATAAGGAAAGTGCAGTCGGAGGTTTTTTATTTTTAAACCTTTGCTCAACAATTTGTCGAGATAAGGCGATTTGTTCAGAATCGGTTCAGAGCCTCTCTATATAATGGGAATATCGTACATGTCCATATTATTTAAGGAAGATCCTCCATTGGATTTTGCGTTGGAATGACACGAATATACTTCATACTGGAGGAGCATTCTTTTGAAAAAAAACCATTTCATCAGCTCGATTCTCGCGGCATCCTTGTTGACAACACCTTTTTGGACGACACAGGCTAACGCCGCAGTATCATTTACCGATATCGATAAATCTTACGCCAAGAATGCCATTGTAGAGTTGCAAAACGAAGGAATTATTGCCGGATTCAGTGATGGTCGATTTAATCCGTCCGGTATGATCACCAGACAGGATTTTGCCATCCTGATTGCCAAGACGTTAAAGCTGGATGTAACCAATAACGTCCCATCCAATCCGACATTTATAGATATACCTGTGACCAGCTATGCGTATGCTTCTGTTGAAGCGGTATATCAAGCAGGTATATTTAAAGGCATGGGAAGCGGGAAATTTGGGAGCGGTCAGACATTATCCAGACAGGATATGGTCGTAACCCTGATGAGAGCGAAGGGAACAGACGTAACGGGCAAAGCTGCTTCGTTAACGTTCAAGGATAGTGCAACCATCTGGGAATATGCAAAAGATGCGGTTGGAGCGGCGCTCGAAGCTGGATACATTATCGGTGATCAAAACAACATGTTTAAACCCGTGTTGCAAGCCGATCGTCAAGCTGCGGCACTGACGGCTTCCCGATTGCTGCAAACGATAAAGGAAACACCAGATCCGCAACCAGATCCGCAACCTGAACCAGTGCCGACGCCAACACCAGAGGTAACACCAACGCCCGTGCCTACTCCGACTCCATCTACCAGTTCGAATAATGGCGGGTCCTCATCGAATGGAAGTGGTGGCGGAAGTACGAGTCCATCTGTGCCTGCGGATACAACAGCACCAACGGTGGATATAAGTAAATTTAGTATTATTGATAATTACAGCGGAACCTGGGATCAAGTTCAGGGGGATCCTGGAGCAGTCAGTGAAGAAGGAGCTGTTGTAACTTTCTATAGATGGACCGATGCGAATACGAATGGAGTCGTGGATGAAGGAGAGCTGGGTGGAGAGATTTCCCTTGCCAGAAGTAAAGCTGACGGTTCTCTTGCACTTACAAAGTTGCTAAATTTGATTCCGGGAGACTACAAATTTGTGGTTACCGCCAAGGATTCAGCAGGTAATGAGTCTCCTAAAGATGCGGCGCATGTATTTACTTTTACGCTTGTAAACGGAGAAATGCCAGTAGACGTGCCGACTATAGGTTCCAGTAAGTTTGGCTTCGACTCAAGCAACTCTAAAACAAAGTATCTTCAAGTTCAATATGGAAATAATCCATTTTCTCTAAACTACGATGTAGGGGAAGAATTTGTGGATGGCACCATCGAGTATTGGACCGATGCGTTCCAGTTTAGATTAGATGATTTTTACCAAATTGATGGTGAGAATTATACAATAGATAGCAGTCAGATCAGTAATGATGGTCATACGCTTAAGCTTAAAGTAAATGTAGAACCCGGCACACCTATTATTTTGCAATTGGGAAATAAGATGAATGAGACAAGAGGTCAATATGATTTAATCATTCGCGTAGATGCTGACGGCGAAGGATTAGCCAAATCTGTATATGAAGAAACAGAGAAGCTATTCGTTAAATTTGACATCTTCGGATAATTTTAATATACATGGGACGGACTACAACTATGTAGTTCGTTGTTTTGTCTTATCGTCAGACTGAAAATACAATTATTTATTTGTAAGCGTAAACAAAAATCTGTAGCCACCGGGAAGCGGGTCAGTTATACTTGGTTTATTATTCGGCTGTTCCAGAGATAAACGAGATCATCACCTTTCGGTAAGAAGGGATTTTCTCACAAAGGTTAAGCGCTATACCTATGTATTCCATCGGGAGAGGAATGTGGGCATTCAATGACAACATATTTCAGTGAACCGCAGAGCATGTATTATCGATTCGGAGAAGATCAGGATATGGTGTTGAAGGTGCTGGCAGAGAGGTATATCGGCGCCAACGCGCAGGGTGATTTTGTATATCGGGTATTTCAGAAGTCTGGTATTTTGCAAAATGAGAAGGGTCTGTATGATCTGAATTTGAGTAAACGTTTTCCTGATTCACATAAAGGTCAGATTTCCTATGCCGCAGCGCTGGTCTGGGGGGATGAGGATCGAAATCTGGATGTGCTGGTCCGCTGTTATGGACCGGTTCGTTTCTATTTTAACGAGCAATTGGTATATCGCTCCACGGTCATGGATGAGGTCAACCTGGACGCGACTGTGAAACTGGGAATCGACATTAAGCCGGGATGGAATACGTTGTTGCTGGAGATGAAGTATACACCTGCAGGCTTTGGATGCCAGTTTGGCTCGGACGAGGGGAAAGTGCGTATTCTGAATGTGCTCGCTCCTTTCCAGGAGAGACAGGGACAGGCCGGATGGGTGTATTCCAAACCGATAAGTTCGGAGGAGAATCATCCGGAATGGAATCTGCTTGGGTCAGAAGAGGATCACAGACTGGATTGGTTGCCTGATGCACAATGGTCAGAGGAGAAACAGACGCAACCATCCCTGGAGAGAATATACGGACATCTTCCTGGTCAGCAAGTCTATGCGTGGACACGGTTAATCAACAGGGATTCAATTGATTGCCCGATCCGTTTGTCTGGTCAATCTTCCGGACCACTGAATATATGGCTGAACGGTGTATCGGCAGTGCAATTGAAGGAAGCGGGTCCGTTCGTGGTGAACATACCCGCATCTTTTGGACGGAATGACCTGTTGATTCGCAGTGAATGTAGCGATACGGCTGAGCCATGGAATTTTGTAATAAATGCAACGGTGAATGGAGAGCAACTGGAACTGGAGCTTCCCCAGCGTGTGCACGGAGCTTCTGGAGGATCATGGTTATTTCTAGGACCTTTTGAATCGGAGGACGTAGAACCTGATTTGCAGGATCTAATGCGCACTGATCGGGTGTTTAAAGGAAATGTATTGAACGATAACCCAGAGGAAACGAGAAGCCAACAGGCACGTAAGGAACGCATATATTGGCGACTGGACAGACCAGATGCGTGGATACGTCCTTATTATGAAAATGCAATGCTCAGTAACAAATGGACAGTAGGCAGTGTGACCAACTATGGTCGCTGGGATTATCCATTAGGTGTCACCGTGTATGGTCTGTTGCAGACTGGACGTTATTTGCAGCGGCCTGATATTACGCGCTATGCGTCAGAACATGTGCAGGCGTGTACCCGTATGGATGAGTACTCATTATGGGATCGGGAGCAGTATGGTTTCCCAGCGGTTAACCAGCAGCTGGTTATGATGAAAATGCTGGATAACTGCGGCTCCTTTGGCTCCGCGATGCTGGAGGCCTATTCCGAATGTCAGGAGCCGACGTTCTTGCCGATTGCCGAACGGATTGCAGATTTTATGCTGACTCGGTTGGAACGACAGGAGGACGGTGCATTTTACCGTGAGTGTATCGGTGAATTTGCCGAGAATACGATGTGGGCAGACGACCTTTATATGAGCACACCGTTTCTTGTACGGTATTCCCGACTGACGGGGAATAATTCAGCACTGGACGAAGCCGCCAGACAATTTTTATTGTATCGGAAGTATCTGTATATGCCTGAATTCAAGATCATGTCCCACGTATACGATTTCAAATATGGACAGGCGACACAGATTCCGTGGGGACGGGGTAATGGATGGACGCTCTTTTCGCTGTCTGAGGTATTGGAAGCTTTGCCGACAGAGCACCCGGAGCGCCCGGCTTTAATTGCCTTCTTCAATGAATTGTGTGAAGGATATGCAGCTCTGCAAGGAGAGGGCGGATTGTGGCATCAGGTATTGAATGATTCGGAAACATACCAGGAAGCCTCCTGTACAGCGATGTTTGCTTATGGTTTTGCACGGGGAGTACGTTTTGGTTGGTTATATCAACCTGCCCGTTACATTGAAGCGGCTGAGCGGGCATGGAACGGATTAACTCGTAAAGCGATTGACCGTCAGGGCAATGTACAGGGTGTATGCAGTGGCTCGAGATATGCCTTTACCGCAGAATATTATAATAAGGATCTGCTCACGGTAACGAATGACAATCACGGTATTGGCATTATGATGCTGGCAGGAACTGAAGTGGCGAAGATGAAGAAACATCTGGCCCAGCCTAAGGTGTCATCAACTGCTGTGACGCAATCCATATCTACTTGAACGTTTCATTAATCACATGTGGGTGACCAACGTTGAGATGGAGCGAAGCATGGTGCGCTGCACAAAGAATGCTGTATATATGAATAACCACCGGGAGCATCATTCCAGGTGGTTATTTAATCACTACGAATATCGATCTTAAATGAATGGACATTTGTCCCAACCCCTTACTTTTTTGACAGGAAAGCTTACTTTTGTTTATGTCATGAGCAGCCATAGGCCGTTACAATAGCTTTTGTAAGCGATTCCATAAAAGCAAAAGGGGAGGAAATTCATTCATGTTGAATACCAAAAAGTGGGTAACTCTGTTCTGCCTATCCCTGTTAATGTTCGCTACAGCCTGTTCCGGAGGGTCATCAGCACCGTCTGCTTCAACCAATGAAGGGGAAGAAGAGGGCGCTTCTGGAAATATTGAACTTCGTATGACCTGGTGGGGATCACAGACTAGACACGATCTTACGACCAAAGTGATTAAGCTATTTGAAGAGAAGCACCCTGGCATTACCATCAAGCCGGAATATTCCGGTTGGGACGGATACTTTGACAAGCTGACCACACAGGTAGCCGGTTCAAATGCACCGGATATCATACAGATGGATTACGCTTTTCTAACCGACTTTGCCCGACGTGGTGCATTGCTTGACCTGACCCCATACGCAGAGAGCAAAGAGCTGCGCACAGAGGACCATGACAAGAGTATGCTCAAAGCCGGATCGATTGACGATAAATTATACGCCATTACATTGGGTGTAAATGCGCCAGGTGTCATCTATGATGCCACCGTATTCAAGGAGCTCGGGATCGAGGAGCCGCAGGAAAGCTGGACGTGGAAGGATTTTAGTGACGTAGCTGCCAAGATTGCAGCAGAGAAGGGTGACGGTTTCTACGGTTCGGCGGATGTATCGGGAACCACCAACATGTTTGAGGTATTTATCCGGCAAACAGGCAAGGGACTATTTGATGGCGGGACATTGACAGCGACCAGCGAGGAGCTTCAGCAATGGTTTGACATGTGGGGGGCGCTTCGTGAGAACGGGGGTGCTACCTCTGCAGAAGTGACGGCTTCCACTACGAATGCACTGGAGACACGCCCGATCTCGCTTGGTACAGCTGCCATGGACTTTGCCTGGTCTAACCAATTGCTGACGTTCCAGCAGGTTAACAAAAACCAGGATCATAAGCTTGGAATACAAGTACTTCCGCACGGTGTGGGTGAAAAGCAAATCGGTGAATACCTGAAAGCAGGCCAGTTCCTGTCCGGTTATGCCAAAACGAAACATCCGAAGGAAGTGGCAATGTTTATCGACTTCATGGTAAATGATCCCGAAGCTACCGCCATTCTCGGCTCGGAACGCGGAGTACCCGTCAATGCCAGTATCCGTGAGAAGATGCAGCCTACACTGCCAGAAGCGGAGCAAGCTATCTTCCAATTTATCGATGTGGTATCGAAAAACTCCAGTGAAATTGATCCGCCATACCCGCAAGGATTTTCCGAAGTGGATACCAGCTTCAAGAGTGCAAGCGAGCAGATTGCCTTTGGTCAAGACAACACACCGGATGTGATTGCCCAGTTCATTGAAGGGGCCAAGGCGACACTTGCATCAAGTCAATAACACTTGAACGGTTCCAGACTTCATATTCCGCGGGGAGGTTGCGAAGATGAGTACAACACAGGTCAGTCAAGCACGAACCGAGCGTGTGACAGCCCGGCGGGTGAAACGGAGATATGCCCATAATGGAGCAGCGCTTCTTTTCCTGGCCCCATGGCTGGTTGGTTTATTATTTCTGACACTTGGGCCGATGCTCGTTTCTTTATACATTTCGTTCACAGACTACAGTATCCTGGCCGCCCCTTCCTGGGTCGGTCTGGATAACTACACCACGATGTTTACATCGGATAAACTGTTTATCCAATCGCTCAAAGTCACATTTACGTATGTCGCTGTCTCCGTACCGATCAAGCTGATTTTTGCCCTGCTGGTGGCGATGCTGTTGAACAAAGGCATTCGTGGGCTTGGCATTTACAGAACGGTGTATTACATCCCAACCCTGCTTGGGGGAAGTGTGGCGATTGCGATGCTGTGGCGCAAAATGCTGGGCGGTGACGGACTGCTCAATGGGGTGCTTGCCATGATCGGCATTAAGGCACCCGATTGGGTAGCCAACCCGAAATATGCCCTGTATTCGATCGTACTGCTGTCCGTATGGCAGTTCGGATCGTCGATGATTATTTTCCTGGCAGGCTTGAAACAGATTCCACCTGAGTATGACGAAGCTTCCGCCGTTGATGGAGCAGGCCCACTCCGGAGATTCTTTTATATCACACTGCCGATTCTGTCGCCGGTTATCTTTTTCAATCTCGTGATGCAGCTGATTACCTCCTTCCAGTCATTTACTCAGGCTTTTGTCATCAGTAACGGCAGCGGGGGGCCAGTCAATTCAACATTAATGTACTCTTTATACCTGTACAAAAAAGGGTTCTCGTTCTTCCAGATGGGTTATGCGTCCGCGATGGCCTGGGTGCTGGTGATTCTGATCGGTGTCTTTACATTGCTGGTATTCCGCAGCAGCAAGCTGTGGGTGCACTATGAGGATGGTGGAAAATCATGATTGGACAACGAAACTCTGCTGCGTGGGTAGTCGCCAAACATGTACTGATCTCGGTCATTGCCTTTGTCATGCTGTACCCGGTGCTCTGGATGCTGGGTAGTTCATTCAAACCGGGACATATGATTTTCACCGAGACCTGGTTCTGGCCGCAAGCATGGAATTGGCAAAATTACATCAATGGCTGGACGGGGATTCAGGGCAATCCCTTCTCCCGTTTTTTGACCAACTCGGTCGTCCTGTCGCTGGGCTCTGTGCTTGGCAATGTTATCTCTTGCTCGATGGCGGCGTATGCCTTTGCCAGATTGAATTTTCGGTTCAAAGCGATTTGCTTTGGCTTAATGCTGATGACGATCATGCTGCCACACCATGTGACGCTGATTCCTCAATATATTCTGTTTAACCATCTGGAATGGGTGAATACGTATCTGCCGCTTGTAGTGCCGAAATGGCTGGCGACCGATGCCTTCTTCATTTTCCTGATGGTCCAGTTCTTCCGGGGATTGCCCAAAGAGCTGGATGAAGCGGCTACGATTGATGGATGTGGTCCTGTACGAATTTACACCAAAATTATCATTCCGCTGGCCTTTCCGGCGCTGGTGACGACGATGATCTTTACCTTTTTGTGGACATGGGATGACTTCTTCAGCCAGTTGATCTATCTGAGTGATGTCAGCAAATATACGGTGCCGCTAGGCTTACGCCTGTTCCTCGATTCCAGTTCCCAATCCGATTGGGGACCGATGTTTGCGATGTCAGTGCTGTCACTGGTGCCTTGTTTTATCGTATTTATCGTGTGTCAAAAGTATTTCGTAGAAGGAATCGCAACCTCTGGGCTCAAAGGGTAATTCCAAGACGAAACGAGTTGATTCCATGCGGAAACGAAGATTATCGTTATTCCTAACTCATAAGCTGCAACAAAGCAAGCTCTCCACGTTGATGGTGACTTGCTTTATTGCGTTTAACCTGCTTCTCGTCTCGGTTATTGTCTGGCTGGCATACCAGTCGTTCTCTGCCGTCACGTTTACCGAGATCAGCAAAGCACGACTTGCTCTTCTGAATGAGAGTACACGCCGAGGGTTTGATTTTATTACAGGTGTGACAGGCACGGCTTACTCTTTAGCGAGCAACCGTGAGCTGTCGAATCTGCTGGAAACGAAGGGGACGGGAAGGCTGACACAGATCCACCAACGGCGTGAGGTGTCCAAAATATTGGATCATACGGTGGTAGTCAGTGAAGGTATTACCTCAGTGGAGCTGTATACGGATGCCTTCAACGGTGTCACTGTCACGATGGCCGACCGCATCTATTCAGTGGATACGATTGCCGGTGATTCATGGTTTGCTGCACTGGAGCATGCGGATGCGGCTTGGGTACCTCTGCGGGAAAACGAATCAGGCAAATCGCTAATCGGATACGCCCAGCGAATCTTTGACAGCCGGGGTGGGACGGTAGCCTACGTGCTCATCCGCCTGAGTCGCGCGGACATTGTACGCAGATTTGCGGATATGCCGATGGTGCTGGATGGACAGGTGCTGTTGGTGGATACCGCAGGCAACGTCGTCATGCAGATGGGCGATGACAATTTAGAGGTGAATTCTGGTGAGGATTCGAGCTCAATTAATGGAGCCTCAAAACATTTTCCTTCTATTAATGTATCTGCTAATGTATCTGCTGCTGGTGAAAGCGAACCTGTCGTCGACAGTGCATGGATTCAGGAGCATGTTGAACATAGGGAGGACGGATTTGAAGTGGTTTCCGGCAAGCCCGGTGGAGCGCAACTTGTTCTGTATTCAAGACCTGCCATGCTTCAGTGGCGACTGGTACAGACCATCCCTGTTCACACACTGTTATCTCCTGTGAGGCAGGCCGGATGGCAGGTCCTTGGAATAGCTGTGCTGGGGTTACTATGTTCGGCGGTACTCGCGTATCTGTTCGTTTGGCGGATTGTTCGTCCTTTACGTCAGCTGATCAAGCGGATGAGGCAACTGGAGAAGGGGGATTTCAATACCCGGGTTCAGCTTTCGTTTACCGAGGAATATGCCCATTTGGCGTATGGATTCAACCATATGGCATCACAATTGACGGAGTTGATGGAGCAGGTCAAGGAAGAGAGCTGAGCGAAGCGTGAAGCACAGACCGGTTTACTGGAGGCGCAAATCAAACCGCATTTTCTTTACAACACACTCGACATGATCCACTGGCGTGCTCTCGATTATGAGGCCAAGGACATCAGCCGCATGATTGTACAACTCAGCAAACTGCTGCGTATCGGATTGAGCGGTGGCAGACTATTCATCCGGGTACGGGATGAGTTGGAGCATGCTCGTTGTTACGTTAGCATTCAGTCGGAGCGGCTGCCGTTCTCTATTGATTATCAGGAACAGATTGATCCGAGAGTGCGAGGCTGTTACATTCCCAAAATCATTTTGCAGCCCTTTATCGAGAATGCGGTCATGCATGGGCATCCGAAGGAAGGACAACTTCGCATACAGGTGGATATGCGGGAATCGGAGAGCAACGATCCACCTGGTGTGGAGGAATCATCAACCAGTCTTATCACCGACTCAACTGATTCATCCGGATTAGGCAGCCAATCTATGGATGATCGTCCGCCCAGAAAATCTGCACACGCACCCGAAATTATTATTTGCATAAAAGATAACGGACAGGGCTTGCCTGAGGGATGGAAGTTGGAGGAGACGACTGGCATTGGGATACGAAATGTACATCAACGCATTCAATTGTATTGTGGCACTGGGTACGGCGTTGATATATGTGCAGGTGAATTAGGCGGAATAGAAGTGACCATTACACTGCCGCGTATTGAGACGGAAGAACAATTAAACTTATGGCTGGGCGGTGAAAATGAATGAAAACCATTATGCTCGTAGACGATGACCCGCATATTGTAAAAGCATTGACCGACCATATTGATTGGCCATCCATTGGCCTCCGCATTGCAGGAACGGCTTCCAATGGTTTGGACGCACTGGAGCTGTTCCATCGGCTGCGCCCCGATCTTGTGATGACGGACGTCTATTTGCCAGGAATGACAGGACTTGAGGTCACGCAGGCGTTGCGGCGGGACCATCCCCATCTGCCGATCATCATTCTTAGCGGATATGACGAATTCGAGAATGCCCGGGCGGCCATGCGCTGGGGCGTGAATCATTTTTTGCTAAAGCCTGCGGAAGTGGAGGAGATTGAGTCTGTTCTGCGTGAGGTGCTACTGGAAGAGGATGTGCGGGAGCGGCGTGAGCAGCTGGAGCGGACGTACAAACAGGAGATTGGGCGGGTGGTTCCTTATCTTCGCAAATTGTTTCTCCACGAGCTGTTAACCACACGCTACCGGGAAGAGGAGTTACCTGCGGAGCGTATGGATTATGTGGGTATTCGCATACCCTCTCAAGTGCGTGCCATCAGTCTGCAGTTGTATCGGCCTGCATTTCTGACAAGGATGAAAGAACGGGACTGGCAGCTGTTAAGGTACGGGGCAGCAGATATTATTCAGGAGACCGTCAAAGAGCAGACTACGCAAATAAACGACTGCCAGGTGGAGATCGTGGATTACTCGGATCAGGTGTTTGTGCTGCTTCTATTTGACGAGAAGGACCCGCTAGAACAATTTGAGTCAATTGTTGAACGGATGATTGATCAGATTTTTACGTACCTCAAGATCGAAATAAGCGCAGGTATTGGAACGTCCAAAGGTCACTTATGCGAAGTTATGGATTCCTATCTGGAGAGCAGGGAGGCGCTGGAGAAAGCAGAGTTTCAGGGCGGGAGCCGCGTATATCGATATGATTCATCAGATGCTTTAACCCCGAGCGCAACGGATTACTCGCTATTGCTGCGACAATGGAGTGAGTCATGGGCAGATATGAGGACTGATCTGGCAGAGGAGATATGGGTGCGGCTTCGCAACCTGCTGGACGAAGGGGGTGGTACCAGTATTCAGGATGTGCAGGTTGTGGCCGTGAGTCTGTTCGACACGTTAATTCATAGTTGGAACCGGCATTATCCCATGCTGGCACCACCGCTCGCTATGAGCCATTTTTTGCGGGAAATTCAATCGAAATACGGGATGCAGGATCTGATATGCTGGATGGATGGTATTATTCGAAACTGGATGGAACAGATACGTAAAGAAATGGGCGAGAAAAAAAGCAATAAATTAGTGGAGCAGGTAAAACAGTACGTTGAAATGCATTATGCTGAAGAGATTAGTTTTGAAGCCATTGCCAAGGGACTGTTTGTACACCCCAAATATTTGAGTCAGCTGTTCAAGAGGGTGACCGGAGAGAACTTTGTGAGTTATGTAAATGGGTATCGGATTCAACGTGCGTTGGAGCTATTACAGTCAGGGCATTACATGGTCTACGAGGTTAGTGAAATGACTGGGTTCCGCAACGCGACGTATTTCAGTCAGGTGTTCAAGATGCTTACGGGCAAGAGTCCGTCTGAGGTGGGGTAGAGCCATCAATAGGGTAAGCAAAATAAAATAGATTGGACGGATTACAACGTATGATCATCAATCAACAGGAGTTTAATGTAAAAGGATTGACCTATTCAATTAGGTCCGCAATGGAAAAGGATGCTGAGGCATTGTCTTCACTTCGTTTACAGATGGATGGAGAAACCGAGTATATGGATCGTGAGCAAGGTGAAGGCTTTATTGATCCAGCGGGGTTTGAACAAATAATCCGGTTGGACTCGGAGAAAGAGAGAAACCTGTTTCTCGTTACTATTGTAAAGGAACAAATCGTCGGGTATTCCAGGTGTGAAGGTGTTGATCTAAAGCGATTTTCTCATAAGGTTGAATTTGGCGTTTGTGTAGCGAAAGAGTTCTGGGGATACGGGATCGGCAAGAAACTACTCGAACTATCAATAGATTGGGCAGACACGAATGGAATTGAGAAGATGACCTTGAACGTGGTGGGGACGAACGATAAAGCGATGGATCTTTACAAAAGAATGGGCTTCGAGATAGAGGGGACTGTGAAAAAGGATCGACGACACGCGGACGGTCGGTATTACGATACAGTTATGATGGGAAGGTTCAGGGGCTGAGGGGGAGAAGGTGGTGGTGATAGGTTGGCTAGCAATATACGCCACTCCTTTTATTATTCAATAACTATTCTTTTATATGAAAGAACAGATACACGAGTAACTACTTCTCTCTCATGGAGAGAGTTAATATCTATTAGATGTAGTTTCTTAAAATCTGATTTCATATATTGTTATAGAGGCTAATAGATATGTGCGATACAAGACTAAGTATCTCTTGAGCTACTAAATATTGTTTCTTCAAAACGAATAGAATCTCAGTTTACTATGAACATTAACTATTACCCTTTCTCTATAAGTTAATGATACTTAACATTGTCATATCTATTGAGTGTAGCAGATGGGGTCTGATTGCAAGACAGTGATTGATTATGATAAGAAGGGGAACATAACGGGTCTATTGTCCTCATCAAACGGAGATAAAAAAATTAATTAAGGGTTGCATTTTATTTTTGTACATGGTATATTCTAATTCCGGCCAAGAAAACACGAGAAACACGGTGCGGCAAGCGAATGAGATAAGCTTCGAAAGAAACTTAAAAAAGAGCTTGCAAAGTTGGTTCGGATGTGATAAGATATAAAAGTTGCTGAGGTGAACAACACACGGCAATGAAACAAGTTTGATCTTTGAAAACTGAACAACGAGTGAGTAAACATTCTGCTTGCAGAATGAACGCGAAAGTTCGAGACAAGCCTTGGCTTGAATTGACTGGAGCATAAATGAGATTTTTAATCTCGTCAGTTTCAAAATGAGCTTATCGCTCTTTTCAATACTTTATTGGAGAGTTTGATCCTGGCTCAGGACGAACGCTGGCGGCATGCCTAATACATGCAAGTCGAGCGGACTATCAGAGAAGCTTGCTTCTCTGATAGTTAGCGGCGGACGGGTGAGTAACACGTAGGCAACCTGCCCTCAAGTTTGGGACAACTACCGGAAACGGTAGCTAATACCGAATAGTTGTTTTCTTCACCTGAAGAGAACTGGAAAGACGGAGCAATCTGTCACTTGGGGATGGGCCTGCGGCGCATTAGCTAGTTGGTGGGGTAACGGCTCACCAAGGCGACGATGCGTAGCCGACCTGAGAGGGTGATCGGCCACACTGGGACTGAGACACGGCCCAGACTCCTACGGGAGGCAGCAGTAGGGAATCTTCCGCAATGGGCGAAAGCCTGACGGAGCAATGCCGCGTGAGTGATGAAGGTTTTCGGATCGTAAAGCTCTGTTGCCAGGGAAGAACGCTTGGGAGAGTAACTGCTCTCAAGGTGACGGTACCTGAGAAGAAAGCCCCGGCTAACTACGTGCCAGCAGCCGCGGTAATACGTAGGGGGCAAGCGTTGTCCGGAATTATTGGGCGTAAAGCGCGCGCAGGCGGTCATTTAAGTCTGGTGTTTAATCCCGGGGCTCAACCCCGGATCGCACTGGAAACTGGGTGACTTGAGTGCAGAAGAGGAGAGTGGAATTCCACGTGTAGCGGTGAAATGCGTAGATATGTGGAGGAACACCAGTGGCGAAGGCGACTCTCTGGGCTGTAACTGACGCTGAGGCGCGAAAGCGTGGGGAGCAAACAGGATTAGATACCCTGGTAGTCCACGCCGTAAACGATGAGTGCTAGGTGTTAGGGGTTTCGATACCCTTGGTGCCGAAGTTAACACATTAAGCACTCCGCCTGGGGAGTACGGTCGCAAGACTGAAACTCAAAGGAATTGACGGGGACCCGCACAAGCAGTGGAGTATGTGGTTTAATTCGAAGCAACGCGAAGAACCTTACCAGGTCTTGACATCCCTCTGACCGGTACAGAGATGTACCTTTCCTTCGGGACAGAGGAGACAGGTGGTGCATGGTTGTCGTCAGCTCGTGTCGTGAGATGTTGGGTTAAGTCCCGCAACGAGCGCAACCCTTGATCTTAGTTGCCAGCATTTCGGATGGGCACTCTAAGGTGACTGCCGGTGACAAACCGGAGGAAGGTGGGGATGACGTCAAATCATCATGCCCCTTATGACCTGGGCTACACACGTACTACAATGGCCGGTACAACGGGCTGTGAAGCCGCGAGGTGGAACGAATCCTAAAAAGCCGGTCTCAGTTCGGATTGCAGGCTGCAACTCGCCTGCATGAAGTCGGAATTGCTAGTAATCGCGGATCAGCATGCCGCGGTGAATACGTTCCCGGGTCTTGTACACACCGCCCGTCACACCACGAGAGTTTATAACACCCGAAGTCGGTGGGGTAACCGCAAGGAGCCAGCCGCCGAAGGTGGGATAGATGATTGGGGTGAAGTCGTAACAAGGTAGCCGTATCGGAAGGTGCGGCTGGATCACCTCCTTTCTATGGAGAATCGTTTCCCGCGTGGAAACATTCAAATATGCAGCTTAGCTGCAAAACTTACTCACTCGTTGCTCAGTTTTGAGAGCTCAAACTCTCAAACAGCTTGCTTTTGCATGGAGCTTGTTCTTTGAAAACTAGATATCGAAACGAAATTTTGCGATTTAGAACATTCCTTTTTAAGCTGAACTTGTGTTAAACAAGTTTCAATAAATAGTGAAAACTGCATTGCGATGGTATCGAATGAGAGCGACTTTTGGCTTTGCGCAAGCAAAACAAGGGAAGCGAGCAGTCGAAACCGGAGCAAATATGGTTAAGCTACTAAGAGCACACGGAGGATGCCTAGGCGCTAGGAGCCGATGAAGGACGTGGCGAACAACGAAACTGCCTCGGGGAGCTGTAAGCAAGCTTTGATCCGGGGGTGTCCGAATGGGGAAACCCAGCTGGGGTAATTTCCAGTTACTCATAACTGAATACATAGGTTATGTAGAGGCATACCAAGGGAACTGAAACATCTAAGTACCTTGAGGAAGAGAAAACAATAGTGATTCCGTCAGTAGCGGCGAGCGAACGCGGAGAAGCCCAAACCAGAGAGCTTGCTCTTTGGGGTTGTGGGACGTCTCACATGGAGTTACAAAGGAACCGGTTAAGCGAAGAGGTCTGGAAAGGCCCGCCAAAGAAGGTAAAAGCCCTGTACTTGAAAGTCTGTTCCCTCCGAGATGTATCCCGAGTAGTGCGGGGCACGTGAAACCCCGTATGAATCCGGCAGGACCATCTGCCAAGGCTAAATACTTCCTAGCGACCGATAGTGAAGCAGTACCGTGAGGGAAAGGTGAAAAGCACCCCGGAAGGGGAGTGAAATAGAACCTGAAACCGTGTGCTTACAAAAAGTCAGAGCCCGTTTTAGGGGTGATGGCGTGCCTTTTGTAGAATGAACCGGCGAGTTACGTTCCCGTGCAAGGTTAAGGTGAAGAGCCGGAGCCGCAGCGAAAGCGAGTCTGAATAGGGCGATTGAGTACGTGGACGTAGACCCGAAACCGGGTGATCTACCCCTGTCCAGGGTGAAGGTGCGGTAACACGCACTGGAGGCCCGAACCCACGCATGTTGAAAAATGCGGGGATGAGGTGGGGGTAGCGGAGAAATTCCAATCGAACTCGGAGATAGCTGGTTCTCCCCGAAATAGCTTTAGGGCTAGCCTCGGAAAACAGAGTCGTGGAGGTAGAGCACTGATTGGGTGCGGGGCCCGCAAGGGTTACCAAGCTCAGTCAAACTCCGAATGCCATAGACTTACTTCCGGGAGTCAGACAGTGAGTGCTAAGATCCATTGTCAAAAGGGAAACAGCCCAGACCATCAGCTAAGGTCCCCAAGTGTGTGTTAAGTGGGAAAGGATGTGGAGTTGCACAGACAACCAGGATGTTGGCTTAGAAGCAGCCACCATTGAAAGAGTGCGTAATAGCTCACTGGTCGAGTGACTCTGCGCCGAAAATGTAACGGGGCTAAACACACCACCGAAGCTATGGCTTGATGCTTTGCATCAGGGGTAGGGGAGCGTTGTATAAGGGTTGAAGGTGTACCGTAAGGAGCGCTGGA
Source organism: Paenibacillus sp. GL_099_B (assembly GCF_057835695.1). Classification (NCBI taxonomy): domain Bacteria; kingdom Bacillati; phylum Bacillota; class Bacilli; order Caryophanales; family Paenibacillaceae; genus Paenibacillus; species Paenibacillus sp. GL_099_B. The sequence continues at coordinate 297,433 of NZ_CM174430.1, forward strand.
CATTATACAAGTGAGAATGCCGGTATGAGTAACGAAAAGATCAGTGAGAATCTGATCCGCCGAAAGCCTAAGGGTTCCTGAGGAAGGCTCGTCCGCTCAGGGTAAGTCGGGACCTAAGGCGAGGCCGAAAGGCGTAGTCGAAGGACAACAGGTCGAAATTCCTGTACCACCGTAAGCCGTTATGAGCAATGGGGGGACGCAGCAGGGTAGTGACGCGGACTGATGGATGTCCGTCTAAGCAGTGAGGCTGATGTGTAGGCAAATCCGCACATCGTAAGGCTGGACTGTGATGGGGAGCGAAAATTATAGTAGCGAAGGTCATGATCTCACACTGCCAAGAAAAGCCTCTAGCCAGGTGATGGTGCCCGTACCGCAAACCGACACAGGTAGGCGAGAAGAGAATTCTAAGGCGCGCGGAAGAACTCTCGTTAAGGAACTCGGCAAAATGACCCCGTAACTTCGGGAGAAGGGGTGCCCCGGTAGTGTGAATAGCACGAGGGGGCCGCAGTGAAAAGGCCCAAGCGACTGTTTAGCAAAAACACAGGTCTGTGCGAAGCCGTAAGGCGAAGTATACGGGCTGACGCCTGCCCGGTGCTGGAAGGTTAAGGGGAGCGGTTAGGAGCAATCCGAAGCTGTGAACCGAAGCCCCAGTAAACGGCGGCCGTAACTATAACGGTCCTAAGGTAGCGAAATTCCTTGTCAGGTAAATTCTGACCCGCACGAATGGCGTAACGACTTGGGCGCTGTCTCAACGAGAGATCCGGTGAAATTTTAATACCTGTGAAGATGCAGGTTACCCGCGACAAGACGGAAAGACCCCATGGAGCTTTACTGCAGCTTGATATTGAATTTGGGTACGATCTGTACAGGATAGGTGGGAGCCTTTGAAACGTGAGCGCCAGCTTGCGTGGAGGCACCGTTGGGATACCACCCTGATCGTATCTAGGTTCTAACCTGGTACCGTAATCCGGTGCGGGGACAGTGTCAGGTGGGCAGTTTGACTGGGGCGGTCGCCTCCTAAAGAGTAACGGAGGCGCCCAAAGGTTCCCTCAGAATGGTTGGAAATCATTCGAAGAGTGCAAAGGCATAAGGGAGCTTGACTGCGAGACCTACAAGTCGAGCAGGGACGAAAGTCGGGCTTAGTGATCCGGTGGTACCGCATGGAAGGGCCATCGCTCAACGGATAAAAGCTACCCTGGGGATAACAGGCTTATCTCCCCCAAGAGTCCACATCGACGGGGAGGTTTGGCACCTCGATGTCGGCTCATCGCATCCTGGGGCTGAAGTAGGTCCCAAGGGTTGGGCTGTTCGCCCATTAAAGCGGTACGCGAGCTGGGTTCAGAACGTCGTGAGACAGTTCGGTCCCTATCTGTCGTGGGCGTAGGAAATTTGAGAGGAGCTGTCCTTAGTACGAGAGGACCGGGATGGACGTACCGCTGGTGTACCAGTTGTTCCGCCAGGAGCACCGCTGGGTAGCTATGTACGGAAGGGATAAGCGCTGAAAGCATCTAAGCGTGAAGCCCCCCTCAAGATGAGATTTCCCAGTATGTAAGACCCCTTGAAGACGACGAGGTAGATAGGCTGGGGGTGGAAGTGCAGCAATGCATGGAGCTGACCAGTACTAATCGGTCGAGGGCTTATCCAATATGCAAGTTGTAAATCGCACATTTCGTTTCGGATCTAGTTTTCAGAGAATAAACTCTGAGATGTAAGCTAAGCTATGCGTTTGGTGGCGATGGCGGAGGGGTTCCACACGTACCCATCCCGAACACGACCGTTAAGCCCTCTAGCGCCGATGGTACTTGGACCGCAGGGTCCTGGGAGAGTAGGACGCCGCCAAGCGAAACCCCTTTGGGGTATTTTTTTTCGGTTTTTCATAGGGGCCCTTAGCTCAGTTGGTTAGAGCGCACCTCTGATAAGGGTGAGGCCGGTGGTTCGAGTCCACCAGGGCCCATAGTAATACCAGATATACTAAAGTGTATGGGGCCATAGCTCAGCTGGGAGAGCGCCTGCCTTGCAAGCAGGAGGTCAGCGGTTCGATCCCGCTTGGCTCCACCATTCCCTGATAGCTCAGTTGGTAGAGCACTCGACTGTTAATCGAGTTGTCACAGGTTCGAGTCCTGTTCGGGGAGCCATTAAGGCCCGTTGGTCAAGGGGTTAAGACACCTCCCTTTCACGGAGGTAACAGGGGTTCGAATCCCCTACGGGTCATAGCTATATTTATTAGCTTAAAAAAGGGATGAGAATCCCAAAGGTTCGTCGGAGGATAAACTTCGTTAGCAATGGCTTCGCAGTCTCGAACGAAGTGAGAGTATCCCCTACGGGTCATATATATGGAGGCTTAGCTCAGCTGGGAGAGCATCTGCCTTACAAGCAGAGGGTCGGGGGTTCGAACCCCTCAGCCTCCACCATATCATTTTCTGAATAACGACGCGGGGTGGAGCAGCCCGGTAGCTCGTCGGGCTCATAACCCGAAGGCCGCAGGTTCAAATCCTGCCCCCGCAATTATACTTTCTCTGAAGAAAGTGATATGGAACCGTGGTGTAGTTGGCCTAACATGCCTGCCTGTCACGCAGGAGATCGCGGGTTCGAATCCCGTCGGTTCCGCCATCTTGATTTTGCTTCAGGGATGAGAATCCGTTTTTGGGTTCGTCGGAGTATTCACTTCGAGAGCATCAGCTTCGCAGTCTCGAACGAAGTGAGAGTATCCCGTCGGTTCCGCCATTTTAATCTTTACATGAGGAAGTTGTTCACTTAATCTGCTATATGGCACCGAACGCCTTAGATAAAGTGCAACGTATCAAGATTAAACTTTATTGTGGCTCGGTAGCTCAGTCGGTAGAGCAGAGGACTGAAAATCCTCGTGTCGGCGGTTCGATTCCGTCCCGAGCCACCATTTATCACAACTTAATATGCCGGTGTAGCTCAACTGGTAGAGCAACTGACTTGTAATCAGTAGGTTGGGGGTTCAAGTCCTCTCGCCGGCACCATGTAATCCTGGAGGATTAGCGAAGCGGCCAAACGCATCAGACTGTAAATCTGCTCCCGTACGGGTTCGGTGGTTCGAATCCATCATCCTCCACCAGTTTTTTGAGTCATTAGCTCAGTTGGTAGAGCACCTGACTTTTAATCAGGGTGTCGAAGGTTCGAGCCCTTCATGACTCACCATTATATGCGCGTGTGGCGGAATTGGCAGACGCACTAGACTTAGGATCTAGCGTCTTTGACGTGGGGGTTCAAGTCCCTCCACGCGCATCCTTTATAAGCGGACGTGGCTCAGCGGTAGAGCATCGCCTTGCCAAGGCGAGGGTCGCGGGTTCGATTCCCGTCGTCCGCTCCAATATTTTGCGCCCTTAGCTCAGCTGGATAGAGCGTTTGACTACGAATCAAAAGGCCGGGAGTTCGAATCTCTCAGGGCGCGCCATTATAACTTCATATGCCGGCGTGGCGGAATGGCAGACGCGCTCGACTCAAAATCGAGTGGGAAACCGTGGAGGTTCGAGTCCTCTCGCCGGTATAGATAACGGGATGTAGCTCAGCTTGGTAGAGCACCTGGTTTGGGACCAGGGGGTCGCATGTTCAAATCGTGTCATCCCGATTTTTACATGCGGGTGTAGTTCAATGGTAGAACTTTAGCCTTCCAAGCTAATAGCGTGGGTTCGATTCCCATCACCCGCTTTATAGAAGTGTAAAAAAAAGAGATGGTTTCTGCCATCTCTTTTTTTTGCATTTTTTAACGTTTCCATTGCTCTCTGAACATTCACTCCAATACTATTAACTTATCGGATCATAGCTTTATTAACAGTGGGATAATACACAATACCACAGTGATAAAGCTATGTTTATTTGCCGTTTTGTAAAACGCTTACAAAAATATCTTGCCTAATCCTTCAGCCTGTAATACTATATCAATTAAGCGCTTAACCTTTAGGGGTAAGGCGCTTAAACTTAACGTAGATTAAGCGCTTAACCCCTAAAGGGAAGGGAGATGATCATTCCATGACAACCATTAGACTGACGATGGCTCAGGCACTGCTCCGATATCTGGATCAGCAATATATTTCCGTTGATGGGGTAGAAACCAAGTTTGTGAAAGGCGTTATCGGCATTTTTGGTCACGGCAACGTAACTGGTATTGGAGAGGCACTGGAGCGTAGTCCTGGAAGTCTAACGTATATGCAGGGTAAAAATGAACAAGGCATGGTACATACGGCAGCGGCCTATGCCAAGCAGAAGAACCGTAGACAGATTTATGCCTGCACGACATCCATCGGACCAGGTGCACTGAACATGATTACCGCAGCGGCAACCGCGACGGTCAATCGGATTCCTGTTTTACTGCTTCCGGGTGATAACTTTGCCACACGTGAGCCCGATCCCGTGCTGCAACAACTGGAGGTAAGCGGCGATTATACCATTTCAGCCACTGATCCGTTCAAAGCGGTCAGTAAATACTGGGATCGCATCGTACGTCCCGAACAGCTGATGATTGCTGCCACGCAGGCGATGCGCGTGCTGATGGACCCGGCGGAGACGGGCGCGGTAACGCTGGCGCTGCCGCAGGATGTGCAGGCAGAGGCGTACGATTACCCTGAATCGTTCTTCGCCCGCAAGGTGCATTACCTGGACCGTCGTCCACCGGTCCAGGCGGCAATTGAACGGGCAACGCAGCAGATTGCCCGTGGCAGGAAGCCGCTGATCGTAGCAGGCGGCGGCGTGTTGTATGCCGAGGCATCCACACAGCTGGCTGAATTCGCCGAGGCATTTGGCATTCCGGTTGCCGAGACGCAGGCTGGCAAAAGTGCCCTGGCGTGGGACCACCCACTTAATGTGGGAGCCATCGGTGTTACCGGCTCGCTGGCTGCCAACAGGCTTGCCAGGGAAGCAGATGTGGTAATCGGCGTCGGCACTCGGTTCTCGGATTTTACGACGGCGTCCCGGTCTGCTTTTCAGCATCCCGAAGTGGCTTTCATCAATATTAACCTGAACGGCATGGATGCCGCCAAATTGGGTGGGGAAGCGATTTTGGCTGATGCACGGGAAGGTCTGCAAGCTCTGCAAACGGCTTTACAGGGACGGCAGTACCACAGTGGATACGGAACATCCGAGATCGCCGATCTGCGGGATGAATGGAACGATGAGGTGAATCGACTCTATGGACTGCAACATGAGGCAGGACTGGCACAGACGACCGCGGTCGGTATTATTAATCGGAGCATTGACCCTTCTTCCGTCATTGTGTGCGCGGCGGGAAGTTTGCCTGGAGACTTGCACCGTCTGTGGCGCGCGTCTGCACCGAAAACATACCACATGGAGTATGGCTTCTCCTGTATGGGCTATGAGGTGAGCGGGGCATTCGGGGCAGCTCTTGCCGAGCCGGATCGTGAAGTGTATGCCATGGTGGGTGACGGTAGTTACCTGATGCTGCATTCTGAACTGGTGACGAGCTTGCAGGAACAGAAGAAGATGACCATTTTACTATTCAATAACAATGGATTTCAGTGTATTCACAATTTGCAACGGGAGCACGGAAGTGACGGTTTCGGCAATGAGTTTCGTTATCGGGAAGCGGAGAGCGGACGACTGACCGGGGATTACATGCCTATGGATTTTGCAGCCCATGCCCGCAGCCTTGGAGCCAAAGCCTATAGGGCAGAGACGACAGAACAATTAGAGCAGGCGATCAGAGATGCACGGAATGAGACCGTGACTACACTAATCGAAATTCCAGTCGTGCCCGGAACCAATGCAGGCGGATATGAGTCCTGGTGGAATGTAGGCGTTCCAGAAGTATCCAACGAGGAAAAGGTGGTAACGGCTCATCACGCGATGCAGGCAAACCGTGCCAAAGCTAGACTCATTTAATTGAGCATATCATCAATCCAAAGAGTGACTTTCAATCAGCATGATATAGATGGCAATGCGCGCGTTAAATCGAATGATGCAAAAATGTTGAACCATAAAAGGAGACGTGGAGCTATGAACAAGCTGCCATTTCAGCTCGGGATTCATCCGATCAACTGGGTCGGAGAGGATGTAAAGGAGCATGGTGATGCAACAACATGTAAACAGATTCTGGATGACATTCAGCGACTTGGCCTGACAGGTACGGAGATGGGACGCAAATATCCCACGGATCCAGACACATTGCGGGAGGAGCTGGGCAAGCGCAATATACGCCTCGTTTCCCAGTGGAAATCGGTATTGTTCTCTGACCCGGCGTATCGTCAGTCTGAGCTGGACAGCTATCGCAGACACGCGGAGTTCCTGCAATCGATGGGCAGCACGGTGATTAGCACGGCGGAAGTAGGTGGCTCCCTGCATTTCGATCCAAGGCGGACACCGCATGAAAAAGAAGTGCTGAGACTCAGTGAATCGGAATGGCACATCCTTGCTAAGGGGCTGAACGAAGCAGGTGCCATCGCCCGTGAGCACGGGTTGAAGCTGACGTACCATCATCATGGCGGCACCGTTGTTGAGCAGCCGGATGAGATCGATAAATTGATGGAACTGACTGACCCATCTCTTGTTTATTTGCTCTATGACACAGGTCATGCTTACTACGGCGGAGCCGACCCGTTAGCTCTCCTACGCAAGCATTATGACCGGATTGCCTATATTCATCTGAAGGATATCCGTCCTCAAGTGCTGGAAGAAGCACGGGCGGAACAGTCTGATTTTGTGGGCTGTATTCGTAAAGGGGTTTTTACGGTTCCCGGAGATGGATGTATTGATTTTGCACCGATTCTGCAGGAGTTAGTCACACGGGGGTATGATGGCTGGGCGATGCTTGAAGGGGAACAGGACCCTGCGATTCATAATCCGTATGAGTATGCGCGGCGATCGTTGCAATATATGGAGTCCTTATACCAGCACAGCTGATAAAGTCATGGCAATCGGGAGAGAACCATACCATGAGGTAAACCAGATTATGAGTGTGAGTTTGATGAATGTATCATTCAAAATCCCATCACAGAAAGGGGTTCAAATACAATGACTTACGTATCCTTTCCTGATTCCAGGAAGATGGATTTCACCGCGATTGGCCGTCTGTGCATCGACTTGAATGCCAATGAGATCAATCGCCCGATGGAAGAGACGATGACCTTTACGAAATATGTGGGCGGATCTCCGGCTAATATCACGATTGGCATGTCCAGGCTCGGTATGGAAACGGCATTTATCGGCAAAATCGCGAATGACCAGATGGGCAGGTTCATCAACAGTTATCTGGAGCGGAACGGGATCGATACGTCAAATGTGGTAACGGACGATACCGGAGCGGTGACAGGACTTGCTTTTACCGAGATCAAAAGTCCAACCGATTGCAGTATTCTAATGTATCGTGACCATGTGGCTGATCTGTTATTGCAGTCGAGAGAAGTGAAGGAACAGCTGATTGCCGACTCCAAAGTGCTGCTGATCTCAGGCACAGCCCTCGCCCAGAGCCCATCTCGTGAAGCGGTATTCCAGGCGCTGGCGTATGCGAAAAAGCATGGCACAATCATTGTGTTTGATCTCGACTATCGTCCTTACACATGGACATCAGCCGAAGAGACAGCGGTCTATTACAACCTCGCAGCCGAGAAATGCGATATTATCCTAGGCACACGTGAAGAGTTCGACATGATGGAGACGTTTGACCATAATCCAGACCATAGCGATCAGGTGACCGCGCAAAAATGGTTCGACTTTTCAGCTAAAATTGTCGTCATCAAACATGGCAAGGAAGGCTCCATTGCCTATACAGGTGAAGGACTATCTCATCAAGCGGACAGCTACCCTGCGCGTGTGGTGAAGACATTTGGGGCAGGCGATTCCTACGCGGCGGGATTCCTGTATGGGTTGATGCAGGGCTGGACGATTGAACGCAGCATGGCGTTTGGCAGTGCGGCAGCATGTATCGTTATCTCCAGCCACAGCTGCTCGGATGCGATGCCAACGGTGGAACAAGTGAACGACTATATCGAACGCTGCAATCGGGGCGAAATTACGGTGTCTTGAAGCGTGTTGAAGTACTTGGAGTACATGGAGTAATTTGACGCAACGCACATATAAGCGAAGGGAGACAGGGCTATGGGAAAAGGGATTTCGGAAGCGTCAGTAACAGCGACAATGGTTCAAAACTGGATCGGGGGTGCCTGGGTGACCCCGACGGCAACCCGTACAGAGCCGGTTGTAAATCCGGCTACGGAAGAGGTCATTGCACACGTACCGCTGTCTGAACAGGCCGATGTGGATTTGGCCGTCCAGACGGCACGGGAGGCGTTCCCGTCATGGAGTGGCACACCGGTTCCCCGCCGTGCACGGATTCTGTTCCGCTACCAGCAGCTGCTGGTGGAGCACTGGGAAGAACTCGCGCGGCTGGTTACGCTGGAAAACGGTAAAAGCTACGCTGAAGCCTACGGCGAAGTGCAGCGTGGCATTGAATGCGTCGAATTCGCGGCAGGCGCCCCGAACCTGATGATGGGCAAACAGCTGCCCGACATTGCCACCGGGCTGGAGTCGGGCATGTACCGGTACCCGATCGGTGTCATTGGGGGAATAACCCCCTTCAACTTTCCGATGATGGTACCGTGCTGGATGTTCCCGCTGGCGATTGCGTGCGGCAACACCTTTGTCCTGAAGCCGTCCGAGCGCACACCGCTGCTGGCAGGTCGTCTGGCTGAGCTGTTCAAGGAAGCAGGGCTTCCGGACGGCGTGCTCAATATCGTTCACGGTGCTCATGATGTCGTGAACGGACTGCTTGAACACAAGGATGTTCAAGCGATCTCTTTTGTCGGATCACAGCCTGTGGCTGAATATGTGTACACTACCGCATCAGCACATGGCAAACGGGTACAGGCGCTTGCTGGTGCCAAAAATCACTCGATCGTCATGCCGGACGCCGATCTCGACCTGACGGTGAAAGAAATCACCAGTGCGGCCTTCGGCTCAGCCGGAGAACGCTGTATGGCCTGCTCGGTTGTTGTCGCCGTGGGCGATGTTGCTGACACGCTGGTGCAAAAGCTGGTGGAAGCGGCAGATCGCATCACGATTGGTAACGGCATGGATGAAGGGGTATTCCTGGGTCCTGTCATTCGTGGTCCGCATAAGGAACGTACACTTAGCTACATTGAATCCGGAGAACAGGAAGGCGCTGCTCTGATCCGGGATGGTCGCAAAGATGAAGCGACAGGCAAGTCCGGTTATTTCGTTGGTCCGACGGTATTTGATGAGGTGCAGAGCACCATGAAGATCTGGAAGGACGAGATTTTTGCACCGGTGCTCTCGGTAGCGAGGGTGGCTACGCTGGAGGAAGCAGTGGAACTGGCCAACCGTTCCGACTTTGCCAACGGAGCTTGCCTGTTCACCCGCAGTGGAGCAAGCATGCGCCAATTCCGTGAAACGATTGATGCAGGCATGCTGGGCATTAACTTGGGCGTACCTGCGCCAATGGCATTTTTCCCTTTTTCCGGCTGGAAGAAATCGTTCTACGGTGATTTGCATGCCAACGGTACAGACGGCGTTGAATTTTATACTCGCAAAAAGATGGTTACTGCCCGCTGGTAGTCACTCAGGGCATACCAGCCAATGGAAGAACGTTGAGTCCACATGGACACATACAGGGAGGATAACGGAATGGGCAAGGATAAAGTGAGAATTGGCATCATCGGCGCTGGGCGTATTGGTAAAATCCATGCGGACAATCTCCTTCGCAACCCGCATGCCGAGATTGTTGGTATCAGTGATTTGTTTGCAGGACCCGAGCTGGAGGAGTGGGCTTCCAGCCGTGGCATTCCAGTGGTAACGACAGATAGCAGCCAGCTGATCGCCATGCCAAATGTGGATGCAGTGCTGATCTGTTCCTCAACAGATACGCATGTACCACTGATTGAACAGGCAGCCCAGGCAGGCAAACACATTTTTTGCGAGAAGCCGGTCAGTATGGATCTTCATCAGACTCAGGCAGCTGTTGCAGCCGTGCAGAAGGCTGGGGTAAAGCTGCAAATCGGATTCAATCGTCGCTTCGATCATAACTTCAAACGGGTACGTGCACATGTGCAGGAGGGAACGATTGGTGATCCGCATATTATCAAAATCACTTCTCGTGACCCGAGTCCGCCGCCAGCGGAGTACATCCGGGTGTCTGGCGGAATCTTCATGGATATGATGATCCATGATTTCGACATGGCTCGGTATTTGTCTGGGAGTGAGGTGGAGGAAGTCTATGCCCAGGGCAATGTGCTGATTCATCCTGTTTTTGCGGAACACGGCGATGTGGATACGGCCATTGTGACGATGAGTTTTGAAAATGGAGCAATCGGCGTCATTGATAACAGCCGCCAAGCGGTATATGGATACGATCAGCGAGTCGAGGTATTTGGCTCACTGGGCAGCGCCGCAGCTGCGAACGATCATCCGAATACGGCAGAAATTAGTACAGCGAACGGATTGATGCGCGACAAGCCGCTGCACTTTTTCCTGGAGCGATACAATGAAGCGTACGTGCAGGAGACAGCTCTTTTCATCGACGCGATTCGGAACGATACACCTGTCATCGTAAACGGGAATGATGCAGTCCAGGCAGAACGCATCGCACTCGCCGCGCGCATGTCCATGGAACAAGGCAGACCTGTGAAGCTGCGTGAAGTCCCGGGAATATCGGTGGAATCCCAGACGGTTGCCCCGTAGGACCATTTTCATAACAAGTTCATTTCATCTAATAGACAGCCATCAGGATTAAGGATAAATACGGAAGGAGTGGAAGGAAGCATGTCAGAACGCGTAGTAAAACCTGTGTTGAATCCAAAAGCAGACGGAACGTTGTTGACGGTCACACCAGAGTCTGCGGGCTGGGAATATGTTGGGTTCCAGGTGGTACACCTTGCGGAGGGACAGACCCTAACTCGTGAGAGCGGGGATGAGGAACTCTGTATTGTACTTCTCAGCGGCTTGGCGAATGTAAGTACTCGTGAATACACGTGGGAGAATATCGGGAAAAGAATGAGTGTTTTTGAGAAAATTCCTCCGTATTCTATTTACGTATCCAGTTCAGATCGAGTGGAGTTAACAGCTCTTACCCCATTGGAGATTGCCATATGTGCGGCACCAGGTAAAGGTACGTATCCTGCTCGTCTGATTGCCCCGGAAGATGTAGGTGTTGAGACGCGTGGTTACGGCAACCTGGAACGACAGATTCACAACATTTTGCCGGAACAAAAAGAAGCAGACAGTCTGCTTGTCGTTGAGGTGTTCACCCCAGATGGACATTGGTCTAGTTATCCGCCGCATAAACATGACCGGGACGCTCTGCCTGACGAATCATTGCTAGAGGAGACGTACTATTTCCGAGTGCAGCCTGAGCAGGGGTTTGCCATCCAACGGATATACACAGATGATCGAGCTGTAGATGAGACGCTTGCAGTGAACAACGGTGAAGTCGTGCTTGTTCCGTGTGGATACCATCCGGTAGGTGCTCCTCCGGGATACGAGGTCTACTATCTGAATGTGATGGCAGGACCAACCCGGACCTGGAAGTTTCATAACGACCCAGACCATGATTGGCTGATGAATAAAAAGTAGTATCGGCTTCAAGTTGCGTATGCGGACTTCCCCCTGCATAATGAGAAGATACGATTACCTATATATAAGGGAATTTATATATAGCACAAATGGGGAAAAAACAATGAAAGCAACCATATATGATATAGCACGCGAGGCGGGGGTATCCATTGCAACCGTCTCACAGGTCATTAACGGCAAAGGTAAAATTAGCGAGAAGCGGCGTGCCGAGATTATGGAGATCATGGAGCGTCTTCACTACCAGCCGAGCGCTATTGCTGCCGCACTTACGGGTAAGCAGACATACACGCTCGGGCTGCTCGTGCCCGATATCTCCAATCCGTATTTTGCCGAGCTGGCCAGAGCGGTAGAGGATCGCAGTCGGCAGTTGGGTTATAGCGTCGTGATTTGCAGCACAGACAATAAGGACGAGCGGGTAGAGCGGTATTTGAATCTGCTTCAGCAAAAAAGGGTCGACGGCATGATGATCGGAACAGGTATCGATAATGCCGAGATTCTGTCTCCACTCCTGCAACAGTCCATACCTGTTGCTCTGATTGCCCGTCATATGCCGTCGTTGTCGGTACATACCGTTGCGATCGATGACAGGCTTGGCGGCGCCTTGGCAGCACAGCATCTGCTTGAATTGGGTCATACTCACGTAGCGGTGCTGTCCGAATCGTTCAAAGTCAGCAGCAGTCAGGAACGCGTACGCGGATTTCGTGAAGCATTGGAGAAGGAGGGTTTTTCTCTTGAAGCCGATCAGGTGAGAGAGTCATCTGCCGATCTGGGTTCAGCCAAAAAAGAGGCGCTCGTGCTGCTCACTAAAAAAAATCGAGCCACAGGCATCTTCTGCTGCAACGACATGCAGGCAATTGGTGCGCTTCAAGCTGCCAAAGAACTAGGCCTGCGTGTGCCTGAAGATGTATCAATCATCGGATTCGATAATACGATTCTAGCTTCGGTAACCAACCCGCCTCTAACGACGGTTGCCCAACCTATTGAGGATCTGGGGCGTCGTGCCGTTGATTTATTAATTGATGAGCTAAAAGATGAAGGTAAATCACCGCAAAAAATTGTCCTGAAGCCTGAATTGGTCATTAGAGACTCAACAGGAAAGGTATCAGATCAATCTTAAGACTACAGCCCGGTCCTGAAACATATACGTCGTCCACATAAAACAAGCCGCGTGCACCTAAGGGTGAACGTGGCTTGTTTGAGTTAAATCTTGAACTTCTTCACTTCTTCGTACAGTGTATTGGCATGCTGCGCCAGCTCATTGGAACGTTCCGAGATGCTTGTAATGTAATTGAACTGTTCCTGCGTGGAAGAAGCAACCTCTTCCGTGGAAGCCGCACTCTGTTCCGACATGGCTGCAACACTGGAGATCATTATGAAGAGGTTTTTTCTTTATAAAATGCATGTATTTAATGGGTTATTTTAATGATCTAGAACAATATTTGGATGAGGTGGTATACTTATAATGACTTTAATTTTCCTGATTCACCCAATAACGAGAGGAGAGCTCAATGAAAAAAAGAACCAAAACCATTCTTGGTGTGGTCGTTGTACTCGTGATTGCAGCTATTACGATACCAATGTACATTTCGAGACAATATACCACCTTTCGAGCTGAAGTCACGGATCATATGAGTATGCTGGATACACTGGACATTCTGATTATCAAAAAAATACCGACCACCGATCCATACGATGAAGAAGAAGTGACTATTAAAGATCCCCAAGAGATTAGAAAGATATTAAAGCTTACGAAGGATATCGAATTAAGAAGAGTAAAGCAAATAGATATCTCCGAGCGATCGGAGGGGAACCCATATTACTATGACTGGCAGCTTTTGACGAAGAAAGAAGATCGATTTACAGAAGGCTTTGGAATTACGTTTTATAACGAACATGCCGTCTCTATCTACAGCGGATACAAAACGAGAGATCAACTTGAAAATTATGAAATTACCAATGATTTTAATTTAAATGAAATGGAACGCCTCTTTACCAATTTGAAGGAGGGGAAAAAATGACGGAATATCAATTACGTCCGATTGAAGAGCAGGATATCCCTTTTCTGTGGGAGATGTTGTATGCATCCATGTTCAAGCGGGAGGGCGAAGAGCCTTTTGAACCTGAGATCATTCATAGCCCCGGCATGTCCAAGTACGTTGAAGGCTGGGGGAGAGAGGGAGATTTCGGATTTATCGCCGTGGATTCTCAAGGCAAACGTATGGGTTCGGTGACGTTGCGATTTTTTAATGAGCAGAATGCGGGATATGGTTATGTAAATGCGGCTACACCCGAGATGGGAATGGCTGTGGTTGAGACAGTGCGTGGCAAAGGAATAGGCACCCGTCTCATTCAGGCGGCGTTAGAAGAGGCTCGAAAGCGGGATATTGACGCCGTTTCGCTCAGTGTTGATCCAGATAACGAAGCAATTCGGCTTTATCGGCGTTTCGGATTCGTCGAACATGGCATGTGTGGTACATCTGTAACGATGGTTTGCATGATAAACCCATGACCTTATCGCAAACAGATGAACATATTCATTTCATATGGAGAGTTTGCAAAATACAAAAAGGCGTTCCCCTCATATGCTGGGAAGCGCCTTAAGATATATATGCCTGCATGTTCATCGCACCATATTTCCATTATGCTCACATAACAGCCCTATTTAATTAGTTCAATAAAAATGCCAAAGCTTCATCATATGTTTCCCATTGAAATTCGGTCTGATGCTGCGATTCTTTGGAAATCCGGTTCAGCTGCATTTTGGCAATCGCCCCGCCTACCGCTACACTCGCACGCTTCATGCCCCACTGTGCCAGCAGCTTCTGGTGCTCCACCATTTTCTCTTTTGTATCCTGAGGAAATGCCTTCATATTGCGCATGTCTACCAGCACATCAAATGAATTACCCAATTGCTCAGCTATTTTTTTTATCTCGGTATTGGTTTGTTCCACCTGTTCAGGAGAGACCATTCCTTCCCAAACTATTTCAATAATAGGTTTAGGTGAATCCAATCGTTTTACAGACATTTGGCAACTCCCTTACGATAAAATATTTATGTACGATATAAGTCTATTGACCTATTAATTATACCCTCAATTTGCAGAGATGAAAACAAAGTTCACTATTTTATAATACTTATGAACTATGTCCTCCTAGCAGATACAATTTCAGGGAAACGTATGTTGATGAGCTAAATCGGAAATCAAACATAAAAAAGCCGCCCAGTCACGAGGAATCTGGACGGCTCTTAACGATGCCTAAAAACCAATATTCAAGCTGCTACCCTCTGTGGCTATTCCTTCCGAGCGGTTGATGGGCAGCTTTTGTTCTGCTGAGAAGCCGAGCGTCTCGCCGTCATGCAGGGTTACATCGTTTTCAACAACATAAGTCGCAGTCATATACATCATTTCAAATACTTCACTTAACGGCTTTGCGGATTGAGTGATTTCCATCTCCTCTTTCCCGAAGTTGCGTAACCCATAAGTGTAGGCCGATGCGCCTTCAGGACTTTGAAATAGTCCGATGAAAATCCAGAGGGAGACGGGCAGCTCACCATCCTTGATTGAACGACTGATGTCCACGTACTGGCCTGCTTCCACCACAAGTGGCGCCATATATATAGCCAACGCATGGTCCAGCTGGAGCAAGGCACTCGCTGTTTGGGTGAACAGAATATGTGCCTGAATGGCGTCAGTTGCATTCAGTACAGAAACAATAATCTGAGATTGATGTCTTGAAGTGACTTGCACCGCGTCCTGCCACAGCACATTTAATTTGGCATTTTCCTCTACTTCGTGGTCAGGAATAGGAGCATTAATGTGTGCACACACCACTTGCATTCCATCCACTTCGAAAAAAAGATTGCCTTCCTCCGGACGTTCGTCAATCTCAATATTCCACTCGTTTTTCATCGTGCTAATGAAGTGATCAAAATTACAATCTTCGTGCTCCAGCAAAACAAATCCAACGATAGTTTCGCTATATGGAGCAGTATGTACGGCTCCACCTGCGGTGGAGTTTTCCTTTTTGCGGCGTCGAAGCTTGTCAAACAGTCCCATAAAACGTTCTCCTTTCCAGACCAATTACAGTGATTAGGCATAATCCGATGCCTTTATAACCATACCTTACCACATTGGAGCTTTTAATGAATCCCGGCATGGTAATGGCCATCAGGTGATCAGAGGAAAAGAACGAGAAGTAATGCAATAATCGCAGGCAGCCCTTGTTTGATAATGATGGACCGAGTAGCGGTTACACCTCCGTAGAGGGCGGCGATAATGACACATGCTAGGAAGAAGATCTGAATGTGCTGTCCGACGGATGCATCTGGATAAACGAGACCCCAGATCAAACCTGCGGCCAAAAATCCATTATACAGACCTTGATTGGCTGCCAGGGACTTGGTGGATTCCGCTAGTTCAGGGGTAAGACCGAACGTCTTCATCGTGCGTGGACGGGTCCACAGGAACATCTCCATCACCATGATGTAGAAGTGCTCAATGGCTACAATAGCCACGAAAATGATACTAATCAAAAGAAACACCTTGCTTTCTTATATGTCATTTATTTACTTGTCCCACTCAGTATAAATGTTTGCCATCCGAACTGAAAGTATAAATTTAATTTTACACAAATTAATTGTGTAATTTGTTAATGGGTTCATGATTCTCGTTTAAAATGAAGCCGCGGATTAAGTACAAAGATAATCATACGCTGATTGTCGAAAATCCATTCATTGGGTAATAATGAACAATAAAGAAGTGAACTTACTCATGGAAAAGGGGGATTAGCGTGGGTGTGGGAACCGTTCAATTCGTCCTGCTGGCGGATGATCCATCAACGTTTGTTACACGAGTCGTACCTTTTATCGATATTGAGCTCGCTGGAATTCCGAGTGATCGGCATTACGGTCTGTTGCGCCCAGCGGACTCCCGCCAGAAAATATACAAACGGGGAACGCCAATCGCAAATCGTAGGCAAATCAGTATTGTCTCAGAAGAGGAATGTGCTCTCATAGCACAGAAGATGAATATTCCTGAAGTACGCCCGGAGTGGATCGGTGCCAACATGCTGATCCGTGGCGTTGAAAAGTTGACGGAGCTTCCTGTCGGGACCCGACTTCTGTTCCCGGATGGAACCGGGCTGATCTGCGAAGGGGAGAATCTGCCTTGTGTACACCCTGGAAAAATCATTGAGCAAGTCTACGAACAGGATGGTTTGCGCAAAAAGTTCGTGCCAGCCGCCCGCAAAAAACGCGGAATCGTCTGTTCAGTCGAGCGTGAAGGCATCATCCGTACCGGAGATACCATCGAAGTTATTCGCCTGTCCTGAGGTCTCAGGACAGGTTTTTGTATTACAGTCGAATCCGCTTGCTGCGACTGTAGTTAATCTTAGTTTATCCTCTGGAATGGACGTATTCTTCAGGTGTGCTGCCGATAATGGACTTGAAGTCTTTGATAAAATGCGACTGATCGTGATATCCAAGGTCCTGGGACAGCCTAACCAGATCGCAATCCATACCCCGCTCCATCAGCTCAGCAGCATTTTGCAGGCGGTAGAGTTTGATCACCATTTTGGGGCTGATGCCCACATACTGATTGAACAGGCGCTGGAGCTTTCTTGTGTGCATATTCCAGGAGGCAGATAAATCATCGACTCTCAACATATCCCGATGTTGCTCAATATATAGCACAATCTGGCTAACCAGAATGGCTTGATCATCAGGAGGAGGGAGGTGTTTACAGAGAAGCTGATCCATATAACTGACTTTGTCCGCATCACTCCCGTCCCCGAGCAGACGTTCTTCGAGCAGTGGAGCATCAACATCAAGCACACCAGAGACATTCAAGGGGTTTCCATACAATGTGGAAACGGGAGTGCGAATGAATGGATAGAAGCCCCCAGGCTTAAACTTCACCCCAAACACGCTTCCTTTTCCACGGACGAGATAGGAGAACTTCTGTCCAGATGGACCGAAGAAAAAGGTGTTTCCCCGCTCTACCACCAGATTGACACATGGATTGGGAACCACATGCTGAGGATAAGGATCATGCCCGGTAAGATCCCAGGAGACGATCCAGAAATGCTTGACCAAAGAACTCAATGCTTCGGAAGGGGCATACCGTGTCAGGCAATATCTCTTGTCGCCCTCATCCAGATTCAGAAGACCCATACTGGGTCTGACAGCATGATCTGCATGTTTCATTTTGCCGATTCCTCCAAGTATCTCGTCAATTCTGCTTCGTTACGAACAATGCACAATTTATGTTGGTGAGGCTGCAAAAACGCCATGATTAGCGCTTTTTCCTTACGGTCATGTTGATAGCTCCATTTATACATCCGCCAAAGCATGGTAAAAGTCTGTCTATAATTTCCTTGTTCCAGCCCGAGCTTCTGTACTGTGAAACGTTTGAGAATGCGCACATTCCTTTTCCACACGGGGGTATTCAAATAGACGATAAGATCAGCCTGCTCGAAACTTCTTGCCACCCATTCATAATGTACACCTTCAATAATCCACTGATTGGAATGCACAGCTTTTTGCAGGAGTGTGTCCCGCGTCTCTGGGCTATTGCGAATATCCTGTCCTTGAGGTACACGGTGCCACACAATGTTGTCGAGCTCATAATAAGGAAGGTCTAGCCTCGCGGATAAATGGCGGGCCAGTGTAGACTTGCCGCTGCCGACTGAGCCGATAATATGTATTTTGTTTGGCCTGAATTTGATCTTGGATTCTTCACCGACCATTCCGTAACCAGTCCCCCTTGATATTTACCTTTGCTCTCTGAACAACAACGCACGGACAGCGAAACGTGGCAAAATGAGTTGTCTGCGCCACCTTGAAGGCTGGCTGAGCAGTCGATAAAGCCATTCCAAATTAAGCTTCTGCCATATCGCAGGTGCTCGTTTGGTTTTGCCGGCCAGAATATCCAGGCTACCCCCGACTCCGATGGCTACACGAGCATTGAGTTGGTGGCGATATTTATTGATCCAGTGTTCAGCATTAGGTGCTCCTAAGGCCACGATAAGAAAATCAGGTTGTGCCTCGTGAATCTCTTCTACAATGCTTTGCTCCTCGTCCGTTGTGAAAAATCCATGTTGTCTGCCACGAACAATGACTCCCGGATAGTTTTGCGCAATAACCTCCACAGCCCGCTTACTGACAGGTTCTTCTGCCCCGAGCATATAAAAGGACCAATTCTTCCGGTTGCCTTCCTCCAACAAACGGAAAAGCAGGTCACAACCTGTTACCCGTTCAGTCAATTGTCCACCCCGAAAGCGGGATACCATAACTATGCCCGCGCCATCAGCGGTCACAATGCCTGCCTGATCCACCACCGAACGAAGTGCCTGATCCTTCTGGCAGGACATGACGATTTCCGGATTGCCTGTAATGACATGGAACAGTTCAGATTGTCTCTGATAGACTACATCACTAAGAATTGTAACCGTCTGATCCATAGTTATATTGGGAAAAGGGATTCCCATAATTTTTGTTGTTTGGTTCATATTTCGGTTCCTTTCTGGATGCTAACTATCCTTCTCCAACGTATAATTCCTGTTATTTCATTCCATTTTAGCATGAAAACATAAAAATATACCGGACGAAAAGTGCGGATTATCAAGTTTCATGGTATCTTAAATCGTTTATTTTCGCTGTTGTCGCGTTTTTACAATACGCCGTTTGGGGTATAACGGTAGGATAGTGTTGCAAGCAAGTGTCAGTTCCTTCAATACAACACATAAAGGAAGTGAGTTCATGGAATTGAAATATGAGTTCTATATTAATGCTGGACAGGAAGATGTGTGGAATGCCCTGATCTCGCCGGACGGTACACGGAGCAGCTTTTTTGGCAGTGAACTTCGTTCCAATTTCCAACCGGGTCAGCCGTTCGCCTATGTAGGACCTGGGAATGATGGTGCAGAGACGGTTCATGTGTACGGCGATATTCTGGAATTCGAACCTTTATCCCTATTAAGTTACCTTGAACATCCCGGACCTTCCTATCACGCCAATCACGCTGAGCTTCAATCCAGAGTAGTGTTCCAACTGGAGACGGTAGGGGAATGTACGAAGTTAACATTGATCAATGACCAATTTACGGACAACCATCCATCCTTTGCGAACGCACAGAGTAACTGGTGGATGATATTGAGCAGTATCAAGACATGGGTAGAGACGGGCAAAACGCTGAATTTTGGCTGGTAAAGGTTCCGATAACGAACCGAGAGAATATATAAATATAACATCATAGCAATATGAAAAAAGCGCTGATAAAGCGTTTTTTCTTAATCGATTGTTGAATGATAAAATGAATTGCATAAGAAAAATCCACCGAGACGCATTTCTGCTCTCGGTGGATTTTTGTATTTTCAACGATATATGCAATTCTATCTGTTGAATTATACTTGTTGAACTTTGATCAAGTTGGTGTTACCGGATTGACCGATAGGTACGCCAGCAGACAATACGATGATGTCCCCTTTTTCGATATAACCGGTTTTGATTGCATTGCGAGTAGCTGACTCGAACATTTCATCGGTTGTTGTTACTTTGTCGCCCATAACCGGAATGACACCGGAGAGCAGGCAGATTTTCGCAAGTACTTCTTCATGCTGTGTAACCGCGATGATCGGTGCTTTCGGACGATATTTGGAGATCATACGCGCCGTAAATCCACTCTCGGTAGAAGTGATGATCGCTTTGGCATTCAGGACGAGGGAAGAACTAACTGCTCCCTGACTGATAACTTCGGTAATATCAGCTACTTGTTGAGCGGATTTTTGGTTGAATTGTTCTTTGTAATCAATCATCGTTTCAGCACGGCGAGCAACAGCAGCCATAGTGCGAACGGATTGTACCGGATATTTACCTGCTGCCGATTCACCAGACAACATAACAACGTCTGCGCCTTGAAGAACAGCGTTAGCTACGTCACTAACTTCGGAACGAGTTGGGCGCGGATTCACTTGCATGGATTCCAGCATGTGTGTTGCTACGATAACCGGTTTACCCGCACGGTTACATTTATCGATCATTTCTTTTTGCATCATAGGTACGTCTTCAATCGGTACTTCAACCCCGAGATCTCCACGAGCTACCATGATACCGTCAGATGCTTCAATGATATCGTCCAGGTTGGTCATACCTTCCTGGTTTTCGATTTTGGAGATAATTTGTACATGATCTACACCGCGTTCTTTCAGGATGCTGCGAATTTCACGAATGTCGTCGCCTTTACGAACAAAGGAAGCAGCGATGATTTCGATACCGTTTTCGATCCCGAATCCGATGTGCATAACGTCACGTTCCGTTACACCTGGCAAAGTCGTTTTGATTCCTGGCAAGTTAACCCCTTTACGTGGTTTCAGAATGCCGCCGCTGATGATTTTACAGTGAATATCTGAACCTTCCACGGACAGTACAGTCAGATCCACCAAACCATCATCGATGAGAATGCGATCTCCAGGTTTTACAACGAGGTTCAATTCTGGATAGTTTACTGAGATACGCTCAGCGTCACCAAGAATTTCTTCGGTAGTCAGGATAAGCTCCTTACCCGCTTGCAGATGGCAGGATGCTTCTTTCAGTTTGCCAATACGAACTTCCGGTCCCTTGATATCCATCATAATCGGTACGTACGTATTCAATTCGGAGGCCGCTTTGCGGATATTGTTAATCCGTGCCACGTGATCTTCCAGCTCTCCGTGAGCCATGTTCAGACGGGCAACAGTCATCCCTTCCTGAATCATTACTTTTAACAATTCGATTGAGTCACAAGCAGGTCCCATAGTACAAATAATTTTTGTTTTCAACATGCTATTTTCCTCCTCATATGTTTGCTTATATGTGTATTGTAGCGTTTTCTGTCGAATCAAGGTATGAACTATAGTACAATGATTAGAATATAGTCCAATAATGAGGTGTGTTATGGTCACTCCATTAGAAGTACGACACATTAATGGTGTCGGTTGGTACGAAGAAGCGGTGCAGTCAAAGGCAACTTGGCGGTTAAGCTTGGTTACTTATGGAAAATGTGTATATTGGGTGAACGGAGAGAAGCAGATCATGGAAAAGGGGGAGCTCCTGTTAATCCCCGCTGGCATTCCGTATTACGGCAAAAGCATTCCTACCGTAACCCACACGCAAATTGTTGTTCAATTACAGGGGGATCATGCGCAAGGTTTGCCCGCGCTGGAACGGAGTGAGGCCTTGCGACATAAGCCCGGATGTTATGAACTGATTCATGAACGCATGAAAGCCATCCAACAACAATGGCAGGAACGTCCGTCTTATTATGTCATGATGAGCCAAGCCTTATTGATGGAAGTGCTTATTTATATAAATAGGGAACTGGACCGTGGTGTTATTCCGCCGGAGAGACATGTTCATGCGGAGCGGATGAAGCGATACATTGCGCGGCATTACCGGGAGAAAGTTACGAAAGAAGAGCTCGGGGACGAGATCGGTAAAACCCCGAATTACGCCGCCGCGTTATTTAAAAGCATGACGAATCAGACGATCAGCCAATATGTTCATGATCAACGGATGAAAAGGGCGGTGTATTTGCTTACCGAGTCACAGCTCTCCATTCAGGAAATTGCAGAATTTCTCGGTTACCGTGATCTGTCTTATTTTTACCGGGTATTCAAGCGTTTAATGGGAACTCCTCCATCTGATTTGCTCCATGAACGTCCACCTATTGTATGAAAGACAAGGTTGTCATGGTCTCGTCTTGAAAAGTTCTTACATTTAAGTATCAACATAAATCACGCAAAAAAAAGAGGGCCTCGGCCCTCTTTTTGGTCTCATGACAGTCGAATTAATCCTGCCTTTGCAATATAAATCATATACTAAGCGTTGCTGCTTGTATTTGTAGCCGTGATTGGCTGCTTTGTTTTTTTGTTTGCCAGACCTGCGCGAACCGCAAATACATGCACAGCCCAATACGCTGCTTCCGCGAATAGAATGCCGCCTGCTACATCCAGCAACGAATGCTGCTTCACAAACACCGTCGAAGCAATGATCAGCCACAGCCATATCGACCAGGAGATCCGCGCCAGTGGTTTGAAGTTCAAATGGCGATTGATGATAATGAAGAGCAGATAACTTGTGAGACAGTGGATGCTTGGAAAACAGTTAAATGGAGCATCATTGGTGTAGATAAATTGTACGAGCGCGCTGCTTAGGCCTGTTCCGATAGCTTCCGGCCGCGGCACGTAAGTAGGGAAGACCGCAAAAACGATATTGGCTGCGATTACTCCTACGTTATAGGTAATTATCATACGCCAGAATAGCGATTTGTTCGTTAGACCCAAATAAAGAAATCCAAGATACAGAATCGGCATCCAACTGACATAAGGATAAATAAATTCTTTGATAAAAGGAATCTGTGTATCAATCCAGGCATAATTGTAGAAGACATCACTTCCGGTGTTACTACCCAACAAAACATAAATGGAACCTTGAAGCGGTATACATAAGATTGCCAGCAAATGTCCCCAGCGCAAAAATAATGCTTTCATAGTATCCCCCTGATTTCGTTCTTCTTCATTTTAACTCTCCATATATATGACGTTGCAAAAGTGTCGTACCCCTGCAGCGATTCATTCTATTACTACTATAATGGACAGATTAGTACTTGAGCCATACCTGATTGTAAGGTAAAAGCTGTAAGAGGAATTCTCTTTTTTGTTACTTTTATAGTTTTATCCAGAAAAGGATACCCGAATATCCAGTAGATATGATACAACTAAATTGTCATATTAGTTCATGTGACAACCACTAAAGATGAAATGAGGCTGGTACAATCTATGAAAACCCCGCAATCCAGGCAAAACCAATCCTTTTCCACGCGTAGGCCCGTGCTGACGGTAGTCATTATTGAACTGCTCCTTTTGCTGGCGGTATTCGCGGCAGGAGCGGTTGCAACCGTGAAGCAACTGGATTACACATCACCTGTGCTTATGTCGTTTACTCCAATTGCTCTTGTACTCATCATCTATCTGACTATGCGCCGCAAGTGGGGAGAAACCGGATTCCGTTCCTTAAGAACCATCCCAGCAAGTCATGCAAAGTATTATATTCCGCTACTCCTTGTACTGGGTACTATCGCGCTTAAAGGATTTACAGAATTAACCCTGTCCAAGGTGACTTTTTTTATCTTCTTCACCTTGCTTGTCGCCTTTGTGGAGGAAACCATTTATCGTGGACTTATTTTCAAAACTTTGCTTCGTAAGAGTGCGGTTGCGGCAGTTGTCACTTCAAGTGTTTTATTTTCCGTCACTCATATCATGAATGCATTATCCGGCCAGAGTATGGCAGATACGATTCTGCAACTGATCTATGCACTGCTGCTTGGAGCGGCCCTCGCGCTGTTAATGTTGAAAAACGGAAATATCGTGCCGCTGATCTTGTTTCATTTCATACATAATTTGATTCAATTTCTTGGGGACGACCGGCAAGATACCGGAACACTTCCCTACGATATCTTCATATTGGTTGTGTTGGTTGCTTATTGCGTATGGTTGACGTTTAGCGTTCGAACGAAGTTATCTTCTTCAGAGAGTAGTACACCGGGTAGTTCAGTAGTTCATTAAACGGGTCTGGATCAGTTGCTGCATAACTCTGTTTACCGCCAGCCATGGGGTCGTGGTATACTTCAATCTGGCGGTATGACAGGCTTGTTCATAATCAATCGGAAGTCCGTCCATCCGTACAATGGGTAGATAAATAGGTGATATTGTGGAAAAGACAGCACAGACAGTAGCGGAATGGATGGTACAGGAGATTAAATTCACCGGTACGCTTCATCAGGAAGCTGCAATTGAATATGTAAAGTCCAATTTTGGAGAAGAATTTGTATTTGTAAATGAGAATGGAAATACTTCGTTATCAAAAGAAGTGAAGAAAGCGTTCCGCAAGTTACATCGTGGGCAGATTGCATGGGATCGTGATGCCTTTATGTGGGCATGGACATAGTGTGTTATCTTGTAATGGGTTAAGCTTTCATGGATGTATTGGATATGCATGTCAAAATATTTTATAGAAAATGTATAAGTTGGTTCGGATCTGCATATCCTTTCATAAGACCGCAATGAGCGGCAGGTAAGCGACAAACCCTGTTCCAGCGCGTGCGAATAACATGTATTTCCAAAGCTGTTTGAAAAGAAAATACAAAGATTTGCTTTTTGGAGGAAACGGAGTTATAATAAAAACAAGTTGTAGAGAGTGGAAAACCTAATTCACATATTGTAAAGGGCGATCACTTATAGGTTATGACTGGTACCTTTTTCAATGTGTGAATTTTTATTTGCTTGCTGCAAAGAACAAAGGAACATGTTAATCTTTATTTGGAGGTGTAATTCACATGCAAAACGGAACAGTAAAATGGTTCAACGCTGATAAAGGCTTCGGTTTCATCGAAGTTGAAGGCGGAGAAGATGTATTCGTACACTTCAGCGCTATTACAGGCGAAGGCTTCAAAACGCTGGACGAAGGTCAACGCGTGCAATTTAAAATTGTACAAGGAAACCGTGGTCCTCAAGCAGAAGAAGTTGTAAAACTGTAATTAAAGCATAGCTGCCTTTAACATGTTATAATGGTAAAGGCAGCTTCTTTTTTTTGAGCAGTTATAATGAAAGTCGGCCCAATAGTTGTCGAGACAGAAGTCCAGACGGGACGAAACTTCCGCTAAGTAGTGGCTTCTGTGAAATAACGTCGGATTAGATGTTTTTCCATAACAAAGGGGGTAGAAGTCATGTATAATCGCAAAAAACCGTTGGAAGAGATTCCACAAGCGGATGCGGCAATCTGGGAATGTACGAGCGATACGTGCAAAGGATGGATGCGGGACAATTTTGCGTTTGATAGCGTGCCTACTTGTCCGATATGTGCTTCTGAGATGGTTAGCACGACCAGGATGCTGCCATTGCTTGAAAATTCGAATAGTAATCTGAAAACGATGCCTAAAGGAAATCGGATTTAACATAGCTTACCCGCCTCTAACGAGGTGTTTTTTTTTAAGTTGAACCTGACATCTTGTACAAAGGTAAGGGTATTAAATATGAAGTTCCCGGCATTCGTTTTTGGCGAATGCCTTTTTTATATCTTTTTTCCAATATGTCGCATAATAAAAGGTAATATATCAAATTTACAACAATGTTGGGTGTAAGCTGGGGTAAAGCATCCGTAGTGTTACAGTGGCTGAAGGAGAAACTTTAAGTATGATAAATGACAAACAAAGAACCTTCTCGCTTTATGCGAGAAGGTTCTTCGTTTGTTTGGATAGTTTAGATGAACAGGAATGGAAGCAGGAACAGCGTTGCTACCAGAGCCAGCTCAATCCCTGCTCCAGAGCCGTAACCCCCGTAACCTCTTCCGTATCCTCCACCGTATCCTCCATATCCGTAAGCCGAGGATTTAACTTTCTTTGTTGCAACAGCATTTTTCTTACTGCTTTTTACAAGCTGCTGTTTGGATTTGACTGAACACAGCCGTGGTCCTTCGAAACACCCGTTCAAATAAACTTTACCATCACGACATTGACTAAGCGTACCGTACATATGCTTACCGTCGTTCATAACGAGACAAACGGAACGTCCAACGTGCGGAGAAACCGTCTCTTCACATACCGGATTAATTCTGTACATGTAAATCCTCCTCATTATTGCGGTTGCCGCTTGAAATCAACGGTTTGTATATCATAGTAAAAAGAAGACCGATTGGTATGGACGAGTACCCGGAAATTAGATGGGGAGGAGCCGTTTTTGTATCTGTTCCATACACTGGAGGGAGTAAAAGGGAGGGAATCTCATGGATTATCATGATTTGCTGGCCCGGCTTGGAGAAGGGAGTGCCCATCCGGGAGGGTTTACAGCAACGATGCAACTGTTGGATACGCTGTCTCTGCCTACGCATAGTAAGGTGCTTGAGGTGGGATGTGGTACAGGGAGGACGGCTTGTTATCTGGCTCGAAACGGTTACCGGGTAACTGCGGTGGATCTTAATCGGCAGATGTTGGAGAAAGCGGTGCGACGCGCAAGACGGGAGCGCTTGGATATTCGTTTTATTCAGGCAGACGTGAGATCCTTGCCTTTTCCGGATCATTATTTTGATGTGGTATTTGTAGAGTCTGTCACTATCTTCACCCAGTGGCGAAGTACCCTTGCGGAATATAAGCGAGTGTTGAAGCCAGGTGGTCTCTTCATTGATCGGGAGATGGTGTTATCCGGAAGGAAGACAGAGGTGATGAGCCGTAGGCTGAAACAATTTTACGGAATAAGGACACTGGCGACCATGACTACATGGAAGAAACGTCTCAGACAGAGTGGATTTACTGAAGTCCTGGTCAAGGAACAATCTCGTTCCATGGGAAAGTGGGGCGTGGATCATGATCCTCATCGGGAGATGGATATGAGCTTGTTTGAGGATGAGCAAGTGCAGCGTATGGGTCGCACCAATGATCGTTTGCTTGCGAGATACGGAAAAAGACTGGGGTATGCGGTTTTTGAAGCGAGGGTACCAATGGAGAATGGTAATACCCAGAAAGAGTAGGAAGCATCTGCTCGCGCGGAGGTCGTTGTATTTCATCAATAAATGAATGTGGAAAAATATTTGGTTGATGCCGTACTTGGCATATAAAAAGGCAACCCACTCTAAGGTAGGTTGCCTTTGCCTTCTTTTTTTCGGACTCTAAATCCAATATAAGTAAGTTATGAAGAAACGTCAACTCAAAGGCTTGGACTGAAACCGTTACAGCATATCGTTGTCGATAATGCGCCAGTGGTGCTTCAGCAGAGCTTCCAGTTGCGGTTTATCTTTGGCTCGAAAAGCGCTTAGGATTTGGCGATGTTCTTCATTTACTTCATTAAGTACACTGGATAGCTTCGGCTTATTGTCGCTGACATACGACTGGCGAATAAAGCTGTTTTTTAACGTGTTTAACATCTCGATGACAGTGGCGTTACCGCAGCGCTGGATGTACAGGTTATGAAATTGATATTGATTCTTGCTGTAAGCAGCCAGATCGAGCTGGGTAATATCTTCATCCATCCGTGCAACAAGGGCCTCCATCTCCATGAGCTCAGACGGTTTGAGGTGGTCCGCTGCAAGTGTAGCAGCAAGTGCCTCAAGTGCACCGATGGCCTGCGAGAATTCGAGTTTTTTGCCAGCATCAAAAGGAGCGACGATAAATCCCCTGCGTGGGATATATTGCAGGAGGTTGTCAGAAGTGAGTTGAAATAAGGCTTCCCGAGTAGGTGTGCGGCTGATGTCGAGCTTTTTGCAAATCTCCGCTTCATTAATCTTCTGATTGGGGAGCAGTGTCCCGTCTTGAATTTTCTGTGCGATATAATCGTAAACATGATCTTTCAAGGACCGGTATTTTGGTGCCTCCATACCGAATCCCCCCTTCTGTATATAGTGATGATTGGATGTGTGAGGGTGTAAGCCCTGTAATGGTGCGCCGTTCGGGAGTTTCAAGTTTTTATCATCTTAACACCGAGGGGGGAGTTGGGCAAGCAATCTTAATGATCTAAAGAGATGTTAGTTTCGGGTTACATAAATGACGTTTTGTGGAATTTAAGCGTATAAATGTGTTGAATTCATTGCTATGCAGCTAATTTCTTATTAGTATTACTTACATTAAAGCCCACATATTGTCTGATGTATATTGTATAGAGATAAATTATACTGCCGCAGGCCTTTCGTAACATGCTTCCAGCTATCGGCAATGAATTCGTTATTATCATTAAAGATTCCTCGCTTGTTCCCATGATCGGGATTGCTGAGATTATCTATACAGCCAGAGCTGTTCAGGGGATTACCTTCCAACCGCTTGCCCCGCTACTTGTTGCTGCTGCTGCCCTCTATTTTGTAATTACATTTACGTTGGCCAACCTGCTCACCTGGCTGGAACACAGACTTTCTATGTCCCGATAACGTGGATACGGACTCTGCGAATGAGTGGAATTAGGTGATAGCGGAAAAAGTGAGCAGGAGTCGTAAATGGTCGTGGCGAAGCATACATTGATATTGTATTTTGTATACAATATAATCAAAGAGGGGTGCTGGGAGTATATGTCAGATTCGAAAGTGTTAATGGATTGGTCGGAACGTTATGCTGCACCTAATTATCATCCGCTCCCGATCGTCATTGAGCAGGCGGAGGGAGTATGGGTCGAAGATCCGGAAGATCGCCGTTATATGGATATGTTAAGTGCATATTCGGCATTAAATCATGGGCACAGACATCCAGCAATTATTCAGGCGCTGAAGGATCAGGCAGATCGGGTAACATTAACATCACGGGCATTTCACAGCAGTGCGGCATCACTTTTCTATCAGAAGCTCTCGCAATTTACGGGCAAACCCAAAATTCTTGCCATGAACACGGGAGCTGAAGCGGTTGAAACGGCCGTGAAAGCAGTACGAAGATGGGCATATCGCTGCAAGGGTGTATCGGAAAATCAAGCTGAAATCATCGTATGCTCAGGAAATTTTCATGGAAGAACACTGACGGTCACGTCTTTCTCATCTTCAGAAGAGTACAAAAAAGACTTTGGACCGTTTACACCCGGATTCAAAATCATTCCTTATGGTGACATTGAAGCGCTTAAGCTTGCGATCACACCGAACACGGCCGCTTTCCTTGTGGAACCCATTCAGGGGGAAGCCGGTATTGTCATTCCGCCAGAAGGATATCTTGCTGAAGCCTTTACGCTGTGCAAACAGCACCGGGTGTTGACCGTGGCGGATGAGATTCAGACCGGATTCGGACGAACGGGACGCCGTTTTGCCTCTGACTGGGAGGGGATTGAGCCGGATATCTGGATTATGGGTAAAGCGCTAGGCGGGGGAGTGATGCCTATCTCGGCTATTGCTGCAAATGCAGAAATACTGGATTTGTTTGAACCGGGTTCTCATGGCTCCACATTCGGGGGTAACCCACTCGCTTGTGCCGTGGCTGTCGCGGCACTGAAAGTTCTGGAAGATGAGAAGCTTGCAGAGCGCTCGGAGCGTCTGGGAAATTATTTTATGAAACAGCTTCAGGGAATTCGCAGTTCAGCTGTGCGTGAGATTCGAGGTAGAGGATTGTTCATCGGTGTTGATCTGCATGTACCTGCACGTTCATATTGTGAGAAATTAATGTCTGTTGGACTGCTCTGTAAAGAAACCCATGAGACAACGATCCGTTTTGCGCCGCCACTGACTATTACGGAGGCTGAGATCGACTGGGCGTTGGAACGAATTGCTCAGGTGCTGGGTGACTGAATAAACCTTTCATTCTTTGATTACTTCATATAAGCAGCGAAGGAGCTGACCTACGTGGGAAACAATGATATTGAATCTGCAGGAACGCTGAATGCTTCTAATGAAACGAGCCAATTGCTTTTGCGTCATCATGACGTTGCCATCATTAAGGTTCCTTTTGGACTAGGCGGGGCGCGAGGTGGTGCTGAGCTAGGTCCGGATGAACTAATTACAGCAGGATTGAAACGTGAAATTGCAAGCCTTGGGTTGAATGTATCAAAAGAGATCCGTGTAGATTGTCCCTCAGAGTCTGTTGCTCCAATTGAACGCAACCGTGTGAAATATTTATCCGAGGTTAGACAGGTGAGTGAGCGAGTGTGCAATGAAGTGTCTGGGGCGATATCTGGAGGTGCTTTTCCACTTGTTCTGGGTGGCGATCACAGTGTAGCTATAGGTTCTCTTGCTGGGGTGTCTGCGCATTATTCCAATCTAGGTGTGATCTGGTTTGATGCCCATGCGGATTTGAACACAGAAGAGCGTAGTCTGTCTGGAAATATGCATGGGATGAGTGTTGCTGCAGCTTTGGGGCATTCTGCATTTAACTTGTCTCATATTCCGGGTGCAGGGTCGTTCGTTAATCCTTCCAATCTGGTCTACATTGGCTTACGTGATCTGGATGTGTATGAAAAGGAACAGATCCGAGCGCTTGGCATTAAGAGCTTTACAATGCATGATATTGATCGGATAGGTATACAACAGGTTGTTGAACAGGCGCTGGCTGTAGTCGGGGAAGGAACAGATGGTATTCATATTAGCTTTGATATGGATTGTCTTGATCCGCGTGAGGCTCCGGGTGTGGGTACGCCAGTACCAGGGGGATTGAATTACCGTGAAGCTCATTTCGCACTGGAGCTGCTCGCTTCCACCAACCGAGTCACGTCCATGGATCTGGTGGAAGTTAACCCGCTGTTTGATCAGAACAGGCATACGGCCCGCCTTGGAGTAGAACTGATTGCTTCATTGCTGGGTAAACGGATCTTATAACAATTGTATAGCTATTTCTTGTGCGGATGAATTCATGCTTATATAGAAGGTAAGGTCGAATCATATAATGTAAGGTTATATAAGAGCCAGGGTCAGACTCATCCATACGATCTTCAACTGAGTGAAGATAGGTATGAGTACTTCCCTGGCTATGGTTGTTGGGTGCACTTCTTGATTCCTGAAAAGGGGAAGCGTGAAGTTGGCCTTATAGAGTAATGTTTGGCTAAGCGGGGCTTTCTGTTTCTTTAAGGAGCGTTGGGTAGATATACGAGGGCTCTACTATAGAAGAAAGAGATTGAGATTATCTGAAGAGAAAGTGGTTCTAAAGTTTTTTAAAAATAAAGCTTGCGTTCATAATCTCTACATGGTATATTCTAATTCCGGCCAAGAAAACACGAGAAACACGGTGCGGCAAGCGAATGAAATAAGCTTCGAAAGAAACTTGAAAAAAGAGCTTGCAAAGTTGGTTCGGATGTGATAAGATATAAAAGTTGCTGAGGTGAACAACACCCGGCAGTGAAACAAGTTTGATCTTTGAAAACTGAACAACGAGTGAGTAAACATTCTGCTTGCAGAATGAACGCGAAAGTTTGAGACAAGCCTTGGCTTGAATCAACTGGAGCACAAATGAGATTTTTAATCTCGTCAGTTTCAAAATGAGCTTATCGCTCTTTTCAATACTTTATTGGAGAGTTTGATCCTGGCTCAGGACGAACGCTGGCGGCATGCCTAATACATGCAAGTCGAGCGGACTTGAAGAGAAGCTTGCTTCTCTGATAGTTAGCGGCGGACGGGTGAGTAACACGTAGGCAACCTGCCCTCAAGTTTGGGACAACTACCGGAAACGGTAGCTAATACCGAATAGTTGTTTTCTTCTCCTGAAGAGAACTGGAAAGACGGAGCAATCTGTCACTTGGGGATGGGCCTGCGGCGCATTAGCTAGTTGGTGGGGTAACGGCTCACCAAGGCGACGATGCGTAGCCGACCTGAGAGGGTGATCGGCCACACTGGGACTGAGACACGGCCCAGACTCCTACGGGAGGCAGCAGTAGGGAATCTTCCGCAATGGGCGAAAGCCTGACGGAGCAATGCCGCGTGAGTGATGAAGGTTTTCGGATCGTAAAGCTCTGTTGCCAGGGAAGAACGCTTGGGAGAGTAACTGCTCTCAAGGTGACGGTACCTGAGAAGAA
Organism: Paenibacillus sp. GL_099_B; assembly: GCF_057835695.1. NCBI lineage: Bacteria > Bacillati > Bacillota > Bacilli > Caryophanales > Paenibacillaceae > Paenibacillus > Paenibacillus sp. GL_099_B. The sequence goes on from NZ_CM174430.1 coordinate 329,485, forward strand.
AGCCCCGGCTAACTACGTGCCAGCAGCCGCGGTAATACGTAGGGGGCAAGCGTTGTCCGGAATTATTGGGCGTAAAGCGCGCGCAGGCGGCCATTTAAGTCTGGTGTTTAATCCCGGGGCTCAACCCCGGATCGCACTGGAAACTGGGTGACTTGAGTGCAGAAGAGGAGAGTGGAATTCCACGTGTAGCGGTGAAATGCGTAGATATGTGGAGGAACACCAGTGGCGAAGGCGACTCTCTGGGCTGTAACTGACGCTGAGGCGCGAAAGCGTGGGGAGCAAACAGGATTAGATACCCTGGTAGTCCACGCCGTAAACGATGAGTGCTAGGTGTTAGGGGTTTCGATACCCTTGGTGCCGAAGTTAACACATTAAGCACTCCGCCTGGGGAGTACGGTCGCAAGACTGAAACTCAAAGGAATTGACGGGGACCCGCACAAGCAGTGGAGTATGTGGTTTAATTCGAAGCAACGCGAAGAACCTTACCAGGTCTTGACATCCCTCTGATCGGTACAGAGATGTATCTTTCCTTCGGGACAGAGGAGACAGGTGGTGCATGGTTGTCGTCAGCTCGTGTCGTGAGATGTTGGGTTAAGTCCCGCAACGAGCGCAACCCTTGATCTTAGTTGCCAGCATTTCGGATGGGCACTCTAAGGTGACTGCCGGTGACAAACCGGAGGAAGGTGGGGATGACGTCAAATCATCATGCCCCTTATGACCTGGGCTACACACGTACTACAATGGCCGGTACAACGGGCTGTGAAGCCGCGAGGTGGAACGAATCCTAAAAAGCCGGTCTCAGTTCGGATTGCAGGCTGCAACTCGCCTGCATGAAGTCGGAATTGCTAGTAATCGCGGATCAGCATGCCGCGGTGAATACGTTCCCGGGTCTTGTACACACCGCCCGTCACACCACGAGAGTTTATAACACCCGAAGTCGGTGGGGTAACCGCAAGGAGCCAGCCGCCGAAGGTGGGATAGATGATTGGGGTGAAGTCGTAACAAGGTAGCCGTATCGGAAGGTGCGGCTGGATCACCTCCTTTCTATGGAGAATCGTTTCCCGAGTGGAAACATTCAAATACGCAGACTAGATCTGCAAAACTACTCACTCGTTGCTCAGTTTTGAGAGCTCAAACTCTCAAACAGCTTGCTTTTGCATGGAGCTTGTTCTTTGAAAACTAGATATCGAAACGAAATTTTGCGATTTAGAACATTCCTTTTTAAGCTGAACTTGTGTTAAACAAGTTTCAATAAAAACGGTAGATTGCATGAGCGAGTGATCGAAATGGAACGACTTTTGGCTTTGCGCAAGCAAAACAAGGGAAGAGACAGCTCGAACACGAGCGATATGGTTAAGCTACTAAGAGCACACGGAGGATGCCTAGGCGCTAGGAGCCGATGAAGGACGTGGCGAACAACGAAACTGCCTCGGGGAGCTGTAAGCAAGCTTTGATCCGGGGGTGTCCGAATGGGGAAACCCAGCTGGGGTAATTTCCAGTTACTCATAACTGAATACATAGGTTATGTAGAGGCATACCAGGGGAACTGAAACATCTAAGTACCTTGAGGAAGAGAAAACAATAGTGATTCCGTCAGTAGCGGCGAGCGAACGCGGAGAAGCCCAAACCAGAGAGCTTGCTCTTTGGGGTTGTGGGACATCTCACATGGAGTTACAAAGGAACCGGTTAAGCGAAGAGGTCTGGAAAGGCCCGCCAAAGAAGGTAAAAGCCCTGTACTTGAAAGTCTGTTCCCTCCGAGATGTATCCCGAGTAGTGCGGGGCACGTGAAACCCCGTATGAATCCGGCAGGACCATCTGCCAAGGCTAAATACTTCCTAGCGACCGATAGTGAAGCAGTACCGTGAGGGAAAGGTGAAAAGCACCCCGGAAGGGGAGTGAAATAGAACCTGAAACCGTGTGCTTACAAAAAGTCAGAGCCCGTTTTAGGGGTGATGGCGTGCCTTTTGTAGAATGAACCGGCGAGTTACGTTCCCGTGCAAGGTTAAGGTGAAGAGCCGGAGCCGCAGCGAAAGCGAGTCTGAATAGGGCGACTTAGTACGTGGACGTAGACCCGAAACCGGGTGATCTACCCCTGTCCAGGGTGAAGGTGCGGTAACACGCACTGGAGGCCCGAACCCACGCATGTTGAAAAATGCGGGGATGAGGTGGGGGTAGCGGAGAAATTCCAATCGAACTCGGAGATAGCTGGTTCTCCCCGAAATAGCTTTAGGGCTAGCCTCGGAAAACAGAGTCGTGGAGGTAGAGCACTGATTGGGTGCGGGGCCCGCAAGGGTTACCAAGCTCAGTCAAACTCCGAATGCCATAGACTTACTTCCGGGAGTCAGACAGTGAGTGCTAAGATCCATTGTCAAAAGGGAAACAGCCCAGACCATCAGCTAAGGTCCCCAAGTGTGTGTTAAGTGGGAAAGGATGTGGAGTTGCACAGACAACCAGGATGTTGGCTTAGAAGCAGCCACCATTGAAAGAGTGCGTAATAGCTCACTGGTCGAGTGACTCTGCGCCGAAAATGTAACGGGGCTAAACACACCACCGAAGCTATGGCTTGATGCTTTGCATCAGGGGTAGGGGAGCGTTGTATAAGGGTTGAAGGTGTACCGTAAGGAGCGCTGGACATTATACAAGTGAGAATGCCGGTATGAGTAACGAAAAGATCAGTGAGAATCTGATCCGCCGAAAGCCTAAGGGTTCCTGAGGAAGGCTCGTCCGCTCAGGGTAAGTCGGGACCTAAGGCGAGGCCGAAAGGCGTAGTCGAAGGACAACAGGTCGAAATTCCTGTACCACCGTAAGCCGTTATGAGCAATGGGGGGACGCAGCAGGGTAGTGACGCGGACTGATGGATGTCCGTCTAAGCAGTGAGGCTGATGTGTAGGCAAATCCGCACATCGTAAGGCTGGGCTGTGATGGGGAGCGAAAATTATAGTAGCGAAGGTCATGATCTCACACTGCCAAGAAAAGCCTCTAGCCAGGTGATGGTGCCCGTACCGCAAACCGACACAGGTAGGCGAGAAGAGAATTCTAAGGCGCGCGGAAGAACTCTCGTTAAGGAACTCGGCAAAATGACCCCGTAACTTCGGGAGAAGGGGTGCCCCGGTAGTGTGAATAGCACGAGGGGGCCGCAGTGAAAAGGCCCAAGCGACTGTTTAGCAAAAACACAGGTCTGTGCGAAGCCGTAAGGCGAAGTATACGGGCTGACGCCTGCCCGGTGCTGGAAGGTTAAGGGGAGCGGTTAGGAGCAATCCGAAGCTGTGAACCGAAGCCCCAGTAAACGGCGGCCGTAACTATAACGGTCCTAAGGTAGCGAAATTCCTTGTCAGGTAAATTCTGACCCGCACGAATGGCGTAACGACTTGGGCGCTGTCTCAACGAGAGATCCGGTGAAATTTTAATACCTGTGAAGATGCAGGTTACCCGCGACAAGACGGAAAGACCCCATGGAGCTTTACTGCAGCTTGATATTGAATTTGGGTACGATCTGTACAGGATAGGTGGGAGCCTTTGAAACGTGAGCGCCAGCTTGCGTGGAGGCACCGTTGGGATACCACCCTGATCGTATCTAGGTTCTAACCTGGTACCGTAATCCGGTGCGGGGACAGTGTCAGGTGGGCAGTTTGACTGGGGCGGTCGCCTCCTAAAGAGTAACGGAGGCGCCCAAAGGTTCCCTCAGAATGGTTGGAAATCATTCGAAGAGTGCAAAGGCATAAGGGAGCTTGACTGCGAGACCTACAAGTCGAGCAGGGACGAAAGTCGGGCTTAGTGATCCGGTGGTACCGCATGGAAGGGCCATCGCTCAACGGATAAAAGCTACCCTGGGGATAACAGGCTTATCTCCCCCAAGAGTCCACATCGACGGGGAGGTTTGGCACCTCGATGTCGGCTCATCGCATCCTGGGGCTGAAGTAGGTCCCAAGGGTTGGGCTGTTCGCCCATTAAAGCGGTACGCGAGCTGGGTTCAGAACGTCGTGAGACAGTTCGGTCCCTATCTGTCGTGGGCGTAGGAAATTTGAGAGGAGCTGTCCTTAGTACGAGAGGACCGGGATGGACGTACCGCTGGTGTACCAGTTGTTCCGCCAGGAGCACCGCTGGGTAGCTATGTACGGAAGGGATAAGCGCTGAAAGCATCTAAGCGTGAAGCCCCCCTCAAGATGAGATTTCCCAGTATGTAAGACCCCTTGAAGACGACGAGGTAGATAGGCTGGGGGTGGAAGTGCAGCAATGCATGGAGCTGACCAGTACTAATCGGTCGAGGGCTTATCCAATATGCAAGTTATAAATCGCAAATTTCGTTTCGGATCTAGTTTTCAGAGAATGATCTCTGAATGTAAGCTAAGCTATGCGTTTGGTGGCGATGGCGGAGGGGTTCCACACGTACCCATCCCGAACACGACCGTTAAGCCCTCTAGCGCCGATGGTACTTGGACCGCAGGGTCCTGGGAGAGTAGGACGCCGCCAAGCGAATTCCCTTTGGGGTATTTTTTTTGCCCCCCTCGTAAGGAAAAGGGAAATATATTGGGGCCCTTAGCTCAGTTGGTTAGAGCGCACCTCTGATAAGGGTGAGGCCGGTGGTTCGAGTCCACCAGGGCCCACCATATAGTTTTAAACCACAGTGAAACATGGGGCCATAGCTCAGCTGGGAGAGCGCCTGCCTTGCAAGCAGGAGGTCAGCGGTTCGATCCCGCTTGGCTCCACCATTCCCTGATAGCTCAGTTGGTAGAGCACTCGACTGTTAATCGAGTTGTCACAGGTTCGAGCCCTGTTCGGGGAGCCATTCAGGAGAGGTGTCCGAGTTGGTCGAAGGAGCACGATTGGAAATCGTGTAGGCGCCAAAAGCGTCTCGAGGGTTCGAATCCCTCTCTCTCCGCCAGATAGAATTTTGTTACTGTGGCCCGTTGGTCAAGGGGTTAAGACACCTCCCTTTCACGGAGGTAACAGGGGTTCGAATCCCCTACGGGTCATATATATGGAGGCTTAGCTCAGCTGGGAGAGCATCTGCCTTACAAGCAGAGGGTCGGGGGTTCGATCCCCTCAGCCTCCACCATATAGTTTTTAAATAACGACGCGGGGTGGAGCAGCCCGGTAGCTCGTCGGGCTCATAACCCGAAGGCCGCAGGTTCAAATCCTGCCCCCGCAATTATACTTTCTCTGAAGAAAGTGATCTGGAACCGTGGTGTAGTTGGCCTAACATGCCTGCCTGTCACGCAGGAGATCGCGGGTTCGAATCCCGTCGGTTCCGCCATTTTTACTCAAGTAACATTTTACACCGTGCCGGTGTAGCTCAACTGGTAGAGCAACTGACTTGTAATCAGTAGGTTGGGGGTTCAAGTCCTCTCGCCGGCACCATTTATTGCATTTACCTCTGAATTTATAATAGAATGTATATTGTAGTTTCAGATGGGAATACTGAGATACTCTCAGCGAATGTAAGGGATAGCTTATGGCGATCGTGGCGAAGTGGTTAACGCACCGGTTTGTGGATCCGGCATTCGGGGGTTCAATTCCCCTCGATCGCCCCATGTTTTCTTAATGGGGATTAGCCAAGCGGTAAGGCAACGGACTTTGACTCCGTCATGCATAGGTTCAAATCCTATATCCCCAGCCATTTTAGTTTTTAGTTTGAGTCATTAGCTCAGTTGGTAGAGCACCTGACTTTTAATCAGGGTGTCGAAGGTTCGAGCCCTTCATGACTCACCATTATATTTTGCGGTCGTGGCGGAATTGGCAGACGCGCACGGTTCAGGTCCGTGTGGGCTAACCCCCGTGGAGGTTCGAGTCCTCTCGACCGCACCATATATTTTGCGGAAGTGGCTCAGCGGTAGAGCATCGCCTTGCCAAGGCGAGGGTCGCGGGTTCGATTCCCGTCTTCCGCTCCAATATTTGCGCCCTTAGCTCAGCTGGATAGAGCGTTTGACTACGAATCAAAAGGCCGGGAGTTCGAATCTCTCAGGGCGCGCCATTATTTTCATAAGTATCGGGATGTAGCTCAGCTTGGTAGAGCACCTGGTTTGGGACCAGGGGGTCGCATGTTCAAATCGTGTCATCCCGATTTTTATATGCGGGTGTAGTTCAATGGTAGAACTTTAGCCTTCCAAGCTAATAGCGTGGGTTCGATTCCCATCACCCGCTTCATGGTAACAACAAAGAGAGCTCTTGCTTATTGCAAGGGCTCTTTTTGATATAGTAATCTTAAGTAAGAAAATAGTGGGAGGACTTATGAAAAATAAAATAGAAGCGCCAAAGATTCCCCTGGAACTCGAAGACTTATCGTTAACTTTAGAAGCATGGGAGAGTAAAGAAGAAATCAAACATGGGCGATTTACCAATATCTCTATTGAGAATCAGAGCGCCAGCAGAGTTTCATTCGATAAAGTGGTCTTTGAGAACGTGATCTTCAGCCAGTCCTCTCTCCCCGAAGTCGAGCTTACTGATGTAATTTTTGATAAATGTGATTTGTCCAATATGGACTTTAACGGTTCTTTCCTCCACCGAACAGAGTTTAGAAACTGTAAATTGCTTGGTACCAATTTTGCAAATAGCAGGTTCCAAAATGTAAGCTTTCAGGGCTGTGTAGCTGACCTTTCTTTATTTCGATTCTCCAAGTTTAAACAGGTGAAGTACACGGAATGTTCTCTGGTGAGTGGCGATTTCTTTCAAGCTACTGCCCAAAAATTGGAGTTTTCTGAATGCAATATAGACCAAGCTCTTTTGTCGGGTGTTAAGCTTAAGGGAGTGGACCTTAGTGACTGTAGCTTTGAAAGGTTACATGTAGATATTGAGGATCTGAACGGATGTATCATCTCAGATGCTCAGGCCGCCTCTTTTGTTGGATTATTAGGCTTAATTGTGAAGTGAGTTTGATTATGCGAGTGATCTTTGTTTAAATGAAGAGATCAATGAATGTACAACATCATGCTTTCACTGATAAAAAGGAGGCGGATTATGAAAAGGGCTCTGGTTATTGGAGGACATGGAACATTAGGTAAGGCTGTTGTTGCGAAGCTTCAGGAATATTCCGTTGAGGTCATTACAGCCGGCAGGCAATCCGGAGATTACCAGGTGGATATGACATCCACAGAGAGTATTACATCCCTCTTTGAAACGGTGACTAATATTGATTATGTCATTGTTGCAGCCGGCCAGACCCATTATGCGAAGTTGGAGGAGCTGACCCCTGAGAACAATATGATTAGTGTGCAGGGGAAATTACTTGGTCAAGTGAACATCGTCTTGATTGGACAGCACTACATCAACGATATGGGAAGTTTTACGCTGGTCAGTGGCATTATACAGGACCATCCCATTCTCAAAGGCGCATCCAGTGCTATGGTCAACGGTGCAATTGATTCGTTTGCCAAAGCAGCAGCTTATGAGTTGCCCCGAGGTATACGTCTGAATTCGGTTAGTCCTAACCTGTTTGTTGAATCCGCAGAGAAATATAAAGGTGTGTTTATCGGATTTAATCCGGTGCCTGTGGAGCGAGTCGCCAATACGTTTATCCAGAGTGCACTTGGGATCGAAACAGCCCAGACCTTTAAAATATACTAACTGTAAGAAATAGTAAGTATAAAGGAGATCAGCAAAATGTTCCTGCTGATCTCCTTTTGTTTTGGTTGAAATGGAAGTTCGGCTTTAAAATTTTCTCCGTTGCCCCATAAGCCGCTAGATACCATTACTTAGACTCATACGATATAGACAACAACAACCAATTAGTATCTTTCCAAGATCAGTTGAGTTTTCAGGCCATCAGCAGGAATGAGCCAGTTTTTGTTCTCCAGCACTTGCATCAGTTGGGTACGTAGTCCGGAAACAGCTGTAGAATCTGCTGTTTTGAAAGAGATCTCAACGATATTCTCTACACCTGTGCCTGCTGCGTTACGAATCGGCCATACTTCAAGGGTGAGTTCCTGCCCATTCCATGTGCCTTCATAGCGTTGGAACGTTACCGGACCGTAGGCGCGGGATTGCGTGAGTTGTTGTTTACCCCAGTTGGAGGAGGACCAATTTTTTAGTTTGCCAGGCAACTTGTCCAATAACATGCTCAAGGCTTCCTGCTGTGATGGAAGTTGTACGCCTGTAGCTTTGGTATCCACCTTTTTAGTGTTGGAGAAGCTTAATGTTTGTTTGCCATATCCCCAGTCAATTTCAGCCTCGTAGTTATCATCTGACGCATCAAATCCCTCTTGGTTAGCCAGAGTCAACGCCGCATTAACATCACCATTAATGACAGGGTAGCGCTTCTTATAAGTCAGTTCATAGTTATTCTTGTCATCCTTCTTCCGAAAACGGACGTTCCATCCCTGTTGATCCAGATTGAGCGCGTTGGTGTCGAAATACTCTGCACTAATGTTTCTTGCTGTGGAGCTCAACCCAAGCGTCTGAATGACTTCACTGCGTGGTGTCCCATCTGTGTTCAATACCAGCTCCGGCTTAGCCAGGAACTTCACTTCATAAGCAGGAACGGCGTTGGCTGCTGCTGAAGCCTGCGGTGCTTCCAGAAACGTCAGTCCACTTCCCAATGTCACGATGCTCAGCATGAATGAGGCGGTTACCTTTTTCCATTTTTTCAAAACCAATCACTCCCTAGGCTGGATTAACGTACAAACCCACTTTATCGTCCGAGTATATGAAAGCGATTAAATGGAAGGGCTCGTTGGGTTAACCCTGCATAGATTTGATGAATGCCAAACGATAGTTTATATGGGATGGCGGAATCATGAATTGAAAAGAGTGAAGCTATGGCTCATGTCCCGCAGTACTTCCTTAAAGCGGTTGACCTGGACGGAAGGATGACGATCTTTGTTGTGGACGGTATATATATGCCGCGGAGCCTGCTCACCTGGAATGGGGAGGACCTTGATCAGTCCATGCTGCTCTTCCCACTGTACGGCCATTCGTGACATGAACGAGATATGACTACCGAGTAGAACCAACTGCTTAATCGCCTCCAGAGAGTCCATCTCAACGGTGCTTCGCAAACGAATATCATGTTGCTCCAGCCATTGGTTAGTTAAACGTCGAGTGCTGGATTCATCCCCATGCAGTGCAAAAGGAACCTGTGCCATATGCTCAGGTTTCAGCACATCCCTCTGAGCCAAGGCATGCTGTGGAGAGCAGATTAATACCAGATCATCCTCACATAGTGTTTCTGCCTGAAGTACCGGACCCACAAAAGGCTCTGAGGAGATCACACCCAAATCAATCTGGTGACGGATCAACATTTCGCGGATAACGGGTGAAGGTTTGACCGATAACATAATTCGAATACCGGGGAATTCCTGTGAAAATGTATTCAAAATAGGCGGCAGCAGATACGTTGCAGGTACATAGCTCGCTCCAATGTGCAGGGTGCCCCGATAGAGGCTGTCATATTCCTTTACCACCCGGCGCGCCTCCTGGGTCAGGGCATTGATTTTGACGGAATAATGTAAGAGGGCTTGTCCAGCCTCGGTGAGAAACGTCTTTCCACTACGCGATTCGAATAATCGCACTCCCATCTCTTCCTCCAGAGACTTCATATGAAAGGTAACGGTAGGCTGCTTGATGCCGAGAAGCTCGGCCACACTGGTCATATGATGATGCTTATCAATGAGTTCAACAATTTGCAGTTTAATCAGGTTCAACGAACTCAACACTCCTCTCGGGTAATTTGAATCACCTTATATAGATTTAATCTATGAACATCAACAGAATTCATCTAAAAAGTTAATTCCAATTTTACATTTCTAACATACAACTCGCGAAAGCGGACGTTAGACTGAGAACAGTACAAGAAGACAGGCAGGGATGCTTATGAAAATGGAAATTACGGGAATTCAAAAATCATTCAATCGCACTCCCGCGCTGCTGCCCACGGATTTAACACTTCAGCATGGACAGTTTACGACGCTGCTCGGCCCATCCGGCTGCGGCAAAACGACGTTGCTGCGCATGCTGGCGGGGCTCGAGCAACCAGATGCGGGAGAAATCGTTGCCGATGGCAAGAGTTTCTACTCGGCGACGAAGCGAATAGATGTACCGACACATAAGCGTAATCTGGGCATGGTGTTTCAGGATTTTGCATTATGGCCGCATATGACAGTATACGAAAATGTGGCGTTCGGCCTGAAAGCCGGAAAGCAGAAATCGGATCTGCGCCAAAAGGTGACCGAAGCACTTGGCATGGTTCGCCTGCAAGGCATGGAGGATCGTTATCCTCATCAGCTGTCGGGAGGACAGCAGCAACGGGTTGCTTTTGCCAGAGCGGTAGCAGTAAGGCCGGGGATTATCCTGTTCGATGAGCCACTAAGTGCACTGGATGCTGTGCTGCGGGAAGAGATGCGAATTGAGATGATGTCATTGGTACGGGATATGGGACTGACAGCGCTGTACGTCACCCATGATCAAGTTGAGGCGATGTCGATGTCAGATGAGATTGTGGTGATGGAGAAGGGGCGCATATTGCAAAAGGGAACCCCGGAAACGATCTACGCATCGCCAAGCGATCCTTTTGTTGCTTCGTTTATCGGAAAGTCCAACTGGCTTACGCCTAATCAGTCCATGGTGAGACCGGAACATGTCTCCTGGAGCAAAACAGGTCATGACGATCTGTGTTATCAGGCGGTAGTGCTCAGCGTCAGTTATGTAGGAGAGCGTTATGAAATTCGGGTGCAGATGGAGGGACTGAGTGTATGGACAGCCTATCTGGATCGAAGAGTACGCGTAGGGGAGAAGGTTCAGCTCTATGTAGCCCCGGAGCGGATTTGCCGAATGAACGGACAAGACACTCCGAATGTGAAGCCTAGAGAGTTCATCGCAGCAGCCAACTGATCATGATGAGCATAAAGAGTGAGTTTGCAGAAACGTGAATACAAATATAATCAGAAACCAAGGGAGATGGAATGAAAATGTTGGGTATGAAAACACGGAAAAGAAGCGCAATGCTGTTATTATCAGCGGTAATGAGTATCAGTTTGTTCGGATGCAGTACAGGTAATTCAACTACCGGGAATGCGGGTCAAGCTGCGGGGGAAGGCAGTACGGCTACTGCATCGGCGGAAACGACAAAGCCAGCAGGCGGTAAGCTGGTATTGTACAGTGCAGGACCTCAGAAGCTGGCGGATAACATCATCAGCGGATTTACAGCCAAGACGGGCATTGAAGTGGAGATGTTCCAGGGCACGACAGGAAAAATTCTAGCTCGCATGGAAGCTGAAAAATCCAACCCGGTAGCGGACGTTGTTATCCTGGCCTCTCTGCCTTCGGCACAAGCACTGAAAGCGGATGGTCTGACACTCCCATATCCTGATGCTGAGAATGCAGACAAGCTGAATAGGGACTGGTCGGATGCCGAAGGCAACTATTTTAGCTCCAGTGCTTCGGCACTCGGAATTGTCTACAATACGAAGCTGGTGTCCACGCCACCAACCAGTTGGGCTGAGCTGGCAACACCTGCCTGGAAAGATGTTGTGAACATTCCTGATCCTACACTGTCCGGTTCCGCGCTGGACTTCATTACGGGATACCTGAGTGTGAATGGAGATAAAGGCTGGGACTTGCTGGACAGCTACAAAGCCAATGGTGTAGCGATGGCAGGAGCGAATCAGGAAGCACTTGACCCGGTCATTACGGGAGCGAAAAGCATCGTAGCAGCTGGTGTGGACTACATGGCGTATTCCTCCAAAGCCAAAGGTGAACCGCTGGACATCGTATATCCAGAGGAAGGGACTGTAATCAGTCCAAGACCGGCAGCGATTCTGAAATCGAGTCAGAATGTGGAGAATGCCAAGGCGTTTATCGACTACCTGTTGTCTGATGAGGCACAAAAGCTCGTTGCAGATGCTTACCTGATTCCGGGTCGTGAAGACATCGAGGCGACTAACCGGGCGAATCTGAAGGATATCCCGCAGCTTAAAGTGGATTGGAACTGGATGAGTGAAAACGGAGATGAGACAGCGGCACGTTTCTCCGAGACTTTTAAATAAGAATAGTGTTATGACCTGCCGATTGAGTAACTAGAACAACTAGAGTGAAGAGACGATTGTCTTGTGGAAGTCATGTGAGGTGAAATCGTAGTGAAACCTGTTGTAGTAGACAACAACCGTATTTTTCGGAGAGTGGGCGTGATTCTGGCCCTCTTTCTGCTGACGATAAGCATTGGTGTACCGCTCTTACTGATTTTCTGGCAAAGCGTATATCCGGACGGGCAATGGGATTGGATGGCTCCGATTCGCACCATTACCGGACAACATTTATCCGGGGTGCTGCTGAATTCCGTCTGGCTGGGGATCTGCGTGGTAGCTGTAACAACGCTGCTGGCATTGCCACTGGCCTGGATGATGGCGAAGACCCGCATGGGTCAGCATCGTTGGGTGGACGTGATCCTGATGATTCCGTTCATGACCCCGCCGTATATCGGCTCTATGGGATGGATTCTGTTTATGCAAAAAGGGGGATACCTGCAGCAATGGGTGCCCTCCGCTGCGAACTGGAGTGAGTTGTTCTTCAGCTTCTGGGGCATGGTGCTCATTATGAGCCTGCACCTGTTCCCTTTCCTATATCTGTTGCTTAGGGATGCAATCATTCGCATTGGAGGCAATCTGGAAGAAGCGGGAGCGGTGCACGGGGGACGTGCAGGATACCGATTCAGACGCATTATTTTACCACTACTGTTGTCTTCCTATGGCATGGGGATCATGCTCGTCTTTGTCAAAACGATTGCGGAATTCGGAACACCGGCCACCTTCGGGCGCCGTATCGGTTATTATGTCATGACCTCTGAGATCCACAAGTATATCTCCAGTTGGCCGATTGATTTTGGTAAAGCAACCTCGCTTGCATCGGTGCTGCTGTCGGTCTGTCTGGTGATGTGGTACATGCAGTCTGCCATGAGTCGAAAGTTCACGTACCGTCTGGTAGGGGGCAAGGGGCAGCGATCTAAACGATATTCCCTACGCGGCGGGGCGGGTTGGTTGTGCGGGTTGTATCTCGCGTTGCTGCTGATTCTGTCGGTGGGTATTCCGTATTTCTCTATTATTGCTGCGTCGACCATGAAACTGCGCGGCGCGGGATTGTCCTTCGACAATCTGACGCTGGATCATTACCGGGAATTGCTGTCCTGGGGATCAGTCAGTATGAAAGCAATCGGAAACAGTCTGGGGCTGTCACTAGCAGCTTCGACGGTTGCAGTTATTATCGGTACAGGTTTTGCACTGACGATTGGTAAATCGTCTTCCTTTATGCAGCGTGTCATTGACCTGTTCAGTCTGCTGCCGAATACGGTGCCTGGCATTGTCATGGTGGTGGGTCTCATCCTGTTCTGGAATTCACCATGGATGCCATTCACCCTGTACAACTCGTACGGAATGGTTGTTCTGACGTATGTGGTTCTCTTCTTGCCGTACACGGTGCAGTATGTCAAATCAAGCTTCACCCAGATAGATGGAACGTTGTTCCAGGCGGGTCAGGTCTTTGGCGGAAGACCGTTATACATTCTGCGGCGTATTCTTCTACCACTGATCATCCCCGGCATGCTGGCCGGATGGATGATGACATTCACCATCGCCACGCGGGAGCTGGTAGGGTCACTGTTGATTTTGCCTCCATCGATGCAGACATCGGCTACGTATATTTTTGCTCAATTTGAACAAGGTCAGGTGTCATTGGGAATGGCGATGGCCGTGGTTACTGTCGGTATGACGGTACTGATGCTGCTCGGCATCGAAGTTCTGAATTCGAAGAGAAAGTGGAATGCATCATGATCAAACTGAAGGTATGGGGCGGCGCCGGGGAACACGGGCGCTCTGCCTATCTCCTGAGAGGGAGCCGGGTACAACTTTTGCTGGATTGTGGCGTGAAAAAAGAAGGAGCCGGCGAGTATCCGTTGATTGAACCGGAAATCGTTAAAGAGCTGGATGTGGTTTTGTTGTCTCACGCCCATGAGGATCATTCTGTCGCTATTCCATTGCTCTATAGGATGGGGTATCAGGGTGAAGTATGGACGACGCGGGAAACCAGGGAGCAATTAGACACTTACTTCAGAGCTTGGCGAAGAAATATGGAGAGGGCAGGACACGCCCTCCCATACGAAGAAGGTGATGAACAGCTGATTCGCTACCGATTTTTGGAGGACGAAGCCGAGGGTGGAACCTGGTTTGAAATGGTCCCTGGCGTCTCGGTAGTGTGGGGGCGCAGTGGACACCTTGCGGGATCGGTATGGTTCGGGCTGGAAATGGAGGATAAGCGGATACTTTATTCCGGTGATTACACCTCCGAATCCATGCTATTGCAGGAGGATTGCCCAGCGGATGTATTCTGGCAGGCAATGGTACCACGTAACAGGCGTGGATTAGATGCTCCAGTTAGTCAACGTTGGAAACCGGATATACGAACAGCCGTGAATAGTGGGCATGTCTTGGCAGGAGAGCCATCCGCGTCGCAGACTCTTCCCTTTGCTGCATCCGAAGGGGTGTTACGATCCCACCTATCAGCAGGGAGACCTGTGGAGCAAGGGGATGGCTATGCTGTATCCAAGGGAGTAGAATTGAACAAAGCATCTTCATCCGGCCTGCTGGATTTGGTGATTATGGATGCTGCATATGGTACAGACCGCGATACGCAGACCAACAAACTGGAACAGCTGGAACAGGCCATCCATGAGACGATTGCCCGGGGTGGAAAGGTGTTAATGCCTATGCCCTCGGTGGGGCGTGGTCAGGAAATCATGTTGTGGTCACAGCAGCAGTTCCCTGACGTTCCGATTGTAGTGGAACAAGGGCTGGTGGACGGACTGAAGCAGCTTTTACGTGCTCCATATTGGCTTAAGGAAGAGGAAGAACACATACCTGGTTCTGTGAAGGAAGCGATTGGGCGTTTTCTGGAGGGTCATGGATGGGGGATGCCTGTGACAAAGGAAGAGCGAGAGCGGCTACTGCATCAACATGCTGCCTCTTTGTGGTTCATTCCGGACGGGATGATGCAGTCCTCTCTTGCCCGCTGGTACTATAACCAGTTTGCGGACGATGAAAATAATCTGGTACTGCTCACTGGGCATGTCTCTGCTGGCACCTATGCTTACAGGCTGTTGCAGAATCCTGCAGAACACGGGGCGTGCGAGGTACGGAAAATTCGTTATAAGGTGCATCAGGGATGGAAGGATGTCGAGAAAATGCTGCATCAGGTTCCTGCAAGGCATACGGTGCTTGTGCATGCGGACCGGGCAGAGACGGATAAACTGAGAGAAGGCTTGCTCAGAGAAAAATGGGTCTCGGGGAAAGGAATACTGCATTCACTATCTCCTGGAGATGAGCTGTACCTGTAAGTTGAATTTGATAAGGATTGGATCTATGTAGGACGTCCCTGGGGACGTCTTTTTGAATGTGGATTTTTATATAAAAAATGCATGATGAGAAGTTAGGCTTCTCATCATGCATGGGAGATGATTCAAGGAGAGAATCATTCGGATATCATCCGGTATCTTTAAAAATTAAATTACGGCTTACGCTGAATAGGATGCTCCAGCTCTGAATGGCCCATCAAGCTATCGAGGGCTTCACCGTCCACCAGAATATCGATACTTTCTACTTCATCGTATTGAAACATCGTCTGGGTCAGTGCATCCAATGCAAGCAGCTCGCCACTGGTTCCCAATTTGGCCTCATCCGGAATATGAACATCCAAAGTGACTTTG
Organism: Paenibacillus sp. GL_099_B; assembly: GCF_057835695.1. NCBI lineage: Bacteria > Bacillati > Bacillota > Bacilli > Caryophanales > Paenibacillaceae > Paenibacillus > Paenibacillus sp. GL_099_B. Next base: position 345,164 of record NZ_CM174430.1, read on the forward strand.
CCCTCGCCGTACTGTAGGGAGAGCAATTCAACTTTTTCCCAGAGGGATACGAGCTCCGAATCGGTATTGTTTTGTAAAGCTTCAAATGTTTTTTTGTATTTCTCGGAATCGTCCTTGTATTCAATTTCCTGCTCTTTTTTCTCAAGTTCCAGTACCTGTGCGTCTGCGAAATACACATCAACCGCTTGTGTGTTCATTGTGCCCAGATCCACCTTTGTTTCGGATTGGTCTGGTGACTGTCCCCCCTGAACAGCAGGTTCGGCCGATCCGGATTCACTGACTGGCTTCTGAGCACAACCAATGCCAACAATCATTAAGAAGGATAAGACGAGTGCACATCCCAATTTCGTTTTCAATGGATCACATCCTCCAGCATATTTACATTATATTTTATCATTTAATTTATACCCAGATATTCCTTAATCCCATCTGCTATCGCTTGAGCGGCTTTCATCTGAACAACATCGGACGACATCAGTTCTTCATCCATAACATTACTCAGGAATCCCACTTCCAAAAGTACTGCAGGCATGGTCGTATCTCTGATCACTTCCAAGTTGCCATTTTTCACACCACGGTCTTTTAGCCCCATGGCTTTAACCAAACGTTGATGAATGATATTGGCTAATTCCTTGCTGCTGCTGCGTTGATAGTAGAACGTCTCTGTACCTGTCGCCTGGGGTGAGGACTCCACATTATTGCCATGGATAGATACAAAAACATCCGCGTTTAATTGATTGGCGAGCCGAACACGCTCCGGGCGGGTGGGATAAGTATCACCGTCACGAGTCATCACCAATTCGATATCCGGCTCATTGAGAAGCAGTGCTTGTACTTTGAGAGCCAATGCCAGATTATATTCTTTCTCGGGTTTGTTGGTGATGCTGGTTGAACCTGGATCTTTACCCCCATGGCCTGGGTCAATGACAACGACCTTGCGCCCTGAGTCGCCTATAGGAGTTACAGGAACGGGTGTGACGTTATCTCCCGAAACATTCAGATCGATAATTAGTTTATCAGCAATGATGTTCTGGCTGTACTGTACATCCTTCACCTGATTCAATTCAACGACAATTCGAACTTGACCAGGGTCTTGTTTAAAAAGAGAATATCTAACTTCCGTTACATTGGGGTATGCGTCCACATCCAATTTGCCATTCATGTTTTGATTCAAAGGTTGCGATAGATCACCAAACACTGCTCCGGGCAGATCCACGACCAGACGATCGGGATTCTTCAAAGTCGTCATCACTGGTTTGGATTCACCATCCATAGACACGACGAGCTGATTGTTGGCAAATTGGATATCGGTAACATGTGTTATTGATGCTGGGTTACCGTTTCCTGAACCGTTGCCGGGCTCAACATTGGGCTCTTTACTGGTGTCGGTGTTGATTAAGTATACAATCTTCTCCTTGTTGTTCCATTTCACGTTGAGTCCCATTTGTTCACTGACAAATCGAATGGGTACCACCATGGTGTTATTTAAAATGAGTGGAGCTGTGTTCAGGGTAACTTGCTTGTCAGCGACCATGGCTTGCTTTTGATCAACGGTTAAAGAAATCGTCTTATCATTTTGCTGGATCTTTACATTACGTGTATTTTGATTCCAATCAACTTTGAATTTCAAATTTTCGGCAACAACACGAATCGGAATCATAACATTCTTATTCACGATGGTCACCTGAACGTCACTTGGGAGGATTAATTCCTCGCCGTCCAAGAAGATTTTCGAAGTGCTTGCAGCCGCATTTCCCTGATGAGGGAGTACAACCAGCAAGAACAGACTTAGAAACAGTAGTAAAATCGATTTTTTCATTATGCACCTCTACTATTTAGATCGTTACTGTATGGAATACTTATCCAGCTTGAACCATTCGGCAAACTCATTACGGCTGATTTTCTTAACAGGCTTCACCTTGTTACTCTCTATGCTATACCTATAAAGTATCATTTGATCAGACGGGTACTCACTGATGTAATCTAGTATTTTTCCGTTTTTTTGCCACAAAATCAGAATGGTACTAATATAATTGGTTGCCCTTGGTAGGTATACAAAGCTCTCTTTCTGAACATTGTAGATGGCTATTGAGCTTTTGGAGGGATCTCCGTAAGAGAAGGCTATCTGATCTTCGTTGGGTGCCCAGTTATAGTCGGCAATCGTTTCTATGTTTTTCTTGCCTGCTTTTTTCAATCGGTCATTTAATTCCGTCACTTCACCCGTTTGAAGGTTAAGCAGCATCAGAGTGTTTCCTGAGCTACGTTCTGCGTGTATAGCAAGCCATGTATTGGAGTTAGAGGCAACAACACTTGTGATATCGAGCCAATTGTCCTCCAAATCACTCGTTTCAATCGTATGTTTCTGGCTCCCCTTGGTGACGACAATGGATTGAATTACGTTTTGTTCAAAAGTAGGCTTACCTTCCAACTTCACTGTAGTAGCGGTTAAAGTAATATTTCCTCCTTTCCAGATGATTTTGTTGGTACTGTTGTTCCTTTTAAACGGTTTGACGCTTGAATAGATGGAAGGAGTTACAGAAATCGCATTAATGGAAGAATGTGAAATTAGTTCTGATGCGGCTGGTTTGGCACCAACAACGGATGACGATGTAGTCGTCAATCCCCCCAGTAATAGCACAGTTGAAAACCAAATAACAGCGTTGTTCACCTTGGTATCCCCTTCCGCTGGTGACAGTTTATAACCCTCAACATGTCGATTCCAAAATATACCTTCGTTATATAAACGGTAAAATTGTAAAAATGTTTCTTTTTTGATCGTTATTTATCTGTTTTTATTTATAGAAGCATCTTGTGAGCATTCCAGATCGGACAAAGAGTCGCTATGGTTGAAAGAGTGTAATTAAATTTCATAAAATATTTGACTTGTGAAATTTTATATCATATACTGGGTGAAATTATGGCAGGATGACGTGTTCATCGGGTCTGGCGGGAGGTTGTGAATGGATGGATACAGGCAGCTATCCGATGTGGGAGCAATATCGCTTGAAACGGGAGCATTACATCATTGGACTGATGTCAGGCACGTCCCTCGACGGGACGGATGCGGCATTGGTGCGTATTCTGACAGATGACAGCGGGGCATTGCAAAAGATCGATCTGGTTGACTTCGTCTGCGTACCTTACTCCAATGAATTGAGAGAAGTACTGATTCGACTATGTTCACCGGAGACGGCACGCGTGGATGAGCTGACGGCTGCACATTTTGGCGTATCAGAGTGGTATGCTCACAGTGTCAGAGAGCTTATTCGATCCTCAGGAATCTCGTCCGGTCAGGTGGATGCGATCAGCATGCACGGACAGACCGTATGGCACGCACCTGTAGCCTCGGCTTTTCCAGGGCCAGGAGGAGAGAGTCTTCCAGTGGTGTCCACGTTGCAGATTGGCGAATGCGCCGTTGTACGTGAACGAACGGGCCTGCCAGTGATCGGCAATTTGCGGGCACGGGATATGGCGGCTGGTGGGGAAGGGGCGCCCCTTACTCCTTATGCCGATGCGTTGATGTTCCGCAGTCCAGAGGAAGGACGACTGGTGCAAAATATCGGCGGTATTGGCAACGTTACGGTGCTTCCATCAGAGTCTTCAAATGAAGGCATTTCGGCTTTTGATACGGGACCTGGCAATATGGTGATGGACGCGATCGTACGCCAGGCGACAGCTGGGCGGCAGCACTATGATCCGAATGGAAGAATCGCCGCACAGGGAAAGTTCGATCAGGATCTGGTGGATCTGTGTTTGGACGATAACTATTTCAAAAGGCTCCCTCCTAAGAGCACCGGACGTGAAGTGTACGGTGCGGCATATGCAGCACGCCTTATGGAGATGGCTACTGCGCGTTCCTTATCCCTGGAGGATACGCTAGCTACCGCAACTTGTCTGACCGCGGAGACGATCGTACGGGCAGTGAAGGATTTTATCCTGCCCAAGATGCAAATATCGGCCATGCTCGCCTGCGGTGGTGGCACTTCCAATGCCACGTTAATGGAGATGATCCGTCAGAGACTCCCGGAAGGCATCCGTTTGGAGCGAACAGCGGACTATGGTATACCAGATGATGCTCGCGAAGCGATTGGATTTGCCCTCCTTGGCCATGAGGCACTTATGGGCAGAACCAACACGCTCCCGGCAGTAACCGGTGCGAAACACGCCGTAATATCGGGCAACCTGACACTGTAGTGCAGCAAGGCTTTTGAATGAGTTGGGCTATGCAAGGGCGTTTAATCAATTAGACTCTATTGGAATTATAGGATAAAATGCTTGTACATGAAGGCAGTACGGAAAGGAGGAGCGGATGGAAGGCATGAAGGGTGGACTTGTACGTTTACGCGCATTAATGGATGACTTGACTCCGTCGGAACGGAAGATCGGAGCTTACATTCTCGATCATCCCCAAGAGACGGTTCAGTCCTCGGTGGCACAGCTGTCTGAACGGAGCGGTGGCAGCCCGGCTGCCATTATCCGTCTCTGCAAATCACTGGGTGTAACGGGTTTTCAGGAGCTGAAGCTGAAGATTGCCGGGGATTTGCAGACAGGTGAGCAATACCAATATACGGAGATTCGTCCCCAGGACTCCATGGAGAGCATTATTCAGCATGTGTCCGCAAACAATATTCAGTCGGTGAAGGATACCGTTCATATTTTGGACCCGCGTCTGGTGGAACAGGCAGTGGACGTGCTTCACCGGGCGAACCGGATCTTTTTCTACGGGGTGGGGGCCTCCAACCTGATTGCGCTGGATGCACACTACAAGTTCATGCGAATCAATCGCACAAGCTTTTCGTTCGCCGATCCGCATATGCAGATTTCGTCCGCAACGACGCTTCGCGAAGATGATGCGGTGGTATGTATCTCGTATTCAGGGGAGACTTCGAACGTGATCTCCTGTCTGAAACATGCTCGTGAAGGTGGTGCTGCAACGATTAGCATTACCAAGTGGGGGAGCAATACGCTCAGCAGTTTGGCGGATGTGCCCCTGATGATTACTTCCACCGAAAGCGATATCCGGAGCGGAGCAACTTCGTCACGGATTGCACAGCTGAACGTGATCGACATTTTGTATCTGGCGATTGCCAGCCGCGACTACAACCAGTCGGTGGAATATTTGGAGAAGAGCCGGCAGGCTATTCTGGAGCATAAGTGAAGTAGAACCATATGAATCCCTTTCTGTTTACACAGGAAGGGATTTTTTTGACGGACTATATCCGCTTTTATAAAAAAATAAAAAAAGAGCCCGGACCAATGTCGGGCTCTTTCAACCTCTAGGAATACTCCCTCCTGTGTACAGTTCAGGAAGGCCCTGCAATGGCGCTGCGGACAAATCCATCAGCCAGATCAAGTCTTCGCTGAGCTTCCACGGCGTCCACGCCTGCCATCAGCATGACGATTGCCGTTTTTACATGACCGTCTGCACCGGCAAAAGCCTGTTCAATATCCGCTTCGTTCGCTCCGGTTGCCAGATGGATCATGCGTTTGGCCCGATGGACAAGCTTCTCGTTCGAAGGGTTCAGATCGACCATGAAATTACGGTAAACCTTGCCCAGACGAATCATGGCGGTAGTGGTGAGCATGTTCAGAATCATTTTCTGGGCGCTACCTGCCTTCATACGTGTTGAACCCATGACAACCTCCGGGCCGACAACAGCCTCGATGCTCACATCAGCCAAAAGGGTCATCGGTGTACCTGCGTTGTTACTCAGGCTGATAACAGTAGCTCCGATCTCCTTGGCGTGTCTCATCGCACCCAGCACATATGGGGTTCGCCCACTGGCTGCAATGCCGACCACGACATCGTTTTCGTCTAATCCATGTTCATCAAGGTCCGTAGCTCCCAATTCCTCGCTATCTTCAGCACCTTCAACCGGGTCCTTCACTGCCCGGAATCCCCCTGCAATAATACCCTGCACCATGGAGGGAGGGGTTCCGTAAGTAGGCGGGCATTCCGAAGCGTCAAGTATTCCCAATCGTCCACTGGTACCTGCGCCTACATAAAACAGCCTGCCGCCAGACTGAAAGGCCTCCAAGATCAGGTCCGCCGCTTGGGCAATGACCGGAATCAGGGGCTGAATGAGCTCCGCAATCCGTTGATCTTCCTTATTAATTAACTCCATAATTTCTGCCGAAGGCAATTCATCTATATGATCCGTTAGTGGATTGGGTTGTTCCGTTAGTAGTGAGTTCAGCATGTGATTCATCCGTATGGCCTCCTTCTCTCTTTTAAAATGATTCATTCAGGGAACAGCGTTTTCTTGCCAGTTGTGCTGCACCAATCGCTGAAGCGGGGGCATCTTCACGATATACAAAGTCCAACTCTCCATAATATCCCGATAACTTCTGGATAAATGTATTTCGGAATAGTGCAGCGTATCGAAACAGTGATCCGGACAGGACAACCTGAGTAGATGCAAATTCGGGATGACGAGCAATCAGCGCCTTGGCGGTATCTGCTAATTGTGCAGCTTCATCGATAATCAGTGCCCGAGCGGCCTCATCCCCAGATTCAGCAGCTTCTATAGCAAGACGGGCGATGGATGCTGTCTCGGTTTTGCCCCAATCTGTCTGGTACACCCGTGCCTTTAACTCCGATATATCCCGAAGGTTCAGTTGTTTTAAAAGAAGCGGGGTTAAACGGGTTGGAGGAAGAGCACCGTCATAGCTCTGCATAACCACTTGGAGTGCACGCTGCCCAATACGATAGCCGCTCCCCTCATCTCCGAGCAGATGACCCCAGCCTCCTGCACGGTATCGCTCTCCTTCCAGCGTAAATCCGTACACGATCGACCCTGTTCCAGAGATGCACAATACACCGTGAGTATGTCCGAGAGAGGCCATCAGGGCTATCTCTCCTTCGGATACAACCCAGACCGGACAGCCTTCTGATCCCTGTCGATTACGACTCTTCATATAGTTATTTACTGCGTCGGCTATAAGTTGCCGTTCTTGGATCGTATCTACACCTGACATGCCGAGGCATATACCTTCACAATTTGTCGATAAATCACTTTTTAGATTAAATAGCTGTTCCAGCACTCGTTGCAGTTCGGAAAGGGCCTGTTCAGTTGATACGCTGTGAGGATTCGTGGGACCGCCGCTGAGCCGGGCGAGAATTTCGCCAGACTCAGAAATGATTGCTGCATCAGTATTGGTACCGCCTCCATCTACGCCTACATATACTCGCAAAGTGGCTCACCTCGATTGCTTGAGTTTTCTTTTTACATAGTATAGAGGCATGAAATGAAAAAGTAAAATTAAATTTTATAATAAAAAATAATGTTGAATTTTTATTTCATAGCTCATATAATGAACTCAATCTACAATTTTGGAAGGAATTAATACTGTTAATGTTAACTAAGTTGACGTTAATATTGCATTTAAGAGATTAATCCTGCGTACGTTCAGGTCTAATCCATAAGGGAGGTGCATTTTCCTTACTGCCACGCTCAATAGTCTGTTAAGCCGTTTAAGGATGGATGATTTCAAAAGGGGTAGCATGGTTAGGCAATGCAATTATCGGGAGACGACACGCGAAGGAGATGAAGGGATGAAAAAGAAGGGTCTGGTATGGGCAATGTTGTTGATGATGGTCTGGGTTACTGCCTGCGGGAATAGCGGGGGCGCTGCTTCAGATGATCCCAATGCGGAAGATACGGTGACCGTATGGACTTATCCAGTACATGGGACATATGAAGATGAACTGAAGGATCTGATCGTTGATTTCAATAAAGAACACCCGAACATTACCGTGAAGACGGAAATGCTCTCCTGGGCGGAAGGGCCCAAAAAATTCGATGTCGCTCTGAACGCGGGCAACCCGCCGGATCTTTACTTTCATAGTGTAGACGGCACGTATGTGAATACAGGATTGGCACTTGAGCTGGACAGCTACCTGACACCTGAGATCAAGGATGACTATCTGCCAGGTACGCTTGAATTAGGCCAGATCCAAGGGAAACAGTACGGACTGCCGTTGTATCAATTCCAATGGGCATGGGGTGGCAACAAACGCATTCTGGAGGAAGCGGGCATTGACTGGAAATCCATTCAGCAAAATGGCTGGACCTGGTCCGAATTCAACGCTGCCGCAGCCAAGCTGACCAAAACGCTGGATGGCGGGGCTAAACAATATGCACTGGTTACCGATGGAACCTCGCTTGATTTCATTGAAATGCTGTCCCGAAACAACGGCATGATTGACGTTCTCGACAAAGTGGGCACATTCCAATGGAATGATGGCCGCATTCTGGATACTCTCTCTTTTATCAAAAACCTGATGGATCAAGGTTATATGCCGAAGGAAACAGCTGCTCTTGCTCCAGCCAAACGGACGGATATGTTCTACGCGGGTGAAACGGCGATCATCTCCAAAGCGATTCCTTATTATGATGTGATGATTCAGAACCGCAACAAGGATATTGATGATGGCAAGGTGCAAGGGGAGAAAATTGATTTTGTCCTGCTGCCTGTACCGCATAATGACGATCAACCTGCGGCAACAACGATGGGCGGCGAAGGATATGTAGCCTTCAAACAAAAGAAGGACAAAGGCGAACAGCATGCCAAAAATACGTTCCTGGTCATGGAGGCGCTCAGTGGTGCCAAAGCAGGGAACTCGGCCAATGAACTGGCGCTCCCATTCGTAAGACAATCCCAGGTAGATTTGTTTAAAGGAAAAGAACTTGGTCAACCGGATAATCTGGATGCTGCGAAAGTAATGGCAGAGGATATTGCTATGCCGGTTGTACTGGAACTGGATATCGAGAAAGCATCACAGCAAAAACAATTCAAGGAACAAGTTGTGAAGCCTAACATTCAGGCGTTGTTCTCGGGTGAGAAAACACCGGAGCAGATCGCAGAAGACTTCAAGAACAAAGGCCAGCAGATGTTTGGACAATAACTCGGACAATAAAACATAACGCAAAACCACACTGATTAGGAGAGGAGGATTCGCCATGCAGACCGCCCTTGCGCCAAAACCGTCTTTGCCCCGGACTTCCCGGGTTGCCCGGTTTTGGCGAGACTACGGGTGGGCGTATTTGTTCATTTTGGCGCCTGTCCTGCTGTTTCTCATTTTCACACTGTATCCCGTTCTGACGGCTCTCGTGATGAGCTTCCAGAAATACAACATTATGAATTCGACGTGGGTTGGATTGGATAACTATGAGCGTTTGGTGAAGGATGAGACGTTCTGGAAGTCGATTAAAAATACTCTCATCTTTACTGTGGGTACGGTACCGGTCAATATTCTCATTACATTTGTACTGTCCTACTTCATCTTCCAGATGAAAAGCAAGTGGCAGACGTTCTTCAAAGCAACATTGTACCTGCCTGCGGTAGCATCAGGGGTAACCATCTCCATCGTATGGCTGGCGATCTTTGACCCGACAGATTCTGGACTGCTGAACCGCTTCCTCGGCCTGTTAGGCCTTGATCCGGTGATCTGGCTGGGCCAATCGGGAACGGCACTCTTTTCACTCATTCTGATGAACTGGCTTGGATCGCACGGAGCGGGCATTATTCTGTATCTGGCAGCCATGGGCGGTATTCCAAAATCGCTGTACGAAGCGGCGGATATTGATCATGCCAGCGGCTGGACCCAGTTCAGCAAGATTACATGGCCGCTCCTCAAACCAACGACGCTGTATCTGCTCGTGACAGGTGTGATCATGTCCTTCCAGGTGTTCATCTCGGTATATCTGATGACACAGGGTGGACCGAACTTTGCGACAACAACAATTGCTTACCTGATCTACGAGACGGCATTCAAGTTCTATGAGTTCGGATTAGCTTCTGCACAGTCGTTCGTATTGGCGATTATCATCATTGTCATCTCCGTCATACAGTTCAAATATTTCTCCAGCGATATTGAGTATTAGAGGTAGTTCAAAAAGTCCGCTTTTGATTACGAAGGATGCCTAGTGGCATCATCAGCATCGAATATGGAATTTAGCCGAAATAAGTGTGGGGCTTACGAAGTATGTTTCCTTCGGAAACATTGTGGTTGCTCACGTAGTTTTCCCTACGCTCCGCTACTCCATTTCTAGCTTCATCCCATCTTCTCGGTACTGAAAACCGGTCTTTTTAAACACGTACTATTAGAGCATGTTGCATTAAGCATCCGGGGGTGAATGAAATCCATGAAATCAACACAGAAAAAGACACTGCTTGTCGTTGCATCCATTCTGCTGGTGGTCTGGGCACTGGTGACGGTCATTCCGATGTACTGGATGCTGGTCGGTTCGGTGCAGGATAGTGCGATGTCGGCTTCCTTCAAACCGCAGATGATCCCGGAGCAGCTGTCGTTATCACCATATGAGCGCTTTTTTGCCAAAACTGATGCCTGGCGCTGGCTGTACAACTCGCTGCTCATCTCGGTCATTCTGACCGTGACGAATGTGTTCTTCGCCTCCCTGGCGGGATATGCGTTCGCCAAACTGAAATTCCCGGGAAGTCAGGCCGTATTCTGGACCTTGCTGGGGACGATGATGATCCCGGCACAGGTGACGCTCATTCCCTTGTACATTCTGATGGTCAATGTGTTTGATCTGGGGGATACGTACACGGCCATTATTCTGCCTGCTGCCGTCAGTGTGGGCAATATTTTCTTGATGAAACAGTTCATGTCAACGCTGCCCACATCACTGATTCATGCGGCACGTATTGATGCATGCAGCGAGTTCGGCATCTTCTGGAAAGTGATCCTGCCGATGGCGAAGCCAGGGATCGCGGTGCTGGCGATTTTCACGTTTGTAGCTTCGTGGAATGAATTTTTCTGGCCATTCCTGATCACTAATTCCAACGAGATGCGCACCGTTCAGGTGGGGCTGGCTTCGTTCGTATTTGCCGAATCAACGGATTTCGGCGCAATGATGGCAGGGGCAACGATTGGTGCACTGCCGATGATCATTCTGTTTTTCTCGCTGCAACGTTATTTCCTACAGGGTATTACGATCGGTGCGGTAAAAGGTTAAGGTGAACTGTTAGTTCAGGACAAGCGACAACGTAAAGGGGGATCTACCTATGGCACGCGTGGAGTTTCGCCAAGTGCGCAAAGAATTCAAAGACGATCATAAAGGAACGTTCACGGCTGTGGCCGGCTCGGACTTTGTTATAGAAGATAAGGAATTCGTGGTTTTTGTGGGTCCTTCGGGCTGTGGCAAGACGACGTCACTGCGGATGATTGCGGGACTGGAAAAACAGACGAGTGGCGACATTGTCATCGGGGAACGGGTCGTGAACGATCTGCATCCGAAGGATCGCGATATCGCGATGGTATTTCAGGATTATGCGCTTTATCCGCACATGAGCATCCGTGAAAATCTGTCCTTTGGCCTGAAAAATCTCAAGAAGCCAAAATCCTATATTGATGAACAGGTACAGAATGCTGCCTCCATTCTGGGGCTGGAGGCGATGCTGGAGCGCAAACCGCGCGAGCTGTCTGGCGGTCAGCGCCAGCGTGTGGCGGTAGGGCGTGCGATCGTCCGTGATCCGCAGGTATTTCTGTTCGATGAGCCACTCTCCAATCTGGATGCAAAGCTGCGGGTGCAGATGCGGGTGGAATTGGGTGAGCTGCATAAGCGGCTCGGTGCCACAATTGTATACGTCACGCATGATCAGGTGGAGGCCATGACACTTGGCGAGCGCATCGTGGTCATGAATCATGGAGATATACAGCAGGTGGCTTCACCGAAAGAATTGTATGCGAGTCCACGTAATATGTTTGTTGCCGGATTTATCGGTTCCCCAGCGATGAATTTCATTGATGCCCGGATTGAAGGCACGCAGGTTGTTGTGGAGGGAGCATCATTCACCCTGCCAGAGGATGTACTCGCTCGTCTTCAGAGCTATCAAGGTAAACCGGTGATTATGGGTCTGCGTCCAGAGCATATTTTTGGTGACGACGTCGCTCCGAATATTCCGACAGACCATATGCTGCAGGCGCGGGTTCAGGTTGTAGAGCATCTGGGCTCCGAGAATCTGGTGTATTTCCATTCGGGTGCCCGTACCGTTACGGCCAAGGTTCACCCGGAAACACATGCTTATGTAGGAATGGACAAAAATTTTGTACTGGACCTGCGTAAGGCGCACTTTTTTGACCCAGAGACGGAACTGGCGATTGGACGGGAATAAGAAGCGAGCTGGATGAGGAAGGAACTGCAAGAAAGGGAGTGTGGAGATGCGTAAGCTGAGTGAAGTGTTGGTCAAGTCGGGGGCGGAAATATATCGGGATATTATTCCGGTAGCCCTTTACAGTGTTGTCAGCTCTATCGTGTTGGTGCCCATTCTGATGTTTGCTCCGCTGCCAATCGCGGTGCTGCTTTTGGCCGTGATTTATATGCCAATCCTGTTCGGTGTCAGTTATGCCGTACATCACAGGCTGGAACGCAAGGAACGCCGCAATGGGCTTAAGGATATCTGGAACGGAACGATGAAGGGATTCATCCCGGGAGGGGCAGTAGGTGTGCTTTTCGCCGTGCTTGGCTTCATTCTCTGGTCAACCTGGTGGTATTACGGCGGACAGGGCGGGATTACAGGTACAGCAGTGAGCATGTTCCAAACGTTCTTCGTCCTCATGGCGCTGATGTCGCAGTTCTATACCTGGCAGCTTGTTCTGCAAAAAAACATGGGCATCATTCAGGCGATGGGGGAAAGTGTGAAGCTATTCTTCCGTCATCCGGGGTACACGATGGGAGCCTGTTTTCAGGCGCTGTGTCTGACGGCTTTGCTAATGCTGACGGTTGTTGGCTTCGGAGCGCTGTTCGCGGGCATGTTTGCCATCTATCAGCATAAGGTCGCCCTTAATGTGCTTGAACCTGAAGAGGAACCTGTCACATCTGGCGGCAATGACCACCAACATACGGGGTGGATAAGCCAGGGGAATGTGTGATGGGTGTAAGAACTGGAGTTGATCTTCTGTCGGGAGGATTCTCCCACCCATGGTTAACGGATGCGCGTATTGGCCTGATGACGAACCCCACTGGTATTACGGCCGACTTTGTCTCTACGGTGGATGTTTGTGCCGGGTTGGCAGATGCCCAGCTTACTGCGCTTTATGCTTGTGAGCACGGTCTGGATGGTGAGCTCCAGGCTGGTGTCCGATTCGGGGATACGGTGCACCCACGTCTGGGCATCCCTGTGTTCAGCCTTTATGGGGAACACAAGAAGCCTACGCCTGCGATGCTGGCTGAGGTGGATACGGTGCTGTTTGACATCCAGGATGTGTGCGTTCGTTATTACACGTATGCATCCACTTTGTTCCACATGATGGAGGCCTGTGCCGAAGCAGGCAAACGCCTGCTGGTGCTGGACCGCCCCAATCCGCTGGGCGGGGATGCGGTGGAAGGGGGCCTGCTGAGCGAAGGGTATGAATCACTCGTTGGCGCTTGGCGTGTTCCTGTCCGCACCGGACTGACGGTTGGTGAACTGGCCCTGTTGGTGAACAGTGAGATGGAGGTGCCCTGCGAACTGGATGTGATAGCAATGGAAGGATGGCGGCGCTCCATGGAGTTTACGGATTGTGAGCTTCCTTGGATGCTGCCCTCTCCCAATATGCCCACGCTGGACAGTGTGCGGGTATATGCAGGTACTTGCCTGTTCGAAGGCACCAATGTATCAGAGGGCAGGGGCACGACCCGCCCATTTGAGTGGATTGGAGCCCCCTGGATTGAGGGTGAACGACTGGCGGAACGCTTTCGGGAACATAAAATGGAGGGGGTGCATGTGCATCCGGTGTACATGTCGCCAAGCTTCTCCAAACATGCAGGTGAGCTGTGCGGAGGTGTGAGGATTTTCGTGATAGACAGCAGGGCATTCCGGGCGGTAGATACAGGTCTGGTGCTTTTGCATGAACTGGCATCGCTCTATCCGGAGCAATTTCGCTGGTTGGAGCCGCCACAGCCGGGTTCCCGTTATTTTATTGATCTGTTGACCGGAGGCAGGAAAGTCAGGGATATCATTCATGACCGTGAAGAATTAGTACGCTTGATGGAAGATTGGAATGCAGAGGCAGAGGAATGGAAGGAACGGCGTAAGCCGTTTTTGCTATACCCATAAAGAATGGAATTCATCAATAGAATGTCGTGTAATGTACGGATGATGTTTGTCATGGGGAGGAGGCGTGGAATGAGTGGGCCAAAAGAGATATACCCGTTGAAGCTGAAACAGATGACCCTGCGTGAGAAAATTGGACAAATGCTGCTTTGCGGCTTTCATGGCACCGAGGCTGCCGGTGATGTGCATGCTTTTCTGCGAAAGTATCCCATTGGCGGCGTAATCTATTTTGCACGCAACGTCGAGTCGCCGGAGCAGGTAGAGCGGCTATCGTCGGGGCTGCAACGGATTGCTGTCGATAGCGGTAATATGCCGCTCTGGATATCCATTGATCAGGAAGGCGGTATGGTGGCCCGGATTACCGAAGGGATCGCTCTGATGCCGGGACAGATGGCGATTGCCGCAGCAGGTTCCATCGAGGATGCATACCAGGCAGCCTATATCAGTGGGGTGGAGCTGAGATCCATGGGAATTAACATGAACTTTGCTCCGGTCCTGGATGTAAATAACAACGCCGCCAATCCGGTAATCGGTGTGCGTTCATTTGGGGAGTCACCGCAGTCCGTGGCAGCGTATGGGGCCAGGAGCATTGTGGGAGTACAAGATGCTGGCATTTCAGCGACAGCCAAACATTTCCCGGGACACGGGGATACGGATACCGATTCACATCTGGATCTTCCGGTCATCACCCATGATCGGGAACGGGTAGAGCGTGTGGAACTGATTCCGTTCCGGGCTGCCATAGCGGCAGGAGTCGATGCGATGATGTCGGCACATATTTATTTTCCGGCTCTGGAACCGGAGCGTCTGCCTGTGACACTATCGCGAGCCGTGTTAAGTGGATTGCTTCGTCAGGAGCTAGGGTATGACGGCATGATTGTAACGGATTGTATGGAGATGGACGCGATTGCCGCCAACTATGGCACTGTCGATGCAGCTGTGATGGCGGTAGAGGCCGGCGCAGATCTGGTGTTGATCAGCCACACAGTTCATCTTCAGGCAGGAGCGTTTGAAGCGCTGCTGGCAGCCGTGCAGAGCGGGCGAATTAGCGAGGCCCGCATTGACGAATCTGTAACCCGGTTGCTGAAGTACAAGGCCAAACGAGGCCTGCTGGAGAAGGGAATGGGCACAGGTAATGATGAAGTGCACGGTTCGGTGTCGACTTCACTCTCCGCTGAGGCATCAACTGATCCAGCTTCATCGAAGCGCCAAGAGCGCAACCAACCGTTACACCAAGAGGTGGCTCAACGAATCAGTGAGAACAGTATCACGCTGGTGCGTGACCAACTGAACATGCTGCCTTTGAAGCCGGAACGTACACTGGTCATAACGGTTGCTACATCTGTGACAACGATTGCCGACGAACAGCTGACTCAGGCGGTTACCCTAGGCTCGGCTTTGTCGCACTGCGGTCTGGATGTGGTCGATGTAACGGTCACGCCAGAGGAAGTTGCCATTCGTTCTGCCTGTCTGCTTCAAGCTGCGGAAGAGGATGACGTTCGCCAGATTGTGGTGGGGACTTATAATGCAGGCAGTGACTCTGGTGATCCGCAGTGCAGGTTGATCGGCTGGCTGCAGCAATTGGGCAAGCCGCTTGCTGTTGTGGCGCTCCGCAGCCCCTATGACCTGCTTGCGATCCCGGAGGTGCAGGTCTATGTGGCTGCGTACGAGAGCAGACCGCTTGCCATGGATAGCGCCGCTCGGGCACTGATGGGGCATATTCCTTTTGCCGGGAAGCTTCCTGTATCCATAAAGTAGACAGGCATTACATGACGAACGAGCGAAAGTATGATCCGGAATAAGAAGACCAATATAGCAGAAGGGACGATCCTATAATGGACCGTCCCTTCTGCTATATCTAATAGATAATTGCAAAATTATTGCAGATTCAGTGCCTGAGCTGTCTTAGCCTCGACTTCATCCATAAGCGAAGTCATATCCATGCCCGCATGATTGCCGAGCAGAATAATGGTAACTTCATCTGTTAAATTGCGTGAGAACGCTGTGGCAAAACCACCGCCGCTACCGTTATGGAACACGGTACGATTCTGATCATTTTCCTTGAGAATCCAGGCGTAGCCATAATTTTTATCCGAATACGGTTCATACATCTGTTCAATCGTATCCGGGCTCAGAATTTTGTCCGTGTACAGTGCCCGATCCCACTTCAGCAAATCGTCCACAGTGGAGTAGATCGTCCCTGAACCTGATTGTGAAACATAATAAGGGGCAGTCACCCACTGCTTATTCTCCGAAACAAATCCGCTGGTCGTATGGACCTTGCGTGAAGCTTCTCCGGAGTTCTTCATGCCGAGTGGCTTCAGAATGGTCTGTTGTACATAATCGGCATAACTCATGCCAGACACTTGTTCAATAACATAGGCCAGCAGAACATAACCACTGTTACTGTACAAATAGGCACTACCCGGTTCGAATTTTAATGTTTTGTGACGGATTTCCTCTACCGTTTCTTCCAATGAAGTGCCTTCACCCCGGCCAAAGGCGGATGGAAGACCTGAAGTCTGGGATAACAGCATATGGAGCGTGATCTGATCTCCCTTTGGTATACCTGAGATGTACTTGGATATTGGATCTTGCACATCGAGCTTTCCTTTTTCCACCAAGCTGAGAATGGAGGCTGCGGTGAAGGATTTGCTCAGAGAGGCAATTCTGGTCTTCTGATCCGGACGATTCAGCGTCTGTTCATCCGCTAGTCCGTAGCCTTGGCGAAGAAGGACTTCTCCATTGCGGGCAATCAGAGCCATGCCGGGAAAATTAATTTCGCGCAAATAGCTGTCTACACTGGCGACTTGACTATTTAATAGGCTTACTTTGTCCGTCTCGATATTAACACTCATCTGCCCTGAGGCTGTACGTTGCACTTTAATATCTGCCTTGAGTGCATTGGCAAGTGCACGGACAGGTAACATCAGGGTGCCGTTAATGGTGCGGGATTGCACACCGGAGGACAGGCGAACGTGATTAACTTGAATGAAGTCACTGCCAGCCTGGTGAACGAGCTTGTCTCGACCAACGGTAATCGTAGCCGTTTTGGTACGAGCTTCCCACTTCAAGGTGCCATTTACAGAGGTAACAACATCTCGCATTGGAACATACGTTGTACCTTTGAATACAAGGGGGGCACTTTTCCACGATTGCTCTTGACCATTCACTTCAATGTGAACTGTTTGCGTCTCTTGTGCTGCGGATGCCTTGAAACTGGCTTGTCCCATGATAGGGCCTGCACAAAGGATGAGAGCTAACAGAATACGGAACATAGATGAATATAATCTGGTAACAGGTTGTTGCACATGTGACTTGCGTAAGATTCGAATCCTCTCCTTCCAATCGTTTCATGGATAACCAGCTTATGAGATATTGTAAACGATCTCGAAGAGGGGGTCAAAACGGGGAATGAGCATCATTTTCTATTATCCTAACAAAAATAATGTAATTTCGATTCATTTTAGTATCCATACATAATATTTTTACTACGTTTGTCCGATAAAAAAGGGGTGAAGATGATGATGGGGGATATTTAAATGAAGAAAAGGATTCGCAATTGGTTTACATTAACGGTTAAGAAACGTCTGATCGCTTCGTTGCTCTTGTTCCTGATTGTACCGAGCATTAGCGTGGGATGGTTGTCTTATTTAAAAGCAGCAGACCAGGTCAAGGAAGAAATCATTCATTCTGCACAGGCTAAAACGGAAATGCTCAGTCTGCAGATTACTCAAATGCTGGATATGGAGAAGGATAACGCAGCACAATTTGCAGCGGGTATTACTTCAACAGATATTATCAATAAATCGCCAGCTGTTCAGAGACAAATGGATCGTATGTCCAAGGCTCACAAAGAATTGGGTGTAATAACAGCAGGTGCTGAAGATGGCAGCTGGATGAAATCCCCTGATCCCGGACAGCAGATCTATGATCCACGGGAACGCAGCTGGTATACGATGGGCATGTCACAGGATGAACCAATTATCTCGGACACGTTCCAGTCGGTAACCACGGGTGAATGGGTTGTCACCGCCGCTGCCAAGCTGGCCGATGGTAAAGGGGTAATTGGAGCCAATGTAAGTCTCAATCATTTGAAAGAATCCGTTGATAAGATACATATTGGTGAAAAGGGAAAACTGTATATGCTGGATAACGGCGGAAAGTTTCTATTCCATTACAATATCGAATCCGGTGTGCAGTCCAATGAGAGCTACATTAATGAGATGTATACAACAGACCAAGGAACTGTAAAGTACACGTATGATGGACAAGAGTTGGAAGCCGTATTCTATACGAATCCCGAAACGGGCTGGAAAATTGTCGGTGAGATGGTTCCTTCTGAAGCGGCAGATGCGGTAAGACCGATCCTGATCCGTGCCTACACTCTGGTAGGAACCTCGTTGATCATTGGTATTATTCTGCTTGTGTTCATTATTCGCAGTATTCACCGTCCATTGTTGCAACTAACGCAAGCAGCATCCAAAGTAAGCGCGGGTGATCTGACAGTTCGTGTAGGTTTACAGCGCCGTGACGAGTTTGGACAACTCGGTGCAAGCTTCGATACCATGACCTCTTCGCTACGTAACGTTCTGGGCGAAGTACATGATACATCGAGCCAGCTAGCAGCATCTTCTGAGGAGCTTATGGCGAGTTCTGAACAGACATCCAGAGCAACTGAACAGGTTGCTGAATTGATGCAGGATGCAGCGTCAGGAACGAACAAACAAAACGCCAGTCTTGCTGCAACGGGTCAACTCGTCAGTGAAATGTCTATAGGGGTCAAAGAAATCTCATCGAGTGCTGAAGACACTGCTCGCATAGCTGTAGAAGCATCTTTCAAGTCCGAAGCGGGTATGGTTACGGTGGAAGAGGCGGTTGCTCATATTCAGAAGGTGAATAATGAGAGTGAGGCCATGGCTGCTGTCATTCAGGATCTTCGAGCGAAAAATGAAGAGATTGTTGAGATTGTGGCCGAGATTACCAACATCGCCAAACAGACCAATATCCTTGCCTTGAACGCATCCATTGAAGCTTCAAGAGCAGGTGAACAAGGTCGAGGCTTTGCTGTCGTGGCCAATGAAGTAAAATCGCTAGCCAACAATTCGGGCAGTGCTGCCGAACGTATTAATGAACTTATGCGTGAGATGCAAGAGAAAACAAATGCGGTACAGTCTACCTTTGCCCTTACAGGAGAAGGCATGATTAAAGGTACGCAAATGATTACGGAGGCGGGAGAGGCCTTCAAAAATATCCGTAGTGCCGTGCAGTTGGTTGCTGCACAAGCTGGAGAAGTGTCGGCAGCTTCCCGTCAGATTGATGGAGGCATGAGTCATGTGTCCAAGGAAGTGAACGACACCATTGAATTATCCAATCAGATTGCTTCAGGAACCGAGGATGGTTCAGCTGCTGCTCAGGAGCAGCTCGCTACAATGGAAGAGGTTGCAGCTTCTTCTGCGGCATTGTCCCGTATGGCTGAAGATCTGCAAAGCATGATTGAGAAATTCAAGTTATAGTTCAATAGCATTTCTCGAAGGAGACTGTGGGGTTGTGACCCTTCAGTCTTTTTCTCGTTGGTGTTATTCGTTAATCAACGGTTTATGAAGACTCGAAACTCATCTGTTCTGTAAAAGTGAATCTGTCTCTCCCTGAATGTCTCATCCTGTGGTATATTTCTAAATTAAAAGTATTCCGCAAGATGTGGATGACATGGAAAGGGGATGAACCGGATTTGGATAAATCCATACCACTGACATCCGGGCCCGCAAATACCGAAGAGGTGCTGGATGATGCTTCATTTATGCAAGGGGTTAAGGACTGTATCCCAACACTGCTTGGATATTTAAGTATTGGGTTTGCAGCGGGTGTCATTGAAATGACGGCAGGCCTAAGTTTGGCGGAAACGGCTCTGCTCAGTCTGATTGTATACGCTGGATCGGCCCAGTTTATTGCCGCAGGCATGCTTGCCTCGAGTGGTTCAGCGACTGCTATCATTTTCACCATATTCTTCGTGAATCTTCGCCATCTGTTGCTGAGTGCAGCTGTATCACCGTACTTTCGTCATCTGACGCCGCTTAAAAATATGTGGATCGGCTCGCTGCTTACCGACGAGTCATTTGGAGTAGCGATGACGCGAGCGATTGGCCGGAAAACGTTGAGTGAGCGCTGGATGCACGGTCTGAATATTACAGCATATCTGAATTGGTTTGTGGCGAATATGGCGGGGGCTTACTTTGGACGCTGGATAACCAATCCCGAGCGGCTTGGACTTGATTTTGCCCTGCCAGCAATGTTTATTGGTCTGGTAGTGCTTCAACTGATGCAGCGCAAAAATAAAAAATTACACATCAATGTGGCGATCATCGCCGTTGTCTGTGTAATCTTCGCCAGCATGGCTTCGCTTGGCAGCATGAGTGTCATTGTGGCTGCGGTCATTGCGGCAACGATGGGAGTAGTGATGGAACGATGGAAGTAAGATGGGATGTATTCTGGATTATTATGGGCTCGGCTTTGTTAACGTTCATCCCGCGCGTATTGCCGCTCATGCTGTTCAGTAAAATACAGATTCCGGTGTGGTTGTTACGCTGGCTTGAATATGTACCCGTGGCGGTCATGGCGGCACTGATTGGTCAGGAACTGTTTATGTCGGACAACCAATTGGTGCCGATTATTCATAATCCAGCCCTGTGGGCAGCACTGCCTACGATTGCAGTAGCAATCTGGACACGAAGTCTGCTCGGAACCGTACTTGTCGGTATTGTTGCGATGATGATTTTGCGGTACTTGATGGGTTAATATACGGGGTCTTTATTGGATTAGGTAAATCCTTCGCTCTAACGGTTAATAATGTCCTATAGGATCGTAATAGAGCGAAGGGAGCTAAATCCATGAGTAACTCGAAGCACAGAATATTGATTACGGGAGCAGCGGGAGTCATTGGTCGCAGTCTGCTGGAGGGGCTGAGGGAAAAGGGCAAGTATGACATCGTGGCAGCCGATCTTCATGATGATCCTCAAGCAGGCATTGTAGCGATGGATGTGACCGACGGAGAACGACTGAAAGAGCTGATGCAGGGTGTTCAGACGGTGCTGCATATTGCATGGGCCAAGGATGAAGAAGATTTTCTGGGCAAAGTCCTGCCGATCAACGTAACAGGGGCCTACCATGTGTATGAAGCTGCACGGTTGAACGGTGTACAGCGGGTTATTTTTGCGAGTTCAAATCATGCGACAGGGTTTTATCCAACAGGAGAGGATATCGAAGTGGATGATCCATATCGGCCAGACAGTTTCTATGGGCTCAGCAAATGTTATATAGAGCTGCTTGGACGATATTACGTGGATAAATATGACCTGTCGTCATTCAATATTCGAATTGGCAACTTCTCGGGCGATGCACATCCACACTCTGAGCGTTCCGCACACATTTGGATCTCTCCCAGAGATATGGTACAGCTTGCCGAGTGCTGCATTGAGGCGGATTCGAGCATGAAATACGTTAATCTATATGGAACTTCAGCGAATACGGACAATTATTATGATATTGGATATCTGGAACAGAAGATTGGGTACCGTCCGAAGGACGATGCGGCAGAGTTATGGGACGAAGCGAAACGTAAGGGAGCGCCGGATAAGCAGGATGAGACGGAATACCAGGGCGGAGGATATGTCGCGAAGGACCCGAAATCCTGAAATCCTGAAATCCTGAAATCCTGAAATCCTGAAATCCTGGAATCTTAAAGACCTGAAACGTCTCATAGACGTAGAGAACTGCGGGTGACATTGTGGGCAGTACAGCGCGGAGAGTTAACTGATAACTATCGTTCTGAAAACGCTATTTTCTATTGCGTCCGAAAGGGATAAAATGGAGACTGAAGGGTTGAGGTTTTCATTTTACATACAGGAAGGAACGGTTTTGATTATGAGTACACATTCATCCGTTATACTTTTTCAGGGAGACTCCATTACAGACGGGGGAAGATCGCGCAATGACGATCCGAATCATTTTCTCGGGCATGGCTATGCGTATCTGATCTCAAGCAAACTAGGTGTGGAACTGGCAGCCAAGCAGCCAACATTCTATAACAGAGGAATTAGTGGGGACCGCGCTTCCGATCTATATGCACGCTGGAACGAGGATACTTTTAGTTTGAAGCCGGATCTGATTAGTATTCTAATTGGTGTTAATGATGCATGGCGTACCATGAATGGCGAACCTAGTGGAGTGACGGATCGTCTTGGACGTGCATATCGTCATTTGCTGGAGGAAACACGGGAAGTAATGCCGAATACCGGTCTGATTTTAATGGAGCCGTTCATTCTTAAAACCGGAGCTACAGTGGAGCTTTGGGACACTTGGCAGGAGCGTATCGGGCAGTATCAAAATCTGGTTCGTGAACTCGCCAGTGAGTTTGGGGCGATCTGGGTACCTTTGCAGGAAACGTTCAACGATGCTCTCGAACAGGCTGACGCTGCTTACTGGTTGTGGGATGGTGTGCATCCAACCGCAGCGGGTCATGAGCTTATCGCGCGTCAGTGGTTGTCTGTTGTACAGGGCAGTCCACTTAAAATTCAATAATAATGGAGCAGAGGGTCTTGTACAGATCCTGTGCTCTTTTTTACATAACAAAATAACGAAGGATTAACATAAGTGAAAATGACATATTTAGAATTTATATGTTTTAATCCCAAATGAGAGGGTAATTAAGAAGCGTAGCACACTATACTCAATACCCGATAAGGAGTGAATTCAAAATGGCACAAAATAACCAAAACGGAAAAATGAGCCGTGAAGAAGCAGGACGTAAGGGTGGAGAAGCAACCTCCAAGAATCATGATCAGGAGTTCTACCAAGAGATTGGTAGCAAGGGCGGAGAGGCAACCTCGAAATCCCATGACCGCGAATTCTATCAAGAGATTGGCCGGGAGGGCGGAAGCGCCCGTGGCAACAATGATGGAAACGATGATCAAGATGGAAAAATGAGCCGTGAAGAAGCAGGACGCAAGGGCGGACAAGCGCGGTCCCGTAATCGGAAAAACTAATCGATTGATATAGAAGCATAATATAGTTCAAGCAAACAAGGCCAGATCTCACCTGTGGAAAAGGGTGAGTCTGGCCTTGTTGTTTTGTTAAAGCTGTGCACTAAACAGGTTAGGCAATATGTGGTTCAATCGCTTGACGATAACTGAACAGCGATTCATCAATGATGGTACGCAAGAAAACGGGATCCATATCAAATAGCAGGGACTCTGCATAACGCCAGGCATTTTCCTCAATACGCAGCCGAATTCCAGCTTGCTCAGAAGCCGTAAGTGGACTATCGAGAAGGTTGGACAGATCCATCAATTCCACATCCTCGGCGTGACCCAATTCATGAGCCAGAATGACATAAATATAGGCCTGTAGCGGAGCCAGCGAGCCAAATAACATTCGACATTGCTCCATAATCTCTTTCTTGTATAAATACACGGTATGACTCCCCATGTGATATTTGCCGCCGACGAGGCGATTGTCCGGAAAATGGGATTCAATTTCGACAAGCGCGCGGCTGTTCGAGCGATGCAGCAACTCGATTACAGCCTGATTAAATAATTCATTATTCAGTATGATTCACCTGTCCTCATAATGGAATGAAATACATATGCCATGAGTTGAGTACCGACAACCCTTTTACGAGAAAAACCTCTGAAAAGTTTCATTTATTTTCATAATTTATTTTTTTATACAACATTAATCCGAACTCCCTTCATTTTTACTAGACTATGGGCTAAAATGAAATCGGTTACAAAATTAGGGAGGAATTCTCATGACGATTCACCCTGGATTAAAGTGGACGGCTGATCATATTATTGCGGCCATGAGGCATGGAACAAGTAGTGGTATGGAGTACATCTGTCGTTGGAAAGACAGACTGGCGGACATGTTGAATGATCCCGACTATGCTTCCTTCTGGTCAGATCTAAGAGTATATGAGCAGAAAGCGAATACGGAGAACCTGCCTGAACTATCCTTTTCCCTATATCGTCAATTCAGGGAGACAGGTGAACGCCAAGCATATGAGCTGGCATATTTCGAACGGCGCGGGAGGCTCGCTGCACTGGGATTACTTGCCGCGGCATCGCCATCAGCCGAGCGTCTACAATTGCTGGAGGATCTGATCTGGAGTGTCTGTAACGAACAAACCTGGTGTCTGTCCGCTCATGTACCTGAAGGGAAAGAAGCGGGCGCAAGACAACACATCGATCTGTTCGCTGCAGAAACAGCGCAAACGCTCTCGGAGATGATCGTCATGTTAGATGACGTTCTAGACCCACGTGTGTTGCGAATGATGCGGGCTGAGATAGAGTGCAGGATCTTCACCCCGTTGTATCGAGAGCAGCAGACATACGGTTGGGAGAACGCGGACCACAACTGGTCAGCGGTTTGCAGCGGCGGCTGTGGGATTGCGGCTCTCCTTCTGTTAGAAGATGAGCATCTTAGAGCAAAGGCAGTGCAGCAGACGATTCATTCCATGAATGCTTTTTTAAGGGGGTATGGGATGGATGGGGGATGTGCTGAAGGTATAGGTTACTGGGTTTACGGGTTCGGTTTTTATACGTATTTTGCAGAGATGCTGAGAATATTCAGTGCCGGAAAACTAGATATGCTGTCCAATCCCGAAACGAGAGCGATCGCTGCTTTCCCCGGAAATGTTCACTTGTCAGGCGGGGTGTTTGTCAATTTTTCGGATAGTCGCGAGCGGGAGACCATTCCGCCTGGCCTGCTTTCTCTTTTATCCGAGCGACAGCAGGTTCAAGTAAACTTGGAGCTTCGTATTCCGCTTCTGACAGAGGACCCCTGCCGCCGATGGGCTCATGCTTTGCGTAATATACTTTGGAGTAATCTGGCTGTGTATAGAAGGGAAAGTGAAGCAGAGTTGCCGGCAGCCCCAGTGTATCTGGAGAACCTGTCGTGGGGGATAGCCAGAGGAGTACTGGCAACGGGAGAACAAAAGGAAATGACTGCAGCCTTTGCAGTAAAGGGCGGTCATAACGCAGAGCCCCATAATCATAATGATCTGGGACACTTTATTCTTCATGGCGGAGGCGAAAACATTCTCTGTGACCCAGGTTCAGGCGAGTATACTCAGGCCTATTTCGCACCTGGGCGGGAAAGCATTTTTCAAATTGGCTCTCAGGGGCATAGCGTTCCGGTTATCGAAGGAGCGGGTCAGCATTCCGGACGGCAAGCAGAGGCGAAAGTACTGCACATCAAGCGATTATCTCCGCAGGGGATAGAGGCTGCATTTGATTTGACGTCGGCTTACCCAGATGCTCCGACACTGGCGAGGTATACCAGGCATTTGAGTTGGAACTGTCTGCCGGAAGCCTCCGAAGCGGAGCTTTTCCTTGAAGATTATTATCAGTGGAAGCAACCTTCTAAAACGTGTAGAGAAGAGCACCTGATTGAAAAGCCGCCAGTCGTTGAGTATTTTATTAGTCGAATTAATCCTGTCATACAAGAAGCATTGGTCCAGTGGGAAGGGAACAAGGCTGTAGTGACGATGCATTATGATGCTGACCTCTGGGATGCACAAGTGGAAGAGCTAGAGACAGTGGATCACGATCACCTGCCCCTAAAATTTTATCGGGCGGCATTATCCTTGCGGCAAACGGCAAATGAAGAGGAGGATCCCCGGAACCACTCCGTAAAAGAGACATGGTGCAGATTGAAATTCTTCATACATGCAAAGTAAGGACAAAAATCAGAAGTAAAGTCGAATACGGATTAATGTACGGGGAACCTGAAAACGACTCGAACCAATTCAATCCCATATGGAAGTTGGGATCGGAAATGAGGGTGATTTGTTTTGTTAGCGTATACATCGGATTCAGCATATCCATGGAAAAGCGAACTGGAAAGATTCCGAACAGATGCAGAGCAGGCCAATCTTGCAGAACCTAGCGGATGGGATCGATCGCGTAAAATAGCACTTATCGAAGACATTGTACGTGCCTACTCAGTATATCAGCAGGAGAACGGTGCCGTTGTGGACCCCTTCTCTGGCCGCGAACGCTATTATTCCACCCCCGCTTATGCGTTTGCAGCTGCGGTCCTGGTAAAAGAGGGGAGAACTGATCTGCTCTCTTCAGCTTCGGCAGCTCTGACCCACAGTATCTCACTGGTTGTTCGTGGCGAGGTTCCGGACAATCATGCCGACTTCTTTCCCATACTTATGCTAAGAGCCTACGTGCTGCTCCAGCCGCTGATGCCTGAACAAGCGACTCAATGGGCAGCGGGGCTGAAACAGATTCAACCGGAAGAAACGTATGTATTTACAATGTCCAAAATGAATAATCCGAACCGGATGATTAACTGGAATGCCATCATGATCTCGGGTGAATATCTTCGCTACCGCGAGCAGTTGGCGAGTGAAGGGATCGAATGGATGGATCAGTACCTGAAGAGATACCATCTGCCGCGTTTCACAGGGCTGGGCCTGTATCAGGATGGTCCGCTCGATCGGCCAAATAGTCCACTCGCGTATGATATTGCTACCCGCTACCACCTGGGTGTCATGCTGGATGCCGGATATGACGAGAGCTGTGCGTCTTCACTGGATGAGTCCATCCGGCGCGGGGCGTTCACTTCGCTTCTGACGTTATCACCGCTGGGCGAGATCCCTCCGCGAGGACGCAGCTCACAGCATCAATGGAATGAAGCTGCGGCTGCGTACGTGTTCTCCAGTCATGCCTCAGCTGCGAAGCAGATCGGTGATCCCATTATGGCAGGCGTATTTGCGCGTGCAGCCAATCTGTGTTTTGAAGCCGTGGATCGGTGGAAAAGGGAGGACGGCCGCTTGAATATCGTTCGGAATCGCTATGCTCCGGAAGTTCGCCACGGATACGAGATATATACCAACCATACGTGTTATAACCTGTGGACGGTTGCGGCACTAGCCAATGCGTACCTGTGCGATCCCGGGGATGAAGTGGCTGAATTGCCTATTCCGTCCGAGATTGGTAGTCGAGTCCTTCAAATGGATGGCTGGTTCGAGACGATCACGGCTTCAGTACCGGGCCAGCAAATCGTATTACATACGGCTCTGAATGATCCATATACGGTGCCCGGATTGGTGCGGATTCATCAGCAGGGGCTTCCGGGACTCATTGGTCCCGCTGCTGCTGGACATGCCGAGTCTGGATTCACCGAATTTTCGGAGGGGGAAACGAAGGCGATCAGTTATTGTCCAGCCTGGCGAACACCGGATGGACAGTGGTATAGCCTGTCCGCAGGTATTCCTTCCGGTTTCGAATATGATCGGGATGCAGGGATCAACCCTTCCGATGGCGGGGGAGCTGTCGTTTTCAACGTAATAAAGGATCAGGCGCAGGAAACCAACACATTCACAGTAGACTGGGTCGGCCCACTGGTCGGATTAGAGGCGCTTCGGACGGTCTATACGCAGCAACCGGGTTTGTTAACGGTCACATATGAGTTCGAGGGAGAGATTGAAGCTGCCGGAGCGGTCATTCCGCTGATGTTCAGCGACGGTGAGGAGCAGGCTGTCATCACAGTCTCCGGTGATCATGTTCGCAGTGAGTTCTGTGGGGCCTACGTGGAATCAACCGTGCTTGATGAAGGAGCAGAAATTCACCTTCAAGACCATATGGTGGCTTCTCGCAATGGTGTGTTAAAGGAAGCTCGAATGATAGTGAGCGGCAGTCAGAAGATTACGTTTACGGTTCGTCTGGGCAAATGAGGCGAGGCCACTAAATAATATATGAAGAGACGTAACGTGAGCGCAAGGAAATGGATACGAAAAGGATCTGAAAAGAGGAGGCAATGCTCGTGAATACATCAACATCGGTAACTTGGGTTGAAGAAGCATGGCGGCAGGGAGCGGCCAAAATCATTCGCAATGCGCATCGCATCAAGGATACATTTCCGCACACCGCCCCGAAGGGAATGTATGACCGGAATGATCCCGAATGGTGGACCGCCGGCTTCTGGCCAGGGCTGTTATGGCTTGTCTATGGCGAGTCGCCGGAAAACGAAGCAGTCGCTCCGTTATCCCGCATTGCCGAAAGTTGTGAGCGGCAATTGGAAGGTTGTCTGCGTGATCCTGAATCGGTGGATCACGATCTTGGGTTCATCTGGCTGCTTAGTGGCGTAGCCAACTACCGCCAGACAGGCAGCGCTGACGGACGGCGGCGGGGAATGCTGGCCGCCAATCTGCTCACTGCCCGCTTCAACGTGCGCGGTGAATTCATCCGCGCCTGGAACTTCAGCTCGTCAACCATGGATACGCGCGGCGTAGCCATCATTGACAGCATGATGAACCTGCCGCTGCTCTACTGGGCATCCGAGCAGAGCGGCGACCCTCGCTTCCGCTGGCTGGCGGAAGCACATGCGGACACCGTGGCGCGCGAATTCGTCCGCGCTGACGGGTCCATCTGCCACGTGGTGGAGTTCGACCCACTCACGGGGCAGAAGCTGCAGGAGCATGGCGGGCAGGGCCATGCTCCAGGTTCCGCCTGGGCGCGGGGTACCGCCTGGGCCTTGCACGGGTTTGCGCTGTCTTTCCGGTATACGGGCGAAGCCCGCTATCTGGAGACAGCGGAGCGGGCGGCCGATTTCTTCCTCGCCATGCTTGGCGAAGAGATCGTGCCGGTGTGGGATTTCCGCGCACCTGCCGAGCATCAGGTGGCGTGGGACTCGTCCGCTTCGGCGATTGCCGCAAGCGGCCTGTTGGAGCTGGCGAAGCTGTCGCCGCGCGGCGAGGAATATGCAGTCGCGGCAGAGCGTATCCTCCGCGGGCTGCATGAGAGCTACAGCTCCGGTGAGACAGCAGCGGAAGAAGGTCTGATCATGCAGGGCACTGTACATTATCCAGAGGGTCGTGGCTTGAATGTGCCGATTATATACGGCGATTATTTCTATATGGAGGCGCTGGCGAAGCTGCGTGGCCGTCCGGGTTTATTTTAGAGAAACGAGAATCAGGGAATGTCACACTTCAAGCGGCGAGTATGAGTGAGGGGCATGAGTATGCGACCCACCTTACAGCCGTTCGAGTGTGCCTGCCTCCTAGTGGGAAAGGGCATTCCTGCTTGGAGGCGGAGCACACCCTCGGTATCAGTCCGATTTATTTTCGATTTCGGGTGTGCGTCTTAAGATGACAAAGTCGGCCGAGGACTGATCGGGATATCGCTGAGGAATAATTTCATGTACTTTGAATTCGGGATAGTCGAACAGATAGTCAAAAATATTTCGGTCCTGAATGGTGCTAACCCCTGGATTACCGTTTTCTTTCAAACGAGTGTACAACACAACCCACCCTGACGTAGAGTGCAGAATGTCGTAGAGAGTATTGCGAAAATCCGTTTCATCCGTAATATGATAGAGCACATCCAGACAGACGGTGAGATCAGCTTGCAGGAAACCGCGATTAATCCATAGACCGGGTGTATATAACATGAAACTCTTGGAGGTATCGTTAGCAAACTTGGAGGCGCATAGACGCACCGACGAGGCGGCTACATCGACACCTAGATACGTAGTATAGTTCATATATTGCAGTTGATTGCCATCCCCGCATCCAAATTCAATGACGCTGGAAATACCCTCACGCTGAATCAGTCCATTTACCACCTCTGCCTTGAATTCAGCCAATACGCCATACGAACCCCTTCCGGATGTCTCACCTGAGCTATACGTTTGTTCCCAGTATCCTTTGTAGTCAAAAGGCTGACTCATGTTTCTCCCCCGATCATATAAATGAATTCAAAATAGTGACTATACATAGGTTATGCGTAATATTTGAGGGTATGAATCATTGAATTTTGGAGGAATCACTGAATGAATTCCCACTAATTTTCCTGAAAATTCCCTGAAAGTCTAAACATCTGGAAAGAACTTGCCGACATTAAACCTAAGGAACAAAATGATAAGAATCGGGGGGAAATGATGTTAAAGCCAAGATTGACCAAGTACATGGTGATGATGCTGGTATTGGTGCTGAGTATTTCCAACGTAGGCTTGGCCGCTGCGGCAGATAAAGAACTGTCCAAAATTGTAGTTTCCAAAAATGAGCTGTCGCTCGAAGTGGGTGATTCCAGTTCGGTTACGGTGACAGGAGTATATACCGATAATACATCGGCTAACGTAACAATCAGTTCTTCCTGGAGTAGCAGTGATACTTCGATAGCGACTGTATATAATGGTGCCATTACTGCCAAAAAGGAAGGTACGGCAACCATTACAACTTCGTATCTGTCTCAAAGTCAAACGGTTCAGGTGAATGTAACCAAAAAGGTCAAAGCCCTTTCCAAAAACGTGCAGTCGTTGGACTTGCGCACAGGGGATAGCAAAGACATTATTTTGACGGCAACTTACAGTGATAATACGACGAATGCAGATGCATCCAAAGTTGCTGAGTGGTCATCCGATGACGAGAAAGTGGCAACGGTTGTGAATGGTAAAGTTACTGGACAAAGCGCCGGTACAGCTGTCATCACAGGTAAAGTCGGCAGTCAAAGTGTGACTGTGGATGTTAACGTTGAGGTTGTTAAACGTGTGGATATGGACAAAAAGCAGGTCAATCTGCTGTTGAACAAAAGTGAAACTGTAAAATTGACAGCTACCTATCCAGATGGCACAACCAAAGATGTAACAGATCTTGCAGAGTGGACGTCAAGTAATGAAAAAGTAGCAGATGTATTAAAAGGTGAAATCACAGGATACTCGGCAGGTTCTGCTAAGATTACAGCCAAATACGGAACGAAATCCGTATCAGTAGATGTGGATGTTGATCTGACAAGCAAACTGAGTGTGGAGAAACAGAGCATTTTCTTCCGTTTGAGCGAGTCCAATAAAACGGCAAATGTAGTATTGACTGCCTCTTACCCGAATAGCGCTGATGTGAATGTAACGGATCAAGCGACATGGACATCCAGCAACGAGAAGGTAGCGACGGTATTCAAGGGACAAGTTACAGCGATTGGCGCGGGTTCTACGACAATCAAAGCAACGTATAGCGGCAAAACAGTGGAAATCACGGTTGACGTTGATACGGCAAGATATCTGGATATTGCTGGTGTCGAAGATAAACTGGCTATGAGCGTTACAGGTGATAACAAAACCAAGAAACTGGTAGCCAATGCAGAATATATTGATGCAAGTACAGAAAACGTAACTTCCAAAGCAACTTGGACATCCAGCAATGCGGATGTTGTATATGTATCTGGCGGCGAGCTGATTGCTTATAAATCAGGAACAGCGACCATCACTGCGGCATACGGCGGCAAAACCGTTAAATTCACAGTGAATGTAGACGTTCCAGACAAGTATGAAATGGACAAGAAAAAAGCTTCTGTAGCCGTTGGTGGTACATTGTCTGTGAAAGTATTGGCTGTATACGGTGATACATCCAAAGACGTGTCCGAAGATGCGGATTGGAGCAGCAGCAGTGAGAAACTCGCTGAAGTGGACAGCAAAGGTGTCGTGACGGGTATTGCAACAGGTAAAGTAACCATCACAGCCAAAATTGAAGGTAAAACGTTAACTCTGCCTGTTGAAGTAGGCATGGCTAGTGGGCTGGAAGCAGATTTAAACTTTGTGGTGTTGTCCTCCAAGGAAACACAGCAAATCGTACTCACAGCTACGGATGAAGATGGTTTGACCAAGGATGTTTCATCCGATGCAACATGGAAATCAAGCAACTCCCGCGTAGCCGATGTGAAAAAAGGGGTTATCACTGCCAACAGCAGCGGTAAAGCCAATATCACGGCTGAATATGGTTCCAACAAAGTGACCATTCAGGTTGAAGTGGACGTTATCTCACGCATTGAAGCATCCCAACCGGCTCTTTCCCTGAAAACAGGTGATTCCGCTGACCTTACCGTTACTGCTTATCTGAGCGATGGCAGTGAGCGTGATGTCACGGACAAAGCGGAATGGAAAACCAACAGCTACAAAGTAGCTCAGGTAACCAAAGGTAAAGTAAAAGCGACAGGTTCAGGTAAAGCAAAAATTACAGCGAAGTACGGCAGCAAGACGGTAACCATTGCAGTCGATGTAGATACACTGAAATATTTGCAAACCGATAAAGTAACCCTGACCATGAAGCCTGGTGACAAGGCAACTCTGGTTGCTACAGCAACGTATGCCGATGGCAGCGAAGCGAACGTATCCAAGCCGGCACTTTGGAAATCTTCCCGTATTGCGACAGCATCGGTGAAGGATGGCATCATCCAGGCCAATGGCAAGGGTAAAGCAACCATTACTGTAACTTATGCAGGTGTGAAAACCAAAGTAAGTGTAGTCGTTGAAGCGAAATAATATTTTCAAGTACGAAGGTAAAACAAGCAATTCTATATGCGGTGATGACAGCTTAAATGCTGGCATCACCGTTTTTTTATGGGGAAAATACAAGAGAACTAACAATACAAAAAAGAAACGCCCCGGCACTTGTGCATACATCCACATTGGACGTACATCAACGTTGTTCCAGAACGTTCCTCGAATCTGAATAATGAATGAATTACATCGTATGAGACAGAACCAGCGCACCGTATGCAAAAGCAATGACGATGAGGATGGCTGGATGCAGCTTGGTCTTGGTCATGACCCAAAGCGAGATCCCTGCAATGATCAATGTCTGCCAAATGCCGATGGAATTGGTGGATACCTGACCGAATTCCCATGTAAGTAAGATCATAAGTACAGCAATAACCGGTTGTACGAGCAACGTCATCCCTTTCACCTTTGGTGAAGTGCGATGCTTGTTCAGTAAACGAAGCAGCAGAATTAACGCGACAGCAGAAGGTACAACTGTGGCAAAACTGGCGATGAATGCACCAAACCAGCCAGCCACCTGATAACCGACAAAGGCGGCAATTTTGGTCGCGATCGGACCGGGAAGTGCATTACCGATGGCAAGTACATCACCGAATTGTTCCGTGGTCATCCACTTGTAGTGGTTGACCACTTCTTCCTGCATTAACGGAATGGAGGCGGGGCCGCCCCCGTATCCCAATATATTGGCTACAAAAAATCCCCAAAACAACTCCCACCATGTCTGAAGCATCGCTTAGGACACCCCCTTGTCGGAATTGCCCTTGGATTTGAAACGCTTGACCACATCCAGATGGAAGACGCCATATCCGAGGAAGACGGCAATCACAATACCGGGGTGAATATCCAGCAGCTGCAACAGTACAAATGCAAGGACACCGAACAGGACGGCAAAGGTTGTACCGAGTCCCTTCCATGCTTTCTTCGCGAATTCGTAAGCCATCATGCCAAGCATGACAAAAATGACCGGGCGAACAGCTGCAACCATGCCCGCTACGATTTTCGATTCGCGCAGCGCGTACATGGAACCAAGCAGCGCAATGATGGCGATGCTCGTCGGCAAAATGTGGGCCAGGACGGACACAATAGCACCCAGCACGCCCTTCGTTTTATACCCGAGATACGCGGCCATCTTGGTCGCAATGGGACCAGGCAGAGCGTTGGCAATGGCCAAAATCTCGCCAAACTCATCATCGCTCACCCACTTATAGCGGGTAACGGCTTCATAACGGATCAGCGGAATAACCGAGGGGCCGCCGCCATATCCCAAAATTCCGGTTCGTACCATCCCAATGACGAGACCGTTGTAATCTTTCCAACTCATGCTGATTTCCTCCTAGAGTCTCATGCCCATTCGGCTTTTATATCGTTTTAACAACAGCTGTGATTCTACCTTGACGATGCCCGGCATCTTGTAGAGTTTCTCCAGCAGGAACTGCTCCATCTCTTCCATATCTGCAAAAATACCATGCATGTGCAGGGTACTCGGACCTGTCATATGATAGAGGCTGGTTACTGCGGGTTCTTCGTCCAGTTTCGCGGCCACTTCATCCAGGAATAGCGGTTCTACATCGACATTGAAAAAGGCAGAGACCTGAAGTCCGACTTTGCCTGGATTGATAACCACGGTGAAGCGTTCAATGATTCCCTTTTCGGATAAAGCATTAATGCGGGCCTGAACAGCCACACGGGACAAACCGATCTGTGCACCCAGATCGGTGTAGGATATCCGGCTATTTTGGTGAAGGGCGGCAATGATTTTACGATCGATTGCATCCAGATTGTGCATTTGCGGGATTTCTCCCCCTTTGGAGGAGCGTTTCTCTGACATGATTGACCATCCTTTTTTTTAACTATATAGAATAAAAAATTATGATAGGATCTACGTACAATTTGTATGCAGCATTCATATTTTAATGACGAATCGTAATTGGAGTCAATATATTTATTGTAAATGTTGAATTTATCTGACTCAGAGCTTTCATTTTGTCATTTTTACCAATTGGAGATGATGAAGAGACCGAGAGGCACATGAATCGGAAAAGAGACTGTTCACGGAGCACATCCGTAAACAGCCTTCTATACTAAGTACAGGTTGTATCGAGTTAATGAACAGTTTTGGGTAGACAAAGGGTAACTACAGTTCCTTCCCCAGGCTCCGAAGATACTACTAGTGTACCTCCGGCTCCACGGGCTCGCTCCTCCATGCTAAAAAGACCAACGCCGTTCCCAGCCGTCGTACCGTTGAACCCCGCGCCTCGGTCCTCGATTTTCACAACGGTTGCCTCTTCCGAATCTACCACCGTCACATGAGCTTCTGACACATCGGCGTACTTGGCTACATTGGTTAACGCCTCCTGAATAATGCGGTACATGGCGATCTCCCGGTTCATCTCCAGTCGTTTTCGCAGATTACATTCCAGTTCCACTTCAATCCCGTAGTGCCGGGTATAGTTCTCGATATACGTACGAATGGCCGGAACGACACCAAGGTCATCCAGTACGGAGGGTCTCAGCTCCCATGCCATGCCGCGTACATCCTCCATAATGCCCGTAACTTGTTTTCGCAGTGCTTCCACGCCAGATTGGGGCTGATCAGCCAACAGACGATCCATCTGAATGACGAGGGAGAAGAGACTCTGTCCAATGCCGTCATGCAGCTCACGAGAGATGCGACGTCGTTCCTCTTCCTGTATATTCATGACCTGGGTCATCATCGTCTGTAACTCGGCTTCGACCTGCTTTAACTTGGTTACCTCACTACGAACGGCCAAATACTGATAGGGCTCACCATCGTTATCGAGAAAAGGCACAATCGTTGTATTCACCCAATAATGGCTGCCATCTCTGGCACGGTTACGAATCTCTCCGTTCCACACTCGTCCGGAAGAGATGGTTTCCCACAGGTTCTTCATAAAGTTCTTGCCGTGATAGCCTGAATTAATGATCCGATGATCCTGGCCGATCAATTCTTCACGATCATATTGTGAGATTTCGCAAAACTTATCGTTTACATACTGGATTTTTCCTTTGCGGTCAGTGAGGGCTACAATGGACGACTCATCCAGGGCAAACTTCAGATCACTGAGTTGATGCAGGGAACCTTTCAGTCTGCTGCGGAATTCAGTATCTGTAATGTGACTGTCGATTTCCTCCAATAACTGACGCACAGGTTGGTCGGCAAATCCGCTAAGTCTGTTTTTGCGTGTGCTACTCAAAGTTCAGCAACCCCTTTTTCATCGCAAACTTCACCAGTTCCGGTCTGGTTCGAAGGCCAAGCTTCTCCATCAGATTGCTTTTGTGGGATTCGACCGTTTTGACACTGATCACCAGATGTTCAGCGATTTCCTTGTTGGCGTAACCCTTGGCAATCCAAGACAAAATCTCTTTCTCCCGCTCGGATAACGTGTCATACGGACCGGCGTTCTCCTGCTTCGCTTTGTCCAGGTATTCACTCATCAGCCGCTTGGTCGCACTTGGGTACAGATAGGCGCTACCCTCTGCTACGGAACGAATAGCGGCGAGCAATTCTTCATGCGGCGCGCTCTTGAGAATATATCCGGATGCTCCCGCGTGGATGGCGCGGAACAGATATTCTTCATCGTCATGCATGGTCAGGATCAAAATGGAGACATCCGGCATCAATTTCTTTAATTCAGCGGTAGCTGTCAGACCGTCTTTGCCTGGCGGCATGCTGAAATCCATTAAGACCACATCCGGCTTCAGTTCTTGTGCCTTGGCAATAGCTTCATCACCATCGGCCGCGTCTCCAACAATATGTATATCATTCTTTCCGTCGAGCAGGGCGATCAGCCCGGAGCGTACGACTACATGGTCGTCGACAACTAATAATTGAATCACATCATTTTCCTCCGATCCGGTTCCACAGTTCTTTCTTTATCATACCAAAAAAGAAAGCCATTCAGAGGGGAATCTCTGAATAGCTTCTTTTCTCTGTATATCGGACAAGAGGAATTAAACTTTAATTCTCTGTTTTACCGAAACGCTCCTTAATCATGTCTGCTATTTCCTGAACCTGTACTTCCACGGCAAGTGGATCATAGGGCCAGAAGCGTTCTCCGTCAAGTTTGAACACGCGATTGTTCTTCACGGCATCCAGGGATGACCAAACTGCTGAACCCTCATCCAGTGAACCTCCGTTGGACAAATCCAGGAAGATATAGTCACCTGCGTAATCTGCAAGCTTTTCCTCGGATATCGCTACGGTATCTTTATCCTGATCAATGAGCTCTTTCTGTACAATATCTGGTGCTTTCAGTCCGAGCTGTTGATAGATGGCCTGTCCACCGCGATTGACACCATCCCCGTTGATGTACCATTCTTTGCCGAACAGACTGAAGTTGGAGAAGGTTGTACCTTCCTTGACCAGTCCTTGAATAGACTCTTTGGCTGCCTTCACTTTTACTTCGAATTGGGATAACCAATCGTTGGCTGCCTTCTGTTTGTTAATGATTTCACCAAAAGCGGTGATTTCCTCATGGACATTGTCGTATGTTCCGTAAGGGATGATGAGTGTCGGCGCGATTTTACGATATTGCTCATTCAGTTTCTCATCTCCACCTACAGTAACGATCAGGTCAGGCTGAAGTGCCAAAATTTTCTCTACTGATCCGCCGTCAATCCGGCCAATGTCTGCCACGCCCTCAACGAGATCAAGCACATATGGGCTTTCCAGCTCATAATCTGGCGCGCCTACAGGCTTGATGCCAAGTGCCAGAAAATCAGCAAGGTAACCTTGCGTAACGATACGCTGAGGATTCACGGGAATTTCAACGTCTCCGTTAACCGTCGATATAACCTGTGTTTCTGCTTCGCTTGTCGCTGGTTGTTCTTCTGTTACGGCAGGTGCGGAGGCATTATTTTCTGTCGTTTCTTCCGCTTGACCTGAGCAACCAATAATTCCTATCACAAGTAAAAGGATTATGAGCCCGGCCCACCATTTTGATCTAACCCCTGTCATTCTGCTTCTCCCCAATCAATAATGATTATCTTTCTCAATAAAACCTCCTATGTATCGTAGCTTTTGTGCACAAGTATCGTCTATCTCAAAATGTGACCAATTGAGTATGGACAAATGTTACCTCGCCTTAACGCTATTCTCCCGAATCAGGATGTCTACCATAAGTTCAAGTTGCTTCTCCAGAGATAAGGCATCATTACACCAGAATTGTTCCAGCTGAAGAGGGTAAATGCGACGATTTCCGTTATTCATAACCTTGCGCCAGCCCGGGCGCTCTCTAAGTTTATCTGGTGAATCGTGATACAGGCCACCTTCATGTGCCGGAAGAACAAGAAACATATGATCTGCTGCATATTCTGCCAATTGGTCTTCTTCAATGTATTGATGATTGTCAGGTTCCAAAACATCACGGAGGATGTTGGGGTGGGGAGTAAGATGAAGTCCATAATATACGTTATAGGCTGCTCTGGCGGTTGCATTCCAGATACAAATGGTGCCGTCTTCCCACAGCTCATACAGACCAACCGTTTCTCCAGGCTTAATAAAATCCTTTAGTCGATCAGATTCGGTCCTGGCCCGTGTTGTGTAATGTTCGATCCAATCTTCGGCTGCCTGTTCTCGCCCTACAATTCGGCCAATCAGACGAACAGTCTCCAGTCGATCTAGTTGATTCCAAGGGAGCACAATGACCTGGGATATACGTTCAAGTTGTTCAAGCTTGTGCGGCAAGTAGTACAGATAATCTGGTGCGATGATCAAATCAATCGGTTCAGCGCGCAGTAATTCTTCCACGCCATGTTCATCCAGATCAATTACGTCATGCAGCTCATCCTGGATCAATGGAGACAGGGCCCAGGGAAGAAAGGAGGCCGCAACGGGTTGAACGCCGAGGGCAAGCAGGTCTCCTGTATACTGAACCGTTGCAATCCGTCTCGCACGTGGCTGCAATCGATACTCACTTGGGCTGATCCCGGTGAACTGCTTAAACTTGCGGCTTAAATATAAACCGTCAGCATAGCCTACCAGCAAGGCAATTTCATTCAATGTGGCCTGTGTGGATAGGAGGTATTGCTTTGCCTTATCCATCCGAACTCGGGTCAGATGAGCCTGGAAGCTGCGCCCCACCTGTTTTTGAAAAAATCTAGAGAAATAGCTTGCGTTAAATCCGGCCATGCGGGCAATGTCTTCCCGGGTGAGATGATCGCCGTAGTGATGATTAATATAGTAAAGAGCATCCCGAATTACACTGTCCACCATTTCTGTGGCAGGTTTAACCGCCAGCCTGAACAACTCAAGCAGCTCACTCAGTAGAAAATGGGATCGGGCTTCTTCAGTCATGATGCTGCCTGAACGTTTGTCGGAAAGTTCCTGAATAATGGCAA
This sequence comes from Paenibacillus sp. GL_099_B, assembly GCF_057835695.1. NCBI lineage: Bacteria > Bacillati > Bacillota > Bacilli > Caryophanales > Paenibacillaceae > Paenibacillus > Paenibacillus sp. GL_099_B. The sequence continues at coordinate 383,921 of NZ_CM174430.1, forward strand.
GAATCCGTAGCCCTTGTGAACTGGCTCCAGTCTTTGATCCATGTGCAGGCAAGTTCTCTGATGTAAGTTCATAGACACGCTTCTCATGGGACTCTTTCGTTAATCCGTATTCCAGAAAGCCGATATGATATACCGTGAAGGCAGAAGCAGGAGTATGTATGAGCTCCAGGGAGCATGGGGGATACAGGAAAAGGGTCTGGCCTTTATGTAAAACGCCATGTACTTGCCCATATTGGAAGTTCACCGTGGCTGTACAAGTCACCAGGGAAGGAGATTCTATGGAAATAAATCCGGTTTGCTGTGCAGCTTTCCAAGGAATCACACTGGCATTTGTCAGTACAAGCATATCTGTAGCCTCCTAGCCGTATGTTCTATCTTGAACATATCGATGTATGGACTCGATTATATCAATCTGTGAGAGAGCCGTCGATGTTCACAGAGGAGTGATGGCAAGGTGACTAATTAACGCTTGTCCAACTAAGAATAAACCATAATCAAAAGAAGTCTTGTTACTCCCATTAGGAAATAACAAGACTTCTTAGCGTATTACAGACATCTGTCTTTATCCGTACACTTTTGGCTGCAGCTGTATAGCGACCTGTTCGGTCTGATGGACCATCTCCGGTGAGAACGTGCAGGATAATCTGCTGCCAAGGAGCAACACGGCGCCAGGAACACTTCCTTGCTGGAACACAGGCACTGCTATGGCACATACCAACCGCTCCGCAAGCATTAACGGGCAACGGCCGGGTGTATGCTCCCCGGTGGATTGTGCATCAGATAGAGCGGTGCGTCCAGTTCGAAGTGCTGTGCCAACCAGATCTTGTCCGGGACGCATCTCCATGCGCTTCACACGTTCGTTGCTGGCGCCGGATGTATACTTCCAGCGCAGCATCGTGCCGGACAGACAGGCCAGTCCGCAAAAATCGCTGGAGGTACTCAGGCGCAGGCCGTCGATCATCTCCTGAATGCCAGATGGCAGTTCATCATGCATGAGAGGACACTTCCTTTTTTGGAATCATACCGTACGTTACGGTGTAATCAATCTCAATATCGTTAACCTGTGGTCAGGGAACATCTTAAAATAAGGGTATTTCGCTGCTGCTTCTATTGTAGCCCCTTTTTACCGTATTGTAATTCAGGGAAAACCCCTATTTCCGTTCTGCAATTTGCTGATCCTGTGTATGGACAGGCATTCAGGCCAGGAACGGCAAGGCTTTTTTTGATTACGGAGTCGTAAAGGTACCTCATAAGTGTGATTTATCTCACAGCAAATTCAGGGAGTTTCCCCGTGAGGTTCAGGTAATCCCCCGATAACCCCCACGCTATATTCGCGGTATGATGGATACATAAGGAAACACCGAGGGGGACGATGGTAATGGGTACGGTATTTAAAGAAAGAACAACCCAGGCGACACAACAAGAACAGACGGAGGCGAGCAAGATGACACGGGAGACAGGTGGAATCCTTTCGTTCGTGACAGCTGAGCAATGGGGCTTGATCGAGGCGAAGATGCAGCCTAAACGGGTAAAGTCGGGGTACAGTCTCTTTCTGGAAGGCGATGAAGCCGGATACCTGTACTACATTCGCTCGGGAAGAGTGAAGCTGACCAAGTCGACTGAGGATGGGAAAGAAATCATTTTATCGATTCAGCAAACCGGGGATCTGATTGGAGAGTTTGGCGGCATCGGCGGGTTATCCCATAGCTACAGTGCAGAGATGGCGGAAAAAGGGGAGCTAGGGATCATCTCGCTCAGCGACTTGGAAAGTGTGCTCAGCAAACACGGTGATCTTGCCTTGAAATTCCTGCAATGGATGGCGCTCGCCCAGCGTATCACCCAGTCGCGTTTCCGTGACCTCTTGCTCTATGGCAAGGCAGGTGCACTCGCATCGACGCTCATTCGCGCCAGCAACTCGTATGGCAGAATTACGCCGGATGGCATCGTGCTCGACATGAAGCTGAATCATACCGAGTTATCGGAAATGATTGGTGCCACGCGGGAGAGTGTAACGCGTATGTTGGGAGCCTGGAAAGAACAGGGGACGCTGGACACCCTGGATGGAAAGCTGATGATTCGTGACCTGGCAGCCTTGCGCTGCATGTGCGGATGTCCTACATTTCCAAGCTGCCCGGTAGAGCTGTGCCGATTGTAATGAAAGCAAGTTGAATAGGGTTGTACCTTCGATGGCGAATGGGGTCGTTACGGAGAAATCAAAAAAGCTGATGTCCGATTTACTCGGGGTCAGCTTTTTGGTGTGATATGAGCCGCTTGAAGCAGTGGTAATGAATCGAAAAGTTTAGAGGGTTCAGTTAACGGGGCAGGAAATCAAAAATTGGAAACGAATACATAGATTGGTTTGCCCGAAACAGGTTGATCAACGTAATTTCAACATTCGAATAATAAAAGAATCATAAAAAAGGAGTAAATTCTACCATGATGGATTTACAAAGTTTTGTTTCAGATTACACAAAAGATAAGAAACATTTACAGCTTGTTATCGGGATTGTTAGGGAGGGAGATGTTGAATACTATTCATTTGATAATAATAAAAAGAAAAGTATGATCCCTCCTGAGCATAAGTTGTTTGAGATCGGCTCCATAACCAAAGTTTTTACATCCATAATTTTATTAGAAATGGAAAAAGAAAAATTACTTTCCTCGGATGACAGTGTTGGTAAGTTCGTGCAAAACGTTGAAAACGATTATTTGAATAAGATTACCTTGAGAAGCCTTGCTACTCATACCTCTGGATTACCTATATTGGCAACCAACCACAATTTGGCTAAAAAAAGATCGAATCCTTATTCAATGTATACCGAGCAAGATTTAACTACTTTTTTATCTAATGCTGATTACACGGATAGGATAGGTTCGTTTGGATATTCCAATATCGGTGTAGGTTTACTGGGATACATACTATGTAAGGTGTCAGGAAGTACGTATGACGAACTGTTAAAAAAATATATAACGAGTCCATTAAAGATGAATGAGACAGCCGTTATGCTTGATTCAGAACAGAATGGCAGGTTTTTGAATGGACATGCTTCAACTGGGAAAAGAGTCCCTCATTGGGATCTTTCTATACATGAAGGAGCTGGGGGTATTAAGTCATCTGTTAGCGATTTGAGTTTATTTGTCCAAGCCAATCTAAATGATGATAATCCGATAGCCTCTACACTACAAAAAAGTCATCTCCCTATATGGATAGGAAATTCAAACCGTTATTTTGGGTGGGGTGAGGATAATCTTCTAGATAAAGGTATCCTCTGGCATAACGGGGGTTCAGCTGGTTTTAATAGTTATCTAGCTTTCAATAAGGAATTCCGTGTAGGAGTTGTATTGCTATCCAATTATTCTTTTTTCTCGAATTCTCGTATGGATTATTATTTTGCTCAATTCATAAAAATGATTACTAAAAAAGAGCCTTCTCAAGGAACGATGATAGACTCTACAGGTATAAAAATATTGGAAGAAATCATGCAGAGAGAAGCGTCATTGAAGTAACGGGAATCTATAGAAGTATTAGCCACCTAATCATTAGGTGGTTTTCTTATGGTTAATGAATTCCTTTGCAAGAATCGAATATAGACACGAATCATGATATTCCCCTTTGTAAAACCAATGCTCTCGCATCAGACCTTCACGCTGCATACCAATCTTCTGCATAACGTTCTCTGAAGCCTTGTTGTTCGGGCGGCATTTCGCATAAATACGGTGTACACCAAGTGTATTGAAGCCAAAGCCAAGCATGGCTCGGGCTGCTTCGGCAGCATACCCTTTTCCCTGATAAACGGGATTGAGCACATAACCGATCTCAGCATTCGTCTTTTCTATGTGAAGGCCAACACCACCGATCAGGATGCCCTCCTTTTTCAAGCATATCGCCAGTTCGAAGCCCTCTCGTGGTTGTGTTTGCTGTGAATTCAGCACAAATTCCACATAAGCTCGCGTATCTTCTTCCGTATTCGGTCCCCATGCCGTATGCTGAGTAACTTCTGTCATGGATGTGTAGCTATGTATACTTTCCCAGTCTGTCTCCAGAATATCCCGGATGATGAGTCGTTCGGTTTCCAATTGCATAGCTATTCCCTCCTATATAAATTGAACTAAAGAATATTTACACTTGCCACTCCGATGACAGAACAACCTTCCGATCGCTGTTATCCCCAGATTTTTTTGATTCCCTTTTTAAAGGAGAAAATCCGGGGATAAAGGCGAAGCGTATGCTTCCGATGCAGCTTTCTTTCAGAAAGCTTTAGCTCCGCTTCTTCAGGTTATTTCTGTTCTCTCCGTTTCTCGTGTAAATGTTTAGTTCAATTATATAGTAAAACAAAAATAGCCCAATAACCGATTCGTGTAAAGAATGGGTTACGAGCTATGTAAGTATAAGCATGCTATTGTGGTTGTTTACATTCAACTGCGGGATAAGTATAAGCCAGCTTGCGGATAATTTCCTTTTGCCATTTGGTGTCACCCAGGTTGGTTGCCAGGTTCAGAAGATCCAAATAATCGTCAAGCTGCAGATCAGCCTTTTGCAGAGTTGTATTCATTCGATGTTCGTTCCCCTTTATCTATAAAATCGTTAAGTCATGTACAGTAGGCAGAAGACTTGAGACAAGCTCAAGAATGATAATCATTATCACAGTTATATTATCATTATGCAATGAACGATGTCAAAATGCAATGCCAAGGCTCGAATGTACTCAACTTTTTTTCGAAAAAAGGCTCATCCACAGCACATAGGGAACGTACACACCCAGGTATGCAGACGGATAAAGAAACCATCCATTCAACAGGAAATGGTGAATTTCTGTGGTGAACGTTGTCATATGGGCATTCGTAGCGTACACATCACCTGCAATGACAGTGGCCGCACTATAGAAGCAAAGCAAGGCAAGTACATGGAAAACACGGGTCACCATCCGGGAGCGAAGTGTAACAAAAACCATAATCAGTGGAACAATTAGCAGGAGCAGAAGAAAAAGAAACTTCATCATACAGGTCTCCTTTGGGTTACTTTTGTTAACCAGTATGGGCAATTGGTGGAATTTCCAAAAGTTTTTTCAAACATTTTACAAAAAGAAAGAGGAATTCAGCATATGAACGATTAAATTAAAGGTGGATAACCCATTATCAGGTAATTACGAGGAGGAGAAGGCAAGTATGAAGAAAGCGATATGGCAGCATTGGATCGGGGCATTCCTGATCTTCATCATGATGGCGACGGCATTGCTTCAACCTGGTTCACAAGGTCCGGTACAGGCCGCTGCAGCACCTATTACGGTATCGCAGGCCATCGCTGCCCAGAGTGGCGGAGCAACGGCAACGGTGGAAGGATATATTGTTGGACATGCCACCGGTTCGCTTACAGCCAAGTTTACATCTCCTTACGCCAATGATTTTAACTTCCTGATTGCAGATTCAGCGACAGAGAAGACTAACGCGAAACTGCTCGACGTGCAGATTCCAGCGTCGTACCGCTCGCAATATGGACTGGCTACCAACCCGAATCTTGTGGGGCAGAAGGTTATAATAACCGGAACACTTGGCGCATATAACAGTTTTGCCGGAGTTAAGAATCCTACCTCAATCGCACTCTCCTCTGGAACAACCAATCCTGATCCTGATCCAGGCACAACGCTGCCGGATGGTACAGGGAAGAAAGTATTGTTCGACAACACGCATGCTCAGACAGCCGGGGCTGCGGACTGGATTATTGATGGGGCATTTTCGGACTTTGCGAATGGTTTGCGAAACGCGGGCTTTACCGTGGATCAGCTGGATCGCAGCATCCCGTATACCTTCGGTGAGCAAGCCATCACCTTTAATAAATTGAAAGATTATGATGTCTTCGTTATCGGCGAAGCGAACGTGCCTTTCAAAGCGACAGAGCAAGCTGCGCTGCTGCAATATGTACAGAATGGTGGCAGTGTCTTCTTCATTGCCGACCACTACAACGCAGACAGGAACAAAAACCGCTGGGATTCCTCCGAAGTATTCAACGGCTATCGCCGTGGTGCATTCTTGAATCCAGCCAAAGGCATGTCGTCAGCAGAAGCTGAATCTCCAGCCATGCAAGGCGTGACCAGTTCCGACTGGTTGGCATCCAACTTCGGTATTCGTTTCCGCTACAATGCACTGGGAGATGTTAATGCAACGGATATCGTCGCACCTTCGCAGTCGTTCGGCATTACAACTGGTGTTAGCGCAGTAGCTATGCATGCAGGTTCCACGCTTGCCATTATTGACCCGAACAAAGCCAAAGGTCTGGTGTATGTACCTAGTGGGGTTTCCAAATGGGGCAACGCGGTAGATCAGGGCGTATACAATGGCGGCGGACGAGCTGAAGGAGCCTACGCAGCGATCGCCAAGATCGGGGCAGGAAAAGCAGCATTTATCGGTGACTCCTCACCTGTTGAGGATGCCACTCCCAAATATCTACGTGAAGAAACAGGCGCTGCCAAAACAACGTATGATGGCTTCAAAGAAGTGAATGACGGTGTATTCCTCGTGAATACCGTGAAATGGCTTGCAGTGAAAGAAAGCTACACAAGTCTGTCTCAGGTCGCTGGACTGACATTGGATACGCCGACAAGTCTGCTTGCTATTGAAGCTCCGGCTTCTTCCACTGAGCCGCAAACCGAACCATGGGCTACACCGGCTGCAGGCTACAAATGGTACGATCCTACAACGTTTAAGGCAGGATCGTACGGCAAAGCGCAGTAAGATAAGCAGTAAGGAAAATATACGGAAAATCGGCCTGTTCGCCACAATTGCGGACAGGCTTTATTTTGCATAAATGCCCGGAGCAGAGGGAAACGTATGGGTAATTATGAATGATGAGTGAGATGCCAAGGTGAGGAGGAAGAACATGATGAATCGGCAAGCAGACTGCGACAGCTCGACCATGAGGCAGAAACTCAAAGGGGACCTCCATCGTGTGGCAGATCGAATGAACCAGACGTTATCCACCTTTGATCATGACAGTGTGTGTCTGCTGGGCCAATTTGCGGAGATTCGGGCCGAGATCAAGCAGATCGAGGTGCTGGCGTCTTCCTTTTATCTGGATTGTTATCTGTCTCCCTTCACGGAGAAATTTGCCGAACTGACTGCCAGTGTACAGCATTTGTCGGATCGCAGATATGGTGCGCTCATTGTAATTGAACGGGAAGTTCCGCTTGAACCAATTATCCACTCAGGGGTTGCAGTCGATGCCAGAGTCACGCATGCGTTGCTGGAATCGCTGTTTATACCGGGTGCACCTCTGCATGATGGGGCGGTGCTGATTCGGGGCAATCAGATTGTATCCGCGGGCAATGTATTGCCTTTGTCACAGGCCATTGCACATGAACGAAAAATTGGCACACGGCATAGGGCTGCTCTCGGATTGAGTGAGCTGACGGATGCGGTTGTGCTGGTTGTCTCGGAAGAGACCGGTCAAGCTTCATTCGCCGTGGGAGGGGATCTGCATCCCATCAACGTGGTTGAAACCTTGCCATGATTACTGGTCGCTAGATTTTTAACCGATTCCATGCTGGAGTAAATGAACCTTTTTCCCTGTGAAGAGAGAAAGGTCTTTTTGTTACAACGTGATGTGACTTTGCACAAACTTGTTAATCATGGGTACAATAGAGGGTGGAAGACGAACTGAAGAAGGCGAATTGATCGCAAAAATGGTTGGAGGAGACGGTTAACACATGAGCTGGTTTGATGCAATGGAACATCACGATTATGAGGAACTGGTACTGTGCCAGGATAGAGCCTCTGGTTTAAAAGCAATTATTGCTATTCACGATACAACACTCGGTCCTGCGTTGGGAGGCACACGGATGTGGACCTATGCTTCTGAGGAAGCGGCCATTGAAGATGCCTTGCGCCTTGCGCGTGGAATGACATATAAACATGCTGTATCCGGACTGAATCTGGGCGGAGGCAAAGCCGTAATTATCGGAGATCCGCGCCGTGACAAAAATGAAGCGATGTTCCGGGCCTTTGGCCGATACATTCAGGGACTGAACGGACGTTATGTCACCGCAGAGGATGTGGGAACAACAGAAGAAGATATGAATCTGATCTATCAGGAAACCGACTATGTCACAGGCATATCGCCAAGTTACGGCTCCTCCGGTAATCCCTCCCCGGCAACAGCCTGGGGTGTATATCGGGGCATAAAGGCCGCAGCGAAGCAAGCATTCGGCACGGATCTGCTGGAAGGGAAAACCGTGGCTGTACAGGGCGTGGGCAACGTGGCAATACGTCTGTGCAAATATTTGTATGAAGAAGGTGCGCATCTAATTGTTACCGATATCCATAAAGATTCCGTGAAGCAGGCTGTGGATCAATTCGGTGCAAAGGCGGTAGACCCTGCCGAAATTACTGGAGTGGATTGTGATATTTATTCTCCATGTGCATTGGGCGGTACAATTAATGACGATACGTTGAAACAGCTCAAGGCCAAGGTTGTGGCAGGCTGTGCCAACAACCAGCTGCTGGAGCCGCGTCATGGTGACAAGCTGCATGAGATGGGAATCGTATACGCACCAGACTATGTGATCAATGCAGGTGGCGTAATTAATATTGCGGATGAGTTGAATGGCTATAACGCAGATCGTGCGTGGAGCAAGGTTGGGGAGATCTACAATAATTTGGAGAAAATCTTCGACACGTCGCGGACCGAAGGCATCGCAACGTATATTGCTGCGGATCGTCTGGCTGAACGTCGCATTGAACTGATGAAGAATACACGCAGCACGTTCCTGCAAAATGGTCATCATGCGCTGAGTTCCCGCAGACTGCGCGGGTAAATTTTAAGGATTCAAATTACAATAAAATGTAATACAGCTAAAGGCAGACATCCACATGGTGAACTGCACCCCATTTGTTAGAGAGGAGGTGCAGTGTAATGGATGCCTGCCTTCTCTTTGAGTTTAAAGAGTTTTTTTGTGAGGCGTTCATCATATGGCTCGGCTAATATTAAAATAATCTTATAACCTGAGAGGAACGAAATGTTATTTCAAAATGTAATACACTTCTGATTCAACAGCTTCACAAATCGATCCAGCGCGCTGCTTACGTAGCGATCTTCACCCCGGACAAAGGTCGTTGTGGTATGTGTGAATCGTTCGGCCAGATCATATACAGAGAACTCATCCGGTTTCTTGTGAATAACGCTGCAAGGCATAATGGTAAAAGCAATCCCCGACTCCACACAGCTAAGCATGTTATCCATCGTGCTGACTTCAATCATATTGCGAGCAGACAAACCTTCTTCCTGCAAATATTCCTCCGTAATTTCACGGTATGGGCAGCCTTTTGGGAAAACGACCCACGAAACCTGACACAGGCTTTCGGGTGGAACGTCCATCCGTTTGGAGATGATATGCACCGTGTCTTGCATTTCATATTCCACCTTCAGACCCTCTTTCACACACGCACCACTAATAAAGGCACCATCAATCTCATACTCCTGTATTTTCTTGCGCAGCACTTTAGGTGAAGTGGCATTAACAAGTGAGATGGAGACCTCGGGATAGGTCACTTGGTATTCATTGAGAATCTCCATGAATCGGCTGGATGCTGCCGTCTCCACAATCCCGATTTTTAACGTGCCTGAAGGCTCACCGGGATCAGTCATATCCTGCTCCAGATCGTTTAACAGGTCACGGATGCGTGTTGCATACTGGACAAACTGTTCTCCTTTGGAAGTCAGCACCACCCCTTTGGGAAAACGGTTGAACAACTGCACCTGATATTCCTGTTCCAGTTTTTTGATGCGTGTGGTGACGTTGGATTGTGCGTAATTCAATTCTTTGGCAGCCTGTGAGATTTTGCCGGACCGTGCCACCGCGAGAATAATATCGATATCCGAGAGTTCCATGGCTCTGGCCTCCTGAGTTGTAATGAAATGAAGTGTTAGGTATCTCTATGAGAGATACATCTATATATTTCAATCATTTTACGATATATATATGCCGGCTTACAATATCGTTATCAACAGCGTTTACAGAGCAATGGAATCATGCAAAACGCAGATAATAGAGAAGGAGTTGTGGTGAAAAATATGTCTACATTACTGAGCCCGGTGACGATCAACGAGTGGCATTTGAGAAACAGGTTGGTGATGGCACCTCTTACCCGAGGGTTTGCCAATGATCAGGATGGGACTGCGACGGAAGAGATGGTGGCGTATTACGAGCGACGTGCCCGGGATGGCGTAGGGTTGATCATTACAGAGGGTATTAATCCCTCGTTGGCAGGCAAAGGAACCTATGGTATCCCCGGATTATATACGGTTGAACAGACCGACTCATGGAAGAAAGTAACGAATGCCGTCCATAAACACGGAGGGACCATCATCGCTCAGCTGTGGCATGTGGGCAGACTGTCTCACTCCGATCTGATCGGTAATCCGCCACTGGCACCTTCGGAGATTCCGGCTCAAGGAAAAGTTCACAAATTGCATAAGCCATATCAGATACCTCAAGCTATGAGTGTGCGAGATATCCGGGATACCATTCAACATTTTCAAACGGCTGCCCGCAATGCGGTACTGGCTGGATTCGACGGAATTGAGCTTCATGCAGCACATGGTTATCTGATCGACCAGTTTGTTAATGAGAAGACGAACCACAGAACAGACGAATACGGAGGCGATATCCAGGGGCGATTGCGTTTTCTGAAGGAGATCATTATTGCAGTTCAAAAAGAAATTAGTGTGGATCGCATATCGGTACGATTTTCTGAGAAAAAAGATGATGACCCTTCCTATGTCTGGTCAGACAAGGCCGGAGTGCTGAACGCCTATCTGAATCTGTTCCGCGAGACAGGCATTACAATCTTACATCCTTCAACAGATCGATACACCACAGTCTGGACTAGGGAACAAAATTTCCATGAGGCGATTCGCCAGCAGTGGGAAGGTATCATCATTGGCGTAGGTGATCTTGAGGCAAAAATAGCAGAGCAGGCTGTGCAAAATCGGAGCATTGATTTGGCAGCGTTCGGCAGACCGTTTATCGCCAATCCTGATCTGGTGCAAAAATTGCGTACGGGGCAGCAGTTGATCGAGTATGATGCCAATGCACATCTGACTGTGTTGGTGTGAATGTAGAAAGAAAAGGGCAGAAGCTGATCCTAAAGATCACTCTGCCCTTTGTTTACGTATGGAAGGATGGTTACGGGTTACTGACGACGGTGACTTTCTTTTCCGTTAAGTAGTATACGAGTGCCAGCAGCGGCATCAACAGACCAATCAATGTGGTGAGACTCCAACCTCCATGCGCGTAGGACCAGCTGCCAAGAGATGACCCAATTGCGCCCCCTACAAAAAAGATCGACATAAATATCCCGTTTACGCGTCCTCTTGCTTCGCTCAACGAATAAATGATGCGCTGTCCCAGCACCAGATTACCCGAAACCGCCATATCCAGTGTGATGGCAACGACCACAAGCAAAATAAGGGTAGCGGTAGATTGGCCCTGGAAGAGATAGGCGAGCCCAAAAGACGCAGCCGCGATGACCATAGCGAGTCCGGTTAATATGCGGGTTAAACCTTTATCCGCCCATCTTCCGGCAATAGGTGCTGCGATGGCACCCCCAACACCAGCCAGTGCAAACCAGGCAATTCCCTGCTGGGACATGCCATACTCATTGGCGAGCTGCAAGGGAACTGTAGTCCAGAACAAGCTGAAGGCGCCAAACAGACTGGCCTGATAGAGAGCTCGGCGGCGGAGCATGGGAAATGTTTTGAGCAGGGAGCCCAATGACAGAATTAATTGTCCGTATTTCATCGCAGGTTGTGGCTGACGTGCAGGAAGTGCGCGTGACAGGAGCAATGTAAGTAATACGATAACGATTGCCGAGAAGACAAAGACCGCTTGCCAGCCGAGCAGGCTTGTAATAAAACTTGCGACAGGCCGAGCTAGCATGATGCCCAGCAGCAGACCACTCATCACATTGCCGACAACCCGTCCGCGTTGCTCCTCAGAAGTGAGGTAGGTGGCGTAGGGAACCAGAATTTGCGCAACGACTGAACTGATACCGATGACGAGGGAAGCAGTCAGAAATAATACGGCATTGGGAGAGAAGGCAGCAGCAATCAATGCAACGACCAGAATGAGGAGGAAAAAAGTTACCAGCCGCTTATTCTCCAGAATGTCACTGAGCGGAACGATAAACAGCAAGCCAATAACATAACCGATCTGTGTTAACGTCACAATCAGTCCAGCAGCAGCAGAGGAAAGCCCTGTTGTAACGCTGATTGGTCCTATAACTGTCTGAGCATAATACAGGTTTGCCGCAATCAGTCCGCACGCCGCAGCCAAAAGTAAAATCAACCAACTGGGAACTGAATTTGACTTCACATCAGGTTGCATATCCATGAGTATCACCCTCCACATGTTCACAAACTATTTTTTATTAATGTAAACTTGTATTGAAATTGTCAATTACTAAACGGTACGTTTACTAATCACAAACATATAATAAACTAAACGTTTAGTATTGTAAATAGGCGTGGGAATTTTTTGTATGTCGAAGTAAGGTAAGAACGAAATTGTTTAATGTGTCGGTGTTTTAGTATAATGAACGTACAGTTTTTATGAATTACAGATACATTTGTTACACCAAGGAGGGCTTATGATGACAGCCAAAAGAGGGCGTCCCCGCAATGTGGAAACCCAGAATGCGATTCTTGCAGCTTCCTATGAATTATTACTGGAACACGGCTTCGGAGCGATTACGATCGAAAAAATTGCTGAACGTGCTAAGGTGAGCAAAGCAACGATATATAAATGGTGGCCTAATAAAGGTGCTGTCATTATGGATGGGTACATGTCTGCGGCAAAGGCAAGATTGCCTGTACCGGATACAGGATCGGTATTTGAGGATGTGCGCATTCATGCGAGCAATCTGGTTGATTTTTTGAGCAGCCGGGAAGGAAAAGTGATCACACAGATTGTCGGAGAGGGACAGTCTGATCCAGGGCTTGCAGAAGAATACCGAACCAGATACATTCAGCCTCGTCGGCGCGAAGCGTGGGGAATTTTTGAAAAAGGTGTAGAACGGGGACAGTTGAAAAAGGATTGTGACATCGGACTGTGCATAGACCTCGTCTATGGAGCGATGTTCTATCGCATGTTGGTGACTGGCGAACCGTTAGATACTGAATTCGTGCAGCGTTCGTTGATCTCCTTGTTTGAAGGTATTAAATCTGGATCATAGAGAAAGACATCTTGAGGGAGGGATAGGGCGATTCTTAAGAATCACCCTGGATGCAAAAGGCTTGTGGATGAATGGGGAATGTATGGAGAACTGAGAACTATACCTGGAAGATCGGTGAGATGGCTGGGGGCCATGAATCGGGAGAAGGCGAAGTGGAAGAGGGAAGAGACTGGTTCAAGATCGGGGGCTCGTTCCATATGAAACTGGGGATTTCGCGTCGTAACACTGGCGCTACATCCTGGGCAAAGCGTTCTACCTGCTCCAACTGCTCCGCATGGCTGAGTCCATCAACGCTGATACTCAGTACCTGATGTCCATAGGCGGCATGGTAATTGAGGATCTTCTCAATGACCTGCTCTGGACTACCAATCAGTACAGGACCATGCGCAATGTTATCCTCCAGGTCCTTAAAAGGCGACTGGTTGTGCTGCGCAGCGGCCGTAGCATGAAATGCCTCATAATAAGGCGTATAACGCCGGATCGCTTCTTCGCGTGTATTCGCGAGGTACAGGCTGCCTGCCCCGGAGCCAACCATCGCTCGGTTCGCATCATGGCCATAATAATCGAGACGCTCTAGGTAATGGTCAATTAACGCTTTGTATTTTGCCTGCGGATGGAAGGAATTTGAGCTAAATATCGGTTCGCCATACTTCGCTGCAAGCTCGGTAGAGCGGGTGCTCGATGCGCTGCCATGCCAGATCGGAATGGATTGCTGGAGCGGTCTCGGCTGAGTGGTAACCTCTTGAAGGGGAGGGCGATACGTTCCCTGCCAGGTTACATTCTCTTCAGTCCACAGCCGTTTCAGCAGTTCGTAGCGTTCACCGAGTGAATCCCATTGTTCCTCTTCGCTAATGCCAAACAGGGGATAGTGCCGAGGATCATTGCCTTTCCCGATGATCATCTCCAACCGTCCGCCCGATAATTGATCCAGCGTGGCATAATCCTCGGCAACCCGTACTGGATCAAGTATACTAAGAACAGTTACTGTTGTTAGCAACCGGATACGTGAAGTCGCAGCAGCAACGGCGGTCAGCACGACGGGAGGTGAGGAAGACAGAAAAGGTGCGCCATGCCGCTCGCCGATCCCGTATGCATCGAATCCCAGCCGTTCGGCCAGCTTGGCTTGTTCCAAAATATTGTGGAACTTCTGTTGTGTTGTTAGTGATTCACCAGTTACGGCATTTGGAAGATTCATCATGAGACTAAATAAGGCAAATTTCATCTAACCATCCCCTTGGATTGGATTGGAAAAGCACCTAGGTTGTCTAATCCTATGGAAATAGTAGGATATTCGAGCTAAAACTAACTTTACCATGTTGCCATGCATTCTTCTAATGGATTTTTTCTATAAGGCGGATTAAAGCCGCTCAACCTTGGGCATAAGGGCAGAAAATTGCCACGATTTTTATTGACCGCTGTAAAATTTAGGATTAAAATTGTACATATCATATAAATTCAAATTTATGGATTTTCATTGTGGAGGTGGGAGACATGGAACCTACAACTACGATACGCTCCTTTATTGAGGACTACATCAGGAAACAGGGCTATACCCTGCAATACTTTGCCGATATATCGGGTGTGAACGCTGGAACGTTAAGTGCGATCATCAAAGGGACGCGGCCAATCGCCATGGCTCAACTGGATCTGATTACCAAAGGCATGAAGCTGGAAGAAGGTCATTTCTACGAAATTTACGGCGCTGAGTGTTTTGTGGAGTCTGCACCACATTGGAGAAGACTGGAGCCTTTTCTGCAACGTTGCGCCGAGCTGGACAAGCTCGAATGTATTCAGAGGGTGATCCAGCAAGTGACGGATGATCGATCCTATATTTCCGAATTGTTCGAGATGGCAGAAGGCATGCTTGAGCGAGGCCAAAAGAAAGCGGCCCGCATGTTATATGAATGCGTTGCGGAGTGTGAAAAGTACCAACACTCGGAACGTCTCGCGTTGTGCCAGTATCGTATTTTCACACTATCTCTCGGTCAGGATCAGCATGAAAATCTCAGGGCAGCCGTGCACTTCGAGCCATATATTAATAGGCTGGATGAAGAGCGGCAACTGGATGCGATAAGAGAATTGGCTAATACATATAGTGGATTGTGCCATTGGGATAAGGTATTTCAATTAGCCAGTGAACTAGAGCAACGAGTTGAATTTTTAGAACAATATAAAAAAAAGAAAAAGGGTTTGGAACAACAGAGGACTTCCAAACATCCTTTATTCACCTATAAATCATACGCATATTTATTGATGTCTAATGTATGGGGTGAGCGTAAAGATTATGAAAAGGCATTGAGTCAGACAGCTCTTTATGCGAATTTTGAAATTGAAAAACCTACTTCGGAGGATCTTATATTTATTAAACGATTTCAAAATTGGGCTGAAATTAATACCTATCTCTATAAATTGATGTTAGGTGATTACGAGGCACTAAATACTTATTTAGATATTATTGAAGAGAACGAAAATGAAACTCTTCTTGGGTTAGTTAAGATCATGGAAGCTGCAAATTCATACAATCTGAATGTAGACCACGCTCTTAGAAGATTCGATTTATATATTCATATGTTGTTTGAGGATCGTAATCATGAAAGTAGCTATATTGCTCAAATTAAAGATGATAGATATACTAAATTTTGGGCGGAATTAGCGTTTTATCAGTTGTTTAAGGAACGATATGAAGAAGGATTTAGAAGTTTGTTAACATGTTTAGCATCTGCTAATAAAATCAAAGATGATTCTACAATAATATATTGTGTGGGTTTATTTGAAGAGTACAGAATGCAAGCGACGGAATCAGTAAAAATAAATTATAATTGTCTTATCAAGGAGGTCTATGGTCGATATGATAAAAAAAGCAATGTTAGTATTAATGCTTTTTAGTTCATTCCTTTTATTCTCTGGTTTTACTGGAGGTATTGATTCTACGACGATAAATGCTTTTTTTAGTCACGGGACAGGCGGATATTAGGGGTTTTGATATGTAATGTAGTAAATTGGCTTTCTTGTTAACGAGCGTTCTGTTTCCTGAAATATGGAAATAGAACGCTCGTTTTTATGTATCTAATGATTGACCATTGTTAAATACAGGATTAAAATTACATTTATTATAATTGAATGAATCATAAGGGAATTTGGATAATTGGGGGTGGAAGAATTGAAACTTGCACCTACGATACGCACATATATTGAGAACCACATGAAGGAGCATAAATATAAACTACAACAGTTCTCTGAAGTCACTGGCGTCAATGTTGGCACGCTAAGTGCCATAATCAAAGGGAACAGGCCTATATCCATGAACCAATTAGATCAGATTACGTCTGGAATGAGGCTTGAACAAGGATACTTTTACGAAATGTACATCGTGGAATGTTTTGTGGAAGCTGCACCTCATTGGAGACGGCTAGAACCGTTCCTGTATAATTGTGCTGAGTTGAACAAGTTGAATTGTATAAAGAAGGTGGTTATACAGGTTACTGATGATCGATCGTACATTGACGAATTGTTTAAGGTAGCTGAGGATTTCTACAGGAAAGAGTTTGAACAAGCGGCACTTATTCTATATGAATGTGTTTCCGAATGTGAGAAATACCAGCACTCTGAGCGGTTGGCATTATGCCAGTACCGAATTTTCCTAATTAACAAGACGTTAAACAAATTCAATAATTTGAATGCGGCGATTCGATTAGAACCTTATGTAGAGAAACTAAATGAAGAAATACAACTGGATGCTATAAAAGAATTAGCCAATGTATATAATGCTCTGAATATATGGGGAAAAGTATATTCTTTGTCAGAAGAACTGGAAAGGAAAAGTGATTTCCAATTAAAGGTCGAATCACTTAGGAGAAATAAGGGTCAAAGAGCTGCTTTTTATCCTATATTTACTTATAAAGCTTATGCCAATTTGTTAAAAGCAAGTGTTTTTGAGGCCCGAAAGGAGTACGAACTAGCATTAAAGTACACAGAGGTTTATGAAAAAGTAATTGATATTCCTAATCCAACGAAGGAAGAAATAGAAATAATAGAAAGATTCCGAAGATGGGCTCAAGGGAATCGATTATCAATTAACCTGATGTCTGGGAATCACGAAGTTATTCATTCATACCTTCAATACCTTGAGGATAATCCTAAAGAAATCCTAACTGCCTTCATAAATATTGTTCAGGTGGCCAACGAACATTCACTTAATATCGATTTTGCATTGGAGAAATTTGAAGCTCAAATCCAACAGTTCCAAATTGATTTCCATCTAAAGGATGAGGATAATCCTCAAATTGGTAATCACAGATTTCTTTTGTTTAACTATGAATTTGCCAAGTATAGACTTAGCCAACGAAACTTTCAGTCTGGAATAAATACTTTACTCTATACTCTGAGGCTTTCATCTTCAAGCCAAGATGATTATTTGACTATAAAGTGTATAGATTTGTATGGGGAGTATAGAGATCATGCCGATTTGGAGCAACAGAAAGTATATTTTCAATTAATAGAGGAAATAAGTTTTCAGAAATTACGAGTATGATTTTGAAATACAAGTTCATATGAAAGTATGTGAATGATGTTGGGAGTGAGAAGAATGAAACTTGCACCTACGATACGCTCGCATATAGAGGATTATATCAAGGAGAAAGGGTACAAACTTCAACAATTTTCTAATACCTGTGGAGTTAATGTTGGCACATTAAGTGCCATTATAAAAGGGAGCAGGCCTCTTGCCATGAATCAACTGGATCAGATTACTTCTGCGATGGGATTGGAGAAGGGGCACTTCTATGAAATGTACAGTGTGGAGTGTTTTGTGGAAGCTGCTCCTCATTGGAGGCGTTTGGAGCCGTTCCTGTATCGCTGTGCTGAACTTAACAAGCTAGGCTGTATTAAAAAGGTGATTTATCAGGTTACAGATGATCGATCCTATATTTCAGAACTGTTTGAAATGGCAGAGAATCTATATTCTAATAAAATGAACGAGGCAGCGTTTATTTTATATGAATGCGTAGCGGAAGGTGAGAAATATCAGCATTCGGAAAGGTTAGCACTGTGTCAGTACCGTATTTTTCTTATTAATATTGGCCATGACCAGAAAGTGAATAGACTACTCATTTCCAAATTAGAACCATTCATAGAACGATTAGATGAGGACTATCAGCTGGATGCAATTAAGGATCTAGCGAATGCATACTGGGGGTTACATGAATGGGATAGAATGAGAGACTTAGCTTGCTTATTAGAAAAGCAGGCGGATGTGGCCATGAGACAAACTAAAAAGTTTACTAGTAAAACACAGTATCCACTATATGTATATAAAGCTTATTCTAACTTGCTAATTGCGAATTACCATGATTACTCCGAAAATTATAAAGAAGCTTTTCGATTTACTGATTTATATGAGGGAATTATAGTGGATTTCGGAGACGATAATAATCTTATTGATCGAAAAATTAAAGATTGGGCTAAAGTTAATAAATATTTGTATCAAGTAATGATGGGCGTAAGAGAGATTATACCTGAGTACATTACTTGTATCGAGAAAGATGAAGCTGAAATCCTTCCTGCTTTGGTCAAAATTTTTCAATCTGCTAACAGACATCAATATGATGTGGATGATTTGTTGATCAAGTTTGAAAAGGAAATTTCGACCCAATTCAGTGATGCTTATTTAAGAGGGGGATACACAGAACAGAGTTGGTATTATCGACGAGTTGTATTATTTTACGAGATTGCAGTTTATTATTTTAAAAGACATAAACACGAATCTGGTGCAAAGTCGCTTCTTATAAGTTTAGAACTATCCATTTTTGTTAAGGATGATGCGGCAACATTAAAGTGTATTAATCTTTATGGAGAGTTTAAGAGTCATTTATCTAAAGAATTAGAGAACCAATACAAAACATTAATCAGCTTGCTTCACCCAAATGCGAGTTTGTAAGTATCTGTAGCTTTAGAAATGAAATAAGGAATTATTGTGGAGTGGTTACATGAAGTCAACAACTACGATACGCTCTTCCATATGATTTAATAAAATGTGTAAATCCCCAAAGGAGTACAGACAGCTTGCTTATTAATGAAGAAATAAACGATAAATATCAACAGATATTACAATCGATCAATATTGCATAAATTATGATAAATATTCAAATAGCCAACTGTTTTTGCGGTAGGCTATTTTTGTGTTCAATAATCAAGTCAAAAAATGGAAATAAAATCCTTTTCCAAACAATTATTTCTACAAAATTATGCAAAATATCATATGTTTTTGTCAGTACTAAGGGTTTAAACGAAAAAAATGGATTCAAGATGTATTCTAAATTGTTTTAAAAAGGGGTGCATGCTGTGAGAGAGCCTAGAATCCTGAGAGACCAAATAGAGCAAAGTAGACAAGAGCTACGCCGTTTGGTGGAGAGACATGGCATGCATGATGATAGAGTTCTACAGCAGTCCAGGATTTTGGATGAATTGATAAATGAGTTTAACCGATATACGTCAACAATTAATATGAAGAAAGAACAGCATTAAAGACGCATTTCCAATAAACATTATTTAGAAAGGTTTATCCTTAATAAATGCAGCTCTTTTAGAACTGCGAAACCATAAACTAAATATGGTTTCGCTGCCTCTTTCAATTAACTCCTGATGCAATGGCGTATTATGAGATCCGCTGCTCATTATGAGAAGAAAGGTTATAGTTAGGCGCGCTAAGAGTATATCTGAAACTTACATTATTAAACAGTCTTCATTGTTCTTTTAGCTATGATTTTCTTAATAGTGTTTAAAATAAGGAATAATACAATACACATTCCTAACTTTATGCCGATATCAGTGAGACGTTGAATATTACCGGCAACAAAAACGTTGTATCCATTTGTTACCTGTGAAAAAAATCCATTAGAGAAGAACAGGTAATACATTCCAATAACTAACATGTGAGAGAGTGTATACATTACAGAAAATAAGAAAGGCATAACCGAAATGTAAATATTTTTGCTCAGAATAAATATTGCAATGGTTTGCAGTGTTATTATAAAACCTCCAATAAGCATGAAACTGCTACGCCCTGAAAAGTCATATGCGCCACTAAAAAAAAGATTCTCAAAAAGATTAAATGATTCTATCCCGCCTATCATATTTTTAAAGAGTCCTAAGTATGCCTGTAAATAGCCTAATCCAAATAAAAGGGGAACTGATACCAGGCAAAATCTATCTATATTTCTACGAGTAAGCAGTAAAGCACCACATATTGCACAAATTGTAATAAATAACATGGGAGAAAGTTCAATCACTCTATTGTGAAAACCATAATAGTTTGCAATTATTCCTAAAATTAAAGAACTTACAAACAAAAATCCACTGATGCAGATTAACCCCAAAATAACACTGCTTGATAAGCCGAAAGTTTCTTTAGTCAACTTCTCCCTTATACTTATTGGATTGCCAAAGGACTCTAAGGCTTTTTTGGTCGCTTGATCAGAGGAACAGCCTTCATTAATATAACGTTCTTTTGATGAATTTAAATGTGCAGCCATTTCTTCTGTCAAATCCGTTCGTTCTTTTTTGGATAAAAAGGAATTTCTAAATACTTGATTTAAATAAGATTGAATATCCACTAGTTGTACCTCCCAAAAAAATATTTATAATATGTGTGTTTTTTATCCACGAAGATTTAATGGCTTTAAGTTTATTCTGTCCCTCTTCTATGATTCGGTAGTACCTTCGTCTTGGGCCACCATTTTGTTCCCCCCAATATCCTTCAATATAATTATTAGCCTCTAACCTTTTTAATGCAGGATACAGAGTCCCTTCTTTAAGTTGGAACTCTCCATAGGTTATTTCATTTATATACTGGGATATCTCATAACCATATGCATCTCTTTGGCTCAAGATGGATAGTATAATACCATCGATGTATCCTTTAATCATTTCATTCTTCAATTTATACACCACCTACTATGTAATTCTATGTAGTAAAATTAACAGAAAATTGAAAATAAATCAAGACCATAAGATAAGTATTTGAAATTTGATCTAAATCTGGAGGGATCAATATTTTAGTATTTAACTTTAGCTTTTTTTGATAACAAGTGACCCACAACCTTTACGCGAATGTAAGGGTTATGGGTCACATCAATTCCGGCGGTGTCTAAATTAACTTTTGCTAGTTGGTGTAAACATTCCCTGCGCCATCAACAGGGACTGGAGCCCAATTAACTATACGAATGTGATAATCGCTACCGGCGGGTACACCTGTTAAAGAAATAGAGAATCTATCACCAGCAGCAGATGTATAGTTGCCGTATACGGGCTCGGATTTTCCAAGAGTCTTCCATCCAAGGAATGAATCTTGAGCCACTTGATAAGTTACATCGGCATGGTATTGTGTCCCTGCATATTGCCAACCTATTAGATTAACGGCATTACCTAATGTAGAAAAGGAATTAATAGTGTAGTGAGCTCTACCATAGTTAAACCCTGTGAAGGAATAGTAATCTACCATAGCTTGGGTAGTGAATTCCGGAGCATTTAGTGCAGCAATAGTAGCAGGATCATCATCACCAAGAATCAATTTCCATTCTTCATCTATTTCTTTAACGTAGATCTCATTTTTGGAATCAATTCCTGAAACATTACCTTCAAAAGTAACTACAACATTTGCCTCATCCTTTAAGCTCGCATCAACAATTTTCATTGATTCAAAGTCACTTACTGAGTTATAGTGCTCATATTTTGCAATTTGTTTTTCTTTACTCGGGTATCTTAAATCTACTACTAATTCTGTAGCTTCTGCGAATTTTTCCTCCGACATAGCATCAAAAAACTCTTGTACAACCAGTTTTGCAGCTCCCTGTGGGTCTTCTGTTGCATGAATGGTTGATGTATTAGAGAAGAAAGCGGCTCCCCCAATAATTGATAAAGATAATAAAGGTACTAAAAATTTTGCTTTCATTGATTAACGTCTCCCCTCGATATTTAATAGAATCGCTTAATTTTTCATACCAATCTCAATTTATGGTATCTCAATTTAAATGATATTTATTTTCGATCTTTTCGCGCTCACCTCTCTTTTGGAAATAATGGATAAATAACACCTCCTTTTCTATATTTTATTTTTTTTTGCATAATATTTTAATTCTAATTATTAGGAAAAAAATGTTTATCTTTAATTTATTTTGAAAATCTCTCTAGAAAGATTAAAGATAAAATTGAAATAAACTCTGATTTGAAAAAGACGTCAATTCTTTGAAAAGTAATGTAAGCAAACATTCTATTTTGCAAAGGAATAAAATATGAATTTTTTGGCAATGTATCCTAAAATGTTTTAAAAAGAGGGGGTGCATGCTGTGAGAGAACCGAAGCAGATTAGAGACCAAATCGAACAGAACAGGCATGAGTTAAGTCGTTTGGCGGAATATCATGGCATGCAAGACTACAAAGTCCTTCAACAATCGATGGTATTGGACGAGTTAATTAATGAATATAATCGCTTCAAATATAAAAAACACTTTATGAAAAGACAGCCGATTGCATAATGCAATCGGTTTTTTTGTGCAATAGAAGAGTAGTCGACTGTAGCGATACAGTCGGCTTTTTTGCGTTTCCCCGAAACCCATAATTCAATCTTGAAATTCCATACCAATCCCATGGTTGGCAGGATAGCCAACGATCATTAAAACTGGATATGATGAACCCCAGTTATATATCCAGATTGATCTGTGAAGGGGGCTCATACAATGATCGGGAGAGGGAGGGATGAACGGAAATGATGGACAAGGTACAGGGTTATTTCGGAAGAAATATGAATCTGCGCACCAAGCTGCTCCTGTTGTTCCTGGCGTTGACCTTGCTGCCGCTAAGCTTGCAGGGAGTAGTGAATTACCTGCATTTCTCGCAGACGATTGATCGCAAGACGGAGCAGTTCACCATTGATATTGTTCGCCAGATTAATACTAACCTGAATCGGCTGCTCAAGGACTTCGAGCGGTTGTCGCTCTTGCCGCTCTATGATCAGATGGTGCTCGGTATTCTGGGCAAATACAATGCTCCGATGGGATCGGGTACATGGGCAAGATCCGATGATTATCTGAAAATGAAGCTCTACACGTCTGGTCAAGCATACGACCGACCGGAAATTCGTGGCATCCATCTGATCAGCAACAGCGGCATCCTGTTCTCCAATCTGGATTCGCTGGCAGTGAATCAGGTATGGGACAGCAGGCAGGATCACTGGTTTGCAGAGCTTAACGGCTCGGAAGGGGAATGGCGTCTGCTTCCTCCGCACGAACCCAGCTATTACACGGGCAGTCATGAAGAGCCGTATATATCAGTTGCCCGTGAGATTCGTGATCCGGGTACACTCCAGCGACTGGGCTACATTCTGATCGACATCCGGATGGAAGCCTTCGGTCAACTCTTGTCCAATCTGAATTTTGAGCAAAATGCGAGCCTGATGATTGTCGACAGCAAGCAGCATCTCTTGTTCGAACGGACCTCTGCCGGAGGTCTATCCGCATACGACCAACTGTTAAAGCATGGACAGCTTCAAGGCTACGCAGGCAACCAGAAGGTTGTCCTTGATGGGAAGCCCTATCTCTACGTACAGCACCATTCCAGCTATTCAGGACTTTCGGTGATCAGCCTTACGCCTATTGCCGTTATTCAGAAGGAGTCGGGCGAGATGCTCACGTTTACGTTTGGATTCGCTGTGTTATGTATGGCAGCCGTAGCAGTTCTCGCAGTTCTCTTATCCTATCGCATAACGAGGCCGCTGATTCGACTGAAGCACAATATGATCCGGGTGGAGCAGGGAGACTTTAGCCAGCGGGTAGCGCACTTCAGCAATGATGAGTTCGGACAGATTAGCCGGGGCTTTAACCGAATGATGGAAGAGATCAATCGACTGTTCAACGAGGTATTTCTGCTAGGCATTCAAGAGCGAGAGGCGGAGTTGTCAGCATTGCAGAGCCAGATCAATCCCCATTTTATATACAACACATTGGAGTCCATCAACATGATGGCGGTCCGCCAGAAGCACGCTGAGGTGTCTGATATGGTGACGGCACTTGGCAAGCTGCTGCGTTATACGATTGATAAGGTGGACCGGAGGGTTCCGCTTCAGGAAGAATTGGCTTTTGTACAATCCTATGTACGCATTCAACAGGTACGTTATGACGGCAAGCTGGAGGTAATCTATGACATTGATGAAGCTGTTACAGAGTGTCTGATTCCGAAGCTGGTATTACAACCGCTGGTGGAGAATGCTGTCTACCATGGCATTGAAGGGCAGGACAATGGCGGAGTGATCTGGGTATCTGCATTGAAATTTAATGATGAGCTGCTGATTATTGTGCGTGACAATGGCAAAGGCATGGCTCAGGCGGAGATTGATGAATTAAATGAATCCATTGCTCGGCAGCCTTCCGGTGAGGCATTGCGCTGCCATGCCGGGGACAGGCTGGGACTTAACAATATCTCTCAAAGGCTCCGTCTCATGTATGGAGAAGGTGGTAGCCTGAGCGTCGATGGCAGTCCCGGGCAGGGCCTGGCGGTCACGATATCCATTCAACTTCAACCAAAAGGGGAATGAAGCGATGTATAAAGTATTGCTTGTGGAGGATGAGACGGTCATCCGTCAGGGGCTGAGAGAGCTGATTGTACAGGCGTCCCCTCAGTTCCAGGTAACAGGTGAAGCTTCGAGCGGAGCCGAGGCACTGGATTTTCTGAGATGTGAAGTACCGGATGTGTTAATCACAGATATTCGCATGCGTGAAATGGACGGGTTGACACTGGTATCCAAAGCAAGAGATATGTACCCTGAACTGCTGATGATCATCATTAGCGGGTACGGGGAGTTTGAATATGCACGCAGAGCGATGGAGTACGGGGTGTTGAACTATCTGCTGAAGCCGATTGAACGTCATGAACTGGCATTATGCATCCAAAAAATTCAATTGCTGCTGGATCGCAGGTACGGCATTTCAACCCTTCCAGTCACTGAGCCATCTGGGAAAGCAGAGCACTCTGGCGGAGACACACGGAAGATTATCCGAGATGTGAAGGAGCACATCAAGCAGCACCCCGATGGGGATCTGCGACTTCAGACCATAGCAGCTCTGGTTAATCTGAACCCCACCTATCTAAGCCAGCTGTTCAAGAACGAAACAGGAACCAATTACTCCGAATACATCGCTGAGGCTCGTATGGAACGGGCCAAGTGGCTGCTGATTAACACGGGGCTCAAAATCTATGATGTTGCAAGGTTATCCGGGCATCAGAGTCCCAAGCACTTCATGCTGGTATTCAAGCAGCAGGTGGGCTGGACAGCAGGGGAATATCGTGACCGATTCAGTATTTCTTGAAATACCATACCATTTCTGTAATTGACGTGATTTATGAGTGGCCGATGCCTTCGTTATACTTTGGTTGCACATGTATACCACTAAGTCCATAAGGGGGATTTTCATGAAAAAAGCAGGACTGATATTGATACTCTTACTTATGATGATTGCTTCAATCGGATGCACAAGCTCCAATTCCGGCAGTAATCCTGAGAATGCAGCCGGGGAGAATGGAGAGGTTGAGCTGAAGTTCATGATGTGGGGCAATCAGGCACATATGGATGTATACAACAAGCTGATCGATGGCTTCACGCAGGAAAATCCAGGCATCAAGGTGACGATGGAATCCGTACCTTTCGCGGAATATCAGCAAAAAATTTCGGTGCTTGCCGCTGGCGGTTCTCTCCCGGATATCGCATGGGTATCGGAGCGGATGGTTCCGCAATTCAAATCCAATCACATCCTGGCCGATGTATCCGAGTTCAAGGACGATGCCCAGTTCAAGCTGGATGATTATATACCAAGTACATTGGATTTGTTCCGTGATGGAGATCAGCTGCTGGGGCTTCCTTTTTCCACACCTCCGGTGGTCATGTTCTACAATAAAACGCTGTTCGACAAAGCAGGCCTGACCGACCCGAATACACTTGCCAGCCAAGGGCAATGGACATGGGAACAGTTCGAGAAGTCCGCTAAGGCGATCACCAGCAAGGAGGCGACCAACCGGATCTATGGCGCTAACTTTTTTCGCGACTGGAAGACCTGGGCTGTGCTCTCCTCGTATTCCTGGTCCAATGGCAGCGGTCCATTCGACGAAGGTATGACGAAGTTCACCTGGAACGATGCTTATGGCGTACAGACCTTTGAACTGCTGGAGCGCATGATGTTTACCGATGAATCGCATCCAAAAGCAGGCGAGCAGGTCAGTTTCGATGCTGGCAATGTGGGCATGTTCTTCGATAACTACAGCTATGTTTCCAAAGCAAGAGAAATTACGGATTTTGAGTGGAGTATCGCTCCCATGCCTTCCGGTTCACAGGGCAGCGTACCGATGCTGGGGCAGGCTGGATATGCCATGTTCAATGACAGCAAACATCCGGAGGAAACCAAGAAGCTATTGAAGTATTTTGCCAGCGAGCAGGGCATTCAGGCGACGGCCACCTATTTTGTGCCTCCGCGTACCTCTGTGCTGAACTCCGATGCGTTCATTAATCAGCCGAATAATCCGAGCAAGGAGCATATTGTGCAGGCGGTGATTAATGAAATGCCAAAAGCGCGCTTGATTCCAGGTCATATCCGTTGGCAGGATATCGACAATGCGGTGTTGCAGGGATTTGACCGACTGTTCGCCCGTTCAGCGACACCCGAGGATAATCTGAAGCAAATGCAGGAAGAGGTCCAAAGCGTGCTGCAACAATAAATAATCTTATAGAAACAGGAGGTGAGCATGATGGGCAAATTCAAGGAATTGCTTGATCGGAAATCCCTGTCACTTGTGGTCAGCTTACCCGAGAACGATCTATCTTTGGCCCGGGCAGCAATTGAAGAGGGCGCTGATGCACTGAAGGTGCATTATAATGTCGGTCATCGCGCCAGCGGGAATCATTTTGGTCCACTGGACAACTATGCCGAAGTTTTTCAGGCGATCCGTAACGAGTTTGGCGGCCCGCTTGGGGTCGTACCATCCGGTAGTATAGATGGAGCACGGAGGGAGGACGTGGAGCGCCTCTCCGGGCTGGGTTTTGACTTCTATTCCATCTATGCACATCACTTGCCGTCCTTCATGCTGGATGACCTAGGGCTGGACCCCACGTTTGCAATCAATGACGAATATGAACCTTCCCTCGTAGCGTCGGCGGCTCATTACGGTTTCACCGCCCTGGAGGCATCCATTGTGCCTGGGAATGAATATGGTACACCGCTAAGCTTTGCGGACGTGCTCAAATATCGCCGTCTGGTTTTGCAGGCGCAAATTCCGGTATTGGTTCCTTCTCAGCGTAAGCTGGTGCCTGACGATGTTCGGGTGCTGCACGATACCGGGGTCAAGGCGATCATGCTTGGAGCGGTCGTAACAGGCAGAGCGGAGGAGCAGCTGCGAAGGGCTGTTAACGCCTTCCGTAATGCGGTGGACAATCTGAACCGTTCAGACTATATAAGTTGAACTAAACATTTACAAGAGAACGTAGAGGACAGAAATAACCTGAAGAAACGGAGTGTTCGCCTTTATCCCCGGATTTTCCCCTTTGTAAAATTGAATTAAAAAAATCTGGGGATAACAGCGATCGGAAGGTTGTTCTGTCATTGGAGTGGCAAGTGTAAATATTCGTTTCAAGGGAAGAAATTTGATAAAGGGGAGGGCCTGACTGTGACCCATTCACGCAAGCGTACAGGAAGAGGTCCGCTCGCCAGAGAGGCCCAGATCGCGGGATGGCTGTTTGTATCGCCAATGGTGCTCGGGTTTACCCTGCTGCTGCTGTTTCCCATGGGTTTGGCTCTTTACATGAGCCTGACCGACTGGCCGCTGCTGGGGGATCATCATTTTATTGGACTGGAGAATTACCGGAATGTGATGACAGACGCCATGTTCTGGAAGGTGCTTGCCAATACGGTCTATTTCACTGCGGGGCTTGTGCCGCTTAATATTGTGCTCGCGCTGCTGCTCGCGTTGCTGCTATCCAGAAGTTTGCGCGGCATCGGGATTTTTCGAACAGCCATCTTTGTTCCGGTCATGACCTCGCTGATTGTATGGTCCATCGTATGGAAGCTGATGTATGCCACAGAGTCGGGACTGATCAATCAGCTTCTGTTAATGATAGGCATCAAGGGTCCGGCCTGGCTCTACAATCAGAATCTGGCGATGCCAGCGGTTATTGTGACGAGTGTACTGAAAAATGTGGGTCTGAATATGGTGCTGTTCATTGCAGCCATTCAGCAGGTGCCGCGTTCACTTTACGAAGCGGCAACACTGGACGGCGCGGGCAGAAGGGGGACTTTCTTTCACGTCACGTTACCCATGATTACACCAACGGTGTTTTTAACCATGGTAATGACAGTGATTGGCTCGCTCAAGGTGTTTGGACAGATCTACGTAATGACACAGGGAGGGCCAAGCAACAGCACAAAGGTATTGGTCTATTATATCTGGGAAAAAGCATTCAAATTATTTCAGTTCGGCTACGCCTCTTCGCTTGCCTATGTGCTTTTCTTTATCGTGCTAATTCTGACGCTGCTGCAATGGCAGCTTCGAAAGAGGTGGGTATTCAATGAAGGCGATGCCTAATCCTTCGATTCGCAAGACAGGCAGTGCCCTGGGGACGTATTTGCTGCTGACACTGATCTCGCTGATCATGCTTGTTCCATTTATCTGGATGATATCGACGTCATTCAAGGAACCTCAGAGCATATTTACCTATCCACCACAGTGGATACCGGATACCTTCCGATTTCAGAACTACATCGATGTTTTTCGATTAATTCCGTTTCATCGTTTTTATTTTAACAGTGTATATATTGCTGCTGTGGTTGTGCTGGGTACGGTGTTCTTTGCATCTCTCGCCGGGTACGCATTTGCCAAAATTCCGTTCAAGGGACGTAATGTGGTATTTCTCATCCTGCTGAGTGCGATGATGATTCCCCATGAGGTGACGGCTATTCCCATGTTTCTGTTCATGCGGCAGCTGGGGTGGATTGATACACATCTTCCGCTGATTTTACTGCCGATCTTTGGGGCGGGCGGCGTGTTTGGTATCTTTGTGATGCGGCAGTTCTTCATTACGGTACCCACCGAGCTGGAAGAAGCGGCGATGATTGACGGCTGCAACCGCTTCCGGATCTATGCGCGAATTATGCTCCCGATTGCCAAGCCCGGTATGGCTACGCTGACGATCTTTACTTTTGTGACGATCTGGAATGAGTTTTTCGATCCGTTGATTTTCATTAACTCGCGAGAACTGATGACGCTGCCGCTTGGATTATCCTTGTTCACGGATGAAGTGGGCACAGCCTGGCAATATCTGATGAGTGCCACCGTCATGGCGACCCTGCCGCTGCTGATTGTCTTTTTCCTGGCACAACGGCGCTTCATTGAGGGAGTTGCCATGACAGGACTGAAAGAGTAGTCCATGCAATAGAACGGAAGGAGTGATAGCTTGAGTGAACGGATAAGTATGAAAAAGGAAGAAGCGGATGTGGTTGTTGTGGGAGGGGGTCCGGCGGGAATAGTGGCAGCCATCGCAGCTGGACGACAAGGTGTTCGAGCAGTGCTGGTGGAGCGATACGGGTTTGTTGGTGGAATGTCGACTGCCGCCATGGTCTACCCCTGGATGACCTTCCATACGGAGAGTGGTGAACAGGTGATTCAGGGTATCGCCCAAGAAATCGTTGACCGACTACAGGCGCGCGGCGGCTCTCCGGGGCATCTTCGGGATACAGTTGGATTTGTGCACACCGTTACGCCTTACCATCCGGCGATCTATCAAGTGGTTGCGGCGGAGATGCTGCAGGAAGCAGGTGTGCGATTGTTATTGCACAGCTTCGTGGATGAAGTGGTTATGGTGAATGATCGGGTAGAGGCGGTACGTCTGACGAACAAGTCTGGCCGAATGGAGCTAAGAGCGAACGTATTTGTGGATGCCAGCGGTGATGCGGATGCGGCTTATCTTGCGGGCGCCTCTGTTGCAAAGGGGCGAGATGGCGATCACCAGTCACAGCCGATGACCATGAAATTCCGGATGCGTGGTGTGGACCTTGGACGAGTAAAACAATACATGCAGGAGCACCCGGAGGATTTCTATGCCAAAACCCCTTTCTCCGAACTGGATAGTATCCCGTTAACCGGGGTGAGCGGCTTCTATTCCCAATGGAAAAAAGCAGGTGTACCGATTAATCGTGATCAGGTATTGTTTTTTACCGGACCGGCTGAAGATGAAGTATTGATTAACTGCACCCGGGTGCAGGGGTTGGATGCTACAGATGCAGAGGATCTGACCTCTGCTGAACAGGAAGGCAGGAAACAGGTGCTGATGATCGCTGAGTTTCTGCAGCGTGACGTGCCTGGATTCGAGCGGGCTTCGATCTCAGCGGTAGCACCGCAGATCGGTATCCGTGAATCCAGGCGAATCATCGGACACTATGCATTGACCAAGGACGATGTGGTTGCAGGGAAAAAGTTTGACGATGTAATCGCCAGAAGTGGCTATCCGATTGATATTCATGATCCCTCCGGTCAAGGCGTCGTAGCGGCTTTTATAGAAGGAGACGGAGCATACGATATTCCGTACCGCTCTCTGATTTCCCGCAATATTCGCAATCTGCTGGCTGCAGGTCGATGTATCTCCACCACACATGAGGCTCACGCAACGACAAGGCTGACTCCAAGCTGCATGGCTACGGGGCAGGCGGCGGGAACAGCCGCTGCTTTAGCTGTTCAGATGAAGCTTGATCCGTTGGAGCTGCCAGTAGAGGTGCTGCAAAAGGAACTACGCCGTAACGGAGCAGCGATTTGAGGAATGATTCCTGTGCGAGCAGACTATTATGAAATCCAAAGAAGACTCCAAAACCACTGTTGAAGTGGAGCTGGAGTCTTTGGGTTGTAATGGAAGCATCAATCATCCGATCATCAAGTCATTCGTGCTTCAAGCCGCCGTGCCACAATGGACAACGTGTAGTTGATGACGAAGTACAATACGGCTGCGAGCAGCAGGGCAGGGATGACGTAATCGAAGCTTTGACCCCCGAGGATCTGCACATTGTGCATCAGCTCCGGCAGGGAGATGATGATCGCTAGTGAAGTATCCTTCAGCAAAGAGATGAACTGACTCACCATCGGTGGCGACATGCGCCGCAAAGCTTGAGGCATGATGATGCCGCCAAGTGTCTGCATATAGCTTAGGCCGGAGGAACGGGCGGCTTCCACCTGACCGCGCTCGATCGATTTGAGTCCACTGCGGACAATCTCTGCGATCATGGCGCCTTCGAACAGACTTAGTCCAACAACCGTAGACCAGAAGACGGACATTTTGATCCCGAGCTGGGGAAGTACGATATGAATGAAGAAAATGATCAGCAGCAGCGGCAGATTGCGGATCGTATCCACGATGACGGAAACAATCTGTGACAGGACCGGAATTCGGGTGTATCGAACGGTACCGAGCACGGTGCCGAGAACAAAGCTGAATACAATCGACAACCCTGCCACTTGCAGGGTAATCAGGAATCCGTGCAGCAGGAAACGAAGGTTGGGCCAGGCGTAGGCCCCGCTAAAGTCCATGGATCATCGGCCTCCTTCTGTGAGTAAGACAAGGTTTAGAATGGATGTCTTTTTTACATGGTGACCTGACCGGTTGGTTTGTTCTTTTTTGGTTTGCCTTTAACACGGCTGGCGTCAGCATCACTTTGTCCGAAACGGCGCTCCATATAGTGAACCAGAAAGCTGAGCGGCAAGGTCAACACCAGATAGAACAGCGCAACAATGGTGTAAACGCTCAGCGGTAGGAACGTATCCGAGTTGATCAGATCGGCAAAATACATCAGATCCATGCCAGCCACGACCGCAAGGATGGATGAGTTTTTGACCAGATTAATAAACTGGTTGCCAATGGACGGCAATACAATCTTGATCGCCTGTGGCAGTATGATCAGGTTCATGGCCTGTACGTAGGATAGACCGGAAGATCTCGCAGCCTCTAACTGCCCGCGAGGGACCGTCTGAATACCCGCCCGGATCGCTTCGGCAATGAAAGCAGCCGTATAGATGGTCAGACCGAGTGTACCCGAGATGAATCCATCCAGTGAAATGCCGAGTGCCGGCAATCCGAGATAGAAGAAAAACACGACAAGCAGCAGCGGGATGTTACGGATAAACTCCACAAAGGCTGTGCCGATCCAGTTGAGCGGTTTGATGGGGGATATCCGAAAGATAGCCATAATTGCACCAAGAATAAAGCTGCCAATCAAGGCCATGATGCTCACCTGAATGGTATTGAGGAACCCTTCCAGAAATCGATCCGAATGTTTGATCAGTACGCTGAAGTCCAATTTGCCCATGTAGGCGAAGCCTCCGTTCTCCAGATGTAGAAGCGGCGATTGCGTCTGCTCATGCATTGCATATCACAGGCGAAGTCGCCGCTTAACCATCATTAATCGGGGTTACTCTGGCTTGCTGCCCAGCCATTTTTCATGCAACGTATCATATTCACCACTGTCCTTCAGGTTTTTGAGCAGGCTGTTTACTTCTTCGACGAAGGCTGTGTCGCCTTTGCGAATTGCTATGCCGTAAGGTTCACTCGTGAAATTTCCACCAACCAGCTTGTAGTTGTTATCCGTCTGCTGCATGCCGATCAGGATGATGTTATCGGTCGTCAGAGCTTCGCCTTTACCCGCTTTGAGGGCTGTGAAGGCATCCTGATAGTTATCGAATTCCAGCACCTCGGCGTCCGGGGCTTTTTCGCGAATGTTTTGCGCAGAAGTCGAGCCTTTGACGGCAAGTACCTTCACGCCGCTGAGACTTTCGAGACCGGTAATTGCGCTGTCGTTTTTCACAAGCAGAGACTGCCCGGCTTCAAAATAGACATCACTGAAATCCACTTGTTCCTTGCGTTCGTCCGTAATCGTCATCGTTGCGATGATGAGGTCAATGTCGCCGTTTTGCAGCATCGGAATGCGCGTTTTGGATGTTACTTCCTTCAGTTCTACCTTCGTTTCGTCTCCAAGAATCTGTTTGGCGAGTGCTTTGGCGATATCAATATCAAATCCTTCAACTTCGCCACTTGCGGGGTCTTTCAAACCGAACAATTTGGTGTCGTATTTCACGCCGGCAATGAGCTTGCCACGCTCTTTAATCTGTTCAATCGTGCCTTTGGCTTCGGTACTCCCACCAGAACCACCGCTGTTGCTACTTTCCTCTCCATTGCTACAACCGGACAAGACAAGGGATAGAATCAAGACAAGCATAAACGACGGCCACTTTAATACATTTTTCATTTGGTAAAGACCCCTTTCAAAATGGATTATTCTCAGTGGTGAATCAGACGACTCAGGAATTGCTTGGCCCGTTCTTCTCTCGGGTTGTCGAAAAATTCAGCGGCGGAGGCTTCTTCCACAATTCGGCCTTCATCCATAAAGATGACTCGGTCTGCGACCTCGCGGGCAAATCCCATCTCATGTGTAACGACGACCATTGTCATCCCGTTATGGGCAAGAGACCGCATGACATCCAGAACTTCCCCGATCATTTCGGGGTCCAGTGCAGAGGTGGGTTCGTCAAAAAGCATGATTTTGGGTTCCATGGCAAGACCTCTTGCAATGGCTACACGCTGCTGTTGTCCACCGGACAACTGGGAAGGATAACTGTCTGCCTTGTCGGCAATGCCAACCCGGGTCAAATACTTCATCGCCGTAGAGGCTGCCTGTGCTTTGGGCTGTTTACGCACCTTCATGGGTGCAAGGGTAATGTTATCAATGACTTTTTTGTGAGGGTAGAGATTGAAGTGTTGAAATACCATGCCGATGTCACGACGGAAGAGGTTGATGTCCACCTTTTTCTGATGTAAAGGGACACCACTGACGACAAGTTCACCTTCGGTAATCGACTCCAAGCGGTTGATGCAGCGGAGCAATGTACTTTTGCCTGAGCCGGAAGGGCCGATAATCACAACGACCTCTCCTTCTTCAATGTGAAGATGAATATCTTTGAGGACATGAAAATGACCAAAATGTTTCTGGACACCCCTAAATTCAATCAAGAGACCCCATCCTTTCTGCTACGTCTGTTTGAAAAGGAATATTAAGGAATAAATTGAAACTAGTTATTTAATCATACATACTCATCCTGCTAAAGGCAATTGGTTTGTAATAAAACATGACATAAGTAATGGGTTCCATAGGGCTATAGCCAGTAATTGTGTTATATATTTGTCACATTATTAGACTCTTTGTGACGAATCCTGACAGAAAAATGAATCGATTCTCCTAGTTGTTTTACAACCATTGGAATAGATGTATAGAGTATACTGGAAGGGATGTTTACTTTATGTCTCTGATCATAAAAACAAATAACATCAAATTCTTAATCGCATGTGGCAAAAAAGCTCAACCTTACGCCCTATGGCATTGATATGATGGAGCAAGAATGCGCTTGCCAGTAAGTAATGCAATATTAAAGACAGTCCGATCCAATTATAGGTAGAGAGAGGATGTTATGAACGATGAATACATATTACTCCCCACTTGGTACAGGAGAAGGTATTGAATCGGATATAAAGGCTTATGAAGTGAGTTTACCTGTCATCCCTGCAAGGGATTTTCAGTTTACGGATTATGGAGCGGTAGGGGATGGCTTGACGGATAATACCGAGATGTTCCGGCTGGCTATAGCAGCTTGTGCAGAAGCGGGAGGTGGCCGAATTGTCATTCCAGCGGGTGTTTGGTTAACGGGGCCGATTGTTCTCCGCAGTCGAATTGAGCTTCATGTTCAGGCGGGTGCTCTGGTTACGTTCAGCCGTAATTTTGATCAATATCCTCTGATTGCGTCCAGCTTTGAAGGTTGGCAGGCAGTGCGGTGTCAGTCGCCCATTGATGGTGAGCAGCTGGAGGATATTGCGATCACGGGTGAGGGGATTTGGGATGGCGGTGGAGAGGCATGGCGTCCGGTGAAACGATCCAAGATGACCGCCTCGCAGTGGAATCGACTGGTTTCTTCGGGCGGTGTGGTGGAGCATGCTGGCGGAGACGAAGCCATTTGGTGGCCATCGACTTCTGCCCTTGAAGGCGGTGCGATTGCGAATCGTCTGCATCTGGAGCAAGTGCGTGATGTGGCTGCTTATGACGAAGTCAGAGACTTTTTGCGTCCTAACATGGTCAGCTTGCGTCAATGTAAACGAGTGCTTTTGGACGGTTCGACGTTCCAGAACTCGCCTGCATGGAATCTGCACCCATGGGCATCCGAGCATGTCACGATTCGTAACGTGAGTGTACGGAATCCATGGTTTTCCCAGAATGGTGATGGGCTGGACATCGAATCCTGCCGTCATGTCGTTGTGGAGCAGAGTGTATTCGATGTTGGTGATGATGCGATCTGCCTGAAATCCGGCAAGGATGCAGAAGGTCGTGAACTCGGTCTGTCCTCGGAATATATTACGATCCGTAATTGCACCGTGTATCACGGTCATGGCGGTTTTGTCATTGGCAGTGAAATGTCCGGTGGCGTGCGGCATGTCCGGGTCTCGGACTGTACGTTTATTGGAACGGATATTGGGCTTCGCTTCAAAAGCGCGCGTGGGCGCGGCGGGGTCGTTGAGGATATTCAGGTGGAGCACATTTATATGAAAGATATCATAATGGAAGCTATCTCGTTTTCCTTTTTCTATGCCAATCAGGAGGGTTCCGCTCGTGGTAGCGACTTGACTCAGGAGGTCAGTGAGGAGACTCCGGTGTTCCGGGATATTCGGATATCGGATGTGGTCTGCGCAGGGGCAGAAACCGCGTTATTGGTGAGTGGACTGCCGGAAATGCCTCTGGATGGTCTGGTCATTCAGGGATATACGGTGACGGCTCGTAACGGGGTGCAATGCGCTCATGCGAAGCACCTGCGAATCGCCGAAATGAAAGCACATATTACCGAAGGATCGTTAATTCATTTGCATCAGTGTAAGGGTGCGGAGCTGGAAGCGATTGAGGGTGTAGGCGCGGACGGTCGGCTTCTGATGGTGACAGGACATGAATCGGCAGGAATCGTATGCCGGGAAAGTGATGCAGATACAGAGGGGCGCCAAATCTCCGTTGGTCCTGAAGTAAGAAGTGGTGTAATTATCCGAAGGTAAAAAGGGTTCGGCTTAGCATATCACCGCGGGCATCTCCTGGCGCGCGGTGTCATGATAGGTTGTCGCATGACAGAATTCCGGCTTCGCCAGTCGCTTTAATGATCTATCGATGTTCTTTGCGATAGCGAAGCGGCGTCGTCCCGGTCACCTGTTTAAACGTTTTATTAAAATGGGCTGTATGCTCAAATCCTACCTTCTCCGCAATCATTTGCACCCGTTCCTGAGTGGAGAGTAAACGTCTCTGTGCTTCCCGAACCCGTGTAACACGCAAATATTCGCTGAAGCGAAATCCGGTAAAACGGCTGAACATCCGGCTCAAATAAGATGGACTGATATAAAATCGCGCTGCGGCCTCTTCTAATGTGAGGGGCTCGGTATAATGATTGTTCACGTAAGTGACGATCTCACTGATCTTATCTTGCATTGGATGATGCGGGACCGGAGAGGATTGCCGAGTATTCTCTTCAACCCGGTAGATGTAAATTAGAATCTGGGCGAGCAGGCTTCTCACCACGGTTTCATAATGAGGTCGGCGCTCCCTGCATTCTTGCAGCATCTGCCATAGCATTCGTTCGATCTCGGGTTGTTCCGCATCAGGGAAGTGCAGCAGCCTTGAACGATCGAAGGGAAGCAGACCACATATTCCGAGCTCCATCCCGGTGGCAAAGGAAGGCGAGAATCCGATCAGAATTCGTTCAAAGCCGGGAATGCTTCCTTTGGAAGTCGTATGTACATCATGGGGATTGATCAGGATCAAATCACCTTTGCGGGCGGTAAGAAGCTGACCATTCATGGAATAGACGCGTTCTCCTTCAAGCAGATAATACAGTTCGTAAAAAGGGTGCGCGTGAGGCTGTGGCATGGCGTTCCCGTCGTGTCTGCTCATGTGTTCAATGGTGAATGAACTCTCGCCAATTCGATATTTGGGTCCAATCCGATCCTCTATAACACTCATAACACGTCTCCCCTCTGCGCCAGCTGATTTACGGTTAATATCCATATCATAACGGAAAATCCAGTTTGTTGTAAACGCTATCATTTGGATGTGGGTCCGACCAGACGAAATGAATAGAATGCGGGTGGAATGATTTTCGGGAAGCTTATATATGTTGTAAAGGTGACAAAAGTCTATTCATGTTTTACAGTAGGGGGAGTGAGGCTAACCTCTGGATAGGGGTGTCTCCAATTCGATTTGGAAGGAAGGAAACAGAATATGACGACACATGAATTATCGCCACTCGTTGCTGCATTGGATATGCAGCCACACGTTGAAGGCGGTTGGTATAAGGAAGAATGGAAGGCATCGTATCAAATTCCACAATCCGTACTGCCGGATACATACTCAGGCCCTCGATTCTCGGCAAGTTCGACGTACTTCCTGCTGCACTCCCATGAAGTCTCGGAATGGCATACCGTTTTGTCCGATGAGCTCTGGTTGTGGCATAGCGGCAGTCCAGTTGAATTGAAATTGGGCGGCAACGGGGAAAACCCCGAAAATGAAGAAGTACTCGTGTTGGGTATGGATATCGCTGCGGGGCAATCGCCGCAGGTACTCGTTCCAGCCGGAGTATGGCAAACGGCACGTCCACTGGGTGATGAGCCTGTACTGGTAACGTGTGTTGTAGCGCCAGGTTTCCATTTTGATGATTTCAAACTGGTTTCCAAAGGCTAATATAACCATAAATGAACAAGCAAAATCCCGATCCAGGTGCGTATGCATCCGGATCGGGATTTTTTTGATGTTTTCTAGCTTGATTGTATGTTGAGTTTAAAAGTTAAAGTTGTCCGGATCGGAACCAAAGCGCTTATTCTCGTTCAATTGACTAATGCGCTCGATTTCTTCCGTGGTCAACTCAAAATCAAACAGGTCCGCATTATCGCGTATGCGCTGTGGTGTAACGGATTTAGGTATGGTCACAATGCCATTTTGCAGATCCCAACGCAGAATGACCTGTGCAGGTGACTTGCTGTATTTGGCAGCGATGTCCTTAAGAAGCGGATGCTCCAGCAGATGTCCCTGACCCAGTGGAGACCAGGCTTCAATCTGGATCTGATGTTTGCTGCAATACTCCCGAAGCTCCGTTTGGATCAACAGGGGGTGCAGTTCCACCTGATTCACAGCAGGTTTAATGGTGGCATCGGTCATCAAGTCCTCCAGATGGTGGATTTGGAAGTTACTCACCCCAATGGCGCGAATACGTCCTTCCTTATGCAGCTTCTCCAGCGCTCTCCATGTATCCTTGTACTTGCCTTTAACAGGCCAGTGGATTAGATAGAGATCCAGATATTCCAGTTCGAGTCGTTCCATACTTGCTTCAAAAGCCGCCAGTGTGGATTCGTAACCTTGGTCCCCGTTCCACACTTTGGTGGTAATGAACAGATCCTCACGGGCGATTCCGGATTCACGAATACCCTGAGCTACACCGGTTTCGTTGTTATACGCTTTCGCTGTATCGATACTGCGATAACCTGCCTGAATGGCCGTTTTGACGGCTTCAACCACTTCTTCTCCATCTTTAACTTTGAATACACCAAAACCCAGCCAAGGCATTTTGACTCCGTTATAAAGTGTCGTTGTGTCCTGCACGTGTTTCATGGTCCGAAATTCCTCCTCTGATTCATTCATTATTCCATGATGTAATTACCCTGCTGACCGCCGGCCAATCGTAAATGGATGGCCGTCTGTATTGATTATACTAAAACCTTTTTGGTAATGGAAAAGAATACGACCATTTCGATAGGAAAAACCCCTCTTTTATCCTTTTTCGCCAGCCAGAGGTTTGGTTTTGACGCGTACGGGTGATAAGATGAAGTATACGAAATATGGAAACAGAAGCTTTCCTATGGAAGGGATCACATGAAGAACAGAGGAGCACGGGAAAGTTGGGTGTCATTGAACCCGTGTGATTAACGATAAAGGAGTAAGAATACCATGGCTAAACCTAAACAAACCAAAAAAGCAGCAGCCTGGTCTCTCGTGGTTATGGGAGCGGGATTTGCCGCATCATTGCCGTTTCAGGGCGGTGTTGTAGGCAAACTGCTGGTAGGGTCATTTGAAGCGGGGTTGGTAGGTGGACTTGCGGACTGGTTCGCCGTAACAGCGTTGTTCCGTCACCCACTGGGTATTCCGATTCCCCATACGGCATTGCTGCCTAAAAATCGGGACAAATTGACTGAAGGCCTTGTTTCCGCGGTGGAAAATAACTTGCTGAACAAGGATAGCATCACCGAGAAAATTGCGGGTTTCAAGGCGGCAGAAATCGTTCTGGATACCATGACAAGGGAACTTCACAACGATGGAGTCAAGACCATGATCGATACGCTCTGCAAACGGATCCTTGCAGGCCTGCCGTTGGAGCAGATTGCTCCATTGGTTGCGGGAGAGATCAAATCCCAGGCAGGAGCCTTCGACCTTGGTCCAATTCTGGAACGGGCTTCGACCCAGATGAGTGAGCGTGGATATGATGCCAAAGCACTGGACTACGGTCTGAAGCAGGCAGAGGAATGGCTGGTGAAGCCGGAGACGATCATGTTTTTGGGTGAAAGCGGCTTAAAGGCGATCAGTGGCATCCAGATGAACGGATTAATGCAATTTGCGATGAATGCGTTCATGGGTTATCTGAACGAGGAGCGTCTGGGCAGCATTTTGCAAGGGTATCTGTTTGACCGGGTGGAGGACATGAAGCGGGAGGGCAGCGCTCTTCGTTACAAAGTGCTCGATCTGTTGCGAACCCAGGCTATCCGGCTGGCAATGAGTGAAAGTGTGCAGGATGGAGTCAACGGCTGGAAAAACAACATGCTGGATGGATGGAACGCAGAGGAAACCGTGCTGAACAAACTCATTGAATTGAGGGATAAGGCGCTCACTGCGATGGAAGATGGTCAGTATGTGGATACGTTTGCTTTGCCTGCGATTGAGCGGGTATTGTCTGATTTGCGGTCAGACGATGCTTTATTGGCAGGGTTGAATGCGAAGATTGTGGAAGGCGTAACGACGCTGCTGGAGAAAAACCATTCCAAAATCGGCAACCTCGTGCGCGAAAATGTCGACAAAATGGACAATGCCTCACTGATCTCCTTGATTGAGGATAAGGTAGGACAGGATCTACAGTGGATTCGTATTAACGGGGCCGTTACCGGATTTATAATCGGGATTGCACTGACCGCCCTGCGGATGGTACTGGAGTAAATCATTGAAATGGCAAGATTAGGGCCGCTCTCTGGAGCAGGCTCTTTTTCGTCTGGGGAAATTATGAATAGACAACTGATGCAAAAACAGTTGAATTGGGTAATGTACACCCGAATGCTCTAATGGAATCATTTAGGAACAAAGTTACATAAAAACGATGCCAACAGCCGATGTGATCATGTTGATTTTGTACTATGATGCAGTTAACAGGAGAATAGAGTGGATACAGGAATATATTTTAATGATTAATGAAAAAGAAAAGGTGATTGATAATGAGATTGAAGCGGCGATTCGCATGTATGTTTTTTTTGATCATACTATCCACTTTTATTTTGGGAGGGTGTCAGAACATGAAGGAAAGTGAAAAACAGGCCTATTTTAAAGAAGCGGAAGCAGAAGCCGTAAAATATCTGAAAAATAAATATGAACTAAATGTAGTCATCACAAATAAAGAGTTGTTACCCGAGATGGCGCTTGATTCTATTGCTATGGAAGGACATGTGGTTGAACATGAAGAGCAAGAGTTTACAATCTCGTACGACTATGAGGATAAAAAGATCAAAAATTTTGGCATGAGTCCGGCAATTAAGGAAGCGATTATAGCTAAGGGATATGATCCGTTTAACAAATAAATCATAATTCAGGATTGATTTTCTTGGAGGTGCAGAGGTTGTGAGTAATTCACCAAAAATTGATGATGAGACATACAACAAGATGTCTGAATTAGCATATGAGAATCTGAAATCAGGTATGGAGTTTGAGAATCTTCCTGGATGGCAAGTTCTTGAGGACACGCATGGAAACAAAAAATCCGGTTTTGATGCGGTGACCTTCTA
Organism: Paenibacillus sp. GL_099_B; assembly: GCF_057835695.1. Classification (NCBI taxonomy): domain Bacteria; kingdom Bacillati; phylum Bacillota; class Bacilli; order Caryophanales; family Paenibacillaceae; genus Paenibacillus; species Paenibacillus sp. GL_099_B. The sequence goes on from NZ_CM174430.1 coordinate 425,322, forward strand.
CAATCCGGAGACCAAACAGGCGGTTATCGCTTATCGTGGCACGGAGGGAAGTGCTTCGTTGGATCGCAGCGCCCCCGATTATTATGCAGACGCTCAAATCGGTTTGCCTGAGCTTGGTCGAAAGATCGAACAAAGTACGGATTTTACACCGGATTGGTTGGCAAATGGCATTCAGAAGGTAAGAGATGTTACGGGGATCACTACAGTCGAGAATGCTGTGGGAGAACTGGATAAAAAGCTGGATAAAACGTTCAGTCTGGGACCAAACCAGATGTATGAGGCGGAAGACTACGCCAATGATATGCAGAAAAAATACAAGGATCTGGATTTCTCGCTGACAGGGCATTCACTTGGAGGGGGAAATGCCCAATATGCGGCCGCATACACGGGACTCTCCGCAGTGACCTTCAGCGCGCCTTCTGTGATCTCCAGTCTCACACCAGAGGCGAAGCGAAAGGCTGAAGAGGGTGGGTTTGATAGCCAAATCATTAACTATGGGCATCCCGGAGATTTTGTGACCAGCGGCTTTTTTGGTGGATACGATCGTCACGTAGGTTCCATGTATTACATCAATTCGAACTATGAGGATATGAATGATGACATGGGCATGTGGGATAAAATCAGTAACACCTTTGGTGGCGAGGAGTACCACAGTCTGAAGCAGTATGAGTTCGAGAATGGCTATGTTTCCAACGATCTTTACGATCCGGTTACAGGCGAGCACATCGGTTATTCCCCGCGTCAGCCGTCCAATGTCCTGTCTGATCTCGCAGCATTCATGCGGAACTTGGGTGGGCAAGCGGGCAGTCTTGCAAGAGGTATGGCCGCGGCAGCAGGAGTGTCTGGCCTGATTCAGGTAACGCCCGAGGAACTTAAAAGTGTCGCTGCCCGGTGGAAGCAAAATGCACAACAGTGTAATGCAGAGTTGAACATAGTACGGAGCCGGATGGCTCAATACTTGCATTCCAGCCGCAGTCGCAGACTTGAACCTATCGTCACTCATCTGGATGCGTCTATTAACGAATTGAGCACATGGCATATGAAGCATACGAGTCAATTCTTGAATTTTATCGAAGAGAAGGCGGAAGCATTTCGACAAGCAGATGAGAGTCAGGTCAGTTTTAACTAGAATTTTACGTGGAGGGCCTGGCGATCGGCACTTACATAGAGGAGGGATCACGAGTGAGCGGACAATTGCTGGTAGAGCTGAATGATCTTCGGATTGCTGAAAAAGAATTGACTCAGCTGCTTGCCCGTCTCCAGGCAGATGAGCAGGAGGCGAGAAGCTTATACAATCGTCTCGACGACTGGAAAGGACAATCGGCCGATTACACAAGGCAGCAGATTGAAGCGTTCTTCGCAGGTCTGTCTGGACGGATACAGTCGATTGAACTACAGAAGAAGAGCTTGCTGCAATATATTGAGATTATGGTCCAAACGGATCAGGAACGATAGGGGAAGAGTCGTAAGGGGTGCTGCTCTTCACCAGTGAAATTAATCATGAGTTTGAAATTTCAAATCGAAGTTAGCGTATGCATACACATAACAAAAAGGAGCCTCGGCACATCGGGATAGATCCCGTTCGCCCAAGGCCCCTTTCTTTTTTGTCTACATACAAGACTGCATGTTAGTTTTTAACGTTTTTTGCGGCGTGTTGCCAGAGCGATACCCAGGAAGGATAGGATCAACGCCAGAATGGATACGATCAGTGTTGCCTGTTGCAGCTTCAATGTGCCTGGGTCTGAATCCGTGTTGTTTGGCTCACCAGTAACGGTGTCGTTCAACGCGTCACCCAGTGTGGTATCGTCGTTTGCCTTCGTATCGTCACCCGTTGCTTCATCATCATGACCCGCATTGCCGGCTGTGCCTGCACTATCATGACCTCCGCCTGCAGCAGCATTACCTGCAGCAGCAGGATCTTGGCTGATTGCCGTGATACTGTGCGGGTTGCTGTCACTTGGTCCGCCTGTCCATTCCACGATGCTGCCATCGCTATAATACTGGAACGCATCCCAGGCTACTTCTGTTTCGGCATCCGGATTCTGTGCTACGAAGTTGAACTGCTGGAATTGACCAGCCAGAATTCCTTCGTTATCTCCGTCCACTTCCCAAGTGATTGACGTTACTTCATTGGAATCATTTTTTTCGGTAGTGATTTTCCAGCCTGCCAGTGGTTGGTATTGCTTGAATGCAACGCCTTGCGGTACTTTCAGCGTGACTTTGGTGGTAGGCAACTCTTTTTCGGATGGAATCTTGATGCTATAGGTCTGCCATGCACCTGTCTGTGCCACGGTTGGGTTAACGGTAACATGAGCGCTGGCGAATCCAGCAAACAGCATCAGTGTAGCAGCTCCAGCAGTAAGGCTGGATGTCAGTTTGGAAGTCCATGATGTTTTCTTCAAAATAATTTACCCCTCTCAATTCTTATCATTTATGTTTCGGCCCATTTTCTAAAATAAGTGCCTGACTTGCTGCAAAGTCACCGTTCCGGTTACGAATCGTTCTTTCAATCGCTGTTATTCCCAGATTTTTTTGATCCACTTTATAAGTGGAAATCCGGGAATAAAGGCGAACGTTGCACTTCTCCAGAATCGATTTCGTCCCCTTCACTACAATTGCAGCTTGTTGAGGCACTGATTTTAGATTGAGTCGCGTTTCAAATCTGAATCGGTTATATCTACGGATTAGCGGTGTCGATCTCAAATTCAGTATCCAGCGAATCCAGGGAACGGGTTAGCAGATGCACCTTGATGTTCCAGCGTCCTGGCATGGAGATATATTCTTCTGCTTCGTATACGCCAGTATCATTTTTCGGAATCGTGATCTCGTAAATGCCCATATCCATATCCAGGTGGGTTAGTGACAATGTGATCTGTTCCAGATCGTTAACTGTAGTGCCGTCCGGTTTCTTCACGTCGATCTTGAACTGATTCTCTCCGGTACGATTGGGACTTACCTGAAGCGTAATTGTAGTCCCGTCATCCATAGTCTGCACTTCTTTATAAGGTCCTGCGGCTGCCGGTTGTCCGGGAGACAAGTGTGTCAGCACGGCAGCCAGCGCAAGAACGACGGCTCCGGCAATCAGTTCGGCCTTGAGGCTACCAGCGAGTCGGTTGTCACTGCTTGCACGTGCCATTCTGGCATGACGCCCAGCCAATACAAGCATTACAACAAGCAAGACAACTTTAGCGATAAGCACGATACCATAAGCCGTTGTGAACAGGGACGTAAGTATAGGTGCAGGCAAAATGATCAGGCTGCTGTATATCCCCGTAGCGACGAGAGCAGCAACAGCACCAATACCCCAAGCTGTAAATCGTCGGATCGCCGTCCAGTAGACCTCACCTCGCACCGTGGAAGGCAGTTTATCCGCGAGCGGAGGCAGACACGCAGCCATGGCAGTTAGAGCGCCGATCCAGAAAGCGGCTCCGATCAGATGAACGAAGTCCATTGCAATGGCGAGTGTGCGTTGTTCCGCTGCAGCTGGATGTCCTGTCATCGCATGAGTGAACAACCAGCCAAGAACGAGAATCAGTGATCCGTATGATGACCAGATCCGGATACGCAGCGAGCGATCCCGGTCATATCCGGAGAGGATGGTAACCGCCAGCAACATCACAATGAGTATCTGTACCATCCAGATCTGGCCAAATGACGTCAATTTAAGTGCACTGCCCATCAGTGCCCAGCTGAACTCCCCGATGGAAACGCCTGATTCATACAATGTGTTCAGAGGCAGGCTGATCAGAGCGGCAACAGAAGCGGCGCCATAACTGATCCATAACAACCTATAGCTTCTTGGCACTTCCAGTGGTTCTCTCGCCATGGAAGCAGGCGCAATTCGAAACAACAGGAAAGCAAGTGTGCCCAGAATCACAGACAACCCCAGATATTGAATCCAGTCGGTCAGCGACAAAATCCATTTTAACGGTCCGCCAACCTGGCCTGAACCTGAGGTTAAATCCGCGAGACCGGCAGGAGCGCCAGATGGTTCCCCAATATGAAACACATAGGCTCCCTGAATGGGGTGGCCATCCGCAGATACAGCCTTCCAATTCACGGCGTAGGTTCCGTTTCCAAGTCCGGTCCGCAGTCCGGTCTCCAGAATATGAGGACGATCCTCATCGACATGCACATTGCCGTCATCTGCTTGTGTTCCGTCAGGTCCGGTGATTTTAATATCAAAAAAGGCCGTCTGCAAAGACTCGTTGAACTCGAGAGTCAGGCGTTCAGGTGCAGTCGCAACCAGTTCATTTTCACCTGGTGAGGCCTGCACGATATAAGCATGGGCCGATGCCCATTGTGGCATAACAAGGCAAAATAATAACATCAGGGCGCCCATCAATGCCCAGTGCCGTTTGCCCAATTTCGTGGTGAACCTACTCAAAATCAAAAAATCATCACCCTTAGGTCTAGAATTGTAAGTCATTCTTTGTTATCCGAGCACAATCTATACCATTATAACTTTGTCCAAAATAACACCGTATGACTACATTGGGCTATAAAAAAACGAAATGATCCATAGAATTGTGACAAAAACATGAATGCATCGCTATTTGCGCAGCTTACGCCCTGCCAGTCCGCTTTCCAATGCATAGCGGGTTAATTGCACACGATTTTCGAGATGCAGTTTCTGTAAAATATTCTTCAGATGATTTTTCACCGTTTGATCCGAAATGCCGAGTTGGTCGGCAATCTCACGATTGGTATAACCCGCAGATACCCATTGCAGGATCTCTAGCTCCCGCGTAGTCAGGGGATTATCGGGTACATCTTCCGTGCGAGGTGCAGGGAACTCCTGAAGGATTCGATAGGCAAGTTCCTTGCTCAGGGGTGCATCATCACTGACGATGGCGCGAAGGTATTCAAGCCAGGTGGAAGGAGCCAGATTTTTGAGCAAATATCCTTGAGCTCCCTGCTTCAGTGCTTCGAACAGGTACGTGACATCATCCGATACAGTGACCATGACGATAATGACATAAGGAAAGCGCAGTTTGATCTGGCGGGTGGCCTCCAGCCCATCCATATCCGGCATCTGCACGTCCATCAAAATAAGATCGGGCATCCATTGCCCGGTAAGCTCCAGTGCTTCCAGCCCAGTCGAAGCGGTACCAATAACTTCAAATAGGCTGTCCTCGGATAAAATACTGCAGATCGCCTCACGCGCATGCGCGTGATCATCGACAACCAATACCCGTACAAGTTCCATATTAAGCATGCCCCTTCCCAATGGTTATTCGTGTGTAACCTGGCCTTGAATCAAGGGCGAAAGACCAGCCCATCTGAACTGCACGTTCCTTCGTAATTCTCAAGCCGTACCGATCCTTCAGATGCAGTGGATCCCCGCTCACACCAACACCGTTATCCTGAACGAAGATCGACCAGACAAAAGGAGTCCCTTCTGCTATCACTCGAATATCTGTAGCCCGGGCATGTTTACGTACGTTAAGCAGTGCTTCCCGAATGCAGGCGAGCAGCTCTACCTGCTCCTTTGGAGAGAAGAAGGTGCTCTCCAGATTCCATTCCAGACGCGCCGAAGGAACCGTCTCCTCTATAAGTAATTCCACCTGTGACAGCAGGGAGGTTCCTTCCGGTACTGCCACTTGTCCAGGCACGTAGCGGAGCTGGGCGATGGCCTGCCGTACGTAAGCGTTGACCTCATGTACGGTTTTGCGTATTTCCCGAATTTCATTCTCGTGGCCGCTTCCAGCCATACTGCGCTCGGCCTTGTCTGTTTTTACCGACAGGAGAAAAAGAGACTGCGAGATGCCATCGTGAAGCTCACGGGCCAGTTGGTCCCGAGCTTCGAGTGCCACTTTGGAAGCACGCTCCTGCTCCAGAGCAGCCCTGGCACTTTCCAGCATTTTAAATAAGCGACTTAGCAAGGTGACACTTATGAGGTAAAGGATAAGGGGGGTAAGCCAGTTACCCGCATCCATGGAAAGGTAGGGCATCAGGAATTGATGACGGATGTATTCCCAGAGTCCCACCGTGAATGTGGGGACCAACAGAATCATCCATTTAATCTGTTTGTATGACATGAATACAGAACTCCTTTGAGATAAGGTCCATTTATATGTATCTGTTTCAAGGGTTGGCACCATTATAACGCATGCTTGCTTCAGACCCTAGTCTGGCTTTCTTCGGGGGAACCTCGGGTGGATAAGGGAGCATTTAGAAGGATATCTAAGAACAACATGGGGTGAAATTATGTCACGCAGGGTGAGCCTTGATGAGTAGAGATGAGCGGGGCTGTATCCATTTTCCCTATAGGAGAAGGTCCTCTATACTTATATAGAACACAAATTCATTACAAAAGATGTTAAGGAGTGAACGCAACAACATGAATCAAGAGGTATTGGAACGTCGCAGCGAGTTGCTTAAGAAGAACATTCATCAAATGCTTCTTCAAGACAATCAGCACGGAATCAGTCGTCAGGATAACATGTTTTTGCAGCAGATGATTAAAGAGCTGCATCAGACTTCACATGAGATGAATACCACTCGATAAAGCAGAATCTGCACAAGAATGAAATAGTCTGGTGCATGATTCATTCCATGATGAACATGAAAATGGCGCTATCCCCGATTATGCCGGGGGTAGCGCTTTTGGCTTTGTAAGGGAGAATTCTGCGGGTATTACACAAGTTGTTGCTGCACCGTTCGTTTCTGAATATATCGGATGAACAGTTCGGCTAGCTCGGGATCGAACTGAGAACCAGAGCACATCTGTAGTTCCTTGATTGCTTCATCCACATTTTTCGTTTCCTGATAAGGTCGCTCTGTCGTCATTGCGTCAAAGGAATCAATCACCGTGAGCATCCGGCACAACCGTGGAATCTCACTACCTTTTAGACCATAAGGGTAGCCAGCCCCGTCATATCGTTCATGATGCAATTCGATATAGGGAATGAGATCGGCAAAACGCTCGTTCGTCATGGCCATTTTTTTGCCCCAGGTGACATGCCCCTTGATCGTTTCCCATTCTTCAGCAGTAAGTTTTTCTTTCTTATTCAGGATAGACCACGGAATTTCGAGCTTTCCGATGTCATGAATTAGAGCGCCCAGTACAAAACTCCGCTTCTCCACATTTTCGAGTTCCAGCAACTCACTTATATCGAGAGCATACTTATATACGCGTTTGGAATGTTTGAATGTATCCATATCCTTATATCTGAACAAGTTGAGCTGCTGCTCAATGTCGCGCACATCCTGCACCAGATCAATCTCTTGCTCCATGCCATCATTACTGCCGTGGCGATGCACATTGTTTTTGCCCTGTTTTTTGGCATAATACAGTGCTTTATCCGCCTGATCCACAAGTTGTGACTTGTTGTACATATCGATCTCATAACGAGCAACACCTGCGGAGAAGGAGAGACAACCGTGCGGAAACACTTCAACCCCTTCAAAAGGTGTGTCGTTCAGCTGCTTGCGCAGCTTGTTCATGAACGCATAAGCCTCGTCCAGGTCCATACCTGGCATGAGTAAGGTGAACTCTTCTCCGCCGTAACGAAAGGCGGTAACGGGAGTGCCTTCTGTCTTCCGACTGAGGAAATCTCCGAGAAGAGCCAGCAGGCTGTCACCCTGGAGATGACCGAAGCGGTCGTTATACTTTTTGAAATCATCAATATCGATGAGACCCAGTGAAAGCGGGGTTCCCTGAGAACGGGCGTTACCAAGCTCGGTTTCCAGCATACTTTCAAAATGGCTGTGGTTAAATAAACCTGTGCGTTGATCCGTATTGGCCTTTTCCTCAATACTTTGATACATCACAAACAGCTGTTTGAACGCATGCGATAGCAAAATGCTAAGACTGAGGTAGAGCAGCAGGCCGAGAACGCCGTTATGCACAACGAGAATGGTCAGCACGAGCGCCAAAATCAATGTACATAAATAGACCAGCAGCGATTCGGTAACAAACACACGCTTCATCTGCTGTAATGCATCCTTTGTTGAGAAATGAAAAAACAGGCCAAGCGTGATTGTATTGATGATGAAGTAGGCTGCAAGTGCCGCAAAATAGGGCAGCAAGTTATATCCATCCAGTGCTCCCGGAATTCCTCCAGTCCAAGTAAATACATAAGCCGCTCCAGCAATCATAAGGCTATAAATGCTGAAATTGACGATATGTTTCCACCAGGTGAGTTTGCGATCCTTGATTAACAGAATGAGGGAAACCGGCAGCAGTACAGACAGACTGAATGCACCACCAAACATGAAGATACAGGCGAGGTACACGGAAGAGTCCATGGATTGCTGATTGCCTTTGGGCGGAATTTGAAACGTGAAATAATCCAAAATCAGCGCCGCACCGAGCATCGTGTATACCATTACCCATTCGTCAGAGGATAGATGGAGATAAGACCACTTGTTCATATACAGAAAAATACCGATGCCGGTGCAGCTAAGCAAGACGACATACATGCTGCTCCGATCTGCTTTATGGATAAGGTTACGAATAAAGTTCATAAAAATTCTCCTGCTTGGTTTAGTCTGCTCTTGATGTGAATATATCGGCTTGTACTATATTGATGTATAACATAACAAGTTACCTCCCAAAAATCCAGAAAGAAAAAACAGGCCGCTGGCAGCCTGTTTGTCTTGGTTGGCGAAGTATATGTACTAGCCACCCAGCTTGTATCCCGAAGTCAAAGCAACAACGACAGAAGCTACGATGATTGCGTTGATGACGAGACGGGAATATTTAATGCCTTCGAATTTTTTCATGGAAAAGACCTCCCTTCCTTGGAGTCTGTCCGAATCTCTTCAGGCCTGATGGAATTCACTGGCTGCAAAGCTTCTCCGGTTCGATTCACCATCATGTACTGAATAAACAGGAATATGCCAATGTTCATGACCACATCACCAATGCTGATCACTTGAGTCCGTGGATAAGGGCTGGACAGTGGGATGATATCACCTAGGAATGAAAGATGTGTGGAAGCATCCATCATATAGTGCTTCGATACCGCTCCACCTTCGCGCAGCATATCCACATAATAGGGACCAAGAACAGCAGAGGCTTCCACAGAAACTGGCATACGCCCACCGTTCACCGCCATGACGATGAAATTGAGAAATACACCGATCCAGATCAACGTAAAACCTTTGTAATGTCGATTAAGCCACAAAAATGCTAAACCTGTGACATAAACGGCAGCAAACAGGTACCCGTTGATAGATGCAACCCAATCAAGCCTTTCCTGCAAGAAAAAGATGAAGAACTGGGCCAGCAGCAATAGCGGAAAAATCCATCCGCCTCGCAGCTTGAGTGCTGCAAACTGGTGGAGACCATACCGAAATCCTCCCCGGAACAGTCCAACGATCAAGCCAAGCAGAATGCCGTCGTATACCATGATTAACTCCTGTCTTACAGATATGTGTAAACGTGATTGCGTGTTTGTGTACCTATGTTATTCGACCTTTTACTGGTAAATCCTGCAATGGAATATATTTTTTTGAGAAGAAATTTGTAAAAAGATAAACAAAAAACCGTCTCTACGAACCAATGGGTCGAATCCATTGTAAAGTTCGGTAAAGACGGCTTTATATTATGTCAAATTGCGAGGTTTATTGCACATAGCATATGTTCAGTTTATTCCGATTCCCCGTTGAGATAATTGAAGAACGGGTGGTCAACCCAGAAGGTGTAACTGGAAATGTCGGCATCAGGGGCCAGCTTGCGGAATCCTTCCTGAATCGCCTTGGAATTTTCCTTAAGGGAGAAGGATTGTGCGTAATAGTTGCCAAGTGAAACTTTATTGTTGGCAATGACCGGATATTCCGCCAGAGCAGTCGGCGAATAATACAGCGGCTGCCACCAGGAAGCATGGATCAAGGCAGAGGTGTCATCGCTATTCTTTTTGGCATACTTCAATATAATGTCGTTGAAGCGGGCTTTGTCCGCTGTGTTATTGAACTCGAACTGAATGTCATATTCTTTGGCGTAGGCGATGTAGTTGCCATTCTCGATCTGGGTTACTTTGTAATCCGGTGTTTCTTTGGGCTCTCCCCATTCCTTCAAATAAATGAAGGCAGATGTCTTCGGCTGGAACTGTACGTCGGCATCGATGCCTTCGCTGCGCAACAGTCCAATTAACTGCACCGCATGTTTAATATCATCATGACCGTAAGTTAAAGTCAGTTCATCGATGAAGTTGGAATCAAAGCGACTATCCTTAAGATTGTAACCTGTGACGAGATCATTCCGTAGAGCTTGATCCACAATGGTCCGAAGTTCCGGAGCTTCTATTAAATCAGCAGTGCGATAGGCAGCGTACAATTTGGAGTAAATGTCAGCGTCGCCGGAACGGCCAATTTCATTTTTATATTTACCCAGACTGGTCAATACCCGTCCAAGCAAAATGTTGGCAAAATCGGAACTCGCTTCGCCACCCTTACGGAGAGCGGGATACAGACTTTGCGGGATCAGACCTGTATCGATGGCAGCGGCCAGTTCCTGTGCGGCTTGTCCCTGAACGAGGCTTGGGCTAATGCCCAGTTTCGCAAGGGCCTTTGCTGTTTTGTCTTCAGGATATGTATAGGCCAGCTCTTTGAATCCGGCTGCTTTGACTGCGATGAAGACAGCGGCATAAGTGCTCAGTTTGTCATTGGCACGCACTTCCGTACCGGATAGGATACCGTTGTTATATAAGGAAACGGCAGCTTTATACGCAGAATCATTCGAGTTCAGATCAGTAAAGGCTGGGGCCTTAACTTCACTGTCACTTGCGTCATCTGTAGCAGGAGCAGCTTGATCGGCTTCAAGAATGGTAGCAATCGCCTTGATGAAGTCACCCTTCGTTAACTGTTTCGGCAATTGGATATTGTATTTGGCTTGCAGGAATTGGGCGTAATCGGCTGCACTCTCGGTATAGACTGAAGGAGCTTGTGCTACCGGTCCTTTAACAGCCTGTGAGGTCGTTTGTCCGGCGGGAGTGGCGGATGCTGCGGATACCGAAGCGGGCAAGCTGAGGCTGCCGAGTGTAACTGGAGCGGCGAGCAGAGCGGCCAGTGTGATCTGGGTGATTTTTTTCAAATGAATAGCCTCCTCAAAATAGGGTTGGAAAATAAATAAGATTGCGTTATAATTCTGACAAATCCTATCTGAATATAATAATTGGATTGACTTTAGCATGGAGCAGCTCTGGATGTCAACGGAAAAAACCTTGGTATAGAGGGGCTTCGGAGGCTCTGTGGAAGGTAAATCAACTATTATATTCCATTTAGTGTATACGCTCAAAGATTTATTGACAAGGATCGACAGTATCCGCTAGGATTATAAAAAAAGAATAGTGAAAAGGGGAATTTTCAAAATGAAAAGAGGTTTATCGTTCGTCTTATCGATCATCATGTTGGCTATATTGCTGGCGGCTTGTGGAAATTCTGGTTCCAAAGACGAACAATCGGCCCAAGGTGGCGACAGTGAAAAATCACTGCGCATGGCGCTTGTACTTCCTGAAAAAATCGGGGTAAACCCGTTCTTCGTACAGATGGATGAAGGTTTCAAAAAAGCAGGCGAGGAATTCAAGGTAGATACCAAAACGATTGAATCGACTGACCCGGCTGCATTTGAGCAAAATCTGCGTGCTGCAGTTGCTGAGAACTATGATCTGATTATTACAGCAACCTTCCAGGCAGAAGATGCACTGAAAAAAGTGGCTGCCGAAAATCCGGACAAGTCCTTTGCCATTGTAGACACAACGGTTGATCTGCCTAACGTTCGTAGCGTTGGTTTCCATGAATATGAAGGAGCGTATCTGCTTGGTGCAGCTGCCGGACTGTCTACGAAAACAGACAAAGTCGGTATGATTGCCGCGATGGACGTTCCATTGATCAAGAAATATACAGAAGGCTTCAAAGCCGGTCTGGAATCGGTTAACCCGAATGCGGAATTCCTCGTGAACTACGTTGGTGGATTTAACGACCCGGCCAAAGCAAAAGAGCTTGCGTTGGTACAATTCGGCAAAGGCGCTGACTTCATTGCTGCAGCATCTGCTGTAGGGGATCTGGGCGTGTTCGAAGCAGCGAAAGAAAAAGGCTTCTATACCGCCGGTCAGGATACGGACCGTACCGTGGAGGATCCGGAACATATCGTATTGTCTCAATTAAAGTCGACCGACACAGTTTCTTACCAGACGGTGAAGGATTTCGTGGAAGGAAACTTCAAGGCGGGCGCAGTGAACTATGGCTTGAAAGAAGATGGCGTAGGACTGACTTACGTAACACGTGATAGCGAAACTCCATTGAATGCTTTTGTTGGACAAGAGGTTATCGACAAGGTTAAAGCAATCAAGGATGATATCGTATCCGGCAAAATCGTTGTGAAAGATCCATTGCAACAGTAGTATTCTTTGTTCCATAGGATTGAGTAATTGAGTTGATCAGCCGGCTGCCCGATCAGGCAGCCGGTTTTGCTGCTATTTAATGCCCGAGACCGAGAGGAGAGAACGCGAGATATGCTGTTGGAGATGGAGCAGATTACGAAGAAATACGGCGGCTTCACCGCTAATCGGGACATCCGTTTTAATTTGCGAGAAGGAGAGATTCATGCCCTCGTGGGTGAGAACGGAGCTGGTAAGACAACCCTGATGCGCATGTTGTATGGAATGGAGCAACCGACATCAGGCACAATCAAAGTTCGTGGACGCGAGGTAAGCTTCGCTACCCCGTCTCAGGCCATGGCAAGCGGTATCGGCATGGTGCATCAGCATTTCATGCTGTTTCCTTCCTTTACGGTTGCCGAGAACATCGTGATCGGGCGTGAACCGTCTGCGGCAGGAGTATTTGACCGCAAACAGGCAGCGGCCCAGGTGAATGAGTTGGGCAGAACGTATGGCATGCCAGTTGATCCGTGGAAAAAAGTATTTGAATGCCCTTTGGGCATGCAGCAGCGTGTTGAAATTCTCAAGGTGCTGCATCAGGGCGCAGATATCATTATATTGGATGAACCATCAGCGGTACTGACACCGCTGGAAGTGAAAGAACTGCTCGCGAATATGAAATCCCTTGCCAAGTTGGGCAAAACCTTTGTATTGATCACGCACAAGCTGCAGGAAGTCATGGATGTAGCAGACCGGATCACGGTTCTTCGTGATGGTCAGGTGACAGGTACATTGGAAGCAAAAGACACGAATGTAGAGGAACTGTCCCGCCTGATGGTAGGTCGTGAGCTGGTTCGCATGGACAAGCAGCCATCCGTTCCGGGAGAAGCTGTGCTTCAGGTGGAAGCGGTAAATCTGACAGGGGCAGAGGGTCGTTCTGCACTCAAGAATATCCATTTGCAAGTTCGGAAAGGCGAGGTCGTTGGAATCGCGGGTATTTCCGGAAACGGCCAATCTGAACTGATCCAGATCATTGCGGGTCTGCACAAGGCAGATAGCGGCCGCGTCCTGCTGTCAGGGCAGGATACAACCAATTGGCCAGTGCGGCGCATTCGGGAGCATGGACTTGCCCATATCCCGGAAGACCGCTATATGTGGGGAGCGGCGAAGGATGCGAGCGTTCGTGAAAATGGACTGATGGGTCATCATCACCGGCTTCAATCACGCGGTATCATTAAAGCGAAGGCAGCACGGACGATGGTGGAGAACTGGATCAAGCAGTTCAGCATCAAAACGGGTTCTGCGGAAACGAAGGCACAGTTCCTTTCCGGAGGAAACTTGCAGAAGCTGATTGCAGCGCGTGAATTTGCCCAGGATACGCCGTTTCTGATTGCGGCTGAACCTACGCGGGGTGTAGACATCGGAGCGATGGAGACCATCCACGCTGAATTGCTGCGCAAACGGAATGAGGGTGCGGGTATTCTACTCGTTTCCTCCGAATTGTCCGAGATTTTGCAATTATCTGATCGGATCATTGTCATGTATGAAGGCGGAATTGCCGGGGAACTGAAGGCAGATGAAGCAACAGAAGAACAGATCAGCTTGTTGATGGCAGGAGGGAAAGAGCGGATATGAATCGGGTAAAAGAAACACTTCGCGGACTCATACAGCCGCTGCTTGCCGTATTCATCGGTTTGCTGGCAGGTGCTGTAGCCATTCTGATCGTTGGCGGGTCCGTGGTGGATACGTATGCGGAGATGTGGAAAGGGGCCTTCGGCAACTTCTACTTCTTCACTAACACACTGGCACGTTCGACGCCAATTATTCTTGCGGGGCTGGGCGTAGCACTGGCGTTCCGCGCCGGATTTTTTAACATGGGTGCAGAAGGACAGATGGTTCTTGGCGGACTTAGTGCAGCGCTGACGGCGCTCTACCTGCCGGGTCCAGGCTGGTTTGTCTGTATTGCAGCCATTGTGGCGGGGATCATCGCCGGTGGAGTCTGGTCGCTGTTTGCAGGTTGGCTGGATGCCCGCTTTGGCATGAATCTGTTGATCACGACGCTGTTGCTCAACTATATTGCGATTTATTTTGGAGGATACATGGTATCCTATCCGTTTAAAGACCGCACCGGATCGGCGGCGATGGCCCAGACGCCAATGATTGATCAGAGTGTCTGGCTGCCGAAGCTGTTCCAGGGCATGGGTTTGCATGCTGGATTCATCATTGCCATCGTAGCGGCCATTCTCATCTATTGGTTCACACACAAGACGGTAACCGGTTATGAGATCCGCATGTTGGGTAGCAATCCTTCGTTTGCAACGTATGGTGGCGTGCGCCGCATTCGCATGATGATGCTTTCCATGATCATCAGTGGTGGACTTGCAGGCCTTGCAGGTGCAGGGGAAGTGTTGGGCACACAGTACCGTTTCCTTGATGGGTCGTTGTCATCGGCAAGTTATGCATGGAGCGGCATTATGGCGACATTGCTCGCCCGCTCGCATCCGCTAGGAACAGCTGTGGCGGCAATCCTGCTTGCAGCGTTGCAGACAGGTGCCATGGGGATGGAACGGAATACGGATGTGCCGCTGGAAGTCGGCAGTGTCATCCAAGCGGTATTGACGTTATTTGTATCGGCTCAGATCGGATATTCATTCCTGAAGCGGAGAAAGGAGAAGAAGTCCAATGCAACAACTGTTTGATGCAGCCATGTTTGGCTCTACTCTGCGGATTATGACGCCGATCCTGCTTGCAGCGCTCGGTGGGGCTTTATGCTCTCGTGTCGGTCTGTTCAACGTGGGTCTGGAAGGACTCGTATTGATCGGTGCTTTCTCCGCTATTGTGGGTAACTATCTGTTCGGCAATGTACTGTTGGCCGTTATATTCTCGATTGTAATCGTCATGTTGTTCTCTGCGCTATTTGCCTTTATCAGTATTAATCTGAAGGCCAACGCCATTGTGGTCGGGATCTCGCTTAATTTTCTGGCGACAGGACTGACGACTTTTGCGCTGCGTGCGATTTTTGATGTAAAAGGTGCTTACTACGACAAGGATATGGTGGGACTCCCCAAATGGGACATCCCTCTTATTAAGGACATTCCGTGGGTAGGCGATGTCATCTCAGGGCATAGCCCGCTCGTATATCTTGGGATTATTATCGTAATTGCCTTGCAATTTTATCTGTTCAAAAGTGTCTCCGGTTTCCGTCTTCGTTCGGTTGGCGAGAATCCAGTTGCAGCACAAAGTATCGGCATCAAGGTGCGCGGCATTCAATATGGTGCAGTTCTGATGTGCGGCGTATTATGCGCTCTGGCGGGTGCACAGCTATCGCTCGGTCAGGTTACGATGTTTACCGAGGGGATGACCGCAGGCCGTGGCTTCATCGCATTGGTAGCAACCATGTTGGGTCAAGCGAATCCACTTGGCGTTATGGGGTCCAGTGTTCTGTTCGGGTTCATGGAAGCACTTAGTATCCGATTGCAGGGCTTTGCGCTGCCAACTCACTTTACCATGATGCTGCCGTATATTGTGACACTGGTGGCGATGTTCTTCTTCAAGGACCGTACTTATGCACAAGACGCACTAAAAGCGGGCGGAAGCTCGCGTTAAATCCTGAATGTTATGCTTGAAGCATATAAAGAAGGAGGAATCACGCTTGCATAATAAGGCTGAACGTCTGAAAAAAACAAAAAGCCCGGCACCCAAAGCGGGTGCTGAGCACGGAGACCGACTGCCGCCGGGGCAGGTACTGACCGAGAAATTCCCGATTCTGCATGAAGGTGAAGTGCCAGAATACGACCTTTCCACCTGGGATTTGAAGGTATTCGGTGAGGTTGAAGAGGAGAAGGTGTTCTCCTTCGCCGAGCTTCAGGCGATGCCTCAAGTGAACACGGTGAGTGACATTCATTGCGTAACTCGCTGGTCGAAGTTTGATACACCATGGGAAGGTATCAGGTTCTCGGATTTCATTAAGCTTCTGGGCGTCAAACCGGAAGCGAAATACGTCATGATCCACGCGGATCATGATTACGAGACGAATGTTCCGCTCGAAGAATTGATGCATGACGATGTATTGCTTGCTTTTAAATTTAACGGTGAGCCGCTCACACCGAAGCACGGTTATCCATTGCGCTTGGTTGTTCCACAACTTTACTTCTGGAAGAGCGCGAAGTGGATACGAGGTCTGGAATTCATGAAAGAAGATCGCAATGGCTTCTGGGAAGTCAATGGTTTCCATCATTTTGCCGATCCATTCAAGGAGCAACGCTTCTCTGGTGAAGATATTCCGATTCCGGAAGACGAATGGACGAAGAAGGAGTTTGATTAAGATGTTGATGCCTATTTTGCAGATTCATTCCGAAGATATGCCTGCATATGCCATTGTCTGTGGTGATCCGGCACGTGCGGAGAAGATTTCCCGCAAGCTGGAGCAGGCGAGAGAACTGGCGTTCAGCCGGGAGTATCGCACGTTTGTAGGATTGTATGAAGGTGTACAAATGGCCGTAGTCAGCCATGGCGTAGGTTCACCCGGAGCTGCCGTCTGCTTCGAAGAACTGATCCGGGCAGGGGTAACGACCCTGATTCGTGTAGGTACAGCGGGCTCGTATACCGCGGATTACCCAGCGGGCAGTGTAATCGTCAGCACGGCCGCTGTTCGTACGGACGGGCTGACACGTCAGCTGGTACCGGATGGTTTCCCTGCGGTAGCGGACCTTGGCGTTACGCAAGCGTTAATCGAGGCGACTGATGAGCATGCAAGTGGAGCGGATGCTTCAAGTGCGGGTAAAGTTGGCGTAGGCATTACCGTTACGCTGGATGCTTTCTTCACAGGGGTCGAAGAGATTCCTCACCGCAAGTACAAGCAGGCGGGTGCTCTTGCTGCTGAGATGGAAATTGCCGCGCTTTACATCGTCAGCACACTGCGCGGCGCTCGTGCCGGAGCTATTGTCGCTATCGACGGTTTCGCAGACAGCGACCTGGCTGCCGAGTATGATCCGCACACAAATGCGGTAGCTGATGCAGTTGAGCGTGAGATCGAAGCGGCACTGCGCGCACTGGCTGCACTCGCTCGCCAGGACCAGGCGTAAAGCTGAGATCATCAGGGCATTTTATGGTGCTGCGGATAAAAAGCAAAACAGGTGAATGATGTCCATCTGAGGTGGACTATATAAAGGGGCGTCCCATAAGGTCATGAACATGACTTTGGGGACGCCCTTTTGAGTTTGCGATAGGAGCGACTGCGCTACATTGGAAGGTATAATCGATTCGTTAGCGTTGTCCAAACAATTGCTGCGCCGTCTCAATAAATAACCGGGATGCGGGAGAAGCATCGACAAGTGAAGGAACGGCAATCTCAATATTGCGGTAGGCTTTCGGCTCTGTGTGGAGTGCTTTGACACCCGGAGGCAGCCAGGATAGAGAGATTGCAGGCAGCATGGCGGTTCCGAGTCCCTGCTCAATCATGCTAAGGCAAGTGTTTACGTTATACACCACAAACCCGAAATGTAATTCTGCATCTGCTCGATTGAACAGATCAACAATCGGTACCTCGTAGCCGCCTTTGCAGATAATCATGGGGTGTTTGTCCAGCATTTGTACGGGCAGAATTTCCTGATTCGCAAAAGGTTCATCGTCCCGAAACACCGCGAGCATCTCCTCGCTATAGAGCGGAAGTGTCTCATAAGCCATATCTATTGGCTCTTTGTCTGTTGCAATAATGAGAGCCACATCAATAGCCCGTGAGCTTAGCCACTCCTGAATTTCAAGGATATTCCCCTCGTGCAGCTCAAACTGAATCTGAGGGTAGCGATCCCGAATGGAGCGGATGATTTTCGGCAACAGATGGGCAGATGACATGGGGAAAGAGCCAATACGAATCGTACCAATCTCCAACCCTTTTTCGGCGGCAACGACCTGCTGTACCTTATCAAATTGCTGTAAAATTCGGCGGAAAATGACCAAAATTCGCTGTCCCACATCCGTAAGCACGATGCCGTTCCTACGATCTCGTATGATTAGAGTGACATCCAGTTCATTCTCCAGCGAAGAGATGGCCCTACTGACTGCGGGCTGCGTCATATTCAGTTCCTGACCTGCACGGGTGAAACTTCCTGTCTCTGCAATTTTCACGAATAACTGCAACTGTGAGTTGTTCATAACAAATATGGTATGCTCCTTATGATTAACATGCATTTCAATTATTTCGATCACTATTGTATCATGGAGACACGGAACGATCAAAGAATGGATGTAAAACGGGTCTGGATCGAATTCCAAATGGTTTGCAGGCACAGAAAGAGCGCAGGATAATGTACATGATTGATTAAACTGCGCCTGTAGATGTGTGCCGGATAGGAGAATAAACATATGGCTTTATCACGTGCAAAAGCAGGCTGGGTCCTGGCTTTTCTGGTACTCATGTGGGGAGTAAACTGGCCCCTGACCAAATACGCATTAAATTTTACACCGCCGCTTATATTCGCAGGCATGCGCCTGTTAATTGGGGGCTTGGTGCTGGGGTTGTATGCTTTTCCCCGCTACAAAACGCTGAGGCTGAAGCAAACCTGGCATATTTATGCCATATCTGCGGTGCTTAATATCATCTTCTTCTACGGCTTTCAGACCGTGGGGCTGACGGAAGTGCCGGCAGGATTATTTTCATCCATCGTGTTCCTGCAGCCTGTGCTGCTCGGAATTGGGGCATGGCTGTGGCTGGGCGAGTCCATGTATGGACTGAAGATTGCCGGATTGGTGATCGGTTTTGCAGGAGTGGCTACGATCAGTATTGGTGGCATGACAGGCAAAGTATCCCCTGAAGGGGTTATGCTTGGGCTGTTCAGTGCAATTAGCTGGGCAATCGGGACCGTATATATGAAGCGAACTTCAATGAAGGTCGATGGAATCTGGATGACAGCCATTCCGATTTTGATCGGCGGAGTTGTTCTGACGTTGACAGGTACGGTCACAGAGAGCTGGGCTGATGTGCAGTGGGTGCTTCCTTTTATACTGGATACGCTGTTTATTTCGGTGTTTGTCATTGCGATGGGCTGGCTCGCGTTCTTCAAACTGGTCAGCTCCGGCGAAGCCAGCAAAGTAGGATCGTTCACGTTCCTGATTCCGCTGATTGCCCTTTTATGCAGTGTGCTGTTCCTCGGAGAGTCGGTGACGGTCAATCTGATCGCAGGTCTGGTTATGATTATTGCCAGCATCCTGCTTGTGAATGTTAAAGTGAAGGGCAGTAAAGTGGCGAAAATATAAAGTTATTATGGCGAACTTTCTTCAAGTGGTTGATGAACCTTGTATACATTCAGAATGACAATGCAAAAAATGGGTAAGTTATATACAGGAACATCACCATGATTACGAAGAGGAGGACTCTAGCATGACACAGAACAATCAACCTCAGGATGAGGCGGCAATTCGCAACAAACTGGATGAAGACGGGGATTCCTTGATGGAGAAAAAGAAAATTTTGAGCGGTGTGGATATTGAGCCGCAAGCGGACGAATGGTCTGCCAAGCCGTCACCTGTAGCATTTGATGAAGGTAAATCATCCAAAGAATAAAAGGAACCAAGTATAGCTTGAAAAGAAGCGGGTACCGTTAAGGTATCTGCTTTTTTATATCAGAATGGTTAAGCATGTTTCGAAGCATCATCTTCCTGATGTCTTATTGTATAATCATGGGAAACGTTTGTGAGAGGAGAATGTGAAGATGAGTGAGATTAACATTAGACGGGCTGTCATCGGAGATTACACGGGAGTATCTGCATTAATGGATGAACTTCATCAATTGCATGTAGAGGCTAGGCCAGACATATACAGAGAGTTGCAGACGAGAATGAGTCATAAGGAATATGAACAACTACTGGAAACGGATCATCGTTACCTCTATGTTGCGGAATTGCTGGATCAGGGTGAGATTGTTGGATATACGAGCGCACAGTTGAATGTTATTCAAAATGTGGATTTGTTGAAGGATCGAAAGATGTTATATATCGATGAGATCATCGTTGGCAGCATGCATCGTGGACATGGGACAGGCAAACAATTGATGCAGGAGTTAATCGAACTTGGCAGAGAAATTCAAGTCGACAGCGTTGAACTGACCGTGTCTATATTTAATAACGGTGCTCAAGCTTTCTATGAGCAACTGGGTTTGGCTGTGCGCAGCAGTAGAATGGAATACATACTATAGTGCGCCTGTACGAAGACTAATGGGGATGTCTGGCACGTTAGCGCAGTCGTGGGAAGCATGGAAAACATCCATGTTGAGAAAAATAATAAAATGGTCTTGCATACCCCCATGGGGTATGTTACTCTTATAACAGAACGAAAGAAAAGGGGTGTTCGCGATGGAACATCAGAGCCATCCCAAGGAACCTTTGGAGTCATCCGTAACAGAGGTGAACGAAGTCTCACAGACAGATGATCAGCAAGCCAATTCATGTCATACGGCAGGCAGTGACGGGAAGCATGTGCGCAAGAGCCATCATTCCCAGCAGATGAAGGGCAACCTGATTTCTCGCTTGAACCGTGTTGAAGGACAGATTCGCGGGATCAAGGGATTGATCGAGAAGGACACCTATTGTGATGATGTGCTGACGCAGATCGCGGCGGCTCAGTCTGCTCTTAATTCAGTAGGCAAGCTGTTACTGGAAGGTCATATGAAGAGCTGTATCGTTGAGCGCATTCAGGCCGGAGAGCATGAGGTTGTGGATGAATTGTTGGTAACGGTAAGAAAGTTAATGAAGTAATTATTTTTGAATGAACTCATCATTTATATATCTAAGGAGGAACTACCCATGTCTAATATTACGTTGAACGTTACAGGAATGTCTTGCAATCACTGTGTGAAATCGGTTGAAGAAGCTGTGAAGAATGCGGGAGCGAATGGTCAGGTTGATCTGGCAGCAGGAACTGTCGCAGTTGAATATGACGAGCAAAAAGTCAATGTGGATCAGATCAAGGCAGCCATCGAAGATCAAGGATATGACGTAGTCTAATCATCGCAGGCTTAAACTGAACTTCCCTTTGCATGGAAAGGAATTCAACAGATCTTTTCCATTAAATGAGTTCATTGTTTAAGCCTGATTTTCTGTCTTTTATATACCCCTTGGGGGTATTGAATGTGTAGGAATATTTCATAGAGAAAGGAGCTAACAACATGGATAAGTCATCAACAACGGACAACGCAACAGCATCAGAACCCGTACCTTCACCGGAAGCAGCGGGATTGCAGACAACACTGCAAATTACAGGCATGACCTGTGCTGCCTGCTCTACCCGGATTGAGAAGGGTTTGTCCCGAATGGAAGGTGTCAATCAGGCGAATGTTAACCTCGCTATCGAACAAGCAACGGTATCCTATGATCCGAAGACAACGAACATCAATGCTTTGCGGGATAAGGTGGAGGCCCTTGGCTATGGTACAGTAACGGAATCCGTGGATCTGGACATTACAGGCATGACCTGTGCTGCTTGCTCTGCTCGAATCGAAAAGGGTCTTTCCCGGTTGCCGGGTGTATCCCGTGCAAACGTGAACCTGGCGCTGGAAACGGGACATGTAGAATTTGCAGCAGGAGTATTGAAGGCAACCGATATTACGGCGAAGATCAAGCAGCTCGGTTATGGTGCGGAATTGCAGCAGACACAGGAAGATACCCAATCGGTGCGTGAGCGTGAATTACAGCGCAAAAAGTGGAAGTGGATGATCTCCGCCCTGTTATCTTTGCCGCTGCTTTGGGCCATGGTGGGTCACTTCTCATTCACCTCGTGGATCTGGGTACCGGACCTGTTCATGAACCCGTGGTTCCAACTGGTGTTGGCAACGCCAGTACAGTTTGTGATTGGATGGCAATTCTATGTAGGTGCCTATAAAGCGCTCCGTAATGGCAGTGCCAATATGGATGTACTGGTTGCTTTGGGTACAAGTGCGGCTTTCTTCTACAGTCTGTATCTGACCCTGACCAGTGGCAATGCAGCTTCGACCATGATGGATCATGGTGGGACGGGAATGGCTACAGCAGCCATGCCAACCGTGGAGCTTTATTATGAGACGAGTGCAATCCTGATTACGTTGATCCTATTGGGAAAATGGTTCGAAGCTGTAGCCAAAGGGCGCTCGTCTCAGGCAATCAAAAGCCTCATCGAACTGGCTCCGCGTGAAGCCAGAGTGATTCGTGATGGACAGGAGGTTATTGTACCGTCTGCGTATGTCGCGGTAGGTGATCTCGTTCTGGTCAAACCCGGAGACAGCATTCCTGTGGATGGCGTCGTGGAGGAGGGGCAATCTTCTGTCGACGAATCCATGTTAAGCGGAGAGAGCTTGCCAGTGGATAAAAAACCGGGGGACGCCGTTACAGGCGCTACGCTGAACAAAAATGGAGTATTAAGACTGCGTGCGACCCGCGTGGGTTCGGACACGGCGTTATCGCAGATTATTAAAGTGGTTGAACAAGCGCAGGGTTCCAAGGCCCCTATTCAGCGGATTGCCGATGTGATCTCAGGCATCTTTGTTCCGATTGTTGTAGGCATCGCAGCAGTCACGTTCCTGATCTGGTATTTTTTCGCCAGTCCCGGTGACTTTGCCGGTTCGCTGGAGAAGGCGATTGCTGTACTTGTCATTGCCTGTCCTTGTGCGCTTGGACTCGCAACCCCAACGTCCATTATGGCTGGATCAGGACGTGCGGCGGAGTATGGTGTGTTGTTCAAAGGCGGCGAACATCTGGAATCGGCACAGCAGATCCAAACCGTTGTACTGGACAAAACAGGTACAGTCACCCAAGGCAAGCCCGTGCTTACGGATGTGGTGACGGCTCCAGAATGGACGGAAGCAGAGCTGCTGCAACGGGTGGGAGCAGCAGAGCAGAGTTCGGAGCATCCTTTGGCTGAGGCCATTGTAGAAGGAATCCGAGGTAAAGGTCTGGAGCTAACCCAATCAGAGCAATTCGAGAACATACCGGGATATGGAGTGCGAGCTCGGGTTCAGGGACAAGAGATCCTGGTCGGGACACGCCGACTGCTTACGGATGCGAAGGTGAATGTCTCCGAGGAAACCATGCAACAGATGAACAACCTTGAAGAACAAGGGCGCACAGCGATGCTGGTCGCGGTAGACGGACAATGGGCTGGGGTTGTTGCCGTGGCTGACACCATCAAGGAAACTTCACGGGAAGCCATTCAGCGGCTACATGCTATGGGGATCGATGTCATCATGATTACGGGAGACAATGAGCGGACAGCTCGTGCTGTAGCGGAGCAAGCCGGAATCAATAAAGTTCTGGCTGAGGTATTGCCAGAGGGTAAAGCCGCAGAAGTGAAAAAGCTTCAGGAGAGTGGCATTAAGGTAGCGATGGTTGGGGATGGAATCAACGATGCTCCGGCCCTTGCTACAGCCGATATTGGTATGGCCATTGGAACCGGAACCGATGTAGCGATGGAAGCAGCGGATATTACGCTAATGCGCGGCGATCTGAACAGTATTGCAGATGCGATCGAGATGAGCCGGCGCACCATGGGCAATATCAAGCAGAACCTGTTCTGGGCACTTGGTTATAACGTGATTGGTATTCCAATTGCAGCAGTGGGCTTCCTCGCTCCTTGGTTGGCAGGAGCGGCCATGGCGTTCAGCTCTGTGTCGGTTGTACTGAATTCGCTGCGTCTGCAACGAATGAAACTAAAAAGCAATGACTGATGAACATTAATGGACGTGGTTCAACTTTTCATTATGCTCAAGAGTAAGCATAGGGTGCGGTCCGCTACGGCGGACCATGCTTTTTTTTTGTTAAGGGAAGATGTCTGAGATATGTTAAGGGAATTGTCCTTTCCTTGTTAACAGAGGTGAGCATGTGGAGTGATGTCCTCTTATGAAATGGAATTCATTGTTTGCGAAACACATCTTTATCTTTCTGAACCTTTCAGAAATAGATTGACAATATAGATATATAGACTTAAAATTTAAAACGATCGTTTGATTTAAACAATCGTTTACATCAAATTCGAACTAATTAGTAATGGAGGACATCATTTATGTTGCAGGCTTTACGTATATTGTTGAAAAAACCGCCAGTAATTGTGGGGATCGTGACGGCACTTATGTTCCAAGTGATCTTCAGCGTGATCTGGATGACAGCATATTCCGGAGTGAATGACCGGATGAATGAATTGACGGTTGCCGTTGTCAATGAGGATGGAGAGCAGTCCAAGGGGATCGCAGATCGTATGGCTGAGACGCTTCCTTTTCATACCGTAACTAATCTGAGTGCTACTGAAGCACTTGACCAGTTAAACCATCGCAAGATTCATATGGTACTGAATATTCCTGCAGGGTTTAACGAGCTGATTCAGACAGCCGGTTCCACTGCCGAAATCAAGTACACTATTAACGAGGCGAACCCGGTTACGATCAAAAGCATGATGCAAGGCGTATCGCAAAGCGTGACGAACACGATTAACAAGCAAGCAACCGCTCAAGGTGTGCAAGCTGTGTTGACGGCTTCCGGAGCGCCTGCAGATCAGGCAGCTGAAGCTGCTGCCAACCTGACTACCCGCGTTGAAGGTCCAACTACTTCCATTAATCCGGTTAACGGAATGAACAACCAGATGGTGCCGATGATGATGGTACTCGCTTCTTATGTGGGAGCCATGATTATGGGTATGAACCTGCAGACAGCGATGGGAATGCTGTCGGCTACTCACTCCCGCTGGACATTGTTCGGTGCCAGAGTAGTCATTAATCTGGGGTCTGCTCTTGTGGTTTCCCTGCTGGGATCATCACTGATTGTGTCGCTGGGCGGACAGATCGAGCAAGGATTTATCGCATTCTGGTTGTTCCAGGCGTTGTTCCTCTGCACATTCATGTTCTTCTCCCAGTTCTTCCTGATCTGCTTTGGACCAGCGGGAAGCTTGTTCAACATCATTTCACTGTCGCTGCAACTGGTATCTTCCGGTGCAATGGTGCCACGTGAATTGCTGAACAGTTTCTACAGTGGTATTGGTCAGTATCTGCCTGCCACATATGCCGTTCAAGGTGTTCTGAGCGCTCAACTGGGTGGACCTGGAGTTCAATCCGCTGCTGGCTCAATTGCCATTGTATTGCTGGTTGCTGTAGCCCTCTCCCTGGTGGTGACGTCGTTGAAAAAACAACGCATGCCAGCTGGGGCACCAAGTCCGGCTCAAATGAACAGCTAATATTGCAGACGTAATGGTTGTTCTTCATAGGATATGATCAAGCACCCCGGTGATTTTCACCGGGGTGCTTGGTTTAATAGTAGGTTGAGGTAGCTAGCTTTGCAGGACCACAGGCGGCACACCTTGCGCTTTGATGCACAAACTTTCATAATGAAACGATAGAGTAGTCTCGCTGCAGCCCGGTGAGCTGGAGCAAATGAATAGAACGGACAAGAGGAGCGGACGGAATGACGGAACCGGAATTGGATATAAAAACGAGGATTTTGCTTGCAGCCAAGAAGCTTTTTGCACAGCAGGGGTATGACGGGACAAGTGTTCGTCAAATCTGTGATGAGGCGGGTGCGAATGTATCGCTGGTCTCGTATCATTTTGGCGGAAAAGAAAAGGTGTTTGAAGCATTATTTGAGCACTTTTTTCCTGATCATATGATGAATGAGTTGGCTGAAGAGTCCATGTCCTCCCCTGTGGAGGGTATCCGACGAATCATAGGTGAAGTCGTAAAATTCACGATGACGGACCGGGAGATGAGCGATATTGTGCAGCTTGAAATTACACTGCGTACCCATCGCACAGATACCGTGTTTCGTTTTCTGGACCCCGTCTGGACCAAAGTGAGGGAACTGCTGCAAGAAGGCAAGGAGCAGGGCGTGTTTCAGATCGAGTCCGTATCTTATGCGATGCTTCAGGTCATGGGTGTGGCTTTGGCGCACAAACGGGCCAAGAACTCACGATTCAGCTTTGACTATCAGGACATGAACACAGATGAGCTGGCCGAGCAGACCATTGAATTTGTACTACGAGGATTGGGAGTGAATAGCAATGAACGAAACCATTGAATTGATGATGCAGCACCGCTCTGTGCGGAAATTCAAGCCAGACCCGGTAAGTGAGGAGCAGCTGGCAGCAATCGTGGCGGCCGGGCAGATGGCTTCCTCTTCAAGTAGTGTGCAGGCCTATACTATAATTGCTGTTACCGAACAGGAGCAGAAGGCCAAATTGGCTGAATTGGCAGGCAATCAGTCTTACGTCAATGAATGCCCTGTGTTTCTCGTATGGTGTGCTGACCTTTATCGCCTGAGTGATGCTGCCAAGCGTCATTTGCCTGAAAAAGAATCCTATGAGGACTCCACTGAAAACTTTATGGTGGCGACAATCGATGTTGCACTCGCATCGCAAAATGCTGCACTTGCAGCAGAGTCACTGGGTTTCGGAATTGTATATATTGGCGGGCTGCGCAACCGCATTGAGGAAGTGAGCGAAGTATTGGGCTTGCCTGACGGCGTCTATCCAGTATATGGTATGTGCATTGGTGTTGCTGATCAGGAGACGGGTATTCGTCCGCGTCTACCGCTGGATGCGGTCTTACACCATGGCCGCTATAACGCCGAGCAGACCCTCAAAGGCGTCGAGAGCTATGACGAAACGACTGCTGCATACATGAAGGAGCGCACCCAAG
Organism: Paenibacillus sp. GL_099_B; assembly: GCF_057835695.1. Lineage (NCBI taxonomy): Bacteria > Bacillati > Bacillota > Bacilli > Caryophanales > Paenibacillaceae > Paenibacillus > Paenibacillus sp. GL_099_B. The sequence continues at coordinate 452,290 of NZ_CM174430.1, forward strand.
GGGAACGCTCTACACCGTGGTCCGAAATGATGGCGAAACGTCTCACAGAGCCGGTACGTCTACAGATGAAGCCATTCCTCGAAGGCAAAGGATTCTTGAAACGTTAAGGTAAATACAAAAGAAGTCAGTTTGGCAGATGCCAACTGACTTCTTTTTTTGGTGCTTTATCATACGAATACGTCTAAGGAAGGCCGTAGAAGCGTTTCGTATTCTGATAAAAGAGACGCGCAGCCCGCTCCGTTCCCATACCGGTCACTTCACTCCACGCTTGAATGACCTGTCTGGTCATGGCTGGATGCGTCATTCTTCCCTGAAAAGGTCCCTCGAAAGGCCAAGGTCCATCGGTCTCTGCCATAACCTGCTCGGAAGGATACTGGCGAGCTAATTCGCGAATTTCCTCTTCGTATATGATATCAGGTGTAAATGAGACGAAGTATCCGTTGTCAGCCATTCGCTGGATGGTCCGCTTGGAACCTTTGAACCAGTGAAAGTGAGCCCGGCGATGATGATATTGCTCCAGCAGGTCACAGGCGATATCGGCATCCTCGTATACAGCGTGCAGAACAATCGGTTTACCGTGCCGTTTCGCTAGCTGGATAAATCGCTCCAACAGATCGATATAGCCGCTCTGATCAAAGTACTGTCCTGCCTGTTCGGCTTCCTGTCGGTTGTAATAGGGCAATCCAACTTCCCCAATCGCTGTGGCTTGTCCCATATGCTTTTCGATCCATTCGAAGAACAGATTCTGCTCTGCCAGGGAAGGCAGGGGCTGCTCGGGATGGAACCCAAAGGCTGGATATACGGTACGAGGGTATTGTGAAGCTAGTTCCAAGTTGGTCTGGGCAGAAGCTAGATTCATGGAAACGGCGATGACAGCCTCAACCTGCTGGGATGGGAAGGAATGCAGCATCTCACGTTGTTCTTCAGGTGTATATTTGTCCAGGTGAAGATGGGCATCGACCAAGGGTGCAAAAGCGGTTGATTGCATGGATGGACCCCTCCTTTTTGTCTTTTACCAATGATACGCAGGGTAGTTTGTCTTGGATCACCCATTTTAGGGAAAAAACAACTCAAAAACCCGCACTATTTAGATAGGCGGGTTTTCTGCTGTTCTTCTCTCATCCACTGGGAAATCTGCCGTTTCCGTTCAAGAAAAGCAGATTCCTCCGTGATCGCTTCGCGACGTGGACGATCAAAGGGAACATCGACCTCGTGAAGTACAGCTGCAGGTCGATTTGATAGGACATAGATACGGTCAGCAAGTAATAATGCTTCCTCGATATTATGCGTAATGAACAGCACCGAGCGGCGGTTCTGTTCCCAGATATCGAGCAGCCAGCGCTGCATGTCGCTGCGGGTCAGTGCATCCAGCGCACTAAAAGGTTCGTCTAGCAGCATCAGCTCCTGCGGACTGAGCAGGGCGCGCAGAAAGGCAACCCGCTGCTGCATGCCGCCCGATAACATATGCGGATAGGCTTGTTCGAACCCAGCCAGTCCGACACTGCTCAGCCACTTCCGGGCATCTGCAAGCGCCTCTGCTCGGGGTGGTGCATCCGCAGACACTTCACCTGCAAGCAGCACATTGTCCTCAATGGTACGCCATGGGAAGAGGGCAGGCTGCTGCGGCATATAGCTAATCTTGCCGCGTTGTCCGGTGACATCCTGACCATTCATCAGGATTTGGCCCTCCTGAGGTTTCAGCAGACCGCCGATGATGTGAAACAGGGTGCTTTTGCCACAGCCGGAAGGACCGACGATGGCTACGAATTCTCCTTGTTCCACGGTCAGGGACAGGCCATCCAGAACGGGCAATGTGCTGCGTCGCTCTCGGAACGAAGCATTCACGTTTAATACTTCCAACGCTGGCGATGAATGATGTGCAGGTAAGGTCGCGGCTCCATACTCAGGACTTCCGCTACTCGTTGGAGTGGTTGCACCTTCATCCGGCGCAGCAGCTACCCGCTCGTTGTGTTCGGGTGTCATCTTGTCATCACTTCCTAACCTTTATATGGTGCATATTTCAAAGTAATCGCTTTTGTGGACGCCAGCGTACGAGCAGCTTCTCCAGTAGCGCAATGAGCAGGAAGAGCAGCAAACTCAGTGCCACAATAATCATGATTGCCACGAAAAGACGATCCGTCCGATAGGCTGATTTTTGCAGCATCATATAATAGCCGATGCCCTTATCTGCACCGATCCATTCGGCGATAATCGCACCCATGACGCTGTACGTAGCGGCAATTTTAATCCCCGAGAACACCGAAGGCAATGCATGAGGAAGTTCGAGCTTCCAGAAAATTTGGCCGCGTTTTGCACCAGCCATGCGCATATAGTTCATCATCGCCGCATCGGTGCGGGTCAATCCGTCCATGGCAGCTACAGCTACCGGGAAGAAGCAGACCAGGATGATGGTAATCAGTTTGGGCAGCAGCCCAAATCCGAACCAGATCAGCAAGAGTGGAGCAAGCGCAATGGTCGGTATATTTTGACTAAGAATAAGTAATGGATAGAGTGCAGATTTCAAAAATGGAATCAAATGCAGCACCATCGCAATCAGTAATCCCACGAGCGTACCTGCTGCAAACCCTATCAATGTCAGCTGGATTGTTGCCCATGCATGCATGCCAAGTCGCTCGGCCTGGGACGCTGCTTCATGGGCGATGTCCGAAGGCGCAGGCAGCATCCATTTCTCAATATGGAACAGGGAGACGGCTCCCTGCCATATCGCTATAAAGAGAATAACCGCCACAAAGGGCGGCCATACGCTTTTCCAATAGGCATGCATTAGCGATATTTCTCCGTTAGGGTGTCCATGCTGAAGCCGCTTGGGCTATGGGCGATCTTGATCTGTGAGATGATGCTCGGACTGCCGGCTTCCACGAGAACTTCGTGCATTTTGCGGACAACCTCCAGCAGTTCCTCCAGTTCTCCCTCCATCGTGGTATCCAGAGGATTAACCTGATATTTCAAGCCGGACTGCTGAATAACTTCAATCGCACGATCAACATAAGGATAGGAATTTTCGCCATTTGGCGTTTTGGGAATGACTTGAATGCTAAGTAGTGTGCTTGCCATGAAAGATCACTTTTCCTTTCGAGTTAAATTGCATGATTTAAACCAGCTTTACACTTTACCACTTCGATTGCAGTACCCTCTTCCGATCACTGTTATCCCCGGATTTCTTTAACGAATTTTAACGGAGGAAATCCGGGGATAAAGGTGAGCGCTTCGCTTCTTCAGATGGGTTCTGCACTCTTCGTTCTGGTGTAAAAAAAAGTTAAACTCAAACAATTTTTATTGGGGTAGAAATTCGTTTGTATATGCTTTGGATACATCTACCTGCTCATCGAGCAGCTTTTTGCTAAACATCCAATCCGTGTAGTTCTGCCATACTTCCTGCTTTTGCTCACCCCAGCGCGGTGCGTCATCCTGATATTTTGGACTCAGCCACTTTTGGCTTGCGAGTACAAGATCCTTATCCAGATCCGGTACGGCCTTGATCAGAATGTTGGCAGCGTCTTCGGGATGTTCAATCGCGTATTGATATCCTTCGGAAGTCGCTTTCAAGAACGCTTTAACCAGCTCGGGATCGTTCTGAATCGTCTTTTCATTGGTAACAAGTACAGGTGTGTAGTAGTCCAATGCTTCGGAATAATCCTTCACATATAGCATGTCGATCGGTTCGCCGCGCAGTTCGGCTTCAATGCCCGTCCATGCGTAGAAAATCCAGGCAAAGTCGATATCGCGTTTCACAGCGGTGAAGAAGTCTGCATCGCCCATGCTAATATTTTTTACTTTGGATACATCGGCGCCTTCGCCTTCCATAATGGACTGCATCACAGCTTCTTCTACCGGGGAGCCCCAGCCACCATAGGTTTTGCCTTCAAAATCTTTGGGAGATTTGATGTTCCGATCCGCCGGAGCGGCAAATCCGGACGTGTTATGCTGAATGACTGCAGCGATGGACACGAGCGGTACGCCCTGTGTGCGGGCCTGGGTTACACTCTCCTGATAACTTACGCCAAAAGGCACTTCGTTCGAAGCTACCATCGTATCCGCGCCTCCGGCACCTGGCTGTACAATCTCGACATTTAAGCCTTCGGCTTTGTAAAAACCTTGATCTACGGCCGCATACAGGCCGGTATGATTCGTATTTGGTGTCCAGTCCAGCACCACTTTAATGTCTTTGAGGGCTGCGTTGTCACCTTCATTGCTGTTTTCGGTGTTGCTGCTGCCATTTTCTCCTGAAGGTGCAGCTTCTTTGCCGCCACATGCGGCCACAGCCACTAGTAGTACGCACAAGAGCATTAGGCCCATCATTTTACGCCATCTCATCTTCATTTCTCTCCTTCATGTTGTCCGGCCAGTGGCGCGGGGTACTCCTTGGCTTCATATCCAAGCTTCTTGCATAAATCAGCAGATTTATACTAGCTATGATCCGGATGACGTCACTTTTTTTAGCTCTCTGGCTATATAAAAGAACATTAAAAAAGCGCCCCGTTAATCCGGGACGCGTGCAGGCGTTAGAGATGTGGCACTCAGCAAAGAGGCTGGGCCAATTCGATATACTCCGATTCCTACGCTGGCATGATCCAGATCAGGTCTAAGGGTCAGTATCTTGGTGGGATACACTCTCAGCCGGCCTATTCCGACTCCCCTGGGAAACTATGAAGTTACGGGCATTACTAGGTGTAATTATAGGCCAGAGGCCCATGCATGTCCAGTCAGGAACTGGATAGGGGGACGTATGAATGAATCAAAGAGGCCATTATACATGTGTATAACGACCTCTCTAGATGTGTGATTTTCAATAATTATCGTGGCGAATCATATAAGGAAATCTGACTGAGTGCAAAAGCATCGGATTTCGGGTCATATCCTACCTGTTTCTGAGTCGCTTCGAGATTCAATCGTTTAAACCGATTATTCGAGATCCCATGCAGTATGGTGAAGGGCTCCAGATCTGTAGCTGTAATTGCTTTGAACATCAAATCACACAAGTCAGCCGGACTAATATACGCGCTCATATCCCTTGCCTCCAGTGCGGGTCCATCTGGTTGAAAATCATCATATGCACCTATACGTACTGCTACACTTTGTAAACCTTCGGTATACGCAAAATAGGAAGCGAGCGATTCACCAAAACATTTGCTAACTCCGTACAAATTCCGTGGGCGTGTCGGCATGTCCGGATAGACTTGAGCATCAATGGGATACCCCTCGATCGTCTGTGCACTGCTTGCCAGAATGACTCTTCGTACACCTTGGTCCTTTGCTGCACGGAATACATTAAATGTACCCTTAATATTGATGTCCAACAACGATTCATAGAATCCGGCATGCGGGGAAGGATCTCCCGCCAGATGTACAACCACATCCATGCCTTCGCAAGCGTGCTGACAGGCTTCAGGATCTGTCACATCCAGTGTCATAATCTCATGGCTTGTCCCTTGATACGTATGCAGTCTGTCGATATTCAAATCCGTAAGTCGCAGGTGAAATGCTTCTGACAAGTGTTGGGACAAGTCACGTCCAATTTTTCCGGCTGCGCCGGTAATTAAAATGTTCATAAATCAGCTCCAATTCTTAGCGCTGGAAGAACTCAATCCATTCCTTTTCAGGTCCATAGATGAAGAAATAACGGTAACCGTTAGGCAGTGTAATCATCTCTCCATCAATAAACTCGGCCTCAGTTGCCTTAATGCGGTTGTACTCAGACTCAAGGTCATCGACATGGATGGCAAAATGGTGCACCGTACCTTCGGAAGGCAGCTTGTCGCTGTATCCCTGAATCAACTCAATCTCGGTCTCATCGCTTCCGTTGAAGCCAAGAAAGGCGAGCTGAATGACACCGTTGGTATGGGTTACCCGGTCTTTCAATTCAAGACCAACAATCTCCGTATAGAAACGCAGCGTGGTCTCCAGATCACGAACGGCAATGCCGACGTGGTCAATGCGCTTTTGAAAACTCATAATCAAAATCCTCCTTAATATGTAGCGAATATTTTCTACCATTTTAAGGGATATGATAGGGCTGTACCACGAGGTTGTCAAATAAGATTTTAATTTGGAAAAATTATAATTGTTCACAGAATGTTCACTTATGAGGAGGGGTTCATTATCTCTATAATTACGAAGGTAAACAGAGAGGATGAGAGATTTGCCAACAACGAAGAAAGAACAGATTATTTTTGGAATGATGATGTGCACAGGGATGGTCGTCGTCATGATGACTTTCAATTTATGGCACAATGGGTTATTGAGCAAGATGTCCGCGCTAGATATACTGCTTCAATTCATATTGTGTTTTATCATTGCGTTCCTGGTGGAGTCCTTCATTGTTGGACCTGTAGCGAGAAAAATTGCATTTTCCTTACCTTTTGACAAATCCAATAAAATTTTGGGCGTGCTCGCTATGTCATTTTTCATGGTCATTGGGATGGTTCTGATTATGTCCTTGTACGGAATGATTTCCGCTTATCTTGCGAATCAGTTGAATGGAGCATCCATACTTAGTACGTATCTTCATACGATTGCTCGTAATTTCAGCCTGGCGCTTCCTTACCAAATTATTATTCTGGGACCACTCGTTCGATATGTATTCGGTAAATTCATTAAGGATAAAGGGAATGTAGTCCCTTCAACCTAAATAACGTTAGTACCGATTTAGAGCAGCTGAAAGTATTTCCTGGGCAATCGTCCACTGCTCTAAGATAAAGAAGTAATTGTTCATTTTTAAATCAAAAAGGCCTCGTAGCATTCACGCTACGAAGCCTAACTTTTTACCGCTATGATTAATTGAATTTAATTTATCTTTTGTTCGGTAGATGTTACGATGCTGAACTCACAGTATGTCTGCGCTGCCATTGATAGGCGATCATGCTGATAATGAGCAGACCGACTGCAAAAATGGCAAGCATCCAGGCCGACTGGTTCACTTCCAGATGGTCCAAACTCCAGCCTGTAACCAAAGGCAGAATGGCACCGCCAACACCACCTGATGCAATCAGGATGCTGGGCGTTGATTCTTCTGTTCCAGGCAGCATTTTGCTGGCGAAGACGAGGGCAATGGAGAACACGCCCGATAGTGCAAGCCCGAGTAACAGAATGATCAGAAATGCCGACCAGATCTGGTTGGTAAAAGGAAAGATCATCAGCAGTACAACTGCTGCAAGGCAACTGTACAGAACGTAGACGCGATATTGGAATTTCTCCGCAATATATCCGGCAAAAAGTCGTCCAACAGACATGGCGATCCAGAAGCAGGTGACACTAAGTGCAGCACCTGCTTCCTTCATGTTCATTTTCTCAATCAGAATGGCTGGCATGAAGTTGGCAAGGCTCATTTCAGTGCCGACATAGAGAAAGAAAAATAAAACAAATAAAGACAGAAGAGCCAAATTACGGACGTGATAAGTTGAACGAGTTGGTTTAATGTCTTCAGGATTCGTTCCATTTGGTGATTCAGCAGCGTGAGTGTGTACAGGAGTCTGGTCTGAGCTGCGTCGACTCAGCTCGTTGTCCAGCTCACCGAATGAACTTTTGGCCCAGAAGATAAAAGTCATCGCTGCACAGACGGCAACCACGAGGAACGACATGCGCCAGTACCCGGCAGAAATCAGACCGCTGGCAATGAGCGGCATGACCATGGCGCCGATACCAAATAACACTTCAAGTCGGCTCATGGCAACCGCCGTATTATCTTTAATTGCAGCAATGATGATTGTACCGATGACAGCTTCGATCATGCCGAATCCGAATCCAGCTGCAGGTGCAATGACGAACATCCAGCCCCAAGGAGGCAGCAGCATATAGGATAACTCTGCAATGCAGAGCAGAGCTGCGGCAATTAATAGGCCCCCTCGCTTACCAAAGCGTTTATTCAACCACGGAGATAACAGTACACCACCCAGGAACCCGGCAAATTGGGCAAATATTAGTGTGCCTCCCTGACTATAATCCTTGCCATAATGTTCAAGGGCAACGGGCAGGATGGAGCCGAGAACCACGTGGGCAAGTCCTATGAGGAAATAGGACAAGCATCCAATCCAAAGCAATTTTTTCATGAAGAAAAACTCCTTCTAGATATTATGTTATGTAGTAAGTCTGCCATTCAGGAGCATTTCCTAAAAACAAACAATCTCTATCATAACAGGACATGTAAGGGTGTGCACGGATAACTTGCAATGGAGACTAAAGTTCGTATATACTGAAAAACAACAATTACAGATCGGACCATGCCGTTGAAGAGCATCCAACTCGGAGGCGTTTTCGCCAGGGGAGCGAACCATTCCCCAAGTTAACCGGAACCGCCCGTTATCGCGGACCAAGAGGCTGAACCAGAATATTCTGGTTTGGCAAGTTGGGTGGCACCGCGAGCAGAGCGCTCCTCGTCCCAAGGGATGAGGGCGCTCTTTGTATTTTTACAGCCAAAGGAGACGGTGACCATGTTGGAAATGAAGTGGATTCGGGAGCATGCAGAAGAGGTGCAAGCTGCAGCAGTCGGCAAGAGAATGGATATCAGTATTCGTGAATTGTTGGAACGGGACGAGGAGCGCAGAGCTCTTTTACTGGAAACGGAAGAAGGGCGTAGAGTACGTAATTCGTTATCTGCGGATATCGGCAGACTGATGCAAGCCGGTGAGCGTGAACAAGCCGAGGGTTTAAGGGAACAGGTGAAACAGCTGAATGGTCAGTTAGAGCAAGTTGAAGCCAAGCTTGCCGTTGTGCAAGAGGAAGTGACAAGGCTGCAATGGTTGGTACCCAATGTTGTATCGCCGGACACGCCAATGGGTGCATCGGATGAGGATAATGTGGAGCTGAGACGTGTGGGTGAGCTGCCGGTATTCGATTATGAGGCCAAGGATCACGTGGATCTTGGTGAACGGCATGATCTAATCGACATTCCACGTGGGGTGAAAATCGGCGGAACACGAAGCTATGTGCTCAAAGGAGCAGGGCTGCTCCTGCACCGGGCTGTACAGCAACTTGCGCTTGATCTGCTGCTGAAGCATGGATTTATGCCAATGGAAGTTCCTCTGATGGTGAGGGAGAATACGCTCTTGAACACGGGGTTCTTCCCCACAGGACGAGATCAGGTCTATGAATTGCAAGGCGAGAACAAGTGGCTGGTGGGAACATCGGAAGTGCCGCTGGTTTCGTATTATGCGGATGAGATTGTGGATGTACAGGAGCCAATCAAGCTAGCTGCCACATCGACATGTTTCCGCAGTGAGGTTGGCTCAGGCGGGCGGGATGTACGCGGATTGTACCGGGTGCATCAATTTGCCAAAGTGGAACAAGTCATTATCTGTGCACCGGATGCCAAAGAATCGGAGCGAATGCTGCAGGAAATTACGGGACACGCCGAAGAATTACTGCAATTGCTGGAACTGCCTTATCGTGTGGTAGCTGTGTGTACAGGGGATATGTCGCAGAAAACGTACAAACAGTACGATATTGAGACTTGGATGCCAAGCCGCAATGCGTACGGGGAGACACATTCGTCGTCGAATCTGCATGACTTCCAAGCTCGGCGTTCGAATATTCGTTGTCGCGATGCCCAAGGTAAGCTTGCATACTGCCATACGTTGAACAATACGGCTGTGGCTTCGCCACGCATACTGATCCCATTGCTGGAGAATCATCAGCAGGCGGATGGAAGCATTCGTATTCCAGCCGCACTTCAGCCCTATATGGGCGGTGCTGAATATTTGGTTTTGCCGCATGAAGATGAAGAGATATAAAGGATTACAAGCTGCGTTGAGAAGTGAAAAATGAACCCCTGTGGGGGTTCATTTTTGTTTTGCCTGTGATGTTGGGACCAGTGAAGAGTGTTCAGCGCTTTTATGTTACGGAGGCCGCAGTATAGGGATGTGGGAAATGGCCAAACCAGATGGGTATGTCACACAGCTGTAACGTACAGATTGTATAGTAGAATCCAGTTTGGAAAGGAGGCGCAGATATGAACCTGCTACTCGCGGATGATGAGCCGCTGATGCTGCAAATATTAAAAGCCTATTTCGTTAAAGAGGGCTTTCAAGTGTTTTTAGCCGAGGATGGGGAAGCAGCCCTGAATCTCTTCTATAATAATCAAATCGATTTGGCGGTTTTGGATTGGATGATGCCAGGACACAGCGGTGTCGAGGTATGTCGGGAAATCAAGCGTACGAGTCGGGCGAAGGTACTGCTGCTGACAGCCAAAGGGGAATCGGATGATGAGTTTGTTGCCTTGAAGGCCGGGGCGGATGATTATCTGCGCAAGCCGTTTGACTCGCGTATCCTGCTATTGCGTGTAAAGAAGCTGCTGCAACTTTCCTCCAAGATTATTGTGGGAGAACTGACCGTGGATCTGGAAGGCCAGAAGATCTATCGTTGTGGAGTGGATGTAGGGGCTACCCATAAGGAATTCGAATTAATGAAGGTTCTGGGAATGAATAAGGGGCAGATTGTGACCCGTAAAATTCTGCTGGATCAAGTGTGGGGTTTCGATTACTTCGGCGAGGAGCGTACTGTAGACACACATATCCGCAGACTGCGTGAGAAAATTGGAGAAGATTCGATCAAAACGTACCGGGGAATGGGTTATTGCCTAGAGGATCAAGATGAGTAAACTGACCCGTAAACTGCTCGTGCGCATTATCAGTGCATTGTGTGTTGTCTTCTTCTTATCCTTTATCGTCAATACGTTTTTCCTGCCTAGCTATTTTTTGTATCAGAAAAAGCAGAAGTTGGCCGAGTTAACGACTGAAATCTCTGCTTCAGAACATGGCGTTCCAATATCACGGATTGAGAGCCTTGAAACGCAATACGAGGTCGCTATCGCTTATGCATCGTTGAAGGATAGTGTGAATGATATTAACGATCAATTGTTATTTCAATATAACCGCAAGGGAATTGCCCTTAGTAAATTTTGGCTGACAGAAGAGAGTATCTCTGCGCTGCGTGAGGGTGCCCGGGTTAATAAATTCTATGATCAGACCAAGCTGAAATCAAGCTTTCTCGTGAACTTTGTGAAGGTGGGGGATTCCGTGTTTGCTGTCGGCGAATCCATCTCCCATTCATCGGAGACGATTCGAATTATTAATCAGTTCAACGCGTACATATGGCTCGGTATGCTGCTATTGCTTATCCTGCTTTCAGTGCTATATACCGCCCGGATCGTTAAACCGCTCGCAAAGCTAAGCGAAACGGCTGAAGCCATTTCCAATTTATCGTTTACAAAGGTGGATATAAAGACAGGTGATGAGATTGAGTCTTTAGGGCGCAGTATCAATGTGATGAGCGACAAATTGCAGCAGGCGCAACATTCTCTGGAAATAAAAAACGCTAACCTGCGAACGTTCATCTCGGATATCTCGCATGAATTGAAAACTCCGCTCTCCCTGATTCGAGTCTATGCCTCTGGTATTCAGGATGGCCTGGATGACGGAACCTATGCTGGAGTAATCCAGCAACAGAGCGAAGAGCTGGCTGGTTTAATTGACCGTCTGTTGAAGTTATCCCGTCTGCAGGCCGAAGTATACGATTTTGAACCCGTTGATCTTCGTCAATTGCTCACGGAGACCCTTCATACCTATGAAACCGTATTTCAGCAGCATGGCTTGCATGTGGAAGTGGGGGATCATTGGACTGCCGAGACCTGGGTGCTGGCTGATCGACGGAAGCTGGAGTCTGTTCTGCACAATTGGATGACCAACGCGGTGAAATATACAAGCGGTGACCGAATAACCATTACACTTGAACTGAAAGGGGAAGCGGCACATTTCGGTATCGCCAATGAAACGGATAAGGAAGAGCATGAACAGTGGGATCAGGTATGGGAGCCCTTCTATGTAATGGATAGTTCGCGCAGCAAAAAGTTTAGCGGGACGGGACTAGGCTTGTCTATTGCCCGGACGATTCTGGAGAATCACCATGCCGACTATGGCCTTAGAGCAGCCGATGGAGAAGTTATGTTTTATTTTTCTTTACCTTTAATACAACGTTAACTAAGGAGCCGCCATGCAAATGGTGGTTTTTTTGTGTGAGAAGCAACCTGAATTAGAGCTTGTTCACGTTGGGGAAAAGCCGATTGTTCCCCTGTCATACTGATGTAACACAATTGCCTTAGGATAGGCCTATCACCAAATCAGAACTTAATTCATGGAGGGATATCCGATGTTCAATAAAACCTTTTTAATAACGGGAGGCACAGGCTCATGGGGAGAAGAGTTGGTCAAACAATTACTCGTTCAGGAGCCGAAAGAGGTTCGTATTTTCTCACGAAATGAATCGCTTCAGGCTCAAATGAGACAAGCCATCTCTGACCCGAGAGTGAAGTTTGTACTGGGGGATATCAGAGATCGATGGGAGCTTGCAGGTGCCTGCAAGGATGTAGATTATGTCTTTCATCTTGCGGCGCTTAAACATGTTCCGGTCTGCGAGGACCAACCGGATTGTGCGGTCAAAACCAATATAATCGGAACGCAGAACGTGATTGATGCTGCAATCGAGAACGGCGTGCGGAAGGTAGTATATGTCTCTACGGACAAAGCAGCGAATCCTTCCAGCATGTACGGGATGACCAAAGCCATCGGGGAAAAATTGATCTTATTAGCTGACAGCCGTTCCGCTACAAGCTTTGCTTGTGTACGAAGCGGGAATGTTCTTGGATCCACGGGTAGCGTAGTACCGTTATTCAAACGCCAGCTTGAGTTGAAGCAACCACTCAGCGTTACCGATTCCAGAATGACACGTTTTTTTCTTCCCCTTGGAGACGCCGTGGAAATTCTCCTGTCGGCCATGGAGCAATGCGAGGGCGGCGAGATTATTGTGCCTCGAATGCCCTCCTGCAAAATAACGGATATCGCACAGGTTTTGGCAGAGGATGCTGGGCAAATGCATGTTCCGATACAATTCATCGGTGCCCGTCCGGGAGAACGGCTTTATGAAACGCTGATTTCAGATTGGGAAAACGTTAGTGAAGTGGAAGAGGAGAAGTCCTACTTTGTTGTCACCGCCTCCTCTTCTCCCAAATTAACGGATAAAGAGGGTTGTGAGACATCTGTTCTTCCTGGCAGAGGATATCATTCGGAAGATGTCATCATGAGCAAGGCAGAGGTTCGCGATATGCTGTGGAGAGGGGGATTTCTGTGTTCAAGCGGAGGATCATATTTACAGGAGGCGGCTCCGCCGGTCATGTGACAGCCAATCTCATTCTGATCTCCAGATTGCTTCAGGAGCAATGGGAAATTCATTATATCGGTTCCAAGCATGGCATCGAGCGCCAATTAATCGGCAAAATCCCGGCTGTTCATTATCATGCGGTTGCAACAGGAAAGCTGAGAAGATATTGGGCGTGGGCGAATATTTCCGATGTGTTCAAAATTATACTTGGAGTGCTGCAGGCTTATCTGCTCATTTTACGAATTAAACCACATGTATGCTTTTCGTTAGGGGGATTCGTGGCTGTTCCTGCTGTAGTGGGTGCCGGGTGGAATCGGGTTCCGGTGCTGATTCTGGAGCCGGATCTTCATCCGGGACTGGCCAACAGGCTGTCACGGCGATACGCCCAAATGATGTGTACTACGTTTATGGATACAGCGACATTCGCTTCCTCTAAGGCGTCAGACAAGACGATGTACGTGGGTCCTGTAATTCGGGAGGAGTTGAAGCTTGGCAGCCGAGCACGGGGGATTCATTTTTGCCGATTTGTCTCCGACAGACCTATTCTGTTAATTATGGGTGGCAGTCAGGGTTCGGAAAAGCTTAATCAAATGGTACTTGAAACACTGCCAGAGCTGCTCAAGCGGTATCAAATCATTCATATATGTGGTACAGGTAAATTGAACTCATCCTTCCCACATTTTGCAGGCTACAAGGCATTTGAATACGCGCATGAAGAACTTGCGGATCTAATGGCTATGGCGGATATAGTTGTGTCACGTGCTGGCTCCAATGCGATACATGAGTGGCTGTTGCTGCGCAAGCCAATGCTCCTGATTCCCCATGCCAACGGCGGATCTCTTGTTGGACAGACGCTGAACGCGAAGTATTTTCAGGAGCGAGGTTATGCAAGAGTTCTCCAGGAAGAAGAGCTGTCTTCTCAGACATTCCTGCGAGATATTGACCTTGTATATAAGGAGAGAGATCATATGGTGGGCCATATGAAGGCGAGTGGAACGGACAACGCCGTTGACAAGGTTCTGCAGCTTATTCATACAACGGTTTCTTCGGTAGAAAGAGCTGAACATGAATAAAAGATTTCCCGAACTGCTGCTGGTCATGTTCTTTTTGCTCATCGTATCTATCCTGATTATCTCAAAACGTTTATTGGATTAAACTAGGATTGCAGTCTATTACAATTCCGTTCTTCTTCTAAAATAAAGAGGCATTTTTCAGTCACGTCCTAATGACTTGAAGAATGCCTCTACTTATTTCGGAATACAGGGGAGGGCTGTAGCAAGTAACAAATGTCGAATGTTCCTCTTATCCGCGATTCTGCTCCAACATGATTCACTTTTATGTAATGAGTTTCCGATATAATATAATAGAAGTAAAATATTGGATTACAGGAGATGAAGATTGCAATGAATGGAATGAAATTAGCAATACGAGGCACCCTGGCCTTTATTTTAGTATTGGCAGTACTGGCTCCTTCGCTTGCCTTAGCAGCCACGGGTGACGTGACATCCATCGAGATTACCAACAGTAGTCCGCAACAGATGAGTGTGACCCAGACAACTACGCTTCAAGTGATGGCAGTTATTGAAGGGTTTGATAACAAGCAGGATGTTACGGGTGGCGTCACATGGTCCACGAGTAACGAAGCTGTTGCCACCATTATAAAAGGCAAAGTGAAGGCTGTGGCAGCGGGAGAAGCAACGATATATGCACAGGTAGATGGTGCCAAAGCGCAATTGCTGGTTAAGGTTCAGGATAAAATTAAAAGTATCAAAGCTTCGCCAAGTTCCTATAATTTTGTCAAAGGTAGTGAAAGTACTCTGCCTAAAGTAAGCATTGTGCGTGCAAACGGCAAGGAAGAAGACGTCACATCCGAGATCGTATGGACGGTATCGAGTGCTTCCGCTGTGCTGGAGAGTGGTAAAATCAAAGGAATCACGCCTGGCAGAGTGCTGTTACAAGGCAAATATGGCTCAGAGACGGTTAAAGTTCCCGTAGCGATCACGGACGAGATTACCAAAGTCGAAGTAACTCCTGCTGTCATGCAGCTAAATATTAAGAAATCGAAAGCGTTGAAGGTAATCGGTACATATGCCAATGGGAAAACAATTAATCTTTCGAAACAGGTAACGTGGACCTCTTCCAACAATAATGTAGCCATCGTAAAAAATGGTACAGTCAAAACACTTACCGAAGGACAAGCCACCTTGACAGGGACTTATCAAAATCAGACAATAAAGGCAGAGGTTACCGTTGTTCCTTTGCTCAAAAAGCTGATCACAGGCCAGAAAACACTCGTCTTATCGCCACAGGCAAGTACAACACTGAGTGTGATGGCGCAGTATGATACAGGCAAAACCACGATTGTAACGAGCAGTGCTGTATGGAGCAGCACCAAACCAAGTGTAGCCACAGTAACGGGCGGCAAGATTGTGGCCGTAGGTAAAGGCAAAACATCCATTACCGCCAAGTGGGGCAACAAAAAAGTTACCATACCGGTAACGGTAAAATAAAGTTTCAACGAATGAAGCATATCAATTGAGGTCATTTCATCATCGTGAACAGAAACAGATGGGGCGTAGACATACGCCCCTTTTAAGTATAAAAAATTGGATGTGATGAAAACTGAATTCTTCAATTGAGGACACGAAGAAACGAGCCCATTCGAAGTACCTGGAACAATACCGATTGAAATTCAGTCCTGCAAAGGAGGGAGCATCCGAATGACAGATCATCTGCAACCGGAAAATTGGCCTGCGTGGGCGACAGAATTGGTAGAGATTGTTGAAGCCAACCCTATGTGGGGCCTACAGGCTCAGGATGAAATTCTCCAGCTTAGAGACTTGTTACAGCAGCTCAATATTCATAAATTTGAACATATCGGAAGCACGTCCATCCCGGGATTGCCCGCAAAGCCCATTATTGATTTGATGGGAGAGGTGCAGTCATGGGAGGACATGGACTTGATTGCCGATCAGCTGAATCCGGTAGGCTGGAACTACGTTCCGCCTGAACTGGATGGTCGGGAATATAGACGTTTCTGGGTCAGAGTGAAGGATGGTAAGAGGGCTGTACATCTTCATCTGATGCGCCCAGGCGAGGAACGTTGGGATCGCCAAATCCAGTTCCGGGATGTGCTGAGACAGCGGCCGGATCTGGTAGAGGTTTATGCGGCTTTGAAAGCTAAACTTGCTGATGAGAATAAGGACGACAGAGAAGCGTATACCGCTGCCAAAACGGAATTTATTCTACAAGTGCTTGATGACGGCATTTGATCCATGATGAAGGCATTTTTCAAAGAGAGGCTGATTTATTTCATCGCAGTGATCATAACCATGGCGGCAGGACTGTCGTCCAGACACTTTGGTGAACTTTTACCGGATTTTGTACGTGAACATTTCGGTGATGCCTTGTGGGCAGCGATGATTTATTTTGGGGTACGCATGGTTTGGATTAATCGCAGCAAAGAGTTGGCGCTGATCGTGAGCCTGATTTTTAGCTGGGCCGTTGAATGTTCGCAAATGATTCAGACCCCTTGGCTGAACGAAGTGCGTTCAACGGTGCTGGGTGCGCTTATTTTGGGACGTGGATTTCTGGTAATGGATCTGCTGAGGTATGCTGTCGGCATTCTGTGTGTGTATGGGATTGATCGATATTTCCTGAGAAATAAGAAGGCTAGATGATGGGGAGTGGGCTTACGTGAATGTAGATAAGCTTTTTGCGGAATCACCCGAGTTTGAGACAGAGCGGTTGGTACTTAGACGTCTTACGCTCAACGACCTCGATGATTATTTTGTGTTTGCCTCCGATCCGAAAGTGAGTCAGCAAAGCCTGTGGAACTGCCATGAGACGTTGGACGACTCTGTTCATTATATTCAAAGAGTGTTGGACAATTATGAGAAGAAGACGGTCTATATATGGGCCTTTATTCTGAAGGGAACAGGGAAGCTGATCGGGCGAGGTGGCATTTTTCATCTGAATGAATCCATGCAAAGTGCTGAACTGGGGTACGCGATTGCTAGCAGGTTGTTGGGGCAAAGGCCTCGCAGCAGAAGCCATGCAGCCGATTGTTGAATACTGTTTTCAGGAACTGGACTGCAATCGGCTGGAGGGGAAATGCAATGCAGGCAACATCGGATCTGCACGAGTGATGGAGAAGCTGGGCATGTCGTATGAAGGTTTGCTGCGTAAACAATTGAAGATCAAAGGTGTGTTTACAGATCAAAAATTGTACTCCCGTATCCGGGATGATCTATAATACTTCCAATGACGTACAGGATACATAGAAGAAATTGAAGGAGGCGGAACAATGATCTACAGTATTATTTCCCAAGCGGTATGGGAGCAGGTATCCAAGCAGAGCGTGTATGCACCGGATAGCCTGGAGACGGACGGTTTCATTCATTGTTCCACTAAAGAACAGATTCCATGGGTAGCGGCTCAATTTTATCAAGGGCGTACGGATTTGTTATTGATTGGCATTGATGAGAGGGCCTTAAAGCCGGAACTGGTGTATGAGGACCTGTATGAGTTGAATGAACTATTTCCACATATCTATGGTGAACTTAATTTGGATGCTGTACGGAAAGTCATTTCCTTTGAACCGAATGAGGACGGGACGTTTTCTTTTCCTGAATAAACACATTTTGCGAAGGGTTGTGAACGTGTGGATATGAATCAGGTATTTCTGGATACAGCCGAGAAGCAATTTTTATATTACAAACAGCTTGGGGAAAAGGCTATGGAGCAACTGGAATCCGAGCAACTATTTCAATCCTGGAATGAAGATGCCAACAGCATTGCAGTTATTGTGAAGCATCTATGGGGCAATATGCTGTCCCGTTGGACGGATGTACTGACAACCGATGGAGAAAAGCCATGGCGTGAACGTGATGCGGAATTTGTGAATGATATTTCGACCCGGGAAGAGCTGCTCGCGAAATGGGAGGAAGGCTGGAACTGTCTACTTGGAGCCATTCGTTCTTTTACACCGGAGCAACTGTCTCATATTATATATATTCGCAATGAAGGACATACCGTCATGGAAGCAATTATCCGGCAATTGGCGCATTACCCCTATCATGTGGGGCAGATTATCTATGCAGCCAAAATGCTCAAAGAAACCTCTTGGAACAGTCTTTCCATTCCGAGAAATGGTTCGGACCAATATAATGGTGGCAAATTTGCCAAGCCGAAGGCACGAAAACATTTTACAGATGATGAATTGCGCATAGAAAAAGGTAAAGGTGAGGAACAGCAATGACACAGATCGCATTGATTCGCCATGGAAGCACGGCGTGGAATAAGGAAAAACGTTCGCAGGGACAGACGGATAATCCGCTGGATCAGGAAGGAAGAGAACAGGCGCTATTGCTTGCTGCAAGACTGAGTGAGGAAACGTGGGATGCCATCTATGCAAGTGACCTGGAGCGTGCAAGTGAGACGGCTCGCATCATTGGAGATCGTTTGGGAATACAGGAGATTCATTTGGATCCTAGGTTGCGTGAAATGGGCGGTGGGCAGGTGGAGGGTACGACCGAAGCTGAACGTGTAGCTCAATGGGGAGCGGATTGGAGTGATCTCGATTTGGGCCGGGAGCTTGCGGATGCAGGTACGATTCGGGGCAGTGCCGCGATAGAAGATATTGTACGACAGCATCCCAATGGAAGAGTGATCGTTGTCAGCCATGGCGCTATTCTCCGTAATACACTGCGAGGTCTGGTGCCTGAACTTGATGTGAGCGCAAAGCTGTCCAACACGTCGATTACCCGGATTTCTTGGGAAACGGAGTCCTGGCAATGTGAGCTATACAACTGTAGCGTACATCTGGATTCCTCCAAGGAGTTGTGATAGATGGACAGCAATTGCAGCATATTCAGTCGGCTAATCTATCCACCCATGAAGTAGAACATCCTTACGAACTGGCTCTGCATATGATGCAGCATATTGGCAGTCCAGATCCGGTTCTGCGGGATGAATTGATCTACGTTACGTTTGCGACCTGGATTGGACAGGGCGTATTCACGGAAGAACAGCTTAGTCAGTTGTTACAGATGGCGCTGGATGATCAGCACCTTTTTCATGGAATTGGAGAACAAGGTACGGACAGTGTGTTTACCCGAACCTTCTCTGTGCTGCTCCTGCCTCCAATTCTGAGTGTAGATCGTCAGCGGCCTTTTCTGAAAAAGGAAGATATAGAGGTTATTCATCATCGGTTGACTACGTATCTGGAGCGTGAAAAAGATGTTCGTGGCTATACCGATGATAAGGGCTGGGCGCACGCCCCGGCACACGCGGCAGATGCGGTTGAAGATCTTGCACAGTCGCCTTATATGGAGCGGGCAGCCTTGCGGGAGCTTTTGCATGCGCTCACTGTGAAAATTACCGAATCAAGTGTAGTCTACATCCATGATGAGGATCAGAGGATTGCTCATGCAGTGGTCACCATCCTTCGTCGCAATCTGCTGGAGCAAAACGATATTTCGTCTTGGATCGATTCACTGAATCCAAACGATAAGAAGGAGGGGAAATCTCATCTGGAGATCAGCCAGATGAGATTGAATGTGCGCGTCTTTCTGCAGACGCTTTATCTTGCCATACGGACAGAAGACGCAGAGCCTTTTCCCGCTGTTCGTTCACTTATTTTGCAGGCTTTGGAGAAAAAATGATCAAGGGATTATAAACTTGTGGACAAGGAGGGTGATAGCATGACTGAAATGCCGTATTTATGGACTGAGGATGTGCTGTCTCCTCTGGGCGAAACAGGGGTTATGATCCGTTGTGGGGACACCATATCCGAAGCGGTACACCGGAGGGTGATGTCGGTATGTGCTTTGCTGGAGAAGAGCCAACTACCGGGCATCATGGAGTGGCTACCTTCGTTTGCATCAGTCACGCTGTTCTATAATCCATTGATCTCCCCGTACCACGAGGTATGCGGGATGCTGCTTCATGAGTTGAACAAGATGGAAGAGGTGACGCTGGATCAACCCAGAACGATCATTATTCCTGTATGTTATGGTGGTGAACTGGGTCCTGACCTGGATTACGTCGCTACTGAGCATGGGCTTACGCCAGATGAGGTCATAGCTATTCACACATCCGGAGATTACCTGGTTCACATGATCGGATTCGCGCCGGGTTTTCCTTATTTGGGCGGATTAACGGAGAAGATCGCTACGCCCAGACGATCTACACCTCGGCTTCGGGTTGAAGCGGGAACGGTGGGTATTGGTGGCAAACAAACGGGAGTTTACCCGGTAACGACCCCCGGGGGATGGCAGTGCATCGGCCGCACACCGCTGGCGCTATTTCGTCCGATGGAAAATCCACCAATCCTGCTGGCAGCAGGGGATCGAGTTCGTTTTGCATCGATATCACTGCAGGAGTATCTGAAACAAAAGGAGGGCGAACGATGAGTATTGAAGTCATTCGCCCAGGTTTGTTATCCACCGTTCAGGACGAAGGAAGGACAGGATTTCGCCGGTATGGAATTCATCCGGGCGGGGTTATGGATACCTTTGCAGCCAGAGCAGCCAATGCACTGGTTGGGAATTCCCGTGATGCGGCTGTGCTGGAGATGACGATGACGGGACCGGAACTTCGTTTCCATGAAAATCGGCTGATCTCTTTATGTGGTGCGGATCTAACAGCAACTGTGGATGGTCTGCCTGTTCCACTATGGCGTCCGGTCGTGTTGCTTGCTGGAAAAGTGCTGAGATTTGGGCGATGCCGTTCCGGCTTGCGGTCTTATATGGCGATTGCTGGTGGAATCGCAGTACCTGAGATCATGGGCAGTCGCAGCACGGATCTTAAGACAGGTTTTGGTGGGTTTGAAGGACGTGCCTTGAAGGTGGGCAACAGGTTGTCTGCGGGGGAAGCTTCTCGTGAAGCGCAAGCGGCGTTGCGTGGATTAAGTGTAGAAGCCGAAAAGAACAACGGGCGGATGCATGCACCTGCCTGGTATTTGTCCAGCAGGGAATGGCCCGCCTACCATGCTGAACCTGTTATTCGTGTCATGCCGGGCAAAGACAGTGCAGCGTTTAATGAAAATAGCCTGGTACGATTCCATAAAGAACGATATGTGATCTCTCCCCAATCGGATCGGATGGGGTATCGATTGGAAGGTGCAAAGCTGGAACTCGGTCAACCGATGGATCGGCTGTCTGAAGCCGTCATCTATGGCACAGTTCAGGTGCCAGCGGATGGTCAGCCCATCATATTGATGGCCGATCATCAGACCATTGGGGGTTATCCTGTGATCGCACAGGTGGCCCGAGTAGATTTGCCGATACTGGCACAGGCTAGGCCGGGGGCACGGGTTGCTTTTGAACGGATTACATATGAAGAAGCACAGCAACTATTCATGGAGCAGGAGTTGGAGTGGCGGCTAACCGATCAGTTGATTCGTAGGAGATTGGCAGGAATGGGGGA
Organism: Paenibacillus sp. GL_099_B; assembly: GCF_057835695.1. Classification (NCBI taxonomy): domain Bacteria; kingdom Bacillati; phylum Bacillota; class Bacilli; order Caryophanales; family Paenibacillaceae; genus Paenibacillus; species Paenibacillus sp. GL_099_B. The sequence continues at coordinate 473,887 of NZ_CM174430.1, forward strand.
CCATCAATGAACACGGTGGATATCAACTGTGACCTTGGCGAAAGTTACGGGGTGTACCGGATGGCGTCGGATGAGGCAATTCTGCCGCTGATCACTTCAGCCAACATCGCTTGTGGATTTCATGCGGGTGACCCGGCAACGATGCGACAAACCGTGCAGCAAGCATTAAAGCATCAGGTTGCCATCGGCGCCCATCCCGGCCTGCCGGATTTGCAGGGTTTTGGCAGAAGACGTATGGACATTACACCACGGGAAGCCTATGACATGGTTGTGTATCAAATGGGTGCACTGGATGCTTTTGTCCGTTCATACGGGGGGCGTATGCATCATGTAAAACCTCATGGAGCCTTGTATAACATGGCTGCTGAAGATGATCGGCTCGCTGAGGGAATCGCCGAGGCGATCTATAAAGTACAACCGGAATTGTATCTCTATGGCCTGGCCGGAAGTGCAATGATACAGGCAGCGGATCGCATTGGACTGCGCAGTGTCAGTGAAGTTTTTGCAGATCGAACCTACGGACCGAATGGGAGATTGACCCCACGCAGTCATCCGGGGGCTGTCATTCAGAAGACGGAACAAGCTCTTGCTCAAGTGCTGCGCATGGTGAAAGAGGGAATCGTTGTGTCGACGGAAGGTACACCTGTATCCATAAAGGCAGAGACAATTTGCATCCACGGCGACGGAGCTCATGCCCTTGCATTTGCTCAAGAGATACGTACGTTGCTTGAATCTGATGGAATTAACCTTTCTGCACCTGGAGTTACTAGATGATTGCTAAGGTAACCGAGGGCCAGAGGTCGAACTATACGAGTTTGTAAGGAGTGAGATTAGAGCATGAAACCGATACGTAATTCGGCAAAGGCCGTCATTGTACAGGATGGACGTTTGCTGGTGATCCGGTTGGAGGATCAATATGGTGACGCTTATGTTTTCCCCGGCGGAGGACAGGAGAAAGGCGAAGAACTCAAGGATGCCGTTGCCCGTGAATGTCTGGAGGAGATTGGACAGGCGGTGGACGTGGGAGAATTGCTGCATATCCGGGAGTATATCGGAAAAAACCATGAATTTGCCGAGTGGGATGCCGATGTCCACCAGGTTGAATTTTATTTTGAATGCAGATTGATTGATCCGAAAGCAACAATCTTCGAAGGCTCTAATCCAGACGACCATCAGGTAGCCGTAGAATGGATTTCGCTTGAAGAGCTGTCCAAGGTTCGCCTATATCCGAAAACAATTGGTGAGTTGCTCCAGAATAAGAATTCATCACGCATTTATCTTGGAGATTTGAATTAAAACTGTCACGTTTACGAACGGGTTCATGGATTCACCATAGATGAGGTGGGTACACTATAAGTACAGGCTTATATACAACAATGTGATATAAGCGAAGAGATCAGAGATAGGCAATCAAGTATGCTTATCTTTGAGATTTTAGCTTATCTACCCTAATGTTGAAGAACAATGGAAGTAGTGAAGGGGACGAAATCGATTCTGAAGAAGCGAAGCGTTCGCTTGCATCCTAGATTTTCATTTATATATCCGTTGAATTAAACATTTACACGATAACGGAGAGGACAGAAGAAACCTGAAAAAGCAAAGCGTTCGCCTTTATCACCGGATTTTCCCTTGAGAAAAGGGAATCAAAAAAATCTGGGGATAACAGCGATTGGAAGGTTGTTCTGTCTTCGTAGTGTCAGTGTAAATCGTCTTTAGTCCAACTTATACGAGGAAAAGATCAGGATCATTGCGAGACAACAGCGATCGAAAGAACGATCCGTACCCGTAACGGCCGCCTACAAGGCTCTTCAAATATCCCCCAAATCGAAAGGAGCATGTCCCATGAACCAGACTGAATTGGAACAAAACATTGTAAAAGCATTGGAAAACAACCCTTTTTGCAGTTTCTCCACGGTGGAGAATGGTAAACCGAAATCTCGCTATATGGCGCTTTTCAACGATGGAATGAACATTCATCTGGCGACAAACCGCCGTACGCACAAGGTAGAGGAGCTGGAGAATAATCCGAACGTCAGCCTGTTGCTAGGTTATGAATCGGGTGGCTCCAAGGAAGTGGTCGAGATTGAAGGAACGTGCGAAGTGACAAAAAATGAAGGTTTGCGAGAACAGGTATGGAATGATGAACTAAAAGCTTGGTTTGACGGCCCGAACGATCCCAATTATGTCATTCTGGACATTACCCCAAATCGGATTGAATACACCGGCAAAGATCATGAGCATCAGGTGTGGGAGCAGTAATTTCGCATATTGAAAATCACCTTTTCTGAGTGGGAGGCCATGCCAACTATTTGGAAAAGTTATAGCTAACCGTGAACGCCAGAAGGCTTCACGGTTTTTTGATATGGGTCGATTCAGCTAATATGGATATAGATGTAAGACACATGTAATATACGTTTTTAACAGCGTGAGTAAACTATTTTCATCCAAAAAAATGAAAAATATGTCGAAATCACGCATGTTATTGTAAACTGGGGCAGGTATGTGCGGATAACGTAAAAAATAATGCTTTTCAATGGCTGAACATTGCGTTATGATTTGGAATGTAAACGATACGCACAGATATGAATAGATGTTCATGTGAGATAAACTAACCTGAGATTCTGAACCATACGATCGGAAAATCAGTACGCACAACCCATGAGATCTTTCGCATTTCTGCGCTTATTCGTTTGCTCACTAATGCATGATTCAATGTACATAACCGGGAGGGGTTATTTTGAGAAAGAGTAAAAAAGTATTATCAAGCCTGACTGCCGCTTTGGTTGCATTAAACGTGCTTGCGGTATTTCCGGTACCTGTATCGGCTGCGGACGCTACCAAGGTTAAATTGCGGATCATGGAAACAACGGACATTCACGACAACCTGATTAACTATGACTACTATTCCGACAAAGAGACAGACCAGTATGGTCTGGCGAAGACAGCTACGCTGATCAAAAAAGCCCGTGACGAAGCGAAGAACAGCTTGCTGTTCGACAACGGTGACCTGATCCAGGGTAACCCGCTCGGGGATTATGTAGCGAAGATTGATCCACTCAAAAAGGGTGAGACTCACCCTGTATATAAAGCGATGAACCTGCTCGATTATGATGCAGGAAACATCGGTAACCATGAGTTTAACTATGGTTTGGACTTCCTCGACATGACGCTGGAAGGTGCGAATTTCCCTTACATCAATGCCAACGTTTATGTAGATGACGGTGACGACGATGAGACGAATGACAAGAACTACTTTACCCCGTATAAAATTTTAGACAAAAAAGTTACCGACGAGAGTGGCAAAGAGCACACGATCAAGGTGGGTGTCATCGGATTTGTACCACCACAAGTAATGCAGTGGGACAGCGCTAATCTGGAAGGCAAAGTCATTGCCAAAGACATTATCGCTACTGCGAAAAAATTCATTCCTAAAATGAAGGCTGAAGGTGCCGACATTATTGTAGCTATTCCTCACTCCGGTTTTGAAGATATTCCGCAAACGGATCTGATGGAAAACTCGGTATTGTATCTGAGCCAGGTTGAAGGCATTAATGCCATTCTGTTCGGACATGCCCATAAAGTATTCCCGAGCGCTGATTTTGCCGGTAAAAAAGGTGTAGACCTTGAAAAAGGTACAATCAATGGTGTTCCTTCCGTTGAACCAGGCTTCTGGGGTGACCACCTTGGAATTATCGATCTGGATCTGGAACTGGTAGACGGTAAGTGGAAAGTGGCAGACTCCAAAGTGGAGGCACGCCCTATCTATGACACAGCTAACAAAAAAGCTCTGGTAGATGCTGATCAAGAGATCGTTGACGCTGTTCATGACGAACATGAAGGTACGCTTGAGTATGTGCGTGGCCCAGTCGGCGAAACGACAGCTCCAATCAACAGCTTCTTTGCACTGGTTCAGGATGATCCATCCATCCAGATCGTAACCAATGCACAGAAATGGTATGTCGAAAAACATATGCAAGGAACAGAATACGAAGATATCCCTGTATTGTCTGCAGGAGCTCCGTTCAAAGCAGGCGGACGTTCAGGTGCTTCGTACTACACGAATATCCCTAAAGGCACCATTGCGATTAAAAACGTAGCTGACTTGTACGTGTATCCAAATACGGTACATGCTGTGTTGGTTAATGGCGCTGAGCTGAAAGAATGGTTGGAATGGTCTGCTGGCCAATTTAACCAGATCGATCCGGCAAAAGGTGGACAGCAACAATTGGTCAATATGGACTTCCCAACGTATAACTTCGACGTTATCGATGGTGTTACGTACCAAATTGATGTAACTCAACCAGCGAAATACGATGGCAAAGCAACGATTGTAAATGCATCAGCTAACCGGATTAAAGACCTGAGCTTCAATGGTAAACCGGTTGATCCAGCACAAAAATTCATCGTGGCAACGAATAACTATCGTGCTTCTTCGTCCAAACTGGCTAACCCAGACGGTAAACGTATCGTCTTGGCTGCACCGGATGAGAACCGTCAAGTGATCATTGATTACATCCGTGAGAACAAAACGATTAACCCGGCAGCAGATGGCAACTGGTCGCTTGCGCCAATTAAGCCTTCTGCAGGTGTAACAGCAGCTGCACTTAACGATCTAGAAGTGGTGTTCGCGTCTTCCCCAGATGCCAAAGCATTGGTTGAAGCGAACCCGGCGATGTCCTTCATTGGGACAAACAAAGACGGTTTTGCTGAGTATGGCTTGAAATTGACAGGAGAAGCAACAACGACTCCAGAAACAGGTACGGAGCCTGCTCCAACGCCTACGAAACCAGACCCAACTCCAACTAAACCTACAACCAAGCCACAACCTGAGAAACCAGCAGGCGGCAAAGTGGTACATGTAGTGAAAAAAGGAGATAACCTCTACCGCATTGGCTTGAAATATGGTGTGGACTGGCGCAAGCTGGTTTCCGTAAATAAAATTACAAATGTGCACAATCTTAAAGTTGGGCAGAAAATCGTAATTCCCGCTTCTTAAGATTAATTAGCGGTAAATGAAGACCGACAGTCATCAGACTGTCGGTCTTTTTCATGTTATGCTGATACGTTAATGTATCAGTAACTGTCATCGTTGAAGTCATCAAAACAGTAGAGAAAAATTTGAAGACCCATGCTATAATATTTACAAACTTTGGGTATATACCAGTAAACATTAATGAGATAGATTCACAAACTGGCAAGGGGGTTCTACATGAATTGCAGTGGCTGCAGTCCAATCCATCCTATAGAGGATCAAGGTACCCTGTATATGCGTCCTATCTCCCCCGCTTTGTTGGAAACACTGCAAACGCAGGGAAGGCATGTCGAACATTCGGATGAGCTCATCTGGATGCATTTTTTGAATCTTGAATCTGTACAGCGTTGTATTGAGGATATTCTCAAGATTGAATCGACCCTCCTGGATAAATTGACGGTCCAGGTCACTCCACTGTATGGCCAGGCAGATGCTGATAGCTGGATTAGTCTCTCCATGCAGGAAGCTCGACTCAAACATGCTGATCTGGTTTCTATTATCCTGGAGCATCAGTTCAGCAGTCATATGCAGCCGATCGTAGATGCATCGGAGCAGATTATCGGATTTGAATTTTTACTTCGTCCTACTGAACAGGGTAGACCTTTCAGTGCGTATGAATTATTTGAAGTTGCACGGGATACCGGATTGCATTCTTTTCTAGATCGGACAGCACGTATTGCTGCCATTGAGACGAGTGCCGTTCTTTTACCGCATGGTGTCAAACGTTTCGTGAATTTCCTGCCTTCCTCCATCTATAACCCCGAATATTGCCTGACGCACACATTTGAGACGATTGAACGCCTTTCGCTAGACCCTAAGGATTTTGTGTTTGAAGTGGTGGAAACGGAACAAATTCAGCATATGTCCATTTTGCAGCATATTTTTGAGGTGTATCGTTCTCATGGAATGTCGGTTGCCTTGGATGATGTGGGGGCCGGATTCTCGACGATCGAAGTCATGAACTGGCTGGAACCGGATTTTGTCAAAATAGATCGAAGTCTCATTGATCATTGTGATCATGATTTGAACAAACAGCAGCAAATTATCGAGATTGTTGAGATGTCACGTCGATTTGGCGGGCGAGTACTTGCCGAAGGCATTGAACGAATCGAGGAATTTGAATTCTGTCGATCCGTGGGTATTGATTTGGCACAAGGGTATTATTTTGGTAAGCCAACCGCATATCCGCCACAAGGTCCCTACGGAAAAACCTCTGCGTGAATGCAATAAAATATGGATGTACCAACAAGTCACTTCGCATGATCGGAGTGGCTTGTTTGATATGCCGTGTAAATATTTTCATTCAAATAAATACACTCCTCCAGCCGATATATAGGATAGGCCTTTAGATTTAGATTAGATGGGTGTCTATATGTGAAACCTTATTTAATCAGGTTGGAGTGGTCCTACATAAAAAGAAAAAGGGCAGATTTATATTTGGAGGGGGAGAAGCAAGATGGGTCACATTCGGGGAAATGAGCAAGAAAAGGCAGCAACCAAGCCAGCCAAGCCAAAAGATAATAAACCGAAAAAGAAAAACAAAAAGAAAAAAGGCTTCGTCTGGAGCATAAGAAACAAATTATTGGTATCCTTCCTGGCGGTTCTGCTCTTGCCGAGTCTAACCATTGGGATTGTTACGCTGATTATCGCTGATCATACGGTGGAAGACCAACTAATGGATAGTGCCAAACAAAGTGTAGACACAACGAATTCAATTATTGGAACACATGTGGATGCGAAGATCCATGATATCAATTATTTTGCCAGTTTGATTGTGACTGACATGATTAAAGGACAAGATGAAAGCCCTGAGCTTGAGACGAAATTAAAACAGTATCTTGGACTGCATCCGGATGCTTTAAATATCTTTGTGGGAACCAAAGAGGGAGTCATGGTCCGCGGTAAAGAATCTGCGGGAAGTTCACAAGGGTCCGCTTATGATCCACGGGAACGAGAATGGTACAAGCTCGCGATGGAGAAACCAGGTACTCCAGTAGTGTCACCTGTGTCGAAGAATACGGATGGCATTGCAGTTGTCTTTGTATCCAAAACGCTTGATGATCAATCGGGTGTAGTAGGTCTTTCCCTGGATCTGACCGAACTGCGTGAGCAGGCCTCCATTAAAGTAGGCAAGGAAGGGTATGTCGTCATCTTGGATGCAGACAAAAATTATGTCGTATCCCCAGCCGTGGAAGCTGGTACACAGGAGCAGACGACTACCCTGGATCCAATGTTCGAGAGCAAGGAAGGCGAATTCAGCTATATCTATAATGATGATCCAAAGACCATGATTTTCTCTACTAATGAGGAAACCGGGTGGAAGATTGGCGGTACAATGTTCAAAAGTGAAGTATTAAATGCAAGTAAAGACATTCGGATGGCAACCCTGTTGGTCATTCTGACGGCAACCTTCTTAACGCTGATATTTATTATCTGGTTTACACGTTCGATGCTGCGTCCAATCAAACGTCTGCAGGAATCTGCTAGAGCAGTGAGTAAAGGTGATCTAACCGTGAAAATGGAAACAGGACGAAAAGATGAAGTCGGCGACCTTGCGAAGTATTTTGAACGGATGGTCGACAACCTGCGCATGATGATACTGGGTGTGCAGGAAACGGCAGAGCAGGTATCTGCCTCCTCGCAGGAATTGTCCGCCAGTGCAGATCAAACAACCAAAGCTATTGAACATTCGACGATGGCAATTCAGGAACTTGCCGAAGGTGCCGAGCAGCAAGTGAAGAGTGTAACGGATGGATCAGGACAAATGAGCCAAATGGCGGAAGATGTTCGCATGATGTCTGAACGCGTGCAATCCATTACAACGAATATGCGGCATACATCTGGAGCGGCTTATTCAGGTAATGAGGCTGCGGGTCAAGCAGTAGAGCAGATGAACAGTATTCAGGAAACGGTTGAACAGCTGGCGACAGTGGTTCAGTCCCTGAATGCACGGTCCGTTGAAATTGGCAGTATGGTAGATGTGATTGCTACCATCTCGAAACAGACTAATCTGCTGGCTCTGAATGCTTCCATTGAAGCGGCAAGAGCGGGTGATGCTGGTCGTGGCTTCGCAGTCGTAGCGGGAGAGGTGCGGAAGCTTGCAGAGGAATCGGGAAGCTCGGCTGCGCAGATCGGTGAACTCGTTCATAATATCCGTCAGGATATGGATGCTGCCCTGAACGCTATGAATGCAGCTCAGACTCGGGTTGGAGACGGAATTCAGGCCGTGAATACGTCCGGACAATCCTTTGCACAGATTCGGGAGGCTGTAGAGGATGCTGTTCATACGCTGGATGACTTGTCCGAAACAACGAAGCAATTGGAGAGTGGTGCTTCCCACGTTGCCAAAGCAATGAACGATATTTCGATTGTGACCCAAGAATCTGCTGCGAATACGGAATCCGTCTCGGCATCTTCACAGGAACAGCTGGCATCTGTGGAGGAGATCGCTTCGTCTTCAGCACATCTGAACAGTATGGCGGAGCAACTACAAGGATTGTTGGGTATGTTCAAAATGGTGGAGGACACGCCGAAGGATGGAGACAAGTCCTGACCATTAGGCGATATCTTTTATCTCAGTTTCTATAGAAATTAGAAGGAAATAAAGATAGACATTTCTCCTGCAGCCCTGTATAACTATAGCGTCTGGTTTATCCGCAATAATTGCAGTGTAATCATATCTGGCAGGCCATTCTCATATCATGCTCCAAAACATGATGAATACAGCGGTGCAGGAGGCTTTATGACATATGTAGCAATTCTGATTTTTGTCCTGACCATCACATTGGTTATCTGGCAACCACGCGGATTAGGTATTGGTTGGTCCGCCGTGGGTGGGGCTCTGCTAGCATTGATGTGTGGTGTCGTCAGTCTGAACGATGCATCTGATGTGGCATCCATTGTATGGAATGCAACGCTCGCTTTTGTCGGCATTATCATGATTTCATTAATACTCGATGAGACAGGTTTCTTCGAATGGGCCGCTCTTCATATGGCAAGGTTGGCAGGAGGAAATGGACGTAGGCTCTTTATCTATTCCATTTTGCTCGGCGCGGCGGTGTCGGCGCTCTTCGCCAATGATGGTGCAGCGCTAATCCTCACCCCGATTGTGCTCGCGATGGTACGTGCATTGAAGTTCGATGAGCGAATGGTACTTGCCTTTGTTATGGCTAGTGGATTTATCGCGGATACAACGTCGTTGCCGCTGGTCGTCAGCAACCTGGTGAATATCGTATCTGCGGATTATTTCGGTATTACATTTGTGGAATATGCGGTGCGGATGATTGTGCCTAATCTCTTTTCCATCGTGGCGAGTACTGGGATGCTGTTCTTGTTTTATCGCAAAAGCATCCCGCTTCGCTACGATATCTCCGCCGCACGAGATCCACGGGAAGCCATTCGTGATCCGCGGATGTTCCGCATCGCCTGGTTCATGCTGGTGCTGCTGCTCGTAGCCTATGCTTCCAGTGAGTTTTTGCCGATTCCAGTATCGGTTATCGTGGGTGCCGTAGCACTTTTGTTCGCCATATTGGCAAGAAAGAGCGAAGCTGTGGACATGAAACGCGTGATCAAAGAAGCCCCATGGTCCATTGTCGTGTTCTCGGTGGGCATGTATATCGTGGTGTATGGATTGCGTAATGCCGGATTAACCGATCACCTAAGCCGTTGGCTAGATGCCATCGCAGACCATGGTCTGTTGGTTGCTTCATTGGGGATGGGCGTAATCGCAGCGGTATTATCATCTGTAATGAACAATCTGCCCACCGTGTTAATTAACGCATTGGCGATTCAGGGTGCACACACCGAAGGCATTGTGCGTGAGGCGCTGATCTATGCCAATGTGATTGGTTCCGACCTGGGTCCCAAAATGACGCCGATCGGTTCACTTGCCACATTACTGTGGCTGCATGTGCTGTCCCGCAAAGGTGTAAAGATTACATGGGGATATTATTTCAAGGCAGGCATAATCTTAACCATTCCCACACTATTAATCACCTTGGCCAGTTTAGCGTTGTGGCTGTGGATTCTGGATTAGTAAAATCGCATTTAACATTAACAATCATCATATGATCCAACTTATTGTAAAAAGCTGCTCTCATACGCTGGTGCTACCACTGGCTATGAGGCAGTTTTTTTATTTCTTCTATAGAAGAAACAAATTCTCTTTCTACATTAAAGCATGTACACAAAAGCCAGCCTTCTATAGTGCTGGCCTTCTTGTTTTATCTTCCCCCAGGCTGAGGATTAAAATGCCTGTGACCACACCAGCGCTGACACAGCGCAGGGAACGGAACGATTGTGTAAACGCGAAGCTTATTCTGTGTAAGGATTTTACCTATAAGAAAAGATCAAAATTATCATTTGTTCTTGATGGGTAGATAAAATACGTAACGTAGTGGAGGGGACGGAATCGATTCTGAAGAAGCGAAGCGTTCGCCTTTGTCTCCAAACTTTAACATTTAAAATTGTTGATCAAGGAAGTTTGGAGACAACAGCGATCGGAAGAACGATCCGTAACCGGAACGGCAACCAAAAGTATTAGCGACTTATTCATTATGTGATAAAAATCTGGACACAATACGGATTGAAACAACGTCCGTTCCCGGAGCTGCCAATTCAGCGCAGCTTTTCTCAAATTCATTTCAATCCACAGTAAACATTTTTAACATTGCGTTTACAAAACATTGATTTTGAGATGACATAACGAAACTACAATGAATAAAGAGTTGATGGTGAACAAAAATAAAAGCAAATCGCCGTCACTAATTTGGGGGAGGAAAACAAAACATGTTTAAAAAGTTGCCGTTCATTTTGATGACCTTAACGTTCGTACTGGTGCTCGCAGCATGCGGATCGAAAAATGACGCTGGTACAGAGGGAAGCAATGGTTCCACAGGAGAAACTGCTACTGAACTTAGCGGTAACATTCTGGCTGTTGGATCAACAGCACTGCAACCTCTGGTAGAGCAAGCTGGACAAAAATTTATGGCAGTTGATGAATATAAGAACGTGATGGTACAAGTACAAGGCGGAGGTAGTGGTACAGGTCTGACGCAAGTATCCGAAGGACAAGCTACAATCGGTAACTCTGACGTGTTTGCAGAAGAGAAAATCGATGACGCAGCAAAAGTAAGCGAACTGAAAGACCACCAAGTGGCTGTTGTAGCAATCGCTCCAGTAAGCAACAAAGATGCAGGTGTGCAAGATTTGACGAAGCAACAACTGATCGAAATTTTCTCTGGTAAAATCACGAACTGGAAAGACGTTGGCGGTAAAGATCAAGCCATCGTTATCGTAAACCGTCCTAGCAGCTCCGGTACTCGTGCAACATTCGAGAACTTTGCACTGGGAACAAAAGTGGAAGATATCCAAGGTTCTATTCAGGAAGATTCCTCCGGTACAGTTAAAAAGCTCGTAGCTGAAACGCCGGGCGCAATTGGTTACCTGGCTCTGTCCTACCTGGATGACAGCCTGCAAGTTTTGAAATACGAAGGTGTAGAAGCAACAGTTGAGAACGTAGAAGCAGGAACTTATCCGGTATGGGCTTACGAGCACATGTACACCAAAGGTGACCCGGATGCAGCAACAAAAGCATTCCTCGACTACATCCTGAGTGACGAAATTCAACAAAACGACGTGACGGAGCTTGGTTACATCCCAGTATCCGGCATGAAAGTAAAACGCGACGCAGCAGGCACGGTGACTCAATAATCTTTGAACTTGCGCATACAGCGAGAGAGGCGGACCCAGGTCCTGCCTCTTTGCGCGGTTTGCTCTGGAATAATCCCATATTTTGCATGAATTCTACTATAGAAGGATGGTTGTTATGGAACAGACCGAAGGGGGAACGGTAATGAACAACAAGTTGAAACCGCGCCGGCCCTTGAGAGAGAAGCATTATTGGGAAGAGTGGACGGGACGGATCTATACGTCGATTTGTGTCGTTTTCCTGATCGTTGTCATGTTTTCCATCGTTTATTTTGTAGCGTCCAAAGGCTTGTCGACCTTTTTCCAGAATGGCGTAAGTTTACGCGAATTTTTATCCGGAAAAACGTGGAACCCAACGGGGGAACCCGCTGCCTACGGAGCGTTGCCGTTCATTACCGGTTCATTCATAACAACATTGCTTGCAGCTCTGATTGCAAGTCCGCTTAGCTTGTGTGCAGCGCTCTTCATGACCGAGATTGTACCAGGTAAAGGTAAAAAGATATTGCAACCTGCGATTGAGCTGCTGTCCGGTATTCCTTCCGTTGTGTACGGGTTTATCGGTCTCAGTGTTATCGTTCCTTTATTGCGCAGTATGTTTGGCGGAGCCGGCGTCGGGATTGCAGCCGGATGTTTGGTTCTGTCTGTTATGATTTTGCCTACCGTAACAAGCATTATGGCAGATGCACTGTCTGCACTGCCGAAAGGTCTGCGTGAATCATCCTACGCACTGGGGGCAACTCGTTGGCAAACGATCTACCGTGTCATTATCCCGACAGTTCTTCCAGCTTTGCTGACAGGGATTGTACTTGGTATGGCTCGCGCATTTGGTGAAGCTCTTGCCGTACAGATGGTCATCGGGAATGCACCGCATGTACCGACATCATTGCTCGAATCGGCTTCAACGTTAACGAGTGTAATCACCCTGAGTATGGGTAACACCACGATGGGATCTGTTCATAATAATGCACTGTGGAGTATGGCGCTTGTCCTGCTGGTGATGACCTTTGTCTTCGTCATTCTGGTTCGCCTGCTTGAAAGGAGGAACCGGGTATGAAAATGAAGGCTAAAACGGTAGATAAAGTTGCCACATCCATTATCGTTGTTCTGGCCCTGTTCATTGTTGTTCTCTTGCTCGGTTTGCTTGGCTTCATTCTGGTACGTGGGATTGGGCAGATTAACTGGCACTTTCTGACCAGTGCACCACAGTTGCTCAAAGGTGGAGGCGGGATTGGACCGCAATTATTCAACTCGATATTCCTGCTTGTTCTGACTTTGATTATTACGATTCCGCTCGGATGGGGCGGCGGTATTTATATGGCTGAGTACGCCAAGCCGGGCCGGATCACAAGTTTTATTCGACTCGTTGTCGAAGTGTTATCCTCGTTCCCATCTATCGTTATTGGTTTGTTCGGACTCTTGTTAATTGTTAATACATTTGGTCTTGGATTCTCCTTATTATCGGGTGCCATGGCCTTGGCTATATTCAATCTTCCGCTTATGGTGCGGACAACGGAGCAAGCGTTCCGGGCCGTTCCGAAAGAGCAGAAGGAAGCGGGTCTTGCACTCGGGTTGTCCAAATGGAAAATTATTACCTCCATTCTGCTGCCTGTGGCATTGCCAAGCTTGATCACGGGTACGATCCTGGCATCGGGCCGTATCTTCGGTGAAGCAGCAGCCCTGATGTTTACAGCGGGTATGAGTAGTCCACCGCTGGACTTCACGGACTGGAATCCAACGAGTCCAAGGTCGCCGATCAATCCATTGCGTCCGGCAGAGACGCTGGCCGTACACATCTGGAAAGTAAACAGTGAAGGTATTGGCCCAGATTCCAAAGAAGTAGCAGCTGGGGCTTCAGCCGTGCTTGTACTTCTTGTGCTGGCGTTCAATCTGAGTGCACGCTGGATCGGTCGGGTGGTTTACCGCCGCATGACAGCTTCGAAATAAGGAGGAACCAATATGGCCATACCTTTTGGTACGGAACAGTTAAGCATATATTATGGGCATTTTCAGGCAGTTAAGCAGATCAGCCTGACTTTTCCCGAAGCCAGTGTAACGGCACTCATTGGACCATCCGGCTGTGGTAAATCCACATTCCTGCGGTCGCTCAACCGAATGAACGACGAGATTGCCGGTTCCCGCACGGAGGGACATATCTGGATGGATGGCAATGATCTGAATGAGCCGGGCACAGATGTAATCAAGCTTCGCCAGAAGATCGGCATGGTTTGGCAGAAGCCGAATCCTTTTCACAAGTCCATTTACAATAATATCGCGTTTGGCCCCCGCTACCGCGGTATCAAGAGCAAGAAGGCACTGGATGAAATTGTGGAAAAAAGCCTGCGCCGCGCTGCGCTCTGGGACGAAGTGAAGGACAGACTGAATGAATCTGCCCTGGCCCTTTCGGGTGGACAACAGCAGCGGCTCTGTATCGCCCGCGCGTTGTCGGTTGATCCGCAGATTTTGCTGCTCGATGAGCCGGCATCCGCGCTTGACCCGGTATCAACGGGTAAGGTGGAGGAGTTGATCTCGGAGCTCAAGAAGGATCTTCGGATCGTAATTGTTACCCATAATATGCAGCAGGCGGCACGCATCTCGGATTATACAGCTTATTTTTATCTGGGAAGCATGATTGAACACGGAGATACGGAGCATATTTTCACCAACCCGGACAATCGTCTGACACAAGAATATATTATGGGACGTTTCGGTTAATTGTTATATTGGATGGAGTATGAGATCTAGATAGATTTATAGAGATAGAAGGAAGCATAGCACCCGGGCGATGCAGTTCGGGGGTTATGCTTTTTTACATAAGCACGTATTTGGAATAGTTTGCCAAAGTAAAAACAATCATGCTACGATATTTGTAAACGCTACCTTTAATTTGATAAGAGAAGGAGATGTAGATCATAACTACCCATAAGATTTCCCATGACACCATGGCAAATGAAATTATCTCGCATTATTCCATAGAAAAGCCTGCAATTTCCTTTATCCGACATAATGAAAATCTAACGTATCAGGTGGTTGATGAATCAACCGGACAGAAATACCTATTGCGTATACATAAAGCCGCTTTTGCAAGCATGACGGGCATCCAGCATACACGACCTGCACTTGAAGCAGAGATGAATCTACTTTATGAATTACGGGCTACCAGCCCATTGCGAGTGCAGATACCTGTGCGAAATACATCGGATGAGTGGGTCACCGTCTGGTTGGACGAAGCAGGAGAAGAGATCTGTTGTACTGTTCTGGAATGGATTGAGGGCAGGGATATTAAGCAGGGAGAACGTCTGACAACAGCGCAGATTCATGATTTGGGCGTACAGTTGCAGACGTTGCACCAATATGGACGACGACCAACGGGAGCTCCTGAGCCACAGGTGGGTTCACTGAAGTCTGAAAGCGGGCAGCAGACGAATGACCGTGAACAGCACGCTGATAAGGCGATCATCTCAGATATATATAACGATAGCCCTGCCTTAGAGCAAACGGGAGTAAGACCAGCCTATGGCTCGATCAAAGAGAATCTGGTCATGTTGGAGCAATTGGAGGAAGGCGTTAGACGTGGCATCTTTACTCCTGAAGATTTCGATCTGATTCGTGAGACGTTTGAGAACATTAACGGGCAACTCGAAACGTATCCGCAGAATGCCGAGACATGGGGAGTAATACACGGAGATATTACCCGCGGCAATCTGCTAGTGACGGATCAGGGCATATCTATGATTGATTTTTGTTTATACGGGTATGGCTACTATCTCTTTGATGCCGGAGGTGCGGCTACGATTTTCAATCGGGAGGAACGGGATGTCTTCCTATCGGGATATACGGAGCAGACAGGACCACTGACGAAGCGTGATATTCGGTTAATGGAAGGATTCATGCTGATTTTTACGTTCGGCTATTTTGCATTTCAGATGGAGAATGAGTCCAGGTACGAATGGATGAAAGAGCGAATGCCTCTTATATGCAGCAAATTTTGTAGACCATATGTACAGAACGAGAGTATTTTCTATGAGTTATAATTTGTGATTTCTAGTGGGTGGGTAGCGCTATGAAGAACATTCGTGCAAAGAGAGTTGCATCGAAGGGGCAGTCTGGTGGCTGGAAGCATGCCGGATTGCTACTTAGCGGAGTGGGCATATCCAATCTGGGTGATTTCATATATATTGTGGCGATTAACCTGATGGTATTGAATATGACACAGTCTCCAGCGGCAGTCGCAGGGTTGTGGATTATCTCGCCGATTGCTTCGGTGTGCACTAAGTTTTGGTCAGGCAGCCTGATTGATCGTTATGATCAGCGACAGCTGATGATTGGTGCTGATATGCTACGGGCATTGTTGGTGGCGGCGCTCCCACTGATGTCCAGCCTATGGATGATGTACGCAGTGATGTTTTTGATCAGCATGTCTTCATCTATATTTGTCCCTTCCTCTCAGGTATACATTACCCGGTTGGTACCTGCTGAACGGCGCAAGCGCTTCAATTCCCTACAAGCCCTGATCAGCTCAGGGGCATTTATTACCGGCCCAGCAGTTGCAGGAGTGATGCTGATTTATCTATCTCCGGCGGCAGCCATTTATGCCAATGCGGTTTCCTTTGTTGCTTCTGCGTTGATTCTAATGTTTCTTCCCAAACTGGGCATTGGAGAACAGAATATAGGGACAGGCAGCAGACTGACCCCTCAGATGGTTGCCCAGGATTGGAGAGCTGTACTGAGCTTTAGCCGGAAGTCGGGCTACGTGGTCGGTATATATGCCCTGTTCCAGATTATTCTGGTAGTCGGCATGTCGCTGGATTATTTTCTTTTCTCCCGTTCATTCTCGTTTGAGCTGGCGGCGGTTGCCTTTATTCTGCTCGGTCTGTGCTCGGCACTGGCGAATACGGGCCTGGTTAACTTTTATCAAAATAATATCCCTGTCGATCTGATGGGGCGAATGAGTAGTGTACTTGGACTTGTGTTAAGTCTGCTGCAGGTGGCTTCCATTTTGATTGCAGGGGTAGTGGCAGAGCAGTTGTCACTTCGTATGGTATATACAGTTGTATCTGGGGTTATGCTGCTGGCTGCGTTGGGATTGGTGACGAGTATGCTTCCTTCCCGAAGCAGGTATTACGATGAACCGGCGAAGCCTAAGGCGATGGTGGGGTGACAAGCAGAAACACAACAATTCTAGTACAGAATAATGGTTGCCTGAATACCCGAACCGTTCTGTGGAACATAACATAGATAGTATTAAACACAGATATTGGCTAATAGAAAATGAACAATGTATACGCTTTCGAGATGAAACGCATTAACACATTCATGTGATGAAAGTTTACAATTCGTTAGTTTATCTTGTGTATAAAATGGTAAAAAGCAAATATTCGCAAAGAAATCGTTAAGTTTGTTGACACTGATCTTCCGGTCGATTAATCTTAATGAGAAAGTATTAAAAACTTCAATTATCGTTCTGGTACAAAATCAGAATGGTTCCATACAGCGAATGATAGCGAGCGGGAGAGACCTGAGCTTGTCGAGTAAAATGGCAGCTGTCGGGCACCGAAGGAGCAAGCTGCTACGCACCCGGCGCAGCGGTTAATCTCTCAGGTAAATGTACCATCGTTGGACGCAACTCTGGAGAGTGCGCGAACTGCGCCACCCAAGGGGTATATGGTCAAGCAGCACGGTGTGCAGGGTGACATCACCTGTGAATACAGGAATGCATCGATTCGCCGCGCTGCTTATCATGAAACTCTCAGGTATCGAGGACAGAGAGAGGGCCTAGGGCCTTCTTCTGTCCTTTTCTCATGTCATCATTCAGTAATAAAGGAACATTATGGGTGTACGTCTGGATGAAAATGACGATTATAAATGGAGGGTTTGCGATGCGTTTTAAAGATGTTTTTTCAATTATTGGTCCGTCCATGACAGGTCCATCAAGTTCACATACGGCTGGAGCGGCAAGATTGGGGCGAATTGCCCGTCAGTGGCTGGGATGCACGCCTGAACGCGCTCGATTAACTCTATACGGCTCGTTTGCTGATACGTATCAGGGGCATGGTACGGATCTTGCGTTGATCGGTGGCCTGCTTGATTATGTGACTGATGACCCACGTATACCGGATGCAGAACAATATGCAGAGGAAGCGGGTATGGAGGTAGAGTTTTTCACAAGCGGCCTGCCTGCTCCTCATCCGAATACGGTCAAGATTGAACTATGGCACGGAGACCGTCAATGTTCACTAATCGGTGCTTCCATCGGCGGTGGTAGTGTATCGGTGCATGCATTGAATGATTTTCGTGTACAGATCAGCGGAGAGTTCCCCACACTTGTACTTCGCCATTCGGACAAAGCAGGGGTGCTCGCTTCGGTAACCTCCACCATCAGTTCGTCCGGGGTGAACATCGGGTACATGCAAGTGGATCGGAAAGCCCGGGATGGTGAAGCACTGACAGCGATGGAGATGGATGGTGTGCCGAATCCTGAGATGTTGAACCGTCTGCGGTCGCTGGATCATATGCTGGACATTCGCGTGATTGATTTGAAGAGAGGGGTCGAGCCTGATGCGGTTTAAACATCTACATGAACTGAATACCATCTGTACAGCAGAGTCCAAGACCATTGCCGAGCTGATGATCGAAGAGCAGGTTCAGGAGACGAATATCTCGGAAGTGGATGTTGTGCGGCAGATGTCGGATTACTATCAGGTGATGAAGGAAGCTGTACACAAAGGGCTAACAGAAGATACAACATCACGCAGCGGCTTGACTGGCGGAGACGGCAAAAAAATGGCTGAGTACATTCGTAAAGGTGAGACTTGTTCTGGAGATGCTTCTGCACTGGCCATGGCGTATGCCCTTTGTGTATCGGAAGTGAATGCCTCCATGGGCCGGATCGTAGCGACACCGACAGCCGGTTCTTGCGGCATCATTCCGGGTGTGTTTATCAGCTCCCAGGAGCGTTTTGGCTGGAGTGACGAGCATCTGGTGAACGGTCTGTTCTGTGCGGGAGCGATCGGTTACGTCATTGCCAACAATTCATTTATCTCCGGTGCCGAGGGCGGCTGTCAGGCTGAAGTGGGTTCTGCCATCGGCATGGCCGCTGGAGCTATGGTGGAGCTGCGTGGAGGAACGCCGGAGCAAGTGGTTCATGCGGTAGGTCTCGCGTTAAAAAACACATTGGGCCTTATCTGCGATCCTGTCGCAGGCCTCGTGGAAATTCCGTGCATCGTCCGTAACGGACTGGGTGCCGTAACCGCTTTGGCTGCGGCCGACATGGCGCTGGCCGGGGTACGAAGTGCCATTCCTTCTGACGAAGTCATTGATGTCATGCTGGAAGTGGGCAGTGCGATGCCGAGCAGGCACCGTGAAACGGCCCAAGGTGGGCTTGCCCAAACACCGACAGGACGGAAAATGATGGAGAAGCTTGCTAAACCAAAGGCGAAGCGTGCGGAGCCTGAGATTGAAGCTGAGTCTCCTGCTGAAAATGAACCAGAAGCCAAGGCATAACATCCATGAACGAACAAGAACTGAATTTAATTCGTGGAACTTGGATCATTAACGGTAATGATCTGCTCCCATTATTATAAAAAAGCCGATACGAATTCTTCCTGAAGAAGAAGCGTATCGGCTTTTTTGTTGTTCCAACAAGAAAAATAAAAAGGTATTGACGTTTATATATCGATTAGATATATTATGTATTGTTATATATCAACAAGATATATAGGACCGAGAATAAGTTATACAAATTAAGGAGATGGATAACATGAAAAGTGTTTTTCAAACGAGTCTTCTGTTTTTGAAAAATGGAGCTACAGTAGTCGGGTTAATTACAGCCGTATTGTTCCAGGTTTTTTTTAATACCATTTGGCTTAGTGGATATGATCAGGTAAATGCACGGATGAATCAGCTTGCAGTAACCATCGTAAATGAAGATGGGGCTGCGGCGGAGCCGGTGGCAAAGTCTCTTGCAGAGGGGCTTCATTTCGTGATCAAACCATCTGAATCAATGGAAGAAGCCAGACAGATGTTAACGGACCGGGATGTATATATGATTATCGAGATTCCATCCGGTTTCATGCAGCAGGCGGGAGATTTGTCGAGCCCGGTGGCAGTGAAGTATGTAATGAATGAATCCAACGTGGCTACCGTAAAAAGTG
Organism: Paenibacillus sp. GL_099_B; assembly: GCF_057835695.1. Lineage (NCBI taxonomy): Bacteria > Bacillati > Bacillota > Bacilli > Caryophanales > Paenibacillaceae > Paenibacillus > Paenibacillus sp. GL_099_B. Next base: position 493,777 of record NZ_CM174430.1, read on the forward strand.
TGATGCAGACCGTATCCGCACAAGTTACAGCGACGTTGAACCGTGAAGTACAGCAAAACAGCATTCGGGGAGTGCTGAATCAATCAGGTATGGCTGACGATCAGGCGAATGCGATGGCAGCGGGGTTATCTTCCCGGGTGGAGGCAGAAGTGGAACGGCTGAATCCAGTTCATAACTTTGCTTTTTCCATGGTACCAATGTTGATTGTGACAGCTACGTTTACAGGTGCAATGCTGCTTGGCATGAATCTGCAAAAGGTTTCTGGTGAACTAAGTAACAAGGCAGGGAAATGGGAACGCTTTTGGGCACGCAATATCATCAATGTTGGTGCTGCATTAATCGTATCGCTTGTTGGAGCGGGGATGATGCATGTTATGGGAGTATCATCAGCAGATGGATGGTGGATGTTATGGCTATTTCAGTTGTTGATTACTCTATCTTTTCTATTCGTGGCGCAATTGAGCTTGTTGCTGCTTGGAAATGCTGGAGCATGGTTAAACAGTGCATTGTTGCCTCTGCTGATGTTGTCATCGGGCGCAACCATTCCGCGCGATGTCATGCCTGACTTCTATCAACAGATCGGTCATTATCTGCCAGCAACCTACGCGGTGGAAGGCATGATGAATCTGGTGCTTGGCGGCGATGGGATTAGTCATGATGTTCTGCTTCTGGTGGTAATTGGAGCGGCGACGTTGCTTCTGGGAGCTGTGTGCACGTGGGTCAAACGTTCAGGTCCTGCACAATCCGGCATACCTTTGGAGTCCAAGTCTGCTGCGACACCTGTCGCTCTGACTGGAAACCTGCCTTCACCTGATCGTGGATAACATGGATAACGATAAGCCCCCTTTTGCCGGATAAGCCGATCCGTGGACGTCTGATGATGTTGAACGTATAAGGGAGGATGTGATACGTTAAGAGCAATTGGAAAGGAGCGGTACACCGATGAACACGCAGCATGTCATCCTCGGAATACTGCACAATCAGCCATGTTCCGGATATGAGATCAAGCAGTACTTTGAACAATATTTTTCATTTTTCTTCGATGCCAGCTTTGGCACCATTTATCCCACACTTGCGAAGATGGAAAAGTCAGGGTTATTGACCAAAGAATCCGTTAGACAAGAAGGGAAACCTGACAAAAATGTGTATACATTAACACCGGAAGGGTCTGCGGAGTTCAATACCTATTTGATGAGTCCCCTGGAAGCCGAGGTGTTCCGTTCTGATTTTCTGATGCGTCTGTATTTCGGAGAACTGGCGGATGAAGATACCGTAGCAGGGTGGGTCCGGTCGGAGCTGAATCGTAAAGAATTGCTGTATGCCGAGCTGCAGCGCCAGATGAAGCAATTCGGCGAACAGATCTCACCTGCACAGCGTTTATGTATGCAAGTGGGGCTTGTGCAATATGAGGCTACCATCCGATTGCTCAAGGAACAGCTGACCGCGCCACAGTAGCTTTCAATAGTATCCATGTCCCTAAATCAATTGAAGATCCATCCATAACGCAGAAAAGCGCTCTACAGATCAGTAACAGGCCTGTGAGCGCTTATTCGGCGTTGCTTGTAGTGCGTTGGAATTGTAAAGACACAACAATATTAAAAAGCTACGCGATATCTGTACTTAGTACAGCATATCCATATGCGGGCAGCTCAACGGCCAGGATTCCCTCTTCCTTGGCTGTACGATAATTCTCCCCAAATAACTCCGTCCACTCCCCGGCACCTGCTTCCAACTCGACGATAGCTGTTTCTTCCGAACGATTAAAGAGGACCAGAATACGCTCCTCCTCATCCTGTCGTTCCATCACAAGCTGGCTTCCGCCTTCACGGGCCTGCAGGAATCGAATGCTGCCTTCTGCACGCAGGGCAGGATGGGCATGGCGCAGTGCTATCAGCTTCTGATAAAAGGTGAACAGCTCGCGATCCTGCTTCGTCTCATCCCACTCCATACATTTCCGACAACCGGGATCATGATCGCCGTCCAGCCCAATCTCGTCCCCGTAATAGATACACGGGGTACCCATATAAGTGAATTGGAACAGCGCGGCCAGTTTCATCTTCCGCTGGTCGCCCTCACATAAGGTGAGCAGCCGTGGTGTATCGTGGCTGTCCAGCAGATTAAATGCCACTTCGCTGGCTTGCAGCGGATAGCGGGACAGCTGTCGACCGATCGAGTTCGCGAACTGTGCGGCGTGCATGACATCTTTTACAAAAAAGCGATTTACGGCTTCCGTAAATGGATAGTTCATCGAGGCATCGAACTGATCGCCTTGCAGCCAGGAGGAGGACTCATTCCATACCTCACCCAAGATATAGGCATCCGGATTCGCAGCCTTGACCACTCGGCGGAAGTCGCGCCAGAATGCATTATCCACTTCATCCGCGACATCCAGCCGCCAGCCGTCGGTGCCGACTTCCTTAATCCAGTATTCCGCCACCTCCAGCAAATACGCCTTCACCTCAGGATTTTCCGTGTTCAGCTTCGGCATATGGGCTTCGAATCCAAAGGTTTCATACGTAGGAATGCCATCCTTCACGTCCAGCGGGAATTCATGTACATGGAACCAGTCCTTGTATTTGGACTTCTCCCCGTTCTTCTGCACATCGACAAATGGAGCAAACGTCTTCCCGGAATGATTGAACACCGCATCGAGTAGTACCCGGATTCCGCGTGCATGGCACAGTTCAACAAGCCGTTTGACCGTATCTGCATCACCAAAATGCCGATCTACTCGTAGATAATCTTCGGTATCGTATTTGTGATTGGTCGTTGCCTCGAAGATGGGTGTGAAATAAATGGCGTTAATGCCCAACTCTTCAAAGTAATCCAGATGGTCGATGACGCCCTGGAGATCACCGCCGAAGAAGTTAAACGGGGTCGGCTCACCACCCCAGGGTTCCACTTTTTCTGGATCGAGGTCCGGGTTGCCATTTGCGAATCGTTCAGGGAAGATCTGATAGAAGATCGCATCCTTCACCCACGCAGGCGGTGTAAATACAGCTCCGGGGTGGATATACGGAAACTGGAACATGTGACCAGGATCGTCGGGTTCATGCGTTTGGAAATCCGTTTCGGTCATCCAGATCTGTTCTGTGCCACTTTTCAGCAGGAAGGAATACTTCAGTCGATGATACGGAGGCTTTACTTGTCCCTCATAATAATCGAACATGGAATCGGATGTATATTTGGTTAAAGGAACCAGCTCTTTGGTGCGATCCCAGGCGTATTTGTCCCCAGTCAGGGCATGTACCTCGGTGAGATCATTCTTTTTGGCACGCAAACGCAGACGAATGGTATCCTTATCGTAGGCGTAGGCCCAGTTCCGTTTTGGTTGATGATAGATGGCTTCCAGCAGCATAATGAAGTTCCTCCCGTCGTATACACACGTAGTATGTGAGCAAGTAGCCGCATTCGATGCAAATCAATCTCGGGATGAATGCCACATGCTTATGTTGTTGAATCAACCTCTCAATCCCTGCATGAATTATGCGAAGCGGATGATTAAGGTATAATTTAAAATAAAAGGATATCCATGGTCGTGTGATCATCATTCGTACATTTTATATAAACAAGATACTTCATTATGTTTCAAATATATAATTAACCCAAAGGGTATAGAAAGGAAACGAATACGCGCATGAAAACGAAACTGTTATACATTGAAGACGATACGGAAATTGCTACATGGGTTAGGGCCGACTTGGAGGAGCGTGGATATGAGGTGGTATGGCTCGGAAGTGGTGAAGGTGCGGCTGAAGCTGCCGGGGGCTGCTCGTTGGTTATTCTGGATGTCATGCTGCCGGGACTGGATGGATTTACGGTAGGACAGCGACTCAAAAAGGAACATCCTGAAGTGCCCATTGTCATGCTCTCGGCTAGAACGTCCATTGACGACAAGCTGCATGGGCTTGATTTTGCCGATGATTATGTAACCAAGCCATTCCATCCCGATGAACTTGCCGCACGGATTGAAGTCCAGCTTCGGAAGGCAGGGACAGCGATCTCGGCCGATACCGTGGTAAAACTGGACCACTTGTCCATCTACGAGAAGGATCACCGGATCGTGAATGAGGAGACAGAGGAAGAAATTATTTTATCGGGCAAACAGTTTCATATCTTCGCCTACCTGCTCAGGCATATGGGCATGATTCGAACCAAGGAACAGATCTACGAAGCCGTTTGGAACGAGCCTTATCTGGACGGGGACAAGACATTAATGGTACATATCCGGCATCTGCGCGAGAAGCTGGAGCGTGATCCGGCGAACCCAACCATCATTCAAACCGTTCGTGGTGTTGGGTATCGTGTGAAGAAGCCATGAGAAGAAAAGCGACGATGCGTGATCCATCCGATAGGAATAGGGGAGTGAAACGTAGTCTTCCAGGCAAACGGAAAATGCGTTTTGGACGGACCTTGATGTCCCGATATATTCTCCTGATCTTGGCAGCGGTTTTGTTTGTGCCGGTCGTTCTCCCCATTACATCCATTATCTATGTGGTGGTGGTGAACAATACAAATAAAGACAATACGGCACCTTATGGCGATAGCACGAAAATTAGCAACCTGTGGACCCGGGAATCCGAGAAGCTGGATGGGGCGACATCTGAAAAAATCAATCAACGTATGGAACAGCTGCACCGTAAATATCCTAAATCTTCGATGTACCGTGTGGACCAAAACGGTGAAACGGCATTTATTCTCGCTGGAGAGGACGTTGATGTATCGGAGTCCACCGTGGATGGAACAACAATGACGACATTGAAATGGACGTTGGATCATCCGAATACAGAGACCCGGATTCCTTCGATATGGAATGCAAACAGCTCCCTGGAATTTATGAAGGAAGCCTCCTATCGTGATCCGCTAACGGTTGTTTCTTTTGTGGGTGGAGATAGTGAAGACAAGGGACAAGGGTTTATGGTGATTGAGGTTCCAAGGTATCTTTTGCAAAAGCCACAGAACAACTGGCCTATGGAACTTTTGTATTTGGGTGGATTGATGATGATCATCTTCCTGTTATTTATCATCATGTCGATCCTGTTCTTTGCGCGAATTCGCAAGCGGCTCATCCGGCTCCAGACGGCGATGATCACTCCGGGTAAGGAAGGCATTCCCCTTCCTGTGGAGATTCGCAGATCGGACGAGATTGGACATCTGGAGGAATCGTTCAACGAAATGGTGCATCAGTTGACAGACAGCCGTCACCGGGAGCGGGAGGAAGAGCAGCTTCGCAAACGTCTTGTCGCGGGATTGTCGCATGATCTGCGTACACCGCTGACCGTCATCCGTGGACATATGCATTCCCTTCACAAAGAACCACTAAGCACGGGTGCGGATACTTCATTGCGTCGTATGGAAGCCAAGATGGATGATTTGAGTGGATTGATCGATAACATGTTATCGTACAACCTGCTCACCAGCGGAAAATATACATTGAAGCTGGAACAGAAGGACGTCCTGCGAATCGTCAGAGAAACGGCAGCGGCCTGGTATCCCGTGTGGGAGAAAGAGCAGTTTGAGATTGATATCGATCTGCCGGAAGAACCGTTGTTCTGGCAGGTGGATGAGCAGGGATTACGTCGTGTTCTCGATAACCTGTTTCAGAATGTCATCCGTCATGCAGCGAGTGGAAAATATATTGGCATATCGACAGAACAGATCCATGGGGAGAAGGCTCTTGTTATTCAGGATAGGGGCCTAGGATTGCAGGAAGATTCGGATACCAAGGGAACAGGTCTGGGGTTATCCATCGTGGATCTGCTGATTCGTGAGATGGGGCTGCGGAAGAGGGTAGACAGCTCTGAGAATGGATTGCGGGTGTGCCTCTATAGTGGCGAGGGAGCTGGGAAATCAAGGCCCTACCTTTTTTTAAACAAAACTTAAACTTCAGCCGACTTCAGCTTTAACCTTGGAAGGTTACGATGATATCCGAGGTGATTAAACAGTGACTGATAACATTATTCAAACCGCTAACTTATGGAAAACATACCGGGACCGTGCGGCGGTCCGTGAACTTGATCTGCATATTAAAAAGGGAGACATTTATGGCTTCCTTGGTCCCAACGGCGCTGGCAAAACAACAACCATTCGTATGCTTCTTGGCTTAATCAAGCCAACCAAAGGTGTCATCCGTATATTTGATAAGGATATCCGCAAGGATCGCATGGACATTCTGCGACGAGTAGGGTCATTGGTTGAGTATCCTTCATACTATGGTCATCTGAACGCGGTGGAGAATCTGGAAACCTTGCGCCGGATATTAAATGTACCCAAATCGAGGATTGCCGAAGTGCTTTCCATCGTGGATCTGACCCGGGATGCCAAACGTTCCGTAAAAGGTTACTCGCTTGGAATGAAACAGCGTCTGGGGATTGCAAGTGCCTTGCTGGGTCAGCCGGAGCTGCTGATTTTGGACGAGCCGACGAACGGTCTTGATCCAGCGGGCATCCAGGAGATCCGGGAGCTAATTAAACGTATGCCGCTGGAACACGGTATCACCGTGCTGGTGTCCAGCCATTTGCTGAGTGAAGTGGAACAGATGGCGAGCCGGGTTGGCATTATCCGCGAGGGGAAAATGGTCCTTCAGGATACGATCGCCAATCTGCATAGCCAGACGGGCAGCTCCATTCGACTGACCGTTTCCGAACCGGAAGAAGCGATGAAGCTGGCACGAGAGCAGGGACAATTCGGTCAACGTGAAGGAGCGGCGCTCACGTTCCCGTATATGGATAATAGCGCGATTGCATTGCTGGTCCGTCGATTGGTTGAGCAGGACCATGCGGTCTATCGTGTGGAAGAGCACCGTCAATCCCTGGAAGACTTGTTCATGCGGGTTATCAGTGAGGGGGCAACGGTATGACGGGCCGTGCGTTATCGTCCGACTGGCTCAAAATTCGTGGCAAAGGCATCTGGTTTCTCGTTTTTCTGGCACCCATTGGACTGACTGCCATGCAGGCTTTGAACTTCGGGCTTCGTTTGGATTATCTGAAAGAACAGTATGGGAATCATCTGTGGGAGGGTTTGCTCGACAATGTGGTTGTTTTTGTACCGCTTGCCTTGATGCTGGGGGCGACGATTCTTAGCTCGATGATCGCAAATGTTGAACATGAACAGGGATCGTGGAAGCAATTGCTGGCGATGCCGATCACGAGACCTGCGGTGTATCTGTCTAAATTCCTGCTCGCTTGTTTGCTGCTCATTATCTCCTGCTTGTTATTAACAGCGGGAACTATTGGTCTGGGACTGCTGCTTGGGTTCGACGCTGGTGAGATTCCCTGGACGCATGCAATCAAGCTGGGTTTACTGCCACTGGCTGGCGCACTTCCGGTGTTATCGCTGGAGCTATGGCTTACGATGGTAAATAAAAATCAGGCTCTTCCCGTCACTCTTGGGATTGTACTCGCAGTAATGGGGATGTTCGCACTCAGTATCTCACCATACTTTCCGCTTGCTTGGGCACAGATGGCTTGGATCAGCCCGAAACCATTTGTGTATGTCGGTTTGGGTGTAGGGGCGGGGCTCCTAATCATGTTGCTGGGTATGGTGCACTTTAGCCGGAAGGATGTGGCCTAAGATGAGTTTTGCAACAACCTATTTCCGAATCCTGTCCTCCGAACGACTCAAAATGGGCAAATCGCCTGTCTGGCTTCTGATTCTGCTGAGTCCGTTAATCGCACTGCTGATTGGGCTGCTATCCACACCATCAGGTCAATGGAATGTGCTTATGGGTTCAATGGTCTTTCTGCACGGTTTGTTATTGCTGCCCATCCTGACCGGCGTATTTACGTCTTTCGTCTGTCGTTTCGAGCATGCGGGGGGAGGCTGGAAGCAAATGCTGGTGCTGCCGCTTACTCGGAACGGCGTATATGCAGGCAAACTGACCATCGTGATTCTGCTTCTGGCAGGCACACAATTACTGTTGTTAGGGTCCATCCTGCTGGCAGGTATGATCCAGGGCATGACGGATCCCATCCCATGGGGATTCCTTGCAGGTAAGCTGCTGTTGGGACTATTCGCTTGTGTGCCGCTCGCTGCTCTCCAAATGTTCGTTTCCTTGGTATGGAGCAGCTTTGCCGCACCGCTGGCATTGAATTTTGCGTTGACCGTACCAAACCTTCTGATCGTGAACTCGTCTACATTTGGCCCGTATTACCCTTGGGCGCAACCGATGATTCTGATGACCCCGTTTGAAGGTGGGGGATTCGGAGCTTATAATGTTCCACTTGGGACGATGCTTGCAGTAGTCGGGGGCAGTGCAGTTCTCTTCATTTTAATCGGAGTGTTATATTTTAGAAAAAAAGAAATTTAATCAACCTTTATCAAGGCTGATCAACATTGAATAAAGATCTCGTTCAACCACCATACTCTGAGATTTACGTATGGTGGTCGAGCGGGATTTATTTATTTTCTCACCCAGCCATCATGAATGGTAAGTTCCCGAATTACTTTTGCAGGTGTTCCAGCAACCAATGTATTGTCAGGTACATCTTTGGTGACAGTGCTCCCCGCAGCGACAACTGAATTTTTTCCAATGGTTACTCCCGGGAGGACTAACACTCCGGTACCGATCCAGACATTATCTTGAATGGTGATTTTTTTGGTCATGTTGCTTCCATCATCAAGCGAGTCAATTCGGTGATAGGCGCTATCGAATATACTGGTTCTTGGTCCAATCATGACATTATTACCAATGGTGATCTCGATGTTGGCTGCTATCCCCACACCTGCGTTAATCATGACGTCATCCCCAATGGTCAATCTGGCCCCTTTTACAACCGTTAGTTGCGTCCCCCAGGGTTTGCCTATAATATTGAGTCGTTTTCCCACTCGGAGATCACCAAATTTATTCAGATACACTTTGCCTCTTATTCGAGGCAATAATCCAAAGGAAGATTGAATTTTTCCGAATAAAGTAAGCCCCCGTACTTTGTGATAAGCATACTTAACCCTGATAGGTAGCATGATATCCATCCTCTCCATAATTAGCGACGTCCCGTTGAGAAATCAGAATATGATAGGTCCATTATCAACCGTACAGACACGCACGTCCTTTTTGTATCGATTATAGCTTATGTGATACAAATTGTATCTATTTTATTGTAATTAACATCCAACCATGGAATTTCAAATCGAATTGGTCGGTATACAATTTCATTAATGGTTTAATTTATATAGTTTAAAATTTAACTTTTTTATATAACGATATTACAATTTTAATACGAGATTGTAAGCAAAATGAGATTGGAATCTAGTAAAATAAAAAAAGCTGTTTCTAGGAAGGCTTACATGGTTATTCGAGGGTAGGCCCATTTCTCTGAAAATTATATTTTTTGGTTGTTAGATGAAGATATAGGCTAAGAAAAGAGGGGTAAGCCTTGGATATTAATAAAACGGAAACCCTGAAGCGCATTATTTCTGAGGGAAGTTCTTACCAATCATTGTTTTTTAATCACCCAGATGCCATATATGTGATGGACATCCATGGAAATTATATTGATGCCAATCCCTCGATTGAGAGGATTTCAGGGTATACATTTGAAGAACTCCGTAGTTTGAATCGAGATAGGATTTGCCCTCCCGAGAGCGAGGAGTCACGTAAAGAATACATTCGTGAGGTGCTGGCTGGACATTCAGTCAGTAAGTCGATCACATTTTATCATAGAGACGGTTCTCTGAAACAGGCTGAGATTACCTATGTACCCATAACGGAACAAGAAGAGATCGTGGGGATATACGGAATTGCCAGGGATGTAACCGAGATCGTAGAAGTGGAACGTAAATTGCATGAAACGCAGGAGAAATATCAGATGTTGGCGGATCATGCCCAGGATCTAATCACCACAAGTTCGATGGACGGCAAGCTGCTTTATGTTTCTCCTTCCGTCTATTCGTTGCTGGGATATCGTCCGGAAGAGGTGACAGGGAAGTTCCTGAAGGATTACTGTTATCCTGGGGATTACCCTGAACTTCTGGAGATGTCGTCGAGTGGGGATGGTTGCAAGATGCGAGTTCTTCATAAGAAGGGGCACTACATCTGGATGGAAACGCTGGCGAAGCCTGTAGCCGGAGAAGAGGGCAAGAATACTCAGATTGTAAGCGTCAGCCGGGATATAACCCAGCATAAAAATGCAGAAAGACGTCTTAGAGAGAGTCGTCAAAGGTACAAGTCTCTGTTCGAACATAATCCGGCAGCGGTGTATTCGCTGAATCTCGAAGGTAAATATACTGCAGTGAACCGCAATCTGGTCAAAATGCTGGATGTGCCTCGGAGCAAATTGATCGGGCAGTCCTTTCTTTTGCATCTGGATAAAAGTGAAGTGCACGGCGGGCAGGCATACTTCGAACTGGTGAAGCAGGGGAAACCCCAACATTATGAAACTCGGATCGTGAATTCCGGTGGCAGGAAGGTTGATGTGTCTATCATTAACGTTCCAATCATTGTGGACCAGGAACTCGTGGGTGTGTATGGGATCCTGTCTGATATTACGGAGCGTAAGGATTATACAGAGCAGATCCAGGAGCTCAGCAAACAGCATGCCCTGATTCTTAACTCTGTTACAGATGGCATCTATGGATTGGACGCAGATGGCATCACCAGGTTTATGAATCCGGCTGCTGCTTCCATGTTCGGCTACGAAGCGGAAGAGTTTGTCGGCAAAAACTCGCATCCCATCATTCATCATTCACGTGCAGATGGCAGCTATTTTCCAAAAAAAGAATGCCCCATTCATATGACGGTGATGGACGGGCAGCGTCGTACAGTGAAGGAGGATGTGTTCTGGCGCAAAGACGGAACCAGCTTTCTGGTGGAATACCAGGTTACACCGATTATCGATGAGGGTCAGATTCGTGGCGCCGTTATCGTGTTCAATGATGTGACTGGTGATCGCGAAATTGTGCGCGCCAAGGAAACCGCTGAACTCGCGGCACAGGCCAAGTCGGAATTCCTGTCGATGGTCAGTCATGAAATTCGCACACCAATGAATGGAATCGTAGGCATGACTGAATTGCTGATTGGCACCGATTTATCGGAGGAACAGCGAGAATATGCCGAGATCATCCGTGAGAGCGGCGATGCACTATTGAATATCCTGAATGACATCCTTGATTTCAGTAAATTGGAATCCGGAAAAATGGCTCTGGCCTACGAACCGTTCTCGCTGCGAATCATGTTGGAACAGGTTGCGGAGCTTTTCTCCCCTAAAGCGGAAGAGAAGCAATTGAAGATCCGATATCGTCTCAATCCCGACATTCCTGAGTTTATGGTGGGTGATGCGATGCGTATTCGGCAAATTCTCGTCAATCTGGTGAGCAATGCCTTGAAGTTTACGGATCAGGGGAGCATTGATGTCACGGTGGATATTATTCGCGGTAATAGACCGGAATCGAGTGTGCTGGACTTTGCGGTGAAGGATACGGGAATCGGCATTCCAGAGGATAAGCTGGATCAGTTATTCCAGTCGTTCTCTCAACTTCATCCTGTGATTAACCGCAAATATGGCGGGACAGGTCTTGGATTAGTCATCTCGAAGCGACTCGTGGAGATTATGGGTGGCAGTATCAGTGTGGAGAGTGAAGATGGAAAGGGATCAACTTTCCGCTTCGCTGTGCCTGCCACAAGTGTAGATGCGACTGCAGAGCAATCTGCACGTCAATTCAGCCATGATCGAACACGACAGGGGGATAAGGTGGCGATGCGTATTCTCGTTGCCGAGGATCACCCGGTAAACCGGAAGATTTTATCGGAGTACCTCGAGAAGCTTGGTTATCAAGCAGATGTATGCACCAATGGCGTTGAAGCGATCGAAGCCATTTCGCAAAATGCCTATGATATTGTCCTGATGGATCTTCAGATGCCTGTTATGGATGGACTCAAAGCGACAGACCTTGTACACCGATTAATTCCGCAGGAGCGTATTCCAGCTATTATCGCGGTAACCGGAAATGCCAAACGTGAAGACAAGGAAGCTTGTTTGGAGATTGGGATGCGTGACTTCATCAGCAAACCAATCATGCTGAGTGAATTAAAGCGGGTATTGCAGCAATGGGGGCCAGCAGATGAACCGCAGCTTGCACCAAGCTGAAGACTCGTACTCCCAAGGTGGATAAAAACAAACAAACAAACACAAAAACGCCAATGACACTTCTGTATCAGGAGGTTATTGGCGTTTTTGTGTTTCTGCCTATTTTGTTATGGACCATCCTTGAGTGGCTGAACTGGTCAAACCAGGGTAAGACGATTGATGTTGCCTGACAAAACTTCACAGGAACGCTCAAATTTCTCACGTTCAGATGCATCCAGATTTAATTCGATAATCTCCTGAATCCCATCCCCACCAATAATGGCTGGAACACCTGCACAGACGTTGCTCTGTCCATACTCACCATCAAGGATCGCGGAGACAGCAATGATCTTGTGTTCATCGTTGAGAATCGAACGGGTTATATGTGCGAGTGCGTTACCGATTCCGAATTGGGTGGAACCTTTACGAGTGAAGATTTCCCAACCGGCGTCTTTCGTTTTGCGGGCGATATCTTCCAGGTCCAGATGTTTGAAGCGTTCCTTGTGCTGCTCCATAATGTGCATAATCGGTTTGCCTCCGATGGTGACATGCGACCATGCGACGAACTGGGATTCCCCATGCTCCCCGAGAGCATATCCGTGCACGCTGCGTGGATCAATGGAGAAGACCTCTGACAACAGCGTTTTGAGCCGGGAGGAATCAATAGACGTACCTGTACCGATGACTCGTTCACGTGGAAGGCCGGACAGCTTCCATACCATATAAGTTACTATGTCAACCGGATTGGCCGCGACGACAAAAATTCCCCGGAATCCGCTATTCATGATGGGAACAACGATATCTTTGGCGATGGACTCCGCTTCTTCCAGAATATCCAGACGAGTCTGCCCTGGCTTCGGATTCGCTCCGGCAGTCAGGACAATGACGTCCATGCTGCTGCAATCTGCATAAGTGCCAGCGTATACCTTCGTGCGGTTATGTGTGAAGTCCATGCAATGGGAAAAATCCAGCGCCTGTGCAACCGCACGGTCATACGTCCGGTCAACCATCATAATTTCTCTGCATATCGATTGATTAATCATGGAATACGCACAACTTGAACCGACAAGTCCCGCCCCGATCACCGCTACTTTACCTGATTTGCCTAACACTGCCGTTCAGCCCCCATTTACATTTGATTTATCCGTTCATAATGAGACTTATGTTAAGTATAGTCCTTTATTTTATGCGAACAACTGCTTCTACGTTACATAAGATAACACATGGAAAAGCTGTGCAGCAATGATTTCCTCTGTCGCGGGAGCGTATTGGAGTGACGGAGTTAATAAAATTGACATGAATAATTCGTCTTCATAAAAAGTGACGGCGTTTGCACCAACGAATTTCGACATGACAGCATTCATGCTCATTGTCGGATGAAGGGTTATTTTTACGAATGAGGCAACTGACAAAAGTTCTTATGAATCCGCAGAAACAGAAGAAAAGCGTCAAAGGGATCTGCAAAGAGACTGACGAATACATACCGACAAGCAAATGAAAAATGCCTACTTGATCCATGAGACAGGTTGACCCGATCCGATGACAGTTCCAAAAGGGAACGCTGAAGCCACTACCTTGTATTCAAAAAGACTTCATTCCGGGAGGGAATAATAATGATTGAAGAAGCAGGAGCAACGACGGAAACGGCCAAGAGCCTGGGCATTGGTGCCAGTACTCTTCGTAAATATGCGGCAGCGCTTGAGGAACAAGGGTATCGATTCGAGCGTTCCGCCAACAAATCCAGATTGTTCAAGTCGGACGATATCGAGTGCATCGAACGCCTGATGACAGAACTTAGGGAACATAATCTGCCACTTGCAGATGCTGTGGTGACCGTACTGACTCCAGACGTGCCTGTGATGGTAATGGAGAATGCCTCAGAGACGGAATGTGCGGCAACAGTGATGCCCGCAATATTTCCTGAGGAACCTGAACTAACTGGAGCATTGAGATCTTATGAAGGTCTGGGACAACTGGTGAGTGAAGTGACTTACGGTGCTGTCGGACAGCAGGATGATCAGGTCCAGCTGCTGCAGCATCGGGTGGACGAACTGGAGTTAACCCTGCAACATCTGGCGGATACCCATCTTGCTCTCCAGGAGCAGATGGAGAAGCAGCGCCTGTGGATGAATGAGAAGCTGGAAGAGGAGCGTGACCGTGAACTGGTCACCAATCTGCGCAGCTTCCAGGGAAGAAAACGCAAACCCAAAGGAACATCGCTTCGAATGTTGTTCGGGCTGCTGCCCAAAAAGCACAAAGAAGCCTGAGAACCCGGCCTATGCTCGTCGTGATTTTGCACAGGTAGCTTGGTATAATGAGCCCATACAACAACAAGACTGGCTGCTGATCTGCTCTGCTTAAACGGAAAACAGGAGATCAGATAGCTGGCGTGGGAGGACCTGTGGAGCTGCGACGAAGCTGGCAAAGACTACTCGGCCTATGGACTGATCGTCCCCGGAGGAAAGGTACGAAGATCGCCGGGCGTTATACGATATATGACTTGCTTGGTATGGGAAGTTATGGACTGACATACCTGTGTAACGATGAACAGACTGGCAAGGATGTAGCGTTAAAAGAATCCAAACCCAGCAAGGGTAGACTCGCTGTACGGTTGCTGGACAGGGAGGCGGATGTGATGAATCGGATGGATCATCCGGCCATCCCTAAGTTGCTGGATGTGTTCACATACCGGGCGCGCAGTTACATTGTCACCGAGTATATCCTTGGGGAGACACTGGAACAGTCCATATTCGAGCAAGGCCGCAAATATACGGAACAGGATTGTCTGGAGCTGGTAAAACAACTGCTAGCTCCCATTGTGCATGTTCATGAGCAGGGATATATTCATGGGGATGTCCGTATTCCAAATGTCATTTTACGTGACGGGCAGGTGCATTTGATTGATTTTGGCCTGGCGCGGCGCATGGGGGAGCCGTTGTTGCCTGAGCTAAAACGGCGGATGCGTGAATTGCCCGAGCCTGAAGATGAACTGGCTGCACCGGACCAGGATTTGCAGGATCTCGGTCATTTTCTTTTGTTCATGCTGTATTCCGCTTACGAGCCAGAGAAGGGCCGCAAACCGGCCAGCTGGCAGGACGAACTCAAGCTTACGCCGGAGGTTCGCCACATGTTGGAACGGCTGCTTGGACTTCGTCCAGGCTATGAAGGCAATGGGCTGGAATTACAGGCGGATATTGACCGTGTGCTGATGAAATTGCGATGAAGAAAATAAGGGGTGTTTTGCTAACCGTGAGGACGGCTGGCAGAACACCCCTTTCAATACATATATCATGATTTAGCGTCAGTCTAGCTGGTACGAACATTTCTGTTTGGAAATAGTAGTACCAGCTTAGCTGGAGCTATATTTTCTGCTTTTATAGTAACCGGAGCCATGGCGGCTATCCCGGTGTTTTGCATCTGAAGATGAATATCGTCTGTAGTTGCGTTTGCCAGAGGAACTGCTATACCGTTTACGGTGCGAAGAAGATTTGGAATCCAAAAGTTTGCCTAACATTTTCCTGAGCATGAGGTTTTCCTCCTTTCGACTTCAGCCGTTTTAAGCATATACGGGGCTTCGATTGGACGGGTTTCGGATTTTTTTAAGGGGGATTGTATTCATTAGACAGGGGCTAGGCGTATAATAGGATGTTGAGGATTACACGGAATTTTTTATTTTGAGCATTTCGCGTTACAATAGAAGACAGGATGAGATTTTAACGGACAGGAGTAGTTGTAATGATTACGTTGAAGACTAAAGAACAAATAGAACTTATGAAGAAGGCCGGAGAAATTCTTGCCGCATGCCATAGAGAAATAGCCGGAATGATCCGTCCAGGGATCACGACACAGGAAATTGATCAGTTCGCAGAAGCTTTTATGAAGAAAAATGGCGCTACACCGGAACAAAAAGGGTACAACGGGTACCAATTTGCGACATGTGCGTCGGTTAATGATGTGATCTGTCATGGATTTCCGGGGAAATATGTACTGCAGGATGGCGACATCGTTACGATTGATATGGTCGTGAATCTGGACGGCTGGCTGGCCGATTCCGCGTGGTCGTATGCGGTAGGTCAGGTGACTCCAGAAGCACAACATCTGCTGGACGTCACCAAAACATCCCTCTACAAAGGGATTGAACTGGCTGTGATCGGGAACCGGATCGGTGATATCTCCAATGCGATTCAGACGTATGCGGAAGGTGAAGGTCTATCTGTTGTCCGTGAATTTATCGGTCATGGAATCGGCGAGAAGATGCATGAGGAACCACAGGTGCCTCACTACGGCCCACCACACCGTGGTCCACGTCTTAAAGAAGGTATGGTTATTACGATTGAGCCGATGCTGAACATTGGTACCTACCGTAGCAAGCTGGACTCGGATGGTTGGACAGCACGTACTCAGGATGGAAGTCTGTCTGCCCAATATGAGCATACGATTGCCATTACAGCAGATGGTCCTGTCATTCTGACTGCTCAATAATGGCTCCCGATGTCTCCAATGTGATGATATTTGCATATTTCAAGGCGGCCCACGTTTGTGATCCGCCTGTTTCGGTTTAAACTATTTAGAGGCGATACACATAGAGCCGGTGGTGAATGATATCAGCTGACAGAGGGTTAACCCTGGTCCACTGGCAAGAAGGAGGTCATTTTGGTGTCTGAAAATAAACAGATCGTACTTGCGTCTCGTCCCGAAGGTGCTCCATCCAGAGAAGACTTTAAATTCATTGATGCACCGCTTCCTGAACCGGAAGCAGGACAAGTCCTGGTACGTACGCTATATTTGTCTGTAGACCCATACATGCGGGGCCGCATGAAAGATACAAAATCCTATGCTCCCCCCTATGCGTTGAATGAAGTGATCAAGGGAGGAACGATTGGGCAGGTGGTGGATTCTTCGGAACCCAATCTGCGCAAAGGGGATTTAGTATCCGGAATGTGGGGCTGGCAGCAGTATGCAGCCGTAAATACGGGAGACATTTCCCTGATTGATACAGAAGAGGCTCCAATTACGGCTTACCTGGGTGCGCTTGGCATGACCGGTTTGACCGCTTATTTTGGCATGGAAGACATCGGTAAGCCGAAGGACGGCGAAACGGTAGTGGTGTCGGGAGCAGCAGGAGCGGTAGGCATGATTGCGGGGCAGATCGCCAAGATTGTAGGTGCACGTGTAATCGGGATTGCAGGTTCTGACGAAAAATGTGCTTATCTGAAAGAAAAACTGGGATTCGACGTGGTGTTAAACTATAAGCATGAAGAGGATATGTCTGCTGCCATTGAACGGGCTTGCCCGGCTGGCGTAGACGTTTATTTCGACAATGTTGGCGGTGAAATCTCCGATGCGGTACTGCGTCATATTAATCGGAATGCACGTATTCCGCTCTGTGGGCAGATTTCGTCATATAATCTGGAGAAACCGGATATCGGCATGCGCCCGCAGACGTTACTGTTAACCAATACAGCGTTGATGAAAGGTTTCCTGGTGGGTGACTATGCCAAATCCTTTAAGGAAGGCCGAGCTAAATTGGCGAAATGGATCAAGGAAGGCCACATACAGTTTGAAGAAAACATTGTGGAAGGTTTTGACCAGACGCCGGAAGCATTTATGGGCCTTTTCTCTGGAGATAACCTGGGCAAACAGCTTGTAAAGGTTGCGGACCCTGAATAGATATAGAATCCCTTGAACATATGCCAGAACAGGAAAAGACACGTTCCGCACGGTGAAGTGCACAGAACGTGTCTTTTTAGTTGTTAGGATGTTGCGATGATGCTAAGATTCTGCAGCAACAACTTCCTTATAGTGCTTGTACATATATACCCGCCAGCGTACGATCATGCCGAAGGCCAGAAGGAAGAACAATCCACCCGTTTGAGGAATACTCACATAACGCTGAATGACTTCATGCAGGATTAGACGTATAGCCAGCAGTCCGAGCAGAATGAAAGCGAAGCTTCGTGAACGTGTGGCAAAAATTTCTTCGTTAACTCGTTCAAAACGGGTACTGCGAATGAGGGGATACGAGAATATAAACCAGCCCACCAACAGCGCGATAAGTGCCCATAGAAGCGGAACATGTGTCTCGGGTACTACAAACATGAGAAAACCCGTACTCATTCCCAACGGGGGAATAAGTATTTTGCGAATGGTTACCGGACGGTGGCTGGCTTTCATTCGAATAAAAATGGCAAGTAGGGCCATGACGAGCATACCCAGAGTTGCACCGATCTGAAGGTAAGACGGACTGATTTGAGCCACGTAAAACTCCCTCTTTCTGGAATAATATGTTATCCGGACATCCGGAACATGATGCGAATTACCGGAATTTTCTGTTTCTATTATATCACAAACGAAGAAAGCCGATAGAATGCTTAGTGTATCATTTACCCGGATTGTATATAGAGGGTCCATTTGAAAAATTTGTATTATTGTACCCAGTGTGAGGCGGTTTATTCGAGTAAGGGGAAATCAGGAAATGAACGATCATGTACGGATGTACGCCCAACTTGTCCATGATCGAAATCCGGTCTATGGGTGGATGGGGATGGTATCGATTCCTTATTCCATCCTGGTTGAATTGATGGGACCGGTTCTGGAGATTGGGACGATCATTCTGCTGATCTGGGGAATGTGGTTACAAGTTGTGGATGTTGTATTCTTTATTCACGGACTGTTGCAGGTGGTGGGATACGGGAAGAAGGACATTTAGAACGGAAAGGGGTAATATACCGATCATAGTAATACCTTGGAACAGAGCAAGGAGGAATACGCTTCATGAATAGAAATCACAGGCCACTCACGGTATGGACATTGGCTTGTCTGACCGTGGTATCAGTGATTCTGGTTATCCCCTGGATTTTGTGGCAATCACAGGCACCGACACCGCTTAACATCATGATTGTCGACAAAAGTAAACCGGACTTGTCCTATGTGGGGCATAAGGGACTGGTATGGATTCTGAATCAGCAGAAGATTGTCCAACAGACAGGGGAACATTATAAGTATGAAGAAGACTACTACGGGTATGATATACAGAACGGGATCTCCCGGATTGAGCGGACATTGCCGGATGAGGTGACAGACACGGACCTGATCTATCTGACGGCGAATCATCATATATCATCTACAGATCCGAATGAACGTATACAAGGCAAAGCCTATGAGGGTCTTACGATATATGATGCGCACAAAATTCGTGAAGCGGCAACCAAAGGCGTAACGATTGTCACTGAGTTTAGCGCCTTGTCGAATGCTGTTTCGAACATGACAAGAGAGCAATTATATCCGATTTTGGGCATGAAAAGCAGCGGATGGCAGGGGAGATCGGTATCGGATCTGCAGAGCTTGGATGAAGTACCACAGAGGGTGCGAATGAACTATGAGCGTAGGGAGAAAAAGGAGTGGCCCTATCATGGAGCAGGTATTGTACTGATTCATGAGGATGGACGGGTGATTGTACTGAAGCAAGGCCGGGATGTAAAGACCGGTGACATAAAACTCGCCTTTACACAGGAAGGTGGGAAATGGAGTGGAATTACCGAGAACATCCATTACAGCGAATGGTTCGACATCATTGTGCCCGAACAACAAGCTACTGTACTGGCTTGGTATAAGACGGACCTGACGGAGAATGGTCAGCAAAAACTGATGAACGCAGGTATTCCGGCGGAATTCGCTGCTCTTATCCGGCATGAGGGCTACAATCGGACGTATTATATGGCAGGATCCTTCGGAGAGCTGGAGCATTATTCGTTCTGGCGCCGTATCAAGGGATGGGATGTGGTAAAAACGAGGCTCACACCGGATCAAAAGGGCGTTCCGGATCGGTTTTACTGGAAAGTATACGTACCCGTGATGAAGAAGATTTTGCAGGAAGTCCAGACAGGGCAAGCACCCTGGCAATAGAAAAAACCGTTCCTTCGGTAGCGGGGCGGTAGGATACATAAGAGGGCTGCAGATGATCTGCAGCCCTCTTCCATTTTGCATCGAGATATATCAGGCTTTATGAATGAAGATGTTGCAACCCATTCAGGAAAGCGGTCACGGACAGTTGCAGGCTCTCATCCGGGTCAAAGTTCATGCCGAAGCCCCCCTTCTCACCCATGGAGGCAAAGCCGTGGCAAAGACTGCGTAAACCGCGAACGGCATGGAGTGCTTCCGCTTCACTTAGCGGATAAGGCTGCAACAGGCGGAGCAGCAGATCCAGGGCAGCTGTACTCTCGACAACGAGTTGAGGTTCCTGACGGTCTGGGGCATGGAAGAAGGCTTCGTATAGCCCTGGGTGCTTGCGGACGAAGCCGATATATGCGGCAGCGACCTCCTGAATGGCTTCGTCACCTGAACGGCCGACAGAAGCCTCAGTTAATGCAAGCCTGAGCTGCTGTGCGGACATCAACGCCAATTCCTGGCGAAGCCCGGGAAGACCGTTGATGTGGTTATAAAGCGACGGGGAGCGAACATCCAGCCGCTGGGCCAGAGCGGCCAGTGTTAGCGAATGGAATCCGTCGCTGTCGGCAAGCTGGGCGGCGGCGCTTAACAGAGCGCCGCGATCCAGCCCTTGGCGGGGGCTCACAGGTGCCCCCCGGCAGGGCGCAGCCGCTGCTCCGCGTCTGCCGTAGCTGCGCGCATGGCCGCGCCGGGCTGACGCAGCATTCGTCCGTGCCCTACAGCAAGCACGGACGGCTCCAGCTCAGCCAGGCGCTTGGCGCTGGCAAGAGCAAGTTCACGGTTCCACGTCGCCAGCGCGGGGAACGGAAAGAGCGGGCGTAGGCGGCCGGATACGGCGAGGCCGCCGTGCAGCTGATACGCGTCGCCAGCGATGAGCACGCGGCTACGCGTATCCATGAAGGCCATATGGCCCGGCGTATGGCCTGGGGTAGCAATGGCGACCAGGGATCCGATCCGGTCGCCGTCATCGAGCAAGCGGTCCGGCCGGGTGCGGATCGCTTTGGGTACACTGCCACGTACCGGAGTCTGTGGCTCGCCGGGAAGCAGGGAAGCGTCTCCGGCCAGTAGCGGGGCATCCCTTCTGGAGATGCAGACTTCGGCTTTAGGCAACGCGTCCTTAAGACCATCCAGTGCACCAACATGGTCGCCATGGGCGTGAGTCAGAATGATTTTGGTAATCGGTTTGCCTAGGGATTGTGCAGTAGCCAGAATCCCCTTGAGACTGAATGGCATTCCGGCATCAATAAGAGTAAACCCATCTTCTTCTTCAACAAGATATACGTTCACGGGGAAGAGGCGTGGAAGGAATGAAACTTGGACAACATCATGCTCACGTGTAATTCGCATCATTGAATCCTCCTTAAAACTAATATTATTAGTAATATAACTAATATCATTAGTTTTTGCAATACCCCCTGTTGATATGCTAAAAAAATAGGATATTTTAAGCTCCAAAAATACTTTACAAAAAAAGCGTTTTCAAAATAGGAATAACCGATTATAATAATCTCGTAAGCCCTTTCATATGTCTATCTTATTGGAGCCTTTCGCGAAGCGATTGGCTCACTTTTTTTGTTCTGTTCCCTTAAAACACGGATGGAACTCAACCTTTTTACTTAGCCTATGAGGGCCTGGATATACTGGTATGACAAGGGGAATCAGGTTTTCTAACCCCCAAGTTGAGAATGTTGACAAACATAACTGTTATTCCTATAATAACAGTTATACTTACCTTGGATTGAATTTTCATCGGTTAACGATATGCCGGGAAGGGAGTAAGTAATGAACAGTGAATTTACCATTGCTGTGCACTGTCTGGTCTTTCTGTCGATGAAGGATGAGTGTATGGCTAATAGTGAAGACTTGTCTCAAAGTGTTGGTACGCATCCAGCCAGAGTACGCAAGGTGCTTAGTGTACTGCGGAAGCATGGATTCCTGACAACCAAAGAAGGTGCCCACGGTGGATATCTGCTCAGCCGTAAGAGTGAGGAAATCAAGCTTGGAGAACTGTACAGACTGGTAGCAGGTGGATCTCTTGGTCCCAGCTGGTGTTCGGGAGAATCCGGTTCAACGTGCGTTGTTTCTTCCAATATGCAGGATGTGATGGGAAGCATCTACGATGGAGGCGAAGAAGCATTAAGCGCTTATTTTGACCGTATATCCATTGAGGATGTGAAGCATCGTATCGGTAATGGGGAAGAATGTTCCTTGTCTATGGAACCCTTGTCCATGAAGGATAGATCATGACAGATTTGATCGTTAATAGATCTTCATGATCTGGCCTTGGACTGCTGCTGTCAGGCATGGTGGACAGGCTATATAAGGGCGTTTGCTCCGGTTGTAGGATCCATTGATGTTTCAGGCGATTCCGGGCATAACGTGAACACAGATGGAAGCGATCGTCTGCGCTGATGTTATTTTCGGAAGGTGAGTACTCGGTAGAGTTTGGCCTTGCGAATGTAAAAAAATAGAAAAGAACTTGGGGAGTGGAACGCATGTCCAGCATTGAAAACAATGAAACACTTCGCGTGATTAACGAACGTCACGCTGTCAAAAAGTACGAAAATGGTTTTGTTATGCCTGAAGCAGATCTGAACGCTATCCTGACTGCCGCTTCCGAAGCACCGTCTTCATGGAACCTGCAGCACTGGAAATTCCTCGTGATCGAATCCGAAGCAGACAAAGCCAAGTTGCTGCCAATCGCTTATGGCCAAAGTCAAATCACAGACAGCTCTGTTACGATTGCTGTACTCGGGGATCTGGAAGCGAACCGCAACGCCGTGATTTATGATCAGGCTGTTGAAGCAGGTGCAATCCCAGCTGAAGTTCGTGACGCATTGGTTGGGCAGATCAATGGTGCTTACAAAAATCCGCAAATCGCCCGCGATGAAGCGATCCGCAATGCATCTTTTGCTTCACAGAACATTATGCTTGCTGCACGTTCCCTGGGATATGATACTTGCCCAATGGGTGGTTACAACCCGCAACAATTGATCGAAACATTCAACATCCCTGCGCGTTATTTGCCAACGTTGTTGATCACTGTAGGTAAAGCTGCAGTTCCAGCTCGTCCGGCAGGTCGTTTCCCGCTGTCCGAAGTTGTTGTTAAAGGTTCTTTCTAAGACTGATTTTGAATCAGTTATCACTATAGATGTAACGTAAATAGCCGCATGTCCCCTCTAGAGGGAACATGCGGCTATTTGGTATTTAATTGAAGAGGGGCATTATTTCTCTGGTGTTTCCGGGATTTTCGGTGCATTGAAATCTTCCAGATACTCAATTGCGTTATACATCATAACCGCAGCTTCGGCGCGGGTAATGGTTTCCTTCGGATTGAAGTTGCCTTCTGCATCGAGCGTATTAATCTTCAAGACAAGGGAGCGTTGAACCGCACCTTGAAATTCAGGAGTAAGCTCTTTTTCATCCATGATATCTACAGGCTTGATGTTAATCATAGGCAGTCCGCCTTTGGCTTCAATGCCCTGCATCAAGAAAAGGGTATACTGTTCACGTGTCAACGCCTTGGAAGGATCGATATCGTTGGACATCTTAATACCATTGAACTGGGCACGGATAAAAGCATCACTGTACCATACGCCATCTTTTACGTTGGAGAAGTAGTCACTTGGCAGGGGTTGTTTGATAAAACGAATCGTGTCCAAATTCAGATGGAGACCATCTGCAATGAGCTGGATACCCTGAGCCGTGTTTAGTTCCTGTTCCGGTTTGAACAAGCTATCACTCACGCCTTTGATTAATCCATCCTGATGTAGGGATTCAATCTTGTCTGCCCCCGCAATACCTTGAATATCAGTGAATTCCGCTTGAGCGGCGTGAATCGGACCAGCGCTCAGAGAAAGGGTAAGTAAAGCTCCGGCTGTTAATGTAGCCAATATATTTTTTTTCATATCAGATTCGCCTCACTTTTCCAGGAAGTATCCCTTTGTATAAAAGTTATTTGTCCCTATAGACGACCCTATTCCTCAAAAGGTTGCTGTGATTTTCCATTGTTTTTCTACAAGAAATTCCGTTGGAATATGTACAAAGTGAATGGACTATTGTAAGGCCTTATACTTTGTATTATGGTGAGAAAAGATAACCACTGAAGCAAAAGTCTGTGATTTGGGTAAGTACATAACAGTGGAATCAACTATTCGGGTTACAACTTCTTATAATTGCATGTAATTAGAGTGTAAGGTTAATCATTTGAATCAATAAGGAGAGAATGAGACGATGGAACCGACAGCAACGAATGAAGCTTTTTTCTATACAGGTACTTATGCATCAGCAGAACAGCCGGGAATTTTTCTATGTGCGTTGAACAAGGATACAGGCGAGTTGCGGATTGTAAATCATATGGATGGGGTGGATAATCCATCCTATCTGGCTTTATCTGCGGATGGGAATGGTCTGTACGTGGTAAGTGAGACAGATGAGGGAGAGGTGCTGGTCTATCGCAGGGATGCCGCAACGGGTGAGTTGCACTTGATGGATCGCAAGTTAACGAAGGGCGCTTCGCCTTGTTATGTGTCTGTCACGGAGGACGGCAAGTGGGTGCTGACTTCGAACTACAGCAGTGGCAGTGTGAACGTATTCCCGGTAGGGGATCAAGGCACGCTTGAAGAGATGAGTGCGCTGATTGAGCATACAGGAAGAGGGCAGAATGATGACCGTCAAGAAGGGCCGCACGCCCATTCCATTCAACCAGACCCTTCGGGTCAGTATGCCGTTGTCTGTGATCTGGGTCTGGATCAGATTATTGTGTATCGTCAGGAAGAAGGCCGCCTGGTAACGCATCGTGAGACGAATCAGAATCCAGGCTCCGGACCGAGACATCTCGTCTTCCACCCAAACTCAAAATGGGCCTATGTGATTAATGAATTGAGTAACACCGTTACGGCGTTCATGTATGATCAGCGTAGAGGTGAGTTCACTACGTTGCAGCATATCACCACACTGCCTGAAGGACATTCTGGAGAAGGTACGGCAGCGGACATCCGTGTGTCCCCGTGTGGTCGTTTCCTCTATGCTTCCAACCGTGGGGACGACAGCATTGTGCTGTATCACATTGACCAAGAGTCCGGTGAGCTGGAAGCGATAGAATGGACTTCCACTATTGGTCAGACTCCGCGCAACTTCAACTTGCTTTCCGGAGGCATTCTACTGGTGGCCAATCAGGACAGCAACAACCTCGTTGCTTTTCAGATCAATGGTGAAGATGGACGTCTGACACACAACGGATTCAAATTGGAGATACCCCGCCCAGTGTGTATTGCCCCGGTAGTATAAGGTGGGATGACACAACATTCTTTGTTACGTTCAGATTCCGATCGAGCGTGCGAGAAAGAAGCATCCAAGTCGAAAGATTCATCTTTCGGCTTTTTCCCTTTTTTCCATACATAAAATCACTAAGTTAGACCTATAGATGGAATTATATGTTTAATTTAAGATGAATATATTAAAGCGCTTACATTTATATGAGATGGCGGTACTAAGGGCATCGGGCTTACCAATTCGATTGGGGAGGCAATGGCTTTATGGGAAAACGATCGTTATGGAAGCGTACATTGCGGACCGCAGGGGTATCCCTGCTGAGTTCTGCGTTACTGGTTACTTCGCTCGGTCTTGGATACACGCCAGTCACTCATGCTGCAGGTGCCCGTCAGATGGAGTTTCTGGACCGAGGTGTAGTTGCAGTGAAGACAGGCACAGGTGTGTTTGTCAGTTGGCGGCTTCTGGGTACGGAAGGGTCGAATGTATCGTTTAATGTCTATCGGGATGGAACCAAGGTAAACGCATCGCCCATAACAAACAGCACCAACCTCCAGGATGCAAGCGGGACAAGCAGTTCCAAATATACGGTTCGAGCCGTAGTCAGTGGAACCGAACAGGCTGCTTCGGCGGCAGCGAGCGTATGGGGCAATAATTATTTGTCTGTACCTCTCAGTGTACCCGCAGGAGGCACAACACCGGATGGTGTAGCCTACACGTACAGTGCCAATGATGCGAGTGCAGGAGATGTGGACGGGGACGGAGAGTATGAACTGATTGTTAAGTGGGACCCGTCCAACTCCAAGGATAATTCCCAAAGCGGCTACACGGGTGAAGTATTTATCGATGCCTACAAATTGAATGGAACGCGCCTATGGCGAATTAGTCTGGGTGAAAATATCCGTGCGGGTGCTCATTACACCCAGTTCATGGTGTACGATCTGGACGGAGACGGCAAGGCTGAAGTGGCGATGAAAACGGCTGATGGTACCAAGGACGGCACGGGAGTAGTCATAGGGGATGCCAGCAAGGATTATCGTAATTCCAGCGGATACGTTCTGTCAGGACCGGAGTTCCTTACGATCTTCAATGGACAGACAGGCAAAGCACTTTCCACGGTGAACTACGAACCGGCGCGCGGTAATGTGTCCGATTGGGGAGACAATTATGGCAACCGGGTCGATCGATTCCTTGCTGCGATTGCGTATTTGGATGGAGAGCGGCCAAGTCTGGTCATGGCGCGTGGATACTACACCCGAACCGTGCTGGTAGCGTACAACTGGCGGGATGGACAATTGACGAAACAATGGACTTTTGATTCCAATACATCAGGTAATTCCGGTTATGCTGGACAAGGTAATCATAATCTGAGCGTGGCGGACGTGGATGGCGATGGCAAAGATGAGATCGTCTATGGCGCGATGGCGGTAGATGATAACGGCAAAGGACTCTATACGACAGGACTTCATCATGGAGATGCAATGCATCTCAGTGATCTGGACCCGGATCGTGCAGGACTGGAAGTATTCCAGGTGCATGAGACAGCGTCCAATGCCGGAGTGGAATTCCGCGATGCGCGTACAGGTCAGTTGATCTGGGGCATACCTACGACAAAAGATATTGGACGCGGCATGGCAGCCGATATTGATCCACGTTATAAGGGTGCCGAAGTGTGGGCAGATGGTGGTTTGTATACAGCCAAAGGACAGAAAATTGGGACAACCCTGCCTTCCTCCACGAATTTTGGTATCTGGTGGGACGGTGATCTGCTCCGCGAATTGCTGGACAGCAATCGGATTGATAAATGGGACTACGCCAATAGCAAAACGGTTAATCTGTTGACGGCATCCGGTGTTTCTTCCAATAATGGAACGAAGTCCACACCGAATCTGCAGGCTGACCTGTTCGGAGACTGGAGAGAAGAAGTGGTATGGCGGACCAATGATAGCTCTGCGCTGCGCATCTACACGACAACAGCCGTTACGGACAAAAGGATCTACACCCTGATGCATGATCCGGTATACCGTCTTGGCGTAGCTTGGCAAAATGTAGCCTATAACCAACCGCCACACACGGGCTTTTATTTGGGAGATGGCATGAGTACACCTCCCGTACCGAATATCCGGTACGCTGGCAAATAAGAGGGAAAAGGCATGAACTCATGCCAACCCCCGGGATGATGTTTCAGCGAATAAAACATACACGCTGACAAGGGAACAACGGACTTTGGTCTGTTGTTCTTCTTTTTCTGCCAATTACACAGATATTCGGTAGAAATCGGAAAAAACGTTTGACAGTCATATGTACTGCCCTTATGATACGTATATAACTCACTAAACAGGTAGGAATAATAAAAATGACTATGCTCTATTTGCGGAAGCAGTCATTTACAGTCACATGAGAGATCGTAACGTGAACAGAATAACGTTCTCACCGTAAAAACGGAGGAACACCGCAGCGCATCATTTCTGGATGAAGCATACACGGCCTTTGGGTCGGCATGACTTTATGAGGGAGAAGTGCGCGGGGGTTCCTCCGTTTTTTGTTTTTTTCGGTGCGTTCCATGCTGTTCAGCCTGTTGAGGTAATCTTGCAGATCCATTCGGGGGGAGTGTTATCTATGAAAAAGAGAATTCATAAGGGTATTCTGGTTGGTCTGGCATTGGTGTTAACAGGGGTACTGGCGGCATGCGGATCGGAAAGCGGTGGCACGAATGCGGCAGGAACATCGGGGGGAACGGAAGGCGGCAAAGAAGGAGCAAAAGCGATCGAGCTGCTGAATGTATCCTATGATCCGACGCGTGAACTCTATGAGCAATATAACAAGGCGTTTGCGGCGTATTGGCTGAAAGAGAAAGGTCAGGAAGTAACGGTTAAGCAGTCTCATGGCGGGTCAGGTAAACAAAGTCGTTCCGTCATTGATGGGCTGGACGCGGATGTGGTTACTCTGGCATTGGGATACGATATCGATGCTATTGAAGATAAAGGTCTGATCAATGCGGGCTGGCAGGATAAATACGAGCATAATAGCTCCCCGTATACATCAACAATTGTATTTTTGGTACGCAAAGGCAATCCGAAAGGCATCAAGGACTGGGATGATCTCATCAAGGGAGATACCCAGGTCATTACCCCGAATCCGAAAACTTCCGGTGGGGCACGTTGGAACTATCTGGCGGCATGGGGGTATGCGCTCAAACATAACAACAATGATGAGGAGAAGGCCAAAGCATTCGTTGCAGAGTTGTTCAAACATGCGCCTGTCCTTGACTCTGGAGCACGTGGAGCAACGACTACGTTTGTAGAGCGTGGTATCGGTGATGTACTGCTTGCATGGGAGAATGAGGCTTTCTTGTCAGTTAAAGAGCTGGGACCGGACAAATTCGATATTGTTGTGCCTTCTGTCAGTATTTTGGCTGAACCACCTGTAGCGATTGTAGATAAAAATGCAGACAAAAAGGGCAGCCGCGAAGTGGCTGACGCCTATCTGAAATATTTGTACAGCGAAGAGGGGCAAACCATTGCTGCCGAGAACTATTACCGTCCAACCCTGGACAGCGTAAAGGAAAAGTTCAAGGATCAGTTCCCGCAGCTTGAGCTGTTCACATTGAACGATGTATTTGGCACATGGCGCGATACCCAGGCCAAGCATTTTAATGATGGCGGTATCTTTGACCAGATTTATGTTCCGGGCAGCTAATGCATCTGACGTCGATGATGTTGCGTGACCATGTAAGCGGCCAACCAGTCCGACCGACTGAAGGCAGAGAGGATGAACGTGCATGAGCAAAGTGATGGTGGCCCGGAGTCGCACACTGCCGGGATTCGGATTAACGATGGGTTACAGTGTGCTTTACCTGAGCCTAGTTGTACTTATTCCACTCGCAGCGCTCTTGTTTAACTCCACGGGGCTGACCTGGTCCACACTGATTGAGGTGGCGACGAATCCTCGGGTACTGGCTTCTTTCCGGGTGAGTTTTCTGACTGCTGGTGCAGCGGCCCTGATCGATCTGGTTCTCGGGCTGCTCCTGGCTTGGGTACTTGTCCGGTATGAGTTCCCTGGAAAACGGCTGTTTGATGCAGTCATTGATCTGCCTTTTGCCTTGCCGACAGCAGTGGCGGGGGTTGCCTTAACGGCGCTGTATGCCGGAAATGGCTGGATTGGGCAGTTTGTGGAACCTCTGGGCATCAAGCTGGCCTATTCACAGGCGGGTATTACTCTCGCGCTGATGTTTATTGGGATTCCGTTTGTGGTGCGTACGGTGCAGCCGGTATTGCAGGAACTGGAGACTGAGGTGGAGGAAGCTGCGGCTACGCTGGGAGCGGGAAGATGGCGGATATTCCGGAAGATCCTGCTTCCGGATCTGATTCCGCCGCTGCTGACAGGTTTTGCGTTAGCCTTTGCCCGAGGCATTGGCGAATATGGCTCAGTGGTGTTTATCTCAGGCAATATGCCGATGAAAACGGAGATTGCGCCCCTGCTGATCATGGCGAAGCTGGAACAGTTCGATTATGCGGGAGCTACGGCGGTAGCCTTGCTGCTGCTGTTGGTCTCTTTTGTCCTGCTCTTGATCATTAATTCACTTCAACGCTGGAGCCGTAAGGCAGGCAGAGCTTAGTGAGCAGTGAACCAACCTAAACCAAAAGGAGGTACAGAATATGGCGGGTTCCGTTCCATTGACGCCTGCTTCCCGTGTGCGAACCGGGCCGGGGCCAAACCGTGCAACCACGGAAGCACCGTGGGTTAAATGGTTGTTGATCGGCTTGGCAAGTCTGGTGCTGATCTGGCTGCTCATCTTGCCGCTGGTGATCGTGTTGATGGAGGCGTTAAAGCAAGGCTGGGGTGTCTACATCGCCGCGCTTACCGAGCCGGACGCAATGTCGGCATTGAAACTTACGCTGCTGGTTGCCGGGATCACCGTACCGCTCAATACGATATTCGGTGTGGCGGCTGCGTGGGTCATTACCAAGTTCCAATTCAGGGGCAAAGGACTCATGATCACCCTGATCGATCTTCCTTTTTCGATCTCGCCTGTGGTAGGCGGGTTGATCTTTGTCCTCATCTTTGGTTCGAATGGATGGTTTGGACCGTGGCTGGCCGAGCATGATATCAAAATTATTTTTGCCCTGCCCGGCATTGTCATCGCAACATTGTTCATTACGTTTCCCTTCGTTGCCAGAGAACTGATTCCGCTGATGGAGGATCAAGGCACGAGGGAAGAAGAAGCGGCGGTTACGCTTGGCGCCTCCGGGTGGCGGATCTTCTGGAACGTGACACTTCCCAACATCAAGTGGGGGCTGTTGTATGGCATTATTCTGTGTAATGCGCGGGCGATGGGCGAGTTTGGGGCCGTGTCTGTTGTATCGGGACATATTCGCGGGGAGACCAACACCTTGCCGCTGCATGTCGAGATCCTGTATAACGAATATCAATTCTCCGCTTCGTTTGCCGTCGCCTCCTTGTTGCTGATTTTGGCTCTGGCAACGTTGCTGCTCAAGAGCTGGTTGGGTCATAAAACGATTCCCGAAAAGTGATGTAACACTCCTGTATCCATGCCGATCATCTTGGTTATGAAGAGGGTTCCGATGAAAATGGATTTTGTTTAAACTTCATGAAAATTCGGATTGACAGCTACTGGAAGCCCTGCTAATGTATAAACCAAGTATATAGGTTGGATAAGAATGAATTATAAGTCGGGTTGGATGACAGCGCACTTGAGGACTATAGCGGGCAGTAGCCCGAGAAGAGGAGGCGGCTCTATGGCTAAGCCGTTAAAAGTGGATGAGGTATGGATGGATCGAATTGCCGGACAACTGAACGACATGGAGTTTGGCTCGTTACACATCGTTGTACATGAAGGCCAGATTGTGCAGATGGAGCGGACCGAACGCAAGCGTTTTGAAAATACACCCTCCGGCAGCGCCTCCAAATCCGGCAGCACTGCACGAAGCAGCTCACCCCGTTCACTGCGCTCATCGAATGCAAGTGCGAAGGGATAGGCATCATGTAATCCAGGATCGAATTAGGCATAATGCAAAAAATAGTAGAAACCCAAAAAAGAGAAGCCGCGATTTTCCGGGCTTCTCTTTTTTGGGTTTGAATGAACTGAGTCTGATGATGCAGGCAAACCAAGTTAACAGAGAGGTTCACTTTTCGGAAATGGCTCCAGATGTGCGTGGTTTATAGAGGTTTAGCTCCATATCCAGGTTCTCATCCTCATGTGCTTCTGTACTGCTATTCAATTCCTTATCCGAATCGGTGTGTCCCGCGTACGGGCGATCACTGCGAGAAGGCGTTCCTGTCAGGCTGAAGCCAGAGATGAACAGGATGAGTTGCAATCCCAATGCGTAGGGAGCAGCAGCAAGTCCGATCAGATGAAGCAGCGAGCACATGGCAATTAGAGTAACAAGTGCTTTGGTTACTGTGCCCGATGAACCCTGTCTTGGGCTGGACCAGAGCAGATAACCATAGAACACCGTGATGATCAAGGAAACGAAGCGTATCCATGGCAAAGCATTGAACCAGGAATGCCAGAAAGGATACAACAGACCTTGTTGACGAAACACAAAATCAGCGATTAGGTACAGTACAGCCGCGACAGCGGTGGGCTCGGCAGCTGGACGGATGACATTCCAGATCGCTCTTCCCCAATGGTCAGGATGTACGGATCGATTCAATTCATCGGACAATGCTGCACTCTCTCGTTCCAGAGCCCTGTGCATCAATGCCAGTCGAGCGGGATCAACATCGATAATACAGCTGCGGATCTGATCCTGAAGCTGTGGAGACAGATGCACTGCGGCTCTGCAGGACAGCATGGCCGTTAATAATTCATGGTGCTCATGTTCCGTTATAGCAACATTTCGTTGTTCATTGGCTGTGAGTTGTCCCAATAGGGTTGTACTTATGTATAATGTATCTCGTATCGCGTGCATTCGCCTGTCACGGCTTCGTCTGACCTCAGTTGCAGACCATACGTAGAGTCCAAGCAGCACAGCGATCATTCCGAGTAGTAACCCCACGAAGCCTGGATATGAAAATAGAGCAAGCATCCAGCGTTGAAGCACAATGGTTCCTCCTTTGCAAAAACTGTAGCGTAGCATGAAACACGGTTCACATAAGCTTTCTCTCACTATTACACAGGAATTGCGTGAATTCAAGCAGGAACAGTAGGAATTTACTGTCATAAGAAGGACCAGGGCACCCAAGCAAAGAAGATGTAATTTCCATGAATTTTTTATTTTGCACTTAATCATAGGTTTAATAGGAAGGGAGCATGATCTATGGACCAGATCAACATTGAACATACACCGCCCTCAACAGCAGAATACCTTGCGTTACGGAAAAGCGCAGGTCTCAGTGCGATGAGCAAGGAGGGCGCGGAGATTGGGCTGCCCAATAGTCTTTTTGCCGTATGTCTGCGTGAAGAAAATGAAATTATAGGCATGGGTCGGGTCATCGGGGACGGTGGTTGTTTCTTTCAGGTGGTGGATATCGCCGTGCGCCCGGACCAGCAGGGAAGAGGATATGGCAAATTGATTATGAACGAGATCATGAATTATTTGCGCGAACATGTGCCTGCTCGTGGCTTGGTTAGCCTGCTGGCAGATGTTCCTGCCGATCGTCTGTACACTCAATTTGGCTTCACCTACACCAGTCCGAAATCGGAAGGCATGTGGTGGAGACAAGGGGAATAGGAATCGACATAAAGCAGCAGGTTGTCGAAAAGTGAAGAGAAGGAATTATCCAGAACCTCATTTTAATATGAGGGAATTGATGTTGAGCCGCATAAAGCGGCTTTTTTCGTTTGGATTAAGGGATAGAAGAGATTTGTTGGCGATGGTTTACAAGTGAGCACAGACGGTTTAAGATGGCGTGAGCCGTTTAAGGTATATAACAATGGGATTAAGTATTAAAATAACGGTAAGTTGACAAGATGATATCTACTGAAAAGAGGGATTTGATATGAAAGTTGCCATTTTTGGAGCAACCGGAGCGATTGGAAAGACGATACTGTGGGAGTTAATGGACCGCGGACATGAGGTAACGGCAATTGTTCGTGAGCCTTCGAAGGTTGAGATGGAGCATGAGCGTTTGCGTGTGGTACAGGGTGATTTGCTTAACCCGGATCAGGTTGCCGATTTTACAGCAGGACAGGAAGCCGTTGTGAGTGCCTATGGACCGAAGTTTGGTGCGGAGGAAGAGATGTTGGAAGTTACACGTTCACTAATCGAGGGTGTTCGCCGTGCGAAAGCAGGACGGTTGCTTGTGGTTGGAGGAGCAGGAAGCTTGCTTACGGATTCTGGAGAAATGCTGATGGATACACCAGGATTCCCTGAGGAAGTCAAACCACTGGCGAAGGCTCATGTAGATGCGTATAACCTGATTGAAGCATCGGATATTAACTGGACCTACATGAGTCCTGCGGCTACGATCACAACAGGAAGACGGACAGGCCTGTTCCGGGTTGGTATGAATCGTGTGATCACCGATGATCTGGGTGAGAGTTCGATTTCCGTTGGCGATTTTGCAGCGGCTTTGGTGGATGAGCTGGATGATCCGCAGTTTACTCAATCCCGGTTTACG
This sequence comes from Paenibacillus sp. GL_099_B, assembly GCF_057835695.1. Classification (NCBI taxonomy): domain Bacteria; kingdom Bacillati; phylum Bacillota; class Bacilli; order Caryophanales; family Paenibacillaceae; genus Paenibacillus; species Paenibacillus sp. GL_099_B. The sequence continues at coordinate 527,643 of NZ_CM174430.1, forward strand.
GTAGGTTATTAAGGGTTTTAGGTAAAGGGACGGGGAAAACAGATTAGAGAATAATGAAGCGAAGTAGCTTGGGGAAAATAAAGAGCACATCGCGAGATGTAGAAGTATTCGAAGATGCAGATTTTCGAAGATTTCACCGGGGAGGGATGAACATTGTTTATCGTAACCGCTGAACAGATGAGAGCTGTGGATGAGCATACGATTCACAAGCTTGGCATTCCTGCTGCCAGTCTGATGGAGAACGCAGGCAGAGCCATCGCCGAGGAAGTTATTCGGCTGTGCAGGGAAGACGATGTTGACCGCCGTTCGGAGCAGCATGGCTGCTTGAACAATGTAAATGGGAAGCGGGCGCACACCGGGCCCGGGGATCGGCCTGCTCATGGTGGCGACATCATCGCCGATCCGGCGCTCGTGATGGAGCAACCCGGCGATCAGCAGTGGTACATGCTGATCGGCAAGGGCAATAATGGCGGCGATGGGCTGGTTGCGGCGCGCCACTTGGTTGAAGCGGGGCTCGGCGTGACTTTGGTTTACGCCGATGCGCCTGAGTCACTGCGGGGCGAAGCCGCAGTGCAGCGGGATGTCGCCGCGCAGCTCGGCATCCCTGCTCTGGTCCACGGGCACGAAGCCGTGGACTTCAGCCGGTGCACAGGCATCGTGGATGCGCTATTGGGCACCGGCTCGAGGGGGGCGCCGCGTGGAGCATACGCGGCGCTGATTGAGGCGGCGAACGACAGCGGCAAGCCGGTCGTGTCCGCCGATGTGCCAAGCGGGCTGAATGCCGACACCGGGGAGGTATATGAGCCCTGCATTCAGGCCCGGGTGACCGTATGTCTCGCACTGCTTAAACGCGGACTGGTGCAGTACCCGGGCGCATCTGCCGCGGGGCGCATCGTGGTGCGCTCCATCGGCATTCCCGCGCGGCTTGCGCCGGAGCATGGCCCCTCGGTCCGTCTGCTGACGGAAGAGGTGCTGCGCAGTGCGCTGCGCGTGGACACGGGCCGACTCCGGGCACCGGACGGCCACAAGGGCACTTACGGCCACGTACTGCTGGCCGCAGGCAGTCTGCCGATGAGCGGCGCAGGCCTGCTCTCGGCCAAAGCCGCGCTGCGCGCTGGCTGCGGGCTCGCCACATGGGCGCTGCCCGCGGCACTGCTGCCGCATGTCATCGGCACCGTGCCCGAGCTCATGCTCGCTGCCGCCGCAGATGGCGACAGCGGCGAGTGGAACGCGGCTTCCGCGGACGCCGTACTGCGTCTCGCGGAAAGCCGCGACGTGCTCGCGACCGGCCCGGGCCTCGGCCGCTTCAAAGGCGACACTGACTGGCTGCGCCGTCTGTGGCAACATTCGGATCGCCCGCTCGTCATCGACGCGGACGCCCTCAACATGCTGGCAGACGCTGGCCCAACAGGGCCTCGCGACTGGGGCAAACGAAGTGCGGCGACTATCCTGACGCCGCACCCTGGAGAGATGGGCCGACTGCTGGGCATGCCGACCCCCGAAGTGCAGCGTGACCGAATCGGACACGCTGCACGGTACGCCCGCGAGCAGGGCGTGACCCTGGTGCTCAAGGGAGTACGAACGGTCATCGCAACGCCATCCGGCGAGGCGTATATAAACACAACCGGGCACGCCGGCATGGCGACCGGCGGTGTGGGAGATGTGTTGACCGGCATCATCGCCGGTCTACTCGCCCAAGGGCTTAGCGCGGAGCAGGCTGCCACCTTTGGTGTGTTTCTACACGGCCAGGCAGCAGAGAGAGCCGCGTTGCTGCGCGGTGATCCGGCATCCCTGCTCGCAGGGGATATCATTGATGCACTATAAATCATGGGGACGATTGGCGCCGCGCTCTTGGTACATTCGTTACTTCATAAGCTTGCATTTACACCGCTTTGAGCTCGTGTTATAGGTGCAGTTAGAGAGTACATGTCCTTCATGTGCTGAATGCCTCTGCACACAGCACAAAGATATAAACCACTCATAATATAAAGAAAGGGATGTCCCATAGTCTAAAATGTACCCTATAAGATGGACACTTTAAAAAAGGTCATCTTGTAGGGTCTTTTTGTGTACAATGAATAAAAAACGAGCGGTGGTCAAGCGGATGTCAAAGAAATGCTTTACAACTCAAGAGCAAGATCAGTTAAGAAGAAATCCCTATGTGAAAAATGTCAGCGCTAAAGCTATTACGTACACGGATGCGTTCAAAGAACGATTTATTCAAGAATACAGTCAAGGTACGCTTCCCCGTGAGATTTTTCAGGAAGCAGGCTTTCCCATTGACGTCTTGGGTGCAACCCGAATTCGAAAGGCTTCCAATCGATGGCGTGCGGCTTTTCAAGAACAAGGACCTGCTGGATTAACAGACGGTAGAATACACGCTTCAGGCCGTTCTCTGACCCGTGAATTAAGTCTTGAAGAAAAATATGCCCGTTTGGAAGCGAAAATGAAATGGCTTGAAGCGGAGAATGAATTCTTAAAAAAGCTCGATCAACTCGAAAGGCAGATGAGAAAAAAGAAATCCAACTAAGTACGCGGCAAAAATTCGAACTGATTCAACAGATGATGCATACATACCCTTTCCAACGCAAGGTGCATGTTCTTTGTGAAATTGCTGGAGTTTCACGTTCGGGCTATTACCAATATTGTAGCGAAGATGCCAGGTTACATCGTCAAAATCAGGAACAAGACGATCAGAAAGTGAAAGCGATCGTTCTGAAAGCCTACCATTACCGTGGAAGAAAGAAAGGCGCCCGTCAAATCAAAATGACGCTGGAGCACCAATATGGAGTCATATACAATCTCAAGCGAATTCGTCGTGTCATGCAAAAGTACAACATCGTTTGTCCGATTCGAAAAGCTAATCCCGCACGTCGTATGGCCAAAGCGACCCAAGAGCATCGAACCTGTCCTAACACGTTAAATCGAGCTTTTAAGCAAGGGATTGCAGGCAAGGTACTATTAACGGACATCACGTATTTAACTTATGGGAAAAATAAGCGAGCCTACTTATCGACCATTAAAGATGCTGAAACGAATGAGATTTTAGCTTATGAAGTCTCTGCTTCACTCGGTTTGGACATTGCGATTGAGACGTTGAATCAACTCAAAAAGCATCGTCACCTCACCTCAGATGCGTTGATTCATTCAGATCAAGGATTTCACTATACGAACCCAAAGTTCCAAAAGATTGTGAAGAATATGGGGCTGGGACAATCCATGTCGCGTCGAGGAAACTGTTGGGATAACGCTCCACAAGAATCATTTTTTGGGCATTTTAAAGATGAAACGAACTTTAAAACGTGTATGACCTTGGAAGAGGTCAAGCAAGAAGTGAAAAGCTACATGATTTATTACAATCATTATCGAGGTCAATGGAACTTAAACAAGCTGCCGCCTGCACGATACAGACAGCAGCTTGAAGTTGCCTAACCTTTTTAAATTGTCCTTTACAAGGGGTACATTTTAGTCATAAACATGACGAGGACATCCCTTTTTAGTGGTATTAACTTTTAACGAATCAAACACATGCTATTAGCTGCAATTTCCACAGTTTCGCGGTTTAACCAATCCCAGCGACGTTATTCCCTCGATCGGCAGCTCTTGCCCCTGAATTGTGGCAGGACTAACCGGAATAACCGGAATAACGTGACTGAAGACTGAAGTTCGTTAAACTTTGCATTTGTCACGAATCCTCCTATTAAGGCATGATCAATTCGTTAGATTCGCAAGTGTGTTGACCCCAGAGAAAGAAGTCGCTTCCGACTTGCGGTAGAGCATCTCTTTATTGTGACCCCACTACAACCGGAACCGTAAAAGCTCCTGATGCATCTCTGCACTGATATCCCTCAGGGTTTTCACCTTAGTGCTTGCTTCGGCGAACGAACGTTGTTGCTCTGCCGTTGAAGCTGTAATTTCCTCACTGCTTGCAGCAGATTGTTCCGTGATGGCACTTATATTTTCAATCGCCTGCTGAACCTGTGCGCTAAGTTCACTGGACTGCTGCATGTCTTCCGTAAGCTGGTTAATGCTTGTGCTGATTCGCTCTACACTGTGACGAATTCCGGAGAAGGATTCGCCGGTTTTTCCAGTGGCCTGCTCCTGCTCTGCAAAGAGCTGAATGCTCTGTGTCACAGAGTTTTTCACTTTGCCCATAGCCGTTGTGATTTCGCCGACAGCCGCAAAGATATGCTGCACCGATTGCTCGGATTGCTCGGCCAGTTTCTTCACTTCCCCCGCGACGACAGCAAAGCCGCGTCCAGCTTCACCTGCACGTGCCGCTTCGATGGAGGCGTTCAGAGACAGAAGGGTTGTCTGCGTAGCGATGCCTGATACATAGGCAGTCATGGTTGCGATCCGGGAGGCGCTCTCCTCCAATTCCTGGACAGTCTTTTCTACCTCAGACATGGCAATCCGGTTTACTTCAGCCAGTCGAAGCTGTTCCTGTACGGCAATGTGTCCCTCTTGCACGGAACTCAAAACTTCGTTACCATAAATGGCCGATTCTGAAGTCGCCTGAAGATTGCTTTCAAACATATGCTGCATCTTGTCCACGACCATGACCGTGCCACTTAGATCCTCAGCAATTTTCTGACTGCCAATCGACAGTTCTTCGGTCGTTCGGGATACTTGCTGCACAATGGCCTGCACGGTATCATTGCCGCGATCAATATCCTGCGCCATCCCATCAACACGGTTTCCTGCGGCACCAATGGATTGAATGATACTGCGTATGTTTCCCGTCATAAGGCGGAAGGAGCGGTTTAAGTCATCCAGTTCATCTTTGCCTCGTGTCTCTGGAAGCTGCTGTGTAAGATCGCCGTTCGCAATTTGTCCTGCCGCTTCCTTCAATGTGCGTATGCGTCTCGCCAATTTTCGTGAAGTGTACATGTTAAACATCAGCACAGCGACAAGCAGGATGATGGCTCCGGCGAGAGCAATCTGCCAGGTCCGTTGAATGTCTTGTTCAAGGTCTACCGTATATTGGTCATATCGATCCCGGGTCACCTCATCCAGCATATAGATATCATTTTGTATGCCTTTGACCCGTGAGCTGAAACGTTTGGCGTCCGAACTGTTCATGGCTGTGATGGCTTCGGTGGCGCCCGTGTCCAGAGCCGTTAATTTGGTTTGGATCGATTGGATCAGGCGAAGCTGTTCATCCGTTTCCAGCAAGCCTTCTGTGAGCTGCTTTACCATGGTTTTACCTTCATTCAGCAAGCGGGTTACATTATCCTGATTGCCAGCTGTCATGGAGAACGAGTACACATCGAGCGCCTGCTCGGTCTGTATCTGGTTAGCGTTCAGCTCAGTGACCTTCAGCATGGCAGGCACCAAATTTTGGTTTTTGGCATTCATGCTCAGCAATTGAATAATGATATAGGCTACAAGCAAAAGGCATAACAGTAACGATACGATGGCATTCATTATCAGCTTTCCCTGCAATTTCATAAGCGTGCCTCCATATTAGCAATTGGTTTATTGATCTAGGGTAATTTTGGTTTTGCCGGAAGCGATCTGTGCTTTCAAATCTTCGAACGTTTGCTGTTGTTCGTCCGTGAGTGTGATGTTATGTAGGGCGGTTAAACCTACGCCGTTTTCTGCCAGACCATAAAACATTTCTTTTTCGGGAAATGAATGTTGGTTCTGATTGAACGTATTAATGGCGTTATGAAGAGAGACATCTACATTTTTGAGCATGGAAGTGAGTACTGCTTTTTCTGCTAAAAAGAACTGATCCTGGTCCACGCCAATGGCGTATTTACCCAATCGCTGAATCTCCGAAAGTGAGCCTATGCCTGTAAGTCCGGCAGCAACGTAAATGACGTCAACACGTTGTTCCTGAATCATCTGTGCCGCAAGCTTTCCTCCAAGATCAGGTTTGCCGAAATCCCCGGCGTACACGACATGGACTGTGGCATCCGGATTGGCTGCCTGTACACCTTGCTCAAAACCTTGCTGGAAATCGTGAAGCACCGGAATATCCATTCCACCCAAGAAGCCTACATGGTCTTCGGTTGTTGCAAAGCCAGCAATGATACCTGCAAGATAGCTGCCTTCTTCTGCTTTGAAGGACATGGAGGTCACATTGGGGAGATCGGAATGCCCGTCAATGATGAGAAAGTGCTGATCGGGATACTTCTGAGCAACCTTCTCCAGATCGGTTTTTATCGTGTCGCTTAGACCAATAATCAGATCAACTTTATCCTTCGCAAATTGCTCGAAAGCTGCCTCGGATGTCAAATCCTTTCCCGGTTCCTTGTAATCAAAAACAATACTGTTCTCGTTTCTTGCCTGTACCAATCCCTCAAAAGATGCGTCACTGAAAGAATGATCACCCAAGCCGACATCCGTAAGAACGATTCCGACTTTGGTTCGCTGGTCTGCCGGGGACACCTTATCGGTTGCCGAACATGCTCCCAGGACCAGAACAACCAGAACCATCATCATGGTGAACCCGAATTTGATTTTCCATTGTGTTTTCATGTGCGTATGCCCTCTTTTCTATAAGATGGAGGTGACGTGTGAGGTGAGCAATTCCTCTCTATGTATATCGGATGGGAGCAGAGTCTCCGTAATGGGTAAGGATGAAAATTTACGAAACCCCAATGGAATTCCGATGAAACCCATGAAGTATACATGGAATTTACACTGGAAGAGGCGAGATTCTCGACGGAACCTGTGCGTCGTGCTGGTCAACGGGAAAAAAGACAAAAAAAGGGCAAAGAAGAGACCGATTAGATCTCTTCTTTGCCCTTTCCTCAAACCAAACGAATGATGAATGACTACATATCATGAATCAAAAAATTCATATATATGAACGGTTTTCCCGGTTCCCGCAGCATGTGCAATATTCCTGAGCGTTACGTTCCCGCTCTCATTCAGCTGCACTTGCAACGTATTACCACGCTGCTACCGAGCCATCTGCCCGGCTTTCCGTGCCGCCGCACAATACACCGTTGTCCGGGTTGCGCCAGATGATCTGGCCGCGTCCAAACATCGACGGATCGAGGGCGACCTGTATATCATGCCCTTTGCGGGCAAGTGCTTGTGCAATATGTTGAGGGAATCCAGGCTCAACCAGAATCGTTTTGCCTTTGGTCCACTGCCAGCGCGGAGAATCGAGCGCAGCCTGTGGATTGAGGTGGAAGTCCACCGTATTCATAACGACCTGCACATGACCCTGGGGTTGCATGAAACCGCCCATGACCCCGAATGGTCCGACCGCTTCATCACCACGTGTGAGGAAGCCCGGAATGATTGTATGAAATGTCCGTTTGCCTGGCTCCAATGCGTTGGCGTGATCGGGATCAAGCGAGAAATTATGCCCCCGGTTTTGCAGGGCAATGCCTGTGCCTGGCACAACCAGCCCGGAGCCGAAGCCCATATAATTGCTCTGAATGAAGGAAACCATGTTGCCCTCACCATCTGCCGTTGCAAGATACACCGTTCCGCTTGCCCTTGGGTCGCCCGCTTCAGGCGGAAGTGCCACATCACCAATGAGCTTGCGCCGTTCGTCTGCATACGCTTCGGATAATAATTCCTGCACCGTTACGCCCATCTTGCGTTCCTCGGTAATGTATTTTTCTCCATCGGCAAACGCCAGCTTCATGGCCTCCAACTGCCTGTGGTATGCCAGGACGGATTCCTTTTCTTCAAAATCAAAGCCCTTCAACAGATTGAGCGCTGCCAGAGCAATCAGCCCCTGACCGTTCGGTGGGATCTCCCACACATCATATCCGCGATAGGAGACCGAGATTGGATCAACCCATTCAGGCTGGAATGCAGCCAGATCTTCTTTGGTCAGGTAACCCCCGTGTTCTGCCATAAAAGAATGAATACATTCCGCGAGTTCGCCTTCATAGAAGTCTCGCGCTCCACTCTCGCCAATCCGTCGCAGTGTTGCCGCATGATCCGGCGAACGCCACATCTCGCCCACGGCCGGGACACGCCCGCCTGGGGCAAATATCTCAAACCACGCACGCCCGGCTTCCGCATCGCCTTGGCGTGCGTAGATATCGGCTGCCCGTGCCCAATGGCGGGCCAGCCCCGGCGCAAGCGGGTAACCTTCTTCCGCGTAGCGGACAGCCGGTTCCAGCGCTTCCGCCAGCGTGAGCCGTCCGAATCGGAGGCTCAGCTCAGCCCAACCCGCCGGTGCGCCAGGCACCGTCACCGGGATGACCCCAAGCTTCGGCATCTCCGAATAGCCCGCCGCTTTGAGCGCCTCAATCGATATACTCTGAGGCGCAGGCCCGCTGGCATTCAGGCCATGCAGTTTGCCCTCGGTCCAGACGAGGGCAAAGGCATCGCCCCCAATACCATTGGACGTTGGCTCCAGCACGGTGAGCGCAGCAGCGGTGGCGATAGCGGCATCAATGGCGTTGCCGCCCTTTTTTAACACATCCAGACCGGCTTGTGCGGCCAAAGGCTGTGAAGTGGCGACCATGCCTTGTTTGGCATAAACGGGCACACGGTAAGACGGATACGGTTGGTAGAGTGGATCGTAGTTCATCAGGTTGTTCAGCTCCTTGTCGCAAGATGTCAGGTTCCGGCTCGCCGGATCAATTACTCCTAACCCTCTTCGGAACAGGTAACCTGATCTCCTGCTGCCAAACCGAAATCCAACCTGACATAGCCCGTGAATAGCGATGATACAGTTGCATTCATATCAGTGCTATTGTATTTTTTCAAAGATTTGAGGTGTTCTCCAGATGACTAGGTCGTTACCATATCGCCGCCATTGACATGAATGCACTCACCAGTGACATAGGAGGAGTCGCGGGAAGCGAGATAGACGTAGGCAGCCGCAAGTTCATAAGGTTGGCCTGCCCGGCCCATCGGCGTCTCGGTTCCAAATACCTGCACGTCTTCAGCGGAGAAGCTGGAAGGAATGAGCGGTGTCCAGATCGGTCCGGGCGCGACGCAGTTGACCCGAATGCCCTGAGCAGCGAGTGATTTGGCAAGTACACGAGTCAGAGAGACCACAGCCCCTTTGCTGGATGAGTAATCGATCAGTTGCACTTCCCCTTTATAGGCCGTAATGGAAGCCGTATTGATGATGGATGCTCCTTTGCACAGATGTGGGAGAGCCGCCTGAATAAGAAAGAAATAGGAAAACACATTCGTCTGGAACGTATGGTACAGCTGTTCTTCCGTAATATCGACAATGCTTGGCTGTACGTACTGCACGCCATGATTGTTGACTAGGACGTCGATCTTTCCGAAGGTTTCCATGGTCGTACGGATGACAGCCTCGCAGTTTTTCTTTAACCGCAGATCAATCTCGATTAACAGACACCGTTGTCCCAGCTCTTCAATGCGTTCACGTGTCCTTTCGGCGTCGGTCCGTTCATATAGATAAGCGATGGTGATATCTGCACCTTCCTTGCCAAAAGCAATAGCTGCCGCTCTTCCGATTCCACTGTCACCACCGGTAATAATCGCAACCTTGCCTTCCAGCTTGCAGCTGCCAATATAAGCAGGATCTTCGCTGATCGGTTCAGGTACCATCAGGGTTTCCAGACCTGGCTGCTGGTCCTGATGCTGGGGTGGGAAAGCCAGCTTTTGTTGCTTGCACACCGTTTTCTCACCGTAAAAAGGATAGACAGGATTCATTCGTTTTACATCCTCCTCGCACGTTCGTTCATACGCCTAATCTATGCATTCGCCCAGAAGAAGGTGCGGCAGGAGGAAGAAGGGCATTTGTTTTTAACGCAAAATATACCATAATAAGGATGTAGCTATTGCAACAGTTCATTAAATGTGGAGGTGTCAGGAGCCAAATGAATATTCAGGGAATTAATCATCTGTGCTTTTCCGTATCTAATCTGGAACGGTCCATTACCTTTTATGAGCAGGCTCTCGGTGCCCGTATTCAGGTGAAAGGCCGGAAGCTGGCGTATTTCGAACTTGCCGGTCTGTGGATCGCTTTAAATCAGGAAGACGTCATTCGCAACTATACGGAACGAACGTATACACATATTGCATTTACCGTAAAAGAAGAGGACTTCGACGAGTCTGTGCAGCAGCTGCGAGCAGCTGGGGCTGACATTCTTCCCGGAAGACCACGTGACCCGAAGGATGCGTTATCCGTTTATTTTACCGATCCCGATGGTCATCTGTTCGAACTGCATACCGGAAATATGAAGCAAAGGCTGGATTATTACCGGGAAGACAAACCTCATATGACCTTTTATACGTAACCGAATGAGCTAAAATGGAAAAAAAATATGACATATCTATTGTGCAAACAATGGATGTACATATAATATGGACAAATACACCCTTAATTTACCACTGTTTGATACTTAGTTCATACTCAAGGAGGTTTGTCATGATTCAGTTTCCCAAACCGGATGTAGAACAGTATTTCCAGACGTATCGGATTTCCCATTTTGCCGTATCAGCCGACGAGAAACGTTTGTTTTTTGACAGCAATCTGAACGGACAGCCCAATATCTGGGCGATGGATCTGCCGGGTGGCTACCCATATCCTTTGACGTATTTGAATCAGAGCAGCCAGTTTATCAAACCAGACCCAGAAGGACGTCATATTCTCACGGCGTTTGATCGGGACGGAGATGAGAATTATCATCTGTATGCACTTAAACCGGAAGGTGGGGTCCCATTTCCTGTTGTTCCAGCAGAGCCCAATGATCGTTGTTATTTCTCCCATCTGTCCGACGATGGGCAGCGTCTTTATTATATGACAAGTAGGGATAACCCGAACTATCTCAATTCACGCCGGATTAACCTGGAAACGGGAGAGGATGAGCTTCTGCATCAGGGGGAAGAGGTCACAAGCAATCTGGTTGCTGTGAGTTCGGATGAACAATCCTACGTAATCCTGAATGTATACTCCAATACCTACCAGACAGCATACGTGTACCGGAACGGTGAGTCAGAATCCATTATTCCGGTCTCAGAGCGGCAGAGTCAGGTCTCGTATGTCCTATTTGCAGACAATAATCGGCTTCTGATGATTACAAATGATAATGAACCGTACACCTATGTGGCCGAATACCGGCTGGATACTCAGGAATTTCGTCTTTTGTGCAAAGTGGAGGGAGAAGACGTGGATATCATCCGCTGGCATAAGGATTCAGAGACGTTATACTTCTGGACGTTTACGGGTCCCGAGAATCGGATGTACGCGCTGGACAAAGGTTCCGAGCAGCCTCGGCGTGTGGCCATGCCACTGGACACCGTAGAACATGTGACGGTTACCAAGGCTGGCAACGTGTATATTTCGGGGCGTGGAGCTATCCAGCCGCATAATATCTATCGGTTGATGGCAGGTAGTGAGTCCTGGGAACCGCTGACTGACAATCGGGTAACAGGGCTTGATCCGAGCGATCTCGTCTACCCGGATGTCATTCGATATAACTCCTACGACGGACTGGAGATCGAAGCGCTTTTTTTCAAAGCGAAGCCGGAACAGGCTAATGGTTACACGGTATTTTGGCCGCATGGCGGGCCACAGGCATCGGAAGCAAAATTCTTCCGTCCGATGTTCCAAATGATGCTGGCTCAGGGTTATCATATTTTTGCTCCGAACTTCCGGGGAAGCACTGGATATGGCGCCGAGTTTGGCAAAATGGTCGAAAGGGATTGGGGCGAGGGCCCAAGGCTGGACTGTGTTGCGGGTATAAACTGGCTGTTTGACGAGGGCATCTCATCACCGGATCGCCTGTTTGTGGTAGGGGGCAGTTACGGCGGGTATATGACCCTGCTGCTGGCAGGACGTCACCCGGAATTATTCCGCGCTGCGGTCGATATTTTTGGACCAAGTAACCTGTTCACATTCCTGGAATCTGTGCCGGAAGATTGGAAACCGATGATGGACAACTGGCTGGGTGATCCGGTCCGTGACCGCGAACGCTTAACGAAGGATTCACCTATTACGTATCTGGACCAGATGGTGAACCCGATGCTGGTCATTCAAGGGGCCAATGATCCAAGGGTCGTGAAGGCGGAATCCGATCAGATCGTGGCCGCGTTGCAGGGGAAAGGGGTAGACGTGGAGTATATCGTTCTGGATGATGAAGGCCATGGCTTCTCCAGAAAAACGAATGAGATTCTTGTTTATCGGCGGATGCTGGAATTTTTGCAGAAACATCAGGAAGTGCCGGTCGCACAACCGTAATTCATATGGTTGTATCACCGCTTTAAATATATGATGGTTTGAGAAAACCGCCAGGAGTGAGTGTGGCTCATCTTTCTGGCGGTTTTTTGGTGTGTTAATCCAGCAAAGCAATAACCGAATCCATGTACTGCTCCGCCCAATGTGCAAAAGGCATATCCGCTGCCCAGGTCACTCGGCCTGTTGCTTTGCATTCACCCCATAACAAAATGCGCTGATAGAGCAGATGCACCCTAAGACGTGTGGCAAAGTGCTGGTATCGCTCCGTATCTGCTGCGCAGACAACATCTCGGTAATCGTGAAGGAATCGTTTGACAAGCTCAGGTTGGCCTTCGCGTATATACATGGCTGTCATTTTGGTTAGGTCTGCTGTGCCATCTCCGAAATAGGCCGTTGTAAAATCAAACAGACCAGTAATCTGCCAGTCCGCAGCAAGGCTATCACCATTCCTCTGAATCACAAAGTTCTCAACCTTAAAATCTCCCATCACAAATCCGGGAATAGGCATGGAGTGAAATGCAGATTCAGCGTTTTTTAACTGCTCGTCCACCCACTGTATATCTTCGTCTGTTATCACGGAGTACTTTGCAGCATCCTGCAGCCAGTGATGGATTGTCCCGTACAGCCAGTCCAGATATTTGCCCGCAAAGGGAACGATCTGTTTTGCTACAGGATCATACTCTCCCGCGTCAGGGACCTTCCAACGGTGCAGTTCTGCTAAGGAGTGGGCAAGCATTGTAGCGATCTTCTCCTGATCCTCCTGTGAAAGTGAAGCCTGTAATGACGGATCATGCAGGTGCATTCCAGGTAATCGGGGCATGATGGCATAGCTCCAGCCCAATATGTCGGTATCTTCATATAATAAATATGGATCAGGTACAGGAATGTTGGTGTGAGTTCTCAGCTGTTCTACGAAAAACTGCTCTTCCTGAAGTTGTCCCGCATATAATGGGTTGCCTTTCAGAATATATTCTCCCTCTGAAGAGCGAATAAGAAGTGTCTGACCCATCACACCTTCATCGGTTCGCTTATAATCCATAAGTGTTCCCAGATTGAAATCATGAAGCGCCTTTTGCAAGGATGCTTGCTCAATATCACCAAGTTTATTGGAGCCAAAATATATACGGGTTGTCATAAGCCCCTCCTGCGATCTCAGTCTTCATCCTCTTCGTCAGACAGATCAAACGTATCGGCATCAACCAATCCGCGAATAAAAGCTTCAAAATTAGGCGCCAGATATGTAATCTCATAATCGTTTTCCTGATCCACATGAACCACAGCAGGTTCGCCTTCAGGGCCACAGAATCGATAATCCAGCATCACCACATCGTGTCCGGCAGATGGACAATCACAGATCACAACACCGAGATCAGGGTATCCCCAATCTTCGATCATGAAACGACTTCCAAATTCTCCACCCAGTGTATTGGACTTGTCCCGCGCAATGCCCATAATCCCCGTAATGGCGATATGGTCTTCGGCCCATGAAGTGGCTTCTTTGGTTGGGAAAACGGTGTGTGCAGGGATTCCGCCGTTCTGTGTGTTCATTAACTGGATATAGGAGGCCGGTAATTTGTAGCCTAGCTCCTGTTCAATGGTTTGGATCAACTCTTCGTCAAAAGGTGTAGATACATAACTTTCTAATGCATATTCACTCTGTTCCCAGAATGAAACCGGATCGTAGGACCCGGAGGCGGCTCTGAGGTGGTTTAGCCTGCCGCTGTGCTCCAATTCCAACAATATCTCTTGATGACGATGTCGATCCTGTTGCATTTTTTCAGCTTTGGGCCGTGTCCATTCGAGAAATTCGATGGTCGATTCGTCATGGGGCAAGAGCTCGTTTGCCATCTCAAAAGCTTTGAGTGCCTGCTCATACATTGCCATATGATAATAAGCGTAACCCAACCGGTACTGCCAGAGAGGGTCACTTACTCCCTGCCCATTGACGGATAGTAACTGTTGGACAGCCTCACGGTAATGTCCTTCATTGTTATACGCTCTGGAAAGTTGTCCAATTAACTCATAATCCCGCTCCGATTCAGGGATATGTTGAATACGTTCAATAATGAGATCGAACTGGTCCTGTTCATGCCATTTATTTAGTTGTTCCAGCAGTTCTCTTTCCATCACTATGCCTCATTTCAATAGGGGAATGTGAACCTTTTTCCATTATATCTTACAAGCTCTCAGGATGGATGGGTATTGTATCCTATCCAGTCGTATAGAAAAAACACTCCCACAAGCAGAAAGCCATCAAGACATTCCAACAAGGGGAGTGTTGTGTATTTGATTAGATTGCGGTCACTGGATCAATCAAATTACAGATCGTCAAATCCGTTATCGTCGCCGACTTTGCCGTAGTTACGCGATTTGGCTTCGAAGAAGTCTGTTTTCGTAGCATTCAGTGCTTCGTCGGAGAAAGGTTTGATCCAAGGCATGCAGTTCACATCCACGCCTTCGTATGCTTTTTCCATACCCATCAGGCGCAAACGTTTGTTAGCGATGTACTTGATATAATCTTCCAACTCGTTCAGGTCAATCCCGCGTACGTTGCTAAGAGTGTAGTGTGCCCAGTTGGTTTCGAGTTCAACGGCACGGTTGATCGTTTTGTACACATAGTCCATGTTCTCTGGTGTGTTCAGTTCAGGGAAGTCTACCAGCAACTGTTTGTACACTTCAGCGAAGAAGTAGCAGTGTTGGTTCTCGTCGCGCTGAATATAAGAGATCATTTGGCTAGTTGCCATCATCTTCTGGTCACGGGCCAGATTGTAGAAGAAGGCAAATGTACTATAGAAGAAGATACCTTCAAGTACCAGATCGGCTACCATCGCCTGGAAGAACGTCTGTGGAGACGGGTTATCCCGGAAAGTTTGGTAGATGTCGGCGATGAACCGGTTACGGTCAAGCAGCACCGGATCATGTTTCCAGTATTCAAAAATTTCCTTTTGCTCCCGATCGGATACGATGGAGGACAGGACGTAAGAGTACGATTGGTTGTGTACAACTTCCTGTTGTCCGATGATTGCCGAGATCGCTTCCAGTGAGGAATCCGTGAAATAACGTTTCACGTCACCTACAAACATCGTTTGCATGGAGTCCAATACAGCGAGCAGGGAGATGTTGACTTTGAATGTACGTTGTTCTTCCGGGTCCAATTGGGCAAATTGGGAAGCATCCTTGGACATTGGGATTTCATCCGCGATCCAGTGGTTGAGCAGCAGTACTTTGTACAGTTTGTACATATGAGGCATACGAATATCGTTCCAGTTCAGAATGCCTGAGCATTCACCTTCAATGATACGGGTAGACTGGTTGGGTGCTTCGGTATTGAAAATTTTCTGCAATTGCATAATCCGTTCACTCCTTGAATGAATTTACACTATATAACTACGATGACAGAACAAGCTTCCGATCGCTGTTATCCCCAGATTTCTTTAACTCCTTTTCTAAATGGGAGAAATCCGGTGATAAAGGCGAAGCGTATGCTTCCGATGCAGCTTTCTTTCAGAAAGCTTTTAGCTCCGCTTCTCCAGCTTTTTTCTGTCCTCTCCGTTATCGTGTAATATTATTTCAAAATATATATTAGGGGCTGTAATGTGGCATCTATATCAACATCTGATGATGTTGTGATCGTATTTTAGGCAAAAAAGAACCAGAGCAACGCCATTTTGCAATCAAAACAGGATGCCCTGGTGGTCATCGTGGATCTAGTTAATCATCTTGATCAATGATAAAAACGTAGCTTGTGCAAAAAAATCAAGATTCTTCAATCGTTAATGCCCGGCTACGAACATAATAGGTTGATTTCATGCCGGCTCTCCAGGCGTGCAGATGCAATTCCAGGAATTCTGTTGCTTTGATATCCGGTCGAACGTAAAAGTTGAAGCTTTGTCCCTGATCGACGTGGCGCTGACGGGCAGCCGCCATATTAATGGAAGCATGTTGATCTACCATGAACGCCGTTTGGTAATAAGGGCTTGTTTTTTCGGACAGATCCGGAGCCGGGTTGGCAATTTTGTAAGTTGTTTTCTCTTCATAAGATAACAGCTCATAGAGCGGATCAATACTAGCTGTTGAGCCAGCAATGATCGACGTGGAACCGTTAGGCGCAATGGCGAACAACCAGGCATTACGTACACCGTTTTGCTGTACTTCGGCTTGCAGTTCTTTCCACTGTTCTGTCGTTACGAACTCGCCTGCGCGCTCACCTGACGTGTACTCGCGTTGGTCGAAGTAGTGACCACTTTCCCAATCGGAACCTTTGAATTTCGGATAATGTCCTTTTTCCTTGGACAGCTCCATGCTGGCTTTCACGAGCAGGTAGTTAATTTTTTCGTACAGATTATCGTTATACGTTACCGCTTCATCGGACTCCCAATGAATGCCTTCGAGGGCAAGCAGGTGGTGAAGTCCAAACGTTCCCAGACCGACTGCGCGATATTGGCTGTTGGTATATTGGGCTTGCAGCACTTCAATGTTGTTAATATCGATAACGTTGTCCAGCATGCGCACCTGAATCGGTACCAGACGCTCCAGTACATTGTGAGGCACGGCACGTGCCAAGTGAATGGAGTTCAGGTTGCAGACAACAAAGTCGCCAGGCACTTTGGAGATCACGATGCGAGTTTGTCCATCCTTGGTTACAAGTTCTTCCTTTTCGATAACCGTGGCAGACTGGTTCTGCATAATTTCGGTACACAGGTTGGAGGAGTATACCATACCGTGTGCACGATTCGGATTCGAGCGGTTAACCGTATCCCGGTAGAACATGTATGGCGTACCTGTCTCCAGTTGGGATTTCAGTACACGCTTCATGATATCAATCGCCTGAACCGTGATGCGGGACAACAGCGGATGGTTGACTGCTTCTTCGTATTTATCACGAAATGCACCTTCACCAAAGGACTCATCGTAGAAATCTTCCAGTCCGAGTGCACGACCGTTCTCGTCTTTCCAGCCCATCACTTTCTTTGTTTCATGTGGGCAGAACAGACTCCATTCGCCGCGGCTGGATACCCGTTCCATGAACAGGTCAGGCAGACAGATGCCGTGGAATACGTCATGCGCACGCATCCGCTCGTCGCCGTTGTTCAGCTTCAGGTCGAGGAAGGCCAGAATGTCTTTGTGGAAGACGTCCAGGTATACCGCAATGGCACCCTTACGTGTACCGAGCTGGTCTACGCTGACCGCTGTGTTATTCAGCTGGCGAATCCAAGGGATTACACCGGAACTTGTATTTTGGTGACCACGGATATCCGAACCTCGTGCTCTGACTTTGCCCAGGTAAACGCCGATGCCACCGCCCATTTTGCTCAGACGCGCTACATCCGTGTTGGAATCGAAGATGCCTTCGAGTGAGTCGTCCACGGTATCAATGAAGCAGCTGGAGAGTTGTCCGGCTACTTTTTTACCTGCATTGGACATCGTAGGTGTAGCTGCCGTCATGTACATGTTGCTCATCGCCCAGTAAGCTTCTTTGACGAGATTCATACGATTCTCAGCAGGCTCCTGATGCATTAAGAACATTGCGATAACCATATAACGCTCTTGTGGCAATTCCATTACTTTTCCATCAAAATCGTGAGCGAGGTAACGTTCTGCCAGTGTAAGCAAGCCGATGTAATCGAAGAGCAGATCGTTGCGGTAGTCAATGCACTCAGCAAGTTCGTCGATCTGTTCTTTGGTGTAACATTCCAGCAATTCTTCCCGATAGATGCCTTTTTTTATGAGGTCTACAAGAAGAGGATGGAATGCACCATAAGGTTCGTCCGGGTAAGACTTGTATCTGCGGTTGGTAGCCGCTTTTTTGTACAGGGAAGTGAGCAGGGAGCGCGCCGCTGCAAATTTCCAGTTAGGCTCCTCTTTGGTTACCAGTTCCAGTGCGCTCATCATAAAAGCACTGCTGATTTCGTCCCCGGTAACTTCATCACGACGGAGCTTGCTGTTTACTCCACGTACCAGACGTTCCTTATCCAGCATGTCCAGTCCTGCCAGAGTACGGTCGGCATATACCGAGATGCGCATATCATCAAAGGCAAGCTGGCGGTTGTTCGGCTTGGTCACAACTTGTGGCATGAATATTCCTCGCTTTCGCATGTTTAAGAGATAAATTGGAGAAATTCTTTATATAAAGAATTGAGTGTCTTCTAACGGTGAGAAAAAAGATATAGGTTGCGGACTGAAATGGCGGTACAGGTCACGTCTTAAATCGCTCAACGGAGGAGCACAAAGCAGCACAACACAGAACATGCTCATATAAAAAGCATTCTCCCCGCCTCGCGGCTGAAAATGCCCATGGATGCTCTGGCTTCCTTCCTGTCTTAAAGGTTTGGAATAACGACAGAAAAGGGTGCTTATGTAAGCTTTTGTCTATTGCAGACGCGCCTGTAGTTTGAGGATACCGGGTGCAGTCCAAACAGCCCCGTTAACCTCCGTGTCAACTCTGTTTCGAGAAAGCGATTTACACCTACAGGGACGTGCCTTTGGAGGTGATTTCATCCTGTTTTTCGCGAGAATGCAGAAGGTGACTAATAGAAGCGGAGAAATCTAGTGTTACTACATTTTGTAGCTGTCAACATACTCTAACCCAACATATTGTGTTTGTAAAGTGGGCCAATACAGTAAAACGTAATTCCGAGTATACCATTTAAGCTAGAAATCCGCAAAGGAAAAGGGCTGGAAGATTTGAAGATTTATCAAAAAAAATTTTTGGTCAAATCAGATGACGTCATCACGTCAGTTTGAATTGTGGCTCCTTCAACTGGTAGAATAAAAACAGGTAAAAATCGACTAAAAATGAGCGGCACCGGTAACTTGCGGGGCCCAAGGGAGGCGGAGCAAAATGGCAATAGCAGAGGTGACCGTAATTCCAATTGGCACCGGGACGACCAGCTTGAGCAGTTATGTGGCGGACATGCAGAAGGTATTGGAAAACCAGCGGGGCATTACATATCAGTTGACCTCCATGAGTACCATTATCGAAGGTCCGCTCAATGAAGTATTTACAGCAATTGCGGCTCTACATGAAGCACCGTTTCTATCAGGAGCTCAGCGTGTCTCCACCTCCGTCAAGATCGACGATCGTCGTGACAAACCGGATGCCTCCAGTGTGCAGAAGCTGCAATCTGTTCAGGACAAACTGGCATCCCGTTCCCGTCAGGCACGGCCAAATTAACGGCAGTCAGCAGAGAATAGAAAATAGTTCTACATATTACTGTAAGCCCTGTATCTGGGGCTTACATTTTTTTGCATTTCCTTAGGTTCAATAAGGGCGGATTCTTCAGAGCATTCCTGAGTTTTGCCGTGCCTTTTAACTTGAAATCACATATTTTATATTAAACTGACAACCTTTGTCGGCAGTTGTATGAGGAAGGGAGGGATTACAATGCCCTATACTACAGGTCTCCTCTTTAACTCTCCAACGGGGAGTGATCGTGCCACACAATTAATTGTTACCTGTTTAAATGATTCTCTCAATATTCCAGCCAATATTGAGCTTCAGGTATTTCGCTGGGATACTTCCCAGACTGCCAGAATTCCGATTGGTCACGATCTGTTCCAGCTACCTCCCCAGGCGTCCAAAACATTGTTGTATACGCTGAACACAGCAGATTATTTTGAGGTCCAGAGCGATTATTTTAGTGCTACAAGCGCGGTTATTCAGGCTTACAGTCTAGATTCCGTGGGTAATGTCATGCAGCGTGTGCTGCAATCGGAAATGGTGTGGGTGGACCGCTTTACGAATATTCCATAACCCAAATATGACGGAGGTGAGAGAAATGCCAGTTGTAAATATTACAGGGGCATTGGGGGGCAACCAATTCGAACCGTCAATTGCGGTCAATGAATTATTGCCTAACATTATGTGTGTTGTAGCAGTCGATACAAGTACTGGGCCGACACTGATTGGGTTCTACCGCTCCATTGATGGGGGACAAACTTGGTCAACGACTACATTACTACAACCTGCGGGATACGCCGGAGCGGAAGCCCCTACCATTGATTACACATTCCCCAGTACGTTTATTGTAACGGTTCATATTTTTAATGGGGATAATGACGGGACAATTATTAGCTATACTTCAATGGATGACGGTCTCACATGGGCTCCCCCGGTGTTTGTAAACAAGGGATATGGTCTCATTGTTCACAATGATGAACCTTATATAGCGTGTGATCGTACACCGGGTAGCCCGTATCGCGGCAATGCCTATGTTGGATACACACCACTGGCAACGGCGGCATCATCGATCTTTTTTCAAAGATCCCTGGATCAGGCTGCGACCTGGCAAACGCCAAGCCGAATTTCCAGTCCTAGAGGGTTTCATGATCGTGCGACAATCGCTATTGGATTTACGGGTGAGGTCTATGCCGGGTATATTACCACAGGTCCGGACAGCCCTTATGCATTACTAAGGATATCCTACGACGGTGGTGCGACATTTCAGCCTCCAGTGAGTAATCAGTCTACCCTGATTGCTTCGGTAGTCCCGGCACCTTCGCCCTTACCTGTAATCGATTATGCGTTTCGTGTTCAAACAAATCTGAACTTGGCTGCAGATATTTCCAACAGTATCTACAGTGGTACAGTCTATGCAGTCTGGAATGATGCCCGGAATGGATATACAGACGTGTTCATGTGCCAGTCTCCAGATGGGTTGCTTTGGAGCGAACCGGTAAGCATCACGGGAGCCCCAGCAGGTTCACAGAATTTCTTTCCTTCGATCACCGTATCACCATTTACGGGTGCAATTCGAGTCATCTATTATTCAAATCAGATTAATGGATTTTTACTGGATGTATATGTAGCCGAGTCTTTTGATGGTGGTGCAACATTTACAAATCGGCGGCTCACAACGACATCTTTCAATCCGAATGGTAATTCCCCTGTACCGACAGTACTCATTGGTGACTACATCACAGCCTATACGCAGTCGCCTGATAACCTGGCCGCCGTATGGATGGCGACAACACAGCCAACAGGGAAACTGGATGTATATTTTGGTTCATAGTCATACCTCAACTGTAACCTTGCCCATTTTTAACGGAAGCCCGGTCTCGCGAGTGATTTTTGCATATAGTGAACTGTACCTCAAATAAAAGGAGGGTTTTGCATGAGTGGAGTTGTAGGTGGATACGGCGGCGCATGGACATCGACTGGTGCCATTTTGGTTCTCTTCATTTTGTTGGTTATCATTTCTAAAGCATTCCTCATCTAACAGACCCTTAACACCTAAACCATTGGTAAAGGAGGAATCTCCATGAGCGAAGTACTTGGAGGCGCAGGATACGGCGGCTGGACATCAACTGGTGCCATCTTGGTTCTGTTCATTCTTCTCGTTATCATCACTAAATCTTTCTGGGTATAATATGTTGGACTCCGCCGGTTAACCGGTGGGGTTTTTTTTAGGTTGAGGACAAGCCCATATGAATAGTGAAAACGCCTATTTTGTCAAAGTAGGGCCATAGCCCGGTCCAGAGGTAGGCAAAATACATAGCTTAGGGGTGTAGGCAAATGTTAAGGAGGAATGAACAATGAGCGAAGTAAAACCGAATTCACCGAACGGACAGGGACACGTATACGGACATATGGGAGGGTATGAGCATATGCAAGGATACCAGTACACAGGTCATGAAATGCATGGGTACGGATATGGTTGTACAATGCCAACGGGGTATGGCTACGGATACGCACATCATGCCAATCATGCCAATCATGCTCCAATGCTGCATGGTTATCATCAAGGTTGTGGAACATCTTATGGACACGGCGGGGGAAGCTGGGGATCCATGGGTACGATTCTCGTACTGTTCATCCTGCTGGTTATTATCTCCAAAACGATGTTTATCTAAATCGTGCAACAGCAACTGTATAAAGGAGTTGATCCATACAACTCCGATGAAAGGCGCCGAGATTGTATCGGCGCCTTTTAGCTGTCTGGACATTTTTTATTAAAAGTGGACATGGAAAAGCACCCGGAACCCAATTCCGGGTGCTTTGTGTATGTTTTCAATCTTCTCAAGAATAAGTGACATCCAAAACAACAAAAGCCCTACCTCTCTTTTGTCCTTGCGGCTCCGATGACCGCGCCAGTGTGAATGGGAACATCTTGTGAAACTCTGTACTACCGGGTTATTGTGATTCAGGTTCTTCAATCTTCATAGGTTAGTGTGCATATTAGCTGCGGTCGCAGCATGAAGAAAATATTCCGGGGTTTAAAGAAGACAGAAAATCATATGAGGTTGTTTAAATACCAACTCTTATAGTATACCACAGGCTGTAATTTTTTGCAATAAAAAGGAAGGTTGAAGCTTTTTTTGAAAACAATTTTGAAAACATTTCAGATTTTTTCTTCAATAAGGTAATCCTCTTCAAATGATTATGCGTAGGTTATAATAAGAGGGATGACACGGAAAGGGGCCCTCGCATGACTGAATCAATAGAGGACAGCAGGTTAATGCGGCAGATTGCAGAGCGAGATGCTTCCGCACTGGAGCTTTTATATGACCGCTACGAGCGGGCGGTGTATTCTTTTGCTTATCGGATCGTTGGTGATCCAATGACAGCAGAAGAGACTGTCCAGGAATTATTCCTGCGGGTCTGGAACAATGCTGAACGATATGAGGCCTCACAGGGGAAGCTGACCACGTGGATGTTCGCCATTACGCGCAACATTGCAGTGGACATGCTGAGGCGAAAATCCAAAAGCGCAGCTACGACCTCAATGGAAAACGAAACACTGGCGGCATATGCCGATGAACATACAAATACAGAAGAAGAAATAGAGCGCAAATGGGAAGGTGTCCGAATTAAGGAGGCCTTGTCCCAGTTGAATGGTGACCAGCAACAGGTCATTGAATCGATCTATTATGCAGGCTTAACGCAACAGGAGGTATCCAGCAGATTCGGGATTCCGCTGGGTACGGTAAAGAGCCGTGTCAGGCTTGCGATGCGACAGCTTCAGAAGCTGCTCGCCGATGCTGAAATGCATCCGGATGCGGGAAGGGAGGGCATACATCCATGATAGAACGACATGAGGAATGGTCTGATCTGGCACCGGTGTATGTGCTGGGAGGACTTGAAGCGGCGGAAGTGGCAGCATTTGAAGCGCATTTAGCCAATTGCGAGTCTTGTCGCCAGGAGGTGAGGGAATTGCAGGAAGTAACAGGCTTCCTGCCACTCGCGGCGGAACCTGTTGCACCGCCGCCTGGCATGCGAGCACGTGTGCTGGGCAACGTGCTCGGACACGCGCAGGAGAGCGCCGGAACGAAGCCGGCGGCTGCTCCTGCGGAGCCTGAAGCACCCGTGGTGCTTCAGGAGGATCTTGCGCCGCAGCATCAAGCGGCGCAGCCCGGGCAAGGCTTGCCGCCGGAGACGGCGGTGCCTGCAGCCCGGGTGGAGGAGGCTGCGCAGGCACAGCCGTGGCAGCCTCAAGGACGCGCGCGTGCGCGCAGCAGCCGCGCCTGGCGCATAGCGAGCGCAGCCCTCGCGGCAGCGGCGCTCGTGCTTGGCATCTATGCCGGGCAGCTGCAAGGCCAGGTCGATTCGCTGAAGCAGCAAGCTGAGGGCTCATCGACGGTGCAAGAGCAGCTTGCTCAGACGCAGGCACAGAATGCTCAGCTGCAAGAGCAGCTTGCTTCATCCCTGCAGCCTGCACAGGGAATGCAGACAGGCGAAGCCGTCAAGCTTAGTCCTGCGACACAGGACATTGTGGCCCAAGGCCTAGCTACCATCGTCATTGACAGCAAAGGAACTCACCTAGTTGTACAGGCGGAGAACTTGCCTACGCTGGAAGGGAATGAGGCGTTCCAGGTTTGGCTGATCAAGGGCGATACACCTCAGAATGCGGGGACCTTCCTAAGTCATAATGGAACGGGAGCGGTATACTATACGTTAGACTCTGCCAACGACTACGACACGGTCGCGATCACACTTGAACCGGATGCGATGGGTGATGAGCCGCGTGGTACAATGATTCTGGCTGCCAAAATTAAAGGATAAGAAATGTCTTGCTATATCAGGCTGTTTCCTACGGGGAGCAGTCTTTTTTGTATGGTTGTACGCGTACATATAAGTTAGATGAACGATTCATAGTTAATTCCAGGATGGAGGTTTCCCATCCGTGAAATGAATTAATTTTTTCAGTCCGAGTAACCGATAACAAATAGGAGGCTGTACCCTTAATCTCCCTCTGTCATCATCAATGGGGAGAACTGGTTTACAGCTAGAGAGTGAGGGGTTAGGGTGGAAGTATACCGTTCATTTATCTTTCGTCTGATGCGAAATTATCTTATCGGTTCAATGGGAGCTGTTTTTGTGGTAGGTACAGTAGTTATGGTGTCTACCTTACAAATACCGAATATTCAATTTGTACGACTCATTATCATTGTGTTGATTTCACTATTGTTCATGCTTGTTGCTGAACTGATTACGTTATGGGCACAACTTGGCCCCATCCGGCAGTTCTTTGCCGCCGAGCATCATGAAAAGGCCGAATTGACAAAGATGTATGAGAGCATTCACCGTTTTCCGGGACAAACGATCTATCGTATTTTGGGTCCGCATATGCTTGGATTTTCCCTGCCTGCTGCCGGATTGACGATATGGATGATTTCTACAGGATGGCTGGAATTTCCGTATGGATATGTCGCAGTTGCAGCGGCGTGTGCCTTATTGATCGCCGTGATGCATGCCCTGATTGAATATTTTTTGACGGTTCGGACCGTGAGACCGTTGCTGCTGGAAGTTCGCCGCAGAGGCAAAGAACAGCATGGTATGGAACCATCTCTCGGAGGACGTGTCCTGGTGTCCATTCAGCGTAAATTTCAGTTGAGTACGGCGCTGATCGGTTTATTTCCATTATTTCTGTTCTTCCTGGCTACATCGATCCGTCTTCAGTATATGGATAGCGAGTTTGCGAAAGAGTATATTCTGTGGGCAGTTCTTATCGTTGTGCTGGGCGGGGGCTTCGCCCTTGTGGGAAGCTGGCTGCTGATTCGGGATGTTCGCGGTCCGGTTGCGGAGCTGACTGAGGAGATGAACCGAATTCAAGAGGGAGACCTTGGCAGAAGAACCCCTGATCTGTACGCGGATGAATTTTCTGCGCTCATCTCCGGATTCAATATGATGATCAACCGGCTTGAGATGAGACAGGAACGCAATCGGCAGTTGCTGCAAAGTTATTTTTCCACCCTGGCGGCTGCATTGGACGCACGGGACAAATATACGGCCGGTCATTCCATGCGGGTGGCAGAGTATTCAATTATGATCGGCAAGCTGAGTGGCATGAATGAAGAACAAGCAGATCTGTTATACAAATCAGCGCTGCTACATGATATTGGGAAAATCGGCATACCCGACGAAGTGTTATTGAAAGATGGAAAACTCACCGATGAGGAATTCGACATCATTCGCACACATCCCGTTCTTGGAGAGAGCATTTTGCTACAGATTGAACCGATTGATGCCATGGCAGACTTCCTGCCAGGTGTAAGGTCTCATCATGAAAGATATGATGGCAAAGGATATCCTGATGGCATAGCAGGCCAAGAGATTCCGCTGTTTGGCCGTATCATTGCCGTGGCTGATGCCTTTGATGCCATGACGTCTGATCGTCCATACCGGAATGGGATGAGCCATGAGAAAGCGCTATCTATTTTGGAAGAAGGAAAAGGGACCCAGTGGGATCCCTATTTTGCAAGCTTGTTTATTGATGAGTGGAGACGGCAACAGCATCTCCAGAAATCGTCGGAGCGAGGGGTCAGCTGATTCCCTCTGTCCACTTCGATTCTTTTCTGCGACGACGGTGCAGTGAGAGCCCAGTGATAATTGTGAAAACGCATTCACCGAGTACGACCGCACCCAGGGCGTCATAGATTACATGTTGTTTGATCATTAAGGTGGATAATATAATCAGTGCTGCCCCGGCAGCAACAAACACCTTAACCTGTTTGCGAATGCTCTGAACGGAGAGAACAGCACGCATAACCAGATAAGAATGAAGGGCATGAATACTTGGAAAACAATTATATGGGCGGTCCTGGCCGTAGAGCCATCCAAGAAGAGAAGCACCGAGACCTGTACCTGTTAACTCGGGACGCGGCACCATGGTCTGAAAATTAAAATAGATCAGGTAACAGATCCAGACACAGATGTTCATGGATAACAGGACGCGATAATAAGTGAGCCGATCCTTGGCGCATAAATAAGCCAACACACCGAAGACAAACGGATACCAACCCAGATAGGGTATGGACATGGATGGTACATAAGGGATGATCCGGTCCAACGGGGAATCAAGCACAGAGAAACCGCGTTCCGGACTATTCAGAATATCATAGAACATCCCCATGACAGCCAAGGAAAGCATCAAGCTTAACGACAGCCAGTAGGATTTGCTTTTTAACACGTGCACAACACCGTTTCTCCTTTCATCCAAGTTCGCAAGGAACTGGATCACAGCAATTAAAATCGAACAACAATATATTCTACTACGTTCAGCGCACAAATTGAATCCTGATTTGTGTATTTTTGTGCATTTTTTTGACGACGAAGAAATGTCGAAGATTGAACGGGCATGATATGATAGAGATGCATACGGACTAAAGGTTTTCTGTCAATGAATACACGACAACAGGAGTGAGTGAATGCAATTTTCAAAAATGTTCGTATTAAATATGGGGATGCTCATTACCATTGCTTACCTTGCTAGTGTGTTCTATAAATACATCGTAATACGAGCTTCATCACGAGTAAAACAGATCTGTTCATTGTTTGTACTTATTTTTGCAGGCTGGTTCAGCACGGTATTTGGATTCCAGCTTAATGATGAAGTTGTCTTCGATCTTCGTTTTGTTCCTTTAATTGTTGCCGTTTTGACGTATAGACAACCTTATAGCGTTATTATCGTGGGGGTTGGAATTGGACTGACCAGGTTAACTTTCGGTATCCATGAGGCTACGGTGGCTGCACTAATTAATATGTCGATCCTGGGCGTGGTGTGTGCAGGGTTGAATATATGGATGAGACGCAGTGACTACAGGCTAATTGTTAAAGGTATCATCGTCATATTGATTGTAAATGTGGTCAATAGTTTAAACATTGCTATTTTTGGTGTTATCCCGGCTACATATTTTTTCTCGCATATTATGCCGTATACCCTTCCTGTTGGTATTGTACTTAGTCTTATTTTTGCTTTTATTTTACGAGATTTCCAGAATGAACAAAATCGGATTTTGCTCATCCAGAGTACCAATCGTTTATTGTCTGTGCAAAAAGAAGAATTGCAGAAGGCTCAGATTGTGCTGGAGGATCGTGCCAAGCAGCTGATGATTGCTTCACAGTACAAATCGGAATTTCTAGCGAATATGTCGCATGAACTGCGAACACCGCTGAACAGTGTCATTAACTTTGCCCAGATGATCAGCGAGAACGGAGATACGATGGAGCAGGAGGATATCGTACATTTTGCCACAATGATTGAGCATTCTGGTCAGGAGTTGCTAACGTTAATCAATGACATTCTCGATCTGTCCAAAGTGGAAGCGGGCAGACTGGATATCGTCTTGGAGGATATCAGTGTTGCACAACTCACGGAAGATGCCATGACTCATTTCCAGCTGGTTGCCGAGAAAAAGGGAGTAGAACTGAAGCTGGACAAGAAGCCAGGGCTACCAGAGACCCTATGGTCTGATCCCCAACGAGTCCAACAGATTTTGCGGAATCTCATGTCCAATGCCATCAAGTTTACGCATCAGGGGAAGGTTACACTGACCGTGAGCACCAAACAAATGAAGAAGTCAGGCATTCTAAGTCAATGGATTGTTTTCTCGGTACAAGATACGGGAATTGGCATTGCTGAAGATAAACATCAATCCATTTTTGAAGCATTTCAACAGGCTGACGGGTCTATTAGCCGCAAATTTGGGGGAACAGGACTCGGCCTGTCAATCAGTCGGGATTTGGCAAGATTACTGGACGGATCGATCGAACTTAAAAGCGCTGAGGGCAAGGGAAGTACCTTCTATCTCTATCTCCCGTTGAACCGTGAAAAAATGAGTTGACAACCATCACGCTGTGAGTAGAATTTGGGGTGACAACTAGCATCGACCGGCACTTGAAACCCGGTCTAAGGAGTGTATCCCCATACAGAAGACGGTCAACGTTAACCCTCCTCCGTTTGCAGGCAAAACACGGCGCAAGGGTTCGACACAACGCACGAATTTATCCATTGCAACATGGGAGGGTGTACCGGCAATTATTTTGCAGACGTTGCTGGGAGGCCCATTTTTAACCGGATTTCTGCTGTACCTCGGGGCCGGGTCAAGACATATTGGCTTTGTGCTCGCCATTACGACGTTTGTCAATATCGCCCAGATTGGAGCGGCTTACTGGATGCAGCGCATTCGCAGCCGCAAACGCATGCTTGTATTGTTTGTGGGGATACATCGCATCCTGTGGAGTTCGACGGGACTGATACCGTTCCTGTTTCCCAAGGAGTGGTGGGTAGGCATTTATATTGGTGTGTATACGGTTGCATTCATAGCCAATACGATTGGTGGTATGATCTGGACATCTTTAATTGGAGATATCGTGCCTGCCAAGGTGAGAGGGCGTTATTTCGGAATTCGTAATACGATTCTGAACGCACTTGGAAGCGTATGCTTATTTGCTGGAGGCATCGTTTTGGATCGTTTCCCCGGGGAGATGGGTTTCTTAATTCTGTTTATTCCTGTGTGGATCTGCGCCATAGCTAATACGGTAATTTATTGCTTTTATCCAGATGTGCCGTTTGAACGTTCAACTGAAAAGGTTTTTTGGGGGATGTTCAAGAAGCCGTTTCAGGATCCTTCCTTTCTGAGGGCTGCACTGTTCCTCGCGGCCTGGTTACTGATCCAGACGTTGATCGTTCCGCTATTTTCCTACGTGATGCTTGACCTGCTTAACATTAATTATCAGACGGTATCCATAATTACCGTGGTGCAGACGCTCGTTATGATGGCCGGATTCTATATCTGGGGCAATCTGAACGCGAGATTCAGCAACAAAACCTTATTATTTTGGACATTACCGATCATCGCACTCTCCTGTCTGTCATGGGGATTGATGTCGTTTATGCCTGTTTTGATAGCGCTTTTTTTATCCCATATTTTTCTCGGTATTGGTGTGGGTGGATTCAACCAGCTTGCTTTTAACTTCACAATCGGAGATACACCAAAAAGCGAAAGACCGATGTTTGTCGCCGTGTATTCGGCTCTGACCGGAGTGACCTCGTTTCTTGGACCGCTGATTGGTGGCTGGTTGTATGAGAGAATGGAAACCTGGCCGGACGCGATGAATTGGGTTTCCGCCTATGGCTTCCAAGTGGGTGTTGGTGCAGCGATGCTGGTTCTTACGTTTACGCTTGGACGTCGTGTGCTTCTGAAATAGAGATATGTGGAGGGATGTACTTGGAGAATCACGAACGGCAAGCCCTAGTGATTGGAGCCACCGGGCTTGTGGGTGAACTGCTGGTAAGGAGCTTGCTTCAGAATCCGGCTTATGGCCGGATTCGTATATTGGTTAGACGACCGCTCGAATTGGAACATGCAAAGCTGGAGCAGCATGTCGTGGACTGGGAACAACTTGAAGAGCAAACAGATCTGTTTCGCGATGTTGATGACTTATATTGTTGTTTGGGTACAACAATTAAAAAAGCTGGCAGTCAGGAAAATTTCCGCCAAGTGGACCTTCACTACCCCGTAAAAGCCGCCATACTTGCCAAGGAGCATGGTGTATCCCAGATGCTCGTCATTTCTTCCATGGGAGCCGATGCCGGGTCACGTGTATTTTATAGTCGGACCAAGGGAGAGATGGAAGAGGCGTTATCGGCTATCGGTTTCCGTTCACTGCATATATTCCGTCCGTCGTTAATCCTTGGAGATCGCAAAGAAAAACGGTTGGGTGAGCAATTGGCAGCTCATGTCATGACGTTTCTGGATCGCTGGATGAAAGGCAGAGTGGATAAATACCGGGCAATCCAGGCTTCAACCATAGCTCGGGCCATGATGAACATTGCACTTGTTCAAACCAAGGGAAATCACGTGTATTCCAATGACGTTATTCATGTGTTGGGATTGGATGAGTCCTGAGATATCCATGGTTTGCCCATATCGGAATGAGAGCTAAGGATAGACGTTTCTTGCCTGGGCGGGATCGTGGTATAATAAGCTTCAAAAATGAGTTCGAGGCTTGTCTCCTCGCGGCGGCAGGACAGCGAACATGAAGGAGAACTCATCATGAAAAAACCAATCTCTACCGATCAGGCGCCAGGCGCCATTGGTCCATACAGCCAAGCTGTTGAAGCAGGCGATTTCATCTATACTTCCGGTCAGCTTGGCCTAAACCCGCAAACAGGAGAGTTCGGAGCTGATGTACAGGAGCAGACTCGTTTGTCCCTGAGCAATGTAAAGGCCATTCTTGAAGCAGCAGGCACGAGTATGGACAAAATCGTGAAAACGACTGTTTTCCTGAAAGACATGAATGATTTTGTTCCGGTGAATGAAGTGTATAGCACGTTCTTCGAACAGCCTTATCCAGCACGCAGCGCGGTTGAAGTCGCTCGTCTGCCGAAGGATGCACTTGTGGAGATCGAGGTCATTGCCCTCAAATAGGGGAGACTGATATTTGCCAAGCAAGGAAAGTTACATAAAAAGCCGATTTCTGGTCAGATGACCTAAATCGGCTTTTTGAATTTATATGAACAGTGCCGGGTTAATCCCGATCCTGATTACGGGCGAAGAACAGCCATACCGCATAAATGGCTAGCACGATCGCAATGATAATTGCCGTATAATATACGGAGGTAACGTCTTTTTGTTTGAGTGCGATGGCAATGTATGCCCATGTAAAGACAAGTGGGTATACACTATCCCGATAAGGGAAGCTCACCAGTATAGCCAGCACCAGGCCTACAATTAACATGATGATGGTCCAGGTAGGTTCACTGAGTCCAAAGCCATCCCATCCGATTTTATATAATAATACAGCCGCATTGATTATGGTTGCTACGCTAACCCATCCAAGATATATGCTGAACGGCAGCTTCACAAGCCAGATTTCGGCAGTTGTGGGAAGGGTGATTGCACGCGTTTTTACATATAACATGATCAGGGACAACAGAAGCAGAACGATGACGACTAAGGCGAGACCGATTTTGAGATTTTGAAAAGCAAAGATCCACGCTACATTAAAGGCACAGCTTGCTAGAAACCAGTAACCGAGGCGGGTAATGGAGTCCCTTTTCCACGAAGATGGAACGAATTGATAAATAACAAAGCCAGCGAGCAGCAGATAGATCAGTCCCCATATGGAGAAAGCATAACCTGAAGGGGTGAGCAATACAGGGTACATATCCGATACTTCCTTGTTGGTCCTGCCTCCGATAGGCAGCGCGTTGGAAAGGTAGTTTACTACGGTAACAGCGATGAATCCAATCGCGTTTAACCACTTGTACGGATTGTTACGTGACATTGTGTTTCCTCCTTGGTTTTACAAAAATGAATGAACCACGGGTCAGTATACAATGAATATACCCAGTTCTTTCGCATTCTAATAAGAAGCCGCAAAAAAATTCACAGGATCGTTGTCTGCTATCCTGCGGTTTGCCGCTCTCTTATTCGCTGTGCTACGTCTCAATGTACGCTGATTGAAGCAGAAATATGTTTAATGCCATGGACTTACTTCTTATTAATTCGGGTGGTAAGTTTATCTATATTCGTTCACAACGTTCTGCTATACTCAAATTTAGGACAAATGTAATCGGTGGGAAGACACGGCGAAGCTGCTCCGAAAGGAGGTGGAGCCGTGTCCCTTGATTTGATCGTGAAGATTCTGGACGCTTTATTAAAGATCGTCAGTATTTGTACTGGCCTGAGAACTTTATTCAGCGTTAAGAAGACACGTAAGAACAAGAAAAACCACCGACGATAGGTTGGCCCCTTAATTCGGTGGTTTTTCATGCATTTGAAATTCGCGCCGTGGTCACCCATCGGTCTTTTGTCTGGATATCCGCAATGTTAGCGCATTGCGGATATTTTCATATTACCCAGAACTGCTTTCTAATATGACAATAACATATACTTCAATTCACTACAACTCACTACAAACGTACAATTATCATTTTGATATTGTGATAAAATGCTAATTCTCAGAGGGAGAGGAAGAAGGTTGTTTACGAGAGAAACGATGGAGAAGCAACAAACGTGGTTTTATGTCGTTGCCCTGTTCGTGGGAGCAGCGATCGGGCTGGGCACCCCTGAATGGGGGTCAGCGCTGCATTATACGGTTTCACCTGTGCTTGCCATTTTGTTATATAGCATGTTTGCACAGATTCCTTTTTTACAGCTAAAAGAATCCTTGTCCAACCTGCGATTTATTGGAGCTTTGCTGGTTGCTAATTTTATCGTTGTACCTGTGGTCGTATGGTTGTTAACCCTGGCGTTTCCGCAACCTCCTGCCGTGCTCATCGGCGTTTATCTGGTACTGCTAACCCCCTGCATTGATTACGTCATTGTTTTTACACAGCTGGGTCGGGGCAATGAGAAACTGATGCTGGCTGCAACTCCAATCCTGTTTGTTATACAAATGGTCTTATTACCGGTATATTTGTGGCTGTTCATAGGGAAGGTAGCGGCACAGGTCATGCAGGTGGGGCCTTTCGTGGAGGCTTTTCTGTTCCTGATCGTTATTCCGTTGCTGTTGGCTATTCTTACGCAAGTTGTGACCAAAGGCAAAGCCGGAGGAGAACGGGTGATGAATGCAACCGCCTGGCTGCCTGTACCCATGATGGCTTTGGCCTTGATTGTGGTTGTCGCATCGCAAATCGGGAAGGTCTACAATGATTTTGCTGTGATTGTGGATGTTCTGCCCATCTATATTATTTTTCTAATTGTTATGCCCTTCATATCACGAATCTTAGTGGCTCTATTCCGATTGGACACTGGCGCAGGCAGGGCCGTTATTTTCAGTGCAGGGACCCGAAATTCACTTGTCGTTCTGCCATTGGCACTTGCATTGCCGCAAGAGTGGGCCACAATTGCTGCCGCAGTGATTGTAACCCAGACGATCGTCGAGCTGGCGGGAGAGTTAATCTATATTCGTATTGTTCCTTCCGTCATACTGCGGGATCGCTGATTCCTTTAGAAAAGAAGATCAGGGTGTATCCATTAAGATGCATCCATATATGTAAAAAGGAAAGGGGCAATTCCCAGAGTCATGAACATGACGGGATGCCCCTTTTATCGTTTAACGAATCGAGCACGTTCTAGTAGACGAATTTCCACAGATCCGGCGGCTCAATTAAGCATTTCCGTCAGATAACGTTTTGCGGTACTCCCCCGGTGTGATGCCCTCCATTTTTTTGAACACTTTACTGAAATACTTCTCGTCCTGATAGCCGACCATTTCCGAGATTTTTGCAATTCGTAGTGAAGGGTTCTGTAACAGCAGCTTGGCGTTATTGATTCGCAGTTTGCCCAAATACTCCGACCAGTTCAATCCGAACTGCTGTTTGAATTTGCGAGATATATATTCGCGACTCAGGTAGAACCGTGCAGCAATCTGCTGTAGAGACAGGTCTTCTTGATAATGAGCATCCATATAACGTGCAATCTCACTCATTGGGTCCGGTGTTGCATGATGATGTGCGGTGAGGGCCTTTCCGGCTGCGAGCAGCCGCTGTTCCAGCAGGGAGCGGAGCAAGGGCAGCGATAACAGTCCGTCACAATCCAAAGGTAATTCGGCGAATGGAATGGATTGTTCCTCTATCGCTTCATCTTCCTCCTTCGGTGGGGCGCCGGCGGCATCGTCGAGCCAACGACCAATCATCCATTCCATTTCATCCATCCATTGCTGTATCTGCTCCGCTGTTACGACATCGAGCCGGGTAATGGGATCAATCCATTCTGCAACGGCATTGGACACGCTGGAAGCGCGCCCGCTCATAGACGCGAGTCGTAAGGACTCCTCAAAGGTAGATAACCGCAGCCCCTTGTTTCCGTTGGAGGACTCCATTGCATCGTGAATACACTGCTTCGTTTGCAAGGCATTACGTCGCCACAACCGCAAACTAGCTTCCTGATATGCTCCCGAGGTTCCGGTAGGATAAAACTCACAGCTGGATATACCAAAATGAAGACGGCGTTGGATGGTCTGCTCCAGACCATCGTTCACTTTTTCCAGAATGGTTTGGAGTGTCGAGCACTGACCCCAGTACAGGAGAACGACTTCATCCGGTTGATCAAGCTGGCGGAACACGACACCTTCGGCAGGTGGGGATAACATTTCCGCACAGATATTCAACACGGAGAATACGAGAAGGTCAGGCTGACTGCGATATTTTGCCAAACATTGCGCATCCAGATGCGAAAGGCTGGTGACTGCCACACTGCAACTGTCGATCTGCTTGGGCAGATTTAATTCATCCCGCAGCCGCTGGAATTGGGTATTGTTACTTCCGCGTCCAACGACAAGCTCTGTGAGCAGTCTGTCATGATAATGCGGACGCATCTGATTCACCACCATGGATTGTCTCGTGGACTGCACACGAACAGCATCGTCTTCTTTCCAGGCGTCGACTGCTCTAAATAAGGATGAATTCAGTTCGTCTGCTTCAACTGGTTTGAGCAGGTAGTCCGTACCTCCATAGCGAATCGCATGTCTGACCAGTTCAAAATCATCATATCCGCTGATTACCAGTACCTTGCTATGCGGGGCATGAACAGATATCCATTCAAGCAGAGCCATACCATCCTTGCCAGGCATTCGCATATCGCTGAGTACAATTTGCGGTTGATGAGCCGTAATGGCAGCGACCGCTTCGTGACCATCTGCCGCTTCATACAAAGTATCGATTCCTGCGGCTTCCCATTGACCAAGCAGCTTAATCGCATCGCGGACGTGTTTTTCATCATCGACAATCAAGGCTTTCATGTTGTTCACTCTCCCGCGTATATTTTGACTATGATCTGCACGCCATTCGGTTCCAGATTACCGATCGTAAGCGTCGCATTGTATCCCGGAGGTGAGTTCAGTTGGAGCCTGCGCATCACGTTACGCAATCCAATCGACTCGGTCTCGTCCGGTTCCTGAGAGGAATCGGAAGATATGGATGCCGGACTTAACCAACGCTGAATTTCGGACAACTTTTCTTCTGGAATGCACGGTCCGTTATTTTCCAGCCGAATCTGAATCCAATCGTCAGGCGTTCGATGACTGGATATGCGTATCCTGCCTTTGCCAGGCTGAACATCGGCCCCATGCTTGAAGTAATTCTCAATTAAAGGCTGCAAGGTCATTCTCGGCATTTCGGCGCGCAAGGTATCTTCCGCAAAATCCAGATCAACCTCTAAGCGGTCACCGAACCGCTCTTTTTGCAGTTCCAGATACAGCCGTGCATGCTCGGCTTCTTCGTGCAAAGTGACCCGGGTCTGGTCACGCATACTGTAGCGCAGCATTTTGGATAGGGAAGAGAGCAGCACATACACCCGTTGTCCTTGCTGTTGAAGCGCCAGTGTACCAATAGATTGCAATGTATTATACAGAAAATGTGGATGAATCTGGGCTTGCAGCGCTTTAAGCTGATTCGTTTTATTCGCAATTTCAAGGCGATATTCCCGCAAAATCAAATTGTTCACCGTATCCATCATATCCCGGAAATGACGGGCCAGCACACCGATCTCATCCCGACTCGTTAATCGGATATCCACATGCAGGCGTCCCGCCTGAATCTGGTTCATATAACGCATTAATTGCTTGAGCGGTCCGGTGATCCGGATCGAGATGAACAGGGTTGCCACAATGACTAATAACAGCGCAGCAATAGCGATCATGGCATTATTCCATGTTAAAGAGGTGGCACTCGCGTACAGCGTTTCATTCGGAATCTGTTTAACAATGGTCCAGTCTGCAAATTGGCTGCCTAATTGCTGGTACACATACATCGAATGATCTTGTTCGAAATGCCCTGAAGCGGTCTGTACTGTCCCTGCACCGGAACGTGCTGAATTCAGCTCAGTCGCTGCTTCCTGTCTTAATGCATCCGTTCCGCTGACTTCCGACTTTCCTTCGAAAATGATCTGGTTGTGATTGTCGATGACATAGATCTGTTCCTTTGCCGGATCATACAGTCTGCTGCATATTTCGGCAATGGTATCCATATTCAAATCAATGGCGAGCACGCCCAATCGTTCTGTCGAAGGTACATCCTTGATCACACGGTGAAGGGTAATCACTGTTCTTGGAGGATCATCCGCTGACGCTGCCTTAAAGCCGTAGGAATGGCTAAGGTGCGCCGATTCGACCCAGATATCCGGGCTTTTAGCGTTCGATTTTCCATGAAGCGAGTCGGAGTAGGCCTGTTTGCGCTCTTCCCGCTTCGGGAAAGGGTTCGCAATTAATGTCGATTGATTGGCAGCAAAGGAGTGCAGATACAGCTGGAATACATCGGGCACAGCCGAGCGTATCGTCTGCAGGGTGGTGTATACCTCAGCAACTGCGCGATAGTCGCCGGGGATTTTCGCCAGATTCCGCAGGAAATTCGGATCATTGTACACAGCAAGCGAAGCTCTTGCCACGTTATCCACGTAATTGTTGAGATTGGTAGACGCCTGAAAGATCAGGCGTTTATTCTCTGCGACGGCCTGTTCGCGCAGGGCGGTCTTCGTCTGGATAAACGTCATGCTGATGGATGCCAGTAGCGGAATCGTTGTGGCAATAAGCATAAAAGCGATTAGCTTGGTGCGAATACTGTAGTATTTTGACATCGTGACACCCCTTCTGGTCGCAGGTTAAGAAAGGACAATATTTTACACCCAACTGTTCACCAGGGTCGGTGTTTCCCAGTGCGAGATTGGGGTTTAATAGAACAAGAGACCAATTTCATCCATCTATAGAAGGGGAGAACGATATGAAGCATCGCAAATCTTCACAGCTGTTACAGCAGCTTGTGTTCGTGGGTCCCTCCATCGTCTTTTTTATTCTCATTATCGTGGTCCCTTTCCTGCTTGGCATGGTGTATTCCTTTAGCGACTGGAACGGGGTGTCGGCGAACATTCATTGGGTAGGGTTCGACAATTTCAAGCAAATTTTTGCGAATGATCCCAAGTTTCTATCTGCGTTTTGGTTTACGGTGCGCTTCACCGTGGTTGGTGTAATTTTGACCAATGTTATCGGTTTTTTCCTGGCGTATTTCCTGACCAAACCGCTCAAGACGAGAAATTTTCTGCGCACGATCTTTTTTATGCCTAACGTGATCGGTGGATTGTTGCTCGGCTTTATCTGGCAGTTCATATTTGTGAAAGGGTTTTCAGCAGTAGGCGACGTAACCGGATGGTCCTTCTTCAACCTCCCTTGGTTGGGAGACGAGCCGACCGCCTTCTGGGGTATCGTCATTGTATTTGTCTGGCAGACCGCAGGATATCTGATGGTTATCTACATCTCATCCTTGACCAACGTATCACCCGATCTGCTGGAAGCTGCCGAAATTGATGGTGCCAGCCGCTGGCAGGTACTGCGCAGCATTATTTTCCCGCTCATTATGCCGGGAGTCACAATCTGTCTGTTCCTTGCAATCTCCTGGTCATTCAAAATGTTCGATCTCAATCTGTCCCTGACCAAAGGCGGACCGTTTGGATCAACAGAATCAGTAGCTCTGAATATTTACAATGAAGCTTTTGTGAATAATCGGTACGGCATCGGTACAGCCAAAGCACTTGTGTTCTTCGTAATCGTTGCCATTATCACCATGATTCAGGTGCGTGTGACGAAGAGCAAGGAGGTGGAGGCATAGATGGAAACGTCAAAAAATTACCGCTTCAGTACCATTGTAACCGAGATTGTTATGGTGCTCATTGGATTATTGTTCCTGGTTCCGTTTTACTTCCTGTTTGTCAATTCAGTCAAAACATTCGGTGACCTGCTTACCAATTCGGCCGCATGGCCGGAGGTGTTCCAATGGGGCAACTATGCGAACGCCTGGGATAAAATTAAATTCCCGTCAGCGCTGATGAACTCGCTCATCGTCACCGTGGTCAGCAATCTGCTGCTCGTGTTGATCAGCTCCATGGCCGCCTACCGAATGGTACGCAGCGATACCCGCTTCAACCGGATTTTGTTCGGCATGTTTATTGCCGCTATGGTGATTCCGTTTCAGTCTATCATGATTCCACTCGTTACCGTAACCAGTAATCTTGGACTGATCGACAGTCTCTTTGGACTCATCATCTGTTATCTTGGTTTTGGCGCACCGATGTCCATCTTCCTGTTCCACGGATTCGTCAAATCGGTTCCGCTCGAAATTGAAGAGGCAGCTCGGGTGGATGGAAGCTCCGCCTACGGCGTGTTCTTCCGGATTGTATTCCCGCTCATGAAGCCGATGTATGTTACCGTCATCATCCTGAATACACTCTGGATCTGGAATGACTATCTGTTGCCATCCCTGATTCTGCAAAGCTCCAATTTGCGTACAATTCCGATTGCGACCTTTGCGCTCTTCGGACAATATACGAAGCAATGGGATCTTGCCCTGCCTGCACTGGTGCTTGGCATCATGCCCATTATCATCTTCTTCCTGCTGATGCAGAAATACATCATTCAGGGGATTACCGCTGGATCAGTTAAAGGGTAAGTTCGAGGGGTGGTGCGGTTCCGGGATCATGTGCGCTTTCGGTCGCTGTTGCTCCTCGGTGGCCTGAATGATGAATGCAAGGAAGCTGTTATACTGAAACTACTATAGGGAGAGTGTATGTATGAAAAGAATGACCAAGTTGACGTTGCTTATGCTAATTGCTTTTTCCGTAATGCTTGCGGGTTGTGGCAACGGAGATAAGAGTGGAAGTCCTGTCAAAACAGACGCCCAAGAGGGCGGGGGTGCCGCTGCCGGAGACAAAACCATTAAAATCTTTCAATTCAAAGTCGAAATTGCGGAAGCGCTTAACCGTCTCAAAGCGGAATATGAGTCTTCCCATCCAGGCATCAAGTTGGACATTCAGACCGTTGGTGGCGGTAGTGACTACGGCGCTGCATTGAAAGCCAAGTTCGCTGCTGGCGAACAACCGGATATATTCAACGTTGGTGGTTATCGTGAACTGGATACATGGCTCGAATACCTGGAAGATCTGTCAGGTGAAGCATGGGTAAAAGATGTGCTTGATGTTGCCAAAGAGCCGATGACCAAAGACGGCAAACTGTATGGACAGCCGCTGGCACTGGAAGGCTATGGCTTCATTTATAACAAAGACCTCTTCCAAAAAGCAGGCATCACTGAAATTCCAACCACACTGGAACAATTGGATCAGGCTGCACAGAAGCTTCAAGCCGCAGGAATTACCCCGTTCTCCAATGGATATCAGGAATGGTGGGTACTCGGCAATCATAACGTAAACGTGGCATTTGCGAATCAGGCAGATCCGGTGAAATTTATTCAAGGTCTTAACGAAAGTACGGAGAAAATCCCTGGCAATCAGGTGTTCACGGACTGGATGAACTTGCTCGACTTGACGCTGAAATACAGCAACAAAAACCCGCTCACAACCGACTACAACACACAGGTAACCCTGTTTGCCACTGGAGAAGCAGCGATGATGCAGCAAGGGAACTGGACGCAGGTACAAATTGATGGCATCGATCCTAATCTGAATCTCGGCATTCTGCCGATGCCAATTACGAATGAACCGAACGACAAATTGTTTGTTGGCGTACCGAACTACTGGGTTGTGAACAAGAATTCGCAAGTGAAACCGGAAGCGAAAGAGTTTCTGGAATGGCTCGTGACATCCGACATCGGGAAACAGTATATGACCAAAGAATTCAAGTTTATCCCGGCGTTCAGTTCCATTCAGGCATCCGAAGAGGATCTGGGTGACCTCGCAACCGATATTATGAAGTACAGCCAAGAGAACAAAACATTAAGCTGGAACTTCAACCGTTTCCCTGAGGGTGTTCCACAAGAATTCGGTAGCACGATTCAGGCATATGTGGCAGGTAAATCGGACAAAAAAGCCCTGCTTGACGCCTTGCAGCAAAACTGGGATAGCCTGAAAAAATAACCAACTCGGATTAGCTATCCGTAAGTAAAATAGTGCTGTCCCAACCTTGAATGGTTATCCACATACTAGTATCCACAGGCTAATGGAGCCATTCGCACATGATTTGGATGAGTAGTCAATTCAAATAGGCCAACCAGAATACAATTCTGGTTGGCCTATTTTTTAGTTTTGGGACTCCGCTATCGCAGATCGGATGAATAGCATGCGAACCTGCTCTTGAAATGTGGATAACCCCATCATATTTAGATGCCCAATGACATATTTAACACAGAGTTAATACTATATGTGGATATCCTGTGTGTACAACGTTCTAAATGTGGACAAGTCCAAGGAATTTTGGGCAAAGAGCACCTTTTGTTAACAAGAGAACTTGTGTTTGTTTAATTAGTACTTTATAGTTCTATATATGACAAATCAAAAATCGATCTCGGGTTCTGTGAAATCCAAAAGTTCCAATCCGGTTAATCGGACCAAGGCAGTCGAAGTGGCTGCTCAGTTATTTTTGCGTCAGGGTTACAGCTATGTCAGCATGGATGAGGTCGTGCGGGCAAGCGGGGTATCCAAATCGAATATCTATTACCATTTCAAAAACAAGGAGGAATTGCTCCAGGCCGTAGTGCAATACTGGATTGCCCAGTATGAATCGGAGCTCTACCTACTGCTCAGTCAGCGTGAACGAGAGGTCACAGAACGGATCTATTCGTTCATGGCGTTACTGTCCGCAGGCATGGAAGGGCGCGATTATAAAGGAAGTTGTCCGTTTATTACATTGTATATGCAGACACCAGCCAGCGCACCCGAAGTGAAAGAAAGCATAGCCCGTTTCTTCCGTGAGCTGCAGCCGATGATGGAAAAGCTGTTGCAGCAAGGGGTGGATCGTGGCGAATTTCGTAGAGGGATTGAGCCGGGACCCGCGGCTGCATTATTTATCGCTGCATTCGAGGGTTCACTTGTACTCGCGGAGACTGCGCGTGATATAGGGATTATTGAACAATCAGCACGTACATTTTGTCAGATGCTTCGGTAAACGAAGCTCTTTTTTTGAATATAACTAGTACTATATAGTACTAAAATAAATGGCGCTAAAAAGGGAGAGAGATTAGAAATGAGTGTACATACTTCATCATTATTAAACGCAGAACTTAAGATTGACCCCAATCCAGCTAAGAACAACATGGCGACTGAATCAACCACTATTTTGATGACGGGCAGTACAGGATTTATAGGCAAGGAGGCAGTAAAACAACTTGGGGACAGTGAGGCGCAGTTATTACTGCTTGTACGCTCTGAATCCAAAGCGAGGATGGTTCTGAATGCATACGGAGTAACGGATTTCAGCCGAATAACCTGTATTCAGG
This sequence comes from Paenibacillus sp. GL_099_B, assembly GCF_057835695.1. NCBI lineage: Bacteria > Bacillati > Bacillota > Bacilli > Caryophanales > Paenibacillaceae > Paenibacillus > Paenibacillus sp. GL_099_B. The sequence goes on from NZ_CM174430.1 coordinate 569,226, forward strand.
GGGATCTGTCAGCTCCTGGCCTCGGTCTAACCAAAGCTAAATCGTGAACGTGCTCTTCAGGCCAATATCATAATTCATGCAGGTGGAACGATGGATGTCACATTGCAACCGAAGGTGGCAGAACAGATCTTTATGAATGGAGCAAGAGGCATTGCCGAACTGGCCGAAGAAATCCGACGAACACACGGGTTGAGGCATCTTATCCACGTAGTTGGTTTTATGAGTCCGTACGGAAGGGAAGATTCTCCCTCCGTATCTTCAACCAATGAAGATGTTGGGGATAAGTCGAGCAGGCAAAAGTGATTGATTAGCAAAGTGTTCCATTCGGAAAGTGCTTATGAACATATGAAATTCGAAGCGGACCGATATATTCGACAGCACGCTGAACAGCACTCGTATGTCTTATCTGTTGTAAACCCGAGTACAATCGTGGGTCCATATCCCACAGGTGCGACCGAACAAACGGGCGGAATTGGCATGATGATACAGGCGATGAGAAGGCGCAGAATGCCGGTGATTCCTGGTGGTCGACAGCACTGGCTGCCCCTCGTATCCAATGATGTGGTTGCCAAGACCCTCGTTTTTCTGACTCAGGACAGCAATCCGTCTGGCGGCACATATCCCTTGTTGTCCAGAAAAGCGGACAGTCCGGATATGAAGGAACTGATTCTGTTGCTGGCCGCAGAGTTGGATGTATCAGCACCCCGATGGTCAGTGCCTCTGCCCATGATCCATGCAGCCATGAAGGCTGGTGGCACAAAGATCAGCGGAATACCGCCCGAATCAATCGCGTTTATTACCAAACAGGAGTTTGAAGTGCAGCAAACGGAGCGGTTATTTCACCGAATGGGACAAAAGTTGCCTGAAGTTAGCGAGCTATTGCCTTACGTGACAGCCGATTTGGATTATCGTTTCAGCTATCCTTCACAGGAGGATTTGCCTCAAGGTTGGACTCGGACACGTAAGGGCACTCTTGCGGTGCTGGTCCATGAGGGTCAGGGGGAGCCATGGGTGATTGCTCATGGTTTGATGAGCAGTGCTGACGATATGATCCCGCTGGGAGATGCGTTATGGAGTATGACGGGAAACCCGATATGGCTTGTGGATCTTGCCGGATTTGGGCGTTCTCCGGTTCATCGGAACAAGGCAAGAGGGGAGGCCTTCAAAGGGCAGGTCGAGGCGGTACGCAGTGTACTGGATGAGGTACAAGGTCCGGTCAAACTGGTAGGACATTCCGTTGGGGCAGCAATAGCCGCGGTGGTCATACAGGAGAGTGGACGTGAAAATATCCAGCTTGCCATGCTGCAACCCGTATGGAGAGCTTCGACGGACGGAATGCAGCGCCTGATATCAAGGTTCCCGAGAAGAATGCTGCAAGGACTGTTATCTTGGATGACTCCACAGCAAGTGGCTGGACAGTTAAAAAGAGCAGATGCTTCGGATATCAATCCAACCCTGCTTGAAGGCTATACAAGAAGAGCCTCTTCTGGTTTGAAGTCTCCCCGCATCGCAGGAGCGAATGCTGATTTGCTCCACTGGATACAGTCTCATTCAAACGATAAAGTGTCGCAGACAAGTGCAGATGCGCAGCGCACACTCATGGTTTGGGGGACAAACGATAAGGGATACTCGCGCCCCGAAAATATCCATTCATCCGTTCAACATGTGGAACTTCCCTATGGGCACCATTTCCCCCTATTTCAGGCGGAGGAAACAGCCTCACTGCTTGTGAAATGGCAAATGAAGAGAAGGTAAGCGAAGAAACGAAGTGTGCATTCCCAAAATTACAGAATACTAAGGTCGCTCGATAATAAAATGTTAAATTATATTACACATGCAGTTAGATAAACTGAATGAAAGCGTTATTTTCACTGCCATTTATACTTGTCGCACAATAAAACGATGCTCATTTTGGCAAGGCAATACATTGTGACCCTCTTCTGAACTGCGATAGACTTGATTTCAAGATCAACAGCTAAGAGGAGGATGTGTACGATGCCACTTCAAAAAACGTTATTGGCACTGGACGCGCTGGACAGCGCTTATGTAAATGGTGAAAGTGTAAAGCAACTATTTGTTCAATATCCACAGGTTTCCGTTGAAGTGCTGACCGTACAAGGGGAAAAGGGAAGTACGGATTTTGTTAAAATCATCATCCCTGGTACGGACGGCAAGTTGTCGGGAGGACAGGCCCCGACCATGGGGATTGTCGGACGATTGGGTGGAATTGGTGCCCGTCCAACACGCATCGGACTCGTCTCGGATGCCGACGGCGCCGTAGCTGCTGTCGCAGCAGGACTGAAACTCGCCGATATGCAGACCAAGGGTGATTCGCTCAAAGGTGATGTCATTGTGACTACGCATATCTGTCCGGATGCCCCGACTCTTCCGCATGAACCGGTTGATTTTATGGACTCGCCGGTCGACATTTTGCAGATGAACGAACATGAGGTTCTGCCTGAGATGGAAGCTATCTTGTCCATCGATACAACCAAAGGAAATCGGGTGATTAACCATAAAGGCATCGCCATTTCGCCAACGGTGAAAGAGGGATATATTTTACGGGTGAGCGATGATTTGCTCCGAATCATGGAGATGACCACAGGGCAGCTGCCTGTGACTTTCCCGATTACGACGCAGGATATTACGCCGTATGGCAATGACTTATACCATATCAATTCCATTCTACAGCCAGCTGTGGCTACACATGCACCTGTTGTAGGCGTAGCTGTAACTGCTCAATCCGCAGTTCCGGGATGCGGCACAGGAGCGAGCCATGAGGTTGATATTGCAAGCGCAGTTCGTTTGGTCGTGGAGACAGCCAAGGAATTCACGAATGGCACTTGTTCTTTCTACAATGTGGAGGAATATAACCTGATTACTCGTCTGTATGGATCAATGAAGGTGCTTCAGACCCCGGGGATGCAGGCAACTCCTTCTGCATAGTTTTATTCGAGAAGGTCACGGTTGAAACGGCAGGTGGAAACACTGCTGTGGACATACGTGGCATCTACAGTCGATCTGATATGTAGGAGGCTATAAGATGATCAAGCAGCTTGGCATGATTACGATTGGACAAGCTCCGCGAACCGATGTTGCGCCTGTCATAGAAAGGTACCTGGAGGGGCGGGCGGAACTCATTCAAGTCGGGGTGCTGGACGGACTTTCAGCAACTCAGATCGCTGCGCTGGCCCCGGAACCAGGTGAATATGTGTTGACTTCCCGTCTGCAGGATGGCAGTGCGGCTATCGTATCCCGTGAAAAAATCAGACCGATGCTGAATCAAAAGATTCGTGAACTCGAAGCCATGGGTGTCCCTAATATTCTGCTGCTGTGCACAGGTTCATTTCCGGGTCTGCGTTCAGCCAAGGTGCACCTCATTGAGCCTGATCGCATTATTCCTCCAGCCGTACAGGCGATGGCCGATGGCCGCCGTCTGGGGCTTATCGGACCATTGCCAGAGCAAGCGGGACAGCTTGATTTGAAGTTTTCCTCCCTGGTTCAGCCCGCGTTTGCCGCTGCTTCTCCCTATACATCCGGCGAGGCTGAGTTCCGGCAGGCGACGGAATCATTAAAGGGGCGTGTTGAACTCATTTTACTGGATTGCATGGGGTATGATGAGCGCCACCGTCAATGGGTTGCCAATGCCAGCGCAGGAATCCCTGTCATTTTGTCGAATGCTCTAATGGGTAAGCTAGTAGCGGAAATGGTCTGACACAGGAGGAGACGAACAAATGAATCAGCAACGAATTGATGTCAGTAAAAATGTTTTGGTGGAATGCCTTGGGCTTCGCAGTGGTGAGACACTGGCTGTCATAGCGGATGATGCCAAGAGAGAACTGGCCGAATCCATATATGAGGCAGGCAAGGCATTGGGAGCAGATGCGGTGCTTATGGTGATGAAGGAACGGAGCAAATCCGGTGAAGAGCCGCCTGCACCGATTTCCGAAGCGATGAAGCGTGCAGATGTCGCGGTATGCGTAACCCGTTATTCACTAACCCATACGCAGGCTCGTAAACAGGCCGCAGCTGCTGGAACCCGGGTAGCCACGATGCCGGGCATGACGGATGATATGTTCATGAACGGTGCCATTACCGCAGAATATCCCAAAGTGAAGGCTTTGACAGATAAGGTTACAGCCATGCTGAGTGCAGGGAGAAGTGTCCGCATCGAGAAAGATGGATACCAGCTGTCGTTCTCAATTCAGGGGCGCAATGGTGTGCCAAGCACAGGGATTTACCTCAATCCGGGTGAGTCCGGCAATTTGCCTTCCGGTGAAGCTTACATCGCCCCCGTTGAAGGTATTGGAGAGGGGGAAATCCTGGTGGATGGCTCAATTGCAGGAATAGGTGCGATCAGTGAGCCTGTTCTATTGACGGTTAGAGAGGGCCGCCTTGTTACGGCAACTGGCGCTGAAGGAGATAAGCTGTTATCTATGCTGGGCGAAGGTGATGGTCGAATTCTTGGCGAATTCGGCATTGGCACCAATGACAAGGCTCGAATTACAGGTGTTGTCCTGGAGGACGAGAAAGTCTACGGTACGATTCATGTTGCTTTTGGAAGTAATAATACCTTTGGTGGCACAGTTGCAGCAGGTGTTCATATTGATGCCGTTGTGCAGAAGCCGGATGTGTACATTGATGATGTGTTGATTATGCGTCAGGGAGAACTGCTCGATCAATAATAGAGCAGAATATTCAAGGGATAACCTTGTGGATCAAAAAAAGTGAATGAGAGCGTATGCACAACATATCCACAGTGGGGACCAATGCGTAAATTACGCGGTAGTTTTAGCGACAAATACACAACATATTCACAATATATAAAGAGATATCCACATAACTGGGGGTAACTATCAACAGTTTGTGGGTAACATATGCACAAGATATCCACAGCCTGGGGAGGAATGCCGATGTTGGGTCTTATCAGAGTGATTACGCTTCATCATGAAGAAGATATCCACAGACACGGGGCATTGATTGAAGGACGTTATGGCATTCAGGTTCGGAGTCGCTGCATTCCCGATCAACCGCTGGGGGTATATGATCAGGCCACAGAGCTTGAATCGATTCCCAAAATTGTGGATCTGGCACGAAAACTGGAACAGGAAGGCTGTACCTCTATCGGTATCAGTTGTGCAGCCGATCCGGCTCTTGCGGAAATGCGTGCCGCTGTTCACATCCCAGTCTATGGCGCTGGATCATGTGCTGCACATCTTGCGCTCACATCAGCGGCGCGTGTAGGTGTATTGACCATCCTAGAGGAAGTGCCTCTCCTGATCAGAGGAATACTAGGTGATGCCTATATCGGGATGGAGGGTCCCGAAGGTGTGGTAACCACGTTGGATCTCAACACGGCACAGGGGCGAATCGCGGCTATGAAAGCCGCCAGAAGACTGAAGGCGGAGGGCGCCGAGTCCATCGTTCTTGCGTGTACTGGTTTTGCAACGATGGGTTTCGCCTTGGAAGTGGAAAAAGAACTGCATATCCGGGCGCTTGACCCGATCTATTCATTAGGGGCAGCTGTGTCTGCGTTGAATGTCTGATCTATGGAACTCCGGATGTGGATATTGGATGATTCTATATTTGGGTTAATTTGATTTTGACGCCGATGCAATGTGTATAACTGCATCGGCGTTATTTGTGTTGGATAAGGTGTTATCGGGGCTCTTGGAATAGCATGGCGCAGGAGTGCAAGGAGTATGGGGATAAATTGTCCTGTTTTCTAATATGAAGCGATAAAGTGATTAATTTATTTTCTGTGTTTTTAACTACAACTAACAACGCATTAATATTAATATAATTTATGAAATCAATATATAATATACGGATATCACAGAAATTCCCGTTTTTTTTGATCAGATAGTCTGGTAAACTATCCAAAAAAATTAGATACAGTATGCAAGAATGATTTTCAAATCTGGCTCAGGGTGGTCGATAGGCTTGAAAACGACAGGTATAACATTGAAAGAACTGTTGAATATTCCTATACTCAGCAAGGCCAAAGTCATTAGTGGACACCAAGGATTGGATCGGGTTGTGCGGTTCGTGGATATTATGGAGGTGCCCGATCTGCAAGGATGGTTGCGAGAAGGCATGCTTATGCTGACGACAGCCTATTCGATTCGCGATAATCCCGGCTTGCTCGGAGAACTAATCTATACGCTTAATGAAGCGGGGGCGGCTGCTTTGGCTATCAAGCCTGCGCGTTTTCTCAAAGAAATCCCTAAAGAAGCCGTTGAAGCCAGTAATGACTGTGGTCTGCCCATCATTGAAATTCCTCCGGAAATACCCTACATGGATATTACGCAGCCTGTTATGGAATTGGTGCTGGATCGACAGGCCGCACTTCTCCGCAGGTCAGAGGAAGTATATCGGACACTGATGACAATGGTACTTGAAAACAGTGGAATTCAGGCGGTGGGGGACAATGTGGCCGAGCTACTTCAGGCACCTGTGGGTGTTATCGACAATGCTGGTCAGATGATTGTGTCTTCACCGCCGGATTATGACTGGAAAGAAGCTGTGGACCCACTCGTATGGGAGATAAATCTGGATCGGCGGAAGGTTGCCCGACTGCTGGTGGACAAGGACTCCCTGGATGAAATGGAACAAGTCGGCATTGAGCAAGCCAGATTAGTATTATCCCTGGAATTGATGAGAAACAAGGTGGCGGAAGATACCGAATTGCGTCTTCGGGGCAATTTCATTGACGAGCTGCTGACACCGCCTCTTCTTTTGCCACATGAAGTCGAATCGAGAGGTCGCAAGCTTGGCATGAATCCGGAGCATTTATGGGAAGTAGCCGTGATGGAAGGGGAGACTGCTCCAGATGAAGACCTATTGACCGAATTGCTTGGTCAGGAGGCAAGAAAACGGAGGGTAGCGCCTCATATTGAGTTTCGGACAAACAGGGCGGTGCTCTTTTTGCCAACACCGGAGTCCCGGGATGCGGTATGGATGGATGACGTTCAATCCTGGTCTGATACCATTGGGTTATGGCTCGAAGATCCGGCCAACAAACTTGGACAATTCAGGACAGGCGTAGGCACTCAGGTTCCACTTTGGAATATGCATCAAAGCTATGGCGAGGCCAGAAATGCACTGCTGGTATCCTCCCGTTTGTCGGGTGGGCGTACAACCCGGTTTGAGGATGTAGAGGTATATCATTTGTTGAGCGAAACGGCGAATGATCCAGGTTTTGCGGCATTGTTTGAGCGGAAGCTGGGGAAATTGCGTGCTTATGATGATGAACACAGCGGTGATTTGCTGCGAACGTTTTTTTATTATCTGGAGAGTCGGGGGAGCCTGATCGAGACAGCGAACCGCCTCTATATTCACCGGAATTCCGTGAAATACCGACTGGAGCGAATACGGGACATTACAGGCTTCGACCTGAATCACCCGCGTGAACAATTTGTCTGTCATCTGTGTCTTGTGTACTACTACATGAAACAGGATAAACAAGAGGTGTAGGTCCTGCCAATCGAATACTTGCTTCTACAGCAAAATCAACAATGGATGATATGGTAGATATAGGTCGAAAAATAGCGAACTATGTCTTAGGGTGTAATTTAACATGACATTAATAAGAGACATTAGTGCACAATCGACAAACGGTTGTGCTTCTTTTTAGCTAAAAGGGACGTAGTTCGACGCTCGGATTCTAGGTAAAATAAGCACAATTACAAAGAAGAGACGGATAAACAGACAAGTTTTCAAGACTGGGCCGTCCACAGAGAACCGTAAAACAGCAAGTGAGACATCAGAGTTAAAGGGGTTGATCGATTGTTTGCTTACACGCTCCGAAGGCTGCTGCAGATGATTCCGGCGTTGATCGGCATTGTGGTGATTACCTTCATCCTGTCCCGCGTTCTTCCGGGAGATCCCGCCATTGTCATGGCTGGCGAACAGGCCACGGATGATGTCATTGCCAAAATCCGAATGGACATGGGATTGGACAAGCCATTATTTGTACAGTTTTTTAGTTACGTGGGACAGTTGCTTCAAGGGAATCTGGGATTCGCCTACCATACCGGTCATACGGTGCTGAGTGACTTCGCTACTCGCTTTCCGGCAACCATTGAGCTGACGTTGGCCAGTGTGATTATAGCCATCTGTGTTGCGATTCCGGTAGGCATTATCGCTGCAACTCGAAAAGAGTCCTTTATCGACCACATCTCCAGGGTGTTCTCACTGATTGGAGCATGTGTACCGATTTTCTGGCTGGGACTGCTGTTTATTTACATCTTCTATTCCATCCTCGGCTGGGCTCCAGCTCCAATGGGACGCATCAGCGGAGACCTCAATTCACCGACGCATATCACCGGATTGTACGTGGTAGACAGTCTTATGACCGGAGATATGGTTGCACTCAAAAGCAGTCTTGCTCATTTGCTGCTTCCGGCCATCTGCCTGAGCACAGGGACAATGGCGATTGTGGCGCGTATGACCAGGTCCAGCATGCTGGAAGTCATCGGACAGGATTATGTACGTACCGCACGAGCCAAGGGCTTGAGCGAAACTGCGGTCGTCGGCAAACACTCCCTGATCAATGCTCTGATTCCCACGTTGACCGTTCTTGGCCTGCAGTTTGGCGGATTACTCGGTGGTGCGGTAATCACGGAAACCATCTTTTCCTGGCCCGGCGTCGGCGGTTATGTGACAGATTCGATTCTGGCTGCCGATTATGCACCAATTCAGGCATTCACACTGGTAAGTGCCATTCTGTTCAGCTTTATAAATCTGGCGGTGGATCTGGTTTATGGATTGATTGATCCACGAATCCGTTATGAATAGGGTCGCCGCGAAAGGAGGAGTACCGCTGTGAGTACTGCCGCACCGACTTCCATGGGAACCAAACCTGCACCAGCGGTTGTTCCCAAACCCAAAACCTTTCTGAGACTGTTGCTCCGCAATCGGCTCGCTGCTATTGGTCTAGCCTTTATCGTAATGTGGACTGTCATCGCAGCTATTGCTCCCTGGATTGCCCCTTATGATCCGTACGTGACAAATACGGCTGTGAAGCTGGAATCCCCATCAGGTGGTCACTGGTTTGGTACCGATAACTATGGTCGTGACATTCTGAGTCGTGTTCTGTATGGGGCCAGAATCAGCATCTGGACAGGCTTGATTGCCGTAAGCATCTCGTTTGTCATCGGGGTTCCGCTGGGCGGAATTGCTGCTTACTACGGCGGACGTACTGGCAATATCATCATGCGGGTGATGGATGTATTGCTTGCATTTCCCTCGCTGGTACTCTCCATGGCAATTGCGGCTTCCATCGGCAACGGACTGACAAGTGCCATGATTGCTGTAGGGATTGTGGGTATTCCCGAATTTGCCAGATTGATGTATGGACAGACAGTATCCCTACGCGAAAAGGAGTACGTGGAGGCCAGCAGAGCCATTGGAGTGAGGGACAGAGTGATTCTGTTTCGCCACATCTTGCCGAATGCTCTGGCACCGCTGTTGGTACAAGCCACGCTTGGTATGGGCTTTGCCATCCTGACGGCATCCAGTTTGAGCTTTCTCGGTCTTGGCGTCAAACCGCCTACAGCCGAATGGGGGGCCATGATTTCTGAAGGTCGGGAGTATATCATTTCCGGACAATGGTGGCTCGTGACATTCCCTGGACTGGCTATAGCCACATCCATTCTTGGCTTTAACCTGCTCGGAGATGGTTTCCGTGATGTACTGGACCCAAGGTTGCGTTCGGGAAAATAGGGGTTGGTGATCACCTGTCCCTAAAGAACCGATTCATAGATAGCTGAATGGTGGAACCGACTTGCGGGGAATGCCTGAGATAACGGCAGGCAAGGTTCCATCATTGGCAGAAGGATGAACGAATGCTGCTGCGCTTGGATCAGGAAATGGGTAAGTTGCTTTCCAAGGTACTGGTGCACACATTTGCTTTGTCTAATAAAAGCTGCAACGTTTTACAGTATCACATCATAAGACTGGTTCAAAAAGGGGAGGAAACTAAAAATGAAAAAGCTCAAATGGTTTTCTGCAATGATTGCTCTTACCGTTGTTCTTGGCGGCTGTGCCAGCAATGCCAACCAGCAGCCTGCGGCATCCGGCTCAGGAGAGGAAACGAAACCCGCGCCTACACTGACGGTTGCTTACTCTGAGGGTGGAACCACGATGGACCCGGCGGAGGCGAATGACCTGACCTCGGATACATTGGTACTGGCAACCTATGACCAATTGGTAACCTATGGTGTCAAAACGGTGGATGGTGCTGATGTAGCCAACACGGAGGATATTCAGCCGATGCTCGCCGAGAGCTGGGAAGTGTCTGATGACAATACAACGTATACATTCAAAATCAAAAGCGGTCTGAAATTCCAAAGTGGAAATCCGGTCAATGCGGATGCAGTTGTGTACTCTTTTGACCGTGTGGCGAAGTCCAGCTCCGGCAGCTTTCTATACGGAATGGCCGACATCAAGAGTGTGACCGCCAAGGACGACTCCACCGTTGAGATCGTACTGAATAAAGCAAACCACATGTTCACCCAGATTATTGCCATGTATACCTTCTCCATTGTGGACCAGAAGCTGGTCGAGGAAAAAGGTGATGATTATTTGAAAACAAATGCTGCCGGATCAGGCCCGTTCACGCTTGAAAAATGGGACCCTGCCAGTGAAGCGGTCTTCCAGGCCAACAAAGATTACTGGCAGGGTGCACCGAAGCTTAGCAAAGTCACGCTGAAATTCACGAAGGAAGCCTCCAACCGTGTTTTGCTGCTGAACAAGAGTGACGTGGACATGGCGATCGAGATTCCTCCCAAAGATGTTGCAGCTTTGCAGGAGAACAGTAATTTGACCATCAAGTCGAATGCGAGTAACCGCATTTTGTTCTTCGCCATGAACAACAATGTGAAACCGTTTGATAATGAAAAAGTGCGTCAGGCAATCAACTATGCGATCCCTTATGATCAATTGATCAACGATGTCATGTATGGTCAGGCCAAAGAGATGAAGAGTGCTGTAGCGAGCAACACACCAGGTTTTACGGATGCAGGCTATGTGTACGAGTACAATCTGGACAAAGCCAAGGAATTGTTGAAAGAAGCAGGTTATGCGGAAGGGTTCAGCTTTGACTTTACACTCGGTTCCGGATTTGACGATTGGGAGTATGATGCGGTTCTGATTCAAGCGGAACTGGCCAAGATCGGTGTCAAAATGAATATTAACAAAGTTGCTCGTGCACAGTTCCTGGAACAGCAAAAAGACGGGAATTTAGTCTCTTATATTTCCAAATGGACTTCTTTTGTTAACGATCCCGGATACCATCTGGGTTTCCTGCTCTATGGTGAAGGCTCTTCTAACTACATTCATTACAACAATGCGGAAGTTAACAAACTGTGGGAAGAAGCAGGCGCCGAACCGGATCAGGCGAAACGCAACGAGCTATACATGAAGGCACAGGAGATTATTACGACAGAAGCGCCATGGGCGTATCTATACGAATACAACCGGGTTGTCGGCATGAATAACAAGGTCAGCGGATACGTGTATTACCCGGATGAGGTTCTGCGTTTCTACCCACTTAGCAAAGAGCAGTAAACGAACGGTCGATTTGGGGGACAGGCAATCATGCCTGTCTTCTGACGATTCGTACTGACCACAATACAGCCAATATTGAAAGGAGCCTGAATAGGATGGATTGGAAAAGCAAGGTACTTGATGCAATCGAGGCAGGCCAGGATGAATTACTGGAGCTCTGTTCACAATTGATTCGTTTTCCGACGGAGAACCCTCCAGGGGATTCGCGTGAGATTAGCGCTTTTATTATCGAATATCTGCATCAGGCTGGAATTGACACCAAAGTACACGCGGCAACGGAAACCATGTTTAACCTGATCTCCACGTTGAACGGAGAAGGGGCGGACAAGTCAGACAAACATCTGATTTTCTGTGGTCATACGGACGTTGTGCCAGCCGGGGATCTTTCCCGTTGGGATTTTGATCCGTTCTGCGGTGAAATCAAGGACGGATATATGCTTGGACGCGGGGCATCCGACATGAAAGCCGGACTTGCCGGCTTAATCTTTGCGACGGTTATTCTGGCAAAGTTGAATGTGCCTTTGCGCGGAGATCTGTCGTTGATGATTGTTCCTGATGAAGAAACAGGCGGTGACCTGGGAGTTCCGTGGGTTTTGGAACGTGGTCTTGCAACCGGAACTGCCGCGGTAATTGCAGAGCCGTCCAGCCCGCAGCATCCAACCATTGGACAAAAGGGGAGCTGCTGGTTTGAGTTTACGGTGGAAGGAACACCGGGTCATGGCAGTCTTCAACCCATTGTAGGCGATAATGCGATTGTGAAGGCAGCTAAAGGCATTGAAGCATTGCAGCGGCTGTGGGACATCAAGCCAGACATCCCGGAAGAGGTGAAGGATATTATCCGCATCTCGCAGGAGTATGCGCGTGATCGGGAGAAGGCAGGTCTGGCCTATCAGGTGTTCGACCATGTAACGGTGAATATCGGTTCGATTCAGGGTGGAACCAAGGTGAATGTGGTAGCGGATCGCTGCACTGTTCAGGTAGACTCTCGCGTTCCATTTGGAGTGGATTACCGGGATGTATTGGACCGTGCTCGCTCGCTTCTGCTTGAAGCAGGAATAGAATCGGAGTTGAAGCCGTTTGGCTTCCAGGGCAACGCAAACTGGACTCCAGCGCATGAACCAATCGTTAGCCAACTGGTGGAGAGTATCAGCGAAGTCAGCGGTGAAGAGGCATACGGTGTGCTTCAATGGGCATCCAGCGATGCACGCCACTTCCGTAATCATCAGATTCCGGTATTGCAATATGGTCCGGCAGAGCTGTCCACGATTCACAATTTTAACGAAAAAGCACCCGTATGGCAGATTATCCAGTGCGCCAAAGTGTATGCGCTGAGCGCGCTTAAATATTTGGGCGTGGAAGGTATGGAAGATGAGACGTCATTGAAGAATTTGAATGGTGCGGCTTCCGAAGAAGCCACGACGTCCAAGCGTTAATTCTGTTTAGAAGAAAAAAAGCAAAAGGTTCAGAACGTAATGGTATGGGAGGGGAACAACATGACTGAACTGCTCGAAGTTTCGGATTTGCGGACAGAGTTCATTACGGATGCAGGCGTGATACGCGCGGTGGACGGGATCAGTCTTTCCATACGGCAGGGTGAAACGCTGGGTATTGTCGGAGAATCGGGATGCGGGAAAAGTATTACATCGTTATCAATCATGCAGCTGCTCCCCAAAAAGATCGGCCGCGTGGCGTCAGGGGAAGTCCGTTTCCAGGGGAAAGACATGCTTAAGTTGTCCGGGCGAGAAATTCGCCGAATTCGGGGTAACCGAATGGCCATGATTTTTCAGGAGCCGATGACCTCGCTCAATCCGGTATTCAAAATCGGCAAACAAATCTCGGAAGCGGCACGATACCATCTGAAGCTGGGCAAAAAAGAGGCTTGGGCACGGTCGGTTGATATGCTTCGCAAAGTCGGTATTCCCCGTCCTGACAAAATTGCAGAACAATACCCGCACCAGCTCTCAGGTGGCATGCGCCAGCGGGTGATGATCGCCATGGCGATGGTATGCAGCCCGCAGCTGCTCATCGCGGATGAACCAACAACAGCCCTGGATGTGACCATCCAGGCACAGATTCTGGACTTGATGCGTGATCTCCAGCGGACGGAGAATATGGCAATTATGATGATCACTCATGATCTCGGTGTTGTAGCTGAGATGTGTGATCGCGTCATGGTGATGTATGCAGGACAAGTGGTGGAAGAGACGGATGTCAAAACCCTTTTTGCCGATCCCAAGCATCCATATACTTGCGGTCTTTTGGCTTCGCTGCCACAGCTTGCTGGGGATCAGGACCGTCTCCAGTCCATCCCGGGTCAGGTACCGAATCCCGCCCATATGCCGTCTGGCTGTCGCTTTGCTCCTCGTTGCCCGGTTAAGGAAGCACGGTGCGAGACGATACAGCCCGAATTACTGGAGACAGCACCAAGTCATAGCTGTCGCTGTCTGCTGCAACAGGAGGGGATTATATGAGTGCGATATTGGAAGTCAGAAACCTCAAGAAGCATTATCCTATCCGCAAGGGCCTGTTCTCCAAACAGGTTGGTGCCGTCAAGGCAGTCGATGGTGTAACGATGTCTGTGGAGCGCGGGGAAACGCTCGCCGTGGTTGGAGAGTCTGGCTGCGGAAAATCCACCACGGGACGTGCCATCCTGCGTCTGATTGAGCCGACGGATGGCGAGGTGTTCTTCGAAGGCAAGGATGTACGGAAGCTTCCGCCAGAAGAGCTGCGCCGTTTCCGAACGGATATGCAGATGGTGTTCCAGGACCCATACGCTTCACTGGATCCGCGCTGGACGGTACAGCGCACACTGGAGGAGCCGCTGCTCACCCACCATAATCTGAAAAAAAACGAGTTGAAAAGCCGAATCGAAGAACTGATGGAAGTGGTCGGATTATCCCCCTATCAGGCACACCGCTTTCCGCACGAGTTCTCGGGTGGACAACGCCAAAGGATCGGGATTGCCCGTGCTCTCGCTTTGAATCCCAAGTTCATTGTTTGTGACGAGCCCGTGTCAGCGCTGGATGTGTCCATTCAGGCACAGGTGCTGAACCTGATGCAGGATCTGCAGGAACAATTCGGGCTGACGTATATGTTCATCTCTCATGACCTGTCCGTCGTCAAGTTCATCAGTGATCGTGTGGCTGTCATGTATCTGGGCAAAGTGGTGGAGCTTGCGCCGACAGCCGAGCTGTTCACCGAGGCGCTGCATCCATATACCAAAGCATTGATGTCCGCTGTTCCGGTTCCTGATCCGAATGTGCAAAAGGAACGGATTGTCCTGGGCGGCGATGTGCCCAATCCGGAAAATCCACCGTCCGGCTGCACGTTCCATACCCGTTGTCCGTATGTGAAGGACGAATGCCGCTCCGTTATCCCGGAGCTGCGGGAGATTTCACCGGGACGCCAGGTGGCGTGTCATTTGTATTAGAAGTGATCATTTGAGTTGAAAAATACGTTCAGAAAATGCAAACAAAACTCCAGTTTACTCGGGGCTCAGTTTGCATTTTTCTTTTTTATCTTCTCTGCTGCCTTTATTTCTGACGATAGAAATCTACATATTAAGATATGGGTAAAAATTTTTCTCGCTTCAACCGATATAAACACAGAGAATGCAACATGAAATGTAATTATTCATGATCAAGATGACTATAAAAAGCTTCTATTGAAACTGAAAACAAGAAGGGTATGAAAACATCTATGGATGAGGAAGTTCAAATTCAATACATTAATTTCTCGGTCGGCAATCAGATTTGTGCGCTTCGTATTGATGAAGTTCATGAAATTATCAAAATGCTCCCTGTAACCACCGTTCCTTTTGGCAGTCCTGAGATCAAGGGTTTCACGCCCTTGTACGGCAAAGTGGTCTCTGTTGTGAGTGTACGCGTCCTGCTCGGCATGACTGACGAGGAGACTACACCTTCCACTCGTATCATCGTCGTGCCTTACCACGACGACTATGTACCGCTCGTCGTCGATTCCGTGGATTCCGTGGTAATGTATGATCGGTTTGAAGAGCCTACGGAAGAATATCGTCGTTACACAACGGGAATATTCAAGGAAATCGCACACAATGACGATCATGAGGCCGGCATTCTTAATTTGGATGTTTTGCTCGGTAATTTAACCAAATCGCAGTAAACGCACTCTGAAATGTTATATACAAAGCACATATCCGCTTGATTATGATAATGCTCCTTACCCCTTTGTGGGGATGAGGGGCATTTTTTAGTGTGATCACCTTATCCTTGAATGCAATGACGCGGTGTGTTTCACCTTTTAACAGGCATACTTAATATAGTATGAAGTGGTTTGAAGATGGTTTTTCGAAGTAATGTAGCACTTTTTATGCGTAAAAGTTTTTAAATCCGAGCATTTTCGTATATGATGGAGAGTAACAATGCGAAGGGATGACGGGAGACTGTAATGATGCAATCGCTGTATGGAGTATGGCTTGGTGACGTATTTTTTTGTTTTTCCGGTGAAACATCGGAACCACGTGTGGATGCGTGGAGCCACGTGGTACGGAAGCTGAATTTTGGCGACGGGGGTCGTCTGTTTCAGCCTGCCGCTCTGCGTCTTGCGGAGCTTCGTTGGCCCAATCCGATGCGTAATGCCGCGGAAGCGAAGGGTACGAAGCGACGTCAATTGCTCGGACGGACGTTGGAAGGGCTCGCAATCTCGCCCAAAGATACATTCAAGCTGCTGCTCCATTGGGACGACAGTATATTGAATGCGGCAGGAATTCAGGCCGGAGAAGAGATTCGCTACTGGGTAAAAGCAGCACAGTTTACACAGGAACTGCTGCTGCGCGGAGAATTTGCTCCGTCCGCTGAGTTTGCGGCCAAGACGGGGGCGCGTCGTCGCACCGGACAGGAAACGTTGACAGGTGTATGGCGTCCACGTCTGTTGCAGGAAGCGGATGTAGAACGATTCCGGGAGTTGGCGGAATCTATGCCGCCGATCGGATTGTCTGCTCCCGGAGCATACGCATCTTCTGAACCGGAATCACGGGAGGAAGCGGGAGCGGCCGTATTATTTTCATTTATGAGCGGAATGGTTCATGCGGTTGTCACGGGTGAGATGGAAAGTATGGATAGTGAACTGTCTCGTTACCGCACGCCATTCCGGCGTGGGTCCTCACCGGTAGCAGAGCTGTGGTGGAATAGTCTGATCTCGATGTTCCGCCCGGTGACGGTGCAGGGACCTACGGAGGAAATGGCAGAACTCATTGGAACGCTGCAAGAAGCTGGCGGTACAGCGAGACCCGTGGTAGGCAGTGAAGATACGGCTCCCACGGAAGGTGAGCTGAAGCTGGTACTGCGGCTGGAACCGCCCCTTGGTGATCATGAATCATTGTGGGGAATTACCTTCTGGGCAGACAGTGTGCAGGAATCTGGCCTGAGATTGCCTGCACGCACGATCTGGGCGCATCCCGAACGAGATCTGGACCGTGGCAAAGTACGTTATATTTCAGCTGCAGAACAGCTCCTGATGGCGCTGGGGCATGCATCAGAACTGGCACCGGAGCTGGAAACGGCGCTTCTTCATGCACGACCGGAAGGAATGAAGCTGGAACAGCAAGCCTTTTTTGAATTTTTGACCTATGCTGTGCCTCGTCTACAGAAGGCGGGAGTAACCGTGTTAATGCCTTCCCGCTGGAGCCGTGCAGGGAAACGCCGCGCTGGACTACGTCTGCAAATGCTCAATCGTGGAATAGAAAGACCGCTCGGGGCCCCGTCAGCACTGGGCATGGAGCAGCTGGTTGCCTTCAAGGCAGAACCGATGCTGGACGGCAAACCTGTTACGGCGGAGGAACTGGCTGCCCTTGCGGAAGCAACGGTGCCTTATGTGATGTTCCGCGGCGAATGGATTGAAGTGGATACAAAAGAGATTCGTCAGGTTCTGCGTTATATGAAAAAAGAAGAAGAACAATATATGCCACTCTCCGAATGGCTGCATCTGGCAGCGGAAGAAGGCGAAGATACCGCATGGAAGGGGCTTTCCGTCTTTGGTGCGGAATCCGAGGGGCTGCTGTCCTTTTTGCTCGACGGACAGGTGCTCCGCAGTATTGAGCCTCGGCAGGTTCCGGCAGAGCTGCATGGCGAGTTGAGACCCTATCAAGAGCGCGGGTACCAATGGTTATCCGCCATGCGTGAGCTTGGGTTCGGAGTATGTCTTGCCGATGATATGGGACTGGGGAAAACGATTCAGGTTATTACCTGCCTGCTGGACTTGAAACATGAGGAACAGCAAGCCGCGGCTGAGGAAGCACGTGAGCACGAAGCGTTTATGGGGATGGAAAAAGAGTCCGCGAACGTTGAACAGCCGCACGTGCATGATGCGCATCTGCCTTCACTTATTGTGTGCCCTACCTCGTTGCTTGGGAACTGGCAGCGTGAGCTGAAGCGGTTTGCCCCGAATCTGTCGTTATATATTCACCATGGCGGACAACGGTTGCACGGCAATGCCTTCCAGGCAGAAGCGCAGTCCCATGATATTGTGCTGACGACCTATCATCTGGCTGGTCGGGATGGCCCGGATCTGGCTTCGTTGCACTGGTCTACCGTTGTGCTGGATGAGGCGCAATATATTAAAAATTACCGTACAAAGCAAGCGCAAAGCGTCATGCGTCTGTCTACGCCGCATCGCATTGCGATGACGGGTACGCCAGTGGAGAATCGACTAAGCGAACTGTGGTCCATTTTTCAATTCCTCAATCCGGGGTATCTGGGTACGGCTTCTTCATTCCGCCAGCGCTATACCGGACTGGGCCCATCCGAAGAAAATGCAGCTTCTTTGCGTGAACTTCATCGGCTTGTATCGCCCTTTATGCTGCGCAGGCTGAAAAGTGATCCGGATATCCGCAAAGATCTACCGGAGAAGCTGGAACTGAAATCCTATTGTTCCCTGACACCAGAGCAGACCGTTCTGTATCAGCGGGTGGTGGATGATCTGATGGGCGGATTGGATGGACGAAACGGTATCGCCCGTAAGGGAATTGTGTTGTCATCCCTGACCAAGCTGAAGCAAATCTGTGATCATCCGGTGCTGGCGGACAGCAGCCGGAAGGAACATGGCAAGGCTGAGGCATCCGGCAAAATGGAACGTCTTCTGGAATTGGTGGATGCGATCCGTGACAACGGGGAATCTGCGCTGATTTTCACTCAGTATGTGGCGATGGGGGAACTGCTCGTATCCCGGCTTACACAGCGGTATGAGGAAGAACCGTATTTCCTGCATGGCGGCGTTTCGAAGTCGCAAAGGGATGATATGGTGGAAACCTTCCAAAAAGGGGAGGGCCCATCCTTGTTTGTCCTGTCTCTTCGTGCCGGGGGTGTAGGCCTGAATCTGACGCGTGCCAGTCATGTCGTTCACTACGATCGCTGGTGGAATCCTGCGGTGGAGAATCAGGCGACAGACCGGGTATTCCGAATTGGGCAGAATCGAAACGTACAGGTGCATAAGTTGATCTGTCAGGGTACCCTGGAGGAACGGATTGATGAGCTGATTGAGAGTAAAAAGGCTCTTTCTGAGCAGGTGGTCGGTTCCGGTGAGAACTGGTTGACCGAGATGTCGGATGATGAGCTGCGCGGTCTGATCTCGCTTCAGGGCGAGACATGGCTGTAGGTTGCTATATAAGTTCAACTAATGAATATTTACACTGGCACTCCGATGACAGAACAACCTTCCGATCGCTGTTATCCCCAGATTTCTTTAATTCCTTTATAAAAGGGGAAATCCGGGGATAAAGGCGAACGCTTTGCTTCTTCAGGCTATTTCTGTCCTCTCCGTTATTGTGTAAATGTTTAGTTAAACATATATAGATACACACTCACATACATGCAGAGTGTAATGATAGGAAGGGGGATTGTTGTGAGCGAAAAATGGAATGTAGAGCTGCATATGTCCCCCGGTGGATGGACAGCAGAAGTAAGTGCGGCGGTTGATGCAAGCAAAGAGGCATTAGCCGCCGCAGGCAAGACCGAATCAGACGAAGGCTTGTTCACAGTAACAGGCACGCTGCATCAGCTCAGTGAAGCTGAACGCGAGGCTGTGCTGGCACAGCTGCGCAAGCGTCCGCTGGCGCTGTACGCGCTGCTGCGCGGCGGCCCTGCCCCGGCGGAGCTCGCCGGGCTGCTGCCCGCTGCGCCAAGCGAGGCTGAGCTGGGCACAGCCGCTGGCGGCTCGCTTAGCGCTGGCGGCGCAGCGACGTGCACTTGCGGCCGCACGGGCTGCGCGCATGCCGCGGCCGCTGAGCGCGCCGTTGCAACGCGCTTCGCGGCCGAGCCGCTGCTGCAGCTGGCGCACGCCGGCTTGCCGCGCGAAGCGTTGCTCGCCGGCGTGCTGGGATCATGGGCGGAAGAACTCGCCCATGATCCCAGCGGCCCCGGCCGCGCAGCCGAAACGGCCGGCCGCCCGCAGGCGCGGGGCGGCGAAGGCGGCGCAGCCGTCGGCGAATGGATCGCCGAGGCAGCCGCGGACGGCGCCATGCACCAGCCGGGGCCTGGTTTCGGCGCCGTGAAGGTGCGGCTGGTGCAGCCGGGGAAGCCCCCGGCAACGCCGGAACTGGCGGCGTTGCTGCCAGGAGTGCCTGCCACCGCAGGGCTAGCATTGATCCGCGAGCGCGTAGCTGCGCGGATGTGGGAGGCTGTCCAAAAGAAGAAGAAGGACAGCCCAGCAACCAAATGATGCACCATTCGGAGTGGGGGAGATCTCAGATCATCCCCCGCTTGTTTGTGATGTGCATCGGCGTAATCCTTTTTATCCAAAATGGATATATACATTTCTAATTCGCTTCTATGGCGTTGAACCTTGGGATAGGGCTCTAAAAGTCCAAAAAACGACCGTACAAGCTGTACACCCGGCATATTTTTAGGGTGACCTCCTCTCAGGGAGGTCTTTACCGGTGGAGCTTCGCTGCAATTTAAGGTATACTGTCGCAGGGGAATACAAGCCCACATGCACGAATACTGCAATCATTATTACAATATGCGATAGGAGTTTTTACATGAAATTACGTACAGGACGACAGCGCCAAGTTGCGGTTATGCTGTCCTCACTTATGATATGCGGAGCTTTGTTATCCGCTTGCCAGGACGGCTCGGGCTCGGAGGAGAACCAGAATCTGAACGCAGCAGGAAGCGCACAGCAAGAGTCGGACGGTACCACGGTTCATTTGACTGAGGATACTGGCAAGGATGGCAATGACACAGGTGGGGATGACAGCTCATCTTCGGACAATAACAATGAAGGTACGGATAGTGGTTCCGGCGATGCTTCAACTGGGGGAGAGGGTTCTTCTGACGCAGGCAATGGAGCCACAGCAGAGGATCCCCTGATGGAGAAACGCAGCATTAGCGCGCTGCAAACGACCATTGATGCACAAGCGGTAGTGACCAATTCAGAAGCGATGACAGTGATCGTTAACAAACAGCGCAGCTTGCCAGAAGGATACGAGCCGGATGATCTGGTTGAGCCTAACGTGCCGTTCTCCTTCGACGGGCCGCATGAAAAGCGCCATATGCGCAAGGAAGCTGCCGAGGCGTTGGAGAAGCTGTTTGCAGGGGCCAAAGCGGACGACATTGAACTTCGTGCGGTATCTGGATATCGTTCTTATGAGCGTCAGGTTTCGATCTATAACAACAATGTCAAAACCAAAGGTAAAGAATACACGGATCGTGTAAGCTCTGTGCCAGGCCACAGCGAACATCAGACCGGACTAGCGATTGACGTTTCCAGTCCAAGTGTAGGCAATGCCATAGAAGAGGTGTTTGGCACATCGAAAGAAGGCCAGTGGTTGGCTGAGCATGCAGCAGAATATGGGTTCATCATCCGTTATCCAAAAGGTGAGGAAGGGATAACCGGCTATGTGTACGAGCCATGGCATATTCGCTATGTCGGCACTGATCTGGCTCCTGATGTTGTGAAAAGTGGACTGACACTTGAAGAATACTTTGATGAGGCTAATATCAAGCTGTAAGCCTGGTGCTTCATCTTTTGATTGAGGACTAGGATCTCAATTTCATAGACCCCTGAATGATTCTCCCCTTGTCCAAGGCACGGGAGATCACTCAGGGGCTTTTTGGTTTGAGCTAAATTCAGCTTATATCCTATTTTATTTGCTTGTTCAGCAGGTCGGCAGACTGATATAATTCATGTTTAATCGGGATTTCAAATCACATTTAAAGCGAGGGAAAGCAGAATGAACAGACAGCAGGTGTTTACCGGTTCTCCATGGGAGCCGCTTGTGGGATATTGCCGTGCCATTCGTGTTGGCAACCGGATTGAGGTTGCGGGTACTACGGCCATGCAGGACGGTGTTGTGGTTGGAGCAGGTGATCCATATGCACAGACGAGATTTATTTTGCAGACCATTGAAAATGCACTGAAAGAATTGGGAGCAGACATGTCTCATGTCGTGAGAACCCGCATGTTTGTAACCGACATTTCCCGGTGGGAAGAAGTGGGCAAGGCTCATGGTGAATTTTTTGGTCAGATCCAGCCTGTCGCCACGATGGTGGAGGTTAGTGGACTCATTGATCCTTTGCTGATGGTGGAGATTGAGGCAGAAGCGATTGTTGAAGCACAAGCTGAAGTTGATGCCGAAATAACGGAATAGAGCTATTACATACATATATACAAAATGTAGTATAGAGAAATAACCTTACCCCAACCTCCATGAAGGAGGAAGTGTGGGATAAGGTTATTTCTGCATTGATATAGTGTGATCTAGCTCTACTGTGCTCTACGCATAAATTAGGCTAGCCTTCTTTTCTGGCAGCTTATTTCGCTTCAGGTTGATCGGCTGGTGTTTCGATTACTACTTTCCAAGCCGTTCCGATTGGCGGCAGGCTGCGAGTCAGGACCGGGCTATAGAAACCAATCACTTTGGCCCCTTTGGTCAATTCCTCTGGTTTGATGGTTTCCCCTTGATGATTCACCAGTTCTGTATCTTTGCTAATGTTAAGAATAACATGATCAGGTGCTGTCTCTGTCAGACGGGAGCCGGAGATCTCGATCTGAGTACCATTATCTTCTGTTGTTTTTACATTTTCAATCGTGCCTGCTGTACCCAGAACTTCTTTTGGTTGTGCTTCGGATTCCGAAGTAGCAGTATCCAGTACAGTGACTTTGTAAGTAGGTGTTTGCGGCGGTAAACTGAGGGTTGCAATCTCTGAATGCTCAGCTTCCACGTTCATGCCAAGGGTCAGATCAGTAAGCTTGATATCCTTGCCATCCGCGGATTTGAAAGTGGTATCCTCACCAACATTAAGTACGATACCATCTGTACCTGCACCGCCGATATGGATGGATTGATACTTGCCTTCACTGTTAATTCCCGTAATGACCCCACGCTCAGTAACGGTTTTCACTTCCTCTTCACTGGAGATGGTTACTTGGTTACCTGTTGTATTCACTTGTGCGTGCAGTACTTTATCTGCAAAAGAAGCGGGTACAAACAGTGTGCCATTTGTGATTTCAGGCGCTGTTCCCAGCTTAAGCAGCATTTTATTGACTGAATACTGGTCTTTGCCTGTGGTGACGATTGTCCAGAGGGTGCCTTTTGTCAGCTCAGCAGATTTGTTTTCCTTGTTCCATTTCAGTTCAATGCCAAGTGCTTCTGTGAGATCACGCAGCGCGATCATGGGTTCTTGACCATCCTTGTTCCAATAACCATCAGTCATCGGTGCACCGTTCACAGATACTTTTACGGCTTCAGTTCCTTTGCTGTCGGCTGATACGGAAGTTGAATTGATGGGCTGAATGCTGTCCAGGTTTGCTGCGTATGCGGCTCCCCCGCCCAGGGCTAAGGACAGGACCATCAGGGCGCTAACTTTTTTCATGTTGTTGTTCATTGTTGATTTCATCCCTTCTCATCTTGGTTATGACGCGGTAAACTCCTATTAAGGCCACGTTCCAACCTTATAGACGGGACAACTTCGTCCAGTGTTGCACTTTGAGGTAATTAATGTGAGCAGCATGTTAGTCTATTATTTGAAAAACAGACGATATTGCCGGTTATAAGAAGCGGGATGCGGTTAAGGATCAATGAGTGGAAAACGTGTGATTCAGACTTTGAATTAACATTGGATTACATGGGGTTGTGGAGCGTCCAAATATGAGGAGGGGGGCAATCATATGAGTGATATGTTGGTTGCGCTTTACCATTTGCCAGAGCAAGAGAGTGGACTGAAAAAGTTGGAGGAGTCCTCCATTGTCATCCGAAGAGCCATCGCACCAGAGAAGCAGGTTGTGCTGGATTGGGTGAGATCCCATTTTAGCCAGCCCTGGGTGGATGAATGTGATGTAGCTTTTGCACGTCAACCCGTGACTTGTTATATTGCGCTTGAGCATGGGAAAATGATCGGTTTCGCTTGTTATGAAGCAACGTGTCGTAATTTCTTTGGTCCAACAGGTGTTGGTCAGGAGGCACGGGGCAAAGGTGTCGGTACAGCGCTGCTGCTGGCCTGTATGCACGCCATGAAGACAAATGGTTACGCTTACGCAATTATAGGATCGGCAGGACCCGTGGATTTCTATGCTCAGACCCTGGGGGCCGTGAAGATCGAAAATTCAACACCAGGGATTTACAAAGGCATGCTCCGGGCAGACTAGACGATATTCAAGTTCTGGAAAAGGAAGGGAGGAAGAAGATGAGCACAAGCAAAATGCTGCATATCGGCATGATCGGCACAGGCTCCATCTCGGATCTTCATATGAGGTGTTATGCCAAGAACGAGGATGCAGTCATTTACGCCATCTGTGACTTGAACGAACAGCGTGCAGCCGCGGCTGCTGAGAAGTATGATGCACAATCCGTGTACACAGATTATCGCGAGATGCTGAAGGATCCGCATGTGGATGCTGTTAGTATCTGTACGTGGAATAATACGCATGCTGAATTTGCGATCGCTGCCCTGGAGGCAGGTAAACATGTGCTGCTGGAAAAACCGGTAGCAACCAATGTGGAAGATGCGCTGCGGATTGAAGAGGCTGTGAAGAAAAGCGGATGTACTTTTGTCGTGGGATTTGTGCGTCGTTATGATAACAATATGCAGATGATGCGTAGTTTCATTGATGCGGGTGAGTTTGGTGAATTGTATTATGCCAAAGCTTCTATCCTGCGTCGCTTGGGAAATCCCGGAGGCTGGTTTGCGGACAAAAACCGTTCCGGCGGTGGCCCGCTCATTGATCTTGGCGTACATATTATCGACCAATGCTGGTATCTGATGGGCAAACCGAAACCTGTTTCGGTGAGTGGCAATACGTATCGAAAACTGGGCAATCGTGCACATATCGAGCATCTTTCTTTTTACAAAGCCGCAGATTACAGTTCCGCTGTCAACAATGTGGAGGATATGGCGAACGCACTGATTCGCTTCGAGAACGAGGCTTCTTTGGCGGTAGATGTGAGCTTTACCCTGCATGCCCGTGGGGAAGAATCTTCAGTCAGATTGTACGGCGAGCGTGGTGGGTTTGAGCTGGAGCCGGGGATGCTAATCGTCACCGAGAAACACAATACGATCCTGAACATTGAACCCCAGACAGACTATAAAGGTCTCGATATTCACGGTGCCTTCCAGAATCAGATTGATCACTTTGTGGATTGTTGTCTGAATGGTACCGAACCCATCAGTCCCATTGCGGATGGTGTGGCTTCGACAAGGATGCTGTGCGGAATCTACGAGTCAGCCGAAAAAGGTCAGGAGATTCGTCTGGACTGATATAGAGATTGAATATAACGTGGTATTAAAGGGTGTTGTTTCTCCATCTTATCAATGGAGAGACAACACCCTTTGGTTGATTCATTGATCGTGATCAGACAAAACGGATGTATGTTACTTTTCAAACCCTTCCAACACGATTTTACCAATTGTAGTGCCCGATTTGCTCTTTCGGTAGGCTTCCAGCAGGTTAGCGGCATTAATCGGTTCAATCCGCTCTGCCATCGTTGTATGAATCTTGCCAGCATCCACCAGATCTGCGATATCATTAAGTAGAAGATGTTGTTCAATCATATCATCTGTCTGGAACATTGGGCGGGTGAACATCATTTCCCAAACAAGCGTTACGCTTTTTGAGAATAACTTTTGAAGTTCGGCTGGTTTCTCAAATGGCAGAATAGAACAAATTTTCCCTTGCGGCAAAATAACTTCTGCCATCTCATCCATATGCTCATCTATATGATTTAGCACGAAAATATATTGTACACCAGAGAGTCCGAGATCTTTAAGTTGTGGTCTAAATGGTTGATGATGGTTGATCACGTGGTCTGCTCCGTTTGATTTTACCCAAGAGACTGATTCGGGACGAGAGGCAGTTGCTATAACTTTAAGTCCAGCCAACTTGGCTAATTGAGTAGCGATCGATCCGACGCCTCCCGCTGCCCCGATAATAAGCATACTGTTACCCTCATTATCCGATGCATTTCTGGAAATGCCCAAGCGTTCATAAAAAGCTTCTCCTGCCGTAAGGCTTGTCAGAGGTAAAGCTGCCGCCTGGGCGAAATCCAGATTTTTCGGCTTTCTGCCGACAATTCGTTCATCCACTAAATGAAACTCACTGTGTCCGCCTGGACGCATATTGCTCCCCGCATAATACACTTCGTCACCAACGTTGAACAAATTGCAATCGGAGCCGATGTCCACTACTACGCCCGCTACATCACGACCAGGCACGGTCAGGGATAAATCGTCCGGATGTTTGGAAAGATGCGATCTCCAATCCGTCGGATTGACAGATACCGCCTTCACCTCAACGAGTAAATCCTTTCCTGTAGGTTTTGGTTTCTCAACTTCTACCTCCTGAAATGGTGGTATGTCGGTCTCTAGCCCAGGCTCGTAATATCCGAACGCTTTCATCATGATTGGATTTCCCATCGCTATAGTTATCCTCCTCGCAGAAATAAGTTATATATAAATATATAGTATAATATCCGAAATGAACAGTAGTATCATTTTTGGTTTATAGTATCAATAATGATACTATTGGGGCCGAATTGTAAAAAATAAAGACTCCCGTTACTCCTGAAGCAGGTCATTGACCTGAATTCATCGGAGAGGAAGTCTTTGTGATAAGAGTTCATTTATTCAGTGGTGAGTTCTCATACCCCGGATCATCATAATCCGTATCTTGCAGCCGTGAAAGTACATTCATGCTCTCAATCGCCTGCCGGGTATCCGAAGTGCCATGGTCGTAAAGAAACGTGTACAGCAACGTCATGCCATCTGAGAATTGTTCTGTGGCCTCGTCATGATCCGCCGATTTGTAGGGTACCGGAGCTCGCTGCAATGTATAGGCATCTTCATCCTCCAGCACTTTCATCAGGTCTTTCAGCCGGTTTAGCTGTTCATCGTCCACCATGATTTCAAACGGTGTTGATTCGTTCTTGGTCTGTTCAATATGATTATGGGTTACCGATACATAGTAATGCTTTTTGCCGTCCTGCATAATCCAACCTCCATTCTAAAATGGAAAAAAGACGCTTCTACTGTTAATAAACAGCAGGAAGCGTCCTGAAACGAATGGCAATTGTTCACCTTCCGAACCGTCCAGTCACGGGAACCTTACGCGTACTGGCCTCCATAGTGCCTGAACATAGCGGACAGGGCGGAGGACCAGAGGTCGCCTTTTTGGATGACTTGGCAGAAGCACCATCCGGTTTCTGGCGCAGCCATGCTTTGCAGGTGGACGAGCTGCACTTCCAGATTGCCACGGTCTCCGTGCGTTCTGTATTTCCTGAGGAATGCGACCCAGAACTGTTTGAGGAAGACGAAGCTGCCTGATTCACACCCGTGGTACTGAACGCCGTGTGATTTCGAATCACCCCGCTGCCGCGCCGCTCACTGAGACGATCCTCGTCTCGTTCATCGAGTACTTCAAAATCACGCCGATCACTTTGACGGATCGCGCTGCGCTGATCTGTACTTCGTAGATCTGAACCACGCTGAACTGGACTCACTGCATCCCGTCCCTGCGGCCGCGAACCTGAGTGGGCGTATGCTGCATTTCCATTTCTAGTTCTACTCTCATTGCCGTTAGCTTTACCATTCGTGATCCCGTTACCCTTCCAGTTGCTGCTACTATTGCCATATGACGCGTGATTGCTAGTCGGTCCATCCTCGCGTTTTTTGCGTTTGTCCGGTACCTCCATGCCGAAGGCTTCCAGCAGAAAGCGGGAAACGTCCGCCGGTTTTCCGTGATGACTGGCGGGAGAAGTAACATATAAGTACTGTTTGGCTCGTGTGATTGCGACATAGGCGAGTCGTCGCTCCTCTTCAAGAGCCATGTCCAGTTCGGCATCTGTCTGCTGTACGGTAAGAGCAGCCTTCTGGTCTTCAGGGATATCCTGCCGCAGTGCCGTGCTGTGAGGCACGATTCCTTCGCTGGCGCCGATCCAGTATACACATGGGAATTCAAGTCCCTTGGCCCGGTGAATCGTCATCAGTTGGACTGCATCGCTGTCCTGTGAACGGCGCAGTGATTCCATCTCGCGGTGTCTGCGGGTGAGTTCATCGGCGAATTGGATGAACTCTTCAACGGTTTCGAATTTTTTGGCCGCAGCTTCGAATTCGTCTAGTGTCTCCAGCATCGTTTCCTTGTAATGGGTAAAGATGCTTGGATCACCGCTTTCCATATACTTGTCGTAAAACTGGCGGCGCATCTCTTGGATCGCGATCACCGGTTTCAGCTTCGTCAGTGATTTGATCAGCTTGATGCGTTCCTTGACCTGTTCCTGCTGAAAAGGCTTCAGCTTGTCCCATTTGGCCAGATGGATGAGCGGATATTTCTTCGCCTGCTGCTCTTCACTGCGCTGAATCCACTCCAATCCTGCATCACGGGAAACATAGAGAGGCCCCAGCGCACTCGGCAGAGCATCTACAGCACGTGGATTCAGGGACAAGCGCATATGATCCATTAACGGTCGAATCAATGACTGGTCATAGAAGACCGGGGAAGCACCATGTTGTACAAACGGCACATCTTTCAACACAAGCTGCTCAAATATAGCCCGACTGCTGCTGGCTGTCCGGTGCAGGATCGCGATATCCCGATACGTATGCAGACCTTCCTCGACTTGTTGACACAACTGGTTAACAACCCAGGCTGCTTCTTCCTCGGTATTGGAAGGGGTGGCGAACCGAGGCGCATCTCCACGATGTCCGGCTGCGCGCAGCCGCTTGTCACGTCTTCGTTTGTTCCGGGCGACCAATTCGCTGCCCAGTCCCAGAATACGTGCATCGCTGCGGTAATTGATATCCAGCGTCACGATGCGTGCACCGGGGTAAACTTTATCGAATTCCAAAATGGATTCTTGCCGTGCTCCATTAAACGTATAAATTGTCTGGTCATCGTCTCCCACAACCATCAGGTTGCGATGGGCGGCAGCCAGTTTTTGTACAATTTCATATTGCAGACTATTCGTATCCTGGAACTCATCGACCATAATGTACTGAAAACGCTGCTGGAGCGGCCCCAGTACAGCAGGATCACGAAGCAGAGCGGCAGCTCGCAGCAAAATATCATCAAAATCCATTTTGTTGCGATCCTGCTTCCAGGCTTCATAACCAAGGAGAACACGTTTGGCATCCCGTTCCTCCTGTGATTTTTCGGGAAGATCGCTCGTTTCTGAGCCTTGCATTTTCCAAGCGGACAGCATAGCCAGCAGACTCTCAGGCTGAAACGCCTCACTCATGCCATTCTGGCGCAGAAGCATCTTGAGTACGGTATGCTGGGCCCGGGACTCACCAAAGATCTCCTCCTGCACGCCGTAATGACGCAGTAACGTCAGCGCGAAGGAGTGGAATGTACGGGCCTGCACTGCCCTTGCGGCTGAGGGGCGTATGCCAGGAAGCGCGGCAATACGGTCTTTCATCTCAGTGGCCGCTTTGTTCGTGAACGTTACCAGCAGGATACTCCCAGCGTGAGCACCACTGATCTCCATCAGGTAGCCGGCTCGTGCAGCCAGCACGGTTGTTTTGCCGCAGCCAGCTCCAGCGAGTGTTAGCAAGGGTCCCTTACCATGGCGAACCGCAGAGATTTGGGGTCCGTTCAGTCGGATGCCTACCTCCTCCAGAGAGCGGAAGTAAGGTGCATCCCGTTCATCACTGCTCACGAGTTGCCTACTCGTCTCCAGCGGAGCAGAAGGGGACTGGGGCAGGGATGCCGCCGGGGTAACCCCAAGCGGACGGGGGTAAAACGTTGAGTTCGGACTTAACATCATTCATCCACCTCTATATGCATTCAGGGATAGGACTATCCCGGCTTAAAAGTAATTCATTTGCCCTTTTCACAATCGCATTGTAAATTGGTATGATAGGGATAACCGCCCAAGTAGGCGGATCAGCAGGGCCAAAGCTTCATTATACCCGAACGTATGGTCCTGACGAAAGCCCCCGAATTCATCCAGCATCGGCAGAAAACGGGCATTCGCGCGAGATTTCGCAACTTTTTGGCATGATATCGTATAAGTTATATACTATAAAAATCAAATGAAAATGGGTTTTGGAACAAATGATGTTGAATCAAAAGGTTCAACTCTGACGGGACAGAGGAGGAGAAGTCATGAAACTGCTTCAGCGAATTAAGAACGGAGCAAACAAAGCTACAGAGCGTGCCCAGCACGCCGTTGAAATCGGAAAAATAAATAATCAGATTGTGGGCTTGCAACAGGAACAGGAAGTCCATTTTACAGATATGGGTCGTATCTTCTATGAAGGTTATCGCGCACAGGACATGACGCATGCCGAAAAAGAGATGGTGGATCTATCGGGGCTGTGCGATGAATTGCAGGATGAGATCGATGGTCTGCGCAACAAGATTGCACAACTCAAAAATGAGCGCTTATGCGAGTGTGGACACGTCGCTTCACTGGATGCCAACTTCTGTCCGAAATGCGGACGCAAGTTGGGTGAATTCAAACCCGCAGCAGCATCTGTAGGGGCGACAAACCCTGCGAGACAGGAAGCAGCTGTGGCCCAAAGCCCGGAGGGACCATTCTATGATGCGCCAGCTGAAGAGGAACTGGAGGAAGCTGAGCCGTATCACACGGTAATTCCATCCATTGCGGACCTGGAGACCGAATCCGAATATAACAGTACGGAGTTTACCCAAGAGGAAAAGGAAGCGTTCGATGCCGAGTGGGAACGCCGTCGGGATGAAGAAATGCAACGGGAGCGCGAGCGCCAGCAGGAGCTGGATGAGCGCATTCGGTACTGGAAAGAAAATAATCCGATCGTGAACACGGTGGACGTACAGACCGAAGTGCCACGCGAAATGGTGAATTGTCAGATTTGTGCAGCAGAGCTGCCCAAAGGTTCGAAATGGTGCCCACGCTGCGGAGCAGAACAGATCTGATGCAGTAGAAGCGCTGCCGAATCATTGTGAGGCAGCGCTGGTTGCTTACAGCATGGGGGGACGGGAATATGGACCAACTGCTGCATCATTTGCGTCATCTGGGGTTTACCGAGATGGAATCTAAAATTATGGTGGAACTCGCTCGCCAAGGCTCGGCCTCGGGATATGAGGTTGCAAAAAGGCTAGGTGTGTCCCGTTCCAATGTATATGCCACCCTGCAACGGCTGGAACAGCGGGGATTCCTGCGTTGCAGCGCAGGAGAACCTGCGAAATACAGTGTCTTGAAGCCTGAGGAGATGACAAGCATGATCTCTGGTCAGATGCGTGCATCCCTTGAATATGTGCAGAGCAGTATGCCGCAGCATGAGCCGGAGAAGCCGGTCTTTTACAACATTGAAGGCGACAAAAATGTATTTGAGAATCTAAGCCGTGAACTTGCTGAGGCCAAACATGAGATTGTGGTGGACGTGTGGCGTGAGGAAGCGGAGTTGTTGCGTGCCGACTTGAAGCGTGCCGAAGACCGAGGTGTGCGCCTGTTATGGTCATGTGATGGTGGAGAGGGTATTATGGATCAGCCCGCTCCTTGGCCAGGCTTGCCTTCATACGGAACAGGGAATGGCCGGAAGTTCTCTTTAGTGGTAGATCGTCGTTGGTGCATGTTAGGGATGCGCGGAGAATCTTGCGCCACTCAAGCGATGGTGACAGAACATCCGGTCATGACCGGACTGCTGCTGAATCATTTTGCTCAGGAATTGGTGTTGTATGAACTGGAGCAGGACATGGGGGAGGAACTGGAGTCACGATACGGCCCTCGATACCAAAACCTCTCAGCACGTTATTGGTCAGTACCTTCAGAGGGAATTAAGTCTGATTAAAGGCTCGAGGGTTCCGCAATTACGGCTACAATGTGAATAGAGCAGACATCTTATGAACACCAAAATACGTGCTTAAAGGAAGCAGGCGTTGCCATGAGGCAGACGCCTCTTCATGCTAGTTAACAGAAGCAGTGATGTTCATCACAGCAAATGTTCCCTGTTGAGCTAATGTAATAGGGTATGAATTCATGCTATTTTTGAGAAAATGAAGCTATGAACGTAACTTCATCATAGGCAAAATTGGTTAGTTTTTGGGCAAGTGATACAACGCTTCAAGTACATCGGTATAATATTCCGTACCGTGTGGCACGAACTCGGCTGCTCTAATTTCACGCATGTGACGTGTTTGAACGTGAAGAGGAACAGAGTTACTATTGGCCTGATCCGTCTGGTCGGACGCTGACTGTACGGCTTGTACTCCTGCGGCTTGAATCACATGGGTTTCACCACGGAACAAGGCAATCAAGTCATCCAAAGGCACTTCGTATAGGCTGTCGACTTCGCTTGCCTGCAAGGTATAGGCTTCGAGATGCTGGTTCAAGCACAGTCCAAAGACAGAGCTGAATTCCCGATCGATAAAAGGTACACCGAGAACCTGCCCTTCAAGTTGCTGTCTTGCAGTCAACAGGTAGGTCAGCGTTTCAAAAGGCGCTTGCACGCCCAATTCTTCCTCAAGCTCACGACTGGCTTCATGCAGCTGTTCGCCGGCTGTGAGATGCCCTGCTGCTGTAATGTCGTAACATCCGGGGAAGGTATCCTTGATATCCCGTCTTCGCTGAAATAGAACCAACCGCTGTGAACCTTCGTCCCGCACGATCCAGCAGTGGAATGAACGGTGCCAGAATCCTTTGGCATGGACCACGCTGCGCAGCTCTGTACCTATCCAATTTTGCTGATCGTCGTAAATATCGAAACGTTCTGGGGTCATGATACGTATCTCCTTATATAGCAAGTTTTAAAGTTCAAAATTTCACAAAGTATGTTTTAAACGAAAGGGGAACCATCTTATGGAATGCATTGTACACTTTCAGGTCATTTATCCGCAACCTCAGGAACGTAAAAGTCTTAGAGGATTGATTATGGTAGGTCAAGGTCAGGAACCGGCGAATAGCCAGCTAACAACGATGTTCAAAGATATGGGATTCAACGTACGTCTGGAAGACGAGAGCCAATTGTTGTTTAAACCTGTGGATGCGTCGATGAATTTTGATTATATCCGGGTAACGGAGCTTGATACCGGGGAAGAGGTTTATAAGGAAGATCGGGATTTGAAGTCGATTTTGGAACACTTGTTGCCGCGTCGATTCTAGTTTGTAAGCATGGTGAGTGTAAGGATAATAATGACAGTAGAGCAACATACCCTGCTTGTGAGATAAAGAAAGGCCCCACCTTTACGGTGAGACCTTTCATGTGGGAGCCGATTTGATTCCACCCGCCCCGTGCGGGATGGCAACAACACGGATGAAGAAGCATGACAGACAGATCAAGCAGGAGTTTTTTTACATAAAGCTTTATTATAATAAAAATGTTCCTCTACTGTCCTCTATATAGAGTTAGGGCTACACTTTGAATTCTGATGCGCTTCAAGCATGGAAACAATTAAGCCGTTGCGCCGTTACCTTCTGCTTCCAGCTCTGAAGTACAGTGCGAACAGCGAGTAGCCGCAGCCGGAATTTCGGACAGACAGTATTTGCAAGCCTTGGTCGTTTTTTGCGGCTCGGGCTTTTTGTGTTCTTTGCTTTTGATGTAATTGATACCCTTCACCAGCATGAAAATACAGAAAGCGACGATGAGAAAATCAATCATAACGTTGATAAACTGCCCATATGCAATCACCGTAGCGCCAGCCTCATTGGCTTGAGCGAGTGTTGTGATCTCCTGTCCACTGGCTGTTTTCATATCCCGATCCAGATTAATGATTTTCTGACTGAAATCAATACCTCCAAGCAGTTTACCTACAGGTGGCATGATAATGTCATTCACGAGGGACGTGACAATTTTACCAAAAGCAGCCCCGATAATGACACCGACCGCCAGATCGATGACGTTGCCACGTACAGCAAATTCTTTAAATTCCTTCAGTACGCCTTTCATGTCTGCAAATCTCCTTTACCAAATAAATTCATAATACAGGCGGCGTTTCCATCGATTCTCCGTTCGGACACGCGCTTCCGTTCTCATATTGTACATAAAAAAACCGCAGCAATCATCCCTTTAATGCAAATTAAGACAAGTTTCCGCAACTTCCATGAAAATACTTCTTTATTTCACGCCGCCGATTCGGTATACTTCTAACATTATCAGTTCCGTTCACACTTTTACATTCAGGTTCGCGATCATACATTGTACCGAATCATGGAGCTTAAAAATTAAATATGCCGACTCGTATATGTGCAGGAATAGGCCTGCATGTTTCTACCCGATCACCGGAATGATCGGACTACGGGAAAGATCCTGCAACGTTTTTAAGGTATGGAGAGAGATGATTCTCGGGCCGTGTGTCTGAAAAAGGATGTTCAGGCAGCTTCATATCCCTTCTTGGATAGGGAGATTTGAGGTTCGCTCTGAGTTATCCTGTTATCATGCTCTTCCAGTACACTACACTGCAGTATCCATGCGGCTTGTCCACATAAGTACAAGTCCGTCTTTTCCCGTCTCCGGTTCTTCCGCAGCGTGTAAAAAGGCGGGCTTTTTGTTTTTTTACAGAGGGGATCGAGGTCATGCAGGCTTCTGTACGGGAGGGCGCACAGGGGGAAGAATTACGATGCAATTGTTAAAAGACAAGGTAATACAGGAAGGAATCGTTCTGTCCGAGCAGGTACTCAAAGTGGATTCATTCCTGAACCACCAGATGGACCCGGTTCTGATGAAGGAAGTGGGCAAGGAGTTCATCCGCCGTTTTGAAGGGGAGAGCATTACACGTGTACTAACGATTGAATCATCAGGGATCGCACCAGGTATCATGACTGCGCTGGAACTCAACGTTCCGCTTATTTTTGCACGGAAGCAGAAGTCACTTACACTCACGGAAGACATTCTGGTTGAGAAGGTGTACTCCTTTACGAAGCAGGAGACCAATGAAATTACAGTTGCGAAGAAGTTCATGCAGCCTGGTGACCGTGTACTGATCATTGATGACTTTCTAGCCAATGGCGAGGCAGCATTTGGTCTGGCCCGCATTGTGGAGCAAGTAGGTGCTGAAGTGGTTGGTATTGGCATCGTGATTGAAAAGGCGTTCCAACCAGGAGGCCGCTTGCTGAAGGAAGCAGGATATCGTGTGGAATCGCTGGTTCGCATCGGGGCGTTGTCAGACGGAAAAGTTACGTTTGCGGACGAGGAGGTCACGATCTAATATGGCACGCGAACGTATTTTTCAGCGGCATCGGCATCCGATCAAAACGTTCTCGCTAGGTCTCCAGCACGTGCTGGCGATGTATGCAGGAGCTGTCGTTGTACCGATTATTGTCAGCAAGGCCCTTGGTTTTACAACAGAGCAGTTAACCTATCTGATTGCGATTGACCTGCTCGCCTGTGGTGTAGCAACACTGCTTCAGGTATGGGGCAATCGTTTCTTCGGAGTGGGTCTGCCCGTCATGCTTGGCTGTGCATTCCAGGCTGTATCACCGATGATTTTAATTGGGATGAAGAGCGGCGTGTCTGCCATTTATGGTGCGATAATCGCGTCAGGGATATTCGTTGTATTGTTCTCGGGCATTTTTGGGAAATTGATTCGGCTCTTTCCGCCAGTCGTCACCGGATCAGTAGTAACCATTATTGGTCTGACTCTGATTCCGGTTGCGTTCAACGATCTCGGCGGCAGTCAGGGCGCAGAAGATTTTGGCAGTAGTGTTCATCTTCTGCTCGGATTCGGCGTATTGGTGTTCATCATTCTGATGACACGGTTCACGACAGGATTCGTTCGTTCCATCTCGGTGCTAATCGGCCTTCTCGTGGGCACAGTGGCAGCAGGGCTTATGGGTGAAGTTAACTTTGCGCCAATTCGCGAAGCGAGCTGGTTCCACGTCGTGCAGCCGTTCTACTTTGGTAAACCGACGTTTGAGATTGTACCGATTCTGACCATGATTCTGGTGGCGATTGTCAGCGTAGCTGAATCCACTGGTGTATTTATGGCTCTTGGCAAAATTTTAGATAAAGACCTGTCTTCCAAAGATCTGGCCCGTGGCTACCGTGCAGAAGGCTTGGCGATTGTGCTGGGTGGTATTTTCAACTCATTCCCGTACACGACCTATTCACAAAACGTAGGGCTTGTACAGATGACTCGTGTCAAAACGCGCGATGTTATCGTTGTAGCGGGTGGATTGCTTGTGGTCATCGGCTTTGTGCCGAAGATTGCTGCATTGGCACAGCTTGTTCCAGGTTCTGTTCTTGGCGGGGCCATGGTTGCATTGTTCGGTATGGTAGTATCGTCTGGTATTCGTATTCTGGGCAGCCAGGTTGATCTGAACCGTCATGAGAACCTGTTCATCATCGCCTGCTCTGTAGGCATGGGGCTGGGTGTAACGGTTGTGCCTCAATTGTTCGCTGGTGCACCGGACTGGGCACAGATTATGCTCGGTAACGGAATTATTGCAGGTAGCTTTACTGCCATTTTC
This sequence comes from Paenibacillus sp. GL_099_B, assembly GCF_057835695.1. NCBI lineage: Bacteria > Bacillati > Bacillota > Bacilli > Caryophanales > Paenibacillaceae > Paenibacillus > Paenibacillus sp. GL_099_B. Next base: position 605,644 of record NZ_CM174430.1, read on the forward strand.
ATGAATTTGCTGTTTAATGGTCTGGGTACTCAAGCAACGGCTGCCGAAATAGCTGAACGTCAAGCGGATGTGATCCTTGGAGATAACGGCAAGTCGGCGTAAAAAGTAAAGATTTGAAATCGTCGTTGCCATTACCCGACGCCTTCAACATGTATATTATGTTAACTTTAAATTCCTCATGGATTGAATAATAAATGTTGTGAATAAAAAAGTTAAACGGCCTGAACTATTCAGGGGATGAATCATCTATCCTGTGAATCGTTATTGAAGGCATAATAAACGAAACACCGGAGATCTTGCTCATTAGTGGTCTTACCCCTGTCAAGTAGACAGATGAAAAAAGCTATGCTGCCAGTGCGCATCGATATTCAATCGGTGCGCGCTGTTTGAGTTTGGCTTGAAATCGTCGGTAGTTGTAATTGTACATATAATCTTCCACGGCTTGTCGAATCTCTACTTCTGAATTACACTGGTTAAGGTACAGCTTCTCTGTCTTGAGATGCGAAAAGAAGGATTCGATGCATGCGTTATCTAGGCAGGTTGCTTTGCGAGAGTGGCTGCCCTTCACGCCGAATGCTTCTAATCGTGTGTTGTACGCCTGAGACGTGTATTGGAAGCCTTGATCCGAATGGAGTACGGCTTCTGAAACGTCTCTTTTTTGTGTCCATTGTTCCACCGTATCCAATACGAGCTGAACATCGTTCCGTTTAGACAACTGCCAAGCTACAATCTCATTGTTGAACAAGTCTTGAATCACGGACAGGTAAACAAATGTGCTTCCATTCGAAATATAGGTAATATCCGTCACCATTTTTTGCTGGGGTGCTGTCGCATGGAATTGGCGCTTCAGGCGATTCGGATAGATGACAGATGGCGTATAGCTGGACTTCTTCCGCTTCTTGCGAATCACCGATTGGATGGATAGTTCCCGCATGATTCGCCATACTTTCTTGTGATTGACGTTCAGACCAGCCTCCCACAAAGCCGTTGTCATGCGAGGATAACCAAACTCTCGGTTTGTAAAATGAATAGCCATCATGTGTTCTTTGATCTCACGCTCACGGTCTTGTCTTGCGTCTCGCTGCGGCTGTGTGGCTCGCCATTTGTAGTAACTAGAACGAGGTATTCCTGCAATCGATAACAGGCGTGTAATGCCATGCGAGCAGCGCAATTCGTCTATGATATCGTAGTTCTCCCGTTGGCTCAGCGCTTTTCCTTTACTAGATTTGGATACCGCTTTTTTAAATAATCCACCTGTGCTTGAAGATAGTCTCGTTCTTCTTCTACACTGCTAAAGGTTGTACGAGTACGTCCCTTCATTGGATTCGTTTCACTACTTTTTCGCTCATCGAACGCTTCCCCGTTTTTCCACTTTTTCACCCACACCTTCAGTTGTGAACAATTTCGAACCCCCTCGCGCTCAGCGACCACCCTATAACTTGAAGAACCTTCGACATACGCTCTAACTGCATTCAATTTAAATTCTTCGGTATACGACTGAAATGTTTGCCCTTTTTTGGCCATTAAAATATCCCCTCCAAGTGTCACTTGAACCCTCATGATAACATGAAGGTTTTTTTAAGTGTCTACTTAAAGGGGATAATACCATTAGAGAGCAGGAGATCCGGTGTTTTTTCTTTTTTTGCCGAAAACAAGATGGATTATTATGTAGACTCACAAGATGAATTACTTTGGGATGAAGCCGATAGACACGTTACATATTACAGATGCCGCATCTGTTTCTCTGCAAAGTCTCCAACCCATGGCAGCTTCAGCCATTTGCCTTGCAGACTGGTGACCACCATGAGAAGCCAGGCCACCACACCAAGCAGGGACAACAGCGATGCCAGCAGTGGCCCAAACAGTGGGAGAAATGCACACAACACATGACCGACCATAATGAGGCCAAATACCGTGACGGATTGAAGTGCATGAAACAGAACGAACCGGCTACGTTTCTCTACAGCCAGAAAGACGATTCCACCTACAAAAGTGAACAGATAACAGAGCATGCCGGCAATATTTTCATCCAGACCGCTTGATGATTTCATGGGGGACATTCGGTCCAGCCTCCTTTGTCCTTTTTAACTAGGTTATGAGGGAGGTGGACAGAACTGAACCGGTTTGATCAAGGAATGTTCCAGATGGACAAAGAAAATGTAACACTCAATATAGGTAAACACCACGTGAGACTATAGATTCATTTGAAAATAGAAGTGCGTATATACACATCCAATTTGAGACTTTCTACATATTCAAAATATTCCATAAAATTCCGAATTATATAAATACAATTATAAAGGGGCACCATTAATTAATTTGAGATACAAGGAGGCTTATTCATGAATATATCCGCAACAACATACGGTCAGGTTCGGGTAACACCTTACGAAATCGTTCGTCTTCAAACCCTTGAAGTGAATAAAACGATGAACGGACATGCACGAATGAGAATGACGGCAGTGATACCGGAAGCTCGAAAAGACAGCTATGTGCAAGCAACAACATCCCAAACCGATATTAAAGTGAAAATTACCGATGACGAAGGACATGAGAAGGTGTTCTTCTCCGGTGTGGTGCTGCATGTGAAAGTGAACGTCATTAATGATGTACATACACTAATGGTTGACGCTGTATCCCATACCTACTTATTGGATGTAAAGCTGCATAAGCGTTCCTTCCAAAATCCCAATCTGTCCTACAAGAATTTGGTGCGCAAGATTATTTCTCCCTATGAAGGTTCAGATGTCATTGATTTTGCTACAGATGGCCGTAAAATCGGAGATTTTGTGATGCAGTATGAGGAAACAGATTGGCAATTTATCAAAAGGATGGCTTCCCATTTCTACACTGGAGTTGTACCGGATACAGCGTCAGGCAAACCTAAGTTTTATTTTGGCTTACCGGAAGGCCAGTATAAGGGTGAATTGCAAGCATCCCATTACACAGCAACTAAACGAATTGCCGACTATCGATCTGCCAAGGAAAACAAAGTACCGGGTGTCAAAGATCCGGATTATATCGTATACGAAGCGGACAGCAGGCAATGGTTCGAAGTAGGGAATGAAGTAGAGTTTAAATCCAAAAAGTGGATTGTAGGTGAGGCGAAGACCCGATTCATCGATAGTTTGCTAAATCATACATATTCCTTATTTCCAGCGGAGGGGCTTCGTTATAAGAAGAGCTACAATACTTCCATTATTGGCGCTTCCATTCAGGCTTCGGTTCTCCAAGTCAAGGGGGACAAAGTTCGTGCGAAGCTCGATATGGATGAGCAGCAGGATGAGAGCACAGCCTATTTCTTTCCCTATTCAACGATTTATGCTTCCGAGAACAATACAGGCTGGTATTGCATGCCTGAAGTGAATGATAGCATTCGTATTTATTTTCCGAGCAAAAAAGAGGAAGACGGCATTGCCATAAGCTCTGTAAAAAGGCAAGATCCTGAGATTGTGCCAGCTACACCGAAACAGGCTTCAACCGCATCATCTGCGGCTGGAAAGGGTGGGGCTTCGGGACAGTCTGGGGGAAGTCCAAGCGGGAGTAATCGTAATAGTTCAGGCGCGGGTGGAGGTGGAAGTAAATCTAGCCCGGCCAGCAGAGTAGCCCCGCCCCCGGTGCCGGAAGACCGAATGGGCAATCCAGACATCAAGACATTCCGAACCAAGTATGGGAAAGAGATCATGCTGGCTCCAGACAAAATTGTGATCTCGGCGGGTGGAATGTATATCACGGTTAGTGACGAGAATGGCATCGAGATTGTAAGCGATCAGAATGTCAGCATTACAGCGGGTCAGGATGTCGTCATGTCCGGACAAACTATTCGGATCGCAGGCGAGAAAGTTGAGTTAACCGGAAAGGGCAATACCATCACGTTGGAAGAAGAGTTGAAGATGCACGGGGCGGAGATCAAGATGAATTAGCCAAGAGTGGTAGAAAGGAAGAGAAATGAACAAAGCGGAAGCGATTGCACATTTACAGCAGGAAATATTGGAACCCGTACTTCAGGATCATCTCTCCAGTCTGAGAGTGTACATTATGGAACATCAGAACTCGTTAATCCAATCGTTCGTAGAGTCTATGCGGCAACTCTGTGTAAAAGCAGAATGGGCCCAACAGGAACTCGGGAAAGAACCAATCTCAATCCTTCATTGTTCCATGTTGAGAACATCTATATTGGAGGGGAGTTACACCTGCTTAATGGAAGCCTACTCCGATCAATGGTATTGGGATGAGGTGGAGTGTATGCACACATATGATGCGACGTGGGCATTCCAGCCGTTGTCTTCGTTACAACAGCTGCTTCATATCGAAATGAGACGTTATGGAGGTGTACTGAATGCTTCTGATGTTGAACGGATGATGTTGCAGTCCGCGGGGAGATTCAATGCCTACGTCATTACGCTTGCACGTCTGGCCGTACCCCATGTTGTGAATTTGAAAGAGATGGAACACATCAACCGTGCAGATCAGTTTCAGATCAGGGTAGGTGAATATAAGGACTGGAGTGAACCCGTGTATATCAGGGACTATGGGTATAGGGACATGCAGAACATTCGCAAGAAATTATCAGTAGCGGAAGGGCTGGAATGTGCTTATGGAGACTATACGTCACTATCCATGGCAGAGGGATTATATGACCACGTTGATATCAGGTATTCCGATTTCAGTCATGCCGATCTGAACAAGAGTAACTTAAGAGGTGCTGTGATGATTGGGACCAAATGGGAACAGAGTGATCTGAGTGGAGCTGACCTCAGAGGGGCGCTACTTATGGATGCTGTGTTCCGGGAATGCAGTCTGCGTGGAGCCAACCTGTCTGATGTCAGTGACGGAGCGAGTATGGAATTCGAGAAAAGTGTTCTTGGTCTTCAGGGAATCTGTTTTGCCGGAGCCAATCTGGAAGGCGCTGACCTCAGGGGAGCACAGTTATTCCATGCTGATTTTCAGGGGGCTAGGCTGAGTCAGGCACAGATATGGATTCATGACCGTGAGAGGTATACACATGTTTTGAATGAAGAGCAGATTGAATCGATACGCTGGGTTGTATCCCATGAGGAAGAGGAGGAGCTATGGTCCCACGATTTTATGAACTGACCGAAGATCATCGGATATTGAATCCGTTCAGGCCTCCCATATTACAAACCAGTTTTGATGAGTTGCCCATTTCAACTGTCATGATGATTGAACGCAGACTGAATGAAGAGCCGACCGATTGGATAAGTAGGCCTTCATATTTTGTTAGTGATCGCATGAAGCGGCTGATGGAAATGGTTGATGAAGCACTGATATTCAAATCCGTCACCTTCATCGATCATGGTAGCGGGGAGCAGTTGAGCTACTGGGCGTGTCATATCCCTGCTGTGCAGGCTTTGTCTGACGATAGCCTGTTTTATCGGAATGGTTCAATACAGCAGCTTGTATTGCAGGGTGAGGCGGTTAAAGATCAACGCATGTTTACATTGGAGGGTGTAAGAGGGAGTGGTGTAATCGTGCGTCTTGATGTAGCAGAGAGCATGCTTCGCAGAGGGTTGAGTGGCTTTGTTTTACGAAAGGTGGATCTGGAATGAACCGATATGGTGATGAGATGCTGCTGAAAATGGATCGGGATTTCCGTTTGGCGAAGCGCATCCAGGAAGCTGAAGCGGCAAGTGGTGAGCTGATGACGCAGGAAGAGGTTACATACGGAGTACGCCAGGGTCTGATCGAGACCGAAGCAGAAATCATCACGTTGAATAATTACCGGATCTGGGATGGGCTACTAACTCTTCCTTTACCGGATCAGCTGGTCCAGGTTCCCCGTGGCAAACTACAGGAGGGCAGAAACAGCCATGAACGAGATGAGGTCATGTGGATTGATGAGCAGAAGGGTATCAGCTTAAGCCTATCTAGATCATCTCATCCATTGCACGTCAGCCAGATTGAGGGAATGGGCAGTATCATCACAGATCAGATGCGAACGCTCAAAAAGGATGCGCAATGGTTACATGAGGAGACGGTACAAGGAGATAGCCTGATTGTCTTCTATGGAGAATCCATTCAGCCCTCAAACTTGGGAATGGCTTACGATATTGTGATCGTTACATCGGTAAAAGGAAGAGCGGTCACAGGGAATGTCCGTTTTCCGGTTGAACAGCTTCATCTATGGCGACTTCTAACAAGGGCGATATTTACATGTGCCCAGATGAGTGAAAACGGAAATGGACCAATCGATTATTAACATAGGGGGGACTAGAATGCTGCTACCCATGCTGTTCAAAGCTTTGATGTCAGGAGGTTTCGGTGGTGAATTTACCTATGTGGTCAGAGGTGCCGAGATTTTCTGTAGTCAGGGGTCAGATCCGGGTGTACTGAACCTGCCGCTTTCCCACGGCATCTATATTAAGGAACAGCCTGTATTAAACGTTGCGGACGTGATTCCACTGGCTAACGTTGGACGATGCGGGTTTTGCAAAATGGACGGAGCATTGTGTGAACCAGATACGTTCTTCAACAAATGGAGCCAGGGCAAGGAGGACGTGCTGGTGGAAGGTGAGGCCGCTCTGCTCAGTCGATCTGAACTGATATGCCGAAAAGGCGGGATTATCAAGATTGAGGTCGATGGTCAGTTGTAAGATGCAGACGGATAAGAAAGGGGGGAACACTGTGCAGACCTTGGAAAAATCAACGCTAACCTATGGGGATATCCATGTCCACTGGCCGTATGGCAAGATACGCCTGGATAAGCTGGAATTGATCCAGCAAGCAGGGGCACATGGTCGGTTATCCTTCAGTGGATGGGTAGATGAAGAATGGGAAGAAACCATTATCCAGAAAGCTGGGAGTCACGATCGAGTCGGATTCATCCGGATGGATGAATCCGGAAGGGAGTTACCCCTGTTCAAGGGACAACTCCATGAGATCAAAGTCGAAGCCACCAGAGGGATCGTATATGTGATGGCTGTAGTCATCTCACATACCTATGAACTGGATGCCTTACAGAGAACGAAATCCTATCAGAACGAGAATCTACGTTATTTGGACATTGTTAATCGTGTTATGAAGGGTTATCCTGAAGGAGACTTTATTGATTTTGCCTTTGATGAGACGAAGACGGGCGCTTTTATTATGCAGTATCAGGAGACCGACTGGAGCTTTCTGAAACGGCTCGCTTCTCATCTGGGAGCAGATCTGGTGCCGGATGTGACTGCACACAAGCCCAGGTTTTGGATTGGTTATCCCGAAGGCAGAGGGGCATTTGAGCTGAAAGCCATCCCTTTTGAGAAGAGTCGTAATATTGAGCGTTTTTTACATACCAAAGCCCAGGGAAAACATGCGGTAACCGAGGAGAAGTATACAACGTATACCTTCGATCTGGGGCAGGAGCTTCAATTGGGGGATGAAGTATCCTCTGATGGCCATATCTACAACATAACCTCTCGCCAGGCGATGCTGGAACGGAGCTTGCTACAGTGGAAATATACATGTGCATTGCCAGCATCGCATCCACTGCCCAGACAGCTTCAAACGATGATCACTGGTGCTGCTATCGAAGGGAAAATCATTGATGTGAAACGTAACCAGGTGAAGGTTCATCTGGATATGGATGAGGATCAGCAGGCCGGAGAGGCACGCTGGTTCCCGTATGCTGCGGAAGGCAGTCAAGTATGGTATATGATGCCCGAACCCGGCGGGAAGGTGAAACTGTATTTCCCAAGTGCAGAAGAAGATGAAGCCATGGTGATGCAGTCGGTTCGTCAGGAACCGACGGAAGCGGGACATGTGGAGAAGAGCGGCAAAGTGATGCAAGACCCGGGTGTAAAGTCTTTCGGTAACCCGCAAGGGAAATCGTTCACCCTTGGCGACAGCGAACTTGTCATGAACGCCCAAGAAGGCGCCTTGTATATCTCGATGGCTGCGGGTAACGGGGTTACCTTGAATAGCACAACCCACGTGCAGATCCAATGCATGGGTGACCTGAACATCAGCGGAGCCAGCATCAGTCTTGAGGGTACAGAAGGTCTGTATATTCAGACGATGACAGATCATGTGGAACTTGTGGAAGAGGTTAATGGAAAGAGTGAGAATGTAGTACTGGAAGCCGAGATCCATCGTTCCTTTGACATGATTCAGTCTGCATTCGATCAGAGTCTGGCCAGTATGGGAGAGAGCGCGCTGAAGGAAGCGCGGCTGAAACGAAACTGGGAAGCACGTGAAAAGGGCAAATTGGACGGTGTGATCGAAGAGGGCAAAAGCCTGCTCAGTATGGTCGGTGATGTGGCTGACCTTGCATTTACAGGGATCGTCGGGGGTGACAATGCCCAGGGATTATACAGCTGGGTAAAGGGAGAAGAAGTAGGGTCGTTAACGGAGCGGAATGCCACGGTACAAGGAACGATTACGGGCGTAAATAACGTTATCGATTATACGGGAGACTTGGTCACGGGTCAGAAATCAGGGAAAGAGATCTGGCAAGATGTATCCAGTGCGGGAGAAGCGTATGCCAAGCCGTTCATGGACCTGAAAGGCGAAGACAACCGCACGATGCTGACCCTGACTGAACAGGAGAGCCACGACGCTGGGTTAAACGATGTTGGTGCTACGATGCGAGTCGTGGATACGGCGGGGGCCATATTTGGCGGGGCATCATTGGTCAAAAATGGAGTCAAGGTGCTCAAGGGTGGTGGTAAGAAGTCTGGCCATGGAGATGGAGCCAAGGGCGGCGTTCCGCATGGTCATGGAGATGGGCCAGATGGAACCTCAGGCGGTGCCATGAAGGATGGCAAGCTCAAGACCAATGCAGCATTAATGCCTTCATCTCTTGCAGAGCTGGGAGAACGGATCAACCAGGCTATGGGTAAAATGACCACAGGCGCAGCAGCGAGCGTTCCATGGCGAGTTCAACGTATGCAATTGGTAGATGGCCGGAGTGTCATGGTGATTGTGAAGAAGGACAATCATATGTTCTCGGATACAGGAGGGAATCGTGGGAAAGGCAGTGATTCTGGAAGTTCGAAGGGATCGCCGAGCACATCTCATGTGGATTCGAGAGAGAGTAGTGCGCCATCGAAAGGAACCATTTCTAAAGAATCGTCTAAGACGTCTTCAAACGTTACGCCGGTTAAGCCGAAGGAAGCTCCTAAACCTAAAGAAGCCCCATCATCGAAAGATGGAACTAAGGTTAGAGATGGGGATACTGAGGGGACGGGGAAAATTGGTGAGGTTGGTAGCCAGGCTGATGATATTTTACGAGATGGAAGCCATATAGTAGATGGGGAGCTAAAGCCAAATGTAACATATAAAACAGGTGAATATGAATATATCTACAAAACTGATAGTGAGGGAAGGCTTGAAAAATTTACTGCTGACGATTTAAAATTAACTGAGAGGGATAGCAGATTACCTCATGATCCAGATACTCCAGGCAAAGAGCCGGGCGACCATGCAGGGCATTTGGCAGGGGATAGATTTGGTGGTTCACCAGAAATTGACAACCTTGTTTCACAACTAAGCAATGTGAATTTAAGCCAATATAAGAAAATTGAGAATCAATGGGCTAATGCGATTAAAGAAGGGAAAAAAGTAAAAGTAAATGTTGAAGTGAAATATGACGGAGACAGTATACGCCCATCTAAATTTAATGTACAGTATGAAATTGATGGAGAAGCTTTCTCAAAGAGTATATTAAATTAAGAAAGGCAGGTTACTATGAGCAAAGTATTTGAAGATATTTTTAGTGAACTTCAAGCTGACATGGTCTCCATTTGTTTAGAGTATGTTCACAAAAGAGCCGAAAAAATATATATTTATTGTTCATTTGAAGAAAGAGTTATTTCTAGTGATTTTTTCTATTTTATTAATGGTAGGCTTGTAAAGAAACACAAACTTAACGATGCATTAGATGATAGTTATGGTCTTCTATATGACATATCAGTCGAAAGACAAAAAGGCGCTCTGAATATTATTAACGATGATATTGAAAAGATATATAGATTATGCGACGAACACAAAAGAGAAATGCCAACCGAAATAAAATTGGTATATGATGTTACAAAAAATAGCCTTAAAGCAGAATATAAATATGAGTTGGTTTATTCAAATGACCCTGTAAAAACCGCAGACGACATTGCGAAGGAATGGTTCGAGCAAATTAAAGAGGAACATAGCGCGTAAGGTGATTTTTCATCCACTGTAAATGATGCAAAACTATGAGCATCTTTTGAAATAGTGAGAATGGTGGGCCTATAGAGATCTCTCCATTTCGGTTGTACGCACATCAAATACTTTAATTTTAAAACCTAAATATCGCTATTCCGATACATCAAACAGGTTGATTATGGTCAGATACCACCGTAATTGATCTGTTTTTTTGTTGTAAACGATGACAGATCTTTTATGATACAAGGTAAAGTATTTGACTGTTATGCTCCTCAAGGGGAGTTTTCAAAAAAATAAGATTAAAGAAATTCAAGGTAAAACGAAAAAACAAGCAACAAGAATTATTTTGAACCTTGATGACTTTAATCCTACGGACATAGATATTTTAAAACAAGAGATATTGAGAAAGGTTAACCCTAATGGTGATTTGAAATACTTACAAGAGTTGCTTGTTGTAAAAGACGGTAAAATCACTAGATGGTTTTGGAAAGGTGATTAGCATGGAAATGACATATTTTTTCTTCAATAACTTTCATGGAAGTGAAGAAGTTGAAGATTTTCTTCTGCATCATGTAGAAAATCTTATTGGAAATAAAAGTGCTCTTAGGTTTGCAAAACAAGAAGAAAGTGAGGAAGGTGAAGGAGATACATTATATGTTAAATGCGATTTTTTCAGCTTCACCACTACATTATTCGATGTAAAGAGTATATCCAGGGACTATGATGTCAATGTGAATTATGGATTGGAGTTTAATATATACGAAAATGGTAATAGGAATTTCATTGAGTTTTTAGGTAGTCTACTAAAAAGCAATGACGGAGGGGCGTTACTTTTAAAAGATTCTGAATATAAAATATTAGAGAGAAGAAAAAACAATATACTCGTAGATAGTCACTTTTTTAATACTGATTATGAAGCATTAAATCTTCCTTACATTCAGGGGACATACAAAAAAATTTGTCTACGGATTGAAGGTAACTTTACTACAAACGAAATCAAACTTGAAGGCGTGAAAATAGTTGAGGACCATGAGAATCAATATAAGGTTAAAGTGGTGGAAGACCCCGACTACTCTTCAGAATTTACTATCAACTGGGGGGGGGGGTTACAGCTTCATATTAGTAATGTTGGAACAGCAATAAATTTAATCTGTAATCAAATTTTTGGCCCTAATGATACTTCAAGATTGAAGAGGTTATTGTGTTTCTTTGAGCAATTCACAATTAAATTTACTGGCGACTATCAATTAATGATGATACAAGGGTATTGGGAGCAAAGAAAAAGCGTTTTATTAGCAAGAAAAAATGGAAGAGTAACGGTTAATAACCAGGCTGAGGAGGCATGCCTACTATCCGAGATCAATTTTAAAGATGGATAGTTTGATAATTCTCAATTTGAACGAGAATTAAGTTTTGTCAGAGCGAATTTCCAATTATCAATATCGATGTACCAAATTCAAAAACTGTATTGAACGATGATCCACATCGGATAATACCCAGTGCCGAACGAACTCAATATTGAACTAATAACACGTTTAACTCATGTAATACCCGTCTAAAGGTTTCTCGATTTGGGTTGTACGCACATCAAATGCTTTTTATAACTTAAATAGTGCTATTCCGATACATCAAACAGGTTGATTATGGTCAGATACCACCATGATTGACCTGTTTTTTTGTTTTGCCCGAACCCGGAGCGAAAGTGAAACTGTATTTCCCAAGTGCGGAAGAAGACGAAGCCATGGTGATGCAGTCGGTTCGTCAGGAACCGACGGAAGCGGGACATGTGGAGAAGAGGGGCGACAGCGAACTTGTCATGAACGCCCAAGAGGGCGCCTTGTATATCTCGATGGCTGCGGGTAACGGGGTTACCTTGAATAGCACAACCCACGTGCAGATCCAATGCATGGGTGACCTGAACATCAGCGGAGCCAGCATCAGTCTTGAGGGTACAGAAGGTCTGTATATTCAGACGATGACAGATCATGTGGAACTTGTGGAAGAGGTTAATGGAAAGAGTGAGAATGTAGTACTGGAAGCCGAGATCCATCGTTCCTTTGACATGATTCAGTCTGCATTCGATCAGAGTCTGGCCAGTATGGGAGAGAGCGCGCTGAAGGAAGCGCGGCTGAAACGAAACTGGGAAGCACGTGAAAAGGGCAAATTGGACGGTGTGATCGAAGAGGGCAAAAGCCTGCTCAGTATGGTCGGTGATGTGGCTGACCTTGCATTTACAGGGATCGTCGGGGGTGACAATGCCCAGGGATTATACAGCTGGGTAAAGGGAGAAGAAGTAGGGTCATTAACGGAGCGGAATGCCACGGTACAAGGAACGATTACGGGCGTAAATAACGTTATCGATTATACGGGAGACCTGGTCACGGGTCAGAAATCAGGGAAAGAGATCTGGCAGGATGTATCCAGTGCGGGAGAAGCGTATGCCAAGCCGTTCATGGATCTGAAAGGCGAAGACAACCGCACCATGCTGACTATGACGGAACAGGAGAGCCACGACGCTGGGTTAAACGATGTTGGTGCTACGATGCGAGTCGTGGATACGGCGGGGGCCATATTTGGCGGGGCATCATTGGTCAAAAATGGAGTCAAGGTGCTCAAGGGTGGTGGTAAGAAGTCTGGCCATGGAGATGGAGCCAAGGGCGGCGTTCCGCATGGTCATGGAGATGGGCCAGATGGAACCTCAGGCGGTGCCATGAAGGATGGCAAGCTTAAGACCAATGCAGCATTAATGCCTTCATCTCTTGCAGAGCTGGGAGAACGAATCAGCCAGGCCTTGGGCAACATGACCGCAGGCGCTGCAGCGAGCGTTCCATGGCGAGTTCAGCGCATGAGGCTGAGCAACGGCCAGACCGTGCCTGTGATTGTGAAGAATGACAGTCACATGTTCTCGGAACCAGGTGGAAATCGTGGGAAAGACAGTGGTCCTGGAAATTCGAAGGGATCACCGAACACTTCTCATGTGGATTCGAAAGAGAACATTATGTCGTCGAAAGGAACCGTTTCTAAAGAGTCGTCTACTTCTTCGAGCGTTACGTCAGCTAAGCCGAAGGATGCGTCTAAACCTAAAGAAGCTCCGTCATCGAAAGATGGAACTAAGGTTAGGGATGGGGATACTGAGGGGGCGGGAAAAGCTAGAACACCTAAACCAATAGACCCTCGTGGAGAACCTATTAAGTTTGTTCCTAATTTTAAACAGGAAGAGATAGCTTTGCAGACGTATGAAAAGTTAAGATCCACTGGTTTAGATGCTGGAGAGTTAGAGACCTTTTCACGGAATACAGGACTTAGTTTTGAAGAGGCAAGTCAGTTGAAAACACATGTAATACTGACTGAACACATGAACTTAGTTGATACTGTTAACGGCAAGTACTATTATAAAGGTTATTTTGATCCCGATATTGATATGGCCTATGGATGGGAAAAAGCACTAAAAGGTGAATTATCAGCAGAGGAAAAAGCATGGTTTAGACAATTAGCCGACCATGAATTGGCAGAAAGTAAAATGATGCAAGAAGGGTTGCCGTATCGTGATATAAACTATTTCAAAGATGGTACAATGAACGAAAGTACAAAAGGTGCTCATGAGTTAGCACCACCACAACCCGGCGGATTTCCAGGATTTAAACCAAAATTTTGAGGTGAGAAAATTGAATTCTAACTTTGAACAAGCCAGTGAAAGGATAAATAACATTAACTGGGAAAATAATGGAATGGATAAACCTTCATATGCGATCCTAGTTACAGAGTTTATTAGAAGAGGGAATATTTTTTTAGATTTTAACTCCATGGATGATAATAGACGTGCTGTATTTAATGCAGCAGAAATAATTAATTTTGATACACCTGCTCATATAAAGGAAGAATGTAATGGATTAGTAAACGCTAACGTTGATTGGGTTACAGAGTATCTTTGCACTTTTTATCTTGAATGGGCATACGTGGTAGACAAACAAATGCCTATCGCTCTGAAGTTTCACGATCTATATGACCCTATTATTAAGTTGTTTGAGAGAGGTGGAAGAATCAGTTATCACCATAATGAGTTAGTAAGTGGCAAGCATGGATGGCCGCGTAATTCTGGGGCAATAACTAGGGAACTTCCCCCACAAGACATTAGGGATGAAGTTCTGGATGCACTCGATGATGAAAATATTGAGTGATAGAGTGAATATTTTTTATAAGCTTCTTTACAATCCCAACAACAAGACCGTAAAATACAACCGACAAACCAAACACTAAATAATTCAAACACTTGATAAACTTTCAAAAGCTCTTTCCCACTTGAACTATGAGTAGGAATGAGTTTTTTTTGCATGCCCAAAATCAAAGGAGGATGAAACGAATGGCAAAACGTGAACAGGTAGGGGCAGAAGAGTTAAAGAAGTAGCAACTAGCACAGGGAGCAGAAAAAGAAGTGAGGTATATTGCCCAAGCTCGCACAGCATACGAACAGCTTATGGATGAAATTCGTGGGTACTGAGGAGTTTAGAAAACGGATTTCTGCCGTTCCAACTCAGGGAATTCTTCGTATTCAGCGGATACAGGAAATGAATGATACTCAAAACCGTAGCTACCATCCTCCAATGAAGAATCGCATTGAATTGATTCGTGAGCACTGGGCGATGATTCCTGCGTATCGGCCGGATGCTGCTAAAGAACGAAGAATCAATGAGGAGTTTCGACAGCTGGAACAGCGTTCCCAGAAAATTCTTCTTAACGATCTAAGGGATGCAAGCTAACCCTCTGTATTCTCAATTGCATTTAGTATAGAAAACAGGGCAGCACCAACCAATGATTGGTATGATGCTCCCTAGTTTTAAAGTGATTTGTTGCGTTTAGAACTTAACGGTCACCCCGCTGAAAATGTCTGCGTGGATGTGTGGTCTTGCCAATCTTATCGGTGTCATTCTCTTTGGGAACCAAACGCTCGTCGGTACGACCTTCGTGATGGTTGTCAAAAGCGAATTCCGTCAGTTCCCATTCCGTCTTGCCGAGAACGGGATCGGCCGGGAATTGTTGTCCGCGATGCAGATGTTCTTCTTGTCCGGCTTCGTTGGTATATATTCCGTCCACTTCCACCTTTTCATGCGAAAGGGGCAGCATTTCTTTATCTTTCTGATCCATAAAACAACGCCTCCTTAGATCCCAGTATTTTAACTGTATGGGTTGTCCGTGATAATATCCCCCGAATAGTTCAGTGTTATGCTGGATATATTAATTCCGTATAGAAGTATCGTATTTGTAACATATGATTCGGAATTAAACTTTTTGGGCATATAAACCGTTATAAATATTAGGTAAATTCGTCAAGTCGTCAGATACTTCCGAATATGCTACAATAAGATTATGATTCACACCGAATCATATCGGGTATTTATAGTGTCAGGTACTTGCTTAAGCAAGGGTTCCCGACCTAAAAGCTTGCTTTGAGCCGCGCACACAACTTCATGGATGGCATTTAAGACTTATTCGGCATTCTCTAAACGGAGCATTCACTTTCAACGTTTTGGGAGGGAATTACAATGGCAACGAAAGGTCACAATGAGGTCAAAGAAAGTTTGAGGGAAATGACTCGGATTTTCCGTCCTAAAGATCCAAAAAAATTCGTGAAGGAGTACGTGAGGAAATACCGGATTACGGGTGGATACGAGGAAGAATTGACTTCTGTGGTTGAGCATGAGCTTGTCAAGATGGATTCTTCCGTGTCCTGAAACACACACAACTCTGATTATACTGTTCCGATATGAATAGAACCGTCTCCCGGGCGTTAAGCTCCGGCAGACGGTTTTTTTTGATTGGAAAACGATATGTATATATTTCCAATGTGTAAACCGTTCACCTAAAGTAAACACAATAAGCCGGCAAGCTATCCCTCTACTTTTGGGGGCTTTGTTTCGTTCCTACTGCATATACATGGAAGTACAGATATGGCAGGAAGGATGAATGCAAGTGGACCCTATTTTAAAAACAAAAGAAGAGATTGGCTACATGCGGGAAGCGGGGCGAATCCTGCGAAGCTGTCACGAGTATATTGAAAAGTGGCTGGCCCCCGGTGTAACGACAGGAGATATTGACGAACGGGTGGAGGCTTTTCTAGCTGAAAGAGGAGCTACACCGGAGCAAAAAGGGTACAAAGGTTATCCTTACGCTACATGCGCTTCAGTTAATGAGGTGGTTTGCCACGGCTTCCCTAATGACCGGAAACTGGCCGAAGGGGATGTGGTGACTATTGATATGGTGGTGAACAAAGACGGCTGGCTTGCCGATTCTGCATGGACGTATGGGATCGGTGAACAACGCAGGTCCATACGCAAACTAATGAATCGAACGGAAAGGGCGCTTCATAAGGCGATAGCACAGGCAGTGCCAGGAAATACGCTGGGGGATATCGGTAACGCGATTGAACGGACAGCAAGGCTGTATCGTTACGGGATTGTGAAACCTCTTATTGGTCATGGGATTGGTCAATACATCCATGAACCCCCGAACGTCCTCCCTTACGGGAAACGCAGGACGGGCATGATGCTGACAGAGGGCATGGTCATTACGATTGAGCCCATATTTACAAAAGGCAGCTCTGGAGCGGTTGTATGGGATGAGGATGGCTGGACGGTGAGAACAGTGGATGGAAGCTGGGGCGTTCAGTATGAGCATACGGTAGCCATAACAAGTGATGGTCCTCTTATACTAACTGACGGGACTTAGACGCTGTATCTATGGAAAGCTGGTAAGAGAGTGCGTAATGGCTTCCGGGATGTTCAATAGGTTCAGGCTCCATGCCGTTTGGTTCTAAAAGGGAGCGGTATGGGGCTTTACTGCGGCTTCCAGTAGTTGTAAGAGAGACAATCTGATGCTTGCTTTTCTTTTTTGCATAATACTGCATGTTTTCAATGTGAGAAAAATCGCCAAAAAATCTTGTTTTATCACCGAAATTTGGCAAAAATTTTCAAATGTAGAGACTAATATCTTTAACTGAAATCGTTTGCAAATCAAGTTGTGGTGCGGTTTTTTACATAAAGTGAACAATTTGTGAACATGTGTCCAAAGATTGACAAAATCATACCCTCAACTTATATTTAATAAGTGATTGAACCATATAGAATGAATTGGAAGAATGCGCAGACATGCCCTTAGCAGGAAATGACGGGAGTGGTGGAAGCGTTATTTTTGTAAGCATTCTGTATGTCGGACAGGATTACGTGTATCGTCCTGAAATGGACTGAATGAGTTTATTTCGGGCGACAACGGCAATCTACGAAAATGTTAAAAAAGTGGGGTAGATCAATGATGAAACAGTGGCAGGTTGCAAAGCGAATTCTCCCCTTGCTGGCGGTGTTCTCTTTGCTGCTATCCGCATGCGGGCGGGAAGACTTGTCGGTAATGAAACCTCAGGGTCCTGTGGCGCAAGGCCAATATGATCTGATGAAGCTGTCCATTACGATTATGATCGTGGTGCTCATCATTGTATTTGCTATTGCTGCGTATGTGTTGATCCGGTTTCGCAGACGAGCCGGGCAGAATGAGATGCCCGAACAGGTTGAAGGCAATTTCAAGCTGGAAGTAATATGGACAGCCATTCCGTTGTTGCTTGTTATCGTTCTGGCAGTACCGACGGTAAAAACGATTTTTGCCCAAGGCGAAGATCTGTCCAACGACAAAAATGCAATTCAGGTCAAAGTCACCTCGCATCAGTACTGGTGGGAATTCACTTATCCTCAATATGACGTAACCACCGCTCAAGACCTCATCATCCCGACCGGAAAGAAAATCGCATTCGAATTGAAAACCGCTGACGTGCTTCACTCCTTCTGGGTGCCGTCACTTGCGGGTAAAATGGACACAAACCCGGATGGAACGCTTAACAAGTTCAGCTTCTCGGCGCCAAATGAAGGCGTTTACCGAGGTAAATGTGCTGAATTATGCGGCAGATCACATGCCTTCATGGAATTCAAGGTAAAAGCGGTCAGCCAGGAATCCTTTGACAAATGGGTCAATGAAATGAAAGCTCCGGCGGTACTTCCGGAAGATACCCAATTGGCTGAGAAGTTCAAAACGAACTGCCTTTCTTGCCATGCAGTTGGGGATCAGGGCGGGCCAGTTGCGCCTAACCTTACAGGTATCGGTGGCAAGCAATCCGTGGCAGGTATTCTGCTGAACCAGGGCGAAGGCCAGGAAGACGGTAATCCGGTGCTGGACAACATGAAAGAATGGCTCCATGATCCACAATCCGTGAAGCCAGGCAATACGATGCCTAATCCGAAAGACCTTGGACTCACAGATGAAGAAATCGACGGAATTGCCGAATATTTGGCCAACTACAAATTGGACTATGAATAGAACAGCAAGGACGAAGAAGGGGGTACACAACCTTGGCTCATGCTCATAGCGTCAAGCGGTATAGGGGCTTGATGGATTGGATTACCACCGTCGATCACAAAAAAATCGCCGTGCTCTACTTAATTGCAGGTGGGTTTTTCTTTGGAATCGGCGGCATTGAAGCCATTTTGATTCGGATTCAGCTCATGAAACCGATGAATGATTTTGTGTCGGCGCAGGTCTTCAACGAATTGATTACGATGCACGGAACAACAATGATATTTCTTGGTGTCATGCCTATTATTTTTGCCGTTATGAATGCCGTTGTGCCTTTGCAGATTGGGGCACGGGACGTTGCTTTCCCTTTTGTTAACGCGCTTGGTTTCTGGACGTTCCTGTTTGGTGGACTGCTCTTGAACCTGAGTTGGTTGATGGGAGGGGCACCGGATGCCGGCTGGACTTCGTATACGCCACTCTCTGGCAGCGAGTACAGTGGGACGCACGGTGTGGATTTCTACACGATAGGACTCCAGATCGCCGGTCTAGGGACACTCATCGGGGGCATTAACTTTCTCGCGACCATCATTACGATGCGCGCGCCGGGAATGTCCTATATGCGGATGCCGATGTTTACCTGGACCACATTTATTACATCAGCCATTATTCTTTTTGCATTCCCTGCCATTACGGTAGGACTTGTACTGTTAACGTTTGACCGCATACTGGGGGCGAATTTCTTCGATGTTGCAGGTGGCGGTAACCCGGTACTCTGGCAGCATATCTTCTGGATCTTCGGGCACCCTGAAGTATACATTCTCATTTTGCCGGCATTTGGTATTATCTCAGAGGTTATTCCAACCTTTGCACGTAAAAGATTGTTCGGTTACAGCTCCATGGTATTTGCAACCATCCTGATTGCCTTTCTGGGATTCATGGTATGGGCGCATCACATGTTTACGACAGGTCTGGGGACAGTCGCCAATGCATTGTTCTCGATCTCAACCATGCTGATTGCTGTACCAACAGGGATCAAAATATTTAACTGGCTCTTTACGATGTGGGGCGGACAGATCCGTTTTACAGCGGCAAACCTGTTTGCTGTTGGATTCGTTCCAACCTTCGTTATGGGCGGGGTAACTGGTGTCATGCTGGCCTCTGCGCCTGCGGATTTCCAGTTCCATGATACGTACTTTGTTGTGGCTCACTTCCATTACGTTATCGTTGGTGGATTGGTGCTAGGTTTGTTCTCCGGACTACATTACTGGTGGCCGAAGATGTTCGGTCGTGTCCTGAGCGAAACGCTCGGGAAATGGACGTTCTGGACGTTTATGATCGGTTTCCAACTAACGTTCTTTGTACAGCATTTCCTTGGTTTGATGGGGATGCAGCGCCGGATCGTTACATATTTGCCGAATCAGGATTTCGACCTGCTTAACCTGGTCAGCTCGGTTGGTGCATTCCTGATGGGTGTTGGGGTTATCATGTTCCTCGTGAACATCGTGATCACAACGAGAAAACCAGCAGACGCACCGAATGATCCGTGGGAAGATGGCCGTACGTTGGAATGGTCGATTCCATCTCCACCGCCGGAATACAACTTTAAGCAGACGCCTCTGGTACGTGGAATTGATGCGTATTGGAAAGAAAAGATGGCAGGACATACGGAGATGACACCGGCCGAACCTGTAGGTTCGATCCATATGCCGTCAGCGACTCCACTGCCGTTTGTTATGTCCGTCGGTATATTCATTGCCGGACTTGGTCTCATGTTCAGCAAAGATGATTTTGGGAATGCGTTTATGAACGGATTGTTTAACAATTATATTGTAGTCATTATTGGCCTTCTGATTACATTTGGTGCAATGGCGCTGCGGTCACTCTACGATGATCATGGCTGGCATATTGAACCGGAGGATCAGGATGAGAAGGGGGTTAGAACATGACAACTTCACATGCTGAACCGGTAAACGGCAAATTGCCGCATGAGCCGGAGAAAGCAACGCTGGAAGGGCGCAACAAGCTTATTGGCTTCTGGTTGTTCCTTGGCGGCGAGACCGTATTGTTCGGAACCCTCTTCGCAACCTTTTTGGCCCTCCGTGGCCAAACGAATGACGGACCGACGGCGAATGAATTGTTTCATCTGCCACTCGTGGCTGCCGCAACCTTTATTCTCTTGGTCAGCAGTTTGACAAGTGTATTTGCCATCCAGGCTATGCATAAGGGCAAGCGCAATGCTCTTGCTCTCTGGCTTGGCATTACCGTTGTACTGGGTCTCGGATTCCTCGGTCTGGAAATCTACGAGTTCTATGAATATGTGAAACATAAAGAGTTCGGCATGACCACAAGTGCATTCAGTTCAGCATTCTATACGCTGGTTGGGTTCCACGGAGCGCACGTTGCATTTGGTATTATGTGGATCGGGCTCATTATTGGGCAACTGTTCAGAAAAGGATTAACGGTCGTAACTGCACCTAAAGTATACGTCTCCGCAATGTACTGGCACTTTATTGACGTGGTCTGGGTGTTTATCTTTACGGTCGTGTACCTGCTCGGAAAGGTGGGGTAACACATGTCGGTACAGGATAAGAGTGATCAGCAGCCTGTGAAGCATCGTCACCGGGCGGAAGGTCCACAGAAACACGTCGTTGTTTTTATCTTCTCGATTATCCTGACGCTAATTGCGTTCGCGGCTGCTGCCGCGGGAGGAGTCAATACGACCTTTACCATTATTATATTGGTGGTTATGGCGATCCTGCAGGTGTTTGTACAGCTCGGTTACTGGATGCACTTGAAGGATAAAGGGCATTTGATGCCGATCCTGTTCATGTGCTTCGGATTTTTCGTAGCTTTTACGTGCATCATTATGGCACTCTATTGGGTTTGGTGGTAAAAGAGATGGCGGCGGCGCAGTGTCGCCGTCTTTTCCCCTTTTAGGCGAACCAATCCGTCAATGGATTCAGGCAACAACCAAATCAGGTCACGGGGAGGTCTCCCGTATGCTCGGGTTGCAATATTTTAGTTTCAACGATTTATGGAGTCCACTTATTCTGGCGTTGTTTCTGCTCATTGCCGCAGCTTATCTGGTGCTCGTTGGTCCTTTCAGTGAGCGGATCAAGGGGGCAGATCAGGCCACGGCTGCACAGAAAATGATGTTTATCACAGGGCTTACGGTGTTGTATCTTGCACAAGCGGGGCCATTCAATCTGCTGGGGCATGTGATGTTCAGCTTCCATATGGTGAGTATGGCTCTGTCCTATCTGGTAGCGCCACCGTTACTGATGAAGGGATTGCCCCTTTGGGTATGGCGTGGGATCATCCGGTGGCTGCCGACACGGCAGTTATCTTTTTTGGCTCATCCAATCGTGGCGGCTGTGCTGTTTAACGGATTGTTCTCGTTATATCATCTGCCAGTAGTACATGATTACGTAATGTTAAATTTTACGGTTCACCGTTTGTATTACATTGTACTTTTTATTACATCTATGCTGATGTGGTGGACGCTGCTCAATCCGTTGCCGGAAGGAAGACAAGCATCGGGGCTGTCCAAGATTGGATTTATTTTTCTGAACATGGTGCTTCTGACACCAGCTTGTGGACTGATTATTTTTGCTTCCGAACCGTTGTATGCGACCTACAGCAATCCTGCCGTATGGGCTGAGGCAATGCGGTATTGTGTATCCGGCGATTCCACGGCATTGCTGCGATCATTCGGTGGGCCGGCGTTCTTCAACTTTCTGTCCTCTGCCAAGGAGGATCAGCAGGTGGGCGGTATTTTGATGAAATTCATACAGGAAGGCATCTTCGTCTCCATGCTGGCGTATGTCTTTTTCCAATGGTACCGCAAGGAAAAACGGGAAGATGATGATGATCCCTACCCTGTAGAGAATAGGGGAGGACCGCTTAATCCTGCAGCGAAATAACACAAGTTTTGTTTGGACAAGAGGGGGAAACACACGATGGATATGTATTTTCTGCTACCCACGATCAGTACTTCTTTCATTGTGATTAGCGCGGTGCTGGTTGGAATTGGCTGGGTGCTAATTATCCGTGGCAAACGGGAGGCGCACCAAACCGCGATGATTGCAGGGGCCATTGCTGCGCTGCTGTTCTTTGTCATATATACGTCTCGTACCATCTTTGTCGGGAATACAGCTTGGGGTGGGGACCCGGAGATGGAGATCTTCTATCGAATATTTCTTATCTTTCATATTATCCTCGCCACGGTGGCAGCGGTCTTCGGGATTTCCACTTTGGTGCTTGGGTTCAAAAAGAAATTCAAGACACATCGCCGCTGGGGGCGATTCACATCCATGATCTGGTTTAGCAGTGCCATCACAGGCGTTATTGTATACGTTCTGTTGTACCTGCTGTATCCTGGTGGACACACTCGTCCGGTATGGGAAGTCATCCTGGGTGTTTAATGCGATGAATTAAATTCTTTGAAAATATGAAAATGGATGAATCGATCCGTTGATTGGTCCAAGCATCCTCTCGCATTCATTCATAGAATGAGATCGAGAGGGGGAAAACAAATGAAAAAAACAGTCCATGTAAGTCAAACGTATCCACGTCTCACGGTGTATTCAGAAGAGGATTATCGTGGAAGAAGCAGGGTATACCGTGGCAACACGGCTCTCCGTAATCTGGATAACATTCTGGGTGGGGTAGAGAGCCTGCGTTTCTTCTCGACAAGTTCAAATGCAACATTGGTTGTGTTTACGAGACCTAACTTTCAAGGCGGATTCCGCGTCTTTCGTGGGAACACCAATTTGAGAGATTTGGATGATCTGATCCGTGGCAATGATGTGGAATCCCTGATCTCCACCAATCAGCGATTGACTCTGGCTGAGATTCGTACGATCCGTAGTAATCGGACTCTGCCGAGTGGCTACAACCTCGTTTAAGGATTATACCTCTTCAGTATTCAGGTGCCGGGAAATAGGAAAGAGCTGTTCCGAATTGTGTTTGCACAATATCGGATACAGCTCTTTTTTTGGTTTGAGGAGTTATTTTAATCTCCACCACCGCCGCCACTGTCCCCACCACCGCTATCCCCACCACTGTCGTTGCTGCTTCCGCTATCGCTGTTGTGATGGTGATTAGATTCCGAAAAAGAATCACCATCATAATGCTTGTGCTCGTGAGTGTGTTTGGAATGATGAGTATAGGAGTCATCATTGGTGGTAATGACCGGGTATGCCGGAGATGAGTCGGTGTAGCCGTTGTTATGACGCACACGATGTCTGCCTTTTTTGGCAGAATGCCGTTTGGGTTCATCGCGAACAATGAGCCAGATGACCACGATAAGGAACAGGAGCACAAACCCGATCTCAACTAGCCAATCCATAGGTGAATCAACCCTTTCTATGTATATAAGAATGAATGAATTTACAATGAACCACTGTACGTTTAGAATCAAGTTTTATTTTATCGTAACTCTGACATGAATCCCATTCCTTCTCCCTGATTCAGGAAAATAAGGGGTTGACGGGAATAGGGAGTGGTCTATATACTGTGTATATTGATATATACAGTAGATACAGTGAGCAAGGTGTTCCAATGACAGATGGAAAGGCAGGCAATGATATGAGCGCATGGAAGCAGGCGTGGTGGTTGACCCGTAGTGAGATGAACAAGGATAGGCTCCAATGGCTGTGGACTGCAATTTTTATGATATACACGGGTGGCATGAGTGGTGTGATGTTATTAGGACAACAGAAGACAGATTTCATTAATCCTGTTGTAGATACTTTCTTTTTGATCATGGTGCCATTTCAGGGATTCGTGTTCAGCAGACGATCTTTCCGTTACATACAGGAGGATTCCTATACACAGATGCTGGCCTACTATCGCAGACTTCCCATTCCAAATGAGACAGTGATGTGGTCGAGACTTCAGCAGTCTCTGATGGCGTTTACGTATAATGGTATCTTTTTCTATGGATCACTGTATGTGGTCGGGTTGCACGAGGAAGGGTTCCGGTGGGATCAGTACCTGGCCTTTGGCATAACTTGTACAGGTTACGGACTTCTCATGACAGGCTTATATATTTACGGAGAGTTTCTGTACAGTGGTAAAAAATATTTGCTTCTCAGTTCGTTGTTCTTGCCACTTACGATCATCATATCCTTGCTGATCCGAACGTCGGGCAGTTACGGATTTTCGATTGTAATTGATGTGAGTAAATCATGGGGGCTGCTTTCCCCGATTATGTGGGTTGCTTTGGTGGCTGGCATAGCGGGATTATGGCTTTTCAGTCGATTGACGCTGAAGAAACTTTCCATTCGGGATTTGAGTTAACGGTATGAGGGATGAACGCAAGAATGAATACAGGATGAAACCGGCACGGACAGGTAACAGACTGGAGTGTACCGGAGGGCGAGGTGCAAGATGTGAAAATACCCATTCAAATTAATGAAAATAGCGCTGAACCTTTATATCACCAAATTGAAAATCAGTTAAGATCGTTAATTGTTACGGGTCAGTTGGGGGAGGGAACACATTTGCCGTCCATTCGCGAATTCGCCGGATCACTGAATTGCAGTGTTATAACGGTTAGACGGGTCTATCAGGATCTGGAGAATGAAGGGCTGCTTCGTACGAAGCAGGGGACGGGTACATTTGTGGCCCAGGTAGAAGCCGGCGACAGAGAAAATTATAGATTGAAGGCCGCGCATGAAGCGATGCAGGCAGCGGTGCAGTCCGGAAAATCGGTGGGATGTACGGAAGAAGAACTGGAGAGTCTGTTCCGGGAAGTCCTCAAGGCAGTTTACTCGAAGTGAGGGAGTGATTCATACATGGAGCCCATAGCAGTTCAGTTGAACGGCGTATCCAAAATGCGAAAACGCAGAGTTATTGGCCCAATCGATCTGACCATCCCGGAAGGGTATGTAGTTGCTATTCTCGGTCATAACGGTTCAGGTAAAAGCACACTTCTTAACATGTTACAACAATTGGTACTGCCTGATGCAGGGCAGATTATATGGTTTGGGAAGGAACATGAGGGGCCTCTTCCCATTGAACTGAGACAACAGATCGGTTTTGTGGCTGACAACGCTGGGCTCGAAGAGAACCGGATTACTGCACAGGAAGCAGCTGATTTTCGAGCCTACTGGTACCCGCGTTGGGATATGAAGTTGTTCAACCAACTGATTCACGATATGGAAGTACCTGTTGATGTGAAGCTGAACAAGATGTCCAAGGGAGAACGACGGAAATTCGAGATCGCTGCTGCAATCGCAGCTCGCCCAAGACTATTGCTTTTGGATGAGCCTTCATCAGGTCTGGACCCCTTTGCCTGGAAAGTAATGGTCGACCAGTTCCGTACCTTCATGGCTGAGGGAGACACCACGATTCTGATTGCCACACATATTGCGGATGAAGTCAAAAGGCTCGCAGATTACATCGTATTGATGCACCGTGGTCAGTCGCTGGGGATGGCCGAGAAAGATATGGTGCTCGATCAGTGGAAAGAAGTCTGGTATGAAGGAGATTTACGACCAGAGAGTATCCCTGGGGTTGTGGAATCTTCTTCTGAAGAGAGAGGACTGGTTCGTGTCATAACAACCCGGGTCAGCGAAGCGCAGGAAAGGCTGGAGCTGGCAAATAACCGGGTATTGAAGATCCGTAACTTGGAATTGGATGAAGTCTTGGCATTCTGGATTGCCGGGTATGCACCCGTACAGTGGAAATAACCGAAGGGAGACGATAAATGATGAACCGATTGGAATTGAAGCAGGTAGTCAAGCAATATGCAGACAAAACGGCAGTTAATGGTGTGACGCTTAATGTAAAAGAGGGGGAGATTTACGGTCTGCTCGGAGCCAACGGTGCTGGTAAAACAACAACGATGCGTATGGTGCTTGGGCTGATTCACCCGGACGGCGGAAATATCCAGTACAACGGCAAACCCTATAGCACAGAATTGCAGCAGATTATGGGATATCTTCCGGAAGAGCGCGGTTTGTACCCAAAGGTAAAGGTTAGTGAACAGATCAACTATCTGGCCCGTCTGCGCGGCATGAATGGAAAGGATGCGGATCAGAGCCTGAAGTATTGGTTGGACCGATTCGAAGTGCCGGAGTATTACGACAAAAAGATTGAGGAACTATCCAAAGGGAATCAGCAAAAGATGGGCTTTATTGCCGCAGTGGTCCACAGACCGCAAATTCTCATTCTGGATGAAGCCTTCAGCGGACTCGATCCGGTGAACGTGGAGTTACTGAAATCCACGGTGAAGGAGTTGCGTGACGAAGGCACAGCCATTCTGTTCTCGACACACCGCATGGAGCACGTTGAAGAATTATGTCGTCAGATAACAATTCTGCATCGCTCCAATACCGTTGTGCAAGGAGAGATTAAAGAGATCAAGAGCCGTTATCCACGTGAGCATGTATTCCTGAGCACTACGGGTAATGTGGGCGGTCTGGAACAGTTGCCTGGTGTGAAAAAGGTAGAGCAAAATGAGCGTGGATACCTGATCCATATTGGTCAGATGGAAGCAGCTCAGGAAATTCTGAGAGCAGCCATGGCTCAGACGACCGTTGAACATTTTGAAATCAAGGAACCAACGCTTAACCAAATCTTTATTCGTGAGGTAGGTGAGTCGAATGAATAAAATGGGGACGATTATCGGATTTACGTTCAAAAACAAAGTGAAAACGAAGTCTTTCATGGTCACGACCATTGTACTTGCAGTTTTAATTACGATTGGACTCAATATTCCATATTTCATTACTTTATTTAATGGTGGTCCCATCGGTGGAGGCTCGAGCACGAATCCGGTAAATATCGGTCTGCTGAGCACCGGACAAACGGAGGTAGCCGAGAAGCTGGAGACATACTCCTCCGCACAAGGCAACCAGACGTATCGTTTTGTTAACGACGCGAGTAAAGATGAAGCGGCACTCAAAGCCGATGTGGAGTCGGAGCTTTTGGATGGGTACCTGAAGTTCGAACCTGTTGCGGGGCAAGATTTCCCACAGCCGGTCTTGTACTCAAGCGAAGATATTTCCCCGCAGGTTATAGCACCTATTGAAGCTGCGCTGCAAATTGTGAAGCTGGATGTGGTGGTGAAGGATACACTCACGGCGGAACAAAAACAGCTCATCAGTACGCCGGTAAAACTGACAGAGCAAAGCCTTGATTCTGACCAAAGCGGAGCTGCTGCGGGGTCGGAAGGTACCATGAGTGGCATCAACTACGTGGTTGTCTACCTGCTGATTATCCTGTTGTTCACATCAACGATGATGACAGGTAATATGATTGCTTCCGAGATTACGGCCGAGAAGAGCTCGCGTATTATGGAGATTTTGATTACGAGTGTATCTCCGCTCAGTCAGATGTTTGGTAAAATTATCGGTATTTTCATGGTAGGTCTATTGCAAATCGGTATTTTCGGTGCAGTAGTTGCTGGTAATATGCTGTTACCGCATAACCGTGATGTATTGAGCGATTTCAATATGAATCTGAGTGATGTGAACGTCGCAGTCATTGTATATGGACTCATCTTCTACATTCTGGGTTACTTCCTGTATGCGGTGATGTTCGCGGCCATTGGTTCGATGGTGAGTCGTACAGAAGAACTGGGTCAGGCCGTATTGCCGATTACGATGTTGTCCCTGGTATCCTTCTATATCGCGATCTTCAGTATTGCTACACCGAACATCCTGTTGTTGAAAGTAGCAAGCTTCATCCCGTTCACATCGCCAACGGCAATTCTGGTACGGATCGGGGCAGGCGTTGCGCCAACCTGGCAGATCTGGACGTCCCTGGCCATTCTCGTGGTATCGATTATGATCTTCGGCTGGCTGGCAGCGAAAATCTATCGTACAGGTGTGCTGATGTATGGTAAACGCCCAACGTTCAAGGAATTGTTCAAAGCGATGAAGGCATATAAAATCTGATCCAAGTTTACGAACGAGTGAGTATTAAATTTTAAATTAGTGGTTCAATAGAACCTTCATGATCCAGAACGAAATTGGCTTGAGTAATTAAAGCAGAGAAGGTGCTATGCAATAGAGAGGAGCATCTTCTCTGCTTAATTCGTAATAATCCAAATATCCTTATTCAAACTACTATATTGCTTAAAGGAGAATACATAATATGAAAAACTGGAAACGCATTCTCTTGTCTCTAACTATTTCGGTCGGTTTGCTCGCATCCGCAGTACCGGCTATGGCCTCTCCGCAAGAGACATCGGTAAAGGTGAATGACGAAACGGTTGAATACACGACGGGTGCACCGATTAACGATAAAGGAACAACACTTGTGCCGCTGCGCTCCACGCTGGACGCAATGGACGTGAAGCTGACGACAGCAACAGGTGATACGATCACAGCCGTCGTTAACGGCAAGACGATTACTTTGAAGAGCAAGCTTACACGTATTAATGGCGTAACATATGCGCCGATTCGCATTGTAGGGGATGCAACTGGTTATGAGGTCCGTTGGGATGCTGCTGCACGCACAGTGCTGCTGGTTTCCAAAGGTGGCGAAACAGAAACTGTTCAAACCGGTGGACGTGGCTTCATGTGGGAAGTCGAAAGCAACGGTAACACCGTGTACCTGGTAGGTTCTATGCATATTGCGGATGAAAGCTTTTATCCATTGCGTAAGGATTTTGAAGAAGCCTTTGCCGAGGCGGATTACCTAGGCGTAGAGATCGATATCAGCAAAGCGGCTGAAGAAGCGCAGCAGAAGATTGTTCTGGATCTGGGCTCGTATCAGGATGGCACAACACTGAAAGATCACATCTCCAGCGAGACGTATACTCAACTGGGCGATATTTTGAAGCAAAGTGGATTGGAACCGAATGCACTGGATACCTTTAAGCCTTGGGTAGTAGAGAGCACGTTAGCCAGTCTGAAGTCTATGAAAGCGGGCTATGAAGCTTCTGCGGGGGTTGATCTGTACTTCATACAGAAGGCAATCGAGCGCAAACTTCCGGTGATCGAGTTGGAGTCCTATGAATCTCAATTGGGAATGTTCAATGACTTCTCTAAGGAGCTGCAAGAGAAAACGTTAAAAGCTACTTTGGACAATTTCGATGTGTTGGATGACAGCGTGAATCAAATGGCCGAAATGTGGAAGACAGGGAATGACGAACAACTGCTGGAGCTGACGAACAGTTTCTCTGATGATGAAGAATACAACAAAGCGATGCTCATTGACCGTAATGTTGGAATGGCTGATAAGATCGATGGTTACCTGAAAAACGGCAAGGGTGAAGAGTACTTCATCGTGGTTGGTGCAGCGCACTACTTGGGCGATCATGGGATCGTGAAGTTGCTGAAAGATAAAGGATATACAGTGGTACGAAAATAAAAGAATCAAAGCTCCTTTTATGGGAGCTTGGTATTCTCCCCTCATGGTAGACAATAGTGAAAAAAGAGATCGTTAAAATCCCCTCAAGCACTGGAAGCTTGAGGGGATTTTTGTATGCCTGTGAAGAAGGGAGTAGTCATCCATACGTGAGTGAATGAAGACTTGATATTAATTAGGGAAAGAACACGGTGATATTTGCTAAAATGTCGAATCAGGACTTTAGATTCAATCTCAGAAATATATATTTACAAATATTAGAAGAACAATTAAAATAAATGTAAGCGTTTTAAAAGTTAAAGCGCTTTAACTTTAAGGTGGAGGTGATTGTGTCTCGCCAGTATCGAATCATTGTTTCTCCATCAAGATGCTGTATTGAATTTTAGGCTTAAAGGTTATGTCATGGATCAAAACCCATTTGGACCTAAAAGGAGCGTAAATTTATGAGAAAAAATAGGGGATTTTCGTTTAGCAGCAAGGCTGTTATGATGTGTTGTCTCGCTTTTCTTCTGATTCCGGCGAGCTTTGCTTTCGCCGCTCCAAACAAGCCGTTCCCGCAGCACACGACATATACCAGCGGCTCGATCAAGCCTAACCATGTTACTCAAAGTGCGATGGACAGCTCTGTGAAAGCGAAATGGGACAGCTGGAAATCGGCTTATCTGAAAACGGCGGGCACAGGCAAGTATTATGTAAAGTATCAGTCCAACGGGGATACCGTATCTGAGGCACACGGGTACGGAATGCTGGCAACGGTTATAATGGCCGGTTATGACGGCAATGCGCAGACCTATTTCGACGGACTTTATCAATATTATAAAGCGCATCCGAGCGCCAACAATTCGAAATTGATGGCATGGAAACAAAACAGCAGCTTCCAGAACATTGAAGGCGCCGACTCGGCCACGGATGGAGACATGGACATTGCTTATTCGCTCCTGCTTGCGGACAAGCAGTGGGGTAGCAGCGGCAGTATCAACTACCTTCAGGCCGGCAAGGACATCATCAATGCCATCATGCAAAGTGACGTGAATCAGTCCCAATGGACGCTGCGTCTTGGCGACTGGGCAACAGACAACACGTTCAAAAATGCTACCCGTCCATCGGACTTTATGCTGAATCACTTGAGGGCGTTCCAGGCGGCAACGGGTGATGCCAGATGGGCGAACGTGATCGACAAAACCTATACCATTGTCAACTCCTTATACAACGGGTACAGCTCATCAACCGGATTGCTTCCAGACTTCGTCGTTCTGTCGGGATCGACGTACAAGCCAGCTTCAGCCGATTTTCTGGAAGGGGCGAACGATGGCAGCTACGATTACAACTCGTGTCGTACGCCTTGGCGGATCACAACGGATTACCTGATGACTGGTGACAGCCGGGCACTCAATCAGCTCAATCAAATGAATAGCTGGATCTCAGCCAAAGTAAGCGGTAATCCTAGCAACGTAAAGGATGGTTATAAACTCAACGGCACGGTTACAGGTTCCGGCGGCAGCGGCGCGTTCTATGCACCGTTTGGTGTCAGTGCTATGACCTCGTCCGTGAACCAAAACTGGCTGAATTCCGTCTGGACCAAAACGGCCGGCAGCTCCAATGAAGGCTACTATGAAGATAGCATCAAGCTGTTCTCTATGATCGTGATGTCCGGCAACTGGTGGACATACTAAGCAACTTATAATCCGATGATTGCTCATATGCAAGCAGGCCGGGAGATTAGCTCCCGGCCTGCTTTTTTTATGGAAAGAGAGCTAGGAGAATGTATTTAATGATTGAATTAAGAAAGCCTTATAGATGGCAAATGCCTAGAAACGACAAACCGCCATATCTCAGGAAATCCTGGGATATGGCGGTTTCGTTTAATGTGAAAGTACGTCGATAGACGTTTTTCTTATGGTATCCGGACGAATGGATGACAGCCGAATTATGCATTAGTTGCAGATTCAGTAAAGAACTGCGGCAAATATTCCTTGTTGGCTTCGAGCATTTCATCCAGCATCTGAATCGCCACTTCGACCGAAGGAACCAGAGGATGATGAGCCAATGCTTGTATGGCCAATCCACGATCGCCGGTCACGGCAGCATCGATGGCGAGGCGCTCATAGGTTTTAACCGCATGGATCAGTCCAACTGCCATTGGGGGAACCTTGGTCAACGGTAGGGGCAGTGGACCGGTTTTGGTGACCACGCAGTTGACTTCAATGCTGGCATCGTCTGGCAGGAAATCAATGATACCTTGATTGGCTACGTTCAACGTCTGAATGTCATTCGTTCCGTTGTAGAGTGAGCGCATCAGGTTCACGGCTGCTTCGGAATAGAAGGCGCCCCCCCGCTGTTCCAGCTGTTTCGGTTTATCTTTCAGGTCCGGGTCATTGTAAAGTTCGAAAAGTTCTTCTTCGACGCGTTTAACCACTTCCGCACGGTTGCCGCCTTTTTGTAAGGATTCAAGCTGCTCTTCGAGCATGGCATCGGTCATATAAAAGTATTTCAGATAGTAAGAAGGCAGGGCATGCAGGGATTGCAGGAATTCTGGATTCCACTCCCGTGCAGGCACGTTCTTCGCGCTGTAACCGGCCGTATCGGCCAACATGTCATCCAGTTTGTCTTCTCCGTTCACATCAATACGCGTAATCCAGTGGAGATGGTTCAGGCCAACAAACTCGGCATAGATGCGGTCCGCTTCTACGCCGTATTTGGCCGAGGTTTGCTTGATTAGGCCGATCGGTGCATTACAGAGACCAATGCTTTTCACGTTGGAATACTTCAGAATGGCTTCTGTGACCATACCCGCCGGATTCGTAAAGTTCAGCAGCCAGGCATTAGGAGCGAGTTCTTCAATATCACGGCAGATATCAAGCAGGACCGGAATCGTCCGCAGCGCCTTCATCATGCCTCCGGGACCAGTGGTTTCCTGACCGATCACGCCGTATTTCAGGGGAATGGATTCATCGCGGCCACGGGCGTCAAGCATACCGACACGCATTTGAGTGCTGACGAAGTCCGCACCCTTGATGGCTTCGCGGCGGTCGAACGTCAAATGAACTTCAATCGGCAGACCCGATTTCTCCACCATGCGTTTGGCCAAGTTGCCGACAATATTCAGTTTGCGCTCTCCCGGCTCAATATCTACCAACCACAGCTCTCGTACAGGAAGCTCGGCATGATGGAGGATGAACCCCTCAACGAGCTCCGGAGTATAGGAAGATCCACCGCCGATTACCGCTATTTTTAGCCCTTGTTCATATGCCATTTTGCACACTCCAGTCTTTTAAGAATTTTTTATGATGACAGTGTTTATAGACGTTTATCTTGTTGTTTGCTTAATATGTTCGAAGTCACGGAAGGCCCTCATTTTGTTATATACATCCTGGCTTACCGCATGTCCGCTCGCATCCATAGCAGACCATAAGGCACCGACAACAGGCTCGGTTGCCAACGTTACGATGGTCGCATTCGGAGCGAGGGTTGTAACAGTCTGTTCAACTTGGCTGCGAATCCATCCACGATCTCCCCTTGTTAGCAGACTTCCTGCAAGTATTACGTCAAAAGTGTCCTTTTCCATTCCAAGTTTGTGGATCACCGCAGCGGCTGATTTGCCAATCTCGACGCCCTGGCGGTTCAGAATTTCCAGAGCTACAGCATCGTCCTCTGCAGCCGCTTCAAATAGCAGCTTCGCTGCATGGACAGGCACAT
Source organism: Paenibacillus sp. GL_099_B (assembly GCF_057835695.1). Taxonomy (NCBI): domain Bacteria; kingdom Bacillati; phylum Bacillota; class Bacilli; order Caryophanales; family Paenibacillaceae; genus Paenibacillus; species Paenibacillus sp. GL_099_B. The sequence continues at coordinate 639,133 of NZ_CM174430.1, forward strand.
GCTTGCCGTGATCCTGAAAGTCATCGAACATGTCGCTGACACTGTCATATCCAAGGAAGTTCAGCAGCAGGGGAGTTAGGAGCGTTGGCTGCTCACGACCGTCCCAAGAACGGATGACAGAGCGGAACACCTCAATATTGAGGGAACCACCACCGCCGAAATCACCGTACATATAATCAAAACCGCCGACCTGCACATGTTCTCCTGCCGGATTACGGCCTGCAGAGTTGGTGCCTGTGCCGCAGATCAGTGCGACCCCGTAAGGTCGGTTCGTGCCTGCGCGCAGACCGATCATCGTATCACAGTTAATCGAGTAATTCTGGGTGAATCCGATTCCTTGAACCAGAGGGTGCAGGATTCGGTAATCTACCTCCCGATCTGCGCCTGCAAGTCCGAAATAGGTGTGCGAGATTTCGTGAATCCGCAGTCCTGCTTCGTTTAGAGCTCCTTCTGCAGCTTCCCGTATGCTTTGTGCGGCCAAGGCGCGGTCAATCTGGTGATTACCGTTGCCGCCCACGCCTTTGCCAAGCACATTGCCGAAGTCATCGGTCAGCAGGGCGTATGTTTTTGTTCCTCCCCCATCGATTCCCAAGTAGTAAGCCAATGGTCGTCACTCCTATATATAAGGTTATATTTTTTTATCCGGTCGTACCTTTTGTTGGTGATCCAGTAGATTCTCTCACGATGAGTTCAGGATCGATCCTTACATTAGCCCCGCGTTTCATCGTACCGTCCATGCGTTTCAACAGCATATCGGCAGCGGCGACCCCAATGCGGTCGGCAGGCTGCCGGACCGTTGTCAGATGGGGGTGCAGCTTGGATGAAATATATTGATCGTCATAGCCGACGATAGCTACCTGTTCAGGCACCTTGATGCCTTCTTCCATGAGGGCGTTCACGACCCCAAGCGCGATATGGTCATCGCCCGCGAACACCGCGGAAGGCAGGCGTCCCTCACGCAGCCATTTGCGGCAGATGTCATAACCAAAATCGATTTCGAAATCGCCCGTGATCATTTCAAATGGAGCCAGATCTTTTTCCTTAAGTGCCTGCAGGAAACCGCTGCGACGCTCTCTCGTACTGCGGAACATGTTTTGTCCGCTTAAGTGCGCGATGGAGGTATGGCCGAGATCAAGCAGATGCTTCGTAGCGGCATAGCCACCTTTGTAGTTATCGATCGTTACCGAAAAAGTATCATTCTCCGGCTTCTGATTGTCGATTAGGACATAAGGAATATTGCGCCGCTTCAGTTCTACAATGTAGTTATCCTCTTCCATCGGCGAGAGCAGAATAAGTCCGTCTACCCGGTCCTCCTGGATCAGGTAATGGGTTTCATCGGAGCCAATGCCGGTAGAGACCGAGACGGCAAGAAAATAGCCGTGAAGTGCAAGCACCTCGTTCAGCTCTTTAACGACGGTATCAAAGAAGGAATCCTGAAGAGTGGTCATGATCAAACCGACGATTCCTGTTTTACCGCGAGCTAAACTCCGCGCAGCAGCGTTGGGATGGTAATCGAGCTCCTTGATGGCTTCCAGAACCTTTTGCCTATTTTTCTCTCGCACGGATTCGGCACCGTTTAAGACGCGTGAGACCGTTACGACGGACAGCCCTGATTTCTTTGCAACATCAAATATACTAACCTTCATTGTTTATTCTCCTTGCGGCAGATTTTCCGTACTTTATATTGACTTAACATTAGTATACATGTACGGAGGCTTAGCCGCGAAGCTAATTTGATAGATGCACCGCCCCTTGCAGGACGGCACAATGTCTAGCGTTAACGTTTGATAATTTCCATGACCTTTTTCTGAATCGTCGGCATCACTTCTTCAACGGTGTTGTGTCCGGTATCGATCGGCTGCATCTCATTGATGAACATGTCATTGATCTGAGAATAGTGGGTGATCAGGTGGTTATAGGATTCAAATCCGTATTCCACAGCGCCTTCGTAAACCTTCTTCACATCTGCCGCATCGATGCCATCGAAATGCTTGTAATAGGTTTCGGCTGCCTTCGTATTGACAGGAGGGTTGCCACCGCTCAGGTCGATGGATTTTTCCTGAATTTCGTCGCTGACGAGATACTTGATCCATTCAAAAGCTTCCTTTGGATGTTTGGAACCCTTCAGAATCAAGAGCGGATCGACGAACAGCACGCTGCGGACCTTGTCATTGCCGCCGGCAGGCACTGCAGCCACACCAACTTTGAAAGGGAAGTCATTGGAGCCGGCAAGGCTCCATGAGCCGCTGACGGTCATACCCACCTTGCCGGTTACGAACGCATCGCCGTTTTGCCCCGCTACGCTTTTGCTCCATTCCGTTGTCGGAGACACTTTATCTTTTAAGATCAGGTTGAACAGCTTATTATAGGCTGCGATGACTTCAGGCGAATCGAAATGAGTCTCGGATGGTACGCCGCCGTTGGTCCAGGTATCCTGGGAGTAGGGTTCTGCTCCGAAATAGAGCGGGCGCATATCGCGCTCGGACCATGTGAAGTCAACGCCATATTGAGTTTTGGCAATATCATTGGATACATGCGTCATTTTCTTCGCGTCTTCGACCATTTTGTCAAACGTCCAGCTCTTGTCCTCGTAATCACTTGGAGGATAAGCAACGTTGGCAGCATCGAACATGTCTTTGTTATAGAGCATCAGAGAGACGTACATGTTGACCGGAATACCGTAGACTTGGTCTTTGACGGTGTAGATTTTCATAAGATCATCCGGGATGTTGTAGTCGGACGCTTTAAATCCGTCTTCCTTAATAATGTCGTTCATATCAAGCAGCATGTCTTTGTTGTAATACTCCGCAAAACCGCCGTATCCATAATGGCTTGTGACGTCAGGCGATTTGCCCCCGGCAATCAGCGTTTGGAGTTTACTGTCGAACTGCTCGTAAGGAGCTTTCTCGATTTTCACCTTAATATTCGGATGTTGGGCTTCAAAATCCGGAACCAGCTTTTCAATAAAGGTGCGATCCTCGGAATCGATGGTGTAGTGCGTTATAGTGACTTGGCCCCCTGAGGAACCGGATTTAGCGTTATCGCCATCGTTACCGGGTACGACATCTCCCGCTGATTTGCCGCCGCTACAGCCGGACAATGCCAATACGACGAGCATGCTGGTCGCAAGCAAAAGTGTAAAAGACTTTTTGATCCTTATCGTTTTCATGAATTACAGTCCCCCATATATTCAAGTTTTTTGCCGCCCCTGCGGCGGAGTCTTTACTTGATGCCTGTAAGTACAATTCCTTCCACAAACCGCTTCTGGGCTATCGCAAACAGGGTCACGATCGGCAGCATGGCGAGCACTGAGGCGACCATGAGCAGATGCCACGGCGGAATTCGGAAACGCGAAGATGTGAAGGAAGACATACCGACCGGAAGCGTAAACTTATCCGATGAGCTTAAATAGAGCACAGGTGTCAAAAGGTCGTTCCAGCTGTAGATGAAGGCAAAGATCGCAACGGTGGCAAGCGCCGGACCGGACAGAGGCAAAGCGATCTGTCTCCACATCCGGAACTCGCTGCAGCCATCGATGCGTCCGGCGTCAAACAGCTCATCCGGCAGGGTGGTAAAGAACTGTCGCAGCAAAAAGATGTTGTATGCTGAACCGAAAAACGCAGGGACAATCAGCGGCAGGAAGGTATCGATCCAGTTCAGCTTGGAAAAGAGAATGAACTGTGGGATCATAATCGCTGGATATGGAAGCATCATGGTGCTGAGCATGAGCATGAACCACAAGTTACTGCCCTTGCCCCGATATCTGGCGAAGCCATAGCCTGCAAGCGCCGACGAAAACAGGGTGCCGACAACAGTCAAAATGCCGATAATGAGACTGTTCATATACATTTGACCGAAGTTCAGCGTGTCGAAAATTTCTCTGTAGTTACTCCACTGCCAGGACTCCGGCAGAAAGGTCGGAGGAAACGTCAGCAGTTCCTTCTTCGATTTCAGTGAGGTCGAGACCATGAAAAACAGAGGGAGGAGCATGAGAAAGGTGGTGACCACCAGGGCAATGAAGCTGGCAATGCTAACCGCGTCGATTTTGCGTCGGCGTTTATTCACAGAAGGTGAAGCCCCTGGGCCGGCAGTCGGAATCGTACTCATTTGCGTCCGCCTCCTTCATAGTGAACATAACGGTTCGAGAGTTTAATAATGAGCGCCGTAAACGCCATGACGACGATCAGCAGCACCCAAGCGAGTGCCGAGGAGTAGCCCGCTCTGTATTCCTTGAAGGCACTGGTGTACAGGTTGTAAACGTAGAACCAGGTCGAGTAGTTTGGACCCCCTTGGGTCATTACATACGCCTGCGTAAATACCTGGAAGGAATCAATGACGCCCATAATCAGTTGGAACAAAAGTACCGGTGAAATCATGGGCAGCGTCACGTTCAGGAAAATCCGGAAGCGTCCCGCACCGTCAAGCTTGGCGGCTTCCACGAGACTGGCAGGAACGCCCTGAAGTCCCGCAAGGAACAGAATCATGCCTGAGCCCACCGTCCAGAAGGACATAATCATCAGAGCGTAAAGCGCATAATCGGGGCTCATGAGCCAGGCTGGGCCGCTAATGCCGAACCAGGATAGCACGTAATTGAACAGACCGATCGATGGGTTGAAAATCCAGTACCACAGCAAAGACATCGCCACTCCGGATACCATACTGGGAAAATACATGGCGGTTCGGAAAAATCCGCGGAACGGTATTTTCGCATTGAGCAGGAGAGCAAATCCGAGTGCCAGCAGCAGCTGGATCGGTACACTGATAAATGTATAGCGCACCGTTACGACAACAGATTTCCAAAACAGGTCATTTTGAAACATTTCTTTGTAATTCGCGAGTCCGACATATTTTGGCGGGTGGATAATGTCATAGTCCGTAAAGCTGTAATAAAGGGATGACAGAATCGGATACAAGGCAAACACGAAGAAACCGATAAGCCATGGAGAGATGAAGAGGTACATGTAAAATGTCTGCCGCCGGCTTTCGCGATGGGTCACATAAACACCAACCTTTCTATTTGATATAAAGTTATAACGCTTTAACTTTCGTAGTTAATTTTCCCCGAAATAAAAAGGTTTCATGTGATGTTATGTAATTGAAAGTTAAAGTGCTTTAACTTTATTATCCGGACTGATGAGATTATCATAGTGGATGGTTTCTCAATTATCAACCCTTTTTTCGGATGTTTGTAAGCGCTACCTTTATTGACGCTTCGGAAGTTCTTTCAAAACGCCTGACAAAGGCTGATATAGAAAGGTTTGGGTGGATATTCAAGCCCTCGGAAATTAAAGATATTTCTTTGGAGGGATTTTCGCGAAAGGACTGTATTTTTAGGCCAAGTCTACTAGGAAGTCCGAATTGGCATTCGTATCATACGCTTCGACTCCGGTCAAGTCGAAGCGAAGTGGATTCCCTAACGCGTCAATTACCGCATGATAGAATTCGTTCTTCTACTCAAAGAACTATGCTAATCGTCGCTAAGCTCTTGGAAGCCCAGCCTCGGTATATTCCCCTTTTTGATGACATTTTTCTTTTGAACCTAAAAAGTTTACTCGATACGCAGTTCAGGTTACGTACACTAGGGACTGCAATTATCACAATGTGGGCTGAATTTTAGTAGGTGAGCGGGTCAAAGTAGACCGGAAATTTGTGTACTGCATTCCTTCAATTTTCTACTTACCGCACGGTCTCTCTTTCGACTTAATCGCGCGGCAGGGCCGGATATAGCCAATGCTGCAATCACTTTACCATTATAAAATATTGGAGCAGCAACGCAGCGTAAACCCACTTCTGTTTCTTCATCATCAATGGCGTATCCTTGTTGACGGATTACGTTTAGATGCTCTTTTAATAGATGGTTGTCGTCAAAGGTATGCTTTGTTGCTTTGTGCTGGGTAAGATGTGTAAGCATTTTTTTTAGTTGTTCATCACTTAGGTGCGCCAGGATAACTTTCCCAAAGGCACTTAGATGGGCATAAGCGGAATCACCTACACGTGTATGGCTACGGATGGCATGATTGCCCTCCACCACTTGGACTGTCATGACTTTCATTCCATCTAAAACTCCGATATAGGCAGTTTCGCCAAGATCCTGTGCTAATTGATGCAGGGATGGAACAACTAACCAATGAAGTCGAGTGTTAGCAGACGATGAATGGTGCCCCTTTAATTCAGAAGCTTTGTACGTGTGACCATCTTTTTGAATAAATCCTGTCATTTCCAGCGTATATAGCAGACGGAAAGTTGTAGACTTGTTAAGGTTAAACCGATGCATGATCTCAGTCAGTCTCATGGGTGCACCTTGTTGCAACGCGTCTAGAATGAGTAGTCCCTTTTTTAGGGTTGCAACCTCATATTGATCCATTGATTCACCTCTAAGCATCCTTTAATTTTGTCTTTATGAACACCAATGTAGTTTCAGTTTTACTGAAAGCGGGAAATTATTATAATTGAATTATTGACATATAAACTGATTACATTCTTTATTCTGACCTCATTACAAATGAAAAAGAGAGGGAAAGAGCTTTATGCCCAACCCTCTCAGGTATATTTAAGTGGTTATGACCATAACCATGACACTTATTCTCCTTTTAAAAACAGGCGAATGCCCTCAACTGCGTAAGCATGATCCAACTCGCCGGTTAATCCGCCAACCGTTACAGATCCGACAACGCCAACACCCTTGACACGGATGGGAATAGAACCGCCAACCGCTTGATATTCTGCAGTGGAAAGCAGGGAGTGTTCTGCATGAGAAGCACCGCTTTGGAGAAAGCGCTGGTCAATGTAGGCAGAACTGCGGTTATAGTGATCGACAATCCGTTTTTTGCGAAATAACCATACGTAGTTTTCCTCCGAAGTACCATCCATGAGATGTGTAAACACGGGAACTCGGTTACGTTCAATATGCACGGCCACCGCTACGTTGTTTTCTTGAGCATACTGCACAATCTGGTTACCAATGACAAGAGCATCTTGATGGCTAAAACTTGTAAATTCCAATTCTTCCTCTAATAGTTCTAGTGATTTCAAATCCATTTATCCTCTCTCCTCAACAAAAAGATTCTGTTTCTTATCCATTCTGTAGTTTATAGCTGCCAGTAAAAAGGCGAATCCTGCCATAATTGCACCGATCCAAGCCGTGTCCATCATATGCAAGTGGTCTACTGCAAGTCCACCCAATGTTGAACCAGCAGCAATCCCAATATTAAATGCAGAGATGTTTAATGCAGAAGCGACATCCTTGGCAGAAGGAACCAGCTTTTCTGCGAGCATTAGAATGTAAGCCTGTACGCCGGGAGACATCATAAAAGCGAAGAAACCCATTAATATGAGGGACAAAATGGTGAGCGTCTTGTTGGGCAATAGCCATATTTGGAGCAGCAGAGCAATGCCCTGAAACAGAAATACGAATCGAAGTGCCTTTACAGGATGTCGATTTGCTAATTTCCCACCGATAATATTCCCAATGGCTACAGCAACACCGTAAATCAGCAGTAGCCATGAAATAGACGAAGATGAGTAGCCGCTAATCTCTTCAAGGATAGGAGAGATATACGTAAATAAAGCGAAGGTTCCGCCGAAACCTAGAATCGTCATTAACAAGGCAGTGATGATCCGAGGATTAACAATCAAATTTCCAACATCTCTTAAGGTCGGTGAGTGCATTGAACGAGGGACTTTTTCTACTGCCACAAGACTGACCAACAAGGCTATGAGCCCTAAAACTGCGACCACGGCAAATGACATACGCCAACCAAATTCCTGCCCGATATAGGTTCCAAGGGGAACACCCAAAATGGTAGCGACGGTTAACCCAGTGAACATAATGGAGATCGCGGTGCCTTTCTTGTTAGCAGGCACCATATCTGCGGCCACTGTAGCTGCAACAGCGAAAAATACACCATGTGCAATAGCTGTAATTATCCTAGATAAGAGCAAAAGGAAATAGGTGGAAGATATTGCTGCTAGAGCATTTCCTAAAGTGAAGACGACCATGAGGAACACCAGGTATCCTTTTTTAGGCAATTTCCCGGTAATAACTACGACGATTGGGGTTCCAATAGCAAGGGCCACTGCATACCCTGACACCAGGGTCCCAGCTTGCGTTACCGATATGCCAAGATCGGTGGCTACCTCTTGCAGAATACCGACAATAACAAATTCTGTCGTTCCAATAGCAAAAGCACTTATTGCAAGTGACATTAGTGCTATAAAGATTTTTGAATTCATACTTTCACCTCCTTATGTAGGCCAATATTAAGTGAGAACTTAAATGAGTTCAAATAAAGAAAAAAAGTTTCTATAAAAGAAACTTTTCTCGGTGGATACAATGATAATACCAATTGGAGAATCGATTGATCTTTACATAAACGATAACAACGTACTTAGCTTTGATCTTATGTCTCAATGTTTTCCAAATGATACACATCCATGGTGTCAATTATGGTTTCTATATTTTTCCGGTATGTTTGGTAATGCTCGGTATTCACATGTTCGATTATGGCATTTTCGTCAGCCCAAGACTCATAAAAAACATATGTGCCTTCTTTTTCAAGCGATTTATGCAGCTTGTATTGTATACAGCCTTTCTCTGCACGAGACGGTTCAATAAGTTTGATCAATTCATCGCGTAGCTGTTCCTCTTGTCCAGGTTTTGCTTTTAGAATTGCACAAATTGTGATGACAGTCATGAAGTACACCTCTTAATAACAAATTTTGATAATATTCTGTTGCTGAAATATGAAAAAAATGCATGCAGCATGGCCTCATCATAGATAAATCATAGGAGATTTTCAAAAAATGTTAGAAAGTTTCTAATAAAGAAACCCATTCAGCCACCTTTCTCCTAACAACAGCGAAGTGCTGCAGGTGCTAAATCTACCAAGGGCCTACATTAAAGCTAAAGTTGGCTTTAACGATAACATGGACAGGCATTATATGGTTGTTTATTGTGCTTATATGTGTAAAAATATATTGTATATTAAAAATATAACAAATGAATTGGTGATGTGATTATCATGAGTACTAATGATCGAATACCGTTATACCAACAAATTCAGGACTATGTCCGCAAAATAATTACCTCGGAGAATATGAAGCCGGGTGATCGGATACCGACAGAGAAGGAGCTAATGGATCAGTTTAATGTTAGCAAAATTACGGTTGTCAATGCCCTAACAGGCTTAGCTAACGAGAAGCTGATCGCCCGTGTTCCTGGTAAAGGTAGTTTTGTCGCAGAAGAGACGGACGCAGTTATCACAGTATTTTCTGAATCTCCAACTACAATGAGAAGGGGGCTTAGTACAGGCCTGATTGGTATTATCATGCCTACGATCCACGACTACTTTGCTATCCGACTAATCGAGGGTATTGAACAAACACTGAATCAAGAAGGTTACCGCAGCATGATCATGTTGACCAATGGCAAGATCGAGAAAGAAAAGGATGCGATCAAGGAGCTAAAAGCACTTGGAGCGGAGGGGCTACTTATCTTTCCTGTAGATGAAGGGAATTATAACGAGGAAATTCTCGGCATGAAGTTATCCGGCTTCCCTTTTTTGCTGATTGACCGATATTTGCCGGGAGTCGAAACCCATTACATCGCGGCTGATGGAAGACTAGGTGTGAGGATGGCCGTTGAACATCTGTGGGATCTTGGACATCGTGATATAGCCATCTGCTCGGATTCACCGCTGCAAACCGTCACGGTCCAGGAGCGAATTGATGGTTATATTGAAGCATTGAAAGATAAAGGGGCGCTTATTAATCCTGCTCATATGATTACAGATTTCAAGCCATTGTCTGTCCTGAAGGACGCAGAATCCCATCCATTATACCGATATATCTCTAACAAAATGGTCACGGCTTATATTTCACTTAACGGTAGGTTGGGTGTTCAGATCTATCAAATGGCCAAGCAAGCAGGACTCCGTATTCCCGAAGATGTGTCGATTGTGAGCTTTGATGATCCAACTTCCATCGTGGAGGAATTTAGTATATTCACGCATGTTAAGCAGTTTGAGAGCGAGATGGGATCCCGTGCAGCCGGCCAGCTTGTCGAAGTCATTCGTAGTAGCGGAGATACTACCGGCTTCAGCAAGATACTAATTCAACCTGAACTTGTCATTCGACAAACCTCGGGAATCTGTCCCATATCGTAATTTCCAAGTTTTGATTAAAGTCTTTTCCGTATATGATCCGGAAAGGACTTTTTATTTTTAAAAAACATATTGAATATATTGTTAATATATATTATATTTTATGAAATGGTGGATACACAAACCACGAAAGACAGACAAACATGGGTGAGGAGGTTAGGACCATGCTTCGAGATCGTAAAGAAGAACGAATTGGATTTCAGGAATCAGCGCCCTATCATCCTGATTATGATCTGCAAACGGACTTTGTCATGGTCTACGGGATTGACGAAACGATGCAGGAACGTATTCGGGAATGGAAGAATAAAGGGTACGTTGTGCATTTAATGACAGGAGTAGCATGGGGGACCTATAACAGCTACCTGGACGGGGAAGTAGACGGAGAAACGCATTGGGATGAAGCGCAAACGGACCGTCATGGTGAGATGATTGTTCATGGCAAGGAGCCCATTATTCCTTACATGGTCCCAACCGTTTCCTTTGGCAAATATATTGCTGAACGCATACGTGTAGCTGTTGATTCGGGCGTGGAGGCGATTCATCTGGAAGAGCCTGAATTCTGGGTGAACGGCGGATACTCGGAATCGTTTAAGAGAGAATGGCAGCTGTATTACAAAGAATCCTGGAGAGCGCCTCATTCCTCACCCGATGCACAGTTTCGGGCCTCCGAATTGAAAGCGTATTTATATACACGTGTATTAGACCGATTATGTACCGAGATGAAAGATTATGCTCTAAAGCGTTACAATCGCGTTCTTCGGTTTTACGTTCCAACCCACAGTCTGATTAATTATACGCAGTGGCGAATCGTTAGTCCGCAGTCTCGCTTGATTGAGCTTCCGTCTGTAGATGGATATATTGCGCAAATCTGGACAGGGACTTCACGAACACCCAACGTTTATGAGGGGGTACGAAAAGAACGAACGTTTGAAACCGCATACTTAGAATATGGTGTTATGCAAGAGCTAGTAAGGGGAACAGACAGACGAATGTGGTTTCTGCATGATCCCATCGAAGACAATCCGAATTACACATGGGCCGATTATAAACAGAACTACCTGAAGACGGTTGCTGCTTCACTTCTTCATCCTGGAGTTTCCCATTACGAGGTCGCCCCATGGCCGCGAAGAATATTTAAAGGGAATTATCCATCTGATGATGGTGCAGGTAAAGAGCAGATTCCTCCTGATTATGCAACGACATTGCTGCACGTTATGCACACACTTGGAAACATGGATCAGGACAATGTTGAAATTGAAGGTGAATCTCCTCAGGTTGGTGTATTGATTGCAGATTCAGCGATGTTTCAGCGCATGAAATCGGAGCCGGAAGAACCTGATGCCGGAAAGTATGACGGCACAGATCCAGAAGGATTCCAAGAGGATGGCGATACAGAGTTGTTAGATTTCTCTCCATTCTATGGTCTTGCGTTACCCTTACTTAAACACGGGATACCGGTGAGACCTGTCCAACTTGATAATGTGAGGCGCTATCCCCATTACTTGGCTCCATATCGTGTCCTTCTTTTGAGTTATGAGTTTATGAAGCCAGAACACTCTGATATCCATTATGCACTGGCCCAATGGGTACAGGATGGGGGCGCGTTGATCTATATTGGGGATGACAGCGACCCGTATCACAACATTCGAGCATGGTGGAATGACGACCAACGCAGTGAAAGCACTAATACCATGTATCACTCACCACGAGAGCACTTATTTGAACAGCTTGGGCTTAAGGTAGAGCAGGAAGGGATTCATCATGTGGGCAAAGGACTGGTTCAGTGGCTCTCTGTACATCCGGCTACATGTTCGTCAAGTAAATCGGGTGCAGATCAACTTCGCCAGTCTGTGAAAGAAACATTGGAGAAACTTCAGGATTCCAACTTCCGTTGGGAAGCCAAGCATTATTTTAAGATTAAACGGGGGCCCTACATCATTGCCTCTGTCCTGGAAGAGTCTGTATCCGAAGAACCGCTGGTTATTCCAGGTCCGGTTGTAGACTTGTTCGATCCTGCCCTGCATGTTCTGCAAGAGGTAAGGCTAGCTCCTGGTGAGCAAGCATTGTTATACGACATTACGGCCGGAAGGCCACAGCAAGACAAGGTCAGCCTAGTCTCAGCTTCTTCCAGAATTGAAGATCTGACGATAACGAATACAGGTTTTCAATGTGTAGCCAAGGGTCCGTCAAATATGCAGGCCACGGCCAGATTCTACTGTCCATTTGAACCGATATCCGTTTCTAGTATAGATCAACATAAGACTGTAACTACCGGATGGGAATGGGATACGGAGTCGAAAACCGTACTGCTGAAGTATGAGCATGGCAGCAAGAACAAGGTGGAGATTCAAGTAAGGTGGGGTCGTGAGAATACAAAAGCTTGATGAATGAGAGGAGAGAACAAAACAATTATGCCATATGAACCGATTAGACTCGGGCATTTGAATCAAATGCTATCCAAACTCCGTGAAGCGATATATGAGCCAATTGCCAAGTTGAATGTGACGGCATGGGTTACCCCCGAGCCCGTTTCATTCGAGGAAAGAATGTCAGGTCAGAAAATCACCCTTTCACAGGGCGAGCGTTGGGGGGAGTTATGGGATTGTGCCTGGTTTTGTTTTACTGGCAGCATTCCACCGTCTGGAAGTGACGCCAAGGTTGTTCTTCTGTTGGACGTGAACGGCGAACTCTGTCTGGTGGACCACGAAGGAACGCCTGTGCAGGGTTTGACAACCATTAATTCGGAGTTTGAATTCACATTGGGTCTCCCTGGGAAAAGAGTGGTTGAACTGGATCATTCTTCGATAAAGGTGGCGGAGGGAGCATTCGAACTGTGGGCCGATGCTGGCAATAACGACTTATTTGGCAAATACCAAGGTGGAACTGTAAAAGAAGCGGTTATTGCGATCTGCCATGAAGGGATCCGAAGTCTGTATTACGACACAGAGGTACTTCTGGAAACGGCAGAGCATCTCCCTGCCGACACAGCGCGTAGAGAAAAAATTCTTCAATCCCTATATGACGTTTCATTAATATTGACGGAATTCACACCAGACCGTATTCATCGTGCTAAGGGATTATTGAACGAACAATTATCATTTCGCGGTGGAGATTCCGTGATGAACATAAGTGCCGTTGGTCATGCGCATATCGATTTGGCTTGGTTATGGCCGATCCGTGAAACGATCCGAAAAGGTGCAAGAACATTCTCGACGGTGCTTCGCATGATGGAACGTTATCCCGATTATGTGTTCGGGGCGAGTCAGCCTCAGCTATACGATTGGATGAAGGAACACTATCCCAAGCTATATGACCAGATCAAGGAACGAGTGCAGGAAGGCAGATGGGAACCGCAAGGGGCGATGTGGGTAGAGTCGGATACCAATGTGCCGGGTGGTGAATCTCTTGTGCGTCAGATCCTGTATGGCAAACGGTATTTTCAACAGGAATTTGGAATGGAGATGAAGTCACTGTGGATGCCAGACGTATTTGGTTACTCCGCAAGCTTGCCGCAGTTATTGAAAAAATCCGGTGTGGATTACATGATGACACAGAAGCTCTCCTGGAGTGAGTACAACCGTCATCCTCACCATTCCTTTCTGTGGGAAGGGATCGACGGTTCCTCAGTATTAACACATATGCCGCCTGAGGATACGTACAACAGTCCGGCGGCTCCACGTTCCATTGCCAAAGCAGAGCGGGAGTACTTAGATAAAAATGTATCCAACCACGCACTGATGCTCTTCGGCATTGGAGACGGCGGCGGTGGGCCGGGAGAAGAACATTTGGAACGGCTGGAGCGAGAGAAGAACCTGCTCGGTCTGGCGCCTGTTGTACAGGAACCTTCCTGGAGATTCTTTGAACGATTGAATGAAGAAAGAGAACGATTCCAGACCTGGCGTGGTGAGCTATATCTGGAGAAGCATCAAGGGACCCTGACTAGTCAGGCACGAAGTAAGCGGTACAACCGCAAGATGGAGAAGGCTTTACGTGAACTGGAGTTTGCCGCTGTACTAGCTGCTCAGTTGGGTAAGTCTTATCCGTCCGAGACGCTGGAGACGATCTGGAAGGAAGTCCTTCTATACCAGTTCCACGACATACTTCCAGGATCTTCAATTAAGCGGGTGTACGATGAGTCGTTAATACGGTATGAAGAATTGCTCCAGCAGACGGAAGCCATGATCACCGAAACCTACGACTATTTAGCAGACCATATCTCATCGAGTGAGGCAGACTCCTCTGGAGTCGTGGTGTTCAATTCACTGCCTTGGGAACGCGAGGAATGGCTCCACATGGATGGACGATGGTGTAAAGTGCAGGTTCCATCGATGGGATACACTGTGGTATCCGATTATGGCAACCAGGGTGTCGAGCGGGAAGTAGCGTCCAGCATTGAAATCGAGTCGGAAACGTTGGATTCGGGCTTCCATGTTACAGCCGAAGAACGGAGCATAGAGAATGACATCCTCATCGTGAAATTTGACCAGAATGGGGGCATCACCTCGATCCTGGATAAGCTGGAGGCTCGTGAAGTCATCCTGCAAGGGCAGCGGGGGAACGATCTTCGCGTGTATCATGACGAAGGTGATGCCTGGGATTTCCGTCATGATTATTCAGCGCAGGCGGGGATGCCATTAATTCTGAATGATATCCGGGAGCTTCGGGATGGTCCGAGAGTTGGGCTGGTTTTTGATTACAGCTACGGAGAGTCTACTCTAACCCAGACCGTCACTCTAACCGAGGGTAGTCGACGTATCGATTTCGAGACCGGCGCGGATTGGAGAGAAAACGGTAAGATGTTACGTACTTCTTTCCCAGTTAACATCCGTACCGATCAGGTTCACTGTGAAATCCAGTTCGGCAGCTTGAGCAGACCGACTCACCGCAATACGATGTGGGATTTTGCGAAGGATGAGATTTGCGCTCATCAATGGGTGGATTTATCGGAGCCGGATTACGGAGTCGCCCTGCTCAATGATTGCAAATACGGGCATCGAGCCATCAACAATGTGCTTGACCTTCATTTGCTGCGCAGCAGCTCCTATCCAGATCCGGTGGCGGATCGTGCAGAGCATCAATTCACCTACTCGTTATATCCGCATCAAGGAAATCACGTGCAGGCTGAAATTTATCGAAAAGGAAATGAGCTGAATATTCCGCTTCGCCTGAGCTCCTTATCTGTATCCTCAGCGGATGTATCAGAGGGAAAACTGCCTTATATGAAAGCATTCTTGCAGCCGGATCATCCGCACATCATGGTGGAGTCGGTAAAAAAAGCCGAGGATAGTAACGACATCATCGTCCGTCTGTATGAAACCTCGGGAACCCAGGTCAAAACGAAATTGTCTATCGGATGGAATGCAGCTGAAGTCTGGGAGGTTGATCTCATGGAGAATAACATTTCAAAGCTGGAACTTCAGAATCAATCTGACGTAGTCTTGTCCTTTACACCATTCGAAATCATCTCGTTGCGATTGAAAGGTTAGCAAGAATAACGGGTTCAACCTTCCACTAGGGAAAGGAGCGTTGGGAATGTGAATAAGTCTAACAATCTGTTAATGAAGCGAATCTGGAAGCATAAGATCTTTTACTTGTTCATGCTGCCTGGAATCATCTGGTTTTTCTTGTTCTCCTATGTGCCCTTATATGGAATTCAAGTTGCCTTCAGGGATTACACCTTCGTTGGCGGTTTCAGTGGAAGTCCATGGGCGGGCTTCAAGTACTTTGAACAATTCTTTAACTATTATCAATCCGGTGATATCATCCGCAACACGGTGATCATCAGTCTCATGAAACTGCTTATCGGCTTTCCGATGCCGATCATTCTTGCCATTCTTTTAAACGAGATACGGATGATCAGGTTCAAGAAAACCGTTCAGACTCTTTCTTATTTACCTTATTTTGTATCCTGGATCGTGGTTGTCACCCTGATGCAGAGATTGCTTACTCCATATGGCGGGCCAGTCAATGATTTGCTGGGATCGTTTGGAACCGATCCGATCCAATTCCTGTACAATCCCACCTGGTTCTATCAGATGATTCTCGGATCGGACATCTGGAAAAACATCGGTTGGAATTCGATCATCTTTATGGCCGCCATTGCAGGAATTGATCAGCAGCAATATGAAGCTGCCAAGATCGATGGCGCAGGACGCTTTCAACAGATGTGGCACGTGACACTTCCAGGTATCCGTAATGTGGCCATTATATTATTTATTCTCGCCGTGGGTAATTTGATGAGCGCCGGTTATGAGCAGCTTCTTCTCCTGAACGGACCTGGGACTGCCAGCATGGGCAGCGTACTGGATGTGCATGCCATTAACTCTGGTATCCGGGAAGGGCGCCTGAGTTACGCCGCAGCTGTTGGATTATTCCAAAGCGTTATTGGTCTTATCCTGGTTCTGACGGTCAATCGGATTGCCCGCAAAGTCAGTGATGTATCCCTGTTCTAAGGAGGTGACGTTATGACACGTAAATGGTCTTTATTCTCAGTAGTCAACTATACCTTGCTTGCTCTGGTTGGTTTCTCCATGATCTACCCGTTTATTTACATTTTGGCTTATTCATTGAATGACGGTAAGGATTCGATGCAGGGCGCGATCTATTTTCTTCCTCGAAAATTTACGCTTGAGAACTATGCTCAAGTATTCGATAACGCCCGCATCTGGAAGGCGTACCAAATTACAATCATGCGCACCGTGCTGGGTACGTTCCTCCATGTTGTCCTGTGTACGCTCATGGCCTATGCGCTTTCCAAAAAAACATTGCCCGGCCGATCGTTCTTCACCTTTTACATCTTCTTGCCTACGATTTTCAGTGCCGGGTTCATCCCGTTCTTCATTACGCTTCAGAAACTGCATTTGATCAATAGCTTCTGGGTATACGTCTTGCCGCTGTTATTTAATTTCATGCATATCATCATTATCCGAACCTTTCTGCAAGGCATTCCGGAAGAGCTGGAGGAATCTGCTCACATTGACGGGTATGGGGATTTCCAAATATTTGTTCGGATCATCCTGCCTCTTTCGGGACCGGTACTGGCAACCATCTCCCTCTTTATTGGGGTAGCCCATTGGAATGACTGGTTCTCAGGGGCTTACTATGTATCCAACAAAGATCTGATCCCGGTGCAAACCCTCTTGCAGGAGATGCTGACGGAAGCAGAGTCGTTATCCAATTCGATGCAACGCGCAGCCCAACAGGGCGGGCAGACGGTTGGTGGTGCAGGAGGTGCAGGTGCGACACCTGAATCCCTTCGTATGGCTTTGCTTGTCATCACGGTTTTCCCGATCTTGTGCATCTATCCGTTCATGCAACGGTATTTCGTAAAGGGAGTGATGATCGGTTCGGTGAAAGGTTAGGTTATCCTGACCCGGAATTTGCTTGGCTTTACCAAGCTTGACCAAGATCATTCATATTCATATTTCAGGAGGCGATTGGTTTGAACAAGATTTGGTCAAAAGGCGTATCCGTATTACTCGTGTCCATCTTGGTTGGAGGATTGTTGAGCGGCTGTACGGATTCATCAGGGAACGGTGATGGTGGAGAAGCAGCCGATGGTTCATACAAACTCAAAATACTACACAATTGGAACGGATCAGGGGGATCGGATAATGGCATGACGCCTGTGGAAGAAGTCATCAAGGAGAAGACTGGCGTTACCCTCCAGTGGGAATATACAAAAGGCAGTGAGACTGAGAAAGTAAACCAGATTTTTGCCACGCAGGATTTGCCGGATATCTATACTGGACCTGCATGGGGAGGCGAGTTGGACGGCATTATCAAGGCTGCCAAAGAAGGACAGTTGTTGGATATTTCCGACAAATTGGGGGATTATCCAAACCTTGCGAAATCCATTGCCGAAGAAAATGTACCCCCAGCTCTATACGAGAAAGCAATTGATGCATATGACGGCAAAAAATATCTACTCCTACAAAATCAGCCTGCCAAGAACGAAGACGGCATGGACTGGCTTTACGGCTTCTATGTCCGTAAAGACATCGCTGAGAAGGTCGGTGTGGACCCTCAGTCTGTCGTGACGAAGGAGGATTTCTATAACTTCCTCAAAACAATCAAAGATGCCAATCTGCAGGAGAACGGTCAGCCGGTCTTCCCGCTGGGTGGCTTCAGTAACGGCTGGTCCGTGGGCATTGGGAATACCATGTTCTATTCGGGTGCTGGATATGTCGACAAAGGAGACGGAACAGTAGAGCATCACTTTTTCACCAAAGGCTATGAAGAGTACACACTATTCTATCGGAAGCTAGTTGAAGAAGGGCTGATGGACCCTGAAGCATTTACCCAGACAGACCCAATCGCTAAAGAGAAAATCAATCAGGGCCGCATCGCTATCCTTGCTGCACATTATCCGGCCATTCTGGATGCTTCCAAAGAATATGTCACTTCGCATCCCGGAAGCGATTACATTCCTATTGGCCCATTGAAGTGGGCAGATGTTGACCCGAACCGCCCCGCGGATCTAGGCATTCAAGGCAACAACGTAACAGCCATCACCAAAGACTGCAAGGGCGCATGTGTAGATGCGGCGCTAAAGTTCCTGGATTATATGGCTTCCGATGAAGGCTTCATGCTGGCGAGATACGGAGTTCAGGGCGTTCATTGGGATATGAAAGATGGTAAACCTGTCGCTAATCAAGAGTGGTTTGATAAGTTTACGGCAGATCAATCGGGAAAAGTTCGCAAGAACGAAGGCATTAGCATCGGCCTGGAATCGATTACGGGGCTTGATCGCATCAATTCCGCTGCTGGCGGAGATATCTGGGCCGATCAGGAACGTCTCGATGCCATGGAGCAAGCCCGCAAAATCCTGCGACCTAACGGCATTCAGGTGATTACAGCCTATAACCCGGGCGATGTGATTACCAAAGCGCCCGAATGGGAAATGCTGAAACCTTCGATGGACCGGATCAATGATGCCTGGAAGGAAGCAATCTTTGCGAAATCAGATGAAGCGGCGATGGGCATTATCAATGACCTTCGCGAGCAGCTCCGAAAGACCGGATATGATCAAGCCATACAGTTCACGAACGAAAATCTGAAAGGCAAAGACGTGGTAACCGTTCAGATGCCGAACTGATGACTTCCATAATTAAGGGAGCCCGGTAACACGAAAGGCTTCGCAGCATCTTGGTAAACGAGGGAGCGAAGTCTTTCGTTGTTTTGCTTGAGCGTGAGGATATCCACTCTTTATGAAAAATACATCCGTGGTATTCGTTATTCTTGATATTGACTTTACTTTAAGGAGTTGTATTCATATGACGACAAATTTCAGACCTCCATCTGTACCTCTTGTAACCGTAGATCCTTATTTTAGTGTATGGTCCGCTGCAGACCATCTGTATGAAGATCATACCCGACATTGGACGAACAAAACGAATGGCATGGTTGGGCTTGCGATCATTGATGGTAAGGCCAGACGATTTATGGGGAAAGTGGCATTGCGGGATCAGTCTGAATTTCAGGAGCCGGAGGCACTCGTTCAAACCGATCTGACGGTGGAGCCAGTAACGACTCGATACACCTTTCAGGGGGAAGGGATTGAACTTCAGGTCCAGTTCAACACGCCTTTATTGTTGGATGATCTGGATCTGTTATCCCGACCTGTGACGTATGTGACTTTTCAAGCAAAATCTATCGATGGGAAATCCCATCAAGTCAAGATTTACTTCGATGTCACAGGCGAATGGTGTGTACATACAACGGATCAGCAAGTGACCTGGGAACGCCACGTGATCGAGGGACAACTCAATGCAATGTCCATGGGTACAGTCGAACAGCCCGTATTGCAGCTTGCTGGTGATGATACACGAATTGATTGGGGATATATGGTTCTGGCTGTTCCTCAGACCCCTCGTATCCAGACGGTGATACATTCCGTGACGAGTCGAGAGCAGTATGTACGAACCAGTCAATTGCCGACAGAGGATGATCAGCACCAGCCGAGAGCTGTTTCCGATAACATGACGGTCATGGCAACAGAGATCGATCTGGGTGTAATACAGGAAGAACCGTTATCGCAGTACCTGATGCTTGCGTATGACGACGTTCGTGCGATTGAATACTTTCATAAACCTCTGAATGCTTATTGGAAAAGAAATGGATTGACGTTTCATGAAATGCTGCTGATGGCAGCTGATCAATATGAAGAGATCCAGCAACGATGCGACAGCTTTAATCGTGAGCTCTTGGCAGAGAGCCAAGCAGCAGGCGGTGAGAAGTACCGGGATATTCTGGCTCTTACGTACAGACAGGCGATTGCCGCGCATAAATTGGTTGCCGATGAAGCGGGAGATGTTTTATTTTTCTCCAAAGAGAACTTCAGTAATGGATGTATCGCTACAGTGGATGTCAGTTACCCGTCGATTCCATTGTTCCTGAGATATAACCCGGAACTGATCAAGGGCATGATGCGTCCGATTTATAAGTATGCCATGAGCCGTGATTGGACATTTGATTTTGCGCCTCACGACGTAGGAACTTATCCGAAAGCCAACGGTCAGGTATATGGTGAAAACAAGTTGGAAGACCAGATGCCGATTGAGGAATGCGGAAATATGCTCTTGATGGCTGCTGCGGTGAGCAAGTATGAGGGGGATATCGATTTTGCCCGTGAACACTGGGGACCTCTTACGAAATGGGCGGGGTATCTGCTTCAGAATGGACTCGACCCTGAAAACCAGCTGTGCACCGATGACTTCGCCGGACATTTGGCACACAATACAAATCTATCTATTAAGGCTATATTAGGCATTGCTGCTTATTCGTACATGTGTGACAAGCTCGGTTTGCAGGAAGGAGCCGCTTACCTTGAAGCCGCTCGGAAAATGGCGCATGAATGGATGACCATGGCAGATGCCGGGGATCACTATAAGCTGACTTTTGACAGTCCAGCCGATTCATGGAGCATGAAATACAATCTGGTGTGGGACCATCTGCTCGACTTACACCTGTTCCCAAAAGAAGTCGCTGCTAAAGAGCTTGAATACTACATGCATAAACAAAATCGCTATGGCCTGCCGCTGGATAGCCGTGAAACGTATACCAAATCGGATTGGCTGGTATGGTGTGCCTCCATGAGTTCAACACAAGCACAGTTCGAGTCATTGATCTCACCTCTATGGGATTTCATGAATGAAACCTCGGCTCGTGTTCCGGTAACGGATTGGTATGACACCATCACCACAAAGCAGATGAATTTCCAGAATCGTTCCGTTGTCGGGGGCTTCTTCATTCAATTACTCATGCAAGATTCTACAGGCAAACTCGTGTGAAGGCAGGTGATGAATGTGAATAACATTATCGAGGAAGTTTGTACGGACCTAATACAGCTAAAGCAGCAATTCGAAAACCCGGATGCAACGTATCGCCCACAGCCTTTTTGGTTTCTGAATCATGAACTTGAGAAGCCGGAACTCCAGAGCCAGATTCAATCGATGTTTGAAGCGGGAGTCGGTGGGGTTGTCCTGCATGCGCGTCATGGTATGCAAACCCCATACCTGTCGCCAGAATTTATGGAAGTGTTGGAGTTCTGTACAACAGAGTGCGAGAAACGCAATATGGTCGTCTGGCTGTACGATGAGGATAATTGGCCGAGCGGAACTCTAGGCGGTAAGCTAACACGTGAGCATCCAGAATATCGCATGCGTTACTTAAGAATGGAGGAAAAAAGATATTCGCGAGGTCCTAAGCAGGAAGGATTGAAGCTGGACTTTGCCTCTTATGATCACAATGAGCTTATCGCCATTCTGGCTTATCGTTCCGTCCACCATGATGGGGAGTGGCTGCTCTATGATGAACCGGAAGATATCACCATTTATGGGGGCAGGATTGGAAGTCGGATACGGAGGATACTTATATCGTGCTGGCCTGTTGGTCCTGTGAAATCGCTGAAGGAATCACGTTTGCCAAAGGGTACTATCTCGATACGTTGAATCCGGAAGCCGTTCAGACCTTCATTCAAATGTCTTATGAACCGTTTCTGCCATTGCAGAAATATTTCGGCTCCACAATTCAAGGGGTATTTACCGACGAGCCAGGGCTCATGATTCATGATGGTTTCTCCGGGGTGGAAGCGATCCGAACGGTTGTTGATGATGTGGGTGCTACATTGCCGGGCATGGTCTTCGCATGGACACATGGGATGGCAAAGCGGTATCAACATGAGAATGGGTATGATCTTATCTCGCGGTTGGGCGCATTGTTATATAACATGGCAGATGGCAGCCGGTCAACGAAACAGCAATATTATGATACGATTACGCGCTGGTATGTTGAGGGCTATCATGCTGCGATTCGTACATGGTGTGAGCGGCATGGACTGCTGTATATCGGTCATACGCTGGAGGAGCCAGTCTGGGGACAGGCTAGGTCTCAAGGCAATCAGACCCGGGTATTGCAGCAGTTCCACTACGCAGGGGTGGATTATCTGACTCCCGGAATCGGTTCAAAGGAGAATCCGCATCGCATCGTGTCCGTTAAGACAGCGGCTTCTGTAGCACAGCTGGATAGGAAGAAACGAGTGATATGTGAATCTTTTGGCGCAAGCGGTCACGGCTATTCCATGCGTCAGAGGCGACTCGATGCCAATTTCATGGCATTCTTAGGTGTGAATCTGTTTATTCCGCATGCGTTTTATTATTCGTTTGCCGGGTATCGTAAGACCGATTTCCCTCCGACGGAATTCAAACATGCACCGCATTGGCCGCATTATAGAGCTTTTGCCGATTATATTGGCCGATTGAGTCTGCTAGGTGCAAGCGGTATACGAACGCCAGAGGTACTCCTGTTATCGCCTATTCATACAGTGTACCAAAATATGTTCGCATCCGGTGAATCGAATATGCATCCTTCTTCAGATGTACTGTTCTCGCTCCTGTCGGATCGTATGCTGCGCGGGTCCGTCGACTATGACTATGTAGATGAATGTCAGCTTCGTGATGCCACCCTCGTGGATGGAGAAGGGTATCGATTTGGCGGGAATGAGAATGTATATTCGATTTTGATTATGCCAGAGATTGAGGTCATGTCTAAGGACATCGCTGCACAACTCGTTTCCTTTGTGAAGCAAGGAGGCACTCTAATTGCAGTAGGAACGACTCCACAGCATAGTGAGGCCCTTCGGCAAGATCCAGAGTTGCTGAAGTATATGAGTGAGTTATTCAGTTCCGATCGTCGGCATGGGAAATTACATGCTGTTGGCAAGGGATACAGCATGTTCTATTCCATGAACGACTCTGCTCATGAAGGGGATCAGGCTGGGGATCGATTGGAAGCATTTTGTGCTCTATTATGTGATTTGTTAAGAGAACCACGAGCTATTCCCTATAAACTGATAAAAGGGCAGTCTGAAGATCTGATTAGGGTGGAACGCAAGATCGGGGATCATGTGTATGTGTGGTTTATGAATTGGTCGGATCAGCCAGTGACCATTAAGCTTGATCCAAGAGAAAATAAGGATTACTTGGAAGAATGGGACTTGGAGAGCGGGGGAGTACGTCGGTTAGACTGTGAAGTGGTTCTTTCATTTGTGCCGGGAGAGCTGCGAGTACTATCGGTAAGACCTCATGAGCGTCCGTCCTTTCCGCAAGAACAAATGAACAATGGAGAGCGAACTTCTACGGATGTGGTAGTTCTTGATGAGAAGTGGCAGTTCAAAACTGCCGACCCCAACGTTCTTCTGCTAGATCAATGGCATGTAACGTTGAATGACCGACAGTCCAGGATGAACGCCACGATGCCTGGACAAGTGAATACGTATCGCACTACGTTTATGATGACGCAAGAATTGATCGAGATTGTACAATCACAGAGCGATTCGGGTCATTCCGATGAGTCAGGAAAAGAACAATCGGCCAAGATTGAGTTGATTCTAGACGATGTAGAGCAGAAGATTCCATCTCATATCGGCTTTCTGTCACGTAGAAGGAATCTTGAAATCTTCGTCAATGGTATACGCCAGGAAGCATTGAAACCATCTTCTTGGCAGGACGCTTATTACGACAGTGTAGATATCACACCACATTTGTTGGTTGGCGAGAATGAGCTGGAGATTCTGACGGTTTCTTTACTGGAACCGATGCCGGCTATTTCATTCCCAGCATTTCTGATTGGTCCATTCGCAATAGAAGATCATACTACGTTAACTTCCGATGTGGAACATGTGGTTGGATGTTGGGGTTCTGCTGGCTATCCTTATTATTCGGGCACAGGATTTTACTCACAACATGTGGACCTGACTGATGTCAGCTTAACTGCAAATGATGAATTATGGTTGGTAGCTGAAGATATAAGGGAGACGGCATGTTTGTATGTGAATGATATTGAAGCAGGCATCCGTTTATGGCCGCCTTACCAATGGAACATAACGCCATATGTACAAGAAAGAAATAATAAAATTAACATTCATGCAGCAAACACACTGGAGAATTTATATGGAAAATCAGCACTTCCTTCAGGGATGAATGGACAGGTGAGGTTGGTGCGGCGAGCGCTAGGATAGGGACTATATTTCAATTTTTATGATAAGAATGACTGGTCTTTAAAAGGTCCGGTCATTCTTTATTTGTTTATAACTATATCGCCTCATAATATATATTTAATATAGTTATTCAGGATATAAATGAACCGATTCAAAAAGGGCGTGTTTAAGCTATAAAATGTAATAATACGACATCATACAATTGAGGGAGTTAATTAATTTGTTGTTAAATGTCGAATTTAAGGAACATTTGTCAAAGGTATTGAAAGTTATATATTATATATTTAATATATAAATGAAATGACTTATTCGCCGAGGAGGGAGTGTATAAGAAGAGGACGCTGTTTGTTCCATTACTGCACATGGCACCACATGACTTCACATTTCACATCACATTAAAAGGAGAAATGAAAATTATGATTCGTAAGTTAGCGGTTTTGTGTATTACCCTTGTCTGCACAACAGTGTTCTCGGTTAGCGCATTTGCTGCTTCTAATGATTCAAAGCATGTGGATTCTTTGAAATGGCCTAAAAATCAAGCGCTTCCAAACTTCGGTAAAGTCGAACACCTGGATGTTGCCAATGTATATGAGGCACAGGGGGATATCAAATTGCTTTTGACAACTCTTTCAGGAGTTGTGAATCGGGAAAAGCCACGAATTTATGTGCTACAGAATAAAGTTGACCCATGGCTTAAGGACTTAAAGGTTCCATATAAGCAATATGACAACGCTATGGATGTTTTCAAGAAATATGCAAAAGAGATTAAAGGCATTATTGTATATGATCCAAATTTACCGGACTCCATTAATGTGGCAACTACACTTGCTGGACTAAAAGATGCCGTTGTCGCGAGTCCAGAACTTGCACAACAATTAACTGCTGCACCGTATAACCTGTCGGTACTTGAAGACTTACAAGGCAAATTCAAGAATCGTATGGACGCATACAATTGGCAATATGAGAATCTTTGGAGCCAAACGACTCAAAGAATGTTGGTCGGATTGAGTCCGGACACATCCATCCCGATCCCGCCAGGAAATTTTGATTCGTTCCAAACGATTGCTGTCGAGAAGGAACAAGTACGTGATGGAAATAATCGGAAAACATTTGAATATGATTTGTCTTCCTATTTGGGAAAAGAGGCTGTCTATCTCCGCTTCGAAGATGCTTTTCCTCAGGATGGCTGGGGGCCAGCCGTTCATCAAGTGACAGTGAAGGCAGATGGACAGGTCATCTCAGATTTTAAAACGGGTACCTCCGAGGAAGAAACGTTTCTCTATGACCGACATAACTCCAAATTTTTACCTGGAAGCGATCACCGCTTCGTAGATCACGGCAATTACTTTGTATACGAATTTAAACCTGCAGCCAATACGAAGCAATTAACAGTATCGATTGAAATGTGGAACCAATACAAAGTATCTGCGGGCAATATTAAACCACTCTCATCTGAAGAGAAGGAACCTTATGGTTTTCTACGTGATTATGCCGTAGCAAACAAAGCAATGGTCTTCTGGCTGTCAACAAGTGTACCTGAGGAAAAGGCGCTTTTCGAGAAGATTCTGTCCGACGTAAAGCCGGGGACACCTTATATGGGATGGTTCGACAATGATTTCGAAGGGGAGGTCGCTGGCCTCGAACTAACGTCTCGTCATAGTGTCTATGTTATACCTTCTGACTGGTTTCATAACATGACCGTATTTTCAGGAACAAAAGTAAAACAAGAACCGACACCTAAACGAGTTGATCCTAAGCTTGAGAATAAAATTTACGTGACCTATACCTTTGGCGAAGGCGACAATTTGCAATACGACCTGAATCACATGCGTAACTTATGGGATGATCCCGCTCGGGGCAAAGTACCCATTAACTGGACTTCAAGTCCGCTGCTGTATGATGCAGCTCCTGCCGTTCTAAATTATTACCGCTCAACTGCAACAAAAAATGACCTGCTTGTCGCAGGACCATCTGGAGCGAGTTACTTCAATCCGCATGTCTGGCCGAAGGAGACATTTCCGGAATACCTGAAACAATCTTATTCGTATCTTAAGAAAACCGACATGTCGTACCCTTATGTGCTGAATCGGGAACTTGGAAAAGACATTCCGCTCAGCGAGTCGACGGCAGCTGCGTATGAGAAAAATTATAAACTCAAAGGTCTTTTCTTGGCAGGGGAAGATAAAGAGGATATTAAAATCATGAATGGGAGCCTTCCAGTATCTATGATGCGAGGCACCTCAACGGTTCAAGACGGTAAAAATGTATTGACTGATGCAAAGAAAGACTGGGATGGCAAATCTCCAAAGTTTATTTCGATTGGGATCAACGCATGGAGTATGACACCATCAGATGTGTTGGCGATCACGGAATCTCTTGGAGCAGAATTCCAGGTTGTGAAGGCGGATGAATATTTCTCACTCGTCCGAGAAGCCCATGGATTGTCCAAATAAGGTTGAGAAGTTAGGAATCTTTCAATCACAAGTAATGTGAAAAGAAGCATGAAGGCGAGCCGAGAGCTCGTCTTTTTTGCACTGTGCTTGGAGCACTCTGGACTTTAGAGCCACAATTTCAGCTACCTTTCAGTTGAATTTAACGTTCCTTCCATCTGGATGGGATATAGTGGAACCAAGAAAGAGGAGGAGATCAACAATGAATATTTCTTCAGCAGCAAGTTCCACGACATCCTACATATCCACGTCTTCATCCAGTTCGAACAGCACAAGTGAGTTGGAGAAACAAAAGACGAAGCTTGAGGCCGAATTGGAGAAAGTACAATCCAGCAAGGACGATGAGAAAACCAAGGAGACCAAAACGAAGCAGCTGCAGCAGCAAATCAAGCAAATCGAAGCTCAAATCTCGCAGCAAAGCTCCCAGAGCAGCGGGACAACCGCAACTAAAGAAGCACCGCCGGCCAACCCACCAACCAATGGCATGCAAGCAGCGTCCCCGCAAGAAATTGCAAATGCAACGACGGACAGCAATGGCCGTTTTGATATACGGATATAAGAGGCAATACAGAACTAAATACAGAACTAAATATAAAACTGAATATAAAATATATTAAACCAACGAGCTAATCGATAAGTTATAGCTGATTAGCTCAACCAAAAGACCTGCCTGATCTCTATAGATCAAGCAGGTCTTTTGGTTGTTCAGATGCTTTAATCAATCGTTAAACCGTTTATCCGTTCAGAGATGGCTCTTTTTTTATAATACATGCCGATAGTCACCAGAACCACCATCTCAGATAGCGGAACGGCAAGCCATACGCCAGTGACACCGAAGAATGAAGGGAGGATCGCAATCAAAGCAACCATAATAATCATCTCGCGTGCAGCTGTAATCCAGATGGCCATTTTGGCATTTCCGACAGATTGGAAGTATGTGCTCATAACAAAGTTAATACCCATGAACAAGTATGCAAAAGTAAATATTCGCAAACCGTACACGGCGTTATCCGTCACGCTGGCACTGAAGTTCCCGAAGATTTGCACAAAATAAGGTGCTCCCAGTTGTACAACGAGTAACAGAAGGACCCCGCATGCCAGGGCTGTTCTGGAGGCCAAGCGAATGGTCTGTTTTTCCCGATCCATCTGTTTGGCTCCGTGATAATAACTGACCAAAGGTTGGGCAGCGGAGGCCAGACCGAGAAATGCCAGCAGTACAACGCCATGAATATAGTTCAAGACTGTAAAAGATGCTACGCCATCCGTGCCCGCAATCTGGTCCAGTGAGATGTTGTGGGAGATGGAGAAGACGGACATGCCTAGTTCAGCCAGGAAGCTGGGAAAACCAATGAGTACAATGGAAGCCAGCAGTTTGGTATTCCATTTGAATCGGGTGAATTTGAGATTATTATTTTTTTTGAAAAAGTGAGTCAGCAACACAAGAAGCGCCAGAGATGCCGATACAATTGTACCAATTGCGACGCCACGTACGCCCCATTCCAGCACGTATAACGTTATATAGTTGAGTACAATATTGGCTACCGCAAACGTAATCTGAGCATACATGGATGTATTGGGATTTCCGTCGTTACGAACAAAAATAGTGAGTGCATTCTCAATGGTGAAGACAAAACCGAACAACAACATAATATTCATATAGTCCGCGGCAAACGGGAAAGTTTCGGTATTGGCACCAAGGGCGAAGACAAGCTTATCTTTAAATGTATAGGCAGTGTATCCGATGACCATCGTAATCAGCAAAATGATCGTAATGGATTTAGTGAAAATTTGCTTCGCTGTCGTGGGGTCCTTCTTACCCATATAGGTTGAATACAAGGTTGCCCCGCCCATTCCAATCCATAGTGACATAGCTACAAAAAGCGTATAGACAGGAGAAGCAATCCCGATTCCCGCCAGCGCTGTAGAACCCAGTTTGTGTCCAACCATAATGCCATCGATAATAAAGTTGAAAGCGATAACCAGCATCCCTAATATGGAAGGCACGAGGTAGCTTACAAATGCTTTACCTACAGATTGCCTTTCTAATGGATGCGTCCAATTTGTGTTCATGATGACCTCCGTTAGTATACTGAATGTTCATTCTATATTATATTATACTGAACGTTCGTTCTGTATAATAACATGCCGAGAATTTGGTTGGCAACTTTTCCAAAAGATGATCGTTTATATGATAGAGTTAATGGAGCATCTTTGATGATACGGGAGGGAATCTCTTTATGAAGCAAAACAAATACGATGAAGCCGAGTTTTTCGGCAATTACAGTCAGATGGCCCGATCAACCCAAGGGCTGGAGGCTGCTGGCGAGTGGCATGAACTGCAAACGATGCTGCCTGAATTAAAGGGCAAGAACGTACTGGATTTGGGGTGCGGCTTTGGTTGGCACTGTCGATATGCACGTGAGCAACAGGCTAGTTCTGTGGTTGGCGTGGATTTGTCTGAAAATATGTTGCAACGTGCACGCGAGATGACGGATGATCCTCATATCGAGTACCAGCGTATGGCGATTGAGGATATTAATTTTGTACCCGGACAATTTGATGTAGTAATTAGCTCCCTGGCTTTGCATTATATCGAGCGTCTGGATCAGGTATACGCCAAAATCAATGCATGTCTTGTCCAAGGAGGTACGTTTGTCTTGTCTGCGGAACATCCCATCTTCACGGCACGGGCGGAGCAGGACTGGCATTATGGAGCTCAGGGTGAAATACTGCATTGGCCTGTGGATCATTATCAAGAGGAAGGGCAGCGGGTAGCGAACTTTCTGAACCAGGACGTGGTGAAATATCATCGGACGATGGCGACTCATCTGAATGAATTGATTCAAGCTGGTTTTGTCATTCAACAGGTAGCCGAGTCCAAACCATCCCCTGAGATGATGGAGCAGGTTCCAGGTATGCGAGACGAGAATCGTCGACCGATGTTTCTGATGATTGCTGCGGTTAAGGCTTGAGCAGCAGCTTTTGGCATCAAAATGAAGTTTATAGGTTTTATACTAGATATACCAGCGCGTTCAGTACATCTGGACCTTGCTGGTTTATTTTATTTTGCAGGATAGGGAGAAGAAATAAACCGTTTGGGAACTAAACCCGATTGGATGCAGTCTTATTAAGTGAGGTGAACATCAGTTGGACTATCAATATCTGGCACACGCTCAGACGATCGACAATTACACACTTAGCAATATGATGGATGATTACGGGAACGACGTATGGAACTACGCGTACTTTCTGACCAAAAGTACCGAGCAGGCAGATGAATTGTCACAGGAGGTGTTTATCCGGGCATATTCCGGGATCGCCCATTTTCGAGGAGAATGCTCATTGAAGACATGGCTGCTGACCATTACTAGGAACACGACATTTACATACCGGAAGTCCAGATTTTTTCGCAGCAGTCTATGGGGAGAGACACTGCCAATCCACACGGAACAGGTTAATACGAGCCAAGGCGAAATGAAGCCTGAAAAATTTGTTCACCCCTCTGCCGAAGCCGAGGCGATTGGCAGGGAGCACGTTCATGAAATCTGGGACATCATCATGGCTCTGCCGGACAAATTCCGGGAAATGCTTTTGCTGCATCTGAAGTATGAGCTTACGACGGGGGAAATTGCGGAAATGCTGGGCATCAGCGCGGGAACGGTCAAATCGCGACTGTCCAGGGCGAAGGCCAAAGTACGGAAACAGTGGGAGGAGCGAAGCGAATGAAACATATCGATGACGAATGGGAAAAAGTAGTCAAACAGGAGCCGTTTGCGGTGTCTCCTTTTACCGAGGAGCATAAGCAGAACGTATTTCGCCAGGTAGCCTGGCTTAAATCGGGATCTGCACAGAAAATGAGCGATGCTGCTGGGGATAAGTCTGCCGAGCAAAAAAAACTGCAAAATCAACACAGACGCCGTTTTCGCTCCCGTAGAGCCGTTATGGCGTGCACGACGATTGCAGCCGTGGCAGCGGCGGTCATTCTCTGGAACGGACAGATTGTGGAGCCTGTAATTGAAAAAGTATATCCCACAGCAGCGCTGCAATTTACGGATGATGCCGGCATGAGCCTGCTCACAGACAAGATGAAAAAGAATGTAGCCGTCACGATGCGAGACTATCTTGGCAAACAATTACTCATAACCAAAGTGCAGGACCTGCCTGTCTCCGGAAGAGTCTCGGTCGAGGCTGGAAAAGAAGGAGATGCAGAATATGCGCTGATATGGCTTGATGCGGCAACAGGCAATCTACGTGAGGTACAGATGAGACGGGAGATGTCGGCTAATGAGCTGGAGCATCGGTACCTGCGTCAAGTTCCTTCACTGCTTCAAGGCATTGGTGGGGACCCTGCGCTCACACCAATATCAGCCAATCGATATGTGGGAATGAAGCAGGGCGAATTAGAGCCGGAATCGTATACTACACTTATGTTAGAGAATAAAAAAAGCTATGGAGAGATTATTTGGTTGCGGGATGAAGCTATCTCTGTTTCCGGTGATCTCGATCCTAAACAAGTTTCTCAAACTGCTTTGGTGTATGCAGAGGATTCCATTGAGGCGTTTACTGGCAACGCTGATCTTGATCTGATTAGCATACACCGGACAAAAGATGATGAAAATGGTAGAGATATCATTACTTTTAGCTTTGAAAATAACTATTTTGTTCAGACGATTGAAGGTACTTTGGGTCTTAATTATGCCATTATAGATGCGAATTCTTATCAAAAAGACTATACTACCTGGGAAGAAGTGGAGGCTTATCATGAGAAGCTTCTTCAAGTAAAAGAATCGACCCTCAGGGAAAAGGTAGAACCTTTAATTAAAAAAATATTCAAAGTTGATCTTCAAGCATATAAACTCCGTCGAAATACCGAAGCCCCGGGAATCGTTACATTTGAACTGGAATCGACTAAGGATGTTTTTCAGGTTCGATATAATGAGGATGCTCGTATTACGATGATTACAAGGGATGCCAATCTTTAGACTTGATTCCATATGGTACAATCAATTTTAATAGATGGATGGAGCATAAGGAGCATAACGATGAAATATTTGGTGAGTTCATGTCTTGCTGGCGTAGCCTGCCGTTACAACGGAACAGCGAGTCTGGATGCAAAGATTCAGGAGCTTGTGGAGCAGGATGAGGCAAAGATGGTCTGCCCGGAGCTGCTTGGAGGATTTTCCACCCCGCGGGAGCCAGCTGAAATTATCGGCGGTACGGGTAAGGATGTGCTGGCAGGAACAGCCAAGGTAATTGAGAAGAGTGGCAAGGACGTCACGGATCTGTACATTAAAGGAGCCTACCAGACACTTGAATGGGCGCAAAAAATGGATGTCAGCTGTGTGGTGCTCAAAGAATTCAGTCCCTCCTGCGGTACACAGATGATCTACGATGGCAACTTTGCCAACCACAAAGTCGTGGGCGAAGGGGTTACTTCTGCTTTGCTGCGGCAAGAGGGATTTACGGTCATCTCGGAAAATGAGTTCATGGAACAGTTGTAATTGTCGTGATCACAATAACCTCTGATACGAATTACAGGTAAGTCGCCTTGGGGAGCAGCAGATCCATGGCGACTTGTTTTTGTTACAATAGGGTGCGCCCTTGACCATTGGAAACCCTTGTTAGAAAACAAAAGTTACTTTTATAAACTAAGAAACATTATTGTGCGTACTTTTATATTTTGATTATAAACACTAAAATAACACTCAGGTGTTCGGTTTATACCATAAACATGAACATAAACAAGAAAAGGATGTGCGAATCATATGGAATCTTCGGCAAAAGCCATTATAAAAGAAAACGTTTTGAATGCTTACTATTTTCGGCATGCAACCAAACAGTTTGATGCTTCACGTATCATTTCGGCAGAAGATTTTGAGTTTATTCTAGAAACGGGACGATTGTCGCCAAGCTCAATCGGATTAGAACCATGGAAATTTCTGATTGTGCAGAACCCGGACTTGCGCATGCATCTGTCCGAAGTTTCTTCCGGGGCTCAGAAACAATTGGCGAAGGCAAGCCATTTTATTGTTATTCTGGCGCGGTCTGATGCGAGTTATAACTCGCCTTACGCAGAATATATGCTGAAAGAAATCAAGGGCATGCCAGATGACGTATTTGAGTTGACCCGTGAAGCTTATGGCAAGTTCCAAAAGAACCAACGAATGCTTGAGAACCCGCGTACTTTATTTGACTGGGCGTCCAAACAGACCTATATCGCTCTCGGTAATATGATGACTGCGGCAGCGCTGATTGGTATCGATTCCTGCCCGATTGAAGGGTTTAACTATGAGGGTGTACATCGTATTCTGGAAGAGGAAGGTCTGTTGGAGGATGGACTATGGGATGTTTCCGTCATGGCAGCCTTTGGTTATCGTGCGGAAGATCCACCACGCGAGAAATCCCGTCAGCCTTTGGATAAAGTCACGCAGTGGCTTGATTAAAGTTAACGTGATCTCATGTATATATATAAATATCACAAGCCCCGGTTCTTCCTCAATGGAAGGTCTAGGGCTCGTTCATTAAAAAAAGCTTGAATATAAATAGGTGTCTATGTAAAGCTACGGCTTATCAGTCCATGCTGGAACAAGTAAAAGAAACGGTCAGCACCAAGTTCTAAACGTATACACATGTATTTATTGGCAGGCCGGTTCGTTCGTCGAATCGGTCTGTTTGGTTTGCAAAATGAAAGAAAGGCGGTATAATCTTACCCATGGAACCTATACTCATTTTCAAAGCATTATCCAACGAGACACGCCGACAGATTCTGTTGTGGCTCAAAAACCCGGAGCAACACTTTCCACCGCTGGAGTTATCCCAGCATCCGGATGCAGGAAAGAGCGGCATATGTGTTGGAACGATTCAGGTGAAGGCCGGACTGGCTCAATCCGTCATATCCAGCTATCTGCTGACCATGCTCAAAGCCGGGTTGCTGATCTCCGAGCGCAGGGGACAGTGGACGTATTATCGCCGCAACGAAGAAACCATTCGTCAATTTGCCGAGTACGTACAGCACGAGCTATAAGCCGGACGCCGAGACGGAAGCAAGAATGCAGGTGCAAGCGGGTATTCCGTCCGGATGTAAACGGCTTGAGGAGTAGCTCTAAACATCATTTTTTACGCTTTTACATCTATATATCTGGATATACAAAAATAAAAATATACCCACAGAGGAGAAATTTCTATTATGTCTACCGAAAACACAGCTTCATCCCATAAAAAACATATTAACGACGTTAAATTGTCCATTCTGGATTTGGCTCCTGTCGTTGTGGGGGCCACGCCTGCGGATGCGCTTCGCAACAGTCTGGATCTTGCTCAGCACGCAGAGCGTTGGGGATATCACCGTTACTGGGTAGCGGAACACCACAACATGCCGGGCATCGCTTCTTCCGCGACTTCGGTTGTCATTGGTTACCTTGCAGGTGGAACGAAGACCATTCGTCTCGGTTCAGGTGGAATCATGCTGCCTAACCATGCTCCGCTTGTGATTGCCGAGCAGTTTGGCACACTGGAGTCCCTGTATCCAGGCCGTATTGACCTTGGGCTGGGCCGTGCACCAGGAAGTGACCGACGCACGTCTCTCGCTTTGCGCAAAGACCTGAACAGCGGTGAAGATTTCCCCGAATTGCTGGCTGAGCTTAGAGCATATTTCGATGCTTCTGCTACATCGTATCATGCGCCTGTTCGCGCAGTACCCGGTGAAGGATTGAATATCCCGATTTACCTGCTCGGCTCCAGTGATTTCAGTGCTCGTCTCGCAGGACAGCTGGGATTACCGTTTGCTTTTGCCAGCCACTTCTCACCGGATTACACCCGGATTGCACTTGAAACGTATCGGAGCAGTTTCCAGCCATCCGATCACTTGAAAGAGCCCCATGTTATTGTGGGTGTAAATGCAGTCGTTGCGGATACCGACGAAGAAGCCGCATGGCTTGGTACGACGATGCAGCAGCAGTTCCTGAACATTATTCGTGGCACAACCGGATTGGTGCAGCCACCAGCCGATATGGAAGGCAAATGGACGGATCGTGAGAAAGCTGGTGTAGAGCAGACGCTGAAAGCAGCTGTAAACGGTTCTCCAGAGACCGTGCGTGGTCAACTGGAATCATTTATTACTCAGACACAGGCGGATGAGCTGATTATTACGTCGATGATTTATGATCATCAGGCACGCCTACACTCGTACGAGCTGATCGCTCAACTTGCGGGAAAAGCATAAACAAAAGCATAAACGTAACAGCGGACGTGAACATAAGGCTCGAATGCCGCTGAGATATTAACGGTTTGTCTCTTCGGAGGCGAGCCGTTTTTTGGTAGGGATATTTTTCAAAGGAGACGTATGGGGCAGAAGGTTCTTTTTAGGGTAAAATGAACTTACTGGTCTAATTTGAAACGGTTAAACAGCGCCATACGTATAAACTCAGTGTGTTATACATATGTTGGCTTGTACAAGCAACTTTATGCGCAGTCAAGAAACATGCAGGTTTACAGCTTATGCTTTGATAAAGGATACATAAGAGAGGAAGACACGCCTATGGAGCAACCCGAGCAACCCCGCATCTGGCCAGATCGGTTTAAACGATTTTTTTTGAATAATAAGTTTGTCCTTTTTCTGTTAATTTTGCTGCTGGTAGGACTGAACGTGATGGTTCTTACCAAAGTATCCTTTGTTTTGCACCCGCTGGCGGTACTGATCAAGACGATTGTGCTGCCGATTATTCTGTCGGGTATTCTCTATTACCTGCTGAATCCGATTGTGGATGTGATGGAAAAGTGGAAGATCAAGCGCGGCTGGTCCATTTTGATCTTATATCTCGCTATCGGGGGTATTCTGACAGTCGTCGTGCTGGCGGTCATTCCGGTCGTACGTAATCAGATTGTGGGACTGATTGAAAACTTCCCAACGTACAGTGAGACGGTTAAACATCAGTTTGAGGAGCTTACGGGTAGCAAGCTGTTCGGTCAGTTCCAGGAGACAGTGAATCTGAATTCTCAGGACTGGTGGGGCACAATCTCCCAGAAAGCCACTGAAATTCTGAACTCGACCTGGACCAAATTGGGCGGATTCCTCGGAGCGTTCACCGAGACGGTGTTATCCATTGTAACGGTTCCGTTTATCCTGTTCTATCTGTTGAAAGACGGCAAGAAGCTTCCATCGAAAATTCTGTCTTTCCTGCCAATCAAGAGTCGTACAGGTGCAATGCATGTGCTGGAAGATATCAATCACCAGATAAGTTCGTTCATTCGTGGACAGATTATCGTCAGCTTCTGCATTGGTATTCTGCTCTACATTGGTTATATGATTATTGGTCTGGACTATGCGCTGATTCTCGCGATTATTGCATCCTTCACCAGTGTTGTACCGTACCTGGGACCTGCAATCGCGATAACGCCTGCGTTGATCGTGGCTCTGGTCACTTCTCCGCTCATGCTGCTGAAGATGGTAGCGGTGTGGACGGTCGTGCAATTAATTGAGGGTAAATTCATCTCACCTCAGATTATGGGCAAAACGCTTAAAATTCACCCCATTACCATTATCTTTGTCATCCTGACTTCAGGTAATCTGTTCGGTGTAGTGGGCATTCTGCTGGCCGTTCCAGGATACGCGGTGCTGAAAGTATGTGTGTCGCATATCTTCAACTGGTTCAAGGAAAGATCCGGCCTGTATGATCCGAAGAATAACAATCTATTGTAACTGGAGTGGGCATATCCGTGGCTAGATCCATGATAAACTTCCTTTTCTGGCAAAACGGTGCCCTTAATTAACAGAACCCCCGTCCATCGGCTAACAGCCGAGAGGCGGGGGTTCTGTTGTGTGAACAGGCAGGCTAATGCCTAGCTATGTTTAATATGCTGAAGCGTCTGCAGGAAGATCTGCTCAATGTGTGCATCATCCAGAGAATAATAAACGGTCTTGCCTTCTTTACGCCGCTTGACAATTCTCATGTTACGGAGTGATCGCAGCTGGTGCGAAATGGCCGACTGTCCCATATCGAGCAGCACCGTCAGATCGTGCACACATAATTCCTTCTGCAACAGCGCATCAATAATACGAAGCCGTGTCGGGTCGCTGAAAGCCTTGAACCAATCAGCCATCTCCGAAGAGGTCTCGCGATCCATGAGAGAAGCACGAATGGTTTGCACGTCAGCCTCTGTTCCAGAGCAGGCCGCGTCGCATTCGGCTGGAGCTTTAACCGGTTGTTCCATTTCCTATCACCACCTATATTAACTCAACCTTTGATTTGATCAAATGTTCTTCGATAAGCCTATTATATCCAAAAAACGTCTAAAGCGAAATGATTACTATTAGCATATTTTGTATGAAAAATCAACTGGAATTGTTGACACTCGTGTTTAAGCGTGCATATAATAGGGTTAACAAAACATATGAATGATTGCTCATATATTGATTGTAACATAAAAAAATTACGGAAAATAATCAAGCTTTACGTACTGCAAAGGGGAGAGTTCACATGGGAACCGGACAGGAACAGGTGAAAAGGGAACTGCTGCTGGATGGATTGGATTGCGCGAACTGTGCATTGAAGATTGAGAATGGCGTCAAAAAAATTAAAGGCATTACCGATTGCTCGGTCAATTTTGTGACCAAAACCTTATCCATGCACACCACATCCGATATGGATGAGCAGGTGGTGGAAGAAGCGAAACGCAAAGTGCTTCGGCTGGAGCCGCATATTCGTATTTCGGAAAAAGGTAAATCATCACAAGGCAGTCGTGGTGCTGCTGATTCAATAAATCACGCCAACCGCAATGTGCAGGCGCATACAGACAGCGGGACTCACACGCATGAACATACTCCGAGTGGGCACGATCATGCTGGTCACTCCCATGACCATGATCATGCACATGGAACGCATGATCATGACCACGGCCATCATCAAGATCACGCGCATCATCAGGGAAGTCTTGCCGGACACGATCACGGTCATGCAGACAGTCACGACCATGACGCTCATGCCGGACACTCGCATGAACATGGCGCTGGACAGACAAAGGTGTTGCTGGCACGCTTGGCGGCAGGCTCCATTCTGATGGCAGCTGCGATCTGGTCTCCGCTGGAAGGGTGGGCGCAGCTTGCACTCTATGTTGTCGCTTATCTGATCGCAGGGGGAGATATCGTTCTCCAGGCGTTCAAAAATATTATTCGCGGTCAGGTATTCGATGAATACTTCCTGATGTCCGTGGCTACCATCGGTGCTTTTGCCATTGGTCAATACCCCGAAGGTGTTGCGGTTATGCTCTTCTATCAGCTTGGTGAGCTGTTTCAGGGGCTGGCGGTTAATCGCTCAAGGAAGTCAATCCAGTCGCTTATGGATATTCGCCCGGACTATGCCAATATGTTGATTGGTGCAGGAGAAGAGACCAAGCGGGTTTCTCCGGAAGAAGTGCGCATTGGAGATCGCATCGTGGTTAAAGCGGGTGAGCGGGTACCTCTGGACGGGATCGTTAAGTCAGGTCGTTCCATGGTGGACACTTCCGCTCTGACAGGTGAGTCAGTTCCGCGTGAACTGGAACCCGGCAGTGATGTACTGAGTGGGTTCGTGAACAAAAACGGGATGTTGACCATTGAAGTAACGAAAACATTTGGTGAATCCACTGTATCCAAAATTTTGGACCTGGTGCAGAATGCGAGCAGCCGCAAAGCCAAAACGGAACATTTTATTAGCAAATTCGCCCGGTATTACACGCCGGTTGTTGTCATCCTGGCCGCATTGATTGCGCTCGTTCCGCCACTGATGCTCAGTGGTGCGACATTCGCCGATTGGATCTATCGTGCACTGGTCTTCCTCGTGATCTCTTGTCCGTGTGCGCTGGTCGTTTCCATTCCGCTTGGTTTTTTCGGGGGCATCGGAGCTGCCTCGCGTAACGGTATACTCATCAAAGGAAGTAACTACCTTGAAGCCTTGAACGATGTCAAAGTCGTTGTTTTTGATAAAACGGGTACACTAACCAAAGGTGTTTTCAAAGTAACAGCCATCCGTCCTGAAGGTGGGCGTACGGAAGATGAATTGATGGAGCTTGCTGCAATTGCCGAAGCCCATTCCAATCATCCGATTGCTGAATCCATTCGCGCAGCTTGGGCAAAAGATATCCGGACCCAGGGTGTCGCCGATTACGATGAGATAGCTGGACATGGCATCAAGGTCAGTGTGGATGGACGTGAAGTGCTTGCTGGTAACGCCAAATTGATGGAGCAGGCAGGTATCTCCTACACGACTCCACAAACCGTAGGCACGGTGGTGCACGTTGCCGAATCCGGTTCGTATGTCGGTCACTTGATCATTGCCGATGAGGTGAAGGATGATGCAGCGGCAGCCATTCAGGCACTCAAGAAGCTCGGTATCCGCAAAACAGTGATGCTGACCGGGGATGCCAAGGCTGTTGGTGAAGCTGTAGGGCGTGAGCTGGGTGTCGATGAAGTATACGCTGAGCTGTTGCCACAGCATAAAGTCGAACAGCTGGAGGGCCTCGAAGCTGCTAAATCACCGAAGGAGAAAATGGTGTTTGTCGGTGATGGCATTAACGATACACCAGTTCTGGCGCGTGCCGATGTTGGTGTAGCGATGGGTGGACTTGGTTCGGATGCCGCAATTGAAGCGGCAGACGTTGTCATCATGAC
Organism: Paenibacillus sp. GL_099_B; assembly: GCF_057835695.1. Lineage (NCBI taxonomy): Bacteria > Bacillati > Bacillota > Bacilli > Caryophanales > Paenibacillaceae > Paenibacillus > Paenibacillus sp. GL_099_B. The sequence continues at coordinate 678,883 of NZ_CM174430.1, forward strand.
GGATGAACCATCCAGACTGGCAAGTGCGATCCGGATTGCAAAACGAACACGAACTATTGTCTGGCAAAATATAGGTTTTGCGTTGGGTGTCAAAGCGATCTTCCTGCTACTGGGTGTGTTCGGAATTGCCACCATGTGGGAAGCAGTATTCTCTGATGTAGGGGTGACCGTGCTGGCTGTCCTTAATGCCATGCGTGTACTACGGGTGAAGGACATCTAAGTTTTACGAAACGATCCGGACGGCTCTTCGTATATACGTAGAGCCGTTTTTTTGTTTTAATATCTGTGGTGTATTTTTAATGGAGTTAGGGGAGGACATTGTGGCAGGAGCAATTGTTGGTTTGATATGCGGTGTATGTTATTTCGTATTGGGGTTAATGGTTTACAAAAAACCGCCGAAAAAAATTAATGGCATATATGGTTACCGCACCCCGCGCGCGATGAGTAACCCGGAATTGTGGGAAGAAGCACAACGATATAGCGCCAATCTGATGATGCAGTTTGGTGTGATTATTACGGTGTTTGGTATTCTCGGTTTCTGGTTTACCGATGTACAAGCATTGGTTCTGAGTCTCTTCGCTGTTGTGTTCTATACGGTACGACTGTTTACTAAGGTTGAAGGCCGCTTGAAGGAAATGCAGCGTGTCCAGCAACAGGGACAGAAGAAGCAAGGCGCATAGAGGCACAATGTGAAATCGCACCTGAACGAAGATCCGCGCGAGCGGATCTTTTTTGCATCTTATAGAGGCGGAGGATAACAGATAACTGCTTTTAACAACGTATTTTAAAAATTAACACTGTGATAATTTATCCTTGTTTGAGACATACTACATATTCGAGCCAAAAATCTAACGTTGACGTTAACGTTAATAATATATATAATTATATACATAACATTATAGACATATAAAAGTGAGGTGAAGGAAATGAGTTTATATAAAATCGATGACGTAGCCAAGGAATGTGGTTTGACCAAGCGTACCATTCGGTATTACGAAGAGATCGGTGTTATGCCTTCACCTCAGCGGACGGACGGGGGCACACGATTATACACCCGGGAAGATATAGATTATCTCAAAAAGGTGGTTCGGGCGAAGGAAGTGCTGGGTTTCTCGCTTCAGGAGCTACATACCTATGTGGCAACGGCGGATGCGCTGAACGAACAGCGTTTTGACTACCAGCAGACCACTGAAGTGAGAGAGCGGATCGAAAAACTCACCAAGATGGAAACGACGTTGGATGACCAGCTGCAACTGATCGAGCAGAAACTTCAGAGCATTCACGCCGTTCAGGAGGAACTTGAGGAATTGCGTGAACGGGTCCAGAACGGCATTCGACGATTAGAAGGGCACGAGAACGACACATAACTGAGTATTCCACGATTAGCACCGGAAGATCCGGTGTCATTTGTGCCGTTTTCTTTCCTAAATTTCTGAAAATAATGATGAGAATTTCATTCTTTTTCACAATTTGTTTCACAACATAAATCATGAACCAGGAGGAATCACATATGAAAAGAGAACCCTCATTACCTGACGAATTGCCGTCATCCCGTGGAGGTCTGTTATCCCAGCCCAGAGCGGTATGGGCAGTAGCCTTCGCCTGTATTATCTCCTTTATGGGACTAGGATTGGTTGACCCGATTTTGCCTGCGATTGCAGATCAACTGCATGCTTCCAAAAGCCAGGTATCTTTATTGTTTACAAGTTATAACGCGGTTACCGGGGTAGCCATGCTGATTACAGGTGTTGTATCCAGCCGGATTGGTGTGAAGTGGACACTGCTCAGCGGGATTTTGCTGATCATTGTTTTCTCTTTCCTCGGCGGGACCTCTGACACTGTAGGTGCTCTCGTCGGTTACCGTGGTGGTTGGGGACTAGGGAATGCCCTGTTCATCGCAACCGCATTATCCGCTATTGTAGGACTGTCCACTTCGGGGACAGCCAAAGCGATTATTTTATACGAAGCAGCGCTTGGTCTGGGGATTGCCGTTGGTCCATTGCTCGGTGGTGAACTGGGTTCCATCTCATGGCGTAGCCCGTTCTTTGGTGTAGCTGTTCTGATGGCGATTGCTTTTATCAGTATTACGTTTATGCTGCCTAAGATGGCCAAACCCAAAACACGCAGTTCCTTGTCCGATCCGTTCAAGGCTCTGGGTTATCCTTCATTGAAAACATTGGCGATTACCGCCTTCCTGTATAACTTTGGTTTCTTTACCTTGATGGCTTATTCACCTTATGTCATGAATCTGGATGAGCACGGACTTGGTTATGTATTCTTCGGTTGGGGTTTGATGCTGGCAATTACGTCTGTATTTGTTGCACCAAGACTGCAACGTCGATTCGGATCGGTTCCTTCCATGAGCGTCATGCTGACCCTATTCGCCTTAGATTTGCTGGTGATGGCTGTGGGTACGGTGATGGGATCATCCACAACGGTTATTGTGGCCGTTATTGTGGCCGGGATTTTCCTTGGGATCAACAACACATTAATTACGACGGCAGTTATGGAAGCTGCACCAGTTGAACGTTCTGTGGCATCGGCTGCATACAGCTTTGTCCGGTTCCTTGGAGGTGCGTTGGCACCTTGGCTTGCTGGTAAATTGTCCGAGTGGTTCCTGCCGGAGACACCGTTTTATTTTGGCGCATTGATGGTTCTGATTGGGGTCGTTGTGCTTCTGGTACGCCGCAGACATCTGCGTGATATCGATGCTGCCATTACGCATCATTAATGAACAGGAGGAATGGAAAATGCTGAAACGAATATTGGTTGCTGTCGATGGGTCGGACCATGCACACAAAGCTCTGGAGCAAGCTGTTGTTCTGGCAGAAAGTCTGAAACAAACGGCTTCCTTGATTATTGTACATGTTAATCCTTCGATCTCGCTAAATGAGCCCGCACTGGGTGTAGATCTGGAAGCGCGGATCGCTGAAGAAGGGCAGCATATCATACAACCCGTTAATGAATTGTTAGCCGCTCGTTCTGTTCATTATGAAACATTGCTGATTGCTGGTGATCCCGTGAATGAGATCGGCCGTGTAGCGAAGGATAGAGACTGTGATCTCATTGTGATGGGAACGGCCGGAAAAAGCATGCTCGCTGAAATCGTCGTGGGCAGTGTCAGCCACGGCGTCTTGAAACATGCAGGATGTCCGGTGATGACTGTCAAATAGTGGTATGACTTTCTTGTGTTGATGATGCTAAAGTGGTGTATAAATAGGTATGGGAAAACTCTGCGTTAAACATGAATGGAGGATACAACAATGAAAAAACAACATCTGTTCATCGGGGGCAAGCCCACCGAATCAGTAGACTATATAGCACTTCAGGCACCGTACTCGAAAGAAACACTGGCAGACGTGTCCTCGGCGACAGCTGAGGAAGTGGAAGCCGCGATTGCCGCCGCAGTTCAGGCGGGCAAAGAGATGCGCAGAATGCCTGCTTACCAGCGTGCAGATATCCTTTACAAGCTGTCCACCCTGCTGGAAGAACGGAAGGAAGAAGCAGCACGGATAATTGCACTGGAGGCAGCGAAGCCGATTACTGCGGCACTCGCCGAGGTTGACCGTACGGTGGAAACGTATCGTTTCGCCGCAGAGGAAGCCAAGCGGCTTACAGGAGAGACGGTTCCCATGGACGCAGCCAAAGGCGGAGAAGGACGTGTAGGCTACACGATGCGGCAGCCTTTGGGCGTTATTGGAGCGATTACGCCGTTTAATTTTCCGATGAACCTGGTGGCTCACAAAGTAGGACCGGCGCTGGCAGCAGGCAATACAATTGTATTGAAGCCTGCGGAGCAGACGCCGTTGTCTTCGTATTATATTGCCAATTTGCTTCAGGAAGCGGGATTACCGGATGGCGCATTGAATGTGGTGAGCGGTGACGGCAAAACGATTGGTGATGTACTTGTAGAGCATCCTGACGTGGCCCATATTACGTTTACAGGCAGCCCCGCTGTAGGTACCAGCATTCGCAGCAAAGCCGGACTGAAACGCGTAACATTGGAGCTGGGGTCAAATGCAGCCGTCATTATAGACGCGGATGCCAATTTGGACAACGTGGTACCGAGATGTGTGACCGGGGCTTTTACTTACCAAGGTCAGGTATGTATCTCGCTGCAGCGGATTTATGTGCACAGCGCGATCGCGGATGAGTTCATTCGTCGTTTTGCTGAAGCAGCCCAAAAAGTCGTGGTTGGAGACCCGTTGAATCCGGATACCGTTGTCTCTGCGCTCATCACTTCCAAAGATGTACAGCGTACACTGGATTGGATTGATGAGGCCAAGCAGGCAGGCGCTAAGGTTGCAGCAGGCGGTGAAGCTGAGGGAGGCGTATTGCGTCCAACTGTGCTTGTTAACGTTCCTCGTGATGCCAAGGTGTCTTGTCAGGAGGTCTTTGCCCCGATTGTTGTCATTAATACGGTGGATTCGGTTGAAGAAGGCATTGAGCATGTGAATGATTCCATCTATGGGCTTCAGGCGGGTGTATTCACCAATGATATTCATACTGCTTTGCATGCAGCGGACCACATCGAAGCTGGCGGCGTGATGATTAATGATATTCCCACTTTCCGTGTAGATCATATGCCTTATGGCGGTGTGAAGCAGAGCGGGATGGGGCGTGAAGGTGTCAAATATGCCGTAGAGGAAATGACCGAATTGAAGTTTGTTATGTTTAACAAGAATTAAATATCCACTCATAGGACGAGCGGATATTCGAGATGAAATAGAACAAGGTGATCCTGTGCCCAAGTTAGTGGGTGCAGGATTTTTTTCTTTTCTACATCCAGTCCTTACCGTAAAAAAAATACATAGCCTTTCTTTATTAACCTCGGGTTCACATCTGATGAGAAGGGTATAAATACTTATCATACCGCAAATCTACAAATACATGCCGTTCATATCACTGAAGCGTTGTGTATCCATCCAGAGAAATGAACGGATTACTGGGGTACAGAATTGTTGAAAGTCTTATAATATCTCACTTGAATTTAAATAAAATGCAGTATGAACAAGCCTGAACCTAGGAGTTACAGGCGAGACAGGAGGTGTATTCAAATGGCATATTCCATGGTTGATGTATCCGGGATGTCCGGTGTAAGTCTGAGTGAATTGGGACAGTACGCAGAGACAGGTCTGCTGAATCCAGCCTTCGTGGGTCAAGATGAGGGTATCTACTATGAGAAGCCTGAGCTGCTGAGACTACAGCAGATTCTGTTCTGTAAAGAAGTAGGCATGGAGGAGGAAGAGATCGGCCCCATGCTCAGGGATACTCCCCGTGACATGATCCGTATTATGCAGCAGCATCGGATCGAGATGCTGGAGAAGGCACTTCATCTGCACGGAATGATTCAGACACTGGACAAAACCATCTCCTATTTACGTGGAGAGCAGGAACTGGATGAGTACAAACTGTACGCTGGTTTTTCGAATAAGGGGCGTCACCAGCTTTTGAATGAAACGACCTCTGACCATGCGGCAAAGAATGACTATTATGAACAGTTGCAGACAGAGGCCAGTCAGAAGTACAGCGCCAATACCCCGGAGTCATCCACACTGCCTGAGGGTCAGGAGATGAAGTCGAAGGAAGATTTTCTCGATTCACAGGCGAAGATTGACCGGATTCACTTGGACTTGCAGGGCGCTATTGAGGATGGGTTAGAACCCGCCAGTTCGGAAGTACAGCAGATTATTGGCAGACATCTCGATTGGATCAAGGATTATTACACCCCAACGGCAGAGATTTACCGTGATCTGGGCAATCTGTACGTCGAGCACAAAAATTTTCGCCAGATGTATGATGGTTACCACCCCAAGTTGGCCGAGTTTTTACGAGATGGGATGATGATTAAGGCGGAACAGGATTTATCCTAGATGCATAAAGTATCATGGGCGAGCAGAACATGGGTGTGAAGAAAAATAATCATAACAAAGAGCGCAGATCCTCTAGGAGGAGTGCGCTCTTTGTTATTGCATATCATCGTAAAACCGATGAACTCTCCATCGGCTTAAGACCTTACTTCAGGCAGTTAGGATAACTCCAGCTGCTCTGTAATCAGGCTTACCGCCTTTTCCAGGAAGACGCGGTCTTCATCGTCAAAACGGTTTTTGAGCGGGCTATCGATGTCGAGCACCCCGTACAATTCGCCGTTTTTGATAATGGGTACAACGATTTCACTGTTCGATGCGGCATCACAGGCGATATGGCCTGGAAAGGCATGAACATCTTCAACGACCATCGTACGTCGTTCCGCAGCAGAAGTGCCGCATACACCGCGTCCAAGTGGAATACGGATGCAGGCAGGAAGTCCCTGGAATGGACCGAGTACAAGTTCTTTTCCATCATACAGATAGAATCCGACCCAATTGGTATCGGTCATAAATACATTGAGCAACGCCGCAGCGTTTGCCAGATTGGCAATATCGCTAGGTTCATCGCGGATCAGAGCACTTAACTGTCCCAGGACGGCGGTTTGCTGCTCGCTTCGTGTTCCTTCATAAGAAACAGCTTGAAACATGATGAATCACCCTCCCGAGCAAAAATGGTACTTATTTTCAAGATAGTGCAGAGCATGCGGTTAGTCAAGCGGAGGATTTCGGAAAGGGCAGGTCAGGCATGAATATTCCTCCTGTTTCTCATCTTCCTGCGTGGGGTAAATACTTAGCAACCACGGCGGGCTACAACCCGGGAAGGAGCTTGGCTTATGCATGCAGAGGTACAGAATCTTTTTGTACGAATTCATCTTCTATATCTAGCCCAAAAACAGGATTTAACCGTTAGCGACGCACTGCCTCTATTGGAAGAACGGGGATATCGCGTTGGAGAACGGGAGATCAAGCAGGAGCTTGAGCATCTGACACAGGAGAACTTCCTAACCGCCCATGGAGATCAATGGAGCCTTACCGGGACTGGCATTGAGGAGTTTAAGGAAATCATAGCCGTGTTCGGCCGGGTTAGTGAGGAGCTGCTGGGGACGGGCAAGAAGACGTCTACAGCCTGACCAAATTGGGATAAGGTGTCCCGAAATAGGATGCAAACTTGAGTTGATCCATACGTACAACAAGACCGGGAGCGGAAGTGGCCCGGTTTTTTGACGTAATTACGATGATTGAACAGTTGCCATTCGGTGCAGGTTATGGTTAGATGGCTATTGAATATGAGGTCTGTGGGATAGATCGGAACGGAGTGTCTTTTCATGTATAAATGCAAAGGGAGAATTCCCGAACTAGAGACAGAAAGGCTGCGTCTACGCAAAATGCGCCGCCGGGATGCGGCCCAGATGTTCGCTTGCTGGTCAGACCGGGAGGTGACCCGGTATATGAATTTGGCGCCCATGATTGGGACAAGTGAGGCTGCGGATATGATTGGGCTGCTGAACCAAATGGCAGGAGAAGAGGAGGCGATTCGCTGGGGCATTGAACTCAAGGAAACGGGCCGGCTCATCGGAAGTTGCGGATATAACACATGGCAACTTGAAGGCGCATTCCGTGGGGAGATCGGTTATGAACTTGGGCGCGACTACTGGCGTCACGGTTATATGACGGAAGTATTTTCGGTTATGCTACCGTTTGGGTATGAGACGATGGGGCTCAATCGGATTGAAGCGCTGGTTGATCCGCGTAATCTCGCTTCGGGAGAGTTTCTGACGAACCGCGGTTTCACGCGGGAAGGCCTGCTGCGTCAGGTGCAGCATACGTCTACCGGATATAAGGATATGGTGATGTATTCATTGTTATACGATGAGTTTTTGCGTAAGAGAGATAAATAGAGAAAACAATATATAATTTTTTCACATTGAAATTTACACAATAACGAAGGGGCAGAACAAAGCTGGAGAAGCGTAGCGTTCGCATTTATCACCGGATTTTCCCTTTGAAGGGGATGAAAAAAATCTGGGGATAACAGCGATCGAAAGGTTGTTCTGGTTCGTAGTGGGCTGTGTAAATCAATGTTCCAAATTATATAGAGAATTGAAGAGAGAAGGGTTTGTGTGAATACAACCGGAGGTTTGAACCGCAGTTTCATCCTGGCGGGATTGCTGCTGGCGACTTTTTTGTCTGCAATTGAAGGTACAGTAATTGGTCCGGCAGGGCCAACCATTGTCAGTGAGTTGGGAAGTGTGCAGCTGTTGAGCTGGATTTTCACTGCTTATCTGTTAACGATGGCTGTGAGCACGCCGATTTTTGGCAAAATCAGTGATCTATACGGACGAAAGCCAGTATTCCTGATTGGCTGTGCCTTATTCTTACTGGGTTCGCTTCTGTGCTGCCTTTCGCAGAACATGGAGCAACTGATTATTTTTAGAGCGATTCAAGGGATTGGTGCAGGTGCGGTTGTGCCTGTTACGTTTACGATCATTGGTGACATCTATCGCCTTGAAGAACGGGGCAAAATACAGGGCTGGATTAGCTCCGTGTGGGGCATTTCATCTCTGGCCGGACCGCTGCTGGGCGGTTATTTCGTTGACAATCTGGGCTGGCAGTGGATTTTTGGGTTTAATTTGCCGTTCGGACTGCTGGCGATGTGGTTTGTATTCCGTTATTTGAAGGAAGAAATGTCTCCGCGTACCGCGAAAATTGACTATATGGGTGCGTTGACCTTTACCGTCGGCATCACAGCATTGCTCTTTGTATTGTCCGCAGGTGGACAGTATTATGCCTGGAGTTCTCCTATTATTGTGGGATTGAGTATCGTGGCTATTTTGTTTATGATTTTATTTTTTGTGGTGGAAAAAAGAGCCCAGGCTCCGATGGTACCTCTCCATCTATTCCGTATTCGGGACATCCGGGTGGCGAATATCGCCGGACTACTGACCAGTACTCTGATGATTGGCCTAACCAGTTATTTGCCACTTTGGGTACAGGGGGTTCGGGGCGGTAACGCGACCGAATCAGGGTTGTTGCTTGCACCGATGTCTGTTGGCTGGCTGATCGGTAGTGTACTTGCCGGCCGTCTGCTGATGAAAATTGGATCACGCTTAACAGCGGTGATTGGATTAACCGGGATTGCCATTGGATCGGGTGGACTCTTCCTGGTCGGTGGAACATCACCCCAAGCCGTACTGTTTATTTTGACCTTTATTTACGGACTCGGATTCGGATTTGCTTTTACGATATTCACGATCATTTCACAGTCGTCGGTTGGGTATAAAGAGCGTGGATCTTCGACGGCGCTACATACCTTTATGCGTACGCTCGGACAAACCATTGGTGCAGCAGCCTTCGGCACATGGTTGAATTACCGAATATCAACGTTGTCGAGCGAACAGCATCTGGCGGAAGCGGGGATCTCGGATGGGGATCTGAATCAACTGCTTGCTCCGCATACGGAAGCTGCTCTGTCGGATGACAAATGGGCGCTACTGCGTAACGTGTTGGAAGGAAGTCTGCATTCCTTGTTCGTCATCATGTTTGTCATTGCCATTATCTCATGGGTAACGACACTGGCCTTGCGCAAACGGTTAATCGTTCCCGAAAATGCAGATGCTCCGCCACAAGCACAAGCTTCAGGGAATTAAACGAAGTAAAATGAATAATTATTTGGATCAAGCAGCTGTTTCTCGGCTGCTTTTTTGTTTATTATTTTCTAGAAGGGATTATCTATAATTTACAATAATGGAATGGGAGGCGAGTTAACATGAGTAAGCAATCGCTGCAATCATTCTGGTTAATACCCTTTCCAATCAAGCTGCTGGCAGTCAATCTGACATGTATTTCGCTTACCCTAGTTGTCGGACTCATGAAATATGTTCCCTTGGCGGAACGAGCGGAACATACATATTACTATCCCATCTGGTATACATTGATCATAAGCATTCTTATCAACTTGGCTCTTCTTCTGTTTCTGATCCTGCCTTTATCGTTAGTTGCGGACAGTGTGCTTGCTTCCCTGAAAATGAACAGACCTGTATCCAAGGTAATATATACAATCGTAGCTTATTTTCTTCTTGGTGTAGGCAGTGCGCTGTTGTTCTCCATCTTTGTGTACAAAATGGATGCCTTTCAGTATGCTGGCCCTTATCAATACGTAGTAATAACATCTTTTGTTTTTTTGCTGTGGCAATCAGGTCTGGGATGGATTTTGAATAGAGTCCGTAAGCAGGAGCAGACCAACACAGGATAATATAGATATCTCATTGGGAGTAGAGGTGAGGATGATGTTTCCCAATAATCTGAATTCGTCGAAGGAAGATGAAGCCAAAAGCAAGTACGAAGAGACTCAGAGGGAGATTGAGGGTCACAGCCGTTCAGGTCTGTCCAGTTACATTGTCGATTTGCTGATTGCGGGTGGATTGGTTGTCGCTGCCCTCACGGTGTTGATGTGGATTCTGTACCTTTGATTAACAATACGAATAACCGGTACCGCCTATTTAGGCGAACCGGTTATTTTTAATTTGGATCAGGTGATATGGGGCTGGTCTTAGCCGTTTGCGGATAAACGATCCGCACCGAGTGCAAGCCTTTCCAACAGCTCAGAGAGCAATGTTTTATCATCTTCGCTCAGACCGCTGACAGCACGATCTATTTTGTGTGCGTAGCCTGGATAGATGTCATCCATCGTACGCTGGCCTTCCTCGGTCAATTCTACGAAAATGATGCGTCTATCCTGAGGACAGTGTTTTCGATGTAAAAGTCCCTTTTGCTCCAGCTTGTCAATGACATAAGTGACATTCCCGCTTTGCAGCAGAAGCTGTGCACCGACTTGTTGAATGGGCTGTGCTCCTTTCATATATAACACTTCGAGCACCCCGTAAGCGGTGGGGTTGAAGCCATGCACTTTGCTTCCGGATACAGCGTGTTCATTCACGCTCTTAAATGTCTGGGCCAAGGTGCGGTACAGATGAAGAGAACGTTCGGTTCCGATTTCCTGTAATTCCAGCATACTGATCCCGCCTTTTCAGATTTATTGGAGTTGATGAATTTACATTTGACGATTCAGAGGTTCGCCATATTTCTATTGTAAACATCTGTTTGCACGAAAAACATGCGATATGTCACAAGATTTGCATTTTTAGCAATTAAAATTTAATCATTTTTCGTCAATATAAATTGAACTAATGAATATTTACACTTGTCACTCCGCTGACAGAACAACCTTCCGATCGCTGTTATCCCCAGATTTTTTTTGGATTCCCTTTCTCAAAGGGGAAAATCCGGGGATAAAGGCGAACGCTCCGCTTCTTCAGGTTATTTCTGTCCTCTTCGTTCTTGTGTAAATGTTTAGTTCAATTTTTATAGTCAGCAATCATGAGAGATTTGAAAATAAGTAATGGGAAAATCATCCTGAAGGTAGCGCGTACTCTCCGTCTCTGGCAGGAGGTGGGAGCTCAGCCTGCTCTCTATAATAAATTCATATCATGAATGGGTTGAGGGCGGAGGAGAAGAATGATGGCAAATGGATTAACGATGCAGGAACGAAGACCCCTGAAGCACAATCGATCTTTTATCACTTTGATGGCTGCGCAGGCTATCTCCAATTTGGGAGACTGGCTGCACCTGCTTGCGATCCTTACGCTGGTGGGCATTCGCTGGAATGCCACGCCGTGGGAGATTACGTTCACCACGCTCTGTGCAGCTTTGCCTGTCTTGCTTACAGGTCCATTTGCAGGGGCGCTGGCGGACCGGGTCAATCGTAAGTGGCTGATGATCGGTGCAGACGGTGCGCGAATTGTGATCGTTGGAGGGCTCATTTTTGCCGATCAAATCTGGCATATGTATGTATTGCTTATTCTCAAGTCTTTATTCGATGTGGTGTTCTCACCAGCCAAGAACGGCAAGCTTAAGGAAATTGTACCCCAGGAGCAATTGGGGCAGGCGGTGTCCATCAGCTCGGTGATTGAACAGATGTCCAAAATTATCGGCCCGGCTCTTGGCGGGCTGTTGGTTGCCGCTTTTGGGATCACCTGGTGTTTCGTGTTGGATTCCGCGTCCTTTCTGATCTCAGGCATTATTTTGCTATGGATTCCTGGAGCACGAGTGATCCAATCTGTGAATCAGAACGTAGAACAAGTAAGGGAAGAGACAGCAGGTGTTGCTCCAGCAGGTAAAAAAGCTACGTTTATGAAAGATACAATGGAAGGCATCCGCATGCTCGCATCTCTTCCTCATGTGGGTACCTCTTTAGTCCTGCTTGCCTCAGCCCTTCTGTTTCTGCAATTTGCGGATTCCCAGACGGTAGTCCTGTTCAGACAGCTTCCTGGTATTTCAAGTGATCTGCTTGGATGGTGTGTCGCGGCTAGCGGTGTTGGAACGTTAATTGCAGCGATGAGTGTTCAGAAGTGGAAGAAGGCGGGGCATGTAATCAAGATGGGTCTTGGAACATCATTGATGGGTCTTGTCATTGGTGGAGTAGGCATGATCGTAGGAGTATGGCCGCATGCTGGTCTTGGCGCTAATTTGCTGCTGATATCGTTATTTGCCTTGGCAGGTGTGGGGGTTGGGTTTGCCATTGTTCCGTTCCAAATTCTACTTCAGGAGCAAACGCCTGAATCCAAGACGGGCCGTGTGTTTGGAACGGTTGGCAGCATCATGACGGCCAGTAACATCATGGGTCCGGTGGTAGGTGGATTTCTGGTGACCTCATTCGGAGTTATTCCGGCTTTTATCAGTTCAGGCATTTTGCTGACGCTGCTTGGCGTGACTTATGTAGTGATTCGCAGGCAAAAAAAGAAAGACATGGACGGGAGTCTTGCAGCAAACTCCATGATTACTGGTAAGTGAAACGAGTTTGCAAATACCTCGGTTACAGAGGTGGAAATGGGGAAATTCTTGGTAGAATTTCATTAAAATTTTAACTTTTTGAATAAAAAACGTTTGAGTAAACGCCTTCACGTTTAATGAGGAACAGGCAGAAATCCCTGTATTCTAATTAATCTTAGGGGAAAACTCATATGCCTTTTCCCACCAACGCAGTAGCGGAAAGGGGGTGAAGCAACTTGAATGTAAAGTTACCAAAATCGATTGTTCGTCTTGGAAGCATACCACTGGCTATACTCGCGTGGACGCTGATTATAGGACTGGGATCGTCGCATGTGTATGCAGATGATTCTCAGGCATCTTCAGCTAACAAGTCCAGTGGCTTATCGCTGAATTTGTTTTCAAGAGATTCGGATGGTGGGTTGAACCTGACTCCGTCGGTATCTGTATCCACACCATTACTGGATGTTGAAGTTCCGTCGATCAAAGCGGATAAATTGACAGGCAAGCTGAGTGTATCTGAACTGAAGGTAGATACGCCGCTTGGATCGGCAGGAACATCAGAGATCGACATTGATGCGAACAAGGGAACCGTTGAACTACCGTCTGTGAAGGCGGATACAACGGTATTAAAAGCGGATGTATCGAGCAGTGAGGTAAACCTGAACGAAGGGACAGCTTCTTTGCCTGGTGTTACCGCAGAGGTACCCGAGGTGATCAAGGCAGAGACGTCTGCTGTGAAAACAGATCTTCGGCAGGGCAAGGTTGAATTGCCTTCCGTGAAGGTGGATGTACCTGAAGTTACTTGGGTTAATGTCTCTTCATCCCGTGTGGATCTGACGAAAGGTAAGGTTCAGCTTCCTTCGGTAGAAGCGATTCCTGTAGTGGATGTGAAGCCTGAAAAACCAACTGTTACGCCGGAACAGCGTTCGGTCTTTAATACATCGAACGTTGAAAAGCCTACAATCGGCAAAACGGAGTCAGTACATCAGGTTTCATCGCAGGATGATGAAGATGGACAGACTGCTGTGCATGTTACGGGCAACGTGATTGACGTCACTTGGCAATCGGAAGTACGTCCACAACAGCCTGCTACTCCGCAGGCAGTGCCTGTAGAAGAATCTAACCTGGAGAAGGATTCTAGTTCAAATGCAGTATTGCCAGATGAGGAGCAATTCCTGGTGGATCAGTCTTTAGTTAAACCAGCTGTCATTGATCCAGTGCAGAATAACAAAGGTGTTAACTTAGAGGATGATTCCAATAAGGCGTCACCATTGCAGCCGCGTACAGAACGGTCAACGGATTGGTCTGTTACGGCAACTTCTCCTGGAGCAGCGAATGCTGCCGCAGGTGGGAGCTCCGGTTCCTCCGGTGTAACTGGTGGAGGATCAACCGCTCCAGCCGCCGCACTTCCAGGAGCAACTTCCGGACTGGCTACACCAGATTACGGTTTTGCTTTCAGGATGGAACGTCTGGATGGTTTCAGTCAATGGTCACAAGCGCCGCCAGGGCGGCCGCCGCAATATATCTCTTTCTCTCAAACACAATGGCGTTAATTCAACCAAAATGGAGAAGGAGTGTATATTATCATGAAAAAAGTGAATCGTTGGGTAAAATTGTCGGTATTATCGGGTACGTTGGTCGCTGGATTGCTGGGAGCTTCGCAAGCAACTTACGCGGATAGCTATAGCAATAACAGCAGCGGAAATCTGGATTTGAATGCAGGTTTGCGACTGGAGCTGGGATCTCTTCTGTCAGGACACCGTGACGCAGGTTATGGCAACAATGGCAGCTACGGAGGTTCGTCCAGTGCATCTGGAGCATTAAATCTGGATCTCGGTTTGAATGCCGGCCTATCCACAGAGAGCATGAACAGTTACAATGATCGTTCTTCCGATCATACTGCTGAACGCAGCAGTTCTGGTAACCTGGGCCTTGGTCTCAATGCCAATGTGTCGGGAGAAAGTACAACGATGAGCGACTATTCACGAAGCGGCGAACAACGGAACGTGAACAGCACCTCTGAGAGCGAAAGCCGTGGAGCGCTGGATCTGGGTCTGAACGCGAAGGCAGAAGGCGAGAGTGCAACATGGGCTCAAACTGAACGCAATAATAGCGTAAATGACCGTGGTCGTAACGATAGCAGCAGCTACGCGAGTGAAAGCCGTGGAGCGCTGGATCTGGGTCTGAACGCGAAGGCAGAAGGCGAGAGTGCAACCGTGGCTCAATCTGAACGCAACAGCAGCGTGAAAGACCGTGAGCGTAATGACAGCAGCAACTATGCGAGCGAAAGCCGTGGAGCGCTGGATCTGGGTCTGAACGCGAAGGCAGAAGGCGAGAGCGCAACACGGACTCAAACCGAAAGCAATAACAACGTCAATGACCGTGATCGTAACGATAGCAGCAGCTATGCGAGTGAAAGCCATGGAGCGCTGGATCTGGGTCTGAACGCGAAGGCAGAAGGAGAGAGCGCAACATGGGCTCAAACCGAACGCAACAATAGCGTAAACGACCGTGATCGTAACGAAAGCAGCAGCTATGCGAGTGAAAGCCGTGGAGCGCTGGATCTGGGTCTGAACGCGAAAGCTGAAGGCGAGAGTGCAACATGGGCTCAATCCGAAAGCAACAATAGCGTGAATGATCGCGACCGTAAAGATAGCAGCAGCTACGCGAGCGAAAGCCGTGGAGCATTGGATCTGGGTCTGAATGTAAATGCAGATGCAGAAAGCGAAACTTCAACTGTGGTGGAGTCAAATCGGTAATATGAGATTTTCACTGTAATATAAAGAAGCAGGGGTTCCGGAACCCCTGCTTTTTTCGTTTTACTGGAACAGGCAACAAGAATACTTAAAATTTCGAATTTATATAGAGGGGATTAAGTGCTAGTATAATTGTTATAACAGTTGAATAATATAATTAAGGAGGGATACTGAATGAATAGGGTGAATGAGATGGAACGAAAAGTAACTAAATTTGGTAACAGTTTGGGCTTGACCATGACAGATGCTTTAAAGCAACTTGGACTTGAGCAGGGAGATATGGTTCACATTGAGGTAGACCAATCCAACGGAGAAATCGTTATTAAAAAGTCCACAAAAGTTAATCTACCGAATGGAATCAGTAGTGATTTTATGGACACACTCTCTGATGTTATGGGTGAATATGACCAAACTTTGAAAGGTCTTAAAGACAGATGAACCAAATCCGATATTTGACTGTCCAAGAAGTTATAGCTATCAACGTAGCCATGATAAAGCGTTACAGTCCGGGGGAGCAGATCGGGGTAAAGGATTCTGGTCTGCTTGAATCTGCTCTGCTGCGACCCAGGTCTTCCGCTTTTTTTAACGATGCCTATTCAACGATATATCAAAAAGCGGCGGCCTTGTTTGAATCCCTGGGGCAAAATCATCCTTTTCACAACGCCAACAAAAGGACTGCTTTTACCGCATTGGTTATCTTTCTGCGTTACAACAATCTGCATCTCAAAATGAAACAATCTATGGCTGAGGACTTTACCGTTGATATGGTGAATCACAAATATAATTTTGAAGAAGTAGTCTCGACTATTCGTACATACTGCGTTTCTATAAACGAAGAAAAGAAACAGTAGGTCATTTATTACTATGATTTATTGTTTTCTTTAATTTCCTATCTAAATCCAATTTATAATCTATATAAATTGAACTAAACATTTACACGAGAACGGAGAGGACAGAAATAACCTGAAGAAGCGGAGCGTTCGCCTTTATCCTCGGATTTTCTCCTTTGAAAAAGAGAATGAAAAAAATCTGAGGATAACAGCGATCGGAAGGTTGTTCTGGCATCGGAGTGGTAAGTGTAAAATAATCTTTGTTCCATTTAATATAGAAAAGAAAAGCTCAAAATGATCAAACAATTCATCACGAACTCGATTACAATATCAATAAAGAACCGAACAAGCACCTGACAGGACAGGGAGTGAATGATATGGAAATCGAAAACAAAGATACAGCCGCACAGGAGTCCATATTGGACGTACATATTACGGAAGCAGGATATGAGGTGGGTCAATCCACGATAAGGAACATCCGATTACACGTGGCGCCGGGGGAGCTGGTGGGTATTATCGGACCGAATGGGGCTGGCAAAAGCACTACCATCAAAACATTACTTGGCCTGCTTGAACATGCGAAGTATGAAGTAACCATTGGGGGAGACGGACGCTATGCCTATATTCCGGAACAACCTGTGTTTTATGAATACATGACCCTGTGGGAACATCTCGATCTGGCAGCGGCTGCCTATGAGATGGAAGAAGAGGTCTTTGTCGCCAGGGCGGAGGAGATGTTGGTTCGTTTCGGCATGGACCACGTCCGCAATGATCTTCCGGCCAGTTTCTCCAAGGGGATGCGGCAGAAAATGATGCTGATGATCGGCTTCCTGTCCTCGCCGGATGTATATATTGTGGACGAGCCTTTCATCGGGCTGGACCCACGCGCAACCAAGGATTTTCTAAAATTGCTGGACGATGAGCGCCGCCGTGGTGCGGGTGTTCTTATGTCAACACATGTACTGGATACCGCTGAGCGAATCTGTGATCGTTTTATTCTTATTCATTCCGGGCGCTCTGCTGCCGAAGGAACACTGGACGAAATCCGTGCAGCCGCAGATTTGCCGGATGCCTCGTTGTTTGATTGTTTTGACACACTGACATCCTAACCGGGAAGGGGGGAGAAAGATGGAGACCTCTCGAGCATATACGCCACTTAGTTTATATAGACGCAGACGCAAGGAGCACTTCAATGAACAATTGAAAAACCTGAAACTGGTAGTAGACTGGACGGTATGGGTATACTTGCTTATTCCGGGTCTGTTGTATCTCAGCGGATGGTACGTGAGTTTATGGTCCAAACCGCTGCCCTCCTGGGCAACCGGATTAACGCTGCCTACACTGACAGGGCTGATCGACATCATTATGCTTACAGGTGGAATTCTTATATTTGTAGAAGAAGCGGATGTGTTATTCCTGAAGTCGCGGTCGCTGTGGATGCGTACATTGATGAAACAGGGGATCTACCGGGCTTGTTTGCAGCATTTGAGTAAAATGATTGCAATTACGGCGTTGACCTCACCACTATGGTCCCGTGTGTATGACATGTCTTTTATCCATATCGCGCTAATAGCGATTTGGTTTGGCACAGTAGCTTCATTCCAGGTCATTGCACTCCATATGACGAAAGTGCGTTATACCGGATGGAGACGCTGGCTTCGCATGATCCCCTTGGCAATTGCGATGGGCATTATCATGATTGGGGTAACATCCTGGATGCATGGACACATCTGGACACTGCTTGCAGGCATTGTGGCCGCAATCCTTCTTCTGATCATGGTTGGCCGAATGAGGCTGGAGATGAAGGGAACCTTTGAGGGCGATGTGCGTGAAGATTTACGAGAACGGCTAAAGTTTACCGCCCTTTTACTGAGTCGTTCTGTGACTAAGCCGAAAGCGCCGCGCACCCGGACGATCATATTCCGCAAGCAGCGTAAGTTGCTGCGTCATCGAACGATCTCTAATCGGACAGCCGAGACGGCATTCAAAGCATTTTTTCGTAACTCATCAACGATGAAATTGTACTTGCAGCTTGGCGGCCTTTCGATCGCTGCCGTTGCTTTGCCACCTTTCCCGGTCAATATAATCGTGTGTGGCTTGTTGGTCATCATGTTGAGCGTACTTTTCTATCGCTCCTGGGAGGTATTTGCAACCTCGGAGTATGTTCAGCTCGTATCCTACGATTCGGAGGCGTTAAATCGTTCAGGTGTGACCATGGTACGGATGTTGTTCGTTCCGCTGGGGATTTTAATGGGATTTTCACTGGGAGCAGCCTGGCTAGGCTGGCTGGAAGGTATCGTTACGGCTGCGGCTGTCGTGGCATTCGGGCTGTTCGTCCTGTCTATAACAGGCTGGATTCGTTACATCCGATCGGCTTAGATGATATTCTTCCTTGATCAGTAGCATATCAGATGAAGTAACTGACCATGCTATAGGAGACGGATCTTACGATTTTGAAAGTAAGGGATCAGCTCTCGCAAGGAGGAAAAAATCATGTTGGATGATAGTGAACTTCAGGTGCATTTTGCAGACAATGCAGCGTTGCTCGCCGCGCAGGCAACTTTGGAGGAACTTGGGTATAAGCCATACCAGTCAGGACCGCTTGAATTGTACATTCCTACAGATCGACAGGATACGCTATCTGCTGTGGAAATCGTACAGTCACACGGTGGAAGTGCGGTGTTTCTCTCCGAAACAGATGGATTGGATCAGTTTCAGAATATATCTATTCCGGCTCATCTCGTGAATGAAGATTGGAATGAAGGTTATGCGAGCGGAATCCAGGGGGGCAATCCCGAACAGGTGATGTCTAACCGGGATGAAGATCCGACATTCGATGACTCAGTCGATGGTTTCTCGGGCAGTGTGAAGGCATAAATACAACATGGGCAACGCTGCTGCTTGCCTTGTTGGTGACAGTGATTCTGGATTGCATACATCTCAAAAAAACCTCGATACCCCACAGATAGCGGGATCGAGGTTTTTTCATGCTCTTAATAAACTTTCGTGATGTGGAACGTGAATTGGTCCATGAACATCTTATGTTCAAGTCATGAGCGAGCGTTTTTATACTCTGCAGCATGCATGCCAGCTGTGTACCCCGTAGAGAAGGCAGCGGTAATATTATAGCCTCCCGTGTAGCCGTGAATATCCAAAACTTCACCGCAAAAGAATAGTCCCGGCAGCAGCTTGGATTCCATAGTTTTTGGGTATATCTCCTTTAAGTGGATTCCCCCGCCAGTCACAAAGGCTTCTTTGAGAGAACGAGTTCCGTCTACGCGGAAGGTAAAATCCTTCATTAACCCCACTAATGTATTTAACATACCTTTGGGGAAATGGTGAAATGTGAGGTCTTCGCTGATCTCTGCACGCTTCATCATCAATGGAATCATGCGCTCAGGAACCCATGTTTTGAGTATGTTTTTGACGGCTTTTCGGGATTCTTGCTCCAGCACCTGCTGAACCTGGGCTTCAAGAGCACCGGCAGACAGGTCCGGGAACAGATCAATACTCATCGTGACCTGGGGGTTCCCAGATTTCATTTGCACCTTGCGAATGAACTGGCTGCAACGAAGTGCGATCGGTCCTGATACGCCAAAGTGGGTGAAGATCATATCTCCGCGATGGGAGATAATCGATTTGCCTTTGGCATCTAGAACAGATAACCCGACATCCCGCAAGGATAAGCCTTGCAGTTCTTTGGATTGAATCCAGCTCTCGCCAGACACAATCGGTACTTCCGTCGGATACAGCTCTGTAATCGTATGTCCAGCCGCTTCAGCCCAAGGATAGCCATCCCCGGTTGATCCGGTTTGAGGAACTGATTTGCCCCCGGTAGCTATAATAACAGAGCGTGCAAGCACCGTTGTGCCAGAAGCTAGCTTCACGCCCTGCACGTGTTGACCGTTCTGAATTAATTCCTTAACCGGCTGTTTGGTGCGAATCTCTACCCCAAGGGAAACAATTTTGCCTACCAACGCATCAACGACCGTTTTGGCTTTATCGGTTACGGGGAACATTCTCCCGTTATCCTCCTCTTTCAGGGCAATACCGAGATTTTCAAAAAAACGCATAATTCCCTGATTGTCCAGATTCTGAAATGAACTATATAAAAAGCGTCCATTGCCCGGAATATGTCGGATCAGTTCATCCGTCTCCTTGGCATTGGTCACATTGCAGCGACCGCCGCCAGAGATCCCGAGTTTGCGGCCGAGTTGATCTCCTTTATCCAGCAGTAGCACCGAGGCTCCATGCTCAGCAGCGGCGACACAGGCCATGAGGCCCGCAGATCCACCGCCAATTACTATGACATCATACATGCGTTATTACCCTCTTTTTTCATTGATTTTGTCTGTTTTCCGAAAACCCTGTCTACTCCTGCCTGTTTATGAAACAATACAAATGTATTAGCAGTTCTATTATGCTGTCTTAAGGGATATATTGTAATATACTGTCGCCTATGTTTTAATCAGAAATACATGAGGGAATGTGCAGGCAGAGGAGGGAGATGGCATTGTGGTTGCGTTGAAGGACATTCTTTTACAAATACTGCTTGCAGGAGCTGCGGTATTCCTGATTCCATTATTGCACTTGGGGCTCTCCAGGCAAGCAGTCGCCAAGGCAGGATATCATAGGATGGTACAGACCAGTTTTGCTGCGACCAGTGTGGTGAGCATGTTGCTATGTCTGCTTTTTGCCCACTATGGGAACCCGGTATCAGTCCCTATCTCCTTGGGCATTGTGCCCCTGACGCTCGTCATATTGTATTGCAGGCCTCGCATAGGCCTAACGCTGTCTCTTCTCCAGATACTCTTCTATTTTCTCTTTGCGCATCCCTATAATCTGTACGGATTTCTACTTCAAACGGGCATTCTTCTCTATCCTATTGTATGGTTGTCAGCCAAACGATTCAAGCATTATACACGTTCACGCAAAATGGGGACAGTTATCGCCTTAATAACG
Source organism: Paenibacillus sp. GL_099_B (assembly GCF_057835695.1). Lineage (NCBI taxonomy): Bacteria > Bacillati > Bacillota > Bacilli > Caryophanales > Paenibacillaceae > Paenibacillus > Paenibacillus sp. GL_099_B. The sequence goes on from NZ_CM174430.1 coordinate 700,129, forward strand.
GCAGAGCTGGTTGTTTCCAATGTACTGTATATTCCATCGATGGAAAGCCAGCCAACATTCTCAATAGTACAGTGGGTATTACTAGCGCTGGGATATACAATCGGTGCAGTTCTTGCTGGAAGTCTTAGTATGCTCTGGATTGAACAGATGCAACATCACCGGGGGCTTGAGCAACATTTGTCCGAAGTTCATCATAGATACATAGCCGAAACGGAAAAGCTTAACCAAATTCTGAATGCTGTTCCTTTATCCATCGCAACCTTAGATAAAGAGGGGACCGTGCAGTTCGTCAACGATACGATGGAGCAAACGGCGCGGGATCAATTGCCTTGCACTACAACACCGGATTTGATTGGGCAACCTGCGAGTCAGTTTGTCGAACAAGCCCAGGCAGACAAGATGGAGAGCAGTATACGTAAAGCCATTGTTCATGGAGAAGTGAGTGGACTTACGGTGCGTTACGGTTCAAACGTATTTCAATCCAGGACCGTTCCCATCTACGCGTACTCAGCAGAACTGCCAAGAGAAGCTATCGGAGCCATGTTGATCATTCAAGATATTACTGAGCTTGAAATGCTGCGAAGCGAGCTCGATAATGTGGATCGCCTTAGTCTTGTAGGGCAAATGGCCGCAAGTATTACCCATGAGGTCAGAAACCCGATGGCGGTTGTGCGTGGTTTTCTTCAATTAATGCAGGAAAAGAGTCCGGAGTCCCTGGATCACTATTACCGGATCGTTCTGGAGGAGCTTGATCGGGCGAACAGCATTATTAATGATTTTCTGTCATTGGCTCAGAATCGAATTGCCGAGAAGGAAGAATCCCAGCTGCATGATATCATCCATGAACTAAGTCCTTTGTTATGGGCTGATGCAAATCTGCGAGGTCAGAGTATTGAATTTATGCTTGCTCACAATGTGCCGAAGCTGCATCTGAATTCAAAGGAAATCAAACAAGTGGTACTTAATCTGGCTCGTAATGGGATGGAAGCCATGAATGAAAAAGGGGTACTTACACTTGAGACTCGGTTGGTGGATGACACCGTGGAGCTGTGTGTGCGAGATACAGGCCCGGGAATACCTAGAGTGAAGCAGGAGAAGCTGTTCGAACCTTTTTTTACGACCAAGGCCAAAGGAACCGGACTGGGATTATCCATGTGTCTAAGCATTGTCGAACGGCATAACGGAACTATTACCATCGAATCAGAGGAAGGGCAGGGTACAACTTTCAAGGTTGCATTTCAACGTTGAACTTCAAGCATGTTTTGCCAAGGAATGAGACATAATATTGAAGGAGAAGCCTTTCCGCAGGCGGTGTTTGAACCTTGCTTTCATTGATTAGGGATGTATAATAGGAATAGCACAAAAGCATTTAATTTTTTAAATAATAGAACTCACATATTTAAGGAGTGAAACCGAATGTCTATGTCATTTGATCAATACATGAAAGATATGGTTCAACCGATGCGGGATGATCTGACTCGTTTGGGAATTCAGGAGTTGCGTACTCCAGAAGAAGTTGAAGCAAGTTTGCCGGATGCCAAAGGTACCGCTCTGGTTGTTATTAACTCGGTCTGCGGATGTGCCGCAGGTCAATGCCGCCCAGGTGTATCCCAAGCACTTCAGCATGATATTACACCAGACCACCTGTATACGGTATTTGCTGGTCAGGACAAGGAAGCTACAGCTAAAGCTCGTGAATACTTTGCACCGTATCCTCCATCTTCACCTTCCATCGCTTTGATGAAAGACGGAGAACTCGTTCACTTTATTGAGCGTCATCAAGTGGAAGACCGTTCTGCAGAGGAAATTGCGGCTGAGCTCACAAGTGTGTTTGACCGTTACTGCCGTTAATTAGCTCAAGCAACGCCCCGCCTTTCGGATGACCGATGCCGGGGCGTTTCATTTTGAGCAAATAGGGTTATTGAACCATTCGGACCTTTCAAAATGGACATCAAATTTCATTAATTTAGAAACGGGGTGTGTGAACGATGAGTTTGCAACAACAGATCATCGCTGAATTGAAGGTTAAACCAAGCATTAATGAAGAAGAGGAAGTGCGCAAGCGCGTTGACTTTCTCAAAACCTATGTGAAAAATGCCAATTCCAAAGGGTTGCTAATCGCAATCAGTGGCGGGATTGACAGCGCTGTAGCTACGGCACTTTGCAAAAAGGCAACGGACGAGCTTACATCAGAAGAGAATAAGGAATACAAAACGCTGGGTGTATTCCAGCCTTACGGTGAGCAATCGGACATTGACCATAGTTATGCTGTGGCAAAAGCCTATGACCTGAAGCATGTCGTGGAAACCAACATCGAAGATGCAGTTAACGAGATCGCGCTCGAAGTGGAACAAGGTTTCAAATCCATGGGTAGCCCACGTCATATGACTCACCAAGGCAAAGGGAACGTGAAAGCGAGAACCCGTATGGTGATGCAATATGCTCTTTCTTTTGAGGAAAACTTGTTGGTTGTCGGAACAGACCATGCCTCTGAAGCCATTACGGGCTTCTATACCAAATGGGGTGACGGCGCCGTGGATATTACACCACTTAGTAGCCTGAACAAACGTCAAGTGCGTCAGCTGGCTGCGTATTTGAACGTGCCACAGGCCATTTTGGACAAGGCTCCATCAGCAGGACTCTGGGAAGGCCAGACCGATGAAGATGAACTGGGCATTTCGTATGAAGCGAACAGTGACTATCTGGAAGGCAAACAGATTGATCCGGCTGCACAAGAGCGTCTTGAAGCATTCTACACACGTACCCATCACAAACGTAATGCCATTCCTGGCATCTAATATGGATCGCAAGCATGCCATGATATGATATGGACAATGAAAGCATCTGAACAGCAAAGAGTCACTGCATAAGGCAGCGACTCTTTTTGTTATGCAAGATTAGTTAATCCAAGTTGCGATCTGGCGAAGTGTTTCTGCGATCGCCTGCTCAAGCTGCGGCGTCGATTCCTTGAATGGATGCACAGTATTAAAGGTATGATTTCCTCCGGGAATCTGATGCCACGGGATATCCGGACGAGCCTGAACCAGTGCGGCCGAGCCGTCACGCAACCGTTTGCCATCCTCTGTTCCCTGAATAAGTGCTACGCGAAGAGGGGAAGAAGCCAAACGATCAATGATGGCGTAACGATCCTTATGCTTGTCCAGGTCTTCCAGAATGGAAACGTCCAGAGGCATCTGCTGGCCGGTTCGCCCGTTCGTGACATGGCTGCGGCCCTGTGTGCGCATTTCTTCTTTTTGCTCAGGGGTAAACAAATCCAGGTTGGTTACGCCGTTCCAGGAAAGTACGCCTGCAATCTGCTCGGGATGATCCAGCGCATACACAAGGCTTACGCCTGCACCGCGGCTATGTCCAAGTAGAAATACCGGCAGTCCGTTAAGTTCAGGCTGTGTGGACACATAGTCAAGCAGCGTTGCCAAGTCGGCAAGCTCCCGGCTGTACGTATTGACTGCAAACTTTTCAAGTTCAGAAAATTGTTCCAGATCTTCTCCAACTCCGTTGTGAGAGAAATTGAAGGTCAGGACGTGATGGTTCTCGCTTAGCTGCGATGCAGCGTAGGGGAACATGCCCCAGTCTTTGAAGCCTTTGTAACCGTGAGCCAGGACAATGATTCCTTGAGCGGGTTGCCGTGCAGTGAATATATTTCCGCGAATGACGGCATCTCCGCCAGCAGGCAGTTCAAATGCTGTGGACATATCTTATTCCTCCTAAAGTTTCATCTATTCCTGATTCATATTTTAACATAAATGGTAATGTGGACGAAGGTACTCGCATCCGTGTGCGCCTCCTGCTACAATAGAATACGTGTTCGGATAAGTTACGGATCAGATGACCGAATGGAGATCGTTTACAGCATAAAAGGTTAAGCGGGTGAAACGTTGATGATATATGGTATTGGAAACGACATACTGGAGATTGGACGCATGCGTAAGCTGTTATCAGGGTCGCACGTCGAAGCGTTTATGAAGCGAATTTTAACGCATGCAGAGCGTGAGATTGCGGATCATCGGGGAAAACGGATGGTAGAGTTTGTATCCGGCCGATTCGCAGCAAAGGAGGCAGTGTCCAAGGCGTTTGGCTGCGGCATTGGAAGCATGATGAGTTTTACCGACATTGAAGTGCTGCCTGATGCGAAAGGGCGTCCCGTTGCCACACTGTCTGATGAAGCATGGGAACGACTGCAACTGCCATACGGCAAACAGTATGATATTCATTTGAGCATTACGCACCAGACGGAGCTGGCTGCGGCCTTTGCTATTGTAGAGCAGATGGGGAAGACGTTGCCTTGATCTGAACAGTAACAATGTGGGGAACGTGTGAAGAACGTAAGCATGGTAACAGGAGAGGACGGGAATATGGGTTTATTGGAACAGAAACGACATTTCAGCGTGAATTTGCTGGATTGGTATATGGTCAACAGACGGGATTTGCCGTGGCGTCGCCACAACAATCCTTATTTTACGTGGGTATCGGAAATTATGCTTCAACAGACTCGGGTGGATACGGTGATTCCGTACTTCAACCGTTTTATTGGGAATTTTCCGACCGTACAGGCTCTGGCTGAAGCACCGGAAGAAGAGGTTTTGAAAAATTGGGAGGGACTCGGATATTATTCGCGTGCCCGCAATCTTCAGGCAGCTGCCAGACAAGTCATGGAGCTGCACGGTGGGGAGATGCCGCAGGACAAGCAGGCAGTCTTTGCGTTAAAAGGTGTAGGCCCGTATACAGCCGGGGCCATTCTCAGCATTGCCTTCAACCAGCCGCAGCCAGCGGTGGATGGCAATGTGATGCGGGTCCTGTCCCGATACTTCCTCATTGATGAGGACATTATGAAGGGCAGCACCCGGGTGTTGATGGAGGAGCTCGCGGGAGAGCTCATTCCAGAAGGGCGTGCGCGTGATTTCAATCAGGCGCTGATGGAACTTGGCGCGCTGGTGTGCACGCCCAAAGCGCCGCACTGCCTGACTTGCCCGGTCATGGAGCAATGTTCCGGCCGTATCGCCGGACGGGAGCTCACGCTGCCGGTCAAGACCAAGGCGAAGCCGCCACGCCCTGAGCAGCGGCTGGTCGCCATTGTGGAGGGCCGCGGTGCTCATCGCGGCCGTGTGCTTGTGCGGCAGCGCCCAGCGACGGGCCTATTGGCCCGCATGTGGGAGCTGCCGCATGTGCTGGCGGCGCCCGCCGCAGCCGGCAAGGCGGCGGGGCCGCTGGCAGATGAGCCGGCCATGGCTTTACTGGCCGGCAGTCTGTGGGCGGAAGGCTTCGCTGCCCGCCCGGAAGGGCTGGCTACCCATGCGGAGCATGTGTTCAGCCACATTGTCTGGAGCCTGCAGGTGTACAAGTGCACCGAGCAGGACCAGAGTAACGAGCTTCCGCTGATCGCTGCGGAAGCCAGAGCCGCCTACGACGCACAGGCGGCTGCCAAGGAAGCCACTGCTCTAGCCCAAGCATCGGAGCCAGGCAACATCGATGCAGCCAACATCTCAGGCTCGCTTGATGAGCAGGGCGAGCCGTTGTCAGCATTTGCCGCAAGTAGCCCGGCGCATGATGTAATGAGTGGAAAAGGCGATGGCCTGACCTATCGCTGGATTGGTCCGGAAGATATGGACAAAATGGCATTCCCGAACATATTCCTGAAGCTGATCAGCAGTTATTTTGCGGGAGCATATGACGATGTTAATGAATAGTGAAACTATTCCATACTAACCGTCTTTGATGAGGATACTTGCTCTAAGGACTAAGTATTCTTAACTTAAAGATCGTAGCCGTAGAAGGATTACTCATAACGAAGTGCAGCAAGCAAAAGCACAAAAAAAAGCCTGATTCGGTCGCGTTGACCAATGGTCTTACCCCTGTCAAGTAGACAGATGAAAAAAGCTATGCTGCCAGTGCGCATCGATATTCAATCGGTGCGCGCTGTTTGAGTTTGGCTTGAAATCGTCGGTAGTTGTAATTGTACATATAATCTTCCACGGCTTGTCGAATCTCTACTTCTGAATTACACTGGTTAAGGTACAGCTTCTCTGTCTTGAGATGCGAAAAGAAGGATTCGATGCATGCGTTATCTAGGCAGGTTGCTTTGCGAGAGTGGCTGCCCTTCACGCCGAATGCTTCTAATCGTGTGTTGTACGCCTGAGACGTGTATTGGAAGCCTTGATCCGAATGGAGTACGGCTTCTGAAACGTCTCTTTTTTGTGTCCATTGTTCCACCGTATCCAATACGAGCTGAACATCGTTCCGTTTAGACAACTGCCAAGCTACAATCTCATTGTTGAACAAGTCTTGAATCACGGACAGGTAAACAAATGTGCTTCCATTCGAAATATAGGTAATATCCGTCACCATTTTTTGCTGGGGTGCTGTCGCATGGAATTGGCGCTTCAGGCGATTCGGATAGATGACAGATGGCGTATAGCTGGACTTCTTCCGCTTCTTGCGAATCACCGATTGGATGGATAGTTCCCGCATGATTCGCCATACTTTCTTGTGATTGACGTTCAGACCAGCCTCCCACAAAGCCGTTGTCATGCGAGGATAACCAAACTCTCGGTTTGTAAAATGAATAGCCATCATGTGTTCTTTGATCTCACGCTCACGGTCTTGTCTTGCGTCTCGCTGCGGCTGTGTGGCTCGCCATTTGTAGTAACTAGAACGAGGTATTCCTGCAATCGATAACAGGCGTGTAATGCCATGCGAGCAGCGCAATTCGTCTATGATATCGTAGTTCTCCCGTTGGCTCAGCGCTTTTCCTTTACTAGATTTGGATACCGCTTTTTTAAATAATCCACCTGTGCTTGAAGATAGTCTCGTTCTTCTTCTACACTGCTAAAGGTTGTACGAGTACGTCCCTTCATTGGATTCGTTTCACTACTTTTTCGCTCATCGAACGCTTCCCCGTTTTTCCACTTTTTCACCCACACCTTCAGTTGTGAACAATTTCGAACCCCCTCGCGCTCAGCGACCACCCTATAACTTGAAGAACCTTCGACATACGCTCTAACTGCATTCAATTTAAATTCTTCGGTATACGACTGAAATGTTTGCCCTTTTTTGGCCATTAAAATATCCCCTCCAAGTGTCACTTGAACCCTCATGATAACATGAAGGTTTTTTTAAGTGTCTACTTAAAGGGGATAATACCACCAAATCAGGCTTTTTTATTATGCCAACAGTCTTATTTCGCTGCAGCGTAACGTTTGTTTACTTCGTCCCAGTTGATTACATTCCAGAAAGCACCGATGTAGTCAGGGCGTTTGTTTTGATATTTCAGGTAGTAAGCGTGCTCCCATACATCCAGACCCAGAACCGGAGTCAGACCTTCGAAGAGAGGGCTGTCTTGGTTAGGTGTGCTAGTGATGGACAATTTTCCATCTTTACCAACTACGAGCCAAGCCCAACCGGAACCGAAACGAGTTGTAGCTGCTTTTGCAAAATCTTCTTTGAATTTGTCAAAGCCACCCAGTTCGCTATCGATTGCTGCTGCGATGTCGCCAGTAGGAGCGCCGCCGCCGTTAGGTCCGATGATTTCCCAGAACAGGCTGTGGTTAGCATGTCCGCCACCATTGTTGCGAACCACTGTGCGGATACCTTCAGGTACGCTGTCAAGGTTAGCAATCAGATCTTCCAAGCTTTTACCTTGCAGTTCAGGAGCGCTTTCCAGAGCTGCGTTCAAGTTCGTTACGTAAGTATTGTGATGGCGATCGTGGTGGATTTCCATCGTTTGCGCATCAATATGTGGTTCCAGTGCGTCGTTAGCGTAAGGAAGTGCTGGTAATTGAAAAGTCATAGTGAAATACCTCCTGAGATTTTTGAATTTTTGTTAAGGTCAGCATTTTGCATAATTCAATTCGAATCGCTTCCGGGACAAGTTCTAGACGAATAGGTTCACTTCGATCTATATCTTGCTGAGTGAAAGTCGCTCACAGGATTTATGCAAATTGCCACAGGTACCTATGTAATAATACCCTTGTCACTAATATTAAACCGCATTCGGGCTAATTAAGCAACATTTTTGTTTATTAAGTCCCCCCAGACGTTAATCCATTCATGGGTCAGAGATAACAAACATATTTTACCCATTATGAAACTATTTATGTGATTTCAGGCGTTCAAATAGAGGGAAAGTTTAATATTCGGATGTAAACGGTTACAATTAAGCGCTTTCAAAAGAAAATGCGTGTTTTATGGAGTAAAGTATGGTTTAATTGACGAAGAAGCGGTATTTTCTCGTTTTTTGTCATTATATGAACATTGGGTTTTTGGTAAAAAGGGGAGCCCCTTTTTGTAAAACCTCATCTAAGCTAACGAAAAGGGAGATTTAAGACATGCACGTTCGTTCCTTTCAGTTGAGTGATGCAAGCCAGATGACAGAGCTTCTCCAGGTTGCACTATCGGAAGAGTGTTATGAGAACACGATGGGCCCGTTTGCCCGTCAATTGTCATGGGATTCTGACCTGATCATGGTTGCGGAAGAAGAGGGAGACCTCGTCGGCGCTTTGATCGGTACGATTGACCACAACCAGGGATGCATCTATCGTATTGCGGTCCATCCAGACTATCGTCGCCGCGGAGTCGGCAAAAAACTTGTCGAGGCCATGGAACAAAGGTTCCAGCAGCGTAAAGTCAGTCAAATATGGGTGGCGGGTGATGAGCACAACAAAGTAGCCATGCCTCTTTATGAAGCAATGGGTTACGGTGCCAATCAGATTATGAGCGCTTTCCAGAAACTTAGTATCTTGTCAAAAGCTTAGTTTGCATGGTTAAAAAGAAATATAACAGATTTTCATTTCATATTAGGCGTATCTTTCAGCGTGTAACCACGTGAGGGGTATGCCTTTCTATTTATATGGGTGCTATTCACCGATTATTCCCCTTTTTTCGCCACTTCTGAACGCCATTCCATTTAACTTAATCCCTGGTTTAACTGTTTTAATCACAGTGTTATTCACCCTTCAAGTCGTGTTGGTGCTCATAACCAATTGTTTCACCTTTGCAAATGAAGTAGAATTAAAAGGATTATGATCACTCAATTTTGGTAATATCAGAACATATAAATGCGGAGCGCCAGCTTCCTGATATTTTTAAGAAAAACGTTCACTATATGCGATCTGTATTCTTTGAAAGTATGTCGATCGACTTTTTATCACAAAATTGATAAACGAGGTGTCTCTTTGAACTCCAACAATCTTTCAACGGAGCATGTGGCTTCCAAGGAACGAAATGGTCCGGGAGTGCCTGATCAACCGGGGAAATCCTGGGGTGCAGAGCTTTGGGACTGGGTGAAAACCATAGTGATTGCTTTTGTAATCATGATGCTGTTGAACCTGTTTGTATTCAATCTTTCGATGGTCAAAGGTCAATCGATGCAGCCCACGCTGGTTGAGCGGGACCGTTTGTTTGTGAATAAAATTGTATATGATTTTGGGACGCCGTCCCGATCGGATGTCATTGTGCTTCGTGATCCAAGCGAAGGTGTGGAGAAAAAAGATTTTCTGGTCAAACGGATTGTCGGACTTCCCGGAGACACGGTTGAAGTACGGAATCATCATTTATTCGTGAATGGGGAGCAGCAAGCTGAAACGTACACGGATACTGAGGTTCAGGACCCTGATTTTGGACCGATTACACTTGAAGCGGATCATTACTTTGTGATGGGAGATAACCGTCATGAAGGCAAGAGCAAGGACAGCCGTGTGTTTGGCAGCATTACATCCAGTGAAATTGTAGGCAGGGCGGAGTTTATTTTTTGGCCGTTCTCGGAAATTAAAAAACTGTAAAATGTTAGCAGGACAAGGACAACAACTTCACGCTGCATTTTGCGTTAAACGATATAGACTCGGTTTCTTTCTAGCTCCGGTATGTCCGACTTGTATATCGAAATCAGCGCCTGTCCTCCCACCTGAGGCGGGCGTTCACTATTTACGGAATTAGCGTGGAAGAAGAGAGGGAATAGATATGACGAGTGTACAGACCGGAGCAGCAAAGGCAGCAGCTGTATGGGAGAAGTTAAAACAAGAGATTAAGGCAGCTGCTCCCGATATGGGTATTGATGATATAGGGTTTGCTTCGGCAGAACCATTCGTGACATTGAAATCCATTCTGGAGCAACATCGGGCGAAAGGGTTCGAGTCCGGATTTGAGGAGCCAGATATTGAGAAAAGGGTGCGTCCCGAATTGAAAGATGGAGAGCCTGCTTCGCTCATTGCCATTGCCGTGGCTTATCCATCGAAGATGGTCAATCCGCCGAAGTCGGAGCCGGGTGCATACCGCGGTATTCTGGCTCGTTCCGCCTGGGGTCAGGATTATCACCAAGTCCTGCGTGCAGCGATGGACAAGCTGGTTCATTTTATACGTGAACGCGTACCTGAAGCCATGATCGAAAGTATGGTAGATACGGGGGCGTTGGTGGATCGTGCCGTTTCCCAGCGGGCGGGGATTGGATTCAGTGCCAAGAACTGTGCCATTATATCGCCCAAATTCGGTTCATGGATCTTTCTTGGCGAGCTGGTCACGAATATTCCGTTTCAGCCAGATAACCCAGTGACCGAGGATTGTGGTGAATGTACGAAGTGTATTGATGCCTGTCCAACAGGAGCATTGGTGGGGCCGGGACAACTGAATGCACAGCGCTGCATTTCGTTTGTGACCCAGACGAAAGGCTTCGTGGATGAAGAGTTTATGCTGAAAATTGGCAACCGTCTGTACGGTTGTGATACCTGCCAGATTGTCTGTCCGAAGAATCGGGGTAAAAACTGGGACCACCATCCCGAGTTTCATCCCGATCCGGAGATTGTAAAACCTTTGCTGATACCGCTGCTTGACATCGGTAACCGTGAATTCAAAGAGCGCTTCGGCCAAAGTTCCGCCGCTTGGCGGGGCAAGAAGCCAATCCAGCGCAACGCCGTGATTGCCTTGGGCAATTTCAAAGACAAAACCGCTGTACCGAAACTAACGGAGGTACTGAAGCGTGATCCGCGTCCCGAGCTGCGGGGAACTGCAGCTTGGGCGCTGAGCAGAATTGGAGGAGAAGACGCAATGAGAGCCATTGGGGAAGCTGCCGCTAACGAACAAGATGGGAACGTGCTAAGCATGCTGCAGAAGGCCAAGGAACGACTGAGTTCGTCCAAGACCTTACCCGATAAGCCTCAGGCAGAGCAAACGAGCAACAATAAGCCTGAGGATCAGAAGGAACAGAATAATCCGATTAACCAATTGGATGTGCAACAGCCGAATCAGAAAACAGAAGAGGCATCCGAACAGGAAAGCGGGCAAACTACGGAGCCTGCCAAACCGGAAGCTGCGGCTTGGCGACCTTCGGCCGTAACAGGCTTGCATGGTACGCCGGTATATTACGATGAAGTGCTGACACCGATTGGTACGCTTACGCTCTGTGCTACGGATAAGGGCCTGTGTCATATTGATTTCGGGGCGTTTCATGTGCGCGAAGCGCATCTGCAACAATGGGCCCGTACCTGGATTGGCGAATATCGATATGAGAAAAATGAAGAGAAGCTTAGCGAAGCTGCGAAGCAGGTACACCAGTATTTTGCAGGAGAACGAAAAGCGTTTGATCTGAAGCTCGATTTGTTTGGAACACCATTCCAGCTACAAGTATGGCAAGTCCTGTCCGATATATCTTATGGAGAGGCCTCAACACACCAACAGGTTGCGGAAATCATCGGCAGGCCCAAAGCTGTTCGAGCAGTTCTGGATGCTATTAGTAAAAATCCGATTCCGATTATTATTCCCTGTCACCGCATCAGCGGTAAAGATGGAACCCTGGTGGGTTATGTAGGCGGTCTGCAAACCAAAGAGCAATTGCTCACATTGGAGCAGCAATCGTAAGAGCGGGGGACGTTCATGAAGTATGTTAACGTGGAGAGTGTGGAAGCGGGAGAGTTTCTGGGCAAAACCATATATTCCGGTAACGGTACGGTAATGCTGTCTGCCGGAGTCCAACTCACCGTATTTATGGTTAATACGCTGAAGCGTATTGGCGTGACCATGCTATACATCCAGGATGAAGCTTATAAAGATGTGGATACAGAAGACATTCTGGATGAAGCCACGAAAAAGGCAGTTATTAATGAAATGAGTGTAACGCTTGAATCTATCCGTTCCGGGAAGGATTGGAGCCCAAAAAAGGTCGCCATCAGCATAGACAAACTCCTGAACGATGTTCTGAACGGGCGTGAACTGCTTGTCCAGCTCACAGATATTCGGACCAAAGATAACGCACAGTATGTTCACGCCATGAATGTATGTTTGCTGTCTTCTGTCATTGGTCTGAATCTGGGGCTTAACTATGTGCAGCTCAAGGATCTGGCTGTCGGAGCCCTATTGCATGACATCGGCAAAGTAGGGGAGCCACCAGGCAGCGGTTCCGCAGCGAATTCTTCCCTGCATCACACGTGGAGAGGGTTCGAGTTGATCAAGTCCAAACGGGAGTTCAATCTGCTTGTGGCACATACAGCTCTGCAGCATCATGAGCATGTGGATGGCACGGGACTGCCGAGAGGTGTCAAGGGAAAAGACATTCATCTGTTCGCTAGAATCGTCAGTGCAGCTAACACGTATGATAATCTGATCAATGGCCTATCGGGTAGAAGTATGCTGCCACATGAAGCTTGTGAAGAGATGATGGCGATGTCTGGCACGAAGCTGGATCGTGACATTCTGATAGAATTCAACCGGAGTGTGTCCGTTTATCCGAATGGAACAGCAGTTCGATTGTCTACCAAAGAGACCGGTGTCATTGTACGTCAGCACCGGGGTTTGCCCGGCAGGCCGGTCATTCGGGTTGCGCGTGGCAGTACACGTTATGATCTGGATGTGATTGAAGTGGATCTGGCTCAGCATACAACCGTTTTCATAGAGGCGGTACTGATGTAACTTATTCGGATGTTACTGAGAGATTTGCTGAATGTTTTCTATCTGTTTTCTGGATGTTAAATTCAGCAGTTAGCTGGAAAATCCGTTTGCTCAAGGCGTGCGGAAATGCTATGATAACTTTCAGGAAATCCGGTGCGTGTCATGTTTGCATCTTGAGCGTATAACATCATGTGTTGACACGGATCATCAGGCTTTTTAGATTGCATACAGAGGTGTCTAAGAGATGGAAATAGCAATACCGATTATTACATTGATTGTTGGTCTGGTCGGAGGATTTTTCATTGGGGTATACTACTTGCGGAAACAGCTTGAGAAAATGCAAAGTGATCCCGACATGCTCCAGAAGATGGCGAAGCAAATGGGTTATAACCTGAATGGCAAGCAGATGCAGCGCGCCCAGCAGATGATGAAGAACCAGCAGCCTGGTGCGAAGATGCCTCAGCCGCAACAACATCCTGCGCGTAAAAACTCGGGCCGCCGAAAATAATAGCTGTGAGCGAGCATTTTGCATAATGCTGAAGTGAATAGCTGCTTGCAGCATGTGGTTCGAAAGGAGGCGTTCGGCAGTGGCTGGCGTTAAAGATTATTTGAATTCAAAAGTATCCGACAATCGGGAGAAGATCGAGTATCACATTGAGCAGATCTTGCAATTGATCGGTGAGGATAGTACGCGGGAAGGGCTGCTAGAAACGCCTGCACGCGTAACCCGGATGTATGAAGAGATTTTTGGTGGGTATGAAGTGGACCCGCGCGATGTACTTGGTGTTACGTTTGACGAGAATCATGAAGAATTGGTCATTGTGAAGGACATTGTCTATTACAGCCAATGTGAACACCATATGGCGCCTTTCTTCGGCAAGGTGCACATTGGATATGTACCTAGTGGCAAAATTGTGGGATTGAGCAAAATGGCCCGTCTGGTGGAGGCAGTTACCCGCCGCCTGCAGGTTCAAGAGCGAATTACCTCTCAGATTGCCGATATTCTGACTGAAGCGGTAGAGCCGAACGGTGTCATGGTTGTCGTGGAAGGTGAGCACTTGTGCATGTGTTCCCGCGGCGTGAAGAAGCCGGGCAGTAAGACGGTAACGTCTGCCGTACGTGGTTCTTTCCGTGACAATCCGGCACAGCGTGCCGAGTTCCTGTCGCTGATGAAAGATTAAGTTCGGCTCATTCCACTCATTGGACAGGCCAGAAGCATTGAATCCTTTGGCACCATCATGTTGTTTCCAGTCGGCAATTTGCTGGATCTGAAATGGCAGGATACATGCTTGTGCCAATGGAAGTTTTCATAAATAAGCCGTGTTCCCTGGGGAACCGGCTTATTTATATATTACATTTGCATTCACACAAGGGGATACTTAAGGATCACGCAATTACTTCAATTCATCCAGATTAGTTTAGTCGGAGGCTATCATACATGAGTGTACCGTCCAATTCAGATCAACCCGGATCGCCGGGAGCAGAGCAGCAGATGCAGCTGGATCATTCTTTGCGTCTACAGATTTGGGAGACACCGCTGCTGCGGCACGGGAGCAGTGTACTTGAAGCATTTGCTTGGGAAGAAGTCATGTGCCGCCGGGTGGGAGAAGGTCAGTTGCCTGTTGCTCACATTTGGCGGCATCCAGATGCCTTTGTAGCAGGGCTGCGGGATCGGAGGCTGCCTCAGGCAGTAGAAGCGATGGAACGCATTAGAAGCCAGGGAACGGCGGTCTGCGTTCGTCCATCGGGTGGTGCAGCAGTTCCCCTGAATCCAGGGGTGGTTAACGTGTCATTAATTCTGCCTAACCCGGGACGTGCCATCAATATTCACGATGATTTTCGGGAGATGGCCTCACTGATCGCTGAATCGCTAATACCATGGTCGAGTCAGGCACGTACGGGTGAGATCGAAGGCGCCTTCTGTCCAGGTGATTATGATGTCAGTGTGGGTGGACTGAAATTCTGTGGTATTGCCCAGCGCAGACAGGCCAAGGCTTATATCATTACTGCCTTTATCATCGTGGAAGGACAAGGAGACCAACTGGCAGCAGACGTGCGTAAGTTCTATCAGGACGCATCGGACGGTGCCAGCGAAGGATATCCGGATGTTCGGCCTGGAACGATGGCAAGTTTGCAGGAACTTGCAGGTGTCCCTTCTGCTGCGGCGTATACAGCCTCGCTGGTACGTACACTGCGTCAGCGTTTTCCCCTGGCGGAGACGAGCCGAGTGTTGACCGTGGATCGGGAAGCCGTCAAACTGACGGCTGAGCAGATGAAACTGCGTTACGATTAGGTTTAGAAGCTAGGACTTGGAATTGGGTAATAGAGATGATATGATGTGATTTCGGAAGGAGAGTGTCTACATGGAAACTTTAAGATATACGTACTTATATGAGGTTATTTCCACAGGCGAAAAGTCTGAATTTAGCCAAATGGCTACAAGCAAGGAAGAAGCATCTGCCCTGATCGTTGCGCGTATCGCTGATCTTGAATTTACAGGTGAAGAAGATATCAAGCTGGGCGATCTGATCGCAATTAGCAAACAGGTTGGCGACAACTATGTTGCATGTGAAGGCTGCGCCTCTTAATGGCTTGAGGTCCATAGATTATTCTATTACAAGCAAGTCTTCTTGATTCAGGAGGCTTGCTTTTTTTTTGCGATCTAAGAGATATCTTTCAGTCTGTAAGCTGGAGATATCTCTTTTTCGCATCATTCCAATCCTAATCTCAGTAAGGCGGCCATAACAGCTTGCGCGCAGTTTCGTAACGTTCCGCCACAGCTGGCCAGTACACAACCTTCCACCAATCCTCGATATATTTTTTGCGTTCATTCTGGTGTTTCAGATAGTAGGCATGTTCCCATACATCAAGCGGCAGGAGAGGCACGATGTCGGACTGAGATAAGTTCTGGTGTTTCTCCGCCTGCAAAATTTCCAATCTGTGCGCCCGCGGGCTCCAGACCAGCATGGCCCAGCCGCTGCCTTCTACTTTGTTGGCGGCTTCGGTGAATTGATTCTTGAACGCTTCATAGCTGCCAAAATCCCGCTTGATCTGCTCTGCGAGCATACCGGAAGGCTTGCCTCCACCTTTGGGGTTCATGATTGTCCAGAAGATCGTATGCAGGTAATGGCCTGCACCATTAAACGCGAGTTCACGTTCCCAATGTTTGACGAGTTCAAAATTATTCTTTTTCCGTGATTCTGCGAGCTTTTTCTCCGCGGTGTTCAGTCCGTCCACGTAGGATTGATGGTGCTTGTCATGGTGTATGCGCATCGTCATCTCGTCGATGTGTGGTTCCAGCGCATTGTAGGCATAGGGTAGGGGTGGCAGTGTGTGTCCACCAATAGGTACAGGTTTCTCTTTGACTGGCGCTGCTGAAGAGTTGGTTGTGCCCTCTGCATTTGCATTGGGAGACTGTACAACCGCTGAAGATTGTGCCTGTACCGCTGGAGTGGGGTTATTGATTTTTTTCGTAGTATTGGACGATTCTTCTACAGCTTCACGATAGGGCTGTTCAGACACGGGCGTTGAAGCAATTAGTACGTTGGGATTAGCCGGTTGTCCCGAGGTTTGAAGAATATGTTCCAGTGAAAAAGATGGATCAGACACCAAATCTCGCAACGCTCCAGATTGTTTCAGCGTTTCAAGTACCCCCAGGAAATACTCGGATTCGCGAATGAAATGCAGAATAACGACTTTGGCAATCGGCCCATTCTGCACAGCAGTACTTTGCTCCAGCAGGACATACAGCTGTCTAATGAACTCCCGCGATTGTGAGCAGGCAGCAGCCACGAGCTGTTCAATACAGCGTATGATGTAGGGGGCAGGCGGCTGGGTTCCCGGCAGTATTTGCTTTAACAGCTGATTCGCGACTCGTTCGCTATTCTCAAAGGTCGCTTCCCATTCCGCAAGCCATTTGACATATGAGGGTTCAAGATCAGGAACCAATGCACGGATGACAAGGGTGTGTTCCTTCTCTTGCTCTTTCCAGAAACGGACTTCTTCGAGTACCCGCAGAGGTAGCAGATGCCCATATCCATACCAATTCATAAGCGGTAAACCTCCGTTCAGATGAATTCAAATTCAGATCCAGCAGCAGAAAAAAAATTGGATCACCAGGTTCGCTCAATTTGTAATATACAAGCTAGAGCTGTCTTTAATTACGTCCCAAAAGTATATTCTCCAGGCATGTTGTCCTATGTGTACACAAAAAAAGAGCCCCATAGGGCTCTTGAATTATCGGATTTTCACGATTCTCCGGTATTGGTATTTTCCACATCATCGCTGCTCGTCTTAGTCACATGACTCAGGAACGTGGAGACACGGCGCAGATATTCCTTCGGATGCTCTCGGAAGATCAGCTCATGATGCGCACCGTCCACAATCCATTCATCGGAATTCGGATTGGTCTGGTTGGTTGCGAGCAGCTCCGCAATCGGGTAAGGAGCTTTCTCATCCTCGGTACCATGGATGAAGAAAATTGGGAAAGGATAATCTTCTTTTTTCACTTCTTGGTATGGAATCTGCTGCAATCCGGTACCATTCAGAATCGGGAACAGCAGGTTCATAATCTCCAGCGTAGGCTGACGCGGAAGATCAATCTGATTATGGATATTGTGATACAGCGTATCCGGCTCAAGCAGGAACGTGCTGTCCAGAATCATAGCATCCACATCTTTGGTAATAAGCCCAGTCTGCAGGGCTGTACCTGCACCCATGGAGAAGCCCCATACGACAAGCTCCTGAGCTCCGCGCTGCTTCGCAAACTGGATAGCACCAAGCAGCTGCTGGGACTCGGCTTTGCCACCTGTGGCGACAGCTTTGTTCACCTGTGAAGCGAAACCGTAATCGAACATCACCACATTGAAGCCGAGTTGGTGAGCATAATGGGCCAGGTCATACATCGGTACCCAGGTCTCTTCACGATTCGCACCATATCCATGGCTGAATATGATGGTTTTATTTGCATTATCGTCAGCTGGAATATACCAACCCTGCATCGTTCGACTGCCGTCTGCTGCCGGGAACGTGATGTCTTGATACTTCATGTTCTTCGCCTGCATGGGATTGGAGAATACAGGCGCTACAGTTGGATTGGATAATACCCAAGCAATATAACCGTGTAGTGCAATGAAACAAAAGAGCAGAAAAAATATAACGGAGAGCAACAACGCCACGACAATATGTTTGAACCGGATCAGCCTCGGTGATAACGAAGAAGGCAGATCTGACACTTTCGTTTGCAGCGGGGCTTCGCTCTGGGATGTCGGATACATGATTGCCCCTCCTTTAAAAATCAAATGAAGATAACAACGAGACGAACAGAGCGGATAAATGATTTTTCTGACTACTTATGAAGCGAAATCTTAATTTAATATATCTTTATCGTATGTTCCAATATAGTCAAAGTCAATTGATTGAGGCCATTTGTTACGCAATTGTTATATAGTTTTGAAGATATATGGGTAACATTTCCTTAGGGTGCAAAATGCAGGGGATTCTAATTTATAAAAAGAAAATATTTACAAATATCCCTATTCCAAATGGCGCTTTTTGGTTTACAGATGAGACCGTTTCTCATATAATTTATGTAACCAAGTTTCATGTGATGAAACATGAGGAGGGCAACTTGCCATGGAAGACCGAAAGTTAACCGTCCGGGCTGTAGAACGGGCGCTGGATATATTATTGTGTTTTACAACCCGCAGTGATCTGGGACTCACGGAAATTGCCAGCCAGATCGGTCTGCACAAAAGTACAGTCCATCGTCTGATGGCTACTTTGGAGGACAAGGGGTTCGTGATCCGGGATGCAGCCACCGAGAAGTACCGGCTTGGCATACGCATCTGGGAACTGTCTGCCCATATGTCTCGCAGCGATGATCCGGCCATTTTGCTCCTTCCTGCGATGGAGCGGCTGAGAGATCGACTGGGCGAAACCGTGAGTTTATATCTGCGTGACGGCAGTGAGCGGATTCGAATTCAAGCTGTGCAGAGTGATCAGGCGATTCGTCGTGTAGCTCCGGTGGGCGTCAGACTTCCGCTATCCGTGGGAGCGTCTAGCAAAGTGCTGATGGCTTTTGCCACCGAAGAGGACCGCGAAGATCTGATGAATGGACCGGAATGGCCGGTATTTATCGATCCCAAAGTATATTTGGCACAGATGAAAGACATTCTGGAATATGGCTACGCAACAAGTTATGAGGAACGTGAACCAGGAGCCGCCGCAGTATCTGTTCCCATCATGGATCGGAAAGGCAACATCGCAGCTGCCCTGTCGGTATCCGGGCCTGTTAGTCGCCTATCGCAGGAGACGTTGCATGAATACGCACCTGTGCTGAAGGAAGCTGCTACGCAGATGGGACTTATGTTATCCTGATCTTATTTTCTGGAATTTAAAGGTTGTTTTTATGATTCGGTTGCGCTACTCTGTAATGGACGGCCCAATGGGGTCAGCTTAATTGAATATGAATCTGCGGCCTAGATGCTGCAACTTGTTAACGTTACTGGGGGAGTCCGAATTGTCCGGACTGAGACGGAATCGCATGAGATTCTGGACCCTTTGCACCTGATCTGGATCATACCAGCGTAGGGAAGTAATCGGCGATACGACCACGAACACCATATGATGTGACTTATGGATGGACTCCGTTATGGAGCCTGAATAAGGTTCGTTATTGGTGATGGACATAAGCCGGTTCCCTTGGGAACCGGCTTTTTTTATACAGTAAACAGGCGAAAGCCGGTGTCGGAGCTGCTTTTGGATAAAGAGCTGGGAGCTATTGGCGAGCATTGGGGTGGATATCTTTTGCCTCGAATGTCTGTATTACTTGAAGTGTATGTCCCTGTTTTCTGTCGTAGGGTCGCTCTTTCTTTTTCTATGTTGTGTATGATTTGGACTCGTGCGCAAGCATTTCAATCCAGGCAATCACCAATGAGGAGGAGACAAGAGCGATGAGCACAGGAAACCGAACGATGGGACAGGACAAGCAGGATCAGCAGTTGGCAGAGGAAAAAGGTACGACAGGACGGGTTCAGCCCTTCCCGGGCAGCCGCAAAGTATACATTCATGGCTCACGACCGGATATTGCTGTACCGGAGCGTGAAATTGCCCTTCATGACACCAATACTCCTCAAGGAGTGGAGCATAACGAACCGCTGCGTGTCTACGATACGAGCGGGCCCATGACTGATCCCGGATTTCATGCCGATATCCGGGCAGGTCTGCCAGCGCTGCGTACCCGCTGGATTACGGAGCGTGAAGATGTTGAAGCCTACCAGGGTCGAACGGTAAAACCAGAGGATAACGGATTAAAACCTGGAGGAAAGCGAGCTGGAGCCGAGGAGTATCCGGGCTTGCGCGGTAAACCATTACGAGGACAGGCAGGGCGCAGCGTGACCCAGATGCATTATGCACGGCAGGGGATGATCACGCCGGAGATGGAGTTCGCCGCCATTCGTGAGGGTGTGGAACCGGAGTTTGTGCGGCAGGAGCTGGCGAGTGGCAGGGCCATCCTGCCGTCAAACATCAATCACCCGGAGAGTGAGCCGATGCTGATCGGACGTCATTTTCATGTGAAGATCAATGCTAACATCGGAAACTCGGCGGTATCTTCCTCCATCGAGGAAGAGGTGGAGAAGATGACTTGGGCGGTACGCTGGGGATCGGATACGGTGATGGATCTTTCTACAGGCAAGGACATTCATACGACCCGCGAATGGATCATCCGCAATTCACCTGTACCGATTGGAACAGTACCGCTCTATCAGGCGCTGGAGAAGGTCAATGGGGAAGCCGAAGCACTGACCTGGGAGTTGTATCGTGACACGCTCATAGAGCAGGCAGAGCAGGGTGTGGACTACTTTACGATCCATGCAGGCGTGCTGCTGCGTTATATTCCGCTGACAGCCAAACGTATGACGGGCATTGTGTCACGGGGCGGGTCCATCATGGCAGCATGGTGCCTTGCGCATCATCATGAGAATTTTTTGTATACCCATTTTGAAGAAATCTGCGAGATTATGAAAAGGTATGACGTGGCATTTTCTCTCGGAGATGGACTGCGCCCAGGAAGCATCTACGATGCCAATGATGAAGCCCAGATGGCGGAACTGGCTACACTTGGTGAACTAACACAAATCGCCTGGAAGCATGATGTGCAGGTGATGATTGAAGGTCCGGGGCATGTGCCGATGCACAAGATCAAGGAGAATGTTGATCTTCAAATGGAGATTTGCAAGGAGGCGCCTTTCTATACGCTGGGACCGCTGACGACCGATATTGCACCAGGATATGACCATATTACCTCGGCAATTGGAGCAGCCATGATCGGCTGGTTCGGTACGTCGATGCTCTGTTATGTTACGCCAAAAGAACATCTGGGCCTGCCCAATAAGGATGATGTGCGGGAAGGGGTTATCGCCTACAAGATCGCTGCTCATGCTGCTGACCTGGCGAAAGGTCACCCGAGTGCCCAGCGTCGGGACGATGCATTGTCTAAAGCACGGTTTGAGTTCCGCTGGAGGGATCAGTTCAACCTATCGCTGGACCCGGAACGTGCGCTATCCTACCACGATGAGACGTTGCCAGCCGAAGGGGCCAAGGAAGCCCATTTCTGCTCCATGTGCGGACCGAAATTTTGCAGCATGCGCATTACGCAGGATATTCGTGCTTTTGCCGCAGACAAAGGTTTGTCCGAGAATGAGGCTGTGGCCGCGGGCATGCAGGAAAAGGCTGAGGAATACCGGACACGCTCTTAGGCGCCGTTACAGCGCAATCTGGGCAGCCTGACATGGTGAAAAGCCGTTCCTCTCCGTGATTGCGGAGAAGAGCCGTCTCTTACTTGGTATGTGGTGCGCACTCTTAACTTCGAAGGACAAGGATAACGACACAACATATTTTATCAGTTATAGGTTGATTGTCTGCCAGATGTTTAATAAAATGAATATAAGTGAAAAACAAATAAGAGTAGCCAGGCCAATGGCTACTCTTGCACAGCATTTGCGGTGGGTATTCCTCCAAGTGCAGCATAGTTCAGACGAAGTGACCCGTCAGGCCGTCAACCTGTGGCGGGTCACTTCTTTTTACGGTCGATGTATGTCAGGAGCGCAATAATTAACATTGCGAACACGATTACGTCGTTGAAAGAGAAGTTCATAGGATCACCTCCCACCGGAGGCAACCTATTTCCCACCACAAATTGGCTGTACAAAATAATTATACCATTCGAAAGTCTCTCATTCGAGAGTCTTTTTATTTTGCTTCATGAGTTCAACACTCAACGCAGCTTCAAGCTCAACTTCTTCTCCAAATAAGCTGCAAGCGATGCCAGCGGGCTATAGATCGCCATGCCTGTATCTGATGTGACCCGTACTGCTGCGGGAGCCATCGACAGTTGAGCAGCGACTACCGTGTTATCTGGATACTGCTCAGCAAGTTGCTGTAGTCCGGTGCTCACCGATGCAAGATAGCCTTCCTTATCGCCTCGCATAATTAACTCGAATGTGCCCGGGATCAGTATTGCTTCAGTCTTTATGGTCACGGCCTCGTGTCGCTGCTCATCCTCATCATCTTGCTGCAAAGCCAGATTCACCCGCGCCATCGTTCCCTCAATCGTTGCTGGGTTGGTAAACGCTAGAATGTACTCGCCAGGATTCTGCTGCATTTCCTGAAGTAATGGATCATCAATTCCAATCACGGGGATGGGAACATGCTGTGCCTCCTTCTCAAGTACGGCCGCAAACAGAGTACAGGTGACGAGGATGGCATCTGCATGACAATGTGCGATCCATTGCAGCGTTTGTGATACTTTCTCATGCGTAACTGCCTCGGTGAAATCAGCATCATGTTTGAGGCGATCCAGCCCCGGATCGACATAATGTACAAGTTCAACCTCATAAGGAGCGAGAGCTTCTTCAATCAGTGAAATATTGGAATAGTGAGCGTGAAAACAGCCAATGGTCATCATCATACTTGCCCCCTGAAATGGATTATGTCTCATATAAGTTCCGCAGATATTTAACCCATTATAGGGATGTGACAATAGACTGTACATATTTAAAATATTGAGATAACAACATTTATCGTGAAAACGCGAATAACCGTTCATCTACAACTTCGCAGAGGAACGGCGCAAACCACGTAAGCGATTCTCAATTCGCTCGTCTTTTCATTTATCGCATAGAAGGGGTAGCATTCTTTTTAGCCATTTTTTGTTGCAAAATTTCATGAAAGGATAGACCTTGAGTGTTCTCATTCTCCTTTTTGGGAGCAGTGGTCGCCGTGTTGCGCGGATATTGATGGTGGTACGGGATCATTTGCTGAATAGGCATGCGGATCATCTTGGTTCCTCCTTTAATGCATTTTCGAATATGCATATGTGATTATTATTAGGTTATGTATTCCGACGGGTTATCGTCTCTGTTACGCAAGTAGGTATATGTGACTTGTTAGACGAAACAGGCAACTTTAAGGTGTAATTCCAATTGGATTGTAGTGATTTTACCCCGTATTCAGGAGATGTAAACGTTTTTAAGTAAATTCAGGAGAAAAGGACCGCATATGTGAGGTTTCGTATGGGAGGATAGAAGCGGTTGTTAAGTGAATAGACCCAGTTTTCGGAATGCCAATTGTGTCGAAATTAAGACATATTGTCTGGTTGTATAGGTACGGCGAAAGCTAGCTAACTTGGTACAATGGTCGGTTGTCGGGTGCATATTAGGGCAATTTTGAACGGACAGACAAAGGGGAAACGCCAAAAAAGCCGTCAGGAAAACCTGACAGCCTAACAGCATTTTGCATAAATCCGGGAGCGGTATTCCATTGCTGAGATATAGATCGAAATGGTCCAATTGGAATTAAGAAATGACCATAATCACTTTTTTTCTTGTTTTTCTTGGCGAACAGCGATATACAAGTCCACTTGTACGTTCTCAGGATCGAGGCTTCGTTCATCATACAACTCGAAATCTCCAGTAAACGTGCGCTCCCCCCGATTGTTCCAAGCCCACACCGCACCCCAGGCCTCACCTACGACCTCGCCCATCGGGCCCTTTCTGGAGGTGAATACCGCATATGTTGCAGGCGGCAGGTCAACGGAACTCACTCCCTCAGGCAACGCTTCATCCGGACCCACCTCATGACCCACCAATATGGTGTATTCTCCATTTATGCCATCTGTATAATCAGCGTAACAGCCATAGCGGTTCGCTTCAGGGGCAGGCTGATAATCTGAGGCGAAGTAGCTGTGCCAGAGTCCCTGAATACAGCCTTTGCCACTCATCTCAATGGAATTGGTTGTTCTGGCGGACACACCTGCAAGGCGCTTTCCTGGCAGTGTGACGTACCGAATGGGCTCTGTGGAAAGCCGATTGTCGCGAGTTCCTTGATTAAATTCAACGGACTCATCTGATTTTTCTGCTCCAAATGTCACGTTCCGTTCTGAGCCGGAGGTATTCCATCTTTTCAAAAAAGGAAGCTGGTTGCGCAGCATCGCCCTTGCTGATTCCTCGTCCATACCTTCTTGGCTCAGAATGGCGGTGCACATTTCGATCATGCCCTCCAGCGTAATATCGGGCTGCTCGAACTTGCCTTCTTTATAACAATAGATACAGTATTCGCGGGTTGTAGTACCATCCGTTTCTGTTCCGAATTGAGCAGGGGTAGTAAGTGGCATTCCGCAGCTCTGGCATACTGTGACGTTCATCATCAATTCCTCCTCGTTATGTACAACTTGAATATAGTAGAAGTATAACGTGAGGAACTGGACACCTGTCTGTCAGGTTAGGGGTGGGGCTTTATAATTTTGTACAATTTGTTCAGCAATTCTAAGAATCTCTTCCCGAATATGCAGAGGCTCCAGCACTTCGACATCCGCGCCAAATCCAAGAATGAACCCATACAACCAGTTGTCCTCCGGGAATGCGACTTGGCTCATATAATACCCCTCACCATCAGAAACGACGTTCTCTATGCCAAACCATTCCTCTGCGATGTGACGGATACGAGCATGGAATCTCAGGCTCAGGGCCACTTTATTATCCGGAGTTGCCCATTCCTGCTGCCAGGGCCTGTCCTGCAGGTTGATCGGCTTGCGTTCGAAGCTTCCTTGGGCAAGGACGACGTCACGCATGCGGACCAGCTTGAACATGCGGAAATTGTTGCGTTCGTGACAGAATGCATAGAGGTACCAGGAATGCTTTTTGAGCACAAGAGTATGTGGGTCGGTCGTTCTATGAGTTTGAGTACCTTCTGCACTACAATAGGTAAATGTAATAGGCCGCAGTTGATCCATGCCCTGTTCAATGAGTTGAAGTTTCATTTGCAGCGCTTCGGGATGGGTCCACATCGAATAATCCACAATGAAGCGGCTGGTATTAGCCTGGAAATCCTCATTTTTGGCTTCAGGCACGATACTGCTGAGTTTCTCCATCAACAGATCCCGTGCTACATTCGTATGGGAGGTGGAGACACTGCGCAGCGCAGTGACAATGGAGGCCAGATCCTTCTCGGTCAGTACATTTCGGTCAAGTCGGTAGCCCTCTGCCAGGCCAATACCACCGCTTGCGCCCTGATAGGTGACGACAGGAATACCCGCCTGGCCCAGCGTGTCTATATCTCGGTAGATAGTACGGATGGATACTTCAAACGTATCAGCCAGATCCTTGGCCTGTACCCGGCCACGATTGATTAACAGCACAACAATGGCTAATAAACGGTCGAGTTTCATATATTGGATTCCCTTCAATCATTTATAAGTTGGATTCAGATATGTTATATTGTTGAGCATCACATATAGGAGTGGAATAAGCAATGAAGCGTATTACGATTTTGATCGCAGATGATGAAGTTGAGATCGCTGATCTTGTTGCATTGCACTTGCAAAAAGAAGGATATCACATCATCAAGGCATTTGATGGGAAAGCAGCGGTCCAAGCCGTTCAGACACAAGCAATAGATTTGGCCATTTTGGATATTATGATGCCTGGTATGGACGGATATGAGGTGACCCGCAAAATTCGGGAGCAGTATCACCTGCCTATCATTTTTCTAAGCGCCAAAACCTCAGATATGGATAAAATCACCGGGCTCGTGCTGGGCGCAGACGATTACATGACGAAACCATTTAACCCGATGGAACTGGTTGCGCGGGTCAATTCCCAGCTGCGCCGTTCACTTCAATTCAGCCAGTCTGTACCGATTCAGCGCTCCATTCTGGAGAAAGGCGGGCTCATTATTTCGCCAGATCAACATAGTGTCACCCTTTATGGCAAGCCAGTAGAGTTAACACCGAAGGAGTTTGACATCCTGTATATGCTCGCAAGTCATCCCAAACAGGTGTTCAGTGCGGAGAGCATCTTTGAACAAGTCTGGGGAGAGGCTTATTATGAGAGCGGCAATACCGTGATGGTTCATATTCGGACCCTGCGCAAAAAGCTGGGCGAAGATGTGGACAAGAACAAGTTTATCAAAACGATCTGGGGTGTGGGGTACACGTTCAATGAATAAACGCAGAAGTTTTCGAACGACCATGATTCTGTTGCTTGGTTTAAGCATGTTGGCATCTGGTGCGATTACCTTTGGGGTATATAAATTGATGCAATACTATTACACCGGTGTGCGTGCGGAAGATCAGTTAGCGGAATATCGTCACTTTATGAGAAGTATAGGGGATATTTACTTTTTCCTTATCTTGTTCATACCGCTTGCGATCCTGTTTTTCTTCTGGTTTACCAAGCCGTATGTTACCTACTTCAAAAATATCTCCACAGGTATCAGGCAACTCGCGAGCGGTGATTTCCAGCACCGTGTGCAAATTTCGACGAAGGACGAGTTGGGCGCGATTGCAGAGGATATCAATCTGGCGAGTCTGAAACTGAGGGAAGCGGTAGAACGGGGAGATTTTGCGGAGAGCAGCAGGGACCAGCTGGTTGTGAACCTGGCGCATGATTTGCGTACCCCTTTAACATCAGTATTGGGTTATCTGGATCTGTTGATGAAGGATGATCAGCTGACGGAGGAGCAGGTCAGGCACTTTACAGCGATTGCCTTTACCAAATCTCAGCGTCTCGAGAAACTGATCGATGATTTGTTTGAGATTACACGAATGAACTATGGCATGTTGCCGATTGAGAAAAAGAGACTTGATCTTAGTGAACTGCTAAGGCAGATGAACGAAGAGCTCTACCCTGTTTTTGAAAAGAACCGCCTGGTCACCCGACTGCATATCGATTCCGAGTTAACCATTTCCGGCGATGGTGAGGTGCTTGCACGCGTGTTTGAGAACCTGTTGATTAATGCAGCACGTCACGGTACAGATGGTCTTTATGTGGATATCAATGGGCACCGTGATGCAGGACAGGTTATCATTCAGATCATGAACTATGGGGGACATATTCATCCGGATGATTTGCCTCATATTTTCGATATGTACTATACCGGAGATCGTGCGCGGACACCTCAGGAAGGTGGAACAGGTCTGGGCCTGTTTATCGCCAAAAATATTGTGGAGCAGCATAATGGTTCCATTTCGGCTCAAAGTGATATCGTACGGACCGTATTTGAAGTTCGGTTGCCAGCACTAGAATGAAGTAAAAGACAGAATTTAAGAAAAACTTTAGAATTGCCCTGCTTTTTTTTAACTAGTTTTCTCTATCCTTGAATTACGAGGTAAAGGAGGAGCATGGAATGAAAAAGTGGGGATTTTTGATATGTATCATTGTACTGGGATATATCTTTTCCAAGTCACCCGCACTGTTTGAACAGAAGGAAGAGGCGAATCTGGAAGTTCAGGATACGGGTGAAATTCGTGCAGGATATACCAAAACAATTCATGTGGATATGCAGAATCAAGTACATAAAGGGAATTTATTGCTCGTCAATTCGGAGTATCCCGTTCATGCGGAAGGGATTAGAACCGACATTGTCAATTTGGCGGAACAACATGAGCTGGTCCGTGGATATGGATTGCTGGATAATAACATTATGTTGTCAAAGTACGTAGCGCAAGCATTCCAGAAGATGGTTGAAGCTGCTGGGAAAGATGATGTACGATACTTCATTATTAGCAGCGGCTATCGGGACTTTACGAAACAGGAGCAGCTTTATGAAGAAAAGGGATCGGACTATGCGCTTCCCGCGGGTCACAGTGAACATAATCTGGGCTTGTCCATGGATATCGGCTCTACTCTGGCTGCTATGAGTGAAGCACCGGAAGGAGCTTGGCTGGAAAAGAATGCATGGAAATTCGGATTCATCTTGCGTTACCCGAAGGATAAAGTGGACATCACCGGCATCCAATTCGAACCATGGCATTTCCGATATGTGGGATTGCCGCACAGCGCCATCATGTATCATAATCATCTGGTGCTGGAGCAATATCTGGAGCTGCTGCAGCAGAAAAAGAGCATTTCCGCTGAAGTCGGGGGCGAACACTATCTTGTACGTTATTACGATGCATCCAAAGATGAGACCATTAATATACCTGAGCACGGTCAATATGAGATATCGGGAGACAACATGAAGGGAGTTGTCGTGACGGTGGAGGAATAAACAACTAGAAATACATGGAGGTTCGTTTATGAAACCTAAGGAGTTCAACATGAAGATGATATGGGTCGCGGCATTGATCGTCTATCTGTATCTGCTAACCAAGCTGATATTATTCAAGGGGCATACGGTGGATTGGGACATCGTGAGGGTTCAACTTATCGCGATCGCGCATCAGCCGGATCTGATTCATACGCGAACCGTTAACCTGACGCCATTTCAGGAAATCTCGAGAGACTGGCATAGCCTGTCGTTACATCGTCCAGGTACCGCAATTCATCTGTTGGGCAATGTCATGGCCTTTATCCCACTGGGTATTTTCATTCCAGTGCTGATGGGGAACAAGCTGTTGTCAGGGGCCAAGGTACTCGTACTTTCCTTGCTCTTAAGTTTTGCGTTTGAAGCGACACAGCTATTGACGGGCATGGGCATATTCGACGTGGATGATCTTATGTTGAACACCTTTGGTGGAATGATTGGTTATGTTCTGTATACCATGCTTATCAGCATGAAACGAATGATTGTGAGAGGAACAGCTCGCACCGCGAAAAAAGAGTATAATTCCAATCAGAGTCGGGTGTAAGTAGGGAAGCGCACATGCAATCTCTCGATCAAGCTTCACTTTACATTGGATATTAAAAGGAAGTGTAGAGGCGTTACACAGCCTTTGTCATATTAATAAGAGATGCTCCCCATCGCGTGTTGAGTACATGGTGGGGAGTTTTTATATCTGCCAGATAGGTTTAAGTAAGTTAAAACAAATAATGATGCGGTTTGCGAGTTGAATCGCTAATGGAGTAGAGTAGAGGTGATACATTCAGTAATCCACATCCTTACAAGGAGGACATATATTGTATTCATTGGCTAAACAACTCGCAGGAAGAATGAAAGGGATCATGGACATTGAAAGTGAAATTGCTGAAGCTGAGCGTAATCAGCAAGGTGAAGAATTTGTGCGTGATTTAGAACAGAAAAGATCCGATTTGATAAAAACCTTTACACGTGATGAGTTACTGGTCATAACAACCGTGATGGAGGTAGGGCAATCAGAGAGAGGATATCGACACTATTTTGACTCGGATAACGTTGAGCTTATTTACCTACCCATTGAGTTGAATGAGCATGAACTGATGAAGAAATACTCTCACTTTCTGGTACATAAAACAAAACAAGAAATAGCAGATAGAATTCAATATCATACACTCGTCTCGTCATTTCTAAAAGAAGGTATGGAAATCTTAAAACTTTAAACTGCTATCAAATTAGGATCTAGGAGGTCTGCTAGATGATAATGAAGATTTCATACTTTACGCCAGATGGTTTCTATTATTATGTTCCCGATCAATATGCAGAGCAGATGAATAAGTGGAGAGGGGAGTTTTCTGATTTTTTGCAGAGTATAGAAGGGAAACATCCATTCACCCAATATACCGAATATATTGATCATGAGGGTAAGAAAGAATATGGTGTTTTTGTACGTTGCTACGGTGGGGATGATTTTGCAGACTGGATCAACGTGGAGAAATTAAACTGTAGAGGTGTATATCGCATTCCTGCGCCACCTGATGATTCGGAAGTTGGATTGAAGAATGATTTTTAAACATATATCGATTATTAAAAATGGCAAAATCAAAAAAAGCTCCCCGTCACCGTGCAGAGCGCACGTGGCGGGGAGCTTTTCTGTATAAATTAATTGCATTAAATATAAATGCGATTAAGATTTTTTCATCATTTGACGTAATACGGTTTGCAGGATACCGCCGTTATGGTAGTAGTCCACGTCCACCATGCTGTCCAGACGAGCGATGACAGGGAAGTCGAACTTGGTGCCGTCCTCACGGGTTACGGTAACCGTCAGTTCTTGTCCTGGCTTCACATCATTGCTCAGACCTGTGATGTCATACGTTTCACGACCGTTCAGACCGAGGCTGGACCAGCCGTGACCTTCCTGGAATTGCAATGGCATTACGCCCATGCCCACCAGGTTACTGCGGTGAATACGCTCGAAGCTTTCTGCGATAACGGCTTTGACGCCAAGCAGGAATGTTCCTTTTGCCGCCCAGTCACGCGAGCTTCCTGTACCATACTCTTTACCTGCGATAACGATCAGGTTCTGTCCTTCGTCCTGATACTTCATGGAAGCATCGTAAATGGACATTTCTTCGTCCGTTGGCAGGTATTTCGTAATGCCACCCTCAGTACCTGGAGCTACTTGGTTACGGATACGAATGTTGGCAAACGTACCACGCATCATAACTTCATGGTTACCACGACGGGAGCCGTATGAGTTGAAGTCTTTGCGTTCTACGCCATGTTCTTTCAGGTACAGTCCAGCCGGACTGGATGGTGCGATATTACCCGCTGGCGAGATGTGATCCGTTGTTACGGAGTCAGCAAGCAATGCCATAACACGTGCGGAACGAATATCTGCGATATCAGTCAACTTGTCGCCAAGCTCCTGGAAGAATGGTGGATTCTGAATGTACGTGGAGTTTGGATCCCACTCATACAATTCGCCTTCCGGTACAGGGATCGTATTCCAACGTTCGTTAGCTGTAAATACGTTCTCGTATTTGTTGCGGAACATCTGTGCGTTCAGCGAGCTAGCGATGGTATCCTTGATTTCCTCGGAGCTAGGCCAGAGGTCTTTCAGGAATACAGGCTCGTTGTTGGTATCATAACCGATTGGATCGGTTGCAAAATCAATATTAACGGTACCCGCGAGAGCATACGCCACAACGAGTGGCGGAGAAGCCAGATAGTTGGCTTTGACTTGCGCGTGCACACGACCTTCAAAGTTACGGTTACCGGACAATACAGCCGCTACCGTCAAATCGTTCTCGGAGATTGCTTCGCTTACTTCGTCTGGCAGTGGGCCAGAGTTACCGATGCAAGTTGCGCAACCATAGCCGGCAACGTTGAATCCGAGTTTGTCGAGATATTCGATCAGACCTGCTTTTTCCAGATACTCGGTAACAACGAGGGAACCCGGAGTCAAGCTGCTTTTCACGTAGCCAGGCTTAGTCAGACCACGTTCAACGGCTTTTTTCGCAAGTAGACCCGCTCCGACCATAACGCTAGGGTTGGATGTGTTGGTGCAGCTTGTGATTGCCGCGATAACGACAGCACCAGCAGACAGTTCGCTAGTGGAACCGTTCGGGTGTTTCACAGGTACTTTTTCTGCAATTTTTTCGTCGCTCAGTCCGTAACCGCCTTTGTCGATCGGCGTACGGATGATACTGTTGAAGCTATCCTTCATTTGAGTCAACTCGATGCGATCTTGTGGACGCTTAGGTCCCGCGAGACTTGGTACAACGGATGCCAGGTCAAGTTCGATCACATCTGTAAATTCAGGATCAACCGTATCAGCAGTACGGAACATGTTCTGAGCTTTGTAATAAGCTTCAACCAGATCCACCTGTTCGTCGGTACGGCCGGTATTACGCATATAGTTCAGTGTTTCGCTATCAACAGGGAAGAAACCAATTGTTGCGCCGTACTCTGGTGCCATGTTGGCTACCGTTGCACGGTCAGCCAGGCTGATGTTGCTAAGACCCGGTCCGTAGAACTCGACAAATTTACCGACAACGCCTTTTTTACGCAGCATTTGAGTAACTGTGAGTGCCAGATCCGTTGCCGTTGAGCCTTCGCTCAGGCTACCTGTCAATTTGAAACCGATAACGTCCGGTGTTACAAAATAAAGCGGTTGGCCCAGCATACCTGCTTCAGCCTCGATCCCGCCAACACCCCAACCAACAACGCCGAGTCCGTTGATCATGGTGGTGTGGGAGTCCGTTCCTACGAGGGAATCCGGGAATACAACAGTTTCGCCATCAATGGTTTTGGTTGCAGCCACGGAAGCCAAGTACTCCAAGTTAACTTGGTGAACAATCCCTGTGGATGGTGGAACTGCACGGAAGTTGTTGAATGCCGTTTGTGCCCAGCGCAAGAAGCGGTAACGCTCTTCGTTACGCTCGAATTCAACCTTGATGTTGTAGTCGAGTGCATCGTTCGTTCCGAACGCATCAACCATAACGGAGTGGTCGATAACGAGATCGACGGGAACGAGTGGATTGATCTGTTTTGGATCGCCGCCTGCTTTTTTCACGGTATCGCGCATTGCTGCAAGGTCAACGACCACGGGTACACCAGTGAAATCCTGCAGAACGATACGTGCAGGGATAAATGGAATTTCTTTGTTATTGTCACGGCCTTCTGCCCAGCCGGTCAGTTGTTTTACATGTTCTTCGGTAATAGCACGTCCGTCGAATTGACGAATAGCTGCTTCGAGCAGCACTTTAATGGAGAAAGGGAGCTTGGAAAGGTCGCCGTAGCCGCCTTCCTGAAGAGCATCTAAACTGTAGTAGCGATAAGACTTGCCTCCGACCTCAAGACTGCGGGCCGCGGAGAAATGATTCTTGGCTGACATACATGTACCTCCTTAAAATGTGTCGGTGAGATGAAGAAAACGTTCATTTAGGTGAAGAACAGGCCTTCATCGTTCCGTGTCCTTGTTCGTTAGTTTCATTAGGTGAAACGTAATTTCATAATCGTAACTTTAGTTTTAAGTATACCGTTTTCAACTCCGTACGTAAAGGGCTTTTTGCCTGTCCAGCCAAGCCATTGAGAGATTGAATGCGTTCTCAAGTAAAGGGAATGGACGCGATCTCTTCCGTACGCATTATCCCCGATAATAAGGCTTCAAAACAGAACCAGACACATACAACCGAAATTCTCTCATATAAATAAAAAAGAGTTTTCATGCAATGGATCATTCCGGACAGAACTCATGCCAAAGGGGGACACAGGCTTGGAACGCGAATGGAAGAGTGCCTTATATACCTACGTGAACCAGTATAATCGCTGTGAGATCGACTACCGTCCACAGACAAGCGAACGGATTGTCACCGATCCGGAATTTGTGCTGGAACGGGGAGAGCGGATGGCCAGACTGGACCAATGGTACCGCAAGCGGCGGGCGGTGCCTCTTCGCAGTGAGACCAGCGCCAAGCTTGTGCGGACACTTATGGATGGGTCCGATGAATCGGTCGTCGATGTGCAATTGTACAGCAGGCTGTTCTATGAGAAGAATGGTTTGACCCATCGGGAAGACCGGATTGAACGGGAACGCCTGACCTTTCTTAGGCAAGGTGGAGTTTGGACCATTGCACGTGTAGAACGTGAAGTGCCGGAGCGTCGCCCGGTAGGAGAGGGCCGTCCTTTTCAACAAGCTGATTTTGTACAGGCGATGAATCGGCCGCTGCTTAACCGAGAAGTACTGGGACAGGGTAGGAGATCGAAGCAGCAGCTGTATCGCAGGGATCTGGCTGTCGCCTATGCGGACCGGTGGTGGAATGCGGGAAACCCGGCATTTGAGGAATTCGAAGTAGATTGCACCAATTATGTGTCCCAATGTCTCTTTGCAGGGGGAGCACCCATCCACTATACTGGTAAAAGAGAAGCAGGATGGTGGTACAAAGGCTATGTAAATGGCTCTGAAATGTGGAGTTACAGCTGGGCCGTGTCCAATAGTCTGGAGCGTTATTT
Organism: Paenibacillus sp. GL_099_B; assembly: GCF_057835695.1. Lineage (NCBI taxonomy): Bacteria > Bacillati > Bacillota > Bacilli > Caryophanales > Paenibacillaceae > Paenibacillus > Paenibacillus sp. GL_099_B. Next base: position 734,110 of record NZ_CM174430.1, read on the forward strand.
ATCTGGCAGCAGCTGGGGATTGTCAGCAACCGAAGTGGATCGTCCAGAGCAGCTAATGCTTGGAGATGTAGTCCTCTATGACTGGGACGGGGACGGCAGGTTTCAGCACAGTACGGTTGTGACCGCTTTTGATGCGGGGGGCATGCCACTTGTGAACGCACATACAGTCAGCAGCCGCCACCGTTTTTGGGATTACCGGGATTCTTACGCTTGGAACGAGCGGACGGTGTACCGGCTTTTTCACATTGCAGATGAGTTTTGATGGTCAAAGATTTTACGGGATTCGGTGACGTGGACATCCGGTTCCGTGTAAAATAAGTCTAGATAACAGAATAAAAGTGGTGCTGAACATGCAGACATGGCAGCATCATTGCACAGATAATCGGAGGTTACACATGAGTATGGATAAATTAACAGTAGGCGTCGTTTACGGCGGAAAGTCAGGCGAGCATGAGGTGTCGCTGCAAACGGCGTTTGCTGTAACGAACGCATTTGATTATGAGAAGTATGAACTGGTTCCTTTTTATATCTCCAAGCAAGGTACGTGGAAAAAAGGATCCGTCATGCATGCGCCATTCGCGCAGATTGAAGATTTGAAGCTGGAGCAGGCGGCGGGCGGAACACAGGAAGCGCTGAACGCGCTGTTCGGCCGTTTATATGGCGGAGAAGAGGCGATGGACGTCATGTTCCCGCTGCTGCACGGTACGTTTGGTGAGGATGGCACGATTCAAGGGATGTTCGAGATGGCGGATATGCCTTATGTTGGCGCAGGTGTACTCGCTTCGGCAGGCGGCATGGACAAAGTGGTCATGAAGAAACTGTTCGCGCAGGCCGGAATCGACCAATGTGCCTTTACGTATTTTAACGCTACTCAATGGAAACAGACCGAACATGAAATGATCTTGCAGGTGGAAGATCAACTGGGCTATCCGTGTTTCATTAAGCCGGCCAATCTCGGTTCCAGCGTAGGAATCTCGAAGGCGCGTAACCGGGATGAACTGAAGAAAGCAGTGGAGTTCGCTCTCCGTTACGATACCAAGGTAGTCATTGAGGAGTTTGTAGAGGCTCGAGAAGTTGAAGTCAGTGTACTTGGAAATGACGAACCGATGGCTTCTGTACCAGGAGAAATCGTATCTTCCGGTGAATATTATGACTATGCAGCCAAATACATCGATGGACAGTCTCAGATGCTGATCCCTGCTCCGCTAGACCCGGAAGCTGCAGATCGTATCCGCGAGGCGGCATTGCAGGCATTCCGTGCGATTGAAGGCAATGGCATTTCCCGTGCAGACTTCTTCATTCGTAAATCGGATGGGGCATTGCTTATTAATGAAGTAAACACCATGCCTGGTTTCACACCATACAGTATGTATCCACTTTTGTGGCGTGAGACGGGCGTATCGTATGCCGAACTGCTGGATCGCATGATTGAGCTGGCTCTGGAACGCTACAACCGCAAGCAGGCACTGAACTACGAGAACGGCGTACAGGCATAGCCTGGGGACGACAATATAAGGAGGGGTATGAATGGGATTTCAGACCGAATTCAATTCCGTGTGCAAATTCAAGAATGAACAAGAGCTGTTCGAATTGCTTGAATACGGCCGTGGCAAAATGGTCAAACAAGGCTTTCGCGTATTTCCTACCGGACAGAAAGTCATTGCTTACACACCGGATAACGTGGCCGTAGCCATCGTAAAAATCGTAGTCTCCATTGCGGAGATTAACTTCCAGGGTCAGGAAGTGACCGAAGTGGAGATGCAATTGATCCGTAAACTGAACGAGGAAGAATCACGCATTCAGACCGCTCTCGCGGACGAGATGTTCTTTGGTGAACAGGCTCAGGGGTAGTTTGTTATACGTGGGACCGGAACGAATGGATGGATTTGTCCAAATCACGATTATGGTCACTCTTTTAGGGTAAAACTTGGTTATATAAAGTGAAGGGAAGACTGCCGGCTTCATATACCGGGAAGGAATCCCGCCCTAATAGAGAGGAAGAAATTCATGCTCGTACGTTTTGGTTATGTGGCGATGTCCGTGCTTGTGGAGAATGCTTCACCTTCCCGGACGATGACCATGTCCAGCTTCAAGAAAATTGATGATAGGGAAGCGGCAATTCGCAAGCTGGAACGGATTGCAGCCGAGAATTTGCATAATACATTACGTTTGCTCAAACACAACAAAGGAAGCCATATTCATGTATATCGTTTCTCTTCCAAATTAATTCCGCTGGCAACACATGAAGATCTGAGTGATTGGGACCCGTTTCCCGTACTTAAGCAGGATTTTGCCGCGATTGGCGATTTTGTGAAGGAGAACGAGATGCGTGTGTCTTTCCACCCGGACCATTTTACGGTACTCAGCACGCCTCGGGAGGAAGTGCTGCGCAACTCCATGCGCGACCTTCGTCATCATGTACGCATGCTGGATGCCATGGGGCTGAATGCCACTGCCAAGAACAATATACATATTGGTGGTGCATACGGGGACAAGCCAAGTGCAGCGCTGCGTTTTGAAGAAAATTTTCTGAAGCTGGATCGGGATATTCAGGAACGGATAACGCTCGAAAATGATGACAAAACCTTCAATGCGCCCGAGACACTTGCGGTATGTCAACGTATGGGGCTACCCATGGTGCTGGATATCCATCATCAATGGGTGAACAATGAAGGCGAACAGCCGTGGGATCTATGGCCTGATATATTGAAGACATGGGAGTCCCCGCTCGCCCAAGCAGAATCACCGGCAGACAAGCCGTTGCCGCCCAAAATTCACGTATCCAGTCCAAAGAGTGAGAAGGACCTGCGTGGTCATGCTGACGGTGTTGAGGTGGAACCATTGCTTGCTTTTTTACGTCATATTGCAGCAGATACGCTCGCCCTTGATGTGATGATTGAGGCCAAACGCAAGGATGAAGCGCTGGTGCAGTTGATGCAGAAACTAGCATTCTATCACGAAGAGGGTGTGGAGTGGGTGGACGAGTCAACGGTTATCATTCATCCGTAGCGCCAAAAGGGGCCTGGGCAACGAGAAACTTTACGACCCTCGGGGCGTATACTTTTAAAAAGTATTTTAATTTTTCGTAGATTGATATAGAAAGTAGAGTGAACGCTTTGAATGAGAAGGAAAAAACACCTTATGTCGTGACAAGCAAAAGCTATACTGCCGTCGCCATTAATGCAGCTTCCAAAGCTGGAGAGTGGATCAAGAGCCGTCTCGGAACTGTGGGGGAGCCCGGAACCAAGTATTCGCCGCAGGATCTGGTTACTGAAGTGGATAAAGGCGCGGAACAGATGATCCGCCGCCTGATTCTGACGCATTTTCCCCATCATGCCATTCTGGGTGAAGAAGGCGTGGAACCAGGACCAGAAGCATCAGCGAAGGCACTGAAAGAAGCTGAGGAAGAAGAGTTTCTCTGGATTGTGGACCCGGTGGACGGAACGACGAACTTTGTACACGGTTTTCCGTTCTATTCCGTATCCATTGCTTTGGCCCATAACGGAGAGGTGATTGTGGGGGTAATCTACGATCCTTCCCGTGACGAGATGTTTGTTGCGGAAAAAGGGAAAGGCGCATATGTCCACGGAAACCGGATGCTTGTATCTGGTGAACAGGAACTGGCACAGAGTCTGATCGCGGTTGGCTTCCCGGCGGATACCACCTACGCGTTGCCGATCAATATGGCCGCTGTCCAAGCACTGGCACCGCAAGTACGCAGTCTGCGTGCAGGTGGTTCTGCTGCCCTGCATTTGGCATATGTTGCTGCGGGTCGTCTGAGCGCTTATACCGAAGTTGGTTTGAAGCCTTGGGATATCGCCGCAGGTGCACTGCTAGTTGAGGAATCCGGCGGCAAGGTTACCGATACCGTGGGAACGCCTTACCAACTGTCCGTGAGTCATGTGGTTGCCAGCAATGGCAAGATTCATGATGCATTGACTGGTGTGCTCAAGGAAGCAAACGCAACCGGCCTGGAGTAAAAATTTACTGAAGGAGCGAACAACAATGGATGAATCCAAAGAACTGGAACGACGTTTGAGTGATATGCTGACTGAAGGGGACATGGAGCAGTCCGGCGATGCTGACAAACGTGAACGTCAGCTGATTCCTCCTAAGTACGAGGTGCGCATTCAGACAGAACGGGACCCGATTGTTGAAGAAACGTTGAAGTACCGGGACATGGCACGTGAGGTGGACGATCGCTATGATCGCTACCTAGAGCGGTCTGCCGGGAACAAACCGGAAATGGACACGGATGGTTCTGATTCTGGAGACGCGAAAAAATCACAGTCTTAACGAGTGGACACCTTGCTTATACTCAACGGATAACAGACTAACAGACTTCCCTAATTAGGGGAGTCTGTTATTTCGTGCGGATATGGAGTCCAGACGACAGCGCCCCTTTAATAATGTTAGAATAGAGTTACACGAACTTCTGTCATCGGAGTGAACAGTGTAATATGTAATTATATTTTATTTTATAGATACGAGAAAAGGAGTGTTCTAAGAATGAAGCGTAAACGCATATGGAGAAGTACCGCCGCGGGATTAACGGCAAGTATGCTGGCAGGGATGCTGATTTTAGCATCATCCGCACAGTCTGCTCATGCTGCGGATAGCAATACGTTACCAGCTGGAAGCGTAACATCATCATTGCCTGTACAGAAAGATGCGGTAGCGGTAACCAAGGAATTCCGCCTCGTCACATTGGGGGATTCCATCACCGTAGGGTATGAGCCGAACCTGAAAGAACTGCCATATGGTTATGTAGAACGGTTGCAGGAACAAGGCCTGTTTCACGGACGTACTCAGGTGGACAACTATGGTATTGCCGGATTGAAGAGCAGTGGTTTGAAAAACTTTGCAGATGCGATTAAAGAAGGGAAAGCGCTCACTTCCGAAGCTATTCAACCGAACCTTCCTGATCCAAGAGCGGCACAAGTTGGAGCCAATATTGCTGCCATCCGGGAGAGTGTAGCTGGAGCCAATCTCGTTGCCATCACGATCGGAGGGAACGATGTATCCGAGTTGCTCGGAACAGCAGATAAGCTGAGTGATGCGGAACTGGAAGCAAAAGTGAAGGAATTGCTATCTTCCTATACAGCCAATGTTAGCGCAGTTATCAATGATATTCATGAGATTAATCCTAATGCTAAAATCGTGATCGCAGACCAGTACCAACCCATGCCTGAAGTAGCTGGCAAAGAACTCTATGCGAAACTAATGGAAGCTTCCCAAGGGTTTACTGCAACTATTGATGGAATTGCGACTGAATTTTCCGCTAAAGGGATTGATGTAAAAGTAGCCCATGTCGCCAAGGAGTTTATTGGCGGTGAAGGCACGATGACTCACATGATTAAGGACCGCGATTTCCACCCGAATCAGTTCGGATATGAAGCGATTGCCAAAGTATTTGCAGAAACGATCTGGGGCGATTATACCAAGCTGACGGCTCCTGCTGCAGGCCAACCGATGAATATCATCGTCAGTGGTAAAACGCTGGATACGCCGTACAAACCAATCATCCGCAATGGCAAAAACTTTGTGGCGATCCAGGATATCGTGAACGCCGTTGGCGCAACTACGGTATGGGATAACAAAACATCAACCGCAACGATTACATACGGAGATCGGAAGGTTGCCGTGAAGATTGGTGCAACGGCTGTTCAGGTGAATGGTGCATCCGTAGCCGTGGATACACCTGCATTCCTGAACAAGGTGGGCACAGAATCCAAAACGTATGTACCTCTCGCCATGGTGGCCGAGGGTCTTGGTTTTGATGTGCAGTATGTAGCCAAGTTAAAAACCGTTTTTGTGAATCCGTAACGTAATAAGTAAATCGTATACTATCTTATGATATCGAGCAGCCAGATTTCCTTGATCTTTTCAGGGAATCTGGCTGTTTTTGCGTCTATGTTCATACCAGACCAAGGATACACACCTTCGGAAATGACCTAAAATGTTGCATAAATATGACTTGTCATCTGACCATGGATGTGTAAATATGAAAATAACTTACAGTAGATCGAAAACAGTTTCGAATGATTGCACCCTTCGCGAGCCAAAGGAGCGCTTTGGATGAGTAGAATTAAAAACGCTTTCACGACATTGCCGATTCATCACAAAACCATTCTTCTCATCGGATTACTGATGATGATCAGCTTCACGTTCTATGTATCTGTCCTGGGATATGTGTTCGGCATTTATGATCGACAAATCTATGAGAAATCCTCACAGGTGCTTAATATGTCTTCGGTGGGCATCGAGAACCAACTGCGTGAGATCTCCAATCTATCCTTCAAGGTCATGTCCGACGAGCCTCTTCAGCAATATCTTCTTCAGTTGGATAAGGCTGAATCGGGGTATGAGAAAAATGGCCTGCGCAAAAAAATTACCAACAGACTGGTGGCATATGCAGGTTCAGAGAAATACGTCTATTCCATGATCTTTATCGATAATGATAATAATATTATGGCAGCTGGAAACCGGGAGGGAATCTCGGAGAAGAAGCAAAGAGAATTGGTTGCTTTGGGACAGCAATATTCGGGCTCTAATGCTTGGTACACAGGCGGGGACCAACAAGCCAGATTACTGTCGGTTAGACAGGTAAAGTCTTTTACCGGTGGAGCATTTACGCTGGAGAAGTTGGGCACCCTGGTTATTCGTGTACGATTGGATCGGATTGTCCAAGACCAGATGCAACACCCGGCAGAGGATTCACAGCTATTAATTACAGATGGCCGGGAAGTAATCTATCCAACAGAGTCGACTGTCAGTAAATCTGAAATCGAGTCTGAACTGAAGCGCACTCAGCCCTATGGGATAGCGATGTTTGAGCAGGGAAGGAATTTTGTCGCTCGTGCGAATTCTCCATATACAGATTGGGTGTATCTGTATATGACGCCCTTTGACCAGATGTTTAAGCAGATCCAGTTTGTTAAACAGCTGGTGACTGTCATTTTTATCATGATATTCCTAGCGGCACTTATATTCGGAGCCAAGTTTTCCCGCAGTATTACACAGCCTATCGCCCAGTTGATCAAGAAAATGCGCAATATCGAAAAAGGCGATCTGGATAAGCTGGAGGAAGTAGCGCTGGGCAATGTCCCGGTATCTTCACAAAATGAGGTCGGATTGCTGCATCGCACGTTCAAGATGATGGTACAGCGTATACGTGAACTCATTGACGAGAATTATGCGAAGCAACTCGTGATCCGAGAGACTGAATTGAAAGCGCTTCAGGCACAGATTAATCCACATTTTCTATATAACACACTGGAATCGATCAACTGGCTTGCCAAAGTGCAGAAGCAGCATCAAATCTCCGAAATGGTTGAGGCCCTCGGATTTCTTCTGCGAAGCTCAGTGAACATGTCCGAGAAGTGGATTACTTTGGAAAGGGAACTGGACATCGTCCGCAGTTATGTGACGATCCAGCACACGCGATTCGAGGAAAGACTTGATTTTGACATGGACATTGCGCCCGAAGTGGGAACTGCACGCATTCCGAAGTTAACTCTGCAGCCATTGGTGGAGAACGCCATTCATTATGCATTGGAGCCAAGCATAGAACCTTGCCGTATTCGGATTAGGGCGAGAGCGGATGGAGACAACGTTGTAATTGAGGTGGAGGACGACGGTCCGGGTATGACTCCCGAATTTCTGGAGCAATTGCAAGAGGGACGCGTACAGACGAGGGGACAGGGGATCGGGCTGTCGAACATCAAAGAACGGATCAGATTGACCTTCGGCGAAGAAGGCGAAATGATCATGAGCAGCAATCCCGGATCAGGGACCGTAGTATCGATCAGAATACCTTGGGTTAGAGAGGACGATGACGATGTACAAAGTGATGCTCGTAGATGATGAACGTGTCATTCTGGAGGGGATTTCGCAAGTTGTGGATTGGGCTGCAGCGGGAACGGAACTGGTGGATACCGCGAGAAACGGGATTGAAGCGCTGGATAAAATTGGTCATTCCAGACCGGATATTATCATTACGGATATTTCAATGCCGGGCCTGGATGGTCTTGGACTCATTGAAAAAGCATCTGAAGCTTACCCTGGACTCCGCTTTATCATGTTGTCTGGCTACAAAGAGTTTGAATACGCTCGTCGGGCGATGCAATATGGAGTGAAACATTATCTGCTCAAACCGTGTAACGAGAACCAGATTCACGATGCCTTGTCCGAGTTGCTTCAGGAACACCAGGATGCCCAGGTAAAGGAACATGTGGCCGGAGAGATGAAACAGCGTCTGCAGCGGGTGCTGCCACATGTGAAGGAGCAGTTCCTGCTGGAGTTTATGACGAACCAAACCTATGGTCCGGTCGATCTGGAGTATTATCAGGAGCTGTTTGACTTGGAGCTGGAGGATAACGAAGTTCGGCTGCTGCTGTTCCGGATTGCAGATGAACATGATTATAGTCATCTATTTGCAATCAAAAACATTGCCAGTGATCTGCTGCCCGATGTTCTATTAAGCACTACCATTGAAGGCAAACTGTTAATTCTGTTGGGGGACTCTGCCGATTCGGTCGGTCTAAAGGAGAGCATCGAGGAAGTGCGGACTGCTTTCACCAGACTATATAAACTGGAAGTTACGGCTGCCCTCAGTGAAGCAGATCGAATGATCCAGTCCCGGCGTTTGTTCCGTGAGGCGCTGCAATGCCTGAACCATCGCTTTTTTATCGGCGAAGGCAAGCTGATTACCAAAAGTGATCTGGAGCTGGCCGGGGAATGTGATGGTGTACATGTTGAACAAGATGCCGAGCAGTTATGCCAGTTGATTAAGTCAGGCAATACCGAAGAAGCGGCAGCTGAAGTGGATCGCCTGTTCGACCTTTTGTCAGGTCAGCAGCTTGAAATCGGGATTACTCGTTCGTATGTGGTGCAGTTGTACTCTGCAATGATTCATGTCTGTCCTCCTGAGGAGGCGACGGAATTTACCCAGCGTATGGCAGAGCTGCCCCATATCGACACATTGTCTGGCTTAAAATCTTTTGTTGCCAGTAGCGCAGCTCGGCTAACCTCCGGTTATTACAAAAATCATATTAGTCGTCAATCTTCTGCCGTAGAGAAGATGATGGATATTGTGGATCGCCATTATGGCGAAGCTGATCTCTCTCTTAACGGGGTTGCCCATCAGATGTTATATATGAATCCGGATTATCTCGGCAAAATTTTCAAAAAAGTGACGGGAGAAAACTTCTCCAATTATGTGAATCGTTTGCGCATTGAGCGTGCCTGCGACCATATTCGCAGAGGTGGAGATGTGAAGGTCTTTGAGCTTGCCGAATTGTTTGGCTTTGGAGGGAACTCGCAATATTTCAGTCAGGTGTTCAAGAAGTGGACCGGTATGACACCTACCGAATTTCGCAGAACTGGCTTATAACAATTGACTGACGATCATGGAGTCGATATATGAGGGGGACTAACAGTGCCGATAGAGGTGCAGTTGTCCTCCTCTGTTTTTTGAACCAACAAGACGGTTTTGTGTATTCAACTATGGTCCGACATTTGCGAAAATGACAATATAAAGTTCGTGAAAGCGTTATCAGAAAGTGGAAGATAACTCGTTCACACAACCATTTCAACATAAAAGGGGAGATTGGCATGGTGAAAAAGGCGATATTCCTGATGATGGCGGCATTGCTGGTATTAACAACGGCATGCAGCAGCAGCGGAGGATCGGGCAAAACATCTGCGGATGGTTCGGTAACACTTCGTATCGCGTGGTGGGGATCAGATGCACGTCATGAATACACACAGAAGGTCATTGACTTGTACAAAGAGAAAAATCCGAACGTCAAAATTGACGTGGAATATGCTTCGTTCGATGACTACTGGAAAAAGCTCGCTCCACAAGCTGCAGCGAATCAACTGCCGGACATTGTTCAGATGGATATTTCCTACATCAGCCAATATGCTCAGAACGGACAGCTCGAAGATCTGTCCCCGTACCTCGGAAACCAGATCAAAGTGGATGACGTATCCGAGAACGTAATCAGCACGGGCATTATCAAAGATAAACAATACGGCGTACCAGCGGGTGTTAACGTACTTGGCTTCCAGTATGATCCGGCTCTGCTCAAAAAAGCGGGCGTGGATGCCATTCCTGAAAATATGACCTGGGAATCGTATGAAGCGCTTGGCAAGCAAGCGGCTGCCAAAGGACTCTTTCTGGACGGGGGCGTAGCGCCGGATATCTTCTTCCACTATTTCCTGCGGACCAAAGGGTTGTCCCTCTACAATGCAGAAGGAACAGGTCTTGGCTATGATGACGACAAACTGTTCGTTGAATTCTTCGGACTCATGCGCCGGATGATCGAGCAGGGCGCAGCGCCTTCGCCAGATCTGGCTAACCAAACCAAAGGTATTATCGAGGAATCAGATCTCGTTAAGGAAAAGGGAATCGGTATTTGGCAATGGTCCAACCAGTTCGTAGCCGTGCAACAGGTAGCTAACCGTCCATTGGAATTTGCTCCAATGCCAGGACCGGACATGGAAAAAGGTCTCTACATGCAGCCAAGTATGTACTGGGCGGTAACATCGAACTCGAAAGTGAAGGAAGAAGCGGCCAAATTCATCGATTTCTGGGTGAACGATGTGGAAGCTAACAAACTGATCAAAGGCGAGCGCGGTGTGCCGATCTCAGGCAAAATCAAGGAAGCTATCGCTCCTGAGCTGAGTGATGCAACGAAACAGGTATTTGACTTCGTAGCGTCCATGGAGCCTAAGGCTTCACCAATGAGCCCGCCGCCGCCGGTAGGTTCGCCGGAAGTCATTGCTTCTTTGGCGGATGTTGTTGAGGAACTGAACTTTGGTAAGGTTACACCGGAACAAGCAGCAGCGACATTCCGCAAAAATGCCGAAGCTGTTCTTGCCAACAATAAATAACTGTTGAATATGATCGCTTGCTCATCCCCTTACCGGGATGGACGGGAACAGGGCTACTCGCATAACGCGAGGGCCTTTCCCCGTCCAGTAGCTCGAAGCAAGCAGATCAATAAAGGAGGTTCGTTCCGTTGAGGCAATATTCTTCGTTGCGCAGAAACCTAACCGGGTATGCTTTTATTAGTCCTTTTATCATCGGCTTTCTGGGCTTTACGCTTATTCCGATGTTTGTATCCCTATACATGTCGTTTACGAGTTATAACCTGTTTACTTCCCCGCGGTGGATCGGGATGGACAATTACACCAAAATGTTCTTTGATGATCCGAAGTACTGGAACTCGGTTAAAGTAACGTTCCTGTACGTGTTCATTGGTGTCCCTCTAAGGCTGGTCTTCGCGCTTTTCGTAGCCATGATCCTGAATACGGGTTCCCGTATGGTCGGAACGTATCGTACCTTGTACTACCTTCCATCCATTATCGGTGGTAGTGTGGCCGTGTCGATTATGTGGCGTAACCTTTTCAGTAATGAAGGTGTCATTAACAGTGCATTAACGGCAATCGGAATCGGTCCAATTAGCTGGTTTGGTGATCCGAATGCGTCTCTGGTTATGCTGATCTCGCTATCTGTTTGGCAGTTTGGATCTTCCATGCTCATCTTCCTCGCCGGTCTAAAAAATATCTCTCCCGAGATGTACGAAGCAGCAGGTGTGGATGGTGCCAACCCGGTACGCAAGTTTTTTGGTATCACCTTACCGCTGCTCAGTCCAATCATTCTGTTCAACCTGATTATGCAAACCATTGGTGCATTCATGACTTTCGTACCTGCATACATCATCTCTAAAGGCGAAGGTGGTCCAATGGACGGTACGATGCTTTACTCGCTGTATCTGTTCCGTCAGGCCTTTATGTTTAACAACATGGGTTATGCTTCGGCCATGGCCTGGATCATGCTTATTATGATCGGTATACTCACAGTCGCGGTGTTCCTGACATCCAAGTTCTGGGTGTTTTATGAATCCGAAGGAGGGAAGTAACGATGGTTTGGAGAAATGTGAAATGGCCCATCTATCACCTGTTCGTTGCAGCTTTGGCCCTCCTAATGCTCTATCCGGTGCTATGGATGTTGTTCAGTTCCTTCAAGGAAAGCCGCACCATCTTCGTAACTGCCGATTCCCTGTTCCCTACGGAATGGATCTGGAGTAACTATGCGGATGGCTGGAAAGGTGCAGGCGGAAGACCGTTTATGGATTACATTACTAACTCACTCGTTATTGTGGTCATCTCCACGATTGGAGCAGTGTTATCCTCGTCGCTAATTGCCTTTGGTTTTGCTAGACTCAACTTCAAAGGGCGTAACTTTTGGTTTTCCCTGATGATGTTGACCCTGATGTTACCGCATGACGTTGTACTCGTACCCCAATATATTATCTTCACGAAGCTTGGCTGGTTGAATACCATTCTGCCAATAGTTGTACCTACGTTCTTCGGGATGCCGTTTTTTATCTTCCTGATGGTTCAGTTCATTCGTACGATTCCGAAAGAGCTGGATGAGGCAGCTACCATTGATGGATGTAATAAGTTCAGGCTGTATGTCCAGATTATTATGCCGCTCATCAAGTCTTCACTCGCAACGGCTGCAATCTTCTCCTTCTACTGGAGATGGGAGGATCTGCTTGGTCCAGTACTGTATCTGAACTCGCCGGATAAATATACGGTCTCCATGGCATTGAAAATGTTCCTGGACAGTGAGTCTGCCTCCAACTGGGGAGCGATGTTCGCGATGTCCATTGTGAGTCTTGTACCCGTTGTAGCCGTGTTCTTTATTTTCCAAAAACAAATTGTACAGGGTATGAGCACCAGCGGACTGAAAGGATAAACGATATCCACTGGATTCAAACCCGGATTAGCATGTTGAACAAGGAGGTTGTTCCAATTGAATAAGGCCCAGGGTAGTCAGGCTGTTGCCACAGAGGCAACGGCAGAGAGGGGTAAAAACACCGTTACCCATTGGAAGTTCAATTTTGGACCGGACTTTGGCAGTGCAGGTGAGATTGAGGGTTATTTGAAAGTGTCTGCCAGCACCGCATATGTAGAACAGGGAGAATACGGTTTTGAATCCGGCTCCCTTGTGTATGAGAAACAACGGATAAGTGAAGACGAAGTATCGAATTCCAGTAGGGCAAACAACGGCAAACAAGGGCAGGCCAATGTGTCTGCCCGATTGCGTTCAAGCTTTTGTATTCCGCTCAAGGCATCTTTCATCGTTGATGTACCTGATGGAACCTATCAAGTCTTGTTAATTGCAGGGGATGAATTGGCGGAGACGATCACCAGAATCAAAGCCGGAGAGGGCAGGCTGATGCTGCCAACCATTCGTACAGTTCCTGGGCAATGTGCAGAGGTTCGATTCTCGGTTGTGGTTCGTGGCGGAAAGCTCCGACTATCCTTCTCCGGTCCTGCGCCGCGGATTAATGCATTGGAGATCACGCTTGCCAATCAGACGATGACTGTATTTATCGCTGGTGATTCTACCGTGACGGATCAGCCGGAAAGTGGATATCCATACTGTGGCTGGGGCCAGCTGTTGCCTGCACAGTTCAAACATGATGTTGCTGTGGATAACCATGCCCAGTCTGGACGCAGCTCCCGCAGTTTCATCAATGAAGGCAGATTGGATGCCATTCTGGAGAAAATTAAGCCGGAAGACTTTCTGTTTATTCAATTTGGACATAACGATGAGAAGCCGGGCCCTGACCGGGGAACGGAGCCTTTCACAACATATAAGGAATATCTGAAAAAGTATATCGATGCCGCCCGCGAAGCTAAGGCGCGTCCGGTGCTCGTGACACCGGTGCATCGGCGTTACTTCGCTGATGACGGCACATTGACCGACACCCATGGCGATTATATCGTCGCTGTGCGTGAGCTGGCGGAAGAGGAAGGTGTACCGCTGATCGATCTGGCTGAGCGAAGCCGTATCCTGTTCGAGCAAGCGGGCGTTGAAGGCAGCAAGGAGGATTTCATGTGGGTGCTGCCGGGTGAGTACGTGAACTTCCCAGCAGGCGTGGAGGATAACACGCATTTTCAGGAGCGCGGTGCCCGTCGCCTCGCCATGCAGGTGACGGAAGCCATCCGCGAGCTGCGACTGCAGCCGCTGCAAATGTATTTGAGGTAAGCAGCGGAGGAGGGCGGAATCGGAGCAGAGGGAGCGAAGCGTCCGCCTTTGGAGCGGGATTTCCCCTGCTGAGGGGGGAATGAAAAAGAAATCCCGAGCCAACAGCGGCCCACAGCCCGATCCGCCCACCGAAGCGCCTGCACCACGAGCAGCCTTTTTATTCAGCGAGTTAACGAAGTAACGAGCAAAGTTGCTTTTAAGTTGCCCAGCGAATATAGCGAAGGCAATAAGCCTTTAAAAAGCCATGGCGAGCGTTGCAGCGAAGGAGGGCGGAATCGGAGCAGAGGGAGCGAAGCGTCCGCCTTTGGAGCGGGATTTCCCCTGCTGAGGGGGAATGAAAAAGAAATCCCGAGCCAACAGAGGCCCACAGCCCGATCCGCCCACCGAAGCTTCCGCCCCGCAAGCCTCCCGCGTGTTTAACTAATTATTGCATTAGCAAAGGAGGAATTATTAATGGCACAGGATCAGACGAACACTTCAGCACATAAAATATCTTCCACAGCGACAGGTCACACCTACTGGGTGATTCCCGATGGTTACATTCCACCGGACAGCTCGGGCTCACTGGAGAGTCACGAGAGCATTTGTGTGCTAAATACAGGCACAGTGGATGCACAGCTGCAAATAACGATCTATTTTGAAGATAGGGAACCGCTCGAAGACATCGTGGCTGAGGTGCCTGCGCGGAGAACAAAGCATATTCGGACAGCGTCGTTGAGATCGGGTGAACAACTCATCCCTCCTGGAGTACCCTATGCCATTACCGTCTCCAGCGATGTTCCTGTTATCATACAGTACAGTCGTCTGGATACCACTCAGCCTGAATTGGCACTCATGAGTGTTATGGCGTTTCCACTGGGATAAGACGTTAAGTTAATTATGAAATGAAAAGACGACCCGTAACCTTGCATGGACTGCAGGCTGCTGATCGTCTTTTTGCGTTACTCATCGTATTTATACGTACTGGCATTGAGGATTTTCACATGAACCTCGACCTTACCGAGTTTAAACCCCTCAAGTGGGTTGGCCCGTTTATATACCGCCTGTCTCCATAGGGGGAGATCATGACGATATAGATGTTCCACAAAACCGTAGGAATCAATCTTGCGTGCTTTGGTTTTCTCAAATGTATTGCGAATTTCGGACTCAATCTGTTTCTCCGCTTCCTTTTCCATAACATGGGGAGAGCGATGAGAGTTATGATCCTCGATGATGGCGCTTTTAACCGACGTAACCAGGTCGAATGTTACACCGTTTCCTTCTTTCCTCGCCTTAATCGTGGTCTTTGGGTGATTAAGCCTAAGCGTCAGCTCCGGCGTTTTGCTCCCGTTGCTGTATACATACAGCGGATATTGAAAGACGCGGTCATAATTCACGTATCGTGTGCCATCAGCGTCTTTACCCGTTAACCTGCCTTGACTTTTACCATTTGAAATGACGTAAAACCCATCCATCCTAATAAGCGGGGGGGCTTTTTCTCCGTTAAACCAGGTCTCATTCTGATTGGTAATGGAAGGCAAAAGAATAACTGAAGCAGGCTCCCGAAATCCGTCAAGGAGCTGATGAAGCCGGATGGGTTCATAACCGGAATGTTGCTTATACAGCTTCATCGGTTCAAACAGCTCTATGGTCTGGGCGGATTGGTTCAGCAGTGCAGAGGGAGCGAGTACATCTGTAATGTTACGCTCTGTACCGTAGAGCCATGGGGTATATCTCAGTTGGCCTGAATGCAACAGTGTATTAAAGACATCTTCCAGCCGTCCATTCAACACATTTTTGGATAAGACAATCGCTTTTACATGGGTCCATAACGTTTGTTGCTGAGAAGTTTGATATAGATCATCAATAGCCATACTCAGCGTAGAACCCTCACCCCGTCCGATCCAGATATCACTTGCTTGCCTTGAAGTTGGCCCTTCCTGCTTGGCAATACTGGAGAAATCAATGAGTTGGGCGTAAGCAACATATTGGTTGTCTACATAATCTATTCCTACAGCCGTGATAAAGTTAATGCTCTGAACCTCTTTGGAATCCCAGCACCCGGTCAGCAGGATAAAGCAGCTTATTAACAAGCTAACTTTAGCCATCCATCTTGTCACGAGCCTTTCCTCCGGCGAGTGGAATCCTGTGTATGGAGTACAGCTGGGCGCTTGGTCCGTTTCATAGAAGGGGGCATGGATACGGCTTGGGTGAAGTCGCCGGGTATATAAGGTGAGACGGGTGACAGGTATGAGACGCCATAACACTCCAAGGATACGAGGTGCACCAGCAGACCCAGTAGTCCAATCATGAAACCGAATAACCCAAGAATGGAAGAAATGACTAGCATCCCAATCCGGACTTGAGCAGTAGCCCCACTAAGCACGGTATTCACCAAGATATAGCTGGAGATTACTGAAATAGCCACCGTGACAATGATCGTGGGGGAAGTAATTCCTGCTCGAATAGCTGCATCTCCGATAATAAGCCCACCTACGACGCTGACGGTTTGTCCCAAGGCTCGTGGGAGTCGGCGGCCGGCTTCATTAAATAGCTCAAACATAAATATCATTAAAAATGCTTCCAGCGTTACTGGCATAGGTAGACCCATCCGTGTACCCGAAATGGTTGCAAGCAGAGGCAAGGGGATCTGCTCCACATTAAAACTAGTCAGGCCGATATAGAAGGCAGGAAAGAAGCAGGCAATCAGTAATCCGGAAATGCGCAAAATTCGCTCAAAAGTAACAATGAAAAAAGGGGTACTCTCGTCTTCCGGCGATTTTAACTGATTAAACAGAGTGGTTGGAGCGATAATGGCTACTGGTGAACCTTCAATGAGAACCGCAAATCGCCCATTTAAAAGGGAGTCCACGACATAATCGGGTCGCTCCGTATTATCCGTGAGTGGGAAGATGCTGCGAATTCCCCCCATAATGGCACGTTCCATAATAGAGGTACCAAGAATGCCATCGATTTCAATTTGGTCGAGATTTTGGCGTGCTTCTTTCAGAATATCCGGGTTAATGATGTCTTTGACGTACAACAGACCAATAGCGGTCTGGGTACGACCACCTTTAACATATTTCTCATAACACATGGAAGAGGTTTTCATTCGTTTGCGAATGAGGCCAATATTCACGGATAACTCCTCAGTGAACCCATCCCGAGGTCCTTTAATCGATGACTCGATCGCCGACTCCTCAGGGGTTCTTCCTGGTATACTCGCGATATCTAGACTGCAGGATTGATCACCATTTCCGAAAATGAGCAGTAATTGTCCGCTGAAAATCAGCAGATTTAAATTCTCTGTATCTGTGAGATCATCCACCGGATTCAATGTTAACCCCAATTCTTTGGGATGTGCTTCTTCTTCATGTAGAGAATGCTGTTCCAGCCGTGGGATAATAAACTGATTGATTTGTTTACCATCGACCAAACCGTCGCAATAGAGCATAATCACCGACATATCGGTTTCATCTTTGGCAGGAAAGCTTTGAATAACAACATCTGCGCAGGGACTGAACTGCTCTTCGAAAGAGGCAAGCAGCGTTTCATGGGACGTGGTGTCAATCGTTTGGTGCTCCATGATGTTTCCTCCTCTGATGGCGTGAACTGATGTATGCAACTGCTGTTGCAACCACCGCTAGTCCGCTCAGATACACGAGATTGAACGGGAATATGTATTGGACAAGCAGTTTTTCGAATGTCATATCATCCAGAGGATACAGCATGGTAAGAATAAAAAAGACGCCAAGAGTGGCACAACATATGATCCTTCTGGAGGCGCTCTTAATATTCCAAATTTCTACTACAATATACATGGCCAGACTAATCCGGGTAAAAGAACCGGCGAGCCACTGATAAATGGAAAAGAAATCAGTCTGGGCAATATATTTGCCCAAGGACGCAATTCGCCATTCTTCAAAGGCGGGATATCGCATTTTGGCAGCTTCAAAAGGGTCAAATTCCACGATCGCCCCAATGAGTGGACCGAGTGTCAGCCCAAGGATAATGATCGCGAGCATCAGGTACTGCCATACACGTATCCGTTTGGAAAGGTGGGGCTGCAGATACCAGATGAACAGCAACTCAAACATGCCTGCAAGACTGTAGACTGTGCCATGAAGCACAGGATTCCAGCCATGTTCAAGCACAGGCAGAAGACGACTGTAATCCTTGTACTGTGTATTGACGATAGCTACATAGAAGCCAAGCAGCACAACCAGGGGCAGGATCAATCCTGCTGTAAATGCCAGAGAGCGTATTCCTTTATAGGCCGCATAGGCACAGAGAGACATCAGAGCAATGCTTGTAACCAATATTGGCGTCTCCGTCAGGTAATTGGTTTTGGCCCAAGTGGTGGTATCATGCAGAGTGAAGTAGATCACGGACAGAAAAAAGAGGCTGTTTCCCACCCGAAACAGCATGCCAAGAGGCTTGCCAAGATGGGAAGTCAGCCATTCATGCAGGGTTTGGTGCTGGAGAAAACGAGAGACATAGGCAAGCATTAGAGTGAATAAAAGATAAGGCCCTGCAGACAACAGAACGGATATCCATGCATCTCTTTTTGCCGAAGACAAAAGGGCAGGGATGATCAGGACGTGACTGATCAGGCCAACAGATAACATCATTAACATCATGGCTTGCAAAAAAGAAGGCTGTGTTGGTTTCATGCTGAGGGGACCTCTTTTCCCAATATACTGTTCTCAGCAGTGTTAACGTGATCAAGCCTTCTCATACCGTTAGTCGAAATAACGTATCCCCATTGCTTCACGAACCTCAAGCATCGTCTCACGTGCAGCCTGACGGGCCTGGCGTGTGCCTTCCACGAGGATTTCTTTCACTTCATGTCCACGTTGTTCATAGTAATTTCGCCGTTCACGGAAAGGGGAGAGCAGTTCGTTAATTGCAGTGCCTGCAATCATCTTGCAATCCTTACAACCAATGGTGCCGTCACTACAGCTCGCATGAATCTCAGCGGCCTGATCCTTTCGAAACAGCTGGTGATAGGCAAATACCGGACAAATATCCGGATGTCCCGGGTCAGAACGATGAATGCGGGCAGGATCGGTTTTTGCCCTGGCCAGCTTGGCATACACATCATCAGGATGAGCATTCAACGAGATGGCATTGCCCATGCTTTTGCTCATTTTGCCCACGCCATCCAGTCCGCCCAGCCGTTCTCCGGTCAGAATACGTGGTTCAGGCAGAACGGGCGAATATAATTCATTGAACCGCCGGACCAGTTTCCGCGCTGTTTCGATATGTGGGATCTGGTCTTCCCCCGCTGGAACAAGGGTTGCTTTGCAGAACGCAATATCCGCAGCCTGACTGACAGGATAACCGAGAAATCCGTAATAGAGATCCTTATAGCCACGGTCACGCGCTTCGTTTTTAATCGTGGGATTATGCCGAAGACTGTTCACCGTGATAAACATGGAGAAGATGACAGTCAGCTCGGCAATTTCCGGAATCATCGACTGGATGAACAGAGTGGCTTTATTGGGATCGATACCTACGGCAAGATAATCGAGTGTCACTTGGTGCACGCTGTCTGCAATAAGTCCCGGTTGATCATAGTGGGTCGTAAGCGCCTGTACATCAGCCAGTAAAATATACGTTTTGTACTCATCCTGCAATTGCACCCGACTGCGCAGGCTGCCAACGTAATGGCCGAGATGAAGCTGTCCGGTTGTCCGGTCTCCGGTTAAAATAATGTCTTTGTTCTTGTTCATGGTTCATTCTCCTTTGATGTTGTGATTTTTCGATCCTTAATTGCTGACGCCACCAGCCGTCTTCCACGACCATCACCTCCTTTCAGCCTGCAACAGTTTTGGGTACATACATAAATTAAAAAGCCTCGTCCTTCATCCTGTTTCCCAGACGGGAACAGAATAGAAGGACGAGGCTTATGCTTCGCGGTGCCACCTTAATTGGCCGCTGGTTGCGGCCCACTTGAGGGATACGGATAAATATATGCAGGAAGCCCACATAATCCTTATCGATATCCTGTCCATGGATAACGGCTGAACATGCCGCCTTGCCTACTGACGATCCGCGCTCCTGAGTACAGGTGGCAGAAAGGGTTCAACTCGGAACTCCGAAGCCCATTTCCACATGACCGATACACCTGCTCACACCATCCGCCGGCTCTCTGAGGTATCCTGTCCTGTGTACTTCTCTTCATCATTGTTGATAACATCCGTTTATAATTTTTCACATTGTATCATGCTTTATCTGGATTGACCAGCTTGCGTTTTCTTCCGCTCATATTGGTGCCAAGTACACCTGCGATGATCAGCAAGGCTCCAACAAAGTGGTATCCATGGACAGGTTCATGCAATATCCAGGCTCCGCCAGCAATCGAAATGAGTGTGGACAAATTACTGAATACACTCATTTTGGAAGCTTCCAGATGAGTCAGGGCATAACTCGCCAGCAGCGTGGAGAACATGGTAGAGAGGACAGCCAGATAGGCCAGTGCTCCTAGGTAAGATGCATCTCCGAGTGGCTTCACATAATCCATCATGGTTCCGCTCGACGCATGACGAATCAGAGAAGCTGCGTTGAAGACGATAAATCCAACCATCAGGGTCACCCAGGTCAATTCCATCGGTTTATATTTCTGCGCCAAGGGTCTTGCCAATACACCATAACCTGCAAAACACACCGTGGAGAGCAGCAGTAAAGCAATACCTTTAAAGTTGCCTGCCGACATCCCGCTCCCTTTCATCAAGAAAATAAAGATTACACCTGCCACGGACAACAGCAGGAACAGTTTTTGCAAAAGGGATGTACGTTCTTTTAGAAAGATAGAGGCCAACACAAGTGTGAATACGGGGGCCATCGCCTGGATAATCCCTGCTTCCGATGAGTTGGACGAGACTAGCCCGAATGCCTGAAAGGCAAAGAACAATACAGGAGAGAGCAGCCCTAGCGGAATGATACGCCATAGATCACGAAGGGTTAGCTTGATCTTGATCCATCCGAAAATGACAGGGATGCTGACTACGAGTAATGACAAAGCAAAACGATGTGCAAGTACATCAATTGGATGTGCGACACTCACCGTCATTTTGACAAATAAAAAGGATAAACCAATAATGGCTGCATATAAAATAGCTGCTACATATGCGTATGTTCTAGTTTGAGTATTGTTCATGGGTTTCCTCCAATAATACGGTTTTTCTTTACTACTACATCGGCGCATATGTTGCTGCGTACGCTGTCTGACCTTATTTAATATACTGCCAGACCAATAGTGGTACAATAGACAAAAACGTTTATTGTACCGGTACACTTAAGGTAATGCTGAAGTCGGAGGAGTGGCAGAATCCAATGAGAAAATACGAAATCATCGCCGAATCACTTAAGCAATGGATTCAGGACCAATTGCGGCAGCAGAATAGTGGACAATGGCAGGATAAAGGAATCAAACTGCCGGCTGTGCGTGTTCTGGCTGAGCAATATCAATGTAGTGTGAGTACAGCCATACGAGCGTATGAGTGGCTGGAAGAGCGGCATCTGGTCTACGCGGTGCCTCAATCCGGATATTATGCGGTACAGAATGGAGCCGAAGTGGAGGATGGAGAGTGGCAGGGACCGCTGGATTTTGCCTCCGCAGCTCCTGATCCGCGAGTATTCCCTTATTCCGATTTTCGCCATTGTGTGGACCAGGCAATGGAGAAGAAACAGGCGGATTTGTTTTTGTATGGAACCGAGAGAGGCTTGCCTTCCTTGATTGAATTGTTGCAGAAGCAATTCGCCGATTATCAGGTGTTTGCCCGGAAGGAGCAGTTCTTTATTACTTCAGGGGTGCAGCAAGCTCTAGCTGTGCTGGCGTTAATGCCTTTTCCAAATGGGAAAAAGCAGGTAATGCTGGAACTGCCGGGTTATCATAATATGCCTTCGCTTCTACAAGGACTGAATGTCCCTATTGCAGGTGTCAGGCGCTCTCTGGAGGGCCTGGATTGGGACGCGCTCGAACGACAGTTCCGCGAAGGAGACATCAAATTTTTTTATGTTATGCCGCGTTTTCACAACCCGATTGGGACTTCCCTGACGGCAGCTGAGAAGAAAAAATTAATCCGCCTGGCGCAGCGTTATGATGTCTATCTGGTAGAGGATGATTTCTTGGCTGATTTGGAAGAGAACACGAAGCAGGACCCATTATGGTCCTATGATACAGAAGGGCGAGTCATTTATTTGAAAAGTTACTCCAAAATCCTGTTTCCCGGCCTGCGGATTGGCGTGGCTATTCTGCCTGCAAGTCTTACTGCATCGTTTAGTAAATACAAAAAAATGCTCGATATTGACACTGCAGTACTATCCCAGGCAGCACTTGAAGTCTACATCCGTAACGGGATGTTTGCCCACCATGGCAAAGTCATCCGCAGTCGTTATGCTGCCCGGATGAACAAGCTGTATCAACAGCTTAATGCTTACCCGGACTTTGCTCCGTTTGTGAATGCACCACGCACAGGAGGGGAGCATACGGTTCTGCCACTGCCTAAGGATATGCCACTCAAGGTCTTGCTGTCCCGGTTGGAGCAACGGGGAGTGATTGCCGATACAACAGAACGATATTTTCCGGAGGGTGCACAGGAGGTACATCAGGATAAAATGCTGCGGTTAAACATATCCAATGTACCTAAGCAACGGATCAAGGAAGGGCTGAGGATTATCCGTGAGGAGATAATGAAACTGCAAAAGGCGTCCACACAAGCGGAATAATCGCTTGTGGGACGCCTTTATTTCATGTGATTAATTTAATTTCAGTGACATGCTATGCTGCGACATGTGAATTGTTAGATAACGGTTTACGCCTGAGCCATAGCTTTGAAGGAAGATTCTGCGGCTTCCAATGTTTCTTGAATATCCTTGTCCGTATGTGCAGTGGTCAGGAACCAGGCTTCATATTTGGAAGGAGCCAGATTAATGCCACGATTCAGCATATGACGGAAGAAGGAAGCAAACAGTTCCCCATCGGTATCCTGGGCTTGATCATAGTTCGTAATCGGATGGTCACAGAAGTGGGTGGAAAAGGCACCATGAATTCGGTTAATGGTTAACGCAATGCCATGACGATCCGCAGAAGCCTGAAGGCCTGTAGTCAGATCAATCGCAAGACGTTCCATCTCCGCATATACACCTTCGCCTTGCAGAACCTCCAGACAAGCGATACCCGCAGAGATAGACGCAGGGTTACCAGCCATCGTTCCGGCTTGATAGGCCGGGCCGAGTGGAGCAACCTGCTCCATAACCTGTTTACGACCGCCGTAAGCACCGATGGGCAGACCGCCGCCGATGATTTTGCCAAGTGCAGTCAGATCCGGTTCGATCTCCGCATGATTGTCCAGTCCCGCGTACGTCTGTGTGGAGCCATAGTGGAAACGGAAGGCTGTAATGACCTCGTCGTAAATAACGAGTGAGCCGTTATCCCGAGTCATGGCACAGAGTCCTTCCAAGAAGCCAGGTTCCGGCATAACCATACCGAAGTTGCCGACAATCGGTTCAACCATGACTGCGGCGACATCATCGCCCCAACGCTCCAGAGCTGCTTTCAGGCTGTCCAGATCGTTGAAAGGTACCGTGATGACTTCATGCGCAATGCTCGTTGGAATACCTGCACTATCCGGAATACCCAGCGTGGAAGGCCCCGAACCTGCTGCCACAAGGACCAGATCGGAGTGACCGTGATAACATCCGGCGAATTTCACGATTTTATTACGTTTGGTGTAGGCGCGGGCAACCCGGATGGTGGTCATGACCGCTTCTGTACCGGAGTTTACGAAACGAACCTTGTCCATTGAAGGAATGGCTTCCTTCAGCATTTTGGCGAGCTTGATCTCAAGTTCCGTAGGCGTGCCGTACAGCACGCCATTTGCTGCTGCTTCGGTAATCGCCTGAGTAATATGAGGGTGAGCATGTCCTGTAACAATCGGACCATACGCCGCGAGATAATCGATATAACGGTTGTCGTCGACATCCCAGAAGTGCGCTCCTTGCGCCTTTTTCATAAAGACAGGTGCACCGCCACCCACCGCTTTGAATGAACGGGAGGGGCTGTTGACACCTCCTACAATATGTTGAAGTGCTTCTTCGTATAAAAGCTCGGAACGGGAACGTGATGGATTCATAAGATAACTTCCTTTCATATTAGATAAACAAAACACAGCGAGAGGGCAGCATATGGGCTGCCCTCTTCGTGTGCACTTCATTACTGTGCAGGTTGCTTCGAGTCTTGTTCGTCACCACTTGCCGTTTTGTCTTCGGCTCCGGTAGTACTGCCTTCTTCTTGAGCAGGAGGATGAATGATATCTTGAATATATTGCTTGAGTTTTTCCTCATTGGTTACCGACAGCACCTCAGCTCCGCCTGGTGTACGTTCTTCCTTGAGCATTTTCATTGGCGGAATTTGCTCGCTGCCGTTCATGCTGCTCTGATATCCGAGTCCGCCCAGCTTCCACATGTCGGAGAGGGTCAGATTGGTATCTACATAAGGATTTACTTCTTCCAGAATGGAAGGCAATTTGGCAATTGTTGTTGTTGACTGCATTTTCGCTGCTACAGCTTTCAGGAATTCGCGCTGCCGCTCGGAGCGGGCATAATCCGACATGGCATCATGACGGAAGCGAACGTACATGAGAGCCGTATCACCATCCAAATGCTGGTAGCCTTTTTTCAGATCAATATCGTATTCATTATTGTCTGCTTTACTTGTATAGTGCATGTCCTTCTCTACGTCAAAATCCACACCGCCAACGGCATCCACCAATTTGATGAATCCTTGGAAATCGGTATACACATAATACTGGACAGGGATACCCAGCAGGTCTCCGGCAGCTTTCATTGCCGCGTTGGGACCATGGGTAATAGCAGTATTGATGCGTTCCTTGCCATACCCGTCAATATTGACGTATGTGTCGCGCAGAATGGAGAATAAATTAATTTTTTTGGTGAGTGGGTCAAGCGAGACGACCATCATGCTGTCAGAACGAGGGACTTCCCCCTTCTCCAGCCCGCGGGCATCAACACCCATAACGAGAATATTTACCGTTTCGGTGCCTTCCCATTTCGGAGGATCCGGTGTACTTACTTTTTCAACATTTTCGATACCGGCAAACGGCGAATCATCGCCTTCCTTTTGCAAGCCATTCAACTGATTGAGAATAGAACCGAAATAAAATGCCGCAGCGCCTCCAACAATCAGCACGAAGGCGGCAAGAGAAATCCAAATGGTTCTCTTCGTCTTTCTGGTCATGCTAGCTCTCCTTTGTATTCAAAATAAATGAAGATGAGTCCAATTTGATCTAGCCCGGGCTTTCCGTACACGACATATCTGTGAGATGAAACAGAGGACGCGGCCTCAGACTATTTTTTAAAGCTTGCTGAATTTTGACTGATACTATTATAATTTCTTTTTGGGCTACAAGCAATTTCAACAAAATCCAAGTGAGGTATAATCATGCTGGCGATTGATGTCAAAGATTTACGCAAGTCGTTTAGCGTCCAGAAAAGTCGAGGAGGACTTAAGGGCGCATTCCAGGATCTGTTTGCACGTCAATACCAGGAGGTCTTGGCTGTAAATGATATTTCATTTCAAATTCCGCAAGGCGAAATATGCGGATATATTGGGGAGAACGGTGCCGGTAAATCAACAACGATTAAGATGTTGACCGGCATTTTGGTGCCTACTTCAGGGCAAATATCGGTTGGTGGATATGTTCCGTATCAGGAACGTGAGAAGTTTGTACAGAATATTGGTGTCGTTTTTGGTCAACGCAGCCAACTCTGGTGGGATATTGGTGTCATTGAGTCCTTCCATCTGCTGCGCAAAGTGTATCGAGTAGGTGAGGTCGATTTCCGCAAACGTCTGGATGAATTGGTTGAGCGGTTACAGCTTCAGGATCTGCTGAACCGTCCGGTACGTAAGCTCAGTCTTGGACAGCGTATGCGCTGTGAACTGGTTGCTGCGCTGCTGCATAATCCGGATATTGTGTTTCTGGATGAGCCAACCATTGGTCTGGATATTGTTGTGAAGTCGGAAATCCGCGAATTCCTGAAAGATATGAATAAGGAACACGGAACAACCATTTTGCTGACAACCCACGATCTGCAGGACATCGAAGCTTTATGTTCAAGAGTTATTATGCTCGATGCGGGCAATATCATCTATGATGGCGGGTTGGATCATCTAAAATCCCAGTGGGGCAAAGAACGGGAAATCCGGTTCAAGTTTGGTACGGCTCACCCTATGGAACAAATGCTGGGATGGACAGCTGCGTTTCCTGTTCGCTGGACGGTGGAGAACGAACTGTCCGCATCGGTCTGGATTCCACTTGAACTCAACGTGTCGGATGTGCTGGGACGTGTCGTTGGACAGGCAGATATTACCGATATTCAGATTATTGAGATTAACACGGATGAGATCGTGCGCAGTATTTACCAATCCGGTTCAGCCGAGCGTCCCGAGATTGTGGGAGCAAAGAATGAAGCGGTGGGTGTATCCTAACATGAATAGTGCATTTTTTGATTTTATGCGCATCCGGTTCCTGACGATGCTTGCATACCGGGTGAATTATTATTCCGGCATTTTGATATATACGCTGAATATCGGCGTGTATTACTTTACGTGGCAAGCCATTTACGGCAGTAGTGGTGAACTGGGCGGTTTTACTGCAGCTCAGATGACGACATATGTGGCTGTATCTTGGATGGCGCGTGCGTTTTATTTTAACAACCTGGACCGGGAAATAGCCGCAGACATTCGGGATGGCTCCATTGCCATTCAATTCATAAGACCGATCAACTATGTCATGGTCAAAATGATGCAGGGGCTGGGCGAAGGTATTTTCCGTTTCCTGCTGCTCATGATTCCTGGAATGCTCATTGCCATTCTGTTGTTTCCGGTTGAACTGCCTACGGCGCCGTCCGCGTGGATTGGCTTTCTGGTTATGCTGTTCTTCAGTTTCCTCATTAACTCCCAGATCAATGTCATTACGGGACTGGCCGCATTCTTTGTGGAAAACAATGAAGGCATGATGCGCATGAAACGCGTCGTGGTTGATCTGTTCTCCGGTCTGATCATTCCAATCAGCCTCTATCCAGGCTGGATGTCCGCAGTGATGAAAGTATTGCCTTTTCAGGCCATTACGTATCTGCCCGGCTCGGTTTTCACTGGAAGAGTGGAAGGCACAGGCATCTGGAGTGTACTCGGCATTCAGGTGTTCTGGTTTGTCATACTGCTCATTCCGATGATGCTGATCTGGCGTCAGGCGCGCAAGCGTCTGTTCGTGCAAGGAGGATAACAGAGTGTACTATATGGGTCTGATCTGGGAATATTTAAAAAATTACATGAAGACACGTCTCACGTACCGCGCCGACTTTTGGGTCGAGATCCTTTCGGATTTGCTGTTCCAGGCAACCAATCTGATCTTTATCTTTGTGGTTTTCCGACATACGGATAATTTGGGAGGCTGGAGTGAGAGTGAAGTCCTTTTTGTTTATGGATATTTTATGGTGCCTTACGGCATCTTCAGTTGCTTTATCAATCTGTGGGGGTTCAGTGAACGGTATATTGTCAAAGGTGAGATGGATCGCATATTAACTCGGCCTGCGCATAACTTGTTCCAGATTTTACTCGAAAATGTGGACCCGCCTGCGCTTGTAGGATCATTTATCGGCCTGATCATCATGGGCATCAGCGGTGCGGAGATGGGGCTAGTTATGGAATGGTGGCATATTCCGGCTCTCATTATTCTGACTTTGAGTTCAGTACTGATCTATGCAGGAATCTACATCACCCTGACGTCGTTATCTTTTTATTCGGACGCGCCTACAGGCATCCTGCCATTAATGTACAACATTCAGGGATATGGACGTTATCCGGTAACCATCTATAACCGTGCGATTCAGGTCCTGTTAACGTGGGTCATTCCATTTGCCTTCGTGGGCATTTATCCGGCGGCCCTTTTCCTGGAACGATCCGAGATGCATCGTATGGCGATGCTGACACCTGTGATGGGATTGGTGTTTGGCTCGATCGGTCTTCTCCTATGGAATTATGGCGTGAAAAAGTATCGCGGAGCAGGATCATAACAGAAGACCTTTGTGAAAGGATAGACGAGATAAAGGAGGAAATGAGATGACATTAACCGAAGGCAAGCTGGCACTAGACTTTGAACTTCCGTCCAGTACGGGAGAGACGGTGAAGCTCTCGGATTATCGCGGACAGCGGGTGTTGATATATTTTTACCCGAAGGATATGACTTCTTCCTGCACACAGCAGGCATGTGATTTCCGTGATCGTCATGAGGAGTTCAAGGGGTTAAATACAGTTATTCTGGGGATTAGTATTGATCCGATGAAGCAGCACGACAAATTCATAGCCAAATACGGCTTGCCATTCATCCTGTTATCCGACGAAGAACATAAAGTTGCCGAGCAATACGGCGTATGGCAGCTCAAAAAGATGTATGGCAAGGAATACATGGGAATGGAGCGCTCCACGTTTCTCATTGATGAAGAGGGTATACTACTGAAGTCGTGGTCGAAAGTGCGAGTCAAAGGGCATATTGAGGCTGCGTTGGAGGCTTTACAGCAACTTTAGGAAGTTTACTCGTCTGTTCTCTATACATCGAAAAAATGTTTACTTCATAAATAAAGGCTGTGTTCGCGGTTTATACCGTGAATCACAGCCTTTTTATGTGGGCAAGCGTTCTGGAGGGGGCTGATTTTTCCGGTTCTTGCCAAAGCGAATGCGATGAACAAGTAAAAGCAGCAGAGGAATAATAAAACTGCAAGTAATGTCCCAATCCACCCATGCAGGCATAATGGTTTCGATATAAAAAATGACATTGGGGGAGATCAGGATGGCCAATGCAAACATGAGCAAGGATGAAGGGAGAATGAGCGGTTTGTAGGTTTTCAACTGAAACAGCTGAGCTAGTCCGATAACAAAAGCGAACATGTACAGCAGGCTTTTGAAATAGGTCGCAATTAACCAGGCAGTAGCCATGAAGGCTTCAATACGCTCAAAGAAGTTACCGATATTAATTTTTTGAGACAGGGTATACGAAATAAAAATGTTATGTTGGGTTAGGAAAGGACCCACAACCATAAGGGAAAACAATAACAGTATACACAGGAGCAGACCTCCGCAGAAAGTGGCAAGCAACAGGTCTCGTTTAAGGTGCGGCCCTGACACTACATAAGGAAGAATCATCGTAAGCACGAGCAACTCCCCGAAGGATGTAAATGCTCCACGTACAACGGTTTCAATCAAATGAACCCGGCTGATGTTAAAGATAGGCTGCAGATGTGAAACTTTTATGTTGGGCAGCAACCCCACGAACAGGAGTGCCAT
The DNA here is from genome assembly GCF_057835695.1 of Paenibacillus sp. GL_099_B. Taxonomy (NCBI): domain Bacteria; kingdom Bacillati; phylum Bacillota; class Bacilli; order Caryophanales; family Paenibacillaceae; genus Paenibacillus; species Paenibacillus sp. GL_099_B. Next base: position 763,527 of record NZ_CM174430.1, read on the forward strand.
GAAGACAACAACAATAGGGGTCAATAGTTCACTGGTTGCTCCCATGGTTTGCAATCCTTTCATTAGGCCCCAGATCAGTGAACACATGAGCATAATCAAAATGACACGGATGGGGGTCTCGAGGTAGATTTGAGTCGTCATAAAGTCTCCAACTTCGCGGATACAAATGGCAGCGCCTATTGCAAAATAGAATAGGTAACCAATAGACAAGACCGATCCAATCCATGTACCAAGCAATTTCTTGCAAATTTCTATTAAAGATAGTTCAGGGGAGGTTTGTTGTAGTTTGTACAAAATCCAAATGATAAATAGACCGATGGGCTGACTGAGGAATGAGCATATCCATGCATCCTGTTTACCCAAGGTAGTGACCAGCGATGGATAGATCAAAATCATATCCCCAACCATGACAAGAAAGGTAAGCAAGGTGAATTGCCTAATGGTAATTTTATCTTTAATTATCATGGTCTCCAGCCTCCTTACTGACATAGTAGAACTCCAGCATTACCTTATACCGAAGGTTTGTTTTTCCAGCCCTTTTTGAACATATGCACCAACAGTAATAGTCCCGGCAAAATAATGCTCAATGTGGTGTCCCAATCTACCCAATATGGGACGACCGTAATGACGATGAAGGTCAAATTGGGCGAAACCAGATTGGCAAGGCCGAATATAAGCAATGATGCAGGCAGGATGAGTATTCGATACTGCTTGAGCTTAAATAGTTCGGCGCATCCGACGATAAATGCGTACATATACACCATCGCTTTAACATACGTGGAGATCAGCCAGGAAGAGGCCATGATGGCTTCAATACGCTCAAAGAAACCACCGATGTTAATCTTCTGAGATAAATTAAAGGAAGCATAGATGTTGTGCTGTGTAAGAAAAGCACCTAGAACAAGCAGAGAGATGGTAACCAATATTGCCAGCAACAAGTTGCCAAGTCCTGCTGCCATAAGAACATCCCGAGTTCGATGAGCCTGTTTTAGCGTGTAGGGAATAATCATCATAATGGGGACCAGTTCACCTACCGGATATATGATACTTACGAGAATGCCCTGCAGGATGGGCACGACGCCGGTATCCGTTATAGGTTTCAAGTTGCTGGGATCAACTTGAGGCAGTAAACAGAATGCAAGCACGAGAATAAACACAATCAGGATAGGCATCAGCAATTCACTGCTTCTCCCCATCGTTTCCAGACCATGATATAACCCCCAACCAACCGTAATCACAAACATTAGAATGATGACGCGAATCGGGGTGTACTGAAAGATTTGGGAGGTAAGGAAATCTCCAACCTCTCGTGTGTGTGTGGAGGCACCTATAACAAAAAAGAATAGGTAAAATGCGGATACCAGAGTGCCTGGCCAAAATCCCAGAATGCTCCGTGCAATCTGTATCAGATTTTTCTCCGGATACAGGTTGCACAGCTTTAAAAACATAAGGATGAGGCCCATTCCCAATGGAACCCCGATAAGAGCACATATCCAGGCATCTTGTTTGGCATAGGATGTGATGACCGAGGGATAGATGAGCATCATATCCCCGACCACCATCATGAAAATGAGGATGGACAATTGTCTTGTTCCGATGCGGCCCTTCTCAAGCATAATGTCCCCTCCTTTTTCCCTTAAGTTCCAGTCAAGTGTGCCAGAAATTGATTTACAGGTTCATAGATCCATATGATGAGATAAAGTGGGCTTGGGATTTCCCACAGGTTTGCCGCGAAAATGCTTAGAAAGGTAGCAATGATCAGCAAGACACCATAAACAGCTGTTTCTTTCCATTCCTTGCGACGTATGAGCCCAGGCAGATCGTACCATCCAATGATCCCTGCAGTCACAACTACACTAAGTGTAAGTAACACCTGTCTCACTCCCTAATTTGATCTCTGAATGAATCATCCAATGTGCCTACACGTTTGATTTGCACATTAACTTTGTAATCGACATCCAGATCTTCTAGATAGTGATCCCAATCCTTCTCCACCTTTTTGAAGAACTTGGGATCAGCATGATAGACCTCTTGCCCGAATCCGAAAATATCAACGTGGAATTTGCGCTGTACCGATTTGACGGATTTTTGCATTAGATCTACAAGACGTTCCTCACTATCTCGTTCCAATTCTTTGAGTACTTTCATTGAACCAATTTTTATTTCACATTCCACCGCACCGATGGAGGATACATTTTTCATTTTGATGTTGATTACAGGATGTCCGTCAACGACTTTTGCACTCCGTTTTGTCGTTGTGCGGAGTGCTTTGAAGGTCACATATCCGTCTTTGCGACAAGGCAGATGACTGATGGTGGATACTACATTGTTTCGAATGTAGTTATACCCCTTGGATTCATCCTCCGTTAGCCAGCCAATCAGTTTATCTCCTCTGAATACAGACAGCCCGGTTGAATTCAGTCGCGCAGGAGCTTTAATAGTTGCAATATTTTCTTGATGTCCGCTTTTCTCCGGATTGCCAACGACCTCTACACCGGTAATCACAGGCTGTATTCCGGGAGACAAAATATATTCCATTAACTGATCGCCAGTTACAGTTGTTGTCGGTGACCATGTCTTGGTAGAGACATCTAATGAATTGAACATTTTCTCCGCAGGTAAGTTTTCAAGAGGTGTCATCACGTCAAGCACTTTGGAAGCCGTTGTATTTCTTGCCACCATGACGTAATAGTCAGGCCGAACTGTAGGTTCCCGCATTAGAGCTTCGGTCACATCATAAATCCCGACTTTGCGGGCGTATTCTTCGCCATATACCAAAATACGTATGTGCGCCATAAAGATACGACGTGGGCTTGACTCTGTCAGTTTCTGAATAGCTTCAAACAGCGTTGGGGCAGAAGCCTGATACTGAGTCACAGGGGTCCCTTTGCCTCCCCCTGATTTGGACGAAACTTCATTAGGGACAACCACTTGAGCACTCACTTTAATCATATCACCATCCTTGTCCACACCCAGTCCCAGCATAATACCGAGTTCATTGAGTTCCTGGCGATCCCAGCATCCGGTAAGGAGAGGGAGCAGAACGGCAAAAGACAGAATCAATTGTAGGCATTTGTTCATACACGTTCTCCTTACCGATTATCGCTTCGTTTTTTTGTCAGCTTGTCTGGTTTCATTCGCAGTTCCGGTAGAAAGTGGACGGGTCTTCATCCGGGCCCAAGGCACGCGGAAGATAGTATCTTTGAGATCTTTCCCAATGTAAGGTGCGAATGGGGACATATAAGACACACCGAAAGATCTTAAACTGCATAAATGGGTTACTGTAATTAGCAGAACCATCAGAATTCCGTAGAAACCAAAGGCAGCAGCCAGAATCATCAGGACAAATCGTAGAATCCGTACAGAAATGGATAATCCATTTTCTGGAATAACATAACTGGATATCGCTGTAATGGATACGATAATAACCATGGCAGCCGATACAACGCCTGCATCTACCGCAGCTTGACCAATTACAAGGGTACCCACAATGGAAACGGCCTGACCGACCGTTTTCGGAATCCGTATGCCAGCTTCCCGCAAAATTTCATAGGTCAACTCCATTAAGATGGCTTCAATAAATGCTGGGAATGGAACGCCTTCACGCTGCGCTGCCAAACTGATAAGTAGGTTGGTAGGCAGCATCTCTTGATGAAAGGTTGTAATGGCAATATAAAAGGATGGAGCGAGCAGCGCGATAAAGAAGGCCAGGTAACGAATCATTCGAATTAATGAGCTAATATCGGCCCGTTGGTAGTAGTCTTCGGGAGACTGAAAGAAATGAACAAACAAGGCTGGGACAAGCAGTACGAAGGGAGTACCGTCTATAATGATCGCAACCCGACCTTCCAGCAAAGCAGCACATACGGTGTCTGGTCGCTCGCTGTTATAGACCGTAGGGAAGATCGTACCTGTTTTGTCTTGCACCAGTTCTTCGATATATCCGCTTTCCAGAATAGCGTCAATATCAATCTCATCAAGTCTGCGCCGCAGTTCTTTTACAACCTCCTGATCGACAATATGTTCGAGATAGACCACAGCAACCCTGGTGTTGGTAACTCGGCCAATCTCCCTTTCTTCAATCCAGAGATGGGGGTCTCGAATTCGTTTGCGTATCAAGCCTGTATTCGTACGCAAATTTTCATTGAAGCCTTCCATGGGTCCTCTTACAACCGTCTGGGAAATCGGTTCACCGACGGCACGATCTTCCCATCCTGCAGCTGCAATTTTCAGTCCCTGATCGGAACCTTCTAGGAGTACAACCGCAAAGCCCGCCAGAAGGGCGTCAAGAACATCTTTTAACTCTTTGATTAATACTACATTGCTGGCGACTAAGACATCATTCTGGAGATAGCTCAAATGCTCGTTTTCCGCCGAAAAGTCAGGCAGTTCACGGGTCTGTAACAAGGATTCCAGAATGGAATGATTCACAATCTGCACGTCTACCATCCCATCGATGTACAACATGACAGAAGGCCATTTGTGCAAACACTGCAGAGGACGAATCATCAAGTCTTTGCTATTCCCCATCACTTTCTTGCAATAATCCGTATTTTCCGTAAGATTCGGAGATATTCTCTGATCCTGACTGCTCTGCGCTGCTGTACTCATTCCTTCACCCCTTATACACCCTATATTTGCAAATTAGTATGACCTGGATGAATCAGGATTATCACAAAAGTGTTATTGAATATCCCACAAAATAAAAAAGAACATGAAAAAAAGGAGCCGCAATATGCAGCTCCTTACTATTAACAGAAAGGTTAACCCGGAGGTCCCACATCTAATAGGGCAGAAAAACCTCTGCGCTAAATGTGTCTGAATTCAACCATTGATATCATCGATAGATATGTGAATGCTATCGTTTATTTTTGTCTTTGCCGAATAGCGGCAGGCTTGCGCAACGATCGGGCTGCCCACGCTTTTCGATAACGGTACAGTACGGCTGCAATCAGCAGCAGTCCAATCCCCGCCACGATGTAAGGTGCATATTGATGAACAAGCTGAAACGCCGTGTTCCATTGAGGTCCAAATATTTTGCCGATGCCCAGGAACAGCATGACCCAGAACAGTGCGCCTGAATAGGCGTAGAGAGCGAATTTGCGAAAGGGAACAGCGGCTATACCCGCGAAATATCCGGTGAAATGTCTCACTCCCGGAATGAAATAACCGATGAAGATCAGGGCATTGCCGTACTTAGCAAACCACTTTTGCGTTTTATCCAGCTTGTCCTGTTTCATCAGAAACCATTTTCCATATCGTGTAATGAACGGCAGACCTGCTTTGGCCCCAATAAAATAAGTGATCGTCATGCCAATCGTCGTTCCCAGAAAAGCGAGGATGGCGAGTATTCCGAAGTCCAGATGACCCTTGTAGGACAGAAAACCTGCATAAGCCATAGTCGTTTCTCCCGGGAAGGGAAGGGCGATGAATTCCAGCAATAAGCCAAAAAACAAAACGCTGTATCCGTAGGATCCAAACAGATGCTGGACCTTCTCAAGCAATTCCAATAGACTTCACTCTCCTGCAGACAGGGTGGGAGGAGATACGTACTCTCCAAGGAGTTTTGTTCACGATCCTACCTGTCCATTATGCTACCTAATCCGAAGCCAAGAATCAATCACGAGCCATCCCAAATTGTGAAAAATTATAAAACAAAATCGCGTCTTTTTTCAGCGCGCCCTCCATATAATTCTAACAAATCTGCTGAAGTCTATCAGCAAATTCACTAGAGACGTTGGAGGTTGATTCGAACATGGTAACACCAATACATACAATTTTATCTGGAAAATGGTCTGTGCTTATACTTCGCATTGTGGTACTGCTGTGTGTATTCGCTGCATCGGCAGGCACAACTTACGCTTCCTCTGTATCGGGGTCTGATGCACCCGCCTCCCAAGAAGAGAATCCTCAAGACAAGGTAGTCTATTTGAGTTTTGACGATGGACCGGGTAACCATACCCGTGAAGTATTGGATATTTTGCGCAAGGAACAGGTTTTGGCTACATTTTTTGTGCTTGGTGAGCAAGCAGAACGTTATCCTGAGATGATCCGTGCGGTTGTGGAAGATGGACATGCTTTGGGCAATCATACGTTTAATCATAATTATGAACAGCTGTACAGTGATTTCAAAGTGTTCTGGAAGCAGATCAAACAGACAGAGGCAGTAGTAGAGCGAATTACCGGATTTCGACCGAATCTGGTCCGGGCACCGGGAGGTACCTACGGACATTTTGATAAGAGTTATTTTGATCTGCTGAAATTGGGCGGGTACACCGTTATGGACTGGAACGTAGACAGCGGTGATTCCAAACGGAAGGGTGTTCCGGCCAAAGAAATCTTACACAATGCGACCAAGGTGCCTGCCGGGGCACATTCGGTTATTGTATTGATGCATGATGGAGGCGCTCATGCCGAGACGGTAAAAGCACTACCTGGCATTATCAAGTATTACCGCGATCAGGGTTTTCGTTTTGACACGATGAAGGCCTCGGATCAGCCTGTTCAATTCCGCATCGATTCCAATGGTAAATACAAGTCACGCAAAGCTCCGGGTAAGGAATGGGTCGCAGAAAATGTACAAGAGAACAGCAACTTGTGGTTGGCTGGCAAGGAACTGAAGGTGGAAATCGGCTTGGCAGCAGCCACATTGAAGCAAGGAGAGTTTCGCGTGGAAGATCAGCGGATCATGGTGCCTTTGCGGACCTTTATGAAAAAGTTCGGTGGCAGCGCTCGCTGGAATGCAGAGACCAGGACAGCTACAGCCGTATGGAAAGACCGAACCATCCATGCAGACAGTATCAGCGGAGACCTGACAACGAAACGTGCAGACCAGATGAATGACAGGATGACAGAGGGAGTCGTGCAGAGCCAGGGAGGAACGATTTGGGTTCCGCTACGTGAATTGATGGAGCATATGGGAGTAACCGTGGATTCACTAAAGGTGAATGAAAAGGAATGGACGGTTAAAGCCAGCGTTCCTCTGGCAGCTGCTAACAGCATGTATTTGGATAAATTGATCTGAATAAAGTCGTTCGTGCAGGACTATTCTCTCTACTTCCGGGCAACACTGAATCATAGATTAGTATGGTTCAGGAATGCCGATGGATGGAAGGAGATCAGGAGAAATGTCTTATATCCGAATGGAACATGAGCATGCCGTTGAATTGCTGAATAGAGTTATGAAGCGAGTTGAAAGTGTGATCATTGGCAAAAAACAAGAGATTCGTTATGTGTTAACTGCAATGCTTAGTGGAGGTCATGTACTTCTGGAAGATGTACCGGGTACAGGCAAAACGATGCTGGTTCGCGCCGTCGCTTCTGCGCTGGATTGCTCCATGGGACGAATTCAGTTCACGTCGGATGTGATGCCGGCAGATGTGACGGGCACGTCGATGTATCATCCGCATACGGGAGAATTCAAGTTTCGACCAGGCCCCGTCATGTCCAATATTGTTCTGGCCGATGAAATCAATCGCGCTTCCCCCCGTACCCAGTCGGCACTTCTGGAAGCGATGGAGGAACGACGCATTACGGTGGATGGCACAACCTATGCTTTGCCGCGCCCATTCTTTTTGCTGGCGACGCAGAATCCGTTGCAGTTTGAGGGCACTTATCGTCTGCCTGAAGCGCAGTTGGATCGTTTTATCATGAAGATCGGACTGGGGTACCCTGATCCGGAGCAGGAAGTCGAACTGTTAACCCGGATGCAAAGCAGAGAACTGCTTGATGAACTTCGCCCTGTCATGCTTGCTGAAGAAGTCGTAGCCATGCAGCGTGAAGTAAAACATGTACATGTGGACTCTGTTGTCAAACAGTATCTGGTTGCTGTGGCCGTTGCCTCCAGAAGTCATCCGGCGGTAAGATTGGGTATCAGCCCGCGCGGAACATTGGCCTGGATGGCCGCTGCACAATCGTTTGCTTACCTGCAAGGACGCAGTTATGTCATTCCCGATGATGTGAAAGAGATGGCTTTGCCTGTCCTTTCCCATCGCGTTCAATTGAAATCCCAGAACAGAGCGGAAATCTGGGCACAGGCGCAGGTGATTCAGGAAGCTCTGTCATCGGTTCCTGTACCTGTACAGATGGCGGCACAGGGAAGGGGACGGCGTCAATGACTGCGCTGGGTCAACGGATGTTGGGTGCTGTCCTGGTCATAGCTTTTGCCTCTTTGTATGTATGGCATGGCGGCAAGGCCGCGCTTTTTCTATCCATTATGGCAGCCTTGATGCTCGCAAGCGCACTGATTATCCATTTTCTCGGTCCGCGCAATATTAACATTCGGCGGCAAATGCATGCGAATCGGGTTGTGGTAGGCGAAAGAACGCGAGTGGCCGTGGAACTGAAATTCGACTGCCCGATTCCACTGTTATGGATCATTCTGTGTGAGAATACACCTGCCGGTGTACACCGTAAGTTACTATTTCCGGGAACCCGTCGCCAGTTTACGTATCAATATGAATTATCGGGTTTGCGCAGAGGTGTATACAGATGGGAATCAAGCAGATTGTACTGGGGTGATGTTTTCGGATGGAATACGGTCTCCGCAGAGACTGTGAATCATACCTCGCTCATTGTTGTTCCCCAAGCAGCGGAATGGGGTGAGAATAATCCCGGAGAATACTCGGCAGTGGGAGAAGATGCACTGTCTGAGCGAAGAAGCAGTCAAGGGAATCGCAGTCCTGAGTTCCGGGAATATCAGCAAGGAGACCCACTTGGGCGTGTTCATTGGAAAAGCACAGCCAAAACGGGTCGACTTCAGACTTTTTTGCCTGAAACCTCTGATTCTGTCTCGCTGGGTATACTGGTGTATGAAGGCGCATCCGGTTATGAAGTGCGGCAGTCAGAGAAGAGAGATACGCCCGCTTTTGAACGTGTAGTCCGTGCAGCTGCCCGTTGGATTCATACCGCTGAACGTGACAACATTCCTTATCAACTGTGGACGGAAGGTGGTGGGTCAGGATCTGCTCATCAGGAGAAATGGCAGCAAGAACTCCTGCACTCGCCTGAAAACCATGCGCTGGACAAGCTGGCGCAGGCACGAATTTCCGCGCCTCAAGCTGTATCTCCATCGCTTCGTACAGAGATGTTGGATAGAATGGCGATCGGCTCACGAATTGTGATCCTCACTGGCAAAATGGATGACGCTTTGGTGGAGTGGGTAATGTGTGCAATCGGGTTGGGATACAGGGTAGAGGTCCAGTTAACGGAGTTCATGGCCGGAGAAGGTTCATCACCTATATCGCGAGCGGAATCACTCAGCAGCCATATGGCTCAGAAGCGAGGACATCATGTTGATGCGGCAGATACCACTGTAGCTGTAGCAACAGCACAGTCCATTGCAACAGATCAAACTATTCGTGACATGGACAATGAAAGTGTGGAACAGCTTCGTCAAAGTGGAGTACAGATCCATTGGATTACAGACGGCTCTTTACCTTCAATGAGAAAGGCGGAGGTAACGGATGTGGGAGCATAATGGAAACTCTCAAGCGAATTCCACTGTGGCTGACCGGAGGCACACCGCAAGTTTGGGGTTAGAGTCTGTGCATTCCATATATAAAGCGGAAACCAGGACATCTGGAGTAGATTTGAAGAGTCATGGCCAAAATTCGGAGCCTCTCCTTTACAGAATCGGTCTTTCTGCCATTTTGCTTATATTGTCCATGGAGTGGATTTATCCGGTTACGTCAACGGGTCAGCAGGGCAGTGAACGATTCTTATCCGTGATGGCAGGATTAACGGGGGCCTTACTGCTCGCGGGGTTGCTTCGTACGGGCTGGATCACGGGAATACTGATTAGACTCTTCATTGCTCTAGCCGCATTATGTTGCATGTATGGAGGTAATGACCTTGCTGGATGGGCAGTTACCTATCCGACCACTCTTGCTGCCGATATGGGTAGTTTCATGAGTACGTGGCGTTTTCACTCGATTAGTGTGGAGACAAGAGGTCTGCTCATGATGTGCGGTTGGAGCATGCTGATGGCTTCCGTGCAGTCCCTTGTACTGCTGCGACGAAGTGTGATGCTTTTTGGCAGTGCAACATTGGTCTATTTGCTGCTGCTTGAATCCTTTGCCGGGCTGGATGTATATGCTTCGGTGATACGTTCTGTGCTGTGGATTCTACTCATTCAGGCCATGTTACAGTTGCTTCGCCTTAATGGCGGGGTCACTACACCGATCTTTAAGCATAGTCCTTATGGCCGTTGGTGCACGGTAACGCTTGCGGTGTCTGCAGGTATGGTACTTTTCTCAGCGATCCCTGGTCAACTTGCTTCCATTCCTCCACCGGAACGTATATCCCTTGAGCAGATGGGTGAACGGCTGGCCCGCTGGGCAGGCTATACACAGCACGGAAGTATTCCTGCCACAACCGCCGTCACAGGATATAGTACAGCGGATGCACCAATGGGCGCACCTTTGGTGCAGGGAGACACGATCTTTTTTACGGCGAAAAGTCCGGAAGCTACGTATTGGCGGGGCGAGACCCGTTCATATTATAACGGAAGCACCTGGAGTGATCCTGTGCAGAGCTTTGAGACGGCAAGTCCATCCGGATTGGTGCGTACCGATGGTTGGGAGTACCTAGCCTATTGGCAACGTATTCGTCAAACGGTAACGATGAAGCGAGAGTGGAGAGGACCCAATCCCCTCTTTACAGGTGGAATGCCACTCAATCTTTCGTTCCAGGATAAGAACAGGGATAATCAGAAGAATAAACGTTTACTGCTATCAAATGAAGATTCCGCAACGTTATGGCTCGCGGCTACCTATGATGATCAACCGGTCAAAAGTTATACGGCAGACATCATGATTCCCGTGGCAACACCTGAACAACTTCGCCTTCTGGGAAAGAAGTCCAACATGAAAGATCCGGCGGCAATTCGCAGAACGTATCTGCAGCTACCAACTACGCTTCCCGGACGCGTGCAGGCACTTGCTAAGGAAATCATTCAGGGAAGTGAGACCCGTTATGATGCCGTGCAGGCTGTAAAAACTTACCTTGCTGACCACGCCGAATATACGCTGGATACCCGTATGCCACCGCGCGGAACTGATTTTGTGGACGATTTTCTATTCGTTACGCGGCAGGGATATTGCAATCATTTCTCAACAGCTATGATTGTGCTGCTGCGTGCAGAGGGTATCCCGGCACGTTGGGTTAAGGGGTTCGGACCCGGGGAAGCGGACGCGGACGTTTCTGGGCAATACATCGTGACCCAGGGAGATGCACACTCCTGGGTAGAAGTGTATTTTCCAGGCGCGGGCTGGATGCCGTTCGAGGCTACGCCAGGCTTCACCATGACGCAGGGTGAAGCCCAAGACGCGGCTGCGCTCAGCGGGCAGCAGCCCGTTGCCGTAACTCCGCCGCAGACGGACGGCGGGGCTGCTCACGCGGGCGCATGGCTGCTCGCCCGCGCACGGGCCATTGCCGCGCACCCATGGCTCGCGGCAGCCCTTGCGGCAGCGGCGCTGCTGTGCGCCGCTGGGGCCATCCGCATGCGGCGGCTACGCCCCGCGCTGCGGCTGAGGCTGCTGCTGGCGTGGCCGCGCAGCAGCTTTCCGGACCGCGAGCGGCTGCTTAGCGCCGCCTCTCCGGTCTGGGCCGCGCTCGCGCGCCGCTACGGCCCGCGGTCGCCGGGAATGACGCTGCGTGAATATGCAGCGTCACCCGCCGTGGCCGCAGGCACAGACGGCGCGGACATCGCGCGGTTTGCAGCCGACTGGGAACGGCTGCTGTACGGGCCGGACCGTCCGCTGCGCGCGGACAGTCTGGACTTTCTGCGCCGGGCACTTCAACTGGCCCGGCGCATGCAGGCGCTGTAACACGAAGTACAGCGCAGCACTAAACATAGGACGCCTTTCTCGCCCATAAAGCGAACGAGGCGTCTTTCCGCGATCATACACCGTGAGCTTCATGCGGAAGATCTCTTTTATGCTGAAAATAGTGCGTCAACCCTTTTCTTATATTTCCGATCGGAAATATATAGAATGGAGGCGAGAATATTCGACTAAATATTGTAATCTCAGGCGTTGAATATGCCATGTTTTGAGATGTCGAAAAAAGGAGTTTCGCCTTTCCTTGACGGTATGTTTTGTCGTTGCGTATAATTAGTTTCATTAATTGAGGGAGGCTCGGTAATGAATAAGCAAAATGAAATAGTGGTTGTCCTTGACTTTGGGGGCCAATACAACCAGTTAATCGCCAGAAGAATCCGGGATCTGGGCGTATACAGCGAGCTTTTGCCGTATAACACACCGGCGGAGAAAATCGCAGAATTATCACCAAAGGGAATCGTCTTCTCGGGCGGACCATCTAGCGTTTATGCAGAAAATGCACCACACGTAGATCCGGCCGTTTATGATCTGGGATTGCCAATCTTCGGAATTTGTTACGGTATGCAGCTCATGGCGCAACAGCTTGATGGTAAAGTGGAGCGTTCTGAGAAGCGTGAGTACGGTAAAGCGGATATTGAGTTTGCACCAGGTGCTGCTCTCGCACAAGGTATCGAAGGTGAACATACGGTATGGATGAGTCATGGTGACCATGTGGTTGCTCTTCCTGCTGGATTCAAACTGGATGCAGGCACGGAAAGTGCGCCAATCGCAGCAATGAGTAACGATGAGCGCAAATTGTATGCTGTTCAGTTCCATCCAGAAGTACGCCACTCTGTTCGCGGTAATGAAATGATCAAAAACTTCCTGTACGAAATCTGTGGTTGTGAAGGCAACTGGAGCATGGAGACGTTCATCGAAGATACGATCAAGGATATTCGTGAAAAAGTGGGCGACGGTAAAGTATTGTGCGCACTTAGCGGCGGTGTAGATTCTTCCGTTGTTGCTGCGTTGCTTCACAAAGCCATCGGTGACCAACTGACATGTATGTTTATCGACCATGGTCTGCTGCGCAAAGGCGAAGCGGAGAGCGTAATGGAGACGTTCGTCGGCAAATTCGACATGAAAGTTGTTAAAATCGATGCACAAGAGCGTTTCCTGTCCAAACTGGTAGGTGTGGATGATCCGGAACAAAAACGTAAAATCATCGGTAACGAGTTTATTTACGTATTTGACGAAGAGTCCAAGCAGTTTGATGATTTTGCATTCCTGGCGCAAGGTACACTGTACACGGATATCGTGGAAAGTGGCACAGCGACAGCTCAGACCATCAAATCCCACCACAATGTGGGCGGATTGCCTGAGGACATGAACTTCAAGCTGATCGAACCACTGAGTGCCTTGTTCAAAGACGAAGTGCGTAAAGTCGGCGAAGAGTGCGGTCTGCCAGAAGCAATTGTATGGCGTCAGCCATTCCCAGGTCCGGGTCTAGCTATCCGTGTACTGGGCGAAGTAACGGAGGACAAGCTCAAAATCGTTCGTGATTCGGACTACATCCTGCGCGAGGAGATTGCCAAAGCCGGTCTTGACCGCGAAATCTGGCAATACTTTACGGCCCTGCCTAACATGAAGAGTGTTGGGGTTATGGGTGATGCGCGTACGTATTCCTATACTGTAGGTATCCGTGCTGTAACGTCCATCGATGGTATGACAGCTGACTGGGCACGTATCCCTTGGGACGTATTGGAGAAAATCTCCGTGCGGATCGTTAACGAAGTGGATAACGTAAACCGTATCGTGTATGACGTAACTTCCAAACCACCAGCAACGATTGAGTGGGAATAGGTTGTGAAATATTAGTGGACTTCATTGCTTAGAAGCCCTGATATGGTTGGAACCCTTGAATTTTTAAATAAAAAGCTCATTCTTGATAAATTGTTATCAAGAATGAGCTTTTTATTTTGGTTAGATGAAATAATCAACCCTAGTTCCGAATTAACTCCAGTATTCGTTGGGGTTGACTGTTTGCTTGAGCAAGTATGGCTTGAGAGGCCTCGGTTAGAATACTCAGTGTAGATATCTTTATCATTTCTTTGGCCATGTCAGTGTCCCTGATTCGTGACTCGGATGCTGTAAGGTTCTCAGAATAGTTGGATGTGTTGTTATAGGCGTACTCTAGTCGATTTTGATAGGCGCCTAATTTTGCACGCTCCCCTGTGACTTTATCTAAAGCGGTTTTGATATCTGATACTGTGAGATGAGGAATGACTTCATAATCATCAAAACTTGCTTCCGAAAAAGCGGTGAACAATCCGGTGTAGCCTTCAAGCATGGATGTATTGGCAGAATAGCCTTCGATCTTTCCTACACCCGTGACAGAAAAAGTATAATAATTGCCTACAACAGTTCCAGTAAGTTCATAGTTCTGATCCAATTGCGCAGGATCCACCACTATGGAGGTAATTAATCGATATGATCCGTTTACGCGTTCTCCAATATATAATCCACCGTACTGGCTATACCAACCAAAAACTTGGTTGTTAAAGTCGTTTCCTTTAATAATTATGCCAATATTTCCATCCGGATGTGTCGTCATGAATTTTCCATTGACTGTGATGGTCATATCGTTGCCTTGAATAACTTCCGAGAGAATCGTTTTGTCACCAACTCCTTCAGTGGACTGTGTCAATGAACCGTTCTGGACTGTCCAGAAACCTTGCGCAGGATGCCATTGTGAAAACCTATTTTGATCGTTAAAATTCTCCCGATAATATAGGTCCAGATGCATGTCATTAATACTTAGCGGAATTGTTTCAGTACCTGTATGGATAGCAGCATTAGTAAGTGACCCGTTCAAAAGGTAGATTCCATTAAATTGTGTGTTGTTTGTTATATCCTCTATATTTCGGAGGTTGTGTGTAATTTCTAGATTAATTGTTTCTTTATCACTATAGGTGTATGTATCGTTTTCCCTTTGAACAAGTAGTTCTCTGATCCTTTGAAGCCCGTTTGTTATGCTATCGAGAGCACCTTCCGCAGTTTGAATTAATGAAATTCCATCTTGGATATTTCTTGCCCCTTGCTCTAAAGCCCGAATCTGAGCACGCATACTTTCGCTAATAGCTAGACCAGCAGCGTCATCCGCAGCGCGATTAATGCGTAGACCGGATGAAAGTCTTTCAAAAGAAGTTTTTTTGGAATTACTATTATTATTAATTCTATTTTTGGCGTTTAATGCTGGCAGATTATTGTTAATTCTCATATTTCTCCTCCCATCCTAATATTAGTATACATGTTTCGTGGAGAAAATTAATCTGATAAGGGAGGGAAACTTAAACAAGACTGTCCGTGTCGATGAGCTATGAAACGTAAAATGCAATTTTGTTTATGAAAATTTTAAAACATCCATCGATGGTATGACAGCTGACTGGGCACGTATCCCTTGGGACGTATTGGAGAAAATCACCGTGCGGATCGTTAACGAAGTGGATAACGTAAACCGTATCGTGTATGACGTAACTTCCAAACCACCAGCAACGATTGAGTGGGAATAGAAGTTATCTATACAGATTTAATAACAAGAGATCGGAGTTTCCGTCAAAGGAGCTTCGGTCTCTTTTTTTAATTTTGTGTTTGCACCAGACGTTATTTATACTTTGGTTTACGATAATCAATGGACCATCCAATAGATATTACGAAGAAGAACACTCTGTAAGGAGGAACTACGACGGATGAAGGAAAGACTCGAGCTTGAACCCGGATGTAAACTTGATTCAGACATTGAATGAGGAGCTGTTTGCAAACAGACCCGATGTTACTTTTCGTATATATGGCTTTCATTCGCAATCTGGCGACTTGTCTGTTCTAAAATATATGAACCATGTAGAAAAGCTTGCGATTGATTGCAACAGACGCATTCATGGGATTGAGGGCTTAGGTGAATTGCTAAGGCTAAAAGAGTTTGCTTTTGACGTATTCGAAGCGGAATCTCTTGATGTATTAGAACTTGTACCCACTACTTTACAACAGCTCAGCATCGGCAAAACCAAAACAAAGAAAACCAATTTGTCTGTGCTCAGCCGGTTTACCGCACTTAACATGCTGAGTGTGAATGGTCATACAACTAACATCGAAACGATCGGAACATTGTCTTCACTCCGGTCCCTCTATATTTCGGGAATGCCATTAAAGGAATTGGGATACTTAAAAGATTTAACGAATTTGCGCGAACTTCATCTCAGTTTTGGTGGAGCAGAGAATCTGGATAGCCTTGCGGGCATGGATTCCTTGCAATTGTTGAAGCTCCTAAGAGTGAAAGGTTTATCGGACCTATCCGTATTGCCTGAACTGAAGGGATTGCGCTTATTAGGGATTGAGGACCAACCGCATCTAACGAGTCTGCCGTCTCTTGAAAATCTGACTGAATTACAGCGTGTTTTCCTGAACAATGTGAATGTGGAGAATATTGAATGGGCAAAGACTTCCAAAAGTCTGAAAGAGCTCGCTCTTCTGCAAATTAAGCATATTAATGCCGAATATATCGAATCCCTGATTCATCATAAATTCTTGGAAAGTCATTTGAAAAGTGCCAAACAGCAAAAAGTGGCGAAGAAGGCGATAATGGCAGCAGGCATGTGGGATGAGAGCGGATGGTGGTATAACGATGAATCTCTGAATATTTAATTTCTTTTTTAAGTTCGTTTCATATTGTTTTCATGTCGGGCTTGTACACTAAGTACAGAATACGGCTATATGGCAACTGAAAGGAGAATTGAATGTATGCGTAAAACCGACAATATGAGCAAATGGAAGATGGGCATTGGAAGTGCGTTTCTGATGGTGATGCTGGCAGGATGCGGCTCGGGTATGCAGGACTTGGCTCTTGGTGCGGGGGATTCTTCATTTGTGAACTTAGAGGCAGCAGATTCATCTTCCGATCAAGCCCAGAATCAGGAATTGTCTGAGGGATCGACCGATAATACAGGTCAGGAACAACAGCAGGCACAGGACGTGCTTCAGACAGAGATTTAGAATATATGGCGTAGGACCTATCATGTAAAAAAATGAACTAGTAACCGTAGCAGCCTGCTCTCCATACCTAAGCTTTTTGAATATCCAAATACATGATCCTCATCACATAACCATCTTCTCGGTACGGTAACCCATGAAGCTACCGCAATCAAAGTGTGCCTGCCGCCTTTGATTGCGGTAGCTTTTTGATTTGTGAAACCTCAGTTTAATTTGGGTGGTAAACCGCTGAACTGGTTCATTTTGTTAAATAATACGAACGATTTATATGATAAGTGATAATAATATTCGTTTTTCTCATTGACAAACTAGAGGTAACCCTCCTAAAATAGTGATTGGAAACACACAAATAGCGCATACTACTTCGTATAATCCCGGGGATTGGCCTGGGAGTCTCTACGAGATCACCCTAATGATCTGGCTACGAAGAGGAGAAGGCTGAGCACATGAATTCTACATGATTGCGTCGGGCATGACATCACGCACATTAGAATTTTTTTTGTTCTCCGTAATTGGCACAGTGCCACTCCTCATCAGCTAAAACCCTGGGTGATGCATTCATCTTCAGGGGTATTTGTCGTTTTTCAATAAGGCTTCAACATCTCTAAGGAGGAATTAGTGAATTATGGATCGTTTCTTTAAACTAAAAGAAAACGGAACGAACGTTAGAACGGAGATTGTTGCGGGTCTTACTACCTTTATGACAATGGCGTACATTCTTTTCGTAAACACGTTGTTCTTGGGATCAGCCGGAGCCGGTATGTCGGACAATGCAGTATTTTTTGCAACAGCCGTAGGTGCTGGTTTGATGACCATCATTATGGGATTGTTCGTTAACATTCCGATCGCCCTTGCACCAGGTATGGGTTTGAACGCTTACTTCATGACCGTGGTTCTGAGTTCCAACGGTGCGATTTCCTGGCAGGCAGCTCTCGGAGCCGTATTTATCTCTGGTATCGTGTTTATTATTTTGACAGTGACCAAAATTCGTCAAATGCTGCTCGTTGCAGTTCCAGACTCATTAAAAATGGCAATCACAGTTGGTATTGGTCTCTTTATTACCATTGTAGGTTTCAAACTGGCTAATCTGGTCGCTGTAACAGTTAATGTTGCACCTGATGCAGATCTGAGCCAACCGATTCCTGGCAGCAGTTTTAATCTGTCTTTGGGTAATTTCATCACGCATCATGATGCATTACTGGCACTGATTGGGCTGCTCATTATAGCTGTACTGATGGTTATGCGCGTCAAAGGTGCACTGCTAATCGGTATCATTGCTACAACGTTGATTGGTATCCCTATGGGCGTTACGAATCTCAGCGGTTTGTCCGGTGCAAGCTGGTTGCCTAACTTCAGCGATCTGGCAGTTGGACAACTGGATTTGAAAGGTGCAATTAGTCTTGGATTGTTTGAGATCATCTTTATCTTCACCTTTGTAGAGCTGTTTGACACATTCGGAACGATGGTAGGTACAGCAACACGAATGGGGATTATGAAGGATAAGAAAAAAGGCGAGAAAACAATTGGTAAAGCAATGCTCGTCGATGCAGTGGGTGTAAGTGCAGGGGCTGCACTGGGTACAAGTACAATTACCGCATTTGTTGAAAGTGCCTCTGGCGTCGAAGCTGGTGGACGTACAGGTCTGACCTCTGTAACGACAGGTATCCTGTTCATCCTGGCCTTGTTTATTGCTCCGCTGGCATTGGTTGTTCCGTCCGCTGCAACAGCTCCGGCATTGATCATCGTGGGTGTCTTGATGATGAGTCAGGTTCGCAGCATTGAGTGGGATGACTTCCTACAAGCTTTCCCGGCGTTCCTTACAATCGTATTGATGCCTTTCACTGGAGGAATTGCAAACGGGATTTCCGCAGGGATTGTATCCTATGTAATTCTAGCCGTATTCAGTAACCTGGTTACGGAGCGCAAAGTGAAGATCCACTGGCTTATGTGGATATTGGCTATCATTGTTATATGTCGGTATGTATTTATAGGTGGAGAATAAAGGTTTGACTGAATGAATTGGGTCGTTACTTATGATGATTCGTTATAATGTAAATGAAGGAAGCGGGAGCCTCGGTATGTTATCGTGGCTTTCGCTTTTTTTGTTTCTTCTATATAAGTGGCATAAACTTTGAAATAAGGGACAGGAGACAATTTGAAATGTTACGCGCAGGGGATATTCTTATTTTGTAGGATAAATGAAATCGACTTTCTTCTATATATAAAGGAGGAACAAACATGAGTTAGGATTTGATGGTTTTTGATCCAGTCAAAGCGGTCGGAAGATCATTCCTACTCGGACATTAAGGTGAGTTCAGAGTAGTTGCAACGTTTCTATGAAGAACTTGTACTGACATCTCCTTCTATGAATGTGGACGACGATGTGTTTGAAGCGATGGAAGAAGCGGGAACAGATAATCGATTAACAGAATACTCGCTTGGAAAAGAAGTGATTTATGCTGCATGCGCATGGTCTGTTGCGGAAGATGCCTATAAAATGATGCGTGAGTTGGCTAAAAAGCATAGCGTTGGTTTTTTTGATGTAAATAGCTCGGACGGTGAGATCATTAGGCCCTAATGTGTGTACTAAAATAGCAAACTTGAAAAACATCACGATAAGGATTACATAGCAACATCTAGGGTTCATGAAAACGGAAGTGGAAACAACTGATTCTGTTTCTTGGTTTTATAAATGATTATGAATTGGGCAGATAGGTGTATCTGAACGGATTGAGGTGAGTAAACAGCAAGCTGGATATAACTAGTTTGAAAGTTATATCTACTATATATACATAGATATCGGTGTAATGTGAGAGAGACGCTATTCTCCGAGATTGGAAAGATAGTTGCTGATGAGGGATGGGTATCGTATAAGGTATAATAGGAGTAGGGAAGAAGAAGAGAACCGCTAACAGATAAATTGAAAATAAAGCTTGCGTTCCGAATCTGTACATGGTATATTCTAAGTCCGGCCAAGAAAACACGAGAAACACAGTGCGGCAAGCGAAACAAATAAGCTTCGAAAGAAACTTAAAAAAAGAGCTTGCAAAGTTGGT
The DNA here is from genome assembly GCF_057835695.1 of Paenibacillus sp. GL_099_B. Taxonomy (NCBI): domain Bacteria; kingdom Bacillati; phylum Bacillota; class Bacilli; order Caryophanales; family Paenibacillaceae; genus Paenibacillus; species Paenibacillus sp. GL_099_B. The sequence goes on from NZ_CM174430.1 coordinate 783,448, forward strand.
TCGGATGTGATAAGATATAAAAGTTGCTGAGGTGAACAACACCCGGCAGTGAAACAAGTTTGATCTTTGAAAACTGAACAACGAGTGAGTAAACATTCTGCTTGCAGAATGAACGCGAAAGTTTGAGACAAGCCTTGGCTTGAATCGACTGGAGCACAAATGAGATTTTTAATCTCGTCAGTTTCAAAATGAGCTTATCGCTCTTTTCAATACTTTATTGGAGAGTTTGATCCTGGCTCAGGACGAACGCTGGCGGCATGCCTAATACATGCAAGTCGAGCGGACTATCAGAGAAGCTTGCTTCTCTGATAGTTAGCGGCGGACGGGTGAGTAACACGTAGGCAACCTGCCCTCAAGTTTGGGACAACTACCGGAAACGGTAGCTAATACCGAATAGTTGTTTTCTTCTCCTGAAGAGAACTGGAAAGACGGAGCAATCTGTCACTTGGGGATGGGCCTGCGGCGCATTAGCTAGTTGGTGGGGTAACGGCTCACCAAGGCGACGATGCGTAGCCGACCTGAGAGGGTGATCGGCCACACTGGGACTGAGACACGGCCCAGACTCCTACGGGAGGCAGCAGTAGGGAATCTTCCGCAATGGGCGAAAGCCTGACGGAGCAATGCCGCGTGAGTGATGAAGGTTTTCGGATCGTAAAGCTCTGTTGCCAGGGAAGAACGCTTGGGAGAGTAACTGCTCTCAAGGTGACGGTACCTGAGAAGAAAGCCCCGGCTAACTACGTGCCAGCAGCCGCGGTAATACGTAGGGGGCAAGCGTTGTCCGGAATTATTGGGCGTAAAGCGCGCGCAGGCGGTCATTTAAGTCTGGTGTTTAATCCCGGGGCTCAACCCCGGATCGCACTGGAAACTGGGTGACTTGAGTGCAGAAGAGGAGAGTGGAATTCCACGTGTAGCGGTGAAATGCGTAGATATGTGGAGGAACACCAGTGGCGAAGGCGACTCTCTGGGCTGTAACTGACGCTGAGGCGCGAAAGCGTGGGGAGCAAACAGGATTAGATACCCTGGTAGTCCACGCCGTAAACGATGAGTGCTAGGTGTTAGGGGTTTCGATACCCTTGGTGCCGAAGTTAACACATTAAGCACTCCGCCTGGGGAGTACGGTCGCAAGACTGAAACTCAAAGGAATTGACGGGGACCCGCACAAGCAGTGGAGTATGTGGTTTAATTCGAAGCAACGCGAAGAACCTTACCAGGTCTTGACATCCCTCTGATCGGTACAGAGATGTATCTTTCCTTCGGGACAGAGGAGACAGGTGGTGCATGGTTGTCGTCAGCTCGTGTCGTGAGATGTTGGGTTAAGTCCCGCAACGAGCGCAACCCTTGATCTTAGTTGCCAGCACTTCGGGTGGGCACTCTAAGGTGACTGCCGGTGACAAACCGGAGGAAGGTGGGGATGACGTCAAATCATCATGCCCCTTATGACCTGGGCTACACACGTACTACAATGGCCGGTACAACGGGCTGTGAAGCCGCGAGGTGGAACGAATCCTAAAAAGCCGGTCTCAGTTCGGATTGCAGGCTGCAACTCGCCTGCATGAAGTCGGAATTGCTAGTAATCGCGGATCAGCATGCCGCGGTGAATACGTTCCCGGGTCTTGTACACACCGCCCGTCACACCACGAGAGTTTATAACACCCGAAGTCGGTGGGGTAACCGCAAGGAGCCAGCCGCCGAAGGTGGGATAGATGATTGGGGTGAAGTCGTAACAAGGTAGCCGTATCGGAAGGTGCGGCTGGATCACCTCCTTTCTATGGAGAATCGTTTCCCGAGTGGAAACATTCAAATACGCAGACTAGATCTGCAAAACTACTCACTCGTTGCTCAGTTTTGAGAGCTCAAACTCTCAAACAGCTTGCTTTTGCATGGAGCTTGTTCTTTGAAAACTAGATATCGAAACGAAATTTTGCGAATTAGAACATTCCTTTAAGCTGATCTTGTGTAAACAAGTGAAGTGTTTATAAGGTAGATTGCATGAGCGAGTGATCGAAATGGAACGACTTTTGGCTTTGCGCAAGCAAAACAAGGGAAGAGACAGCTCGAACACGAGCGATATGGTTAAGCTACTAAGAGCACACGGAGGATGCCTAGGCGCTAGGAGCCGATGAAGGACGTGGCGAACAACGAAACTGCCTCGGGGAGCTGTAAGCAAGCTTTGATCCGGGGGTGTCCGAATGGGGAAACCCAGCTGGGGTAATTTCCAGTTACTCATAACTGAATACATAGGTTATGTAGAGGCATACCAAGGGAACTGAAACATCTAAGTACCTTGAGGAAGAGAAAACAATAGTGATTCCGTCAGTAGCGGCGAGCGAACGCGGAGAAGCCCAAACCAGAGAGCTTGCTCTTTGGGGTTGTGGGACGTCTCACATGGAGTTACAAAGGAACCGGTTAAGCGAAGAGGTCTGGAAAGGCCCGCCAAAGAAGGTAAAAGCCCTGTAATTGAAAGTCTGTTCTCTCCGAGATGTATCCCGAGTAGTGCGGGGCACGTGAAACCCCGTATGAATCCGGCAGGACCATCTGCCAAGGCTAAATACTTCCTAGCGACCGATAGTGAAGCAGTACCGTGAGGGAAAGGTGAAAAGCACCCCGGAAGGGGAGTGAAATAGAACCTGAAACCGTGTGCTTACAAAAAGTCAGAGCCCGTTTTAGGGGTGATGGCGTGCCTTTTGTAGAATGAACCGGCGAGTTACGTTCCCGTGCAAGGTTAAGGTGAAGAGCCGGAGCCGCAGCGAAAGCGAGTCTGAATAGGGCGACTTAGTACGTGGACGTAGACCCGAAACCGGGTGATCTACCCCTGTCCAGGGTGAAGGTGCGGTAACACGCACTGGAGGCCCGAACCCACGCATGTTGAAAAATGCGGGGATGAGGTGGGGGTAGCGGAGAAATTCCAATCGAACTCGGAGATAGCTGGTTCTCCCCGAAATAGCTTTAGGGCTAGCCTCGGAAAACAGAGTCGTGGAGGTAGAGCACTGATTGGGTGCGGGGCCCGCAAGGGTTACCAAGCTCAGTCAAACTCCGAATGCCATAGACTTACTTCCGGGAGTCAGACAGTGAGTGCTAAGATCCATTGTCAAAAGGGAAACAGCCCAGACCATCAGCTAAGGTCCCCAAGTGTGTGTTAAGTGGGAAAGGATGTGGAGTTGCACAGACAACCAGGATGTTGGCTTAGAAGCAGCCACCATTGAAAGAGTGCGTAATAGCTCACTGGTCGAGTGACTCTGCGCCGAAAATGTAACGGGGCTAAACACACCACCGAAGCTATGGCTTGATGCTTTGCATCAGGGGTAGGGGAGCGTTGTATAAGGGTTGAAGGTGTACCGTAAGGAGCGCTGGACATTATACAAGTGAGAATGCCGGTATGAGTAACGAAAAGATCAGTGAGAATCTGATCCGCCGAAAGCCTAAGGGTTCCTGAGGAAGGCTCGTCCGCTCAGGGTAAGTCGGGACCTAAGGCGAGGCCGAAAGGCGTAGTCGAAGGACAACAGGTCGAAATTCCTGTACCACCGTAAGCCGTTATGAGCAATGGGGGGACGCAGCAGGGTAGTGACGCGGACTGATGGATGTCCGTCTAAGCAGTGAGGCTGATGTGTAGGCAAATCCGCACATCGTTAAGGCTGGGCTGTGATGGGGAGCGAAAATTATAGTAGCGAAGGTCATGATCTCACACTGCCAAGAAAAGCCTCTAGCCAGGTGATGGTGCCCGTACCGCAAACCGACACAGGTAGGCGAGAAGAGAATTCTAAGGCGCGCGGAAGAACTCTCGTTAAGGAACTCGGCAAAATGACCCCGTAACTTCGGGAGAAGGGGTGCCCCGGTAGTGTGAATAGCACGAGGGGGCCGCAGTGAAAAGGCCCAAGCGACTGTTTAGCAAAAACACAGGTCTGTGCGAAGCCGTAAGGCGAAGTATACGGGCTGACGCCTGCCCGGTGCTGGAAGGTTAAGGGGAGCGGTTAGGAGCAATCCGAAGCTGTGAACCGAAGCCCCAGTAAACGGCGGCCGTAACTATAACGGTCCTAAGGTAGCGAAATTCCTTGTCAGGTAAATTCTGACCCGCACGAATGGCGTAACGACTTGGGCGCTGTCTCAACGAGAGATCCGGTGAAATTTTAATACCTGTGAAGATGCAGGTTACCCGCGACAAGACGGAAAGACCCCATGGAGCTTTACTGCAGCTTGATATTGAATTTGGGTACGATCTGTACAGGATAGGTGGGAGCCTTTGAAACGTGAGCGCCAGCTTGCGTGGAGGCACCGTTGGGATACCACCCTGATCGTATCTAGGTTCTAACCTGGTACCGTAATCCGGTGCGGGGACAGTGTCAGGTGGGCAGTTTGACTGGGGCGGTCGCCTCCTAAAGAGTAACGGAGGCGCCCAAAGGTTCCCTCAGAATGGTTGGAAATCATTCGAAGAGTGCAAAGGCATAAGGGAGCTTGACTGCGAGACCTACAAGTCGAGCAGGGACGAAAGTCGGGCTTAGTGATCCGGTGGTACCGCATGGAAGGGCCATCGCTCAACGGATAAAAGCTACCCTGGGGATAACAGGCTTATCTCCCCCAAGAGTCCACATCGACGGGGAGGTTTGGCACCTCGATGTCGGCTCATCGCATCCTGGGGCTGAAGTAGGTCCCAAGGGTTGGGCTGTTCGCCCATTAAAGCGGTACGCGAGCTGGGTTCAGAACGTCGTGAGACAGTTCGGTCCCTATCTGTCGTGGGCGTAGGAAATTTGAGAGGAGCTGTCCTTAGTACGAGAGGACCGGGATGGACGTACCGCTGGTGTACCAGTTGTTCCGCCAGGAGCACCGCTGGGTAGCTATGTACGGAAGGGATAAGCGCTGAAAGCATCTAAGCGTGAAGCCCCCCTCAAGATGAGATTTCCCAGTATGTAAGACCCCTTGAAGACGACGAGGTAGATAGGCTGGGGGTGGAAGTGCAGCAATGCATGGAGCTGACCAGTACTAATCGGTCGAGGGCTTATCCAATATGCAGGTTGTAAATCGCACATTTCGTTTCGGATCTAGTTTTCAGAGAATGATCTCTGAATGTAAGCTAAGCTATGCGTTTGGTGGCGATGGCGGAGGGGTTCCACACGTACCCATCCCGAACACGACCGTTAAGCCCTCTAGCGCCGATGGTACTTGGACCGCAGGGTCCTGGGAGAGTAGGACGCCGCCAAGCAAAGAACCACTGCCGATGTTATTCGGTGGTGGTTTTTATTTGTTTAATACGAGGTATCTAATATAAACCGTAACAGCCCGGAGAAAATCCAGGGCTGTTTTTTTTATTTTAATTTATGTGGATGTGTTAAATCTTTTTAGGCTGTTCATTTCTGTATAGTCAGTTTAATTTAAGCAGACTCTCTGTCTATTTATCCATTTGGTTGCATGCATCCCCTAGGCTTAAAAGCGAGTTCTCCAATGCATGCTGGGTCTCTGAATCAACGATGACTCCTTGTTTATTCATCTTCAATGTAATATGAGGAATGGTTAGAGAGGCCTCATGTAAGACTTGGGCATTAATCATGTTTAACGTCAGCAATAGTGAAGCATGGGCTTTGTCACCGCCCATGGGGCTTGGAGAAGCAGCGATGGCAATGGTGGGTTTATTAAGCCATTCTCCAGAAGATACAATCCAATCTAATGCGTTTTTTAAGACCCCAGGAACTCCATTTCCATACTCCGGGGTGCAGATCAGAACTCCGTCCGAATGTTTCAGTTGGGCTCTCAAATTTTGCACGGACTCTGGACCTTCCTCGACATCGAGGTCAGGGTTAAAATGCGGTAGATCGTTTAATTCATCATATACTCCAAACTTAAGGTTAGGAGGAGCCAGCTTAATCATGGCATGCATTAGTAACGTATTGGAGGACTGATTGCGCAGACTGCCGGAAACGGCAAGGATATTAAATTCTTTTTTCATAGGTATACATCATCTCAATTCTTTAGTAATGTAGGGCAATCTGTTTATTTTCCTCCTGTTGGAATGGACTGTCTATAGAAAACGCATTTAATTAAGGCATTCTTCATGTTACTCAGAGGATCTCCACAATTCTTCATCAAAAATGCATGCGATAGCTTGCATGACTCTGGGTAATAGGATGAAGAGATCACTTAAAGTAAACAACTGGCAAAAGAATCATAATAAATATTTTTAAAATTAGTACCAAGTACTAATACTTAGTGCTATAATGATAAAAAAACAAACGAGGTGACTACCGGTATGAATCAATCAATGTCAACCATTACCGCAATGGGTACGTATGTACCGGATCGAATATTAAGTAATGCTGATTTGGAGAAGCTGGTCGACACAAGTGATGAATGGATTGTACAGCGTACAGGGATGAGAGAACGGCGCATTGCAGCAGATGATCAATTTGTATCGGATCTGGCTACCAAGGCTGTAGAAGATATGATGCGTCGCTATAATGTTAGCGTAGAAGATGTGGATATGATTTTGGTTGCTACCAGCACACCTGAATATTCATTTCCCAGCACAGCATCCAGAGTACAGGCGAATCTCAAGATTCCACATACGGGAGTACTTGATTTGAATGCGGCATGTGCAGGATTTACGTATGGATTGCAGTTGGCTGACAGTCTGGTAACCAGTGGTATGTATCATAAAGTGTTGGTTATTGGAGCAGAGACGTTGTCCAAGATTACCGATTATACAGATCGTACGACATGTGTATTGTTCGGGGACGGGGCAGGAGCGTTTTTGGTAGAAAGAGCTGCTGGGAAAGGTGACTTTATGGCAGCCATTTCAGGTACGAGTGGTGAAGGAGGTATTCATCTCTATAAGACGGGTCTATCTTCGGAGATGAATGGCGTACCTCTGCAGGGTGAGGGATGCCTTGTCCAGAATGGCAGAGAGATCTATAAGTGGGCAGTACGCACGATTCCAGAACAATTGAGTGGGCTTATAGCCAAAGCAGAGATGAAACCGGAGCAAATCGATTGGTTTGTACCCCATAGTGCGAATCTAAGAATGATTGAAGCGGTTTGTGAACGCGGTCCTATCCCATTGGAACGCACTTTAACAAGTGTGGAGTACCGAGGAAATACCTCGGCAGCTTCCATTCCGCTCGCTTTACAGCTTGCAGTAGACGCAGGGAAATTAAAGCACGGGCATCAAATAGCCCTGTTTGGTTTTGGAGGCGGCCTGACCTACGCAGGGCTTGTGCTTAGATGGAGTGTACCGGACAGTCCTATAAAATAAAGCTCAATCCTTTAGTTGTATTTATGGGTAATTTTATGTTGTGTATTGACAGGCTTAAGGAAAGATGATAATTTAATCATACAAATTCCAATTGATTTACTTTGTTTTACTATAATTTTATATACCGACTGTTTAGACAGAGGTATCCTGCAAAGGTATATTTGCAGGATACCTCTTTTTTGTACTTTTCATCTGGGAGGGGGACTCAAATGGGTGAGACGTTATTGGCTATATCTCAACTAAACAAGCAGTTTGATACCACAGGAGGGTCGGTCCAGGCTTTGTATAATGTGGATTTACATGTGAAAGAAGGAGAGTTCATAACGATTATAGGGCCAAGTGGCTGTGGAAAAAGCACCTTGTTGCGTATCGTAGCGGGACTGGATCGCGGTTATACTGGTAGCGTAACGCTGAATGGGAACGAAATTAAAGGACCAGGGATCGATAAGGGCTTTATTTTTCAGGAGCATCGACTCTTTCCCTGGCTCACTGTAGAGAAGAACATCGCTTCTGATCTGCCGCTCGGTAACCCGGAAGTCAGACGCAAGGTGAATGAACTAATTGAACTGGTGAAACTGCAAGGATTTGAACAAGCCTATCCGCGCGAGTTGTCGGGTGGTATGGCCCAGCGTGTCGCCATTGCGCGAGCGCTGCTCCGAAGTCCCCAAATTCTGCTGCTTGATGAACCGTTTGGTGCGCTAGATGCATTCACTCGGGCTCATATGCAGGCGGTGCTACTAGATATTTGGCGCACCAACAAGACAACGATGATTTTTGTAACCCATGATATTGATGAGGCAGTTTTTCTGGGTGAGCGTGTAGTGATTTTGGAACCCCGCCCGGGACAAATTCGAAAAATCGTACCTATTGAACTACCTTATCCTCGAAAGAAAGCTTCGAATTCATTTCAAGAAGTTCGGTTAAAGGTATTAAGTGAGTTTGAGAAATTGGAAGAGTTGGAACTTAAGGATGGGGCCGGGATTTAAATGAAGTTAACCTGATTGATACACTTCACATATTAATCCGAGTAATTCAATAAAATAAATACGTTTAAGTGAGTGGAGGAGGATATTATCTAATGTCAGAACAAGCGGCAACGCTCAAAGCGACCGATAAAAAAACCGGCAAAACAGTAAAATTTGCATTAGGTCTTATTTTGCCGGGTATTGTGTTGATGCTGTGGCAAACTTTGGGGCATTACGAAATCATTTCGGAAATGCTGTTCCCGACGCCTTATACAATCGCAGTGGCTTTGGTGACTCTGGTTGTTTCGGGAGATTTGTGGGCTAATCTGCAAATTAGTGCTGTGAGAGCATTGGCGGGATTCTTTCTTGGCGGGGGTCTTGGCCTCTTCTTCGGTATTCTGGTAGGTTTGTTTCGCAAATCAGAAAAACTGTTGGACCCTACGTTACAAATGATTCGTATGATTCCAAGCCTTGCGGTTGTACCTTTATTCATTCTCTGGTTTGGTATAGGCGAGGAATCAAAGGTGCTGTTGATAGCAAAGGCTGCATTCTTTCCTTTATATATTCAAACTTTTATGGGCATACGTGGGGTGGACAATAAGTTGTTTGAGGTGACACGGGTGCTGGGTTACAGCCGGATCAAGCAAGTTACCCGCCTTGTGCTTCCGGCGGCTGTGCCAAACGTTATACTTGGCGTGCGATTGTCACTTGGGCTTTCTTGGCTGGCATTGGTCGTGGCAGAGATGATTGCTTCCAGCTCAGGCATCGGTTATATGATGTCGGATGCTCGGCAGTTCGCAGATACACCTGTCGTGTTCGTGGGTATATTCATTTTTGCTGCAGCAGGGTTGTTAAGCGATACATTGGTTCGACTGCTGGAACAGCGATTATTGCGATGGAAGGACAGCATTTCAGGTTAATTGAAAGGCTAAAGAATGAATGACAAAGCTCGAAATGATAGGAGGGATGCAGTATGAACGAGGGAACGGAAGCCATAATGAAAACAGCTAAAAGCGCGCTGGACTCCAGAGATATCAGCGGAACAGCTCCGATCGTTGCTGCACGGACTAAAGTAATCTCTTGTTTACAGCTACCATCGCGTTCATGGAAAACCTCGCTGTCGGATGTGGTCATCGGGTCGCTGATTCCACTGGGTACACTGGCGTTATGGCAGATTGCTGGCAGCATAGGGTGGTTATCGGCTGAATTTCTTCCAACCCCACTGAGTATCCTCAGCACATTGACCGAGCTTGCGGCAACAGGAGAGCTAATCCATCATCTTGGCGTCAGTATGGGGCGTGCAGGGTTGGGATTTCTGATTGGCGGGGTACTCGGACTGTTTTTTGGTATCCTAACCGGACTCTTTCGTCAAGCAGAATATATGTTGGACCCGAGCGTACAGGTGCTTCGACTTATGCCCCATCTGGCGATTGCACCTCTCATTATTTTGTGGTTTGGCTTCGGAGAAGTATCCAAGGTGGTCATTATTATGAGTGGTTCCTTTTTTCCTTTATACATCAACACTTTTATGGCCATTCGTGGGGTGGACAAAAAACTATATGAAGTAGCACAGGTACTCGGTTTCAGCCCGTATCAGCGAATACGCAGGTTGATTCTTCCAGCAGCACTGCCGGGTATTTTGTTGGGGCTCCGGCTCTCGTTAGCCGTAGCCTGGATTGGATTGGTCGTGGCGGAATTGATCGGCTCACAGTCTGGAATCGGATTTCTGATCAATGAGGGTAAGCAGAATGCCAATACGGCCATCATTTTTGTCGGTATTCTCATTTTCGCTATTGTCGGCAAGGGGATTGATTCGCTCTTTCGTATGATAGAACGTAAATTTCTGTTCTGGCGAGACAGCTACCAGGGCTGAACATTTCAGGGAGGTCAATGCACATGAGTGAAGCGGTACGAGAAGATTCATTATTCCTTTTGGCAGATGTACTGGTTATTGGTGGAGGACCAGCGGGTACATGGGCAGCTCTCGCGGCAGCTGCTAAAGGAGCCTCAGTTGTACTGGCTGACAAGGGATATTGCGGCTCAAGCGGAGCCACTGCCCCTTCTGGAACAGGGGTGTGGTATGTGAAGCCTGATGAGAAGCTACGGGAAGAAGCGAAGGCTAGCCGGTATTTTATGGGAGGTCAACTGGCCGAGCATCGCTGGATGGATCGGGTGCTGAATCGAACATATGACAATATGAATCGACTGGGAGTATCAGGGTACCCTTTTCCGATCAATGAAGAAGGCCAGCAGCATCGTCGTGGTCTGCAAGGGCCGGAATATATGCGACTGATGCGTAAGCTGGTAAAAAGGGCAGGGGTTAAAATATTGGACCATAGCCCAGCCATGGAGTTGCTTGCGGATGAATATGGTGTAGCAGGTGCAGCCGGAGTACAGACGCAGAGTGGGAAAACATGGACTATTCATGCAGGGGCTGTTGTTATTGCTACTGGAGGATGCGCATTTCTCAGCAAAGCGTTGGGTTGCAACGTACTTACTGGCGACGGTTACCTGTTTGCAGCCGAGGCGGGAGCGTCTCTTTCAGGCATGGAGTTTTCCAATGCATATGCCATCTGCCCGACGTTCTCTTCCGTAACGAAGACGGCCTATTACAATTATGCCAGCTTTTATCATGAAGATGGCACCCTTGTTGAAGGGGCAGGCTCCAAAAAGGGGCGCTCTGTCATCGCTCGCCATCTAATGGCTGGACGTCAGGTTTACGCCAGACTGGATCAGGCGCCGGAAGATCTACAGCCGTTGCTGAGAGTAGCGCAAACGAACTTTTTCCTGCCGTTTGATCGGCTTGGAATTAATCCATTCAAGGAGTTGTTCCCGATCACGCTGCGTCTGGAGGGGACAGTTCGTGGAACTGGCGGTATTCGGGTGACGGATGAAAATTGTGGAACTGGCGTACCGGGTCTTTATGCAGCAGGAGATGCAGCTACACGCGAGTTGATCTGTGGTGGATTTACTGGAGGTGGCAGCCATAATGCAGCGTGGGCGATGTCTTCCGGATCTTTCGCCGGGGAGGGCGCGGCAGAGTACGTGTTGGAGCTCGGGCACAATGCTGCAAAACGTAATCCGTCAGGCTTATCTTCTGCTCCACTGGTGCAAGGGCAAGTGAAGCAAGGGACGGCAGCTCGCACAGCAGAATATGTATCCGCTGTGCAGGCTGAGGTGAAGCCTTATGAAGTGAACTTGTTCCGTACAGAGCAAGGTTTGTCCTCGGCGCTTGGTCGTCTTGATGAGTTATGGAGCATTCAACGCAATATACAGGTTCAGCGAACACCGGAAGGTGTGAAGGCTCGTGAGGCAGCCGCCATGACGGCTACCGCACGTTGGATGTACAACTCTGCACTGGTTCGCACGGAATCCAGAGGTATGCACAAACGTGAGGATTACAAAGAGTCCGATACGGCACAGCATCATCGGCTGATCAGTGGCGGACTGGATCAGGTATGGGTGAAAACCGAGGAAGTGGCGAAGGAGAGTGTTCCCTTGTGATTGAAGTTATCAGTGCGACCAAGTGTATAGAGTGCAACCAATGTGTAGCCGTCTGTCCAACCAATGTCTTCGATCGAGTAGAGGGTGGAATACCCGTTATTGCACGGCAGAACGACTGTCAGACCTGTTTCATGTGTGAGCTGTATTGTCCAGTGGATGCCTTGTATGTTGCACCTGATTCCGAAAAGCTTACTGGAATAACCGAGCAGGAGCTTCAGGAGCAGGGATTTCTAGGTGGATATCGTGAGAAGGTAGGCTGGGGCAAGGGCAGAAAGCCAGTAGCAAGTCATAACTTTATGGTACAACTCTCTGCGAGAGCCGGATTCTGAAGATGCAAATGTTCAAGGGGGAAACCAACAATGAAACAGGCACACAGATACAAGGAGAAGAATACCCGAGTGACAACTGCAATGTGGCTGCGGCTGTCGGTTCTGGTTAGCATTGTTATGGTAATACTGACTCTTCAGGCTTGTGGGAATAACGTTGGTTCAGGAAATACCAGTAGCGCGACAGGCTCAAATGATGAAGGTCAATCGAAGGCGACAAGCGGTCAAAGGTCAGACGATATACCTACCGTTCTCAATTATGGTTATATTGGCTCAAACAAGCTGAATTTGCCTGGTGGTGCCGAGGGGTGGGGACTATATAAAGGTATTATTCAAGAGGAAATGAAAAAATACGGTATTACGGAAGTGAAACTGACCGGATTCCCCAATGGACCTGACCAGACAGAATCGTTGATCAGCGGACGGCTGGATTTTGGCAGCTTGGGCGATACGCCAGCCATTATTGCTTATGCTTCCGGAGCGAAGACCAGGCTGATAACTCAATCCATGGTTAACAATGTGGGTTATCTGATTGGTAAAAAGGACGGTCCAAAAACGGTTAAGGAGCTGCAAGGCAAAACAATTGCAATTCAAAAAGGTTCCTTCATGCACCGTTACGTGGTCGGCCTGCTTCAGGAAGAAGGAGTAACCGACTACAAGCTGGTTCATATGTTAACTCCGGATGCAACTGCTGCATTGGCAAGAGGGGATGTGGATGCAACTACCAACCTGGGTGTACCCGCGCTAAAGCTCATTTCCGAAGGCTATACGCATCTGGATGATGCTTCACAGCATCCAGATCTTCTAGGCAGCAGCGTTACAGTTGTAGCGGAGGATTTCCTCGCTAAATTCCCTGATTTTCCTCAAGTATGGAATGAGGCAAGGCAAAAGGCTTTAACTGACCTCAAGCAGCATGAAGATGAATATTATCAGTTCCTCGCTGAAATTGGGGACACTACACCTGAACTGGCGAAGCAGGTAAATCCGATCAGTGAAATCAAGGATACGGCGTTTACGGAGGAAGGGTTGAAGCTACTAGAAGGCACGAAAAACTTTTTAGTGGAAGAAAAACTGGCCAAGAAGGATTATTCAATTAGTGACTGGCAACAGCAATAAGATGTAGCCTTTGCTTGGGAGCTGTTGAAGTGGCAATACAGAAAAACAACGAACAGGTAATCTATCGAACAGTAGCGGACAAAACGGACAAAATAGTGAAAAGTCCATCCAAATTCATGGCTACATGAATTTGGATGGACTTTTTTGGTGTAGCAATAAAGAGTGCTTAACCTGATGAACGATTTATGGCGTGAGCTTAGGTGCTTGGCGGTGATGAGTCCCTTGCTCATAGCTGTAAGCCAGCTTGATCAAAGTTCCTTCATCAAAGGCGCGGCCCAGGAATTCCATACCTACTGGAAGACCTTCAGTTGTAAATCCAGCAGGTACGGTAATTGCCGGGAAGCCAGAGAATGGACTCAAGCGGTTGTTACCACCGGAGTTTTGTCCTTCGCCAATAACACCAGCGGCTTGCGTGGACGTAGGATAGATGATGGCATCCAGGTTATTGTCCGCCATAACTTTCAGCAAGGACTCACGCGTGATTTGGGTACGTTTCAGGACGATATCCTTATATTCGGCAGTCTCCAACGTTTCCCGTGCATCGCGAGTCTTCATCGACTGTTCTTGTGACTTGTCGAACTGTCCGGAAGCAATAATTTCGGACAAGCTGTGATAAGGGGCTTCGTCACCAAGAGACTCCAGATAGTCATTAAGTTGGAATTTGAACTCGTATCCACTCAAGCTTGGGTATTTGTTGATTTCCGCCAGGTTTGGAATGCTGATCGGGACTGTCGTAGCTCCCAACGTTTTGAGTTCTTCTACAGCATTGTTAATCACATCAGCGACGGCTTTTTCCTCAGCTTTGGTGCTTGAGATGAGCTCGGTGGCCACACCGATCCGTGCACCTTTCAGACCGTTTACATCCAGGAAGTCTGTATAGCTGGAAGGGATTTTGCCTACAGCATAAGCTGTAGCGACATCGTTTTTGTCATAGCCGGCTGTAGCATCCAGCATGATTGCAGCATCACTTACGGTACGAGCCATAGGACCACCGACATCCTGGGTCAATGCAAGAGGGATGATTCCTTCACGGCTGGACAGTCCGATTGTTGGACGAATACCGACAAGGCTGTTGAAGCTGGAAGGGATGCGGATTGATCCGCCCGTGTCAGTACCCATACCCGCAGCTGCAAAGTTTGAGGCAATGGCGGCACCCGTACCACCACTTGACCCGCCTGGATAGTGATCCAGCGCATAAGGATTCAGTGTTTGTCCACCCAGTGAGCTGGACGTGGTAATGCCGAATGCGAATTCATGCAGATTGGTTTTGCCCAAAATAATAGCCCCTGCTGCTTTGAGTTTCTTCACTTGTTCAGCATCGTGAGCAGGTACGGAATCTTTCAGACAGATACAACCTGCGGTTGTAGGCATATCGTTGGTATCGAAGTTATCTTTAACTAAAACCGGAATACCATGTAAAGGTCCGCGAGGGCCCTGAGCTGCACGTTCTTCATCCAACGTTTCAGCGATTTTGAGAGCATCCGGGTTCAAGGTCAGAACTGCGTTAATGCTCACACCCTGATCATCATATTTTTCAATCCGATCCAGGTACTTCTGCACGAGTTCTTTGGATGTCAGCTTTCCTTGCGTCATGGCAGCCTGGAGATCCGTAATGGTCGCTTCCTCCAGAACAAATGGTTTTATGTAGTTATAAATGCGGTCTTTCAATATAGCAACATCATTTTGGGTCAGTACTGCATTAGGAAGGAAGAGGGAGTCTGTATATCCTTTCATCAACCCCGCGGTGTTCAGCGCACCAACGGCACTGGAAAAACTCGCCTGATCCGGAACATCCTTGAACGATTCTGGAGTGGACTCCAGCTTCAGCCAGGTTTGCAAAGCTAAAGCAGCATCTTTACGCTGTACTGTTGTGCCGGAAAGTTTGTCCATGGAAAAAGGAACACCTGCAAGTGTAGCCGCTTCTTCCATGGCTTGAACAAATGCTGCTGCTGTGACAGGTACCTTACCAGCTGTTACGGCTGCAACCGTAGTTTTGCTAGAAGGCGTTGCCGTTGCAGCTGACGCTGAGGGAACCGTTCCTCCCCATGTTGTGGCAACAACCGCTCCGGCCAGTAACAAGGCCCCACTTTTTTTCAATACAGATCCATGATAAGTCATGCATCCACGCTCCCTTCCTGTGTATCAATGATGTGTGTTGGCGAATCTGATATAGTTGCTTTTTTCACATTCTAAGTACATGTAAGGTATTCTTACAACACTCATATTTATCCAAAAAAACGTATACATACTATTTTTCCGCTATAGAACCTACCAAATGCTCCTAATTCCATGCGCGGAAGAAAAATGTCGAAGAATATTATGTTAACTAATATGACATAAGAGCCGAAAGATAGGCATCTTATGGGACAAATCGTTATTTGTTAAGCCAAAGCAAACCAATACCATGAAATGATATAATGAAAAGATAGAAGTAGAAGAACTCTTTTAATTACGATAGAAGCAAGAGAGTCATAGGTTTATCAAAGAAAGGAAGATATGGATTGAAAACATTAGTACTCGCAGAAAAACCATCTGTGGCACGAGAAATAGCCAGAGTGATGGGAGCGCGTGATAAACATAAAAGCTATATGGAAGGCCCGAAATATATCGTGACCTGGGCGCTTGGGCATCTTGTTGGATTGGCTGAACCAGAGGACTATGACAAAAAGTATGCAACCTGGAATCTGGAGGATCTGCCGATTCTGCCTGATCGCACCAAGCTGAAGGTACTCAAAGAGACCAACCATCAATACAAAGCGGTACAGCAGCTGATGAAACGTCAGGATGTTGGTGAATTGGTCATTGCAACGGATGCAGCACGTGAGGGTGAATTGCTGGCTCGTTGGATTATGCAAATGGCCCAGTGGAAAAAGCCGTTTAAACGGCTGTGGATATCATCCCAGACGGACAAGGCCATCAAGGATGGATTTGCATCACTGAAGCCAGGTAGCCAGTTTGATCGTCTCTATGAATCGGCACGTTGCCGGGCAGAAGCAGATTGGATGATTGGTCTTAACGTGACGCGTGCATTGACGGTTCGATTTAATGCACAATTGTCAGCTGGACGGGTACAGACCCCTACACTTGGCATGATTATGGACAGGGAAAATGAGATCAACGGATTCCGTTCCCAAGAGTATGAGACGTTAACGGCCGATCTGGGAGGTTTCCAGGCGGTATGGCGCGCTGCAGGTGGGGATTCACGCATCTTCGATCCGCAAGAGACACAAGAATTGAAGAAACGAATAGAGGGTCGCAAGGGTACGATTGCCCAAGTGAAAAAAAGCGAAAAGGTTGAGCCGCATCCGCTGGCTTATGACCTGACGGAATTACAACGGGATGCCAACCGGAAATATGGTTTTTCCGCCAAGCAAACATCGAATGTGCTGCAGCGTCTTTATGAACAGCACAAGCTGGTAACCTACCCACGTACAGACAGCCGTTACCTGACATCGGATATGACGGGAACGCTGAAAGAACGACTGGATAGTGTAGCGATTGGCCCCTATGCGTCTCTGGCTCGTCCGTTGTTGCGCAAAAATCTGAATATCACCAAACGTATCGTGGATGACAGCAGGGTAACTGATCACCATGCGATCATTCCAACAGAACAGACGGTTCTCCTCAATCAGCTGAATCCAGAGGAACGTAAGCTATACGATCTGATCGTACGCCGTTTTATCAGCTTGTTCTATCCGGCTGCGAAGTACGACTCTGTTGCGATCACTGTTCAGGTGGGCAACGATTCCTTTCATGTGAAAGGCACAACGGTGAAAGAAAGCGGCTGGCGTGAAGTATACGGCGGAGATTATAGCAATGAGGATGATGATCGTGCTGACGATTCTTCAGACCATGAGCGTGCGCTTTTGCCAGACGTGCAGCAAGGTCAGTCCGTGACGGTTCAACGTTGTCATATCAAAAGTGGACGGACGATGCCACCCAAACGGTATACCGAAGCAGCTTTGCTTTCCCAAATGGAGAAGTATGGACTGGGTACTCCGGCTACACGCGCGGATATTATCGAGAAGCTGGTAAGTTCCGACACCATTGATCGTCAAGGGAACAGCATGCATCCAACGGGAAAAGGAAAGCAGTTAATTGAACTTGCTGCTCCTCAGCTGCGTACACCGGATTTAACAGCCCGCTGGGAAGCTGAACTGGAGCGCATTGCTCGTGGACAAGGGAAGCCAGAGCCTTTCCTGGAGAGCATTCGTTCAATGGCGAAAGAGCTTGTATCTACGGTAAAAGGTAGCAAAGCGGAGTATAAGCCACATAATGTATCCAATAGTCACTGCCCGGATTGTAACGCACGCTTGCTGGAGAAGAAGGGCAAACGTGGCAAGTTCCTCGTGTGTCCAACAGAGGATTGCGGATATCGTCGTTCGGCAGAGAAACGATTATCCAACCGTCGCTGTGCACAGTGTCACAAAAAGATGGAAATTAAAGAGGCTAAGGCAGGTTTGTACGTGCAATGTCTGCCTTGCGGCATAACGGAAACATTGGATAAAGACAAACAGCATGTGAACAAACGTGATCAGCAAAAGCTGGTCAAACAATTTGCGAAACAGGAGTCGATCGGTTCCAATCTGGGAGAACTGTTGAAGGCAGCCATGGAGAAAAAGGGAGAGTAAGACCGTCGTATAAGATTCTCCTTTTTCAGGCAACGTAAGCCTAGGAGGTGATACGCAGATGCCACATAACAAACCAGAAAAGATTCATAATCAGCAGAACAAAGACAGCATTCAGGAAGAGAGTATCTCTGTACGTCCCGACAAGGCAGCAAAAAGAGCACCAAACCTGAATGGTATTCCTAAACAGGAGTCATAGGTTCGGTATTCGGGATTCATTGCTTCTAAATATCTTTGCGGTTCCCTTCTCGCGTTGATCATGTTCCTTCAGAGGATTATAATGGAGGTACAGGGAGATGTCCCGGGACAGGGGGACCGCTAGAATTATATGCAAACCGGATTGATACTGTGGTTTTTATTTATCAATGTCGTAGGTTACCTGGTCATGTCGGACGACAAGAAACGTGCGCAGCGCCGTCGAGACCGTACACCCGAACGAACGCTGTTCCTGCTGGCCTTTATTGGTGGGGCATTGGGGGTATGGATTGCAATGTATCGTAAACGTCACAAAACAAAACATCCCAGCTTCACGATTGGCATTCCGTTGTTGTTGTTTCTGAATGCGGTTATTTATGGTTATTTCCTGCAATAAGGTATGGATTG
Source organism: Paenibacillus sp. GL_099_B (assembly GCF_057835695.1). Taxonomy (NCBI): domain Bacteria; kingdom Bacillati; phylum Bacillota; class Bacilli; order Caryophanales; family Paenibacillaceae; genus Paenibacillus; species Paenibacillus sp. GL_099_B. The sequence continues at coordinate 801,827 of NZ_CM174430.1, forward strand.
AATGGTTGGGATCTGCTGTACTCCAGGTGAGTGGCTAGAATGATTATGTAAAATGTTTCTTATAAATGGTTCATTTAGACCTGGGGACGTTTAAAAAGGAGTTACATGGTTCTTGTATTTTATGTCAGACCGAAGCTGGCTTCGAATGTTCTACATATAAAGGAAGGGACGGGATTTACATGTTATTCTCCAAAATACTAGTAGCATATGATGGTTCGAAAGCTTCAAATAAAGCGCTTGATCGTGCGATTGAGTTAGCCAAAGTTTCACCGGGTGCTGTCTTGGATGTTATTCATGCTTTTGACTTTCCACGTGTATTCATCGGGGAAGGATTAGCACCTCTGCCACCTTCTTTGAATAATGACTACTATAATCTGGCGGTGCAAACGACAGATGAAGCGAAAGAGCGGATTCAGGCTGCTGGCGTTACAGCGAACGTGGATCTGATTCAAGGAGCTGCTGCCGAGGTCCTTCTCGATTATGCCAAAGAGAACGGATCGGATATCATCATTATTGGTAGCCGTGGCCTTGGTGGAATCCGGGAATTTGTCTTGGGCAGCGTCAGTCACAACGTAGTGCAGCATGCTCAGGTTCCGGTACTTATCGTGAAATAATTATAGAATATGTGTGTACACATAAAAGAGAAAAAGCCGGCTGTCTTCGATAGGTTGAAGAGGGGTCGGCTTTCTTTTTTGGAATAAAAGGGATGCTGTATCTCCGAATGATCGGTTATTTCCGAACATTAAATTTGTCAATATGTTAAATGTTCGTCTTTAAGTTGACATTAGCTGTAGGGGATTGTTAGAATGTTAGATGTGTCGATCAGTTATATATAAGGTCGAGTGGGTTCGAAAGATGTGGAATTTTCAATATTATTGAACTAATTTGTTGAAATAGATATTTGCTCGTATAACGCCGGGAATAGGGCCCGGAAGTATCTACCCGGGAACCGTAAATTTCCGGACTACGAGGAGATACGGCTGAGAGTCGCATGAAATCAGATGCGGACAGCAAGCCTGCCTTTGGCATGCCCAAATGCGGGATACGTATTTCTTGGAGTCCGGTGTCCGGAGAAAATGTGATGTTTTCGCGGGTAGCGGATTTTTTCATTTCACAATTAAACGAGAAGCAACAGGATGAAACCAAAACGCTCAGACGGGAGTTGGATGTATTCATGTCAGTACAGGTGGCTGTGATTATGGGCAGTAAGTCGGATTGGGAAACGATGAAGCATGCTTGTGAGGTGCTGGACGAGCTGGAGATTGGGTATGAAAAAAAGGTCGTATCCGCGCATCGCACACCAGATTTGATGTTTGAATATGCGGAGCAAGCAATTGGCCGTGGATTCAAGGTTATCATTGCAGGTGCGGGTGGGGCAGCACATCTGCCCGGTATGGTCGCTTCCAAAACGATGCTCCCGGTCATTGGGGTTCCCGTACAATCCAAGGCGCTAAATGGTCTCGATTCCTTGCTGTCCATTGTTCAGATGCCTGGTGGCATTCCCGTTGCAACGGTAGCGATTGGCAAAGCAGGTGCAACGAATGCCGGATTGCTTGCGGCTCAGATCATCGGTGCTTTTGACCAGGATGTCCAACGTCGCAGCGAAGCCCGCAGAGAGCGAATCAAACAAGAAGTGCTCGAAAGCAGTGGCGAAATATGACAAATACAAAAATTCAACCCGGATCATCAGGCGAAGCAGAACGTGTCTTGCTCCCAGGAAAAACAACCATTGGTGTTCTCGGAGGCGGGCAGCTTGGACGGATGCTGACACTTGCCGGAACAGCGATGGGTTATCGGTTCGTTACACTTGATCCTGCAGCAGATGCTCCTTGTGGACAAGTTGCCGATCAGATTGAAGCGGGGTATGACGATGAAAAGGCTGCACTCGAACTGGCTCGGCAGTGTGATGTAATCACCTATGAGTTCGAGAATGTAGACGCAGATGTTGCTTCTCTCCTAGAACGGGAATCCTATGTACCGCAAGGAAGTGCGTTATTGTACACAACCCAGCATCGTTTGCGTGAAAAACGAGCCATTGAGGCGGCTGGTGTACGTGTAGCCCCTTACCGGGAAATTACAAGCAAGGACACAATGAAGGCAGCCGTGAGTGAACTTGGTGTTCCTTGTGTACTGAAGACAGTGACCGGCGGATACGACGGCAAGGGTCAACGGGTTATTCGCGAAATCAATCAGGCGATAGCTGCCTATGAAGAACTCGCAGCTACCGGTGCTGAACTGGTATTGGAGCAATTTATTAAATTTGACTGCGAGATTTCAGTCGTTGTTGCACGCAGCACGAATGGAGAAATTAAGACGTTCCCGCCTGCGGAGAACATTCATGTGAACAACATTTTGCATGCTTCGATTGTACCCGCAAGAGTGGCGACTGAAATACAGATTGAGGCGCAGAAGTTGGCAGCAGCAGTGGCTCAATCCATACAAGCCGTTGGATTGCTCGCAGTGGAGTTGTTTGTTGCGGCAGATGGAAGACTGTATGTGAATGAGTTGGCACCTAGGCCGCATAATTCCGGCCACTATACGATGGAGGCCTGTGCCACATCACAATTTGAACAGCATATTCGTGCGATTTGCGGATTGCCGCTTGGAGATACTTCATTATTGAGCCCGGTTGTTATGGTCAATGTGCTTGGAGAACATCTGGAAGGTATAATTGCCAGAACCGGTCAGGCTGACGCGGAAGCGTTGGAACTCGGTGTGATTCCTAAGCTTCATATATATGGTAAAACTGAAGCAAAGACAGGACGGAAAATGGGGCATGTCAATCTGCTCTGTCAGGATGTCGAAGAAGGATTACAATGGATTGAACAAACTAATCTTTGGAGGAATACAAATTTATGATCGAACGTTATAGCAGACCCGAAATGAGAGCCATTTGGACTGAGGAGAACAAATTCAAGTCATGGCTGGAAGTTGAAATTTGTGCATGTGAAGCTTGGGCAGAGCTTGGCGTCATTCCTAAGGAAGAAGCAGCATTGCTTCGTCAAAATGCTTCTTTTGACATCGACCGCATTTACGAGATTGAACAGGAAACACGTCATGACGTTATTGCTTTCACACGTACGGTATCTGAAAGTCTGGGTGCTGAGCGGAAATGGGTGCATTACGGACTGACTTCCACGGATGTCGTTGATACGGCTCTTGGATATGTACTGCGTCAGGCAAACGAAATATTGGAACGTGACATCGTGAACTTTATCGAAATTTTACGTGAAAAAGCGCTGACTTATCAGCACACGCCAATGATGGGACGTACACATGGGGTACATGCGGAGCCAACGACGTTTGGTCTGAAAATGGCACTATGGCATGAAGAAATGAAACGGAATCTGGAGCGTTTCCGCCACGCCGCAGACAACGTACAATACGGTAAAATCTCTGGAGCAGTCGGCACATACGCGAACATCGATCCATTTGTTGAAGAGTTTGTATGCGAGAAACTGGGCACGAAGCCTGCACCAATCTCGACCCAAACGCTGCAACGTGACCGTCATGCAGAATACATGGCTACACTGGCGTTGATCGCAACATCTCTGGACAAGTTCGCTACAGAAGTACGTGCGCTGCAAAAGAGTGAGTTCCGTGAAGTGGAAGAAGCATTTGCGAAAGGTCAAAAAGGATCTTCGGCAATGCCGCACAAACGTAACCCAATCGGCAGTGAAAATATCTCCGGTCTGTCCCGCGTTATTCGCGGACATATGGTATCGGCATACGAGAACGTGACACTGTGGCACGAGCGTGATATCTCGCACTCTTCCGTAGAGCGTATCATTTTGCCGGATGCAACGATGCTGCTGAACTACATGCTGAACCGTTTCGGTAACATCGTGAAGAACTTGACGGTATTCCCTGAAAATATGAAACGTAATATGGAGCGCACCTTCGGCGTGCCATTCTCCGGTCGAGTGATGACCAAGTTGATCGACAAAGGTTTCAGCCGCGAGCAAGCGTACGATACCGTTCAACCACGTGCAATGCAGGCATGGGAAGAACAACGCCAGTTCCAAGACATCGTGAAATCCACACCGGAAATCACTGAAGTGCTGAGCGAAGAGGAAATCGCAGATGCGTTTAACCCATCATGGCACCTGAAGCACGTAGACACCATCTTCAAAAAGCTTGGTTTGAACGACTAATTACTACTTAAATATAGGTTGGTTATGTGATCACGCTTGGAACGAAGAAGGCAGAAAAAACCTGGAGAAGCGAAGCGCTCGCCTTTATTCCCGGATTTTCACTTTGGAAAAGTGGAATCAAAAAATCCGGGAATAACAGCGATCGAAAGGTTGTTCTGCATTCGGAGTGGTTAGCGAGATTAGGGAAATGGAACTTATATTTTACATCTCCTGAAAGAAGGTGAGCCTCCATGGCGCTGTCCACTGCGGCAGATCTCGTTAAAGCTCCTTTGTTATATAAGGGAAAAGTACGTGAGTTGTACGATCTGGGTGAACATTTTCTCATCGTGGTTACGGATCGGATTTCGGCATTTGACTATGTGCTGGACCCAGCCGTTCCCGAGAAAGGCAATGTGCTTAATAAACTGAGTAGTTTCTGGTTTGAACTGACGGGCGACATGATGGATAACCACGTGGTGCATACGGATGTAAACCAATTGGGCGATATCATCACTGATCCTGAACTGCTCAAAGATCGCATCATGGTGACCCGCAAAGCCGAGCGCATTGATATTGAATGTGTGGTACGTGGATACATTACCGGAGGCGGATGGAGACAATATGAGAAAAGCGGAGAGGTCAACGGCATCAAGCTGCCGGATGGACTTCGCAAAAACGCCAAGCTCGACGTTCCCATCTTCACCCCGGCAGCCAAAAATGATGTCGGTCACGACGAAGACATCCCGATGGATCGAATGAAAGAAATTGTCGGAGATGCTCTCGCGATCGAGCTTCAGGAAAAGAGCCTGCGACTGTACGAATTTGCTCGCGACTATTGCGATCAGCGGGGCATCATTCTTGCAGACTGCAAATTCGAGTTCGGCATGGTCGATGACAAAGTCATTCTGATCGATGAAATCTTCACTCCAGACGCTTCTCGCTTCTGGGCCAAGGAGAATTATGCACTCGACATCGAGATCGACAGCATGGATAAAGAGCCAGTGCGCACCTATCTGTTAGGCAGCGATTGGGACAAGAACAGCAAACCTGACCCGCTGCCACAAGAAGTAGTGGAGGCCACAACCGCAAGATACGTCGATATTTATAACCATTTAACGAAATAATAGAGTGTAAAGTTTGAGCGAGCTTCGGGAAAGTTTGAGGAGGCTAAGGTTTGAGTGTAGGCTACGGGAAAGTTTGGCTTACGATCGCTGTTGCCCCCGGAATGTTTTGATTGGAATCCTTTTTTCAAAAGGAAACATTCCGGGGGGCAAAGGCGACCGCTTTCGCTTCTCCAGCTCAAATCTTTCCCTCCGCCAGTGTTCAAACTGGTGGATGAGGCAATTAAAACTAAGACTTCTATCAAACAGGAAGTCTATCAATATAAAAAATAGTAAGGTTACTCATTTAAACTCGAAGACTATATCAGCGTTTCCGCGTAATGGTCAGGCTAGACCATTACACACCGTGCAACGTAAAAGGGTTTAGGCCTTTAAAAAAACGTCGCATGGACTAGCGGAGGGGCGGAATTGTTCTTAAAGGAGCGATAGCGTTCGCCTTTGTCCCCGGGTTTTGACCGCACAGCGGTTCAAAATAATCAAAAAACCTGGGGACAACAGCGACCGGAAGAACAATCCGCCCCGGAGCAAGCTCCAAACCCCTTTTTAACAGCATAAAGCATTTATCCCGTTCATTACTGAGGAGGAACATAAGGATCATGATCAAAGCAACCGTCTATGTCACTATTAAGCAAAGCGTTCTCGACCCGCAAGGAGTAGCTGTTCAAGGTGCCCTGCACTCGATGGGATTCAATGAAGTGGAAAGTGTACGGATTGGTAAAGTCATGGAACTGACTCTGGATACAACAGACCGTGCGGAAGCGGAGAAACGATTGACAGTAATGTGTGAGAAGCTGCTGGCTAACACCGTTGTTGAAGATTACCGCTACGAATTGGAGGGTTAACCCCATGAAATTTGCAGTTCTTGTGTTTCCTGGCTCCAACTGCGACATCGACTGTTACAAAGCAGTAGAAGATGCGATTGGACAAGAGGTTGATTATGTATGGCACACGGCTACAGATCTATCGGCTTATGATTGTATTCTTGTTCCAGGTGGTTTCTCTTATGGTGACTATCTGCGCTGCGGAGCGATCTCCCGTTTTGCACCCGTAATGAATGAGGTAGCTAAGGCTGCTGAACAAGGTAAATATATTCTCGGCATTTGCAACGGATTTCAGATCCTCACTGAGGCAGGATTGCTTCCTGGCGCATTGATCCGCAACATGTCGCTGAAATTCCGTTGTCACGATACGGTGTTGAAAGTAGCGAATGCAGATACTCCATTTACACGTGACTATGCACCTGGGGAAGAGATTGTTATTCCGATTGCTCACGGTGAAGGAAACTATTATTGTGACGAGGAAACGCTCGCGAGTTTGCAGGCAAACAACCAGATCGTCTTTACGTATGGCAGCAACCCGAACGGTTCTCTTGGTGATATCGCAGGAATCTGTAATGAGGGTGGAAACGTGGTTGGCATGATGCCACATCCAGAGCGCGCAGTGGATTCACTGCTGGGTTCGGAAGATGGCAAACGTATGTTTACATCTATTTTGAAAGCATGGAGGGATCGGCATGACGCAGCAGCTATCCGCTAAGGAACCGACAGCAGAACAGGTCGCAGAACATAAACTTTACGCACAAATGGGCGTGTCTGACAGCGAGTATGAGCTGATCTGTGAGTTCATGGGGCGTAAGCCGAACTACACGGAGATTGGTGTTTTCAGTGTTATGTGGTCCGAGCATTGCGCGTACAAAAACTCCAAGCCGTTACTGCGTCGATTCCCTACAAGTGGACCGCGTGTCCTGATGGGTCCGGGTGAAGGTGCCGGGATCGTAGATATCGGTGATAATCAGGCCGTTGTATTCAAAATTGAAAGCCATAACCATCCTTCCGCGGTTGAGCCTTACCAAGGTGCGGCAACAGGTGTGGGTGGCATTATCCGTGATATTTTCTCCATGGGAGCAAGACCGGTAGCTTTGTTGAATTCCTTGCGTTTTGGCAAGCTGGAAAGTGATCGCGTTAAATATCTGTTCGAGCATGTGGTAGCAGGTATTGCTGGATACGGAAACTGTATTGGTATTCCTACGGTTGCTGGTGAAGTCATGTTTGATGAGAGCTATGAAGGCAATCCGCTGGTTAATGCTATGTGTGTGGGTCTAATTGATCATGACAAAATCCAGCGCGGCGTAGCTAAAGGTGTGGGGAACCCTGTGTATTATGTAGGGCCGCCAACAGGCCGGGATGGTATTCATGGAGCGACCTTTGCATCAGTTGAATTGACGGAAGAATCCGAGTCCCAACGGACAGCGGTTCAGGTAGGTGACCCGTTCATGGAAAAACTCGTAATGGAGTCTTGCCTCGAATTGATCGATACCGGTATCGTGCTTGGTATTCAGGATATGGGCGCAGCAGGTCTGACATGCTCCAGTGCGGAAATGGCAAGTAAGGCGGGCAATGGTCTGGAACTGTATCTGGATCAAGTACCACAGCGTGAAGAAGGCATGACGCCTTATGAGATGATGCTGTCCGAGTCCCAGGAACGGATGCTGTTTGTCGTTGAGCCGAAGGATGAGGCGCAAGCGATGGAGATCTTTGAACGTTGGGGCGTTATCTGTGCAAAAGTCGGAAAAGTAACGGATGATGGACGTCTGAAATTGATCCACCATGGCGAAGTGGTTGGAGACATGCCGGTAACAGCACTGGTTGACGAGTGTCCGGTGTATGACAAACCTTCTTCTGTACCTGCTTACTATGAGCAAAGTGCCTCTATCGACACCCTTCGTTATGATGAAGTGTCAGATCTCGGCGGTGCATTGAAACAAGTGTTGGCATCCCCAACAGTAGCGAGCAAGAAGTGGGTTTATGATCAATATGATTACATGGTGCGTACAAGTACTGCGGTTCGTCCAGGTTCGGATGCAGCGGTTGTAACGATTCGCGGGACACGTAAGGGTCTGGCGATGACAACAGACTGTAACGGAAGATATGTATATCTGGATCCAGAAGTAGGCGGACGGATTGCAGTCAGTGAAGCTGCTCGTAACATTGTATGTTCCGGTGCAGAACCGCTGGCGATTACGGACAACCTGAACTTCGGTAACCCGGAGAAGCCGGATATTTTCTGGCAGATGGAAAAAGCAGTAGACGGTATGGCGGAAGCTTGCCGCGTACTGGATACGCCAGTTATCGGTGGTAACGTGAGTTTGTACAACGAAAACGCCAAAGGCTCCATCTATCCAACACCAGTTGTTGGTATGGTTGGTCTGGTACATGATACAGATCACATCACAACACAGGGCTTCAAAGCCGAAGGTGACGTTATTATCCTGCTCGGTGAAACGAAAGCTGAACTGGGTGGTAGCGAGCTGCAATACGCGGTTCATGGTCAGACGGAAGGTCGTCCACCACAGCTCGACCTCAACACGGAAAAAGCACTGCTTAGTACGGTACTGGAAGCAATTCAGTCTGGTCTCGTTCGCTCCGCGCATGACTTGTCTGAAGGTGGTCTGGCTGTAGCATTGGCTGAATCTTGCATCAGCGGAAACGTGGGTGCGCAGGTCAATGTGGAAACGGCATTGCGTGCAGACCATGCGCTGTTCAGTGAGAGCCAATCTCGTATTCTGCTGTCGGCTTCGCCGGAGCAAGCAGGTAAGCTGGAAGCTTTTGTACGTGAACGTGGTGTGCCTGTAGCTGTTATTGGACGTGTAGAAGGAAGTAACCTGACAATTGAATTGAACGGAACATCAGCCGTGAACGAACCTGTAGGAGGTTTAGCTCAGGTCTGGGAGGATGCGATTCCATGTCTCATGAACTGACGACAGGACCATTGTGGACAGGTGATTATTATAACGAAGGGTCCGGCAAGGAAGGACTCGACAAATTAAAGGAAGAATGCGGAGTATTCGGGGTGTTCAAACACCCTGACGCCGCATCACTATCCTATTATGGCCTGCATGCCTTGCAACACCGGGGTGAAGAAAGTGCAGGAATGTGTGTAAGTGACGGTAACGAGTTTCACTACCACCGTGGTATGGGTCTGGTGAAGGAAGTTTTCACCAAAGACTTGATGCAGACGTTGACCGGGGATATCTCCATCGGACACGTTCGCTATTCAACCAGTGGTGACAGTAAGCTGACGAACGCACAACCATTGGTATTTAAATACCGTGATGGTGATCTGGCTGTAGCAACGAACGGAAATATCGTAAATGCGCCAACAATCCGGCGTGAATTGGAGCAGGGCGGGTCTATTTTTCAAACGACCAGTGATACCGAAGTTATTGCCCATTTAATCGCGAGATCTTCCAAAGGATTGGTAGAAGCTGCGAAGGATGCGTTCCAGCGTATTGTGGGTGGTTATGCATTTCTGATCATGACCAACGACAAATTGCTGGTTGCTTCTGATCCCCATGGTCTGCGTCCGCTCACAATGGGTAAATTGGGAGATGCGTATCTGTTCGCATCCGAGACATGTGCGCTGGAGACGATTGGTGCTGAGTTGATTCGTGACATTGAACCGGGTGAACTGTTGGTGCTGGATGCGGATGGTCTTCATGAGGACCGGTTCGATCATCACAAACACCGCAAGGCGCTATGCGCGATGGAATACATCTACTTTGCCCGTCCGGACAGTGACATGAATGGTGCAAACCAGCACGCTGCGCGTAAACGGATGGGTAGCCGGATGGCGATTGAGTCGTTTGTCGATGCCGATCTGGTAACAGGTGTACCGGACTCCAGTATTTCCGCGGCAATCGGTTACGCCGAGCAGACAGGGATTCCGTATGAGATGGGTATGATCAAAAACAAATACACCGGACGTACGTTCATCCAGCCAAGCCAGGAACTGCGGGAACAAGGCGTGAAGATGAAACTGAGCGCCGTGCGCCGTGTGGTAGAAGGCAAACGTGTGGTCATGATTGACGACTCCATCGTACGGGGAACAACTTCCCGCCGGATTGTGAACATGCTGCGTGATGCCGGAGCAACAGAGGTGCATGTACGCATTACCTCACCACCGTTCAAAAACCCGTGCTTCTACGGCATTGATACGCCTGACAGCCGTGAATTGATTGCCTCCCAGCTGTCGGTGGAAGAGATTTGCCGTGAAATCAACGCGGACTCCCTGTCGTTCCTCAGCCCGGATGGGCTGATTACGTCGATTCAGGGAGATAATCAGGATGACTACAAAGGCGGGCTTTGCCTCGCATGTTTTGATAATGATTACCCAACCCGCCTCGACTTCGGCGGCGAAGAGAAATTCGGCTGCAGCTGCTAGCTGTTATCCGGCAAGACAAACGTAACTCGCAGCCCGGCTCTTAAGCCCCGCCTTGCGGAGCAACAGGGGTCCAGGCAGCAGTGCAAAGCAGCTGCCCCCGGGCACAGCCCGAGCCCTTAGCCCCGCCTTGCGGAGCAACAGGGGCTCAGGCAGCAGTGCGAAGCAGCTGCCCTCAGGGCGCAGCCCGGCCCTTAGCCCCGCCTTGCGGAGCAACAGGGGCACGGGCAGCCAGGCGAAGCAGCTGCCCCGCGGGCAAGTCCCGCAGCGCAGCCGAGCGGGGTTCGGCGACCGATGGCCTGTGGCCAACGGAATCGGCGAACAACCACGCGAGCACACGAACGAACCCAACCATAGCAAGATCATACCAGCCACCCCTGCACCGCTTGTTTGGCGGGTGTCCAGAGGGCCTGCCAAGGTCCTTTGGGGTTCTCCCGGGCGGGAGGATTTAGGAGGGGCGAAAAAAAGGAGCGGATTCCACTTGTCCGAAGCATACAAAAACGCCGGCGTCGATATCGCGGCAGGCAACGAAGCGGTTGAACGGATGAAAAAACACGTGAAGCGTACCTTCCGTCCGGAAGTGATGACAGATCTGGGAGGCTTTGGCGCCCTGTTCGGTTTGAACAAAGATAAATATGATGAGCCGGTGCTTGTATCCGGTACAGACGGTGTAGGAACCAAGCTGAAAATCGCATTTGCCATGGACCGTCATGATACCATCGGAATCGACGCGGTAGCCATGTGTGTGAACGACATTGTGGTACAGGGTGCAGAACCGTTGTTCTTCCTCGACTATCTGGCATGTGACAAAGTCATCCCAGAGAAAATCGAAGCAATTGTTGCGGGAATCGCAGAAGGATGTCATCAGTCGGGCTGTGCTCTGATCGGTGGCGAAACGGCTGAAATGCCAGGTATGTATAGTGAGGGCGAATACGATATTGCCGGATTTACTGTTGGTATCGTGGACAAAGGGAAAATCATTAACGGTACAACCATCGCTCCTGGTGATACAGTGATCGGACTTGCATCCAGCGGAGTGCATAGTAACGGATTCTCCTTGGTACGCAAACTTTTGTTGGAACAAGCCGGATTGGGCTTGCAGGATGAAGTCGCTGAACTGGGTGGCAAGCTGGGTGACGCACTACTGGAACCAACCAAAATCTATGTAAAACCACTCCTGTCCCTGCTTGAAAAGGTAAAAGTAAAAGGCATGGCCCACATTACAGGTGGCGGCTTCATCGAGAACATCCCGCGTATGCTGCCAAGCAGCGTGAATGTAGATATTAATTATGGTTCTTGGCCGATTCTGCCAATCTTCAACCTGTTGCAAGAAAAAGGCTCCGTTTCGAACCGCGACATGTTCACCACATTTAACATGGGGATCGGACTTGTACTGGTCGTGAATGAAGCAGATGCAGTTGAAGCTTTGGAACAACTGAAAGCATCCGGTGAAGAAGCGTACATCATTGGACGTGTGACTGAAGGAGATGCGCGCGTAACCTTCAGGGGAGCGGATGTTTAATGGCTAACTACCGTATTGCTGTATTTGCCTCTGGTGAAGGGTCGAACTTTCAAGCATTGGTTGATGCAGCACGGAACGGAGGGCTGGGGGCATCCATAGATCTGCTGGTATGTGACAAACCGGCTGCACGTGTGGTGCAGCGGGCGCAGGATGCAGGCGTGGAATGCCATCTGTTTACTCCCAAAAATTATGATTCCCGCGAAGCCTACGAGGCTGAGATCGTGGAAGTGCTTGAATCCAGAAACATTGACCTGGTTGTTCTTGCCGGATACATGAGATTGTTGACTTCAGTAGTCGTGGATCGCTATGCAGGACGACTGATTAACATTCATCCGTCCTTGTTGCCAGCGTTTGCAGGCAAAGATGCCATAGGGCAGGCACTGGAATATGGTGTTAAAATCACTGGGGTTACAGTCCACTTTGTGGATGGGGGCATGGATACAGGGCCGATTATTGCCCAGCATCCTGTTCCGATTTTGCCAGAGGATACGGCTGAATCCGTTAGTAGGTCCATCCATGCTGCCGAACAGAAGCTGTACCCAGAGGTTGTGTCCTGGTTTGCTCAGGGATGGGTACAACTCGAAGGTCGCCAAGTTACGGTACGGAAACCGGTTTGATATAAGTTGGAACCTTTTACGCGTTAACGGAGAGGCCAGAAATAAGCTGGAGAAGCGAAGCGCTCGCCTTTATTACTGGATTTTTACCTTTGAGAAATTGTTCGAAAAATCTGGGAATAACAGCGATCGAAAGATTATTCTGGACTCGTAGTGTTTTAGTGTAAACTCATTTATCAACTTGTATAACAGAAGTCGAAAATTGGTACGCATTTTGTGATATTTCTCGGGAAATAAATCGGTTGTGTTTCGCCATGAAACGCGAAGCCATGGGACATTAAAGGAGGAGCATATTGTGAGTATCAAAAGAGCGCTGGTCAGCGTATGGGATAAAACAGGCATCGTGGATTTTTGCCGCGAGCTGTCGCAAATGGGTGTGGAGATTATTTCGACAGGAGGTACAAGCAGTCTGTTGTCGAAGGAAGGCGTACCTGTCATCGGAATTTCGGATGTGACCGGATTCCCGGAGATTATGGACGGACGTGTCAAAACATTACATCCGGCAGTGCATGGTGGTTTATTGGCTGTTCGTGACAGCGAAGAGCACAAGCGCCAGATGGAGGAGAGTGGACTGGATTATATCGACCTCGTTGTTGTAAACCTGTATCCGTTCCAGGACACCATCGCCAAACCGGACGTAACGTATGAGGACGCAATCGAGAACATCGATATTGGTGGTCCAACCATGCTTCGTTCTGCTGCCAAAAACCATGCTTATGTTAGTGTTGTTGTAGACACAGCAGATTATGGCAAGGTGCTTGAAGAGGTCCGCAGCAATGGGGACACCACACTCGAGACACGCAAACGGCTTGCGGCAAAAGTGTTCCGCCATACAGCGGCATACGATGCAGTTATTTCCGATTATCTCTCCAACCTGAACGGTGATCCACTGCCAGAGCGTCTGACGGTTACTTACGAAAAACTCCAGGATTTGCGCTATGGCGAAAATCCACATCAGCAGGCGGCATTCTACCGCAAACCGCTGGCAGCCCAAGATACGTTGACAACAGCCGAGCAATTGCACGGCAAAGAGTTGTCCTACAATAATATCAACGATGCGAACGCAGCCTTGCAGATTGTCAAAGAATTTGAAGAACCAGCTGTTGTGGCGGTTAAACATATGAATCCTTGCGGCGTGGGTATTGGCGAAAGCATCTACGAAGCTTATGGCAAAGCTTATGCGGCTGATCCAACCTCTATCTTTGGTGGAATCGTGGCAGCCAACCGCATTATCGATAGCGATACAGCAGCTAAACTGAGTGAGATTTTCCTGGAAATCGTACTGGCTCCTGACTTTACACAAGAGGCACTCGACATCCTGACCAAAAAGAAAAATATTCGTTTACTCAAAACGGGTGAACTGAACGCTGCCCGCAATCGGGAGAGTAAGTTCGTAGTAACCTCCATCGACGGCGGCATGATCGTTCAACAAAGTGATGTGCATTCCATTGAAGCGAGCGAGCTCAAGGTAGTTACAGATCGTGCACCATCCGAAGAAGAACTGAAACAGCTGTTGTTTGGCTGGAAAGTGGTTAAGCACGTGAAATCCAATGCGATCGTGCTTGCAGCAAACGACATGACTGTAGGTGTAGGCGCAGGGCAAATGAACCGTGTGGGCGCAGCCAAGATTGCTATTGAACAAGCTGGAGAACTAGCCAAGGGAGCCATTCTGGCATCTGATGCGTTCTTCCCAATGGGCGATACACTGGAACTTGCAGCGAAAGCTGGAGTTACAGCCGTTATTCAACCAGGTGGTTCGATCAAGGACGAAGAGTCCATCAAAGTAGCGAATGAATACGGCATTGCCATGGTCTTCACTGGCGTTCGTCACTTCAAACACTAGAGCAAAAAAGGTTTAATAAGGGGTGTCGCCAGTCATACTTATGACTTATGGTACACCCCCTCTTTTTTAGGCTTATCAACACGCAATAGCATAACAAATCCAGTTATGCACGGAGGGGGAGCAGAGCGAATGGATATTCTGGTAGTAGGCGGCGGTGGCCGGGAGCATGCAATCATCTGGGCGCTGGCGAAGAGTCCGAAGGCAGGCGAGATTCACTGTGCACCGGGAAATGCAGGCATTGCTCAGCTCGCTGAGTGTCATGCCATTGCGGTGAATGAATTCGATAAACTAACGGTTCTTGCGGTAGAGCTTAAAGTGGGTCTGGTTGTTATTGGGCCAGACGATCCGCTCGCAGACGGCATCGTAGACGCTTTTGATAAAACAGGCATTCCGGTATTTGGACCACGCCGCAATGCAGCAGAGATTGAGGGCAGCAAAACGTTCATGAAAGACCTGCTGCACAAATACAATATTCCGACTGCAGCCTATGAGAAATTCGACAATTATGAGCAAGCGCAGGCTTATCTGAATGAGCAGGCCATCCCTGTGGTAATCAAGGCCGATGGGCTGGCAGCTGGAAAAGGCGTTACCGTAGCCTATTCCCGTGATGAGGCTGACCAGGCACTCCGCAGTATTATGGTGGACAAAGTATTTGGTGAAGCAGGAGCCAAAGTTATCATCGAAGAATTCCTGGCCGGTCAGGAAATGTCGATTTTGGCTTTTGTCGATGGGGAGACCGTTCGTCCGATGGCTGCTGCACAGGATCACAAACCGGTATTCGACAATGATCAGGGGCCAAACACGGGCGGTATGGGTACATACTCACCATTGCCACATATCCCGGCCTCCATCATTGAAGAAGCGGTAGAGACGATTATCAAACCAACAGCCAGAGCGATGGTATCCGAGGGACGGCCGTTCCAAGGTGTATTGTTTGCCGGACTGATGATTTCACCAGATGGCAAACCCAAAACGATTGAGTTCAACGCGCGCTTCGGTGATCCCGAGACACAGGTCGTATTGCCGCGTCTGAAGAGTGATCTAATCGACATTTTCTGGGCAACCGTGCACGGGAAATTGGCGGATATCGAGATTGAATGGAGCGACGAAGCCGCTGTATGTGTGGTGCTTGCATCTGGAGGATATCCTGGTCCATATGCAAAAGGTGTAGTCATTGAGGGACTGGATCAAGTCGACGAAGCAGTAGTATTCCACGCCGGAACAGCACGCAATGAATCTGGAGAATGGGTCACCAATGGTGGACGGATTCTAGGCGTTGTGGGTCTTGGTTCTGATATTGCCGAGGCCAGAAACAAAGCTTATGCTCAAGCGGAACGTATCCATTTTGACGGTAAACATCAACGTTCTGATATTGCTGCCAAAGCATTGGTATAACTAAATCTAATTAATTGTAACTTGATAAAGTGAAACCTAAGGGCCCGTAAAGATGTACACCGAAAAAAGGTGTTTGCATCCTTCGGGCCCTTTTCAACGTATACATGATTATGATGTCATTGCTGGACGTGTCACAGTCCGGATACGGCAAAGAAGAATGGCTGTAAATAAAGGCCACAGCAGGTTTAATCGACTAAAGTAAAGGGTACCATTTCTATAAACTGGTCTATACTAATCATGTGAACAATATCACATAGAATTAACTGTAGATGCGAGAAAGACCACATACATAAAAGTTTATTTTGTGAACTCATTATATAATCTATATTCCAAACCATAACGTGCAACTGGATGGTTTGGCGTAGATCATGTTATACTTTTCTGAAACAGGAATGAACAAGAGGGGAGGTGGATATCTATTGGGAAGGCGATATTGTAAACTGTCCAAATGGAGAATTTTGGTGGAGTAAATCGAGAAACAATGACAGCATGAGGGGGAACCCTGTTTTTAGTGAAGTAGTTTCTTTAAGTGATTGACTTCATCCTGAATTCCTGTTTTGCAATTTTACAAGGTCAAAGTACAACCTATACACACTTTATCATTTATCGATTTCATATAAGGCATACGCCATATTGAACGTCAATCAGCTGTTGAATGGTTAATCAAGTTAACCGATCACACTGTAACTATCTCTGGAGGTGAATCCCTGAGAAGCGGGGAAATCATTGGACATAATCACCATATTAAATATTGTATTACTCATTATCTTGATTGCGTTGACCGCATTTTTCGTTGCATCTGAGTTCGCTGTGGTTAAGATTCGTACATCAAGAGTGGATCAACTGGTTGCCGAGGGGAATAAAAAAGCCATATTGGCCAAGAAAGTAGTCTCGGACCTCGATTATTATCTGTCAGCCTGTCAGCTCGGTATTACCGTAACTGCCCTTGGATTGGGGGCGCTCGGTAAGCCAACCGTTGAAAGGTTGTTATACCCGGTATTTAATTATCTGGATGTGTCAGCTTCCATATCGGCGGTTGCTTCCTATGCGATTGCCTTTATCCTTGTCACGTTCCTGCACGTCGTGGTTGGAGAGATGGCTCCCAAAACGATGGCGATTCAATTTTCGGAAAAATTGACGCTGTTGCTCTCGCCGCCGCTATATTGGTTCGGAAAAATTATGTATCCCTTCATTTGGGCGCTGAATGGTGCATCCCGCGTGCTTCTTAGGGCATTTGGCGTGAAGCCTGCCGGACATGAACAGGCCTACTCGGAGGATGAGATCAAAATCATCATGAACCAGAGCTATGAAGGAGACGAGAATAACAAGACCAAGCTTTCGTATCTGGAAAACGTATTCGTCTTCGATGAGCGTGATGCCAAAGACATCATGGTTCCGAGGACAGAGCTTGTGACACTGAATCAGAATATGACTTACGACGATATCATTCCGATATTGGATGAGCATAATTATTCACGTTATCCCGTCATCGAGGATGGGGACAAGGACCGAATTGTCGGTATAGTGAATGTGAAAAAGATTTTGCCTGACATGGTTGCCCTTAGGGAGCACAAACTTATCGATTTTGTTCGCGAAATTCCTTTCGTTTCTGAAGTTACAAGTATCCAGGATGCCATGATCAAGATGCAGCAGGAACGCGTGCACATGGCTGTGGTCGTGGATGAATACGGAGGTACTTCGGGAATCATTACAATGGAGGATATTCTGGAGGAGCTTGTCGGCGAGATTCGGGATGAGTTCGACGCTGATGAAGTTGCTGACATTCAGGTAACCGGAGAGCACCAATATCTCATTAACGGCCGGGTGCTGCTGGATGAGTTGGAGCGGCAGTTTGGGCTTGTCTTTGAAGGCAATGAAGAGATGGATACCGTGGCCGGATGGATTCAGTTCCAGAAGGGTGTCGGTGTGGAACAAGGTGATACAGTAGAACACGGTGATTACGTCTGGACCGTTGTGGACGCAGAAAATTTTCACATTAAGCAGGTTCTGCTTGAACGTGTAAACGTTGCTCAGGTCGATGAATCTGCCAGTGACCTGGCGTGATGTTCGATCATGACTGTAATCTAGGGTTTGACTGCCCATTTGGCTACTGCCCTCAGAATTTAAATGTTTTGGCAACGTAGCAGTGTAGGGGACGGAATCGATTCTGAAGAAGCGTAGCGTTCGCGTTTGCAAACCAATTTTAAACCTTTGAAAACAACAATCAGGGAAATTTGGAGGCAATGGCGATCGGAAGAACGAGCCGTTACCGGAACGTCACTCGTGCAACCTTAATATAAATTTACTTGGAGGTGAATCCCTCATATTGAGGGAAATCATTGGACGGAATAATAGCCTTAAACTTATTTTTAGTAGCCGTATTTATAGGTCTGACCGCCTTTTTCGTTGGAGCGGAATTTGCAATTCTGAAAGTACGGATGTCCCGAATAGATCAGTTGATCTTGGAAGGGAACAAAAAAGCGGTACTGGCCAAAAAAGTGGCTCACAATCTAGATTATTATCTATCTGCATGTCAATTGGGTATCACGATCACGGCGCTGGTATTGGGTGCGTTGGGTGAACCAACTGTTGAGAAAATGCTGCACCCGCTGTTTGATCGACTGGAAGTCCCAGCGGCGTTGTCTACGGTACTCTCTTACGGGATTGCCTTGGCAATCATCACGTTCCTGCATGTCGTTATTGGTGAATTGGCACCGAAAACACTGGCGATCCAGTTTGCAGAGAAGATGACACTATTGCTTGCACCACCGCTGTACTGGTTTGGTAAGATCATGAATCCGTTCATCTACGCGCTGAATGGGGCTGCCCGTCTATTGCTTGGCATCTTTGGTATAAAACCTGCCGGTCACGATACGGTTCACTCCGAAGAGGAATTGAAGCTGATTATGGCGCAGAGTTATGAGAGTGGAGAAATTAATCAGACAGAGCTGGACTACCTCAAAAACATTTTTGCTTTTGATGAGCGTCTGCTTCAGGAGATTATGATCCGCAAAGAAAAAATCGTTACGCTGGACAAAGAAATGCCGCTGGAACGTATGATCGAGGTTCTAAAGCAGCATGAATATACACGTTTCCCGGTGATCGAAAAAGGAAATCAGGATCAATTCATTGGATTTATCCATACTAAGGAAATGCTTACGAGTGTTGCAGCAGGCCGGGAGTTCAACATGGATACGTTTGTACACGACATGTTAAAATTTTCGGAGTTATCGCCGATTAAGGATGTCTTGGTCCAAATGCAGCAAAGTCGTTCCCATATCGCCACGGTGCATAATGCAGAAGGGGAAACGGTTGGTCTGGTTACGATGGAGGACATCCTTGAAGAAATTGTTGGAGATATCAAGGATGAGTATGATGGCAAAGATCTGGTCCAACCGTCTAAGCGATTAAAATTAACCTAATAACGTAATGCGAGATTATAAGGTTTGATGTTGTGTGGCGGCAATTGAATAAGATTCAAGGAAGACAGGTTTCCGAGTGATCGGGACCTGTTTTTTTGTCCATGTCGGTATACTCAGGCGGTATTAGCAGGTTAAAGTCCATTAATATCTTAACTTCAAAACAAAAGCTTGCTTATTTAGGCTCAATGGATTAATATAAATTTAAAGAATCTTAATTTTAAGATAAATAACAAAAAGCGATGCATAACAAACTGCTAAATATAACAATGAACCAAATAAAACTAAGGGAGTGGAGATTATGTTCAGAACTTCAGGAATCCATCACGTTACGGCTTTTGTAGATGATGCACAGAAAAATGTTGATTTTTACGCAGGTGTATTGGCACTGAGACTGGTGAAAAAAACGATTAACTTTGATGCACCGGATGTGTACCATCTGTATTATGGCAATGAGGATGGGGCACCGGGTACTATTATCACCTTCTTCCCTCAACAAAATGCCAGAAGAGGTGTCATCGGTGCAGGACAGACTGGCGTAACCGTATATGCGATTCCGGTGGGTAGTCTGCCATTCTGGAAAGAACGTCTGACATCCTTCGATATTCCATTTGAAAATAAAACAAGATTTGGCGAGCAGTACATTCGCTTCTTCGATAAAGGGGGTCTCTTGCTCGAATTGGTCGAGCGTGATGGAGGCCAGCCAAGTCAGTGGGCATTCAACGGTGTGCAGTCTGAACATGCCATCAAAGGTTTTGGTGGAGCTGTACTATTCAGCCATGTACCTGACAAAACAACGGATGTGCTGATAACGATGCTCGGTCTGGAGCAAGTAGGAGAAGAGGATGGAATCATTCGTCTGCAGGCGAGTGGTGACATCGGTCAACTCATCGACATTCAATCGACTGGAATCCAGCGGGGAATTGGCGGAGCAGGGACGGTTCACCATATCGCATGGCGTGCAAAAGATTATGTCGAGCATGAACAAATGCAGCAGGAGCTTCAAAAAGCCGGTTATCATCCAACTCCGGTCATTGACCGCCAGTACTTTAACGCTGTGTATTTCCGGGAACCGGGAGGTATACTGTTTGAACTGGCTACTGATCCTCCAGGATTTGCACGGGATGAACCACAGGAAAGCATGGGTCAAAAGCTGATGTTGCCTGAATGGTACGAACCACAGCGTGAGCAGATTGAACAGCTGCTGCCACCTATTCAAGTACGTGAATGGAAAGGAGAGTCCAAATCATGAGTACTACTAATACAATGAAACATATTTATAAAGCAGGTTCTCAGCCAAATGCACCCACACTTTTGTTGCTGCACGGGACAGGTGGAACGGAGAACGATCTGGTAGGTCTGGCCGAGATGATTGCCCCAGGATCTGGTATTCTGGGGGTGCGTGGTAACGTATCTGAAAATGGAATGCCCCGTTTCTTCCGCCGTTTGGCGGAAGGGGTGTTTGACGAAGAGGATCTCATTGCACGGACAGCGGAATTGGGTTCTTTTGTGGATGCAGCTGCTGTGGAGTATGGCTTTGATCGTGCCAATGTCTTCGCACTGGGCTATTCCAACGGAGCAAACATCGCAGCAAGTCTGATCTTCCATCAGGCTGACGTATTCAAAGGAGCGATTCTGCACCATCCGATGGTACCACTTCGCGGTTTGGAATTACCAGACCTGAAAGGGCTGCCTGTATTTATCGGAGCAGGAGAGAACGATCCAATTGTGCCGAAACGTGAAACGGATGAATTGGCCTCACTGCTTAGCGGTGCGGGTGCAGCCGTGCATATGCACTTGGAGCGTCAGGGGCATCAACTGACTCGTACCGAGGCGGAAGCTGCTGCGGCTTGGTTTAAGACTCAGGCTTGAGTCGAAGTGACTGGTATGCAGAGGTAATATGTTATTGATAGAAAAAGAACACCGTTATCCGTACAGGTAATGGTGTTCTTTTTGTTTAGTTGCTATAGTCTATACAAACTTAGATGTATCATTAATGATTTATTTGTAGCTACCAGTTACAAAAACAGACTGTGAATCAAATCCTATATTTGGTAAATCAGCAGTGAATTTAAGTTTTTTAACTCCTCCGATATCAAACGAAGCGGTTTGTTTTCCGCTAGAAGCATTTATTTCGAACTCTTTAAGAAGAGTATCTCCATCGAATACTTTTAGACTAACGGTATTATTCATTTTAACGGGAAATACAGAAAGTTCTATCGTTTGATATTTCCCTTCAGGAATTAAAGTGAATTCTTGATATGCAAAAATTTCTTTAATAACTACTCCTGATTCATAATCTTTTTCTTGTTGCACTGTAAATTGTTTGTCTTTTGTTACAAAGGAATCACGTTTTACTTCGATTTTCTCGGAAGTAATAGGTGTTGTATCTGATTTCTCACCAAGCATAAGGGTCTGGCTACTGTTGTTATAATCTACGGCTACCCCAAGTGCTTCACCTACAGATCGAACAGGTAGATATGTCCTATTGTTATATGTAATTGCTGCTAGTTTTTTACCATTCTGATCTACTGGGCTCCATGTTTTACCTGAAATGCTGTAGTTAATTCCCCAGTTAAGATTGGCAGTAATTTTCTCCAAGATAGGCGCGGCTCCTGCTCCGATAGCCATACCTCCGAGAAGTGTAAAACTTGATAAAGCAATAATCAACTTTTTCTTCACAAATTCTTCCTCCTAAAGTAAATATATGATTTCATTGTAATTATATTACTTTAGTCATGGTATGACAATGATTTTGTTGGTCTTAAAGACCTATGCCTTGTCCTAAAGAGTGGAATAATCTATAATCAAGTAATTGATAATCATTTTCAATTAGATTCGGTTTGTTATGACTATGCGTGTAATTAGGAGGGGAAGATGAAGCCTAACCATAGCTCACATTCTTTTGGTTCAAGTGCCTTTATTCAGACCCGGGATGGTCGCAAATTACATTATATGTCCAGAGGAACAGGCGATCTGATAGTTATATTTGAGTCCGGTATGGGCTTCTCACGATCGACCTGGGGGCTGGTAGCACCTGCTGTTGCTGAACATGCACGTGCCGTCGTGTACGACAGGTCGGGCACAGGACGAAGTGAAGTCGATTCGTCTCCGCGTAAACTTCGCAGAATAGCAGAAGATCTTGACGATCTGCTGACTGCATTGGGGCCAGGTCCGTTCATATTGGTAGGGCACAGCTGGGGAGGACCCATTGTACGAGCGGCTGCGGCCTCGAACCTATCAAGATTAAGGGGGATCATCCTGGTTGATCCTTCAGACGAGCATTGCGAATTGTATTTTTCCAAAGCAGCCAAATTCAATTTTGCCTTGAACAGTCTCCTAATTCCACTCATGGCACGTTCGGGATTATACAGATTATTAGGCAGCAGACCTGGAAGTGTTCAGCCTGACGACGTTGTCGGGGATCACCGTGCAGAGGATTTCACCGTACAGGCGGCCAGGACAATGGTTGCGGAATCGAAACCTTTTCTGAATGACTTGGCTTCCTTGCTGGTTACCCCTCTCGATCTTGGTGATCTGGAGGTCAGCATTATCTCAGGTACAAAAACGGGCATGGGAGAACGTAAAATAAGACCTGCTATTATGGAGGCACACCGCCGGACTGTGAGTACTTTAACGAATGCAAAATGGATCGGAGCTGATCAATCCAGCCATATGGTCATGTTTACAGATCCTCAGGTCATTGTTGATGAAATTTTGCGAATGGTAAATGATGCGAGCTCAGGCGCAAGAACAGAACAAAAGTGATACAATAAAAAGAAAAAGCAATGCTTGCATTGCCAACCAAGATAAGCGGAGTGTGGATAAGAGATGAAACCAGTGGAACAAGAACCAACGGGAACTGCCAATCCCGGCCGTACCGGTGTTGGCATGGAAGATATCGTGCGCGCACACCATGTGCTGCGTGAAGTCATTGTAAGAACGCCATTGCAGCGGGATGCTGTATTGTCGGCCAAATATAACTGTAATGTGTATCTTAAACGGGAAGACCTGCAGGTGGTACGTTCGTTTAAAATTCGCGGAGCTTACAACATGATTCGTAGTCTGACTCCGGCTGAACTGGAGAAAGGCATTGTCTGCGCGAGCGCGGGTAATCATGCGCAGGGAGTTGCTTTTTCCTGTAACGCGCTTAGCATCCATGGCAAAATCTTCATGCCGAGCACAACTCCAAACCAGAAGGTGAAACAGGTCCGTCGATTTGGTGGAGATAATGTTGAAGTTGTGCTGACAGGTGATACGTATGACGATGCTTATGAAGAAGCTATGCGTGCGTGTAATGAACAGGGCATGACGTTTATACATCCGTTCGATCAGCCGAAGATCATTGCGGGTAATGGTACGGTAGCGATGGAAATCATGGAGAGTCTGGATGAAAAAGCGGATTATGTATTCGTCACAATTGGTGGCGGCGGTCTGGCTGCTGGCGTTGGAACCTACATGAAGACGGTTAGCCCGGAAACGCGTATCATTGGCGTAGAACCACTTGGTGCGGCTTCCATGAGTGAGGCGATGTTCCGCAAGCAGGTTGTCACGTTGGATGATATTGATAAATTTGTGGATGGTGCTGCGGTGAAACGTGTTGGTGACCTGACCTTCGACATCTGTAGCGGCACGTTGGACGACATTGTGAAGGTGCCTGAGGGCAAAGCTTGCACCACCATTTTGGAGCTATATAATGAAAATGCAATTGTTGTGGAGCCTGCCGGTTCTCTGGCGGTTGCTGCACTCGAGCAGTATCGCGAACAGATTGCGGGCAAGACGGTTGTCTGTGTGATCAGCGGCGGCAACAATGATATCGATCGGATGCAGGAAATCAAAGAACGTTCGTTGATCTACGAAGGTCTGAAATATTATTTCATGGTCAATTTCCCACAACGTGCGGGAGCTTTGCGTGAATTCCTTGTGGAAGTATTGGGACCCAATGACGACATTGCCCGTTTTGAATATACGAAGAAGCATGATAAGGAAAATGGACCTGCCTTGGTAGGCATCGAGTTGATGTACAAGGAAGATTACCAGCCGCTGATTGAACGTATGAATCGTAAAGGCCTCGCGTATACCGAGCTGAACAAAAATCTCAATCTGTTCAACATGTTAATCTGATGAATCATTTCAATGTGAAGTCGGACCGTAGTGAGGCGCAGCCTCTGTTGAGACCTGCTCGCAAAGAAGATGCGGCACAAGTCATTCCTCTGCTTTATCAGGCGATTGGTGATATTGCCTATGCTCTGGCGGGTGAAGGTGAGCATGAGAAAGCGATGCAGATTTTGCAGCAATTTTACGCGCAGGAAGACAATCGGATCAGTTATCGTAATATAACGGTAATGGAGCAGGACGAACAGGTCGCTGGAATCCTGGTAGCGTATGATGGCGGTGAGGCAGATCTTCTGGATCAGCCGATTCTGGATCGGCCTGGTCGGAGTACAGATGAGAAATATACGTTGGTCAAAGAAACCCGTCCCGGGGAGTATTATCTAGATACTCTATCCGTAAGCGAAGTATATCAGGGGCAGGGTATCGGCAAGGCCTTGATGGCTGCTTTTGAGCAGCAGGGAAGGGAACTTGGACACTCCCAGGTATCCCTCATTGTTGAACGGGACAATGGCCGGGCCTTGATGTTGTACGAACGCCAGGGCTATATCAAGGATGAAGTAATTGTCATTGCTGGACATGAGTATAACCATATGGTCAAGCCAATTCTATAGATCTTGATTCTGAGTTCGACTTGGTCTAGAAGATTCAATTCATCGATAGAATCCAAAGAAAACCGACATGGGAGCGAATCCTATGTCGGTTTTCTTTGTGTTTTTTATGTGCTTTAGGTGATTAATATCATGAATTATTTAATAGCCAGCATCCGCCCCGGTCGGAACATTCTGTTCCAGCCATTTCTCCACGGCAGCTGTTTTCTCATACTTTGCTTCCTTAACCACATCCATAAAGGCATCCAGCTTGGTGAGGAATTCACTATCGACGGATGCAAGACGCTGCAAGACGCCGTTGTATCCTCTTTGGGCGTTCGCAACCATTTTGTTCGTTTCATAATCAAACAGCGGTGTATTGTTCAGCCCATAAAAGGTATACAGGGTATAACTGTTCAACAGATCTTGCACCTGCTTGGCCCGATTCGATTTCGGATGCAGCTCCAGGAATCTTTCCTGGCTGAGTGCCCGAAGGAGAATTTCCTGATATCCAATGACCAGAGCTCCGTCATCCGCAGGCAAGTTTTTCGTTTCCTTCGTCATGATATTGATGTAGTTTGAGATATCCTCTGTAATATCAGAGGTATATTTCACGAGTGCCTCATAATTCATAATCGGATAGAGGGAGCCTTCGAGCATGACGAGGCGATAACCGCTGTCACGGGCTTCTTTTAACAGTACACGCAGATCGGAATCCTGAGTACGCCCCATGAGTTTGGTGAAGCTGTCGTTCGTTTGGTATGCCTTGAGCATCTTGTCCTGAACGTTAGGAACGAGCAAGCGGTCCGTCATGGAGGTTAGGGCCTTCAGACGTGCATTCTCCAATTGAAGCACCATCAGGGTGGCGTGATGCTTTGTTACTTTTTTGATATTGGATTCCAGAAAGGTGTCAGCGGCGGGTAAGCCGTTCTTTTTTTTGAGCATGGACTGAAATGTTTTATATATGGCGGTTGAACTGCTGGTGGTTACTTTGGTATCCGGGCTTGAAGGAGCGGCAGTAGCAGCTCCAGATGTAGCTGCGGTTCCTGTGAAAATTGCAGCAATGGTAAGGAATGTGAGGAAGAATCGCATCCCTTTGCGTTGGCCAGATAAATACGATGATGTCATCTGTGTGAACCTCCCGTAATTTTAAAGATAGTAGGTTGTTATTCACTATACATTAAACGAATTTGGGAAGGATGTTGTTGCGGAATAATGACAAATTATTCTGTTATTTTTAACCTTTGGAGGGTAGATGGTGCAAGGACATTTCTGCGAAAATATTTTTTGTGGGATTGGAAACTTTTACTGATGTTCATACGTCTTAGATGTGCACAGGAAATTACAGGAATAAATTGAAATTCACCAACGATCACATTTCAACTTAAATAATGAAGAGAATGGGGATATTGGATATGAGAAAAGCTGGAGGACGTCAAGTGAAAAAGGTGATGTCAGCACTGGCCGTATCGGCCATGTTGATGTCTGCACTACCAACGTCGGTTATGGATGCAGCTGCGAGAATTAGTATATATATCAATGATGCGGAGCTTTCGTCCGCACAGGCACCTGTCATGAAAGGTGGACGTGTACTGGTTCCATTACGCTCCATTTTCGAAGGATTGGATGCGACTGTAAAGTACACCAATAAAACTAAAACGATCACGGCGAACCGGGGAGATCAGGAAGTATCACTGAAACTGGGTTCCAAAACGGCTTACATCAACGGAGAAGCGGTAGCGCTAGATGTACCTGCAAATACCATCAAGGGAAACACAATGGTTCCAATTCGTTTTGTCAGTGAAGCTTTTGGGGAGAAAGTATTCTGGAATTCCCGCAATCAGCGGGTAGATATCAAAACAACGTCCACTCCTCCTGTGGATGAGACGCAATATGCAGCATGGAACATTTACGGTTCAGTATCCGGAAGCAATGGGGATGGTCGTGACCTGACTGTAAGCTTCACACGCCCCACGTCCGAAAAAGCTGTATCCCAGTATCGTGTGATGCTGGTGAAAACCCGTGATGTAAACAGCTTTAATGAGTCTGCGGCATCAGTCGTGCCATCCGGTAATTACACATCCATTTCTCCAAATGGCACTGATCCAAGATTGACGCTGAATGCTCAGACACGCGACGTGAACGGGGATTTGTTAAACACAAGTGAAACCTATCGTCTGTATGTACTTACAATGGGGAACAGCAACAACAGCTATAAAAATCTGCTGGCGTGGTCTTCCCAGTCCTTGAAACTAAACAATGTGAAAACAACGGTGCAACCTGTCACAGGTCTCAGGATCGCAGATATCAGTGACTATGGCGATGGACGCGACCTGGAAATTAACTTCACACAGCCGAGTACAACATCCAATATTACGTATTACCGTGCTTTTGTAGTCAAGGCGAAAGACGCTTCTTCATTCAACCTGACTACGGCCAACAATGTGTCCAGCTCTAATTCAACCATTATCTACAAAGGTAACAGCACAGCGGTTAAAACCCAGCTAAGTTCCTCGACACGTGATACATCTGGGGAACTGATCAAAAACGGCACATCATATGTCGTGTATATTGTATCTGTGAGCTCCAATGCGGCAACAGCAGACAATAAACTGTCCACAGTATCCTCTTCGCTCACACTGGGAATAAACACAGCAACAGCACCTGTGATCACATCATTGAGAGATAATTCGGATTATGGAGACGGTCGTGACATTCAGGTGAGCTTCAACCGTTCATCCGATGAGTCTAAAGTTGCTAATTATCGAATTTTCGTTGTGCGCAACTCGGTATCCAGCAGCTTTAATCTGACTACGGCGAGCAATCTGTCTTCCAGCTTGTACTATAACGTGAACAAAACAGGCAACAATATTACAACAACACTGCCATCCTCTATGAAGGACACAAGTGGTTATAACGTAACAAATCTGCAAGACTACCGGATCTACGTTATGGCTGTAGGCAACCAGCAGAACGGCTATACGAATGCGCTATCTTCCTCCTCGACGCTGTTGAGACTGACAACGAATAGTAATGCTGGAGTCGCAAGCAGCATTGGTGTGGCTGATGTGAGTGATTACGGCGATGGACGCGATCTTCGGGTTTCGTTTACCAGAGCTTCGGATGAATCCAATGTTTCCGCGTATCGTGTATATGTGGTCCGTTCCGGCAATGCAGGCAGCTTTACACTGAGCGCGGCTAACGCATCAAACAATTATTATCAGGTGAACAAGACGGGTGGAAATCAGTCATTTACCCTCCCTAACTACATGGTGGATACCAACGGTTACACAGTTTCCAATAACAATAACTATCGCGTGTTTGTCTTGTCGGTAAGCACAAGTGGAAATTCCAGTCAGAATGCTTTATCTTCTTATTCTTCACAGATTACGTTGACTGCGAACGCAGCTGTGACGGCACCAAGTAATGTGACGGCAAGTGATATTGGGGATAACGGCAATGGTAGCGATCTGCGTGTGACTTTCAATCGTTCGTCGGATGAGACAAATGTGAATCATTATCGTGTGTTTGTGGTGAAATCGACAAATACGAGCTTTAATCTGACATCTGCGAACTCAGTTAGCAGTGCGAATTATACGTATGTAAGCAAAAACGGAAACAACCAGACTGTTAATCTTACAAGTAATACGAAAACCGTGGATAACAGTGCTATTGTGAATGGTGTGGGCTATCGAGTGCATGTAATGGCAGTGAATAATAACGGCTCTCTTGCCAATGCACTGTCTTCAGGCTCGGGAGTGATCACATTAGCTTCCAATACGGCTGTAGCCGCAGCGAGTAATGTAAGTGCAACTGTGAAAAAACAAGGGCAAGCGGGAGATGCTTCGGATGTATCTATAAGCTTCAGCAAGCCTTCCAGTGAGAATGGGATTTCGGGTTACAAAGCTTTTATAGTACCAGCAAATCAAGTGAGTGGTTTTAGTGTTTCTTCTGCACTTGGAATTTCTTATAATATTGATATCAACAAAAATGATGCTTCAAATCCTGTCGTTTTGAATAATGGTCACCGGGATATTAATAATAAGTCACTTGTTATAGGGCAGAAATATCGAGTCTTTGTGTTATCCGTATCGGACAGCAGTTCTCGTGCTTCCAATCTGTCCTCAGCTTCCAACGAATTCAGTATCCTTGCTCCAGCCGCACCTGTCCAAACAGGGATCATCACTAAAATTGAGAATAATAGCACTGCTGCGGATGCAGGCATCAAGGTTACTTTCAATAAAGCGGCAGACGAAAAAGGGATAGCCCAATATCGACTTTTTGTAGTAAGAGCCCAAGATGACTTTGTTGTAGCTCAGGCAACCCAGAATATTAGTTTTAAACAAGTTTCAGCTGGAGAAATTAACTTGACCAAAGATACGTTGGATTCAAATGGGAAAGCAATTGAACTTGGAGCAGAATATAAAATATATATCCTGTCTGTATCAAGTGATACTTCCTTGTATACAAGTTCGCTTTATGGTCCTTCGGCTACAGTTAAATTGGATGCAGCAACAGCTGCCCCTGTAACTACTACTCCGGATTCACCACAAGTGACAGACACAAATACTGGATCTTCCAATTCGAATCAAGCTAGCACTACATCTCCACAAACCTAAAATCAAAATATAATGAAATAAATAAATTGAATTGAAGAAGCTCCCTTTCCAAACGAGAAGGGGAGCTTTTCTTTTTATGAAAAGTATTAAAAAACGACAGGACTGAAAAACCAAAGGAAGCAAAGCGTTCGCCTTTATCCCCGGATATCTACCTTGGACAGCAATTTAGGAAATTTGGGGGATAACAGCGATCAGAAGGTTGCTCTATTATCTCAAATGGCCACTCTGAATCACTTATACTGCTTGAAAATCCTGCCACCAAAAAGGTTCCTTTGGCCATTGCTGCAACGGGGCAAATCGATGGATAATAGGAGAAAGAAGAGCATGATCCGAAAGGACTGATGGAATGCTTGCATTTCGCTTGACCGGCTTGCCGGATTCCCGGTTACCTCTGTATCTGTATTGTGTGGGAACACAAGAAGAGAAAGTTCAGTTTAGACCGGATGGATTTCCGGTGTATCTGCTTTTCTTTTTACGCAGCGGCAAGGGGGAATTTAAGGTTCCAGGTAAAGGAGCTTGGACAGTGTCGGCGGGTGAACTGTTCGTGATGGAGCCTGGGGTGGCCTATGAGTATATTCCGCATTCCAAAACACACGGGGAGCTTGGATATATCGGCATTGGTGGAGAGGTGGCGGGGGCGGTGCTTCGGTCGGCGGGACTGCTACCGATGGGGCCACGGCGCTTGTCAGAGTTTGAACAGTTTTGGTTACGTGTTACGGATATCTGGCACTCGCTGGACGATGGGATGACTGAAATGTGGAACAGTTCAACGATCATCTACCAGCTTATTCTGGACATGTCACGATCCATCCTCCTGCTGCATGATGACACAGAAGAGCAAGAAGCACGGAGTGTGCCATTAACACGTTCAGAACGTGAGTCTGAATCGGCAAATGAAGCATTCACCCGAGCTGTGTCACTGATGCACACGCACTACCAGGATGATCTGCTGCTGAAGCATGTAGCTGAAGCCGTTGGTTATTCGGTGCAGCACCTGAACCGATTATTTCACCAGAGACATGGGGTGACAGGACATCAGTACATGCAGAGATTACGTTTGCAGAAGGCTTCCGAATGGCTGGACAAGCACCCACGGGCAAGTGTAAGAGAGGCTGCGGAGACGGTTGGCATGGAAGTTAACTACTTTATCCGCATGTATAAGCGAGAATTCGGAGAGACTCCGGGCAAGGAGATCAAACATCGCATTCAGCTCAAAATGGAGAGAGACTCTACGGGCGCGGTGGATCATCTATCTGAAGTATGACGAGGCCATTCCTTTCGGAAATAAAAAATAGCTGTCGAGAATTTCTCAACAGCTGGCTAGGGGCCATTATGGCCCCTTTTTTGACACTCGATATTCTATCTAATCACCGAATTGTCGTACTTCACTCGTACTTCATCTTCACACACCACATAACTGTACGATATACCCAAATGTTGTTTCTCCACAAAGGGCCATCCTTACGCTTTCTTTTGTCCAAATAGTGGTCTCAACGTAGCCAATCCCACAATCCCGATTACGAGACTAATCCACGGAGCCAACGTAAATACGGGAAGGCTGTCACGCAGCGGATATCCTACAAATAAGACAAGCACAACGATAACGATATAGATGACGATTCCGCGAAGATTGATCTGTGGCCTGGCAGTCTTGTCTGCTCCCTGGTCGTCTGGACGCTCAGCAAGGCGACGAAGCATTTCAACCAGTGCAATCCCCCCAACCGCCGCAACGATCAGGGAGAACAAGCTGATATGGCTAAATGGTTCCGTATCTCCACCCGTCCAGCCAATAAATAGCCCAACCGCACCTTGAATCAGCATGACAAAAGACAAAGCTGCCCAAGAGATCATGAAGTACCATTTGGGCGTCCGTTTAACTTGATCCGGAGTCTCCGCAGGTTCCGCTTCAACTGCTGCTGTCTTCTTGGCTGACGTACTGCGTTCATTGGATTTGCTTCCGGAGCCCTGTACGGCCGTACTTGAAGCTCTGGATGAGTCCATATTTGATTCACTAGCAGTTGCAGCCGGATTATTGTCTGCTACTCCTAGTTGTGAATAGATATGTTGTTCCAGATCAGGTCCATATAACTCGCGAGCAGGCTTACCGTCACGCTGAGCTTGTACGATGGCTCTTCCAGCAGAGAGAATCCATTCTTCCTGCGTTCTCTCATCGGCAGGTGCTTGGCGCGCAATGGTGCTGATCTGATCAAACAGTTTTACATGTTCAGGTGTCATCTTACTCATTTCGGTCATTTGCCGATTCTGTATTTCTTTCAACTTTTTATAGGAAATCCCCAATGATTGCTCCCCCTGTCTACACACGTTCTGATCCCCGGTGATCTGGAGACCCTGACGGTATTTTAGTATACGGGAAGGGCTCTCGTTTCGCAAAGTCATTCCTTATAAAACAACTGTTTACGATTCGACCATAGCCCTGCGCAGGCCAGAATGACACAGGTACATAGCAGTACCAGTTTTCCGTGAATACGAATCCAATCCAAGATGTGTTCCATGAATTCAACCCTTTCGCCAGAAGGAATCGGAGGCAAATGTTGGCTATGTTATATTGATTAGGTTCTCCGTGGTTGGCCGTTAATATGCGTAAGGGATCG
This sequence comes from Paenibacillus sp. GL_099_B, assembly GCF_057835695.1. Lineage (NCBI taxonomy): Bacteria > Bacillati > Bacillota > Bacilli > Caryophanales > Paenibacillaceae > Paenibacillus > Paenibacillus sp. GL_099_B. Next base: position 834,024 of record NZ_CM174430.1, read on the forward strand.
CCCAGTTCCAACGATTGTGTGAAGAATGAATAAAGTGCAGCCGATTCCACCACAATAGTAGCATTTCCAACAGAAACCAGGGATTGGAGCGTGGCAGGTTATGGATCAACAAACGGATAAATTAACTAGGAAGCTGCTGCTGAACAGCAACTCCCGCGGAGTAACGGATGAGGTTGTGCCAATGGATGAGACGTTGGAGGATGCTGAATATGCGGAAGAGTATACAGATGGAACCTTTCAGTCAGGGAGCTTCTGGGGGAGCTCGAATTCGGCTCATGAACATGAATGGCAGGGGCGAGTGGAGACTCATGAGATGTTCCGTCGAAGTTATGAGTGATGGCTTCAAGTATTAGGAATGATTCGAGTCAGCTGTGGTCAGCTTGGCTCATTTTTTTTGCGAAATTGTCGATAAAATGTAGACAAGGTACGTCTGGAAATGGACATTTCCTCACGTTGACTTGAGGTTCACAGGATGATAATATACTAATATCATCTTAATACACATTAAACTTATCGGATTTATATATGATTAACAAAATGAACATGAGCAGGGAAGAATGGAAAGGGGAAATAGGCATGGAGCGTCAGATCAGTATTCGTCATGGGCAAGAAGAATTAACAGCCACGATTCATTATCCGGTCGTCAAAGACATTAAGGAGGGAAATCACCAACAGCGCGTGCCTCTTGCTGTCATCTGTCATGGATTCGTAGGAAGTCGGATCGGTGTGGATCGTCTCTTTGTGAAGACCGCCCGTGAGCTGGCCGAAGATGGATATTTGGTGCTGCGCTTCGATTACATCGGCTGCGGGGAGAGCAGCGGTGAGTATGGAGCTGAAGGACTTGAATCCATGATTACCCAAACACGTTCTGTGCTGGACTATGCGGTAAATTGCAGTGATGTAGATCCAACCCGTGTAACGCTGATCGGTCATAGTCTGGGTGGAGCTGTTGCTCTGCTGACTGCTGTCCGTGACAAACGGGTCAAGAATCTCGTCATGTGGTCATCCGTGGGATATCCGTTCAATGATATTGTGAAAATTACGGGACGTGATGTGTATGATGAAGGGGTGAAACTGGGATCTGCTGATTATCTCGGTTATAAGTTTACACCAGCATTCTTTGAATCACTGGCTGAACATCAGCCATACCAGGAAGCCGTTAAATTTAACGGAGATGTTCTGGTGGTGCACGGCACGTCGGATGAGATCATTCCTGTGGATTACGCGTTCCTGTATCAAAAGGTATTCTGGATGCGCCAGGAAGGCCGCTGCGACAAGGAGATTATTTTCCAGGGCGATCATACCTTCTCTTCCGGTAAAGAGCGTGAACAGCTGATTACGCGTACGAGAGAATGGCTGGGAGAGCGTCAGAAGATTGAACAGGATTGGCAGCACTGGATGATCTAAGAGGACTAAATATCGATCTCTATGATTAGGCTGGAGCATTCTATAGCCAACATGGGTTGGTCCATAAGGCAACATGTGCGCCCAGATTGCATCTGATTGGGATGTTAGCTTGGAAAAGCGCCTTCTTCGGGGTAAAATAGAGGGGTAAGCATCCTATCCGTGTCTGGAGGTTGGCAGCAATGACATTACCCGCACTATTCATTGCGCATGGTTCTCCCGCTCTGGCGGTGGAGAGCAATGACTACACTCACTTTTTGAACCAGCTTGGAGACAGGCTGCCGGCTCCGAAAGCCATTGTTGTATTTACGGCGCATTGGGATCGTCCCGAACCGTCCGTGACAATGGATGATACACATCAGACCTTGCATGATTTTTACGGATTTCCCTCTAATATGTATACAATAAATTACCCTGCTCCTGGTCAGCCAGACCTTGCGAATGAGATCTGCGCTCTGTTCACTCGTAGTAATCTTCCACATCAACCGGTTCGAGGCCGGGGATTGGATCATGGTGTATGGGTACCGCTGTTACACATGTATCCAGAGGCCAATATTCCTGTTATTGCGGTATCTGTCGATTCGTTGCGTTCCCCGCAAGAGCAATATGATATTGGCCGGATGCTGGAACAACTGCGTCATGATAATGTGCTGATCATTGGCAGTGGCGGAACAGTTCATAACTTGCGCATGCTTGGCACTAATGATGAACCGCAAGACTGGGCAGTGGAATTCGATAACTGGATTGGCGAGCGGCTTGAGCAGTGGAATACGAGAGAGCTGTTTCAATATGACAAAAAAGCGCCCCATGCCCGCACGGCGGTTCCATCTTATGGAACGGAGCACATTGCGCCTTTGTTCTATGCTATGGGTACGGCCGATATGTCACGATCTGCAAAACGTCTATTCCAGTCGTATCCTTACGGTACGCTCAGTTTGAACTGCTGGCAGTTTGGTGACGGCGTATAACTTGGAACAAACAAGAGTATGTGAACAAGTCTTTGAGTTTTATTTTGCAAATACACCTAGTTCATCGACCAGACAGACTTAGGTTATGAATTAGCTGAACCAAAAAAGGTTTCTGCGGCCAGCGTAATGGGCCTCAGGAACCTTTTTCTATAACTTGAGCATTCTGCAATTTAGTATAATCACTTGCGAATCTCGAAAAGCTCACATGCTGTACGCGAGTGATATGCTAGTTCACTTACACTGGACTGAATAACAACGGTATTGCTGTCAAAACGGATAATGAGGCCACCGGAATCAATCTGGTGATTATCTTTAAAAACACGAACTTTATGCTTCATTTCCATGGCTTCTTGGAAGTCGGCATCGGTTTCAAGGCGGCGCTGGGTTGGCATGTCATGTACTCCTTTAATTGTAATCGATCGATATGTTCATCATAATACGTGTTTCTGTCGATGGGCAAGTCAGTTGACCTACAAGCATATATAAAAAACCAAAAAAAGTCCTGCTCTCCAGGGGGAGGGGAGCAGGACCGGAAAATGTCTATTTAATATTTAGGCTGTTTTGTGTGTATGATTTATCGTTGGTGTATCTTTAGGCTGACTGCCTTTATTGCGAGTGAACAATCCGCGAAGGTAAGGCATTACCCAATGATCCAAACCGATTTTACCAGCATTTGCACCAGCGACTACAAGGAAGATTTCCATCAGAACTAATTGAGCATTCGTGCTTACTGTTCCCGAGAAGAGGAATGCGAAGTTCATGACCATCGCCATCAGTGCTGCGAGTGTTGTAAAGCATCCAAGAATGAGACCCAGACCTACAAGGAATTCACCCAGCGGGATGATGAAGTCGAACAGTCCTGCGTTTGGTACCGCGAAGTTCTCAAGGAATGTTCCCCACCAAGCTTGAACGGTTGGGTTTTCACCTGTTGCTTTTCCTACAGCGCCTGCAAGGAATCCACCAGCTTGGAATCCACCTGTTAATTTGCCCCAGCCGTGTGTCATCCAGTCGTAACCGATATACACCCGAAGTACTGTCAAAATCCACATTGCCACTTTGTTTTCTCTAAGCCATTGGTTGAAGCTGAACATATAAACCACTCCTTCATGGAATTTAGTGTGTGTGTTTTTTTTTTTTGTTTTTCTAAGTGATCACCTTTGATGTCTTTATTGTATAGTTCAAAAGTCATTCTGTTTGTGATTATTATCACAATCTAGTTCAAATTTTAAGTAAGGTTTGAGAAGTTCACATTTAGGACATATTTTTCATCCTGTCTCAAGTTTCAAACGTGAAATGCAGGGTAGAAATGCTCTCCTTATCGAAGACAAATGGTGCTGTGTGTGATTAAATGGAAAGAAATACGTGAAATGGTCACTTACATAAGAGCAACTACAGCCTAGATTTCAGCCATATCGTCCAGGAGGTACATATATTGAAGCAACTGAAATGGAACAAAACGACGTCAGCGGCGTCGCTGCTTATTCTGGCCCTGAGTCTGGTCGCTTGCCAGAATAAGGAGATGGTCCAGATTCCGAAGCCGGAGTCCGTTCCTACACCCATACAGGAAGAACAAGAGACAGAAGAACCTGCCACGTCGCTCTACACAGCACCGCTGACGGGTCTGCCTGTTGATGAAGCAGTAACGCGCCGTCCGCTGGCAGTTATGATTAACAATGCACCTGCAGCCCGGCCCCAGTCAGGTCTGAGTGCGGCAGATATTATTATCGAAGTGCTCGCTGAGGGAGGCATTACCCGTTTTATTGCCATCTTCCAAAGTGAAGGCGGGGCAGAAACGGTTGGACCCGTGCGCAGTATCCGTCCGTATCTGATCGAGCTTGGTGAGAGTTACGATGGGGTATTGGTTCATGCGGGTGGCAGCCCGGATGCCTATTCCATTTTGCAAAAGCAGCAGAAACAGCATATGGATGAGATATCGAATAGCGGCCCCTATTTCTGGCGTTCCTCGGATCGTAAAGCACCGCACAATCTATATACGTCGGCGGACAAGCTGAGAGAAGGCGCGGATACCAAAGGCTATAGTCACGATTTTAAGTCCCCTGTATATACGTATAACGAGGAAGGGGCCACGTCCGCCGGAGAGTTAGCCAAGCAATTCGATATTCATTATTTATTGGAGAGTTACCGGGTCACGTATGATTATGATGAAGTTAGCGGACGATATATGAGATTGGTGAACGGAAAAGCAGATCAGGATCTGGATAACGGCAATCCCATTGGAGCGGCCAATATTATTGTAGCGGGTGCGGATCACAAGGTGCTCGACAATGTGGGCAGACTTTCCGTTAATTTGGAACAGGGCGGTGAAGCCATGCTGTTTCAAAAAGGCAAGATGGTTCGAGGCCAGTGGATCAAAAAAACGGGTGATATTATTCGATTTGTGCAAAATGGGTCCGAAGTTGCGCTTATTCCTGGCAAGACTTTTATCAGTATCGTTCCGAATCAGCCTGACTTTGCGGGGCATATCGAAATTGAAAATTAATCCAATTTGAAGAGAAATGTAAACGCAGTGTAAAATTTCATCATCATTTTTCCAGCCATTCCAAATAATTAAGATTCATTTCAGATTTATGTGATAAGAATATAAAAAAGGATCATGCCTTATGTACAAACCGTGAAACATTTATGATAAGATATCAAAGGTTGTCATTTCATGTTTCATCGGTTATCGGCAATTTCTCGTAAAGGGGATAGAGCTATGAAGCTTAAGAAGAAGAAGGATATATTTTTTGAGACACTAGAGAACATGGCAGATACGGTCGTGCAAGCGGCTGATTATTTCTCCCAACATGTTTCCAACCTTCAGGATGTGACTCTTTTTGCCAATGAAATGAAGAAGTACGAGTCCCAGTGTGATGATTATGTTCATACCATCATTACAGAGCTCAACAAGACATTTATCACGCCGATCGAACGCGATGATATTATGGAACTGACAACGACACTTGATGACGTATTGGACGGACTCGAAGCAACGGCTTCCCGTTTCTATATGTACCAACTGACTGACCCGGACGAATATATCGTTCAATTCGCTGAAATTTTGCGCCAATCGGCTTACGAAATTCAGAAGGCCATTCATTTGCTGTCTCAGAAAAAATTGCTGGCGATCCGCGAGTACACGATTCGTCTGAACGATCTGGAAAACCAGGGCGACGAAGTGCTGCGCAACTGTATCAAGAATCTTTTCGCTACTGTGCCTGATCCGATTGAACTGATCAAACGCAAGGAAATTTACGAACGTCTTGAGACGACAACGGATGCATGTGAACACGTAGCGAATGTGCTCGAATCCATCATCATGCGTAATTCTTAAGGAGCCAGAGAATAATGGAAACAACGATTTGGGTATTGGGTATAGTCGTCTTCCTTGCACTGGCGTTTGACTTCATCAACGGATTCCACGATACGGCGAATGCCATTGCAACTTCGGTCTCGACCCGAGCACTGACACCACGCCGAGCTATTCTTATGGCTGCGGTGATGAACTTTGTCGGTGCCATGATGTTTACGGGAGTTGCGAAGACGATTGGGGGGAGTGTAACCGACCCCACCACGCTAGATAACGGGATCGAGGTCGTCATAGTCACCTTGATCGCGGCGATTATCTGGAACCTGGTTACATGGTGGTTTGGTATTCCGTCCTCTTCCTCACACGCATTGATTGGAGCCCTTGCAGGAGCTGTACTCGTTGGCGCAGGCGCTGATAAAGTCAAATGGAGTGGATTTATTGACATCGTCGGAGGATTGTTATTATCACCTCTGATCGCATTTGCCATCGGTTATGTGGTCATGACCATTCTCAAATATATTTTTGCCAAACGCAGTCCGCATAATGTGAACAAAGGTTTCCGTACGGTACAGATTTTCACAGCAGCGCTCCAGGCGTTTACGCATGGTACCAATGATGCGCAGAAGGCAATGGGGATTATTACTTTTGCACTGGTCGCAGCAGGCGTACAGGATCATCTGGATGTTCCGTTGTGGGTTAAAATCTCCGCGGCAACAGCGATGGCACTCGGTACTTCCATCGGTGGTTGGAAAATCATCAAAACGATGGGAACCAAAATTTTCAAAATTGAACCGATTAACGGGTTTGCAGCTGATCTATCAGCCGCATCTGTTATTTTCTCGGCAACCTTGCTCCACCTGCCGGTGAGCACAACTCACGCAATCACATCTGCCATTCTGGGTGTTGGTTCCGCGAAACGTTTCTCAGCCGTGAAATGGGGACTTGCCGGACGTATCATTATTACGTGGTTTATTACGATTCCGATTACCGGGGCGCTGGCAGGATTGTTGTACTGGATCATTTTCTAATTCGAAAAAGTGTTCCGGGACAAATTCTGGGTTTCAGACAAACTGTTCATAACTATGTGAATATCGGGATATGTGGACAATTATACAACCAAAAAGAAGAGACGCCTGTGCATGAACGTGTGGACAGGCTGGATATGTGGATAGCCATCCGTGGAATGATAAACCAAAAGAAGATATTCCTGTGGATACAGGAGACTGTGGATAGGGAAATGAGAGAAGCCAACAGGGTTGGCTTTTTTTGTTGTCGCGTTTGCAGGATAACGTGTGTATAATGGGCTGTTGCAGGAGACGGTTCAATGGTTAAAGTTGTACAATAACGTAAAGGATACAAGACAAGGACGTGGTCTAATTTATGATTCGTACACTCGCCATCTCACGGGATCATCAGGTATCTGTAAATGTACCGCTTACACAGCTGGATCTGCAGGATTACGCCTGGGTATGGGCAGATTTCAATCAGCCTTCCGAAGAGGAAAGCCAGTTGCTGGATACATATTTTCATTTTCATCCATTAGCTATTGAGGATTGTATGCATGTATTGCAGCGACCCAAGCTCGATTATTATGACAATTTGCAGTTTCTCGTGCTGCATGCACTGAATCCGACCACATTGGAAGCGGAAGAGGTGGACCTGTTTCTGGGTGCGAACTTCCTGGTATCCTTTCATCACGGGGCACTGGAGGAAGTCGATGAAGCTTGGGAGAGGTTGCTGCATCATGCGCACGAACGAACCATCTGGGCCAGGGGCCCGGTGGCAGCGGCATATACGGTGATGGACAAGCTGGTCGATCATTATTTCCCGTCTCTGTTTACCATTGAGGATGAGCTGGCTGAACTGGAGAACCGGGGCGGCAAGGAGTCGGTGGAAGACCTGATGAATCAGGTGTTCGACTTGCGCAGTCGACTGCTGAAGCTTAGACGAACGGTAGTGCCCATGCGGGATCTGCTCTATCGGGTAGTCAATTCTCAGCATGTGCAGAGAACAGGAGAGCATACCGTATATTTTACCGATATCTATGACCATTTGTTGAAGCTGACGGACATGATTGAAGCTGATCGGGAAATGACGGCAGACCTGCGCGACAGTTATATTTCGCTGAATTCCAACCGTATGAACCAGATTATGAAGACCCTCACCGTGATAACAACAGTCTTTATGCCACTGACGCTGATCGCAGGGATCTATGGTATGAACTTTGCTTATATGCCTGAGCTGCAATGGAAGTTTGGGTATGGAGCTGTGCTGCTGTTGATGTTTATTCTGGGCGGAAGTATGGTGGCCTGGTTCGTGAAGCGGGGCTGGTTTAAGTAAGGAAGAATAGAAACTGAATAGCAAGTGATGAGTTAGCGGTCTGTAAAGATCGCTTCTTTAGCCTGTGTATGATGTGCATAAGAGGGCAAATAGGAGTACATATAGATTTGTTTTCGGAATAGATGTCCACATGTGGATAAGATAAATGAAGAAGCATCATGTGTATAACTTGATTTTGAGGGATATTTGGCTGTTACGAACAGGGTGGAAAAGGTAATAGGCATCTTCAGTACTGAAGACGCCTTGGGGAATTTCTCAAGGAATGGATTCTATGAGCTGAATTTTAACATGGGATTCATATCACAAATGAACCTTGCTATCTTTTCATGATAAGTTGGATGGCTACTGGCCCTTCGCAGTTTACTCAGTTTGCTCCAATACAAATGTGGCCGTAGAGGCAGGTTGTCCATTAACGACAATCGTTAGCGTATGCAAGCCAGCGTAATGCTTTCTCGTCGTAATGACTTTGAACGATTGCTTCGTTGCAACCTTGGTTCTCCCGGTAGGGAAGGTTTTGTCAGAACATTTGAACCGTTTGGGTGCCTGCTTGCCATTTGCTTTCATATACCCGATTTCATATTCGATCCGCAGCATCTGTGACTGACCACTTTCATTAACGACATCAAAGGAAAAATGAAGATCTTCCCCGATGGCCACGGTATCTCTTGCAAGCTGAAGATGCTCGATATGTGTCGCATCCTGCTCGACATAACCAAAGAGACTCAGCGCCTTCGGATGTCCCTTTTTCAGCAATGAGCGGCTTGCATGACGAACGATCCAGTCCGTATGTTCATGCTGTCCGTACCAGCTTGAGGCCAAATCCAGGACCAGTTCAGGATGGTCTTTCGAGATGTCGTTCAGGTGATTGGCTACACTTTTCCGGACATACAGGGACTCGTCCTGCTTCAACTCATGGAGAATTGGAAGTACTGGTGTGGGATCGGTGATGAAGCCCCGAAGTTTGGAGCCCCATGGGAGACGTGGACGGCTGCCTTCACTGGCAAGCCTGCGTATATGTTCATTGGGACTCCCCGTCCATTCCATCATGCGTTTCATCGTTTCGATCGGGTAGCGTTCAATAAACGGGCGTACCGCGAACTCGGAACTGGAATAAGGTGTGAAGAGGGTCAAGTACTTCATGGATAGTTCGTAGTTTTCCGGCGCAAGTCCGTTGACTTCAATAAAATCAGGAACGAACAGGTACTCGACCCCTCGCATCTGCGGTGCTGCCTGCTCAATCACGTGTAATGCCTCTTTATAGTTGTCAGGGAGAACTTCGGTCAATGCCGACGTAATGCGGCGGATACGAGCTTTGAATTCCAGCTCTTCCCAGCCCTCGGCAAATACAAGTTCACGAAATTGTTGCTTGTCCAACTTGGGGTAGAATTGGTGTAACCTTTCTCCTGTCCGGTCGATTAATGCGGGAGTATATTTGTCTTTAAACAGTTCCATAATCCGCCTCCTTTATCTATAACTCAGTATACCTCAATTCACGGGAATAAGAACATAGGTTCTTAAGAAAAGGTTATGAATATTCTCTTATATGAAAGAATGAGTGGATTGAAGGGGAGAATAAGTTGGAAGTGGATTAAGGCACCCCCTTATGTAAGAGGGCGCCTGGGAAAAGTGTTAGAGCTTTTTGCTTTTTTTGGGACGACGTTGGGTAGAATTGGATTTATTCCGGCCAGTTTTACTACTCGTGTTCCGTTTGCGCGGAGCAGAGGTCGTTTTTTTACGGCGTTTGCGTGAGCGAGGCGGAGAATACTCTTCATAGTCTTTGTCCGCAGCACTGCTGCTTTTTTTTCCTTTTCCAAAAGGCAGAATCCCCATCACCAGTTTCATCATGGGTGCCATCTGCTGGAAGCCGCCAACGACCTTTTGCATTTTGCCGATTCCACTCATGATGCCATCAATTCCACCGAAGCGGTCGATCATTCCTTTCAGTTCTCCGATGTTGGCCAGGGAAAAGCCTGAGGAAGACGCAGGCGCTTCCACCGAAACAGGGGGAGCAACAGGAGCTCCCCCGCCGAAAAAGTTTCCACCGGGTCCCCCCGGACCACCTGGACTATAAGGTACAAGTCCGGATGCTTCAACCTCTTGGAATTGAGGGTAGTAAGGCTCTACTCCAGGATACATGGGTTGAACCTGGGCTTCATTCAATGCCCGTGGCGGCATATAGGCAGAAGTATGTCCCTGCCGTTGCGTATGGGAAGACGGACGCTGCCGTGGAGCGGGCTGGCGGTGATAATAATGCTGTGGCATGAACTATCACGTTCCTTCTATGTTGGATTTCGGAATTGCGTTCCTTCTGCGGCTGGACGTGCATAACAGACCGAGATGGAACTCCCTTTTGCTATACTGTATGTCATTAGCGGAGAAACGGCGTAGGCGAGTATCCCGCAAAACGGGATATTTGCGGATTTGGGCGCAGGAGAGGATGATAGGTTCACAGTGGAATTATATGGTTCGGACACAAATTTGTCACATTTTAAATAGGTTAATTCCTACATATTTAATCGGAAATATACGCGAAAAAAGGGGATAAATCGTGAGATAGAGGGGGATTGTGCGCGCAGGGAGGACATTAATGCTATATGAAAGCGGTAACATGTATTTTTATTCTGTAGTGCGTGAAATCGTTAACGCTTGAAATACCAACTCAGGCTGGGTACAATGAAGGTACACAGTAACCGCTAGGGGATGATGATGAAATGCAGCTGAAAAAGCTAAATGATAAAAGCATTGAACAATTATTTGAGGCTATTTTGACTCTGAAAGATATTGAAGAGTGTTATGTGTTTTTTGATGACCTCTGCACGGTAAACGAGATTCAATCCATGTCCCAGCGGCTGGAAGTAGCGCGTATGCTTGGCAAAGGAAATACCTATAACCAGATTGAAGCTGAGACAGGTGCAAGTACAGCCACGATCTCTCGTGTAAAACGCTGCCTGAACTACGGTAATGACGGTTATAAAATGACGCTGGAACGCCTGGGACGTTAAGGATGAAGAAACCGGGTGTACTCATCATTAGTCACGGTTCTCAGGAGAAGACCTGGGTAGAATCCGTCGATGACGCGGTCTCCCGGTTGCATCTGCCTGAATCATTGCCCGTTGAAGCCGGGTTTCTTGAACTTGTGGAAGGACGCCTGATCCAGGACGGTATCAACCGACTGGAAGCACAGGACGTAACCGATATATTGGTAGTACCTCTGTTTGTTTCGTCCGGTAGTACACATGTGGATGAGATTGAGTATGCCATCGGTGCCAAAGGCGCTCCGGAGCGTGAGACTGATCTGGAACCATTCGAGGTGAAAGCACAAGTACACTTCGGTTATCCTGTGGATAACGACCCGGATATTGCGGTCATGGTCTGGGACAAGGTAAAGGCCCTGTCGCAGCAACCAGAACAGGAGACGATCCTGTTAGTCGGACATGGGAGTATTCACGATGGATTCCGTCAGCGCTGGGAAGCGGGCATTTCTTCACTCGCACAGCGGGTGCAGGAAGTCAGCGGTGTTGCTCATACCGATTATGCGCTGCTAAATCCAGATAGTGTGTACGACAAGGCGAAATACTGGAGTGAAGAGCGGGGGAGCCGGGTTATTGTGGCGCCGCTGTTTTTGAGTGCCGGTTATTTCACCATGAAGGTGATCCCGGGCCGACTGAAGGAACTGGATTACGCGTATAGTGGTGAGACGCTGCTTCCACATCCTTTATTAGGAAAGTGGCTGGAGCGTCAAATTCAACTTTTACTGGAAAGATGTAATGAGGTTTAGTTTAGGGGAAAACAGGTCGCTGCTAGCGATTACCCCCGTTATCTCTAACAATAGCTTAAACACAAACGGCAGAGATGCCGTTTTTTTGTTTTTATATGTATTTTAGACAAAACACGCCGAATCAGGCGTGTTTTTTTGTATTAGGCCAAACCCTTTACGAGCCGAAGTTCCGGGTTCAATCCGTTCATACAGAGTGGAGGTGAGGGTTTTAACTCAGAAATGATTCTCTTTACAGGAAAGTTTTTGTCTGATAAGATGTCAACATTCAATTGTTAACCTTAAAAATAATTTTGGTTAACAATTGAAATGATCTAACGGAAGGTGATATCTTGTGACACATTATGAACGGCTTGCAGCTATAAATAAGGCCCATTTATGGAACCCTTTTACGCAGATGAAAGATTACAATAACTCTGATCCTCTCATCATTGAACGAGGCGAAGGCGTCATGCTCTATGACGTCCAGGGACGTGCTTATTATGATGGCTTCTCCTCGGTTTGGCTTAATGTTCACGGACATAACATACCCGAGTTGAACCAAGCCATAACGGATCAGTTGGAACGTGTTGCACATTCTACGTTACTCGGAATGGCTAATGTGCCAGCTATTGAACTTGCTGAGAAACTAGTAGAGATTTCCCCAGAGGGATTAAATAAAGTATTTTATTCCGATTCGGGAGCAACGGGTGTTGAGATCGCAGTGAAAATGGCGTTTCAATACTGGAAGAACCGAGGAGAAACCGGTAAAACGAAGTTTATCACGATGAATCAAGCCTATCACGGAGATACGATTGGTGCGGTGAGTGTCGGTGCAATTCCGTTGTACCATGATGTGTTCCGTCCCATGCTATTTCCTACTCATGTCATTCCATATCCTTACATTTATCGACATGAGGACGGCGAGCGGGAAGCCATGGAAGCTACGTTAACCGCATTACGTAATGTACTTGAAACGAGTGCAGATGAAATCGCGGCTATTATCGTGGAGCCGATTGTGCAAGGAGCTAGTGGCATCCTTATTATGCCAGAGGGCTGTCTACGCGAGATGGCAGCACTTTGCCGTACATATGGTGTACTGTTCATAGCCGATGAGGTGGCGACAGGCTTCGGTAGGACAGGTGCTATGTTTGCTTGTGATCTCGAAGAGGTGTCACCTGATTTGATGGTGATAGGCAAAGGTCTTACAGGGGGCTACTTACCTGTGGCAGCGACACTGGCAACAGATGAGGTGTACAGCGCATTTTATGCCGATTATGAGGAGCAAAAAACATTTTTCCACGGTCATTCCTTCACAGGTAATCCGCTCGGCTGCGCTGTTGCTTTGGCTAACTTGAAACTATTTGAAGAGCGTAACCTGGTGGAAGGTGTAAGAGCAAAGGCGGCTTTTGTAGAGCAGAAGCTCTCAGTACTTAAAGATTCTCCGCACGTCGGTGATATCAGGCAAAAGGGACTGATGTTAGGAATTGAGCTTGTAGGGGATAAAGCAACTCGGGAACCGTACGATTGGGCTGAACGAATCGGCGTTCGGGTAACGGAGCGGGCCAGAGAGCTTGGCATGCTTACGAGACCACTTGGCAATGTTATTGTGTTCATTCCTCCTCTTGCTAGCACAGAGACTGAGCTTGAAGCAATGATTGATATCTTGATGCAATCCATTTTTGACGTCACCGAAGGTGGTTTGAAATCATGAATGTAATTCGCGGATTATTCGTAACAGGTACGGACACAGGGGTTGGGAAAACAATCGTTACAGGGGCTCTTGTGGCTGCGCTTCGAGCTGAAAAACGGAATATAGGCGTCTGGAAGCCCGTGCAATCTGGTGCACTTCTTGGCAGCGGAGAAACCGATGCAGAACGCCTGTTGCAATACACCGGAATTCATGAGCGTGCCGAGGATGTGGCGCCATTTACATTCCAAGCTCCACTGACCCCGATGCTCGCTGCCAAGCAGGATGGGGTGGATATTACGTTACAGGAGATTATCAGTGCGGGTCAGCCGCTGGTAGATCGATACGAATCGGTACTCATTGAAGGAGCAGGCGGTGTCGCTGTTCCTCTGACCGAAGACTCTTTTGTGGTGGATTTAATCTCGAAGCTACGGACACCGGCTCTGATCGTTGCGCGGACAGGTTTAGGTACGATTAATCATACACTTCTTACAGTGTCATATCTGCAGCAGCATGGGGTACCGATCGTAGGTTTTATTCTTAACGATGGTGAATCTGACGAGATTTATAACGATTCCAGCATCACAACAAACGCGGAGCTGATTGAACGTTATTGCGGCATACCCTTTCTTGGACATTTTCCCCGCTTAATGGACGAGACGAATACGGAAATGTTGATCAAGGTGATTCGAGAGAAGATCCAGTTAACACCGATCAGACAGGCATTAACAGTTCAATCCATGGAGGATGAATGAAGATGAAAACAACGGTAACTAATCTAGAATGGTCGTCGCTTGCGAATCGATCGTTGAATGGCGAATGTTTAACAATGGAAGAAGGACTTGCCGTGCTTGAAGCAAGCGACGATGAGGTACTGCCGCTAATGCAAGCGGCTTTCCAAGTGAGGCAATATTTTTACGGCAAAAAAGTGAAGCTGAATATGATCATCAACGCCAAAAGCGGCTTTTGTCCCGAAGACTGCGGTTATTGCTCACAATCCATTGTATCCACCGCTCCCATCCAAAAATACAGCTTGCTCGACAAAGAAACGTTGCTTGCAGGAGCACATGAAGCTATGGCGCGTAAAGCAGGAACCTATTGCATTGTAGCTTCAGGCAAAGGTCCCACGAATAAGGAGCTGGATCAAGTTGTAGAAGCGGTAAAAGAAATCCGTGAAACGATGCCACTTAAAATTTGTGCTTGTCTAGGAATCTTGAAGGACGGTCAAGCAGAACGTTTGGCTGAAGCAGGTGTGCACCGATACAATCACAACTTGAACACAAGCAAGGCCAATTATCCGTCGATCACCACAACTCATACCTATGACCAGCGAATTGAAACCGTGGAAAAGGTTAAAGCATACGGCATGTCTCCTTGTTCCGGTGTCATTATCGGTATGGGTGAGAGTAATCAGGAAATTGTCGAGATGGCTTTGGCACTCCGTAAGCTTGATGCGGATTCAATTCCGATTAATTTCCTGAATGCGATACCGGGGACCCCTCTGGAAGGAGCAGGACGCACTCCAGCTATGAAGGCGCTTAAGGTACTGGCGCTATTTCGGCTCATCTGTCCGTCTAAAGAGATTCGTGTTGCGGGTGGACGCGAGATCAACCTCCGTACATTGCAACCTTTGTCACTGTATGCTGCTAATTCACTCTTTGTAGGTGATTATTTAACGACAGCAGGTCAGGAAATATCGAATGATCATCAAATGATTGAAGATTTGGGTTTTGAGATTGAGTTAAATGCACTTTAAGGCGGTACGGACTATGAACTGGATGGAAAAAGAAATTGCGGTATTGGCTGATGTCTCCAATGAACGTTACTTGCGTGACAGTGCTGCGGTTCCAGATTGTCCTGGTTATACGTGGAGAGGAGACCGGGTGCTCCTCAACCTGGCCGCCAATGACTACCTGGGACTTGCACAACATCCCGATATCATCGATACAATTCGCGAGGCGCTTCTTACCGAAGGAGGAGGCTCCGGCGCATCTCGCCTTGTGACTGGGAATCGACCGCTTTATGGCCGTCTGGAAGAAGCGCTGGCCACTTGGCAGCATAGTGAAGCTGCGCTTGTTTTTGCAAATGGTTATATGGCTAATTCTGGTGTCATTCGCGCACTCGTGGGCCGGGGTGATGTCGTTTTTAGCGATCAATTAAACCATGCCAGCATAGTAGACGGTATTGTGCTGAGCCGCGCGGAACATGCCCGGTATCGGCATAATGATATGGAGCATCTGAAGCTATTATTGAACAAACATCGGGATAAACGGCGTAAGCTGATTGTTACGGATGCCGTCTTTTCAATGGATGGTGATCAAGCACACTTGGAAGAGCTCGTTGCGCTCAAACAAGAGTACGGGGCCATGCTGATGGTGGATGAGGCGCACAGCGGGGGCATCTACGGGAAACGGGGGGAAGGACTTTGCTTTAAGCTTGGTCTGCATCATGATGTGGATGTGCATATGGGGACGTTTAGCAAATCATTCGGTTTATATGGAGCTTATGTCTGCGGCAGCCGAACATTAATCCGCTTTCTCGTTAACAAAGCAAGACCACTTATCTATTCAACGGCATTGCCGCCTTCTCTTGTGGCTGGTATATCAACAGCGTTAACTTTGGTACAAGCGGATCATTGGCGCCGTGAACGCCTCTACTCGGCAAGTCAATTATTTCGTTCTTCGCTTAGTGATGCCGGATTTAACGTTGGGACCGGGGATTCCCCTATTGTGCCGATAATTGTCGGTGATAACGAAAGGTCTCTTCGTTTCAGTGAGGCACTTGAAGCAGGCGGTATTGCTGGGATCGCCATCCGACCGCCTACCGTTCCTGATGGCACAGCGCGAATTCGCTTCTCCTTATCAGCCGACCATACTCCTAAGGAACTGAATGATGCCAGCGCACAAATCTGCAAAATCGGACTGCAGTTAGGAGTGCTGAGCTCATGAATGCCTCGGATAATAATCCACTGCAAACAGAGCGGGAGACAAACGGAACCATATTATGGTTGACGGGATGGAGCATGCCAGATGCGGTGTTTGACCGTCTTCGCCTGTTATTGCCTGATTTTCGACATATTTCTGTAGATTATAGTGCAGCGGATTCTCCTGAGGAAATGCTGTGCTTAACTGAAACAGCAGTTAAGGACATGTTAGGTATTGAAGGATCAGCTTGCAGGGAGAGAGTATCCCGTGGTCCACTTCTGATTTCAGGTTGGTCGCTCGGAGGTTTATTGGCGCTCAGACTAGCGGCTAAAGGTTACGTGGATGGCCTTGTGCTGTTCGGTGCAACGGCTCGTTTTACCCGCTCAAAAGAAGAGTTTGACCGCGGCTTGGCAGATGCATACGTTAGGCAGATGATCAAAGGGATTTTAAAGGATCAACACGCAGTGGAAGCCAATTTTCGAAAGATTATGTTTACGGAGCAAGAATGGGAGGCGGGTCTTGCTGAACGTCTACCTCCTATGGGGGGCTGGACAACTCAAGCGCTACTGGCAGGCCTGCAGATTTTGAGAAGCGAGGAATGCTTGTCTCAATTGCCCAATATCAGTTGTCCGGTTCTTCTTATTCATGGGACTGAGGATAGAATATGTCCTTACGGTGCTGGCTTGGAACTTAGCACTCAAATACCTCAAGCCGAGTTAATTACATTAACAGGCTGCGGGCACGCACCCTTTTTGGGAAAGGAAGTACACATCGCTGATGAATGGAGGAGATGGTGGCATGACCATTGGAAGAAGTAGTGCTGTTCAACGCCAATTTAATCGTAGTGCCACTTCTTATGATGCACATGCTCATATTCAGCGTTCTATGGCTGATCAGCTAGCAAGATCCCTCGCAGAATGGAAGAACAAAGGGTTCTTAAGTGATCCGAGCATTCTCGAAATCGGTTGTGGAACAGGGGCTTTGACTCAAATCCTAGTAAATGAATGGCCTAATGCATATATGACTGCACTTGATATTGCACCCGAGATGATCGAAGTGGCTTCAAAGCGGTTTCGATCAGCACAGCATCCAGGTACTGCGAATTGTACAAAGGATCGTTTACGTTTTCTACAGGTTGATATCGAAATGTGGGCCATAAAAGCTCCGGAGTGCTCAGTGGATATCATCGTCTCTAACGCCTGTTTTCAATGGCTAAGTTCGCCGAAGGAAACACTGGGTCACCTACGGCGAATGCTACGCCCGGGTGGCTTGCTCATATTTACGACCTTCGGGCCTGATACATTTCGTGAGATGCATGAGGCATTTGATGAAGTTTATCGTGCCAACGGGATGGAAACACAGCGTCATGGACTTTCGTTTCATTCACCTGTTCAATGGGAAATCATGCTTCAGGAATCCGGATATTCTAGTTTCCTTTGTGAGCGTTCGATTTATATGGAAAAGTATGCTTCCGCAAGAGATTTTCTGTATTCGGTTAAAGGAATGGGAGCCAGCACTTCAGAAGCAGCAACGATTCCTGGGTACAGTTTACGACGTTTATTCACCAACATGTATAAGGAGTACGAGGATAAGTTCAGCATACAGGGAGGAGTCTCTGCAACATATGATCTCCTGTTCATTCAATCCGTAGCTCCTTATTAACCCTTTATCTGAGAAGGAAGAATCAGATGAAGCTCCAGCAAAGACATCAATTCTTCAACAATCTGTTCGGCTGGATAAGGCATGGAATTCATGATCCACCATTCCAACAGGCCAGTGGTAGCACAGGCAAGAAATTGCACAGTGATTTCCCTGCTGATTCCCTTGTGAATACCGCATGCATCAACCTGCTCTTCCACTCCCTGAATCAGGATGTTCATCAGCCGGTTTCGAAAGGCAGGAATGCCTTTTTGGGTTAATAGGGTGGTATAAACAGGGGCGTGCTGCTCCAGGTAACGGAAGGTTCGGAGCAACGCCTCCCTAACAGTCATGGGCGTTGTAGGACTCTCCACTATGCAGCTCTCCACCAGCTGCTGCAAATACGTCTCAATGCTTTGATCCAGCAGATCAAACTTGTCCGTGTAGTGCAAATAGACGGTACCACGGTTCACATTGGCTCGATCAGCAATCTCATTAATCGTAATTTGCTCGAAATCATGCTCTTCTAACAACCCGATAAAGGCATCGGTTATGGCTTTTCTTGTTTTGACAACTCGTCTGTCCATGGCTCCTCCTTTGATGTTTTCAACAATATGGATCCATTCGTTGATTATTCAACAATAACGGATATTTTAGCGATTGAAGCGTTGCAGATGCTTTGTTACTCTTATTTTATCAACAAATGTTGATAAAGCAACGAATATCCATAAAAAATTGAAATAGAGGGATAACTAATGAATATATTAGTGTATGGGGCAGGTGTTCTGGGGAGTCAGCTGGCGCAGGTTCTGGTACGTGGGGGAAATAACGTTACCATTCTGGCTAGAGGGAAGCGGGCAGAGGAACTGGAGAGGGATGGTATTGTCATTCGTCATGTGTTCCAGTTTAAAACGACAGTTGATCCGGTTCGGGTAACCAGAACGCTGGAAGAGAATGATGAATATGATCTTATTTTCGTGGTTATGAAATATAACGATTTTCCATCAGTACTGCCTATTTTGGCAGCCAATCAGAGCAGGAACTTGGTGATCGTCGGCAACAATGCAGATGCACGAAGCATGCAAATCTTTTTGGAGGAAAATAGCAAGGTGGAAAAAAAGGTCGCGTTTGGTTTTCAGGTCAGCGGCGGGCGGCGGCAAGAAGATCGTATGTTATCCATTGGTGGAACAAGCGGGCAAATGGTGATTGGTGGGCTGGATGGTGAAATTGCCTTTAAATCCATACTGGATCAAGCTTTTGAGAAGACTAAATATAAGTTGAATTACCTGGACGATATCGATGCCTGGCTGAAAAGCCATATTGTGCCCATTCTGATGCTTAATGCGGTGAGCTTTAATGAGAAGCTTGAAATGATCAAGTTGGACGGGAACAGAAAACAAATCCAGCATATGATTGGGGCGATGGATGAGGGCTTTAGCGTGCTTGAGGCTATGGGCATAACGGTTATACCGGAGATTCAGGCGAAACTGATTCGCAAGCATCAACGGATGTTTTACCTTCTATTAAAGATTTATAGTATGCTTCCGATCCATAAACTGGTTGCGGGTTCTTTTGGAGAGATCGAGGCGTTAAATGATGCATTTACTGATTGGAAAAAGGCTACTGGTGTACCAACACCGCATTGGGAGATCTTGAAAAGGGACTATTCCCTCTTATAAGCATGATCAAAGCAACTTCCTATTGCTCTTACTTCATTTACCGACTACAATTAAACCAACTAATAAAATGGGGATAAGGAGATATGCAGATGCGGGAAGTGCCTATGCGCTATGTCAAAGCGAACCAGATTGGGATTGTGCTATTTGTTGTCCTGTCATTTCTGTTCAATCAACCGTTAATTCTGGGAGCGTTATGGATCATTCAAGTTGTCGGTCTGGCATCCGGAGGCAAGCTTAATCTGTTTGTGCAGATTGGGAAGGCCGTGTTAACTGGAAAAGGGACAGAGACACAGGCAGTGGAACTGCAACGCTTTAACAATGTTCTGGCCGTATTGTTTCTTACGCTGGCACTTGTCTCATTCGGCCTTGGTTGGCAGGTAGCAGGTTATATTTTCTCGTCGATGCTTCTCCTTGCTGCAAGTGCCGCGTTGCTCGGTTACTGTGTAGGCTGCACCGTATATTTTTGGTATAAACAGCTCCGAGCTGGCAGAAAGATTGGCTTCTAAACTATATGTAATTGCATAAACGATCCCCTTCAAGTTCTGTGTCTACTTGAAGGGGATTTTACTTTTTTACCTGAACCAGGCCTTGTTTAAATTGTTCGTAAAATTGCTGTCGTTCAACGGAACATTGGCACTGCCAAAATCGGTTGTATTCAGTGCCGAGACCGGAGGAAGGGGAGTCTTTCGGGAAGTACCATGCGTACATAATAGCCCATACGCCATTATGCCATGCCGAACGGGAGTACACTTGGCCTGTACTTGAGCTGCAGTCCTCATGATTTGAGAGGGTATTAGACTATTTCCGGCCCAAGCGGGCAGAATGGTGATGGATAGTTATAAATGACAGGAAATCCATAGGATTAGATTCAAGAGGAGTGCTAGAGGTTTATTTTGTAAAGGATAGACAAGTTCGGAAGTGAACAGAGCGCATGCTCGTCATTGCTAGAGTAGGATAGTTCTTTAGGTTTAATCGTTATTATTATCCAGGTGTAAAATTTCGTTATAATCAATATGAAAATAATTACTTATGCATCACAGGCTAGGACATCTTTACATTTGATGATATGATAGTACATAAAGGCTTTGGAATGAGACGGAATTCCTTATGCATATATATAAGTAGAGAAAAGTGTTGGGGCAGGATTAACGGACGTGAGTCATTGTGTAAAATGATGCCCGACTACGGTCACTCTCAGATAGTAAGAATATGAGGTCGTTCAGACTCATGGATAATGTGGAATAGGTGGCGTATGAGATGAAAAAAGCTCGCTTGATATATAATCCGACCTCAGGCCGGGAAGAAATGAAGAAACGTCTGGCAGATATTTTGCAGCGTTTGGATCAAGGTGGTATCGAGGCCTCGTGTCACGCAACAACGGGTGAGGGAGATGCAACCCGGGAAGCGGAGCTGGCGATTGAACGCGGATATGACATGATTATTGCCGCTGGGGGCGACGGTACGTTGTATGAAGTCATTAACGGCATGGCCGAGCGGGAGAATCGTCCTCCGCTGGGTGTATTTCCTTTGGGAACGACGAATGATTTTGCGCGTGCGCTCGGTATTCCGAGGCAGTGGGAAGATTACGTGGATCTGGTCATTAACCAGCAGCTTCGTCCGCTCGATCTGGGCAAGGCGAATGATAAATATTTTATCAATATTGCGGGCGGGGGTTCGTTAACCGAACTGACCTATGAGGTGCCAAGCCGTCTGAAAACGATGATTGGGCAACTGGCCTATTATATGAAGGGTATTGAGAAAATGGCGAGCCTGTCTCCGCAGGAATTGGTTATCCGTGCCGCGGGTCAGGAAGAAATTCATGATGAATTCATGCTGTTCCTCATTGCCAATACAAACTCCGTCGGGGGCTTCGAGAAGCTAGCTCCGGGTGCGACCATTGATGATGGTCTGTTCGATGTGATCGGTGTCCGCAAATGTAATCTGGCTGACATGATTCGCCTCGTAACCCTTGCGCTGCGTGGTGAACATCTGAATGACAAGAAGGTCGTTCATTTCCAAACGGATTATATGGAAGTAACGTCGCCGGGCTATGTGCAGTTGAACCTGGATGGCGAGTTGGGCGGCACATTGCCTGCGACATTCAAGAACCTGCGTCATCACCTGATGTTGTATCGTTAAGCGTAGTATGGATCGGGGAGAAAATGTGATTTCCTGTTGCCGTGGGCAGTGGGATCACGTATAATCTCATGGTGCCTGAAAATGAATGGAATCTCCCTTGAACAAGGGATGAACATATATGAAGAAAGAAGTGAATGTACGTTGTCTAATACGAACCGCAGCGGTCGTGGAAAAAACCGCCGGAATTCGGCTGCCTCACAGGGGCAAGGGAATGCTTCAGCATCCCGCCAGCCGAGCAAATCATCTCGTCCATCTACACGTCAGCAAGGGAAAGAGGTGCGGCCACAAGGCGCATCTCTTTCTGCCGTTCGTCCGAAGGGACGGGAACGTGAATCTGCACCAATCGAAGGACTTCCTGTAAGTAAAAATGAAGAGACCGTCATCGATATCATCGGCATGAACCATGACGGTGAAGGTGTCGGCCGTGCCAATGGATACACTCTATTCGTGCAAGGTGCGCTTCCAGGCGAAACCGTACGCGTGCGCGTGATGAAGACCAAGAAGCAGTACGGCTACGCCAAACTGCTGGAGATTGTGAAGGCCAGCCCGGATCGTGTATCCGCGCCTTGCCCGATCTACGATCAATGCGGCGGATGCCAGATCCAGCATATGAGCTACGCTGGACAGCTTGCGTGGAAACGCCAGCTGGTGGTGGACAATTTGCAGCGGATCGGCAAGCTGAATGTGTTGGTGGAGGATAATGAGCAGGCAATCCAAACTGAACAAACTTCTACTGAAGAACAAATGAACGGCAGCAATCGTATTCGCCTTCGCATGGAAGGTGTCATGATCGAAGATGACACAACGCAAGGTATCCGTGTGCTGCCAACAATGGGTATGGACGAACCATGGCGCTATCGCAATAAGGCACAGGTGCCGATTGGAGCAGCCGAGGGCGGCTTGGTGGGTGGTTTTTACGCCAAAGGAAGTCATCGGATCATCGACATGGACACCTGCCTGATTCAGCATGAGCATAACGATGAAGTGGTCGCCAAGGTCAAGGAGATCGGTAGCCATTTCGGGATAAGTGCTTACAACGAAGAGACAGGTCGCGGACTTCTACGTCATGTGGTTGTGAAGAAGGCTTTCCGTACTGGTGAGATGATGCTCGTTCTCGTCACGAATGGCCGAGACATTCCGTACAAAGACGAATGGATTGGTAGTATCCGTGAAGCGATTCCGCATGTAGCGAGTATCTGCCAGAACGTGAACAAGAAACAGACCAACGTCATTTTTGGCGATGAGACCCGCGTCCTCTGGGGCCGTGATGTGATTTACGATTATATCGGAGATGTACAGTTTGCGATCTCGGCGCGTTCGTTCTATCAGGTGAATCCGGTGCAGACGGAAGTACTTTATGGGAAGACGGTGGAGTACGCAGGACTGACTGGTAAAGAGACTGTCATCGATGCCTATTGCGGCATCGGTACGATTTCTCTTTTCCTCGCGCAGCATGCGGATCAGGTATACGGGGTGGAGATCGTGCCCGAAGCAATCGAGGATGCGCGTAGCAATGCACTCTTGAACGAGATGCGAAACGTGAAGTTCGAAGTGGGTGCATCTGAAGATGTCATCCCGCGTTGGAAAGAACAAGGCATTGAAGCTGATGTCATCGTCGTCGATCCGCCGCGGAAGGGATGTGATCCACGTTTGTTGGATACGATTCTGGAGATGAAGCCGGAGCGAGTGGTGTATGTGAGCTGTAATCCGAGTACGTTGGCACGTGATCTGCGTGTGCTGGAGGATGGCGGTTATCGCACGGTTGAGGTAACGCCGGTGGACATGTTTCCACATACAGTGCATGTGGAGAGCGTGGCGGTGTTGGTTAGAAGCTAAACATAAACATAAGGGGTTCGAGAATTTATACATGATTCTCGAACCCCTTCTTGTCTTTGTTTCAATACCATTCATCATTAATTTGTGAGTAATTCTGGAGTGAGTTCATTAACTACAGTAGTCTAAAACTCCCCATCATCCCAGGCGGTAATTAATATACGTGCACACCCGTACCAAGCACGGATTTGTTTTGTACGGAATTACCGGATAGATATACCTTTTGCAGATGTGGCAGACGACTTAGGCTCTCTATATTGGAAATGGCGTTGTTCTCGAGATGAAGCTCTTCTATGGCCTGCCAGTTACTCATAAATTCGAGAGAAGCCAAATTGCTGTCTTGCAGAGTGAAGGAACGTAGAGCGGTCATTTTGGCAAAGTAAGGCATCATTTGGTCAACCTCAGTAACAGAGGTGTTGTTTATGCTGAAATATGGCTGCTCTAAGGTCAAATGCTCAAGTACGCCGTTCTCTGAGGCCGATTTTTGTTCGAAATTCAGCCTACACTCTGAGCACATCAGAGACTTCACCTGTTTCAAACGAAATAAGGCATCGCTTTCCTTGAACAGTGACGAGTCGTAAATGCTTAGGGTCTCTAGGCGGGACAAGCCGTCCAGTGCGCCTAGACGTGTGATTTCACTGATCTCCCAGAGGGAGAGTTGCTCCAGTTTCGGGAATTCCCCCAGCGTAGCCAAGTTTAATTCCCCGCTTCCGCCCCGGAGCGTCAGGCTGGTTGCGGCGGGCGCCTTCAGCTCCTGGAGAAAGGAGCCTGGGACTTCCACCCGCACTACATTTGGCAATGTGAGCGCTTCTGCTTTCTCGTAATAACCGGACAACGTTAATTCCCGCAGTGAAGACAGACTGTTTATGGTCTTTACCGAGCCAAGCTGACTTAGAGAAGCCAGGCGTAGTTTAGTAATGGAGGCCTTGTCGGCCAAGCGCTCTAGGCTTGAAAAGTTTACATTTTCGATATCTAGCGTTTGTAGAGCAGGCATATTTTGTACAAAGTCGATGGACTTTACGTTGGTTATATAGGAAAGCTGAAGCTCCTGAAGCTGGGTTAAGGCATACAGCGGCTGTAGGTCTGTAGCTTCACTGTAATGTATGGACAAGGATGACAGCCCGGTCATGGACGACAACCATCCGAGTTCATCGACAAAGGTGAGCGACAGGGACTTGAGCGGCAGTTTATTCAACAGAAAGAAATCCGTTACGGACTCATCCACATAGGTAATGGATAAAGAGCTCAGATTAGGAAATTCCAGCAGTAGGGCCAATTCCTGATTGCTGCGAAGCTGAGTGGAGAGCTCCGTAATTTTAGACTTGTCGCCAAAGTAGCCCGAAAACTTGCTGAAGGATTCGTTAAAAGCGCCTCCATAACTTTTTAATCCGGGCATATGGGCCAAAGTGGTTTGGTCCGTCTGGGAGATTTCATAGGTATTCGTCAGGTCCAATGCCGTCAGTCCCTTAAAAGCTTCAAAATCTCGCTGATCGATCTCCTGAGTATTCAGTTTCTTGTCCTGAGTAATATAAGTGATCTTCTCGGCCTGTTCATCGCTGAAGGGATCGGAGAGGCTATATGTAAATTTCCACTGATCATTCTCCGAATGCGCTACGGTTAAATAGCGAAGACGAGCCAATTCCTCTTCTGTCGGCAAGGCAGAACCTTTATCGAAGATATCTCGCAAAAATGAGAGCAAAACCTCGCTTTCAGGCATCTTTCGCACAGGCAGATTGGCTTCTGTTTTTGGATAGGTGGAGCTGTTGCTATAATAAAAATACGTACCGATGGCGCCAGTTAGGACGAACATTAGTATCAGCAGTAGCTTTAGGGAGACAGCCTGCTTCCGCGGTGCTTTAGGGGGCGTTCCGTGGTAATGATTAATGGTCTGGTCTACGTAATAGACATGATTTTGCTTCAATAAAAGCTCTGTTTCACAATAGGGACACTTTAAAATCTCACCCTCTTTGTATTCAATTCTTCCGTTGCAATTGGGACAGTTTAACGGGATAAACGCCACGAATGTCCCCTCCTTCATTATGATGGTCATAAGATCATGCTGAACGGTCATCTGACTTCATTATACCTTGTGAATTTACGTTTGATGAGAGAAAGAAGTTTCACATAGCGAAGGAGCAGGGAAATCCTGTTCCTTTTGATCTTTTTTAAGTATGGCTGGTGGTAGGCATTATTAAGAGGCGATCTGTTGTGAGTGCTGCGACGAATTTATCTGCCGCGGCCTGGTCAGCGGAACGAAGAGCATGTCCGTACAATTATCAGTCTTGGTATAGTGCTGTAAAAAACTAAGATTCACCTTTAATTTGGGGTAAGATTTCTCTTTCATGAAGTGGTATTATTTGGGGTGAAAGGAGGCTCGCTACAGCAAGTTATGTAAGCGCTTTATAAATTTAATAAAAAATTTGGTGTGGAGGGAATGCTTCGAATGAGGAAATCATTTAAGCAGGTCGTTTCCGGGTTACTCGCAGCGGCTTTGCTTCTTCCGGTCGGCTTGATAGCTCCGACAGTTAACGCTGCAGATCTAGTGGCAACTAATTCACAAATTGTGTATCAGGAAACATTCCAGAATGGTCAAGGCAAGGCAACTCAATCAGGCGGTGCCCAGCTGGACGCTGTAACAGGCAAGCCGTTTGAAGGCAATGATGATGGAGCGGCTCTACATGTTAGTAACCGATCTAATAACTGGGATGGCGTGGACCTCGCTTTTGATGACCTTGGTTTGTCAGTTGGCAAAGAGTATTCTGTAACCGCTTCCGTATATGTCGATACTGATGCTAACCCACCTGCAGACGGGAAAGCCGTTCTGGAAATTGTAAGCAATAAGGGCGTTGATGGATCTGAGGGATACACTGGAATTAGCTCTGCTGACTTTAAAGCAGGACAAGGCATTACACTATCCGCCGATCTCTCCGTTAACAGTGTGGAGAATACAGCTCTGCGAATCAAGTCTGATGAAGCAGGTAAGGGTGTCTCTTTCTATATCGGGAATATCACGATCACCCAGACAGCAACACCTGTCGAACCCACGGTAGTCCTTAACCAAAGCTTTGAAGACGGAAATACCGGTGGATGGGGCAAACTGGGTTGGGGATCGAATGGGGACACTACGGTCGTTAATGACGTAGCCTCCGAAGGTACGAAATCTCTGAAGTTCTTTAACCGGGCCGATGAGAAAGCCGTCCCTGCCCTCGTACTTACGGGCAAAATGAAATCCGACCATAAGTATGATATTTCTCTCAAGGTTAGACTCGGTTCAGGTGAAGGCCAGTTCCATCTGGCTTCCAAGATAGATTCTGAAATATTGTCGGATGATCAGAAGTATCCTTGGATTATAGGCAACAAGCTTGTAACCGCTTCCGACTGGACTTTATTTGAAACCAAAGGCTATGAAGTACCTTCTAAAACGAATGAGGTCATCATCTATGTTGAACCATCGGACAATACGTTAACCTCCGATATCTACATTGATGAAGTCATGATCACCGATGTAACCCCTGATCAAACCGCACCGGAGATTGTAGATAAAACGGGCATCTCTGCCGATTTTGAGAATGACCTGGATGGATTCAAAGCACGGAATGGCCGTGAATCGGTAGTTCTTTCCCAAAACGATAATCATACATCTGGCGGCAAGCAAAGTTTGCTTGTGACGACTACAACACAATATGATGCAGCCTTGGTTGATGCAACTGGCAAAATGGCGAAGAATCACGAATATGAGCTGTCTGCTTGGGTGAAAATGGCACCTGGCGAAGAGTCTACAACCCTTCGTATTAGTGTTCAATATGCTGACAGCGGCTTTGCGAACGTTTCACCAAATGCAACCGTTACTGATCAGGAATGGGTACACTTAACGGGTAAGTATACGCTCACCACTACTCCAAGCGTACTCAATGCTTATATTGAAACAGCAAACAATGACGGCGGCAACCGTACCTTCTTCTTGGATGACTTTGCTCTAAAATATCTGGGGCCTGTAACTGCCGCACCTCCGATTCAAGAAAACCTCCCTAACCTCAAGGATATTTACGAGGATGATTTCCTGATCGGGAACATAGTTAATCCGTCTACCTTTGATGAGACTCGGCTCAAGCTTCTGAAGAAACATCACAATGTGGTTACGTTTGAGAATGATATGAAGCCGGATTATGCCTATAACGCGGACAGACAATTTGATTTCACTGCAGAAGATGCTCTTGTCCAAAAAGTACAGGATGCAGGCCTTGATTTGCACGGTCACGTGCTCGTATGGCATGCGCAGTCACCTACATGGCTTCATACGGCAGTGAGTGGTGAACCATTGAGCCGTGATGAAGCTCTGACCAATCTAAGAACACATGTTAAAACGGTCGTTGAGCACTTTGGTGACCAAGTCATTTCCTGGGATGTTGTCAACGAAGCGATGAACGATAACCCGCCTAATCCGGAAGACTGGAAAAATGCATTGCGTAATTCAGGCTGGTTACAAGCCATCGGCCCTGAATTTATAGAGGAGGCCTTCCTTGCAGCAAAAGAAGTCATTGATGAAAATGGCTGGGATATCAAGCTATATTACAATGACTATAACGATGACAACCAGAATAAAGCTACAGCCATCTATAGCATGGTTAAAGAGATCAATGAGAATTACGCCGCAAATCACCCTGGCGAGAAACTGATTGACGGCATCGGCATGCAAGCCCACTACAATTTGGGTACGAGACTGGACAATGTCAAGATGTCGCTTGAGCGTTTCATTTCTTTGGGAGTAGAAGTCAGTGTCACCGAGTTGGACATTATGGCAGGCACCAATTCTACAATTACTGAAAAAGAAGCAAAGCAGCAGGCCTATCTGTATGCGCAATTAATGGATCTCTATAAGCAGAACAGTGCGCATATTCCACGTGTCACCTTCTGGGGATTAAATGACAGCACCAGCTGGAGAGCCGAGCAGAATCCAACCTTGTTTGATAAGAATTTTCAAGCAAAAGAGGCGTTCTACGGGGTCGTTGATCCGGAGAAGTACCTGGCGGAAAATCCACCCGAAGAGCTTGAATACAAGAAATCAAGTGCGCACTATGGGACACCAGCTATTGATGGCTCTGTAGACAGTGTATGGAGCAAAGCTCCTGAAATGAAACTGGATACGAAGCAAATGGCATGGTCAGGTGCGACAGGAACGGCAAAAGCACTGTGGGATGACGGCAATCTGTATGTATTGGTTCAAGTCAGAGATGATCAACTGAACAAGTCCAACCCGAATGTATGGGAGCAGGATTCCGTTGAAGTATTCGTCGATGAAAACAACGGAAAAACAGCTAACTTCCATGACGATGATGGACAATACAGAGTGAACTTTGAGAACGCAGCTTCCTTTAATCCTGCGGAAATCGCTGCAGGTTTCGAATCCAAAGTCTCTGTTTCCGGTACCAACTACACGGTTGAAATGAAGATTCCGTTCAAAAAGGTTAAGCCTGCGAACAATGCCAAAATTGGTTTTGATGCGCAGATTAATGATGCCAAAGACGGCAACAGAATCAGCGTGAATGCATGGAACGATCCATCCGGCCAAGGTTATCAGGATACTTCCGTATTCGGTGAATTAACGCTGACTGGCAAACCTTCTTCTGGCGGCAACAATGGCGGAGGCAACAACGGTGGCGGCAGTGGCGGATCGAACTCCGGGACTACTCCGCAGCCGCAGCCTCAACCAGAGCTTCCAGGCAGCGACTCGGCGATTGTGCGGGTAATTAAAGTCGAAAATGGAACAGCCACAGCAACCATTTCAAGCGACAGCCTGAATAAAGCGATTGAAAAAGCTTCTCCAGGTGCAAATGGCAAGAAGCAGGTTACCATCGAAGTGCCGAAGCAGGCCAATGCCCAATCCTATGTGGTGCAATTGCCGACTTCCAGCCTGCAAAGCAATAATAATGTTGAGTTTGTGCTTAAGACGGAGAATGCAACACTTCAAATTCCGTCTAATATGCTTTCTAATATTACGGAGCAAGCCGATCAAGTCTCTATTCAGATTAACAAAGTCTCGGCAGATCGTCTGAGCGCAGATGTTCGCGCTATTGTGGGTAGCCGTCCGGTGATCGATCTAAGTGTAAAAGCTGGTGACCGTCTCCTTGGCTGGAACAATCCAGCGGCACCTGTAATGGTATCTGTTCCGTACACGCCTGCTGCACAGGAGCTTGTCAATGCACATCAGATCGTGATTCTTTACATTGACAATCAAGGGCATGCAACAGCTGTGCCAAGCGGACGCTATGATGCTAAATCCGGTTCAATGGTGTTCAAAACAACTCATTTCAGCACGTATGCTGTAGCTTACGTAACCAAGACTTTTGCCGATGTGCAACATGTCCTGTGGGCAAAACAAGCAGTCGAAGCGCTGGCTGCACGCGATATTATTAAAGGAATCTCTGATGACAGCTTCGCTCCTGCAGCTTCTATCACGAGAGCCGACTTTATCACCTTGCTTGTCAGAGCACTTGAATTGAAGGGTACGGGAACGAACACGGCAGCCTTCAGCGATGTACAGCCAACTGCTCACTATGCACAGGCTGTGGCTATTGCCAAAGAACTTGGTATCACCTCTGGATTCGAAGATAACACATTCAAACCAGGCAACAGCATTTCCCGTCAAGATATGATGGTTCTTACGGCGAAAGCCCTGAAAGCAGCTGGTAAGCAATCTGCTGGCAACGGGAATCTGGCTCCTTATTCGGATGCTGCAAGTATTTCCACTTATGCGGTGGATAGTGTAACTTCCCTTGTAGGAAGTGGAATCGTCAACGGCAAAGATGGCAAAATCGCACCAGACGAACCATTGACCCGTGCTGAAGCAGCGATGGTTCTCTACCGGATCTGGGAAATGTAAAGTTTGATCACACCAGCTGATAAAAAAAGACTACCCCCGTATAATCCAGACGGGGGTAGTTCTACTATTTCATATCGAAGTAAAAAAACTCGTCTATCACTCTGCAGAAAAATGAACAACTGCACTATATAACATCTTGTTGCGAAACGGGTCGAACGTGACTTGATGCTGAACCTGCTTCACCCGGAGCAGCAATGCCTTGTTCATTCCGATTCGGTCTTCGATCGCTCGTTCCAGTTCCTTGAAGTCATAAGCCTGCAAGCATTCAACTTTGTCTTTGATAATATCGAGTGAAATTTCCATGTTTGATTCAGGCCTCCTCCATGTCACGATTTGCAGGTACAAAAGCCTGCCGAACTTTTATTGTAGAGGAGCTAGTCCCGTTCGGCAAGAGCGAACACAGCGAATATTTAGAACGATGCAGGCAGTCTGAATTCTATACTGGGGGCCAAAACGATAAGATAAAGTTATGCTTCAAATAATCACTAATAAACCCGTGCTGAAAATCAATTAAAGACGTGGTAAAATTGGTGGAGTGATAAATGGAGAAAAGGAAAACACGGACCCATACGACCATTAGCAAAGGGGGGGCATCGCCCCTCTTTTTTATGCGAGTCTATTGAAGAGTACGCTTCTCTTCGGGGTAGGATATATTCATCTTGATGTCATTAACAGATACTGATGTTTGAACGAAGTTACACTTGCATGGTATAAGTGAAGAAGAAGCAAGGACATCAAAATGTAAATTGCAACGAATCTGCTAATGTAAATGATACGATTGCAGATGTATGGCTAACGATTTTTTACTATTAATGAGGACAAGGACTGTCCTGG
This sequence comes from Paenibacillus sp. GL_099_B, assembly GCF_057835695.1. Classification (NCBI taxonomy): domain Bacteria; kingdom Bacillati; phylum Bacillota; class Bacilli; order Caryophanales; family Paenibacillaceae; genus Paenibacillus; species Paenibacillus sp. GL_099_B. The sequence goes on from NZ_CM174430.1 coordinate 865,417, forward strand.
TATATATAGAGGAGTTCTAATATGAAAGAAAATTTTTGGCGTGATTTGCCACGACCGTTTTTTATACTGGCACCCATGGAAGATGTGACGGACGTAGTGTTTCGGCATGTCGTTAGTGAGGCGGGCAGACCGGATGTGTTTTTTACGGAGTTTGCGAATACTGAGAGTTACTGTCACCCGGAGGGGAACAAAAGTGTGCGTGGGCGGTTGACGTTTACCGAAGATGAACAGCCCATTGTGGCCCATATCTGGGGAGACAAGCCGGAGTTCTTCCGCGAGATGAGCATCGGGATGGCGAAGGAAGGTTTCAAAGGCATCGATATTAATATGGGCTGTCCTGTCGCCAATGTGGCGGAGAATGGAAAAGGAAGCGGTCTGATCTGCCGTCCTGCGCTTGCAGCGGAGATCATTCAGGCGGCCAAAGCTGGTGGCTTACCCGTCAGTGTCAAAACTCGCCTCGGCTTCACCGAGGTGGAAGAATGGCGCGAATGGTTGACTCATATTTTGCAGCAAGACATTGTGAATCTGTCCATTCATCTGCGTACAAGAGAGGAAATGAGCAAGGTCGATGCGCACTGGGAGATGATCCCGGAGATCAAGAAACTTCGGGATGAGATTGCACCGAATACGCTGCTAACCATTAATGGAGACATTCCTGACCGTGCGACCGGACTCAAACTCGCCGAGCAGTATGGTGTGGATGGAATTATGATTGGTCGTGGCATTTTCCAGAATCCGTTTGCTTTTGAAACGGAGCCAAGGGAACATACCACAGAGGAGTTCCTTCATTTGCTGCGGCTGCACTTGGACCTGCATGATCAGTATTCAGAGCTTGAACCGCGTTCGTTTAGCCCGCTGGCCCGCTTTTTCAAAATCTACGTCCGTGGATTCCGCGGGGCAAGTGAGCTGAGAAACAGCTTGATGAACGCCAAAACTACAATTAGAGTACGCGAATTGCTCGATGAGTTCGGAAGTCAGGAACATGCGGAGACAGAGTAGGAAGACGAATGGTTGTAATCATGGATATGGAGTATGATTCAGGTAGATTAACAGCAAAAAAGAAGCGGTAGCTCTTCCGCTTCTTTTTTGCTGTTAATGTCGTTTTAGCCGTAATAATCTACTGCACTTCGTCCATTTACGCGATTCAGGAACATCGGAGCCGTTTCCGATTCTACTGAAGATGTTAACGCGTATACTCCGGCTTCTCCATAGCAATGGGTTGAGGATTATCCAGCACCCATAACACCGCCAGCTCACTTAATCGGGCAGGCGCATCATAATTCGATCCATTGCGAAGCCTGTGGGCCAAGTCTGTTGCTTCTTGAAGAAGTGCCGGGGCTAATGGCGTACCGGATCCCAGATGGCGAATCAGCGCATCCAGCATGTTGCGATACGGCTCATCCCAGTTTCCACCGCCATTATCCAATACTTCATGGGAGACACGTCCTGTGATGCGGATGACTTCTCCCTGAACCGTTTGGGCATGTCCCTGGGCCGGGATGAGATACTCCCACAGCTCCTGATGCTGTTTGGGCCAAGTGGTTGCTTTTACCTGAATGGGAGCTGTTCCATCGTGCATCATTCGACTCGCTACCGGCTCGACATCAAATTGTTGATAGAGCTTGCTCAGTGCGTCTGAAACTTCATCTACCTTGTCCTTATTGAACTTCTCACGGACAAATTCAAAATCCTTGCCAATTCGCTTCACGGACTCTTTCATTTCCGGGGTGACTGTTGCTCCGGCATCCAGCAGAATCGCGGAAATCTTCGACATACTGACAATATCGCTATTTCGGCTATTCATTAATCCTTTGGCTAACGGAGTATTGCCTCTTTGATTGACTACATTGATATCAGCACCTCGGGCTACCAATTCTTGTACCACTTCGGTTCTATACGCATTGACCGCTGCGTGTAACGGTGTTTCATTTTGGTAGTCCATAGCTTCCAGATCCGCACCTAATTCAAGGAACAAGGCTACATTTCCTGACCAGTGCGAAGCATGGGCATGTAATGGCGTGCGTTGATAATTGTCACGTGCGTTGATATCTGCCCCTTGTTTTACCAGCCAGCGAACCAATTCATCGGAAATATGCCGAAAGCTGAGGGCCGTACCTTTGCTATAGCCCCCGCGGGCATCCCATTCGCATTGCTCGAAGACCTCTTTTACGGCAACGATATCATTATCTTTAACGAGTTTTTCCATATGAGCAGGTAACGTTGTCTCCTTAATCATTAAACTCTTCCTCTCCTTTGTGGATAGCATCATCGACTTCTGAAGGCAGGTGAAGATCTTCTCAATTGACAGACAAATGATAGTTTAATAGATTACAGATAATTTCCAGCAAGTTTATCATATCCAGAAGTGGAAAACCAATAATAGGAGTTTTGACTTTAAGGGCTGGGTAGATCAATCCAGGATGTCTGTTCGTTGTGCTATGTTATAATTTAAATCAATATCGTTTTGAACTGATTGCCTTAGATGAGGCAGCAGGCTTTTGAGAATAGGAGGATCTATGTCCTGGAGTAAATTAAAGCAACAGCTAGAAAGTTTTCTTAGTCCTGCGCTGGTTGGAAAAGTAGATTACCGGGCGACCAGCTATCGCTATTCACCGGATAAATCAGGTAGTTGTTATCTGACCGTGGATCAGAAGAATATCCTCAATATGGGGGATACGACTACACCAATCCGGTGGTATCAGTCCGATCAGGAGATTAAGAATGATCCCAATATCGTGATATCTGTAAGTGATGAAGAGATTGAAGCTATTCGAAACGAAACCAAAGGGAACGTTCCGGAGGACCGTCTTCAAGTCATGGCAAGAAGCAGAAAAGTCTCCGTACATGCCAAAGAGCTGTTGCTGGCACAAACCGCGTTAAGTAAAACGAATTTTACAGCAGCAGCGACTACGTTTTTGTCCACTTCCATAGAGGATAATCTGGAGAGCAAGGAGATTCTATTCAATATTCTGGCTTTGGTGGACAGACGTGTTGGCAAGAAGCGAATTCTGAACATGTCTGATTCGATTAAAATGAAGCATCCGGCTGTGCAGTATTTTTATGAAATACGGCGCAGGACGGTGTGAAATTGATATATTGCTATAGCTTTTAACTATAACTAGTTATGGCATTTAAGTATCTCAGCCAACCTCGTTCTGCATGATATGATAATGGTATACAACGAGGGGGTTTTTGACATGACTGATAAGTTCCAGATCGTAGGTAGTTTGTTGCGTCCTGAAGAGCTGCTGACATATAAAACGCAAATTGAACATCGTGATGATATCAAATATCCATTCTATGAAAGTTTTGAAGGTTATGAAAAATGCGAGACTGAGGCGATCAAACAAGTGGTGAAAAAAGAAATCGAGCATGACCTGTCGATTATTACAGATGGAGAGTTCTCCAAATCGATGTGGCATCTGGATTTTGTGTGGGGCTTTGGTGGAGTTGAGCGTTATATTGCAGACCATGGCTATTTTTTCCGTGATGTCGATGGATCTTCAAAATATGAAACACGTAAAGATATTGGCCTGCGCATAACGGGCGAATTGAGCGGTAAAAATCATCATTTCATTCAACTGTTTAAACAACTGCAAGACACTGCGGGTGACCAGCAAACGAAACTTTGCGTTCCATCGCCATCCCATATTTTTGGTGAACTCTCCTGGTCGGATAATATCGGTGGTACGGATGCTGTTTATCAGAACATTCAGGAGCTCAAAGCGGGTCTTGTAAAAGCGTATAAGGAATTTGTGGAAGAATTCGCTGCGGTAGGCGGTAAAATCCTGCAAATGGATGACTGCTTGTGGGAGCTGTTTGCAGACGACAATCCGAACTCTCCGTTTACAGGGGAGCACATTAATCAAGAGGAAGTACAGGGTCTCGCTACCGAATTTATTGATATTAACAATACAGTGATTGACTTCGGTCATAGCCTGGGCTTGAAAATGTGGACACATAATTGCCGCGGCAACTATGATTCTCGCAACATGGGCGGTGGATCTTACGCGAAAATCGCTAACCTGTTCCTGAAGCAATTGAAATATGATCGTTTCTTCCTGGAGTGGGATGATGATCGTGCGGGTTCTATCGAAGCCCTGGAGGTTTTCAAGGACAGACCTGAAACGGAAATCGTATTAGGCTTGTTGTCATCTAAGACCAATACACTTGATGATGAAGAGCGCGTAATCCGTCTGCTTGATGAAGCTTCCAAGATTATCGATAAGGATCGTCTGTTACTTTCGCACCAATGCGGCTTTGCATCCTGCGATGGCGGTAACGAACTAAGCGAAGCTGAGCAATGGGCCAAAATCGTTCAAGGTCAAAAGATTGCCAAGCAATACTGGGAAAACTAATTTCGAATAGCAGCATCTTGAGCTAAAAGGGATGCCACGTAGGGCCAGAAATGGACATGCGAGGCATCTCTATTTTTTATACTCTTTTCTCCCCAAATTAACGTAGTTTCTTGCTTAAGGTTGCAGGACCATACTCGAATAGCATACCTAAGTGCAGCCTCACACAGGATGTATCTGGACCGCCATTGTAGCGAGATAAGTGGCTCTTTCTCAGATCGGTGATTAAGACTCTGTAGGAGAGAAAGGAGTTGTTAGCATCATTGGTGAGGTTGGAATGGGAGTGAATTTAGTGGAATCTGGATGTATAGCGTGACAACAGGCTGTGATACAATGAAAATGAATTTGTTGTACGGATCATCTCGCAAGCGATATTCCCTCTAAACGATAAATTAGAAATATATATGTCCTATGAAAAAGGAGTTTTGCACAATGAATTTGGAAGAGGTTATGCAGGAGCTAGAAGCGCTCGGGAAAGAACGAACAAAGAAAATATATATGTCCAATGGTGCACACGAACCGCTTTTTGGAGTAGCAACTGGGGCGATGAAACCAATGGCGAAGAAAATAAAAAAGGATCAACCTTTGGCTGAGCTGCTTTACGCTACGGGAAACTATGATGCCATGTACTTTGCTGGCGTGATTGCTGATCCCCAAGCGATGACGGAAGCTGATTTTGACCGTTGGATCGATGCTGCTTATTTTTACATGATCTCTGACTTCATCGTTTCCGTCACGTTGGCAGAGACGGATATTGCCCAAGCGGTTTCGGACAAGTGGATCGCGAGCGGGGATGATTTGAAAATGTCAGCTGGATGGAGCTGTTATTGCTGGTTGCTTGGTAGCCGACCGGATAGCGAATTCTCCGAAAATAAAATGATGGAGATGCTCGAACAGGTAAAAAAGACGATTCACGAATCTCCGGAACGAACGAAATATTCGATGAACAACTTCCTTTACACCGTCGCGACATCCTATCAACCGCTGCACGACCAGGCCGTGGAGACAGCCAAGGCCGTGGGACCTGTTGAAGTCGACAAGGACAAACCTAAGAGCAAGTTCCTGCAAGCTTCCGAAAATATTCAAAAGGCAGTGGAAAAAGGGCGAACTGGGTTCAAGCGTAAATATGTAAGGTGCTGACGCTTTCGCCTTATCGTCAGTTTTGGCATAGGGAACGTCCGAATCTGTGAATTGAAATCCACAATCACCATGTTATAATAAGGACAGAAACAGCTTATAATGCAAAGAGAGCCGTGCGCTAACACGACTCTCTGATGCAATAGCCGCTTTTAAGGGCGGTGGGCTTAACAAGCAGGGTACCGACCAAATAGACCGCATCCCTTAGCCAGAGGGCGGTCTATTTGTCTTTATTGGACAGCAGCGCTACAATCAGCAAACCGAAGGTAAGCATTAGCATAATTGCTTCAAATACTGTCACAAGGCATCACCTCCCTTCCGGGAGATTAGCCGACCGCCCATATAAGCCTTTCCATTGCTCTGTGAGTATACCATATTTTTCTTGGAGCTAATAGATGAACAATATTCGTTTTCATAAAAGTCTTGGCATGATAATTCCCCAGTACAGTGAATGCGAAAAGAGCATTACGGTGGCTAGTATGAAGCATTATTTAGTTGAAAACAAATAAGAGAAAACACGCCATTTATAGGCGTGTTTTTTGTGTTTACTGCTGAATAACAAAAATTAAACAGCATCACAGTTACGCATTTTATAAGGGCCCGGAGCGTTTACTTTTTAATTACTTCTAACCATTTCTTTGGCTTGCTGCCTGCCCGCCGCGAGAAAGCTGTCGCTTAGTTCAGGATTATTAACAGAGCGTGCAAGAACAAGCGAGCCGACTAATGTACTAAACAGGGCACGACTTTTGGATACACCCATATCTGCCAGATTGGAGATAAAAGTGATCATCCGCTCCAGTTCATGAGTGAATACCTGCCGAACCTCTTCGGAGGAGCGGGATATTTCACCGGAAAGGGCAGGGAAAATGCAGCTCATTTCCGTTTTGTCGCGGTGATAGGGACTGAGATAATAATCGATGACTGTATTAATTTTGGGGTTCTGCTCTTCCTGATCCGCGACTTTCTGAAGAAGTGCGATGGTATCGCTAATGGCATATTCACAGGCTTCGGCGACCAACTGTTCCTTGTTGTCAAAGTGTGAATAAAACCCTCCATGAGTCAATCCGGCTCCCTTCATAATGAACGGTACACTGACGTCCTGAATACCATTGGTACGAAAAGCCCGAGCCGCACTCTCAACAATTTTACCTCGTACTTTTATTTTATGGCCTTTGGGATAGGGCATTATCATTCACTCCATAGTTTCATCATTCTGCTTTTTTAAAATATTATAGTCATCATAATAAAGCCTGTCAATTTGTCGACTGGATGTCTTTTGATTTACAAAAGGGCCACATACGGTTGTTGACTGCCTTAAAATATGATGGTTATAATATATTACGATCATCATATTTTAAATCGGCTTCAAATCGGGAGGTATCAGGATATGAGTAAGCTTGAATCTGTAGATACGTTAGTTATTGGATCAGGTCCGGGAGGGTATGTGGCGGCACTTCGTTCTTCGCAACTGGGGATGAAGACGGCAATCGTCGAACGTAAACAGCTCGGAGGGGTCTGCACGCATGTGGGTTGCATACCATCCAAAGCATTAATTGCGGAATCACATCGCCATGATTTGTTCAGACAGTTCAATCAAGCTGACGCGGCAGCGACATTTAAGATTGCACAGGATTTCAAGCAGGGGGTTGTGAATAAACAGGCAGGTGGCGTCCACTATTTGTTAAAGACTGCGAATGTGACCATTTTCGAAGGCGAGGCCAGTCTGGTGGATGAGCACACAGCGATGATCCAGCAAGCTGGACAGGAGCAGAGCATTTCTTTTAAAAACCTCATACTGGCAACAGGATCTCGTCCAATTGAGCTGCCAGCATTTCCAGTTGGAGGTCGTATCTTATCTTCCACAGAAGCACTGTCTCTGCAGGAGGTTCCGAGTAGTCTGGTTGTGATCGGCGGAGGGTATATTGGTGTGGAACTTGGACAGATGTATGCCAAATTCGGAACAAAGGTAACGATTCTGGAGGGTGGAGCACAAGTATTGCCCGGATTCGAGGCGGAACTTGCAGCACCTGTAGTCAAACAATTGAAGGCGGATGGCATCCACATCGTAACCGGAGCGATTGCTGAAAAGGTGGAGCAGAAGGCTGATTCCATTACACTGCATTATTCGAAAAATCAAGAGCAGCACCAAGTCACGGCGGAATATGTATTGGTCACAATCGGCAGGAAACCCAATACAGACGGCCAGTTAGGACTGGAACGCATAGGTGTGTCCGTAACGAACAAGGGACTGATTGAGACGGATGAACAGTGCAGGACGGTTATTCCGCACATTTATGCCATTGGAGATATTACGGCTGGTCCGGCACTCGCTCACAAGGCCTCCTATGAAGCAAAAGTAGCAGCAGAGGCCATTGCGGGTCTTACCTCCAAAGTGGATTATAAGGTGATCCCGCTTGTCGTCTTTTCTGATCCGGAGCTATCCAGTGTTGGAGTAAGTGAGACGCAAGCCAAAGCACAGGCCATTCCGGTGGTTATCGGAAAATCTTCTTTTGGGATCAACGGAAGAGCATTGGCATTAAGGGAAACCGAAGGATTTGTAAAAATTGTAGCTGAACCAACCTCGGGAATTGTCATTGGTGCGCAAATCGTTGGCGTGGAGGCATCCACACTGATATCGGAGCTCACACTTGCAATTGAGATGGGTGCAACCGTAGAAGATCTGGCCATGACGATTCACCCTCATCCCACGTTGGGAGAAGTGATTATGGAGGCTGCCGAGAACGCGGTCACCAAAATGAAAAAGCAAAAATAGCCAGCAAATTTAACATACACGAGGATTGGGAATGGGAGAGATAAAAGAATGAAGATAAAAGCAGGTCTGTATATAGGAATTGCGATGGTGCTCATTGTTGGAGGTTCACTTCTGGCTGTTAAAGGCAAGGATGCTGTAAGTCAGGCCGAGAGCAGGAAACAAGGCATGCTTGAGGCAGAACAAACGACATTGTTTTATCAGAATAGTCCTGGGGCGATTGTAGAGGCGGGTGCGTCTGCAGGTGGCTCCGTGAAAGAGGGAGAGGTGCTATTTAAAGTGAAATCAGCTGGGGAAGGAGATGTGGATGTACTCGCACCGTATGATGGTTTGGTTGACCGAGTTGCTGTAAAGCAGGGAGATCAAGTGCAAGCAGGAGTGCCGCTGGCGGTTCTTCAAAAGAATAATTACTATACGGACCTCTACATCCAGGAAAGTGAAGTTCAAAAGCTTGAAGTGAATCAAGCCATTGATGTTCATTTTCCGTATTTGGATCAGCCAACACAGGTCAGTGGGGTTGTTACTTCCATCTCATCTGCCCCACAATTCGCGAGCTTGCGCATGTCACGGGAAAAGGGGCAAGCCGATCTAAGTATGTTTCTGGTCCGAATATCGATGGATTCGAATGCTGATTTGCTTCCGGGGATGACAGCAGAGGTGAAACTTGATGAAATCACTGATTGACGAGTGGAAGTACGTATCGGGAAGTAAGTATGTTCGATTGATTTTTATCGGCCCACTTATTGCAGCCTTATTTTTTGGTTTAATGTTCTCGCAGAATCAAATTAGTAAATCGCCAGTTGTGGTCATTGATGAGGATCATAGCGAATATTCACGGCAGTTGATCTCCAAAATAAATGCCTCGCAATATATGTGCGTCAAAAGCGTATATGCGAGCCGAATGAGTCCGGAAACATTGCTTGCCAATGAGCAGGCTGTAGCGGTCATTATGCTTCCCAATCAATTGGGCTTACGTCAACAACAAGGGAAATCGACGAATATCGGCATCTTGATGGATAATACAATGCCCTCGGGGCTAACCGGAATCCGGACCGCGATTCAGGAGATCATCCAGACGGAAAATATGACCCTTTCCATGACACGTCTGATCCATAAAGGGATGGATGCGGAAACAGCCAAAGGAATCGTGTCGCCATTATCCCTTCAGCAGCGGATGCTATTTAATCCAACCTCCAGTTATGTCGGTTTTATGGTACTTGGATTTGTAAATATCGTAGTATTGATGATTACGACAAGCGCAGCGGGATCGATTGCACCTCGGCTTCGTCAAGAAGGGAAGCTGTTTGCAAACGGAAAGTCACCTTTTCAACTATGGGTTCGGAGTGTGCCTTACGCTGTATTGAGTTCCCTTTCGCTGCTTCTATCCTATGGATTGTTAAAGCAGGTCGGGGGAATGCGCTTTGAAGCGGAACCTTATCTTTTTATCATCCCACTGGTTATTTATGCCTTCGCCTTGTCACTTCTGGGTATGTTGATTGGATACACAGCCAAAGACATATCCAAAGTAAGCCTACGAACCAGCTTTGTATTGTATCCGTCCTTTCTGGCTACGGGAATTCAACTAACGCCGCTGGCGTTTCCAGAACCGTTCCAAATTTTCGCATGGGCACTACCAATGAACTGGCTTAACCGCCTGATTCGTGGAATGGCTTTTCGGGACGGAGCGCTTACAGCTTACAGTCAGGAGTTGGGGGCATTGTTAATTATTATTGGCGTCGTGTCCTTGTTCATGGGGTTACTGTTTCTGCGGGAAACGAGGAAAGCTTCTACCAGCCGTGAACCCCTGTTGAATGCAGATATGTTGCCGAGCAGCAGTTAATTGAAAAGATAAGCAGTGAATCGAAAAACAGACGCACGGGAATCATTCCTGATGCGTCTTTCTGTTTAGTTACCGCAGATGACTTATAACGATAAAGGTCCTTCTAGCGAAGGTTTTTTATATCGTTTATACTTGTAAGGCCAATTTACTTGAGGAGTTGTCTAACGAATCATGAATAAAAAAGAAGTCGCGCATATACGCAAACAGTTTAAGATGGATCATGATTTACTGAATATTTACGATATTCTCAACGTGTATATTACGAAAGAAACGAACGAGATTTATCATTGGGAGCGCCATCCGTTTGAGCTGGTGGACAGAGAGAAACAGGAACTGTACATGGGCAATTTCAAAAAATTGCTGACGGGCGAGCTGGATCAGAAATTGTTTGAGCTGAAGTTCCAGGAGCAAGCGGAGGAGCCGGCTCAGGTGATGCTTCACCAAGCACTGGTAACAGGAGATCCGGAGGAATGGCAGGACCTGATGCTCCTGTTGGTGGAAAGAATGTTGGCGGATGCCAAGTATGAAAGGGATATGGTGATCACGTTCGTTCGTGGACAGTATTATTTGCCAACCAAGGCTCGGAACGACCAAGCGGAAGAGAGCGAGAAAAATGAAGTGTTCGCACATCCATTCATTCTTTGCAGTGTGAATTCCACGGAGAAGCAGCGGAAAACGCTCTTGTTTGATTACGTGGAGAGAGAATTTAAGTACAATGTCATTGTAGATCCGGTTGTCAAATTAAGCACACCGGAGCAGGGCTTCCTGTACCCAAGCGTGACGGACAACTATTCCGATGTTAATCGCATTCTGTACTGCACAGGGAAATCCAATTTCCCGGATCCGCATTTTGTCGAAAATGTATTGAATGGAGAAAGGTCTGTGACAGCACTGGAAGAACGGGCGATCTTCGAAGATATCGTGAAGGAACTGACTGGTGAACAACTCGACGCAAGCACCCTAGCCCATGTGTACGAGGAGATTAACCGGGTCATCGAAATCAATGAAGAGACACATGAAGAAGAACCTCCGAAGCTCGATTATAAAGATGTGGAACGTGTGCTGACCGCAAGCGGTGTAGAGGATCTGACATCGGAGAAAGTGGAACGGGCATTTGAAACGATCGTGGACGATAAGAATTATGAGTTAAAGGCGAACAGCGTTATGCCGAAATTTACTTCGAAATCCATTAAGATTGAAACCAAAGTAGCCACGATTTCGGTCAGCCCGCAGGATTTGAAGTATGTGAAACAGGTGAATTATCAAGGTAGACGGTGCATCATGATTGAGGTCGATGAAGACGCCGTAATCGAAGGGTTCACGCTCACGACAGAGATACTTTAGAGTCGTGTAACAATCCCTTTATTCGTATTGAAATGATACAAGGAACGAAAGAAGACGCTCAGGACTCGCTCCTGGAGCGTCTTTCATTTGCCTATAAACTATATCTCCCCTTACATCCACCCTGTAAACTCCAATATGGAAGCTTTCGCAGATTGCACTTCGGACTGTGCGCCTTTGCGCCATTCTTTCGGCGATTTCCCCATAAGTCTGGAGAAGCAGCGATTGAAGCTGGAAATGGACTGAAAACCGACTTGTTCGGAGATTGAAAGAATGGAAGCGTCTGTGCTTTTTAATTGCTTGCAGGCTTCTTCAATTCGGGTGCTATTTAGGAAATCCAGAGGTGTGGTTCCCATAATCTCATGGAATTTTCTTCGAAAATGAGTGGTGCTTAGGTGGCAAAGATCAGCTAGAAAATCGATGGTGATGGGCGACATATAGTTTTTGGTGATATACTCCAGAACCGGAGAAATAACAAGATCACCTTTTAGATTATGCTGCGTTTCTTGATCTGCCAAGGGTTCATTCCGGGAATGGATTCGCAGGAGTTCGATATAAAGGGATAACAATAAGCCGTAGGCACTTTCCTGATAAAAAGGATTTTTCTGCTTTAATTCCTCTACCACAGATGTCGCAAGGGTATAAATCCTCGGATGTTCCTCCCTGTTTAAAATGCAGTTTAATCCCTTAATGGCCCTCAAATTGGGTTCAAAGTTACTGTAGGCACTGTTCTTAAACGACTGTTGAAAGAGGTCCTCGGGCGAGAAAAAGAGATAAGACCATAAGCTGGCTTCATTGGGTGAACTATACGTTGTATGAGGAAGATATCTGGGGATAAAGGTTACATCACCGGCTTTAAAAGGTACCGATTCACCTTTGATCTCCATAATGCCGCTATCCGAATGACAAATACCAATCTCCAGATGGTTGTGGAAATGAAGATGTTCACTTTTGATATCAGAGATTTTCCAACGTTCACCGCTTAACAGCAGAATAGGAAAGTGGATTGGCAAGCTATAGTGGCGGTATTCAATAATAGGCTGCTTTTTTCTGGGCACATTCGATAACTCCCATTCATAAATGATTGAAATTGCGCAGTTTTGTTGCGAATATGCTTAGATTTACACTATTTTACTGCGTACAATGGAATAAGTAAAGCGTTTTCAAACCAAGGACGGACAGCTCTCAAGCGCATTTGGGGGCATGTGCGCTACGAGAGGGGAATCACCGATGCTTCAAGTGAAATATGACAGGGAAGAAATTTTAAACATTATTGATAACGTTACGAAAAAAACATTGGCGATGGATTTGACGTGGGATTGGCCTTGCGGTGTGGCGTATTATGGTGTAACCAGAGCTTATCAAACGACAGGCAATCAAGAGTACTTGGACAGGCTTGTCCAATGGGCGGATGAATACATCGAGCTGGGCTTGCCGGACTGGACCGTAAATACATGTGCGATGGGCCATATGCTGATTACTTTATATGAAGAAACAGGGAACCAGAAATACTGGGATATTGTAATGAGCAAGGTGGATTATCTTCAAAATCATGCGCTTAGATTCGGAGATAACGTGCTGCAGCATACTGTATCCATTTCCAATGATTTTCCCGAGCAGGCATGGGCGGATACCTTGTTTATGGCGGCATTTTTCCTGCTTCGTGTAGGAAGCAAATTAAAGGATCAGGACATGATCCAAGATGCTCTGAATCAATATTACTGGCATATCAAATACCTGCAAGATCAGAGCAGTGGTCTCTGGTACCACGGCTACAATAACGTCAACAAGGACCACATGTCCGGATTATATTGGGGAAGAGCAAATGCCTGGGGCGCCTACACCATGTCGCAAGTAAAACCACAATTGAAGGACTGGTATCTATATCCACAGTGCATGGACGTGGAGTGCTCGTTGCGGGATCAACTGGCAGCTCTGAAGCTCGTGCAGACAGAAAATGGCTTGTGGCGAACAGTTCTGGATGACGAGCAGTCGTATGAAGAGGTGTCGGCTTCCGCTGGTATTGCAGCAGCCATGATCAATAACGGTAATCCGCTACATACAAAATACGTTCAAAAGGCATTGGAAGGCATCCTGAACAACATTAGTGAAGATGGACGTGTGCTTGGTGTATCTGGTGGTACGGCGGTGATGAAGGATCGGGATGGATATCGCAATATTCCAAAAGACTGGATTCAGGGCTGGGGTCAGGGCCTGGCGCTCGCTTTCCTGTCCGATATGTTGAAATAGGGAGGAAACCAAGTTGTCCAAACCAATCAAAGGCTCCTTTACACTACCCGGCGAATCCGGTTATGAGGCACTGACTTTGGAACTTGCCGAACGGTGGGGGGCCGATGTCATTCGTGACAGTGACGGCACACAATTATCCGATGAGATTATTAACGCGGGGTATGGTATTTATTCGACCATCTGCATCGTCCGGGATCATAACGAGTGGGCATCTCGAAATCAAGATAAGCTCCAGCAATGTTTTTTAATTACGAATCCGAAGGTAGCTGTACAAGATTATGTATCGTTCTATCTGATGGAGGATTTTTTTGCTGAACAATTCAAGGTGAATGATTCGAAAGAAGCGTTTAAGTATTGGCAGGTCTTTGACCGGACAACTGGGGAAGAAGTGCCAAGAGGACAGTGGAATTATGAGAGGGAATCCGGCCATGTGGTTATTACCGGCATCGTCCCTTGGCATAAATACACGGTAAGCTTCATGGCCTATCGGATCTGGGAAGAGATCTCGATGTACAATCACACCACGAACCATTGGGACAAGGAACATTTGATGCAAATTGATCCCATCTATTCGGAAACGCAGACCTATCTGCTGGATTGGATGGAGAATTGGTGTCAGCAGCATCCGGAAACAACGGTGGTTCGTTTCACCTCATTATTTTATAATTTCGCTTGGATCTGGGGCAGCGACGAGCGTAATCGCCATCTCTTCTCGGATTGGGGCTCATATGATTTCACGGTAAGTTCAAGAGCACTTGATTTGTTTGCCAAAAAAGTTGGATATTCACTCTCTGCTGAGGATTTTGTGAATGGCGGCAAATATCGCGTGAGCCATATCCCGGCGCAGCAGCGCAAGCTGGACTGGATGGCATTTATCAATGATTTTGTCATCGAATTTGGGAAGAAGTTAATTGATATCGTGCATAATCACGGCAAGCTGGCATATGTCTTCTATGATGATAGCTGGGTTGGCATGGAGCCTTACAATGACCGCTTTCAGGAGTTTGGATTCGATGGGATGATTAAATGTGTGTTCTCCGGTTATGAGGCAAGAATGTGTTCAGGTGTCAAGGTGGATACTCATGAAATTCGGCTGCATCCCTACTTGTTTCCGGTTGGTTTAGGCGGACTTCCGACCTTTAAGGAGGGCGGAGACCCCACACTGGATGCCAAAAAGTATTGGATTAATATCAGGCGTGCTTTGCTCAGGGAGCCGATTGACCGGATTGGACTGGGTGGATATCTGCATCTGGTTGAGCCTTACCCGGACTTTTGCGATTACATTGAGAAGATTGCGGACGAGTTCAGGGAAATAAAAGAGTTGCATTATGAAGGCAAGCCCTATCAAATAAAGACCAAGGTAGCGGTTCTGCATAGCTGGGGTAAATTAAGATCCTGGACATTGTCCGGCCATTTCCACGAAACGTATATGCATGACTTGATTCATGTAAATGAAGCCTTATCGGGCTTACCGGTTGAAGTGCAGTTCATAGATTTTGAAGATATCCGTTCGGGCGTGCTGCAATATATAGATGTCGTGATCAATGCAGGCTCTGCCGGTTCAGCCTGGAGCGGCGGAGAACATTGGAATGACCACCAATGTGTGGACTTGCTGACCAAATGGGTGTATGAGGGCGGTACCTTTATTGGAATCAACCAGCCATCGGCTGTAGAAGGGTACGACAACTTTTTCAGAATGGCACATGTTCTTGGGGTGGATGAGGATACTGGCGCCAGGGTGGTTCATGGAAAATGGACATATGAGACTCGCGATGAGCATGGTTTGTTGCCGGAAAGGGCAAGAATAACGCCGAAGAATAACATATATCTTACCGATGGAACAGCTGCTGTGGTGGATGAAACGGATAGTATGATTACATTGTCTACACATGATTTTGGTAAAGGAAAAGGAATCTACCTGCCTTCATTCGAATTCAGTTGGGAGAACACAAGGTTGCTGCTGAATCTGATTCGTTTTGCGGGCCAGGAATCCCAGGAATCCCAGGAAACAAAGTACATTACGGATAACTTATTTACAGAGTGTACTTATTATCCGGAGAGTAAAATATTGGTCGTCATTAACAATAGTGATCAAGTTCAAACGACGACAATTGATACCGAGTATGGGAAACAAACCGTGGAATTAGATCCGTATGACACCCGAATTACCCATATTGGCTTGATAAAATCGGTATAGAAACATAAAAAGCAAGCAATAAGACGTTTGGGACTCATTCCTGAAGCGTCTTATTTTGCATGGTGTAATCCACAGCCGATCCCTTGAATATGGACCGGCTATGGTTGTAATCAGAAACTAAATGGACTTCTTTTTAACTAATCCTCCAGTCAATCACGTTATTGCAGCTGCCAGAGGGTTGGTGTTGCCGAAGGGATCCAATCCACTTGAGACTTGTGTGTAAGGAGGCATTTGTACGTTAGGTTATTGTAGCTCACGATTGTACCCGCTGTGTATTGAGTATTAGCTGCCCATGCCGGTGCAGTAGCAGCTGCGGCTGTTTTACCGCTAATCGTGCTAGCAGCAGATTGGTTGCCTGCCGCATCAACAGCATAAACCGAGAAGTTGTAAGTCGTGTTTGCTTCAAGATTAGTTACAGTATAGGATGTTGCTGTGCCGGATGTCGTTGTAACTAAAGTAGAGCCGTTGTAAATTTTATATCCTGTTACCCCTACATTATCCGTAGATGCCGTCCACATCAGCTGAATGCTGGAAGCGGTTGGTGTTCCCATCACATGCAGCCCGCCTGGAGATGTAGGTGCGGTAGTGTCGTTAGCAGGAGGTGCAGTTGTGGTAACGCTTACAGTATTGCTTGCTGCAGATTCGTTACCTGCTGCGTCGACCGCTTTGACAGTAAAGGTATAGGCCGTGCTTGCTGTCAGCCCCGTAACAGTATGACTTGTAGTTGTGCCGGATACATTTGCTATTAAGGTAGTCCCGTTGTAAATTTTATACCCCGTTACGCCTACATTATCTGAGGAAGCCTTCCACGATAAGGATGTACTGGTCGCAGCAGTTGCAGTTGCCACAAGTGAAGCTGGAGGTGTTGGTGCCACATTATCAACCGGGTTTGTCCCGGAGAAGTTTACGTCGATGACATTATAGAAAGCGTTGGGAGTATCCGCAACCTCCCAGACTGCTAGAATGACATGATAACCGCTACGTTCGGGTACGTTGCATGAGTTGGTGTAGCTAAATGGTGGTTGGCTGCCATTATAGGGAACTGAACAGAACGGTGTCAGGTCAAACGAATCACGGGATAGAGGTGCATTCGGATTCCAGTTCGTTTTCGTAATATAATATTTCCAGCTTGCCGTTGAATGGTTAGCTGTCAGCTTCCAAGTAAACGTATTATTGCCACTAGACATATTCACTTTCGACCAACGTGTAGCAGATTGCTCATCGAGCTTAGGGAAAACGCCGTTAGCGCTTGCAATATGGCCGTCCGTAGGTCCTGCGGTAGGGAAGCCTTTAGGTGCTTCCAGGCTTTGGGGTTCATACACGATACTGCCGCAATCTTGATTGACTCCCGAAGCACACAGTGCAGCTCGGCTCGCTGGCCCTTCTACGTAACCATGTGACAACGCCTTTGGACTGTTGAACAGCATGCTTACCGTGGTAA
The DNA here is from genome assembly GCF_057835695.1 of Paenibacillus sp. GL_099_B. NCBI lineage: Bacteria > Bacillati > Bacillota > Bacilli > Caryophanales > Paenibacillaceae > Paenibacillus > Paenibacillus sp. GL_099_B. Next base: position 882,748 of record NZ_CM174430.1, read on the forward strand.
GCACCAGCAGACAGCAAATCAATACTAGCTTGGAAGACGGTAAAATGAATCTGAACATTTGATAGCCTCCTGTATCATTTTTTTTATATAAACTCAAGTAAGAGCTTATATCGTAATTAAGGAATTGCTATACCATATATGGATGTTGTTCGATAAAGAAATCGATATACGGGAATTTCTAAAGTTATTGTAAAGGACACACATTTGCTGAACAAGGATAAATTTGATAGATAATCCATTTATTCAATACTTAGGAAGGCGTGAAAAAGGCCTTCGCGGAGAGATCATCTCTCCACAAAAGCCTTTATTTCCGACTGGATTGATAAGTGAAGTGCGTATTATACAACGATACTACAGAAAAGGCAAGAGGAAAAAGATTGCTTTTAAGTGGGGAATCGTTTATGCTAAAAAAAGGAAGTTTACTATATTTGAAAAGGAGGAAGTTGAAATGGAAAATATGTGTATGAACATGATGATGAACATGTGTATGGAAGAAATGATGTGCAAGATGAAATCCATGAAGATGATGATGGAATGCATGGAAGACAAAAGCATGATGGAAGGCATGGACATGAATAAAATGATGTCCTGTATGCAAGAATGCGACGAAATGATGACCACAATGATGGGCATGATGAGCAACATGAAGAAAGCATCCATGTAATTATCGATCGTTCATTTCATGTAAAGCTGGCGGGCTTTACATATGTGCGGAACAGTTGACTGTACGCATCAAAAGAATAGTAAGCCTTTAATCAAGGCGGGTTAAGCGGACGAACTGCAGACCGGCTTTTTTTGTTATTTATTCTATTTATATTGAAGAATCTTCCGAGAGACATCAATCCGCATTAGCTTTAATTTGAACCATTGCTCCTGTAAAGACTCAGTCTGGTAACCCTCTGAAGCGACTCTCAGCTTGCTGAAAATGTCTATCAGTTGTTTGTTGATTCGGTCGTAGCTTGTAAGCAGCTCACGGAGCAGTATAGCTTTTCGTTCTTCCTCCAGTAACGCGTCCTTCTGATCTTGAAGCTTCCTGAGAATATCTTCAGCCCATTCCAAGTCTTCTATGGTACGGGCATAATTATATAAGTCCAAATAATCGTTAACCCAAGTTTGTGTCAAAGAATCCATGGCGTTATTCACTCCAGTCAGCTACGCTTTTCTATATACCGAGTATTATACCCGGAATAATACAATTTACAAGTGCTGAATGAGATTTTCCTTGGTTTTTTTCAGTAGTAGTCTCATATATGCAATTCATGTGATCATTGCTTAATAATATTAATGATTTTGCGCTCTGCATCCTTGGCTTCAGGAATAGGGTAAAGCACAAAGACATGATTCATTTTGGGATATACAAAGGTATTATGGTCAATGCCCTGGTCGGTAAGCAGTTTGTCGAGCTTCATGTTGTCGGGAAATAAACCTTCATGGGTTCCGATGAAAATGGTAATCTTTCCGAGTCCTTTGAAATCTCCGTAGATTGGGCTGATCAGTGGATCATCCAGATCTTTATCTGCCGCCCATATTCCCCGAATTACATCATAGCCTTCCACAGCCAGCATCGGATCTCGGGTCTCATAGTCGAATATTACCGGGTTGTCCAGAACCATATCCACACATGGAGATAACAAAATGATATCTTTGGGTTGAGGAAGAAGATTCATCTTAATGTAATGTGCGAAACTGAGCGAAATATTTCCGCCCGCTGAATCTCCCATAATGGTAAGTTGTGCAGGACTCTTTATCGATTCAATGATTTCCCGGTATAAGTTCAAGAGTCTTGGATAAGTATGCTGATAGTTGAAATGAGGCACTTTGGGATAGATGGGTGCTATAACTTTGGCATTCAACGATTGTGCGATGCGGTCCATGAACTTCCAATGAAAGGTTAGAGGCTGGTGCGTATGAGCGCCGCCGTGTATATATAGAATTACCCGTTGTTCAGGGGAACTTTGGTCATTTAAAGTAAATACCTGCATGTCTTCAAAGGAACGTTCATTTACTGAGGAGATTAATTTAACCTTACCCAGCTCATAAGGTTTATTGTTCTCTACACCCATGTGCTCCAAGTGCTTCAGGGTGTTTTCTCGCGTGGATAAATTCTTCTTGCTATCTAAAGTTCCGATGTATTTTTCTAATAGATAGCTCTTAATAGAGCGTTTTTTGTTATATATATTCACACTCATCTGTGCGCCGCCTCTCATCCATAAAGTATGATATCCACAGTATAAAGCCTGAAGTATACTTCAAGGTCAAGGCTGTGAAATTGAAATGAAAAGAAGCATGTTTTAACATGATAACATTACTCGCTAGCGTATAAGAATCATAGAAAAAAGTAAGAGCATACCTGTTCGAAAGTAAGGGTTTTAAAAATAAATAATGAAAATATTACTAGATAATCGTTAAAAAGAGACAGAATTATTCATAATATTATGAAAGAAGCCGATAATGAATAAGGAAATAAATAACTGATAAAAAGGAGGATTACCAGTGTCAAAATGGAACAAAAGAAGTATTTTGATTGGATTATTTTTAGTTTTTCTAATTGTAATTGCAGCATGTTCAGGTAAAGAAAAAACAGATGAGGAAAAATTGAGAGAGCTTTTAAAAGATACTATTGTGAATTCTGGAAATATCACAGAATCTTCGTCAGAAGTAGAGCCGCCGACTGTTGAATCTGAACTCAGAGAGATTAATAACTTTCTAACTATGGATATCTGGAATGACGGCTTTGTAAACATTAGTTCGTATACTAGGCGTGGGACTGATGCTTTAGGCCAGACAACGGATATTGATTTCTTAATTGAGCGTCTAGGTAAATCTATGGAAAAGAAAGCGGAGTATGGCACATACATACAAGGGTTAGATCCAAAGTATGACGATCTGAAGCAAGTGTGGACCAAGCTTTCAAATGAGACTGACATTCTGTATAACACATTAAAGGATAATAAACCTACAGCTAATGATGAGGATTATAAATTTGATACCGGATTGTTTTCTCAGTACAAAGATGCTTTTAGTAATGATGTACTGGCACTAAATCCTTAATTAGTCTCATGATTAAATAAAGTTATTAACGGAATCAGCATGGCGCGGAGCATTTGTTCCGCGTCTTTTTGTTTAATAGTTGAGATCCTCTTGGATTACTCTAAGAAAGGAGTTTGGGCCTCAATCACGAATGATACTAAATTCTAGGAATATAAACTGAAGGAGCATACATATGTTCAACCAACCGACTGCTTTACGTTCAGTGCTCAATCCTAAATATCTGGAATTTGCATTGAGTGATCAGTATGACATCGGACCGTGGGAAGAATGTTTATTCTGGCTGAGAGGGTTAAATGATACCTACCGGGTACGTACTTCCTCTGGCATGTATATTCTTCGTGTCTACCGTACTGAAATTACGGAAAATGATGTACGTTACGAACTGTCCCTGTTATCTCAATTAAAGGGCATTTTAGGTTCATCTGTACATACCGATATTGGAGAGTACATCGAGAAGAAAGATCATACTGGATATACTGTGTTGGAGGCCACTGAAGGCAAGCGGGTTGCTGTGATGTTTCGGTATATTGAGGGTACGGAGAACAACCTTGAGGATGAACAGTCATGTTACGCTTTTGGTCAGTCTGCGGCTGAGCTGCATAAGGCGATGGACCAAGTGGTATTGGAGCAGCCGCGGTATGAGTTGGATACGAAGTTGCTAATTGACGAGCCTCTTGAACGAATCATTAACTACATCGGTGAAAAAAATGAAGCATCATCATTCCTACATACGTTTGCTAGAGAGTTAAAAGAACGCATCGGCGTTGCATCCAAACAAGGTTTGGACACGGGGCTGTGTCATGGCGATATGCATGGGAACAATAACGCTTTTCAGCAGGGGAATCAGTTCATCCATTATGACTTCGAGTGGGCAGCTAAAGGCTGGCGTGCCTACGATCTGGCGCAGGTGAAGGCTCGGAAGAGACAGTCTGGTGAGCAAAAAGTAGCGTTATGGAGTGCGCTCATGGCAGGTTATCGTTCGGTTAGAAGCTTCTCTGCCGAAGATGAACAGGCTGTTGATCTCTTTATTGTCGCTCGCCGATTCTGGGTGATGGGTCTGGATGTTGCTTTTATCGAAAGTGATATGGGTGCACTGGACTATGGTTCGGATTGGCTGGATAGTTTCATTGAGGAATTTCGTGACACAGGAATTGTTTAGTAGCGATGACTAACAACAATGATGGATTCAAAGGTAGAAGGCCTTCTGGATGGTTCCAGAGGGCCTGTTTTATTTTGTAAGATGAATTTCATGACCTTTAGTTCGATGAAGTCGAAGCTACGACGGCAGCCGATGTTGCAGCAGCGGCCATGGCGGCCTGTTGTGCGATGATAATGTTGGTGATGCTCGTGGAGACCGTCGTGGTCAGAACGCCATTTCGAAGATCCTCCACATATTGCACTGCCACCAGCGAGGACGAGAGCAGCAGCAATTCCTGTTTGTTAATTGACCAGGCACCGAAGCCCTTTTGGGTGCGTAACCATTCATACGTTTCCTCAACTTGTTCTACTAGCGTATCTATGTCAGCGGGCAGTAAGGAGAGGATCCCCAGAGCCGGCAGGGTGTACATTTTGTCTAGTCTTATTCCCCGTCTGCGGAATGCCTCATTTAACGCTAGAACATGGGCACCTGCCTCCGGATTATCATCTCCTAGGACCAGCACTTGGGTTAATGCCTGCACGCTATTGCCCGGTGAGAACTCAGGTTTTAACTCAGCATAGAGCTGCTCCATACGGGTCACACCAGATTCTACATCCAGATCGGAAAGGGCCAGCATGGCAGCGAAAATATAATCGTCTTGTCCGGTAAGAAAGCGGTGTTGGGCTTTCATGTGATCATAAAATGCTTTGGCTCGTTCGACCTTAAGCTCGAATTGGTCAGGCGCCGCGTGAGCTGCAATCTGATAGGCAGCAATAACCAGGTAATCGGACGTACGAAATTTGACTTTTTTCATCAGATCATAGATAAGAAGGGTGTCTTCCAGTTTCTTTTCCTGATCTGTTGTAAGCGAGAGCAAGGTGGCGACGCTGATCGCCGAATTTCCCCTGAAGGCCGAAAAGAGATTGGTGTTTTGCTTAATCAATTCATGACTTTGACGAATGGCCTCGCCATCGGCTTGTTTATTTTCCGCTGCATATAAAAGGGCCGCCAGACGGTGCATCATCACATTTTGCCATTTGAATGATTTTTTGATGATCTGAGTGTTGGTAACGAATAATTCGACTCGTGCAGCATGTTGCTCTTGCATAAGCAGACCTCCCGAATGATTAGACCTTTTCTCCAGTTTACTATAAATGGGGCCTCACCGTTCACAGAAAAAAAGCACCCCAACAGAAGTTTATGGATTCCTTGGCAGGCTCCAATTTGTACTTCTAAGAGGTGCATTTTTGATTAAACTGAAAGAGTTCATGTATTTGAATCTGCATATAAGAATAGATACTATGTGTTCGTTGTATTGTTAATTGAAAGAAATGGTATAGGATACGGAAGGGTACAACGTCGTGGATGCTGGTACGCGTTCTACCACAGTGACCAGAGTGCCAGGATTGTAGTAGGCTGAACCGCCAGTGTAATTGTTGTTGTTTACGATGGCTGTCCCCAGGTCGATTGTCGTATTATTGTAGCTCCAGTAGTAGTGCAGTTGAAGTGCATTGGCTGCGGAAGCCGTAATTTTTACGCTTGTACCGGTGGTTTTGGCATTAGGGAGAATGTAGGCGTATCCTTGACCAGCAGTGAGCGTATTGGAATAGCTGCCTCCATAACTTACGATGGCGGGATTAGCCGATGCGGTCAGGCCGAACATAAGGGATATGCCCATAAAAAACACAAACAAGGTGCTGCTAAGTTTTTTCATCGATACCTCATCCTTTCAAAATGAAATGTTTTAAAGGGTACCCTCACTAAAACGAAAACCTTTTCGAAAATGGATGGAGACATCCTCCTTTTTTCAGTTTATGTTAGCGTTAACATTCCTGACGGCTATAATATATACCAATAAAATACAGTTGTAAATAGCGGAAAAGAGTATACAAAAAATGACCGCTTTAGGCGATCATACGGTTTCTTATTTCTCAGTGGAAGATCTAATGAAATTACAATAATAACGCTAACAAATGGATGGCCCCAATAATCCCCATGGGGTAAATAAATGATCTGGAAAATGAATTCTTAAATTCATTACGAGGGTGTTTTTCGAAAAATAGGTGCAGTACCGCATGGATGATGAAAAATATATCCAGCACCCAGAACGTAATCGTTTGATATGAGCTAAAAAGCAGTGCGAGTATGACGGTGTAGAGTGGTAGGTGAACGAATGTGAAGCATTTATAGGCTTTTTCATCTTCCATATCTTTCAGCACGATAAACAATTTCCACTCAGATCGTCTAATGGCGTCCATTTCGTGCAGTAGAAATAAAGATAAATTAAACAAAAACAAGACTAGTAAAAAGTCAGGCATATCCATTCTCCCCTTCTTATTCAACCTTCCCCTATCTTACTAAAGCCAATTATATTTGGCAAAATATGACTAAAGGGTTCACGCTCCGTTCATACGTTCTTGATATGCTCTCGAAAGAAAGCCGAGGAACAGTGATCAACACAAAATATACGGAGTGGTGGAGGTTTGTTATGTCATCGTCGATAAGGAAAATGGTTTGCAAAATGATGTTACTGGTATTGTTGGGTGCTACGCTAGGGGCAACTTGGTTAGGGATTAAAGCTCCCGTATCAGCAGAGGCTTACTCTTCCGGATTGAGTTCTGGTACACAAGAGAAGGGAGTCGCTGTTAACCTGGATAACAAAGAACAGCTAGCAGCATTCATTGATGGGATTATGGATGTTCAAATGGATTCTTTACAGATTCCGGGCGCAGTCATTTCGATAGTGAAGGATGGGAAGATTCTGCTATCCAAAGGGTACGGACATTCGAACATCCAAGAAAATAAACCCGTTGATCCCGAAACCAGCCTGTTTCGGATTGCGTCGACCACAAAGCTGTTCACATGGACCGCGGTGATGCAGCTGGTTGAGGCGGGAAAGCTTGATCTGGATACTGACGTTAACACCTATCTGAAAACGGTGAAAATACCACCAACCTATGCGGAACCAATTACATTACGTCATCTCATGACCCATACGGCAGGCTTTGAGGAAGGCGGTGTTGGATATCAGATTACCACCGATCCAGAGAAGCTCCCCGTTTCCATTGCAGAAACAATGGCAAACCATATGCCAGCACGGGTCATGCCTCCAGGCGAGATGATGGCCTATTCCAACTATGGTGCCTCACTCGCGGGACTTATCGTCGAAGAAGTTGGTGGCATTGCTTATAATGACTATATACGGAAAAATATATTTGATCCGCTGAGCATGAAGTATGCTACGGTGGAGGAGCCTGTTCCGGCATCGTTGAAGCCCTATGCCGTACTTGGATATGCCCGAGCCAATGGCGAGTATGTAACCAAGCGCCCTACGTTTGAAGGCGGCTTCCGACCAGCAGGATCAGGCAGTGTCTCGGCGAATGATATGGCTCATTTCATGATTGCCCATTTACAGGACGGACGATATGAGGATAAGCAAATTCTCAAGCCGGAAACCGCCAGGCTTATGCATTCCCCGGCGTTCCAGTTTGACGAACGTTTACCCGCCATGGACTTGGGCTTTTATGAGTTGAATATGAATGGACTGCGTGTGATCTCTCATGGAGGTGCCGACGAGCTATTTAATACAGCGCTCTATCTTGTACCAGACCAACAAGTCGGCATATTTGTTTCCTATAGTGGAGGGGACGGTGGAACGGCAGCAGGAGGATTGGCGCAAGCCTTCTTTGATCGTTACTATCCTGCCCATATGACGAAGCAGCCTGCTGCAACCTCTATTGAACTAGGGGAGCCTCTGGAGAAATATGCTGGCTCATATCAATTTACACGTCGTAATCACACGAAGATCGATAAGTTTTTCAGTTTTCTGACTCAGATCAATATTGAGGTTTCGGATAACCGGCTGTCGATTGGAAGTGGTGCAGATCAGCAAGTATACACTCCGATTGGAGTGAATCTATTCCAGGAAGTCGGCGGGAAGCATCAGATGGGATTCCGTACGGATACAGAGGGCAAGGTCACGTATCTGTTTCTGGATATACTCAACCCCATGCCACTGGAGCCAACCCTGTTAATTAATCAATCGAAGTTCTGGCTTCCGTTGCTCGGTATCTCGGCCGTTCTGTTCATTACCGTACTACTGGGAGCTGTTTATCGTAGACGCAAAATCAAAGCGATGCCAAGGGTGCAGAAATGGGCAGTCCTGCTGTCGGTAGTTACGTCCGTGTGGTCATTGGTGACCTTGGGAGCTACACTTCTGGTGATGAACTTAGATCTGATCGATCGACTCAGTCATATTCCACTATCTCTACGTCTTTATCTGTTCATGCCTCTGATTCTTGTGGGATGGAGTGTGGCAATCGTAACGATGAACGTTATGGCATGGAAAAACAAATATTGGACGTTACCTAAGCGTGTGTACTATACGTTCGTAACTCTAGCAGCAGTAACCTTATGTTTATTTTTCTATCATTGGAATCTGTTGGGCTGGCATTTTGGTTGAACCCTCCACCCAGGTGGAAGAGGAGAAGAAATATATTGGAGGCATGCATTTGATATGACCCAAATCCTTGTCGTGGACGACGATGTGCACATTCGTGAGCTGATCACCTTGTTTTTGCGGAATGAGGGATTTGAGATCGTGGTGGCTAAAGACGGTGCAGAAGCATTGGATATTGTTGAGAAATCCCCAATTGATCTGGTTATCCTCGATATTATGATGCCAAAATTGGATGGTTGGGAACTATGCCGGGAGATCCGGCGCATGGATCTGAATATGCCGCTCTTGATGGTTACGGTAAAAGGGGAATCGGCTCAGAAAGTGAAGGGATTCCAGCTTGGAATAGATGATTATTTGACGAAGCCCTTCGATCCACTGGAGCTTGTGATGAGAGTGAAAGCATTGCTGAAACGGTATCTGATTGTCTCTTCCCAAACGATTCAATTGGGGGGCATTACACTGAATCGCCGCAGCTTTCAAGTGATTCGAGGGGAGGAGACGCTCAATCTGCCTTTAAAGGAGTTCGAATTGCTGTTCATGCTGGCGAATCAGCCTGGGCAGATATTTACCCGGGAACAGCTAATTACGAAAATCTGGGGGAGCGACTATGAAGGGGATGACCGAACGGTTGACGTTCACATTAAGCGATTAAGGGAAAAATTTGCTGGTGATGTCCACCATTTTCAGATTGAAACGGCCCGCAGTCTGGGCTACCGGTTAGTGATCACATGATCAAGACCTTATACGTTCGCATCATTTTCACATTTCTGGTTGTCATTATCTTCAGCCTGCTGTCGTCTTTCCTCATAGGGCTCTTTCTGTTCAAAAAAGAAGTAAACCATCTCGGTCAGAATGACATGATTGCAACAGGTGAGGAAATGATACGTCTCTATGAACAAACACACCCGGAGGACCGGGAGGCATTCATTAAAAGTATGGTGAAGATATCCACCTATCCCATTCATCTATATGACGTTTCCGGCAACGTAACATACTATGATCTGGACAATACGGAGACCGTTCAAATTGCACAAGAGCTGGTTCAAATGGTATTGCAGGGTCAGGTCTATCGTTCTCCGGCTGAGGTGGATCAGACCTTTATCGGTCTTCCTTTCCCATTCCAAGGGGAGCCACAAGCCGTGTTCATGCAATATTCCCCGCAGAACGAAAATATCATTAATCGGATGGTCTTCCTGGTATTATTACTCGCCCTGTTTATCGGAAGCCTTTGTATTCTTATTGCTGCAAGGTACTTGGTGAAACCGATTCAGGTATTGACTCGTGCAACCAAACGGCTGGCGAAGGGTGATTTTGACGTGGAAATCCAAACGAAACGTGTGGACGAAATGGGAGCTTTAACACACAGCTTTAATGAGATGGCGAGTGAGCTCAAACAGTTAGAACAGATGAGACAGGATTTTGTTTCCAATGTATCTCATGAGATTCAAACCCCGCTGACCTCTATTTCCGGTTTTGCCATGGCGATGAAAAATAGTAGTCTGGTTGCCGAAACTGATCGTAACTATTACCTCGATATCATTATTACGGAGAGTGGACGGCTATCCAGACTTAGCGATAATCTGCTGGAGCTTGCATCTCTGGACTCCGATCATCATCCATTCGAGGCTGCTACCTATAATCTTGATGAGCAAATTCGGCAAATTATCGTTACCTGCGAGCCGCAGTGGTCCACCAAAAATATTCAGGTTCATCTGGAGTTGGCAGAACCGATTCAAGTTACAGCAGATCGGGATCAGCTTAATCAGGTTTGGATGAATCTGCTGGGGAACAGCATCAAGTTTACGCCAGCAGGCGGGCATATTCACATACGGACGAACCAGGTAGCTAATGAAATTCACTTCATGATAACGGATACGGGCATTGGAATAGCGCCAGAGCAGCTGGAGTATGTGTTTGATCGGTTTTATAAAACAGACCTGTCGCGAAACCGCAGCATCAGCGGTAACGGTCTGGGCCTTGCGATCGTCAAGAAAATTGTGATGCTCCATCACGGAACCGTCGAAATGAAAAGCCAGGAAGGTGATGGGACGACGGTGATGGTTCATCTGCCTTTAGGATAATTAAGAAAACAGCTCAGGGCTGCCTATAGATTCCTTTAGATTCTTTACGGCTAAAATCCGACCAATGAACCCTTCACGGACGACATAGAGCATTACATTTCCTTTCTACTTCCTTTCAATATGTTATATGTTATGATATTTGCATCTTCAAAAGTTTGGTTGAAGGGGCATAGCGTATGAATCAGAGCATACAACAGTTTAAAGCGGATTTTTTCAAAGCGTTGGCGCATCCGATGCGAATTCAGATTCTGGAGCTGCTGAGCGATGGGGCGAAAAATGTGAATGAACTGCAAAGCATTCTGGGATCGGAAGGCTCCGCCGTCTCGCAGCAGTTGGCTGTATTGCGCAGCAAAAACGTTGTCCAGGGATTAAAAGAAGGAACGACAGTTACTTATTCGCTTCGCGACCCTTTGATTAAAGACCTGCTGGCCGTTGCTAAAAAGATTTTTGATAATCATTTGGTTGATGCCATTTCCATGCTGGAAGACATTCGAAAAGATACTTAAACACATTAAACAAGAGGAACCGGAAGCAAGTTCAGGTAACTTCTTGTTTTTTGCGTTTTATGAGGGTAACTATTTTGAACATTACGATTGACAGAGAGCACAGACCGGAGTAGTCTTTTTATTATATTCAAATATTCAAATATATAAAGAAAAGAAGGTTAAGACCGATGAAATGGATGGGGAGATTTGCAGGATACAATGCTTCCGCTTTTCGCAAGGATCTGTTATCCGGACTGATCGTGGGCATTATTGCGATCCCGCTCGGAATGGCGTTTGCGATAGCTTCCGGAGTCAAACCCGAGTATGGTCTGTATACAACGATTATCGCGGGCGTTCTCATTTCCTTGCTGGGGGGGTCCAAATTCCAGATTGGTGGTCCAACGGGTGCATTTATTCCGATCCTCTTCGCCATTGTCATGCAGTATGGATACGAAAATCTGCTTATTGCCGGGATAATGGCCGGATTGATGCTTGTACTTATGGGCGTTTTCAAGCTTGGCGCGTTGATCACATTTATTCCAAGACCCGTGACCATTGGATTTACGGCGGGTATTGCTGTGATTATTTTTAGTGGGCAAATTGCGAATTTTCTGGGGCTGAGCGGCATCGAGAAGCACGAGGATTTCTGGTCCAATATGAAAGAAATCGGTGTACATATCTCGACGATTAATATATACAGTTTGTTGACAGCTGGAATTTGTCTGGTTGTTCTTTTGCTTGTGCCAAAGTTTGCACCAAAGGTACCAGCCTCGCTGGTCGGTCTTTTTCTATCCACCGTCGTGGCTGCACTCTTTTTCAAGGATCAGGTGGCTACGATTGGCTCGACCTTCGGTATTATTCCAGGAGCGCTACCCCAGTTTCATATTCCAGAGATCACATGGGCTCGTGTGGTGAGTTTGCTGCAGCCCGCTTTTGTCATCGCCATGCTGGGCGGTATCGAATCGCTTTTATCAGCTGTTGTTGCGGATGGCATGACCGGGAGCCGTCATAACAGCAATCGGGAGCTGATTGGGCAGGGGATCGCGAATATGGTGACACCGCTATTCGGCGGCATTCCAGCAACAGGGGCCATTGCGCGTACGGCAACGAATATTAAATCCGGTGCAGTATCGCCATTTTCTGGCGTTATTCACGGCGTTGTTGTGTTGCTGGTGCTTGTTCTCTTCGCACCATATGCGTCCCACATCCCACTTGCCAGTATGGCCCCGGTGCTGATGCTGGTTGCCTGGAATATGAGTGAGCGGAGATCGTTCATACATGTAATGAAAACCAAAACGAGTGATTCACTCGTACTGCTCATTACCTTTTTGCTCACCGTTTTTACGAGTCTAACCACCGCTGTGGAGGTGGGGTTGATCCTGGCGGTCCTTCTATTCGTGAAGCGCATGAGCGAGATGCTGAAGGTTGCCAAAGTGCTGCCTGATCCCGATCACAAGCATGAGAAGGTTATGGCGCATATGGTTCATGAAGGGCATGATTGTCCGCAGATCAGTATGTATACGATTGAAGGCCCTTTGTTTTTTGGAGCGGCAGATGTGTTTGAGAAATCGGTGATGGATTCGATTCATCAAAGACCAGGTATTCTGCTGCTGCGTATGGGGAAGGTTCCTTTTATGGATACAACAGGTGAAGCCAACCTTGCCAGTTTGGTGAAGCATTTTGAGCGATGCGGTGGCATGATACTGTTTTCAGGCGTTCAGGCGCAGCCCTTGGAGATGATGAGGAAAACGGGTTTAATGGAGCGCATTCATCCTGATCACATGTTTGAGCATACCGGTGAAGCCATCAATTATGCATTACAGCATCTGAATCACCAGAAGTGCCTAGGCTGCAAGCATTTTGCTTTTCGTGAATGTGCTGTGTTGTCGCGAGAAGATGCCGTTGCTGAACGGCAAAGTTTGCTGGAGCCTACCTCCATATAATCTGGAATTATCGTTCTGTTCGAAGCTTCTTCACACGGAGGGGATTGGACGAGTACTTGCGTCTATATATGATGGGGATGCTAATTTGTTGTACGGCTTAATTGAGAACACTAAGGCAAATGAGTATGTACGGGGACAAGCATTGAATGCTTTGGTTATTCTGGTTTTGCATGGCCTGCTGCCTGTTTATTCGATGAATCCGCTTCCTTACATTCCTTGTTGTATTTCTGCGGCACATCTCGTACAATTTGGTGAAGTAATTCTGCATTGCGTTAATGTGAATGTGAAAAGGGGAGAATCGTTTGGAATCAAAGCAACTATCTAGAGGGCTAAAGCCCCGCCATGTAGAGCTGATTGCACTCGGAGGTACGATCGGGGTCGGATTGTTCATGGGATCGGCAAGTACGATCAAATGGGCAGGTCCTTCGGTGCTGCTGGCCTATTTGTTGGCCGGGATCATTATCTTTTTTGTCATGCGTATTATGGGGGAAATGTTGATTCAGGAGCCTGTCACAGGTTCATTTGCCACATTTGCTCATAAGTATATCAGTCCACTCGCCGGGTTCCTGACTGCCTGGAGTTACTGGTTCCTCTGGGTAACGGTTGGTATGGCAGAAGTCACCGCGATTGGGATTTATGTAGGCTACTGGTTCCCAGATATTCCACAATGGCTGCCTGCCTTGGCTGGCGTGCTCATTATTGCGGCAGCGAATCTGGCAGCGGTAAAGTACTATGGAGAATTCGAATTCTGGTTTGCACTGATCAAGGTGACGGCGATTGTCTTCATGATCGTGATTGGATCCGGACTGATCTTCTTCGGCTGGGGGAATGGAGGACAGCCCATTGGGCTATCGAATCTGGTGAGCCATGGCGGATTTTTCCCAGGAGGGATCAAAGGTTTCCTCTTTGCCCTGTGTATCGTAACGGCTGCTTATCAGGGCGTTGAAATGGTAGGGATTACGGCAGGTGAAGCAGAAAATCCGAAGATCACGCTGCGTAAAGCGATCAAAAACATCGTGTGGCGTATTCTCATTTTTTACGTTGGGGCCATCTTTGTCATCGTGACATTGTACCCTTGGAATGAAGTGGGAGAGACGGGAAGTCCGTTTGTACTGACGTTTGCCAAAGTCGGGATTGTCGCTGCTGCGGGAATTATCAACTTTGTCGTGCTTACCGCGGCGATGTCGGGATGTAACAGTGGGATCTATAGTGCAGGACGTATGCTTTACACGCTTGCGGAGAATGGACAGGCACCGGCCTTTTTCAAAAAGTTGTCTAAAGGCGGGGTTCCCCGCAACAGTATTATCATCACGATTTCTTTGCTGCTGGTGGGTGTGGTACTCAACTATCTGATGCCGGACTCCAAACTGTTCCTGTACATCTATAGCGCAAGTGTTCTTCCGGGGATGGTTCCGTGGTTCGCACTGGCCTTCAGCCAGTTCAGGTTCAGAAAGCGTTGGGGCAATGAGATGGGAGATCACAATTTTAAATCCAAATGGTTCCCAATCAGCAACTATATCATCATCGTATATCTGGCGCTCGTCATTATCGGTATGGCATTTAACCCGGATACGCGGTTACCCCTGATTGTCGGGGCTACATTTATGGCGATCGTTGTGATCGGATATTTCGTATTTGGCATAGGAAACAGACAGAGGGTAGATGAAGGCGAAGATCACTAGCCTTATGTTATAAAATGTTGATGTTAATACCGTAATATCATACTTGCATTCCTTGAATACATAGGAGAACCTTCGGGAGATCCAGTGTCATACAGGGAGTGCATTTTTTTGTTTTCAAAAATCACCCTTGAATCTCCTGTAACTGGAGGTTTTATGATTGGAGATAGAAGAGCTGCTGCACGATATATTTTAATTTTAATTGTGGCAGAGAAGGGGGCAAGGAATAATGAGAACTCTGGAATGGATCTATCTTATTTTCAATGTAGTAATGCTAATGTGGTTGATTGGGAACCGGAACAAATCTCGGAAAATGGTGTGGGGAGGATTGGTCATATCGGTTGTGTTATTGTTGGTTCATGGGGTGATTGAGGGATTGCGTTGGCCTATGATTCCGGCGTATCTGCTCACCCTGGTTCCACTGATTGTGTTAATCGCTAAGAGGTCAAAATCAGCCGTCGTGCGGAAATTCGGACGTGTTCGAATCATCGGAACATCGCTGTTGGTATTGGTATATGCTGCCGTGACGATGGGGCTGCCACTTCTGTTTCCGGTATTTTCATTTGATAATCCAACAGGACCTTACGGAATCGGTACGGTTTCCTACGATTGGACGGACGAGAGCCGGGAGGAATTGCTGACGAGTACAGCCGGAGACAAACGGGAATTGATGGTGCAGATCTGGTATCCAACGGATAAAGACACCAAGGGAACAACGGCTCCTTATGTGAATGATCCGAAAGTGTATGCAACAGCCTTTAATGATGTGCTGAAGCTGCCAAAGCTTTTATTTTCAAGCCTGAGTCAAGTCAAAACCCATGCCATTCTGGAGGCATCATTGTCTGATGCGGAAGCCAAGTATCCGGTCATCCTTTTCTCTCATGGCCTGCATGGTTATGAAAACCAAAATACGTTCCAGGTGGAGCAACTGGTCAGCCAAGGTTATATTGTTGTGGGCATTAATCATACGTACAGCAGTCTGGTCTCGGTGTTCCCGGATGGGCGTGTGGCGCAGTTTGAATCGGAGGGCAAGGAAGGCTTCGATCAACTGCAGTTCAGTTATATGGACAAGCTCAACGAGACATGGGTGAAGGATGCGCAATTTGTGCTGGATCAAGTGGAGAAGCTGGCTGCCAATGACGCAAACGGGCGTTTTAACGGTCATATGGATCTGGACAACATCGGCATGTTTGGACATTCATTTGGCGGGGCAACAACCGTACAGATACTGATGGATGATCCTCGTGTCAAAGCAGGTATGAACATGGATGGCGTATTGTTTGGAGAGAAGCGCATTCCTGCTGAAGGTGTAGGCAAACCGTTTCTCATGATGAGCGCGGACACAACCGTTGCAGGTACAAGTGTCATGAGTGACGACGAGATTGCAGCTATGGGCACCACTCGTCCGGAAGCCGAGAAATACTACGAAGAAGTGTATACACGTTATGAACCGGTGACCGCGGGAAGGAACTACTGGATGGAGCTGAGTAATACCAAACATTTAAGCTTCTCGGACCTCTATCTGATATCTCCCATTCTGGAATGGTCACAGGGTGTAGATGCAAGGAAAGCACACCAAATTGTAAATGATACAACAATCGACTTCTTTAACCACTATCTGAAAGGGCAACCGCTTCAGTTGGACAGTGAAGTGGGAGAACACACATCCTATTCATTGAAAAAAGGTTGAATGTAAAAATGGAAGAGGACTGAAATTCAGTCTTCTTCCATTTGCTTTAATCGCAGTCGCATGCCTTCCTGCAACAGATTAATGCCGTCTACGATCTCGCTCCATTCGGGATTCACGATCTTGCAGAGCTTGTTAAAACGAAGGATGCGCTCTGTTACGGAGTCGAGCATATATCGAGCTTGTTTGCGAAAAAATGCTTCCTGATCTCCAGCATGTTCAATACTGGCGTACATCATCACAAAATCCCATACCATGCTCTGCACTGCGGGGCTATCTAACGGCCAACGTTTCTCCAGAGCTTCAGTGGCACGAATGCGGAGGGTCTCCATTTTTTTCACCCAGGCATCTGCTTCAATCTGTGGATGATTCGCCATGGTGAAGAAAGGAAGTTCAAGGCGGGCCAGATCGGCGATATAGGCCGGATCGTTGATGATTTCCTGGATTTCCTTCCATGCCAGTGTTTGTTGGGCAGATAGCTTTGTATCTTTCATCATGTATTTGTCGAAAAAATGCAGAAACGAAACTCTCCATTCATGCGGAATACCATCCAGCAGCTGAGATTCTTCCATTTTGGCCGAAACGAATTGTTTTCTTTTTTGGGCATTGGCGGTCAGCGAATCCACTAGGCTTGAAACATAGGTTAGAGAATGTCCGGAATGGAGTGTATCTTCCTTTTCATGCTGTTTCGCTTGTTGCAGAACGGAGAGCATGGAATTCATGGTCCCGATTTGAGTTTCCAAGGCTTCAATCTGTAGATCCAGCGCCTGGGACACGCCAAGTTCACCGGACATCAGCTTGCGAATATCCGATATGCCAAAATTCAAATAGCGAAGCGTTGTGATAAGTTCCAGCCGCCATACATCTTGCGGTGTATAGAGACGGTGACCACCTTCTGTATGAAAAGAGGGCCGGAGCAACTTGATTTCATCGTAATAACGAATCGTTTTGACAGTCGAGCCGATCATTTTGGCAGCTTCACCGATCGAATATGTATCTTTGCTTTGGTTCAATGAAATCACCTCAGGATCTATTATACAACCTCCAGTCACTGGAGATTCAAAGTCGGAAGGTTTGCTATGGAAATATTCAGAGCCAGTTTAAATTCCACCCATCTCGGTTACAAAGGAAAGAGTGCAACTTTTATGAAAACAACATAATAAATAAATTTAAAATTTACATGATAACGAAGAGCGCGGAAATAACCTGGAGAAACGGAGTGTTCGCCTTTATCCCCGGATTTTCCCCTTATAAGAGGAGAGAAAAAAATCTGGGGATAACAGCGATCGTAAGGTTATTCTGTGATCGTAGTGATCATTGTAAATTAATCTGAGGAGGAATTGTACATGGCTAATCAAGACCAGCACACCATGCAAGATCCGACGACACAATATCCGAAGGCAACATCAGATTGGAAGCAGCAGCAGGAGGAGCCCGGGCTTCAACGTGAAATGACTCCTGTACCTGATGCAGGTGAGAAAAGCTATAAAGGTAGCGGGCGTCTGACCGGCCGTAAAGCTGTTGTAACCGGAGCAGACAGCGGTATTGGTCGGGCAGCCGCCATCGCTTTTTCCCGTGAAGGTGCGGATGTCGTTCTGGCTTACCTTCCCGAGGAAGAAGCCGATGCGAAGGAAGTGGTCAAGCTGATCGAAGAGGCAGGCCGCAAGGCTGTTGCGATTCCAGGTGACCTCAAGGATGAGAAATACTGCGAAGAACTCATTGAATCTGCTGTAAAAGAGCTCGGTGGGATCGATATCCTCGCCAACGTGGCAGGTAAACAGCAGTTTGTTGAGCAGATCGCCGACCTGACCACAGAACAATTTGATGCGACATTCAAAACTAATGTCTATTCGATGTTCTGGCTCTGTAAAGCAGCTGTGAAACACATGAAGCCAGGCAGCTCCATCATTAACACGTCTTCTATTCAGGCATACAAGCCATCTCCAATCCTGCTGGATTATGCGACAACAAAGGCTGCAATCAACACCTTCAGCAAAGCGCTGGCTCAGCAAGTCGGCAGCAAAGGCATCCGTGTGAACGTCGTCGCACCAGGTCCAGTATGGACACCGCTTCAGGTGGTTGGTGGACAGCCCGTAGAGAAGCTTGCTGATTTCGGCTCCAATACTCCGCTTGGCCGTGCAGGACAGCCTGCTGAAATGGCCCCTGCGTTTGTGTTCCTTGCGAGCCAGGAATCCAGCTATGTGAGCGGTGAGACATTGAACGCCAATGGCGGTTCAGTTAGTCCGTAATATTGGGATAACGAAAGGTGCTACGTCCAGAAAGGACGGAGTACCTTCTTTTTTATTCATGAAAGTTTGAAAAATTTCAACTAACTTCTATAAATTGAATTAGTATTTTTAAGATACAGATAACGTAGTAAGTATTAGTTCCTTCTGGTACAATGCATGATAAAACGAAAAATGGAGTGGATCGGATGACACCAGAACAGATTGTCAGAACTTTTTTTGAAGAAGTGCGCTCGGGTCGTAATCTTGATTATGCCAATACACTGATGGCCGAGCAGGTACTGGCTCACCAGGTGATCTCGGAAGAGGAAGTGACAGTCACAAGAACGCCCTCCGTCTATGCGGATCATGTGAGGGAAATGATCGAGGCGTACGGGGATTTTTCGCTGCAGATTCAGGAGTTGCTTGCACAGGGAGATAAAGTATATGTACGCTGGAGACAAGTGGGTACTCATGTTGGAGAAGTGGATGGATATGCGCCGACCAACCTGCCCGTGATTGAAATGGCGAGTGCGGTATATCGAGTGGAGAATGAGAGAATTGCAGAATACTGGATTCAGATCGACAGGCTGGGGATCGAAAAACAATTGGAGCGCAATCAGAGCTGATAACCAGCTCTTTCACAGGAGAGATTTCTTAAACTGTATAATACAGAGATATAGCAGGTGGAGGTGACATCATAAAACACATCACAAAAATGGCAATGGCTGTTCTAGCCGCCACCGCGATCATTACTACAGTAATAACAACAGCATCAATGAATAATGAAACAGTTGTCACTACATCCACGGCATTATCAGTAATTAATAATGAGGAGCTCGCAGGTACTGCGACTACGAAACAGTTTAATATCCCGGTGGGATTTAAATATGTGAAGGTGAGCTTTAAAAACACAGGTTCGAAAGCGTTCACGTTCACGATCAACCAAGACTCTACTGCTGGAACCGCAAAAATGTCTTATACTGTCCCAGCAGATGGAAAAGAGCATACTTATTGGAGTGACCAAGCTTGGTCAACGGGTTGGTTTTATGTGAGCTTGTCTTCTGCACAAGGGATGCACGGCAGATTGAGTGTGCGTCTGGGTACCGACCTCAATAAACTGAAAAGTTTGTAAAAGCCATCGGCTTATGCTGGTGGAGTGATTGTAGGAAAGCCTAAGCTTCCTTGACCCTATACCAGTATGTATAGATTTCCGAGAATCCAAGCTTGGCATACAGTTTTAATGCGGGAGCATTATTAGCAACTACTTGCAGGTAACTGGAGGTAGCGCCATTCTCTTTTCCCCAATGCAACAGATGAAGGATCATCTGCTCGGCCAGTCCCCGATTCCGAAAGTTAGCGTCCGTAATGATGTCATACAATCCAATATAACCTCGTTCCACCACACCGAATCCACAAGCAACGGCTTGTCCGTCGATGAACAGCGAGATGAAACCTGTGCGCGTACGGATGTTGGTCAACATTTGTTCCATCGTTCCCCGCTGCAGATCATTTACCTGATTTAGTCTGCAAAAGTGATCCAACCACTCTCCGGTTAACTGTTCGTCCATTTTTACAGCAGAGTGCTCAGGCTCCTTAATGGTTTCCAGGCTCCGGGTCTGAACCCGGCTCAGATCCACAACATCATACCCCTTTTCATGCAAAAGCTGGTCGAGATGATCCGGCTGGATAAACGGCGTAATCTTGAATATGGTACTTAACTGATTGGAAGTGTAGATTCGCTCGCAGTGCTCGATCTTTTCATGCACATCTTGGGTAGAGTAGTGGAGGGGTTGAATAGAGTTGGCACGCTTCGTGTATCCCTGTGCAAAACGAAGTACCCATCCGTCAAAAAGCAAGGTGGATAAGGGCTGCCAATGGTTGAGGGATAGTTCCTCAATGGTTTTGTAATCCGGATTCGATCTAGGGGTCATATCTATCCTCCTAACTTACGATTTTATAATAATACATATTAATGAATAAAAATTCAATACGAGATATATAATGTCGCTAAACATTATGCATAGAGTTACTGAATAGGTTACAATCTGAATGAATAAATCCAAATTTTGAAATTGAAATATTGGAAGAAGTGGAGCAGGTTATGCTAACTATTGAAATAAACAATCACATCATTAACTGTCACATCGAATATGGGAAACGGAAGAAAGCTTCCATCACGATGGATTTACCCTATATGGTCACAATCAAGGCTCCCAATGGTACCAGCGAAGACATGATCCGGCAGCTTGTTGCGCAACATGGGGAAGTAATTTTGACGAAATCAGCTCTGATGCAGCAGGCGTTGGACGGTCCTCAAGCGAAAGAATATGAAGAGGAAGGCAAAGGGAAGTTTCTACTCTTTGGTAAGGAACATGCGCTGCATGAGTTAATTAACGTAGAGGGATGTTCGGAAGAGGATTTGCGTGCGAATCTGAAGAAGTTTTATGTTGCCGAGTGTAAAAGAATGATCGGTGAGCGCATCGGCCGTTACCAGCAGGAGTTGAAGGTGAAGCCGAAGTCTGTGGACATCGTGGAATCGGCGACCAAATGGGGAAGCTGCAGTTGGGATAAAAAGCTGACGTTTAACTACCGCTTGGCGATGGCTCCACTAGAGGTGATTGATTATGTGATCATTCATGAGTTATGCCACATCCATCATATGAATCATGATCGTTCGTTCTGGCGCCGACTGGGCAGTATTATGCCCGACTACAAAGCCAAGGAAGATTATTTGATGCGAAATGGCCGAGCCATGACGTTGTGAAAAATAAGCGTACCACGAATGGACGTGGTGGAAGGAGTTTAAGATGTCAGAGAGTACTTCTTTTGATGTGCTGGTAGATGAATATATCGCGCAATTTCCTTCAGATGTACAGGTCAAATTACAATCATTAAGACAGATTATTCGCGATTCCGCTCCCAATGCCGTGGAGAAGATCAGTTACAAGATGCCAACATATGCAGAGCATGGGAACTTGGTTCATTTTGCAGCGTACTCCAAGCATATCGGATTTTACCCGGGTGCCAGTGGGATCGAAGCGTTTAAGGAAGAACTCTCACAGTATAAAGGAGCCAAAGGGTCGGTTCAATTTCCATTGGATCAACCATTGCCAGAAGAATTAATCCGCCGGATCGTGGAATTTCGAGTGCAAGTGAATGTGGAAAAGGCTCGGGAAAAGAAGCGAAAGAAGTAGTGGATAGTACCGTAAATATATGTACGAGTAATAGGAATTGTATGAGGATCAACACGGTTTATATGTGACTTCAAAGATTTGAGTATGGTATAATTAGAGCAGATTAGACGTAAAATGCAAAGAGAGCCGTGCTGGTAACACGACTCTCTGAGCAATAGCCGCTTTTAAGGGCGGTGGGCTTCGCTTAGAAAGATGATCATGAATAGACCGCATCCTTTTGCGAGGGGGGCGGTCTATTTGTGTTTATCGGACAGAATGGCAACGATGAGCGTACCAAAGGTAAGCATCAACATGATTGCTTCAAACACTGTCACAGGGCATCCCTCCCTTCATGGCGAGGTAGCCGACCGACCCTTTAAGCCTATTCTATTGCTTTGTTGATTATAGCATATATTGTAAGAATCCAAGGTGTCAGAATCTGCTTAAATGTAACTCACTCTTTAGGCTAATTTATGTTAAGGGATGTTTTCAGATGATCAAATTCACTCTCGAACAAGTTCTGAAGGATAAGGGTATGTCTATGTATGCTTTGGCTAAGAGAAAACAGGAGTTCGTCTGAATACCATTGGATAATGGGTAACGGAGGGGTTTTGAAGTCAAATCGATCACAATCGAAACCCTTGGGAAAATTTGTGAAGACTGGAATGTTAGCCAGGCGACTTAATCAAGTATATTGACGAGAAGTGATGTTCAACGATTAGCTTAAAGTCCTATACTCTTTTTAAAAATGGCTATGTTAAATTCTAATTTGTGACCATAAGAAAACCGCCTTTGTGAAAAGGCGGTTAATTTGAGCTAACGTCTACCGTTAGCGTAAACACCTTAAGTGACAAGGTCATCTTACCGTCTGGTAAACGAGACCTATGGCTCCAGAATCAAAGGTCTTATTTTCGATTAGCTTAAGATTGATCTTCTCCTTGAGGCCTTGGAATAATGGCAATCCCTTACCGATTAGTACGGGAGAAACCGTAATTTTATACTCATCAATTAAATCAAGCTGCATAAGGTGGTGTGCGAACCTAGGACTGCCGAGGATGACCATATCCTTGCCTGGCTGCTGTTTAAGGTTATTGATCTCTTCTTCGATATCTTCTTTCACGAGTCTTGCATTATTCCATTCAACGGTCTCCAGCGTCGTGGGAAAAACAATTTTGGCTGTTTTTTCGATCCACTCGGCATGATCCCGTTCATGTTGCGAAGCTGATGGGTTCGAAGGCACAGATGGCCAGTAACTGTGCATCATCTGATAAGTCCCACGCCCCCAAATGACAGTGTCGGCAGTACTCAGAATTTCTTTCGCGTGTTTCTCCAAATCAGCATCGTAGGCAACCCAGCCAATGTCCATTTCGCCATTCGGCCCTTCTACAAAACCGTCAAGCGATGCGTGAAGAAATAGAACGAGTTTTCTCATTTTCAGTTCTCCTTTGTGCATGAGGGATATCTAACTTTACAGTTACTACATTTTGCCCTAATTCAACTTGGGTTGTTTCTTATGGATTGCTAATCCCAAACCTGCCCGTTAGCTTAACAAGAAGAAGCAGAAGGCCGAAGCTTTATGTTCATGTCGGTGACAGTAAACAGGCACGATTCGACCAACATATTTTTCTTATTCGATGAGGTATCCTCATATTCCTTGTTGTCTATATAACGGAACCCAGCCAAATATAATTTTGCGAATATTGGTTGCAAACACCATTGAAGCGCGCAATGCGGACAAACAAGCCCATCTTTGTACATCTGCTCTTGGATTTCGTCAATTGCATATCAACATTAAGGTTTAACAAAGTCAAAAAAATAGAAATACGGACCGTTACCTTATCCAAGGGACGGTCTTTTTTGTGCTTGAAATCATCCCCCAATGAGTATTCTTAAGCATGAATCTGAATTCAGCCTTTTTTCAGGTAGAGGCATTATACTATTCCCGAATCCTGTACTGGAAAAGGAGTTTTGGCATGTCTAAGGTGATCCATAAGTCGCTATATCTCATTCTGCTTGTTTTTGTCGGCGTGTTTATCGTTTCGTCCCTGTTTGTACGGGCGCAGTACAACTACACCTTGTATGGGGATAATCCGATTCTTGGTACGCAGCAGTGGAGTATTTTTATCCCGGTGATTGCTTTGCTTCTGGTTTCGGGTATCGGGCTATACCGCCTTTGCCTGAAGCTGAACAAATACAGTCCAAAGGTTGTCGTTCCGGTGGTGCTGCTATGTTCTCTGGCCATTCAAATCATAATTATCTTCGTATTTCCACGAGTGCCTACGGATGATTCACAGACCGTGCTTTCACTCGCGATGAACATGCTCTACGATCAGGACTATTCATCATTCGAAACGGGCGGATATCTGCACATGTTCCCGTTCAACATTTCTACCGTCTTGTATCTAAAAACATTGCTGTACCTGTTCCCGGATAATTATCTGGTGATCAAGCTGTTCAATATTTTGTTTTCAACGTTAACGACATTAATGATTTATCTCATTTATAAACAGTTAAATAATAAGTCCGCGGAACGTGATTACGGAGTTCTGATCTTTGCAGCCACGTATCTGCCATCCCTGTTCCTGAACAACCTGATCTATAACGATGTAATTGCTACGGCATTTCTAACGTCTTGTTTATACTTTTTGATTCGGTTTATACGTGAAAAGTCTTGGCAGACGATCGTCATTGCCGCCATTCTGCTCGCGATTGGCAACTACTTCCGAAGCATTGGCGTGATAGTGCTTATTGCTGTTATATTAACCATCCTGCTGAATATGCGAAGTATTGGATTCAAGAAAGTGATTGCCTCCATCTTCGTGCTGGCTATTCTGTTTAACGTTCCAGGGTGGACTCAGAATGCGGTATTAAAATCTTCAGGTGCTGTAAGTGAACCTGTTGGGGAAAATTCGGCACCGGTCTATATGTGGCTGAACATGGGTATTAATCTGGAACGATTCGGCTTTTGGGACAACATGGAGAGCTACCAGATCTATCAAAGAGAAGCCAATTATAATAAAGCTGAAAGTACAGAACTGTACAAACAGGAGATTGAACGCAAGCTGTCGGAAGCCAGCTTAAGTGACTTGGCCCAGATGTATTACAAAAAGATCATTTGGACGTGGACCGAAGGTACCTACCAAATGGATCGATATGGCATCGGCAATGAAAGCTCCTCGGGTATGGGAGGAGGAAGAGGTGGCGGAATTGCCGGCTCCTACAGTTATACCAATGCGGTAACAGACTTATTCAAAGGAGATTCCGTCTACCGGACGGGGGTGCTTTGGATCGTTTATGTGATAAATTTCATGATGTACTGTTTTATTTTTATTCGCTTAGTCGGTGGAATTCGTGGAAAGCGGTATGACGAAGTCTCTTTGATTCTGGTTATTCTCGGATTTATCGGGTTCTACATTCTGTGGGAGATTAAATCGAGGTATATCTACCCCGTATATCCGCTGCTGGTTGTATTGTCGTACATGGGATTCAAAGATGCGTATAACTTCATGTTTCATAGAAAACTTGGCTGGGAACGTTCTTCCCTGAGAAAAAGGTGATCCGTATGCGGAAAAATAGTTATCTCACATCGGCTATGCTCTTGTTGTTGGCCTGTTCAGTTTTGCTCTCTGCCTGCGATGCAATTACTGCCCAGAACATTACGAATACCGGTTCTGCACAAGGTATGAATGGTGGCGGCCCGGGCATGAATGGAGGAACACAGAGGGGCGGAGGGCAAGGGATGAATGACAGAACAGGCGGTCAGGACGATATGCGGGGGATGATGAATGCCGATCTTACAGGCAGAGTGATCTCTGCCACAGGGAGTACCGTCACGATCTCGTTGCTTGAAGTGGAGGATAACTCATCCACAGATTCCAATAATGGAAATGGAAGACGATCAGGCGCCTCCAGAGGCGGAAGCATGGATATGAAAGATACGTGCATCGAAATGAAATTGAACATCAGTGAGGATGTGGATATCACGGAAGGCATGGGCGTGGGTACCCCAGGCAACAACCAAAATGCTAATTCATCCATTCAGGTGTCTGATCTGAAAGAGGGAGATGTCGTTATGGTTTGGTATAAGGAGAACACCGAGACCGTAGAGCGAATGGTTGTTACACAGTCTTGATATTCGTTGCCGATAATCATCTGATGGAGTATTATGGAAATGACTTGTTTTTCGGAAGGAGTGAGCGTCATGAAACGACGGGCTAAGATGATGCAAAGTGTGACAACAACAATTAAGGTGATTACGAACTGAATAGATCCGGCAGAGCAACGGACACATGGCGAAGCATTTGGAGTTTGCTAATGTGACGATCTGAAGTCTGCCGACATATAGGGATATAACTGCTCATTTTTCCTGGTGTACACGAGGTTTATTTGCTTATGCAATAATCCTCGTGTACCTAGAATTTTTAAAGCCGCAGGCATAGCCTGCGGCTTTTTGCGCGCAAAAATAGGATTCGGAACTCTAATAGCGTTCTATATTAAATGACCACTAAGGAGATATGCCCATGTTAAAACTTAAATATTTATTCCATAATAACGATCTCGCCGAGATGATTTTGAAAAACTGGAGTTATGATCCGGAGTCACTGGACATGTTCCAGTATTATCGTATATCCTCCAATGCCGTGTATCCGTTCAGGGATCAGGGAAAGGTTCACTTGCTTCGTTTTGCCCCTGTAGAGGAGAAAAATCAAACCAATCTTGCAGCGGAGCTAGAGTTCCTGTCCTATCTTAAACTAAACCAATATGGTGCCATGGAAGCTGTACCTTCCCATGCAGGAAAAGAGCTGGTAGAGGCTCATACGCCTTGGGGAATGTATTATGCCTCCGTATTCAAACGAGTTCCCGGTAACCAGATGGGCAGTATCGATTTAAATGACCAGATCGTGTATAGCTTTGGTGAGGCATTGGGTAAGCTGCATGGTTTATCCCGCGAATACAGACCCAAACAGGCGACACGCTGGACTTATACCGATGTACTGGATTGGATTAAGGACGTGCTGGATGAGTTTCCTGGCGAGACTGCAGCGCTCAATGAGGTAGAAGTTCTCCGGGATTGTTTTGCAGATTGGCCCGTTACCCAGCAGAACTTCGGGTTAATTCATTATGATTTTGAACTGGATAATGTCTTCTATGACGAGGAGAGTCATTCCTGTTACGCCATTGACTTCGATGACGCCATGTACCACTGGTACGCAATGGATGTGGAGCAGACTCTGGATAGTTTACGGGATGAAATTCAGCCAGATGAATGGGAACAGAAGAAGCGAATATTCTTGCAAGGGTATTGGAAGGAAGCAGGAGACGCCTATGATATGGAGTCGATGTTCCCGGCATGTCGTCGCTTTGCCAATCTGTACGGTTATGTACGTGTGCTTCGATCTGGGGCAGAACAATGGGCGCATGAGCCGGAATGGATGAGTGGATTAAGAGCAAGGCTGGATAAAGCGATGGCAGTAAAAGCAAAACAGTTTGGTCAGCAGCAGCCCCTCCAACTACCGACCAATTGATCCTCATTAATTTTCCAGCAAAGATGATTAGGGTTAGATCAGGCCTCTGCATAAGCACAACGAAATAATGATTGATTTTTTATTCGTCTCCATTGTAACATTAGATTAAGCGCTATACCTTTTATTAGAACATCAATGTTGGATTACATGGTCAAGTGGAAACCGGCAAGTCGTTTCACCAATTGAATGAAGAGGACGGTCATAACGAACATGGACGACAAAAAGTTAATTATCTTTTTTGACAGCGGCGATACCATCGTTGATGAATCGACCGAGATTCGGGACGAAGAAGGAATTGTTCTGAGTGCGGATCTGATTCCGGGTGCGGATATCACGATTCAAAAGCTTCATGAAAAAGGGTACACGCTGGCCTTGGTTGCTGACGGCGATGCACAATCCTTCAAGAACGTATTTAAGCAGCATGGACTTCATGATTATTTTAGCGCAATGATTATTTCGGAGAATATTAAAGCCAGCAAGCCAAGCCCGCGGATGTTCAAGGCAGCAATTGGTGCCCTTGATTTGTCGGAAGGGGATTTTTCAAGAACAGTGATGATTGGCAATAACCTAAGCCGTGATATGAAGGGAGCCAACGCACTAGGCATCACCAGTATCTTTCAGAGCTGGACGCCGCGTTATCCCCATGAGCCGGTGGATGAAACAGAACGTCCGACTCACACAGTCGGTGAACCGCTGGAGCTGATTGAACTTATTGAACGACTAAATGCCGAAGTCAAATAAATAAATGTTTGCTTGCATGCCCTTGAGCAGAAGGATTGAATGTCATTCTACCTTCTGCTCAAGGGCTATTTTTACTTTTTTACATGAGAAAATGATAGAATGATCGTAAAAACCGGAACTGGGGTAGGTGTTCACATGGAAGAACCACATCGGAAGCCGTTGTTGTACTTGCAAACTGCCGATTTGGTGATGGAAGAAATCCGTAACCGGAAATTGCAGCCACATGATCCCGTGCCTTCAGAAGGTGAGCTCGCCAAACTGTATTCTGTCAGCCGTATGACAGCCAAGCTTGCGCTGCAAATTTTGGAGAAACAAGGTATTGTCTATCGGTTGGCGCGGCGGGGTACATTTGTGTCGGGTGATTATTTGGGCGGCCCGGGTAAGGAGTCATTATCGGGGAATGTAACTACAGACAAGAAGCTTATGAAGCGAAAAATTGCCCTGTTGTTCCCCAATATGGATGATTACGTAGCCAGAATTATAGCATCCGTCGAGCAGGAAGCACGTAAATCAGGGTGCCAGCTGCTCATTCGGATCACTACGGATAAAGAGGATGAGAGCTTCTGCTTACAAGAGTTGTACGAGGAAGGAATCGATGGAATTATTCTGTTTCCACGGGGGCGAACACGCTGCAGTGAAAAGGTGCTGGAGCTTAACCTGCTAAATTATCCATTGGTGATCATCGATCGAATCTTCCGTGAGGTCAATATTGATTGCGTCTACCATGACCATTATCAGGGTGCCTACAACTTGACGGAATATTTGATCGAAAGAGGACATCGGGAAATTGGGTATATCTCCATGCCGTTTGATGGAGTGACGAGCCGGGAGGACCGCTATAAAGGCTATGTGCAGGCCATGCTAGACTATGCACTGCCTGTTAACGGTCGCAATATTTGCCTGGATTGCGCAGAGGATTATATGCTCAACCTGAATGGAGCGAATCTCCAACTCAAGGATTTCATTCAAAGTAATCCCGCAATGACAGCCGTTGTTTGTGCGGATGATTATATCGCGACTTCTTGTCTGTACACGTCCTTATTCATCCACAAGCGGGTACCTGAGGAACTGTCCATCATTGGCTTTTCCGACATCCAGTTAGCGAGTCTACTGCCCGTTCCGCTGACTACGGCAAGACAAACAACAGAGAAGCTTGGACAGGCAGCAGTGAATTTGCTGTGCAAACGTATGGAAAATTCCCGAGAAGGAGCTTTATCCATCAAGGTAAACACAACCATCATCGAACGAAGCTCCGTACGTAATCTCAATCAATGAGGATCGATCCGGTTCCGCCATTTAAACCTTCCTTATCTCGCTTTGATGATAAGGGAGGTTTTTTTATATATCAGTGACATATATAATTTGCTATCTTATTCAAACTCAATAATGCACAATATGTTATGTTCGTTACCGTTTCATGCAAAAATATTGTAAATAATAGTAGTTATATGAAGTTTTTATAGAGAAAAATTTACACTTATATCATTGTATATGTCAATGACATATATTAGTGTGAAGGTATGCCACTTATCTTTCAAGGATGAAGGGAGGATATTCCAGAAAGCGCTACCATACATCCTGGGAAATGACCTGCAGAGCCAAAAGAAATGAACGTACGAACGTTGGCAATAAACGAAATCATTATTCGAAGAGGAGCCCGAATATGACAATCAAATCCTTGCTTGCAGCTTCGTTCTTGGCAGTATCTCTTTTCTTTCCACTGGCGCAGCCTGCGCAGGCGGCAGAGGACAATGCCGTAACGGTTTACCAGGATGGAGACTTTGGAGGCAGCTCCCAACCGTTTGGGATTGGTCAGTTCAATGTGAATCAGCTTAACGTGGTTGGCAACGACAAAATATCTTCGGTAAAGGTAGCCCCGGGATATCGATTGACCCTGTATCGAGACAAGGATTTCTCCGGTGATACCAAAACGCTGACAGTCGATGCGGGATGGCTTGATGATTTTAACGACGCGACCTCCAGTCTGAAAGTAGAGAAGATCGGAGGCCCCAATAAACCAGTTATCGCATATTCCAATTCGCCTTATGGAGGTTTTGAGCAGCAGTTTGATATTGGCAGCTATAATGTGGATGAACTGAAGGCTGGAGTAGGCAATGATGCCATCTCTGCACTTCGCGTAGCCCCAGGGTATAAGGTAACATTGTACAAAGACTACAATTTCGCTGGATACTCCAAGGTTCTGACCGCAGATGCGATCTATGTTGGCGGAGATATCAATGATTCGGTATCTAGCCTGAAGGTTGAAGCTATCTCGCCGCTCGATGCCACATCAGTTGCCGTTCCGGGTAACGATTACAGCGACACAGCCAAGCGTGAAATATTGCAAACCTTTGCACCCAAGATCTGGTTTGCCCAAGGCGAAGTTTATTTTCCGTCCTCGGTAGAACATACCCTGCCTTATGTGGATCGCTATGTGAATCCAGGTTCAGGCTTATATGAATTCAAGACCAAAACGGAGTTGAATCCCTATACCCTGAAACTGCCGTATTTTACGGGCGATCTGGCTAATGCGCCGATCTACGCGTTTTGGGTGGAGAAGGAGTATAACAACGTCGATCTAGTATATTTCCAGTTCAGTCCCTATGATCTTGGGAAAACGGTGTTTGGCACGGAAGTGGGAGATCATGTCGGAGACTGGGAGCGGGTCACGGTCAGATTGGCAAAGTTCACCGATCAGAACAGTAACTATGTGAAGCCGGTTCAAGTTTACTATGGCGCGCATTCTTTTGGTACAACCTACTCCTGGGGTGAAGTGGACAAAGTAAACAATACACATCCTGTCGCTTATTCCGCGTTTGGTTCCCATGGGATGTGGAAAGATCCTGGCAATCATGTCTATCAGGAACTTGTCGTGACCCAGTTGATTGATGTAACGAATCAGGGAACGGCATGGGATACCTGGAACAATATCCAGGCTTTTCAGTATTATCCGAATACCCGAACAGGCAACGGTCTGGGAAATGCTTGGCCTTCATGGCTGGACAGGGATTACAGCAATCCGAACAGCTTATCTGTCTATAAATTCGGAAATCCGTCCCAAGGCTCCTTCTTTGGTCAGCCTCTACTTGCAGGAGGACCAACAGGACCGCAGGAAAAAGGCGCATTAACGAATGATGTTATTTTAGATTAGGCGATGATTAACGAGGGGACTCGCTTTCACATGAAGCGGGTCTCCCATGCTTATTGTTCAAATAAACAGTATTAACTGTGAATCTAACAACGGAGGCTCAGACAACGATGACTAACCGTAAAAAAGTACATGTTGTTTTTAAAACTCACCTGGATATCGGATTTACGCACTTGGCGAAAAACGTCGTAAAGCAGTACATGGAAGAGTATGTGCCCAAAGCTATCGCACTGTCCGCGCAGTTGGAAGCAGAGGGAGGACAAGAGCAATTCATATGGACTACGGGTTCCTGGCTGATCCGTCATTATCTGAATCATGCGTCCGAAGAGGGAAAACAGGCCATGGAACAAGCGATCCACAAAGGTCATATCGTATGGCATGGATTACCGTTCACGACGCACACCGAGCTGATGGACCCCTCATTATTTCGCTACGGATTGTCCATCGGATTGGAGCTGGATAAACAATTTGGCAAAACGACCATTGCAGCAAAAATGACCGATGTACCCGGGCATACCCTGTCCATGGTGCCTTTGATGAATGAAGCGGGTCTCCGGTATATGCATCTTGGGGTTAATCCAGCTTCCATGCGCCCGGATGTGCCTAAACTGTTCAGATGGCAGGCAGCGGATGGCAGTGAGATCATTGTCAATTATGCGGACACCTACGGAGAGGCAGTCGAAATTGAAGGTATCGATGATATCTTGTTGTTTGCCCATACGGGCGACAATTGCGGACCGCCAAGCGCAGAAGAGATTCGTGAACAATTCCAGCATATCCAGGAAAGATACCCCGATGCAGAGATTATGGCTTCGTCTCTTGATGCATTTGCGGTGCACCTTGATCAGGTTCGGGACCAATTACCTGTTGTACGTGAAGAGCTCGGGGATACTTGGATTCACGGAGGCGGTACTGACCCGCTTAAAATAGCCCGATTCCGCCAGTTGCAGCGGTTAAGAGACAAATGGCTGACCGATGGCCGAATCGATCCGGCAAGCGCTGAATATAAAGGCATGAGTGATGCCATGTTGCTGGTTGTGGAGCATACGTGGGGGCTTGATGTGAAGAAATGGCTTCCAGATTTCCGGAATTATGCCAAGCCTGACTTCAACCGGGCGCGGGAAATGAACGACGTCGATGTGGAGGATATTCCTGCAAAATTTCAATATATCGGTGCATTCGCCATGGACGAGTTCGACAGTCATTCCAGCGGACTATTCTCTTCAGAGACGAGCCGCCGTACCTATTCCATGATAGAGAGCTCTTGGGCGGAACAGCGGGGATATTTGGACACGGCTGTGGCGTTCCTGAGTGATGATAAACAGAAGGAAGCGAAGCAAGCTTTTGAACAACTAAATCCAGTTAAAAGTGTATCTTCCGGTACTGTATCTGCGGCATGTCATCAAGTTTATAGTAGTGGCGGATATCAGCTGGCCTTCAATAACAATGGTGCACTGATTCAGCTGACGGACGAGAAGGAAAAGAATTGGGTGGACGCGAAGCATCCGTTCGGAGCCTATGCCTATGAAACCTTCGGGACGCAGGATTACGACAGGTATTTCCGTACCTATATGCAGAACCTGCTTGTGACCCATCCTTGGGCGGATGCCGATTTCAGCAAGCCTGGCTTTGAATTTGTGCGCCCGCTGCCAAGCCATCAGGTGTACTTGCCAATCGTGACCGATATGCACAAGTCAGGCAATGCTAATGGTGATACGTATGGGTTCCGGTTGTCCATGCCAACAGAAAGTCATGAATTGTACGGAGCACCCAAGGAACTGGAGCTGGTATATACGTTTTCACAGGCAGGAGTGGTAGAGGTTAGTTTGCAATGGTTTGGAAAAGAAGCGAATCGTCTTCCAGAGGCCAGTTGGTTTGGATGCGGACTTAAGGTGGATAACCCCAATCTGTGGATGATGGACAAGCTTGGAGGACGAATCTCTCCGTTGAATGTTGTAAAAGACGGCAACCGTAATCTACATGCTGTAGACAAGGGAGTATTCTATGAGGGCACAGATGGCCAGGCCTCTATTGAAGCACTGGATTCCGCTTTGGTCGCACCTGGACAGAGAAGACTGCTGCAATTCGACAACTCGTTTGTTTCGCTTGAATCCGGGTGGCAGTTTAATCTGCATAACAATATCTGGGGTACCAATTTCCCAATGTGGTTCGGCGAAGATGCCAAATTCCGCTTTCGACTAAATACAGCTGCAAACCGCAAATAAGAGAAGTTCATGTAGAATTTTACCAAAAATTGATGATCGGATAATAATCCTAGTACAATTGGAACCTATACTTGGATTTATGAGTGAGGGTGTTGTTTGAGCAGATCAGAACTGTTCGGAACTATTCCTGAAATGAATTTGAAAAAACAGAATTTTTTTGTGAAATCCCTATTGCTTGAACGTAGTCATCCATGTATTATATACAAATAAAGCGTTTACATTTTCTTATATGTCAATTAAACCGGTTTAATTCTATGAGATGTTTTCCCGATTGAGAACCTCTATTGCATAAAAATTAAACCGGTTTAATTGTATCTACATATGTACATAAAGGGTTTATTTCGTTAGGGAGGTGAGCGCCAACCAGAGCATATTTAGGCAAGTTAATGGCAAATCCAAACGTGGAGGGGTTTAGCTTGAAAAGGAAAAGCAACTTGTTAATTGTTCTTGTCCTAATCACGACAATACTGGGGGGATGCTCCACATCTTCGTCTAACAACGAAAATGAGGAATCAACAGTGAAAGAACCTGTTGTTACGGACAACAGTGCCAAAGAAGCCCCGATGCTGACAAAGCTTGTCGATGAAGGTAAATTGCCTGCCCTGGCTGAGCGCCTGCCGGCTTCCAAAGACATTATGGTTGAAGAGGTCGTCGAGGAAATCGGGCAATATGGTGGAGATTGGAACATGCCTTGGACTGGTGTTCCTGATAAGTGGGGGATAGGCCAACCGACAGAGGAAGCGCTGTTCCGTTTCAACAAGGAAGGAAACAAGGTTGAGCCAAACGTAGCCAAGAGCTATGAAGTGAATGATGATTCAACCGTGTTTACCATCCATTTGCGAGAAGGCATGAAATGGTCCGACGGTGTTCCTTTCACTGCGGATGACGTTCTCTTTTATTGGGAGCATATGTTGACCAAAGAGACCTTTGGCAAAAAGATCTATGACGCTTATTATTCCGTTGACCCTGTTACCGGGGATAGAGCGTTGGCTGAAGTGAAGAAGGTGGATGACTACACGTTTACCGTAACTCACAAATATCCAAGTGTGCTCTTCCTGGAACGTGTGGCCATCGATAACAAATGGTTCTTCGCTCCTGCACACTTTCACAAAACCATCCTTCCTGAGTTCGTTGGGGATGCCAAAACACTGGAGATTACGAAGCAGTGGGGCTATGAAGATCCCAAAGTATTCTTGATGGAAACCGGGTATACGGATTGGCTGCATTACCAGATTCCTACACTCCGAGCATGGGTGCCAACCAATGATCCTAACGGCGATCAGTTTGTCATGGAGCGCAACCCGTACTACTGGAAAACAGATAAAGAAGGCAAACAGCTTCCGTATATTAACCGGATTGTAGCGACCAAGATTCAAGATCCGAGCCAAAAGGTACTTGGAACGCTTGCCGGTGATTACAACCTCGTGATCTTTGATTCCAAAGACTTCACGGTACTGAAAGAGAATGAGAAAAAAGGTGACTACCGTATTATCCCTTGGACACAACCAGCTTGGTCCAGCGCGGGAGTACAGTTAAACCAGACTACGGAAGATCCGAATCTCCGCAAACTGTTCCAGGACATCAAGTTCAGGGAAGCACTCTCCATTGGGGTGGATCGTAACCAGGTGTCTGAGATTGTCACCAGTGGACTGGGAGAGCCGATTCAAGCTTCCGTACCGGAAGGCGTAATGGGCTATCAGGAAGGGTGGGCCCAGCAGTGGGCGGAATACGATCCTGAACGCGCTAACCAAATTCTTGACGAGTTAGGTTTGAACAAGCGGGATAAAGACAACTTCCGTCTGAACCCTGACGGATCCGAGTTGACTCTTACCGTGATTGAGAATACGACCGATACAGCACCATTCCTTGAATTGCTTAAGAAATACTACGAGGATATGGGGCTGCGAACGAACCTGAAAGTGGTTGACGGAGGCACTCATTTTGATATGAAATATGCCAACAAGATTCCGATGACTACCGAGAATATTTCTGTCGTCAACGTAGCCTTCCGACCGGATACAATGGTTCCGCTCCGTGTTATCACACCATGGTTCGGCCATTACGGCTTATACAGCCAATCTGGCGGCAAGGAAGGTGTCAAGCCTGAAGGGGATGTCGCTAAGATCCTTGAGTATTGGGAAAAAGTGAAAGCAAGCAAGACACTGGATGAAATCAATCAGTATAGCAATGAGATTGTGAAACTGCACCAGAAGAATCAATGGGTAATCGGATATGCGGGACCAACTCCGGTGCTGATTACAGCCTCGAATAAAATTCATAACATCCCTACGGATCTCATCTGGTCCGATGAGTATCGCTCGCTGGGTCAAGGCCATCCGGCACAATTTTTCATCAAGCAATAGCTGGTGAAGCATTCAGGTAAACAATAGTGAGGAGGGGCTTATCCTTGCTATTGTTTCCTTTTGTATCATTCACGCGGTGCAGAGGAGAGGAATAGATGTTTGAATACATTTTAAAACGAATCCTGTTGGCCATTCCTGTTGTTGTTGTGATCTCCTTTATCGTCTTCTACATTATTCAATTGCCACCTGGCGATTACGTATCCTCCTACTCAGCCAAGATGTCCGCATCTGGCGATATCATGACCCAGGCTGAGATGGATGACATGCGGGCGAATCTGGGGCTCGACCGGCCAATCTATGAACAATATTTCGTCTGGGTAAAGAAAATCATTCTGCATGGCGACTTTGGTTTCTCGTTCAACTATAACAAACCGGTGATGGCGGTGATTCAGCAGTATATGGGACTGACTCTGGTCGTCTCGCTGGTGACAATGGCCTTCCATTATATAATCGCGATTCCGGTTGGGATCTATACGGCGGTAAAGCAGTATTCTGCGGGCGATTATTTTTTCTCCGGCCTGAGCTTTATCGGAATGGCAACGCCCAACTTTTTGTTAGCCATTATTCTCATGTTCTTTTCCTATAAGTGGTTCGGTAATCCATTGCTCGGCTTATTCTCCAACGAATACGTGAATGCGCCGTGGTCCATGGACAAGGTAAAAGACTTAATGCAGCATATGGTGATTCCGGTTATTGTTATCGGACTTTCGGGTACTGCGGATTTGATTCGGATCATGCGCGGACAAATGCTCGACGAGTTGAACAAACCGAATGTCATTACTGCCCGCGCCAAGGGCTTATCAGAGATGCAAATCCTGTTCAAGTATCCGACACGTGCAGCCTTGAATCCTATTGTGAGTACCTTTGGCTGGTCACTGTCCTCCATCTTTACCGGCGCTACCATTACAGCAATCGTATTGAACCTGCCGATTCAAGGGCCAGTTATGCATAATGCATTACTCGGTCAGGACATGTATCTTGCTGGAACCTTTTTATTGATCATGGCTTTGCTGACGGTTCTCGGAACATTGATTTCCGATATTTTGCTGGCTTGGCTTGATCCCAAAATACGTACAGAGTTCAGAGGATCCTAATTATGAGACCACTACCGTTATTTAAAGGTCAAAGGCCGGCAGTCCCCGTAACAACAGCACCCAAAGATACTGTATACAGCTCGCAGTGGAGGCTGATATACCAGAAATTCAAGAAACATAAGTTGGCCCGGATCAGCATGTACATTCTGGGCGCATTTTACATCATCGCACTGTTCGCACAGTTTATCGCGCCGTATGGGCTGCAAAGCTATGACAGTAAATACGTGAATGCCCCGCCAATGGGACTTCGATTTGTCGATGCGGACGGCAAGTTTCACATCAAGCCGTTTGTATATGAATTGAAGAGTGAGCGTGACCCCGAAACATTGCGTAAAATGTTTGTCCCGGACACCGAAAAAAAGCATTTCTTCAAGTTCTTTGTGAAGGGAGAAGAATATAAGTTTCTAGGTCTGATCCCCATGTCGACGCATTTGTTCGCTGTAGATGAGCCGGGGCGGATATTCCTGCTAGGTACGGACGGTATGGGGCGTGACCTGTTCTCCCGGATCGTGCTGGGCAGTCAAATCTCGCTGAGCATCCCGCTGGTCGGCGTAGGCATTAGCTTTATTCTGGGTTTGATTATTGGAGGCATCTCCGGTTATTTTGGCGGCTGGATTGATTCCATGATACAGCGCATCATCGAAATCATACGTTCCTTTCCGACGCTGCCGTTGTGGATGGCACTGTCTGCTGCAATTCCGCCACGTATTCCGGTCGTGACCATGTATTTATACATCGTTATCATCTTCGCTTTTATTGGCTGGACGGATCTGGCACGGGTGGTCAGAGGCAAGTTCATTTCGTTGAAGAATGAAGATTATGTAATAGCTGCAAAGATCGCTGGTGTAGGGGACGCAAAGATTATCGTCAAACATCTGCTGCCAGGCTTCATGAGTTATTTGGTCGTGGCGACAACCCTGGCGATTCCGAGCATGATTCTGGGTGAGACGGCTATGAGCTTTCTCGGTCTTGGCGTACGTTCGCCGGCAACCAGTTGGGGTGTGCTGCTTCAGGAGGCGCAAAAAATTGAAAATGTGGCCCTTTATCCATGGAAGCTCATTCCGCTCGCTTTTGTCATTCTGACTGTATTGACCTATAACTTCATCGGCGATGGCTTGCGAGACGCGGCTGATCCGTACAAAAAATAATTGTCCAAATACTAGGCAAGCGAGGGGATAGCATGGCAACTCAAGCTGTTGATAAGGAGCAACCTTTACTGTCCGTTCAAGACCTGAAGATTCGGATTCAGATGGAAAATGGCGTCATGAATGCCGTGGATGGAGTCGACTTCAATATATACAAAGGCAAAACCCTTGGGCTGGTGGGGGAATCGGGCTGCGGCAAAAGCCTGACAAGTCGATCGATCATCAGTATCAATCCCAAGGAATGTGAAACGAGTGGAACAATCACTTACAATTCCGACTCTGAATCGACTCTCCATGGTCTGAATCTTTTGTCTCTTAAGCCGACGGGCAAGCAGATCCGCTCCATCCGTGGGCGCAAAATCTCGATGATCTTTCAGGAGCCGATGACGGCCTTCTCACCGATGTATACCATCGGGAATCAAATCATGGAAGCGATCCGAATTCATCAGACGAGGAATAAGAAAGAGGCCAAAAAAATCGCGTTAGAGATGCTTAGCAAAGTCGGGATTTCCGATCAGGCCAAGCGTTTCGATCAATATCCGCATGAATTCTCGGGAGGTATGCGTCAGCGGGCGATGATCTCCATGGCATTGTCCTGTAACCCCGAAATTCTGATTGCGGATGAGCCCACGACGGCGCTCGATGTGACCATTCAGGCTCAGGTATTGGAACTTATGAAAAGCCTGCAGGCGGAGTTTGGCATGGCTATTCTGCTGGTGACCCATGATCTGGGTATTATCGCCGAGATGTGTGATGAGGTTGCGGTGATGTACCTCGGGAGAATTGTTGAGCAGGCTCCAATGAGGGAAATCTTCAACAATCCGAAGCATCCTTACACGAAAGGGTTACTTAAATCGATGCCCAGACTGGGAGGGAATAAAAGCAAACGGCTGGATTCCATCGAAGGTTCCGTTCCGATCCCGATCAACATGCCTCCAATGTGCGGATTCTATGATCGCTGCAAGGACAGGATTGAAGGCGTATGTAATCAACAAGTTGTGCCGAAAACCGCGATTTCCGACCAGCATATGGTCAGATGTTTCTTGTACGCGGACCAGAGAGAAGGAGAAGTATAATGACCAAACCCATTCTTGAAGTCCTCAACCTGAACAAAAGCTTTCAGGTCAAATCCAAAAAAGCCCTGTTCAAAAAGCCTAAACCCATTCATATTTTGAATGAAATTTCATTTGAACTCCTTGAAGGGGAGACGCTCAGTATTGTCGGCGAATCCGGGTGTGGAAAAACAACGCTCGGACGCTGTATCGTCAGAGGTGTGGATGCTTCTTCAGGCAGTGTAGTCTATCATGCGGAAGATGGAAAAGAAGTTAATTACCTAAACTTGAAGGGCAAAGAGATCAAGGCATATCGCAGGGACATCCAGATGATTTTTCAAGACCCGTATTCCTCACTCAGCCCCCGAATGAGCGTATTCGATATTATCGCCGAACCGCTGATTGCGAACTTTAAGCTGAGCAGGGCTGAGGTGGAAGCGAAAGTGATGGAGATTGCGGAGAAAACAGGTCTGAATGTGAGTTACTTGAAACGTTACCCGCATGCGTTTTCGGGAGGACAGCGGCAGCGGATAGCCATTGCGCGTGCGCTGATTACACAACCCAGACTGATTGTCTGTGATGAAGCGGTCTCTGCGCTGGATGTATCGATTCAGGCTCAGATTATCAATCTGCTCAAAGATTTACAGGAGCAATTCAAGATCACATATATCTTCATCTCGCATGATCTTTCCATCGTACAGAACATTTCCGACCGGGTAGCGGTCATGCATCTGGGCAGAATTGTGGAACTGGCGACAACGGAATCATTGTTCTCGCATCCTCAGCATCCCTATACGGAGGCGCTAATGTCAGCCGTGCCCCAACCGAATCCGGATTTTAAAAAAGAACGAATTATACTGGAGGGGGAAGTACCGAATCCGGCCAATCCGCCAAGCGGTTGTCATTTTCATCCCCGATGCTCGTATAAGACGGATAAATGTATCCAGCACGTTCCTGAACTCCGTGAAGTAGGATATAATCATTTTGCTGCCTGTCATTATGCAGAGCAGCTTCAGCTTCGCGGCGTTCCAATCGAGACTGAGGATGAGATTCAATCCAGGACATCCTAACCAACGACATGAACCTGACGATACCATCAGTCATCTTTGAACTCGCGAGGACGAAATCGAACTAGTGTTGAGGAGAGGTTGTTCCTAATGGCAAAGATTGATGATGTAGCCCGTCTGGCGGGTGTATCCAAGGGAACGGTATCCAACGTATTCAGCCAGAAAAGGCCGACGAGCAAAAAGGTAACCGAGAAAGTGATGCAAATCTCGAAGGAATTGAATTACGTGCCGAATCATATTGCAAGAAGCTTGGTCACCAAGAAAACAATGGCGATCGGGCTTACGATTCCGCACGGCAAATTCTTTTTCAGCGTGTTCCATAATCAGTTTATCAATGGTGTGATTCTGGAAGCTTCCAATTACGGATATCGGGTGCTTCTGGACATGATTGCTGCCGAAGAGGTGAAGACACCTTCACTTGCGAGCTATCCTATTGACGGTGCCATTGTGCTGGGGCCTACAGAAGACGATGACCGGATCAATCTGCTGTATCAGCATGACATTCCGTTCGTCACGATCGGCAAAATCATTAACAAGGGACTCCAGGGTGTTTCGACGGTCAATAACGATAATAAACAGGTTATCCGCGATATTTGCGATTATTTGCTTGGACTGGGGCATCGGAACATCATGTTCCTGAACGCCGGGGAGCAGATGACTGTTTCCATTGAACGTACGGAAGAATTCGTCCGTGTGCTGCAGGAGCATGGTGTGATGATCCAGCCTGGAATGATTCATTATAAACCGGGTATTCATTCAGACAAGTATATTAAATACGGCTATGACGAGACACTTCATAATGTGAAGAATACCATGGGGAGGGTTACGGCCATTATCGCAGACGACGACCGTACTGCATTTAGCGCCCTTAATGCCATCAACGACGCGGGTCTTCGTGTGCCAGAAGATATCTCTTTGTTTGTAATCTGCGGTGATCAATCCATGATGCACCAGGTAAGGCCTTCTTTGACGGGAATGGATCTGCAACCATCTGAGCTGGGTGTTCAGTCGGTAAGGCTGCTCATGAATAAGCTAGGTATTTTGGAAGGAACGTATGAGAATAACAGGATCGTGCCTAGCAAAATCATAGAAAGAAACTCTTGTTCCTCGATCAAGAATTAGCAAGAATGAGTTTCGGATGTAGTGAGGTTAAACATGATAACGTTTACATCCTGGATGGGCAATTCTGTACCTTTTGAATATTATGTTCGAATTCTGATCAGTGCTGTGCTCGGGCTGTTAATCGGATTCGATCGGACCCATAAAAACAAACCGGCGGGCGTAAAGACGTATACATTTGTCACGGTCGCTTCTGCATTAATTACAATCGTATCCATTGAGAGCGTTGAAGTGTACGGACAGCTGCATAACCGTACGATGATGGATCCGATGCGTCTGGCGGCTCAAATCGTATCGGGTCTGGGCTTTCTCGGAGCAGGACTCATTATGAAGGCCGGATTTGAAGTGAAAGGTTTGACATCTGCAGCGATGATTCTATTTGCAGGTGGGGTCGGTATTGGTACGGGCGCCGGTTTCTACGGAATTGTGACCTTTTCTATGGCGGTGGCTTTCTTTTTCATCCGGGTTGGGGGTTGGATTGAGAAGCGGGAGCACAAGAAGCTGGTGGCAAAGGAAGATAAGAAGGATTTGAGTGCTTAAATGGTTGAGTATTTTCTGCAAACGAATAAGCGTATTCGATGGTAAGTTTTGAATACGCTTATTTATTCAAGTAGCGAAGAATGCATAGTTATCCCTATCCTTATTTAAAACACTAATTTATAAATTACATACCCTATGACCAATAATATAATGAGGATTCCAGTGCCTTTCCATCCCAAACCGCCAACTAAATCTGCGAAGCTTCCAAATTGAGCACGATTTATGCCATCACCGAACGTACCCATAGGATTTCCCTTTAATTCTTCTTGTCTCAAACGTTCTCTTTTTTCTTCGGGTGTTTCTTCTCGAAAATCCATGTAACCACCCCTGAGATTTGATTTTTTTGGTGAACTGAACCTATATTCAATAAGAGCACAGGTGGTCCGAAGTAAGTCAGGAACGCTTTGTGCTCTTTGCTGTATTCAAATGATGTAGGACTTATGGTTCGATGCTTAGATCGAAATCAGGCTCACACATATAGTCGATCGGGTAGAGATCATCCCGCGCGGAGATTAATGCACGAAGGTGCAGGTAACGATTATGGGGTTGCACCACAACACCACCGATAGAATAGGGGACAAGTTCAGCTACGACGAAAACATCCTCTGCATTATTACATTTGAAGATTACGTTGTTCGGATTACACACTTCCTCCATATAACTGTAGGTCATGACATGGAAGGAACGACCTTTCCAATTCGTCTTAATCACTTTATAGGACTGAGTCTGTATAAGATCGAGATAACGCTCCAGTGCAAAGGTATGCTCGAACTGGGTGATATACCCCTTTTTATCCACATCAATCGTAAATTCCACATCATAGCTTACGTGAAACTCTTCCTTGTACGTTCCCTTCATCATCTTCATTGCATCAAAGTAAGAACCGAATCCAGGATCTACGATGTAGGGAATGGCAATGAGTTTAGGGTCAACATGATGAGAAATCTCGCTGTTGCTGGAAACGCCCGTATTCAACTTGTTAGGCTGAAGGTTAATTGATCCAATCATGCTCCCGGGGAAACCGGGACTGCAACTTATTCGCATAGTCATCTCCTTCGTTGTTAGTTAATCATTAGACGAAAGAATGAAGGTAAAGTTGCTCCAGAATAAGGAAAGGCATAAGAGTCATATCGATTAGAATTTAGATTTGTTAATTTCGTGTTAACCAGCTTACGAACTATGGAACGACCATTTCAAGCCCGCGTTCATTGCGGGCTTTTTTTCATGCAAGGGATAGTATAGTGGAGATGAATTCTTACTCTTGTTTGGGGCATTTTGTTATATTCAGAAAAATATAAATACTTTTGATCTTTTATAGTCTAGGTTTCGTTAAATGTTTTAGAGGGGGTGAGGGAGCGTTGAATGATGAAGAGCTTATTCAGGAGATTCGTGAAGGTAGCCGTGCTGCCATGGAAGTGCTGGTAAAGCGGCATTATAAATCGATATTTGCTTACGTGTATCGAAAAACTGGAGAGTACCATACCGCTTATGATCTAACCCAAGAGGTATTTATAAAAATGATGAATTCTTTGGATCAGTATCGGGACACTGGGAAATTCAGTCACTGGCTGCTGAAAATTGCTGTTAATCACAGTACGGATTATTTTAGGGGACGCCGATTTAAACAACAACATAGAGAAAGTGAATTAACGGAAGAGGCGCTTCCTGCCAGTGACCAACACAATGTGTGGAACATCTTTCATAAACGGCTTCAGAATGAACAAGTTAGGCAGGCAGTTATAAGTTTGCCTGAGCACCAGCGAGATGCGGTTATCCTCAATTATTATAACGGACTTAAAATCAGAGAGGTAGCCGAGCTGACGGGGACAAATGAATCGACAGTGAAATCACGAATCCGCTTAGGCATATCGAAATTAAGGGAGATAATTGTAGGAGGTGAACGGGATGAAACGTACAGAAAACAGCGATAAAAGGAATTGGGTTTCTGAGCTTGAGATGGAGGAGTATAACGAGATTGTTTCTTATCTGGATGAATATACGGTTAACTTTCCATCAGAATTGGAGATCGAAAAGACGATCAAAGCTTTGAATGTCCATATGCCAGCTCAGAAGAGAACTCATTTGAAACATTTAAAGGCGAAATCAATAAGAGAATTGTTTCAACTGGTTTGGGGTGAAGTTGCCATTTTTCGCAAATCCTATTTTCTAATTTGTTTAATACTCCTGTTTGTTGGCTTCTGGCTAGGAACCCAGTCTAAGCTTAATCCTTACATGAATTCGTTTATTTTTGTACCTATCCCTTTTGTACTAGGATTACTGGAAGTATTCAAAGGTCGCGATCAGGGACTGATGGAAATAGAACTGACATGCAAAGTTACAGCCC
This sequence comes from Paenibacillus sp. GL_099_B, assembly GCF_057835695.1. Lineage (NCBI taxonomy): Bacteria > Bacillati > Bacillota > Bacilli > Caryophanales > Paenibacillaceae > Paenibacillus > Paenibacillus sp. GL_099_B. The sequence continues at coordinate 927,035 of NZ_CM174430.1, forward strand.
AGCAGCTGATGCTTACACGCCTGATCATAGTATTGGTTGGGAACATGGTATTTATATTGCTACTTATGTTAGTTACATCCGGTGGAACAGGAAATTTAATTTCATGGAGTGCCCTCGGTCTGTGGTCTACCCAGCTTATGATTGCGGCAGGGACTAGTTTGTGGTTGGCTATGCGTGTTCGGGGTGGGGTTGCCGTCAGTATCTTTTTGATAGTGTGGTTTGGACTGGTGTGGCTTGCATTAAGTAATCCAAGATTAGTTTTTTTATTTCAACAGATCCGGCCTTCGTTTCTTATAATGATCGCATTATGTGGAGTGCTGTTACTGATCAGTCAGGTCTACCAGATGGCGCGAAAATATACATCACAAACGGAAAGAGGTTATTCCTTTGATATTGACCATGGATAACGTATCCAAGAAGTATAGAAAAAAGTTGGCCGTACAATCGCTCTCGCTGGAGCTGACTAGTGGTGGTGTATATGGTTTACTCGGGCCGAACGGAGCTGGAAAAACAACGTTACTTCGTATGTTGGTAGATATATCGAAGCCAACTTCTGGACAAATTTTGCTGGATGGGCAGTCTATCGAACAGATGGGAGACCGTTACCGCAGTATATTGGGCTACATGCCACAACGCTTTGGATTTTATAATCGATTTACCGCTTATAAATTTCTTATGTATATGTCCTCTTTGAAAGGACTGAATGTGAAGCAAGCTGCTGTCCGTGTAGAGGAGACATTACGTATGGTAGGCCTGGAGAAGCAAGCAGAACATAAAATCAGTACGTTTTCTGGAGGGATGAAACAGCGACTTGGGATTGCACAAGCATTGCTGAATGATCCACATATTCTGATTCTTGACGAACCCACAACTGGACTGGACCCTAAAGAGCGTATTCGATTCCGTAACATTATCGGTGAGTTGGGAAGAAATCGTATCGTATTGTTATCTACCCACATCATTTCTGATTTGGAGTTTTCGTGTAAGGAGATGATCCTCATGAACGAGGGCCAGGTGCTTGTCCGGAACACACCGACAGAGATTATAAAAAGTTTGGAGGGAAAGGTGTGGAAAGCGAACTTAACAGAGCAGCAGCTTGCCGAGCTTACATCTCATTTCAAAGTAAGTGGATTGTCCTATCAGTCTAATGGAATTGTAGCCAGAATTCTCTCCAAAGAACAACCTGTTCCACAAGCAGTGCCAGAGACACCTCGACTCGAAGACGTATATATGCACTATTTCGACGAGGAGGCGACAATGTGATTCGTTTAACCCAATTTGAATTTTACAAAATTATGATGCGTAAAAGTATTTTTATTGCAATCGCTGTACTACTTGTTTTTCTTATACTATACGCTTTTTTAAGACATCCTGGATTAATGGACGGTACTAACTATTACAAGCCTTATGAAGGCCCCATTACAACCGAGAAAGTGAAAATCGCACATGATCAATTGGATAACTTAAAGTACAGAGAGGAAAATGAGTATAAATATGGTGTCCTCTATGATATTGCTGTTTTTTCGCCAGAAGAGATCAAGAACACCACGAGTTATGACGATCGTGGTAACATCAAGGAGCGAACGGTAAATGTATTGGGAATTTACTACAATAAACCGTGGGGCTACCTGCTAGAATACATTGATCAATTTGGTGTAGTCTTTATGATCATTATGATATTGCTGGGATTGGCTCCGGTATTTGCAGAGGAATATGCATTGGGAACAGCGGTCTTACTGCGCAGCAGCAAACATGGTAAAGGCCAGCTCGTATCGGCAAAATTGATGGCTTCCATGTTATATATTGTGGTGTGTGTTGTATTGTTCACTGGTGTTAACTTGCTTGTTTATTGGCTTAGGTTTGGTAACTTGGCTGGGGCAGATACATCTATCCAGAGTGTAGGGATGTATTTTTATAGCTTTGACTATGAGTTTTCACCTTATAGATTCACTGCAATTCAATATTACATGGTTCAGTTAGTTACCCACTTAATAGGAGCCCTTATCTTTGGGTTTATTGTGTTGATGGTATCCGCTCTCAGTTCAACGTCGTTTGTTGCAATGATCGTAAATGTTGCGATTGTGGGTGTGCCTTACCTAGCATTTGATGTGTTGAATTTAAACCCAGGTTCAATGATGTGGATAAAGAAATTTTCATTCAGTACGGTGGTTCGGGTAACGAAACTTTTTCAAACTCCAACAACCTATTCCATATTCGGATTGGAGTTATCCTATTTAAGCTTATATACAATCGTAATGTTGCTCATTACTGTGGGGGCTGTATTTGCCACATACCGTATATTTCGTAGTCGTGAAGTGTTTGGTTGAGTGGGTATATAATTGATAAATTTTTTGAGAAATGGAGGTCCGCAGTTCCTGCGGGCTTTTTTAGATGGAGGAAATGAAGTGATATTTCCAATCGTCTTGCTCTTTTGATAAAGTATCTATAGCAAAACCCGGGAGGATATATTGTATATGGAACAATCGCTTCAGGAACTCCTGCGCAATGCGCGTGCGGAGGAGAATACCTTTTTGTACATGCTGCACGAAGAAGCGCGCGTCGACCAGTTGTTATTCTGGAAGTATGTGAACAGTATTGTGGAATTGACCCGTCTCACCGCGAACCAGCCGTTGGATCGGGAAATGGCGAGCGCCGTTAGCTTCACGTATTCCAAAATCATGGAGCATCTGCAATGGCATCATTCGGATCGGGACGTGTACGAGATCCAACAGTTTCCCTATGAACATGCGAATCTCATGGTGGATCGTCTGGGCAGAGTGGTTGATGGTTTCTTTAAGGGCATCGTGCTGGAAGAAGAGAGATTTGACGAGGAGTTTCCTAATCCGATCTCCACAGGGGAAATGGCAGAAGAACAACCAGCCATTCTGCAGCTGGGTTATTATAAACAAAATACGAATGTGCACGCGATCGGTTTCCGAGAGGAAGATGGGACGTACCGAATTGTTTTGAATGAAGAAGAGGATAGGGAGCTTTTTGATTCCAAGCTGAGCCGCCGAGAGGTGGAGGGAACGTATCTCTTCATGGCTCCGGATGCCAGCAGCGCCCACCAATTATTTCATGAATGGGTGATGGGCAACCACACTCCATATCGTTCTGCACTTGATCTGAAAGGAGCCCATTCCATGAATGTGAAAGATAACTTGATTGAACAGCAGTCCCTAACTTTCGTAGGCATCAAAAGAACGTTCTCTTGTGTGGATGGCGAGAATTTGAGAGAGATTCCAAAGATGTGGCAGGAAGCTTTGGCGGACGGAATAGAAGATCGTTTAAACGAGTTTAATAACGGGACCGTGTCCGGTTTGGTCGGCATTTGTATAGATCAGAGGGAATTACACAGCGGTCAAATGGAATACTGGATCGCAACTTCACACTCCGGGGAAGTGCCTGAGGGTTTGTTCTCAATAGAGATTCCCGCGTCCCACTGGATGGTGTTTGAAGCCGATGAATTGGCGCCAGAAGCAATACAGAGGTTGTGGAAGTATATTATGAGTGAATGGTTCGGAGCCACCCCTTACAAGCATGCGGGAATTCCGGAACTTGAGGTATACCCTGGTCAGGGTCTTCCTCCTCAAGTATGGATACCTGTTAAACCTTTGTCGTGATTTAACGCATAACGGGCTAGGTTATATCGTTATATAGGTACAGATAAACTAGTACCAGAGGCTTTACTCATCATGGCTGCATCATGTTCGATTCATTAGGAGGCTTAATATGTTATCCAATAAAGTGATTGATTATTGTCAAAATCAGGGCTGGTGGCATGAAGATGTGCCAGCAGAGTATGAAGAAGCTTTACGTAAACTGGGTATTGATCTTGCAACTGATTTTGCACATTTTTATTTGCATGCTGATGATGGTCCGACCTTTTACAGTAGACATCAGGAAATCTATCAGATCTGCTGGGTTATGGAAAACACCGTATATTTGGAGGACATGACGGTGGCTCAACTCACATTGGGATTGCCAGAAGCCTACATCCCGCTGGATAGCTTTGAGGGCGAGGGTGGATTCTTTTATAACCGCCAAACGGGAGATGTGGCTCTGGTGGAGCTTGGCGAATCGATCGAACGTTTCCTGAGCGGTGAAAGTACACCACAATGGGCGAACTTCAATAACTTTCTGGAATGGTATTTCGAACTGGAGGAGGAGGTTACGGAGTGAAAGATTTGACGCCGGAACATCCCGAACTGGAGAGACAAATTATCGAAACGGTAGAAGCAGGCAATGTTCTGGATGAAACGCAGCAGCATGAGCAAGCCCTGATCTATTATGATCAGGCTTGGGGGATGCTGCCCGAGCCGAAGACGGACTGGGAAATGGCAAGCTGGATCGCTTCCTGTCACGTGAATGCACATATGGACATGGGGCAGTACTCGCTGGCGAAGCCTTGGGCTGAAATAGCACTGCAAACGCGAGGTTCGGATATTAATACCGGCCCGTGGATTGAGCTGGGTATAGTCTGCATGAGGCTAGAGCAGCATGATGAAGCTTTTGCTAATTTGGACCTGGCGTATGCATATGGCAAGGAAAGAGCGTTTCAAGGCAGCCCGCGTGACGTTTTGCAATATTATAAGGAACAGAAGGCGAAGCGTGAACGAAACTGATTCTATTGGATTAAAAAAAGGTACCCGGTCTGCCAGATCATTGGCTGTGGAGTACCCTTTCTTTCGACTTTATATAGATGAATGGTCCATCCTCTATATAGGTTGAACTAAACATTTACACAGAAACGGAGAGGACAGAAAAAACCTGAAAAAGCGAAGCGTTCGCCTTTATCCCCGGATTTCCCCTTTGAGAAAAGGGATAAAAAAAATCTGGGGATAACAGCGATTGGAAGGTTATTCTGTCATCGGAGTGCTTGTGTAAATAATCTTTAGTTCCTTATATGGTTAATCTTTCGATCCGTAAGGGAAAAATTCATCTACGAGATCCTGCGGCGATATGGACACAAAGACGTGATCTAGGTCGGTTTTGCTGGCGAAATCCATGATGTCTCCCGTATAATACCGTGGATCAATCAGGTAAATCTCAGACACGACGGTCGACAAGAAGGAGATCATCGGCACTGCGAGAGAGTCCTTGATGAACAGTACTTTGAGTCCGTTCGGTTTGTCTTTATTCACCACATGAACGATTCCCTGATTTCCGTACAGGTACGTAAAGTACTTGTCAGCGGTCAGATCATAGGTAGCTCCTTGCACATTCAGCGGATAGGTCGTAAGCAGAGCATCCTCGAAACGGCCGTTCAAAGTGGCTTTCGTCTCGCCGGTCTTGAAATAGAAGGAATAGTCCGTTTTGAACTTCGGATAAATCAGGTCAAAGTCATCGTCACCAGCAAAGTATTTCCCGGCTTTTCGACCCTGTGATCCAATGAAAATATCCTGATACGGAACCACATTATAGTTATTTAAGTCCGTGAAATAATGTTCCGGGTCCAGCGACTTGTCGTACATGCCGTCCAGATGATTCACGAGTTGGCCAAAGGCCCAGAACGCGGTCTTGATTTTCCAGTGGTGATCTGTAGTGAAAAAGAGATCCTTTGCCGGAATGCCACTTTCCAACAGACCTTCACGCAGATCCACCGTATCGATGCCATCCTGCTGGAGATTGGCCAGAAAGCCATCGGCTGTTTCGTTGTTATAATTGTAAGGAATGCCTTCCGGGAACTGCGTATACCCACGTACGTATTTGTCTGGTGTCATCACATAGGTCAGCTTCGTTTTGGGGCCCAATTGTGCTCCCAGCGCAGCAACCCGATCCGACAGTTCTTTCGTATCCGTCGGCTCTGTAGCAAAGTAGGTATAGTGCAGCTTGCCCTCCATGTCTTTTACGACCTCGAAGTTGTTCTCCTCGTTCTTCCACATGAGTGACTGCATATATCCGTACGCTTCGACGAAGCCGAATTTCTCAAAAACATGTTCATTAATGTCGTCATCCAGTTCGTGAATCAGTTCTTTGGCTTCAGAATAATGATAGTCCGCTGAAGCCAGCGTCTTTTGGATCGGCCCGAAGGACTGGATAATATTCAGAACAGAGAATGTCACGAGCACGAGAATGAAGAGGAAAGCCGTGATTCTCTTTTTGGCAAAAAAGTTGTGCATGCTTGTGCCTTCTCTCAGAAATTGAAATATATAAACGGATTGTATGTACCTTTGACCAGATACGATACACAGACCAGAAATAAAACGATGATCGTGACCGGGTACACCAGTTCCAATGGTTTGCTGAAACGTGCGCCGTCGACCATCAGTTTGTTCATTCGCGTGGCAATCGGCATACAGAACAGAATGCCCAGAATGAAGAAGAGCGCGTATTCCTTCAGGAACATCCAAGTCGTTTCGCTCCAGAATCCATTACCGTACAGTCCAAACATGTTGCCCAGATAGTTGCCAGCTTGCAGCAAATCCGGTGAACGAAAGATCACCCACCCGATGACCACAATGAACATGGCATAGAGATGCCGCAGCGGGTTGAAGCGTGTACCTTTATCAAAGTTAGAGATTTTCTCCAGCGCAATGAATGCGAAGTTAATTAATCCCCAGACTACAAATGTCCACTCCGCACCATGCCACACGCCAGTCAATCCCCAGACGATGAGCAGATTGCGAATCATTTTATCCTTGTTAGTGACACGTGATCCCCCGAGCGGGAAATAGACATATTCCTTGAACCAGGTGCCCAGCGAGATATGCCAGCGGCGCCAAAATTCAGTGATGGACCGGGAGATGTACGGATATCTGAAGTTCTCTTCAAACTTGAACCCGAACATGAGGGCGAGACCAATCGCCATATCGGAGTATCCTGAGAAATCAAAATAAATCTGCAACGTATAGGCGATGGCTCCAAGCCATGCCAGACTTGCCGGAATATCCGAGGTGCCACCCATACTAAAGATGTGATCGGCGACAATCGCCATGCTGTTGGATAACAGCACCTTTTTCCCCAGACCGACAATGAAGCGGCAGCAGCCCAGTGCGAACTTGTCCCAACTCTCCTTACGGTTGACCATCTGATCCGCAATTGTGTTATAGCGCAGAATCGGTCCGGCAACGAGCTGAGGGAAGAAGGAAATATAAAGCGCCACATAAAAGAGGTTTTTCTGCACGGCACCATGTCCACGATACACATCGATGACGTAGGAAATTCCGTGGAAGGTGAAGAACGAGATTCCTAGCGGTAACGCAATATTCGGAATATTTAATCCAAAGCCGGTATTTTCATTCATAATACGCAGTGCAAAAGCCATGTATTTAAAGACGAACAACATACCTAGATTGACGATAAGCATCAATGTAATGATGGTGTAAGCGGCATTCCGTCGTTCTCTGAACTTGTCCACAAGCAGGGCGAAGATATAGTTGAAACAGATGGAGGCCAGCATGATGAGGACAAACCACGGTTCACCCCATGCATAGAAGAAGAGGCTGGCAACCAGCAGCAGCATGTTTTTGGCCGTAACCGAGAATCTCAGTATGTAATACAGCCCCAGCACAAGCGGCAGAAAATAAAATAGAAAGATTACACTGGAAAAGAGCACTGCCTTTCCTCCTTGAGGATCATATAAGGGAGCACGTTGTATCTATTGATGCAACATGCTCAAGTAAAACAGACAGACACCCGCATCTCAGGATGCGAGTTGGTCTGCAAGGGTCGTTTACATGCGAAAAGGTCGCCGTGCTTGTCGATCATCCCGGGAACGTCGCTTTCTGGCGCCATGGGTATTCCGTTGTCTTCTCCACATCCAGTAGAGGACGAGTCCATGGATTCCGGCAGCTGTTAACAAGAGTCGAATAAACCATCCCACCGATGTTTTCATCAGTGGGTCCGCAGGGCTGAGCACCTTGGTAACTTCAGATGGGTCAGGAATAGAACGTGGCGTCCCGTCTTTCTCCTGAACATTCATGGCCGAAGAGCGATCCAGCATCACGGTCGTTGTCAGATTCCATTTGTCATTCACAAGTGCACGTATGGTGGCCTGCTCAGCATCGACATCCGTATGAAGCGTCAGCAGTCCATCCGGTGTAATGGATACTCCCTGCACGGGGGTGTCGAGCTGGAATTTTACATTGGGCTTTTCTTCTGAGGAAGATTGAACACCGTATTGGACAATGGATTCCCCAGCTACAGGCTTCACCACACGTTCGTCACCAGTCATTTGCAAGGTGGTGAGCCCGTTCTCCACCACAGCTTGCTTCTTGGATAACGGCTTGATATTGCCGATGCGGAAGCTTAGCTTGGCGTTTTCGGGAGTTGTGGTTGTAATGCCCCAGCCAATGACTTTACCCAAATTCACCTGGCCTGCCGTGCTGGCCTTGTCCTGGACCATTAGGCTGGAAAAGGGGATGCGGATCTGTCCGACAAATCCCGGTTCCAACGCAATCAGGCCGGAGACCGGGCGAACCAGTTCAGCCTGTCCGGTTGATTTCTCGACTACGATGACGTTTCGATCATCAGACACAGTAAGGGAGATTTTATCCGCTCGGGTCAGTAAGATATTAAGAGGCAATTTTCGGTCCGATTCATTGCGGATGGAGAAGGTCAAAGCCCCATAGCCTGACCAGTCTCGATTCTGCAGCTCATAGACGTAGGCCGAATAGTATCCTTTTTTGAACCCCTGCGTGGAGGTCTTAATCTGAATACTGCCTTTGTTATCAACGCTGGCGTCTACCTTGGCTCCGTTGTTCCATTCATGGAGTGTATTCCCACTTACCTTGAGCTGCTCTGCCTGAACAGCCTGTATGGGATACATGTTCCATAACACAACAAGACTGGCGACAAGCGTCAGTTGTTTCCATTTCTTGATCATGCTTTCTTGCCTCCGCTCTATAGATAAGCCATCTCGTTCAGTTCGTCTGGAGAGATGTTGTTCTTGCCCTGGGATGCAGGGCCTGTTTTACCCAACTGGATAAGTTCCTTATTCCACTGTTTCAGCAGTGCTTCCAAGGTTGGCATCTGATGGTTGCGAGCAATATCTCGAATATTGGTCACACGGTACAGATCGCCTCGTTTGTCACGCAGGGACTGCACCCACACGCATTCCAGTGAGATGTCTTCGCTAAGCGGAAGTTGGATCTCATTGACCAAATCATGAGGCTCCATCTCCACCAAGACGAATTCATAGTTGAAATCCATCAATGTCACGGTTCCATGATCTGCCGTTGGCAATTCGCGATTTAGCGCAATTCGTGCCAGCTTCCGGTTGGACATGAACTCACTCTGACCCCGACGTACAAAATTCAGACGAATATCTTCAAATGTACTGATATCCTTGTCCAGCTTCTGAGGCAGCGTAGGTTCGCGATCATAGATGATGTGCAGCAGCTGGCGCTGCTCTTGTTCCGTGATATCCTTAACGGTAAAAGCATATTTCCAACGGTTTCCGATCGAAGCGACATGTGCCACCTTGCCTGTAAACTCGCTTGAATACCGGTCATTTACCAGTTTAATGCCAATCTCCATATCACTTGGAATGTACTTCGGTGTATCCAGCATGACGGAAATGCCGCCTTCCGAGAGATCGTGAGTGATGCAGGAGATGATCTCCCCTTCCGTTGTGAGCGCGCAATCCACAGCAGCCATTGAGCGCTCGTGATTGCGGAACACTTTGCGTCCAGCCAGAAAGAAGATCGACATCATGATGTTGTAGAAATTAATCAATAACCAATACAGTACAACGAGGAAACCAATTGTTCCCTGGCTAAATGTCCAGTGGATGCAATTCACGATTCCGATAATGGATAGTACCGCCAGAATCAGATGAGGAATCATCTGTTTAATCTGATAGTTCCGATCATCATTTTGCGCACCGTCTTTGCGGGTAACGATGAATTTGTTCATCGTGATGCCCAGAGTTTCCAGAATGACGGCGGGCAGAAGGGAAGGGAACAAAATGGTTTCATATACATTGGTCCATTTGGTGGTTCGAATATTGCCGGATAACATCCGCAGGCAGGTGTTGGTCAACAGATACATCGGCAACCAGAACAAGAGAATCTCCAGAATGGTACATTTCACAACCAGAACGCCGAACACGGCAAACAGTATGGGTGACATGATGTACAGCAGTCGTTTTAACCCGGAGTACCAGTAGGTAATGGAAGAAATGTAGTTCAGTTTTTGCGCAAAACTAAGTCCTTTTTTGAAGAGAAGGTTCATTTTTTTACCTGTCTGGATACAACCGCGCGCCCAGCGCTGACGCTGTTTGATCAGACTTTTCAGATCACCGGGAGCAAGTCCGGAGGCCAGTACTTTATTGGTAGCGAAGCAGCGATACCCTTTGCTCTGCATTTCAATACCAGTGGCAAAATCCTCTGTAATGGAACCGGTATAGAAACCGCCGACGTCTTCCAGTGCCTGTCTGGAGAGTACAGTATTTGTTCCGCCATAGATGACGGAGTTGGATTTGTTGCGACCCACTTGTACGTCTCGATAGAAATAATCCTGTTCATTCGGTATCCGGTTCTCGGAGTACAGATTGTACTGGAACTGATCGGGATTATAGAAACTCTGTGGTGTCTGCACAAAACCAATTTTTTCTCCGGTCAGAAAATAGGGAACGCACGACGTCAGAAAATCATGTTTCGGAATCATGTCTGCATCAAAGGTGACGATTAGCGGGGAAGACGTATGCTTCATGGCATTGTTTAGGTTACCCGCCTTGGCATGTACATGCTCTGTTCGCGTAAGGTAGTTGATGCCCAGATGAGCAGCCAGTTCCCGCATCTCGGGACGATTGGAGTCATCACACAGATGGATATGTACTTTGGAGCGATCAGGATAATCCATATTCAGGCAGCCATTAATCGTTTTGAACAGAAGCGAAGTGGGTTCATTATAAGTTGCGATAAATACATCCACATCCGGATATAAGGCTTCGTCAACAACGGGAAGTTCGGGATATTCGAGCCGGGTCATATTGTAAAAATGGACGGCCAGTTCGAACATACCTATAAGTTCGACAATTAGGAGGGCAAGACCTGCGGTTACGGCGAGAGGGCCATGTCCGAAAGGAATGGTGAAAAATGTACGCCAAATGACGTAAATACAAGACATAATCACAGTAGCTGTGACAAGTATCTTGTTGCGTGTACTTAAGTAGTTCAAGTGAATACCTCTTCCTGATTTTTCTGAGTAGTGCCGCCTATCGGAATAAAAAGAATGTGATCATTGTACTAAACGATTCTGAACAAATTCTGAAAAAAGAGATAGGACCTCGAAAAATATAGAGCCATTGGTTCAATTTTTGATGGTTAATTTTGTCGTATCACAATAATTATTGTAGTTATTTGTCGAAATTTGCGCAATATGTTTATTTATTTTTTTCGCAAAGATGAAAGTGGGGCCAGATGTTATCTGAAAACACAAAAATGACGAGCCCAATGTGCAATGTCATTAAGTTAAGTAACTTAGTGATATTGCCCCAAGGACTCGTCATTTCTGTTTCAGTCTTCTGCCATTGTGATCAGCAAAAGGCATATATTCATTTCAAATTTAGTCGGAGATGTTGCGCGTATAATACTCAATAATATCCTTGCGACGGATAATACCTAGGAAGACACGGTCCACATCCACCACAGGCACAAAGTTTTGATCTGCTGCCAACGTCAGCATATCCTCCATTTCGGCCTTAATAAAGACACATTCATTATATACACGGTTGTCGATCTCGTGCACCTGGACCTGATCCATCGTCTCAAATGTCAGTCCGGGGGTGCTCCGCATTTTCCATAACAAATCGCCTTCGGACAGGGTGGCAACATATTTTCCATCCTGGTCAATCACGGGAATGGCGGTATAATGCTGCAATTCAAGCTGCTCGATCGCATCTTTCATGGAAGCGGAAGACTTGATATAGGCCACTTCGGCTTTGGGGAGTAAAAAATAGCTGATTTCCATCATCGGGCTCCTTTACTGTAATCTCACTCTCCTTATTTAAACATATTATGTGAGCTTTCGGCTATTTTTAATGATAAATTCGTCAGATTTGTTCCATTGTTTAATTGAGGCTGGAAATCTATAGTGTATATTAGAGGTGATATGATCATGAAATCGAAACGTAAAATTATTTATGGACTGCTTCCCATCTTATTTGCCGGTGGAATCGGAATGTACTTATACATGCAGAATAGCAAAACAGAGGAAGTAAAGCCCGAGGTAACCGCTAATCAGTACATAGAGCATTTGCAAAAGAAAGAATTCGATCAACTGTATACCTTGATGACGCCTGCTTCATTGAAAGAGTCCGGCATGAACCGTGAGCAATTTGTGGAAAAATACAACGCAATCTATTCGGGTATGGAGGTTTCTGCGATTAAGGCAGAATTGGAACCGAAAGTAAACGAAGAGACCACGGACGGCACTGGTAATGAAAATAAAAACCAAAACCAAAACCCGGATGCCTATGAAGTGGACTACAGTCTGCAGTTAACGACCTTCCTGGGGGAAGTGGACGAGACACATACACTGAAACTGGTGCGTGAAGAGCTTGAGGAGGGTGGCAAAGTCTGGCGGATCAACTGGAAGCCATCCATGATTCTGACTGACATGGTCAAGGGAAGCAAAGTTCGGGTGAGAACCCTTTTCCCGGAACGTGGAGACATTGTTGATCGTGAAGGGATGCCCCTCGCAACAAAGGGAAATATATATGAATGGGGCATCATACCTGAGAAGCTGGGAGAAAATCCGGAGGCGATGATCGCCCGGATCGCGGAGCATTACAAAGTAACAGAAGCTATGATCAACACCGCGCTTGCACAGAAATGGGTGAAGCCAGAATATTTTGTTCCGATTGCTTCGACAGAGGACTCCCGGGTGCCTACAGCATTGGCTGGTGTGCAAGTTCAATCCAAGGAAATACGATATTATCCTCTTGGTGAGGCTGCTGCTCATTTAATCGGTTATGTGCGCAAGGCCACCAAGGAAGATTTGGAGAAAGATACGGAAGGCTATTATCGTGCGGAAGATTGGATTGGCAAAGCCGGACTGGAGCAATCACTGGAGAAACAGCTTCGCGGCGAACGAGGTGGCCTGATCGAGATCACCGATGAATCTGGAAACACGCGCTCTGAGCTTATTCGCAAGGATGCAGTGGATGGACAGAATATTCAACTGACGATCAGCTCCGAGCAACAGCGCAAGTTGTATAAGACACTATCCAGTGGTGGTGACGCTGGTGCGATGGTGCTGATGAACCCAACAGATGGTAACCTGCTGGCACTGGTTAGTGCGCCTGCCTATAATCCGAACAAGATGGTTACGGGACTGACACAGGCAGAGTGGGATGCCTATTCAGCAGATGAGAAGCTTCCTTTTATCAATAGGTTTACGAATCGCTATGCACCGGGTTCAACCTTCAAAGCCATTACGGCAGCGGCAGGTCTGATGGAGAAGGTTACCACAGCTGATAAATCGCATGATATCTCTGGTCTGCAATGGCGTAAGGATGAGAGCTGGGGCGGTTACTATGTGAAGCGTGTGAAAAGTGTATCCCCGGTGAACATGGTAGATGCGCTGGTCTACTCGGACAATATTTATTTTGCGAAGGAAGCTGTTGAGATGGGCAGCGCCAAGTTCATAGATGGCATCCAGAAGTTCGGTTTTGGAGACAACTTTGGACTAGACGAACTATATTTGAAACCAAGTCAGTATGCAAACGAGGCTCATCTTGATCTGTCATCCGAGGTGCTGCTCGCTGACACATCCTATGGACAGGGAGAAATGTTGATGTCGCCAATCCATCTGGCGTCGTCCTTCACCCCTTTTATTAATGAAGGAAAAATGGTGAAGCCTGTACTGATAGAGGAAAAGGAAACCGCCGAACCGGAAGTTGTGATTACGCCTGAAGTCGCAAATACGGTGAAGGATGCCTTGGGCGAGGTCGTGACCCGATCGGGAGGAACGGCCCATTCCTTGAACTCACTTCCTGAAGGACTGGCGGCTAAGACAGGGACTGCGGAGCTGAAGGCCAAGAAGGGGGAGAAAGGACAGGAGAACGGTTTTGTCGTGGTGTTTGATACTGAATCACCATCCTTCCTTATAGCCGCGGTCATTGAACAAGTGAACGGAAGAGGCGGCAGTCATTATGTTTTGGATAAATTAAAGCCTTTCCTGGAGAAAAAGGGAGCAATTCAGTAATTATTCAAGATGCAAATATGCATTAATCGTGATATGTTAAATGTTGTGGAGGTGTTGTTAATGTCATCAAATGAGGATATAAAAAAAATCATTAAATTAACAGGTGAAAGAGCACGGCTCGACGCTAAAATACATGGAACATATGTTGTCTACAGCACTCCGGATGGAGAGATTATAAAAGAATATGCTGATGGAGTAAAAGAAACTATATCTCATGGACCAAGTTTGGATGATGCATAGATGGGATCTACAATGTTTGTTTTTGCAGGTAATAACGGCAGTGGTAAAAGTACGATTAGGAACTTAATCATTGATCGTATTGGTACAAACGTTAATATTGATCCTGACGCTCTAGCTAGAAGAATTAATTCTCAATTTCCTGAAACGGTTAGAGTATCTGCTGGTAAACAGGCAATTCTTCTTGCCCGAGAATGTATAGAAAACAAATGGGATTTTTCTATGGAAACTACTTTATCCGGAGGGTATGCAATACGTTTAATGCGAGAAGCCCGAGAAAGAGGCTTCCAAATCGTTATGTATTATGTTGGCCTAGGGAATCCAGAGTTGAATATGGAGCGGGTTGCAATCAGAGTCCGAAATGGAGGTCATCACATTTCGGACAAAGATATTCTTATTCGTCATGAAACTTCAATTCGGAATTTACTTGAGAACTTGGATCTTATAGATACTTTAACAGTTATTGATAACAGTAAACTTACGGGAGAAATTATATTGGAGGCTAATCAAGATGGCCTGCAAGAATATGTGTCAGATTTTCCTGAATGGGCTGTACAAATAAAAGAACAAATTCATAATAGAAGCAATAATCAAAACAGATAGTAATTTTTAAAAGGCCCAGCCTCCATTCAAATGATTTGTGAATGGGGCTGGGCTTTTTCTTTCGTAGCTTATTGTTGGATAATATAAATTCAGTTTATTTCCGAGCAGTCAGCATAAAACGTGCCGAGTTCGTTCGAATCCCTTTATCGCAGAGATTTTGCTCAACAAACTGTTGGAAACACTCTAAGTCAGATTCCTTCTCTCCAAAACCGGGAATGATCGGTGCATGGGTCAGCAGGAAAAGCAGATCATCAGGCGTGGCGTAATATTCTGTTGCATTATATTCGTGTGCCTCAATGTCTCGAAAACCCACTTCGCGAAGTTCACGTTTGTATCGTTCCATTAATGTGCCAGGTTGAACGCCCAGCGATTGTCCACGGTCAAAAGCCTTAGAAAGATTATATTTATCATGTTCACTGACTTGTTGGGTAAGGAATACACCGCCATCGGCCAATACCCTGAATACTTCTGTAGCGCAGAAGTCGCAGTGTCTGGAGGATACCACATTAAAGAATTGATCTGGAAATGTCAGTTGATCTGCATTCATATGCACAAAACGGACATTCGACATGGAACCAGATGCCTTAAGATTACGTTGGGCAGTTTCAACCATTCCCCGGGAAAGGTCGATTCCAACCAATAATAGTGCGGCATCCGCGATGGAAAGAACAGCTTCTCCCCCACCTGTGCCAATATCAAGCAATAAATCAGACGGTTCGGTGCAGCGTGTAACTTCCTCGTAGAAGTTCCATCCAATGCCCTCTGAAGTCACTTTCAGGGAGCTGAAGTCCCAGCCATTTAATTGCCCAATACGTTCGTAAAAAGTAATATAGTCCATCTTTTTCTTCATTATATGGTTCCTCCAATGTGAGTTCTTGATTCTAGACAGATGTTGTGCCAAATCGTTACGATTAAATACCGAACAGGCTCAAAAGGGCAGACGTATCCCATGTTAGCTGGTACGCGTTTTGACCCAGCCCGACGACTAATTACTTCGAACGATTCGGAATAACATCCGTTTCACCTCACAGTTTGGAGTATCGTTATTATAATGAATTGACAGAGTATACGCGAGATGTTATTTTGAGGTGAAATCCATTCTATTAGATTGAGGTGATCGATGGTGGCTGTTCGCGCTAAGCAGATTTTTGTTAATTTGCCCGTTAAGGATTTAAAGAGGTCCGTTGATTTTTTTACCAAAGTAGGTTTTGAGTTCAATGTGAATTTTACAGACGAGTCTACGACTTGCATGATCATTGGAGACAACATCTATGCGATGCTGCTGGTGGAGGATCGTTTTCAATCTTTTATTTCGAAAAAAATATCCAATGCAGCGGACACGGCGGAAGTCATCGTAGCCTTGTCGGTGGATAGTCGTGAACAGGTCGATCTGATTGTACAAGCTGCCCTGGATGCTGGCGCCAAGCCTTATAACGATCCTCAAGATCATGGGTTTATGTATGGGTGGAGTTTTCAGGACCCGGATGATCATCTATGGGAAGTTTCCTATATGGATCTAAGTAGCTTTCCTACGCAAGAATAGAATACATTTGTCAGTGCCTTCCTATTAACAGGGAGGCACTTTTTGCGTTCATTTATCCCAGTAACATATGGTGTAATTTACCTTTTTACTATATGATAAGTGTCGATTCATGTAAAAATAGCATAGTATACATACGTTCTTTTTGATGGAGGGATCAGGGTGTATTGTCACGTATGTGGGACCAAAAGCAATCCAGGGGACAGCACATGTAGAAAGTGTAGAACGAAATTAAAAGATTCAAGCTCTACAGATGAACAGATTTGGGCAGAAACAGCAGTTGGTCTGGAAAGTGGAACGGGCAAAGCATTAGATCAGTTATCCAGACAGCATCAGTCTGCACCGAAGCAGAGCAACGTAGTACAAGGCCGAGCATTTAGCTGGATTATTCCACTGCTTCTAGCAGCGGTGATGGGGGCCTTGTTGACTTATTATTACAAGCAGGAGATGGGTATCAATGCGGAAGTAAAATCACTGCATCAACAGGCGGAGCAGGCGGCCTTGGACGGAAAATATCAAGAGGCGCTTCAACTTCTGGATTCGGCTCTTACGAAACGGCCAAACGTTGATGGACTTGTGCAGGATCGCCAAATTACAGCCAAAGCCTTCAATCTGATGAATCAGCTGAACGAAGCTGCGACGAGTTTGAAAACTGGAAAACTTGCTGCAGGTGACAAGACACTCCAGGCTGTAGCGAAAGTGTTGAAAGAGCGAGAAGAACCGGTATTTGCCAAGGTGCGTACGACTCTAAACAACAACAAGGTGACACTGGCTGTCCTGAAGGTGAAGAAAGAAATCGATAGTTTGACAACCGTACAGGCACTTGCCGAGAAATTGGACACTGTATCGAAATTGAAAGGCAAGGAAGCAGAGGCGGTTCAGAAACAAATTATCGACAAGCTGGCTGGACTTAGCTATAAGCAAGCTGAACAGCAAGTGAAGACAAAGGATTTTACGGCTGCATTGCAAACCGTTGATCAGGGACTGTCCTACGCGCCCGAGGATGACAAACTGACAGCATATCGCGAACGGGTGCTGAGTGAGAAGAAGGCTTTTGAAAAAGCAGAAGCCGAACGAATTCAACTTGCTGAGCAACAAGCAGCAGAAGAAGACCTGAAAAACCGCACAGCAGCGGTGAGCATTGTAGGAGTAGAAGCGACGCTTGATATGTATGGCGACCTGTATATAAGTGGCTCAATCGTGAATAATGCCACTCGTCCTATCTCTTCCGTAACGGTTATGTTGGACATCTACAGCTCAGACGGGGCATATCTCGGTCAAACTTATGCGGATGTGTATCCAAGCTGGCTTGATGTAGGGGATCAAGGATTTTTTGAAACATATTATTACGGTGTGTACGAGGAAGCTGAAGTTTCTGTAGTGAACGCAACGTGGTATCTGGAATAGGAGGACAGGTTGGAATGGCCAAACGAACATGGAGTACGATTATCTCCAGTGCAATCATTATTGGAGCGGGAGCAGGAGGGGTATTCTGGATTCATCAGTATTCAGCAGATCAACTGCAGGATGGACCAAGACTGGCTGTTGTCACTACAAAGGAAACGGCAACCACAGCGTCTAAACCGTCCTCCCAGACAGCCGTGAAGAAAACACGTAAACAGATTATTGAAGAGAGTCAGAAGAAAGTAGTTACGATTGAGAGCAGCAGCGGACTGGGTTCCGGTTTTCTCTACAATGATCAGGGGGATGTGGTAACCAATGCCCACGTGGTGGAGGGCTCGAAAGAAGTAACGATTCGAACCCTGAATCATGAGGAGTATAAGGGAACCGTTATCGGGATTGGAGAAGAGACGGATGTCGCTGTCGTCAGGGTGCCTGATCTGAAAAAAGTTAAACCGTTGCCTATCGCCAAATCCAAAGCGGAGACGGGAGATGAAATTCTCGCTTTGGGCAGTCCGCTAGGTCTGGAGAACACCGTAACTACAGGCATTATCAGCGGTGTTGGCCGCAGCTTCGAAATTGCCCCGTATATCTATAGTAATCTGTATCAAATCTCGGCGCCAATTACACACGGCAACAGTGGTGGCCCACTGATCAGTGCGGACACCGGTGAAGTATTGGGCATTAATTCAGCCGTTGTCGAGCAGGAAGGCGGAATCGGGTTCAGCATTCCTATCACCAGCGTATTGAAGCAGGTCCAGGCCTGGTCTGAGAAACCATCATCGTCTAAAACGGTGGTTCAGACGAGTGGTAGTCAGGGAGCGGGAGCAAACTCAGCTTCTTTGGAAGCAGAGGGACTGGTGACCGAATTTTATATGAACCTGAATCTGAATGACTATGTTACCGCCTATGCCTTGCTTGGCAGTGAGTGGCAGAGCGGTATAAGTTATGCCAAGTTCCGTGAAGGTTACATCAACACCAGTTATGTTACCATTGCCGAAGTTTCGTCCTCAGATAAGTCAAATGATGAAATAGAGGTCGCTGCGGTTATTACAGCGGATGAACGAAAAGACGGTGAATTGGTCACCACGAAATATAAAGTTACGTATCAAGTCGGTTATGAAAATGGACAACTGAAAATACTTCATGGCCAAGGGAAAAAAGTGAAATAAAGTTGTGGAGGGAGAATGGGCGCCAAGCCGATTCTCCTTTTTGATTGCTTAAGTTTGATGGTTCTGTTAAAATACAGAACGAACGTTCAGTATGCAAGAGGTGGAGTGAAATGTATGAGTATGAATAAAAAGCAAATTCAAACCGAGCAGACCAAGAAGAAACTTGCGGATGCCTCAAGAGCTCTTTTTGTGCAAAAAGGGTATAAAGCAACTTCTATTGAAGATATTGTGGCTGCGACAGGCAGCAGCAAGGGAAATATCTATTACCATTTTAAAAGTAAGGAAGGCCTCTTTCTGTATCTGATTGATGAGTGGGATCGGGAATGGGAAGAGAATTGGGCGGCCAAGGAACATCTGTATCATACTTCTACGGAGAAGATATACGGCTTGGCAGAACAATTAATCCTCGACGATATGAATCACCCGCTGACAAAGGCGGCAGATGAGTTCTTTACGGGGGAAAAGAAAGAAAATGATATTGAAGAACGAATATCTTTGATGTTTGAGCGCCATATTCAATTTAACAAACAATTGGTGGAACAGGGGATTGAGAGCGGAGAGTTCAAGGCGGACAACGCAGACAATCTTGCGCTCATTCTGGAAAGTACCATTATTGGACTTAGTCAGCTGTCGCGCGGAATGGAGCCAGAACAGGCTCTTGCCTTATACCGCCAAGCGGCTAGCGTATTCTTGTATGGAATAGCAAAAGATAAAGCTTAAGGCAACATTTTGACAACTACGGAGGATGGAATCATGGCATTACTTACACGGAACAGGGGCGCATTGCTGCTGTTAATGTTTAATATTTTTCTCGTTTTTACAGGTATAGGTCTTGTGGTACCTATTATGCCTGCGTACATGGATCTACTGCATATCACCGGGTTCACGGTTGGTTTGCTGGTAGCAGCATTCTCCTTCACACAGTTTCTGTTTTCTCCAGTTGCGGGCCGTTGGTCTGACATCTTGGGACGTAAAAAAATTATTGTTGGCGGCATGTTAATCTTTGCTGTATCGGAGTTTATGTTTGGTGCTGTGAATGCACCATCGCTGCTCTTCGCGGCCCGGATGCTTGGCGGAATCGGTGCAGCGATGATCTTCCCGGCAGTTATGGCGTATACCGCAGATATTACGACAGATGAAGAACGCGGTAGAGGCATGGGATTAATCAATGCGGCAATTACTACAGGATTTATCATTGGACCGGGGATCGGCGGATATATCGCTGACTTTGGTATTCGGATTCCTTTCTATGCCGCAGGTATTGCAGGTTTGCTGGCATCCATCATTACGTTAATTATTTTGCCGGAATCGACCAGAATTACCGGAGAGCAAACCAAACCTGTTGCGGGTGCACCGAAGGTCAAAAGCCCGGGCATGGTATCCCAGTTGCTGCATTCGTACCGGGAGCCTTACTTTTTCAGTTTAATTATTGTATTTGTCATGGCGTTTGGTCTGGCTAACTATGAGACAGTCTTTTCTTTGTTTGTGGATCACAAATTTGGCTTCACCACCAAGGATATTGCATTCATTATTACGTTTGGTTCCATTGCGGGAGCCGTGGTGCAGGTCTCAATGATTGGCTGGCTGTTAAACCGGTTTGGTGAGAAAAAAGTCATTTCGGTCTGCTTGCTTTTTGTAGCCGTATTTGTACTGTTAACCTTGTTTGTAAACACCTACTGGATGATTCTTGTCGTAACGTTTATCGTCTTCCTTGGTATGGATATATTGCGTCCGGCTATCAGTACGCAGATGTCCAAACTGGCGGAAGAACAGCAAGGCTTTGTGGCCGGATTGAACTCAGCCTATACAAGTTTGGGGAATATCGCAGGTCCAATTGTAGCGGGAGCACTGTTTGATGTGAATATCAACTATCCTTACGTTTCAGCAGCTGTTGTTCTGGCAATCTGTTTCCTGTTATCTCTGCGGGTGTTAAGAGGAGTTAACTCCACAGGTAACGCCAAAGCAGAAATGTAATCCTGATTTGAATAATAATGCGTGAGTGAACCTACACAAAAAGCCAGTCGGCTACACATGAACCATGTGTAAACGACTGGCTTTTTATTTTACAATATTAACGGAGTTTTCCATTGGTTTCAATCAGTTTTTGATACCAGTGGAAGCTCTGTTTGCGGATACGTCTTAATTCCTTGATATCGAATTCTTCCCGATCCACGTAGATGAATCCATAACGTTTGCTTGATCCTTGATGTGTACTAACCAGATCAATCGCAGACCAAGGGCAGAAGCCGAATACATCTACACCGTCTGTAATAGCCAGTTGAATCTGCTCGATATGTTTATTGAAAAAATCGATGCGGTAAGGGTCGTTGACCACGTCGCCTTTCTCCAGTTTATCAAATGCACCCAGACCATTCTCGGTAACGATCAATGGCAGATGGTAACGGGAATAGATCTGGCGCAGCGTTGAACGGAAGCCAACGGGATCAATTTCCCAACCAAATTCAGTCTTTTGCAGATTTGGATTTACAGATCCTCTGTAAGCTCCTGGCTCCCCGACGATTTCATGCTGGTCTCCTGTATGGGAGAAGTCATTGCCATCATTCAGGCTTTCACCAACGGTCTGTGATGTATAGTAGTTAAAAGCAATAAAATCAGGGTTTCCTTGAGCCAGGATGTCCATGTCTCCGTCTTCAATGACGGGAGTATATCCTTTTTCTTCGAGATAACTCCAGGCAATATGATTGTAGCGTCCGTATACTGCCATATCGAGATAGAGCCAGTTGCGAATGGCGGCATAGTTATCAGCAGCGAGCGTATCTTCCGGTTTGGAGCTCGCGGGATAGATTACACCGATATTGGGAGCTGGGCCTATTTTGGCTTCAGGCAGCATCTCGTGACACAGAACCATGGCTTTGGCTTGAGCGACCAGCATGTGGTGATTTTGTTGATACAGTGTTTTTTGCGGATCAACAAGCGTTGTATCCAGTGTACCCAGAGAGCCGGGATGCAGGATCAGCATATTTTGTTCGTTGATGGTCAGCCAATATTTAACCCGGTCACCGTAGTTCTCATAAAGTGTTTTGGCATATTGTTCAAAGGCATCAATCGTTGCACGGTTGGACCAGCCCCCGTTTTCTTCGAGCGCATAAGGAAGATCAAAGTGATACATGGTCACGATGGGCTCAATACCGTATTTAATCAACTCATCAATCAAGGAATCATAAAATGCCAGTCCCTTTGGATTTACTTCCCCTGCGCCTTGCGGATAGATGCGAGTCCAGGCGATGGAGAAACGGTAGGCTTTGAAGCCCATTTCGGCCATCAGGGCCACATCTTCTTTGTACATATGATAGTGATCACTTGTTACCTTGAAGTCGGTTACGCCTTCCACATGATTGCCCATGTCGATGACAGAAGGGCCTTTGCCATCTTCATCCCAGGCTCCCTCAATTTGATAGGCGGAGGTTGATCCTCCCCAGAAGAAATCTTTAGGAAATGGTTTAAGTTGAGTATGCTTCATTGTTAGTTCCTCCTAAATTGAATACATATGATATAAGTTGAGTTAGACAAGAGTTAGACAACCAAAGTCAGCAGGACATCGTTTTTCTGTACATGCTCTTGAGTCGTTTCGAATACATCCACTTCCTGCTGCGTGAGAGTAACAATGACAGGAGTCACGGTTTCGTATCCAGCCTCTTTAATTTTATCGATTTCAAATTGGATCAACAGATCGCCTTGTCTTACGATATCGCCTTCCTGAACGACAGGATTAAAATGTTTCCCCTTCAGCGCCACCGTGTTAATACCAATATGAATCAAAATCTCGGTACCTACGTTGGTCGTTAATCCAATGGCATGTCCAGTTGGGAAGAGGGAAGTTACAACGCCATCCACGGGAGCGACGACTTCACCAATCTCAGGAACAATTGCCAATCCTTTGCCCATGGCACCTGTTGAGAAAGCAGGATCGTTAATGGTGCTTAAGGCTACAGCTTTACCTGTAAGAGGACTATAAATTTGTTCTTTTTTGATTTCAGTTGTTTTTGCCTCAGGTACGACAGGAAGTTCTTCCGGTGTACTTTCAGTCAATGTATTGGAAACAGATTCATTTTTTTCGGAAGAAGCTGTGTCTTTGGTTTTGCTTTCATATCCGAACATCACGGTCAATATCGCTGCTACAGCAAAGGAGCAGGCAATCGCAATCACGTAGACAACCGTTGGTGTATAGACAGGAATGGCAAATATATTGTGGAACACATAAGCAGTCATTTTAACGCCAAAGTGACCATTAATGGCACCGCCGATCGCACCTGCAATGACAACGATAGGAATAACTCGTTTATAACGCAAGATCAGACCGTATACGATCGGTTCAGTGACACCTGCAAGTAAACCGGTAAGGCTGGTGGAGCCTGCAAGGGTTCTCAGAGTTTTGTTCTTTTTGGCTTTCAGGAAAATACCAAATGCTACACCGATTTGTGCAAACACAGCTGCAGCTGCCATGGCTTCAATCGGATCGCCGCCAACCCCGATATTCTGAATCGTGATTGGTGTGAAACCCCAGTGGAGTCCGAAGACAACCATGAAGGTCATGAATCCACCCAGTACAATTCCTGACAAAATGCCGCTGACGCCAATAAGCCAAGTTACCCCGGAGGAGATCCAGTCACCTACCGTGGTGCCGAAAGGGCCGAAGGCCATTGCGGACAAAGGAACCATAATCATCAGAGCAATCATCGGTACCAGGAACAATTGCAGATCTTTCAAAATGATTTTCTTCAGTAGTTTGTCGAGTACAGCGTAGATGCTGATCGATATGAAAATCGGGAACACGCTGGCTGAATAATTCATCATGACAACGGGTATGCCCAGGAACGATACATCCGAGCCTTTATCCATCAGTCCAGTGAAATTCGGCTCCATCAGAGCGGCACCAATCACACCGGCTACATAAGGATTGGCTTTCAGTTTCATACCGAGTGTGATACCGAGGAAGATAGGCAAGAAATAAAAGACGGCGTTGCCGGCAGCGGATAGAATCAGGTACGTGTCACTTGTATCAGACATCCATCCAAACATGGTCAGGACAGTCAGCAAAGCTTTTAACATACCTGATCCTGCCATGGCCGGGATTAACGGTGAGAAACTTCCGGAAATAATCTCAAAAACTTTGGATAATACCGAGGTTTTTTCTCCCGTGGACTCAGCGGATGAGGAAGAATCCCCTCCAAAATCTCTGTTCTTCACGATCTCTGCATATACATGAGCCACATTGCTGCCAATAACGACCTGGAATTGGCCGCCGCTTTCGACAACGGTAATGATACCTTCGTGTTTCTCCAGCGTTTCGCGTTCTGCCTTTTTCGAATCCTTCAGATCGAATCTCAGCCGGGTTGCACAGTGGACAAGCCCGTTGATATTGGCTTCTCCGCCGACGAGGCGAACGATGTCATCCCCCATTTTTTTATGATCCATGTTCATTCTCCTTTGTTGTTAAGATTGCCTGAAAACAAAAAAATACCTAAACGAATGGCTATGATCATCGGAAAGATGACCTGTTGCCAATCATTTAGGTATCGCCTGCTTTACCAGTAACAATCCTTGTCGTTAAGTTGTGAGACCTACTATAAATGACGCCGAAATCGTTTGCAAGCTTTTTTTATTCAGCGTCCAGCATTTCGTTACGGGAAGTGACACGGTGAATATGGATCGTCAAATACACTTTTTCATCAATGGACATGGCGCTTTCAAACTTCTCTTCAAGGTATTGATTAATCAATTGTGTACACTGAAAAGCCTTGGCATATTTGTCTTTAACCTGCTCATACAGGAAGTTATCACCCGATGCAAATTGCTCCTGTTCATTACTCAGCATTCTCTGAACAAAGTATTGCAGATGGGTAATAAACCTGGAATAATTAAATGAATTTTCATCCAGGGCAATGTGGTAATGATTGGTGACAATGTTGAAAATATCATCAATAACCTCGGTAATTTCAACCGTTTGTTTCATACCCTGACCATCTTGTCGGGCGTTGACAAAATGCATGGCAATAAAGCTGGCCTCATGCTCATCCATTTGGATGCCGAATTGTTCCTGAATCAGATGCACGGCATTCATGCCAATCCAAAATTCCTTTTTGTAAAACTTCTTGATTTGCCACAAAAGGGAGTTCTTCAGTCCGACGGATTTACGGTACCTTGTAATGGCGAATTGAATATGATCAATCAACGAAATATAGATATTATCACTAAAAATATCGCCCATTTCCTGTTTGGCATACCCTACAATTTCGTCTGCCAATTTTAAATATTCAACCGATGTTTCACCGATCAGGTCAATCAATTTTTGCGGTATTTTATCCGATTTCAGCACAAAGGTTTTCTCGATTTTATCCTCATCCACGGGCTGTCCATTTTTCTTCTTGAAACCCAGACCGTTGCCGATGACAACAAACTCTTGGCCTACCTGATTCTCGGCGCGAATGACGTTGTTGTTGAAAATCTGTCGGATGATCATATATGTGTTCACCTCAATAGCTCGTAATAATAACAAAAAACCCAAACAAAGGCTTATTAGACAGCCTTTTGTTTGGGTATCGCCTGCTTACCAGTAACAATCCCGAAGAAGACGCAGCTTCCTCTTTCAATTATGTCCACTATACCGCTTTCATAACAGAATAACAATACAATGATTTATGGAAATGAACGTAAAGACGTCAATTTTTGTTATAATAAGAAAGCTGGAAGTGAAGAAGATGGGCTGGGTTGCATAATAAGTTACCGAGGACGGTCATTTTTAAGCATATACAGGATTATTGGAGTGATAACATGAGCAAAGCAAAAGGAAAAGGCGGCACCGGCCGTGGTACTGGCAAAAAAGGCTGGAACCGTTGGCAAGCCGCCGCTAACCGGGCGAAAAGTGCCCCGAAGCCTTATAAAAGTAAAGGCACAAAGAATAAAACCGATGCCGAAACGCCAAGTGACAAGTCCGTGTAAATGGGCACGAGATAGAGTAGAGAAGAGATCTGACCTGAATACAGGGATGGTCTCTTTTTTATTTCATCGCAAGCGCATCATATTAAACGAATAACAAAAAACCAAGACGCAGGAGTACCCTCAAGCATCTTGGTTTTTTGTTATTAACGTTCTTATTGTTTACTTGGTATTCAGCTCTAGTTAGCTCTTACTTTGAAGAAGGAGATCAGTTCTTGCAATTGGCCCGATACAGCCGAGAGTTCATCAGAGGCAGCAACAATGGAAGCCATGGATGATTCCTGTTCGGCAATGGATTGCTCAATCTGTTTGCTGCTATGTGCTGCTTTGCTGACGCTCGCAGACAACTCATCCGCAGTAGCGGACATTTCCTGTGTGCTGGCGGATATTTCTTCGGTTGAGCTGGAGATATCCTGAATTTGGTTAGCGACTTTGTTCGTAGCTGTCAGAATATCTTCAAAGAATTGACCCGTCTCCATAGTTACTTGAGATCCCTTCTCCACTTCTTGGGAGCCTAGCTGCATAGCTTCGGCAGATTGAAGGATATCGCGTTGAATTCCGTCAATCAAGGTACGGATCTGTTTAGCAGAATCCTGGGACTGTTCAGCGAGTTTGCGTACTTCCCCTGCAACCACCGCGAACCCTTTTCCTTCCTCACCAACACGAGCCGCCTCAATGGAAGCATTCAGGGCGAGCAAATTAGTCTGATCTGCAATTTGCGTAATCATATTTACGATGCTGCTAATTTCGTTGGAGCGGCTTTCCAGAGACTGTATCGATTCCGAAGTGTGCTGCACCGCACCAGAGATGAGTCTCATCTGCTCAACCACTTGTTGCATAATCTCATGACCTGTATTAGAACGTTGTTCCATGTTTAATGCCTCATCCGCAACATCTGCAGAACTGCTGGCAATCGTCTGCACAACGGTAGACATTTCTGTCATTGCTCGGGCACTTTCCACGCTCGCCTGATCCTGGGAGCGAAGGCCGTGAGAGATGTCCCGAATATTGCTGCTGATCATCTGGATATTATCATTATTTTTCTCAGAAATATCTAGTAATTTCTTGGATGAGTCAGAGAGGTGATAGGATGTCGTTTGGACTTTGAACATCGTGTCATTGAATCGCTGAATCATCGTATTGAATTTTTCATTGATAATTCCCAGATCATCCCGTCCGGTTTGGATGGTTACATCCAGATTGCCTGCGCTTGCAGTCTCAATCCCCTTCATAAGGTCACGGATTGGCTTAAGTGTTTTCTTCAATAGGATATACTGCAGTACCATAAACAGGATCAGGAAACCGATAAGGAAAATACTACTGTATGTAATCAGCTTATGAAGTCCTTTTGGAACTGCGTTTGCATCAACGTCGAAGTAAAGTGCGGCGTACATTTTTCCTTCGGCATTTTTAATAGGGTACATAATCGTAGTCCAAGTACCGTATTCGTCCGTATAAAAGCTGCTTAATGCAGGTTCCTCGTCGTTTTTCATACCTTCAAGAGCTATAACATTTTTCTGTGGTAATGGATACATTGAACCTGCTGCCATATTGCTTTCTTCAAAAGGCCCCAACAAATTAGTAGGAATCGCGATGATGGACGTCTGATTTCCTTCCTTCAGTTCAGTGCCGAAGATATAGGCTTGTGCAATATTGGGGTATAGCTCGTGGATGGAATCCAGGTATTCTCTTAATTCTTTCTGAACAGGTCCAGAATAACTTTTCTCTTTTACTGCTTCAAGTACTTTGTCTGTATCCAGATCATCAAACCATTTCTGTGTTGTAACTTCAGCCTGCTCGTACAATTGTTGACTCAAAATATTCTTTTGCAGTTGATATCCCGCAGTAATGAGGATAACCCCAATCAACATAATGCTACCGAATGAAATAACGAGATTTTTAGCAAAGAAGGGAAGAGTACTCCACCTTATCTTATCTAACAACATAGTTCACTCCTTTTTCAAATTGACCATCTGGATGCGTGTTCGCTCTACCTATGGTGCTTCGTATCCATGTGATATATCGTAATAGGGTTAGACTAATGTTAGTTTTTGAATGAAAATGATGCTTTAGTACCAAGGTTTTCAGAATACTTCTCATTTCTTTCATTATTGTGTTCATTATTAAAAAATGCGCAAATTCATAAGGGGAATTTCATTAAAGATTGAGAGAATTGATTGCCAAGAAGCATATGGCCCCTTCATTTTGAGGTGTGAATTGTGCCTAACATGTATATACATAAAGGGGAGAGGGATTTATGTTGAAATAAAGATATGCGCAAATATGAAATACATTAATACGCAAAAATGACTCTAAACGAGAAGTGGCGAATATCGAAAGATCACTGAACGATATCCTATTACTGTAATGAAAGACAGCAGTATATAGATGAAGCTAACTTAATAAGTAGTGACATTAATGAAGAAAAGTTTTCTCGGCCCTACGAGACAAACTGTTCATTAGAGCTTAGACGTTGGGATTACAGCCAATATAGGCTATCCCATAGAACTCATAGAGCGGTTCCCTAGATTCCGTTAGCTTAACAACCGCTGGAGTGCAATTATAATAGGAGAGTAGATCGACTCAATGTAGTGAATAAAATTAATTTATAATATGGGTTGTAATTAGTATTAGAACATGATATATTATTAATCCGGCCAAGAAAACACGAGAAACACGGTGCGGCAAGCGAATGAATTAAGCTTCGAAAGAAACTTAAAAAAAGTGCTTGCAAAGTTGGTTCGGACGTGATAATATATAAGAGTTGCTGAAGAGAACGACGACGGCAATTGAAATGAGTTTGATCTTTGAAAACTGAACAACGAGTGAGTAAACATTCTGCTTGCAGAATGAACGCGAAAGTTGGAGACAAGCCTTGGCTTGAATCGACTGGAGCACAAATGAGATTTTTAATCTCGTCAGTTTCAAAATGAGCATATCGCTCTTTTCAATACTTTATTGGAGAGTTTGATCCTGGCTCAGGACGAACGCTGGCGGCATGCCTAATACATGCAAGTCGAGCGGACTTGAAGAGAAGCTTGCTTCTCTAATAGTTAGCGGCGGACGGGTGAGTAACACGTAGGCAACCTGCCCTCAAGTTTGGGACAACTACCGGAAACGGTAGCTAATACCGAATAGTTGTTTTCTTCTCCTGAAGAGAACTGGAAAGACGGAGCAATCTGTCACTTGGGGATGGGCCTGCGGCGCATTAGCTAGTTGGTGGGGTAACGGCTCACCAAGGCGACGATGCGTAGCCGACCTGAGAGGGTGATCGGCCACACTGGGACTGAGACACGGCCCAGACTCCTACGGGAGGCAGCAGTAGGGAATCTTCCGCAATGGGCGAAAGCCTGACGGAGCAATGCCGCGTGAGTGATGAAGGTTTTCGGATCGTAAAGCTCTGTTGCCAGGGAAGAACGCTTGGGAGAGTAACTGCTCTCAAGGTGACGGTACCTGAGAAGAAAGCCCCGGCTAACTACGTGCCAGCAGCCGCGGTAATACGTAGGGGGCAAGCGTTGTCCGGAATTATTGGGCGTAAAGCGCGCGCAGGCGGTCATTTAAGTCTGGTGTTTAATCCCGGGGCTCAACCCCGGATCGCACTGGAAACTGGGTGACTTGAGTGCAGAAGAGGAGAGTGGAATTCCACGTGTAGCGGTGAAATGCGTAGATATGTGGAGGAACACCAGTGGCGAAGGCGACTCTCTGGGCTGTAACTGACGCTGAGGCGCGAAAGCGTGGGGAGCAAACAGGATTAGATACCCTGGTAGTCCACGCCGTAAACGATGAGTGCTAGGTGTTAGGGGTTTCGATACCCTTGGTGCCGAAGTTAACACATTAAGCACTCCGCCTGGGGAGTACGGTCGCAAGACTGAAACTCAAAGGAATTGACGGGGACCCGCACAAGCAGTGGAGTATGTGGTTTAATTCGAAGCAACGCGAAGAACCTTACCAGGTCTTGACATCCCTCTGATCGGTACAGAGATGTATCTTTCCTTCGGGACAGAGGAGACAGGTGGTGCATGGTTGTCGTCAGCTCGTGTCGTGAGATGTTGGGTTAAGTCCCGCAACGAGCGCAACCCTTGATCTTAGTTGCCAGCATTTCGGATGGGCACTCTAAGGTGACTGCCGGTGACAAACCGGAGGAAGGTGGGGATGACGTCAAATCATCATGCCCCTTATGACCTGGGCTACACACGTACTACAATGGCCGGTACAACGGGCTGTGAAGCCGCGAGGTGGAACGAATCCTAAAAAGCCGGTCTCAGTTCGGATTGCAGGCTGCAACTCGCCTGCATGAAGTCGGAATTGCTAGTAATCGCGGATCAGCATGCCGCGGTGAATACGTTCCCGGGTCTTGTACACACCGCCCGTCACACCACGAGAGTTTATAACACCCGAAGTCGGTGGGGTAACCGCAAGGAGCCAGCCGCCGAAGGTGGGATAGATGATTGGGGTGAAGTCGTAACAAGGTAGCCGTATCGGAAGGTGCGGCTGGATCACCTCCTTTCTATGGAGAATCGTTTCCCGCGTGGAAACATTCAAATACGCAGCTTAGCTGCAAAACTACTCACTCGTTGCTCAGTTTTGAGAGCTCAAACTCTCAAACAGCTTGCTTTTGCATGGAGCTTGTTCTTTGAAAACTAGATATCGAAACGAAATTTTGCGATTTAGAACATTCCTTTTTAAGCTGAACTTGTGTTAAACAAGTTTCAATAAATAGTGAAAACTGCATTGCGATGGTATAGAGTGAGAGCGACTTTTGGATTTGCGCAAGCAAAACAAGGGAAGCGAGCAGTCGAAACCGGAGCAAATATGGTTAAGCTACTAAGAGCACACGGAGGATGCCTAGGCGCTAGGAGCCGATGAAGGACGTGGCGAACAACGAAACTGCCTCGGGGAGCTGTAAGCAAGCTTTGATCCGGGGGTGTCCGAATGGGGAAACCCAGCTGGGGTAATTTCCAGTTACTCATAACTGAATACATAGGTTATGTAGAGGCATACCAGGGGAACTGAAACATCTAAGTACCTTGAGGAAGAGAAAACAATAGTGATTCCGTCAGTAGCGGCGAGCGAACGCGGAGAAGCCCAAACCAGAGAGCTTGCTCTTTGGGGTTGTGGGACATCTCACATGGAGTTACAAAGGAACCGGTTAAGCGAAGAGGTCTGGAAAGGCCCGCCAAAGAAGGTAAAAGCCCTGTACTTGAAAGTCTGTTCCCTCCGAGATGTATCCCGAGTAGTGCGGGGCACGTGAAACCCCGTATGAATCCGGCAGGACCATCTGCCAAGGCTAAATACTTCCTAGCGACCGATAGTGAAGCAGTACCGTGAGGGAAAGGTGAAAAGCACCCCGGAAGGGGAGTGAAATAGAACCTGAAACCGTGTGCTTACAAAAAGTCAGAGCCCGTTTTAGGGGTGATGGCGTGCCTTTTGTAGAATGAACCGGCGAGTTACGTTCCCGTGCAAGGTTAAGGTGAAGAGCCGGAGCCGCAGCGAAAGCGAGTCTGAATAGGGCGACTTAGTACGTGGACGTAGACCCGAAACCGGGTGATCTACCCCTGTCCAGGGTGAAGGTGCGGTAACACGCACTGGAGGCCCGAACCCACGCATGTTGAAAAATGCGGGGATGAGGTGGGGGTAGCGGAGAAATTCCAATCGAACTCGGAGATAGCTGGTTCTCCCCGAAATAGCTTTAGGGCTAGCCTCGGAAAACAGAGTCGTGGAGGTAGAGCACTGATTGGGTGCGGGGCCCGCAAGGGTTACCAAGCTCAGTCAAACTCCGAATGCCATAGACTTACTTCCGGGAGTCAGACAGTGAGTGCTAAGATCCATTGTCAAAAGGGAAACAGCCCAGACCATCAGCTAAGGTCCCCAAGTGTGTGTTAAGTGGGAAAGGATGTGGAGTTGCACAGACAACCAGGATGTTGGCTTAGAAGCAGCCACCATTGAAAGAGTGCGTAATAGCTCACTGGTCGAGTGACTCTGCGCCGAAAATGTAACGGGGCTAAACACACCACCGAAGCTATGGCTTGATGCTTTGCATCAGGGGTAGGGGAGCGTTGTATAAGGGTTGAAGGTGTACCGTAAGGAGCGCTGGACATTATACAAGTGAGAATGCCGGTATGAGTAACGAAAAGATCAGTGAGAATCTGATCCGCCGAAAGCCTAAGGGTTCCTGAGGAAGGCTCGTCCGCTCAGGGTAAGTCGGGACCTAAGGCGAGGCCGAAAGGCGTAGTCGAAGGACAACAGGTCGAAATTCCTGTACCACCGTAAGCCGTTATGAGCAATGGGGGGACGCAGCAGGGTAGTGACGCGGACTGATGGATGTCCGTCTAAGCAGTGAGGCTGATGTGTAGGCAAATCCGCACATCGTAAGGCTGAGCTGTGATGGGGAGCGAAAATTATAGTAGCGAAGGTCATGATCTCACACTGCCAAGAAAAGCCTCTAGCCAGGTGATGGTGCCCGTACCGCAAACCGACACAGGTAGGCGAGAAGAGAATTCTAAGGCGCGCGGAAGAACTCTCGTTAAGGAACTCGGCAAAATGACCCCGTAACTTCGGGAGAAGGGGTGCCCCGGTAGTGTGAATAGCACGAGGGGGCCGCAGTGAAAAGGCCCAAGCGACTGTTTAGCAAAAACACAGGTCTGTGCGAAGCCGTAAGGCGAAGTATACGGGCTGACGCCTGCCCGGTGCTGGAAGGTTAAGGGGAGCGGTTAGGAGCAATCCGAAGCTGTGAACCGAAGCCCCAGTAAACGGCGGCCGTAACTATAACGGTCCTAAGGTAGCGAAATTCCTTGTCAGGTAAATTCTGACCCGCACGAATGGCGTAACGACTTGGGCGCTGTCTCAACGAGAGATCCGGTGAAATTTTAATACCTGTGAAGATGCAGGTTACCCGCGACAAGACGGAAAGACCCCATGGAGCTTTACTGCAGCTTGATATTGAATTTGGGTACGATCTGTACAGGATAGGTGGGAGCCTTTGAAACGTGAGCGCCAGCTTGCGTGGAGGCACCGTTGGGATACCACCCTGATCGTATCTAGGTTCTAACCTGGTACCGTAATCCGGTGCGGGGACAGTGTCAGGTGGGCAGTTTGACTGGGGCGGTCGCCTCCTAAAGAGTAACGGAGGCGCCCAAAGGTTCCCTCAGAATGGTTGGAAATCATTCGAAGAGTGCAAAGGCATAAGGGAGCTTGACTGCGAGACCTACAAGTCGAGCAGGGACGAAAGTCGGGCTTAGTGATCCGGTGGTACCGCATGGAAGGGCCATCGCTCAACGGATAAAAGCTACCCTGGGGATAACAGGCTTATCTCCCCCAAGAGTCCACATCGACGGGGAGGTTTGGCACCTCGATGTCGGCTCATCGCATCCTGGGGCTGAAGTAGGTCCCAAGGGTTGGGCTGTTCGCCCATTAAAGCGGTACGCGAGCTGGGTTCAGAACGTCGTGAGACAGTTCGGTCCCTATCTGTCGTGGGCGTAGGAAATTTGAGAGGAGCTGTCCTTAGTACGAGAGGACCGGGATGGACGTACCGCTGGTGTACCAGTTGTTCCGCCAGGAGCACCGCTGGGTAGCTATGTACGGAAGGGATAAGCGCTGAAAGCATCTAAGCGTGAAGCCCCCCTCAAGATGAGATTTCCCAGTATGTAAGACCCCTTGAAGACGACGAGGTAGATAGGCTGGGGGTGGAAGTGCAGCAATGCATGGAGCTGACCAGTACTAATCGGTCGAGGGCTTATCCAATATGCAAGTTGTAAATCGCAAATTTCGTTTCGGATCTAGTTTTCAGAGAATGATCTCTGAGATGTAAGCTAAGCTATGCGTTTGGTGGCGATGGCGGAGGGGTTCCACACGTACCCATCCCGAACACGACCGTTAAGCCCTCTAGCGCCGATGGTACTTGGACCGCAGGGTCCTGGGAGAGTAGGACGCCGCCAAGCAATCAAAAGACACGATCGGACATAAGCGATCGTGTCTTTTTCTGTTATTATGATTTGGGGAATGAATATAACTACTGTAGACTGTTTTATATATCTTCGTCTTAGAGATAAAACTCATTTTATACATAAAATACTGGCCTTCCCATCATCCAAGCTGTGATACAATAGGTGGGGTCTATATAGAAACGGAAACACGCATGAGTACGAGGAGGAACTGAATCACGATGAAATCAGCCCCGTTTATTGCCGTGGAGGGTCCGATTGGTGCGGGGAAAACAACGTTAGCAACGATGCTTTCTCAGGAATTGAACCTTCCGCTGGTCAAGGAAATTGTAGAAGAGAATCCCTTTTTGGCTTCCTTCTATCAGGATATAGATGAGTGGAGCTTCCAGCTTGAAATGTTTTTTCTGTGTAACCGGTTCAAGCAACTGGAAGATACAGGCGTGCACTATATTAAGAAGAATACACCCGTCATTTCGGACTATCATATCTATAAAAATATGATTTTTGCGGATCGTACCTTAAAGGGAACGAAACGGGACAAATACCGTCAAATCTATCATCTCTTAACGGATGATCTGCCGAAACCCAATCTGGTGCTCTATATTGAGGCTGAACTCGATACATTGATGAACCGTATCAACAAACGTGGTCGGTCTTTTGAGCAGGATATGGACCCGGCTTATATGGAGCAGTTAATTGCAGATTATAAAACAGGCATGGATTACCTGGCTAGCAGCCCGAATCCACCGATGATCATTAAGGTCAATGCGGAGCAGCTCGATTTTGTAGAACATCCCGAACATTTCAAACAGATTGTTAATCAGGTAAAGGAGTATATCACATGAACAACTATGGCATTCCGGCCAATGCATTAATTACGGTAGCAGGTACCGTTGGGGTGGGCAAATCCACTCTAACAGCGGCACTGGCAGAGCGTTTGAGTTTCAAGACTTCGCTCGAGCAAGTCGACCACAATCCATATCTGGAGAAGTTCTATCATGACTTTGAACGCTGGAGCTTCCATTTGCAGATTTATTTCCTGGCAGAGCGTTTCAAGGAACAGAAGAAAATCTTTGAACTGGGCGGTGGATTTGTACAGGATCGTTCCATCTATGAAGATACAGGTATCTTTGCGCAAATGCATGCGGATCAGGGCACAATGTCGGCTACGGATTTCGAGACGTACAGCAGTTTGTTTGAAGCTATGGTGATGACACCGTATTTCCCTCATCCGGACGTACTGATTTACCTGGAAGGCAGCCTGCCATCCATTCTAAATCGGATTACGGAACGCGGAAGGGAGATGGAGATTCAGACCGACCGTTCCTACTGGGAACATATGTATGAGCGCTATTCGGTATGGATTAATCAATTTACTGCCTGTCCGGTACTGCGTTTGAACATCGATGAGTACGATGTGAATGATCCAGCATCGGTGGATGCCATTTTGGCGCAGATTGCTGCTGTCATTAATCCTTCCAACGCGACGCAATTATAAACATTAATTTATCTAAGTATGTTATTCATAGGTTAAAATGAGATCCCCTCTCTGCCAATTCAAGGCTAATAGAGGGGATTTTTTGCGTTATTTTGAGATAAAAGCATGGGCACAGAATCTATTTTAATGATTATAAGATAGTAGAAATTTGTTGAATAAAAGGAGTATGCATATAGCAATAGGTGGGTTCGAGTGATGTCCTAATAGCTTAAGAAAGCATATGAACACTTAATGGCAGTTGACGTTGGATGATACAAAATGGTATCTAACTTAACGCCTGATTAGCTGTTTTGGTCAGCAAACACAGCCATGGCATCCCTCATAAATACAGCCAAGCCTTCACCGAATTGATCAATATTACGTGTGAAACGTTCGTCGTCCACGTACATTTGGCCCAACCCTCTGAAGACTTCAGGAGAATAATTGCCTATGTTGTTCAGATAGCTGTACCATTCCGAGATTCCGGCTTGAGCTTCGGCAGAGTTTGGGTCCGTGTGACGAATTGCTGCAAGACGGGTGTAGATTGAATTCATTTGATCGGATAGAGCTTTTTGCTCCCCAGGAGACTGGTTCTGAATCTTTTGGTTAGCCTGATCCACCGCTTGGTCTCCCCAACGGTCCCGCGCTTCCTGCTCATACGGATTATGACTGAAATTAAACCCTTCAAATTGTTCTTTGGCTGTCATCTTAATTTCTCCTCTCACGTGTTGAACTGATTTATCAATGGTGGCGATCATTTGGTCCAACCGCTGGCGTTTCTCCAGCAAAATACGGCGATGCATATTCAGGGCTTCTTTTCGATCGAAAGATGGATTGTTTATAATCTCCTTGATATCTTTCAGAGAGAAATCGAGTTCTTTAAAAAATAAAATCTGCTGAAGCATTTCCAGATTGGCATCTGAATACAGTCGATATCCGGCAGAAGTCACTTCGTCCGGTGTTAACAGTCCGATCTCATCATAGTGATGCAGTGTGCGCACACTGATCCCGACAAGTTCGGCCACTTCTTTTACTTTCATGGCCATGATGGAAACCTCCTTACACCACCGATTGTACAGCGTCACGTTACGTGAGAGTCAACTAGTGAAAATAATAAAATAAGATGCAGGCACCGAAGCTGCATCTTGAGAATGTGCTGCACCATCTATCTGGTGCAGCACATGGGCTGGCGGTGCAGGGAGCGCATGGCTACGCCTGCATCCCGCGCACCGACGCAGCGAACTGCGCAGCCGCTGCGCGCACATCGGCCGCGCCAGCGATGGCGGAGATGACGGCTACGCCGTCGGCTCCTGCCGCCATCACGGCGGCCGTGGTATCGGGCGTAATGCCGCCGATACCCACCACCGGAACTGCGATGCCTGCGGCGCGCAGTTCGGCTACCCCAGCGGGGCCCAGCACAGCATGGGCATCCGCTTTGGACCGCGTCGGGTACATTGGCCCGACGCCAAGATAGTCGGCGCCCGCCTGCACTGCACGGCGGGCTTCCAGCGCGGAGTGGGCGGATACGCCAAGCATCCGCCCTTCTCCGATGCGGGCGCGTACCAGCGCCGCGTCCGCATCATCCTGGCCGACATGTATGCCATCGGCCTCCACCGCCACAGCCAGCTCCACATCATCGTTCACGATGAACGGTATCCCGTGCTGGCTGCACACCTCGCGAAGCCGCATCGCAAGCGTAATGCGTGCTTCGCCAACTAGAGCGCCAGTTCCTTTTTCCCGGAACTGGAACAGCGTAATGCCGCCAGCGATGGCTTGGCGTAGCACCTCCACCGGGTCAAGCGTCGTATTCACGCTGCCCATTACCAAATACACCTGCATCGCATGCCGTATCGCTTCTGCATCCAGATGGCGCATCACTGCTCACCCCGCTGTCTGCGCTGATACGCAAAATGATTCGTCGGCCCATGTCCGGCCCCAATCCCCAGCTCATCTTCGATGGCTGCCTGAATGAATGCTCGCGCGGTGGTGACGGCAGCCAGTACAGTTGAGCCCTTCGCCAATTCGGCAGTAATGGCTGCAGAATACGTACATCCCGTTCCATGGGTATGCCTTGTCACTACCCGAACGTTCTCCAGATAGTGAAAAGATTGCCCATCATAAAGCACATCGACAATCATGCCACTTCCCTCATCATGACCGCCTTTTACCAAAGCATACGTGGAGCCCATCTGCACGATTCGTCTTGCGGCTTCTTCGCGCTGACTCAAATTCAAAATGGACATTCCAGTAAGAAGCTCTGCTTCCGGAATGTTCGGTGTCGTGATCAGTGCATGAGGCAGCAGCTCTGTAATTAACGCTTGAACGGCCTCCTGCTGTAGCAGGGGAGCGCCACCTTTGGCAACCATAACCGGATCGATGACCAAATTGGACCATCCATATTGCTGCCATTTCTCGGCAACCAGTTTAATTATCTCAGCACTATAGAGCATGCCCGTTTTCACGGCTGTAGGCTGAAAATCATCACCGGTCGAATCCAACTGTTGAGCAATACCTTCATATGAAATAGGGAAGACGCCCTGCACACCTGTTGTATTTTGGGCAGCGATAGCTGTAATTATAGTCATGCCGTACACACCAAGCTCCTGAAAGGTCTTCAGATCAGCTTGAATTCCGGCGCCGCCACCATTATCGGAACCAGCAATCGTCAAAGCCTGCGCAATACTCATTACGCACCTCCATTAAACTGGCGAACCTGTGCCCGCTGTGCAAGAACGTCAGGTGTCACTTGGGCCAGTTGATTCAGCAGTTCGATCTGGAAGCTGCCCGGTCCCAGGTCAGCGGTACGTTCCGCCGCAATCTCTGCTGCAACGCCATAGAAAGCGAGTGCCTCCACAACACTGCCCAGCAAGTCGTCTCCCGGTTTCGCTATGGCTGCAAAAGCACCAATCACAGAGCTGAGTAAGCAGCCTGCACCAGTCACTTGGGTAAGCAAGGCATGTCCATTACTCGTCAGGAATGTCGTTTGCCCATCCGTAATGACATCCTCTCTTCCGGTAATGACGACCACACAGCCGAGTTTTTGTGCTGCCCGTTCCGCTATTCCGATTCGATCCCCTTCGCCGTGACCTGCATCTACACCTTTGATGCTCCAACGCTCGCCGATGACATTGGCGACTTCTGCCACATTGCCCCGCAACACCGTGAGGCGAAGCTCACGAACGAGCATCTGAACGGTTTCCGTACGATAGGCGGTTGCGCCGGCTCCAACCGGATCGAGTACAACAGGTACGTTATTTGAATTAGCTGATTGACCAGCCAAACGGATCGCCTTAACCACCTTTTCGTCCAGAGTGCCAATGTTCAGTACAACCGCTCCCGACATCTTGGCAACATCAGCGACTTCTTCATGCGCATAGGCCATAAAGGGAGATGCACCTAGTGCGAGCAAACCGTTGGCCGTAAACGGAGCGACGACAATATTAGTAATGTTATGAACGAGTGGATTTTGCGTACGAACACGTTCCAGATAAGACATATGAGTTCCTCCTTATAAATAAGCAATGACAACTTTCAAATTTCCCTTGATCTCGTCCAACAACCGATTTTCCTTACTTACTCACCCTGCAAGTTGATAAAAGCATCCTCAGCCTTCACGGAATCCGGAATCAGTTCACTTTGAACCAACCATGCGCGTACGTTTTCCCAAGAAGAGGCGTCCTGCCTGCCAAACGGCTGACCTTTTTCATTCATCAGTGGCAGTAAAATATTCAGACTTTTGGTTTCGATCTCCGGGTCAAGTGGAGATGTTTCGTTCTCATGCGCAAGCAGAATGTTCAGTGCGTCCTCGGGGTGCTCTGTCACATATTTCTGTCCTTCCTGCATCGCTTTGATGAGGCGGGTAAGCTGATCTTTTTTCGCTTCAATGCCCGCATCACTTGCAGTGAGGACCAGTTCATAATAATCAGGTACGCCGTAATCGACGGGATTGATCGATTTCATGGCGTGGCCTTCTTTTTCCAGAATCAATTGTTCATGGTTAATAAAACCACCCATAATGGCATCTGCCTGTCCGGAGGCCAGGGAAGGGATCAGGTCAAATCCTACATCGACCAGATTCATCTTATCGGGATTACCGCCATCCTGGCTGATCATGGTACGCACCATCGCTTCATACAGAGGGATTGAGGAATAGCCGACCGTCCTCCCTTCAAGATCTTTTGGCGACTTCACTTTACCTTCAGCTTCAGTCAACAGATGCACGAGCGGATGACGAACGACGGCTGCAATCGAACGTACAGGAATGTTCTCCCCACGCGCGAGCAAAATTTGCGGCTGGTAGCTTAGTGCAAGATCGATTTTCCCGGCGGCAACAAGTTTGAGTGCATCATTCGTATCGGCAGGCATCTGGATATCGACATCCAGACCTTGATCCGCGAAGTAACCATTCTCCTGAGCAACATAGATGAAGGAATGCACTGCATTCGGGTACCAATCGAGCATGATGGACAGCTTGTCTTTGGATTCCGATAACCTTTCGGCCGAAGATGATTCTGTATCTTTTGCATTGGAAGTTGAATCTGTGGCAGGCGTAGTGGTACCCGTATTTCCGCATCCGCTGATGATCAGCAACAGGGTTATGAGCAGAATGGGGATCAGGGAATATATATGCTTTTTATTCATAACGTAAAGTTCCTCGTTTCCTTGTTTTCTGTTTTTGAAATCCGAAAGTTATCCAGTTTTTCTTCTACCTGCATGACGTGGTGTACCGAATCTTCTCTCCATCCATGCAATGAGTACAAACAGGGCGATACCGAGCAGGGATAACAGCACAATGGCGGCGAACATCGCATCCGTGTTCATATTGCTCGACATTCTGCGGCTGAAATAACCAAGACCCTTGCTTCCGCCAAGCCATTCCCCGATCGTTGCACCGACCACACAATACACCACAGACATTTTCAGTCCCGAAAAGAAGGAGGGAAGGGCAAGTGGAATCTGGAGTTTGCGAAAAATATCCCACTTGCTGGCCCCCATCGTCAGCAGCAGTTCACGCTGCTCCGGATCACCTTGGCGCAGGCCATCGTAGGTGCTCACCACAATTGGGAAAAATGCGATCAAGAATACCACCGCGACTTTACTCCACAAGGTGTAGCCAAACCAAAGGATGAAGACGGGGGACAGGGCAATCAGTGGGATCGTCTGACTGATCACGATGAAGGGATATAACGCTTTTTCAATCGACCGATTCATATGCATACCAGTTGCAAATACAATTCCGGCACCAATGGACAAGCCAAAACCAACGATAACCTCCATCAAGGTAGCGGGCAGATGTGTAGCCAACAGGAGGCGGCGATATTCATACAGCGAACTGGCAATCGCCGTCGGGGCTGGAATGATGAAGGAAGGCACCCATCCCATACGCACAATCCACTCCCAGATGACAAGCAGCAAGATCATGAGCAAAAGAAACAGACCATAACGGGCAAGCCAACCTCTTACGCTATCCTTCATGCTGTCTCTCAAGTTACCGTCTCGCATGCAATTGTTCCTCCAGTAGTCGTCTCATCTGGACGAGAGCCGGTTCGTAGATCATGTCCGAATGTCTTGGACGTGGCAAAGGTACCGTCAGATCCTGCAGCTGTTGACCTTGGCCCCCCGGAGTTAACAGGATAATCCGATCACTGAGCAGCAGGGCTTCTTCAATGTCATGTGTGATGAACAACACGGTTTTGCCAAGGCCTTCCCATAGCTCCAGCAGCCAGCGATGCATCTCCCGTTTGGTCAGGGCATCGAGTGCGCCGAATGGTTCATCCAGCAGCATGAGTTGGCCACCTGTCAGCAAAGTACGAAGCAGCGCGACACGCTGGCGCATGCCACCTGACAGCTCGTCCGGGTAAGCATGCGCGTGGCCGGATAAGCCAAATCTGTCGAGGCCAGCCAGGATATCTGCTCGAATCCTTACCTTATCCTGCCGACCTGCAGCAAGTTCAGAGGGGAGCATGCAATTTTCCATGACGGTTCTCCAGGGTAACAGGAGGTCCTTTTGTGGCATGTAGGCCACCTGCCCCAGTCGCTTTCCTTCTTGAACCCAAGGAATTTCAATGGTTCCGTGTGTTGGCTCAAGCAAGCCTGCCAGCAGCTTGAAAAGGGTACTTTTACCGGAGCCGCTGGAACCGATGAGCGAGACAAATTCGCCTTTGGCTACACGCATCGACACATTGGAGAGCACGGGGGAATCCCTTTTTCCCGGGAAAGCGTAGCTCATGTTGTGAATGGTTATATCGTTATCCATCTCGTTCCGTCCCCCCTTGTTATTCATAATTCAACTTCAAACCGCGGGATCTTTAATTACACCTTCTGATCTGCTCGCAGAACGCGAAAAAGACCCACCCATTTCCGGAGAAATGAGTGGGTCTGTAAGTTCAATTCACATTAAATTTCATCATCAACATGAAAAAATCCGCTTACTGAGAGGCCGCTCCACTTCCCTCCGCTGGTATGATCCAGATCAGGTTCAAAGGGTCCGAATCGTTCGATTCGTCTCAGCCGCAAGGCTCCCCTAGTGCAATGTTTAAGATATGCAGTTGTGTGTTCAGCATATATCACATGCAAGTGGAATGTAAAGAGGGCGGCTTAAAAGAAGTGTGCGTAATGTGACTTGAGAAAGTAACCTATTCTAATCGTTTGAATGTAACAGTGAATCAAGCTCACCGATCAGACGGACAATCTGCGCAGGTGTACCAATCGTAATCCGAAGCCAGGTAGGCATACCGAATTCGGCACCGCCGCGGACAGAGATGCCTCTGTTCAACAATTCTTTGGTAATCGGGCCACTATCCTGTAACAGATCAACCATGATGAAATTCGTTTCGGAAGGGATGTAGGGTAATTTCCACTGATCAAAGGACTGAATTAAAGTTTCCCGTCCCTGACGATTGTAGTGCAGGCAATGAGAGACAAATTCATGATCATCCAGGCTGGCCGAAGCAGCGGTTTGGGAAGTGGCTGTCAGACTGATGGGCAGCTTGACCCGGTTAATGCCTTCAATGATGCTTTCATTCCCGATGCCATATCCAATTCGCAGGCCGGCAAGTCCATATATTTTGGAGAAGGTCCGCAAAATAATCAGATTATTGTACTGCTCCAGCAGCTTAACCGTATCAGGGTAATCTTCACTTTCCGCAAATTCATAATACGCTTCGTCCAGGACAACCACAACATGGGAGGGAACATGTTCGAGTAAACCAAGTAAGGCATCTGCCGTGAAAATGGTTCCGGTCGGATTATTCGGATTGCACAGCCAGATGATTCGGGTAGAAGCATTGATCCGTTGCCGGAATTGCTCCAGGTCCAGTGAATGGTTGACCAAAGGCACTTCATGAATGACCCCGCCTGCCAGCAGCGTAGCGCCCTTA
Organism: Paenibacillus sp. GL_099_B; assembly: GCF_057835695.1. Taxonomy (NCBI): domain Bacteria; kingdom Bacillati; phylum Bacillota; class Bacilli; order Caryophanales; family Paenibacillaceae; genus Paenibacillus; species Paenibacillus sp. GL_099_B. Next base: position 969,895 of record NZ_CM174430.1, read on the forward strand.
TACCAGTTAAAGGAGGGCACCGGAATGAGTGATTCCTCGCCGGGATTAAGATAGGCTTGGGCGGTAAGGGTTAGGAGTTCGAATGATCCACTGCCAAATACCAGTTGGGAGGTACGCACACCCAGTCGCTCCGCAAGTTTGTCACGCAGCAATTGGCTGGAGCCGTCGGGGTATTGAGCCAAAAGATCGGAACCCAGCGATCTGACTGCATCCGCAGCCAGGGGAGAAGAACCAAACGGATTCTCGTTCGCTGCAAGTCGATCCACACTTTCCAGTCCCAGCTCCCGCCGGATTTGTTCCATGGATTTGGCAGGCGTATAAGCCGGAATTTGATTTAACAGGTCTTTAACAGGAGGAGAGGGTACGGGTGAAAGGGATTGCATAATCATGCCTTCTTTCCAGTGGAATTAGATCGAGAATGATATCTGTTTCTGGGCAATCTGCTGTGCTGTCTCTTGTTGAGGAGTCAGCAACCGATTCAGAATCAGGTTTTCAAAATGAGCAAACCCGCTATCCCGAACGCGTGGCCGCTCCAGCGTAATTCGGGTATCCATCGTTATATGACCATCTTCGATTAACAGCACCCTGTCTGCCAGCGCAACCGCCTCACTGACATCATGAGTGACCAGAATGACGGTCAGGCCTTCTTCTACCCACAAGCGTTCGATTAATTGCTGCATCTCAATTTGGGTTAATGCATCCAGTGCACCCAGCGGTTCATCCAGCAGCAGTAAGCGTGGATGACTTGCGAGTGCCCGTGCCAAGGCGACACGTTGTTTTTGTCCGCCAGATAATACCCCCGGCCAGTCACCTTCACGCTCTCCAAGTCCTACATTGCGAAGCGACTGGCGTGCATCTTCCTTGTTCTTGTCGGGGATGCCCAGTCGTACATTGTCGAGCACGGATTTCCAAGGCAGCAGCCGGGCTTCCTGAAACAGAAATCGTGTCTCGGGTGCTGTACTGCCAAGCTTTCTGTTGCCCAGCATAATGCTCCCGGAAGAGGGGGGTTCCAGCCCGGCGATCAGACGCAGCAAAGTACTTTTGCCACAGCCGCTTCGTCCAACGATGGCTACAAATTCCCCTTGTCTTACATTGACGTTGATGTCGGATAGAATCGTCCGCTGATCATACGATTTCTGAACCCCATCTACTTGAAGAAAAGGACTGATCTGACTTGTGCTCATGGATTAATTCACACTCCTTTGCTTTACTTGCGGGATAGAGCCGGGTTCCAGCGCAGCCAGCGCCTTTCCAGCCATTTGGCGATGGTATCGGACAGCTTGCCCAGCAGGGCATATAGCAGAATGCTTAAGACGATTACGTCCATCTGCATGAATTCCCGCGCGTTCATCGCCATGTACCCAATCCCCGCATCCGCCGCAACCGTCTCGGCTACGATAAGTGTCAGCCACATAATGCCAAGTGCATAACGAATGCCCACCAGAATGGAAGGCAGTGCACCAGGCAGGATAATGTCCTTATAAAGGGACCAACGGCTGAGGCCATATACTTTGCCCATTTCAATCAGACCGGGATCGACCGATCGTATGCCGTGAAACGTATTCAGATATACCGGAAAGAATACACCTAGGGAAACGAGGAATAATTTTGCTTCTTCACCGATCCCGAACCACACAATAACGAGGGGGATCAAGGACAGATGCGGAATGTTGCGGATCATCTGCACCGAGGAGTCGGCGATCTTTTCCGCAAGGGAGGAGATGCCATTCAGCACACCCAGCAGGAAGCCCAGACCCCCACCAATGAGAAATCCTCCCAAAGCCCGCCTGGCGCTGATACTGATATTGTTCAATAACTCACCGTTTCGAAGCAAACGAATGAAGGCCTCCAGTACCTGAGCGGGACGGGGCAAAATATTGGCTGCAACAACTCCAGATGCAGTAAGCCATTGCCACAAAGCCAGAATGAGTAGTGGGACAACAAAAGGAATGAATTGGTTAAACCATGCCCGGTTAAAGGTGTTGGACCGCACGTTATGCCTACCTCCTTGCTTCCTTCGTTATTGGCTACCTGGAGCTGGAAGTTGATCTTGAAGTTCATCACTCCAGAATGTGCTCACATCGACTGCCTGCTCAAAAATTCCCGCTTGCTGAAACGTATCCGCTACGTCCTGTTCGGACTTGATGGCCTCGTCAGAAATGGCAACAATACGTGATGGGCGTTGTGCTTCTCCATCCGTGTAGGTTTTAAGGGCTTGTTCCACCGGCTGGTGGGTGTTGTCTGCTGTAATTTGAGCCCACGCATCCTTATTGGCACGAGCCCAATCATTGAATTTGTTGATTCGCTCCAGATAATCGGCAAGGACCTCTTTCTGTTCCGCATTTGCAATAGCCTGATCGGAGGCGGCTACAAGGAAGCTGCCTGAGAGGATATCTTTGGCGCTGGCGAGCGTTGTTGCTTCATTCAGATGTGCGGAGATGATGGCATTGCCGTAACTGGCAAGGGCATCCACTTTCCCGCTAATCAGGGCGCTGAGTCCATCGGCTGTTGAAAGTTCGACCGGACTGATGTCACTCCAGGTTAATCCGGCTTCCTCCAGTATTTTGAGCAGGAAATAGTGGGCCGTTGTATTTTTTACGAAAGCAACTTTCTTGCCTTTCAGGTCAGCAACTGATTTGATCGATGAACCTTTAGGAACAACGACCTCCTGATTTAATGTGCTGCCTTGTTGTACCGCAATAATTTTGAAGCTTCCACCATTGGCAGCCTGAGATGCAAAAATGGGCGGAATTTCACTGGTAACACCAAAGTCCAATTGATTTGCAGCCATGGCTTCGAGGATCAGGTTACCTCCCTGAAATACGTTATAAGTGACTTTATAGGGGGTGTCATCGAGTCCGGCGGCTTTTAGCCCCAATTCGAGATTGCCCCATCCGGTCTGACCAACACGAATAGTAACGTCATTATTCGAAGCAGCTGATGCCGCTGTCGGTGTTGAGCCTGTACCCGCGTCCTGATTGTCAGCTCCGGCAGAGCAGCCGGAAATCAGCAACAACAGAAGCGCGCTCAGAAAGGCAGTTAAGGGAAGAGTGTAATGGCGGTTTGGACGGATCATAGGGAGGAAACCTCCTTGGTGTATGTACTGCTTTCACTGGACTGACTGGATTCTATGAATGTTTGGCCGATACGGTCTGCCTGAAGAATGGCTTCGGTTACCTGCGCCGTGCTAACTCCGAAGGAGAGATGTGCCGCACTGCCTTCCCGCAGCTGTAGTCCTGCTGCAATGCGCGCAGCAGCTTCCTTAGACTGTTGTTGTATGCCTAGTTGGGCAAGAGTGATAGGCAGATTTAACTTATGTAACAGAGTGGTTAGCTCATGAAGCTCATCCCCTGCTTTGCCTTCAAGAATCCACTGGGTGAACAGTCCAAAAGCTACCTTTTCTCCATGTAGTGAAGCGTGTGTTTCGGGTAATTTGGTGAGGCTATCATGTAGCCCATGAGCAATCGCGGCATGAAGTGATCCATCGCTAATGCTGCCCACAAGGCCTGCGAGCACAATAATGGCATCGGCAACATCACGGAATTGAGGCGTACTACCGGTTGTATCGGTGGATTCATAGACATCGATGGCGTGCGCTTCAAGAATATCGAGTGCAAGCTTGGCAGTGCTGACACTGTTTCGGAGAGTGAGGCTGGTGGCGTTACCACTCAGATTAACGGCGAACTCATGCCATTTTACGAGCGTGTCACCGATCCCTGCGGCCAAATACCGCCTTGGTGCACTCGCCAGAATATGAGGATCAGCCAGAACGAGATTAGGCGAACGGCGCAGGGGACGATATCCTGCAGATTGGCCCTGTTCATCATAGAGCACGGTTAAGGCGGACCAGGCAGCGCAGGTTGCGGCAATCGTTGGGACCGTTACAATGGGCAATTGGGCTTGCTCGGCCACCGCTTTGGACAGATCAAGTACTCTGCCGCCACCGACGCCGATAATCAGATCAACATCCAGATCGAAAGCTTGTTGCGTAAAAGTATCAATCTGGCCTGTTGTAACCTCACCGTGAAACAATTGCACATGGAACTTGATCTTATGCTCCTCCAGTGAAGGAAGAAGGTAAGGCTTTACGGCTTTTAATGCAGACTCACCGGCGATGATCAGAACATGTTGCCCAAGCTGTGCAATTCGCGAACCACTTTGCTCAAGAATGTTAGCCTCGTGTACATATACTGCGGGTGCCTTAACAGTAATCATGAATACACTCCCTTTATAGCTTATTATTCTTACGTTTTAACTAGGTTTTAATTTCTTTAGATTCTAGCATCGCGTTTCAGCAACCACAATAACCCGGACAATCAATAGATCCTATACTTCGATTGAAAGAATCTATAGGTGGACGTAGTTAATGGATTCGAGGAGAAAAGGGAATTAACATGCTGTTTGATTTACCTCGGCTCCCGAACCCGATATAATAGTGGTGGCACATATGGGCCGGATCACAAATGAGGGTGGGACTGTTCTCCCTCTAGCAGAATGGGGACCCCGAGTTGAAAACGTTCAAGAAAGTATATATTGAGATCACAAGTATATGTAATCTGGCATGCAGCTTCTGTCCACAGACCAAACGTGCCAAAAATTTCATTGACCCTGAAGTCTTCAACAATATATTGGATCAGATCAAACCCCATACCAAACATATTTATTTACATGTCAAAGGTGAGCCGTTGCTTCATCCTAAAATTGATCTGTTACTGGATTCAGCGCATGAAAAGGGATTTAAGGTCAATATTACGACGAACGGTACGCTACTGCCCAAGACTCAACATAAACTGCTCGGCAAACCGGCACTGCGTCAAATGAACTTCTCTCTGCACAGCTTTGATGGTCACGAAGGGTCCACAGACCGTGAGGGCTATCTGGGCAATGTATTGTCATTTGTCCGGGAAGCAGTGAAGCACAATGTCATTATTTCATTCCGACTCTGGAATCTGACACAGGATAACTTCACGAATGCCCAGATGAACCGAAACCGGGAGACGCTGGAGGTTCTTGAACGGGAGTTCAATCTGGATTTCCGCATTGAGGAAAAGGTGATGCCGGGTAGCGGTGTCAAAATTGCCCCGAATGTGTATCTGAATCAGGATCATGAATTTCAGTGGCCGAGTTTGGATGCACCGGAAGATGACGGCAAAGGCTTCTGCCATGCGCTTCGTAGTCAGGCAGCCGTGCTTGTCGATGGAACTGTGGTTCCATGCTGTCTCGATGGTGAGGGTGTGATTAACTTGGGCAACGTTCATGAAAAATCGTTCTCGGAGATTGTGGATGGTGAACGAGCCAACAATCTGTTCTATGGTTTCTCCAAACGGGAAGCAGTGGAGGAATTATGTCGGAAGTGCGGATATCGTCAGCGGTTTGGCGCTTAAAGCGTAATTTAAAATAAAATGAGATTCAAAATAATAGAGATCACGTTGTCTGGAAACAGATGAAGTGGTCTTTCGTTTTTTTCTAGAACGATAAAGGAGCATATAGCCATAGATTACAAGTTGTAAAAGAAGCATACCCGAAGTTGAGATCGGCACATTACACAATGGAGTACGTGCAAAAAATGCCGAGGACACAGGCATAATGCTGTCGTATCTATATCTAAGCTAATGATTATTATCGTAACATTCCTTTTTTGGTAGGATCAGGGTAGGTTCCGAACCAGAGGTGCACCTCTATAGGTTCCTTGGGGACAAGCTTATGCTTGTACGCCAATTCATTAGAATAAGGGAGGATTTAAGTTATGAAAAAAATGTTGACGTTGTTGCTGTCCGCCGGTCTGGTCGCTTCATTATTCGGTGCAATTCCAGCTTTTGCTGCACCTACTGTTGTGAACTCAACGATTATTGTTACTAAGGGTGAAACTTTTGACGGCAAAGGCCAAACCTATGTAGCCAATCCTTCCACACTGGGAGATGGATCTCAAGCGGAAGATCAGAAGCCGGTATTTCGGTTGGAGGCAGGCGCGACACTCAAAAATGTGATTATCGGTTCACCTGCAGCTGACGGTGTTCATTGTTACGGTAACTGCACGATATCAAATGTGATTTGGGAGGATGTCGGCGAGGACGCTCTGACTCTGAAATCAGCAGGAACAGTTAACATTACTGGCGGGGCAGCTTACAAGGCCTATGATAAAGTATTTCAAATGAATGCAGCCGGAACGATCAACATTAAAAATTTCCGTGCAGACGACATTGGCAAGCTGGTGCGTCAGAATGGCGGAACAACCTTCGCCGTGAACATGACGCTCGACAACTCGGACATTTCCAATGTCAAAGATTCCATTATGCGTACGGATAGCAGTACATCGCAAGGGAAAATTACAAATACCCGTTACTCGAAAGTACCGACCTTGTTTAAAGGCTTTGCATCGGGCAAAACAAGTCAATCCGGGAATACACAATATTAAAAGCGGAGCGTACCTGCTTGCATGGAATGTTCCATTGATACGGAAATACACCAAAAGGTATCCTTCGGGAGGCCTTTTTGGTCATGTAGTTCTAAATATGGACTGCAAGAAATACAGCTTGAAGAAGAGGCATACCCCGCACAAATTGAACATATAGTTAATCACTCTTTCTTCTAGGTTAAACCGATTTTTCCTTATCGGGATTGTCACAAATACCCATGTGTTGTACAGTAGAAGCAATGAAATAAGTGAACCGGGTGCTCAATGAAGTTGGGCTGAGAGAGCGGCCTTGTGCTGCTGACCGTATATCTGATCTGGGTAATGCCAGCGTAGAGAACATGAATTTGCGATGAGCAATGGTAAGCGATAAGGGATAGATAATAAATGTCAGCGTTTCTTGGATGCAACGGGATTTTTTCTGATGTGACGGGGATGGTGTCGTTTGTTTTCTTCTTTCTCTATAACTGCCTAATGCGTAGCATCGTGAGAATTGTAAACTGTGCGTATGGCCTGCCTGTGAACCGGGGAGGCTTTTTTTGTTTGTTTTATTGTTTATTTTATAATTCAAGGGAAACAGAGGAAGGAAGTAGAGAACATGTCAACAGCAGTAGGCAGCAACAGATTGAAGTTAACCGATATTTTGGTAACAATTGTGATTGCAGTGGTATTTGGGGTGATCTACAAAATATGGGGACCTACATATGATCTGATGAAGCCATTCGGCGTTCATGCGGAGCAGATGATTTACGGCATGTGGTTCATGGCGGGAACCTTTGCCTTTGTAATCATTCGTAAGCCGGGTGTAGCCATTCTGGCTGAAGTTGCGGCATCAACGGTGAGTGCTTTTCTCGGAAGTGAGTGGGGCATGTCGACACTGGTGTATGGGCTGTTGCAAGGGCTGGGTGCAGAGATCTTCTTCGCCGCATTTCTGTATCGGAAAAGCAATCTGTTCGTCACCTGCCTTGCGGCTATTGGTGCAGCGGCGGCTTCACTTGTACTGGATTATCAGTACGGGTACATTGATTCCCTCTCGGCTTGGAACTACACGCTGTTTATCGGTTTCCGCTTCATTGGCAGTATTCTGATTGCGGGTGTATTCGCCTATTATCTTGCCAAAGCGTTGGAGCTTACAGGTGTAACACGATCTCTTAGACCGGTGTCGAAGCAGGATTATGAGGCGCTGGACTAGATGAATGAAGTGGGGAATGCGCAGGTGGTAGGTGTTACGAATCTAAGATGCAAGTTCCCGGGAGAGAAGGCCTTGGTGTTTCAAGGCTTGTCTCTCTCTGTGCGTCAAGGGGAGAAAGTGTTGTTGCTTGGACCAAGCGGCTCTGGCAAATCAACCTTGCTGCAAATTCTGAGCGGTCTGATTCCGCGATCTGTGGAGATTCCGATGAAATGTGATGATATTCAGGTGCCTGAGCAACCCGGCATTGTTTTTCAAGATCCGGATACCCAGTTCTGTATGTCATATACGGATGAAGAGATTGCTTTTGTATTAGAGAACCGGAATATTCCACGCGAGCAGATGCCTGCTCTTATCCATCAATACCTGGAACAGGTCGGGTTATGTTTTGAACATAATCGAACACTCATTCAATCCATGTCTCAGGGAATGAAGCAGCGTCTTGCGATGGCTTCGATTCTGGCCATGGAGCCAGACGTACTCTTTTTGGATGAACCAACGGCACTGCTGGATGATGAAGGAACCTCTCAGGTGTGGGAAACGGTGAAACAGATTGCACAGGACAAAACACTCATTATCGTAGAACATAAAATTAATGAAATTGTCGAGTGGGTAGACCGAATCATCGTATTGTCGCCTGAAGGAAATATTGTGGCAGATGGCCCGGCGAATCAAGTGTTTACAGATGAGCGGAATATGCTCAGGGAATACGGAATCTGGTATCCAGGGGTTTGGGAAGAACGAGGGCAGACGAAAGCACAGACGTTGGTCACAGGAGAGTTTATTCGTTATGGGGCAACAGAAACTGAAAGTATGGATAACAAGGAGGGGCGAGCTTCTGCGCTGCCCCAACCAGCCCTGGAAATGCAACAATTCACCGGATTGCGCGGAAAAACACCGTTCATTCAGGTGGAACAGGCCGAGGTATGGCACGGAGATTGGGTGGGGATTGTCGGGGCTAACGGAGCAGGTAAAAGTTCGTTATTGCTGTCCATGATGAATATTCTAAAAACGACAGGTCATTATGTTGTGGAAGGACAATCGGCCGGAAAAACCGAGCAGCTTGCAGATCACATCGCCTTTGTATTCCAGAATCCTGAATTCCAATTCGTGACGAATACGGTTCGGGATGAAGTGGGATTTTCCTTGCTGAGCGGAAAGCTAACTGCCGAAGAAAGAGGTATCCGAACCGATCATATGCTGGAGCAATTCGGACTGAGTGAGCTGTCCGGTAGGCATCCATACCAATTGTCGACGGGACAGAAACGACGGCTGAGTGTAGCATCAGCTCTGGTACGGGAACAGCGTATTCTGTTACTGGATGAACCTACCTTTGGACAGGATGCGCGGAATACCTTTGCCATGTTATCACAGCTGGAGCGGTTGCGGCGTGAAGGGACAGCCATTGTAATGGTTACACATGACCGGGAAATCGTGAAACGTTATTGCACCAGGATTTGGACGGTGGATGAGGGGAGGCTAACGGATGCAGCTCTCGTTTCCTCATCGTGAGACATGGCTTCACGCGGTGAATCCGGGGTTGAAAATGATTTTCCTGACAATGTTATTTGTCTTCGTCATTCTTGTTCACAACCTGAATGTTATGGCTAATGTGGCAGTCGTCATGCTGTTATTACTGGGCTGGACAGGTCACCCATGGCTCAGATTATTGCTGTATGCGTCTCCGTTCATTCTGGTATTTATATCAACTTCCACAGGTATGATCATGTTTGGTAAAGGCGAGACCACCTGGTTTCAGTGGGGATTGATTCATATTACCGAAGAGAGCTTCTATCGTGGGTTGCATCTGGGATTTCGTTCGCTAAGTATGGCGGCGGCTGGATTGTTATTCGGCCTGACGACCAAGCCTGTTCGTCTCTTTTATTCCCTCATGCAGCAGTGGAGGCTCCCACCCAAGTATGCCTATAGCTTTCTGGCGGCTATGCGTATGATTCCGATTTTGCTGGATGAATTCCAGACGCTGCGTTATGCCATCCGCATTCGGGGAACGAGGCAGCACGGTTCCCGCTGGAATGTATACGGCATACTGAAACGATATGCTATTCCACTACTTGCTCAGAGTATTCGCCGTGCGCAGCGTATGGCGGTGGCGATGGAAGCGAAAGGATTCAAGGAAGGCGGGAGCCGGACCTATTACATTCAAATCGGGTATTCCCGAGCGGATGTATGGTTTATGGGTTATTTTATCATCATGTTGACGGCTGCTTATATATTGGGAACCACACTCCCTTATAATTCAATGCTAGTGGATGTAAGGTGAGACTTGTAATTATTTTGTACCTTGTAAATATATTTGGGAGTAACAGTAACTTTTCCTTGTTCAAAACGTCTTTAATGGAAATAACTTCAAATAGATGAGGTGAACGAGTGTGAAGACAGGGTCGAAGTGGCAAAAGACGGGGTACCTATGGATCACTGTAACTGGAATATCGGCCGTGCTGCTTACGGGGTTCATGCTGCTGGATACGAATACGGAAACAAGGGCAGCACAGGGCTCCGGTTCGACAACTCAAGCCTTATCTGCACAAGCAAAAACGACTTATAAACCGGGAGATATTTTAAATTTGGAGGCAGGTATGCCCCTGTACACCCAAGTAATAGGTAACAAAGTGCCCGTTGATCTGATGGGAATACAGTACTACACTTCCAGCAATGAGAAAATTAAAGTACAAGCCGCTCGCGGCGAATGGATCAAATTCCAGGATTACAGCAGAGGTGAACTCTGGATTCCCGGCTGGTACGCATCCAAAGAAAGTCGAAGCCTAAAGACTGTAACTCCCCAAACGTTCAGTCTTCGTCCTGGAAGTAAGCTGTATCTGGCTCCTGGAAGTACGACAAGTTGGACTCCAAGCCCAACGCTCACAGACCAGGCGTTGATTGTTGCAGCGACGAAGGATTGGTACGGTTTGTCGATTGCCCCGCGCGTTTGGAATAAGGAATCATTCACCTATCGTCCTGCATTGCTTTGGGTTAAAGCACAGGCTGTTGAGCAGCAAGCCATTGTAGCGGATGGTTGGTTTCAACAGGATGCATCGCAGACGGCTTTGGCTGTACGCCATTTGACGGATATCATGCTGAACAAAAAAACAACCTCCAAACAAGTCGGAAAATGGCTCGGTGAACCGGATTGGAAAGAGAATTCAGCCAATTTGAATGACACCGGTTATACGATGAGTATTGGACAGACCTGGCGATATGAGCGAGCAGACGCCCAATTTTTGGTGATATTCAATAAGAACGGCAAACTTGCTAGAACACGCTGGAATATACCGCAAGATGATCGAAACAATGTGGTGTCTGATTGGAGCTTCGGTCGTTCGGATGAATATGAATTCACAACCAAAATCACAGGCAAATCATTGCCGATAACGCTACCTTGGAAACCAATATGGACAAATCAAGGGGATATCAACTATACCTTTTTGCAAGCAGCGACGGATGATGTGCTCCTGATGAAAGGGGATGACGGTGGATTTAGTGGGGGTTACTACGAAGGTTCCATATACGCCCTTAATCGTCATTCAGGCCAGAAACTATGGCAGATCAATTCAGGATATGGTGCGCAGCAAGCATATATAGATACCAACCGTGAAGCAGTTACGATTTATACAAGCTATGACCCTGACAAGAAAGAATACGTGGATCGTATACGCCATCTCCGGATGAAGGATGGAGAGGTCACTTGGGAGTACACCCCACAGAAACAAATCAGATTGAAAGGCATCACAGCTGCGAAGAACGTATTGATTGTAGATAAACCAGCTGCTGAAGGCTCAAGTAATGGGCGAATAACGGTACTGAACAGTGTGAACGGAAAAACGTTGTGGACGCGGAAGCTTAGTACAGGATATCAACTGTTGAACCAGAGTGCAGATGACCCTTATGTGTTATATTGGGAGCAAGATCAACTGGTTGCAGCCGATCCTCAGTCAGGTCGAACCATATGGAGCTTGAAATCCAAACGATCCACCATAGAACAACTTGTGAATGATCCATATTTTGACGGAGTCGAACGTCTTGATCCGTTTGCGCCAGCTCAGCCCGAACGCTGGATGTTACAAGGTCATCAGTGGGTACTACTTGATCTGAACACAGGCGCACAGCTGGCGAACTTCCCTGCTCGGGAAGGACAGAGATTCGAGGTGCTGAATGATGGCATGCTGTTGATCCGAGAGAACAAAAAAGGCGATCATTATGGAGAATTTTCGGATTTCACAACCACCCTGTACGATGCCAAGAGCGGGACAAAACGTTGGACGCTGAACGACAAGATCGAACGTGGATTTGTGGAGGAAGATCAATTATATGTAATCAAAAACGGATATCCGGCAGCCCTTGCATATGATACAGGAGAGACACGTTGGAATACACAAAACACGATTTTGTCACTTCGATACCCTACCAATCAGGGGAGTTACGTGGTGATTAAAGATCAGCTTTTGCTGCCGATGGGTGAGGATCTCCTAGTTATGGATAAAAATGACGGCACCTTGATCGGCCGTGTGCATGACGTTGTGATGGGAAACCCGGAACATCGTGATCGGGACGCGAAGAATGGAACCATGAATCGACTTGGAAATGAAGTCTATATTGGGTCGTCCAACGGACGGTTTAGTATATATGATGCAAGTGATTTGGACACAGATATCTTACGTTAAAGCTTGTTTCATGTCGAATGATGATTTATTATAAATAAACAGGATTGCTCGCGCTCCGGTTATCGGCTGTGCGGGCTTTCTTCATGTGTTCTTGAAGGACCATGTACGATCAATCGCAGGAGGAATCTCCCATGATTTCATTATACGGGGTAAGCAAGCGTTATAACGAGCGTGGTTCCCGTGCAGATCAGGGATTCGAGGCGCTAAGCTCGGTTTCCCTAGAAGTAGGCCAGGGAGAGATCCACGGCATTATCGGCTCCAGTGGTGCAGGGAAATCCACGCTTCTGCGCATGCTCAATGGATTGGAGAAGCCGGAAGACGGCGAAGTCATTGTGAATGGGCAGCATCTGACCCGGATGAGTGAGAGTAGTCTGCGGGAGGCACGGAGGTCCATTGGCATGATTTTTCAGCACTTCAATCTGGTCAGCAATCGAACCGTAAGTGGAAATGTCTGCATGCCTCTGGAACTTGCGGGCGTCTCCCGGACCGAGCGGGTTGCACGAGGACTTGAGGTATTGAGATTTGTCGGACTTGAAGATAAGGCCAACCAGTATCCTGCACAGTTAAGTGGAGGGCAAAAGCAACGTGTTGCCATCGCCAGAGCACTTGCCAGCCGCCCGGATGTGCTGCTCTGTGATGAACCAACATCTTCGCTTGATCCGCAGACCACGAGTGGAATTCTGGATGTGCTGCGTCATGTCAATGAAACGCTGGGGGTAACTATTGTACTCGTTACACATGAGATGGAGGTTGCCCGAAAGCTCTGCGACCGGATATCGGTGATGAAAGAGGGACGGATCATCAAAACGCTGTCGGAAGCGGAAGTACGCAGCATACCGGCACCGAAGCCTGATCTTCTAACATCATTGTTGATGGGCGAAGATGTATCCATGAGCGGACGAAATACCTCTCTTCATGGCGGTCAGGAGGACAATAACGATGATACCTGAGTCCATTGTGAAGTATCAGCATGAAATTTGGCAGGCCATCGGAGAGACGTTTGTCATGGTGGGGATCTCCATCACGGCGGCTGTGTTAATCGGGTTGCCTCTGGGTACACTGCTGTATCTGTTCAGAAAAGGGCAACGTTATCAGAATCGACCTCTGTTCACGATTCTGGGAAGTCTCGTCAACATCATTCGTTCCTTCCCGTTTCTGCTGCTAGTCGTATTTATGATTCCGTTCACACGTCTGATCGTTGGAACATCCATCGGGACGCTCGCGGCAACCGTGCCGCTCTCGGTCATCGCAATTGCTTATTACGCCAGACTGGTAGAACAGGCATTACTTGATGTCCCGAAAGGGGTGGTTGAAGCTGCTTCTTCCATGGGTGCATCGACCATACAGCTTGTGGTGAAATTCCTGTATGTGGAGGCTCGCTCAAGTCTTGTACTCGGCTTAACAACGGCAACCATCAGCTTTATCTCTTACTCTACGGTCATGGGTATTGTCGGTGGTGGCGGTGTTGGTGATTTTGCGATTCGTTACGGTTATCAGCGATTCGAGACGGAGATCATGGTATTTACGATTATCATTATGATTATCCTGGTACAGATGATCCAATTTACTGGCAGCAGACTGTCCCGCTGGCTCGATCGCAGATCCTGAAGAAGGACAAGCAGTGCAGAAAGATTGAATTACAGCATGAAAAATACAGATTACATGATGAAGGGGTTTATATCAGATGAAAGCAAAACTAATACTCATGCTGCTGGCAGTGACGATCGTAGCAGCCGGATGCGGCAAAAAAGAAGAAACACCTGCGGCGGAAGGAAATAAGGAAGGCACTCAAGCCGGACAAGAAGTGACGTTGAAAGTAGCTACTTTGATTCCGCCAATGACGGATGTGCTGGATATTGTGAAGCCATTGCTGAAAGAAGATGGTGTTAATCTGGAAGTTGTTGTACTTTCCGATAACGTTCAACCGAATACTGCACTGGCGAACAAAGAAGTAGACGCAAACTTCTTCCAGCACGTACCTTACATGAATCAGTACAATGAAGCAAATAACGCTAACTTGGTGGCTGTTCAACCGATCTACAATGCCATCTATGGAGCATATTCCAAAAAGGTTAAATCCATTGAAGAATTGCCTGAAGGTGCAACGGTAGCGATTGCAAACGATCCGTCCAACATTGGACGTTCGCTGGTGATGATGGAACAGAACGGCCTGATCAAGCTGAAAGAAGGCGTCGATTTTAATGCTACGCAAGCAGACATCACGGAAAACACGAAGAACTTCAAGTTCAAAGAAGTGGATCTGTTGATGCTAGCCCGCATGTTGGATGATGCGGATCTGGTTGCCATGACTCCAGCCTATGCGAGTCCGCTGGGGCTTACACCGAAGAAGGATGCGCTGTTCACTGAGAAGGATGATTCCCATTTTGCCATTACCTTGGTTGCCCGGGAAGATAACAAGGATTCGGAAGCCATTCAGAAGCTGGCGAAGCGTATGGCTGGTCCAGAAGTGAAAGCCTTCTTTGAAGAGAAGTATGCAGATATTGCAATCCCGGCGTTTAAATAACATCCGTTAATCAGCAACTGAAATGATTGTACAGATAGGATTCAGGACAAACATGAAGACCCAGGCCTCATTGCCTGGGTCTTTTTTTGTTAACTTGTATTACGGAGTAAAGGAGAAGAGCAGCATCAGCTTTTGTCAGAGTCAGGTTCTACCTTTGGCTCCATGAGGCGGATCAATTTACGCTCGGTAGCAGTGTCCGTTGCAGGTGTGTAGATACTGCACCGCAAATCGGCATTTCCCTGAACCTGAAGTGAGGTAAGATCAAAAAGCATTTTGCCAGCTTTGGAATGTCTAAATTCAATCAACACGTCCGGGGCGCTGCTAACACTGCTTTGTTTCCAAAGGGGTTGAAAATCGGGATATCTGTCCATCATGTCATCCAAAAACAAGTTATACCATTCATCATCGACATACTGACCGTAATAAGCTCGGAAAATAGCCAGGAATCCGCTAACAAAATCCTCCCAATTGACAGCCAGTCTCCGAAATTCCTTTCGTTCAAACAACAAGCTGATCATGTTCCGCTGTTCAGCAGGAATCTGTTCAAAGTCCATAAACACATGTCGCGCCGCGTCATTCCAACCAACAATGTGGCAGCGTCGGTCTGAGATGATTGTGGGACAATTGCGAAGTTCCTGTAATATTTTCTGCAAGGAGGGATGAATTTGGAGTGGCTTCTCATCCAGGATATGAAGTTCCGAATGGTAATCCAGACCAAGGGAAAACAAATACTTCCGTTCATCCGCTGTCAGCCTGAGAGCTGAGGCGATGTTATCCAATACGGAATGAGATACCTGAATATCTCGGCCCTGTTCAAGCCAGGTGTACCATGTTGTGCTCACACCTGCCAATTGGGATACTTCTTCTCTTCTTAATCCAGGCGTTCTTCGCCGGGAGCCCGCGGGTAATCCGACGGATTCCGGAGAGATTTTGGAACGCTGGTTTTTCAGAAAAGCGGACAGTGCTTGCAGCCTGACATCATGGTTCATTCCATCACCTTCGTTCCTGAGTTTATCATGGTAGTCATTATACTATTATAATTGACAACTTGTAATAGGATAATACGAATGGCAATATAAGTGCATAACTTAACTAAACAAGTATGGAAAGAGCACTAAAGGAGGATGTATTATGGAGCGTGTTGTTATTACAGGAATGGGGATTATCTCTCCTTTGGGGAATGATGTGCATACATTTTGGAATGGATTGGTGGAAGGGAAATCGGGAATTTCGCCAATTGAAGCGTTTGATACAACTTCCTATAAGACGAAGATAGCAGGGGCGGTCCGTGATTTTGACGGAGAAGAACGGTTTGGACGGAAGGAAGCACGGCGTATGGACCGGTTCGTGCAATTTGCTGTTGCGGCAGCAGATCAGGCTTTATCTGACTCCGGTCTCGTAATGGATAATGTGGACAGGGAGCGCGTTGGCGTGTATATCGGTTCCGGCATCGGCGGAATCCAGACCCTGATGGAACAAGGCAAACTCTTGTCTGAACGTGGGCCTGCAAGAGTCAGTCCAACACTGGTGCCCATGATGATATCCAATATGGCTGCGGCTATGGTGAGCATGAGATTTGGCTGTTGGGGACCCACTCTCTCGCCAGTGACAGCCTGTTCGATCGGCAACACCGCGATAGGTGAGGCTTTCCGGCTGATCCGTCACGGTGGAGCAGACGTGATTTTTGCTGGAGGGACGGAGGCAGCTGTCACCGAAGTATCACTGGCAAGCTTCGGTAATGCGACGGCGCTATCTACACGAAACGAAGCGTACGAAGGAGCGAGTCGACCATTTGATGCAGGCAGGGATGGTTTTGTCATGGCTGAGGGTGCAGGAGTCTTGGTTGTGGAGTCTTTGTCCCACGCCCTTGCGAGAGGTGCAAACATCCTTGCAGAGATCGTAGGTTATGGTGCCAGTTCAGACGCGTATCATATGGTAGCGACCCATCCGGAAGGGCGGGGTGCATACTTGGCCATGAAAGCCGCTCTGGCGGATGCACAGCTTCAGCCGTATGAGATTGATGTCATTAATGCTCATGCTACCAGTACGGAAGCGGGTGATCTTTCCGAGACACGAGCAATTAAGCAGCTGTTTGGTGCGGAAGCTTATCATATTCCGGTAACAGCAAACAAATCGATGACCGGACATATGCTGGGTGCGGCTGGTGGGGCGGAAGCCATATCGCTCATTCAAAGCTTGCGTAGCGGCATCATTCCACCGACAATCAATCAAGAGCAGAGCGATCCGGAATGTGATCTCGATTATGTACCCAACGTTGCAAGAGAAGCTGACCTGAAGATTGGCATGTCCAACTCATTTGGCTTCGGTGGTCATAATGCGGTCATTATTTTGCAGAAATATTCATCGTAAACTTACAGAGAGCAGTGACTGCCCTAGGGCGCACTGTTCTCTTTTTATTTGCTGTGGGAAGGCTGTTCCGGCTGCGAAAGTGCTATATAGGTCATTAGTTCGCTGGTTGCATGTAAACATGAGGAATGGCCCATGAATATGGTCGGGATATTCGTTAAAATGTTCAATAGGGGCACATATGTACGCATAATTGAATGGATAACGAAATAGGACGAAGTTTAAGTTTGGTCCGTTTTCCATGGTGGTATAGATATAAGGGCTGATAGAGGCTTCTTCTAACATAAAGCTATACATAGGAGGGTAAGCAGTGAATGTATGGATTACGGTGAAAAGTCTGGGTAAACGCAAGCCGGCACTTGCCAAACAGGCTGCCGAACTTCCGGAAACAACCGATACATTGAGACAGCTTATTAAGAACATGGTGGCTCAACAGCTCAAGGCTCTTCAGGACAAGAAGAATGAAGCAGAATGGCTTGCCTACCTGATGCCCGAGGACATTCAAGAGCAGGGAGCAGCAGGAAAAGTAGGCTTTGGCACGATATATAACGAAGGGGTTCCCGATGTAGAAGGCGCCATGGATACAGCTGTAACCGCATATGAAGATGGGTTATTTAAAGTGTTTCTCAATGAGGAAGAGTTGCAGGCACTGGATGAGCCGTTGATTTTAAAGGAAGACGATAACGTGGTATTTATTCGCTTTACAATGCTTGCCGGGCGTCTGTGGTAGAGAGTGACGAGGAGGAGAATGGAATGAATCAGGAAGATAAAGTTCAACAGTATCAACAAGAGTTGCAGGAAAAAGTGAAATCGCTGAAGGGTGTGGAGCAGGAACTCGCGGGCTATGTTGCAGAGATGGCTGGATTTACCTATTTGCGCGAAGACGAAAAGGCCTATTTGGATGCAGAGCAGCAATTGCAACGTATGTATGATGAGACGAAAACTCCATTGTTCCGTCCATTATTGGATGTATTGGAGCAACTGGTCAGTGGATCCTTCCTGGCTCGATTCCGTTACATTGCAGAACGTGCCGTGAATTTTCCATATAGCAAACATTATGAGCGCAGACCATTTCGTACGACCGATCCCGAACAGCATATAGGACAGGTTCTTCGTAAAATGATTGCCTTGTTCCGTATGGAGATGCATGACTTTTCTCTGAACGAATATGTATCCATTCGGGAGTACAAGTTTGATTATCTTCATGAGGTTAGAGCCGTTATACCGGATTGCATTGCCTATGAACTGGATCATGAAACCGGGGATATGAAGCAGGCGCTGCATGATATTATTTATGGCGACAATCAGAATGCATTGCTGACCACTGAAATGATCAAAGGTATCTTTATGAGCGATCAGGTGGATGCTTACCAGATGGTTGGGGAATTGCTGGTAGCAGCCAGACTGCAGGAGGGTTTGCGTCAAAGCATTGTGGAACGGATGGATGAAGGAACGCTTGAGGCGTATATATACATATTAAAAATAATTATCGACAACAACTTGATTCGGTTCAGTTCAGTGGTGAGAGCGCTCGCCGTATGGACAGGGATCGGAATTGAAGCGGCGAATCAGCGTGTTGCTGCGCAACTAATTACACAAGCACATCAAGCATTGACTGATCCTGCGGTGCGAGAGGAATGGCAGGAAAGCGCCAATGCAAACCAATTATTTATCAGTCTCTGGGCAACGGCAATCATCGAAGAGAATGAGTTGGAGCGAAAAGTCATCCAAATCATGGATCACGGGCAAGTATATCAGCAGATTGTTGCACAATACGTACTTGCTAACAGTCAGAACAGAGGACTGCGCTTAAACATGGCACGTCAGTATCTTGAAGTACAGGATCTGGAGTTGCTGCATTGGGTGATTGAGAATTATGATGCCATGTACATGTTTAACTGGAGCTTTGAAAATGGGGAGAATCAACGTAGTGTTCATGTCTGGCCGCTGTCTGTTTTTGAAGATAAA
This sequence comes from Paenibacillus sp. GL_099_B, assembly GCF_057835695.1. NCBI lineage: Bacteria > Bacillati > Bacillota > Bacilli > Caryophanales > Paenibacillaceae > Paenibacillus > Paenibacillus sp. GL_099_B. Next base: position 989,034 of record NZ_CM174430.1, read on the forward strand.
GCCGTGCGTCGGCGTGACTTTGATCTGTTTAAACAAATGCTGGCCTACATTCCGCAGGGAGGTGCAGGTGGGCCATCCGGTGTTCTTGAATTTGTTCAATATCGGATCGATCCGGATGATATAGTGAAAAAAATGCTATACCTTGCTGCGTATGACATGGACCCGGAATGGATTGGCGAGGTCATTGCGCTCAAAGACAAGCTAAGCCCGGATTTGCGAGGAGAATTGTTGTCCCAGTTTGTCCATCATCCCGAGAATGAAGTACAAAGACAGTTTATTTTTGACAGTCTGTCGGATAAGAGCATGAACAACCGTGAGAATGCTCTGCTCAAAGCCAAGCTGCTGACGCTTACGCTCGAAGAGATGCTGCAAATGGAGGCGTTGCTCAAACTGAAAACGGGATCGTTGCGTCAGAAGACCATTCAGGTGTTATTGCTTCAGCCAACCGATCAGCTGATGGTATCCCTGAAACGACTTGTACAATCCAAAACTGAACTGCAACGATTGGGTGCGCTGGAACTGTTGACCGAGATCTCCGCAGATCCACAACGCACGGAGCAGCAGGAGCAGATGCAGCCAATCATAGCGTTAATCAAGACTCCAACAGCCAAGGAGCAGAAGCTGCTGGACAAGCTTACAGAGCAGAGCAGCAGGTATACGGCGGCTAATGGATTCGGCCTGTATGATCCTTCATGGGAAAACCCACTGCTTCAGGAAGAACGTGATCTCGGGGGCTTCAAGCCGAAGGACATGTTTACCCTTTCCCTGGAAAAAGTGAAGCAGTTTATTGAAGGGTTGGATGCGTTGCTACATGAGCACAGAGACCATGAATACGAGGCAGAATATTATGCGGGCTACAAAGAAACCTTGCTTGTAGGTGCGACATTGCGTGCTATGGTCTTCATTCCTTATGATCAGCGGCAAGATATAAAATTATTGGAGCAGTTCCCTCTCCATAACATATGGGGAGAATATGTTCAGAAGAGTGGTCTGGATAGTAAAGAACTGCTGCAAATTTTGTTTGCGATCCGTTTGGAGGATCTGAACAAGAAGTTGGATAGTTATTACCGTTACTACTCCACCATATACGAATATAGTGAAATGGAGAAACACTGGCTGCTGGAAGGATGGCGCAAGGAATTTGCCGAAGAGGTCTATCCGGTTCAATATATCCAGGACATGAAAAAGATGGTCAGTGAGCTTCGTTACGCAGATCAGGTGAAAACGCTGATGGAGGCCGTTTATGAGGACAGTGATAAGTCAGATACATTTGAAATAGCTGAGCGGACACTCTATGCGCTGATGAAAATGATGCCTGAGGAACAAATGGAAAAGGAATCGGGCATGCTCGCTCTTTTGTCTGGCCCATGGTTCTATATTGTCCGGGATCGTGTATATGACGATAACAGTTTCATGCGATACTTCCAGACGCTAAGCCAATTCGACCGATTAAATAAGGAAAGTAACCGAGGTTCCTTCCTCACTCTGAACGATTACCTGCGTGCCTATGAATTGGACTTCATTGATGTACAGGAAGTCTACAAGCAGCTGCTTGTGGGAGAGTCTCGTGCCCTGTTTATTCGGGAATTGACATCCAGTCGGTCCGACTGGATTACGGAGAAACCGGTATTGGCAGAACTGCGAAGAACAGTTGTTGAACGAGTTTTGGAGATTGAGTTGACCCGAGGAGAGCTTTCAACAGAAGTAAGTACGCTGGCCATGAAGCTTGAACGCATTGAAGGTATGGAGCATTGGGTGCATCTCGTTGCTGCCATGGATCAGGATACCTTTGTCCGTGGATATATCTACAGCTACGGTGACAATACGACACGTAAAGAAACGTTCAGCCATCTGATCCAGGTTTGCCATCCGCGTGATGGAGAGGACGAAGTACTGCTGGGACAATTGCTGGCGAAGCATCCCATCCAGGAGAAGAAGCTCATGGAAGCTGCAATGTACGCGCCGCAATGGATGGAGATTGTTGCGAAGCATCTCGGATGGGAAGGACTGCGAAGTGCAGCCTGGTACTTCCATGCCCATATTAATGAACGGTTCACTGCTGAAAAGGAAACCATTGTGGCTCATTATTCTCCAATTTCACCTCAGGACTTTAACGAAGGCGCATTTGATATCGCATGGTTCGAGGAGGCATACGAGGCCGTCGGTGAGGAGCGGTTCAGCCTGTTGTACGATTGTGCCAAATATATCTCCGGGGGAGCCAATCACCGCAGATCACAGTTGTTCGCGGATGCGGCACTTGGGAAGCTGAAACTTGAAGATATGCGTGAGTCCGTGGAAGATAAGCGCAATAAAGATCATTTGTTGACCTACAGCCTGATTCCGTTTGCTGAAGAACGGGAACAGGATCTGCGTGAGCGGTACGACTTCATTCAGAAATTTCTGATGCAGAGCAAACAGTTTGGTGCACAGCGCCGTGCCAGTGAAGGTCTGGTATCCCAGATAGCGCTGGGCAACCTTGCCCGTAATGCAGGATATGCCGATGTTACCCGGCTGATGTGGGATATGGAAGCTCGCAAGCTGGATGAGATGAAATCCTATTTTGAGCCGCATGAACTGGATGAGGCTACTACAGCCCAATTGGTCATTGATGAAGAAGGCCAGCCGGAACTGCTCATCGTAAGCAAAGGGAAAACACTCAAATCTGTACCTGCTCGGTTCAAGAAAGATGGATACATCGCCGAATTGAAGGAATTAAAAACGGATCTGGTTGATCAGTATCGCCGGGCAAGACAGGAATTGGAGCGTTCCATGACGGCAGGAACATCCTTTACGAGTGAGGAAATTTCAAGTCTGCTGCAGAATCCGGTTCTTCGTCCACTGGTTCGCACGCTTGTGTTCCAAGCAGATGACAAGCTTGGAAGATTCGATGTAACGTCCGGTGGGTTGGTTACTCCGGCTTCGGATGATTCGACAAGCACGATACAAACCTTGGCGGCACATGATCGCCTACTGATTGCGCATCCATTGCATCTGTTCCAGAGTGGAAGCTGGAGTGAATTCCAACGGGATCTGTTCAACCGTCAGGAACGTCAGCCATTCAAGCAGGTGTTCCGTGAACTCTATCTTCCAAATGAGGATGAGCTGGCTAATGGAACGGTATCCCGTCGGTATGCAGGTTATCAGATTCAGCCGAAAAAAGCAGTTGCTCTGCTTAAAGGACGTCAATGGACCGTCAGCTATGAGGAAGGGCTACAAAAGGTAAGCTATGAGCATAATCTGATTGCAAATCTCTATGCCATGGCAGACTGGTTCTCGCCCGCAGATACAGAAGCGCCTACTCTGGAGACGGTGCAGTTCTATGATCGAAAAACGTATAAACCTGTTGCGTTGAAGGATGTACCGCCGGTCTTCTTCTCGGAAGTCATGCGTGATATTGATTTGGTGGTTAGCGTTGCGCATGTTGGCGGAGTAGATCCGGAAGCCAGCTTGACCACGATTGAGATGCGTCATGTGATTGTGAATGAGTCACTGCGTCTGTTGAAGGTCGATAACGTACGTCTCGATGGAAATTACGCTCGAATTGATGGTGAACTGGGCGAGTATGCCGTTCATCTTGGCAGCGGCAATGTGTTCAAACAGGCGACGGGCGCGCTTCATATCGTTCCTGTGCACAGTCAGCATCGAGGCAGAATATTCCTGCCATTCCTTGATGAAGATCCGAGAACGGCAGAAATTTTATCCAAAGTGATGTTATTGGCTGAAGACAAGAAGATCAAGGACCCGCAAATCCTTGCACAATTGCAGCATTGATTAGTAATGTTGAATGATGCTGCAGCCAAGCGGCATTAGATTGATGATGCCGAGTGAACTTATCGAATATCAGGCAGCTAGAGCACCAGGGTCAAGGTGACTTTAGCTGCCTTTTATTTTCTGTTTTTTTGGTAAGGAATCCTTAAATAGCAGTAAAAAGCTGTCTCAAGATTGGTAATGGTGGGTACAGATTGAGTATTGGGCATGGTAAAATATACGTAGAGTTATATAAAATTTGATGTATTAACCAAGTCCAATCGCAGGATCGAATGTTTACATAATTGTTTTCTAGGAAAAGGAGAATACGTTGGACATGTTAATCACTTCATATCGTGAACAGGATCATAACAAGTTGGTAGAGATTTGGGAGAGAGCCGTTCGGGCAACACATACGTTTTTGGAAGAACATCACATCCAGTTCTATAAAAAAGTAGTGAGCGACGTGTTGCAGCAAAGGCAAGTCGAGGTATGGGAAGCGCTGGATGCTGACAATGAACCCGTTGGTTTTATCGGTTTGGATGATAACTTTATTGAGATGTTGTTTGTAGATGTCAGTCAGCACGGGCAGGGCCTGGGGCGTCTTCTGATCAACCATACCCTTAACATCAAAGGTCGTCACCTCAAGGTGGATGTCAATGAGCAGAATGCTGGAGCAGCCCGATTCTACGAGAAAATGGGATTTGTACAAATGGGTCGTTCCGAGTTGGATGGTTCCGGTAATCCGTTTCCGCTGCTGCATCTGGAGATCAAGGCAGATCAGGCTGCAAGATAAAGAACGGTGGACCACGAAATAGGAGGAATATGACGAAGAGGAGCGTGCAGGATGACACAGATTAAGGTAACACCGGAACAACTGGATACAGTCAGTGGGCAATTCGCCCAGGCACATCAGCAATTGTCGGGGTTTATGTCCACATTGGATAGCCAGATCCGTGTCATGCGCAGCAATTGGGACGGAATGGAGCGGGAGCGCTTTTATAACGATTATGCAACGGCCCAAGCTACAATGAAGTCTGTTCTTGAGCTGGTCTTGTCCATCCAATCCGAACTCAAGAAAATTGCCGAGCGTTTCCGCACCACGGATGAAGATGTTGTGAACAAGGCTCTTATGGTGGCTTTGGCTGCGGCACAGACTCTTACGTCCCTCGGTAAACATAAAGGTGATGGCTCGGGCAAAACGTCAGGTCCTCCGGAGAATATGGAGGATTGGGATAAGAAGGACGCCGAGGATTACAAAAACTATGAGGAAATGTTGAAGAAAGCCGAGGAAATGGGTGACGAGAAACTGGCGCAGCAGCTTCAGGCCAGCATGAACGTTATTCGGCTTCAATATGAGGACGAAATCTATCAAACCGATCCGAACACAGGCAAGACGGTGAAAATTACCGAGGATTCGATTGTAGGTACGTATCAGGTTAAAAGCGACAAGGGTGAAACGACCAGCATCAGCTTGGATAAACAGGGTAACGTCGTGGATTACAACAAGGATACGAAAAAATACGAGTATTGGGAACAAACCCATACGACCAGTCAAGGGGAGCATCTCTTTGGCAAAGGAGCACAAACGGCTACAGCTTATGGAATCGGACTGCTGTTGACCAGCAAGAGCGGATCTGCCTTTACAGAACATGCGACAGGGCTCGGTTCCTCCTTTGTTGCGGACAAGTTCCTGTTCTCCGTGCCGGAAGAAGGCGAGACGCGTACGATGATTTACCGAACCAACAAGGATACAGGCAAAATCGAGAATATGATCGTGGTCACGCGTGGCGACAACGATATTGAATATATTCCGTGGCGTGAGTATAACTAAGCTACGGAGCCAAGCCTTGTAGCCCCATTGGTACAAGGCAGGTAGAACTGAGGGCAGGTATATAGGGAACCTGCCCATAAACAAACACCCGCGCAACCTTCATCACAGGATGGAAAGGTTGCGCGGGTGTTTGTGGTCTGGCTTACCGTCCAGCCAAGGTCAGGTGACCGGGCCAGTAAGGGGGCTTTTTTTGCCCAAAGATTAGTGTGTCTCTTCGTCCAGAAACGGTTTGTTCACCGCATAATACATGAAGCCCATCAACAGCACGCCGCCCACCAGATTGCCGAGCGTGACCGGAATCAGGTTATGAATAACCCCGCCGAATGAGATCGTCCCTGGATGGTTCAGTACCAGCGCAATCGCAAACGTACACATATTGGCGACGCTGTGCTCATATCCCGAGATGAAGAAACAGAAGACAAAGAGCATCATGGCGAACATTTTTGCACCATTCTCCTTCATGAACATTGGCACAAAGAACGCCAAACATACGAGCCAGTTACACAGAATGCCCCGGAAGAAGAGCTGCATGGCTGGTGCCTCCATCTTGTGCTCTACGACACTCAGCAGAAAACCATTCACCTGAGATGAATCGAACAGACCCGTCAGGTAGATTAACAAGGCAAATACCGCCGCACCCATCAGATTCCCACTGTAACTCGCGATCCACAGCTTCACCACTTCGAACCATTTCAGTTTCTTGCGTAAGGCGGCATAGGTGTAGTAGAACGTATTTCCAGTGAACAAATCACCGCCACCATAAGCGATCAGAATAATTGCCGCGCCGAACGTGAGGGCAGCCATAGGGTATGTAAAAGGGGAATCCTCCATATAAAAGAAATTGCCCGTCTTGAACGCCACGATGACGCCAAACCCGATAAACATGCTGGCGAGCATGGAGCGTGCAAGGTACCTGATCAAGCTTTGTTTGTAAATCTTGTGTTTCTTCAGCGCCAGCTTCTCAACGTTGCGTAAACCTTCCGTTTCCATAATTCTCCTCCCGTTTTCCTGATGTCTTGTTTACATTATAACGAAAATATGGAAGTTGGGGAGGGTTGGCCTGGATTTGTGATGTTTATTTAATAGGATAAGAACTAAGGGCTGGGCGGAAGAATGATTGGACGAGCAGCTAGCGCCTCCTCCACAATCTGTTCGGGTGTCAGGTCTCGATCATCCCAGAAAATCAGATTGCTGATCTCCGCGTAAGGCAATTGCTGCTGTAACTCGGTTAACATGTCATCCAGTTCATCTTCGGTTCCTTCCGCATTCATCAGTTTGCGAACCCTTTCGACCAAATGCAAATGGTTAGACATATCGATACCTCCTGAATGATTCATAGAGTGAACAAACTAGTCTTTCATGGGTTGATCCAATGGAACATACGTAACGATCACCGGTAAAAATTTGGGCTCAAGCATCAGGCAAATGAGTTGTTCTTCTTGATCAGCATAAGAAATGAGATAGCTTCCAAAATGAGATTCATAGATGAATTCCCTGTATTGAAAGGAGCGTTCGGGGTACTTTATGTTCACATATAGCGTAGTTACCCCGCGGGCAAAGGTTGCTTTCAACATCGGAATTTCGGCCAAAAGTATAATCGCGACAAGAACAATTACTGTACGTTTAGCGAGACGGGTCAGATGGATTCACCCCATTATCGTAAAATGATTTTACCTAATTAATGAAGGTCCATCTAAAACCAGATGTCACTCCACGAGTATAGCAAGATTGCCAAACTGCTCTCCCTTTTCCATACGTTCGAATGCTTTCGCTGTGTCCTGTAGCGGATATATGCTATCGATCACAGGATGTATATCATGCTTCTCCACCCATTGCAGCATCTGGATAAACTCTTCACGGCTGCCCATGGAGGTGCCAATCAGGCTAACTTGCGGGAAAAAGATCGAGCGGATTGGAACAGCCAGATCATCTCCCGAGCTTGCGCCATACATCACGATACGGCCACCTGGTCTGATTATATCAAAATATTTTGGGAACATGGTTTGTCCGATGCTATCCAAGATGAAATCAACAGGATCAAGATCGTTCTGCAGACTCCAGTCTGCATGACTGTCCAGAGCTTGGAAAGCGCCCAGACGCAGAGCCTCATGTCTCTTGGCTTCTCTTCTAGATGTAACGGTTACCTTGGCACCAGCAGCTACGGCCATGAGCAGGGCATAGGTCGCTACACCGCCGCCAATACCGGGAATAAGGATATGTTCACCCTGCTTAAGTCCGCCACGAGTGAATAAGGCGCGGTATGCTGTCAAAGCCGAAAGGGACAACACTCCTGCTTCCGCCCAGGATAGATGAGAGGGTTTGGGCAAGGCATTTCTGGCAGGCAGCGTGATGTATTGTGCGAGAGTTCCATCCGAAGGGCCTCCTACAATATCGGGCACAATGGGCACGTCTACTGCGTGGTCCCAACCGAGAGTAGGGTGGATAATGACCTCATCACCTACGGATAAGTCCTCTACACCTTCTCCAATCGCTATGATTACACCTGCTCCATCGGAACCAAGAATGAGTGGTGAGTCTTGGAATGTACGTCCTGCCATAATGAACAGATCACGATGATTAATTCCAGCAGATTTCAGTTGGATCTGTACTTCACCGGCTTCTGGTGCCCGAGATGTTGACTCTGTATATTGAAGACCTTCAAGGCCGCTATGGCCGGAATGTATAATAGCTTTCATTTTCAAAATTCCTCCTTGTGTATACAAAAACTTAACTACTGAGCCTCATTGTACAGATGGGGGAGATTCACGTAAAATGAACAAAAATGAATGTCAGTATCAATTCAGATAATAGATAACAAGCAGGTGATCAGGGCATGGATGCAGGAGATTTAAAAATATTTCAGGCGGTTGCCCGCGAAGGCAGTATCAGCAAAGCAGCATTAGCGCTGAATTATGTGCAATCCAATGTAACAACACGAATTAAACAGTTGGAAGATCAGCTGCAAGTACCGCTGTTTCATCGCTCCAACCGGGGCATGACGCTCACACCAGCGGGTGAGAATTTGCTGGGATATGCGGATAAAATATTACATTTATTATATGAAGCGGAGCAGGCAACGCAGGTCGGGAATCCACCTGCTGGGATACTCCGTCTTGGCGCGATTGAGACCGCAGCCTCCAGTTATCTGACGCCGCTGCTCGCTGAATACCGTTTATGTTACCCCAAGGTGCAACATTCGTTAATTACAGGGGGTACACATGAACTCAATCAGAAGGTCATTCAACATGAGCTGCATGGAGCTTTGGTATATGGCCCGATCGACCACCCTGAGCTGAACTATATGAAAGTGTACGACGAAGAGTTGGTACTGATTGCTGAACCCGGAACCCATGAAATGCATGCTCTATTGTGCAAACCGATGTTGTTTTTTGAAGTAGGCTGTACCCATCGCGAGCAGGCAGAAGCCTTTTTGAAAGATCAAGGCGTGCACACCCTCAACGTTACGGAATACGGAACACTGGACACCATTATGAATGGCGTATCTGCGGGAATAGGTGTGTCATTGCTCCCACGATCCTCGGTTACGAAAGCAGAACAAAGAGGCGAGGTTACAGTGTTATTTTTGCCTGATCCGTATCGCAGGTTGGAAGTAGGATTTGTGCATTCCCGGAGTGAGCATCAATACGGAGCGCTGGGTGCACTGGTGCAGATGATAACGAACCAAAAAACCAGGATAATAAAGGAGTAAATAACCTTGAAGAATACAGAGTTAACATTGGCGGGAGCTTTTAATCAGGCAGAATTTATTATAGGCGGTCACGGAAGTCGTAAAGTCAAAGTGCTTCAGGAAGTGCTGGAGCAGGTGGATGGGGAACAGTATAGTGATCATTATGGCACTGGTAAAATCATTGATCAATTCCAGCAGCAGATGGCTGACGTTCTGGGCAAGGAATCCGCTGTATTTTTCCCCAGTGGTACGATGGCGCAGCAAATTGCGCTACGTATCTGGTGTGACCGCAAAGGCATCAAGCGGGTAGCTTATCATCCTTTATCTCATCTGGAAATTCATGAAGAGGACGGACTGAAGGAACTACATCACATTGAATCCATTTTGCTGGCGGATAAGGACCGATTGATTCGATTGGAAGATGTGGAGGGGATGAATGAAGAGATTTCCTGCCTGCTGCTTGAACTGCCCCAACGCGAGATTGGTGGACAATTGCCTGCCTATGAAGAGTTGGAGGCAATCTCGGCCTATTGCCGTGAACGTGGAATCAAGCTTCATCTGGACGGGGCACGTTTGTTCGAAATCACGCCTTATTATCAGAAGACTCCCGCCGAGATTTGCAGTCTGTTCGATAGTGTCTACGTGTCTTTTTACAAAGGCATTGGAGGAATTGCTGGGGCTATATTGGCAGGAGATACGGATGTTATGCAAGAATCGAAAATATGGAAACGTCGGCACGGCGGCGATCTGATCGGCCTATATCCATATATTCTTAGTTCTCAATATTATTTCAATGAACGGTTTGGCAAAATGGGGCTTTATTATGAGCAGGCGAAGGAACTTGCTTCCTTGTTAAATGCGTGTCACGGTATACGTACATTGCCAGAAGTACCCGTCTCCAATATGTTTCACGTACATTTTCCCTTGGCTCAAGCCGAGGTGGAGCGTATTCTGGCATCCATGACTCAGCAATTCGGGTTGGGGATTACTTCATACTTGCAGCAGACCAGTGCTCATAGTTGTGCCTTTGAATTGTCAACGGGGGATCGATATCAGAATGTACCCAAGGACAAGCTGCATTCAGCGCTACAATGGCTGGATGGAGAACTACGGAAACATGTGAACTAAAATAAAGCTATGGTTATTCTGCCTTATCCACTTGCTGGATAGGGTATTTTTGTTGCAGGAAAAGAAGGATAGCTGACGAAAGGTACTTTAATGCAGCAATAACAGCAATAATGCAGCTTCTGGTATCATCGCGTCGTTAATAGTGAACATATTCGTGGACCACAATTTCATTGATTTTCATTTATAGAGGAGGAGTTAAGTGGAGTCGATAGGTTTGGAACCCATTCGTGATCTTTTGGTTGAAGCTTACAATACAACCATGGGAGAAGGGTGTACTCCTGAAACGCAACAGAGCATTGAGGATTTTGAGCAAAAGTATAACGTGAAATTGCCCGCAGTGTATCGTGAGCTCTTGCTTGAATTTGGTGCATGCAACTTCGGCGATCCTGCCTTGTATTCGGTGAAAGAATTGAATTGGGCATATCCCGAGTTCCTGGAAGTATACCGTGAATATGAGAAGGAATACGAGTTGCCCGCTGAGCTGCAACCATTTCCAATTGGTGGGTTTGGCGAAGGAAGCATTGCTATACTGGATCAAAATTCTGGCAAGGTTCTGATGTTAATCCACGATGCGGGAGAACTACCTCTTCGTGAGATAGCCGTGGACTTTAATGAATTAATGACGATGCTGGCTGAATCAGCCGTTTGGGTTCAGGAACAGATGAAGTAAGAGGTCAGACAGAAGGGAAGTACACCAGGCATATGGATATTCGAAAATTACGATACTTTATCACCGTGGCGGAGGAGCTTCACTTCCACCGTGCGGCTGAGAAATTAAATATGACGCAGCCGCCGCTGAGCCAGCAGATTCAGAATCTGGAGGAAGAGCTCGGCGTGAAGTTATTGGAACGCACGAAAAAAATGGTTCGTCTCACGGCAGCCGGTGCTGTATTTCTGGAACAGGCGAGGCTGATCATGGCCCAACTTGAGCGATCCATCCAGCTTACGCAGAAGGCTGATCAGGGCATCATTGGACATTTAACGGTTGCTTTTGTGGATTCGGCTTCGGGGAGTATTATGGTCAATGTGTTGAGAAAATTCCGTGCGACGTACCCGCAGATTGAACTTACGTTGCGTGAGATGACCTCGTCCGAACAATTGCAGGCACTGGGAGATGGACAGATCCATATTGGATTTTTGCGGTATCAGGATCACAACGGAGATTTGTCGTTCCGGGTCTGTCAGACGGAAACATTACTCGCAGTGCTGCCAGACCATCACCCTTTAGCTGCACAGACTCAGGTGTCCATAACAGAGCTGGCAGACGAAGATTTTATTTTTTTTCCACGGCATCTGGGCTCTCCGTTCCATCGTCTTATCCTGGATTATTGCAGGGAGCAGGGTGTAGATCCTCGTATTACACAGGAAGCCATTCAGATGTACACGATTGTGAATCTCGTTGCAGCGGGCATGGGGATATCCATCGTTCCTTCTTCAGTAGATGTGTTCGAGCGGAGGGGTGTGGTATTTCTACCACTAATAGAAAGTCCGCCCTCCGTACCGTTATACACGGCATGGCGGACGGACATGAATCAGGAAGTGATTTCCCGTTTTATGAATATTGTAGATGAATGCGTTGATGGGGAATGAGAATTCTCGTGTTCCGAAAGTTGTCCCAAAATGGCGGTTAACCCGTCTTGGCAGGATCTCTCTCAATCCACTCACTCAGTATTTCATCAATGCGGGACAGGATTTCCCGATCCAGTTGAACACCAGAGGCTTTCACATTCTCAAGGACTTGCTCTGGACGGGATGCCCCAATAATGACGGATGACACATACGGATGCTGGAGAACCCAGGCGACGGCAAGTTGAGGGAGCGTCAGCCCGATGTCTTTCGCGAGTGGAATAATCTGCTGAACAGCAGTCAGAACGTCGTCACGTAACCACCGACCAGCAAGATTGTTGAAAAAGGGTGCTCCAGCCTCGGCAGCTGCACGTGATCCGGCTGGCAGCGCTTCGTGCGGAATATATTTACCAGATAGTATGCCCTGAGCCAGGGGAGACCATGTAATGTGGCCAAGACCTGCTTGTGTACTTGCTGGTACAACTTCCTGCTCAATAACCCGCCATAACATGGAATACTGTGGCTGGCTCGCAATAAAAGGCACGCGAAGCTCCTTAGCTAATGCGGAACCTTCTTCAATCTGAGCCGCAGTCCATTCGCTAACTCCAATATAGTGAACCTTGCCCTGACGAACCAGATCGGCAAACGCAAGGAATGTTTCCTCCAGCGGCGTGTTTGGATCATAACGGTGAGCATAATAGACATCGATGTAATCGGTTTGCAATCTTTGCAACGAAGCGTTGCAGGCCTCCATAATATGTTTGCGGGAAAGTCCTCTGTCGTTGCGACCTGAGCCGGTTGGATGACAGACTTTGGTGCACAGTTCAATACTTTCTCTTCGGATCTCCTTTAGAGCATGTCCTAACACAGTTTCTGCCTTGGTGTTGGAATAGACGTCTGCCGTATCAAATGTCGTGATGCCTGCCTCCAAAGCAGCCCGGACACAGGCTTTTGCGGTTCCATCATCCACTTGTGCTCCATGTGTAATCCAGTTGCCCAGTGAAATCTCACTGACGGTTAGACCGCTGTTTCCCAATTTGCGATATTCCATTCGTGACGCCTCCCTAAGTAATCTGGACTCCATTGTAGCAATGGCAGATTAATAGGTGAAATATCTTTTAACCCCATCTTTGATATGAAAAAGATATCACTAGGTCTTCCTCTGGTAACAAAAACTATAGTTAGGCTTGCTCATTGTTCCTGCATGTATTTGCGATAGAGGGCAGGCGTAATCTCCTCGAATTTTTTGAATATTTTGATAAAATAACCCGATTCATTGAATCCCAGTTCATCACTGATCTGCGACACGGGCATGTCCGTAACTTCCAGCAATTGCTTGGCCCATTTGATTTTGAGTCGTGCAATATAAGTCGTGAAGTTCTCACCCGTTTCCTTGGCAAACAGCCTGCTGAAATAACTTGGACTCAGGTGGCACAGATCGGCCATTTGTTTAAGTGAGACTTGCTCACTCTTGTGACTGTGAATATATTCAAAAGCAGGTTGGAGCACCGGGCTGGAACTCTCTGTATCACTTGGGCTGTTTTTAAGATAGGCATCCGCAATCGCATTGGTCATTTCTTTTTTGATCGACTCAATATTACGGATGGAGTATCCAGGCAGAATAGTGGACAGATTCAGAGACTCCTGATGACCCGAAGCTTTCTCGAACATTTCCACCAGCAAATTTTTGTTCAGTGCTTCCTCCACGATGTAGTTACAAAGTAAAGAAAGCATGTTGGAAATTTTCACAACCTCTTCATAGGTCATGACAGGCAGCTGGTCATAATCGTCCTGTAATTCCTTTAGCTTCGCAGCATGCATAGGCACGTTCTTGGACGTGACGATCTGTTCCAGTTCCGTACCTTTCTCCGGGTCAGCGAGCTTCACTTGTCCTGCCATTACGGCACCGATATATTTCCCATCGATCGTGATTGGAATCGCGATATCCACGATATTGAAATGACACAGGTAGACATAAGGCTCATTCAATCGAACGGCTTCCAGACCACCGCGAGAATCACATTTCTGGCAGTAGGGGAGCAGTTCGGGATCTTTGCGAACATTTTGGCAAAAGGCCTGACAGCTGCTATGGCTGGTTACGGGAATGCCTTTATAATCAACGGTTAGAATAGCCAGCTTGGTCACAGTGGCAAGGGAATCCTGTAGACGCTTCCATTTATTAAGGTCAAGGATTTTATTGATATGCAGATATTTTTTAATCATGGGTGATCCTCCATAGCTAACCTGATGAATGATTTCGTTCGTTAAAAGTTAGCAAGTTGTACATATTAAGATGAGTTAATGACGGGTAAATAGTTATGGGAGGTCAAAAATAAACCATCACATGACAATAAGATACCATGCTTCCGTTGAAAAGCAAAAAATTACGATTGAAAATTATAATAATTTGTTATCAAAGTCCACTGTAAACCTCACATGCATGGTATATATTTAGGTTAATTATGAGTATTTAAAATTTCATGTTTAAGTTCATCCAAGAATTACATCAGGTAGCTTAGTTGAAGGTATGCAGGTGATTTATGCAGTAAACGAACTTAACTTATATCATTCATAGGAGGCATATATCATTATGAGAAAAGCATTTATTAGTCCAACGAAATATGTGCAAGGCGAAGACGAATTGTTGAACCTCGGTTACTTTGTGAAATCCTTTGGTGAATCTGCATTGCTGATCGCACATCCCGATGATGTACAGCGTGTAAAAGCGAAGCTTGATGCAACGGCACAAAAATTCGATATTACGTTTGTTGAAAGCGGTTTTAGAGGAGAATGCTCCCGTGAGGAAGTCGCTCGTCTTCAGGAAATTGCGAAAGAAAAAGGATGCACTTGTACGATCGGTCTTGGTGGCGGTAAAGCGATTGATGCAGCCAAATGTGTGGCAGAAGGTGAAGCGCTGATCATCTGTCCAACCATCGCAGCAACGGATGCTCCAACAAGTCATTCGGCTGTGTTGTATACGCCTGAAGGTGCTTTTGATGATTATGCTTATTTCAAACAAAGCCCAAGTGTTGTTCTCGTGGATACAACGGTTATTGCAAACGCACCAACACGTTTCCTCGTATCGGGTATGGGTGACGCGTTGTCTACGTACTTCGAAGCAAGAGCTACAGCGAAGTCGTACTCTCGTGTGAATGCAAGTTTACCGATGGGTTCCCGTGAAGGATACACACCATCTGCGGTAGGTACGAATGCAGCTCTCGCGCTGGCGAAGTTGTGCTACGAAATGCTGCTCAGTGACGGTGTAAAAGCGAAAGTGGCAAGTGACAGCAACATGGTCACTCAAGCGCTGGAGAATATCGTAGAAACGAATATTCTGTTGTCCGGTCTTGGATTCGAAAGTGGTGGTCTGGCTGGAGCCCATGCAATCCATAACGGATTTACCATTCTGGAAGGCACACATCACTTCTTCCACGGGGAAAAGGTAGCCTTCGGTACGATTGCACAACTCGTCCTTGAAAATGCACCAACCGAAGAGTTGCATGAAGTCATGGACTTCTGTCTCGCAGTGGGACTGCCTGTATGTCTGGCTGACATCGGTGTAGATACCATTAGCCAGGAAGAATTGTTGAAAGTGGCTGAAATTGCTTGTATTCCGGAAGAGTCGATCCACGCGATGCCTTTCCCGATCACCGTAACTGAGGTTGCTGGTGCGATTGCTACCGCTGACCGGATTGGTGCGGAGTACAAGGCTCGCCGGGAGGCGAAATAATGAAGAAAATCATCAATCAGGCTGAAAATGTTGTCATGGAAATGTGCAACGGCATTGCGCTCGCGCACCCGGAGCTTGAATTTTTGAAAAAATATAAGGTCATTAAGCGGAGGAAGATTAATGCTGATAAAGTCAGCCTCATCAGTGGCGGCGGTAGTGGTCATGAACCTGCTCATGCTGGTTATGTCGGTAAAGGCATGCTGGATGCTGCGGTCTGTGGAGATGTATTCGCATCGCCTTCCCAGATTCAGGTGTATCAGGCGATCAAGGCCACAGCCAGCAATAAGGGTACGCTGCTAATCATCAAGAACTACAGCGGCGACATGATGAACTTCAAGAACGCGGCGCATCTTGCCGAGGAAGATGGCATTGACGTGCAATATGTACGGGTTGAGGATGACATTGCTGTTCAAGACAGTCTGTATACGGTAGGACGCCGCGGCGTTGCCGGAACTGTACTGGTGCATAAAATCGCTGGAGCCGCAGCCGAAGAAGGCCGCAGTCTGGCAGAGGTGAAAACTGTTGCTGAGAAAGCAGCCCAGAACGTTCACAGCATCGGATTTGGATTTACTTCCTGTACCGTACCTGCCAAAGGAACACCGACATTTGAAATCGCTGAAGATGAGATGGAATTCGGTGTAGGAATTCATGGTGAGCCAGGCATACGCCGCGAGAAATTGGTATCTGCGGATGAGCTTGCAGGACGCATGGTTGAATCACTGCTTTCAGACATGAAGCTGGACAACGATGCATCGGCTGAGATTGCTGTGCTTGTAAATGGATTTGGTGCTACACCTTTACAGGAGCTCTATCTGCTCAACAACTCGGTTCAGCGTGAGCTGGCACAGCGTTCAGGACTGGGTGTAGCCACTACGTTTGTTGGCAATTACATGACGAGCATCGATATGGCAGGCGCATCGGTAACCATCCTGAAACTGGACGATGAACTAAAAACGTTGTTGTTTAAGGAAAGTGATACACCTGCTTTCAAAGTGTCTGGTCCTCCAGTAGCGCAAGTGGCATATTCGGAAGCGTTGGAAGCCAT
The DNA here is from genome assembly GCF_057835695.1 of Paenibacillus sp. GL_099_B. NCBI lineage: Bacteria > Bacillati > Bacillota > Bacilli > Caryophanales > Paenibacillaceae > Paenibacillus > Paenibacillus sp. GL_099_B. Next base: position 1,005,772 of record NZ_CM174430.1, read on the forward strand.
CGTGATTGAAGATGCGCCTGTATCCTATGAAGTGGAGACACCTGCCACGTCTGCGGTAATCAACAACAATCAATTCTCCCTGGATAATATCGTCTACCTGATCGATAAGATGAGTGAGATCATCATCAAGAACGAAGTGCCGTTCTGTGAACTGGATTCCCATGCGGGTGACGGCGACTTTGGCATGAGCATAGCGAAGGGCTTCAGACAGCTCAAACGCGAATGGAACCATATCTTGAACGAAGAGAAAAAGAATATCGGTTCATTCCTCGATGCATGCTCTCTTGTCATTATGGAATACTGCGGCGGTGCATCCGGCCCAATCTGGGGTTCGGCATTCCGGGCAGCAGGCAAAGCCGTTGGTGACAAGCAGTCAATGAACGTTGCAGAGTTCGCTGACATGATACAGGCGGCAGTACAAGGGATTCAATCTACAGGCGAACGTTCCTTCGGACGTGGTGCCGTTGTAGGTGACAAGACATTAATTGACGCACTTGTCCCTTGTGCAGACTCATGGACGCAAAGTGCGAAGTCTGGAGATGACTTCAAAACGGCGTTTGCCAAAGGTGCCGAAGCTGCAGTAGAAGGTGCGAAGAAAACAGAAGACATCGTGGCACGTATGGGCCGCGCAGGTGCTGTTGGCGATCGCAGTCTGGGCTACCCGGATGCTGGAGCGTATGCGCTGGGTGTTATTTTCACAGAGCTATCCGAGTCAATGAAATAAACATGGAGTGCAACGAGATTACACTTGGCCACTCCGATTGCAGACCATACTTTCGATCGCTGTTATCCCCGGATTTTTTTGATTGTCTTCTATTTCCAACGTTTCATTAAACGTGGATAGTGGATATAAGTAAGGAGACCGCTCTGTAGCTTGGCTTACAGAGCGGTCTTTTTGATATGAAAAGCGGTGATGTGAGGCGGGAATTTGGCTTGGCGGTTCCAGATAGTGTAATCTGGAGAGTATGGATAGCCATTTGAACGAGAAGGGATCGGATGATTCGATGACGCAAAAAATCTATTATGACTCCGCGTACACACAGGAGTGGCATACACAAATTACAGGCAGAGTGGACAAGGAAGACGGTATATATGTCACGCTGGCGGAGACGGCTTTTTATCCGCATGGGGGTGGACAGCCTTGTGATCTGGGGCAGATCGGCGGCATTGACGTGTTGGATGTGATTAGTGAAGATGGTGAGGTGCTGCACAAGCTGGAGCGTGCGCCGGAGCAGAATGACGTGGATAGCCACATCGATTGGCAGCGCAGATTCGATCATATGCAGCAGCATAGCGGGCAGCATTTGCTGTCGGCTATTACGCTGAAGCTGGCAGATGCGATGACGCTCAGTTTTCATCTGGGGACAGATTATATCACGATTGATGTGGCCGCAGCCGAACTGGGAGCGAACCAACTGGCTGCAATTGAAATGGAGGTCAATCAGCAGATTTACCGGAATGCCAGAATCAGCAGTTCCTGGGTCACAGCGGAAGAAGCGGCCCGTCTACCGCTGGTGAAGCAGCCTTCCGTCACTGAAGATATTCGCATCGTGGAGATCGAGGGCGTGGAATATAATGCTTGTGGTGGAACACATGTGTCAGCCACAGGAGAGATCGGGATTATTAAACTGTTGAAAACCGAGAAAGTGAAGGGCGGCACCCGGATTTATTTTAAATGCGGGTACCGAGCACTGAATGAGTTCAACGCCGCGCAAAGCGTGCTGACTGGAATTACAGCCAAATTAAAGACCAGCCGGGAAGAGCTTGCGGATCGGATCGGCAAAATGGAAGCAGAACAAAAGCAGCTGCAAGCAGAGCTGAACGCTGTGAAAACTTCCAATGACGCTTATTATGCGCAGGAGCTTTTATCTGCACGGGAAGGGCTTGTCATTGCCCAAATCTTTGAAGACAAATCACTCAAGGATATGCAGAGTCTGGCGACCAAGCTGACATCAGAACATGAGGGGCTTGTACTCTTTGCGAGCATCTCGGAGGCCAAAGTTGTATTGGCACAGAACGGGCAGCCGCCGGAGTGGGCTTGTGGACCTTTCTTCAAGGGCAATCTCGGAGCCTACCAGGGCAAAGGTGGCGGCAGCGACAAGATGGCTCAGGCGGGTTTTGCCAATAGCGAAGATGCGATCGCATTTTATGAATTTACGAAGGACCAACTGGGACATCACTAAACTATCATCCCGCTGATCGATATGGATCGGACTCGATGGATCGTGAAGCGTGATCAATAGCAAAGGAGGTACCCATAGATGACAGAACGCATTCCGTGCAAACGAGAGGGGTGCCCGAATACCATTTTGCCAGCAACGGCTGCCAGAACAGGTGGGTACTGCATGCCTTGCAAGCAGGAGATGGAACGCGAGGCGCATCAAAGATATATTGAAGCCAATCGGCGCGACGTGGACTTGTATGAGGGAATAACGGACCCTGTGGAGATTTTGAAAATCATGCATACACGTCAGGTTCATGATCCACTAATCCGTTATGTGGCATATGAGCAATCCAAAGAACAGGTATATCTGTCCTTGTCTACGGAGCAGCAAGCCCTCATGATCGATTATGCGATGAAGCTGATTCGCACAGGGGATGACGATACAGGTAAAGATATTTTGGTATATCTGGTTTGTTATCATGGTACCTCGTTGTGTGCACAGATTCCTGAGCTATTGGAGCGCGAAATCTACTACCCTGGCATTTTGTATAAGAGTGCCTCTGCCGAAGTACGTAATCAACTCTTGCAGCGGGTGAACATCGATGATGAGAATCGGAATAATCTCTTGCTCATGCTCGCCTATATTGGAGATGAAGTGGTCGTACGTCAGTTCCAGCAATGGAGGCAGTCTCCACCTCGCTGGGCAGATCAGCTGCATGTCGCACCAGAGCACTATACAACCGAAGCCGGTTGGGAGTTAACGAATGAAGGTCAACACAGGGATTTATTCATCACCCCAAGTTATTCACTCTATAAAGTAAAAGAAAATGAAGGGGCTGGTGACACGTCAATTGGCGATCCAATCTCCATTCTGTTGACCAGTGCCGATAACTGTGAGTGGTGTGGCAGTCAGTTAACGACCTTAATTGATCTGGATGTACGGCATCCAGCACTGCAGGACGTTGCTTGGAACAGTGAGCGACTTCAAATACAGACTTGCGTTATATGCAGCTGTTATGGCGTCGTTTATATGGAGTTGGATTCAGCAGGGGAACCGTGCTGGAGTGCGCATAATGTGATGCCGATGGGAGCGGATGATCTTGACCCGGACGACTACGTACAGCTTGCACCGGATTCATGCCGGCAGTTTCGGATTGCGACTGCACCACGTCACCCGTTCCATGGCAGTGAGTGGGCGATGGAGCCTTCTACATCCCAGATTGGGGGCCATCCCGGATGGGTTCAGGACGCAGATTATCCGAATTGTCCATGCTGCGCTTCAAGGATGAGGGTCGTTGGACAGATGGACTGGGGCGAGGTTGAGGAATACGGGGATGGCATGTATTACATGTTCATTTGCGAGCCGTGTCAGATGACTGCGGTATCTTATCAACAATCCTGATGAGGGAAGTAATAATCTGTTATTGCATAGATGCGATTTAAATTGTAATGACAGCTACATACCCAAAAGGGGCTATCCCACATGTCTTCGACATTACGGGAGGCCCCTTTGTATGACTAGAGGCAGTCCCATAGTCATGAGGATGACACGGGACGCCCCTTGTTCACATTATTTTGGTCTAACGAACCTGGCACACGTTATTTGCTCCCATTTGCACCGATCTGAGATGTAACGAATTACAGAGACGTTATTTCATCGATAGGGTCGAATATAAGGCTTTGACCCCGTTGTTACACCGAAATAACGTCACTGAGATTCGTTAAAATATGCATGCCTTGAGGATCCGCCGTTTAAGGTGTAACAGGTTCGTTAGCATCTTGGCCAAGCGACTCGGCCAAATGGAGAAATGAAACTTCAAAATAGTCTTACTATTGACCTTTTTCTTTAACGCTTAGAGTTCTACCGATGCCTGTGTCAGAAGTGCAGCCAGCCACTCATAGTCCGGCGTATCTTTTTCCTTGATTTTGATTGTTTTACGTTCCGCTGGGCCTTCGAATATCCCATCTGGCAGCTCAAGTCCGGTTGCATTGAAGATCGTGAAGGATACTGCCGGCTTGGAAGGGGAGATAACTGCTGCATATTTACCGTTTTTCAGGAAATGAGGTTTCTTGTATTGCACACGTTCCTCTACTTCAGGGATGGACTCATGTACCAACTCCCGCAGTTTACTTGCAACCTGGGCTTGCCAGGGAACCGGGATCTGTTCGATAAATTCAGTGACTTCCACATTCATATTCATGCTTGTCCACCCTCCACATTGATCTGATTGTGTACTTCCCATTCCGGTCTTAGAATTCCCATCAATAAGCGATCATAGCGTTTCCCATCACGATACACGGCTGACCTAGCACGACCCTCCAACTGAAAGCCGACCTTCTCATAGGCACGGATACCCTTGGCATTATAGGCGATGACATCCAGACCGACCCGGTCCAAATTCAATTCATGGAAGGCGTACCGCAAAATAAGATTCAACGCTTCCGTGCCGTAGCCCTTGTTGCGATGTTCTGCAAGTCCAATGCCAATGGCAAGTTGTCCGCAACGGTTGTTCCATTCAATGCCGTGAATGACAACGAATCCGATCAGTTGTTCATCCTCAAGCATTCGAAGCCGAAAGTAAACTTCCTTGTCCTTCGTCTCGCCTTCATCTTCAAGCTGTTTTTCCGAATAAGGAATGGCGATATCCGTATCCACATTTCGCAAATATTCGGGATCTTCATTCCATTGCAGCATGGTCTGCACGTCTTCAGCACGGGGCGGAGTCATTTTCAAGCGTTTGCTATAAAACAGATTATCAGTCGATAGTGTCATAATGGTCTCCTTTTCACAAATTAAGTTCGCTTCACCTCAGTACGACAATTAGCTATATGGCTTCTACGCAATATTCTTCGCTCCTTTGTAATCAGATAGCCTCACTATAATGGAAATTTAAGGGTATCACAATAGATATTTCATTCGTGTTTTTAAGTTATTGTCAGGAAACCTGTCATGGTAGTACTATATAAACAATAGACATGTATTCAGTGATACGACACACAACAAAATTGTCGGCAGGAGTGGTAGATATGGAGATCAAAGTAGACGATTTGAGCGGTCATCAAGTCATTGGATTAATTGCAGAACATCTGCAGGGCATGGCAGCAGATTCGCCGCCGGAAAGCATTCACGCCCTGGATCTGGATGGGTTAAAGAAACCTGAGATAACATTCTGGTGTGCATGGGAAGCGGAGGAGCTGCTTGGCTGCGGCGCCATGAAGGAATTGAATTCGGAGCATGCAGAATTGAAATCGATGCGTACAGCATCAGCCCACCTGAGAAAAGGCGTAGCAAGACAAATTCTTGCCCATATTATTGAGGTTGCCAAGGATCGGGGTTACAAACGGATCAGTTTGGAGACAGGTTCGATGGATTCTTTTATTCCGGCGCGGAAGCTGTATGAGGACTTTGGGTTTGTATACTGTGAGCCATTCGCAGATTATAGTTTGGACCCGAACAGCGCTTTTATGACGAAGGAATTATAAATTACACGATAGGCAGTAAACATAGCAGAAACACAGGAAACCAGCATTCTGTTGCATGCAGACTACTGGTTTTTTTGCATGTAATGATTGTTTTGAGAAGTGCTGGACTGCAACAAATCATACATATTGGAGATCGTAAGAAGAGTAGAATGTATTCAAATGAACGGATTGAGTTGCATACAGATTGCTTTGTATCATTGTGGGGTATAAAACATAGGTCATGTCAGCATTCGTTTGGGATGAATTGGCCATACGGATCCGCTGGGCTGATCCATGAACAATAGGGTATACTGGAAGTTATGTTTCAGAAAACATAACAGAAGATTACAGACGTTTTTTACATCAGGAGGACTTGAATTGGCTCAGACAGAAGGAACATTGCAGAAGAAACTTAAACCAAGGCATATTAGCTTTATGGCTATGGGCGGTGTCATTGGAACCGGAATTTTCAAAGGAAGCGCCGAAACGATTGGACTTGCAGGTCCAGGCGTCATTGTAACGTACATTTTTGCAGGCTTATTGTTACTGGTTGTCATGGCTGCGATGGCGGAAATGGCTACGGTGTACAAGAACAAAAATATGAAAGACTTTGTGCAGGAAGCGTTCGGCAGCAGAGTCTCCTTTATCATGGGATGGATGTATTGTTTCCTCTGGTTGTCGGTATGTGTAATTGAGGTGATTGCAGCAGGGAGCTTTTTGCAGTACTGGTTCTCGGAAGTGCCGCTGTGGATGCTGAGCCTGGTATGTGCGGTGTTTATTATACTGATTAATCTGCTGAGTGTAGGCGTATTTGGGGAATTTGAATTTTGGCTGGCTGGCATTAAAATCGCCATGATTATTATTTTTATTATCCTCGGGGCTGGTCTGATCTTCGGGATCATTCCAAGTGACAACACGCCTTATCTGCAAAATTACACGCAAGCAGGCGGTTTCTTCCCTAACGGATGGTCATCGATCTTTTCGGCACTATTGGTCGTCATGTTCTCGTATGGAGGATCTGAGCTTATTGGCTTAACCTTAACGGAGACAGAAAATGCGGACAAGGTGATGCCCAAAATTGTGGGGAACTTCATGCTGAGAATCATTTTATTTTTCACGCTGCCGATTCTCATCATCTGTGGGCTCATTCCGTGGAATGAGTTGGGGCCCGAGAGCAGTCCGTTTGTACAGGTGCTGGCTTCTACAGGACTTCCGGGGGCCGCACATATTATGAACTTTATTTTGGTGACCGCCGTTCTGTCTGCTGCAAATTCCGGCATTTACGGCGCATCCCGTATGATGCATTCCATGGCGGTAGGTGGTGAAGCTCCCAAGGCATTATCACAAACGAATCGTAACGGCAGTCCGGTAAATACACTGCTGGTATGTGCTGTGATTCTGCTTGGGGGCTCCATGCTGGGGCTATTCGCACAAGATCAGCTCTTCCGCGTGCTGTTGGCGGTTCCGGGGTTTGTCGTGATGCTCGTGTGGATTTGTATCGCCACATCACAGATGAAGCTGCGCAAGAGATATCCGGTACAGCCGACATTTAAGGTCTGGGGATTCCCTTACGTAACTGGAGCTGCTGTGCTCTGTCTCGGTGTCATTGCAGTCATGTTTGTATTTGATCAGAGCAATCGTTTTAGCATCAGTATCTGTCTGATAGTACTTGCTGTACTGATTATCTGGTCCCTGATTCGATTCAGAAAGGCGGTTTAAAACGACATCTCGGCGTTCGTGCCGAGGTGTTTTTTTATCGCTTCCTCATCCAATATTTTCTTGCCTAATTCGACAACTTCATATACTATTTTCACATTACATAGTGCTTCAAGCATGTTATTTTTGGGTAGGGCGTAGTCGAAAAGGCTTACATACAGGCGTGAGAGGAAGAGGATTGGATGGTCGGGTTTTTCAAGAAACGTTTGGTTGTTCGCATTGTTGCCATTGTTACATTGGTCATTATGATTATATCTGCGGGAAGCATGTTGCTTCAGCTGGCGAATATGAAGCTAGCCGCGCAGGAGGCCATATCGAGTTACAATATTCAAATTGCCGAGAGTTATGTGAAACAGCTGGATACAGGACCGTATGTGGAATTTGCCAAAGATCCCAAGGAAAATGACGTGTTCTTGAAGATTCGTGATGAGCTGGATGATTTTCGTATGAGCATCGGTGCGATGTATGTGTATTTTGTAAAAATAGACGATACAGGCACGCCTCTCATTATGGTGGATGGCATGAAAGATGCAGATAAAGCATCACCGATCAATGAAGTGACGGATATCCCAGGTGATGCAGTCCAAAAGCTCCTGCAAGGGAAAACAGCCAGTTCTCCCATCATTAATAATGAGGAGTATGGCGAATATATTTCCTCATACGCTCCGATTTTGGACAGTAATGGGGCCTTAACGGGTGTAATAGGAATCGATACAGCTGTGTCGGTCATTGGAAGTATTGAGTCAGATATTATGAAATCCAGCATTCCGTTGTATGCCCTGTTGTTGTTCATCACGGTTGCAGGCATCGCGGTTGTATTGTGGTTCATCGTAAGAGGCCTGCGACCGCTGAAACCGTTGAAGGCAAGTGTCGAACAAATGGCGCAAGGTGAGCTGGCGGAGGCCAACCGGATCCTGACAGCCTATCGGCTGCAGAGTGAGGATGAGATTGGCAGCACATTCAAGGCGATGATCCATATGTCCGGGGACTTAAATAAAATGATCGGCGACATGGTCGCGGGTGTCTCGGTAACCACCGATATTCTCGCGGAATCAACGGAGCAATTCAATCGTGATGCAGAAGACATGCTTGAGATGAATAAGAGCGTTGACCAGTCCGTGCAGCAGATCAGACAGGGAACACACACCCAGAAGCAAGGTGCTAGCGACAGCGCCAATGCGATGGAAGAAATCGCTAAAGGGATTACTGATATTTCAGAGTCATCTACAGCCGTGTCCGACGCTGCAACAACTGCGCTTGCTACGGCACAATCGGGTAAGCAGAGCATGACGCAAATGAAGAAACAGATGGAGAGCATTTCGGCTGTATCTGCTGAAGTTGTAGCCATGGTCCAAGTGCTTAACAACTTCTCGCAGCAAATCGGCGGTGCGCTTCATACAGTGCGGGATTTTGCGAGTCAGACCAAGCTGCTGGCGCTGAATGCTTCAATTGAAGCCGCTCATGCAGGAGAGCATGGGAAGGGATTTGCCGTTGTAGCTGATGAAGTACGGAAGTTGGCGGAGGCTTCAAGCACATCTGTGCAGACGATATCTGATTTGTTACTCGGCATTCAGAAGGAGTCCCAGCACATCGGATCACAGATGGATGTTACCTCGCAAGAGATCGGCCAGGGGGTGACCAGCACAGCAGAAGCTGAGCTTGCCTTCACGCATATGGTTGATACGTTTCGTGTGGTGACACATCGTATCCAGGAGGTATCCGCAGCAGCGGAGGAGATATCGGCAGGTTCCGAGGAAGCGGCAGCATCGGTCAACACCATCTCGCAAATTTCATCTGGCGTTTCAGATCATTCGGATGAAATTTATCGTTTGACAGGGGAACAGTCGAGCATGTTCCAAAAGGTGGCACAAACGTCCACCCTGCTGCGGCAGCAAACGATTGAGTTGAGCGAAGCCGTAAGAAAAGTAAAGGTATAGGGGAAGCAAGCTGAACCCATATCGAATATGGAACACTCTGGTGCAAGCACCTGAGTGTTTTTTTGACACCCAATTATGACTTAGACTCTGCTATCATAACTGATCCAGCTCAATCGCCTGTCTGAAGCGTTGGGCAAATCGCTCTGCTGCTACAGCAACCTCCTTGGATTCGGTCTGTACGAAGCCGATTTGCATTTTAGGTTGATCGATCGAGGAGATCTCTACCATTTTCGCAATGCCTTCTTTCCATAGCGGATGTTGGTGGAAGGAGAAGTCATGACCAATGGTGGCGGCAATATTATTTTTCAGGACGGTGCTGATCGCTTCCGAGTTGTTCGTTTTGAACAGGATGGACAGAGGGCCATAATCATACGTGAACTCCTGCAGGAAATCTTCGATGAATCCATCACGATACAGAGCAAGCTTATGTTCTTTTAATTGTTCGGGAGTAACTCGGTTAAGCTTGGCTAGTTCGGATTGGTGATGAGTGCACACAACCAGTTTGCCTGAATACATGGGACTGAAATGCAGTCCATCGAATTCCCGCAATTGTTTGGCGTAGATGGCGATGAAGCCCAGATGGGTTCTGTTGTTGCGGATATCCTCGATGATTTCCATAGAACCTTTCTCTTCAATGGCAATATTCAATTGAGGATGCTCGCGTTTCATATCTGCTGCCGTTTGCACAAGGTAAGGCATCACACTTGGAAAGGTGGCAACATGCAGTTCTCCAGTTAACGAGAATGTCTCGGCATTCAGTGATTTCAATTCATCAATTCGCTGCAAAATATCGAGTGCCTTGGCAATAAACGGTTTGCCTTCAGGGGTGGGAAACGTCCCATGCCGCGAGCGTTCGAACAGGATCATACCCAGCTCATTTTCAAGACGATGCACAGATTGGCTGATCGCCGATTGAGTGACATGCAGGTGCTCCGAGGCAGCCGAGAATGATTGAGTTTTGGCAATTTCAACGACATATTCAAGCTGTTCCAGATTCATGGTTTCATCTCCGTTTTAGCATTAGTACAAGTAATATTAACATTAGTATCTATAAATATGAATAATACGTGAACAGCGATATAATTAATAGACAATAGTTGAATTTCAGATAGACAAGATAAACCAAAGGGGATGTATCTCATGAAAGCAGCAGTATGGTATGCCAAAAAAGATGTCCGGGTCGAAGAACGGGAAATACCGGTAGCCCAATCAGGGCAAGTGAAAATTAAAGTCGAGTACGCAGGAATCTGTGGTAGTGACTTGCATGCTTACCATCATGGCGTAGGTATTCAGGAAGGGCAGAACCACCCGCTTTCAGGACAGAAAGCGCCGCTGACACTTGGTCATGAGTTTGCAGGAACCGTCAGTGAATTGGGAAGTGATGTAAGCGGTATCAGTGTAGGGGACCGTGTTGTTGTTGAACCGCTGTATCATTGCGGACAGTGTGAGTACTGTATTCAGGGGCGTTATAACCAATGTACCCAATTCGGATTTGTGGGACTGAACGGTGATGGAGGCTTTGCTGAATACGTTGTGGTTGAGGCTTATATGGTGCATAAATTGCCGGATAACGTATCCTTTGAAGAGGGCGCATTAGTTGAGCCTACAGCGGTAGCTTTTCATGCAGTTCGCCATAGCAAACTAAAAGTAGGTCAGAAGGTTGCTGTATATGGTGCAGGTCCGATTGGACTGCTGACGATCCTATCAGCCAAAGCTGCTGGAGCTTCCACGATCTATGCAGTCGATGTATTTGAAGAACGCCTGAATTTGGCAGCCAAGCTGGGAGCCATTCCAGTGAATAGTGCCAAAGTTAATGCCACTGAAGTGATTTTGCAGCAGTCTGGCGGAATAGATGTAGCATATGAAGCGGCAGGTGTACAGCCAACCATGGACAGCGCCGTAGCCGTGATCAAAAAAGGTGGGGAAGTTGTTGTCATCGCAGCAATTCCGAATCCGCTACAGGTGAATTTCTTCGACCTGCTAGTGAAGGAAGCGAACTTGACAGCAACACTGGCTTATCGCCACATCTTCCCTGAAGTCATCTCTTTGATTGCTGAGGGAGCACTTGATGTGGGACAGGTGATCACCAGAAAAATCAAGCTGGACGACATCGTTCAGGAAGGACTTGAACTGCTCATGACCGACAAGAGCCATGCGAAAATTCTGGTGGAAATCGGCGGTTAATAGTGAGGAAAATGGAGCGACTGCATTTGCCGCTCGACTCCGATTCTTTAGCTCAGAATAACGCTAAAAAGGGATGCCCCCTGTCATGTTAATGACTAAAATGTACCCCTTGTAAAGGACAATTTAAAAAGGTTAGGCAACTTCAAGCTGCTGTCTGTATCGTGCAGGCGGCAGCTTGTTTAAGTTCCATTGACCTCGATAATGATTGTAATAAATCATGTAGCTTTTCACTTCTTGCTTGACCTCTTCCAAGGTCATACACGTTTTAAAGTTCGTTTCATCTTTAAAATGCCCAAAAAATGATTCTTGTGGAGCGTTATCCCAACAGTTTCCTCGACGCGACATGGATTGTCCCAGCCCCATATTCTTCACAAGCTTTTGGAACTTTGGGTTCGTATAGTGAAAACCTTGATCTGAATGAATCAACGCATCTGAGGTGAGGTGACGATGCTTTTTGAGTTGATTCAACGTCTCAATCGCAATGTCCAAACCGAGTGAAGCAGAGACTTCATAAGCTAAAATCTCATTCGTTTCAGCATCTTTAATGGTCGATAAGTAGGCTCGCTTATTTTTCCCATAAGTTAAATACGTGATGTCCGTTAATAGTACCTTGCCTGCAATCCCTTGCTTAAAAGCTCGATTTAACGTGTTAGGACAGGTTCGATGCTCTTGGGTCGCTTTGGCCATACGACGTGCGGGATTAGCTTTTCGAATCGGACAAACGATGTTGTACTTTTGCATGACACGACGAATTCGCTTGAGATTGTATATGACTCCATATTGGTGCTCCAGCGTCATTTTGATTTGACGGGCGCCTTTCTTTCTTCCACGGTAATGGTAGGCTTTCAGAACGATGGCTTTCACTTTCTGATCGTCTTGTTCCTGATTTTGACGATGTAACCTGGCATCTTCGCTACAATATTGGTAATAGCCCGAACGTGAAACTCCAGCAATTTCACAAAGAACATGCACCTTGCGTTGGAAAGGGTATGTATGCATCATCTGTTGAATCAGTTCGAATTTTTGCCGCGTACTTAGTTGGATTTCTTTTTTCTCATCTGCCTTTCGAGTTGATCGAGCTTTTTTAAGAATTCATTCTCCGCTTCAAGCCATTTCATTTTCGCTTCCAAACGGGCATATTTTTCTTCAAGACTTAATTCACGGGTCAGAGGACGGCCTGAAGCGTGTATTCTACCGTCTGTTAATCCAGCAGGTCCTTGTTCTTGAAAAGCCGCACGCCATCGATTGGAAGCCTTTCGAATTCGGGTTGCACCCAAGACGTCAATGGGAAAGCCTGCTTCCTGAAAAATCTCACGGGGAAGCGTACCTTGACTGTATTCTTGAATAAATCGTTCTTTGAACGCATCCGTGTACGTAATAGCTTTAGCGCTGACATTTTTCACATAGGGATTTCTTCTTAACTGATCTTGCTCTTGAGTTGTAAAGCATTTCTTTGACATCCGCTTGACCACCGCTCGTTTTTTATTCATTGTACACAAAAAGACCCTACAAGATGACCTTTTTTAAAGTGTCCATCTTATAGGGTACATTTTAGACTTATGGGCATCCCTTTTTGTGCTATCCGCGCTTATTACCATTTGCGAGAATTATGAATCATAACGGTAGCAGATCGCTTTGCCACCACTACTCTCGGAACTAAATTCCGGGTCTTCTACAAAACCGAAACGTTCGTATAATCGGATCGCGTTGACCATCTGACCGCCCGTATATAAATACACCGTATTTTTGCCCATGTCTTTGGCAGATTCAACACATTGTTGAAGCAATTCTCTGGCAATGCCGTGACCTCTCCACTTGGGATCAACGCCCAACAGTCGAATAAACGGATAATCAATAGGCAACTCGAAGTTCGGGTAAGCCTTATGCGCGGTCTCAAACAATTGGACCGTACCGACAATCTGATTATCAATTTTGGCAATCCATAATTGCTTGATATAAGGATTGCTTGGCGATTCCCGAATGTCCTTCAAATAATGTTCCCATTGTTCTTGTGTTTGGAACGTGTCCCGGTACTCGGAGTAACTTTCAATGAGAATATGTACAATTTCTTCATGGTCAGCTTCTGTAGCGGGATGAATCGTTACTGCCGTTGTCATCTCAAGTTCTCCTTCTGATCTTGGTTTGATAAGAGATATAGTTGACTTGAATTGTATCACACCCAATGGTAATGGATTAATTCAAATTTTCTATATATGACTCATGAAATTCTATGAGTTGGTATATCCGCACAAGTACATCCAAGGTTCGCACGTATAAGGTTCATTATAGGCGGTTGAGCTGTGTGGAATACAAATTATTGCGATATTCGGTGGGGGTATTGCCTTCGTATTGTTTGAACATGCGCAGGAAGAGTTTGTAATCCGAAAAACCGCATTGTCCTGCAATTTCTTTCACACTGGCATTGGTATTGAGCAGCATCTGCTTGGCCCGGCAAATCCGTTCCGTGAGGATATAGGTTTTGAGCCCAATGCCTTTCTCACGTTTCACCATTTTGGAGATATAGTCCTTGTTAAAATTAAAAGTCTCGGCAATCTTACCAACCGTAATGTCGGTATGCAGATGAATATCCACCCACTTGCAGATGTGGTCAACGATCGCATTGTGCGGCCGATAACCCGCCTGTGTGTTGCGTTCCAGTTCTTTGAGCAGCAGCAGCAATGCCGCGTCTGCTTCTTCCGATGAGAACGATGAACTATGCAGCAACTGCTTGAACAGCTGATTAGCCGTGGATGGTACCTGAATGGTCGCATGGGTGGGATACTGGTCGAACTCTTCCTCAATCGAATCATAATGAACCCAATAAAAGCTGACGGGAGCATCGCTGACCTGATAGCCATAATGGGTGCGTCCAGCCCTCAGAAACAGCAGATCATTTGCATGAACCACGAACTGCTCGTCCTCCTCCGCAATGTACATCTCGCCTTCCAACATCAAAATGACCTCGTGAACAGGCATGCTGCGCTTCATGTGGCTCCAATTGCCTTCGGTTATGAACTTGCCGCACAGGTAATGTTTCAATGGCTTTAGCATAGGACGGATTTCTCCACCTTTTCTTGGATTATGAGTCTGATGTAGTTGTATTTTATTTGATAATATGAGGATATTCAAGGCCTATATGAAGAAATATCGCAAGGGATGCATGAATCGAAACACGGATTTTACCCTTTGTATATCTATAAAAGTACTTCTAAATATCCACTACATACCGAGGAGGAGCGAGCAGAATGATTGAAACCAAAAAGGGATTTCTGGGACCTGAGCATGTAGATCTGTTAAATGGCGTTTTTCAAACGTCACAGGAAGTTGGAGAAAAGTATTTGTTATCCCTGGACATTGACCGTTTTCTGGCACCATGTTTTGAGGCCCATGGGTTACCGGCGAAAAAGGAACGATACGCGGGTTGGGAGGCGCGCTCGATCAGCGGGCATTCCCTCGGACACTATCTGTCTGCCCTGGCTGTGACCTATCAGGCGACAGGTAATGAAATGTTAAAGCAAATGCTGGACTATGCCGTCAGCGAGCTTGCTTCCATTCAGCTGACAACGGGCAGCGGGTATGTCGGCGGCCTGTCCGAAGAAGCCTTCCGCATTGCATTTCGGGCAGACCATATTGGTGGTTTTAACATCGGCGAATACTGGGTGCCCTGGTACAGTGTGCACAAGATCTATCGCGGTCTAATTGACGCCTACAAACTAACGGGCAACGGGCAGGCTCTTGAGGTGGTAACACGGTTTGCTGATTGGGCGGTGGACGGCCTGGTCCCGATGACCGAGGAACAGATGCAGATCATGCTTCAATGTGAACACGGCGGCATGAATGAAGTATTTGCACATTTGTATGGAATCACCGGGAAGTCTGTATACCTTGAGATAGCCAACAAATTCACACATCAATTAATCCTCGAACCGTTGGAACACAAGCAGGACGATCTTCAGGGCAAACATGCGAATACACAGATTCCGAAAGTCATCGGTGCAGCCGAAATCTACAACCAGGACCATAACCATGAGAGTTACCGGACAGCTGCGGAGTTTTTCTGGGACACCACGATTCATCACCGTTCTTATGTATTTGGCGCTATGAGCATTTCGGAGCATTATGAAGCGAAAGGCATGGAGAGTCTGGGTATCAAAACCGGAGAGAGCTGCTGTACCCACAACATGATGCATCTGACGAAGCAGCTCTACACTTGGAATCCAGACAGTGCATACATGGACTATTATGAAAATGCGATCTACAACCATATCCTGGGCACACAGGACCCGGACACAGGGAACAAAACGTATTTTGCATCAACACTACAAGGCCACTACAAAATCTACGGTACTCACGATACTGCCTGGTGGTGCTGCACAGGATCTGGCATGGAAAACCCGGGCAAATACGCCGAGGCGATCTATTTCGAGGATGAGCAGGATCTGTACGTTAACCTGTATATTGCTTCCCAGTTGGACTGGAGATCCCAAGGCATATCGCTGAAGCTCGAAACCGACTTTCCTTATTCGGAAAAGGTAACCCTTACGATCACCGAAGGCAGCGCCTCGGCCAATCTTAGACTACGCGTGCCCTCATGGCTGCAGGAGCCAATGACGGCAACGGTCAACGGGGATACGGCTCATCCGCATACCCGGATGGAACCCGGATACCTCGACATCGAGCGCACATGGACCGCTGGTGATGTCATCACAATCACGCTGCCGATGTCGCTCCATCATTACACGTCCCGGGATGATGCGCACAAGGTGGCATTCCTGTACGGCCCCATTGTACTGGCAGGGGCTCTGGGAAGCGAAGGGCTGCCCGAGGATACCATCGTGGACGAAACGGCACTGAATCCCAAAACCGCACCTGTACCTGTGATCTGGACAGAGCAGGAGGATGTGCGCGAGTGGATCAAGGTTGTAGACGCAAGTACGTTGACGTTTGAGATCAGCAAGGATGTCACATCGGACGGTAACCCGGTGAAACTGATTCCGTTCTATGATGTGCATCATGAGTTCTATACGGTCTATTGGCCGTTTAACGATGAAGGGGATGCGCTGGAGAAGGAATTAAATGATATCACCATCGACAGGGTGCAGCCCGATGGTCAGCAGGATGAGATCGGACATCATCTGGATAGCAATTGCCGTGCAGATCATCATAACGGTTCGTATACAGACAGCCGCAACAAGCTGCATATGTGGCGGGAAGCTTTTGGTGTCAGCGGAGCTTACTTCAGCTACCAGCTGGCGGTGGATGGTTCTGCACCGAACTATGTATGCGTGGCATACTGGGGCGGGGATCATTCTCCTTTTGAACGGGAAGGAACACGGCATGAGAGAATATTTAGTATCGCCGTCGATGGACATGTGGTCGGTGAACAGCGGATTCATATGAACAAGATCGGCGAAGTATTCTACGTTACCTATGACATCCCTCAGACGGTTACGTCAGGTAAAGACAGTGTGCGAGTTGCATTCCAAGCGTTGGACGACAAGGGTTGTGCCGGGAAAGTCGTGGAGGTACGTACAACGCGCAGCAAACCGGAATCCATCTTTTCATAAAAGAGGCATTTGTATGAAAATGGGCAAACACAATGGTATAATAAAAGCAAAATGCTGATTAGGTAAAAGAGGAGGATGGAAGTGTGGCAAAACCGGATAATAAAGGCATCTATAGTTTTCAGGATTGGTTAACTTGGGAGGGGACTTGGGAGTTAATTAACGGCAAAGCGTTCAATATGTCTCCAGCCCCCACCTCATTACACCAGTTTATTGTGGGTGAGCTGCACTTCTCCTTGCGTACTTTTTTTCAGAATCGGAAATGTATTGTATTTGTTGCTCCCTTTGACGTGTATTTCAGCGAGAGTGAACAGTATGACGTACCTGATCATGTTGTCCAACCAGATTTATCGGTGGTTTTTTCCAAAGACCAAATCACCAAAAACGGCTGTCAAGGTGCGCCGTCTCTAATCATAGAAGTATTGTCTCCATCAACTGCGCTGAAGGATTTTAATGAGAAGTTTAATCTGTATCAGAAATATGGTGTGAATGAATATTGGATTGTTGACCCTGGCAATCAGACCGTTCATGTGTACACATTGGAAGAAGGAAGTTACCAGAACCGTCATCTGTACACGGAGCAAGAAACGATTCAATCGGTGTTATATCCGGAACTGGAGATTCCGCTTCGAAATTTATTCAAGCTGAATTAGATCTGACAACATCATAATCACTCCGGCGCTGGCGTCGGGGTGTTTTTTTGATTTTTATCGTATCGAATTAGCCCTATATAAAAAATGACACGCACTGCAAATTTCCACGTATTACCTGATAACATTTCTTTTTCCGCCACTGATTGTTCAAGGGCACCAGGCTCGCTTCCCAAAGGTTACAAAATCTTATCCACGTTGTCCCTCTAAAGATGAAATGGGATAAGCCTATGCCACGTATATTATGAATATCCATATTAATCCACCCGAATGCGGCAACATCATGTACAATGAAATAAAGTTCCAATGGTAAATATCGACATAAAGGTCCAACACATAGCGCGAAGGGGGTCTGATGATTTACATGATAAAGTACATAAAACTGCTGGGGCTGATCTTCGGCGTTGTGGTCATGAATGTTCTATTGTTCTCGCCAGGATTCATCGGACTGGAGTTTGGCGGGGGAGCATTTACGACAGCGCTCTCGGTGACATTTCTGTTCGGCAGCGTGCTGGCTCTCTTCTATGGAAGCTACACCTTGTTGTTCAGACAGCCTGTAGTCCTGCCCGTGAAGAATATCGAAACCCATGAAGATTATGTGGAAGCGTTATCCTTTTATCGACGCATTAAAGTGCTTGAGGAAGATATCACACTGGGATTATCCCAACTGAGTCGTATGAAGAAAAAGAAAGAAACCCTCCTGAACGTGCTGAATCAGCGATTTGATCCGGGGGAACTGAGTTACAAGAAATTTGCTTCGGTCACCCTCGAAGTGGAGAAGCTGTTATACCTCAACATCCGAAGTGTACTTAACCGACTCAATGTGTTCGATGAAGCCGAGTACGCCAGCCTGATGAAGTCCAAATCCGCTACACTTCCCCAGAAGCTCTTTCAAGAGAAGACCAAAGTATATAACGACTATCTAAGCTATGTGAAAAACTCGCTTCATACCAATGAGGAAATTCTTTTGAAGCTCGACCAGTTGATGCTGGAAATCTCCCGCCTGGACAGCTTTGAAGCTGGAGATATCGAACAGATGCCTTGTATGCAGGAAATTGACCAATTAATCAAGCACACCAAATTATACAGACAGTGAGGGGTTGTACGTATGGCTAAGAAGGGAAAGTTTTTTTTCATATCGATCTTGATGCTGGTGCTCGTGTTCGGATTGGTATACGCAGGTATCACGCTGACGTCGAACGTTGGTAAAACCAGTACACAGGTAACGACAGAGAATGCAGGCAAAGAGTTAGGCAAGCTGTATGCAGACATTGCTCCGGCAACGGCTGAACCCGTGAAGGGACAGATTGATCTCGATCCGGTGGATGTGGCTGAATCACTGCCGGACATCTCGAAATTTCCGATCACGGTCGAGAATACAACGAATGATTATGTAGAGATCTTTTCTTCCATCGAAAAGGCGGGAACCGGGGCAGATGGCTGGTTAACCGAGGTGAGCGAAGAGTTCAACAAGGCTAACATTACCGTTGATGGCAAACAGGTTTCGGTGAAATTACGCAATATCGCATCCGGTACGGCTGCTGATTATATCAAGTCAGGCAAATATGTACCTGATGCGTTTACCCCCTCGAATGAGTTGTGGGGCGAGATGGTGGCTGCAAGCGGAGTAAAGACAGACCTGGTATCCAAAAGACTGGTGGGGAACGTTCCCGGTATCGTCATCTCCAAAGCCAAATATGATGCGCTGGTCGACACGTACGGCTCAGTTAATGTAAAAACTGTGACCGAAGCGATTGCGAACAATGAACTCGCAATGGGGTACACCGATCCGTTCGCCAGCTCCACGGGATTGAACTTTCTTGTGACGGCACTCAACACATACGACAGCTCCAATCCTCTTGGAGAGAAAGCGATTGAGGGTTTTGAGAAGTTCCAAGCGAACGTACCGTTTACGGCTTCCACAACCATTCAGATGCGTGAGGCAGCCAAGTCAGGGCGACTGGACGCATTTGTACTGGAATACCAGACTTACGTAAACACCGCAGATCTGAAAAGCGGATATGTCTTTACACCTTTTGGTGTAAGACATGACAGCCCACTGTATGCATTGGGGCAACTGCCGCAGAACAAGCAAGAGATCATTAAGAAGTATGCGGAATTCGTAACCCAAGCGAAGTATCAGCAATCGGCTGAGGAGTTCGGCTTCAACGGTTTGCAGGATTACAAGTCCGAATTGAACACAGTGGATGGTGGCACCTTGTTGTCCGCTCAGAAAGTATGGAAAGAGAAAAAGAACGGCAGTAAACCCATTGCAGCCGTATTTGTAACCGACGTATCCGGAAGTATGGATGGCGAACCGCTGAATCGACTCAAGGAATCATTGCGCAAAGGCCAGAAGTTTCTTGGCACAGACAACAGTATCGGCCTCGTCTCCTATTCTAGTGGAGTAACTGTGAACCTGCCGATTGCCAAGTATGATACGAATCAGCAGTCGATGTTTGTCGGTACGGTGGATAGCCTGCAAGCGGGTGGCGGTACGGCAACCTTTGATGGGATCGTTGTGGCGATGAAGATGCTGGAAGATTATATGGCTACTGATCCAAATGTGAAGCCACTGATCTTTGTCCTAAGTGATGGAGAAACCAACGAAGGTCATACACTGAAGGATATTCGTGATCTGGTCGAGACGTACAAAGTGCCGATCTACACGATTGGTTATAACGCGGACATCAAAGCTTTGGAGAGCATCTCCAGCATTAACGAAGCGGCGAGCATTAACGCGGATACAGACGATGTTGTATACAAAATCGGTAACCTGTTCAACGTGCAGATGTAGCACGGGGATTGCACTCAAATTTACCTAATGTAAGGTACATTATTCCATTTTATATAGCACGTAATTGAAGGGGGAACTTGGATGTCGTTTTCGATGGAGATACCTAGCCAGAAGGAAATTCAGAAGGTGATTGAGGAGGAAATAAAGCCCGTACCTGCCGAGGTGGCGGAGCTGCAGCAAGTCGCAAATGCCAACGTGGAGATGATCATGACACTGGATCTCGAATCGTTGGAGAAACGCAAGGAGATTCTGCAATCCATTGATGGCTTTGGCATGAATACGATGAGATCCTCTTCCGAGAAAAACGCGTTGCTTCAAGTCTCCGTTGGACATCTGTCCAAGACGGGAGACGAGGGCGGTCAGGTCGCCAAAGGCTTGACCGAGCTGCATATGCAACTGAAGGATCTAGACCCCAGCGTGGTCGATTTCGCCAAGATCGGATTTCTCGGTAAATTGTTCAATCCGCTCCGGGCCTATTTCCTGAAATACCAGAAGGCTGACGCTGTTATCGCCGATATCGTAACCTCGCTGGATAAAGGCAGAGCGACCTTGAGAAACGACAATACAACATTGGAGATTGAACAGCAAAATCTGCGGGAACTCACCAAACGACTGCAAAAGGAAATTCAGCTTGGGGTGCTGATGGATGAGTCGATTGACGCACAGATCGAAGCTGCCAAAGTGCGTAATGAGGACCTGGAGAAAGTCCGTTTTATTACGGAAGAAGTACTGTTCCCGCTACGTCAGCGGGTCATGGATTTGCAGCAAATGCTGGTGGTGAACCAGCAGGGCATCATGGCGATTGAAGTTGTCATTCGCAACAACAAGGAATTGATCCGCGGTGTGGATCGGGCCAAAAATGTAACGATCTCGGCATTGAAAATTGCCGTCACTGTTGCGAGTGCACTGTACAATCAGAAGATTGTATTGCAGAAAATTGAACTGCTTAACCGGACGACCAACGACCTGATCGCAGGTACGTCCAAAATGCTGAAAGATCAGGGCATTGCCATCCAGAAGCAAGCTTATGAGGCCAGCATTTCCGTGGATACGATGAAGCAGGCCTTCACAGATGTGCTTTCCGCGCTCGACTCCATCAGTCTCTATAAGCAGGAGGCTTTGCCACGGATGCGGGAAACTATTAATCAATTCCGTGAACTGGCGGATACCGGAGAGCAGCAGATTCAGCGGTTGGAGAAAGGGCAGAAGCTGGGGCTGTAGTTTGAAAGGTATTCAGAAGGTATAGCGGAAATTTCGGGCATGACCTCAAAAAACGGTTGAACACAGATAAGCTCTGGTTCAACCGTTTTTTTTTGATTTTCTGCTGATTAGGTCAAATCACGTTGAACATGGAGGACGTAGGGGATCAGCAGAAGAAGTAGAGCCAGTGAGGCTATCAGGGCAAGCAGCAGGCTTCCTTGGGTTAATAGCAGTGCTCCCAGAGCTGCACCGATCACAAAAATAACCCAGGACAGGGCGAGTACTGCCCATTCGGAAGCAGGAGCCTTACCCCGAACGGCTTTGGCCAGTGCCTGTCCAATACCGAATAATGTGCCTGTCACAAAGCCCTTGCCTACATCAGCATGAGCAACCATCTGGTGCATAGTGTTTTGCATACCCATGGCAACGGCAATCGGGAAAAGTACGCTCTGTGTATGGAGGAACAGCAAGAATACAATGGCGCCGGCAAAAAGCAAAGATTCAAAGCCTAAAATGCCCGCCAGTCGCCTTTTTCCCGATCGATCTGTGATAAACGTTCCGATAAAGGCGCCTACAACGAATAAAAAGATGACCAGACCTATATTCGTTAATACAGCGGAGTCTCCTTCAAATAGCGCGATGCCAAGCTTGGTACTGTTACCACTCATGAAAGAAAGATAGATTTTCCCCAGCTGCAGATAGCCGACCGCATCAATGAAACCAGAGATCAGCACAAGTACACATGACAGCAGAAGCCGGGAAAGACCCGGCTCCAGTCGTTCTACGGTATGTCCCACGCGTTTGCGATCACTGGTCGAATCGGAATCGGAAGCAGAAGCCATGATGTCCAACCCCTTTTCCATGATACTGGAGTGGTTTCGTGATATATGACAGAAAGATCACTAACCCAAACCTATATTCAATAGGTACCGGTAGTTGGACTATGACTTCGGCTTATTCGGGGCCGGTGCGATAAAAAGAGTATCATTCGGAAGCTGTTCGGCTTCCTCTTTGGACATTTCCAGATTCGTGGACAGCACATCATTCGGATTGCCTGCGAGCCACTCGCTCAGATCAATAGCTTCATAGTGTCCGCTGTTGAACCCGATTAACACACGGCAGACCTCATCTCCCGTATTTTTGATATAGTGACCTGCACCCATCGGGGCATAACCCACATCCCCGGCTTCGAATTGCTCTGTCACCGCATGACCTTCTGCCAGAAATACTGTCATTTCGGCAGTGCCGCTAATGTAATACTGCCATTCGTCGGCGTTGGGATGCCAATGCATCTCTCGTAATGCGCCTGGTTGCAGCTCGATCAGTGATCCGGCCATCGTGGTGGAGATGGGGAAATCTTCGACAGTAACCGTGCGCTGGGTTCCGCCGCCTGGCGCACGTCTTGGCTGCTTGGCATGCAGCGGGTATCGGTGGGGAGTCGTCAGCTCCGAATTGCGGCGATAGGTCCCGGAAGAGGAGCTGTCATTAGGGACAGGCCCTTTGACGAAATAGGCTTCTCCCTGAGGCACTTTCGCTGCACGCTCGGGGGTAATCCCAAGATTCTGGGCAACAATGTTGTTCGGTGTATGAGACAGGAAATCGGTAATGCTGAACGTGTGATCTTCCGAGAAATCACCATTATCAAATATCAGAATAAAATGGCATTCGTCCGGTCCCAATCCCTGAATGGAGTGTCCGTAACCACGTGGGAAATACCACACATCTCCTGGCTCAAATGTATCGGTGTACGCATGTCCGTCCGGATGAATGACAGTGGTGCGACAGGAGCCACTGATCACGTAAGCCCATTCTGCCGCATTGGCATGCCAGTGCAATTCACGCATGCCTCCCGGTTCCAGGCGCATGGATACACCCGCTATTCCAATGGACGCAGGAAAATCCCGAACGGAAGCACCGCGGGTAATACCGCCAGGGCCCGTACGGGGTTCTTTTTGTTCGAGCCGATATTTGAAAGATGTCATCATGATTCCTCCTCATATTATATTAGGTACACATGTAAATAGTTAAATATGGCGTTCATACCTTTTACCCATATTTTGCGAAACTATTCAATTTGATTCCTGATTAATATGAGGAAAAAGAGAGACTTTCATTCAAAATTAATGTTGATTTGTCTGTACATGTTGTACTTAGGGTGCCTTATACGAGGTGTGATACACTACATTGCCAGGCTTGTAATTAATGATTTTAAATAACTCATCTGCCATATAAGCGGGACTATGCTTGAATTCCTGTCGAATCCATTCGATGATCATGCCAAAGATCGCATGGGATTGATAACTTGCCAGCAGCTCGCGATTAATGTGGGACGGAAATATTTCGTTCAGGTCCTGAAGAGCAAGGTCACGCAGAACATCGCAGATCATCTGCTGAAAATTGGACGATGCCTCCGACTTCACGACAAGGGTGTAGAATTGCGCATGCTGATGCACATGTTCAAATATTTTGATAGCGGAAGAGGGCATATGACTTACTTCAAATATTTCTTTATCCAGATAAGGCTCACGATAGGAGAAGACCAGATCCTTAATGATGTCATCGATGATCTCATTGAACAGGTCTTCTTTGTATTGATAGTGTCTGTAAAAAGTTCCCCGATTCAGATCCGCCAGCTGCACGATATCGGTAATGGATATTTCCTTGAATGACTGCTTTTGCATTAATTGAATCAGGGCACCCTTCAGCGCCGCTTTGGATTTCTTGATTCTTCGGTCCATAGAACTCGGAAGTTCGGCCATATACAGTACTCCTCGTAAATAGGTATTTTAAGATAAAGTACATTCGGAATTAGAAGTGTTGATTAACGTACAATTGGGCAAGCTTTTACTGATTGAACAAGAATGCTATGACTTATTATACTAAGGATAAGAGTTAATGAACATTTGTTTGTTAACTTATTGTAAACGAATACATGGAGGATGATACAATATGAGACTTCAAGATAAAGTAGCTGTAGTAACAGGTGCGGGTTCCGGCATGGGCAAAGCGATTGCAACACTGTACGCGCAAGAAGGGGCTAAGGTGGTTGTATCGGATATCAATGAAGCTTCAGCGCAGGCGGTTGCTGAGGATATCAAGGCAAAAGGTGGAGAAGCGACGTTTGTGGTTGCCAATGTGGCGAAGGAAGAGGATATTCAGAACCTGATCGATACGACGGTTAACACCTATGGAACAGTGGACATTCTGGTCAATAATGCAGGCATTATGGACAGTATGGAACCAGCTGGTGACATTGTGGATGACAAGTGGGAGCGGATCTTTGCAATCAACACAACAAGTGTCATGCGTGCTACCCGCAAAGTGCTGCCAATCTTCCTGGAAAAACAAAAAGGCGTTATCGTCAACATCGCTTCAGCAGGCGGATTGCATGGTGCACGTGCAGGCGCGGCTTATACGGCTTCCAAACATGCAGTTGTGGGATTCACCAAAAATACAGGCTTCATGTATGCTCAGCAAGGTATTCGCTGTAACGCAATTGCTCCGGGTGGAGTTGAAACCAATATTGCTTCCACAATGACAAACATTAACCACTTCGGTGCCAGCAGACAACAGCTGGGAATGGCGATCAATCCGCGTGCAGGTAAAAGTGAAGAAATTGCACAGGTAGCGCTGTTCCTTGGTTCGGATGAATCCAGCTTCGTGAACGGAACAGTCGTAACGGCAGATGCAGGATGGAGCTCTTACTAATCCGTCGTTCATAACTGAAATATGCAAAGAAGCTCATACCAGTGTATGGGCTTCTTTTGCATGTTCACAACAGGCGATAATGTGGGACATTAGTTGAGTAGGACAAACGTTTGCACAAACATGTCTACGCATTCCCGGATAACGTAAACAGGGACGAATCCCGAACAATCAAGCGGTGCGGAATAATAACCGGATTCTGAGGCAGGTGTTCACCATTTAGAATTTTTAACAATACCTGAACCGCAGTATAACCTAGCTGATAAGTTCCGATATCAATGGAACTTAGCGGCGGTGAAGCAAGTTCCGATAAGGCAATATTGTTAAAGCTTACAACACTTATATCTTCAGGGACGTTATATCCCAGTTCAGCCAGAGCGCGAAGCACGCCAAAGGCAACATTGTCGTCGATGACAACGAGGGCGGTTGGCCTGTCGGGTATCGACATGAACAGGGACATCGCCCGGAAGCCGCTTTCCTGCAGGAATTCTCCTTCCACGATCCAGTCATTGTTAGCATCAAGACCCGCTTCTTCAAGCGCATTTTTGTATCCTCGCATGCGATCATGAGATAACGTCAAATCTGGTGGTCCGCTGACAAATCCGATTCGTTTATGCCCTTGGGCAATCAGATGTGTGGTTGCATCGAATGCTGTCTGTACATTGTTATTGTCCACCATTGGTGCATCGGGATGCGTTTCGCTACGGCCAATCAGCACAAAAGGAAACTTTTCCGCCTCCAAAAACGAAATAATCGGATCTTCCCTTTTGGAGCCAAGCAGCAAGATACCATCCACGCGTCGCCCATGTACCAGGCGGGATATGGCATTCAATTCATCGCTGGAAGACGTTTCGGTGGAGAGAAGAAGTTCATAATTCATGCGGGTGGCATACGTAATGATTCCCCGAAGCAATTCTCCGAAAAAGTAGTTCTGAAACAGCTCTTCAGCAGGTCGGGGTAGCATGATACCCAGGGTTTGAGTCGTTTTGGAAACAAGGCTTTTGGCCATCATATTTGGATGATAATTCATTTCTTTCATGATTTGCTTCACTTTGAGTGACGTTTCCGAACTGATTCTGGGATGGTTGGAAATAACCCGTGAGACCGTAGAAGGGGATACACCCGCCAATTTGGCAATATCTTTGATTGTAATCATGTGAAAAATCCCTTCTGTACAAGCATTTCAACATGTCTCCTATGTTAATTCAAAGACTTCGATAAATCAATTGCTAACTGCATCATGGTGAAGATGGGAAAGCAAAACAAAGGAAGACGGCGGGAGATCAAGCAAATCGGAAATTACAGGAACATAAGCCATAAAAGTGAAGGAAAATGGACGAAAATGACTTGTGCAAACGTTTGTGCAAATAAAGTTCACTATTGTATGATGTGATTGTTATTATAGCGCTTACATGACTTGAGTCAACATACTTCCTAGAAAATTCATCCCGATTACATAAGGATTGTACCCATCTGAGGTTAATATGAGCAAACGTTTGTATTGCGTTCAAACGGATACAAGCCGAACTTCGGAATACAGGAACAGTACACAGAAAAACGGGTGAAAAGCGCGAGTACAGCATCGATCATGACTACGAAAAGGGGGAAATTCAATGAGAAAATGGCAGCAAGCAGCACTTGCAGGATTCATGGTACTCACACTTACCGCGTGTTCAAGCGGAGGTGGAGGGGCTGCGCCAACCACAACAGACAGCGGTGAGACTGGAGAAACCACAGTGACCGCGGAAAATATTCAGCCAGAAGAGGGCGCAAGCCTTGTCATATGGGAGGATAAAAATCAGCGAAGCTTTATCGAGGAGCGGGCGAAGAAATTTGAAGAAGAGTACGGCGTTTCTGTAAAAATCGAGGAATTGCCGCCGACCGATCAAGTGACCAAGCTCACTACGGACGGACCTGCGGGATTGGCTGCGGATGTGGTCGTTTTCCCACATGACAAGATTGGCAGCGCTTCAGAAGCCGGACTGATTTTGCCGAACGATATTTTTGAGCAACAGACTACACAATCCACTAGTGACAATGCGGTTAAAGCCGTAACCTTCAAAGACATCTTATACGGCTATCCCTACAGCGTAGAAACCTATGCGTTGTTCTACAACAAAAAGCTTTATCCCGAAGCACCGAAATCATTTGATGACATTATCAGCTTTGCCAAAACCTTTAATGACACCAAAAACAACAAGTACACTCTGATGTGGGAGTTACAGCAGTTCTATTATAACTTTGCTTATCTGGCTTCCCAGGGCGGATATATCTTTGGTGATGAAGGCATGAACAGCGAGGATATTGGCCTCAACAATGAGGGAGCCATCAAGGGCGGTCAGTTCTTGCAAACGCTGAAATCGGAAGTACTGCCTGTGAAGATGGGCGATGTGAACTATGACATCAAGAAAGGTCTCTTCTCAAGCGGGAAACTGGCCATGGATATTAACGGACCTTGGTCCATCGCCGATTATCGCAATGCGGGCATTGACTTCGGTGTTGCGCCACTCCCGGCGATTGAAGGCAAACCGATGACCTCCTTCTCTGGAGTCAAGGCATATTACGTCAATGCATTTACAACCTATCCGAATGCTGCCAAGTTATTTGCAGCTTATCTCTCCAGTGCCGATTCCCAGATGGTCAACTTTGAGATGAACGGAACTCTCCCAGCCAATAAAGACGTGGCGGCAGATCCGAAGATTCAAGGGGATGAAATCACGAAGGCATTCCTTGAGCAATTCAACAACTCCACCCCAATGCCTTCGCTTCCTGCCATGGATAGCGTATGGGGTCCCATCAGCGCGGCAATTACCGACATATGGGATGGAGGCAAGGATGTCAAAACCTCTCTGGATAACGCAGTCAAACAAGTCAAGGAGAGCCTTGCAACTGTCCAATAAAAAAGAAAGAGCAGGTGCAGAGGAAGTCAACATATCCTCTGCACTCTGCTATAACTGATCGGTAACTTCGCTTGCCGGGAAGGAGTAGGAATGAATGAAACAACAGCATGTTCCAGTCACTGTTAAACCGAATCGAGAAAGACAGCATCGCATGACAGCGGCTGTGTTGTCCCTTGTCCTGCAAGGACTTGGACAGTTGTATAACCGTCAATGGATCAAGGGAATCTGTTTTCTGATCTTAGAGGGAGTGGGACTCGCATATCTGATTCCCCGTTTGAATCAGGCCGTATGGGGAGTATGGACGCTGGGCGAGCAGACGCAGCGTTTCGTCAAAGTCAATGGATCAACGGTGCTTCAACAGGGCGACCACTCCATCTTTTTGCTGCTCAATGGAATTATAGTGCTTTTGGTATTTTTCGTTTTTCTTCTTCTGTATATCTTCAATATCCGGGATGCGTACATCACGGGAAAATTAAGAGAGGAAGGAAAGCAGGCCACCGGAGCTTCTGCTTCCCTGAGATATCTGCTCGATAAACAATTCCCGTATCTTTTCTTATCCATCCCTGCACTCGGCATCCTGTTTTTCACGATTATGCCGATTTTGTTTACGATTACCTTGGCCTTCACCAATTACTCGGCACCGGATCATATTCCGCCCGCCAAGCTGGTGGACTGGGTTGGTTTCAAGACATTCACGGATCTGATCCAGCTTAAATCGTGGAGCCATACCTTTTTTGGGGTATTAACGTGGACGGTGATCTGGGCCATTCTGGCAACGGTCACCACGTATTTCGGAGGGGTGCTGGTTGCACTTCTCATCGAGCAGAAGGGTATTCGCTTCAAAAAGGTGTGGCGGACGATATTCATTCTTCCTTATGCCATTCCACAGATTATCTCACTGCTCCTAATGCGTAACCTGTTCAACGGACAGTTTGGTCCCATTAATACGTATATGAAGGCTTTTGGCCTTGAGGGATTGCCATGGTTAACCGATCCATTCTGGGCAAAAGTTACAGTCGTCATTGTCAACATGTGGATTGGAATCCCGGTCAGCATGGTGCTCATACTGGGCGTGCTGACGGCGATTCCACGGGATTTGTATGAAGCGGCTGAGGTAGACGGTGCGTCCGGCTTTCAGAAGTTCCGCATCATTACGCTTCCCTTTATCATGTTCGCTACGACACCGGTGCTTATTATGCAATTTGCCGGGAATTTCAACAACTTCAATGTCATCTTCCTGCTGACGAACGGTAATCCACTACGTGGTGATTATCAGTATGCGGGATCAACCGATCTTCTCGTGACCTGGTTGTACAAACTGACGTTGGATAACAACAAGTTCAATATGGCTTCGGCGGTCGGCATCATTATTTTCCTGATTATTGCGTCGTTCTCCATCTGGAATTTCCGTCGTTCCAAATCGTTCAAGGAGGAGGACATGATTCAATGAAAAAGCGCAATAATCCCATGCGTCTGACGATCAGTTATGTGCTGCTGGTCATCATTGCCATCGTATCGGTGTATCCCGTCTTGTGGATATTTCTCTCGTCACTGCGTCCAGGTGCGGCCCTGTTCAGTGAACGTCTGTGGCCTGAAGCGTTCACGCTGGCCCATTATGGGGAACTGTTTAACAACCCGTCGTTCATGTATGGAACGTGGTATCTGAACACGTTGAAGATCGCCTTTTTCACCATGATTTTCTCAACGCTTATGGTCACTTTGGGCATGTATGCCTTATCCCGGTTCCGGTTTCGCGGTCGCAAGACCATTCTATCCACCATGCTGATCCTGGGGATGTTCCCCAGCTTCATGAGCATGATTGCCATTTATATTATTTTGCTTCAGATCAAATTGTTGGACACCCATGCCGCGTTGATTCTGGTCTATTCTTCTGGGGCCGTACTGGGTGGATTTATTGTTAAAGGGTTCTTTGATACCATCCCGCGCAGTTTGGATGAAGCAGCACGAATTGACGGTGCCAGTCATCTGCGTGTGTTCACCAGTATCATTTTGCCGTTGTCCCGGCCGATGCTGACCTATGTAGCCTTAACCAGCTTCACTGGTGCGTGGATGGATTTTATCTTTGCCCGGCTGGTACTTCGAACAAAAGAAAACTGGACACTTGCAGTTGGCATGTGGGATCTAGTTAGCCGTTATCAGGACAGTAACTTTACGATGTTTGCTGCCGGGGCGGTACTGATCGCCATTCCAATTACATTGTTGTTTGTATTCCTGCAACGCTTCCTGGTGCAGGGGCTGACCTCTGGCGCCTCCAAAGGATAAAAGGATAAGTGGATAAACACCCAAATCGCATAGACAGCCTGTAGAACATATTCAGGCCACCAATCAGGCGCTTCTGAGAGGTTCCATTCATCGCTGGAACTACTCCGGAAGCGCCTGCCTGCTGTCTGAGATCCGAATGACAAGAGGAGGAAAAGATCGATGGGAACGCTACAGTCCCCAGAACCAGAATTGGGACCGAACGGGGCTCTTGCTGCTGCGGAGAGTCAGAAAATGGCTAACAGAGCGCTGTGGCGCAATGTTGCTTATCGCAGAATTTTGTGTGGCTACGGCATCTCCGTATTTGGTGATTGTTTCAACGGCATTGCCATCAGTCTGTGGGTGTTGCAGACCACGGGAAGTGCGAAGAGCATGGCAGCTGTACAAGTATGTAATATGGTCGTCAGTTTTTTGTTTGGATCATTCGCGGGCACGTTTGCCGACAGGCTGGATCGCAGAACATTGATGCTGTCGTCGGATTTGTTTCGTGGGGCTATAGCGTTTATCATCGCGGTGAGTCTGTTTGTGCTGCACGCTCCTTTTGCAATCGTACTGCTCATGCTTTCCCTTTCGATGTTTTCCAGCCTGTTTCAGGCGCCTGCATTTCATGCTTCGGTAACCAGTCTGGTGGGGAGGGAGCATCTGCAACAAGCTACAGGAACCATTCATCTGGTCGATAATATTGCCCGGATCAGCGGATTGGCCGCAGCGGGGATTGCGGTTTCTGCATTTGGAGGATTTACGGCTATTATGATTACGGGTGTGACCTTTTTGCTGTCTGCGATATGTGTGATGTTGGCCGGGCGTTTTCCGGATGTACAACGCTCTTCCATGCATAGAGGATCATTCGTAAAGGAGTGGGGCGGTTCATTTTCCTACATCTTTGCACATCCTCTGATTCGTTCAATCGTTATTCTTAATCCGCTGCTGATTCTCTTCTTCATGTCAGCCATCATGCTTGTTCAAGTCATGGCCGTCAAAGTATGGCAGGCGAATCCTGTCCAGTTCGGACTGATCGAGACATGTATTCCACTGGGGTACATGCTGGGTTCCGGGATTCTGATCGCCTCAGGCAATCGGCTGAAACGAAGAGGACGATGGGTGTTTATCGGTCTACTGGTTCTTGGTCCATTGTATATGCTGTTATCCAATGTTTCTTCTCCTTTGGTGGCCTTGCCGCTGATCATTGCCGGGGGAGCCATGTTTGCATGCTGTACGATGTTAACCCAGATCATGATGCGTGCAGAGGTTCCCGATGAGCTGCAGGGGAGAATCTACGGAGTGCTCGGAACCATAACAAGTACAGCACCGATCCTGGGATTAACGGTGGTTTCCGTTTTGGCTGATCAGTGGGGTGCCCAAACCGTGCTGGAGAGCCTGGGAGCATTGCTGTTGGTGGTAGGAATTATTGCGGCAGCAGGATTAAAATCCATTCGTACCTATCGATAGTAAATGCATGCCATAGATAAGGACGAGCCTAATCAAAGAACCCGGAAGCAGGCGCTTGTCGCGTCTGACTCCGGGTTGAATGATAGGACGGTGAAGAAATTAAGGTTGCCAGTCCACTGTAACGGTCGCGGTTCCACTGGTTGGTGTGGTGAAGGTATGATTGTTGCCATTTTCCCACGTAATCGTAGAGCCGTTCTTTTTGAAAAACTTGAATTCCAGATTGGTTCCGGCAGGCACGCTGACGTCATAATACCAGGTTGGATAAGAATAGATGACCTGATTGAAGACCGGACCAATGGCGAGAGGGCCTGTAGACCAGTTCCCCAGCTCCGCAACATTGCCTGTCACATAGAGATTCTGACCGAGTGTAGTAGAAGCATTGTTGATGACAAAGCGGACGGAAACCTGGTTGCCACTAAGAATCGTGAAATTGTTATAGGTATTGCTGTTGACTCCGCTCGCTGCGACTTTAACTGCATAGTTGCCGGCGGCAACAGCAGGGATGGTCACTTTGATCTGAGTATCTTCCCATGATGTAATGGCTGAACCGGTAACAGCGGTTGTACCGAAATAGACAGTGCCTTTGGTAGTACCGAATCCACGGCCATCAATGGTAACGGTATTACCCGCTTTGCCCATTGTAGGACCCACATGCCCGATGGTTGGTGTGGTGGTATTGGCTGTATACTGCCAGACCGCTGTAGCTCCTGCTGCCAAAGTGAAGTTAGCGACGTTACCTCCTGTAGAGGTAATGTTATTGCCGTTTAGCGCACCTGCAAGTACATCGTTGTAGGTTCCTGAAGGGAGCGATGTAGTAAGGCCACTGATGGAAGTGGAAGTCGAAAGATTGCGGTTAACCGCTACGACGGCCACATTGTTGCCGAATTTACGTTCATACACATACACATCGTTGTTAATCCAGCGCTGCTGGGTTGTTCCATAGGCGATGGCTGGATTGGTTTTGCGCAATGGAGCCAGCTTGCTAATGACGTTAAAAGCAGTTGTTGTTTTGGAGAACGAAGGCATTTTGGCACGGTTATCTGGGTCACCGTTACCTGTCAAATACTGCTCAGTGCCATAATAGATGGCTGGTACGCCCCGCGAGGTAAGTGTAAATGCAAGAGCTTGTTCCAAGCGACGGTTGTTAACGGCACTTGTTTTGAAGCGATCCATGTCATGGTTATCAATAAAAGTCACTTGGTCATTCACCTGGGCATAATCAGCGGCAGTGCTGGTGATCATGGAATCCAGGGCAACCATCGTGGATGTGTTATCACGGAACACGTTACGTACTTCATTGTTGAAACGGAAGTCGAGCAGACTCATGCCGGATTGGTTGGCGAAGTTGGTGTTGTCCGCATCAGATGCGGATGAACCCAGGAACCATTCACCAAACGTGAATACCGGTTTGTAGCCATAGATGGAGGACATCCAGTTCTTTTGCCATCCCATCGGCATATGCTTCACCGCATCCACCCGGATTCCGTCAATACCCATATCCAGCCAGAGCTTGATCGCATCCTTGAAGTAGGTGTCAATGGTGCTGTTATTGTGGTTTAGGTCAGCGAGATCATAGAGATTTTTGTAAATACCGTTCTCCAGCGTGGAGAAGTCAGAGCCGCCATTGTGGTGGAAGTATTTGTTCGTATCATTGGTGTAGCCACCAAGCAGAGTTCCGTTATTGTATAACTTTCCATTCTCTGCGAACGAGGTGTCGGTTTCCATGGCAGGAGAGGTATGGTTAGGAGCAAAATCAATGATGACTTTAATGCCTTTGGCATGTGCCGAATTGATCAGGTTCTGGAAATCGGTCATCGTACCGAAAGCAGGATTGGTCTTCTTGAAGTCACGTGCCCAATAGCCGTGATAAGCCGTATTGTTGACACCGGAATAGTTAATCAGTGAGTAAATGTTCTCCACAGGCTGGGAAATCCAGAGTGCCGTAATGCCGAGATCGGAAAAATAGTTGTCATTAATCTTGTTGATCAGTCCTTGCCAGTCGCCCCCGCAATAGAGCTTCAGGTTAGAACAGGAGGCGTCATAGGCCGCCCCAGTAGGGTTGTTGGAGGGATTTCCGTCCAGAAAACGGTCGGTAAATACTTGATAAATAACATCGGTGCTGAAGTTCTGCTTGTTGGTTACAGCCGTATCAGCATCTGCGAATACGGAGGCCGCCGGGAATATTGGTAGTGCACTTCCGGCCAGCAAGCTGAAGCTCAGCGTGGTACTGAGGATGATTCGCTTGGTCCATTTGAACATGGTAATCCACCCTTCGTTTATTAGATGTGTATTCTCTTTCTTGATTAGAAAAGCGCTTTCAAGATAGACGTTGACTAGTTATTCTTAACGTTATCCCCCCTTTATGAATGCCAACAACCCCGGCACCTCCTGCTGGAGTTACCGGGGTTGTCCTAAACCGATTGGGTTTAAAAGCATGGCCCTCTAGTTATAATCACAACGTTATGATAATTAAATAATGGTTTGGTTGTCAATAACTTTTTCTTAAGCATTTTTTTTCTATTTCCATATTTACAAATCAGGCTCAACAGATTTAAACTATTCGCAGACCCACCAATATAAGGGCTATGCATTTTAGAACATTTCGGTGTTTTAAAACAACCCCGTCTCTTCAGAGACGGGGTTGTTTGTCGATGTAGCCGAGGGAAGAACGAAGCAGGACTAACAAGAAAATCCCGGTAGTGTAAAAGGGAAATCTATAGGAGAGGCGGTTGATGGATCAGTGAACACTCATTCTGTTATCGAATGTGTGGAAGGTTTCAAGGCATCCAGGCTGGACAACACGAGAAAGATTTTTGTCTATTTGCCACCAGGCTATAAGGAGCATGTGGATCATCGCTATCCGGTGTTATACATGCATGCGGGTCAGAGGGCCTTCGGCTCTTCGACTGCGGGAAATGAAACGTGGCACGTAGATCAGGCGGTAGACCAACTGATTGATCAAGGCTTGATGGATGGACTGATCATCGTCGGAATTGCTCATGTTCGTCCAGTTACACACAATGAATTCTATCATTTCATTGCGCCTGCAAGAGAAGCAGTGAGTGTGGGCTGCTCAGGCCTGGATTATGAACACTTTATTATTCATGAACTGAAACCGTTCATTGACGAGCATTACCGCACTCTTCCAGACAAGGACAATACGGGACTGCTTGGTTCTTCCGCAGCGGCACTCAGCACCTTTCATATGGGAACACGTCATCCTGATATTTTTGGCAAACTAATCATGCTCTCTCCCTTCTTCGTGGATGCGCAGCTGGACGAAACGTCGGAGAGCAGGCTGCAGGAGGAGAACATGTACCGCATGCCTGCGGGCAGTGCTCCGATTCAAATGTGGATGGATATTGGGGACGCAGAAGGATTGTTTCTGCCTTCCCAGGTAAGGAATGTAGTCCATCAGATGCTCGCACTGGGATACAAGCCTGGCAAGGACATCGCATTTCTGGAACAGCCGGATGCAGGTCATCAGGAAGCGGATTGGGGAGAGCGGGTTCACCTTCCGCTACTGTACGTGTTTGGCCGAATCGGCAATCCAGTCTCTCTGGAGCTGACGGGAAGGGACGTTATTGGATTGAAGGGCGGCATGAGCGGGCACATCAATGCGCTGCTTCATTACGACAGCGGGTTCACCATGAGTGTGCTTGAAGGGCAATATAGGTCCGATCAACCCGATGTTCTTGAGGTACAACCCAATGGGGAACTTGTTCCTGTCAAGGTAGGTAATGCAGTGGTTACCCTGACGGTGGGAGAGTTGTCAGCATCACGGATGTACACGGTTGTGGAAGAATTATCGGGTCATGTGACAGTCTGCATGAGTGCAGAGGTACCGTTTCAGGAAATGTATGATGACTCGATCTACGGAGGCATGGGCATGAAGCTTCTGCACACCGGAGGTGGTCATTATGAGGGCTGCTTTGAGGTTCCACGTGACAGCGGATTTCGGTTCAGGTTCACGCGAGGCTTCCGGCAGTTTGAAACCGATGGAGATGGCAAGGCACTTCCCAATCGGGTATTTCGTGCCCATGATAACCTGTCTCTTCATTACAAAATTCAGTCTTGGGGCAGCATGGCTGCCAAAGCCGGGAACAGGAGGTAGCCATGATCAGTCAACCATTTCAACCAACGATGGATATTCCGTATTATTATCCCTGCAATTTTCCTTTGATTCACGAAATCCTTCAGCGTCAGGGCTCGATAAGCAGTCTGGGCCTGTTGGCTTCCAGCCGCTTGTATAGTCTGCCTTCCTGTTCGGATCGTGGCCTGATCAAGCCTTACTTTCATAAGCTGGATTATGAGGAGCCGATGTGGGAAGTGTTTGGAGAACGGGAGTTTGACAGCTTCGAACAAGGAAAGGCATATATTCGGGAGCGGCTTGAAAATGTGGGGCTTATGGTCGTTACAGGCACAAGTTATTGCTTGCCTTATGGGGAGGATTATCGAAATCCCGAGTATATTCATAAACTCGTTAAACAAGGCTCGCGCCTGCATCTGGTCGATCATTGGCTGGCTGTGTACGGGATGGATGAGGAGCAGTTCCATGTCTATGACCCCGTTCCCTCCAAATACATGGGAGCTGTATCGTCTATTGATTTCCAGGAGTTCTGGAAAGGAAACAAAAATATCTCCGAGCTCGAAATAGCCCGTCGCAAAGAAACATTACGAACATATGGCACGATGGAGATCCGTGCTGTGGAAACACTCGACTCCACAGGCTATCGGAACATGTTGCGCTCTGCGCTGGCGACACAGGCCCATGAATTCATCGCGGGCAGAACGATTTGGGAGGGCAATCGAAGCTATTATTTTGGACAGGCTGTAACATCACAATTGTTACAAAGACTGCACCCGGATGCCGAGGTGGATCGGGAACAGGAGAAAGCCATCTCCGCGTTCCTGTTCGACATGCGCTGGAGCCGCTACTTTTTCCGCGATTTGCTGGAAGAGGCCGCCCAATGGCTCGATTCTCCCCATGATCAATATGTTGCGGAATTCGGTGCAATGATAGCCCGGTGGGAACATGCGCATAAGCTGCTGCAGATCGCTAGAATGAAACGAAGCCCTGAATGGCGTGAGCAGTTAACGGATATTATCGAACAATTGGCGGCGGACGAATTACGCTGGTACGAAGCGCTAATGACGACACATCAGCATGCTGATCGCTTCAGACAGACCTCATCGACTGCGGAGAATCCCGCGCCCTCACATCGGGAAGTCATTGAGCGGATTGTGCTGGATAGCTGCGATGAGCTTAATCGGTACCATAACGCGCCAATTCCTCTAGAACATGGCTTGCAGGCGCCCCTATATGGAAGTCGGGGAAGACTGGACTCCCTTGAACTTGTAACTTTACTTGCGGTTGTCGAGCAAAGTGTTGAAGATGCATTCGGTGTAGGGATAACCCTCGCGGAAATGGCCGCTGCTTCCATGCCCGAAAGTCCTTACCGAACGGTGGAATCACTGGTTGAATATCTGGAAGCGCAATTGAAACATTGCCCAAAGGATGATGAGGGATGAATATCACTTTTCTCCTGGAACGGTTTGCTGCGTATGACCATCGTCCTGCGTTGATATGGAAGGACGAGCAGTATAGTTATAACTGGTTATTGGATCAGGTTCACACCTTTAGCGAGTGGATTTCCAGAGAAGGGCTCGAAGAGGCGATTGTTGTGCTTGAAGAGGATTATTCTCCTTATGCAGCAGCGGCATTGATCGCTCTTCTGGAACGGAATTGTATTGTGGTTCCGTTGGATCGACACTTGGTTGAGGCCAAACGGAATGAGTATACAGCGCTCGCTCAGGCAGAATGGCGCATGAGTGTTGGGGAAGGGGAAGCTATAGCCAGACATTGCTCCGTGCAAGGCAGTCGGTCCCCGATTTTGGCAAGGCTGGGTCAGGAAAAGAAAGCAGGTCTGGTGATCTTCTCATCCGGATCGACAGGGCGAAGCAAAGCTGCTGTTCACAGCGCAGATCGTCTGTTGGACGGGTTCAGGCGGCAAGTCCGGCCGCTTTGTACCATTCCGTTCATGATGTTTGACCATATTGGCGGCTTAAACACGATGCTGCAATCCCTGTCCAGCGGCGGCTGTTTATGCGTCATACCGGATCGCTCCCCCCTGGAAGTATGCAAAATCATTGAAAAGTACCGTGTTCAGGCATTGCCAGTCTCACCAACGTTCATGAATTTGCTGCTCCTTAGCGGAGTCTATCAGGAGTTCGATCTATCCAGTCTCGAAGTGGTCTCCTATGGATCAGAGGTTATGCCGGAGGCGCTGCTTACCGCATGGAATAGACAGTTCCCGAATGTACGCACGGTGCAGGCTTATGGCATGTCGGAGCTTGGAATTCTGCTGACACGCTCCAAAGATTCCGGTTCATTGCTATTTACGGTTCGTGATGGAGAAGTCCGTTATCGGATTGTGGACGGGTTGCTGGAGATCCAAACGAAAACGGCCATGATCGGGTATCTGAACGCTCCGTCTCCGTTCACGGAGGATGGCTGGCTCCAGACCGGAGATGAAGCGGAGATGGAGGATGGTTACATTCGCATTTTGGGTCGCCGCTCCGAGATCATTAATGTAGGCGGACGTAAGGTTTATCCTGCGGAAGTGGAAAGCATTTTGGAGCAAATGGAAGCCATTGAAACGGCTGTGGTGAGCGGGGAACCGAGTGGAATTATGGGGCAGATGGTGAAGGCCACGATCAGACTTACAGGTGAGCAGCCTCTTACGGAACTGCGCAGACAAATCTGGAACTTTTGCCGAGACAAGCTGCCCCAGTACAAAATTCCGCAAAAGATTGTGATTACCCAGGAGACATTAACAAGTACAAGAATGAAGAAAATAAGGAATCCCGGTCCAATCTCCTCCGTTCGGGATGAGGTTGCGGCAAGCCTGGAGGAAGATTCGGGAGGGACACAATACTGAATGAACGAGTGAATAAAGTGACTCATGAATGCCAATGTAGAAGGGACATCATGAGTTGTAATTGGAGAGGGGAACCGATGGATGCATTATGCATCTACGGTTCCCCTTTTGTTGAATAGATTCGAAGAGATAACTACGAGAGATGAACCTTACACATTTAATGTGAAATATCCTTATACGATGTACCAAGAATCGCATCGGAGGAAGGGTTTAGAATGAAGCAAGATGTTATGCTTTCACGTGTGATTTGACATCCAACTGCAACAGGGAGAAACCGTACGCTTCCAAGTCCAGCTTCAGCTTGTTCTGCTGAGTTTCCCGAGTTGTGGCTGAGAATACATTACGCCAAGTTCCTTGGTGTAGTGGTAACTCCATACTGCGGGGTTCTTCGCTTGCATTCAGGACAAGGACGAATTGTTCCCCGGTATCCTGATCCTTGCGTCCGATGGCAATGCACGGGTCTCCGGCTTCCGCGTAAATCATCGTGATGTCCGCACTGCGCAATGCAGCGTGTTGTTTGCGCAGGGCAATGGCTTGGGTGAAGAAATCGAGCAGATCCTTGTTCTGCTTCTGTTCGTCCCACTCCATACATTTGCGACAACCTGGATCATAGCCACCATCCAGCCCTACCTCGTCACCATAGTAAATACAAGGAGCACCTGGATACGTAAGCAGCAGAATGACGGCCAGCTTCATTTTGCGTACATCCCCTTCACAAAGGGTGAGGAGTCTTGGCGTGTCATGACTGCCGAGCAGGTTGAAAGCCGCTTCGGTTACAGGCTGTGAATAAGCAGCAAGCAGTTTGCCAATCTCGTTAGCGAATCCGAGGCCGTCCAGCTTGCCAAGCACAGCGTAATCCATGACTGAATTCGTGAACGGGTAGTTCATGACTGCATCAAACTGGTCCCCCTGCAGCCACATGATGGAATCATGCCAGATTTCGCCGAGAAGATAGGCATCCGGGTTAAGTGATTTGACCGTTTGCCGGAATTCACGCCAGAATTGATGGTCTACTTCATTGGCTACATCCAGCCTCCAACCGTCGATACCCATATCCTGAATCCAGTAGCGGGCCACCTCCAGCAAATATTCCTTAACCTCGGGATGCTCCGTGTTCAGTTTGGGCATAAGGGGTTCAAAGGCAAAAGTATCATACGTGGGAATACCGTCCTCGATACGTGCTGGCCATTCTCTGACATGGAACCAATCCGCATAACGGGAAGCAGCCCCTTTTTCAAGTACATCCGCGAATGGAAGGAACTCTCTGCCTGAGTGGTTAAACACTGCGTCCAGAACAACCCGTATGCCACGTTCATGGCATGCATCCACGAGTTCCTTCAATTTCTCATTGGTACCAAAGTGCGGATCGACCCTCATATAGTCTGCGGTATTGTACTTATGGTTGGTTGTGGCCTGGAACACCGGGCAGAAATAAATCGCGTTAATGCCAAGTGCACTTAGATGGTCGAGGTGGTCCAGAACTCCTTGTAAATCACCTCCGAAAAAATTGACAGGAGTCGGTTCACCACCCCAGGGCTCAGCATTCTTCGGACTGATCGACGGATCACCATTGGCAAAACGTTCAGGGAAGATCTGATAGAACACAGCATCCTTAACCCAAGCTGGCGGTTCGAAGATATCTGCCGGATTCATAAATGGAAAATCGAAAAATTCCAACGGGTGATCAGGTAGAGCCTGCTCGAATCCCCGTTCCGTCATCCAGACCGATTCCTCTGCCTCGATCAGTTGGAAGCCGTAGCGTAATCTGCGGTAGGGTGGTTGCGCTTCCACTTCCCAATAATCGAACAGGGCATCACGGGCAAAGATTCGCATCGGAAGGTGGAGGACCGTGCGATCCCACGCATATTTATCCCCGATGATGGCGATAACGGCATCCAGGTCGCCCCGCTTGGAACGGAGTCTCAGGTGCATGGTCGAACGGTCATATACGTAGGACCAATTCATTTTGGGACGATGATAAATAGCTTCAAGTAACATAGCATTCACTCCTTATCTGGGATGAATCATGCGGCTATAAACGCAAAAAAGGCACAACCCCAATGTTTACGAGGTTGTACCTTTCGGCAGCATAGCCTTTTGATTATAGTGCTATTATACGAACTAAATCGGAAAAAGAAAACACTTTTTTTTCCTGTAAAGGTGAGTTGAATTCACCGTTTAAATTTGGGTACTATTATTTAAAAATCATACCCAAGCTTATTGGCATAAGCAGAGATTTCTTTATGATATTTCTCGATACTTTTCTTGCCGGTATCAATTTTGGCGTTGGCTTGTTTCAGGACAGCGCTGTTTACCGTTGTTTTGGAGACCGCTTTTTTAGCGAGTTGGAATCCTTCCAGCTGTGTATAGCTACCTTTGATCAAGCTGGCATGGATTTTTTGCAACTCTGTATTTTGCGGTTTAATCAGCTTCAGCTTGGATACATATTTGGTGTAGTTAGGAATCGCTGTGTTGGTCAATTTCAGGAAAACGGACTTGCGATTGGAGGATGTAATGTAAAATCCACCGCCCAAAGCGTTGAATGCTTTCTCCTCATATACGGATGCGCTATCTAGTTGATCCAGGTAGTTCAAGAAATCCGCTTCGTCGGCTGTAAGTTCCGGCTCTTCTTCTGTTGGGTCAACCTCGGAGTATCCGTCTTCCGAATATGTAGTGGTTGAGTCATCCGCAGCAGCGGCATAGGACCCTGCAGGTGCAAATACCCCGCCAAGCAAAACAAAACTCATAATGATGGATAGTACCCATGATTTCTTCACGTTCTAATTTCCCCTATCTATATATGTGATATTATTCCAATGGATAATCTAACATAGCGCGACAAGAAATTACAGGAATCGATTGACAGAGATGGAATCTATGAATAGCGATAAAAGGATATAATAACGTTGTGAATCAACAAAAAGGGAGGAAATCTTGATGACTATTGAACGTTTTCATATTCATGTCTCCGATGAGATTCTGGACGATCTGCAATATCGGCTGAATCACATCCGTTGGCCTGATCAATTGGTAGACTCCGGCTGGGAGCGAGGAACAGATATCAGTTATTTAAAATCACTCGTTTCCTATTGGAGAGATCATTATGACTGGCGCGCGCAAGAGTCCAGATTGAATCAATTTTCCCAGTTTCATTGCCAGTTGGATGGGGTGGATGTGCACTTCGTACATGAGCGTGGTAAAGGGCCTAACCCTCTGCCGATTATTCTTACCCATGGATGGCCCGATAGCTATCTTCGTTATCAAAAGATTATTCCTCTCCTGACTGATCCCGCGAGTCACGGAGGTAATCCGGAGGACTCTTTTGATGTCATTGTGCCTTCACTGCCTGGATTTGGGTTCTCTAGTCGCCCTGACCAACCTGGCGTCAACAATTCTCGTGTCTCCCAGATGTGGGCCAAACTAATGACCAAAGAATTAGGCTACAACAAATTCGCTGCTGCAGGTGGAGATATTGGCTCTGGCGTTACACGTTATCTGGCATCGAATAATCCTGAACTTTTAGTTGGAATCCACTTAACGGATATTGGTATCATAAGAGATCTCTTATCTTCCCAGGATGAGGCAGAACGCTCGGAGGAAGAACGAGAGTACAAGAAGAATGCTTCAACATGGATTTCACAAGAGGGGGGTTATATGTCCATTCAATCAACCAAACCTCAGACACTTGCGTATGGACTTTCCGATTCGCCAGTAGGTTTGGCCGCTTGGATCATTGAGAAATTTCGTGCATGGAGCGGCTGTAAAGGTGACCTCAATCAAATATTTAGCAAAGATGAGTTGCTGACTCATATTATGATCTATTGGGTTACGAACACCATAGGATCATCCACACGTATGTACTACGAAAATTCGCATTCCTTGCCACCATTGGGCCGTATAGAAGTCCCGACAGGCATTGCCATATTTCCTGCGGATATCGTGCTGCCGCCCAAGTCTTGGACGATGCAAAACCTGAACGTAACGCGTTGGACCTCCATGCCTAGTGGAGGGCATTTTACGGCTTTGGAAGAACCGGAGTTGCTGGCTGATGATATTCGGGCATTCTACAGACCTATTCGAGCAATGAATAATTAATGTAGTTATATATGGTAGAATTCGTAAGGTCCCGACTTAGATATCTATAGCGGGACCTTTTTTTTCTTGAATCTGCTCAAAAAGTGACGTACAGAGGCGGTCAGATGGTATAATCGGGTGAAGTGTTATTGTCTCACCAAGTTATTTTCGAAAAGGTTTTCGGTAAGTGGTCTATTTTTGTTTGTAACCGCAATCATAATACACACAGAAAGTGAGAGCTGAGATGAATCAGAAAAAGCTTTTTACGGATGGATGGCAATTTGCGAAAA
Organism: Paenibacillus sp. GL_099_B; assembly: GCF_057835695.1. Classification (NCBI taxonomy): domain Bacteria; kingdom Bacillati; phylum Bacillota; class Bacilli; order Caryophanales; family Paenibacillaceae; genus Paenibacillus; species Paenibacillus sp. GL_099_B. The sequence goes on from NZ_CM174430.1 coordinate 1,049,085, forward strand.
GTAAGCTGGAGGTTACGGAGCCTGCGGGGTTAACGTTTGAACCGGTTGAGCTTCCCCATGATTGGCTGATCTATAATACGCTTGAACTGTATGAGGACAGCATCGGATGGTACCGCAAGACATTCCCATATACGAAGGATGAGCAGCAGCTTCTGCTTTGCTTTGACGGGGTGTACATGGATTCTTCCGTATATGTGAACGGTCAGCTTGTGGGGGAATGGAAGTACGGCTATTCGGCTTTTGAGCATGAGATCACGAGTGCTTTGGTGGAAGGTGACAATGAAATTATAGTCAAAGTCGTGCATCAGAGTCCCAACAGCAGATGGTATTCCGGGGCTGGAATTTACCGCAATGTGTGGCTCAAAACGAGAGATCGGAATCACATCGTCACAGACGGTACCTATGTATCAATTCAGCAGCAGCCAGAAGGTTGGCAGGTTGAAGTGGACACGGAGCTGAATGTCGATCAGAACGCACAACTTGTGCAGACAATTTGGTATCAAGGTAAGGAGATCGTATCCAGCAAAGCGACAATTATTGCTACAGCGGGTAAAGACGCTGGACATGGAGAGTTACAGTCCGACAGCCAACAGCTGACGGTGGATCATCCGAAGTTATGGAGCCCGGATGAACCGAATCTGTATGATCTGGTAACAGAACTACAAGTAGCTACAGGTGAGCAGGGCTATCAGACGATCGAGTCCGTCACACAGCGGATTGGCTTCAGAGATATCAAGCTGGATGCAAGCGAAGGCTTCCACCTGAATGGGGTCAAGATGAAGCTGAACGGCGTGTGTGAACACCATGATCTTGGGGCGCTTGGGGCTGCTTTTAACCTGACGGCGATGCGCAGAAGATTTGTGCTGTTGAAAGAAATGGGCGTCAATGCAATCCGGACTGCTCATAACATGCCTGCCAAAGAGTTCATGGAACTTGCGGATGAGATGGGTATGCTGATCGTTTCGGAAGCGTTCGATATGTGGGAGAGAGCCAAAACTCCTTACGACTATGCGAGATTTTTCCCGGAATGGGCACATACCGATGTGAAGAGCTGGGTGAAGCGTGATCGTAACCATGCTAGTCTGATCATGTGGAGTATCGGTAACGAAATTTATGATACCCATGCAGATGAGCGGGGGCAGGAAGTGACTCGCATGCTGATGGAGTATGTACTAGAATTCGATCCAAAAGGGAATGCAGGCGTGACGATCGGTTCCAACTATATGCCGTGGGAAAACGCGCAAAAATGCGCCGATATCGTGAAGCTCGCAGGGTATAACTACGCGGAAAAATACTACGACAAACATCACGAAGAACATCCGGACTGGATTATCTATGGTAGTGAAACGTCGTCTGTGGTGCAGAGCCGTGGGATCTATCACTTCCCGTTTGAGCAATCCATACTGGCAGATGATGATGAGCAGTGTTCGGCACTTGGGAACAGTACGACAAGTTGGGGCGCGAAGTCGGCAGAATATTGCATTTTGGCAGAACGAGATACGCCGTATTCCTTGGGGCAGTTCCTGTGGACGGGATTCGATTATATTGGAGAACCAACACCGTATCATACGAAGAATTCGTATTTTGGACAGCTGGATACAGCAACGTTCCCGAAAGATTCCTACTATATCTACCAAGCAGCCTGGACGGATTACAAGAAAAGTCCGATGGTTCACCTGTTCCCTTACTGGGATTTCAGTCCTGGTCAGCTCATCGATGTACGCGTGTGCAGTAATGCGCCGAAGATTGAATTGCAGCTGAATGGTAAGACAATCGGCACGTATGATATCGACCATGCAACGGGAACGCAGCTAGCAGGCTGGTGGAAAGTGCCATATGAAGAAGGCGAGCTCAAAGCCATCGCTTATGATGAAAACGGCAACGTTATTGCAACGGATGTGCAAAGATCCTATGCCGATGCGAAGCAGCTTCGTCTGCAAGCCGATCGGGAGCAGCTGCAAGCGGATGGTACAGATCTTATTTTCGTGGAAATTCAAGTGGAAGATGAAGCAGGCAATCCCGTGCAAAATGCAAACAACCGTGTGCAGGTTCAGGTGACAGGTGCAGGCCGTCTGTTGGGTCTGGATAACGGGGACAGCACGGACTATGATCCATACAAAGGACTGAGCAGAAGGCTATTCAGCGGCAAACTGATGGCAATCATCGGGGCAACGAACGAATCGGGAACGGTGAAGATCGAGGTGACTTCCGAAGGATTGGAAAGTGCAGCTGCAGAGTTCGAATCGCTAGCTGTTGAAGGCACAGGAGATCGTACCTTCAGTGATTCCGGGGCCGCTGCAAGTCAGGAACAAACTCTACTCATGAGTAATACGGAACGTCCGGTGTTGACGGGACGCGCGCAGGAGATTCCTTTACGGAAAATCGAGATTATCAGCGAAGGTGGACAGCTGTTCGACGCATCGAAACAGCAGATGACGGTGAGCGCCAAGCTGTATCCGGAGAATACATCCTATCGCGATATCGAGTGGGCGGTTGTGAACGATGCGGGGATCGAATCCAACATTGCCAAGGTCGAAGCCAATGGTCTGGAAGTCAACGTATCCGCTCTGGGCGATGGAGAATTCCGTCTTCGTGCGACGAGCAGTAATGGTACAGATAAAACGAAACTGATCTCTCAACTGGAGTTCAAAGCAACAGGTCTGGGCACGGCTTACAAAGATCCATACGGCTTTATTACAGGCGGACTGTACGATTACACCAAAGGGGATGTTGGTAACGGTAATGAACGTGGGGTAGCGACAAGCCGGGACGGGGAGACACATGTGGGCTTCCGCAATATCGACTTCGGGCCGTACGGCTCCGATACCATTACGATTCCAATCTTTGCGTTGTCCAGTGAAGAGTACTTCATTCAGATCTGGGAAGGTATGCCGGATGAAGAGGGAAGTACACTGCTGGCAGATGTGGTGTATGACAAAGAATCCAGATGGAATGTGTATCAGGAAGAGACGTATCAACTGTCCAAGCGGCTGAGCGGGATTACGTCGATCTGTTTTGTACTGAAGCAAAAGATTCATATCAAAGGCTTCTCGTTCGAGCGCCAAAGTCGGGCATTTGAACAGAATACGGCTGCATCATGCGATCATCTCTACGGGGATACGTTCAAGATCGAGGGCGATCATGTTGAGGGGATCGGGAACAATGTGTCGCTGGAGTTTGAAAATATGGACTTCACGGCAGAAGGTACATCGAAGCTTGTGATTTATGGCCGTTCGCCGATTGATAAAAACACGATTCATATCCGCTTTGCAGGTGAGGACGGACAGAGCAATCAGCTGGTCGAATTCACACAATCCGAAGGATATGAGGAGCGGGTGTTTGAGCTTGAGCAAGTTAAAGGTGTGCAGAAGGTGACCTTTATCTTCCTGCCGGGTAGTCAGTTTGACTTTGGCTGGTTCCGGTTCGAGAAGTAGGACGCCAGATATAGTAGTTCAGGGATAGAGATATCAATCCTCTTCAAGTAAACGGTGTTCTTTAAGAACAGGACGTTTACCTGAAGGGGATTTTTTGGTATGTTAAGCGATTCGTTTAGCTTCCTGAATCTTTCTTATCAGCATCGTCAATGGTCAGCATAGCTTTCTCTGAATCCCAGGACACGTTCAATCCCAAACCACGCAATACCTCAAAAGGCACTGTAGTTGCTCCCGAGTAGTTATTTATGGGTTCAGGTAGCTGCATGACTCGCTCCCCAGATGCATCTGCGGAAGTTATAACATACTGTGTTTCGTTAGGTCGGATTGTGATTGTCCGATTGTCATAATTCAACGTATAGTGGTTCAGGCTACCTTCCACCTGATGAATCTCAAATTTTGCTCCAAGTGCTGTGGCGATGGCTTTGATTGGCAGTTGCACGGTCTTAGGCGTTTCAACAGCGGCATACATCGACTGGAACAGCTCACCGTTCAGATATACATCTGTACCAATTTTGGCTTGAACGGGTTTGTAGACCATTCCTCCAGATGACGTTGCAGGTGCACCCGCTTCCTCGTATTTATCACTTCCCCAGCCCCAGACGGTTCCATCCGAGGATAAGGCAAGACTGTGGTAATATCCTGCTGAAATATCGGTAATCCCGGATAGATGGTTTACTTTTCCTTCTTTGCCGTTCACGCTCCTTCCGTAGCTATACACCTCACCGGATGTCGTGAGTAATAACATATATTGCGAATTTCCATCCATCTTTTTCACCTTGAAGTCGTAATGAAAGGCGAATGCTTTCCCTGTCTCGTCCAAACCCCAGACTTTCCCGTTCTTATCCAGTGCAAGCAGGGATGTATCTGAACTTGTGATCGATGATATGTTGGTCAGGCCTTTTATCTTGGTAGGTTTGGACAGGACTTTACCGGGTTCGTCGGGCTCGTTCCATGTCCATACGGACCCATCTTTCTTCAGAGCATATCCATGCAGACCTGCGGTTCCAACCTGGATGATATCTTTCAGTCCACTGATCGCATGCGGTTTACGTAAGTGATCAGAATCGCTTCCTTGAGCCGCCGGGTGCTGCCATGACCAGACTGTCCCGTTCTGGAGAAGAGCGACGGTGAAAGTACCAGTCACCACATCCTTCGCAGAGTGGATGCTTTCGACTTTGCTGGGTAGTTTACCAGCGCCCCACTCCCAGACGGTTCCATCCGCCTGAACGGCTGCGTTGATCCCACCGCCGGCGGCTGAAATGGATATTACATTCGATAGTTCAGGTATGCGGATTGGACTAAACGTATGGCGATATCGAACCTTTTCGCTCACTCCGATCTCTCCCCACAGATTGCGGCCCCAGGTCCAGACCGAACCATCACTTCTCAAGGCGACTGTGTAATAATAAGCTCCCTCTACAGCGGTATAGTGAAGTTTCTTCTCTGTGTTAGTTGCAATCGATCGAACAGTAGTGTTATTGCCGGAATGCTGTACGTTAGTGGCTGCGTAAGTAGTTGGCTCAGCTGTCAGCTCCAACAACAGGCTTGACGCAACTAATGCTGCAGCCATTGCAATGGCGAATCGTCGGGACGAATTACTTTTACTATTAGGTCTATGATTCAAACGTGAAGTGGGACGTCGTTTTTCTTTTGCTATGTCATCAGATGGGTTAACCGAACGCATGGGTATCGCCTCTTTTTCGGATGAGATGGACGTAAATAATGCATTGCTATATAAACACTTTATGGTGGGTTGAAGTTACATACAAATGATAAAAATTCCTTTATATTGAAAGTCGGTGCTGAGTGTGTTTAAGCTATTTCTAACAGCACATAGGTAACATGTACGGAGAATTTAGCGTCTTAATTCATGAGGTGATTGGATGAAAAGAGTACTGCTCACACTTTCGTTAGCGTTAATGATGTTAACAGCCTGTGAGGCAAATGATCCAACAGTGGATTCTCCAGTGGTTTTGAATTCATTTCCGGAAATTATTGAGCCACATAAGCCTGAGCAAGCGGAGCAAAGTGGGGATGTCGTTGTGCTTCTCGAAGGCATGCGGAACAAGGGTAAGTGGAATACTTTTGTGAAGAATGTGAAGAACAAACAACAGGATCAGGTTCGTGTAACGATGTATACCATTGAAAGTGGGGCCATCATTTTTGAATTGATATACGATGGCAAATCCATTCAATCGACTTATGATAACTCTAGGGATGCCTATGGCTCCAAACAGGGAAAGACGACCAACACCTGCAAAGGAATCGGTACGATGAAGAGTGAGCAGGGACGTGTTTTTTACGTGTTAACCGGGTGTGAGAAGGAAGGGAGTACTTTTTCGATTCCCATGCTATGAGAGTGATATCTAACCGTAAATATTTGAGATATGTAATTATTCATGCTGTAAAGCAAAAAGATCCTGCGAAGCCGAGGCTTTTCAGGATCTTTTTAGCTGCCATATGGGAGTAAGAGCCGATGGTTTATGCATACAAAGCATTGGATAGTTCGATCAGATTACCATCAGGATCACGTATATACACCGAACAGATTGGCCCCAGTGCACCTGTCCGCTTTATCGGCCCTTCTTCGATTTTGATGTTCTGGTGTGTTAAATGCGCAATGACTTCCTCCAGCGGTGTGCTGACCAGAAAACAAAGATCTGCTGAACTATATAGTATTATTTCGTTTATTATACCTGAAAGCTCAGTATGGGAAGTGTTACGATAAGATACGAGAAGAGTTCACTTATAGGCGATCATGTATCAACTATTCTTCAGTGCAAGTTCATATGGGATAGAGGCAATCGGTTCAGGCAACGCCGAGTCATCTGACATTTTAACGGAAAAGTAGAGTATAAAGGGGAGAGAAACCGATACGACAGAGCAACTGTATAATATTGAGCGCCTTCCACAGCAATATAACGCTGACCACTATCCCGAACAATGTCATTCCGGTGGAAGGCATGGCGCGCCTACTCGGCGTAGATCGCTTCATGTCAGACTCCTATATATTAGGAGCAACTCTGTCTTTTTTTATTGGGCCTCCTCTATAGTTATTCGCACACTCTCTGAATGTGCGAATGACATATACATAGGGCATACACACTGTGTGCCTTGGCCTAAGGAGAGTGACCGTTTTGAGGTATCTGAATAAGAGGATAGCTACGTCCAGTAAATTAAGGTCCAGACGTCCAACACCAAAAAGCAGAAAAAAATCCCCGGAAAAACGCAAGAAATGCCATATTATCCGTAAACTTTGCCGGAGAAAACGCCGCTCCCTCCGACCGCAGCGTCCAATAAGACAACTGAAAATCATCTGGGACAAAAAAGGCATTGCTTTGCCGAGGGGGATTGGCGTCAACCCGGCATTTGCAGAGCCCGGGCCCCAGCTTGCTCCGGTGAGAGAACATGAAACGAAGACGGTCGGCCCTCCCGGAATGCAGGGGCTAGTGGGGGAGCAAGGCGCTAAAGGTCCCGCCGGTCCTCACGGCGAGCACGGCCTGCCGGGCCCTCCCGGAGCCCAGGGGCTCGTCAGCCCTCCCGGAGAGCAGGGCTTGCCGGGTCCTCCCGGAGCCCAGGGGCTCGTCGGCCCTCCCGGAGAGCAGGGCTTGCCGGGTCCTCCCGGAGCCCAGGGGCTCGTCGGCCCCGCCGGAGTGCCTGGTCTGCCGGGTCTTCCCGGAGCGCAAGGCCCCGTCGGCCCTCCTGGTGAGCAAGGCCTGCCTGGACCTTCCGGAGCGCAAGGGCCTGTCGGCCCTCCTGGTGAGCAAGGACCGCCGGGTAGCGTACCCGGAATTGAGATTATTCCTACGGTAAACCGTTACTTCTATTTTCCAGACACCGATCTGAATTTATCGGACTCGGTTACGATTCCCGTCGAGGAATTCGTGAATGACGAGGGTGGGAGTGTATCTGAATTTGCAGGAATAGGACTTACCAGTTTCTACAATCTTTATATCAACGGGATCGTCCAGCCGGGCAACTCATATGACGTAAGTAAGGTTATGCTGTTTTTTCCTTCCCAAGGTGGAGTAATCTTTGCAGAAACGCCGATCATCTTGGAGACTATTCAACTAACGGCAAATATAATAAATGGTTAAAATTGGTCAAACCTCCTCGTGACTTTGCCTTCACTACTCTCGAATCTACCACATATACTATGTCAGGTAGGAGGTGAGAAACATGCCACTCGTGACACCCTTTCAGAACAGTTTAAGATTTGCTGCAACAATTGGTGATGGAACGGGAACCGGAGCAACGTTTGCAATTGCCGCGACTACTTTTACAAATGACGCGGGTACAGCCGCAACGGCATTTCCGGGCACGTTCAATTATTACAATCTTTATATTAATGGCATTATGCAAACAGCGGATACATCCACCGTTACAACCACCACGATTACGATTCCCGGAGGAGATGCACTGAATGCAGGAATTCCAGTTGTCGTACAATTCGTAGTGTCTTAAAACTAGCCAGAACCATTCTACCTTTTACCTTGTGCGGCTTCTATCGTAGATAGAAGTCGTTCTTTTTGTATAAGACATCCATCGACTCAAGGTTCCACTTTATAGACGTAGTGTTTAAGCGGTGCTGAAAATACATGAATACGCAAAATAGTTGCCTAAGGAATATGGTCCACCTATCGGATCACCCGTAAAAAATGAATCCTCCGTTTGATTCCAATCGTCCTTCTTACTTGTTAAAATTTAGGTACATATACTACGGTCAGGTTGGCGGTGAAGACGGAATGCAACGAATCGAGATACATCCCGATGTATTAGAGGAAAAAGCCCGGTTGGTCCAGCAAAAGAAACTGGAACTGGAGCGGATGGTACGGGAACTAGAAAAATCAATTTATCTGTTGCAATCGGAATGGTCGGGTGTGACGGGGGAACGTTTCTTTTGGGATTTTATGCACTTGAAAGAAGTTTTCCCTGCCACACTGGGTCTTTTGGATAAAATTCAGAATGAATTTATTTTTATAGCGAAGAATTTTAGAACAGCGGATGGTTCGGGTGAGGTTGCTCTATATATACCTGAAGAACTGAAACGAAATTTCGGTGTTGGACTGCTCGACAAGTCGATTGGAGAGACCGTAACTGGAATTGGACAGACAGCAGAGGCGCTCTTCTATGATCCATTCGGTACAGTGACCAGTGTGGCTTATGCTATGACTTTGGGCAGAGTGGTCGATGTTGGGCGAGGCATTAAGTTTGCTTGGGATGCAGCCTGGGGAAACGGAACAGCCAGGTCTGATGTAGGTCAATTTGTAGAAGAGCAGAAGAAACAGGTGGATGAGAATGGGGCGGGGTATTACAGTGGCTCTGTGATGGGTCAAGTGTTGGCCTACACTTTCGTTGGCAAGGCGCTTCGTGCTGTTGAGAATAAGCATAGCGATCTGGGAGGATCGAGTGGGGGTAAGCCGGAGCCTGTAAAGGGAAATGATATTCCAAGAGATCTAATTAAGCCCAGTGGATCACCTAATCCAGAAGCCTTACCAAGTGGACCGAGAACAAAAATTCCGAATAATGCGGATAAGGCGACTAAACAGTCTTTAGAATTAGAAAATGGTGCTGCTGATCAATTGGCGAGAAGTGGATATAGAATTGAACAGAACCCAAAAGTTCGGGATAGTGATGGAATTGATTCCAACAGAGATCCCGATTTTAGAATTGAAGGGCGTATATTTGACTGCTATGCACCTACTGAAAATAAAGGTATTAGAGGTATTTGGAGTGAGGTTCAAGAAAAGGTTGTGATTAAACAACAAACCAAGAATGTGGTGATTAATTTAACAAAGTGGTCTGGAGATGACGCTGCGTTGCTTAAGCAATTTAAAGAATGGGAAATCCAAGGTTTAGAAGAAGTTATTGCAATTAAAAAGGATGGTAAGATTATATCAGTATTCCCTTAAAGTAGAGGAGACAAGTCTATGGAATATTCACTTAAATTGAATGGGAAAAAAGATGCGTTATGGTTGAAAAGATTAATTGAAAGTAAGAATTTTGAAGTGAATTATATGAACCGACAACACAATTCATTGTCCATTGATGAGTTTGATCTAAGAGGCGGTTTGAAAATAACTGCTTATGATAATAATTTTCCGGCTGATCATCCAGCAGCATCTTATGAAACCATGTTTCAAGCAGAGGATTTTATTTATCAACAAACAATATCTTATGAATTGGAGAATAACCAACAATATGAATTGTGCTATAAAACAATGTACGAGTTTTCTTTTTCTATATTAGAATCACTCAAAGTAGATGGCTTATTCTATCACACATCTGGAGAAGAGATATTTTTCTTTAAAAACGGAAAGTATACGTTCAACGGAACATACCTTGAATTACTCCAAACGCATTACGGAGAACTTCTTGAAAATATCGAGTATTCGGTTTTTACGAAACCTCACAACTGAATTACAGATAATGCATAAAGGCACTTCTACCAGACAACGTAGAGGTCCTTCTTACTTTCAAAATCCTAGGAGAACAAATTGCCATGATACTAAAGAAAAGATTTTTAATTATAGGATGCTTAGGATTGGCGATCTTACTTGTTCTAACCTATAGCTTTTATAAAGAAAAAAGAATGTATGAACAGTATCTAACGATTGATGTCCGCCAAGAAATGGTTGATATGAAGAGTGCGATCATAAATAATGATATTTTATTTAACCGAATACTTAAGAATGAAATACTAACAAACGAGATGGTTGAGGATGGAGAACAAGCCAGCCAACTCTATTACAACTTTACAGATATGACGCAGATTATTAATAAGTATAATTTGATGAATCTAAGTTTCAGTGAAGAAGCCAATTGGCTGGTTAAACCCGCAACATTATTTACAAACGCCTTAGGTCAAGATGACATATTGCCACCTACACTTCACCGCATGCAAATGACGTTCGAGAGGCTGGATATAACCAGTTATCCTGTAACACCTGAACTTAAAGCCAGAATCGAGGAGTACCAGCAGTTAAACCATCGATGGCTGAACGTTGTAGGGGACTTTGGATCCACGGAAATCAACGAGAACGATTGGCCCCAAATCTTGAATGATCTGGAGCAAGAGACCCAGAGTTATTTTCAAGAAAAAAATGTTGAATTTGTCGATGATGACGTTTGGAGAGAGGCTTTGAATCCAAGGTACAAATGATGAAGAAGAGTCAATTGATACTAGATATGAGACGCACATTCAAAGTGGAGTACTCCTGCCGTTTAGAGGCAATAGGAAGAACTCCACTTTTTTTATATGACGGATTGTCAAACCAAGTGCGACAGTTCCTTTATGAAAGATTCGTGAGCGGTTTTCCAGCCCAGACATTTTCGGGGGCGATGGTTGATTAAGTGAAGCGAACGCTCCAATGTTGCATCTGATATTTGCATAAAGTCCGTGCCCTTGGGAAAGAACTCTCGAAGTAAGCCGTTCGCATTCTCATTCGAACCGCGTTGCCAGGAAGAGTAAGGGTCAGCAAAATAAATCTGTACGTCGTGTGTTTGTTCCAGGTTCGCGTAGCAGGCGAACTCCTTGCCACGGTCTGCCGTAGCGGTTCGAAAAGCCTTAGTAGGATACTGAGCAGCGGCTACGCCAAAGGCGATCTCCATCGACAAAGCCGTCCGATCGGGCATTTGAATCGCGGTGTACAGACGTGTTTTCCGTTCAATGAAGGTTGCTACACAACCCTTGCTCTTTCCACGTCCCGAAACCACCGTGTCCAGTTCCCAATGCCCAAATGTTTCCCGAGAGCGAACGTCCTTCGGACGCTGGGAAATGGGTCTGCCTACAGCAAACTTACCGCGTGTTTCCGCAGGTTTCTGACGTTTACCTTTGTGCCGGAGTACATGTAAAGCACCTTTGGTTAGACGACCTGTATAGATCCAGCGGTAGATCGTTTTAAAACATACGGTGGGTCGATTTTCAGTTTTAAAGCGCTCCACGATCTGTTCAGGGGACCATGTGGCGTGCAACTTCTCTTCCAGCTCTTCAGCATGTGCTTTCGTCCATCTACCCTTGGATACGGAAGCTTTGCGGCGCTGCACATAAGCTTGTTGTGAGCTTTCTGCCTGATAAGATTGTAATTGAACATTCCGGCTGATCTCTCGGCAAATGGTCGTATGATGCCGACCAAGTTCCTCGGCGATGGCTCTTGCACTTTTCCCTTGTCGATGTAGGATTTCTAGCTTGCTGCGTTCGATTATGCTAAGATGTGAATAACTCATGGACTGATTCTCCTTGTGTGAATGCTGGTGTGGTAACTTTCATTCTACACGAATCAGGCTATGAGCCATTTTTTATTTCCAGTAGGTGTCGCACTTCATATTACAATCCGTCATATCAAAACAACTAATGAAATTATTCCCATACTGGACGATAATATAGTAGAAGTAATACTTAGTTATACCAATTATTTTAGCTCACCATATACATAGAGAACTATCCACAACCATCCTACACCCACACGAGGTACATTCATGAAACAAGGCATATATGAACAGCTTATCAACACCATCACCAGACAGGAGATTTCGGAGCTGGACCCGGATGTGTATAACATTGGGACCGAGAAGTTGGATGCAGAGGAAGCGCGCAAGCTGCTGTCCACGTATTTGGCGGCGGTGACCCGGCGAGCGCTCAAGATTGTGCGGGAACAGACGAAAGATAAAACGGCAGTATTGGCACAGATCCGAGCGTGTAATGAGATTATTGCTACCCTGAAAGGCACGCTTGGGGAAGAAGAATACAACGAATTGCAACTGGATGAGCAGGGGGAAGTGCTGACCCATGTGTATTCCAAGCTGAACAGCATTCGTGCGGTCCGGGATACCAAAATCGTTCGTCCAGATACGCCGATCTCCCAAAGTTCATTATTCACAGGCGCGAAGTCCGAACCGAGTATGTTACTGGAGCTGCAAAAAGAGATCGTGACCGCCGATCGGATCGACTGGTTGGTGTCATTTATCAAGTTCAGCGGGCTTCGCCTGCTGATGGAACAGCTTCAACAATTCACGGCGAGCGGTGGCAAGCTGCGGATTATCACGACCACCTATATGGAGGCAACCGACCTCAAAGCCATTACCGAACTTAGCAAATTACCTAACACCGAAATCCAGATTTCGTATGATACCAAAGTGACTCGGCTGCACGCCAAAACGTACATTTTTCACCGCGATACTGGATTCACTACAGCCTATGTAGGCTCTTCCAACCTTTCCAACCCGGCGCTGACCAGTGGTATGGAGTGGAACCTCAAGGTAACGGAGAAGGATTCACTCGACGTGCTACGCAAGATTGAAGCGACCTTCGAGAGTTACTGGAATGACCGTGAATTTACGCGATATGTAGCTGAGGATGAAGGGCATGAGGCACAGTTGAAGGCGGCTCTGAATCGTAAAAAAGATCAGTCCAACCACTTTCACCTCGACATTCAGCCTTACGATTATCAAAAAGAAGTACTGGAACAGCTTCACGCCGAGCGTACGCTGTACGGACGAACCCGCAACCTGATCGTCGCCGCCACAGGTGTTGGCAAAACGGTCATCTCAGCCTTCGACTATAAGCGTTTCCGGACAAGCCATGCAGGAGCCAAGCTTCTTTTTGTCGCCCATCGGGAAGAAATCTTGAAGCAAAGCCGGGACACGTTCCGGTATATCCTGAAGGATATGAACTTTGGGGAGCTGCATGTGGGGAATCACCGACCAGAGGCGCTGGACCACTTGTTTGTTAGCATTCAGAGTCTTAACTCCATGAAGCTGACGGAGATCACTAGCCCAGACTATTACGATTACATCATTGTGGATGAATTCCACCATGCCGCTGCACCTTCATACCAGAAGCTATTGTCCCACTACGAACCGAAGATTTTGCTAGGACTTACTGCAACACCGGAACGGATGGATGGCAAAGACATTACCGCCTACTTCGATCATACGATTGCCGCCGAGATCCGTCTAACCGATGCCATTGACCGGAAACTACTGAGTCCTTTCCAGTATTTTGGCGTCACCGATACTGTCGATCTATCCCAGGTAAAGTGGTCGCGCAAAGGCTACGATCTGAACGAACTGGAGAAGCTCTATACCCATAACAAAATCCGTGCCAACCAGATCATCCAAAGTCTGAACAAATACGTAACCGATCTGGACGATGTGAAGGGGCTTGGGTTCTGCGTAGGGGTGGATCATGCGATGTATATGGCCAAAATATTTAACAAAGCCGGCATTCCATCCATGGCCCTGCATGGCGGGTCGAGCGAACAAGAACGTTATTCTGCGAAAGGACAACTGGTAAACGGGGAACTGCGCATGATCTTTGTCGTGGATCTGTACAATGAGGGCGTGGATATTCCTGAGGTGAATACCATCCTGTTCCTGCGTCCTACCGAGAGTCTAACCGTATTCCTGCAACAGTTGGGACGTGGACTACGGATGGCGGAGGGCAAAGAGTGCCTGACTGTGCTCGACTTCATCGGGCAAGCGCATCAGGAGTACAGGTTCCAAGATAAGTTCCGTGCTCTGATCGGCGCCACTAAACATTCCATCTCATACTACGTCGAGAACGGCTTCTCGAACCTGCCACGCGGCACGTTCATTCAATTGGAAAAGCAAGCGAAAGAATACATTATGCGCAACTTAAAGCAAATGAGTCGTAATCGCAGAGCGTTGATCCAGAAGCTTCAAACGTTCCAGCAAGACACCGGACTGCCGCTGACCTTGGCTCATTTTGTAGAGCATCACGGGATGACACTGGTTGAATTGTATGGTGGACGTACAGGGAAAAGGTATTTCCGTGGCATGTTGGCCGAAGCTGGATTAAAAGCACCCATTGAAGATGAATACGAGGAATATATCCGCAGACTACCGTCGGTGCTGACGATTAACTCCCGAAGCTGGCTGACGTTCCTGATCGACTATATCGAAAAAGGCCAAGAACCCACTACCGCGGATGAACAGCGCATGCTCATCATGTTCTATTACACCTTCCATCGGGCTGCGCCTGAGAAACTAGGACTGAGCAGCATCGAAGAGGGGGTGCAGCGTGTACTGTCTTGTGAGGCATTCCGAGCAGAGCTTGTGGATATTTTCAAATATAATCTGGCTCATCTGCGATTTGTGGATAAAAGTAATTCGTTCCCATACACTTGTCCACTGGATATCCACTGTATGTACTCCATCGACCAAGTGCTTGCCGCTTTCGGTTACTGGAATTCTGAGCAATCTCCCGCCTTCCGTGAAGGCGTGAAGTATTTTACCGACGAACAGACCGATATCTTCTTCATTACATTGAACAAATCGGACAAAGACTTCTCACCCTCAACGCTGTACGAGGACTATGCGATTAACGAGCGGCTATTCCACTGGCAGACTCAGAGCCGGGTGTCCGAGCACACCGCTACCGCGCAGCGGTATATTCATCATCTAGAGACGGGTAACCGAATCGTGCTGTTCGTGCGGGAATATAAGGAGGAGCATGGCTATACGTCTCCATTTGTCTTCCTGGGTGAAGCGGACTATGTGAGTCATGAAGGGAACAAACCGATGAGCTTTGTGTGGCGGTTAAGGGAAGAGATGCCCGCGAAGATGGTGGCAGTGGCGAATAAGTGTATTGTATGACAAGTGTAATATCTAAAAGATGAGTTACAGTTTGAATATAATTGATAATCAAAAATAACATTAGTAAGTAGAAAGGAAAGACCGTATGAATATTTTTGGATTTTTATTAGAGAGCAAAGAGTTATTGTTTTATATGTTGATTTGTTTGTTATTTATTAAAGCATTATTGATTCCAGTATATTACAAGATAGAAGTTAGATTGAGACAAACTAACAATGCAAAGTTATATTTCAAAATATTAAAATTTATACGTAATATAATTCTTTCAATAGTTATCGTTATGTTAATAGCTCTTCAACAAAAGTATAAGATCATTAGTGTTGGTAATGAAGAGAGCTATTTAACTTTAGTTATTGGTGTTTTGACGTTATATGGGATTCTGTATGCTTTCTTTCAGTTTACGATAGGTTATGCACTTCAAAATAAATATGATAAATTTTGGGGTAGAAGTATGACAAAAACACTCTTCTTGAAGCGTCTGGGTTTCAATATATTTACATCAACAATTTTTAAAATTCTTATACTTTATGCATCGGTTTATCCATTTTTAGAAAAGAAAGCTATTGAAAGTTTAACTGGTACAAGTAGATATAATGAAGTTATACAGGCTTCATGGGAGATATGTTTATTGTTAATTTTTTCGCTATATTTAAATATTTTCTTGAGAACGCTTGGAAATATGAAGGCATTATTTAATATGCAAGAAAGCCGAAGAATGAACTTATATATGTTAATCAAGGATGAGATTTCAGAAGAGTATAGAGAATCTTTTGAATATTCATTTAGAAAAAACAGCGATTTTTTGCTTAACAGCATTTTTGCAGAGTTGAAGACCGTCCCTAAAGAGGAACAGAGAGATATGTTAATGTATGTAATCAATGAAATTTTCTTTTCAATAGATCCATCTAAACCAAACAAAAAAATCAGTGAATTTTTTTCAATTTGTAAACATGATGAATTTAATTATAAACCGTACTTTATATATAATTTTTTTAAAATGCTATATAAAAAAATTGAGGAAACAAAAATAGATTTGAGTCTTAGTGATTTATTGAACATTTGGAACCTTCAGGCTATTGCTATTAATAATTCTCTCGTAATCGAGAAGGATAAGGGTAAATACGAAAAGATTTATAATGTATTCTCTACATACAGCAATGATAGATCATATCCTGAAAATTATTTTACATTGCCCTTGGAGATAAAGAAAAAAGTTTTGTCTTACAATGATGTTGAAATAGTGCACGATTGGATTACACGAAGAGAATTTTACGATTATGCTCTAGATTTATTTAATAATACAACAAAAATATCAAATGAATTTGAGACGTTTTTTTCAAATAGTTATGAAAAGTATTTGATAGAGTTACTAGGACTATACAATAAATTCATTGATAGCATAAAGAACAATGAGTATTCTCACTTTTGGGGGGCTATCAGTTCTAGTTATAACAGTGAATTTATGGATAAACAAACCAGTGAAATAATCATTGATTATATGATTAATTTGGAGTGTACTGAACAAAATAAAAAATATGTTCTGTTTTTGACGAGAAAATTGAAATTGAAATATAAAGTCACTTTAGTTTTTTATCATATGTTATACACTGGTCCTTCGTGGGAATGGAAAAATGAGGTTGTTTTTTTCAGGCGAATTGTTCAGCCTGAGTGGAATAGGGAGGCAATCTATAGTAAAGCTATTTTGGGCTACGTTTGTCATAGGATCAGAAAGAGCAACATTGGTCGCAAAATAGAGGAAGACCTAATAATATGGATTAGTCAACATATTAATATATCTAGATTTAACGAAAAGATTATAGAAAGATGTTTGATGGAAAGATATCTTTCACCCACAAAGTTTCTTGAATTTATATATATATTCTCAGAAAGAAACTCTCATCCTATTGGTTTTTACGATTTTGATTTTACGCAAGTTAAGAATACGAATCACAGAAGGTGGGAAATAGATCTTTTAAGCGATATAGTTAGTTCACCCCGGTTATTAAAAGTAGACTTTTTTGTAAGCCATTTGATTTATTTTTGTAGAAATATATCCTATACAACTGAAGATTACATTTATGAAGATGATTATAGAGTTTTCTTTTGTAACATTCATTTTAATTTATCAGAGAAGGATTTTTATGCCTTATTCTATAATGAGCGCCCTGGGAAAGGAATTGTAGAATATTTGGTTTTAAAGTTACCAGAGATCACATATGAGTATTTAATGTCTGGGATTCTAACTTCCTATTACGCAAATAGAGTAAGAGATATTATCCAAAAGGAGAATAAATCAATTCAGGAGTATGTTGAAGATTTAGTTAAGAAAACAAATGAATGCTCTACTATAACTATATCTGTTTTAGATAAGGAAAACATTGTAGGGAAAATACGTTATCTAATTGAGAAGTAATTTCTTTATGAACAAAGAGTCTTTTGGATAGAAGTGTTAGAAGTTTTAAGAGTAATAAACGGATGTATTTTCACAGGTATTGTGATAATACATCTCTGTTTATGACAATCAGAGAGTCACAATGGAAGCATGCTGATGAGCTTTGTGTGGCGATTGCGACAAGAGATGCTTGCGAAGATGGTGGCTGTGGCGAATAAGTGTATTGTTTGACAGAGCAACGCGAGGAACCTGCTGTGAAAAGCAGGTTTTATAGTAATTAATGGTGGGAATATATGGATTTATGTTGGATAATGATTCTATAAGCCTAGTTCTCATTCGATATTCTGATCTATTAGAACTACGTGTGAATAGAGATGAACACGGAAGGTGATAAAGACATGGAAAGTGATGAAGTACATACCTCAAGTAATAAAAGTGGAAATTATAAATTTTGGATTGTAATGGGATTTATATTGATTTTGCTTGCCGTGACTAATCCAAGCAAAGAAGATTTCGTTGAGTGGGTCGTAAACTCTTCAATAGAAGAGTCAGATAATGAATGGGTCAGTGCAGGAATCAGTTTGTTTGGGAGTCCAGTTATAAATGGCGTTACTACGCAACAAGATCTAATATTTGTTTCTATTTTTAAAATGGAGCTTGGAACAGAAAAAACTTCTACATTGGGTTTCGGAAAACGCTTCTTTATTAGACTTCCTTAGTTCAGAAGAAATGAAATTACTGCCATAGAGCTAATTGGATAGGAGAATAATACGATGAAGTATTTACTAGTCATAATGTTGATCATTGTAATTACAGGTTGTGATCCTAGTACCGATCTGAATAACAAAGAAAATAATATAACTACTGAGTCAAGTACATATAAGAGTGTTGAAAATGAGAAAAGCAATGTGGAGTGGATCACCTATCATAACAGCAGATTCGGCTTCAGTATTAGTTATCCGGTGATTGGATAGCAGGAGAGGAATCAGATAATGGAGATGGGAAGCAGCTATATGTGGGCAACCCAGATATTGATATTCGAGCATATGGCAGTCACGTTTTCGAAGGTATAGAAGATTCAGTATCAGAATCGATGAAATATCAAAGTTTAAAACTTGATAGCGGAGTAAAGGCAGATATGTGGGTCGGTTATGAGGATGGAATGGTTTTACTGGAGTTATCCTGGATGTCTGATGATGAAATTAAATATACCTACTACGTTAAAGTATCAAGAGATTTTTTTAATAAAAACGAAAAAACTATACTTCGTATTGCTAAGAGTATGAAAGCCATCTAAAAGGTTATTCGATTATATATTTATAAGTTCTAAGGAGAATAAGTGAATGAATGAAATAATATGGCTCGTTATTGGTGTTGTTGCATTATCAGTTGTTGCTGGACTATTACAGCCTTCTAAAAAGAAAAAAAAGAAAGTCCAACCCAAGAAAGAAACAGACTACCAAAAAGGCTGTGAGTAACGGATTTAATCGTGCTTCCTCTACGTGCAGATCTGACGAAGGGATCTTAACATTACCATTAGATAAAATGACGGGAGCCGAATTCGAGCGTTTACTTACACTCTATTTTAGAGACAATGGTTATACTGTAAAAGAAGTAGGCGTTGGGGGTAAAGATGGAGGAGTAGATCTGGTTATAACGGATAAGCGTGGTGAAAAAACAGCGGTTCAGGCAAAATGTTATGCTGACCATAACAAGGTGCAAGTAATGACTGTTCGTGAGTTGGTAGGTGCGAAACGAAATCATGACTGTATTTTGTCTCTAATCGTGACCACATCTGATCTTACGGGTCCAGCAAGAAAAGAAGCCGATCAATTCAAAGTGGATTATTGGCACGGTGGTTTAGTAGACAGCAAGCTTCGCAGTTGGGGAAAATGGACGCCTTCCAGTAAAAAAGTAAAAGTTGAACCGATTAAGAAGGAGCAGGTTTCCTCTAAAGTATTATCTAAAATTAAATGTAGTTGTGGTGCTGCAATGGTTAAACGGAAGAATAAAGCAGGATCGGAATTTTGGGGATGCAGCAATTTCCCAAATTGCCGAAAAACGAAAGTAATCTGAGTCAGATATAAAAAACAAAGACAAAGCAGCTTATAGCCGCCTTGTCTTTGTTTTTTATATGTTCAAGATCCCTTCAATATCTCACGTATCACATTTTTGGTGAGGTGAATACTCTCTGGAGAGGCATCTCTCAACATGTCTACAAGTTCTTTAATTTGTAATTCTGATTCTGTGACGTGAAAGTCCTCTTCCAGATAAGCAAATAATTGAATCAAATTAACATCCAAAGATTCAGCGATCTTTGCCAAGTTCACCAAAGAAACGTTCTTTTCACCACGTTCGATCTGTCCTATGTATGAAAAATGAAATCCACCTTTTTCTCCGAGGGATTCCTGTGAATACCCTCTTTCTTTGCGTAGTGCACGAATTCTGGCTCCGACCAGCTTCAAAACTTCTCTGTCCTCGTTCATGGTATTCACCTCTCTATGTTCAAAAGTGTAGACAAGTTTCCTCAAGGTAAACACCAAACGAAGAATACAAATAATTTATTTGATTACTATATGTATCATTTTATTGTATAATACTGGTATTAACTCTTTGGAGGGATGACAATGGCAAGAAATTGGTCCATAACCGAAGCACATTGTAATCACCAAGTAGATTTTACCCCACGTTTGCAAGACAATGATATCTCCACACAACCTAGGTCCAAACACATTCCTGCTTATCATATGCTACGTTCCACAATAATGGCCTATCACCAACATGCTAAGTATCATCTCAAACTTGCCGCCATCATGTGTAATCACAATCAGTTTAAAGCCTGCCTAATTCTATGTGATTGGGCTCTAGTCTCCATGATTAAGGCGCTTTATATCCATAAGTATCATTCAGTTCATCCACCGAAAGAACTCACCATGAATGAAATATTGCCTTTAGTGCACACGGACACTGAACCCGGATTGGATATCGCTTTGTTCATCGGCACGATGCAACATATGTCATCCCTAGCGGATTACCCATATGACCAGCCACTAGAACTGAACAACATCGAAAAGCTTTTTCAACGAACTGAAGATATATTGGAGGAGTTAGCCACTCGATTGAATGATAATTCATCAGAGTAAGATTGATTAATCTATGTTACGCTTACAAGATGACATCATCCATATAAAGGATATATGATGCAGAAATTACAAAGGATGCTCTTTGCTTTGCATCTGGAAAGTAGGTGTACATTTTGAAAAGAGTAATTGCTATCATGTTTTTCATATTATCTATATTGGAATTGGTTACTCTAATCCTAATTGGTAAAAGCATGATGATTGGGTATATGGAACCGAGTACGTTTAGCGGGATAATTTCATTCCCACTATGCGCTACGTACCTCTCGATCTGGATGTTCTTTTCACGGCAAGAGTTTACCGGAGGACGAGTCGCGGCACAGATCAGTTTTACAGCGGCATTGTTGACGGCGTGCCCGTTGGTGTGTTTGTTAATTATTTTCTATTAAATCAACCCATCCCTCCACATAGCAACTTGTATAATGGCAACAAGGGAGATTCTGGATCGAGGCTGGGAGACTTCAAGAGCAGAAAGGATGTTATACCACATGCCTACATATAACAAATTGGTGCGGGACAAGATTCCGCATATTATCACATCCAGCGGTAAGGAATGCCGCACACGCATTCTGGACCCGGAGGAGTACAAGCAAGAATTAAGAACGAAGTTGCAAGAAGAGTCGGAGGAGTACGTAAGTGCAGCGAGTGATCAGGAATCTTTGGAAGAACTAGCCGACATGCTGGAGGTCATCCGGGCGTTGGCGGAAGTGCATGGGGCGAATGCGGCCCAACTCGATAAGCTGCGGGCAGACAAAGCCGAGGCGCGCGGTGGATTTCAGGAGCGGGTGTATCTGATCGATGTCGATTAAGCTTAACGTTAAACTCAACTCATTACAGATAACTTGGCCGCTGAACTGATCACCCGGATGCATCATGCGTCCGGGATTATTTTGTCACTGTGAAATAACTTCCCTTGCCGGAAATAATAGTGAGTTCATCAATTCTTACATAATAGTTCCAGTGAAATGGGGTGTTATCCGGATAGACGATAATATATTGTGGATCATTAAAGGAGTAACTTTGTTGCAAAGAATAACTTATTATTGCATTAGAAATTCCTAAGCTTACAACAAATGAAGCCGCTAGTACTATTAAAACTATTGCAATGGGTTTAACCTTTTTATAAATTAATGTGATTGTAGTGGCAATGGCTAACAACGCAGAAATGATGAGTTCATTATTTGATCCCAAGATCGCGAAATTCTGTTCTTGATTCGTAAAAGGATAGAACAAATTAATTCCATTACCAAGAAGGTCTATAAGAAGATGCCCGATGAATAATGTGGCCATCGTACTTATCCATGCCCAGAAGAACCGAACGTTTAAGGTTTTATAGATGATCCAGCCATATGCAGCTCCAATTAAGGGGACCATAGCAAGAGAATGTAACAATATATCACCAAAGTACTTAGTGATGTCAGGAGTGATAGCAATAATAGAACCCAAAACAATAGTAATTATATAGTCTTTAGTAAGAGATAACCGCTTATTTAGAAAAAGTAATAGAATCGTTCCGCCCGTAATCAAGTGTATAGCCATATGAAGAAACATTTGCATCGAGTTACCTCCTGAGCCTAGTTCATGCATATATTTCTTTTAGTGATGTTTTCTCACTTCACACAAAATCACTTTTCCTCACCCTCCACAAAAACCATAATCGCTTGATACAAAAATCTCAAAAATTCCTCATCGCCAAACTGATCAAAATAACCCGCGTATCGACGATCGGTGGTATAGGCTTCTGCAATACACCTCAGAATCTCAGCATCACAGACCATAAACTGTTCCAGACAACTTTTCCATTCACGCACTAACGCTTGAACCTCATCAGAAGCAGGAGATAGATCCTGATGTTGCGCCAACTCCCGAAATACCTGCTCCATGTTGACCGAAAACAGCTGGTATACTTTTTCTTGCTCTTCCTTGGACAGTCGGTTCACATTAGCTTCGAATTCCTGATATTTCTCGGTATCTCCGTAGACGAACTTTGCCTCGGATTCATATTGTTCTTGAATGGACAGAATGGAAGAGTCATCAAACAGATTAAGATGAGAGATATCCGTTCCATCCACATACTCATCCAATTGGTCGATGATGGTTTCGAGCTTTTGTTTTCGTTGAACGAGTGTACTGCGATGCTCTCTTAGGATATCTTTTTGTTCTTCTTTGGAAAGTTGCATCATGGCTGCAATGTCTTTTAATGAGAAATTCATTTCTTTGAACAAGAGAATCATCTGCAGATTCCCCAGTGCCTCTTGATCGTAATACCGATAGCCATTGTCCTCGACTTTGCTCGGTTTTAAGAGATCCGTTTTATCGTAATAATGTAATGCGCGTTTGGTAATGCCGGTAATCTGAATGATATCTTTAACGGTGAAATAGGGTGTCTTCATTCCAAAAGTCCTTTGTTTCAGCAAGAATGACACTTGCCGGAGTGATGGTTGCTTCGGTAATCGGTGTACCTGTTTTGTTCAGATAATATTGGATTAAATGATAACCGCAGGCATAGCCAGCCGCATAGGGCATACCTACGGGCGTGAAATTTTGCATTATGGCAAGTTCATCGCCGTACAAGTACGGATTAATCTGGTCAAAACCGGTGACATGCAGCTGGTCTTTCATCTTGGGTTTGATTAAGGTATTCAATGTCTCCATGTCCGTTTTGCCTACCCAGGGGCCTCTCAACTTTTCTCCATACAGAGATGTCGCAAAGCTCTCGGCCAGCCCCTCGCTAACAACCATCTCGCCAAGCGTAATCTGAGGATTCCACTGGATATATTGATACCTCACGTTATGATTGCATTCATGGGCCAACACCGATTGCATACGAGGTAGAGTATAGCTATTGGGGATCAGGTTCGCAATAATATAACCCGGAATTCCACCATCTCCGCTGATGCCTTCGTTCATGGTGAGTGATGGACTGTTCTTATCGCCTAATAAAATCGTATATAGATACTCGGAGACCGATAGCTCAATCCCGTGATCTGTAAAGGTGGATAGACTTGTACGAACAGCTTCATGACACTGTTGCCAAAATGCTTCAGACGAGATCGCTGCTAACGATGCTTTAATCTCAGGTGTGATATCTGCGGGAGCGATATTCATAAAGTTATTCATCATAATCACGTCGAAGCCGTGAGGCTCTTGAGAGCGAAACGGGATTTGTTGAATGTTCCATTTGTTCATGAAAGGACTCATCATGTGCTCGCGGTATAACTCCAATTTGTCATCAGGTGCAGCCTTGATGATCTCTTTATAGATTTTATCTGAGCGTAACGCGGTAATCTTCATCATTAATCTCTCCTTTAGGTGAACTTGAGCCCATTATCAAGTATGACCCTACGTAACAGTCAAGGAGAGAATTTGTGATACGTTCAAGTGCATTAATCGATCCGATTTTAAGGTAAGATGTAAAAAAACTTTGGCTGCACTACAGATATCTATGGAGAAAACAACCAAAGTTTTTAAACGTTTATAATCGCCTCACACACATTATCCACGTTTTTTTAATCCCCACAACACATATATGAACAACGCAGCCAACAGAAACACGGGTACGAAGATAGGTTGTGCCAGGTTGCCAACGGACATTGACGTGACCTGTGAACCAACCAAACTGAACGCACCAACCCCAACAAACAAAGCGACATTCCATAAGGCAAAAGGGAGTAATTTTCTTACATTACTTCGATACCAGGTAATCATCATGATCATCACCAGTGTGAAAAGAACGAGGAACAGCGATTCAGTGATAGACGTCCATCTTCCCAGCTGACTCATTGACTCGATCGCTTGGTCGCTTATGGAACCACCGGAAGTCCACTGTTGTGATTGAGCTATCCGATCCGATTCCAAGGAAACATAAATGCCATAAAATAAAAACATTAATATGAGATACATAAGCATGGCTACGTTAATACGACGTTTATCTGGTTCATTGTTTAAAATAACGTTCATAGATTCACCTCTTAACCTGAATAATGGGTTATCACATGAAAACAACATTGAAACCGATCCGACACCAAAAATGGATATCTTTGTAGTATAATTCATTTGGTTCTGGATCGAAACCATGCGCGAAAGAGGAGTGCTATGAAAAAGAAATTTCTTTTGTTACTACTGTTTGTTGTACTCGTTACTTCAGCGGTAATTATATTATGGTTTGATAGGTTGGAATCTTCCGCATATCAGACGGAAATGGGAAACGACTCCAACTCCCCAGGCATGCATAATCAAGCATCTTCATTACCCAATATCATTGAAATCATGAATGAAGAAGCAGCCCTACAATTATCTCTTAACGATGTCCCAGAGTATAAGCACTACCTGTTGAACGAATGGGACTTCCAAACTGAAATAGATCGTACACAATTGGAGGTATTGAAGGTGCCTTCTTCGGAAACATATTCGATGCTAAAGTATGGATGTGGAACCAAAGCTTGCTCTACCCTTTTCGTGAAAACTGATGATAGAGGGACCCATAGCTTGCCGATGCCTGAGGGTATTTTACAAGATTATAAACTTTCCTCTGATTATCAGCAGGTGTTGATTCGGTATGCTTATGATGAAGGTGGTCTGGTCAAGAGACAAATCCTTGTTGCCGTGGATCTCAAAAAATTAGAAATCATCCCATATGCATCAACTGATTTGGAAGAAGCATTCATATTGAAACCGACCTGGCCCATCATCTCTTATGATTGGCTAGACAATAACCATTTCACGATTGAAACAGCGGCATTAAAAACAAGTGAATATAACGTACTTAAAGACTGGTTTGATTCTAATGATCGTGAAACGAGGAAGGTAACAATTCAGTTGAATTCATTGGATTAATTTTAGCTAATTAGATGAGAGGGGACATGGATTTGATAAAAGAAATAGCTTCATTGATGTTGTTGAGCGCAGTTTTTCTTGGGGGATGCCAAACCGAATCGTTAGGCGCTGTACAGCAGGAACGGGTTGTGTCTCCCACTAAACAGGTATCAACGAAGCCAGAACAAGAAACAAATTCAAAATTGAAATTAATTGGATCTTCTGAGGATGAACAAGTAAAACTTTATGCAATTAAAGAAACGGAAGATGCAATTGAAAGAGTAACTCTAGATATAAATGGGCGCACAAAAGATTTTGATTGGAGCATTTCTCATCATTCGGGAACGGAGCCGCAGTTATTTTATACCGATCTTACCGGTGATGGTAAGGAAGAGGCTATAGTAATCATTCAGATTGGCCGAGGGACAGGCTTGAATATCTATGAAATTCATGTCGTTAACTCCGATAACTTATCGGAAATTAAAGTACAGCGTTATGAGGATATTGTTGCTGAGCATATTGAATCGCGTGTATCTAAAAATGTTGATGGTACATTAGCGATTACAGTGAATTCACAAGGGCAAGTAGGTAACTTCAATTATGATTTTGATCCAGCACCAGACTACCATCAAGATGAGCTTGCTTTCGGCGGTGTAGTTATTTATACATTGGATAATCACAAAATAAAATTAAGTCTTCCTGGGTCTATTGGTATATCTCCTACATATGTGTGTGACTTCAATATCACGTATACCTTCGATAAAGCCGACAATGAATTTATTGTTGATCAGATTGAAGTTAAAACTGATGAAATAAGATGAGAATGTCTTTAAAAAACGCTTACAAACTTTCAATTCTACCCTACCTTTTCCGAAACGAAGCTGAGATAATGGGAGAGTAAACGGGCATGAATCGTTCCCGTATTGATCATCATCTACGGCAGAAAAATAAATGCTATATATCCATAGGAGGATTATCAATGAACACTCAACCATTGGAACTGATTCAATCTACTTCAGGCCAAGCGTTGCTTGCCCAAATGTATGGTCAGCAACAACTAGAAGAACAGACAGCACGTTACACGAGGCTCAATGAATCATTCGAACAGTATTTTGGCGTACAAGAGGGCAGCAAGTTATTCAGCGCGGCTGGACGTAGCGAAATTGGGGGCAACCATACGGATCATAACCATGGCAAGGTGTTAGCGGGCAGTATTACGCTGGATACAATTGCTGTGGCTAGGCCAACGACGGATTCGGTCATTACCTTTTATTCGGAAGGCTATGAACAGAAATATGTAATCGATCTCACGGATTTGGCACCGAAGACAGAAGACGATGGCACTACGGCGTTAATTCGTGGTATGGCTGCGGGATTTGGTAAGTTTGGATACAAGGTGGGCGGCTTCCAGGCATACATCTCCAGTAACGTTTTCTCGGCCTCAGGGCTGAGCTCTTCGGCATCGTTCGAGATGCTGATCTGTACGATCTTGAATCATTTCTATAACAATGGGTCGATGGATGTGGTGGTGATGTCCAAGATTGGTCAGTATGCGGAGAATCACTATTGGAATAAACCGTCCGGTCTGCTGGATCAGATGGCTTGTGCCTATGGTGGGCTGATTGCGATTGATTTTGAGAACCCGGCAGAGCCTGTCATTGAGCCTGTGCAATGGGATTTCCAACAAAACGGTTACTCATTGGTTATTGTAAACACAGGTGGGAATCACGCGGATCTGACGGAGGATTACGCTGCTGTACCTTATGAGATGAGAGCGGTTGCTAAAGCCCTGGGCAGCGAATATGTCCGCGAAATTACAGCCGAGGCGATCTACGCCAATCTCAAGCAGGTACGTGAAGCAGCAGGGGATCGTGCGGTGCTGCGTGCGCTGCATTTCCTGGAGGAAAACAATCGGGTGGATGGTCAGGTGCAGGCGCTGCGTGAAGGGCGTTTTGCTGACTTCCTGAATCTGATTACGGCGTCCGGGAATTCTTCCTGGAAGTGGCTCCAGAATGTATACCAGAGCGGTTCGGTGAAGGAACAGGAGATCGGTATTGCACTAGCACTGACAGAGAATTATCTGCAAAACCTGGGCGATGGCGCTTGCCGTATACACGGCGGTGGATTCGCAGGGGTCATTCTGACGATTCTTCCTAACGACAAAGTCGAGGAATATATGTCCTGGATGCACGGCATGCTTGATACGCCGATTATTGTAGTGAACGTGCGCGAGCAAGGCGCTGTATGTTTGAATGCGTTGATTGATCACGCGGGGTAATTTTGGAACATACGGATGGAATAAAGCGGTTATCGTCTTGGACTACGGTCAGGATGGATAACCGCTTTTTGTTATTCCAAGCAGAAGGATCAATGCATGAACTGATTCATTTCTTGTAAAACTTCCTCAATCAGGGGCAGCCTGTCCGCAGTGTACACTTCAATATCGATGGCGGTAAGCAAGGGCAACAGGGCTTGTGCCAATTCTGGTCGCGAGAGGACCAGACGGGATGGCCTGTATTCTCTCTGCAAAAGAAGGTCAACGAATTCTTCTGCACATTGCTGCGAACTGCGTGTCTGTTCTGCTATGGCAGAATGGATAATCATGCCGGTGGCTGGCTCGCTGATGATGAGAATTTGAGGGTAATAGGGACGCTTCTTATCTGCAATGGGCGTAGGCAGATAGAACAATCCGAATTCCCAGAATGATTCCGGCGGGCAAGGAAGCTTGCGCAGACGCGCTTGTTGAAATTCGTCAACGAAATTAGGCGTTGATTGCTCTTCTGCAACGATAGGCTGAGGTTCAACCCACTGGCTGCTCCATATCAATGCTTGTCCGTCAGACGAAGGCTCTGGCACACGTGTGAGAAACAGTCGCTGATCTGACGGGAAGAGCTGATCCGGGTCTGTCTGTACGGCTGAAGCGACTTCAATGGCTTGCTCAACACAAGTGGCAAAGAAACGGAGGTCTTTGGCTTCCAGAACAGGGCCTGGTACATATCCGGGTTCATATAGATGGAAGGTAGGCCAAGCGTTGCGTCCACGGTAGGAGAACCCTAGCGCCTTTAACTGTTTGTATTCATCGGTTGAGAGTTCGTCCCGGTTGTCAAAGGACAACAGCAGGCAGTGCTGGGTAAAAACAGGGTCGTCAGTTATGTCTCCTTGCATCAGTTCAAACAAGGTATTCAGCCCCTCTGTCCCTAAGTAGATAGCCATTCCATACATTTCGCCTCCGTTGCCCATGACGCTGCAATAGCCAATCTGTCCGGATTCCGGGTCCTGGACACCAAAAATATGGGCGCTACTTAGCCATTCCCAGCAAGTTTGTTGTTTGAAACGATTGGCTGCTTCGTACAATGGACGTGCTTCTTCGATAAGTAATTTCATTATATTCATGACTCCTTTCATGCAGATGGGGGGTTGACTAGAGTGAGTGTACCATATTTATATACGATTCTATAATAACTCAACACGACATGATGACGGCATCGAGTTTAAATCCGATTCAATCAGCATCAGATTTATACAGGTTTGCTTATAGCTGATACAATAGAGGTAATCTAGTAAACGGGGATTGAGCACATAATGAGTAAATCAGAGGCAGTATTCAATTACATAACAAATTATTTATTGAAGAACGGCGAGGAGTTAAGAAGCATAACTCCCCCACGGACGGGGCCCGAGGGGGATTCGTCACTTCATGAACTTCACATTATTCGGAAAACGGCCCGGACATTCCGTCATACAGGTACACTTATTCTGGCTCTGGATTTTCCAGAAGAAGATGCAGAGGGCGGGAGCCAAACTTGCTACTCGGAAAATGTATATGCTCCGTCCATTCTACAAGGATGGACACCAGGCAAGAGAGCGGAAATGGATGAAGCAGAAGCATTTGATCTGATGCAACAGGGATGGATTATCAAGGAAATTCGATTGAAGCGAGATGGAAAGACGGTGGAACGTGTCCATTATCGGATGGGGTATCGTCTATTCAGGGATAGGGAAAGGCGGGCGTTGCTTGAACAACAGCTTCAATCGGCTGAACTGGAGAAATATCAATTACGTGCAAGAAGTCTGATGGACATATTCAAAGAGAATCCAACCGGAAGGGGACGTGATCTCTGTAAGCTTGTACTCCTGCTTAATGAGAGTATGGGATGGGACGTTGCCAAAATGCTGGGGAGCGAACATTTCCCTTCTCGTTGGGATGCTGGAAAGAGACTAAAAGGGCTGCATTTCATGCTTGCGGTTACAGAGATTTCGGTATCTACTGACGTCTTTGACTGGAAAGAGATCGGTTCCCGCTATTATGGCGCCATTGGAGGTTCTAAGGCATTTGATATGCATCGGGAGGAATTCATATCATGGCTTGAACATAGCTCAGGCACATCAGCAGAGTTGCTGGGCATGATCAGTCCGGGTAAGATAACGCCTTTGTATTTTGCAGGTCACCTGGAAGGACAGTGGTCTTCATACAAGGCCGGCCCTGTTCACGCGTTGACGGATCTGTCCATTGCCCAGGAATATTACAGAACAAAGGCTGAGACACTCTGGCTGGTGGAGAATCGGGCGTTGCTTACCCGAATGGCCGCTGATTTCGGTTTTGTGGAAAAAACGAAGTCTCTTGTTGTATGTATAGATGGGCATATTCGTAGCTCACACAGGACATTCATTCAACGGTTGCTTGAAGAAGAAGGCAGTCCGATTAAACAAGCTATTCTGTGGAGTGACTATGATACGGATGGACTTCTGATTGCAGGAGAGATGGCCGCTGCCGTTGCTGGGCACGGGCTTGTGTTGAAATTTATATCTCACGATCATCAGGTGTATGAAGATCAGAATGCATATACAACATACATGCAAACACTGCTGGCAACCGTCAATTTGGAGCAGGAGCAGGTACTTGGCAATCGGGAGGAGTGGACCAAGTGGATCAATCTTTAATCTCTATATTTCAGCATAGGGATTCAGCACCCGAACTTCTTCAGACCATGCGGGATATTTCCTCCTTATCCGGTGTTCTTAGTGACCTGGGGTCCCAGAATTTTTTTCAAACACCCATCGAAATATTACGATTTTTACGGATCATCCAGTTGGTCAATGAGGCTGCACTGGGACTGGATGAACCGATCGAGAACGCAAGCACGCTCTACTACCGTTATCGAAATAAATATAATGATGCTGAGCCACCTGAGATCAAGAAAGTAGAACAGATTGTAGGTGTGCTCGTTAAGCATAACTGGATTTCGAAGCAGACTCGGCAGATCAAGATGAGAGATGTGGGTAAGCGAATGATGGATGCTCTGATCCGCTTGGCTAATGATTCTTTGGCCTACTACATGCATGATGATATTGGTAGATCTCTTTTTCAAGCGAGACGAGATGCCGAGCATAGTGAGGCGTATGACGATCACGGTATATCTGGAGGCAATAAAATCGCAAGCATGATCCGTAATGTGGAACATGCACTTCAATTACTGAGGGAAAGAGAATTGGAATTACTCGCTGATCGCAATGCGCTACCACAACTTGAAATCATACATCAGCTTATGCAGGAACTTGAGCAGAAACTGAATGAGCGGCTTCATCAGTTTCAGACGCTGGAAGACAGTCTTGTATTAAGTCATCTGATGCAGCAGGGAACAGCCGTATTAGCAGAAGGAACCCACTTGAGTATAGGCATGATTAATAAGTACTTGAAATTCACAACCATGCAACAAACCATGTTGTCGTCTACGATTCATCCCGAGAAAGTTCGTGAATTTATTGTCGATATGTATGATCCTCCATTGGATTCTGACACGCCTAATGTTTACCAGCTACTTAGTTTTATGGAACAGAACCAGTATGCTGATGAAGCGATGGATGGTTTATGGATCCCTGTTAAATTTGCCTCGCCTTTATCCGGTGCAGCTGTGGGTGAGTCAGTACAGTACCTGGAAACATACGAACCTTTTACTGAAGTTATAGATATGTCCGATCCGGCTGAATTGCTGTTTGTAGAAGAAGAAGTATCACTTGAGCAACTAAATGAATTGATGGGAGATACCGAGTGGTTATTGACCAAATCCATGATTCAGACAGAAGCAATTGAGCAATATATGGCTGCTGTGGAAGAAGCACCTTTAGAACAGGTCATTATCGAAGCTACATCAGCTGAATGGGGCGACGCAATAAATGCGCTGACTGCCATTTCCGCCCTGATTGGTAACAAAACACTGGATATGGAACAGAGCAATTCCGTCGCATCAGGTCCACCGTATGCTAAGTTATGGGACTGGATCGAGCCTGATGATCGAAATCAAAGGATAACCAACCGTAAGTTACGAAAGGAGGATCAGAATGACAGATGAGCAAACGAATATATCTTCTGAAGAGGTAAACCAAGAGCAGGGAATCCAGGCCACAGGCAACGTTAACGCTCTTCATGTGATGCAGGCACTCAAAGGTATGCTTACAGAACAGGAAGAGCTGGTGTTTATGAACCTGTTGTTTTCTTCGTCTGCCACGATTAGGGCAGGGAACTTTGGCTTGTCTCGCCGAGAGGTTGAGAAACAACTGTATATTGCAGGTCAGGAGGATGCCTTTTATTCGTTTATACAGCGAGTGAATCAGGGCGTAAGCCGTTATTTTCAATTGATCTATGATGAGGATCGGGATCAGCTTGTCGTCATGATGAGAGTTCCAGCGAGAGCAGCCCGAAGTACACTTTCGAAGGAAAGTCTTGCGATATTATTGTTCATGTTTTATCAACAAGAAGTATTGCAGCATGAGTATACACTGTTTGACCAACTCTTGGATGCATTTGGACATGAAACGACCAAGGCTAACCAGCGATTGCTCATGAATCTGGATCCTTTACGTAAAATTGGTGCTATTGAGGAATATGATACCCGTTCACCCGAAAAGGCTTATCAATTAACGGCGATAGGTGTACATATGTTTTCCGATTCATTTTTGCGCCGTACAGTCGAATTCAGTCAATCGACCCAGTTGAATAAAGAAGAAGTCATGAAATTCTTCAAAAGATATAATCTTCAACAGCAAGGAGCGGAATAACAAGAGATGATACCTTATAAAATGTGGTTCGCCGGAATTCGTGACTATGACAATACGGTAATGGATTTGTCGGGCAGACAGGAACATATATTGATTACTGGGCCTAATGGGGCAGGGAAATCAACGATCACGTATTGCATGGGAGCGGTCTTGTATTCATCCAAAGTAGAACTGGAAGGGTTGAAATCCCGGAATCTGCTACCGGATCATACCTGGAATGCACAGATCCGGTTGTTATTTCGCAACGAAGGCAACATGAGGATCGACGCTCCTGAATGGATCGAATTTGCGATATATATTTCACAGGAGCCAGGATCGGGGCAGCCTATAAAGAGGGAGTATGTTGTATATTCGGGGGATCGCCCTGGAGAGTGGTCACACGAAACCCGATATAGCTCAGGGGATCGGCAATATAATTTTACGGCATATAAGAGAGATCTGGAGTACAAATACAAAATTGACCCTGATTTATTCTACTTGATCTGGTATCAGCAGGAGGTTAATCAGTTCGCGATCATGCATTCGGAGGAGCGGTTTCGGATATTTGCAGAAATGCATGGCATAGATGCAGTGCAGCGGAATTGGGAAGAAAGTGTGGAACAATTGCAGGAAACACGACAAACGCTGATTCAGGCTGAAACCAATGTGAGTAACAAAAAACAGTGGTTACATATACAGAAGTCCAGCTTGGATCGATATGAGGATAACCGGAAACGCCTTCTGGAGGGCGGGAAATTGTATGCCTCCTCCCTGCTTCAACTGGAGGATTACTACAAGCGTGAAGAGAAGGATCTCAAGGATCAGTTGGAACAACTGGAATGGGATCGGGAGAATTCGGAGGATCAGCTGGCCCATATCAGGCTTCAAGCAACAGAAATTCAATTGAGGCAATCGGATAGCGAGCAACAGATGCAAGCTCTGACAGTTGAACTGCAGCAACGTTCTAGCCGGCAAGAGGAGCTAAACGCTGAGCAGACACAAATGGTGGAGGTTATCCAGCGTTTGGAATCAGATCTGGCAGCAATCCAACAGGAGCAGCTACGGATTACCCGGACAGAGAACGAGGTGCAGCAACAGCTGGATCAGGTCGTTAAACAGTTGCAGAAGCTTGGTCTGGAGCATGAGCAGTTACACAATAAGTTAAGCGCTGCTGATGATAGAGTTACCCAACATATCAAAGCAATTGCGTCACTGGAGACGGAAGCTGAACAAGATCGAAAGGCTGAACAGGAGCACATTGATTATTTGCAACGGTATGCTGGGAGTTATCAGGTGCAGGAAGAAATGACAGCGTTGGAAGAGCAGTTGAATGTGAACAAGGATCTAAAACGTGATCTGCTTCATCAGCGACAGGAGCTTCTTGATGAAAGGGATCGTCTGGCATCCAACCGGGATTGGTCCAGCCGTCAGCGTCAGTCTTTGAGCTATTTCGATAAACGCGGGGTTCAAGCTTACCCGTTGCGAGATCTTATAGAGATGGACGAAGGGACTCCATTTCAATCCGAGGAACGGCTGGAACCCATTAAATATGCCGTGTTTTTTGATGGTCGATATGCCAGTGTTCCCAATGATCTGTATCATGTGCCATTGAAGAGTGTCATTCCGGATAAATCAGTGATGAGAATTCCTTCCCTGCATTTGAAGGTGAGATCAGATTTGACTGAGGAATTATTGCCTTTCGCAATGAAAGCTCTATGGTGGGTAGAACGGTTTTTCGGGGAAGTCGAGCCCAGGATCAAAGAAGGTGTTTTGTTGGATAGCATGGGCATTCGAGGACCGCAGGAGGAGCGAAGATACATTTTGAGTGAACAGGCTCTTATACTCCGAAGGGAAGAGTTGGAGAAAAATATTACATTCCTGACAGAGAAGGTTGAACATACTGTTGATCGTATCACCCGCCTAGCCGGTAGGTTACAGGAACTGAACTCCATACTTCCTATGATGAAGCGTGCCGAGGCGTTCATGACGCGTGAACATGAACGCAATCATCGTGGAGACAAGCTGATGGAGGAGAATAGATTACTGGCGGCAGAACAACAAGGCATCCGGGAAATGAAGAAGCTGGAGTCCGGTATTATCAAACAACTTGTACAATTGGAGGAAGAACTTCGCGTATTGCAACTGG
This sequence comes from Paenibacillus sp. GL_099_B, assembly GCF_057835695.1. NCBI lineage: Bacteria > Bacillati > Bacillota > Bacilli > Caryophanales > Paenibacillaceae > Paenibacillus > Paenibacillus sp. GL_099_B. Next base: position 1,083,663 of record NZ_CM174430.1, read on the forward strand.
AAGCTGACTTCTATGTACGTCTCGGTAACTTGAAAGGAAAATACGAACAATTGAATGTAAGCCAGCACAAGTTGGCTGATCTGAAGGCTCAGATTGTTGATATTCAAGATCAGATGAAGGATGCTGAGGACCAGCAGGATGCAATCAGCAATCGCTTACGGCGGTTGAAGCGCGAAGATAATGATACGCAGGCCCAATTGGAATCCGAGACCAATAAGCTGAAATGGATCAATAAGCAGGTTGAGAATCGTCGGGAGTCTGTTGTTACCGCAGAAGCGGAGCATGTGAATATCATTTTGGAGATTGAGGATTTCAAAGGGGTTTCTTCACTACTAATGGAGCAGGTTCTCGAGGAACTGCAGATTTCGCAATTGGATGATGGTCAGGAAATAGGTCCAATATCACGTGCGGTACCTTCACTTTCCCAGATTCGAATGGGCTATGAAACTGGGAAAACGAAGTATAATCACGCGCGTAATGAAGCCAACATTGATCCTGCAGCACCCGAAAACTACAGGGTGGTGAAGGAGGAATTTGAACGACTTCAAGATGAATACAAGCGGACCAAACTGTTATTTGAACAAGATGAAGAGCGGACGATTCAATTAAAGGATCAGCTAGAGACAACGATACAGATGCGGGTACTTGAGATCCAACAGCAATTTCGGTCGTACATGACGCTATTTCAGTTTGAAGGAGAAATCAACTGGGAGCAATATGCGGACAAAAAAGGGAGAACCCGCTTTCATTTGTATATCCGTGCACGCAAGGAAGGACATCGGGGAACGATGGAAGATGTGAGTCTCAAGGCACGCGGAGGACGAGTTGGAAAAGGGGTATCTGGTGGAGAAGAGTCTCTGAGTTCTTTGTTATTCGCACTTGCGTTGTTGCGGAACTTGCAGACAAGTCCAGGCTTTATCGTACTTGATGAATTCGACAGTGCATTGGACGAACAACGCAAGCTGAAGGTCTTTGATCTGTATCATCGGGAACTGGCACGGAAATTAATTATCCTGACGCCCAAATCTCATGAGAATACCTATCTGGATCGATTCAAAAAAGCGTATGTTGTTCACCATAATCCGATTGTTACGCGAAGCAGAGTAGCAGGTATAAAGGTGTAAAAGCAAGAAAACAATGAATTCCAGTTTTGGTGGGTGTGAATATTCCATTTAGATAGAGACTGATAAGAAGTCCTTAAATCAAGTCCGGGCCAGCCCGGACTTTTTAGTGTATCATTTTCAATAAAATCTCAAACTTTGAAGATCGTTACGGTGTTGATTAAAATAGTAAGCTTTGAACATCAACAAGTGCTGATGTGTTTAACGTGCAAGTGGTTACCTTTACCGGATATCTTCGAAATGGGAGGAAGGACCAGATGATTACACCTATAGTGGCTGAGCAGGAAGAGGCTCGATTATACGAGGAGTTGCGGCGTGCGATTGAAGATGTGGAAGAAGGCGAGCAACGGCAAAAAGTTCTGAATCGGATGGTCAGACAGCTCAGGTTCGCCAAGTGGCGCAAAGATCGAATGCGCAAGGTCGATGCATACTGCCAAAGGATCAAGCCTGCGACACTTTGGATCATCTTAGCGATAGGCGCACTTGCGCCAGTCATGTTATTTAGCATGTTCATATGGGTATCGCTATGGGTGGAATGAAGTTGAAGCGAAGAGGGTAGAAGCCTGGGCGTCAACCGCAGTGGTGTACAGTATATTACTATGTCTGCTGCTCGTATTCCAATCAGCAAATCAGGAGCTTCGTGTTTCACGTTTCCGGGTTTATTCGATATGACTTATGGAGCAGCCAAAGTATGGATTCACATCTATGTGGTCATTACGCTGGTGGCGTTTTTAACGTATATAGGTGCGGGTGAAGAGTAGAGCAGTGAGGTCAGGCTGCAGCGGATGAATAGTTTCATATGTAAGTTGTTTGGGATTTAATTAGTAAATTAGTGGGAAAAAGAACCGTTAATAATCAGATTTTAGCATTCCGATTTTAACGATTCTCCGAACTGGCCTTAGGCTAGTGAGACATTTGCGTAGATTTGCCGTCTAAAGATTGTATTTGGCTCTGCATGTACTGGTGGTAATCGCGAAAACTGCCGATATGATGCAAGGAATCGGAATTTTCGGACTGCATTTTAATTTTTCCATCCTGAGGCAGTTTTTTCATCTCAGCAACCACTTGTTTCGAGCCTTGGATATCTCCGGCCATCTCCTGAATTCGTTGTAACAGCGTTGGGTGCCCTTCGTGTTGCAACATTTCAGCGAGAGGTCTCATTTCCTCCAACTTCTGGGTGGACCGTTCAAGCGTGGTCATTACTTTGTCTTCATCCATGCTCGCATTCAGCGAAACCATGCGATGAATATGATCCTTTTCCATCCGTTCCAACGCTTCCAGGTGGGAAGCCTCCAGTCGTTTGGGATCGCTCCAGCTCTCGGTTTGTACGGTATCCTTTTGTTGCGAAGCGTGGTTCATATTGGCATTGCCACAGCCCCATAACAGAGTCGAGCAAGTTAATACCGTTCCAACGACAATGATGCTTTTTAACCTCATGTTGTCACTCCTTCAATAATTTCCTTATGGGTAGTATGAGCCGTAAATTGGTAATTATGCATGCAAACCAATGGATCAGAATCTCCAACTTTTTAGAATGAGTATTGTTTATAAAGTAAAAGGGTTGCTTGTTACAAAGGGGAGAAGCTTATGAAACTGTACACTAACAACATCTGGCGATGGGGCACGATACTGTTGTATCCACTGCTAATGTTTTTAGATAGGAGTTGGACGGGGCAGCCCCATCCATGGTTCGCGTTAACCATTGCCATTGTGTTTTGTTTTCTGTGGAGCGGGGTGAAGGAGTTGTTTATCTCTACCGGACTGACCTGGCTGGTTGTCATCCCTTGCTGGTGGTACTTCTTTGAGCTTCCCAAACCATCGTTTGGCGCAGAGAATTTTGCCGCTCATCTGGTGCTGATCGTGCCGCTTTTTATATTTGTGGTGCTGCTGCCACAGACCCTGATTTTGACCACACGCATGCGAATAATGGAGTACTATAGGAAGAATGCTTCGCAATAGAGAAATCCTTAATTCCCCTATGCAAAATAATGCAGCATCAACCAAACAATCCCCTTGTCCGTTTCATACGGCAGGGGATTTGTTATGGCTACACTTTCCTACGGAATTTACCCGTATATGGAATGGTAATATGAATGTCCAGCTTCTGAATGGAATCTTCCGTCAGGATCATCTTTGTGCCGTTGTTGGACAGCTTGCGCCACAGGCTTGGATTTTTGCGATAAACCTTCTCCTGAAGTCCATAGATATCGACTCCACGTTTCAGACCTTCTCGATACGTTTGTAAGATTTGATCCCGTAACGTCTTCTCGCTAAATTGGACCATCTCATCATAGGAAATAGGGGTGAGATATTCATACAAGGCAGTCAGGTACTTGGCATCGATGTTGAAATAAACCTCATTCCCACGAATGACAGGCACAATCTTGATGTTGGGCAAGCCGACACTGAGCACACCATAGATGGTTCCTTCGTTTTCAATGATCAATGGCGCACGTCGCATATCTTTGAGTAACCAATGATATCCTGGAAGCTTGCTGTGGGGCAAATATTCGAAATCATCCCCGGTTCTTTCAAAAAAAGCGCCGTCAATGATAAACAGTTCATGATTCTTTTTGTTCTGCGACCAATGATCTTTGTTCATGGCGATGCATGGCAGATAGGTTGTTGTGGATGCATCGTTATGGGTGGAAATGAGTTTGAAACTGAGCACGGGAGGGAACAGCGATTCCTCCTGGAATGACGGAAGGGGGTTATGAAGAATGCTGTCCAGCGGCGACATATTGTATATGGACGTGGCACTCAGAATATTCTCCAATGGATCGCGAGTGCCGTATACCCAGGTGGTATAACGTGATTCCGGGAAGCGTCCCAGCATATCGAACACACCCTTGATGTGATTGCTTGTCAGGACACTTTCGGCCATGACAATGGCCGTCACATGGCCCCAGGCGATATGCAGCTGGGAACTTCGGAACAGTTCGTTTACAGCCAGATTCAATGTTTTCCCCGCTGCATGTCCAACCCATACGGGAGGGGTATCCGCAGATTTGGCTGAACTGTCACTTTTGGCTACACTGGCAAAGTCCATGGTCTGAACATACATGTGGTACAACCCGTCCTTGTAATCGATCCCGATCGCTTTGGCATAGTCCACCTGTTGGATCTCATATGCACTCCAGCATCCGCTGGTCACCAAACAAAGAGAGAGACTTAGCAACCCTAGCAACCATCGGTGCATGAGCCGTTTCATCGATCATTCCCTTCCTTGCGTGGCTCCTGCGTTTCCAGATAGACAGGTCTGCGCTTCATCCATCCTTTCGGAAGTTTGAACAAGGAGGCCAGTGCCTGTTTGAAATTAAGCGGACTGAGCGGCGTCAGATAAGGAATACCGAACGATTTCAGATCGGTCAGATAGATCAGGAACAGGATAATGGACAGAATGAACCCGTATATGCCAAGGGATGCCCCCAATACAAAACAGAAAAAGCGCAGAATCAGAACAGAACTGGTCATGACCTGATTCACAATGGTTGCCCCGGCCACTACGGTAACGGCAATGACGACAATCATGAGCGGGGAAACCATGCCTGCACGGATGGCTGAATCCCCGATAATCAATCCGCCAACAACGGTCAGCGTCTGTCCGATGGCGCTGGGGAGCCTTACCCCTGCCTCTCGGAACAGCTCCATCAGAAGCATAATGAGAAACATTTCCACACCAGACTCCATAGGCAGTCCCATGCGCCCAACCGAGATCGTGGCTACAAGCGGGAAGGGAAGCTGATCCATATGAAATGAAGTCAGCGCAATATAGAAACCAGGCAAGAATACGGTCACTAACAGCCCGATAAAGCGCAGCATGCGACCCACATTCACCGGAAGAAACGGGAAGCTGGCATCCTCGGGTGATTTGAGAAGCAGAAACAAATTAACGGGTCCGATGATGACGCTGGGATTGCCATCCACGATAATGATGAAACGTCCGTTCAGAAGACATTCCGCCGCAAAATCAGGTCTGCCCGTGTAATGGGTTACCGGAAACAATGTGATTTTGGAAGGCGATAACAATTCCTCCAGTTCATTGGCGGTCATAATCCGCTCTATGTCGATTTTGCGCAGCCGATTCTTGACATCATCAATCAGTTCGGGATTGGCAATATCCTTAATATACATCAGGGCGACTTTGGTCACGGAGCGAGAACCGATTAATTCAATATTACAAGCTAATTCGGCTGTACGCAGGCGTGTACGAATTAAGGCAATATTGACTGACAGTCGTTCGATAAAGCCGTCTCGGGACCCACGGATGGATACTTCTGTGCTGGATTCATCCGGCGTCCGGGTAGGAATGTTGGATATATCCATACTCCACATCTTCTGAAGGGAAGGTATGCAGATGAGCATATGTCCCTCAAACACCCGCAGGGACATGAGTTCCGTTCCCAGTGGATTGTTCTGCAAGTCCATACTTGTCCATTGCAGGGTAATGCACTTCTCGATATCAGATGCACGAACAAAGTGAGTTCTCTCGTACGTTCGCGTCAATTCTGGAAGAATAATATCATATATGGATTTGCTGTCTACCATACCGCTGCAATACACGACGACGATCTGTAAGGGAGACTCCCCAATCATATGACTGCTGATAATCACATCGTCTGAACCTGCAAAAAACGTTGTCAGATTATGCTCATTGATTCGGAATGGTTCAGCCTGATGAGGGTTCTTCTTCGGTGTGGTTGTGAGCGGCATGAGCGGGAGCCTCCTTGTCTTTTTTGTGTATGAATGCGGCGAGGGTCAACAGGACTGTTACAGTGGATACATAGGCCAGCATCACGGGAAATTGAATATGGTTTACATAATAGTCAACGTAATCAATTCTCCACCACTGTACAGCTATGGCGCACATGATGAAGGTGACGATTAGAACGGCAACGTACCTTTTCATTGGTCTGCGAAAATCGAGCAGATCGACGATAAGATAGATGGAGATAGCCACTCTGGCAAACGAACCGCTTAGCCATTGATAGATGGACAGGAAATCCACGTGCTGTAGCAATTTCCCTATATTCACCAGCTTCCATTGCTCATAGGGGCTATTTCGTTGTTTTGCTGCTTCCTCCGGACCGAACTCAACGATGGCTCCCAGCGTTGGGCCGATTGCCATGATGAGCATGAATAACCCGAGCAGCAGAAGATGCCACCAGCGAATTTTGCTTTTGATATCGTGTTGAAACAGCATCAATATCCAGATTTCCATCAGTCCGGCAAGCGAATAGATCATGCCCCTCAGGACGGGACCGGCACCATATTCCATGATGGGAAACAACTGACCATAGTCCTTGTATTTCATGTTGGCTGACATCACGAAATATCCAAGCAGGATCACGAATGGAAGCAGAAGACTTGAAGTCATGGCAATGGAACGGATACCTTTGGCAGCCGCCCAGGCAGCAACCAGTGCACCCACGCCTGCGAGCACATAGGGTGGGGTGAATTGCAGATAGGTGGATACCGTCCAGTTCGTTGTTTCATATAAGGTATGTGATCCAAGTGAAAGCAGCATGAGTGAGGCAGTAATACGGAAAATCCATGAAGGAATTGCGCCAAATTCCCGTGTGATCCAGTCAGTCAAACGCTGTCCGCGTACCCGCCGGATAATAACGAACATCATACATAGAAATAACAAAAAGAAGGGAGCAGCAGCGACTACCGATAGCCAGCCATCTCTGCCTGCATAATCCAGAATCGCCGGAATGGACAGAACATGGCACACGAGGCCTGCACTTAACAAAATGATGGAAAAGGACAGCCATATCGTGATTTCTCCCTTTTCACGGCTCATGGGAATCCTCCTTTCCGTTCAAGGAAGTTTCCGTTAGGTTGTACAGGAAATGGATTTTCGATTCCTGTTTTATTTTTTTGAACAATAGAAGACGAAACAAGATAGACGGAAGAGACAGAAAGCATTAACATACAGATATAGCAAGTTTAGAAGACAAGCTCCAAACGAAGTATAGAGAAATAGGAGGAAACCTACGATGACAAATACGACGAAGGCACCTGGAGAGACGAAAGTTGGCTTTATCGGTACAGGCGTAATGGGCAAAAGCATGGCAGGGCACATCCAGCAGGCAGGCTATCCGCTGCATGTCTATACGCGCACGGCCGCCAAAGCGGAAGCGTTGGTGAAGGAAGGTGCCGTATGGCATGACACACCAGGCAAACTGGCAGCCGAGTGTGATGTCATCATCACGATGGTGGGGTATCCTAAGGATGTCGAGGAGATTTATCTTGGTGAAGATGGTCTCGTGGCGAACGCCAAACCGGGTTCGTATCTGATTGATATGACCACATCCAGTCCGCTGCTGGCTGCACGGATCTATGAAGCCGCGGAAGCGAAAGGACTGCATGCATTGGATGCACCGGTTTCTGGTGGGGATATCGGAGCACGGGATGCCAAGCTGTCCATTATGGTTGGAGGTCGTACGGAGGCTTTTGAAGCGGTTCGTCCTTTGTTCGAGCAAATGGGCACCAATATTGTGCTGCAAGGCAAGGCGGGAGCAGGACAGCATACCAAAATGTGCAACCAGATCGCCATTGCTTCAGGCATGATGGGTGTATGCGAGGCACTCGCTTATGCCAAGACATCCGGTCTGGACGCGGAGAATGTGCTGAAGAGCATCGCTACCGGTGCAGCCGGAAGCTGGTCACTTAGCAATCTCGGTCCGCGCATGATCGCAGGCGATTATGAGCCTGGATTCTATGTGAAACATTTTATCAAAGACATGGGTATCGCTCTCGAATCTGCCAAAGCCATGGGCATGAAGACGCCAGGGCTGGCGCTGGCCGAATCCTTGTATCAGGAAATATCCAGCAATGGTCTGGATGAGAAGGGTACACAGGTGCTTTACACATATTATTTACAGGCTTAATCCTCACAACCAAGACAACAGCGTGTTCTTTTTCTTCAATAGAAAGGAATACGCTGTTTTTCAAAAAAATTCCCCTCTCGTATGCGTCTAAAGTCACAGTATTGGTTAAATATTGGTATATACTTTAGTTGAACAATGGATTTTTGGCCCTCTTCCCTTTATTTTTGCCCCTCTTTATCCGACATAAGGAATAGAAGTATACATAATGGATGTGCGAAACCCATACTACATAGAACGGAGCTTGCCCATGTTCAAAAAAATCCTGTCTCTGTTCAAGTCACAGCCAGAGCTCGCGAACCAGATAACAGCTTCCGCTTCATCTTTACCGTCAACGGCCCCTATTCCCACACGTATGGTCCGCAGTAAACGCAAAACGAAATCGGATGGAGATTGGACCCGTCAGCCAGAGGAACCAAGCACTGCCCAGCAGCTGCATGGTCTTCCGGGTGAATACAAAGTTCTGAACGACTTGCTCGTTGCCAATTCCAAGTCTCGCTCGGGTTACTCATCGATTGACCATGTTGTCATCGGTCCGCGGGGAATCTTCGTGATTGAGACACGAAACCTGACAACAGGTGAGATTCGTGGCGGCCGAAGAGAGGCCAACTGGACAGTCAGCAGCAGCCGAATCAAGATGTACAACCCATTGATGCAGCACCGAGGGCATGTAGAGGCCATTCAGGCACACCTCGGCGATTATAAAAGAGTTCGTCTCGTCTCCATGGTGACCTTCACCAATCGCTGCCGGATCAGTGTTGATCCAGCTGTGCGGTATGTCAATTCGGATGAACTGATTATCTATGATCATGAATTGGTGGAGACCATTCTGCGCAAAACGGAAAGGCTTGAGACCGAAGTCCCCGAAACGTTGTATAAAGAACAGGATATCCAGGCGATCTACAACTTGCTGTCCGCAGTCAATTCCACGGATCCCCAGATTCGGGCTGATCATATGGAGAAGGCCAAAGGCATCAAATAAGAGGAACCTGCAACCTGTTGCATCATCCATGCGCGATGAATTGAAACGAATGATGCAGCACACCAAGCGTACATATCAACATGGTTGTCCTTCATGGATGACCGTGTTTTTTGTTCTCTCCGTAAGTGAGAATAGGAGAGGCAGAAGTGCAGGTGAGCATGCAGGCACATTGTCTTATACACCCAGTATTTAACTTATGATAAAATAAAGACCAGATTCCATAGTGATCTATCTATGTTATCCGAAAGAATATGTATGGAATGAACTGTTCATGGATTGAAGTAGAGGTTGATGTAATTCAGGTACATACATAAGATAAGGGGAAGATTAAACGATATGAGATGGAATCATAGGATCAAGATGTTCACGGCCATTTTCAGCTTGGTTGCCATATTGACTGCATGTGGCGGTGGGGCGAAGGAAGCAACAACGAAGGAGTCTGCTCAGGATGCTGGCACGGTAGCCACAACGACTACTAGTTCCGACACCTCAACGGCTGACTCGCCGGCAGCAGATACGAATGCAGAAGACTCTGCGGACACCTCCTCAACTTCCGATTCAACGGGGTCTTCGTCTGAAGAAGGCAAGATCGGAGTGGACTCTACACTGGAGGAATTGAAGCAGAAGTATGCGGACAAGCTTGGCTATATCCGTGTCCCGCTTAATGATCATCCAGTGCGCAGGGTAAGTGAAGAAGGCTCCAAAAATATTAATATCGCCAACTACAGTGATGCGATAGTGAATATGAACACAGGTATTCCGATTCATTCCGATTCACAGCGTTTGATTGATGATGCCTTTCCTTTTTTCACTACCGTTCAGGCACCAGAAGTGTCCTATGTATCATGGGAAGAAGCGACCAATCTGGAGCGTGCCATGGTGAAGACGTTGTTTATCTCTCGTCAGGCGCTGCTACTCACGGAGGATGCCATGAAGAACAAGGATTACACCAGTCAATCCTTTACGGACTCGATGGAATTTTTCAAGAATGCAGCGGAGTTCGACTCCATGGCACCTGTCGCGCAGCATACGTATGACATCACTTTAACGAAACTGTACGATAAAGCCCGCGAGTCGTGGGCCAGACTGGCTGCAATAGATCCGGAACAGGACGAAGCTGCATTTGCCGAGAAGTATACGGAAGCCAGAACAGAAGCGAATAACGTGATGGGGCTGCTGAACATTTTGCTGTCCACCAATGAAGAAGAACGTTTGGAGCAGACGTACGGCAAATAGTCATCTATGGGAAGTTACTGTTCCGAAAAATGTTCACACCGCCTATCATAGAGCAGGTAGAAACTCTGACTACCGTCGACACGGGGTCAGGGTTTTTCTGTTGTTTTACATAGGGGTATGATATCTTTTTTAAGAATAAAGTGGTGCGGGACAAGGGTGAGGTGCGAAGAGCGATGAGATGGATTCAATTATGTAAACGCTTTAAATTCAGAACAAAACTGATTTTGTTTCTGTCGGCGGCGACTGTATTGATATCAGGCATCACGGGGTTAATTACTTATCGCATACATATTTCGCTGTTTAATGAAGAAGTGAGTCGCCAGTATAGTCTTACCGCAGAACAGGTACTTGCAAGACTCGACTCCAGAGTACATGACATGTATAAAGTGACGGACTACATTACGTTGAACCCGTCTGTGAAAAATGCAATCAAGGCGCAGGCTGCGGGCATTTCCTCCTACGATCAGATGAAGCTGGAGGACGAACTGGATGACCAGTTGTATCAGGTACGTCTCGATGCACCGGAGATCATGGGAATTCGAATCTATGATCTTAAGGGGAACATATTTAATCTCGGTACGTTTGCCGGATCGTTTCAACAGATGGACCCTTCATATTTGGCTGAGATGGTCCATAAGCTGGAAGGGACGGGCGGGGAATATGTATGGAACCGTCTGGATGCAGATGCTTTTCTTCAGGAGGAAAAATCCAACTGGATTCTGGCAGGGCGTTTAATGCGTTCTGTTGATCTGGAAACGTATGGAGTCATGTTAATCCTCTTTAATACCTCTCTGTTTGAATCCTATCTCAAGGACCTGCGTCTTAATGAAGATATTGCCGCGTATTTGTTGGATGCAGATGGGAAACTGGTATATGCGTTTCATAATCAAGATGCGGACCCACCACCGCTGACACAACTAAGCATGGGGGCAACCGAGATTAGGGACGAGCAGGGGACCGCTCATTTGTATACAAAACAAACGTCAGATAAAGCGAAGTTCACGTTGATCAGCAAAGTATCCTTGGCACAGATTCAGCACAAGGGCAAGATTATCGTAAAGGTTGCTGTATTTTCTGCGGCAGCCACGGTTCTGTGTTCGTGGATCATTATTACCATCATCAGTCGCAGGCTGCTGCGTCCCTTGGCCAGTCTGGTTAACGCAATGAAAAGAGTGCGCGACGGACAATTTGATACACGCGTTCGGATTCAGACACAGGATGAACTGGGCTTCATCGGGGAGCGATTCAATGCGATGGCATCGCGGATCGATACGTTGATTCATGAAGTCTATGAGCGCGAATTAAGTGAAAAGCAAGCTGAGCTCAAGGCTATACAGGCCCAGTTGAATCCACATTTTCTGTATAACACATTAAGCATGTTTTTCTGGAAGTTCTATATGCTTGGAGATGAGAAGTCGGCGCGTCTGGTTACGGCCTTGTCCGAGATGCTGCATTATACACTGGAGCCGGTCCAGCGGTTGACTACCCTACAGGATGAGATGACCCAGATTGACCATTACCTGCAGATTCAGCAGGCCCGGTATCAGGAGGCCTTATCGATCGAGATTTCTGTTCCTCCTGAACTGCTCCGGTGCCAGGTGATTCGGCTGCTGCTGCAACCCATCGTGGAGAATGTGTTTGTTCATGCCTTTGCGGACAAAAGAGACAATCGTCGTCTGGAGATTCGCGGCTTCCGGTGCGCGGGAAATGATGCAGAATCGGACATGCTTATCCTGGAGATAGCCGATAACGGATGCGGGATGGCCCCATCCATGATGGATCGTATTTTGGCACCTTTGGCGCACGCTGATGAGGAGCGTCAACACATTGGCATGAGAAGTGTACTCAGACGAATCGAACTGATTCATGGCGAGCCTTATGGTGTGCAGATCGAATCCACTGCTGAAGTGGGAACGCTGGTGCGGCTTCATTTGCCCTATCAGGTAGAATAGGTTTCTGGACGTGAACAGATAACATGCTGAGAGGAGAATACATCCATTGAATGGACGAATGCTCGTAGTCGATGATGAAGCGATGTTTCGGCAAGGATTGATACATCTGGTTTCCAACAATCCGCTCGGGTGGGAAGTGGTTGGTGAAGCAGCCGATGGAGAAGAAGCGCTTCAAGCCGTAAACAGCTGTACACCGGATCTAATTATTACGGATATCAACATGCCTGTGATGGATGGCTTGGACTTGGCAGAACAGATCCATGATCGTGGTCAGGACATTATGATCATCATTTTGACAGGCTATCGGGAGTTTGAATATGCACAGCGAGCCATCCGTTATGGTGCTATGGAGTTTCTGCTCAAGCCCTTCTCTCTAGATGAGGCCTGTCGTGTTCTGCGCAAAGCGCATGAGCGATACTGCCAGCGACAATCCGATAACCGAATAAGGGAGCAGTACAGTCTAGTAGAGAGAGCGGATCGATTGCGTGATGAGTTGGCAGCATTCTTGTTGAACCAGCAGATGCCGCAAATGGCTGCACGGATAGATGAACTATTCAGCAATGCATCCCGGATGCCTCTCCCTGAATGCAAAGCCGAGATTCAGCTGCTCATGAAAGTGATGACCGATCTGTTAGTGCAGCAGTTCCGTCTTCAACAGTCTGCGGGTGTCGACAAGTTCGGCCCAGATCCGTTGCTCTGGATTCATACGGTAGCGGAAGTGATGGTTTGGGCACGCTGCAAAAGTGATGAATGGCTTGGTATGCTGGTCCGGCTTACGCAGGAACAGCAGGATCACGTGGTCACACGGGTCCTTCAGTATATCGAGATGAACTATTCCAGCAATTGCAATCTTCAGGCGGCAGCCGCGCATGTTCACGTGACCCCCAATTATCTCAGTCACCTGTTCAAAAAAGAAACCGGACATGGCTTCAGCCAGTACGTCAGTAAGCGTAGAGTTGATAAGGCGAAGTTACTGCTGCACAGTACCCGGCAGAGCATGGCGGACATTGCCGAACAGACCGGGTTCGATAACTCCAGTTATTTTACAACCGTGTTCAAACAGATGACCGGGCTGTCGCCCCGCGAATTTCGCAAGCAGCCGAGCCATGAGAGCAGCGAGTAGAAGCTGATACTGATCACAGCCCCACGATGTGGGGTTATTTTGCGTAGAAATTTAAAAAAGGATCGTTAAATATCGAATGTTTACGCTTACATTTTTATCTAAAATACAACTATAGACATCCACAGCAGAGAGGAGTGATGAACATGAAGGGAGAGCTGGCCGCAAGGCCGCCAAGGTTGGAACCGCCTGACAGCGAAGTGAGGCAGAGAATCCGGCAGCAGCGGCTTCGCCGTTTCAAGACGAATATTCCGCTACTATTGATGTTTCTTCCGGTGATCCTGTTTTATCTTATCTTTCGTTATGCGCCGATTGGGGGGCTGGTCATCGCCTTCAAGGATTATAACTTCTATGACGGGCTCTGGAACAGTCCATGGGTGGGCTTTCAACATTTTCAGATCTTGTTCAGCGATCCGCGCACAGTGGAAATCATCCGTAATACTCTATTTCTCAGTCTGCTTAGCATTATCGTGGGTTTTCCCATCCCGATTATTCTGGCGATCATGCTGAATGAAGTGAGAAACATGGCGTTTAAGCGGACCGTGCAGACCGTGGTGTACATGCCGCACTTTTTCTCCTGGGTCATCATTGCAATGATGATCATGACCGTATTTTCACTGGAGAACGGAATCGTGAACCGATGGGTGGAAGCCTGGACGGGAGAGCCGTATCCGTTCATGTACAACAAAGGCTCTTGGATCGCCGTTTTTGTCGGGTCAGGTATCTGGAAGGACATGGGCTTTAACGCGATTATTTTTCTCGCGGCACTAACGACGATCGATCCAAGCCAGTACGAAGCTGCACAGATGGATGGGGCGAGCAAGCTGCGACAGATCTGGCACGTAACCCTTCCGGGCATTCGCTCCACCATTATTTTGCTGCTTATTCTGTCGATGGGGCGCGTGATGGAAGTTGGATTTGACCAAGTGTATATGCTTCAGAACTCTAACGTGAACGAGGTTGCTGATGTCATCAGTACGTATATTTATCGCACAGGTCTTCAGGGAGCGCAGTTCAGCCTGACGACGGCCATGGGATTATTTGAATCACTGGTTGCATTTATGCTCATCTATTGTGCCAACTATATTGCACGTCGATTTAACGAAGGTTTGTGGTAAGGGAGGCGGAGCAGAGTGAGAAAAACACGAGGAGAACAAGTCTTTTATATAATCAATTATGTGTTGTTAACATTGGTCGCTATCAGCTGTATCCTGCCCCTTCTGAATATTGTGGCTTTGTCGTTGAGTGATGCGAGAGCCGTAGTATCCGGTAAAGTAGGGCTATGGCCAGTCGACTTCACCTGGTTTTCCTATCACAGTCTATTGACCGGGACGCCGATCCTGAATGCGTTCTGGAACAGTGTCGAGATTACGTTAATCGGTACGGGGCTGAGCATGGCTGTTACGATTATGGCGGCGTATCCGCTGTCGCGCAGGCATTTTTACCACCGCAGGTTTTTTACGATGGCGATGGTATTCACGATGATTTTTAACGGCGGATTGATTCCGACTTATCTGGTGGTGCAGAACCTTGGGCTGGTGAACAGTTATGGTGCACTTTGGCTGCCAGGTCTGGTAAGTACGTATAACATGTTGATTATGAGATCGTATTTTGAAAATCTGCCAGGGGAAGTGGACGAAGCTGCGCGCATCGATGGATGCGGAGAGCTCGGTTTGTTATTTCGGATCGTGCTTCCTCTGTCCAAACCGTTGCTGGCGACCATTGCTCTGTTCTATGGTGTAGGGTACTGGAATTCATTCATGAGTGTGATGATTTATATCAACGATACCTCCAAATACAACATGACTGTACTGGTTCAGAATATGATCATGTCCAATCTGAACGTGCAGGATTTTACCGATCCGACGATGATTTCGAATCTGACGCCAGAAGGCATTCGGGCAGCGGCCGTAATCGTGATGGTCATTCCCATTTTGGCAGTGTATCCGTTCTTGCAAAAGTACTTTGTTAAAGGGGTCATGCTGGGCTCCATCAAAGGGTAGTGCAGGCTGTAAGCCATTCGCTTATTTCATTTCACATTATATAAGAAAGAGGGTCTGATCTTATGGCGATATCCATCAAGGCATGGATGAAGTCCGGTCTTGTTCTGGGCTTGATCGGCGGAATACTGGCAGGGTGTTCAGGAGGAAGTGGAAGTGAGCAGGCTGAAGGGGAAGGTGCGCGCGGCAATATAACGTCGACGATCTATGATCGCGGCGCCGTACCAAGCGGTATGGGAACGATTGAGGATAACATGTGGTCCAAGTGGATCAATGAGAACGGCCCGGCCAACGTCAAATATACTGCGGTTCCCCGCTGGGAATCGCAGTCCAAACTAAACGTGCTGTTCGCTTCGGGCAGTGCACCGGATGTTATTTTTGAATTCGGGACTCCTATTCGGAATACGTTATTTAATCAAAAACAACTGATGCCGCTGGATGAACTGATCGAAAACTCCAGTGTGGAATATAAAGCGCTGATGGAGAAGTATCCACAGTTAAAGAAGGCCGGGATCAAGAGCGATGGCAAGTTATATGAAGTGGGCCGAATGAATGAGGTATTTCCGCTGACCAGTTTCTTCATCCGTGAAGATTGGCTGGAAAAGCTGAACCTGGAGGTGCCAACGAACGAAGCAGAGATGCTGGCGGTCGCCAAGGCATTCACAGAGAATGACCCGGATGGGAACGGTTCAGACGATACTTTTGGAATCGGAGGTTTGCAATTTGGGGACACCGCGGGATTATTCCGCTACATGTACAATGCCAATTGGGTGAACGTGGAGGACGGGGAGATCGTGGTCGGCCCCAATCACATGAAGGAAATGACGGCGTTTAAGCGGGCATTGTTTGAGGCGGGGGTAGTAGACAAGGATTTTCTGACCGACAAGGATGGAGCCAAGTCCAAGCAGGATTTCCTGAACGGGAAAATAGGCATGTATGCCGCAATGACGGCTGATTACACCGGATTTGCGGCCAAGGAACTGGATACGCTCATGCAGAATGTGCCTGATGCCAAGCTGAAGGTCATTGCCCTGCCTTCCACATCAGTGGGTCAATATACGATGGTATGGAATAACCCGGTACAGATGACGGCGGTCGTGAATGCCCGTGCCAAAAATCCGGAAGCCGTCATTCAATATATCGATTTTCTGACCAAAACCGAGACAGGCCGAACGGTCAAGAACGGGTTCGAAGGCACGCATTATACGTTGAACGATCAGGGCTGCCCGCGTATATCTGACCAGGAAAAGTACAAACAGGAAATAAGCTGGGCTGGTGATTACGCGATGCTGTACAGCCGCCTGGAGGAAGGCAAATGCGGTTACACCGAAATGCTGTTCAGTGAGGAAATCGCGTCCCAGAAGGAAGGACTTCGTCTCTTCAAGGAAGCAAGGGAAGTATACATGAACGATCTGCCAGTAGGAGAAGGCGTTACCCATTCGGAACATATGCCGCAGCTGCCCAAAGAGCTTCAGGTGAAGCTTACCAATGTGACGACAGCCATTAATGATATTTTCACCCGTTCCATTATTAGCGGCAGTAAGTATACGGTTGAGCAGGCTGCTGCAGAAGCGGAGCAAAAGTGGGAGCAGGGTGGTGGCCCGGAAATTGAAACATGGTACAAAGAATGGTGGAGCAAGGAAAAGGACAATGTACTTGTCTGGGATGATTTCTATGAAATCTATGAACAGCAGCAGGCTGACTTCAAGAAGTCAGAGTAACACAGAGTAAGATGGAGTAACTGGACCATTTCAATGAGAGATTTGCTGGAATGAGTTGAGTGTCAACAAACGTATTCAAATTGGGATATCATCGCACCTGGGCAACGCTGCCCAGGTTTTTTTTGTTGCATATGAATGTTCTCTCACCGCCTATTTCAGGTTAATAATCAGAAGGAAAGAAGATATTAGCGATTTGAAGGTTCAAAATGCGATATAATAAGCGTATTGGATACGTGAAATTTTACATAGAGTTATGGAAAGAGACTAACGGAGCTGGCTGCGTGAACATACCAAATCGTCACGAAGATTAAACGCTCTGGGCCGGAGGAATGGTTATGATCAAGCTGTTGTACTACTTGAAGAAGTATCGAGTCGCCGCCATCGCAGCACTGGTCATGATGCTGATTGAATTGACGGTCGAATTGGCTCAACCCTATTTGATCTCGAAGATCATTGATAACGGTATCCAGCAAGGAGATCTGTCAGTGGTTTGGCTATGGGGTGGGGTGCTTGTGGGCAGTGCCGTCGTGGCATTTGCCGCGGGTATTGCGAGTTCATTTTTTGCGTCACATGCGAGTCTCGGCTTCGGTTACGATCTGCGGGAGAAGCTGTATGATAAAGTGCAAGCGTTCTCTTATGCAGTGTTTAACCGTTTTGCAACATCATCCTTGATTACCCGATTGACCGGGGACGTTACACAGGTGCAGGATACGGTGTTTATGAGTCTGCGATTCATGACGCGTGTGCCTCTGGTGGTGATTGGGAGCATGATTATGGCGGTCGTGGTGAATCCGAAGCTGGGTCTGCTGCTCGTTGTGATGGTGCCTGTGCTGCTGGTGTTTGTCATCTGGATGATCAAAAAGGCAGCGCTGCTGTTCCGCAATGTGCAGCGCAGACTGGATGCCGTCAACGGTGTCATCCAGGAAAATCTGACAGGCATTCGGCTGATCCGTGTCTTCGTCCGGATGGGCCACGAGATTGAACGCTTTGCCGGTTATAGCGGCAAGCTGATGAAAGGCACGATTTCCGCGCTACGCTTGACGGAGACAACGATGCCATTCATGCTGCTCATGATGAATGGTTGTATCATCGCCGTGCTATGGTTTGGACGACGTGACATCACTACCGGAAATGCAACCGTGGGTGAAGTCGTCGCAGTTATTAACTATCTGCTCCGCACCATTGGCGCCATGTCTGCACTGTCCTGGATTCTGGTGACCTTCTCCAGAGCGAGTGCTTCGGCACAGCGGCTTAACGAAGTTTTTGACACGGAGGAAGTTTCGGAATCAGCTCAAACATTGAATACAGGTCGTTCTGCACAAACTGGGAAAGGGAATGCTGTTATCCAGGGTGCAGTTGATTTTCAGGGTGTAGGATTCAGCTATCCGGGCAGTGAAATTACCGTGCTGGAGGATATTACATTCTCAGCTAAACGAGGCGAGCGTATCGCCATCATGGGAGCGACAGGCTCGGGTAAATCCTCACTGGTACAGCTCATTCCAAGGCTCTATACCGAAGATCAAGGCGAGGTTCGTATAGATGGTAATGATGCAGAACGGTTGGACATTTCCACATTGCGCGGAGCTATCGGTTATGTGCCGCAGGAAGTGGTCCTCTTTACCGGATCAGTACGCGATAACATTGCCTGGGGCCGGGAGGACGCAACGCTCGAAGAGATTAAGGAAGCAGCGCGGCGTGCCCAGATTCACGAGACCATTGAGAAGCTGCCGAATGGCTACGATACACAGCTGGGTCAGCGGGGAGTTAATCTGTCAGGTGGACAGAAGCAGCGGCTCTCGATTGCTCGTGCATTGATTCGTCGTCCAAGCATCTTGATTCTGGATGACAGTACAAGTGCTCTCGATGTAGCCACGGAAGCAAGGCTGCTGGGTGCACTTGAAGAGTTATCATGTACAACGTTTATCATTACGCAGAAGATCAGTTCAACCACCTCTGCCGATCTGATTCTGTTGTTGGACGACGGGCGTCTGATTGGACAGGGGAAACATGAGGATCTGATGGATTCATCTGAACTGTATCGCCGAATCTATGAATCACAATACGGGGAGGGTACACCACATGTTCAAAGCATTCATTGAACCTTTCCGTCAGCCCCCACCGCCGATTGATCCCGAGACGCTGAAGGCAGGTGGAGGTCGTAAGCCGAAGGCACGGGCGAAGAACTGGTCCGGTACGTTAGGCCGGATCTGGGCGTATCTGGCCCGTCGCAAGGTCAAGCTGACGATGGTGCTGTTGATGGTATTTGCCAGTTCCGCGCTCGCTTTGCTTGGACCTTATATGGTCGGTGTAGCTGTGGATAAATTCATTGATGGAGAAGCAACGAGTTCCAGCTGGACGACATTTTTATTGGGCCTGTTGGCAGTCTATGTTCTCTTCTCCTTGTCGTCATGGCTTCAAAATATATGGATGATCGAAATTGCACAGGAGACCGTGTTCCGCATGCGGTATGATCTGTTCTCCCATCTGCACAAATTACCGATTCCATTCTTTGGCAAGCGTCAGCAGGGTGAGATCATGAGCCGGGTTACCAACGACATTGAGAATGTCAGTGGTACGCTGAACAGCTCGGCCATCCAGATTTTCTCCAGTGTGCTAACACTGATCGGAACGTTTGGCGTAATGCTTTGGTTAAGTCCGCTGCTGACCTTGCTTACATTTATCGTGGTACCGCTGATGGCTATTGGCATGCGCTGGATTACGCGCAGAACCGGGCCTTTGTTCAAACAACGTCAGCGTAATCTCGGCGAACTCAATGGGTACATTGAGGAAACATTGTCCGGACAGAAGATTATCAAGGCTTTCTCGCAGGAGGAACGGGTGATTCGTGGGTTTGAGGAACGAAATACGAAAATCCGGTTGTCCGGTTTCTGGGCACAGACGATCTCCGGTTTTATTCCAAAGCTGATGAATGGCCTGAACAACCTGAGCTTTGCGATTGTCGCAGGCATCGGCGGGATCTTGGCGATTCAAGGTTCCGTTACAGTTGGGGTGATTATCATCTTTGTAGAATATGCCCGTCAGTTTACCCGTCCGCTCAACGATCTGGCCAACCAGTGGAATACGTTGCTGTCTGCGATTGCCGGGGCAGAGCGCGTGTTCGAGGTGCTGGATGAGGATGAGGAAGCGAAGGATGAAGGCGCAGCAGTATCTCTCGAAAAGGTGGAGGGAGCCGTTCGTTTCGACAAGGTATCCTTTGGATACGATGAAGGACGTAATATTTTGCATGAAATTAACTTTGAAGCAAAGCCGGGCGAGATGATTGCTCTGGTAGGTCCGACCGGGGCAGGGAAAACAACTTTGATTCAGCTGTTGTCCCGCTTCTATGATCCTACATCCGGTACACTAACGGTGGATGGACGTGACATTACGACCATTCGTCGCGAGAATTTGCGCTCGCACATGGCATTTGTTCTTCAGGATTCATTCCTGTTCCAGGGTACGATCCGGGAAAATATCCGTTTCGGCCGACTGGATGCGACTGACGAAGAGGTGGAAGCTGCTTCAAGGCTGGCGAATGCCCATTCGTTCATCATACGGATGAAAGACGGGTACGACAAAGTGCTTCAGGCCGACGGAAGTGGCATCAGTCAGGGACAGAAGCAGCTGCTTGCGATTGCCCGGGCAATTCTGGCCGATCCGTCCATCCTTGTATTGGACGAGGCGACGAGCAGTATCGATACCGTCACGGAGATTAAGATCCAGGAAGGGCTGCAGCGCCTGATGCAAGGCCGCACCAGCTTTGTTATCGCTCACAGGCTGAACACGATCCGCCAAGCCGATCGCATTCTTGTGCTGAAGGATGGTCAGCTACTGGAGCAGGGTTCGCATGACGCATTGCTGGAACAAGGCGGCTTTTACAGCGAACTGTATTACAGTCAGCTGCGGAACAAGGCACAATAGTATAAAAAAAGAGCAAGTAACTGAACCTTGAAAGTGTTCGAGTACTTGCTCTTTTTGCTGCTACAAGTGGGACATTCCAGTTTCTTGAGCAACTATCGAAGATAGATTATCTGTTATAACATCCCTCTGAATGACTATTTTGCCTCTCATATTCCGGGTGTCGTAATATTTATGAGCTTCGGCTACACCTTGGCGGGTAAAGGGGAATACGTTGTCTACATGTATATCGAGCTTATTCGTCTGAATCCATTGGGTAAACGCTTCCCAGTCGTTGACATTGGGGCTGATCAAGGCAAACTGGGCATCAATTCCACGGATGGGAGGTTGCTTCGCAATCGCCGGATTTACAAGGGAAATGAACGTCCCATTATTCTTTAATATGCTGTAATTTTTCAGTTCTGTTGCTCCGATTCCCGTGACTTTATCGACAACCGGGTCACGAACCATATCCAGCACGACATCAACAGGACTCAAAGACTCAGCGAAGTCGGTGGTTGTATAATCAATCACTTCGTCGGCACCGAGCTGAAGAACAAATGAATGATTATGGGCCCGAGCCGTGGTGATCACATAAGCGCCGTGTTGTTTGGCTAATTGTATGGCGATGTGTCCTACACCACCTGCACCGGCGTGGATCAGAATACGCTGTCCCGGCTGCAGTTTGCCATAGTGAAATAAGGCTTGCCAGGCCGTCATGCCGGACGCAGAGACCGAAGCAGCTTCTGCATCGGAAAGGGACTGCGTTATCACAGCAAGATCGGATTCTTCCACAGCGACATGTTCAGCGTAACCACCTCCTGTACGAGACACCGCAATAACGCGATCCCCGGTTTGTACACGAGTAACCTTTTTTCCTGTGGCCACGACGATTCCAGTTATATCGACTCCAAGAACATAAGGGAATTGGGTGGGCATGAAATGCCTGAATGTTCCGGTCCTAATCAGTTGATCCGCTGAGGATACTGTGGTCGCCTTCATCTCCACGAGCACCTGTGTATCACTAATATGTGGTATATCGCGCTCTTGCTCCGCAAAAACCTCCGAGCCTCCATAGTTTTCTATCACTACTGCTTTCATCATAGTCCTCCATTCGGTATTGCTGGCTGTCAGTTGATTTGTTCCCAGCCGTTCAATATAATGATCGTACTTATAATGGGATTGGACGACAATTGTTAAAACAATGGAATGTGTATAATATTGAACACAATCTACTGTTTTGTTCAATCTCAGATCCGATAATAAAAGGAGTAAGTATGGACAGAAGAATACAAAAATCACGTGAATCGATTATAGAGGCCTTTATTCAACTGCTGTCCGAAAAAAAATTCGAGCAAATCACGATTAATCAAATTGCAGAGCGAGCCAATGTAAGTCGCGGAACGGTTTATTTGCATTTTATGGACAAGTTTGATTTGTTGGATCAGTGTATAAGATCCCATTTGGTGGAACTGATCGAGAGCAGTCTCTTCTGCGGAGTCACTGGCATATTTCCTTCCAAAGAAGCTCTGCTGCACAGTTTTCGGTATCTGAAAGAACATGCCCTATTCTATGGTGCAGTGTTGGCTGATCAAAGTGTCCCGGAATTTCGAACTCGCTTGCAAGCTGCTCTGTTGAGAGGACTGGATAAACAAATCGACATGAGTGGCATCAATCAGGGAAGGAACAAGGAGATTATGCTTCAATTCCTTGCTTCCGCGCTGGCTGGCATGATTGAATGGTGGATTACCTCAGCTGAACCGTACTCTACAGAAGAATTGGTTGATGAATTATGGATTCTGATGGAACGTAATCAAATGACACCTGTGCCTCCCGTATAGGGGAGCGTTGCTGGGGCTTACTGATTTGTTGTGTTCGGTTGATAGATAGTATCGTCCAAAAAAAGAAAGAGCAGGAATAAGGGCGCTGTGGCCCTTATTCCTGCTCTTTTCATGTCATGCCGTTTACTTCGTTACACTGCTCAGCTTGAACGAGCCGTCGGTCAGCTTGTTTGTATTGGCAAAGTCCACGCCAGGTTTATTCGTTTCCGGATCAATGATTGCAATCGCGATATCATAGGTCCCGGCAGCAAGACCGGAGACCGGAATGGAATCGGTCAGGGTGTAGGTACCCGTTTTCCACGTGGTCAGATTAACGGTTGTTGTTTTCTTGGCGACCACTGTATTGCCGCTGCGCAATTGAATTTCAACTGGCCAAGCAAACGGGAAGTGCTGTACACCTTTATTCTCCACTTTAATCGTTGTTGTAAACGTGCTTCCGCTAATGGTGGATGGATGCGAAATCTCCTTCACTACAAAGTGGTAACCCATTCGTTTCTTGAGTGCATCGATATTGGCCTGTAATGCATGATTTAGAGGAAGCGAGGCAGGGGAATTCGGTCCCAGCCAGCTTGGTTTGCTAAGCTCCGTTTGACGCAATGTTTCCGTAAATCCGCTACCGGTGGTTAATGCCGCAAGCATGCCGGAAGCTCCCCCGTAAAATTCCCCGCCTGAGATACGTGTCTCCCAGAAGTTCGCATGTGCTGGCTGTTGTTGGCCGATGTCATCCCAATAGCCATTCTGGGTGCCTGTGTACCAGCCCCAATCTGCATCGAAGCTGTCTTTATGCCCAAACACATCGTTGAACATGCCCATGACCATGCCTTTATTATTGGTTTTGGCGAGGGCGATACTGCGCCGGATCAGAACCTGCATTTTGTCCTCTTTGCCAGCAAAGGCATCAATATAATGCTGAACATACTTGTTCGAGATGTCATTGGTAGGGAAAGCGCCTGTGTAATTGGTTTCACCATTCGGTCCGACATAAGGCCATGTATGGAATTCGCCCCAGTGTCCGAGTGAACCGATCTGGACAAAGGCGACCGGACGATCATTGGTGTTGTATCTTGCCGCAATAGCCTCGATGGCTAATTTGTGCCGTTCTTGCAGATAGGTGGAGTTGTAGTTGGGAGAGAAGCCCATGTTGTTGCCAGTACCCATGCCTCCAGTAGTATCGTTGTATACGGTTCCAGGTGATTCTCCACGGGCAACCATGTCATTGTAGAGCCAATCTGGAATATCCCTGTGAGCCTGTCCTGTCGGGCTGTCCAGAATGAAGCGGAACACCACTTTGACGCCTTTACTTTTCCAGTAGGCGAAATTGTTGGCGGCTTCAATCGCACTAAAATCATATGTGCCTTTGGTGGACTCAAGCTCCTTCCAAGTCACTCCGGCATATACGAGCCTGTGTGGCTGTGCATATGTCGTGCTCTTGGCCGAAGGCGCCCAGCCTTTGAATGGATTGTTGAGTGGGCTGTCCAGCTCTACGGGATTCACCACGGTATTGTTCCCCGTACCACCACCCGATCCGGCCGAGGTCAGAAGGTAAGCTGGCAGTGTTTGTCCAGACGCGGGCAATCTCGATGTATCCGAGCTGTTGTCGATATACCCGACTCGCACTGTGCTGCCTGCACTGATTTGCAGTGTGGCGAGAGGAATAGCGACCTCAATGACGGTGGAGCTACGGTAGAATTGGGAGCTGGTCAACGTGCTGTTGAAGTTCCAGACCCAGTCGGTTCCGCTACCGCCATAGCGGTATAACCCCGTATTTTCAAGCAGCCACTCCACACCTGTAACTCCCCAGCCCGCAGCCTGGTAACCGGTTGAAGTATTGTTATCGGTGTTGATCCAGAAGTTGCCCATCGTTGTACTCAGACCTGAGCCTTGAATAAGCAGATAGAGGTTGGTTCCATCATTGGTCACTTTGAGCGTCTGGGCAGTGCCACTATTGGTGGTGAGAGCACTAACGCTGCTCCAGTCGCTGACATTGCCATCAATGGTGATGGTTGCAGCAGAGGCTTTGGGTAAGGCTCCCGCAGGCAATAGCAGGGTAATTATGAGGACAAAAGCCAAAAAAAATCCAAAGCTCCGCTTGCTTTGATCAAATAATCTTGTCATGGTATACCTCCTGAATAATGGATTTTGAATGATAACTCGTTCTGCCCACACCGATTTCTTTATGAGGGGAGCGTTAGGAGAGTTCAACCCCTTTCTGATCCGCATGAAGTGGCGGAATATTAACGTTTTATGTAAGAGTCATGGTAGTAATCGGAAAATAAACAACTAAAAAGATGTAATTTTGGTTTGCGGCAAATATAAAAAGTGTTTTTAGTTCTTGGATTCCGCGTCTAAATTGCATTATAGGGGATGGATACAGGAGATTCAACAGATTTTTTTCCAGGATTTATTGAGTTTTCTATTGAAAACGAGAGTGTTTCATTGGATTTTGAACATAAGTAATCATTAGTTAAATATAATATTTGCCGCAAATAAAAATGAATTCAAATTAAAGTATATGATAATACAACGAAAATGTAAACGCTTAATTTATGATGAATAAAGAGTTATACTGTTTAGTAGTATATAAAATAAGTTGCAAATATGTTGCCGCAAAATAATTAAAAATTTAGCCAAAATTGATTGACAAGCCATTAAAACTATTTTACTATCGTTACATAGTCACAGTCATGTTAGATTTCTTGACATCAAGTTGGCTTCATGGCATTTGCCGCAAATTTACGAGCAACGGAGAGTGTAAGCATGGGGAAGATAAAAATGGCTTTTATCGGTGTAGGAGACATGGGGTCACATCATTGCATTGGTTTTGATTTGCTCGAGGATAGTGAGGTTCGTTATATCTGTGATATGAATGAGGCTAATGTGGCACGTACGCTGGCTGAACTCAAGAATAGCAACCCCACCATAGTTAGTGATTATCGTGAACTGCTTGCTAAGGAAGATTTGGATGCGGTGGTTATTAGTGTTCCGAACTATTTGCATCGCGAAGTGGCAGTCGCTTTTCTGGAAGCTGGCAAGCATGTATTTCTGGAGAAACCGGTCGCCCATACCATTGAGGACTGTGATGCCATTATAGAAGCAGCGGAAGCCTCGGGAGGGGTATTGCAGATCGGATTGGTTTATCGATATTCGAATCTGTATCGCCGAATGGAGAAGGAATTGGAGAACGGACGTCTTGGTGATGTGAAATTGATGTGGTGCAAGGAATTCCGTGACCCGTTCCCGCCTGCTGATTGGTTCTATGACAAGACCAAGTCTGGGGGAGCGATTGTAGAGAAGGATTGTCATCACTTCGATATTTTCAACTGGATGATCCAGGCGAAGCCTGTCCGCGTGTTTGCCTCTGGAGGCCAGCATGTCATGAAGCAAGGAGAGCCTAATCGGATTCAGAATTCATACAGTCACTATCCGACGAAAGAAATTTCGGATACCTCCATCGTCGACCATGCATTTATCACCATTGATTATGATAACGGCAGCAAGGCCAATCTGGGGTTGTGCATGTATTTGAAACCGCGCAATTTGATGGGAGAAGGACTTGAGATTGGCTTGATCGGAGAGAATGGCGGTCAGATGGTTGCCCGTAATGACAAGACGATTGATATCGTTGGCGGGCAGGACTGGACGAAGGACCATCTGGAGATTGATGTGACGTCGGATTCCATTATGGGTGGACACACGGGGGGACAGACCCAACGCATTGATTTTCTGAAATGTGTACAGGAAGGCAGACAGCCCTTTGCGAGTGCACAGGTTGGTCGTAACGCATTGCTTATTGCCCTGGCGGCAGAGAAATCCATTTTGGAAGAACGGTACGTCTATTTAGAAGAAATTTCAGGCTGAGGGGTGTCATCATGAATAGGTTGAGAAAATATGACACACTGCTGTTTTTTCTCTTCATTTTGCCTTGGATTATCGGATTTATCACCTTTTTCCTGTTTCCTTTCGGGACTTCGGTCTTCTACGCCTTTACGGATGCGAGACTTCCGGGAGCGACCAACTTCAACTTTGTCGGCATTGATAATTTTACACACATGATGGACGATCCGATCTTCTTGAAAAGCTTGATGAACACGATGTTTTTCGTGGTATTCGGTGTTCCGATCGTAACGGCTGGTATGCTTGGTCTGGCGATGCTGCTTAATTTCAATGTCAAAGGTATTGCCTTGTTCCGCACTTTCTTCTATTTACCGACCCTGGTGCCCATTGTGGCAACAGTTATTATCTGGCGGCTGGTGTTCAACTCTGAATTCGGCATCCTGAACGCCGGACTTGGTGCGCTGGGTATAGGCAAAGTGGACTGGATTGGCGGGGAGCACACGATCAAGCCAGTCATTATCATGCTTCAAGTCTGGATCTCGGGTAGCGGGGTTCTGATCTTCCTGGCTGCACTGAAAAATGTACCCAGACATTTGTATGAAGCTGCTGCAATTGACGGTGCAAGCGGGATTCGTCGATTTTTCCAAATTACGCTGCCGATGATCAGTCCTTCCATCCTTTTTGTCATCATTATTCAGACGATGTATAACTTTCAGATGTTTACGGAAGCGCTGCTGCTATCTAAGGGTGGTCCGAACTATTCTGCTTATACGTTTGTCTACAATATTTACAAGTCGGCCTTTACCGATCTGAAATTCAGCATGGCGATGACGCAGTCGATTTTCCTGTTCGCCGTGATCTCGCTTGTCACCCTGATCCTGATGAAAGTATCAAACCGCTTTGTGTATTACGAGGGAGAACGATAGGAGGAGAGTTACATGAACAGCCGAAAAATAGCGGTAAAAGCGTCCCAATATACCATGCTGATTGTAGCATTAATGCTGTTCGCAGGGCCTCTTGTATGGATGCTCTCGACCATGCTGAAAACCAAAGCGGAAACCTACAAGGTACCTCCAACCATCCTACCAGACACATTCAGCCTGGAAGCCTTTGAACGGTTGTTCGCTGTGCAGCCGATGATGTGGCAGTGGATTCAGAACTCATTTATCATTTCCTTTTTTGTTGCGGCGGGAGCGGTGGTGTCCAGTTCACTTGTCGCTTACGGTTTCTCCCGGTTTGCAACCAAGTATCGGAATATTCTGTTCCCGGTCGTGCTTGTTACCTTAATGATTCCTCCATCCATTATGATGATTCCCTCGTACGTCCTTTTTTCCAAGCTGAACTGGATTGATACCTGGTTGCCTCTCATTGTGCCAGCTTGGCTTGGAGGCGCCTATTATATCTTCCTGTTCCGACAGTTTTTCATGACCATTCCCCAGGAGCTGGACGAGGCTACATATCTCGACGGCGGCAACCGCTGGACGGTATATGCACGAGTCATTATGCCGCTGTCCAAACCCATTATTATGACGACCATTATTTTTGCCTTTGTGAACTCCTGGCTCGATTTTCTGGGGCCGTTCCTGTATATCAAAAACCCAGAAATGTTCACGCTGAGTGTGGGCTTGCAGCTGTTGATTGGTCAGACGAGCCAGGATTTGCCGGCACTCGCTGCGGGTGCATTTATCAGTATTGTACCTATCGGTCTGCTGTATCTGTTTGCACAACGTTATATCGTCGAGGGGGTGGTGCTTACGGGCACCAAAGGGTAGAGTGGCTGCCTGCTTTCCAGTTTTCAGGTGAATAGGACTTATTGATATGACTTAAAGGGGAGCTGTGTATATGAGAGCGAAGAGTAAACGGCTATTCAATGTATGGGCACTTGTACTTGCTACAATGGTGGTGATCAGTGGATGTGGAAATGGGGGATCATCCGAAAACGCCGACTCTTCTGGTTCCGGCGGTAGCCAGAGTGAACCTGTAACGATCACATACTCCCAGTGGGGGACGGCAGAAGAGCTTCATCGTACACAGGAACTGTTGGATCAGTTCATGAAGGCCAATACCGATATTAAGGTCAAACTCGAAGGTAAGGATTGGGGCAGCTACTGGGATGGATTGACAGCGAATGCAGCAGGTGGCACACTTCCGGACGTGTTCAAAACGAGTTATGCATACGTGGAGAAATACGCCGAGCTGGGCATTTTCAAGGAATTGGACGGCTTGTTGGCGGAAAATCAATTTGATCTGAACAATGTGGACAAAAGTCTGCTGGGTCTTCACCAATATCAAGGTAAACAAGTATCCTTGCCGATCGATGCCAACGTCATCGTATGGTATTACAACAAAGCGATCTTTGAGAATGAAGCCACGAATCCTCATAAAGCTCCCGTTCCATCGCTTGAGCCAACGTGGGATGAAATTACCGACATTGCAACCAAGCTGACGTTGGATAAGAACGGAAAAAGCGCAGACGAAGCGGGTTTTGACGCCGGAAACATTGTACAGTGGGGCTTGTCCATTTCACCAGGATCAACGATGGATTGGTTCCTGGAGCCGGAATTGTGGTCCAACGGTGCGAAACTGGTGAATGACGATGGTTCCCTTGCGCTTGAGACACCTGAAGCGATGGAAGTGTTGAACTATTTTATCGACTTGACCAAAAATAAAAAGATCAACACCACACCTGCACAGATTGAAGGTTTGGGTGGACAGGTGAACCTTGCCATTACTACATCCAAAGTAGCGATGAATCCGGGTGGCAGCTGGAATACAACTAACTATCAGGAGGCTGGAGTGGATTACGGTATCTCTTATTTGCCGAAATTCAAAACGAACCAAACCGTTGTTCAGCCAGCAGGTCTTGCAATCAGCTCCAATACAAAGCATGAAGAGGCGGCTTACAAGCTGCTGGCTTGGCTAGCAGGTCCGGAAGGACAGACAGAACTGGCGAAGCAGGGATACTCGATTCCGGCGAACAAGGCCGCAGCGGATGCTTATATTGCTACTGTTGGCGAAGATAATAAAATCTTCCTGGATGCGCAGCAGTATGGCATTGTATCTCCCTTTACGACTAAGAAAACCGATCTGGTCTGGACGTATGGTGAGCAATCACTCAAACTTCCACTTGCCGGAGATGGTGATCTGAACGCAGCGCTTAAGGATTTGGCCTCCAAGATGCAATAAGCAGATAAAGAGGCGGCAAAGCTTCATACGTTTTCTTAAAAGGATTAAAATTGCGGCAGTTATGGGGGACAGCAAGCTCCCTGACTGCCGCTATTATTTTATAAAAGACTGCGCCCGTGCACCATTTCATTGACTTCTGGTCAGTAGAAATATAGAATTATATTTGCCGCAAATTTGTGTTTGCTGAGATGAAATTGCCCCAATACGAATGGGGTTTAAATACATAGTTAGAGGAAAGGTGGGGACTTCACATGGCAAAATTGAAGGATATTGCAGACCGCGTTGGTGTATCGATCTCTACCGTTTCACGTGTGATGAAGAACGATGTCAATCGATCGGTCAGCGATGAAACCCGCAAAAAAATATGGGACACCGCTGAGGAACTGGGCTACCGTTCACAGCGTCCGGCCAAGAAGAAAAAGGTCCAGCCCAAAACGGCATATGCGATCGGCTGTGTGGTTGCCATTCCCCAGAATAAATACAACAGTCCTTATTTTTCAGTCATTATGGAAGGGATTGAGAAGCAGCTTGCTGAAGCAGGCATGCGTCTGGAATTTGTGTACAGCATCGAAAACGATGGGGATATCGTGCAGCTGCAGTCTCTGGTGAAGGAACATCAGATTGATGGCATGATTGTGGTGGAACGGATTGATCCGGAAGCCTATCGCTGGCTCAAGACCAATGTAAAGACTGTTGTGGGTGTAGATATCACGGACCCGGACATTCCGGTCGTCGGTTATGATCGTGAAGAGGCTGCCAGGGAGGCAACGAATCATCTGATTGCCCAAGGGCATCGGATCATTGCCTACATAGGCGGAGCAGAATTCAAGAATGATTTTCTGGAGGAAAAACGGTTTCTTGGTTATCGGCGTGCCATGACGGATGCGGGATTACCTATTGATAATGACTGGGTGATCGACGTGAAATGGGATGTTTCGCTGAGTTATGAATTGACCAAGCAGGCATTTACCAACAATGCGAACAGACCTACAGCCATCTTTGCAGCCAGTGATATGATGGCGATTGCCGCCATGCGTGCTGCAACAGAACAGGGACTCCGTATTCCGGAGGATATCGCCTTTTTTGGGGTAGATAATATTGAAATATCCGAATTCACCTCTCCGCCGTTGTCGACCATTCATGTGCCTAAGCTTGAGATGGGTATGTTCGCGGTTAAACAGCTGCTCGATTATCTGGATCATCAGTATGAAGTGGCTGTCAAAATGATCGTTCCGTACCGCTGTATATTCCGGCAATCCTCCAATGGCAAGCGAGAAATGTAATTCCTATATCAGATCAACCAGTTGCATTAAATTTAGCAGCTTTTATCAAAAGAGTTCCCTTGTCCGGGTTTGGACGAAGGGAACTCTTTTTTTGCTGAAACGGCAGTGTACAGCTGAATGCAGAGATTTTTTTCACAGCATTCTGGACAACTTCCGGTATTCCCGGGGGGAAATGCCTTCATATTTGCGGAACATACGGCTGAAATAATGAATGTCCGGGTAACCGCTTTGTACACCCACAGTCTCAATGGAATGATCGGTTTCCCGCAGCAGCTTACGTGCCTCGCTTAGGCGCATGGATTGAATGTATTCGTTGGGCGGCATGCCCGCAATCTGTTTGAACAATTTGGCCATGTGATCCACACTCAGGTTCAATTGTTTGGCGATGCCTGAATTGGTCCACGGGTTGGAGGGGGCGACCTCTATACGTTTCATGAGTTCGAGCAGTTTCTCTCCGTGTACCGAATCATGGCGTGGCGAACTTCGCCAGGATGAACGCAGAAGATGCGTCAATATTTGCAGCATCAAGGCTTTACATACCAGTTCATATCCCGGTGGGCGCATCGTAAATTCATGTACCAATTGCTCCATAAGTTGCACGGCAGCTGGAGAAGGGGTATACACCGGGTTGATAGAAAGCGGCGTCATGCCCTCTGCGCAAGCTTCCACTGCGAATTTATGGTGCAGGACAGTTTCTTCGTTAACAACCATATCTGCCTCGGTTTGAATGGTCAATTCGTTGAAGAAATCAAAATGAATGCCAATGAAACGTGCTTCCGGGCTGGAAACCACTTCATTCTGGTGATAGACCCCGGCAGGCAGCAGGATTAGTTGACCCGCTTTCAAATTATGGTGTTTATCGTTCATATGAGTTGCAGCTTCACCTTGAGAGACGTACAGAAGTTCAAAATCATACAAACGCCGCTTTGCCAGTTTGCCGGGAGGAAGGCTCTGGAACTGGGCATAATGCACGTTGGGAGACCATTCCTTGTAAGTGGCGGTTCGTTGCAGAGGATATACCGCTTGTTGGAGAGACATGAATCCGATCTCCTTTCTCAATAAGATTGGCCGAAATAGATCAGCTAAAACTGAACGGAATTGTGCAAATAATCTCTTTATCTCCTAAATAAATGATCACGTAAATTATTTATAATATATGTATTATCACATGTTCTTACGAGAGAGACAACATCACGGATTAAGCTAAAAAAGGAGAGGATTAAGATGCACTCTCTCCCTGTGGAACGGAGCACGAGTTATTGCTGTGAACCACTCAGGTCAGTTGCACAGAGTGGATTCCCCTCGGCTGCGGATTGGGAACGATGTGTTCCAGTGGAACTGGTGGACACGGTGACAGGCAGACCGCCTCATCAATCCACAGAAGTCCGTTTTGGCTGGAGTCCCGAATACTTGCATATTCGCTTTGTATGCCAGGATGATCACGTCGTATCTGATTTCACGGAAAGGGATCAGCCATTGTATGAGCAGGATGTGGTTGAACTGTTCATTGATGAACAGGGCGATGGCAGGAATTATATCGAACTGGAAGTCAGTCCGCACAACGTAATATTTGATGCACTCATTCACAATAACGGCGAAGGTTCCGAATTGAAGGCAGATGTAACCTGGCAGCTGGAGGGTTTGCAAACGGCTGTAGAAGTGGACCGTCAGGGCAATCGGGTGTATTTGATCCATATTCCGGCCAGTAACTTCAAGTCGCCCCTGGCTAAAGGCGTACGCTGGAGGGTCAACGTTTACCGTATTGATGAGAATGTGCAGGGAGATCGGGAGTATCAGGCATGGCAGCCTACGGGGGCTGTAAACTTTCATTTACCTGCCCGATTTGGTTATTTTCAATTAGGATAGCTATACGATGCTCAAGAACAGGTTTTCATATTTTGAAGGAGGGTATTCGGATGAAAAAAGGGATTAACATATGGTCGTTTCCAGGAGATGCTTCTATTGCGGATTGTATTCAGACGGCGAAGCAAGCTGGCTTTGAGGGGATTGAACTATCCCTTAATGGAGAAGGCGAGCTGAGTCTGTCTGCCACAGATCAGGAGGTTCGTGATATTCAGGGACGTCTCGAAGAGGCCGAACTCGAAATCGCGGGACTTGCAACCGGATTGTACTGGGATTACCCGATGACGAGCGCTCGTCCAGAGATCCGCACGAAAGCACTGGATGTGTGTAAAAAACAGTTGGAGCTTGCCGCGGCATTTGGTGTGGATACCATTCTGGTCATTCCGGGTGCGGTTGGTGTGGACTTTATTCCAGACAGTGAAGTTACGGATTATGAAGTTGCCTATGAACGGGCACAAGAAGCCCTTGCGCATCTGCTGCCGTATGCGGAAAGTGCTGGAGTATCGATTGGCATTGAGAACGTGTGGAACAAATTCTTGGTGTCACCGCTAGAACTGCGTACCTTTATTGATTCTTTTAGCTCAGATTATATAGGTTCGTATTTCGATGTGGGCAATGTGGTGCAGAATGGTTACCCAGAGCAGTGGGTTCGCATTCTTGGTCATCGGATCAAAAAGGTACACTTCAAAGATTACCGTCGTCAAGCGGGAGGACTTCATGGATTTGTGGATCTGCTGGCTGGAGATGTGAATTATCCGGCGGTGATGCAGGCATTACAGGCCATTGGTTACGACAACTATGTGACTGCCGAGATGATTCCGCCATACACTCATCATTCGAAACAGATTATATTCAATACATCCAAAGCGATGGATGCTATTCTTGGACGTTCTCAGGAGTAGATGCAGATAACAACGTTTATACGATATAAAATCTATTTTTTGTGGGAGGTAAAAACATGTTAAAAGTGGGATTGATCGGATTTGGGTTTATGGGACGTATGCATTTTGATAACTATGTACGCCTTGCCTCAGAAGGGGAACCCGTGGAATTGGTAGCCATCTGCGATCTGAGAATAGAGGAACTGAAGAACGGTAAAGCAGCCGGCAATATGGCGACAGAGCAAGAGGTATATGATCTATCACCTTATCGTTTGTATGACAACATCGACGCGATGCTGGAGCAAGAAGAACTGGATATCATTGATATTACGCTGCCCACGCCGCTGCATGCTGAACTAACGTGTTCCATGCTGGAGAAAGGCTATCATGTGCTGTGTGAGAAACCGGTTGCTCGCCATTCGGCGGAAGGCTGGAAGATGGCGCAGACAGCCAAAGCGACCGGGAAAACACTGATGATTGGTCAATGTTTACGCTTCTGGCCAGCCTATGCCTATCTGAAATCCGTAGTAGAAGACGGTCGTTATGGAGCGGTAAACGCAGGTTACTTCTTCAGGGGTTCAGGTTTGCCTCAAGAGTGGTTTTTGGATGGCGAGAAAAGCGGTGGTTGCATATTAGATATGCACATCCATGATGCGGATATTATTCACTGGCTGTTTGGCAAACCGGATCAAGTATCCACACTGGCTCGCAACGTCATTCCAGGAAGCGGCTATGATACCGTGTCCACCAATTATGTATACCCTGACGGAAAAGTACTGAATGCCCAAGCCGACTGGACGCTGGGGGGAGACTACGGTTTCTCAATGACGTATCGCGTTAATTTGGAGCAAGGGAATCTGGTCTTTGAGAATGGTGAGCTGAAAGTAAATCCGAACAATGCTCCTGGTTTCGTAGCTGAGCTGTCACCCGATTCGGGATATTATCACCAACTCAAATATTATATCCAGTCTGTTCAAGCGGGTATGCCTGTATCTGTATGTACACCGGAAAGTGCAACAGGCACGCTTGAGTTAATTGAAGCCGAGATGCGCTCGGCGGATGAGCGTGGGGCATTGGTTTCATTATAATAGAAAGAGCAGAACCTGTGATGCAGGTTCTGCTCTTTGCATTTCTGAAGTAGTACGACTTAGGGTAATGATTTTACTTCTTTCCATTACAGTAATTACTCACACGATCCACCAACCCGCCAGTTATTCGCCTGCTCCACTGTAAGTGGTTGATGTCTGCGAATATAATCCTCCACCAGTGCCGCCATATCCGTGGCGCCTTCGTGAAGTACCTTTTTGCCCGGATACATCGCATAATCGCCTCCACCTGCTGCGCGATAACTGTTCATCACTACAGAGTACGTCGCGTCCATTGCAACAGGTATGCCCTCACGTTCCAGCTTCACCACACGACTTCCCACAGGTTTGGAGATATCCAGCTCATATTCGACGCCCGCCCACATGTCATAATTATAATGCTGTGGTTTCGGCTGCATGTAAGCAGGATTGACGACAACTTCGCCCGAAGCCTCCACTTCAAAGTAACGCGCCGTTTGCTCTAATGCATCCCGAATGTCCTGACCACGAAGCTCCAGCACCGTTAGTGTATTGGGATAGATAAAGTTGGACAACACATCCCGGACGGTAATGAGGGAACCGAACCCACGGGCTTCTTCGCTGAGTAATGCGGTATTGGAGATTTGAGCTCCCGTTGCTTCCATCTGCACCTGATGTACAAAAGCAATGAAGGGATGCGCTGCGAGCCGCAGTGCGGCAGAGTCGGTGATGGACAAGTCTCCGGCTACCTCGCCAATCGGCTGGTCCAGCCATGCCTGTGCTTTTGCTTCCAACTCGTCCGTCAGTTTCATAACAGCCGCATCGGGCTGTACATCACTATTTTCATCCAAGAGCAACAAGCGAGCCTGTTTTCCTGCAATCTGCCACTTTCCATTCGAAAACCGCTCCAACTGGGCGGATACGTGACCCGCACCGTTCCCACTAAATCCTGGCTGAACCACGGTCACACCATGTATTTCAGCGGTAAGCTGACGGTGTTGATGTCCGGTAAGAAGAACGTCAATCCCTTCAATGTCACGGCAGATAGCGTACGCCTGATTTTCCCCGGTTAACCGCTCGGCAGGTTCCCCTGTCTCCAGATCACTTTCAAAACCACCATGATAACTGACCACGAGCACATCTGGCTGTTCATGTTCACGAATATAGCCAACCCACGCACGGATAGTCTCCATAGCATCAAGGAACTGTAAACCTTCTATATTTTTTGGATGCTCCCAGTTCGGAATATAGTGCGTCGTTGCGCCCAGCAAAGCAATTTTAACACCCGAAGACAAGGTTTTGATCAGATAGGGAGGACCGAAGGCGGGAATGGCTGCTCCAGTAGGTGCAGTGTGTGGTACCTCTTCGTCATGCTTTCCTCCATTAACAATATTTGCGGATAGCCAAGGGAAATGGGAATCTTCAACTGCTTTACGCAGCAAGTCCTGACCGTAGTTGAATTCATGATTGCCCATCACGGCAGCATCATAGCCCAATTCATTCAGAACATTAATGAAGGGATGCACTTCGTGATCTGAAACAAAGGACGCAGCATACGAGGCCAAAGGGGAACCCTGCAACAGATCACCGTTATCCACGAGCAGCAGTTCGGGTGAACGCTCCCGTTCACGCCGGATCAGCGAAGCTAGCACAGCAAGTCCGGCTGAACGATAGGCATTGGTATTGTAATGTATGGGACGAATGGCCCCATGAAGGTCACTGGTTACCATGATGTCGAAGCTTGACGTAGTTGTTATGGATGTCATTTTACAATCTCCTCTAAATATATAAGTTTAAACATATCAAATCACAGGTCATTCTGGCGGCAGAGTACAAGGGAATTCACCATTTCTACTTGTATTATCAACCGTAATGAGGCTATTCTAACAGATCAAAGTCGCTCTGACAGCCTGACAGGAAACTTTACAAAACTCCAAATTTCGTTTCACATCGCGCAAATAATTGACGACTATAGTAGACAAGTAATGAAAAATAGAAACTCTTTGGAGGGTGTTCGCTTGAAGAAGTCTGCTTTATTTTTACCATTGTTGATTTTGGTTCTGTTTCTAAGTGCTTGTGGGTCTAACAGTAGTACAACAGGTTCGGCTAACGGGGCTGATACGAGCTCGAATTCATCCAGTACTGACACGGCAGAGACAGACAAAGCCGCTGAAGGTTATGTGCCGACTGAGCTGACTGTACAATTCGTTCCATCACAAAATGCAGATACACTCGAAGCTAAAGCAAAACCGCTCGAGAAGCTGCTGGGTGACAAATTGGGTATCCCGGTGAAGGTCAGCGTATCCACAGACTACAACACAATTATTGAAGCAATGGCTTCCAATAAAGTGGACGTAGGTTTCCTGCCTCCGACGGCTTATGTACTTGCCAAAGAAAAAGGCGCAGCTGAAGTTATTCTTCAGGCACAACGTTTTGGTGTAAATGATGAGACTGGCGCTCCTACCGAGCAACTGGCAGATTCGTATAAATCCATGATTATTGTGAAGAAAGATTCACCGATCCAATCCGTTGAAGACCTGAAAGGCAAAAAAATCGCTTACCAAAACGTAACTTCTTCTGCAGGTTATGTATGGCCGGCAGCCCTGTTGCTCGACAGAGGCATTGACCCTTTAAAAGATGTACAGGCAATCACGGTTAAAGGCCATGACCAAGGCGTGCTGGCAGTGCTGAACGGCGACGTTGATGCCGCAGCGATTTTCCAGGATGCTCGTAATACTGTAGCGAAAGACTATCCGACTGTATTTGAAGATACACGTGTACTGGCGTTCACTGAGCCGATTCCTAACGATACCATCACAGTACGTACAGACATGAATGCAGATTGGACAGCAAAAATCAAACAAGCATTTATCGACATCGGTAAAGATCCACAAGGTCACGAAATCATCAAAGAAATCTACACACACGAAGGTTATGTAGAATCGGACGACAGCAAGTTTGATATCGTTCGTCAATACAACGAAAAAGTAAAAACTGAGTAGTTTTCTGTTAAAAGAAAGATCGTTAATGATCGTATTGCATTGCTTATCTTTTCATTGGATAACTTCATCGTATTAGCGGGCAGGCCAGTTCAGCGTGAAATACGCTGCGCTGGCTTGTCCCATTACAGCGTGACCCTACGAAATACCATATTAATGAAAGAAGGATTACTGCCATGATTGAACTTCACAACGTAACGAAAACATATGCTAACGGCACCAAGGGCCTGAATAATATTAATCTGAAATTTAAACAAGGAGAATTCATTGCCGTAGTTGGTTTGTCTGGTGCGGGAAAATCGACGCTTCTGCGTTCCATTAACCGACTTCATGATATCAGTGACGGTGAAATTTTGATTAATGGCAAGTCGATCACGAAAGCTCATGGCAAGTCACTTCGCATGATTCGCCGGGATATCGGCATGATCTTCCAGAGCTTCAACCTCGTGAAACGTTCCAGTGTACTTCGTAACGTGCTTGCTGGACGTGTGGGTTATCATTCCACGATGCGTACCATTCTGGGTCGTTTTCCAAAAGAAGATACAGAACTCGCATTTGGAGCACTGGAACGCGTAAATATCGCAGAAAAAGCCTATTCCCGTGCGGACCAGTTGTCCGGTGGGCAGCAGCAACGGGTGGCGATAGCCCGAGTGCTTGCACAGGAAGCCAAAATCATTCTGGCAGACGAGCCTGTCGCTTCACTCGATCCACTAACAACGAAACAGGTTATGGATGATCTGAAACGCATTAACCAGGATCTCGGCATTACAACCATCGTTAACCTTCACTTTATCGACCTTGCCAGAGAGTATGCGACCCGTATTGTGGGATTGCGTGCAGGCGAAGTGGTGTTTGATGGTCCGGTATCTGAGGCAACGGATGAGCGTTTTGCCGAAATTTATGGCAGACCTATTCTGGCAGACGAGCTGCTGGATAAACAGGCTGTACAGGAACAGCGGGGAGAAGTTCTAGTATGAAGCAACCCGTAAACGTATCGATAGATGGATCATTGCAGAACGAATCAGGGAAGGGCAAGCGTCCTGGCACAGGTTCAGGTTCGACTATCCACCGTCCCAAACCACCGGGGCGCACTAAACATCTGCTCACGTTGGTCATCATTCTGCTGCTTTTGTGGGCAAGTGCCAAACAGACTGATGCGAGCTTCAGCGAACTAATTGAAGGTTTCCCGAACATGCTGGATCTGCTGAAGGAGATGTTCCCGCCGCGGTGGAGTTACTTTGACAACATCGTTCAGGGCATGCTGGAGACGATCCGTATGGCTCTGATTGGTACAACGATCGGTGCGATCATCGCAATTCCGGTCTCGATCATCTGTGCAGGCAACTTAATGCCTAGTCGTTGGATCTACTATCCGGCCCGCTTTGTGCTGAACCTGATCCGTACCGTGCCTGACCTGCTGCTTGCGGCGCTGTTCGTTGCTGTGTTTGGACTGGGGCCGATTCCTGGTATATTGGCACTCGCCGTCTTCTCGGTGGGACTTATTGCCAAGCTGACCTACGAAACGCTGGAAACGATTGATCAGGGACCGCTTGAAGCGATGACGGCTGTCGGCATGAACCGGATTCAACTGATTGTTTATGGCGTGGTGCCGCAACTGGCCGCCCAGTTTACTTCCTATGTACTGTATGCCTTTGAGATTAATGTACGTGCCGCTGCGATTCTCGGATTGGTTGGAGCTGGGGGTATCGGACTGTATTATGAAGCAACACTTGGATTCCTGGAATATGACAAAACGAGTGTAATCATTCTGTTTACCCTTGTCATTGTTCTGATCATTGATTATGTAAGTACTAAGCTGCGGGAGAAATTGTTATGATGAAAAATGAAACAAGCGTAATCCGGCGCAAACCACGGAAGAACCCGCTTCGCTGGGTCATTGTAATCTTGCTTATACTTGTGTACGCTTGGGCACTTGCCGGTGTACCATTTACCGGATTGAAGGAAACGGCTGGTCAGATCATGAAGGCGATTGTCGCCGGGATTTTCTCCCCGGATTGGGACTTTGTTTATCTGCCTGAGGGTGAAGATTTGCTGCGAGGATTGCTGGATACGCTGGCGATCTCGGTGCTGGGTACCGTCATTTCCGCTGTACTGTGTATCCCGTTTGCATTCTGGTCTGCCCGAAATATGAGCAGCTTCCGTCCTGTATCGGGTACGGGCAAAATGGTGCTCAGCTTTATCCGTACGTTCCCGGAGATTATTATGGCTTTGCTGTTTATCAAGGCGGTGGGTCCGGGTTCCTTCGCGGGTGTACTCGCCCTTGGACTGCATTCCATCGGGATGCTTGGTAAACTGTTCGCTGATGAAGTGGAAAATATTGATTATGGTCCTTCTGAAGCGTTGCTCGCTTCTGGGGCGACTCGTATGCAGCAGCTGTGGTTTGCTGTACTGCCACAGGTTTTACCTGGATTCCTTAACTACACGTTGTATCGGTTCGAGATTAATGTGCGTTCCGCAACCATTCTGGGGGTGATCGGGGCAGGGGGGATCGGTACACCGCTGATCTTTGCACTCAGTACTCGGAACTGGCCACGAGTAGGGATTATCCTGCTGGGGATCATCGTGATGATCACGATCATTGATCTGATCTCGGGATACATTCGCAAGAAGCTGGTATAGAGACTAAAATATATTGAATTATGGATACCAAAGGACTATTCAGTGCCAAGATACATGGCATGAATAGTCTTTTTTAAAATTTTATTTTGGATGAGGGTGATTCTTCAAATTCAGTCAAGCGATATTATGATGGTGGAGATTGGCTTCTGAAAATATTAAATACCAAGCCGGATTATGTTGGCGAATGGTAGACGATTTTCTAAGGAACACAGGACGTCTTATTTCACCTTCAAGTACTCTTTTTGAAAACTAAGGAACATCAGACACGTTATTTCTTTAAATCACTGACAAAAACGCTGCAATCGGCTGTTTATTCTGGTATAGCGCGTCTCAGGTTCCTTAGATTTTTGTGGTCACTTCAAATCCTTGAATAAGACGCTTCAGATTCGTTAGCGCTAGCGCTTGCTTGCTACAAATACGTTCAGGTCCGATTCATCTTTCAGTGGGTTTGAAAGATCTGCACTGCACTAGGTAATGAAGGTATCTCACCGCAGAGAAATAAAATTACAACGATGTATTACTACTATGGTGCTAATTTATTATTCACTTATTAGTACATGATACCGATATTTTAACGAAAGGAGGTTTACATGATTTTACGGATTGTTTTTCTTATTGTGGTGGGGATATTGAGTGTTTGCGGGGGAGTGATTTTTCTGAATTATTCTATTGTGCTTATGTTAACTGCGGGAGAAGGATTTATTATTTTTGACGGACCAGCAAAAGGAAAGACCATTTTGAATATGTCATTAACGCTTCTGCCGTTTGTTTTCGCCGTGTATTTTCTCAACAGGAAAAAACAATATGTAATTATGAATACAATCATATATCCTTTTATCTTATCGTTTTTTGGTGGATTTATTTGGTTAGTTAGTTAGTTAGTTAGTTAGTTAGTTTGGAGCAAGATAAGGGTGTTATAGAAACGTACATAAACACGGCTGGGATCATCAAATGTAAACTTCATTACACGCGCGCGCCATTTCATGTTTATCTGAGTGGCTACTTGAGTATTTAAAATCAAAGTGAGATTCCTTAACTGCCCTGACGAACCTTGATTACATTGGTCCTGTTACATCTGAACTTGTGATGTAATCAAAAAACCGAAACTACGCAGCCCCTTAGATCAGGCTGTGTGAGTTTCGGTTTTCTTCATTTTTCTTAGCTTGCTGCTGGCAAAGATACAGCGGATTTCGTTACTTGTACCGTAATCGTTTCAGTGCTTGTCACACCCGCTGCATTGATCAGCTCGGCGCGATACGTGTACGTTCCATTCGCGTGACCAGATACATCTGTCACAGCGCTTTGTGCATTAGGTGTTACTGCGTTCAGCGCTTTGGTATCGATCAGTTGACCATTCTCATAGAGACGGTATTCTGATGCGTTTGTTCCCCACCACAGATTCATCGTCACTTTGTAGTTGCCGTCCCCATCCCAATTGTCTTGGGAGAGAACTGCTTTGCCAGGGGCAGCATTCGCAACTTGCACCGTGAGTACTTCACTGCGAGTTGTACCCTTGGAGTTCGTCAGCTCAGCTACATAGGTGTAAGTACCGTTAGCTTTGCCATTAATCGTAGTTTGGGCCGATTGCGCTGCTGGTGTAGCGTCTGTCAGCTTTTGTGTGTCAATCAGCACGCCATCTTCATACAGCTTATAGCTTGTGCCATTGTCACCCCACCAGAGGTTCATAGTAACAGTATAAGATCCTTCAGACAGACCGTTGCTGTAACCATTGTTGGATGTAAGCGCCGGTTTACCTGGTGCCCCAACAGCTGGCGTAGAAGGTCCTTCTTCGCCGCCTTCTTCAACTTTTACGAAATCGTTCAAGCTTCTAGGCTTCAGTTGAAATACATCTTTGAAAATAGCGGCAACACCTGTCACGCTGATTTTATCGCCTGCTGCATAAGGGAAGGTCGTTTGCGTTACACCTGTGCGTGTATCCACACGTACATGCGTGCTTGTTCCGTCCGCTGCAACTGCATCGAATTCAAACGAACCTACCGGTGTTGCACTGATGATGTTCTGAACAGTTACTTCTTTCAATTGAACGAGTTGACCTAGGTTTGCAGCCGTTACCGCTGGAACCTCAATGGCAGCAGGGATGGAGGCTGTACCTGTTTTCTCGATCGCTACGATATCTGTAAGCTCAAATTCACTGTTGTACAGCGCCGTTGCTGCGGTTACTTTAACCACATCTCCAGCGTGGAAGCCGCCAGTACTTTGGAAAACATAAAGGCCGCCGGTTGTGTCTTGAAGATAGAAGGATTGTCCACCAAAAGCACCTGGCTCTGTAGTAACTACACCCTCAACCGTAACCGTTGAACCAGCTGCTTTGGTGCGTGCATCAGCAATGCTGATTGTTGCCGGGATTGGTCCTTCTTCTTCCGGAAGCTGCTCAGCCGGAACATTGCCGACTGTAACTGCAGTCGTGATCAGGTTGCTGCCGTTCAGACGCAGACGCAGGCTGGCAGCGCCCGTTGTACCTGATTTAATGCGGACATTCAGGTCCTTGATTGCGCGACCTTTGCTGTCGGAAGTTACGCTAAAGTTGGAGCTATAACCGTACGAAGTCGGCCATGTACCACCTTCATTCTGAATCATGGCGACCTGTGTTCCACCAGTCAGATAAATCCCTGCACTGTAACCGGAAACAGTTGTGTTAGCAGGCATGTTCTCTACAACCACACGGATCTGGAAATCCTCCGCATTTGGCAGGGTTTCCTGCTTCACGAAGCTGTAGGAAGCGTTCGCGCTTGAAGCTGGTCCACCATAAGAACCTGCTTTGAACGTGGAACGATCATACCACTTGTATCCTGCAGCTGGAGCGGCCCAAGGTTCAGCCTGTGGTTCTGTGGAAGCAGCAGGTTGTTCGAACGGAAGTAATGCTGTTGCATTATCCAGTTGAAGTCCGTTCACTTGAGTCAAGCTAGTGTAATTTTCTTGAT
This sequence comes from Paenibacillus sp. GL_099_B, assembly GCF_057835695.1. Lineage (NCBI taxonomy): Bacteria > Bacillati > Bacillota > Bacilli > Caryophanales > Paenibacillaceae > Paenibacillus > Paenibacillus sp. GL_099_B. The sequence continues at coordinate 1,127,118 of NZ_CM174430.1, forward strand.
TAGCAAGCCAGTTAACCGTATTGACCAGCAATTTGCCGTCATCAACTTCTTTGAAGCCGTCATACGTTGTTTTGCGAGCGCCAGTCTCTTCGCGCAGATACTTCGGTGAAGCATCTTCAACCGGAGAGGAATCCCCGATAAACGCTGCTTTACCTGCACCCAGCTTGGATACGGCTACGTAAGGACCTTCCTCAACTCCACCGCCATTGTATACGCCTTGGTCAACAGCGTTTGGCCAAGCTGCATTCGTTTTCGGCAGGTATACAATACCTTTAGCCTTTGTCGGATCGGTGATCGCAAGTGTAGAACCTGCGTGCATGGCTACAGCAGATACACCTTCCGTAATGCCAAATGCCTGTCCAGCAGGCACAATGTTAGTGGCGTTAATATCGCCTAATGCGTTGTAACGGAAGCGTACTCCGAAATTATCGGATAGCCAGTCCGTGCTGGTTACATTTTGCATAGCTTCAGAGTTACGCTCCTCTGAGCTCATGCCTTTGGCTGGATCATCGAATGCGCCACGACGATAGCCGTTGATCGCTTCAGAACCGTCCCAGCGGTTTTTGTTACGGTCAGCATTGTAGTGATCTCCAATGAAGAAGATGCTGCCGCCTTTTTCTACATACTCTTTCAAGGCAGCCTGTTCTGTCGTTTTGAAGGGAACATTGGGTTCAGCAATGACAAACACGTTATATTCTTTCAGATCGTCATAGGTAAAAGGAGTCGTCTTGCGCAGTTCCTTTACATCATATCCATCGTTCGCAAGTGCATTGCCGAAGTCAGAGAAGCCTCCGTCAATGACCCAGTCAGCTGCTCCGGCTGTCTGTGCATGAGTATTGTCGAACAATACTTTCTTGCCTGCATTTCCATTAACAACCTTTGCCTGAATGAACGGTGCAGGGTCTGTTGCCCATTCGGCTTGAACCGTTGCATCTCCGTTCCACAATCCGATCTGAAGCGGCAATGCCATGGACAATGCCAGGAGTGATTTTACCCATACTCCTCGCATACGTGTCAATTTACCCAACCAAATCCCTCCCAAATATTAGTTAAAACATGAGTTCGTCCATATTCTAACACACCAAAATCTCACATAGTCATAACAATTTGTAAAAACGAACTCGACTTTTGTAAAAATGAGTCCTTTGTCATGCTCCATAGAACAAATTTTGATACTTTCTAACATCAGATGTTGATTTCACGTCATTTCTGCTCAAGAAAAAAGCCATCTCTTATGAGATGACTTTGGCCCGAATCCGATTAACGGCATGGAATACCGAGGATTTGATCATGCCTTCACTGCGGTTGACGAGCTGGGCGGTTTCCTTGATGCTGTACCCGTGAATCACGCGTAATTCAAGAATTTTGCGATGCTCTGTATTGTTAATGATCGACACAAGGTCGTTAACACCTTCGGAAATCTCCAACTCGGATGTATCACAGTGATAGGTCTGCATCTCCAATTTACTGTCACGCTTCAGTGTACGGGTTCGCTTGCGGAATGTATCCATGGCAAGGTTACGGGCAATTCTTTTGAGATAGTAGAGAAGTCGTTCTTCCGGAATATCTGCCGATACATTCATCATTCGAATGAAGCACTCCTGCGTGAGATCCTCTGCATCTTGTTGATTTTTGACGATCTGAGATAGATACCGTGTCACTTCTGATTTATAGTTTACATAAGCATCATGAATGGTTGTATTGTTCACGTGATGTTTTCCCCTTTGGATACCGATCTGGCCTTTTCCGGTCTGGTTTGTTCTCTATGTTCCATAGTATATCGGGATGATGTTTCCAAAGACGCCAGACTTGTATCCGAGTTGTAACATTTTCCGCGAACCTCTGTTCAATCATGGAGCAGAGATACAAAATATAAGGCAGATGAAATTCATAGAGCAGGGAGATTAAGATTCATCATGAGACCGAAACAGATTTTGATTATTGAGGACGAAGAGTCCATTCGCGACATCCTGTCCTATTCTTTGCGCAAGGAAGGATTTGAGATGACAGAAGCGGCAACGGGCAGAGAGGGCCTGGATCTGCTCAGGGAGTCCAGACCAGACTTGATTCTGCTCGACCTGATGCTGCCTGATATGAGCGGGTTCGATGTATGCAGACAGCTTTCCGTGAATTCGAAGATTCCTGTGATTATGATTACGGCGAAGTCCGATATGCTGGACAAGGTGCTCGGCATGGAGCTGGGGGCGGACGATTATATTACCAAGCCATTCGACATTCGTGAGGTGGTTGTGCGCATTCGGGCCATTTTCCGCCGGATTGATCTAATTAGCGAGACGCTGGAGAATCAGTCCTATGAAGTGGTACGGCTTGGCAGACATATTGAGATCCGCAAGGATGAGCGTGAAGTCTGGAAAGATGGGGAACGAGCTGGACTGACCAATAAGGAGTATGATCTGCTGTTATATTTGGTCAACCATCACCGCAAGGTACATACAAGGTCTGAGTTGTTGGATAAAGTGTGGGGATTCGATTTTCCAGGAGATACCCGGACCGTAGACATTCATATTCAGCGCATCCGCAAGAAGCTGGATAGTGGGGAGCAGGGAATCTCACTTATCGAGACGGTCTTCGGCGTAGGGTACAAACTGAATATTCAGGTGCATACATGAAGTGGACGATCCAGTTCAAAATGGTCGTTCTTTTCTCGGTCATCGTATTTATCGGTTTTTCGGCCTTGCTCATTATTTCGAATAAAGTGGGTGAGGAGAACATGTACAGGGAAGTGCAGGAGGACATGGTGCAATCCAAAAAAAATCTGGATATCGCGCTCAATCAATACTTCCTGATTCATAATAAACGGATTAGTGAGGACTCCCTGGGAACAGGGAATCGGGACCTCGCAGAACAGATCGGATCCGCGGTAGGTGGCAAGGTCATGGTCTATCGGTCTGATGGAACCCCGTTTAGTACCGTGGGTGCGGAGGGGAAGCTGGGTGCCGCTCAAACCTCTGATCTACAGGCTGCAATGAAATCAAAGATCGCCTATACAACCGTGGTGGACAAAGGCAGAGTAACAGGGAATCTGTCCTTCCCAGTGCTGTCGGAGGGGAGCATCCTTGGCATTATCCAGCTGGAAAGGGATTATACGGATCTGTTCAAACGGCATCTGCGCTTTCAGAACACTATCAAGGGCTTTGCAGCCGTCATTTTTGTGTTTGTTTTCATTGGCTCTGTCTTTATTTCACGCCAGATTACGAAGCCGATTCGTGTGCTGACGAAACGTTCAGCCGAAGTTGCACAAGGCAGCCTGAATGCAGACATCCACATCTCAACGAAGGATGAGATTGGAGAGTTGGCTTCCAGCTTTACGGTCATGATTGCTCGGGTAAAGGAGCAGATTGATGTGATTGAGAGAGAACGGGATGAGGTCAAGCATTTACAGGCACGCAACAAGGTTTTTTTTGACAATGTGACCCACGAATTAAAGACACCACTGACCACGATACTGGGGTATGCCCAAATTTTGCGGGATAATGGATTTACGGATCAAGCGTTCTTCGATAAAGGGTTGAAATATATTATTAATGAGAGTCAACGCCTCAACGTCATGGTTGCGGATATCCTGGAAGTGACCGTATCGTCCACACCGATTCAAACCTATCGCTTTGAACGGGTAAATGTATCGAATATTATTCGGGAAGCCTGCGAAGACATGTCCATCAAGGCGGGCAAGTACAATATTGGCATTCGCTATGAGCTGGAAGAAATGCTGTATGTTCAGGGAGACTGGAATAAGCTCAAGGAAGTTTTTTTGAATGTACTGGATAACTCGGTCAAATACGGGAATGTGAATTCCATCATTCAGGTCCAATCGTTCCGGCTGGGGGATTCAGTAGCCATACTGATTCGTGATGAAGGAGAAGGCATTCCGGAGGAAGCGCTGAAGCATGTATTTGAACCATTTTACCGGGATAACGGGATGAACAGGACAGAGAAGGGAAGCGCGGGGCTAGGCTTGTCAATTGTGAAAAACACGGTGGAGCAGCATGGGGGAGCGGTGGAAATGAAGAGTATATTGAACAAGGGAACACAGGTGAATATCAGTCTGCCTGGAGAATCGGACGTATGAAGAAACGAGGATTTTGGAGCAGACATCGCGATATGCTTATGTTATCCGGTTTGCTGATTGTATTTGTCGGAGGTATCTTTGGCATTGGTAGTCTGTTCAGCATTGGACATGGGAAGCCCAGAACCGTCATTCTGCCGGATAAACAGTTCAACAGCCGCCTGGCACCACCGCCAAGCAGCACAATTCAGATTGAGTCGGCTACCAAGCTGCCCAATGACTTTGCCATTTATGATTTTGAGGTAGCTGATCCCAACACGGTGATATTGAATCGGCCGGATCGTTCCTATACCGGGATCAAGCTGTCACAGCTGCATATGGATGATAATCTATTGAAGGACATCGCCACGAATACAGAGTATGGCATTACCCTGAGTCCGGATCAGAGCAAGCTGATTTATTCCCAATACCGATCCACTCAGGCGCAGAAGACAACCTATGAATATGACTTGAAAACAGGAGAACATCACAAGCTGAAGAATGACAACTCCTATTCACGCGTCTTTGTAGGCAATGAATCCTACATCGGATATGATGATCTGGTGTTCAACATGGTGGAGCTGAATACGGGAAAGAAACGCGAATTATACAGTTATGATGAGTTAGTTGCCAAGGTCGCACAGACGAGCAACATATCAAGTCCGGATGATACCCTGATTATGCTGGATTCATATGAGATCAGCCGGGATCTATCACGGGTGTATGTGCTGGTCAAACTGAAAGAAAATTACGCCGTCTATAGCTTCTCTCTTAACGACAAAAATGATATCACTGCATACACACCTGCACAGGATATACAGCAGTTCAAGGTATTGAAGAATGGGGACATGCTGATTCAGGGTATGATCAACAACGAACAGGGATTGTACAGATATCGAGCGGATACTAAGAAGTTTGAGCTGCTGGTCAAAGGGCCCATCTGGAGCTTTGATCTGGATGAGGAGGAGTCCCGCATTGCCTATTTTTTGACACTCGAAGGACAGAAGAATGAGGTGCACATTGCCTATCTGAATGACCGCAAGCTGGGGTCCGATACAGTTATCTACCGGAATATCGATTACTTTATCAAGTTGAAATGGAATGACAGCAATCTCTTTGTTGTCGGGAGCTCTATGGAAAAAAGCGAGTTATACCGGTTTAGCTTCCGAGCTTGGTAAAACCGTAAATATGGAACGCTCAGACACTAGGGCCCTATGGAATGAAGTCGCTATGTTAAGGACTGAACCCATAGGGCCTTTTTGTGATTCGAACATGTTGCATAAATCCAAAGAGCGCCATTCGATCCAATGGTGTAAAAGGCTGATTTTACAAATTGGATACAAGTCCAGATTGGACCGATACATCTGATGGCTATAATTACCTCTATTACATCGATGAGAGAGGAAGCCGGATTCATGCTGCGAGTTGAACAGGTGTCACACACATTCCGCAATGCACAAGGGACTGTTCCCGTATTGCAGGATATTAACATATCCGTGGGCAAGGGAGAGATGGTTGCACTGCTGGGAAGCTCCGGTTCAGGCAAGTCGACGTTATTGCATCTGATGGCAGGTCTGATGAAGCCGGACACAGGCAAGATCCTCATTGCAGATCAGGATATTGTACGTATGAGTGAGAACCGACTGGCGGAATTCCGCCGGACACATATTGGCTTTATTTTTCAAGCGTATGAGCTGCTGGCGAACCTGACGATTCGGGAAAATGTGGAGCTGCCGCTCGTATTTCAGGGCATTCGCCCATCACGGCGTAAGCAAAAGGCGATGCACCTGCTGGAACAGGTAGGCCTTGTCGGCAAGTCCGAATTATTCCCTTCCCAGCTATCAGGAGGGCAGCAGCAGCGCGTCAGCATTGCGCGTTCACTGATTACGGAGCCATCCGTCATATTCGCGGACGAGCCTACCGGGAACCTGGATACCCGAACGGAGGAAGAGATTATTTCCATTTTGCAACAGCTGAATCGGGAGATGCATACAACATTCGTTATTGTCACACATGAGGCTGAAGTGGCGGAGCAGATGCAGGTTGTCATTACATTGCAGGACGGATGCTTGGTGGAGAGTGGCCAGTCCAAGGCAGTAGAGCAAGGAGAGCGGTTGTGAGAGTTCTGGATGTGTTGCGAATGTCATGGGGACAGATTGTACGCCGGAAGGTGGTAACTCTACTGTGCATGATTGGCCTGTCTATCGGCTGTGCGGCCATGATTATCGCATTGAGCGTGGGGCAGTCGGTACAGGTCTATGGTGAGAAAACGTTAAACGAGAATTACAAAATGGATGAGATTACGGTATCTCCCAATGAGGGAATCGGTTCGGGCGGAAGTAATGGGCAGACGTCCACTTTTGAACGCGGAGCGCTAACAGCTCGAAAAATCGATATTATTGCCAGCCTTCCGCATGTCGTCGCCGTTGCTCCGATGCTAAAGCTGGATATGCTGGAGATGGCTACATTGGATGGCAAAAGCTCCAATGTGGAAGTCATCGGTACAGAGCTTGGGTCATTGAACCGTTTTGGCTACCGTTTTGACAAAGGCGGGGCATCTGGGATCAGTGGAGCCGCTATTGTGAATTACGGTGCAACCTTTGGACTTGTGGACGCCGAGGTGATTCGTGAACTGAACGACAAACTCATGGAGGATTCGTTTAATGACGAGTTTCTACAGCATTACATGGCGCTGATGTCTACCCAAACCGAGTTGTTTCAGGCACAGTTTAACCTGAAATATCAGGACATGAATGATTCGTCCAAAACCAAAACAAGCTCCCCTTTGCGAGTGACGGGTGTATTGAAGGTGCCTGGCGGCATGAGTGAGAACAATGCCATGTATGACAAAAAGGTCTATGTTTCCCTCGAAACCGCCCGGATGCTCGCCGAACAGTTCCAGAGCAGTCAGGCACAGGCCGCGGCAGCAGGACGGATGAACTCGGCGCTCGTGAAGGTAGAGGACAAGAAGTATGTGGCACAGGTGCAGGAGCAGATTCAGAAGCTGACGCTGATGACAGACAGCAATCTGTATCAGGAGCAGGCGATGAAGGAACAGCTCGGCATGTACCAGAAGGCCGCTATGGGTATAGGGATATTCGTTATGCTGCTGGCTTCGCTGTCCATTATTGTTGCGATGATCATGTCCACGCATCAGCGCCGCAAACAGATTGGCGTCATGAAGGTGCTGGGAGCTAATCTGTGGCAGATCAGACAGATGTTCATTACAGAAGCTGCTGTACTTGGGGTGTTGGGCGGCATTGTTGGTGTCTTCATCGCTTACGGAGCCATTAAGGGGGTAAATGGACTACTCCAAGGGCAAATCTCGATGGAGGCAAGCACACCTCTCCAAGTGGTTATTCAGACATCGGCCCTGCCTGCTGGTATAGCGTTTGCGGTGTTGACCGGAGTACTCTCGGGAATCTATCCCGCGATTAGCGCCTCACGTACAAATGCGTTACAGGTAATTAAATCGGCATAAATGAAAGCAGAGATACAGGGGAAGCACAGTTTAGGGATTTAACAGACAGAATCAATAGACAGATTCAACGAAGGGACATACGGCAATGAAGAACTCGGCAATAAGCAAATGGATAAAGAGAATCATCATGATCGGACTGCTCGCGGGCGCTGGATATTTTCTGTACCAGCAATATAAACCGGTACCCGAAGCGCCCATCGAGGCCCCGCAGCCCATTACATTTGAAGTCACACAGGAGACGATTACGCAGGAGATTCTGGTCAAAGGCAAATCGGCTTATGCCAAACAGACGGATGTGTACGCTCCATTTGCCTCGAAAATAAAGCAGTGGAATGTGGAGAATGGGGAGCCCATTCACAAGGGAGCCGTCATGTTCTCGCTTGATTCGAAAGCATTGCAGACGGAAGTGCAGCAGTTGGAGACCGATATTGAGAAATCGAGGCTGGAAGCTCAATTGAATGAGATTGGTCTTACTCAAGGAGAGGGTCCCGAGCAATTGGGGGTTACCGAAGAAGAACGGAAGAAAGCCTTCGCCGAGCGGGAAACAAAACGACTGACCAACGAAATGAACAAGGAGTCCATCGCTGTAAAGGAGCAGGAGGTTCAGGCCAAGAAAGCAGTCATTGGTTTATCTACCGTGTACGCTCCGGTATCTGGCGTATTTCTGTTGAACGACACGGAGACTAAGACACGTATGGTGGGTGAAGGTCAGTATGTGGGTACCATTGTGGACACGGGCAAACTACAATTTGTGGCGACCATTAGCGAGCAGGAACTATTCAAAATCCAAACAGGTATGCCTGTAAGTGTACATATGACGGGCAATAAGGAGGTTCCGTTAACCGGAAAGGTCAGTAAAATCTCCAAGTTTGCCAAAAAGGGAACGGAAACAGATCTGAAGCAGCCTTCCCAATTCGATATTATCATTGATCTGAAGCCAAACGCCAAGCTGATCGGTGGATTAAGTCTGGAGGGCAAGATTGAAACGATGCGCAAGGAGAAAGCGACGGTCGTTCCCACGCTGGCGGTCATGCGGGATCAGGATATGGCATATGTGATGCTGGATCAGGGCAACGGGCAATATGCACAGCAGACTATTCAAACTGGCATAGAGACAGATGACAAGACTGAAGTATTGAACGGCTTGAAACCGGGAGATGTTGTGGTGTTACCGTAAAAAGAAAGTATGAGAATATGCCATGTGAAATAGCTCATTACGGGGGATAAGCCCGTGATGAGCCTTTCTTATGGCTTGGGGAGGAACATCTCAGAATTCCTGCCTGATTTATGGAATTAAATATAATAAATTTTAATAAATTCAATTTACAGTAATATTTTCATGGGTTATAATCGATTCATAAGGAGGTGGACACGCGATGTGAGGTTTGTATCGAGGGTAAGCCTTTTTTAAAACCCCTAAAAGTAAGCGCTTACTTTATTCAAGTCTGAGCAATGCCTTGAAAGCCGTTCACCAAAGATCACCCGCACACACCTACAGATGTTATCCCCTTGCTTTGTCACTTAACCCCAGTGTAAGACACCATTTCTGTTTCTTGTTTCACACCTTATTGTTGTTGACCTAGCTTGTCCCAATTGAACTACATTCATGGAGGTGATGTTCCTAAAGCTCATCCATACGTTCTCTACTGTGCATAGCATCTTGCCGACACAGAGGATCAGACATGAGTATATACCCAATCCAATTACAGGAAAGGTGGAACCGTAATGACTAAATCGAAAACCTTATCGAGAGGCGGAAAGGTACTTCACAGAAGTGTAAAACAAATGCTGGCAGCAACACTGCTCGCGGCGGGAATCTTCCCGGGCATGGCTCCAGGAGTGAGTCAGGCGGCTGAAGCGCATGTGGATAATCCCTTTGTCGGAGCTACGGCGTATTTAAACCAGGATTATTCCGCTCTCGTGGATACGTCCATCGCTCTCACCAGTGATGCGTCGTTAAAAGCTAAAATGGAAACGGTCAAATCCTATCCAACGGCAGTCTGGATCGACCGTATTGCCGCCATTAATGGTGGAGCAGACAATGCTGGACGCAAAAGTGTGGAGCAGCATCTGGATGCCGCCTTGGCACAAAAGAAAGCAGGAACTCCGATTACCGCTTCATTCGTTATCTACAACTTGCCTGGACGGGATTGTCATGCACTTGCGTCCAATGGCGAACTTCCACTAACACAGGCTGCCCTGCAGACGTATGAAAATGATTATATCAATGTAATCGCCGATATTTTTGCTGAGCCCAAGTATCAGGACATTCGCATCATCGCTATCATTGAGCCGGACAGTCTTCCCAATCTGGTAACTAATCTCAGTACACCAGCTTGTGCCCAGGCGAGTTCAACAGGCATCTATGAAGCTGGCGTGAAATACGCCTTGGAAAAGCTGCATGCCATTCCGAATGTGTACAACTACCTGGATATTGGTCACTCCGGCTGGCTTGGTTGGGATAACAACCGTACAGGTGCAATCTCGCTGTATACTAACGTTGTCCAAGGAACAGCAGCAGGTTTGAACAGCGCCGATGGCTTCATTACGAACACAGCGAACAGCACACCGCTGAATGAGCCGAATCTGCCTAATCCGGATCTGAACATCGGCGGACAACCGATCAAGTCTTCCAAGTTTTATGAGTGGAATCCTTACTTTGACGAAACCGATTTCACTGCGGCACTGTATAGCGGATTTGTACAAGCTGGCTGGCCGGCCAGCACAGGCTTCCTTATTGATACCAGCCGCAATGGATGGGGCGGGGTGAACCGTCCAACATCTGCCACAGGCAGTGATATTAACACGTACGTGAACTCCGGGCGTGTGGATAAGCGGGATCACCGGGGGAACTGGTGTAACAATAGCGGATCAGGAATAGGTGAAGCACCTAAAGCAGCACCAGGACCAGCCCATCTGGATGCCTATGTATGGGTCAAACCTCCAGGGGAGTCTGATGGCTCAAGCTCGGAGATTCCGAACAACGAAGGTAAAGGCTTCGACCGGATGTGTGATCCAACCTTCACAACTCGTGATGGTGTATTGACGGGTGCGCTGCCTAACGCACCAGTGTCAGGTCACTGGTTCCATGACCAATTCGTCATGCTGGTGCAAAACTCATTCCCTGTTCTTCCAGCCAGCAATGGTGGAGGGGGTGAAACGACAGCTCCAGCAGCTCCGGCAACACTATCTGCGACAGCAGGCAACGCACAGGTTTCTCTGAGCTGGACAGCCTCCACAGGTGCGACCAGTTATAACGTGAAGCGGGCTTTGAGTGCGTCGGGTCCATTCACTACGGTTGCTGCGGGCGTGACCAGCACATCGTATGCCAACACAGGTCTGATCAATGGTACGACCTACTATTATGTGGTTAGTGCCGTGAATGCTGCTGGTGAGAGTGCGAATTCGGCAGTGAAAAGTGCGGTACCAGTAGCAGGTGTGACCGCTCCTGCCGCACCAACAGCGCTGACAGCTACGGCAGGCAATGCTCAAATCAGCTTGTCCTGGGCGGCTTCGGCAGGAGCGACAGGTTATAATGTGAAACGGGCATTGAGTGCATCGGGTCCATTCACTACGGTTGCTGCGGGCGTGAGCGGCACATCCTACACAAATACGGGCCTGACCAATGGAACGACCTATCATTTTGTGGTTAGTGCCGTGAACGCTGCCGGGGAAAGTGTCAATTCTGCCGCAGCTTCTGCAACACCACAAAGTGTAGTTGTTCCGACCAGTGATCTGGTTCTGCAATATCGTGCGGGAGATACCAACGCGGCAGATAACCAAATCAAACCGTATTTCAATATTAAAAACGTAGGTAACACGGCTGTAAACCTGAGTGATCTGAAAATCCGTTATTACTTTTCCAAAGAAGGTACCGCAGCGATGGACTCTGCAATTGACTGGGCTCAGGTCGGTGGTGCCAACATCCAGCGCACGTTCACCGATTCCTATGTGGAGCTGAGCTTCACTTCTGAAGCAGGCGCGATCCAGGCAGGTGGACAGTCGGGGGATATCCAGCTCCGCATGTACAAAATGGACTGGAGTAACTTTGATGAAACCAATGATTATTCCTACGATCCTACCAAAACATCCTATCAGGACTGGAACAAGGTGACCCTCTACAAAGGCGGTACCCTGGTCTGGGGCATTGAGCCTTAAAAGGAGCGAATACGAAAAAGGGGCGTTTCCAAGTCATGTTCATGACTAGGGAACGCCCTTTTTTTCAATTTTAACGAACTGAGTGCGTCTTATTTCGTGTAATGGAGCTGGTGCAGTGTTTTAACGAATCGTATACACGTTATTACCAGGTTTTCGCCGGTTTTTACCAGATAACGTTACTGGAATTCGTTAGACTCTCTATAGCCCGCTAATCTTCGAAATAAGGTGTGCTCGTTTCGTTAGAGTCCTGAACAACACTGAATATTGATCGTTTTGGACGGATATTTGCCTATGTCGGAGCAGGTAGGATGTCTATAATAATACCCGATGGGCTGGATGAAGCTGCTCTGATGGAGATGGAATGGAAGGGGGACGGAGTCGAAGAAGTCTGTTCACAAGGGCTATTCTTTTATAATTTTGTAAGCGTATTCAGTAAAATTTGAAGGATATGAACTTCTGTATGGATTGACGGATGTCGCAACGATCCAAGCACAGCCATAAGCATCACCCATTCTGTCTCAAGGAGAGTGAAGGTCGATGAAATCCAAAATAACAGCGCCGATACATAAAGGATCGGTTTCAGGTATGCACTCCAATCGCAGGAAGGTGCGTATGCCACTTGCAGCCAAAATGCTATCTTCGGCACTAAGCGTTGCTTTGCTCGTTGCGGGAACAGCGGGTGCGAGCGGAGCAGCAGCTTCCAGTGAGAACAGCGCGGCTGAGGCCAGCGTGCAGTCACATAAGGGAGGTAGTTCTTTGAAAGACATTCAGCTTGAGTATCTTGATCGCGGTCTGGTTGCGGCGTCTACTTCCGAGGGTGTTTTTCTCAGTTGGAGATTGCTTGGTGACGAGGCTACAGGGTATAGCGATAAAGGTCTGACAGGCACGGATTTCAACGTATATCGTGATGGCAGGAAGATTGCTACGGTCACCGACAGCACCAACTATGTTGATGCCTCAGGCAAATCGTCGTCCCGTTATGAAGTGGCAGCGGTAAGCAAGAAGGGAAAGGAGAGTAAACGCAGTGCATCCGTCAAACCTTGGACGAACGGCTACGTCGATATTCCTTTGCAAAAACCGGCCGATGGTGTGACTCCAGTGGGAGAAGCCTACTCGTATTCTGCGAATGACATGAGTGTGGGCGATGTGGACGGGGACGGTCAGTATGAGTTTTTTGTAAAATGGGACCCTTCTAACTCCAAGGATGTCTCGCAAAAAGGCTACACCGGTAAAACTTACGTGGATTGTTACACGTTGGACGGACAATTGTTGTACCGGATCGATCTCGGGGTCAACATCCGTTCGGGTGCTCATTATACACAGATGCTCGTTTATGATTTTGACGGGGATGGCAAGGCCGAGATGATGTTTAAGACCGCACCGGGAACCAAGATTATCAAATATAACAAAAAAGGAAAGGTCACTTCCGAGAAATACATCACCCTTCCGAAGCAGGATCGCAAGGCAGGATACTCCAACGAAGATGATTACCGTTTAAGTGCAGATGGTTACTATGATCATGTCGTGGATATGTTCAAAAACTGGCATAAACATGAAGAGGTCGTGAAGGGCAACTGGCCTGCTACGTTGGAGGAAGCTTTTGGGATTGAGAAAAAGTATAGTTATCCATTGTCTCAGAAGGATGCTGAGAGCTTGGCCGATTACTTCATCGATGTGTATGCACCAAGCCGCAGTGACAAGAATGAGCTGCGCAAGTTCGAAGGTTTTATCGTGGATGGACCTGAGTATGTAACGGTGTTCGAAGGAGAGTCAGGCAAAGAGCTGGAGACCATTCCTTATGAGCCGGGACGGCAGGATGATGGGTTGATGTGGGGCGATTACGCAATGGCGCGTATTGAACCAGCGAACCGGGTAGATCGTTTCCTGGCAGGCGTGGCATATCTGGACGGGAAGAAACCGTCTGCAATCTTTGCACGAGGGTACTACACACGTTCGACCATGGTCGCCTACAACTGGGATGGCAAAAAGCTCAAGCGTGAATGGAAAGTGGACAGTGGCTGGACGCCAATGAAGAACCCGTTCAATGACGGTCCGCATGGAGTGGACGGTACAGATCCGGTGTATGGCTCAATTACAACGCAAGGCGCACATTATTTCAGTGTCGCTGATGTGGATGGAGACGGTAAACAGGAGATTGTGTACGGCTCGGCCACGATTGATCATGATGGCAGTGTGCTGTACAGCTCCACGGACTTGATGCCTGCGGAGAGTGCGGCTCCGGGAACGATTGCACGTCTGGGCCATGGGGATGCGCTTCATGTAGCGGATATCGATCCGGATCGTCCAGGACTGGAGATCTTCATGGTGCATGAGGGTGGTCCTTGGGCGCCATACGGATATTCCCTGCGGGATGCGAAGACTGGGGAAGTGATCTATGGCGGGTACACGGGCAAAGATACCGGACGTGGCATGATCGGTGATGTGGACCCGACTCGCCGCGGATTGGAGACATGGGCTGTGGGACTGTGGACGGCCAGCGGTGAGAAAATAAGCGATAAAGCCCCGGGCACGAATATGAGTATACGATGGGCCGCCGATATGACAACTCAGATCGTGGACGGTGCCATTGATGTCACGCCTACGATCAAGGATTGGAATCGGGGCACGCTGCTGACCGCAACCGGAACGTTGACCAACAATTATACTAAAGGTACGCCATCTCTCGTAGCAGATATCTTTGGGGATTGGCGGGAAGAGATGCTGGTGAGAACTGAGAACAGTTCAGCGATCCGCATCTACCTGAGCACTGAGAAGACTGACCGTAAACTGTACACGCTGATGCACGATGCGATGTATCGTGTCGGCATTGCTGGACAGAACAGTGGATACAATCAGCCGTCCTACCCATCCTTCTACATGGCATCGGATATCGATTGGTCGAAGGTTACGCTACCGAAGTTCCACACGCCCAAGTCGGGTAAAGGTGAAAAGTGAGAAGTAATAGGTGATAGGTTTTCAAAAGTATTATTTCTTTATAAAAAGTGTTTACTATTGTATTAAAGTGAAGCTCTGGAGTAACCTCAGTGCGTTTAGCGTACGGGAGGTTACCCGGAGTTTTTTTGATATGGAATGATTTTCATTTACATGGTGAAATACATCCCAGAGACTTGCTACAATGGAGAAAAGTGAGGATCGTTGCAGCAACGGAGGTGCAGGCATTGGAAGCAAAACATTGGACAGGCAGTCTGTTTCAGGAGAAACTGCGCATGGAGGATTATGGACCACGTTTCTACGCGTATTATTACAAGCAATGGGACAACTACCAGATGTCCTATCACGATCATGATTCCACGGAAATCATGTATATTATTTCGGGAATGTGCCGGGTCGATGTACAGATGCCGGATGGCAGTTCGGAACAGGCAGTATTGAAAAAAGGGCAGTTCATTCTGCTAGACGCAGGGGTTCCACACCGTCTGCTGGTGGAGGATGGCGTCCCGTGCCGCATGCTCAATGTGGAATTTGGAGTTGCCAGATCGGAGGCAGGCCAGCCTTCCATTCGCCAGCTCGCACTGGAAGAGGAAGAAGTCCATGCTTTTCTAACACAAGCCTCTCCTTATCTGGTACTGCCTGACCCGGAAGAGGTGTACCACATTATGAAAAGCCTTGTGCTGGAGCTGGATCAGCGCGGATTGATGGAGCAGGGACGATCTTCTGCACCCATGCGGATCATCCCGCCGGAGGAACGCTCGCATCATCGCGAATCCCGTGATCTGAAGTCGCCTGAGCAAGGTACGCTGGTACGCACGTTGTTTATCCAACTGCTGGTGCGGGTCGCACGACTTCGCGGGGAAATTAACCGAAGTGCGCTGGATCAGACGGAGCTGTACGTAAAACGTACGATTGAATTCATGCATCACAATATGGATCGCAATATTCAAATGAAGGATATCGCGGCAGCGGTGAATCTGCATCCAGGCTATTTGCACCGTATTTTTCGCCAGCACACGCAGCGCACGCCTACCGATTATCTCACGATGCTCCGAATGGAAAAGGCGAAGATGCTGCTGCAGCAGACAGATATTCCAATCTCCGAAATTTCCGATTACGTGGGCGTGGGGAGCAGACAGTATTTTCATATGTTATTCAAGAAATATACAGGCCGAACTCCGGTTGAATTCCGTTCTTCGATGGAACGACATGTCAGTCATTATCCCGCTGAAGAATAAATCGTGCAGTTTATCTGGAAAGTACGGCACGGTTGATGCAAAAGTGAGGATTTTTGACAACCTCGCTTCGAAGAGGTCATGATTTTGATAACGCTTCCTTACAACCCGTTGCTACAATGATTTCATGAAGTGAGATCATTAACCGGGGCGAATATACTCGGATTACGGGAGGAACTGTGCATGTCGTTTAAAGTAGCATTTATCGGGGCGGGCAGTATCGGATTTACACGGGGGTTGCTGCGGGATTTGCTCGCGGTACCGGAATTCAACAATATTGAGATTGCGTTCTGTGATATCAATCAGCACAATCTGGACATGGTTACCGAGCTGTGTCAGCGCGATATCCGCGAGAATGGACTGAATATTCAGATTCAGCCGACAACGGACCGGAGAGAAGCGCTCAAGGACGCGAAGTATGTACTGTGTACAATCCGTGTGGGCGGGTTGGAAGCTTTTGCAACCGATGTGGATATTCCGCTCAAATATGGGGTAGATCAATGTGTCGGCGATACGTTGTGTGCAGGTGGGATTATGTATGGCCAGCGTGGAATTGCCGAGATGCTCGACATCTGTAAAGATATTCGTGAGCAAAGTGCACCGGATGTGCTGCTCCTCAATTATTCCAACCCGATGGCTATGCTGACATGGGCCTGCAACAAGTATGGCGGTGTTCGCACGATTGGACTATGTCACGGGGTACAGCATGGGCATCACCAGATTGCGGAAGCGTTTGGATTGAAAATGAATGAAGTGGATATCGTATGTGCCGGAATTAATCATCAGACCTGGTACATCAAGGCATCCCATGAAGGGAAAGACCTTACAGGTGATTTGCTCGAAGCCTTCGAGAAACATCCAGAGTATAGCCGCACCGAGAAAGTGCGGATTGATATGCTGCGCCGATTTGGTTATTACAGTACGGAATCGAATGGTCACCTTAGCGAATATGTGCCTTGGTACCGCAAACGTCCAGAGGAGATCAAGGATTGGATTGATCTGGACAGCTGGATTAATGGCGAGACAGGTGGATATTTGCGTGTGTGTACAGAGGGCAGAAATTGGTTTGAGACAGATTTCCCGAACTGGATGAAGGATGAACCGATGCAGTTTGCCCCGGAAAAGCGAGGCGGAGAACATGGTTCCTACATTATAGAAGGATTGGAAACTGGGCGTGTATATCGTGGACACTTCAATACCGTCAATAACGGTGTGATCTCCAATCTGCCTGATGATGCGATTATCGAAGCACCGGGATATGTGGACCGTAATGGTATTTCGATGCCACATGTAGGCGACCTGCCACTCGGCCCGGCTGCCGTGTGTAATGTGAGCATTTCCGTTCAACGGCTTGCGGTTGAAGCTGCGGTACATGGTGACGATAAACTATTGCGTCAGGCGTTCATGATGGACCCACTCGTAGGTGCGGTATGTAATCCAAAAGAGATCTGGCAAATGGTTGACGAGATGCTGGTCGCCCAAGCCGAATGGTTGCCGCAATATGGTGATGCGATTGCCGCGGCAGAAGCAAGACTTGCTGCAGGCAACCTGATTCCTACGAAGGAATACGAAGGTGCTGCACGTCTCAAAGTGAAAACCGTTGAGGAGATGCAGCAGGATCGCGACGCCGCCAACAAAAATGCGGGTGAATCAGATAAAGGGAAAGATCGCGAGAAAGTGCAGCAATAGATAGAGGCAGGATGTACAACAACGAAATATAAACGGAATTTGAAAAATAAGAAAAACGAATAAGAAATAAAAAGAGTAGACAGGGCCCTCTCCAGTATGGAGGGGCCCTGTTTGGTTCTATTTTTTCTCAACGACATGAACCACAAACGTAAATGAAGTATCCCCCAGACTGATTTGTGAATCTTGAGGGGAAGACCAACGGACGAATGCTCCGTAATAATGTGTCCCTGGTTTCTTGGGAAGTTGGAAGGTCCCATCCGTTGAAGTAATGGGTTGATTGCGGTTGTCCACATATTCAGAAATACTTATCTCATCCGGGGGGATATCTATGCCCATGTCTATGGATAATTCCTCACCGACAAGAACTTGGACCGGACTTTTGTCTTCAAAATTTAGGCTAGCATAGTCAGCACACATACCTCCCCAGCAATAACTGCCCTGTATAGCTGGAATAGAGATGCCGCTTTCGCTCTGGATAGTTGGAGTAGGCAGTTTCTGAGGTAAGTTGGGTTCCGATTCCTGAGTCTGTTTTGATCCCATTTCGGTTTCCTTTGCATTTGTCGCTGGCGGTGAGGCAGTTCCGTTTGTACCATTACTTGGAGTAGGATTACAGCCAGATAATATTAGCAATGTTGTGAGGAACACGAGTAGAGTTATCGTTCTTATAGTAATGATAAATTTTATTTTAGCCACCTCCCTAATATCTTCCAGACGAAAAGCAAGAGAAGAATGTTGCTCATTGGAATGCAAATTTACCATGCGATACATATTACCTTTACAGACATAGTAATATGTCTTATAGTATACCCAGGATTGAAGAAAGTCGGTGAATTTGGCAGATGGATGAACAAGCGATTAACAGTGACCTAATTCGAGGCAACATTGACCCCATTATTCTGAGTGTACTTATACCGAAGGATAACTACGGCTATAGCATTATTAAGGAAATTTATCGCAAGAGTGGAGAACGGTTTGAATTAAAGGAACCGACGCTCTATTCCAGTCTGAAAAGGCTGGAGAAGAGTGGATATGTGGAATCCTACTGGGGGGAAGAGACCCAGGGAGGACGACGCAAATATTACCGGATTACAACGCAGGGGCAGGAAGCTTATACACAGCAAGTTCACGCTTGGCACGCAGCCAAAACATTGATTGACTGCATGATTATTTCCGGGGAAAAGGGAGATGAAAGGATATGACATTGGAAGATCGCATTACCCGCCATGTGAATCGTCTGTTCAATCATGCGCAGGATACATTGGCCAATCAGGAGTTAAAAGAAGAGATTCACAGTAATCTCGCTGCACGAATCGAAGATTATATGGAGCAGGGCATGGACGAGGAGCTGGCTTTTCAGACTGCCATTCAATATGTAACTGGTATGGATCAAATTATGAGTGATCATCGCAGGGTTCAACGCGTTCCTTATTGGACTGCGGTGTTGCAGTCTGCCTTGATCTATAGTCTTATCGCCTGGATCATTACCATTCCAATGAGAGTCATGGTCCAGGGCGCAACCATTAACAATTTGCTTATGATCATGAGTGTGATTGTTGGTGGAGCGTATGTATTTTACATGATGAAAAATAAAAATACTTCGACTGATCCAGAGGACACTGCCGTTATTCGTACACCTGTGTTCTTACAATGGACGCGCAGAGTGTGGTGGTTATGGGTAGGGCTCATCGTTGTGTTATGGGGTACACAGGCGGCGCTTCGATTTGGAAGCAACATCTGGTATAGCCGACCCATTCAGGTAGAGGGGCCCTATCAATTTACGGTAATTGCGATTGCTTTTGCCATACCTTTATTAAGTATTATTATTCCTTTGATCGTGCAGAGGGCGTATCGGATCGTGGGCAAGTATGAGGTAGGTGATGTCATATGACGGGAAAGAATAAATGGATTGTTGCATTGGTCATGCTCGGTATCTTTGGTGTTATTGTGGTTGAGGGCGTCGTTAATCCGAGAATAGAGGCGAAGCAGTCGCAGTATGAAGCAGAGCAGCAAGATCCGTTGACCCATGATTTTGTGGCATTAGCGAAATATCGCAGTGCTTATATGGGAGACTTCTCTAATCTCAGCCATTTGAATCAAGCCTTGCCTCTAAACGGCCAATTGAATGGGTATCAGTTGGTTCCAGAGACATTTACGGCTCAGATCAATTACAGGATGAATACCAGCGAGATGAAGCCCGAAGAGTTGGAACGAATACTTGTATATAACGCTGCTGCCAATTTTGTATGGATTGATAATTTGGAGCATGTGCTTTATTCATTTGAGGATGTTCAATATACTTTGAGCCGTGAGGCTGCCCAGCAATGGGCTGGAACAGAACTGAAGACGTTTCAGGAACCGGGGAGTGGGATGCATCGGTACGTAAGAAACTGGTAGAACCCATGCAAGTGAAAGCAGCTTTTTCACAAATTGTTGACAATTAAGCTGGTTCAAAGATAAGGAAAAGGTAAGAGGCTCGACTCTTCTCCTATGCTATGTTATTATAAGACTCTGATAACGTGGTAACGAACTAAAGCGTTTGGGTTTTGGTTATAGACATGGAGGGGTTAGAGAGATGAGAAAACAAGCGATATTTCTATTATTGATCAGCATATGCATGATTGTTGTTGCGGGATGTTCCAGCTCGGGAAGCAAAGATGAACATGCCATTATTGTGGGGATAGATGATAAATTTGCTCCAATGGGCTTCCGGGATGACAAGAATGAAATTGTTGGTTTTGATATTGATTATGCCAGAGCGGCAGCGGAGAAAATGGGTAAAGAAATTACGTTCCAGCCCATTGATTGGTCTTCCAAAGAATCGGAGCTGAACAGCGGCCGAATCGACCTGATCTGGAACGGGTACACGATTACGGATGAGCGGAAAGATAAAGTGCTGTTCACGAAGCCGTATCTGGAGAACAGCCAGGTTGCAGTTACACTCGCGGACTCACCGATTACGAAGCTGGATGAACTGGATGGCAAAAATGTAGGATTGCAGGCGCTGTCCTCTGCGGTCGATGCACTCGCGGCAAGTCCTCTGAAGGATAAAGTGAATACTTCCGAATTTAAGGATAATGTACTTGCCTTGACCGATCTGAAGACGAAACGTCTGGATGCCGTCATTATTGATGAAGTTGTTGCGAGATACTATATGTCCAAGGAAGAGGGAACCTTCAAGCTGTTGGATGAATCTCTTGCTCCCGAACAATATGGTATTGGTATAAAAAAAGGAAACGAAGAGCTGCTGAACCAGCTGCAAAAAGCACTCGATGAGCTGAATGCTGATGGAACGGCCGCGGAGATCTCAACCAAATGGTTGGGGGAAGCTAAAGTTCTGAAATAGATCGGTGTAGCACCTGACATATGAGTTGAAACAAAAATGACCCCGCATTTCTTAATGGAGCAATGTCTCCTGAGGAATGTGGGGTTAACAGATTAAAGGAGACATAATTATGAGTTGGGATTATATATCTACTATTCTGAAACCTATGCTGGAGGGGGCACAGACGACGATCTTTATGTTTTTGGTCGCAATTGTATTGTCCGTACCGCTCGGATTTGCGGTAACTCTGTTAATGAGGAGTCACATTAAACCCATGGCGTGGATTGCACATACTTACGTTTATGTGATGCGGGGAACACCACTGCTGCTGCAAGTATTCTTCTTTTGTTTCGGTCTTCCGTTGCTTCCGGTTATTGGGGAATATTTGGTGTTTGATCGGTTTGTCGCGGCAGCAATAGCCTTTATTCTGAACTATGCGGCGTATTTTGCCGAGATTTTCAGGGGCGGGCTGCTCTCGATTGATAAGGGACAACATGAAGCCGCACAGGTATTGGGTCTCAGCAAATGGCAGACGATGACCAAAGTCATCATCCCTCAGATGATCCGGGTGGTATTGCCGGCAACGGCGAATGAATCCATTACCTTAATTAAGGATACGGCTCTTCTCTATGCGGTGGCTGTACCTGAATTACTTTCCTACGCTCAAGGGGTGGTGAATAGAGATGCTACGTTGTTCCCTTTTTTCCTAGCAGCGATCATGTATCTGTTGATGACACTGGTGCTTACGTTGTTGTTCAAAGCATTGGAGAAGCGGTTTTCATTTAAATAAATTAAATCTAAACAATCAAAGGACTGTCTGCATATGAAACATATTATAGAAGTGAATCAATTAAGAAAATCATTCGGTACACTTGATGTGCTGAAGCAGGTATCGTTCAACGTGGAGCCGGGTGAAGTCATTGCCGTAATCGGACCTTCGGGTTCGGGTAAAAGTACGATGCTGCGCAGCCTGATTCATCTTGAGGATATTTCGGGTGGCACCATTCGTATTCAAGGCCAGGCGCTGGCTGAGAACGGATCGTATGCAGGTGCCGAGGATATCCGGAAGATTACGGATCGCATGGGCATGGTTTTTCAGCATTTCAACCTGTTTCCGCATCTGACGGTACTGGCGAACCTGGAACTGGCACCGAAGACGTTGAAAAAAGAAAGCGCGGCGTTTATCCGGCAGCGCAGTCTGGAATTGCTCGGTAAAGTAGGGCTGTCCGACAAGGCGGATGCTTATCCCGGCAACTTGTCGGGTGGACAGAAACAGCGCGTAGCGATTGCACGCGCACTTATGATGCAGCCAGACATTCTGCTGTTCGACGAGCCGACCTCGGCACTCGATCCAGAGCTGACCGGAGAAGTGCTGCGTGTCATCAAGCAGTTGGCACAGGAGAATATGACGATGATGATCGTCACCCATGAGATGAGCTTTGCCCGCGATGTCGCGGATCGCGTCTTCTTCATGGATAACGGCGAAATCGCCGAGTCGGGTCCACCGGAGCAGATCTTCGGCAATGCCAAGATGGAGCGCACGCGTACGTTTTTGCAGCGGGTGGAAGTAGAAGGGTAAGCAAACATAGAAATTTTTAAAATACGTGATGTTACATTCAAATGTAGCATCACGTATTTTTTTGACTAAGTTTCATTCAAGAGATGTAGCCGTCAAATAGCCGATCTCTTTCTGAGGAACGGATGAAAGAAAACTCATACGCGATATTTCATTCCATACCTTTTGTCATGATATTTTGGACTATAAACAGCATGAAGTTATATCCAGACTCCATGACAGCGATCAGCTTATACGTCATGTTCGGAGTTTTTTTAATTGTTTCTGAGCTCCTCGCTATGTACGGTCTCTTGATTCTTAAAAAAATGATTTAAGAAGCAGAGTACATTTTGCTTGTAGCAACAAAGAAAAAGCTTCCTCCATTTAGCAATACGAAGTTTAGGTGTAACTGGACAGTCTGCATTTAAGTTGAATTGAAAGTGCAGAAGGGGGTTCTATGAATAGTTTAATAGAATTAGGTATAAAGTTTAGTAGGGTTTTTAGTAAAAGTAGGTGCTACTCCTACTTAATTCATTAACTGAAACTAATTTTTGGTTTATATTTCCTAATTAAATAGGAAAAAGGATGTGTTTATAGTATTAAAAACCATAATTTGTTATTTATTATTATTATTTGTGTTATCATTATAAATATTAAATAAAAGGAGGAATATTATGAGATTTAATTCTTTAATGAAACTGAGTATGACTTCTATTTTTTTGATTAGTTCTTTTGCTTTCGGATCGTCTACTTCGGCTTTACCGAGTGATGTTACCTATGATGAGAAACAGTATGAGGTAGTCAAGAGCTACTCTAAAGAATACAAAGAAACGATTCAAGTTGATGAGTATGATAA
This sequence comes from Paenibacillus sp. GL_099_B, assembly GCF_057835695.1. Classification (NCBI taxonomy): domain Bacteria; kingdom Bacillati; phylum Bacillota; class Bacilli; order Caryophanales; family Paenibacillaceae; genus Paenibacillus; species Paenibacillus sp. GL_099_B. The sequence goes on from NZ_CM174430.1 coordinate 1,150,432, forward strand.
ACCTAGTCAATTCATTAATAGCATTGTTTCTCTAGGAGAAGTTAAGCTAACTGATACAGAAAATGGTAAAACTACTCTTGGTAAGTTAGAAGAAGTAGGAATTCAGAAACTCTATGATCTTGTAGATAAGCAGACCGGTGAAGCAGCTACTCACTATAAAGCAGAAATTTTGGCTTCAACTGAGAATCAAGCAAGTGAAAATGGATCGGATAAAGCTGGAGGATTAATTTTTTATGAAACAATCTATTATACAGCAACAACAAATGTTGCAGATTATATAAGTATTAATAAAATTGATTATAGATTTGAAAAGCAAGATCCGCAATATACAATATCTCAGAAAAAAATGGAAATTAGCCAGAGAGGCGCAGGTATTGATGATAATAAATATAAGGATCAGTTTAAAACCGTTGATCTAAACGACTCGGGAACGATTTTACCTAGAACATATGGCTGGGTCGCTACACGCTTTGATCATCAGTTAACAAGGATAGGAACTAAAACAACGGCTTCGATTAAAAGAGGACAAAGTTCGTGGGAGTTCTCGTTCAGTATGAATCCAAGATAAACATTAAAATAAGATTTTAATTAAAAGGTGGGAGTTATACTTTGAGAAAATTAAAAATCATGAAATTTCTAATGTCTTCATTATTAATGCTTATGTCGTTTGGCGTTACCTCAGTTTCCGCTCAGGAAGAAAATTTTCCGTTTGATGTGGAAAAATATAAGGTTAAAAAAAGTTATGTTGACATCCACCAAAATGGCGTTTTAAACCAAGGGAGTGTACAGTCAAGTGCCCTTTTGGATGATGGTTCTCAATTAGAAATAGCTATGACGAATAATATAACGGGAGAGAGAAATCTTGGATCTATTGAGGAAATACAGACTCAAAAACTCTATGATCTTATAGATAAAGAAACTGGAGAGGAAGTAACCCAGTACAAAACTGAAATTAGAGCAACGTCAGAGCATCAAACAAGTGGTAATGAATCTGACTCGAACAACGGTATGGTTTTTTATGAGACAATTTACTATACTGTCACATTAGATAACCCTGGGTTCAGTTATATAAATATAAATAAAATTGACTATCGATTTGAAATAAAAGATTCATTATACAAAGTAACTGAGAAAAAAATGGAGATTCATCAAAATGGTATGGGAATTAGTGGGAAAGTGGTAAATAATCAAACTAAGATTATAAATCTAGATAATTCTGGAACTATTCTTCCGAGGAACTATGGATGGACTTCCGTAAATGTCCCTTCTCCGGGTGGGAGAGTTGGTTCAAAAACTACAGCAAAAATTGAAGTGAAAGGATCTTTGTGGGATTTTTCATTTTCCATGAATCCGAGATAAAATATTTAAGTTTCATTTGAAAGAAAACAGCATTCTCATATTCTAAAAATGAATAAATTACAACAAGAAAACCAAGGTTAAATAGGGCGCCTCCCTATTAGACCTTGGTTTTCTTTAAAAAGACTTTTTTAAAATTACGTCTAAATTGCTATCTCGTCAGTTAGTTCCTGTAGCTTATTTGTTCGATGCATCATGAAATAGGTAAAGGTAGCCGCCAGACCAATCACTGCAAAGATGCACAGAATACCGATCTGATCCCATGCCACACTGAACTGTCCACTCGAAATAACAGCTTTATACCCGGTTACTGAATAGGTCATTGGCAGCCATGGATTGAAACCTTTCAGCCAATTCGGAATGAGCTCCAACGGGAATGTACCCGCACTGGTGGTCAATTGGAAGATTAACATGAGGATCGCCAGGAAGCGGCCGGGATTCTCCAACCAAGTAACGAGAGCCTGAATGATATACATGAAGGTCAGGCTGGTAACGAAACTGAATAAAAGGAACAAAGGCACGCTTTGAACTTCCAGGCCCAAGCCGGACAAGACAAGCCAGGAAGCGAGCAGGGATTGCACGGCACTCATGATTGTGAAAGCCAGCGTTCTGCTCACAAAACGATTCCAGCCACTTGCATCGGTAACCGAGCTGCTGCGTGTTGGTACAACCAGCGTTGCAATCAATGCCCCTACAAACAGCCCCAGTGATAGGAAGTATGGCGAGAATCCTGTACCATAGTTGGGTACTTCGTTATGTTTATGTTCATCCACCTGAACGGGCTCTGCATACATCGTTACAAGTTCATCCGTTTTTTTCACACTACCCGTTTGATCGGCGGCATCACTCAGTTTGGTGGCAAGCTCACCAGAGCCGTCGGTCAATTTGGCGGTACCTTCTTTTAAATCTCCTGCGCCATCATCCAGCTTGCGGGAACCGTCTGCAATGGTGGTGATTCCGTCTGAAAGTTGGTCCAAGCCATCAACCAGTTTCCCTGCACCTGCGTTTAATTGACTCGAACCCTCTGAAAGTTTGGCTCCGCCAGCGGCAGCCTCAGACAACTTGGAGTTGAACTGCTGGAGGCCAGTCGCAAGCTGCACCTGTCCAGCGGACAATTGCGTTGCTCCTTCTAAAAGCTGCTGCTCACCCTGCACTAACTGGCTGCTGCCTTGATGCAGCTGCTGTTGAGCAGCTTGCAGGGTTTTGCTGCCTTCGAGCAATTGCTGTCCACCTTGATATACCTGTTCGCTACCAGCGGCAACAGCCTGGCTTGCTGCCAGCAACTGCTGTACAGCCGGGTTAGCAGCTAACTCTGGACTGGCCTCAGCTAATTGGGCAAGACCTTGTGCAACGGCCTTGGCACCTTCACTTACTTTGCCACTGCCTCCGACTGAAGTCTGCAATCCCGCGGTCAGCTTGGCACTGCCTTCCTCAGTTGCTGCCAGTCCGACATCCAATTGGGCTGCTCCTTCCTGAGCGGATTGAATACCAGCCTGTAACTTTTTGCCGCCAGCTTCAGCCTGTGCTGCTCCGTCACCGAGCTTCGTACCTGCTGCCGCCAATTGGGACAAACCATTGGAAAGGGAGCTGGCTCCCGTATGAAGCTCACCAATACCCTGAGCTAAGGTGTTCGTGCCTTCTTTTAACGGGGTAATGCCTGTTTCGAGTTTGTCGGTTCCATCGGCCAGTTTGGACAGGTTTTCTTTCAGCTTGGAGGCACCTTCATCCAGCTTAACCGCACCCTCGTTAATCTGACCTGCGCCATCTCCGGCATCCGCCAAACCGCTAGAGATTTTCTCTATTTGATCCAGCAGGGTTTCCGTATACGATTCCGTCACTTTGGCTGAAACTTTGGATTTGATCTGTTTGACCGCTGTCCCGCCAATCTGACCCGCAAGGAAGTTGTAGCCTTCATTGGGTTCATAGATCAGCTCTGCCGGTTGTGGATGGTCATCCATCAGAGTGGTTGCTTTCTCGGAAAAATCCTCCGGAATAACAATCGTCATATAATACGTGTTGTCTTCCATGCCTTTCTCGGCTTCTTCTCGGGTCACAAATTGCCAGTTGAAGTCATCACTTTTTTTCAATTCATCGACCAGATTCTGTCCGACTTCCAGCGACTTGTCATTGTAGGTTGCCCCCTGATCCGTGTTGACCACGGCGACAGGCAGTTCATTCATTTTGCCGTAAGGGTCCCAGAATGCATTGAGAAACAGACCGCTATACAGTACCGGAATGAACAGCACCACGAGAATCGGAATAAATACTTTGGGTTTCTTGAAGGCGGATTTCAAATCCTGCCCAAATACAGTGAATGATTTCATCATGTTCTCTCCCCATCATTACGCTACTCTGTTGCTATATCTATCTCTAATCGATAAAGGATTCAGCCGCACATCTTTCTTTATGTAGGGGATAATCCACTTTTGAGAAAGAGGCCCACGAAATCCTTGATCTGATCCTTGTGCAGCGAAGGATGCGCTTTGTTCCAATCGGAAGTTAAGGTGACATACAGCTTCAGCAGGACAAAAGAGACCAGTCTGGGATCGTCCTCGCGAATCTGCTGTAGTTCCATGGCGCGCTGAACTTGGCGTTCCAGATATTCGAGAATGGCGGTCTCTACTTTCTGCAAACCTTCCTTCGCCTGAGGCGTGCCGAACTCGTTCACCTCCTGAAACAGCTTAATCAACAGCTCATGTTCCTCTCTATACTCCAGCAAAGCGTCCATGCTCTGGTGTACGTTCTCAAGAAATGGTTTGTCGTCTTGAACAGTTTGTTCCGTAATCCGCTTCATATCAGCAATGATCGAGTGGAGGATCTCTCCGAACAGTTCTTCCTTATTCTCGAAAAAAGTATAGATCGTACCTTTCCCCACGTTGGCCAGTCTCGCAACTTGCTCCATTGTGGTGGCTTTGTATCCAAACAGCGCGAACGATTTCTCAGCAGAGTCAATGACCTGCTGCCTTCGATCGATTGTTTTCATGGCAAATACACCTCCTTGTTGCATGAGTTGACCAGATTACTTATTCGGTCAATTGGTCGTAAACAAATGTATCATTGAATGGGGAGGGAGGAAGTGATGTTTGTCATAAGCCCATCCGAAATATTAGCTTCCCACCATAATCCCCACCTAAAGAAAACACAAGTGAACGAAAAGACAGTCCATTGTTGCCCTTCCGCAGGAACGCTAAGATGAAGTTGTTAAAGCGTTTACATTATATGGTGAAGGGAGCTTAACTCGGATGCCAGAAATTACGATCAGGCTGTATGAAGGCAGGACGGATGAGCAAAAGCAGGAGATAGTGGAGGTGTTCACACGCGAGCTCTCGCGTATTATCGACCGTGAACCGGATTACATTTCCGTTGAATTCAATGAAATCCCATGGGACGAGAACGTTCCTGATAATTTGAAAGCCATGCAATCACAGAAGCAGGGAGGAGAGAAGACGTGAAGCCGGCGGACATCGCGCCGCCAAGCCGGGGAACAGCTAGACTTAACTCGTCTGGTCTGGGCTCTCGGCTCGGAGATGCGGGGCGTTATCTGTGGCGATACCGGATACTATATCTACTCTCAGTACCGGGCATCCTGTATTTTTTCCTCTTCAAATATGTGCCCCTGTTCGGTTCGGTCATTGCTTTTCAGAACTACAACATCTTCAAAGGCATCACCGGAAGTGATTGGGTAGGTCTGGAGCATTTCCAGAAGATGTTCAGCCATTATGATTTTTTGCGAATTCTCAATAACACGCTCCTGCTCGGACTATATGATCTGGTGATTGCATTTCCAGTACCGATCTTACTGGCAATTCTGCTGAATGAAGTGCGGATGATTGTGTTTAAGCGTTTGCTGCAAACGATTGTATACATGCCTCACTTTCTGTCCTGGGTCGTCATTAGTGGTATCTTCATGGGTATTTTCTCGATGGATGCCGGGGTGGTGAACAAGGCACTTGGATTTCTGGGCATGCAACCAATCTACTTTCTTGGAGAAGACTCGTACATTCGTTCCATTCTGATCGGTTCGGGGATCTGGCGCGACTCCGGGTACGGCACGATTATTTTCCTGGCTGCCATTGCGGGGATCAATCCCGATCTGTATGAGGCGGCAGAGGTGGATGGAGCCGGACGTTTGAAGCAAATATGGTCGATTACCCTGCCATCATTACTGCCGACGATTATGATCCTGCTGCTGCTGCACATCGGGAAGTTCCTTGATCTGGGCTTTGAGCGTGTGTTCGTATTCCTGAATCCGCTCAATCTGGAATCTGGAGAAATTCTCGATACGTATATCTACAAAGCCGGACTTCTCTCACAGCAATACAGCTACACAACAGCCATCGGGTTGTTTAAGTCGGTCGTGGGTTTGATGCTTATTCTCATCGGTAATTTCTTCAGCAAAAAAACAACCGGCGAAAGCCTGTATTAGGAGGCGAGATAGATGCGTACCCCCAGTGTCCGTTACCGTATATTCCGCATTGGCAATCTCGTTTTTCTTACGCTGCTCTCGCTGACGATGATTCTGCCTTTCATTAATGTGCTGGCTCAATCTCTTAGCAGCTCGGAAGCGATCATGGGCGGAAAGGTCAGCTTCTGGCCTGTTGCTTTTACCTGGATCAATTATGAATATGTATTCGGCGATGCTTCGTTCTGGCGGGCATTTGCGGTATCGGTTGGGGTGACGCTGTTCGGGACGCTGGTCAATCTCGCTGCAACGGCATCGCTGGCCTATCCCGTTTCCCGTCCGGAGTACAAGGGGCGCTCCCTGGTCGTCATGTTTGTCCTGGTGACCGTTGTATTCTCGGCGCCGCTCATTCCGAACTTTATCCTGATGAAGGAACTGGATCTGGTCAACAATCCGCTAGTTCTGATTGTGCCAGGAGCGATTAATGCCTTTAACTTTTTCGTCATGCGCTCGTTCTTCGCACAGCTGCCGGGTGAACTGATCGACGCTGCCCGCATCGATGGCTGTGGGGAATTCGGTATCATCTGGCGTATCGTCATTCCATTGTCCAAACCGGCCATGGCATCACTCGGCATTTTCTATGCGGTAGGCCACTGGAATGCCTATTCCACCGCGCTTTATTATCTGAATGATCCGGCCTGGTGGCCGATCCAGGTAACACTCAAGAAGCTGTTTGAGAGTGACGATATTTCCGTCGATCCGGGTTCTGCCGTCTATAGCACTCTTGCACATACATCGCCGGAAGGCATCAAAATGGCAACCATCATCATCGCCACCTTGCCGATCATTATCATCTACCCTTTCTTGCAAAAGCATTTTGTAAAAGGAATCATGGTTGGCTCCGTCAAATCTTAAGTACAAGAAGCATACAGATCTGACGGAAACGGGGGAATGGCGATGTTCAGGATCTTGATTACGGACGATGAACCGATGATTCGGATGGGTCTGGCGAAGATGATTAAGCAAGCGGGACTGTTCGACTGTGAGATACGTCAGGCAGCGCATGGGGAAGAAGCCCTTCAGGTGGTAGAGGCCTTTCGGCCACACATCCTGTTTACGGATATCCGCATGCCGACGATGGATGGTATTGAGCTGTGCCGACGTTTATCCGAGCAAGGAAGTACGATGCGCATTATTGTGGTCTCCGGTTATTCGGACTTTGAATATGCAAGAGCCTGTATGGATTATGGGGTAAAGCGATATCTGCTGAAGCCTGTGGGACGACAGGAGCTTCATGAACTGCTGCTCAAATTGCTGGCAACCGAAGAGGAGAAACCTACGGTTTCCCTTGTACCCGTGAGGGAGCTAAATGATTGGGCGATGCGTCTGGAAGAGGCCATATGGGAGTTACGGCAGTCCGATGTGACGGAGCTGCTCGCAGCATGGTCTGGTCGGTATCCGGCATATTCCTTGATGCCTGAGCAGACAGCGGAGCTTTTTCAGGAATTACTGGAATTGATTGTGGCCCGAATGAATGCACGTGGTAACGGAACGATGAGTACGTCCTGCGAGATAAATGAAAGCGCTTCCTCAAAAGAGTGTTTCGAGGCTCTGGGCAACGAGATCCACACGTTAATGAAGACAATCAAGGAAAAGCGTAGTGGCAAGCGCAAGCATCCGGTGGAAGAGGCAAAAGCCTATCTGGAGAAGCATTTGCGTCGCGAAGTGTCGCTGGATGAGATTGCTGCCAAGCTGGGGCTTAATCCGTCCTACTTTAGCCAGCTGTTCAAGCAGACGACAGGCCAGACCTTTATCCAATACCGGATACGCAGCAAAATGGAACTGGCCAAACGCATGCTGGAACAGCCGGGCAACCGGATTACGGATATTTCCTACGAAGTGGGGTATGCGGATCATCCCCATTTTACGAAGACATTCAAGAAAATTACCGGACTGACACCGTCCGAATACCGCAGCAAATTGGGCATTGAATGATGAAGCGCAGCCTGTCCATCCGCCTGTTCTTTCATTTTGCCGTCGTGATTACGTTGTCCCTGTCCGCCATTGGCTTGTTTACCTATACCTATGCCTCGACTGAAATGAACGACCAGCTCGCGGACAACATCGCTCAAACGATGCGCAATACGGCATACCAGACCGATCTGTATTTGCAAAATTATGATCGTGCGACCTACTCCATCCTCTCGAACGGAAGTGTGAAGCATTTTCTCGATATGAATTCGGAGGACAGTTATGCCTATTACGAGTACAGCCGTCAGATTAAGACGAACGTGTTCCCGCCTGTTTTTATGTTATACCCACAGATCAAGTTCCTGTATGTTATCGGGGATAACGGGCGTGTTGTGATTGATGACAACCAGAATTCAGCAGGCATACCGGATATCGACGCGGCACAGCAATATAAGGAGTTGCTGTCTGCAACCCCTGCAAATGGCGAATCGACATTGCTTACCCGCAGTATTCGTAGTGGACAGAGTGCCAATGTGATTACGATCGCGCGCCGGATCAGAGGGGTGTCCTCCTATACGCCTAACGGAGTACTGGCGATGGAAGTGAATGTACTGGAGCTTGACAAAATATGGGGAGAACTCGACCTCGGGCAAGGTGGGTATCAGTATGTGATGGATCAGAATGGAACTGTAATCTACACACCTGGGGACGAAGAGGCGCAGACAGCGATGCCGTCCAACACTGTGAACAGGCTTATGCACATGGAGGCAGGATCACTGGAACAGAACACGGATGGCACCAAACGGCTGCTCATATCGGAGCTTTCTGCATATTCGGGATGGCGCTTTGTCGCTTCTGTACCGCTGGCGGAGCTGCAAAGACCGATTGCAACGATCCGTTCGGCCACATTATGGGTTGGTGCAGGGACCTTGCTCGCCGCGCTTGTCGTGGCCTACCGGATTGGAGCATCTCAAGTGGAACCTATTCGTGTGCTGATGAACGGAATGAGACAGACGGAGAAGGGAATCTGGAACAAGGTGGAGATGAAGGAAAGGCGCGATGAAATTGGTGTGCTGATCCGCAGCTATAATCTGATGGTCAGCCGCCTGTCGGACATGATTGAGAGTGTATACGAGTCGGAGCTGCGCCGCCAGAAGTCGGAAATCGAGCTTCAGCAGGAGGCGCTGGAACGGCACCGTGCGGAATTTCAGGCGCTTCAGTTGCAGATCAATCCGCATTTTCTCTACAACACCCTGGAAACGATCAAATGTTATGCCGTCGTACAGGACTCCGAAGAAATTGCACAGATGGTGGAATCCATGGCTCATATGCTCCGTTATTCCATTCAGACCAATCTGGAGGAAATTACGGTTGCTAATGAGTTGAAGCATGTGCTGGCCTACCTTTCCATTATGAAACATCGCATGGATCGGGAGCTTGAAGTTGAGGTTGTCATTGCACCGGATTTGTTGTTAGAAAAAATGGTTCGACTCACCCTTCAGCCACTGGTGGAAAATGTGTTACAACATGCATTTCCGCGAGGCATGGAGCCCGGTCACTTTATCCGCATTGATGCTCGGCGCCTGGAAGATCGCTTTCTTGTCATCGTCCAGGATAACGGCATGGGCATGAGCGAGGAACGCCTGGAGAAGCTGCGTCGCCGTCTGGAATTGAATCGTCTGGCAGGCGAAGATTCCGATGATGTTTACCATCGCGGGGGCATCGGACTCATGAATGTCCATCGCCGGATTCAGCTGGTATTTGGAGAAACGTATGGCTTGATGATTGAGAGTGAGCGAGGCTTGGGAACGACCATTACGATGGCGCTTCCAGCGGATCAGCATAGCAAGCGGATTTAATTGAACCTATAACAGGGAGGAAGATAGAGATGAATATTAACTTGCAGAAAAAAATTGCGCTGGTCACTGGCTCCAGCGGAGGAATTGGTGCTGCCATTGCTGGGGCATTGGCTCGTTGCGGAGCAAAGGTGGCTGTGAATGGCCTGCATAATATGGATCGGGCGGAGGAGGTCGTGGCCGCCATCCGGGATGCTGGCGGTGAAGCAGCTGCATTTCAGGCAGATGTGACTGATACGAAGGCCATAGAATCGATGGTTGGGGATATTACGCTCCGCTTCGGCGGTCCCATTGATCTGTTGATTAATAATGCAGGGCATCTGGTTGAACGGAGCCCCATTGAAACGATGAGCGAGGAGCTTTACAGCCGGATTATGGATGTCAATCTGAAGAGCGCCGTATTTGTATCCAAAGCGGTCATTCCTGGTATGAAAGCGGCTGGAGGCGGCCGAATTATCAATCTGACCTCGGTAGCGGCTCATAACGGGGGCGGCCCGGGTGCAGCTATTTACGCAGCCTCCAAGGCAGCTGTCATTGCGTTAACCAAAGGACTTGCCAAAGAACTGGCTCCTGGCGGGATTACAGTTAATGCCCTATCACCGGGCTTCATCGGGCAAACGGCATTCCATGCTACGTTCACCTCGGCGGAAGGTCGAACTTCTGCAGTAAGCAGCATCCCGCTTGGACGGGAAGGGACTCCCGATGATGTCGCAGGAGCGGCGCTGTACCTGTGTTCCGAGCTGGGTTCTTTTATAACCGGAGAAACGATTGAAATCAATGGCGGAATGTACATGCGTTGATGCTACACCATTGCGATAAGGAGGGGACGATACGATGGAAGTGAAGCGGAAGCTTGCAGAAAGACCGTTGTACCAACCAATCAGCGGGCCGTTCCATGTGGACTATGCTCCTGATGAACATACCGTTCTGGCAGAAAATCCGCCGAGATTTACCTGGATGGCGGCGCAGCAAGAGGATGAAAATGCCTATCTGCTGCAGATTTCGGTGGGGTCTTCTTTTCAGGAAGGAGAGACGATGACCTTTGCGCCGCTCCCGTATAACTTTTTCACGCCGGACCGGGTGTTTGAACCTGGGGATTATTACTGGCGATATGCGCTGCTTGTGAACTATCCAGTGCAGCAAGATAGCGAAGCCAAAGCGGACGCTGTGCTGGGTAAGCAACAGGAAATGTCGGCATGGAGTGAGGTGAGGCGATTTACGGTACCAGCGGGATTACCCGAGACACCGATACCTTCTCGGGCCCAGCGGTATGTTGCCACGGACACGTCTCACCCCCGGTTATGGCTCGGAGAGAGTGGGCTAAGGGCACTTACGGATGGCATTGCGTCAGATGCTACATATTGCGGCTGGGATGTGTTTATGGCAAAATCCGTGGAGCCATGGGCCAACCGCGAGCCGATCATCGAACCGCAGCCTTACCCGGAGAACAAACGTGTCGCTCCGCTCTGGAGGCAAATGTACATTGACTGTCAGGAAACGTTATATGCGATTCGTCATCTCAGCATCGCTGGGAGGGTGCTACGTGACGAACGGTTGCTTGAAGCAGCCAAAACCTGGCTGTTGCATGTGGCGGCTTGGGATACGGAGGGAACGACCTCCCGTGATTATAACGATGAGGCGGCTTTTCGGGTCGCAGCGGCGCTGGCTTGGGGCTATGACTGGCTGCATGATGAGTTGAACAGTGAAGAGCAAGAGGTGGTAAGGCGCAGTTTGCTGCGGCGGACAGAACAGGTAGCCCAGCATGTGATGGTTCGCTCGAAGATCCATCATGTGCCTTATGACAGCCACGCTGTGCGTTCATTATCCTCCGTGCTTGTGCCCTGCTGTATGGCCTTGTTGCATGAGGAGCAGCAGGCTGCAGAGTGGCTGGATTATGCGATCGATTATTATGCCTGCCTGTACTCCCCTTGGGGAGGAAGTGATGGAGGTTGGGCCGAAGGCCCGATGTACTGGACAACAGGTATGGCCTATGTGACCGAAGCGATGAATTTATTGCGAAACTATGCTGGCATCGATTTCTTCCGTCGGCCGTTCTTCCAGCGTACCGGAGATTTTCCACTCTACGTGTACCCGCCCGACGCTCGGCGCGCCAGCTTTGGAGATCAGTCTACGCTGGGTGACCCGGTAAACTTGAAAGCGGGCTATCTTGTCCGCCAACTGGCAGGTGTTACAGGAAACCGCTGGTACCAGTGGTACTTTGAGCGTGTACGCCAATCCGATCCGGGGACAGAGGGAGCTTTTTATAACTACGGTTGGTGGGACTTTAACTTTGACGACTTAGTATACCGCCACGATTATCCGCAGGTGGAGGAAGAGTCGCCTGTGGACATCGAGCCGCTCAAGTGGTTCCGTGATGTGGGGTGGGTAGCCATGCATCACCGGATGGACGATCCTGATGAGCATGTTATGCTGCTGCTCAAGTCGAGCCGTTATGGCTCCATCAGCCACAGTCATGCGGATCAAAACAGTTTCACCCTACATGCATTCGGTGAGCCGCTCGCGGCGGATACGGGCTATTATATCGCGCACGGCAGCTCCTTTCACCGGGAATGGCGCAGGCAGACACGCTCCAAAAACAACCTGCTGATCGGTGGAACAGGTCAGTATGCCGAGAACAACAAGGTGCTGAACATGGCCGCAACCGGGCAGATTGAGGAGGCCTATTGGCGGGATGGCGATGGTTATGTGCGCGCGGTAGCGACCGATGCCTATGCCAGCACCGTACCCCATGTGAAGCGTGTTGTACGGGAGATTCATTTTCTGCAATCCTCCTATTTCGTCATTGTGGACCACATTGACCTGGAGAAGCCGGACAGCGTTCAATGGCTGTTCCATGCACTGCACCCGCTACAGCTGAAAGGGCAGAGCTTCCGTCTGAACGGTAATAAGGCGGGGCTTGAGGGCACGTTTGTATATGCTTCCTCCGGTGAGCTGGTGCTCAGCCAGACGGATCAATTCGCAGAGGTGGACCCGGCAGAGTACGAAGGGTTGGAAAGACATTATCATCTCAGCGCAGAAACGCGGCCTGCCACAAGCCATAGAATTGTGACGCTGCTTGTGCCGTACAAGATCGAGGAGCCGAAGTATGTCCCCTATTTCATCGATGACCAGGATCACGGCATCCATCTCTATTTTACCGACAACGGTGTAACGAAGAAGATCGAGGTATCCAAGACGTACTAGGGAGTGCTGACCTAAAGAAAACGCAATCTCATCTAAAACATCCCCATTGTTGCAGGCGGTGGGGATGTTTTAACATCTATTTGAAAGCGCTTTACCAATGAGTGGTACCTAAATCAGGATGAAAAGAGGGGTAGCATGAAAAAGTGGATGGTCTCAGGCATGGCGCTATTGCTGGCGGCAGCTGTCATGACGGGGTGCAACAAAGGCAGCGGAGCGGCATCCGGTGAGGGCGGGGGAGACGGTAAAACGAAATTCTCCATTTCACTACGTACGCTGGCGTATACCTATGTGGAGAAGTCACCCGACATTAACAAGGATCAATGGGTGAAGAAACTGGAGGATCTGACCAATACCGATCTAAAAATTGTCCTGGTGCCCCACAAGGAATATGAACAGAAAATGGTCCAGATGTTTGCCACCAATGATATTCCTGACGTGGTGCAGGGTGACGGCGGCGTTAACGGCAAAGAGATGGCAGGCTCGGTCGAAGCCGGGGTATTTCAGCCGCTGGATGAACTGCTGCAGCAGTACGGGCAAGATTTGCTCAAAGCCGTGCCGAAGGAAGCCTGGGACCAGGTAACCCATGACGGCAATATCTATGCCATCCCCGAATATTTATCCAATCCATCCCGCCGGGCAACCTGGATTCGCAAAGATCTTCTGGATCAAACGGGACTACCGGTGCCAACTACGGTTGAGGAAACTATGGACGTTTTACGCGCCTTTAAGAAGCTCGGCGTGGAGAATCCGTATATGGGACGTGAGGATTTCAAATATGCAGATACCTTTTTTGGTGCCTATGACGTCCAGCAATTCCTGTCCATGATGGAGCAGCAGGGCGACCAGGTTGTACCGAAATTTATGGATAACGAGAATATGCAACAAGCCCTAACTGTCTATAAGACGATGTACGAGGAAGGGCTCATCAACAAAGAGTTCGCCACCATCAATTCCACTGTATTCAAAAACACGATTCTCTCTGGCAAGGCGGGTATGTGGTCCATGAACGCCAACGAACTGATCCAATGGGAGAAGCAGATTAAAGCGTCGGTTCCCGATGCCAAAATCGAGATTATCCCTTCCCCTGTCGGCCCCGACGGAAAGGGCGGTTATTATTTGTACGGTCCGGTGACACGTGCCTACTTTATTAATAAGGATGCGGCTGATCCGGCTTCCATTATCCGTTTCTTTAACTGGATGGTGTCTGACGAAGCCGAGAAGTTTTTCACATACGGCACAGAAGGAGAGACCTATACAGAGGATAATGGCGTGATTTCATACACAGCTCCAACAGACTCCGCTGGTGTGGACGAAGAACGTTACCGTCAATCGTTCTTATGGTTCGTACAGGACACCACGTACAATAAAGGCTCGTTATCGCTGACAGAAGAAGGCAAAAAGCTGATGAATATTTACGATACCATCTTAGCCAAAGAAGGTCGGGATGGCATCAACTTTGATCCGCGTTTGGAAGCTTTTGTACAGAATCCCGATATTGCTCCTAATTCGGATACACCTCCTCAGGTATTGCTCACACACATGATCAAGATGGTTTATGGTAAGGAGCCAATTTCCGATTGGCCAAAAGTGGTAGAGGAATGGAAATCCAAGGGCGGCGATCAGGCAATCAAAGAAGCCACGGAGAAATTCAATAAGGGTGAGGGAGTGTCGGCACCGCGTCGCTAGATAAGCAGAATGAATGGAACCAGTGCAGTGAGTCAGGTGAATACGGAGGGGATACAAGTGAATGACGTGTTCAAAACGTGGAAGAAGCGGGTTGTACTTGTTGCCATGTCTGTCATACTCATTAGCGGTATTACCGTTCCCGTGCATGAAGTCCGGGCGATGGAAGACGCTGTTCCTCATTCTATTTTAAATACTACGCAGGAAGAAAATATCCCAGATCCAGAGGGCCCAGAGCTGGAGATTTACGCGGAAAACTTTGATGACCCGGACAATTTTGGCTCTACAGGCGGAATTGCACTGAGAGCCCCTTGGCTGCAGGAAGGGGGAGGTGGGAGCAAGGCCAAAACGTCATCTTCCACAACCGCACCCTCGCTACCCAACATGATCAAGATTGACGGAACCGATGCACTCGCCCTGCCACTTGATCTGACTGGATACGGAAATATCCGGCTGAGCTACTACACACGCGCCTCATCCTATATCAGCGGAAGCATTATTATCGAATGGTCGAAGGACGGAGGCATTTCCTGGGCAATGCTGGAGACATTTGAACTTCCCCCAGGCACTCCAGAAGCGAAGAATAAGGAAGGGAATATGCTTAAAAGCTGGACGCTGAGTTCGGAAGCGAACAATAACAGCACGGTGAAAATTCGTTTTCGGACAGGAGATGCCATGCAGGCCAACATGTATATCGACAATGTTGCCATTTACGGTCAGGCTATTCCCGGTATAACGCCTGCCCCATCCCCAGTGCCGCCTGGAGAGGAGAATACTGAGTTTACGCCACCACAAGGAGTGACTTTATACGAGGATGTGGAGATTGGCACGGCTGGTGGGCGAGCAATATATTCATCCATTGCTGTTCCCGAGACAGCGGGAGCTGAACCGATGCCTGTCATGGTCTATATCCATGGAGGTGGATGGAATCACGGGGACCGAAAGCAGGCATTAAACTCCATATGCAATTATGTACTCAAACGCGGTTATATCGGTGTATCTCTGGACTACCGGCTGACGCCTGAGGCGCCTTTCCCTGCCCAGATTCAGGATGTAAAGCTCGCTATTCGATATTTGCGGGCCCATGCAGCCCAGTACAATCTGGACCCGAGTCGTATCGGCGTCTGGGGATCATCTGCGGGCGGCCATCTGGCTGCATTGCTCGGTACAACAGGGGACATGGTTGCTGGTGACACCGTAATGCTCGATACAGGAGTGACGGTAGATGTACCTGATCTTGAAGGTTCTGGTGGATGGGCTGAGTATTCCGACAAAGTGCAGGCCGTCGCTGACTGGTACGGACCCGCTGATTTTACGACGACATTTGCTAATAACTATAGCTCGGTCACGGCTCTTCTTGGCGGGCATCGTGCATTCGATGTACCGGAGCAGGCCAGACTTGCGATGCCGGGAACTTATGCTTCACCGAATGATCCACCGTTCTGGATTCGGCACGGTGATGCTGATGCTACCATTCCCTATACCGACAGTGTTACTTTCGCGGGACAGCTTCAATCTGCGGGTGTCCCGATTGTGGATATGAAAGTCGTACCCGGTCAGGGGCATGGATTTACAGGGACGGCTTCCGAGGTTACCAATGCGGAGGCGTGGGCCTTTCTTGATGAACATGTGAAGAACCGGATCGTTACGGAGCCAATTATTTTCAAAAGCAATCCCGAAGACACTTCTTCTGGAGATGAAGAAGAGGATGAAGAAAAACCGTTGATTGAGAAGGTCATCGCCAGCAAGCTGCCAAGCGACGATGCGGCGATTGACAGCGGCAAGCCTGACCTGAATTTTAATCAGGCTACGGGCTCCAGCACCGGATTACTAAGCATCTCTTCCACTCCGTCGACCAAGAAATACGTGTATTTCAAATTTGATATGACCGGAAATGAGCCCGAAGGAGATCGGTATCGACTACGGATTGCCGCCAAGAAAGGCACATCGAATATCGATACAGAGTTGTCTCTGTACGGTTTGAATGCAATAGACTGGAGCGAATCATCGTTAACCTGGTCGAATGCCCCGGTCCAAAGTCTCAGCGAAAGTTCGCTGGTTGGCAAATTCCAAGTCACGGCAGATCGTAATGGAAGCCCGGCCGTCTATGAAGTTGATGTAACCGATGTTGTGAAGAGTCGTCCAGATACGGGGCAGGTTGCATTTTTGCTCGCGGATGCGGGATCAACAGGTGTTTCCGTGAACGTATACACCAAGGAAGCCAACGGAACGAGCAATCCGCGTCCACAGTTATCGGTCATTGCTTTAATCGAAGAAGGCAGTGACACGCAGTCACCAGAATGGGAGCAGGGAGCCGAGCTGGAGATTCGCAACTGGGGAACGTATTTTGCGGAACTGAGATGGCCTGCTGCCAGCGATGATACGGCTGTATCTGCCTACCGGATATATCGGAATGGAGTTTTGCTGGCTGAACAAGGTAAGCAGGCATTCCGTGATAGCGGACTTACAGCTGGAACATCGTACACGTTTCAAGTGAGGGCGATTGACGAGGCGGGCAACATCAGCAGTGCTCTATCAACCGATTTGACCACCCTTGCCGTTCCGGTATCGTCCCTGCCTGTTGCTTCCGTCTCGGCAAGCGGTAGCGACGGCAACCTGGCGACCAATACCATTGACAATAACAGTTATACACGCTGGTCTGTTGCCGGAGAGGGGCAATGGATCACGTTTGATCTGGGGCAGGCACAGCAAGTGGGCTATGTTGGGATTGGTTTTTACAAAGGTAATGTCAGGAAGACCTTCTTTGAGGTAGAAACGTCTGTTGACGGTAATCATTGGACCCAGGTATATGGCGGCGAAAGCAGTGGGGATACAACAGAAATGCAGGCATTTGATATCCCGGATACTTCTGCACGTTATGTACGGATCACCGGGCATGGCAATTCTGATTCAAGTATTTATACGAGTCTGACCGATGTGCATCTGTATGCCCCTTATGCAGGGGGAGGAACGCCTGTTGCCCTGATTCCATACATTGAGCCACAACCACCTGAAGGGACGGTGCCCTTTATCGCTCCAGGACTGACGGAGACAGATGGAACACCGCATACTATCCATTCTCCTCATGCTGTAACTGGACGTACGATTGATGTACGGGATTACGGAGCAGATCTGGCTGATAATACGAGTGATGACCGACCTGCAATACAGGCCGCCATTGATGAGGCTAACGCTGGTGATGAAGTATTTTTGCCTGATGGAGTGTACAATTTGTTGTCCGGGCCGGATGGAACCACCAACCTGATGCTCAAATCCGGGGTGAACCTGAGAGGAGAGAGCAGTGAAGGAACCGTGCTCAAGACATCGCTGGATCAGATGACGAGCAGCGCCGTCCTGAAAGCATCGGCTCAGCATAGCATGCTCGTATCCAACATGACCATAACTTCATCCTGGTCCGGCAGTTACACGACCGATCACAAATCCAATAATCCCTCTGCAGGCGGGCCAGATAGCATGATCCACATCGCTAACTATGGTGAGGCTCCATCGTATGACATTACGATAGACGGCGTGATTGTGGAGAAATTCAAACGAATGGCTATCCGCATCGAACACAGCCGCGATGTCGTTGTGAAGCATGCAACATTCCGCAACGCAACAGATCTGGGCCCTGGAGGTTCAGGCTATGGAATTTCCATTCAGGGAACGGCCAAGACCGATCGGCTTGGCTTTGACAATGATACGATATGGAATGTGGTGGAGGATAGTACGTTTGAGGGTCCTTATCTCAGACATGGAGCGTTGATCCAGTTCGTTGCCCATAACAACGTACTGCGTGGTAATACATTTAACGGAACGAAGCTGGATGCTATTGATCTTCATGGTGAACTGGAGTATTTGAATGAAATCTCGGGCAATGTCATTACGGATGTGTTGACAGGCGCAGGGATTGGACTTGGCAATACAGGGGGTTCAGCACCTAGCAATCACAGCAAGTCGGGCAAAGGAAACTACATTCATGACAACACGATCACGAACAGCCAAATCGGCATTTCGGTAACCATGGGCACCCCCGATACTTTAATCGAGGATAATCTCATCGAGAATACAACTACGATTGCAGATGCGGCAGGAATCAAAGTGCTGAATGGACCGGGCACGGTGCTTCGCGGTAATGTGATCCGTAACAATACCGCTAGCGGATACTGGGGCGTGCGGCTTGAGCGCGACAAAGGCGATGCCGGAGCAGGCAATATTGGCGAAGGAAACCCCGAGAATGTGTTAATTGAAAATAACCGAATCGAAGGTAACACAAACGGAATCGGACTCTTTGCCGGAGTCGGTATTCTGCTGAAGACCAACATTCTAAACAATGTGAATGAGGACTATTACAAAGCAGCAGGTGTTACAGTTACCGAGTTATAAAGGATCAGAACAAGTAGCCTAGCAGGCGTCTATATAAGTTGAAGCTCAATTTTACACTTAAACGGAGAGTGCAGAACCAATTTGAAGAAGCGAAGCGTTCGCCTTTATCACCGGATTTTTTCCCTTGAGTAAAGGGAATGATGAAAATCTGGGGATAAGAGCGATCGGAAAATGGTACTGCAATCGGAGTGATCAGGTGTAACATTTATAGTTTAACTTATGTAGCCTGATGGGCTACTTTTTGTTGTGAATCATTTATTTAAGATTCATTAAAGGTTTGTCCTCTACCATGGTTTCATAAGCCTAAGTTGCTTAACAGAAACCAAGAAGGAGGATTCATCATTTGAATAGTTTACTACGTAAAGTTGCAGTAACGGCCTTGTCCGTGACGATGGTAACATCATCTTTTGCCCTGGTAGGAAGCCCGAACGCTGCGTTTGCCGCAGAGGACACAAGCACCAGCACAGGCGTCACGCAAGCCTATGAATCGTTGTTCCAAACGGACAACGTCATTGATGTGAATGTTACGATTGATGATGCAGACTGGAAGAGCATGCTCGAAAGCCCGCTGGATAAGGATTATAAGAAGGTAAGTGTGGAAGTGGACGGCAACAAGCTGGATAACGTTGGTTTCTCCACCAAGGGTAATCTGACTTTGAAATCCGTAGCTTCGATGGAAGATTCCGACCGTTACAGCTTCAGACTGAAGTTCGATAAATACGACAAAACACAAACCCTGCTCGGTTTGGATAAAATGGTCCTGAACAACAACTACGCTGATCCATCGTACATGCGTGAAGTTCTTCATTATGAAGCACTGCGCAGCATTGGCATGGATGTACCGATGACGAACTACGTTAACTTGTATATAAACGGCGAACTGGTTGGTTTCTATACCGGGGTCGAAGCAGTAGATGACAGTTACCTGGAACGCAATTACGGTGAAGATTATGAGGACGGTGTCCTCTACGATACGGATGAGAAGAGTTACCTGCAATATTCAGAAGGCAGTGACTACAGCACCATCACGGAAGATTTGGGTACGGACGAGAATAAAACCAAACTTAAAAACTTCATCAAAACGCTGAATGACATGCCTGAAGGTGAAAAAGGCGATATCGAGAGTGTGCTGGACGTGGATTCGGCACTGAAATATATCGCGGGCAACATGGTCTTTGGCAACTATGACAGCTATAGCGGCGACAAAGGGCATAACTACATGCTCTACGGCGATGCTGATGGCAAATTCACAGTTGTACCTTGGGACTTTAACATGTCCTTTAATGGATACTCGGGTGGAGGCGGACGTGGAACAACAGGATCAACGACGACCAACACCAACGCAACAAACGTATCTGTGGACGAGCCAGTACTGGGCATTAGCATGGAAAATGTACCGATGATCAACAACCTGTTGGCCGTGCCTGAGTATAAGGAAAAATACTTGAGCTACGTCAATGAGTTGACAGACTATATGGAAGGCATCCAGGACCGTATCACAGGTCTGGCTGACATCATTCGTCCATATGTAGAAGCAGATCCAACGAAGTTCTACACAACAGAGCAGTTTGAATCCAACATCGCATACTCTGCCAACGCTGATGCAACAGGTGGCATGGGTGGTACACCACCAGAAGGATTCGAAGGCATGACACCGCCAGAGGGCATGGAAGGCATGACACCTCCCGATGGTACAACGCCGCAGGATGGCGCAACGGGAACAGGAACAATAGACAGCACAGGCAAAACCCAGACACGTCCTGGCGGTAACTTTGGCGGAGGCGGCGGTATGGGCTCCATGGCAGCTGGATCGCTGACGACGTTTGCCCTGAACCGACTTGCCAATCTGCAAGAGCAGCTTGGACGCGAAGTAACACCTTTGCCAGAGACTTCAGAAGATACAGGCACGGATAACGGAACTGGAACAACAGACAAAGCGATTACTGTATCCCTTGATGGCAAAGCGATTACGTTCCCGGATCAGGACCCGCTAGAGCAAAGTGGCCGGGTTATGGTACCAGTGAACGCCATCCTTGAAGCTTTGGGTGCAGAAATAACGTGGGACAAAACATCGAAAACTGTAACAGCCGTTCTGAATGACCAGACGCTTGTGCTCCAGATCGGAAGCAGTACGGCAACCGTGAATGGTGAAACGCTCGAAATTGATGCACCAGCCATTATCAAGAACAGTCGCACGCTTGTGCCGGTACGCTTCATCTCTGAAGGACTGGGACTGACCGTGGATTGGGATCAAACGGCTGCACAAGTAACACTTACATCCAAATAAGAAATCTCCCCGGTAAAGCAACGTTGTTCTAGGGAGAATAAGAAAAGGGATCCGATGGTCAGATCGAATCCCTTTTTGGTACAATGAGGAAAAGGAGGGGATATATATGGCTCCCGATAAAACAAAACTTTTCCCTAACGACAATATTCGTACCGTTTGTTACATTCAAAATTTGCCGCCGCGCTCTAATGTGCTGATCGGTGATTATACGTATTATAGTGACAACAGTCGTCCACCCGAGCAATTTTATGACCGCATTCAGCATCATTATGATTTCCTGGGTGATCGTCTGGTGATCGGTAAGTTTTGTGCAATTGCCGAAGGCGTGACATTCATTATGAATGGCGCCAATCACCGGATGGAGGGCATGACGACCTATCCCTTCAATATTTTTGGTGGTGGTTGGGAGAGAGTGACCCCTACGCTGGATCAGCTGCCTTTTAAGGGAGACACTGTATTGGGGAACGACGTCTGGATTGGGCAAAATGTAACCATCATGCCGGGTGTCACTATTGGAGACGGTGCCATCGTCGCTTCCAATGCGACAGTCACCAAGGACATCGAGCCTTACACCATTGTGGGTGGCAATCCTGCCAAGCCAATCAAAAAGCGCTTCGACGAGGAGATCATTGCTTTACTGCTGGAACTGAAATGGTGGGATCAGGATGAGGCGTGGTTGGACACACATTTGGAACGACTGGTCTCTACATACGATCTCCAGACATTGCGTGAGCTTCTGAAGAGCAAGTAGGTTGATGTACGTGAATTGATATGCAAAAAGCGGGGTTAAGCTGGTTCCTTACGGAGCCGGCTTTTTCATTTTGGATTTTATATTTCCATAATCACATGTTTGGTATGACCTCAAAAACAATGTCTCAAAATTGAGAAAAGAGATGGAATGTTGTGTGAGATAAGTCATAGAATAACTTTAAGTAAGCGCTTCCAATAACATCAATATGAATTCACGGAGGGGTTCAGAATGCGATTTAAGAGAGCTGCCACACCGCTCGTCGCTCTGTTCATGTCGGTCACATTGTTTGCCGGATGCCAAAGTGTTCAGCCACCATCAGTAAGTGAACCACAAGGGACGGTGGATACACCAACCACGACAACCCAGAACGAACCTGCACCACAGACCAACAAGGAGACACCGCGTAATGAGACTTTGTATATCAATGGGCTGCAATGGGGGCCACCAACCAACTTCAATCTGTTGAGCGGAAATCCCGCATTTCCAGTGAATTACGGCAACTCCAGGGAGCTGGTGTACGAGACACTGTTTATGGTAAACCAGCTGGACGGTGGCCTTGAACCTCTCTTGGGCAATTCGTATGAATGGACGGATGAAACCACTCTGCGCATTGAGTTGAATGCGGATGCGAAGTGGAGCGACGGGACAGCTTTTACAGCAGATGATGTTGTATACACCTATGAACTGGGCAAAAAATACGATATCAACTGGAGCAGCTTCTGGACCTACATCAGTGAAGTGAAGGCGGATGGAGCGCAGGCCGTGGAAATTAAGCTGAACCCTGATAACCCAAACAAGCTGACCGTACTGGACAGCATTGAACTGATCCCGATGCTGCCGAAGCATATCTGGGAAGAGATCGAGAAGAAGAACAATAATGATCTGACCGCGATTCGCAAAGAGATCAATGACAATCCGGTGGGCACCGGAGCATATAAGCTTCACTTTTACAACGACCAGAAAATTACGATTGTCCGCGACGACAACTACTGGGGTCAGAAATTGTTCGGCAAATTGCCCGCACCGAAGTACATCACTCACGTGATCTACAAGGATAATGCCGCAGGTGATCTGGCGTTCAAGAGTGGGCAAGTGGACGTCTCCCAGCAGTTTATCCCTCAGGTGTGGAAGATGTGGGAAGGCGGGGCTGCCGTCAAAACGTATCTGAAGGATGCGCCGTATTATCTGCCCGGTTCCATGCCAAGCATTTTCTTCAATCTGTCCAAAGCTGGACTCGATAATGCTGACGTTCGCCGTGCAATAGCCATGAGCATCAACTATGACAAAATCTCGGAGCTGGCCATGAGCGGATATTCCGCACCTATGCAGCCTTCTCTGACCTTGAACTCGGACGCCGAGTCCAAATATATTGACCAGGATGCCATCAAGTCGTTGCAATGGACGATGGATATTGAAGGAGCCAACGCCCTGCTCGACAAGATTGGAGCAACCAAAGGCAAAGACGGCATCCGTGTCCTTAACGGCACACGCCTTGGGCCTTTCGAGGTTGAATGTCCTTACGGTTGGTCCGACTGGAACGCTGCCCTGGAGATCGTAGCGCAGAGCGCCAAGGCCATAGGGATTGAGATTCGCACCAAATTCCCGGAATCGCCAGTATGGACCAATGATCTGCAAACCGGCAAATTCGATATCATCATGAACACACCTGCAGGCGGGGTCAGCCCAAGCCAGCCATGGAACCGTGCGATGACGATCATGTATTCCAAAGGGGTTGCCCCAATGGGTGAGATGGCGTTCTGGAACTGGGGACGATACCAGAATGACCGCGCAGACGCCATTATTGAAGAGATTCCATCCGTGTCTGACGAGGCGAAGCTGAAGTCACTGTATACCGAGCTGAATACCATCTGGCTGAAAGATATCCCTTCCATTCCGCTGATGTACAGACCATGGGTGTTTGACACCGTGAACGAATCGGTCTGGAAAGGTTTCCCGACCGAAGGAGATGGAACCAACATTCCGCCGCAAATCTCGATGGACGGCGCAGGTATTAAGGCATTGTATCAGATCCACAATTAAGGAACTCATATTGAATCAGGACACGATGAAGTGACACACCACTTCAGACATAAGGCCCTTATCCGCTAAACTCGGGGGTGCTAAATCCTATGAATGCCTATTCCAGATATGTCGCCAAAAAAGTATTCTGGTACGGCCTGACCCTGGTCATCGCCATCGGACTGAATTTTATTTTGCCAAGACTGATTGAAGGTAACCCGGTGAGCATGATCGCTTCCAAAATGACGTCAGGGATGACTGACTCGGATTCCATCAAGCGGGTGTATGAGACGTTTACGGTTGAGTTCGGCATTGATCAGCCGCTATGGACCCAATTCGGCATCTATTTGAAAAATCTGTTCACAGGCAATCTGGGCACGTCCTTTGGACTGTATCCGAAGCCTGTTACGGACATTCTGGCCTCCGCCGTCCCTTGGACGGTGGGGCTTCAACTTCCGGCCATCCTGGTCGGCTGGATCATTGGCAATTTGCTCGGCGCCATTGCGGCGTACCGGAAGGGTGTTTTTGATAAAGTGCTGTTTCCGGTAGCGTTGTTTATCAATTCCATTCCTTTTTTTACTCTGGCTATTATTATGCTGTACGTCTTTGCGTTATCACTGAAATGGTTCCCTTTATCAGGGGGATATGACTTCCAGATGGTGCCGCAGCTGAGCTTCGACTTCATCATGTCCGTGGTTCGCCACCATACCTTGCCGTTCCTCTCCATTGTACTCGTGACCATTGGTGGTCAGGCGATTGGCATGCGGGAGATGTCCATCTATGAGCTGAATTCGGACTATGTGTTATACAGCAAACTGCTGGGTATTCGCGACGGCCGAATTTCGCGTTATGTGTTCCGTAACGCCATGCTGCCGCAAATTACGGGGCTTGCGCTCTCCATCGGTACGATGGTCGGCGGATCACTCATCTGTGAGATTGTCTTCAGTTATCCGGGCATAGGCACATGGTTGTTCACGGCCATAAGGCAACTGGATTACCCACTAATCTCGGGGTGTACGCTGCTGATTGCCATTGCTGTATTGCTTGCGAATTTCACCATTGATGTCATCTACGGCTTCATTGACCCGCGCATCAAGGCCGCTCAAATGGAGGAACAGTGATATGAAGCATTCGATCTCTATATTGCTGAAGTCACCCAAATTCATGATCGGTGCGGTGACTTTTGTCGGCATGCTGCTCTTGGTTACGATCTATCCGCTCATTAATCGCAGTGATCCCCTGGAGATGATTGCGATGGCGTTTCAGTCACCTGGCGATGGCTTACTGTTAGGATCGGACAATTTTGGACGGGACATTTTTCTTGAATTGATGTATGGCATCCAGACATCCATACGTGTGGGGCTGATTGCAGGTGTGTTTGCGACCGTTATCGGTCTGGTTATGGGCCTGGTGTCGGGATATATCGGGGGAATGCTGGATAACTTTCTGACGGCAATTACCAATATTTTTATCGTTATTCCTTCGTTTATTATTCTGATCTTGATCTCAGTCAGCATTGATTCACGCAGTTCCCTGGTGACGGCGATCATTATCGGTATAACCAGCTGGCCCTGGACGGCCCGGGCTGTGCGAGCCCAGACAACATCTCTGCGTAGCCGGGATCATGTGCATATTGCGAAAATTTCGGGACACAGTACGCCGCGTATCATTATCCATGAGATTTTGCCGTATATCGCGTCTTATGTGGTGATGGCTTTTGTGCTCCAGACGGCATCGGGCATTCTGTCCGAAGCCTCCATCTCCATGCTGGGACTGGGACCGTATAATACGATCTCGCTCGGCATTCTGATGAACTGGGCACTGGTGTTTGAAGCGCCAGTAGCCGGGGCGTGGTGGGCTTTCATTCCTGCGGCGCTGGCGATTGCCGTCATTACCTTCTCGCTTTATCTGATGAATACGGGCATGGACGAAATTTTCAATCCGAAAATAAGGAGCTAAGACCATGAACCAACCTATACTTCAGGTCAGCGGTCTCAAAACCTATTACCGTACCCGGCTCAAGGAGAACGTCTTTGCCGTCGACGGGGTGGAGTTCGGGCTGAAAGAGGGGCAGACGCTGGGCATTGCAGGTGAATCGGGCTGTGGTAAATCGACGCTGGCGCTCAGCCTGATGGGCTTTTATTTCCCGCCGCTTCATTATGGTAGTGGTTCGATCCGCATCAATGGTACCGATATTATGCAACTGAACAAAGAGCAGCTTCGTTCTCGCATTCTGGGCAAGGAAATTGCCTATATTCCGCAGGCCGCCATGAATGCACTGAACCCAACGCTGCGTATTATCAGGTTTATTGAAGATATCATGAAGGAGCATCGTCCGGAGCTGAAACGGTCGGATGTGCGGAAGATGGCTACGGAGCGCTTCCAATCACTGAATCTCTCGCCGGATGTGCTGGATATGTATCCAAATGAATTGTCCGGTGGCATGAAGCAGCGAACAGTCATCGCCATCTCAACGATTCTGAATCCCAACGTGCTCATTGCGGATGAACCTACTTCGGCACTAGACGTAACTTCTCAGAAGGCAGTCATTCGTCTGTTGAAGGATTTGTTGAAGCGCAAAGTAATCAAATCACTGGTGTTCATCACGCATGAGCTGCCGCTGTTGTACCATGTCACGGATGAAATTATGGTGATGTATGCCGGGGAGATTGTGGAACGAGGCACGGCAGAGCAGATGATTTTCAATCCACTGCATCCGTACACTCGCAAGCTGATGGGCTCTATCATTGTTCCGGAAGAGGGCATGAAGGAGCACAAACTGGCTGCCATTCCCGGTGCACCACCAAATCTGAAGAATGTACCGGACGGCTGCCGCTTTGCAGAGCGCTGTACACTGGTGACCGACGAGTGCCGCCAGGGGAAAATTGAGAACATTCATGTCGATGGGCGCATATATCGCTGTCTCCTGACACCGGAGATGCTGGAGCAGATCAGGGAGCAGGAACAGGACGGTCACGTACAGCAGGGAAGCATGAACGAAGAGCCCCAGGAGAGGGAACAAAACCAGGAGGAAAACGGCTTAAATAAAGATGAAGTCCAGGATGTTCGAACTGCCACTGATGATATTGCAGACCAATGAAATGATTCTCTCTGGGCGTAATGGGCTCGGATCAAGGCTCCCCGAAAGGAGTGAGGTAGTATGGCGATGGGCAAGGTGCTGATCAGCGGCCGCCATCTGACCAAGGTGTACGGTACAGGCAATCGCAAAAAGGCAGCAGTGGACGATGTGAGCTTTGATTTTCATGAAGGGGAGATTATCTCCATTGTCGGAGAGAGTGGCAGTGGCAAGACGACGCTCGCGAAAATGATTATGGGCTTACTCAAGGAAACGGGTGGAGCGATCGAATACGATGGCAAGCCCAGACAGCTGAAGCGATATCGTGAGCGTAAAGCCTATTGGAAGGATATTCAGGCCATTTTCCAGGACCCGTTCTCTTCGTTCAACGTATTTCACCGGGTGGAAAAGCTGCTGGTGGACTGTATCAAACTTCAGGGACTGAAGCTGAACAAGGATGAGGAATATGCCAAAATGAAGGAAGCCTGTTCCTTCGTCAACCTGAAGTTCGAGGAGTTATACAACAAATATCCGTTTGAGTTGTCCGGTGGACAGATGCAACGGCTCATGATTGCCCGCATTTTCATGTTGCATCCAAAGGTGTTGATTGCTGATGAACCGACGTCCATGGTGGACGCGTGCTCTCGTTCAACGATTTTGGATATGCTGCTCAAGCTGCGTGACGAGAACCGTATGACCATTGTGTTTATTACGCACGACGTGGGTCTGGCTTATTATGTGAGCGACACGATCTGTATTATGGAGCATGGACGAATGGTGGAGGCGGGGAGAGCGGAGGAGGTCATCCACCATTCGGAGCATCCCTATACCAAGCAATTAATCAATGACGTACCCAAGATTCATTCTCCCTGGGTGCTCGATTGACACAAATCAAGCCCTGGACCGTGTTGAGCGGAACAGGGCTTCTTATTGTCCAAGATGAAAGGTTCGTTTTAGCGAGTGGGTGGTTGTGGCGTCTGTGCAGACTCTGTTGATGGGGGTGTTGAATGGGTGTGATCTTCCGAGTTATTCTGGTTTGTCTGCTTGCCGGAATAAAAGTTAATGATATCATCAACCGTAGAAAACACGACATTTACATCAAAATGTTCGTTGTGTGTTTGAATAAAAACCTCTTTTCCAATCCTTTTGTTGCTGTTTAGTTTAAAGCTTCTTTCATCGTTAATCCTGCTGTGAATACGGGAACCTTACCTGCTGGAAGTTGAATTTCCTTACCAGTTCTACGGCTTTTGCCCATACGTGCTTCACGATTACGCACTTCGAATTTTCCGAATCCGACCAGTTGGACCTCTTTGCCTTCTTTCAATGCTTCCAAAATCGAATCCAGTACAACCGTTACGGCCTTTTCAGCGTTCTTTTTGGAGAATCCGCCGTTTTTGGCTACTTCTGTGATCAATTGTTCTTTGTCCATTTGTCATACCTCGCTTTTCGTTTTTGGATGATAAGTTTATGAAGTCAGCATTTTGAAAGACGCTCTTTGAATCTATGCAAAATGCTCATGTAATAAAACAAAAAGCTGCCTTGTACAAGGCAGCTTTAATATAATTAAACTTTAGTAACGTTCTCAGCCTGTGGACCACGGTTACCTTGAGTTACTTCAAATTGGACGCGTTGTCCTTCATCCAATGTTTTGAAACCGTCGCCTTGAATTGCACTGAAATGAACGAATACGTCTGTTCCTTCTTCAGTTTCGATAAAGCCAAATCCTTTGTCCGCGTTAAACCATTTCACTGTACCTGTTTGCATGTAGTTCCTCCAAAAAATAAGTTTTTAAACGACCATTTTGAAAAGGTTAATTATAAAAATCAACGCTAATCAGGTATATTCAACCCACAGACTTGATGTCCGCTAATGTATCGATTAATATGATAATACCATGTCCGCTAATATAAGTCAAGATTTGGAGGTTTTTTCTAATGGATAAGGGTTCTGGTACTTCGGTACAAGGGGAAATGGTTGTTCAGGAATTCATACATATGCTTACGATCCAGGGAGAATTGACACCCAAAACCTTGAAGGAATATGCGAGTGATTTGAAGCATTTTACCGAATGGTATAAGGGGAACGATTCTCGGGGTGAAGATATTTCATTTCATATCGTAGATGTGCATACATCGACTTTGGTCAGTTACAGGGAAGATTCACAAAAGGTAATGCAATTGAAGCCATCTACCATTAATCGCAGACTGATTACATTGAAGCGTTTTTTCAAGTGGGCTGCATCGGAATCCAGTATCAACAGTGATCCTTCCAAACCTTTGAAATTCATTCCGGAAGACAAGGTTAGCCCCCGCCGAATGACAACCGAGGAAGAACGATCATTCATATCTGCTGTCGAGGACGGCAACTCGCTTCGGGATCAGACCATCCTTACGCTCATGTTTCATACCGGTATGCGAACGATGGAGGTATGCAATCTCGTTCCCAGTGATATTGAATTGGGCAAACGAAGCGGGCAACTCATCGTGCGGGCCGATAAACGAAACGGTCAACGGAAAGTTCCGCTGAACATGACATATATTGCTTTGTTGAAGATGTACATGGCTGGTCTCGCGCCGGATAGTCCTTACCTGTTTCCTTCCGAGAAAACTAGTGATCGCTTAACAGAGAGGGCGCTGCGCCATTTGATCAAAAAGGTGATGACTGCTGCCGGGCTGGAAGGGCTAAGTTCCCATGATCTGCGTCATCGGTTCGGATACGCTATGGCTGAGCATACACCACTGCATCGCTTGGCAGAAATGATGGGGCATATCAATCCGGATACCACGATGATTTATGTGAAGGGATTAAATGGCAATCTATCTTCGTCAGCAGAAGATGATGGAGAAACGGAACCGCATTAAAGTACATACAGCACTCTTTATGAGGGATTACGAATGGATATAGGATCAATGATGCCCTGACCCACTTCAAGTGGATGAGGGTTGTTTGGTTATCCAAGAATGACTTACATCCCATTCAGGCTTGTTGTTTGCATTGATTTGCGATTCTAATGTAATAATGGCATAGGTTCCATCAAGCTTTTCCCAAAAAATTATCGCCTTTGTATGATCAGGATGTAAAAGTAAGGCAGGCATGATATCCCCGTTTTCCAGCATGGTTCTTCGTTCGTTACTATAATAGGCAGCGATGAAGGAAGAGTGCTCTGGATGGGGAAGGGTGTTTAATGAATCCTCCAAGCTGTAAAACAGTTTCCATTCAGTTATATTCTCCTTCTCACTATTCTCATTCAGCGTGTTACGTATCGCCTCTTTTCCTCCGCTCCATGATTTTGTTAACTTCTCCTGAAGTTCTTGAGGTTGGTTCTCCCAGCGTGAAGTCTCGGTGGATGCTTCAAATCGATCGGTTCGAATTGTCTCTGTGATTGAACCACTGCAGATTAATATTGCGGCAATACCGGTCGTTACCATTCCAGATTTTAAGTAATTCATCAGTTAATAGACTCCTTTCCTATTTCATAATTAACTCCTTTCAATAATTTACCATAAATATCCTTGTGAGCGCTCATTATATCAATCTTATCACCTTAAAAGTAAGCGGTTACATATTTAAATTTATATTGTATATTATGATGGCAACCTTGGATCATATCGACATATACATTATTGCTTGGGCTTAAGGCCCGTTAAATAAAGGAGGAATCTGACGTGTACCGGGTATTGCTAGTGGATGATGAAGAGGATGTACGCGAAGGGTTGGTTGTAGAGGTAGATTGGGAAGCGCTCGATCTGCGCATAGTTGGTCTGGCGGAGAATGGACGTGAAGCACTGGAGATGGCCGAACGAGTTGAGCCGGATATTGTGGTAACGGATATCAGCATGCCATTTATGGATGGACTTGAACTTGCTCGAAGGTTGCGGGAGCGCAATCCGCTTGTGAAAGTGGTGATTTTGACTGGATATGATGAATTCGACTACGCCCGACAAGCGGTCTCACTGAGTGTGGATGAATATTTACTGAAGCCATTCTCGGCGGGACATCTGACAGAACTGCTTACAAGGTTGCGTGCGCAGATGGCGGCTGAAGTGGCCGAGCGAGAGGATGTACAGCAGCTGCGCGACCATTATTATACAAGCCTGCCCCTATTACAGGCGGACCTGATGGCCACTTTGCTGCATCGGCAGAAATCGCCGGAATATATCCATGGCAAAGCAAGGCAATGCGGACTGGATTTGCACGGTGAACGCTATGGTGTATCCGTATTGACCCTGCATATGGACGGAGACCAATCCGAGGATGCGGAGTTGAAGCAGTTCGCTGCGCTAAACATTGCCGCAGAGGTATGGACGGAGCACGGGGCCGGACATGCTTTTATGCATCAGGAGACTATTGTGTTGCTCTATGTAGATCTGTGGGGTGGAGAAGATGGGGAGAAACGACAGCAGCAGGCGCTGGAAAATGTAATGCGCAGCATCAATCACTATCTGCGTATTCCTGCCACTGTTGGATCGGGCTCAATCGTGAACACACTGGCAGGTGTGAAGCATGCCTATGAAGATGCACTACTGGCACTGGATTATCGGCTTGTACCGGGGACCGATCCCCTCATCTATATTGCAGATGTTGAGCGGCAGACGGCGGGCAAATTGCGTTTTGACGAGTTGAAGCAGCAAACGCTGACACGTTGTCTGAAAGCGGGTACGCAGGCGGAGCTGGAGGACGCGCTAGAGATCATTTTCCGGGAAATTACGGTGGAGCATGGGCGAAGTGACATTCAACTGTATCTGATTGAAGTATTAACAAACGTTTGGAAGGCAGCTCAGGCATCGGGCGAGGCCATGGAGGACATCTTTGGGGCAGGGTTCCAGTTGTATGCCGATTTGTTCCGTTTGCCTGGGTTGTCTGAGGCACAAGGTAAGGTGCGCGAGGTTTGTCTGCTCGTTCAACATCGCATTGCCAGCGGAAGGCAGCATGTATACAAGGATATTGTGGAACAGGCATTGTCGTTTACCAAAGAACACTACGCCGATCCGGATCTGTCCATTCAGAAAGTATGTGGGCATCTGCATATCAGCTCGGGTTATTTTTGTGGCATTTTCAAAAAAGAAGTACAGCTTACCTTCCTGCAATATCTGATGCAGATCCGGATGGAGGCGGCCAAGGAGTTACTTCGATCCACGGAGATGAAGTCGTTTGAGATTTCTGGTCAGGTAGGCTTCGCGGAACCGAATTATTTCAGTTTTTGCTTTAAAAAACATATCGGCGTCTCGCCCAAAGAATATCGCAAACAGACTGCACTAACAGCTAGTGAAGGCACAAGTCGATGAGAACGTTTGCCGGATGGATAAGATCCCTTTGGCTCAAGCTTCGGTCCAGGCTGCGTTCATCAAGAGTCAGCAGTATCCGCTTTATTATTACGTGGTCCTTCTCTGTCTTCATTGTATTAGTGATGACCATCATGGCGTTGCTGTTGCATGACAAATTCACACAGGCTGCGGAGCGAAGTGCGGAGCTGACGACGAGACAGATCGTGGATCAGGTCAGTTACAATCTGGAGGATTATGTGCGCAGCATGTCGCATCTGTATCGAGCCATCGAAGAACATATGCTGCGGGATGGCACGTGGGAAGGGGACCAGGTAGATAAACAGCTCGACACGCTGCTCAGCAGCCGCGAGGATATCATCTCCATTACTTTGCTGGATTCTACAGGGCATTTGCTCAAGAACAGACCTTCAGCTGAATTAAAACCGAGTGCGCATGTGACACAGCAAGGGTGGTTTCAATCTGCACTCCGAGTGCCGGATCACCTTAGTTTCTCGTTGCCTCATATTCAGAACATGTACACAGGCCCATACAAATGGGTCGTTTCCATGAGCAAAGGCATAACCGTACGGCAAAATGGTCAGGATCGGCAGGTCATTCTGCTGGTGGATATCAACTTCAAACAAATGGACGAACTGAGCCGCCGGGTCAGTCTGGGGCAGCGGGGATACGTCTACATTATCGACGAAAGTGCAGGCAATATCGTCTACCATCCGCAGCAGCAATTAATGTACATGGGGCTCAAAAGTGAAAATATCGAACAGGCACTGGTTGCAACCGGCAGTTATGAAGATGAGGCGGACGGGCAGAAAAGGTTGAATACGGTCAAGTCTGTCGCCAATATCGGATGGAAAATCGTTGGTGTGGCTTATCTGGATGAGATTATGACAACCCGCCAGGAGGTCAATGGATATCTGATTCGGGTGCTGCTGGTTGTGCTGGTACTGGTCATTCTCGTATCGCTGTTCCTCTCTTCCAGTCTGACACGTCCGATCCGGCGTATGGAACGAAAGATGAAGGCCGTGGAGCGAGGGGATTTTAACGTAGAGCTACCCATCGAAGGGCCGCTGGAAGTGGAACGTTTATCCCGTCGATTTAACCTGATGGTCAATAAAATCCGCACCTTGATGAGTGAGATCATTCATGAACAGGAACAGAAGCGTCGTCTTGAACTGGAAGCTTTGCAGGCTCAGATCAATCCACATTTCCTCTACAACACGTTGAATTCGGTCGTGCGCATGGTGGGCATGAGCCGGAATGAGGAAGTCATTACGATGATCACTTCGTTATCCCGATTGTTTCGCATCAGTCTCAGTCAAGGCAAAACGATTATTACGGTCAGGGAAGAACTGGAGCACGCCCACCATTACCTGACGATTCAACAGATGCGGTTCAAACGCAAATTTAATTTTAGCATGAATGCGGACGAGGATACACTGGACTGCCTGACACTTAAGCTGGTGCTTCAGCCACTCATTGAAAATGCGATCGTGCATGGCATTGAATATCATATGGACGAGGGATGTATTGAGATTCGTGTATACCGGGAGGACGACAAGCTGGTATTTCGCATTACGGATAATGGGGTCGGCATGACGGAAGAGCAGATGTCGAAACTTCTAATGGGCAGTTCTATCGTAAAAAGTGGTGCAGGATCAGGTGTAGCTGTACGAAATGTACATGATCGAATTCAGCTTTATTATGGCGAAGCTTACGGTCTTGAATTCGAGAGTGAGCTGGAAGAAGGCACAACCGTCTGGATTCGGATTCCGATCAAATCTGAACGAGAGGAGGACGATGCTCATGAAAGTTAATATGATCAATAGAACGGACTGGATTGCGCATATGGTTATGAAAATAACAATCTGCACCCGCGTGGAAGCCATACGGACGAGAGTCCTTATTCTTCGTTATATGGGCATGTCAGCAGCAATCTGCTGCCTGTTGTTATGTATGGCGTGCGGTATGTCCAATGCTGATCCGGCGGGATCACCGCCGCGTATTGCACTGATTACGCCAGCGGGAACCGGAGAACTTGCAGAAGCGATACGTCTTGGGGCCGAGGCGGCTGCCAAAGAAGCGGGAGCGGAGCTCATTACGGTGGAAGCTTTTCCCTCGGAGGGGTTAACTTACGCGCCATCTAACCCTGACTTCACAGCAGGACAGGGAAGGGTTAAGCAAGAGCATTTGCAAAATGGGACTTATCCACTGAGCGAGCGTGAACAAGCCCAGGTCGATGCAGTATCGCTGGCACTGGAACAGGGAGCATCGGCCCTGTTGATCGATCCCTTGAGTGAGAAGGCACTCAGCGACATCATTCAGAAGGCACAGACTAAAGATACCAACGGAGTGATTATCCCCGTCATTTTGTTGAATGACGAGTTTCCTGTAAAAGGTATAACAAGTGTTATCTCGATAGATAACGTTGAGGCTGGACGGCAGGCGGGTCAGGCCATGGCTGTGCTTCTGGGAGGACGAGGACGTATAGCCTTGCTTGGTCCTGATCCTGTAAATCCTGTCCTGATTAACCGGGAACAAGGGGTAGAGGAATCACTGGCTGAATATCCGGATATTCATGTGGAGACCCAATCCGTATGCAGCACGCGTGATGGTTGCTGGCAGGCGGCGAAGCAACTGCTTGACCAGCAGCAGGTGGACGGATTGATTGCCCTTCATGAACCTGCTTCTCTGGGGGCAGCGGATGAATTGAATCGACGTACGTCCGAGAACAATGGGAACAAGGTGAAGATTGTGGGATTTGGCAGTGAACAGCAGCAGTTAGAGCAGTTACAGGAAGGCAGAATTCAGCACTTGATCGTACAAAACGGATTCAGCGCAGGTTATCTTGGTGTGAATCAGGCCGTTGCGCGGTTGAACAATCAACAGGTGCAAGCCAGGGTAACGCTGGAAACGAAGCTGGTCAGTACGGACAATATGTTCTGGATGGATAATCAGAAGTTGTTGTTTCCTTTTGTACAGTAAAGGCTCAATTGAGGAAGATTTCGATAAAACAGAGGAAGATATTGTATTCGAATTTATTGTAAACCCTTTCATAATAAAGACATCGGTAAAGCCGAATGAACTTGGGGGAGGTCATTAGGATATGAAGAAAACGTGGATGACATTGTTGCTTACAGCGTGTATGGTTGCGGCGGCGGGGTGCAGCAGTGGCGGAGACAGCGCAGGGGGAAGTACAGGAACAGATACAGGAGGTCAGACGGCGGCAGGAACGGAAACGCCGAAGATTGGCGTGGCGATCTATAAGTTCGATGACACGTTCATGACAGGTGTACGGAATGCAATGACCGCAGCAGCGGAAGGCAAAGCCACACTCGATATCGTGGATAGCCAGAACGCACAGCCGACCCAGAATGAGAAAGTCGATCTGTTTGTATCCAAGAAGTACAACGCAATGGCCGTGAATCCGGTTGACCGGACCGCAGCAGGTGTCATTATTGACAAAGCCAAAGCGGCCAGCATTCCAGTTGTCTTTCTGAACCGTGAGCCGGTTGCCGAGGACATGAACAAGTGGGATAAAGTGTATTACGTTGGAGCCAAGGCGGAAGAGTCAGGCACGATCTCCGGTCAGCTCATCGTGGATTACTGGAAGGCCCACCCGGAAGCGGATAAAAACGGGGACGGCAAACTGCAATACGTCATGCTGAAAGGCGAGCCGGGCCATCAGGATGCTGAGCTGCGGACCAAATATTCCGTTCAGGCCATCCAGGATGCCGGAATTGAAGTGGAAGCGCTGGCGGAAGACACGGCGATGTGGGATCGGGTCAAAGGCCAGGAGAAAATGCAGGCGTTCCTTGCCTCCCACGGAGACAAGATTGAAGCAGTATTGGCTAACAATGATGACATGGCACTTGGAGCCATTGAAGCGTTGAAAGCAGCCGGATACTTCAAAGACGGCAAAACGATGCCTGTTGTCGGCGTGGATGCAACTGCTCCGGCCATTCAGGCCCTTCAGGACGGAACGATGCTGGGCACGGTGTTGAATGATGCCAAGAACCAGGGCGCAGCAACGGTTGCACTCGCTTCCGTACTCGCGAAAGGTGAGACGCCAACGAAGGAAAACACGGGTTATGACATTACGGATGGCAAATACGTCTGGATTGCCTACAAAAAAATTACGAAAGACAACATTGCCGACGCCCAATAACAGCAGCAAACAGGGACGTCCGTCATGAGATGGCGTCCTTTTTTTGCCGGGTTTACGGAAGGGGAGGATGAAAGATGGAATCACCTTACCTGCTGGAGATGGACGGAATATCCAAAGCATTTCCGGGTGTGCAGGCACTGAGTCAGGTCACATTGAAGGTAAAGCCGGGTACGGTTCATGCGCTGATGGGAGAGAATGGAGCGGGCAAATCCACGCTAATGAAATGTCTATTCGGTATGTATCGCCCGGATGAAGGGACGATTCGGATGGACGGCAATGAGGTGGAGATTCCGAGTTCGAAAGCGGCGCTTCAGCATGGCATATCGATGATTCATCAGGAACTGAACCCGGTGCCACACCGTCCGGTGATGGAAAACATCTGGCTGGGACGGTTTCCAATGTGGGGGTTGTTGGTGGATGAGAAACGAATGTATGCCGATACACTGGCCCTGTTCAAGGACCTGAATCTGGACATTGATCCGAAGGCTCAGGCAGGAACCTTATCCGTTTCCAAAGTACAGTCGATGGAAATCGCCAAAGCGGTCTCTTTCCAATCTAAAGTTATCGTGATGGATGAGCCAACATCCTCGCTCACGGGCAAGGAAGTGGACCAGCTCTTCGCCATTATTAATCAGCTGCGCAGTCGTGGGGTTTCTATTATCTACATTTCACACAAGATGGAGGAAATTCTGACGATCTCGGATGAGGTCACGATTATGCGGGATGGTTTTGTAGTGGGTACCTGGGATGCTGCTGATTTAACGACCGACCTGATCATTACCCGCATGGTTGGACGCGATCTGGATGAACGGTTCCCGGTACGGACGAACGTACCTGGAGAAGTGATTTTGAAGGCAGAAGGCTTAACCTCCAGCCAGCCGAATTCGTTCCGGGATGTGACGTTTGAATTGAGGAAAGGCGAAGTGCTTGGAATTGGCGGCCTTGTTGGGGCACAGCGGACGGAATTGATTGAGTCATTATTTGGCTTACGCGGACTTGCTTCAGGGACGATCTCGATTCATGGGCGCAAGGTGAAGATCAAGTCACCTGCCGCAGCAAAGCGTCATAACATTGCCCTGCTGACCGAGGAGCGAAGAGTCACAGGAATTTTTCCAGTATTGTCTGTGTATGAAAATACGATTATCGCGAGTCTCGGACGTTACCGGAATCGGATTGGTCTGCTGGATGAGAAGAAAGGCCGAGATGAGGCACGCGAGCAGACTCTGAAGTTTAGAACTAAAACGCCTTCAGTTAACACGCTTATTCGCAACCTGTCTGGTGGTAATCAACAGAAGGTACTTCTGGCTAGATGGTTGTTGACTGACCCTGAAATTCTACTGCTCGATGAACCGACACGTGGGATTGATGTGGGCGCCAAATTTGAAATCTACACCATTATTACGGAACTGGCCCGTCAGGGCAAAAGCATTATTATGATCAGCTCGGAGATGCCTGAACTGCTGGGTATGTCAGATCGAATTATGGTCATGAGTGAAGGGCGGCTCACCGGAATTGTGGACGGAGCCGAGGCAACAGAGCAGGATATCATGAGGCTGGCCGCACAGCAGCGGATGGCTTAGTCAGGAGAGAACACATGAATACACAGGTAATCAATCAGGTGAAGCAGTATGTGGCGCAGCGCGCGATCTTTATTGTGCTGATTCTGCTCGTCATTGGCATTGCCATTGCCGATCCGCACTTTCTTGCTTTCTCTACACTTCGGGATATATTACAACAGTCCTCCACACGGGCCATTATTGCGCTGGGTGCGGCGTTTATCCTGGTAACGGGCGGGGTCGATTTGTCGGCAGGACGGGTCGTTGGGCTAACGGCTGTAGTATCCGCATCCATGCTGCAAATTAGCGAATATGCCAATCGGTTCTTTCCCGATCTGCCACAGTATTGGGTGGGATTGCCGATCGCTATCGGGATCATTGCAGGCCTGGCAGTGGGGCTCGTCAACGGAATTATTGTAGCTAAATTACATGTTCCACCCTTTATCGCGACACTGGGTACAATGGTTGCGGTATATGGACTGAACTCGATTTACTTTGATACAGAGCCCAATCAGTCACAACCAATTGGTGGACTGAGACCCGATTTTACCGTTATTGGATCTGGTTACATTGATCTTGGCGGCGGCTATTCCATTCCGTATATCGTATTGATTGCTATTGGGGTGGCGCTGATCTGCTGGGTCGTCTTTAACAAGACCCGCCTCGGGAAGAACATGTATGCCATCGGTGGTAACATTCAGGCTGCGCATGTGTCCGGCATTCATGTGGCACGCAACCTGATTGCACTGTATGCCATTGCAGGTGCACTGTATGGACTGGGCGGTGTGCTGGAAGCCGCGCGTACGGGCGGGGCAACGAACAATTACGGCAATATGTATGAGTTGGATGCTATTGCGGCCTGCGTAGTGGGGGGCGTCTCCACCGCCGGAGGGATTGGTACCGTTCCTGGTGTAATGGCGGGTGTGCTGATCTTTGGGGTTATCAACTATGGTCTGACCTTCATCGGTGTAAGTCCTTACTGGCAGCTGATTATTAAAGGGTTGATTATTGTGGCTGCGGTAGCATTTGATATCCGCAAGTATATGGCGAAAAAATAGAAGTGTAGTAATGAAGCATAAAGCCAGCTTCCTGAAATGACAGGGGCTGGCTTTATGCTTTTTTTGCTCTTTTAATGGAATATAACCCATATTAAACCGTAAAGTGGAAAGATCATGACGCTAGAGATCAGCATGAAACCACCGACCTTATAGGCCACCTTTGTACCATAGTGCGTTTGATATTTACGTGCGATCAAAACGGAAGATAACCAAAAGATTATAGCTACTATGAAGGGGATGTTAAATCCTTGATGACCATTACTATAGATAGGCAAGTTCAGTAGATTAAACAAAGAGTGGCTGATCTTTACCTTTTCTGTGCCCCAGGGAAAATTAAAGGCCAACCCCATTGCGAGCACCAGCAGAGAAAGTGTCCCGATGCCCAAAGGTTTTCTTTGTTGTATCATGTTTATCCCTCCATAACCAAGTTGATATTCCAAATAAACCCATTAAATGTATTGTAACACAGTAATGACCATTGTGATTGATTGATTATTTCGCAATATGCACTTTCCTATAAACCGTTTGTCCTATTTTAATTATAAATTTATACATTCATGTGAATTTGACGAACCTCCAATAATCGACAACATCAGCTAATCATTATCGATATAATACATGTGAATAGGATCTTAGATATGAGAATTATGTCAAAGGGGGCGAGGCTGTTTGCTGAGTTACACGATGAAAATGGTTATTTTCCCGCTAGGATGTCTCCTTGTTGTCCTGTCCTCTTATTTTCTAGGGCTTACTTCCCATCTCGCGTTAATGATATGTGCTGGTGTGTTATTTGTAGCAAGTATATACAAGGAAAAACAGTATCCGGTACTGCGTAACATCCATTGGATTTTTCTTGGCATATTCCATTATTTCAGTGAACTGAACTGGTGCAATATGTTGTATTACCTACTCATCATGTCGATGATTCAGGATAAACAACGTGTTACGCAGACGTTACCTATCTCAATGTTGATTGTGTTTGAATATACCGTGATTCGGCTTTCGTATGTGACGATAGATACATATAATTTGCTGGTGTCCATGTTTGACATGTTAACTGCGATTGTCATTATATTTTTGTATCATACCTTGATTAACAGCGAAGCAGAGAAGCGCAGACTTCGGGAGAAAAATCATTTTCTAACCCTCCATGATCCGCTCACCGGATTGCTAAATTACGAGGGATATATGAACGTACTGAAGGAAACGGTGGACGAGCAACGATCATTTTTGCTGATTATCATGAACATTCAGAATTTCAACGGGTTTGATAAAGAGGTCGAAGACAACTGGAGTCATGTAATCAAAGCGACAGGCGAGAGTGTTTCGAAACAATTTGCAGATGCATATGGCGTATCTCGGTATGCAGGGGATCGGTATGCTGTCGTTTTGCCTGAAATACAAAATATCGAAGAACGCATGGCGTTACTGCTGTCCGGGGAGTTAAGGGGCTTACAAGTAAACTACAGTATTTCCCTATATCCGGGGATGTCCGAGACGTTGCAGCACTTTATTACGGTAGCGGAGGACAGGTTATTTCAGCAACAACGCAGCAAATGGTTGAAAAATGAAGAGGAGGTCTTCCGCTCGGAAAGACTACGGGCTGTAGGTGAGCTGGCGGCCGGCATGGCTCATGAAATCCGTAATCCTCTCACTGCCATTCGAGGATTCTTGCAGTTATCACGAGGACAGGCATTTAATATAGCACCGTGGTATGAGGTCATTATGGGTGAGGTAGCACGGGTAACGGATCTGACGGCCGAGTTTTTACAGTTTTCCAAACCACAGGCCAATCATATGAAGCCCGAACGAGTGGCCCATTGTCTTGAACGAGTCATGTCTTTAACCGAATCGGATGCAGCATCGCGAGGGCATCGGATTACACTTGAAATGACTGGTGAACCAGTTGTGGTCAACATGGATCGGGACAAGATCGTGCAGGTCCTGATTAACCTGATCCGCAATGCTTTTGAAGCAATGGAAGACCCGGGTGAAGTGCATATTGATCTGTTACATGATGGAGATAAAGCGCTTATCTCGATTACCGATACGGGCAGCGGTATCCCGGAGAACTCTCTGGCGACGATCTTTAATCCATTTTATACGACCAAGGAGGAAGGTACAGGACTTGGACTGGCACTCTGTCAGAAAATCGCTCAGGATCATCATGGGAGCATTACCGTTCGTAGTGAAATAGGGATTGGCTCAACATTCACCCTTCATTTACCTATGGGGGCATAATTCCAATAATAAAAAAACGCCGCATTTGGGTTCCTGAAGAACCGTTTGCGGCGTTTTTGTTTATGTTTCTGTGTTTTAATCATCAATGAACACGAACCCAATCAGGTAAGCTGAGCCTGATGCAACTGATAATAGAAACCTTGCTGTTGCATCAACTCATCATGGCTGCCTCGTTCGGCGATCTTGCCGTCATCAATAACCAGAATCTGATCGGCTTCACGGATCGTACTCAGCCTATGGGCAATGACGAAGCTGGTGCGATCCTTCATCAAGGTGCGCATCGCTTCCTGAATCTGCATTTCGGTGCGTGTATCGATGCTGCTGGTCGCTTCATCCAGAATAAGAATCGCAGGATCAGCAAGAATGGCACGAGCGATGGTTAACAGTTGTCGCTGTCCCTGACTCAGATTGCTGCCACCGGAAATGATCGGGGTATCGTAACCCTGCGATAATTTGCGGATGAAGGAGTGGGCATTTGCCAACTTCGCCGCTTGCTGGATCTGTTCGTCCGTTGCATCCGGTTTGCCGTAGGCAATATTGTCACGAATGGTGCCGGAGAATAGATAGGCGTCTTGTAACACAATGCCAAGTTCGCGCCTTAGCTGGTCTTTCTCCAGTTCGGAGATGTCACAGCCATCAATGGTAATCCGGCCGCCCGTAATCTCGTAAAAACGGGGCAGCAGGTTGATAATGGTCGTTTTACCCGCTCCAGTCGGTCCGACAAGTGCAATCATCTCGCCTGGCTTGGCGGTGAAGCTAACCTTTTTCAAGATTTCCCTCTCGGGGCTATATCCAAAGGATACATCCTCAAATACAACTTTACCCTGAATCTGCTCTAGTTGTTTCTTCTGTTCTTCCACGTATTCACTTGGTGTATCAATAATGTGGAACACACGCTCAGCACCTGCAATCGCTGCCTGAATCAGGTTGTACTGGTTTGCCAAATCATTGATGGGCCGCTCAATCTGGCGGGAGTAAGCAAGGAAACTTACAATCAGCCCGATGGACGTCAGATCATGATAAGCCATCCATCCACCTACCGCTGCCAGTATGGCAAAGCCGATATTGTTCATGACATTCATCGTTGGCCCGACCAGACCAGATACGCTCTGAGCTTGGGTACTGGAAGTGCGAAGCTTCTCGTTCAGATTCTGAAAATGTTTTTGTGCTTGCTCCTGACGATTATAGGCTGCAACCACCTTTTGTCCGGCAATAGTTTCCTGAGCGTAGCCATTAAGCTCACCAAGCAACTTTTGCTGGGCGGTAAAATGTTTGCGTGTTCTTGAAGCTATCAGCCGAGTGGCGATCGTAATCAGGGGAACCGTGACCAGACTGAGCAGTGTCAGTCGGACATCCAGTGCAAACATGATGGACAGAGAGCCAACCAGCAAGATGGCGCTGGACATC
Source organism: Paenibacillus sp. GL_099_B (assembly GCF_057835695.1). NCBI lineage: Bacteria > Bacillati > Bacillota > Bacilli > Caryophanales > Paenibacillaceae > Paenibacillus > Paenibacillus sp. GL_099_B. The sequence continues at coordinate 1,193,132 of NZ_CM174430.1, forward strand.
AGTTGGGTTACACTTTGATTCAGTGTCGTGGACACGTTATCGATATCATTGGTAGCCCGGCTCATCAGATCACCGCTCTGATTTTTGTCAAAAAAGCTGATCGGCAGCTGTTGCAGCCGTGAAAACAGAGAATGGCGCAGATCTTTTACAGTCAGTTGGGACACACCGATCATGACATAGGATTGAGCCCACATCATGAACGAGCCGAGGACGTATACGGTCAGCAATAACATGCAGTCTTTCAGCAGTCCATCCGTAATTTTGGGAACGATATGTTCATTGACCGCACGGCCGAGCAGATAAGGTCCTGCCAGATTAAGTAATGTCCCAAGAGCCGTCAGTACCAGAGCAGTGATAACCCCTTTGCGATGACGTCCCATGTATGACCATACTCGGATGATGGCATGCCGGGCGTTCTTGGCTCTTACTTTGGGAACCGGACCTCGGCCGGGTGGCCCAGGTCTTCCAATCGGCGGAACAACGGTCTGATAGATGGAGGAAGAAGTGTTTTTAGCCAAATTGAACATCCTCCTTCCGTTGCTGCGAATAATAAATGGATTGGTAATGTGATGAATGGGCCATGAGATGTTCATGTGTACCACTTGCCACGATTTCTCCTTCATCTAGCACGTAAATACATTCTGCATCCCTTACAGAAGAGATCCGTTGTGCAATCAAGAAGGTGGTACTATTTTTCATTAGTGAATGCAGCGCCTTCTGAATGGTTGCTTCGGTACGCAGATCGACGCTACTTGTGCTATCGTCCAGAATCAGAACCTCCGGTTGCATGAGCAGGGCACGGGCGATAGAAATCCGTTGTTTCTGCCCACCTGAGAGATTGACCCCGCGCTGACCCAGCTCCGTGTCATACCCATCTTTCAAATTCATAATAAAATCATCAGCTGCCGCTGCTTGAGCTGCGGCACGCAGTTCAGCTTCCGTCGCATCAGGTCTGCCGAAGCAAATGTTATCCCGGATGCTGCCACTGAACAGGATGGATTCCTGTAATACGATGGACACACGGCTGCGAAGGTCCTGAAGATCCCAGTTACGCACATTTACTCCATTCACGAGCACTTCACCCTGTGAGGCATCATACAAGCGGGGGATCAGCTGTACAAGTGATGTTTTGCCCGATCCTGTAGAGCCGAGCAGGGCCACTTTTTCTCCCGGCCGAGCCGTCAGTGTAATTCCGGAGAGGGTATGTTCTCCATCATAGCGGAAATATACGTCCCTGAATTCCACCTGACCTGCTCCTTTACGAGACACATCATCTCCCGATTGGATATCAGGCTGGGTGTGAAGCACCTCGTTAATGCGTGTTGCAGACACTTTGGCGCGGGAGAAGCTCATCATCATCATGCCGATTGAAGTGAGCGACGAGAGTACAACAGTTACGTAGTTGATAAAAGCAATCAAATCCCCGGCGGCAATATCGCCTCCCACCACCTGAAAGCCTCCAAACCACAGCACCGCTACAATGGTCGCATTCAGCATCAGGCTTAATACCGGTGCATTCAGCGATACGATGCGCCAGGCTTTCACTGCCGTATGGGTATAGTCTTCATTGGCTTGCTGGAAACGCTTCTTCTCCTGACGTGCACGTGCAAAAGCTTTGACGACACGAATGCCGGCAAGATTCTCCTGAAGAACCGCGTTCACCTTGTCGAGCTTGTTCTGTACGCTGGCGAACAGCGGATAGGAAGCAGATATCAGGATATATAAGATGATAAAAAGAATCGGCACGGACAAAATGAGAATGAGCGCCAGTTTGACACTGATCGTAAACGCCATAATAATACTGCCGATAATCAGCATCGGCGAACGGATAAACATACGCAGCAGCATCTGTACAAAGGTCTGCATCTGGGTTATATCACTCGTCAGGCGTGTGATAAGCGAGCCCTCCTGGAAGGTATCCAGATTACGGAACGAGAACTTCTGGATATGATCAAACAATTCCTGGCGCAGATCGGTGCCATATCCAACGGCAGCTTTACTTGAAAACAGCGTACATCCTGCACCGCCAACCCATCCGATTAACGCAAAAAGAAGCATAAACAAACCTGTAGTCATAATGTGGGACAGGTTCCCTGCAAGAACACCATCATCCACAATGCTGGACATTAGCTTGGGTTGAAGCAGATCCATGGCAACCTCAAGGACCATGAGCAGCGGAGCAAGAATAGCCGCTGACTTATACGGGGTAAGAAATCGTTTTAACGTCCACAATGGGGAAAATCACCTCATTCGTTATGAAATAGTCATGTTGCAAATATTGATGCAGACAGAAGCACCTCATTTAATATTCTCGCAGATTCTGAACCATGCGCTGGGCGAGAGCTGACATGAGTTGCATTTCCTCGGGTGTAAAATCTTTCTGGGCTTGGCGATCAAGCTCCTGGAACACTTCTCTCAGTTCCTTAAGCGCAGCACGGCCCTGATCAGTCAGATAGACACGCAGACTGCGCAGATCCTTCGGGTCGGCTTCACGCCGTATAAACCCAGAGCTTTCCATGCGTTTAAGCATTACCGTTACCGTTGCAGGGGCGCGGCGAAGCTGTTCTGCCAGATGTTTCTGGGTCTGGCCATCTTCCCGCTCAAGCTGGAACAGCAGTGGCGGTTGTCCAGGATATAACTCAGGGTGGTTGACAAGCTTCTCATGAACCTTGTAACGCTGTAGCTTGACGAGTTCTGATAACTGTCCCATTAACCGTTCATTTCGATCTGATTTCATAAGCGCTTCCATCCTTTTAATTAGTCGACTAACTAAATGATAAGTTTCATTTGACATATCGTCAAGTGATTTTATATTGGTGAGCGAGGTTCAAGCAGAGTGATTCGAGACATGCGCAACGGACTTTTACCTACAGGGATACAAGTTTGGATACAAAAAAACCTCTGCTTTGAGCGGATGGAGAGAGCATATTTGCTGACTCTGTTCCTATCTACAAAGAGAGGTTTTTTGGTGTTTTTTTATATGTTGTGCGTAAGGGTCATTTTATTTCTTAGAAAACATTTCTTTGGCTTCATCCATGGCCATTTTATTGCCGATTGAAGAATAGTCCAGCCAAGGTTGAGCACCGATCGGGTAGACATGGCCTGCTTTGACAGCCTTCAGTCCTTGCCAGATCGGATTGTTTTGCAGTTCTTTGAACATGTTCTGAGCTTCATCATCCGAGTTCACGACAACGAAGATCGCATCTGCATCAAAGTCTGGCAGCACTTCACGTGAAACAACTTGATATGGTTTGGACGAATCGAATTCCTCAATGCCTTTAGCTGGCGTCAGCCCCAGATCCTCATACAAAATCGGGCCCATTGGACGGCGTGTACTGAACACACGCAATTCTTTGGCGGTAACACGGATAGCCATTACGGTGCCGTCACCAATTGTATCGTGGATCAGGGATTTCACTTCTTCCGTTTCAGTCGCATAATCCTGAATGTATTGCTCTGCTTCTTTCTCGCGGTTTACCAGTTTACCAATGTCTTTCAGGTGGTCGCGCCAAGTGCCATCATCCAGATTGAAGACGTGTACAGGGGCGATTTTCTCAAATTTGGCAATATCATCACCGGAGAATTCTTCGTCCAGATAGATGACACCCGGTTTCAGGGCAAGCAAAGCTTCCATGTCCGGGTCCTTAACGGGACCGAGCGGCGTTGTATTTTGAAGACGATCAGCAACATGGGACAGGAAGGCTTTGGCTTCCCCGCCGATCACCGAACCAACCGGTGTAATGCCGAGAGACAGCAGGTCATTGGTCAGATGGATCGACATGGATGCGATGCGTTGTTCTCCGGAAGCGGAATTGGTGTCCTGTGTAGTGTTCGAAGTGTCCGTAGTAGAACCTTCCGAAGCAGAGGATGAATTATTGGCGTTCCCGCAGGCTGCGAGTACAAGCACCAGACAGATGCTCATGAAGAGCATAAGGTTTTTCTTTAACATGGGTAATCTCAATCTCCTTGAACATCTCATGGATGTCGTTTTTATGTTGGGTGTACCGGTGAAATTATTCGGATTGTTCCGATAAAGTCATTACTTGGTTCGTACCAGCAGGTATAAAAAGTAAGGCGCGCCTATCGCCGCGACCACGACGCCTGCCGGAATGGAATTGGGCTGAAATATCGTTCGCCCAACCGTATCGGCAGCAACCAGGATCACCATGCCGATGAGTCCGGCGGCTGGGATCAGATGGCGATGCATCGGGCCAACCAGTCTGCGGGCTAGATGCGGCGCCGCCAGACCAATGAATCCGATCCCGCCGGCCATGGACACACTGACGGCAGATAATGCTACCGTGCACAATAACAAAATAACACGTTGGGATCTGACAGGTGTACCAATACTGGTCGCGGCAGCATCTCCCAGATTGAAGGCATCCAGCGTTTTGGAGCGGCTCCATATGTACGAGATGCACAGCACAATCCATGGAAGCAGCGCCTGAACATGAACCCAGTCTCTGCCCCAGACGCTACCTGCCAGCCAGCGGGCGGCGAAGGAATAGGTGTCTTCATCCAAACGCAGGGACAGATAGAGCGTCAGGGCATGGAAACCGGCTGCTACGGCAATTCCCACCAGAATTAGTTTAATGGGGGATACTCCGTTATGTCGGTCATAGGATAGCAGCATGATAATCAACGCCGCGGCGACACTGCCTGCAAAAGCAAACAACGGAATCAGCAAGGCTACCGAGCCATTCATGGAATGGGAGAAGCTTACGAATACCATCAATCCAAAAGCCGCTCCTGCATGCAATCCGAGGATGCCCGGATCGGCCAATGGATTGCGTGTAATGCCTTGCAGCGCAGCACCGGCGACACCGAGTCCCGCTCCGGCGAGTACAGTAACCAGAATCCGTGGCAGTCGATAGTCGAACAATACAATCTGATCATCCGGCGTACCATAGCCAAGCAGGGTGTGAAGCACGGCTATTGGTGACAGGCGAATTGTTCCCGAGTTGAGGCTGATAACGATAACGGCACAGGCGATACAGAGCAGCGTAATACTGACTGCTATGGAACGTTTGCCTCGTGAAGGTGCATTGGTGTTCATCGCTATAGGGCCCTCCTTTCTTTACGGGCCAGATAGAGGAAGAAGGGTACACCGACAAAGGCGACCATAATGCCTACTGCCAGTTCCTGAGGCGGGTTCACAATGCGTGATCCCAGATCGGCGAGCACCAGCAAGACGGCTCCGAGCAGGGAGGACATCGGAATGATGAGTCGATAATCCACGCCAACCAATTTGCGAGAAATATGTGGAATGACCAGTCCAACAAAGCCGATCGAGCCTACAGCAGAAACGGATACGCCAGCCAGCACAACAACCGCCGTCAAGGCAAACAGCCTGGTCCAGCGGAGATTGATTCCGAGATTAATCGCAACTTCTTCTCCAAGCGACATGAGGGATATCCGACGGGCCATGGGCAAGGTGAGCACGAGGGTAACCAGCAGAACAGGCAGAATCAACTTCAGATGCCGCCATTCAATCCCCCCGAAACCACCCGCATACCAGAAGGCCAAATCCTGGCTCAAATCAAAATATATGGCGACACCGGTGCTGAGCGAACTCAGCATGGCTGCAATAACGGCACCCGCAACGGTAAGCCTGATGGAGGTTAGACCTCCGGGTGCCGCCATACCCAGCAGGAAAATGAGCAGAGTGCCGAGCACAGCCCCTGCAAACGACAGGAACATGATCCAGCCATAAGGCAATCCCGGCCAGAAGGCGAAGCTGAGCGCCACGACAAAGGTAGCGCCTGCATTAATCCCCAGAATGCCGGTGTCTGCCAGCGGATTGCGTGTGATTCCCTGCATGAGCGCTCCGGCCACAGCAAAGGCGGCACCAATCACAGCAGCAGCAATTACACGTGGCAGCCGTAGTTCGTGAATAATCTGATGCGGCGTCAAAGCCGGGTTGTACTGAAATATGGCAGTCCATACGGTTTCCAGTGTCAGCCCCTTGGCACCAAGAGAAATGGCGGCAAACATACTTAGCAGCAGTGCGGCAATGGCCGCCAAAAACATCAGGCCAACCGTCACTGCGGATTTTCGTGATTTGGACGGACGTTGTGACAGTCCCGGATGTTGAATGCGGGTCACTCCTTTGTTACCAACAACGCATTGCTGTTGTTATTGATTATCATTATCAATTAGAGAACATTATAAAATCTTAATTCAGGCCCGTACATGGCATAAATTAAGATTATAGAGATGGACATTTTTTAGATTACAGAAATGCTGGTTTGTTCGTCAACATAGAGAGCGCTTCATCGAGCTGGATGTTGATGGAATACGGAGCGTATACCACCCATGAATTCCAGTCTATGACATGAACGCGTCCAGCTTTTACCGCGGGATAGTTCTTCCACAACGGATCAGCAGTAATCTGCTGTAACAGAGTGGTACGTTCGTTCATGGACGTAACCGCAATCAGCAGCACATCCGCTTCGAGGCCATCCCATTCTCCAGGCGTGAAAGACGTCCAGTTGAATCCCACACCAGCAGGTTTGCCTGTTAGTTCTTTCTGAATTCGATCAGGAGGGGACAGCTGCAGGCTGCGGTAAAATACATGACCGAAGTTGCGATTGCTGTACATGCGCGGTCCTTTTGCAGTTAAGGTACAGATAGCGACGGTGACCTGACCCGCTGTCTCCCTGATCTTTTTGCGAGCCCGCTCCGCCTTACGCTCATGCCGATCTAGCCACTCCTTTGCCGCTTGAGTACGATCCACGATAGAGGCGATTTTCTGCAAATGACCGAACATGTCTGTCTGATTCCAAGGGATGGTGATGATTGGAGCGACATCTCCAATATGTTCCATCGCTTTAGCAGCTGCGTTATCCTTAGTTAGAATCAAATCGGGATTCACATCAAGGAATGCCTGGCGTCCCTGTTCCCAGGGTTCATAGGCATGGAACGGCAGCGTCAACGATTTGGGAACATGGGGCAGATGGCCTTGTATTTGAGCTGCACATGGTGTGATGCCAAGTGTCATCAGGTGATCGGTGTATGGATAGGAGAGTGAGACGATATTTCGATGTACCTGCTTGGCATAGGAAGTTGGCGCATAACCAGCATGGTTCCTGAAGCGGCGGCTGAAATAGAATTCATCCCGATAGCCTACCTGGCGGGCCACATCACGAATACGCAGATCTGAAGTCATGAGCAATTCCTTGGCCCGATTCATTCGTAAATGAGTGATATATTCGATAGGATTTTTCTGCATCCGGCTCTTGAACAGCTGTGAATAATACGAAGGATGCATACCTGCCAGTTCGGCCAGCTTCTCGAGTTTGATTTCGTTCATATAGTTTTCCCGCATGTACTGCAAGGTTGATCTGAGCCACTGTTCAGGCTCGTCCTGTCCATCCACATCCGACTGACCTTCCTGCGGCCAGAGCGTATGAAGCAGATCGGTCAGAAGCAGCTGCACTTTCAGGCTAGTCTGAGAAGCTTCGGTTGTTAATTGTGCGGCAATTCGCTGTATCCCATAGTAAGGGCCTTGAATCCACCCTGTTAAAGGTGAACCAAGCTCTCGCTCATATATTCGCCGTTCTTCCGTTTTCTCAGCAACCCGAAACAGATCGAAATGAATGATATACAGTTCAATCTCATGGTCCGCATCAGAGAAAAGCTCCAGGGATGTTCCCGGAGTACACAGGAAAGCGGACTTCCGGGCGACGAGGGATTCGATTCCGTTTACTACCAGCTTGCCCGTGAATTTGTGCATGTAGACAAAGGTATGATGAGGAAGCTCAGTCTGACTCCATTGCCAATGTGTATTCACGGTAACCAGCTCTGCCTGACGCAGTTCGAGCAACGCATCGTTTAGAAAAGCATCCATTTCCGTTCGTGTCATGGATTCATCAGTGCGTTTCGGCTGATCTGGTTGGGTCAACATGTGGGCGGTATTCCGGTTATTATTGGTGCTCGGATGGGTTAACATCGTGTGGCCTCCTTTCCTGATCCTGATGAGGTTGATATATCATAGCGAACGCAGCCGCATATCCGATGTGAACCACTGTCGGTACGTCATCAGGCTAAGCAGGATGCTGGTAATGGCGGCCGAACTGGTAAAAGCAAACACGATCAGAATCTGGTAACGCACGGCCTCAACCGGATCGGCACCCGCAATAATCATGCCTGTCATCATGCCAGGAAGCTGTACGAGTCCTACCGTTTTCATGCCATCGATCGTGGGGATCATGCTGGATTTCACGGAACGTTTCAATACGTCCTGAAAAGCACGTCTTGGCGTTGCGCCCAGTGCAAGCAGCGATTCAATCTCTCCTTTGGAGGATTCGACCTCGCGTTTCATCTGATTCAGGAACAGCCCGGACACTACCATGGCATTCCCGATGGTCATACCGCTCAATGGAATAATGTATTGGGGAGTAGGCTCTACAATCCCAAGTCCCAACAACAGTCCCATCATGAGCAGCTCCGTAACGGTAATTGCAGCCGCAATATATAAGGAAATCCAGCGAAGTCCTTTTCCGCGTTTGCCAGCATTAGTGGAGGCTACGATAATCATGAATCCGACAATGGCAATGATGAGAGCGGGGTGGTCCGAGTTGAAAATAAATTGAAGTACATATCCGACAAGCAACAGCTGTACAGCGGAACGAACAGTGCCTATAGCAATATCCTTTTCCAGATCAAGCTTCTGCCAGACAGAGATGAGCATGGTGAGCATCACAAATATAATGGTAAAACTCAGAGCGATGAGTGACATGATTTCTCCTTATTCTGCCGCAGGGGCAGGGTGCATAATGAATTGTCTGGCCAAGTCGGTGGCCGGATTGTCAAAAAAATGAGCTGTCGGCTGGCGCTCCAGCAGTGTCTGATTGCCCATAAACCAGGTGGTTGTACTGAATGATTGTGCCTGTTCCTGATCATGGGTAACCCAGACGAGCGAAGTACCTTCCTGCTGGCTCCAGCGGGTCAATTGCTCTTCCACCAGGCGTGCGTTGGTCCGATCCAGGGAAGCAGTCACTTCATCCAGCAGCAGGACTTCAGGACGAAGCATCATGGAACGGATCAGGGCTATACGCTGTTTCTCCCCACCGGAGAGGTCGATGGCCCGCTTTTGAATATCAAGATTCTCCAATCCCATCCCTGCAAGCAGGCGTCGGGCGAGGTCCTGATCGTATGGCTGCCTGTGAAGCAGATGCACTGTTTTCAGGTTATCTTCCACACTGCCTGCCAGCATGACAGCCTGCTGTGCGACATAAGTCATGCGCATGCGCCAGATACGAGGATCCGAATCCCGATAAGAAATTCCTTTCCAGATCAGGTCTCCTTCATCAGGAATATCCAGCAGGGCGAGAATGCGGAGCAATGTGCTTTTCCCTTGGCCGGATGCACCGAGTATGGCAATACGCTCTCCCTGATCCACTACTGCGTTCACATGTTCAAATAAAATGCGCTGCTCGGTTAGACCGATACGTTTCACTAGCTTCTCAATAGTTAAAAGTGTGGACAAAGTCGGGTCGTCCTTTCATCCGTGATCTGCAATCATCTTAGCAAAAATACGAAAAAATTGAAATGAGAGTGAATCTCAATTAGATCATTGAACTTAGAACATGAAATGGGAGAGATGAAACTGGTCTGACGCAAGCGGTTCTTTTTGGTAAAATAAAGAAGACTCCATGTTGGCCTAATCGAGATCGTGATCTTTTTAAAATAATTTGATATCAGGGGAGGCTTTACGATGACGAAAGTTGTTGGACGGGACAAAGTGAATTGGGGCATTATGGGTACAGGATGGATTGCATCCCAGTTCGCGCGAGATCTGGAGCATGCCGGAAACGCCGTAAAAGCGGTGGTGGGTTCACGAACATCCGAAAGCGCAGAGAAGTTTGCAACCGAATATGGTTTTGCACGCGCTTACGGTTCATATGATGAAATGCTGCAGGACCCTGAAGTGGATATTATTTATGTGGCAACACCGCATCCGTTACATAAAGAAAATGTGCTTGCTTGTCTGGAAGCGGGCAAAGCGGTACTCTGTGAGAAACCGTTTACGATGAATGCCCGTCAGCTGGAGCAATTGGTGGATAAGGCGCGTGAGCGCAAGCTTTTTCTCATGGAAGGCATGTGGACACGCTTTCTGCCACCGATTACCCAAGCCAGAGCATGGATCGCGGAAGGCAGAATCGGCGAGGTACGTCTGGTCAAAGCAGACTTCGGTTTCCGTGTAGGTTGGGAGCCGGAAGGCAGGTTGCTTAACCCGGATCTGGGTGGGGGTGCTTTGCTTGATGCAGGAGTATATCCGATCTCCTTCGCGTCCATGATTTTTGGCGAGCAGCCTCAGCATGTGTGGAGTACGGCGAACATTGGACAGACGGGCGTGGATGAACAGTTCTCCGTACTGTTGTCTTATTCCGAAGGTCGTTCTGCATCGCTGAATGGGGCCATTCGTCTTAACCTGAGTAACGAAGCTGTCATATATGGCACAGAAGGGTACATTCGTTTACCACTTTTCCTGGCAGGCAAAGAAGCCTATCTGCATGTGAACGGTCAGGACGAACCGGAGACATTTATCGATGACCGGACGTGTATTGGATATGCGTTTGAAGCGGAGGAAGCAGGGCGCTGCATTCTGGAAGGGCGTACGGAGAGCAGAACGATCCAACTGGACGAATCCCTGGAAATCATGAAGCTGATGGACACGATTCGTGGGCAGTGGGGCCTGCGGTACAAATCCGAGTAAATAGACAGGAGTGGAAAAGCGATGGTGAAAATTCTGATCTCCGGATTTGAACCTTTTGGCGGGGATGCGGTGAATCCGACGGGAGAACTGATGGAGGCACTTGCGCATGAAGTGATAGAGGGAGCGGAGCTGAAAACAGTGCTGCTGCCTGTGCACTTCGATGAATGTGCGGATCTGCTAATCGCAGAGATGGAATCCTATCAACCGGATGTTGTCATCGCCTGTGGTTTAGCCAAAGGCAGGACGGCCATTACACCTGAACGGATTGCTGTTAATGTCAAAGATATTCCTCCTGGCTCCTATGCGGACAACCAAGGGCAGAATCCCGTGGACGAGCCCATTGTAGAAGGCAGCCCGGACGGTCTATTCTCCACATTGCCAATTCGTGCGATGGTGAATAACATGGGGGCAGCAGGCATCCCGGCTGCGGTGTCCAATACGGCAGGCACGTATATTTGCAACAATACGATGTACCGGGTGCTAGATCATATCCGATTGAAGCAGCTTCCGATTCGTGCCGGATTTGTACATTTTCCGGCTTCAACAGAGATGGCTGTGCTTCAGCCTTCGGTGCCGTCACTGCCCATTCCAATGATGCTGGATGCTCTTCGGGTTATGATTCGCACGGTAGCGGCGGAGTAATTGAGTTTGGATCAACATTTTGTATAGATTCGGTGTGTTGTTGGAATAGATTAAGAAGGGCTGTCCTATTGTCATGAATATGACTTTATAGGACAGCCCTTTGTATTATCTAACGAACTAGAGTCACGCTAATGTGCGGATTTCCATAGATAATGGAATCTTACGAACCCTAGAAGCGTTATTTCGCCGTTCATTCTGTTTTTTCTGTCTTTTCGCTGAGATTTATCGGAAATAACGTAACTGAGATTCGTTAGCATCTCCATTCCGCTCGATTCTGCTCAATAAGGTGTTACTGATTCATTAGCGCCTTGGACACGAGGTATCATCACTGAGACTGTACCCAACAGAAAATAGAAAAACGAAATTGGGCACAGACCTCAGTGATGTATGTTTTGTATTGATGCCGTGCGAATTAGATCCGCAACAAATCCAGATCGAACTCGGGAACAAGACCTTCTTTCATCGCACGACCAAGCAACGCTGTAATTGCACCGTAACCGTCATCGCCCAGGTTAGCGCTGAACTCGTTAACGTACAGGCCGATATGCTGCGCAGTTACATCAGGGTCCATCTCTTGTGCATGTTCCATGACGTATGTTTTGGACTCATCCGGATGCGCCCATGCGTATTCCACCGAGGCACGTGCCCAACCTGCAAGAGCGTGAGAATCCAGGTTGCGACGGGCGATGATTGCACCCAGAGGGATTGGCAGACCAGTGTCGCTTTCCCACCAGTTACCGAGATCTGTCATAAGTTTGAGATCATAATTCTGGTACGTGAAGCGTGCTTCATGGATCACCAAGCCGGCATCGATCTTGCCGTCCCGGACAGCAGGCATAATCTGGTCGAATGGCATAACGACAATCTCGCCTACACCGCCGGGAACATTTTGTGCTGCCCAGAGACGGAATAACAGGTAGGCTGTTGAACGTTCGCTCGGCACGGCAACTCGGCGTCCCGAGAGATAGGCCGGATCGGTTGTGCCGTTAGCGGTCAGAACCAGTGGACCACATCCTCTGCCAAGTGCGCCGCCCGCAGGCAAGAGCGCATAATCATTCAGCACATAAGGCAGTGCTGCATAGGATATTTTCATGACTTCAGGTGTATCTGGTCCATCCGGATTTGCCGCAAGGCCGTTGGTAATATCGATATCCGCATAACGGACATCAAGCTCAGGTGCACCTGGAATCAGTCCATGCACCCAGGCGTGAAAGATAAATGTATCGTTAGGACAAGGGGAAAATGCAATTTTCATGATGTAAGTACCTCCCGTAAAATGGAACTTGCAGCCTGGAGCGCATCCAGAGCATCCTTGATGCGCCAGGCGTCGCGGTCGCGTGGACCGACCGCGTTGGATATAGCCCGCAGTTCGAGTGCTGGCACGCCGAACTGCTGGGCTGCAGTAGCTACGCCGAAGCCTTCCATGCCTTCGGCGGCGGCATCCGGCACGCGGCGCAGCAGCTCCGCGGCCGTCTCGGCAGTTCCGGTCGCCGTGGATACGGTGACCGCCGTGCCTCCGCTGACAGCGAGCCCTGCCCGCTGCAGCTCATAGCGCAGGCGTGCGGCAAGCACCGCGTCCGCCGCCACACGGGACGAGCCGAAACCGAGCTCGTCCACGCTGAGGAAGCCGTCTGGCGTCTGCGAGCCCAGATCGGCGGCAACCATGGCGTCGGCCACCACGAGGGAGCCGACGTCCGCCCGGCCGGGGAACCCGCCGCCGATGCCGGCACTGACCACCAGCGTGTACGCTGGGGTCAGTCCGGTTCCGGCCAGGGGCCCCGGCCTTGAGGATGCGGCAGATACCTGTGCCGCATAGGGTTCGCTTGGCGCAGCGGAGCCCTGTGCCGGCGTATTTGCGCCAGCCGCTGCTGAGGCAAAGGCCAGCGCGGCAGCGGTTCCTGCTGCGGCCGAGGCAGGGCCTACGCCCGCAGCAATCACATCAAAGTACGCAGCTTGGTCACCCAGACCGCGCAGTACAGCCTCTTTTTCCGCATCAACAGCGGTTACGATTAATACACGCTGTGTCGAAGCTGTGGATGTCGAGTTTGTTTCAAAGCTACTTGACAAGCTTGTAGTTTCTGGGCGATTACGTTCTATAGAATCATTCTGTTTCTGTTCATTCATCCCGAATTCTCCCTCATGAGTTTTTTATAAAGCCATCTATAAAATATGTACACATAGGCCAGACGGTGGGACAACTGTACAGACAACGAGCGAAGCGAGCGCGTGAACCAGTGAACGTGCACAACGTTCTTCTCCATCATAACGGAAGAGGAAAGATCAGAACAAGCTTTGAACGTATTTAGCCGGATAAGCGATTTAACGAACAGTAGCACACCGCCCGAATCAAACTAAACCCCGAAATTACGCCTTTTATATAACAGAGTGATCTATTTCCACCTGTCTATATGTCACTTTAATCATATATATAAACCTAACGCGAATCATACGAGAAGTCAAAGTAAATGGTTGACAATCTGTATTAACTGTACTAATAATAGTAGTACAGTTAATACACCTTAGTGTTGGATATATACACTTCAAAATACAGTCATCTTTCATCAATAGGGTATTACAACTTTTATAGAGAGGAGGTGCGGGATGTTCGAATTGGATGTACGCAGCCGTAAGGCGATCTATGAGCAACTAGTGGACAAAATCAAAGAAATGATCGTGTACGGTGTTCTCCAACCCGATGAGCAGCTGCCTTCCGTTCGCACACTGTCCGGGCAACTCACGGTTAATCCGAATACGATTCAGAAAGCGTACCGGGAACTTGAACGTGAAGGTTATATCTATTCATTGCAGGGAAAAGGGAGCTTCGTATCATCGTCCGTGGAACATCCGAATGCAGCCATGAGAGATGAAATCAGAGCCGCTCTGGTGAAGCTGATTGCGGAAGCTTCATATTCCGGTTTGAGCAAAGCCGATATGACGCTTTTATTTGAGGAAGCGATGGCCCGTATAGAGAAGGGGGAGCCGCATGATTGAGCTGAATCAGGTCATTAAGGCATTTGAACAGGAAAAAGCCGTTGATGGCGTCACGATGCAAGTACATAAGGGATCGATCTACGGTTTGCTCGGTTCCAACGGGGCGGGCAAAACGTCGCTGCTCAAAATACTGGCAGGCATCTATCGTCAGGATAGCGGGACGGTTCGCATTGAGGGACAAGAAATATATGAAAATATGGACCTCAAGGGACGCACCATTTTTATGGCAGATGCGCCATACTTTTTCCCGCAATCGTCCATCCATCAGATGGCTGCCTTCTATCGTTCGGTATATCCGCGCTGGAATGAGGAACGCTTTGTACAGCTCGGCAGTGTATTTAAACTGGACGTGAAACGTAAACTGCATCGCATGTCCAAAGGCATGCGCCGTCAGGCAGCCGTCTGGCTTGGGCTCAGCTGTATGCCTGAAGTGCTGCTCATGGATGAGCCGATCGATGGACTTGATCCGGTCATGCGGCAGCAGATCAAGAATCTGCTGTTCCAGGAAGCAGCGGAGCGTCAGGTGACGATTCTGATCTCTTCTCACAATTTGCGCGAGATTGAAGACCTGTGCGACCATGTTGCCATCATGCACAAAGGCCGGATTATCGTAGAGAAAGATTTGGATGATCTGAAGGCCGATACACATAAAATTCAGGTCGCTTTCCGCCATCCTGATCATGCCAAGGCTATGGACGAACAGGTGAATATTTTGCATGAAGAGCAGCGTGGAAGTGTATCCCTGTTTATTGTGAAAGGCAATCGCGAGGCTGTGACGGAACGGTTCCGTGCATTTGATCCCTATCTGCTGGATGTGCTGCCGCTGACGCTGGAAGAAATATTTATCTATGAAATGGAGGATGCAGGATATGATATTCAACCGATTGTTCTGTAACCGGGGCATCCTGTTCCAAAATTTCAGGCAGCATGGATGGATCGGCATCTTGTACCTGATCACGTTATTGTTTTCGCTACCGCTCCATATCGGTACAGAGTATCGGGATTTACCACAGAAGATTACGAGTTTGTTTCAGGCGAATGGAGAAGTGCAAATTCTGTTTGCCATTACGTTCCCGGTAGCTGCGGGCATTTTTCTGTTCCGGTATGTGCAATCCGGTGCACCTTCAGATCTGTTCCACAGTTTGCCGCTGCGCCGAAAGCATCTGTTAACCGTTAATTTGTTGACAGGATTTATTATGATCCTGCTTCCAATCTGGATAACGACTGCCATCACAGGCTGGGTATGGGCAGCACTGGATCAGTCCGCATTTATATTCGGAGGTAGTTCAATCTGGATGTGGGGCCTCAGTATGAGCATCTACTCGTTGTTTATGTTCATGCTGACCGTGGTTGTTGGTATGTGTATTGGACAGTCCGTGTTGCAGGGACTCACCGTGTACGCGCTTCTATTGTTGCCTGTTGTTGTATGGTTCATTTTTTCCTTGCATCTTCAGCATTACCTGCTTGGATATCCGTACGATGAAGTTGGGCGAAATGCAGAAAAAATATCTCTAGTTCTTCGCATGGCTTCGATTAGTGGAGCTCCTGTGATCGGTTGGGAACTCATTATTTATTCAATATTGACACTGTTATTCATCCCGTTGTCTTACGTATTCTATGCGAAGAGACAGGTGGAATCTGCTACCCAAGCGGTGACGTTTACGCTGGTTAAACCCATATTCCGATTTGGTTTAATGTTTACGCTGGTTTTAATTGGCGGTGCCTACTTTACCATAATTGCTCCAAGAGGATCATCGGGGTGGGGAATCTTCGGATATATCCTCGGTGGAATTGTCGGTTATATTGGTGCCGAGATGATTATCCGCAAGACGTGGTTGATCTGGAGCAGCAAACTGCTGCCCAAGTTTGCTTTATATGGTATCGTGGCTGGATTGATTCTGTACGTCCCTGTTGCCAATTGGAATGGATATGTTATCCGAGTACCTGAACTGAACAAGGTCAACAGTATCAAGCTTGGTGGAGAGAGATACACTTATACTAACGGTGTCTCATCGAAAATGGATGACGATCCTTTCTATTCAAGTGATTCTGAATATATGAAAGCCGTTATTGCTCTTCATCAGAAGATCGTGGATTCTGATCTGTCTTTGCTGGATGATCCCATCAATCCTGGTATGCGTAATGACGAGTATGTGTTTATTAATTACAAGCTGGATAACGGCAAGGTGATGAAACGCAAATATTACATTCCCGAACCTGAATTTCGTCAGGAATTGATGGCGCTGAAGCAGTCTCAGGCTTACAAAAAATTTGCATTTGATACGTATAAGCTGGATGAGGACGCGCTAAGTATTGGCATTCGCTCAACGGTTAGTTCATACCGAAAAGTATATATTAGCAATCCGAATCAAGTTCGTGAATTCAAGGAATTGCTGAAACAGGACATTATGGACCAGACTTACGAGGAACAACGTTCTCCGTGGCAGTCTTTTGCATACGCTGAAATGAATCAGGATTCCTCATCGAATGAACCTTCTCAACCCAAGGAGATGTGGAACTTTGAGATCAAACCAAGCTATGACAGGGTACTGCACTGGCTCAAAGAGAACAAATTATACGAGCAACTGGAATTTCCAGTAGATGAGGTGGCTTCCGCACAATTTGTAAAGCAGGAGATTAACAGTCCCGGAAATCCTCAGATGGTGTACCCTCAGTCAGAATATGTGGACGGGAATTTAAGTGGCAACAAACAGATCGCTACCAAAAATAAAAAAATTATCAGCGAATTGCTTCAACGTCAAAGGTCCGGTTATCAAACAGAGAGAGATACGCTCTATCAGATCAAATTGAATGTCACCCGCGGGGAGAACATCTATATGATACTGAAGGAAGAGGACCTGACGGAAGAGATGAAAGCCATCCTGGTCGGACAGTAAGGTTATCTTTATGCGGGAAGGGTTCTCCCGTTATAACATGTTGCTTGCCGATCGGACTTGACCAGAATACAAGTATGGAATATATTAGAAAAAGGTAGTGGTTCGATTCGAAATGATGACCATTTCGGCGAATCCCATATGGAACGGCTTATGAGGGAAGCACCCGTAAGAGCAGGCAATACGCCTGACTTGCGGGTGCTTTTTTTTGTTTTTTGCCAGTTTGTATATCAGGGATCGTAATTGAATCACCGCACAGATACTCCAGCAGGTTCTAACTATCAATTCATATTGAAGGGAGCAGAAGAGAATGCAAACTGGAATTTTGGAGGACAAGGAAAATCATCAGGTGGGTCATTGTTCATGTTCAGTGCAAGCCAGGCAAAGCCGCTTAAATGAGGGGAATGAAGACAAGCAACAGATCATGAACCAATCCCGTATGAGGAGCATGAGAGATCGTAGTTTCATGAGTAACCGATACGGGCCACGCCCTAACCTTTGCGCTAACGTATGGACGCGTATGAGCCTGGGACTCATCATCATCTTCAGTATCAGTGTGATGTATTATTCCTCCGCTGCTGAAGCGGCGGGCCCTGAGCTTGGCGTAACAGCCCAGAAGGCGTGGGAAACCGTGCTGAGCAAGGCCGATTCGCTGAACAAGTTGGCCCTGCAACGAGCGTACGAGAACGTTGGGAACTGGACGGCGCAGGAACGGACTTGGGAACAAAAGACAAAGACCATTCATGCCGCCAATACCAAGGAGCTGGAACAATTACGTGTAAGTATAAGGCAAATCGATGATGCAAAGATCGCGGGTCTAACCGAAAAGGTAAAGCAAACCGAGGCCCGGTATGAGTCTTTGTTTGCCTTGTACAGTTCAGTGAATAGGCAGCTCGACGCCGCCAAAGCGATCAAAAACAAAGAATGGAGTGCGGCTATTCGCACCCAAGCGGACACGTTGAAACCAGTTGTTCAGCTTGCCCGAGAAGACATTCGTTTCAAGAAAAAAGAGCTTGCTGAAGCCCGCAAACGGAAGAGTACAGAAGTAAAAAGGTTACGTACTTTACTGGCTGGAGCCGATCAGGTGAAGAGGCAGATTCAAACGGGCAAAAAACAGGCGAGCCTGTCGAGAGAGCGATATTCAAACGCGTTACAGCAGTTCAAACAGAGTGCAAAACTAGGCCAGTCATCACGTGTATTAAGCTCGTTGAACTCCTTGGCTACAGCGGCAGAGAAATGGGCAGGCTCCAAACAACATATCTATACACTGGAACAGAAGGTAAGTGCTACCTACGCCAAAGTCAGACAGGAACTGACCAAGAGAGTTAAATAAAAGCGAGCTACATTATCCTTTTTGCTACTACTGAGAAACAACAGTATAGTCGATGAGAAGACAGGACTGTGGTACACTCGAAGCAAACGAGGCGGCAGGAGGATATGAATGGCAGACAAAGAAGATTTGACCCGGTTCGGTGTGGCATTTCCCACGCCTCTGATCGAACAGTTTGACAGCTATATCGAAGAGCAGGGATATAAGAACCGTTCGGAAGCTTTCCGTGATTTGGTCCGTAAAACATTGCTGGAGCCCTCTGCATTGCATTCCGAGCAGGATGTAGCCGGAACCATTGTGATGGTGTATGACCACCATATCAGTGATCTCCCTATTCGGTTAATGGAGCTGCAGCACGAGGCACACCATGACATCATCTCCAATATGCATGTGCACCTGAACCATGATCAGTGTTTGGAGGTCATTGCGGTGCGGGGCAACTTAGGACGATTGCGTCATCTGCATCAGCAGATCCAGGTCCAAAAAGGAGTACTGTATGCTGAGCTGTCCGTAACGTATGTGGATGAGCTCAACAAAATGGCAAGCCACCACAGTCCGCACAATCATGACCACAGCCAAAATCAACAAAGTCATTACCATCCTCACCATTCTCCTGATTCTTCAACGGATTAACTTTCAAAATTTCAATAACCGATTCATTGGCATTAGTCGACTTTGTCCATAGCACGTATTTAGAACAACAGATTATTGGTCCATTACCGATAATCTGTTGTTCTTTTTGTTTTGTTATAATACCTAACTTGAAATGCTGTATCATCTACGGAACCCCCTGTTAATCTCTTTTGAATTCCCTGTAAATGAAAATAAATGGATTTCGAAGTTAAGTTTGTTGACACAATAAATATATTTTGTGCTACAATTTTCAAAAAAAGTAACACAGAATTGGATTGAATCGTAAAAGTTAGAGGGGGAACAACGTAAATGCTTGGATTTTCATGGGGGAAACGATCAGTTAGAGCGGGAGTAGGCATTTTACTGATATGCACAGTTGGGTTGTCAGGATGTACACAGGGGACATCCTCAACAGAGAGCGTCCATCAGGCGGCGACTTCTCTTCCCAAAGACGAATTGGTGCTGGCTGTTGGCACGGAACCGGAAGGTGGATTTGATCCCACTACAGGTTGGGGACAGTACGGCTCGCCGCTCTTTCAGAGCACTTTGCTGAAAAGGGATGCCAAGCTCCAACTGGTCAATGATCTGGCGACAGAGCATTCCGTCAGTGAAGATGGACTGACTTGGACCGTCAGACTTCGGGATGATGTAAAGTTCTCTGATGGTGAGCCACTGACGGCTGAAGATGTCAGATTTACGTTTGAAACGGCTGCCAAGAGCGGTTCGGTCATTGATCTTACCAATATGGCTGATGTGGAAGCACCGGATACAACAACTGTCGTCTTTACATTGAAGTCGCCGCAGTCCACGTTTATCAGTCTTCTGACTACACTCGGTGTTGTGCCTGAGCACGCCTATGGTCCTGATTATGCCGAGCATCCGGTTGGGTCTGGTCCATACAAGCTGGTGCAGTGGGATAAGGGTCAGCAGGCGATCGTCGAGGCTAACGAACAATATTACGGGAAAAAGTCCACATTCCATAAACTGACGTTCCTCTATCTGGATGAGGATGCAGCCTTTGCAGCGGCGCAAGCCGGAACAGTCGATATTGCGGCTATCCCGGCGGCATTCAGCAAGCAGCAGGTAAGCGGCATGAAGCTGGAATCAGTGAAAACAGTCGATAACCGGGGCATCATGTTCCCGATGCAACCCGCAGGAGCTAAGTCTGGTGACGGCCTGCCGGCAGGCAATGATGTTACTTCCGATATCTCCATTCGAAAAGCGGTAAATGTCGCGATTGATCGCACTGCATTGGTGGAGGGGGTACTGGAGGGGCAAGGTCGTCCAGCCTACTCGGTCAGCGACGACCTGCCGTGGAGCAATCCGGATTCTGTTTTTGCAGATGGGAATCCCGATGAAGCGAAGCAGATTCTGGCTGATGGCGGCTGGGTGGATACAGATGGTGATGGAATTGTAGAAAAGAACGGCATAAAGGCCGAGTTCAATCTGATTTATTTTGCAGGGGATCTAACGAGACAATCTTTAGCGCTGGCTGCTGCGGATATGGTGGCCCAGGCAGGGATTAAGGTCAATGTAGAGGGAAAGAGCAGGGAAGAGACGAAAAAGCTAGCCTATACTAATGCCGTATTATTTGGGTGGGGAAGTCATGATCCGCTTGAGACATACAACCTCTACAGTAGTACCCATAAAGGGAAAGGTTACTACAACACTGGATTGTACAGTAACCCAACTGTGGACAACTGGATGCAACAAGCTCTCCAAGCGACAACGGAAGAAGAAGCACTGCCCTTCTGGCAGAAAGCGGAGTGGGATGGATCGACAGGATTTAGTTACCAAGGCGATGCGCCATGGGCATGGCTGGTGAACATTGATCATCTGTATTTGGTGAAGAATGGTTTAAATATCGGTGAACAGCAGATCCATCCACATGGTCATGGGTGGCCTGTGACATCCAACCTGGAAGAATGGTCCTGGGAGGAAGAATTGAAATAGAAACGCTGCGGTAGCTTTATCCTGAATTGGGGAGAGATTGGATGGAGGACAGGATGGGATGGGCCAGATTTGTCGGATTTAAAATGCTGCGGCTGTTATCTTTGCTGGCAGGAGTCAGCGTGGTGTCTTTTATATTAATGCAGTTCTCTCCAGTGGACCCGGTGGAGGCTTACATTGGTGGAGATATGATCAGGGTGAGCGCAGAACAACGCAGTCTTATTGAAGAACGTTGGGGACTCAATGATTCACCCGTAGAACGGCTGTTTTCTTGGGGGCAGGCACTAGTTCAGGGGGATCTGGGAACATCGATGATCTATAGACAGCCGGTTGCGGACATCATCCAGGAACGATTCATGAATTCTGTCGCTCTTATGGCGGTGGCATGGGTGTTATCCGGTCTGATTGGATTCGGTCTGGGTGTCGCTGCTGCTATGAGGCGGGATTCGCGGCTGGATCGTCTGATCTGTTGGTACTGTTACACACTGGCTTCCACACCGGTATTCTGGATTGCGCTGTTACTGCTCATGGTATTCGGTGTATGGCTTGGCTGGCTGCCAATCGGACTTGGTGTACCTGCGGGCATGGTAGCAGATCAAGTGACATGGGGAGATCGGGCCATGCACATGATTCTTCCTGCGCTGACGTTGAGTCTGACGGGCGTAGCCGCTATTGCCTTACATACCCGGCAGAAGCTCGTGGATGTGCTGGACTCCGATTATATTCTTTTTGCGAGGGCACGAGGTGAGAGAGGTGTTCAACTGTTTCGTCGTCATGGGTTCAGACATGTGGTACTGCCAGCTTTGACGCTGCAATTTGCTTCATTTAGTGAATTGTTCGGTGGAGCTGTGCTTGCGGAGCAAGTGTTTTCCTATCCCGGATTGGGGCAAGCAACAGTCCAGGCTGGATTACGCGGTGATGTGCCGCTGCTGCTGGGACTTGTGCTGTGCAGTGCGATATTTGTGTTTACAGGCAATATGCTGGCCGATATTCTGTACCGTATCATTGATCCGCGCATGAAGGAGGAGGCTATAGGATGAAACAGACATTAGAACGTCCCTCCCGGCCTGCGGCTCAGACTGCACAGCATCTGAAAGTTAACTCTCCCAAAAGTGAGGCGGGGAACAAGAGAAATTGGAGGCCAGTACATCCACGTATTCATGGTGGGAAAGGTTATTCAGGTGGCGGTATTCCTCGTTTTCGTAATCCGCGCAAATGGGCGATAATCTGGGGTGGCCTAGGTGTGATCTGGATTGCCACCGTGTGGCTGACAGGCAGACTGCTTCCCGCAGAATCGACGCTGACCTCATTAATGGATAGGAATCTGGCTCCAGCCTGGGCACATCCTTTCGGTACGGATTGGCTAGGACGAGATATGTTCTTGCGCACATTGAAAGGATTGGCAACGAGCATTCAGGTGGGATTACTGGCGGCTTGTGGTGGCGGACTTATCGCACTTTTGCTGGGTCTTGCTGCTGCTTCAGGGAAAGCTGTGGACCGGGTCATTTCATGGATCATAGACCTCTTTCTGAGTGTTCCCCACTTGGTGTCGCTGGTAATGCTAGCATTTGTGTTCGGTGGAGGGTTGCCTGGGGTGACGTTAGCCATTGCCCTGACTCATTGGCCGAATCTGGCCCGGATTGTAAGGGCAGAGATGATTCAGCTGAGATCAGCAGAGTATATTCACATCTCACGCAGATTGGGTCATTCGCGAATTCGTATTGCGGTGCAACACATGCTGCCTCATCTGATCCCGCAGCTATTCGTGGGAGTGCTGCTGATCTTCCCTCATGCCATTCTGCATGAGGCAGCGATTACGTTTCTGGGGCTGGGGCTGTCACCGCAGCAGCCAGCGATCGGTATTATTTTATCAGAGTCGATGAGATATTTGTCCGCAGGGATGTGGTGGTTGGCCTTTTTCCCAGGTCTCGCATTGTTGTTGGTTGTTCGTGCGTTTGATGTGTTGGGCGGTAGTCTGAAGACATTAACGGGAACCGGCAGTTCAAGGGAGGTGGTGTAGACATGGCGCTTCTTGAAGTGGAGGAAGTATCGGTTTCGTTCCGGCGTGCTCGGGGATGGTTTGGGCACGAGGAGACCCAAGTTATTCAGGATCTGAATCTGTCTGTCAATGAAGGGGAGATTGTCGCTGTCGTAGGGGCAAGTGGATCAGGCAAAAGTGTGTTGGCGCAGGCAATCATGGGCATTCTTCCTGCCAATGCGACGATAGAAGGCCGGATTAGCTATGCAGGCGAACCCTTGACCATGGACCGGAAGCTTCATCTGCGTGGAGATAAAATGGTGTACATTCCCCAATCGGTCAGTTATTTGGATCCGTTGTTGAAGGTGGGCAGGCAGGTTCAACCT
The DNA here is from genome assembly GCF_057835695.1 of Paenibacillus sp. GL_099_B. Lineage (NCBI taxonomy): Bacteria > Bacillati > Bacillota > Bacilli > Caryophanales > Paenibacillaceae > Paenibacillus > Paenibacillus sp. GL_099_B. The sequence continues at coordinate 1,216,656 of NZ_CM174430.1, forward strand.
GTAAGCCAAAAGACAGGGCGTAAGCACCGATCGACGCTCCGATCCACGATGCAAAAGGCAGAGCAGGAACTGACGGGACGTTATGGATTGCCTCAGGGCACGTCGGGCAAATATCCGTTTGAGCTGTCAGGTGGTATGGCTCGGCGGGTGTTGATGGCAACGGCCACCTCCGGTGATCCGAAACTCATTATTGCAGATGAGCCCACACCTGGCATTCATCCCGAAGTGCTGGCTGAAACGATGAAGCAATTTCGACAACTGGCCAATGAAGGCGTCGGCATCCTTTGGATTACCCATGATATTACGACTGCTTTGACGGCAGCAGACCGCATATCCGTATTTTACGCAGGCTCCAATGTGGAGACGGCGCAGGTTTGTGATTTTACGGGAAAGGGCGAAAGATTAAGACATCCATACACGAAGGCGCTCTGGAATGCATTGCCGCAAAATGATTTTCAACATCTGTCTGGTACCCAGCCTGCAGCAGGTCGGCAGCAGGTAGAAGGATGCTCATTTGCACCACGCTGCATTGGAGCGACGATGGCTTGCACGAACGAACGTCCTGAGCTGCGCAAAGTTCGTGGTGGGGAAGTGAGGTGCGTTCATGCCACTTGAAGCTAGAAAGACAGGGTATCGTTATGGTAAAGACGCTTGGGTACTTCAGGATATAAATATGAAAATACAGCAGGGGGAGGTCGTTGGCTTGTGGGGGCCCAGTGGGTGTGGAAAAACAAGTCTTGGGCGTATCCTTGCAGGGTATGTGGAACCGTTGGCAGGTCAAGTGCTGCTGGATGGGAAACCGCTGCCCAAAACTGGAGCCTGTCCGGTCCAACTTGTATTCCAGCATCCGGAGAAAGCGGTGAATCCACGCTGGCGAATGCGCCGTGTCTTGAAGGAAGCCATGATCGAGGATCAGGAGCTGCTCAATGACTTGGGTATCCAGACGAATTGGCTGGATCGAAGGCCCGGTGAGTTGTCAGGCGGAGAATTGCAACGATTCTGCGTTGCACGTGCACTCGGCACAGCAACTCGTTACGTGATCGCTGATGAGATGACCACCATGCTGGATGCGATCACACAGGCGCAGATCTGGCATACCGTGATGAATATCGCGCGTCAGCGTAACCTGGGACTGTTGATCATCAGCCATGATCGGGAGTTACTGGACAGGTTATGCGATCGGATTGTGCAGATGCCAACTTCATAACTTACGGGGTATAAACCGTTTTCCAATATAAAAGGGGTGTCCGAGTAGTCCATCATGAACATTAATCATGGATATGACTACTGGGACAGCCCCTTTTTGCAATTTTAAAGAAACCAATGCTTTAACGAAACTAGCGCACGCTATTAGACGGAATTCTACACTTTCGGTGTTGGAACGAATCATAGACACCTTATATGCCCGTATTGCCTGTTTTTTCACAGACTTTGGCTATGCAAACGATAATAAAGTGGCTGAAGTTCTTTAGCCTTCCCATTTCACGCTAAACTTCCGAATAAGGTGTAACCGGTTCGTTAGCATCTTCAATTTGCTTTAACGTAATTCAACTTACTTGGTCGACAGTCTGCCAATCAGCACAGACAATCTGCGCATGGCTTCTTCTACCGTGGAACGTGGGCAGGCCACATTCATGCGCATGAATCCTGTGCCTTCTGCTCCGAAGATACTTCCATCATTGAAGGCGAGTCCAGCTTCCTTGAGCAGCATCGTACACAGCTGCGCATGCGGAATACTCAACTTTCGGAAATCCATCCACAGCAGGTAAGTCGCTTCTGGAAGCTGAATTCCGATTTGCGGCATATGCTCCGCGACATACTGCTGCACGTATTCCATATTTCCGCGGATATAGGCAAGACAGTCATCCAGCCATTCTTCAGCGCCGTTGTATGCCGCTTCTGCTGCCACTGCTCCCAGCGTGCTGATGTTGGCGAGTCCCATCGTTTTAACACCTTGCATGAATGATTCCCGCAGCTTGGCATTTGGAATGATGATATTGGAGGTGCAGAGACCTGGAATGTTGAACGTTTTGCTTGGTGCTGTACAGATGATGCTGAGATCAGCGACAGCTTCAGAAATAAGGGCCAGCGGTGTATGCGCACCGCGTTGGTGGACCAGATCAGCATGAATCTCATCTGAGACGATGAGCACATTATATTGCACGCAGAGTGCAGCAAGGCTTTGAAGTTCTTCACGAGTCCATACCCGTCCAACCGGATTATGAGGACTGCACAGAATTAGCATTTTGACCCTACCCGTCTTCAGGCAGGATTCCAGATGCTCCAGATCCATGGAGTAATGTCCATCGTTCTCCACCAACGGATTGGTCATCAGTTCTCTGCCTTGACCACGCACCACATCATAGAAGGGAGCATACACCGGAGTCTGAATTACTACTGCATCTCCCGGTTCGGTGAACCGTTGAACAGCAATGCTGAGTGCAGGCACAATACCTGGGGTGAATACAACCCATTCATCATTAATACTCCAGTTGTGACGTCGCTCCATCCATCCCGATAGCGCTGCATGATACGCATCTGTTCGCACTGTATAGCCAAAAATCCCATGTTCCATTCGAGTCTTCAACGCCTGAATGACCGATGGTGGAGCGGCGAAATCCATATCAGCAACCCACATGGGGAGTGCATCCGCAACACCAAAGATCTCCTCAAGTGCATCCCATTTCTCTGATCCCGTGGAGAGCCGATTAATCGGCTCGTCAAATGTATGATTATTGTTCTTACTCATTGCTTAAATCCCCCTTGAAATCCGTTCCTTCGACTACAATCGACAGATTATTATCTAATAAATTTGGTGATTTCGCAACTTGTAACCGCCAGATGGATTCCATCTTATATAGAGCTGCATCAAGGAATATATTCATGTAATAACAATGATTCGAGCGTGCGTAAAACAAAATAATGAAACGACTAATTTTGTGCGCCGCTGGTCCTGTTTTCCTCTTAAATCATGTACAAGCTCTCACCAGATGGTATTATGATTCCAACCTTTGGTTTAACAACGAAGCAGCAACCGTACATATATTTTCGGTAATAAAACAATCAGGAGGTATTTCGGATGAAAAATAAAAAGTGGATTTTAACCGCTGGTGTCTTCGGCATGGTACTAACGGGATCAGCGGGGGTATATGCAGGAACACAATTGGAAACCATCAAGGCTTATTTAAACCATGGGTTAGGTATTGAAGTGAATGGACAGAAGTTCACACCGACAGGTGACAAGGGCAAGAATCTCGCCTCCATTACGTATCAAGGCAGTACTTATCTGCCGGTTCGTTCCATTGCAGAAGCGTTGAACACGGAAATCACGTATGATTCGAAAACCAATAAAGTAAGCATTGGTTCCACAAGCTCCTCCAGTGGGTCCAGTTCCACAAGCAACAGTGGTTCGACTTCAACAGCATCAACAGATAAAAACAATCAGGCTGAAATTGTGAAGGCCAAGTATTTACCAGCTGATTTACCTTTACCAACGGATGCCAAGATAATTAGCCTGATAGAGTCTAGTGTAGACGGCGGCAAGAACAAAATCATCTTTACATATACAACAAAAGAAACGCTGCTGACGATAGGAACATCTTACAAAGATTATTACCAGAACAAAGACCTGGCTCAATACGCGCAAGACGTAAAGGCGGATGGATTCAGCATTGTTGGCCGTGAAGAAGGCAAATTCGCCGTATCCATCACAGGTTCCACTTCCACAAGTAACAAGGATGTTAACGAAGTGACCATTGTGTGGGGAGAAGAGTAAGGGAGCATTAACAAGTACTCGTAGCCATGCTTTGATAAAAATAAACATGGGATAGTAACGTAGAACGCAATAACTGTCCCATTTCCAAACGTCCAAACAGTAAAAACCACCAGAGAAGGTCATGAGTATGACCGCTTTTACTGGTGGTTTTTGTTGATCCTGGATGCTTCTCGCCTTGGCAGAGGCGGGGGGCAAGAAGAATTTTCATATATTGTGATCTTATGATGGCGTCACAGATGCTCATTGAACCATCCAGCAATATGCTCCAGACGACGTACCCTTAAGTGCGGGTGACCTCCGCGGGACAACTCGTGATTGGCTCCCGGGAAACGAATGAACCGAGTGGTCTGTTTGCGTCGCTTCAAGGCAACATACAGTTGTTCAGCCTGTTCAATTGGACAACGCAAATCCTGCTCACCATGCAAAATCAGCAGCGGCGTGTTGACATTACCCACATATGCAAGCGGGGAGTGTTTCCATAACTTCTCGGTGTCATCCCATGCATTACCGCCAATCTGGTCTTCCGTGAAAAAGAATCCAATATCACTGACTCCGTAGAACGAGAGCCAGTTAGAGATGGAACGCTGAGTGACGGCTGCCTTGAAACGGTCAGTATGTCCAACGATCCAGTTGGTCATGAAGCCACCATAGCTGCCGCCAGTGACGCCAAGACGGGACTCGTCGATAAACGGATATCGGGACAACGCATAATCCATGGCTTCCATCAGATCACGATAATCCCCGCCGCCATAGTCACCCCGGCAGGCATTCACGAATTGCTGCCCGTATCCGAGCCCACCTCGTGGATTGATATATACAACAGCGTAGCCCTGTGCTGCGAGAATCTGGAACTCATGCATAAACGTAAAGCCATACATCATATGTGGGCCGCCATGAATTTCAAGGATGGTTGGGACTTTGACTCCTTCCACCATGCCAGCCGGTTTCAGCATCCAGCCTTGCAGTCGCAGGCCATCAGAGGAATCGAACCAGAAGGTCTCGGGTGTGCTAAGTTGAATCTCTTCATCTAGTTGAGGATTGCTATGGGTCAGTTGTATAGGCGGCTCGGCTCCTGCATCTTCAGGTTGAGTATACAGAAAGAGATCGCCAGGACTAAGTACATCAGCTACGGCTGCCACGATCTGTCCATTTTCCAACTCAGCAAACTGATAGAACTCTTTCTCGTCCGCCAAGATGTATTCGGCATGACTGCCGTCCCGTGCAAATCGGGCAATCCGGACGCTACCTTCAATAGTAGCAAGACAGAGAATGGATGAACCATCACGACTGAATACCGGCCCCGTATTAGTCAGGTGTGAGCGCATATCACCAACGAGGCTGTGATTGATCTGTACATCCCAATCCTTGCTCAGACATACGGGTTTGCCGCCTGAGATCCGAAGGGTGTAGAGCTTGACCAACGTAGCATTTCCATAGGAGCGGTCGCTGGCAAGCAGTGCAAGGGATTGTCCGTCAGGTGCGTACGTCAGCCGGCCGAAAGTGTATCCTTCTGGGGTCAACTGCTGTACGTCAGATCCGTCGGCCTTAGCATGATACACATGGTTCGTCAGGGTGTAATCGTTATGCTCCTCGCCCTCTTCCGGAAACTGAGCGATCCAGGCAATGGACTCTCCATCCGGCGACCACGCATAATCCCCAACGTCATAATGGCCTGTAGTTACAGGGATCACCTCTCCGCCTTCGGTTGGAACACGGAAGAGATGGGTTCGTCTACCGTTCCACAGTCCACCGCTGTCAGATTTCATTCGAATTCGATCCACGACAAGTTCTTGCAGCAGTTTTTTATCTATGTCTTCAGTTTCATTTTCGTCTTTTTCCCTCATATCCACAGATGATTTAACAAGTAAAGTGAGCCCATCCGGTGACCAGAGCAGGGAGCTGACGCCATGCTTCAAATGGCTGACTTGCTGTGCTTCTCCACCATCTGAGGCGATCAGCCACACTTGTGTTTTGCCTTCATGTTCTCGTAAAAAAGCAAGCTGTGAACCATCCGGCGACCAAGCAGGAGCGTGATCCTTATCTCCGGATGTGAAAGCTCTGTCCTTCTGGTTCTCCAGGTTAAGGAGTCTCAGGTGAGAAGAATAACCGTCTCGTGCTTCGTTTGTTTCCCGACTTACATATACCAGTTGTCCGCCCTGAGGAGACGGAGTTGGATCATTAACCCATGTAATCTGAAAAAGATCTTCCGATGTTATGCCGCGCAGACTATTCATTGTTTGTCCTCCCACCACGATCAGATTGTTTTAATTTCCTAACCTTTCCATTTATATTAACGGAAAGCATGAGGCAGGACAACACGATTCTGAACGAACGTACTCCTATTTCTTAACAATATCGCCTGTGCCCGAAAGGAATTATTGGAAGCATGACGAATCCTAATGTTGAATAGTCATGAAATGGACGAAAAGCTGTCTGAAAATGATGTTTAATGTCAGTTGAATCTGTTTAATGAACAATGCTATTTGAGTATATTTGGAAATTCAGCTCATTTAATGAGCTGTACCCCGTTTATATAGATCATTCTTGTCTCAGTACCATGAAGGAGGAGCATCACTTTGTCCACATCCTATGATCAACAGCACGTGGAATACCCGAGCCAGAAACGAATGGCATGGCTTACAGTGGGGGCGGCACTTTTTGTAGCAGCCGGATTTTTTTTGATGTTTGATGATTCTTCAGCCAAGAGATCTGCCATTTCTTCCGTTATAGGCTTGTTCTCCATTTTATTTTTTGGGCTTTGTCTCTGCTACAGTCTGGTGAAGATGATTAAAAAGGAACCTTCCTTTGTTGTCGATGAGCATGGGTTTGTGGATTCATCTTCTTACACATCAGGAGGGCTAATTGCCTGGAAAGATGTTGAGAATATTTTTATGTATGAATTCATGGGACAGAAGATGATTGGGGTTAAATTGTGGGACGAGAAAGCTTTTCTGGAGCGTCAGAATGGGATGAAGCGCAAATTAATGACGGTAAACAGCAGCATGGTCGATGCTACGGTAAGCATTGCCCAGAACAGCCTCACATTACCACTGGACCAGTTGTATATCATGATGGTGGAGCGTTGGAAGCGATCAAATGAAGGAAGTAGCTTTGATCTGTTTAATAATGAATAGATAATGAGGAATATTGTCAGATTGGAGGAGTACAGATGCAACAAGGAAATCAGACGCGTACAATCCAGCTACCCGATGGGACAACACTGCCTGCAATCGGACAGGGAACATGGTACATGGGTGAGAAACAATCCAGTCGGAGAGAAGAAGTTCAGGCACTGCGTCATGGTATTGAACGTGGAATGACAGTAATAGATACGGCCGAGATGTATGCAGAAGGCGGGGCTGAAGAGGTCACTGGTGAGGCGATAAAAGACTGTCGCGATGATGTATTCCTGGTATCCAAGGTGTATCCTCATCATGCGGATCGGAAGCAGATGATTACCGCTTGTGAGCGCAGCCTTTCGCGTCTGGGTACAGATCGCATGGATCTGTACCTGCTGCACTGGCGTGGAGGTGTGCCGTTGGAAGAGACGGTTGAAGCTCTGGAACAGTTGAAACAATCCGGCAAAATTCTGCGCTGGGGTGTTTCGAATCTGGATACAGAGGACATGCAGGAGCTATGGAACATTCCAGCTGGCAAGCATTGTGCGGTGAATCAGGTGCTGTATCATGCAGCTTCTCGTGGTATTGAATACAAGCTTCTTCCCTGGTTGAGGGAACGCCGTATTCCTGTGATGGCATATTGTCCGCTGGCCCAAGGTGGCAGGCTTCGTAAAGAATTGTTGGAGCATTCAGTCATCCGTGAGATTGCCAAGGATCGAGGAGTCAGTCCTTCGCAACTTGCGTTATCCTGGGTTATCAGGGATGGAGACATACTGGCGATCCCGAAAGCTGTACAGCTGAATCATGTTGCAGAAAATGCTGCGGCGATGGACGTAATTTTGACCCAAAATGAAATTGTTCGGTTGAATGAGGCATTCCCTGCACCTAAGGGCAAAGTGCCTTTGGATATCGTATAGAAACTTCTTGTCAGTCCGATTACATCATACAATGACCGTAGTTGGAAGAATCAAGAGTAATAAGAGCAGATCTGAGGATCTGTTCTTTTTTTTGCATTTGGAGCCGTTTTAAATAAATGGGCTTTACAACAACAAATCACTAGTGTACTATGTAACTAACACACAGATACAGAGAGGAGCGAGGACATTGTGAGCATCGAATTTGACAACAACTTGCCAATCTACCTGCAGATTATGCAGTACATCAAAAGACAGATTGTGACCGGAACACTTAAGGCAGGCGATAAAATTCCTTCGGTTCGTGAGCTCGCGGCCGAATTACAGATCAATCCCAATACAGTACAGCGAACATTTCAGGAGTTGGAGCGGGAAGAAGTAGTTGAAACCAAGCGAGGTCTGGGCCGATACGTGACAAGTGAGGAGTCGAAAATTATGACGATCAAAAAAGAGATGGCTGGTGAATTGCTGGAGCGTTTTCTGACAGGAATGCAGGAGCTGGGCATCGAAGAACAGGATATCGTAAATATCGTCGCTGATGCCGTTGCAGAAGGAAAGCAATCACTGCATCGCGATGGAAGAGGAGGAACAGTGAATGAGTAATATTCTTGAGCTGAACCATGTGAGCAAAACGTATGGCGGCAAGAAAGCACTTCATGACATCACGCTTGATATTGCACCAGGCCGAATTGTAGGACTGTTGGGCAGTAACGGCAGCGGTAAAAGTACTCTGATGAAGCTGGTTGCAGGGCTTCTGCACCCCAGCAGTGGAGATGTTCGTGTCACGGGAAAAGCGGTTGGATTGGAAACGAAGTCGTTGGTATCCTTCATGCCGGACCGCCCATTAACCGAGAGTTGGATGAAGGTACGGGACGCGATCGCGTATTACCGCGATTTCTACGCTGATTTTGATCAAGAGAAAGCGAGAGAGATGCTTGATTTCATGAAGCTTGGAGAGGGAGAAAAGGTAAGACATTTGTCGAAAGGCATGAATGAACGACTGCAACTAACAATGGCTCTATCCCGTAAGGCTCGTCTTTATCTGCTCGATGAACCGATTGGCGGGGTAGATCCGGTTGCTCGGGGCAAAATTCTGGATGCGATTGTGAAGTTCTATGACGAAGACAGCAGTCTGATTATCTCTACGCATCTTGTAACGGATATTGAACGGATCTTTGACGAAGTCATCTTCATTCGTGAAGGTGAGCTGGTGATGCGGGAAGAAGTGGAGACACTGCGTCTCAAGTACGGTAAAAGTGTGGATGAGATGTTCAAGGAGGTCTATGCGGAATGATGACATTGCTGAAATATGACTTTAGAAGGAATTGGGATACATTATTGGCTTGGCTAGCCGTATTAATTATCGTTCAAATTGGGCTAGCAATGTTCGTGTCAGATATAACAGGAAGTGTTATAGGTTTTATTGCATATGTCGGAGTAGGCGTATCCATTTATGTGAAAATGATCAAAACGTATTGGTCCAACATCCGTTCGTATAATCGCCGTCTTGTGCCGGTAACGGGATTGTCTCAGTTCTTGTCTCCGATCATATTCGGAACGCTCTGTGGGCTGGGTTTATTGGTTGTTGCCACCATTCACTACTTTATTAACAGTGTAACGCACCCGGGTATTAACTTTGCCAGCTACATGAACGATTCGGGTATTCATGTTTCGGAGATTCTTAATTTCTTGCTGTTTCTTTGGTGGGTGGCTATGTTCAGTATCATAATCATCTTCCTCTCCATTTCTATTGGAGGCAGCTTCCGCTTTAAAACAGGACCATGGATTAGTATCGTCGCATTTTTTGTGCTAATCAATCTCATTAGCTGGCTGGAGAATATCATCTTCTCGGGTCGCTTTAACCCGAACGAATTATTTCAGTTCACTGAAGAAAGCACAGGGCTCTCCGTTACGTCCAATCGGATTATATGGTCAGATGGAACATGGGCCAGTATTATTTTTGAAATCATCGTGGCTGTGATTTTGGTTGGCGTTGCCGTGTATCTGAATAATAAAAAAGTTGAAGTTTAAGTTAAGATTCTGTCAGCTGCAATTTAGTTGGCAGATTTTTTTATTTGAAGCAATTCCTAGTTCTTATACGTAAATAGGGATATATGTCGTTTTACAATATGGGAGAAGGTTTATTTCTTGTAAGGGAGGAATTCCATGGAACTCTATTTCAGAGATAATTTCTTTAATGCAGGGTACACCGAGATTATGAACCATGAACAGGAACAGGCAGGTCATCTCGATTTGAAAAGTGCCTTTGGTTCATCACTTGATGTATTCGATAACTCGGGGCTTATCTGCAGTGGTAAATTCCGCATGTTAAGTAATCGTTGGGATGTGACCTCAGCCGATGGAAGGGAATGGGGTGTCTTACGGGCGAGGATCAGCTTCTTCAGTAAAAAGTATGAGTACGATGCAGGACCGCGTGGTGTGTATGATGTCTCCGCTCCGGCGTTTTCGCAGGAATATGATATCACCGGGATGGGCGGCAAAATCGTGGCAAGCTTCAGGCGTACAAGTGGCAGGTTCGGTTCAGGCGCGTTTGTGTTAGACAACCAATCAGAACATCTGGATACGTATGAATTGATTGCGGTTGTGATGGGTGTACATGCGATTAATAAAAGAAGGAATTCGGCTGCCGGTAACGGTGCGTAGACAGAAAATATGAACAAAGAGGCTGTCCCTTAGGTCGTTAACATAACGGGGACAGCCCTTGTTGTATTATTTTACTCTAATGAAACGAACACACACTATTCGTCCCCATTTGCATAAGTCGGACGTTTAACGAATCACAACTAACATGAGCTATGCAGAATCACTGCCTTCCGTCTCTACAATAAGTTCCTCCCCGTGGTGGCTGCGCACTCCTCCAGAAGTCCGTTCAGGTAGTGCTTCAAGTTCGGTTTCCGCATAGCGTGCCAATACTTTGGCGGCTGTCTCGGACATTCGCTCTCGAAGCGCAGCATTGTTTGCAATCCGTACCCGTTTGCCCAGAAAACGCATTTTGGACAGTACGTAATCCATCTCATTACGCGGAATGGTCAGCTCAATGCGGTACGTCTGTTGGGCTTCCACAAATTCGACCTGCTTCTCGAAGCAGGAAAAGGCATACAGAATTCGCGACAACTCCTGATTGAACTCCGGCAGCACTTCGATCGTCACGGTGGTCTTTCGGTTCTCCGTTAAAATCGAGATTTTGGCAGCATATTGAGAAGCAGTTTCCGGTTGAAGCGGCTGGGCTTCCGCGGTAATGATGCTGTGCAGCTTCGTAGACATTAGTTTGTTGTAGAGTGGAGCATACCAGAGTACGTACCATTCTTTTTTGACCATGGAATATTCGAGCTTGTAGGGGTATCCAAACTGATCCTGGCTGATTCGTCCATTGCGTACACGCCCTGTCAAGCGAAACCCTTGATGATGCAAAATCATCTGCCGTAATGGTTTGAGCAGCGGATGAAAGACACTGTTTTCTTCACTTTTGGCTTTTTCGGTCAGGTAATCCTGAAGGTCCAGATCCTGCTCTGCATCCAGCATTTCATGCATTTTGTGCAACGTGTCAGGGTGCAGCGCTTCTGGTGCGGCAGGGTGATTCAGCATCATGCGCAGCCAGGCCCGTTCCTGGGATGTCCAGGTGAACAGTCCGGTTTCATTCAATCTCGTCATCATCTGGTAGTTGAACATCTTCTCGAACAGATTCATAATATTGCGCAATCTCCTTCCATTCCTTAATCATCTCCTGACGCAGCCTCTGTGGAGCGATCACCTCACAGCTTGAGCCAAAACTCCGAAGCCACGGCTTAATCTCGGTGATACCGTTGACCTGGATTTCATACAGGAAGGTATGTTCCGTTTCGGGCGTAATCGTTCCCCATTGGCCTTGCAAACGAACCCGATCCAAAATGAAGTTACGTTGGCCGTCCTTAGGATGGAAGAAGCGTGCTTGGACCGTCACGGTGTTTCCCGTATCCACCAGCCAGCTGTAGCGGCTGATCTCAGCCCACTGTTGTTTCAATTCGAGCATATATTCTTCTTCAATCGAATCCTGTTCCTCCAGCTGTGTAATGCCTTCCATCCGGAATTTCACAAAGCCACGGCGTCCCTGATATCCAATGACATACCAGCGGCCATACTGATGGTCATAGACCACTTCAAGTGGTACGATCCGGTTGGATCTTCCGCCTGCTTCCCGTTCAAAACGTGGATTCGTATTCTGCGAGCTGTAGCTGGACGGTTTTTTGGGTGAATAATATAGAAACTGGATATGTTTTCGTTGGCGAATCGCACTAAGCAGAGTGTACAGATGTGCTTCGTCCAGAATGCGTGAATAATAGTGGTATTTATATATAAATGGTTCGGTGGCTTCTTCCTGCGGATAACTTGCGCCAATGGTTTTTTTGAGACTGTCCCGCAATATGTAGCCTTGTACGGACGGAACCTGAGTGTTTGCCATAATATCCACAAAATCATACAGCTCCAGCTGTTCTTCCACGGTTAGTCCCGTAAGTACGTCCTGCTGCAAAAGGTAACGATAAGGCCTGCCGCCAGGTTCTTTGCGAATCACCCCGACTTCTTCCAGATACTTCAGATCTGAGCGAATGGTCTTTTCGTCAGGCAGCGCCAGTTCCTCTGGAAGTTCAGCGCAGCAGGCATCCAGCAATTCCATGGCAGTTAAAGCTTGATCCTGCAGGGTATGCAAAAGAACGGAAAGTCGATGGACTTCAGTCTCTTTCATCGACTTGGCGCGAAAGAGGAAGAGCAGCATTGGCTCAGCAGATTCCCCATATTGGAAGCGAACGAGATCTGCCATTTCTTTGTTTTGTTCGGAGCCTGAGCGTTGGTCAGCGACGGTCTGCATGATTTCTTTTAATCTGCGCTGGGTTTTATCAAATGTATGTACGGATATGCCGAGCCGTTCAGCATACTGTTTACGGTTGTACGCACCACTTGTCAGGGACAACATGCGCAGAAATTGAATTTCTTTGTCAAAGCTCTCTTTAGCCATGAATATTCACTCCTTGGTGGCCTGGAGTCAGGCGGATGTATGGATGACTATGTTGTCAGAACAATTCTGCGATATATAGAAACATTCGTGATCTTCCTATTTATTATATCCCTACATTGTATCAGGATGAGTGGCTGGTTTCATTTTAAACTTATGGAGGTTGAATCAATTTCATAATACCTTTAGCTGCTTCAATCGTTACAAAACGATAATTTAATGAGTTATGAAATTGACTCGTCGCCATACTTTCGCCATGTTCGCTTGCAAATGTGTGAGGCATAATAAGGGTGTGAAGCGGGGCAGCAACAAACTCTGCGGATCAAGGTTCCGAGGCGCCAGGGAGGGTTACTTCGACTGTTAATCGACCAGGTCGTTGGTTCGAATCCAATCGCCGCCGTTCATGGCGGTGTAGCTCAGCGGTAGAGCGGGTATTATACCTTCCCACCTTTTTCCTCGGAACATTTTATTATGGAATACCAGTAACTAGACTCACACCGGGAGGTCATGAGTGATGAGCAGAGCAAAACAATTATTTAATCAACCTCAGCCAACTACACGTAATCATGGGGGCTACGGAGCCTATGAGCGTTTGGTGGAGGAACAATATATACAGATGTTGATGACCAATACATTGAACAATACGTTTTATGCAGACACACAGCAACTGATGGATGATGCGATGGCCAGTCATCAGGAGATGGCTGAGGTCGATGCAGGGTTTATGGCGCGGGCGCTGGTCTATGCTCGTAATGAAGGTTTGATGCGGTTACAGCCTCTATATGGTCTGGCGCTCTTGTCCAAGGTGGACCCGGATCAGTTTGCGAAGGTATTCTCCAAGGTCGTACAGACACCGGCTGACTTGGCCGATTTTCTGACGATTCTAAGAGGAACGGATCGGGGGCAGGGCGGTCGAGCGGTGAAGCGCCAGGTGAGTCAATTTTTGAACGGCATCACTGAATATTGGGCAATCAAATACAACGGGCGCGGGCGTGGATACAGTCTGGGCGATATGATCGCTACAGCACACCCCAAGCCGACAGATATGAAGCAACAAGCCTTGTTCCGTTATTTGCGAGGACATGAGGTGGATCTTACAGACCTGCCGCAGTTGCAGGCGCTAGAAAAGTTGAAGGCTACCCCTAACCCGGCAAGTCGGATGCATCTGATCGAAAAAGGCAAACTGCCGTATTCGGTGGTCACATCGATCATGCAGCCGACACGTACGGTATGGGAGGCGTTGATGTCCCAGATGCCGACCTTTGCATTGTTGCGTCATCTGAATGCAATGGATCGGGCGGGAGTTTTTGAAAAATCGAAAAATATCGATTACGTAACGGGCCGTCTAGCGGATGCAGAAGCCCTGCGCAAGTCGCGTATCTTACCTTTCCGATTCGCTAGTGCTTATGAAATGATCGCAAGAGAAGAGCTGCGATATGCTTTGCGGGAAGCGGTGGAGCTATCAATTGGCAACCTGCCATCGCTGCCGGGAAGAACCGCCATTTTCCTGGATCGCTCCGGTTCCATGCAAGGGGATTATTTGCGAATTGGATCGGTGCTGGCACTGGCGCTATATAAACAAACACGAGGCAACTCGTTGTTCTGGTTATTCGACCATATGGTTGAAGATGCTCGTCCCAAGATGGATGAAAGCATCCTTTCCCAAGCTCACCGGATTCGCGCACAAGGTGGAACCGACACGGGACGGCCTGTACGAGAGCTGCGGGATATCGGAGAAAAAGTGGATCAGATCATTATGATTACCGATGAACAGCAGAATGAAGGCAGTCCGTTATATGTTGAGCTTGAACGTTATCGCCGGATGATGAATCCGGACCTGAAGGCATTTATTGTGGATATTGCACCTTATCAGCAGGCAATGGTACCGCCACGGGATGGCAAAACCTTTTATATCTATGGGTGGAGTGAAACGGTACTGACGTATATTGCTGAGACTATAGCGGGATATGATACACTTGCGAGCCGGGTGAGAGAGGTAGAGATTTAAATTGGAAAATGTGGAGGCCACAGAGATGACTCATGTTCATGAAGAAATGAGAGATACGATTAGACAGCAGCTGAAGCAGATTGAACAGGAGGAGCAGGTGCGGATCATCTATGCCTGTGAATCGGGCAGCCGGGCATGGGGATTTCCTTCACAGGACAGCGATTATGATGTTCGTTTTCTGTATGTGAGACCGCTGGAATGGTACTTGTCCATTGAGGATAAAAGGGATGTTATCGAACGCCCAATCAGTGATCAGCTCGATATTAATGGTTGGGATTTGCGCAAAGCCTTGAAGCTGTTTCGCAAGTCGAATCCACCGCTACTGGAGTGGCTGCAATCCCCGATTCAGTATGACGAACCGTACAGCGTGGCAGAGCATATTCGTGCACTGTCGCCTTTGACCTTCTCGCCAAAGTCCTGTATGTACCATTATCTGAATATGGCGAAGGGAAACTTCCGGGATTATCTGCAGGGTGAGCAGGTGAAGATCAAAAAGTATTTCTATGTGCTGCGCCCACTGCTGGCCTGTGGCTGGATCGAACGTTATGATGCGATGCCGCCGATGGCATTCGAAGAGCTGGTGCAAGAGCTTGTTCCTCAGAGCACGCCGCTCTATACGGAAATCCATGAACTGCTGCGCCGGAAAAAGGCAGGCGAGGAACTCGACCTGGAACCGCAGCTACCCGCGATACAGGCTTTTTTGGCAGAGAAGATTGTGCATTTTGAACAACTGGCCTCCCAACTGGAAAATGAACAGATTATTCAATATGAAGAACTGGATCGGATCTTCCGTTTTGCACTACAAGAGGTGTGGGCGGCAAAGGAATAAGAATAATAAGAAGAAGGAGGAGGAGAACTGATGCATCTAATGATGAAAGCAAGAGGAGCAGGGTCAGGAGCTGTATCGCGTTTGCTGGCGAAGAATCCACATAACGTATATGACCGGATGGAAAAAGGTGTACGCGTACGAATTGTGTACATCACCGATACCGAGAGTGAAACCGAAGTGCTGATTCATGCCGAGCCTGATCCTGTTGATCTGGTAAGAGGCACTCCGAACGGTTACGACATTACACAATACATTAATGACCGAGAATTTGTGACGAGCAGTCTGTTCTGCTCTTACATACGTCCTGCGCTGGGGACGGCACTGAATGGTAAACCGAAGGAAGACTATGTGCAATGGGTGGAGCACCCGTTCGATATGGAACTGTCATTTGGACCTGTTGCATCGGACCTCCCTGATCGGGTTGTGGAGGAACTATTCTCGTCACTCGGCTACGCGGTTACCCTTGAGCGAGATGAGTTGTCTTATACGTTTGATCTGAAAAAGAAAAGCTCCATCCGCCGTGTTAGGCTGCATGGACAGGTCACGGTGCAAAATGCACTGCGTCAGTTATTTCTGCTGATCCCAGTGTTGGACAACTACAAACATTATTTCATCAGTGAAGATGAGATTGATAAGATCAAACGTTATGGCGAAGGATGGCTGGAAAACCATCCGTTGAAAGAGCTTATTGTCCGACGTACACTGCGATTTTCTGAACTAATTCGAAAGTATGAGCTTCAGGAAGGGGCTTTATCTGTTTCGGTTGAGCAGGCAGGTGAGTTGAATCAGATTTCGGATAAGGATATCAATGAGAGTGATGAGGGGATTCAAGATGGCTCGGCAGGTGAGGTTGAGCGATCTGAGTCACCAGTGAGATTAAATGAACTGCGTTATCGTGCAATCACGGAAGTGGTTACAGGTCTTCCAGTCAAACGGCGTATTGTCGATATGGGAGCCGGGGAAGGCAAGCTTTCTGCTCGTTTAGCCTACATTTCGGGCGTGGAATCCATTCTGGCCGTTGAACCATCAGGCCAGTCACGGCTTCGGGCTATGGAGCGCTTTGCGAAGCTGGAAGATCGCAGTGGGGTCATTGCTATGCCGGAGCCTGTGATCGGTTCGCTCTATTATTTTGATGAACAGATGCAAAACCAGGATGTCATGATCCTGTGTGAAGTGATAGAGCATATCGAAGCGTATCGCTTGAACGGAATTATGGATACCATTATGAATGATTATCGACCCGATGTGTTGCTAGTGACGACTCCGAACAAAGAGTACAACGAAGTGTATGCGATGGAGCAGGAGAGCTTCCGTCACCATGATCATCGTTTCGAGTGGACTCGGGCGGAATTGGCTGAACGATGTGAGGAATGGGCACTTCAAGGGAATTATACTTTTGAAATAAGGGGTATTGGTGATTACGCAGAGGAATACGGACAACCTACACAACTGGTCATTTTTGAGCGGAGAAAGGAGAATGGATCATGAAGAACAACAGGAAGCCTAATGAGATAGAAGATACAGTCAGGTGCCAGGGCGATGAGGCGAATGCCATGGATCGAAGACAGCGTGAAATTCGCTTGCCGCATGCAGGCATCGTTGTTCTGGTGGGGCCTTCGAACAGTGGTAAAAGCACGTTGTTGGATCGTCTCGTTGTAGAAGGCGTCATCAGAAGAACCGAAGCGGTCTCATCTGACCAATTCCGAATGCTAATTGGAGATGACGAGTATGTGGATTGGAAACATCGGCCTCGTAGCGAAGCAGACGTAATCTATGCCGAGTATCAGCAGGTATCTGCCAGGGCGTTTGAAGCGATGGAGGCGATGCTCGCAACCCGCTGCCGTCTGAACAAGCTGACCTGGGTTGATGCCACCCATCTGTATCCGGAGGATCGTCAGCGTTTGATTCAAATCGCCAGAAAAGCTCATGTACCCGTGATTGCTGTCGTACTGGATATCCCTGAAAAAGAACTGCTCGAACGTGATGCTCAGCGAGAGTATCCGCGCGGACGTCAGAGGGTGAAACAACAGTTGCAGCAGTTTAAACGAACACTACGCTCCATCCGTGAAGATGGCTTCGACACTAATTATGTGCTGAAACAGCCCGATGAATTCTCGTTTATCCGTACATCCAACCCTCTTGTGATTGATATGGATACAGGTATCGACATCATTGGAGACATTCACGGCTGTTATGAAGAAATGTTGGAATTAATTCTGCGACTCGGATATGTGGATAAGGATGGAAGTGGGCTTTACTATCATCCGGAAGGACGGAAGTTGGTTTCGGTTGGAGACGTAACCAGTCGGGGACCAGAATCGTTAAAATGTCTATTGTTCTGGCATCGGCATTGTGCATCCGGACTGGCCTACATGATCGACAGCAATCATGGCTGGAAGATAGGACGTTATCTGGATGGTCGTGACGTTACGTTGAGTCATGGCGATGAATATGTGGAGGCCGAGCTTATTCAGTTGGAGCAGGAGCAGGGCCAAGAGACGGCACTGCAAGTACGAGAAGAACTAAGGACATTTCTGCTTGATGCGCCATCGCATCTTATTTTTTCAAGAAATGGCGTGCGTCAGGTGGTTGTAGCACATGCAGGGATTCGGGATCACTTTATCGGGAAACAGTCCAAACGCATTCAGGATTATTGCCGCTACGGTGATGTGGAGGGAACGGATGAGCACGGCAGACCGATTCGCAAGGATTGGTACGTAGATCACACTTCGGGTGAATGCATTGTCTGGGGACACGATCCACATCCATATCCCATGATAGTGAAAGATACGGTCAATATTGATCAAGGCGTTGTTTTTGGTGGTATGCTCACAGCGTGGCGGATGCCGGAACGCGAAGCAATTAGTGTTCCGGCAAAGCAGGATTACGCTGAAGATTCGGACAGTCCACTTAAACGTTGGGAACGGCGGAGATTCGCACCTCCGAACTTACGTAAATTCAAGGAAGGATTCACAGTGCAAACCGGGTCCCGGCTGGATGTATCCATTCATGCTGAGGTGGCGAAGGCGGCGATTGATACGTTTTCCCATTTTACCGTACCTTTGGAGGAACTGGTTTACATCCCGCCTACGATGAGCCCACCACCAACAGCTTCTTCGGTAGAAGGGTATTTGGAACATCCACGGGATGCGTTCCAGTACTACCGATCTCAGGGTGTTACACGGATGGTAGCGGAGAAAAAACATATGGGAAGCCGTGCCATTATGCTCCTGTTCCGGGACGAACAGGTAGCTGAGAAGCGGGTGGGAAGACCAATGCTGGGGAACATTGTGACCCGGACAGGACGTTCCTTTTTTGACCGGACGATTGAGCAGGAGGTGTTATCAAGATTACATGCGGATTTGATCGCAGCGGGTTATTTTGACCGTCATCAGACGGAGTTTGTATTACTCGATGCAGAGATCGTACCTTGGAATCTGAAAGCGCGGGAGCTGATCTCATCGCAGTATGCACATGTAGCGGAGGCCTCGTTGATGGATCGGGAATTGGTGCTAACCAAATTGCGTGAAGCCGAAGTGGCAGGCCGAGAGGTGGAGGAGTGGTTGCAGGACACAGAACGTAAGCTCGCCAATGCTAGAACATTCCGCGACGTATTTCAGAAATATTGCTGGGATGTAGAGGACATCGGAGATATTCGTATTGCGCCGTTTCATACCTTGGCACATAGCACCGGAGCGTTCTGGGATCAGACACATGAATGGCATATGGAGCAAAATCGTGAGTTCGCTCGGATGTCTACGATGATGATGGAAACAGAATATCGCGTAATTGCAGGTAGGGCAGATGAAGATGAGGTCATTCGTTGGTGGGATGAAATCACGGCAGAAGGACATGAAGGTATTGTCATCAAGCCGGAAACATTCCGTGCCTGGAACGGCAACAAAATGATCCAACCTGCGATTAAAGTACGAGGTCGTGCGTATTTGCACATCATTTATGGCATGGATTACCTCACACCGGACAATTTGTCCCGGCTCAGCAAACGCAAAACCTCCAAAAAAGAGCGCCACGCTCTGATGGAAAGTGCCTTGGGCATGGAGGGAATCGAGCGTTTTGTGCGCATGGAGCCTGTGGAAAGGGTTCATGAATGTGTGCTCGCGACATTGGCTTTGGAGTCTGAACCGGTGGACCCACGTTTGTAACAGAATCGGTAAAGCATGAGACTTCTGATTCCTTTGGATGCAAATTAATAGGGCAGGTTTGGTATATCCAAGCCTGTTTTTGTTATTTTCCGTCAAAATATTTCATTCAAGATAATTAAAATTAGGAGTTTTAACGTTAATATAAATAACTAAAGCCCTATATGTTTCCAATCCGTTCTGGGTAATAATTAATAGTAAGCAAGTGGTCATTGGAATCTCACAACGTAACGATAGGGGGTAACCTGTATGGCGTCAATCATTCTGCTGGTGAAACAGACGGAAGACGATGAAAAGGTTATTTATCGATTCGGACCGAATGAGCGGAAGATGGGACTCATTGAAATGAATAAGGTCAAGGAAAGTGTGAAAGAGCTGGAACCTGTTCAGGTCGAGGGTGTCAGTCCGAGTTTTTATTTCAATCGGGCCGCACAGCGACTGGTTCGTTGTTTGTTCAGAGAAGGCGGTAAGTTCCCTGAACGGACGACATGTGAATCTTAGTTTTCTAAGGGCTGGTCAGTTATACAATAGACTTGATCAGATGGAATATGCATTAACAAAGGGAGTTCAAGCGCATCCGAGTAAGGCTGCGTTTGGACTTTTTTTGGGTTGTGCTAGCTTCTCCTCAGACAAAATAAAGTCCACAGCTCCATAGGGGAGAGTGGACTAGTTTTTTTACGTATGAGGTTAGAACGTCTTCGCAAACGAAATCAGTGCGGTAATCGTAATGATGTTAAGCAGCGTCGAGATCAAAACTGTCTGGGCCGCAAAGTCTGGCTCGTTATCATACTCTTCGGCCAGAATGGACGCATTGACTCCGGTAGGCATACCGGATGCGATAATAAGGGCCTGAGCGGCGATACCTTGCAAACCGAGCAGCAGCACAATGGAAATCCCGATGGCTGGGCCAATCAGCAAACGCAGAAATGTGCTAATATACACATCAAGACGATACAGGCGAATTGGATATTTTACAATTTGGGCGCCGAGTGTCAAGAGTGCTACAGCGACCATACTTTGCTGCGCGTAAGTCAGCGGCATGGACAGGAAAGTGGGCAATGGAATATTCCCCATATGAAACAAAATGCCGAGCAACAGCGCATAAGGAACCGGCATTTTTAGAAATCCAATGATCACCGCACGGTAATTGCCTTTGAGCTTCGCACCCTGAATGGACAGCACACCATAGGTAAACGTCAGCAATGCCTGTAAAGACATGACCAGTGCCTGAATGGAAGAGGCCAGCGGATCACCACGAAATACCAGGGAGTTGATGGGCAGACCATAATTGCCTGCGTTGTCCAGCATGATGCTGTTGTTGAAGGCGGCCTTCATGCCTTTATTCATGCGAAGCGAGCGTGCGAACACAGACCCCACAATATAGAGAATAATTACATATAAGGCGTAAAAAAGCGTGACAGTTCCGAGCAATTCCCCCGACATATCGGAGTGATACATGCTCATAAAGACGGCTGCGGGGGTAATACAATAGAAATTGATTTTGGCGAGGGTGTACAAGTCCAACTTGAACACCTTTTGCATCCAGGACCCGACGGCAATCAGGAGAAAGACGGGCAGGACGACTTCAAGCATGATGTCTGCAATCATCAGTTCAGCTTCCTTTTTCATGAAAATTTCAGTCCGATTTCGAAAATACTTCAACCATTATATCATTTTATACACAGATGAAAGATGTAAATGACTAAAAAAGATAAGGGGGCTTTTCATTATGATTCCAGATCATCTGGATTATGGTTTATCGATATTATTTATCGGATTCAATCCCAGTGTCACGTCTGGAGAGACGGGTCATCATTATGCTTATAAAGGAAACCGTTTCTGGCGCATTCTTGAACGTTCCGGATTGACTCCTCGTTTATATGATGCACAAGAGGATGGAGAGTTGCTGAAGCTGGGGTACGGATTTACGAATATTGTGGCCCGACCGACGAGAGGTATGGACGATATTACAAAGGAAGAATATGCAGAGGGACGGCAGATTTTACGGCAAAAGCTGGAGGAGTACCGACCAGATATCGCCTGTTTTGTTGGGAAAGGGGTATACACCCAGTACAGTCAGCGTGCCAAAGCGGAATGGGGATTTCAGGACGACCCGGTCGTCAAGGAAATTCATGAATTTGTAGCCCCATCATCCAGTGGATTAGTGCGTATGTCGATGGATGAGATCGTAGCGATCTATTCACAGCTTAGTGATTTTGTCTCAGAGAAAAGCAGGGAGGACTGAAAAACGAAGCAAAAAAGAAACTCCACATGGCAGCAAGTGCAGCAGTAACAATGAACTATTAGTGGTTACAGAGTTCGCCCATCCGGTTAGCACCGGGTGGCGCGAATTCTTTTTTTTGGATAAAGTGAGAGGTTTCAGGAAGTGCTTCCGTCTATATAGTACAGAACCATGCATGGAAGCTGTAGAGAAGGGGGATTACATGACTCAACAGATACCAGAGGAGGAGCTCATTCAGCGTATTATCGCGGGGGACAAACAGCTATTTGCTGTGCTCGTGGATCGATATAAAAATAAAGTCTTCGGCATTTTGCGCGGAATGGGTGCGAGTCATCAGGATGCACAGGATCTCGCTCAAGATACGTTTCTCCGGATTTACCGCTATCTTCCGACACGAAGGGAAGGAAGCAGTTTCTCGTCTTGGGTATACACCATTGCTGTGAATAGGATGCGTGATTTTATGCGGCAGCAGAAGCCTGTGATGACCGCTGTTCATACGGGCTTGGAACAAACTAATGGTGAAACGCCAGAGAAACATG
The DNA here is from genome assembly GCF_057835695.1 of Paenibacillus sp. GL_099_B. Classification (NCBI taxonomy): domain Bacteria; kingdom Bacillati; phylum Bacillota; class Bacilli; order Caryophanales; family Paenibacillaceae; genus Paenibacillus; species Paenibacillus sp. GL_099_B. Next base: position 1,239,250 of record NZ_CM174430.1, read on the forward strand.
TACTGCATAAGGAAATGCAGCGTGAAATATATCGCCAGATGGACCAACTGCCAGAATCGTATCGGCTTGTGCTGCTGCTTAAATATACGAATGAGCTGAGCTATGAAGAGATTGCAGATATTACGGACATGAGTCCCGCACAAGTGCGTAATGCACTTTACCGAGGGAAGAAAACGTTGAAAAAACAAATGGAGCGCAAAGGAGGTTTATCGACGTATGAAGCCTATTCCAAATGATGAGGATCGATTGTGGGAACAGCATTTATTCCGTGAGGAACCGGATGCGGACTTTACGCTTGAGGTGATGCGGAAACTGGATGGAGTGTCCATGGAAAACGCAGAGCACGGGAATCCATTTACGAAAAAAGCCTCCAAATCCCACTGGATGCGCCGTACGGGGATTGCAGCGGCGGCGGTTGTGATTCTTGCGGGAGGGGCATGGTTTGCTTTTGATCGCACAGCAAAATCCACGCAACCCACGGTAAATGCTGTAAATAACCCGCCTTTGCCTAACATACCTGTTCCGGAAGAACTCAAGTATTCCTATTTTGCCGATGATTACAAACGTTTGAAGCCACTCGGTCTAGTGGTTAATCCGAATATCAACATTGAGGATCAGGGTTACACGCTTAAGATTGAAAATGTGCTTGTAGATCGTTCTCAGATTGTAATGACCTTACAGCAAAATGCACCAGATGGTAGTATGATTAATCCGGTTTATCCCGAGTTGGGAAGAGTTCATATTACAGATGAGAAAGGAAATTCGATTGCATCATTGTCTTCCCCTGGGGATCAGACTCTGTACAGTTCAATAAATCAAAGATTTGTATACCAGTTGCAGGACGAAATTCCGGATAAAGTTGTTGTACGAGGGGAACTTAGTCATTTAAAGATTCCCGGGTATTATAATTCCGAAAAGGGGGAATTTGTGGAACCTAGCGCAACAGTTGACTGGAGCTTTCAATTCAACATCGATATGACCAAAGCCAAATCACTGGCTGTTGAGGCTCCCATGAACAATACCTACACCACTCCTGAGGGTTTGAAACTTGATATGACACAGCTGGTGCGAACTCCAAATGGAACCAGGCTTGACATGAATGTAAGTCTGGACGATGAACTTCGTGCTAAAGTGGAAGAGGGTTGGGCGAATTATATGGACTTGATTTATCATATCGAAATCTCTGAAACGAATGAATATCGAATATTTAACGGGAGTAGACCCAGTGCTCGTCAAGCCAAGTTCCGACTCCGTGATCAGAGTGGCATTAGGGATGGTGGGCCGTTAAAGTTGTCGGAGACCTGGGACCCCGCTTTTGTAACGGTGGATGCAAAGAACATTCGCTTTGTCCTGGATGGTTACACCTTACCAGTGAAGGAAGAGAAGTCAGTAGAAGTGGATTTGGATAATATGCGTAAGGACATGAAAGACACCTCCAAACCCTACACATTTGTACAATTTGAACAGTTTGGAGATCAAATTGTATTATACGAGTTCAATTATCAGTCAGTACAGGGATCTTATAACCTTCCGAAGGGGAATGTAAAGGAAAATTCTTCACTTGTACTTGTGGGAAATGGAAGATTCCGAAATGCTTTCAATGGGGATCAATGGGTAGCGATTGATAGCCAAGGGACTGAGTATCCCGTCGAAGTGATGGGAATCCCGGATAAGCCCAATAATAATGAAGAGAACGTTGTTAATGATCTGAAATTGGTCATCCGTGGTTTTTACAAAGAAGATGGAACGAAATTAACCTTAAAACGAACCGTAGTTAATCGAGAATATCGTGATGTGAAATGGGAAGTGGATCTTCCGTCGTACACAAACCTGCCTTGGCAGAAATAACAGTTATGAATGCCAAGAAACGGAACGGAATAGGCTTGGATGATTAACTAGATAGAGATAGAAAGGCCCCGCATAATAAAATGCTGGGCCTTTTTGGTATTCAATAAAGTTAAGTTGGCTGATGCTAAAGAAGTTGTGCACATTAAGTTACGCTGATTCCCTTGGAATAAGGGACGTGGATAACATGACCGTTTCCTTCGGTGTGCCTGGACGTTCAATCCTGCGCTGCAAAGCTTCGATCGCACGCTGACCGAGCTCCTCTTTGCACAGGTTGACAGTGGTCAGAGGCGGGGACGATGTAGCGGCGACATGCACATTGTCGATACCGATGACAAGACAATCCCCAGGTGTGGAGAATCCCATCTCCTGCAACTTATTCATCCACTGCAAGGCGATATCGTCATTGACGCCAATCCAGGCATCGGGCCGTTCGTCGGCGGGCATGTTTTTGATTGTAGCAGCCAATTGGTCGATCCATTCGCCGTTCTCATAAGGAATATTCCATTCTCTGAACGTGGTCAACCGACTGCTGTCTGCGTGGAAATGGTTCAAAGCCAGTTCGATGCCGATCTTCCGCTGTGCAAAGCTGGCAGCCCGGCCATCATCCGTAATCAGACCGATGCGGCGGCACTGCATCGACATTAAATATCTCGCAACAGTAATGCCTGCTTCAAGGTTATCATGGCTGATAGTATCACAGTTCAACAGTGGCTCCTGATGATCCACGAGCACAATGGGGCGGCCTGTCTGGGTCAGTCGTTGCAGGACTGCATGGGGGAAAGCACCCATGGCGATGACTCCTGCACAACGTTCCCAATCCAAGTGAGGAGCGATTGCCCGTTCTGGCGGCGTGTGTTCATCAGCGACTCCCAGAGAGGGAGATACGATGGCATGATGCCATCCTCTTTCATTACAGGCAGAGATCATGCCGGAGAGGACGCGCTGCCAGTAGTGGGGTTCACCCCGGTTGAGCTGATTCATGCAGATGAGAGCAAATGGGGGCTCGGATTGTTCTGTATGGATTGCAGTTGGAACAGTGCTGCTTCCTGGGGTGCTTTGGCGATATCCCAAGGCACGGGCTAATTCCAGCACACGGGCGCGTGTCGCTTCGCTGACACCTGTCTTGCCACTGAGAGCACGGGAGACGGCATATTTGGATAATCCAAGCTGGTCAGCCAGCGACTGGATGGATACTTTAGGTGACATTTCATTACTCCTTCATATGTAAACAATTTGCATAAATCCAACAAGCCATTTCAATCCACAAGATATGATCCAATTTATTTTTTCAATGAACCATCCGTTATGAATTGACGATCATCTTCCGGCACAGTACACTTACAAATAATAATGTTATTATAATTTATCATAACGAAAATAACAATGTGACACAAATCATTGAATGAAACGATGCAAACAAATATGGAAACTTCAATTCAAAGGAGACGACATCCATGGAACAGTTCAGATTACCGAAAATCCCCATGCCGCATCTGGGATTACCGCAAGCTGTGCAGAACATTCTTACCGAGGCCGAGGAACGGCTGCAACATAGACCCAGATTGCTGGCACAGTTCCGTAACTGTTTTCCCAACACGTTGGAAACGACGACAAAGCTATTGGATGATGGGACAACCTTTGTTATTACAGGGGATATCCCGGCAATGTGGCTGCGTGATTCAGTGGAGCAGGTGATGCACTACGTTCCGCTGGCAAAGGAAGACGAACAGCTGCAGCGAATCATTGGAGGGCTGATCAAACGTCATACGTTCTATGCGGACATCGATATCTATGCCAATGCGTTCAACGAAACGGCTAATGGATGGCATTGGGATGCGAATGATGAGACGCAGATGTCGCCTTGGGTGTGGGAACGCAAGTTTGAGCTGGATTCACTTTGTTTCTCTATGCGGCTCGCCTATGCATATTGGCGTGAGACGGAATTGACGGATATATTTGACGATCGTTTCAAGAGGGTGATGGAGAGCATAGTACGTCTGTGGAAAACGGAGCAGCGTCATGGTGAGCAGTCCCCATATCGATTCATACGCCGGAATTGTCCAGCCCATGATACGCTCCGTAACGAAGGATTGGGGATGCCGGTAAACTATACCGGGATGATCTGGTCCGGTTTCCGCCCTAGTGATGATGCGTGTGATTTTCATTATAATATCCCGGCAAATATGTTTGCAGCGGTGACTTTACGCCAAATGGGGGAGATTGCGAGGTGGGTATTCAGGGATGAGAAGCTTGTCAGCGAGATGGCCCTTCTGGAAGAAGAAATACGACACGGGATTTCCCTATACGGTACTTACCGTCACCCCGAGTATGGGCAGATTTATGCCTATGAGACGGATGGTTACGGCAACTTTTGCCTAATGGATGATGCAGGTACCCCGGGACTAATGTCTATACCGTATTTGGAGTATGCTTCCACGGAGGACATCGTGTACCAGAATACACGGCGTTTTATTTTGAGCAAGGAAAATCCGTTTTATTATGAAGGACAAGCAGCCAAAGGCATCGGCAGCCCTCATACTCCTCCCGGATACATCTGGCATATGGCGTTGTCCATGCAGGGTCTGACCGCAGACAATGATAAGGAAATGCTGGAGATGATAGATCTGCTGGAGAACACGGATGCAGGCACCGGATACATGCATGAAGGTTTTCATTCGGATGATCCAAACACATTCACAAGGCCCTGGTTTGCCTGGTCCAACAGCCTATTCTCGCAGCTAGTGTACAAGGCAATGAAAAAAGGAATCCTATAAAATGATGTAAGTTCAAAAAAATAACTGCCTGCAAAGCAGCCGTTCCGGTTACGAATCGTTCTTTCGATCGCTGTTATCCCCGGATTTCCTGATCGCCTTTTGCAAAGTCGAAATCCGGTGATAAAGGCGAACGCGCTGCTTCTCCAGAATCGATTTCGTCCCCTGCACTGCGTTTGCTATTTGGCATGACTTTTTTTTGCCGACATCATTTCTAGAATAGAAGAGTAAGCAGACAAAAAGCCCAAACTGCTAAACTTTTGCAGATTGGGCTTTATTTAATTCAAGTACATAGGTGCTTCGCTATGTGGTTTTCAGCAGATCGGCGATGAGAACCTTTTGACCTGTGCGGGCACTTTTGAGGGATGCGAGCACCATGGCCATACTGAACTGGTTGTCACTGCAATCGGTCTCAGGTAGTTGTCCGGATTCCAGCGCTGCGAACATGTCTTCGAGACACCCGTGATGTCCTGTTTTCTCCATGACAGGCTGCTCTCCTTCGATCCGTTCACACGGTTGGAAAAAGGATGGTTTGCCTTCCGCATCCAGATGCTGCGCTGAGACAACTTCAGCATAAATGTCATCATGTCCATCCCAGATCGCGGTTCCTTTTTCTCCGGTTACACGCCAGGACGCTTCCCATGAAGTAGGCACACCTTCTGTGCACCAGGACCCGCGATAGTTAAACACGGAGCCATCGGACATTTCGAAGATGCATAGTGCCATTGCGTTGCCTTGATACCAGGACCCCGGAGGATTGAATTCGTGGCAGTACACCGAGACCGGGTTGGCACCGAGAATATAACGTGCCTGGTCGAAGGTGTGAATCGCCATATCCAGCAGCAGTGGGCTATCCATCAGGTCACGGAATCCTCCAAAATGGGGTCCCAGGAAGAAATCTGCCCCTGCAAAACCGACCTGACCAATCGTTCCGTCGGAAATCAACTGCCGATAGGCGCGAATACGTGGATCGAAACGGCGATTTTGCATCACAGCCTGAATATTGCCCGTACGGCGTGCAGTCTGAACAATATCTTCACAGTCAGAGAAGGATTCCGCCAGAGGTTTTTCGCCAAATACATGACATCCTTGTTGTAACGCCGTCATAGCAATGGTGTGATGGCTCGCTGGAATGGTGACATCAAATACGATATTGGCATCAGTTGCTCGAATGGCCTCACTGATATCCGTAAACGTGGGACAGGAAAGGCCGTGCCGTGTAGCGAGTGCGGCGGCAGTCTGTTCATACAGATCGACCAGCCCTACAATTTCCGTGTCCGGCCTTTGCATGGCGTAATCAACCCAGGTGTTGGACATTGCCCCACAGCCTGCCACAACTACCCGATAAGGATGACTCATCCTATCATCTCCTTATGCTTTTCATTTTCTATGCTCGTGCAATAGGCATCATGCCACTCCATGTTAATCCCGTTTCTATAAAGGATTGGGAACAAAATCTCCACCGCGACATTGTTTTAAATATTTTAGTGCGTGCACCTGTCCGGTCATTTCGAGTTCATCTTTGTAGACAGGATCATGCCAGCCTTCAATATCAATCGTTCCCTGATACCCGTTTTGGCGTAGAACCGTAATGATGTCGGACCAGTTGGTATCCCCGAAGCCGGGCGTACGGTGCCAGACGAATTCACGTGGGCCGTGTACGCCATATTCTTTGACGATGTCCCAGGCAATGGTGGCATCTTTGCCGTGCACATGGAACACTTTAGGCGCCCACTTGCGCAGCTGCGGAATCGGGTCGATCAGGCTGGACATTTGATGGCATGGCTCCCATTCCAATCCGATGTTTTCGTCAGGAACCGCATCGAACATCATCTCCCAGGCGGTTGGATTATGTGCAATGTTCCAATCGCCCGTCTGCCATGTACCGCCCATATCACAGTTTTCAAAAGCAATGCGTACACCCCGGTCTGCAGCCCGGCGTGCCAGTTCTCCAAACACTTCCTTGAACCGTGGGATTGATTGGTCAATCGGTTGATCGGTCAGTCGTCCGGTAAACCCGGAGACGATATCCGCTCCGAAGAGCTGGGCATGGTCAATCAACCGTTCCCAACTGGCCAGTGTATCGGCATTATCCCCGGCTCCGGTGAGCGGATTGCCAAAGACACTTACTGCAGAGATGACAATTCCTTGTTCGTCCACAATTTCACGGACACGTTTGGCTGTTTCGGCGAGGTCCAGATCACCAGTTGTTTGCCAGAATGTCAGATTGAATGATTCGAAGCCATGTTTCATGATCTGTGGAATGACGCGGACTGCGTCGTGTCCACCTACAAGGGTGCCTATGCGTAACGGATTATTCATGGTTGTATTTCACTCCAATATTGGCTTATAGTACTTCGTGACACACTCATTATAGCCGGGCATCTGCCGGATGGCTCTATACAATCTTGTGCAATATTAGTCTGATCTTGTGGGGAAAGGAGGAGACAGCATGCTGGATCTGAAAGCGCTTCACGAAAATACCCGCATTGACCATAAATCTCATCCATTTCAGTTGTTCCAGAATCGTTGTTGGGGGATGAAAACGGAAGAATGCATTCTATACTTGCACTGGCATGAACACTTTGAACTGATTTTTATGCGAATGGGCAGTGCCCTATTTCATATCGACAGCAGACCCTACGTAGCTCAAGCAGGTGAGGTCATTATTATTCCTGGAGGGGCGCTGCATGTCGGGTATGCCCTGGAGGAAGGGGATATTCACTATGATTCGGTTGTGCTCAACAGTGCATTATTTCATGATTTCACCCATGATCCTGTTCACTTGAAATATGTTGCTCCTTATCTGGAGGGGAAGGTAAGGTTCCCGGTAAAACCGGCGGAGCACGACATAGCTTGCCAAGGCTATTACTCCCTGTTGGATGAAGCCATCGAGGAGATGGCCTCACAGCCGCTGGCCTATCAATTGGTTGTGAAATCCAAGCTGCATGCCTTGTTCACACTGCTTGCCCGCACATTTATGCCACACCAGCTCCCTGATAAAACAAAGGGATCGTATTTTCCCAATCGGGAACGATTTAAACATTTGATTGAGCAGATTGAAGCGGAGCCAACAGGGAAAATGTCCGTTACCGAGGCAGCCGGTCAGGTGGGGCTGAACACGTATCATTTTTGCAAAATGTTCAAAAAACTGACTGGACGCACCTTTGTGGAATATGTGAACGGGTGCCGAATGACGAAAGCCGAACAGCTGCTGCAGGAGAGCAGCCTGACCATTACCGAGATCGCTGCCCAGGTTGGCTGTGATAACGCAAACTATTTTACGAAGCTGTATAAACAATACAAAGGGATGACACCCTCGCAAGGGCGGTTAAAATAGGCAGCTTGTTTGACGTCGTCGCTGCACAAACAAAAATCCGGATCATCGCCAATCTCTGGCGATGATCCGGATTATTTTATGGAGATCAGAATATGAACATGATCTGTATATGCAAAGGTTTATTTCATGAATTTGGAGAATAGTCGATTAGCCTTTTTGGAGAGGTCGTCCAATTTGATATTGGCCTGATCCAGTTGATTGTATCCCCATTTGATCGTTTGCAGCATGCGTGGGGATATGGGTGTACCTTTGATCCGAGGATAAATGTTGTGATAAGCCCAGACGAGATGCTCCCAGCGATTATCGTTGCCGTCCTGAATATACTCCGAGACGTCGATGACTTTCCCGCGTCCATTCTGAAGAATTACATTTTTCAGGTGAATGTCCCGTGGATTCAGGCCACGGCTGCGTACTGCCTCACGCGCTTCGTCCACATCGAGCATGACCTGCTCGGGGACCGGGATTCCTTTTTCCAGACATTCGAGCAAGGTATCCCCCGCTTCAAAACTAATCACAAGAATATTCCGGCCGCTGCCGTAATAGGTAGGGAAATAGGGCAGGCCTTTGAGCTGCTCATATACCTGTTTTTCATTTTCCAGTTTGTCGAGGGCATGATCTGAGTACATCTTGAAAGCATACTGCGGCAAGCCGTCATACGTAAATACCGCGGCATCCGTTCCTGTGCCAATACAATTCAGTCCTTCTACATGGCCAATGATGTTCACGAGCTCATTCCGGTCGCTTCCGATGACTTGGATTTGTTGTAATGCTTCTTCCGCCTGGAACCAATCCGGTCGATTCATGGGTGGTGCCTCCTTTTAGGATATGCCTGTACAATATTTTTTCATATAAGATCAACTCATGAGTTTTACACTCGGCCGCTCCGCGTGCAGAATAATCTTTCAATCGCTGTTATCCCCCAGATTTCTTTGATTCTCTTTCTAAAAGGTGAAATCCGGTGATAAAGGCGAACGCTTCGCTTTTCCAGATTTTTTCTGCCCTCTCCGTTTTAGTGTAAATCTATGGTCGATCTTATATCAAAGCAAAATCTTGTACTCTTTTAGTATAGTATGCGTTCTGCTCTGTAATTTCATCTTTTGGTGATGTTACTATATAAACGTTACGCATTGAATCGGAAACGGTTGCGGTTAGAAGAAAATAACGGAAGAGTGCTTGCGGCGTTTTTGCCCTTTCCTATATACTGTGAGCATTAAGGGATCTCATGCAGATCCGGCATACAGAAAGGCAGAATATCTTATGGCACAATACCCGCAGTGGTCTTATTCGCAGTCGCGGGCGAGTATGTTCGATGAGTGCCTGCGCAAATATTATTATCATTATTATGGAGCACATAACGGCTGGAAGGCAGAGTCGGCTGATGAGATGCAGGTACGTCTGTATCGGTTGAAACAGCTCAGCAATCTATACCTCGTATTCGGTGACCTCGCGCATCGGATGTGTGAATCGGCGGTTCGAAGCAGGGAAGAAGGCAAGGATAAACCTCGTGAACACTTTCTGGAACTGACCATGCGCAAGCTGCTGAATCAGGCGTATGTGGAATCGATGGATCAGGATCAGTGGCGGCTTGACCCGAAGAACCGGGTGATGTTGTCCGAGATGTATTACGGGGATGACACGTTGAATGACCGGATTGCCACGATCAAAGAACGAGCCTCAGCCTGTGTCGGTAATCTGTACCAGACGCTCACGTGGGAGGACCTGTCCCGTGCGAGTACGGATATTTTGGAGATTGAGAAATGGGATACCATGATGCTGCACGATACGCGTGTATATGTGAAGATGGACTTGTTATATCGTCGCAGCAACGGCAATATCGTCATTGTGGACTGGAAGACGGGCAAGGAGGATGACTTCTCGGATCAGTTGATGCTGTACGCATCCTATGTGAGGGAGCATTACCGGGTTCCGCTGGAGCAGATTGAGCTGCGAGTGGAGTACCTCTTAACTGGGACACACAGAGAGTTTACGGCAACGGAAGAGGATATCCTGAAGGTGGAGGAGAACGTGGGGAGGTATATTGCGGAGATGCGCTCCTGTGTGGCTGATGAATATTACAACCGTCCCAAGGACGTCTCGTATTTCACGCCAATGCCTTCGCGCCGTGCTTGCCGGGATTGTAATTTCCGCGAGGTGTGCAGTGAACGAGTAGTTTAGTGGGCCACCCGAAGCATCCTCGGATCTCATTCCTATATCATGTAAAAAAACAAGAAGCGCCAGCCTGGACAGGATCTGCCCGAACTGGCGCTTCTATTACGTTCCACAGGCCGGCGACAAGGCGCCAGGTGGGAACGATCACATCAAGATTACTGGACCGCGGCGGTATTCTCCAGCGCCTGTCCTGCGGGAACATAGGCATGCCCGAGATCCCGGGCAACCGCCTCATACGTGATATGTCCATTCAGCACGTTCACTGCGCTGCGAATGGACGAACTGCCGCGAATCGCGGCGGCTGCACCGTGGTTCGCCAGCTGCAGCGCATAAGGCATGGTGGCGTTGGTCAGCGCCACCGTAGACGTGCGCGGCACCGCGCCTGGCATGTTCGCTACCGCGTAATGCACAACTCCATGCTTCACATAGGTCGGTTCATCATGGGTCGTGATATGATCAATGGTCTCCACAATTCCGCCCTGATCAATCGCCACATCCACAATGACCGAACCGGGTGCCATGGTGGTGACCATTTGCTCGCTGACAAGGGTTGGCGCTTTGGCGCCTGGAATCAGCACTGCACAGATCAGCAGGTCGGCAGCCGCAACAGCCGACGCAATATTGGATGGACTCGATACCAGCGTATGAATCTGATTGCCAAAAATATCATCCAGCTGGCGCAGACGATTCAGATTCAAATCGAGGATGGTCACATCCGCGCCCAGACCAATCGCGATTTTGGCGGCATTCGTGCCCACCGTTCCGCCACCAATAACCACGACCTTGCCACGGCTTACGCCGGGTACGCCGGATAACAGAATGCCTTTGCCGCCTTCCGTTTTCTCCAGCAGCTGCGCTCCAATCTGAGCCGACATCCGTCCGGCAACTTCACTCATCGGGGTGAGCAGAGGCAGCGTACCGTTGACCTCCAGTGTCTCATACGCAATGGCGGTTACCCGGCTTTCAATCAGTGCCTTTGCCAGTGCAGGCTCCGCTGCGAGGTGCAGGTAGGTGAAGAGAATCAAGCCAGGACGAAAATAGGCATATTCGCTGGCAAGGGGTTCTTTGACCTTGATAACCATATCTGCCTCTGCCCATACGGGTGCAGCTGTATCCCGAAGCTCCGCTCCGGCCGATTGATATTCGTTGTCTGTGAATCCACTGCCCAATCCTGCGCCACGTTCTATCATGATCTGATGTCCGGCTCTGACAAAATCAGCAGCTCCGGCTGGGGTCATTGCTACACGGTTTTCATTGTTTTTGATTTCTTTCGGAATTCCGATTCTCATCGCCATGCACCTCGTCCATTTAATGGTTGTTAGCTTATACTACAAGTTTATGACCTGGATCATCGTTTTGCACCTTACCTCATGTCTATGTTTTGGAGAATTGATTCAACATAATGTCGAGAAAAGACTATTCAGGACATTTGTCCATCGCTTATAATGTAAGAAAAAATGACACTATGAGGGATCGATATTGAGAAATGACCGAGTGTTTACGATAAAGGATATTCTGGCTCGCCCTGTCTTTGCTAAAGCCCAGCTTGCTGCTGGGAAAGATGGAACATCACGTCAAGTTGGATGGGTTCATGTGTTGGAGATTACCAATGTTTCTCCATTTGTAAGTCCCCATGATCTTATTTTATCCACTGGACTATGGCTTCAATCGGAAGAAGGGCGCGAAGAATATCTGCTCCAGTTAATCCGGAGCGAAGCGGCGGGGCTCTGCGTGGAGTTTGGGACGAGCATTCATGGCATTCCCGAAGAATTGATTGAATTGGCTGACAGGCATCAATTCCCGCTTATCGTGTTTGAGCAACCGGTCCGTTTTGTTGAGATCACGCAAGATATCCACGCTTTGCTTATTAATCATCAACACCAACTGCTGAAGAGTCTGGAAACCTATTCCCGTCAGCTTCAGCAGCGAACATTGCAGAGTACAGACATGTCGGCTGTGCTTAATCTTCTGCATGAATACGCGGCCAAACCGGTTGTGTATATTTCGTCCATGGAACCGGGCAGTTTTGTACCTGAGCTGCCTTCAGAGACACAACAAGCAATCTACACATGGTACGAACAGGAGGTTGAGCATCTTGATCTCAATGATTCAGACACCGAGTTATGGTTCCATCTGGATGAGGAACAGGTGTTACTGTGTCACCCGGTCGTATGTTTTGGTCAGGTCTTTTCCGCGGTAGGCATGGTTGTACATCCTTCGGCACCCGTCGAGTATCTTAAGTTGTTGCTCGATTATACAGCGAAGGCTGCGGCGGCACTGACTCTGCGCTCTCAATTTCTGGAGGAGAAGATGGTACGCAACCAGAATGAGCTGATCCAGGATCTGATGAACGGTAACATTCTTCATGAGGAGCAGGCTCAGACCCGAATGGGGCTCCGTCTGCTGGTGAAGGGACAGTACTGGTTTGCAGGCGGAGTTATTGAGATGGAGCACCGTCTGAAAGGCGTCGGCCGTGAGCGAATGGAAACCAATCATCAGGATATTCTGGTTCTGCTGCGTTCCTTGCTCAAAAAGAACAATCTGGCCAGCCTCATCATGCTGAAAAATAATCAGGTATATGTATGCTGTGCCAAGGAAGAAAGCAAGACATCCACACGAAATCAACTGGTAAAATCACTTGAAGGCATTATTGGTGATGTAAAGAGATTTGCGAGTCGCAACCTGAAGCAGGTTACGATCCATGCCGGATTTGGCAAGTTGCGTAACCGTTTAACAGGCATGCCGGACAGTCTGCAGGAAGCGTATCAAGTAATCGAAGTTTCACGATCCGTAGATCGGCTGGAACATATTCATTTTTACGAGCGTATGGGAATATATCAAATGCTTAAAGCATTGCCCCAATCGTTTCTGCAGCCTTTTGTCAATGACCATCTGGGCGTTCTGATTGACTATGATCGGTCACATCATCTAAGGCTGGTGGAGACATTGGATGCCTTTCTGCAAAACTTCGGTTCCAAACGGGATGCGGCTGCTCAATTGTTCATACATCGGCAAACCTTGTACAATAGATTGGAGAAGTTAGAAGAATTAATGGGACCTGATTTTATGGATCAGGAAAGAAGAATCTGCCTGGAGATGGCGCTGCTTGCTCATGCCATGATCGAGGAGGAACAGGATTTTCCGTCTTGATGAATCAGGCTGGAAGACAGTCCAGACTGTGCATTATTGAAAAGCATGCACAGTCTAGCAATTTTTACTGATGCGACGAGCGTGTCGTAATGCTCTTGGTAATACAGAGTTGCCAGAAGCCGGACGGCGGCCACGGAACAGTTTGGGTTGGCCGGAGGAAGGTGCAAGGGATAACGAGGTGGGAGCAGCCAAGCGATATGGCGAAGAGCTGCGCTCCGGAAGAGTCTCCGTCTCCATTTTTTGGGGTGAAACACCGGCTTGACGCAACCATTCATCAAGTCGCTCACGGTTGATTCCTAGTTGTCCGCTCAGATTACAGATATCGAGGTTTTTTCTCACACAAATCCGCCTTTCCTGGAATATCGGGCTGTATAGGTTCTGAAAGGGAAGCATGAAGTTCGAAAATAGTAGCTGCTTATGGACTTCAGCGTTCTGAATCACATCAAATGCCCACTTGATTGGTGTGCTCGATTAGCGGAATGGCGAATATGTTGAACATCCTCATGAAAGATGTATGTACCCAGTGTTAAACGTTTGCATACAGCTGTTTTGTGTATTTTACTATAATTTGGCTTTTATCTAGATTTTATCACTTCACATGTAACTGTGCGTCTCAATATAGTCTCAACTTGTGAGAAAATACGGTTAAGGGAAAGTACCAGTATCTAGTACGGAGGACACAGATGGAAAACAGTAGTGAGATTCAATACGACAGCCATTATGGTCATGGAAAACGTTTTGTGGGTCGAGCCAAGGAACTGATGCTGTTGGACCGATGGCTCAGCAATCCGGAAGCACCTTTAACCATTTTTTCAGTTACGGGCATGGGGGGGATCGGTAAATCATCCTTGCTGTCCGAGATGTTGTCCATTGCTCGAAACCAGGGGGCAACTGCCATATGGATGGATGGCAGATCCTGCGGCTCTACACCGTCAGTTTTTTTGGAGTATCTCTCCTCTACATTGGGACTTGAGACAATGGGGAGTGATGGTAACAAGCGGCCATTAAGCCTGCTGAGTAAAACTTCAGTTCAGAGGCGGCTGGTCCTTGCTGTGGATAATTATGAGGAGCTGGCTCTTCTGGAGAGTTGGTTTATGGAAGTCTTCGTATCCAAGCTCCCGTTATATGGAGTACTTATTATTCTGGCCTCACGACCGGAGCCGGCTTCAGCATGGCGGACACATCCAAGGTTGCGGCAGCGCCTCGTGCAGATGCCTCTTCAACATTTTACGGGTGAAGAAGTGTCCGAATACATTGCGGTGGCAGGATCATTGAACAGGAGCATAGCGGGGACGATTGCGCGTATGACGGATGGACATCCGCTCGGGCTAGCGCTTGCTGTGGAGGCAGCGGATCAGCGCAGGAATATTCCTATCTCCGATTGGACTGAATTGTCTCAGATGATTAGTGCCAGACTGCTGCTTGAATTGACGCTTCCCCGGCTGCACCCGATGGTAGAGGTATTAACGCTGCTGGAAACGGCGAATCAGGAATTGTTGGCATCTGTGCTGCAAACAGAGGTGACGCTTGAAGAATACAACGTCCTGAGGCGTATGTCATTTATCCGTTCCGGTCCTAATGGTTTGGCGCTGCATGATATGGCCAGACTGCATTTGCTTCGGGATTTCCGCCAACGTGAACCACAGCGTCTGCAAGCCATGCGTGTGCGAATAGCGGGGCTGTTGAAGCCGCTCCATGAACAAGCGGGTCCACATGAGAGACGCCAGATTACCAGGAAAATGCTCCTTTTGTGTCAGGAATCCATGCTACAGCATCGGAAGTATGCTGATGTATCGGCAGATTCACTCTTTTCTCCGATGGAAGTGATGCGAGCGGAAGATTTGCCGGCGTTGCACAAATTGCTCCAACAGTGGTGTGAATATAGTGTGGAGCCCTGGCAGGCGCCGTCTTATCCTGCTTTTTTAGACGAACTTGCACAGCGTTATCCTGAGGGAATTGTACTGATGCGTGACAAGGAGGGCGATCCGATCGCGATGTTCATTACGGTGCTTGTGCACCGCGAGAGCAGCGGGATGTTGACCAACTATTTTCCGGCCGAAATGCAGGAATGTTTCACACCGGAAGAGCTGGATTGCGATCCGGACCAGACGGATACTCACTTTGCGGTACTCGCTGCTGCAAGGGATGATGTGCCCGGTTACAAACGTGAAGAACTTGTGGGTTATATGTCGCTGGATCGGTTGTCACTACTGGGGGAAGGGGCCAGAGTCATCCTGATCGCAACCAATCCGCATCTGAAGCTGTTTTTGCAGAGCATTGGTTTTCAGAGTAGAAGAACACGTACCCGTTTATGTGACGTGTATGCAGATGAGGCAGATGTGCTGGATCTGGATTTGCGTAGTGGACAATTCGGTGATTGGGTGATGTCCCTTTTGTGTCCGGATACGAAGAGCAGCGGATTACAGCAGGGGTCATCTGACGTGAGTCAGGTACCCTGGTCCGAACAGGATGTGCGCAAAATGCTGACTCATCTGCACTCTCCTGGAGCATTGCAAGAGTCCGCAGAGCGAGTGAATGGCATGACGGATGGCATTCATCTACAGTCGCATATCCTGGATTTGCTGGAGGGTCGGGTTCATGGTATTTCCCAGCAAGATCAGATGCTGTTATACGCGGCCTATTGGACACATGCTGGCAATCCAACTGCCGCAGCACAGGTATGCTCGATGAGCCGGGCGACATTCTATCGGCATCTGCGAGCGGCTTTGATCCGACTGGCAAGAGTGCTGTAGCGTGACTGAAAGAATAATATGGATTCATCGGAAAGTAGCATCATTGGAATAAACCAAAAAACACACAGTAACTGGCCAACCGAGCCAGTCCTGCGTGTTTTTTTTTGATGAGTCAATCTCTATCAGATGACTATGAGATGACTATGAGATCCAGGGTTCATGAAGCTGATTGGTTAATGAAATTGAAGCATTAATGCTTCGTTTCCACTAACCAATCGGCCAGTTCTTCCGTTTGGGTGAGAATGGCAATAGGGTCCCAATACCAGGAGCGATCGGCACCCCAGATATACACATGATCATTTTTGACGGCGTCCAATCCTCCCCAGATGGGGTCGGCCTTTAAATCTTCCATCGTCTGGTTATCTGTCGTCAGAACGATATAATCCCCAGCATATTTAGGCAAAACTTCAGTGGATAGACTCGCCCAGCCTGGATCAGTTAACTCAGCGATTACCTCAGCTGGAGGTTTGAAACCGAGCACATTGTATATCACTGGTCCACCTTTGCCATAGTTGGCGCCAACGGTTGAAATATCTTTCCCCATATATTCCAGAATGGAGAATGTGCTGTCGGCAGGGATAACCTGGAGCACTCGTTCTTTCGCTGCGGCTGTACGGCGGTCATAATCAGCAAGCCATGCCTTTGCTTCCTCTTGCTTACCCAGTAGCTCGCCGAAATAGCTGACTTCTTCATGCACGGTTTTGAATGAGGCATAGGGGACGATTACGGTCGGGGCAATTTTAGTTAGCTGCTCATTCATTTCAGCATACATATCATCCATAATAATCAAATCCGGCTCCATGGCAGCAATCTTCTCCAAGTTGCCGTTTCCATCACCCAGATCTTCCACATCTTTCAGCGCATCATGCAGGTAGGGGTTTGCAATGTGGTGACTTGATGTTCCGACAGGAGTTACACCCAGAGCGATCAGACTGCCCAGGTATTCACCCGCTACAATTCGTTTGGGCTGCATTGGTATTTCAATATCTCCTGTAATCGTGGAGACGGTTTTGGTCTGTGGCTGTTCGGCAGTTGTAGTTCCCGCAGCTTGTCCTTGCTTGGTATTGGTCGGAGTTGTTGCATTCTCTGATGCTCCTGAGGAGCTGTTGCCTGTAGCCTCCGTCCCGCAAGCGCTGATCAACAGCATAAAGCTAAGCAATAATACCGCCGTAATTGGTGGTCTTGATCCTCTGTACATGTTCAATTCGTCCTCTCCATCCCCAACTCGTTGATAATCATTATCATCTACAACAGTATAGCTGAGGGTTTTTGGAGGACCAATGGATAATCTCATGGTTGTGGAAGGACTATCTTCTAGTTGGGGCGCTCTATGCTCCGCTCTGAAATGTGAGGGGGAGACGCCTTTGTATTTTTTGAACAGCCTGCCCAAATAGTAGGGGTCCTGATAACCGACGCTGGATGCAATCTCTTTTAACGTGGCATCCGTCTCCAGCAGCAATGCTGCCGTCTTATCGATCCGTACTTTAATAAGGTAATCAATCGGGCTGAGTCCGGTCCGGCTTTTAAAATAAGAGGAGAGATGCGGAACGCTGTAATTCAGATTCTCTGATAGTAATTCCAACGTAATGGTTTCGGCGTATCGAGACTGAATAAGCGTGATGATTTGAGCAGCCAGATCGCGTTTCTGAGAACGTGCACCTTGAGTCTGCATCTGATTCAGCACTTCAGTGATGAATTGAAATAGCAGGGTCTTGGCACGCAAATGTCCGAGCGCTTCGGCTTTGCCCCATTCCTTAAGCATGTCCGTCAAACAGCGATAAAGTATAACAGGTTCCGCAGGGATCAGGCTGTAGGTAACATGGAAAGGGCGCAGACGTTCAGCAAGTGCTGCAAGTTCGTTATGGGCTGGCAGTGAAAGTTTTGCTTTATAATAAAGGCAATAATATTCGAACCCTTCTTGTCCGGCTTCCACGTTCAGAATGCTTCCTTTACCCGCATGGAATATCTGAAAACGTCGTGTATTGTGTGATGTCTCATCAAGTATAATCTGAGCACTTCCGCGGACAGACATGATAAAGACACTGGCTGGCAAGACATAAGAGCACAAAGTCTGACCTGCTTGGACTACCACGCGGCGGATATCAAATATGTTGAAGGAAGCGTGATTCCACAACATCATGTGATTCTGTATCTCCATGTGCTACAACCAACCTTCTTCATCGAGGCTTAACAATTCTCTGTATCATTCATTATAACGACAAGAAGAGGCTGGTCATAGACCGAGCCTCTTCATGCGATTATAGAGCGTTGCTCTGGAGATGCCGAGCTGCCGGGCGAGCGTTCTTTTGTTTCCCCCGGCGGCTTTCAGATATTGCAGCAGGAGTTCCGACTCATGGGCGTCCAACTGCTCCTGATAGGATAGGGTGGAAGTATCCGCCGGCTCGTCTTGTTCTCCTACATGTGTTGAAACAGATGTGTCCGTGCTCCCGGGGAGAGGAGACGAGCCCGATTCCAGGTTAGGCTGCGAATGAAGCTGTACCGTCCCATGCAATATGGATTGTTCCTGATCAATGGATGAAATGAAGGTGTCAGGGAGATATTCAGGCTTGACCTCACCATCTGTGGTGAGAATGGTGATCCGTTCAATCACATTTCTTAATTCCCGTACGTTCCCCGGCCAGTCATAGTGGAATAACAGCTTGAACACCTCAGGAGGAACTAGTTCAATATGACGATTATAGAGCAAGGAAAACTCTTGCAGGAAGGTCTGTGTCAACTCGTAAATATCTTCCTTGCGCATACGCAGGGGAGGAATGACGAGATTAATGACATTCAGTCGATAGTAGAGATCTTCCCGAAACTGATTGCGGGCAATCATGCCCAGCAGATTCTGATTGGTTGCGGCGATAATCCGGCAGCCTGCCTGTTTCATGCGTGTTCCACCGACAGGGAAGTAACTTTTCTCCTGCAATACACGCAGTAGTTTCACTTGAAGCTCCAGCGGCATTTCACCTATTTCATCCAAAAAGAGCGTGCCGCCTTCGGCCAGTTCGATTTTACCTTTTTTTCCTTTGGGATCAGCCCCTGAAAATGCCCCCTTCTCGTAACCGAATAACTCACTCTCAAATAATGAACCAGGTATAGCTCCGCAGTTAATGGCGATAAATGGCGCTGTCTGCGGTTCACGCAGGTCGTGAATGGCTTTGGCGAATAGCTCCTTGCCCGTTCCGCTCTCTCCAAGAATGAGCACGGTAGCTGAGGTGGTACTGATCTTGCGAATAGTCTCCAGACACTGATTGATCACCGGGCTGCTGCCCTTGATTCTGGCGAACGGATCGGAATCCGGGCGCAGACGGGCAACGGCTTTCTCCAGATGCTGGACTTTGGATGTCATATGTAATAACTCCTGATGCAGGCGGATTTCGGTTGTTATGTCCACTTCGGCGGCAACCGCGCCTACAATACGTCCATCGAGTTGCACTGGACGTGCATTAATCAGGGCGAATAGATCGGGTCTTGGCTGGTGCTGCTTTCGATACACGGTTTCCCCTGTATATAACGTTTTGAGCGATTGAAGGCGATCCGGGGGAAAGAAATCCGCTGCTGGTTTCCCAATGATATCTTTTTTGTTAATGGAAAAAACATGCTCCGCACCCGATGTCCAGTAGGTGACCTTTGCTTCTTCATTAATCAATGTCAGAGCTGAGCCTGCCGTTTCCAGTGTTGTCTCGAAATAAGCTTCCATAAGCCGATGGGCATGCATCATTTCTTGTAAAACATCGGATACAGCGATATAGCCCAATAGAGGTCCATCATCCTGAACTAACAGATAAGGACTGGTATTGAATAGGGGAATGGCGTCTGCCAGCCCTGTTGTTGAGGGGATGACGGGCATGGAGAGGCCCGAATCCAGGATACTCATATCTGTACGTAATAAGGTCATTAAATCTGGAAGTAAATGTTTCATCGGTATCACCTCAGTGAGAGCATAACTTTCGGGAACTACACCTGTAATACGACTTACAAATTATCTGCAAAAGAATTGATTTGGAGCAAATGTTGATTATCCATATTATAGCTTTCCAAATGAAGTGTGTATATATTTTTTGACATGAAGCGTACATATCACAGCTGTAGAAGATAGCAGTATTTATTTATTCAATTTAGAATGCGCTTTCAAATTTATAGTTTAGGCATAACTGTTAAATCTGGAATGATAATTGGGATTTGTATTGTGATCTTTGTTATTAAACATGACATTTAAATGTTGATTTATAGCGTTGAATTTTAACGAGCTTTATTACAAATCCCATGAGATTGATTGCTGCATTTAACCGCTACGGTGCAAATGAAGTGATTATTCATACAGTATACGAATTGTCCACACCATTGAGAAGCTTCTGAATAATGCTATACGAAGGCCATAAAGGGATGAGTGCATTAAATCAAAGGAGAGTGAAGATATGGCCATTCTATCAACGGGTCCCATTGAAAATAACATTTCAGGAATAACGGGTGCCCGGCCGACTCAATTCGTCACGATCAAAATCGATAACCGGAATTTGACAGATGTGTTCAATATACATCTTTTGGGATATTACCTTGATGGGGTTAGGACGTTATATGTAGAAGAACTGATCAATGTGTTGCCTAATCAGGTCATAACCAAAGATTATAGCGGGAATTTCGACGCGTTCGAGTTTGTATTTTCAATGACTGACACGGCTGCTTCGGAAGCACAAGTTTCCGTCTGGGGCAAAGATGCCGAAGGCGAGTTGGTGACGGCTCACCGATTGGTTTCGCAGGAGTTGCTGGGTGAGACTATGGGGATCGTGGGCGTAACAGGGGCCACGGGAGCCACAGGAGTAACAGGTGCAACTGGGATAGCAGGAGTGACAGGCAACACTGGAGTTACGGGAGTAACAGGCGGCACTGGGGTTACGGGAGCCACAGGAGTAACAGGTGCAACTGGGATAGCAGGAGTGACAGGCGACACTGGAGTTACGGGAGTAACAGGCAACACCGGAGTTACGGGAGCGACAGGCGACACTGGAGTAACAGGAGACACCGGAGTTACGGGTGCAACAGGAGATACAGGAGCCACTGGCGCCACTGGCGCAACAGGGCAAGGTTTGTCGTCATATGGCTATATCTTTAATACCTCAGCTCAGTCTGTAGCTACCGAAACGGATATAACCTTCGACAGCAACGAGAACCTTACCAATATTACTCATACACCGGGTACGGCTGAAATTAATATTGGTAATGCTGGGGACTATGCAGTGTTTTTCATCGTTACAGGCGTTCAGGCAAATCAATTCACCCTTTATCAAAATGGAGCCCCTGTAGGTGGTAGTGTCTACGGCACAGGAGCTGGCACTCAACCGAATCCAGGAATGATTATTATCACCGCCGCTCCCGGTGATGTATTGACATTACGAAATCATTCCAGTGCATCGGCTGTTGATCTGCAAACACTGGCAGGCGGAACACAGATTAATGCGAATGCTTCCATTCTCATTCAACAATTGAGCAGCTAATCAAGTAGTGTCCAGAAAAATAGACATTTTAAATTGGGGATGCTCATTTTTTAGACATTAAGAGATGAGCCGAAGAGAAGAAAAGTTGGATGCTCTGGAATGCTATATATACAAAAAACCATGTGCCCTGAAAGAAAGTGGCAGCATGGTTTTTGTTCTTATCGTTGTATTTTATATAAGGGAGTCCAGCCGGGAAGTTATCTGAACATGTTTTTGACCACCATCCAGAGATTTGCTGGTTTCTCGGCCAGACGGCGGGTGTAGTACGGGTACCACATGGTTCCGTAGGGCACGTAACAACGAATGCGGTATCCTTCTCTGGCCAGGCGTTCCTGTTCGCCCATACGCAAGCCGTACAACATTTGAAATTCAAACGCATCCGGGGAAATTCCCCGATCCTTCGCATATTGCTTGGTCCAGGAAATAATATGATCATCATGTGAAGCAACCGCAGTGTATACGCCTTGATCGAGATGGTTGCGAATCATCGTTTTGAATTGATCAATCACTTCGGAAGTGTTCTGATAAGCTACGGATGCAGGTTCCTTGTAAGCACCTTTGACCAGACGCAGCCGGATTCCTTCCCGAATCATATCACGTGTATCTTCCACGGTACGATGCAAGTAGGCTTGCAGTACCGTACCTGTATTATCCAGTCCTTCTGAGTGTAAACGGCGCACAATATCCAAAGTCGCTTGGGTAAACGGGCTGTCCTCCATATCGATCCGGACGAACAGTTTATGCAGCTTCGCTTGGGTGGCAACCGCACGTATATTTCGATAACCTTCCTCAGGGTCCAGCGCGAGTCCCATTTGGGTTGGTTTTAGGGAGACATTGGAGTCTGCACCTTGACGGGCAATGCCTTCCACCAGACGTACATATTCATCCCGATACAACGCAGCTTCTCTTAAATGGGTAATGCCCTCGCCCAGATGATCCAGTGTAGCCATAATGCCTTTGTTGTTGAGTACCCGAATCTCTTCGAGAGCTTCTTCCAGTGTGTTGCCTGCGATAAACTTGCCAGCCAGCTTTTTGCCGTATTTGATGGAGAGATTCTCCACAGCTTTATTACCTGCGACGGTCAGCAGCGTTTTACGGTACATTTCGGTTCCGATACTCATCGGGGTTCCTCCTTATGGATCATGTTTCTTTATAACAAAGATATCAAGCAATAATCATGCCAAGGTTGTTCTGCATAGAAGAAAACGGGCGGTAATATTGAAGGAAAACATTTATTCTCAAAAAATATTCCTTCATCAACCGGAGTTGGCACGGATCTTGCTACATATATTGGGTGATGAGTAAAATGCATGGCAACTCAGGCAAACAGCCAGCGAACCCCCACATCTGAAGGAGGAAATCATTCATGAATATCCCTTTTGTTAACGAACCATTCACATCCTTTGCAGTCCCGGCCAACCGGGAAGCTTTTGAGAACGCGCTTCGCAAGGTGGAGGCTGAACTTGGCCAGGAATACTCTATTATCATCGGAGGACAAAAAATAACGAGCGCCCGCACGTTATCCTCCGTAAATCCTGCGTACAAAAATCAGATCGTCGGAAAGATCTATCAGGCCGATCAAGAGCTTGCCGAGCAGGCCATCCAAACGGCTGCGGAAACATTTCGCACCTGGAAGCATACGGACCCGAATGAACGTGCCCGCTATTTGTACAAAGCGGCGGCGCTCATGCGGCGTCGTAAGCATGAATTCTCGGCATGGATGGTGTACGAAGCAGGCAAAACATGGCCAGAAGCGGATGCGGACACAGCCGAAGCTATTGATTTTATGGAGTTTTATGCCCGTGAGATGCAGCGTCTGAGTGAACCACAGCCGCTCACACGAATTGCAGGCGAAGATAATGAATTGAGTTATATTCCGCTTGGTGTGGGGGTTGTCATTCCGCCATGGAACTTCCCACTCGCGATTATGGCAGGTATGACTTCTGCTGCATTGGTATCTGGCAACACGGTTGTATTGAAGCCAGCTAGCACAACACCGGTTATTGCCGCCAAATTCATGGAGCTGCTTGCAGAAGTGGGTGTGCCGGATGGCGTAGTGAACTATTTGCCCGGACCGGGCAGTGAGGTTGGCGATTATCTGGTGGACCATGCGCTCACCCGCTTTATCAGCTTCACAGGCTCCAGAGATGTCGGTCTGCGGATCAATGAACGTGCAGCACGCACCGCGCCGGGGCAGAAATGGATTAAACGGGTGATTGCTGAAATGGGTGGCAAGGATTCAATTGTTGTAGATAGCGACAGTGATCTGGAATTGGCTGCGGAATCCATCACGGCTTCCGCGTTTGGTTTCTCGGGACAGAAGTGCTCTGCGTGTTCCCGCGCCATTATTCATAAAGATGTATATGACGAAGTACTGCAAAAAGTGATTGAACGAACCAAGCAACTGAGCATGGGCAGTCCGCTTGAAGTCGGAAATCAGGTAGGTCCGGTTATCGATGACAAGGCGTATGCCAAGATCGCTGAATATATTGAAATAGGCAAGGCTGAAGGACGCCTTGTACTCGGTGGTAGTACAGGGAACGAGGCAGGTTATTTCATTGAACCGACCATTATTGCTGATGTGGACCCGCAAGCGCGGATTTCACAGGAAGAGATTTTTGGACCGGTGTTGGCCTTTATCAAGGCAGAATCTTTCGAGGATGCACTGCATATTGCCAATAACACCGATTATGGACTGACAGGTGCGGTGATCTCTCGCAATCGCGAACATCTGGAACAAGCCAGACGGGAATTTTTTGCGGGGAATCTATACTTTAACCGTAAATGCACAGGTGCACTGGTGGGTACGCATCCATTTGGCGGATTTAACATGTCGGGAACGGATTCCAAGGCAGGGGGAAGAGATTACTTGCTGCTGTTCACCCAAGCGAAGCTGGTATCGGAGAAATATTAAGTTGAAAAATTGGGTTTGGGCCCGCTGACAATCGCTTGGTTTTTATGCTATCATTTCCTGAAATAGTCTTTGTTCGTCAGTTTACTGGAGTTGCTTGAGCAGCACTTAAGGGGGGAGACGGATGTTAGGAATTCAGTTGGTACAGGAGGGGCGCATTCGATTATCCATTACGCCGGAGATGAAGCAATCTATTCATCTGCTGACCTTATCGGGTCAGGAATTGGCTCGTTATTTGCAGGAAGCCGCGGATGAAAATCCGGTGCTTGAGCTAGAAGAGCCCTCTACCCTGCGCACCCGTCTTCCCCGACGATTAAATCAGGAGAGGTTCTCCTCTTATGATCCGCTGTTACAGATGAAAGGCGCCGAACCTACACTTGAACATCTGTTGATATCTCAGGTTCGGTTGCAGAATCTTCCGCCTGCAATGGAGACAACAGCTGTATATTTGGCTGGTTGTGTCAACGATGATGGCTATCTACCGATGGAATTGACTGAGGTTGCATCGGTAAGGGGAATATCGATGCCTGAGGCTGAAGCAGCCCTGGACATTCTCCAGTCGCTGGACCCGGCAGGTGTGGGAGCACGCAACTTGCGTGAATGCTTGTTGCTTCAGATTAGGCGTGATCCATTAGCTAACCAGCATGCGGAGCACATGGTGGCGAAAGGTCTGGAGGAGTTGGTTCGTTTCCACCCAGGCAGAGCAGGAACAAGACTGGGGATTTCGTCACAGCAGGCTCAGGCAGCCTATGACTATATTGCTTGTTTGGACCCGAAACCTTGCCGATCTATCGGGTGTACGGAACGTGCACATTATATTATTCCGGATGCCGTTGTGCAGATAAGAAATGATGAGCTTTCTCTAAGGTTGAATTCAGCGGGCGTGCCGCGGGTATCCCTGAACGAAGCTTGTTGCCGCTGGATCAAGGAGATTGATGCAGATGTGGTCTGGTCAGGCCGGGCAGCAGAGGCGAGAGCGATCATTCGCAGTGTACGCATGCGTCGCCGAACTCTGATGCGTGTTCTGGCGGCGATCATGAGCGAACAGGAATCTTTTCTGCGTGAAGGACCTGCAGGTTTGAAGCCGCTCAATCTGGCGATTATTGCCGAGGCCATCGGCATGCATGAGTCGACGGTGAGCCGTGCGGTCAATGGGAAATATGTTCAGACACCGCATGGTGTCTTTGAACTCAAAGCTTTTTTTGCCTCAGGTCTGGAAACAACGAACGGAGAAATGGCCTCTGCGCCGGCGGTGAAGCTCAGATTGAAAGAGTTGATTCGTTCTGAACGGGCAGAACGCCCATACTCGGATAGCCAACTCACGGCATTGCTCGCGAATGAAGGCATCGTTATCTCCCGCAGAACGGTTGCGAAATACAGGGAAGAGCTTCAGATATTGCCTTCACTTGAACGGAAGCGCTGGGCATGAATGACGTTTGCCTTCATTATATATCCTAAACAAGTAACCCCCGCGAGCCGTGGTAACGGTCTGCGGGGGTTATTCGTTCCGACTTAACAGCGATCGGAAGGTTGTACTATCATCGGAGTGTCAATGTAAACACTCATTAGTTGAATTTAAACAGCTTACTACCGTTCCATATTGTGCAGGAAGTGCTCACCTGCAATACCAGGAGTAGTCATCTGCTCCGGATGCAAAATTTCTTCCAGTTCTTCCGGTGTCAGTAGACCCCGTTCCAGAATGATTTCCTGCAAGGTGTTTCCGGTCTTCAACGCTTCCTTCACAATGGAGGCTGCCACATCATAGCCCAGATGTGGATTGAGCGCTGTAATTACACTAAAGCTCTGCTTCATGATCAATGCACAACGCTCACGGTTTGCTTCCATTTCTTCAACGGCATAACGAGTGAAGACGTCGATGCCGTTATTCATGATTTTCAGCGATTGCAGCAAGTTGAACGCAATAACAGGGCCCATGACGTTCAATTCGAATTGACCCGCTTCACAGGCCATGCAGATCGTATGGTCGTTCCCCATAACCTGGAAGGATACCTGATTGATCACTTCCGCCATAACCGGATTCACTTTGCCTGGCATAATGGACGAACCTGGTTGACGCGGTGGTAGACGCAGCTCATTGAATCCTGCACGTGGACCGGAAGCCATCATGCGAATATCGTTACAGATTTTGGACAGACTGACAGCACATACTTTCAGTGCAGCCGACAATTCCAAATAAGCATCCGTATTCTGTGTGGCATCCACAAGATCCTCGGCCGTTTGCAAATTCAATCCTGTCACATCGGACAGATGCTCCGTGACTTTGACGATGTATTCCGGTTTAGCGTTGAGACCTGTGCCTACAGCCGTCGCACCTAAGTTAATGGTGAGCAGGCGGCGATTTGCGAACTCAAGACGCTCAATATCACGTCCGATAACGCGCGCATAGGCACCGAACTCTTGTCCAAGGCGAATAGGCACAGCATCCTGAAGATGTGTCCGACCTACTTTGACTACATCGTTGAATTCCTGTTCTTTTTTGCGGAACGCATCCTGCAGACGTTTCATCGTATCCAGCAGCGTTTCGGACAACCGATACGCAGCAATACGCAGTGCAGTTGGGATCACGTCATTGGTGGATTGGGACATGTTCACATGGTTATTCGGGTTACAGTGGAAATAGTCACCCTTGTTCTGCAATAACAGTTCCAGTCCACGATTGGCCAGAATTTCGTTCATATTCATATTCATGGAGGTGCCTGCACCGCCCTGAATGGAGTCAACAATAAAATGATCCAGATGATGGCCTTTCATCATTTCTTCAGCAGCCATGACGATGACATCGCCAATTTTGCGTGGCAGCATCTTCAGCTCCATATTCGTGATTGCTGCAGCCTTTTTCACCGCAGCCAGAGCTGTAATCAGTTCCCGGTGTACAGGAACGCCGGTTATCGGGAAGTTCTCTACAGCCCGAACCGTCTGTATTCCGTAATAAGCATAAGCGGGAATTTCTTTTTCTCCAATAAAATCTTTCTCCGTCCTTGTGGACATTGTAGACATTTCGTTCGCCTCCAGTGGCATCCAAAAATAGGTCAGCTCCGGCAATGCCGAAGCGCACTCAGTATATCATTTAAGCAAAATGGATGCCAACCTAAATCATTTCACCCTTCTTGCCGATAAATAATTTAAATTAAGGATATCACCTTGGCAGATTAAAGGTTAAGTCAGTCAAAACTCGTCTTATCAATTATGCTCCACTTAGAGGAGAAGTCATGCATGAAGAATAAGATGGGGGTTAATTGTCGTTTTCAGTGATCTAAATCACATGTAATTTGGTTATCTATTGGTAAAATAGGAAAAAAGGACTATGAGGTGTGAATATGAAATGGACTTTAGGCGCAAAAACCGTCGCAGGTTTGGTACTGATTTCACTGATTACGTACGGAACTAGCGGCTTTTTTATATTTTTCCTTCAGGACTGGCTCTCGTTCTCCATGCCAAGCTGGTTGTATATCTCTATCGTACTCATCATGGGCGTGTGCTGGAACGCGATTCTGGGCTGGTTTGCCTCTCGTTGGTTGACTCGTCCAATTGTGCATTTGTCCCGTGCGGCACAACAAGTCTCATCGGGGGATTTGACGGCCGAGATTCCAGAGCGGCGAACACAGGATGAAATTACTGTATTATATGATGCTTTTCGCGTAATGGTTTTCAATTTGAGAAGTATTGTAAACGATATTACAGATAGTACACGTACAACCTCACAGAATGCCCAGTCACTTAGCGAAGCAATCGCCCAGGCAGCGGAGCAGATCGAGATGATGTCTGATGCGGTGGATCATATTGCTGTGGGTGTGGAAGAGCAGAAGACGACATCACATCAGTCGTTGATTACAGCGGATGAAATGTTGAACGATTTTCAGCGTATGCACAGTCAGTCGATCGGTATGACAGAGATGTCCGGCCAGATGGAACGTTCGGTAGATCATACGAAGCAGACCTTCTCTTCTTTGATGAAAGGAATGGACGAGCTGACGGAATCTCACAATCGTTCCCGTGACATCATGGTGCTGCTCGAGAAGGAAGCCTCGGATATTGAAGCCATTACTCAGTCCGTCAAAAACATTGCAGAGGAAACAGGGTTGCTTGCCCTGAATGCTTCCATTGAGGCTGCACGTGCAGGAGAAGAGGGATCGGGCTTTGCTGTGGTGGCTCAGCAGATTCGTAAGCTGGCAGATG
This sequence comes from Paenibacillus sp. GL_099_B, assembly GCF_057835695.1. NCBI lineage: Bacteria > Bacillati > Bacillota > Bacilli > Caryophanales > Paenibacillaceae > Paenibacillus > Paenibacillus sp. GL_099_B. Next base: position 1,267,890 of record NZ_CM174430.1, read on the forward strand.
AGAGTAAACAATCGGTGCATCGGATTAATGAGCTGATCAGCCGCGTACAGCAGCGGATTAAAGATACAGCTCAACTGATTCATGAACAGCATGGCCTCGTTGTGAATGAATCCGAGCGCACGATCTCTGTTGATCAGACGTTGCAGGAGCTTACAGGTACGGTAGAAGTGTTTATGAAGGGCGCTCATGAAATCGGATCCAAAATTGGGGAACAGACCAGCCGCGTGGAACAAACGCATGGTCATGTGAAAAAGATTCAAGGGAAAGCCGGATCGTTCTCGGATGAGGCGAGACGGATTATGGATGCGGCACATGAAGAGACAGCAATCATGCAGGAGATTTCATCCTCGGCTGAAGAGCTGAGACAGTTAACAGATCGTTTATTGGACAAAACGAAAGCATTTCGGATGCAGCCTTGAGCTGTCTCCGGGGTGTTTTTTTGCTTATTATGGTTAAAGCCGAACGTTCTTTCGTAGAAACTGAAATATGTAAAGATTTTTTTATGAAACATTAACAAATTCGCAACGCTTGGGCGATAAATGAAGATATAATGGTAGTATTCCACTACAGATTAAGGAGCCCAGCATATTGAAAACTTGGACAGGTATCCTGCTGATGATTATTTTGGCGGTAGCGACGATTAGTACAACTTCGTCTGCCAGAACCATGAATGAATCGCAAAAACAGCTTAACATAGATGATCAATCCAGCCAGACCTCAGCGGTCGTGGCCTCCAATATAGAAACAATGAATGAAGCAGCGTTTACAACGAAGGAATCGATTCCTGTTAAGGGAGAGTACGTTTCGGTTGCTCCGGAAAATGAGAATGTAAGACTATACCCCATGAAAGTTGAAGGTTCAGGATATATATATAACGGAATGGTGTTGGAAGTGAACGGCAAGAAACGTGAATTCAGTAAATGGCAAGGAGAAGGCGGATCTTACAAACCTGAAGTGCACGAACTGGATCTGAATGGAGATGGCAAGAAGGAGATTGTTGTGTTGTTTACAGCCGGTCATGGAACAGGCATCTATCTGGGTGAAGCGCATATTATCGATCCAGAGACGCTGGAAGAGATGAAGATGCAATCACTGGATGAGATTATAAAGCAGCATGTAAACTCGAAAGTCAGTGTTACACCAGGTCAGGTGACGATCAACGTTACCGTTGATGGTGTTCATTCAGAACCTTCCCTGATGGAGGAAGACACAAGCGAGGGAGTGTATAACGAGCAGCTCAAGTTCGGCGGTGTTGTTTATTACAGTGTGGAGAATGGCAAGTTGGTTGTGTCGGCATCCGGTGCATACGGAATGGGTTTATATGATGGTGATTTGAACTTTGCCTATGACTATAAGGATGGCGAGTGGCAGGCTGTGGACTTGGAATACAGCACGGAAGAGTATGAAGATGAGTACTATGAATCTTTTGATTGATTCGAGTGTTTAGAGTGTTTAGCGAAAAGAGGAATTGCTGAGAACAATGATAAAAAAATATGTCCCCACGGTCTGAAATGATAGGGGGAAACGGGTGAGGCTGAAAAAAATGATGTACATTTAGCCTCACTTTGTGCTATCCAAAATCGAATTTTATTCCAGGGATTTACCATGAAATGGTTGACACAAACACTTTAGTCGTTTAAATGTATAAAGGATGGAACTCATCTATTTCATACTTTTAGGAGGGATCATTCATGAAGAAGAAGGTCGTATTGGGTTTAATGGTGGGTACACTAACACTCGGCATCGGCACTGGGGCACTTGCAGCAACGGGTCTGGAACCGATCAAAGCGTATTTGAACAGCAAGATATCTCTGAAATTAAATGGGACAACAGTAACAGCCAAAGATGCCAATGGCAAAACGGTATTGCCAATTACTTATAACGGAACGACCTATTTGCCCGTGCGTGCAGTCGGCACGCTGCTCGGTACAGAAATTACGTATGATAGCGCAACATCATCCGTTAACATTGGCAGCAATAATGGATCTGCACCACCATCCGAAACTGGCAAGCTGACATTAAGCTCGCTCGGAACTGCAGCCTTGGGCACCTCGGATTGGCATACCAAGGATCCGGCCGAAACGGCGTATAAAGGCAAAGATTACAAAGATGTATACCTGCATACCGACACAGCCAAGCAAGGCAAGAGCTTCCAAGTCATGACCCAGAAAAAGTATGCCAAGCTGCATCTCGATTTGGCTGTTCTTGGCGGTTCACAGAAGCTTGAGATTATGGACGAAAACAATACAACGCTCAAGACAGTATCTCTTGCCCCTGAAGACGGTTTGATTGGGGTAGACGTGGATGTTGCAGACACGGATTTCATCTTTGTTGAAATCGTTGATGAAGCCCCGGGCTCCTCGCTGTTTGTTCCGTTGACGACCTCATATTTAACCAAAAAATAAACGAGATATTAAAAACGATTATCGCCTATGATTAGCCGGACGGTTGTTCCGGACTGGCATAGCGATAATCGTTTTTTTGTTCTTTTGGGACGTAAGATCAGGTTAGCGAATAACTGTATCGAGCGGTTTGAGATTCGCTTCAATCTCTGCACGGCGACCTTCAAGGAATGGAGGCAATGCCAGGGACTCTCCAAGATGAGCCAGTTCTTCATCCGTGTCGAAGCCGGGACCATCGGTTGCCAGCTCGAACAGAATGCCATTGGCTTCACGGAAGTATAGGGAGCGGAAGTAGAAACGGTCTACGAAACCGGAGTTCGGGAATCGGAAATTATGAACCCGTTCCACCCACTGTTTCAGTTCTGCTTCATTATCTACGCGGAAGGCAACATGGTGTACACTGCCTCGTCCAGGGCGTTCTTGGGCAAGGTCATTCCGTTCTTCGACATGCACCTCGGAGCCACTGCCACCATCACCGGATTCGAAGATAAGTACATCGGGTTGGCCTGCGACAAAAGCAGGATAGGTCCCTTTTTGACGGAAGCCGAGCAGTTCGGTAAGAACTGGAGTAGTAAGGGAGGCATCTTTAACGGTAAGATGCACTGGGCCTAAGCCTACAATGCCATACTCGACAGGTACAGGACTTTGATCCCAAGGTTTGCCCCCTGCAACACCTGTATTGTGCTCATCAGAAACCAGAATCAGACGTTGTCCTTCAAAGTCCGTAAACGAGAGAGTGGCGCGCCCCCCGCGTTCAGTGATTTCTCCATGAGGAACATCGAATTCATCAAAACGCTGTAGCCAGTACGCAAGGGCTGCATCGCTAGGAACACGAAGTGACGTTGCTGAGATGCTGTTCACGCCTTCACGTGTCTGTCCGGCCATTGGGATTTCAAAGAAGGTAAGCTCGGTACCCGGATTTCCTTTTTCATCTCCATAGAAGAGGTGATAGACCGAAACATCATCCTGATTGACTGTTTTTTTGATCAATCGCAATCCCATGACGTTGGTGTAGAACCGATAATTCTCAGCGGCGTGTGCGGTCAGGGCAGATACATGGTGAAGTCCTTTAATTTGCATTATAAATTCCTCCTGGTGGTTAATTTATTTTTATAATAATTCCGTTAAGAAAGTTACTAACTTTTTGTTTGTTTTGTTATTGAATTTATCTTAACATAAAGATATTTAAAATACAATCCTAATTTAGAATTCCATCTGGACAGTGCACTCATTCAATGACAAAATGAAAAAGTTAACATTAAAGAGATAAACTGTGTTCGTGTAATAAGAAGGAGAGAAGAGGCGCATGGCTTATCCTCAGTGGCTAGACCCTTATGATGCAGAACCGTTTATGCTGTTTTCCACTTCGCACCTATGGGCGATCGGTGTGATTGCTGCACTGGTTATATTGATGTTCCTATTTCGGAATTGGCTGCGCTCATTTTCATCCAACACACGCCGTACCTTTCGGATCGCTTTGGCATGTGTCATGTTCGGCTGTGAGATTGTGCTTCAGCTCTGGTATGTATATGGGGATGTGTGGAGTCTACAGACTTCATTGCCGCTGGAGTTATGCAGTCTGTCACTATTGTTATCGGCGCTGCTATTATTGATACGCAGCAGACTGCTGCATTCTGCATTGCTGTTCGCAGGAATAGCAGGAGCCTTGATGGCGATCGTAACGCCTAATCTCGGTTATGCTTATGCACATTTTCGTTTCATTCAATTTTTTACGGCTCACGCTTGTATTATTCTGGCGTTGCTCTATATGACTTGGGTAGAACAGCTTCGTCCAAGCTGGAGATCTGTGCTGGGTTCGATGATATTCGTGAATGTGGCTGCGTTAGTCGTATACGGCGTGGACGTCCTGCTTGACGCTAATTATATGTTCCTGAGACACAAACCGGATACACCTTCAGTGCTCGACATGTTGGGCCCCTATCCCTTGTACATTCTTGGGGAAGAGGTACTGGCGTTAGTCATGTTTTCCCTAATGTACGTACTGCTCTTTGCCATTCCGGAGCGGCTGAATAATCGAGTGAAGAGAGGAAAGAGTTCAGCGCTCTAGGGCGTGTCTTCAAACTGTTTAAATGGTAATACATGGGTTAAGTAATTTAGATGAATACTAGATACGAAATAAAAGATACACAATGGCAGCAAGTCCAAGATTTGTTTCCACCTGAACGAAAACCACAAGGAGGACGTCCCGCATTGGACAACCGAACGATGTTAAATGCAATGCTTTGGGTTGCTCGTTCAGGCGCCCCATGGCGTGATTTACCCGATCACTTTCCCCATTGGAAATCCGTCTATACCCGCTTTCGGCGTTGGCAGAAAGCAGGAATTTGGGACGAGGTGCTGGAGCGTGTTTCCTCGGATGTTGACGAGGAAAGTATCATGATTGATGCCACGATTGTGCGTGTTCACCAGCATGGATCGGGCGCAAAAGGGGGCAAAGCAAGCAAGCGATCGGACGTTCCCGCGGTGGACTAAGCACCAAAATTCATGCCGTGGTCGATGCGCTAGGCTACCCACTTCGTTTTGAATTAACGGGTGGTGAAGCTCATGACTCCGTCCAGGGCTATGAGCTTCTTCAAGCTATGAAGCTGACGATGAAGCAAGTATTGGCCGATCGAGCGTATGATACGAATGCGATTCGGACGCTTTTAGACGAACAAGAAGCGATTTCAGTGATTCCAAGCAAGAAGAATCGTCGAAAGATTCTACCTTATGATCGAGTGGTCTACAGAGAACGTCATTTAGTAGAATGCTTCTTCAATAAATTGAAAAACTATCGTCGATTGGCCACTCGCTACGATAAATTAGCGTGTACGTTCAAGGCTTTTTTGACTCTGGCATCCATTATGGTTTGGCTTGCCTGAGTTTGAAGACACGCCCTAGTTAAAAGTCATCTGAAACCGATGGGTAAGTAAGCACGGGACTCTTTTCTTTGTTCTGCTATAAAAATATATCAAGCCAAACATCCCGCAGCAGTCTGGATATCCAGACCATTGCGGGATGTTTGGCTGTTAACTCATATGAGCACGATATTAATGTTATCCGCGGAGCAAAGATTCCGCTCCATCCACGTAGATCCGGGTACCGGTCACATGGGAAGATTCATCGGAAGCGAGGAAAAGCACCACATTGGCAACCTGCTTCGACGTTCCGGGTTCACCCTTGAGTGGGTGTTCGTGACCTTCCGGAAATTCAACCGGGATCTGTACTTCTTTCAGATCGTCCGAAGGATAGGTGTTGTCATCGATGTTGGTATCAATGGCCCCCGGACAGACAGCGTTGACACGGATTTTGTAACGAGCCAGTTCCAATGCAGCCATCTTCGTAAAGGCCGTCTGACCTGCTTTACTGGAAGCGTATGCAGAGAACCCGATGCCAGAGAATACGCGGTTACCGTTGATGGAACTCGTAATAATAATGCTTCCTCCGCGGTCTTTCAAATGGGGTATGGCGTACTTCACAGTTGCGAACGTGCCGCGCATATTGATGCCCATCGTCTGATCCCAGTCCTCAGGTTCCATCGTTTCAATTGGAGCCATCGTGCCGTTGATGCCCGCATTGGCAAATACAATATCGAGCTGTCCAGCTTGCTCTGCCACCTGATTGATTGCTTTCTGCACATTGTCCGGTTTGGATATATCACATTCAATGACGTGGGCTTCTCCGCCTGCATTCTCAATCGTTTGTTTGGTTTTCTCTGCATTCTCCGGGGTCCGATCCAGCATGAACACTTTGGCCCCATGCTCAGCGAAACGAATGGCTGTTGCCTGACCAATTCCTGAGCCACCTCCTGTTACAATTGCGACTTTCCCTTGCAAACGTTGTTCAGTCATCCTGATCCCTCCGTATCGTATGGATTCTCAGTATACTCTCTATCTCTACATACCCGACTAAAGAGTGATGAATCATATGCACCATACAAAAAAACAGGACCGTTGCACGGCCCTGTTTCAGTAGTTTAGATATCATAATGATCTGATTGCTGCAAAAGTTACTTATGTTTCTTCCAGTCTAGCGAACTGTTGTTCAACAGGTACTCAAAATCATTATCTTTCCGCTTTTGTTCAGCTTTACGAACTTCTTCCGCCTGCAGTCGTTCCTGCTCCTTGCGGTCTGCCTCAGCAGCCTTAGCTTCATCAGCCTGAGCTTTCAATTTCTCTAACACATCACTGCTCAGCAGATCCTTTAGTGTGGTCGGTTTATCCTGTGCTGCTTTGGGAGCAGGGGTGTGTTTTTTGGATTTTGCCATAGAATTATCTCCTCTCAAAAACATGAATCAGCTTCCATCATCGTTCAGTAAACATATTATATCAGGTTCACCAAACCCATTCCATGAAACTGCGGAACAAAAGCAGGATATATGGGGTTACGTGACGAATGAAAACGGGTATAAATTCATATATTATTACCGATACTGCGACTATTCCCTGGAGAAAGGAGTCGTTGTTCGTGGAAGTAAACCGTAGTTTACTGAAAGGGCTTGCATGGGGTGTTGCTTTCAGCTGTCCGCTATGGATTGCGATCATCGGTTGGTTGCGTTTGATGGGATGGATGTATTGAGATCAGCGGGTTGCAGAGCTGCTGCATATAGAGTTGTGCCAGAAGAGGGCATTTTTTATAAAGTCATTTATGTAAACGTTAACATTAAATAAAGCTCTGCCTTGCGTGAATACGCAGGACAGAGCTTTTGTTTGTCTTACAGGTTGTGAATTAAGATGGATAACTAAGATCCGTTCCGAAGGTTAAGGCATTTTTACCGGTTCTGGATATTCTACTCCGTGGGTGTCGACGGTGACTTTTTTCATTACCTGATCGGTAACTGGTTTGTCTTGTTCGCCTATTTGTTGAGCCGCAATCCCGTCAACGACGTCCATGCCTTCTGTAACTTTACCGAATGTGGCATATGCATTATCCAGATAATCAGCATCCGCTAACATGATGAAAAACTGGGATCCTGCGGAGTCCAAATCATTTGTCCGCGCCATGGAGATAACCCCACGCGTATGATTCAGGTGATTTTTGTGACCATTAGACGTAAATTCCCCTTTGATTGCATAACCTGGACCTCCTGAACCGTTGCCATCTGGATCACCACCCTGAATCATGAACCCTGGAATGACGCGGTGAAAGATCAGGCCGTCATAGAAACCTTTATTGGCGAGTGAGATGAAATTGTTCACCGTGTTTGGTGCAATCTCCGGATAGAGCTCGATGACAATTTTCTGCCCATCTGACATTTCAATTGTGGCTACAGGATTTGGACCAGTAGGCTCTACTGGAGCAGGTGTTTCCGTCGCACTGCTTGCAGGGCGCCCACAACCACTAATGACGATAAGCAGCATCGCTAGAACCAGCGACACAGCTGTTGTTTTTTTCCACCGAAAAGACATGAGAACGTTCCCCCTTGCATCTCTGCATAATATATTTAGTCAGAATTATTTTCGGATAATCCCTCAACTATCATACCGTTTTTGCGGACAAGATGGCAATGCAAGGCAGGATATTGTGGGCGTCAAGGGATGGTGTAAATGCTTACAGAGGTGTAAAATAAGGAAAATGCTTCCGCAGTCAGGGACGTACGGGTCTGTTCCGTCCGCTCCAATACACGGCAGTCCCGGCGTCAGTAACGGAAAGGGCGTGCGGGTATATGGACTTCTCGTGGAAGCGTAATCTGGTGATTTTGTGGATTGGTGTGTTTTTCTGCAGCACTGCTTATTCCATCTCCATCCCATTTCTGCCTTTGTTTCTGAGTGGCGATCTGGGCGTTCGTGATCACCTGGAGTTATGGTCAGGGCTTGCCTTTGGCATCACGTTTCTGGCAAGTGCGCTGGTATCTCCCTTCTGGGGATCACTGGCTGACAAATACGGGCGCAAGCCAATGCTGATCCGGTCGGGATACAGCCTTGCGGTTTTGTATTTGATCAATTATTTTGTGCAGGACCCATATTCGCTAATCGTGGTTCGTTTGTTTCAGGGATTGCTCGCGGGGTTTGTTCCGGCGGCGATTGCACTGGTCGGTACCAACACACCGGAAGAGAAGACAGGGTATGCACTCGGTATCATGTCTACAGCCGGGGCAACAGGAGGTATAATCGGCCCGTTAATTGGTGGGGTGGTAAGCCACTATTATGGCAACCGGAATGCGTTTTTATTTTCCAGCATCGTAGTATTGGTCTCGGCGTTGATCGCAACCTTCTGGGTCAAAGAAGAGAACTTCAACCGGAACAAGGCACGTTCTCATGTGATGGATGACATCCGTGAAGCCAGGGCCAATCGATTGTTTATTACGGTACTTGGCATGATGGGCATATGTACCTTCTCCGTGATGATTCTGGAGCCATTATTGACCGTATACGTGATGGAAATGGGCATTCAGCCCGATCGTGCTTCTCTCAGCTCGGGAATTATTTTCTCTGCGGTTGGTGTAGCTACGGTCATTATGGCGCCGCGCTGGGGTAAGATCGGTTCGCGAATCGGGTATGGCAAAGTACTGATCATTGGCCTCGTTGGTGGGGCGATTGGTAACCTCCTGCAGTTTTTCACTACAGGTTATATTGGATTCGGCATATTGCGTTTTGTGTATGGACTGTTCTTCGCTGCGGTATTCCCGGCGATTAATGCGATGATTGTGCAAGTGACTGAACCAGGCTTCCGGGGAAGAGCATTCAGCCTGAATCAGTCGGCTTCCCAGATCGGTACGATGGCGGGGCCAATAATCGGTGGTGTTCTCGGTGGCTGGTTGCCGATTCGCTGGATTTTTATCATCAATGGAGTGGCGCTGCTGATCACCGCCATTGTGGCGAAATGGTCCCGACTGGAGGAGAAGTTGCCGGGATCGGGCAAACCTTTGGCGAAGTAATCAAAAACGTAAAACCTTAAATGGCTAATCGGATATTTGAGAGGGGATGGCACCGTACGGATACGGTAGCCATCTCTTTTTCAGGATACAGTCTTTGTTATTAGGAAGGTTCAGCAAAAAGAAACCTCTTAGCAAAGAGGTTTCCTATATTCCCATTAGTCTGTAATGCGTCCGCGTTCCTATTCATCCTCAGATGAATCATTTCGGGTAACTTTCTCTTTCGGAATTGCATGTTCAACAGCATCAAGCTGATCCTCATCCGCTAGGGCTTCCGGAAAGGAATCTTCCGTGAACAATCCAAAATTCGGATCAATATCCCGTTCGGTTACCAGATTATCGGGCTCATGTACTTGTCGCTTGTGATCATCATCCTTCATCGTGTCTGCACCTCCTAATTCAGGCTGTGACAAGAGGATTAACGCCGTGGTGGAATATCGTCCTCCGGTTTGGCATCCGCCCCAGCGCCGTTCAGCAGATCTGTCCCGTGAAGGGCATTGGGGTCGGGTGCGGCGGGATCAACTGGACTATTCGGTTGAATAAGGTCAGCATCAGGTACGGATTCGAGTGCAGGCTCCGCTGTCCGTGACTCCAATTCCGGTTCTTTCGTAGCCGCTACAAGGGGCGGATTCATTCTATCTTCGGTATCGATACGTTTTCCCGTAACTTCATCAAAAGAGTCTATGTCACCTTCAGGGACTTCGGTTTCCAGTGGAATATCACGGGACCTCTGATAACGGTCGTAGTAACGTTCGCTCTCTTCATTGCTAATCGGTCTGTCTGACATAAGTAGCACTCCCTTTCAGAGGATTATATTTAATGGTTGTTTGTTTGATTGGGCAGTTATCTTGTAAAGGTTCTTATTCCGTAGTTACCCAAAGGGCTAATGTTGTAATCTCGCACCCATTATGATTCCCTTGTGTTCCCCAAATATGAATATAGGATGAAAGTTAACGATGTACGGATTACAGATTCAACTTATATGCTTTAAAATTTGGGAAATACATATTTGACCAGAAAGTACAGGAATCCAAAGAAAATAATAATATAAGCCGCATACTTGATAAACGTGGAAGCGACCATACTTGAATCCGATTTGTGTTGGACATCCTTATGTTCTACCTCTACCGTTCTATGTGGCTCATTCATTTGAATCACTCCTCAATAGTAAGTGTTTGCTTTGAGGAACCATTAAACCCGGAAGGGACGATTGAATCGCACAGGTCGGTTTTACAGCTTTTCATCTTTGGCCTATGATATGATGAAACATGGATATATGAGGGAGGAATTCCAATTGGATTGGTTTACGCTAGGGAATATGATCACTCAAATTCGAATCGGGCAAAAAGCGTCTACGCCCGGGTTTTCTCGTACCGTTATACGCCGTCCGGACGGGCTGTTCTGGGTAGGCGGGATATGGTCAGGACAGATTGTCCAGTTGCGGGATTATCTTTTCTCGGATATATGGACGATCTATGACGATGAGGAAACGGAGCAGTGGTTGGAATATCGTACGAAGATTGAACAGAAAGAACGCGAAATGATTGAGAACCAGTTCGAAGATCTGCGCGGATAATGGAGAAAAAACTCGGAATCTATCAATAAAATGGAAATAAAACTATAAATCTACTAAAATGTGAATTTTCATTTTCCTACAAGAAGGTGACACGTTAAACTGTGGCGAATGATAAATGAGAGAACTTGGGGATAGAGAAAATAAGAACTTTGAGGTGCTGTGAATGAAAAATGTGCCCAAAGCTATCATCATCTTATGGATAAGTATGTTGAATATTCTCTGCTTGCCGCATGACTTCGTCTCAGCGACTGCAGGAGAAGTTGACAGACCTGTATCCATTACGGGATGGGAAGTAAAATGGGGGAACGTACACGATCAGGGATTCATCAGTGAGGTCCAAGGTTCGGAGGAGATCTGGGAGAAGCAAGGTGCAGAAAAGCTGGAATACAGTAGCGTAGAAGCTCCTTCGGGTTCCATGTGGACTCGTGTGACCATACCTAAAATAAACGAAGATAGCTCGGCAATCCGTTTTGAGAATATTAAAGGGAACCACATTGTAATCTATCTGGACGACCGTAAGGTGTATGAGAATTATCATTACAATTATGATAATAACGCTGTGTTGTTACCCTTATCGAGTGAGAATTCAGGTGGAAAACTGTATGTATGGTCCGAGAATGAGAAAGGCAGACTTGGCATCTACGGAACGGTTCAGGTTGGGCCATATGCTACATTACAGGAAAAGTACATTCACAATGGACTGCTTGATGTAATATTGGGAGCGACCTTTGTGTTTACGGCACTTACGATGCTGAGTTGCACATTTTTCCTGGGCAAATTCCACAAGGGAATGTGGATTTCGCTATGTATCGTGATGGGTTCAATCGGAACGATGATTATCACCTATTCACAGTTTTTATATACGTTCTACCAGGTTTACGGTAATCTGTATTCCGTATTGTTTGACCTGGCTATGCTGATGGGCATGCCTGCACTCTGTTATTTTTTTGAACAAATTATCGGACCAGGTCGTTATGGCATCTTTACCAAACTAAGAAAATTCCAATTCATCTATTCAGTAGTAGCTGTGGCTGCCCTGATGATTGATTTTATTTCAGGCGGTCAATGGGACATGCTCTACAGTTTGTTGGTTCAGAATGTAATTGGATTCGTTCTCGTAATCCTGTTGAGCATCTTAATGATCGGCACCATCTCCAAAGCGCTTCAAAGGAGCCGGGAAGCTCTTTTGCTAGCTACGGGATTCGGCACATTTGCCTTAATCAGTGTTGCTGAACTATTGTGGTATTACCAGCGTAATGGAACATATCATCTGATATGGTGGAAATGGTCCATGGTTGCTTTTATTATCTCACTTATTGCCATACTGGGAAGCCGATTTGCTGAAAAACATACCAAAGTGCTTGAATACTCGAAAGAGTTGGAATTGTTCAATAATGAATTGCAGCGATCCGAGAAAATGGAAATCATTAGCGAACTGGCGGCGTCGGTTGCTCATGAGGTTCGTAATCCGCTGCAGGTGACACGAGGATTCCTTCAGCTCATGACGGAGCAGGAAGACAACAAAAACAAGGGGTATGTGCGGATTGCTCTGGAGGAGCTTGATCGCGCTTCCGGCATTATTACCGACTTCCTGACGTTTGCCAAACCGGAGTTCGATCATATTGTCTCTCTGAATATCGCGGATGAATTTAATCATATTGAAGGTATTCTTGTACCGATGGCTAATCTGGAAGGCGGCAAAATAACAACTGATATTCCGCCAAATCTATGGATTAGAGGGAACTCTTCCAAGTTCAAACAGGCTTTTATTAATATTATTAAGAATAGTATTGAAGCTCTGCAAGGACAGGGTCAGATTGATATTTGGGCTTATGCCCAGGATGGGATCATCAAGGTACATGTTAGAGATAATGGAGAGGGCATGGATGAGGAAGCGCTGGTCCGCCTTGGGGAGCCTTATTTCTCGAATAAAATTAAGGGGACAGGCCTTGGCATGATGGTGACTTTCCGAATCGTTGAAGCCATGCATGGGCAGATCAGCTTTACAAGCACAAAAGGGGTAGGAACAGAAGCCGTTGTATCTTTTGCTGCATTCGTCGAATGACGAGCGGCAGAAGTGTACGATGGCTTTTTTGTTCGCTACCCCTGGTGTCGTTCAATCACATATCAATCTAATCCGTTTAGCTTCTCCACGGTCCGCAATTTACGTCATAATCCACTTTGGATGGATTGGGAGGAATCACGAGAACGTAGTCGTTCTGTTGTTCTTCAACGGTACGGACTTGAATGTGTTCAGGAATATCAATGCCAAATGCTTCGCGAAGCGCTTGCTTCGGGTTGGAGTGCAGTTGTTGTCTGAAGTGCTCATCGGTCCAGGCCTTTTCAATAATATCCTCGTGCAACGTTTTCTCTGATACCATCATCGTCAACATTCCCTTCATATTTAAAATTCAACTGTACCAGCTCTTCTTTTGTAATTAGGACAAATGTTGTTTCTCGCTGATCCAGTAATGAAACCCGCCTTGAAAAAGCATTTTTTTGTGTTGTTCAATGTCGTGAACAGTTTGTCCCAGAATGCCGCATAAGTAGGAATTAAATGCTTCGAGATGCGAAATTCCCGAGTTAGAAGATGTTAGTCTGATGTTATATTGCTGAGCAATGTCTACATAGGAGTTCATCAATTGGGTATTGTATACATTATCATGTACACGTTCGCTTACAGGATGAGCCGGGTAGTTATGTTCCAGTGCTGCGGATATGTGGGAGAGGAAGCTGTTGTAATTTCCATGCACAGCATCTTGTTTCGTGTCTGTGAAGTCATCTGTCATCTGGAGAGTCATCAGTGCAATGTTGACGGCAGAACATACCGGAGTAATGCGATGCTCCTGTTCCAAAAGAAGGAGTGAGCCAGCAGCTCCAAGTTGAAGTGGGGCGGCTTTTTGGGCGATTAATAGCGGGCTTCTCTTGAAATAATCGATAGAGTTCTCACCGGTGACGCTCATGGCCCAATCCTCCACATACTGTCTGAAATACGTCCAGAACGGGGAAGAAAGGCTGAATAGCTCTGAATAGGCACAGATCGCGTCCACGTAGTAAAGATTACCCAGTGATAATTTCAGTGTCACATCTTCTGGCTGTTCGTCCATAACTTCATCCTGATTCAGAAAATATAGCATATGCAGGAGACAAGCAGTACTTAGTTTGTGTGCCTTCTCTGGAGGTAGACCATCCGAGAGCTGCATCCACAATGGAATAATGTAGCCGATGTAGCTGTGACCCGAATCTCGTAACAAAGGATTGACCAAATGAAGTTGTTCTAGTGCATGTTCTGACATTGGTTCAGGATACTTCTGTACCAGCTGCTCTGCTGCAGCGAACACCACCTCCACATCGGATCTAAACGGATCAAACCATTCTCTCCGCATCGTTTGGTTACGCCCTTCCCATAATAAAGTAATTAAGGACTATTCGACTAGATCATGAAGTTACTTTCAGTATACCGGAAATGAATTGAAAAAAATAGGAGGTTTTGTGATGAATTGTGAAAAAAACAATGACATTTTGTATTTTTATGGCATAAAAAAGCGGAAGTTAGGCTCAAACTAAGAGAGCACAGGATTTTGACATATGAAAGGAAGAAGAGAAATGAAATACAGATGGAAAAAATGGATGGCAGTCGGACTGGCAGCCGTATTTATAACAGCATCTACCGGCTATACAGCATCCGCTGATCCAAATGGATCTGTTGAAGATCAAGTTGCGACACCATCCTCCTCCACAAACCAGACTAAGCCTTGCATGCAAGCAGGTCATGGCCTGTTTATGATTGGAGAAACCGCAGACCTGCTCGGTATTGGGCTCCGTGATTTAAAAGAACAGATGGAGCTTGGCAAAACGTTGACTCAGATTGCCAAGGAACGCAAAGGACTTAGTGAAGATCAATTGTTGGAGAAGTTGAAGCCTTCGCTCTCTCAGCGATTGGATAAAGCAGCCGAAGAAGGCTGTCTCACGAAAGAACAGGCAGCAGCAGCCAAAGCAGGTATGGATACCAAGCTGAAGAAGGTAATCAACACACCACTGCGGGAGTTAAGACGTGAGTTCGCTCACCATGGCAACAGACATCCAATGATGGACAAGGGGGCTATTGCCCGCTTTATCGGCGTCACTCCGGAGCAGCTCCATCAGCAGCTCCAGAGCGGGAAGTCACTGGCTGAGATTGCTCAGGCAAAAGGCATCAGTGAAACGCAGTTGGTAGACAAGTTGAAGGAGCAGTTGACGGGTGACCTGAAAAGGTTCGTTAATCAGAAGGGCAATGCACATCATGCTCCTGGTCCTCACGAACCTGTACCTGGTCGATCCGCTTCCACAGAAGTGAAGTGAAAAAGAGCGTCTTCCACGAAGGGAGACGCTTTTTCTATATACAACCAGGATTAGTTGGTTTCCGGGCTGCGATTTGCCCTGGCTGACGGATTACGCTCGGGTGAACTTGTTCTGCTCGCAGAAACAGTATCATGCAAACGGGGACTTAGGCGTTTCTTCCGTTGTAATCCTATGGTGAAGCGAGAACCAGGAAGTTGGGAAAGTCCCCAACTGATTGCAAGAGACGTTGCTACGGTAACAAGAAACGAAAGCAATGTTATCGGTAGATGCCATCCGGTTAGTGTAAGTGGCCGGGTAATATACGCGATGCAGTAGATAACCAGTGCATGAACCAGATAGCCACCAAAGGAATATCGGCCAATCCACGTCAGGAGACGCTGAAATGGTGTATCTTTGCCTCGCAGCAGTACAAGGAACCCATAGAACATGAACATCTGGGCCATGATGATGATGAAGGTTGTTGGCTTCAGATAGGTTGATATATTCAGGTTAACGACATCGCCCGATCCCCGCAGCACATCATATCCAAGCCAGATGTACATACCGATAAAAAGACAGACCATCCAGGGCAATACCTTTGCGGTCCAACTCCTCCAGCTATCCACTGACCAGGCACAGACTGCGCCCAGCAAAAAGTAAAACCAGTACATAACCCATGAATAAGAGCGATATTGCAGCAAACCCGACCAGGGTTGTGGTAAGGAAGCTGTCCACCCGCCCATATCGTAGTAGGACCATTTCATAAGTAAAGTGTATAATGCCATCCCAATGAGAATCAGCGTGATGACGGATTGCATTGGGGTGAAGCGTGTAACTTTTTCAATACGTCTCTGAATGAACTTTGCTCCCGCAAGGAACAGGGGAAACAGAATATAGAACTGAAACACCATAATCACAAACCACAGATGATATCCCGTCTGGGGGAGGAAAAGTTCACGAACAAGACTGCGGAAGTCAGGCATACCCGAAAGCCAGAACTCGGGGGTGAATATCCGGACAAACAACCAATAGATGAACGTCCATACCACAAAGGGCACATAGATATCTCCAAACCGCTTACGGATAAACTTGGGGTAATCCGGTTTGGTATGACTGTGATGATAGAACAGCATTACACCGGACAGGAAGACGAATGTCGGCGTACCAAAACGAGTCAGATGATAAATCATGGTCAGCATGATGGAATCAGGTTGTTCAATATCAGCGCGATATATATATTCTGCGATGTTATGCTGCATCACAATGGCGAGAAACGCAAGGCCGCGCAGTTGTGTCCATTCCACGATTCGCGGTTTATTCACATGTATTCCTCCTTCGTGTAACCGGAATTCATCATTTAAGGGTACCTGTTGAACATTAAGACTGCATTAAATGGGGAAAATAGGTACAAAAAAAGATGGCGGCAGCCATCTTTTTAATCGGAGTATCATTGCGATACCTGCTTCTTTTTGTTTCCATTCAATTTAGTTTAAGTCTTGTACTTTTGTTGATTCATCCTCTGAGGATTTCGCATCTTCCTCAAACAAATTCTGAATGTATGATTGGAGTTTCGGTTTATTAACACCGAGTACCTGGGCAGAACCTGCAAGTTCATTGGTTAGCAACTTATTAGGAGGGATCTGCTGTTTATCGATTTCATTTACGTTAATATCGAATCCGAGCGAAGCCAATTTTAACATCTGTGTTGGACTGAGGTCTGTCTCGATATATGGAGCGACAGCTTCCAATATTTCAGGAATCTTGAAGAGTGAAGTAGTGCTTTGCATCTTCTTAGCCAGCTCAGTCATGAAAATCCGCTGCCGTTCGGTACGCGTAAAGTCTGATGTGGCATCGTGCCGGAATCGGACATATTGGAGGGCAGTCTTACCGTCCATATGCTGAAGTCCTTTTTTGAGGTCAATATCGTACATATGTTTATCTGCTTTGCTGGTATAATACATGTCTTTCTCCACATCAATATCGATCCCGTCTACAGCATCAACCAGCGCCATGAATCCGATAAAATCGGTATACACGTAATGTTGAATAGGGATGCCGAGCAAGTCACCGACCGTTTGTTTGGTTAATTCCGCTCCGCCGTAAGAGAAGGCCGCGTTGAGTCTGCTCTTGCCGTGTCCCGGAATATCAACATATGTATCACGCAGAACAGAGAAGAGATGGGCTTTCTTGGATACCGGATCAATGGAAGCAACCATGACCGAATCTGAACGGCCGGCGTCATCCCCTCTGGTGTCACCTCCAAGCAGCAAAATGTTAACTCGTTCCTTCCCTTCCCATTTGGGAACAGGGGTAGTTGGGGTGTCCGTATTTTGGTTTGTGTCAGAAGAGGAAGTCTCGGAAGCGGTTGAGATGCTATTGGCAAAATGAACGATCGAGTATCCGTAATATACAATGACACCGGCAATGGCAAGTGCCAGGGTTAGGGATGTCCCCCATAACCATTTCTTAAGCATAATCTTCACCTTTCTATGAATGAACTATTATGTAACCCAAACTAGTTTAACAAAAAGTAAGAGAAATGTCCTCTTTGATTTCGAAAGTTCGGTTATTAGGCGACATGTTTGACAAATAGTTAGTGTATATTTATTATGTAAAAAATAATCGTGTTTTGTGTAATGGAGGTATTAAACGACTGTTATGAATCAATCTGTATTTAATTGGATCAACCAGTTTGCAGACCGTATTCCGTTTCTGGACTGGTTTATGATTACATCGGCTGAATATGCGGTCTGGGTTATGATAGGACTTCTTGTGATTGTGTGGTTTCTTGGCAATCCGTCGAAGCAACGAATTGTATTTTATGCGTGTGTAGCTTCGATCGTAGCACTTGGTCTGGCAAAATGGGGAATTTCACCTGTGGTAGGTCATCCAAGACCGTTCATGGAAGGTACGGTGAATCAACTGGTTCCGCATGTGCCAGATCCATCTTTTCCAAGTAAACACGCTTCCTTTGTATTTGCGCTCGCTGCAGCTTCGTTTTTTATCGGGCGTCGCTTCGGAGGATGGATGCTGTTGCTTGCTGTGCTGACAGGAGTCTCGCGTGTCTATGTAGGTGTACATTATCCTGGGGATATTTTGGGCGGGTTCATTCTGGGTAGCCTGGTCAGTGTAATCTTGATTGCTACGCGTAATTATACCAAGTCGATTCCCGATTTCTTCATTAACATTCATCGGAGGATTTTCCGTTAGAAATGGTTGAATATAGTAGGGATTGGAAGAGAAGTTTCGGATATGAAAGCCTTAAGTCTTTGGTGAGCCAAAGACTTAAGGCTTTTTTTGTGTTTATTTCGAAGTTAACTGAAATTTACAAAAAATCGAATTCTCATATATACAATTCATGACGATACGTGTCGATATACTATAAATATGTACTAGTTGAGGAGTGGGGAACATGAAAGACGCGCGGGGAAACGTGACGGGGAAATTGAGATTAACAATTCGAATGAAATTACTGACTGGATTTCTAATGGTAGTGGCTTTACTGGCTTTTGTAAGCATTTATGCGTTAACCCAAATTCATGATATGTCCAAAAAGGCCGATGAGATCGACAAGATGTGGATGCCCAGTGTGAGCTTGCTCGGGATGATGAATGGTGATGTTTCCGACGTTGAACGGCTTGCTCTTGCCGTAATTGTCGAAACAGATCCAACTGAAATCACCAAGATGAATGAAGTGTTGGAACAGCTCCAAGCCAAGATTGCGATTGAGCGCAAGGAACTGGTTTCACTTATCGCAGGCAATACCGAAGCAGTGGGAATGTACAATACATTTAGCACGAACTATGAGGCGTATTTGGCGAAAATGCCGGAATTTATGAAATTGGGCATGGCTAACAATTACGAAGAAGCCAGCAGATTGCATTCAGAGGCCTATCCATTATGGTATACAGCGAATGATACCATTGCTCAATTAATCACGATGGGGAACTCACTGTCGGATGCAGCAACGAATTCATCGGTTGAGTCTGCTGAACAAGCATTTAATGTTATATTGGGAGTCACTATTGTTGCTTTCCTGGTCGCCATGTTTATTGCCTTCTTCATTGCAAGTATCATCTCACGTCCAATTCAGAAGATGAATGCAGCAGCCATGCTTATTGCTAATGGTGACTTGACCAGTGAAACCATTGTTCTCAAAAACAAGGATGAACTGGGAACGCTCGCGGCTTCCTTCAATACGATGACAGGCAACCTGCGGGAGATGATTCAATCCGTATCGATGACATCCGAACAGGTAGCTGCTTCCTCGGAAGAACTTCTCGCGAGTGCAGAGCAGAATACAAGGGCTTCGGAACAGATTTCTGAAACGGTGGAGGAATTGGCCGTTGGTACATCTGATCAAGTAGATATGGTGAAACGTTCTTCACAGGCGATGAGTGAGATGGCTCTTGGTTCGGAACAAATTGCTGAGCTTGCTCAAAGTGTATCCGTATCTGCCGTTGATGCAGCGAATCAGTCTGCCGAAGGAAACATGATTATTCAGCAGGCTGTTGAACAGATGGGATCTGTTCGAAATTCCATTGCATCTCTGACAGAACTGGTTACAGGGTTGGGAGAACGTTCCGCAGAGATAGGTACGATTACCGAGGTTATCAACAATATTGCCCGTCAAACCAACCTTCTTGCATTAAATGCAGCGATTGAAGCGGCACGTGCAGGTGAGCACGGACGTGGTTTCGCAGTCGTAGCCGGAGAAGTACGTAAGCTGGCCGAGGAATCCTCTGAATCTGCTCAAAAAATTACGGATCTTGTCCAATTGATTCAGAAGGATACAGATCATGCCGTGCAGGCTGTAAAAGTGAACAGCAATGAAACGGAGGCCGGAATTGAGATTGTAACAGCGGCGGGACAAGCATTTGAACAGATTTCGAATGTAGTGAACAAGGTCGCTGGTGAAATTCAGGAAGTATCTGCAGGCTCAGAGGAAATGTCTGCTAGTACGAATGAAGTTGTAGGGTATGTGGATCAGATCTCTAACATTGCGGGAGAAGCAGCAGGCGGGGTACATAATGTATCTGCCGCAACCCAGCAGCAGCTGGCTTCGATGGAAGAGATTGCTTCGTCAGCGGGTTCTTTGTCCAAAATGGCTGAAGAGTTGCAGGAGCAAATCAACAAATTCAGAGTGTAAATGCTCCAAAAGACAGGATGTTCAGACTGGATAATGGCATGATTCATATTCAGCCTGTAGCACGGGTTATACGAAATATCAGGACTGTTTCTCTTATTGCATCATGCGATAGGAGGAGCAGTCTTTTTTGTTATATCACTACCCAAACATGTCACAACAATGTTATTTCAGAAGTCACCAGCGCTGATATTGCAACTGGAGCAAAGGACTATAATGGTAATTAATGGTGGAAATACATGGAGTCACACCATAGAAAGGAGCGGGTCATTACATCAGTGTAATTGAAAAAATTACGAGACGACTATTGCAAAAGGAGATGAATGGTTGAAGATGAAGGGAAGCTGGTGGAGACGAATCGCTATTCTCGCGTTATCGGCAGGGCTACTGGCAGGAAGTACATCCATACAGGCATGGAATGGCAAGGCAGATGCGGCTGCCGGGAATCATAACTATGCGGAAGCATTACAGAAGGCGGTTTATTTCTATGAAACTCAGCGTTCAGGGAAATTGCCGGAAGACAATCGGGTGGAATGGCGTGGTGATTCCGGATTAAATGATGGAGCGGATGTTGGGGTTGATTTGACCGGAGGGTGGTACGATGCTGGAGATCATGTGAAATTTGGTCTGCCCATGGCCTATTCAGCTACGATGTTAGCTTGGTCTGTTGTGGAATACCGTGAGGGATACGAGCAGGCAGGGCAACTGGAGCAGATTAAGGATAACTTGAGATGGGCCACAGACTATTTTGTGAAAGCGCATACGAAACCAAATGAATTATGGGGACAGGTCGGAGCGGGCAATACAGACCATGCCTGGTGGGGACCGGCTGAAGTGATGCAGATGAACCGTCCTGCTTATAAGATCGATGCATCCTGTCCGGGAAGTGAACTTGCGGGAGAAACCGCAGCGGCACTCGCTTCTTCATCCATTGTGTTCCGTGACAGTGATCCGGCTTATGCCAACAAACTGCTTCAGCATGCGAAGGAACTTTACAGCTTCGCGGATACGTATCGAGGCAAATATTCGGATTGCATTACAGATGCCCAATCGTTCTACAATTCATGGACAGGTTACTATGATGAACTCGCCTGGGCTGCAGCATGGTTATATATGGCGACAAATGATAGCGCTTACTTGTCCAAGGCGATTGCTACGGCGAATCTGTGGCAAGCGGATGGACAGAACGGGAACTGGGCCTATACATGGACCCAAGGCTGGGATGACAAACATTACGGAGCCCAGATTCTGCTGGCTCGCATTACGTCAGGTCTGAACATGCCAGAAGCGACGAGGTTCATTCAATCCACGGAGCGCAATCTGGATTATTGGTCTGTAGGCACGAATGGACAAAGAATCAAGTATACACCGGGCGGGCTTGCCTGGCTTGATACATGGGGATCGCTCCGATATGCAGCAAATGCATCTTTTATTGCTTTTGTATACTCCGACTGGGTCAGTGATCCGGTGAAGAAAGCAAGGTATCAGGACTTTGCCGTCTCTCAAATGAACTACATTCTGGGGGATAATCCTCGCCAGAGCAGTTATGTGGTCGGTTATGGTCAGAATCCGCCTAAGCACCCTCATCACCGGACCTCTCACAGTTCATGGACGAACAATGAAAATACTCCTTCAGAGCACCGTCACACGTTGTACGGAGCGATGGTTGGTGGACCGGATGCAACGGATGCCTATACCGATTCCATTGGTGACTATGTCAGCAATGAGGTGGCAACCGATTACAATGCAGGCTTTACAGGTGCATTAGCCAAGATGAATCTGTTATTCGGCCAGAATGATCAGCCCATCGCGAATTTTCCGACTCCGGAAGTGAAGACGGATGAGTTCTTTGTCGAAGCTGCCGTGAAGGCATCCGGTTCCAATTACACGGAAATCAAGGCTCAACTGAACAATCGTTCCGGCTGGCCTGCGCGGATGGGGGATAAGTTATCTTTTCGCTATTTCCTGGATCTAAGTGAAGTTTACGCTGCA
Source organism: Paenibacillus sp. GL_099_B (assembly GCF_057835695.1). Taxonomy (NCBI): domain Bacteria; kingdom Bacillati; phylum Bacillota; class Bacilli; order Caryophanales; family Paenibacillaceae; genus Paenibacillus; species Paenibacillus sp. GL_099_B. Next base: position 1,290,200 of record NZ_CM174430.1, read on the forward strand.
GGATATACTGTATCTGATGTCAAGGTTACAACCGCATACGCCGAGGGTGCTACCGTATCCCAACCGGTTGTGGTTGATGCAGCGAAACGAATCTACGCTGTTACGGCGGACTTTACTGGAACCAAGATATATCCAGGCGGGGAAGGACATTATCGCAAAGAGGTCCAGTTCCGCATTACCGGCCCGCAAGGCGCCTGGAATGCGAATAATGATCATTCATTCCAGGGCTTGGGCACAGGTAATGTGGCGAAGAGCGTATATCTCCCAGTCTACGATGCGGGAATACGGATACACGGTCAGGAACCTGGTGTTACACCGGTTGTCACTCCTGTTGCACCTTCTAGCGTGCATGCTGTATCAGGGAATGCTCAGATCATCCTGACCTGGGTAGCATCACCTGGGGCAGAATCGTACAACGTGAAGCGTGCCGAGGTGAATGGGGGTCCATATACTTCTGTAGCGACAGATGTACATGGATTGACATACACGAACACGGGGCTTACCAACGGGAAGACCTATTATTATGTGATGACGGCTGTTAATTCAGCCGGAGAATCGCCCGGTTCTGCACAAGTCTCTGCCACGCCGCAGGCTGGAACATCGTTGCCTGGCGCACTGACATTAAGCGGTACGGCAGGTAATGCCCAGTCGATTCTGACCTGGACGGCAGCAATGGGAGCTGTGACTTATAAGGTACAGCGCTCCGTTGTGGGTGGTGCATATACCGATGTGGCAACTGGATTGGCAGTATTGAATTATATCGATGCAACAGCGGTAAATGGAACGGCGTACAGTTATCGAATCGCCGCCGTGAATGCGAGCGGACAGACGTTGTCCAATATCGTGACGGTGACACCGAGTGCGCCTCCGGTAACGACGGGCACGCTTGAGGTGCAATATCGTAATGGAGGGTCAGGTACTTCCGGCAATGCGGTGACTCCGCAGTTTAATCTAAAAAACACAGGCACTCAGGCGATTGATCTGAGTACCGTGAAGCTCCGGTATTATTTTACCAAGGACGGTGCAGAGGATCTGACCTTCTGGTGTGATTATGCTCAGATCGGCACGGCTAATATTGAAGGCAAATTTTTCACGCTGACTCCGGCAACGGGCACAGCGGATACGTATCTGGAGATCAGCTTCAAATCCGGGACTGGCAGCCTGGCTGCTGGAGCGGAGACGGGTGTGATTCAGGGGCGCTTTTCCAAGAACAATTGGAGCAATTTCGATCAGAGCAACGACTATTCCTATGATGCAACCAAGACTGCTTTTGCCGCATGGAATCAAGTAACTGGGTTTCAGGGAGGTACGAAAGTCTGGGGCATTGAGCCGTAACCTAACAGGGAGTTTAACAGCATGGGCAGACCCACGGTAATTCTAATTGAATTTCACCATTCCAGGGAGGTATATACATGTTGAAATCAGCTGCGAAAAAAAGTTTGTCTGCCATGCTAGCAGGGACCGTTATGCTGACCGGGTACACCGGTTTGTGGGCAGGTCCCCAAACGGTTTATGCCGAAGAGCAGACCATTGATGCTCAGGCGGACGGAATAAACGAAGCTCGATTTTTGCAATTGTATGATCAGCTGAAAGATCCGGCGAACGGTTATTTTTCTCCAGAGGGCATTCCCTATCATTCCATTGAAACGCTGATGAGCGAGGCACCTGATTATGGGCACATGACGACATCCGAGGCATACAGTTACTGGCTCTGGCTGGAAACGATGTATGGTCACTATACGGGAGATTGGTCCAAACTGGAAGCGGCTTGGGACAGCATGGAGAAATACATCATCCCTGTCAATGAAGGTGACGGCAAGGAAGAACAGCCTACGATGAGTTATTACAATCCGAACAGCCCGGCCACCTATGCAGCGGCAAAACCTTTTCCGGATCAATATCCTTCTGCCATTAACGGTCAATATGCGGCCGGAAAAGACCCACTTGATGCCGAGCTGAAATCTTCCTACGGCAACAATCAGACGTACCTGATGCATTGGCTGCTGGATGTGGATAATTGGTACGGGTATGGTAACCTGCTGAATCCGAATCATACGGCAGCTTACGTGAATACATTTCAGCGTGGAGAGCAGGAGTCTGTGTGGGAAGCCATTCCACACCCATCCCAAGACAATAAAACGTTTGGCAAAACGGGCGAAGGTTTCATGAGCCTGTTCACCAAGGAGACCCAGACACCGGCAGCCCAGTGGCGTTATACCAACGCAACGGATGCTGACGCACGTGCGGTGCAGGTACTGTATTGGGCGAAGGAGATGGGCTACACCAATACAGCGTATCTGGACAAAGCGAAGAAGATGGGTGACTATCTGCGCTATGGGATGCACGACAAGTACTTCCAGAAGATCGGAAGTGCCAAGAACGGCACACCAACTGCCGGTACAGGCAAAGACTCTAATATGTATCTGATGGCATGGTATACCTCATGGGGCGGCGGCCTTGGCGAGGGTGGGAACTGGGCTTGGCGGATTGGAGCCAGTCATACGCATCAGGCTTACCAGAATCCGGTGGCAGCTTATGCCTTGTCTGATCCGGCAGGCGGCCTGATTCCAAAATCGACAACAGCCAAGGCAGATTGGAATGCATCGCTGAAGCGCCAATTGGAGTTCTACACCTGGTTACAGTCTCACGAAGGGGCAATTGGCGGTGGAGCGACGAACAGTTTGATGGCTCCTACAAAGCTTATCCTGCTGGAACCAGTACGTTCTATGACATGGCTTATCAGGAAGCTCCTGTATATCGGGACCCCGACTCCAACACGTGGTTTGGTTTCCAGGCTTGGTCTCTCGAGCGTGTAGCTGAGATGTATTACATCCTTGCTGAGAGCGGGGATCTCAGCTCTGAGAACTTCCAGATGGCCAAAAAAGTCATTACCAAGTGGGTCGACTGGGCCAAGGATTATGTATTCGTCGATGAGCGTCCGGTGACGGATGCACAAGGATATTATCTGAATGCGGCAGGTCAACGGATACTTGGAGGTACCAATGCACAGGTTGCTACTACACCTGCACCGGGCGAATTCTGGATTCCAGGCAGCCAGGAATGGCAGGGGCAACCGGATAAATGGAATGGGTTCAGTGCCTTTACGCAAAATCCGAATTTCCATGTGGTAACCAAAGATCCTGCTCAGGATACAGGCGTACTGGGGAGCTATATCAAAGCCCTGACGTTCTTTGCTGCGGGGACTCAAGCCGAAGGCGGCGTACTCAGTGCCAAAGGACAGGAAGCCAAAGATATGGCCGAGAAACTATTGAACACGGCGTGGGATTACAATGATGGAGTGGGAATAGTCACCGAAGAAGTCCGTAAAGACTACTTCCGCTTCTTCGCCAAAGAGATCTACATTCCGGCAAACTGGACGGGAACCTTCGGACAGGGCAACGCGATTCCGGGAACGGCAGGTGTACCTTCTGATCCAGCCAAAGGGGGGAATGGCGTATACATTGGCTACTCTGACCTGCGTCCAGCCATCAAGCAAGATCCTGCATGGGCTTATCTGGATAATCTGTACAAAACGTCTTATAATCCAACAACGAAAAAATGGGAAAATGGCGCACCAACCTTTACGTATCACCGTTTCTGGTCACAGGTGGATATGGCTACCGCGTATGGCGAATATGATCGTCTCCTGGGTAACACAGGAGGCCCAGTGGTCCAAGTACCAGCAGCTCCGGCGGGTCTGACAGCTGCAGCAGGCAGTGAGCAGGTTGCTCTGAACTGGACCGCATCCACTGGTGCCGCTTCTTACACGGTAAAACGTGCAGAGGTGAACGGTGGCCCGTATACTTCCGTAGCAACGGGTGTTACCGGTTCGACCTTCACAGATACAGCACTGACCAATGGAAAAACGTACTATTATGTGGTGACCGCAGTGAATACGGCGGGTGAATCTGCACCTTCTGCTCAGGCCTCTGCAACACCGCAAGCGGGAACCTCTATACCGGGAGTGTTAACCCTTACGGGAACGGCAGGCAATAATCAGGCTGTGCTGACATGGACCGCATCGACCGGAGCTGCAAGTTACAAGGTACAACGCTCGGTTGCAGGTGGAACCTACGCCGATCTGGCTACAGGTCTGACGGCGCTGACATACACGGATGCCACGGCAGTGAACGGTACCGCATACAATTACCGAGTGGTGGCAGTAAATGCAAGCGGGCAGACCTTGTCCAACGTAGTGACGGTGACACCAACAGCGCCTCCTGTAACAACAGGTGCACTTGAAGTACAATACCGCAATGGTGGTTCAGGGACGTCAGGCAATGCGGTGACCCCGCAGTTCAATATCAAGAACACAGGCACGACAGCAGTGGATCTGAGCCAGGTGAAGTTGCGGTATTACTTTACGAAGGATAGTGCATCAGACCTGAGTTTCTGGTGTGATTACGCTCAGATTGGCAGCGCCAACGTTGAAGCTCAATTTGTGACGGTAGATCCGGCTAAAGGGACAGCGGATACGTATCTGGAGATTGGTTTTAAGTCCGGGGCAGGCAGTCTGGCTGCCGGAGCAGAAACGGGAATTATCCAGGGGCGCTTCTCGAAGAACAACTGGACGAATTTTGATCAGACCAACGACTATTCTTTTGATGCTTCCAAAACGGCCTTTAGCGCCTGGAACAAAGTGACCGCTTATATTAGTGGAGTCAACGCTTGGGGTATTGAGCCATAGTCGATTCATATTGAGACAGAGTACAGCCGGGGAGAGATCTCCGGCTTTTTGTATGATGATTTTAGGATTACAGGTGCTCATAATCGGGAAATGAACCATAGTAATGTTTACCAAATATAGAATTTAAACATTAAAGTATAGGTCATATGACGCATGTCCTAAGTGATGCGCGGTTTAGGCCTCATTTCTGCGTAAAACGAAGCGTAGCAAATAGTTACAATAATTTAACCTTTGAAAAAGAAGAGATTTGCGGCAGTTTTAGCCAACTGGTGTGAGAGGTTTCCCTGATTCTTAGTGCTCAAGCCTGCCTGATCGAATACAGGACTTTGGACTGATGATCGTTATGGACAGCCCGTTTTACAATGGGGCAAGCCCGGCGAATGAGGCCAGGTTAAAATTCTGTAACATCAGGGGGAACACGACATCATGAACTGGAAAAGCAAGATCATTACTGCAAGTGTAACAGCAACGATGCTGATGGGAAGTCTGACAACAGGAGCATTAACGACACCTGCATCAGCAGCGGCAGTTGATAATTCAAAAGTTAAAGTCATCTGGGGCGTTAATTTGCGTACATCGCCATCTTCTTCCGCAAGCATTGTTCGTTTGGTGCCAAAAGGAGAGACTGTCACGGTAGTGCAAAAATCCGGATCAGGCTGGTATAAAGTTACGGACTCCGGTAACCGGACAGGATACATATCATCTTCTTCAAAATATACACAAGCCGTGAAAGGCAACACGACAACAGGAAGTTCAGTTACAGGCAGTGCTTCTGTGGAGAAAGTCATAGCTGCTGGCATGAAATATTGGGGGACGCCTTATGAGTTTGGCGCAAGTCGTAACAGTACGGCTACGTTCGATTGTTCAAGCTTTGTCCGCCAGGCATTTATTGATGCGCTCGGAATTAAGCTTCCAGCCGATTCGCGTAAACAAGGAGCCTATGTGAAAGCCAATGGTACCGTAAAGACCAATTGGAAAAATCTGAAACGCGGTGATCTGATGTACTTTATGTCCTACAAAGGTAGCTCGGCTTCATCATACTCTAGTGTGAACAAATCTACTGCTAAGATTACCCACACTGGAATTTATCTGGGTGACGGCAAAATACTGCACACCTATTCCAACGCTGGCGGCGGTGTAACGATTAGTGATATCTCCGGCAAACATTGGGAGTACCGTTTCTTGTTTGGTGGAAGTGCACTTTAAGTTCCAGCATGCTTATTAAATAATGATCATATAGAACCTTCCATCTCTGCCTATAGGGGGATGAAAGGTTCTTTTTGTTGTTTATTAGTCCTGGTAATACAGACGGAACAGAATATCCTGATCATAGTTGCCGAATCCTTGACCATACAACGTTAGCCCACCCACATGCTGCGCATCTTCTTCCACGCAGAGGCGCAATGTCCACTGGTTGCGTTCCACGGGAATATCCGCAAGCGTAATTTCGGACATATGCTGTCCATCAATAAATGTGCCCTCATGGGTGATCCGCAGCACTTTGAGCATGCCGTATTGATTGACACTGTCGCTCCACCATTCCGGGGTGAACATGCCTCGTCCATTTCCGGAATCTCCAGGACTTGTCCATTCACCGAGTCGAATACCGTTGAGCATGAAGGTAATATCCGAAGGCCAGTTTGGGTTGACCGAAGGGGCTTCAGAACCTATTTCAAGTGACAATTCAATGGCACTGATCTGTTGTCCTGACAAGATATAGTTTGGAATTTTGTATTCCACGAATCCGCGACCAAACCAGAGAATATGGGCGTGCATCCGCTCGGGATCTAGAAAATAGCGTGGGTCATCATATTGTCCAATGACCTGATTGGAAGTAGCCAGACCACATGTCGGATACACATCAAAATGGGTATAATGTCCGACAGGGATTGCTACTTCATGAAGCTTGCGGGAAGCTCCAGTTTCTTGTGGCATGGAGATGCCAATCCAGTCGACAGCCAGGCTGTTCATTTTGTGCGTACCACCATCCTTGCGAATCATTTTGGACTGAATAATGCCCACATCCTGAAGCTTGCGAACATGCATCGTTACGATTGCACTGCTCAGGCCGAGTGATGCGGCGATGTCCTTCACGTTCATTGGGGTCTCTGCGACAAGCCTGATAATCTGCAGACGGACTTCACTCGCGAGTGCCTCATATAGGGGCAGCCATTCTGCATCGGTATTTGCTCTAATCACATCTGTTCCTCCAGGTAATATGAGTTGAACTAGTGTTATTCACACGAGACCACTACGCTGACAGAATAACCTTCCAATCGCTGTTATCCCCGGATTTCTTTGATTCCCCATGTATAATGGGTGAAATCCGGTGATAAAGGCGACCGCTACGCTTCTACAGGTTTTTTCTGTCCTCTTCGTGCACGTGTGAATATCGATTTAACTCATATCAATTATTTTTATAGAATTAAGTTAAACATAAATCCAGTCAAAAGAATAACATTTTGCAAAATTCAGGTTGAAATTGGTGCCATAATCGATTTTAATATAAATATGAACGTTGATCCATAGATTATCAATTAATTTTTATATTAATCTTAGGGAGCTGAACTTCACGATGGAAAAAGCAAAAATGACGGTAGACAAGGATTTCACAATTGGCGTAGTTGATAAACGTTTATACGGTTCATTTATTGAACATCTGGGACGTGCCGTATACGGTGGAATATATGAGCCGGGTCATCCTACAGCGAATGAAGCGGGATTCCGTGGAGATGTGCTGGAGATGGTTAAGGAGTTGCAGGTTCCGATTGTGCGGTATCCTGGCGGCAACTTTGTATCCGGTTACAATTGGGAGGATTCGGTTGGGCCTGTGTCTGAACGCAAACGCAGACTGGAACTAGCCTGGAGAACAATCGAGACCAATGAATTCGGGTTCAACGAATTTGTGGATTGGTCCAAACAGGCGAATTCGGAAGTGATGATGGCCGTCAATTTGGGAACACGGGGAGTAGACGCAGCCCGCAACATCGTGGAGTACAGCAATCATCCTGAAGGTTCCTATTATAGTGATTTGCGTATTAAACATGGATACAAAGAGCCTCATGCCATCAAAACCTGGTGTCTTGGCAACGAAATGGACGGTCCGTGGCAGATTGGTCACAAAACAGCAGAAGAGTATGGACGGATTGCACTTGAAGCGGCAAAAGTGATGAAGTGGACAGATCCAACGATTGAGCTGGTCGCTTGCGGAAGTTCATCCCTGGGTATGCCATCCTTCCCGGAATGGGAAGCAACGGTACTGGATCATACGTATGATCATGTTGAATATCTGTCGCTCCACCAGTATTACGGTAATGCTGAGCAGGATACGCCAACATTCCTTGCGCGTTCCCTTGAGATGGATCGTTTTATTGAGACGGTAAAAGCGACCTGTGATTATATCAAAGCGAAGAAGCGCAGCAAGAAGACCATGTTCCTGTCCTTTGATGAATGGAACGTATGGTATCACTCCAATGATAGTGACAAGAAGCTGGACCCATGGCAGATTGCTCCGCCACAGCTTGAGGACGTATACAACCATGAAGATGCACTGCTTGTGGGCTGTATGCTGATTAGCATGCTGAAACATGCGGACCGTGTCAAAATGGCGTGTCTGGCACAACTCGTCAACGTTATCGCTCCAATCATGACGGATAATGGTGGTGCTGCATGGAGACAGACGATCTTCTATCCGTTTATGCATGCTTCCGTGTTTGGACGTGGAACAGCACTTGTGCCGTTGATCCAGTCGCCAAAATATGACACCAAACAAATTACGGATGTTCCTTATCTGGAGGGCATTGCGGTGCATAACGAGGAGCAGGGTGAAGTAACTGTTTTCGCTGTAAACCGTCATCTAGAAGAATCACTTCCGCTTGAAGTGGATCTGCGCAGCTTTGGGAAGTGCCGCTTGATTGAGCATATTGTGCTGGAAAGTGATGATCTAAAAGCAGCCAATACCGCAGCACAGCCGAATCGCGTCGCTCCTCATAACCGCGGTGATGCAGAAGTATCGGATACACTGATCACGGCAAGTCTGGCAAAAGCTTCGTGGAACGTAATCCGATTGAAAGTTCAGTAATAGGTAAAATGAGTCGAGGGAATCATTCAGGGTTACACAGTGTACTCCGATGGCGGAACTATCTTCGGATCGCTGTTTTCCTCAACTATAAACGCAAATAAAAAGCTGGATGCGAACGAATCGCATCCAGCTTTTTTCGTGTTCCATGGAGAGAACTACTGGAGTGTACTCCGTTTGTTAAAAGTCACTCATCGCATCAAAGAACTTTATTTCAACCCGGCCCCCGGTCCAAACGCAAAGCTCTCGCCGTCGCGTGGAATGAGCACCTGTCCGTCTAATTGTTCGGATGCCAGATAACTGGCGAGGTCCACGCGGGACATCATGCAATGGTTAATGGCATCCATATGCACAGCGATGACGTGAGCATCCGATGCATAGCGTTTCACGGTTGCTACGTCAGGTCCGTCCATCGTGATCGGATCCCCTTGCAGGAAGCGGGCACCGCCAGCGTTCACCACAATCACCTCAGGCTGATATTGACGAATGGCCTCGGCTGGCTCTTCACACCAGATGGTATCCCCGGCGATATAGGAGACAGGTTCTTCGTCAGCTTCTAATACAAAACCAGACACCTTGCCCATACGTTCGCCGATTTCCCCGGTTCCGTGATGTCCTGAAGTGCGGGCAAAACGTACGGAATGGTACTCATGTTTATCATCCACGGCGGTAACGTTAGTAAATCCGGCTCCTGTGAACACGGCTTCATCTCCTGGCTGGCACAGCAGAGGTACATCCTTACGGAGCTGCTTCGCTGCTGCTTCATCCCAGTGATCGGGGTGGGTATGCGTAACGATCACCAGATCGGGATTCACATAATCCGTTTCCGTCTCGGGTAATGAGACTCTTGGATTGCGTAATTCATTGGGTGTGTTCGGGAAAGCAGGCATCACTTCTTTATCCATCAACATGGGATCAACCAGTATATTCAACCCCCCATATTCCAACCATAATGTAGCATTACGAATCAATTGAATTTTCATTGAACCTGCACTCCTTCGGGAATTAATGTTATTATCCTATATGTTATACAACCCGTTTATGGGCGTAAATAACACACTGAAAGAAAACAGGCCACTTTAATTTCAAGTTGAAAGGATTGCAAAATAGATGAATGAGACGATTGATGATACAGATATACGCATACTGAAAAGCCTAATCCGGGACTCCAAACGCTCTCACAAAGAGATCGGCGAAGAGGTGCATTTGACCGGACAGGCTGTAGGTGCGAGAGTACGCAAGCTGCATGATCTGGGTGTTATTGAAGGGTATACGGTAAAATGGAACCCGGAACGCCTCGGCTTGGGCCTGCAGGCATTTGTAATGATTTTTCTGAATTCCGGCGACCTACATGCCGCCTTCCGTGAATTTATGGCTGCACGTGAAGACATCGTGGAGGTTCACCGTGTCAGCGGAGAGGGCTGCTATCTGATGATCGTACGCACAGGAACAATGGAGCAGCTTGGCAGTTTGCTGGAAGCCATTTTAACGTATGGAAATTATAGAATGAACCTGTCTGTTGGTATCGAAAAGTCGGAATGATGTGAGCTGAATTTCAGATGTCCTGTTGCTGTTTCTCACGCAGCGTCTCCTGCAGAAGACCAACTGCTCGACTGAGCTCTTTTTTGGTTAGCAAATGATCGGTCTGGATATGACGCCGGGTGCCGTCTTTCAAATACAGGGCAATCATGGGGGAAGCAGACAATATCCATTTGCTGAAGGCGGGAGAGCCAATCTCAATTTTACGAATCTCATTCCAGGGAATGGTCCGTTTAAGGATACGAAGCCCTTCATCATTCCAGGATAATAACACAGGGGAACTTGCGATTGCCCGGGACAGAAACATAAAAAATACGGGCCCGATAAACCACATGCCAAGAATGGCTGCGATGGAATAATATAATGTCTCCAGTTGTTCGGCGTGATCTTCATAGATGATCCATAACAGGGTGACACATAATAGCAAGAACAGAAGACATATTGCTCCTTTCCATACAGCCGTGAAACGGCGATAGCCAATCTGTCGATGCTCCAGCTTCGACTCTGATGATTTATATAATTCAGGTTTCATAAATACGCCTCCTTAACATCATTTCCCAGAAAATATATCAAACATGCCGCCTGCATCGCAGAGCGGCACGTTCAACGTTTATTTAACCCCACTTGGTTCGATGAGCTATCCAGAAATAGCTGAATCATTACCGGCTTCACGCGCATGGGTGTAAAGATCAGCATATACCCCTTCAGCATCGATCAACTTCTGATGTGAGCCTTCTTCGACAATCTCACCATTCTCCATAACGAGAATCCGATCTGCATGCATGACCGTAGAGAGACGATGCGCAATAACAATTGTTGTTCTTCCCTGAGAGACGGATTCCAGCGCCTGTTGCACCAATTGTTCGGTATGCGAGTCCAGATTCGCGGTTGCTTCATCCAGGATAAGCACTCGGGGCTGAAAGACCACAATTCGGGCAAACGATATCAGTTGACGTTCTCCGGCGGACAGACCGCTTCCGCGTTCGGAAAGACGTGTATCATACCCTTGTGGCAAACGTGAAATCATGGCATGTGCTCCGACGAATCGGCAGGCCTGAATAGCCTGCTCTCTAGTAATATCCTCGCGGAACATTCGTACATTGTCAATGATGGAGCCCGAGAAGAGGAATGGTTCCTGCTGGATCAGACCAACAATCCGATGAAGATTGGCCTGCGGGAAATGGCGAATGTCTATGCCATCGATTTCAATGCTGCCCTGATTCACATCGTAAAAGCGATTGAGCAGGGAGATCAACGTACTTTTGCCAGCTCCTGTAGTGCCTACAATGCCCACCATTTCACCTGGATAGAGATGCAGATTCATATGCTGAATCAGGGGGTGATCTGCCCGATAACCGAACGAAACATCATTAAAATCAATCTGTCCCATCACGTTCCGTGGTTCAAGTGTGGAGGCAGTCCCGGGTTTGGGGTCAGCGACTTCCGGACGGGTACTCAGAATGTTCCAGATCCGATCCATGGATACGGTGGTCGACTGGAATGTGTTCCACTGCATGGTGATCTGGTTAATTGGCTGGAAGAACTGACGGATGTAACTGATAAACGCATAGAGCACACCCACCTGCAATGATTCACCCAGCACGGCACGTCCTCCAAGCCAGACCATCATTACGAGCGCCGCATTGCCAAGGATATCAAACGTCCGGTTGAATATGACATTGGAACGAGCTTGTGTGATATTGGCCTTCAGGTGAAGTTGGTTCTGTTCCGTGAATCTTTTCTTCTGCTCTTCTTCCTGATGGAAGGCCTGGATCAAAAACATGCCGGATAGGTTCTCTGCCGTGAATGCAATCAAACGGGAGAGACGAGTTCGGGCATTCTGATAAGCCCTGCGTAGTTGGCTCCGGAATAATACGGCAACGATGGCGATCACAGGCAACACGATGAGGGAGTACCCTGCGAGTACCGGATCGAGCTGGAACATAAAGACGATAATGAGCACCAGCATCATGCCATCTCGGATGAGACTAAGCAGCACCTGGGTGAAGAAACTGCTGATCGTTTCCGTATCACTGGATACATTCGTCACCAGACTGCCAATATGGAAGCGATCGAAGAAAGACATCGACATTTTGGAGATATGCTTGAACAGGTCCTTACGAATGCGAGAGACGATGTTCTGACCGACATGTTGCAGCAGATTGTTTTGTACATAGGTAAAAATAAAGCTGATTACAGCCAGCCCCAAAAAGATAGCTGCCAACTGGACAAGAAAGCCTACACTAGTCTGACCAATAGCTAGGTGATCATCGATCGCAATCTTCACCAGGTAAGGCTGAAGCAAATCGGCGGAGATGCCGAGCAGCGAACAGAGGAAAATACCTGCAAAGGCCCATTTATGGGGTTTGGCGTAGGACATCATCGCTTTGAAGGAAGTGCGCTTACTCTGGTCTGCGCCTGCATCGGAACCGGACCCATGCCCTGACGGTGCTTGTGCTCCGGCATCTGAACGAACTTCAGCGTTACGGTCAGTCATGATGTAATCCCTCCTCTTGCAAACGATAGGTTGCAGCATATAACCCTTTTGCGGCCATCAGACCTGCATGTGTTCCCTGTTCAGCGATTCGGCCTTCATCCAGAACGATAATTTCGTCGGCATGACGGACCGCACTAATCCGGTGGGAGATAATCAGCGTTGTTTTGCCTTTACCAATCTCACGCAGGCTGCGTAGAATGCCACTTTCGGTGACGGCATCCACAGCACTCATACTGTCATCCAAAATGAGCACCTGCGCTTTTTTGATCAACCCCCTCGCCAGACTGGTGCGCTGACGCTGACCGCCAGACAACGTGAGTCCACGTTCGCCCAGCAGGGTATCGAACCGATCAGGGAATCGGATAATGTTCTCATATATCATCGCTTGTCGTGCGCTGTGCTCTACGGTGTCCAGCGGAACCTCGCGGTCACTAAAAGCGATGTTGTCCCGAATGGTTGTACTGAACAGGAATCCATCCTGCGGTACATAGGCAATACGGGATCGCAGACTTTCCAGCGACAGCTGCCGGATGTCGGTTCCGTTAATACGGATCGTGCCTTCAGGCGGCTCATATGTACGCAGCAATAGCTTCACAAAGGTACTTTTACCAGAACCTGTTTTGCCCACAATGCCCACGGTTCGTCCTGCCTGGATATTCAGACTGATGTTTTTGAGCGCTGGGGATAAACTGCCGGGATAGGAAAAGGACAGATTCTCTATCGTAATGTCGTTCACGGCTTTGAGACTGGTCGCATTGGGAAGCTCGCGCACGTCAGGCACTTCCGTCAACAGATCATTTACCCGCTCCAGTGATGCTCCAGAACGCTGCATAGTATTGATCACATTACCGATTTGTTGAAGCGGTCCCATGATGATACGCAAATATAACGTCAATGCGACAAAACTTCCGAGTGTAATGGAATTCTGCATCGTCAAAATTCCGCCGACAAGCAGGGAGACAACCAGTGAAATGGCACCCAGCAGTGGTAGCAAGGCCTGAAATAGAGAGGACAGACGAACGAGCCGCAGCTGCTTGCTTTTGATTGCATCTACTGTGAACCCAAAACGTTCACGGGCGCTGTCTTCAATGGCAAATGTTTTGGTTACACGAATACCACCGAGCTGTTCCTCTGCGGATTCCGTCATCGTTGCAAGAGCATCCTGCACATCACGAGAGCGCTTGCGAATTCGCGGACCGAAAAAAACGACCAGAAAGGGAATGGCCAGCAAAGGCACAATACTGATCAGAATAAGTTTCATCGGGATTCCGCTGAGCAGCATCATCACGATGCAAGATAATAATAGAAATGTTGCATTGGTCATCATGGTGACGCCGTTGGAGATGGCTTCACGTACAGAGGTAACATCATTCATGACGTAACTGAGCAGTTTCCCATTTCCTTGTTTGGAAAAATAGTACTCGCTAAGTTCGGAAAACTTGCCGAAAATGCGCTCGCGTGTCATGAATTCGAAGCGGCGTCCAAGCTTCATGATCATGAATTGTCCGGTACCGAATAACAGATTATAAGCGATGGCAATAGCCAAAAGCGAAAGACTGTACCGGATGACCGTATTCATCTGAAGTGTGTTCTGCATGAGTTGATCCGTGAAACTGCCCAGAATTCGGGGTAAGGACGCCTGACCCACATTGGAGGCAATAATCAGTAGTACAGCGAACAGATATACGGGCCAGTTGGCAATGACATAGCCTCGTAGTAATCCTTTCTTGGACATAAGATTTGTTCTCCTTTGTTCAGGGTGAAAGTTGGTTTGGAATCGGAGTCAAGAAAAGGGCCGACACCTGATAATAGCGCGTCGTGCCCTCTTACTTTATGCGATCCGGTTTGCTGTTTATCCGTCATTCGATAGAATTCTCTATTCTTATTTTTGCGCTAATCGGTAAGGATGTCAACGAAGCAAGCAAGCATAATGGAAAGAGAGCAGATCAGCGCCCGTAGGGTAAGGGATATATGCAGTATTTCCGTCATTTATTCACCAGATGTCGATTTTACTGAAACATTTTCGGAGGGTCTCCCGTCTGTAGGATTGAAGAGGTCAAAAATTGGGTTTACTAAATATGGAGGTGCCAAGAAATGAAACATAAAAAAGGATTGGCTGCAACGCTTGCGCTCTGCGTGTCTTTGACGGCAGGAGGTGCATCGGTACTTGCATTTTCGGATGTAAAAGATGAAGGACAAAAAACGATTGTGGACTCGTTACATTCCAAGGGTGTTGTTAATGGAGTAACGGCGGATCTATTTCGTCCGGATCTCGCATTGTCCGAGCCACAGGGTGTTCAACTGATCGTGAACGCTTTTGGTCTGAAAAATGAATACGCTGCCGCTTCGGCACAAAATAAAATTAGTCCAACGACCTGGTACGCCGATGCAGTTCAGGCTGCAACACAGAATGGTCTGTCCATTCCAGTGGAGTTGAATCCACAGGCCAAAATGACCCGCGAGCAGTTTGCCATTTTGCTTCTTGAAGGGATTAATACAACCGGGGAATATCCGGTGATCATGCTGTATAATGATATTAAGGACGAAAATAAAATCGGTAAGGACGCCAAATCTGCGGTCCAGAACCTGCTGAACATGGACATCATTGAACTGGATAAGGACGGAAACTTCCGTCCAGATCAGTCGCTTACCCGTATGGAGGCTGCAAGCATGATCTTCAATGCACTTGAATTTGTAGATAAGCACGGCAATGGCGGATCGACAGAACCGACTCCAACGAATCCAGGCGAAGGCCAACAGGGGATTGTGCCTACCGTGACATCAACCAAAGTGGATGACAAGACGGTAAAAGTCAAACTGACCGCGCAAATGCCTCATCCTGGTTATGGATTGAAGATTGAAGATGTGAAACTGGAGAAGGATGGACGTGCCATCGTGCTGTATACGATTATCCAACCTGACCCGGACATGATGTATCCAATGGTTATTACCGATGTAACCGCAGAGACAGACATTCCAACAGGATACACTGCAGAAGCACAGCCTTCTGGAAAATAATCAAGCCTTGCCAGCGTGCTTCGATCCTTGATCGGAGCACGTTTTTTTTGTTTTTTCTGAAACCGACGATCGATATGAAAAAGCTTGCGTAGGGAGAGCGGCTGTCTTTCAGTCCGAATCTTGATTAGTCCGACTCAAAAGTATTGATTCTATTTATATATATCACATTTTGTAACTCGTAAGTAATTCAAAAAGTGGAATCAAGGTAATTAATGTGATGTTAAATAACATTGAAGGTGTCGTTTATAAGATGTAAATCAATATCTATATAAGCGATAAAGCCGCTTCGTGTTAACGGAGCGGCTATTTTTCTGGTCTGATTCGGAAATTATCATTCATTCCAGCTCCCCATGTCATGTGCAAAATCAACATATATGACTGGATATACCCAGTGTTTATCTGCGTTTGTGTGCATTGTAGTCAAGGATAAAAACGACATATTTACCGAGCGGGGAAGAAACTCATAGAATAAAGCCAAGCCATAAGGGAGCTAGATGCAGGTGGTAAATATATGATAGATAATATTACATTTATGTGATTGAATTAAATCTATCCTTATTACTTTTTCTAAGCATCAAGAGAAAAAGGTACACCTCGCCCATTACGAGAGCAGACCGGAAAGACATTGTAAGGACCAATGCATGAGAAGGAGGTCGAAACGCAGCAGCAATGAAGAGAAACTTCTATTACAGTCAAGATGGCGATGCTCAGTGTATGCTAAGACCTTGCGACCTGTATGACCGATGTGAATCCAGAATGCGACCTACACACATGGAGTACCTCTTTCCTAAACATATGTGGGTTTTGACTTTAAGGTCTGTTTCTCAACTTTCATTCAGATTTGACATCTCTCAAGTTCATGCGAAGCTACTCCAAACGACAACTTCAAGAAGGAAATGGGTCAAATTCCACATGTTTTACTTCTCCAAAATGACAATGACAAGCTGGAACCAAAAGCGTAAACCCTTGTTTTAACAGCACTTTCCGTGTTTTTAAGAGTGGAGATCGAAATAGCATATTTACGGATTCGGAAATGATTCATAAACTCAGTATGTAAGCGTTACCAAATTGAGAGGGAAGCAAGAGCCTCACATGATAGAAATGTGGTCCGGGACTCATTCCTTACATTTGAACAGGAGTGTTTCGCTCTTCTTACAAAACGGACGGATTTTCATTTAGAAAAGGAGGAAACAACTGATGCAGCCAGAAGGGAAGTCCGCCTTGTCGCAAAACCTATCGGTGCACACGATTCCGAACCGCAAGAAAAATAAATTAGGGAGAAGGATGATTCGAAACTGGGAGTTGTACCTGTTTATCGCGCCAGCATTTCTATACTTTCTGATTTTCCATTATGGGCCGATGTACGGCATACAAATCGCATTCAAAAACTTTATCCCAACGCTTGGCGTTACGGGAAGCCCGTGGGTTGGTTTCGATCATTTTATCCGCTTCTTTAATTCGTATTATTTCTGGGATTTGTTATGGAATACCCTCAGTATCAGCTTGTATGAGCTGGCTATAGGTTTTCCGCTGCCAATCATTCTGGCGTTAGCCTTCAATGAAGTAAAGGACTCCTTTTTCAAACGTACCGTTCAGACGGTCACGTATGCACCGCATTTTATTTCGGTCGTTGTCATGTCAGGTATGATTATCACCTTCTTGTCTCCTTCGTCAGGTATGATTGTCAATTTGGTGGAGGCTCTTGGATTTCAGGCACCTCAATTTTTGACAGACCCTGCGTGGTTCAAGACGGTGTACGTACTCTCGGGTGTCTGGCAGAGTGCAGGCTGGGGCACCATTATATACCTTGCAGCCCTCTCGGGTGTGGACCCGCAACTGCATGAAGCTGCCGTGGTGGATGGTGCGAGTCGGTTTAAACGGATTCTGCATATTAACATTCCAGCGATTATCCCTACGATCACCATTTTGTTAATTTTGAATATGGGCAGTATTCTTGGCGTCGGATTCGAGAAAATCTTGCTGCTGCAAAATCCGTTGAACATGGGTTCATCCGATGTCATCTCGACATTTGTCTATCGGTCCGGTCTGGTCGATGCACAGTACAGTTTCTCCACAGCTGTAGGATTGTTCAACTCGGTAGTAAATGCGATTCTGCTGATTACGGTGAACCAAATTGCACGTCGCACCAGTGAAAACAGTTTGTGGTAAAAGGAGGGGAAAACACATGTCAACCGCGGTTAAGGAAAGCAGAAGCGATAAAGTGTTCTTATGGTGCAACTACATCTATTTGACGATAGCGCTCGTCATTGTGCTTTACCCGCTGTTATACATCATTAGCGCCTCAATCAGTGATCCCAAATTTGTAAGCTCCGGTGAGATGTGGCTGCTACCCAAAGGAATTACGTTTGAAGGGTATGCCCGCGTATTTGAGAACACCAACATCTGGATTGGGTACAAAAATACGATCATCTATACCGTCGTAGGTACACTCGTCAACCTGATGGTCACTCTTCCGGCAGCCTACGCGCTCAGCCGCTCTGATTTTGTGGGACGTGGATTCTTCATGGCGATGTTTATGGTAACGATGTTTTTCAGCGGAGGGCTTGTCCCGAGCTACCTGCTGATTAAGGATCTTGGTATGGTGAACAGCATGTGGGCGCTTATTCTGCCAGGAGCTGCATCTATCTGGAATATTATCGTATGCCGTACGTTTTTCCAATCGACCATTCCCAAGGAGCTGCAGGAAGCGGCCCATATCGACGGATGTACCAACACCCGGTTGTTCATCCGAATTGTGCTTCCGCTCTCCATGCCGATCATTGCCGTGATGGCGCTCTTTTACGGCGTCGGACACTGGAACAGCTATTTCAGTGCCATGATCTACTTGAATGATTCCTCGAAGTATCCACTGCAGCTCTTTCTTCGCCAAATCCTGGTACTTCAGGAGATGGCAGCGCAGGGCGGTGGAGCTATCGATACCTCTTCAGCAACGGCGATGAATTCCAAAGCGGAAATTGCTGCGCTGGTCAAATATGCCGTCATTATTGTTTCAACCTTACCTGTAATTGCGATTTATCCATTTCTTCAGCGTTACTTTGTGCAGGGTGTTATGATCGGTTCCGTCAAGGGATGATCTTAAACCATAATCCACACTAAAAAAGGGGAGTTGTCGTCATGAAAAAGCTTCGCAAGGCTTCATCCATTGTACTCTGCCTTACCCTATCCGCAGCATTGCTTGCAGCTTGTGGTTCCAATGAAGATGGAGGTTCTGTGACTTCAAATGTCGAAGGGGTCAAAAAAGAAGGATTCCCGATTGTGGACAAACCACTTACGTTAAAGGTCATGTCCCAGGATGCGGGCGTTGCCGACTGGAACACGATGCCAGTCCTGCAAGAGATGGAGAAATTGTCAGGCATCAAGCTGGAGTACCAGCTTTCGCCGATCGACAGCTTTGAAACAAAGAAGAACCTGGTATTCGCAAGCGGCGACTTACCGGATATGTTCTATGCTGCGGATCTCAAGCCAGCTGAGCAGGTTACTTATGGAACTCAAGGCATTCTGATCCCGCTGGAAAAATACATTGATGAGGGCTATGCCCCGAATATTAAGAAAATTCTCGACGAAAATCCGGATGTTCGCAAATCATTTACAACGCCTGACGGACATATGTATGCACTGCCATTTATCGATACGGCTGCCGTGTGGTACAGAGGCCCGATGTGGTATAACGGGGAATTCCTAAAAGCACTTAATGTAGAGGAACCTAAGACTACGGAGGAATTATATACGTACCTGAAGCGTGTTAAGGAAGAAGACCCTAACGGCAACGGACAACAAGACGAAATTCCGCTTACTTCTGTAAAACTGGACGATCTTCGTATGTACTTCTTCGGATTCTGGGGAATGTACAACGAAGGAATCTACGCGGATAAGGACGGAAAAGTTCACTATCCTTATCAAGAAGAAGGCTACAAAGGTTATCTGACGTTCATGAACCGTTTGTGGAAAGAAGATTTGCTGGATCATGAGACCTTCTCCCAAACCGGCGATCAGAAAAAAGCAAAAGGCGAAAGCAACAAGCTTGCGCTGTTTAATGACTACCATCCATACTTCACACTCGGCGGCGAGCCTAGCACGAAACATCCGCTGATGACACCCGTGAAGAGTGAGATCGCAGACTCACCTGTATACGGTAAACACCCAGGCATATCGGCACGTGGTACCTTTGCTATTACTAGCAGCAACCCGTCCCCTGAGGCAACTATGCGTTGGATTGATTATATGTACAGCTATGATGGGGCGACCCTGTTCAATCAAGGTCCTGAAGGTCTGCTGTGGAAATTCAAAGACAAGGAAAATCTCGTAAAAGAGTGGCTGCCTGTTCCTGGCGGCGGGGATCGTGAGGAATATCGCGGTAAAATCACGCCGAACTATGGCATTTTGACACCGGGTATTAATGATCCGGATATAGCGAAAGGTCTTCGCACCGAATTTGATGAATGGCTTGACCAGCAGAATCAAGAGAAGTTGGTGCCTATCGGAAAATCACCATTCCCTAACGTTTATTTAACAAATGAAGAGCAAAGCGAAGCGACCGCTTTATTATCTGATCTGGATACGTACGTCAAGCAGATGGAAGCGAAGTTCGTAACAGGCCAGGAGCCGCTTGAGAACTGGGATAAGTATATTGCGCAGATCAAAAAAATGGGCAGCGACCGTATCGTTGAACTGTATCAAGGTGCCTACGATCGCTGGAACACAGGCCAATAAGAACAAGGACTCCAGAAAGAGGTGTGAACAAGGATGCAGAAATGGTTTGAAGAGGCCAAGCTGGGAATATTCATCCACTATGGCATCTATGCTGTGGACGGGGTTTCGGAATCGTGGTCCTTCTATAATGGAAGGATCTCCTACGAAGAGTACATGAAGCAGCTGGATGGCTTTACGGCATCGAAGTTTAATGCGGAGAAGTGGGCGGACTTGATTGAGAAATCCGGAGCCCGATACGCCGTGCTGACAACGAAGCATCATGACGGTGTTGCTCTGTGGGATACGCAGTATAGTGACCTCAATGTCGTTAAGCAGACACCAGCGAATCGGGATCTCGTGAGGGAATATGCGGAAGCAATTCGGGAGAAGGGCATACATCTAGGGATGTACTTTTCGCTGATTGATTGGTCGCACCCGGATTATCCTAGCGTGTTTGAAGGTGGAAAGGTACCGGTGGATCTCGGCGGTGTCAATCGGCATTCAAGCCCTGTGGATGGTGTTCAGGATCAGGAGAAATGGAAGAAATTCCTTGAGTTCAATAACCACCAGCTGCAAGAGATCATGACGAATTACGGTAAGGTGGATCTGCTGTGGTTCGATGGGGACTGGGAGCGAAGTGCCGAGCAGTGGAATCTGCCGGAGTTCAAGCATTACCTGCAATCTTTTAACCCGGATGTCATTATCAACTCCCGCCTTCAAGGTTATGGGGACTATAAGACGCCGGAGCAAGGCATTCCGATTACAAGACCGGAGGGACCATGGGAGTTCTGCACCACGATCAACACATCATGGGGCTATGTGCCAACAGACCATAAATACAAATCGTTAAATCAGATCATTCGGATGTTCTGTGATTGTATTTCAATGGGGGGCAACATGCTGCTGGATATCGGTCCGCGCGAGGATGGCACTATCGATAAGAGGCAGGAGGATATTCTGCTTGGACTGGGAGCTTGGATCCGAACCCATGAAGAGGCCGTCTTCGGAACGGGCGAAGGTATTATGCCTCGATATTATCTGGGGGGAAGTACCGTATCCGAGGACAGAAAGACATTGTATCTGTTTGTTTATGACGATCCAAAAGAGAATGTATGCATCAAGGGACTATGCAATAAGATCAAGAAGATTACTGTGCTGCATTCGGGCAAAGAACTTAATCATGAGATTCATGGGGGCGTGCCTTGGTTCAATATCCCGGGGACAACGTGGATCAAAATGACCCCGGAGGACACACATGAGCAGGTGACGGTTCTTAAGCTCGAATTCGACGAGGAACTGGAAATGTACGGCGGTTCAGGAGCCGTTGTTACTCATAACTAACATTACGGGAGGGCATGCACCTATAGATGCATGCCCTCCCTCATGAAGTGGAGAGAGAGCGATATGAACCAAAGTGGAGTACCTGAGCCAAAGATTGAGTATGCTCCCAAACATTATATATGCAAGCGTGCGAAGGAACCGCTGGTTCTGGATGGCTGCGTAGATAAGGCATTCTGGGATGCCGCTGATTGGACGGATGATTTCGTTGATATCGAAGGGGATCTTCGTCCGAAGCCCGGGAAACAGACACGGGTAAAAATGCTGTGGGATGACGACTATTTCTACTTTGCTGCCGAACTGATTGAAGATCAGATATGGGCTACGTTGACCGAGCGAGATTCTGTTATTTTCTATGACAATGATTTTGAGATTTTTATCGATCCCGACGGGGATACCCATCAATATTATGAGTTCGAGATCAATGCGCTGAATACGGTATGGGACCTGTTATTGGTGAAGCCATATCGGGATGGTGGACCTCCGGTCAACGGTTGGGATATCAGCGGTCTCAAGACGGCCGTACATATCGATGGGGAGCTGAACACACCTGGCTCCGATAACATGAAATGGAGCGTCGAGGTCGCGATTCCCTGGACCAGCCTAAAGGAATGTGCCGAAGGCAACCGTCCTCCTGCACCGGGCGAGTTCTGGCGTGTCAACTTCTCGCGGGTGGAATGGCAGACTGAGGTGCAGGATGGTGAATACCGCAAGGTGCTGAATCCGGATACAGGCAAACCTTATCCGGAGGACAACTGGGTCTGGTCGCCCATGGGTATTATCAACATGCATTATCCGGAGCTATGGGGATATGTCGTATTTTCGGATGACGGAATGGATCAGTCCTTTGAGCTGCCAGAAGATGAACGAATCAAATGGGAGCTTCGCAGACTCTATTACCGTGAACGTAATTATTTTGAAGCCCATGGTGAATTTACACAAGATGTGAAGCAACTTATGGGTGAGGAATCATTGATTTGTCAGCCTGTAATTGAAACGACCCGTAGCCTATTCCAGATTAGTACGCCTTCCTCGGACGGCACCACCTTAATCTGTATTCGGGAAGACGGAAAGCTGTGGAAGGAGTGAGCTAGCGATGACCAGCCAAACCTTAGTGTTCTCGATGGATGCACAGTCCTTGGAGCGGATCGAGCAGAAGTTCCAGGAGAAGTTAAACTTTGCGGATGCCCGCAAAGATAAGCTGTTTCATGTGTTTCAGCAGCCATTAACTGAAGAAGAGGCATGGGCTTTGAAATATGTGTATGCCTACATGCCAGTGAACGACCTGGCTGATTATGATGGGGAACTGTTCCTCAGTCATGTGCGTCGGGCACTGGACATTCGCAAGCGTGTGCCTTGGGGGGAGCGCGTACCAGATCATCTGTTTCTGCATTTTGTGCTTCCCTATCGAATCAATACAGAGAATATTGAAGATTTCCGTGGCATTATCTTTGACGAGTTGGCCGACCGGACAGCGAAGTTATCTATGGCGGATGCCATTCTGGAGACCAATTACTGGTGTCATGAAAAAGCGACTTATATTGGCAGTGATCTGCGAACGATATCGCCGCTGACGATGATTCGGAATGCCCGCGGCCGTTGTGGAGAAGAATCCACGCTGGCGGTAGCCGCTCTTCGTAGCATCGGCATACCTGCCCGTCAGGTCTACACACCACGCTGGGCTCACTGTGACAGCAATCATGCTTGGGTAGAAGCCTGGGCGGACGGCCAGTGGTATTACATTGGGGCATGCGAGCCGGAAGCCGGATTGAATCAAGGGTGGTTCAGTCCACCAGCCCGCAGGGCCATGCTGATTAATACGAGAATATTTGCCGACTATCCGGGACCGGAGGATATAACACTCTCCGAGAAGGGATATACGGAGATCAATTTACTGGAGAACTATGCGCCAGCGCATACCATCTGCGTGAAGGTGATAAATGAGCAGGGTGCGCCCGTGCCTGAAGCGAGTGTCCGCTTTGAGGTATACAATAGTGCTGAATTTTATCCCATCGCCGAAATCAAGACTGACGCACAAGGAGAAGCTTCCTTTAAGACAGGCCATGGCGACCTAGTGATTCGTGCGGTTAGTGGTGGCAAGTGGGGTGAAATTCTATTCAAAGCTCAGGACGGCGCTCATGTTGAGCTTGTGTTGAATTCGTTAGAGCAGCCATCAGGGATCGTGGATTTTGATATGGTTCCTCCTCCAGAAGGGGAGGGGGAAGTAGTGACTGCGTTACCGGAAGAGAAGATCCTTGATCACAACCGCCGCCTGGAGGAAGGCACAAAGATTCGGAGTGGATATGAGGATACATTCCTGAGTGAGGAAGAGGCCTTTGCATTGGCTCGTTCGGCTGGACTGCCTCCGGAGCGGGTATGGGATATTCTACAGAAAGCACGGGGCAACAGCCGCGAAATCGCTGCTTTCCTAGAGGAATGTTCCGGTGAATTTGGTGAGTGGCCACTACAGTTGCTGGAGTCGATGAACGAAAAAGATTTGATCGATACTTTCCGGCTGACACTGGACGATCATCTTACAGGTGCACTTTCGCAGCGTGGACAATGGGCAGAAGAGACTTTTGTGAAGTACATCCTGTGCCCAAGAGTCTCCTATGAAATGGTGGTGCCTTATCGATCCGTATTCCAGAATGCTTATTCCGAGGAAGAAGCAGCGGCGTTCAGGGAAGATCCTTCGATGCTTGCATGCAATCTGGAACAGAGCTATTCGTATTATGAGGATCTCCCTAACCTGAAAGGCAAGGGAAACCCTGTAGGCACGTACAGCCTAATGAAGGGAGATCCACAGTCGCTCGATATTCTGTTTGTCGCTGTGTGCCGCAGTTTGGGCATTCCGGCCCGATTGCATCCGAGCGAGCAGAAACCGCAGTATCTTAGTGACAAAGGCTGGGAGGATGCGGTGTTCAGTCTCATCTCTTCTCGAAATCAGGAGAGCTCAAGCTGGGGAATGCTGCAACTTCTCAAGGATTCAGAGGCTCGGGAGGATGCGCCGTCAGCATCCTATGCGGAGAATTTCTCGTTGTCCCGTCTGGAGGACGGCGTGTACAAAACGCTGATTTATCCATATGGTCACACCGATATCTATAACGATCCATTTGAGGTTGAACCGGGAGCTTATCGCTTAACAACCGGCATCCGTCTGAAAGATGGAACGGTAAGAGTCCGCTTCATTTACTGCACCGTTCGCGCTGGAGACACCACAGAGGTGGTACTTACTTATCGCGAGACGGAGGTAGACATCCCTGTGCTGGGTAAACTGGCAACCGGCAATGAGCTGACTCGTCTGGATGGTTCAGAGGTGGTACTGAAGGATCTTCTGGGATCAGAGGGGACCATTGCTGCGTGGATTGAACCAGAACGGGAACCGACCAAACATCTAATTCGTGAGCTGTGTGAGCTGGCTGAGCCGCTGGATAAGCTGGGCGTGCCAATCGTGCTGGTGATCGGAGATACAGAATGGAACGCCTCCTTTGACTCTGGGGCTTATCCGAAGCTGCCGGTACGTACGATTTTTGTACGGGATTCAAGCTATGCGTCCTTGTCCGGTTTCATTTCGAAACCTGCCGCTCACGAAGCGGGCTATCCGCATCTGTTCGTGCTGGATAATCAGGATCAAATCCGATATTCGGCCTCCGGGTACAAGATTGGTACAGGCAAGGAAGCTCTGCAGATTGCTGCTGCGATATCTCAATCATTGAATGGATCGGAGTGAAGAGGATGACGAAATATATTGCTGCTGGTTATGTCGTCGATTCTGTTCTTCCCGACATAACGGATGAGGATCTGTTGAAGTTAACACATCTGAATGTAGCCTTTGGACATGTCAAGAATGATGAAATCACCACCGAGCATTTAAAAAATGGAGAGGTTGTCCGTAATATTAAGCAGAAGTATCCAAATCTAACGGTACTGCTGTCCGTAGGCGGATGGAGCGCTGGTGGTTTCTCTGAAGCCGCCTCAACCCAGGCGGGGAGGGACAGCATGGCCGCATCAGCGGTTAGGGTGCTGGAGGAATTCCCTTTTGACGGGATCGATCTGGACTGGGAGTATCCTTCTTACGGTGAAGCTGGTATTGCATCCAGTCCTGATGACAAACGGAATTTCACCTTACTTCTCAAAACGATTCGGGAAAGGCTGGATGCCAAGGGCTCCGAGGATGGCCGTCATTATCTGCTCACCATTGCGGCAGGGGCTGATCAATACTACGTAGACGGTACAGAGATGGCGGAGGTGCAGCAGTACCTGGACTTTGTGCAGTTGATGACCTATGATATGCGCGGCGGTTTTCAGGTTCTGACCGGACATCATACGAATCTGTATACACCAACCGGAGATCTATTCCGAATTAGTACAGATGCTTCCGTAAATCTGTTCATCCGCGCCGGCGTACCGAAGGAGAAGATCGTTATCGGAGCTGCGTTCTACTCCCGGATCTGGACTGAGGTTCCTGACCGAAACCACGGTCTTCACCAAATGGCCGGTAGTACAGGCGGCTACGGTCCGGCATTTGCCGAACTGGAAGCGAAGTATATCAACAAGAATGGTTATATCCGTTATTGGGATGAGGAGGCCTGTGCACCGTTTCTGTTTAATGGGTCCAGCCTAATATCTTATGATGATGAAGAATCGATTCAGTGCAAATGCGATTACGTGAAGGATCTGGGCCTGGCCGGGATCATGTTCTGGGAATACGGCTGTGATCCGACCCATCGTCTGCTGGGTGCAATACATCAAGGGCTTCAAGATGTTCCGGTAGGGAAATAGAAGAAGAGAGTCGGATGCGAAGGATCGGATTGCCTATATGAGCCGAAAACATACAAAACCTCCCCTAACCAAAAGGTTCGGGGAGGTTTCTATTTATTTTACGAATCCATCCATTAACCAAGGCATTCCTCGTCATCGTCATCCGGGGAATCGGACGAGTCGTTGGGACGGTGCATTTTGCGGTACTGCCCTGGGGTATAACCCGTCTCTTTCTTGAATTTGCGGATGAAGTTCGGTGTGTCCAGATAACCGACGCGAGTGATGATATCTTTTAACGGGTCGGTAGTATGCAGCAGCAGTCGGATGACCTCATCCATGCGTTTCTGCCAGATATATTGGGTGAAGTTCATACCGATCTTCTCTTTGAATGAACGGCTGAAATACGATGAAGAGATCGTGAATTTCGATGAAATCGTACCCAGGCTGAGGTCATAATCGGAGAAATTGGCATCAATATAAGCAACGATTTCATCCATCAGGGAGCTTTCTTCCGTCTCGCTCTTCGCCTCGACATGAGCACAGATCTCGGCAGCAAGTCCTGTCAGTTTTTTCTCCAAATCCTCCAACGAGTCGTAGGAAGTGATCCTTGGAAGTTGATTAACCACGTGATGAATGCCAAGCTCCGAGGCCGTTTTGAGCATCGTATTCAGAATATCGAAGCAGATGCAGCGCAGCAATGGTACAGACGGCATTTCGGATTTCAGGGTATTCAACGCGGTTGATACCATCTGAACCGCCACATCGTAACTGCCCTGTTTCAAGCTCTGAACTAGTTTCAGCAGCACATCCTTAGGGACCCAAAAGGAAGAATCCTGTTCACTAGAGCCGGAAAGGGCGTTGAAGAAGGTGCTGCTGCCTTGTCCGTGCAGCATGGACGCTTCCAGCGCGGTTGATGCCTCGATATAGGATTGGTTCAGCTGCAATGGAGAACCGTAGCTGTTGCCGATTCCGATCGCGGGAGGGAGTCCGACATGCTCTGCCACCATCGATTGTAGTGATTCAACAATAGACTCCATACGGGCATTCAAGCTGGATTCATGCCCGACTTCGGCATCAAATCCGACGATGAGGGCTACTTGGTCTGGCTGTGGAAGCTCCACGCCGTAAGCAAAAGCAGACAACTCGGGCAGTTCCATATCGTTGATCAGCTGCATAACAGTACGCTGTTCGGGATGATCTCCGCTGGGAAGATCATGCATTTCCAATCCCAAGGTCATAACAAAATAATGGGATCGGTTAAAGCGTATGCCGAGATTATCCGTAAACTCAGAGGGGAGCTCTCCGGTATGACCATGCTTCAGTAACATAAGCAGAATATGATTACGAGCATAGGGCTCCTGAAGGTCCACACGCTGGCTGTAATCATGCAGCGTTTTCTTGATCCATTCCAACTCGTTGCTGGTTGTCGAAGGTTCAGGATTATTCTTTAAACGGATAAACTCCATCAAGTCTGAAATCGGATGGTATTGTCTTCGGGCCAACAAAATGGCGAGGAAGGTGCCCATCACCACTACGAAGGAGAAAACAAGAACAACAAAGGTACGAATATGGACAATTCGGCTGAAAAATTGATTGCTTGGCATAGCGGTTACATAAGTCCAGCCCGCGTCTGATTTGACGGATACAACCGAATGCGGTTCTTGATTTAAGGAGAGGCTGTGTGTTCCCGGCTCAAGTTCAAACAGAGCTTTGACTTCCTGTTCGGTAATAGTTTCCCCCTTATAATTGGCTGCCAGCACCTGCCCATAATTATCGAAAATATAAGTCATCCCATGGTAGTCGCTGAGAATGGAATCAATCAATCCGGTCAGATTGGACTCATGAATCAGGTACATGACAGTGCCGTGGGCGGGCGTATTGTTAGGTGCAATCGGTACAAGGTAGGCCAGCATGGAATTGGGTACTTTGGTTCCTTGAACGACTTGTTCGGCTGGTCGTATCGTGGGGAATTGAACCTTATTCAAATCCCGGATCATGTCCGTTTTGTTCCATGTATTAAATTTGTAGCGGCCCGTGAATACATCCAGGTTCTCAGAGCCCTGAGACGAGTAGATGCTATCATCTCCGCGGAAGAACAGAAATAGCTCATCGATAATGGAACTGGTGGCTTTGTATTTGACCAAGGCAGCAATTGATTCCCGGCTATAGTAGGGATGGTGAGTCCAATAACGGGTTAGCTGCTCATCGTAGGCGATACGAAATGCGATGTCCTGCAATTCCTTCATGCGGTCATCAATGACCGTTTTTGCTTGGGTCAACTGATTGACATTAGTCTGTTCAATCTCTGAACGGAGCGTGTCCACAGCATTGTGATAAATAATGATGGTTAATATAACAAGAGGGATAAGGAAAATGGAGATATAGGATAGTGTGTACTTAAGCAGAAGCTTGGACTTGAAGTGATTCCATTTCATATCTGCAACCTCCCGTTTTTCTTTAGAGCTGCAGCGATAGCGCTCTCACAAAGACAGTGAAGTATTACCATGATGCCGAGCTGCTGGGTGTTCCTACTAAAAATATTAGGAGAACTTCTCTAATAAATCAATGAATCTTTTCTAAGTTTCAGAGCAAACAGGAAGAAAGTCACATGAAAGAAGAGGAACTCGGTGAGAATAACAGGTGTAAAGCTATGGAAGGGCTTTTTTTATGAGAGGTTCATTTGCTTCAGTACATGAGGAATTATATCGATCCAAGGATCGGCAAACCTTGATTTTTCGACCATGGAGTAGCATGATATAGACATTCATCCCAACATGAACCATAGTGGGCGAATTGTTGAGCAACGCCTATTTGAATTAGTTTAAAGCCAAATTTCTTATGAATGTGGGTTTAACAATAGCAATTGTCTTACCCGGCAGTTCACAAAGGTGTATGGCACGTCTCCCAAAACGTACAGGCAATCTCTATAATATTCCGCTGCGGTGTGATGAACGAAAGAAGGAGGGGTGAGTGTGAGAGAAACTTGTGTTCCAACTGGCGTGGCACTAAAAGAGACCGGCTTTGGATATACGCTGTCCCTGGTAAACGGTAAATATAAAATGGTTATTCTGTATTGGCTATCTGAAAACAAGGTGATGCGACATAATGAACTGAAGCGAAGTATTGGTACCATTTCCCACAAAACATTGAGCGTCATGCTTAAGGAGCTGGAGGAACATGATCTGATTCTACGCAAAGAATATCCCCAAATTCCGCCCAAAGTTGAATATTCATTATCGGAACGGGGACAATCAATAATGCCACTGTTAGATATGATGTGTGATTGGGGAGAAGCCAATATGGTGTCTACCCCGGGGTTAATGCAACGCTAACGGTCAGAATGTGAGATTAAAAAAGCAAAAAGCAGTATCTCCTGAATCGGAGATACTGCTTTTTGGTCTGCTTGGAGTGAGTATTATAGGTTATCCATGAAACGTAAATAGTTTTGTGCGCTTTGTTCCAATTCATTTGCCGCAGGCTCGTGTTCTGCCCCATAGAAGGCAAAGAATGGTCGATAATCGGCATCGCAGTAAAGGAAGGTCGTCTCAAAAGGAGATAACAGTTGTCCAAGGGTATAGCGATATTTGCCCTCTTCCGTGTAATCCGCCTCTTTGATTCCGGCAGATACGGCCAAGGCGACTTTGCGTTGCTGCAATTTGTCGCCCTTGGAGCCATAAGCCCAGCCATACGTAAAAACTTCATCCAGCCATTGTTTAAGGAGAGGTGGGCTGCTAAACCAATAGAACGGAAATTGCAGGACCAGATGGTCATGTGCTTCAATAAGCTGCTGTTCTTGCTGCACATCAATACGTCCATCAGGGTAAACTTTATATAGTTCATGTATCGTATATTTTTCCGGATATTGTTGGAGTTCTTCTATCCATCGTTTGTTGATGACCGACGTTTCCAGGTTAGGATGTGCTACGATGACAAGTGTTTTCAAAATGAATTCTTCCTCCCTAAGCTATAATGTTTCTTGAGTATAAAGGGAGTATTGCCGAGATGTAAGTACGCACTTTTAGTACATGTACTTACCTCAAGGTAAGCACCCTTCCTGAAGAACATCTTGGCGAGATTGGGTGAAAGAAATGAATATAGCCGTCAGTTTCTCAACTGACGGCTGTTTTAATGCTTTGTTTTATGATGACAATGTCTATTCGTTGATCTATTCCTCTTGCACATTATAGAGCACACGCGCAAGCAAGTTCTGGCCGTAATTGCCGAAATTTTTACCAAAGATCGTCAATCCCCGTTTGTTCACTGGTCCGTCCGTTACAGCGATTCGAAAGTGGATATCGCTTTTGTAATCCAGGCCAATCTGGTCCAGAGTAACATCGGAGATGCGGCATCCATCAATATAGCTGCCCTCTTGGGTGATACGGATCAGTTTCAGCATCCCGTATTGATTCAGATGCGGCGGCCACCAGTCCGGATTGAACGTACCCCGGGTATTGCCAAAATCTCCTGGGCTCGTCCAACAGCCAATCTCGATGCCGTTAACGTAGAAATAAATATCCGAAGGGTAGTTATCGCAAAAACCTGGTGCTTCCGAACCCAATTCCATGGACAACTGGATTTCGCTGAACGTCTGGTTAGGCTTAAGGTAGTTGGGAATACGATATTCCAGATAACCTTCGGCCAGCCAAATCATCTCCGCATCAATACGGAGCGGATCAGCAAAGTAGCGCGGGTCATCGAACTCACCGACAATGCTGTCTCGGGTAGCGAGACCACATGTAGGAGCTGCTTGATAATCGCTATAATGACCTACCTGAATTTCAACCTCGTATCGGTTATAAATCTCCTGTGAACGCAGGTCCACCATTAGTTTTTCTTCATTGAGATAACATATCTTCTGAATTCCATGTTTGCCAACCGCAGTATTGATCTCAATCAGGCCACTTTCTTCCAATTTCTTAATATGCATTGTAATGGCGCCATTGCTGAGCCCCAGTTTGGTTGCGAGATCATTGAGGTTAAGACTCTGGTTCTTGGCAAGCAGTTCAATAATCTGGATCCGAATTTCTGAACTGAGTGCCTTAAAAATATTAACGCCAGACATCAGATCTTTAATATAAATCATAGGTGGTTTTCCTTTCCACGTTCTGAACAAAGCCCTGCTGATCCAGGCATCTGCACATTTATATGGTTTGTTTTAAATAATTATAAATGATTACCCGATGGAAGGGAAGGGCGGAGTAAAGGAAGCCAAATCCCTTATATACATAGCATAAATGGGCTTGATATTCATAAATTGATGAATATTTACTTTAGAAAATAACTTAAATCATTTCATATATATTTGAAATATACCATTGAAATGTGATGTAACCGCTTTTATAATCCTAGTATACCTAAATTGATTTAATACTTCATGAACCAAATTAACTATTTGATCAGGAGAGGTGGATTCGATTTGGAAAAGTTCAAAGGAATGACAGGATTCAGGAAGAAACGTTGGGCATTACCTGCACTACTTGTACTTGTGTTGCTATTGGCGGGTCAGTCCCGGGCATTCGCGGCATTTTGGAATCTGAGCGGAGATATTGCCGTCCACGATCCATCTATCATCAAAGAAGGAAACTCATGGTATACCTTCTCAACAGGTCCTGGCATTCAGGTACTGAAATCAGATAACGGGTCCTCATGGTATCGCGTTCCGCAGATTTTTCTGAGCAAGCCATCTTGGTGGGCCTCGGCCGTTCCGGGACAGAGTGGTCTGGATGTATGGGCACCTGACGTGGAGCAGTACAACGGAAAAGTGTGGCTGTATTATTCCATCTCTACTTTTGGCTCCAACAGATCTGCGATCGGGCTTGCGTCTGCAACCAGCATTGGAGCAGGTCAGTGGAAGGATGAGGGGTTAGTACTTCAAACCACAACCGCCAACGATTATAACGCTATTGATCCGAATCTGGTCATCGATGCTTCAGGCAACCCGTGGCTAGCTTTCGGTTCTTTCTGGAGCGGTCTGAAGATTGTGAAACTCGACAAAAACACAATGAAACCGACCGGCAGTATATCCTCCATTGCGGCGCGTCCGAATAATGGCGGGGCCATTGAAGCACCAAGTATTGTGTACCGTAACGGTTACTATTACTTGTTTGCCTCCATTGATTCTTGCTGCCAGGGCGTAAATAGCACGTACAAAATGGTCTATGGACGTTCAACGAGTATTACAGGTCCGTATGTGGACAAAAACGGTGTGAGCATGTTGAATGGCGGAGGAACTATATTGGACTCGGGGAACGTCAAGTGGAAGGGACCCGGTGGTCAGGATGTGTATAACGGTAATGTGATTGCGCGCCACGCCTATGATGCTGATGATAATGGCAATCCGAAATTGCTAATTAACGACCTGCTGTGGGATTCCAACGGATGGCCAACTTACTAGTTTGTTTTAAATAAATATAAAATGTTTTAATAAAGCATTGACTAAAGTGATCTGGATTTGATAAATTTAACAACAGAAATCTTATTTTACTGAATTGAATACGGTTACAAATCCAGATCAGGAGGGGTTCAGATGGTAAAGAAAAAAAGATTGGTCACACTTATGCTTCTAATGCTGGTAAGTGCACTCGTGTTTGCGGGCTGCGGAGGAAGCAGCGGATCAAGCGGGGACAAGGAATTGACATTCATGTTCCGGGGGGGCACGGATGAACAGAAAGCATATCAAGCAGTTGTTAAAAAGTTTGAAGAAGAGCATCCAGGTGTCAAAGTCAAAATTATCGTAACAGCTGCGGATCAATATGCGACAAAATTGAGAGCTGCCATTACAGGCAACAGCTTGCCGGACGTATTTTATTTTAACCCTGGTGATATAAAAGCCTATGTAAACAGCAATGTGCTAATGAACCTGACACCTTACATTGAAAATAATGCGGACGTAGATCTGGATAACATCTGGAAATATGGTGTGGACCTGTACCGTTATGATGGCAAAATGGCAGGTCAGGGTGATCTCTACGGCATGCCGAAAGATCTGGGTCCGTTTGCACTCGGTTATAACAAGACATTATTTGAAAAAGAGGGCATCCCATTCCCTGATAAGGACAAGCCTTACACATGGGAAGAATTCATCAAGGTCAACCAACAAGCAACCAAGGATACGAATGGAGACGGTAAACCGGACGTATTTGGTACAGGCTTCAACGTACAATGGGCGCTGCAGTCCTTTGTATGGAGCAATGGTGCAGACTGGTTGGATGATAGCAAAACAAAGGTAACCATTGATGATCCGAAATTCGCGGAAGCACTGCAATTCTTTGCGGATATGCAAAACAAATACAAAATCACACCTTCCATTGAAGAAGCGCAAACATTAGATACGTACCAACGCTGGATGAAAGGGGAAATGGCTTTCTTCCCTGTAGGTCCATGGGATATGAGTACATTCGAGAAACTGCCTTTCGAGTATGACCTGCTGCCTTTCCCTGCGGGCTCTACCGGAAAATCCGCTACGTGGATCGGTTCACTCGGTATCGGTGTATCAGCCAAAACGAAACATCCGGAAGAAGCTGCGGCATTGGTTAATTACCTCACAGCTTCCAAAGAAGGAATGCAGCAGTTGGTTGATGCCAAAGTGCAAATTCCGAATCTGCTTGATATGGCAGACGAATGGGCCAAGGATACTTCAACGAAACCGGCCAACAAACAGGAATTTATTGATATCGTAGAAGATTACGGCCGCGCACTTCCAGGTAACTACACGTACAATGCGGAGTGGTATGACATGTTCTTCACCGACATTCAACCTGTTCTGGATGGCAAGATTACAGCCGCAGAATATGTGAAGCAACAGCAGCCAAAAATGCAAAAGCTGTTAGACAAAGCGGTAGAACAAGAGAAGAAATCTCAGAAATAAAACAATTAGCAACATGCTGAAATAATGGGACTGAAAAGATTGAAGGGTAGGTTCTAGAGAGAAGCAGCCTACACCAAATGGATAGAGCAGTAGATTCCGTGTTCAAAAAAAGGCGGTGCCAGCAGCCTGCTATCACGCTGCTGGCATCATTTTGGATTCCATACGGGCATGTTGCATGAATTGATTAAGAATGCAGGCATCCATCGATTCATGCAACATGCTGATATTAGAAACAGGGGTGAGCGCAGTGATTACAAAATCTAGTTTGTATCGCAAAGAGAGGCTGTACGGATATTTGTTTATTTTGCCTCCGGTTCTTGGTTTGCTGATCTTTGTTTTGTTCCCTTTCCTTTATTCCTTGTACGGTTCGTTTACGGATTGGGATGGATTGGGACAAATGAACTTTATCGGTTTAGCCAATTTTAAGGATTTGCTCACAGATGATCTTTTTTACAAAGCGATGTTCAACACCTTTTATCTGATGCTGGGTATACCGATTGGTTTGTTGCTTGCGTTACTGCTGGCGATGGGTCTGAATCGTAAAATTCCCGGCACAACGACGTTCCGTGTAATCTATTATATTCCGGTCATTTCTTCCCTCGCAGCGGTGTCCATCATGTGGAACTGGGCGTACAACGGGGATTACGGATTAGTGAACCAATTCCTTGATCTATTTGGTATTGAGGGTCCTAACTGGCTCGCAAACAAAGACACAGTTAAACCAGCCCTGATTATTATGACGGTGTGGAAAGGCCTCGGTTACACGATGTTATTGTATCTGGCTGCATTGCAAAGTGTATCCCGTACATATTACGAAGCGGCAGAGCTCGATGGAGCGAACGGGTTCCAGATCTTCCGCAACATCACCTGGCCAATGGTGAAGCCGGTTACCTTTTTCCTCGTCGTTACGAATATTATTGGTGGTTCCCAAATCTTCACTGAAATGAACATTATGACGCCTACGGGTGGTCCTGAATATTCTTCCGCATCTATCGTCTTCTACATCTGGCAGAAAGCATTCAGTAACCTGCAAATGGGTTATGCCTCTGCGATGGCCATGATTCTTGGAATTTTCATTTTTGTCATTACCTTGGTGCAATTCAAAATGAACGAAAAATCAGCCTATGATGGGGATTAATTGTCTAGGAAAGGAGTGAACCGGAGATGTCTTACAGTCAAAAGAGAAAATTAACGAACTCTATCATTTTTATCGTTTTGGCGCTTGGTGCTATTGCGATGATTGCACCACTGATCTGGATGTTGTCCACTTCCGTGAAGGAGAAGCAGGATGTGTTCGCACTTCCGCCTGTGTGGATACCTGAAGTGTTCCAATTCGGAAAGTATAAGGAAATCTGGGAAGCAGGTCCGCTTCTCAGCGGGATCAAAAACAGCTTGATCGTGGCGATCAGTGTTACCGTTGTCGGAACGTTTACGTCGAGTATCGCTGCCTTTGCTTTTGCCAAATTGAGATTTCCGCATAAAAACAAACTCTTTCTTGCATTGCTCGCATCGATGATGATTCCGTATCCGACAGTCATGATTCCACAATTCATCATGTTCTCGAAGCTGGGCTGGGTGGACACACTGTTACCGCTTATCGTTCCAGGATTATTTGGTAACGTCGTCATGATCTTTTTCCTTCGTCAATACCTACTTAGTGTGCCTGATGCCATTATTGAAGCAGCGAAAATTGATGGCAGCTCCTATTTCCGACTGTACTCCAGCATTACGTTCCCGCTCATTAAACCGGCGATTGCAGCTCAACTGATTCTCTGGTTCATGGGCATTTGGAACGATTATCTAGCACCAATTATTTATCTGAATTCACCTGAAAAACAGACCTTGCAGCTCGTTATAGCGAACTTCAATGCCACGTATGCGATCCAGACGGATTACCCGCTCATTATGGCAGCGTCCATTGTTGCACTGTTACCGGTATTGATCATCTTCCTGATCTTCCAGAAACAGATTATTGAATCGGTAGCGATCTCTGGAGTGAAAGGATGAATCAGCGGAGAACATTCCGCGGGTGGAAGAATTCAGGAAAAGGAGTTGTTTCTTCGATGTTGCTTATGCTGTTGGTCGGAGCTACAGGCTGTTCTGGAGAAGGAGCAGGGGAAGTGGTGTCCCCGCCGGTCTTTCCTGAAGCTCCCCAAGATACTCAATTGTATGACACCTCCATTCTGGACGACGAATCCCGTTGGACGGTGAACAATGCGCATGATCCGGCCATTATCAAAACAGATCAGGGATATTACGTCTATTCCACAGACGTTCGTGTAGCAGGGGAAGCGAAACCCGGCGTCATGGTACGCAAGTCGGATGATCTGATCAACTGGTCATGGGTAGGTCAGGCTTTGCCGGGTATTCCGAAGGAAGCCCTCGATTGGACTGGGGCAGTAAATCTGTGGGCACCGGATGTGATTCAGGTTGGAGACACCTACCGGATGTATTATTCGGCTTCGACCTTTGGCAGTACGCGTTCGGCTATTGGTTTGCAGACATCCTCG
This sequence comes from Paenibacillus sp. GL_099_B, assembly GCF_057835695.1. NCBI lineage: Bacteria > Bacillati > Bacillota > Bacilli > Caryophanales > Paenibacillaceae > Paenibacillus > Paenibacillus sp. GL_099_B. Next base: position 1,327,205 of record NZ_CM174430.1, read on the forward strand.
TCCCCGGAGGGTCCTTGGACAGATGAAGGGTTGGTTGTTAAAACATCCGAGAATGAAAAGGATAAGTTGAATGCCATTGATGCCAATCCGGTATTGGATGCCGAAGGCAATTCATGGATGGTTTACGGTTCCTTTTTTGACGGGATATACATTGCACCTCTCGATCCGGAAACCGGAAAGTTCAAGGAAGAGGGGTATGGTACACGCATTGCTGCCCGTGATCGTGCTACGGAAGAAGGTGCGGTGGAGGGGCCATATATTGTGTATAACCCGGAGTTCAAAAAGTATTATTTATTCGTCTCATATGATTCTTTATTCGAAGATTATAACGTGCGTGTAGCCCGCGCTGATTCCATTACAGGTCCCTACACGGACGTAAATGGTATGAACATGCTGGATACGGAGCATCTGCCTCAATACGAAGTCGGAACCAAAATTCTAGGTGGCTATCGCTTCACCGAAGGTGAGGGCTGGGTTGCACCTGGACATAACTCGGTCCTTAAGGATGGCGACGATTATTATATCGTGCATCATGCGAGAGGTGAGACAGATAAAAACTGGCCGTATCTGCATGTACGTAAAATGCTGTGGACCAAGGATGGCTGGCCTGTTGTGTCACCAGAACGTTATGTAGGTGAGTACGCACAGGACATTCCGAAGTCGATGATCGCCGGGGAGTGGGAAGGCCTGGCTGTTGACCCATCGGTGGACGGACAGGTGCAGGCAGTGCCTTACACTTTGCAAGCCAACGGCAAATTGAAAAGCGAAAACGGTTCAGGCAAATGGACGTTTGACGGCAAACAAACACTGACGCTGGAGTGGAAAGAAAGCCCGTGGGGCGGAGCTTCCACAGAAGAGCTCAAACTGCTCCCATCCTGGGACTGGGAGCGAAGCCAGCCTGCGCTTGTGGTTACTGGCCTGAGCGACCGCGGCATTGCCGTCTGGGGCAAGCAGATTAGCGCCGCGGAGAAGTAGAGAGCCATAGATATGGCTCGGAGTTTGGATTTGGTTCAGCGAGCGTGGAAGAGCGAAGCCGATGCTTGTAAGGTGCGCAAGCAGCGAAGGGGGAGGAAGGAGCCGAAGGAGCGTCTTTGGCATCCGATTTCAACCGCCAAGAGCGGTGTGAAAGGAAATCGGAGGACAAGAGAGCGACAAGGCCCTGCGACCCCGGAGCGTCTGCGGTGCACCAAGAGCTGGCCCGAGAAAAAAGGCCAGCCAAGCATTTAGTGGGGAGAGTCGACCAAGCAAGCGGTCGACCCCATATATACAGAGCCACACCGATGGCTCGGAGTTTGGATTTGGTTCAGCGAGCGTGGAAGAGCGAAGCCGATGCTTGTAAGGTGCGCAAGCAGCGAAGGGGGAGGAAGGAGCTGAAGGAGCGTCTTTGGCATCCGATTTCAACCGCCAAGAGCGATGTGAAAGGAAATCGGAGGACAAGAGAGCGACAAGGCCCTACCACCCCCGAAGCGTCCGCGGTGCACCACCAAAAAAGTCTTTGCACTTTATCCATCAGCGCTTTTTCAAATCTTCACTCCGAGCCATACACACACATTTGAAAGGGGAGCATTCCCATGACTGATTCCATTACATTTACCAATCCCATCCTGGAGCAGCGTGCTGATCCGTGGGTGTATCATCACACAGACGGGTACTATTATTTCTCAGCTTCGGTGCCAGCCTTTGACCGGATTGAGATTCGGCGTGCACAAACGCTGGAAGAGTTAAGAGATGCCGAGCCGGTAACGGCATGGCACAAACGTGATACAGGACCGATGAGTGCCAACATATGGGCACCTGAGATTCATTTTATCGATGGGAAATGGTACATATATTACGCAGCAGCTCATACCAGTGAGACGAATGAAGGTCTTTTTGACCACCGGATGTATGTTTTGGAGAACGATTCTTCGAATCCACTGGAAGGTGATTGGGTGGAGAAAGGACAGATTCTTACGCGCTGGGAGACATTTGCATTGGATGCAACGACTTTTGAGCATATGGGAATCCGCTATCTGGTCTGGGCGCAGAAAGATCCGGACATTGTGGGTAACTCGAACCTGTACATTTCCGAAATGGAAAATCCGTGGACGCTGCGTGGTGAACAGGTCATGATCGCAACACCGGAGTACGACTGGGAGATCATCGGCTTCAAGGTGAATGAAGGGGCAGCGGTACTGCATCGGAATGGGCGGATCTTCATTGGTTACTCTGCGAGTGCGACCGACTACAATTATTGTATGGGTTTGCTCACTGCGGATGAAGATGCCGACTTGCTTGATCCAGCGAGCTGGGTGAAATCGCCTAAGCCGGTATTCCAGACGTGTGAGGCGAATGGTCAATATGGTCCGGGTCATAACAGCTTTACGGTATCACCGGATGGCAAAACGGATATTCTGATCTATCACGCACGAAACTACAAGGACATCGAGGGAGATCCTCTCTACGATCCAAACCGTCACGCCCGCGCGCAGGTGATTCGCTGGAACGAAGATGGCACGCCTGACTTTGGAGTCCCTATTCCGGATGGGAAGGCTGCGGCTGAAGCGAAATAATAATACTCTAAAGTTTTAATATAGTAAGCCCTTAGTCAGCGAGCCATGTTGATTAAGGGCTTTTACTTATGTACACATTGAGAAGGATGACTTGAAGACGGATACGAGGGGCTGCATAGAAGCAACCATCACCTAACCTCTGCGTATGAGGAGTATACAAATTCACTATACACATAACATTAGGAGGCCATATATGGATTCGCGCGAGACATTGGACCGGGAGCTGGAACAGATTTTAAAATGGGAAAAAGGGCAGAAGGACTTGTTTATTTGGGACAAAATTGGTCGTTTGCCGTTTGCCATGTTGGATAAATTTATGCCCAAAGCGCTGAAACAGAAGATTGGAGACTCGCTGAATGAAGTCGGCCAGTATGTGCAGAATGGCGGGAAATTTCTCGTTCAGAAAAAGAAGGTAGCTGAGTTGCTCCAAGAGGAAGCAATCAAATTCGGTTATTCCATGAAGGCAGATACCTCTTACGATGAACAGAATGGAGAGGCAAAGGATACGACGAAAATCCACAGCGTGGAAGGTTTACCGCTTGAAGTGCTGGATCGCACTGCTGATAGCATTACGGACAGTCGAACGAGGTTTGCTGCTGCACAAGGGGCCGCAACAGGTATCGGCGGCATTGTAACGATTGCGGCGGATATTCCGATGGTGATGGGGCTTTCCCTGAAGGTGCTGCAGGAGATGGCGCTATGCTATGGATATGATCCTGACGAACCTCAAGAGCGCATATTTATCGTCAAATGTCTGCAATTCTCCTCCGCCGATATTGTGGGCAAGAAAGCGATTATTGATGAACTCGCCGATTACGATAATCCGGACAAGCAGGTTGAGGTTATCTCTCAAATGCAGGGCTGGCGGGAAGTTTTTAATTCCTACAGTGAATCTTTTGGTTGGAAAAAGCTGTTTCAGCTCATTCCGATTGCCGGCATGGTATTCGGTTCGGTAAGCAACAAAAATACGATTCGTGATGTTGCGGAAGCCGGAAAAATGTTATATAAAAAGCGCCTGATTCTTCAGCGCCTTTCGCAATGATGTCCATCAACAAAAATGGCCATAGGACGACGCCACAAGGCTCTGATTCTGACGCTAACGAATCTATGGCATCTTATAATGACATTTAGAAGGATGCGCTGATTCTAAGGAATCTCACCATCGCTATTTGCATGACAATCATACTAAATGATGCGAAATCACACAAAACATGAGGAATAACGCGTCTGTGATTCGTTACATTGGCGGATTGCCAGAAATGATGCTATTAAAGTGCGCTGGATTCGTTATACACATGTGATCCTACTGTATTCAATAATTTCTCGCAGGCTCAGTTGCTGCCGCTCTTGTTGGCTGACCAACCTTGTCATGAAGTAGGGCACCGCGTGCTGGAAGCTGCAAACGGTTGACGCTAACGCTGGTAAAACACAAACGGGATGAAGCCCTAAGATACAGGCTTCATCCCGTTTGCACAAGCTGGCGTTAATTCCAGCTTGGTTAACCATCTGACGTTACTTTTCACTAGGCTGTTTTGTTTCATTGTATATTGGAGGTTAGATTGTATAGGATCTGTTATTCTTCGCTACCGTTCTCTTCCGCCCAACGGTTCAGCAACTTATCCGATGGAAGTAGGAAGGTGAAGATACCGATCAGTGGCAGGAAGCTGCACATCTGCATCACTGGAGATACGCCGAACACGTCGATCCAGTTCCCCAGCACGAGTGCTCCCAGACCGCCCATACCAAATGCCAGACCAGTAATCAGGCCGGAGACGGTTCCGATTTTGCCTGGAATCAGCATTTGCGCATACACAACGGTCACCGAAAAGCTGGACAACATGATGAACCCAATAATACTCAGCAACACGGCTGTCCAGAACAAATTGGCGTAAGGCAGCAGAAGCGCCAGTGGAGCGGCTCCGGCCATCGACAGGAAGATCATGTTGCGTTTACCGAAGCGATCCGCCAGTGGACCACCAAAGAACGTACCAAGAGCCCCAGCCGCCAGGAACAGGAAGATATAAATCTGTGCGTCCTCTGTGGACAAGTTAAATGTATCCTTCAGGTTAAACGCATAGAAGCTACCGATCGAAGCGACATACCACGAACGGACAAAGACGAGCAGAATCAAAATGGTAATGGCAGCAGCAATCTTTTTACGTAATGCCGGATTGGGTGCACGACGAGCTGCCGCCTGTCTGCGCAAATACCCACCCGATTGCAGCATGCGTCCATACCAGCGAGCGATATAGATTTGAACCGCAATTCCCGCAGCTGCAATGCCAGTGAATCCGATGGCACCGAACAACCCAAACGGGATGAAAATCCATCTGGTGAGCAATGGGGCCAGAGACTGACCGGCATTACCACCCACCTGGAAGATCGACTGAGCCAGTCCCCGACGAGGCCCTGAGGCCATATGGGATACCCGTGAACCCTCTGGATGGAACGCCGCCGAACCGAGACCAACAAAGATGACGGAGATCAGGACGGCCATATAACTGTCGGCGAAGGCAAGCAATAGCATACCGGTAAACGTAAAGCCCATGCCGATGGGCAGAATGGAGGGTGTCGGTTTTTTATCGGCAAACCAGCCTACAACAGGCTGCATGATGGAAGCAGTAAAGTTAATAGCAAACGAAATCCATCCGATCTGCGTATACGTGAGATGCATGGAGTCTTTCAGAATTGGAAAAATAGCTGGAATGACAGATTGGATTGAATCGTTGAACAAATGGACCAGACTGATGGCAATTAAGATCCGATAAACGGTACCTTGAGCATCCAATCCGGGTGGAGCTTTCGAACGCGCAGCGGCGTCTTTGGATAATGAATTTTGCATGGACATGAACAGTTCTCCTTTGGTCGCGGTCACGAGGGATCAGCGCCTGATGATGTGATGTGCCTAAGCATATTGTTACATAATAGGACAGATTTGAAAGGTCGACAAGGGGAACAGGTGAAATTAACGTTCTCATTTTAATGTAAACTATTGATATACTTTAAAGAATCTACTATTAAAGTTCTACTAAATCAGAAATGATAAAGGACTGATCCATATGAAATCGCTATCACCACTTTTCTGACTATCTATGTTGCATCGTCGTCTCTGTACTTTGCTATCGGATTTTTTGTGGTTGTTCAGTCTACAGGTGTACTTATGCTGAGACATTACATCAAAAAAGTGAAAGAACTGAAGGAAGACAGTAACCCTTGAATGCTAGTCCAATCCATACGATTGGTTGCAAACGCTCACGTTCCATAGCATACAAAAAAACAAAAGCCGAACTTCTTCAGATCGAAGAGTTCGACTTTTGTGTGTTCTATAATTTTATTTTATACAAAGCATAATTGGTGTATCTAGCAAATTAACGATTATCTATCGTCTCTGGATACATATCATGATTCATCATGCGATGCTCAGCCATTTGCTCATACTTCGTACCCGGTTTGCCGTAGTTGGTGTACGGATCGATGGAAATGCCGCCGCGCGGCGTGAATTTGCCCCATACTTCAATGAAGCGTGGGTCCATCAGCTTAATCAGGTCGTTCATGATGATGTTCACACAATCCTCGTGGAAATCGCCATGGTTGCGGAAGCTGAACAGGTACAGCTTAAGTGACTTGCTCTCGACCATTTTCACATCAGGAATATAGCTGATATAGATCGTTGCAAAGTCCGGCTGACCCGTGATGGGGCACAGGCTGGTGAACTCCGGGCAGTTGAATTTGACAAAATAATCCCGGTACGGGTGTTTGTTATCGAAATTCTCCAGAATTCCCGGATCATATTCAAACGTATATTTTACGCCCTGGTTACCCAGCAACGTTAGATCTTGCATCTCATCAGGTTGTCTCATGGATTCGTAAACGCTCCTTATTTCCGGCGACGCACGAAGCTTACCGGTATATATGATAGGCCATCTTAGCCTTAGTATGTTCCCAAAATTACATCATGCCGCCCATTCCACCCATCAGACGCCTCGTTTGTTGCCCCACACAAGGGTATGCAGCTGTGGCAGCACACGAACGTCGTTCAGATCATCGGATGCACTGACTTGATCAATTAGCCACTCGTAACGGGCAAGCAACGAAGACGCCAGATCTGGTGTATCGGCAGAAGTCACATCTGGGTTCCCAGTCTGCAAAAATAAATCCGTGCCCGGATACCGTGCATGCACACGGCGGGCATAGTCCAAGTCTGTCTCATCGAAAATTACGATTTTCAGACTGTGACTTCGTTCCACCGGGCGAGCAGCCAGTCGGTGGATCAGATCATCCAGCACAGCCCAGTCGGTGTTCATGCCTGAGCTGGGAGGCTTGGGCGAGACGGTGACTTCGTCAATGTCCGCCAGCCAAGGCTGCCAACGGGAGCCCTGCGTTTCTACCGCGGTGCGGATGCCGTTCTCCCGAAGCAGCTTAACCAATCCGCCCAGCGAAGCGAGCAGGGCGGGGTTGCCGCCTGAGATGGTCACATGGGAGAAGCGCGAGCCACCAACGCGGCGTAATTCCTCCCACACGTCCTCCGGCGTAATCATCCGGATCAGATCCTTGCCACTGCCGTCCCAAGTAAAGGCCGAGTCACACCAGGAACAGCGATAATCGCAGCCCGCGGTGCGGACGAACATCGTTTTCTGCCCAATGACCATGCCTTCACCTTGAACCGTCGGGCCGAAGATCTCCATTACAGGAATACGAGCCTCTTTGTTGCGTTCCACACTACTCATCGATCATCCACTCCCGTCTGGCCTCGGCGTAACTGGTCGGCGTCTCGTATAAGCGGACAAACTCTGTTCGACCACCTTCGGTCAGTGCGGCATACGGTTCGGTCTGCAAGGCTTGCTCCATCTGCTCGAACAACCAGACGACCATATTTTCAGCTGTTGTGTTCATGAGGGGAAGGGTTTCGTTCAAATACTGATGATCGAGATACCCTTCAATTTGTGTTTTCCATATATCCTTGATATGTCCAAAATCAACAGTCAGTCCGGTCTCACCCGGATAACCGCTAATGCCAAAAACAACTTTATACGTATGCCCGTGCAAATTCTTGCACTTGCCTTCATAACAATGCAGATGATGCGCAGCGTCAAACGTAAACTCCTTGCTGACAAGCACACGTTTGCGATGATAGCGAAGCTGTGCAGGGAGGATATCTTCTCCCATCCGCTGCAACCGTTCCACAATACGAAATGTTCCCGGTTCTCTCATCGTACGTCCGCTCCCGGAGTTCCGACAGTAGCAGAATTCGTGCGTTGCTCCAGATAGCGATCCAGTCCGGCTTTGCGCAGTTTGCAGGCAGGACATTCTCCGCAGCCATCGCCGATAATCCCGTTATAACAGGTCAGTGTGCGCTCACGTACATAATCAAAGGCCCCAAGCTCATCCGCCATTTTCCACGTCTGGGCTTTGTCAAGCCACATCAGTGGGGTGTGAATGACAAATGGGTAGTCCATGGACAGATTCAGAGTAACATTCATCGATTTCACAAACGAATCCCGACAATCCGGGTAACCGCTGAAATCCGTTTCGCATACACCTGTGACAAGGTGACGAGCCCCTTTTTGCTTCGCCATAATGGCTGCAAAACTGAGGAACAGCAAATTCCGTCCATCAACGAACGTACTCGGTAGTTCGCCTTCTTCATGCGTAATTTCCACATCCGTACGGGTGAGTGCATTGGGCGCAAGTTGGTTTAACAAGCTCATGTCCAGCACCGTTTGCTGTACACCCAGATCGCGAGCGATCTCTCCGGCGCATTCAATCTCCAGCTTGTGACGCTGGCCGTAATCAAAGGTAACCACCTCTACCTCGGCAAATTGCTGTTTGGCCCAGAACAAACAAGTTGTACTGTCCTGACCGCCGCTGAATACAACGACTGCTTTTTCTTTGTTCAACATAAAAAAACCTCTCCATCTTCTTAAGATCAATCCATGCACATAGGCACAGAGTGTCGGAAGAACAGAGAAGTTCATGAACTGGCATCCATCAAAAAACACACCTTCTCGTAGGCTGCTTCAAAAAAGCAGGCACGATCTAGTGTCCTTAGTTTTTTACGTACGATGTTACCTAAAATGTACGCAAGACTTATTGACCTTAATGAAGGTCGAGTCTTATAGAGGGAGTTCGCGAACCTCTCCCATGCCATAGGCATGGATTTTCTTCTTCAATTGTCCGGTACAGTATATCACAATTCCAATACGGTGAGCATGCTTTCCATGAGAACCCATTTATAACCGAGCCTAACGTCATCTGGACTTATTTGATTAATACATTTCCAAAAGGAATGACTTCTTTCAGAATCCGCTTAAATAAGCCTTCATCGTTCATATCCTGTTCCAGCCTATGATTTTCACGACCAGCCTGAAAAAGTACAGAGCCATGTCCTGTCATCTTCCAATGATAGTTCATATGCTGGCTGGCAAGGTTGTTCCCGTATACGGTAAGTTCAAGCTGCGCGTTCTCAGGATAGGCGATAATACTGCCTGCATCCACGTACAGTGGTGCGGTAGGGTGCAGTTCCTGCTGGCAGACCTGACCTTGTGTCAGCAATCCAATTTTGCCTTTGCCCGAAAACTTCATTTTCACGGCATCCCGAGTGATGAGCATGTTTTTGATTTTTTGAATTTTGGTGTGCATCGTGACGCCGTCAGAGTAGAAGAAAAGATGGCGGAAGTCGTACAGCAGATCGCTGTTCTCACTCAGTTCAACTTCCTTCATGGTGAAGCCGGGAGGCAGGGCGGCCACAAATTGACAAGGACCGGTAATTTCGGATTTGATCAGCTTTTTTTTGCGATAGATACCCGAAATATTCATAAATTTATCATTGCGACTGCTGCTTGGGCCGCGAAAAGCGACAATTTGCTGGGGATGGAGAATATGCAGGCGGTCGTCCTGGATCAACGAGAACGTGACCACTTGTCCGGCTCCGCCAGCTTCGGCATTATTCAGGTGTATGTGCATGCGGTTGCTCCTGTTCTTTTATACTCGGCCTGAACGGCGACGCATTCCCCAGCGCATCACTCGAATCAGAATAAAGTATCCTAATATGAGTGAAACGGCTGTGATAATCATCGTTTGAATGCGTTTGGCAGTTGCCGTTTTGGCATCCTGATCATTTTGCAGCTTGCTCACCATGTCGGTCAGTTTTTCGTTTTGCGCCAGCAGCAACTCGTTCTGGGCCTTGAATGCTTCGACATTTGCCTGTGCTTGTCCCAATTGGGCAGAAGTCTGATTCAACTGCTCCAGCGTCTGTTTATAGCTTTCCTGCAAGGCGTTCACTTCTCCAGGAAGCTCGGAGACTCGTTCCCATCCACTATAGATATCAGAGAATATATTGGCATTTGCTGCACTGACTGTAGAAGTCAAAGAAACAGTAAACAATACACATGTGGTGAATAACACCCGAATGAAATAACCCTGAATGGGTTTTGGCATGATTGGCACCTTCTTTCGGTTACATAATCGTTTGCCGATTTCGTCGTCATTTGTTGAAATACGGCTCTTACATTATACGTCAAAACCAGGACAATGGGTTCAAGATGATGTAGTTTTAATTACCCTATATGAGAATAAATCAATACATGTGGACAGGTGTTTAATTTCTAGGCCGCCGGGGTAATAGAAGGACAGAGCAGCACTGCGGACGGTCTTGACATCATTCTTTTACTTCAGCTCCGGGTGCCTGCTATTCATATTAACGAAATTTGTAATTTAATGAGTGAAAACAATATATCCGATTTTTAAGAAGATCGTGAATACGAAGGGGTAGAAACGTATGTACACAACTAAACAAGCTGCAACAACCAAAACGATTATGATCACTGTAAATGGTGAGCCAATCGGGCGTGAATTGATTATCGACAGTATTACTTATGCTCCGATTACAGAACCTGATTCTATACAAAATTCACACAAAATGGGAATGGATACTACTACGATTTAAGTTAGGACTTGTCATATAAAAGTGCTCTAAAAGCTTGGCATACTGCCAAGCTTTTTCGTCGTTTATTGTCGTAATTACGCGGATTTAGGGATGAGAAACTAATATTATGGAAAAATTTCCTGCGAACATATGTTCCGTGACAATATAGTGTCCATTTACCCTGATAACTTAGAAGATAATACATATAAATCGGGGGAGAGACTACCAGTGAACTCAGTCTTTGAAGTATCTTATTCGTGGAATAGAGAGGCCATACCGACAGGGGGAGCCGACCCCGTATATATGATGGTGGAGTGGCGTAACGGAGCCCCTGCCAAAAGACTCAGGAAAATAGCACCCAAAATTGTGTCGAGAGACTTGGAACTTTTGCTCAAACCGGAATTTGGAATTCAGCTCAAGGGCATCTATGGATGTCGTTCCAAAGAAACGGATATCGGTTGGGTTCTAAGACTTGGAGATGTATACAAGGGAGAGAGTAAACAAATCTTACTCGAATTCGCCATGGGACCTCGTGTATCGGGGAAAAGTGCCGTATGTTCAGCTTATTGGAGTACGCGAAAATTGAAACAAAGCCAGAGAGTGCTGCTGCGCAGAGAACAGTTGTATATTCAGTACACCAGTCATCTGGGCATGCTGCGCCAGCCGGAAGATCCCAAGGTAGAGAAGACGATTAAATTAAACGAAACAGTTCCTCTGATTAAGCAAGCTTTGCGCGCTTATGAAAGAGGTCGTACACAAGAGGGCAGTGATATGCTGCGTCGTCACGCAGATGCTCTGTTAATTGAAGCGGCTCGTAAACAGGATCTGGATTATTATGTGGAAGCCGAAATTGTGGAGAAACTTCGGCACCATTACGGGATTACTTTTAATTCTATGGCTCATAATCGCGGAAAAACGATGTTAGGTGAATAGGGATAAAGAACTAGGGATGATGGTACGAAAAGGAATGTTTCTACATAATTTTTTGAAGGGGAAGTCAAGGAATAAGTCGAATGTACTAAACAACATAATAATAAAAAAATGGATGGAGTTGTATCGAATTTATTGAAACAACATCGTGGAGGGTCCGGCAAAATGACAGACCGACTGATCCGATTAATGCGCATTATAACTCTTGTGCAGGCCAAGCCGGGTATTCTGGCCCGTGAGCTTGCCGAGCGGTGCGAGACAACGGAAAGGACGATATACCGCGACATGGAGGCCCTCAGTGCAATGCATATCCCCATCGCCAATATGGGACACGGGAGAGGATACATGTTTATCAGCCATTTTGCCATGTATCCGCTGAATTGGTCTGATGAAGAAGCTCAAGCCTTTATGCACCTGGCAGAAGTCATGGAGAATATTCGTCCGTTGCTGAAGCCTGCTTTTGAGAGCGCGTATGAGAAAGTGGTTGCTTCGAGTCAGAAAAACAAAACAGAGCGAGTGGAATGGTCTGAGCAAATTAGCGGGTTGTTCAAGGTGGGTACTTCTGCTTGGCAAAATGAAAGTACCGAACTTCTGAATCATTCACTGGTGATCTTGCTTCAGGCTGGAATTTCCCAGAACACTATTGAAGGAGAATATCTGTTTCAAGGTAAAAAGGGGATTGCGCGAATGGACCCTTACTGTCTTATTCCTCGTGAATACCGATTTGATCTGTTGGCGTATTGCCACCTGTCAGAGAAACTGAGAATATTTCAAGTGAACCGCTTGTACAGGGTTCGGATTTTGCCACGCACGTTCCGCAAAGATGATTACCTTTTACAATCTCACTTCCGTACGCCACAGGAACTTAGCGGCAGTACGGAGTGGACTGCATTCAAAATCAGATTCTCACCGCACGCTGTGGAGCGTGTCATGCAGGAGCAGTTTTTTGCACGCCCCATCTTGACGATTGAACCGGAAGGCACGTTGTTGTTTGAAGCCATATTGAGTGATGAAGAAGGGTTTCTAACGTGGTTGTCTCAATATGGACCCGATGCCGAAATTCTGGAACCCGAGAAATGCCGCCTCATGATGAAAGAACGTCTGGAACGTTGGAGGGAGATCTACAACTGAACTTCAGTACAGATCATGGCTGCTTCACCTTTGTTCAACATGCGTTGTTTGACATTATTCATTGGTGTTGAATAGGTGTGCAAGGTTACCGAAAGGGGAATCTTTGTCGTCATCTTCTGTACTGCTGGAATAGACCACTTTGGATGTGATGCCCTCATCATCTGCGGCGCAATTGGTCTCCAGTTTGAATTGATCAAATTGATGCATGAATACTTTGGCTGTATTAATCGCATCATCCAAAGCGCGGTGCTGGGTACCATCGAATTCAATACCGCACAGTTCAAGAGCCTGAGCAAGTCCAAGTTGACGGAATTTCCCTTCCTTGCGCACTGTGCGCGACCATTGCTGCTGAAGATCATTGTGGTTGGTGATCCAGGCTACATCGAGCTGATGAGTGCGACAATGAGAGATCAGTTTGGCGCGGTCATCCGGTCCCCAGGAACACATGTAATAGGATTCACTTCCCATCCAGGCAATAAATTGATTCAGTGCTTCCGGAAAAAGAGGGGCTGCGTCGATGTCTTTCTGCGTAATACCCGTAAACTGAATCGTATCGGCGGACAGCACCGATTTATTGGATGGACGAACATAAGTATGGAACGTGTCCGATACATACAGGCCGTTCTCACCTTCCGTTACTTTGACGGCACCGATATCTATAATTTCAGAAGAGTAACGTGTATTGCGACTTACCGTGAATTCAAGATCGTAAATAATATATGGCATAGGACAAACTCCTTTATCAATTAATACATGGTTTCTATTTCTCTATATTACAGGGAACGCACGGCCATGTCAGCCATCGCCCAGCAATTCATGGAGAGTGAGTAATAACAGTTGGGGAGTGTTGAAGTTTCTTTTTATATGAAGTGTATAGGTTTGATATGCCTTTACATTGCAAAAAGGGGTCTTTATAATGGATAAAGTTAGGATGCAGTCCAAGTTTTTGTTGTCATTGTTATGCAAAATCGTAGGATCTTAATCATGACATGAGGCCGATATAATCAACATTTCCTGACATGGTGCAAACCGTTGGGGAGTGTTTTTTTTATGGACATTTTTATTTTTAGGAAGGAGGACTATTAATATTTTGTTGGAAGAATAACGGAGTTAGTGATACATTAATAGTTTTTATGAATTTACATTACATAGTGGAGGATTAATTATTTTGTTTAGCAAAAAAATGAAAGCAACAGCAATTACGGCCGCTGTATTTATTATTTTATTTAGTGCAGCTTATGCTGCCTTTTATATCTGGAACAAGAACTATAAATTCAATAATAATTATGTATGGCAGCCATTGGAAACTGTACAATCGAGCACAACGCTGTCCGATTCTTATAACGTTATTGTTGCTGGAACTGATCCGGAGGGAATTACGGCTGCGTTATCTGCTGCCCGCAATGGGATGCGGGTATTGTTGGTTGAAGCAAGAGATCGCAACATGTTGGGAGGGTTGATGACCGAAGGGGGACTTAATACGTTAGATTTGAATTACTCCCCTGATCAGCCGCAATGGTTGAGCAGTCTTCGACAGCCTGATTTTCTGAATAAAGGGATTTTCCAGGAATGGTTTGACCAGATTGAGGGAAGTTCATTTGATACCCATACAGCGGCTAACGTTTTCTATCGAATGATTCATTCCGAACCTAACATTGACCTTCTGATGAATGTCAAACATTTGGAGCCCATTACTGAGTCTGCCTCGGAAGGGCGAACTACAATTATGGGGATGAACATAACTAAAGAAGACGGAACCATTATAAAAATTGCAACACGTTCAATCATTGACGCTACTCAGGATGCAGATATTGCAGCGGCGGCTGGGGTCCCATATTCCATAGGTAGACAGGACATTGGAGATGGCAAGTCCAAGATGGTCTCTACGCTTGTATTTAAGTTAAGTGGTGTTACAGATGAAGTATGGCAGAAGTTCAGAGAAAGAGAAGGTACGGGTGTGGATAAAATGAGTGCTTGGGGATACGGTGATGCACGAAAATATGAATCGACCGATCCGCAGCGCATCAAGATTCGCAGTCTGAACATTGGGAGACAAAACGATGATACCATCTTGATCAATACGATGCAGATCTTTGGAGTAGATCCGCTGGATCCGGCCTCTGTGAAAGATGGACTGGAAATAGGGCGGAAGGAAGCCCCGTTGATCGTTGATTTTTTGAAGAAAAATTACGAGGAGTTTGCAGGGCTTGAATATGCCGGAACGGCGGATGAGCTCTACGTGAGAGAATCACGTCACATCTATGGTGAGTATCGTCTGACACTTGCTGATGTTATGGAGAATCGAGATCATTGGGATGCAATTGGTTATGGTTCATACGATATCGATATTCAGAGTACGAGTGTTGGCAATCCCGGTACAATTATGCTGAGTCCAGTTCAATATGGTGTACCTTTCCGTTCGCTTGTCCCATTGAAAGTTGATGGTCTGTTAGTAGTAGGACGAGCAGCAAGTTTTGACACGATTCCACATGGAAGCGCAAGAGTCGTCCCTCTGGGGATGGCTACTGGAGAAGCTGCTGGAGCAGCGGTCAAACTGGCCTATGTACACAAAGAGTCCTTCCGGGAACTCTCAGCTTCCGAGGAGCGTGCAACCGAATTGCGTAAGATGCTGGAGAAACAAGGCATGGATCTATCGATGCATAATTTTGAGAAGCCCGAGTACATGGAGCATAAGGATTATAGGGGGTTACTTGCTGCCGCGAGTATGTACATGACCTCAGGTAATTATAATAATGATGGTTGGGATCTGGATACGGGCATGAATCCGGAACGCTACTTGAGTAAATTGAAAAGACTGCAAGCCATGTTTCCAACCTTTTATACAGGCAGTGCTGATAAAGTTGCTGTGAGTATGAAGAATGCTTCCGCGTTACCTTTAACCCTGGATCAGGCTGCGTATATGCTATGTTTGGCAATGGGAGCTACTGAAGCTGAAACTACACCTGAATTGGCACTTACTCAATTGCAAAAGCAGAACTTCTTAAGTGAGGAAACGCTTGCTGGTATAGCAAACAAAAACGAGCTTACGAATGGAGACGCGTACATGCTCATCCGTGATGTGGTGGAATATTATTCGGGGGTAGTATTCGAGTGAATGGTTGACAACTTCTTGTAAATACACTATGGTGATCAAAATGATAACAGCGATCAACGAGGACATAATTACGTCAGCCAGCTTCTACAGAGAGGAAACCGCTTAGTGCAAGGTTTCTGTTGCTGTTTCGTTATTCCTACCTCGCGAGCTGCGGAGGAGAAGGCCCGAACGGCCTGTAACCTTCGCCGGATGGGCCCGTTATGCCCTGAAGGACTGCGCGTTCACGTTTTGCATAGGTTGCAAACGGAGAATCGGTTTATGGCCACTGCCTTGATGATTTGATGGCAGGGTCGACCGGCAAAGTGCAGTTAAATAAGGGTGGTACCACGACACATTCGTCCCTTGACGGATGTGTTTTTTTTTGCTGTTTATAACCTGATTTACAATAATGAATAGAAGAATAAGGGGTGTGACAAGATGCGTCAAAGTGAAATGCTTGTTCCAACATTACGTGAAGCACCAGCAGAGGCAGATGCAGCAGGGCATCGCTGGTTATTGCGCTCGGGTATGATTCGTCAACTCGCAGCAGGGATATATAGTTACTTGCCTTTGGGACGTCGTATCTTGCTGAATGTCGAGCGTATCGTTCGAGAAGAAATGGACCGTGCGGGATGTCAGGAAGTATTACTGCCAATCATGCAGCCTGCTGAGCTATGGGAAGAATCCGGAAGATATACACAGTATGGCCCTGAGTTGATGCGTCTGAAGGATCGCCATGCACGAGAATTCGCCTTGGGTCCAACTCATGAAGAGGTTGTGACTGCACTGGCTCGTGACGAGGTTAATTCTTATCGTAAGCTACCGTTTACACTTTATCAGATTGGAACCAAATTCAGAGATGAACGTCGTCCAAGATTTGGATTGCTGCGGGGACGGGAGTTCATCATGAAGGATGCGTACTCTTTTGCTTCCGATTGGGAAGAGCTAGATCGCACCTATCAGTCCATGAATACGGCATATTCGCGAATTTTGGAGCGTTGTGGACTGGAATATATTCGAGTGGAAGCCGATGCAGGCACCATTGGTGGTCAGGGGGAGACCCACGAATTTATGGCACTTGCCGATGTGGGAGAAGATACAATCGTAACCTGCAAACATTGTGGTTATGCCGCAAATCTGGAGAAGGCGGGATATCAGACTTCTGAATCTTCTGTTAAGAATCCAGGACTAGCAGAAGCTTCTGCTGTTCCGACTACAGTTGATAAAGCTGAGGGGAATGCCGAAGGGGACACGTTGGTTCGTATCCAAACTCCAGGGGTACGTACGATCAATGAGTTAAGCGCCTTTGTGGGCGAGGATGCTCAGCATATGATCAAAACGTTGCTCTATCAGGCTGATGGTCAACTGGTCGCTGCGCTTGTTCGTGGGGATCATGAAGTGAATGATATCGCGCTGAAGCAGGTATTGGGTGCAGAAGAGCTGATTCTGGCTGATGAAACTGCACTTGCGGGTCATCCGAAATTAACTGTAGGCTTCCTGGGTCCCATTGGACTAGATCTGCCGTTTGTAGTAGATGCGGATGTAGCTGCGATGGAACGTGCCATTACAGGAGCGAATGAAGTTGATGTACACTATTCGAATGTAGTTCCGGGTAAAGATTTTGCTTTGGACAAAGTAGATCGAATCCGTTTCGCGGCTGAAGGTGACGGCTGCCCAACCTGTGGAGAATCGCTTGTATTCACAAAAGGAATAGAAGTCGGGCATATCTTCAAACTGGGAACCAAGTACAGTGACGCCATGGGAGCATCCTTCCTGGATCGCAATGGACGGCAGTGCGCACCTGTAATGGGTTGTTACGGTATCGGTGTGTCTCGTCTGATGGCTGCTATTGCTGAACAATATGCCGGAGAGGATGGCATCCGTTGGCCAGCAGCCATTGCACCTTATCATGTACATCTGATCCCAATGAGCTGGAAGGACGAACAGCAACGCGAACTCACGTTGGAACTGGAACAACAACTAGTAGATGCCGGATACAGTGTACTGATCGATGATCGGGATGAACGGCCAGGGGTGAAGTTCAAGGATTCGGAATTGATCGGATTGCCTGTCCAGATTGTTATTGGCCGAGGTGCGGCAGAGGGACAGGTGGAATTTGGATCGCATGTTCTTGCAGCACAAGGTGAATCCAAACGAATCAGTATGACGGCACAAGAGGCTGTAAGTCAGGTGAAGGAACAACTATAGTCCAGAATTTTAAAAAAATCCTTATGAAACCATGCTACGTGTCTTTATATAATAGAGCGATGTATAATAGGTCCGGATATTATGCGGTAAGAGATGTTTGTGGTTATGTAACGGATTAAAGCGTTAAAAAGAGGGCTATAGTCATATGAGGATGCAACAATATTTGCGTATTTTCATACAAAGTAACTAGAATTCGAAAAATTGTATTCTGTATACAGCAGGTTTGTCCTTAAGAGCTTCAGGCGTAGCTTGCCAGGAATCTATGCATGTGCAAACGTGCAAACCATGAATGAGAAATATATCGAGTTGAATGTGAAATAACCGCATGAGAGTGGCAATTTTGGGGATATCTTCTATAGTCCATGGTTGAGGACAAGAGATGAAGTGATTTCTCAAAGTGACTTTGGGGATTTATTTTTGCAGCAAAGCTATATTCAAGTAAACATGGAGTGTACAACTCGGCAGTTAACCATTGAGTGATGTAATTTGTAAAATAGAAAAGGGTGTCCATCAGCCGGTTATGGCTTGAGGGACACCCTTTCTTTGGATCTTATTGGTACAATTCTGTTCGTCTCTGAACTTAAGAGGCTGCAGGCAGTTTCAATTGTTGACCTGGATAAATCCAGTGTGGATTTTTGATCTTATTCAGCTTTTGCAGAGCTTGCCAAGTGGTACCGTATTGTTTGGAGATGGAATACAGGGAATCTCCGGATTTTACAACATGCACTTTGGCTGGAGCTGGTTTACTTGGCGTCGGTTTCGACGGTGTTTCTGGTTTTGGTGTCTCTGGTTTCGGTGTAGTTGGAGCTGGTGTTTCCGTTACTGGAGCTTCCGGTTCAACCGCAGGAGCTTTTGCTTCCTTGATTCGACCGTCTGTTTTGATGGCTACAGCGCCCAGTTTTTGCATGTATTCGATCAACGCTTCATCCATAGCACCGTACATGCCGGACGTTGTGTATTTCGTAAACATCGTGTACTCGTCACCACCAACAGCAGTGAAATCATTCGTAGCCATTGTGTACGTTGCTTTTGGATCAAGGGCTTTATCTCCGATCATGACGGAGTGTACACGGCTGCCTTTGGCAGCGGAAGAATCAATGCTGAATGTCATGCCGGATACTTGTGGGAATCCGCCACTTGGTTCCGGATAAGATCCTACACCGTTTTCAAGGGCTGCGAGTACATCAGAGCCTTTTACTTCAAGCGTTACAACCTGATTACCAAAAGGAAGTACAGTAATAATATCACCTTTAGTTACGATACCTTTTTCAATGGAAGAACGAATACCGCCACCGTTTGTGAGTGCGATATCGGCTTTGCTGATGTCACGGATGGCATCTGCCAGCAGATCACCCAGGTTGGTTTCACCTGCGCGTACTTGTTCACGTTTGCCGTCCAGCAGAATCGCTGTATTGGCTACTTCTTCTTTGAGAATGGGTTCTTGTTCTTTCTGAATGGAGTTTACCAATGCGGCAACTTTCTCATTCGGTTTGATGTCTTTTGCTTCAGTTTCATCAATCAGTGTTGCTTGTTTTTTCGTTACTTTGCCGCCGTCAACCCACAGGTCGATCACGCCTACAAAGTTTGTATATTCTCCAGCGCTGGCGATCAGTGTTCCGTTATCCGATACAAGTCCATCTTGCAGAACCGTATGGCTATGACCGTCGATGAATACATCAATGCCAGGCACTTCTTTTACAACTTTGAAGCTAGTATCGGTGCTGGACGCGTCTTGTCCAAGGTGTCCCAATACAACAACAACATCTACTTTGCTGCGAATTTCGTTCACGAGAACTTTGGCTTCCGCAGCTGGGTCTGTAATATCAAGACCTTCCACATTTTTCGGATTCGTTTTATACATCGTTTCAGGTGTAGTCAGCGCAATGATACCGATCTTCACGCCGTCTACTTCTTTAATGAGGTAAGGATCGAAGAGACGAGTTCCGTCTTTCTTTTTCACATTGGCACTGAGCATTGGGAAGTTCATCATATCCGCAAGTTCGATGAGGCGCTCGGAACCGTAGTTGAATTCGTGGTTACCCGGTACAATCGCTTGATAACCAATTTCGTTCATTACTTTGACAATGCTCTCACCGTTAACGAGTGTAGCAAAGGTTGTACCATGCACTGCATCTCCGGCATCCAGCAGAAGGGTATTTGGGTTTTCGCTACGGTATTTGTCCGCAATTCCAGCAACTTTGGCGAAACCCATCGCAGGTGAGGACTCAACTGCGCGTGCGTGTGTGTCATTCGTATGTAGAATAGTAATGTGCTTACCAGTGCCCGGAGTGGTATCCGTTGCAGCAGCGGCAATGCCCACACTGCCAAACAGCAGACAGAGCGTTAGCACAAGTGAAACATAAGTCTTCCAGATTTTCATATGAATCAGTAACCTCCCAAAAATAATAATCTACCTGAGCGTTTGCACAACTCATGTTGTATTTTACCAGACTACTATTAGGAAATCTCGTGATTTGTGTAAAAATAGGTAACCTGAAAGTGACATCTGATTTTCATAGTGGAAGATTAAGAGAGAACTCCACTTGAAAGGAACGTATGTTCTTAAAATGGCTAAAAAAAATGCTGCACTTCACGTGGCAGTCCAGTACGCAAACAAAATTTCTCCAGTGATTCATCCGGCTCTGGCATCACCCCTGAAGTTAGGAGCTGTATGGCAAAACGATTGGCCTGTCTTTCCAGCTTGCCTGGGGCAAAATAGGAGTGTTCCTCCAGAAAGAACCGGTTTATACCTTTGTGCAATCGGTCATGTCCAAGTTCATGGGCACACACGAAACGTTGCCATTCCGGCGGTAAATCATTGTGAATGACGATAAATCTGCGACGGAGCTTTCGGAAATACAGTCCTTTGGTAGACTTGCCCAGATTGGTGAACCGGATCTGTATTCCAATGGCTCTGGCGATGCTGAAAGGGCAGTTTGTCCGGTGTTTTCGAATCAGCTTTGTTACAATGTCATCCATATCATCTCACCTGCTGCTTTATTTTGTTCAGCTTGAAATGCTTCATGGGCGCTCGTCCGGATCGTTCGTTTTTTTGCGTTTGTTCATCTGTTTGGCTTCCCAGAACAGACCTGTCAGGACATCCTTGATTCGTTTCTTATCCTCATCATCCAGCGGGATGCCGTCAAACATCAGATCATCCTCGTCCTCGAGCATCTTTTTGAAGTCTCGACGGTCCTTGTAAGTTGCCCATTCTGGAGCGTCATGGAGCTCACTTGCTGTATTTCCGGCTTCTAGATAACCGGCTTGTTTCATCATATCCGCGTAGGGAACCGAGAGTGCGTCGGAGATTTTGCGGATAGTAGCAGGCTTGGGAACACCGCGTACCCCATTCTCAATGCGTGAAATTTGCGAGTTGCTGATTCCTGCTGCTTCGGCGAGCTGATTGATGCTGTATCCCTGTTGCTCGCGCAGTTGTTTCAGATAAGGACCAAAAGCGTGCTCCACAATTCATGCCACTCCTTTGATTCGTACAAGTGCCTAAATTATATATTAAGAGAACTTGTCTCACACGAGTCACTCCGATGGCAGAACAACCTTTCGATCACTGTTATCCCAGATTTCTTTGATTCCCTTCTCATAAGGGAGAAATCCGGTGATAAAGGTGAACGCTACGCTTCTCCAGGTTTTTTCTACCCTCTCCGTTAAACGTGCAAATCTGGCATTCAATCTTAAAATATAAAAAGTCGGACTTATACGAGGATCTTTAATTATCTGTACTATATCGTATATATACCATTAGGTAAAGGGATATGAAACAATTATGCCAAAAGGTAAAGGAAACGAGAGCGCGGGTTTTATTTTATAGTTAAAATGACCCAAAATGAAGGTTTACGCCGATCCCCAGAAAGTGGTATCCTCAAATAGAAATACGAACAAAATACGAACAAAATGTAAAGTTGAGACAAGTTGGATGATGAGGAAAATGAATTCTTCCTGCTTCATAGCTGACTTAAATTGATTCCAAAAGGCAACAGAAAAAACTTGAAGAATGCCGTTACTATTTCAGAGAACTGGATAACTCTAATAAAGATGAGATGAATGCGAGTTTAACTTTTATAGAATGAATTTTAAGTTACGCAAACGAAGAGGACAGAAAAAAGCTGGAGAAGCGAAGCTAAAAGCTTTCTGAAAGAAAGCTACTTCGGAAGCATATGCTTCGCATTTATCACTGGATTTTTACATTAGAAAATATAATCAAAAAAAATCTGGGGATAACAGCGATCGTAAGATTTTTCTGTCATCGGAGTGAACATGCGAAGCTACTAGACTTTCATTCTATAACGAATGTTAAAGGAGGAGAATGAATATGGAACTGATGCTGCCCGAATTGGACCGACGCAAAACACAGACTGCTGTTGAAGCCGCGCTGGAAAAATACCGGATTTATAAAACGATTGCTTTTGAAGAACGAGAGGTAATGGTGACGGCGAGTTACGCAGAGCGTTTCCATGGTGCAACGAATGTGACCGGGGATTCCACTGCCAGAACGGCAATCTATAATGTGGATGTACAGCGCGCACGTCAGGCGTACTGCGATACAATTGATTTTGTGGTATCTCGACTGAGCGAGAAGGAACGTGTACTTGTCAGAGAACGTTATCTGAAGGATGACGATGTATTTGACTATAAAGTGTATAACCATGTGTTTGACCCGCCTGTCAGCAAGGATACGTATACGAAGATTCGGACACGTGCTTTCTATAAAATGGCGCTGGCTCTGTCGGATCGGGGTCTCATTAATATGGAGCCTTTATCTGCATCTCGCAAAGAACGAAAGAAGCTGGGCTAGAGATGAAGCAAGAAGTTCATCCTTTTATATCCTTCGCTGATTGTATACAATAATTGAAAACAACACTAAGGATCAGTCAAAGGAGAGGAATCCGCATGACGGAACAAGCCGGAATGCAGGAGATGTACACACTGAAGACGATCGCGGAAACGCTCAACACATCCAACGACCTGAATCTGATGCTGGATACGGTACTCGGTAAATTGTTGGAACTGACGGGATTGACTACGGGCTGGGTGTTCCTGATCGATGCTCAGGGAGAGTACTCCTGTGTTGCTGATTACAGTCTGCCTCCTGCTCTGCTGCATCATGATAAGGAGCCGATGCGCTGCGGGTCTTGCTGGTGTGTGAATCGCTTCCGGGACGGGAGATTGGATAATGCCGTCAATATTATTAATTGCAAACGCCTGGAGGATGCCGTCGATCATCAATGGGGAGATACCCGTGACATCACCCATCATGCAACGGTTCCGCTCCGCTCGGGGGAGAAGATGCTGGGACTGCTGAATGTTGCTGCACCAGAAAAAGAGCATTTTAGTGATAGTGAGCTGGCGCTTTTGCAGGCTGTAGCTTATCAGCTAGGTAGTGCAATGGAGCGGATGCGATTATATAGCGCAGAGCAAAGGCGAGCGGATCTGTATGTCAGGCTGGGGGAGTTCAGCCGATCGCTGGGCGTGACGGTCAACGATTGCAACAGTGGAGACGATATGGCCAAGACGGTTGTAAAGCTGCTTGGACATCATTATGACTGGCCATTTGCCGCACTGTTATCCCAGAAGAACGGAAGCTTTATGGTACAGGCCGCTCATGCTCATGGCAAGTCCGAAATGATGACACCATCTGGACTCTCTCCAGAGGTGGAGAATCGCATGCATCGTGTGATTGATTCTCATCGGGCTGTGGTATTGTCGGCAACGGAAATCCAAGATGTTTCTGCCATTTGCAATAATCAGTTCCCTATGTCCGTTTTGGCTTCGGGCTTGGCTGCACCCATCCCATTAAGTTCTCCTGGCGAAACGGCAGTACTGGTGGTTGGATTGAGCTCGGCCAATGATTTCCTTCAGGCAGATCGTGAGGTTTTCGATGCACTCGCTGAACATATTACAGCCTCGTGGGAGAGTCTGAGACTGGTATACAAACGCCGGGAATTGACCCGACTGGAGGAACGAAACCGACTAGCTCGGGATTTGCATGACTCGGTGAACCAAATTTTGTTCTCCCTGTCCCTGACAGCCAAAGGTGCGGAGAGCATGTTAGCCGGATCACAACAGCTGCATCCGGCTGCGGAAGCGATGAAGGATATACGTTCCTTGTCACAGGAAGCATTGAAGGAAATGCGTGCCTTGATAATGCAGCTTCGTCCGGCGGGGTTGGAGTCTGGTCTGCTCAGTGCATTGCAGGAATACGGTACAGGACAGGGATTGCAAGTCGTTGTACATCGGACAGGTATGCGCTCCTTACCTCAAAGTATTGAGGAAGGCCTATGGCGTATTGGACAGGAAGCGCTCAATAATATACGTAAACATGCGGGAGTTCCTTCCGCTGAGATATCCCTCCAGCTAAGCGATCAGGAAGCGGTATTAATCGTTACAGATCGTGGGAAAGGTGGAGCCAAAAGGCGTGAGGCCTTGCCTGCCAGTTCACTTGGTCTGTCCATCATGAGAGAACGGGCCCAATCGCTGGGTGGCAGGCTTGAACTTGTGAGTTCATCCCGTAAGGGAACATCGGTAACGGTCGTCATTCCACTTCCGTCCGAATCTGTATAAAATCAGGGGGAAGAAGACATGCCGATTACGATTTTACTCGCGGACGATCATGCAATGGTGAGGCGCGGGTTGCACGTTTTTTTGTCCACACAGCCAGATATGGAAGTCGTCGGAGAAGCCTCGAACGGACAGGAAGCACTGGAACAAGCAGAACAACTGCATCCGGATGTGGTGTTAATGGATCTGCATATGCCCGTGCTTGACGGGATTGAGACGGCGAGAAGGCTTCGTGCGATCTTGCCTGGAATCCGTATCATCGTACTTACGTCTTTCTCGGATCAGGATCATGTCGTACCGGCCGTACGTGCTGGGGTGAAGGGATATTTGCTGAAAGATATTGAGCCAGAGGATCTTGCCGTTGCCATCCGCAATGTGCATGCAGGTCAGGTAGAACTTCATCCAGCGGCAGCAGGACAATTAATGCATGTGATGGCTTCGTCTGAACTGTCGATGAATGAAGCGCATGGGCGGGCAAATCCCCATACGTCTAATCGGCTGCCAGAGCAAGAGCGGGTTGGGCTGGGAAAAGAAACTTCTCATGGACCGGACATGCTCACCCGTCGGGAACGAGAGGTTCTGGGGTTGATCGCGCAAGGATTGAGTAATAAAGAGATCGCCATAAAACTAATCATTACTGAGAAAACGGTGAAAACCCATGTCAGTCATCTTTTGGACAAATTGGGACTGGCAGATCGCACACAAGCTGCGCTTCATGCCGTAAGAAATGGTTGGGTCGTCTGATCCATCTTCCAATATTCTCAGACTAAAGTCGTAGAAACTCAACCCAAAGGTTGAGTTTTTTTGTGCTGCAAGTTAAGTCTATCTGCCGACGATTCCGAGGTAGAAGCAAGGTAAGATGAGAGTAGAGAAAGTTGAATCGAAGAGAAAGAATGTTTTTATAAAATCGAAGGAGAGTGACATAGATGAATATTATCATTTTGGCAGGCAGTAATCGGAAAAATGCAACCAGTACACGTTTAGGGGAATATGCAGTGGAGGTAATCAGCGGTCAGGGGCATGAAGCCAGCTTGTTCGATTTATATCAGACACCGCTCCCATTCTACGCACCGGATGAAAAACAGAATGAAGATCAGAATCTGTCTGACCTGAACACACGTATGCTCGCCGCAGATGCCATTATTCTGTCTACGCCAGAGTATCATGGCAGCATCAGCGGTGTACTCAAAAATGCATTGGATCACCTGAGTCAGGCTCATTTCAGTGGTAAACCGGTATTGTCCATCAGCTCAGCAGGAGGTGCGGTGGGCGTAAGCTCGCTTTTGCAGCTGCAGGTGATTATTCGCAATTTGCACGGTATTAACGCGCAGGAGTGGATTTCCATTGGTGGTGCACAGCGCAGAAGATTTGAAGCAACGTTTGACGGATACGAAGAATTTGAAGGCAGTCAGGACATTGAGGATCGGATCAAACGCGTGATTGGTTCATTTTTGCACCTTTCCGAGACGTTAACTGCAGTACGGAAGCCGTCCGGGAGTTAAGAGAAAAGAGGTTTTCATCATGATTAAAGGCATATTTGAGACTCATCTGAATGTAACGGATCTGGAGAGATCCCATCATTTTTATGAACAGATTGTTGGATTGCAGCATGCTTATGGGCAGAAGGAACGTGGGAACTCCTTTTACTGGATTGGCGGTGAAGGCAACGCGATGCTTGGACTGTGGCAAAAGGACCCTTCCGAGGTGCAGCGACAGCATTTTGCTTTTCAGGTATCGTTGGAGGACATGAAGCAAGCTGTCACTTACCTGGAGGATAAAGGAATCAATACGCATAACTTTCAGGATGATGATATTGGCGAGTTATATGTATTTGGATGGATGCCGGCTGTGTCCGTATATTTTACCGATCCGGATGGTCATTCCCTGGAATTCATATCGATGCTCCCGGATGAAGCGAAGCCGGAACTTGGCATGGTGCCATGGAGTGAGTGGGAGAAGATGCACGGTCGGGTGAAGGGGGACACAGCATGATTTTTGAAGAGGTCAAATTATATACAGCACGATTGGAAGACATTAAGCACTTTTATATCAACACACTGGGTTTGAACATGGCTGAAGAGTCCGAGCATGCCTTCACGCTACAGATTGGTTTAACGAAAATGATATTCATGCGAAGTGAAGCAGACAAGAATCCGTTTTACCATCTGGCCTGGATGATTCCAACCAATCGTTTTCAGGAGGCCAAGGCATGGGCAGCGGCACGTGTCCGTCTAAGTAGGCATGAAGGTGATGATGAGACTTATTCAACCAGTTGGAACTCAAATTCGCTCTATTTCGAAGATCCTGTCGGTAACATTATGGAGCTGATTGCTCATCATTCCGTTCATAACGAGAGTGACCGCCCCTTTTCGGAGAAGGATCTGCTGCAGGTGTGTGAGGTGGGACTTGTCACGGAAGATGTGCTTTCTGCGGTAGATGAACTTGAGCAGATGGGGTTGAAACGATGGAGAGCGATTAGCGATACCTTTGCCCCTATAGGGGATGTGAACGGTTTGTTTATTGTGGTGAGAAAGGAGCGAACCTGGTTCTTTTCGGAGCAAAAAGCAAACATATATCCGCTGGAAGTGTCCATACGTGATGTTGGGAGACTTCGAATCGGCTAAAATGCGCGGAACAGCAGGCAAAACGGTCATATGTGCACCATTTGAATCATCTTATAGAAGTAAACGCTTTAAAAAGAGTGTTTTGCTAAAAAAACTGTTGCTGGTTGTCTGTGTATCAGGGTTCGCATCGATGAAGGGTGGTGGCATGTTGGATCGACGTTTGTTGGAAGAAGGGCTGGCTGTTATTGTGTCCAGTCGGGAGCGTACAGGAGATTTGTGGCACGCCCATTATGGGGCGGGAGCTATTGCGGCTTACTTTTGGGTGAGGGAAAATCGTCTCACTGCCCTTGCGGCGGGCAGTGTTACGGCTGAAGCGAAAGCCATGCTTCGCCAGCACGGGTTGAATGGTGGCTTGAACTCCCGGAATGGAGATGTTTTGCCAAGGGAAGAGGCCGAAGCGCGTATTACAGCAGCGCTGGATCGAACCATCGGAGAGCTGCACTGGGTTGGTCATCAGGCCATCTATGGTGCCCTTAGTCTGAAAGCCATTCGTGAACTGGATGGTTGGGGCACGGAGCAGGACATGGATCAGATGGTTGAACTTATTGATTCTTTTGAACGAACCATTCCAGGTAGATCCTGGGTAAACACAACTGTGAAAGAAATTCGCAGCTTGAAGTTAAGTGAGGCAGACGGATTCCCTGATATAGAACGCCCGGAACAATTGTCCCGGCTGATTCTGGATGAGCTTGGCGCATTTCGTACCATCTATCAGGCAGAAGCACATCATGATCTGATCGGCCACATGCTAACCTACGGGCACGCGCTTAATATATTATTTGAACTGGATTACCCTGCTTTGTTCCATAAAGGCATTCCGCCTTTTCTCAGGATGGTCAAGGCGCTGCGACTGAGCCGGGATGTGGATGCCGAACAGGAGATGCCAACGCTTCAATCTCCAGTTGATCGTCTGCCATTGATTCGTGCAGAACGCTCTGTTGCACTTCCACATGAACTGGAATACTGGCTCACCGACAGACGTTCCCGCGATTGGCATGGAGGTCATGTGTTCAAATTTCCATTCAGCTTCTACCATCATGCAAGAAACGGAAATTCAGTTCCGGAAAGCTGGGAAAACTTCCGCTATATTATCGCGTGAGCAAAATACGTTTAAGAGAGCACAGCCTGAGATGGCTGTGCTTCTTTTTATCTTTTTAACGGGACCAAATTTCAAGGATAAACAGGATCAAAATGACTCTGGATGCCAGCATGTATGGTGATTTTCGTATGGGCTGACGCGCTGTCCATATTCCCCAGGAACTCATAAGTGCAATACTTCCCCAGAACATCCATAAGGGAATGCCTTCGGGCGTAAATGGAAAGGACAGCGAGGGCAGACCTGTATTGCCAGCCCCAAG
Organism: Paenibacillus sp. GL_099_B; assembly: GCF_057835695.1. NCBI lineage: Bacteria > Bacillati > Bacillota > Bacilli > Caryophanales > Paenibacillaceae > Paenibacillus > Paenibacillus sp. GL_099_B. The sequence continues at coordinate 1,355,599 of NZ_CM174430.1, forward strand.
AAGAACAGTGGTCATATAGACGAGCAGAAGGAAAAGTAACTCAAATAGCAGGGTTTGCAGCCAGAAATAATAGATGTGCAGCACTCGAAGCAGAATGACTGTGACCAGGATAAACAGGATACCAACGGATGAGAATGTTGCAGCGGTCCATCCAATGAGTGATGAAGTTACAATATCTGTTTCCTGATATAAGGTGTACATTGTCAAAGCATACATAATGGGGCCGGCCATATAACTGGTAATAGCGATCCACAGATAGAACCAGAGCTTTTTTTTCATGATCGTATCCATCCTTTATTGTAAATAGGGTTAGAAAGGCCACTTATATCATATAAACAGCAGCAGAAATGGATTTGTTGGGTTATCCGGCTGAAGTCCCTGCAAGAAACCGACGTTTAACCGTCATGATGGCGACAACAAATAGACGTAATCCATACGGATAACCGTCAGCGCGACCGATTTAAACATGTAAGATTGTATTATCGGATCAGTAGCAAGTGACATATCCCGATAAGCACATACGCTAATGTACAGACCGGCCAGGGGCCGGTTTTTTGATGCGGTGATTGCACTCTTGCTCTGATCGGGTACTAAAGGGAGAATGAATATATCATTATAAGTTGAATTTAATTTTTACACCAAAACGGAGAGTGCAGAACCAATCTGAAGAAGCGAAGTGTTCGCCTTTAGCACCGGATTTTACCCTTGAACTAAGGGATCAAGAAAATCTGGGGATAAGAGCGATCGGAAGATGGTACTGCAATCGCAGTGACAAGGTGTAACATCTCTAGTTCAACTTATCTAACAGGAGGTTTTAGGATATGAAAACAGTATTGTATGTTCCACTGGATGATCGTCCAGCGAATCTGGATGACGTCGTTGTACAAGGAAAAGCAGCCGGTATCCATATCATTACACCGCACCTGGGTGACATTCAAAATCGTCTGGATTCCGAGAAAACGGTAGAAGGTACCACATTGCTTGGAACGTCTACACCTACGTATGGGAAACCGTCCAACATTCATGATTTTATTTTGAAAAATGCCGCTAAAGTGGATGGATTCATCATCTCTTCCGATATGCTGGCTTATGGGGGGCTGATTGGCAGTCGTCAGCTTCGTGAAGATGGAGGTGGCACATATCCTGATTACGATCAGGACACCACCCGTTTGCTCGATGTGATTAAAGCCATTAAAGGGAAATATCCACGCAAACCGGTGTTTGTAATGGATACCATTATGCGACTCGCCACCACCTCATTTGCAGATGGTCTCGCATTGGATGCCTACAACGAGTCACGTGCACTGATGCAGCAGCCACGCCAGTCCTTTACGGCATTCGAGGATATTGTGAACGGGTACAACCTATCTCCAGAGTCTACGGAATATGGGGACACGACGTATTTTAATAAAGAACAGTACTACAACACCAGACAACATAAATTTAAAACCAATCTGTACATTCTAGATAAGCTTGCTCGAAAAGGATATATTGACTTCCTCGCCGTAGGCGTCGACGATGCGAATACGCAAGGTGTTCAGATTAATGAGATCAATTATGTGGAAGCACGAATCAATGAATGGCTCGCTGGGACGGATGGACAAAATCCCGATCGGGCGATTATCCTTCCAGATGCGGATGGCCTGGGTCACGCTCTGGTGGCACGTATGGCTAACCAACTGCTTCGTGGTGGGAAGAAGACGCGTTATGCAGTGAAATATTTTGGCCCTCATGGTTCCACGATTATCAATGCCTACGAATATATGAATTTGCACGAGAATGTGGTGCGTCATGTGGATATTGTTGGTGGTGTGGTTGTAGCGGATTCCGCTTATCCAGGGCCTGATGTGGTAACGGATACAACTTCCGATGAGGAAAATGGAAATCAATTGATGAATGCTACATCTGTCGATGAAGCTTCTTCGTTTGATATGGCGTCTGAGCTGGATCGCATGACGAACCGGCATCCAGGCAAACCGGGTAAAAAACCGGTGGACATTGAGATTATTGCCATTACTGCCTTGGATCAGGTGCAAGCGGCTGTGGCGCAATTGACGAGCAATAGTGAGAAGGGTCTGCCTTCGGTGTTGATTGATTTTGTAGGAAAAGGTCCGGCCAACGTCGATGTAGCCGAAGCACTCCTGAACAGTCCGTATACGGGGCGGGTTCTGGGTTACAGTGCATGGAATACGCCAGGAAACAAAATCGGTATGGCTGTGGGTATGGGACAATCCCGTTATGCTTTGATTACAACAGAAACACATGCCCATGCGTTGCGAGATGCCATGAATGCACAGGGGTCATTGTTGTTCAAACGTTTCCTGAAAGATTACTACTATAAAGCAGTAGCAATTGCAGATATCCGCACGTATTCCAGAGCGCATGCGCTGTATACCAATGTGGCAACCCTTGCGGATCAGAATATGGTGTTGTTTAACTCAGAAGCAGATTATGCTCATTTGCAGACTTTACTCAGGGATCTGATGCAGACCCACACCACGGCACTGGCGAACAAAACCGCCTTTGCTCAAGGTAATGTAGCGATCAAACAAATTTGTAATGGCGAAGCAGCTTATGCGGAGTATTGCAGTGCACTGCTGGAATATGCGAATCCCGATTTCATTTGGGGACGTGCGTTTGAGATTACGTTGAATCCGAAAGTTACGCTGAAATAATCTATTTTTTTTATTTGTGTACAATCGCTTAAAAAGGGTGACAGTTCGTTTGAAAACCTATACGATAATCGTTTAGTTACTCTTGATGAAGGTTCAGCTTCCATTAATTAATAGCCAAGTCAAGGCCCCATCAATTAGGGGCCTTAATCTATCCCTGGAGGTAATATGAAAAGAAAATTGTTATTTATACCTGTCGTTTCTTTGATTTTACTTTTGATTGGGTGTTCATCTTCCTCAGGAAGTTTTGCTTCAGATAAAATGATAAAACTAAAAGAAGAAGTCTATATTACAAGCAATGACATAATCTCAGAGGAGGAACTAGCTGAACAAATAGGTGAGATAGAGGTATCCTCGACCAATGAGAGTGATCACGGTGATGGGAACGTTATAAGCTCCAACACCTACAAAGTAGGTACAAAACTATTTAAAATCAAAAACGAAAACAGTAAAGATATGATTGCTGTAGAGGACTCTACAGAGAAATACCTCATTGCCTATAATACCAAATACAAAGAAATAAAATAATGTTAATAAGACGTCTTATACTTCAACCAAATGATCGTCTTTTTTCCACCCCAGATGCACCCTTAATCGCACCGAAGTCGTACGAATGACCATCCGCGCTAGGAATGAAAGGGTGTAAGATTGTATTATCGGATCAATAGCAAGGACACACACCGAAAGCACATACGCTAATGTACAGATCGGCCACAAGGGGCCGGTCTTTTTGTTGCGGTGAATGGTGTCCAGCTTTGGCTCCGGTAGATACGCAGAGGCTGAGTTAAAGGGGGAGTTCGTTGCTGCCACATTGTCGCTGCACAATGCGGGCAGATTGAAACTTGCAGCTGAAGGGGGCGAAATAAATGTGTCTATGAGTAGTGACTTAAACAACACGGACAGCACAGGGCAAGCGAGTAACGTCATCAGACGAACGCTGAAGCAGAAGCTGGAGGCTCTTGTTCCGGCATGGAATGGCCGAGTAAAGGACATCCCTGCACCGGGAGAGGTGTTAGCCGGACCCTGTGCCGTGATTGCTTTTGCAGAAGAAGTACCGAAGTCTGCTTGGGCGGGGTATAGGAGGATCATCAAAATCTCTCCATACGCACGCCCCGAAGATGGAGGTGCTGAACAAGTAGAGACTTGGTCAGCAGCGCTGATGGAAGGACTGCATCAGGTCCGGCTGGAGGATGAAGAGGGCGGGGCATTTACCTGTATTTATCTGGGTTCTTCGGATGGTGATCGTGTGGACCCCAGTTCTGGACTGGTTACGCGCAGCCTACGGTTTGGGGTGTATGTTCCGGAAACGGTGGAATACGCTCAGGCTGAAACCACAGATTCGTGGATGGATGCACTTCGTGGTTGGACACGAACTCAGCTCGGACAGGAATGGTCCGTATATGGGGATGTGTGGCCTGGAGGTTATAAGGCCAAGTCCGTACTGTGGCGATTGACGGGATGCAGTACAACCACCGCAGGGACTTCTGCGCTGGAGATTCGCAAACAATGGATTGGGCATGTGCTGGCTGCGAATGTGGGAGATGTCCATCAAACGGTCACACATCTGGTTGAGCAACTGGCTGTGCAGACCCGGATTGCTTTGACGGATACAGACGGTACGCGATTTGTGACGGTGGATGAAGTTTCTGCCGACTTGCAGGCAGACGCTTACTTGAACGGGCAGATTCGTCTGACGTTGCAGCAGCGTATTCGCCGTCCGGGTACGGATGTGCCATTAATCCGTGAGATTCACCATAGCAAAGGGATAGAGTAAGCGCTAGTCGAGAGGGACTCTAGATGGGGTTCCAGATGAGAAATTCAATATCATACTTTAGCTTCAAATTCATAGGTTCATAGTTTCGTAGGTTCATAGGGACAAAAATTCATAAGTCAAAATTATGGTGCAAAGATCAGGTTCAACGAATTCAGTAGTCAAACAATGAGGTGAGATGGCCATGGCAAGCTCAGTGAAAAAAAATAAACAGGCTGCCCCGCAATACACGCGGGCCGAGCTGATGAATCATGCCGAAGCCCTCTTTGCCGTTAAGGCAGAGGTGTTGTATGGTGCGCTGTACGAAGCAGCGCAAGAGACGTTTTCCATTGAGGAAGCGAAGGAACGCATCAACCAATTTATGAAAGCGAAGGTGAAGGAATAATGGCAGGCGGAACTTGGGAGCAAACGAATCGTCCGGTACTTCCGGGCTTATATATGAATTTTCAGGCGGCAGCGTCTTCGGCCATTCAGGCTGGTAATCGCGGAACGGTTGTTGTGCCAATCAAGGCCAACTGGGGTCCGGTGGGCACTTTTGTAGAAGTCGGCAGTGAAGCTGCAATTGAGCGTATTTTCTCGGCGCATGCCCTGGATAACGGGACGGCCTATACATCCTTGAAGCTCGCTCTGCTAGGAGGACCGAAAAAGCTGCTCGCTTATCGGGTAGCCGGAGAATCGGCGAAAGCAGCGACTCTTACGCTGAAAGACAGCAGTGATGCAGCCGTTCTGCAACTGGACGCCAAGTATCCGGGTGACCGAGGTAACGGGTTCTATGTCACCATTCAACCGGGTGTAATTGATAATACGAAGCATGAAGTGCGCTTGTTTGAAGGCAACCGGATGCTGTATGCACTGCTGACTGCGGATATTTCGGCAGCGTCGCTGGCGAAAGAGATCAACGCGGATGAAAGCAACATTTGGATTAACGCGCAGGCGATTGGCGATGGTACAGGTGTCGTTGCAACCGTTGCGGGAGCGGCGTTCAAAGGTGGTGCAAGTGGCAACGATGGACTGACCAATGCGGAGTATATCGCCGTGCAGGGCGCGCTGGAAGGTGAGCAATTTGACGTTTTGGCACTGGATCATGCGGCGGATGCACCTTTGCTGGCGAGCTTTGCAGCTTGGGTGAAACGTGTGCGCAATGAGGGTAAACCCGTGATGGCTGTATTCGGTGGTACTACGGCAGACGATACCTCTGCGACTGCAGCACAGAAGGCGGCGGCACGTTCACTCACATTGAATCATGAGGGTGTAATCAATGTTGGTACGGGTGTGCGCTTGGGAGATGCATTCTACAGCTCGGCGGAAACGTCTGCTTATGTCGCGGGTCTGATTGCTGGACAACGTCTGAATGAATCCACCACATACGCACCTTCTCCGTTCGATGACGTGACGCGTCGCTGGACTCGTGCAGAACAGGAGCAGGCGGTACAGAATGGCGTATTTATTTTCTTCCATGATGGACGTCAGGTGAAGGCGCTTCGCGGAGTAAATACACTCGTGACCCCTGCTGCAGGACAGAAAAATGCCTGGAAAAAAATCCGTTCCATTCGTGTGATGGATGCAATTAATACGGATTTGCAGCGCTCTGCTGAAGATACGTATATCGGCAAAGTGAACAATACGGAAGAGGGCCGTCAGGCGCTAATCGGTGCGATGAAAGCCTATTTGGCGCTGCTCGCACAGAGCAATGTCATTGAAGCTGAGGGATATGATGTCGTTCTCGACCCGGCTTATTATGGTGCTGCACCAATTCTCAAGCCAGAAGCGGACCAGGTATTCCTGCAATGGAATGTGAAGCTGACGGATGTCATGGAGCAGTTGTTTGGAACGTTTTACGTGCAATAAGGTTTGTGTAGAAGAGAAGATCGGTTATTAGATTGACTAAAATTATTTGAGCTGATGTTTTACACGATAACGGAGAGGGCAGAGAAAATCTGGAGAAACAAAGTGCTCGCTTAAAGCTTTCTACAGGAAAGCTGCATCGGAAGCATATGCTTATCACCGGATTTTCCCTTTTGAAAAGAGGATCAATAAAATCTGGGGATAACAGCGATCGGAAGATTGTTCTGCCCGCGGAGTTATACCGTGTAACAATGATCAGCCAACCATTCCAAGGAGGAATTGTCATGTTGGATGCGTCAAGAGTAATTCTCGGTACCCATGGTCAGCTGCATATCGATGGTGTGTGGCAGACGAATATTAATAAGCTGGAGGCCAGCGTAGAAATCGAGAAGCGTGAGCTGAATCTGGTCGGTAACGATTGGAAAGTACACAAGAATGGTGCGAAAAAAGGAACAGGTACCATGACAGGTTACAAAGTAACTTCGGATATGATCCAGCGGGGCTTCACCAAGTTCCAAATTATCTCGAAGGTGGACGATCCTGAATCCTATGGACATGAGAGTGTCCTGCTAAAAGGTTGCATGGTGGACAAAATCCAACTTGCTAACTGGACAGCGGGTGAGGAAGTTCCAGAGGAAACGAGTTTTACATTTGAAGGATTTGAATTGTTGAATCCAATTGTAGCGAACTAAGGATGGGAATGACTTCGAACTTCGGAAAGACCTCGTAACGAAGCTTGTCAAGTAAGGCGTACAGGCAACGAGACTTAACAAGAAAGGGACAAACATGCAGGCTGGGAGAAACTCGTCTATTTGTTGTCCCTTTTTGTTGAGATATATTAACCCAATTGTGAAATGAGAAGGAGATCGCACCCCATGAGTATGAACGAGAATATGTCTGAAGAACAAATTTTGGATCAGTTGTTTGAAGCAGCAGAACGTTTGCCGGAAGAGAATGTACGCATTCAACGTTTGGATCTGTTGTTAACCTTGCGTGGATTGACATCCTCCAAAGTGGATCAGATCCGCGAACGCTGTACCATTCGCAAAACGGTCAAAGGACGCACCGAGGAAAAGGTGGATACAGAAACGTTTAACGCGCTGCTGATCTCTGAAGCAACGGTGAAAATGAATGTGCGCGGACTCGAACTGTCCGGCTGGGGAGACAACCGTATTACTGGACGCATGAAGCTGTCCGGTGGGGAACAAGCGGTTCGCCGCATGCTGCTCGCGGGTGAGCTTGATGCCGTTGGCGACAAGGTACTTGAGCTGTCCGGTTTCGGTGTGGAGATTGAAGACCTAAAAAACTGATTCACTCCGGCGGGATGACTACGTTCTTATATCACATGTGGGTCCGTCATCATCTACGGCCCGGAGAATTTTGGTCTTTGCCGCGCGGTGAACGCTCGCTGTTGATTGCTTTTTCAGAAGAGGAAATGGCGGCGATCACCTCGCAAATGAATCGATAACTAGATCGGACAGGGGGTGAAAGAAATGGCAGAAATGATTGTGGGTTTGTCCAAATCTAATGCGGAAATGCGAACGACCATCCGATATCTGGATCAGATACAGCGTTCTACGGAACGACTGGGCAGAGTTCGCTATCAGAGTCTGATTAAAGTGAACAATGAGCTTAGAACGACCGGGCGTAGGCTGGAAAGTATATATAGTACGGCTGTTCGCTTGAGCAGGTTGCGGATCACGCCCAAGATTGGATTGGATGATCGGTTAAGCCCAGCTTTGGATCGCGCTTTGGCAAAACTGAACAGTTTCCGAAATCAGATGGTAAAGGCATCAGGAACGGTATCAGTTGAGGTGAAGCAAAAGGTTGAAGTGGCAATGGGGAAGATGAGTCCGGCGAGCGGGTCTTCGCTGTCACTTAACATTGGGAGCAACAATAATACGGTAAAGAATGTGGCGAAGGAAGAAGATGCTAAGGGATTCTGGGGGAAAATGCAAGAAGTAGTACAGAACGTAAATGATTATCTAGATGCAGCAAATAATGCAACTGATTTGATTGGAAAGCTTAAAAATAAGTTCGGAGGATCCAAGGGAGATAAGGGCTCTGCCTCCCAATGTTGCTACTGCTCCGGCGGAAGTTTGGTAGGAAGGCTTTCAAAAGGCGGAGCTAAAGGTGGTAAAACCAAAAGTGCAGGTGGCAGTGCTAAAACTGTAGCCACAACAGAGGGAGGAAAAAAAGGTCCTTACAAGAGTGGTTCTAAGTCCTACCAAGAACGTGCGACTGCAACTGTGAAAACGCCTGCTTCCGATCCTACGAAAAAAATCATAACCAACATCTCTGATGCTGAACAGAAGAAGCTGAAAGTGGACTTTGATCAAAAACTAAATTCTAATCGATTCGGCTTCAGCGCAAATGCGCCCTCAGGGTCGCCGATGTCCAATATGTCTTCGGGTAATGGTTTGTTCAGCAAACTGAGCGGGGGACTCGCGAAGGGAGCGGGTAAACTGCTTGGACCGATTAGTATGCTCGCTGATGTAGCGAATGTTGCCACTGCTCCTCCCGAGCAGCGTGGGAGAGCTGTTGGATCCATGATCGGTGGGACTGCTGGTACCGCGATTGGTAGTGCCATTGGCAGTTTTATTTTACCTGGAATCGGCACGTATATTGGTGGAGCTTTAGGTGGATGGGCTGGCAGTTCGGCGGGAGGCTGGATTGGGGACAAAGCGAAAGATATTGGAAACTTCATGTCCAATGCCACGGAAGGTGCAGGCAAAGCGTTGTCGACTGCAGCCGACTTTGTTTCTGAAAAAACGAAGAACATTGCAAGTGGCATATCCAATTTCTTCGGCTTTGGTTCCAAAAAAGAAGAAAAAACCGTCTCGGCAACAACGGCGGTTGCTAATCCAACACCAGTACCCACTGGTCCGTCAATGCCACCTGCCTATATTCCATCTGTGCTCACAACAACTGGGCCTATGGCTTATGCGAACAGCAATGGTGGTCAATCTACGACAGCCGCTCTCCTGGGAACAAGCGTGATGCAGTCCCAAGCGATGGCGCTCGGTAACGGTGCACAGACAAATGGGAAATCATCTACGATGACCGTACAAATATCCGAAGACCAGATGAGCAGTCTGTCTGGTTACCTGAAGGATTTTAAAACAGAGACGACCAATCAGATCTCTGTAAACGTACCACAAGGAGCTGTGCAGGTGACTGTCCGGGAGAACGCCATCGACTACGATGCCATCTCACATCAGGTTGGAATGAGATTTGCAGGCGAAGTGCGCCGTGCGATGGAGAATCGCAAAACCATTATGGCCTAAGTAGAAAGGAGGCCTGTCATGACTGTATTTGAAGATAACGTGGAAGGTATCAAAATGGAATTTACCCTGATCGATGGGAAAACGAAGTTTCAATTTCCGGTGAAACCGGAAGAACTGACGATCTCCCGATCCAAGGGATACGAAACGATTAATATGCTGGAGTATGGTGAGTTTGATTTTGCGCAGGGGGAGAAGGTGAAGGAGATCACCTTCTCTTCTTTTTTTCCAAAAGAATATGATGCGTCCTATTGCATGTACGAGCCTTTGCCTGATCCGCGTGTAGCGATGAATATGCTGAATACGTTTCTGGTCTCAAAAAAGCCGCTGCGCTTCATCATTACCAACACGGGGGTGAACGTGCCCGTGTATCTGATCTCCCACAATACGACCTTTCGAGGCGGTGAGAGCGGGGATATTTACTTTGACATTACGCTGCGAACGTGGCGGGATTCCAAAGTGGAGAAGGTTGGCGGCGCAACATCTGCGAGCAAGTCGGGTTCCCGTACGGATCTGAAAACGAGCAGCAAGACCTACACCGTCAAATCTGGCGATTCCCTGTCCAAAATAGCAAAGCTTGAGCTGAGCAGCAGTTCCAAATGGAACGAGATTTACAAGCTCAATGTGAAGACCATCGGCAGTGATCCGAACCGGATCAAGCCCGGACAAAAGCTGGTGATGCCATGACCTACAAGGTCATTGTCGACGACAAATATGACATCACCAAACTGGTGGAGACGATTACGCTGAAGGATTCGCTGGACCAGATTGCCTATCAGGCGAACATCCGGCTGGCGGTGTCTGCGTCTTCAGGTCTGCCTGCGATATCACCGGGTATGGCGGTGCGGATCAGTGGGATTCCTTTTGGCGAAAAATCAATGGTTCACTTGCTGCACCCTGCGGTCATCTGGGAAGTGGAAAGCTCCAACAGCGGTACCAAGCGACTGTCCCTGACCATCTACGACCGGATGATTTATCTGGAAAAATCGGAGGATGAGTTCCTGCTGCCGAAAGACCAGACTGCCACACAACGTCTCAAAACATACGCCAAGGAATGGAAAATCCCATACGCCGCGCTACCGGATACCAAAACGAAGCTGAGCAAAGCGGTGTATCGGTCGCAGACGATTTTTTCGATGATGTTTGCCGATCTGAAGGAAACGGTGAAGTCCGGCGGGGATATGTATCATCCGCGGATGACGCCGGGTGGGTTACAGCTGTTCAAGGTGGGCAGCAATGCTAAGGTGTACGAGCTGGATCGGCTGATCGATCTGACCCAGATGCGTACGCTCGAAGGTGCGGTCACGAAAGTTAAAGTGATGGCGGCCTCGGAGTCCAGCAGTGGCAAAGAGGTTCCTTCCAAAGTGCTCGCAATTGAGCAGGATGGTGTAGCAGAACTGGGCACGCTGCAAAAGCTGATCGAGGACGATCAGGTCAAAACAGCGACTGCGGCCAAGAAGTTGGCGAAAAGCCGTCTGACGGGTATTCAGGAGACATTTACCGTAACCGCACCGGATGTGAATACGATTCGTGCCGGAGACGCGGTGCTGCTCAAAGGGCTGAAACTGATCGTCATGTCGGTTAGCCGTGATCTGTCCACTGGACCTGGAACGATGACGTTGGAACTGGGCACGGTCGAGATGGTGAAAAGGAGGGTTTACCTTGAATAAAGAAGATCCGTACGGGCATTTTGCCGAGGTCATGCGCGGTGCGATGAGTACTCATTCCCGTCAGGCCGTGAGTGGCATGGGCGCTGTGCTGGGGACGATGACTTCATCCGGCGTGAAGCTGGATGATTTCAAGCACGAAGTGCAGGGTTATCTCGTGGCCGAGCTGCCGGGCACGCTTGGACTGCCGGAGCGCGAGGCTGCTGGCGCGATTTCCGGTATACCTGACGTGGCAAACGGCGGAACGACGGGCACGGGACGGTTTCTTTTACAAAAAGGGGAAGTGGAAGAAGCGGTGTGGTCTCTTGGTAAAGGGCTGAAAGCGGGAGATCGGGTACTGGCGATGCGGGTGAATGGCGGTAACGATATTGTAGTGCTGTGTAAGGTGGTGAGTGCGCATGCCTAGTTTGTTCCCGGAAACGGGTGTGGTATGGGGAGATGAAGAAGATCTGTCGGGGGCGGCTTCGGAAGAGGTACGATTTGGACGGAGCTGGCGATTCGATTACGATGCGGGGGATTTTGTGCTGACTCCAAGTGGCAAAGTCGCTGCGGCAGGTGCGCATGAAGCCTGGGTGCAGTGGTGTAGCAAGGCGGTGAAGACACCGCGGTACAGACATGTGATTTACTCCCGAAACTATGGCTCGGAGCTGGAAGATCTGTTGGGTCAGGGTGACAGCCGGGGTGTGATGGAAAGTGAGATTACCCGGATGGTGACGGAGACGTTGCTGGCCGATCCTCGCACGGATTCGGTAGACCAGTTTACGTTTGATTGGAATCGGGAGCAGTGTATGTTCTCGTGCCGGGTGGCGAGTGTGCAGGAAGAGATGTTTATTCTGGAAAGTGAGGTGATCTGACGGGATGGCTGAGATTCCGCGTTATTTGGAGGACCAGACGGAGGAACAGATTATGCAGCGTATGCTGGATCGTCTGCCCGCGGATCTGGATAAGTCGGAGGGATCGTTTCTGTGGGATGCGGAGGCTCCGGTAGCGTTTATGCTGTCTGAGGCGGCTTTGTGGGCGCAGGAACTGCTTCGTCGGGGGTTTGCGAGTACTGCGGCGAGCAGTGATCCGAATTTTCGTTCGGAAGAGCTGGATCTGCGGGCGGGAGAGCATGGCCTTACGCGGCGGGCTGCGGTGGCGGCACAAGGTACGGTTAGATTCGTGGGTGCGCCGGGCAAGGTGATTCCTGTGGGGACGGTTGTGGCTACTTTGGCAGATGAAATCTCCGGTGAGGCTTCGCTCGAATATGAAATTGTTGGTCGTGTGGAAGTGGGGGAAGATGGTCTGGGTAGTGTTGGCGTGCGGGCGCTCGTTGCCGGAAAAGAGAGCAATGTGCCTGCTGGCACCGTGACCGTGCTGTCCACACCAGTGAGTGGAGTTACCTCTGTAACTAATGTTGAGGTGATTAAAGGCGGTGCGGATATTGAGGCAGATACGGCGCTGTTGGAACGCTTTTATGCTAAAGTCCGTAATCAGGGGACAAGCGGCAACAAATCGCAATATGTGCAGTGGGCCAGTGAAGTGCCAGGTGTTGGTGCAACGCGGGTTATTCCGTTATGGCAAGGGCCGGGCACGGTGGGGTTGTATTTGCTGGATACGGACAAGCGTGCAGCGGGTAGCGATCTGGTGGCGGCTGTGCAGAAGTACGTAGACCCAACGCAGGATGGACAGGGTGAAGGTGTTGCACCTGCTGGCCCGGTGGTGACCGTGATGCCAGCAGAGGAAGTACCGATGAACATTCAGGTGAAGCTGACGCTGGCAAGTGATGCGACGTTGGCAGATGTACGGGCGTTGATCGAACGCGGGGTGACTGCGTATCTGAAGCAGCTTGCTTTTGCCGATCCGCTTGTACGCTACACCCGGATTGCCGCGATCCTGCTGGACATTCCGCCGATTATCGACTATTCGGAGCTGACCCTGAACGGTGTAAGCGACCAGAATATTGAGATGAAAGCGAGTCAGGTGGCCGTACTGGGGGCGGTGGATGTGCATGAGTAGAGGTGTAGTGGAGGATGCAAAGCGCAGTTGTAGCGGCATCGGTAGTATGGGGCATGGGGAATGTTCTGACCATGCTGCATCCGGTTCAACTGGAAGAGAAAAAAGCGGTGGACAAGAAGAGTACTTGGGTCGTGCGGTACGCTGCTTGGGAACGCAGCATTTGAGCGAAGATGTTTACGTTGATGTGAGAGGAAGGGAGGGGACAGGGCATGAGTGCTCCTTCTGCTGTACCTGTTGGATTGATGAGTGAGAAAGGGCGGGAACTGTTCTCGTATTTGCCGAGCTATTATGAGACTTCCCGCGTGATGCAGGCTGATATGCAATCCAAAGGAACCGAGATGGATCTGCTGTATCAGGCGTTGGATGAGACGTTGAATCAGTTCTTTGTCCGCACAGCGACGTGGGGCCTGGATTTCTGGGAGCAGGAGCTTGGCATTGAGACGGATCGTCTCAAACCTGTTGAACAGCGGCGTGCCGTGGTGGAGTCCAAGCTGCGGGGTGCCGGGAAATTTTCGGGCAGACTGGTTGCGAATGTAGCTGAGGCGTATGCCGGGGGCAAGGTAGACGTAACGTTTCAGCCGGAAGCGTGGAGTTTTACGGTGAGCTTTGTGGACACGATGGGCATTCCGCCCAATATTGACGATCTCAAACGCGCAATTGACGAATTGAAACCGGCCCACATGGCCGTGGAATATGAGTATCGCTATCTGATCTGGGACGATCTGGACAACAAACAGATGACCTGGGATGAACTGGACGCCGCGTCCCTGACGTGGAATGAATTGGAGGTGTGGGCATAATGCCAAAGGAAACAGATCGACTGAAATTGCCGCTCCCCTTGGGGAACGAGAATGTGACCCGGGAGAGTATTAATGGGATTTTTGAAAAGATTGATGCTGGTGTTGCGACAAAGGCGGATTTGGATGCGCTTCGTGAAGCGGTGAGTAAGATGGATATTCCAGATGCGTCTTTGACGCAAAAAGGGAAGGTCCAGCTGTCCAATAAGACGGATGGCTCGTCTGAGACGGTGGCGGCGACGGAGAAGGCTGTAAAACAAGTGTATGATTATATGAAAATTTATGTCGAGCAAAATAACAGGTGGGGGAATTTGTAAAATGGGTGATATATCTAAAAGATTAGGTAAAGGTTCTTTGACAACAGCGGCTATGACATTATATACAGCACCATCTAATAAAAAAGTGTTTATAAAAGCTCTATCTTTATGTAACACATCAACTTCTGAGACTACGGTTACCCTGTATCTGGCCGGAACATTATTTATGTTTCAGCATGTTATAAAAGGTAGAGATACTCTAACGATTCCCTTTATAGACCATATTATTGAATCTGGTGAAACAATATCAGCTTTAAGTTCTGCACAAAATATAACTTATTATATCAGTGGACGGGAGGTAGAAGTATAATGCCTACATTAGATAGCTACTTACTGGATAACTATGTACTCGATGGCACAGGTGATTATGATCATACTAAATTAAAAATTCATAGAACAAGTGTTAGTCCAAATGGTGGTGTTATCAGTAAATTACCTTTCAAACCTATAGCAATTATAGCTGAATTATACGGTGTAATTAATAATTATATAGATACTAGAGATAAACTTTCTTTATACTGCGCGCTTGTTTCCTACCTAACCAATACCGGAGAGGTAAGTAGCTTTATGTCCTCTTCTGCAAGTGGTCCGAATTCATCTGTTCAAGCATTCAGTAATGTAAGTTTTGGGAATGATTCAGTTTCTATTTCATTAAGCTATTATAACGGTAGCTACAATAATAATGTATCTTGCACAATTTTGGGATTTTAGGAGAAAGTGATTGTTAGTATATTCATATTTTCAAAAAAATTATAAACTGGACTTCATAAATTTTAGAGGTCATTGTGAGTCAAAGGAAGGTGAAACCATGGAACGATTGGACACCCTAGGGAAATGGATCCTCGCTCTAATAACCAGTTCAGCAACCTACTTCTTCGGTGGCTGGTCAGGCGTACTGGGCGTACTACTCGTATTCGTCATCCTCGACTATCTAACCGGCATCGCGGCGGCAGGAATGAGTGGCAAGCTCGAAAGTAATATCGGGATGTTCGGCATCGCCCGAAAGGTATTTATATTTGCAATGGTATCGGTGGCTCATCTGGTGGACGGTGTTCTGGGAGACGGACATTTGTTCAGGGATGCGGTCGCCTTTTTTTATATCGCGAATGAGTTGTTGTCTATAATTGAAAATGGGGGCAAGCTGGGCGCACCGATCCCGCCTGCGATTCGTCAGGCTATTGAAGTGCTCAAGGGAAAGGGAGGAACCGGGGAACTGCCCGGTAACTTCTCCTCGAGTACCAAAGACTCTTTTTCACAGGCAGATCCAGATGATACAGATTCACAAACAAGAGATGGCACGAAGTAGCTACACCCTAGCCATCCAAACTTACCTTTACCTACAATCAGGACACGCACACAAGCAACCCCTGATCCCCAAGCATTAACTATATACAAACGGCAATTTACCGCATAAAGGGTGTGAGAAACATGCAAACGAGAAGCTCGGGCAACACGCAGGGTATTGACGTCTCCCGTTATCAGGGCACGATCGATTGGGCCAAAGTGAAGGCAAGTGGTATGACATTTGTGTTCATCAAGGCTACCGAAGGGCAGACGTATACGGATCCGAATTTCCAAACTAATGTAAACGGCGCATTGGCGGCGGGCATGCTGGTAGGGACGTACCATTTTTTCCGCGCAACGACTACCGACGGTGCCAGGGCTGAAGCTGCGCAATATGCCACGACACTGCAAAAAGTAGGAGGCGCCAAGGCGCTGCAATTACCTCCTGTTATGGACTACGAGAATAATCCGGGTAACCTGAGCAAAGCTCAGATCAACACGGTAGCTAAGGCTTTTTTAACAGAATTGCAACGTCTCACGGGTGTAAAACCGATCATATACACGGGCAATTCATTTGCCGGGAATTTTGATACATCACTCAGCTCATACGATCTATGGATTGCGCGTTACAGCAACACACGTGTACCAGATGACCAGCCGGCCTGGAAACGTTGGGCGTTCTGGCAGTATACGGACTCGGGCAAGGTGAACGGGATCAGCGGCAACGTGGATATGAACGAGTTCCAA
The DNA here is from genome assembly GCF_057835695.1 of Paenibacillus sp. GL_099_B. NCBI lineage: Bacteria > Bacillati > Bacillota > Bacilli > Caryophanales > Paenibacillaceae > Paenibacillus > Paenibacillus sp. GL_099_B. The sequence goes on from NZ_CM174430.1 coordinate 1,371,981, forward strand.
GGATCGGCAGCGGAATTGAAAGCAAGATATGCAATAGTAACACCAAAGCCGCCAGAGCCATCTGAACCAACCAATCCTACGAATCCAACCGAACCACCGAAAGGGGGCGAACCGATGACAGCAGAAGAGAAAGCAGCGTTTGATGCGCTCAAATCCCAGGTCGATAAACTGCAGGCGCGTCAGCAGATGGAAGTTCCAGTCTGGGCAAAAGCTGCCGTGGACGCAGCACTGGCATATGACACCAAAAATCCATTGTTCAGCATCGATAGCGGGGCGAGTTATGATTTTTACCGTTTTATCACGGTCATGTACCGCAGAGGTTTATTCAAAAAATAAGCTGACCTAACTTGAAATATACGATGGACCCGGTTTTAAAAGAGGGAACACAACAAGGGACACACGACGCATTTTGTCGAACGGTGTTCCTTTTTTGTGTTTTATGTAAATGATATTGACATATATAATAAAGTTGAAGACTTATGTCCGTAAATCTCTTGTCTAATTGATGAATGTGATGTAAAGTAAGTTACACGAAATCGTTTTTCACCACTGTTTATTTACACAATCCTCCTCATCATGACAAGACTTTAACATCAAAAGTTATTGTAATGTCTCCCTGTTGTAAAATCCAACATCTGTAGATCAATCTCACAACGTTTGAAACAATCCAATCCAACCTGTTTGAGAAACCACTAAAATGTTCTGTTTACCAACTTTCTGTTCAAGCTAATCTCCATCATTAGACTTTGCCAATTACACTTTAGCCATGACGTTTAACTCCAAGTCAAATCTTAAGCCAAACTCCACACCAGACAAAACTATCGTACTCTCAAAATCAGCCTTGTCGGCCGCCACCAAGTCGGTACCTATTCTACTGTTGCTTATTGACCTAAGTTCAATTATTACGCAACAACCACAGGTTTTTATAACTCGTCACATCATCCGAAAAAACTAACAAAATGTGTGCGGTTACATCCCGTTTTACATTTCATATATACGCTTTAACTTATCCAGATTTACATCACAGGTATCAAAGGCTTCTAAAGCTTTTTATATGATACAAAGCACCAAACCGATCGATTGTAATCATTGGAGTTTTTTCACGCCAGTATCACACACATTATGAGGCAGGGAAGGGTGTTGTACGTATGCGAATGAAAAAAAAGTGGTTATCCGGGGTCATGGTAATGGCGATGAGCACAGTGTTGATTCTATCGGGCTGCTCTAGCGCGAGTAACGAGGGTACGGGCAATTCCCCCGCTCCGGCGGAAGGTAGCGATCCTCCGGCAGAAGTGGCAGCACAGGATACGATGATTATGGGACGCGGTGGAGATTCCGTGGCACTGGACCCGGCAATCGTTACAGATGGGGAGTCGCTGAAGATTGGACATCAGGTATTCGACTCATTACTGGACTACAAAGAAGGTGGAACCGAGGTTGTTCCTGGACTAGCTGACAGCTGGGAGATTTCGGCGGATGGACTCAAGTATGACTTCAAGCTGAAGTCCGGCGTGAAATTCCACGATGGTACTGACTTCAACGCAGAGGCTGTGGTGTTCAACTTCAACCGATGGAGTGATCCGGCCAGTGAATATAAATTCGAGGGAGATTCCTTCGACTATTATGACTCCATGTTTGGTCCGGAAGACGGACGCGTGATTAAGGAAGTGAAGGCGATTGACGAGACAACGGTCGAGTTCACCCTGAACCAGCCACAAGCGCCTTTCCTACAAAACATTGCGATGACGCCATTTGGCATTGCAAGTCCAACTGCGATTCAGGAGAAAAAAGAAAATTTCAAGAGCGAGCCAGTAGGCACAGGCCCGTTTGTGTTCAAAGAGTGGAAGCGGAACGACTCCATCACCTTGGAGAAGAATCCGAATTATTGGAAAGAGGGACTGCCGAAGCTGAACAAAGTGATTGTGCGCTCCATTCCGGATAACACGGCTCGCTTCAATGCGCTGCAAAACGGCGAGATTGATATCATGGAGGATCTGAACCCGGATGATCTGTCCATTCTTGAGGGAAATAGCGAACTGCAAAAAATCGAGCGTCCACCATTTAACGTGTCATACATTGGTTTTAACTTTAAGAAAAAACCGTTTGATAACGTGAAAGTAAGACAAGCGCTCAATCACGCGGTAAACAAACAGGGCATTATTGATGCTTTCTTTGCGGGACAAGCGCAGCCAGCGGTAAACCCGATGCCGCCAACGCTGTGGGGGTATAACGACAGTATTGAGGACTATGCTTACGATCTGGAAAAAGCAAAAGCGCTGCTTGCTGAAGCCGGCTACCCTGACGGATTGCCTGACCCGGTAACGTTCTATGCCATGCCAGTATCCCGGCCGTATATGCCTGATGGCAAGAAAGTTGCCGAAGCGATCCAGGCCGATTTCGAGAAAATCGGAGTGACCGTCAACATTGAATCACCAGAGTGGGCAACGTATCTGGATGATGCCAAAGCCGGGGAGAAAGACGACATTTACATGCTCGGCTGGACTGGTGATAACGGTGACCCGGATAACTTCCTGTACACGCTGCTCGATAAGGATGCAATCCCGGGCAACAACCGCAGCTTCTACGTAAACGAAGAATTGCATACGTTGCTGACGAGTGCGCAGAAAGAAACGGATCAGGACAAACGTGCGGAACTGTACAAGCAAGCGCAGGTGATTATTAAGGAAGATGCTCCATGGATTCCACTTGTGCACACCACTCCCATCTTGGCAGGTAAAGCGAACCTGAAAAATTTCGTACCGTCCCCATTGGGCACGGAATCCTATGCCAATGCCTACTTTGAATAACTTATATATGAGCTGAATTTAGTACTAAATAGGATCCATTAGTTCAAAGCGCTGGCGTACACGCAATGCTTGGCAGAACCCACATCTGGACGTAACTATCTAAAGCATGCATGTCTGCCAGCGCTTTTTATACGTTAAAGGCAGGTGAATGAGGAGTGAACAGTTACATCGTCAAACGTGTACTCGTGTTACTGCCCGTGCTGCTGGGCATGACCCTGATCGTCTTTTCCATTATCCACGCTATTCCGGGTGATCCGGCCGAGACCATACTCGGGCAAAAGGCAACCGAACAATCCAAGCAAGCTCTGCGGGACCAGCTCGGACTGGACAAACCATGGACTCAACAATATTTCGCCTATTTGGGCGATCTGTTCAAGGGAGATCTGGGCACATCCATTCGTACCAAGGTTCCCATTGCCCAGGAAATTGTGCCCTATCTGACGGCGACCCTCGAATTAACGATGGCGAGTATGCTGTTTGCGATCATTGTTGGAGTGAATGCTGGGATCGTCAGTGCCTGGAAGCATAACTCGTGGTTTGATTACTGCTGCATGGTCATTGCATTGGTGGGTGTATCGATGCCGATCTTCTGGCTTGGGTTGATGGAACAATGGCTGTTTGCGAACAAACTGCACTGGCTGCCATCCATCGGCAGAATGAATGCACGTGATCCGATTGAAGCCATTACGGGCTTGTATGTGCTGGATACGATGATTGCCGGACGTTGGGACCAGCTGTGGACGGTAACGAAACATTTGCTGCTGCCAAGTATCGCGCTTGGGACAATTCCGATGGCCGTTATTGCCCGGATGACACGTTCCAGCATGCTCGAAGTAATGAGTTCGGATTATATCCGAACCGCGAAGGCGAAGGGATTGGGCCCGTTTTTCGTCGTATATGGACATGCGTTGAAAAATGCGTTTATTCCCGTGCTCACCGTCATCGGCATACAGACTGGATCTTTGCTAGGTGGAGCCGTGCTGACCGAAACGATCTTTGCCTGGCCTGGCGTTGGTCGCTATATATATGAAGCAATTAGTTCGCGGGACTATCCGGTGATCCAGAGCGGCATTCTGATCGTGGCATTCTTTTTCGTAGTGATCAACCTGATTGTGGACTTGCTGTACGCCGTATTTGATCCGCGTATTAGTTATAAATAGGAAATTCATCATTTGGGTTGATGAATGGAACTTAATATAAGATCTTTAAAAAATTACACGACACGAAGAGTGCAGAACCAATCTGTAGAAGCGAAGCGTTCGCATTTATCACCGGATTTTCACCTTTAAATAGGTGGATCAATAAAATCTGGGGATAACAGCGATCGGAAGATGGTACTGCAATCGTAGTGCTTGAGTGTAATAGAACTCGTTGATCTTGTATTTCATTCATATCCAAGAAGGGAGACGCCGCATGGCCAAATTATCGACCAATACCGGAGCATCCATTGACGCCGCATCGGCACCTGCATCAGGTCCATGGCGGGAAGCCTGGAGAACGTTTCGGAAAAATCGGCTTGCGCTGGCAGGCTTGATCATTATCGTTTTTTTCATCTTGATGGCCTTTGCTGCCCCGTATATTGCCCCGTATGATTACAAAGAGCAGGTGCTCACAGATCGTCTGCAAGCCCCTTCGGCAGAGCATTGGTTTGGTACCGATGATCTGGGGCGTGACGTATTTTCCAGAGTGCTGTACGGAGCACGCATTTCATTGTGGGTTGGTTTCTTTTCTGTTATTGGCTCTATTATTGCGGGCACATTGCTCGGCCTGATTGCTGGATATTATGGAAAATGGGCTGACATGCTCATCTCGCGTTTGTTCGATATCTTGCTCGCTTTTCCCGCCATCCTGCTGGCAATCGCCATTGTGGCGATTCTCGGCCCGTCCTTGCAAAATGCACTGCTCGCGATAGCGATCGTGAACATCCCGACCTACGGACGACTGGTGCGTTCAAGGGTACTTAGCTTGAGACAGGAGGAATTCATTACGTCAGCGCGTACGCTGGGGGCTAGCAATATGCGAATTCTGTTCCGGCACATCTTGCCCAATAGCGTCACCCCGCTCATCGTACAAGGCACACTGGGGATTGGAACAGCAATTATTGAAGCGGCTGCGCTTGGGTTCCTCGGCATGGGGGCGCAACCACCAGACCCGGAATGGGGCAAAATGCTGTCGGATTCCCGCCAGTTTCTGCAAAAAGCGCCGTGGACGCTTATTTTCCCTGGACTTTCCATCATGTTTACCGTGCTCGGTTTCAACTTGCTGGGGGATGGTCTGCGCGATACCCTTGATCCAAAGATGGCCAAAAAGTAGAGATTTGCATCTCTATTATTATCGCTAACCTAAATCTCCGACTCTGTTCAAAACTAACGAACCTAGGATGCCTTATTCTGCGATTTACTGCCCATTTGCCAGTCTAACGAATTTCACACACGCTTTTTTGCGAAAAACCTACGGAAAGTCTCGAAAGGTCGGCTAAAGGTGAGGAATAGCGTGTCTCCGATTCGTTAGGTTACGAAATCATCCTAAAAAGGCCAATTAACGTCGGTAAGGTTTGTTAGCGTGTGGCTTGCCAATGATTCCATACTCATTACAATCTGACACCAGGCCGGTTCGAACTTTTGTTCGAGGCGGCTTTTGTGTTGCATGATGTATTGAGCTAAAATGGTTAGAGATGTGCAAAACTTGAAGTGTTATTCGATCATTTTGTTAAAATAACCGCCTTCGTATTGACACCCAATTTTCCCATATGTTATATAAAAGGAAAGGGTTTAGCACTCCGATCATCAGAGTGCTAACAAATGAATTTACATTAAACGACTACATATGGAATGATTGTGATTTTGAATATGGATAAAGTTAAACTTGAATAGTACATGAGAGTGAAGAGGCTAGAAAAGATTTTGGGAATCGTAGTTTGTCTCACCGGATTTTTCCGCTTTAAAGATGTCTTAGCATTATCAAGTATTTGGCGAAACAGCTTCAGTAGTGAAGGGGACGGAATCGATTCTGTAGAAGCGGTAGCGTTCGCCTTTGTCTCCGAATTTCTAACCATTTCAGAATAGTTCAAGAAAATTTGGAGACAACAGCGATCGAAAGAACGATCCGTAACCGGAACGGTCACCAGAAGAACATCAATTACTTGTATTAGTGTTGAGCCCTGAATATGAAATCAGAAAAATCTGGGGTTAAAAGCGATTGAAGGCTTTTCTAGCATTGCTACGTTATGTATGTACAATTCAAAGGTTTACTTTCTATATTCAATCTAATCATCATTCTATATCCAATTTGAAAGGAGACACCCATTCATGGCTAAAAAAGAATTCCAGGCTGAATCCAAACGCTTGCTGGATATGATGATCAACTCCATTTACACCCAAAGAGAAATCTTTTTGAGAGAACTGATCTCCAACTCCAGTGACGCCATTGACAAAATATATTACAAAGCACTGACTGACGACACGCTCGTCTTCAACAAAGAGGACTACTACATCAAGCTCACCATCGACAAAGAGAACCGTACGCTTACGCTCACTGATACAGGAATCGGGATGACCCAAGAAGAGCTGGAGAACAATCTGGGGGTTATCGCGAAGAGCGGCTCACTGGCGTTCAAGAAAGAGAATGAAGCTAAAGACGGCCACAACATCATCGGACAATTCGGGGTTGGTTTCTACTCTGCGTTCATGGTGGCGGACAAGCTGACTGTAACGAGTAAAACGCTGGGCAGCGACGAAGTATGGAAATGGGAATCCGAAGGCGCAGACGGGTACACGATCTCTCCAGCCGAGAAAGACTCCGTGGGTACGGAAATCGTCCTGACCATTAAGCAAAATACCGAAGAAGATTCGTATGACGAATTCTTGGAAGAGTACCGCCTGAGATCCATCGTCAAGAAATACTCCGACTTCATTCGCTACCCGATCAAGATGGATGTGACAGGTCAGCGTCCGAAAGAGGGTACGGAGAACGAATTCGAAGAATACAAAGAAGAGCAAACCGTGAACAGCATGGTGCCGATCTGGCGCAAAAATAAAAGCGAATTGACCGAAGAAGACTATACTAACTTCTATATGGAAAAACGCTACGGTTTTGACAAACCGCTCAAACATCTGCACATCAGCGCGGATGGCGCAGTGGTATATAATGCGATCCTGTTTATCCCGGAGAACACACCGTTTGATTATTATACAAAAGAGTATGAAAAAGGGCTTGAACTGTACTCTAACGGTGTATTGATCATGGACAAATGCGGTGATTTGCTGCCAGATTACTTTGGATTTGTCAAAGGTATGGTGGATTCGGAAGATCTGTCCCTGAACATCTCCCGTGAAATGCTGCAACACGATCGTCAGCTCAGCCTGATCGCGAAGAACATCAAGAACAAGATCAAGAGCCAGCTGCAAAGCCTGCTCAAGGACGAGCGTGAGAACTACGAGAAGTTCTACCAAGCGTTTGGTCGTCAGCTGAAGTATGGCGTATACAGCGACTATGGCGTGAACAAGGACACCCTACAGGATCTGCTCTTGTTCTCTTCTTCCAAAGAGAAGAAACTGGTTAGCTTGGACGAGTATGTTTCCAGAATGCCTGAAGATCAGAAGTACATCTACTACGCATCTGGTGAATCCATTGAACGGATTGAGAAGCTACCACAGATCGAGGGTGTACTCGACAAAGGTTATGAAGTCTTGTACTTCACCGACGACATCGATGAGTTTGCAATTAAGATGATCACGAATTATAAAGAGAAAGAATTCAAATCCATCTCCAGCGGTGACCTGGGCATCGAGGACAGTGCAGACAAAGAAGAAACAGACGCACAGGACAACGACAACAAAGAGTTGTTCGAAGCGATGCAAGCGCAGCTCGGCGGCAAAGTAAAAGCTGTTAAAGCTTCCAAACGCCTGAGAAGCCACCCGGTATGTTTGTCCACTGAAGGTGAGCTGACGATTGAGATGGAGAAAATCCTGAAAGCTATGCCGAACAGCGAAAATGTACAGGCCGATAAAGTGCTGGAGATCAACGTAAATCACGATGTCTTCAAATCCCTGAAAGACGCATTCGCTCAGGATAAAGAAAAGCTGAGCCTTTACACAAGCCTGCTGTACCATCAAGCATTGCTGATCGAAGGACTGCCAATTCAAGACCCGGTAGAGTTCACCAACGATATCTGCAAAGTTATGGTGTAACCCATAATCTCCACCCCGACAGGACATTTCCGTCCTGTCGGTTTTTTTTATTTTCACCTCCTTACCCATACAGGGAGGGGATGAGGAAGACAGACTATCATATCATCAAATTTCATATGATATTTTTATAATTTGAACTTGATCTTCACTATTTTTTTGCGAGAAAATGGTGAATACCATTATTGTATTTATGGGCAGCGAAAGTAGTGGAGGGGACGGAATCGATTCTGAAGAAGCGCAGCGGTCGCCTTTGTCACCGGGTTTTCCCCTTTGAAAAGGGAATTCAGAAAACCTGGAGACAACAGCGATCGAAAGAACGATCCGTAACCGGAACGGCCACTTTGCACAGCGAGTACTTATTTGGTTTCTGTCTGCGGAGTGATGTAATGTAAATTGTGATTTCATTTTATATCATTATCATTTAGGTGCACGAATGATAGTCTGGCGGGGTATAATAAAAGAAGACGACTGTGCATCACAAGTTGATGTGAGAAGAGATGACAATCGCAGACAGGTTTTGCTTTTCGAAACTGCAGAATATGTGTATAATCACTCAAAATAGAGACAGTCGGCTAGGAGTGATCAACATGCAATGGAACGATCTGAGAGAACATAGACAATACCCTGAACTAACAAAACTGGATGGGGCTCGTGCAGCCTATGAGCGCGACTATTCCAGACTGATACATTCACCGACCTTTCGTCGGTTGCAAGGCAAATCGCAGGTGTTTGGTGCAGGAACGGGCGATTATTATCGCACACGATTGACCCACTCCCTGGAGGTAGCGCAGATTGCACGGGAAGCGGCACGGAGCCTGCTTCGTCGGTTTCCGGAGGTAGACTGGAGTCAAGCGGACAACCCTGGATTGATTATTGATTCGGAAGTGGTGGAGTGTGCCGCGATTGCGCATGACTTCGGTCACCCTCCCTTTGGACATAAAGGTGAAGAAGTGCTGGATGGCATCCTCGATGATCTCATCAACACAGAGGTCAAGAAAATCATGAAGAAGAGCCGCGGGGCCAAATCACCGCAACCGGAACCGGAGATTCGTGCAGAGCTGAAGCGGAGATATGAGCATTTTGAAGGCAACGCGCATAACTTCCGTCTCATTATGTTTCTGGAAAAACGGGAGGATATCGATGGGCTGAACCTGTCCGATGCGGTGCTGCTCGGCATCAACAAGTACCCGTATCCTGGCACGGAGAGCAAGAAAGGCATGTATCATCATGAATGGCAGTATATCCACGAAATTCGCAATCGTTGGAACATTCCAGCTGGCAAAAAGACGCTTGAAGCACAATTGATGGACCTCTGCGACGATATCGCATACTCTGCGCATGATCTGGAAGATGGCATCAAGGCAGGCAAAATCGAAGTACACGAGCATTTCCTGCAAGATCCGTATATCAATCGACTGATTGTGGATAAGATCACCACACTGGAGGATCTGTTCTGGAACGGATGGACAAGAGAAGCGATTGGCAAAAAAGTCGAAGAAGTCCTCGCTTCGTTCCTGCGCATCTGGAATGAAAAAATGCCGTTCTGCGAGCATGATTACTCACGTACCCGCCGTGAGGTCAAGGCTTACTGGGTCAGCCTTTTTGTTGCTAGCCTGGGGGTTATTGATAACGGAGACTGGAAAAAGGTGACGTTTGTCCGTGAAGGCGCGGAGGACCTCGATATGCTGCGTACAGTAAGTGTGCTTAAGAGCTTTGCCTGGGTGACCATGATTCGTGACCTGCGTGTGCAGAGGTTGCAAAAGCGCAGTGAATGGATGATTAAGCGTCTGTGGGATGCGTTCCTTGATCCGGAAACGTCCAAATCCATTATTCCGTCCGATTGGCTGCAACGCTATGAGAAGGATCAGGCGAAGGCGAATCCGATCTGGACTTGGGAGCATATGGTGATCGATTATATTGCCGGGATGACGGATGCTTTTGCCGAGAAAATCTACAATGAACTTTACGGTCTTAAGGTCGGTTCCATCTACGATCTGGACTAGAGATAAGCGAGACGAAGGGAGATGAGACGCTTGGGTGTGAACATCAGCGAAAAATACAATCTGGGCGTACTTGACCTTGTTCCAAGGTTGAACGGCGCTACAGCAGAACAGGCGCTTCAACAATCCGTTACACTTGCGCAGCATGCTGAAGATTGGGGCTATTCAAGGTACTGGACGTCTGAGCACCATGACATGGACGAACTTGCATCAGCATCACCGGAAGTGTTGCTTGCCCATATTGGCGCGCGAACGAATACGATCCGGCTTGGATCCGGTGCCGTACTGTTACCTCACTATAGCCCGCTTAAGGTAGCGGAGTCGTTTCGACTATTGGCGGCGCTCTACCCGGGGCGCATTGAGTTAGGCTTGGGTCGTGCTCCTGGGGGCGGCCCACATGCAACGATGGCCTTGAGTGGCAATTACTTGCAACATGTGTCCAAGTTGCCTGAGTCGCTCGCGGCACTGACCGAACTACTGGAAGATCGTTATACCTATGAAGAACATCCGGTGACGGCCCGCCCGATTCCGGAGCTTCCATTATCCATATGGATGCTGGGTACCAACGTGAAGAGTGCTGAGTTTGCCGCCCGTTTCGGTATGGGGTATGTATTCGGACAATTCATGAGTGATGCGGATGGTACGGAGGCTGTGCGGCGTTATCGGGAGGGCTTTATCCCCAGCGCCAATAGGAAAGAGCCGGAGGTTATGGTTGCTGTCAGTGTGCTGTGTGCGGAGACAAAGGAAGAGGCGTTGTCTTGGAGCCACGAAATGGCGGAAAGACGCAGAGCCAGTAAGAAAGAGATTTCAACGCAGTCTGACAATATCAGCACAAGTACCAGCGCCAACAACGGTACAGATGCAAATGAGAATGAAGTACAACGGCATTATGCCGGTACACCTGCACAGGTCTGGAATCAGTTGCAGCAGGTGTGCCAAAGGCTGGATACGGATCGGCTGCTTGTGGTGACAACTGGGCCGGATTACGAGCGAAGGTTGGCCTCTTACAAGCTACTGTCGAACGCATAAGGGGCGGCTGTTAGATACAAAGAATGGCTGGTTCCATACCCGCCATCTGCATGGAGTCGAATCAAAAGAGCTGCAGATCGGATATCCGCCGTATGCTGCAGCTCTTTTTTGCTTCATTTTAGTCTGAATTTTACATCATTCGATTCCGTTCAACAGGTGATGTGAAATAATCACAAGATTTTACAAAATAAAGCATGACTAAAACAAAAGAATGTTATAATACTTTACGTCTCTTTTGCTATAGATATAATATAGAAAAGAGTATTTTGCAAGATGCCAAAAGAAGGGTAAAACAACGACAAAAGCACCTAAATACGGAAGTGGCCGAAGATGGGCACAAGGGGGAAATCATATGTTCAGCAGATTCAAGATCAAGAGTATCGGTCTGCGTATCAGCATCGCGTTCTATCTATTAATCCTCTGTTTAATTCTTCTTAGTGTCACGATTGTTACACGAATGAACTCGATGGAAAGAAACACGAATGAGATCACTAATAACTGGATGCCCTCACTCCAACAGATTAACCGTTTGAACTATACGACAGAACATATTTTGTCATTGAGTTATCGCCATTATAATGCACAGGCTGGGGACAAAGCGAGCCTCGCTGAAGAACGTACCAAGTATATTCGTGAAACGGCCCAGGCAATTAAAATATACGATCAACAGGAAAAGACAACGGAAGAAAAGGAACATTGGGATGCATTCAAAACGAAGTGGGCAGCGTACCTCAAGATAAACACACAATCCATTAAGCTGAGTGATGAAGGCCAGGAACAATTGGCCAAGGAAGTGTCCGAAAAAGGGGCCGATTCCTTCGATGCCATGCAAGTCGATCTGGATTATCTGGTGGAATACAATCAGGAACAGTCCAGCATCTCTGCTGCGCAGACGATTCGATCCGTACAGGATGGCCGAATGATTATTGTTGTTGGTGTACTGGTGATGATTATCATTACAGCAATTGCGATTCCAATCATCCGTTCACAAGTTGTTAAACCGCTGCTTCGGGTGATTAGTGCCGTGAAACTGATTGCGGAAGGTCAATTAAATGTCCAGGACATACATACCAAACATGAAGACGAAGTTGGTGTTCTTGCCAAAGCCGTGAATGACATGAAAGGTAATCTGACCTCCATGGTACTGAATGTCAGACGAATCGCTGAAGCCGTCAACCGCCAAAGCAGCGAATTGGCCATTTCCTCTGAAGAGGTTAAGATCGGCAGTCGCCAAATTGCTATAACGATGGAAGAGTCGGCAAAAGCGGCAGAGAGTCAGGCGGAAACGGCTGTTGAATCCGCCCGTACCGTCGAGGGGTTGAACGCAAATATTCAGCAACATTCGGAGCAGGGGAATCAGCTTCGGCTGATGTCAGACCTCATTCTGAAACAAGGACGGACCGGTCGCGAGTCCATGGAGCAATCCGTGAATCAGATGCAGCAGATTGCTGGAGCAGTTTCGTCTTCCATGAACAAGATGGAACAGCTGGACCGCAAAAACGAAGACATATCGCAGTTGGTTCAAGTCATTCATGACATTGCGCGCCAGACCAACCTGCTCGCATTGAATGCTTCCATCGAAGCTGCTCGTGCAGGAGAGAGTGGACGCGGATTTGCAGTCGTTGCAGCAGAAGTGCGGAAATTGTCTGAAGCTGTTCGGACTTCTGTGGAAGAGATTACCGTCATCACGGGGGATATTCAGAAGGATTCCCAGGGGGTTGTTGAGGAATTACGAACAGGTGTACTGGAGACAGAGCGCGGGCAGCAGCAAGTACGTAATTCCGGCAATCTGTTCCGTACCATTAGTGAGTCGGTAGAGGGTATGGTCCAGGTCATTGGCACAATGACGGATGGTCTGGAAGGTATGCAGGAAGCGAGCGGGCGCATGCATAATTTCAGTCAACAAATTTCGGCAGTATCAGAGGAATCCGCGGCCAGTGTAGAGGAAGTGTCAGCGTCGGCCGAAGAACAGGTGAGTTCAATGGAAACGATTAGCGGCAATATTCAAACCTTGAAAGACCTGTCCGAAGATCTGCTTGCTTCCATTGAAAAATTAAAAATATAAACCTCTTCTTATAATAGAAGAAACATGAAGGACGGCTACCATGTTGAGCTCTACAAACAGCAAAGATTCAGTTGTCGGAAGTTACGTATATACCTTCGCTTGCCATGAGAATGAACGTGCCCTATGTGAAATGGAATTGGGAACCATGCTTGTTCCTGGCACAGATATTGGTTCAGGAGATCACGCCTATGTTCGCTCCAATATATGCATTCCACCGGGTAGAAGTCCGTTTGTCCGGGGCAGACTGGATGTAATGACCCAAGCGGATACAGTGGCTGGTCTGAAACCTACCGCTTCACAAATCGATCTGTCATCTGGTGAAACGTTCAAGGTTGTCTGCTTGAAAGAGGGCGATGACATGCCGGATTATGCGCATTCCCGTCTGCTGGAAAAAGAGCTGGGCATGTGCATTCAAGGCAAAGCTATGATGAAACAGCCTGACGTGACTTTTGGACTAATGCATGTGAATGGAAAATGGCTCTTCGGTCAATGGACAGAAGCCGATCGCTCGTGGCAAACCCATCATCAGAAGCCGCAAAATTACTCCACAGGCCTTGGTGTTACGTTAGCCAGAGCGTTAGTCAATATTGCTATTCCGCAAGTGGAGGGGCATCAGTTGCTCGATCCATGCTGCGGAATGGGAACCGTTGTAATTGAGGCATTGTCGATGGGAATTGAGGTCAAAGGAAATGATTTGAACCCTTTGGCAGTACAGGGTGCGCGTATTAATCTTCCTCATTATGGGTATGATCCAGCCAGAATTACCCTCGGGGATATGAATGATCTGGAAGGTTTCTACGATGCAGCCATTCTGGACATGCCATATAATCTCTGTTCTATTCTTCCGGATGTGGAACAACTTGCTATGTTGACCAGTTTGAAGAGAATTGCAGGACGGGCAGTTATCGTTTCCACCGAATGGGTGGAGGGGCACATTCTGGATGCCGGATGGAACATCGATCAGTATCGAACGGTGAGCAAAGGCACGTTTATACGTCACATTTGGCTATGCACTTAAAACGACTGCGCTGAAAATAACAGAAAAAACCTCCATACCGGAAAAAATCCATTTTCCGGTATGGAGGTTTTTGATTTTCGTAGGGAAACTACCTTACATGAATTTGTACAATTTCACATAGGACCATATAGAATTTTTAGTATTTATGACTATAATTTACCAGATTGAGAGGAAGGGTTTTTCCGGCGATATATGCTTCCAAATTTTGAACAAAAATATCAAGTGCCCGCTCGGTGTATTGCTCTGTACTGCCTGCAATGTGCGGCGTAATCAGGACGTTCTCCTTACCCCACAGTGGATGATCGGCAGGGAGCGGCTCCTCCTCGAATACGTCAAGTGCAGCAAAGGCAACCTGTCCACTATCCAGTGCACCCAGCAGAGCTTCCGTATTCACGCTTGGACCACGTCCAACATTGACGAAACAGGAACCGGATTTGAAATGCTCAAATGCAGTCTGATTATAGATATGATGGGTTTCATCTGTGAGTGGCAAAATATTGATAACGTAATCGCCTTGCCCCAGTGCTTCATGTAGGCCGGACATATTGTACATTTGGTCTACATTTGGAACGTCTTTTCCGGAGCGCCGAACCCCAATGACGTTCATGCCCAGTGCTTTGAGAATGCGCGCAGTTTCTGATCCAATCTCTCCGACGCCGACGATAACCGCTGTTTTGCCATGCAATTCGGGAAGTGGATTGCCTGGTGATTTCCACTCCGCCTGCTGCTGGTGCAGCATCGCTTGTCTGAGCCAGCGGCTGTGGGACAACATCATACCCAGAATAATTTCGGTAATGGGAATGGCATGTACGCCATTAGCACTGGTTACCGATATGCTTTTTTGTTCCAAATCTGAGAAAGGAAGGTTGTCCACACCTGCGGACCAGACCTGAACCCACTTCAGAGGACTGTTTTCTTTCAGTGTATGTTCGGTTACCAGAGGAGACCAACCTACGATAATTTCGGCTTCTTTTAACTCCGATGTATCAATCTCCTTAGCTTTGCTAACCGTAAGTGTATAACCTGGTGCTGCATCCAGAATACGTTGTTGCTGCTTCGTCGACAAGGATGGAAAACATACAATTTTACCCATAGTTAGTGGCCTCCTGAATTTAAATATGTTGTGCTTTTAGTGTAGCAGAAAAGAAGGCGATGTGCGTAAAAGGCAGGAATGCAGCCTCATGTGCAAATCCCAGAAATTGTGTCACTCTATAATTAACCAACTTGAAACCATAGAGACGACTGTGAAATAATAAAACGAACTTTAGAAGAGGTGTATACCATGAATAAGTATTCATATACGGACCTTCCATCTCGACGGGAAAGATTATTTACTGCACTTCGGGTGCCGGCTCATATTCAACAATCACTTCGCATGTCTGCCGAATTGGTGCAAGGAAAGCTTGACTTTCGCAAATGGACGGATCATCGGGATTATCATATTACATTGCAATTTTTGGGGGATACACTTGTTAGTGACATTGGGCAACTTCGAAAAACCTTGCGCTCGGCAAGTGTAGGATTCCAGCCTTTTGAGCTACAATTATCCGGATGGGGAACGTTCGGTCTGGAAGAAGCGCCCAAAGTGTTGTGGAGAGGCGTTGAAGGAGAAAAAGACCAACTGAATCTGCTGCAAAAACGAATCGTGGAAGCTACTTCATCTCTTGGATACGAGGCTGAATTAAGACCTTATTCTCCGCACATTACCATTGCGAGAAAATTTCTGGGACAAGTTCCAGGAAATGAGGATAAAGGAATATTTGGAGTGCTTCCTGAACATTCTTTGGGTGTTAATTCATGGATGATCCAAGATTTTGTGCTTTATGTGACACAGCCAGGTCAGGCGCCGATGTATGAGGTCGTGGATACGTTTTCTTTTTCCTGAAACTCATTGTTATGACATAAAATCACATTGACATTACGTTATTCCCTATGTAATATTAGCCATCGTTATTCAAATTCTTTTTTTGTGGTTACTTAGATTAGGGAATTGTTTCGACAGGAGGAATCTTCGAATGGATATTATAAGCAAGAATCGTTGGGTGGCACCGATGTTATCTGTGCTGCTTGTATGTATAGTGGGGGCTAACGTCGTTCAGGCGACTGGAAAATGGAATGAGGCAAGTGATAGCAAACAGATGACCGAACTTGCGGCATCTGCAGAAAATAGCGAAAATTCTTTTAGCGGAGACAGGCGAATGATGGAAGACGGGACAAGTCTATCTTCTGATGCGTCTATTCAGACTGATAACTGGACCAATTCGCTCCCGGCCAAGAACTGGCTAACAGCTGCCCAGGAAGAGCAGGAACAGAAAGAAGCCAAGGCTAAACATGCGGCCCGAGCTGCAGCAGCAGCCAAAGCGAAGAAAGAAGCTGCTCTGAAATTGGCCAAGATCGAGCATGCCAAAGCGGTAGCTGCAATTACGACTCCCCCCCAAAAACTTTACTTTACACGGACCAAACTCCTGAACCAGGAAGACTCGAAACTTGCAACCTGGTCATACAGTGTGTCCGATAAAGAGCTGCTTCTGCTGCAAAAAATCGTCATGGCAGAGGCGGAAGGTGAACCGTACGAAGGCAAAGTGGCAGTTGCCAATGTTGTCTTAAACCGGCTGCGGTCAGCCAATTTTCCCGATACCATTTACAAAGTAATCTACCAGAAATCTCAATTCAGTCCTGTAGCGAACGGGCGCTTGAAACGTGTTACTCCTAATGAGGACAGTATCAAGGCAGTTAATGCAGCGTTGAATGGGAAAAAGGAAGTCGCCGATGATACGTATTATTTCTTGTCATTGACGCTTGCGGATGATCTGACAGTGGCTCGCTCCCAGAAAAAAGTAAAAACGATCGGGCATCATACTTTTTACAAGTAATTGACCTGTAAATTCTGCAAACAGGCAGGGTAGTTAACTATGTATTCGCTACATAGACCTTGAAAAGCCCTGTAATGCAGTTTTATTTCGTCGTTTTCAATTTAACTGTGATGAGAGTTTGTTATTTAAATTACCCTTTTTTGCAGCAAATCATACGGAGATATGAACGAAATAAAAGAAGGTTCCCTTCCGGATTAATGGAGGGGAACCTTCTTTATGCATGTCTTTAAGAGATGAAACGTCCTACTAGGACGACTAGAAGGGGTCATAGAGCTGCTAAAATGGGATTCGGGTACCTGACAGCGAAGTTGCCCCAATTCCGGCTGTGAAGCGCTCCTTAGGTGCGGATGTGACTTCCGCTGTAGCCGGGAACAATAAATCATGAACAGCCTGGGCACAACACGTTGGATCATAGGTGTTTCTGCTCTCTGGTTTGTGGACTGATTTCAGCTGGCTTTCAGCTTCACGTGGTGCATAGATCTGCTCACATAAATGCCTGAAGCGATTGGCAATAACGTCAGCAGAGTGAATGACCTGGCCGTATCCGGCTTGTACAAAATATTCACAGTTTTCTTCTTCCTGTCCCGGCAATGGAGGTACGAATAACATCGGCAAGCCTTTAGCCAATGCTTCCGTACAAGTCATGCCACCTGGTTTCGTAATGAGCACATCGGATACGTCCATCAGTTTGCTGACCTCGCGGGTATACCCGAGAATGCGTATATTCGGATGCTGGAAGCAGGACATTTCCTTCAACTTGGCAATCATTTTCTCATTGCTTCCCAGACAGAACAGCAGCTGTACACGATCCGCCCATGACGCGAGGGCTTTCATATGCTCTTCATCAAAGGAAAGTCCCCATCCGCCACCCATCAGCAGAGCAGTGGGCATGTTCTGAAGCCCCATTTCCTGTCTGAGGCTCACTTTGTCTCCTGCTTCCCAGAAGTCAGGATGTACAGGAATACCTGTGATTTGGATGCGAGAGGGCTCAACACCCCTGATCTCAAGCAGAGCCTTTACTTGTGGCGTGGATACCAAATATTTGTTGACCTCGGGATTAATCCACGTTGCATGTACGTCGTAGTCTGTGACGAGCGTATATAGTGGAATATTAAGTCCCTGACGTTTCAGTCGTGAGATGACCGCATTCGGAAATGGATGGGTACAGATCACGGCATCGGGTTTCAATTGGGATACGACTTGAGCCGTCTGTGTATAGAAAATCCGGTGCAAGGCCAGTTTGGTAAATCCGTTTAGTGATTTGTTATATTGCGTCCGATACAGCAGACTGACCAGCTTGGGCTGAACGGTTAGTGTTTTGCGGTATGCGGACAGAATAAGTGGAGCCATTGTTGGGTTTAAAAATTTGCCGAGCTCAATGACCCGACTATGCACATGTGGACTGACTTTCTTAATGCCGCTTGCGAGCGCATGGGCGGCCTGGGTGTGACCGGTGCCGAAACCTTCGGATAACAAGAGCACTCTTGGTTTTCGCATGAGTTCACCTTTATTCATCAATTTAAATTTAACATTCACAGTCATACCGCACGTTGCATTATTACATGAATATACAGCGAAGCGGAAAATCATGTTCATTCGTTACATATTTACACTATAGTTAATGTTCTGATACATCGAAACTTCGTCTTTATCCGTGTTATTGGAGTCATCATACACTATAGACGACGATAGAAGCAGTTTCCACTGCATTTCGGTTAAAAAAAATTAACACAAATTTTTAATGTTAGGGTTGCAATCTGATGGTGAGAGTGGTAATCTTGTTTTTGACCGAATGACCGAATTGTATTTCTGGTCATTTAATGAGGACGATCAACGAAAACGAGGAGGGATATGATGGCTCCGATTGACAGGAGACAGCAGGTCATTCATGCAGCCGCGCAGTCTTTTGCCATGTTTGGATACAAGGCAACCACGATGGATCAGGTAGCGAAGATTGCGAATGTTGGCAAGGGAACGATCTACACGTTCTTTACGAATAAGGAACAATTGTTTGATCAGATTTTGGTGGAAGTAATCCAGGAAATGAAGAACATTGCTCATCGTGAAGTTCATCAGGAAAGTGCTTTTTTTGATAATCTGTTTCGTGTGCTTGATTCATTGCTGGAGTTTCGCCGTGATCACGATTTGCTGGTTAAATTGTCCCAGGAGCTTAAGGATTTTGGAACTCTTCAGGCCAAGGAAGGTTTGGAGAAAGTCGAGAAAGTCATCTCCGATTTTCTGGCACGGGAGCTTGAGAAGGCAAGAGACAATGGAGAGATTCGTGATTGTGATCCACAGGTAGTAGCTTTTATGATGATTCGTTTGTACATTGCCCTTACCTCAGATTGGAGCAAGCAACACGAGCCGCTGAGCAAAGAGGAAATCAAGAATTACTTTCGCCTTTTCTTAATGGAAGGAATTGCTGCTGCAACGTAACCCGAATTTATTCTACTATAATATGGGTTAGTCATACGTATGCAGACAGTGAGGCTTGTCGAGAGACAGGTTTGTTTTTTTGCTCTAAAGTGACCGTTTGAGGAAAGTAGTCACTTCGTGTTTCGGTAAATTTTCCGGAACGCATCAAATTAATTTCATTATGGTTATTCTGCTTTGAGAGCAGAGAGAACAAGGGGAGAAAATGACATGAAATCTTTATCCGTGTTTTTCAAGGATGTGGGATCGGCCGTGAGAAACCCGAAGGTGTTGATCCCCGTTATTGCAATTTTGTTTATTCCGATTCTATATAGCGGTATCTATTTGGCTGCCTACTGGGACCCATATGGTCATGTCGATGAAATGCCGGTTGCGGTTGTTAACCTTGATAAAGGTGCAGAGCTGGAAGGCAAATCATTGCATGTCGGTAGTGACCTCGTTGATGAACTAAAGAAGAATGCAGATTTTAAATGGGACTTTGTCAGTGCCAGCCAAGCTAAAGAAGGCATGGAAAACGACAAGTATTATATGCAAATTACAATCCCGGAAAACTTTTCATCCCAGGCAACAACGTTGCTTGATGACAAGCCAGAACCGGCTGATCTAATCTACGAACCGAACGGCAATTACAGCTTCGTGGGTGCGCAGATTGGCAAGACGGCTATCAAGGATCTGAAAGCTAAGGTTTCGGCCAAAGTAACGGAATCCTATGCGGAGACCCTGCTCGACAAGTTTTCCGAAGTATCGGACGGATTGGCTGAAGCTGGCGACGGTGCGGGAGACTTGAATACCGGCGCAGGCAAGCTGGATGATGGGGCTGTGAAGCTCAAGGATAATCTGGCGAAGCTGGCATCCGGAACATTGGAACTTCAGGATGGCTTGTCTCCACTAAGTGATGGTGTCAATGCACTTCACACAGGTGCAACCAAACTTGAAAGTGGAACATCGAATCTGGTATCCGGTTTGCAGCAACTTCAAGCGGCGGCAACAAGCCAGCTTCAAAGCGGTGCAAACCAGTTGAAGGACGGCAGTGCCAAGCTGGAAACTGGACTGAAGTCTTCCGTGGACGGAGCAGGCAAGCTGCAAGCGGGTTTGCAATCGTCTGAGCAAGGCAGTGCGAAGCTGTCCGAGGGTCTGCAAAGTGCAGTGCAAGGCAGCGGCACTTTGGCTACTGGCCTGCAATCGGCAGTAGACGGCAGCAGCAAGGTTGCTGACGGTGCTCAGGGCGTGGCCGACGGGTTGAAGCAGCTAGCTGCATCCAACCCTGAACTGGCAGCCAGTGAGGACGTACAGAAGCTGCTGGCAGCCAGCGCAGCAGTCGCCGAAGGCAGTAAGCAACTGCATGAGAGCGAACAGAAGCTCGCGCAGGGTGCAGATCAGTTGCACCAGGGCAATCAGCAACTGGCAGCAGGTGCGTCCGAGCTTCACGGAGGCCAAGAGCAGCTACTGACGGGTGCGAACCAGTTGCTAGATGGCCAACAGCAATTGCTGGCGGGCGCTGGGCAGCTTAGCCAGGGCGGAGCGAAGCTCTCCGATGGCCTGAAGCAGTTTAGCGGCAAGCTGGGCGAAGCTGCAAGTGGTGGTACGTTGCTAGCAGATGGAGCCAAGCAACTGGGCTCCGGAACTACAGCCCTGCAAACGGGTGTAGGTAAACTGAGCGGTGGCGTGAGTTCACTCACGGACGGCTCCAAACAACTCGGTGATGGTGCAGGCAAGCTGGCAGACGGTTTAACTGAGCTGAAAGACGGCTCAAGCGAACTGGCTACCAAGCTGAATGATGCGGCTCAGAAAACATCAGAAGTCAAGAAAACGGACGATGTGGTGAATATGTTCGCTGAACCTGTGAAGACATCCGAGAACACAACAGAAAACGTGAGCAATTACGGTACAGGGTTGACGCCGTTCTTCCTGTCCATTGGTTTGTTTGTTGGATCGCTGATTTCAACGATTGTTTTGAAAATGCGGGAAACTTCTGTACCGGGCGCAACGGGTTGGAACCGTTTTGTCAGCCGAACACTTGTATTTGGCTTTGTGAGCATTATTCAATCCGTGATCGTGGCAAGCTTCATGCTGTACGGTCTTGGACTGGAAACGCACAGCGTTCCGCTATTCTATCTGTTCACAATCTTTACGGGACTGACCTTTATGTTTATTGTTCAGGCCCTCGTAACTTGGCTTGACTTGCCAGGACGTTATGTTGTCATCCTGTTATTGGTCTTCCAACTTGCAGCAAGTGCGGGAACATTCCCGGTAGAGCTGATTCCGTCGTGGCTTCAGGCATTTAGCCCTTGGTTGCCAATGACGCACAGCATCATGGGCTTCAAAGCAGTTGTATCCAGTGGCAATTTCGATGTGATGTGGCATCAGGTCGGTATTCTGGCAATCTATGCAGGTATATCTGTGCTGCTGACCTTGGCTTTCTTCCTTTGGAACGGCAGACGTCGCAAAAAAGAAGTCGAAGTGGCTGAATCCGGTCAAGTTGTGACGGCATAAGCCGAATTGAACCGGAATAGGACAGAATAGTGAAAATAAACTTTGAACTCAAGTATCAAAATTATGCAATATAGTAGTCAAATAGTGCAAAGAGTCTGCGACCCGAAAATGGGTTGCAGACTCTTTTTGTATACAAATGCATAAGGATGAAGATATTCGCTGGAGCATGGCATGAGAAATTGGCCCGACTATGGTTAAACGCAGGCCACATATGGAATGATTTTCTTTTGTCAGCAATTAAAATTAGTTGTACTCTGACATAAAATGTGTATAATTATTCGAAAAAGAGATGAATTTTAGCGTCATCACACTAAAGCTGTACTGCAAAACATTTCTTATCAGAGGTATTAAAAAGTTTAAATTGCGCTGATGTTAGCTCGGTGTTAAAATAATAGAACTATATCAAAAAACGTCGCTCCATATCAGCGGCCGTGCCAGCGGTTGCGTGTTGTTATACCAAGCTGTTTGCCGGATGATCCGGATCAGCTCATCTCATGGATAGCCTCTGCCGCAATAGCAGCACTTATAAGATTGACAGCCCTTATTGCTGTCGCCCTCGTTCATCTAGCAGGCGATTATTCATATTGAAAATGCCCGCTCCTCCCGTTTCAATGTTGCTTGTTGCCTATGTTCTTGATCTTTCCGAAATACTTCATTATAGAAAGGTTGCGTTCCATGAGACACATCGGATTACCTCCTAAACAGGGTCTGTACGACCCACAGTTCGAAAAAGACGCATGCGGAATGGGTTTTGTTGCCAACATCAAAGGAGTACCTTCACACGACATCGTTAGCCAGGCACTGACCATGCTCAGTAACATGGAACACCGCGGAGGGCAGGGCAGTGAGCCGAATTCCGGTGACGGAGCCGGTATCTTGATCCAGATTCCACATCGCTATTTTGCGCAGGAAGCGGACCGTCTTGGTTTTGCATTGCCTGAACAGGGGTTCTATGGCGTAGGAATGTTGTTCCTTTCACAAGACCCTGTCATTCGAAGCGCGCATGAAGAGAGCCTTAAGAAGATCATTGAAGAAGAAGGCCAGACATTCCTCGGTTTCCGGGATGTGCCTACGTTTGATGAGATGCTTGGACGTTCTGCGCTTGCAGCGAAGCCTTATGTACGTCAGGTGTTCATTGGAAGATCGGCAGAAGTTAAGGATGAATTGGGATTTGAACGGAAATTGTACGTCATTCGCAGACGTGCGGAGCTTGCTATTCGTTATTCGGCGGATGAAGCAGAGGGTGGTTCATTCTACCTGCCAAGCTTGTCCTGTCGCAAAATCGTATACAAAGGCATGCTAACAACGGAACAGGTGGGACAGTTCTATCTGGATCTTCAGGAAGATCTCGTGGAATCAGCGATTGCGCTTGTTCACTCCCGTTTCAGTACGAATACATTCCCAAGCTGGGAACGTGCCCACCCGTATCGCTTCATGATCCACAACGGTGAGATCAATACGATGCGTGGTAACGTAAACTGGATGCATGCCCGGCAGTCGCTGTTTGAGAGCGAATTGTTCGGTAATGACATTTCGAAAGTAAAACCGGTTATCAATCCGGATGGTTCGGATACAGCGATGTTTGATAACACGCTGGAGTTCCTGTATTTGAGCGGCCGTTCATTGCCACACGTGGCCATGATGATGGTTCCTGAGCCTTGGAGTACAGATGAGGGAATGGACCCTGCCAAAAAGGCATTCTATGAATACCATAGCACGATGATGGAGCCGTGGGACGGACCTGCAGCTATGGCCTTTACCGACGGTTTGCAGATTGGTGCAACTCTTGACCGTAATGGTCTGCGTCCTGCACGTTACTATGTAACGAAAGACGACCGTATTATTTTGTCCTCCGAGGTAGGGGTACTTGATATCGCTCCTGAAGAAATTCTCTATAAAGATCGTCTGCGTCCTGGACGTATGCTGCTTGTCGATACACAACAAGGACGTATCATCGCGGATGAGGAAGTGAAAGCTCTCATTGCGGCCGAGAATCCGTATCAGGATTGGCTCGATGAGCATCTGATGGATCTGAATGAGCTGCCGGATGCACCGGAACTGCCTGATCCAAAACATGATAACGTAACCCAGCTTCAGTTGGCGTATGGATATACATTTGAAGAATTGCGCAAAGTGTTGGAGCCAATGGCATCAACAGGTATGGAAGCTACAGGCTCCATGGGTTATGATGCACCACTGGCGGTTCTGTCGGATCGTCCGCAGCGTCTGTATAACTATTTTAAGCAGATGTTTGCACAAGTTACCAATCCACCGATCGATGCGATTCGTGAAGAGATTGTAACCTCTACGGCAACAACGATCGGACCTGAGCGTAACCTATTGAATCCTGAACCAGAGAGCTGTCGTCAGATTCGTTTGGATACACCGGTACTTTCTAATGAGGATTTTGCGAAGATTCGCCACGTCCGTCGTCCGGGCTTCCGTTCCATGACGATTCCGATCTTCTTTACAGCAAAAGAGGGCGCAGAAGGACTTCGCAAAGCGATGGAACTGCTCTTCGAAGCTGCGGACCGTGTCATTGACAAAGGTCATAACATTTTGATCCTGTCTGATCGTGGTGTTGACGCCGAGAATGCGGCTATTCCAGCATTGCTGGCTGTAGCAGGTTTGCATCACCACCTGATTCGTAAAGGAACCAGAACCAAAGTCAGCATTTTGCTGGAATCGGCAGAGCCGCGTGATATTCATCACTATGCCTTGTTGCTTGGTTACGGCGTAAGTGCGGTGAACCCTTATCTGGCGTTTGAAACGCTGGATGACATGATTCAGCAAGGGCTGCTGCGTGGCATCTCACATGAGAAAGCCGTGAAGAACTATATTAAAGCCGCTACCAAGGGCGTTATTAAAATATTGTCCAAAATGGGAATTTCGACGATTCAATCCTATCGCGGGGCTCAAATCTTCGAAGCGGTGGGTTTGAAATCAGACTTCGTTGATCGTTACTTTACGTGGACACCTTCGCGAATTGGCGGGATTGGTCTGGAAGAAGTGGCTGCCGAAGCATTGACTCATCACAACCGTGCCTTTACGGACAAAGATGGCAATGACAAAGTACTGGATTCCGGCGGGGAATACCAATGGCGTAACGACGGAGAAGAGCATCTGTTCAATCCGCAAACGATCCATACGCTGCAACATGCAGTACGTACTGGCGATTACAAACTGTACAAAAAGTATTCCAAACTCGTGCAAGGCGAAAATGATCAGTTGCTGACCATTCGCTCCATGCTGAGACTGAAACCAGTCGGTCCTGCGATTCCTTTGGAAGAAGTAGAATCCGTCGAAGACATTATGCGCCGTTTCAAAACAGGGGCAATGTCCTTCGGTTCAATCAGCAAAGAGGCACACGAAGATCTCGCTATTGCGATGAACCGTGTTGGTGGTAAATCCAATACAGGTGAAGGCGGGGAAGATCCGGCTCGCTTCATTAAAGATAGTAACGGTGATTCTCGTCGCAGTGCGATCAAACAGGTGGCATCCGGACGTTTTGGTGTAACATCCAACTATCTGGTCAATGCCGACGAGATTCAGATCAAGATGGCACAGGGAGCAAAACCGGGTGAAGGTGGACAGCTGCCTGGACGTAAGGTATACCCTTGGGTTGCTGAGGTTCGTGGATCAACACCGGGTGTAGGTCTGATCTCTCCGCCACCGCACCATGATATCTACTCGATTGAGGATCTGGCTGAGTTGATCTATGACTTGAAAAATGCCAATCCACGTGCAGAGATTAACGTTAAATTGGTATCCGAAGTCGGCGTTGGAACGATCGCGGCTGGCGTAGCCAAAGGTCGTGCCGATATTATCCTCGTCAGCGGTTATGACGGTGGTACAGGTGCATCCCCGCAAGGCTCGATTCGCCACGCGGGAATGCCTTGGGAGCTGGGGCTTGCAGAGACACATCAAACGTTGATGCTGAACAATTTGCGTGACCGTGTTGTTCTGGAAACGGACGGCAAAATGCTGAATGGTCGTGACTTGGCTATCGCTGCTTTGCTAGGAGCTGAGGAGTATGGATTCTCTACCGCACCACTCGTTGCACTCGGCTGTATCATGATGCGTGTCTGCCAGATGGATACATGTCCGGTAGGTGTAGCGACACAAAACCCTGAATTGCGTAAAAATTACACGGGAGATCCTGCTCATGTCGTTAACTTCATGCGTTTTGTTGCTGAAGATGTGCGTGAAATCATGGCAGATCTTGGCTTCCGTACGATTCAGGAAATGGTGGGTCGTACCGATTGCCTCGAAACGGTAGAGGCTGTAGACCACTGGAAGAAAAAAGGTGTAGATCTGTCCGTATTACTGCATGTGCCTGAAATGCCGGAAGGCTCTGCACGTTACCGTACACAGCATCAAAACCATCAATTGGAAGAAACGCTGGATATGCAGCAGTTGCTCCCTTTGGCACAACCTGCGCTTGAATCCGGTCAACCGGTTGAAGCGGTGCTTCCAATTACCAACGTAAACCGTGCAGTAGGTACCATTTTGGGTAGCGAAATTACGCGCAAATATGGAATTGCAGGATTGCCGGAAGATACGGTTCAATTCAAATTTGTCGGCTCTGCTGGACAAAGCTTTGGGGCCTTTGTACCTAAAGGTATGACATTGACCGTTGAAGGGGATTCCAATGACTATGTAGGTAAAGGGTTGTCCGGAGGTAAACTGATCGTCATGCCTTCACCAAAAGCCACATTTGATGCCGAAGATAACATCATCATTGGTAACACCGCTCTATATGGGGCAACCAGTGGTGAAGCCTATATTCGTGGTATCGCCGGGGAGCGGTTTGCTGTACGGAACTCGGGTGCCAAAGTGGTTGTTGAAGGTGTAGGTGACCATGGTTGTGAGTACATGACGGGTGGACGTGTCGTCGTTCTGGGTGATACAGGTCGTAACTTTGCAGCCGGGATGTCCGGCGGTATTGCTTATGTTTATGATCCAAAAGGCACATTCCTGAAACGTTGTAATCTGGAAATGGTACTTTTGGAGCGTATAGAAGATGTCTCTGAGAGTGCAGATCTGCGGGGCATGATTCAACGCCACGTTGCGAATACAGGCAGTGCGGCGGGTCAGCGCATTCTGGATAACTGGCAGCAATCTGTAGATCAATTTGTTCGGGTTATTCCGAAGGACTTCAAACGAATGACCGAGCAAATCGAACGGATTCAGGCAACGGGCCTGACCGGAGAGGCTGCTTTGCTGGCTGCTTTTGAAGCCAACATGCGTGAACTTGCACGTGCAGGAGGTTAATACATTCCTGTTCGAGTGCATGAACGGGTTGTATTAAGAATAATAGGAGCTTTATGGCGGCCAATGAGGCGCTGTAGAGCTCCTATTTGGTTTTCGACAAAATTAGAACCCGCACAAAAAACGCTATCGCCATGAGACGACAACATTGAGGAACTTTCTCAAGTATAATAAGGCTAGTTTTGGAGTGTAGGGAAAGTATAAAGATAAGAGAGGTTAGCGGAATGAATATGAAGCAACCAAACAGGGGCGATCGTAAGCCGAAAGGTAAACCAGTCGAAGCAACCCAGATGGACATCATGAAAGTTTTACTGCAATGTGGAATCGACCCGGAGCGTTGGAACCATTTCGCATCCTCCGACAACAACAAGCGCGCTTGACAACACATTAACAAGCATAGAATAGATGGAGGAAAATCAAGACATAAAAAAAGCCCAGCAACCGGAGAGTGATATTTCTCGGTACTGGGTCTTCTTTGCGGTTTAATCCATACTGCGTTCCATGCGGACAAAAGCAATAAAACGACGTGCCTCTTCTTCTGTTAAGGGTTTGCCATCAATCATCAGGCCGAAGCGTTCCAGCACTTCCTTATCCGATAATTCAAGGGCGTCCACGAATTGCCTTACGTCCTCATCCATCACGACATCACTTTGTTTCGTCCGTCCAATGAGATAATCAATGGATACGCCAAAGATGTCAGCAAGTCTCGTTAACACTTCGAAATCCGGTTTGCGTCGGTTTTTCTCGTAGTGGGAGAGAGCAGCTCTTGTAATATGAATGGAGCTCGCAAGTTCTTCTTGAGTAAGTCCCCGCTGTTCCCTTAATTCAGCAATGCGATTTCCGTAGCTCATATGCTATTTCCCCCTGAACGCCATCAAATATATATTAGAACAATCCTGAGCCAAGTGTTTGATCAGGGCAGCTTTCCTGCATCATCGTAACGCCTTATTAGTCCTAGTTGTATATAGGTCTGTCTAAGGACATCTCATATTGTCGTAAATCAAAAGAACCATGTCCAAATACTGCTTGACATGATACAAATTGTATCGTAAATTGGACGTATGGAGTTACAAAATGTATCATTTGGGATATTTTAAAGTATGACCACGTTGCCTAGCCAATATACCTGTGAGAAGGAGTATAGGCAACTCTTGCAAGCTAATCCATTCTAAAGGAATGAAGCCATGAATTCAATGATTCAGGAATGGGCGGATCTCAAATTAAATGTCCATATGTACATTCAGGAGTTTCATGGCAAATTGGTAGACCGCAAAAGACGCCCCGTTCTGTTGCTTGGTATGGACACACGAGCGATCACCTTCCTGAGCGACCTGGACTTGCCAATATCATCAGAGATGCTGATTGGTTTGGATGTAGAAGATAGCCATGTATGTGTGCGACTCCACGCAAAGTTGCAATGGAAACAGCCCTTCGGTGAGCTCACATTGTATCATTCAAGCTTGCATATTCAGCAAGAGCAGACACTATATATAACGGGACAGTTAAATACAATGATTCGAGAAGTTCAGTTTCCGACGGTTTCCCGGTTTCAATATGAGAAGGCATCGGAACAACCTAACTTGCAGGAAACCTATCATTACATTGATTTTACCATATGAGTTGAACACATTCTAAACATATTCTGAACAAGCATGTACTTAACGCCATTTTACTATATTTCATAGCGTTATGCATTAGTTCTTTAACACCAAAAGCATTTGCGCAATGAATAAAGGGGCGAGGGGGATCATACATTGAGGAAGTTTGGATATGGTTGAAATGCACTGCCACATTTTATCCGGTCTGGATGATGGCCCTGTTCATATGGAACAGTCCATTGCGATGGCTGAGAAAGCGGCAGCCTCAGGAATTACCTCGATCATTGCTACTCCGCATCACCTGAACGGGCAGTACAACAATCAACCCAACGTGGTCAATCAGGCAGTGGACCTGCTACATGCAGAACTTCGCAAACGCAACATTTGCTTGGAGATCCGTCCCGGACAGGAGATCAGGGTGCATGACAACCTGATTGCAGACTTATACGCAGGAAAGTGCTGCACACTCGCCGGGAGCCGTTACATGTTGCTGGAATTGCCCTTTGGTCATATCCCCTCGCAGTTCCCCGGGATACTCCAAGAACTTAAGTTGGCGGGTATCATTCCTATTATTGCTCATCCCGAACGAAATCGTCCAATCCAGAACAATCCCGATTTATTGGTTGAATATCTTGGGCAAGGTGCTCTATGTCAAATTACGGCTCAATCGGTCATGGGACTTTTCGGGCGAAAAGTTCAGAAATGGTGTTTCCATTTTTGCAAAGAAAATGGATTTCATTTCATTTCATCAGATGCCCATAATATGGAAGGTAGAACATTTTCGATGAAAGCCGCATATCACCTGCTTGAACGCCGATTTGGAAGTCACCTGGTTCAAAATTTGCAAAATAATGCTTGGTCGGTATGGAACAATCAAATTATAGAACCGGAAGAACCCGTAATTATGAAGCGTAGATTGTTGTTCTGGTAACCAACTAAGAGGAAACAATCTTCATCATAATTTGCTGACTTGAATGGGAGGAATACAGTATGGAGCTAAAAGAGTATATGCAAATTTTACGAAAACGAATTTGGATTATTGTTGCCTTTGTTGCGGTTGCTTGCATAGGGGCAGGTGTTAAAAATTATTTTTTGACTGTCCCTGTTTACGAGGCTAATGCCAAATTAATTGTGAACCAGGCATATAACGCTCAAGGTATTCCGAACCTTGATATTAGTTCAATTCAAACCAATATTAAAGTGATTAATTCCTATATCGAAATTATTAAATCTTCAGCAATTCTCGATAAAGTTGCTGCTACATATCCCGATCTAGATATGAGCGGGAATCAACTAGCACAGAGCATACGGGTAACGACCGCGAACGAATCCCAGGTTATGAGTTTGACCGCCACCGGTTTATCTTCTGAAAAAGCAGCGAAAACAGTGAACGCCGTTGCCAAAGTGTTTAAATCCCAAATCCCCGTAATTATGAAAGTGGACAACGTAACGATTCTGAGTGAAGCCAAGCCTACGGATTCCTCTAGACCCATTAATGTAAATCCTGTTATAAACATTCTAATCAGTTTCCTTGTGGGACTTCTACTGTCTGTAGGGTTCGTATTCCTATTGGAATATCTGGACGATACCTTGAAAACGGAAGATGAATTGGAAAAAGAATTGGGTATACCTGCACTAGCTGTCATCTCTAAGATCAGAAAAGAGGAAGCGCGTTTTTCCAAACAGTCAACTACATCTCAAAAACAGGTAGGTGATGGTCAGTATGCCACGGTCAACCAATGAAAAAGGGAGCCTTGTAACCATGGCTAATCCCAAGTCTACGTCATCTGAGGCGTATCGGAAGTTGAGAACCAATATCCAATTCTCATCGATTGATAGTCAGATCCAAACCATCATGATTGCTTCGGCCTTATCTGGTGAAGGCAAGACCACTACAATCGGCAATCTGGCAGTTACCTATGCACAGGAAGGGAAAAAGGTACTCCTTATGGATACGGACCTTCGCAAACCTGCGGTACATCGCATGTTTAATGTTCCCAACCATGTGGGGCTGACCAGTGTGTTATCCAGTCAATATACAGTTACGGAAGTACTTCGGGAAACTGGAGTGGAAGGTCTGCATGTCCTGTCTTCCGGCCCAATACCTCCTAATCCTTCAGAGATGATTGGATCTCGTAAAATGACAGCTTTACTTGAAGATTTGAAGGAGGAATATGATGTGATTTTATTTGACACACCTCCTGTTCTGGCAGTTACAGACGCTTTAATTATTAGTTCATTGTGTGATGGCGTCATTCTTGTCGTGAGCGCGGGCAAGGTGAAGAAGGATCTCGTCAAAAAGGCAAAAGCCCATCTTGAACATGTGAATGCACGTATCCTTGGAGCTGTCTTGAACAATGTACAGGTGCCCAAGAGCCGAAATGCGTACTATGGGGAAAATGCTTAAAGAATGTCCACATTGATCCACAAATAATATTGTCAAGGTGATGTCTACTATACCTTTATCAAGGTAGGCACTCGGTCACACTGTGGGTAGTGTACCTTAGACGTATATCGTCAAGGGTGTGATGTGAGGTTGGGTTTAATGCCCTTTTATGAAATTAAAAGTAAGAATTGCATCAATTTATTTCATGGTTTCATGGATTTAAATGATCCAACTCATGCTTTTAAACATAAAAAATAATAATGGATAGGGTGGTATTTGATGACTAAAGTGAGGAAAGCAATCATTCCCGCAGCCGGCTTGGGAACCCGATTTTTACCCGCTACAAAGGCAATGCCTAAAGAAATGCTCCCTATTGTAGATAAACCGACCATTCAATACATCGTTGAAGAAGCTGTAGCTTCCGGGATTGAGGACATTATTATTGTAACGGGCAAGGGAAAACGTGCGATTGAAGATCATTTTGACAGCGCGTTTGAACTGGAGCAAAATCTGCTCGAAAAAGGAAAGCTCAGCTTACTGGAAGATGTCCGAAAGTCCTCTAACGTTGATATTCATTACATAAGGCAGAAGGAAGCACTGGGACTCGGGCATGCAGTATGGTGTGCTCGAAACTTTATTGGCAATGAACCGTTTGCTGTATTGCTAGGTGATGATATTGTGGTTTCTGAGGTGCCGTGCACGAAGCAACTCATTCAGCAATATGAGAAGGTCAACCAATCTGTACTCGGTGTGAAAACGGTAAGTCCAAGTGAAACCTACCGCTACGGAATTATTGATCCCCTGCATACAGAGGGACGCTTATCTTCTGTAAACAGCATGGTTGAAAAACCTCCGTTGGGTACAGCACCTTCCAACTTGGCTATTATGGGCCGTTACATTTTGACACCTAAAGTTTTTGAGTATCTGGAAGAACAAAATGTGGGTGCTGGTGGTGAGATCCAACTCACGGATGCGCTGCAAATGCTGAATCGGGATGAGGGAATTAGTGCGTATGATTTTGAAGGCTCACGGTTTGATGTGGGTGAGAAGCTGGGCTACATCCTGACCACACTTGATTTTGCTCTCAAAAATAAAGAATTGCGTGCACCTATCCTGATGGCGATTGAAGAGATTTTGATGAAGGAACAATTGAACCAAATGCTTGTCCCAGGAGGGGATAGTCTGTGAAACTTCCAAGACCGGAATACTTTGGGAGTGGAGAAGCCCTGGGCAAGGATGGCACTTCGGCAGTATTGGAACAGCCATACTCCCAGCGTGTTGGCGGATATGCTGACGTAATAAAACCGTTTATCGATTTTATTATTGCGGCTGTGATGTTGCTGATTACATCACCAGTCATGCTTGTTGCAGCGATTATGATTAAACTTGATTCCAAAGGACCTATAATATTCAGACAAGAACGTTATGGGAAAAACGGAGTTAAATTTAGTATCTATAAATTCAGAACGATGCGCACGGATGCGCCGAAATATGGCATATCTCCAACGACAAGTGATGATCCGAGAATTACACGGCTGGGTAGATTACTTCGTAAAACGAGCCTGGATGAGCTTCCACAATTGCTTAATATTATCAAGGGTGACATGAGCTTCATAGGTCCCAGACCTGAAATGAAGCGTATCGTAGAAGAAAGCTACACGGATCTGGAGCGCAGACGTTTTCTGGTGAAACCAGGGATTACTGGATTATGGCAAGTAAGTGATGTTCGCAAGGAACCGATTCACCATAATCTGCAATATGATTTTCACTACATCTCTAACGTTTCCTTAAAGATAGATATCATTATCATTTTTAAAACCGTTGGCGTTATGATCAAAAGTAATACATTCTAGCCTACTCATTAGATAATATGGAGTGTGATCGCATTGAAACACGTTGTAGTGACGGGCGCGGCCGGTTTCCTAGGCTCACATCTAGTCAAATCATTAATTGATCAAGGACATCAGGTTACCGGAATAGATAACCTTTCAACAGGCGTTTCTAAAAATCTGCAAGAGGTGGCTAACAGCCCCCTCTTTTTTTTCCGTGAAGCTGATGTTACGTTGTCCGACTCACTGGATTTTTTGATAGATCAGCCAGTAGATGAAGTCTATCATCTGGCTTCACCCGCTTCACCCAAATTCTATCAGGCAGATTCGATCGGAACGATCTGGGTGAACACTCTAGGAACCTATCATTTGTTGGAGCTCGCCCGTACCAAAGGAGCAAAGTTCCTATATTCGAGTACGAGTGAAGCTTATGGAGATCCCGAAGTTCATCCGCAGCCTGAGAGTTATCGAGGTAACGTGAACACTTGGGGGCCTAGAGCCTGTTATGATGAGGCCAAGCGTTTGGGCGAAGTTTTTTGTTATGAATACTACACGAAACACAGTGTTCCTGTGAAGGTAGCGCGTATTTTTAATACGTATTCATCAGGACTTCGGAACGATGATGGCCGTGTTATTTCTAACTTTGTTACACAGGCACTCACGGGGCAGGACATCACCGTTTATGGGGATGGCTCCCAAACCCGTTCGTTCTGTTATGTGGATGACAATATTCGTGGTCTGCAAAAGCTGATGGAAACGGAAGAGGCGAATGGCGAGATTATCAATATCGGCAACCCAACAGAGTACACTGTCCTTGAAGTGGCGTATTTGGTAAAAAAGTTGGCCCAATCCGACAGCAAGTTGGTGTTCCTGCCTTTGCCGCAGGATGATCCCAAAGTCCGTCGTCCTATGATTGGTAAGGCACGGACAGTGCTCGGCTGGGAGCCGGAAATTTCACTGGAAACAGGACTGAAGCTAACGATTGAAAATGTTCGTGCCACGCTGCAGGAAACCCCATGAAGCTGAACAAAGTGAGTTGAGATAAGTGCATAAAATAATGATTGCCCACAGTTTGTATCCACCGCATGTCATTGGCGGGGCTGAAATATCAACGCAAATCCTTGCACAAACAATGAGTAGTCATTACGAAGTCGAAGTCTTGACCGTCGGTGAACATAGACACAGGGAAATTCGATTAGACCATGTAAATGGAATTAATGTCGTCCGTTTGCCCTACAACAATCGATATTGGATAGGGGACGCTGACCGAAGTGTATCCATTCCGAGCAAAATCATGTGGCGCCTTCAAGATGTGTTTAATGTAAGGCAGTATCATCACATCAAGCAGTATCTAGCCAGAACAAGGCCTGAGCTGGTTCATACACAGAACCTCCCCGGTCTTAGTCTGGCGATCTGGAGGGCCGCGTATGAAATGCGTATTCCAGTGGTGCATACGTTACGGGATTTTTCCCTGATTGATCCAATCAACCTATCTTTATATTCCAAAATGTACCGAACTATTTCAAAGAGATTCAGTCGGACAATATCTTCGGTCATTGGCATCTCCAATCATATCTTGGGCAGTCATACTTCTCTTGGGTTCTTTGAAGACTCAAACAAACACGTAGTTCATAATATCGTAGAGAATGCTCCGTCCGTTGCAGAATTGTATAAGAAGAAAGTGGCTAACGTGAACCGCCCGTTGAAAATTGGATACTTCGGTCAGTTAACTGAAGTAAAAGGCGTCCATTATTTAATTGATGCTATTAAACTACTGGATCGAAATATTGCTGGCCAACTTTGTATTTTTGGGGAAGGACCGCTGCTCTCCGCCTTGCAGAATTCAGCGGCATCGGATGGACGTATCGAGTTCAAAGGAAAAGTGGCGAATTCGGAGATTGCGAAACAGATGGCAGCTATGGACGTAATCATTGTTCCCTCAACATGGGATGAGCCCTTTGGAAGAGTTGTCATTGAAGCTTACCAAGTAGGTACGCCCGTGTATGCTTCGCGTGTAGGAGGCATGTCCGAGATTCTATTGGATACTGAAGAATTTGCCTTTCCTGCCCATAGCGCTGAGGCAATTGCACGCTCAATAACGCATTATTACCGCTTGAGAGAACCCGAGAAAATACAGCTAAAAGAGCGATGTCATTTGCATAGCCAAACCTTTAATGAAGCTTACCTGCTTCAAGAGCATATGGACATTTACGAAAAGCTGATCAGGTAATGGAGGTTAACATGCACATTGTTTCTATGAATAGAGGCACCCCAGTATACGTAAAAGCCCAGGACGAATCAAATCACGCCTTGTTCAAGACCATGATGCATATTTTGGTGGTCTACCTTTCATGCTATGGGCTCATTTCCATATATGTAGACAATATTCTCATTCGGTCTCTAAAGGATGCGGGAATGGCTCTAATTGCTGTATTTGCTTTAAGCAAAGTATATCGAAGCCAGCAGGAGTTCATTATTCCCTTTTTATTTTTGCTCGGTTCAATTGTGGTGATTGGTTCCTTGAGCCTGATTATGGGCAAAAGCATTGTTACGTTGATCTACGGGTTCAAGATCACATTGTTGCCGATACTGATGATCTTTGCGGGAATGTTTATTGCCAAAAGTAAGGGAATATATTTATTTGCCAGAACGAATCTGATCATCTTTTTTCTATTAATCGCCGGATGGCTGATTCAATATTCACTTGGCATAGAGAAGTTGATCTCACTTGGTTTCGTCTATGGGGTAAACATCAAACATTATCTGGAAGGTGTTCCACGTCTGTCTTCCATTACGTATTCGCCTGACGGCTACGCATATGCGCTGCTCATTTCAGGTCTGATCGCCGAGAGAATTCGCTTGGCGGAAAAGCATAGATTAATTCGCTTAAGTATCCAGCTGTTATCAATTAGCTTTTTGCTTTTATCCACAATCCGTTCTGCTCTGGTTCTTTGGATAGTTTATCAGGTCGTTATGTTTCTTCTCCGTGTTCGGAAATACAATAAACATAACGTACTTCTACTAGGCGGTGTTTTTCTGTTGCTGCCAGCGGCCGTCATGCTCGGTATCCAGATGCTGAATAGCTACAATCTGCTCTCCGTAAGCTCTTTGACGGACCGTTTTCAGACCTGGGGTGCGAATCTGACATCGCCATTTTCGACGGCAGGGATGATTGGAAACGGTATTGGCTCCGTAGGTGCAGCGAGTCGAAGAACACATGTCATCGGTATACAATCGAATAATTTTGCTGTGGATAATCAATATTTTTCGTTTTATGAACAGACAGGATGGCTGGGCATGTTGTATTGGCTTGCCTTGTTTATGTGGATTCTGATCAACCTGGTAAAACGAATGAATCGGATACCTTCAGTAAACGTAATGGGTTTGCCACAGATGGCAATTGCACTTGGCGTCGGCGTGGCAGCATCAAGTCTTACGACGAACGTACTTGAGATGTTTCCTGGCAATATATCGATATGGATTGTCGTTGGAATGGCCCTTTATCAGCAAAAAGAAACAGGCGATATACCATATGAAGGGGGTGAGCTTAAATGAAGGTTTTGCATATAGGAGAATACGTTGTTGGGGGAGTTGCGACTTATTTAAACGAGGTCGTTGCATATCAACGTCGTTTTTTCGATGTTTATCTGCTGATGAGTGATTATAATTCGGCTTCGGACTTTGATTTGGAGCCGGATCGGATTGTACGTTACAAATATAAGCGCCATCCCAAGCACTTTTTCTCTGTTATGAGACAGATCCACCAAGCTATTAAACGAATTCAACCGGATATTATTCACGTACACAGTTCTTTTGCGGGCATGCTTGTAAGAGGCTTATTTTTTGTTTCCCGGCGCCAAGCCGGCGTGATTTACTGTTCGCACGGCTGGTCTTTTCTGATGGACACCAAACATTGGCTCAAAAAGGTTTATTTTATGATCGAGAAGATACTGGAGTTCAAGACCGACTGTATCATAAATATTTCAAAACGTGAACAGGAACAGTCCATTCGGTTTGGAATGTCACCTTTCAAATCGAAATTAGTATACAGCGGAATTAGTGAGAAGCGGAGTAGTAAGTCTCCCCATCTTCAACGGCCAGAATATCAATCATTGGAGGAATCATCACGTATCCAGCTTTTGTTCGTAGGTCGTTACGACTGGGCCAAAGGATTAGACATCATCTTGGATGTATTTCAACGACATCAACACTTACAGCAGCGTATTACATTAAATGTAATAGGTGAGCCTGTGTTAGATGATATTAAATTGAATTTTTCAGATAATATTGTCCGAATAGGATGGGTTAACCACGAGGAAATCGATGAACATTATCAGAAATGTGATGCGGTTATTGTGCCTTCCAGATGGGAGGGCTTCGGTCTGACGGCAGTGGAGGCGATGAAGAACAAGAAGCCCGTGATCGCTAGCAATCGTGGAGCGTTACCGGAATTGGTATCACATGGGATAAATGGTTATGTATTCGATGTAGATCAATCTGACGAATTATCAGAATTGTTGATGAGCTTGAACAAAGCTACTTTATCAGATATGGGGATTAAAGGGTATGACATTTATAAAGAAAAATTTAGTTCTACAAGAATGAATGAAGAAATTGTAAACCTTTACTATGAAGTATCTAATCTGCGGGGGAAAATTCAGGTGCCTACAACTAAGCAACCGAAATTTTCGGAGAGAATGGGAGACGCACATGATTAAAATATATTTCAATGCCCGGTTCTTGACCCAGACCGTTACAGGGGTACAAAGGTATGCAATAGAGCTGGTGAAAGAAATAGATAGGCTGATTGAACAAGGTGATATTGATTCAAATCAATATCAATTTTTCTTATTATCACCTAACAATGTAATAACGAAACTTGAACTTAAACACATTTGTCATAGAGTCGTAGGCAAATTAAAAGGGCACCTGTGGGAACAGTTTGAACTTCCTTTATATTCAAGAGAGGGAATGCTGATAAACATGTGTAATACAGGGCCGGCTTTCAAAAAAAACCAAATCGTCACTATTCATGATGCAGCAGTATTTAGCTCCCCGGAGGGTTTCTCCTTTGCTTTTCGTAATTGGTATAAATTTTTATTGGCGCGCTTAGGAAAATCATCAAAGAAAATAATTACGGTATCTCATTTTTCAAAAAAAGAATTGATTCATAATTGCAAAATAGATGAAGAAAAGATTGAGGTGACTTATTTAGGTATTGATCACATTCATCGTATACAAGCTGCACAGGGAATCTTAGAGAAGTATCAATTAAAGGGTCCATATATTTTGGCTGTGTGCGCGATGAATCCCAATAAAAATTTTAGAATGATCTTTGATGTGTTGCCTGAACTTGAAGGGCATAACTTGAAAGTTGTTATCGTGGGTTCTAAAAATAGTAGGGTATTCGGAGAGCAAGATACGCCTCATTCCGATGCTGTTCATTGGTTGGGGTATGTATCTGATGAAGAACTACTGGCGTTATACGAGCATGCAGCGGGTTTTATTTTCCCTTCGCTCTATGAAGGTTTTGGCTTACCTCCTCTCGAAGCAATGGCGTTGGGATGTCCAGTCGTCGTATCTTCTCGTGCTTCGATTCCTGAGATATGCGGGGATGCTGGCCTATATTTTAATCCACTTGTTCCTCAGGAAGCTGCCGCACATTTAATTGAAATTACAACAAACTTAGAACTAGGTCAAAAAATGTCCGTTAGGGGTAAGGAGCATTCGGCGTTCTTTACCTGGAACAAATGTGCCAAAGATACGGTCAACATTATCATGAATACGGTATAAAGAGGCCGGCCACGGTCTTTCAAGGGAGATACGGATATGAATAAAGTTTTTGTTGCGATTGATTTCCCCCCTGAGAAAGGAGGAATTCATGATTATGCTTATGGACTTATTTCGCAGATGTCTGCGGAGGAAACCACCGTTCTGACCAATAAAATAAAGAATACGGAGCAGTCCAAGCAGTTTGACCAAAAGACCGATTTCGAGATTATACGGAAGCGAATTTTTTGGAACTCAAATAAAGTGCTCCTGCTTATATCACAGATTATTCTAATTATCCAGCTAGTTGTGCTGAAATGGCGCAGAAAAGCTGACGAAATCCATTTTATCAACGTGTTTCCCGTAGGAATTGCCGGACCGGTCATGAAAGCTTGCTTCCGTACCAGATACTTCACTTACGTTCATGGACTGGACGTCATGGGTATGCTGAACAGTAAGCTTTTTCCGGTTTTAATGCACATTTTGCGCCGTTCCGATAAGGTAATTGCCAATAGCCAATATACCAGATCAAGGTTGATTGAGTTGGGCATTAGGGAAGAACAGATTGTGATTATTCCACCAGGACTGAACATAGGTAAGTTGAAGAGTGTTTCAAGTGAGGAAGAAGATGTCCGAAATAAGTATGATCTGCATGGCAAAAAGGTGATGATCACCGTCTCCAGGCTGGTAGAACGGAAAGGTCATGACATTACGCTGAGAGCGATTCGCCACGTCGCCCCGCGCATTCCTAATCTGAAATATGTGATATGCGGTGAAGGACCTTATCGAAGCGAGCTGGAGCGTTTGGTTGGGCAGTATGCTCTTGAGGATATCGTCGTTTTTACAGGGGGCATCCCCGATCATGAGCTTCATCAATTGTATCAATGCTCTGATCTGTTTATCATGCCCAGTCGAAATATTAAGGAAAAAGGTGATGTTGAAGGTTTCGGGATTGTATTTTTGGAAGCTAACTATTACCGGTTACCTGTCATTGGTGGCAATAGCGGCGGTATTCCGGATGCCATCAAGGATCACGTTACCGGCTATCTTGTTGATCCATTGGACGAAAATGAGATTGCGGACCGGATCGAACAATTGGTGGTGGATGAGGAACTGGCACAAAAGCTCGGTGATAATGGCTATGAGTGGGTCACCAATCATTGTCTTTGGTCACATCGTGGTCAGCTGTTAAGACAATTGGCCTGAGGACAAAAAAACTGCATATTTTGGGGTGAGAAGATGAGGGCATCAGTAGCCGTCTGCACACATAACAGGGGAAATGACACGATGCAGGCTGTTAATAGTATATTAAAAGGCGGATCTGACTACATGACTTATGAAATTTTGATTATTGATAATCGTTCTACCGATAACACAAAAGAACTGTTTGATTCCTTGAACTTTCCGGAACATGTGCGCTATGTTTTTGAGCCCCAATTAGGATTGTCCTATGCAAGAAACAGGGCCATTGAGGAGGCAAATGGAGAGTTTGTACTGTTTTTGGATGACGATGCCCTTGCTGCTCCTACATGGGTTGCCGAAGTTATCAAAATATTTGATATGGATCCTGCCATCGGTTGTGTGGGGGGCAAGATCGTGCCCATTTGGGAAGGTGGAAAACCGGAGTGGATTCCAGATGATATTGTAAGTTTGTACACAGTAATGGACTTTTCCGAAAGTATTGTGGAGATGAAGGCACCCCATATTCCTTTTGGGGCGAACGTATCTTTTAGAAAGAGCATTTTTAGGGAAATCCAGCCGTTTAGAGTGGATCTTGGACGTGTGGGAAATAACCTGATGTCGAGCGAAGAGAGTGAACTTATTGGCCGGGTTCGGTTAGTTTATAAAATTTATTACAGTCCATATGCGGTTGTAGAACATAAGATTGCCAAAAGCAGGTTGAATAAGCGTTGGTTGTTGCGCCGGGTATACTGGCAGGGTATTAGTGACGCAACCCGCTATCAAAAGAGCGTATGGGGAATTTATAAACATCTGATTCGAATCGCACAGTCGGCTCTGCTCATTGCGATCTCGTTCAACAATGTTAAAAAGGTAACCAGTCAGATGGCCAAAATTTCTTATCGTAATGGAACGATAGTCGGTTCATTACGCAATGGAAAAGGATTGAACACGTAATGAGCATAGCCACCGCTAAACCTTCTAGACAGCGCAGTATGCTTCAAACGATTTTCCTGACCAGTTTCGCCAATATTGCTATTATGGCGCTAACTACAATTACCTCCATCCTGACGGCCCGCATGTTTGGAGCAACGGGCAAAGGGGAACTCGCCACCGTACTGTTTTGGCCAGCGCTGCTGTCCGGACTCGCGGCATTTGGTCTGCCTACTTCACTGATCTATAACGTGAAAAAGCATCAGCAGCAACTCTCTACCTATATTGGTATGAGCTTTGTCGTGCAGCTACC
Organism: Paenibacillus sp. GL_099_B; assembly: GCF_057835695.1. Classification (NCBI taxonomy): domain Bacteria; kingdom Bacillati; phylum Bacillota; class Bacilli; order Caryophanales; family Paenibacillaceae; genus Paenibacillus; species Paenibacillus sp. GL_099_B. The sequence continues at coordinate 1,413,166 of NZ_CM174430.1, forward strand.
AATCAGTCTGATTGTCGGTTTGATCAGTTGGGTGGGCATGTCCTCCTGGCTTGCAGGATATTCGGAAACATTGGTCGCTCTGGCTCGTTGGTACACGGTGCTTATGGTCCCGGTCCTGCTTCTGACGGGAGTCCTGGCGGCAGCCGCTCAGGGCACAGAGCGGTTTCACATTTATAATCTGTCTAGGCTACTCGTACCTTTGTTGAATCTGGTTGGGTTGATCGGTTTCTGGCTGACTGGTTCACTTACGGTAGAACGAGCAATTGCGGTGAGTCTTGCTTCGACACTTCTTGTATTGGTCGTTTATATGTTCATGATGAGGCGACAGATATTTGCATCAATTTCTTATCTGATCCATCAATTTAAAGCCTGTGTGCATTTATTCAGTTATGGCATTCGCGTGTATGGTGTTGAGCTGCTGGGGACGCTCTATACCCAGTTCGACAAGATTATCATTATTGCTCTGCTTACGCCTCGTGATTTCGGTCTTTATTCCGTCGTATATGCGCTTTCGCGGATGTTCAATGTCGTACAGAACGCAATTATCAATGTCATTTTTCCAAAAGTGGCAGGCATGGAGAAGGAGCGAGTGCTGCTGCTTGTTGGCAGAGCTTTTCGAATTAGCATGGTTCTAATGACCATCGTAATTATACCGAGTATGCTGATAGGCCGTTTTTTCATAGGCCTTCTCTTCGGGCCAGAATTTTTGCAGGCCAGTGGCGTATTTTATTTGCTTTCGTTGGAATGCATCGTTGGTGGAGGATCGTGGATACTGGCTTCGGCTTTTAATGCACTCGGCAGGCCTGGGGTTATCGTGCTGAGGCAGATCATTGCGCTGGCAGTAACAGTTACGTTATTTTTTGTGCTTACCCCTATGTTTGGTTTGATGGGCATTGGAATTGCTTTGCTAATCGGTTCGTTTGTTCGCATTCTGATGTCGCTGATTTCGATCTCGGTCCTGTTCAAGCTTCCCATTCGAAGCATGCTCTATGACAAAGAAGATATCAAATTCCTGAAGCAACAATTCAGAGAGAAGAATCTATTTAAAGGAGCCCGGAAAGATGCCAAACTCGCAAAGAACTCATCCCATGGATGAGTTGAAAAAGCAGCTTGAATCCATACTGGAGGTCATACCTTCTAATTCCAAAATTTATTATATTGATTACCCTGTCCATAGCAATTGTGGTGATCTTCTTATTATGAAAGGAACAGAGACTTTTTTTAAAGACCACCGTATTCACGTCACCCATAGATATAGTGTTTATGATTTTGATTATCCGGTTGAAATACCACGAGATCAAATTATTGTACTCCATGGTGGCGGGAATTTTGGCGATTTATACGAAGCACATCAAAAATTGAGAGAAAATATTGTTCAGCATTATCCGAATCATAAGATTGTGATTCTTCCTCAGACGATATTTTATAAGGATCAGTCTGCTCTTCAAAGAACCGCTGCTATTTTTAATCAACATCCAGATCTCCATATATATGTTAGAGATGAAATATCGTTTCAAATTGCATCCGAGAATTTCCCCAACTGTGAGGTGGCTTTAATTCCTGATATGGCACATCAATTATGGCCAATTGAATTGAAACGATCCCCACGTAAAGAAAAGTTGAATTTCTTTAGAACAGATATTGAACAAATCTCTCAACAATCTTCGATTTCAACAGAGCAGCAGGGTGACTACTTAGATTGGCCAACTTTATATAACAGATATGAAAAGAAACTAATTTATTACATCAGTAAAGGACTGAAAAAGCGGGCTCCACGAGCCATTTCACAGTTTTTATGGATGAAATATAGTGATTATCTGGTGAACAAGGCTATTCGTTGTTTCGCGGACTATCGCATGATTCATTCTTCCAGATTACACGGACACATCTTATCCTGCCTTATGGCAAAACCAAATGTGCTAATTGATAACTCCTACGGGAAAAACTCTGGATATTATCGGATATGGACTCATGAAGTTAACACTGCAAACATGGATACCTCCTCAAAAACGATCTCTCCACCTACACCTAAGTATATGGAAACAACCGCAACAGTATAAAAAACCGGGCTCAATGTGTGTAAAATATAGAGAGTGGAGTGATAACCATGAGAATCGTACTTCTCTCCGGTGGATCAGGCAAGAGGTTATGGCCCTTATCCAACGATACGAGATCGAAGCAGTTCTTGAAAGTACTGGAGGGCCCTGAAGGGCAAACTGAATCCATGGTTCAACGGGTATGGAGGCAACTGAAGCATACGGGATTAAGCGAACAGGCCACGATTGCAACGAGTAAGCCACAGGTGGAGATTTTACGGAGTCAACTGGGCGATGAGGTTGATCTTGTCGTAGAGCCGGAACGCAGAGATACTTTTCCCGCAATTGCCTTGGCAGCTGTTTATCTGTACTCGGTACAGGGCGTCAGTCTGAACGAAACGGTTGCTGTACTTCCCGTTGATCCATATGTAGAGGAATCCTTTTTCTATAAAGTTACGGAGCTTGAAGGAGTGTTAGATGAGTCTGGTGCGGAGCTCGCATTAATCGGGGTAAAACCCACGTATCCTTCAGAGAAATACGGTTATATTATTCCTGATCCACATGAAACCGAAAAACATAACCATTACGCCAAAGTATCACGTTTTCAAGAAAAACCCTGTGAGACTGAAGCGGCAGAGATGATAGAGCAATCTGCCCTTTGGAATTGCGGGGTTTTTGCATTCAAGCTGAACTATCTGATTAATCTGCTGATCTCCCTTGAACTGCCAATTCAGTATGAAGAGATGCTGAAACAATACGGAAGATTACAGAAAATTAGCTTTGATTATCAAGTAGTCGAAAAAGCTAGTCACATTGTGGTTACACCTTATGAGGGATATTGGAAAGATCTCGGCACATGGAATACGCTGACGGACGAGATGAGTACCCATATTGTGGGAAGAGGTGTAATGACGAACAGTTCGGTGAACACACATCTGATCAATGAGTTGAATATTCCGGTGTGTGTATTGGGGGTTTCCAATCTTATTGTTGCGACCAGTCCGGATGGAATTCTGGTCAGTGAGAAAGAGGCAAGTCCACAGATTAAAGAGATTCTTAAGGATGATACTCAACGTCCTATGTATGAGGAACGCCGCTGGGGTTGTTACAAAGTGCTTGATTACACGCGTAATGCCAGAGGAGAAGAGGTATTAACCAAACGGATTATCGTTGGGGCGGATAAGAATTTTTCTTATCAATACCATCTCAAACGAAATGAAGTTTGGACAGTTGTTTCGGGTCAAGGCGAACTGATTCTGGATGGTGAACTGAGATTGCTTAATCAAGGGGATGTCATTTCCATTCTGGCAGGTAGTAAACACAGTGTAAAAGCCGTAACCGAACTTGAAATCATTGAAGTTCAGATGGGTAGTGAACTGGTGGAAGAGGATATCGTACGAATAGAGATGGAATGGACAGATATTATCCAAAATTGCGTGAATTGGGGGAAAACAAGATGAATATCGCGGTGATTGGAACAGGGTATGTAGGTCTTGTATCGGGAGTATGCTTTTCGGAGATCGGCAACCAAGTCATCTGTGTGGACAACAATGAGGCCAAAGTGGAGATGCTCAACGAGGGCAACGTTCCTATCTATGAGCCAGGCCTCAAAGAGTTGATGGCTTCCAACATGAAAGCAGGCAAACTATCGTTCACCTCCAATATTGCTGAAGCAATTAGCCAGTCGGATATTATCTTTATCGCTGTAGGCACTCCTTCTCTTCCGAGCGGCGAAGCCAACCTGAGCTATGTGGAGCAAGTAGCTATAGAGATTGGAAGTCACATTGAGAGCTACAAAGTTATCGTGACCAAAAGCACCGTTCCTGTAGGCACCAATGATCGTGTTCGCGAGCTGATTAGCAGTATTTCATCTCAGCCTTTCGATGTGGCTTCTGTTCCCGAGTTCCTCCGCGAAGGATCTGCGGTTAATGATACGCTGAATCCTGACCGGATTGTCATCGGAACGAACAGTGATCGTGCAATTAAAACACTAAAAAAACTTCATCGGCCATTGACCGAGAACTTGATCATTACGGATATTCGATCAGCCGAAATGATTAAATATGCTTCCAATGCATTTCTTGCAACCAAAATCTCATTCATTAATGAAATCTCGAATATATGCGAAAAAGTAGGGGCTGACGTTACACGAGTAGCCGAAGGCATGGGCTACGATAAGCGTATTGGAGCTTCCTTTTTGAAGGCAGGCATTGGTTATGGAGGTTCATGCTTTCCAAAAGATACACAGGCACTAATTCAGATCGCAGGCATGGTCGATTATGATTTCAGACTGTTAAAATCCGTTGTCCAAGTAAATCAGGATCAGCGCTTCCATGTCATTCACAAACTGGAAGAGGCGCTGGGATCTTTAAAAGGAAAAACAATTGCTGTCTGGGGATTAGCGTTTAAACCGGAGACAGATGACGTGCGGGATGCTCCAGCGATCGATATCATTCAGCATTTAAGTGATGCTGGAGCAGTAATTAAGGCCTATGATCCCATTGCAACTGCGAATTTTCGTAAAGAGGTAGATGTAGCCTCCATCACGTGGGAAGAGAATCCACTTCACGCTGCTGAAGGAGCAGACGCCTTGTGTGTGTTGACCGAATGGAAAGAATTCGCTCATATCGATTTGAAAGAACTGGCCGAGATCATGAACGATCCAATTATGATTGATGGTCGTAATTTGTATAGTGCTGAACAGGTTCAGGCATCTAATCTTCAATATTATTCTGTTGGTCGTCCAGGTTTGACGAAACTGGCAGGGAAAGCGGCAGCAATCATTTAACCGCTATTCATCATCTTGAATGTGAGTGAGGAAGAACCCATGAAAAAGTGGATGAAAGTTACCATCTGGATTGTTTCCTTTTTTGTAGTTGTTGTGTTTGGTTATGCGATATATCTCTATCAATCCGTTAAATCAACAGCTGACCAAATTTATGAGCCCCGAAATCCTGTAAAGCCCGTCTCGGTCACAGATAGCAGAGGTGGGCTACCGGTGGACATCAACAGCAAAGAGCCTTTTAATGCGCTTATTCTTGGCGTGGATGAGCGTCCGAATGATCGAGGGCGCTCGGATACGATTATCGTACTGAGTGTGAACCCCGGGAAAAAACAAGTGCTCATGTTTAATATTCCAAGGGATACACGGACAGACATTGTGGGACACAATACTGTAGATAAGATCAATCATGCTTATGCCTTCGGAGGCGTGGACATGTCGGTAAATACCGTCGAGCAATTTTTGGGAGTCCCCATTCATTATTATATGAAAGTGGATATGGAGGGCTTTGCCAAAATCATTGACCTGGTCGGAGGCGTGGATGTAAATAATCCTTTTGCATTTGATTATGAGGGCCAGCGTTATGATCAAGGGAATATTCATCTGGATGGTGTTGCTGCACTCGGTTTTTCAAGAATGCGCTATGATGACCCGAAAGGGGATTTGGGTCGTAATGATCGACAGCGTGAGGTTCTGAAGCAGATGCTTAAGAATACGATGCAAATCTCCAGTGTACTTAATATCCAAAATATGCTTGATGAACTAGGTACTCATGTTAGAACGGATGTTACTTTTGATGAGATGAAGGAACTTCTCCTCGATTATCGCAATGATCTGGAGAATGTAGATACGGTGGAGATCAAGGGTAAAGGCGAGAAAATCAATGGGATTTATTATTACATCGTGGATCAGCAGGAAAAAGATCGCATTCACGGAATAATTGAAGAACATTTGGAGAAATAAACAGAAATAATGAAAGGCTTATGAAAGTGGTGAGGACCTTGCTTATGGAGGAGGATTACGGGAAACGAAGGCATAAACATAGACGAAAACAACGACCTTATGTTTATATCTTGTCACTGCTGCTGATTACGGTCTGGGTTTTGGTGATCTGGCACTTTTCGACCCAATCATATCAGCAGCAGACCATCCAGCCTTGGCTGCATAAATGGTCTGAAAAGGTGAAGATCGGATTTGCATTACCCGATGTGCGATTCACATACGGTGAGCTGGATTATTCCTTAAGACAACGACCGTATGATTTCGTTGAGTTCATATTTCGGAAGAGTGCACATTTATTTGTATATGCTGTGCTGGCGGTGCTTATCTATGGTGGGCTGAGATACAGGAAAATGCGAATATTGGCTTGTATCGCTGCTGCCCTGGCAGTAGTAGCGGTTATCGCCTCCATTGATGAATATATTCAGCAGTTCAGCCCTAATCGGACGAGTTCAATCCGTGATGTCGGCGTGGATCTGCTTGGCGGATGTGGCGGAATTGCCTTATATATGGGGGTTAATGTCGTTTTCAGAAGATTCAGGTCTCCAAGGCGATCTTCAGTCAAAAGAAAGTGATTTCCCAGGAAATGCTGCTCGCTAGTTCCCGCTTCTACTTGCTTGCTATCCATCATAAATATGGGAGTAGGACAAGGGGGGCGGGACATGCTACGAAGAAGGAATCGGAATGCGTTACTTAAAAAGATCGGATTTATAGCACTTGTGTTGCTGCTGTTGTGGCTCATAGGCAGAACCATCCCATATCTGTTTCGTGCGGATGCACCAGATGAAGCTGCTGCCATTGCCCAAGAGTTTTACAAATATGAGCAGACGGGTGATTTCGGCAGTTCATGGGAGTTGTTTCATCCACTGATGAAAGAGCGCTTTCCCAAAAGCGCCTATTTACAGTCCAGAGCGCATATCTTCATGCAGCATTTTGGGGTGGAAACCTTTGATCTGGAGATGGAAAAACCGGAGCGGGAGTTCGACGTTACGGTAATTGATGGCGTTAAACCATTTGCAGAGGCGTATCGCATTGGTGTTACCCAGAAGTTTACGGGAACCTTTGGTCAATTTAAAATCGTGCAGAATTGTTATATCGTAAAGGATGGGGACGATTGGACATTGCTTTGGTATTATCCAAAGAAGGGTGATACCGAGACTGAGCATGACAAAACCGAATGATAGTATCAACCCATATTATGTGCCGAATTGTATCATTTGTACTTGAAAAAGCTCTATGAATGCGAGACTTTAGTCGCATTTATAGAGCTTTTTTTGCATTTCATTTCTTTTTAAACCTGTAAGGGGTTGACATTAGTCCCAGTGTCAAGTAAATTACGAGTTAGATACAAATTGTATCAAAATTCAGCGTCTAACGACAAATAACAGGGACTTCAATGCTCCTTGTGAGGGGAAGGAATATCATTGATCGAAACGGACCGCTTTTACTGTGTCAGTTGTGGGATGATTGTGTCGGTCGCTAGGGGCTCTGTCGAACTAAAGGAAGAGGACTGTGGAGGCAATCACGTATTTCGCACCGGATTTTATCGGAGTGAGATGCCGCTTGGATGCTGTGAAGCGTGTGTAGTTCATACGAAACGTCAAGGGAAATCCCAGTTTGCGGGACAATATACTAAAGATTATGATACACTATCTTCATATGAGAAACGGGCATGATGTGAATGTCCGTTGATGAAGGAGGAAATGGAATGCAGCAGGAGCCGGTCGTCCGTCTTCAGGGCGTCAGTAAAATCATCTCCTCCCGATCATTGGTCAGTGACCTGACTCTGGATATCTCTCCGGGGCAGGTTTTTGGTTTTTTAGGACCCAATGGGGCGGGGAAAACAACAACGATTCGAATGATGGTAGGGCTGATGTCCATCAGTAAAGGAGATATCATCATCTCGGGACACAGTGTAAAGAATGAATTTGAGCAAGCCATAGCTCAGGTTGGGGCTATTGTCGAGAATCCGGAAATGTACAAATTTCTGACAGGATATCAGAATCTCGTTCACTTTGCTCGGATGTCACCTGGTATTACGAAAGAACGCATTGCCGAGACGATTGAACGTGTGGGGCTTACAGCCCGAATTCATGACAAGGTAAAAACCTATTCTTTGGGTATGCGCCAGCGTTTGGGTGTGGCCCAAGCCATATTACATAAACCAAAGTTATTGGTATTGGATGAACCCACCAATGGGCTCGATCCACAGGGAATACGTGAACTTAGGGATTATTTGCGTCAGCTCTGTCAGGAGGAAGGGATCACAGTCTTTGTATCCAGCCACTTGCTGTCCGAGATGGAATTGATGTGTGATACCGTTGCGATTATCCAAAATGGCAAATTGATTGATGTAAGAAATCTCAGAGCTGAGGCGGGAGTGGACGTACTTACTGAAGTTGCTTTTGAGGTAAATGATGCACCGCGTGCAGCCGAACTAATTAGCGAAGCTACAGTTCAGGGCAATGCCATTGTGATTCGTTTATCCCGTGAGCAGATTCCGGACTTGAATGCGAGGCTGGTCAGTGAAGGGTTCCAGGTATATGGTATCCGTAACGTAACCCATACGCTGGAAGATCAATTTTTGCAGGTGACTGGGGGCGGAAGCATTGAGTAATTTCGGCAATCTCATTATGAATGAAAACATGAAAATTTTCCGTCGTCCACGTACTTGGATTATGTTATCCATTCTGGCATTGATCTCGCTGTTGATGCCGGTTCTGCTCAATGAAGGCATGGGGTCCAGTGAGGTCCCATACTGGCAAGCAGCTATTACAACCGTTCAGATCGTCTTTTTCCTGAATACCATCTTCTGTGTCGTCATTGCAGCTGAAGCGGTAGCTGGTGAGTTCACCTGGGGAACTATTAAACTACTGCTGATTCGTCCGTGGTCACGCAGCAAAATACTGGCATCCAAATATTTGACCGTGATTGGATTCAGTATTCTGAGTACGTTACTTGTTGTTATTCTGGCAACCGTAATGTCATATATACTGTTCTCCCATTCCGTAACTCAGGATGGAAGCGGTGCTTCTGCATCACACGCATTTGCACTATGGGGATATCTATACGTGGACTTGTTTATTACGCTCGCTATTGCTTTTATGGTCTCCTCCGTTTTTCGTTCGGGAGCTCTGGCAATCGGTTTGTCTCTATTTATCATGTTTACACAGAATTTGTTCTCAATGATCTTCAATCCCGTTCGTTACGAATGGGCCAAGTATGTTCTGTTCAATAACATGGATCTCAGTCGCTATATGAATTCAGCGGCGGATTATGGATTGCTTGGCGATGGAAATGCAGGTATGACACTTGGCTTTTCTATTGCTGTTCTAGCTGTATATTATGTCATTATCATGTTGATCTCATGGGTTGTATTCAACAAAAGAGATGTGGCAGGCTAATCGCCTGCTTCTTTTTTTTGCCCAATTTCTCCTTCAGGATGGAAAAGAGAGTATATTCAGCATCCGCTGTGGCATGACTAGCATTTAAGGGTACATATAATAATAGATGAGAATACGGCTTGGGCTGGAACACGCTGCCCAAGCTGTATTAAGTTGCATTACATACATATCACCGCCGCAGTCGTATTTGGCAGAGCAGCGTATGGAGGGATCACGTTTCTTGATAAACAACAAGTTTTACCGTATATGCACAGCAATTATTTTACTGCTGCTCATCGTGTATTTGGGGGATAAAGTCAACTTTATTTTCAGCCCCCTGACCTCGCTGATTCACATCATCATCATTCCGCTGCTGATTGCTGGTTTCTTCTATTATCTGCTGCGTCCGCTCGTCGACTATATGGAACGGCACAAAATGAAGCGTGCACTGTCAGTTCTTATCATTTACGTGGTGATTGCGCTGATCATGGCAGGATTCAGTGTGCTTGTATGGCCTTCACTACGTGAACAACTGTTGAATTTTGTGGAGAATGCCCCGGTACTGGTTACTTCGCTCAGTGATCAGTTGGCTGAATTCGAAAAGAGCGGTTTCCTTTCAAAATATATACCGGAGGATTCAGATCTGTTCTCTCGCTTCTCCGATTTTCTGAGTCAAGGAATTGCCCAGGTAACGGATTACGTATCCGGATTGTTCTCGGTCGTATCCAATCTGGTAATCATTCTGGCGACGTTCCCGATTATGCTGTATTACATGCTCAAGGAAGGCAGCAAATTTGGAACCAGTCTTACACTGCTACTCCCTAGACGTTACCGTAAAGATGGGGAAGAGACAGTCCATGAAATCGACGAAGCTTTGAGTAGCTATATTGTAGGTCGGGTCATTGTCAATGTAGCCTTGGGCATCCTGATGTATATCGGTTTTCTCTTTCTCGGTTTGCCATATGCCTTACTCCTGACGGCCGTATCCATTATTCTGAACTTCATTCCTTATGTAGGGGCCTTGCTGGCAGCCATTCCTGTCGTCATTGTCGGATTCATTGAATCACCTTCAATGGCGATCTGGTCGCTTGTTATCATTGTCATCGCCCAGCAAATCCAGGACAATCTGATCTCTCCTTATGTCTATGGCAAACAATTGGACATTCATCCGTTGACTACCGTCATCTTGTTGCTTGTAGGAGCAGACTTGGGGAACATTCTTGGGATGATCATCGTTATTCCGTTATATATGATCATCAAAATTATTTTCCGGAAGATTCAGAATCGAATCGTCGAAGACAAGGCAGATCCAGCCAATTAATTCAACTAAGGTGCGAACTCCAGGCACCTTATACGCTAAACAGCAAGGATCGTTAACAGCGACTCATGCCTAATACGCCTGCCATTATGAAAAAAGGGGTTGTCCATCATCTTCACGACGATGGACAACCCCTTTTAGTGTATCTATATTGAAGAAGCGAGTTTATGAATTCTTCTCGTCTTCATCAGTGTAGTCGGACATGGTCAACGGTTCCTTAGGAACAACAGCGACTTTGTAGAAGCGATTCTTGTCTTTTTCCAGCAAAACGAAGGTCAGATTCTCGAACTCATATTCTTCCTGTTCATTCATCTCTGGACGATGGCTATAGAGCCATCCGCCAATAGTATCCCATTCGTCAGCATCCAGGTTTGACGTGAACATGTCGTTTACCTTGGACAAAGATACCTTGCCATCCATAATGACATAGTTTTCATTGATGACCTGAATATCCTCCACTTCGTCTGCGTCGAACTCATCCCGGATTTCACCGACAATCTGTTCAAGCACATCCTCAATCGTTACAATCCCGGAAGTGCCTCCATACTCATCGACCAGCACGGCAATATGCACGCCATCCTTCTGCATTTTCTTGAGCAGATCCTTGACCGGAGTCGTTTCGTGAACAGCGGATACCGGCTGAATCAGGGAAGACAGATCGACAGGTTCGTCGTTTCCGTATAACTCCAGGAAAAATTGTTTGGTATTAATAATACCGATAATATCGTCTTTGCTCTCATTTACCACTGGAAAACGGGTGTATTGTTCTTGCCGGATAATATCCAGATTTTCCTCGTTCGATCTATTCACATAAAGGCAGACCATATCAGTCCGGGGTACCATGATTTCTTTGGCAAGCATCTCATCAAAAGCAAAAATCCGGCTTACATATCCAAATTCGGCCTGATTGATTTTTCCACTCTCAAAGCTTTCATTGATAATAAACTGTAATTCTTCTTCCGAATGTGCATCTTCATGCTCCGATGCAGGTTTGATTCCGAACAACTTGACCAGTTGATTTGCTGAGCTGTTTAACAGCCAGATAAAAGGATACATAATTCGGTTAAACCAGATGATAGGTGTAGACGTCAGGAGAGCAACGGCTTCGGCTTTACGGATTGCAATCGTTTTAGGTGCAAGTTCACCAACGACCACATGCAAATATGTGATGGCAACAAACGCAATAACAAACGATAAGAATGAAGAAACTGTCTCAGGCATGTGCATGCTTTCGAACACAGGGTGGAGAATATTCTCAACCGTTGGTTCTCCCAGCCAGCCCAGTCCCAGAGATGTAATCGTGATACCCAACTGACAGGCGGACAAATATCCATCCAGGTTGGCAACGGCTTGTTTGACAGCCAGGGCACGCTTGTTTCCTTCTGCAATCATTTGGTCGATCCGGCTTGGACGAATCCTTACGAGTGCAAATTCCACCGCTACAAAAAACGCCGAAAGTCCTATCAAAAACGCAACCAATACTAAATTTAACGCATACCTCTCACTGTCCATTAACTAGTCTTCTCCTTTAAGTAATAAGTTTTTAACGAATATTATATCTAATTTTACGTAAGAAGACCACCTGCTGGTCAAGAAAATAGGAAGAGTCTGGAAGGCTTTGTGTTCGAAATGGCGATGGAATGCTGATCCGCAGACTGGAATGAATCATATGTAGAGGGGAACACAGTCAGAATATACAACGCCGAAGTATGGAATGAACTGGCTGAGGGCCGCTACAGATCAGCTGTGTATGTAAAATTTTATCTAAGCAAACGTTACGAACAGTGCATACATTGGGTATCTAATGATTAGCTAAAGGCTTTATCGTCAAAGCTTGTACAGTGAGAGAGAACGGCAAGGTTATACCTTGCCATGAGGAGGAAGCCGAATGTTTTGGCTGGTCATTATATTGCTCGTATTTACTTTCCAGGCAGCCACCATTCTGTTGCTGGAATTCCGCAATCCGGCGAAAGCTGTGGCATGGCTTTTTATTTTGTTCTGTGTACCCTTGATCGGCTTTGTTGTGTATTATTTTGTCGCCCAGGACTACAACAAACGCAAGAAGGTCCGTAAAGGCGGTTCGCGAATCTTTCGGGAAATACGGGAAACGATCTGGGAGCAGGCTCATATTGTGGATCATGCCGATCAGATGTCGGGCAGCCGATACAACCATCAGCATCGTTTGTTTAACCTGCTGTCACACCTGTCAGAGAGCCCAATTACAGGCTGCAACCGGAGTCAAGTACTGACGAATGGTGAAGAGACATTTGAAGCCATGTTGAGGGCAATGGAACAGGCAGAACACCATCTGCATGTTGAATTTTATATTTTTCGGGATGATGTCATCAGTACAAAGTTTCAGGACGTGATGATTCGCAAGGCGAAAGAAGGCGTCAAAGTGCGTTTGATCTGCGATGGACTCGGCAGTCACAAGATGAGCTGGAGCTTTATCCGCAAGTTTCAGGACGCAGGCGTGGAGTTTCATTATTTTCTGCCGCCGCTCATTGCAACGATTGACCGAAGGGTGAATTACCGGAATCACCGTAAAATTGTTGTGGTAGATGGAAGGATTGGATTTGTGGGTGGGATTAATATAGGTGATGATTATCTCGGACAATATCCGGAGGTTGGATTCTGGCGCGATACCCATGTACAGATCGAAGGAGATGCCGTATATTTCCTGCAAAATACGTTCTTGAACGACTGGAAGCTCGCTTCCGGCGAGCAGATTACAGAGCCTCAACTGACAGAGCTATTCCCGCCACATATTTGCAATGGGGAAGAGCGGATTCAGATTCTAGCCAGCGGGCCGGATCAGGATTGGGATGCCATTCAAGAAATGTGCTTTGGGGCGATTTCCGTGGCATGTGAACGGATATACATCACAACACCCTATTTCATTCCGGACCCTGCGTTGTACGAAGCAATTAAGACGGCTGCCGTCAGTGGGGTGGATGTGAAAATCATCATTCCGTATCAATCGGATTCCCGGCTTGTGCATTTGGCTTCTATGTCCTATGTCGAAGAATTGTTGCGTGCGGGAGTGAAATTCTATCAATATCGCAAAGGTTTTGTGCATGCCAAGGTCCTGATTGTGGATGATTTGCTTGCCACGGTAGGCACAGCCAATATGGATATGCGCAGTTTTTTCTGCAATTTCGAGTTGACCGCTGTGTTGTTCGAAATATCATCCATGGAACGGCTGACCGAGGATTTTGAACGTGATTTGGATGAATGCAGCCAGATTGACGTGAAGGTGTTTCAGCAGCGTTCACGGTGGCAAAAAGGGGTAGAAATGCTTTCTCGCATGCTTTCTCCGCTGCTTTAGCCGTTATAGGGCGGATTTCTCAAGATAAGTTCACTTTTTGTGAATTTATCTTCTTTTTGCTAACTATTTTGCTCAAATTTGATCTTTTATGATATAATGTTTATATAAATTATGTCTTGGCGAAGGAGGGGAGTCTGCGGGAAAACAGGCTCCCTTTTGCTCTCTTTTAGAAGTGTCAACCGGAATTAAGACATACTTGAATACATTTCATATAGCCTTTAGGTGCTTTTATAACGGGGTGCATATAGCGTTGGAACGGTGTTGTTCCTCTGTATGTAGGGTTCCTCTGAGGTACTTAAATGATTTATGAAATGGATTCACATATTGATCAAAACGGGGGGGATACCATGTCCAATGTATCGATTAAAGAACTAACATCCAAGCCGGACCGCAATGTGAAGAGTTCGGTGTTTTCACTGAAGCTTCTGCAGCGCATCGTGATGATTCTGGTCGGTGCTGCACTGATGGCTGTGTCACTCGAAGTATTTCTCGTGCCGAATGGCGTTATTGATGGGGGAATAACAGGGATCTCGATTATGGTGTCAGAGCTTACACATCTGCCACTCGGAATTTTCCTGACCTTGCTTAACTTGCCTTTCCTGATTCTGGGGTATAAACAAATTGGTAAAACGTTTGCGCTATCTACATTGCTCGGGATCGTTGTAATGTCCATTGGTACGTCATTGTTACATCACGTTCCTGCACTGACGCCAGGTGAACCACTGCTTGGAGCTGTATTTGGTGGATTGATCTTGGGGGTTGGAGTTGGTCTCGTCATTCGTTCTGGCGGTTCACTGGATGGTACGGAGATTGTAGCCATACTGTTGAGTGAGAAATCACCATTGTCTGTAGGTCAGATCGTATTGTTCATTAACGTATTTATTTTTGCAGGTGCAGGTTTTGTGTTTGGCTGGCCAAACGCCCTGTATTCTATGATTGCTTATTATATTGCAATGAAGATGATTGATATTGTGAATGAAGGATTGGATCAATCCAAATCGGTATGGATTATCAGCGAGAAGTACCGTGATATTGGTTCAGCTTTAACCGACCGTCTGGGTCGTGGCGTCACTTTTCTGGATGGAGAGGGCGGCTTCAGCGGAGACGAGAAGAAAATTATCTTTGTGGTTATTACCCGTTTGGAAGAAGCTAAGCTGAAGTCCATTGTTGAAGATTGGGACCCACATGCCTTTGTGGCAATAGGTAACATTCACGATGTGAAGGGCGGACGTTTCAAGAAAAAAGGTATACATTAGCGAATCTCATCGCGCGTAAACGAAAAGATAGCCGGTACCCTTGGTTTGAGGGTGACCGGCTATTTTTGTTTTAAATGCTGGATGATCAGTTCAACAGGCTGGGGTTCGACAGCTGCGATCAGATCCCCGGTCTTCGTCAGGCGTTCCACGATGTTCATCAAGTGGTAATCTTTAACCGAAACGTTGTTCCGAACCTCATCCCATGTGAGAGGAGTAGACACAGTGCCGCCTGGCTTGGCGCGGGGAGTGTAGGGAGCTGCGAGAGTTTTGCCACCGTAATGCTGGAGGTAATCAAAATAAATGCGATCCCCCCGGTCTTTTTTAAGACGTTCCAGTGTAAACAGATCTGGATGTTTTTGAGTGACGTATTTGCCTACAAAATAACCGATGTCTCTTAATTCATCGAAGGTTACACCTTGGCGGATCGGAACAATAATCTGTACACCTGTAGCACCGGAGGTTTTCGGTACCGATCTAAGACCAAGCGAAGTCAGCGTTTCCCCCACGATCAGGGCAGCTTGCATGATGCGAGGTTCTTCTTCCTGCGAAGGATCGAGATCAATCATCCACTCGCAAGGCAGATGGCTGCTTACAGCATGTAAGGAAGGATGAAACTCCAGAGCGGCCAGATTGCCGAGCCATAACAGATCTGGGAGGTCGTTCATCACCACATATCTTATCCCGTCATGCATCTCGGTTCGTACAAACTCCGGAACGGGTTCTGGGGCATTTTTCTGATAGAAAAACTCGCCGCCTGCACCATGTGGATAACGTATCGTGGTGAGCAACCGATTTCGGGTGTAAGTAAGTAGATAGGGAGCCAGTGCCGCCAACTTTTGCAAATAGATAGCCTTGGTTACACCTGCTTCGGGCCATAACAACTTGTCCGGATTGGTCACGGTAAGCTCCATTCCATTAATCGTTATGGTGCCCTTTATTGTATGGGCCATGAGTAACACCTCCTCTGGTGAACAAGTATGATTTTAAATGGAATGCCTTTTTAATGTTTCAGGTGTATGGAAAAAGTAGTTTATTGTTCAGGGATAAGATGACTGATCTGGCTGATCGCACACTCATCTCGCTTTACCGAAGCAAAAGCCTGGATGCTTGGGTGACGTAGGGTAAGATGGTGGGTGAGTTCCATGAATTGCACTTTGACGCCGATCTGTGGTTCAATCCATGTCGTCTCCGCGCTTCTCTCGGGTATGTTATGAAAAGGTCTATCCTTACGAATAAGAGGTTGTACTTCTTTGGTTAGTTTACGCCAGGAGTCCGAGTTCAGCTTACCTGTGCCGACATGACCAATATAGACAAAGTTAGGCCCATCATATACACCGACTGCAATTGCATTGACGATGCCGCTGCGGTAGGTGACCCCTCCAATCATGGCATATAGGTCGTGGAAAATCTTAACCTTCTGCCAACGTTGATCCTTGCCGTTGATTCCATAGGTACTGGAAAGATCTTTACATACAATTCCCTCCATCTGGTGCTGTCTCATCACAGAGAGCAGGGCGTCGGGATCGGACGTGTTAGTCACCTCTTGAACATGGGGAGCAGGATTCAGAACTTGATGCAGCAGACGCTGACGATCTGCAAGTGGTTGATCTGTGACCCATACCCCATCGCAGAAAAGAATATCAAATACCATATAAGTCACCGGAATCTGGTTTACAGCTTGGGCAATGCCATCCGGTCTGCTCATGCGATCTCGCCGCAGCACGTGATAGAAGGACGGTTTTCCCGTATCTGGATCAAGGGCAATAATCTCTCCATCCAAAATATAAGAAGGGACGGAGCACAGGTTGCGTGGCTGAACCAGCTCAGGATATTGTGCAGTTCGGTTGTGCAATCTGCGATTAATTAACTGAATTCCCTGTCCGTCCTCGTAAGCAAGCATGCGGACCCCATCCCATTTGATTTGGGCAATCCAATTTTGCCCGGTAGGGATCACAGCTCGGGATATAGGTTCAAAAGGAACCAGGGGATTGAACATGTGCTTAAAACTCCTTTCCTCTTTCAAATCTGCCTGGAGGTTGATCCTCTAAGTTGAGTAGGGCAGGTTTAGCTCTTCCGCAGCCGTGCTTTCAGTTTATGTACCATGATAAGCAATAATGGAATCCCAATACCACAAGTCAAATCCCAATCAATCCAATACGGAATAACGACTTTGAGGTAGAAATTTTCGTTGGGTGCTAGCACAATGGACATGGACAGAATCAACATGGCGCCAGGCAAAATGAGTGGACGATAGCTGGACAATTTGAAGAGATGAGTGATTCCGAGTACAAAGCTATAGAAGAACAGAATGCTCTTGAAAAAGACGGCAATAATCCAGACGGAAGCCATAAAGGCCTCAATCCGCTGCAAAAAGTTGCCTATATTGATCTTCAGCGACAGATTAAATGCTGCGAACCAATGGTGCTGTGTCATAAATGGACCCATAACCAGCAGACAGATAGTTAGCGTTAGGGTAAGCATCAATCCCCCTATGATGGCTGCTAGAAGGATATCCTTTTCCCAATGTGCTTCCTTTTTGGCATAAGGAAAGAGCATAAGAAAGATGCACAATTCACAATAAGGATAGGTAAGCACAGCGACAAAGCCTTTAAAGGGATTCAGAAAGCCTTCTGCAAGAACGGGCTTGATGTTGTCCAGATGTGAATGCGGGAATAGACAGACGGTCAGAATGAGCAGAAACAGTACGATCAGGGGCAGAAGTACCTCGGCACTTCTGCCTATGGGTTCAAGACCGGAAAAGAGTCCCCAGGCAAGAGTACAAACAAAAAGCAAACTCACAATGAAGAGGGGAGATTCAGGCAGAATCTGGGTCGTCATGAAATCCCCAATTTCTCTTATGAATGCAGATGTACCCATTAGAAAATAGAATAGATAAAAACAGCTGATGAACGCCCCGATCCAGGGTCCAAGAGTATACAATGCATGTTGAATCAGATTCATCCGGGGCTGCAGTTTGTACACAACGAGCATGATGGACAGTACCCCTGCTCCCCCGGCAACGCCCATTAATGCGGATATCCATGCATCCTGATGCGCATATGAGGTGACCATTGAGGGGAAGACGATAATCTGTTCACCAATCGTGCATAAGAACATCAGTGAGCCCAGTTGTCTTACAGTTAAACGCCCCTTTTCAATCATGTGGGTTCTCCTTCGCATATCGATCTAGATATTGGTTAGGTTGCTCCAATTGCACCATTTTTATTAGGAAATGGATAAAGGCATAGATCAACATAAAAAAGTAGGCAAAAAAGCCCGGACAACGGATTTCCCCCATGGTTAGAGCGAGGAAATTGATGTCCGGGCTAATCAGATTGTAATCAACTTAAGGCACAACGATTACGTCACAGATTCCCTGTCTTAATTCGTTGAAGTTAAGCGAATACGAATATTCTGTGGGTCTACAGTAAACCAGCCCTTACCTTGCTGTTCGATAGATGCGTTCGATTGACGCAGTTGTTCTACGGCCTGTTCCAATTGTTCTTTTCCGTCATAAATGATGGTGAAGTAGTCAATCCCTGTCGCATTGGCCGGATTCACAGGTGCGCCTGTACCAGCCCAAATGTTCAGTCCGATGTGATGGTGATAACCGCCTGCGGACACAAACAGGGCGGACATGTTGGCGAAGTTACCAACGATATCGAAACCAAGCACTCCTGTATAGAAACGGCGCGACTCTTCCAGACTGCGTACATGGAAATGAACATGACCAATGACCGTTCTGGCTGGCAATCCCTGCCAAGGTTCGTTCGTGGCCAGAGCGAACAGGCTGTCTACATCAACGGGGTCACTTGACATAATGTAGTTATTATCTGCATCCCGCTTCCAGGTGTCCCGGGCACGGTCTGCATAGATTTCAATACCGTTCTGATCCGGGTCGGAAATGTAGAATGCTTCACTGACCAGATGATCACCCTGACCAATTTCGATGCCCGATTCAGCCAGATTACGGAGGGCAAGGCCCAGCGATTTGCGGTCAGGCAGCAGGATGGCGAAGTGATACAGACCTGAAGTGGAGCGTACAGGCATCGTCATTGCATCGGTTAATTGCTCAAGGCGCAGAAGGGACTGCTTTCCATCGGCTGTCATGGTAGCGACTTTTTCGCTGCGTTCAAGCAGTTTTAATCCGACCACCTCGGTATAAAATTGGATAGATCGATCCAAATTGCTAATTCGCAGACTTACTTCACCCAGATGGGTTGTAGCAGGGATTTGATAAGTAGAAGTCATAAGGATTTCCTCCTGTATAAAATTTAGTTGAATTAGTTGAATTGTTGCGGTTCACTCATTGGCAATGGAATAGGGTTATTGTAATGTCATAGGTCATGTAGTTATGAAGCTTAACTGTACATTTATAAATAAGTTACTTTTCATAAGTTAATATAAAATATAAATCAACTTTCGTCAATTGTATTTTCGATTTTGGTGTATTCATTCTTGGTTGAGTATTACTTCAATTATGGAATACAAAACAAAAATCCGGCTTCATGGCCGGATCTCCAATATTGATGTTAGTGACAAGCGAATCCTGTGCTGTTTGCTGTTTACGCCTTGGGCTTAGGCGCAGTCTTCTTTCTTCTGGCAGGAGCAGGAGTCTCTGTTTCTCCTCCAGCTGCTGCTTGGACTGAAGTTTTCTTGGGAGCACGTTTCTTAGGTTTGGCTGTGGTGGTTCCGGGATCGGTTGGAATGGGCTTCACAGCTTCAATACTTGCTTGCAGTGCTGCCATGAGATCCATGACATTCGCTTCCGGTTTGGCAGGGGCAATTTTGATTTCTTCACCGGCTACTTTGTGATTGATCAGATCCAGCAGTTTAGCGCGGTAATCGTCTGTATATTTACCAGGTTCAAAAGGAGTGGATAACTGATCGATCAGCAGTTTGGCCATCGTCAATTCCTTCTCGTTAACATTCAGAACCTCGGGCAGGTTGGGAACCTGAGAGACGGGACGGATCTCGTCCGGATAGAAAATGGTTTCCATGGAGAGGCAATCCTCCAGTACACGGATGGCAGCCAAACTGCTTTTGGAACGAATGGATATTTTGGCGATGCCGATCTTGCCAGTATCCCGCATGGCAGTCATTAATAGCTGGTAGGCGTTTCCTCCCGCTTGATCGGGGGAAAGGTAATACGTTTTTTGAAAATAAATCGGATCGATCTCCGTTAAATCCACGAAATCCAGAATGGTAATGGTTTTGCTGCTGGAATCATTTAACGCTTCAAGCTCGTCCTTTTCGAACAAGACGAATTTGCCTTTCTCATATTCATATCCTTTGGTGATCTCTTCCCATTGAACCTCAACTTCGCAGGAAGGACATTTACGTACATAAGCAAGTGGGCTGCCGCAGACTTTGTGAATGTAACGCATGGAGATGTCTTTGTCTTCGGTAGCCGAAAACATTTTGACAGGAACATGAACCAGACCAAAGCTAATGGCACCTTTCCAGACCGTATGCATGAACGGCTCCTTTCCGAGAACATTTTATGTATAGTATGGGCATTTCACGGGTGGGATAACCGTATTTCTCCGGAAGCGGTATGCTTCAGAAAGAGTGGGGGATGATAACAGAAACATCCTTAAGATCTGTGCTGTATAGCACTGGTTTTGAAAGAGGATAATATTAGTTGTTAACTATCACGTTAGGAGGTACTCCTATGAAGAACAAACGAGATGAAGATGAAGCTCACGCCCATACGTTCTCTCCGTATCCTCGTGTCGAGTCGGAAGGGTCTGAAGGTTTTCATACACCTGCAACAGCGGTTAACTGGGAGGCTGTCACATCAGAAGAGCTGCCGCTTGACAGGGAGTCTTTCATGCTGGACATTGACCGGATGGTGAATGAGGGTCTGGGCGGTGGACAAGTCACGGAAGATAACGGTTATATCGGTGAAAGTACGACAGATAGCATGGTGCGGGAATCGCATGATGATCCGGAAGGGGAGTATGAATAATGTTGGATGTGAAACGCGCGAAAGCCATTTATGATTCCAAAGATACGATTGCAGTTACATTGGAAGGAGATCCGGTCTGGATCGAAAATGTGGATGAAGCCAATGGCATGGCAACGGTGCAGGTGGGCAGCAGACCGGGGAATACCCAGACGGTACGTGTAGACCGTTTGGAAGAGTAAAAGAGAAAGTACTGGTGAAGGATGTCTAGGAAGGCCGGTGCCGTCAGGTACCGGTTTATTTGTCGTTCGTGTGAATGGTGGCCTGTCTTCCGTTCTGCTTCTGATCCTTCGATGTTGCGGGGGGAGAATGGGACCGATATAATAAAGTTCAAAGTGAACTCAGGCGGCTTGACCGCCAAAGGTGGGGCGTATATTGAATCAGACGCATGAGCAGTGGGTGTATCACTCCCATGGCATTGCAGATACAGAAGTACTCGCGTCCGCACTCGCTGAACAGGCAACCGCCGGAATGGTGATTGCATTGGACGGTGATCTGGGCGCGGGCAAAACGGCATTTTCACAAAAGTTTGCTTGGCATTTGGGTGTACGTGATGTGGTCAACAGCCCTACGTTTACACTGATCAAGGAATACGAAGGGCGTCTGCCCTTGTATCACATGGATGTGTATCGCATATCGCTGGAAGAAGCGGACGAGCTTGGACTGGATGAGTATTTCTATGGAACCGGAGTCAGTCTGGTGGAATGGTCTAGCATCATTCCTGAATTGCTGCCGCAGGAACACTTGCATGTGCAGATCGAGACGACGGGTCTAGAGGATCGAACGATTACGCTGGATGGGTATGGCGAGACTTATGCTGCCATGTGCCGACAGTTCAGACAGAATGGAGTCAAATGATGATGGAAGATTTACAAAAACAGCCGCGCCAGCGGTTTTTGGCGTTGGATACCTCGACTGCGGTGATGGCAGCCTCAGTTATGGAAGGTCACGCCCTTTTGGAAGAACGCAATGAACGGGCAGAACGCAACCATTCGGTACACGTCGTACCTGTAATGGAGCAGCTGCTGGAAGCCAGCAGCACGCAGCCGGGACAGCTGGACGGCATTGCCGTCGGCATTGGCCCGGGCTCGTACACGGGCATCCGCATTGCGGTGACCGCGGCGAAAACGCTAGCCTGGGCGTGGGACATCCCCGTTGTCGGGGTGTCCAGCCTTCAGGCCCTGGCCTGGGGCGGCTGGCACAGCGGCCTCGCCGCCAAGGCCGAAGCTGCGGCAGAAGATGCCGCAGCAGGGGCTGGCGGAACGCCATCCGCGGACCAGGGTGGCACAGGTGCCGCCCCTGTCCACTGGATCGTTCCGCTTGTGGATGCACGGCGCGGTCAAGCCTATACCGCGCTGTTTGCCTCCGCCGGGAGCGCCGCGCCCCGGCGGCTGGCGCCAGATGCCATCCGCCTGGTGGACGGATGGTTGGAAGCCCTCGCCGCCCGCGTGGCGGAAGCGGCGCCGGAAGAGCGGCCCGCTGCCGTCTGGATTGTCGGCGAGACGGGCCCGCATGCGGTAGCAGCGGCTGAGCTTCGCTGCCCCGCAGGAACGGCGCTCCAGCTCGTACCCTATGAGCTGGAGGGCCGCTGGGTTGGGCGCTTAGGTGCCGAGGCGCTGCTTGCAGGTCAGCGAGATGACGTGCATGCGCTCGTGCCCAACTACACTCAGCTGGCTGAAGCGGAAGCCAACCTGCTGCGCAAAGGCTAAAGGGGGAGGGGAAGCAGATGGACAACGTGGAGAATGACGAGCAGGAAGCAGCGCTTCAGTTCAGGTTCATGACTTTGGATGATATTCCGGATGTAATGATTATTGAACATGAAGCCTTCACCCTGCCCTGGACGGAAGAAGCATTTCAGAATGAATTGACACACAATCATTTTGCTAAATATATGGTCATGGAATTGGAAGGTACAGCGATTGGCTATGCCGGCATGTGGACGATCATGGATGAAGCCCACATTACCAATATTGCAGTCCGGGAAGCCTATCGTGGGCGCAAGCTCGGTGAGAAGCTGCTGGACGAATTGATGAGAACGGCGGCTTATCTCGGGATGGAACGAATGACGCTGGAAGTCAGGGTTTCGAATCGGATTGCCCAGAGCTTGTATCAGAAAAAAGGGTTTGAATCGGCAGGTCTTCGCAAAGGATATTACTCCGACAATGGGGAAGATGCGATGATTATGTGGGCGAATTTGCCGCCTGCGAGCCGGAGCGGCGAAGAGGAAGGAAGCGTAACGGATTCATGAAGGATTTCAATGAAAAGATAAGTTCAGCACCATCTTATATATTGGCCGTGGAGACAAGTTGTGATGAAACATCCGTAGCGGTAGTCAAGGATGGACGGGAAGTGCTGTCCAATCTGATCTCCAGTCAGATCGAGACACATAAGGCATTTGGCGGAGTTGTACCTGAAGTGGCTTCGCGTAAACACGTTGAAGTCATTACACTGATGTTGGAACAGGCTATTGAACAATCTGGCATCCGTCCGCGTGATCTGAGTGCGATCGCCGTGACGCAAGGGCCTGGACTGGTTGGTGCATTGCTGGTCGGCATCGTGGCGGCGAAAACCATGGCCATGGCCCTTGGAAAACCGCTCATTGGTACACATCATATTGCTGGACATATCTATGCCAACAGACTTACCCATGAGCTGCAATATCCAGCAATGGCACTGGTGGTTTCTGGCGGTCATACCGAGCTTGTGCATATGGAATCCGAAGGCAAGTTCAAACTGATCGGCCGTACGCGTGACGATGCTGTAGGCGAGGCTTATGACAAAGTAGCGCGTGCACTGGGTTGCCCCTATCCTGGAGGACCGCATGTGGACCGGATGGCTGCTGAAGCAGAGCAGGCGGTACCTTTGCCCCGCGTCTGGCTTGAAGCAGATTCCTATGATTTCAGCCTTAGCGGTCTGAAGTCTGCTGTACTGAATGTTTTGAATCAAGCTAAAATGCGCGGAGAAACGCTTGAACCATCTGCTGTGGCACGGGGCTTCCAGGAAGCTGTCGTCGAAGTGCTGGTAGAAAAAGCAGTAAGGGCTGTCCGTGAGTACGGATCACGTCAATTGCTGTTATGCGGTGGCGTTGCGGCAAACCGGGGATTGCGTTCAGCTTTGCAGGAGCGTTGTGCCAAGGAAGGGCTGGAATTGCTGATCCCGCCGATGGAGTATTGCACCGACAATGCAGCGATGATTGGAGCTGCGGCGTATTTGAAGTGGCAGCGGGGAGAAATCTCGGAATTCGATGCCAAAGCTGATCCTGGACTTTCACTTGAGGCATGGTCTGTTCAATCGCTATAGAATGATTCATGTATATGAAGACTTGACAGTCTCAAGTGAAGAATGTATATTAATTACAAATTAAAACAGGAATTCAGATTCCTGAACTGAAACGCAATGAACAGGAAAAGTAGGGTATTTCCCGGTCTTAGAGAGCTGCGGGGTGGTGCAACGCAGTCGAAGGAAACCTGAAACTCACCTGGAAGCGGAACGATGGAACACGGTAACTCCCTGGGAGAAGCCGAAGGCCGATGATGGCCCAAAGTACATGGTTACGGGTTGCCTCCGTGAATGGGCCGTTGTTGATGGAATCCGGATGACATATCGGTAGAAAATCAACAATAACTGAGGGGGCTTTTGTCACTTTGGGCAATGATAACGGTATGGACGCATACAGGATCAGCTCGAAGGAAATGAAAGTCAACAAGAGTGGTACCGCGAAGGTGAACAGCCTGTCGTCTCTTGCATTATTGCAGGAGATGGCAGGCTTTTTTGATTTTCAAAATGGTGATGTAATTCATGGTCACATATCATAAATGTAATGAACGGGAGCAGTAAAACGATAAAGCGCACAGAGAGCTGCGGGATGGTGCGACGCAGTGGCTAGAATCGTTCGAATCTCGCCCGGGAACGGAGCTGTGGAAGCAGGTGAGACCATGTCTCATCCCTTGTCCTTGTACCTAAAGGACATTGTGTTACACAGCAACGGCTAACCTCCGTTATAGGGTGTTTCTCCGGCTGGATCGATTGTTATTGTTGCGTGTACGCAGCTGCAATGGATCAGGGCCGAAGACGACGAGGTGGATGGTGCCTGGCGCAAGCCTGGCCCATCAAGCAAGAGTGGTACCGCGGAGGGATAATAACCCGCCGTCTCTTAGATGAGATGGCGGGTTATTTGTGTTTGCTGCCGGCAGCAGGGTGGGCGATGGGAATCCATAATCAATGGTTTAGTTTAAGAAATAAGTCCGGCGTGCAAGTCGACGTGCACGCCGGCATGGAATGAAAAATGAATAAACATAGAAAACGGGAAATGAACATCTCGTTCACATCCCCAATAACCAATATACATTCAAATTTGATGGAGGTTGATGAATATGACAACGAACAATAACAAACGCATGATTGAGATTTTTGATACAACACTGCGCGATGGAGAGCAAGCACCGGGAGCGAGTCTGCAGCCTGAGCAAAAAATTGAACTGGCACATCAGTTGGCTTCTCTGGGCATTGACGTCATCGAGCCTGGATTCCCGATCTCAAGTCCAGGTGAGTTCGCGGCGGTTCAGGCGATTTCCAGACAACTGCAAAACGTGGAAATTTGCGGATTCGCGCGTGCGGTCAAAGGGGATATTGATGCAGCCGTTCGAGCAACGGCTGACGCAGCGCGCCGCCGTATTCATCTGTTTATCTCCTCTTCGGACATCCATATTGAGCATCAACTGCGCCGTCCGCGTAGTGAAGTCGTGGCAATTGCCCGGGAGATGGTCTCCTATGCACGACAGTTTACGGATATTGTGGAGTTCACCGCCATGGATGCGGCTCGTACGAAGATGGATGATCTGATCGAAATGGTTGAAGTAGCCATTGAAGCGGGAGCAAGTATTATCAATTTGCCAGATACGGTTGGGTACGCACTGCCGCATGAATATGGAGAGATGTTCCGTCAGGTACGTGAGGGCGCAAGAGGCGGAGATAAGGTTCGTTACAGCGCACACTGTCATAACGATTTGGGCCTTGCAGTTGCCAACAGTCTGGCTGCAATTGCCAACGGTGCTTCCCAGATTGAAGTAACCATCAACGGTGTGGGAGAACGGACGGGCAACTGTGCCCTGGAGGAGCTGATTATGGCTCTGGAGACGCGGGGCGACGTTATTGGCGCAACGACAAATATCAAACTGAACCAGATGTATGAGACATCCCGTCAGATTAGCCGTGCGATGCATTTCCCAATTGCCTACAACAAACCGGTAGTAGGGCGCAATGCCTTCCAGCATGAGTCTGGTATTCACCAGGATGGTTTGCTCAAGAATCGGAGTACGTATGAGATTATGGACCCGGAAGCGCTGGGCATTCCACGCAGCATGATTATTCTGGGCAAACATTCCGGTCGTCACGCTTTGAAAGATCGGGTTCGCAAATATGGCTTTGAACCAGATGAGCAGCAAATGGAACAGCTGTATGAGATATTTAAAGAAACTGCCGATCAACAGAAAGTGGTCAGTGATGACCAGTTATTGCAGATGGTGAGCCAGACCATGAATATTCCTGCACAGGATTATGAACTGGTTGAATTGCAGGTTACGGCGGGCAGCATGACGGATCGAATGGCAGCAGTTCGCATTCGCACGAGCGCAGGGGAGCAATCCTATTCTGCGGTTGGCGGTGGTCCGGTAGATGCAACGATTCGTGCGATTGGTCAAAGTATTTCGGACGACATTACGTTTGTCGATATGGAGATGCACGCACTGAGCGGAGGAGAGGCTGCGAGTGCGGAAGCTGCGGTTACCGTGGAGCGTGCAGGACGTGAATTCAGAGGAACCGCCACGCACAATGATATTGTCATGGCTGCGGGTCTGGCGTATGTTGCAGCTTGTAATGCGGCCGGACTGAAGGCGGAGTCTTCTGAAAGTGATGAATCAGTGCACGCGTAATATTACTTCAGCGCATCACATAACTTTATGTCAAAAATAAACCAGAGGCAGGCCTTAAATACAGAGGTCTGCTTTTGTCCTTTTATAGGAGAAAAATTTGAAAGAACGAATGCGTTTGTCAAGGTGTGATTATAGTTATCCACATATTCAGTGTAAATTGTGGGTAACTATCTCAAAGTCAAACCAGTAATGTTTTCGAAAATAAAAGGCTTTAGGGGATAGAATGGTCGAGTTATATCCACAAAGTTGTGGATAATGTGGATAACTCGGTGGATAAATATGGTTTTTGTGCAAAAAAAGCTATTCTACCGCCGTATAATTAAATTGAATTGAATGCTTGCTATATTTCTTTTTTGTGGATAAATGAGAGGTTGTACAACAAAAAAATATTTCACTTGATTCGAGTGGATTTGACAAATGGGGAATCATCCTACTCAAATCTGTCTCGTTTTATGCTCAACAAAAAAAGCCGATCCCGTTAAGGAATCAGCTTTCGATATAAAGTCCGTTCTATTTTAATTCTTATTCCAAAGCTAATTCTTCCCACTCTTCATAAGCCTTGGCAAGTTGAAGCTTGTGATCCTCCGCTTTTTCCTGGAGCTCTTGCAGCTTCATGTAGTCCTGGTATATTTCAGGCAGAGCCATCTGAGCCTCAAGCTCTGTAATCTCCGTTTCCAGCTTCGCAATCTGTTGTTCCAGAGCTTCCTGCTTGCGCTGCCGGTTACGTTCTTCGCGCTTGGCCTGCTTGTCCGCTTCGAATGAGGCGGCACCGGATTTTTCGGTTGCGGATAGACCTGGATCAGATTTGGCCGAGTTTTTGTTAGAGGCCTGGCGTGCTTCAGCAGCTTCGCGTGCAATATCTTCAAGCTCCTGTTTCTTCTCTACATAATCATCATAATTGCCGAGGTAATGCTCTGTTCCGCCGGGATGCAGCTCGACAATACGTTCAGCCATTTTATTGAGGAAATACCGGTCATGCGAGATGAACAGCAATGTGCCCTCATAGTCCATCAGCGCCGCTTCAAGCACTTCTTTGGCGAACAGGTCGAGATGGTTCGTAGGCTCATCCAGAATGAGCATATTGGCTTCCTTGAGCATGAGCTTGGAGAGTGAGACACGAGCTTTTTCTCCACCGCTGAGCGATGAGATCTTTTTGAGTACATCATCTCCACTGAACAGGAAGTTGCCTAGCACTGTACGAATCCGTGATTCTTCCATGCCTGGATATGCGCTCCACAGTTCTTCCAATACGGTATTGGAAGGGTTAAGTCCCGTCTGCTCCTGATCATAATAGCCAATCTGCACCTTGGTACCCCATTGGATCTCACCGCTTACAGGACGCAAACTTCCGGTGAGGCATTTCAACAAGGTAGATTTTCCGATACCGTTCGGACCGATCAAAGCAACCGTTTCCCCGCGTCTTAGATCAAAAGATACATTGCGGAATAACGGCGAAGCCTCATCGTAGGCAACGGAAAGCTGATCCACACGGAGCACTTCCTTGCCGGACATAACAGCCGGTTCGAACGAGAAATGAGCTTTCTTCAAATCTCCCATCGGTTTGTCGAGTCGATCCATCTTGTCGAGTGCCTTGCGGCGGCTCTGTGCCCGTTTGGTTGTTGAAGCACGGACGATATTCTTCTGAACAAACTCCTCCATCTTGGAGATTTCATCCTGTTGTTTCTCGTATTGCTTCATCTGGCTTTCGTACTCGGCAGCTTTCAGTTCCATGTACCGGCTGTAATTGCCCGTATATTTTTTGGAGCGGTGCCGTTCGATCTCCACGATGTTCGTTACAAGCCGATCCAGGAAATACCGGTCATGAGATACAACCAGCAGGGCGCCAGAATAACCTCTCAGGTAATCTTCGAGCCACGTCAGGGTGGCGATATCGAGATAGTTGGTAGGCTCGTCCAGCATGAGCAGGTCAGGGGCCTGAAGCAAAATGCGAGCAAGAGCAAGACGTGTCTTTTGCCCGCCACTCAGTGTGGCAATCTGGGTATCTGGTGAGAATTCACCGAAGCCCATCCCGTGCAGTACACTGCGAATACGGGTTTCCATTTCATAACCGCCATGATCCTTGAACCAGTCCGAGCGTTTGGCATAACGCTCAAGCAAATCTGCATATTTTTTTTCATCTTCCATCTGCGCAGGGTCAGCAATATCCTGTTCCATCTGACGCAAATCCGCTTCCGCCTGAGTCAGGTGGCCGAATACGTTCATCATTTCTTCCCATATGGAGCGATCGGATTGCAGTCCGCTGTTCTGGGCGAGGTAACCAAGCGTTGTTTCCTTGGATTTGAAAATCTGTCCGCCATCATAGGACATTTCCCCAGCCACGATTTTGAGCAAAGTGGATTTCCCTGCACCGTTAACACCAACGAGGCCGATGCGCTCGCGTTCTAATATTTGTAAGTTCACGCCGTCCAGGATTGGATCGACACCAAAACGTTTGATAATTCCGGATACTTGCAGCAGCATAAAATTAAGTTCCTCCATAGGTCCAGTTCTTGATATGACAACTATATCCCAGTTTACATGAAATACAGAGCAAATGCACCGATTAGGAGTGCTTGGGGCGTGTAGTCTTTTTGGTCAATCAATGATAAACTGAAAGAAGGCATGTTAATAGATGAGGATTTTGCAGAAAATGAATCATTTTAACGATTCCAACACGATGACAACTGGTGCATAACATATAAATGGTTTTAATTGAGAGCTAGTTTACCTTCCCGATCAACAGGAGGTTATTCACGGACATGCAGGATCATACGGAACAGAAAATCCGTCTTCGTTCCAAGCTGAGACAGAGCCGGGATCTGATGGATGAAAGCATGCGTCAGCAGGCGATGACTGAGATTAATGATGTGACGAAGCGAGAACTGGAGCGCCTTAGAGGGGACAAATGGAAGCTGGGGAACAAGCGGCTTATGATTTTCAGCTATTTGTCTTATGGAAGCGAAGCATCTACGGCCTTTTTATTTGAAGAAGGCTGGAAGTATGGAGATCGGATGCTCGCGCCGAAAGTGCTGGCGAATCCGGCTCGAATGGAATTGCGACGTGTCAGGGGTGAACAGGATATTCAGCCGGGAATATGGGGGATACCTGAACCCAAGGATTCCTGTGAAGTGCTGCAACCTGAAAGCTGGCCGGATATCGATCTTGTCATAGTACCGGGGCTTGGATATGACCTTCATGGAGGGCGCATTGGTTATGGCGGCGGTTATTATGATCGTTTTGCCGAGACACTTGCAGCGAAATGTGCGATGACGGACAAAAGACCACTGATGGCTGCATTGGTATTGCCAGGCCAGCTTCAAGATGAAATTCCGATGGACCCGCTTGATCTGCCGATTGATCTGTTGATAACAACCGAAGGTATATTACATATCGAATAAAGGGTTGTGATGTGATTGAATTCAGAAACGAATAACGACCAGGCTTCCGGCAGTAAACTGACTCATTTTAATGAACAGGGACGAGCTCGGATGGTTGATATTTCGGGTAAGGAAAGTACCGTGCGTACAGCTGTGGCGGTATCCAAAGTGACGATGAATCCGGCTACGCTTGAAGCAATTCGAGAGGGCCGCATCGGCAAAGGTGACGTTCTGGCTGTGGCCCAAATTGCGGGTATTCAGGGCGCCAAGAAAACGTCGGACTGGATTCCGATGTGCCATCCATTGGCATTGACGGGCGTGGATATTCGTTTTCATGACAACGGTGTCGATGAATTGCAGATTGAAGTTACGGTCAAAACCGAAGGAAAGACAGGTGTCGAGATGGAGGCGCTCACGGCGGCGTCGGCTGCGGCACTGACGATCTATGACATGTGTAAAGCCATGCAGAAAGATATGATTATCGGTCCAACCATGCTGAATTCCAAAAGTGGTGGCAAAAACGGCGATTTCAGCCGATAAGGGACATTTATTTTCATAGAGGAGAAGGGTGATCTTTATGGTGTGGAGAACAGCAATCCTGACAGCCAGCGACAAAGGGGCCCGCGGGGAACGTGAGGATACGAGTGCCCAAGTGATCCGGGAACTTGTGGAAGAAGAACTGGGTGGGGAAATCGTGGAGTACCGCATCGTTCCGGATGAACCCGATGAGATTATTGCGGCTTTGATTGAGATGACAGATTATTTTCACGCTGATTTGGTATTGACCACTGGGGGTACGGAGCTTGCGATTCGTGATATTACTCCAGAAGCGACCCGGCGGGTTATTGAACGGGAAGTTCCAGGCATGGCTGAAGCCATGAGATACAGTGTCATGGGCAAGAATCGTTCTGCCATGCTGTTCCGCGGCGTATGCGGTATTCGCGGACGTACATTGATTGTCAACCTGCCAGGTACACCGAAGGGTGTGCATGAGCATTTGGCGGCCATCATGGACCAGCTTCCGGAAGCGCTGCTGATGGTTACGGGTCAGTTCAAGCAATAAGAGTGAAACATATAGTAGCGGGTGTGAAATCAAGCAGGGAAAAATGATTGGATGTCGGGGTCTCTTTTGTGAATAATGTGGGTTATGTAAGTGGTTACATCTATGGTATGATTGACATAATTCAAAATGAAGCAAAGACATCTATGAGCCTATGGCCAAGCGTGTGCATCTTTGAAGCTTGAAACGAGGAGGAATAATATCAATGTTAAGTTCCATTGGACCAACAGGTTTTATTTTGCTGGCCGTTATCGCGTTGCTTTTGTTTGGACCTAACAAGCTTCCGGAATTGGGGCGGGCAGTCGGACGCACTTTCCGTGAATTCAAAGAAGGCGCACGTGAGATTATTTCGGATGATGATTCATCCAGTCGCAAGGAGCAGGAAAAGGCGAAGCCGCTGGCATCTGAGACTGCATCTGCAGACAAGCCTGAGGATAAACGCCTGCCGGAATAACTTTGACGGCAATGAAAGAGAAATCCCTTCCTGCCGGAAGGGTTTTGTATTTTAAGCTGGCAACAATGGGGGGCAGGCATGACGCAGCAGAAGGAAGAAATGACGCTTACAGAACATTTGAGTGAGCTGCGCAAGCGGTTGATTTATGTGTTGAGTATTTTTATTTTGGGGCTGGTGGCAGGCTTTCTGGTGGCAGACCCAGTGTATCAATATCTGACGAAGGCAGAGACTGCTCAGGGGTTTGTGCTGCATGCATTCTCGTTCTGGGACGGGATTGGCATCTACATGAAGATTGCCGGTCTGTTCTCACTGGTCATCACGCTGCCGTTTACGGTGTTTCAGCTCTGGAAGTTTGTCAGTCCAGGTCTGCGCCCGCGTGAGCGAAAAGCAACGCTGAAGTATGTACCTTATGTATTTCTGTTATTTCTGATCGGGTTAGCTTTCTCGTACTACGTTGTTTTCCCGATGGCACTTTCTTTTACTTCATCGATTACGGAAAAAATGGGGCTTGTCGAGACCTACGGAATGAAGCAGTATTTCAGTTTTTTGTTTGGAATTGTACTGCCGGTATCCCTGTTGTTCGAACTTCCGTTAATCATTATGTTCCTGACAGGACTGCGGATCTTGAATCCCATCCGGCTTCGCAAAATGCGCAGAGTCGCTTATTTTGTCCTGATTTTCATTGCGGTTGTGGTCACACCGCCTGACTTTATTTCCGATTTTCTTGTGATGATTCCCTTGCTCCTGTTATATGAGATCAGTGTGTTTTTGTCTGGCTTTGTGTATCGCAAACAGCTTGTAGCTGATGCAGAGGCTGAATCCCGATACATCCGTGCCGAGGATAAGCAGAGTGCAGTATAACAAAAGAGAGATTCCATGCGATTTTTGTAACTGTGATAATCTTGTATGGTGCCCGTCCCGGGATAAGGCGACCAATTCTTACCCGGGATATAAAGGGAGACAAGCTTTTACAGCTTATATTGTGACGAACGGGACAAGCAGGCATATTATGTTCAACAATGGATACAATGGAAAAGGGCTGCCTGAGAACGATGCAGGAGGACTTACGGATTCTGTGGAATAAGTTAATAAGGTATTATGGCATTTACGCAGGCCAATCGGGAGTTTTTTGGCCGGGTTGATGTAAATACAACGTAAAATCTCGCAGGAATTCATGAAAAGGACTTGAAATCATGCTTCAAGTTGAAGTATCATAAAGTTGGTTGTTAGCACTGAACACTGTCGAGTGCTAATACATATGGCTACAACCTACAATGTAACGTTATATAATTTCAAAAGGAGGCTATTTTTCATGATCAGACCTTTAGGTGAACGCGTATTGGTAGAACCACTGGAGCAAGAACAAACAACTTCTTTCGGGATCGTACTCCCGGACTCCGCCAAAGAAAAACCGCAAGAGGGTAGAATCATTGCAGTTGGTGCTGGAATATTGAAAGACGGCGTACGTGTAGCTCTGGAAGTGAAAGAAGGAGATCGCGTTATTTTCTCCAAATATGCCGGTACAGAAATCAAATTCGAAGGTAAAGAATATTTGATTATGAAAGAAAGCGATATTCACGCGATTCTCGACTAATTCAAATTTAATCGGATAACCGAACCATATAGCACTACCATTTTCCAACAAAAACTAGGGAGGTTTTCTTAACATGGCTAAAGACATTAAATTCAGTGAAGACGCTCGTCGCTCCATGCTTCGTGGTGTGGATGCATTGGCTAATGCAGTAAAAGTAACACTCGGTCCTAAAGGCCGTAACGTGGTTCTGGAGAAAAAATTCGGAAGCCCGCTCATCACTAACGATGGTGTAACAATAGCTAAAGAAATCGAACTGGAAGATGCATTCGAGAACATGGGTGCACAACTGGTTAAAGAAGTAGCAACGAAAACCAACGATGTTGCCGGTGACGGTACTACAACAGCAACTGTATTGGCGCAAGCGCTGATCACAGAAGGTCTGAAAAACGTAACTGCAGGCGCTAGCCCAATCGGTATCCGCAAAGGGATCGACAAAGCGGTTAAAGCTGCGGTTGCTGAATTGCAATCCATCTCCAAACCAATTGATTCCAAACAATCCATCGCACAAGTTGCAGCAATCTCTGCAGCTGACGAAGAAGTAGGCGAACTGATCGCTGAAGCTATGGAAAAAGTAGGTAAAGATGGCGTAATCACAGTAGAAGAATCCAAAGGATTCGCTACAGAGCTTGAAGTGGTTGAAGGTATGCAATTCGACCGTGGATACATCTCTCCTTACATGATCACAGATACGGACAAAATGGAAGCTGTTTTGGACAATCCGTACATCTTGATCACAGACAAAAAAATCTCCAGCACGCAAGATATCTTGCCATTGCTTGAGAAAATCGTTCAACAAGGCAAACCGCTGGTATTAATCGCTGAAGATATCGAAGGCGAAGCACTGGCTATGCTGGTTGTGAACAAATTGCGTGGTACATTCAATGCTGTAGCTGTTAAAGCTCCAGGATTTGGTGACCGTCGTAAAGCAATGCTGCAAGACATCGCTGCCCTCACTGGTGGCCAATTGATTACGGAAGAACTGGGTCTGGACCTGAAATCCGCTGTTGTGGAACAACTGGGTACAGCTCGCCAAATCCGTGTAACAAAAGAAAACACAATCATCGTTGACGGTGCTGGTAACAAATCCGATATCGATGCACGTGTTAGCCAAATCCGTACACAATTGGAAGAAACAACTTCCGAGTTCGACAAAGAGAAACTGCAAGAGCGTCTGGCTAAATTGTCCGGCGGTGTAGCAGTAATCAAAGTTGGTGCGGCTACTGAAACAGAATTGAAAGAACGCAAACTTCGCATCGAAGATGCCCTGAACGCAACTCGCGCTGCGGTTGAAGAAGGTATCGTATCCGGTGGTGGTACAGCGCTCATGAACGTATATAGCGCGGTTGCAGCTGTAGCTCTGTCCGGTGACGAGCAAACAGGCGTAAACATCGTCCTGCGTGCTCTGGAAGCACCAATCCGCACAATCGCAGCTAACGCTGGCGAAGAAGGTTCCGTAATCGTGGAACGTCTGAAAAAAGAACAAACAGGTATCGGCTTCAACGCTGCAACTGGCGAGTGGGTTAACATGATCGAAGCTGGTATCGTTGACCCTGCGAAAGTAACTCGTTATGCATTGCAAAACGCTGCTTCCGTAGCGGCAATGTTCCTGACTACTGAAGCAGTTATCGCTGACAAACCAGAACCAGCAGGTGCTGGTGGCGGAATGCCTGATATGGGCGGTATGGGTGGAATGGGCGGCATGATGTAATAAAAGGTGTAAAAACCTTTTAATGCCGATAGATGAAAGGCTCCCGAGAGGGAGCCTTTTTTCATTAATTAGATAGGTTGCTTTGAATTTATGTTTTAACTGAGGAGGAAATCGTTTGAGAAAGAGTACAAAGTGGACATTATGGATTTTGGGCTTGATGCTCGGTGCAATTTTCATCAATTTTTACATGAATCTATATAGTTTCGCTTATGCTTTGATTACCGTGCTTTTACTTGTATTTATGGGGTGGGGATTCTTAGCCAAGCTAAAGAACGACGTTCGACAGCATGAAGATCATCATAGAAGAGAGCATCAATCTGCGATCGATGATATCGATCGATACACGAGGTAGTAATTACCGAACATACCATACATAGCTTTGATGTTAACAGGCAGGTTAACAATTTTTGTTCGTCAATAGTTGAAAGGCTCCCACATGGGAGCCTTTCTTTATTCAGATGCAGGAGTGGATACGAAGGAAAGGCTAACGAAGTTTGCAGAAGGGGGAAGGGGTGTCGAGTCTTTCCTCAATGCAACGACTTGTTTGCTTGAGGGACTCAATAAACTGCTGTTATTC
The DNA here is from genome assembly GCF_057835695.1 of Paenibacillus sp. GL_099_B. NCBI lineage: Bacteria > Bacillati > Bacillota > Bacilli > Caryophanales > Paenibacillaceae > Paenibacillus > Paenibacillus sp. GL_099_B. Next base: position 1,448,936 of record NZ_CM174430.1, read on the forward strand.
CAAAAGTGGAAATATCCTCTTGAGTGCTGAAGCGATATTCAAATCCATTTCGAACAGTCGCTCCATCAAATTCACTCTGACTTACATCACGATCCAATAAGCCAATATCCTGAATCACGTTTTGTGCATCATTATACGTATACTCGTTATTGGTTGTAAGAATAAGTGTAGCGATAGCAGTCAACAGGGTTCCGCCCGTTGGTTCACTGGCATCACCATTCCCGTATAACATGACTTCCTGAACTTTTTGATCTGAATTTAATTTACCAACCAATCTTAATTTATCATTAAATACATACTCGAAAGCGCCAGTGTCCTGCTCTGAAGAGTCTTTCATATTCAAGCGGGTAATACTCAAGCCATTCAGTCGATATTTGCCAACGGCGCCATTAAACTTGTTTTTGAATTCTTCCGTCGTCATATGGAAGCTAGAGGCATTCTTTTGGGCTAGAGGTGCGTGATCTTCCTCTGTTGTGGCAGTGCCAGATTCGTGTTTCTCCGTCTGATCTGTCCCAGATGATTGCGGAGGATTTGAAGGTAAAGTCAACATACCATACATTCCTATAGAAGCAATTGCAAAACATGCCGCCGTTAGCATAACATGCCTTATCGGAATCCGGTTATGTTTTCTTATGGATAAGACCATCAAAACAAGAAATACGAAGAAGGCTATAAAGCTAAGGATGAATAGTGTTGTAAACAGATATTGCAAATTCTCACCTCGTAATGCATCGTTATTTCGTGCTCTCATTATAATGTTCATTTGAGAAACTATAAACCTGTAATCGTCACCTCAAAAAAGCACTGTCGGCATGTTAGCCAGCAGTGCTATTTTTTCTTATCATTGCTTGGACTTAATCCAGCAATGAAAGTGTGACTCGAATCGAGTTATCTACAAATGAACGATTGGGGCGGGACTTCATGAAAACGGTCAGTCCAATTAACGATACAATGAGTGCTTGCGCGACAGCCTTGGCGTCCATGGAAGGGTTAAGTTCACCTGATCGCATTCCCCGCTCGATATTTTCCTGAAAGATGACCGACAGGTACATCTGATGTTCCCGGGTGAGAATTTCAAATTTCTCATCATGGGGTGCAAGCTCAACCATCGTATTGATGCAAAAGCATCCACGACTGAGTCGCTCTGCGTTGTATTCTTCATCCACGATATCTGCAAAAAAAGTACGAAAAGCCTCTTTTACCGATGCAATACCCGCCAGTCTGGTTCGCATCTCTGCGGCACGGGCCATCGTGTATTTCCGTAGCGACGTTTCGAACAGTTCTCTTTTATCTCCAAAAGTGGAGTATATACTGGGCCTTTGGATGCCCATCCTCGAAGTCAGATCGCTTAATGAAGTGGCCTCATATCCTTTTTCCCAAAAAAGCTGCATCGCTGCATCCAGTACTTTCTCTTCGTCAAATTCGCGAGTTCTCGCCATAATGAATACTCCTTGTTACTTATATTTTCTAAAGTATAGATAATTTGTATTGGATCATGTAGATCGTGTATTACTAATTTTATTTCTTACTCATCAGTATGATATATACTATATAACTCTCAATAATTTGTCAAACGAACGTCTTTTTGATGATTTGATTAAGAAATAGAATCCTTATTTAAAGAAAATAAATAGATTGACAGTCAGAGAAATACTGAGATATATTAACTACCTAAATAACATACCGATCGGTAATTTATTTTGCGAGTGACAGTCCAATATTGAGTAAGGAGAAATGAGTTATGGAAATAGGAATTACATCGTTTGTGGAGACAACCCCCGATCTTCGGACAGGTGAGGTCATAAGTCACGCACAGCGATTGCGTGAAGTGGTGGAAGAAATCGTACTTGCCGATCAGGTGGGGCTGGATGTATTTGGTGTAGGAGAACATCATCGTAAAGATTATGCTGCTTCTTCCCCTGCGATGGTGCTGTCCGCAGCTGCATCCCTGACCAAGCGTATTCGGCTGACTAGTGCAGTAACAGTACTTTCGTCCGCTGACCCGGTACGTGTGTTTCAGGATTTTGCCACACTGGATGGCATTTCGAATGGACGTGCGGAGATTATGGCAGGGCGGGGTTCCTTTACCGAATCATTCCCTTTGTTTGGATATGAGCTAGGTGAGTATGATGAGCTGTTCGATGAACATCTGGAACTGCTGCTTAACCTGCAGAAGTCCGAAATAGTCAACTGGCGAGGTGGGCACAGACCTGCAATACATAATCTGGGCGTATATCCACGGCCTGTACAGAGCCCTTTGCCCATATGGATTGGCAGCGGGGGCAATCAGGAATCGGTGGTGCGTGCAGGATTGCTGGGGCTTCCGTTGACGTTGGCTATTATTGGCGGGAGCCCGGAACGTAATTTTGGCCCCCTTGTACAGTTGTACAAGCAGGCAGCGGCACATGCCGGACATGACGCTTCGAAGCTTACTGTGGGATCGCATTCGCTGGGATTTGTGGCTGAAGATACAGAGCTGGCGGCTGATCTGTTCTTTCCTTCTACCCAGGCGGGTATGAACAAAATCGGCAAGGAACGCGGATGGGGACATTACAGCCGTGCCAGCTTTGATGCTGCACGCAGTCATGACGGTGCTCTGTATGTGGGTGATCCGGAGACGGTTGCCCGGAAGATTGTTCATCTACGCAAGAATGTGGGCATTACACGTTTCATGATGTACGTTCCCATCGCAACGATGCCACATGATCAGGTGATGAGAGCGATCGAATTGCTCGGAACAGAGGTAGCACCACGGGTACGGGAAGAATTGGCCGAGTGGGAAGCTGCGAATGGACAAAAAGCATAGAGAACATACACTGAAGGAGGGATTGTATATGAGTTTTGTAGATAGGGTGGTACCTGAATTAAGAGATACATTAGCCCAGTTTCCGGGCTTTAATTTGAAGGGGGGATTGCAGGTTAGCCGGGCGATGCTCATGAACCCACCAATTGAGAAGTCGGACGACGTACGCACCACAAAGCGAATTATTGCTGGGGCAGCAGGAGACATGCTAGTCAAAATATATGAACCGTCTGAGCGCACTGGAGATAAGCTGCCAGCGATGTTGTGGATTCATGGAGGAGGTTATGTGCTGGGACATCCGGATATGGATGATGCGTTATGTGAACGCTTTGTACAAGCGGCACATTGCGTAGTTGTATCGGTTGATTACCGCCTGGCCCCTGAGCATCCTTATCCTGCTGGCCTTCATGACTGCTATGCAGGTCTGGTATGGATGACGGACGAAACAGAGTCACTCGGCATTGATCTCACCAGGGTAGCAATTGCCGGAGCAAGTGGAGGTGGAGGACTGACTGCATCGCTTGCTCAAATGGTCCGCGATAAAGGTGGGCCGAGCCTGATCTTTCAAATGCCTTTGTACCCGATGCTGGACGATCGCAATATTTCGGCTTCGAGCCATGAAATTACGGATCAAAATGCTACATGGAATCGGACTAATAACCTGGAGGCATGGAGTATGTACCTTGGAGGAGGGATGGAGGGATTGGGAGAAAAGGAAGAACACAACATACCTTCCTACGCTGTCCCGGCTAGAACTGAAAATCTGGCAGGGTTACCTCCGATATATACATGTGTTGGCCAGCTGGATCTATTTCGAGACGAGACAATTGAATATGTGACACGCATTGCGACAGCTGGAGTGGATGTCGAAATGCACCTTTATCCTGGTGCTTATCACTGCTTCGAAGTGTTTGTGCCTGATGCGGAAGTTAGCCAGCGGGCTAGTCAAGATTATATTCGTGCCATGGCTAGAGCGCTTAATCCTTCATGGGAGCAATGAATGTCTCCGGCGTTGTCCATAAAAATTGATTTTCTTTTCATCTTCATTTCAGATTTCATTAAGGTAGCAGGGGTAAGATAAGTCTTGTAAACCCCTTCTCGTGTTAAATAGATGTGTGACTAGCCCCGTCGGATCGCCCGACGGGGCACTTTTTTTTCTTCATTTCATCGGTTGATGGTATGATAGATGAATACATAAATGCTAGTAACGGAGGGATAGTTCGTGGACCCCAGCTTGCATCCGCTGTTCAGACCCATTCAGATGAATGGGACAGATAAAAACACCTATTATATCGAGCGAATACCTTCTGTTTCCCTTATGGCTCATGTAGCCTGTTTTTGGGAATCGGGTTCTATTCCGCACACGGGAGAGCAAGATCGGGAAACTATCTCAGTTCCCGCTCGGGTATTGCCAGATGGCTGCACGGACATGTTGATTACATACGACTCGGTCCGTTCGGTTCATTCCTATGCGTATTGTGGCAATTATTCGCATCCGTTCGCTCTGCCCGAGCCATCCGATGTAAGTCCTTCCGCAGATTACACATTTGGCGTACGTTTTTTTCCGGGTGGGGCGTACGTCTTTCACGGTTTGCCATTGGAAGGATTTACGGACATGCGAATTCCGCTTGAGGAATGTTGGCCAGTCAGGTTGAATGAGCTTCAGGAGCGGATAGCTGGAACAAGAACCTTTGAAGAACGGGTGCAGGTTATGAATGCCTATCTGATTCCATTATCCGTGCAAACCAGTACATATGAGAATAATCTGATGAAAAACGCGCTGCATCGCATTTTTATCGATGGGGGACGCATGAGCGTCAGCGAGCTGGCGATGCGAGAGGTTGTTAGTGAACGCCAGCTGCATCGGAAGTTTGCAGAATGGATCGGAATCAGTCCGAAGCGATTCAGTGAGGTGGTTCGTTTTCACCGTGTCCTGGGCAGTATTCATCAGGGGCATGCGGCGGATGGGATAGCGCTGGCCCTGAATCATGGTTTTTTTGACCAAGCCCATTTGATTCATCAATTCCGTAAGTTTTATGGAGAAACCCCTCTGACAGCTGCCAAAGAACATCAACGAAGGTTGTCCGATTTGTACAATAACTCCGTTGTTCCTTCCGTTATACTGAAATCGTGAGAATAATAGTAAAGGAGATATCCTATATGAATGGAACATTGCAAATTCGAGATCATCTGCTCAATGAATTGGAGACGGGAGTACGTACGGGGGCGAGCCTGATCCGCTTGATCCGTCCAGAGGATTGGGCATACCGCCCGCAGGACAATATGCGTTCACTGGTGGAACTGGTCCATCATTTTATTCAGATCACGGCATCGGATCTTGCCATTATGCAGGAGAAGAGCGAAGCTGAGGTTGGTGTGGTAGAGAATAGCCTGTCAGGGATCGAGGATATTGAAAAACTGGAGGCAACACTTTGGGGCAATTTGGAAGCCTACAAAGCTTATATTGTATCACTGAGCGAAGAAGATCTGTTGAACCGCTCAACCAAAGCTTTCTATATGGAGCATGGTCATTTGCAGGCTCAATGGCAGATTGAAACGCTAACGCATGTATTCCATCACCGTTCACAGTTGTATAATTACCTCAAACAGCAGGGGCATGAGTTGAACTTTTTCATGCTGTATGCTTAATAATCTTAGAATCTGAGTTTCATGTAAGTGGCTCCGCCGGATGATCTGGCGGGGCTTTTTGATTACTTTAGTCTAGCATCTCTATCAAAATGGACGTTATCACACGGTCATTTTACCGTTACATTAATAGATTCCAAGCATAGAATACCGTATCAAAGCAAAAGGAGGTGATTTCCATGGCCATCCTTTTACCACAACAATTTTATGCCTTAGCGGCTAGTGTGGGTAAATCGTATTATGAAAACCTTGCTGGAGGCACGAATGCCAGCATCACAGTGAACAATTTTGGTCCTTTCCCGGTAGACCTGGTTGTGACTCGTGTTAACGCTCCAGTGATCACGTATTTGATCCCTGCTGGCAACAGCCTTACGTTGTCTGTTGATTTGCTGCTCGTAGCTGCTTTGTTGACTACTCCCGCAGGTGCTTCAACAGGCACAATTCAAATCGCAACATCTGATTTCTAATGAATGTAGCATGCTTTGTGAACCTCTGTCGGACATGTTGTCGGCAGAGGTTTTTCTTTTTTTATGGATGCATCATATCGATTCCATCAAGAAGAAGCCTCAGAAATTGTATGTGCGACCCCAGTGATATAATAGGTTTAGATCATATTTTTGTTTACATAGGTTGCTATTCGAGTAATTTATATATAGGAACAACACGTAGACTGATGTTGTGAAACAGGGGGTTATTGGACGATGAAAAGACCAACGTTTCTTGAAACCGAGCGGCTTGTTTTTTCGACATGGAATGAAGAAGATCGTGCTCTGGCTTCCGCTCTATGGGGAGATCATGAGGTATCAAAGTGGATTAGCAGCAAAGGATTTCTGAGCGAGGATGAAGTGGAAGCGAGATTGACTCAGGAAATAAAAAGGCAAGAAGAGGTGGGAGTGCAATACTGGCCACTTTTTGAGAAAGATTCGGAAGTGTTTGTTGGTTGCTGTGGCTTGCGCCCATATTCTCCGGAAGAAGAGATATATGAATTGGGATTTCATCTTACCCGGGATCATTGGGGCAAGGGCTACGCCATGGAGGCGGCACGAGCGGTGATTGACTATGCATTTGGAGAACTGAAGGCTAAAGCGTTGTTTGCTGGGCATCATCCGGATAGTGAAGTGTCACGTCACATGCTGTCCAAGCTGGGCTTTGAGTATGTACGGGATGAGCGTTATGAACCGACAGGGCTGATGCACCCGTCTTATTTGCTGAAAAAGGAATAAAAATGATCCATATTTAGGGCAGCACAACGTTTTAAATAAAGCATAAATAGATGGATAGCAGCAGTGACTGTAATTTTTTGGTAAATGGGTTTTCATCGTTTTTTTATTTCATTTTCAGCTTCTATTAAGGTAGCAGAGGTAAGATAATTCTTGTAAACCCCTTCTCGTGTTAGATAGATGTGTGACTGACCTCGCCGGACGCCGGTGAGGTATTTTTTTGTTTATTTTTATAAATGTACACAAAACAAATATAAACAAAAATAAATAAAGTGTTTTTATCTGTGTATTATTGACTTATAAAGATAAACAAAGGTATAATGAATGTGAAAAAAGGAACTTACTATGTACGTGACGGGCATTCTATATTTTATCATGAGGAGAGAATGATGATGAACGTGACCCTTACCAATGAAACAACGCAGGCTGCGGGTTTCCATATCCCATTTGTTCGTGAAATGGCGGAGATTACTCAACATATGTGGAAAAACGGGTGGGATGAACGCAATGGTGGCAATGTCAGCTATTTGCTGGAGGAAGAGGAAGTCGCCCAATATATCGATATCAACCACGTGATCCGCAAGATCAAACCTGCATTTTCGATGCATGAGCTGGCAGGCAAGTATTTTATTGTGACTGCTTCGGGCAAATATTTCAAAAATGTACTAGCTGATCCTGAGAGCAATCTGGGGTTTCTGCGAGTATCGAATGATGGACAGGAGCTGGAAGTGCTATGGGGGCTAAAGTCGGGAGCGAACCCAACGAGTGAATTGCCTACGCATTTCATGAGTCATATCGAACGTCTGAAAGTCGACCCGAAACACCGGGTTGTGATGCACAACCATGCGACCAATGTGCTGGCGATGACATTTATCCATGAGTTGGATGAAATGAAATTTACAAAGACGCTGTGGCAGATGTGTACGGAATGCGTTGTCGTATTTCCTGACGGCGTTGGTATTATTCCGTGGATGGTGCCTGGATCGAATAAAATTGGACGGGAAACGGCTGAGAAAATGAAAGAATACCACGCGGTCATTTGGCCGCAGCACGGGATTTTTGGAACGGGTACAACGATTGATGAAGCTTTTGGCCTCATTGAGACTATTGAGAAAGCGGCCCAGGTGTATATGCTGGTTGCAGGTCATGAGATCAGACAGAGAATTACGGATCAGCAGCTAGCTACATTGGCCCAGGCTTTCGGTGTCACTCCTCGTCCTGGTATATTGGGCATGGAAGTTTGAAGGATCGAGATCGTATAAAAGAAAGAGTTCCAACACAGCCTAATATGAATGGTCTTTGGTTTATTAAACCGAAGGCCATTTTCTTTTTTTCGGCGAACAAACGCCGTTTTGGTTCAAAAAAGTTCAAAAAGTGGATAAAGCGCGGCTTTGTTATCGATTATTGAATCGTAGAATGCATTATCACACGCTGGCGAAATTCGGGTGAAATGACGTATTGTCAATGGCTCGGCGATTTTGCATAATAACAATGCTTCACAGATGAAAGACGGAAGGAAGTTATGATCATGCTTGGCAAAATGAAGAGAATCTTAATAGGCAAGCCTATGAAATCGGCTGAATTGGATGCAGAAAAATTGGGGAAATGGAAGGCACTCGCCATCCTGTCCTCCGATGCACTATCGTCCGTTGCCTACGGTACGGAGCAGATCTTACTGGTGCTCGTTGCGGCCGGATTCGCCGCCTTGTGGTACTCTGTTCCAATCTCTATCGCCGTGTTGGGATTACTCGTCATTTTAATTTTTTCCTACCGCCAGACGATTTTTGCTTATCCAACAGGAGGCGGCGCGTATATCGTGGCCAAGGATAATCTCGGTACGGCTCCGAGCTTGATTGCCGGAGGGTCTTTGCTGGTCGATTATATTCTGACTGTTGCGGTAAGTTCGTCCGCAGGGACCGATGCGATTACATCTGCCTTTCCAATGCTTCATGATTACAGCATAGTCATTGCACTGATCATGATTGTATTTCTGACCATTATGAATTTGCGGGGGGTGACGGAATCTGCTTCCGTACTAGCGATCCCCATATATTTGTTTATCTTTTCGATTGCGATCCTGATTATCTCCGGGGGTATCAAATTTCTCGCTGGTGGCATGGAAGCTGCCGCCCCTGAATTCGGAACGAGTATGTCTCATGTGAGTCTGTTTTTGCTGCTGAAGGCATTCAGCTCGGGTTGTTCGGCTTTGACCGGGGTTGAGGCGGTGAGTAACGCCATCCCGAACTTCAAGCAGCCTGCCGAGAAAAATGCAGCAGGAACCTTGATGCTTATGGGATGTATTCTGGGAGCCATGTTTATCGGGATCACGTTACTTGCTTATGGTTACGGGGTGAAGCCTGATCCCAAAGCCACAGTCATTTCTCAGATTGCCGAAGCCACGTTTGGCAGGGGCACGATGTATTTTATTATTCAGGGTGTGACGGCACTGATTCTGTTCCTGGCAGCGAATACGGCCTATTCTGCTTTCCCGCTGCTGTCCTTCATGATGGCGAAGGATAAATATATGCCGCATATGTTTATGGTTAGAGGAGACCGCCTAGGCTTCTCGAACGGTATTATTTTTCTCAGTGTGATGTCTGCCTTGCTGGTTGTCGGATTCAAAGGTAATACGGAAAGCCTGATTCCGCTCTACGCAGTGGGCGTGTTCATTCCATTCACCCTGTCACAGCTGGGCATGATGATTCGCTGGATCAAAGTCAAACCAACCGGCTGGGGTGTGAAGCTGCTCGTCAATACGATTGGGATGCTGACCACTCTGTCGATTACATTGATTTTTATATTCACCAAGTTCACGCAAACATGGGTTATCTTTATTTTCCTGCCACTCGTCGTCTATGTGTTCATGCGCATTCACCGTCATTACTGCAACATCGCGGATGAATTGCGGATAGATATCAAGCTGGAGAAACCGGTGAGAAAGGGCAATACCATTGTCATTCCGGTGGCTGGCATTACGAGGGTGGTGATGAATACAATCTCTTACGCTCAGACGATGTCAGATCACGTGGTTGCCTTGTATATCGGGTTCGATGATGAAGCCATCCGCAAGATGGAGCAGAAGTGGGAAGAGTGGAACCCTGGCGTTCGCCTGGTTGTCATTAAATCGAGATACCGTAGTATTATGGGACCGCTCAAAAAGTTCATTGATACCGTAGAATGGAAAACGGCCGAGACGGACCATATCACGATTCTAATTCCGCAATTCATTACCAAGCATTGGTGGCAAAATGTACTGCACAATCAGACCAGCTTCATGATCCGTGCTTATCTGATTAATTATAAGGACGTAATTGTCACGACTGTGCCGTATCATCTCAATCGTTAGAAGGCTTCGTATACAATTGCCAATGGCATGAAAACAGTATGTCATATGCTTAATTGCCATCCATGTTCCTGGAGATTCTCAACTAGACATTTTTTCGTTAACATTAAATATCCAGTTTTCTGTTAAATTTATTGAGTTGATATCTAATCTTTGTTCATCTTCCCTTAACACATTAAGCCGCACGAACATTCCCGAATCAAGGGAGTTCTTGCGGTTTTTTGCTGTTCACTGGCCCTGGGTTGAAGTCTATTTAACGTCCCTTATTTCGTAAAGTCGCTTGTCCGCGATTATCGCTGCGTTGATTCAGAACGGATGCTGCTGTGACAGTTGGCTTTTACACTAGTTAATGTGGGTGATGAAGTTCACACACCGAATGCGTAGATCAAGGGGGAAGAAAATCCGATGAGTGAGCTTGACAACCGGATCGGCTTGCCTGCTGCCAGACGGCGCGTATCCAATACGAGTCAGCGCCGGACAGCTTCGCTGCGTGTGCAACGAATGCGGGAAAATATGCTGGCCTATGGTTTCCTGGCACCATCGCTGCTTTTATTTGCAGTGTTTCTGTTTTATCCGATGTTTAAGTCGGTGTACCTGAGTCTGCATTCCACTGACCCTACCGGACAGATTGCAGCTTATGTGGGACTGGACAATTTCAAGGCGGTATTCCAGTCCGGACTGTTCCTGCAAGGCATGAAAGTGACGTTGCTATTTGTCCTGTTTACCGTGCCAACAGGCATGCTGGCAGCTCTGATTCTCGCGGCATTAACACACAACCGTTTCAAGGGAATGCGTATATTCCAGTTTGTATTCTCTCTGCCCGTGGTATTGTCTGTCGGTTCATCGGCTGTCATCTGGAAGTTCCTGTTCCATCCGACCTTGGGCATGCTGAATTATTTATTAGGAAAAGTTGGAATTGATCCAATTCCCTGGCTGACCAGCCCGGATTGGGCCTTAATATCGATCTCCATTATGACAATTTGGATGAATCTCGGATTCAATTACATTATTCTATCCAGCGGATTACAGGGCATCCCGGATGAAATTTATGAGAGCGCGAAGATTGATGGCGCAGGTCCTTTGCTTACTTTTCGCAAAATCTCGATGCCACTGTTGTCGCCAACCCTGTTTTTCGTCACAGTTGTATCGATCATTGGTGCGTTCCAATCGTTTGGTCAAATCAACATTCTAACCCGTGGTGGCCCGATGGACAGTACCAATGTATTCGTATATTCCATCTATCAGGAAGCCTTTGTTAATTTCCGCTTCGGGACGGGCAGTGCGCAGGCGCTTATCCTGTTCGCGGTCATTATGCTGCTGACCCTGATTCAGTTCAAATGGGTGGAAAGGAAAGTGCATTACCAATGAGGACACCATGGACCAAAACATTGCTGTATGTGTTGCTTACAATCTGTGCGGCACTCGTACTGTATCCGGTGCTGTACACCTTTTTCATGGCGGTGATGACGCCGGAGGATGCCAGTGCGTATCCGCCTCATATCATCCCGCAATCCATAGACCTGTCCAATTTCACGGAAGTATTCGATATCGTTCCGATTGGTTCGTTTATCGGCAATACGTTCCTGGTGGCAGGGCTGACGATGCTTGGTCAGCTTGTCACAGCGAGTATGGCGGCCTATGCATTCGCGAAAATGGAGTTTAAAGGCAAAAACGTCATCTTCAGCATGTTTGTGGCGACGATGATGATTCCTTGGGAAGTCACCATGATCCCGAACTATCTGACGGTGCGTAGTTGGGGCTGGCTCGATACGTATCAGGGGCTGACCATTCCGTTCCTGGCAACAGCGTTCGGTACATTCCTGCTGAGACAATTCTTCATGCAGCTACCCAAGGAACTGTTTGAAGCGGCGAAGATTGATGGCTGTGGGCACATCCGGTATTTTGTATCCCATGTCCTGCCATTGTCCCGTCCGGCACTTGGGACACTGGCAATCTATTCGTTCCTGAGCATGTACAACTCCTATCTGTGGCCGCTGCTCGTTACAAATACGCCAGAGATGAGAACGGTACAGATCGGGATCTCGATGCTGGAGTTCCAGGAATCCACAGCATGGAATCTGGTGTTTGCCGGCACGGCGCTTGTTATTTTGCCGTCGCTGCTGCTTCTGGTCTTCGGCTTGAAACAGCTTGTCCGCGGTATGGCCGCAGGCGCGCTGAAGGGTTAGTGGGAGTAAGGTTTGTTTTAAAGATTTAAAAGGTTGGCGGTTTGGATACCCAGGAGCGAATAAACAAGGCTCACTCTTGAAATAAGTCTTTCAGAAACTGCAAAAGTAGTGAAGGAGAAGAATCAATTCTGAAGAAGCGAAGCGTGCGCCTTTATCCCCGGATTTTCCCCTATGAAACGGGAATGTGAAAAAATCCGGGGATAACAGCGATCAAAAGAACGATTCGAATCCGTAACGGCCACCTTGCAGAAATTAAAGCACTTATTGTGACGAGAGCCCAAAAAAAAGGAGAGCGATTATGATCGGGTTTCGTTTGAAAAAAAGAGGAACATTTGCATTGATGTTGGCTGCACTTATGCTGGTATTGTCCGCTTGTGGCGGAAAAACCGAAACAACAAGCACAACGGGCGGAGCGCAGGCAGATGCTGCAGCTGCTGAACCGGTACAACTGACATGGTGGCATTCGATGTCGGGTGCAGGGGAGAAAGCCATTAATCAACTCGCTTCCGATTTCAACGCAAGTCACCCGGACATTCAGGTGAAGGCAATCTATCAGGGGAAATATGATGAGAGCCTGAACAAACTCAAAGCTTCCATGGGATCGGACAGTGGTCCGGACATTATCCAGGTGTACGAGATTGGCAGTAAGTTCATGATCGATTCGGGCATGATTACGCCGGTACAACAATTCATTGATAAAGACAAGTTCGACCTGTCTCAACTGGAACCCAATATCATCCGTTATTACACCATCGATGGCAAATTGAACGCGATGCCATTCAACACATCGAACCCGATTCTGTATTACAACAAAGATATGTTCAAAGCAGCAGGTCTGGATCCGGAGAACCCGCCTAAGACATATGAAGAGTTTGAACAAGCAGCCAAAGCACTGGCGAAAGACGGTAAACCAGGTGCATCCATGGCCATCTATGGCTGGTTTATGGAACAGTTCTTCGCGAACCAGAATGCAGATTATGTAAACAATGGTAACGGAAGAAACGGTGCAGCGACTGAATCCATGCTGAACTCCGAAGCTGGTGTGAAGACTTTGACATGGTGGAAAAAGATGATGGACGAGAAAATCGTCTCCAATCTGGGACGTAGCACTGACGATACGACCGCTGCGTTTACCGCACAGCAAATCGGTATGACGCTGGATTCTACCGCTGGATTGCGGAAAATTGTAGAGGGTGCTGGCGGCAAGTTTGAGCTGGGAACAGGCTTCCTGCCACGTCCAGCAGATGCCAAAGATGGCGGCGTAGTTGTTGGCGGCGCAAGCTTGTATATCATGAACAACAAATCCGAAGCTCAACAGCAAGCTGCTTGGGAATTCATCAAGTACCTGGCTACACCTAAGGTACAAGCCAACTGGAGTGTTGCGACAGGATACTTCCCTATTACGACAGCAGCCTACGATGAGCAAGTATTAAAGGATAATATGGCGAAGTACCCGCAATTCCAGACAGCAGTCGACCAATTGCACGCTTCCGCTAATTCGACAGCAACATCCGGGGCCGTAATGGGTGTCTTTCCCGAAGCCCGTCAAATTGTCGAAGGAGCGATCGAGACAGTTCTGAATGGACAAGGTACACCGCAAGACGTATTGGATGCAGCAGCGAAGCAAATTACAGACAAGATCGGGCAATATAATAGCACGGTGAAGAAGTAACTTATTTCTTGAAATAGGACAAACTTTAGGCTGGATATAGCAAAGTTGAAATGTATGGCTTAACTTAGGATGTCATAACGAGTGAGACGTATGCGATGGTCGACCCTGACTGTCGCATCGTTTTGCTGTGAAAAGATCTTGAACAAAATCGCTTTAAGGCGAATTGGCTATGGGGATATCCATCAAAATATGTCGAATACAGAGATACGCACCTTTGTGATGTTAGTTTAAGTTACTCGAAATAGGCTGTAATACACAGAAATCCACTGTAAAAGCAATGAAACTGACATATAAAAGTTGTGTAGTAGTTCTTTTTTACTTATTTCTATTTTTATTATCAATTTTGTGATGTATATGTTCTATTTTATATCATTTCAAAAGAATATTGTTTACACCAAATAGAAGTTCAGTTATCTTATATTTGAACTAATGTACAAGCTATCTGAACAAATGATTGCAAATTCAAAACATGGGGGTAGGAAAAAGATGCATAGTAAGCAAGTGAAGAGTTGGCTCAGATTATTCTTAGCCATGGTCGTGCTGATTACAGGTGCCATACCAGCCGGTTTGTTCAGCAACAAAGTAGCCGCGGCTGACGATCCGTTAACGGTTGCTGAGGCGCTCACTCTCAGTTCAGATGACTCAAGCGTTACGATTGAAGGTTACGTTGTAGGGACCTATAGTAATGGTCCAAATGTAAATTTGAATCCGCCCTTCACTTTAGACACAAATTTCGCAATAGCAGATAGTCCTGAAGAGACAAACATTAGCAAAATGATGCCTGTTCAGGTGCCTACATCTGCTCCTCGCAGCACTTTCGGACTAAAGAGCAATTCTTCCTTATACAAATCCAAAGTTCGTATTAATAAGGCTACTTTATCTAAATATTTCAGTTCTAAAGGTATACTCTCTGTTACATCAACAACCTTCCAACTGCTTGATGAGACTCCTGTAACTAAAGTGGCAAACGTCACAGCTAATCCTACTTCAGGCGCAGTTCCAACAGGGGCCAAGGTGGCCTTGGAAACAACCACAGTTGGTGCAACTGTATACTACAAGCAGAATGCGGACGTTGATTATCTTCCCTACACCGTGCCCATCACGGTAAATGATGCAACTCACATTGAAACCTACGCAGCCAAAGAGGGGATCGACAATAGTGATGTTACCAGTTTTGACTACACTATCGTCAACAACACCCCCATTTCAATCTCCGAAGCACGAAATAAATCTGAGAATACACCGGTTACTGTACAAGGGATTGTAACCTACCGAGAAGAATCCGGAGGATTGGCGAATCTGTACATTCAGGATGAACATGCAGGAATCGTCATTCGTGGAACAGACGCCACCGTGGAGCCGGGTGACCGTATTGAAGCATATGGTCCGCTGACGATCTATAACGGTTTGCTTCAGGTAGAGAAGGACAAGACCGGATTTCCAGGCGGTTATATTGAGGTCTTGGATAAAACACAAGAAATCCCTGAACCGGTTACTCTGACATCCAAAGACTTCACACCTGCTGAGGGCGGAGGAAAGGGTGCAGGTGGCATTTATGAAGGGATGCTTGTCGAAGTCAACGCTGTTACAGTGACAAGAAGCAGCAGTTCCACCTTTTATGCGACAGATGCCGATGGTGGAGAGATCACGATCTATGCCAAAAATAGCCCTACTGCACTGGCAACAGGCAAAACATACGAAAAAGTGACAGGGGTTATGACCTATCATACAAGTTATGGTCTTGAACTGATTCCACGTAAAGCATCGGATGTTGTCGAAAATCTGCTCTCTGTTACAGCCAGTGTTCCATCAGGCGGTATTGTCAAAGGATCAACAGTGACATTATCCTCGCCAACGGCAGAAGCAGAAATCTATTACACGGTTGATGGGACTGAGCCAATCCAAACATCCACAAAGTACAGTGCTCCGATTACAGTAGACGAGGACATGGTTGTAAAAGCGATTGCTGTATCAGATGGAAATACAAGTGATGTGTATAGCTTTACTTACAAAGTTCTTCATGAACTGGACAATCTTAGAATCCATGATATTCAAGGAGCTTCCCATAATTCTTTGTATGATGGTTTGGCTGTTCAGAATGTCGAAGGTATTGTGACTTATGTTGTAAATGCAAGTTCCTTCTATATACAGGAGATTCCTGGAATGGAAGATGACGATGTAAAAACATCCGAAGGTATACTCATCTATAAGTCTTCTCATGGAATGACAGTAGGCAACAAGGTGAAGGTGTCGGGTCAAGTCAAAGAATATGCAACAGCGACGACTGAGCTGTCTACGACAGAGATCGTTGCAACGGCAATTACGGTTGAAGACAATAACCAAGAACTTCCTGAGCCTGTGATTCTGGGAACTAACGGTCAAATTATCCCTACTGTAATTGATTCAGATCAGTTCGGGGAGTTTAACCCGGAGATGGATGCGATCGACTTTTATGAGAGTTTGGAAGGCATGAGAGTACAACTTGATAATGCAACGATTATCGGTCCGTACTCCAGTGAACCGGGTCTGGCAGTTGTCGTTGACAATGGTTTGAATAATCCGGTACGTACACCAGCAGGAGGTGTTATTCTGACTGCGGATGGTACAGAACCATACGAGAGTACGCTTAATCCGCAACGATTGTTCATTAACAAAAAGCCCTCTCAGGCGGTCAAAACAGGTGATAAACTTACCGAGACCGTCAAAGGAGTTATGAGTTATTCCAACGGCAATTTCAAGGTGAATCCGGAGGGGAATCTTCCAGTCATCACTTCCGGTGGGCTTGAGCAAGCAACAACGACGATTCAGCAGGCCGATGGTAAGTTGACGATTGCAACTTTTAATGTGGAAAATTTCAGCAAGAAGGATGCAGCGAGAGCTGTCAAAATCGGTGGAATTGTAGTCAATAATCTAAAGAATCCGGATATTATTGGCATAATGGAAGTACAAGATAATGATGGAGCTACAGATAGTGGAACAACTGCTGCAGATGCAAGTTTCCAAACCCTGATTGATGCTATTGCATCTAAAGGTGGTCCTACCTATAAATACACGGATATTGCTCCAGAAAACAATAAGGATGGTGGAGCTCCGGGCGGGAACATTCGTGTAGGATTCTTATACAATGAGTCACGTGTAACCCTGAAACAAGGAAATAAAGGGGATGCAGTAACGGGTATCCAAGTGGAAACGGACGGGAGCTTGTCCCTGAATCCTGGACGGATTGATCCAACAAACGATGCTTTTGCAAGCTCGCGTAAGCCGCTCGCTGCTGAATTCGAGTTCAACGAAGAGCGCGTTGTTGTGATTGCAAATCATCTGAATTCCAAAGGTGGCGATCTGAAGCCTTACGGAAGTATACAGCCTGCGATAAGAAGTAGTGAGATTCAACGTGCACGACAGGCGACTGCTGTGAACAGTTTTGTTAAGGAACTGCTAAGTAAAGACCCTGAGGTAAATGTTGCTGTGCTTGGCGACTTCAATGACTTCCAGTTCTCCAAAACATTGAATATTATCGAAGGTAATGAACTGGACAATCTGGTAAACAAACTGCCAGAGAACAAGCGTTATTCATACATCTATGACGGAAACTCTCAGACACTGGATCACATTCTGGTGAGCAAAAATCTGTCCGATACAGCTGCTATCGAAGCGGTTCATGTGAATGCTGATTTCGAAGATTCACATGGGCGTGTCAGTGACCATGATCCGTTGCTTGCACAGCTAAGCATTGGAAGCACCTCAGAAGAGGGCGACTTCAACCTGCGTGTATTGCACACCAATGATACGCACGCGCATTTGGATAACATCCCGCGCCGCGTAACAGCTATTAAGGAAACACGCAATGATAACACCCTGGTGCTGGATGCAGGGGACGTATTCTCTGGTACATTGTACTTTAACCTCTTTAACGGTCTGGCGGATCTGGAGTTCATGAACATGATCGGATACGATGTGATGACCTTCGGAAACCACGAGTTTGATAAAGGCCCAAGTGTACTCAAGGCGTTTATTGAACAAGCGGAATTCCCATTTGTTAGTGCCAATATTGACTATACCAAGGATGCGAATTTGGGTGGCCTGTACAACGGTAACATCGGAAATCCAGGCGAGAATTCCCAAATCTATCCGGCCATTATTACTGAAGTGAACGGCGAGAAAGTCGGAATCTTTGGTTTGACGACACCGGACACCGTATCCCTGTCCTCGCCGGGAGATGATCTCAAGTTTGAGGATTACAAAGCAAGTGCTCAGGCGACAGTGAACATGCTGCAAGATGAAGGCATTAACAAAATCATTGCGCTGACGCATCTGGGTTACTCAGAGGACCTGAAGCTGGCAGAGGCGGTGGAAGGCATCGACATCGTAGTGGGTGGTCATTCACATACTATTCTCAACAAACCGGTGGTTGTAGATACACACACCGATCCGACGCTGGTCGTACAGACGGGAGAATATGACGTTTCCCTGGGTCAACTGGATGTAACGTTCAACGAAGCAGGCGTACTGAAAACATGGAACGGCAAATTGCTGAATCTGGATGCGAAGGATGCCACCGGTAATTATGTTTACGCAGATGATAAGGAAGCAGCCAAGAAATTAGAAGGCTATGCGGAACCTCTGGCTGAGTTCAAAAAAGAAGTTATTGGTAAAACGAATGTATTGCTCGATGGAGAGCGCGGAAGTGTGCGCAAGCAGGAAACCAACCTGGGGAACCTGATGACAGACGGCATGCTGGAGAAAGTGAAATCCATTGTGAAGGAGAACGACGTTAAAGGATATGTCGCTATCCAAAACGGTGGAGGCATTCGGGCGTCATTCCAAAAAGGAAATATCACGTTGGGTGATTTGTTAACCGTAATGCCCTTCGGCAACAACCTGTCTGCTCTGAAAATGACAGGCAAGGAAATTACGGCTGCGCTGGAAAATGGCGTGAGCGGTGTGGAAACAGGAGAAGGACGCTTCCCACAAGTTTCAGGCATGCGTTTCTACTACGATTCCACGAAGCCGGGCGAGAAAATTGATGCCATAACGAATACGGTGACCCAAGTCGGTCAACGCGTGCTCAAAGTACAGATTAAGAATGCCAATGGGACGTACACGGACATCGATCCAAACGGATACTACATCGTAGCGACGAACTCGTTTATGGCTAACGGTGGAGACTTTTACCGCGCCATGAGAGCGGCGAAAGATGATAACCGTTACTATGAACTGAATCTGGTGGATTATGAAATCTTCCACGAACATCTGGACCGTGTAGGTACGGTAAATCAGACAACGGAAGGACGCAGTACTGATCTGAAGGGAGCTCCACTTCCGGGTGACGGGAATGGAAGCAATCCTGGTAATGGCGGTGGAGACAACGGAAGTAATCCGGGCAGTGGTAATAGTGGTGGAGGTACAACGACACCAACCACACCTGTAACCCCAACGGATCCAACAACTCCAACAACTCCGACCATGCCTACAACACCTTCCGTTCCGGGTAATGGGAATGGTGGCGGTACTACACCAACCAATCCGGGTGTGATTTTGAAAGATATCGGCAATCACTGGGCAGCAGCAGCCATTGAGCAGGGCATTTCCCGGGGAATTGTGAATGGATATCAGGACGGTAATTTCCGTCCAAATGCACCTGCAACACGCGCCGAGTTCATTGTGATGCTGGCAAGAGCATTTGAACTTCCAGCCAGCAGCAAGGCGTTGACGTTTAAGGATGCTTCCAAAATTCCAGCATGGGCACAATCCTTTATTGCTCAAGCTGTAGAACAAGGGATCATTAGTGGCTATACGGATGAAACGTTCCGTGCATCCGGCAAAGTATCCCGTGTAGAGATGACGGCTATGCTCGTAAGAGCACTCGGACTTCCAGTTAAATCGAATGCCACACTAACCTTTGCAGATGCAAATAAAGTACCTGCATGGGCCGTACCTTATATTGCAGCTGCATATGATGCAGGACTGGTGAAAGGCGCAGGCAAGAACATGTTTAACCCGCTCGCTGAAGCAACTCGTGCTGAAGTTGTAACCTTATTGATGTCAGCGAGTGAGTTTCAGGCGAAGTAATAAGACTAGTCAATCTTCCTATGAAAAAGGGAGCAAATACTCTAATGAAAATAGCTTGCAGACCTTTATCTGCAAGCTGTTTTTTTACTAATTAATGACTGTTCATTTTTACCAGAGGAAGGTATAGTAGACAGGATTATATTGAAGGAGTGTTGACATGCAAGATCAACCGGTTTTAATCGCACTACTGGCTATTGCCGCAGGGATTTTCAGTTTGTTGGGTGGAATCAACAATTGGGATTGGTTTATGAAGAGTTTCCGAGCAGGTCTTTTTGTGAAAACCATTGGACGCCAGGGTGCAAGAGTGGTGTATAGCATTTTAGGTATTGTGCTAATTACCATTGGCGTATTATTGTTGCTGATTGGGTAAGCATAGAAAAAGAAAAGAAATTTGTAGAGCCTGAGTACATAATTCAGTTTCACAGCCTTTAAACCCCTAATAGCTTTAACCCATTAGCTTACCTACTCAATTAAAAGTTACACTAAAAAAGACCACCGAAAAATTTCGGTGGTCTTTTTTCCAAATTCAGGTTTATCCATCTCAATCTGGTTTAATTATCTTTTAAATCTTCAATGGAATTGATGTCCATATAGGTTGGTACAACCAGACCTGTTTTGGCACCGTCCATATTTGGACCGAGATCATCGATCTGATCCTTGTATTTGTTGAAATAATCTGCAGAGGTGAGTGGCAACCATGCAGCTGGAGTTGCATCTACATCACCATTGGCAATGCCGGTCCACATTGGACCGATTTCCACTTGAAGGGAGGTTACTTTGTAACCCAGTTTTTCTTTCAGAATGTACTCCAGCAAGTTGGTACTTGCAATCTCGGAGTCCCAGGCTACGTAACTCAGTTTAATGGGATCTCCATTCACCGGGGTCAGACCTTTGGTCCATTCAGCCACTTTGTCGCTATGCTTCTCGGCAAAAGCTGCTGCGGCTTTTTGGGGATCATCTCCGTTTTGAATGGCGACCATGATTTCACCCATATCCTCAGGTGTCCAAGAGAAGCGATCCAGGAATTCATAAGCGACAGGTTTGTCTTCCTTTAACCCTTTGCGGGCAATGGTATGAATTTGTTCTGCTTCACCGTAGACGCCTTCCGGATCGTCCAGGTATTTCAGGTCATATGCGTTGAACATCCAATGCGGTGTCCAACCGGTAACGATAACCGGTTCCTTATTCTTAACGGCTTTATCCAGTGTAGCTGTCATTGCGGCTCCTGAACCTTCAACCAGTTTCCAGTCAGACAAACCGTATTTCTCAATGGCACTCGCTGTGGATTTCATAATTCCGGCACCTGGATCGATACCGATAATTTGGTGATTCACTTCATTTCCCACATTGGCATTCGCCGATGGAGTGGAGGAAGAAGCACCTGTTTCCAAATCTGCAATCGAATTAACGTCTGTCATGTAGGCAGGAACAACGAGCCCTGTGCGTACACCGGTCATGTTGGCTCCCAGATCATCCACCTGGTCTTTGTAGCGTTCCCAGTAGTCAGCGTGAGTCAATGGCAGCCAAGCTGCTGGAGAGGCATCTACGTCGCCTGAGGCGACACCCGTCCACATAGGTCCAGCTTCAACTTGCAGGGCGTTCACTTTATAGCCAAGTTTGCTTTCCATGACATATTTCAACAGGTTAGTACTCGCGATCTCAGAATCCCAGGCTACATAGCTAAGTTTAAATGCATCACCGTTAACTGGCGTCAGACCTTTGGTCCATTCGTCAATCTGGTCTGCATGTTTCTCAGCGTAGTCTTTTGCGGCTTCTTCTGGAGATGTACCATTTTGGATGCCACTCATCATTTCGCCCATTTCATCTGATGTCCATTGGAAACGGGACAGGAATTCATAAGCAACCGGGTGATCTCCTTTCAAGCCTTTACGTGCGATGGTGTGAATTTCTTCAGCATCACCGAAAGATTTTTCGGGATCATCCAGATATTTTAGATCATATTTGTTGAACATCCAGTGTGGAGTCCAGCCTGTAATAATGATCGGTTGTTCAGCTTTAATGGCTTTGTCCAGTGTGGCAGTCATCGCTGCACCAGATCCTTCAATCAGGGTCCAGTCCGTCAGATGATAATCTTCAATGGCTTTGGCAGCGGATTTCATAATGCCTGCACCCGGATCAATACCAATGATCTGATATTTGACTTCTTCACCTACAGCATTCGCTGGAGTGTTGTTACCGCCGGCAGAAGTACTGTTGCCGCCAACAAAGTATTGTGAGAAACCAGCTACGAGCACAACAAATGTGGCTGCAGCAGTAATCCAGGCTTTTTGTTTCGCTGAGAAGCGTGAGCTTTTCTTACGGCCTGGCATAAACAGATTTTGAGTGAAACGGTCAAGTACGATCGCAAGAACCACGACAGCCAGACCTGCTTCAAAACCTTTACCAATCTGCAACTGTGTTACCGCACGATAGACTTCCGCACCAATACCCTGTGCACCGATCATGGAAGCAATAACAACCATGGACAGCGACAGCATAATAGTTTGGTTAATCCCTGACATTACGGTAGGCAACGCGAGTGGAAGCTGTACTTTGAACAACTTTTGCATGGACGTAGAGCCAAAAGCATCCGCTGCTTCGACCAGTTCGCCAGATACCTGCTTAATTCCGAGATGAGTCAGGCGAATCGTTGGTGGAATCGCGAATATAACGGACGCGATAACACCGGGAACCACACCAAGGCTGAAGAAGGTTACCGCTGGCAGCAAGTAGACAAATGCAGGCATGGTCTGCATAAAGTCAAGCAATGGTGTAATAATCCGGGCTGCAGTTTTGCTGTATGCGAGCCAGATACCGATGGGAACACCAAGCAGAATGGAGACTAATCCTGACGTAATAACGAGGCCCAAAGTATCCATCGATTGGGACCAATATCCGAGGTTATCTACGAGCAAGAAACCGATAACTGTAAACAGGGTCAGTGGTATTCGGCCAACAAGATATGCCAATACACCAAGTATTACAATAAACAGGAGCGGATGGGGGAGCATGAACAGCCCGGAGAAAAATCCGACAACCTCCTGAATAACAACAGAAATGACTTTAAATAATCCGGAGAGCGAGGTGCTCATCCAGTCAACAATCGCTTCAATCCACGATGCTAGTGGTATTTTGGGAATCATTCACAAGTTCCTCCTTTACTGCAACTTCACCGCTTAGTGCTCCAAGCAGGGCACCGCGGACGATAACACCTTGCAGACGGCCAGTTTCGCCAACAACAGCGAGCGGCACATGGGCTGAACTTACAATTTCGAACAATTCATGAATCAGGGTTTCAGGCGCTACAGTCGGCCCATCCGTGATCAGAATATCGTTCAACACTTTGTTTTCGCGCATCGCGCGGGTTGCATCTTCTGCTGTAATGACACCAAGCAGCTTCTTCGAACGGTCAATGACAAACAGGTTGGAAATACCACGTTCGCGCATTAATTCGAGGGCAACACGAGGACCACGGTCAAGCGTAATCGTTTCAGGACGTCGCATAACATGAGATGCTGTAAGGACCTTGGACAAGTCCACGTCTTCGACGAAGCGGGCCACATATGAATTGGCCGGTTGAATCATGATTTCTTCCGGAGTACCGATCTGCACGACTGCGCCGTCTTTCATGAGGGCAATACGATCGCCGATGCGCAGCGCTTCGTCCAAGTCATGGGTAATGAAAATAATGGTTTTTTTCATTTTATCCTGAAGCTCAATCAGCTCATCCTGCATATCACGACGAATCAGTGGATCAAGTGCACTGAATGCTTCATCCATTAGCAGTACTTCCGGATCATTCGCCAGCGCACGGGCCAAACCTACACGTTGCTGCATCCCGCCACTCAGCTCATCCGGCATTTTATCTTCCCAGCCTTTAAGGCCAACCAGTTCAAGCGACGTTTTTGCTTTTTCCCGACGTTCATCTTTATCTACCTTTTGAACTTCGAGACCATACTCCACATTATCGAGAACGGTACGGTGCGGGAATAACGCAAACTTCTGGAATACCATGCTGATCGTTTTCCGACGCACTTCACGCAATTGTTCTTTGTTCATCTTACGTAGATCTTTACCATGGACAAGAATTTCTCCGGATGTAGGTTCAATCAGACGATTGAACATCCGAACAAGTGTCGACTTACCACTTCCGGACAGCCCCATGATGACGAAAATTTCACCTTCCTGAATCTCCATGTTGACCCGGTTAACACCAACCGTTATCTGTTTTTCTTTGGCCAACTTTTCTTTGCCCCAACCTTGCTCAAGTAATTGTAGACCTTGCTCGGTTTGGGGGCCAAACAGTTTACTTACATTCTTTACTTCAAGTATGGTCATGTTTTCACCCCTTCTGATGTGTTGTGCACTTCGAACGGCTTTCAGCATCCACAAGCCCATACACTTATGCGCCCAGCCACGAAATCCGGTAATCGTTGCTTCGCTTCCCGTCTTTCTGGGTAACGTTTTGTATTTTAACAATACTTAACCCGTATAGCAACCGAATAAACAGTACATAATGTTTGTACAGTAAAAACTGTACAAAGTTTTCCGTCCATATGCTCCGTCATTCTCCTTATTCTGGCTAATAAGACACCTTTACATTTGATATCGCTTTTCCTACAATAGAAAATGTGCTGAATCTAAGCAGTTTCTTTTGGTTAAAAGATAGTCGTAGGCGTTTGCAACTTGGTAAAGCTCCCATGATATACATGGGGTAACCTAAAGCCCATTGGCATATAGGATGTCCTGCCGGATACTTTCCCATGTAAGCAGGATCTTAAACAGTTGCAATTATTTTGCCATGACTGGGAATGTTCAGAATGGAGGTTGCAAGCATGAGCTTGGACCATTTACAAGAGGAACAGCAGGCAACCGTTCTTAGAATCCGTAAACGCGTCATTGAAGCCATTGGGCGTAATATGGATCTCTACGGCGTTACGCTGTCCACGGGACACTTATATGGATTGCTTTTTTTTGCAGACAAACCTATGACCCTTGACGATATGGGCCGGGAAATGGAAATGAGCAAAACGAGCATGAGTACCGGCGTACGTACACTGCTGGATCTAAAAATGGTGAATAAAGTATGGAGCAAAGGCTCCCGGAAAGACCTATATGAAGTGGAGTATGACTGGCATCAGACGTTTACGGATTATTTTGTGATTAAATGGAGAAAAGCCGTGGAGAGTAACCTTCAGGTACTGCGCAAATCCGTTGATGAACTTAATCGTTTGATTGCTGACCTGGATGAACAAGCAGATGCTGAACTTCTTCACATTCTCAAGGAAGACAAGCATAAGGTGCTTCAAGCAGAGGCCTACTACAAATGGCTGGATCGCTTGATTGATACCATGGAAGATGAAGAAATATACAAACTGGTTCCGAAGGAAGAGATCAAGGAACATTAATAACAGCTAAAGCAAAGGGCCCTTTCCAAATTGGAGAGGGCTCTTTGGTCATGGTTGCTTATGAACTTGTACATTTATAATGAAGAAAAACATATGATTTACAATTGTCCGATTAATCCCACACGTGATAAGGTCACAATTTGCTGAACGATCTGTTCCAGTTCGTCCATGATCTGATGGCGTCCGTTGGAGGTCCAGGATAGTACAGACCAATCGGATATATCGTGTACGTTACCTTTCAACACAGCTGGAGAGCGATTCCAGGCGGTAGTTTGTTTCATGCGCCGAAGCAGTTTCTCACTGACAGGAGAATTGGAGACTCGGTTCATGAACAGATGATCCGTGTCCAGCATGGGGATGCTATCTGCCGCATATTCGTCTGACATTAAATCTGTAGATATGATCTGTGCAGGGTTTAGTCCAAGTTCACCGTAGATAAGGCGATTTAATGGATGCTCGGTATCTTCTTGAAGCCGGATAGACTGATTCGTAACCTGCATAAGCATAATACGTTCTTGCCCGAAATGATGCTTCAAACGGAGCCCAATATCAAGGTTGCGAAGCTCCAGCTGTTTGAAATTCTGCATGGCCTGTTGCTCCCGTCCAACCAGTTCAGCCAAGCGTAAATGATTTTCTTTCCAGTCATGGGCCTGATCCAGGATGACCGTAGGTGCAATACTTTTGAGCTTATCATAAAAGGATTTATGATAAAAATCACCGATAATCAGGTCCGGCTTGGCCTGACGTAATTTCTCCAATTGTGTGGCTAGACGCTGTTGCTGCTCGACTTCATCAAGCTCTCGATCATGGAATCCGTCCATTGAAGCTACGGGATGCAATCCGAGCGAAGAGAGGTTCTCATGAAGTCCCATCATGGACGCCGTAGCCACGCGAATTTGGTCTTTTTTCATATATAGGCTGGGTGCGATCCCCAAAGTTTGTTTGAATTTGCGGCTAAAATAATATTCATTGCCATAGCCAACAGATACGGCGACGTCTTTGAGTACACATGATTCCTGCTTGAGTTGTTTTTTGGCCTCGTCAATGCGTAAGCGATTCAGATAATCGGTAGGTGACATGCCTTTGGCTTTTTTGAAACTGCGAGAATATGAGCTTGGCGTCAATCCAGCAATTTTGGCCAGTTGATCCATGCTGATACCTTCACTCATGAACCTTCTCATATACATAATGCTGCGTTCAAGCGCCGGATCGACCTTCTCATAATTTTCTTCAAGCCGATTCTCCGAGAGATGCTGCAAAAGCTCATGAAGCTGGCTATGTATACTGATAAAGTGATCGGGGTGAACGCCGCGATAGGCTTCATACAATTGTTCAAATCGTACTCTGGCTTGTTGGTCATAACGAACCATCAGCCTGCCTGTCTCCCAATCCAACGGGAAACCAGAGGAGGGGGACATTTTCCATTGGCCGCGCACTTGCTGCAAACATACCGTATCCATGCTAAGTATTATAAACTCCGTAACAGTCGAGCGTGCAGCCGCCTCAATCGTTGTTCCTGGCTTCAGAACATACAGTTGATTGGCTTCGGCTGTATAGACCGTATCGTTCAGGACCAGGACACCGTCTCCTTGTAAAATAAGACAGAGCATGGGCCGGGACACCGTCTTGCCTTGCACACGGAAATGCTCCCCGCGCCGTACACGGCACATGGAAGAGAGGAGCGGTAGAGATGAGGTTTCAGAAATGAAGGGAAGCTGTTCAGTCATACGGACCATCCTTTTGTCTTATTTTCTCAATGATAACAATTATCATTCTCATATGGAAGATGTTTTTGAAAAATAGTTTTGGCCATGAAAAAAAGAGGATACCCAGAGCCGTGAAGGCTTAGGGTAATCCTCTTTATTTTGGACAAGAATGTTGAGATGGCTATAAGCGTGTATCCACATGCATGGGTTAGTTTGGCACGACCAACAGGATATCATCCAGGAAAACGTCGCTTAGCACCTTTTTGCCTGTGCCATTGGCTTGCACATGATACAGACGATAGAGATCATTTGCGTTGATGTAGAACATGCCCGGAACATCATCATGAAGCTGGAACGTTGCCCATTCTTCTCCAGCAAGCTTGGTAACTTTGAGAGCTGTGCTCACGGAATAAAGACCATTTGTACCGGATAGATATGCAAGAGTTGACGTTCCGTTGGTCAACTGAGCAGTTACGAAAGTGACACTGTTCAAATTCAGGTTGGCAGATTTGGATACCTTGTTCCCGGCGATGGTTTTGGCATACGCCTTTTTGTCTGCATCCACAACTACAACCTTATCTGTACCCAGTGGACTGACCTCCCGGATGCTCTTACTGTGAATCTGAAGTGTTTTGCCAGAAGTGGTCAATGCAAAGGCTTTGCCTGTTGAATAATTATAATCCTTGTTGCTGTCCAGCTTGATGCCTTTGTTATAAACATAAAGATTGTTACCCCAGCCGCCGGCATAAACAGCGTTTACATCCAGTTTTGCTTTTGGATTAACAGCTGTACCTTTGCCTGTATTGTAGTTTACCTTGTACATGAGAATGGCGTTGGTCGAGTAGAACTGCTCGTACGGGTCAGTGTTCACCATCAGTTGCAGTTCGTTTTTGGCCACGTTCATAAAATAACGACTCTCCACTGCACCAGCAGCAATCCGTTGCACAGCTCCGCTGCCGTTGGATGCTTTGGAAACGATCCATGGGTTTCCATTAACGAGCCCGTTATAATATACACGGCCTTTCGTTACAGCGAGCAGTGGGAAATCTGTATCTGCTTTGTCTGCAATTTTGGTGGCAGCCGAAGCTTCGCTATTGCCATTTCCACGATAGATCGTTCCTTTGGAATCCATATAATAGATGAACCCGTTATCCGTAAAGTAGCTCAACACATCTGTCGCATACGTTTCAGCAGAATCGCTGGAACCGTCATTGGGAACGCGAAGCAGCGTTGTGGAAGACTCGGAACGGGTGTAATAGAGATAGGATCCCGCCGCAGACAGACCGTCTCCTTCATAATCAAGCAATACCTCTGTGGTTCCGCTTCCGTCACCGGATACTTTGTACAATACACCATCGGACTCATAATATACCGTAGTTTGGCTGAGGGAAGCTGCTTGAGCATTGGCCCCGCCTCCAAGCACTGCTGCCGCGATCAGTGTGAACAGCAGCAAGGTGCAAACCGTGCGTTGCATGCGTGTAGTCCATTTGTTCATAAATCAATCGTCACCCTTCTTCTTTATGTATGTAATTAACACATTAACACCTTAAGTTATATCGGTAAACTATGGAAAATATGTTATACATCTCAGTCGGGTGAAATGGACAGATGATCAGATCTTCCGCCGTTATATCTCAACCATATTTCGCCTAAATCTGACTTTCAGCCAGCTGCTGACGACTGTTCCACAAGGTGACCAGACGAAGCAAAATGAAACTGATGAGCAGAAGCGCCGCTCCGACCAGGAGTAACATGAGAGGACTGATAAGCAGCATGCCGCTCGCCTGACCGGCAATCAGGGCAAGCAATGGAATCACGACCAATCCTCCGAGTTGATAGGCCTCCTGAAATCCACGCACTTTCGCCGAGATCAGTACATTTAACAGAATGACCACAAGACTGCACGCCGGAACAACCCACAGAACCAGAATGATCCAGTTCAGATTGGGAAACATCCATGCCCCGAACATGGGGTACATTAGAATATTGGCAATGATTCCGTAGATAATGAAGGTAATCCAGGATAACAACAGAGAAGGAATAAACGCAGCTAACACTTTGCCTTTAAATAACGTATCCATACTCATCGGAGTGAACAGAAGACCTTCCAGGGTCTTGCGCTCCTTCTCGCCTGCAAAACTGTTGGCCGTCAGAATGCTGGATGCCATCACCGGAATGATGAGAAACAGCGGTGCGAACATGTATAAGGCCAGGTAATAGACAATACGATGGTTATCCGTAGGCATCGAAGCGAGCTGCGGAATCTGCCCGGCATGGGTTAGGTTATCCAGCGTATCAAGCAGGAAGCTCATATTGCCGAGGGAAGCAAGTTCCATCCTTGAGGCTGTCCAAATGAGTACGCCAGGCATAATGATCCCGATAACCAGCGGAACGATCAACATGGGTAGCCAGAGCTGCACGCTGGCTGTGATAGCTCGAATATCTTTACGAACAAGTGCACGTATGGCTTGTCTGTTATTCATGATGGTGTGCCTCCCTAATGGCAAAATAAATACTCTCCAGATCGCTGCCCGTAATCCGGGCCTGATAGACTTGTCCACGCTCAGTCAATTGTCGCAGTAGCAACGGAATATCTTCACGGGTTTGAAGCTGGAATATCGCTTTGTTCGCGGAGACGACCTCCGGTGTATAACCTGTTACCGTTTGCCAGCCATTCGGCATGGTCGCTTCAACTTCAATCCGGGGTGAGGTCAGGTATCGGTTGACGATCTCCTGCTCCGTACCTTCCTCAACCTTGCGCCCCTTTTCCATAAAAATATACCGGTCACACACGGCCGAAAGCTGGGATAACACGTGAGACGATACGAGAATCGTCATATGTTCCTCCTGATTTAGCCGGCGGATGATTCGGAGGACCATCTGAATCCCATCCGGGTCAAGCCCATTGGTTGGCTCATCCAGAAAAAGAATGGAGGGGCGGTGCAGCAGCACCCGTGCTAGACCTACGCGTTTTTTCATGCCTGTGCTGTAGGTGCCTACTTTTCGATGTTGATATTCCTGCAATTCGAACAGATCCACGAGCTCGTCAATCCGTGCTTTGGCATGTTGTACACCGAAAACTTCAGCGAAAAAGATCAGATTGTCACGCCCACTCATATTTTCATACAATCCGCTCTGCTCGGTTAATGTGCCGCATATGGCTAATACGTTCTCCGTCTCACGGAAGGGATCGAGGCCGTTAATACTCACTTGCCCGCCCGAAGCGCCGAGAACGCCGTTCATGATGCGGATCAGGGTGGTTTTGCCCGAACCGTTAGGACCGATCAGCCCTGTAACGCTGCCTTGTTCAACCGTGAAGCTGACATCGTTCAGTGCCTGATGCACTTTGAATTGCTTGGAAATGTTGCGAACTTCAATCATGTACATTCACCGTCCGATCTGAGTTTGGAGATTATACGTCCAGATGAGCAATTTCGTTCAAATGGAGGGCCAAAAAATAAAACTTCTCCGTCTTTAGTCCCAAACGAGAGCAGCAACTTCACCCTAAAGTCCGGCGAAATCGGGTCTCAGGTTTGTTTTCACTGTGGTCTATACCATGTATTCTGGTTAAAAGGATGCAATATCTCGTTTCGTTGCCATCCATAACGTGGTAATTAGACTTAAGGCCTCTTACATATCATGAATGCCTGAATATTCATCTAACGCCGGTCTTGGTTAGCCAAGGCCGGTTTGACGTCGTTACTTGGCGTATCCATCCAATGGAACGCCTCATTTCTTGTGATTACATAACTATTTCGTCTAACACATCATATGAACACTTCCAAGTAGGAAACATCAGATGTGTTTGGACCAGTGGAAGGTGAGCGAAATGACAGCATCCAATGAGTATCGCTTCCAGGTGAACCTGAGCGGTATGATCCAGATTTTATCGAACCATCTATACAGCAGCCCTAAAGTATTTTTACGTGAATTAATGCAAAATGCGACTGATGCCATTACAGCTCGAACAGAAGCGGAACCGGGATTCCAGGGTGAAGTCCGTGTGGAACTGACAGGAACAGGCGAGCAGTTGACCATGATGGTGGAGGACAACGGCATTGGCTTGACGGAAGCCGATATCCATGAGTTTCTCGCGATGATAGGTCAATCCTCGAAGCGTGGGCAGCAGGCCTTGCTGGATGGAGAGACTTCGTTTATCGGGCGATTCGGAATCGGATTATTGTCCTGTTTCATGGTGAGTCATGAAATCGTCATGCTGACGCAATCCGCGAAGGGTGGACCTTCGATGGAGTGGCGGGGTAAGCCCGATGGAACGTATACGATTCGGCAATTGGAGACACAGTTGTCTCCGGGAACGAAAGTATATCTGCGTTGTACACCGGACGCAGCCCATTATTTTGAAACGGAATATGTGAAAGAAGCCTTGTTCTATTATGGAGCGTTATTGCCTTATCCAGTCATCCTGCATAGTGACAGTGTTCAACATATCGTCAATAGCGAATCACCGATCTGGTTGATGAATCCTGAGCTTGCACGTGGACGCAGAGCGGAAGTGCTGGCTTTTGGTGAACGATTGCTTGGGGAGAAGTTTCAGGATTTCATTCCACTGACGACGGCTTCAGGCCGTACAGGAGGTATAGCTTTTGTACTGCCACATGCTGTCAATCTGAATGCCAAGCGTTCTCACCGGGTGTACCTGAAGCGAATGCTGATCTCGGAGAAGGCGGAGAATATTTTGCCGGAATGGGCCTTCTTCGTGAAATGCCTAATCTGGACAGACGAGCTTCAACCAACGGCTTCACGGGAACATTTTTATGAAAATGAAAAGCTGGAAGAGGTTCGCTCCGAACTTGGCGATGCCCTTCGTAAAGGATTGGCCGACATGGCTGAGAGTCAGACGGAACGGCTGCAAAAGCTGATTCGCCTGCATGCGCTGTCGATGAAGGCACTGGCTGTGCAGGATCAGGAGTTCTACGCGATGATTCACCGCTGGCTTCCGTTTGAAAGCACCCGTGGCCATCGGGAACTGGGCGAGTTGATGAGTGAGGGAGAGACATTGTACTTCACTACCACGGTTGATGAGTATCGTCAGATTCATCATGTCGCGTCAGCCCAATCGATGTTGGTCATTAACGGTGGATATATCTACGACAGCGATTTGATGGCAATGCTGCCACTAGCGGTGCAACATGTACAGACGCAACGGTTGCAGCCGGACGAGGTATCCATGAGTTTCACCGACGTGTCACCGGCTGAACGGAATCAGTATTACGATGCCTTGCGCCTTGCGGACTCTGCTTTGCAACGTTTCCGCTGCCGTGCAGAGGTCAAGGGCTTCAAGCCAGCTGATTTGCCGGTGCTGTTCACGCTCTCGCAGGAGTCTTCCACGCTGCGTGCATTGGAAAAAGCAAGTGAGGAGAGTACAGAATTGTTCTCCTCCGTCCTTGGATCATTGTCATCCGGCATTAGTTCCGCAGGTTATTCAACCCTGTACCTGAACATCAGCAATCCAATTATTCAGCGGGTCCTGACTTCACCGGATGCCCAAATGACTCCGATTGCCATTGAGATGTTGTATGTCAATGCACTAATGATGGGGCATTATGCGATGAATCGGCAGGAGCTTGAGGTGCTGAATCAGGGCATCGTTCGTTTTATTGATTGGGGTTTGCGTGCGAATACAGATCGTAAGGGGGATGCCTGATGAAGACCGAAATGGATTTTGAGGATCTGATGGATGAGGCCTATGGCCTGCCTAATGGAACAGCGAAGCTGGGCATGCTGGAGGAAGCGGCAAGAGTCGCCGATGTGAACGGCATGGAGGAGGAAGCGTACGAAGCGCGTTCAGAGATCGTTGAGACCGCGACATTCTGCGGTTATCCGATGAAAGCACTGATTGCTTTTTCCTGGCAGCTGGGCAAGTTTGATCAACAGCCTGAGCGCTATGACGAAGAAACGTTAATGTGGTCGTATAAATGGATTTTGGGCGAGTTATCCAGCTTCCCGGAAGTGTCTCGCGATAAAATGATGGAGCTCCTGGAGGACTTTGGACGTCGCTTCAAATCATTTGGGTACAGCGAACGTTCGTATTGGTATTACCGGTTCCGCATATCCATGGATCTTGGCGATCTGGAGGAGGCGGGTACCAGCTATACGAAGTTCAGAAATATGGACCGTGACTTTATGAGTGATTGTGAGGCGTGTGAGCAGGACGAGATTATGCGCTACTGGATACTGGCAGGTGATGATGAGAAGGTATTGGAAGCGGCGAAGCCTATTTTGAGAGGGAGAATGAGTTGTGCCGAAATTCCGCACCTGACCTTATCGGAGATTTTGATGCCACTATACCGGCTTGGCAAGATTGATGAAGCTGACAAACATCAGGCCAAAGGCTATCGCATGATCAAAGGACATAATGATTTTGTGCAAAGCTTTGCCGAGCAGATGGATTATCTTGCACGCACGAACCCGGCGAAGGGCATCGATGTACTGGAAGAAAGCCTGGTGCTCGCGATGGATCATGAAGATCCGTTTGCCAAAATGATGTTCTATGCCAGAGCAGCACAACTGTTGCGCCGCTGGGCTGATGAATCTCCAGGATACCGATTGCGGCTTCCTGCTTCATTCCCCTATGAAGGAGATCCGGGAGATTTGCGTAAACTGGCCGACTATTTTACGGCATATGCCAAAGCAGCCGCAGATAAATATGACCAGCGAAATGGCAATCAACATGTCTCTTCCATGTTGAGCGAGGTATTTAATCCATAGAGTACCTCTTGAGTATCATCGTACCATCGAATGGTACACCAAAAGGTCACCGCGCTAACCAAAACAGGCTTGTTCAGAAGGAGGGTTATCCTCCTTCGAACAAGCCTGTTTATCGTTTTTTATACCGTGAATATGAGGTTGTTATTCCGGTTATTCAGGAGTCACGGTTGCAGGCGCGGTTGTATCTTCGGCAGTTTCCTCATCTGAGGAAGTTTCCGAGTGCGGCTGATTTGTCATCAGGTCAGCTACGATCTTGTCGGTTGGCTGTGTAAACAGCTGGTACATAATCGCTGCTTCTTCCTGACGGATCAGTGGTTTGCGGGAGAGGGAATCGACTGATCCATCCCCCAGCACTTTCACTTCAGGACCGTGGATGCCTAGCTTAACCATCATCTGGATCGCAGGCACAGCCCAGGCATCTGTTTGCCCGGCCAGCTTCACATCCTCGAACAGTTCATTTGGATATTGCAGTTGGAGAGTTCTCCAGATCATCACCATGGCTTCCTGACGTGTGATGGCCTGATCCGGTTTGAACTGTTTCTCATCCGCACCCGTGATCATGCCGGATTCATAACCTAGCTGAATGTAACCGGCAGCAGGGTGAGTTGCCCAGTCGGTATCTGCAGGTGGCGCCGTTTTGCTGGCTTTCAGCCCGCTCATTTTAAGGACGTCCTCAATGAATTCAGCCCGTGTAACGGCATTTTTGGGTTGAAAAGTTTCACTTGCATCATTGGTATAGTATCCAAGGGATTGTAATCCATAGATGGCTTCAGCATAAGGACTATTCGCCTGGACATCCCGGAAACCTTGGGGTTTCTGTCCTTTTTTTTCATAACCCATTGGGTTGAGATAAGGTTCTTTCATATAGATGGTTCCATCAGCATTTTCCTTGAACGCCGTGAACTGGCCTGTTAATTCATCCTTGAAGAGATTATCTTCAACCTGAATCAGGGTACGTGGGCCAAGGAAGACGTCGGAAATGCTTAATTGTCCGGGTTCTTTGCCGCCATCTTTCAGGGAACTAACAATTGTACTTAGTCGCAGATCCGCGTAAAGTCCAGCGAAGCGTTGCAGTTCATCCGCTGATTGAGGTGTATATTCCTTGAACTTGACGGGCTCCGCATATTGCGGGAAGAACGTCTGGATAAAGGCCGGGTAGAAGAAATTACGAAGTGCTCCCGTCTGGTTGTAAGTAAGGAAGACACCGGTGTTTTGCTCAGGAATAAGGAAGAGATAAGAGCTGAATCCGATCAGGTCGCCAGCTTTGGTAATAATTTTGGAACTGCTGCCTGCACCCGGAAGCTGAAAAGCAGCTTCAAATCCATAAGTGGTATTTGGTAGCAGCGGATGAATGGAAGAACGGTATTGTTCCATGCTTTTTACCGTAGATTCTTTCCAAATACGTTCGTTATCTTTCACACCATCATTCAGGAAAGCGATCATGAAATTCCCGATATCCTCTGCCGTTGAGAGCATGCCGCCTTGAGGCATAGGTGTTGGGGAAAGGGTGTACAGGTCGAGTGGATTATGGCCCGCATCATAGGCTGTTGCAAGTTGGTTTTTGAACTTGCCGTTCAGCATAAAACTGCTGTTATTCATACCAAGAGGTTTGAAGATATGCTGCTGCATATACGTTTCGAACGGCTCTCCGCTCACATTCTCCACAATCATGCCAAGCAGCAGGAAGGAGAAGTTGTCGTACATGTAGGCGCTACCAGGTTCTCTAACGACAGGGGGCATATGTAACTTGGCATAATCCTCCATCGATACGCTTTTATCGAAGTCGGCATGGATATCCTCCTGTTGTGGGTCGCGGATCTCAAATCCGGTGGTGTGTGTGAGCAGATTCTCTACCGTTACATGTTTGTCAAAAGGATTATCGAATTCCAGTCCTTTCACATAGGTCTGAAAATCAGCTTTCAAATCTACCTTGCCTTGCTCTACGAGCTGCATGACAGCGGCTGACGTAAATGTTTTCGAAACCGAGGCGATACGAAAGGTGGTATTTTTCGGATCAACGGGTGTTTTACTCTCCAGATTGGAATATCCATACCCTTTCTCTGCCACGACTCTTCCATCTTTGACAACGACTACGGAAGCACCAACATATTGGGCTTTCGCTTCGGCGGAATCAAAAAATGTATCCAGAAAAGCTGTCGCGGACTCCGTTGTCAGCGCTGTCACTTTTCCTTTTTCATTGACCGCGGCAGGTGCGGTCTCCGCCTGCACGGCGGGTGCCCATAGACTGAGGGACAGGATAAAAGCCATGAACGCCCCCGTTAGTGAGGTGAACCTGAAGCGGGTGCTTCGATTGGATAAATGCATGTAAACACTCCTTCAAAAGAAAATTTTGTAAAACGGACTCTCCTGTTTATTACTGATTACTGGCACGATAGGTTTCAAGATAGTAGATTGTGATATACATTCCCAATAGAACTCACAACTACCAGGAGCAAAATCCAGCATAGAGGAGCCGAAAATTTAGGAGGCGTCTGCGCATGGTTGTGGTTCACTTTGAACCGTTGATGGCCGGAGAGACTGCCGGAAAAATACGAGAGCACCGATACCCATCAATACATACAGGCCTGCCATTGCATACGAAGGCAGAAAGGCCCCAATCGTTAGGCCAAGACTACCCAGCAGAGCGGCCGCGTTATAACTCATGCCGTCAGCAGCCATATAGGCAGCACGGTCGGAGTCGGGAATCATGCCAGCAAGCATGACCTGACGGACAGGCGCATACATGAGTTCACCAATGGTCAGAAGTACAGCCGATGTTACAAGTAGCCAGGCCCAGTTACTGAAAGCGAGCACGGCAAAACCAGTAGTGTACAGACACATTCCGACAGTCATGATATATCTGGACTGAAAGCGCCCCATCCATTTGGAGAATGGAATGGCCATGATTACGACGAGTACAGTGTTAATCGCCATGATCAGACTGAACATCTGCAGACCTGAGATATCCCAATGGAACAGTTGGGCGTTGAATTCACTTTTCAGACGAACGGCGATGTATTTATCCATTTGGAATTCCAGAGAGACAGCCAGCACTGTTGCGGTGAAAAACACCATAAAACGTTTGTCCCTAAATACACCGCCATACGTTTTCAGTATATTCCTATTAATCGGGGCATCAAGCTGATTGGAGTGTCTACTATCCATTGTTTCATGAATATAGAATAAGAGAATAAATAGTGTAACCAGGCTCTCCATGCATACCAGACTGAACAAAATGAAGCGAAAGGATTCGAATAATAATCCTCCCATCAATGCACCGATCGTAACGGCAACGTTGGTGGTCCAATATTGGAGCCCATAGACATACTGACGTTCATGCTCACTGCTCACGTCTACAATCATGGCATTGGCAATGGGCCCGGTGATACCCGAACTGATGCTGCTAAGCAGAAACATGGCACAAGTTAAAGGAACGGAGTCCATCCATGGGGAGTTAGCGGCAGCCAGCCAGAACAGGGCGAATACCTGCAACATTTGGGCGGTGACCATCAGTTTCTTGCGTCCGACTCGGTCAGACCAGTTTCTTGCGTCCGACTCGGTCAGACCAGTATCCTGCGCCCAAGCCAACGATCATGGAGGCCACAATATTAACGGTTAACAGCATGCCTGCCCAGCCTGCACCAAGCTGGACACTCAGATAAATCGCCATAAAAGGAATAATTGATTTCTGAGTTAGATCCGTAAAAAAATCAGTAATGATACGAATCTTGATGTTGCGATGCAAATCAGTATATTTCATGTGCAGTTCTCTTCCTTCCCGCTGGTGTTGTCGATGTACCTGAGTATAATGGAGGAAAACCTGAAGAAAAACTGTAGAAGCGTACGGGTCAATTTCGTATTTTAATCAGGAGAAGGAAAGGCAGGGATGGTTGTGGAGGTCATGGATCATTATATTCAGCTTCGCATGGCCTTTTCGAACGTGGACGAAGAGGAAGAAATACATACAACGATTGGTGAGCTGGCGAATCATTTATGTTGTACGATGCGCAATATGAATCTGATTATGAACAAATTTATGGATCATGGCTGGATCAGATGGAGCCCACAACGCGGCAGAGGGAAAACATCAGTGCTCGTTTTTTGCCTTCCCCTGCTACAGGCCGCTCGGGAACGATTCGACCGATTCTTGCAAGGGAACAAATTGGAGGAGGCCTATGTGCTGGCTTCAACACTGCCGTTCTCAATGCGGGAAATATTGTTGCAAGGATTGCAAGGGCAGTTCGGTCTACGCTCCGATCAATGCGCTCGTGGAAGAGTTGATACCCTGCGTATTCCGCAGGAAACTCCCTTTGAGACATTAGACCCGACCAGGGCTGCCATGTGGGGAGAGGTTGGAATTGTTGCGGAGGTATTTGATCGCTTGGTGCAGTACAACGCTGAGCGGCAAGTCTGTGAACCGAGTCTTGCCGTTGCATGGGAGAGCAACCCTGATGGAACAGAGTGGACCTTTTATTTGCACAAAGGCATACTCTTTCACCATGGCAGGGTACTTGATGCAGAGGACGTAAGATATACGTTTGAACGAATTATTTCCGATCAGGAGAACCCTTGCAGGTCACTGTTTGGTTCTATTCATCGCATAGAAACGTTCGATGAGCTAACGGTGCGCTTTGTGTTACGTTTTCC
This sequence comes from Paenibacillus sp. GL_099_B, assembly GCF_057835695.1. Taxonomy (NCBI): domain Bacteria; kingdom Bacillati; phylum Bacillota; class Bacilli; order Caryophanales; family Paenibacillaceae; genus Paenibacillus; species Paenibacillus sp. GL_099_B. The sequence continues at coordinate 1,487,365 of NZ_CM174430.1, forward strand.
CAACTTTATGTTACCGGATCTGATGAGCAGCATGAATGCATCCATTTTGCCCCGTGATATGGAGATGGACCCGATGCATCCGATTGGTACAGGACCTTACCGGTTGACACGCAATCATCCCAAGCTGCTTGTGCTGGACGTATTCACTTCCTATTTCAGGGGCCGGGCTTTTATTGATCGGGTTGAAATATGGCAGCTTCCCCAGTCGGGTCTGGTGGAGTCGGTGATCAAACAGGACTTGTTTCCAGACGGACAGGCTCGTTCGGTTCAGCATGAGGTTCAGGGCGGCGTATATATGACGTTTAATATGCGAAAAGAAGGCCCACAGCAGGATTTATACTTTCGCCAGGCTGTTCAGCAACTGATGGATCCACAGGAGATGATGGGGGCATTGGCACGCTCAAGTGTACAGGCTGCATATAGCCTGGTTCGAGACAAGTCCGAGGAAAAGCTGATGCTTGAACAAATAGAAAAAAATGAACAATCGGAACAACTTTCCCCCCCTGCAGACTCTTCTCTCGTAAGAGCTTCAGAGTTGTTACAATGCAGCTGCTACGCAGGCCAGATCATGAATGTGTGGGTAGAGGAAGGCGAGAAAATGGAGACAGACATGGCCTGGTTCGCACAGCGTTGTGAGCTTATTGGGCTGAAGGTAAATGTTATGCCGGGTAATCCGGTAGACGCCGTATACCATGACGAGTTCGCCTCTTATGATGTGATCTACACGGGTGAAGTGTTCGATGAGCATGTGACGCTGAGTCTACTAACGATGTATACGTTCCATAATACGCTGTTCCTCATGGCACTGGATGACCAGCGAAAAAGCGAGCTGGAACGCGAATGCAGACACGCCGTTATGATCCAGGATAGTGCTGAGCGATTGCGTACGCTAATGACGTTGGAGGGGCGACTCATTCAAGAGGCTTTGCTCCTGCCTACATACAGCTTCAGGGAAGAACATGCACACCACGTTTCGCTTCAGGATTATCGTGTAGTAGCATTCGGTATGCCTGATCTGCGTCGATTGTGGGTGAAGAGAAGTCCGAATATAGGAGAAGATACTGCGAGTTACCCGGCGTATATCCCATTGTGGTAAGGTGTTTAGTGACTACAATGGGATAGGCCGGTGGGGGATGCTTTTATACTGAAGGTGTTTTTATAAATTCAATTGGATTCGTGCCCGGTTCCAGCAGCAGCGGAATGGAGAGAGAGCTTATGGTGTCCTCTTCATCCGTCTTAAACGTAAAAGTGATTTTCAAGCCAAACAGGACAAGTTCTACGGAAAAAGTATCTTTTCCAGTGTATTCCATAGGCATTTCCATGGCATTCAATGTGGCCTGTAACCCATCGTCCGTCTGTTGAATAACGATCTCGTCGTAACCCGGATGGGTATAACTTCCCGCATACGCATGGATAGGACGATCATGGGGATGAACCTGAGTTTCCACTGGTTTTTCCTCAACAGAGGTTTCTGGAGTAGTTGGTGTTTCTATGGTGTCTGTTGCTACTTCGGAATCAGTTGAGTCTTCAGTCATTAATTTGGCTAATCTTCCACTCCAATCCACAGGTTCCACTTCAAGCAAACGATCAATAACGTTAAAAGAAATCGTGTAGGGAAGAATGCTCCCATTGGTATTGCAAAGGACTACAACACCGATCTGTTCCTCCGGTAAAAAGGCGACCTGTGAAGCGAAACCATCGATTGCCCCGCCGTGATGAATCATGGCGTGTCCGCGATAAGAATCAATCATCCAGCCCAGACCGTACGTGCTAACAGGCAGCTCTTTGCTGTGGAATAGTGAATCACAAGCCATTTGCGGGCTGTGTATAACAGCCAACTGTTCTTTGGAAATCAGTTGATTCTCACCCTGTTGCCCTTGATTCAATTGAAATTGCACCCAGGCGATCATATCGACCAGATTGCTGTTAATGGAGCCAGCAGGGCCTATGGCATCTATTTTCCGAAAAGGTATTCGGGTTCTCTCTCCGTTTTGATCCATATAAGGGAAGGCGAAGTCAGGTTGATTCTGCATCTCATCAACAGAAAAGACACTTGAATTCATACCAAGTGGATTAAACAGGGACTCCTGGACAACATTCTCCCATGAAGTTCCTTTGAGTTGACCCACCAGATAACCAGCGGCCATATACATCAGGTTCTGATATTGCCACTTGTTCCGAAAGTCCTCATTAGGCTCCAGATACTGAAGCGCGTTTACGAGTTCTTCTCTGCTCCGTGATGAGTTGTACCATGCCATCTCATGCCTTGGAAGTCCGGAGCGATGACAGAGCATATCGCGGATGGTCAGGCGTTCTGTAGCTACGGGATCGAACATTTTGAAGTCTTTCAAATAGGTTCTAACAGGCGTGTCCCACTTCAGAATGTCCTGATCGACGAGCAGGGCAGCTGTTGATGCTGTGAAGGCTTTGGTACTTGAACCGATCGCGAATAGTGTATGGGGTGTGACTTCAAGCTTGGACTCCAGATCGCGATAACCGTATCCTTTTTGCAAAATGACTTCATCCTTGTGGATAACCGCTACCGCTACACCTACTCCTTTCCAACGTTGAAGTTGCTCTTCCACAAAATCATCCAATCCATTCAGCAATGAGTGAAGGTAGGTTGTGTTCATTATTTTCCTCCAATTTAAAATAGAGTTGTACATCAATTCAGCTACATAATAGTGGTATGTAATTACATTGGTTGGGTTGTTATCTGTATTTACTATGAAGAATCTGGTTGAATTTTACATCCTACCCGAGACTGATTTTGTAATCAAATAGAGTATTGTGGCAATGCACGATGGAATGCTTGTCAAACTAGTCCGCATATATCGAACAAGTCCCTCATAACATGTACTAATCAAGTAGGGGTTCTGCTGTACGCACAATCCTGAAGTGAAAACATGTGCTAAAGGGGATGATGTCATGCGCCGAATATCATGGATGCTTGCCATGGTATTGGTCTTATCGACCTTACTTGCCGCCTGCGGGAAGAAGGATGCGGCAGCCGTGGTCAAAGATCTGAACGAAGTCGTAGGAGAAATGGAAAGTTATCAGGGGGCAGGCGTTATGACGCTGCATACCGGAGATACGCCGCAGCAGTACAAGGTCGAGGTATGGCATCAAAAGCCTTCGTATTATCGTATCGCATTAACGAATGCCAAAAAGGATGTAACGCAAATTGTACTGCGCAATGATGAAGGCGTATTTGTCCTGACGCCGAGCCAGAACAAGAGTTTCCGTTTCCAGAGTAACTGGCCGGATAACCAAGGCCAGGTTTACCTCTACGAGACGCTGATCCGCAGCATAACAGGTGATTCGACCCGCCAGTTTGCCGATGAGAAGGAAAGCTATGTATTCGATGTAGCTGCCAACTACAATACACATGCATTGGTTAGACAGAAAATATGGTTAAATAAAAGCGATTACGCTCCAAAACAGGTAGAAGTATCCGACTCGAATGCCAATGTGGTGGTCGATGTGAAGTTCGATAGCTTCAAATTTGGTACCGAATTTGAGAAAGACGCTTTTGACATGCAGCGTAATATGACTGCTGCTACTGAAAATGGAGGCAAGGCCGGTACTGACTCAGGGGCGGCTCCTGCTGGGGATGGTAAAGAGACTACCAATCCTCAAGCTGCAACAGAGGAAGGTTCTGCATCGAATCCAAGCGGAACCGTTAGTGACGGGCAGACCGGTGTGAGCGATAACGCCGAGCAGCAAGGTTCAGAAGATCCAGCGAGCGGGCAAGGCACGGAAGAACCGACATCGGCCGAGCCGGAAGGTTCGGATAGCTTCGGGGTTATTCAGCCAACCTATGCACCGGAAGGCGTCAAGCTGAAAGACGATCAGATCGTGGAAGGGTCAGGAGACTATTCGGTTATGCTTCGTTACGAAGGAACATATAATTATACGATCTTTGAGGCGCGACCGCAGGACAGAGCCGTATCGCTTGCCCCATCCCGTGTTCTGGATCTTGGATTCACCCTCGGAATGATAAGCGGAGATGCGTTGCAGACACTCACATGGATGTCAGACGGAGTGGAGTACAGGATTACAAGCGCAGATTTGCCAGATAACGAGATGGTACAGATTGCGACTTCAATGCAGGAAGAGTCAGGGAAATGATTTGCAAAGTATAGTCGTCCTAACATAAGGAATGCTAAGAAGCATCGGAGATGAATTCTCCGGTGCTTTGCTGCATATACAGGTCTTCGTTCCTGTTCTATAGCAGTGATTCACAGGATTTGATTTCAGTTGAAGCTATGGGTATCAACAGCCCGTGACCCTGCGTAAGATAAGCAAAGATTAGGTCCAGTGCACTCAATAATGCAAAACACGCTTCTACGCCGGAGGAACCGGGTAAATAATACGATATAAGCAGATGAGTTACGTTATGGAGAGATAAATATCTCATTCATGGTCTGGCTTATGGCTCTTATTCCGCGTTTGCTCCCGACTTCAGGATAGCGCTCCTGTATGTGTTTTGGACTGCAGATCTTCCGTTCATTTGACAGTCACATGCTTGAGCATTACGATGGAGTCTGACGTGAGCCGGATTAAGATGATTAGAGAAGGTGACTTAACGTGCAAGAACAATATCGGCCGACCCAAGCGGAAATCAATTTGGATCATTTGTGCAACAACGTAGACGCTTTCCGTGAAACATTGCCGCAAGGCAAGAAACTGCTCGCTTGTGTGAAGGCAAATGCCTATGGGCATGGAGCAGTGGAGATGGCCAGAGAACTGGAACGAGTTGGCGTGGATTACTTAAGTGTAGCTTTTCTTGACGAAGCGCTTGAATTGCGACAACACGGAATTACCCTTCCGATTCTGGTATTGGGCTACACGCCGCCAGAAGGCATCGCTGAAGCATGGAAACATGATGTAACCATTACGCTGTTCAGTAAGGAAGTACTCGAAGCCATTCAACATCTGGAGACGGGCACATCCTCTCGTAAGCTCAAGGTTCACATCAAAATCGACAGCGGCATGGGCAGACTTGGCCTGTTGCCTGGCGACGAGGCGCTTGCATTCATTCAGGAAGTAGCCAATCTGAAGCAGGTGATGCTTGAAGGCATGTTTACCCATTTTGCCAAGGCGGATGAAAAAGACAAGACCTATACACTGGAGCAGTATCGACGGTTCCGAGGCGTGGTTGATGCACTGCGGGATCAGGGATGTGTCATCCCGATTATACATACGGCGAACAGCGCCGCTACCATTGATACACCGGAGTTGTCCTACGATATGGTCCGTGTGGGAATCAGTCTGTACGGATTGTATCCTTCGGGAGAGGTAAATCACCAGGTAGTGAAGCTGTCCCCGGTATTGACACTGAAGACGAAGGCGGTTCTGGTCAAAACGCTGCCACCTCACTGGGGTGTAAGCTACGGAACCCGATATGTAACACAAGGGAACGAACGAATAGCGACCCTGCCTATTGGCTATGCAGACGGATTTTCAAGAATGCTGTCAGGTAAAGCACATGTACTTGTGCGCGGCCGCCGCGTTCCCGTCGTCGGTACGATCTGCATGGATCAGTGTATGGTGTCGCTACAATCTTTTGCAGCAGAAGCAGAAGAAATTCAAGCCGGCGAAGAGGTTGTTCTCATCGGCCACCAATCGGGTGCAGTCATAACTGCAGACGAAGTGGCGTCTCAGCTCGGTACGATTCCCTACGAAGTGATCTGCATGATGGCGCATCGAATCCCGCGGGTTTATACCCGTAATGGAGCAGTAGTCGCCAGAATCAACCCTCTTTTGACATCCTGATAGCTCGACTGGACGCTATTACCAATAAACTTTTTTTCAGAACAGAAGGAAAACTGTCGGAGCATCTCGAATTATGAATGATGACTGGGATGAAAAATCCTGAAAAGAGATGTTTGGTCTGTACGAATATTGTTCCCCGTGTTTATAATGGAGTACAGCATACTTGATATACTCGGGGCATATATATTCCTTTGTATAAAAGTTCTGGAAAAACGTAATACTGGTTCACAATGGCGAAAGGTTTGTGGGGGTGGAAGAAAGGTGGCCAACTTGCAGAACACCAAGCGGATCATGATCAGTTTGCCTGATTATCTTTTGCAAGAAGTGGATGGCATCGTAGCGCTGGAGAATTCCAACCGCAGCGAATTGATTAGGCAGGCCATGAAGCTGTATTTGACGGAGCGTAAGAAACGTTACATCCGTGAATCGATGCAGCGAGGGTACATGGAGATGGCGAAGATTAACCTCACCATGGCATCCGAGGCCTTTCACGCGGAGGAAGATGCGGACAGCACTCTGGACCGCTTAGTTAGCGGGGTGTAGACATTGATCGTAAAACGCGGTGACGTTTTTTTTGCGGATCTTTCTCCCGTTGTCGGTTCCGAGCAAGGTGGAGTCAGGCCGGTTCTGGTTATCCAGAATGACATCGGCAACCGGTTTAGTCCTACTTGTATTGTGGCGGCGATCACCGCCCAGATCCAAAAGGCAAAGCTGCCGACGCATGTGGAGATTGATGCGGCGGCACACGGCTTTGACCGGGACTCGGTTATTTTGCTCGAACAAATACGGACGATTGATAAGCAGAGGCTGACCGACAAGATTACCCATCTGGACGAGGAGACCATGAAACTGGTCAACGAAGCCTTACAGATCAGCCTGGGTTTAATCGATTTTTAAGGCATCAGACAATTGTTTCTTTGTTCTGCCGTGCCATCCGTAGACAATGGATGTTCCTTACAGGAACACACAATTTCAGACAGCAATCAAAAGAGCGTACAACAGCCTAACGGCCGGGGTACGCTCTTTTGATTAAAGCTTCATGAAAGCGTAGAACATTGTGAAGCTTTTCGTTATAATGATACCTGAGAAACCGTTTACGTTAATCGACATATATAGAGGTGGAGGAGACATATGAGCATTTATATTGATCAGGAGAAGCTTCAATTTCATCTACAGACTCAAAAGGCAAGCTATGTATTTCAGGTACTGCCTTCGGGATATTTAGTACATTTGTATTATGGCAAAAGACTGCGTGATACCGATCTGAGCTGGCTTCATGTGCGTACAGAGCGTGCTTCGTTCAGCCCGAATCCGGTGCCGGAAGATCGGACGATCTCTTTCGACACTTTGGCAGTAGAACTGCCGGTGTATGGTACAAGTGATTTCCGTAATCCGGCAATCCAATTGGAGCTTGAGAATGGTTCAACCGTTTCGGAGTTTACGTATACAGGCTATCAACTGATCAAAGGAAAGGCAGCGCTTACCGGACTGCCTGCAACTTATGTTGAGTCTGACGATGAAGCCGAGACACTCATCGTTGAACTGGAAGACCGTGTTGCAGGGATCAAGATTGAACTTAGCTACACGGCCTTTACAGCATTTAATGCGATTACGCGTTCCATGCGCATCATTAATGAGAGCGCTACCTCGGTGAATATTGCACGTGCGCTCAGCTCTTCCGTTGATTTCCCGCATGCCGATTACGAATTGCTGCAACTGTCAGGAGCATGGACGCGTGAACGGGACATCGTTCGCAGACCGCTTGCTTCCGGCCTGCAAGGCATCGAGAGCCGTCGCGGCTCAAGCAGTCACCAGCAGAACCCGTTCATTGCACTGATGACACCGGGTACAGACGAAGATGAGGGTGAAGTCTACGGGTTCAGCCTTGTATATAGCGGCAGCTTCGCTGCACAGGCGGAAGTGGATCAGTTCCACACCACTCGTGTATCGCTGGGAATCAATCCGTTTGAGTTCAGCTGGAAGCTGGATTCGCAGGAGTCATTCCAGACGCCTGAGACGGTCATGGTTTATTCGGATGCAGGTCTGGATGGCATGTCTCAGTCGTATCATAAACTGTATCGCGAGCGCCTTGCACGTGGCAAGTTCCGCAATGCAGAGCGTCCGGTTTTGGTCAACAACTGGGAAGCGACCTACTTCGGCTTCAACGCAGATAAGATTGAGCAGATCGCCCAGGCAGGGAAGAAGCTCGGCATTGAACTGTTCGTACTGGATGACGGATGGTTTGGACATCGGGACAGCGATAACTCCTCGCTCGGTGACTGGATTGTGGACAAGAACAAACTGCCACAAGGCCTGGATGATTTGGCCAACCGGGTAACCGATCTGGACATGCAGTTCGGATTATGGTTCGAGCCTGAGATGATTTCGCCAGACAGCGAATTGTACCGTGCTCATCCGGACTGGTGTCTGCATGTGCCGGATCGCCGCCGGACGGAAGGGCGTCAACAATTGGTACTCGATTTCTCCCGTCAGGATGTGCGTGATGAGATTGTACGCATGCTAAGCGATGTGCTTGGATCTGCGCCGATCACTTATGTGAAATGGGACATGAACCGGAATATGACGGAAGTGGGTTCTGCATTGCTGCCAGCAGACAGACAGCGTGAGACTGCGCATCGTTATATGCTTGGATTGTACGAAGTCATGGAACGTATTACTTCAGCGTTCCCGAATATCCTGTTCGAGAGCTGTTCAGGTGGTGGCGGCCGTTTTGATCCAGGTATGCTGTACTACATGCCGCAAACGTGGACCAGCGATAATACGGACGCGATATCCCGTCTGCGTATTCAGTATGGTACAAGCCTGGTATATCCGATAAGTTCAATGGGTTCACATATCTCAGCGGTTCCAAATCACCAGGTTAATCGAATTACTTCACTGGAAATTCGTGGACACGTCGCCATGTCCGGTAACTTTGGATACGAGTTGGATTTGACCCGTTTCACAGAGGAAGAGAATGCCATTGTGAAGGCGCAGGTTGAACTTTACAAAGAAATTCGGGGAACTATCCAATACGGAACGTTCCGGCGCTTACTAAGTCCGTTTGAGGGAAATGAAACGGCATGGATGTTTATTGCACCAGATGGCAGCGAAGCCGTTGTATTCTACTTCCGTGTGCTGTCTGAACCGAATGCACCGTTCCAGCGTCTGAAGCTGAAGGGCCTGGACCCTGATGCGGATTACCGCCTGAAAGGTGGCTCCGAGACGTTTACCGGGGATGCGCTGATGTATGGGGGGATCTCTGTAGGCCGTGCATCGGGAGACTATTGGAGTGAAATGTTCCGATTCGAACGGGTATAATAAACTGGCGTGAATGCAGTGTTTGTCAGGGGAGACCGGAAGACGTCGGGAAGACGTTTTTCGGTCTTTTCTTATGGCTGAGAGGAAGGTTTGGTACGTAATCTCAATTGTAAGAACTTGTAACCTGGACGAATGCTGGAAATCTGAACGGGATTTTGTGATAATATAGGGGAGAGGAATCTGCATGAATGCAGGTTCGATACTGTGATTACAGCAGCAAAGCTGCCCTGAACAAGCTTCAACTGAACGATTCAGGAAGGAAAGAGGGATTTATTTGTCTGAACAGGAAACGGTTCTGGAACCCAATGAAGAAACAATAAAGGCAGAACGCCATGAACGAATCATCAAACAGGTAGCCAAGGAACTGTCACTGTCCTTGAAGCAGGTCCGCACAACGTCGGAGCTTCTGGACGAAGGCAATACGATTCCATTTATCGCCCGCTACCGTAAAGAAATGACTGGAGAGCTGGATGAGAACCAGCTGCGGCTCATTGAAGAGCGCATTGTTTACTTGCGCAATCTGGAAGACCGCAAAGTGGAAGTCATCCGTATTATAGAGGAACAAGGCAAGCTGACCGGAGAATTGAAACAATCCATCAAGCAGGCAGTCAAGCTGCAGGAAGTGGAGGACTTGTACCGTCCGTTTCGTCAGAAGCGGAAAACCCGTGCCAGTGTGGCGAAGGAAAAAGGTCTCGAACCACTCGCTATCTGGATCTGGGGTCAACCGAAGCAAGGGAATGTTCTGGAGGAAGCTGCGCGTTATATCAATGCTGAACTTGGGGTAGAAGATGCAGAGGTCGCACTTCAGGGAGCCAAAGACATTTTGGCTGAGAATATTGCAGATGATGCTGCTATTCGTGCATGGATTCGTCGTTATACGCTCGATCATGGCATGCTGACTTCGGAAGCGAAGGATGCTGAGCAGGAGTCTGTATACGAGAACTACTATGATTATCGTGAATTAGCCAAAAAAATGCCTCCTCACCGTATTCTCGCAATTAACCGCGGTGAACGTGAAAACATTTTGAAAGTGGGTCTGGACGTGCAGCCTGAACCGGCTCACCGTCATATGGAAGGACAAATCATTAAGGGTGCATCTGCGGTCCAGGACATTTTGCGTGCTGTGGTTGAAGATGCTTACAAACGATTGATTGCCCCTTCGATTGAGCGTGAGGTTCGTGCAGAACTGACGGAAAAAGGTGAAAACCAAGCGATATCCGTATTCTCGGCTAATCTTCGTAATCTGCTGCTTCAGCCGCCGATTCATGGCAAACGTGTGCTTGGTGTCGATCCTGCCTACCGTACCGGTTGTAAACTGGCTGTGGTCGACGATACGGGCAAGCTGCTCGAAGTGGCTGTTACGTACCCAACGCCACCACATAACAAGAAGCGTGAAGCTGCCGAGGTTTTCCATCGGATGATCAAGCAATATGATATCGGATTGATTGTCATCGGTAATGGTACCGGATCCCGGGAAACAGAACAGTTTGTTGCCGAGATTATTCAGGAGAACGGGGACGAAAGTCTCGTGTATCTGATCGTCAATGAAGCTGGAGCGAGTGTGTATTCTGCATCCAAGCTAGCCCAGGAAGAATTCCCGGATCTTGACGTTGCTGAGCGGAGTGCTGCTTCGATTGCCCGTAGGGTGCAAGACCCGCTGGCTGAGTTGGTTAAAATCGATCCAAAAGCCATTGGTGTAGGCCAATACCAACATGACGTATCTCAAAAAATATTGGAAGAAAGCCTGAAGGCTGTTGTGGAATCCGCAGTTAACCATGTGGGCGTGGATGTGAACACGGCTTCGCCTTCACTGCTGTCCTATGTTGCGGGTGTAAATGCCACGATTGCTAAAAATATCGTGAAATACCGCGAAGAGAACGGCCGGTTCACGAATCGTCGCCAGTTGCAAAAGGTGCCGCGTCTGGGCGCCAAAACCTATGAGCAATGTGTAGGCTTTATGCGGATTGGCGAAGGTGAGAATCCGCTGGATCGCACACCGATTCACCCTGAATCGTATAAGGTCGTTGATCAGCTCTTTAAGGAGCTTCAGGTTGCGCTGGACAAGCTGGGCAGCAAGGAACTGTCTGTTCTCCTGTCTGAGCAACAACCAGAACAGCTGGCTGTGAAGCTGGATGTGGGTGTGCCTACACTGCGTGATATTCTGGACAGCTTGCAGCGTCCGGGTCGTGACCCGCGTGAGGAAATGCCGCTACCGATCTTCCGCACAGATGTGCTCAAAATTGAGGATTTGGTGGAAGGCATGGAGCTGCAAGGTACGGTTCGTAACGTGATCGACTTTGGTGCCTTTGTTGATATCGGCATCAAGAGTGACGGACTTGTCCACATCTCACAGCTGAGTAACGGTTATGTCAAACATCCGATGGATGTTGTATCTGTCGGGGATAATGTAACGGTTTGGGTGATGAACGTGGATACCAAAAAAGGTCGTGTCGGCCTCACGATGAAGAAGCCTGCTTCTTCTAAGCAGTCTTCCTAATCCAACACAATGATCGGAGAACAGCCTTCCCTGTAATGGGAAGGCTGTTTGTTGTCAGTTATAATAGTACTGTTGCCCGTACTGTATTCTTCGAAGGGATTTTATGAAAGAAGTGAGAGCTTGAAGTGGACGGAGAGAGTGGCGTCAGATTCTTAGAGTTCGCTGTCCGCGCTGCGCGGGGTGCCACTTGTCGGTTTGTTTCGGTAAAAGAACCAGCATTCGTTCAGCAGCTTGATCTGTCTGCTGTCCTTTTTGTGAAATGCACGCATCAGTTGATTGCAAAGCCATTGAGGCAAGGGTATCTCCTCCTCTTGCATAATTCATCTGTACGTTAACATATGTGGCAATAGCCTGGACTGTGCGGATTAACCCGTGAGGAACTCGGAAAATTCAATATCTATACGGATATGTACTGAAGAGCGGGGCCTATGAATGTAGGGTTGAAAAAAATGAAAAAAAGCGCAACCTCCGCTTTTAGGAGATGCGCTTTTGGTTCCATCCTGCATTAATAATAAGTCCATAAGTGGATTAGAGTGATTCCATCTCTTCTTCATACCATTGCTCTAATTGAGCCTGAAGGGCTCGGATCTCAGTGAGCAGGGAAATCAAAGGATATTCACTCTCTCTTAGTGCTGCGAAGCTTTGTTCAAGCGCATTGATATAATCAAGGCCTCCGATGATGGAGAGTTGCTCGTCCAGAAGATCAAGATTGTCACATTCGGCGATTGCCCAAGGCAGAACAGGTACATCTGCTGCGGTAAGTTTGTCAATTTCTTTGTGCAGGCGCAGGTTGAGCGCACTGAGTTGATAAGCGTAATCGGCAGGCATTTCCACAAACTGCAATTGCTGTTCCTGCTGCAGGATGACGTAGCGCATTGTAGGCATAACGAGTAATAATCTCCCCTCATACATTCTACTTGACAGTGTAGCCTACGAAACGGTTAAAATTCAAGTATTATGGCGGAAAAACAAATGGCCCAAAGGTTGTGAAAGGAGGGAGAACCGATGGAAAATGAGGAATTGCAGCATTGGATTGAGCAGGTGTCACTGGATCATTTCGGTGTTCCGTTCACTCACGAGGCGCTGTTTAACCGTCGTCTGACCACTACAGGTGGGCGTTATATGCTCAAGAGTCACCGAATAGAGATTAATCCTCATCAGCTCGAAGCCTATGGGCGGGAAGAGGTTGAGAAAATCATCAAGCATGAACTATGTCACTACCATCTTCACATTCGTGGACGCGGCTACCAACACCGTGATCCTGAATTCAAGGCCTTGTTGCAGAAGGTGGGCGGTTCGCGGTTCTGTCAATCCCTTCCGGATGGAAAGGGCAGAAAGCCATTACCGTATCGCTATAAGCTGGTATGCAAGAGCTGTGGCACGGAATATTTGCGTAAACGTAAAGTTGATCCGAAGCGGTACCGCTGTGGTCGATGTGCGGGCAAGTTGGGGATTCATACCATCTGAAGTGAACGTTTTTTGGAACCAACACTTCTTACCACAAGACCACAAGACTATATGCAATATGCTCCCTGGTGAGCATTTATGGGAGTATCTGAAGCTTATAAAGAAAGTCACCGGAGGCATGTTGACTTGGAATATTAATCATGATAAATTTAGGTTATTCAAGATCAATATTCCCTGATAGCTCAGTTGGTAGAGCACTCGACTGTTAATCGAGTTGTCACAGGTTCGAGCCCTGTTCGGGGAGCCATTCTTGGAGAGATACCCAAGTGGCTATAAGGGGACCCTCTGCTAAGGGGTTAGACTGCGTAAGCGGTGCGAGGGTTCGAATCCCTCTCTCTCCGTTCTGATATACATCTCTGTATAAGGGATGAGAACCCTAAAGGTTCGTCGAAGCATACGCTTCGGAAGGAATACATCGCAGTCTCGAATGAAGTGAGAGTATCCCTCTCTCTCCGTTCTGAATCAAACAAAACAAAATCCCCCTCTTCAGTATCCGTTAACGGTTACTGAAGAGGGGGATTTTTGATGTATCTTCATTTTGTCAATGTACAAGAATGTCCGATTGCGTCCCTATAATGAAATGCCCAATTCCTCGTACAAACCCTTCTTGCCAGCTTCCGTGACTTCAACCGAACGGCTGCCTGCCTTCTGACGGGTCCAGTCCAATTCAGACAAGCGGCGTCCCAGTTCGTCTCCCAGTACTCCGGAGATATGGTGACGACGTTCACTCCAATCCAAACATTTGCGAGCCACAGCGCGGCGTGATCCGGCTTTCCCATCAAGGATAATGCCAAAAGAAGTGAACCATTGAATCCCTTTCTCTGTAATGTGGTAATCCTTGGCCTGCTCATCCTCAGGCTCTTCAAGATAACCTTCCCGCAATAAAGCTTCACACAACGATATCCCCAATTTTCCGGCAAGATGCCCATAACAGGTTCGAGCAAAGCTTAGATGTTGGAGCTGGTTGGACTGTTTGAGGGATCTCACTTGTACTGGTGCGGCGATACTACCCATCGTCTCAATCAGAAAAGCAACCTCTTTGCCTGCGAGACGATAGTATCGATGTCGTCCTTGCTGTTCAACGACGAGCAGCCCGCCTTCGACCAGCTTGGCGAGATGACTGCTTGCCGTTTGAGGAGTAACACCCGCCATGTAAGCAAGTTCGCCGGCAGGAAGGGCACGACCATCCAACAAAGCTTCCAAAAAAATAGCACGACTGGGATCAGCAATTAACGATGCAATAACAGAAATATTCGGATATGTATTCATACTTCGATGATACCTTAACTATTGGTGTATTACAATTCAATCATGCATGAATTAGAACCCAAGAGAATGGAAGGGATGGATTGAAGAATGGAGGAAGAAACATTGCATACCAATGATAGAACGCAAGAAGAGTTTGGACCAGAGCATCAACGGGGCTTGACCAGCGAATTGATACAGCACGAGGTGATAACTCCAAGTATTTTGTACTATGGCACACCAGTACTGTTGCTGAGCACGTTAAACGGAGATGGGACGACAAACCTGTCTCCGCTTTCTTCATCCTGGGCACTGGGCGACTGCCTGGTACTTGGGGTCGGTATTCAGGGCAAAGCCTTTGAGAACCTGAGTCGTCATCCCGAATGTGTGATTAATCTGCCGGATGCATCCATGTGGGAGCAGGTTGAGGGACTGGGTCGTTATACCGGAATATATCCCGTTCCTGAAGAGAAAAGGAAGATGGGGTTTGAGTTTTGCGATGATAAATTTGCCGTCTCTGGACTAACGCCCCAAGGTTCAATTCAAGTTGAGCCGGATAAAATAGCGGAGTGTCCGCTCCAGATTGAAGCCGCGGTACAACACATTCGTATTCCCGAACATACGCCTTTCATGGCGATTGTGGAAGTGAAAGCGTTGAAGGTACACGCACATGCCCGACTGATATCAGGTTTGAACAAGATTAACCCAGAGAAGTGGAATCCTTTAATTTATAATTTCCGACATTATTATGGACTTGGAGAAAGGCGTGGGGAGAGTTTTCGGGCAGAGAAGTGATGTATATGGTCTGTATAGCATAGACAACCAATAAGTAATCCAGAATATATGAAGTGGGGTCGGTTGGGGTGCCGCTTCTTTCTATCTATATTGAGGCTCCATTGAGATTTCATGCGAGTAATCAAAGAATTCGGTTATTTTATTAGGCAGGGATTGGGTAAATAGTAAAGAAAGATACATGTAAGCATATACATAAGAGAGGTGATGAACATGGAAATGGAATACTTAATGCGTGTACTCATAGCTGGTATATGCGGCGTGTTGATCGGATATGAGCGCAAGAACCGAATGAAGGAAGCGGGGATACGTACACACTTTGTTGTTGCGGTGGGTGCAGCATTGATGATGATTGTATCTAAGTATGGCTTTCAGGATCAGGCAGGCTGGGCGAATCTCTCGCTTGACCCATCCAGGATTGCCGCACAGGTGGTCAGTGGGGTTGGCTTCATTGGAGCCGGGATGATCTTCACACAGCGCCACACGGTCCGGGGATTGACGACAGCGGCGGGAATCTGGGCGACTGCAGGAATGGGACTGGCTGTGGGTTCGGGATTATATTGGACTGGGGCTGGGGTAACGCTGCTTATTGTAGTGGCACAGATGCTGCTGCATCGGCCGACACGCTGGTTGGTGTCCGCGAGAACAGAGACGCTGACCATTCGACTGCTAAAGGAAGGGGACACCCTCAAAACCGTATTGGCTTTGCTGGGACAGGAGAAAATCTCGGTGGTTGGGTTCAAAACAGAACAGCAAATAAGCACAGACTCCGGGGAGGAGACTGTACTTGAATTCACTCTGCAACTGCCTGGATCATATCGTGCCGAGCAATTAATTGTTTTATTGCAGGATGTGCCTCACGTTCGATCCGTTGATATGAGGTGAGCCCAGGCTATCGCTAGTTCGTTATGTCGCGCAATGCCAAGCTATCACGACAATCGATTACTGACCGCCTTCAACGACGGTCTCCGGCCGGGAAACGGGCTTGCCTTCAAGAACACACTGAATGGCATGTGCGACACCATGCTCCACATTGGTCAAGGAGATAGCCTTGGCAAGCGCCTTAATCTCCGGTTCAGCATTGCCCATGGCAATACCGAGTCCTGCCATTTTCAGCATGGATACATCGTTGAAGTTATCACCAATGGCTGCTGTATCTTCCATGGAAATGTTCAGATGAGCTGCCAGTTTGCTTAAGGCGTTACCTTTGGATACATCAGGATGCTGCATTTCGAAGTTGTGTTCAGAGGACACCACCATGGCTACATCGGAGCGAGAAGCAAAGTATTCGCGTCCCTGCTGCAATTGAGCCGGATCCATTGAAAAGGCCATAATATTGTAAATGTAAGCTTCGGAAGGGATTTCCTGATGGGAGTTTACGCGGTGATAGTCTTTCTTGTCATAGTGCTTTTTAACAGCTCGAATAAGGCGTTCAATATCCTCCCCAGGACTCGAACCCAGGATGCGATCCATCTCAGCGAGCATCGCCTCGTGGCTGCTTATAGGAGCGTAAATACCCTGTTGTGTGGAGGCCTCGTAGTAGCAATGATGATCCTCCAGCCACTGCATGACGGATGCGGCCGTTTCACGCTCAAGTGGGAGATGGAATAGGCGTTCACCGTTGACATCGTGGATGGTAGCTCCGTTGGAGCCAATGACTGGCGTGTTAATTCCGCCTTCGCTGCTTATAGTTAATACGTCGGAATAGACCCGGCCTGTAGCAATCGTAATCTTCAATCCTTCTTGTTGCGCCTTATGGATTGCAGCTGCGTTTTCCGGGCTGATCTGACTGTCTCTGTTCAATAGGGTTCCATCTAAATCGGTAGCAAATAATTTCATATGTTACAACTCCTTTTCAATTGTAGGTTCAGGAATGAGAATCTCGACTTGTTGTTCGGCCAGAAAGGTTCGCCAATCTTGGGAAGGCCATTGATCTGTAATTAACATATCAACGAGTGACCAGTCCGCAAAACGATAACCATAACGCCTATCAAACTTGGAATGGTCAGCGAGTACAATAACCTGTTTCGCAGCCTGCATCATTTTGTGCTTGATCTTTCCTTCTTCTTCAGAGGCACTGAAGCCGTCCATCGTAATTCCGCCAATGCCGATAAAGGCTTTGTCTACATAATAATGGGAAAGAGTTTCAATCACTGAAGTACCATAGACGTAACGTTGCTCCTTATCGACTTTGCCGCCCAGCAAACGAATCTCGACAGCGGTATGATTGGAGAGAAGTTCAGCTGAATAAATGGAATTGGTGATGACGGTACAGGACTTGCCGTTTAGATTTTCGGCACAAGTCTGCACTGTAGTGGAAGAATCCAGAATAATGTGTTCGCCTTGGCGGACGATAGCAGCGGCTAGCTTGCCAATAGCTCTTTTTTCATCGGAAATGTGGAGCAAACGATCTTTATAGGATCGGTGCTCATCTGGTGGAACGGGGAGAATTGCACCGCCGCGCGTTCGGATAATGGCATCCTGTTCTTCAAGCTTGATCAGATCCCTTCGTGCTGTGTCCCGGGAAACGTCAAAGAGGGATACAATATCATCAGCAGAGATGCGATTGTGTTTACGCAAATGTTCAATAATCAGCTGCATTCGTTCTTCCTGAAACAAACGTGCCGCCTCCTTATACGTATCTGACCGTGTATATAACTGCTAGGTTAATTATAAGTACTAATAATGATATTTGCAATATTATAAGTGAATGTAAGTATATTTAAGTTTTTTGATATCAATTTAACAAATTGCGATGATTACGGTGATAAATTTGTGAAAGACATTTCAGGCGTGAGCACGCTCTTGACCTCATGGAGAAGGGTGAAAAGGAGTGCATAAAAAAGTTTGAAAAAAAGTGTTGCACATTTAAGTTGGCCTATGATATACTCATTCTTGTCGCCAAGAAAGACAACTTGTTTACAAGGCCCGTTGGTCAAGGGGTTAAGACACCTCCCTTTCACGGAGGTAACAGGGGTTCGAATCCCCTACGGGTCATTATCTTCACCACCTCAGGGATGTACAATCCTGATGAGGAATCCTCAAAAAGTCATAGCTCCTAAACAAAAGAGTTACGCATGGCACATCCGGTGAAGTTACAGCAAGAGCCATTAGCTCAGTTGGTAGAGCACCTGACTTTTAATCAGGGTGTCGAAGGTTCGAGCCCTTCATGGCTCACCATTTTTACAATTGAATATGCGGTCGTGGTGGAATGGCAGACACGCTATCTTGAGGGGGTAGTGGGTGTATACCCGTGGAGGTTCGAGTCCTCTCGACCGCATCACAGCAACAAACGTTATAAGATAGACTCTCATGATTATTCATGGGAGTCTATCTTTGTGTTATGAGAAATACCAGAACGTATTCCTGGGATTAAAAGGCTGAGGATTCAGGAAGGTTGTGGTATAATTTAGGTACATGTATTGATTATTACGGTTGGAAGGCGGTTCTGTATGCAGTCGATCTATGAGCGAATTGAACACCTAATTGCCGAACGAGGAATGACCAAGAAGGCTTTCTGCCAACAGCTGAAGATCAGCACGGGCAATCTGGGTGACTGGAAACGCGGTAAATCTATTCCGAGTACGAATAAACTAATTGAGATTGCTTCGTTTTTTGATGTGAGCCTTGACTGGCTCATGATTGGGCGTCCATCCAAGGAGGCGATGGTACGGGAAAAACGGGAGGATTATTTTTTTGACGTGTTGAGGCAATTGAATTGCCAAGAAAGCGAATTATCGACTGTGGAACAGTCTTTTATCAGTGAATATATTGAATTTACCCGTTATCGCAAATCCAAGGAAAGCAGGGATTCAGGCGGCTTTCGTTACAAGGGAGAAGATAAGCCCAAAGGAGACGAGCTGTTATAGTACAAGTTAGCGAAAGCTACAACTTGGCTGGATTATCTGCGTATATTATAAAAAAACCTCTGAATACATCCGAAACCCGTCGGAGAGTGGTTCAGAGGTTTTTTCTTTGGAACTCGTTGCAACATGAACATGCGATTCCGAAAGTTGTTAGTCTGATAGACGTGTAGACTTCACTTGCGGAATGTGAGGCTAGGTTTACCCAAAAGATCGGAGCGAAGGGTGTTCCAGATCTGAAGGCATTGCTCCTGAAGTTCCCAGGCAGCCATTCCGAGCAAACGAACACCAATCCCGCCTGTAGCGAGCAAGCTAGCTCCGGCAAGCATGCGACCATCTGGGGGCAAAATGGACCGTACGGACTCCAACTGTGCTGCGCCCAATCCAGGGGCGATCATCCATAAAGCCGCAGTATGGGTGTAGTCTAACAACGCTGCGGGTGATTTTGGATCGTCCGATTCTGGTTCGAGCCCGAAGCGATCCCATACGGCCAATTGCTTCCCTTGCCAGATTTCTGTCAGACTGCGATATCGCTTGAACTGAAAGACTTCTCCCCGATGAATCCGTCCAGCGGACCAGATATCCGCATACGCAAGTATTGCTTGTTCACCCAACTCGAAGGTCGTGGTGAGTGAGGATGAGCTACCTTTAAACGGAATAACGCATTCAGGGAAGTACTCCAGCACCGCTCCTTGCTCCAGCCGAAAGTGATGGTTCACAGATGACGGAATAGTAGGTGTGGGATGAAGCCTCGTGGCTGATGTGCTGCTTAGCATTAAGTGAGTGTTCTGGCCCAATTGCCATTCGGATCGATAATGGTCACCGTTCAGTACGCCTGGAGAGACGTCTGAAGTGTATACACATAATTCATCTCCGCCACCCGGAGGTCGAAAGGATCGGCTGAACCGGAGAGGGGCGCTGTAATACCGATCAGTCATGACGGTGCGCCCGCCTTGGAGGGCGAAAGTAGCCCGAAGCTCGCTGCGGCGTATCACGGCCTCTCCAGTGCTGCGATTCAGTCCATGTTCAACTCCATGTAAAGAGGAAGAGGAATTAGTGGCTATGAGTCGTTCCGTGCTCATGGGTGTGTGTATGCAGATGCGCAGCGGAAGCATCGTCATCCATATATTGATGTTCAAGCCAATGGACGATTTCGGATACCCCTTCACCGCTCATCAGGTTCGACATCACATACGGCCGTCCTTCGCGTACCCGTTCAGTATCATCCTTCATTACTTGCAGGCTTGCGCCAACATAAGGGGCAAGGTCAGTCTTGTTAATGAGCAGGAGGTCAGAACGGGTAATACCCGGACCACCTTTGCGAGGTAGTTTTTCCCCCTGAGCCACATCAATAATGTAAATGAATACGTCCGCCAGTTCCGGGCTGAATGCAGCCGAGAGATTGTCGCCGCCGCTTTCGATAAAGATCAGTTGTAGGTCCGGGAAGCGTTCAATCAACTCATCAACGGCTTCGAAATTCATTGAGGCATCCTCGCGAATAGCGGTATGTGGGCATCCTCCCGTCTCTACACCGATAATACGTTCCGGTGCGAGCGCATTCTGACGCAGCAAAATCTCGGCATCTTCCTTCGTGTATATATCATTGGTAATAACGGCCAGGCTGTAGCGTGTACGCAGTGCCTTGGACAGCTTCTCTACTAGGGCCGTTTTTCCTGAACCTACCGGCCCACCGATTCCGATTCGCATTGGTCGACTCCGATCAAATACCTTACGTTCCCATTCCGCATGATGCGTATGATTAGCTCCTCCACACATAACAAATTCCTCCTTGGTTTTGAATTAATGTAGTTAGGACATGAACAGACGGGCTGGCAGGCTCTCGTGCCGCATAGCATAGATTTCCTGGGCAATACCGAAGCTGTGCATGTCTTCCGGGTCGTTATTCCGGAATTGAGACCATTCAGAGTCGATATCATTCAAAAGTTTCTGGATCAGCATCTGTGCTTCGGTTTGCCCAATGGGCAGAAGACGCAAGGCGCTATTTACATAAGCATTAACAGAAGTGTACAGATGTCCGGTGACGGCTTCGTCCAGTCCAATTTCCAGTTGATAATTGATGTAGCCGTGAATCGTTGTAATGCCACAAAAAGCACCATGTTCCTGAACGGCTTCATCGATTAGAGAAAAGTCCATCCACGGGTAAAGTGATCTCGCGAGTTTGAGTAATCGCTTCCCCATCTTGTACCCGCTTTCCCGCAGTTCCCTGGGGGTTCGCTGGGCGTGTACACGTTTGTCGTAAAGGGCTAGAAGGGCGGCCTTTTGTTGCTCAATGGCCTGGTAGACACCTTTGATGGCGAGACCATCGAGCCGTACGAGGCTGGAATGAAGCTGGCCGCGAATGAATTGTTCGAGTTGGGCGGTGGTCCGTATCCTGCCATCATGAGTGTATGCCTCCAGACCGAACGAGTGGGAGAACCCGCCAATGGGCAGGGCAGAATCCAGCAGTTGAACATAACGGAGTAACTTCGTGCCGCTGTGCATCATCATGCGTGGCCCCCTTTGTCAAAACATGAAATAGCGTTGTGCCATCGGCAGCTCATCCGCGGGCTCGCAGGTGAGAAGCTCGCCATCAGCCCGTACCTCATAAGTTTCAGGATCGACTTCAATGCTGGGCGTCACGTCGTTGTGAATCATGTCTTTTTTGCTCACCGAACGGCAGCCTTTGACGGGTTCCACGCGCTTGTTCAAACCTAGCGCCTCCTTAATTCCCGCATCTGCTGCGGCTTGGGAGACAAAAGTGATCGACCCTTTGGCGAGTGCGCCGCCGTAAGCACCGAACATCGGCCTTCCGAATACGGGCTGCGGCGTAGGGATCGAAGCGTTGGGGTCACCCATCTGGGCGAAGGTGATCATGCCGCCCTTGATGACCATCTCGGGCTTTACCCCGAAATAGGCCGGGTTCCAGACGATCAGGTCGGCCAACTTGCCAACCTCCACGGAACCAACGAGATGGCCTATTCCGTGAGCGATAGCCGGATTGATTGTATATTTGGCGACATACCTTTTGATTCGATCGTTATCAGACGGGGAGCCTGAGGTCAGTTCAAGTTTGCCACGCTGCTTTTTCATCTTGTCGGCGGTTTGCCAGGTGCGAATAATGACTTCGCCAACACGACCCATCGCCTGCGAATCGGAACTGATGATGCTGAATACACCAAGATCATGCAAAATGTCTTCGGCCGCGATCGTTTCGGGCCGAATCCGCGAATCGGCAAAGGCAACGTCTTCAGGGATGGACGGATCCAGATGGTGACAAACCATCAGCATATCAAGATGTTCTTCTACAGTATTGCGTGTGTAAGGACGTGTTGGGTTGGTTGAAGAGGGGATGACGTAAGACTCTCCGGCAGCGCGAATAATATCCGGCGCGTGTCCGCCGCCAGCACCTTCTGTGTGGTAGGTATGAATCGTGCGTCCGTTAATGGCCGCGAGCGTATTTTCGAGAAATCCGGTCTCGTTCAGCGTATCGGTATGAATGGCTACCTGAACATCATGTTCTCCGGCTGCGGTCAGACAGGCATCGATAGCGCTTGGCGTTGTGCCCCAATCTTCATGCAGCTTCAGTCCAATGACACCGGCTTCAATCTGTTCAATTAGTGGAGCGGTGCTGGAACTGTTGCCTTTGCCGAGATAACCGATATTCATGGGAAATGCTTCTGCGGACTCCAGCATCCGGTGGATGTGCCAGGCTCCAGGTGTACAGGTGGTGGCTTTGGTTCCGGTTGCGGGTCCTGTACCGCCGCCGATCATGGTTGTTACTCCTGAAGATAATGCCGTTTGAATCTGTTGTGGACAAATAAAATGAATATGGGTATCAATGCCTCCTGCGGTCACAATCATGCCTTCCCCGGCAATGATTTCGGTCGATGCGCCAATAACCAGCGCGGGATCGACTCCATCCATCGTATCCGGGTTGCCGGATTTGCCGATTGCGCAGATGAGGCCATCGCGAATACCGATGTCCGCTTTTACAATCCCCCAATGATCGATGATGATGGCGTTGGTGATGACTGTATCAGGCGTTCCATCACTGCGAAGGGCAGATGTGGACTGGCCCATCCCGTCCCGAATAACTTTGCCACCGCCGAATTTGCTTTCATCCCCATAGACAGCATAATCATGCTCAATCTCTGCCCATAGTTCTGTATCCGCCAGTCTGACGGCATCCCCGGTTGTGGGTCCAAACATGGACGCGTATTGTTCGCGGCTCATTCGTTTCATAAAGGTTCCCCTCCGTCCTGCATAGGGGGAGCAAATGCCTTCAGAAATGTTTCCAGTTTCTGTGGATCAGGTGGCTGATCTGCCGATCCTTCGGTTAATCCGTTAAATCCATAAATCTGACGTTTGCCACCAAATGTGGTGAGTTCGACCGGTTTTTCTTCACCAGGTTCAAAACGAACAGCGGTGCCTGCCGGAATATGCAGGCGGTGCCCAAAAGCGGAAGGGCGATCAAAGTCCAGCGCAGCATTGACTTCATAGAAGTGAACGTGAGAACCGACCTGAACGGGACGATCGCCGCGGTTTAGTATAATCAGACGCACGGTTGAGCGATCGGGATGACAGACGATTTCATCATCCTGTTTTAAGCGATATTCACCAGGGATCATGGAGTTCTCCTGCCTTTCTCAGCGTATAGGTTCATGGACAGTGACCAGTTTTGTTCCGTCAGGAAAAGTGGCTTCCACCTGTACCTCAGGGATCATATCGGGTACACCTTCCATGCAGTCTTCGCGTGTCAGGATCGTGCCGCCGTATCTCATCAACTCTGCAACACTCATGCCGTCGCGTGCACGTTCCATGAGCTCGGAGGTCAATAATGCGATAGCTTCAGGAACATTCAGTTTAAGTCCGCGTCCTCTGCGTTCGCGGGCGAGGTTAGCAGCCACGGTAATCAGGAGTTTTTCTTTTTCCTGCTCAGTCCAGTGCAAGGTAATCCGACCTTTCCCTTAGATAGTCTATGTCGTCATGGATCATGTTATATGTTAAATATACTCACACAGGGTGGACCCTTTGTCAATATGGTTCCAATTATATTAGCAGCATGCATGAAAAAAGTATGCATAAAATAAAATTGTGTAAGCATTATTGACACGGTGAGTGTAAGACTCCATAATTTGGATCAACGAACATTTCGGACATATATGACCTTAATGTTCGTCAATAGACTAAAAAAAGGGAGTGTAGGCTATTGAAGAAGAGGTCGGTCAAGTTATGGAGTGTTTTGCTCGGTGCAGTCATTGCGTTGACAGGATGTGTGGAAGGTGGCACGCCGCCTGAGGCGTCGAGTTCCGGTGGGGCGGGAGAACCAGCTTCATCCGGAGATACGATTAAAGTAGGTGTTCTTCACTCCCTAAGTGGAACGATGGCGATCAGTGAAGTGTCCGTTAAGGATGCGGAGATGCTTGCCATTGAAGAGATCAATGCAGCGGGCGGAGTTCTGGGTAAACAGATCGAGCCTGTGATTGAGGACGGTGCTTCCGATTGGCCTACATTTGCGGAGAAGGCTGGAAAGTTGCTGCAGCAGGATAAAGTAGCCGCTGTATTCGGTGGATGGACCTCTGCGAGTAGGAAAGCGATGCTTCCGGTGTTTGAGCAGAACAAGGGTCTGTTGTTTTACCCAGTGCAATATGAAGGATTGGAATCATCACCAAACATTTTTTACACAGGAGCCACAACGAATCAACAGATCGTACCGTCCGTAACTTGGTTGCTGGAGAACAGGGGCAAGAAGTTTTACCTGCTGGGTTCGGATTATGTTTTTCCGAAAACGGCCAATCAGGTCATTAAGGCCCAGCTTGCGGCTGAGGGTGGCGAAGTGGTAGGCGAAGAATATACACCGCTGGGGCACACGGATTACAGTACGATTATCAGCAAAATCAAGGCTGCCAAGCCGGATATTGTATACAACACACTGAATGGAGACAGTAATGTTGCGTTTTTCAAACAATTGAAGGATGCCGGGATCTCTTCCGAACAGTTGACAACTCTGTCAGTGAGTGTGGCGGAGGAAGAAATTCGGGGGATTGGTGCGGATGTACTGAAAGGGCATTTGGCCTCCTGGAACTATTATCAGACAACAGATACACCTGAAAATAAAACATTTGTAGAGAAATATAAAGAAAAATATGGAGCTGACCGGGTGACGGCCGATCCGATTGAAGCGGGATATGTGGCAGTTTATCTGTGGAAAGCAACCGTGGAAAAAGCCGGATCAACCGATGTTGAAAAGGTGAAGGAGGCCGCCAAAGGTCTGGAATTCGATGCACCGGAAGGAAAAGTGACGGTGGACGGAGAGAACCAGCATATCTACAAAACGGTGCGGATTGGCGAAGTGCAGGAAGATGGACAATTCAAGGAATTGTGGAACTCCGGCGCACCAGTCAAACCTGATCCGTATCTGAAAACGTACGAATGGGGTGCTTCCCTCAGTACCAAATAGCATGGGCATCTCACGTCAAAACTGCTGAATAACAGACGAGGGTGAGACAACACACCCTCTTACAACATCACAGTAAAGCGTTGATGCGAAATATGAGTGGTATCTTGTATAAAATTTCAGATGTTCACAGCATGAGGAGGGAAAGGCGATGGATATGTTTGTCCTGCAAATGTTCAATGGGTTAAGCATCAGTTCCATCCTGCTGCTGATTGCGTTGGGACTCGCGGTTACATTTGGATTGATGAATGTCATTAACATGGCTCATGGTGAATTGATCATGATCGGCGCTTACGCTACGTATGTGACGCAAAACCTGTTCATTTCGTATGCTCCGCAAGCGTGGTTTGATGTCTATTTTATTGTGGCTCTGCCTATCGCCTTTGGTGTGGCGGCTCTTATAGGCTGGTTGCTGGAAGTGGTGCTGATCAGGCATCTATATGGGAGGCCGCTCGACAGTCTGCTTGCTACATGGGGCGTAGGCATGATGCTGCAACAATTGGCTCGAACGATATTTGGGGCGCCAAATGTAGGGGTATCCAGTCCGGCTTGGCTTAACGGAGGTCTGACCATCGCGGACGATATTGTCTTTCCGTATAAACGTCTTTTCATTATCGCGCTGGTTGCGGTTGTACTGCTGTGTATGTATTTGTACATCTATCGGACTTCATCCGGGAGACGGATGAGGGCTGTGATGCAGAATCGGAGTATGGCGGGTTGTCTCGGGATCTCTACCAGACGAGTTGATGGCATGACGTTTGCTATTGGTTCGGGTATCGCCGGCATTGCCGGATGTGCGTTGACACTTATTGGCCCAATTGGACCCTCGCTGGGTACGTATTATATCGTGGATGCGTTCATGGTGGTTGTACTGGGCGGTGTCGGGAAACTGGTGGGAACCGTGTGTGGTGCACTCGGAATTGGCATGTTTAATACGTTATTCGAAACGTATACTTCCGCCTCCATTGGCAAGGTGCTGGTATTTGTCTGTATTGTAGCTTTTCTGCAATGGAAGCCGCGCGGGCTCGTTGCCATGCGGACCCGGAGTCTGGATTAATGCGAAGAAGGGGGTTATATGATGTCGGCGCTTCTCAAGACGGGTAGTCTGAAAATGAAGATCATCTGGGCGGTTGTCCTGATCATGATGTGTCTGGCTCCACTCATTTCCACGGAATTCCGGCTTAGTCTGTTGGCGAAATTCCTGGCCCTGGCCATTCTGGCGATCGGTCTTGATCTGATCTGGGGATATGGAGGAGTACTTAGTCTGGGGCATGGCGTATTCTTCGGACTTGGTGGGTACGCCATGGCGATGTATCTGAAGCTCCAGGCTAGTGGTACAACACTTCCAGACTTTATGGGATGGAGTGGTCTTAGCGGTCTGCCGTGGTTCTGGGAACCGTTCAGGTCATTTCCGGTGGCGTTATTGCTAGGCATTGCCCTTCCGGCATTGCTGGCCTTTGCCCTGGGGTGGTTCACGTTCCGTAACCGGATCACCGGTGTGTATTTTACAATCCTGACCCAAGCTTTAGTCCTCATTATAGTAACGTTGTTTGTAGGCAAACAGGAATGGACGGGAGGGACCAACGGTATAACGGGGTATAACGCGATCTTTGGTTTTACCCTTCATTCGGCAGGGACAACGATTGCTCTCTACTATATAACGCTTGCCGTTCTGGTGCTCGCCTATATGCTTTGTCGCCGGGTTGTGAACAGCAGGTTCGGTCAGGTGCTAGAAGCTGCGCGGGATGGGGAGAATCGGGTTCGCTTTCTTGGATATGACCCGGCAGGGTTCAAAACGCTGGCCTTCGCCCTTTCCGGAGCGCTTGCGGGAATCGCTGGTATGTTATTTGTGCTCCAGGTAGGGATCATCTCACCTTCCATGATGGGGATCGTGCCTTCGATTGAAATGGTGTTATGGGTTGCCTTGGGAGGTCGTGGAACTCTAATTGGTGCTGTGATCGGAGCTGTGGTGCTGAACACAGCCAAAACGGGCATCAGTGAAGCTTATCCGGAAGGGTGGTTGTTTGTCATTGGTGGGCTCTTTGTAACGGTGGTCTTGTTCATGCCGAATGGGCTTGTTGGTGTATACCGTCATGTGGTGCGCTTGCTGAAACGGAGAGGAGAGGTTGTGCATGTTCCAGTCAGTCAGGAAAAACCAAAAGTCTACTGACATTCCGGTAGTCCTGGTCGCTGAGGAAATTACGGTGGCGTTTGGTGGTTTTGTTGCGGTCAAAGGCATGAATCTGAAGCTGCATGAACATGATCTGCATTTTCTGATTGGGCCCAATGGTGCGGGAAAAACAACGATGCTGGATGTGATTTGCGGCAAAACCAAGCCCTTGTCCGGTACAGTGAAGATGGCGGATGGTACGGATCTGACACGTCTGAAGGAGCACCAGATTGTTCGAAAAGGGGTAGGGCGCAAGTTCCAGGCTCCATCGATCTTTGCTGGTCTGACTGTGCAGGAGAACCTGACGCTTGCTGCGGAGACTCGTCGTTCTCCGTTACATGCTCTAGGCATTCAGCGGTATGCGAAAATAAGTCCGGCCATGGAGCGGATTACGCTCCAGATTGGTTTGCAGGACCGTGTGGATGCACGTGCAGGGGCACTATCACATGGGGAAAAGCAGTGGCTTGAGATTGGTATGCTGCTCCTGCAGGAACCCCGTGTATTGCTGCTGGATGAACCGGCAGCGGGGATGACGGACGAAGAAACACACAAGACGGGTCGCCTACTGCAGGAGATTGCGCGAGAAAGGTCTGTTGTGGTAGTGGAGCATGATATGGAGTTTGTTCGCGAGTATGCAGCCAAAGTGACGGTGATGCATGAAGGCAAGCTTCTGAAGGAAGGTACGATGGCGGAAGTACAGGAAGATCCGAGAGTGGCTGAAGTGTACCTGGGCAAAAGGAGGGATGACCATGCTGTCGCTGCAACGAATTGAGTCCGGTTATGGAGAGAGCAATGTGCTGCGCGGTGTGAATCTGGATGTCCAGCCAGGTCAGGTGGTATGCCTGATGGGACGTAATGGTGTAGGGAAAACCACCTTGATGAAGACATTGATGGGGCTTCTTAAAACGCGCAAAGGAAGTATTCAGTGGAAAGGTCAGGAATTATCCACCCACGATCCGGCCAAGCGGGCCAGGTCGGGGATTGGATATGTGCCGCAGGGACGGGAAATCTTCCCGCAGCTTACGGTAAAGGAAAATCTGCTGCTGGGTCTGGAGACCAGTGGCGCAGGGGTAAAGACGTTCCCAGAGGATGTGCTGGCGATGTTTCCGGTGCTTGCCACGATGTATGGACGGCAGGGTGGCGATCTGAGTGGCGGGCAGCAACAGCAGCTGGCATTTGCCCGCGCGCTGGCTTCCCGGCCTGGATTATTGCTTCTGGATGAACCGACAGAAGGCATCCAACCTTCCATCGTAGAGGATATCCGGCAGGTCATTTTGCAAATTAAGGAAAAGGGTGAAATCTCCATCTTACTGGTGGAGCAAAGCATTGATTTTGTACGCGGTGCTGCAGATTATATCTATGTAATGGACAAAGGAGCAATTGCACTGCAAGGAACACCGCGAGAATTGGATATGTCGCAGTTTGAGCACCATCTGTCTGTGTAGCTTAGGTTCATGGCGTAGGATGAGTTCAGGAGCGCTTGTCCAGAATGTTGGAGTACTTCGGATAAAGTCTTCGGATGCAATCCGGGCAGATATCATGGGTGAATTCGGCATGGGTGTGCTTCTCCAAATAACTCTCAACAGAGTTCCAGCTGTCCTGTTCATCCTTAATCTGTTTGCAGACAGCGCAGATGGGAAGCAGTCCACGCAAGGTTCGCACTTCGGACAGGGCCTTCTTCAATTGGCGCTCTGTCTGTTTCTGTTCGGTAACATCCGTATGTGCAATCAATGCGAGATCAGACAGCAGGGATGGGTCGGCCTGAATCAATGGGGTGAGTTCCAGGCGGAACCACCGCTGTTCGTTGTGGGCAGTTTGAACGGAGATGTCGTATGTATAACTGTCTTTAAAAGGTGCAGTGATACTTTTCAACTCCTGAACAATCTTCGCATTCTTTGCTTTTTCCTCGCGTAATGTCCACCCCTCTACAAGATGAAGGTAATGAGGTGGTACAGGTGCTGTTCTGGAGGGGCCTGATACGCTTGGTTTGGGAAGCGATTGCCCGAGTCCATGTTGCCAAGCGGTGTTGCAGCTTCGAATGATCCAGTTGTGGTCGACGATGATAAGCTGGTGTTGCATGGACTGGAACGATAATCTCTCCAGATCGGATATTAAGTATCTCATGAAATGAGCTCCTCCTTGGCAGAAATCTTATCTTAAATCATCTGGAATTTCCAAAATGTCTGCGACCTGGTTCCTGAACCGGGTTGCTTTGCGTGTGCCGTGAATGAGATTGGACAGACGATATGGCGGAATGCCATACTGTTCACAAAATGTCTTTTGGTCGACCTGGAGTTCGGTTAGTCGGCGTTTAATGGCCCATCCGAAAGGAGTCACAGGTTTCTTTTTGTTCAAAAGGGTTCACCCCTCGTTGGAATGTAGTGTTCAGCTGGTTATTCTTGGTGTAAAATATATAGATATGCGAGCTGTATGTTTTATTATATACGTATTTGCGTCATCTAACAATTAAAAAAGACGGAAATAAGTGTATTTTAATATGTTAAATGGCGTAAATACGTTAAATATACAAAATAATTGACATAAAAAACACGCCAGCAATGAGGTTGCGGCGTGTTTTTATATTTTACTGTGTGAGGAGGTGGGTTGTATGAAGAAAAAGGGGATGGGAATTAGGCTCTGTATGCGTGAAGCCCTGCTCCAAGCATGTGAAAGCTTGGGAACAACGTTTTCGTGGACATTGAGGTTGGTTGTACCAGTCCATCCGCAGCAGAGGCGCTGACGGTATGCCATTCATGCTCCAGGTCTGCGGCCAGGCGAACCAACAGGTCCTGGGTTGTATCGGTGTTAAGGGGAATCGCTTTGGAGGCTTCAGTTATGCAGGCACTCATGGCTGAATGCAGATAACCAAGGACCGCCTCCTCGACAGGGATTTCGAGGTGGTGGTTAATCCAGGCGTGAACGGTGGAGAGGCAGCCAACGGATTCATACTTAGCCAGGGTTTGTTCGAGAAGGCTAAAATCAATCCAGGGGTGGAGTGCACGAGCCAGCTTAATCAGTCGTTTGCCCATTGTGGAGGCATGTTCTCTGAGATTGACTGGGGTCCGCTGGACATGGACAAGCTTGTCGATGAGGGCTGTACGCCATGCGTCATTGTGATCTGCGGCGGTGTATATACCTTTAATCGCCATACCTTCCAAACGCACGATGCTGGGGTGCAATTGACAGCGCATGAATGATTCGAGATCTTCAGCACTACGAATGGTACCTTCAGCGATATGGGCATCCATACCGAAGGAATGGGTGAACCCTCCGACCTGGATAGAGGAATCAAGCAGTTTGACATAATCGAGCAGCTTATTCCCACGGTTCACAATCTTTCGCCTCCTACGTTCGTTAAATGTAATATTAAATAACATTTATACTCCATTTTGATTCGCTTTATGTTTGTAAATCCGAATTATATGATATATATATTCACATAAATATCCGCTTTTTGTCAATAGTTTCTTGGTTTTTTAAATATTAAATCTATTCAATGTTATTTTATATAACTTAATGAGTTATGTTGAGCTAAGAGGATGTGAAGGATGGAAATACTAATAAAGTAGAGTGATCAGCCTAATCGGGTATACAAACGAGATCAAATTTAATCATATGCACTTCGTAGGAGAAAATGACGAGATTATACGATTTATGGAAGAGAAAAGCGCAGTTAAAATGATATTAAGAAAAATGCTTTACTTTTAAACATGAACCGGGTATAATCAATTCTGTTGCCGATTATTTATGACATGCGGTCGTGGTGGAATGGCAGACACGCTATCTTGAGGGGGTAGTGGGTGTATACCCGTGGAGGTTCGAGTCCTCTCGACCGCATCATAAGAACGATTAAGAAGAAGCTTCCCGTATGGGGAGCTTCTTTTTTTATGCTTTTTTACAATAAAGATGGGTCCAGACAAAAAAAGGTCACCCGTTTCCCCTGAATACATGTTCATTCTGTCTACCGGGGTCGGATGGCCTTCACTTGTTATTTAAGCAATTCTTTGATGTCCGCTTCAATTTTATCAGGTGTTGTTTTGGGAGCATACCGTTTCAGAACACGTCCGTTCTGATCCACAAGGAATTTGGTGAAGTTCCATTTGATGGCTTTGGAGCCGAGTACGCCTGGCGCTTCTTTGGTAAGGTGCTGGAATAGAGGATGAGCGCTTGAACCATTCACATCGATCTTCTCAAACATCGGGAAGCTAACACCATAGTTCATCTGACAGAACTCGGCAATATCATCAGAAGAGCCTTTTTCCTGTGCAAACTGGTTGCTTGGAAAACCAAGAACTTCAAATGGGGAGTCTTTAAACTTGTCCTGAAGTTCTTGCAGACCTTTGAATTGAGGTGTGAGGCCGCATTGGCTTGCTGTATTCACGATAAGCAGTACTTTGTCACTATAGTTGGACATTTCAACTTCCTGACCGCGAAGGGTGTTTACTTTGTAGTCGTAGACTGACATGAAAATCTCCTCCATTTCATATTCTTCTATCTTCTATTATATTGATTGCAATTAAATATTGCAAAATTAATATTGATTTTTTAACTCAATTTGAAGCTGTCGTGTATGATCTGTGACTGATTTGCTACCTGAATTTCGCTAAAGAGAGAATTAGAGAGCTTTGAAGAGATGGGTAGAGAATGGATGTGTTGTAAGCGCTATTATTGATGTGAAATGGCAAAAATCCGTCGATTCGGTGATCTGCGCAGACTTTACACCAATATGGCACGGGTGTATGATTCATATCGTAATTCCAATTCTAATTAAATTTTACATGAAAAACGAAACAAACGATAATATCGCTCTGATTAATGATTATAAAGGAACGATGTTTTAATCGCTGAGTTTCCATTCATTCATGGGTGGGAAACGGGGGAACCAACAGGATGAACTGTCCAGGACAGTAGGCATCCATGGGGTGAATTTTCCGGTGACAGCCGGAAATAGGGCGACTCTCGCGCCCGAATCCGTCAGCTAACCTCGTAAGCGTTAAAGGGAGAGGCAACAAGCCGTACGCTGGTTCATAGTGTCTTTTTGCTATGGATTATTGAAGAAGCGTCCGGGAGGCCTTGGTCCCCCACGCTTCTTTTTTGTTGTCTTTTCACGCCAAGGGAGGAACGAATGATGGATAAAGAGATGATCTTAGTGACTGCTCCAAATGAAGCAGGACGTAAATTTATCAAATTGCTGATGTACAAAAAAATGCCGTTTGCCGTTCTGACCAACAGTGCAGGGGAAGAGCGCAGGCTCCGGAGAATCGGTGTGGAGCATGTCATTCGCATGAACACGGCTGCAGCTCAGAAATGGTTTTTGCCGCAAGACAGTGTCGGCAATGTTTTTATTTTTGAAAATAGCCTAAACCTGACCTGTCGATATTTGCAGATCTGCCGCTCTTGGACATCCAAGTCCCTGTGTGTCATTACGGAACAAAGCCATCCCAAAGGGATCTATCGGGGAATGGGAGCAGACCGTATTGTATATTCCTTGAATGGGGAAGTTGGGTTTCTGCTTAATGGCTAGTGGCTAGTACTATTCCTGTGATTGATCCAGTGTCAGCTGCCTGTTATAATTGAAATCATAAATAAACGGAATCTTGAGGAGACTCATGCATGATGGTGGGTCTTCTTTTTTATGGTTTGGGAAATGGGGATATGAATTTCCTGTGGCTAACGAGGAGGAATAGGCGTGCCGGATGTACGTGGAATACAATGGTTGTTCTTTGATGTGGGGGATACGCTCGTGGACGAATGGGAGCCGGTAGATGATATTATCGGTCAGTTCGTTCGTGAAGCTTGTGCGCTTGGTTATCAGGTGGAGATGCAGACGGTACGAGATATATTTGCCGCCTCCTACCGAAATTACGAGCAATGGCCGATGAAATTGGCTATTCGTACCCTTATTAGCGATGAGGGGCACCGGGAACAGATACAGGAGAAGCTGAAGTTTCGCAAAGAGCTTGAGCACCCCTTCGCGTCAGCTGACACTGTTCTCCAGACGTTGTCGCAGCATTATAAGATTGGTATCATTGCCAATCAGAGCCCGGGGACGGAAAATCGGCTGGATAGCTACGGCTTGCGCAAGTATGTGGATGTGCTGGCCTGTTCGGCTGAAGAAGGAGTGTCCAAGCCTGATCCTGAATTGTATGCTGTAGCGTTGAAACAGGCGGGATGTAAACCTGAGGAAGCGGTCATGATCGGCGACAGGATTGATAATGATATTATTCCGGCTAAGAAGCTGGGTATGCACACGATCCGGATTTTGCAGGGTTATGGCAGGTTCCAGCCGGAGCTTGCGGATGCAGAGCGTCCAGATTGGACTATTGAATCACTGGAGGAGCTTCTTCCATTGTTAATGGTAACTCAAAATTCAGACAACTAAATAAGAGCAGTATTTAAGAACTAATCGGTATGGATTAGACTGCTGCTCAAACATATAAAAGGCTGATCGTCTCAAGGGATACGTTACTTGAGTTGATCAGCCTTTTTGAGTTAGACAAAATACCGCGTAGTTCCATTTAACCTAGAACAACAGAATGGTCTGGATAATCAGATACACATTCAGGACAACGATAACTCCGGCAATGATCCAGGAGATGATTTTGAGCCACAGCTTGTTGGCAAAAGCTCCCATGCTTTTTTTGTCACTCGTAAACATTACCAGTGGAATGACGGCAAAGGGCAGCTGCAGCGACAGCACAACCTGGCTCAGAATCAGCAGTTCTTCTGTTCCGTGCTCTCCGGCAATAGCTGTTACGATAACGGCCGGGATGATTGCAATCAGACGTGTAACCAGTCGACGAAGCCACGCCGGAATACGAATGTTCAGGAAGCCTTCCATTACAATCTGTCCGGACAACGTGCCGGTGAGAGTTGAGTTCTGGCCTGAAGCCAGCAGGGCTACACCGAACAGAATGCTGGCGATGGTGGTTCCCAGCAGAGGTGTCAGCAGATGGTATGCATCTGTAATTTCCGCGACCTGGGTCATGCCTACACTATGGAACACGGCAGCAGACACAATCAGGATGGCTGCATTGATGAACAAGGCTAGCGTTAAAGCGATGGTTGAATCCATGGTGGAATACAGAATCGCTTCTTTTTTCCCTTTGGGCGTCTGTTCAATCTGACGGGTCTGCACGATGGAAGAATGCAGATAGAGATTATGTGGCATAACCGTTGCCCCAATAATCCCGATGGCAATGTAGAGCATAGCTGGATTTTGCAAAATCTCGACATTTGGTACAAAACCATGCATGACGCCGCCCATATCCGGTTTAGCGAGAAACAGGTCAATCCCGAAGCAGAGGGCGATGGTCGCCATCAGCACAATAACGAGGGATTCCAATGCGCGAAAGCCTTTATTTTGCAGTAAAAGAATGACCAGTACATCGACAGCGGTAATAATGACGCCGTATAACATGGGAATGTTGAACAACAGCTTGAGCGCAATGGCTGAACCAATAACCTCGGCAAGGTCGGTGGCTGCAATCGCAAGCTCACACAAAATCCATAACACTATTACAACAGGCATGCTGAACCGTTCGCGGCAGGCTTGCGCCAAATCCCGTCCTGTGACAATCCCGAGCTTGCCAGCGAGAGACTGCAATACAACAGCCATCAGGTTCGAAATCAGAATAACGGACAATAACGTATAACCGAATTGTGAACCACCCGCAATATCAGTTGCCCAGTTCCCGGGATCCATATATCCAACGGCAACGAGGTAACCTGGTCCAACAAAAGCTAGGAACTTTTTCCACCAAGCAGCGTTCTGAGGCACCTTCATGGAGCTGTGGGCTTCCCCGAGAGATGGGGCCATGCCCGCAGCCAATGGCTCATTTGAAGGAGCATTGAACGGATTCTTTTTACTCATAATATAATCACCCGACTTTGAAGTATTGATATTCTATATGAAGAGGAACGGTGTCATTCCTTTGATTAAATTTGAACTTTAAAACCAAAATCAAAAGCGTAATTAAACTACTTTTGATATGTCTAAACGTTTATGTTGATACTTACATTGTACTCCTTCAATTATTTTTGTCTAGTGCAACTTTTGTGTATGAGGACAAAATTTACCGGAGAGTGAATTGTGCCTTAGTATATTACCCAACCCTGGATAAATTACCTGTATTCATCCCCAATGCATGAAAAAGATAAAGATGTAAAAGCTGAATAAGGACCAACAACGTTTCAAAATGAGCCAGAAGTTTAAATTGAATTGTAGGCAACAAAAAACTTAAAGGTGAAGGAGAGATTCGTAATGGAAGCTTTATATACAGCAACAGCGACAGTCAAAGGTGGACGTACAGGTTCGGTGGCTTCATCGGATGGAGTGCTCAAGCATGATCTGAAAATGCCAAAAGAACTTGGAGGCTCCGGTGGTGAAGGGACCAATCCTGAGCAGCTTTTTGCAGCGGGGTACGGTGCATGTTATGAAAGTGCTCTTGCCAATGTGGCACGCAAAGCGGGCGTGAAGTTGGAGAATGTGGTGGTAACAAGTAATGTATCCATCGGGAAAGATCCGGCGGATGATGGTTTCCAACTGTCTGTACGTTTGGATGTAAGCATGCCTGGCGTGGATCACAGTCAAGCAGAGGATCTTGCCCGCAAGGCACATGATTTCTGTCCTTACTCCAAAGCAACCCGCGGCAATATAGATGTGGTACTTAATGTAGTTTAAGACCTGACTCGTAGGAGTAAAGGGAACATATAGAGCAGGGTATCTTTGGATACCTAATGTTCGAGTACAAGACCCTGCTGGCCTTCGGCAGGGTTTTGTATTTTATAATACAGATGAGATGCAGGAGATTGCATGTTGAACAGCGTACTATTTTACATAATCTACTCTTGCTTGAAGTCATGCATTCGAATAAGGGGGAACGACAATGAGTATTGAAGAGATGATAGAACGACGATTTGTATGTACCAAATGCAGGGGTACGGATTGCAATATTAAGGAAGTATCCATGTCAGGAGCGGGACTTAGCAAAATGTTTGATATTCAGCATAATCATTATCTCTTCGTCGCCTGTTCTTCCTGTGGATATGTTGAAGTATTCGATCCGGATGTGTTGAAAGGGAAAAAACAGGGTCAGGTGGGCACCATTCTTGATATTCTATTTGGCGGGTAAATGTGCATTGAGTTGACATCGAACTAAAATTTCTTTAATATGATTTAGTACTAAGAAGTGTCATTGCATGAACCAAATTTGAATTAACAGGTGATATTCATGTCTTATAGACCGCGTATTGCAAATTTAGAATTAGCTAGTGGCAACAAGGAAGACGGATTGTATGAATTTAAAATGAAATTGGTAGACGGTACACAATGCCGTGTATTCTACTCCCATTCCCCGGAATGGAAGCTGACCAATATCAGCCGTCTACAGAAAACACCTTGTCCGGTATGTCGCAAAGATTTCATTTGCAAATGCATGGACCAGTGGGCTGGTGACCTGCATCAACAGATGATCGACGACCAATGGATGGAAAAGGCAATTGCCGAGTAATTGCCAAAACAGATACGAGCGTGGGCATAGAGCCTGCGCTCTTTTTCTATTTTCCGTTACACTTAAATAAAATGTAAAAAAAGCGACCGGGTTGGCTCAAAACGGGTAAGTTACACTAATAGCACACATGAGGAGGCCACGATTATGACAGCAAATCAAACAGATCAGCATCAGGGACACCCGATTGTGCTTGTGGACGGAGTCTGTCATTTCTGCCAAGGATTAACGAAGTGGATTATCAAGCGTGACCCCGAGGGGAAGTATCATTTTGCATCACTTCAATCGGATGTAGCGAAAAAATTGCTGGAGAAGGGCAATCTGTCCACAGACAGCATGGATACTTTTGTACTCATTGAGGATGGAAAATATTATACACGTTCAACCGCAGCGCTGCGTCTGGCCAAAGGATTGAAATTCCCCTATCCATTATTGTATGTGTTGATTATTGTACCGAAATTTATTCGAAATGCCATATATAACACGGTAGCTCGCAACCGATATCGCTGGTTCGGTAAAGATGAAGCGTGCATGCTGCCTACACCTGAAATTAAGGATCGCTTCCTTTGAAAGGCTGAAGTGTGACATATTTTATCGGTGACGATTGATTAATAACGGAAATAATTGGGTAATGAGTACGGATCAATTCTATTTTGGGAGGCAAATAACTTGAAGAAGTGGACTACATTAATTATTGGGGCATTATTAGCAGTAAGCATGACAGCTTGCGGAAGCGATGCAGATAACAGTACAGCAACGCCGCCAGCTGGAAACGAAACGTCTAACGAGGGGAATACAACTGCGGAGCAGGAGACAAAGATCCCTACATTGGACGAGTTAATTGAGAAAACGAATGCAGCGACTAAAGACATGAAAAGCTTCACTACGGAAGCCAATATCGATCAAAATTTGAAACTGGTGGCTGGCGAGCAGTCTCAGGATCAACAGGTGAAAACATCGCTGAAGATGGATATCATCAAAGATCCGATGATGATCTATCAGGAGATGAAAATGGAAATGTCCGGACAGGAAGCGCAGAACGTGAAGCAGTACATCACTTCGGATAAGATTTATTCGCAGGTGGGGGACCAATGGGTCAAAATCCCTGACGAACAAACGAAACCGCTGATTGAGCAGATGCAGGCAAGCATGAATCCGGAAGGTGAGCTGGAGCAATTCAAAAAGATTGACGAAGACACCAAAATTACGGAAGAAGGCGACAACTATGTCATTAACGCTGATGTGTCCGGTGATAACGTGAAGGAGCTGGCCAAAGCGGTCATGGAGCAAAACGGATCGGATGCCCAAACTCAAGCGATGCTTGATCAAATGAATATTACCAGCATGAAAATGAAATATATGATCAACAAAGAAACTTACCTGCCTGCAAGTACGGATGTCAACATGGTCATGGATATGGAGCAGGAGGGACAGAAAATCTCGATGGACATGAAAATGACCAGCACGTTCTCCAACCATAATGGCGTGGAAGAGATCAAGATCCCGCAAGAAGCATTGGATAGTGCTAAATAAAAAGCGTGCGGATAAGCAGGTGTGATTCTCTCTGATGAGAAGTTAGCCTGGTTAAAGCAACTATGATGTGGATCTTCTGGAGAAGGCACTTCTGATATGAATTTGTGTGAACCGACAGGTTCGGCGGATTTGAATCAGGGGTGTTTTTCTTTTTTTTGTATGCGTTGTGGTCAGAGTCCGAGGTGTTATAGTATAGTCGTGTAAGCGATTGAATTTAGAGTTGATGG
Organism: Paenibacillus sp. GL_099_B; assembly: GCF_057835695.1. NCBI lineage: Bacteria > Bacillati > Bacillota > Bacilli > Caryophanales > Paenibacillaceae > Paenibacillus > Paenibacillus sp. GL_099_B. Next base: position 1,526,224 of record NZ_CM174430.1, read on the forward strand.
GAAGTTGAAGGAAGGCTATTTCAGGCAGGAGGTCAAAGAAATGATTGAATATGCACATATACACCATGTGAGTCTGGCTGTACGTGATCTGGAGGTTGCGAAGGAATTCTATTCCGGTTTGCTTCGTATGCAGGAGATTGAACGTCCGCCTTTCAACTCCACAGGCACCTGGTATGCCCTTGGTAGTCAACAGCTTCATCTGTTACAGCACCCGCAGGGACACACTCTTCGTGAGGCAGGGATCGATACAACAGATGGACATTTTGCGATCTGGGTGAAGAGTTACAAGGAGACTTTGGCCTGGCTGGAACAGCAGGGAATTGAGTATGAGGCAAGACCAGATAGTGTTGCCGGGTTTGCACAGATTTTTGTGCTTGATCCTGACCGCAATATTGTTGAGTTCGATGCACCTTATCATTCTTGAGTGATTTGCGTTTGAATAAATCCCTTGCTCCCCCAGAAATTGTATGCTATATTATCCATACATTCATAGCACGTGACGGAAGCACCGTCCATACACTGCATATTCTTGCGGTTATTGGACGGTGCTTTTTTGTGCTTTTTTTGCAGGGAGGGAAGAAGAATTGATTGTTCTTAAGGCAGTGCTGGCTTCCAAAGACAGAGAGTATATCAGCGCCTGGCTTGATTTTGTACAAGGGAGTCCTTCCGGCTCTGGTATACGATTTACCGCCTTTTCACAATGGGAACCGTTCAGGGATCACATGAATGAACAGGAAGGCAGGGAACTGCCGGATCTAGTGATTGCGGAACCGGAGTTTCTGAACAATTGGCTGGGTAACGGTGGCGAAACCTCGGGTATTCCATGGCTGATGCTTAGTGAAGGATTGGAAGAAGTGGATGAGGAAAAACGGCTGATGAAGTATCAACCTTTGCCTACACTGATGGACACTGTTCTCAATGCTTGTCGGCAGCCGCGTCGGAAGAAGGCCCATCGTCCAGGACAGGAGACGCTTTCTATTGGAGTTGTATCAGCTTCCGGCGGGAGTGGCAAAACTGCCGTGGCGATGCATATGGCGAAGCAACTGGGGCTTGCAGGATATGCTGTTCTGTATCTCAATCTAGAGACGCTGGATAGCTCGATGCCGTTTCTGGAAAAGGGTCTGTCTAGAAGTGGACAGCGTATATCTGACGTAGAAACAGGGCTGTCACGTCTGCTTTACGATTTGAAGGTGGGCAAGAAGGAATCAGGTAAACAAGGACAAGCACATTCTTCCTCTAAAGGGGTAGACGGATATGTACTTCGTCACGAAGCGCTGAAGTCGGATGTATTCTGGCCGTTATCGAATCGAAAGGAATTGCTGCAAATGTCCCGTGAAGATACGAAGAACCTGATCCGTTATTTGGCGGACTGCGGGCAATATGATGTGCTCATTCTGGATGGGGATTCAGGTTGGGATGGACGAAGTGAGGGGATTTTCGATGCTGCCGATGCATTCGTGTGGCTGGTTGAGGATGACATCTCTTCTATGCACCGCTGGGGTCAATGGATGCAGCATATGGAGCGTACGTGGCCGGATCTGCATGAAAGTGTACTGGATCGTGCCCGTTTCATTGTGAACAAGTATCGGGACAGCGTCATCAATGCCCTGCCAAGACCCGATTTGCATCTAGATGCTGTGCTGCCGTATATCCCTTCGTGGAAACAGCTGAGTCAGGAGGAAGTGATGCTTAGCTCACCGATCTTTCAACGCGAAGTGAAGAGACTATGCGCCATGATCGTACAGGATGGAGAAGAAGAACTGAAGCAGACGGGACGAATCCAGAAGGGTGATGGTTGGTCGCTATGATGGATTCATCCAAGATGATACTGGACCGTGAAGAGCAGTTTCAGATCATGCGTCGCGAGGTCAGGGCTGGCCTCGATTTAACGTCGTCTGCGGGAGACGAAGAACTCTGGCAGGGAATTGAGCGTAAAGTGCTCTCTGATCCGAAACTGGATGATCTGACCTCCGGGGAGCGTCATACGCTGGTGCAACGGTTATTTGACTCCTTTCGAGGGCTGGATATTCTGCAACCATTGGTTGATCATCCCGAAATTACGGAGATTATGATCAACAGCCACCGGGAGATTTTCGTTGAGCAAGAAGGAGAAGTCAGACAGATCACGCTGGAGTTCGAGTCCAGGGAACGACTGGAAGACATTATCCAAATGATTGTATCCGGGGTGAACCGGATTGTGAATGAGTCTTCTCCAATCGTTGATGCAAGGTTGAAAGACGGCTCTCGAGTCAATATCGTACTGCCTCCGATTGCGTTGAAGGGTCCGACCATGACGATTCGGAAATTCCCGAGTGAACCGATGAAGATGTCCGATCTGATTGGTAAAGGTGCCCTGCATGAGGAAGCGGCAGAATTGCTGCAGCAGTTGGTACGCAGCAAATACAACATTTTTATCGGCGGCGGAACCGGGTCGGGGAAAACTACTTTCCTAAATGCATTATCTCAGTTTATCCCTGCGGATGAACGGATCATCACGATTGAGGACTCTGCTGAATTGCAGATTGTCACGGTACCCAACCTGGTATCGCTGGAGACGCGTAATGCCAATACCGAGGGCAAGGGGCAAATATCCATTCGGGATCTGATCAAGTCATCCTTGCGGATGCGTCCAAATCGGATTGTCATTGGTGAGGTGAGGGGGGCAGAAGCGCTGGATATGTTGCAGGCCAAATATATAAAAAGGGTATTTTAGAAAAGCTCTCGCTTGAAGGGGTTATAATCCATTATTTTAGAGTTCACATCTGGCTTCTACGGCTTATTTTAATCATTAGTAATTATCAGCTTTGAAAGTTTGGTGAAGTCCTTAGAATTGATTTTAGAGGGTGTGGTATGTTTCAGAGAAGAGGATTGAATTTTTCATAATAGTTACTTTAGAGGAAAAAGAAAAAATGATTGCAAATTTCATGGTGTAGGCTTCTTCAAGTTGCAAAAAGCTAAAATTCAGACTCTTGACAAGCTGAACATTATATGAAGAATAATAGCCCCAACTCTGGGGTGGAGAGAAGGGGCATAGACTTTATTCTGATGTTAATTTTTCTTGAGCATTGTCATAAATTTTATACCTCTGGCAGAAAATTTGAAATAACTCCCGGAATACATTCCATCTTGTAATTCAACTAACCCGTAGGTTAATAATAATTCTCGTTCTTTGTAGAGAATTGTATTTATTTGTTTTAAGTGCCGATCAGACGTTCTATCAAGAGATTGATAAACCCCATTGTGAATGTTATTTTCAAACAATGTTATTAATTCTAGAAGATTTGTCTTTTCTAAACCAGTAATATTGGTGAGTACAACACGTTCGAATAAAGCCTTCTTTATGCGACTATAGGTATTGTAAGCTAAAAAACTGTCCTGAATCTGAAAATCTTCTTCTAGTTCAAATTCAAATATATCCTGAACATTAAAAGTGATACCTAATCCTCTTATGGAAGAAAGATCGTTCAGCGCTTTAAGAAGCTTTTCAAGTGTTTCAATCTCTATACGTTTTGTTGATCCATTTGTTAAATCATTAATAGTATTGGGACGAACATCTGCTAAAATAGCCAATTTATTTCGAGTGACCCCCAGCTTATCGATTATTTTATCCAACTTAAATATCATCTTTTATCCCCTTTGCGAAAAAGTTTTAAAGAAATTATAACTAATTAAAGTTATGAAAACAATTATTTTAGAGGATAATTATGATAATTTTTTTATAACTTCTGTAGTTAGAATTATGTTGACAATCAACCGAATTTACCCTAATGTATAACTACAGTAGTTATATAATAAAACTTCTGAACGAATGATACATATGACACTCATGAGGAAAACATCCATTTTACCAGTAAAGGAGCCATTTGCTATGACAACCGAGTATATTAGACCAACATGGACAATTGAAGAGGTTATCGTTGATTGCAACGTAAGTAAAAAGGCTATTGCTCTTATCGACAATTTTAAGGCTATCTTGGTTACTGAAGAGTTGCGCTATGAGTTCATGATGCGTGTTCCATTTGATCCCAATGGGCACCAAGTTTTCGATCTTCTAAACGAAATGAGAAAAGAGCAACTTTGTCTTAATCCAATGTCAGATGAGTCGTTTCTTGATATGTACTTGTTAAATCCAATTCAAGCATTACGACAATATTTTAAACATAGTATTGTCCCTGCTCATGAAGAGCGTATCCAGCAATGGAACATCGATCTAAAAGAGTTGGTTAAACTTAAACAAAAGGATTACTCAATTCATCTTAACAGGGCGTTAACAGCGTTGTATAAGTAAATTCAATTTTGTCAGTAACATTTTACTCGAACGGATAACGTTGTAACGTAAAAATATCTTATCAATCTGATTACAACAAAATGATACATAAAAATCTGTGAAATGACGATTTGATTCACATTTATAAGGTAGTACGTGAGTTTTGAAGTAAGCACAGTTTGTGACGAAAAGGGGATAAACATATGAAACCAATACAATTTATCAAGAACCTAATTAAAGAGTATCGTTACAAGCGTTATGAAGAAGAGCATTACAACTTATCAGAGCAAGAGCAATCTTACTGGACACTAGATACGTTTTAGATGCAACGTGAAGCAGTTGATGTATTCTTCAGATATCCTTCACCATGTGCTATGCTCACATTAGCATTACTGGATCGTGCAAGACAGCCACAATGGACAGTGTTAATGAAGGTTATGGATAAAAAATTGAGACAAAATTATAATAGACAATCCTTTGTTCTGGAAACGATGTACACAGAGATTCTTGAAGATACATTGTTTCCAGCGGCATAAGAAGGAGATATAAGTTGGATGTTTTATGCAGAAACACTGTTTGAAACGATAATGAATTTGGAGTACAGGGATGTTCCGTATCAGTGGGATAGAAAGTTAAATAATCAGGAGAGTGCAAAGGCAATCAATGAAAAGAAGTTTATCAATCGAAGACATAAGAATACCATTACAACTGAATTGGATAGTTTGTATCAAGACTTGGTTAATGAAGGATCTAGGTTAGACTTAACAGTTGAACGTAGGATAGAAATACGTGAAGAGTTAACATTGATCAGGAAACAGAAACGAATGAACATGAAAATTGAATGCTATGTATGAGGATGGTGCAAAACTGCGCTGTCCTTTTTTTGTTCGGAATCTGTTTATGCACATTGTTGTGTATATTGGAATATCACCTAATATTGATCCAATTCAAGCAATAACATGAACAATACTTTTCCGCGAAATTGCGGTAAGTTCAGTAGCCCCTAAACTGCCGGTGACGTTGTGTCCAATTTAGACACGAGTGTTCCGAGTGTTCATAGTGAACAAGCCTTGTACGCACTGTACAACTGTTTAACACAGTGTGAAACCATATTGAGTTTGTTCTCGGAATGGTCTATGGGACATGGTGTCCTAGAGTGAACGATTCCCTTTGAAGTGATACTTTTCCTTTGAAATAAAACGTTAAGTTCGCCTCATGAAAAGAGACCTTATTCGACTAGGAACATATGGTCGGGATCAATCACATGATAATTCACGACCGTAGATGGAACTCACGATTCGTTACATCCGAAACTAACAGGTGATTCGCCGTTGAGTTGTGAGAACGGAAAATTCCTCTTTCTAGCTGACTCTCATTTCACGAGTGAGTTTTAGAGGTAGCGTTTCGTTATAACCGAATTCAGAAGTCCTAAAATGGGAATACGACTCGTCTAAACTGCCATAGTCTCAGCAAAACTGCAAGGTGGATAATTTTCCACTTTGTAATCACTTTAGATGACATACTGGTGATATAATAACAATGTCTACATAACTGAGTGAGAACCGTAACCAATACGGATATAAATAAGGGGATACGAGAATGAAGAAGAAGATTCTAACAGTAGTTATGGTAAGTATGTTATTTGCAGGGGCGGTAAGCGCTGCTAATGTGTGGGGAACATATAAGGGAAATTAGATCATAAGAATCACATCTAATGGGGTAGCTTTGAAGACTCCTGACGTTCCAGCAATTAGTTACAATGGACGGACGATGATACCAATTAGTATGCTGGGGCAATTAGGGGTAGGGTATACGTGGGATGGTAAGAATCAAACTGTGGATGTAACTGTTGGACAGGCTTCGGCGACTAATGATTCTTTATCTCTTAAAACATACGTAGCTACAGCAAATAACTTTAAGAGATTAAGCGACTTGGGAGAAACTTTAAGACTATATCTAACGGTTATAGTCTTGCATATCAGAGTATTGGGTTGAATCAAAACCCTTCAGTAACTATAGGCAACATGAATAAACGATTAAACGAAACGATAAGCGCATATAATTCAATACAAAACGATTTGAAGAATAATCAGATATACAACGATGTATTAAACAATTACTTTGCTGCAATTGATTATTTTAAATTAACAGATGCTGCTTTAAATAAATACTACGGATCTAATAGTTTCACTGATTTCAACAATTACCTCACAAATTCATCCAAGGGTTTTGATTCAGCCTATGCAGGGATTTTAATATCAGAGCAGCAATACAAGTCATATATCAACATGGCTTTGTACGAATAGATATTCGCACCCTTCGGGGTGTTTTTTATATTAAAGCATAAATGGACAATTAACATTTGAGAGTTAGTAAGTTTTGTTTTATAAATCTAGGTGGATTTACACCTGTTGTTGTATAATTGTGGTAGCAAGGTGAGTTCGTTAAAGTGAGGTCTGGTTGATGTGCGCATTGTTTACATAAATTAATAGTGGGCATTGCCCTATGAAGGTTTCAGTCTATAAGAAGAAATCACTTACCTCAAGATAACTAATTCTGACTCTTCTGAATTCTTAGGTCAACCCATACATCAACTTTAAAAAAATGATTATTAATATGAAAGGGTTTGAACTGTACTTTGACATTAAACAATACAAAGAAAAGGAAGTCACTCGGAGTGAAATTGTTACTTCTTGTAGTAATAATTTTGATTATACTATTACCGCATACGTCTTATTTCCGTGAACAGTATATATTCTATAGCGTATCAACTAGCTATTTAGAGAAAAGGGAGTACATGAAAGCATATTATTTTTTGGATTTGGTGACGACTCCCATTTTCTATAAGAAGGAACAGTACAAGAAACAAGCTATTTCTGGTCAAATAAGAAAATCAAACGAATACTATGAAAAAGGTGATCTTGATAAAGCATTACGATTATTAATGGCTATACCTGAAGAAGCATACGTTTATATTAATCAAGATATTCAGAAAAAAATTACTATACTAAATGAGGAAAATAATAAACTTAAACTAGATGAAGTGGAAAATGATAAAGCTGTATATGGCAAAAGCTCTCCATTTGTAGGAATGCCAGAGAGGTACATAAGTTACACGATTTTGGGAGAGGCATCGCTAATTGATTCACACAGATACAGATTGAACAATGCAGGAAGGGCAGAAAAGCACGTAGTGAATACTTATAGTTTCAAGGATGGATCTAAAGTGGTTGTGAAAGATGGTAGAGTTGATAAAATTTATTAGTATGAAACTGACCATTTGTAAGTACGAGGGTACAAGAGAAGCAAAAGCGGAGCGATGCTAACTGGATGACCAAACTTAACCATTTGTTGCATGTCAAAATGTAGATGTTGCTGCTGCTGAATGGTTCCATAATTCATTAATATATATGTTACATATAGACGGAGGCATGTTTTGAAAATAACTAACCCATATTCTAAGAACAGGTTTTCTCGAATAGATAAGTTCCAACGTTACCTAACAGGAAAACTTTCTCTCCTCAAGCTCAAAGAAAGAAATAATCATGATTTTCTTTCGAGTATTTATTGGGGAACAAGGGAGACGGGAATCAGTTCTGATAGTGTTTCAATTCCTGATGATACTCAAGTTGAACTTCTGACTGTTACAGTAGCTGAATTAATTTCAGTAGAAGAGTTTGCAGATATGAAAGATGGTATGAAGAAATTAATATCACTATATCGTCCCTCACCATTCTATTTTAATGATCCCAATCAAATTGATGAATTTTACAATAAAGTAACAACGGATATTCATGGGAGACGTTGGAGTCTGCTTGGTAATATTAAATTCAAAGAAAATACAGATATAGGCGATTACATTGAGCATGTTCAAATTCAAGCCTCGCAAGTCTCTTCTTCAATCATTGTTTTTATATTCCAAATACATCCATCAAAGCTATATTTATCCGAATTCGATAATGTTATAAAAAAGAATGTTCAGGAAGAAAGAATATTAAGACCAAAGTTAAAAGGGCTATTCAAATTTTGGGGTAGTACAACTGAGTTCCCCGAAACAGTAAAAAATAGAATTGTGGAAGATCATATTTTAGAGCTGAAATGGAAGTTTTTTTCTGAAATCAGCAAATATCTACCTACTTTTTTTCATGAGAATGAACTTGTTTCACCAAGTGTATTACTGTATAAAATAAAACAAGAAGATCGATCTGAAGATAGCTCAAATCTATTTTGGGATTCAATCGGATTACCCCATAGTGTTTTAAGTTATAAAAATTATGTTCACGATCAATGGAATCTAATAGCAGAACTAGACAGAAGTTTGGACGACTCCATTAAAATAACTTGCAATTCTGAAAATAATCCGGAATCTGAATTTTCTTCAATCGAATCTCAAATCATTTATGAAGGAGACTATTTTATTAGAGAAGTGTTACCCGTACTTGCTATACGAAAATACACTCTCTTTATAAGTGAGCAAATCGCTAATTTTAGAATTAGCACTTTCAAATCAATATCCAATAAGAAAGTTAACTATAAGAATATAATTCATCTGAGATCGACAATTGAACGAAAAGGTTACATGTTAAACAGAATTAAAGATGAGTTTAATCCAGATAGTTTGAAAAGGAGATTAATAAGATCTTCATTTGAATGGACACCAACAAATACTGAAATCATTAGTACTCCTTTTCATGAATTTATAGTCAATAATACACTGTATCTTATTAATGAAACTTTCAAGCATTCCGAATCATTAGTAAAGACACTAGATAGCACAGTGGAAATATTGACTCTCCAAACTAACTTCTCAATACAGCGTAAAACAGTGATGCTAACAATTGTCACCATTATACTTGCAATTGTTGCCATTTATTTGACCTATTATCAAATATCCGAAAATACTCCTGCTGACTTATTGAATTTAATTAAAGAACAATTAATTTAGTATGGTTGAAAAAATAGAATAGTAGGGCGTACACTAAAAGCATCCATTGGGGTGCTTTTCTTATGTAGACATTAAGTATAGCTAAAATTGAAATCTCAAGGATAGAATGAGTAGTAGTCAAGTTGACCACCACTGAACACTTCTGCTCCGCTATATCTGTTACCCAAACCACGAATCGACTGTAATTATGACGGTGAAAATGTGTATCGTATGACTTGTCCATGTGGATGAGTCTATTCCTATTTGTATAGTTTTCTTCAAACATAGTAGATGGTAACTTGTTGTTGTATAATTGTGGTAGTTATGTAGGTGTAGTATGCACAGTTTTACCATTATTTATCTAAGTGAAATAATACTTTTACATAGAAGGGAGAAAGGGCTATGGATTCTGCTTGGATAGCAGTTTTTGGTACACTTGGTGGCTCTGCTTTAGCTACTTTCGGAACAGTGGTATCTACAAAGCTTAAGGAGCGTAGCGACAATAAGATAAGGATTTGGAATCTTGAGGACATAGAAATGAAAAGACTCCAGGACAAGAAGGAGGAGGAATTTAGAGTATATAATGAAGTCCTTAAAGCTGATGGTGAATACACCATTACTTCAATAAATGATCATGGTCTAGGAGAACTAAATGGCGAAAACTATAAACAACATGTAAGGCCAATATTATATAGAAACCTTCATATATTACCATCAAATTTGAGGAAGAAAACTAGAATACTAGACTCGCTTTTGGTCACGGAGGAGTTTTATAACTACAACACTTTGCAAGAATGGCAAGATGAACAATATGGAGTATATCAAAATATTATTAGCACCATAGAATCAAGGTATAGTGAGTCAACCAATACAAATAGTGAATAAATGAATTACATAAAACATTTCTTTTACTGGAATATCTTATGATTTCTGAATAGATCGTTCAGGAGCGAAATTTAAGAAATCAAAATTAACGATAAATGATTCTGCAAGAAAGAGGATATTAAATTCATGAGTTATTACGAACTAGCTGTTGAGAGAATTAAGAATATTGACGCGAATCAATACATTGGAATCTCCAATAAAAGATACGAAGAGGTAAGGTCTAGAGGTGAATATGAAGCAGATGCTAGGTTGATTGCTGAGTATTACCGAAGAGTAGGTGTATATTTACAGTTCATCTCCAAAGAAGTTACAAGTATCTATGTGGGAATGGATTTGTTATTAGGCTATAAAATGGCCGATAATGAATGGGACGAGCTATTGGTTACAGCTCCGAACTACAAAGAAATTGATTTTTATCTTATGAAATTATTAAGCATGCACTATCTACGATGGTGTAATCTGCTTGATAGTGGCAACGATATTGCACTTCAGTTTCCAGACATTTATGAACCCATGATAAAATTATTCGAAATAGGTGGTGGGCGGATTAGCACGCATCATCATGAGCTGGTTGGTGGATTTGGAGCTTTTTCTCGTTCAATTGACGCAAAAAGAGGGCATAAGAAACCTTTCGATATAAGTGATAATGCTCTTGCAACAATAATTGAAGAGATAGAACTAGCAGAAGCATATCTGGAAGAGTATAAAGGAGGTAATCTAACAGAAAAAAATTGTATTCGATGTGGAAACACATTATTGATTCATTCAAACATAACTGAGTATGGTTATCAATGGTACAAAATTAAATGTGAATCTAAAGATTGTTTTGATAATAATTTCTCATGAATTAATATAAGAAATGAGTCTTTCATAAGAAGAAGGTGAGTTAGTGCGAATTTATATTGCTGGTATTAATCACAATGATCCACTTTCCAGAACAGAGCTTATTGAATGGATGAAAGACATTGCAAGACACGAACAAATGCCGCCAGATTTTATTGCTTCGGAATGGAAAGAGGAATATTTTAACCTGGTGAAAGATCAGCGCATAGAATTTGATAAAAAAGTACGGAGCGAATGGCCTGTTCTAACTGAAATGCAGATTGAAGCACTTACTTTATCGTTAGGATATGAAGGTGATGCTCATAAAGAGGTGTTCGGAGAATTGCCAATTTTATGGTTAGATCAAGAAAGAGAAGCTGATAATTCATCTCTTGAAGATTTTTACAAGTTCAGATTTCAAAATTTAAAGAATTGGGCACAGGAAATTGATGAAAATGAGAATTTTCTAAAGCTGCTGTCTAAGGTGATTAGAAGTACTCAGTCTGCTTCTGTAAAAACAAATCCGTCTATTGATTCTGGTCGGGATGCAGCCTTTCATAGAGCATTAAATAACGAATGCAGTCCACATAACTTGGGTTGGGCAATTATTGTTGTTGGGATTCTTCATGCACTATCAATGCCGGGAAGCATGAGAAATTTATTGGAAATTGACGGATACCAGTGTATCGTCAAAGATTTATCGGCATGATTTGCTTTTCATTATAACTCTAGGGAGTTGGGTTGATTGCCTACACAAATAAATAAAACTTCAGATACTTTTTCTATGACAGAGAACGAAGTAAATCTTGCGGTTGCTGAGTTTCTTAGAGGTAAGGGAGCAAACATTTTAAGGGTAGCAATAGACAGAGAGCAAGGGTACGATGTTCATGCTGAAATGAAAGGGTATTCATTTATTATTGAGTCAAAGGGGTCTAGAAAAAACAATCAGACAGAGAGTGTGTTTGATAGTGGACAGCTTAAAGTACATGCAAGTGCCCAAATATTTTATCTTATGAAGCAGCTTGAAATTAAATCTAAAACGACTTTCTTGGTATTGGCCAACCCCGATATTCCAAGGATAAGAAAATTGATTAGTGATGTATCTACTTCCCTGGATCAATTGGGATTAATTCAATTTTGGGTTAGTTATGAGAGAGGTGTCAGAATCGAATGTCCCAAAGAATTAAGGGAAGTATTGAGTGGCCTTGGCTTAGCGTAGGCGTAGAAATTATTATGGTAAAACGAAAATTTTACAGGATGTGATTTCATGGATATTATCACTGAAGTTCAACCCTTCTTGATCAGAATGTTAAGAGAGGTAAATATATTTCCAACAGATGAGCAAATCACAGTTATAAATAGAGGCAGGCCCCATACGTGTAAAATGGTAGAAGGAAAAATGTATATTTACATCTTCAAGCACCAAAATGAATACTTGAAAATAGGCAAAGTAGGGAAGAACAGCCAGGCTAGATTTTACAGTCATCATTATTATGCAGAAAGTTCTAGAAGCAATCTAGCCAAATCAATTCTATTGGATTCATCAATGAATGATCAATCACTTACGAGCTCATCCGTGGGGAACTGGATAAAAAATAATGTTGAACGAATAGACATAGAAATTGATGAAGCGCTTGGAGTGTTCTCATTAAATTTGATTGAATCATTGTTACATTGTCTGTACTTTCCAAGGTATGAAGGTTTAAAAAGTCAGAGAGCTAAATGAGATATGACTACCATTAAGCGTTATATACCCCAGTTAAAGTCGATAGATAATAGAGGAGAATATGAAAAGACTAAGAGAATGTTTTATTAAAGTTGCTGGTTTTCTGCTTTCGCTCCTTATGTTTTTAATAGTGATTATTTATAACCTAGTCCCACCACTTCAGATAGCCCTCTTAATCGGATACTGGAGAAACAAGAAAAATCGATTGAATAATCAATATCTTTTTAGTTACAACAAAAAACAAGAAAGATATTATCTGCATCATTCACCAGTTATGATACTAAATTATACGAATTCAACTGATTTCTACCGATACAGAGAAGAAGCCGTTGAAAAATTCAAAAGAGAACATCCTAATGTTGAATTGTTTGCTAAAACCATGACCTTGCAAAACTATTATGAGAAAAAGGGCTATGTTGGTACTGAGACTAAGATGACTTTATTCACTGTGGCATCAACCTTCATGGCTGTACTTACTAATATTAGAAATACTACAAATGTAAAGGTATGGAGATTAATACAAAGAGTTTTTTCAGAAGATGTTATGTTGTATAAGATACAGTGAAAAAAATATTTGATTGGAAGGTGATTGTTTATGAAAAGAGACATGGAGTTGATAATTGAAATCCTGAAATGTATAGAGGAAGGTTGGAGAGAGAATTTTGATAGATATTTCTCAGAAATAGAGGACGAGCATCTTTGGTATAACGTTGGTTTAACAAAGGATTATGGCTTAATTGAGGCAAATAAGATAACTACTACTAGTGGAGAAGCGTATAGACCAATTAAAATTAGTTGGGAAGGACATGATTTCTTAGATGCTGCAAGAAACGAAGCAGTAGTTAAAAGCGCTAAAGAGATAGCGAAAAGAAAAGGAGTTGAACTATTCAGTTTATCGTTTTCAATTGTTAAATCTCTGTTAGAAGAGGGAGCTAAACAATTGTTGTTCGGTAAGTAGATATTTAAGTAGATATTAATGAATTTCATAGAAAGTGAGGTTAGAGAGTTGAAATATTATCAGATGCCTGAAAATGTTAAAGAACAAAGCAAGGGTGCTCGATACTCATATACAGTTGTGGTTAATCTGTATGCTAGTAAGGATGACACGGAGGATTACATAAACAGGAACGTGAGAATTAATTCTGATACTAAGTTAAATGAAGATGAACTGGCACAGAGATCAGCAAATGTTGTGCATGGATTAATTGAGTCTCGTGCAGAGTTTCAGAGTTATGATCAAATTCAGGTTGTGGGAATTACTTTTGCAAATGCATACGACAGTGAGTTGAAATGAAACCATCTAAAAGGTTTATTCTATAGAGAAGTGAGGGGAACATTTATGCGCTATAATGATTTAATTGTGAATAGAGATTTTGAAAATAATAAAATTAAGGCTCTTCTTCACAATTCTGGACGAATGATAGATGAAGTAGTTAACTATGGTTCATTGTTAATTGACAAGATTAAGGAACCACAAAAATTCACTGAAATTCACTCGGGTTTTCAAACTTTATTTGTTCAGTTTTTGAGCCTGATTGATAGTGCAGCGATACTAGTTAAACATGGTCACAGCGATGGATTGAAACCTTTAGTGCGTTCAGTCTTAGAGCTTTCATTTAATTTGCAATATATGATGGAAGACGATTTTAACGAGAAATGTGTAGCCTATCAAGTAGCGGATGTTAGAGGAAGAATAAAAGAATATAGAAAATTTATGAATCAAAGTAGTGATGGAGTAAAACTAAGAGAATTACATGCTGAAATTGGTGTTGATGTAACAAGGGTAGATTTTCAAAAGTTAATTGACAACTTGGATAATATGTTAAAGCGAGAACCATATATGTCAATGAATGAACGGTATGATGAAGTGAAGAGAGGTTACAGCAGACTCCAGCAATGGTACACAGTTATAAATCCTTCGCTAAAGACAGTAAGAGACTTAGCTGAGCATCTTGATCAGGAGATATATTACGAAGTTGTATATAAGGCCTACTCAAATTATTCTCATGGAGGAAGCTCATTGAAGAGAGTGGCTCATGGGGATGAGAAAGCTTTGGTACTTCCACATGTTCGTCATTATGATAGTATTCCAGAAACAGCGTCTATACTTATTGGGATTGTATTGAGAACTATAGAGCAAATTGTAAATAATTTTGTAGAAGGGGAAATAAAAAGTTACATTAAATGGTATGAAAAGGAGATTCGTAATGACTTAATTCATTTGACCAGGGCTGAAGTAAAGACAAGTTACAAAGTGAAATAACTATTTTATACAAACCATTAAGGAGTGAAAGTATAATATGAAGACAATTTACAAATATAAACTTGACGCAACTGAGGTTCAAACCATTATACTGCCCTTCGATTCGGAGATTTTATCAGCAGTTTACGTTGCGGGGGACGTAGTTGTTTATGCACTAGTTGATCCCAAATATGATGGTGAAAAAATTGTGGAAGTTCTCGTATATGGCACTGGTCATGAGATAAAAAAGGATATCAGCGCCTATAAGTTTATCAATACAGTTACAATTCCCGAGAGCAGTTTAGTCTTTCATGTATTTACAAAGATGGTTCGTAGTAATAATTCTTTCTAAAATGACTGTTTCATAATTTTAAATTGAAATGGAGTGGCATATGTGGAGAAAGATAATAGAAATTTGGAGAGAATCGCTCAACTACATCAGACCTCATTTTTCAATGAGGCCAATACATACATTAGCGAGGGTTGGATTTTACTTAATATTCATACAGTTGACAGTGGACATCCTGTAGAACGAGATCAATATACGATGTTCACTCTTGGATGGGATAGTGGGAAAGGCGAGGTTAAACTGCCACAATACAATTTTTAAACTTTGGAAGACATCTGATCAAATGGCATTTCAAAAGGAAAGGGAGGTTGCTGCTTATGAATCGAATTTGCTTCCCTGAGAAACGCGTTTACATCATGCGAGACCACAATTGGGCTTATTATGCTTGGGACATTGCAAAAAGTCTAAAGTATATCAACAAAGAGTCCTCATTAATCCACGTCGATGCACATTTAGACGATTTATTTGATCAACTTGAAATTGTTGGCAACGGTTGGGATAAGGTAGATTCACTACAAGATTCTCATGACTATGCTTCAAAGACCGCTATTGATGAATTTCTAGCCCCTGCTTTTGCTAAGGGATTATTCAATAATATAATTTTCCTTTCAAATGAAAATGTTCCAGATGCTTTCCATGAGGGGAATCAAACCATAATGGGGAGAGAATACAGAGGTGCTCAGTTTACAAGTTTTAGTGCATTTAAGAGTCAAATTGAATCAGGAAAGTTAAATAGTTTACTGAAAGGCAGAACAAAAGTTCTTGACCTTGATTTAGACTACTTCAATCTAGGAACACATATGTATTCTGGACAGATTTTGAAAAGTGATAACGAGATCGTGAAGATATTAACTTATCTAAAGAATTATCCTTGGGATTTTATAACAGTAGCACAATCTCCAGAATTTTGTGGAGATGATGATGCAGCAAAACATATTTATAATTTGTTTTGTTCGGTCTTTGAATTGAACATTGAGGATGCGACCTATTGGTAGATGAAAGATGTTCTTTAAATGGAAGGAGTATAAATTATGCCAAGAAGAGACGAAGATGAAACAGATAAAATTATTGCAATAGTGAGAGATATAAAGGACAAGACTTTATATGTAGGTTTTAAGTCTGTGATTTATGTAGAAAAAGACTCAAAAGACGAAGACTTAGAGTATTTTTATGATGCTGCAGACAATAAGCAGTATGTACGTGATTACAGACATTTCATTCAAAAAGGTGAAATAGAGATACTGACATAAACATTGTATATGTGAAGGATGTGCGACCATGACAGATAAGATCAACCTTTACGTAGACGACCTCAGAGACTGTCCAGAAGGTTTCGTGGTCGCTCGTACATATTATGAAGCCATACATATACTTGAGACTAGAGAGGTGGATATTCTTACATTAGACCATGGTCTGGGTGAAGATGTGGATGGTAAAGAGCTACCCAATGGATATGACTTAGTTAAGTACTTCTGTGAACACGGATTGAGAGCGGATAAGATATACATACATACTGATAATCCTGTAGGCTGACAGAACATGTACGAGACACTGTTAGCGGCTCAGCGTAGAGGGTTCATTGAAGAGGATATTGAGATATACCATTATCCGATAACGGTGAATAGGTATTCTGGTTAAACAATGAGATACAATTGGAGATACAGCAAGGTTGTTAGCGGTCGCATGGGAGTGAGCATAATTAATGAATAAATCTTCAAATCTTTCTGGATTATTTCTGTTAGTGGTAGTTTTAATGATATTTGGATCTGTTATTCATGGATGTAACTATGTAACAAGAAAAATACAAGACTCCAATACTGTGAAAAATTTTGATAAGGCTGAACTAGATAAATTACTCTTTGATAAAGATGAGTTTATCGCAAAATTAAAGACTGTTATCAACTTTAATGGTACAGAAGAGGAAAACACTTCTAGGGGAGTATACATGTATCGACTAAATAACTGGAATTATATGTTTGTTTATACATATGATGATTATGATTATGGTGGTATCTATAATAATAAAATTCAATCAGTTTCTCTGTTAGCTGAACCTGATTTCTTAGCTTCGTATAGTCAACTTAGACTAATTTATGAAATTATGAATAATCTAAACAACCCTATGAATATTGAAGATCTGGAAGAAAAAGCGAATAGATATAGCTCAAGGATATCCCAGTCAACCTCTAATGGGTGTGGAGTAACTGAAACCATAAACTCCTCTGAATTCAGTAAGAAATGTGGTTATAAAAATACAGGAGATTCTTCATCTTGGAGTTACAATATTCCGATACATGATTTAGTCCAACAAGGATATGAGGTTTATAGGATTCAAAATAAGAAATAGTTTGAATAAAAGGCATGGTTTATTTGGAGTTTTGAGAATGGAGGAAGACAATTGGCAAAAGGTGCAGGGAATTTTGCTGATGTTTGGAAGCACTGTGTACTGCTCGAACTGGTAGAAAGTTTAGTAGAAACAGAAGCATTCAATAGAGAGAAATTTTCTTATTTTGAAACGCATGGTTCGTTGGAAAAATATAATGTTAACATAAAGACATACAAAGAAACTTCCTATTTTGAAGCAAATAGGGGGATTACTAGAATAATAATGAATCGTGATAAACTTGAATGGGATAATGAAGTCTGGCAACACCCATATTTATTGCTACAGATGAAACAAATAGACGACAAAAGTAAAAAACTGCTCTATAAATCTTCGTGGAGTTTAGTTCTGGAATTGTTAAATAAATTTGAAGTAGATTTTGATATGCAAATAAGGGAAAAGCTTAATCAAAATAAACATATAGAATTAAATGAACGTTATAGAGATCATATGAACTTGAAGTACATTTGTGATTCCGATGGCTATGACGATCTAGATATTATGCTAAAAGAAAACTACAAACCTGACCTAGTGTTTATTGATCCCTATTATAAAAATCAAAATCTTGGGCAAGAGTTAAGGGGAATAATACACAGTTTAAATGCAAAACAAATACAATTCGTTATTTGGGCTCCAAAGTATTCAAAGGGTAATGTTGTAACACAACTGACTAGATTAGAATTGAACTCCATCATGTTAATTAATTCAAATAAAAGTAAAGCTACAGGCATGACACAAAACAAAACCAATGTTCTTACCGAATCTCATATATTCTATTCAAAAAATTTGTCTCAACATATGAAGAGAGTGGATGATAAGCTTGCCTTTTTAAGGAACAATGCATTGGGTTGGTCATAATTGTTTTCGAGTAAAATGCAAGTTTGATCTATTTTGATAGGGGGTATCCATGTGGAAAAGCAATTCCTAAATCTAATTTCTTGTTTTACTAAAGACGACAACTTAACTGGTGACATAAATATTCAGAGCTCTGACTTCAGTGAAATAGTGAACAGATTCAATTTAGCGCTTCGCTTAAAAAATGAAACATTATTGGTTAGTGAGTATATGGGACAAATGATTGCTCCAGTACCTTTCGCCTCTGGAGGAAAAGAGATTAAATTTGTAACTCTGGGATTGAATCCTCATTTAGACACTAAGAGTACCAACAAAACCGTCAAGGAGAAAGAAGCTGCTTTATCCACTTGGGAGGAATATTCAAGATTCTATAACTCGGAAGGTATATTTAAACATGTTGCCGTGCCGATTGGTAGGTATTATAGGGAAATGACACCATTGGCGACATCTCTAATTGAAGGGGAATATACAAGTTGGTTGGATTTTAAACAGGGTTTAACTAAGGAAGAAACAAGCGCAAAAGTTATTAAATCACTTGAGAATTTTTGCGCTGCAGAATTTATTCCTTTTCACTCGCATAGGTTTAAACCACACAGTTCAGATGTTGAAAAGCTCTTTAATACAATTCCTGAATTTAAAAATTATCTAACTTTACTCTTTGATACGATACATAAATCACTTTCAAAAGATGGCTGGATTGTCTGTAATGGTAGTAACTCTTGTGATATTCTGCTTGAGATGGTATCAAGAAATCAGCAATTAGGGTCCTTGGAACTCGTTAAGGATTACAAAGCAGATAAGGCTTATTCTCTTTACTATTGGGGAAATCGACGTGTTGTACTGCTTCATCATTTCTATGCAGCGGCTGGGAGAGGATTAAAACTATCAAGCAACGAAGATAAGAAAAGAATGATCAAGGATGTTATTCAGACTTTTAGGGATAACATGAAATGTTGATTTCACATAGTTTAAATAACAAAACCCACCAAATTAAATGGCGGGTTTTTGTTGTGTTTGTATATTCTTCATTAGAGTATTTTTCCTTCAGAAGAGTCTACGTATAGTATTTGGATAATGAAGTAGATAAGATAAGTCAAATTAATTAAAGAATTTGAAAAAGAATAAACAGTTAGGAGATAAGCAATGTGAAGTAAAAAAATCAGCTTAATAATAATGAAAGGCCTAGTGGCAACCATCTCCAAGAGTTGTTGGCTTGTTTTGTTCAACCGCCGATAATAGATCCTCTTTTTTTGGACGATTTACGCAGAATGGATTCTTTTTTTTTGGTCCAATAAAGTGAATTTTTTCATTGTTTAGGATTGCAGTTTCTTCAATGATAATAAATCCTTGATCATATTTATCTTGAGAAGATGTCAAAGATTTAAGCATCAATTTATTGTTAAATGTCACTTTATGTATCAGTAAGGGAACGTAATGATATTTCTTAAGATAAACCCAGTGGTATGTTATGTCGTTCTTCTCAGCAAATCTGAGATTTATTGGCATTAATGAAAGGTAAACGATAAAGAGAAGGAATAGATCAAAATAACTATCTATAATATCTTCTTTATTTAGAAAAAAGGCTGTTAAGTTTATAAGAAAACAACCTATTATAGTTACGAGTATTGATAAGATAAGTACTTTGGTTAGTTGTCGATAAAGTGCTCTTCTGGGAGTAAACAAAATTCTCTCATGTTTGTTTGCTAATAGCAAAAGTATACCTGAAATAATAACCAAGGGTGAAAAAGTAGGAATCAAAAATTGTAACCAGTTTTCTTTTAGACCTTCGATCATTCAACCACCGCTTTCTTATTTATAAAGTTTATATCGGCAGTTATCAAATTAAATTAAATTTATAAGGACAGAGGATAGAATGTAACTTTGATTTCTCATAGTTTTAATTCGTCATCTGAGTTCTCGTTCTTCTGTTGAGTAGTCCAATTCACATAGAATCCTTTTTCATTTTTTCATAATTAACACGCAAATAAATTGCATGTGTTCACCTTGAAATAGATCTAAAGTTCGACCAGGATTTATTGAGATCTGAAAAAGAATGTTTAGTCAGTAAGGAGCAAAGACAGGCTACTAGTCTACACTTTAAGAAGAGGCATCAAATACATATTTCAAATGAAAAAAGTGGTCTAATAGACCACTCAAAATGTAGAAATAGAATCCAATATTCCGTTATAAAAGTAGAGATAGTCATACTCATATGACCATAGTTCAGTTGCAACCCTTGAACCGTTGTAAGTGCTTATATCGCTTGGATTGCCCCATGACATAAGTACCTGTTCTGTCGTCATGCCGATAGAGATACTATTGTTAGCAATATTGTCCCACGCTTTTTTAGACCAGTTTGGATAACTCGTTTTTGGATTTGTAGAATAAAAGAAGTTGTAGATATCTGACGATGGATATCCGTGCAGAAGCAATTTTAGAGTCACCTTGTTCCCATTTGCTCGATTAGCACTAATTACAAGGTTTCCATCTTTAATATCTAAAGAAGTAAAATACACTTTCTCGATATTATGTAATGGACTCGAAGAAGGAAGTTTATTGGAATTTGCCCAGTAGTATTTCCCCTTGAATCCGCTCTTAATTAATTCATACTGGAAAAAGAAACAGAAGGAGTCAGGCTCTGATTCAAGAATTGTTTCTTCGATTGTTTTTCCATCATTCAGGAGAATAGTGACATAAGTCAAATATCCACTGTATTTAAGATCAATAACCCATCCTGTTTTGTTGGTATCGTACATAAACACTTTTGAACCAAGATAGTATTTAACCCCTTCAGGAATCTTGGTAAAGTTGTTGATGATTTTATTAGACTTAGTTTGACCGTCTTTATTACTCCAAATAAAAACCGAAAAGCCTTCTGAAATGTGTTTAGCTGAATAACCCGTAATACTCAAAAACATTTTTAAAGATATGTAAGTTGTATTTTGATATATCTGAGAATTTGACTTATCGAGATTAAAGCTACCTTTGTTAGAGCTTATGCTGATGCTATTACTATAATTCACTTTGATGTTATCTAGGTCATTTAGTAACTTTACAGGTACATATAAATTGTTGTCATCAGCCAGATAAGTTTTCTGCTTTAATACTTTAATGTTTCCATCCAAAAACACTGCTGTTTCCTCTGGTGCATAAGAATTATCAAGGGTGTTGCCTTTTGCTGCATTTGTAGGAGTAGCCAGAATACAAAAGAATAAAAAAACCGAAAATAAACCAACTAAATATCTAATATTATTTCGCATGTTTCCCTCCAAATTTTGAGATTCAACATGTATAGTATCACACAAGCCATATATTAAATAGAAATATTAAATGAATTGAACAATTCAATAAAAAAGGAGCGCCCAATTACTCAGGTGCTCCTTTTTTATCTTGATATTTAAATAATTCTTCTACAGTTTGATTGAGTATACTATTGCAAACATCTAACACAAAGGTGGGGAAATTTTCTAATAGTTCAACTTCGTGATAATAGCTTAGTCCAATATGTTTATCGTTCATATCTTCAATGGCCATTATCGTAATGTACAAGTCTTTATAGTCGACTGGGTGAATTTGTCCACCGCTATGGATGACTCTATTTCTTACCTCGATTATGAACTGTAGCTGTCTCCAACATTCTAATTTTAATCGAGGCTCAACAGAGATCGCATTAAGTATGCTTTGTATAGCTTTCTGAAGTTCTGCTCCTTTGAGCTGTTTGTTTTGGAGCGAAACTATGTTTAAATCTGTATTCTCTATCAGCTCGTTGCGTATTTTTCTAATTACCATTTCCAATTCAGTTAATGCGGAAGAGAGGATTGAGGATCGCAGTAAATTGGGATACGTGCTATGTAGCTGAAAATAGCGTTCACGGTTTTCGTCCCATACCATTGTTTGATCTTCACCCTCATATTTTGCTGCAAGTCCTTTAACTCGATTTGCAAACAATGTGGCTTGAGATTTTATTGACTCTTCCATGTCTTCAGAATAAATTTTTAGTAGATCAAATTGAGAATTAGCATTTGTCTGTAATACTCGAATCGAGAAATTCATGTTATCAACCTTTCGTTTTAATATTGTTGGTAAAAGACAAGTTTTACAAGAAGAAAGGGTGGAGAAATCCACCCTATAGCTTTATCATTTTATCATTGACAAGATCATACCAATATACTGCACCCGTATTCATATCAACATGATACCATCCGTATGTAGCTATATGGTCGGGGAAATTTTCATATGCACGAATAACATATCTCCCTTCACTTGTGCCATCCTCCATGAAATGAAGTTTGTACTTATCCGCATCTTTCTTTATTTTGTTGTAAACTAAGTCAAAGGCTTTATCTAAGCTAACTTTTACAGTTGGCTGCTTGCCAATATAAAGATTATCCCCTTTTAATGAAACCTTCTCACCAATTGCATTACTCATACTTCTAACTGGTACATATGTAGTGTTCTTGTACGTTATTGCATCAGTTGTGGACTTCTTAGTACCATCTACATAGAGACTGACTTTCTGAATTACTGCTTTAATTGGTGTAGTAGTAGCTGCAAAAGCCGTTGCTCCTGTAATGGTTGATCCGATCAGTATACCGATCACTAGCCCCTTTAACTTGTCCTTCATTTTAATACTCCCTTGTTATGTGAAATAGAATACCTAATGTATTATATAACTTTTTCAATGATACGGACTACAAAAATTCCCTGTTGCATAAAGAACGCATGTTCGGTTTATAATACTGATACAAACAAATGTTCTTATTTGATTATGGGAGTGATAGTAATGGCGAAGAAAGAGCGGACAATCATGTTAATTGACATGCAGTCGTTTTATGCCAGTGTTGAAAAGGCTAAAATGCCACAATATAAAAACAAACCATTGGCAGTTGCAGGAGATCCAGCAAGACGTTCGGGAATAATACTTGCTGCATGTCCTTTAGCTAAAGCAAAAGGCGTGTCAACCGCTGAACCATTATGGCAGTCACTTCAAAAGTGTCCTGAGTTGATTATTGTAAGGCCACATATGCAAGAATATATTGAAGTATCTACGCAAATTATGTCCATTATTGAGGAGTTTACTGACTTAGTTGAACCCTATAGCATCGATGAGCTTTTCGCGGACGTGACCGGATCTCTACATCTTTTTGGAAATGACCCAATTGATTTAGCAAGGCAGATCCAAGACAAGATTTACAATGCTACGGGAGTGTATGCCAGAGCAGGCATTTCGACCAACAAAGTGATGAGTAAGCTTTGCTGTGACATGATCGCAAAGAAAGTTGATGGTGGAGTATTCTTTCTAAGAAAAGAAGAGCTCCATGAGCATATAGGCGATAAACCAATTCGTGATATGTGGGGTATTGGGTCTAGGATGGATAAACATTTATGGAAAATGGGCATTCGAACAATAAGACAGCTTGCGAATACTCCTCTGTCAAAATTGAGAAGCAAATGGGGCGTAAACGGAGAGGTTATTTGGAGAGTAGCAAATGGACTGGATGACTCTCCAGTAACAATTAATACTCATAGTGTACAAAAGGATATTGGGAACGGTATGACGCTGCCTAGGGATTATACAGAAGCTTGGGAGATTGAAGTAGTCATTCAAGATATATGTACAGAAGTGTGTAGACGTACACGTAAAAAGGGATTAATGGGTAGTGTAGTTACAATGAGTTTATCGGGAGCTGACTTTGATCACCCAACTGGATTTCACAGACAAGTTAAACTGCAAGATCCAACCAATATAACTGTAGATGTATGCAATATAGCTAAACGTATTTTTCGTCAACACTGGGACGGTCAACCTGTAAGACGAGTTGGAATATCTCTGTCCAACCTCTCCAATGCCGAGACATATCAACTGTCTTTATTTGATGATCAGGAACAAAAACGTGCGATTGATAAGGTCATGGATGACATAAAGGATCGTTATGGTGACATTGCCATACTTAGAGCAAGTTCTATTACCTCTGCTGGGCAGGCCATAGACAGATCAAATAAAATTGGAGGTCACTATAAATGAGTAAAAAACTTGAGGCAAATGGAATATGGGAATCGAGTCGCATGATGCTTCCACAGCATAAAGAGAGAATCATTGAACATCGTTCAAAAGATAATGATTTAACTAAACCTCTTTTACACGAAGATGAGTTGGAAAATATTTATCAAAACATAGGAATATCATATAGATATACAGAAGAGGCTGAATTTGAAGTTTTTGATTTGAATTCGATAAGACTGGTCAGCGGAATAATTTCAAATATTAATGAAATAGGGAAGAAAATAAGAGTTGAATGGGAAGACGATTACGAGTGGATTGATATACCGAAACTGGTTGCGGTTAGACTAAAAGGAGGAATATTCGAATAATGAAACAAAGTGCTGAAGAGTTGGAGTTGGTGAAAAAATACGCCGAAATGCCATTACTTTTAGATGTAATAGAGGAAGACAAGAAGAGAATAGATGAGAGCAACGTCATCTTAAAAAAAGAATTGAAATTCTATTTGAGCGCATTACAAGATAGAATAACCGCTGATATATATGAGTTGAAGAAGGCTTTACGAGAACAATACATTAAAATTATTGAACAGAGAAGAACCAAGGACAATTTGTTTATTTCCTACTCAATCCGCAAATATCAACATCAAATGAATCCACTAATGAGCAGGGTTAGAACAGATATGCTAGTAATGTTGGCTGACTACATGAATGTTAATGTTGAAGAAGAATAAATTCATTTTCTTATTGAATTTCAATTATCAAGTTCTACTTTGTTTAGATGCGTGAAAAAAATCAAAATATTGCTTAAATAAGTCATCATTTTAAATAATCCTGTTACTATACGATTGATATTTTAAAATACGCTGAAATCCCTTGTCCTACCTACATTTTTTGATATTTCAATCGTAAACTTACAAAATTTTCTAATTTGTTAAAATCGTTGCTACGAATAGCTTTTTAGGGTGTTGATGGTCATTCTACGATTGCGCTTACGATATAGGATAAATTGACCTGACAAAGAAGTTAAAACGTTGATTTAACAGCATAAATGGATAGTTGTTGTATCGTACACGATTGGAATCATGATTTATGTGATTGTAATTTGTCCGCTTCAGTCAGAATCCGGTTACAGAGACGAATTTCTAAGACAGGCTCACACTGTCCCAAGGGACTACAAAATTTCACAATGTGTTTCAGTACCATATTAGTACGTTCCTATGATTGAAAAGGTGTGGCTAAAAGTATACTTTTTGAAATACTCTTTAAGAGTGTGTCAAAAGTATTTATGATATATGTCAAATTATCTAAGAATATATATGAAATATTCCAAAAATATTGATATACATTTTGAAACACTTTTGCTATAATAAACCTAATGACATAGCAAAGGATGGTTAGTCTTATGAGTGAAATTAGACATTACGGGTACATAAGAGTTTCAACTAAAGATCAGAATGAATCAAGACAATTAGAAGCAATGAAAGATCTTGGTATCCTGGATCGCGATTTCTTCATAGACAAACAGAGCGGAAAGAACTTTGAGAGACCATATTATCAAGCTATGAAGAATGTGCTTCGTAAAGGGGACATTCTATTCGTTAAAGAGTTGGACAGGCTTGGACGTAACGCTCAAGAGATAAAAAATGAATGGCAAGATATTACCCATAACATAGGCGCTCACATTGTTATTCTGGACATGCCTATCCTTGACACACGGCAATACAAGAATGGATTAGAGAAAGTGATATCAAGTATTGTATTGGAACTGCTATCATATATGGCTGAACGAGAACGGGAAAAGATAAACGATAGACAGGCTGAGGGAATAGCGGCTGCCAAGAATGATGGTGTAGTGTTCGGTAGACCTAAGCAAGCTATAAACGAGGAGTTTAAGCAAGCATACACAGAATGGAAACAAGGCAGTATCACAGCGGTAGAAGCTATGCGAAGGGCAGAGATGAAGCCTAATTCTTGGTATCGTAGAGTTAAAGAGTATGAGCAGTCACTAGCCTAAGCCATGTGCTTAGGCCTTTTGTTATTCGGGAATTAATCCTAAACAAGATCAAGTTTATTATGATGGGGTGAAATGAAATCGTCTTTTGCTGTAGAGAAAAAAAGGACTCATTTAGAGTCCCTTACTTTAAATAGAACTTATCGTTTTCTTGATGTATGGTTTTAAATTCAAACACACTATCAACTGGCTCGCCTATTGCGGAAGCAACTTTAATCATTGTTTGAGCATCTAAATTATTATCTTTTAAAATTTGATTAATTCTTTGTTTTGTGACTCCAATTCTATTCCCTAACTCCTCTTGAGTTATCCCTTTATTCTTACTAACTTCTTTAGCACGATTATTAAAGCCGCCTGAACGGAATATGCGTAATTGTTTATCAATGTATCTATTTGCTATAGGAGTTAAGTATATTTCATTACATTGGTTACATTGAATTGCAGGAATATTTTCTATTACCAGTATTTTATTGAGCTCTTTATGTTCCATTGTATAAGTAATCTCAGACAGATCCTCCGACCCACACATTACACATTTACTTAGAATACTACTCATATAACTAAATAATCCTCCTCATGTACTAAATGTTCTCTAATGTACTAAATGTTCTCTAATGTACTAAATGTTCTCTAATGTACTAAATGATTCTCTAATGTACTAAATGTTCTCTAATGTACTAAATGTTCTCTAATGTACTAAATGTTCTCTAATGTACTAAATGATTCTCTAATGTACTAAATGATTCTCTAATGTACTAAATGATTCTTCTAGGAAGGATAAGCACTATGAGTGCCTATCCATAACAGTAATGATAATAATAAGTTCAGGTAGGTTGAACTTTATCGCCAACCTGTGGTTATGTAAGCCTCCTTCGATTTTATAAGTTGTAATTCCATCCGGATTTTCTTCATCCATCCGTAAGATTTGGTTAACGTTTGTAAGAATGTCCTTTACATCTTCATCCGTTAAACCTCTTTCATCCATTCGTTGCCTTGCATGTATTCGCAAGACGTATTTATCTTGGTTTGCTAATGAGTGTATCAAGTTTATGATATCCTCATGCTCTTTCGAGGTCATGTATTCACCTCCTGCTCATAAGTCAAATATACACTTTACTTATCAGTATGTAAAGTATTTACTTTACTTTTTGGTGTGGTGGTGGAGTAGAGAGGGTAGAAATAAGCCCAACCATTAAGGCTAGGGTACTAAAGAGTGTAGGTTTTCTATAGTCAATTATTTTCACATAAAGGTATAGGGGCACATTTGCACCCAGAAAGTAATGATTTCTGGAAAAATATCTACTAGCACTTGTCAATTGATCACTAAGTTATTGCATTGACGATACATAGATACATGGGGGATATTTTAAATTTGAAATAGTGTCCATTTTACAGAATAGTGGCCTAGCACTTCCACTTCGACACGAGAGTTGTATTTGAATCAGGGAAATTCTATTGGATAAAACCGACACCATAACGCGATCCCATCTACACAAAATAGCCCTCCATAGGTATGAGGGGATTAAAAAATCCTTTTAAGAGGACTAATAGGGGGATTTTTTCATTTTTTTAACTTATACATGTTTTCTTCAAGCACCTGTTTACAGTAAGTCGGACTCAAGCCATGTTCTTTATATATCTTAGTGAAGGCTAGTCCATCAACATAGTGAAGATTGTATACCTTCTCAAAGTCACGAGCTCGTCTTTTAATGCCTCTTTCTTTAGTTGATAGCAGCAAGGCTTCCTTAGCCTTAAACATTTGCTTAATCGTCCACCAGTCAGTCTCAGTGGCTTCTGCAATTTGCTCAAAACTAAGCAAGTCTTCGTTGTACATTTTTAGCATGTCAGGGTATAGGTATTCAATATTCTCCCATTTAGGAGGGGGGGATTCAACTACCCACTTAAGCTTATCGAAGTTGACTGAATCAGAGACGTAGGTATCACTTCTAATTAAATGACTCTTAGAGGTGAATTTGTAGAATATCTCAATATGTTTATCATCATGTAAGACTATTTTATTGACAAGTATGCCAACTATTTTTCTCATGTCTATCATTTGCAATTCATTCTTGATAATTTTTTGATATTTCTCTAGCAACGGTAATCTCAATTGTACATCATTTTGTCCACTGTTCAGACCTAAGTTTTCATTCAATGCTGATAGTTCTTGCTGAAATACAGCAATTTCATTCTCAACTGATAGCAGTTTACTTGATAACTGCTCTTTGGTTGTAATAAACCCATTAGCATAAAGGTCAATATATCGTTCTTTGGACTTGTATTTTTCTGTAATTTCTTTAATGATAGAGTTTTTTCTAAGTTCCATTTCATTGATTGTACTCTTATCTGATAATCGTTTTAATAATTTATCAATTAATGTTTCTGGACTAAAGATTAACTTAGACAGTTCATTCCATACAATAGAGTCAATTATATCGACACGAAAATTAGCTCCTCTGCAAGTTGAATTGGGTTCACCGGTTTCAACACTGAATGATTTTGTTGCTTTTCGCGTACATGAATAGTACTTAAGAGCCCTACTTTGGGTTACACTTGTAACTCCAGCCGAAACGGCTGCTCCACACCTTCCACATCTTACGATACTTCTCAATAAGTTATATTCTGATGGCATACCTCCGTTCTTAGTATTGCTATCAAGGACTTTCTGTAAATTCTCAAATGTTACTTCATTTATATATGGAGGAATATCAATTACATGCCATTCATCTCTGGGCTTTGATAATTGTTTTTTCTTCCCATAGGAGCGCACAACTTCTGTCTTCCCATAGTAAAAGGTTCCCATGTATGACTCATTTCTTAATATACGACTAATTGTTGTCTGATACCATTTATCTCCTTTGGGAGGGGGATATTTTCTAGTAGCCAAATATTCAGCAACTTCAGAACAAGTTGAGCCTCCTAACACCAGTTTTACCATACTTAAATACCCTTCTTTTTCAAGTTTATTTTCCACTAATGTATGTAAGTCTTTATCATAGTCATAACCATAGATTTTGTTTATTCCAGGAATTTTGTTGTCAGCGACCATAGCTCTTCTTCCACGCTTCGTGTTAGCAAGAATCTTAGCTTTATTGTACTGAGCAATAGAACCTTGAATGTTGTAATTTAACATCGATTCTGCATTGCCTTTTTGTAGATCAAATTCGACGAAATGAAGGTCGCATCCAAGTTCCCATATCTTATGTGTGATCTGTTGTTGTAAATGCAAGTGTCTACTCAGTCTATCAGGATGCAAGAAGATGACTTTGTTCCCTATTCCTTTTTCAAGGAGAAATAAGATGTAATTGAGCATTGGACGGTTAGGATTATCTCCAGACTCTGCCTCTTCTCGTAAAACAACAATCTCATCTTCGTTGATATCAAACTTCTCTTTTGCTTCCTTTACGCATATTTGTGTCTGTGATCCAAGTGAGTAGTTATCCACTTGTATATCAGATGATACTCGTGTATAAACAATAGCTTTAATCTTATCGATCAAGGCTACAATATCTTCCCTGGTTAGCTTTTCATGATCTTTGAGTACTCTCATCAAAAAATCAATCCTCCGAATTTTGACTGTTTTCTATTTGGTTCTCACTTGAATAACTCAGTAGAACATGCTCCATCCAATTGAGGATTTGCGTCTCCATAACTTCTTCTGGAACTGCAAGGTCTTCGTCTGGATAACGTGAAATAATCTTATATCCATACCTTTTCTTATATCTCATAATGACCACCTTAATAAGATCAATTACTACCTGATTTTATGACAGCTGTGGGTTAACCCTTTGGATTACTTTACTGAGTCATGAAAGATGGAGCCAAGTAGATGACTAATATACCCGAAAACGTGTTTAATCATCTACTTGAAAATATTGGAGCGTTTATACATTAAATTAGAAAAGCCATACTTTAACTATATAGTTACTTTCTTTGAGGACAGCTTAAAGTGTTTTGGGAAACTGTTTGATATTTGTAATTTTTATATCAATAAAAAATAAATTATGGGTTAAATACCCAAAAAATATTTTATAAACAAATTTTAATATTGACTTAAAATTAAGTCTTAATTTATTGACTTATTGATTATGATTTGATATATTGTATTTAGGTCATAAGCAGAGAGGAAGAAACAAATTGAGCATTGGGTTAGAGTACATAACGAAAATATTTGGAGGGAGCTATACGGATGTAGCCAAGAGATTAGGGATTACGCCTCAAACAGTAAGTGATTGGATCAGAGGGAAGAGAAAAATTCCTTCTTCTAAAATTGATGACTTGGCTAGATTATTTAAATTGGAAAAGTATTTTTTTCAAAAAGAATTAACCGAAGTAGAAAAAATAGAAATAGAACTCAATTATCTCAACAGACTGTCTAAAAGAGACACCTTGGAAATACCTATACAAATTACTGATGAGGATGGTATTGAGCATGAAGTTTTCGAAAAGTTTGATCCGCATGAGGGAGATATTCGAGCCAAGCAAGAGGAACTTGGAATACAGAAGGTAATTTTACGATTGCGAGGCGTTCTTTATGACGAGTCAATAACCAGTGAATTTACTTTAACAAGCCATTTTAACTTGGTAAGTTCTTTATGCGATTTTCTTGAAAAGGATATATATTATGAAAATTCAAACAATGGAATAACAGTCGAAGATAATTCAAACGAAGTGAAAGCAATCAAAACACTACTTTACATATTCGAAAATAAAAATCGGCTTGCATTTGGTATCCCATCAGAAAATAGTTTTACGTTGGAATTGGAAGAATTACTTTATAAGCACAAGTTATTGCCTCCAGATCATGTTCTAGGATTCAAGGAAGATCCGTTTTTTAAGGATGTTGAGTAACTATTACTAATAATTGCTCTTTGATAATCGAATATCTTTTAAAACATAGAAGGGAGAAATATATCTTTTTGAATAATGAAAAGATCAGGGAGTTCTTTGAAACCGGATTTGGGAGTGGAAAGATTAATTTTGAGTACATATTAGAAGGAAAAAAACATAGTAAAGTGTACAAGAGTAAAATGAAATATTATAGCAAAGAAGCTATTAAAGAATTCGAAGAATGGAATGAACAAGGCTATGGAATATTTTATCTACCTAACGGTGGAGGTTATAAAAATGAAGAGATAACAGACTTTCGGGCGTGTTTTGTAGATATGGACATAAAAGATGAACTGGAGCATGAAATTGTTGCATCAGGCTTCACAGGAACGCGAAATGATTTGCAAGAGTTAGTTAAAGAAGGGTTTAGCTCTTTAAATAACGAACAAAAATCCAGTTACAAGCAGTTATTTAATGAGCGCATAATTGAGTTGGAAGAATGGGGGATTCCACCGAGTGCTGTTGTAGAAACGAAGAATGGCTATCATGTGTATTATTTACTTGAAACTGGAGCTCAAAGACATGAATTTGAAACAATAGAAGGATTACTGATATACATATTCAATGCTGATGCCGCAGTCAAGAATCCAGCAAGATTATTAAGGGTGCCCAATACACTGCATTTAAAAGAACCTAATGATCCATTCACGATAAAGCTTAGAACATTTAAAAGAGACATTAGGTATGATGCAGCAGAACTTATTGTACGTCTTAAAGAAACAATTGAAAGAGTAATCATTAAGGTGGACTCACAGTTATGTGTCAATCGGAACAAAGCACCTACATACAGTAACAAGTTACTTCCTTCTAAGAAGGGACTTCCAGCTAGAATAGGTATAGATTACTCGAACATGGATATTGGAAACATCTCACTGATAAGCCGTGGGTTTGAGGGATTACCAGAATTAAAAAGTAGGTTAGGTGTAGATAACCAGCCTGAGCTTTGTTACATTGATCGCAATGATATCAGACAATTTTTAAAAAGACAGAATTTAAAACAATTACTGGGGATAGAATCTGATCGTTTTCTTTGTATCTTTCACAATAGTAGTAATTCAAGCAGTGGAAACATCTACAAGTATGAAGACAAGTGGTTTTACAAATGCCATTCGAGTAGATGTGGTGTCCATTATGATATCGTGCAAGTAATAGAACGAATGACAAGATTACCTATACATAAAGCATTTGATTTTTTAAAGCAACTATACAATATTGCTGAGGTCAAAACAGAATGGCAAATGGATCAGGAACAGTTGATTGATTTTAATATCGAATTTCTTGAACGGTTCAAGTATGACGTAGATTTACATAACAACTACCCATTTTTGAGTAAGTTTTTACGAACAAAGGGTACACTTAGTCTTCTAATTCAGATACATGAAGTTGCAAGGAGAAAGTTACCCCAACTTGCGACAATGAAAAGTCTAGAGGTCAAGAATACCAACGCAATAGTGTTTGCGCCAATTCGAAAAGTGATTGAAGAAGTATTAAATCATGACTCAAGCGCACAGAACATTAACAAGGCCAATACTAAAGTAATTATTATGATCTTCATGTATCTGCTCAACACAATTGGTATAGATGAGTTGCCTGATGAGATGCAAAAGAAAGTAAAGGAGTACCAAAAGAGTTCATTTAGAAATGGAGAGACATTTAGAAATTTGGCTAGATATTACGAGATCGTGAGCATGGATACAGAGCGACTTATGCTTGCTGAAGAGATGAGTAAATTTTTTTATTCTAACCATTTGACGATTTCGAGTTTTAAAAGGGAACAGCTTCTTGGTCTATGTGGAGTGGAGGAAACAAATCGTGTTTTCCCTGAACGTGTAGAGGAGGACATTTCTGAGATGAATCAGAGACTTTCGAACTTAATTCACCAAAAGGTTAATGAGAAAATGGAAACTAAGGGTTGGACATGTGATTCAGAGATAGTTGAACTTCTGAGAAGTGGGAATATTGATTACAAGCAAATGTACAAAGACAATTTCAAGTTTAAAACGAATAGAGAGTCGGAACTGGATCTATTAGAAGTAGATGACCATGATGAAGGATTTCAAAGTTGGTTGCATACATTTCTATTGAGGAAACTGTCAGCATATATGCCTGTAATATTGGTTAAAGCAGGATATTTGAAAGCAAGGGTTAACAAAGAATTGAGAAAAAAATTAAATATTCCATTACATATTAAAGGTTCTGTGTATCATCAGATAGTAGATTTGGAAGAAGATAAAGACGATAAGGCTTCAATAATTAGAAAGTTAAAGCAAAGTGATACAAGTTTATCAAACGCTAAGATTGCTGAGTTAATGAACTGTTCGAGACAATATGTATCCAATGTATTGAAGAGACAAAATAGATGATTACTATTCATAAATATTAGTACTATTGCTTGTCAACTAAATTGTCGTTTTAAAGCACCCTGTATCATTAGACTAAAGAATAGTTAACTCTATGTGGTGCTTTTAGATGCTCATTTAGTTGACAAATTTTGATACTCATTGAAGGGAGGTGAGTGATGAATGTAGGAATATCTGAATGCAAATTTTTATAGAAATTCACGTTTACGTTTTTATTTCTCTGAATTAAACTGACTACACAAAGTAAACGAATTTCAAGGCAGACACTTTGGAACACAATTGAACGGGAGGGATGAGATACGTGGAAGGTTAGATATAGATGGTACAAGTTGATGCAGCGGCTGGGCTGGAAGTGATCTAAGGAAAAGTAACAAGGGCAACGCGAAGGAAGAAGAGTAGTAGACGAGTTTTATCTAGTTTAACTAGGAGAATATTTATAGACGAAAATAATACATAGTAGAAGAGGAATATGTGAATATGAAAGTTAAATTTCTGTTAAAAGATAATAGAGCATATGAAAATAGAGCAGATACATATAGCAAAGAACAAGTTGAGCAAATTTTGATGGCAATTGAAAAAGATTTTGAAATGCGTGTAGAAGGAAAATATGTATGTAAAGGAAATGAGGTTAAAGCGCTTGTTATTGAGTTCTAAGTCAAAGTTACAGGGAGTGTAAATAGTTTTGAAAATACCTAATTATCACATTCCATGGTTGGGGAAGTATATCCTCAACCTTAAGATGAATGCTCAAGGTGAAAGAATGAAGAACCGATTTTTAAACGAGATACTGTCTCCATTGAATGACAAATGGAATAAGGAAATCGAGAGTCTTACTATGCTACATGCTGAGAGAGACGAATACGGGAATTTAATCATTCTCGAATCAAATGAAGTTGGAGATAGGCTCTCTATGAAAGACAAGCGCGCATTCATTAAAGATTACAATGATCTTGCTCTAGAGAATGCCTACATTTCTACTGAGGGAGAAAACGAAGACGTTGTTATTCACATTGTGAAAATGTTCCTTGAAATGGAATGTCTTGCTCAAACACCAGAAGCCTACGAAATATATGAGATCTATCGAAACAAGTTCACTGAATTTATAAAAACTAAAAAGGGAGTTGTTTAATTGAGTTATTGTCAGGTTATGTTTAACAAAGATTTTCTATATATGGGTGCTGATACGGCTATTTCTTCTAAATTGAACGGTATATCATACCGTCTACATAACAAAGGAGAGAAGATTCATCATGTTGATGATATGATTATTTTTTCATCGGGGGATGCAGATTTATCAAAAATCATCATCGATGAGTTCAAGACTAAGGAAGACAGAAGCATCAATACATTGAAGGAAACCATAAAGTATTGGTTTGAGCGCTACTATCTTAAACGACCGGGTGTAAAAGAAATAGCTGATAGCGGCAAAATAGTAAATATGACAGTTGTCGCAAAATTTGAAAATGGTTCTCCTGTGTTATATGAGCTGGATCAAAGAAGTGAATTTGAGATTAAGAAGATTAAGGCTCATGATAAGGTCGCATACTACAATGCTGGTGTGAACTGTAAATATGATAATGAATATTTCATAGATCAAACAGAAACAGCAAATGACGTTTTTGAAGCTTACAGAAATACATATGCTAATGCAAGCAGTGAGAAAATTGGTGGAAATTTGGAACTGTACGTTCTAGCAAAACAGGGCATTCGCAAGATTCTTGTTGAGAAAATTGAAGAAAAACCATTCCAGTGGTATCCGGGTGATAGAGGAGTCTATGACAACACCGAGAACATTAAAAAAATGATTGAGGCACATGCACAAATTGAAGGATCATCCCTTACCTTACGTGATGGTACAGGAGTGTTCAAGATTTTTCCCCGCATTGGGATGTG
The DNA here is from genome assembly GCF_057835695.1 of Paenibacillus sp. GL_099_B. NCBI lineage: Bacteria > Bacillati > Bacillota > Bacilli > Caryophanales > Paenibacillaceae > Paenibacillus > Paenibacillus sp. GL_099_B. The sequence goes on from NZ_CM174430.1 coordinate 1,561,834, forward strand.
GGCTGGATCTGAGAATTTCCATGATGCACCGTTTAGTGTAGACCTTTTCGGGAACTTGGTAGCGCATAAAGGTAAATTTATTGGCCCAGCGGGAGACGTTATTATTGATACAGAGGCTGGATATATGGATATGGATAAACTGGACATTATCAATGTGGGTAAATTAGTAGCTGAGATGCTAGAAGTTAATACAATCCTTGCCGATGACGGATATATTAACAATTTGACTGTTAATCGACTCAAAACGATAGGTAAGGACGCAGATGTTGGAGAATATATTGATTACATTGATATCCAAGATAATCGTACTAGATATATTACAGTGCAAGTCGCATCCAAAGAACAAGCGAAAGATTCCCGTGATCGACTACTATACTGGCAAGACAGTGAGAAACGTATCCTGACTACTGAAGATACAGGTATCATTGCCTACTCATATGGACTTCCTGAGGAGAACATGAAGATCAAGCGTGAGATTACCTTTGATGGCTCTGGCGATGCGGCTCAGCCAGTTGAGAAAATTGGTACAGGTGATGGTGGAGCTAATGATCGAGCTAGAATGGTTAACACAAAGTACAATGGTGGATACAAGCAAGTTTACAAGGCATCTAACAATGGACGAATTCGGAGTGTTGACTTATCGGATGATGGAATTGATATGAATTCAGAAAATGGACGTATTTTCATTACAACCAAGGAGTTGACGGCAATGGCTGATGGTGGTCCCGTTAAGGTGGGGAACACCAATGGTTATATGGAGATTACAGCAGATGGAACGTTTAATTTCCATGGTAAAGGATTCAACTTCTTCACAAACTAAAATCTAAGCACTAAACCCTAATCAACCGATAGGTATGGTATAGTTTTTTATAAGAATAGCTATACCATAACTATTCTATCGGAGGGGTACATATTATGAAGAAACTAGCGTCAAGATTACCTACATTCATGCTTGGAGCTGTGGTAGGGGTAACCCTAACAGCAGGCACAGCAGTAGGGGCAGCAACTTACTTAAAAGCAACACAGTCTAATGTAAAACTAGTAGTTGACGGATCTCAAGCAAAACTTTCCGAATCACCACTGAACGTAAATGGTCGGCTGTATCTGCCTGTGCGTGACACTGCTAATGCTCTTGGCTATTCTGTTGAATCAGTAACAAGCTCCCAGGTGTCCTTGAAAGAAGGAGTAACGACTAGCAACATAACAACAAACAATGGTTCAACTGGAACCACCACCATTCCTAACACCAGTACAACAACAAGTAAAAAAGTGAAGAATTTGAAAGAGACTTATAGCACAGACGGAAAATTGGATGCTACAAAAATTCGTACAGCTCTAAACAATGGGACACTTGATGTGAACGCACAGGATAGTGACTCTGGGAAAACGTTGTTAATCTTCGTAATCGAAGAGGACAATTATGAAGCGTTTAAAGCAATTAATCGTAATGCCCTCGATCCCGATGTTCAAGACAATAAGGGGAAAACAGCGCTGATGTTCAGTATTTTGGAAAAAAGCAAATTTTATTTTGGTGAAATCATTGATATGAAACCTGATATCACGATTAGCGATGACGAGGGAAAAAAAGTAATTGATTACGCAGAACAGGGTTCATATGAACAACGTTATCTGAAATTCATGTAAAAGAAAGGAAGATTTATATAGCTAAAGTAGCATTACAAGGTTCACGTTTAACGGATTCCAATAAAAGTGGTCACGTTTTATACGTTGAGCGTTATATGTATGGACGCGATGAAGACGGCTTTCCCCTATACACTACAACTACTCACAGTACTGGAGCTAAAGTTACTGGTGCTGTAGCTTCAAACAGTAACAAATTTACAGTGAATAGTGTTCCTGTTGCATGTGTGGGCGACGCCACGACAGAACAATGGATAGCTGATCCATCCCCTTCACCTAAAAATAGTGGCGGTTCAATCATTTCTATTAGTCCTGGTACAAGTGGAAGTGGACAGGGACGAATTACAACAGGCAATGGTGCAAGGGTAACACTGAACGGTAAATTAATTTCTGTACAAGGATCGACCATTCATACCCATTTGGGAAGTGACACTACCATTGAAGAAGGGGATAGTCTAATCAATATGTGATTAGTAGTGGCAAGTCATTGTTAAAAACTTTATTCGAAATAAAGAGTTTGTAAGGTTTCCTCCAGATGTTATCCGGCATCTGGAGGAGATAAAAGGTTATGAAGAGTACTATCTTAACTTGTTGAGTTGACGCTCCAGTTGTTTCTCAATGTCTCTTGTGATTTCTCTCTCTGCTCTTTTAAGTTGGTTTTTGATTTGAGTTTTCGAACCAGACAAGTTGATTTTAATCTTTTTAGCCATCTGAATGACCCCTTTCGAATTTGGTTTATTTACGTCCTGCACGAGATTGTGCAAGCACAGATCCTGCCAAAGATTTAGCAGTTTTGCTAGATGAGCCACTTCGAAGAACAGAAGAGGCTTTAGTAGACATCTTGGCAGATGATACTTTTCGAGTACTAGTTTTAGCCATTCATTTCACCTCCTCATTATATGGGGAATATTGGTACAAGTATAGAATACTTAACAACATATAGGTATGTCAAACATTTGTTCTTACTATATGTTGTGTTAATGTAGGATTTTGCAACTTTAAATACCTCAGATTTAGTGGTTACATAATTCGAAATTACTAGGTGAGGGAGAAGTATTTATTAGAAGCTGGTTAATTAGTCCCGTGTTTTTGTGAAAATCTAAAGGATTACATTGGATTGGAGAATTGATAAAGTTTTCGCGGACTCAAAATTGTTTTGAAATTAATATTTCATAAAGAAAGGAAGAGAACATATTTGGCAAAACGTCTCATAGCAGATGAAGTATTAGAAGAGTGGATTAATATATATGGTGATCAAAATTACGTTGACTATAAGTTACGCGCATTGGCATTCGCAGAAAGATGTTATGGAGATAGTATAATAGCCGAAAATGAGAAATTCAGTGCATTTCTACTCCACGGCAGTCTATATAGTAGGATAACTAATTGTAAATACAACTCTGGCATGTACAAGTATGTTGAATGTAGTTGGAAGAATGAAGAGGAAACTTTTTTAGCTATTTTAGATAAGAAGAAAGGGTTCTGGTTGTCTTGGAAAGAAGTCACAGAAGAGTACATGAAAAATGAGTTTAAGCATTCTTTCAGGCCAACTATAGACAGGATTAATGAAAAAGACGGATATAGCTTAGATAATATACAAGTATTGACGAATGCGAGGAATTGCGCTAAAGCAACTAGCTTTCCTCACTATCTATTTACTGTAGTAAATACAACTGATCCATCGAAACAACAAACTTTTCGACGATTTGACACTAAGGCTGCGGCATTTAAACATCTGGGCTTACCCTATTCAAAGTCTGACACAGGAAGATTTCATCAGGTAGGTAACTCCCTTTATTTGCTCCAATCAGAAAGCGTAACGTTAGGAAAAACAGCAATAGAAGAATATGAAAATCCTGAGGACTTAAGCTATTCAGGTTCGTTCCCAGTAGCTACACTTAATAACTCAGACGGTGGCACGCTAACTATTAGAAGAAATTTCACTTATGAAAGAATGGCGATTATATTAAAGTAAGATTCCCCACTGAAAAAGTAGATACATAGTCTGAATTTTGCATGGAAATTGAAAAATATGTAAGTGAAGAGAAGAAAATAAACGAAATCTATTGTTATTAAATCCAGGTTTAACTAACTCCTCATTTTGAGGAGTTTTTTCTTATCCAATGAACTTATAGTAGGCTTGATTTTTAAGTTGTGATAACCTTTTAATATATATCGTATTATTTTTAAGTGGAGGTCTTGTTTTGAAAAATTCTAAAGCTATGTGTACAATTTACTGTCGTGTTAGTTCGGATCGAGATGAACAAGTTAATTCAATAAAAAACCAGACTTCTGGATTAATAGAGTATGCGAATCAAAAAAATATGTTACTTGCCGATTCGGGGATTTTTTGCCGTAGAAATCAAGAAAGTGAACCATTCAAAGGGTACATAGATGAAGGATTCAGTGGCGCTAAGTCTGCCAAGTATCGCAGAGCGTTTCAGCAAATGCTTAGAGACGCTAAATTGGGACTTTTTAATGTGATTATTACAAAGTCTGTTGCCCGATTTGGACGAAATGTTAAAGATATGCTTATAACTATAGATGAATTGGAGAGTCTGGGTGTCGGAGTGTGGTTTGAAGATATTAAAGCCTTCTCTTTGAATGGTTCAGATAAAATAAGGATTCAGCTGTTCGCCTCTCTGGCTGAGGAAGAAAGTAGAGCGAAATCTGATTCAGTTCAGTGGGCCAAAAAAGAAGCTGCCCGTAAAGGGATTTGGTCTGGGCGTGAGCCTTACGGATATGTCATTAAAGAAGGACGATTAGTTATTGATGAATCTGAAAAAGATATTGTTTTGAAAATATTTGATATGTATTTATATCAGGGATATGGTGTTAATAAAATTGCCAAAATTCTTGAAATTGAACTTAGGGTTCCAGGTAAACGTGGAGGGAGATGGACGGGGAGTCATATAGCTGGAATTTTAAATAACAGTGTATACACGGGACACACAACTTTGCATAGAACAAGGAAATCTAATATTAACTTGGGCTTAGTTGAGAAGATACCTGAGGAAAATCAAATTAAATTTGAAGATGAATCACTAAGAATCATATCTGATGAAATATTTAAGCTGGTTGAAATTGAAAGAAACAAAAGACCTAAAGTTAATGACTCTGAAAAAGGTGTAGATACAAGATATTCAAGTGCACATTTGTTTTCTAATTTGATCTATTGCTCAAATTGTGGGGGGAGTATGAGAAAGAAAGTACAGAAAACGACCCGAACAACTCACCACTATTATTATTGTCGGAACCACGAACTGTATGGGGAGACCACCTGCAAATATAGAAATCTTCAACGAGAGCAGGAACTTTTACAATGGATAAAAGAAGAGTTGATTGACTTTATTTCAAATACAAAAGATCATGAATTTAATTTCAAGCTACTACTGGAATCTAAATATGAATCGGAGGATTTTAAGAATCTTACTGCTGAGGCAAGATTGAAACTGTTAGAAATACAAGCCGAAAAAGAGACTAATTTTAGGTTAGTGTCTAAGGGGATAATTGATGATGAAGAATTCGGAGATAGAAATTCTTTAATTAAATTTGAAATAGAAAGACTTAAGAGTGAAATTGACAGATATAATAATATTGAAAAGGAGGTAGAGTTAGTTCATATCGAGTATAAAAATTTTATGAAAAGTCTCAGTGAGATTGACCTTGATAATTTAGATAATATAATTTTAAGAAAATTTATTAGTAGCATCTCTGTTTCAACGTTGTGGATACCAGGGCAAGGAGATGAAGAACAAACAATTAGAACAATAAATTGGAAATTTATGAATTGGGATCAATTAGATATTATCAATGATCATGTACAAAAGTTCAGCTTACTGAGGAAGTAACGACAAAATATATATAGGGAGTTGAGCCATATGGAGTTAAATACTGATGCACATGCTTCAATCGCAGGATATTACAAACAGATATATGTTGCAGTAGAACAGTTATTACAGTTAACAAGTGATGAAGATTCAATAGGACTTGAATGCGGTTCGGATGTTACTTGTTTTTTTAAAGATGGAACATTCAATTTAAGAGAAGTGAAATTTTATAAAGATGATTTTCATAAGTTCAGTCCTGAAATATGTAAAACAATATATAATTTTTATGTTAACGGATATAATGGCACAAGTATATTTTTGCATTCAAACACTAAAATGGATGATTTTTATAAAAATTGTGATTCCCAAATAAGAATAGCCTACATTATTGAGTGCTTGTTGAGGCATAATAGAACTGTTGACTCTCATTTTAAACAAGCTATAGATGATTTTAGAAATTCGCTGAGTAAAGAGAAAAGAAATGGATACTCCATGTTAGCGAGTAAAATTATGAATGCAGAAGTTGAAGAAGAAAAGTATATGTATATAAACACTCATGTCATATTGGAAGAATTCTCAGAGAAATTAAACTTTGAGTTTGAAGCTTTGAGTAAAGTAGAGTCAATAGAAGAAACTAAAAAAAGAACTGTGCTATCACTTGAAAATTTTATAGATAATAAGATGGAATTGAGAGTGGAAAGTGAGTTTTTTATGCCAATTCTACATAAATTAGCAGATGAATTTTTTGAATCATGTGTAAAAAATTCAATCATCGAAACACTACAAAAAAAAGAATTGAATTATTTAAATTATAACAAAATTACGGTTAAGCAATTAAAAAAAATTATAAAAACATATTCTAATTATATTGATCGATATTCTGATGATATTGTTGAAAAGAAATTGATTACATTATTAGAAGTAGTAGATTATCAATCTCTAATAGGAAAATACCACAAAGAGAGGAAACAATTTAAGGAATATCAAAAAAATCATCCGAAGTTTAGCATAGTAACTTTAAAAAGTTGGCTAAAAAATATAGGAGAGACTTTTATTAATGTAGATCATTTAAAAATATTTTGTGAAAGATTTGAGTTTTATTCGTTAGGTCTTGGTTTCATTGGTATGCTAGTCACAGAGAAAGTTCTTCTAATTGATGTACGCAAAGACTTCCTCATGGCTGAGGTGAAATACGGCATTAGAACACAAATTATAAATGAGAATTTATATGATATTCAATCAGTCATCGCATTCATAAAAAAAACAAAAAGTGATGGAAATGAGGGGGTGGAGGTTTCTTTTATTGGGAACTTTACTCTTTCGCATTTTACCATGACTACTAAACCTTATGTACAAATTGAAACTTCTCAACATCAGGGGTTGACCCTACAAGAATTTATTGCATCTTACAAAACAGTAATTCTTCAAGATAGAGCAACACATTTAATGGAAATTCTTCATGAAATTATTGAAAATCAAAATAACATTGTAATCTTCGGTGATGTCAGTACAAATAAAACTAGGTTTAATAATGCACTATTAAATGAAACTAGATATTCTGATAAGGTAATATCTTATCACGAGAATAACTCATATAAACTATGTGACTCTAGGAACATCCAACATATTCAAATTTATGATGTTGATTATAAAAGCAAAATTTCAAACCTTCAAAAATATATTGCATACGCAAGAGATTATGATTACAAATTTTTCAATCTTGATAACTACCACATCATTGATAATAGTGTTTTGGATATTGTTCTAAAAGAATTTAGAAATGGAGGAGGTCACATTAATTCGATAAAGTATTCAACGAGGGTGACTGATCCTAATTTATTTTTAGATGATCTAGGAGCTATATATAAAGCTGTAGGTAAATCAGTAACATTTGCTAATGTTAATACAATTATATTCCTAGAGAATTGTTTAAAGAGTGACATTGTAAGTTACATATTCGACAAGAAAAATGATCAAGATAAATTTGAATTGCTTTACAGGCATGAGTATATTTGGAACTGATTAAAAAATACGATCTACAGTAGAAATTATAAACTGGAGGTCGTATTTTTTTACCTTTAAATAGATATGTTGCAGGCCATGAACACTGGACATGATGGCTCGTTGTCCACGGGACACGCAAATACGATCTCCGATATGATCAGCAGATTGGAAACCATGGTGCTCAGCGGATCGGATCTTCCCATTGCAGTTGTTCGGCAGCAAATCAGCTCGGCCATTGATATCTTTGTACATTTATCCAGGCTGCGCGACCGTTCACGTCGGGTGACCGAGATTAGCGAAGTGATTGGCATGCAGGACGGAGAAGTACTGCTCAATCCACTGTTTCGTTTCCAGGAAATCGAAGAAAAAGAAGGCAAGATTATTGGCGGACTCGTTCAAGTTGGAACGCTGAGACAAGTTGATAAAATCCAGATAGCAGGGCTAGGGGAATGGCTGAACGAGTACATAGAACGCAATAGTGATGAGTAAGATGAATCGGATAACAACGTAAATTAGATGATTTTATTGGTAGGTGATGAAGTTGGGTGAGGCCAGGCAGGCGTTAACGGACTACACCGTATATGTGCTATCCCGGAGACAGCGGATTGTCTGCATGCTGATTAGTGGTTTGTTGTTCTTTGGTGTCGGTATTCTGTTCTATCATCACTGGTTGGCCGGATTGATATTGGCTGCGGGGTGTATATTGGTACCAAAACACTGGACCAAAGTACTGCTGGAACGAAGAAGAATGACTCTCAGTTTACATTTTAAGCAGGCATTATATGCGTTGTCCTCCGCGCTGGCTGCGGGAAAATCGGTAGAGAATGGATTTAAGGAATCAGTAGAGGATCTGCGCATGCTGAATCCTGAGGCGGATACAGATCTCATTCGTGAATTCACCATTTTGAGGACGCGGATGGAGTATGGCCAGCCCATTGAAGAGGCGCTGCAAGACTTCTCGGATCGGGCCAAAATTGAGGATATCACAAACTTTGCCGATGTGTTCATCACTTGTAAGCGAACGGGTGGAGATCTGGTCGAAGTGGTGAGGCGAACCTCTGCGGTCATTGGTGAGAAGCTGGATATTCAGCAGGACATCATGGTAGCAGTGGCACAGAAGAAGTTTGAATCCAAAGTGATGTTTGCCGCTCCATTTATTTTTCTAATTTTTCTGAACTTTACGGCAAAGGATTTTATGGAGCCGTTATACAGCGGGATGGGATATATGATCTCCAGCGGGGCATTGGCGTTACTTGCCTGCTGTTATTTGTGGATTACACGCATTATGGATATCAAAGTATAAGGAGCTGACACGATGCTGCTTCCCGTTATTTTCGGAGGGGTGCTCGGAGCAGGGTGGCTGGTGCTGGATCGAACCCGAGGGCAGACCTACCGACATTTGCGCAAACTGGATATGGAAGGATTACGTCTGAAGAAGCTGCATGGACCCTTTTTGTATTTACTGGACAAGTTCGAGGTGGGCCGTAGGTTGCCTGTGCTCATGTTCCGCATGCAGCATGCCATTCAGAAAATGTATGGCATACAGCACAGTGGAGAGAAAACGATGCTCTACTGTGCTGAAATGCTGACTTACTCATGGCTGATGTTGCTCGTAGGCTGCCTTTTGTCGCTCGTTGGGGACATGGGGCTTGGCGGTATGGTAGGTGGATTGGCACTGGGTGTTGCACTGCCCTTCGCCCTTTACAAAGACCTTAACACCAAAGTACAGCGAAGAGATCAGGATATACTCATGGAGCTGCCGGAGTTATTGAACCGAATTGTCTTGCTGGTTGGTGCGGGAGAAACGGTACAGCGTGCCATTGTTCACTGTGTAGCCAGTCAGAGAGAACGGGATCACCCCCTCTATAATGAGCTACGAAAGACAGTGGACGACTGGAACAACGGTTACTCGTTTCAACAATCCTTTGAACAGTTCAGTCGCCGCTGTGGTGTGCAGGAAGTTACGATATTTACAACAACAATGCTGCTGAATTTCCGGCGAGGGGGAGGTGACTTTGTATTGGCCCTGCGGGATCTGTCCCATGTGTTGTGGGAGAAACGTAAGGCCGTTAGTCGGGCTAAGGGAGAACAAGCTTCTTCCAAACTGGTGTTTCCGATGGTACTGATCTTTTTTTCGATTGTGGTGATGATCGGAGCACCTGCTTTTATGATGATGAATATGTAGGAGGAATTGGGATGCTGGAATTGATGAAAAGCAAAGTAACTGGATTTTGGAAGGAAGAGGACGGGCTTGGTACGTTGGAGCTGATTCTGATTATTGGCGTTATTATCATTATTGCATTGATATTCAAAGATCAAATTAAAACGTTGGTAACCAGGTTGCTTGGTCAAGTTAGCGACAAAAGTAATGAGTTCTTCGAATAACAAATTCAAAAAGGAAGAAGGGAGCTTCACCATTGAAGCCTCCCTGGTCTTCCCTATTGTGTTGTTTATTCTCGTGTTGCTTTTATTTTTCTCCATGTATATGTATCAAAAGACATTTCTGAACCAACATGCCTATGCAGCCTCTGAACGTGCCGCCTACAGTTGGGACAACAGCCACAAGCAGGCGACGACGGGTGAAGTTGTGGCTGGGGAATATGACAACCTGTACTGGAGACTGACTGATGATCGATTGCTCGGAGCAATGTTTGGTTGGGCGGGAGCGGACAATGAGGTTATTGTGTCAGTACCCGCAGGGGAAGGCGGAAGTCTATCGGAAAAGAAACTGTCCCAAGCCGCACAAGGCATGCCTTCTGGCATGAACGGAACAATTGAATATCAGAACTCGCTGATCCAGCGAAAAGTAACGACTAAGCTGGAGCAGGTGATTTCTTTACCGCTGCCTTCTTTTTTGTTTGATTCAGGTAACAGTGTACTAACACAAGGGTCATCTGCAGTTGTAGAGCCGACGGAATTCATCCGAACCGTGGATCTGGTCCGTTATTATGCAGCCAAGTTTAAAGGCAAGGGCGGGGCCGCAGCCAGTACTGCCGCTGAAGCGGGACAGGTTGTACAGCATTTTGGCAAAACCAAAAAATGAGGAAAGGAGGAGGAAGCACTGTTCAGAAAAAAAGACGGTGAATCAGGAGCCGTAACCGTGTTCTTGATCTTGATTTTGGCTGGAATTTTTATGTTTGTTTCCATATTCATTGATTATGCACGTATTGCTGCTTTCAAAGTACAGGCAGAACGAATGACGCATGCGGCGATGAGATCTGTGATGTCAGCATATGATCCGTCCCTGCGGGAATACGGTCTATTTGGATACGGTGACAGCAGTGGTGAGGCTATCATGGCCAAAGTGTTGAATGATAGTGTGAAGCCTTCAGCTGTGAAAGATGGATTTCCAATTTTGGATATCCAGTGGGATACAACTTCACTAAGCATGGAGCGTGAATTGGGCAGATACGATATTTTTAATCGCCAGATTCAGGAGGATATGAAATATCGAGCGCCGGTTGATTTTACCCTGGAAGTGGTCAATCGTTTTAAGCCGATGTCAGAAGAGATGAAAGAAGCTGCTCATACTGTGGATCTGCTCAAAAAATTGCAAAAACTGTATGACAAACGTGAGGAATTGCTGGACGAAGCAATCGCCAATCAGACGGAATCTGCCGATAAGCTGAAGGGTTTGCCCGCACTGATCATGAATCCGCCTTCCTCTGCCATTTACGATGAAATGTTAAGAGAGACGCCTGAGACAGCTGCCGAAGTAGCGGCGCGTTATGCGGATTATCTAAATAAAAAACAAATGGATGAGGGACTGCCATTCAACGAGCAACAGTACATGCTAGAGCTGGCTCGTTATCGAACAGGCGTAGGGAATGTGGCGATAGGCATAAGCATGATCATACAGCCAGCACTGCAGGCTCACCAGACGAAACTGGAGGAAGCACAAGCCAAGATTGAAGAAGCTCGCAAGATCAATGAGGAAATGAAGCGGGTAATCGCTGAAGGGGAGAACCGTTCACAGAATGCCAGTTATGAAAAAGTAGGCAACTCAACGCTGCCTGGGACGAGCCCTCCGTCTACCGGATCGGGAAGCGAAGCCAAGAGTACACGCTCCCTTGCTTCGGAACTTGTAAGAGCCGACACACTATTCGATCAGTTAAATGCACGTGTACGCTCACAAAATTCGGATTTTACCAATGTCAGCAATGAAAGTATGGAGCTTAATACGCAGCTTCGCACTGTTACGGTAATGAGTGGTGTTTCCATTAAACCAGCGGTTAGACAGGCTAGCCAGGTCACGGAACGATACATGGACACTTACGTGAGAAGTGGACCCTCCAATGTCATTCTTCAAAGCAAACAGCTGTTGGAGAGCGGTCGCGGATCTGATGCCCAGCGCAAAGCGAATGACAAGGAATCCAAAGGGAAGTTGAAGGATGTTAAACGCATATTATCACAAATTGAAAAGGGAAGCTCCGGCTCAATGGAAGCCTTCAAGCAACTGGAAGAGTACTACAACACCAACATCGCTTTTAACAAAGCTAGTCGTGAGGAAGCCAAAAAGGCAGAGATTGCTGGCGATCCGTATGACTCCGGTGGTGAAGCCATGAACGGAATGGACAGTTTGTTCGGCGGGATGTCCAATTTGCTGGATAGCCTTGGCGATGAATTGTTCCAGAATGAGTATGCACTGGCGTATTTCAACTCAATGGATTTTGGACAGTTGTTGGGCTGGACTGAAGGTAGTGGAGATGCTGGTGAAGTGTTCAAACTGGAGAATCAGGAACTGGAGTACATCGTCTATGGTTTTCATAATCCTTCTGGGAACATTGCCGCTGCATATGCGGAGATCTTTGGCATGCGTCTGGCGATTCGAACTGCAGAAGGATTAATTGAGAATAGCAAGCTTGGGAATCCACTACTTGTATTATCTGCTGCAATTTTATACGGAATTACAAACGCTATAGCAGATATGGTGAAACTGGCCAAAGACGGCAGTGTGGAATTGTCCAAATATATCAAAGTCAAACTTACATACAGGGACCATCTCCGTTTGTTCCTATTAATGCATAGCAACAATGAACGCAAAATGTCCAGAATGTTGGCTTTGATCCGATTGAATACCGGCGTGAATCCAGATGAGAAGCAGACATACGCTTCGGGAAATATGCGCAGTAGTATCAAATTATGGTTCTTACCGGGAGTCACTAGAAGTATAGGTGCAGTCATGGGTAGTGCAGACCAGGTAGAAGATGGGCGATTTTTCATTGATCGGAAGGCCGATTATTCCTATTGAATAATCCGGGTCGTTTCGGTGGAGGGATTATGGATAAGCAGCATCAGCAGGAAAAAGTTTTGGCATCTTTGCACAATCGACTAACACGAATAAACAGACTGGAAAGATTGAAATCTCTGACTAAGCAGATACGTTCTATCCAGAAGGTGCATTCTCCAAAAAGAGAACAGGGCAGCATCGTTTTGGAAGCCTCACTGGTTTTGCCTGTATTCCTGTTCTTTGTCATGTTCCTCATTTACATCGTACAGATGACGTTAGTATCAACAGCGTTGCAGAGCACGGCAGGAGAAGCAGTAAAGCAGTTATCCACGAAAATATATCCGGTCTCCCTTGTATTCAGCCCCTCTGATTCCGCAGGTAGTGGAGGCTCGGAGGGTGGATGGAAAATACCGGAGCTGTCACTAACGGAATGGGCCGAAGAGTATGCCTCTTCGCTACCAGAGCCGCTAAGCGATTGGGTACGTGCTGCCGCTGCCAGAGGTGAACAACCATTACAGGAGATCAAGACATCCGTTCTTGAGACAGTACTTGATCCGACTGTTAAACCGCTGCTTCAGCCTTTTATTAATACTTCTGTATTGGATGTAGAGCGTGTGCATGTTAACGGTATTTCCATACCTGATCTCAAAAATAAAACGAACCCTTACTTTCGGCTTGAATTGAGCTATGAATTGCCTGTTAAGGTCCCCTTTCTAGGGAAATCTTTACGCATTCAAGCGGCTGCGGCAGAACGGGTATGGATCGGAGATACCGGAGAAGGCTCCAATGGTAATGGAGGAGAAGCGGATTCTGCAGGAACAGTAACCGTGTTATCCAAGCCGGAGCCAGCATACATAGGCAATAATGCATCAATTAAGGTCAAAGTGGAGCCTGGAGCTACAGCGAACTTAACGATATTTTACAAGTCCGGTGAAAGTTCAGCCAAACATATCGGGTGGGCGACTGCCGATGAAAATGGTGTGATTGAGTGGAATTGGTTTGTTGGTACACGTACAACGGAGGGCACATGGACATTTGTTGTAGAGACTGCGGATGGTGCCAAGACGGTGACCGAGTTTAATGTGGCTTCCAGAAAATAAGGAAGGAGATGATGGAGGTGGAGTGGTTTTACCTGGCCTGTGGTCTTTATGTGATTGCAGCTTTTGTTACAGATGTTCGTTCGATGAAAATTCCAAATCGTTTGACTTTACCAGTGACTGTCGCGGGAGTGCTGGTCCATATTATCTGGGGAGGATGGGAGGGGTTTCTGTTCTCCGCAGCTGGATTCGCGATGGGGTTTGGTGTCTTATTCTTAATGTATCTGATAGGGGCAGTGGGCGCGGGAGATGTTAAATTGTTTGGAGGAATTGGAGCTTGGACAGGGCTGGCCTTTGGCGTTCACGTTATTATTTACTCCGTTTTGTATGCAGGGGCAATTGGATTAGTCATTCTATTGTTCCGCAGGGATTCAGCGAAGCGGATTCGTGGCATGGCAGGGAATCTTGCCGGTTTCTTCATGCTCGGTTCGCTCAAACTGGTTAATCAGGAAAAGACACTGAAGTTTCCTTTTATGCTGGCCGTATTACCGGGATTCATTAGCGCCTATATCTACATGACTTAACTAAGCAATGGAAAGAGAGGATTGGCATGTATGGATTAACGAGAGATTTCATTCGAAACGGCGGATCGTTTATGGTTTTGGAGAAAGCGGAAGGGCTGCGAATGGACGAACTGAGCCGTGTGCAGATGGGCATGCTGTCTTCCAATCAAATTCCCCGTCTTCTTCCCGTTCATATTAGAGAGGTAGACCGAAATGTAACGTTACAATATGATATTTCGGGATATAAGATGTTACCTCAAATGTTGAAGTCAGGAAAAATCAAGCTGCGTGTGTTATATGGTCTATTGTTTCAGCTGGCAGATACGTTTACGGAATGTAGACAATATATGTTGGATTCACGTAAATTACAGATTCAGGAAGAGTACATATTCATAAATGGTTCACTTGAACTGGGAGAACTTGGTTTGGTATACATCCCGATTGTCGATGCAGTTGAGGTCGATCCGACCCCTCAGCAATTCCGGGAACTGGTTATTAGGCTAATGGCCCATGTTCAGGAACTTCAGGGCGAAGGAATTCAGCGTGTCCTCCAGCTATGCAACGTTGAACAATGGGATATCAGACAACTGCGTGAACTTTTGCTTGAATTATATGCAGATGAGCAGAGTGGTTCAGGCCAGGCATCGTTTATGTCTTCACGTGGGTCATCCGGCACAACTGATCATCATTTTGGAATGCCACTTTCTGCAGTTCCAGAGCAGGGAAATGATCCGTTTTCTAATAGAAGTGGGCAAGATCAGTATCGTCAGTTGGATCGAAATGGCGAAGCTGGGCAGCAGTTGAAATCAAATCATCAACCTAGGATACATACTGCGGAGGATGATAAACCACTTAACAAACCCTTTTCAGGATTTTCAGGCAGACGTTCACCGATAGAGTCCTCATTGCAAGCGAAAGGTATTGAAAATCCGTCACAGCGCCAAACTTTTGATTCAATACAGGACGATGATATGGAAAAGGATGAGAAGGACAAGAAGCAGGATTCTTCCAAAACGACCTATATCATTCTGGGCTGTATGATTGCCATGGCGCTGGTATGGAGATTCATCTATATGGAACAATCAGGGCAGACACAAATGATTCTATCTACAGCATTAAGTGCTGGGTTGCTTGGGATCGCGGGTTGGGCATGGGTGACCAAAGGGAAATTCAAAAATTCGAAATCCAATCTGCTAAGCAAAAAGATGCCGAATGAAGAATATACAGATGGCGAATTACAAGAGGGCTCTACCAATAGGAGATCTGCTTTTTTTGGCTTGGGAAGAGGCAAAGATAAGCAGAAAGAAAGCGAAGAAGAGATGTTTCAGGAGAGCTGGCGTTGGAATGCATCTGAAAAGTCACCAGAAGGTAACGCCTATGCACAAGGTTACACGAGTCAACAGAGCTCTGGTGATATGCAAAGTTCTGAATCAGGACGGAGGCACTCTTTTGAATCTAGGTCATCTGTAGCAGGGAATTCTCGCTTTCAAAATCTACATATACCATCCGAAGTATCTGATGAACCTTTTGTTCAGCATGCTGTCGAATCCGTGGCTGCAACATCGGAACTTGTTCGTCATCATGCGGCGGCTGATGCAACTGTAAACTTGCAAAGTGTTGCTGGCGGAAGCATTACAGGAGCAGGTCCAGTTGCACCTTCTTTTTATCTTGAACGCAGATCAGCAACAGGGGACAAAAATGAACGGATGGATATCCGTGGAGCATCGTTTGTTATTGGCCGATCTGCGGACATGGTCCAGTGGGTAGATTCAGCAACCGGTGTGTCCCGTGCTCATGTGGAATTGAGCCGGAACAAATCGGGCTATGTCATTAAGGATTTGGGTTCTGTGAATGGAACCATTCTCAAAGGCGATGTTCTTGCTCCATACAAAGAATATCCACTGGAAGATGGAGATACCTTTGCGTTGGCTGAGTCTGTTTACACGTATCGATCAGTCGGATAGACCCCGGTGTTTTAGATCTTCCAATGCATCGATTAATGTAGGGAAGGTGAACTGAAATCCGTGATCCAACGCTTTTTGCGGGATAACCCGCTGTCCCTGAAGCAGCACGACAGAGAGTTCACCGACCAGTGTTTTGATCAGAATTCCGGGTACGGGGAACCAGTGCGGACGATGATACACTTTGCCTACCGTACGTCCGAATTCATCGTTGGTAACTGGGGTGGGCGAAGAGGCGTTCACTGGACCGGAGATTTCTTTATTTTGGATCGTGAAATCAATCAAACGCACAATATCCATAATATGAATCCAACTGGTCCACTGTTTGCCACTTCCCACCCTGCCCCCAACACCAAGCATATAAGGCAGTTTCATTAATGGAAAAGCACCTTTTTTATGACCAAGCACGAGGCTAACGCGGATTTTCACGAGTCTCACATGTTTGATGGCATCAGCAGCAATTTCCCATTGTTGAGAAACGCGGGATGGGAAATTCACCGATTTTTGAGGACTGTTCTCATCAAATGTTTCTGTAGGAGAGGTGCCATAGATTGCCATGGCAGATGCCTGTACGACCACCTCCGGTTTGTGTTCCAGTGAATCTATCAATTTGGCTACGCGTGCTACAGTAGTCACTCTTGATTCAACAATCTCCAGTTTCGCTTTGGTTGTCCAACGTTGATTCAACGTTTCTCCGGCGAGATTCACCAAGGCATCCATTCCCTCCAGCAAATGAGGCTGTTCCTCTACCTGTTCCCATGAGATATAAGTAAGGTTTTGGCTGGGATTATGTAAATTCGGCAGTTTGCGTGTAATAACTTTCACATGATGGCCTGCCTGAAGCCAGTAATCAACGATTGCTCCTCCGACAAAACCGGTACCTCCGCAAATCGCAATCTTCATCTTGGCGACCCCCTTGTTATGTTGACTGTACTGACATGTATTATCGAATCGACAAACAGCCCCGACGGTAAGCACTGCCTTGCTGGGAATGACTTACCTGACGGAGCATGTTTGCACATATGTAAGCCAAATACATGTTCGTCTGAATTCATTGATCTATTTATTCATCAAATGTTTATAAGGCGAATAATCAATTTGGTTCTTCTCCAAAAATTTCACCAGAAACTTATTATCCCGCTTCGGTGTGGCTATAATGTATCCTTTAATGCAATGATCTCTGGATACTTCAGGCGCATTATTTTCGAACGCAATTTTGCCGATCTCTGCTGCAATGGAATGTTTGGCGATATCTCGAAATGGTCCGGGAACGGGTTCTACAAGTTGATCGAGGAAAGCTTTTGCTTCATCTGTCCATAAATGACGGCTGGTTTCAACCCAGTGATTCTGCCAATCGAGTTTCGACTTCCCGTCTGCCTTCGGAAGCACTTTCAAAAACTTGCGCATCATAAAAAATCCGCCAACACACATACTTCCAAGCAAAAGAACTGTCCAGAATGCAATCGTGTTCATAAACCAATTGCTGGGGGAACTACTTGTCAACGTCAAAGCGTAGGAGCCGAAAATCATTGCGGAGTCACCTCGGTTTATTGATTTTCACGGAAAGACGGATTCCGCCCCCCATGTTCCAAATTACAGCTGTAAAAAATAGCCTATATCCCGAATTATAGCGCATTTCTAGATTTATTTCGATAATCGCGTTAGAATAAGGGATAATTCAGAAAAAGGGGGATTAATGATGCTTAAAATCGGCTCCCATGTGTCCTTTTCGGACAAGGGATTATTGAGTGCAACGAAGGAAGCGTCCTCGTACGGTTCTAGTTCGTTTATGATATATACGGGTGCACCGCAAAATACCCGCCGCAAGCCTATTGAGTCCATGTTTATTGAGGAAGGCAAGCTTGCGATGCAAGAGGGCGGAATGGAAGATATCGTTGTCCATGCGCCATACATTATTAACCTCGGATCATACAAAGAAAACACGTATGAGCTGGCCGTCAGTTTCCTTCAGGAAGAGATTCGTCGTACACATGCGATTGGTGTCAAAAATATCGTGCTGCATCCCGGCGCATTTACGGACAAGGATGCTCACTACGGCATCGGACGTATTGCTGAAGGCTTGAATGAAGTGCTAGATGGTGTGAAAGAGACGGATGTTAATATCGCTCTGGAAACGATGGCTGGCAAAGGAACTGAGATGGGCCGCAGCTTCGAAGAGATTGCTCAGATCATGGAGAAGGTTACACACAATGAACGCCTTACTGTATGTATGGATACATGTCACATTCACGATGCAGGTTATGATATCGTGAACGACCTGGACGGTGTTCTTGAACAATTTGATCGTACGGTAGGGCTTAACCGCATTGCCGTAATGCATATTAATGATAGTAAGAACCCTGTGGGTGCGCACAAAGACCGTCATACACCGATTGGCTCTGGCTGGATTGGTTTTGAGGCAATTAACCGCATCGTGCATCACGAAGCTCTTAAGGGCCGTCCGTTTATTTTGGAAACGCCTTGGATCGGCAAAGAGGCCAAAACTCAGCGTCCTATGTATGAAGCAGAGATTGCATTGCTTCGCGGGGATGTTGCTGGTCGATTTGGTCCCGAATTCCTGACAGAAGTGGAACAACTGCATCATTTCTTCAAAGGAAAAGAGATTGAGTCTCGTTCATATGTTCTGGATATCTGGACGCTGCTCAAAAATGATGCCAAAGCGAAGAAAGCCGATCCACGTGAGCCGTTGGAACGTCTGTATGACCTCGTGGCTGAAGCCGCATTGTTCCCACATTTGAATGAAGAACAACTGAATCATCGTTTGATCGCCTGGCTTGCAGGCAAAGAAATTTTTGTCACGGCCTAGTTGAAGGAGGAAGAATAACCCGATGGAGATTCACGCTAAACAAGTACGTCCTGATGTTAAAAACCGCGCCGATCGGGCGCGGATGCTCATTTCCTGTCCGGATGGACCGGGAATTGTTGCCGCAGTATCCCATTTCTTGCACCAGCATGGTGCAAACATTGTACAGTCGGACCAATACACAATGGACCCGGCTGGCGGCATGTTTTTTATGCGGATCGAGTTCGATCTTCCACAATTATCGGTGAACCTGCCCAAGCTGGAAGCTGATTTTGAAGAAGTGGCAAACCGTTTCAAAATGGATTGGAGTCTTTCTGCGGTTAGCCGCAAGAAGAAACTTGCTATCTTTGTATCCAAGGAGGATCACTGTCTGGTCGAGCTGTTGTGGCAATGGCAAGCTGGCGATCTGGATGCAGACATCTCACTTGTTGTGAGCAATCATCTGGATATGAAGGACTATGTAGAATCATTTGGCATTCCTTATCACCATATTCCTGTTACAGCAGATACGAAGAAGGAAGCGGAACAACGTCAGTTGGACGTCATTGGCAATGATATTGATGTAATTATTCTTGCCCGTTACATGCAGATCATTTCCCCGATGTTCATTGAGCATTACCGCAATCGTATTATTAACATTCATCACTCGTTTCTGCCTGCCTTTGTCGGTGGTAAACCATATGCCCAAGCGTACAACCGTGGTGTTAAAATTATCGGTGCGACGGCTCACTATGTTACGGAAGAGCTGGATGGCGGACCGATCATTGAGCAGGACGTTCAGCGTGTAAGCCACGGGGATGATGTAACCGAGTTGAAACGCATCGGACGTACCATTGAGCGTGTAGTTCTTGCCCGTGCGGTCAAATGGCATGTTGAAGACCGTGTACTGGTTCATGAAAATAAAACCGTTGTGTTTTAAGCTAATGCTTTAATACTGCGCAAGGTTGATTCGGAAAGATACAGTTCAGTTCTATTCCGAAAAAAAAGAAAAGGCGATTCCCTACTAGTGTTTGAATGGGGGATCGCCTTTTTGGCTGTGCTTCCATACATGACCGCACCAACCAACGACCATGCCAAATAACAGATGCCCTGCCAGCCAGTAAAGTATCGCTTTTATATTATATAGATCAGGCACACGGCTCGACAGCTGGGAGAGTGGGATATACAGCAGGGAAGAGAGCGCGCCGATCAGAACGCCTTTGGATATCGGATGACCTGAACGCTGAATCCACCATATGTAGAAGATGCCAATCATTATGGAAACGATAAGATGCAGCCCAAATTCAATGAACTCAGGTAGCGTGGGCGGAAGCCATGGAACAAAATCAATGTTCAGCAGCAAGGTATAGACTTTTACACCAGTGTAAGTCTGAATAGCCTTTAAAAAGAACCCGAGCAAAAGTCCGGATGTAAGACCTGTTAAAACCCCGGCTTTCCAGGGTAATATGTGCTTTAGCGACTTTGGTGACTTAGCCAAATGTTCCGGCATATGCGAATCCTCCTTTCCATATGAAGTACAGCCTGATGTGCACAAAAGTCCGATTTTTCCAATCATGATCAAGGACCATTATATGCAAAATCAACTTCGATATCTAAAAAGAGTATGGTTTTCCGCTTAAAGGTTATACTTCATCCGATGGATTTGCGATGCTGGCTGAGCTAGAAGATATGCTGAAATGCTCAGTATGACACTCTTTTTGCGCAACTGGAAACAAATCCCTCGTCATAAACAGCCGAATTTTCCCGATCTTCTAAAAGAAGGTTATGGAAAACCTTCACGCCAAGTGATACAATACAAAAGTGAATAAGTCAAAATGAAACACTCAAGCGGATTCACTTATTGTGAAATTCGGTTTGCTTGTATGATGAGAGGGATTCGCTTGCGCAACCCGACTTATCTAAAGACATGAGGAGGACAAACCATGACTGACAAGAACGAAGCGATTCAAAAGGAAGAGAACAACACCATCGACAACCTGTCGATCACTACCGTACGTACACTGGCGATTGATGCAATCGAGAAGGCAAATTCCGGACACCCGGGAATGCCTATGGGCTCCGCTCCAATGGGGTACCAACTTTTTGCAAAAACGATGACACATAACCCGGACCACCCAACTTGGGTTAACCGGGACCGTTTTGTTCTGTCCGCGGGACATGGCTCCATGTTGCTGTACAGCTTGCTTCACCTGAGCGGGTATGACCTGCCTATGGAACAATTGAAACAGTTCCGCCAATGGGGAAGCAAAACTCCGGGTCACCCGGAATTCGGACATACTGCAGGCGTTGACGCAACAACTGGACCACTGGGCCAAGGTATTGCAATGGCTGTAGGTATGGCTATGGCTGAAGCTCAACTGGGCGCAACATATAATAAAGACAAATTCAACGTAATTGACCACCACACTTACGCAATCTGTGGTGACGGTGACTTGATGGAAGGCGTATCCCATGAATCAGCTTCCCTGGCTGGACGTTTGCACCTGGGCAAATTGATCATGTTGTTCGACTCCAATGACATCACTTTGGATGGTAAATTGAACCTGTCTTCTTCTGAAAGCATCGCGAAGCGTTTTGAAGCTTATGGCTGGCAAGTGCTGCGCGTTGAAGATGGTAACGATCTGCCTGCAATCCAAAAAGCAATTGAAGAAGGTCAAGCAGATACGCTTCGTCCTACACTGATTGAAGTTAAAACTGTAATTGGTTACGGTAGCCCGAACAAACAAGGTAAAGGCGGCCACGGCGGTACTCACGGATCTCCACTGGGTGCAGACGAAGCCAAATTGACTAAAGAGTTTTACAAATGGGTTTACCAGGAAGATTTCCACGTTCCAACTGAAGTTCGCGAACACTTTGCACAAGTGAAAGATCGTGGTATCTCTGCTAACAAAGCATGGGACGAGAAATTTGCTGAGTACAAAAAAGCATTCCCTGAGCTGGCAGCTCAATTCGAAACGGCAATCAATGGCGACCTTCCAGAAGGTTGGGATCGCGATCTGCCTAAATATGCAGCAACAGACAAAGCTGTATCCACTCGTGTAGCATCCGGTAATGCACTGAACGGTTTGGCTCATAACGTGCCACAACTGACAGGTGGATCTGCTGACCTTGAGAGCTCCACAATGACTCACTTGAACAATCTGGAGAACTTCTCACCTGAAGATTACTCCGGTCGCAACATCTACTTCGGTATCCGTGAATTCGGTATGGCTGGAGCAATGAACGGTATGGCACTGCACAGTGGTGTGAAAGTATTCGGAGGTACATTCTTCGTATTTACAGACTACCTGCGTCCAGCTGTTCGTTTGGCTGCACTGATGGGTCTGCCTGTAACTTACGTCCTGACTCACGACAGTATCGCTGTTGGTGAAGACGGTCCTACTCACGAACCAATCGAGCAATTGGCATCCCTGCGTATCATTCCTAACCTGACAGTTATTCGTCCGGCTGACGGTAATGAAACTTCTGCAGCATGGGCTTATGCGCTTGAGAACAAGAGCAATCCGGTTGCACTCGTACTCACTCGTCAAAACCTGCCTATTCTGGAAGGTACCGTGGAAGGTTCCCGTGAAAACGTGAAACGTGGTGCGTATGTTGTCTCTGATGCAAAAGAAGGCAAAGCCGTTGCCCAAATTATCGCTACAGGTTCCGAAGTGCAACTGGCTGTCAAAGCCCAAGCAGCACTTGCTGAACAAGGCATCCAAGTTCGCGTAATCAGCATGCCGAGCTGGGATCTGTTCGAGAAACAGGACAAAGCATACAAAGAATCCGTCCTGCTTCCGAATGTTAAAGCTCGTCTGGCGATTGAAATGGCTCACCCAATGGGTTGGGAAAAATATGTCGGCGATCACGGCGACATTCTCGGAATCAGCACATTTGGTGCATCCGCGCCTGGAGACCGTGTTATCCAAGAGTATGGCTTCACTGTGGAAAACGTGGTTAATCGCGTAAAAGCATTGCTGTAATAGCTTGAAAAATGCTGCAGGAGGTACAGTTTAATTTCTGTCCTGCCTAGCAGCAAGTGATTTCCGGCAGATTTAATGGGCGGGCAACCGCCCTGATCTGTTTTGCCTTTTGTTTTGATTAACTTCAGGGGGAGCGGGTACGCATGTCACAGTTTGATCAAGTCAGTGTAGTGAAAGAGGCCAACATTTATTATGAGGGTCAGGTAACTAGCAGAACAGTTATTTTGGGGGATGGCAGCAAGGTGACTCTGGGTATTATGCTTCCAGGCAGTTATGAGTTCGGTACAGATTCCCGTGAGATTATGGAAATTCTGTCCGGCGATCTGAGAGTATTACTTCCTGGAGAAGAAGATTGGCAAGAGATTCAAGGTCAAGCTACGTTCCACGTGCCTGCCGAATCCAAATTTAAACTGGAGATACGCAGCGTTACCGACTACTGCTGTTCGTACCCGGCGGAATAATACAAGAAGGGTAACCAGAACCGCAACTCGCGGATTCGGTTAACCCTTTTTGCTTCTTAAACTCTAACGACAAAGTTCGGGCTGCAAGCTTGTCAGCCCTGTGGATTTGAAGTATCCTTAGGCTAAGTTGTTTTAGAATGGAAAACGGAAAAAAATACGCTACCGATATCAGGAGGTTTTATAGATCATGGCAAAAAAAGTGAAGTTTGACTACAGCACTGCCCTGCAATTCGTCAATCAGCATGAAGTGGACTATTTCGCTGAACCGATTCGTTTGGCTCACGAGCAGCTCCACAACGGAACGGGAACCGGATCGGATTATCTGGGCTGGATTGACCTGCCTACCGCTTATGACAAAGAAGAGTTCTCCCGTATTCAAAAAGCGGCTGCTAAAATCCAAAGCGATTCTGAAGTACTGATCGTCATCGGTATTGGTGGATCATACCTTGGTGCACGTGCAGCGATTGAGATGCTTACGCACTCTTTCTACAACAATCTGCCTAAAGACAAACGCAAAACGCCTGAAATCTACTTTGCAGGAAACAACATCAGCTCCACGTATGTAACTCATTTGCTGGATCTGGTTGAAGGTAAAGACTTCTCCGTTAACGTTATCTCCAAATCCGGTACAACAACGGAGCCAGCGATTGCTTTCCGTATCTTCCGTGCAGCACTGGAGAAAAAATATGGTAAAGAAGAAGCTCGCAAACGTATCTATGCTACAACAGATAAAGAGCGCGGCGCACTGAAAAAACTGGCGAATGAAGAAGGCTATGAATCCTTCATTATCCCGGATGATGTAGGTGGACGTTACTCCGTTCTGACGGCTGTAGGTTTGCTGCCAATCGCAGCAGCTGGCATCAGCATCGAAGAAATGATGCAAGGTGCGGCTGACGCTTCCAAAGAATACAGCAACCCGAACGTAGCTGAGAATGAAGCGTATCAATATGCAGCTGTTCGTAACGCACTGTATCGCAAAGGTAAAGGAACAGAAATCCTCGTCAACTACGAGCCATCCCTGCACTTTGTATCCGAATGGTGGAAACAGCTTTACGGAGAGAGTGAAGGTAAAGACTACAAAGGGATTTATCCTGCATCCGTTGATTTCTCGACTGACTTGCACTCCATGGGTCAATTCATTCAAGAGGGTAGCCGGAACATCTTCGAAACTGTGATTCAGGTTGCTGAAGTATCGGAGCATATTTCGATCCAAGCAGATCCGGATGATCTGGATGGTCTGAATTTCCTTGAAGGTAAAACGATGGACTTTGTTAACAAAAAAGCGTTCCAAGGAACACTGCTTGCACACACAGATGGTCAAGTACCAAACTTGATTGTGAACATTCCAGATATGTCTCCATATTCTTTCGGATATCTGGTATACTTCTTTGAAAAAGCATGCGGCATTAGTGGTTACCTGCTGGGAGTCAATCCATTTGACCAACCAGGCGTGGAAGCTTACAAGAAAAATATGTTCGCTTTGCTGGGCAAACCAGGCTTTGAAGAAGAGAAAGCAGCGCTGGAAGCGAGACTTTCCGAATAATTCATCGGTCTGCTCATATAGTTAAATAAGGTAATGTAATTACATTCGGGGAGTCATTGTGAAGCAATGGTTTCCCGGATGTTAAACAAAGGCAGTTCGTCCGCGTGCGCGCGGGGAACTGCTTTCTTGTAAAATGGATCAAATTGGTGGAAAGTTGGATAGGGATGATTGAACGTTATCGCACGGTTCGAGGACCGGGCAATCTGGAAATTGTAATCAAAAAGTCGCGATTTATCGGTCATATTATGCAGGTCACGACGGAAGAAGAAGCCAACGCTTTTATTGATGAAATCAAGAAAAAACATTGGAATGCTACTCATAACTGCTCCGCGTACATGATTGGTGAGCGGGATGAGATCCAGAAGCAATCCGATGATGGCGAACCAAGCGGAACCGCGGGGAAACCGATTCTTGAAGTCATCAAAAATCAGCAATTGAAAAATGTGGCTATCGTTGTTACACGTTACTTTGGGGGAATTATGCTTGGAGCAGGTGGGTTAATTCGTGCTTATACGGATGGAGCAGTTGCAGCCATAGAAGCCGGGGAAGCGATTACCAAAGTGCTCCATCGTGAAGTGTTTGTTGAACTGGATTATACATGGCTGGGCAAAGTGGAAAATGAATTAAGGAGCCGGGAAGTCCGTACAGGTGAAACTGGGTTCACCGATAAGGTTACGTTGACTTGTCTTCCGCCGGATAGTGAAACCGAGGCATTTGTGGCCTGGATCACAGATTTGACGCAAGGGCAATCCCGGATCACGGAGGGACAGCGGCTTTATTTTATTGAAGGGGAATAAAATATATGGCTAGAAGAGCAGTCGAACAGGAGTTGTCGAGGGAGCGGATACTGGAGGCGGCAAGGCATCTTTTTATTACCAAAGGATACCGTGCCATTTCGATGCGAAGCATCGGCCAGCATCTGGGCTATAGTCATGGGTCGCTGTATTATCATTTTAAGGAAAAGGCAGAGCTGTTTTATGCCATCGTGGTTGAAGATTTCAATCATCTGGGGCATTTGCTGCTGCAAGCCATGGTCAGGCCAGTCATGGGCGGCGTGAGCAAGGTAGAACATATCATGATGGAGTTTATTCGTTTTGGTTTGGAGAATCCGTATCAGTACGAGATCATGTTCATGATTCGGGATGAGGAATTGCTATCGTATTGTCGTACGGAGCAAGGAAGATGCTTTGAATTGTTCGCCTCCATTATTCGGCAATACATGAATGAAGAGGGCTGTACGGAAGAGGATATTCAATGTGTACCACGTACGCTATTTTTGTCCATGCACGGATTCATATCATATTATATTCAGGACCGTTTAACCTTTGCAGAGATTGAATCGGCTGCGTTATCTCATGTCAAAGTACTCTGCCGTAATCTCCAACACCAGCCTGGCGTCCAATAAGGCGCTTTTGTCGCACTCCACACTTCAGGGCGGTGAATTGTCATAACATTAATTCTTTATAACGTTGTCTCGCGAAAGTTTTTGCGGGAAGAAGACCATGACAGGCGGGTTACATCCCTAAAATAGGGTGGACCGCCTGTTTGTTTTTTATTTCGATTGATGGCGAATCATCATTAGAAATGGGGTTGAAATGGAGCTAACCTTCCATGATTTTAAGGAAATATTCCCGTTGACGAGGACCATCAAATTCGCAAAAATAGATGCCCTGCCATCTGCCAAGCAGTAATCTGCCTTCATGTATAATCACCGTTTGTGATGGTCCGGTTGTGATTGATTTCAAGTGAGAAGCCGTATTCCCCTCAGCATGCCGATATTCGGGATGTTCCCAAGGATACACTTCGTTCAGACGAAGCAGTACGTCATGTTTGACATCCGGGTCTGCATTTTCATTAATCGCAATGCCTGCTGTCGTATGTGGACAATAAATCAATACAGTCCCATTCTGCACACCGCTGTCACGGACAGCCTGTTCCACTTCCCGCGTAATATCCTTCATCTCATCCCGTCGGGATGTCGATAAATTCTTCGTATATAACATATTACTCCACTCCTTTTGCTCCAAATTTGTCCCCTAAATTGTACCTTAACCACTACGTACCAAACAAACCACTTAAATAAAGAGGATCAAAGAAATCTGGATATAACAGCGATCGGAAGGTTGTTCTGGCCATGTAGCAGGCAGTGTAATTACATATGAATCCATCTCATATGTACGCCGATTTTATTCAATAAAAGCATTGACGATTAGCACTGCAAACTGGTAAAGTATCAGATAAGTAAAAACCAAGTAGACTAATGGGAATAATATTAAAGTCATAAAATCCAACTTAGGAAAATGGTTGTACCAAAGCAGGAAGACTGCCGACCGGACATAGAACCGGAGGCTGGGAGGGAATGCAGCAATGAATACCGTTCTTCGTCACAAGGGATGGACTTGGGGATTCCGCAGTACCGTATTGCTATATTTTATCGTACTCATTGTACTTCCAATCATCGGTGTGTACGTCAATTCCTTTTCTGAAGGATGGAGTAACTTTATCCAAAGCATTATGGACCCGATTGCATGGAAAGCTGTGCTGTTAACGATCCGACTGGCCGTTATAGCCACGGTGATTAACGTCATTTTGGGGACCATGATTGCCTGGGTGCTGACACGTTATCGCTTTTTTGGGAGGTCATTCCTTAACAGTCTGGTAGATCTTCCTTTTGCTCTGCCAACAGCCGTTGGTGGCCTGATGATTATGCTGCTCCTGGGCCCGATTAGTGCCATTGGCAAACTGGCGGAATCCATGGGGGTTGAAATTGTGTTTCACCAGCCTGCGATTGTGATCGCGATGACCTTTGTTACGTTTCCTTTTGTCATTCGTGCGGTGCAGCCTTTGCTCGAGGAGATCGATTCTTCAGAGGAAGAGGCATCCTACACGATGGGAGCATCGAAGGCGCGCACATTCAGGCAGGTCATTCTTCCGTCCATGGCTCCTGGTATGATTAGTGGGGGAATGCTCGCATTCTCCAGAGCACTGGCCGAATTTGGGGCTGTTGTGCTGGTGGCAGGCAATATTCCGGGAAGAACATTGACGGCTTCCGTATTTATTTACGGAGAGATCGAAAGTGACAATCCAACCGGTGCCGCGGCCGTTTCCGTACTGCTCTTAACACTCTCCTTCCTGATCCTCTGGCTCATTAATCTGGTGCAGATGCGGGGGAGAAGACGATGAGGCGACTATTAATCGGACTGACGTTTGCGGTGTTCATTGTACTGCTGATCATCCCGCTTGGACGTATTTTTATTGGTGCATTTGAAGACGGGGCAGGAGGATTCCTGGAGGGGCTGTTGCGCCCTGAGGCGCTGCATGCCTTGATGATGACAGGACTTGTTGTACTTGTTGTCACGCTGTTAAATACATTGTTTGGCGTTATGATGGCTATTTATCTGGTTCGTGCCGGATGGCTGAGTGACCGGGTGAAAGGGCTGCTGAACAGCATCGTGGATCTGCCCTATGCCGTATCGCCCGTCATTGGCGGATTGATGATTGTACTACTGCTGGGTCCCAACAGCATTATGGGCGCTTTTTTTGAAGGAATTGGATTCAATGTGGTGTATGCCTTCCCGGGCATGGTCATTGCAACGTTGTTTGTCACTTTTCCACTGATGGTTCGAGAAGTAATGCCTGTCTTGCAGGAGCTTGGATCTCAGCAGGAAGAGGCTGCGTCAACGCTTGGTGCATACGGCTGGAGAACGTTCTGGAGTGTTACCTGGCCTTCCATCCGCTGGGCGGTTGTGTACGGTCTTGTGTTGACTGTTGCCCGTTCACTTGGGGAATTCGGTGCAGTGCTGGTTGTATCGGGTAACATTATGAACAAAACGCAGACGGCCACAACGCTTGTATATCAGGATGTAGAGAATTTTAACGTTGCTGCCGCTAATGGTGTGGCATTGGTACTGGTTACTTTTTCCGTCGGGCTGCTGCTTATGATGGAATGGGCCAAGAAGCGAAAGGAAGTGCATTGAGATGCATGTGGAAGTCCGTGATCTGAACAAACATTTCGGTGATTTTCATGCGGTAAAAGATGTCTCGTTCGATATTGCCAAAGGCCATCTAATCGGTTTGCTGGGACCCAGCGGAGGTGGGAAAACATCCATTCTGCGTATGCTGGCAGGGCTGGAGAATCCGGGTTCCGGGGAGATTCGTTTTCACGGAAAAGTCGTAAACCATCTGCCTCCGCAGGAGCGGGGAATCGGATTTGTATTTCAGAACTATGCTTTGTTCAAACATATGACGGTATTTGATAATATCGCCTTTGGACTCAAGGTCAAAAAGACACCCAAAGCCCAGGTCCGCGATCGGGTCATGGAGCTGGTGGAATTGACGGGGCTGAAAGGTTTCGAACAGCGTTATCCACATCAGTTGTCTGGTGGACAGCGGCAGCGTGTCGCTTTTGCCAGAGCCTTGGCCCCTGAGCCACAGCTGCTGCTGCTGGATGAACCGTTTGCCGCCATTGATGCCAAGATCCGGCAGGAATTGCGTTCATGGCTGAGAGAGCTAATTGAACGTGTAGGCATCACTTCGATTTTTGTAACCCATGACCAGGATGAAGCGATTGAAGTTGCCGACGAAATCATGATTATCAGCCAAGGGCAGTTGGAGCAGAAGGGCACGCCATGGGATATTTACAAAAATCCAGAGACGCCTTTTGTTGCCACATTTATCGGGGAATCCACCGTCGTGGAGGATGCTTCACAGCTTAAGGGCTTCGAACATGCGGTGGAAGGGGAGCGCACACGTGCGCTGATCCGGCCTGAGTATATCGAGATCGGTTTGAAAAACGAGTTTAGCATGCTGTCCGCTACTGAAAAGGGTATCGTCAAACACCTTCATTTCCGCGGAAGTGAATGGATGGTGGAAGTGGAAGTTGAGGGCCATAAACTTATTACGTATCGTTCCCTGGAGAAAACAACCCTGCAAGTCGGTCAACAGATTCGAGTGCTCGTGCATCGGGCATATCTGTTCAATGATAACGATAGCTGGGTTGTTGAGAACCGATTGAAGGAAGATCCAATGCCGGTCATCATCTAATCAGAAGATCATTTGGTTCAGAAATGTTCTAGAATTTTGGAGAGAGGTGCTGCCCATGCAGACGAGGAAGAAGAAAATCACCCCTTTATATGTTGTCCTCATGCTTCTGCTCGTCTGCATGACCGTTGGATGTAGCAGGCAGGAGGATGCGAGTGGACAGAACGGAACCTCGACAGACGACCAATCCAATACATTGGTTATCGGTGCTTACAGTGTAGCCAAAGACGCCGTCGGAGAATTATTGCCCAAATTCCAGGAGGAATGGAAAGCCAAGACTGGACAGACGGTTCACTTTCAAGAATCCTATGAAGCCTCCGGGACACAAGCAAGAGCCATTGTTGGTGGATTCGAAGCTGATGTTGCACTTCTGGCGATGGAAAGTGATATCGATAAGCTGGTCAAAGCCGATCTGGTCAGCTCCAATTGGAAACAGGCACCGAATGATGGCATGATCACCCGCTCGATCGTTGTTCTGGGTACAAGAGCAGGCAACCCGCTGGGTATTCGCGATTTTGAAGATTTGACCAAGCCGGGTGTTAAGGTGCTTTATCCTAATCCCAAGACGTCAGGCGGAGCACAGTGGGACATTAATGCCATCTATGGTGCAGGGTTGAAGTTATCTGAGAAGGAGCAAGGGAAGAAAGATCCTGCCGTGGCTAAAGCCTTTTTGGAAAAAGTACATGAGAATGTCGAGTCACTGGATAAGAGTGGTCGATCCTCCATGGCGGCTTTCGAATATGGCGTGGGAGACGTTATCGTCACGTATGAAAATGAATTGCTTGCCCGGATTGCCAAGGGTGTAAATTATGACATTGTGGTTCCCAAAAACACGATCCTGATTGAGAATCCGGCGGTTGTTGTGGACAAATATGCAGACAAGCATGGCAATCGTGAATTGGCGGAGGCTTTTGTAGCCTATCTAAGAACACCGGAAGCACAGCGCATTTTTGCCAAGCATGGTTTCCGTTCGGTAGACCCGGATGTGTTTGCAGAGACGAAGTCCTCGTTCCCAACGCCTGAAGGTCTGTTCGATATTAACTATCTCGGCGGATGGGACAAGGTACGCAGTACACTGTATTCCAAACGAGGCGTATGGTACCAGGTATTGGCCGGGTTGTAAGCCCGTAAGAGCATCATCCTGTTATTGAATTTCAGTAGATTAATTGTCATTCAAACCTTCATTCACGATGCAATGTGATCTGGAGGTTTTTTTCATTTCTAGACAATAATGTTATTTCATTTAAACCCGATAGGTTAAGTTGGAAAAAATCGTTGCAATTTGTCGATCCCTTGCCTATACTATCTAACAGAACGTTAAATTACAGCGAGGGGAAATATCATAATGAAATCGAAAAAAATGTGGCTGTCATTGATGCTGGTTCTGGTTGTAGCAATCATGAGTGCATGCGGAAGCAGCGGTGACGGAACAAGTTCTTCGTCTAATACCGCAGAAAATACAGCGACAACGGATGATGGGCAACCGAAAGATGGCGGAAGCATCATTATTGCCGTTCAGGATGATCCTAAAGTGATGAATCCAATCTATGCGGGTGACCGTGTAACGTTGACGATTGATCAATCTTTATATGCTCCACTGTTCAACGTGAATGATGGCAAAAAAACGTATGTGCTCGCAGAAAGCGACAGCTTCTCTGATGATCACCTGACGTATACATTGAAGCTGAAAGACGGTCTGAAATGGCATGACGGACAGCCTCTGACAGCGGATGATATTGTGTTTACA
Source organism: Paenibacillus sp. GL_099_B (assembly GCF_057835695.1). Lineage (NCBI taxonomy): Bacteria > Bacillati > Bacillota > Bacilli > Caryophanales > Paenibacillaceae > Paenibacillus > Paenibacillus sp. GL_099_B. The sequence continues at coordinate 1,593,680 of NZ_CM174430.1, forward strand.
ATGGATAGCATCCTTGATGAGAAACAGCACAGTTCTTCCCGTAGTCAATATGTTTTTGATGGCAAACCGGTTAAAGTAACCAAGGTCGATGACCTGACGGTAGAATTCAAATTGCCGGAAGTATCTGCTGCTTTTGAAGGAGCATTGGTTTCTTTCTCTCCAATCCCTAAACACATTTTCGAAGGCGAAGCCGATATTGAGAAAAGCGACAAAAACAACAACCCGATCGGTTCCGGTCCATTCAAGTTCAAGGAATACCGTCCGGGCGAATACGTAACACTGGAACGTTTTGATGACTACTTTGCAGGCAAAGCTCATCTGGATAGCGTGACATATCGTGTAGCGAAAGATCCAAATGCAGCGAACCTGGCTTTGCAAAACGGCGAGATTCAAATGCGTATGGTCGACACACAGGATTACAACAAATTGAACGACACAGGCAAATTCAACATGCTGACTTATCCGGAAGGCCGCTTGCAATACATGGTGTTCAACCTGAACGTGCCTTCGATGCAAAAGAAAGAAGTTCGTCAAGCCATCGCTTATGCTTTGGATAAAAATGAACTGATCACCGCTTCGTATTCTTCAGCTGATTTTGCTGAGCCGGCTCCGTCGATTCTGACACCGGACACGCTGTACCAAACGGACGATGTCGAGAAATACGACTACAACGTGGAAAAAGCAAAACAATTGCTGGCTGATGCAGGCGTTAGCAACCTGAAATTGCGTCTTGCTTACACGAACACTAACAAACCGCAAACAAGCCAAGCGCTGTACATTCAGCAAAAGCTGAAAGACGTGGGCATTGAAGTAGAATTGCTGCCGATGGATGGAACGGCTTACGGTAACCGTACATTGGACATGAACAATACAGACTTTGAATTGTCCTTTGGTGGATACATCATGGGTTATGAGCCAGATGCTTATAAATCTCTCTTCTTGAGCGATGCGGCATATAACTACTCCCATTATAAAAATGCCGATTTTGACAAGCTGTGGAATGAAGCAGCCGTTCAAATTGACGAAACGAAACGTGGCGATTTGTACAAACAAATCCAACAAACTGTAGCAAACGAAATGACTGTATATCCAATCGCCTACACGAAAGCTGTAGTGGCTGTGGATAACACATACGGCGGTGTTGAAGATGCAAATCCGAAACCAGTCGTGATGCTTGAAGATCTGTCCAAAATCTTTAAAAAATAAGTTACAAGCCAATAACGCCGGCCGCGAGGCCGGCGTTGATTCGGAGGTGCCCATGTGAACAACTATATTGTCCGAAGGATCGCACAAGCGATCCCTCTTCTTTTTGTAATCTCCATCGTATCGTTCACCTTGATCAAGCTGGCGCCGGGCGATCCGGTGCTTTCATTTGTTACCCCGAATATGGGTGCAGAAGATGTGGAGCGTATTCGGCAAAACCTCGGTCTCGATCAACCGATGTACGTGCAATATGTCGTATGGCTCAAAAATGTACTGTCTGGCGACCTTGGGTATTCACTGGTGAACCATCGCCCGGTTGCCGAAATGATTATTGAACGATTGCCCGCTACGTTTGGTTTAATGGGAGCATCGCTATTATTGTCTTTGCTGATTTCCATTCCGCTGAGCATGATTGCGGGTTCGCGTCAGAACAGTCTGTTTGACCGTGGACTCAGCTTAATCTCGTATATCGGGATATCGATTCCTAGCTTCTGGTTCGGTATGATGCTGATCTATTTCTTTGCAGTAGAGCTGCACTGGTTGCCAAGTATGGGTATGCGAACGGTTGGTATGGACTCCGCTTGGGATATTATCAAACATGGCATTTTGCCATGTACAGTATTGACCTTCATGAACGTGTCCGTGTACATGCGGTATATTCGCTCGAATACAATCAGTCAACTGGAAGAGGACTATGTTCAAATCCAGTATGCCTACGGCGCAACCAAAGGAACGGTACTGCTTCGTCATGTACTCAAAAATGTACTGCTGCCTGTAATCACCATTCTCGGTATGTCTTTGCCGGAGCTGATTGCGGGAGCGTTTATTACGGAGTCCGTTTTCTCATGGCCGGGAATGGGATCTCTCGGGATTTCGGCCGTTCATGGCCTAGATTATCCGATTATTATGGGCATTACGATGATGTCCTCTGTGCTGCTGGTCGTCGGAAACCTGGTAGCTGATATCTTATATGGCGTGGTAGATCCACGAATCAAGACAACGGGGTGAGACAAAAATGAATTCAATGCGCTGGCGTAATTTACGGACGCAGTTCCGACAGCAGAAACTGGGCCTTGCGGCTGTCATCATATTGGGCATCTTTGTGCTCGCATCCCTGTTTGCGTTTCTGTCTCCACATGATCCTAATGAAATTGTAGTGATGGAGCGGCTTCAACAGCCAAGTGCAGATCATTGGTTTGGTACGGATGATTACGGACGGGATTATTTGGCTCGGGCTTTATACGGGGGACGGGTGTCTCTCGCCGTAGGTTTCCTCTCGATGGCAATCGCCGTTATTGTGGGAACACTTGTAGGTACGGTTAGTGGTTATTTTGGCGGCTGGGTAGATAATACGTTGATGCGTATTGTTGATGTGCTCATGTCGATTCCATCCTTCTTCCTGATGCTGATCCTGAACGCATATCTTAAGCCGGGGATCGGTACGATTATTGTCATTATTGGGGTGCTGAGCTGGATGAATATTGCCCGGATTGTCAGGGCTGAAGCAATGTCAGTCAAGCAACGGGAATACGTACTGTATGCGCGTGTATCGGGTCAAAAGCCTGGACGGATCATAATGAAGCACATCATTCCCAACATTATTCCAACCATTATTGTCGCAGCAACCATCAACATCGCGAGTGCGATCCTAATGGAATCGTCGCTAAGCTTCCTCGGACTTGGTGTTAAACAACCGAGCTCTTCTTGGGGCAGCATGTTGAACGATGCGCAGGGCTTTATTAGTGAAGCGCCATATATGGCGATTTTCCCGGGACTGTTTATTTTGCTGACGGTGCTGTCGTTTAACTTCTTGGGGGATGTGTTCCGCGTAGCCTTCGAGCCTAAAGCGAATAAGCGATAGATAATTGTTTACTGCCAAATGTTTTTGGAATATAGAAGTTGTTCTGATCGCGTAGTGATCCAGTGTGAAATTAATCTTTTAACTTATATAGTCGACAACCCATATCATGTAAACAGCGGGGTGAATACAAAATGACAGATTTATTATCGGTCAAACAACTGAAAACGTCCTTTGCAACCCGGGAAGGTGAGGTACAGTCCGTCCGGGGAGTGAGTTTTACGTTAAAAGAAGGCGAAGTGGTTGGACTGGTCGGCGAGTCCGGTAGTGGCAAAAGTGTTACCGCCCGTTCGCTGATTCGGCTAATCCAGTCCCCGGGCCGGATTACGGATGGTCAGATTCTGTTCCGTGGAGAGGATCTGCTGACCAAGTCGGACAAGGAGCTGCGCAAAATCCGGGGCAACCGCATCTCGATGATTTTCCAGGATCCGATGACATCACTTAATCCAGTGGTTCGTGTAGGCAAACAGATGACAGAGGTCATTCGTCGTCACCGGAAAATGGACAAGTCGGCTGCACGCAAGGAAGCGATTGAGTTGCTGCGGCAAGTGGGCATTCCTTCTCCGGAAGAACGGATTGACCAATATCCACACGAGTTCAGCGGAGGCATGAGACAGCGGGTAATGATCGCCATGGCTCTGTCCTGCAAGCCGGAGTTATTGATCGCGGATGAACCGACGACAGCGCTGGATGTGACCATTCAGGCACAGATTTTGCAGCTGATGCAGGAGCTGAAAGAGTCCACGCAGACTTCCATTCTAATGATTACGCATGACCTTGGTGTCGTTGCTCAGGTCTGTACCCGAGTGATTGTGATGTACGGTGGACTCATAATGGAGGAGGGGCCAGTGGAGCGTATTTTCGCTCATCCGCAGCATCCGTATACTCAGGGATTGCTGCGCTCCATTCCGAAGCACGGCGAGGAAGGTGGACGCCAGCGGCTGGCAACCATTGAAGGTACACCGCCTAATCTGCTTCATCCACCAACTGGATGTCCGTTTATGGAACGTTGCCCACACGCCATGGAAGTATGCAAACAGATGCCTGCGTATACCGAGACTGCACCTGGTCATCGAGCGCTATGCTGGTTGCTGGACGATGAGGGTCGGGAACAACAACAACTACAAACAGGAGCATCGTCAGAGGAGGTGGAGCAATGAGTACAGGAACCGATCAGCGTGAAGTGCTGCTGGACGTGCGTGGCCTGAAAAAACATTTTCCGGTACGTGGTGCTGGCAAAGGCAAAGACGTCGTGAAAGCCGTGGATAACGTCAGTTTTCATATTCACAAGGGAGAAACGTTCGGACTGGTCGGTGAATCCGGCTGTGGCAAATCAACAACTGGACGAAGCATCGTGAGACTCTATGATGTGACGGATGGAAGCATTATGTTTGGCGGACAGGACGTTGCGAAGATGAATGAACGCCAGTTGAAGCCATTCCGCAAACGGATGCAGACGATTTTTCAGGACCCCTATTCTTCACTAAATCCGGGTATGAATGTCCTGCAGATTATTAGTGAACCCATGGAAATTCATAATTATGCTTCCAAGACAGAGATGAAGGGGCGGGCGCTTGACCTGATGAACCGTGTGGGCCTGAAGCCAGAGCACGCGGAGCGTTATCCACATGAATTCAGTGGAGGGCAGCGTCAGCGGATCAGCATTGCCCGTGCATTGTCGGTGAACCCGGAGTTCATTTTGTGTGATGAGCCGTTGTCCGCCCTGGATGTGTCTGTACAGGCACAGGTGGTCAATATGCTTGAAGATTTGCAGGCAGAGCTGGGACTGACCTATTTGTTCATTGCCCATGATCTGTCGATGGTACGTCACATCTCGAACCGAATCGGTGTGATGTATCGCGGTAAGCTGGTAGAAGTAGCACCAACAGAAGAACTGTACCGTAATCCGGTACATCCGTACACCCAGGCATTGTTGGCGGCAATACCTGTACCTGATCCAACGGTACGGAACGTTATGCCACCAATCTACAGTGGGGATACCGACCCATCCGCTCGAGGACGGGATGAAGAACCGGAGTGGATGGAAGTTTCACCAGGACACTTTGTATCCGGCTATCGAGACAGGATATAATGGATTAGGAATATCAATGGAATAATGATATATAGTGACAGGAAGGTGTGAGTTGGATGAGCGCTGAGTTTAAGTTGTCCCAAAATACAGCCATTCGGCTGGAACAGGCTCGTAGCAAAGGCATGTCGGATGCAGCTTTATTGGAAGCGATACAAGCCAAAGATGTGGCTGCTTTTGATGCCGTGTCTGAAGATCACTACAGATATGATGATCTTTTCTCCTATGCGGACGAGCATGGCGAGAATCTGGAAGGTGCGGTTAAAGACGGCTACCGGATTACCTTTAACACTCGTGGTGGTCTCGGCATCTACTTGCAAAAGTCCTTCGGATTACAGCCGGAGAAAGACTTCACTGTGGGCGAAGGCATCGTAACCGGGTTGAAATTAAAACAGGAGCAGGCAGATGTGCTGGCAAAACGCCTTGCATCAAACTGGGTGATTACCGAATCCAAAGATGTACCTGAGGGCCAAGAGCTGACGTTGAAGCTGCGGGCTTTGGTTTAATGAAACAATAGACTGTCCCGTTTGCAGTGAATAACTGCGGTGGGATGGTCTTTTTTTTGCAAAAATAGAGGTGGCAGATTACAATTTACATATCATTAATCGGATGGAACATGAATTTGGGATGCATTGCTTCCGGGATAGAGAGGGGACTTTCATAATGAATCAGCTAACATTTCTGGGAACCGGGGATGCGATGGGTGTTCCGCGGGTGTATTGTGATTGTGACGTTTGCACAGAAGCTCGGCTTACGGGGATCAACCGCCGCAAACGTGCTGCTGTTTTGATTCATAGTGATGGTGAGCACGAGCCTTTCATGATTGACTGCGGACCGGACTGGAGATCACAGATGGAAGACCAGGGGATGCGGATGGTGCAGACGCTGCTGATCACTCATGCGCATTTTGATCATATTGGAGGCTTGCCCGAATGGGCAGATACGTGTCGATGGTTGGGTGTAAAAGGGCAGTTGTATGCACCACGGGAGGTGATCGAGACTATTCAAAGTCAATTTCCATGGCTCGGTCGTCATATGAATTTCCTGGAAACGGATGCGGATATCGAGCTTGGTGGATGGAAGGTGCACTCCTGGAAAGTTTGCCACGGTCATAATGGCTATTCGTATGCGTATCGATTGGAGCGTGAAGGATACACCTGGGCGTATTGCTCGGATGCTATTGATCTGAAGGATTCGGAGAAGCAGCCGTTGTATGGGCTCGATCTGCTGGTACTTGGAACGAGCTTTGTTCATGAACTTGCGAAATTTTCCACACGCTCGGTGTACGATATGGTTGAGGCGCAGGCGCTGTTGCAGGATTTGAAGCCGGGTCAGACCTATTTTACACATATGTCTCACGACGTCGATGTGCGCAAGAATTATGATCTGGATCAGGGGATTACGCTGGCACTTACCGGTCTGAAGGTGAAGCTGGGAGAATAGGACAACAATGCTAAAAATAAATTCAGAAGAGCGTATCCTTTGCCGGAGGTTCTTCGTTTACATAGTGTATGGCAATTACAGCAAGTGAATTGAAGCAAGGTCAATCAGGAACCAACAAAGGGGGGCCCCAAACATGGCCTTTGTGAAGTCCGTGGATTGCAGAATCAACAGACCACATGATGATAAACAGGTTGAACCATATAGCCATTCCGGTGTTCAAACCGGATATACGTTAGAGCAAACGATTGAAGCTGCGCTTCCGAACCTGCTGGGCTCGTTGTACGCCTACTGCATGTCATTGACTGGTTCAGTCTGGGAGACGGAGGATCTGGTCCAGGATACATGTGTTAAAGCATTATCTTTTTCAGCTACCCGAAGAACGGGAATGACAGAGGACATGAACTGGGAAGCCTATCTCATCCGTGTTGCACGCAACACCTGGATTGACGCCATACGGAAGCGTGAGAACTTGGCAAGCAAATTGGAAAGCATGAAGCCATTTATGCAAGAATGTGAGGAAGAAGAGCGATTCGAGGAAGTCGAGTCCGCTGTTCAAATCCTTGTGGATGAACTGCCACCGTGGCAGCGAGCGATATATATGTTACGTGATTTGATGGGATACACGACGGTAGAGACTGCTGAACTGTTGGACACGACGGAAGGGGCGGTCAAAGCTGCCCTGAGTCGTGCCCGCTCTGCTCTGGCGAAAGTGAGGCACAGCCTGAACGAAACGGATCCTGATCAGACCAATCAATTGGAAGAGCATCTGCAAAATCGGGAGGAACTGCGCAGTTATTTACTGGCGTTCCGCAGCGGTGATACAGCCCGTTTAATTGATCTATGCCTGAATCAGACTGATGATCCGATGGCTGTGGCGGGAACGATTTTGCAGCAGACTCTGCCGTCTCAATCGATGCAACCAGTGATGTACAGTTATTCAAGCTCCGGTACGAATTCTATGTCGTATGGGGGAGGATATACGGTCAGCATGGTTGCGTAAACCGGGGAGGCAAAATGCATGAACGTGGTACCTTATGTTGTTGAACAGACAGCCCGCGGAGAGCGGAGCTATGATATCTATTCTCGTTTGCTGAAAGATCGGATCATTATGGTATCTGGCGAAATTGAGGATCAGATGGCCAATGCCATTGTGGCCCAGTTGTTGTTTCTGACCGCAGAGGACCCGGAGAAGGATATTCAGATGTATATCAACAGTCCTGGTGGTTCCGTGACTGCCGGATTCTCCATCTATGACACGATGCAATTCGTGAAGCCTGACATTTCTACGATTTGCACAGGCATGGCGGCCAGCTTCGGTACGATCTTGCTGGTTGGTGGAACAAAAGGAAAACGGCTGGCGTTGCCAAACAGTGAAATCATGATTCACCAGCCGCTTGGCGGAACACGGGGGCAGGCCTCGGATATGCTGATTCACGCCAACCGGATTATCCAGCACCGTCAACGGCTCAACAAGCTACTTGCCGATCATACGGGACAGCCGATGGAGCGGATTGAAAAGGATACCGACAGAGATTACTTCCTGACCGCTGCAGAAGCCGTCGAGTATGGTCTTGTGGATAAGGTGATATCCAGTACGTAAGAAAAAAAGGTACAATACGTGCCAAGAAACACGACTAAAGAAAAGCAAGAAAAATGAACAACAAAGTAGCCCGGAAGGTCAGTCGACTTTTCGGGCTTTTGCTGTCTTATCTGGATTGGAAAAAAATCTACGAATATTGACTAAATCCATGTATAGTGTGTATATTATATATATACACTATACATGGATTGGGTTGTTGAAACCAGTGAGGTGAGAGAACATTAACATACTAATATCAAACGCATCAAGCGATCCCATCTACATGCAGATTCTGACCCAGATTAGACAGAGCATTTTAAGCGGGGAACTGGTTGCAGGGGAGAGTATCCCCTCCATCCGTCAACTTGCGAAGGATCTGCAGGTCAGTGTAATTACAACCAAACGTGTCTATGAAGAACTGGAGAAAGAGAAACTGATTGATTCTGTCGTAGGCAAAGGCTGCTTCGTTTCCGGGGCCAATCAGGAGTTTATTCGGGAACAGCGGCTGAAACGAATCGAAGATAAAATGCTCGATATCCTTCGTGAGAGCAAGGAACTGGGCATGAGTGTTCAAGATGTAGTTAAGCATTTTATATTGCTAGTGGAGGAGGAAGACGCATGATGAACGCAATTGAGTTGCGCAACCTATCAAAAACGTACCCCTTATTCAAGCTGGATCAGATAACGTTGGATGTAAAACAAGGTTATATTACCGGACTTATCGGCCCGAACGGGGCGGGGAAAAGCACACTGATCAGCCTGATCACCGGATTGATTCGTCCTGACTCCGGGAGCATCAAGACATTGGGAAAAGAGATGCCTGCTCAGGAAGTTAACGTTAAAGAACGCATTGGCATTGTTTCAGATGAATGTTTCTATTATGAGCATCTTACGATACGTGAAATGAAAAGCATGATTGCTCCTTTTTATAAGAAATGGGATGAAAAGCAATTTAACAACTACCTGGAGCAATTCGAATTGTCTTCCAAAAAGAAGATTGAAGAACTGTCCAAAGGCATGAAAATAAAATTTTCACTGGCTATCGCTTTATCTCACGATGCTGAGCTACTCATCATGGATGAGCCTACATCCGGGCTTGATCCTGTGTTTCGGAGAGAACTGCTTGACCTGCTTGCAGATATGATACAGGACGAAACTCGATCCATTATTTTCTCGACTCATATCACGACGGATTTGGAGCGTATAGCAGATTATATTACATTCATTAATAAAGGAAAGATTGTGTTTAATGAAGCAAAGGATGATGTGCTTGAAAGGTACACGATAGTAAAAGGGGACATGAAGCTGCTTGATGCGGACACGAGAAGGCCATTCGTCGGAATCCGTGAGACAGCGGTTGGTTTTGAAGGCTTGGCAGATAACAGGGCGGAGGCAGAACGATTATTTGGCAATTATGCTCTTTTACATAGACCCTCCCTCGAAGACCTTATCTATTTTACGGCCAAGGGGGAACGGCATCATGCTTAACTTGCTTCGCAAAGATTATATCGCTTTGAAAAGCTCGCTATGGTCCATCCTTTTTTATTTTGTTGTATTCAGTGTCGCATTTATCCCGACAGTGGAAATGTCGATGTATTTTGTAGGGATCTATACCGCTTTCGGTTCGATTATGCTTGCAACCATGATTGATATCAAAAACCATAATCATAAATTTCTTGTCACACTCCCGCTTAGCCGCAGAAACATTGTGCAAGCGAAGTATCTGTCTGCCATTCTCTATACGCTTTTTGGAGTTTTCGCTTCGTCAGGCGCTCACTGGCTGGTTAACTTTCTTTTTCCCGAACTGAACAAGCCGGACTTATCGGTACTGGACATCCTGATTTCGGTTGGAATGGTGCTGGTTTTAATTTCGATCTATATGCCTCTTTTTTACGCCCTTAGTAAAAAGGGAGCGGGAATAATTAATACGGTTTTCATGATCGTTCTTATTATTTTAGCGCAACCTGTTGCCTCGCTCATGAATATGGCAGGCGAGAACGGAATGGCTCGTGCTTCGGTTTATGTATTTGTTTCAGTTTGCATTCTTCTGTTGTTCATTGCCTCCTATTTTGTAACGGTCCGTCTGTTTGCAAGGAAAGACCTATAGGATGAATGAAGAAGGATTTCAATAAAAAAAACAACTTTCTAACTTACTTGCCAGTCGAGAACAGCAGCAGCCCAAAAAGTCGCCATACGGCGACTTTTTGTGTTACAGAAGATTTAAAATCTGCAACCTGCCAGACAAGCTATCGTTAATCTGCAAATGCGGATTATTGCAAAAGGATCATTTAAAAGGATTATTCTATATGTTTAGCCAACGCAATCAGCCTGCTCATGCCTTCCCGGATTTGCTGCTCGTGAGCATAGGAGAAGGAGAGACGCAGTTTGCGACTGGCGTTTGCATCGGAAGGATCGAATACCGTTCCCGGCACAAAAGCGACGGAATGCTCCATGCATCGGTGAAGCAAGCGCCCCGTATCTACACCTTCCGGAAGCTCCGCCCAGATGTTAAGTCCACCCTCAGGACGAGTCCACGTCCAATCAGTTTGTTGAAGGCACTGTTCCATCACTTCCATCCGTAGCTGAATAGCGGTACGCAGCTTGGAGAGGTGCTGGTGCATGCGTGGGGACTGGAAATAACGAAGGAAAAGCTTCTGGTTCAGCAGAGGTGATCCGTTATCTGTCAGTGCTTTTACGGCCTGTAATCCTGGCATAAATCGAGGACGGCACATAATGGCGGCAATCCGCAGACCCGGTACGACATATTTGCTATAGCTGCGAATATAGAGTGTATGCCCTGTAGTATCGTATGTGAAGATCGGCGCGGGAGGTTTTTCCTTGAAATAGATATCATAGGTACTGTCATCTTCCACCAGGAAACATCCATACTGTTCCGCCAGCTCAGGTAATTGTTTGCGTTGCTCGGTCGGGATGTTGATACCCGTAGGATTTTGGAAGGTCGGCGTCATATAAAACACTCTCGGCTTTTCCTGCTTCATCAGGCGTTCAATCTGTTCCAGATCGTAGCCATCAGGATGAATATCCGTAAAAATTAACTTGGCACCCTGTTTGCGGAAAATTTCCATCGCAGGGCCGTACGTTGGCCTCTCCATGAGCACACGGTCACCGGGTCTGACGAGACTTCGGGAGATCACATCAATGGCCTGCTGTGCACCTGAAGTAATCAGTACTTCATCTGCCGAGATGTAGAAACGTTCCCTTGTCGTCAGATGGCTTGCCAAGGCACTACGCAGCTCCAGATCTCCCTGAATCGTGGAATATGTGCCAAGCAGACGGGGATATAGATCCAGCAAATCCCGCATCAATTCTCCCCAATATCGGTTTGGCAGCAAGGCGGGGTCGATCAATGATTTGGAAAATTGGTATTCCGCCTCAAGGGATTGCACGCGGGCAAGTGAATCCCAATGCAGCCAGGCAGACACTGCCGGGTCATCGGCCTGATCTGTCACGGGAGAAGGGTCAGCAGGACTGACATAATAACCGGACTTATCCTTGACGTAAACGTTCCCCCGTTCCTTTAATTCCTGATAGGCCTTAAAAACGGTAAGGCGATGTACACCGAGCAGCTCGGACAGGCTCCGCACGGACGGCAGTTTCTCATGCTCTTTCCACTCTCCGGCTTCGATCCGTACAACCAGATAATGTACCACTTGCTCATATAGTTTCAGGCTGTTATCTGTCATCAACATGGCTTTGCCCACCCGGCTCACGCTCCTTTTGAACTCCATTGTAACAGCAAACGGGAACAAACTGTTCTGTTTTATTCATTCTGTTCTGTAGACAGTGCTATATGATGGAGAACAGATGAAGGAGGGGCTAGCATGGTTGCAGTAGCATTTACCGTAATGTGTCTTATTTTTGGAACAACGTTTCTAGCGATTAAAATTGGCGTGGAGGCAGGCATGCCGCCTTTTCTGTCGGCCGGACTACGCTTTATCATTGCAGGTGCTCTAATGTTTGCATGGATGTGGATGAAAGGGAAAGTGAACCTGTCTTTATTATGGCGGAAAGAGATGCTTTTGACGGGGGCCGGATTGACGTTCGGGACCTTTGCGACTTTGTATTGGGCTGAACAATATGTGAGTTCGGGTGTTGGTGCGATTCTGTCAGCAACAGGTCCACTGATGATTATGGTGATGCAGACAGCGTTGTTGCGTCAAAAAACGTCTGCACGCATGATTGCGGGATGCCTGATCGGTTTTGCTGGAGTTATCCTCGTCGTGTTGCCGGGTGTATCGATTGGTGGTAGTTCCCTGTGGCTTTGGGGCTGTATTGCCGTATTGGTGGGTGAAGTCTGTTACTCGGCAGGTGCGTTGTACTCCAAAAAGGTCATTAATCAGTTTAAGGAGGCTAATCCTGTAGCGATCAATGCGGTGCAAATGATGTACGGAGGATTGCTGTTATCCGCGCTTTCGGCGGTGACGGAATCATGGAACACTACTGGACTGGATTGGATGCCAGCGGTATCATCCCTGATCTATCTGACGGTAATCGGTTCGATGGTCGGGCACAGCTTGTTCTACTGGATCATGTCTCGTACCAACCCGTTATTCCCGGCGACCTGGTTGTACATCTCCCCTCCGATTGCGGTTGGGCTTGGGGCGGTTCTCTACAATGAGCATGTAAGCTGGATTACCTGGTTGGGAGTTGCTCTAATTGTCTCGGGTTTGCTGACGATGAATGAGAAAGTGATGGGGTGGATCAAGAGAGGCAAACGCACAACTTCTTTGAGTCAGACTTCCAAATCCATGGTAAAATAGGGAATATATATTCTGCGCAGGAATGAGGCGAGACATCCATTTGAATAGACAGGGAATCGGTGCTGTTTTATTGTTTGCGGGAATTGTGCTGTATGGCATTATCCATATTGGGACCATTATTCATTTACCGGACGTAACGATCTGGTCCAATCAATGGGGCCGTTATCTGCAAGCCGCTTTTGAAACGGGTGGCATCATTGGACTTGTCTTGGCCATTCTTTTATTTATTACAGGAGTTACGCTCCTGCTCCCTAGGCCATTGGCGGATTTATCCAAAGGGAGATTAATGAAGGAGATCAGTGAGCGGAACCGCGAATTTGACGAGAAGTATGGTAATCAGAATAATTAACAGTTTTATTACAGAAACAGCCCTGGCACAAGCGATTCATCACTGTGCAGGGCTGTATAATTTTGTTTTTGAAATAACACGTTTTATTTGGACTTGACCTCTTAAAAGCTTACTCTGCGTTCAGCACAAACTTCTCGATCACTTGCTTCACGCCGTCTTCGTTATTGCTCGCGGTAATGTAATCTGCCAGCTCTTTCAGAGCAGGGATGGCATTCCCCATCGCTACACCAAGACCAGCGACTTCCAGCATCTCATGGTCATTCCAGGAATCCCCGATGGCAATGCACTCGCTCAATTGGTGACCGAAGTGATCTGCCAGGAAGGTTAGTGCATGGCCTTTCGTTCCCTCGCGGTGCATGATCTCAAGGAAGTATGGCTTGGACTTGGTGATGTGTACTTCTGATCCGAGCAGTTCGCGCAGGGCAACCGCAACCTCATCCAAGTAATCCGGCTCATCAATGATGAGCAGCTTCGGTGTTTTTTGCTCGATGACTTTGATGAAATCCGGTTCAATGTGGTACTGAGTACCATTCAGTTTGGCGTAGTCACGCAGCTTGTCGTTTTCTTCACGAGCGTACAGTTTGTCGTCAATGTACGTTTGCAGGTGCAGATTATGCTCCAGGCAGTAGTCGTACAATTTGCGGGAAGCGTCCTGTGGAACGTAGCGCTCGTAGAGTACTTTTTCGTCCAGCAAGTTTTTCACCAAAGCGCCTTGATACGTAATGATTGGCACGTTCAGCTTCGTTTGGCGAGCGAGTGCTTGGGCAGAAGCGTAAGCACGTCCAGTTGCCAGTGTTACAACGACACCATGAGCTACCGCTTGTTCCAGGGCAGTCTGTGTTGCAGGCGTTACTTCCTTGTTGTCGTTAATCAGAGTATCATCAATGTCAATTGCGATTAATTTGTAGGTCATCTGTGTTTCTCTCCTTTTTATCTGTATCTATACCCAACTTAATCTATATCAGTTCAACTAAACTTTTTACACGAGAACGGAGAGGACAGAAAAAACCTGAAGAAGCGGAGCGTTCGCCTTTATCCCCGGATTTTTCCTTTGAAGAAGGGAATCAAAAAAATCTGGGGATAACAGCGATCGGAAGGTTATTCTGTCATTGGAGTGGCAGGTGTAAACTTTCTTGGGTTGAACTTATATACCTACTCCTCCAGGAAAATGAGGCCAATAAAGTCCTCCAGCTCCAGGTTACCGAAGTAATGTTTTACATCCAGACCCTCAAGTGCAGTACGCACCTCAGATTCCTCGTAACGCTTGCCTCGCAGCATGTCTTCGATATCCGCCACATCGCCTACGCCAAAGAAGTCACCAAAGATTTTGATATCTTCAATGCGCGCATCTTTGATATTCATGCGCAGATCAATGATGCCGACAGGGAATTTACGTGTATGCTTCACATTGCTTTCCGGGGAAAGCCCGTAGTTCCAGTCCCAATTGTTATAACGCTCAGCAGAGATTTCGTTGATCTTGTCCCAGTCTTTCTCTGTGAGTTCATATTGAGGAACGTCTTGTGGCTCCATACGGAAAATGTGACGCAACAGCTCGTCCCGGAATTGTTCAAGGGTCAGATTGCTGTCGATCAGATCACGAATATTGGCAACACGGCTGCGTACGGATTTGGTGCTCTTGGATTTGAACTTCTCCGGATTAACGTTGAGTGAAGCCTGCACGTGGTCGAGGTTCAGGTTGAACATCAATGTGCCGTGACTGAACATACGGCCACGCGTAGAGAATTGGGCGTTGCCCGAAATTTTCTTCTCTCCGACTTGCAGATCGTTACGTCCCGTCAGTTCGGCATTGACACCAAGCTCTTGCAAGGCTTCCACCACAGGCTGCGTGAATTTGCGGAAGTTGTGGAAGGATTGTCCGTCATCCTTGGTAATAAAGCTGAAATTGAGGTTGCCCAGATCGTGATAAACGGCTCCGCCTCCCGAAAGACGACGTACGACTTGAACACCGTTATCCTGAACATACTCAATGTTGATCTCTTCAATGGTATTCTGGTGTTTTCCGATAATAATGGACGGGCGGTTGATGTAAAACAGCAAGTAACTGTCATCCATCGGCAGATGCTTCAGAATGTATTCCTCAATGGCGAGGTTTACAGAAGGATCTGTAATGCCCTGGTTATCAACAAACAGCATGGTCATTCCTCCATTAATGTATGTGAGGGATGTATATCCCTTATGTAGTGATGCTTTACGGAATCGAAATTCCTTCTCTATTGTAAACGAATTGTCGAAAGGACACAAAGAAATTGAAGCCGCAAAGGGCTTGAATAGTCAAATCAGGATTGACCCCTGCCTGCCACGACATCCATAATAAAAAGGACATGCAGAAAGGATGACGGACAGAATGACCGGTTTAATTGAAGTTTTCGGACATGGCGGTGATGTGGAGACGGCCGCGGCACGTTTTGGAGGGAATCCTGCGGATTTTCTCGATTTTAGCGCGAATATTAATCCTCTGGGTCCACCTCGGGAAGTGCTGGAGGCTCTGGAGCAAGGATTGCATACGGTACTTCGTTACCCGGATCCGGGCCATCGGGCGTTCAAAATGCTGCTCAGTGACCGACTGGGTTTAACCCCGGATCACATATCTGTGGGTAATGGGGCGGCGGAAAGCATGGCTTTAATCTTACTTGGAATCGCGCCTCGTAGAGTAGGTACGGTAGAGCCCGGTTTTTCGGAGTACAGTGCATTATCCAGACAATTTGGAGCAGAAGTCCATCATGTTCAAGGACGGGAAGAACTGGACTGGCGAGCAGAACCGAAAGATATCGAAAAGCTGATGGAGCGGGTGGACTTGCTTTTCCTTGGACAGCCCAATAACCCCAATGGGGTACAGTATCCGGTGGAAGTTCTGCAACGGCTTGCTCGTAAAGCGGAGACAACAGGCACGATATTGGTTGTCGATGAGGCATTTATCGATTTTATTCCTGAATCTCAGCGGCAATCGCTTGCGCCCAGCTTGAAAGAGTATCCGCAAGTGATCATCATTCGCTCCATGACCAAGTTTTATGCGATTCCGGGACTGCGTCTGGGTTATGCGTTGGGTCGTCCCGAACTGATTCGTGCCATGACAGAGAAACAGGTCACCTGGAGTGTGAACGGGCTGGCACTGATCGCAGGAGAAGCCTGTCTGCGCAGCGGGGAAACTTTTGAACAGGAGACATTGGCACTGGTGTCACACGAGCGGGAGAGTTTAACGGAAGGCCTAGAGGCTTTGGGGTGTAAGGTGACGCGAGGGGAAGCGAACTTTATATTGGCAGCTCTGCCAGAACCGTGGACAGCTACATCCATGCAGGCTGCTCTCGGTGAACGCGGTATACTGATCCGAAGCTGCGCGATGTACCCCGGACTTGGGGAACGACATGTACGTTTTGCGGTCAAGGACGCAGAGGCTAACGGACGTTTACTAGAAATAATAGGAAATGTAATTGAGACTAATCCGACAACGGGATTAGAGGCAGGGGGACACGACGATGGCACTGCCATTCTATAATTATTACTCCCATGTACAAAAGGACCAGAACGAATACAGATCTTCTGTGTGGCCGGGATTATTCGTCTCTGCACATGAACGGCATATTAAAGCATCCAGCCCTTCTGTTGTAACAGCACTTTCCAGTGCCGTGTATGGGGGCGGCATGATTGAACTGGATCGTATATTTAACATCTATGTGGACAGACATTATCGCTGTGACGATCCACCACGTGATATTGCCGATCTGTTGAGTGAATGGCAGGAGCAGCAGGATCAATGTGCCGGTCTTCTGACTGCGGTTCGATTGGAGCATACAGCGATCCAGGAATATGAAAGCGATGAGTTCGGATTACTTTGTTGCACTACAGCAGGAGTATCCAATGCTGCGAGGGCAGGTTCTGCAAGAACGGTGTTCGATGCTGCGGGAAATGAGATGAGCAATGGGACGGTGTCCCAGAAAATAGGGAAGGTTTCGGCTTCAACCTATACTCCCGGTACGATCAATATCATGTTGTGGATAAATGGGCGTATGACTGCTGGAGCGATGGTGAATGCCATTCAGACTGCGGTAGAGGCGAAGGCCGCTGCGTTAGCTGATTTCGGTGTGGTGGATTCAGAGAATGGTCTGACCGCAACCGGAACAACAACGGATGCCATCGTGCTCGCGGTAAGTCAGGCTGAAGTAAATAAACCGCTCATCAGTTATGCCGGGACGGCTACGGTCATGGGTGCAGCTATCGGCAGGCTGGTGTATGACACGATAACGGAAAGCCTGCAAGCTGCGCAGGAGTGGAAAGAGAGGAATAACAAGCAATGACATCTCTGCTGCATCAATGGGCTACCTGGCCGATCTGGACGGGAATAGCTGGAGCCTGGATTATTGTAGGAGCATACATATTGGATCGCTGTATCGGAGATCCACGCTGGATTCCTCATCCGGTGATTGGCATGGGAAAGGCCATCTCTGCACTTGAGCGGGCGATAAGGTCGCGAGTGGACTCGAACCAGGCTCTCAAAAGAGCTGGCGTATTATTTCCCCTTTTGATTGCAGGCGGTTCTTTTGCACTGACTTGGGGATTAATCTATGTGCTGGGTCTTATTCATCCGGCTGTTGCGGTTGTGGCTGAAGTGGCGCTGATCGCAACCACCATTGCTTCCAAAGGTTTGAAGGATGCGGGCAATGAAGTCTACCGCCATCTGAGTCAACAGGATTGGCCTGCGGCGAGACGTTCACTTGGTATGATTGTAGGGCGTGATACGGCTCATCTGGATGAACCGGAAATTGTGCGGGGAACGGTGGAGACTGTTGCAGAGAATATCGTGGATGCCATCGTCTCTCCACTGTTTTATGCCCTGATTGGTGGTGCACCACTTGCCATGGCCTATCGGGCGGTGAATACACTGGATTCCATGGTGGGTTATAAAAATGGAAAATATCTTCACCTCGGCTGGGCATCAGCCCGTCTGGATGATTGGGCCAACTGGATTCCCGCACGGCTTACCGCTTTGCTGTTGATTATTGGAGCCTGGTTCATGAAGCTGGATGCCAGAGGGGCAGCACGCATGGTGTCCCGAGATGCAAGACTTCACCCAAGCCCGAATAGCGGTTTTCCCGAGTCAGCGGTGGCCGGAGCGCTGGGCATAAGACTTGGTGGACATAACGTATATCACGGTGTGGCTTCATTTCGCGCATATATGGGCGAGCCTACAAGGCGGATGGAAGCAGAAGATATTTTACGAACAACACGGCTTATGTTCTGGTCGGCAGGTTCTTTTGTTTTATTATGTTGGTTGGTCACCTTAGGGATATGGTCTGCTGGAGGTGCACTGTTATGGAGATAGAAGCTGGACATGGTGGCATGCAAAGCCGTGAGATTATTTTGATACGGCATGGTACAACGGCGTGGAACTTGGAAAAAAGGTATCTTGGGCATACTGACATCGGACTGTTGCCTGAAGCAAAGCAGGAGCTATCTTCGCTGCGCGAAGAGTTCAGCAATATCACATGCGAAGCCCTGTATTGCAGTGATCTGCTGCGTTGTCAGCAGACACTTACACACATTGCATCACCCCAAACTGGACAAGCCAAGCTTGATGCCCGACTAAGGGAGATCGATTTTGGTCAGTGGGAGGGGTTGACCTACGATGAACTAAAGGACAATCCACAGTATCGAGACTGGATCGATGCGCCGCAGGAGGTAACGCCACCGAATGGCGAGCCTTGGACAGCATTTGCAGAGCGTATTGATTCATTTATGGAAGAGAGTCTGATGTCCTTTTCACCAATACTGCACTCTCGCAGCTTAAACGCGCCAAAGGTAGCCGTAATTACCCATGGCGGTGTTATTCGTTATATGGTGTCACGTCTCATTCCGAATCAAGATTTCTGGGATACGCAGGTGGTACCAGGACAAGCGATAAAGATCCGGCTTGATGGCGATGGGGATAGCTGGGTTGGAACCAGATTGACTTTTCCGTAAATCGGGTTGTAAGGATGTACAATATAACCTATAATCACAACAGAAGTGTGACTTAGCAAGTGCGTCATTGATGGAGGCTCAACAAGCTCTAGCAAGGATGCAAGATGCTCACTTGAATGGTTGAACAATATTAGCGACCAAGGGTCCCGCGTGCATGCAGCAATGTTTCATGGGTTCATATGAGGCCATGAACGGCAAACGGGTGAAATAGGGAAGCCGGTGTAAATCCGGCACGGTCCCGCCACTGTAAATCAGGATGAATTCCTGTAAGTCAGGTTACCTGCCCTGGACGTACAAACCGGTGTTCCTTCGAGGAAAGGACAGCGTTTCGGGCAGTTCTCTGTGCATATACAGCGCCAAGCTGACCATGCATAGATCGCCACATGCGAGACGTCATCCCTGATCCTGACCCAAGGATTGGGGATTTTATTTTTTCGGAACACAAATTCAAGCGGAATTGGGACAGGAGCACTACTCACTAGAATGGATAGAGAAGGGGAGAATGAACACAATGAATTTCAAGACATGGAAAGGCGTAGCGTCACTGCTGAGCGCAGCGATGCTGGCACTGACGTTGGCCGGATGTGGTACAACAACAACGAACGAGGGCACAGGAACCTCGCAACCTGCACAGGAGCAATCCCAGGAACAGGCGCAGACAGATCTCAAAACACAATATCCACTCACGGTTACAGATGCTACGGGTGAATCATTTACCTTTGACAAAGCACCAGCCAAAATCGTATCTGTATCTCCAGCTGAAACGGAATCCCTGTTCGCACTCGGATTGGACGAGCAGATCGTAGGGGTATCCGACTATGACGACTATCCGGAAGCAGCAACAAAGAAACCAAAAATGGGCGGCATAACAAAGCCTAATGAAGAGTCTATCATTGCGGCTGAAGCAGATATCGTATTTACAGGTATCTCGATGAGCGAAGAGTCTGTTAAGAAACTGCGCGATCTGGGCATTACCATTTTCAAAACAGATCCTAAATCAGTGGATGATGTGATGAATAACATTGAAACATTTGGTAAAATCACGGATCATCAGGAAAAAGCACAGGAGATCACCACCCAGATGAAACAGGATGTGACTGATGTAACTGAAGCTGTGAAGGCAGTTAAACCGGAAGAAAAGAAAAAAGTATATGTTGAGTTCTCCCCAGGCTGGACTGTGGGTAAAGGCGAATTCATGGATGAATTGATCACATTGGCCGGAGGAAACAACGTAGCTTCTGACTTGACTGGCTGGAACCAGATTAATGAAGAGAACATTATTGCTTCTAATCCAGACGTCATTCTGTATGCGAACGATGTAGTGGAAGATAACAAAACATTGGATCAAATCATCAAAGCACGCAGCGGATGGGATCAAATCACGGCTGTGAAAAATGATGCAGTCATTGGTTTGGATGCCAACCTGCTGAGCCGTCCGGGACCACGGGTAACCCAAGGTCTGAAAGAAGTAGCCAAAGCGATCTACCCTGATCTGTTCAAATGAGTAAAAAGCTGGCAGTGTACGGAACGGCCGGAATTGTACTGCTTGTGTTAACCGTGCTGATCTGCACGGGCATCGGTTCGGTTGCCCTGCCTGTTCGGGACATTGCGGGCATCTTGCTTCATCGCATTCCCTGGCTGGGCGACTGGATTGTTCCTGACTGGAATACAGCAGCAGAACAGATTATATGGAAGGTCAGATTCCCACGTGTACTGCTTGCCGTGCTTGTAGGTGCATCGCTGGCGATTGCCGGAACTGGATTCCAGGGGGTTCTTCGTAACCCTCTGGCTGATCCGTTTACCCTGGGCGTATCGTCCGGTGCATCGGTAGGTGCGGCTTTTCTGATTTTTTTCGGATTGCAGTATGCGCTGATTGGGATCTGGACTCTGCCATTGGTCGCGTTTCTGACGGGAGTAATCACATTGTGGTTTGTGCTGGCCCTCGCTCGTGAGGGACGCAAAATACCGACACACAGCCTCATTCTGGCTGGCGTGGTCATGCAAAGTTTCCTGGGAGCAGTAGTTTCCTTCCTGTCGACCATGTCGAAGCAGACAATCAATGAAATTATATACTGGACGATGGGAAGTCTGGCACTGCGTGGGTGGTCGTATACGGCCATCCTTTTCCCGTATTTTGTGCTGGGGCTGATTTTCCTCTGGAGCCGTGCGCGTTCGTTGAATGTGCTTGCCTTGGGGGAACGCCAGGCTGCGCATATCGGGGTTAAGGTGGATGGATTGAAACTGTCGGTGTTAGCTGTGGGTACGCTGCTTACCGCAGGCGCTGTCTCCGTATCCGGCGTGATTGGCTTCGTCGGCTTGGTCATTCCGCATATTCTTCGGCTCATCGTCGGACCTGATTATCGATTGCTGGTGCCTTTGTCAGCGATTGGGGGAGCCATCTTCATGGTCTGGGCAGATACGATTGCACGCTCATTGCTGGCTCCAACCGAAATTCCGCTGGGTGTGGTTACGGCTTTTGTTGGAGCGCCGTTCTTTGCGTATCTGCTGCACCGGAACAAAAAGCTGCGGAAGGGGATGATGCCATGAGTACATTCATGAAAACAGACCTTACCAAGAGTCGGCCGATGATAGAAGTCAAAGAAGCTGGTAAAATGTATGGTAACCATCGGGCTCTGCATGGGGTGGACTGGCAAGTCACAGAGGGTGAATGGTGGGGCGTTGTTGGTCCAAACGGCAGTGGAAAATCGACCCTGCTTCAGCTACTTGCCGGAACCGAACAGCCGAACGTAGGCAGCATACAGATTGATGGACGCGACATTTCCACATACACCCGTAAAGATCTGTCACGCATGATTGCGGTCTTGCAGCAGGATGGACTGCCGGCCATCTCTTATCCCGTAAGGGATGTTATCGAGATGGGACGTTACCCTTACCAGAACTGGCTTGGCAAAGAATCGTCGGATGGAGCAGCGGTAGTTGATCGGGTGCTGGATGAGTTGGGTTTGAGTGACATGGCCGAACGGCCTTTGGATGCACTTAGCGGGGGACAACGGCAGCGGGTTGCGCTTGCCAAAGTCATGGCTCAGGAGCCCAAGCTGTTGTTGCTGGACGAGCCAACCACCTTTCTCGATATCAAATATCAATTGCAATTCATGGAGTTATTATCAGCGTGGCGTCAAAAAAATCATATTACGATTGTAGCGGTGCTGCATGATCTGAACCTGGCCGCGCAATTTTGCGATCATATTCTGGCGCTGCGTGACGGGACTTGTGTAGGCAGTGGCACACCTCATTCGTTGATGACGGAAGAGAACATTCGGGAGATCTTCAGGGTGAGCCCAGCCATGGTGAATCATCCCGACAATGGATTGCCACAGCTGTTGCTAAGACGAGAGAAGAAATGAATGAAGCGGGGCTGACCCCATATTTTGATAAAGGAAGTGCTGGCTGTATGAATAATGAACAGGTGTTGGAACAGTTAATTGGTCGGATCGTGGGTCCACATGAGGCAGTTGCGGCTGAAGCTTCCGCGCATGTGGATGCATTGACGAAGCCACCCGGCAGTTTGGGCAAGCTTGAACAGCTAGTTATTCGTCTGGCGGGAATCACTGGTGAGGCTCGGCCTTGCTTTGATCGAAGAGCTGTCATCGTTATGGCTGCGGATCATGGGGTGGTTGAAGAAGGGATTAGCGCTTTTCCTGCTGAGGTAACGCCGCAGATGGTCCTGAATTTCCTAGCAGGGGGAGCGGCTGTCAATGTGCTTGCGCGCCACGCTGGAGCTCATGTGATCTGTGTGGATATCGGCGTGAATGCGGATCTTGATCATCCAGACCTGGTCTCTCGCAAAGTCCGCAAAGGAACAGCCAACATGGCGAAGGGTGCTGCAATGACCCGGGGCGAAGCGATTCAGGCCATTCTTGCAGGAGCTGAAGTGGTCTCCACCGAGATTGCGAAGGGAACGCAGTTGTTTGTGACCGGAGAGATGGGGATTGGGAACACAACCGCTAGCGCTGCGGTAATGTGTGCATTAACCGGAACAGCACCTGCTTCAGCGGTTGGTCGGGGAACAGGCGTAGATGATGCCGGTTTGCAGCGTAAAGCCGCAGTGGTCAGCCAAGCCCTCAGTGTGAATGCTCCGGATGCAGATGATGCACTCGATGTGCTGTGCAAAGTGGGCGGACTGGAGATTGCCGGACTGACAGGCGTGATTCTCGCTGCTGCTGCAAACGGGTGCCCCGTTGTCGTGGATGGATTTATCTCCACCGCTGCCGCGTTGATTGCGAGCCAGCTTGCTCCGGTCAGTACAGAATACATGATTGCTTCCCACACATCGCATGAAAGTGGACATGCAGCGTTGCTGCGTGAACTTGGTCTGAAGCCTATGCTCGATCTGGACATGCGACTGGGTGAAGGTACCGGAGGCGTTCTTAGTCTTCATCTGATTGATGCGTCATGCCGTATTCTGAACGAGATGGCGACATTTGCAAGTGCAGGCGTATCTGATGGCACAAATGAGACTCAACCTACTGAGAATTCATCAGCTTCTGCTGATTCATCTGTTCAAGGAGAGTTATCCTCATGAGTGTTCTCGTGACGGGCGGGGCGCGAAGTGGCAAAAGTTCGTTTGCCGAGCGTCTCTGTATGCAGCGATCCTCTGAGGCTTGGTATGTCGCTACGGCTCAGGCTTATGATGACGAGATGCGCGAGCGTATACGTCTGCATCAGAAACAGCGAGATGAAGCAGGATATCTGTGGCATACGGTGGAGGAACCGCTGGCATTGCCTGAATTAATTACAAGAATGGGAGAGTCCCATACAGGTACATCTGCACCGACCATTCTGGTAGATTGTCTGACACTGTGGCTCAGCAATGTGCTGTTAGCGCATGAACATGAGCCGGTGCAGGTGCTGTACGATCATATGGACGCGCTGGTAGTGGCCATCCATTCATACCCGGGTCTGCTCGTGCTTGTCACTAATGAAGTAGGGGACGGTATTGTGCCGGAGTATGCGCTGGGAAGAAGATATCGGGATCTAGCGGGCATTCTCAATCAGCGGATTGCAGCGATTTGCCGCGAAGTGTTTCTGGTGACAGTGGGTATTGCCATTGAGCTGAAAAGCAGGGAGTATCGTTTATGAGTAAAGGCGATCTTGAACAAAAACATGCGGCTGCGGCCGCTTTTCAATTTCTGTCCCGTTTCCCGGTGAAAATGCAGCTTGATTTCGTCCCGCCAATATTGCGGGAAAGTGTAGTGTATTACCCGCTGGTTGGTGCGGTCATCGGATTATGTGTCTGGCTGGGCGGAGCCCTGACGGGTGCACTGCTTCCATCGTTTCCGGCTGCGGTGTTAACCTTGACGTTATGGGTATGGCTAACCGGAGGCCTTCATCTGGATGGTTGGATGGATACGGCAGATGGGCTGCTTAGTTATCGAACCCGTGAGCGAATGCTGGAGATTATGAAAGACAGCCGCGTTGGGGCCATGGGCGTGATTGCCTGTGTCCTGCTGTTGATGATGAAAGCGTCATTAATTGCTGACTTTATCGCACGTGGCAACTGGGCCTATGGAGCTTTGCTTATCCTGCCGATGATCTGGAGCCGTTGGTTCATGGTGTATGCCATGGCGGCCTGGCCGAATGCCCGCAAGGACGACGGACTTGCTGTCCTGTTCAAGGGATTGGGTGAACGGAAGGAAGTCCAGCGTGCACGCAGCTCTGCGGTAGGACTAACTATTCTGGCAGGTGTGATCACATGGGCAGCGGTATGGATCTTCCAGCAGGATACAGCCATGTTTCAGGTGCTAGCGACGGAGAATGGATTGGGGACGTTACCATGGTGGCTGTATCCTGTTGCAGCGATCATTGTGGTGCCACTGGCAGGCTATATGATTGGCAAATTTGTTGCCGGTCGTATCAGTGAAAGGCTGGGTGGACTTACAGGGGACACATATGGAGCCATGAATGAATTGCTGGAAGTCGCGCTGCTAACGGTACTTAGTTTGTTACAGGGATTCTTTTTGATATAACGCTGAGAGTGGAGGTGAGGTAAAGTGGAAGATACTTCTGCACAAACGTCCGAACAAACGGCAGCAGTATTAATGCTGCAAGGGACGGCATCGGATGTGGGGAAAAGCGTAATTACGACGGCCTTATGCCGAATATTCAAACAGGATGGCTTCAGGCCGGCTCCTTTCAAATCACAGAACATGGCACTGAATTCTTACGTCACGGAAGACGGCAAGGAAATCGGAAGAGCCCAGGGAGCTCAAGCCGAGGCGTGCGGCATTGAAGCGACGACGGATATGAATCCAATCCTGATCAAGCCGGTTCGGGATATGCATTCCCAGATTGTCGTGCACGGTTTGCCTCTTACACAGATGAGTGCATGGGACTACCGGCAGCATTTCCTGCCCGAAGCCAAACAAACGGTCATGGATGCACTGAATCGGTTGCGCGCGACGTATGATATCGTGCTGATGGAAGGTGCAGGCAGTCCTGCGGAGATCAATCTGAAGGATCGGGATATCGTTAACATGAATTTGGCGGGCTGGGCGGATGCTCCGGTTATTCTGATCTCGGATATTGATCGTGGTGGTGTCTTTGCCTCCATTGTAGGTACACTGGAGCTGCTTGAGCCGCACGAGGTTCAGCGTGTAAAAGGATTCATCATCAACAAGTTTCGTGGAGATCTGTCCTTGCTGCAGCCTGGGTTGGACTGGCTTGAAGAACGGACAGGTATTCCCGTATTAGGCGTATTGCCTTACATAAGCGATATTCAGATTGAAGCGGAAGACTCCGTGGTACTGGATTCCATGCGACACGGCAAATCCGGTCAGCAGGAGCTGGACCTTGCGGTAATTCGTTATCCGCGTATTTCCAACTTTACAGACTTTGATGCCCTTTCCAGGGAGCCGGATGTGAATGTGCGATACGTGACTTCTCCCGATGAACTAGGGTATCCCGACGCCATTCTGCTTCCGGGTACGAAGGATACGATCGGTGATCTGGCATTTCTGCGTGCGTCAGGACTGGAGCAAGCGATTGCCAGCCAGACGGAGCGTGAACACGTTCAGCTTGTCGGGATATGTGGTGGATATCAGATGCTCGGTCAGCATCTCAAAGATCCATTTGCGGTAGAAGCGAATCAGATCCAGGAAGCCCATGGATTGGGATGGCTACCCATATCGACAACCTTTCTGCAGAACAAACAAACGGTAAGAGCCTCTGGGCATGTACACAGTCATCATCCAATTCGTTTGCCCAAGGAGCGCGATGCAGAAAGCTCATTACCCATCAATGGATACGAGATTCATATGGGCGTTACCGAGTGTCTTGAGCCTGAACGTGTAATGGCCTTGTTCCAAATCGCCCATCCGGGAGGTCAATCCTTCAATGAAGGCTGGGGCACGATCGATGGCAAAGTGTGGGGAACGTACCTGCATGGTTTGTTTGAAAGTGATCAGTTCCGGCGTTCATGGCTCAATGGTCTGCGTGAAGGAAAAGGACTTGCTCCGCTGCTGGAGACGTACAGCGCCAGTGAACGGAAGGAAATGGAGTTTGACCGTGTTGCCGAGTCGTTGCGGTCTGCACTGGATATGCAGCGTGTATACGAGATTATGGGCGTTCAGGCGCCTGAATAAAGGATGCATCCTGGTGTATATCCTAAAAGAATACCCCCATGCGTGGCAACGTTCCCTGAAACCTGGAACGATGCTGAACATGGGGGTATTGGTGTACCTAATGTTAAAGTTTGATTCAACTATGGAAATAATGGGTTAAAGGTATTCCGGTTAGTTTATTTTGAAGTTCTTCATGGCGGATTGCAATTCTACCGCTTGCTCATGCAGATGACGTACGGTGCTGGAATGGGAGTCCATCTCATTCAGTTGGAGATCCGCTGTAGAAGCAATCTCTTGCATGCTTTGACGGGACTTGGACGTGATCTGAGCCGTTTCTTCTACGGAAGCACTGACTTCTTCAGCTCCAGCAGATACTTGCTGGGTAGAGGCCGATACCGTCTGAATCGTCAGATTGACGTTCTGAATCAATTCGTTAAGCTGCTGGAATGCGGAGCCTGCCTGCTGAACCACGTGAGTACCTGATCCAATCTCTTGGGTTACGCGGTTCATAGCATCAACCGAACGTTCTGCGTCTTCACGAATGGTACCCAGGTAATCGGAGATTTCCTCAGTAGCTGTCTTGGATTGCTCCGCCAGTTTGCGTACTTCTCCGGCAACAACGGCGAACCCGCGTCCATGCTCTCCAGCACGTGCTGCTTCAATGGAAGCGTTGAGGGACAGCATGTTAATCTGTTTCGTGATTTCAAAAATGGATTGAACGATGGTCCCTATCGCGATCGAGCGCTCGTTCATCGTTTCGACATAACGCAGAGATTCGCTCGCGGTCTGGCCGACACGTTCCATTTGTTGAATGGCATCCTGAGCCAGTCGGTTACCGTTAACAGCTTCGTTCGCGGCATCTCCGATCTGCTCGGATACTTCGGCAGAAGAGGAGGCGATATGCATAATGCCTTGCGTGATTTCTTCCATGGCTCTTGCATTTTCTGCTGCGCTGGAAGCGATACTTACGCTGCCTTTCTCGGCACTTTCTGCTGAACGACTGGAGTCTTTCACCATACCGGACATAGATTCTACCCGTTTGAGCAAATCATTGGAGCCTTCTACAACTTCATTGGATGTAGAGAGGGCGCGGCTAATCATTTCTTTCAGATTATGAGTCATCGTCTGGAAGCTTGAAGCGAGCTGTGCAATTTCATCCTTACCTTTAATCTGAAGTTCAGCAGTCAGATCTCCTTGTGATATCTGTTTGCTATGTTGAACGAGCTGAATGATCGGCTTGGTTACACGTTTGATCATGCTTGTCGAGATGAGCCATCCGAGCAAAAAGACCAATGCCGTGATACCGAGGCACAACCAGAAGATCTGTGCAATTTTGTCCTGAATGAACTGGGCATCCATGCTAACAGCCATGATCATGTTACTTCCTGCGATCGGAATAAAGGCTGCTTTATGTACACCGAAGGAATCGGCATAAACCTGGCTGATTTCCATTTCTTTTTTCTCAGTTGCCTCATTCATTGCTGCTTCAACTTCAATCTCATCTCCGGCTTTCATGCCCGAGGAGGTATTCGCGATGACAACGGTAGCTTTACCATCCTGAATGGCCACGACGTAGGCTGCGTCTAGATTATGCTCTTTGGCTTTGCCGGCCAAATAGGATTCCACGGTCAGTGCAGCACCCTCAGAGCCAGCTCCGCCACTTTGTACTTGCAAAATTTTAGAAGCGGATGTGTTTTTGTATATATCCTGAATGGACGTGCCCAGGACCTTATCGAACTGTGGAAGCACGTAGCTTTGCATAATATTCATGGAGACAGCATAGAAACTGATACTAAACAACAGGGAAGCAACCAGCAGTACGAGGAACAAAGTGCCTCTGATTTTACCGGCAACGGTGCGATTTCGAAACATAGGATCATCCTTTCACGTCATGTTCATTAACATTATCGCTTTTCCGTTATCGTAAGACTAAATACCAACGAAGAAAGGCCTAATTTTCACGTTGAGAAAACTTGGGAATAAGCGGATATACCTATATTACAAAATTAACCGGAGGTTGAATACAATAATTTTCACGATTCAGTGTATTTTTTTCAGGAATAGATGAATTTATTACATGCATATTACATAATATCAATTAATACCTACCAGAATAGTTTGTTATGTGATATATTGTTGAATATCGCTTTTGAGCGAGTAGAAAACCGGAATATACGGTTACTCACACTGAGGAGGATTTATACAGATGAATACCTTTTTAATCATTTTGAACGTAGTGGTTATGCTCGCTCTTCTGGGTGTCCTGTTCTGGATGCAGAAGAAACATATTTCGTTTACCAAGCGTGTATTTGCGGGTTTGGGCATTGGGGTGGTATACGGCGTCATTCTGCAATTGATCTACACATCTGATTCTGACATTATTACCAAGTCGGTCGATTGGTTTAATCTGGCCGGTTCAGGATATGTTCGTTTGTTACAAATGGTCGTGATTCCATTGATTATGGTTTCCATCATTTCGGCCATCATGAATCTGAAAGGCAAGCAGAATCTCGGTAAAATGAGCCTTTCGATTATCGCAATCCTGCTCATCACGACGGCGATTGCCGCAAGCGTGAGTATTGTGACGAGCTTGAGCTTCAACCTGACTTCTATTGAGATCGAAGGTGGAGACAGAGAGCTTGCACAGGGGCAGAAGATGGAGGAACGTCTCGTTGACGTGAAGGATCAGACGATTCCACAGCAAGTGCTGGAGTTCATTCCGTCGAATCCATTCGCGGACATGACTGGAGAACGTCGCACGTCCACGCTGGCTGTCGTTATTTTCTCGGCGTTTATCGGTGTGGCAGTGCTCGGATTGGATCGTAAAAAACCACAGCAGGCGGAAACGTTCCGCGGCATGGTCAATGCGGTATATGCGGTGGTTATGCGGATCGTAACGCTTGTGCTAAGGCTGACGCCTTACGGGATTTTGGCGCTGATTACGAAGGTAACCGCCACAACGAACCCGGATGAGATTCTGAAGCTGATCAAATTCGTCATTGCTTCCTACGTGGCGTTGATCGTAATGTTCATCATCCACCTGATTATTATTTCACTGTTTGGCTTCAATCCAATTACCTATGTGAAAAAGGTTCTGCCAACGCTGATATTTGCCTTCACATCCCGTTCAAGTGCGGCAGCGATTCCGCTTAACGTGGAGACACAAACGAAGAAGCTGGGCGTATCGGACGGGATTGCGAACCTGTCGGCAAGTTTCGGGGCTACCATTGGTCAAAACGGCTGCGCCGGGATCTATCCGGCCATGCTGGCGGTCATGATTGCTCCTACGGTCGGAATCGACCCGATGAGCTGGGACTTCATTATTACCCTGATCCTGGTGGTCGTGATCAGTTCGTTCGGCGTAGCCGGTGTAGGCGGCGGGGCAACCTTCGCTTCCCTGATCGTATTGTCCACAATGAATTTGCCGGTAGCTTTGGCAGGCTTGCTGATCTCGGTTGAACCGCTCATCGACATGGGCCGTACGGCGCTGAACGTGAACGATTCGATGACCGCAGGTCTCGTATCCAGTAAAATTTTGAAAGAAAACGATCAGGATACATTCAATGATCAAAGCCGTGATCTGGATTCAGCCGTTCAGGTGTAATTCAGATTCATAATAGGCGGATGGCAGTTACAGCCACAAGCCATGCAAGAGCAGCCGTTCTTCGGGTTAATCCGGAGGGCGGCTTTTTGCTTTTGGCATCCGTTGGGCATACCGTAAATATCACCCGAAGCCAGTTGGAGTTTTTTAGTGCTGTTCAACCTTGAGGAAATGTGATAGAGTATTCATGTTTTGGCCCAGAGCCAAACCGCGGTTCGTAACCATCCCGCGTAATCAAAACTAGGAAGGCAGTGTATGAATTGTGTTTAATTTAGGATGGGGAGCGCTTTTCGTTCTCGTAACGTATGGCTTTTTTCTTTTGTGTTACCGCTTGTTCGGTAAAAAGGGTCTTTATGCCTGGATTGGTGTGGCAACCGTCATTGCCAATATACAGGTGACCAAAACGATAGATATTATGGGTATCGTTCTAACACTGGGCAATACGATGTATGTCAGCATGTACCTGACCAGTGATCTGCTCAATGAGAAGTATGGACCAGGTGAGGCACGTAAAGCCGTATGGTTCGGGTTCTTCACATTGATCATGACGACAGTGCTGATGCAGATGGTATTGTTCTTTGAGCCGGCATCGACGGATTTTGCACAGGAGTCGATGGAAAAATTGTTTGGTATGCTGCCACGTCTGGCACTCGGTAGTCTGACAGCCTATTTCATCAGTCAGTTCCTGGACGTGCGACTGTACACTTGGCTGCGCAAGGTGGCGCCAGGGCGCAATCAGTTGTGGATACGTACCAACGGTAGCTCGATCATCAGTTCGTTCGCGGATACACTGGTATTCTGCACGATTGCGTTTGCCTTCATCTATCCATGGGACGTCTGGCTTGAAATTTTCTTGACGACGTACGTGATCAAATTTGTATTGACCGCGGTAGGAACGCCGTTTCTATATGTTGCACGAAGCTTTAAATTCAAGGATGAAGCCTAGATTCGTAGTTAATTCGTCCGGAAAATGTTGAATTCAACACAAAAGTCCCGCAAAGCCATTCATTCATGGTTTCGCGGGACTTTTGGTTATGGCACCATATTTTCTTCAGAGAAATGGAAACGAAAGTGATATGATCCCAAAGAGGATTAGTCCGTCAGAATTTGCAGCTCTTTTGGATAGGACGTCAGCACCTCAACGCCAGTTTCCGTCACAAGTACATCATCCTCGATACGCACACCGCCTGCGCCGGTTACATAAATACCCGGCTCAATCGTAAATACCGTACCTTCCTCCAGAATGTCCATGTTCTGACCATGCAGTGAAGGATACTCATGCACGTCAATGCCCATTCCATGTCCAACTCTGTGCAGGAAACGTTCGCCGTATCCGGCTTCTTCCGTAACCTGGCGTGCTGCACGGTCAATATCCGCACAGGTGACACCTGGCTTAACTGCACGAATGGCAGCTTCGTTTGCTGCGAGCACAGTGTTATAGATGGTTTTAAGTTCAGGTGAAATGTCACCAAAGGCAAATGTGCGCGTAATATCTGATGCATACCCACCAGCGTAGACACCCATATCGAACATCAACAGATCGCCATGCTGCAATTTCCGTTCACCTGGTGTGCCGTGTGGCAAGCCTGTTTTGGGGCCAGTGAGCACCATCGTATCGAAGGAAGGGCCGTCTGCACCCAGTTTCTTCATCTGGTATTCCATTTCGGCAACCAGTTCGATTTCGGTTACACCTGTACGAACGTGAGACAGTCCTTGGCGGAGCGTCTCTTCGATCAGATGAATGGCGTGGCGAATGCGAGCGACTTCATCCGGTGTTTTTTTCACACGCAAGGTGCGAAGCAAAGGGCCGACATCTTCAAAGTTGGCAGCGCCCAGCGCGGCGGTCAACTGTTCATAACGTGCGACAGTCACGTATTCTTTTTCGAGACCTATGCGGCCCAGACGTCCTTGATAACGCTCAAATAAAGCGTAAGGATTGTCCGTATCTGAATGCGTGGCAATGTTCGAGACCGAAGAAGCGGCAGCGGCAGCTTCCTCGTCAAGTGCAGGCACGATCAACAGCGGATCTTCGCCGCGTGCAAGGACAAGCCCAAGGAAACGTTCATGCGGATTACTCGCAAAACCTGTTAAATAGTAAATATGTTTCGGATCTGTAATCAGCATGGCGTCCAATCCTTGCATAGACAGACCAGCTTCCAGCCGGGATAAAGGAGTTTGATTCATGAGTGTAGTTGTCCACCTTTCAGTTCGTTCTATCTTTCTATTATAGAAGAATGTCGGGGAAATCCAAATGGAGGAAGGAATGATGACCGAAAATTAGCTTTAACTACCCGTTTGAGTGGCAGGTAGGGAGGGTAATACAGGGCGAAACCGCGTAGGGTTGCTAATTTGCTTACTTACTTATTTACTTTGGAAATGGACGGTCCTTGAAACTAGGATTACACGATATAACAACGACATCAGAAGGGAGATGTAATCATGAATAATCGACTAAACGTTCCGTTATATGCTTCGTTACTCAGTATGGCTTTGCTAACTGCTTGTGCTTCGGGTGACCCGACGACAGAATCGCAGCAGACGTCACAAGGACAGGGTACAGGTCAGGGACAGACAGCGGAAGGTGGTAATAACGGTGCGAATGGTAGGGAAGAGGAAACAGACGAAAATACTGTAATCCCTTACGAGGCTTCCGTGCTAGTCGACGGACTCAATGTACCCTGGGAGTTGGTAAGCGTGCCTGATGGACGGATGTTTGTAACAGAGCGACCGGGTACCATTCGGGTCATCGAGAACGGAGAGCTGGCATCTGAACCTCTCATTGAATTTTCTGCACCGTTTAATGAAGAAGGGGAAGGTGGCCTGCTTGGACTTGATGCTGATCCGGATTTTGATGATAACGGCTATCTGTATGCATACCATTCCTATCTGGAAGGTGATGGTGACATTGCCAATCGGGTATTGCGCTTGAAGGTAAGTGACGGGAAGGCGACCATAGATAAGGAGCTGCTCAGTGACATTCCTGGTGGTGTGAATCACAATGGAGGACGGATCAAGATTGGCCCGGACAATCTGCTCTATATTACGACAGGTGAGCGGTATGAACCGGAGCTGGCCCAGAACGAAGATAGCTTGGGTGGCAAAATATTGCGTATTGGTCTAGACGGATCGATCCCAGAAGATAATCCTTGGCCTAATTCACCTATGTACAGCATGGGGCATCGGAACGCACAGGGCCTGGCTTGGAACCCGGACAATGGCTATCTGTATGCAACGGAACATGGTCAGCGTAATTTTGATGAAATTAACCGGATTGAAGCCGGTGAGAATTATGGCTGGCCTGAGGTGGAGGGAGACGATGATGACAACGGCACATATCAGGCTCCGCTTGCCCATAGTGGAGATGAAACATGGGCTCCATCAGGTGTAGCCTTTATAGAGGAAGGTCCGTGGGCCGGATCACTGCTTGTTGCCAATCTGCGGGGTGAACAACTGCTTAAAATTACTCTGTCCGAAGATGGTACACAAGTAACGAAGGTGAAACCGATTTTTAAAGACGAGTGGGGACGTATTCGCAATGTGACTGCCGGGGAGGACGGGAAGTTGTATGTGCTGACGAACAACCTTGATGGTAGGGGATCTCCGCGTGATGGAGATGACCAATTAATCGTTCTGACGCCGAAACCGTAACATTTACAATAGAAAAGGGGTTGTCCCGCCATGTTCATGACGTATGGGACAACCCCTTCGCTTCATTATTTGCGTAAATATAGCTTAGTTGCAGGTACCAATTAGTCTGCACTTTCCGCGAGTTCGGCAATCCGCCGACTCGGCTCATCGGTGTACTCGCCACCATGGTAACAAAGTACCTTCTCCAGCTTCAGCCCAAGTAATCTTTTCAAGCTGCGCAGTGCTTCAGGCATGTCCGGTGTTGCGGGTGGAGAAGGTCCCACCAATTCATCATCAACCACACGCAATGCATCGGCAGCGAGCAGGAACTGTTGCTCCCGGAAGTACAGGCAGATATGTCCTGGGGTGTGTCCGGGTGTATGAATGACCTGAATACCGCCTTGTAGGGATAGCATGTCACCGTCCTCTAGCACTTTGGATATTTTGAACTCAGTCCGTTGTGAGATCAATTGTTCCGCGAGCTCCGCTATAGGTTCAGGCAGCAACGCTTTGCGTTCTGGTGTGAACTTTATCATGGGCTCTTTGCCCGTGATATACGGAATTTCATCGCTATGCGTCCAGATTTCCACATCTGGAACAGCATTCACAAGAGCACCAAGGTTACCAATGTGGTCTATATCGGAATGTGTTACAATAATGCGTTTGATATCAGATAGCTGAACGCCTTCATGCTCCAGTGCGGACTGAAGTTCAGCGAATTGGTCAATCATGCCTGTATCCACAAGCGTAATACCATCTTCATCGCGCAACATAACAGGGTAGATCGGGTTTTTACCCGCAGGTGTGACAATATGAAGATTTAGAACCGTAATATCCATGGATTGATTGTTCATATTTGTTTCCGGAGCGAATCCGGTGCACCTCCTTTGTCGTGTAGGACCATTTTGCATGTATCATGCATTCGTCAATTCTCTGGCTGATTATATTTCAAGTGTTTTCTATATTTCTTCACCGTATCCAGGATGGATTCAAACTCTTGCTTTGCATCGTGATTTTCTCTAATGATGGAAGCATAAGAAAAGTTGGAGTGAATAAGTTTATTTCTCTGTTGAAACACTTTGGCTATTTCTTCTTCAAATTTCTCTTCTCCCGATTTCAGGGAAAGATGCTGATTTTTCAATTCAGCCTGAAGGATCTCGATATTGGATAATGAACGGTATGCAGGAGTTTTCATCAGTTGGATCGAATTAAATTTTTTTTGATACGTTTGCTGGTATAGTTGATTCAGCAGGTCTTCAATGATCGTGCATAATTCAATCGTCCATGAACTATATTTTCGCTCTTTCCGTTTTTGGGTAAGCCCACCAAGCTCTTCATCGTTCCACAGTTTATCTTTTTCATACAGGGATGAGTCTATCTTTTGCTGGAGATTTTGAACTTCCTGTTCGATTAGTGCAATCTCAAGTTTCGCTTCTTTTTTCAGTTTCTTGAAGTCTTCTTTGGTTAGCATACGTATCCTCCCTATAAGACCAATATGTGATCTTTTGATTATCTCATATTGAGGTCAGCAGTGCTTTAAAAACAAGAGGATGACTGTCTCAAAATATGAAGAACCTCTGGTTCAGAAGGGAAGTACCTGATGTCCATTCCAACAGCCATTGTTACGGGAGCCAATTCAGGCATGGGTCTGGCAACCACCATTGAACTTGCAAGGCAAGGGTATCACGTGATTATGGCGTGCCGCAGCGAGAAGCGCGGACAGCAGGCACTGGAGGAGGCGCTGCGTCAGTCTGGCTCTACTGCGATTGAACTGATGCTGTGTGACCTGGGGTCACTGGAAAGCATCCGTCATTTTGCCCAATCCTTCCGTGAGCGTTACGACACACTTGACGTTCTCGTTAATAATGCGGGTGTCGTCATGTTGAAGCGCCAAGAAACCTCCGATGGTTTCGAGCAAGCTATCGGTATTAACCATCTTGGACATTTCCTGCTTACCTTACTCCTGATCGAACCTTTGAAGTCTGCGAAGCAGGGGCGTATAGTGAATGTTTCGTCTGGTGCCTACAAAGCCGGCAAAATACATTTCGAAGATCCCCATCTGCATAAAGGCTTCAATCCAATCAAAAGTTATGCTCAATCCAAGCTGGCTAACGTGTTGTTCACCCGTGTTCTGGCCCGCAAATTGGCGGAAACCCGGATCACGGTCAACTGCCTTCATCCCGGTGCGGTTGGTACAAGTATTGGCGTAGACCGCAATACTGGGTTTGGCACACGCATTATGGCTTTGGTGGGCAAGCTGCCGTTTTTCCTTTCACCTGAAGAAGGGGCACAAACGGCCATCTATCTCGCCACAAGCCCTGAAGTCGCCGGAGTAACCGGGCGTTACTTCTATCAACAAAAGGACCAGGAATTGAAAGCACATGCGCTGGATGTCGCAGCTGCTGAGCGTTTCTGGAAATGGAGCGAAGAGCAAGTCGGACTTAGACCCGAAGAAAAATTGTAATTGCTGACTGTTCGAAGCAGAAGAGGCAGCGTCCTTTCGATAGATTTAGAGGCAGCCGTTATCCATATTAACGGCTGCCTCTAACGTTAAGTTTCAGCCCATTCCTGATTAAGCGCTTAGGCTTTGGCCTTCACAGCTTGCTGAATCAGCTCAATAAATGCTTCAATGCGCTGAATGCCTTGATCGCCCTGACCGTATGCACGGACAGAGGCGGATGAGGCATTTTTCTCATTTTCCCCGAGCACGAGCGAGTAAGGCACTTTTTCCATCTGAGCTTCACGGATTTTGTAGCCGAGCTTCTCACTGCGCAAGTCTGTTTCTGCCCGAATACCGGCAGCCCGCAGCTGGCTCTGAACTTGAAGCGCATAATCTGCGTAATGATCTGACACTGGCAGCAGCTTCACTTGCACGGGCGCGAGCCAGAGTGGAAATGCACCTGCATAATGTTCAGTTAGGATGCCGATGAAACGATCGATTGAACCATAGATGGCACGGTGGATCACGACAGGACGGTGTTTCAGGCTATCCTCGCCAATATAAGTGAGATCGAACTTCTCGGGCATTTGGAAATCGAGTTGAATTGTTCCGCACTGCCAGCTGCGCTTCAGTGCATCGAGAATGTGGAAGTCAATTTTCGGACCGTAAAAGGCACCATCACCCTCGTTAATGCGGTATTTCACACCGCGCCGATCAAGTACATTCTGCAATGCTCTTTCTGCTTGATCCCACAGTTCTTCCGATCCCATGGAATCGTCCGGACGAGTGGACAACTCAATGTTGTACTCAAATCCAAAGATGTCGTACATGCGACCGATCAATGAAATCGCCTGATTGATCTCTTCCTCGATCTGTTCTGGCATCACATAGAGATGGGCATCATCCTGACAGAAAGTCCGCACCCGCATCATACCGTTCAGAGCGCCTGAGAATTCATGGCGGTGGACCTGACCGAATTCCATCATACGAATCGGCAGCTCACGATAGGAATGGAGTGTATTTTTGAAAATCAGCATGTGTCCCGGGCAGTTCATAGGTTTCAGGGCAAAAGTGGCATCGTCCACTTCCGAGAAATACATATTGTCCTTGTAATGCTCCCAGTGACCCGATTGCTCCCACAGACGGTTGTTCATCATGAGGGGAGTACGAACTTCTTGATAGCCTTCCTGTAGTTGCAATTCACGGGAGAATTGCTCCAGTTCTGTACGGACAGTCATGCCTTTGGGCAGATAGAACGGCATACCGGGTGCTTCTTCGGAGAACATGAACAGTTCAAGTTCCTTACCCAGTTTGCGGTGATCCCGTTTCTTCGCTTCTTCCAGCATGTGTAGATGTTCATCCAATTGGGCTTTGCTCGGGAAAGCAGTGCCGTAGATGCGCTGCAGCATTTTATTGTCCGAGTTGCCGCGCCAGTATGCACCAGCCACATTCAGCAGTTTGAATGCTTTGATTCGACCAGTGGACGGGAGATGAGGGCCACGACAGAGATCGAAGAACTCTCCTTGGTCATAAATGGAAAGCTCAGCGTCCTCCGGTAAATCCTGAATAAGTTCAAGCTTATACGGGTCCTGAATCTCTCCAAAGATGTGAAGCGCTTCCTCCCGGCTAACTACCCGGCGGTTAATCTTTTCATTTTCTTTTATGATTTTGTTCATTTCTTGCTCAATGGCAGCCAAATCACTGATGGATAGAGCATGCTCCAGATCAACATCGTAATAGAATCCATCTTCAATGACAGGCCCGATGCCCAGCTTCACTTGTTCCGCACCGTAGATGCGTTTGAGAGCCTGCGCGAGTACATGAGCTGTGCTGTGTCGGTAACGATACAGACCTTCCGCGCTGTCCAAAGTAACGATGACGAGTTCACAATCTTGCTCAAGCACCCAGTCGAGATCGACATTCTTACCATTTACGATTCCGCCGATGGCTTGTTTACCCAGACTTGTGCTGATGGATGAGGCGACCGCTCCTACAGTGATGCCTGCGTTATAAGAACGTACAGCTCCGCCTTGCAGGCGAATTTCAATCGGATGCCCGGGGTGCTGTTGGTCATTCGATTGGTTGCTGGATTGGCTGTTATTATTCGGATTACTCATGTGAACCACTCTCCAATATTCAAATTTGAAGCGCAAAAAACACCCGTCCCGGAAAAGGGACGAGTGCGCTCAGCTCGTGGTTCCACCCTAATTTGGTTATGAATGCTCCTGAACACGACCAGCCGCCGCAGACAAGAACATCATAACCCTCATTGGAATCCGTTATCGGGGATCAGGCGGTGAACTCTACTGACAGTTTTGTCCGGAATTCATGAAGAAGACCGAAAAGCTGAAGTTCGAGGTCACGGCTGCAGAGGGGTAATTCCGGTCCGTTCGCTGAAGAAGGTTTCACCAATCCCTTCTCTCTCTGGGCAGCACGCAAACGGAATCTTGTCTCTGGTCATCGCCAAATATGCAAAATCGATATCAATTGAATTGATCTTAATATCGTTGAAGTTCATATCAATATATTGGAACAGGTGTTATTGAGTGTCGATTATATAGATTGAAAATGAAAAGGTCAAGCGGAATGTTTTTTTACCCATGTTCTGATTGTCCATCCCATATTAATCGAATGACAGTACCCTCACCAGAAGTCGATTGTACTTCAATACGGCCCTGCATCGCTTCAATTAACCCTTTTGTTACCGCCATACCAAGGCCTGATCCGACATCGGACGTGCCTGTATCGGTCCCTCGGTAATATCGTTCAAACAGCCTCCAGACCAGTTCCGGGTCCATTCCTTGACCGTCATCGGCAAAATGAACACTGAACTCCCCAGCCTGTTTACCCGGATGTACACTAACGGTCAGTGTCGACTCCGCTGGATTATGCAGAAGGGCGTTAGCGGTCAGATTATCCACAATACGCTCAAACGAAGGAATATGCACATGACCGTATACCGGAACTTTCGCAGGCCGGAACACAATACGTCCCTCACCATATACCGGGTTGCGTTCTGCACGCTGGACGAGATCATACAGCAGCGTATTTACGTCAGTTTCTTCCACAGGTGGCTGGTATCCGCCGCTTCGCAATCGGTACGTCATGGCAAGGTCATTCACAAGTCGGTCCATATACATGGATTTGTCCAGCATAATGCCCGCAAATTCTCTCACTTCTTCCGGGGACCAGCTATATTTCTGTGCTTCAAGCATATGGGCGTATCCTTGGATGGAGGATAGCGGTGTCTTGAGATCATGCGTTATTCCGGCGATCCATTCCTCACGCAGAGATTCGGTCTGTTTGCGGAGCTCTTCATCTTGTTTCAATGTTGCGGATAATGCCTGCATGGAGCGAAGCACTTCAGCATACACGTGGTATTTCCGTTTCCACTTGCCATTTCGTCGCTGGCTGCGAGGTACGCCGCCAATGCCTTTGGGTTCTTCATAATGTCCTTGTTCTAGTCGTTGGAGCCATTGGAGCATATGTAGCATGGGGGAACCGAAACGATTGGCGTACCATAGGGCCAGCAGAATTAGCAAAATGACAACGGATAGGATCAGCACAATGAGCACTGGGGTCAAAATGAAGTTATAGGGATTTTCATCCCCTGTAGCAGTTGGATCGACAGGTATACTGAGCATCCAGGTCGTGCCATTCTGTTCATCGTAAAAGGTTGCGATCGATATCCCATATCGATTGGGATAACGAATACGCAAAGCCAGTTCCTGTATGTTGTAACTGCTAGGGACACCCATGGCAGGTTTATTATAAGAAGCCAGCTCTTGACCGTAGGCATCCAAAATTTGCAGATAGGCACCTTTGGAACGAATGGCATCCTCTTGTTTGGGGGGAAGTATAAGCTCTCCATTGGTGTAATGACTGCCCTCATGGGATTGATCGAGTAAGGATTTGGTCTGATTGCGTTCGCCGTACAGCAAGGTGAACATCTCGCCGTTTTTCTCCCGAATCAGCATGACGATCTGGTATGGGAACGGCTTTTTCGCCTCCCAGTATGCGATCAGCTCTCCAGGCTTGTATTGCTTCGGAACGTCATCCGGTGTATCAAAATCATCAATGACGTAGCCTTTTTCATCCACAACTTGAAGCCATCCCTGATTTTTCTCGACCTGCTTCAGCAGCCTGGGATCATAGCGGACCGTCCCATCGGGCATGATTTCTGCGGTATTAATCAGTTGGTCAAGACCACTGGTAGCGAAGTCATCCACCAGGCTTACTTCATTTACCTTCTGAACGACCCAATAAGTGGCTGCAGAACCCAACAGGATGATAAGGACTACAGCGCCAGCAAGCATACCGATAAATCGGGTCATTAACCTGCGACGAATACTCATGCGCGTGACACTTGGTTAGGCAAAATGAGTTTGTATCCCAGCCCCCGGACGTTGACGAGAAACGCAGGGTTAGAGGGATCAGCTTCAATCCGCTCACGAATACGGTGAATATGAACCATAACGGTGTTGTCATCACTGATCGCTTCCGAACCCCATACACGCTCATACAATTCCGATTTGGTAAAAATACGATTGGGATGCTTGCAGAAAAAGAGCAGCAGCTGATAGACAAGAGCCGGACAAGTTACGGACTGACCTTCAACTTGAAGCTCACCAGCTTGTTCAAATACTTGAAAACGGCCAAAATCATATACCCCTTCCTGCACAGCAGGAGATGACGAAGTTACGTCAGAAGAGGTTGGAGTCACCGTCGTAGTCGTCGCCATTTTGGTAGGTAAATAGCGTTTCAGTAGTGATTTGATGCGGGCGACCACTTCCAGTGGATTAAATGGTTTAACGACATAATCATCGCCGCCAACCGCGAATCCGGTTAACTTGTCATAATCCGTTGTTTTGGCAGTTAGAAAAAGAATCGGTGCATCGGTCACTTGCCGCAGAAAGGGACATATTTCCAGTCCGCTTTTGCCAGGCAACATGATGTCCAGCACGATGCAGTGATAGGTTTTATTTTCGCTGGCGGTAATCGCCTCTTCTCCAGTGGTAACGGTGTCGATGTCTACAAATTGTTCTTTGAGCAGGACGGTTTTGAGCATATGTAAAATGGCTTGTTCATCATCAACTAGTAGTATGGAGACGTGATCCATGATGTGAAATGACCTCCTAGGGCTTCCTGTTTGTTTATTGCTAATCATACCATCCGAAAGGGCTATGTAGTGTGTGAGCTATCTTAACGGAATCTTAATTATGAAGCTATAGAAGACTCCACAGTTTAACTACATGTAAGGATGGGTTAGACGAAGGATAAGATTCATTCTGTACACTTAACTGGAAAGTATAACGAACACCAGAGGGGATGTAGAAAATGAACAGGTTAAAAGAAGGATCTAAGATTCGTGCGAATCACTTAAATGGCGGGGAAAGTCTTCCGAAATCAGGATATGCTGCACATGAGAAATTACAGAGCAAAAAGAGCTGGAAGTTGCTTGCCATTGCCCTTGGAGCCTGCGTGATGTTGTCTGCCTGCAGTAATAGTAACTCGATTACATCCGAACAGGCGGAGCAGCAGTCCAAGGAACAGACGACAAATACCAATGAAGCGAGTGAGAGTACCCATCAGGAAGAAAATTCAGGTAAAGAGGTAAGCGCCATCATTACACCCGACAATTTCATCGATACATTAATGAATGGTTCCAAGGATGATATTTACAGTCAGTTGAGTCCGGAATTGAAGGGAGCACTAACGCTTGAACAGTTTAAAACGTCTTCGGACCAATTCCTTGAGGGAGTAACTTCCTTTGATCTAGTGGTGGATGCCAAAGTGAACCATTTATCCGAGTTTGCCTGGAAAGATCAAACAGGGACCAAAGGGATTCAAGCCTATTTTACCGAAGCCAATCAGATTGAAGGTCTGTTGATCCAACCACTGGAACCTCATGAGGATACGGATCAAACGTTCACCAAAACCGAATTCCAGTTTCCTATGAAGGGTGAATGGTATGTGTTCTGGGGAGGCGATGATGTGATGTCGAACTATCATTACGAGCATGAAACACAGCGCTATGCGCTAGATATCATTCGCACCAAAGAAGCTTCCAGTTACAACGGAGATGCGAAGGTGAATGAAAACTACTACGCTTTTGGTGAGCCGCTCTATGCAGCAGCAGATGGAACCGTAGTCGATATCAAGAATGATATTCCAGACAACACACCAGGTGTTATGAACCCGGAAGAACCGGCAGGTAATAATGTGGTCATTGACCATGGAAACGGAGAATACAGCATCACCGGGCACATCAAGGAAGGCAGTGTGGCGGTCAAAAAAGGGGATAAAGTCAAGCAGGGAGACCTCATTGGAGAGCTGGGTAACTCAGGTAATTCCAGCGAAGCTCATCTGCACTTCCAGGTCTCAGACGGCCCGGATCTATTCGCTTCCCGTTCTGTTAACATTCGTTGGGCGGATCAGAGTCAGCAGCTAACCCGGGGGAACACGATTCAAGGGTTGCCTGAGTAAGTGTGGAGTTGAGCTGAATGTTAGGGGATGACGTCCGCTTCCTTCCTCCGTTATAATACCGTCATAAGATAGAATCGATCTGGATGATGGAGGAGTAGACATGAAGCTGGATAGTGTGCAGATTGAGTATGCGCGTCGTGAGGACTTGCCAAGGATTGTG
Source organism: Paenibacillus sp. GL_099_B (assembly GCF_057835695.1). Taxonomy (NCBI): domain Bacteria; kingdom Bacillati; phylum Bacillota; class Bacilli; order Caryophanales; family Paenibacillaceae; genus Paenibacillus; species Paenibacillus sp. GL_099_B. Next base: position 1,636,852 of record NZ_CM174430.1, read on the forward strand.
GAAATCTATAATTCTACGATTGAGAGCCGGATGGTGACGGCGGATTTGGAGCCGGTGACCGTCGAGCAACGTATTCCGTGGTTTGAGGAGCATTCATCCGATCACCGCCCACTCTGGGTGATGAGACATGAGGGACAGATTGTAGCCTGGGCTAGTCTGAGTTCGTTTTATGGACGCCCTGCGTACAATGGGACGGTGGAAGTTAGTGTGTATGTGGATCAGCAGTGCCGGGGAATTGGGGCTGGTGGACGTTTGCTGAATACCATTTTTGACGCTTGTCCTGCACTTGGAATCAAGACGATTCTGGGCTTTGTGTTTGGACATAATGAACCGAGTCTGGGATTATTGCGCAAGCATGGCTTTGAACAGTGGGGCTATTACCCTGAAGTGGCTGTGCTGGATGGCATCAATCGAGATTTGGCGATTTTGGGCAAGAAATTATAATCATGTTTTAAAATAAATGAAAACCTCCAGATCCACAATGCGTGGATTGGAGGTTATTTTTGCTTACATAGAACCAAACATGGGATGACTTAGGTGTGCGACACGCCAAGCCTTTGTTTAATATCCTGAATCTATGCCAGATGACGCTCTTCATGATAGCTTGCAAAGTCGATCCACTGGACCAGATCCATCTCACCGAAAACCGGGTGAAGAAACGACTTGCTTCGTAGCAGTTCAGCCTCATGATCTTGTGCAACGTGCATCAACGCTTGATGTGAGTCTTCCAGGTCGTGACGAACATTCGCCAGCGTTTCTGGTTCCGCAGGAGGTTGGAGATGAGACGGGGCGTTGACAGAGTGGCTGCGATCCAGTGTAAGCTCATATGGTTTTTTGTCCACAGAAACGGTCTGTTCCTTCTCTAGCGCGGCGCGGGCTTGCTTCACAATTATGCTTTCCATCAAATTCAGGTGACGGAGAACTTGCATAATACTCCAGTGGTCAGGTGTGGGTTGGAGGTTCAATTGCTCTTCATTGAGTCCAGAGACGGCTTCCCAGATTTGGCTCCGAATGTCGTCATTACGAGTGAACATCGTGCGATCCTCTCCTTTATATGAGTTCTATGATGTCAGCTTGTGTAAGTGCAGTGCCTAAAATGTGGATGCTTAATATACATCATAGAGGATATGAAAGGTGAATGCGAAGGTGTGTTTAATTTACTTTGTTAGTTGAAGTTATGTGAATAGGGCTGAAGTTATTTTTATAAACGGATCATATCAAATCATGCGATCGCCAAAAAAGGATTGACGCTAAGTAGTGCTGGACTCTATAATCGATAACAAGTAACTTGATATGTAAGGAGTCCTGACATGGTATGTTAGTAATTGACGAGGTGTATCACCATACAGCATTGCAAATATCATCGTCCGATTTATTGTACCTTATCCAACAGCTCAAGGTCAAAAAAGAAAATGAGATCGAAACGCTTAAACATAAAATTGAACAATTCGAACAAAAAAAACGTGCGGAAGAAGTGGCTTATCAATCCTTGTCGACTGTACGCAAATGGTTCGCAGGCCGCCCTGCATCCCATCACCAGGCGGTGGAATATATGGTCCAGGTGAAGGAACGTTTTCGCAAAATGGAACAAATCCGGCGGCGGATAAGAGAACTGGACCGCATTGCTGAACGAATCAAGCATCCGGACAGCATCGAACGGGACGAAATCGAGCTTACGCCCGAAACGATCCGGGAGATTAGACAGCTTAGGGAAACGGAGGATGTATAAGCATGACTTTGGAGACGTTAAGCTCCGGGATTGATACGGTCTGGGTCGTATTGAGTGCAGCCATGATTTTGTTGATGGAGGGCGGATTCGCCCTGCTGGAGGCTGGCTTTGTACGTTATAAAAATAGTGTAAATATTATTATGAAGGTTTTCGCTGACATTACCATTGGAACGTTGCTTTTCTATGCCATCGGATTTGGCTTGATGTATGGCTCCGATGCTGGAGGTTTTGTAGGCATAACCGGATTTTTCCTCAATGGAGACTTGTCTCACCTGGACGTACCCGTATCATTGGAAACATTCTGGTTGTTCCAGGCCGCGTTCACCATTGCCGTCATTTCCATCGTATCGGGTGCTGTTGCTGAGCGGATTAACTTTCGTGCCTATCTGCTGTACATCATATTGATGACGGCCATTATTTATCCGATTGGTGGACACTGGGCATGGGGCGGCGGTTGGCTCAGCAAGCTAGGGATGCAGGATTTCGCCGGTTCCGCAGTCATTCACGCGTTGGGCGGGTTCTCTGCACTGGCCGCAGCGATTATTATTGGGCCGCGTAAAGGCAAATACACGCCGCATGGCGTAAGTGCCATTGCGCTCCCAAGTAATCTGCCGCTGGCATCTGTAGGTGCATTCCTGCTGTGGTTCGGCTGGTTTGGCTTCAATGCAGGAAGTACGCTCAGTGCGACTGATGTCAGGATCGGTCACATTGCTATCGTTACGATGTTATCTGCTGCTTCGGGCGGTGCGGTTACACTGCTCTACACCTTGTTCCGGTTCAATCGTTCAGACGCACCATCGGTCATTAATGGCTCGCTTGCCGGTCTGGTCGGTATTACGGCAGGGTGTGCCTTTGTCGGCGATGTGGCTGCGATATTCATCGGGGCGGTATCCGGATTGCTCATGATGGCTGCAACGAATTGGCTGGATCGCAGGCAGATTGATGATCCGGTAGGTGCGTTCCCTGTTCATGCTGTATCCGGGATGTGGGGAACGATTGCCGTGGGTTTGTTTGCAACGGATGGTGGCTTGTTCATGGGAGGTGGCTGGAGGCTGCTGGGTGTTCAAGCGCTCGGCCTCACGGCTTTGGTCGTCTGGGGGTTTGTCATGACCTGGATTGGTCTGAAACTGATTGGCAAGATTGTTCCTGTCCGTTCCACGGAAGAGGAGGAAGATTTGGGTCTGGATATTAGTTATCATGGTGTAATGGCTGCACACCAGTCGCATGAATTTCTGGATGGCGAGGAGCATATTCGTGCTTTTCAAGATGATTCACCGAATCGTGATCGTTAAGAATGAGCCGAATGGATAATAAGGAAGCAGACTGACAAGGGATGTCAGTCTCTTTTTTCGCTAGAAGCAGGGAAAGAAGAGTCAGCGGAAGAATATACAGGTGTGAACCTGAATATGTCTCACCATAGATGTATTGTCAGAAGGGGAGGATCTGTATGATTAAACCTGAACAATGTGAACGTCTGACCAGAAAAGCCCGGAAAACTCTTGAAGAATATGGATTGGGTAATGCTGCCGATCTGCTGTTATCTTCAAGCCGTTGGGGAATTCGCCTTGATGTATCGACAATCGATGAGTATCGCAGAACAGGAAATTCACGTGTAGGTGGAAATCCGGATCTGCCGGGGAACATGAAATGGCCTTTGACACAAGATGGGGTGCCCATGACGTTCCTGGCCCAGTTGAATCTCGTGGATTTGACGCCATATACGCCTAATGATGGGCGCGGGAGTTTGCCCGAACGGGGCATGTTATACTTTTTCATTGGTGTGGATGAACCTGCTTATCATATTGAGCATCGTGTGATCTACGAGCCGGACGCTCATAACCTGATAAGGCGAGAGCCTGATGGCGAAACCGCGCTGGGTGAGGACGATTTTGTAGCTCATTCGGTAACAGTGCTGCCTAATCTCGAGTTTCCTACATACGCATACATTGATTCTCTGGCTCTGAATGCAATCGCCGCCCCGCTGTCTGGTGGAACGGTAGCCGTCGAAGGGGAGGAAGGTCTATATGACCGATACCTTGAATTTGAGTCCAGCTGGAATCATCCGAGTACGCAGAACTGGGGTGGTATGTTTGGATACCCGGATGGTCAGCATCCGGATGCAGAGCATCAGGCGCTGTTACAGATCGTACTTGGTGAAGAATATGCTTATGACGAGCAGGCGTGTGAGAAGAAGCTGACTGCTCATTATGGTGGAGATGAGGAACGGACACAACAAGAGCTTGCGGATACACTGCTTCTATTGAAAATTGATACGCATGACGCTATCGGTTTTCAATGGTGGGACTGTGGGGAGTTGCAATTTTTCATTCGCAAGGCTGATTTGCTCGCGGGACGATTCGATCAAACGTATTGTTCGTTATATTCCAGTTGAGTTCGTGTTTGTTATCATCGGAGCAACAAAATGTCCCAAATCCCGTCTATATGAGGGAGGAGGGACTTTTTTTGTTCGTCAATGTTGGTTTTCGATCAAAGCTGGTTTATATATAAAGGGGGAATTTATGGTTGATTAGCGATCATACGTTCTATATAATGGGATAAAAAGGGAGTGTTTCAGTTGATTCAGTCTGCATTTAAACATATTGATGTGGCAGTGACATCATTAATCAATTTATGTGACCAACTGTCGGAGCAGGACTTGGCTTTGACTCCGATTGAAGGCAAACGGCCGGTTGGAGAATTGCTTGCTCATCTATCCGTCATTTGTCGTGCAGATGTACATATTTCGGAGGGCGCTTCCGAAGAAGAAATGGCTTTATTTTACGAGGAAAATCAGCCGAATTCACTGTGTGAGATCAAGGAAGCGCTGATTGCGAATCAGATGTACCTCTATCATCGATATAGACAGTTTAATACGGAGGAATTATTACAGGTGACTGACTCCTATTGGGGAGCTTCGTACAGTCGTCTGGAGTGGCTGCTTGAGATCATGGGACATGTGTATCACCACAGGGGTCAACTGCATACGATGCTGACACTGACTGGTATAGAGCCCAAAGTAGCGTTGTTTGAATAGATAGACCAAGGTCCGTAATGCTAGGTTCTGCCTGAATATAGAGCAAGATTTAATAGAATACATAGAGCACTTTATCCGCAACAAGCAACGGTTAAGCAAAGATTAGATCGACGATATTATACGTTAATAATAGAGATTGCCAAGTGGAAGAAAACAATACCACTTATGATGAGAGAGATAGATGAACATTCAGAAGCTGTATCGGGTCACCATAATTGTAACCATTATGAGAGGGTACTCATTTACCGGAAATCCAACGTTTTTCTTCTTTTCAAAGGCGATGATTTTTCGCAGATTCATTTCCTAGTGGTATACTTTGATCAAGTAATGATTCATGGAATGGAAAGGAATAATGCCGTGGCACAGCCAGCAACCATTCTGCTTGTGGATGATGAGCAGGATATTATAAAACTGATGGAGATTTATTTTGGCAATGAAGGGTACCGGGTTCTGACAGCCAGTGATGGGATTGAGGCGCTTGAGCAATTGAAGAAAGAGCCAATTGATCTGATCATTCTGGATGTCATGATGCCGAATATGGACGGAATTGAAGCATGTATGAAAATTAGGGAAGAGCAGAAAATGCCGATCATTATGCTGTCCGCCAAAAGCATGGATATCGATAAAATTACAGGGCTGAGCATCGGCGCCGATGATTATGTGACCAAGCCTTTTAACCCGCTTGAACTTGTAGCACGGGCAAAGTCACAGCTTCGCAGGTACCATACCTTCAATGAAGGCCGTGAGAACAAGGAGCATGAGTGGGTGATTGACGATCTGGTCATTAACACCGATACGCATGAGGTTTGGGTGGATGAGCAGCCTGTTCGCTTAACTCCCCGTGAATTTGCTGTTTTGGAGCTGCTGGCGCGCCATCAAGGCTCTGTGTTGAGTATGGAGCAGATCTACAGGCAGGTCTGGAAAGAAGAGTTTATGGAGTCCAACAATACCGTCATGGTGCATATCCGCAAGATTCGTGAGAAAATCGAACTCGACAGCAAACATCCCAAATTCATACAGACAGTATGGGGTGTTGGTTATAAGATGATCAAACCACAATAAGCACGTGCGTCTACAAGGTTAATTGGATACAGTAGCGTGAGCAGGGAGTTCCGAGATGAATTCAAAATTAATTAACACAGTCCGGTGGAAATTTATCTACGCATTTCTGTTGAGTGGTATTTTGACGGCGGCTATTTTGTATGGGGGCAGCAAAGTTGTACACTCCATTCTGGCGGCTCAGACCTATCCTGATTATTCGATTCCTGCAAGGGGCATCAGGTGGCTGGTAAACAATATTGGGTCGGTGCCATTAATGATCATGGTTGGCATACTTGGCTTCGTGTTGTTCTTTTTTCTGTTCACGCGCAGGGTGATGCTGGTTCTGGACGAGATTACGGCGGGAATTCAGGAAGTGGCCAAAGGGGAGTTGTCTCATCGGATTGAGGTGAAGACATCGGATGAATTTGGTGTTGTGGCTGCCAGTATTAATCAGATGGCTGAACAATTGCAGCTGTCATTGCAGGAGGAGCGTAGTGCGGTCGCTGCCAAAAATGACTTGATTACAGGCATTTCTCATGATTTGAGGACTCCGCTTACCTCTATTCTCGGATTTTTGGAATACATAGAGAAGGATCGGTACCAGGATGAAATTGAGATGCGCTATTACGTGAGTATTGCGTACGAGAAATCCTTAACATTGAGGAAGCTGATCGACGATTTGTTCGAATATACCCGTGTCAGTGGTGGTAGCTTACCCTTGTCATTGACTTCCTTGAACCTGAATCCATTCCTGATGCAGCTTGCGGAGGAGTTCGCTCCGATGCTGGAAGAAGCGGGCATGACATACAAGATCATTGGTGGACAAGAACCTTTATGGATTAATGCCGCTCCTGGAGAGCTTGTTCGTGCGTATGAGAACTTGTTCAGTAACGCGATCCGTTATGGTGCACAGGGGAAAGTGATGGAGATTGGCTTGTCTCTTGAAGGTGAAGAAGCTGTGGTGCGCATCAGCAATTATGGTGACCCGATTCCGGCGCAGGATTTGCCGCATTTATTCGATCGATTCTACCGGGTAGACAAATCTCGCTCGCGTGATACGGGAGGCACCGGACTGGGACTGGCTATTGCCAAATCCATGATTGAATTACATCACGGAAGTATCGCTGCATATAGTGAGCAGGGCCGAACTGATTTTGTTACCCGTTTTCCGGTGACTGCTCCTCCGATGAATAGTGATCCAGAGGAACGTTAACATGGCTGAATCCTCTTCTAATGTATAAGAGTTTTCTTGATTCAGCATTTATGCTAAATGCTGAATTAAGAAAATGATAAGAAGTTACCCACTTCTTCATTAAGAAATATTCGATATTCTTAACCTCAATCGAACGCATGAACTGCAAAATTGAGGAGGATGCCGAACATGAGGTTATTATTACGTACAGTCAGATTGAGCTACATATATATTTGCGGAGCAAGTGCGTTACTTAGCGCAGCGCTCCTATTTGTCGTTTATCACATGTTACGTTTTGCCCACCATCATATCCTATCGGAGACAACAGGAATAACTCGCATTATGTACTGGATGATAAACCATATCGGTACAACGCCATTAGTTATATTCATTGGGGGTGGTATGTTTGCGTTGTTTTTTTGGATTCGATCCCAGAAGATTGCAGATGACCTCAAGGTGATTGGTCGTGGAACTCATGAACTGGCAAATGGCCGAATTCCAGCACAGATAGAAGTGTTGAACGGAGGAGAGTTGCGACAGATTGCCGCGGATCTTAATGACATTGCGATACGTATTCAAGCGGAGCGCTTAAATAGTTCAGACCAGGAGTGGACAGATCGAGACAGGAGAGGCGAAGAATGGTTCAGTTCTGGTATGTATGATGATGAAAGTAGTCGGCAACAAATGATGTTAGAAAGTGAGAGAATCCATAAGCAACGTATTCAAGCAGATTTGGTTGGATCACAATCTGGTCGCATAAGTGCCGATCTACCGATTAAACTGACTATCTACGGTGTTCGTTCTTCGCTTGATACGATCATAGAAGGACGCTGCCGGGATGAAGCGGAGATTCAGCACTGGGTCAGGCTGGCGTATGAACAGACGTTAAGGCTGGAACTTGCCCTGGATTCTGTGGAAATGAAGCCACAGGAACATTCAAGCTCCAATCCACATGTATTTAGGGAGCCTGAATGTTGAAATGCAGCATAAGGCGCGGGATTTATCACATATTTGATGCCTCTGTAGTAATCGTTATTTTGCTTGCGGTCGGCTATATCTATCTGGTTACTTACGGCGAAGGTGTACTTCGCAATCATCCTGAGGCCATATTAGTGGCCTCTTCCACCATCATTACCAATGCAGATGGAACAGAAATTTCGAGATTACAAGTACAGACCAAGGGATATGCGGAGTATGCCGATTTGAAGGATATGCCCGATCTGTTAAAGCAGGCGTTTCTGGCTACGGAAGATCGACGTTTCTATAACCACGATGGACTGGATTTTATCGGGATTGGTAGGGCGGTTGTGCAGGATGTTTTACATATGAACCTGAGTCAGGGAGGTAGCTCGATTACGCAGCAACTAGCCAGAAATCTGTACTTGAACGGAGATAAAACGCTGGTTCGCAAGGTGAATGAAATGTCGATTGCCATGGCGATGGAAAAGAGATTTAGCAAGGATGAGCTATTGGAGCTGTATTTGAATCATATTTATATGGGACGCCAGCAATATGGGATTAAAGCCGCGGCATGGCGTTACTTCGGGATCAAGGATTTACATCAACTGGAGATTTGGCAAATGGCTACGCTGGCCGGCATTCCGAAGGGACCTTCCATATACAATCCGGTGGATCGGGAAGACCTGTCCAAAGAGAGGCGTTCTGTGGTTCTTGGCCTCATGCATGAGCAAGGAATCATTACAAAGAAACAGATGGAGGAAGCGCGAAGTGTGGACTATCCACCGTCCAATTCAACATCTGCATCGACTCCAGGCTCAACAGTGCCTGCCTACGTGTCTGCCTTGGATGCGGTAATCGAGGAGGCTTCCCGACTCACAGGCAAGAGTGGAGCAGAGATTCAATCCGCAGGCTGGACCATTCGTACGGGATTGGATGATCAAGCGCAGCTGGCGATGGAGCAAGCATTCCGTGAATCTTCCCGGTTCACCGATGATCGTGAGGATGAGCAAGCTCAGGCGAGTATGGTCATACTGGACCAGCATAACGGTGAAGTCAAAGCGATGATGGGCGGGAGAGACCCTGTAAAAGGAGGCATTAACCGGGCAACGACGAATGCAAGGCAACCCGGTTCTGCATTTAAGCCCATTATTGCATACGGACCTGCATTGGAATCTGGTCGGTTTAAGCCAGAGAGCATGCTGCCTGATCAACGCATGAAATATGGGAGCTATCAACCGAGCAACCTGGGTGGGCGTTACAGAGGTGCAGTTACGATGTCGCAAGCCATTGAACATTCCATCAATGCTCCGGCCGTATGGCTGCTCCATGAGACAGGACTGGGACGCGCACATCAATTTGCAGGTCGATTGGGCATTGAACTGGGCAAGGAGGATCTCAATCTGTCGATTGCCTTGGGTGGTTTACATAAAGGGGTGTCTCCACTGAAAATGGCCCAGGCATATTCCGTGTTTGCCAATAACGGCAAGTCCAATACGGCACATCTAATTCGTGAAATTAAGGATTCACGCGGTCGGACAATCTATGTTCTTAAGCCAGAGAACAAGCAGGTGATCTCCAACAGTACGGCAACGGCCATGACCGGCATGCTCCAAGATGTGGTCAGTCAAGGAACAGGTAGCAGGGCACAACTGAGTCAGCATAAGGTAGCGGGGAAGACAGGAACAACGCAGGCTGCATTACCTGGTGTAAACAAGGAGGCGAATAGGGATCTGTGGTTTGTAGGGTATACCAGCAAGTGGACGGCCGCAGTCTGGATGGGATTTGATCGTACAGATGCAGAGCATTATATGAGATCCGGAAGTGGTGTGGCGGCGGATTTATTTGCGTCGGTTATGAAGCGTGCTTTGCCATAAAAGAGAATGATTTACCGTACAGCAATGGACAAGGAAAAAGATTTTTCGACAGACATGGGGAGTTCTGTTTTATGGATCGTACAGTTACCTAACAAATGGATAAAACGAAGAAAACAAAACATTGCAAATTTGATGATTACAGATCAACATTGGTAGGGAATATAGAAGACCCGTTGGAGACAGCGTTTACCTTGTCTCCGACGGGTCTTTATCGTTTTAGTTTAGTGATAATATATTCATCTACTGTGTTAGGATTTTGCTCGCAATGATTCGGGTATACGACGAATCATCTGGTTCAACACCTCGGACAATACAAGTCCGATCGCGATGGCACCGGATAACATAAGCGCCTTGGCAGCCATCTCCATGGCAGCACCGTAGTCATTTTGCACAAAATTACGCATCGCATTATACGCCAGTCCACCGGGAACGAGCGGAATGATACCTGCTACGCTGAAGATAATGACGGGCGCGCGAAACATGCGGGAGAACAACTGGCTGATGACACCTACCGCAATGGTCGCTGCCAGTGTTGCTGGAACTGCATCTGCTGCATATTCGAGCACAATATAGATGAGCCAGCCGATCATGCCGACAAATCCACCGTGAAGCAGCATGCGCCGAGGAGCGTTGAAAATAATACCGAATGCGGCCGAGGCGACAAAGCTGGTCAAGGCTTGTTCAATAAAATGAAGCATAACCTGCAACTCCTCCGTCTTACGTAAAAAGTGAAAAAACAACAGCAATGCCGGTACCAATCGCAAAAGCTGTCAGAAACGCCTCGGCTCCCTTGGATAACCCGGACACGAGATGCCCGGCCATCAGGTCACGCACAGCATTGGTAATCAGCAGTCCCGGTACCAGGGGCATGACTGAGCCAATAATGATTTTGTCCCGTTCATGACCCGCGCCCATATAGACAAGCAAAAAGGCGAGCAGGCCAATGACAAATGAAGCTGTCAGCTCGGCAAAAAACTTCACCAGTACCAGTCGATGGAAGGCAATGACCGCTGCATAGCCAATACCACCGCAGAGTACCGCAGGGAGAAAGTCGACCCAGCCTCCACCAAACATAATGGTAAAGCACCCACTGGATAACGCCGCCGCCGTAAGCCGCACAACCGCAGAATAGGAGGAGGGTTGTCCCTCAATTTGTTGTAACAATGCATAGGCATCTTCAACGGACAATTCACCTTGTCCAATACGCCGGGAAACGGCATTCACTTCGGATACCTTGTGCAAATCCGTGGTTCGTTCAGAGATCCGTATCAGCTTGGCAGGCTCGGTTGCATCAACCGAGAAGAAGATACCTGTGGGCACAACATAACTGTGCGAATGGGGAAGACCCAGCGCGGCAGCCATGCGTTTCATCGTATCTTCCACACGATAGGTTTCACCGCCGCTTTGCAGCATGATTTTGCCTGCTAATAGACAGATTGCAATCACGCGGGATTGTTCAGTATGATTTGTCCCAACCAGCTCCGTTTCAGACTGAGGCACGGGTGGAGGATCATGTGGGATATATTCCAACCGGATCAAGCTCCGTTCATATGAGATAAGGCTTGGTGCCGACACCATTGTATCATATTTCACACGTTAGCAAGGAAACATACCGCACGAACGACAGGAGGTCATCCAGGTTGCAGAGATTAATGCATACATTCACACCAAATTGATAACCCAATTACTCCTAAAACCCCAAAAAGGCTCCGCTCCCAGGGCCTGATGGTCAAAGGGAGTGAAGCTTCTTGGATTAGGCTCGATCGAAACAAAAAACAACTACATCAACAGGGTAATGACCAACAGCTCATACAGCACCAGTGGCAGAATGGTTGGTCCAAACAAGGCACGTGGCTCAGGATATCCATGCATCGGCGTAACCTGGAGATACAATATTCCCCGATCTGCGCTGATAATGACACCTTCCCATACCTGACCATCGATATTCTGGACTTGCACCTTCTTGCCTACATGCTGCCGGGCTGTATGATGAAGCATATTCCGCACACTTTGCACGGATTGGAGCATTGGTTGATTGGCTTGGTATACGACCCGTGCGGATGGTGTGGATGTGGATTCAGACATGATGCACAACCCTTCCTCAAAATAATTTCTTACTTCAAGGTATGCATCTGCCTACAAAAGGTGATCACACAAATGCCATCTCAAGTCTTCCATGCCCATTCTCATAAGCCACGTTGCCCAGCGCGCCATTCACAAAAGTTAACTGTGGCGGGATGTGGCCAAGATCCACATCATACAGTACGGGAACATCCATATCTCCGAGAGCCGAAGACAGGGCATCGATGAAGTTGAAATCTCCTGTATCCGAATAACCAGCAGGTCGGCCGAACATGAAGCCTTTTACGCCTGCAAACCAGCCTGCCTGTCTCATCTGCCACAGATGACGGTAGATATCACCCGCATTCATCTCACAGCTTTCCAGATACCAGATCGTTCCTTCTTCTGCACAATACTGATCGAGATACGCTTCAACTGGTGCGTAAGGCGTGCCAATCAGACAGGTGATTGTATCCATGCAGCCGCCGATCAACCGACCTGAGAATGTAACCTGCGAGTTTGCTCCTTCGGGTTGCCCCAGCTGTTTCCAGTGAGAAGCAGTATCCAGATTGAACGTCGACAAATCCGGTTTCCATTCTGATTGATAGTGGGTGGAGGAAGATTGGGTGATCTGCCCTCCCTGGCCTGTCTGTAATACATCAATCCAACGGGCGGTCACCGGATCGAGTTCATTGGATCTAAGGTCCACGTAGTTCGTACCATGTGCTGAAGCCGTTCCGGTAATCAGGGTGTATGCGAATAAAAAGGTACTGATATCCGAATATCCCATGACCCATTTGGGAGGCAACGTTTTCAAAGCTTCCCAATCGAGTAGGGGCAGGATATCCATAAGGAACTCTCCACCCCACGGAGGAATAATAGCCTGAATCTCAGGGTCGCGGAAAAATGCATCGATCTCGGCAGCGCGATCTTCCTTGGAGGAACTTACACATTTGGCGTTATGTCGTAGAAATGGGCTCTCCTGAACACCAAAACCAAGGCGCTCCATGTTGTGCCTGCTCTCTTCAAGGTAATGATGCAAGGATTCACTTACACCGCTGGATGGTGCAGCCACGCCAATGGTATTTCCCGGAGCGAGTGGTTGCGGGTAACGGATCGAACGGTTATTCATTGTGGAAACACCCTTTCCTGTGAACATATCAATTTAACGAATGTTTCCATTATAAAGAATAATTGCGTTTATATCAGTATGCTTCTGAAAATGATTAAGGGTTCACCGGGATTTCCATTGAAAATGGTGATTTAAATTTCATTGGATAGGTGGAAATATGCATCTTTATTTCCCCTTTTATCTTGGCCCCATTTTGAATAGTAGAAGAGATAATCGTATGTCTTTCATCTGTTCCATCTCCACTGCTCCAATTGGAGCCTGGAATCTGATATGATTTACCTGCTTTGTCCATAACATCTCCGAATGCTAGAATGAACTTGCCTTCCATACTACCGTCTACTGAGAAATGGATAACCAAATCTTTGCCAACGACCTTGCTTCCAAGCATCTTCAATCCAGATGGACCGCCTGTAATCTTGTGTGATTTCAGATCAACGACGATATCCAGTTCATTTTTATTCAGCCCCGAAAATCCAGATCCTTGTAAAGTCAGCTTTTTCGGAATAGAGAAGTACATGCTTTCAAAGTAAATGGATCGTTCATCCTCACCTGTTGTGGTGTTTGTTCTCCATGCGCGGCCTTGTTCATCGACCAATTGCAGGTCATCCAGTCCAAAGATCTTCTTTGTATTTTTTGGATCGAATTTTACATCAAGCACAAAACGAGTTGGATAAAGGGTAGCCTGTTTAACATCAATACGCTGCCCATCTACCATTAACGTTTGATTTACCGGGATGATTTTTTTCATACCTTTCGTTAAATGAGTGTCTACTGGGAAAGTAACTTTCCACTCTTTAGAACTCCCTTTATATCTGGATTTAAATACAACACTTAGTTCTTCGGGGGGTGAAGCATCGCCAGTAAAGATAACATCGATATAATTTTCATAGACATTCTCGTCTGAAGTCGGTTTAGGGGAAGAATAACTAAATCCAACAGGAAGATTCTTACCATGCTCATCAAGCAAATCGATGTCATACATACCTTTGTCTGGATCTTTCATGCCTTTCATCGTGTAAAAAATAACCATGCGTGACTCATCTGTAATGATGCTGTCCACGGTCATTGAAGCTCCATTATGCTCGTCAGTTACGCCTACCTTCTGCAAGAGAGACTGATCGATGGCCATCATTAACCCCTTATCCTGGCGAATCATACTGACGATACCCTCCATGCCCGGCAGTTGCTCCACAAAGGATGCAAAGGCGGGGGAGACGCGAATACATCCCGTAAACACGAGGATGATCGCGGCTGCAGATATGGTGCTCATATACCAGCGCAGCCGGGACTTGCGCTTGCGCGCAGCCTGACGGATTCCGGCCTGTACAGCCTGATATGCTGCGGCATCCGGTACAGACATGGCGTCGTACTCTGTTTTACGATCATTCAGACGCTGCTCAATGGCTTCAAATGGCTTCATTTCATCGCTCATGAGTTACATCTCCTTTCGTTTCAAGTTGGTTACGGAGCTGTCCGAGTGCCCGGTGCAGTCGGGATTTTACGGTTCCGGTCGGGATTTCCAGAATATCAGCGACTTCTGTTAAGGAGAAACCTTCGAAATAACTTAGAATAATAATCTGTTTGCAATCCCGATCCAGCGCAGAGACGGCTGCGGCCAGATCAGGGTCTGCGGGCCGGTCCCAGCTGCTAGGTTCATGAATTTCGGTAACGTGGCTGAACCGGCTCTTGCGTTTGCGTTCGTCCGCACAGTAATTTAGCAGAATGCGGATCAGCCAAGTGGCGAAATAGGAGGGTTCTTTTAATTTCTTGAGCTTTCGATAAGCTCTGTAGGTGGATTCCTGTATCGCTTCCAGCGCATCGCCCTCGTTGTGCAGATAGGCATAGGCGATCCGGAACAGTCGACTCTGATGCATCTCCATTAAGGCTGCAAAAGCCTCGGCATCCCCTTTTTGTGCGGCGATGGTCAGTTGAGCAGGGGTCACATGGCTCCTCCTTTCATGGATGTTGTTGCGTATTAGACCGTGGAAAGGACCAAACGGTTCTTGATTTTGGAAAAAAAGTTATGTATACACGTACTGAGACTACCACAAAGAAGGAATTTGTGCAGAAAACTGAAAACAGCCGCCAAGCTCCCCTTTGTCTTAAAGACAGGAGCTTGGCGGCTGTTATTCTTCATATGACTTGTCTGACCATACATACTAGAGAATAGTTTTCCCGATTTCAATCTTCAGAATAAAGATGGAGTTTTTTCGCAGCTTCCAGACCAGGCACCGCGAAACTAGCGAGCGGCGATGGCAGATCATCCAGCGGGAACCAACCAATCTCACCAATTGCTCCGCCTTCTTCGAGGTTACGAGCAACGCCGCCAATAACTCGAGTTGAGTAGAGGACGGAAATCCAATGCTCCTGTTGTTCAGGTCGGATCGTCTCTGCGGTGCAGAGCAGCTTGTCGATGACAATATCCAGATCGACTTCTTCTTTGATCTCCCGAATGACGGTCGTTTCAATGGATTCGTACGGGTCCACTTTGCCCCCAGGGATACTCCAGGTGTACTGTTCAGGCTGACGATTCCGCCAAACCAAAAGGACTTCATTACGTTCGTTGAGGATGACCGCTCCGACACCAATCCGAGGTTGGACAGGAGAGTTCTCAGTCCCTTTGGCGTTAAGTAAGGACAACGCAGATCCTTCGGCAGCGACCAATCGTGAGTCTGAGTGATCTTCGTTCTGTTTAGTTCCTTGGGCATGAGTGGACTGAAACGCGAGCGGAAGTTTGGTCTGCGTTGACCATTCTTCTGCAAGAATACTCATCGAGATCAGATCATAATGCGTGCCATCCCGTAGAACGGCAGAACGCTGGCGGCCTTCCTCCCGAAATCCGGCTTTCAGATAGGCGCGTCGGGCAGTCTCATTGTATTCAATTACTTCCAGCGCAATTCTGTTCAGATTCAATTCATGGAATCCATAACGAATAATCAGGGCGAGAGCATCACTGCCGTATCCTTTACCCCGATCTTTGTCATCACCAATACCAATGGCCAGGCGTGCAGAGCGGTTATTCCACTCAATTCGGTAGAGGGCCGTGAATCCGATGAACCGATTGTCCTCGAGAGTACGCAGTGCAAATTCAAAGCCGTTGTCTCTGCGAACTGCGGATGACCCCGTCTCATCCGGCGTTAGCGGAACAGCAATATCGGTATCCAGATTACGCAAGTAATCATAACTGTCAGTAAAGCGGGAGAGCCGCATGCAGTCTTCTGGGCAAGGAGCAGCTAGCCGGACTTTGGAGCCTTGAAAAGCATTTAAATGACGTGGAGCCATGTTGCACCTCTTTTATTGGATATGAAATCATACATTTTATCTCATTATACTACGAAACAGAGAGGATACCGAAAAAGGGCACAAGTAGGGGAGCATATCCTCCTGATTAGGAAAAGAAAAGCGACGCTAAATGCGTTTAATATAGATCAATATAATTCAATATAGATCATCTGAATATTTCCGAATATAGACAAAACAAAAGCAGCCAAAGGGCTGCTCTACCATTCATTATTTCATATCCTGCAACAGGTTTTTCATTTTCTTGTAGTGCCCGCTGACCCGATCAACCATGTAGTTATACATAAGCTGATTCTCCGAAAGGTTCGCCATTTCCTTGTCAATATCAACGTTATTGTTGTTATTATTCATGGAAGTTTCGTTGTTCTCGACAATCCGGTAGTTTACGATGGAGTCATTGGGATTACTGACCGGAAAGTGTTTTTCATGAGTCCGCTTCATATCGAGCTGATCTGTTTTGCCATTCTCAATGATACGTCTAAGCTCTTCCTCAAACTCCACCGATTTCTTTTTGTAATTGGGTGTGTCTGCATTGGCAATATTTTCAGTGGTAACCTTGTGCTGCGCGTTCAGCGCTTGTAACAGAGATTCATTGCGTCTGGAAGTGTTCGTTTCAATCAACGGCTCAGTCTCCTTCAATGGAAATGCAATTGCTTTCATCATAAAAAAATGAGCTGCTGCCTGTCAAGTTAGGCAAAAGAAAAGGACAAGCGCATGCCGGAGGTTTCCATTACGAAATCCTGCTTCATGACATCTTATCCTTGTCCCAGCCCGTGTGAATCAGTCCTTACGAATCAGCTATGAAGAAGGACGATTGATGTTTTTGCCATAATAAATCTCATCCATCTCCAACTTCAACCACTCCGTAATTTCCTGTTGCTCGGCTTTGCTCAGTTTATCTTTGGTATAACCAAACAGATAATTATCGAGATCGAATTCTTTCAGTTTACACTTGGTGTGAAAAATGTTCTCCTGATAGACGTTCACGTCAATCATGTCGAAGCTGCTCTTGATCTCATCCGGAATGTAATTCTGGATCGAACCGATCTCATGATCAATGAACAGCTTGCGTCCACTCGTATCCCGTGTAAAACCACGTACCCGGTAGTCCATCGTCATGATATCTGTATCGAACGAGTGGATTAGATAGTTCAGTGCCTTTAGTGGCGAGATTTCACCACAGGTAGAGACGTCAATATCTGCCCGGAACGTACTGATGCCTTCGCTCGGGTGGAATTCGGGGTACGTATGAACGGTAATATGGCTTTTGTCGAGCTGCATGACAACATTATCGGGCAGGGGGCCTGGAGATTCATCGAAGGATTCTTCGGGGATCTCCACAATGGGGCCTTCTGACACAAGCATCGTCACACTAGCACCCTGGGGAACATAGTCCTGTTGGGCGACATTCAGCACATGGGCACCGATAATGTCAGACACGTTATTCAGGATTTTGCTCAGCCGGGCCGCATTATATTGTTCATCAATATATTCAATGTAAGCTTCGCGTTCATCTTTGGTTTTCGTATAACAGATATCGTACATATTGAAACTCAGCGACTTGGTCAGGTTGTTGAATCCATGCAGTTGAATGCGCTGCTCTGGCGTTAATGTCATGGTTGCAGTTCCCCTTTGTCCCATACGACATGGTAATCGCACTTTTACTACTACTTATACCCAACCTGCCGCCAAAAAAAACATATGTACTTCATTCTTTGCTACTCCAGTCGTGCACAGATCAGAATGAAGGATCTTCGTAATCCCCGACATCGTTCATCCGTTCATCTTCGGCAACCGATTGAATATCCTCCGAGGTGATGCTGATGATCGTATAATCTTCATTCTGCTGTTTTTTGACCGCTTTTTCCTTTATAAAACGGGGACTGCCATCCCCGGCATCTTCATCATACACGAGCAGGAGACCGTCGCTTTTACGCAGCAGTAAGTCGTCCCGCGCAGTAAATTGCCACGGGCCGATATACGGCTGACGACTAATCGCACCATAATAGTCCACACCTTGCAGAATGGAGCGATAATACTCCTGTTTGTCTTCCTTCCATTGTTCCTCAGGATTCTGAAAAGCGGTAATGATCGACAGCTTCAGATCCGGGAACGTCTTCTTCAGCTCAAGCACCACTTCACAGGCCCACAGGTCTACACCGTATTGGCCTGGTGTCAGCACCCACTCCAGCCCATCTTCGACCAGAGGTGTAAGACGGGAGGAGATCGCCTTTTTGATGAAAGGAATTCCCTCATGTTTCTGTCCAAAAATCTGTAGTTCATGTGCACGATAACCGGTAATCAGCAAGTTTTTCAGCATCGCTTCCTCCTTTCAGGCGTGGTCAGGCCATCGGCCAGTTCCGGCACCGCGGCTTGTCCAGAATCGGCTGAAATCGCTGAGTCAGCGATGCCTGTTCTATGAATCATCCCGTTAGTTCGCTGGCGGAGCATCCGTACGGAATGGGTAGAGGAACTGTTTTGGAATATCGGTCTCAAACCTCATCAACTCACCCGACGTTGGATGGATGAACGAGAGTACCCGTGCATGCAGTCCGAGGCGACCCAGTGTTTTGGTGTGAGCACCGTATTTTTTGTCGCCTGCAATGGGATGGCCCAAATCTTCCATATGCACACGAATCTGGTTTTTGCGACCCGTTTCCAGACGGACTTCCAGCAGGGAGAACTCACGGTTCGATTGTAGACGTTTGTAGTGTGTAATGGCATGTTGTCCATCATTCGGGCGAGAACTGGAATACATTTTGAGCGTCTTGGTTTCTTTCAACCATGAGGAAATGGTGCCTTCTTCTTTTGCAACGGCGCCTTCCACAAGGGCAACATACACACGTTCCTGTACATTTTCTTTCCAGTTGTCCTGCAGCTTCTGCTGCACTTCTTCGCTCTTCGCGAACATCATGACACCCGAAGTGTCACGGTCCAGACGATGTACAATAAATATCCGGTTCAGCGCGTCGGTACGGCGAACATGCTCGGTCAGCTGGCGATAAGCGGTAAGATCATCACTCTTGTCAGCGGCAATGGATAACAGTCCAGCTTCCTTGCGAATGACAATGATATCATCGTCTTCATGCAAAATGTTAATCCCGGTCAGGGAAGGAGCGGCAACAGCGCCTTCTTTGCTGATCGTTACGATCTGCCCCGGCGTAAGCTCCAGATTAAACTTGGTCACCACTTTCTGATCAACGGAGACCTGTCCGCGACCCAGAATGGATTTGACGGCATTCCGGCCGGACTTCAAATGTTTCAGCAAGAAGTTGAGCAGCTCATCAGGTTCAGTAACCTTGTACGGACGTGGTGGTTCTTGCTTGCGATAATAGGAATTGCCCGAGCGTTTGGCTGCTTTGGGTTTGGGTGCTCCGGCTTTCTTGGGAGCCGCGGAGGATTTGGATGCTACTGGCTTTTTCGTCGCACCTGTATTACGTGATGCGGATGGTCCTGATGATTTGGCGGAAGTAAAAGTGGACCGACCGGACCGCGCTGTGGACGAACCTGCGGATGTTTTCCCTTTGGCGGATGTATTGCCTGTTGGGCGTTTACGTTTATTCATAAATAGTAATCTCCTTCTGAACAGCCTGTACCGCTTGTGTGCATACGATCCGTTCATTTCGTTATGCAGTCCAATATACCATTAACCGGGGGCAAATAAAAATAGGTGGAGAGAATCTGTTACCCATCCAATCCAAAGAGAGTTGAGATTCATAGAATAACGTATCCCATAGCATTGGAGGTGTTACTCATGGGTGTGTTTCTCGATATGAGAACTTCGATGAACTCGGGAACCGTAGGACAGCCCGGTTTGTCTCTGGGCCCATCACCAGAAGCGTTCGGCTCCATTGGTCTGCAGACCCTTGGTGTCCCAAACCCCATTATCACCTTGAATGGCACGGTTGGCGTTACAGGAGAAGTGGGGGATACGTTCGTTGTTGAGCTTGTTCGGGGCAGTGTTTACGATCCGTTTTTTGTGATCTATCGCGCCGAAGGTACGATAGGTCAGAACGGTGGCGCTGAATTCCATTCGTTCACTGCACAGGATCTGTCCGCACCGCCTGCACTGGAAAGTGTATATACCTCGTTTATTTCCGGGGTGTCCACATCTGTACGGACCGGACCTGAGGTGTTCTATGGTATTGCAGCCACCGATTGGTTCCTATGAACAGAAGTTTCAACAGGAAGAGTGTTATCATATGGCATCTTATGATGAGCAGACAAAAATCCCGGCTCTAAGGAGTCCGGGATTTTTGTTGTAGTATCTACTTTTTCAGACTAGTTAGCGCGGCCTTTCAAAATAATGTTGTTGGCTTTGCCGAAGTCGATGGCTACTTTGCCCGCAAGTGCCGCTGTTCGCTCCGCAAGTACAACCGCGTTCACGCCACAGGAGAAGAGAGCTACATCGAAGGTATCCTGATTCGTTTGAATCCATTGCAGTGTTTCCTGCATCTGATCCCAGCCGTCGAAGGGCAGCGCAGCTGTAATATTCAGGTGATATGGCTCTTGAACGAGCATGGCTCGCAGCTGCTCAATCTCGCGGGTAACGAGCAGAATACGCTTGCCGGCAAGCATATTCCAGAAGCGGGGCACCTGCGCGAGTTCCCGATTGACACAGGCATGGCAAGTTAGTGCCGGAGCGATGCCGAAATGCGCGAACACCGTATCGGTCAGCTGTCTTTTGAGATGCTCCGGGGCTTTGATGGTACTGTCCCCGTGAGGAAGAACACCTACGATATCTGCCCGTTGCAAGGAAGCGGCAACCTCGTCCCGAAGCTGCAGATTGGGTAGACGCAGTCCTTTTTGCCCTAGATTAGCCTTGATGGCCCATCGCTCCTGCAAAACCTGTTCCGTACTCCAGACCGTTTCCTGGGACATGACGATATTTTCCCCATCGCCCACACGGACCAGAGAGAAGGGACGCTTATCCCTCACGGCGGCTTCAAGTTGATCCAACACACCATCCATTTCAAGATAGATTGGACTCATAGTGGTATAAAGCCTCCTTTGAAAATTCAATTGCTCTATTCTATGTTGCGGCTTCGGCAACGTTTTGTGCGTTCGACCCGCAGGGCGCATCTTCGGTTATATATCAATCTACTTTCGGGACCGGAAAGTGTTGATGGGCTTATGTAAAAGCTGATTTATACAAAAACCCGTGCAAGTGTCCGGACCAGTTCTATTATTTTTTCATACGTTATAGAGTCGGCTGGATTGGAGAGAGCTTCTGTATAGCAGTTTCGGGCTGACGGAGGCATTTTTTTGCGTGGAAAGGGCTGTAAAAACTATGAAAATAGTCTGACTGAATTGAAAGAAGTTCAACAAAAGATGAGGAGGAAGGGCATGTCCAGAAAAGTGGTTATTGAGATTAACTTCAACAATTACGGAATGGACCCACAGCGCTTGACAAGAGAGTGGCTGGAGCGACGAATGAGCATTTTTCGTACTTTCACTCTTCATTGTCTTAAGGCGCAGACGAATCAGGATTTTCTGACGGTGGTGAAGCTTTCCAAGGAATCGGGGGAATTGATGCAAGACATTTTAGCTGAACAGGAGCCGCTGCCTTCCAATATCCGTTTTGGAACAACCATAGAAAGTGTGCGGGCCATCTTGGCTTTTGCAGAAGGGGCGGAGGAGATCTACATGGCGCGTCTGGACTCGGATGATCTGTATCACAGGACCTTTGTTCAGCAGCTCTATGACGTGCAGCCGCAGCCCGGAACGATAGCACTCATCAACCAGAATGGATACTTGTGGGACAGCGTGAATCATGAGATGGCGCCAGCTTTTCATCGTTCCCCGCAGTTCTATGTTTACCTATATAAAACGGCTGAGTACGCTGCGGGATACCGGTTGAAGCTGCCGGGCCGGGGAACACATGGCAATGTCATTGAGCTGCCGCATGAACTGCTGGCTCCGCGCAATTACGTGAATATTGTGCATTCCAACAATACATCCATCAAAAAAGTACCACCGAAAGACCGATTGAGCCGGGAAGAGATGGCTGCGGTATTACGCGAATTCATGATTTGAACAAGGAGGGATTCACCATGATTAAAGGACAAACGATTTTGATCACCGGAGGTACGGGCTCCTGGGGGCAAAAGCTGACCGAGGTACTGCTGGAGCAGAATCCAGCCGAGATTCGGATTCTCTCGCGTAATGAGTACGCCCAGATAACGATGCAGCGGGATTTCGGTCATGATGCACGTTTGCGTTTTGTCATCGGAGATATTCGCGACTATCGGGCAGTGGAGGAAGCCTGTCGCGGGGTGGATGTTCTTTTTCATCTGGCAGCACTGAAACACGTTCCGGTATGCGAGGATCAGCCGGATGAAGCGTTCAAGACCAACGTCATCGGCACCCAGAACATTATTCGCGCTGCGATTCGCATGCAGGTTGCCAAAGTCATTGACGTCTCCACCGACAAGGCGGTAGATCCGCTTAACGTTTACGGGATGACCAAGGCTTTGGGTGAAAAGATGATGATTCGTGCTAATGGGCTGAGCGAGTCCACCCGTTTTGTTTGTATTCGTGGGGGTAATGTGCTCGGGACCAGCGGCAGTGTCGTTCCATTGTTCCGTCGTCAGATTGATGAAGGCAAAAGCCTGACCATTACGGACAAAGGCATGACCCGCTTTTTTCTGACGCGGACGGAGGCCATTCATTTGTTGCTGAAGGCGGCTGAGGCAGCGGTGGGCGGCGAGACTTTTGTGATGAAAATGAAGGCCTGCAAAATGACGGATCTGGCTTCGGTCATGCTGGAACAGGCAGGTCGTCCGTCTCACGACTATAAAGTAACCGGGATTCGACCGGGCGAAAAATTACATGAAGTACTCATTTCTCCATTCGAGGCACCACGTACCTATAAGGTTGACGAACAATATTATGTGATTTTGCCACAGGAACCGGACAAGCGCCTGACAGATCTGTATAGCGGGCTGCCTCGCGTGACCTTTTCCGAGTATCGTTCAGACAGCGCAATGATGAACCGTTCCGCTATTGCCCAGTTTTTACGTGCAGGCGGCTTTATTCATTAATAGAAGGGAGGCGGACCGTTTGGAGGTGGAAGGAATGGTAGAGAGTAGCAAGCATGAAGGAAATAAGGAAACACAGGAACGTACCACGCTTCAAAACATAAACAACCGCTCCCTGAAAGCCGCCGTCATTGGTCTTGGGTATGTCGGGTTACCGATGGCGGTGGAGATGGCGCAGGCTGGATATCAGGTGCAAGGAATTGACATCGATGGGGCAAAAGTGGCTAAGCTGCGTGCCGGGAAATCGTATGTGATCGGCATTGAGGATAAGGTTGTGCAATCCCTTGCTCAGGCTGGATTATTGATGGCGGGGACGGATTTCGCAGCGGTGGGGCAGGCGGATGTGATTGTTATCTGTGTCCCTACGCCTTTAACTGCGGAGCACCAACCGGACATTTCATTTATCGCTGCAGCAGTGGATGGCATAACGCCTTATCTTCAGGAGGGCGGCCTTGTCATATTGGAAAGTACTACGTATCCCGGCACCACCGAGGAGCGTGTAAAGCAGCCGATTGAAGCCGCAAAAGGGTGGAAAGTAGGACAGCAGTTCCATGTCTGTTATTCTCCAGAGCGGGTAGATCCCGGAAGTGTGCATTACGGGGTGAAAAATACACCGAAGATCATTGGCGGCTCCACGCCAGCCTGTCTATCCTATGGAAAAGCATTCTACGGTTCGTTCCTGAACGAGATCGTTCCCGTTAGTTCAACGACAGTGGCGGAGACGGCAAAGTTGTTTGAAAATACGTTTCGCAGCGTGAACATCGCGCTAGTGAACGAACTGACACCTGCCTGTGAGCAAATGGGCGTAAACATCTGGGAGGTGCTGGACGCTGCGGCAACCAAGCCGTTCGGTTATATGCCGTTCTATCCGGGTCCGGGCATTGGTGGACACTGCATTCCAATTGACCCGATCTATCTGTCCTGGGCCGCAGGCCGTCAGGGATCGGAGTTGCAATTCATTTCGCTTGCAGATGCGACCAATCGGCAAATGCCCGAAAGAGTGGTGAAACGTGCTGCCGAGTTGCTCAAACAGAACGGTTCATCGATGAAAGGAGCCCGAATTGTACTGGCGGGTATGGCGTACAAAAAAGATATCGACGACTTGCGTGAATCGCCAGCGTTGGATGTCTATAGACTGCTTCGTGAAGCAGGGGCAGACGTGGTCTTCACCGATCCGATGGTGCCTTTGTTCCGCAAGGATGATGGTACGGTTGCCCAGTCTCAAGCAGCATCACCAGCATTGTGGGCGGGGGCTGATCTGGTCATGATTACGACGGATCATACGGGCTTCGACTATCAGGAAATGGCGGATCATGCCAAGTTGATCTTCGATACACGTAATGCTACTGCCGGATGTGTCGGTGGCAATATAGTGGTGCTTGGACAGCCGATTCGGCCGGAAGTGAACGTGGTGCAAGACGTTAATGAAGTACATGAAATGCAAATTCATGAGAACATGCGAGTGTCTCAGACGGTGGATGGGGATAAGCGGGGACACACCGAAACTATCAAGTCAGACCATGAAGCACACAGTGAACCACACCTCAAACAATCGCACGAAAATTCTGGAGGCAGCCATGGCGAATCATGACCGAGTGAGCGAACGTTATTATGGCGAGATCAATTCGGAGGAATCGCACGAAGCCACACGTACCCGTGTTCACTGGATGTGCCGCGAAGCAACAGGCAAACGAATTCTGGATGTCGGATGCAGTCAGGGCATCACTTCCATTTTGCTTGCGCGTGAAGGGTTTCGTGTTACAGGTATTGATCTGGAAGAAGAGAGTATACAATACGCCCGCGAGGAACTGGCGAAGGAGTCCAGACCCGTGCGGAACAATGTGGATTTTCGCCTGCTGGACATTACACAATGGAAAGCCAGAACCACCTTTGATACAGTACTGCTTGGCGAAGTGCTGGAGCATTTTGCCCATCCGGAGACGTTATTGCTGCAAATTCACCGACTGCTGCAGGAGGAGGGAACCCTGGTTTTGACCGTGCCGTATGGTTACCATCCCTTTTACGATCACAAGCAGACGTTCTATGCCGGGAATCTGGCGATGTGCTTGCTGCCGTATTTTGAAGTATTGAAGCTGGAAGTTCATCATAAATATCTATGTTGTGTGGCACGCAAAAGACGGAAAACGCAGCTGTATATGTCACCAACGCTGAACCAACTGACGGAATGGATGGAGCTGGATCACGTACATTTTGCCGCAGTGGAGAAGAATCACCTTCGCCTGATGAATCAGCGCAAGAAAGCGATGGACAATGCGGTGGATCAGGTTAAACGTCTGCGTCGTCAGGAGACTGGGGAAGGGTAGCAGATGAGGCTGAAATAAAAAAAGACCGCAATACGCGTAAGACAGGAAGGGGCTTAAACCGTGATCACCATCAGCCTGTGTATGATTGTGAAGAACGAACAACGCACACTTGCGCGCTGTCTCGACTCGGTCGCCGGTATCGCGGACGAGATCGTTATTGTAGATACCGGTTCATCCGATCGTACGATGGAGATCGCCGCGCAATATACCGACCGGGTCTACATGTATGAGTGGAAGGATGATTTTGCTGCAGCGCGGAATTATTCATTCGACCAGGCCACACAGGAATATATTCTGTGGCTGGATGCAGATGATATGTTGCTGCCCGCGGAACGGGCGAAGCTTGAAAGGTTGAAGCAGCAGCTGCCGTCCGGGGGAGAGACGGCGGCTGTGATCTTGGGCTATACGCTGGCCGAGGGGGCGGAGGGGAGTCCGCTCGTGACAGACCGACGGATGCGCCTCGTCAAGCGAGAAGCGGAGTGCCGCTGGCATGGCCGGCTGCACGAGCAGTTAGGCTTCCCGCAGAGCGGTGTCATTACGGCAGACATTGCCGTCACGCACCGCCGCGAAGCGGGTCATCATTCGGCGCGAAACGTGCGCATTCTGCGCAAATGGATCGCCGAAGAGGGCGTTGCCCAGGGACGCCTGTTGTTCTATTATGCAGGCGAATGTTACGACCGCCAGCGTTATGCGCCGGCGGTTCGGGCGTACGCGAAGTTGCTGCTAGAGCCGAGCGGTTATCGCGAGGATCGGCTCATCGCCTGCGCGCGGCTGGCGGAATGTTATGAGCGGCTTGGCGAGCCGGGACGGAAGCTGGGCGCACTGCTGCAATCATTTCAATTTGACCTGCCGCATGCCGACTTCTGCTGTGCAATTGCTGCCTGCTTCCAGGAGAGGCATGAGATTGTGTCCGCCATTTACTGGTATATGCAAGCGCTCGATGTCAGCAGCCGCGATCCGGGTCTTCGTCCCGTGCCTGCGGCATGCCGCACTTGGCTGCCCCATGCCCGGCTCTCACTTTGTTACGCTCACATGGGAAACTGGGAGCAGGCGCTTCTGCATAACAGCAAAGCAAGGGAGTATCTGCCGAATGACCCTGGCCTGCTCGCCAATCGGCAGAAGCTTGAAGTGGTGTTGAGTAAGGGGAGCAGTGGGCCGGAAGAGGAAGAGAAAGAGAAAGAGAAAGAGAAAGAGAAAGAGTAGTGTTGATCTGTTCTAGAGGTGGAATAAGAGCAGCCCCGCTTGCCGTGAGAGTCGGCGAGAGGGGCTGCTTATTTTGTGTTTTTATTTTTCGGGTGCCAAGCAGCGAACGTACTGGTCCTTCATGCGCAGGCTTCGGCATGCCCAGCCCCAGCCGTCATAGATTTCGTCATTGATGTTTAGCGTAATGCTTTCTTCTACATACTCATTCCAGTTTTCGATCCGGAGTGTATTTTCATCTTCCCATTCCAGATGGTTATGTCCGTGGTATCCAGCGCGGTATATGGCCTTTACATTGGAATCACCAAGAGCGTTCGTTTTCTTCACCTCAACCCAGATTGTGACTCCACCTGCCGCTCCACCATAAGGTACGCCGTAAATCTCGGCGGTATATTCTCCGTTCCGTGAAGGCATGGAGTAGCTCAGATCTCCTTGTTCGGAACGATCAAACGTGGAGAAGTAAGGGCGAAGCGTGAAGTATAGGAATACGGCGGCGAACAGAGCCAGAATCAATATCGAAAATGCGGTGAATATCGGATGTCGGCGTATCCACGATTTTGGTGGTGAGATGTTTGAAGAGTCACTAGCATGTGTATGTTGTTTCGACATAAATAAAACGGCCCTCCTTTAATGGTAGTTGGATCGAACGATATGCGGAAATGGATATGTAGGTATGCAAATGTCTTTTTTGTAAGCAAATCATTAATCGATGGTAACACATTGCGAATATTAATTAATAACAAATAAGTTAAAATAATCCTTAATCAAGCGAGAGCTAAGTTAATGGAGGAGAGAGCCTTGTTAGCAAATTCAGGACTTGAAGAAGCAGTAAGAGACCGTAGTTTGATGTGGAATGTTTAACTTGCCTAAAGGTGGTTGATGCTGCAATTAAGCATGCCAAGCATGGTATAATAGAAAGAAACGGAGTTGATGGTCAGATGTCTGATTTGCTCGATCCTCGGAACGATTTTGTTTTCAAGCGTATTTTTGGCAGTGAAGAAAATAAAGATGTGCTGCTGGTGTTCTTGAACCGAACGTTTGCAGAATCGGGGGAACAGCCGCTGACGGAAATTGTACTCCTCAATCCGTATACCGATAAAGATGCTCCGCTGGATAAACAGTCCATATTTGATATTTGGGCGAAAACAGCCGAAGGTAAATTGATCAACATTGAGATGCAGTTGTTTAATAAATACGATATTGAAAAGCGGACCCTATACTATTGGAGCAAGCGTTATTCCAGTCAGTTGCAGGAAGGCCAAACGTACAAGGAACTGAAAAAGTGTGTGACGATTAATATTTTAAATTACTCGTTTATCGAAAATGAGCGTTATCATAATGTATTTCATCTGAGGGAAGACCATACTGGACTTGAATTGAGTGATGATCTCGAAGTTCATTTTATGGAGCTGTCCAAGCTGGATGATCAATCCGTTCCGATGGAAGGTGGTCTGATCAACTGGCTTTTTTTCCTGAAAGGTGCTGACAAATCCAATTGGGAGGTGCTGCAAATGAATGAACCTACATTGAAAAAAGCGATGGATACGCTAGAGTTTCTGAGTCAGGATCGTGAAGCACGTCGTTTGTATGAAGAGCGGCAAAAGTATTTGCATGATGAAGCCTCGATGATTGAATGGGCTACGGAAAAGGGCATTGCTAAAGGTATAGTGGAAGGCGAACAAAAGAAGGCGATCGAAATTGCAAAAAATATGCTTTCATTCGGCATCGAAGTTTCAGTCATTGCCAAAACAAGTGGTCTAACTGAGTCTGAAGTTGAGGCACTGAAAGATTAGCAACGCAATCCACAGAAAAAACTCGTCCCCACAAACAATGGGAGGTGCTGCAAATGAATGAACCTACATTGAAGAAAGCGATGGATACGCTGGAGTTTCTGAGTCAGGATCGTGAAGCACGTCGCTTGTATGAAGAACGGCAAAAGTATTTGCACGATGAAGCCTCGATGATTGAGTGGGCTACGGAAAAGGGTGAACGTAAAAAAGCTCTTGAGATTGCTAAGAACATGTTATCGTTTGGTATCGAAGTTTCAGTCATTGCCAAAACGAGTGGTCTAACTGAATCTGAAGTTGAGGCGCTAAAAGATTAGCAATTGTGTTTTAAATCCAAACAATCGTCTTGTCCCCAAAAGGGCAGGCGGTTGTATTTTTAATTTGCCCTAGAATGTTCAATCAGACCTGATTCTACTTGCAATCTTTCCGATCACTCAGGTGGTACGGCTGCTGCACATTTGCCAAAGATCGTTTTACAGTAAAACGCGGTTGCTCATTCGGGTCTGGGCCGTTAAACTAAAGGGAGCGGCGTTTGCTTGACGAACAAGTCATGAGAACGCCATTTTGTTGTCAAGGATGCGGTATATGCCGCTTTCGGATGTCAGAATCGGATCGGACCAAGCTGGTGGAAGAACACCGGTGATAAGTAAGGAGTCTTTACATGAGTGTGCAAACACCTACATTAGAAGAAGCGCAGGGTCTCCTGCAAAAATATTATGGCTACCCCGACTTCCGTGAGGGACAGAAAAAGATCGTAGCCAGCCTGCTCGAACGTGAAGATACGCTTGGTATTATGCCAACCGGGGGCGGGAAATCGATCTGTTATCAGATCCCCGCTTTGTTGTATTCGGGTCTGACGCTTGTCGTCTCCCCGCTGATCTCATTAATGAAGGACCAGGTTGATGCCCTGACCACGGCTGGTATTGCAGCCGCCTATATTAATAGTACGCTCAGCGGCAAAGAAGTGAATGATCGTATCCGCGCGGCGCAGCGCGGTGAGCTGAAGCTACTCTATGTCGCGCCTGAGCGACTGGAGCTGGATTGGTTCCGCGAGGAGATGGGCTATTTGCCAATCTCTTGCGTTGCTGTGGATGAGGCCCACTGTGTGTCGCAGTGGGGGCATGATTTTCGGACAAGCTACCTGGCGGTAGCGCCGTTTGTGGACAGTTTGCCGGAGCGGCCGGTGGTGGCGGCCTTTACGGCTACAGCGACGCCTGAGGTCATGGGCGATATTCTGCGGCTGCTGCGTTTGCAGGACCCGCAGACGTATGTGACCGGACTTGGGCGGGATAATCTGGCGTTTAGCGTGCTGCGCGGCGAGAGCAAAAAGGACTTTGTCCTGAATTACGCGCGCGAGCATGCCAGCGAGCCGGGTATTGTGTACGCAGCGACCCGTAAGGACGTGGACGATCTGCATCAGCGTTTGCTGCAGGCGGGATTGCCAGCAGGACGCTACCATGCCGGGATGACGGACGATGAACGGTCCCAGAGCCAGGAAGCTTTTTTGTACGATGATATCCGGGTGATGGTGGCGACAAATGCGTTCGGGATGGGGATTGATAAGTCTAATGTGCGTTACGTTATTCATAACAGCATGCCGAAGAACATGGAGGCATATGTGCAGGAAGCCGGGCGTGCGGGACGGGACGGAGAGCCGAGCCAGTGCATTTTGTTATTCGGAGCACAGGACATTATCACCCAGAAGTTCTTGATCGAGCAGAACCCGATGGAGGGCGACCGCAAACAAAACGATTACCGGAAGCTGCAACAGATGGTGGATTACTGTTACACGACGCGTTGTTTGCGCAGTGCGCAGCTGGATTATTTCGGTGAGGTGCATGAGGACAAGCCATGCGGCATTTGCAGTTCATGTACGGACGACCGTGAGCTGGTGGATATGACGATTGATGCGCAGAAAATATTCAGCTGCATTCACCGCATGCGTGAACGGTATGGTGTATCGCTGGTCGCTTCGGTGCTCAAAGGCTCCCGTGCAAAAAAAGTACTAGATTACGGCTTCAACTCCCTGCCAACCTATGGAGTAATGGGCAATCGTACGGAGCGTGAGATCGCCGAGATCATCAACGTTATGGTGTCCGAAGGGTATCTGATGCTGTCCGAGGGGCAGTATCCGGTTGTTCGTTTGCAGCCACTGGCGGTGGAAGTACTCAAAGGTCAGCGTGAAGTGATGCAGCGGGTGGTCCGCAAAACGGCGGCGACGGCTTCGGGTACGAACTATGGCGGACGTCGCGGACGCGATGCAATGCCATCTGCGGTTAATGAGACGGTATTTGAGCAGCTGCGTCTGATCCGTCGTGATCTGGCGGCGAAAGAGCATGTGCCGTCGTACATTATTTTCAATGATGCGACCTTGCGCGAGATGAGCGTGGTATGTCCAAGGACAGAACGTGACATGCTGGATATTAAAGGGGTCGGTGAGGTCAAGTACCGCAAGTACGGGCTGCCGTTCCTCGAGTTTTTCCAGAAGCAAACGGGCGAAGACGTGGATACGGATGATGATGCTTTTTATGAATACGAGTGAGATGTTGGATGAAGATTCTTACGTTTTGAAATGAAAAATATAGTCTGGTGGTCCAGACAAAGGTTGTGAACCATGAAAGTTATTCTCTCTACATTAAATGCAAAGTACATCCATACCTCTTTGGCCTTGCGGTGTCTGAAGGCGTACAGTGAGAAGGATTTTGATATTGAGCTGGCCGAGTATACGATTAAGG
This sequence comes from Paenibacillus sp. GL_099_B, assembly GCF_057835695.1. Lineage (NCBI taxonomy): Bacteria > Bacillati > Bacillota > Bacilli > Caryophanales > Paenibacillaceae > Paenibacillus > Paenibacillus sp. GL_099_B. The sequence goes on from NZ_CM174430.1 coordinate 1,668,261, forward strand.
ACCCGGTCATGAATATCGTGTCCGATCTGTATCAGCGCGGTGCTGACATGATCGGGTTCTCGTGTTACATCTGGAACATTGAAGAGACAATCAAGGTCATTGATATTTTGAAAAAGGTTATGCCTGAGGTGAAAATTCTGCTCGGCGGGCCGGAAGTGTCCTACGACACGGAATATTGGATGAACCGGATTCCCAATGTCGATTTCATCGTGATGGGTGAAGGGGAAGAGACGCTGCATCAGCTTTTGACGGAGCTGGAGGGGGACAAGAAGTTCCACTTCGTCTATGGACTGGCGTATCGCAAAGGGGAAGAAGTCATTCTCATGCCGGGACGGCCAAAAGCGGATCTGAATGATTTGCCGTCACCGCACCGTTTTGAAGAGGATATCCCGGAGCTCGGGAAACGGGTTGTATATTTTGAAACCAGTCGGGGCTGTCCGTTCAGTTGTCAGTTCTGTCTGTCCAGTATTGAGGTCGGCGTGCGGTATTACGATATTGAGCGGACAAAGTCGGACATTCTGTACCTGATCGAGAAGGGCGCGAAGCTAATCAAGTTTGTGGACCGGACATTTAACATCAAGCGGGATTATGCGCTCGAAATGTTCAAATTCCTGATCGAGAATCATCAGGGGACGGTATTCCAGTTTGAAATTACGGCTGATATTATGCGTCCCGAGGTACTGGACTATCTGGCAGAGAATGCGCCGCCAGGCACATTCCGGTTCGAGATTGGGGTTCAGTCCACGAATGATCCAACGAATGAACTGGTGAAACGCCGCCAGAACTTCTCGAAGCTGAGTCGTACCGTGAACAAGGTGAAAGCCAGCGGCAAAATCGACCAGCATCTGGATCTCATCGCCGGACTGCCGGAGGAAGATTACAATACGTTCCGTAAGACGTTTAACGATGTGTTTGCATTGGGGCCGGAAGAGCTTCAGCTTGGATTCCTCAAAATGCTGCGCGGTACGGGTCTGCGTCTGGATGCGGAGAAGTACAACTATACGTATATGGATCACGCGCCGTATGAGATTCTGGGCAGTGACGTGCTGCCGTTCAGCGACATCGTGCGCCTGAAGCGGCTGGAGGATGTGCTGGAGAAATACTGGAACGCACATCGGATGGACCATACGCTGAAGTATCTGATGGAGCAGGAGTTCGATTCGCCATTTGATTTCTTCCAGGCGTTCGGGGATTACTGGGAGGGTCAGGGCTGGCAGAAGATCGGTCACCAGCTGGAGGATCTGTTCACTCGTCTGCACAGCTTCCTGGAGTCGCGCAACACGCCGCATATGGATATTGTGCTCGGCTTGATGAAGCTGGATTATTTCCTCGGCCACAAGTACAAACCACGCAAAATCTGGTGGGAAGATCCGCTCCAGAAAGACCAGTGGGCGGGTTATATGAAAACGTTGGCTGAACGTCCGGAAGACGTTCGCCTGCCGCGTATTGCCGGTGCCACAGGCACGGCGTGGTTGGAAAGCAGCGGCACGAGTGCGATTGCCGCTGCGGGAAGTTCGGCTGCTGCCGGTGAAGACTCTGCCGCGGATGCGGCGGGTGTGATCAGCAGCGATGGTGCAGCGTCGCTGGCTTCGGGCGACGCAACAGGGTCCGCCGCGGATGGAGCGGCGGACGGGGTGGACGGCAACGCTTCGCGTGCGTTGCCGATGACCTCAGCCATGACCGCACAGACGGTCATGGGTGCCCGTGCTTTCGCCGACCTTGGTCTCGGCGAAAAGGAACTGCAGAAGCACACCGTATTGGATGTGCTTCCGTTCCGGCTTGAGCGTGTGCTTGCTGGCGCTAGCCCGCTTGCCGCGAAAGGCCGGACGCTGCTGGTCGTGGTATACCAGCAGCATGAAGGGCAGCAGGCGCAGTATTACACGCTGCCGCTGGAAGAAGAAGCCGCTGCTATGTAGGTGCAGCGGCTTGAGATAAGCACCGCGAGTATTGACGCGGTGCAACTTCATGAGATGCTGCACCCATTGGGCGCCGCATCTCACCCTTACGCGGCTTGCTATTGCACAAGCCGCGCCCCGCTCTGCCTTTTACCAAATCTATATGTTCCAAAAGTATCGGAAGGTCGTCTAATTCCCCATCTGGGAAGAAGAAGGCCTTTCTTTTTTGTTTTGGAGATGCCTCTAACCGAGTAACGATGGCCCCATTCTCGTCTGACATGACCTTGATATGGATCATACGTCCGCTACTCTGCCGCTCGTTAATAGCTTGTCTTCCTTTTACCAGTTGGTCTGTTTATGGCTGGCTTTCCTCCTTGTACAACGGTTCTTTTTTTTATTTGATTCAACTTATACCGTTGTTCCGAAGTAGTTTATCCCCCATACTTTACGCTCAAAATTTGTCATTATATAGAATATTATGTGGTAAAAAACTAACTATTTCTTTTAAGTTTAAAAATATGCAAAAAGTGCTTTTCAAGAGTAACGTCTTAGTGTAACATAGTGGAAAATAAAACCTTTTTTTGGATAATAAACAAGAATTAAGTCTAAACGACGAAGTTTAGGCAATTGAACGGAAACTATCATTTTGTTGTAAAACCATCTTTAAATAACTTACCAGGACTACATGAAGTCAGAATAAGAGGGGGATAGGATAGACCCAGGAAGTCTATCGATAAAACATGAAATATATCTGTATAAATTGTGAGACGGAGTATAGCGAATTCCGTTATACATGTACCTGCAATGGGATGCTGGATATTCAACAAGACTTTAGTGCAGTCGATACTGACGAACTGAAACATCTTTTTCATCAGCGTTTGTCTGACCGCCGGTCCATATATGCTAGTGGAGTATGGAGATATAAGGAGCTTATTTTTCCGGATGTGGAAGAAGAGATGGTTGTTTCGAAATATGAAGGGAATACAGGGTTGTACAGTCCGGAAACCGTGGAGCGATATGTGGGGGCAAGATCAGTATGGTTAAAAGCGCAAAGTGAAAACCCAAGTGGTTCCTTCAAAGATAATGGCATGACCGTTGCAGTTACACATGGTAAATCCATGGGATACAGCAGATTCACTTGTACCTCCACAGGAAATACTTCCTCTTCATTAGCGATGTATGCAGCAATCGCACAAACAAAGTCCTATGTTTTTGTGCCTAATAAAAATATTTCTTTAAATAAAGTACTGCAGACCTTGGCGTATGGTGCGAATATTTTCTCCTTCGAAGGTACATATGATAACGGAATTAAATTTTTAGAAGAACATAGTGAATCACTGGGCCTATATATTTGTAATTCGATTAACCCATTTCGGATTGAAGGTCAGAAAAGCATTGTGTATGAACTTGCACAAGACCTGAATTGGGAACTGCCGGATTGGATTGTGGTGCCAGGTGGAGCTCTGAGTAATGTCTCGGCTTTAGGAAAAGGTCTTTCCGATCTGTTCGCTTTGGGTTTTATTGATAAATTGCCTAGAGTTGCTGTGATTCAGGCAGAAGGGGCCAGCCCGTTCTATAAGATGATAGCTGCACAAAAACAAGTGCTTGAACCTGAGCCAAACCCATACACCTTAGCTTCAGCCCTTAATATTGGTGACCCACCAAGTTGGCGCAAAGCGATGCGTACGCTCGAGGAAACCAACGGTGTAGCCATGTCTGTCACGGATGAGGAAATTTTAAATGCGAAGGCCGTGGTAGATGCTTCTGGAATCGGTTGTGAACCTGCTTCAGCAGCAACGGTAGCCGGTGTCAAAAAGTTAATACAAGCAAAGATAATCGATAAGGACGAAACGGTTGCATGCATCTTGACAGGCCATATTTTGAAGGACACAGACGCGCTTCGTATGTATCACATCGAAAAGGACCACCCCTATTCCAATAAAATTATTTCATCTTCTCTTTCTATGGATAGCATTATTGAGAAAGTAAGATAACGGTTTATACAAACTAACGTAGAGATGGAGATATTGTGAATGAGTAATGAAGCGTTAAGCATCACAAATGAATTATATGAACAAGGCTACAATGCGTATACTGGAGTGCCATGTTCATTATTAAAGGGACTATTCAGGATTTTAGAAGATAAGGAGTATGTTGAAAAGAAAGAGATTGTCTATATGCCCGCAATTCGGGAGGATTCTGCATTAGGTGTTGCCGTAGGTATGCATTTAGGAGGCAGGAAATGTGCCATTTTAATGCAAAATTCAGGTCTGGGCTATTCCATGAATGTCCTGACATCATTATATTCAATCTATCAAATTCCAGCTTTGCTAATTATCAGTTGGAGAGGGGCTTTTGAGAATGATGCAGTCGAACATGATCTCATTGGCGAGCGGCTTCTTCATGTACTAGATGCTATTAAAATACCTTATGTGGAATTTGACAAAGAACATAGTGCAGCTTCTGTTAAAGCTTGTACTGAGCTTATTGAAAAGAATAGCATGCCGGTTGCTTTGTTGATTAAAGAGGCGATTTAAGGAGGCCATATGAGGAAAATAGAAGTTATAGAAAAATTGATTACAGATTATCCGGATGCTCATATTATATCAACTTGTGGATACATTACGCGAGATTTGTATAATGCCAGTGATAGGCCGGAACACTTTTATATGGTTGGTTCAATGGGAATGGCGGCACCTATTGCCTTGGGATTGGCCAAAACGAATCCTCAAAACACATTTATTGTTCTGGATGGAGACGGTTCGTTTGTAATGAATTTTGGTATTACGCTTATGATTGCCGAGCACAAACCCTCCAATCTTATCCATATTGTTTTGGATAACGAAATGCATGAAAGTACAGGGGGACAACACACTGTTCCCATCTCAAACTCAAAAGCAATTATGGAAAATATAGGGTATAACAAGGTGCATGTTATTGAATCTTTAGATCAATTCCCGGAGAAAGTGGAAGAAGGCCCCGTTATGATTCACTGCAAGGTAGAAGCTAATTCAGGGAACATTGGAAAACGTGTAGAGTGGACACCACAAGAAATTGTAAAACGCTTTACGTCTACCTTGGCTGTGAGTGTCTCTTGATTTGTACCTGTGAAACGGAGGTTTAAACCATTAGCCCAATATCGTTGTTGGATTGCACATTGAGAGATGGCGGAAATCTTAACATGTGGAAGTTTACACCTGAAGAGATTAAACTGCTGATCCATCAATTGGATCATGCAGGCGTTGAGATTATAGAAATTGGATATCGCGGTGGATCGGGGAGCAATCGATCCACTCAGGTTGGAAGCGTTGCCAAATGTGATGCTGAATTGATTCTCTCCCTTCCACAACAACTCAGGTATTCACAGTATGCTGTCATGGTAATCCCTGAAGTCTGTGCACTTAGTCAACTTGAAGACTTGCGAGACTCATGTGTGACTTGGATTCGTATTGCTGCATACCCCCAACATGTTCAAAATGCATTAACCTATGTCTCTGTACTGAAAGACTGGGGATTTAAAGTTTGTTTTAACTTGATGTCAGCGAGTTATATTGGTGCTGGTGAATTATCCATGATTGCCCAAGAGGCCGAACACGCAGGCGCTGACGTCTTTTATTTTGCAGATTCGTACGGCGCTTTTCATCCTGACGATATTACAACCATTGTAAATACATTAAAGAATAAGACAGAGATACCGCTTGGGTTTCATGGACATAACAATCTTGGGTTGTCTTTTGCTAATACGCTGAGAGCTTTGGATTTAGGGGTGTCTTATATTGACACATCCATATGTGGAATGGCTAGAGGAGCAGGTAATCTGGCTACGGAGCAATTCGCAGCAGTCATGAATAAGTGGAAGCGGTATGAAGTGGAGTATGATTTAAAGCCTATATTACAGCTTTCCGAGTATTTCCTTGAGAAGGTATTAACGGTACCGATGAAAATTGCCCAGCCGGAAATAATCTGTGGACTAAATAACTTACATTACTATTACTATCAGCACATTGATCGTGTCAGCAAAACGAATGGTCTTGATCCCATGTACCTTGGCTACCGAATTGGTCAGCTGATGCCGCTTGGAGTCGACGCGGATATCGTGGAAAAGATAGGAGAAATAATTCAGTTGGAACAAGGAAGTACCATTCCCAAAAAGTGAGGAGATTTATTGTGAAAGCACAAAAACTCAGAAGTTTGTTTGCTGGAGATCGAATTATCCAAATCGTTGGAGCGCATGATGGATTAAGTGCAAAGCTGGTAGAGGAAGCGGGTTTTGACGGAATATGGGCAAGTGGTCTGGAAATTTCGGCAGTAAATGCTGTGCCAGATGCGAATATCCTCACGATGACGCAATATTTACAAGCCGCTGCTTCAATGGATGCTGTAACCAACATTCCGGTGATCGCAGATTGTGATTCGGGTTATGGAAATGTGAATAATGTAATGCATTTGGTACGTGAATACGAACGTAATGGTATTGCTGCTGTCTGCATGGAAGATAAATTGTTTCCTAAGTTAAATAGTTTTGCTGGCGGAGAACAAAAGCTCGCTACCATTGAAGAGTTTTCCGGGAAAATACGAGCTGCTAAGGATACACAGCGTAACCCTGATTTTATGGTAATTGCTCGAATTGAAGCACTCATTGCGGGTGCTGGAATGGATGAAGCTGTAGCAAGAGCGGAGGCTTATGAAGAATCAGGAGCAGACGCTATATTAATTCATTCTAAGAAAAATGATCCGTCTGAAATATTACATTTTTTAAGTCTCTATTCCAATAGATTACCCATCATCTTGGTACCCACAACCTACCCTCAGATTAGTGCCTCAGAACTGCAAGAGTATGGAGTGAAAATGGTTATTTATGCAAATCATGGACTCAGAACTTCCATCCACGCGATCAGACAAACATTCCAGCAAATCAAATTAGCAGGAAATACCTTACAGATCGAAGATAAAATCGCATCGGTTCAAGATGTTTTTAAATTGCAAGGGCTTCAAGAAATGCTTGATGCTGAAGACTATTATACAGAACAAAGATATAAAAAGGTGGAAGTGCCGGTTATAAGTAAATAACGATAAAGGAGCTGTTTGCCTTGTTAACCATTGATCAGCTGCAATCCTATCATAAGGATGGATTCATTTTATTAAAGAATGTAATATCAGCCGAGGATTTAGAAAGGTTAAGATCGGCTATAGAATTGGTTTATCAAAAAGTTAACAGTGATCCTTTACAGTTCAAGACCAGGTATACCCAAAAGGATGAGGACTATGATACATGGGGCGTTGCGGACATCTTATCTCCGGAACTTCGTCATCCTTCTTTTGACGAGTTGTTAGCTAATCCGAAAATTATGTCTTCTATATCTCAAATTATTGGTGATCAACTTCGATTTTGGACAATGCATTCTTTCTGGGCTCCTCAAAAAGTGGATTACAATCTTGTTTGGCACCGTGATCAGCAAGATCCCTATGATTTTGATCAACAGGGACAAACTACGTTTCTGCTAGCCAATCTTTCTTTATATGAAGATGAAGCTTTTAAAGCAGTTCCTGGTACGCATATCAGAGCATTGAATGAACAAGAACTGCAAGCAATTTTAAACAGAGAATCGGCCCCCCTCCCTAATGAAGTCACACTGCATTGTGAACCTGGTGATCTCGTACTATTTAACGCTTTAATTCTTCACCGTGGGTCTACTAAAGCGGGTAGTGAAAGACGAACTGTCCATTTTAGCTTGCAAGCCAAGGACGAAACGAAGGGCGGATATACGTCACGTCCTTGGATGAAGGATGAAGCATATAGAGAAAGTCTTCACCCTGTAACCCAAGAACTCATTACTTCCTTAATTGAATGGGAGGATGCGAATCCTATAAAGAAATCTTTGGCCGGAATGCGAAGAGCCTATAGGGATCATAATCACATTACTAAGTAATTTCTAAATATCGAATAGAGGTGTTTGAAATCAAAACGATTACACTTCATTTTCTGAATTCAAATGTTGTTATGTTAGTTGAGGATGGAGTTCAAATAGACAGGGTGATTGACTTCTTCAGCACACATTTTGTTATCCATGAACCACTGGATGATACTTCTTCGTGTATAGCGACCATTCGTATACAAAAGGGAGAAGCAGATCTTGCAAATTATGCTGATAATCATGGTTGGGAATCTGTATATATTCGAAAAAGTGCATCTGCTTTTTTCACGATTCCGGCTGTACGTCAGCAAATTGGAGAAAAAGAACATTTATTCTGCAAGCATACAAATACGCTCTTAACGTTTGATGCTTCTAATAAATCCATTGACATTACAAGTGGCGACATAACGTCTGAAGCATTTAATTTGATTTTAATTGAGCTGATTAGAGATGTCGTGATTAAGAATGAAGAAAACGAAGGAACCGTGATTCTTCATGCTTCATGTGCTTTCCGAAATGGTTTAGCCTACTTGATTACAGGGCCTAAAGGCTCTGGGAAAACAACGACAATCATGGAGTTGGTGCATCGGTTCGGCTATCAATTAATGAGCGGAGACAAAACGTTTCTATTTGAAGAAAATGGTGTTCTGATGGCCAGTGGTTGGCCAGACTACCCCCATATCGGCATAGGAACACTTACCAAATACCCGGAAGTGATCAAGAAAGTAAATATGAACATTAATGCGGAAGAAATTAAGGATATTTGGTCACCTAAACATAAGGTAGCCGTTGATCCTCAATTATTCAGAGAATTAATGCCATCATCTGAACCAGGAGTACGATGCCCGGTGGCGTATATTTTTTATCCAACCGTCTCATCTTCTCCCGATTGCTTCATTGAATCGTTATCCGATCATCAAGATAGAATAGGAGAAAATATCGAAACGATACAAGAGAACAGCGACAGTTGCTGGAATCATTATATAAAAGTTAATCATGACAAGCTTCGATTATCTGTTAGCAAAATTACAGAAATGTTAGAGCAAGTGCAAGCGCTCCGAATCATCGGTTCAGGGGTACTGCCGGAACATGAGAGTATTTCATTACCACTTCATTCAGGAGGATAAAATGAACGAAAATATACAGCTTCAAGATCATGAAAGGCTTCTACTGCTCTGCTCACGTATTGAGATGACAGTAGAAAACGAAGAAGAGGCTAAAGGAATTATTGATAAGGGATTTGATATCGATAAATTGGTTTCTTTGGCGAATCGTCATAAGGTGCTTCAGCTGATCGGTGGTCACTTACTTCGATTAGATCAAACAGGAAAAATTAAAAACATGTATAAGCGATTATTCAATTCCTACTATATCAGTAATAAACATCGTAATGAACTGATGTTTGCCGAAGGCTTGCAAGTCTTACAGGCATTTGATCAACAATCGATTAAAGCGATCCCTCTCAAAGGCTTTGTGCTTCTTCCAAAAGTATATAAAGATATGGGGCTTCGAATTTGTAATGATTTGGACTTCTTGATTGATTTATCGGATCGAAACAAAGTTTCTCAGGTGCTTAAATCACTTGGGTATGTGATTGGTGATTATGATTGGTCCAGTAACACGATAAACCAAGTATCGAGACAAGAGGAAATGCTTTGGAAAATGCATATTGGCAACATTTATCCGCATGTAAAACTTTCTGAGGACCCGATCGTAAGGCATATCGATATCGATTTTTCTTACGATGTTGATCTAAAGAAAAATTATCAAGCATCAAAAGAATTACTAGAGAATGCAGTACAAACTAATTTAGAAGGTACACCTGCTTTTTTACTTGAAGAAATGGATTTTTTGATCCACATCGCCATCCATTTATATAAAGAAGCAACCAACGTTCAATGGGTATTACTGCATGCCGATTTAAATTTGATTAAGTTTTGTGATTTGCGAGAATGTACGCTGAACCTGTTGGAAAGCGGTCGATTGGATTGGAATTTACTCGCAAAACGAGCGAAGGACTTGCTTGCAACCGAAGCGTTGTTCTACTCTTTTTACTATTTGGATTACTTGTATGATGAACATTATTCAGATGAACTCCAACCGATTTTAAATATTAGAGATGAAACATTCCTGGAAAAGTACGGAGAGCTGGATTATGGCAGCGCCGTGAAATGGAAGAAATCATTTGTCGAGCGCTTTTTCTCCCTTTCTAATGCGGATGAATTAGAAGGAACTTCAAGACTGGAACAATTTAAAGAAAAAATGACATGAAAAGTAGGTGGAATTGTGGATAAAGAGTTGAAGCAAAAAGTAATCGAAATTGTCATGACAGTTACAAAGCTCGAAAAAACACCTGCGGAGCAAGAAATTTTGCCGATTGATTCCTTTGCATCCGTAGCCATTATTGTTAAATTGGAGGATGATTTTAGCATAATGTTTGAAGACAAGGATCTAGTTCTTGATAACTTTTTATCAATTGGCTCCATTGTCAGCATGGTGACTGAAAAGAAATCATTAGTTAGCTAAATTTACGAACGTAGGAGCGCGCGATGTTAAAAGAAATAAAAATATCTTCGAAAGGCTCTGATCATTCCTATGATATTACAGAGCAAATTGAATGCTGCCTGGGAGAGATGGAAAAAGGCAGTGGGATCGTACATGTATGTGCAGTGGGAAGTACGATCGGCTTAACCGTCATGCGTTATGAACCCGGTGCGGTTCAAGATCTGTTACAGATGTTAAATGAAATAGCCCCCCATGAAAAAAAATATGAATACCAACATTTTCGTACGACTGGTGATATGAACGGAAGTTCTCACATCAAGAGTTCCATTTTAGGAACAAGCCTTTCGCTTCCTGTGAGCAATTATAAATTAGCAATGTCTCCCACCCATCGTGTTGTGTTATTTGATTTTGATTTGCAGGAAGCAACCCGTACCCTTTTTATTGATTTATAGAGAGGAAAATATAACTATGAAACTTCGTATGGCAACTCCGGGACCGACGCAGGTTCCCAATGAAATTTTAATGGCTGGTGCAAAGGAAGTCATTCATCATCGTTCACCACAAATGCAGACATTGATTGAGGAAATTAATCAGGAGCTTCCCAAATGGTTTCGAACACAAAACGATGTTTACATCTTACTTTCATCAGGGACCGGGGCAATGGAGGCGGCAATTTCTAATAGCTTAAATATAGGTGACAAGGCAATCGTAGTGTCCAATGGGTATTTCGGTGAGCGATTTGTAGATATTTGCCGCATTCAGGGTGTCGAGGTGGTTGAGATCCGCACTCCATGGGGAACATCTGCCTCAATGGAATCCATTGAGGCAACGTACGAACTGCACCCGGATGCGAAAGCCATCTTAGTAGTCTATAGCGAGACTTCTACAGGAGTTAAAAACGATATCCAAAGTATTGGGCAGTATTTTAAGGATAAAGATACGCTCGTTATTGTGGATGCAATCAGTGGTTTGTTATCACATGCGCTAGAGATGGACGAGTGGGGGCTGGATATCGTATTAGCTGCGTCACATAAAGGATTTATGATGCCACCTGGTCTCGCTTTTGTTAGTGTGTCCGCAAAAGCATGGAATGCCATTGATCGGGTGAAGCCACGCAGTTATTATTTTTCTTTTGCACGTTATCGCAAATTTTACCCAATGGCTCCTTCAAGCCCAGGTGTATCTCTGCTTCAAGCTCTGCAGGTATCTTTACAATTATTAAATAATGAAGGTTACGATGCTTGTGTACGCAGACATCAAGGGATTGCTAAAGCGGCAGGAGCTGCACTTGAAGCATTAGGTTTTGAATTGTTCGTTCAGGATCCGAAGGTAAGAAGTAATACGGTTACCGTTGCTAAAGCACCTGGTGGTATATCAGCAAAAAGGTTACTTCAAATCCTCAGTAACCAATTTGGGCTTACCGTAACAGGCGGACAAGGTGAATTAAAAGATACCGGTATTCGAATTGGTCATGTGGGTGCAGTTGATGTAATCGACATAATGGGTATTTTCGGTGCTATTGAAATGAGTTTAAGCGAAATGGGCTATACCTTTGATCGAGGAAGTAGTCTGAAAGCCATTCAAAATTCATTAGCGGAGGAATCAGTCTATGTTTAAGTTATACCAAAGAGAAAAATGTCCCTATTGTAAGCCTGTGAGGGAACTGTTAACCGACCTGGGTGTTTCTTATATCAATATCAATGTTACGAAAGAAAGATCTGAAAGAACAGAACTAATTGAGCTTACGGGTGTACCTTTTGTCCCGGCTCTGCATGATGGAGATCATATTCTTTCGGGCCGCCTAGAAGATAACGAGCATATTCTTGCCTACATTCAACAGCATTTTTCCGAAGTAAAACAGGACGTTAGTGCGAAATGAAGATCGCTTTAATTGGCGATATTCATAGTCGGTTTGCTCAAGCGGAACAAGTGGTAACCAAAATACGTACAGATCAAACTGAAGCGGAAATCATATGTATGGGTGATGTTTTTGAAGTGGAGAAAAAACCCGTGTATTCAGCGGATGAAACTGCGATAGAACCGATGCCATTATCCAACTATGTTATGAATGCTACGCATTCATTTATCCATACCCTTAATACGTTTCCAGGTGTTATCGGTAATCAGGAAGAAAAACTGATCAAACTCATGCCTTCAACCCAAATACCTGAACATATCGCTATTTTTTTAGGTTATCCAAGAGAAATTACCAAAGGGGATCTGCTCTTTATCCATGGTCATCAGCTGTCATGGGTAGAGGGGGACCCTGAGGTGTTCCATCCGTTAATTGAAAATGCAATGTTTACTTATCGGCTTTTTTTTTATGGTCATAATCATGATCAAAGAATATTTGGTGTCAATCAGGTCAATGGAGAGATGTTTTACAAAGAAATCCCCATTCAGTTGGGGAGTCCGATACCTTTGGACAAGTATGAAAAATACCTTATTAATGTTGGAGATATAAAGAGCACACCTTCAAAATGGGCCATTTATTGTAGTGATGCGGATACTATAACCTTTTATGAGTTATCCGCTGCCAAAGTATAGAGAGGAGTATCTCATTGTGGCTATTTTAATAATCAATCGAAGAGATCATGCCATCACACCCTATGAAAACTGGTTAATCTCAACAAAACAAAAACTAGTGATGTTGTCTTCCTCCGAATACCAGTTAAGTTATAATCACGTTGTAAATAACTATGAACACTTGGAATGGTTCGATCATTTCTCGGTCAATGGTAATGTCGAGAAGCGAGCTATTGCTTTACATAAAATATACAAGTTCACAGCCATCATTGCTATTTCTGAATCAGATCTGATTCGAGCAGCGGAATTACGTGACTATTTAGGCATTCCAGGCCAAACGATGGAGAGTGCTTTAGCATTTCGCAATAAAGTGATGATGAAAGACAAACTGAAACATACAGACATCCAACTGTCGCCTTATTGCAAGGTAACTTCGAGTATAGACTTGTTGAAGTTTGTTGCGGCTCATTCCTATCCAATCGTAGTGAAGAAAGTAGACGGGACAGGCTCCAAAGAAGTAGCGATCATTCATACAGAATCAGAACTGGAGCACAGATTAGAAGAAGGCTTCAAGGGAGAATGGATCGCAGAGAAATTTGTATCGGGACGAATTTATCACATTGATGGTGTTGCGATGAAGGGCGAGCTTTTATTTTGCTGGCCTTCTGTATACATTAATTCTTGTCTCGCTTATATGGATGCGAAACCATCGGGAAGTTATATTCTAGAAGCTGATAATCCACTTGTAACGCGGTTGAATGAAATGGTAAACCAGATTTTATCCTATATGCCATGTCCGGAGGTTATTGCATTCCACGCGGAGATTTTCCACACAGAGGATGATGAATTAATATTGTGCGAGATAGCCAGTCGTGTGGGGGGTTCCAAAATCGGTATAACATTAAAAACGGCCTTTAATATTGATTTAATGAAAACATGGGTTCAAATGCAATGTGGTATCCCGATATCCTGGGAATCCGTTGAGAAAGAGCCGCGGACGATCAGTGGTAATGTGCTTGTCCATCCAGGGAAAGGCACGTTTTTGGGCCCACCAGAAACGGAGTACCCGGATGAGATAATCGATTTTGAGCTTCTTGCATCCTCTAACCAACACTTTAACTATGGTCGTAATTGCAATGATTGTCTGGCTTCCTTTGTATTAATTGCCAATAGTGAACAAGATATAGAAGAACGATTACTGGCAGCAGTGGATTGGTTTCAAACGTCAATGAAATGGGACAATGGAGAAATCATTCAACATGCATAGTCCTTCAGTCATGCTTCATTCATTGCCATCTAAAAATCAGCTGCGCTTTTTTGTTAAAGATCGGATTGGAACAGTGGGTTCACTAAAGATGGTGCCTGTTTTCGAAGAAAATCAAGAAAGCATCTTTGCTTTTCTGGAAAAGGAAGATTGTGCACATCTATTCTCGGATAGCCCATACGTACCCGTTGCTTCTGAGATCCATTGTACAGACTCCATTGAAGAATTGATTGCACAGCATAATGCTGCTCTGCCCTCTACCTGCCGCGAAGTTTGTCTGTGGGTGGAGAGTTCAACGTGGGGGGTGGAAGAATCCCTTTTTGCGTTATTATATGCTATTTATTTTAGCAAGAAAGTGGTAAGCCTGAATAGCTTGGATGAGTTCACCCAAAATAAAGGGCTAAGTGTCAGAGACCACTATGACTCTTGGTTTTTTATTATGCCTTACTCACGCTTAGATGGCGAAAGTAATCTTAAACTAGCTCATTTTGCAAAGCCCAGGGGATTCCTTCCTTTTACCGATTACACTACTTTAAGTTTGTATTTGTTGAAGCGTATCGTGCTGGAGGACAAGTTAAATAGCAGCATTCGGTTGAATTCTGTGCTGGCCAATCGGATTAAACTCCGAGAGGATGAGGCCATACAGGCCGTCGCGGGTCAGATGGAAACCCATTACCTACCTCGAGATCATTGTTCCCTGGAAAGCACATCAGACTTAATGTTCCGACAAAGCAGGCTGCTCGAGTTTAACTATATGTCACATTGTCGCGAATGTGCGATCGTAATGAATGATTATTTGTTTTGTAGTGTGCAGGCAGGTGAACCCGATAACGATAACAACACTGAAGAATGCAATAAATTTGCACCACGTTGCCTGTTACACACAGACCAATGCTGTATTGAAAATCGCAAACGGCTTTCCATCAAGGACCTGTATGCCAAATTTCTGTTTTTGAATGGTTGCAACCTTGGTGACGGAGCACAGAGCTTTATTCCTTACCGTCATACGATAGTTAGAAACCTTATTGAAGGGCATGCACTAAGCGTCATTACAACACCAAGCATTAAAATCGGTGATGTTTCTGAGAATATTCTGGCCCATAATTTATCGAAATACGGGTATACCGAAGGGGTCAAAACACAGTATATCAATGAATTCCTTAGGTATAGCGGTATTGAAAACAACTATTACTATCAAATTGGAGATCCAAGCTTGATATATGGGGGTCTTAAAGTCAAGAAGACTCGTGTCTCCATGACTGATGCATCAAAGGTCGAAGTTACCCTGTGTGATATAGCTCAAGAAACATATGCTGAGGTTGATATTCAGGTGGAAGAATCGAGTTTGCATGGGCTGGATCTTGCGAAAATATCCCTTATGGACTCTGATCATAGACAAATACCTTTACATCAGAAGAAACTTTACTTCGCATTTATTAAAAGTGATGTTTCCAGAGTGAAGTTACTTTTGTTCTCAAACCAACCGTTTGAATGTGATGAGATTCATGTGGTAATAACCGTACGAAATCATGTGGAAGAAGCCATGAAACGAATTGAAATCTATCAAGATAGTCTGGATTTTTTTAAGGAATGTGTTTCCATAGGCAGCAATTTAAAAGGGAAAATAGAGGATATTCATAACTATTGGAAATCAGTCCCTTATTTATATCGTCGATATCGTTATTGTTTACAATCAAGAAACAAGCTGGAAAAAATGATGCACAAATTGGAACAGAAATATTTGAACGTGAGTCAAGAAATATATAGTCAGATGGTTTCATATACAAGCAGCAAAAGAGATATATTTTTTGAAAAGATAAGTGAAAAGCGTACGAATATCACTGCGCTTGCCTTTACTTCTACTTGTTATGATTGTGGTTATGCAAGTGCTAGATTTGAATCTTCGATTATGACAGGACCAGGGAAGTCAGTGAAACGAATAAGTTACAAATGTTTTCAGTGTGGATGCATTTCTGATTTTCCTGAGGCTGCATTGTCGATCAAAGGGAACCCAAATCTCCGTTTTGGGAGAGAGGGTTTAGAGGCAAAATTGTATGAGATAAGTAATCAGCAAAATGAGCCTTTCGAAATAAACATTACAGGGATTAGCATTGATAGCGAACTTATTGATGTGGAGATTGATCAGGATAAATTGGAAATTCAGCCAGGTGAAAGTTCATCCATATTTATTAAATTGAAGCCAAGCTCGAAATTAAAGCAAGGTGTTTACTTGTTCTCTTTTTACATCTTGGTGAACAGTCAATTCTATTACTTATCCAAAACATTTGGATATGAAGAAAAGTAATAAATACAATTATTGAGCAGGCAGTCACTCCAAATATAAGTGGCGTATTAGAACTAATATTGGAAAGCAACTATTATGGAAATGGAGTGGAGCTTGTGCGAACGGTTATCTTAAATAGGTTTTCTCCGAATACAGTCAATTACGAAGAGTGGCTCCGTGGTATTGATAGTGAATTCATAATCTTTTCGAAGCATAAACATATCGAGCATTTTGGTGAGTTCTTCGATGAAAAAATTGGATATGAGAATATCGATACTGACGAAAGAGCCTTCTCCGCAATTGTGCAGCTTCATCAAACAAAGAAAATCGATTGGATCATTGCTGCTCACGAATTTGATTTATTGAAAGCTGGTCAGCTTAGAGAATATCTTAATATTAAAGGGCAAACTGCGGAAAGTGCACTTGCTTTCAGGGATAAAGTTGTAATGAAAGAGATGGTTTCCGAAGTAGCTAACGTACCTGTGTTCGTAAGAATAAATCATGTATTTGATTTAATAGAGTTCAAAAAGAAGCATGGTCTTCCTATAGTGATCAAGCCGGTGGATAGCGCTGCTTCTGTAGGTGTAAAAATTGTCCGTGATGAAACCGATTTTGAACGTCTTCTAACTAACGGGCTTGATAAGAATCTAGAGGCTGAATGTTTTGTTGATGGAGACATGTATCATATCGATGGATTATACGAGAACAATAAAATTTTATTGTATAGTCCTTCCCGCTATATCAATGGATGCCTGGCTTTTCAGGATAATAACTATTTGGGCTCCGTGATGTTAGATAAAGAAGACTTGCTATATGAAAGACTTCAGCAAACCTTGCTAACCGTATTAAATGCACTCCCCGTACCCGATCATCCTATTGCATTTCATGCAGAGTTTTTTCATACGGCCAATGATCAAATATTATTATGTGAAGTCGCCTGTCGTGTGGGTGGAGGGGAGATTAATGAAGGTGTAAAGTATGCGACCGGAATTGACATATTGCAAGAATCTATAAGATCCCAATGCGGTCAAACCATAAAATTAAACCAGACCTCGAATAGACTAACGGGTTGGATGTTAGTACCTCCTCAAAATGGGAAGTTGTTATCTGTTAATTCTAATCTGCCCTTTGAATGGGTACTAAAGTGCACCATAAAGGAAGAAAACATCGGAGAGTCATTTAATGGTGCCGAATCAAGCGTAGATGCCATTGCTTCATTATTAATTTATGGAGATAGTCAGACAGAAATAGAAAATCGACTGCATATGTTGTATTTATGGTTCCAGGAAAACACAGTGTGGGAATACCGCACTGAACCCGTAATCATAGGACATTCTCATGAGTGAATTTTTTCAATTGCATCGAAATGTAAGACTAAGGGTCATTATTATTTTTTTTAGTACCCTCACCTCCAACATGATCTTTCCTTTTATGTCTATCTATTTCGCAAGATTTATCGGAATTAGTGCAACAAGTATAATTCTATCCATAGCCATTTTGTGTAACATGGCTGCAGGGATGTTGGGAGGATATTTCTCTGATCGAATAGGGCGTAAGAAACTGATGATTTTATCAGAGGGCTTACGTGTAATCACGTATCTCATGTTATTGTTATCAAACTTACCCGGCAACGCTTTTCCTTATATAACTATCGTTTTTTTTGTGATGAACAGTATATGTTCAGGATTATACGGTCCCGCCTCAGAAGCCATGCTCCTTGATGTAACTAATTCAGCACAGAGAAAATTAATGTACAGTATATTATATTGGGCAACCAACCTGTCCATAGCTTTGGGGGGCACGCTTGGAGCGTTATTATTCAATAACCATCTATTCTTTTTATTCATGTTGTTATTATTCTCTTCCATATGCTCGTTCATCATTACTTACAAATTTATTGTAGAAACAAACTTGCCCCAAGACGAGCAAAACAAAAAGAGAAATGTATTTAAGGATCTATTTCTTAATTATAGGACTGTAATGAAAGATTCTCTGTTTATCCTTTTCATCCTAGCTAGTATGTTGTTATTTTCGATTGAAAGTCATTTGGCAAATTTTATAGCCATTCGCTTAGAAAATAACATTCAGGATTTTGTACTGTCACCTCTAAATTGGGCATTAGATGGGATACAGGTTTACGGTTATTTGAGAACAGAGAACACGATACTTGTAATTATTCTTTCAATTATATTCACGCAATTCATTAAAACGTGGCCTGAAAAAAGAACGATGTTTATAGGATTTTCAATGTATATCTTTGGTTATGTCATTTTATCATACAGCAATCAAGCGTGGATTTTATTTGGAATAATGGTAATAGCGGTTCTAGGTGAAGTGCTTTTTGTGCCTATTTATGAATCCCTTTTAGGAGATCTTGCACCTGATCATTTGCGAGGTTCTTATTTGGCACTTAACAAAATTGCCACTAAAGGTGCTAGTTTGATTGGTGCAATAGGGGTTTATTTAGCACATGTTTTATCACCAATAGGGATTACCATTTTTGTTGGTTTATCTGGCGTGATCGCGATCTTATTGTTGTATATGATTATGCCGGCAATTTATATGCGTCGCAAACAGATCAATGAAACATAGTCATTTATTGAATCAGGAGCGGGACTTCCCTAGATCATTCCGAGAGTCCTGCCTGATTTTATTTTGATTCATTATGTTACGCTCTTCAATGCTTAATATAGTTTCAATCCTAAGGAGGTAATTAGTCATGTCTATACGGGTTCCTGTTACAGGGGTGCTAAATGAAAAACAAGCATACGCACTCACTTTAAAATTGGCCTATAGTATGGAGGGAATATGTGCATGTACATACGACGAAATCAATAGAGAGATCATTGTTGAAAGTGAAAACGAATCCAATACGGAATATGTGCTTGGTATTATTCAAACAATGATCCTTGAAGAAAAAGAAATAAGAGCAATGGGATCTCGCTTGATTAAAACGCAAAATCAACAAAAGCAAACCTATCCTACCATTGATCAAACTGAAATAGCGAATTATTTCGATTTGAATGGAACAACGAAAAAAGAACTTGCAGTAGAACTGTATTCCATATTTGATTTGATTTTTCAAAACATCAGCCAAAACTACAACGCAAAAAACAGAAAATATTCCTCTCTTATCCCGCGTGAGGTAATGGATGTATGTAAATATGTAAATTACTTCCCTCAAAATGCATACTTTGTAGCTGAACTGCCTCATGACTATTACGTACTCAAACAAGTTAAAGTTGAAAATGATATAGAAAATTTCGTTAGGTTGAATGAATTTATGCTTTCGCCTGCTGTATGTTTTCATTGTTACCAGGAGCTCAAAAATCAAGAAATAAAGGATTCGATCGTTTTCACGGCCGAAGGAAGCTGTTTTAGACACGAAGCAGCGTGGAGAGTGGGGCAACATCGAATGAACGAATTTTCAATGAGAGAAATTATTTATTTTGGACAACCAGAATTTGTTTGCCAAATACGTAATGATATTTTAGAGGAGATCTGGGATCTGTTCAATGAATTAGGTTTTTGCGGTAGGATAGAAACTGCGCACGACCCGTTTTATTTCCCTCAGGATTCCTCACGAGCCCAACATCAAATGCTTGCAGATATGAAATACGAATTAGTTGTGGAGATTCCCAATTCAGATATTTCCTTTTCCATTGCCTCATTTAATAATGTCAAAGATACGCTATGTAGGGAATTTGAGATAACCTCCTCAATGGATAAAAAATTCCTGCATTCAGGTTGTGTAGCATTTGGTATTGATCGTTGGGTATACGCCTTAATGTCCACTTTTGGGCTGGATATTCAATGTTACCCACAAAAAATCCGTGAATATTACAGGAGATGATCAACAATATAAATTTTCATTAGCGCGCACAAAATGTTATAAAAGTGGTGGTAATGAAACCTGATTTAAAACTGAGTCACGGAATATTTCGTATCCCTAGAAGGGATGAGAGGGTCTTTAATTGTCCCACTCAGTGCTATTTTATCATTGAAGCTGATCTTTATTTATTTTTCCATCTGCAATTTCGATGATGCGGTTGCATCTTTTGGCGACTTCTAAATCATGCGTTACGATAATGACGGTTTTTCCTTCCTGATGGAGCTGCTGCAAGAGATTCATGATCTCCTCTCCGGTTTTTTTATTTAGATTTCCAGTCAGCTCATCGGCCAGAATTAATTCAGGTTCTCCGACCAAAGCTCTCGCGATGGCAGTCCCGCTGCTGTTGTCCAGCCGGTAGTTCATCCGTTTTTTTGTGCATGTGCTCCATCAACCCACTGATATCCAGTATATTTGTCCCAAGAAGCAGACCAAGCTTCCGCAAGTATTGTCGGAAAAGGAAGTCGCTCAATTGTTCAAATCCGTAACCAACCCTAAACATAAGGCCATATTGTTTCTAACCTATTCTTCTGGACTTCGTGTAAGTGAAGTTGTGCGTTTGCGGTGCAGCGATCTTGATATTGAAAGGCAAACACTCATCGTGAGACAGGGGAAGGGGCAAAAGGATCGAAGAACGATCCTATCGAGTCTAGCGTGGGATATGGTGCAGAAATATGTCACTGAATATAGACCAACCCGTTGGCTCTTTCCAGGGCAATCTTCTGATAGGCATCTTACGGAGCGAAGTGTGCAGAAAGTTTTTGAAGAAGCCAGACAACGTGCAGGCATTGTGAAGAAGGTTAGTATTCATGTCTTGAGGCACTCTTTTGCTACTCATTTGTTGGAAAACGGAACAGACCTGCGCTATATTCAGGAACTACTTGGTCACACGAGTGCACGAACAACACAGCGATATACCCATGTTAGTACGAAAAATATTCAGCGTATTCAGAGTCCATTGGATCGTTTGGATTTAGGAGATTGAGTGCTTAGTAAATCTCCCTTTTTCACCAAATTCTTCTTCGCAAATACTACACCATAGGTTATCATATACGTAGTTCACATATCATGCAGGGTGTGTGGTATTTACGAAGTACATAAATTAGATGTTATATGAAACCGCCAAAAAGACAAAGATTCTTGTTTTCCTACATATACCTATAGGAGGAATCATGAGATACAAAATCGATTTTAGTAAAACTTTTATTTTTAGTGTATTGATTATTTTGCTCAGTAGAGTGTGGACCATACTTGGAAGCTTTCCAGAGGCTTTTGCATATGGGAGTATCATTTATCAATTTGTTGATATTATTTTATTTGTTTTATGTAATCTTTCCATTGGTGTGGCAGCAGCTATCATTTTCTACTACGTTCAACGATATACAGAGAAGAAAAAAGACTTTAAATTATATACTGAGCTAAGAAGAATATTATTATTTTTGCTTTATAAACATTTAGAGCTTCTTTCTGAAATAGAAGAATTTGAAGTCATTAAACAAAGAGAAAAAGAAAGAATTTTGGGGTTTGATATGTATGATATCCCAAAGCTTATGAGTTCGTATAATAAAATTGACTCAGAAGAACAGAAAGAAAAATTCAAGAAAAATCTTGCTGAATATTTTAAAAATATGAGTCAACAACAAATACAGAATTTTAGTGATTCATTTCAGAAAGAAATAGACGAAATGAAATTGAAAGAAGATATCAGGTACTTTAAGGATAGTGACGAATTGATTTATGCGGTTTATTCCTTGTATACTACTGAATTTTCTATCTGTACAGACATTTACGCTAAACATAGAAGCGAATCAAACGAATTTCAAATTACTGAAGAACCATTGGTAAATGACTATATACAATTCCTAGACTCTACTATTGAGTTATATGAAGAATTACAAAAGTTTATTGAAAGCATTGAAGAAAAGAAATTCAAAGTATTTATTAAAATGCTGGATTAAAAATTTTAGATAAGTATTTAAGCTATTCGAAAAAGTGGCGGAATCATATAACATAATATTCACGCTGCGGGCACACGCCCTTGGTCTGGCAGGAGCCAGACACCTCAGCATACGCTGAGGTCGTGAATACAGGAACGTTATCGGAAATCAACGTGAAGAATTAGTATAACTAAAGGAGTGTGTATTTGTTGAATCCAATACTATTAGATTTTCCTAGTCAAATAAATACTGATAGACTCTTAATAAGAATACCAATGCCAGGAGATGGGAAAGCAGTTTACGAAGGAATAATAAATTCTATTGATGAGTTGAAGAAGTGGTTACCATTTGCTCAGAAAGAGCAATCAGAAGAAAATACTGAAGTAAATATGAGAGAAGCTCACCTGAGATTTTTGAAGCGAGAGGATCTGAGACTTCTTATTTTCCTCAAAGACACCAATCAATTTATTGGTTCTTCAGGTCTACATAATCTCAATTGGGATGTTCCTAAGTTTGAAATTGGATATTGGATAGATGCGCGTTATAGTGGAAATGGATACATGACCGAAGCAGTACAAGGAATTTGCGAGTATGCTTTTCAGGAATTAAAGGCACGGAGATTAGAAATTCGATGTGACACATTAAACAATAAGAGTAAGGCGATTCCAGAAAGATTAGGTTTTTTATTAGAAGGAACTCTAAGATCCGAGGATATCTCCGTAGATGGCAAAGAACTAACAGATACTTATATATATGCAAAGACAAATTAATGATTTTGAACGCAATTCGAAGATGACGTTGACATCCGATAACATAACATTTCAGCGGCGTCGCTAGCGCTCCTTGGTCGCCAAGTGGGATATCGAAGAAGCTTATTCTAGCGACACATCCAAGCGGCTAAGTCTGACGACCCGTTCCCTTCGGTCACTTAAGCCGCTTGAACGTCTGAAATGCGCAACGTTATCGGAACAGACTTACAATAGGATTAAAAAAAACTGAGTAAATCGGACAAATATATTGAAGGATCAAGAAGATAGATGAAAAAATATCGAATGACATTGAAGGACGAAAGCGATTTTAAAAATCGAAGGGAAATAGAAAGATCAAGTAACAAAAAACATTGAAGTTCAAAGGACAGTTTGAAGAACGAAGAGCGATGCAAGTCAAGGAACATAAAAAACCAAAAATCATGAGAGTCAAAAAACACATAAAACCGATAAATATGAAAAGTGATTGGAAGGCAGAAGAGATATATGCAGTAGATTCGAAGAAGGCAAGACCGTCCGATAACATAATATTCAAGCTGCGGCTCCGTTGGAGCCTTGGTTTGTTGGATGCATTTCGAGGAGGGATTCCGGCAGACAACCCCTTCAGGGTTCGTGAATACAGGAACGTTATAGGAAATCAGCAAACACACAAAGAGAACTTGTTTTATTTAACATATTTTTTGAGGAGAAGTGATTGAGTGAATAAAGACATTCTACTTGAATGGGACAGTAAGCATAGTGCGATGAAACGCACGAAAAAAAATTACTGGAAAACCTATAGGAAGTGGCGTGACGAGAACAAAAGCGATTATCATGATACTTTTATGGGAAAGTTATATGATGAATTTATAAGTCTTGAAGAGCGTGCCATATACCTAAAATATAGTTTTAATACAACAGAAGCAGTGGTATTTTGCTCGATTAATATCTTTTACATAGAAGAGCAAATAGGAACTTATGATATAGAGTTCTTTTTGAACGGTGAGATCGCTGATGATTACCTGGATTTTGGAGACGTATTATTTAAAGATCGGATGATTAAAGTAAAGCATAATTTGAAGACTGCAAGAAGCGCTTTAAAACTGGGATTTGAAGTATCAGACATTTTGAAAATCACAGAAATCCCACTCAAATATATAGAAATATTAAAAGAAAAATATAGTTGATATAAAGGGAATGGTATAAGAGAAATAATTAATTCGAAGAAGCAGATGACATCCTATAACATTATATTCACGCTGCGGACATTCGTCCTTGGCCCGGCATTCGCCGAACACCCGACATAAGTCGGGTCGTGAATACAGGAACGTTATCAGAAATTACAATTTTAAAAAATCGAGGTGTGAATTTGTGAAAGTAAAATTAATATTTGTGAGTACAGCAATTATATTTTTTCTATTATTAATAGGATGTTCTGAAAAACAAATTGCAATAGATCAAATAATTGGTGAATGGAAAGTAACGAGCGAACAGGTTAATCTAGAAAAATTCACTTCGACACATGGAATGATTAGAATATATGAAGGTTTAAGAATTGCAGAGCATTTTGAAGAGGATAACGTAATAACAATACTTGGAGACGGATCAATTGAATTTCCAACAATTACAGGTGGTTATGAGTTGGATTATCAAGATGGATACAATTATATATCAATAATTGGTGATAGTTCTGAATCGGTCCACCCAGTCTATGTTAATGATGATACCCTGCAAATTAATACATATATCTTAAAGAGAATTAAATAATTGAAGATAAAGAAAGTAATTCAAGGTAGTTGTCACTTCTGATAACATAATATTCACGTAGCGGCTACGCCTTGGTCACTGTGATGCTTTTGTCAGGGTAGTGAATTCATGTGACAACTTGCTGCGCAAGTTCGTGAATACCTGAACGTTAGGCGAAATTCTTTAAAGTATAATCAAATCTTATATATCAAATGTGAAGAGGGGAGCATCTATGAATCAAATATGTGCAAATTTTAAAAATGGAATGTGCCAAAAGAAAAAATGCGAAGTAAACTTATTTTTAAATGATTTTATTAATGAAGTTTATAAATGTGACCTTCGAAATATTGGTTTTGAATGTTTGGATCTTTCGGGAGAAAAAGGAGCAAAACCTGAGATATCATTCATCCTTGAAGGAAAAAAAACTGTTATTGAGGCTAAGACTTTAGTTAATGAAGAGATCAATACAGTAATATCATTTTCTAAAAAGATAGTAGAATTAATAGAAAATAGTAGAGGCAGAAATAAATCGATAAGTAAATCGATAACTAAAAAAAAATCTGATATAGGGGGAGTGCGGTTAACTTTAGATGAAACGATACTAAGCTTAGCATCTATTTTAATGAATAAAGATAATAAAGTTGAGCAAGAAGATCTGACTCATAGAATTTTAACTGCTGTATACAACAAAACTAAAAACATGAGAAAAAAAACTGAAGAGTTTGGTAGCGTAATACTAGATATTTCAAAATATAAAAAATTAAATTATAAAAAAATGAAAAAAGTAAAAAGTACTCTCTATAATAGGACTAACATTGATAATTTGGAAGGTTACTTGAATGAAAATACATTATTAAATCATTCTTATAAAACGGAAGAGTATATTCACACTAGTGAGAAAAAAATAACGATTGCTATCCAACTTATAGATTCTAGTAATGACATTGAAATTGCTCCTAGTGTTTTAAATTCTACCTTCTCAACTCCTACCGTACACCTTAAACGAATGATTGAAGAAGCAAAAGAAAAATTTCAAAACTGTAATAGCGTTGATAAGAAGATTCTTTTTTTTAATAATAATTTTTATAGAATAATGGGATTGGAAATAGACGATGGGTATAACGAGTTAATTTGTGAGATACGTGATAACGTTAAAAATAAGAATATAGATGAAGTTTGGATAGAATATACAGTAGCACGCTGTGAATCTGATAATTTCGACTTCATTACTGTTATTTCAGAAGGGGAAAAAGAGTATGAACGGATATATCCAATTCAAGAAAACGTATAGAAATATTTTAACTATAGAATCAGTAAAGGATATTCACATATTTAAGAGGGAACTAAGTGAAGTGTTTGAAGTATTGAGTATATACTATGAAATCATAGAGTGAAGCACGAACTTCGCCTAACAAAATATTCACGCTGCGGACATTCGTCCTTGGTCTGGCATTCGCCAGACATCCGACATACGTCGGGTCGTGAATAAAGGAACGTTAACTGAAATCCGATAGATGCACTATTGAAATAATTAGGAAAGTAGAGAATATATTAAATGAATAATAAACTAAAACAGGTTTTGATTGGAGTAGCGAAAAGTAGCATCTCTGCTGCATTCCCTTATTTAGGCGGCGTACTTAATGAAGCACTTTTTGAAGTTAGAGGAAGAATTGCACAAGATAGAATAAATCAATTTGTAGAGAGCTTTTTAGCGCATCTAAATGATTTAGGGGTTACATTAGACGAAGAGATTATTAGTTCCGAAGATTTTAATGATATTTATGCAGCGATAATTAAGCGTGTAGTTGATACAAAAAATGAATATAAGTTAAAAACTTTTAGAGATATCCTAACCTCAACGTTAACTACAAAGTATCAATCAGATTTTAACGAAACATTTTTAGATTTAGTTACTAGGTTGGACTTTATGGAGATGGAAATTTTAAAGATGTTTGAACACACTGGAAGATCGGGAAGTATGGACATTATTGAAGGTGATGATAGTAGTATAAGTATTCTGACGAGTGCATCTTATAAAGATAAGATTATCCAAAAGATAAAGGCTGAATCTACACACTTATCCACTATTGAATCTCATGGAAAGTATGAATTTTATATATGTGATTTGATATCCAAAGCACTTATTATAGATACAAAAACAACAGGGAACACTTATAAAGATATGGAAAGGGAAGGCCTAACACACCTTTATATCACTGATTTTGGCAGAGAATTTTTAAGATTTATAAGAAACATTTAAAAACCAAGAATCCTTGTAAAGTAGACACAGGAAGATCGGACATCAGTTAACATAATATTCACGCATCGGACATTCGTCCTCGGCCCGGCAAGATCCGGGCACACTTGGCATTCGCCAAGCGTCGTGAATACGGAAACGTTATCTGTAATTGATGAAGGAGGATTTTTAAAGTGAATAATTTTAAATATTATAGATTTACAAATAATGATGAGAAATCAGATGACTCCACAGACCTTTCTAAACAATTGTATAAAGTAACAGGGCATCACGCGAATGATTATATAAATCCAGTAATAAATCCTGGAGGAGATTTATATACAATTTTATCAGATGAATCGGAGTTTAAAGGGAATTACGGAGTTTGCTTAGTTATGATGCCTTTTTTAGCTACTGATTTTTTGAACAGAATTGAAAAACAGCTTGAGGATTTAACGTTACAATTTGGAATTGAAAAAATTCACTTTACAGATATTTATGGTTCTAAACAACTTAAAAATAGAAGGGACGAATTTATTTCTAGTTATGCTGAAGTTGTGAATCAGATACCTAAGGTCGCATTATTTATTGGAAAGAATAAGGAAGAATTATTCACTGAAGTAAATGAGAAAGTGATGAGTAATGAAGAAATATACTTCACTTTATTTTGGAACAATTTTGAGAGAATAATAACTATTCCAAACACTCAGAACAATATTTATCATATATCTGTCGAACAAGAGTATTCTTTAGACGGGAAGATAGAAAATATTGCTGATGTTACTTTTAGAAAATTATATTCTGGAATTGAACAAATGTATCCGAAGTTTCCGAGCCAATATATTTCCATATGTAAGCATCCTCATTTTCATTCAAAAACTGCCTTGCTTTATAGCTCACTAGCTGATCTTGCTGCGTATGTTCCTAATAAAATTCAACAGAAAATCGACTCTGGCATTCCTAAGCAGAAAATAATAAAAAATTTTAAAAGTGAGTTGAACCTTATAAAAGTAGTTTTTCAAAATTATTCAGGAATAGGCAGTGAAGAGCTGGTACAGATTATTAATGAATCATAAAGCAGAAAGTGTTTCAGGAAGATATCAACTACAGATAACATAATATTCACGCTGCGGGCATACGCCCTTGGTCCGGCATAAGCCGGACACCCGACATGCGTCGGGTCGTGAATACAGGAACGTTATAGGAAATCAGCGAAACATATTTTTAATTAAATCCACAGAACTTTTGTGTTAGGAAGTGATTAAAATGAACAAAGACACTTTACTCGAATGGGATAGCAAGCATAGTGCGATGAAACGTACTATGGATGGTTTTTGGTCGGTATATAGAAAATGGCGTGATGAAAACAAAGATGATTACCACAAAACATTTAAGGGGAAGTTGTATGATGAATTTATAAGACTTGAGGAACGTGCTATATACCTACAGTATAGGTTTAACGCTGGGGAAGCATTTGTGTTTTGCTCAATTAATGTATCATACATAGAAGTAAATATTGGTACTTACAACATAGAGTTCTTTTTAGACGGTGAGATAGCTGATGATTATTTAGACTTTGGAGGTTTATTACTCGAAAGTAGGATTACTAAAGTGAAACATAATTTGAGAACTGCAAGAAGTGCTCTAAGATTAGGAATTGAAGTGCCAGATATTTCGAAAATTACTGAAGTTCCAGTTGAATATTTAGAGATATTGAAGAGGAATTATCTTTAACATGAAGGGAAAGATGAAAGATTTTTTAGTATTTCGAAGAAGTCGCTGACATCCTATAACAACGTATTCACGCTGCGTTGCATACGCTCGTTGGTCCGCCCGAAGTTTCTCGAAGAAGTGTATTCAGGCGGCAACCCTGCGAGGCTAAGTGGCGGAGCCACCCGGTCACGTTGCTCCCTTAAGCCTCTCGGGTTCGTGAATACCAGAACGTTATAAGAAATTGGCGTAGACAGATATTTAAACAGTTTATGGGGGCTTTACATGAAAAACAAAAAACTCAAAATAGACATTGTAGCAGATGAACAAATCGTAGGAAGCACACAATACACTATTTCCGTAAATGTAACAAATATATCAGGCAAAGAAATTCATCAATTAGATGTTTTTCCTACACATACGATTGGTCTACAATTAACTTCACTAAATGAAATTGAAAATGTGGAATTGTGTGATTTAGAAGAAAAGAAAAATAAAATAATTAATGAAATGCAAAAACAGATTGATAGTGAATATGAGAGAAATCAACTAGACTCTTTGAATACATTTGAAAAAATTATTTTAACATTTGTACAAATAATGGATGTATATGCTGGGATGTTTGGATATCTTACAGGCAAGAAAACTATTAAAAGTACACCAACATGGGCCACAGAAGCCCTCAAAATTGATGATTGGGAAGATGTTGAACGAATTGAAAATGATATAATGGGAAAAATTGAAGAGGATAAATTTCTCAAAAAAGCATTTTTAATGAATAAAGATAAGCTAAAAAGAATCATAGATAAAATAAATTTGCAAAACGAGTTAGGAAGCTCAAACGAATTAAACAAAGGATTTACTCTAGCGGCGGGGGAAACATTAACATTCCCTTTTAGTTTTAAGGCGCCTCACCTATTAAAATCAAAAGTTGGAGAAAAACAATTTAAAACAAGTTACAAAGAGTCTGAATGTGGTACCACTATTAATAGTTCTATAACTCAAAAAATAAAGATATATCCTTCTGCATTTGCTGTACCTACAGGAAGTATGCTTGGATCACTCTGTGGATATCTTATTAAACTAAGTCTAATATCATCTAATAGTCTTACTCAAATCAATTGGAGTTCAATGTCGGGAAGTATACTATTGGGACTTTTGGTCGCGTTAGTAACAGCTAGAAAATCCAATACTACCAAGGCAATTACCGTTGAGGATTTTTTAGGTGGTTTTATTATAGGATCGTTAACCGGTTTGTTCAGTGAAAATTTCCTTGATAAATTAAAAATCTTAATTCAGTAATTCTAAGAAGACGCCCACATCTTATAACATAATATTCATGCTGCGGACATACGTCCTTGGTCCGGCATACGCCGGACACCCAGCATGCGCTGGGTCGTGAATACAGTGAACGTTATACGACAGACTCAAATGAAAAGAGAGCTGTTCAGCTTTCAATTAGTTGATATATTTAATTCATCATGTAATTGAAGAGCATTCTTAAAACCCTGTAAATAGATTTTACGTTCTAATATTGTATGAACAGAAAGGTCTGCGTCATCGTAAAGAAATAGAGTTTTATGCATATCCTGCGCTGCGGGCCGTTCGGCCCTGGGTCTGCCGTAGATAATGGGGGGAAGCGGATGCATGCAGATAACCCCTACAAGGTTCATGAATACAGGAATGTTAGGTGAAATACTATAATAATTTGGAGGGAAAATTTAAATGCTGAAACTAAAAGAAGAATCTCTCAATTGGTCCTTGAAGCATATTAATAAATACGGGGATTCTTATGTTTTTCCAAAGCTTTTTGAATTTGAAGCAATTAATGAGAATTGGGATGATGTGAAAAATCATCTATTAACAACTGATGTATACTCTAATGGAGTTAGACCATATAGAACTACTATTACACCAAAGAGTAATGTCGGGTTTAGAATATGTACTCAATTAGATCCCTTAGATTCAATAGTATATAACGCATTGATTTATGAGATATACGAAGAAATAGAAAACAAAAGAATATCAGCTGTATATGATGTTGTGTATTCATTCAGGCTAAATCCTGAAAGTGATGGTACCCTGTTTGATCATAAATACAACTGGAAAGCATTCGAAGATAAAACAAGAGATTTGTTAGAATCTGAAGAGTATTCGTATGTTGTGATGACAGACATTACGGACTTTTACCCAAGTATATATTTACATAATATTGAAACCCATCTGCGCGAATGTGTTAGGTTAAGTGGAAAAAATGCACATGCTGAGACTTTGATTAATATAATTAAAGCTATGCACATCAGTCAGACTCATAAAGGACTTCCAATTGGTCCTCAGTTTAGTCGCCCAATAGCAGAGCTTATACTAAATGAGATCGATCTGATACTTATTGAAAATGATATTATGTTTATTAGATATGTCGATGATTATCGGCTTTTTTGTAAATCTGAAAATGATGCCTATAAATCTTTAGCATTCTTAGCACAAAAGTTATATGATATTTTAAATTTATAATTAAATGAACAAAAAACTAAAATTTTGACTACTGAAAGCTTTATTTCTAAGTATCTTTATTTATATAAGGATAGAGAAAAAGATAGGGTAATTGAAGAGTTCTATGAGTTATTAGATAAGTTGGGTTTTAGCAGAGATTTCTATGGGGAAATTGATCTTTCCTTATTGGGAGAAGAAGAAATAAAAAAACTCCATGAGTTAAACATATTTGAATTATTAGAAGAAGAACTTGATAAAGACGACTTTGATATAGGCTTTGCTAAATTTCTAATCGGAAATTTAGCGCGTTTTGATAATACTGAAGTAGCAGAATTGATATTGACAGAAGAAAATATGAGAAAGTTGTTTCCTATTATTAAAACTATTATTAATCATCTTGAACTAGTTAGATCTTATAGTGAAGAACAAAAACATGAAATAGGAAATAAAGTGTTAAGCCTACTTCAAAGTAGCTTTATGAGTGAGTTAGAATTCAATAGATCGTGGTTATTGCATCTATTTTCTAATAATGATGAATGGAACAATAAACATTTTTTTTCAGAATTAATAAAGAAATATCATGATAACTTCACAGTGAGAGAGCTGATCCTGGATTTAGGAAGATCAAAAAATCATAGATATTTTAGAGAAAACAAATTTAGTATTATTTCTGACCCTTGGGTCAGGAGAGCCTTTATAGTAGCAATAAGTTGCCTACCAAAGGATGAACGAAATCCCTACTATAAATCAAGAGGTTTAACTCAAAGAGATCTATTAGAGCAAGCAATAGAGAAATGGGCGCAGAAAAATTCCTTCTAGAATGTCTAGAAAGCATAGTACTTCACCTAACAAAATATTCAAACTGCGGCTTCTCACGGAGCCTTGGTCTGCCGGATGGATTCCAAGGAAGTAGATTCAGCAGACACATTCGACTACGTAGGACGTCATGAATAAGGGAACGTAAAATGAAAGGACGGAGAATGATAATGAGTATTCAAGAAGATGCAAAAATCAAAAAAATATACCTAGACACATGCATCTTTTCTAGGTTAATTGATGCACGTATTAATGAACATCAGCTATCTGCATTAGATGAGTTAAGTGAAAATCCAGATCTGAATTTCGTAACTTCGAAGAAATCATTTGAAGAGTTTATCCGAACTAAGAATGATTCCACTCGAGTCGCGTTAAAAATGATATATAAATTTATTGAAAAAATACCTAATCAGAACTTGATACATCGTGAGATGGGATTTAATAGAATGGCATTTAATAGACCGACTTTTATTGAGGATAAATTATTTTCACAATTAAAAGAGATTTTTGATCTTGATGATTCTGAGCATATTTTTTATGCAATGAAGGAAAAGTGCGATTATTTTTTAACCTTAGACAAAGCAACAATTTTAAGTAGAGTACCTATGAACCAAGATGTTCTTATGAGACTTTGTCCAACTATTGAATTTGTAAACCCAATTAATTTGACACAAAAACTCAATTAATTTCTAGGCAACTCTAAGTTCCTTCATCTAACATTTATTCCCACTGTGGGCTTCCGGTAGATGTAATGTGCAAGGAAGATGATTCAGCCGGACACATCCGACTACGCCGGATGTCGGGAACACAGGAACGTTATGCGAAAGAGTAGAACAGAGGGAGGGAAGTGAAAATGAATATTAATGAACTGCAAAGTGTACCAATAAATGATGCTGTTTCTAATGAACTGATAAATACTGCTTTAGATTTAACTGTTGATTATAGCGAAATAGCATTGGATTCAATTTTGAGTAATGATCTTATTAGCGAAATACCAATAGTTAAGAGTATTGTTGCTTTGGGTAGATTAGGGATTTCTATTAAGCAACTTCACTTCACTAAAAAAGTTCTTTGTTTCTTAAAGGAGTTTCATTCAGGAAGTTCGTCCAATTATATTGCGAAATTTAAAAATAAACTCAATACAGATCTGAAATTTAAAGATAAAGTAACAGAACAAATTATAGTAAGTATTGATAGACTAAGAACGGAACAGCGTGCTATTTTGCTTGCTAAACTACTCATGGGTTACGTACATGAAGAATATAATTGGGAAACATTTTGTTACTTTTCGGAATGCTTAGATTCAATGCAACTTATTGACATAGCTGTCCTTGATAATTTGCTTGTTGAAGGGGCAGTTGAAATTGAAAATATTTCAGTTCCTACGATTGATAAATATATGTTATTAGCTTCAATTGAAAGATTAAAATCATATGGATTTGTTGGTGTGAATGATTTATCTTTTATTGGTTCAAAGGGGGAATTTAATAAGGTTGCTTACGTCAGTAGCTTAGGAAAAATCATTTACAATGCAATAAATGTTTAGAAAATTCTAAGGAGCAAAACCCTTTGTATAACAACGTATTATCGGGACTTACGCACCTTGATGGTCAGATGTATAATCATGGTAGATATTCGGACGACACACGAGCCGACCTAAGATAGGAGCTATCTAAGGCCGGCTCGCGTCATGAATACAGGAACGTTATACGACAGAATCAAAAACAATAGAAAAGAGGATCATATGATCCTTTAAATGTTAGAGTTTTGCAATTCACTAAAGAGTTGTAGAGCGTCTTTGAAACCTTGTAAGTAGATACTTCTTTCTAAGATGGATTGATCGGGCAAAGCATCACGAAGTGTTTTAAAGTATTGATCTGTCTCCGTAGAAAGCTGATTGTATTCCGTATCACATTCCAGAAGCTCCGCAGCAAACTAGAAATCCTACATCGACAATTTAGCAACCTTCATTGAACGGAAAACACGCCTGTACACCGTGATTCAAATCTATCGATGGAGATTGCCTTTGGTGTAGGTGCTGCTCAGTATCTTGCTGTAGCTTTTCAAACTGCTACAACAGACCGTGACAAGGAATTTGTCTGCTACGCGAACTTGGAGGAAACGCACGACGTACAGATCTATTTTGCCGACCCTTTCTCTTCCTGGCAACGAGGTTCAAATTAGGATGCAAACGGTTTACTTTGTGAGTTTTTTCCCAAGGGAACAGACTTTACTCAAATATTAGATGCAGCATTGGATCGTTCGCTTCATTTAATCAACCATCGCCTTCGGAAATGTCTGGGCTGGAAAACCGCCCACGAATCTTTCACAGAGGAACAACTGGTGGCGTATGCAGGATCTGTAAGTATCAAAAACCCGACATAAATTGCGGGTTTTTGATACTTTATTGTTGGGAGATGAAAGGCGCTACCCAGTAAATTCCTGAACCCATGTGTTGTTATAAAAAGCAATACCGATATGAGTATAACTATTATTCAGTATATTTGCTTTGTGGCCAGGGCTATTCATCCACTCCTTCATAACCTGAGTAGGGGTGGTTTGCCCTTTTGCGATGTTTTCTCCAGCGGTATTATATGTGATCCCGAATTCATTCATCATATCGAAGGGGGATCCATGTGTTGGCGAATTATGATCAAAGTAACTGTTGTTGTACATGTCCTGTGCCTTGACCATAGCCACATTTGACAATTCTTCATTCCTACTCAAGGAACTTAATCCTGTTTTGGCCCTTTCTTGATTGACTAGATCCAGAACCTGCTGCTCAAAATCGGTTTTATCCGTAGTATTTTTTTTACCTTCCTGTACTTGTCCTGTTGGCTCCTTATTTTCAGGATTTCCTGCAGGTGCCTGGTTTACTGGATTTCCATCCGGTGTTCGAACCAGATCCAACAAATCCAATGGAATTCCATTTTGGGCTTCTTTTGTTGTAATAGATCTCTCTTGCCAAGATGTAGCTGTTGATGATGCCTGTGTGAGGACAGAGTTTGGTGCAGCAGCATGATCATGAATTGAAATTTGTTTTTGCTCAGGAGTCACTTGTTTTTGCATCATATTGTTATGGGACGAACAGCCTGCCACCAATAATAATATTATTAAAACGAAAAACTTTGCCATTTGCCGACCTCCTAGATCCGTTAGTTAATGAAGTTCCTGGATTTATGTTTTCCTGTATGCCATTTACTTATTCCTAATATGGTTCTCTCCTTATCCAGTACTTTTTTATGATCGATACCATTTAGATAGCCTTGTCCTTTTTTGTGTCTCGAGGAAAGCGTGTTGCCAATGGTTATGGATAAAGAAGGCCATATCGGGTCATATATGCATCACCGGATGAATGTTATCTATTTCAATGGGATTCCTGATGATTGGAGTATTTCGATGGATAATTGGGAGAATCTATTCAAACTAATAGACAATTTTATAGAATATAAACCATATGCTGCATCATATAAAACAAACTGAAAGCAAACATTTGATAATTCGATGAAGTCAGCAACTGCGTTTAACACACTATTCAAGCTGTAGGGCTATCGCCCCTTGATTGAAATGTGTATAATTATGGAAGAAATCTCAGTCGACAAACGCCCCAGCCTAAGATAAGAGCTATCTAAGGCCGGGGCGTTTCGTGAATACAAGAAAGTTATGAGAAATCACCGTAAATAAATTACAAGATAGGAACTGTATAATGCTACTCATTATATACAGTTATGGCTAAGTGCTTGAAATATTCGTTTTAACTAATCTTATGAGGTGGTTATTATGCAAATAAGAAAAGCAACGATTAATGATGCAGAAGGCATTGCAAAAGTTCATGTGGATAGTTGGAGAACAACTTACAAAGGTATTATTCCAGATGAATTCTTATATAATCTATCATATAAAAAAAGAACTGAATTATGGATTGAAAATATTGAAAGAGAAGATAATTTTGTAGTTATAGCAGAAAACCCAGAAGGAGAAATTATTGGATTTGCAGATTCTTGGAAGAGAGAAACAAATATAATAGCCAATTCTAGTGATTTAACATCTATATACATACTTAAGGAATATCACGGAAGAGGTTTAGGGAAAGAATTACTTAAACAACTATTTCTACAATTTAAATTCTTAGGCTATCAAAAGATATTTGTTGAAGTTCTAGAAGATAATAATACACGATATTTCTATGAACATTATGGAGCTAAATTATGTAAATCAATTCAAATAATAATCGGAGGAAAAGTTCTAAATGAATTAATTTATGAATGGGATAACATTGATGAGGTTTTAGCGAAATAATAAGTTTATTAAACTTTAATTGAAATAAAACCACATTTAATAATATTCTTGTATTTCATTGGAGTCGATGACATCT
Source organism: Paenibacillus sp. GL_099_B (assembly GCF_057835695.1). Classification (NCBI taxonomy): domain Bacteria; kingdom Bacillati; phylum Bacillota; class Bacilli; order Caryophanales; family Paenibacillaceae; genus Paenibacillus; species Paenibacillus sp. GL_099_B. Next base: position 1,704,598 of record NZ_CM174430.1, read on the forward strand.
CATAACATTATATTCACGCTGCGGGCCTGGTAAGGCCCTGGGTCGACCGGAACAAGATAAGCAGATTCATAACGAGGCGAAATTCAGTAGAAAGGAAGCGGACTCAGGCGACAACCACTGAGAGGCAAGTCCTGACGGACCCAGTCGCTACGCTCCTTTAAGCCTCTCGGATTCGTGAATACAGCAACGTTATCTGAAATCAGGACAAATATGTAATATCAAAATCTAGGAGTGTGATTCGACTTGGAGAACTCAAATTTAAAAGATCTTATTGAAAAATACCTGAGCGCATATAACACGTTTAACATTGATGGAATGATAGGAGTTTTGAATGAAAATATTCATTTTCGAAACATTTCTAAAGGTGAAGTGAATTCGGAAACAAAGGGGATTCAGGAATTTCGCACATTAGCAGAGCAGTCAATTAAGGTATTTTCTCAAAGGCGTCAAGTAATAAAGAACATTATTTTCGCAGGAGATAAAGCAGAGGTTGACATTGATTATGAGGGAATATTGTCCAGTGATCTCCCTAATGGAATGAAGGCAGGAGAAACATTAAAACTTCAAGGGAAATCAATATTTCAAATGAAAGATAAGAAGTTAATACTGATTGAAGATCATAGTTGAAACATTATTGAAAGTTATTCATAGATTACCCTGAAATCAGATAACAATATATTCACGCATCGAGCATACGCCCTCGGTCCTGCAGAAGTATTTCAGGTAAGCAGAGGCTGCCGGACACACTTGGCATTCGCCAAGCGTCATGAATACACAACGTTAGTCGAAAGAAGTTTTTAGTTTAGGAGGAGTCTATATGATATTAGAAAAAGTTATAAATAGAATTGTAATACAAAGTGAATATAAGGATTTTGTTGATAAGTATATAAATAATATACTTACTGAATTTAAAGGTAAGATTCATAGCATTTATATGTGTGGCTCGGTTCCAAAAGGAACGGCTACACCTTTTAAGTCAGATGCAGACTTTACTATTGTATGTGCAAATCCTGAAGATATTGATTACGAAAGAATATCAAATATTAAAGATAGGCTTTTGGAAGAATATCCAGTCCTAACTAAGATCGATACGATTATTTGCTCGATTGACGATGTATTAAGTAAACCACATGAGTGGGGTTTTTGGGTTAAGATCATTTGTGTTTGCATACATGGGGATGACATTGGTGAAAAAGTACCCCTGATCATGATTTCTCCAGAGTTCATCATAGACTTAAATACAGAGACCAAGGAGGAAGTGGATCGTGTACATCGTTCACTTTCTAATGCTAGTGATCACACAATGAAAACTAGATATATTAAAGGTTACTCTAAGAGATTAATTCGTGCATTATACTCTTTGGTTTTAGAACATACAGGGGTATGGCAAGATGACATTATTAAGATGAAGAATGCCATATTAAATTATTGTGAGATTGACTCCGCTTTAGTTGATTATCTGTATGCTTGTTACTTGGATAGTGATGTACTTGTTGAAGAGTTTCTGGGAATTGCAGATGAAGTATATAGCTATTTTGAGAACGCCATAAATGCAATGGCTGCTTCCAAAACTTCCGTCGACTAACAAAATATTGACGATCCGGGTCACTCTGAGAAGCGAATGACCAGATTCAGCCCCTAAGCCCGTCGGGACCCACTGCATTAGGTGTTCGGCAAGCCTCACACTATAAGCAGCGACTCTAAGGGGCCAGGACGTCGTCAATACAAAACGGTTATCTGACATAAACCTATTACATTTTAGGAGAAAATAATGAATATCACTTTCTCGAAATGGGTGCAATATTATCGAAGAAATAATCAAAATCTCAAATATATTCATTGGGATGACAACTATAAATTAACAACTAATGAAAGAGAAATAATCATTAAGTCAATTCAACAGTTTCAATTAGGAGAAAACTCTGAAGGTAAATATCTAATTAAACGTGCGCAAGAATATGTATATCAGACACAAGATCAGGATTACTATGAAGCACTTATAGAATTCATTAAAGAAGAACAGAGGCACGCTAGAGATCTAGGCAGATTTATGAAGGTACAGGGAATCCCACTCCTTAGTAGACATTGGGTGGACAATGTATTTAGAAGATTACGTCGATATGCGAGTCTAGAGCAATCAGTCATTGTTCTATTAACTGCTGAGATCATTGCTAAGTTGTACTATAAAGCCTTGCAAAAATCTACAAAGTCAGAAGTATTAATAGATTTATGTAATCAGATTTTAAGTGATGAGGAGAAACATGTTCAGTTTCAATCCGAAACACTTCATAAATTTGCTCAAAATAGAAACGTTCTCTTTAACCGAATAGTTTATATCCTTCGTAGAATCCTTTTTGAAGGAACGCTAATTATAGTGTGGTATCAACATAAGCCTGTATTTAAAGCTGGGGGATATAAATTCAAAAGTTATTACTATGAATGCCGTCATGAGTTTAACTTAACGGAGAAGATTATAGCTAATTCACAGTAGAGGTTTACGTCAGATAACATTATATCCAAGATTTCAAAAAGAGAGGTAAATGTAAAAATGAAAAGAGAACTTTTGGATACGGCCATACAACTTCGCGAAGAAGGCCGAGCTAAGCAGGATCAAGCGATACTTGCTGAAGCGCGTACAATGCTTTTAGATTTGCTTTTCACTTACCCGGACGATGCGGAGATCAACTTTCAGACGGCTGTTGCTCATGACAATTCGGGACTAGGAAAAGATGCCATTCCATTTTATGTTCGAGCTATTGAACAAGGACTATCTGGACCGGATCTTGAAAGAGCCTTGCTTGGTCTAGGAAGCACATATCGATATTTAGGATTTTATCAGGAAGCAGAGGAAACATTACGTCGAGGTGTAAAAGAGTTCCCTGATCATAGAGGCCTTCAAGTGTTTCTGGCGATCTCTCTTTATAATACGGGAAAATACAAAGAGTCGACGGAACTTCTTTTATCTAATTTGCTAGAAACAACTTCAGATGAAAAACTTCAGTATTTTAGCAGACCGATCCAATACTATGCACAACATCTTGATGAAACCTGGGGATGATTTTGCTAATTCGGTAGATTCATAAGTTTACAGATCTAAGTTACACGAAGGCAAGTAATAAATTTATAAATTCAATTGAAGGTAAAGATCATAAGAAAATACAGTTAGTCATGGCAAAGATTACTGGGAATTATAAACGCGGCAATGAGAAAGATAACAAATCTGAGCAGTAAAATGCAGCTGATGCATGAAGGTCTGACATCACTTAATGCCAAGCGCATTGCGGGCGCCCTATTGGGGGATTAAGATTCTAGGATTCGTGATATATCTAATTTAATGGATATTTAAAATTTGATGATAGACAGGAGCTGGAAACGATGATAAAAGGCTTCGGAGGGATTTTTTGGAGAACTAAGAATCTTGAAGTGATAAAAAAATGGTACAGTGATGTGCTGAAGATTGAAATAGAAGATTGGAATGGGACTGTGATCAAACCCGAAGCAGGTAATGAGACTATCTTTTCTTTCTTTCCGGAGAATGACAGTTATTTTCCAACAGAACAACAAGTGATGTTAAATTTCCAAGTGCATAATCTAAACGAGACTATTCAACATCTTGAACATATCGGGGTTCCTCTTGTTAAGAAAAAAGAGATTAGTGAGTATGGAAAGTTTGTCTGGATTGAAGATCCTGAAGGTCGACTGATCGAGCTTTGGGAAAAATAACGCGTTGTAATTCAGTTTTGTTATCGACTCAATGTTCGAGAAAATGAGTGAGAAGCTTGCACAGGTCACAGGAGTGATCGTGCAGGCTTTTTTTTATTTAAATGAGGGTCATCTACAAAAAAAAGTTGAAAGCGTTTTATAAGTGTGATACTCTTTTATCAAGATAATAATTTATTATTTGTACAATAAAAATACATTGTTGAATGAAGAGAAGGGAGTTCAAAGTGATGGGGAGTGAGAATCGGCAGTATCTTGAGAGATTTTTTCCGATCGCTTCATTTATTGCGGCAATTATAGGACCTAAATGTGAAGTCGTCGTACATGATATCAGTGATCCGGAGCACTCTATTGTTTTTATTGAGAACGGATATATTAGTGGCCGTGAAGTAGGCGATGCATCCACTGACCTTGTTTTGAAAATCCTCAAATCGGAAGCTTATCATGAGGAACAGTATATAGCCAACTACAAAGCATCAGGCAAATTCGGTCAAAGTTTCCGATCGTCTACCTACTATATAAAGAATGATCAGAATAAGCTGGTTGGTCTGCTCTGCCTGAATATAGACGTTACTCATATGGAAGTAGCGGCTGAATGGGTTCAACATATTTTACAAGGCGGACCTAACCCGTATGTAATGCCTGCTGCTGAAAAGTCGAAGGAAGAAAAGCAAACAACGGAGTACCTGCAGGGAAATGCAGATGATCTGCTGCAACATATGATAACTTCGGTTATTGGCAAATTAAAAATTCCGCCGGAACGTTTGTCATCGCAGGAGAAGATTGAAGTTGTCCGCGAATTAAACGAGCTTGGAGTTTTCTTACTGAAAGGCGGCGTTTCACAGGTAGCAGTTTCTTTATCAATATCTGAACCTACGGTATATCGCTATTTACAAAAGCTGAAATAAACAGAAATCTAGATGGAAAACAAGAAGGTGAGACACATGAGCTATAACTTTGATCAAGTGATTAGCAGAATAGGCACTAATAGCGCGAAGTGGGACGGGGTAGTGGACAGCTTGGGGGATGATATGATCGTCCTCTCTGTTGCGGATATGGATATTCAAGCGCCTCCTCAAGTCGTAAATAAGGTGAGCGAGATGGCACGGCATGGAATCTACGGATATACCGATGCGTTCCCTCCGTATTATAAGGTCGTACAACATTGGCTTGATAAAGCTTACAGATGGGATGTACCGCAAGAATGGATTGTGTTCTGCCCGCGTATTGTACAGGCCGTATCGATTATAATCGAGAGATTCACAGAACCTGGTGACCGAATTTTGATGCATACTCCTGCATATCAACCTATCGCTAATGCTGTTGAAATTAATCATAGAAAATTAGTGGAAAGCCGGCTGCTGCTTAGAGATGGACGATATGAAATCGACTTTGATGATATGGAACGCCAAATGAGTGCAGGGGTCAAGATTGTTCTGTTAATCTCCCCACATAATCCGACCGGGCGTGTATGGACAAAGGCGGAATTGGAACGTATAGCCGAGCTTTGCATTCGTTATGATGCACTGCTCGTATCGGATGATATTCATGCCGATTTTATTCACGAAGGACATGAGCATACGATTATCGCGAAATTATCAGAGCAGATTGCGGAGCGTTCCATTATTTGCACTTCGCCAGGTAAAACCTTTAACTTAGCAAGTCTTGAAATCGCTAATATTGTGATCCCGAATATGCAGTTAAGAGAGCGTTTCCAACTTGGGTTACGACAGGCTGGTATTCATAATCCTACTTTTTTTGCCATCCCTGCTTTGGATGTGGCTTATACAGAGTGTGATGATTGGCTTAACGAGCTTCGATCTTATATTACGGACAATATTTCATTTACGGAAGATTTTTTTACTGAGCATATGCCTGAACTGAAAATCGTGAGAGCAGAAGGAACCTACCTTCTGTGGGTAGATTGTACGGCCCTTAGCAGGAATGAAAGCGATTTAATGGAATGGATTCAACAAAAGAGCCGGGTTAGCGTCAGTTTTGGTTCGTCCTTTGGCGTGGATGGCGAAGGATTTATTCGCCTGAATCTCGGTGCTCCCAGGGCACTATTGCAAGAGGCTTTTGAGCGAATGGTCAGCAATTACCCTTTAAAGTAACAGATAACTTCTTACATCATCGATAGGGGGAACCTTACAATGGCTATGCCAAATAAGGAAAAGACGGTTAAGCAACCTACTCTGTTTTTAGCTTTATTGCCGATTGTTACTATGATTCTGCTGTTATGTATAGGATATGTTCTATTCGAATTGCCACCTGAGCCGCTAATCATTATATCCACAGTGGTTGCCGGAATCATCGCCATCAAGCTGGGTTACAACTATGATGACATTATGGGTTCCATCGCGCAAAAAATCGCAAAGACCATGCCGGCTATTTTGATCCTGATTACTGTCGGATTTATGATTGGCGCTTGGATGATCGGTGGTACGATACCCATGATGATCTATTATGGACTTAATATTATTAATCCGCAATTTTTGCTGATTACGGCATTCATTGTCACTTCCATTGTCTCCTTATGTACAGGAACCTCTTGGGGATCGGCAGGTACGATCGGGGTAGCATTTATGGGGGTAGGAGCTGGCCTTGATGCGAATCTGGCTGCTGTTGCAGGTGCAGTCGTAGCAGGGGCCTATTTTGGAGACAAACTGTCCCCTTTATCAGATACAACAAACTTGGCAGCGCTGTCAACAGGAGTTAACTTGTATGAACATATAGGTCATTTGTTGTATACGACGGTGCCATCATTTATCGTGGCTGGAGCGGTCTTCTTGATTACGGGATTCAATACCGATGCCAGCAATATCGCCATTCCTGATAAGGTTATTACCATTATGGACACGCTCAGTACGGTGTTTCATTGGAATTTATTATTACTGCTTCCGGTATTGATCGTATTGTATGGATCCATTCGCAAAAAGCCTACCATACCGGTGATGCTGATTTCCTCTTTTGTAGCGATGGCATGTGGCATGATCTTTCAAGGATTCACACTGCATGATGTGACTTCTTCCGTCATTAATGGATTCGATGTAGCTATGATTAACGTCCAAGGCTTCGATGCGGCTACAGTGATTTCAGATATTCCCACCTTGCTGAACCGCGGTGGGATGAATTCCATGATGGGAACATTGTTGATTTGCTTCTGTGCTATTACGTTCGCCGGTACCATTTCGTTGACCAAATCGCTGGAATTGATTGTAGGTAAGATCCTTAAATTTGTACATTCGACAGGATCGCTGATTTTGGCAACAATTGCTACCGGTCTGACTATGATCGGGGTAACGAGTAATGGGCAGGTATCGATCCTGATGCCTGGTGAAATGCTGCGTGAGGCTTACATTCGACGTGGCCTGCATCCGAAGAACCTGGGTCGAACCATTGAGGATTCCGCTACCATTATTGAACCGATCTTGCCGTGGACCGCAGCAGGGGCTTATATGGCTGGTACGCTTGGCGTCGCAACTCTGTCATATTTGCCTTGGGCAGTCCTCTGCTGGACAGGTATTATCTTTGCGATCATATGGGGTTTTACAGGCTTTGGAATCACCAAGCTGACTACAGAGCAGCAGCAGGAAATGCTCAAGGAATATGATGATGCAAAAGCAGCTAAATCATTATAAGAGGGGGATCACCCCCCTCGCTTGTGAAAACAGAAAAAAACAAAGCGTATTAATGCGTGGATAAAGGGAGAGAATTTCTATGACAAAACAAGAGAGAAAAACAATCGCAACTTCAAACGCTCCAGGTGCTATCGGCCCTTATTCACAGGCTGTGCAATTTGGGAATATGATTATTACTTCCGGACAGCTTGGAATGAATGCTGCAGGAGAGTTTCCGGATTCTGTATCGGAGCAGGCGAAGCAATCGCTAACTAATGTGAAGGCAATTTTGGAAGCGGCAGATTATGCCATGGAGCATGTAGTGAAAACGACAGTATTTCTAAAAGACATGAACGATTTCCAAACTGTTAATGAAGTATATGCCACTTTCTTTGCGGAGCCTTATCCGGCACGTAGCGCCGTTGAGGTTGCGAAGCTGCCGAAGGACGGACTTGTGGAGATTGAAGTTATCGCTGTAAAATAACTAGTATTCGATAAGCCTCCGGGAAACCGGGGGCTTTTTTATCGGACAGATTGTCAAACAATTTAAAAGCTTATGAAAAGTGGCAAAAATCGCGTGTTGATAGTATAACAGAACTCGTACCGCGGCTTGTTTAATTGACGCCAAAATATTACAATATTATGATATGATCATTGCTAAACATAAATTTTGGCTCCAAATGAAGAGAGCAAGGGGAGGTGCTGTAATGCCAAAATTAAAAGATATCGCAGAACGTGTAGGCGTATCCATATCAACGGTTTCGCGTGCGATCAGCAATGATACCAATCGACCGGTCAATGAAGGGACAAAGCGAAAAATTAGGGAAGCTGCTCTTGAGTTGGGATACATTTTGGATGAATCCTCCAAATCAATTGGAAAAGAGATTACCTCAGCCAAACGGATAGCCTGTATCGTGCCACAGATTTTGATGGATGATCATCCGTACTTTTCACAGGTACTGACAGGTTTTCACGTCAAAATGACGGAACTGGGGCTACCTCCAGCAATTGTCCGCACTTGCGAAGAACTTAGTGACACCGAACGGATAAAGATGATGCTTCAGGAAACGGGTACTCAAGGTATAGTCGCAATCAGCTGGTACGATGAAAAATTGTTTGAGCTGCTTGAGCAAGAGAATATCACTGTACTGGGTGTAAGTCTCAATGACGAAAGGCTTACTGTACCGGTCGTTGACTGTGACCGAATATTTTCTGCCCGTACAGCAGTCCGTCATTTGATCGAGCAAGGCCATACCCGGATTGGGTTTATCGGTGGCCCCGCATATTCGGAACAAATAGAGAGCGAAGAAAGGTATGTCGGTTATAAATTTGCCATGCTGGAAGCAAACCTGAATCTGAATGAACATTGGATTATCAACACCAACTGGAATGTGAATCTCAGCTACAGCAGACTGACGGATCTCCTGACCGAGACGCCCAAGTCTGATTGGCCGACGGCAATCTTTTGTGCAAGTGATATGCTCGCTATTCCTGCGATGCGGGCAGTTGTTGAACAAAATGGCCGTATTCCTCAAGATATCGCGTTCGTGGGCATGGATAATATTTCTATGGCGCAGTATACAACACCACCTCTGACGTCCGTGCAAGTTCCAAAATATGAAATCGGCAAAGTGGCAGCACAACTAATTAACGATTATTTGGATGGACGTTATTCATCTCTCCATAAAGTTTTGTTGCCCAGCACCCTTATTGTGAGAGAATCATCTGTTTATGATCGTACAAATCGTACAAATGACTAGTTAGATGTGTGATATTATATTACATATGAATCCAGATAACTTTCATATAAAACCTACGAGGAATGCATCCGCGTGGGTTTTTCTTGTTTTTTAGCCAAAAATAATCCAAATGAAGCCAAAAAAATGTTTGACAACCTTCTATGGGCTATATTATGATGTATGAAATTAAGCGTTTGGCGTAATTATCCATGTTTTTGGATTCAGCCAGCAGCTAAGATTATATCTTAAACCAAATTATTGATTTCGCTTTCATCCCCTTTAAATCAATGTTTATATAAAATAAACAAGAATCCTCTAAAACTCTTATAACCTATTATCCCAACTGATACCTACCAATTTACATATAATATATTCCAAATTAGTACCAAATAAATATCCAAATATATATCCAAAAAAAACAAATCCCCTTGCGTTAGATGATGAACTCATCTATTAACGTTATTCACTCACTTTGTGTAACAACTTCTAACATATAAGTACTGTAAATCAAATCTTAGAAATCAAAGAAGAAAGGTGGGAACTGCTTCGAGCAGCGTAAAGACGCTGGTGATTTAACACAAAGACATTTTGCCAGGCAGGATTGTAGTGACAATTCCAGGGGGGATGTTCATGGCCAATACAACTGTACAACCTGCAATGAATGCAGTACATGAAAAGAAGAGAAGAAGACGTCAAAAGTGGAACCCCATTTTACGAAATTGGCAGCTTTATTTGTTAATTTCACCAGTTGTTGCTTATTACATTGTCTTTCAGTACTTGCCGATGTATGGCATTCAAATCGCGTTTAAGGATTTCATTGCAACGAAGGGAATCTGGGGAAGCCCCTGGGTCGGTTTTGAACATTTTGAACGTTTTTTTCACAGTTATTTCTTCTGGAGATTAATTAAAAATACGCTTGGACTTGGGTTGTACAGCTTGGCGGTAGGTTTTCCAGTCCCTATCATTTTGGCGCTTCTGATGAATGAGGTAAGGGCGGAAAAGTTTAAAAAATTTGTTCAGACCATAACCTATGCGCCGCACTTCCTATCAACCGTCGTGGTCGTAGGCATGATGATGATGTTTTTATCGCCGCGATACGGAATCATTAATCATTTCATTGGTATGTTTGGCGGTAATCCCATTAATTTCTTGTCTGAACCTTCCTGGTTCAAGACCTTATTTGTGATGTCGGATGTATGGCAGACCATGGGCTGGAGCTCGATTATTTATTTGGCGGCATTAGCCGGCGTGGACTCTCAGCTTCATGAAGCAGCGCGTGTGGATGGGGCAACCCGGTTGCAGCGGATATGGCATATTAATATACCGAGTATTATGCCGACAATTATCATTTTGTTCATTTTAAATATCGGAAGCATCATGGGTATTGGTTTCGAGAAAGTCCTGCTGATGCAGAACACACTGAATTTAGAAACCTCGGACATTATCTCTACCTACGTTTACCGGAGCGGGATACAAGATGCTGAATACAGCTTCTCGGCGGCGATTGGTCTGTTTAACTCCATAATCAATTTCATCTTACTAGTCACTGTTAACCAGATCTCAAAACGTATGAGTGAAACGAGCCTATGGTAAGGGAGTTGCTGATGCATGCTTGTTGAATCTAGAGGAGATCGTATTTTTAATATAATTAACCATTTTTTGTTAATTACAATTACGCTCATTGTTATCTACCCGCTTGTTTTTGTGTTAAGCGCTTCGTTCAGTGATCCACAGGCCGTCCTGCGTGGTGAAATGTTCCTATGGCCCAAGGGGATCAATCTCCATTCTTACGAGAAGATTTTTCAGAACAAAGATATCCTCAGAGGTTATACCAATACACTGATCTATACGTCAGTGGGGACGCTGATTAATCTCGTCATGACGATTCTGGCGGCATATCCGCTATCTCGAAAGGATTTTATAGGCCGCAATGCCATCATGGCCCTGTTTGTTTTCACGATGTTCTTCAGTGGCGGATTAATTCCAACCTATATGCTAATCAAAAACCTTGGCATGTTAAACACATTTTGGGTCATGATCATTCCGAATGCCGTTTCGATCTGGAACATTATCATTATGCGGACATTCTTCCAGCAATCGATTCCAAATGAGTTGCATGAGGCGGCGACAATCGATGGCTGCTCCAATATTCAAACTTTAACCCGGATTATCCTGCCATTATCCATGCCCATTATAGCGGTGACGATTCTGTTCTATGCTGTTGGGCACTGGAACTCCTTCTTTAACGCAATGTTGTATCTGTCAGACAAGAACAAATTTCCACTTCAACTCATTTTGCGGGAGATTCTGATTCAAGGCCAGACGAACGATATGGTCAAAATGTCAACCGAGTCTGCGATTAAGCAGCAAAGGGAAGTGGAGGGCATCAAATATGCTGTACTCGTCGTTGCCAACATACCGGTGCTCCTGCTTTATCCTTTCCTGCAAAGATATTTTGTTAAAGGCGTAATGATTGGTGCCATTAAAGGATAATTCCTTGTATGGATAACGATGGGACAAAGGGAGGAATAAGAATGACGCTCAAAAAGTGGGGGAGTATCGCTCTAGTTTGTATGATGTCCGTTTCGATGCTGGCTGGATGCAGTTCTAAGGGTGTTGATTCGGGAAGTAGCAAGGATAAAAGAGCTGCCAATGGCAAAGTCAATGCGAGCGGATTTCCGATCGTAAATGACACCATTAAAGTGAGCGGATTTGCCGGAAAGTTTTTTGCCAATGCGGACTGGAATGATCTCAGACTCTGGAAAGAGTACGAGAAGATGTCCAATGTTCATATCCAGTGGGATACGGTGCAGAAGGATAATTTGAAGGAAAAACGCAATCTCCTGCTGGCAGGCGGCGCTTACCCGGAGCTGTTCTACGCCTCGGCGTTTTCGAGATCAGATCTGCTGAAATACGGCAAGCAGGGCGCATTCATTCCTTTAAATGATCTGATCGACCAATACGCGCCTAACTTTAAGGCTCTAATGAAGAAGTATCCGGTTATTGGCAAAGGGATTACGATGCCGGATGGTAACATATATGGGCTGCCAACCTTGTATGATCCGGAATTCAAGTCGGTTCTGTACGGAACACCTTGGGTGAAGAAAGAGTGGCTTGATAAATTAGGTTTGCAGGAACCGCAGACATTAGATGACTTCTATAATATGTTGAAAGCATTTAAAGAAAAGGACCCGAACGGCAACGGGCAAAAGGACGAGATTGCCTGGGGCGGTGTGGGAACGGCTGGTGTGGTGAACTACCTGAGAGGTTCATTTGGGGTGAATAATCATGGAACCTCCAACATTAACATTGATACAGACCCTCAGACGGATAAAGTACGCTTTATTCCAACCGATCCCCAATACAAGGAGCTGCTACAGTTCGTGAACAAGCTCTACAAAGACGGATTGCTCGAGCAGGACATTGTATCTGTTAAGAGTACCGAAGTGGATGCTAAAGGTATGGAAGGCCTGATCGGAGTCGTTGATAATGTCGATCCAGTTGCGATATACAATCAGCAAGGTTATGTTGGCATGCCAGTACTGAAGGGTCCTCATGGCGATCAGACATACAATGCATATGGTTCTCCACTCGGTAATATCGGGATGTTCGTACTTACAGATAAAGCCCAAAACCCAGAGGCCATGATCCGCTGGATGGATTATTTCTACAGCGATGAGGGCATCAAGACGTTCTTCATGGGATGGAAAGATGAGACGTATAAAGAAGACGCAGACGGTAACGTAGACTATGTCGACAATATCAAAAACAACCCGGATGGCCTTAATCTAGACCAGGCGGTAGGTCAATACCTGATCTGGCCGGGTGGGTACTACCCTGGTTTTGTGAAGCAGAAGTACTTCAAGGGTGCTGAAGGTCTGCCAACTTCGGTTGATAATGCGAAAAAAGCAGAGCCTCACATCTTACCACAAGATCAAATTTGGCCTCCATTTAATTTCACGCAGGAAGAGCAGCGGGATCTGACCACTTTCCAAACGGATATTGAAACGTATGTAGATGAAATGCGTGACAAATTCATTACTGGAAATGAATCCTTTGACAATTGGGATCAGTATGTGGCAGCTCTCCAAAAGATGGGCGTAGAACGATATGTAGCCATCTATCAATCAGCAGCAGACCGTTATACCCAAGCGGATTAAAGGTTCATCCGTAGATTTCAGATCATAAAGGAGTGAACAAATATGAGTCAAATGAAAGCAGTCCTGATTGGAGCAGGTGCGAGGGGAGCTGGTGGCTATGCACCCTATGCACTTGATTATCCGCATGAGCTTACCTTCATTGCGGTTGCCGAAGCCGACCCAGTGAGGAGAGCAAGATTTGCTGAGAAGCACGGGATTCCACCGGAACACTGTTATGAGTCTTGGGAGCCTCTGTTGGCTGAACCTAAGCTGGCTGATATTGCGGTTATTTGTACACAGGACAGAATGCATTATGGTCCAACGATGCAGGCTTTAGATAAGAAGTATCATGTTATTCTGGAGAAGCCGATGTCACCTGATCCGAAGGAATGTCTTGAGATGGAACAAGCGGCCAGAGATAATGACCGTCTGCTGACGATCTGCCATGTGCTGCGGTACACACCGTTCTGGAATACAATCAAGAAGGTGATACAAGAAGGACGTATCGGAGAAATTGTCTCCATTCAGTTGAATGAGAATGTGGGTTACTGGCATATTGCCCACAGCTTCGTGCGAGGAAATTGGAACAATTCCAACACATCCAGCCCGATGATCCTGTCCAAGTCATGCCATGATATGGACGTATTATCCTGGCTCGTAGATCAGCCTTGTCTCAAGGTCAGTTCGTTCGGATCTCTTAAACATTTTCATGAAGGCAATGCACCGGAAGGTTCCGCTGACCGATGCTTGGATTGTGCTGTAGAACCAACCTGCGCGTATTCTGCACCAAGATTTTATTTGAGTGACCAGTTCAGGGGTTGGGCAGGACATTTTACACAGGAGCTGACGAAGCCGAATATCATACAGGGCTTACGTAATACCGATTACGGCCGGTGTGTATACCGGAGTGACAATAATGTAGTAGATCATCAGGTCGTGAATATGGAATTTGAAGGTGGAGCTACGGCCATGTTCAGTATGTGCGGCTTTACATTTGAGCAGGAACGTAGAATCCAGATCATGGGGACGAAAGGAGAACTTCGTGGTGAGGAAGATCAAATTACCGTGTACGACTTTTTGACACATCAAAAAACAGAAATCACAATCCCTTCTCAAACCAGTGGCCATGGTGGGGGAGACAGCGGCATTGTGAGGAATTTTCTGAATGAGGTCCGTCACTATAACGGCCAGGAAAGCCTGACATCTGCTGCAGCTTCCGTCCGGAGTCATCTGATTGCATTCGCAGCTGAAAAGTCACGGCTGAACGGAGGCGAGTCTATCGATCTGAATGAATATGCCCGTCAGCTTATGGTGAAGGAAGAGCTATCTAAATAATCAGCAGTGTATCGATAAGCTGCTCCTCAAGGTATGAATATATTTTGAGGGATGGTTTTCGTATTATCAGGTTAGCCAGTAATTACTGGTTGGCCTTTTTTTGTGGTCGTTTTACGATGGGGGGAGCCGGGAGAACGTGGAGGCTTTAGGGGCAATAAGGGTAACAAAATCTTATAAGCCAGACACTCGACTGAGCAGACCTCCAGTCGATGTTACATATATTTATGGAAAAGGCTGATATGAAGAATGAAGACTTGAGAGCAATTCGAGGAAGTCGGGAAACAGCTATGGGAGGAATGATTCGTACACGGAGCGTCTGACAACTGAAAGAAAGGGAGCATCCCGATCTTAGATCTTTTGGGATACCCCCTATGGAGTCAATGTCATTTGATATTTTGTATTTTAGCAGGTGATGGAGCCGCATTGGGTGACTTTCGTTTGGACAGATCCATTTTACGCTGCAAAATTCCAAGCACAAGATCCGCAACGATCGCCAGCATCGCAGCAGGAATGGCACCTGCAAAGATCCGGAGGGAGTTATTGCTGTTCAGTCCAGCGTATATTTCCCGTCCCAACCCGCCGCCTCCCACGAGGGGAGCAATCGTTACCACGCCGATGGCAATGACGGCCGCAATACGCAAACCTGAAATGATATAAGTCAGCGCGAGCGGAAAACGAACTTTAACGAGCATTTGGAAGGCGCTCATACCAATTCCCTTTCCAGATTCAAGATAGCTGGGATCCACCTGTCTTAACCCAACGTATGTATTACGTGCGATTGGATTCAGTGAATACAGGAAGAGCCCAACCATGACCGTTTTCGTTCCGAGTCCCAGCCATAACATGAGAACCACAAGCATGGCCAAGCTCGGTACCACCTGAAGGATGTTTGTAATAAATAAAATGATCTTGGCAGCCCATTTGCTTTTAGAGCAGAGGATTCCAAGAGGCACTCCGATGATTACTGCCAGTCCCAGACCGATAACCACCATCGTAACATGCTGGATGAAATACTCCCAGAGCAAACCTTTATTTCGTGAAATATAGGACAAAAAGTCTGCAAATGTTAAATGTTCACTTTCCATGCTTACCCTCCTTTAGCTTTTCAAGAGGCCTTGCTCTTTCAAGTACGTAATCGCGACCTCCCGCTCGCTTTTCTTCTCAATGTCCACCTGATAATTGAGCGATATCATCGTATCTGCATCCAGATGACCGATTAAAGGCGCTACTGTATCCTGAATTTCAGGATGCTCCTTCAAAAGGTCCGAACGCAATACCGGACTTGCATCATATGGAGGGAAGAATTGCTTGTCATCCTGAAGTGTCTGCAATTGGTAGGCTTTTAGCCGGGAATCCGTAGAATAGGCCAATACGATATCAACCTGCTCATTGGCTACCGCGCTGTATACTAGACTGATTTCCATAGGAAACACCTGTCCAAATTTGATGTCATATACTTTGGAGAATGCTGGATATCCATCGGTGTTTCTTTCCAGCCAGGTGGTATCTACCCCCAGCTTCATATTGGTCATGTCTTGTTTGACATCGGAAATTTTGGTATACCCATTGGATTCGGAAAGATCCTTTCTTACCGTGAACGCATATGTGTTCTCAAAACCCAAAGGATTCATCCAGATGAACCCAAAGTGCTCCAGGAATCCATCTTGTGCTTCCTTCAAGACTTTGGCGCGTTCTTTGGTACCGCTGATCGGAAAATGGTTGTTGAAAATTTCACCGGTATATAATGTCGCCATCTGAACGTCGTTTCTTTTCATCGCATTGATGACCAATGAACTGGATGCCAGATCCGGGATAATATTTACCTTCAGATTGGTTTGGTCTTCAATCAGAGCTTTGTACATTTCGGCAATAATCTTGGTTTCGGTATAGGTTTGAGTCCCGATCGTAATCTCGCTTTTAATTCCGCATGCGGAATTAAAAGCGGCAAGAGCAATCATGCAGACTAACATCGGTATCCATTTGAGCTTAATCAGTTTCATCACGCCTTCCTTGTTCCGTCTGGCTCGCAGTCTGCGGTTGTTGTTACTCATATAGCTGCGTCCCGGGTCTGATTCTGATGGTAGTGCTTGCTGAGCCAGCCCTCAAGCAGACCAAGCAAACCGTCAGCTACAAGTGCCAGGAGTATAGCACCAATGCCACCGATGAATATCATCTCGGGCTTGTTGACACCAAGTCCAGATACAATAAGCTGGCCTAAACCGCCAGCACCAATCAGGGAAGCCAGTGTTGCCCAGCTGATGATGTACACCGTCGTTATGCGGATACCGGACATGATGTAAGGAAGGGTTAAGGGAAGCTGAATCCTCAAAATCGTTTGAGCGGTACTATATCCCATTCCCCTGGCAGAATTGAGTACTCCTTTATCCACGGAGTGAAAACCGTCATAGGTATTACGCAGGATCGGCATCAGGGAGTACAGAAACAGCGCCAGTATGGCCGGCTTCATTCCGATGCCGAGCAGCGGAATCAGAATAGCCAGAAGTGCCAAGCTCGGAACCGTCTGAAACAGGTTTGTAATGAAAAATACGATGCTATTAATCCAGCCTACCCGGTTGTATACCAATAGTATACCGATTGGTACTGCAATAATCGTCCCCAAAAGCACGGCAGAGGATGAGAGGATCAGATGCTCCTGCAATGCCTTCAGAATATCCGGATAACGATCCGTAATGAAACTCCAGAATGCGTTCATATCACTCATCCTCTCCGTTCAGCACCGGAGGGACCATCATTGGATATACTTCGGCCAAATGTTTAACCACACTGCCTCTTGTAATTAATCCGAGGAACCGGTTATTACTGTCTATTACAGGGAGATTGCTGAGTTGATGGCTGTCCATGGTCTCGATTGCCTGTGGAAGCGTGCTTCCCGAAGCGACGGAAAAACGGACCGGATGCATAACGTCAGCTACAGTTTTCCCTTCCTCGCCGTATTGGTCGAGAACCCGGTAGATTGAAACCACTCCTTGAAGCTGGCGGTTACGGTCCACGATCAGCAGCGAATCGACCCGCTTCATTTCCATCATCTTTATGGCTTCAGCTAATCCCCTGTTCGGGAATGCAGTGACCGGATTAGTAATCATCACTTCATCTACAAGCGGAATTTCATAGGCGCTTTCATTTTCATCTTGCAGACGTTTCGAACCGATAAAGTCACGTACATAATCGTTTGCGGGATGCCGTAAAATGGTGTCCGGTTTACCCGTTTGCATCACTTCACCATCCTTCATCAGAACGATGGTATCCGCAATTTTAATAGCTTCATCCATATCATGCGTAACAAAGATAATAGTTTTATGGAGATCCTGCTGAAGCCGGATCAGTTCATCCTGAAGCTGCTCACGGCTGATGGGATCCAGTGCGGAAAAAGGCTCATCCATAAGGATGATGTCAGGTTCAGCCGCAAGTGCTCGCACTACACCTACACGCTGCTGTTGTCCGCCGCTAAGCTCCGATGGATAGCGAGTGGCATAGGTTGTGTGGTCCAGTCCGACCATGTCCAACAATTCATTCACTTTTTGATCTGTTTTGTCTTTTTCCCACTTCTTCAGACGCGGAACCACACCAGCGTTCTTGGAGATATTCATATGCGGAAATAAACCAACGCTTTGAATGACATAGCCAATATTGCGCCGCAGTTCAACCGGATTCAATCTCGAAATATCCTTACCATCAATCATCACTTTGCCCGATGAGGGCGTATTGAGCGCATTGATCAGTTTCATCGTTGTCGATTTGCCACAGCCACTCGGTCCGATAAGGACGGTAATTTCACCTTTTTTGAATTCAAGGTTAAGGTCTTTCAGAGCGTGAAAGCCATTATCATAAACCTTGTTCACATGCTCTAGTACTATCATTCAATCGCCCCTTTGCAAGCAGTATCCATATTATGCGGAGCATTTGGCATATTATCCATCGGAGACCCAAAAAACTGTTGAGGGGAGAGTTGGATGTCAGAGTTAAGGGAAGGCGGCACACTTGTTATGTAGAAATGGAAATGAAGCTAAGCGCGTTAGCTTTTAAAGAAATCAAAATGAGGTTTAAGCGCATCATCAAGGCGATGGAGAATTTTCAACGAGGAAATCCCTGAGGGTAATAACATTTTAAGTAAAAAAAATTCCATCCAAAAAGTATTAAGCCCCTGTTCGTATACGGGAAAGTATGCGTTCTCATACATGAATCCCTAACATCCTGTGAGAACTCAAGTAGCCTGTAATTGTGCCACTGCTTCTCTCCGCCCAAATGGATATATGCAAAATGCAAAAGCAGGTAACGAGTCCCTTATGAGTAGGTCCGTATAACTGCAATAATATGTTTAATAAATTACCCACTTTGCATTGGAATGAAACATGTATATAGAATGATTTTGAATTGTTGGTTCCCCAGGTCCAGAACCGTCCATGAAGCAAGTCTTGCTCTGTACGACAATAAAGTCCTTGGGATCTAGCTCAAGAATCGGGGAGTGCAACACCGCTTGTCGCACTTCATATTATTATCCGTCTAGTTTGACTTCAATGCTACAGAAGTTCGTCGGTAATCTGAGTAACTTTGCGAATTACTCCTTGTGTAATATACTTAGTATACTAATATTATGATGTCAGGGTGGTTTTGTGGAATTGCATTTATACGAGCAGATATATATCTATATTGTACAAGAGATTAAAGAAGGTCGATTAAAAGAAGGAGACCGAGTCTCTTCTGAAAAAGAGTTGGCTGAACAATTTGGCGTCAGTCGTATTACATCTAAAAAAGCTCTGGAGAAATTGGCGGATTCTGGGGTTATTAAGCGAATACAAGGAAAAGGTTCATATGTGGCCGATGGTATAATTGGAGGACAAGAACCGAAGCACTATTCAGAGGTAAGAACGACCTTGGTTCCTGAGGATGATAAGCGGTTGATCGGGTTTATTATACCGAATTTTTCTGACGAGTTTGGCCTACAACTTCTTAGATCAATGGAAAAGCGGAGTGCTGAGCATAATTATCAACTCATTATCAAGCGAACTTGCGGGGATCGGGATGAGGAAAAACGCGCGATCGACTTATTTATTGGTTTAGGCATCAAAGGATTAATCGTGACCCCCATTCATGGTCAACACTATAATTCGGAGCTGCTTCGACTTGTATTAGATCGGTTTCCAATTGTTTTGGTCGATAGATATCTAAAAGGAATTCCGGTTTGTTCGGTATACACAGACAATAAGAAAGCAGCCATGGATCTTACGCGTCATCTGATTAGCAAAGGTCATAAAAAAATTGCCTTTTTATCTCCGCCGGAAGAGAACACTTCGACATTGGAGGAAAGGCTGCTCGGATATACGTTTGCCTTCACCCAAGAAGGAATGAACTTGAACAAAGATTATTTATTGACGAACTTGAAGGGCACCCTTCCCATGAACATAAACGGAACAGCGATTGAAAGTGATAAAGAAACAGTAAAGCATTTTTTGAAACAACACCCTGATGTAAAGGCGTTTGTCGCGTCGGAATTTCTAATAGCTACCATGCTGGCTCAGGTCATCCACTCGATGGGGAAATCTCTGGAGGAATTCGAGATTGTATGTTTCGACTCCCTGAACGATCACTTGGGTCAACCCATCTTCACTCATATTAAGCAGGATGAGAAGCAGATGGGTGAATTGGCAGTGGATATGCTAATCTCTCAGTTGCATGGAACAGCAGTTCCCGAGCTGAACATTATTGAACATCGTATGGTCGTGAAAAATAACAGGTAGGGTTAATACAAGCGCAGCTCAACAAAAGCAAGGATATTTTTCAATGTGTCGATAAGCCCCCAGGGGCTTATCGGCACTTTTTTTGATATAAGAAATATAAACTTCGAAGCATGGACGTTCCTGACCTGGGAGATTAACGAACCTTGAAACGTCGATTTATATATCTAATTATAGCCATACGTCATGAATATTTATGTCGTAATATTGCAATTGACACGCTTTATGATGTCATATTAATATACTTAGTATAACTAGTGGGGTTCTTATAACAAATTCACTTCGTTTATCATTTTCTGATTTTAATAGTTCATATCATCAATCTTGTTAGCGCTTACATAAATTGTGGATTGATCAGAAAATGAAGTGGATCTTATAGGAATTCAAGTTAAACGAATTAATTTAACTTAAGGGGGACTTTGAATGAGGAGATCCAAAAAAATCGCATTTCCAATTCTTGTTTACTTTCTGGCTATGTCACTACTTGTAACCGCTTGCTCAACGAAGGGAGACTCAAGCGATCAGGCAGGAGAGGGGAATACAACGGTTACGATGTGGCATGGTCTTACCTCCATTGATTTAGATAATTTGAATAAAGTCGTGAAGGCATTTGAAGAGAAAAATCCTACCATCAAAATGAAATTGGTTTATACAGAATCCAGTGAGGGATCCGATCAGAAGCTGCTGACTGCAGTCGCAGGCGACAATCCTCCTGACGTTGCACTTTTCGACCGGTTTAAGGTCGGTACTTGGGCTGCGCAAGGTTCTCTGACTGACTTATCCTCGATGGCAGCAGAATCCGGAATTCTAAAGGAAATGTATTATCCATTTGCTTGGGAGGAGTCCAGTTATCAAGGGAAGCTTTATGCAATGCCGATGGATACGGACTCTCGCCTGCTATTTTACAATAAGGATCATTTCAAAGAAGTAGGGCTGGATCCCAACAAACCACCACAAACGATCGCCGAGCTTGAAGCGGCCGCCGAAAAGTTAACCATCAAGGAAGGTAAACGTTTCAAACGGATCGGGTTCATCCCATGGTATTCGCAAGGCTGGCTGTATACTTGGGGATGGGCATTTGGAGGAGAATTCAAGGACGCTGCCACCGGCAAAATTACCGCAAATGATCCTAAAGTCGTTGAAGCGCTACAATGGATGACCGACTTCGGCAAAAAATACAATGTCGAGGATATTGCCGGATTCACAAGCGCAGCTGGCACGGAGGAAATGGATCCGTTCATTTCCGGTCAAGTCAGCATGAAGATAAGTGGAAACTTTACAGTGAAGGGTATCGAAAAATTTAAGCCGGATTTAAATTACGGTGTTGCACCAATACCGACTCCAACAGGTACTAATTTTACGACATGGTCGGGAGGCGGGTCCGCTATTATCCCTAAAGGCGCCAAGAACGTCGCTGCTGCTTGGAAATTCCTCGAATTCTTAGGGAAAGAAGAGGGGCAAACGTTATTAAACGCTGACTCTCAAATTTCCGTTATCGATTCGGTTAACGACAAATACGGTTACAAAGACGATCCGATTATGAAAGAATTTATCAATATTTTGCCCAATTCACATAACCGCCCGGTTATTCCTGAAGGACAGCTGTTGTGGAATGAGTTAGCTTCCGCTACGGAAAAGGCTACCCGCGGTAACGGTACTCCGAAAGAGAACCTGGATAGAGTAACAGAGATTGTTAATAAGGCTTTAGAAAAATACGACAAATAGGGTGCTCGGTAGGCAGGGAGCGAACTCTCTCCTTGCCTATTAATGAATGACAATTGGAAGGAGAATGCACATGGCGAAACTGGCCGATTCAGTTCAAGTAAAAGCAATTCCATCGGCAAGGAAACGAGCACTCCACAGAACTAACGTGATTGGGTGGCTGTTTGCTTCACCTTGGGCTATAGGGCTGCTATGCTTTTATGCAATTCCGATGCTAATGTCCATCTACTTCAGCTTCACTACTTACAGCATTCTGCAGCCTGGTGAATTTGTCGGAATGAGTAATTATATAGATCTATTTCATGATCCTTTGTTTTGGAAATCCATATACAACACGATCTATTTCACCGTATTTTTTGTTCCATTAAGTATATTTTTCGGTGTGGCACTCGCTATGATGTTGAATATGAAGGTCAAGGGGATGGCTATATTCAGAACGATCTTTTTCTTGCCTACACTTGTTCCACAAGTGGCTTTGGCTGTTCTGTGGATGTGGTTGTTACATCCAAACTTCGGATTGGTGAACGGGATGTTAGCGAATATCGGTATCGATGGGCCTTCTTGGCTTGGTGGTGAGTCGTGGTCCAAGCCTTCACTCATCTTGATGTCGCTTTGGGGTATTGGGCAAGCCGTCGTCATCTACCTTGCTGGATTAGGAGACATCCCTGAAGAGTACTATGAAGCAGCACAAATCGATGGAGCTAACTGGTTTCAGAAAACGAGAAAGGTAACCCTGCCTTTGCTCACTCCCGTTATTTTCTACAACCTTGTCATGGGAATGATCGGTGCATTCCAACAGTTTACTCTTCCCTATACGTTGACCAAAGGGCAAGGAACTCCTGCAAATTCCATGACTTTTTACGTCATGTATTTATATGAGAACGGATTCAGGTATTTCAAAATGGGTTATGCCTCCGCAATGGCCTGGATCTTATTTATTATAGTTATGGCATTAACCGGGATTGTTTTTATTACGTCTAAACGCTGGGTTCATTATCAAGGGAAATAAGGAGGAGGAAGTAAGGGATGAATCCTATCGCTATCAAAAGACTCAATCGTGCGTTAGCCTATTTATGTCTAATTGTTGCTTCTGCATTTTTCATTATTCCGTTCATTTGGCTGCTTTCGACTTCTCTTAAACCACTCACACAAATCTTTACGTTCCCCCCAGAGTGGATTCCGCATCCAATTCTGTGGAGTAATTATTCCCGTGCCGTTGAGTATATCCCTTTCTGGACATATCTGAAAAACACGGCGATTATAACAATCGTTAGTACGCTTGGTGTGATCATATCCTGTCCCTTAGTTGCATATAGTTTTGCCAAGTTAGAGTACCGTGGGAGAGGTATACTTTTCTTTGTTACCCTCGCTGTTATGATGATCCCCGGACAGGTGACGATGATTCCTCTATTCCTGTTGTTTACTAAATTAGGTTGGGTAGGAACATCTCTTCCACTGATTGTACCCCAATTTTTTGGAGTGCCAATTTACATTTTTCTATTGCGGCAGTTTTTCATGGGACTGCCTGATGCCCTGCGCGAAGCGGCCCGCTTAGACGGCGCTAGTGAGTTCCGCATATATTTACAGATCATGTTTCCACTAGCCAAATCCGCCGTTTTAGCCGTGGCATTGTTTCAATTTATGGGGAGCTGGACTGATTTCATGGGCCCCTTGCTCTATTTAACCAATGAACCATCTTACACGGTTTCGCTCGGATTGCAGCAATTTCAGAGTCAAAAGGGATCCGAATGGGGTCTATTAATGGCCGTATCCACCTTGATGACATTACCTATTATTGTTTTGTTCTTTTTTCTTCAAAAGACGTTTATTAGCGGCATTACATTTAGCGGTATAAAAGGTTGAACATCATTTGTATGAATGAAGCTCCCACGAGGCGGAACCCCAGGGATGTTAGGACGCACCAAGGCAGAGATGGGATGCTGAATTTGATTAAACGTGAGCCGAATTCGCAGGATATCCAAATCAGCGACCGCAATTTTTATGTAGATAACGATTGATAGGTCCTTTGGAAAAAAGTTAATAAGCAAATAGGCAGCGATGTGTAAAGCAGAAGCTGCCTTTTTGCGTACCAATGCATTCTGCATAATAATGAGGCTCGCGGGCAGATGGAACGTTAGTTTATAGCCCTCTGGACCGACTCATAAGAAGCAACCTGTCGGAGATGGAGGATTAGCCCTCTCTTCGTCTAATAATACATATGGGACATTAAGCGAATTCGTATATTTGCTCTTACGCGGGAAATGGGTGAATTCGTAGAAAAGACGTTATCTGAAATTATTGCAATTTATGACGGATTGTAATATGAAGTGCGACACCTACTGGAAATAAAAAATGGCTCATAGCCTGATTCGTGTAGAATGAAAGTTACCACACCAGCATTCACACAAGGAGAATCAGTCCATGAGTTATTCACATCTTAGCATAATCGAACGCAGCAAGCTAGAAATCCTACATCGACAAGGGAAAAGTGCAAGAGCCATCGCCGAGGAACTTGGTCGGCATCATACGACCATTTGCCGGGAGATCAGCCGGAATGTTCAACTACAATCTTATCAGGCAGAAAGATCACAACAAGCTTATGTGCAGCGCCGCAAAGCTTCCGTATCCAAGGGTAGATGGACGAAAGCACATGCTGAAGAGCTGGAAGAGAAGTTGCACGCCACATGGTCCCCTGAACAGATCGTGGAGCG
This sequence comes from Paenibacillus sp. GL_099_B, assembly GCF_057835695.1. Lineage (NCBI taxonomy): Bacteria > Bacillati > Bacillota > Bacilli > Caryophanales > Paenibacillaceae > Paenibacillus > Paenibacillus sp. GL_099_B. The sequence continues at coordinate 1,729,337 of NZ_CM174430.1, forward strand.
CTTTAAAACTGAAAATCGACCCACCGTATGTTTTAAAACGATCTACCGCTGGATCTATGCAGGTCGTCTAACCAAAGGTGCTTTGCATGTACTCCGGCACAAAGGTAAACGTCAGAAACCTGCGGAAACACGCGGTAAGTTTGCTGTAGGCAGACCCATTTCCGAGCGTCCGAAGGACGTTCGCTCTCGGGAAACATTTGGGCATTGGGAACTGGACACGGTGGTTTCGGGACGTGGAAAGAGCAAGGGTTGTGTAGCAACCTTCATTGAACGGAAAACACGTCTGTACACCGCGATTCAAATGCCCGATCGGACGGCTTTGTCGATGGAGATCGCCTTTGGCGTAGCCGCTGCTCAGTATCCTACTAAGGCTTTTCGAACCGCTACGGCAGACCGTGGCAAGGAGTTCGCCTGCTACGCGAACCTGGAACAAACACACGACGTACAGATTTATTTTGCTGACCCTTACTCTTCCTGGCAACGCGGTTCGAATGAGAATGCGAACGGCTTACTTCGAGAGTTCTTTCCCAAGGGCACGGACTTTAAGCAAATATCAGATGCAACATTGGAGCGTTCGCTTCACTTAATCAACCATCGCCCCCGAAAATGTCTGGGCTGGAAAACCGCTCACGAATCTTTCATAAAGGAACTGTCGCACTTGGTTTGACAATCCGTTTTATAAAAAAGGAGTCTCTTAAATGATTAATATTCAAGATATTCTGCCTCATAGGTATCCATTTTTGTTAATTGATAAAGTACTGGAAGTCGAAAAAAACAAATGGGCTAAGGGATATAAAAATGTTTCAAATAATGAGTGGTATATGAATGAACGGAATGCTGTTATTCCTAGTACATTGATAATAGAGGCTTTGGCTCAGTTAGGTGCTTTTGCAGTCATTTCAGAAGAGAATGGTGTAGGATTTCTTTCTTCACTTAAAGGAATTGAAGTGATTGGTCAAGCATTTTCGGGAGATCGGATAGATTTATACTATGAGATCATTAAAAACAAGCGTGGATTTGTAGTGGGAAGAGGAGTAGCCTCGGTAGGAAATCAAGTAATTATAAATGCAGAAGAAATCATGATATATTTACAACCTACTATTAAGCAATCCGAAGAAAACAACAACTTGTGATAACAGAGGATTCATGCTGCGGGCTGACGCCCTTGGTACCGGCCAGAGGTAGGGGCAAGTGATGAGTTCAATCAATAACAAAGCAATAATAAGTTTGATTGCTGCGTTCATGATATTTACTGCACTGTTCTTTACTCGTTTTTAACAGACGATTCAGAAGAGAAATTTATGGAACAATTATCTTTGCATCAGGAATTGCAATTAGATTAAATGACAGATCGGAAGTAAGAATCCAATATGGTAACACAGTATTCCAGCTTCATGGCTTCGCCGCTCGGTTTGCCCGAAAGAGATTCAAGGAAGCAGAGTCATGCAGACACATTGATCCCCTAAGAAAAGAGCTTTCTAAGGGGAATCGACGTCAGCAACACAATAACTTTATCAGAAATCAATTGCACGAATATGGGATGATTAAATGAAAAAAAATATTGCAACTATTTGAAACACAGATTTGGAAAAGAAATTTAGATAGACTGTAGATGTAAGGAGTAAGAATTGTGAATAAAAAAGAAAAGAAGTCTATTATTGCTATCATTATACTTGTTGTCGTTGTATTTAGTGCTATATGGTATTTTAAAGTGGGTTATTTATTAAAACAACCAGAGATGCCCAAAGCGAATATTGAAATTCAGAGCAAAATGGTTGATGGTGGTACGATTAATTTACGAAATGCTGATTACACGGCAAGTCAAATAAAGGTTGGATATGAAGTGAAAGGGTTCAGTTTGAAGGAGTATAATATTTCTTGTAAGCTTTATAATGACGGAAATTTAATTTCAACTTCTGGGTCAACAGGTGGAGGATTGATAGAATTAGACGAAAAGCATTATTACCTAATTGGTAGTGAGAATATAAATCAAATTGATCTGCCTGATTCTATAAATCTAACGGTGGAGTTTATAGTGGTACCGAATGATTTTAGACAAAAATCGATAATTTCATCATTTAACGTAAGCCTTGATAAACAAACGCAATAGATTGTAAGGAGGAGATGGGCGTTTGGTTTTATCAATCGCCGCTATTTGACCGCTATAGGGATAGTCTAACCCAACAGTTAAGATGTGATGAAACCTTAATTCAAATGGTACTTCTTCTCAAATATACGTTTGTTCCAACAGAGATCAATAATATGAACAATACAGAGATTCGTACATATTTCTTTTTGAATAAAGACATTATCTTATCCTCGCTCCGTTAGATTTAGTTTTCATTGTTCAGAGAGGAACCATTGGGGCTAAAGCTGATAAGGATCAGGATTACGGAAGAATAGAGAGAGTGATAATTTGGTTGAACAGAGAGAGGGGATGGTACAAATTGATCAACAGGAGTATGGGCGCTATTTGTTAGCACTGAGCGGAGAAGAAATAGAACCAGATGATGATATGGAGGTCGAAGCAGATCATCTCTACGGCTTTTTTCAAGGGTTCATGCCATCTGGAACAGGTGTGGAACGTGTGTTTGAGCCGATTCTGGACGGCCAACGCTTTTTGGATAGAATACGTCCGATCTATGAGATGTTGAATCCTGAGGACTTCGCCGGCGAGTATGTGCCAGGTTATTTCAACGGTGGAAATGAGGATGCTTCCGAAGGAACGTTGCGTGGTCTGGGGGAGGAACTAATTAAAAGATTGAAGAACCTGTTCTCCATGGTGCCCGAGAAAGATGAAGAGGCGGACTCAGCGAAGGAAACATTCCGGGCTTTGGCATGTGTAAAGGAGGTTGTTGTATTACCGCGGGGTGAGATTGGCAAGTTAGAGCAAAGACTGATTCAAGGTACGGATGAAGAAGATAGCGAGGTCGTTTACGAAGCGCTCGGTGAGCTCATCCGTTCACGTAGCGATTACTGCGAAAATATCGAGCTATTGAGCGAAGCGTACTATTCCATCGCTTGCGATTATTGGGTATCCTATTATTTACAATGGCCCCGCTATCAAAATTTACAGGAGGCGGAAGACTGTCTGTATCCTTACTTTGAGCTATACCGTTATGGCTATAGTCTTCATTGGACTCAAAATAAGCTATTCATTGGCAAACGTTAATAACCGCTACGATTGTTTTGACCGAACTTGTAAAAAGGATACGAAGCAATAGGGAGGAAGTTCATTGTCAGTTAGAGCCCATGGTATGAGCACAATTAAGTGACTTACAGGCCAGCTTGGACTTAGCAAAACAACAATGTGATCTGAAAGGTAATGCCAATTTTATAGATAAGGGTGATAGATATGGAACGAGGACTCATTATATTTTTGAACGGAACGTCAAGTGCGGGAAAGACGAGCATCGCGATGGAATTGAAAAATCAGGGAGAGGTTCCGTTTCATCATCTGTCTGTAGATCAATTTGCCCAAAATTATGATCAGTTTATCGACAATACATACCCAGATATGAAACCAACAAGAGAAGTGGAACACCATGTGATGACAGATATCCTGTTCGACCCCATCAATTCGTTGTACTGTGCAACCATTAAACTGTTTTCGGAGATGGGTTTGAATGTCATCGTGGATACGGTCATCAGCAATGATAAGTGGTTTAACGGTTTTTATGATTTGCTTTCGGATTATCCGATATTGTTTGTAGGTGTACACTGCTCGAAAGAAGAACTCACCAGAAGAGAGCAGAGCAGAGGAGATCGCGCGATTGGACTTGCCCATTCCCAGTTCGACTACATATACTCCTATGATGAATATGATCTGGAAGTGAATACGGAAGAGCTTAGCTCAGCTGCATGTGCGGAAAAGATATTAAGTTATATAAATTCTAGTCAGGAATACTCGGCATTTAAGAAATTAAGTAGAAGAGAGGTTAGTGTTTCATAGAACATCGATGCCTAAATAACATCATATTCATGCTTTAGGCGATACTGCACTTCGTTTTACTTGAGAAAAAAGAAGCCGGTGAATTAAATATCCGGCTTCTTTTTTTCGAACTCTCACAATAAAGAAAAGATTCTCCCTACACAAAGCGTTGAGTAAACTGCTAAGTTAAGCTTTTCACTTTTTTATTTTGTCTAAAGGTACGTTAATAGTTGTTGATTCCATCGGGGTTACGGTTGTTCCATTTTGCTCAATCAAGGAAATCGTTAATTCTATAGATTCTTGATTGTCTAAATCAATAGAAATCGACCTGCGTTGAAACTCATCAAACACGCCTTCAGCTTTAACAATGGTATCTTGATCATACAATTGTCCGTTTTTATCTCGGATCGTAACTTGAAAAATTCGATCTGGAATCTTTTCAGATGGATTCGGTTGGTACTCTCTTTTACTGTACCATAAGCCAAATTGCAGTTTTTTTGAATTAGGCAAGTAGTAGAGCTTTGTAAGATGTACTTTCCAATCAGACAAAGTCTGTTTTTGATCTGTAAGTTGAATTGGCACTTCATGGTTATTATATGGATCTTCCCATTGTAATGGTAATGTAGATCCTGTTTTAAGAGAGATGAGTTCTCTGTCTGCATACCAATAAATCCCTACTAGAATAATGATGACTGATAGAAGTAAAATGATAACATTTCTTTTCACATAACATCCCTACCATCTTTAATTGTTAGACCGTTCCGTTTTGTATTTTGATGATAATCATTATTAAACCATATAATGGATTTTAAATGAGTGAAAGTGAATTATATTCATTACGCTTGAAGATAGGTGGTCACCGAATGGAAACTAAAATGCTGTTTGGTGTGGGTTTGGTCTTCGATACACCTGAATTCGGAACCATCGTTATGGGGGCTAATGAAGAGTTTCATGAACTGTTCCCTTCAACGATCAAAGAAAGAATAGGTAACCGGATTATCATCAAAAAAACGGATGGGCAAGAGCAGGTGTATAAAGTAATCTCTTCTCAAATTCATCATTCTATAGCCGGTAAAAAGAATATTGGTATTTGTTTGGGGAGAGAGATTTCCCCGAATGAAATACCCGTCGGTTCAATCGTCTGCTGTTATCCATCCAGAGAAATTGATTGCTAGTTTGCTTGGATGAAGCTATACATCTTGAAATGATGATAAGGAGGGCAACTCTATGAATCCAGAAGATCATATCCAAAACATGTTACAGGTAATCATTGAGAAAACACAATCCATCATCAACGACAGTCGTAAGCAATCTTTTGGCTCTTTAGAGTATTTCTTGGAGCATGTTCTAGTGTATCGAGATAAACAGCAATACATGTCTAACGATTGGCATATCCGCACACCGCGCTGGCTAGGGGAGTATGGAAATACGCCGGAGGAAGAAGAGCTCCTTTCAGACATCTACCGACTGCAAGCGTATATCGCTGAGAAATTAAAGGGCGGATAAACGGCTGGTGATGTCGCATTAGTCCGACTCAAATGTCGCAAAAGTACATGGTAACGCGATGCGGAGATCGTTTATACTCTCTTTATGTTTCGATAATGAAAATCATTATCAGTATTATACATAAGGGGGATTCATCATGAATCAAGGAACAAAGGGGCAGGCTGCCGGAAGCAAGGCATATACTGCTCACAAATCACGATTATTCATGGGCTTGATGTTAGCCCTTATTCTTGTCCTGACGGCTTGCGGTGCCGGAACAAGTACAGATAGCGGCAAGCCGTCTGCGGCAACGCCAGCGAATGAAGGAACTCAGACGGACGGAGCTTTTCCTGTAACGATTAAACACATGAAGGGTGAGCTCACGCTAAAAGAAAAACCAAAGACCATTGCTGTGCTTGATGTCAAATTCCTGGATCAAATGTTAGCCGTTGGCGAGAAGCCGGCTGGCAGTGTTATCGCTGGAGGCAATACCGATTTTCCAGAATACTTAGGTGACCAGCCGAGTGACGTACAGGTTCTGGGTACACGGGACGAGCCTAATTTGGAAGCGATTGTAGAACTAGATCCAGACCTGATTATCATGACGGACTTCCAGGAGAAGCAGTACGAGAGTGTGAGCAAAATTGCACCTACCCTGGTACTTGATTTTTACGAAGACTGGCGTGATACGTTAGCCACAGTTGCTAAGATTACAGACAAGCAGGACGAGGCCGAGAAAGTACGCACTGCATATGAGGACAAAGTCGCTGGATTGAAGGCGAAGTTGTCAGAGAAAATGGGAGATGAAACGGTAGCCCTTATTCGTCCGAGAAAAGAAGGCATCCGTGTTCATGGGATTGAGCATCGTACAGGTGTTATTCTGTATCAGGATCTGGGCTTGAATATGCCTGCACTGGTTGAGGGAATCAAGGATGATACTTCTGTTGAAATCTCAATGGAGAAGGTGCCTGAGATTGGCGCAGATCGTTATTTTGTACTGTCAGATGAACTGTTTGCGGCAGAAGCTGAGGCTATGGTAAGTAATCCGGTGTGGAAGTCCCTTGATGCTGTGAAAAATAACCGCACGTATGACGTAAACTCAACACTTTGGATCGCATATTACGGACCTCTTGCGATTAATCTAATTGTAGATCAGGCATCGGAAGCTCTGCTCGGATCGAATTAATATGACCCATTATCTCTCGACAGACTTATGGAAAGAGACAGTGAAGGATCATTCGATTTTGCTTGGTGAGCCGCCTGAACATAGTGTCCGTACCATTGCCTTGAGTGAGTTGCATGACGAAGCAGCATGTCGTGAGTATATCAGCTGGTTTCAGGAGTATATCGATGCACCTGACATGAAGGTTGCCGCTTCGATGTTAGCCAAGCGAATTGGCTATCTGTGGACCGCGCCTCTGGTGATAGCGATGACTTTTCATCATCAGCATGTCTCGTTTCAGCTGGAGAACAGCTTTCTCTATCATCCGGCGCTCTCAGATCATAAGGGCGGCACACGATTTCCTTTTCTAGCGGTAAATGGACTTCAGGCTGAAGGACTAGCGGGAGACAGGGCAGTATGGCGGGAAAAGGTGGTCGAGGAGATGTTTGCGGTACAGCTTACACCGCTGTTAAAGATGCTTGCTGTGATTGCTCCACTTTCCATGAGTATCCTTTGGGAGAATATCATGGTACGCATTGGCCGCCTATACACAACGGATGAAAACGAGACGGAGCAGGAAAGAGAGCAAATTCAGGCAGACTTTGCCTATCTGACGCAGGTGGCATCCGGGCAGATTTTCGGCGTGAGAAAGAATCCGTTAACTCGCTTCACCGAATGCAAAGACAATGGCTACGTTGCCAAAAGCGAGCGGATCACCTGTTGTTTTTATTATCAAATGTCAGGGGAATATTGCAGAAAATGTCCGAAAATTGACAATGAGAATAAATCTCAATTAAAATGACAACAGCAACAACTTTACCTTTGCTATTGTCAGGAGATGAGAGAAATGCCGCTGCAAGAACAGACAAGTCTATGGAGTGATACGACGATCAAGATGCTTGACGGGTATAGCGGTACTTTGCAGACAGGCAGTGTTCTTAGCGAAACTCAATTAACTTCAAATGTGTTGCTGCTGGCATGCGGAGGGGAAGGGGAGCTTGCAATGAATGGTGAGGTTTGCCACATTGGAGCTTCTTTTGCCTGTCATGTGGTGGAGGGCACATCCTTCACGCTGACCGCCAGATCAGACGAACTTTATTATATCGTGATCAAGTATAAGGCTTCTTCCATGGAAGGAGCCTCTCATGTTATACCCTCGTATCGCAAACACCCACTGCAAACTTCGTTTATTCAGAACCCTGTGACTCAAGCGGAATGGATCGAGAATGCGGAAAAAATCGTTGCCAAATGGCGTCGTGGCGAAGGGCTGGAACGTTTTCATGCCAATGCGTTGCTCCAGGTGATGATCTACGAACTGATCATGGAGTATGAATGTGGTCAAGGCGGAGCAGAGTCCGACATGGTGGATGTTGTCGCTTCCTATATATCATCGCATTATCGTCAGAATCTGGAGCTTAAAGAGCTGGCAGCCCTCGCTGGGTGCAGTGTAAGACAGTTGCAGCGACGATTCAAACAAGAGAAGCAGCTCGGACCGATGGAGTACGTCATCCAGCTACGCATGGAAAATGCTTCGCGGATGCTGCATCATACGGATGCTCCCATTGGGGAAATTGCTGACAAAATGGGCTACCGTGACATGTATTATTTCAGTAGGGCGTTTAAGAAATATTATGGCGTTCCTCCGCTGCGTTATCGGCTTGCTGCCGCTTCGGAAACAGATGCAAACTATGCTCATTCCTTGCTGCGGAATCGATTGGCTTCTTCGTACGAGTCGGGCCAAGGCCCGGTGATATGCCATATGCGAGGTGAATATCCTGTCACCAGTGCTCCACAGCGTATCGCCGTACTCGATGTGCAATATGCCGATCACCTGCTTGCGCTTGGGTTGCATCCAGCAGGAAGTGTAGGAGTGGGAAGTGCAGTGTTAACGTTCCCTCAATCGCTCCGGGCAGGACTTCAGCATACCGAATTGCTCGGAACGTATGAGTACCCCGATCTGCTTGCTGTGGAACGACTGTCTCCAGATCTGATTATTTGCACCGAGGTGCATGATCAGCACTATGAACGGTTAAGCCGAATCGCTCCAGTTCTCATGTTTAAACGCAATGAGAGCTGGCAGACCATTCTGAGCCTGTTCGGTGAACTGACAGGTAAGCGAGCAGAGGCAAAGCGAATACTTGCGGATTATCATCGACGAACCGCATTGCTGTCAGAAGAACTTGCAACAGTCCTCGCAGGTAAGAGCGTAGCACTGATTCGTCCACTAGATTCTCTGGTTCGCGTACATTCTGCCTCGCATCGTACCGGTGCAGTGCTGTACCGTGACCTAGGTTTACCTGCTCCATCATTTGTGGCAGATACTTCCGACACAGCTTATCATATTTCAGTTGAAAGACTACCAGCTGTACATGCCAGCCACTATTTTTTGCTTAGCAATGAAATGATGCAAGAGGGAATAATATCCGCGACAGAGCAGCGTGTCTGGGGGATGCTCGATGCGAGTGAGCGCCAGCACATACACTCGGTCGATGCCGCGACATGGATCGGCTGTTATGGACCAACAGGCATCAATGGCATTGTGGATCAGATTGAACAGGCGTTGTTGGCTTGAGGGGTTATGATTTTTTTGTTGTTTGTAAAGCGGCAAGGTAGCTCTTTGATACGGCTCATCGTAAATCATATTATAACTTATTGAAATTGCTTGCAGATTTAATATTGACGGTAATTGCAATTTAGTCTCACGTAATGTAAAATTACTTAACGGAAAAACATGGAAGGGGTGGGGGTATGAGGTGGAAACGGAAGACTTACATTCAGTCGACTTGCGTAATTTCATATTTCCATTCCATTAGGACACTAAAGCATTTATTGCTTTAGTGTTTTTATTTTATGGGGGTGTAATAATTGTCAAGGTACAAAAGGGTTCTCGTTAAGCTAAGTGGTGGAGCAGTAGCAGGAAACTCTGAATTTGGTTTTGAGCCAGAAAGGTTAGACCATATTGCGGATGAAATTATGTCAGTAGTAAATTTAGGCGTTGAAGTATCGTTAGTTATAGGTGGGGGTAACATTTTCAGAGGTAATATGGCGGAAAGCTGGGGGATAGAAAGGGCAGAAGCTGATAACATTGGGACGCTTGCGACTGTAGTAAATAGTTTAATGCTTCGTGGAGTTCTTAAAGCCAAGACCAAAAAGGAAGTACGAGTAATGACGGCAATACCTATTACTTCAGTTGCAGAACCATACATCCGTCTAAGAGCAATCCACCATCTAGAAAAAGGCTATATTGTAATTTTTGCAGGGGGGAACGGTCAACCTTACGTTACAACAGACTATCCTTCAGTACAAAGAGCCATCGAGGTTAATTGTGACGCTTTATTAGTTGCAAAGCAAGGTGTTGATGGTGTTCTTAATGCAGACCCTAAGTTTGATAAAGATGCAAGGAAATTTCGTTCGCTTCATTACAACGACGTTTTAAAACACAACTTAAAGGTAATGGACCAATCAGCTTTCATTTTAGCAAGAGACTACAATTTGCCAATGCATGTGTTTAACTTCGATAAACCAGGCTCGATGAAAGAAATTTGTGAAGGTATGAATAACGGTACGATAATTAGTGGTGAATCAGTTTCAGAGTTGGAATGAAATATGTTAGCAATACTACTCTCCCTTGATTTAGCGAAACGATAGTTCCACAAAAGAGAAGTTCTATTCAAAATCCCACTCGGGCATGGAGTGGGATTTTGTTTATGGTTCCACAAAGTCAGACCTCCCAAGCTTAAAGCAAGTTAGATATTCAGAATCCTTTAAGTCGGGGTAATACCAGCGTTGCTGTTACCAAGTGCAAGTGTATGGGTTAGATTGGAAATTGTTGTTTGTGATTTAGATAACATAAAGTTAACCTTATTCATAAATAATGTGAATTTTATGTCATTCCTCGCTTCAATTGCTCTGATATAATTTCTGCTAGAGCGAACCTCTCAGTAAACAAGTAACAACTCAACCAGAACAAAACACTGAGGCAAAACTTTAAAGTCATCGGAAAGTAAAGAAAAAGTATCGCCCCATTTGTTATACAGTAGTGAAGAATTATTCGCTGTATGGAAGTAGCTTGTAGCACATGGTGATATAAAAAGAAGGAACAGAAGATTTTAATCCATACGGGGATTAATTCAGTTAACAAGCGAGTAAACATGCGAAATCATAACTTCATAGTAGGAGTGTGAGATATGAAAAAAACAATATTGGCTTGTATGATGATAATGTTGATGCTAGCATCGGCTTGTGGAAATGTTGAAAAGACATCCAATCCCAATACTTCTAGTGAGCCTAAACCTGAAACTCAGGAGGCTATTATTCAAAAAAACACATCCGATTATTGTACGGTAGACCGTATAAGCTTGGATAGTGAAACTGAAAAATATTTCTATGGAACTTGGAAAGTTGAGAAGCTTTTAGGATTTGCAAATTCATATAATGATGCTTCTGAATATCCAACAGGGCAAAAATTTATTGGAGATAAAATTATAATCGAAAAAGACTTTTTTTCATCAAAAGGACTTAAAAAGTATAAGAAATATCAATATGAACTAAAAAATCCATTATATCAGATTACGGCGACATGCTATAACTCTGACTCTTTTTATAGATATTATAAAATAGATATCCCAGACTTACATATAAATGATGAAATAAAGGCAATAGATATAAGTGACTCTTCTACAAAAATGAGCATACCTGTAAGTTTAAGCTTTTTAGCTGTTAATAACGATAGGCTTATCTTGTTATCAGAGGCAACTATTTTTGAGCTTAAAAAAATTATTGATTAACTGATTAAATGAATTAAGTTTATGTAATAAGTTCTGTGCTAATTTTTAAACAAGAAAAGGTCAGCCTCTTTAGGTTGACCTTTTCTTGTTTATGTCGTAAACGAGTAAAATGCAGTGTATTAACTGGATATTTGCGAGTAAAACCCGTGCCTTTACTAATTTTGAATAATTATCGTTTTCTTCTTTTGATCCGTATGGATAAGGGTTTGAGAAAACTAATAATTATCCCTTATTCGCCAATTCACCTTCTTAAATGTAACAATATGGGTTATCATATACGTAGTTCAGGCACTAGTAGATAGAATTTGTTGTATGTTAGAAATGCAAAAAAAAATTAGATATTATATGAATTCAATGACATGATTACGAGGTGATTCAATGAGAAAAAACATAGCAATAATCATACTAATGGTTGGATTGATAATAAGCATGTACTTCAACTATCAATTCAAAGCGTACAAAGACAATCAAGAAGTTGATTACACGGTTAAACTGAATCATGGAACTCAAATTGGTATAAAAGAATCAATCTACAATTTAGATAATGTGATAAAAAGCTTAGAGGACAATTCTTCGAAGGAAACAGTCATACACGCATTAGGAAATGTGGCATTATCTTTGAAAGTGGGTGAAGAATCATTCGTCTTTCTGAAATCCGACTTCCGGGAAGATCAATTATCTTCAACCTATTTAATCTATAATGTGTTTAGAGATATGTATACGCATATAAGAGTAGAAATTATAGGCGAAATATTATTGAATAAGATATCGCTAGAAAAAGAATCGAGAAATCAACTGATTAAGGATATAGGAGTTCTTAAGCAAGATTTGGAGTATATTGATAGTCAATTTAACGAGGATATTCTGAAAGAACAAAGTCCTAAGTGGATTGAAAATAAATGGAAAGAGTTAATTGGAGAGATTGTAAATAGAAATACGGATTATAAGTTATATGAAAGAATTAAAATGAAATACAACTTATAAGTAGTTTTTGGAAGTTAATTGATATCTAGATAACAACATATCTACGCCGTTGCTTTCGCTTCTTGGTCTGTTGAGGATATTGGAAGAAGTGGAGGCGGTAGGTAACCCCTGCACTACCTTACCGCATCGCGGCAAGTTGCTGCAATCTTTGAGGTAGTGAGGGTTCATAGATATAACAGCGTTACATGAAGGTGAAGCAGCATCACAGACGTTACGTGCAATTGAATTAAAGGAGTTAAAGTAGGTGAGTTCAGTAGTAGAGAGGAAATTCAAAAGTCATTTTTTTTATATTGTTCTACTGTCAGTTCCATTTGTAGTATTAGAGAGTTTGCTTTTATTAATATATCCTAACACCGGATTAGGAAGAATCATAAGCTTGCCCATAACCTTTATGATGAATGGTATGATTATTCTGATCTCTTCTGGTTTAGTTTATTATTTGCTTAAATACACCGGATTTAGAGTCGTTGGACGAGTTATTGTAGGGTTAATGATATGTTTAACTCTTATCGTAACAATATGTTTATACCCGCAGGATTCATCCAAACATATTTCAGAAATTATAGTAGAAGATATTAAAAATTTCTGGATTAAATGAGGATTTCACTTGGTATATATTTTCTGATTAAACAATATTTTTTGGAGTGTTTCAGGTGGAATGAGACATCACATAACAAAAGTTTCGCGCTACGAGCATACGCCCTTGATTGTATGAAATAGATACAGTAGAAGCATAACTTACCCACACAGGTTTTATCCTAAGATAAGAGCTATCTAAAATGAAGCCAGTCGCGAATCTTTGAATGTTAGGCGAAATCCATACATCAATTCTTAAAGAGGTGAAACTCCTGAAAGACAAAACCGAAGTAATGGCTTATTTTAGTTTGTTTGGAGATGAATTCGATCCGAATTATGTAACTTCAATACTTAAAATTGAACCTACGAATACGGCTTATAAAGGCGATATAATTAACAAAAGGCATCGAATAAAAGAAACATCATGGACATTAGGTACAGAGTATGAAGAATCATTAGATGTAAATCACCAATTAACAAAAGTAGTTGATCTATTAAAAAATAAAGTGAAAGAAATCAATTCGATTCGGATTGAACATCGATTATTTACGAAATTTTTCATTGTAATAAGAATTGAAGAGGGGAAAACTCCTGCTCTTTATTTGAATTCTGATTTTATTGAATTTGTTAATATGATTCATGCTGAAATTGATGTTGATTTGTATGCCAATCCATATAATGAAGAATTGGAATAAGAAATAAAGTTAGTAAGACACGCTTTGAAGAATGGACATCAGATAACATTGTATTCACCCTGCGGGCATTCGCCCTGGATCAGGCAAGAGCCAGACATTTAGCATACGTTGGATCGTGAATACAGGAACATTATATGAAATCCTCAAGAAGTAGAAAAACCGTAAAGGAAGTGAGAAAGATTGATTGATAGCCAGGATAAAGTACATAATCTCCAGTGAAAATATAGTTATACCTGGTCTTAATTAAATCTTAAGCAAAAGACTTTATTTGATTTAGAGGGAAGCGGTAATTCTGAGAATATTTTTGAAGTCAATCTACTTGTTATCTGCTGTAGGAGTCGGCGTTGGATGTTTTTATTCATTCATATTTTTTATCTTTAATATTGGCGATGGTTTCATTAGTAATGATAATAAGCCTGCCGCTTTCGGGGTTGCTGCTTTGGCAGTAGTAGGAACAATCGTTTTTTTACTGCTTGGCAGACTCATTTACAATTCCAACTCCTATATTGGCCCAAGTGTTGGAATCATTGTTGTTACCGCTATTCTGACTTTACCAGTTGTCGATGTGGCTAATAATGTGATTGGTACTTATCAAACACACCGCGTTAAGCCTTATGTAGAAAGTTATATGAATGACTTAAAAACAGGTTTTGTTGAAAGAATAGCACCATTGGAATTTGATTATAACGAAAGCAAGACGGAAACTCTACGTTACTGGAGTGATAATGGACATGATATTTGGATTAAATTAAGAAAGAAAAATGAAACACTAACATCAGAGGATTTAAATAACGTAATTAATGCCTTACCTTCAGCTAAGTATAAAGTAAGAGTATTCATATATTATAAGAGCTTTAAAGAGTATCCAAACGATCAGTATTCTATTGATTTTACGGTTCGAAATAGCCCAACTGTTCCACCATATTGTAATTCAGATGACTTTGAACATAATCTATGTGATTTTGTAATAGGAAAATAAATCTAAAGGAGTTCCTGAATTGAAGAATCAAAAGCATGCAATGATTTTAATATTTCTTTTAATGATACTAGCCCTAAGTGGTTGCATTTCATACAGTGTGAAGACGGATAAAATTGTTGAGGACGGGTTGATAATAAACTCAAGTTCATTTGGACTGGGAGAGAGCGAAGAAGATGCAGGCATTACAGTGGTAACATACAATTTCACTCTTCGAAATAGAACCAATAAATCAATAATGCTAAAAACAGTTGAGCCAATCATAAGTAAGGATATTCAGAATCAATTAATCGATAGAGACATTAAATTAAACATAAATGAGAAAATTGATGGTAATAGTTCGGAAGCAGTGGCGGGTACTTTTAGATTAGATACAAAAGGGCTTGGTAAAGAAGGAATAATTAAGTTAAACATTAATGTTAAAGAATTTAATATAGCAATTGAACAAGTCATAGGAATGAATGAAGTGAATGAAGTGAATGAAGTAAATAACTAATTTCAGATAACTCCAAGAAAACATATCTAACAAAGAGGTGTATCTTTATGGAAAGAAAAAAAGAGGAAAACAATCAGATGGGTGTAATTCCAGAGCACCATAGCCCTGTACGACATATCCTTAATGAAGCAAACGGACTACACAACAATCAATTTATAGATAGTTTTAAGAAAGCTGCAGATACTCCAGATGCATATGTAATTATGGAAGGTGATGATGGAGGACAAATCTACTTGTCTTGCCCTATGAAACTAGTCAATTGCAGTGAGGAGACATTACATACTCTATTAAAAGATTTAGATACCATTGCATGGGACTGTAATGAGGGAGAAGGCCAAGGACTATTTTACGAAAAACTCTTTCCTGGTGATGGGATTAGTGGAGGTATGGGGGGAGGAGATGTTGAGGAAGGACTATGGATTCATGAAGAATTTATTGATTTACAATTATATGATGAAATTCATGAAGTCATATTAGGCAATAAAGAAAGAATAACAAAGTAATAAAATGAATGAATCATAAGGCCCATCAACATCGGATAACAAAGTGTTCATGTGGATGGGCAAACTGTTGAAGTACTGCATACAGAGAAAAAGGAATATGTGAGGTTAGCTATGGGCGTAAGAAAAAAATATAAACGTAAAATCGTTCGATCCAATCGATTATTTTATTGGTATGTTGAACCGGATATTGACGATGAAGGAATAATCAAATTACATATCGTTTCTGAGGATAAGAAGTTAATCGTCACTTATGAAGTGGGACAACACAGTGTTAAGAACAAACCTCCACATATAGTCATCATCGGAGAAGAATTCGAAGGCTGGACAACAGAATATATAGGATACAGAAGAGTACTCACACCGAAATGGAGCGATGAGATCATCACGCCAAAGTTGATAGGAGAAATGATTGATTGGTGCCTCTTGAAAGACAAAGAGATAAACATCGTAAATTGGAAAGGTGAAATTCTCCGACCTCCCTCCTGATTGAGTGTGATTGTATTTGAAAATAATTTAGAGTCAGGTGGATTCTTTTGAAAACGGATACGTGAAAAAAGAGAATGTAATTAACATTTAATATAAAATTAGGAATATAATGCTGTAATTTTATTAAAATACAAAGTGTAACAAATATAATATTAACTGATTCTTATTCAAATAAACACCATTCTTATCTAGTGAAGAGTAGCCTTCATCTTTATCTTTATTCACTCAGATTCCTATACTTTATGAGGAGGGTGAGATATCGATTCAAAAAAAATGTTGTTTTTGAATTCTAAATTTTTCGAAAAATTCATCTTCGCAAATGTAACTATTTGGGTTATTATGTATGTAACCTGAATTGGCAATTTCCAGAGTTACTAGCTACATATCCAGACGTCGTAGTCTACTTTCTTAAATATTTATAAATTCTGATATTTTGAATATGGATACGTTAAGTAATACGTATTGATACTTTCTTCTAAAAGAGAGTGCATCAATTATTAATTTAGTATTGGAGGGCCATATGCCTAAAACAAATCTTGATGCTTTAATATCTCGTGAGGATTTCGAAGTAAAGGACAGTTCCTCTTACGTTGCACAAACCACACAAACTATTCAAATAAGAGATTTAGAGAAAGAAGCTTTTTTTTATAACGTACTTAGAAAGCCAGATTTTCAACGTGAAACATCTGAGTGGTCTCCTGAAAAAACATGTGATTTTATTGAAAGTTTCCTTAACGGAGATCTAATTCCAGCAATTATTCTATGGAATTCAGGGGCTTATACCTTTGTAATAGATGGTGCTCATCGGTTAAGTGCATTGATTTCATGGGTGAATGATGATTACGGTGATGGTTTTATATCTAAATCTTTTTTTGAACAAGCTATTGATAAAGAACAATTAAAAAAAGCAGAGCAAACTAGAAGAGCAGTCAAAAGACGTATTGGATCGTATTTAGATCATAAGCAAGTAATAAAAAATCCAATCAAAGCAGATACTACTATGCTAGAAAGAGCACAAAGGTTAGCAACTTTGGCACTTCAGTTACAGTGGGTTAAAGGGGATTCAAAAATAGCAGAAGCATCATTTTTTAAAATTAATCAGAAAGCATCTCCAATTGATAAAACTGAATTGACGCTTTTACAATCAAGAAATAAACCAAATGCCTTAGCTGCTCGAGCTATTATTCGTGCTGGAACAGGACATAAATATTGGGCGAAATTTGATGAGCAAGTGCAGGAGCAGATCAAAGAAGCAGCAAAGGAAATTAATAATACATTATTTGACCCAGAATATAAAACGCCAATCAAAACCTTAGATTTACCTATTGCAGGACAAGGATATTCATCTCAAACATTATCTCTAATTTTTGATTTGGTTAATATATCAAATAATGTGAAGTCCGAACTTAGTGATGATCTTGATGGTCATGATACGGTAAAGTATATAAATAATACAAAAAAAATAATTAATAGATTAACAAGTAGTCATCCTGGGTCATTGGGTCTCCATCCAGTAGTCTATTTCTATAGCTTGAATGGTAGATATCAACCGACAGCATTTTTAGCAACAATAGAATTAATTAAAGAATTGGATAAAAGAAACGAATTTATAAATTTTACTAACTGTAGAGCAGAGTTTGAAAAAATCCTATTAAACAATAAAGATTTTGTGAATCAATTCAATTATAAATACGGCAGTGGATTAAAAGGTTATAAGCGACTTACTGAATTGTATTTGTTTCTTATAGATAATATATCAAAAGGTAAAAAGGAAATTGAAATTAGACAACTGATTACTAAATCATCATTATTTTCTTTTTTGAAGTTTGAAATTGAAAATCCAGACTATGAAACCACAGCAAAAGACTTTTCTACAGATACAAAATCTTCGGCATTCATTGCTGAAGCATTAAAGAATCCATTGTTGTGTCCAATCTGCAATGGTTTGATCCATGTTAACTCAATTTCTGTCGATCACAAAATTAGGAAGCAAGATGGTGGAGTTGCAACATTAAGTAATGCTCAAATTACTCATTTATATTGTAATACTACCTATAAAAATTAAATATTTTGGCGGATTATCTCAATTGGCTTGACTATCCGTCAAAATAATTTAAAGAGGACTGAAATGATGACAAATTTTTTTTAGAAAGGAACAAAGAATTGATAAAAGTAATTTCAAAATACATTACTAAGGATATTGTAAAAAAAGAACTTAATAAAAACACAGATCTTTCATACGATAAGGAATTATTACAGCACTACAGAAGTTTCAGTGAGGAAAAGCTTAAAATAACGCAGGGAAATTATAAAGCTACCATTGAATTATATAAAAACACTCAATATTTAGGAATTATTTTTTCATTTATTTTTTCAATGGCTACCACTCTAATGAAGTCAGTAATAGATAGTAATAACTCCACCGGGCTTTCATTTGTTCTCTTATACTGTGTTCCTTTATTCGCAGCTCTTGTTTTTTTTATTTATATATCTTTTAAACTACTTACTAGAAATATGCTTTTAGGGCTAGTTGAAATTGCACTTGAAGAGAAAACTACAAAAAAAGCATTTAACCTCAGATCTAAAAAGCAAGCTTAGAAAGGTTTGCTATGCTGTTGGTTTGAGGAAAGTAGGGAAAAGATGGGGAATTTAAATTAATGATGTTAATGCTTATATTTACAAATCAATCAAGCATATTTTAAGGGAATTATTTTGTGGAAGTTTATCTCTCTCACTTCTGATGCTATTCTTCACCGTAAGACTGTAGAGTTTACATGAGATGCTGGAAGATAAATTATTTCAGTTTACTGCACATGCAATTTGCGAAGAGCAACTATAATGAATATTTAGAGAATGCTTTAACTTGGCATTCTCTTTTTTTATTGGTATTCCTAAAAAACGGACTCCTAATCTTTTAGTACACTCACATTTTTTCAAGGAAGAGAGGTTGCTCATTATAAGCATCACTTTTGAGGTGAGAAGAGAGTTGTGAATAATATTAAAATGTTTAATTTTGCACAAAATGTTAGTGCATCGTAAAAACGATTTAATTAAGTTCTTCCCCAAGTAAATAACCCACAGAAATCTCCAACGCCTTCGCTATCATCACCACTTCATAGTCTTGGACAAGACGATATTGACCTTCTAGACGCGAAAGACTTGTCTGACTGATATCCAAACCCAATGTTTGCAGTCTGGCAAGGAATTCTCGTTGTTTGATTCCTTTACTTTTACGAATAGCTACGACTCGGGAGCCGATTATGTTTTTGTCGCCAGGTGGTTCTTGTCTATGCTTCATTATGTACACCCCTCATTTCAACAAAATTGTATGAGAAATAATGGTTGTTTTAATGCGTATATCGAATTAAAATAAAATAAACCGATAATCGCATTAAAATTGACTGCTCACGTCTAGTCTTAACAAGACATGGCGCAGTTTAGACCCATCAGAGAGGTGGATGTATGAGCCGGTTGCTTGACTTATTGGAAGAGGAACGGCGCAAGCTTAATCAGCTTGGTGAGGCATCCTTGAAGCAAGCGATTCCGTTGTGGGAGAACCCTGAGGTTCAGAAACAGAGCCGAAGGGTGGACGAACTGGTGGCACGAGTTAGTGAAATGAGGGCGAAGCATAGTCGAGTGGTACGGTGATGAGCGAGGTACATAATGCGTAGGGGAGGAGAAGCAATGGATTTTCCACCGTGGATGCAACGAGCGATTCAAGCAAGGCTGGATGAGGTGACTGCCCGGATCGAACATGATCCTGAACTGAGTCGAGTACGTGAGGGAACAGACGGAGCGTTTGGAGTTTTGTTTGCAGGTAAGGATGTCGAGCAGACACCTGAATATATCGAGTGGGAGAATCGTTATATTGTCAGCAAAGGCATAGAAAATGAGTGGTTGTATATGCAGGGACTACGAGATGGCATTCAACTCACAGTATCCTTACTGGGTCAGTCGATGCCAGAGGAGACCGATACAGAGGATTGATCCACTAAGGCGAAGCTATAAGTCAGGGGAAGCTGCCTAGATCTTAACTTAAAAACTGGAGCGGAAGCGTGAATCTAGCGCTTCCGCTCCGGTTTTAATGCTCTACTTTTCCAAATTCTAAATTCTAAATTAAGGAAAGGAAGGCGTTAATGATGTGTTAAGCTTTAAAGAAACAAAGGTAAAAGTGAGGTGTGGTTATTATGAAAAAAAGATCTAAATACTTAATCTTACTTTTTATGTTTATTGCGATTATGTTTATTCTGCTTTTTTTGAATACCAATATAAATGAAGCTAATGAGCCAGCGGTTAATGGCAATATCATTCAAGTCAAGAACTTTGATCTGGATGCCAAATCAACGAATTTAAAGACAATGACAGAAGGATCAATATTTGTTGAGGGTGAGAAGGAGCATATTGATCATATTAAAATAGTAGCACATGTAGAGATTGACCCCGCTGACTGGGGTGGTGTTGCATTTTATATCCCTGATCAATGGAGTGTCTCCAGCATCACCAGCAGTTACCCTGAACATCAATCGAAGTTAAAGCCTGCTGAGTATGTATCCACCTGGATGAATTATTCTGATGACTCTTCATGGCGCACGATGATTGAAATTGGGAGAGAACGAAATTACATAGCAAATGGCGGAGGTACTGGAACGATTGTGATCGAATTAAGTCCCGATAAAAAGGGGATGTCCCCCTCTAATTCATTAAAAATTGGTATTGAGGTCGGATCAGAAGAAAAAAATGGGAAAAGAGTTATGGGTACGGATTCTGTTGAAGTTCCTGTATTTTAAAGTGCTGGGTTAACTAGATATAGAAAAACAAACCGAAGCGATGGCAATGCATGCTTCGGCTTGTTTTTCTTTTATTTTGATTCGTGTTACTTCTTCAAATTCTTACTTCGCACTTACCGACTTAAACCAATCATTCACTTCTTGCGTGATCTGATCACCGCCATTGGATTTCCAGTTGGCGACGAATTGGTCAAAGGCATCAACCGGCAGTTGGCCGTAGATGATTTTGTTGAAGGTTTCCATCTCGGACTGGCGGAGCAGGTTCCATTTGGATACCATGGTTGGTGTGGCAGCGCCAGTGAAATAGTTTTGTTTACGAATGTCGATTTGCGACATAACGACTTTACCTGCATACCAGTTTTCCGGTTTACGGAATTCGGCCATTTGTTTCTCGTACGGTGTTTCAGGCTTCTCGCCGTTGGCCAGCTTCACGAGTGTTTTCATGTACAGATCCGGGATACGTGCTGGGCCAGTCAGGAAAGGGAATTCGTTGGAGAAGTCTTTGATCTTCTCTTTGTCACTGGTCGGTTGTCCGTCAATGATATCCCAGTCGTAACCTTTGGCGAAGCCGTATTCATACTCACTGCCCGCAGCCGGGTTAGCCAGGTTATCGAGCAGGTAGTTGTAGTACAGGAAGATGGCTTCTGGATGCTTCGCATCCTTGTTGATCATGATACTTGCGTTGACACCAGAGTTCTGCCACTTCGTACCGATCTTGCCGTCTGGGCCAGCCGGAACAGGGTAAGCTTTATATTTTGATCCAGGTACGTTCTTCAGCAGGTCAGGTGCAGGCCAGTCGGGTACCCAGTTTGCGCCAGGCAGAATGCCCGCTTTGCCAGCGGTCCAGCTCTCAGCGGATTTGCCTTCGTCCCACAGGGCGGAGTCGGCGTGGATATAACCTTTGTTCATCCACTCAGCCAGCTTGGCAAGTGCTTGTTTCGCACCCGGGTTAACGGAGCCGTACTCCAGATTGCCGTTTGCGTCTTTGTTCCATTGTTCCTCGATTGTGCCATATGCACCGAACAACCAGTCGAGCTGCCCCATCCAGGTGTTGGTGTTATTTTTCAGCGAGATCGCCAGCGGGAATACTTTGTCTGGAGACAGACCGTCCGGGTTTTCGTTCTTGAATTTGTCCATGATGTTCTCAAGGTCTGCGATGGTTTTCGGAGCTTCCAGGTTCAGCTTCTCCATCCAGTCCTCGCGGAGCCAGAGCAACGTATCGTCGTTATCGGTGTACTCCATGATCGGCATGTTGTATTTCTTGCCGTCCTTGGTGAACGGATACCACAGCTCAGGATGTGCTGCTGCGTGATCTTTCAGGGTCTGACTCGCGTACTTGTCGAACAACTCATCGATGGCGATGAATTGACCGGAGTCGATCAACTGATTGGTCAATACCGCATTGGTCGGTACGGACACGAAATCAGGCAGCTTCTCGCCAGAGGCGATAGCGAGTTGAAGCTTTTGTCTGTATTGATCGTCATTGGCCGGATACCAGGTATCTTTATGCTTCATACCCAGCGTTTCCAGCATCCAGCGATCGTGTACGTTATTTTCTTTGGTATCCCCTTGAACATATTTCTTCGGCATCAATACCGAACTGAATTCGATGGGTGGGTCGTATTTTCCTTTGGCAAAAGCAGCTTCTGCTTCAGCTGAACCGACGGTCGCCGGTGTATCATCTTTGGTACCATTGTCACTCGCTGTATCGCCACTGCCGCACGCAGTGATCGTGATAAGTGCGATAACCATGAGCAGTGACCACCATGTTTTAAATTTGATCATTGTTCAATCCCCCTACGATGTATGATCTTTACAAGTGTAACTGTACCAATTTGGGTGGGAGGGCATCTATATGAGTTTGTTAGTTTCGATAGGACTCTATTATGCAAATTAATGCTGGTCTCGGTACTCCTGCGGCGTGACGCCGAATTGACGCTTGAACACTTTAATAAAATAAGCCGGGTCCATATAGCCAATCTCCATGCTGATTTCATATACTTTTTTGGTGGTCGTAACCAGCTTGTGGCAGGCCCGATCCATGCGTAGGCGAGAGATATAATCACTGATGCCTTCGCCCGTTTCAATCTTATAGATCTTGGACAAATGGGTTGGATGCAGATTGACATGGTCAGCCAGTACACGCAAAGAAACATCCAGATGCAGGTTTTTATCTGTAAAATCCTGAATCTTCTTCACATATTCTGAACGGATGTCCTTGATCTCGTTGGACGTGCCTTCCTTGAGTTTGCTGAGTACACTAAGCGACCATTTGCGCAGTTTACTGATGGTGGTAAAAGCTTCCCCGCTCTGCAACCACTCGATATCGTCACCCATTAAATTGGCCAAAGTCAGCTTGTTTCGGTGTGCGAGATTGGTGAACGAAGCCGTAATTAAAAAACCAGCCTCCATACAATGCTCCCACGATTCCGACCATTTCTCATCCAGCTCCTCACAGACGGCTAGTATTTTTTCTTCTGCCGCATCCCATTGACCACTCTCTAACAGATGAATGAAAGTGGGTGGGGTATACAGGACATCCAGCGGGCCTTGTGCCGACGGAGTCTCCACGTCGCTGACCCGCATCACGAATTCACGTTCGTCTCCGACGATTTGCCGGAAATAAGCGGAGGCCTGCCGAAAACGATCATATAGCTGATCGGGAAATGCGAACCATTCGGTGATGACGATGGAGAGGGACCCCTTCAGAAACTGCTTAACTTTGGACTGAAGCTGTACGGAAAGCTTCTCCAGTATGGTTTCTTTGCCAATGTCGGTGTTGTTCACTTTCAGTTGAAGCAAAAACACCAGATACCCATGTTCCTCCTTGACGCCCCACACTTCCATAAACTCACCCATAATCTCTTCCGCCATATTGATGACCGCATATTCAAGCAGGGTTTGATCGTTGTTGTCATATTGCCCGAATTCTTCTTCCATACGTACAAGCATTAACGCGCAATCCCCGGCGTGGAAGGGCAGATCGTAATTCGCAAGTTTTCGTGCCCATTCGCTGGAGGCAATGCGATGTCCCTGCAAAGCCTCAAGGAGCAATCGACCCCGCAAATGCGGCAGATTCTCCCGCAGGGTAAACTGGGTTCGTTTCAATGAACTTACGAGTTCCCATTCGGTGTTTAATTGATCGATGGCTTTCTGAACGGCGCCCATCAATTCATCATCTGTCGGTGGTTTAAGCAAGTAATCGACGGCCTCGAACTGGATGGCTTTTTTAGCGTAATCGAATTCGGAATGTCCCGATAAAAGAATACACTTTATTTTTTTGTCACGGACTCTGATCCGTTCAATCAGTTCAATACCTGTCATTTCGGGCATTTGAATATCCGAGATCACTATATCTATAGGGTGCGTATCAATCAGCTGAAGTGCTTCGTGTGCCGAGTATGCTTTGTGCACCTGTTCGATCCCCAGCGTATGCCAGGGTTTGGTCATGGACAGGTTATCTACCCAGTGTGCTTCATCGTCTACGATGATCATTTGCATGTTGTATTGTCTCCCTTGGTGGTTGGTATATAAGGCCAATAATTAAAATCAAAGGATACGTGAATTGAACAAAGTCGCTACGGATTTGAAGGGTTCTTTCGATCGCTGTTCAAGCCCCATTTTCTGAATTAGAAGATTATAAGGTTAAAATGGTGCTTGAAAGGCGAACACTTCGTTTCTACAGAATCCCTTCAATCCTTCGCTTGGTTCACATGTACTCTAACCATTTATTTTAAACAAGGCCTTTATATAAAGGTGGAATTGTAATAAAGGCGAAGCCTATGCCCCTATCCAGCATTCTTTTAAGAAAGGCTGGATAGGCTAGCACTTCCGAGCACTCCGTTTCTTCAGGTTTTTTCTGTCCTCTGCGTTATCGTGTACGTGATCTTGTTCAAAATTAATTCGTCAATTTATCGTTAGGATCGATATCAATTATTATCGCTATTTTCGCTCGAATCCGTATCCTCTTTCGGGATCTCCCAGATCATCTCGGTTCGGAATCCGCCGAGAGGGGATGGGCCGAATAGAAGGTAGGATTGATTGCCGAATAGATGCATGATTCGCTGATTCGTGTTCCATAGGCCACAGCCCATTTCCTCCTGCAGCGGCTGCTGCATTTTCAGATTCAACGACTCCAACTGTTCCGGGCTCAAGCCAGGTCCATCGTCATCGATGTAAATTTTGCAGAACCCGTTCGAGCTCTCGCCAGTAATCCGGATTTCACCAGATGAATACGACTTCGCCACGCCATGAATGACGGAATTCTCCACAATCGGTTGCAGCATTAATCGTGGTACGGATTGGGCAAGCATATCCTCAGGGATGTCGATGTGATATTCAATTCGTCCATTACGCAGCTTCTGGATGTCCAAATAGTTGACCAGCAGATTGATTTCTTCTTTTAGAGAAGATGTTTCTCGCTCCACTCGTGTCGTATAACGATAGTAGGCACTTAGGTTATGCGCCATAGAGACTACGGCTTGCTCGTCCTTCATCTGGGCCATGTTGATAATATAGCCAAGACAATTATACAGAAAATGAGGATTGATCTGCGCCTGTAGCTGTTTCAGCGTAGCTTCCTTGGCCCTGATTTTTTCCTGGAACACGTTCTCGATCAGGTCTTGAATCTGATGTGACATATCATTGAATCGATGGAACAAAAACGAGAATTCATTCTGATCCTTGCTATGCAGACGTACAGAATAATCTCCGCGCTGCACGCGGCGTAAGCCCTGAATCAGCTTTTTGATCGGATATTGAATGTTTCGATATAACAGAATCGAAGCGGAAATGCCCACCACAAACAGCAGAATCATAAAAAGATAGAACAAGTTCCGACTGAGCGAGATCGGCTGTAGAATCTGATAGAGGGGTACCACATCGACCAAATGCCAATCCAGATAAGAGGATTTCACCGAGCTAACCAGATACTTTTTCCCGTTCAGCTTGACGACATCCTGTGTGGTATCCTCGGTAGAGTGTTCATCCAGATAACGAATAAGTTCCTCGGATAGCTGCTTGTCTGCACTGCGGTTCAGAATAGGCGAATTTCCTTTGTGATAAAAGAAGGGATCACCTTGTCCACCTGCCTTATACGTATCCAGCATGTTCTGAATGTTCTCATAACTGAAGCTGGCTTCAATCACCAGATTGCTTCCCGTCAACATGCCCGGCTGGGCCAAGGAATCCGTAAAGAACCAATAAAAGGATTTCATATCCTCTTTGGACTCGGCACCATCACCGTATGTCCATTGTCCGCTCATATTTCTTTTCAAATAATCCTCATCATACCCGGATGTTCTATTATAGTTGGCAATGACATCTTGATTCTGCTGTGAATGCACAGCATATCGAGTGGGCCATATATCGGTAACACCGGATTGCAGCATCAGCTTTTCCTGAATAACATATCGGGTCTGCATCTTGTCATAACGATCATTCCATATGTTCAAGCCATTAAATGCTCTGACATTGGGATCTCTGGAGAGAATAAGACTGAAATCCATCATCTGATTGATTCGGGAATCGATCTGACTGGATAAAAACGTGAGCTGCTTCGTATTGGAGACCTGTAGCTCTTTGCTTACAACATCATAAGTGACGTTGTTCGAGTAGGTATACATGATAATAATGGGGATGAAGAGGACCACAATTAAACAGTTTATTTTGGCAAATAGACTAAACCGGGATCTGGACGTTCTTCCCAATGATATAAAGCGCTTCCATATATTCATAAAAAGTCTCCTTCAAATTCGTGTGTAAACAATCTCTTCAGATGATGTTCCTAACAAAACACTATCAAGCCTAACAATGTTATATAGTCAGACCTGAGAAATGCCTGATACTATTTATAGCAGAGATCCCCATTACACACAAAAACTTTTTTTGGGAACAGGAGCGCGCTATGGAGGCTAATATGGAAGCTAACCGGGTACCTCAGGCGGACATTGGGAGCAAGCCGAACAGAAAAACAAAAAAACGCTACAAACAACCATGGATTCTGCACTTGATGGTGTTGCCGGCGGCCATTATGGTCTTTATATTTTCATACATTCCGATGTCCGGGATTTTGATGGCATTTCAAGACTATAAACCTGCACTGGGTTTTTTCGATTCCGAATGGGTCGGACTGAAGCATTTCAGATACATGTGGGAGAATGATTATTTCCTGCAAATTACGTGGAACACGCTGTTTTTTGCCTGTTCCAAGATCATTATGAACCTAATTATTCCGTTTGTCTTCGCCTTATTACTTAATGAGGTACGGAAGATGGCGCTGAAAAGAACCATTCAAACGCTCGTATATCTTCCGCACTTTTTGTCTTGGGTTACGCTGTCAGGCATTCTGATCGATATTCTGGCGCAGACGGGTATTGTCAATCAGTTCCTGGTCTCCGTATTCGGCATTAAGCCAATCTTCTT
Source organism: Paenibacillus sp. GL_099_B (assembly GCF_057835695.1). NCBI lineage: Bacteria > Bacillati > Bacillota > Bacilli > Caryophanales > Paenibacillaceae > Paenibacillus > Paenibacillus sp. GL_099_B. The sequence goes on from NZ_CM174430.1 coordinate 1,756,628, forward strand.
TCTGGGGGATGGCAGCTGGTTCCGATTCACGATTATTGCGAGTGATGTCTGGAAAGAGTTTGGATTCAACACGATCATCTTCCTCGCGGCACTGTCTGGCATTAACCCGGCACTCTATGAAGCGGCTGAAGTGGATGGGGCAGGACGCTGGAAGCAAACGATGTATATTACCATCCCGGCACTTATTCCCATTGGGATCGTAATCGCAACCCTGGCACTGGGCAATGTGCTTAACGCCAACTTTGACCAGATCTTTAACTTATATAGTCCATTGATTTACCAACAAGGAGATATTATCGATACGTTTGTGTATAGAGAAGGTCTGCTAAGTGGGCAGTTCAGTTTCGCTACCGCCGTGAATCTGTTCAAATCGGTCATCAGCCTGATCCTGATTGTGATCTCCTACCGACTGGCTTACCGATTCGCCGGATACCGAATTTTCTAGAAAGGATGACGAACTCATGTATCATAAAACGATGCCTTACCGCATATTCAGCATAATCAACAATGTGTTACTGACCATCCTTTCGCTGCTCTGCTTGCTGCCTTTGTATCACTTACTCATGGTATCACTGAGCGCATCTGCTCCTGCCAATGCTGGACTGGTGACGTTCTGGCCGATTGGTTTTACACTGGAGGCGTATGCTAAGACGTTCGCCAATAGCAATTTCCTCTCCTCCCTGTGGGTGTCTGTGGAGCGGACGGTACTGGGAACAGGGCTTGCGTTAATCGTCAATACGATTGCAGCCTACGCGCTCTCCAAAGAGACGCGGGTGTTCCGTGCACGCAACATCTATCTGTGGTATTTTGTCATCACGATGCTGTTCAGCGGTGGTCTCATTCCGGGGTACATCCTGATTCTAAAGCTGGGACTGATGAACACATTGCTGGCCTTGATCCTGCCAGGATTGGTTGCGGTGTTCAACATTATCCTGCTGCTGAATTTCTTCCGTACCGTTCCCAAAGATCTGGAGGAAGCTGCATTTATCGATGGGGCAGGGCACTTGCAGACATTTATCAAAATCTATCTGCCCGTCTCTGTACCCGTTATTGCAACGGTTTCACTCTTCATGATGGTTGGGCATTGGAACGCATATTTTGACGGAATCATCTACATCCGTGATGCGGAAAAACTTCCACTCGCGACATTCATGCAGACGATCATCGTGCAGGCCGATATGTCGAAGCTTGATCCAGAAGCGGTGAAGAACCTGTCGCAACGGACCATAAGGGCTTCGCAGATCTTTATCAGCGCACTGCCGATCCTGCTTGTGTATCCATTCTTGCAAAGGTACTTTGTTACTGGGATCGTAGTTGGTGCTGTGAAGGAGTAGAGTCGAGTAGTGGTACGAATAGGTGTGGAAAAGGAGCTGCTGAACTGGTGGAAGGCCAGGGAGGTGGCTTCTTTTTTGCATGGAAAAAGAAATTGCACATATGTAGTGTATTACCTTTATTTGAATAAAATGGTACGATGGAAACAATGAAATAGATATCCTTTTTCATTTATATAGAGTTGTGTACGAAGTGCAGAAGTTATGATGGTTACCCTTAAAAATTTTCCAAATAATAGATTATCCCAACGTAGATCTCATGCTTTTGCGTGAAAGGAGAAATATCAATGATTCAAAACCATAACTCATGGTCCGTTTGTATATCCAGTGACTTTGAATTGAACTTTTTGATCTATGTAGCGAGTACGTATGGCCTTCTTAAAGAGGATATCAATGAGAATATTCTATGGCCTTCCAGACAAATGGTAGAATCAGATCAACTTCATCAAAAACTTGAAATACAATGGAAATGGTTCTGGGATCGCAGCATTCAACAGAAGGCGCATAAAAATAATCATCATGTATCATTTGTGCTAGGACGGCCCGACTTTGAGTTAGTTGAACAACATGAATTAAGGGAGGTATTGGTTCATTTATGGCCATCCTTTAGACATTGGTGGTACATGCCAGCGGGCGGGCAAGCTGCAATGAATTACTGGGAAGGAACACCTGACCTTATACGTTATGTTCAAGAATTTGAAGATGAAGTGGGTAGAAAAATTAAACCATTTCACTTAAATGTGGATTTAATCTATAATGGTCCCAATGAGCTGATTGAAGTAACAGAACAATACATTATTATGCCAATCAAAATTGAATATTTAATGAAGAGGGATTGGTGGATCAGTAGGTTTAAAGAACGATATTAAGAACATAAACATAACTCTGGAGTTGATGGATTACGCACATACAACCTATCTGAGTAACCATGGCATCATCGATCTTAGCATGATGGTGAAGTTTCTTCTTTCGACAGTAAAATAATGAATGACACAAATGTAGGGTCGCTCTTCGGAGCGACCTTTTTGTGTTTTAAAGGGTAGTTGTTCTTAAACTCGAGAGATTAGCGTGATGGTTAACGTGATTTATTTTCACAAAAAAGGCTTCAAGCCACCGAACTTACAACAAAACTTCAGACCTCATATAGGGGAGTAATACCGGTATGGAGTCGGGATCGCGTTATCATAATTTAGTCCCAACTGATACGCCTGTTTCAGAAGTGCCTCATAATGCTCAGGCTGCGCATCCAACGTTTCATATAAAAATTCAACGCTCGACTGGGGCACGCCGCAGTAATTGGCAATACCCACATTGAGCAGATTCGTGATCGATTCATCATAGTTTCGCTTCTTCATCTGTTCTTCCGTTACGCCCGCAAGAGCAATCCATAACATCTGCTGATGATGAAGCTTGTTCGAGCCGTAGGCAAACCCGTTGTTCATTACACGATCCACATACCCTTTCAGCATGGCTGGCAGATGCCACCACCAGAGAGGAAACACAAAAGCGACAGCATCGTGCTTCTTCAATCGCTCGATCTCCGCTTCTATCTCAGGGGAGAATACCTGATGTTCCTTGGTAAAGTCAGGTTCATCTATGCCTTGGAGAACAGGGTTGAAGCCAATGCCATGCAAATCCAATATCTCAAAATCGTGACCAGCCTCGGCAAGACCCTGCACAAAATGATCGGTAACCTGGAAGGTTAGGGAATCTTTTCTCGAATGCGACACAACGACTAATACATTCATCTTATCTTTCACTACCTTTCTGCATTGCTGTCTTGTAGCCATGAATCGCTGGCTGATGCTATTATAAACAGGTATGAAAACATCTGGAAGTACGCACTTTGATGTTCTATAGGAAGAATGAAGTGCCATAGGAACATCAAAGTACCCTGAATCACTGCCTCGAAATGGAGTTCAAATAACGAAACGAAGAGAAGTAAGAGGGTTATGATTTTACCTCGGCAACAGCTTGATGAAGGAGGGATAAAAGTTGACGGAACATGGAAAAACGAGCACTCCAAAGAAATATAAAGTCGGCGTGGAGGCGGCCTTGGAAGTGATGGGCGGGAAGTGGAAGCCTTTGATTATTTATCATTTGATGACAGGGCGAAAACGTACATCGGAGCTGCGTCGGTTGATACCGGACATCACGCAGAAAGTGTTGACAACGCAGCTCAGAGGTTTGGAAAAGGACGAGATCGTGCAGCGAAAGGTGTATTCGGAGGTTCCTCCAAAAGTGGAATATGAGTTAACGAGTTACGGTTGGGGACTCAAACCTGCTTTGGACTTTTTGTGCTATTGGGGAGAGGAGCACCTTGAAAAGGTTCACGGGGATAAGTTCAAGGTGTTGGAGGAGTTTGACTCTCCAGAGTGTTGAAGAGGCGAATTTGGTCCAGTTCAGTGATGGATGATAACGCTAATCCATTTATATGTTGGTGTTCTGTCAACCAAATTAGTCGGATAGAGAGGGATGAGTAGGTAAACGTAGAGACTTTAATCAGGGATTTCCCATAGATATGTAGACGAGAGCCAGTCTGTCCGACTAAATCTTGAACATAGCAAGTACCAATGGAGAGAAAGAATAGGAGGAATATCTTATCACATATTCGACGACTTACCCCAGAGCTGTACTGAATTTAATATGCATGCTGGCCATTGAGGTTATTTTTTTCAGAAATGTTATATTCGACGAAAATGGTATTCTGAAGTATTCCCTGATCATTATATTGACCTTTATTCTGGGTTATATCATTTTTTTGATCCGGCGTTTGTTATTTACCAAACCGAGCATTACGCTGGAAAGCGATCATGTGATCTCTACAAAACATCGGAAATACGATGCATCCCAGATTGAGTGTATTTATGTGAATTACAGACGGATTGGTATTAAACTCTATGGAAAACGGTTAGTTCCGATGGATTTATGCTTTTATTTCCAAAGAAATCAGGAGTCCGAAGGATTAGAGGAGTTACATGCATGGGCGGCACGGAATCATAAAGATATGAAACACAAGTTCTTTCAAACCTTGGCGTAGAATCGTAGTTTATTGTATTGAGACCGTATGTCATGAGGATGATGAGAGCGTAATATTGTTCCTTTTGCCGAATAAAATTTGAAAGTTCTGGAGGTGTACACGTTGAAAACAATAGAACAATTACTAACAAGTGATTGGTATAAAAACGTCATTGCCGAGCTCGTTCAGCTAAAACCCCACGTCAAGTTTGTCGAGCATGCCAACTATGAAGCAGCGCTATTAATGGATTCTTTTAGAGAGCGGAAATATGTTCTGGAGGGCTTTGGGGTCTCGTCTCCAATAGAGGAAGAATGTGTTCAGTGGATCATGGAGCAGATCGCCGAAGACAAGGACAAGATTATGTCTTATGTGGCGGCTCGATTAACGTTCAGTGAGCAATTAGACGATGATCCGGACGGGGAATTCCCAGAGGGAGAGGAGCCTGATGAAGGAGATCGATCTGAAGTTGTCGAGGTTTTAGGCTTTACGAGGTCTGTCATCGCTAAAACCATTATTGAATATGATATGGTCAAAAATCATACTAAACAATTAACAGTTTATTTTAAACGCACACGAATTCCAGGTGCAGCTAAATTCTCAACACAAATTAAAAAGCTCTACGCCTCAATAGCAAAATAGATTTTAAAAATCAGCAGGAGAGATGCATATGAGATATCGAACGAAAGAATGGTATGAGCTGTGTCAGCAGACAGGGCTTCATTTTGGGATGAGGGTACATAGAGGGGCTTACGAATTGGACGAAGCACTTTTTCTGAGGCTGTACAAAAGAAAAGAAAAAGCGCATGTAAATGTGGAACGTGAGATATATAACATCGATCCTCGTTCTATGCTGAAGCATGATGGTACGGTTCTTGTACGTGCTGACCAGTTTTTTAGTGAGGAAGCGGTAGCTGAAGAGGATAAGATGATTTATCATATGCCGCCAGAACAAAGAGCGCATATTGAGAAGCTTATTGCGGAGTATGATGTCCGCCCACCTTTTGACGAGAAAAAATGCAAAGAAGAGTATAAAGAAATGATGGAATGGAGTGTCCAAAGCCAGAAAGAGCGTTTACCCCAAAACATCGTTGAGCAAATTGCGGATATCCGTTTGTTTACGCTTGGGTATTGCACAAGAGAAATATTGCTTCAGTTAAAGAAACAGAGTGCGGAAAATACGAGAGAGATGGACCGCGTATCGAAAGAATACAGGGAGGCCATTTTAGCGCAGGATATTCCGGATGAAATTCGTAGCCGGGTTCAGTTTCATGATTGTACAGTGACGGAACTGCTGACGGGAGAGGAAGTTGTCATTCGTTTTGATACCAGTGGAGGCTTCACTAATATGAATAAACTTACGCTGATTGCACCCGAAATCATCAAGCGAGAAGGAGAGATTGTAGGCAGTTACTGGCTGTATCAGGAGTTGTATCGGATCGATAACGGATATGAGCTTCATGTTTTATTTTACGGAGAAAATATGCCTGAACTGATCGTTCGCTGTGAAGATATTCTCGCAGAAGAAGAGTGAGGCAGAGGCGACGGTAGAGAAACTAAAGCTTCTCGCAACAATAACGTTACACAAGGTGATTTTATGGTAAAAGAAATCAAAAAAAAGAGATAATACCACTGATTAAACAGGTATCATCTCTTTTTTATATGAAACGTAATGTCGATACTGGATAAGTCATCTTAATCCCAATTCCATATCTCTACTCGATTCAAATGGAAATGTTGGAATTCCGGGACCTTTGTAAGTTTCTCTAACTCTCGTACGGGACCAGTAACAACCGCGCCATATACTTGAACGCCATTCTTTTTTAAATAGGCAAGACGTTGTTTATCCAGTTCAGCACCACTGTACTCAATATGGTTTGACATCCATTCTAGATCAGACATCATGGCTTGAACCTGTTCTTTCATCTGTCCTGCATCGTCAGATACAAAGTAATTAAACCATCTTGCACCATTGTCATTGAATTCATAAAGAGGCTTAAGGCTAAGATGAGGAATATTATAGTCGAACATTCCTGCGCGTGAATAGGAAACACCAGGCTCGGTGAATTCGCCTGAATAGATCGGCATGGCGGTCACCGCAACATCGTAATCTGAGAGAAGCTGCATCAGTTGGTCGGGAGACGCTAGATTTTTCAAGGATAATGACATCTCTGCGACATGTCCATCATCAATTTTACCTAGCCGCTTAAGGCTACTACTTTCCTCAGAATCATTATGATCAGATTTACCACCCACTAGTGAATAAGGGAGATAGAAAGGGCCTGGGTTATTGCCATTCATATACGCTCCTGTATTAGTAATCGTATAGGTGAATTTACCGGTTATACTGAGTTCAGCTTGAATTTCACCTGTGATTACCTCCCATGAACCTACGTGTCGATATATTTTCAAATTAGCTTTTTGAGTTAAAAACGGGGTTACTTCAAAAGGTTGAACATTTATTTTTTTTTCTACACGAAGTCCGTCACCATGCATTTCAACAACAGATATAATGGACCGCATGAAATTGTTACGTACCGCTGATTGATCAAAATAGATATGGAGTGACGATACATAGATGTGATATACCATAAATACTAGAAAAAGAGCTCCTCCTGCATTTAGGAAAAACTTCCATCTCGTTTTCCAAACCATTCGTTTAAACTGCTTATGACCCCATTCAGGACGCTGATACTCAAAATCCTCTTCCTGAAATACACGTTCCTCATCATGTGGTGTTTTAGACATTCTCAAACGTCTCCTTTCATTTGAAGCATCTCTGCTTTGAATCGTTCTCTGGCGCGAAAAAGAGTGACCTTAACCTTGTTCATGTTCATATCCAGAATCTCGCAAAGTTCTTTATAAGATAACTCGTTCATTTCTCGTAGCACCAAAATGGTCCTATACTGTTCGGGAAGTTTCTTCATCACTTGTTGAATACGAAGGGTACGTTCACGAGCTGTGAGCACTTCCTCAGGGGAACGATATGTATTTTCTGTCGCTTGTTGCTCCATCTCTCGATTCATTTGAATTTCTCCACGATATTTACGATACCAATCAATAAATAAATGCCGAGCTACTTTGTATAGCCAGGCTCTGGCGTAACTTGCATGCTCTGCTTTCATGGATACCATGGCTCTGTAAAAGGTTTCTTGAACTAACTCCTCAGCTGTCTCCTGAGATCCACACATACGGTATAGATAGAGATGCAGGGAGGATTGGTACTGCTTGAATAGTTCGGCATATAAATCACTCCTCATTTCAAGTTTCCTCCTCCTTCTCTTTAGACAACGGGTCAAGTCAAATAATGTTACAGTAAAATTGAAAATTTTAGGAGGTTTCTTTAGAAAACTAAAATAAGAAAAAGGAGTAACCATAAGTAAGAGAACAAAAAACATATCATTAATGAGAAAGTTTAGAAAAAAACTTTTAAATGGGGCTCGAAAAACATAGTGTAGCTTAACAATGTAAAATTCTCTTGGAAAGGAACAGACCATGACCAAATCAAATTTGGATGTACAAGCTGTTTTTATGGATAGAGATGGAACAATCGGTGGGACAGGTCACTTTATCCATCCTAGAGATTTTGAATTATATCCGAATGCGAAGGAAGCAATCATGCTTTTAAAAACAAGCGGAATTAAGGTCTTTGCTTTTACAAATCAATACAGAATTTCTCGTAGAGAAGCAACTGTTCAAGATTTTGAAGAACAATTTCGTGAATATGGATTTGATCAGTCCTATATATGTCCACATGAACAAGAATGCAGCTGCAGAAAGCCGAAACCTGCTATGTTGTTACATGCTTCTGAGCAACACGATCTGGATTTATCAAAATGCATAGTTATTGGTGACGTGGGGGATACCGACATGCTTGCTGCCCATGCCGTAGGAGCGACCAAGATCATGGTGAGAACCGGCTGGGGAGAATAATCTTCATTAACCAAATTCAGAGACAAATGGACAGAGACCGAACCTGATTATATCGCAGAGGATATTTGGGATGCCGTACAATGGATCATTCATGGAAGGGAATTCAGAAAATAATTTTTAGTTCCAAGCAAGAAGAACGAGCCCGTTTGGAAAGATAACCCACTGTGCAACTGGAGTCTAAACTCACCTTATGTTTACCAAATGAATCAATATCCCAGTTATATGAGGAGGACCATATGCTAATCAATCCAACGATTAATGAGATCAATAACTTATTCAAGATGCATCATATCAATGAAGAAATATCTGGAATTCAAAGTTTGTCAGGTACCACAGCTGGACGTGTTTATCGGTTGAGTACCAATCTGAATAAGCATTATATTCTGAAATCAGATGAACCCGAACAGATTCACATCGCCCAGCAATTTTTGGACACATATAAGAATTCTCCGTTATTGCCTGAAGTTTTGTTGACTGATCCGGCTAACACTTATTTTATTTATACGTATATGGAAGGCACGACCCATTTCAACCGGGGCCAGAAAAGAGACTGGTTAACTCGTCTGGTGAAAGAGTTATTCAATACATATGTGCGTTCTTCAGATACGAAATCATGGGGCAGAATAGAGTTCCCACAGAAGACATGGAAAGAATTCAATCAGATCAGTATTCATGAAGCAAAGATGAATATCGGAAGTATTTTAACGATATATGATTATAATCTGGTTCAATCCAAAGTGGATCGGCTGTTTCATGAGGAAGAAGAGAAGTTTCTTTTGCATGGCGATACGGGGGTTCATAATTTTGTATATGCTCAAAATGAACTCATCGGCGTTATTGACCCATCTCCAATGGTTGGACCTATCCTCTATGATTTCTTGTATGCTTTTAGCTCTTCGCCGGATGATATCAACACCGAAACATTATTTTCTACGTTCGAACTTCTGGAACAGGTGGAAATGGATAAATCCAGATTGATTGAGGAAGCTCTGGTCCATCTATATTGCCGAATTGGGTTGAGTAACAAGCATCACCCTAATGATCTGCCTGAGTATTTGAAGGCATGGCAGGAATGGAAGCGATTATGTCAGGAACTTTGAACTAGCAAAGTTTTTACAGCTATTCGCAAATGCTTTAGTTCAGACTATACAAGACAGGAGAGATATCACAAGTTGGATAACAAAAGTAGTTTGAATCGTCCGAATATTTGGACGACCCCCGATATACTTCATGGCGACTTACTTGCCAGTAAAGAACTTATCTATGACAAGTGTGGCTTTGTTTGCTCACAACCACATGAAGAAGCACAAAATGCTGAATACGGGGCCTATGTGTTCACCTTAAATTCTCTCTCCATTCGATTTCGCGTCGCCAAAACCACGCCAACCAAGATTGGACAATTTGTTACCCTGTGGCAGCGGAGTGAGGATGGATCGACACATCCATATGATGTATCAGATCCAGCAGATGTATATGTCATTAGTACGCGCACAGGCAGCCACTTGGGTCAATTTGTATTTCCAAAGCATGTATTGTTACAGCGAGATATCGTATCGGATCAAGGCAAAGGTGGCAAGCGTGCCATACGTGTATATCCGCCTTGGGATAAGCCAACAAGTAAGCAGGCTCTAAAAACGCAGCAATGGCAGCTGGAACACTTTCTGGAAGTACCTGATGCCGAACCACTAAACTGTGAACATGTACAAATTCTTTATGGCAACATTCAAAAGTGAAAGAAAAAATCTGATAATAGAAATAGGATATTGGTGGGGCATGAATATGAAATGAAATATTGATCTAGATAAAATGAAGAAGAGAGGTAATCACCTATGGAAAAGACAATTAGTAGTAAAATAATAGGTCTGTTTATCTATAACGAGGAATTTAATACCTATGAACATACGGAAGGGAAAGTATATTACAGTTTAAAGCTTGAGAATGAAAGTGCTAATGTAGATGAATTGATGAATAGAGCAGAAAAACTATTCTGTCAGTCTGAGGAATTTGAAAAAAGGGCTAAGACACAGATAGCACATCATTTAATTGATTATAAAAATGATTTTTGGCCTGAATACGATGAAGATGATGAGAATTTAAATTGGGATGATGTAGATGCTGGGAAATATGATGTAACCACAGAAGACTTTGAAAGAGTCATATCGTTACTGGATATCGCATTTCTAGTGAACTATATATACTGTGAATGTTCAGATGGAGATTTATTCGGTGGACATCGGATTCATGCAAAATTTGATCATGACTATAATTTAATTGATGCAGATGTTTAGGTGAGGAAACGTTAAGCCAGTCAGCCATTATCATATCTATTGAAATTTTAGGAGAAAGCAAAGTACAAGGCAATCGATGAAATTGATACAGCAGATCTGGGGAGACATCGCAATATGAAGGCATGGCTAAAGAAAGATGAGGTGAATTCATGAATATTTATAGTCATATCAAGAAGGCTAACGAAATACTTTCGACGTATGTAATATTTGAACAGGGGACGGTACATCCACAGAGAGTTATCGAGGGGATACAACAATCCTGGAATCATATCGAGAAATTTATAAAGAATACATATCCGGATTGGACAAAATGGCTAAATGATCAACTTATGTATATGGATATCGAGGAATTAGCATTTTCAGACGACATGGTTGAGGAATCCAAAAGGTTAATCGCGAGGATGCAGGTTGAACGAGAAGTGAAATATTATTTCCATCTATATATTTCTTTGGTTGGGAATTTTCTTATTTTCCATAGATCATACCAAGAATGCTGTGATGTTTGCGAGGGTGATCTTCGATATTACACAAACTTAGGGAATGGTAATGTGGTTAAAGAGTGTAGGACATGCGGAATGTTTTATAGTGGACAGACAGGAGAACGAATTGGATCGCCCAAGGACATCGTCCTAAGACCCTCAAGAAAAAGTGAACTCGTAAGAGAAGGTATTATCTAGGATACTTAGAATGAGGTGATTAGATTTACATACACCAAAAGAACAAATGCTTTTATATTGTGTTTTACGCATCACGCAGGTGCTGGCTGATTTTGTGGGTTTGATGATGCTTATTAGACAGATTCCTCTCAAGGTGGGTGGATTCATCAAACAGGGGTTGCCGGAGTTGTTCCTCTGTGACATTTGTGGAGATTAACTGAAGGAGGTAAGGTATGACTGAAAATTTTTGTTTGAAGCATGTAGGCGCAGAAGACCCTGCAGAAGAGAATCGGATGTCCGGATTTGGTTTGCTTGATTTGTTTCAATGCGAAGTTGAGTATCACTTTAGTACGCAAGATATGAGTTTGGAAGAAGCGGAGTTATATATCCAGAACGTGCTAAATTGTTTGCCGGATAAAACAATTAATGAAATATGCAAACTATCATATGAATGGAAAACAGAGAAAATGTCGAGTGATACGGCGGAATATCCTGCTGGTTTGGCTGAAGCTGAAGGCAAGGACATTCTGGCATTCATGTCGGTTGGTTACGTTGAACTTTATCGGAACCCCTACAATTCGAATGATAAGAGCTTGGGAGCGATTCTGGGTGGAGGCACCAAATGGGACACTGAAAATGGCATGGAAATCGTGATACATGGCCATAAGGTACTTGAGGTACATGAGTATTTGGGATACGGAGAATTTGCAATCTGGACTGAAGCGGATGAGAGCGAATAGAGGCAGAAAAGAGGGACGACTATGGCGAATAGTATTTCAATGCCAGTAATCTTGACCCCACGTTTGAAACATTACGCATGTCTAAAGGATTAACGTCAGTTTTTTTAGAGGGCTTGTAATCAGTGGGTCGATATTAGCCAAGACGGCGAATCGGGAGAGAGAAATGACGATCTGGCTGGCACAGCGGGATCAGTCTGTCGTGAGGATCGGTACGGTTGGTTTCGAGATTGATGAGATACCAAGGACTATAGACACCTTTGATGAAGAAAAATAATTTATGCTACGCATGATTACTATTGCAATCATCGAAGCAGGGTGGACGAAATTAAGTTATGAACCACGTAAAGATTGGGTCATACAATGTTTGGAGCAGTTTAAGGTGATGATTTACGCCTTCTATAAACATAATGTTAATCTGGATTATTACCTGCAGTGGTCTGAGATTGAAGAGGATGATGATCCCCCAACTATTCCAAGAGGGTACTCGAAATGTGGGAAGCATGAAACGTACTTGTCATGTCATGGCTGTATTTTATGTAACAATGAAAATTAGTGAGGAGGAGAATCCGATGAGAGCCTATATACAAACTAATAACAATGGAGACTTCTATAATGTTAATGCGTTTATTGCTAATGAAGGCTTCAGTTCATTGGGGTGGGAAACCATTAAATTTTTTGATTTACGAGAGATCCAGGATAATAGCCCCGAAAGCTTACTAGTGGGAGGCATAGGCAATGTAAGAAAGCGTCTAGAACAATTAGGATTGGAAAGAGCATAAGGAGAAATAGACTATCCAGATGCCTTAGCAGGTTACCTGGGAAGAAAAGTGTGGAGTACAACGATTAACGAACTTTTTCAAGATAAAGAAAGTTGGAATGTGTTCATCAAACCGAAGGATACTACCAAAAAGTTTGCAGGAAAAGTGGTGAAAGAATACATCGATTTTATTGGACTTGTGGAGGAGAACGAGGATACTAGCATATGGTGTTCCGAGATTGTCGATTTTAAGACAGAGTGGCGTTGTTTTATACGTTACGGAGAAATTCTGGATATCAGGCGCTATAAAGGGGCATGGGATTCAACGTTGAATGCTAGCGTTATCGAGAAAGCAATTAGCGATTTTAAGGATGCACCGGCTGCATATGGAATGGATTTTGGCGTGGATCAAGAAGGAAATATGAAACTGGTAGAGATCAATGATGGTCATTCTTTAGGAACCTATGGAATCAGCCCGGTAAATTATGCGATATTCCTCTCAGCCAGATGGTCAGAATTAACGAGTACCACAGATTATCTAAGAACTTTATGACAAATGGAGATTGCCGGAAAGGAAGAGCACATGCGAAGCTCCAAATTCACACCATATTTAAGTTTCATAGGTTTTGGTTTAGTCATTCTGACCTTAAGCGTGAATGTAAGCTTTAAGGTAGGAATTGAGAAAGGTTTGGATGAAGGTTCCCTTATGCTGTTGTCAGTTGCTAATGCAGTGTTACTGGTATACCCATTGGCGTGGGGAGTATTTGCAGTACTTGAGTTCTATATGTTATGGAAAGAAAAACAAAAGATCAAGTCCAAGCTGGAACGCGGAAAAATGAACAAAGAAGAGTACTTGTATCAGATCAAGAAAGCTAAGACCAGCTTGGCGATTAACATCAGTTATATTGTCATCCTGCTGTTTCAGCTTGGTTACGTCATTATTAACTGGGACGAGGTTGATGTTTAGCCTTCTGACCTGCCTTTCCTGATTTTGAATAGTAATATACATAACATTTAGGAGGAATATTCATTGAAAGCATTATCGATCGTCAGCCTCATTTGGTTCGTATTAAATTTTTATTAATAGGAGTTCTTTTTCTAGATAGTTCGCAAGAAAGTTCGGGTGCCGCAGCAGGAATGGGAATTATGGCTGTCCTGTATGGTCTGCTTTTCTCAATTCTAGCCTTGATTATATCTAGCAAGAGAAAAAAGGCACCTGTGAATGTTCATGAACAACTGTTACAGTTAGGTGAGTTAAAAGAGAAAAATATCATCTCCGAATATGAATTTGATCAAAAGAAAGAGAAGCTGCTTTCCAAGATCAAATAGTTCAGAGATAACTTACATACAAAAATAATGGAGGACCATCTAAGATAATAGTTATCGGTGGATGCCTCCATTATTAATTATATCTTCGTTAATTAAAGGATTTAAATCAACCTTACTCATTCGTAATCTTTATCGTTTCATCAGTAATGGTCTTACCATCACTCCCCAATGCCTGAACAATCACGTGGTGATGCACAGACTTACCCGTAATATCCCACGTTAACTTCCAACCATCGTCCTCGTTAGTATCATACCCAATAAGTTCTCGTTCTCCCCAAGTCTCAGTTCCTGTTGGAACGGCCCAGAAAAGAAGTGTTTCCGCGTTGGTCGCCTCTACTGTGATATTTAACTCTGTGCTATCTGTAGGAACTACAATCCAACCTTCTTTTTCGGGATAGTTAGTCTCAACATCTGCAATCATGGGCATAGCCTCATCTCTTAGCATAACTTCAGTGTCATGATTTTCAGTAGGAACTTCTGAAGCGCAGGCTGTGAGAAGAAGGAAGAGCAGAAGAATCGGGAAAAATGCTATATTTGTCATGATGATTACCTCTTTCTATATAGTGGTATTCACAAATCCTCCAGAGTAATTCCCTCGCACTTGGTTTGACAATACGTTATATGCATGTAAACATAACAGTTAATCAATTACAGTTTAATATAAGTAAGGAGTTGTGAATCAGGATGGAACTCTTTGGAGCTTTTATAGCGTTGATCCTATGTTTTATTGTGTTTCTTATCGTTGCTGCAGTTATACGTTATGCGATAGATTCTTCAAAAACATCGAAAAGACTTGAGGATCTAATAAAAGAAGTACACTATTTGAGAACTGAAATTAAAAAACAAAATAACAATAAACAAGGCGATAATAAATATATTATTGACGAGAAAGTATAGTATAGGTGCCTATTCAAGAAGCAATACCTTGCATCATGCAGGTCGTTTTATGGAAGGAGGGTTAAGGTGCGAAGTGATTTTATTGAGCTCGTGGAAGAGAGTGATGAGAGGTACAAATGTTATGTTTTGAAAAATACAGTCCAAATATTTAAGCAATCCATAAAGGATGAGGATTTAAATGATGTCCGACTCTATATATCGACGACTATTCAGTTAGATGCAATTGCTGATGTAGTAGAGTCATATCTGCATTGGTTTACGGAGTGTGAGGCCGTATTTCGAAATTATTATGAGAATGAACTTCGTGAACAAGTACATAAGGATTGGTTTAATGAAAATTGAAGTATATCAAGTAGATATCACATTTAACAGTAAAGAGGACTACGGAGCAACGATAGCCTGTGGAGACAATGTATTACAAGGTCACATTATGATTATTGATTTTGATCGAGAACATATCCAGGCCATCCACTTAAATGGATAATCTAATTATATATACTATTTATGATGATGTTTTGTAGTCTATTGTTTTCTCTTAGCTCCAGGTAGTTAAGAAATAGGAGCAGCGTTATCAGTACAAGGATCACTGACATGAACTTTTGGAATTTCCCCATGGTAGATTTAACCTCCTCGTTATATTAAGTAAATTACGGTGTAAAACCAGTTAATTCGATACTGCCATATGTATTACATAACACCTGAATGGAATTAAAGTTACGTGCAAAATGAAAAACAGAACTATTCCTCTAACGGGAATAAGTCCTGTTTCTATTTACAACTATTAACCTCAATGATGATGATGCCCATGAGCATCCGGTGCGTCACCTTTGACGGTGCATAATACCGAGGTGTCATGCAGATGATTCTCTGATTCGACCTGCAAGGTCACGTGCTTGATTTCTTTATGCTCCAACAGATGCTCAATCTTCTGCACAAGCACCTCGGATGCGTATACATCCATCGTTCCGTCCACCACAATATGAGCGGTCAGTGCATTCAGGTTGCTGGTGATGGACCAGACATGCACGTCGTGCACGCCTTTGACGCCATCGACTTGTTTGATGGTCTGAACAAGGTCATTTACATCGACATTCGCTGGCGTTCCCTCCATTAAGATATGCAGGGATGATTTGGTGACAAAGAATCCACTGCGTAGAACTAGTACAGCTACAATGACACTTGCGAGTGGATCGGCCCAGCCCCAACCGAAGAACATCATAAGCAAAGCAGCAGCAATGGCGCCAACCGATCCGAGCATATCACTAATGACATGGAGGTATGCTCCGCGCATATTCAAGTTTTTCTCCGTATCGCTACCGCGCATCATGATCCATGCCACCAGGATATTAATGAGCAAGCCGATGATACTGATAATTAACATACCTACTGTTGCGACCTCTGGTGGGTTGATGAAGCGACCAATTGCTTCGTAAAAGATGTAAAGTGAGATGGCGATTAAGGTGACCCCATTTAACGTGGCTGCCAAAATCTCAAAGCGTCTGTACCCGTACGTTTTACCTGTATTCACCGCTTTTTCGCCAAAGGTGAACGCCAGCAAGGCGATCCCCAAAGCTATGGAATCAGACAACATATGACCTGCATCAGAGATGAGGGCTAAGCTGTTCGTCATGAATCCGCCAACAGCTTCAACAATCATATAAACGGTAATAATAATGAAGGAAAACAACAGTACTTTCTTGTTATTGGTACTACCATGATTGTGTCCATGGTCGTGGTTGTGATGATGTCCGGACATATGAGATCCTCTCCTTTGGAGCCGTGCTCCGTTATGTAATTGATTTCTTTTGTGACTACAAGTGATCTTCGGAAATGATAAAGTGATAATACATGAACATATGAGCAGTTATTCATATGTTATGGTTTTATTATAGGTGCGCCTAATAATAGTGTCAACCAGATTTAAGAAAATATAAACATGCCCGCAGGGCTCTCTTACTTGTTCGCTGGCGATTTACGTTGCTTTTGTGCTACCATCTGTGCAGGATCAATGTCGCGGAACCTATATTATTTCAACTTACAGAAAAGGGGCGGACAACAATATGAAGAATCTGCTTCTGGCGGACGACGACGCCAATATTAGAGCACTCCTCCGGCATGTCATGACCAAGGAAGGGTATCGGGTACATGAAGCACAGGATGGAGTGGAAGCAGTCAAGGTTATGCAAGCAACGCCGATCGATCTGGCGATTCTGGATGTGATGATGCCAGGTATGGACGGGCTGGAGTTATGTGATTTCATTCGGCAACATTATGACATTCCGATCATGCTGCTGACAGCACGGGATCAGCTATCTGACAAGCGGGATGGGTACTTGAGAGGCACAGATGAATATGTGACGAAGCCATTTGAACCCGAGGAACTGGTCTACCGGGTTAAAGCATTATTTCGTCGGTACCATCGTACGTCCAGTGATATCATTCGTATGAACCGCATCGTGATTGACCGGAATAATGTCGAGGTCTCCGATGGGCAATCGATTCTCTTTTTGCCAATGAAGGAGTTCGAGCTACTCTCTCAACTTGCTCAGTTTCCGGGGCGATTATTCTCGCGTGATGAACTAATTCGGTTGGTCTGGGGAGCGGATTATGAAGGCGATGACCGCACCGTGGATGTACATATCAAGCGGCTGCGTGATCGTTTTGCCGATTATGGGGATGATTTTGTCATTCAGACGGTACGGGGGATTGGTTATAAGATTGAGGTGAAAGCGCATTGAGATCACTGTATTTTCGGGTGTTCATGATTACAATCGCGGTGATTCTGGTCAGCGCCATGCTGGGTTTTCTTTTATCGAATATTTATTATCATGCGAAGCTGAAGTCTTTCAATGACGAGAAGTTAGTTGGCATCGCGACGCAAATGAAGCAGTTTGTGGAGCAGGAACCCGCTACGGTAGAGCATTACCTGGACAATGCCGCAGCGCTCGGTTACGAAATTTATGTGACGGATGGAAAAGGGAATGACCAATTCTATGGCCGCGAATTCCGCCAGAAAGATCTGGACAAGCAGGCTGTAGATCGGGTATTAGGTGGTGAGATATACCACGGCGTTGCCGAGTTTCCCAGCAAACCTTTCATTACGGGTTTCTTCGATAATCAATTGAGCAATACCGTTGGTGTTCATCTACAGATGGGCAATGCAAGTTATGCGTTGTTTATGCGCCCTGATGTTATTTTGCAGTTCGGTGAGCTGCGTATCTTTTTTGCGTTGATTGGAGCGTTTACGGTGGGCATTAGTATTCTACTCTTTATAATCAGTACCCGCTATCTGGTGAATCCGATTGAACGTCTGTCCGAGGCGACCAAGCGCATTGCCCAAGGAAACTATAATCTGAAATTGTCCACGACTAGGCGTGATGAGATTGGACAGCTGGCCCAGCATTTCATGACCATGAGTCGTGAATTGGAGCGGGTGGATCAGGCCCGTCAGCAGTTTGTATCGAACGTATCTCATGAGATTCAATCACCGCTGACCTCGATTCAGGGTTTTGCCCAACTGGTAGCGGATCGAGATCTGCCTGAACAAGAACGGGAGCACTATGCTTCCATTATTGAAGAGGAGAGCCGCCATCTCTCATTGCTCAGTAAACAATTGCTGCTGTTGTCCTCTCTGGAACAAGGTCATGAGGATTTGACCAAAGTGAGATTCTCTCTACGAGATCAATTCCGCCAATCGGTTCAGGTGCTGCAATGGCAGTTGGAAGAAAAAGAACTGTTGCTAAGGATCTCGGTACCCGAATCCATCCAGTTATATGGCAATGAAGTGCTGCTCATGCAAGTATGGATGAATCTGCTGGGTAATGCCGTGAATCATCTTCCACAGGGGAGAAGCATCGAGATTCGTGCAGAAGAGACCAATGCCCAGTGCGTAATCTATATTCGGGATACAGGAGATGGGATTGCGGCAGAGCATTTGCCTTTCCTGTTTGATCGTTTCTACCGAGTAGACCGTGCGAGAGAACGTTCTTCCGGCCGAACCGGGCTCGGGCTTGCCATTGTGCAGAAAATTATCCGCATCCATGACGGTACGATCGAGGTCTCTAGTTCGTCTGAAGGAACGGTCTTTACCGTGACGCTCCCGCAGATGTAATCTGTTATTCATTTGCCGTTCATTTTCGCCTCCTATACTTGGGTTATCAAGAGGAGGTCAGAGAATATGTACTTGGCTATTAGAGAGATGAGGTTTGCCAAAGGGCGATATGCATTAATTGCTACAATTATGGTGCTTGTATCATTTCTGGTTTTGTTTGTCACAGGTCTGGCACAGGGGCTCGCGTATGATAACGCGGCATCCATCAAAAATATGGCAGCAACCCATTTTGTTCTGGAGCAGGATTCGAATCATCGGTTTACCCGCTCCCAGGTGAATCAGGACCAGCTGGAGCAGACACGCTCCGTTGTGGGGCAAGAGAATGCTGAACCGCTGGGTGTGAAAATGACAACAGTCAGTCCAGCTGGTGACACAAAGAAGATTGATGTAACGCTATTTATGGTGAACCCGGAAGGCTGGCTGGCTCCAACCGTAACCGAAGGCTCTGCAATTACGGATCTGAAAGACGGGCAGGTTGTAGTGGATCAAAAACTGTCTGAATCTGGCGTGACGATTGGAACGGAACTGGTCGATCAAGCCTCGGGAACGAAGTGGACCGTAGGTGGATTTGTGGAAAATGAGTCCTTCAGTCACTCACCGGTTGTGTTCTTAAACGAGCAGGAATGGCTCGCTATTCAAGAAGGTTCTCGTACTTCGCAAGGAACAGCAAACTCTAATGCTCCGGTATACAATGCGATTGCCGTTAAAGATGCAGGCGAGAAGGTAGACAGCCTCAGTTCCGCTTTGCCGAATACGGAAGTGATTACGAAGTCCGATGCGGTATCCGCCATTCCTGGGTACAAGGAAGAACAGGGCTCACTGCTCATGATGATTGCCTTTTTATTTGTCATCTCGGCGTTTGTGCTTGCGGTATTCTTCTACGTCATCACGATTCAGAAAACGAGTCAATTTGGTATTTTGAAAGCCATTGGAACGCGAAATTCATATCTGGCCGGCAGTGTTTCATTGCAAGTATTGCTTCTGTCCATCGGCAGTCTGGTGATCAGTGTGCTGTTGGTTCAGCTATTTGAATCGATCTTGCCAGCTTCAATGCCGTTTCAATTAAGCTTGTCCACCCTGGCACTAACCTGTGTGTTATTCGTGGTGATGTCTATGGCGGGTTCGCTATTCTCGGTGTGGAAGGTTACCAAAATTGATGCGCTTGATGCGATTGGGAGGACAGCAGCATGAGAAACCGACTGGTATTGCAGGGAATTACACAGACATTCGAAGATGGCGGGGTCAAACGGACGATATTGGATAAATTGGATCTTAAGGTGGCCGAAGGAGAGCTCGTCGCGGTCATGGGGCCTTCTGGCTCAGGCAAAAGTACATTTCTGTCCATCGCAGGTGCACTGCTTGAACCGACGGAGGGACAGGTTATGCTGGATGGCGCATCGATTATGGGCAAAAACAAACAGGACATATCCGATGTACGGCTCCAGCAGCTCGGGTTTATTTTTCAAAGTGCCAACCTCATTCCGTATCTGAAAGTGGAAGAACAACTGATGGTGGTCGCCAAGCTCGCTGGAACGGACAAAAACAAGGCAGAGAAGCGGGTCGATGAGCTGCTGGATACGGTAGGTTTATCGCATCGACGTAAGGCATATGCCGAGAAGCTTTCCGGCGGAGAACGCCAGCGGGTTGCCATTGCCAGAGCTTTGATGAATGATCCAGCCGTCCTGCTCGCGGACGAACCGACAGCCAGTCTGGATGCGGAACGTGGACTAGATATTGTGGGCATGATTGCACGGCTCGTGAAAGAACAGGGTAAGAGTGCAGTCATGGTTACGCATGATGAGCGGATTTTGCCGCTATGTGATCGGGTTCTCTTTTTGGAAAACGGGAAACTGGTACACCATTAGTGCTCAGAGTGGATCGTGTAAACATTCTTAGTTTAACTGAAATAACATTAGAAGGTCCATGGATTCCCGATGGGAAAAGTGGCCTTCTTTTTTCTTTTTTGATCTATAATGAGAGATAGAACTTATAATGGAAGATTTATTTTACATAGAGAGGATCGGATAGAAAAATGAAGACTTTGGAGCGGGAACAGTTCCCGGCGCTCAGCACATCGATTTATTGGGGAATTGTTAAAGCGGAGTTTAGATTGAATGACATCGTGGATGAAACGCTGGTAAGCAATGTGAGCATTATCCCGTTTGTGGGGGAACGAGTGGTTGTTTTTCAGATCGATAACGGAAAATGGGAGCTGCCCGGAGGAACGTTGGAGGTAGGAGAGAAGTATATGGATGGACTGCAACGTGAAGTGATGGAGGAGCTCGGAGCCAAGTTGGTCACGTATCAGGTGTTTGGACAATTTCATTGCATGTCGAGTGCACCTGAGCCGTATAGACCGCATATTCCACATCCTCATTTTGTGAGAATTATTGGCTATGGAGAAGTTGAGCTGGTCGGTAAACCATTGAATCCGGCAGATGGGGAACAGGTAATTGCCGTAGAGGTTGTGGAAATTGGTGAAGCGATAAGGAGATTTGAAGAACAGAATAGATATGATATCGCGGAAATGTACCGATTGGCCTATTTGCTGCGAGAAGAAGCAAACGGTGAGTAACTGGAATGCTAGTTTATTCTTAAATCTTAAATCCTACAAACTTCGGAGGTTATGATGATTAGAGTTGAAATTAATGAGTTGCTGGATGCTCTACCGGACCATGAACTGAATGTGGTGTACTCGCGAATCGAGCTTGTGCACCGCAAATATATGTATAACAAAAATTTGGAGGACAAGGGGGTCCTTGTGACTGAATTGTGCGAGGAATCCGAAGAAATTATACAGAAATGGGATAACACATTTGCCAAGAACATCAGTGAAGAGGTAAAAGAGGCTATCTATTATAGCCAGTACAAGTGGCATATGTTCAGTTATGAGAAACAGGATTGCCTAACAGACGATGCAGCACGAGATGCTTTCAATGCCGAAAATAAAAACGAATTGTATGTCATGTATCAACATACACCATTCATACAGGTATTTCAGAATGCGAATAAGGTCATCGCAGAAGATTTTGATTCGGAACAGGACATTTATATTTTTGACCAAGAATTCACGTGGACGTATGTACATACCCATGAATCCAGGTGCGGACCGTATTTTTATAAAGTGAAGTAACAAGGAGCAGTAAGGAGTCACGAGTGAGGAGTTTGGAGTCCACTTATTAAACACACGAATATCTGCCGGAGGAGCCATCTGATGCGTAAGAGGTCGATTAAAATATTCAGACGCGCCATGCTTAGTATTCTTTTACTCGTAATAATCGCTCTGATCTTTCCCACATGGACCCCTGAGATCAAGGGAGAGAATAGTATCAGCACGTTAGGACAGGTCGAGATCAATGGTGTTGGTCATGAGGTTATGATTCGCGGGGTAGATCGGAACAATCCTATCCTTCTTTTTGTACATGGTGGCCCTGGTTGCTCCGAGATTCCTTATGTAAGGAAGTATCAGCAGGAGCTTGAACAGCATTTTACCATTGTGCATTATGATCAACGTGGAAGTGGAAAGTCATATCATTTGTTGGAGGATTATTCGGATGTGACTTCAGATGTGCTTGTAGATGATTTACTGGCTTTAACGGATTACGTTACTGCCGAACTGGGGCAAAGAAAGGTTATGCTGGTCGGTCATTCATTTGGTACATACATAGGGACAAAAGCGGCGGCCAAAGCACCCGAAAAATTCATTGCTTATATAGGTATTGGGCAAATGGCTGATACTGTGCGGAGCGAGTCGGATAGTTTGGAATATACGATCGCACAAGCGAAACAAGCCGACAACACAGCGGATGCGGAAAGTCTGGAACGTCTTCGTGGTCCGATTGAGCGAGGCGAGCAGTACACACCAAGAAAGTTGGTTCGCAAATATGGCGGTGCAGCTAGGCTTATTGATGACAACAGAGATTATACGCTCGGCTTCCTTCTAGGAACCGAATATAATGCGCTGGATGTGATTCGGTATTCGATGGGAGTGCAGGCTACACAAGAAATTCTCCTGAAGGAGGGGTCCACCAACCATTTGCCAGACATTGTAGATCAGCTGGAGATACCGACTTTTTTTGTTATGGGAAAGTATGATTATATGACGTCTGTGGATGCGGCAAGGGATTATTTCGATGAGCTTGGAGCACCCGAAAAAGATTTTGTTGTATTTGAAGAGTCCGCTCATTACCCACAGTTTGAGGAGAAAGAACGATTTGCAGCGTGGTTGATAGGGGTATTTAACTTTTGAATAAGCGAGGGATCTTAATGGGCCAACTTAATACTAAACTCATAACTAGACTTGCATTACCGGAGGAAGCTTCAACTGTGTTGAACCTATGGCAGGAGTCTGCCCGGTGGCTGAACTCCAAAGAGATATTTCAATGGCGTCCTGAGTATTTCAATTTGGAACAAGTCATCGAATTCATGACGGAGGGATCTGACGTATATCTTGCTGAAATGAATCATGAAATCGTAGGGACGTATACCTTAACGTGGTCAGATCCCCTGATTTGGGAAGAACTCGACAACACCAATTCCGGATACATACACCGATTTGCAGTGAATAGAGATTTTAAAGGGCAAAATATAGGCCTGCTCCTTCTAAAATCAGCAGAAGAGAACATTAGGCAAAAAGGTAAAACCTTGATCCGGCTGGATTGCATGGCAGATAACCTGAGACTTAATCAATACTATAAGGATTATGGATTCCAATACATCCGCAGAATGAAACAGGGGAACTGGAGTGCCAGTCTGTATGAAAAACAATGATGGTGTCTCTATCGACTTCATTAAGCTCGTAAGTGTATAAAAAGGGGGACTATTCATGCTTTTATCCTATCATCCAATGAAAATAGCTGATGCAGAAAAAATCGTTACCTGGAAATATGAAGAGGAATACGCGATGTACAGTTTCTCTGAATCCAATGAAGATATTCAAGAATTGATGAATGGGGAGTACTTTTCAGTCCTGGATGAACTGGAGAGGTTAGTAGGATTTATTTGTTGTGGGGCATCAGCTCGAGTTCCGGGAGGAACCTCAATCGGATTGTATCAAGAAGAAGGATATCTGGATATAGGCCTTGGATTAGATCCAGATCTGACAGGACAAAAGATAGGGTCTGTGTTCCTTAAACAAAGTTTAGTATTCTTGCAAAATCACTTCAAAAGTTCTCAGTTTCGGCTGGTTGTTGCCACATTCAACGAACGAGCAATTAAAGTGTATGAGCGGATAGGCTTTAAAAGAGATAAGGAGTTTTATAGCAAAGTGCATGACGAGGACAGGTTATTTATCAGTATGAAACTGGAAATGTCCATCTACTCTTTTGAAGAAATAACGGAGCAGGATTTGACTGAAGTCAGAGAAATATATAATTACTACGTTTCCAACACGACTATCTCGTTTCATACTGAAGAATTGACCCTGGAAGAAATCAAGGCATCTGTCATAAACAGAGATCCGCGCTTTAAATCGTTTGTCATTAAAGAAGAGAACGAAATTAAAGGGTATGTGCTAATTACGCAATACAAGAGCAAACAAGCCTATGACTTCTCGGGAGAAGTAACCATTTATTTGAAACCGGATATTGTAGGCAAGGGCATTGGTGGAACGGCACTGCTATTTATAGAGAATGTTGCGCGCGAGCAAGGGTTCTACACCTTAATTGCTACGGTATGCATGGAAAACACACGCAGCAAGTCCCTGTTCGAAAAGCATGGGTATGAGCAATGTGCGATGTTTAAAGGCGTGGGATATAAATTTGATCGCAGATTGGATATTGGTAGTTTCCAAAAGGTGTTATAACGTATGAATAATATTCAATATAATCTAAAATTCGAAAAACTCGTCGCTGAATTAGAACTTGGTGAGTTGAACAGTAAGCCCAAGGCAATCTCGGGTGGGCTTTTACATCGCATGTATGCCATTGAAACTACACATGCCAAATATGCTGTGAAAGCACTGAATCCTCAAATTATGAGTAGACCTACAGCTATGCAGAATTATATCCAATCCGAAAAAATAGCAAACGTGGCAGCAAATTTTATCCATGCTCAACCTGCCAAAGTGATAAACGGTTCTTCAATGCAGATCTTAGATCATCAATGTTATCTTATATTTGACTGGATCGATGGTAAAAGTCTGGAACTTCATGAAGTAACTGAAACCCATTGTGAGCATATGGGCATGATTCTTGCGGATATTCATAAAACTGATTTTTCACATCTTCATATTCCTGACCTTCAGTTGGATCATTCCAAAGAAATCGATTGGAATGATTATTTACACAAAGGGCAGAAAGAAAATTCGGATTGGACGACCTTGTTAGGTAATAACATTCAAAAGCTATATGAGTGGAGTGCTCAGGCAAAAAATGCATCAGTAATGCTGGCTTCAAATACAGTTATTAGCCATAGAGATCTTGAGCCTAAGAACGTGATGTGGCAGCAGGACAACCCCATCATTATTGATTGGGAATCAGCGGGTTATATCAATCCGATGCATGATCTGGCGGAAACAGCGATGTATTGGTCTGTGGATCAGACCGGAAACGTGGGCAAAGAAAGGTTCTTGGCTTTTATAAATGGATATCGGTCTCGAGTGGGGAATTTAAACGCCAATTGGAGAAGGGTTCTCGAAAATGGTTTTTCCGGAAAATTGGATTGGCTCGAATACAGTCTGAAACGCTCTTTGTGGATTGAATGCACAGACGGTGAAGAGCAACAGTTGGGAACATCACAAGTTACATGGACTATAGAGACTTTAAAACAATACGAGGATATGATCTCAGATGTTGAAAACTGGTTGAGTAGCTAAATCCGAGATACGAGATAATTGTTATCCCATAAAACGGAAAGGTGTGAACTGCATGGTAAACGCAAAAGGAACACTAAGAACATGCGAACAAGGGCATTCCTATTACAAAAGTAGCGATTGTCCAACCTGTCCGGTATGTGAGAAGGAACGGAAACCGAAAGAAGGATTTCTTTCATTGCTGTCTGCACCCGCCAGACGTGCGCTGGAGAATCAGGGAATTACGACATTACAGCTACTCTCGCAATACACAGAAAAAGAGATTTTGAAGCTGCACGGGATCGGGCCTTCTGCGATGCCAAAACTTCGACAAGCACTTGAAGAAGAGGGATTATCTTTTAAAGAGTAACCCTCTTTTTTTGGTCAATGGATTGAATGGTGAAATTGGTATCGTATCGCTTCCTTTCATTGTATAATAAGACAGTTGTGTAAAATCTTACACGAGAACAGGAGGGATGTTTCTGGAAAGGGTTGGCCCCATACATAAAAGTATTACTAGGGACTACAGGAAGAAGCGTAGGAAGTAGAGGATTAAGTACAGCAGTCTTCTAAGAATGACAAACAGAATAGGACGTGTTATTTAGTGGAACAACAAATTGAGGAGTCAAAGGTTGACTATCGACCTTTGGGTGTATCGGGACTTGGAGGATGGTTAATCCTCATTCAAATTGGACTTTTTCTTACAATCATTTTGCTCGCAATACAATTATTTCAATATAGTTTGCCAGCAGTGACAACAGAGTCATGGGAGTTGTTAACTTCAGATCAATCGGACTATTATCACCCGTTATGGGGCCCGGTCATCATTTTTGAAACGGTATATAATGCGCTATTTTTAATGTTTAGCATATACACTGTCATTGCTTTTTATAGAAAAAAATCAATATTCCCTCGCCTTATGATTATGTTTTATAGTGTGAGTTTAGTTGTGGGCATTATTGACTATCTATTGCTGCTTCAGATTCCGATGGCAAGAGAGCTTGAAGATGGGAGTTCAGTAAGAGATATTGTAAAGTCAGTACTTACCTGTGCCATATGGATTCCTTATTTTATCAAATCAGAACGAGTTCACAATACGTTTGTCAGATAAAAACATAAGCCCCGACCTAAGATGAAAGATCTAAGACCGGGGTTTGTTATAAATCCAGTCAATTCATACGAGGGTTCAGATGAAACTGTATAAAGGGTGTGTTTATCGTCAACCTGCCTAGGAGAGAGGGATTGGCCGCTAAATAGAGGAGGAGATAACTTGAAGATTTTCTTAGTGAGACACGGGATGGATGAGGAGGGTTACAGAGGTGGCTGGAGTCAACGAGGGCTCATTGAAGGAGGTGTTACTCAATCTGAGAGACTCGGAGATTACCTGTACCTTCATTCAGAGCAATATAAGATAAACACGGTGATTAGCAGTGATCTTCCGCGTGCAGTACAGACTGCCAAAGAGCTTGAAAAAAGACTGAACATAAAGGGGCTTTATCTGAAAGACTGGAGAGAAATGAACAACGGAGATTTGGCTGGAATGCCAAATAAGGAAGCAGAAGTGAAATATGCAGGAGTTTATTTTAACACTCTTGGAATGGATACCCCGTTTCCAGGAGGAGAAAGTCCTCGGAATTTTTATAACAGAATATGTACATCCTTTCGAGATTTATGCCGGAGTATAGAGGAGCAACAGGTCAAATCCAATGTTCTGCTGGTCACGCACGGCGGAGTAATCAACATCCTTTATTATCTCTTAGGAAACCAAAATTGGACCAATACATCGGAGTTTCATTCTATAGGGAATACCAGTATTCATACGGTTGAAAAAGGAGTAAATGGTTGGAAGTGTAGCAGTATGAATATGATGAGGCATCTAGACTATAAAAGGGAGTAATTCGATATCATTGAAATTAGCATCGTTACAAAAGCCGAATTTCACAAAAATTTAATTCTATCCAGTCATAATAAAGACTGCCGACAGGTGCCGTCAGTCTTTATATAAATTATTTAACCAATTTGAAGCAGACGTACGATTTCATCGTCTATTATTTCTTCACTCACTTTTATAAACCCTAAAGATTCATACAGCTCTCCCGCGATTTGATTGTCTGGTCGGTGTCCAATCATTATTCTTGTGCAATCTAAGTGAATCATATACTGAATCAAAGTCTCCATTGCTGCCTTGCCGTAACCTTTTCCTTGATGCTTCTCGTCAATCATTATGGCAGGAATCCAGTAGTTATCATCCTTGTCTGGGTTCGCACAGAATACGAGAAAACCGACTAAAACCTCTTCCGAGTAAATAGCACGTAATTCAAAATCATTAACATATTTAGATTCAGCAATCCAATAAACGACAGGTGCAGGAAAGATATTAAGCTGTTCTGGCTTAACTTTAAGCTGGGTACATTCATACCAATTTTCATTAGACACTGGCTTTAATACAACTACCATACCAAATTCCTCCCAAATTTTACTTCGCAGAGGAATTTATCCTCTGTACTTACTTCGTAACCTTCCTAAAAACCATTGCAACATGGATATTCTTCATACCACATCACTCCTTTCGAAATGAAAAAACTCTAATGTAGCTTATTTGCTTTATTGTTTAATATATCCTTCTTTTATCAGTGAAAATAGATTGAACATATCAATCATTTCAAAACAAATATTTGAGAAAATGGCCTACTACGCTACAATGGAATGAAATGGAAGTCTGAGGAGGTTGCCGATATGAGTGATAAACCGAGTGATTTGTTGCGGGAGTTGAAGTCCTTGTCTGGACCTTTTCCGACTTGGGATATCGAGCAGTTACCGGATCGACCGAGGGAGCTTTTTCTGGAATGGCTGAGACTGGCTATAGATTACGGTGTGAAAGAACCCCATGCGATGACGATCTCGACGGTGGACTCCAATGGATTTCCAGATGCACGAGTATTGATTTTGAAAGACGTAGTTGACGAAGCTTTTTATTTTGCATCTGGCTCGGAGAGTCGAAAAGGACAGCAACTGGAGAGCAATCCGCATGTGGCACTGACCTTTTACTGGCCTACATTGGGCAGGCAGATCCGCATAAGGGAGACGCCGTGGATATGGGCGAGGAAGCAGGTGCGGCAGATTTTCGGAAAAGATCGGCAGGTGCCCGCGCAGTTGCGATGACAGGACAACAGAGTCAGGAGCTGGAGAGCGAGGAAGAATTGGAACACGTCATTGCCGTTCAAAAGGAACGGATCAGCCGAGATCCTGATGTTGTGACACCGAATTGGAGACTGTACGCCGTGAATGCAAAGGAAGTTGAGTTCTGGCAAGGAGACCCGGAGCGAAAGCATGTGCGAATTCAATATATTCTGCAACATGGGCAATGGAAGCACCAGAGGTTATGGCCGTGATTTTATAAAGGGGGAATATGTGTGAGTCGTAGGACTACAGGGACACTTCTGCTGGTCATAGCGGCATTTCTGTATGGTGTTCGATATTTGAGTGCTGCCATTTTTGGTTCTGGTTTAGCTTCGTGGGATTCGGAATTGTTTCAGGAGATGCTGAACTATGTTGGAACGGCTCCGCGAAATTTGAGTATAGTTGCTTTAATCCTGGGCTTGTTCTATTTAGTATGGGCGGAATATGAAACAATCAGCTCCAAAACCAGAGAAAGTCTCAAGCGATTTTTGAGTAATGGAACTGTAGATCAAGAAGCGGAAAGCCGGAACAAAACAGAATAACGGGACAGAGAAATTCCTGAAGCAACAGTTGCTGAACTAATTTGAATAAGCCGGGGAGGCATACATATGAAGTCTATTGAAAGTTATTTTGACCCATTTCCGGTATTGGAAACAGAACGAATTCTCCTTAGGCCCATTACCTATGCTGATCTGGAGGATATGTACTGTTATTGCGCGGTTCCTGTGGTATCGGAGTACACAACCTGGGATGCGCATCAGAGCAGGGAGGATACGAAAGCCTTTATTGATTTTGTGATGAGTCGATACGAGATGGATAAGCTGGGGCCATGGGGAATCGAGGATAAACAAACGAAAAAATTGATTGGCAGCTGCAATTATCTGGGGTGCGACAGCAACAGTATGAGGGTGGAATTAGGTTATGTGTTATCCAACGAGTATTGGGGTCGAGGAATCATGACGGAAGTGATTAGCCGAATCATCCAATTTGGGTTTGAAGACATCGGGTTGGAACGAATTCAGGCTAAATGTCTGGTGGGTAACATCGGTTCCGCAAAGGTCATGGAAAAGACAGGCATGAAATTCGAAGGGCTTTTACGCAAGTATATGAAAATTAAAAACGAAATGCAGGATTTGAAAATGTATGCTATGACCAGAGAAGATTTTCAATTGTTATAACCTGCTGAACATGTTTGAAAGGAATGTTAATGTTGACCAAAGGAATACTATTTGTTGTTCTTTTTATGACTCTTTTAAGTAACTCTGAAGTATCCGATAGTCTGTCCGAAGTCTCTAATCTACCTCCTGCGCCTATGATATTTACAGAAGAAGAATTTAAAGTTCAGAATAAAGCAAAGAATATCACCATTCAAATCGGAGATACTCGAGCAGAGGTTGAGCAGCAGTTGGGGAAACACGTGGATTATTATTATCATACGAATGTTTACCAGTATAAAGGTATGTGGATTCATTACAAAGAAGGAATTGTGGATGGAATCGTGATCGATGATGCGGCAGCAAATTCCAAAAAATATAAAACGCCAAGTGGCATAGGTTATGGCAGTACAATCCAAGAAGTAATCCAGCAATACGGAAAGAAAGCCTTTATTGATTCTAATCAAAGAAAAGTACGCTCAATTACGTATCTCATGGAGAGAGATAAACAAGGCAACTACAGTGTAATAACGTCATTTGATAAATTCGTACTTGAAGGAGGCTATGAAAATTTGATGATTTTATCCATGGTGCTTGATCAGCAAAGTCGTGTGTCATTCTTGATGATTGCAGACTATGAATTTGCATATCATCCTGAGCATAGATGGACTGAAACTCAATAAAATGGCTGGGGTTTACTCTGTTTTTTTACATCCCAACGTACACAATGTCATATCGTGCATCTACCGAGATCCGCTATAATCTCCAAGTTGAAAAAACATGGATAAGGAATCGGGAGGTACATCGAATTGACAGCGAAAAACAAATATAAATCACTTGAACTTGAAACACCCGGCGTATATGAACTGGAAGGACTGGAGGTCGGCGTGACCTCAAATTGCAATTACAAATGCGACTATTGCTGCGCCTACAATCGGGACGATGGGCAATGCATAAGTGGTCAAGAGGTCATCCGAATCATTCGTGAGCTTCCGCGGCTCAAGCGGGTGCGTTTGTCCGGGGGAGAGGTGACTCTGAAATATCAGGATTGCCTGGAAATTGTGACGTATTGCGGGGCACATGGTATCGACACGCAATTAAATACCAATGCCAGCCTGCTAACGGAAGAACGAATTCATGCTTTGCGTGATGCAGGCTTGTCCAATATTCATATATCTTTTAACTATACAGATCGGGATGCATATGCTGCGTATTACCGTGTACATCCCCGCATGTATGAGCGATTGGAGCACAACATTCGTCTTTGTACTGAAGCGGGGCTGGAAACTGTGCTAGAAACGCTGCTATTTGAAGCCACCCAAGCGAACATGCAGGCTATTAGCAATAAAGTCTATGAACTGGGTGTGCGCATCCATGAGATCCAGAACAGCATTGTGATGTCACATAGTCAATGGAGCCAGATTGCTTCCAAAGAATCACTCATCCACTCCGTAAACGAGCTTATTAAGCACAAGAAGGAAGATACGACGTTATATTTTACCTGTATGGATCGTTTTGCTGAACAACTGGGTTTGCGTGAACAGCCTGGTGTCTACTTCTCTAATTGTGTGGATGGGACCAAACAGCTGCATTTGCACGGTAATGGGGATATTCTCATCTGTGAGTTATGCCATCCGGTCGTGATCGGTAATATCTACGAGGGCACGTCTTTGAAGGATATTTATACCAAGCAACCACAAGCGTTAACGGATTATCTAGAAAAGAAGCCCTGCCCTGCATACGATGCTCTTTTTGCGGGTGAATAGTCACGTTTATAAAAGCTGTTTAGCATCGTACTTGTCCCTATTTGGGGTACATATATAGATTGAGATCCATCATTATCACTTATATGGAAGGTTGTCTTATCTCCTCATGGGGGAAAGGATGACCTTCTTTTTTTGCGTTCAGCCTGTTTCAGATTCATTTAAGCTAGCCCGCCTATGATGAGCCTTAAGAACTTAGATGAAGAGGTGAACTTCACATGATGAAGATCTATCCAAAAACCAACGAGAACGACCCATATAAAAATGCAAAACCAAGGCGCAAATGGCTGATAATCACCCTTGTTATTGTTCTGGGCCTTGGTACCGTGATATACAGCCTAGCAGATCGCTACTTAATCCGGCATGTACAGGTTGTTGTAGCGGATGACAATACATCAGCAACCAGCGCCTCCAGCGATACTTCAACCACGGCGACAGAAGTGAGTGCAACGTCAGATGACTGGAACTATTCCAGCGATGATATGCAGGTCAAAATCGACAAGGTGCAGACGGGGTCCGGCTCAGATCAGATTACGTATTACGTCGCAGATGTACAGCTGACAGATGCGAGCAGCCTGCGCTCGGCTCTGGCAGATAACAGCTTTGGCACGAATATTACCGAAAATACTTCAGAGATAGCAGCGGCCAACAATGCCATCTTTGCGATCAATGGTGACTACTACGGCTTCCGTGATGACGGCGTAATTATCCGCAATGGTACGGTATATCGGGATGATCCGGTGCGTGATGCGATGGCATTGTTCAGTGATGGCACGATGAAGACATATAACGAGACGGAAGTATCCTCATCAGAACTGCTGGCGGAAGGCGCGACCAATACGTTATCTTTTGGGCCAATTCTGATTCAGGACGGTGAGATTGTAAGTGACTTCAGCAGTGTGAAAATCGATAACAACTTCGGCAACCGGTCGATCCAGGATGCCAATCCGAGAACAGCAATCGGCATGATCGCCCCGAATCATTATGTATTCGTTGTGGTGGACGGACGGCAGGATGACAGCCGTGGCATGACACTGGCAGAGCTCGCTGATGTCATGAAAGGTCTTGGAGCAACGGAAGCCTACAATCTGGACGGCGGCGGCTCATCCACGATGTATTTCATGGGCCGGGTTGTTAATAATCCACTGGGGAGAAACCAGGAACGCGGCGTAAGTGACATCCTTTATCTGAAAGAGGGACAATGATCATGACCATATTAATTCCATCATACGAACCGGATGTTCGTTTATTGAATCTCGTGTTACAGTTGCAGACGTTTCAGTTAGGACCCATTGTCATTGTAGATGATGGCAGCGGTTCGGGTTACAGGGGGATTTTCGAGACGGCAGAAGCCTATGGGTGTACAGTCCTGACACATACTGTTAATCTGGGCAAGGGACGTGCGCTCAAGACAGGATTCCAACATATTAAGGAACATGGCCCACAGGGCGGTATTGTGTGCGCAGACAGTGACGGACAGCATCTGCCGCATGATATCAAACGCATCTTTGATGTACTATTGGAGCAAACGACCCCGGGCATGGTTCTGGGAAGTCGTCGTTTCAGTGGAACCATTCCAGCGCGCAGCCGTTTCGGCAACACGGTCACACGAGGCGTCTTTTCTCTCACGACAGGTACGAAAGTATACGATACACAGACAGGCCTGCGAGGTTTTCCGTACTCGATGCTGGACTGGCTGTGCCAGATACCGGGGGAACGATTTGAATACGAAATGAACATGCTGCTAACAGCACATAAAGAAGGGTATGAGATCACGGAGGAGTTTATTGATACGGTCTATCTGGATCATAACAAATCCTCTCATTTTCGCCCATTGGTAGATTCATTCCGTATTTATATGCCGATTCTGATGTTCAGTACGTCTTCGGTGTTATCGGCCTTGATCGATTTTGGCTTACTGTTCGTGATCCAGTACTTCACGCATAATTTGTTCCTATCGGTCGTTGCAGCGAGACTTTGCAGCTCCATCTTCAACTATACGATCAATCGGAAGTATGTATTTTCAGCAGGGAAAACGTCCAGAGTCCGTCAGTCTTTACCGAAATACTTCTCACTGGTCATCTTGGTGCTGCTATTAAATTACGGATTGTTGTACTTCTACAATGAAAAATTGATTATCCCGCTGATTGCAGCCAAGCTGTTAACAGAGGTATCGATCTTTGTGTTCAGCTATTGGGCGCAGCGCAGATTTGTATATTAACACAGAGAGAGTAAGCATACCGCTTGCTCTCTTTTTTTTCATTCAAAACCGTTTCATGTTTACCGCGTTATGGGGTACGATGGAGGTAGCCATTTTTATGTAATGAACTGGAAGCTTATATGGATGAATTCATACCGTTATCAGTACATGGGAGGAATAAAAAATGGTTCCACAGCGAGTGAGTCTGGTCACCATTGGTGCGATGCATTTGCCTGAATTGCGTTCGTTCTATCAGAAGCTTGGCTGGAGTGAGACAGCAATCAGTTCAGATCAGTACAGTGTCTTTGAAACGACTGGTGTATTGTTATCGTTATATCCCATTCAGGAGCTTGAGAAAGATACGGGTATGAAATTCAGTGCATCTGATGGGTTGAAGGGAACGTTGCTGGCAATCAATGTGGATAAAGCGGAAGATGTTGATGATACTATTGAAAAAATTCGTGCAGCCGGAGGGAATGTAATCAAAGAGCCATACGACGCTGCCTGGGGCGGAAGAATCGCCTATTTTCTGGACCCGGAGAATAACTGCTGGGAAGTCACTTGGAATCCAACTGCCGTATTCGATGAAAAGGGAGCCATGATCACATTTTAGGGTGAAATGAGTGTGACCGGATGTTGAATCGTGTTCGCAAAGATTTGCGTTATTATCTTCAGGAACATCAGGATCGGAACAACCTCATCTTGCATTATTTCGCATTTTTATCGGCGTTTGCGGCTTGGATTTTCTTGTTTATTAATTTTAAAGTCATGCTGGTTCTGGCACTTATCCATTACGCCCTGTCCTGGATTGGGCACTTCTATTTCGAAGGCAACAAACCGGCGGCATTCCGATTTCCGCATATCGGTTTTTATACCGGGTTCACCTGGTTTTTTATCAGGACCATTGAGATCATCACCCGCAAAGAAATCATCCATCCGTGGATCAATAAACAGGACTGAAACCAGCAGGAGTCGAACTTTATAAAATAGGAGTGTGTCTATGTATCTTCGAAGTGTGGAGTTACTGTCTGCTAAAGTCGAGAATCCGGATCAATATCCGTTTCACATACCGTCCATACAGTCTCTGGAGCGATTGGAATTCAACAATAACATTACTTTCTTTGTTGGTGAAAATGGATCGGGTAAGTCCACACTGCTCGAAGGTATCGCTCATCAATGTGGATTTAACACAGCAGGGGGCGGGAAAAATAATGCATTTGAGATTGATGCTGCTGAATCATCATTAGGTGACTATTTGCGTCTATCCTGGTTGCCCAAAATCACGAATGGTTTCTTCATGCGCTCGGAGTCCTTTTATCAATTTGCATCGCATGTAGATGAATTGGGGCCGGAGTCGCTCAAGTATTATGGTGGGCGTTCGTTGCATGAACAATCCCACGGGGAGTCTTTTCTCAATCTGTTCGTGAACCGATTCAATTCCAAAGGCATTTATCTGCTCGATGAGCCCGAAGCCGCCTTATCGCCAGCCCGTCAACTCTCCTTATTGCGCATTCTTCATGATCTATCAGGCACTTCCCAATTCATTATCGCGACGCATTCGCCGATTCTATTGGGTTATCCGGGTGCACGCATTTTGAGTTTTGACGATGGTGGTATTCAGGACGTAGAGTATGAAGATACAGAACATTATCAGATCACCCGCAGTTTCCTGGAAAATCGCAACCGGATGCTGAATGAGTTGTTCAAGGACTAATTGTTTTTATTTTGAAAGGAGACAGGAGCCGAACATGAGTATCAAATTGGTGCTGTTGGACCAACTCGCTGCCTGTCATCATGACAAGAGCTGGTTTGTGCCGCTGGATGAGATGTTACGTGATGTAACCGCTGCGCAGGCTTTATGGCTGAATGATGAGGGACAGTCGATCTGGAGGTTGGTGAATCATCTGACTTTCTGGAATGAAACTTGGTTGGATCGGTTCATTAAGGGTGAAGTGGTTATGGACAATAGCATAAATAATGATGAGACGTTCATTATTAACCCATCCCAGGTAAGTGAAGAAGATTGGCAGAAAAGCATTGCACAGATTGGTGCAACATTTAGTCGCTGGATACAGGCTATAGAGGAAAGTGATGAAGTAAAACTAGGGATGACCATCCCATCGTACTTCAATGCTGCATGGTGGAATGTCATTTCCAATCTGTGTATTCATAATGCGTATCATATTGGACAGATCATGATGCTGAGAAAGAAAGTAAGAGGAGAGATGATATGAAAATAGGTTTTCTGATCGTGGATATGCAAGAGAGTATTGTACGGGATAAGTTAGATCAAAAAGCAATAGACCGCGCTTGTGAATATATCAATCATGTTGCAGACGTGCTTCGTTCGAGCGGCCATGTGGTAGTTCATGTACAAGACGTGGAAGGGCTGGAGAATTCAAATTCTGAGGCGTATCGTATTATTTCTGAGGTTGATGTGAATGAGAAGGATCTGACGGTGACGAAGGAGAGCTCCAATGCATTCTGGCAGACAGACTTGGAGCAGATTCTGAAGAGTCACGGTGTTGAGCTGTTGATCATATCGGGATTTGCCGCCGAGGAATGTGTTCTGTTTACCTATAATGGCGCGATGGAGCGAGGATTTAGACCGGTCATGTTGCAAAATGGGATTCTAAGTACGCATTCCGAAGCAGTGATCTCAACCTATAGAGACCGGAACGTGATTTCTTATCCTGTAGTTAATTATCTAATCAAATAAGTGAGATTACTCATGGACGCGACGATGTCGTGTCCGTTTTTGGTTAAACATAACCTTTTATGATGGGAAGGATTCTTCATCGTTTAAATTAAACTTTACCTATATTTACTGGAGTTGAAGCGATACATTTAAGTGGTAAGTAGGGGCGTGATATGCAACTAAAGATAGAAAAGTGTGGTTCATTAATAAAGTGAGGTGTAATGACATGAATGTACAGATCACCAGAATCGATAAAAGTCAGAAAGAATTATTTTTAAACTTGTATAACCTTTATCTGTATGATCTTTCCGAATTCTCGGGTGAGGATTTGCTAAAAGAGGGGAAATTCGATCCAACGAATACCTATCTCTATCTGGAACGGGCTGAATTACATCCGTTTTTTATTCTATTTGAAGGAAAGGTAATAGGATTTGTGCTGGTTTGCTCTCCTCCATATGTAGATGATGATGTCGACTTTACAGTTCAAGAACTGTTTCTGGTCAAGAAGTATCGTGGGCAAGGATTGGCGGCTCAAGCGGTTGAACTGGTGTTTGCACAATTTCAGGGCAGATTCAAAGTGGAGCAACTGGCTAATAACCGATCAGCTGTTTCATTCTGGAAAAAATACTATGAACATCATCACATTGAATATTTAGAGTCTGAGTATAGTATTGAAATTGAAAACATCGCTGGCAGCCACCGGATTCTGTCACAGACGTTAATACATGCAAGAAAGTAAATTTTAGCAAATGCAATCTTTCAAATAGAAAGAAGACAAAAATACTGAAAGTTGCTGATCGCTAGACAAAGAGCGGGGATTCGATGTTCATGCGGATATAATGGATATTCATTAATAATTGAATCAAAAGGATCAAATATGAACAAATATGAACAATCAACATGGGATGTTTCTAACAGTGGATAGATTCTGTTGTCTATATTGAAAAAGAATTTAAAGTTACTAATATGGAGTATTTTTTTGATGCTAACGACTAATAAATCCTAGGTACATGAATATAAGCGAAGAAACAATACTCGTTTAATTGATAACAGAAAAAAGATTCTAAATATCGATATAATAGTAAAGCTATTAAAAAAAGAATAAAACAAGCAGAAAAAATGCTCATCATAAACTTTTATTGATGGGTAATATCTATTATTTTTTATATTTTCTATAATTTGTTGATTTTTTTTTGTAATATTATGTATTATTCATAGTGTCATATTTTATTTATGGAAACTTATAGAAATTGTATGATAAATATATTTATAGGAGTTGAGCTAATGCTTCACAAATTGTGGGCTAAGGTAAAAAAAGGAATGGTGTTAAGTACACTTATTTGTCTAATGCTGATGAGCTTTTCAGGTGTTGTTAGTGCTAATTCCGATGAGATGACTTCTTCTGGTATCCAACCCCTTCAATCTTCTAGCATCGATGAGCAAATAAATAAAATATATGAAAAGCGGGGTCTTGTATTAGCACAGAAAAAAGAAGGTTACCTTGAGGAGTACGATAGATTGGGTAAAGAACTGGAATCTTTAGGAGTCGAATTCTTATC
Organism: Paenibacillus sp. GL_099_B; assembly: GCF_057835695.1. NCBI lineage: Bacteria > Bacillati > Bacillota > Bacilli > Caryophanales > Paenibacillaceae > Paenibacillus > Paenibacillus sp. GL_099_B. Next base: position 1,795,030 of record NZ_CM174430.1, read on the forward strand.
TCCTTCACAAGTAGAAGAAAAAATGGAAATTGCTAAAAAATCTTACAATGGTTTTTCACCTCAAGTAATCATACCTGCAAATGGGAAATACACATGGTCAAGCATTCGAAATTCTTGGGTAAAAAATGGTGTTACTTATGAAGTTCAACATTTGACCGCAGAATCTAATAGTAATGCCTCTATTCTTAAGGGCACACAAGCTAAAGTCATCCAAAGTTCTATAAATCTTCAAGCAGCTTCCGTAAATTTAGTGACTTCACTTATTAAAGAAGGGGCTACGGAATTAGGGAAACCAATTGATGTGACAATAACCATTTATGATGCTCTTAAAAGTTTTGTTAATGATGCAAACTTTGGAAGAACTACAATAATTCCTGATATTACTACAAACTACACGGTATCTTGGTATCAAAATATTGATTTCATGTATGTGAAGAAACAGGGTGAGTCAGACAACAACCAAGAATTGACGTTTATGTCCTCCGCAGTTGCTGGAGAAACTACTTGGGTAATTCCAACATTTAATTACAAAGTTAGTGGCGCTACAAAAAGTGTTAAAAACGTAGTGGGGTCTAATACATTTAACTATTATAACACCGTAGCACATAGAAATGGATCTATGGGGGTTGCAGCATATTTAAATCCCTCTGCGGCTAGAAACGCTTATGTGACCTACGCCGCAATAATAGGAGTTGGGGGCAAAAACATTGGATTAATACCTGTTGCTACTCCTGCATCACCTGTTGTAATGCCATAAATATATTGTTTTAATTTGTCTATCGCTTAGAAATAAGATTTGTGTATTGTTAAATTACACAAATCTTATTTATTTTTAGAAGGTAAGGAGACATCAATACATGAAAAGAATAATGAAATTCTCTATTATTCCAATTGTATTAATCATTATGATTCTATTATTTTACCAATTCCCTAAAAAAATCGATATCATTCGTCCTGCAGTTTCTTTTAATGATAATAATCCCGAATCACTTAAAAACACCTCTATCCATATAGCAGGAACATTTAACAGGCCGTTATTTAGGCAGCATGTTTTTAAGGGTTCCATTATAATAAACGGCATAGAAATAACAGAAAAATACGATACAATTGACACTGAGGTACTCAAAAGAATGAATGGAATTAATATGGGGAATTTGATCTATAATAACACTCAAAACGCTACAGTACTTGGTATTATTTGGTTTGATAATAATTTCAGAGATATTGGAATTTTAGGTGTAAATACCGAAGCGAATCAAAAAGAGGCTATCTATATTGTTACGGGAGAGTCATATGAAGAAGGATTAAATAATCTGAAAAAAATGAGAGATAAATATGGATCTGGATTTATAAATTTTGAATAAGAACGTAATAAGTATCAGAAATAATATAATCTTAATTATGGATGGTTGTATGCACAATATTATTTTATGATTATATACAGAAAAGGTGCGACATTGTACAAATTGTATAGTGTCGCATCTTCTACTTTTCCCCAAAATACAAGTCCTTTATTCATTAAAAAAGTATAACGTTAGCGTGAATATAGTATTAAGTTAAGAGATAAATAATCGGAAATTCAGATTGCTTTTGTAATAACTTTTCATTCCTATATCATGGATGAAATTGTTTTCTTTAAAGTGTCAGGTATCGGTAGAATTATGATCATTCCAAGATCGAAGAGTCAGATTGGAGTGGTAAAGATGGAGTTAATGTGGACAAACCGAATAGTGCTCTGATCATGTGATTAAAGAGGGTGTGACGCCCAGTGAAACTTTTAATATTAGCTAGTTAGATCAATTTTAAAAAAGGAGGACTAATGTGGCGAACATACACAAGGGAAGATATTCGGCTGAGATCGAAGGCGAGTTTTTTGTTTTTATTATTGGAATGAGAGTTAATCGCTTGTGGGCCATACATAAGTGGTTACCTGTTTTTAAATCCATGGGCCCGATGATTAAAGAACTGTACATGAACCCAGATACCGGGTTTCTGGGGACGGAATTTTTTATGAGCTGGCGTGGAGTGACTCTGCTGCAATATTGGAGATCTTATGATGAATTGGAGAAATACGCACGCGGTGGCCTACACTTGGATGCTTGGAAACGATTTAACCAATCCATTGGATCGGATGGAAGCGTGGGGATTTATCATGAAACGTACAAAGCTCAATCCGGTTCATATGAGACCATCTATGCGAATATGCCCAAATTCGGATTGGCTAAAGTGTCTAACCATGTTCCAGCGACAGGCAGGAAAGAAACGTCCAGACGTAGAATGGGTGGAGAGAGTGATCCCGCAGTAGAAACACCAAAGAATCCTTAACATATGACTAGTGAAGTTCGAATGTACAATTATCGCAAGTAGAGAGGAGCATGTTATTGAAAGTTAATGTCAAACCAGAAGATTTAGGCTCTGAGCAGCTTAGCTGGCTGTGCGTCCAACCGATGTTGATCTCCGTTCGGGGTAAAGATGTTGCAGCAAAAGTAGAGGTATATCGGCGATTACATGAAGGACAACAAGCGATATTTTTGTTCTATTCCTATCATAACCATACGAAGAGCTTGGCAGAGTTTTATTGGTTTTCGGCGTATAACATTATTGACATGAAGAGCTGGAATGGAATTAAGAATGGGATGCGCTATTTTAACCAAAATGAAATGGTAACTCTGCTGGATGACATCGAGCGTTTGATTACAGATAAAAATAAAGTTGGAGATACGTGGCGTGAGGTCCTGCCTGCGGATTTGGAGAAAGACCCAATCCTGCTGCAAAGAACGGAAGAACTATACGCTAAATATCGAGCCGCTGCTCAGGAAGCTATTTTACACATGAATGAAATAATTCGGCAAAATCAGGAGATGTATCTGGAGAACAGTTCGGTAACCTGATTCCAGATGACAGTCTGAAAGAGAGACACGGAGGGCTACTCTTGAATGAGTAGTCCTTTTTATCGTGTCTATACGCTGAAAAATCAGTACCGATGTAACAAACCTGCAATTTCATGCAACAAAACGCAATACTGTGGGTTTGTCGTGGCTTTGCTTGTAATATGAGTTGTGAGAGGAGGAACAGCAAATGAAAGTCATTTTTGAAGAGGAACTGTTAATGGAAAAAAGCATGGCCAAGGTCATAACCCGTCCTGATGAGAAGTCCCATTGGGACAGTATCCAAGAAGCGATCTGCCAATCGGAAACAAAACTTGTTGTCATCAATGCCAAGAACAATCGCAATGTGCAAATCGAGTTGAGTTCGGTGGTCGCGATTGAATCAGAGGATCGGTTGTGCTGTGTACGTGTCATCACAGGCGAAAGGTATTTGCTCAACAAACGTCTGAAGTTTGTGGAACAGGATTTGGGATCATCCCATTTTGTGAAAATCAACAATCAAACGATTATCAACACACGTTGTATTAGCGAATTTTCATCAACAGACCATGCCAGGATCCAGGTTGATCTGAACGATGGTTCCAGTTACTTTGTTAGCCGATTCTATATTAAAAACTTTAGGGGGAAATTATCATGATTAGTCAGTTGAAGCATTCATTTTTTCAGGTTTTTACAGTAACTTCGTTGTGGGTCACCTTGTTATTGACACTATTCTCTAAAAGTCAGTCCTTTGAAATGGGTTACCTATGGAATATTGCCGGGATTTCAGCTATTGCCGCTATACTGTTTGGCGTAATGTACAATGCACTTTGGAACTACTTTACGATGAAACCGGTGTGGAATATCGTCATTTCTTCCACATTTAATATTGCAGGAGGAATGGCGATCGTATGGTTATTTTCTACAGACATGTTCCTATTGATTGCTCCCTGGTTCCCTGGAATGTGGGTCCTATCCATCGTACTGCACATTATTGGTTTCTATTTCTATGCTAGAATAGATAGCAGGAAAAAAGCGGAAGAATTAAATAATATTCTGAAGTAAGCAAGGGGTACTGAAATGAACGAAGAAAAGGTTTTGGAGTTGTATGGTTTAGATCCAGATACCAAACATAGGCAGCAAATCAGAGAGTTGTTGCAGCAAGAGATTGAGAATCAAGAAGCAGTAGATCATGAGTATCTCAAAACCTTATGTATTATGGTGTTCTGCATCGGAAATGCAGAGGACACTGTGCTGATCTGGAAGGCAAAACGCAAGAATCAGGATACGAGCAGTTATATTGATGTGCAGCTTCTGTGTGGTGCCGGTTATGAGAAGACAGTGACCTATCTGGAACAGAAGGATGGGGATCAAGTGAGAGAACAGTTGAACTATCTTAGAAAGTGTGAGCCATATGACTTTGTTGATTTTTCCAAGGAGGAATGGGTCTCTTACTATAAACAATATTATGAACAACCTTAGTCATATCCAACATGTGAGAAGTGAGGTGATTAATGATGACAAATGCTGATTCCATCCAGGAACAGATGCAGATGTGTCAGAAATATAATGCCGACTATGTACCGAGCGAACTACACCATAAGATCGGAATCGCCTGGAACGTCAAAGAGAAGTTGGAACCGATCCATGGAATGCGTATTCAGCCCGAGGGAGATACAACCGGATGGTATATTTGGGCGGAAGAATACTCGGAGGCAGATGATTTTTTCGTACCTTTACATGTCATACACATCGATGACTGGGACCCCAAAATCAAGAAGTACCTCGGACTTGCGCCGGGATGGCGGTTTGTGATTGCAGAAGATTATGAGGATGTATGGTTTGACGAGCAGTTGCTTAACAGATCATAGTCAGAGCAAGCAAAGCAACCAATGAGTTAAATGGAACTTTGAAAGGAGTCATACAATGGCAAGTACGCATGATAACAAAGCAGCTAATTATAGAGCAAATGGGATAAGTAAATTAACCATAGCTATTAGTGTTATAGTTATCATAATTGTGATTCTGGCTTTTACCAATCCATCCAGAACCGATTTCTATAAATGGATGGAAAGCGAGCATGGTATACATGTCTCCTACGATGTTAATGAAGGAACGACGTATACACAGATCACGAACGGCCAGGAAAAAAATCTTAATTTCAGAAGCGGGCATATACAGCATGTGGGAATCTTTACTACGTATAATGAGACTTTTATGGATGTTGAGGGTAATGAGATCAACATTAAAGCCACTGGTGTAATGAACATGTTTTTTAAAAGATAGTTGGTTGCTGTTCAGATGTTGGAAAGGGGTTATACATACCACGCTTCTTTGTATGATGAAAACATGCAGAGCATCGTGGTTTTTGTGTTGAGCAAAATCCGTAAGGAGGGGGAGGATTACGTTATTTGGTTCATTCGCAAATTCCACATTATGGGTTATGATGTACCTACAGAGAAAATTTAACATACATAGGAAGTTTTTCGGGGATTGAGATTATTCCAGTAGGAGGAATAGAATGAAAGCTATTTTCCTTGATTTCTATGGGACAGTTGTTCATGAAGATGATGATATTCTACCCGTAATTTATAAACAAGTTCAAGCGACAGCGCAGGTGGAATGTACAACGGATGAGATCGGTGCTTACTGGTGGAAGGCTTTTTCAACATTGTTTTATGCAAGCCACGGCAGCCAGTTTACCACGCAAAGAATGCTGAATGTGCAATCTCTGGCAGAAACGCTTCTCCATTTCAAATCGGATCTACAAGCTGAGTCGCTTAATCAGGAACAGTTGGCACATTGGCGTAACCCTGGTATATTTGCTGATTCAATTCCCTTTCTTCATTCTCTTGAAGTTCCGGTATATATCCTTTCCAATATCGATACGGATGACGTGAAAGCCGCAATGAAGGCACATAACATTGAAGTGGCCGGAGTGATTACCAGCGAGGATGTTCGTTCTTATAAGCCAAGGTCAGAGATGTTTGATGAAGCGATCAATAGGTATGGTTTGCAGCGAGATAAAGTGATCCATATAGGGGATTCTCTGGTCAGTGATGTACAAGGAGCACAAAATGCGGGAATTAAGGCTGTATGGTTGAATCGGAAAAGTAAATCCAAACCGCAACAGATTACACCGGATTATGAGTGCAAAGATCTTGGCGAAGTTGTGCATATGTTGGAGGCTTGGATATGAAAAAGTTAATTGCGTTGTCATTATTATTTCTATTCTTAATCGCCTGTCAGGATAAAACAAACCATGAAGCTGTACAGAAACCAACGATTCCAGTGACGGAAAGCGTTACTGATGAAGCAATCAAGCAGAAGGACGATGAAGCAGAAACACCCAAAGAAGACAGAGGCATTCCTCCTGTTTACCTTGATGAAACGAAGTATACAGGTGATGAACTGGAAATCGTCAAACTGATGAATTCCCGCATGCGTTATTTATGGGAAGAGGATGAAAAGGGCTATATGAGCCTTTTTGATCCACAGTCGCCAGTCTCAGGCGTGCCAGCTTCAGGATTCTCAGGTTTTAAAGTTCGCAAGGTCATCTCTATGAGTGATATCAACATTCGAGAGCAAAAGAAGCTTTATGAAGCACTTGTGATGGTTACTGAATTAAGAGAGAACGAGGAAGAGGTCAGCTCTAGCATGGTGTTTTGGAAAAAGAAAGCGGATGGCGATGCTGCGAAATGGATTTTTGCAGACATCGATTAACAACAACTGAATGGAATGAAGTTAAGGGTGATGAAATCATGACAAAACAATTGATACTTATTGAGGGATTACCGGGTTCAGGAAAGTCGACGATTGCCAAGATGGTATCCGAGATTCTGATTGAGCAGGGCAAAAAGGTGCGACTCATCCAGGAGGGGAATCTGGATCACCCTGCTGATTATGATGGTGTTGCCTTTTATTCTGCGGAAGAGTTCAGGTCTTTGGTGGATGCTCACGTGGCGTGTAAACATATATTGGAGAGTAAAGCTACAGCCTATCAGGATGGTTTCCTGATTCCGTATCGCAAAATGAAAGAGGAATCCGGAGTGGATTTCCCTGATTATGTGGTGCAGGAGATATTTAACAAAGATATTTATGAACTGCCTTTTGAACAAAATGTGAAGCTGATCACCGAAAAATGGCGGAGTTTTACCGAAAGCGTGATAAGTGCGGATGATGATTCCATCACCATATTCGAATGTTGTTTCATTCAAAACCCACTGACCATAGGTATGGTGAAAACCAATCAATCCAGAGAAGAAAACGTGCAATATGTTCTGGAATTGGAGCGCATCGTTCAACCATTGAATCCGCTCCTAATCTATATTCATCAGGAGGATCTTGCACATACCTTTAACAAGGCGATCCAGGAAAGACCCAAGGAATGGTCAGCTGGATTCGTACAATATTACACAAATCAAGGATGGGGACTCGCGAAAGGATATCATGGTGTTGAAGGCACGGTGAAAGTTCTTCAGGCAAGAAAAGAGTTGGAGACCGAGATTTATCAGTTATTGAAGATGGACAAGCACTGGCTGGACAATTCAGAATATAGCCGCGCTGCTTGCCAGGAGGAACTGGAGAAGATTCTGAAAATTTCACTTTGAGATACTAAAGTACAAGTACGAGATTTCTTCGTGCGGTAATACAATACATAATGGAGGTTTATTTTCATGTTATTTCTGGAGGCAACACTAATCGTCATTACCGTTCTATTGTTCATCATAGGTGTAAGGAGCAAACGCAAAACATGGATTAGATGGGGTATAGGGAGTTTAATTTTGTTGATTGTACTTTTTATTCCATCGTTTGTTAATGGATTTGTGGAGGGATTATCTTCGGGCTGGTCGGCAAAGTAACCTGGAAGCAGTTAAAATTATGGGAGCCTTAAGCATTACGTTCAGAAATAGGAGGGGCATGTGGATCTCACATTTATTCGTCATGGTCACGCTGAACATTTGCTTCATTATCCTTATCAGCTAAACCAGTTGCATCCGGGACTTACTGAACAAGGAAAGAGGCAGGCCACTGAATTACGAAATCAGATTAAAATCTTACCAGAAGACATAGTGTTGGTGAGTCCTACGAAACGAACAATAGAAACGGCATCCCTCTTAACATCAAGAGCTAAACTGACGGTCTGTCCACTCGTTGGCCCGAGAATGTTCCCTCAAAATCCGGAGTTCTCTGTTCTGCGCTGTGATCAAATCTATTCGAAAGACGAATTAAATACTCAGTATACAGGGTTGCAAATTCTTGATTTTGAACTTGACTGCTGGTTGGATGGGATTAATCGAATGGAAGAACATCTATTTGAGGTTTATGCTGGACAGCTAATTCAATGGTGCAGAAAGCAGGGCGGGAGTACTTTTATCATTTCACATGATGGTACGATAACAAGTTATAGAGCTTTTCTTGGAGAGCAGGGGTTAACCCGAAGTGACTTTCTAGGCGAAGCTGGGCATTACACGATTAGAGATCTCTAATATAAAAGATCAATATCTAAACTAAGGGGGATTTTTCGTGAGATTATCGGACTATGAATATTTAGTTTTGGCTCTGGAAGAAGCAGATCAGGCGCTAATAGAAGGAACATATCCGATTGGTGCGATAATTGTGGATGCGGATGGGGATGTCGTTAGTAAAGGAAGAAACCGAGTCTTCTCCGAATGTGATCCCACCGCACATGCTGAAGTCGATGCTATTCGTCAGGCAGGGCAACATTTGCTGGATGTAAGTAAGAAGCGCTACACGAAGAATGACCTGACTCTCTACACCACATGTGAACCTTGTCCCATGTGTTCATGCACCATATTAATGTCGGGGATCAAAAAGATCGTATGGGCTGCGGATGATGAAGGGTATGGCGGGCTTAGACGTTTTAAGGAGGGCCCTCATTTTATCCATCTGTTCGACACACTTTCCTGTATTGCAGCACCATATCTTGATTTGGAAAATAGACAGCGAGCATTGCTTGCCCAATGGAATATTGGTAGAGGTATGCTTAATACAGAGTGGGAGACTCCCAAACAATGAAATCCATTCCGATCTCCATTTTACTAGCCAGTGTCATTTTGGGAATATCGTTCATAGTTGGCTGCCTGTTGCTATCAAATCAGGGGAGAGCTAGTGAATCGACTCAGGCAGTGGAACAGGATGTGCCGAACAATAATAAAACATTAATGACGATCCAAGAAACGGCGGAGTATCTGAGTATGACTAAAGAACAGGTGATGGACATTATTAAGGCCGAACAAGGAAGTTTCTCGGCATCGGGTTTCTTTGAAGGAAAAATGTTTCCTTTCATCAAGGTTCAAGATCAATTTTTGGTTAGTAGAATCGAGTTGGAATTGTGGGCTCAGGACGCATCTTCAAGTCATAGAAGATATATTAATGGGCAGATGCAATAGTCCTAGGGGAACGACGGCCTAAACAAACAAAGGAGATAATTTGAAATGGAGTTCGCAGGACAGAAGATAAGAATAACACCTGTCACAGAACATGACCTCGACTTTATAAGCAAAATTGAATGTGATGCGAGTATATGGAGTTTTGAGGAGACCGTTGAAACGGATACGGAGAAAGTTCGCGATAAATATCGTAGTCATTTTTTTACTGTGGAGGAAAAGCCGTATGCCTATGATTTCATTATTCGTCGTTTGGAAGATCCAGAAGGTGAACCAATTGGCCTTATCCAAATGTGGAGCTATGTAGGTCATAGAAAAAGCTGGGAACTCGGATTCGCGCTGCTTCCGAATTATGTAGGGAAGGGCTACGGAAGTGAGGCTACGAATCTTTTATTAGAATTTGCATTCAACGGGTTACACGCCCATAAAGTGATAGGTATGTGCAATGCTCAGAATGTCCGATCGGCTGCGCTGATGCAGAATGTAGGTATGACACGGGAAGCTGTGTTCAAGGAAGAACTTTGGTGGAACAATCAATGGACGGATCAATATTTCTTCTCCATTTTAGAAAAAGAGTTTAGTGAACAAAGAGGGAGGAATTCAGATGACCAAGTTGGTTTTGTTAAGTGATTTATATTTCGAATCTAACCACCAACTAAATCAGAGGATATTGAGCTTGTTCAACTCTGACCAGCCTTCCATTGGTTATGTACCTTCGTGTTCCGACCCGGGACGGAAATATTTCGAGCATACGAGACGTTACTATAATCAACTGGGAATCAAATCAATTGATTATTATGATCTAGACCTAGAATACGAGGGAAACAGATTCAATACGATTTTTGAAACCGATGCGATTCATTTATCTGGAGGGAATACATTTTATTTTCTAAGTTTATTGCAGAAGAGAAATGCAATGGGATTGTTGCGTTCCTATGTGAACAAGGGCGGCATTCTGATTGGAGTTAGCGCGGGTAGTATTCTAACTACACCAACGATTGAAATGGCCGGATATGGTAAAGATGCAGACGAGAACCATGTTGGATTAATGGACAAGCAGGCTCTGGCGCTCGTTGATTTTGAATTTTCACCACATTGGGATGGAACGGAAGAAGCTCTGGAATCATTACGAGATTACGCGCGTGCCAATTCTACAACAATCTATGCTTGCAAAGATGGTAGCGGGATTATTATCGATGGTGAAGTGGTAGAGTCATATGGCGATGCACATCGTATAAACTGAAAATAAGGTGGGACTACAATGAGTGAAATCACTGTATATCATTATGATGCTTTTTCCATGGTTCCTGGTAAAGGAAATCCGGCTGGAGTCGTCTTTCATGCCGATTCCCTCAGTGAAGAAGCGATGCAGCAGATTGCGCATAAAGTCGGCTTTAATGAAACGGTCTTCGTGATGAGTTCAGTAGTTGCAGACGTTAGATTACGGTATTTCACACCGGGTCATGAGATTAATCTGTGTGGCCATGCAACAATGGCATCCATGTATGGGTTAAAGACTAGAGGGCTACTGGAGGATAAACAGTCGATCACTATTGAGACTAATGTAGGCATATTGCCGATTCAGTTCCAGCAGGATGGCGATACGGTCAACATTGAGATGAAGCAGGATCAACCCCGTTTCATGCCATTCAAGGTGACATAGAGAAGCTGGCAAAATCCATTAATCTAACCACGGATGATATTGATCTATCCACACCTATAGTTTATGGAAGTACAGGCACCTGGACTTTGTTGATACCGATTCGCAAACTGACTTCTTTCCAACAAATGAAACCGGATTCTTCTCTATTTCCTGAGATATTAGATGAAAATCCGAAAGCTTCTCTGCATCCATTTGCTTTGGAAACCCGCGATTCAGATGCGCTAATGCATGCCAGACATTTTTCCTCGCCCTTTTCGGGAACTACGGAGGATCCGGTTACGGGAACAGCTTCCGGTGTGATGGGTGCCTATTATTTGGAGTATATGAATTCTGGAATGGATCAGACTCATTTTGTTGTGGAGCAAGGGCATGAGATTGGCAGAGATGGGAAAGTTCATGTCAGTGTGGTCAGAAATGGACAGGACATGGATGTCAGAATACGAGGCACGGCTGTTTTTGTGGAAGAAATGAAAGTGGAGTTGGATACGTAACAACGTAAATGAAGGAGAGGGTTTAGGTGGATGAACAGGCGATACTACATACAGTTTCTCATTTGTTACAAGAAGAATGTTCGGACTCTTTGGTAGGAATTTATTTGCACGGGTCCATGGCTATGGGGTGCTTCCATCCCAATCAAAGCGATATCGATATACTGGTGGTATGCCGGGAGCAGCTGTCTGCTGATACCTATCGAAGGATTGCGAAGAGATTGATGCAGACCGAAGATGAAATGCATATTGTCACAGGGTTTGAACTTAGTATTGTTTTGGAGTCTACGGTTGCTAAACTGACATTTCCGACTCCATTTGAGTTTCATTACTCGGGGTATCACCGGGAAAAGTATAGAACTGATGATCAATATCTTTGCGGTGGATACGAAGATCCGGATCTGGTAGCACACCTGGCCGTTATTGTTGACCGTGGAATTGTGCTTGTCGGCAAACCGATTAAGGAGTTATTCCAGCCCGTAAAACGTGAATATATGTTGGCCTCTATTACATCTGACGTTGGTTCAGCTATGGAAGAAATAACGGAGAATCCTGTCTACTATGTTCTGAACCTATCACGGGTTCTATTGTATGTGAAAGAGTCGGTTATATACTCCAAGCGAGAAGCAGGCGAGTGGGCACTCATTCATATTTTACCGAAGTACAAAGAAGTCATCTCACAATGTATAGCAAAATATAACGGAGAGCTGGAAAGCGTGAATCTAAGTGATGATTTACTTCTGGATTATGCGAAGTACATGTTGGATGAAATAAAAAGGAGACATCATGATGATTATAACGACAGAGGATCTGGAACTGATTGAAGCAGCAAAGAACGTAATTTTGCGTTTGTATCAGGAGGGCAAGCATCACGTTGGGGCAGCAGTACGAACTCGATCTGGAAAAATATTTACGGCGGTACATCTGGAAGCCTATATCGGTCGTGTCTCAGTATGCGCGGAAGCGATTGCTATAGGTAAAGCCATTTCGGAAGGGGAACATGAATTCGAAACGATCGTGGCCGTAAGACATCCCGAAGTTGATCCTAATGATGCACCGAACGGAGCGGAAATCCAGTTAGATGTGGTATCTCCTTGCGGTATTTGCAGAGAACTGATTAGTGATTATGGGAAGGACACACAGGTCATCTTGCAGGGAGAAGAGGGTTATTCTAAAACAACGATTGGGCAGCTATTACCACAAAAATATACAAGAACATAATAAGGAAGGTAGACTGTGATGTTTGAGATAGTTGATATTCGGCAAAAGCCGGACATGCTGCAGACAGCTGTACAATACTTTTGGAAGCAGTGGGGCTCGGAATCAAGTTATCATTTTTACCGGGATTGCATTGAGCGTTCCGTGGAAACCGAGAGTGATGTACCCCGATTTTATGTACTGTTGGATGGGGACAGGATTGTTGGAGGATATGCTCTGTTAAGGAGTGATTTGAATAGCCGCCAGGATCTGTTCCCGTGGTTTGCGTGCCTTCATGTTGATCCAGAATACCGAGGCAAGAACCTTGGTGGGCAACTACAGAATCATGCGATTAATGAGGTGAAGACGAAGGGCTACGATAAGCTGTATTTATGTACGGATTTGACGGACTATTATGAAAAAAATAACTGGGCGTATATCGGTAAAGGATATTTGCTAGATGATGAAGAGACTCGGATCTATGAAATATGCATATAAAGGAAAGCTTTAATAACAAAAGAAAAAGGGAAATACGGATCCAGTAACCGAACGGAGTGATTGTCATCGAACAAACCATTCGTTTAGCCCGAGTGGCTGGCTGTGGATGATTGATCCGTTGGACGGAACAAACAACTTTGCCATTGGCCTACCGATATTTTCCGTTTCCATTACATTAATGTATCGTTTAGAACCCGTCCTCGGAGTTATTTACGAACCTCTGGTGGATCGTTTGTTTGTGGCATCACGTGGGAATGGGGCAAGTTGTAATCAGAACCCCATGAAAGTCCAAAAGAAAGAGCATATTCATAAAGGGACCATTGGATGGATTCAGGGACATCAGGTGCAAAATGAGGAGAAGGCTGTACGGCTACGTCAACATCTGGATGTTCGTTTCAAACGAATGATGCGATTATGGGCTCCAACCTTACAGTGGTGCATGTTAGCTAAGGGGGATATTGACGGCATTGTGCTCTACAATTCGGAAGGAGACGATTTGTATTCAGGCATATTAATGGCGAAAGAAGCAGGTGCCATTGTTATGGATTTTGAAGGGATTCCCTTTGAAGGCATGAATTCAGAGCCATATTTGATTGCCTGTCATCCGGATCATCGTGAGTATTTCCTGAGTGTCGTTCGGGAGGGAATGAACTGATGATTAGCGAGCTTAATAAGCATGAATTCTATAAGTTGAGGCACTTCACGGACTTATACAGAAATATTGAGGTGAAGGCCGTGGTATCTGGGTTGAATCCTGGCCGAATCTACGTTGATGATGCAGCGAATATCACAGCAGCGTTAATTTGGGTGACGGGACAAAACGGTTTTCAGTTGATCGGAGACGCTCGAAGTGAACCCTTCCTGAACGAATTGGAAGAATTCATGAAAGAACACATAGAACCTGAGTTATTAAGATTAAATATCCACACAGTTGAGGTAGGTGTGGCGGATGAAAGCTGGGAAGATGTACTTCATCATATGGCCGCGAATAAAGAGCTCCATAGCGATATTCAGCATGTATTCACATTGGATTCAGACCAAGGTATGACTGAACATCTAAGTCATCAGGGTATTCATGAAGGGTATGCTTCTCAGAATGAGGTTGTCAGGCTTCTCAAATTAGACGAGGCATTACTGAAAGCTGGGAAGTTCAACAATCTATCTTTTCTGAAGGACAAAGTCTCACGCTTTTGGGATAACATGGATGAGTTCTTGGAACATGGCTTTGGATACATTGCAGTACAAGGCGAGGATATCGCGAGTGTTTGCTTTTCGGCGTTTATATCAGATCAGTGGCATGCAATTGATATTGAAACTATCGAAGCATACAAGAGAAGAAATTACGGTGAAAGGGTAGCGCGAGCATTTGTAGAAGAATGCAGGATTAAAGGTATTCATCCGTATTGGGATTGTTCCCCAGATAATGAAGGTTCAATCCGTTTGGCAGAGGGTGTGGGTATGTCTCTGAACTTTGATTACAGAGTTTACTGGTACAATCTCTCTTGATGGGGTTTGGAAAAAAATGCTGAAAGGAGAGTTAAATGAACGAATCATTACAGAGTCAGATTCAATTTCTTATTGAGATTGATAAACTGAAAACGATTGAACGAAAAACGAGAATCATCCATGGCGACAGACTTGAAAATGATGCAGAGCATTCCTGGCATCTGGCGATGATGGCCTTGATTTTGCAGAGTCACTCCAACAAGGAGGTGGATATTCTCAAAGTCATTAAGATGCTTCTTGTTCATGACCTCGTTGAGATCGATGCCGGAGATACATTTGCCTACGATACGGTAGGGCATGCGGATAAATATGACCGAGAGATCAAGGCTGCGCATCGACTATTTGGGATTTTACCGGAGGAACAGGCCCAAGAACTGTTGAACCTGTGGCTAGAGTTTGAGGCAAAGGAGACCCATGAAGCGCAGTTTGCTTCGTCGATGGATCGGTTGCAGCCGTTGATCCACAATCATCAGAATGAGGGAGATACGTGGCAGAAATACAATATTACAAGTGAACAGGTGTTAAATAGAAATCGGGAGATTGAGAACGGTTCCGAAACATTGTGGACGTACGCACAGCAGATTATCCAAAATTCCGTAGACAAAGGAATCTTGACTAAATCCAAGTCTTAGAGCACATTGCTGAACTTATCTGATTACAGACGGGGGAAAATCTTTATGGGATATATCATGGAGTTGAGAAAGCTGGTGGGTTCGCGTCCTCTAATCATGGCTGGTTCATGTGTGTTGGTCTTCAATGAGCAGGGCCATCTGCTGTTGCAGAGACGTGCAGATAGTCTGGATTGGGGAACCCTTGGCGGATCATTGGAACCGGGAGAATCTTTGGAGGAAGCTGCTGCCCGTGAATTATATGAGGAAGCTGGACTGAGAGCGGGTGCATATAAACTCATTACCGTTTTCTCAGGTCAGGACATGTATTACAAGTATCCGCATGGAGATGAAGTGTATAATATCATGGCTGTCTATGAAGCTACTGAAATTCAGGGCGAACCAACCGTCATGGATGATGAAGGACTGGAACTGCGTTATTTTGATCTGAGTATACCAATCCCAGAAATTAACCCGTTCACGGAATATGTGCTGAAAAAAGCGGGATATATTAACTAAGTAGTGAAAGGGGATCGTATATGACACAGGATTTTTATTGTGATGAAGTGCTTAGTGGTAATACCAAAGTAAATATCGTTATGGAAACAGACAAGGTGCTGGCTTATCATCATACCCGACCATACTACAAGCATCATATTGTTGTTATTCCAAAGATCCATATCCAATCATTCATTTCACAGGAAGAAGATAATAATGATGAACTATTATTGGAAATTATGCGCGTTATCAAAAAGGTTGCTGCGGACATGGTTGTCCAGACGGGTTCTTCCAAAATCGTAACTAACCTGGGGACTTACCAGGATTCGAAGCATCAACACTGGCATGTGGTAAGCGGTGAACGTATCCAATAAAAAAAGTCTTAAGTAAAGTCTTCCTGCCGGATGTTCGGGGGAAGATTTTTTGATTTTAATGATTAGAATTCAGCCTATCAAGAATGAGTGATTTGATTGAAGAAAGTAAAGGGAGGTAAAATATGCTAAAATAGTTTGGAGAATTAATAAATTGATTATTTATAAATAATGATGATCATATGAATTATGAATTCAGTACGTTGATAAAAAAGGAGGAAGTGTGATGAGCTTTTCATTCTTTTCAACATTCGCAGTTTTATTTAACTTGGTGTTATTCGGTTTGGGTGTATATGCCCTCATTTTATTTATCAAACTTGCTAAACTCGGGATTCAGGCGTTGGACATTTATCTATATGAGAAACGAGGAGAACGGTTCTAAGCTGTAGAAATATCACTCAACAATAGAATTATCATTTTTCTCTCAGTGTTTTATTGTTGTTCTATTGATATGATTAATTCATCATTCAACTAAAGAGAGGGTAAATGACATGGATACTTTTTTAGAGCAAATCAACGAATTGCAGGAGCTTCAAAAAGATTTGGTCAGTATACATCCTTTATTCGCAGACTATTATCCCGTGGTTGTGGCATTTGAAACTTTATTATATATCTATGATTATTCGTCCAAGACGCAGCAATATGAATGGGTGAAAACCGTCCCGGATGACCTGAATATTCCCGAAGGATGCCTTGCGGCGTTTCGAGTGCATCACATGGATGAGCGGATGTGCGCAGTGGTGACGGATGCGGCGTTCCAAAATTTTGAGCAGAAAGTCTACCTCTTTCATGAATTTGTCCATTGTTACGTAAATGAGCATTACACCGACATGGGTGACCGACTTGAGATCAAACATAAGATGGAGCAAATCAAACGTGTAACATGGGAACTGGATTATGAGTTTCCTTATGACAATGAGATGGTTGTCCAGCGGATCACTTCGTTGCTGTCAGCCTTGAAGAGTAAGGATCTCATGCAAGTGAAAGAGGCGAGAGTAGCCTTGATCAGCTCTTTGAGTGAAGAACAAGGGGAGTACTTCAACTGGCTGGAATGGAACGAAGGTTACGCGCGCTATCTGGAGAATCGAATTCGGGAGAAATTGGGACTGGAAATCAATCATATGGGGGATTCAGCTCCGTTTAATCGTCTTGTTTTCTATGAGTGCGGGTCGGAATACATAAGCCTGCTCGTTAACGAACAGCCGGATCTTCATACGGATTTGGAGCAGTTATTTGTGAGGATACAAACAGAGCGAGTGCAGGCTTGAACACTGGTTATATTCCCCAAATTCATTACAGACATAAAGATAAGTGCTTTCGTGGCCGATACCGCCCAGGGTTTAAAAGTGTTGCTCTAAGGATGGGACACCGAGTTGCAGCATGTCAGCATAAGCATCTAGAGCTAAATACAGATGATTACGTAGAGCGTTTACGCTCATGTTCTATGTAAGAATCGGGAGGTTCATATGCTAATAAAAAAAGCAGGGATTCTCTTAGGTCTCTTTGTAGTGCTACTTGCAGGTTGCAATCCTCCAAATGGAACTAATTCTATTCCGAAAGAAGCTCTGCCTTCGCTCATTACATTAACCTGCAACCCCAACTTCACGATTGAAGCGTGTGAGGATGTGGAATTCGAAGATCCGGTTGAGATTGGAATCGTAATCGAGGCTATAAACAAAGCGGAGCGTATAGCGGGAAGTCTTGATTATAGCGTGGAGTACAAGATGGACTTAACAGATGCAGATGGGTCCTTAACCAAGTATGATTTTTCCATAGGCAAAGATCCCAAGCAGTCAGCCCTTCTGGTTAACCATGAGGATACCCACGTAGGATACAGCATACCCATAGAGGATGCAAACCGAGTGAGGAAACTGATTCAAAGTTATACGGACTGACATAGAAGATTACAAATTACATCGGTAAGTCAGTTTACTATATAGATTCATCAAAAAATTACACGATAACGGAGAGGACAGAAAAAACCTAAAGAAGCGAAGCGTTCGCCTTTATCCCCGGATTTTACCCTTTGAAAATAGGAATCAAAAAAATCTGGGGAGCGATCGGAAGGTTGTTCTGTCATCGGAGTGGCAAGTGTAAATATTCTTTAGTTTAATTTATATAGCTATTGAAACGGAGAGACGGTCATATGAGTCACCTGATTACCATTCAACCTTTAACATCATCGGATATAGAGGGTGCCTGGCGGGTATTCGAGACATCCATAACGAATGCATTTACACAGGAAGGGCTGGGTTCCCTGCACGAAGACATACGGGATGAAATTGAACACAAAAAAGCGATGCTTTACTCAGCTTTGCATCCTGACAACAACCAGGAATCGAATGTTTTCTTCTTGCTGGCCAAAAGGGAAGACACTGTCGTGGGCACCATTTCGTATGGACCTTGCGGCGAGGAGATTCAAGAATGCACAGACCACCAACTGAACCACGTAGGGGAATTGGGTAGTCTCTACGTTCTGCCAGAGGTTCAGGGTCGGGGAATTGGCTCTGCTCTCATTCAGGCATTGGCTACTGAACTTCAGAGACGTGAGATTACGCAATTTTGCCTGGATAGTGGGTACCGGACAGCGCAGAAGAAATGGCAGCGGAAGTTTGGAGAATCCTATGCCGTGGCAAAGAACTACTGGGGTGAAGGCACGGACCATATGGTGTGGTTATGTGATGTGAAGGATTTTGCTGCAAAATAAAATGACTAAGAGATGACGACCTGTATTGAACGGGGGTCATCTCTTTTACTAAGTCAATCTTTCTGCATCGATAGAGGACTATTCTTCGTACAGTAAGAAAAAGGAGTGAAGATATGCAGTACATACAGAGTACACCCGAGCAACGTTTATCGCCGGATGCCATAACCATATGGAGAATCAGTGCGAGTATATCGAACGGAATAGGGTTGATTGTGCTTGCAGCACTGCTGATTCTGGATTCCGTCTATGGATGGAGGGCGTGGATTGGTTGGTTGCTGTGGGGATTGACTGCCATATCAGTGCTGTATGCGGTGTGGGAGATTTTTATCCGGCCTTCATTGTTATACAAGCATTGGTATTACGATGCGAATGAGGAGTTCTTGCAATTGAAACATGGGGCTTTGAAAAAGGTACATCAGATCATTCCCATGGCCAAAGTACAATCCGTCACGACGAACCAAGGTCCCCTTTTGAGAAAATATGGCCTATATTCTGTATCGGTTGGCACGATGGGTTCATCTCATACGATCCCGGCGCTGCCAGAGGAAGTGGCGCTTGAACTGCGTAATCAGATTGCGTCCTATGCAAGGGTTAATGAGGTGGATGAATGAACGAGATGAAAAGACAACACCCGTTAGCCATGCTCTGGAGTTTGTGGAAACTGGTGAAAAATTCTTTTGCATTTATCGTTTTTTTATTTATTCTCCGTCATGGCTCGGCGTCCACGTGGATTATGTATGGCAGAATCGTCTTCTATGTGGCTATCGCGGTTAGTGTGATAAGCATCATCTGGAGTTGGTTTACACTACGTTATACCGCAGATGATAAGGCTTTTCAGATCTACAGTGGGGTGTTTAATCGCACAAGAAGAACGATACCCTATACCAAAATTCAGAACGTAAACCGGCATACGTCGCTGTTTCATCGTTTGTTCCGAGTCACATCCATCCGTTTTGAGACGGGCATCAAGGGAGAAGATTCTACTTTTCAGCTGCAAGTCGTTTCACTTACGGAATCGGATCGGCTTGAAAAGGTTGTAGCAGGGCATATGTCGAAAGCGAATGTCGTCAGTGATGCTGTAGAACCAAATGAGGAACTAGTGACGCGACCTGAACACGTAACACTGGAAGAAGATATTCAACTACCTGTAAAAGAAGAGGTTGAACGGAATGTCCATTACAAGTCCACTCGAAAAGATATATTCAAAGCTTCGTTTACGTCGCTCAGCTTTCTGGTGCTTATTCCGATTCTTGGATCGCTCTATTCGTCGATAAAAGATTTCTTTCCCGATGAAAAAGTGACGGAAAGCATCCTATTGACATGGCTGGATACCTGGTGGATTACCGCATTGATCATTACTGGACTTATTGCTGTTTCCATTATGCTAGGTATTGTCAGAACCTTTGTGAAGTATGGTGATTTCCAAATATCCTCTGATCGCAAACGTATCTACATTACGAAGGGTATGTTGGAACAGACCGCATTTTCGATCCTGAAAGAACGAGTACAGGCGGTGAAAATCACACAGTCTCCGATGAAAAGACTGCTAGGATTGGCAGAAGTGGAACTAACGACAGCAGGTGGTGTGGGAGAATCCGAACAGGAAGTTAACTCGCTCTATCCTTTTCTGCCTGTGAAGCAAGCTTACGATATGATCTCAGAGATTCTGCCATCCTATCAGGTTACGCAGGAGATGCAAAAGCTTCCACGCAAATCATTATGGCTGCGCATGCTGACACCAAGCTGGGTGTGGATCATTGCAACAGGGTTACTGTTTTATTTCAAACCAGTGATTCTGGGACAGAGTCAGGCCTGGTGGATGATTTCCGCTATTCTGTTACTGTGGATTGGCATATGCAGAATAACTGATTTTCTCCATACTCGATACGTCCTGAATCAGAACTTTATCCAATTGCGAACGGGTGCATTAACCTCGACACTATACATCTCCAAGCGAGAGAAAGTCATTGAGGTACAGATCACCCGGAATCTACTGCAACGTTGGTTTGGAGTTGCTTCGATTCAAACCGTGAATCGTGCCAAACCTGTTCTGCATCATACGCTAAACGATATACCGCTTGAAGCGGTAGAGGCGTTTCAGCTGTGGTATATGGAGCGGAGCCAGAACGTCCAGACTCGATAATGTAAAGGCAAGTGCAGGAAGACTACTAAGTTTACTGTGCACTTGCCTTTTGAATTGAAATTTTTAATTTCTATATCAATTGAACTAAACATTTACAAGAGAACGGAGAGGACAGAAATAACCTGAAGAAGCGAAGTGTTCGCCTTTATTCCCGGATTTTCCCCTTTGAAAATAGTAATCAAAAAAAATCTGGGGATAACAGCGATCGGAAGGTTGTTCTGTCATCGGAGTGGCAAGTGTAAATATGCTTTAGTTCAATTGATATAGCATAGGAGGTGTTCCATTGATTAAAATCGTATTTATGGACGTGGACGGTACATTACTCAGTGAGAAGGATCGAAGTCTCTCTCCAAGTACAGAGGAGTCGATTCGACAATTGGTTCGTAGGGGCATACAGGTCGTGCTGGTCACTGGCAGACCGTACAATTTATGCGGAGATTTCAGGAAACTCGGTATTGATACCATGATTTCGGCTAACGGGGCATTGATCAAGAGCGGTGAAGAAGTGATACATAAATCGGTGCTTTCTGCACGAATGGTTAAAGAATTCAGTGAATTTGCCGAGCTGAACGGCAGCAGTATTTCTTATTTTACAGAGTCATTCGAAATGAATGGCTTATGCACAACGGATGTGCGTGTCATCGATGCATTGAGAGATACGCTTGGTCTGATGGAGTACCCCTTGAGCATCAGTTCTTTGGAACAGGAAGTGTATTGCATTTGTTTATATGCCGATCAAGACGAAGTGGAGAAATTCCAATCCAGATTCCCTGCATTAAAATTCGTGAGGTTTCATCCTTACGTGTCTAACGTACTGGAAGAGAACGAAGTATCCAAATCGATAGCGGCAGGGAAAGTGCTCGACCACCTGAATATATCGAAAGAGGAAGCAATGGCCTTTGGCGATGGTGAAAATGATATTGATTTGCTAGAGTATGTGGGACTTGGCATTGCGATGGGAAACGGAGGAGAGCGCGTCAAACAAAGTGCCGACTATGTCACACTGCGAGCAAGTGAGGATGGCATCACACATGCGTTGAGGAAGTTTAAAATCATAGAATAAGCAAATTTTGGAGTAATAAGGATATCCTAATTATGGGTTTTCATGTAGAATGATGGAGGATGAATTAAGCCCTAAAGCATAGGGTGTGATCGAAGGGTGACTTATGAAAAAGGTTGTCATTGTAATCTTGTCTTTTGTCGTACTTATTGGTGTATCTTCTTCAGCTTATGCCCATCCAGGTAGACTGGACAAAAATGGTGGACATAATTGTTCCGCGAAATCCAAACAAAAGGGCCTTTGCACAGGCTACCATTATCACAAAAAGAAGAAATGAAAATGAGTTTTACAAGGTAAACCCAGCCCTGGTCTGATCTAAGGTTGGGTTTGCATGTTTATAATTCATGGTAGTCGCAGCTAACAGAATAGAATAAACATTACGTTAGAGGTGAGTAGTATTATGGGGTTTATTGGGATCATTTGTGTAATTATTATGACGGTCACACTCATCAGCATAGAAAGTAATACGAAACGGTTAATTCAAGAGCAGGCCGAAACCAATCGGAAACTGGAGCAACTATTGAGGAAAGAACGTTTTACAGACCAGACAGGAGGAGTATGACGATGGATCATATTAAAGCAATTATTTTTGATCTGGACAATACGATTCTCAACAGAACAAGTACCTTTGTAGGCTTCAGCCAGAGCTTGATCAACACTTATTTTGCTCATCTTGAGACTACGGATGATATTCTTAAACGAATTATTGAGCTTGATGAGGACGGTTACAAGGACAAAGATTTGTTGTTCAACGAGCTGCTCCATGAATTACCTTGGGCTGAGAATCCACCTCACGCGGAGCTTATGGAGTTCTATGGCAGAGAGTATGTGAGAAGTGCTGTATTGATGGAGCAGGCGCGAGAAGTGGTTCAGCATCTAAGAGGAAAATATAAAACAGGTTTAATCACCAATGGTAAAACCGAGATTCAGTACGGCAAAATCGATCAACTTGGTATCCGGGATGATTTTGATCATATTATCGTTTCGGAAGAGGCTGGAGTCAAAAAGCCCGATCCTCGTATTTTTAAATTGGCATTGGATCATTTCAACCTCTCTCCCGAGCAGTGTATCTACATTGGAGATCATCCCGTCAATGATGTTGAAGGAGCGGCAATAGTAGGCATGAGCACGATCTGGATGAAGGTCAATCAGCCTTGGCAGGACAGCATTACAACCAAACCATTGCATGCTATTGAGCATCTTGGTGAACTAAAAGGCCTACTCTAGAAAAGATCGTCAGATTAGATTCAAACAACACAATATTACATAACAGAACAGTGAGGTAGGTGCACATGGAGATTAGACAAATGGCTACGGCGTTTTTAAGTAATGGCAACGACATGTTGATGATGAAAAAAGCAGGCAACAGGCTGTTCGATTTTGAGTTCTGGGGTGGTATTGGTGGGCATTTGGAGCACGGCGAGCTTAATTCACCAATGACTGCCAGTTACCGGGAGATCGAAGAAGAGACGGGGTTCAAGCAAGCGGAAATTGAAAATTTCCGTCTTCGATATGTTTTGTTGCAGTATAGCGAAGGTGAAGTTCGGCAGCAGTTTGTATATTTTGGTGAGACGACACATCGAGCCTTTATTCCATCAGACGAAGGGGATTTATTTTGGGTACCTTTGGATGAGCTGCTGGATTTACATACATCCATTCTGATTAAAGCAGCGATCCGGCACTTTTTGCAGAATCAGGAGACCGATGAGATATGGATCGGTAATGTCCTGAATGCAGAAGGGGCAGCGGCTAGACCGAGGGTAGAATGGAGTATTATGCAAGACACGATATCCTTTGAACCAGTTGTGTAATGTTAGACGTCTTGACCGGGGAAGGGATCTATCTCTGATCGAAAAAGCCATACGTTTAACCGTCTGTAGACGGCGTTATAAAGAGCGAGGATATTAGCCATCTCCGCTCTTTTTTTAATACTTCGTATTAAATATAAATTTCCTCATTGGAAGGAGGAAGGATATGAATATCCAAACTTCAATAGGCGGATCTTGGAGCAGCAGTGATCATCCATTATTCAATTCGGTTATTTTATGAAAATCAAGCTATAATGATTCGATCTTTCGTGCGTCTTCTCCGATTCTCAATGGCTTCCTCATAATCACCAACTAACCTGTCAAAAATGTGATCCCACGAACGCTGCTCAGCAAGATTTCGGCCTTCAAGACCCATATTCCTCAGTTGATCCATATGATCTCCCCAGAGGCATATCTCTCGAATCAATGCATCCGCATTACCCGGCTCGAACAGAACACCGCTTCGATGATGTGTGACCAAGTCTTTGACACCGCCACCATTCGCAGCGAGAACCGGCAATCCCGAAGCCATCGCTTCCAGCACCACATTGCCAAATGTTTCTGTTGAGGAAGGAAACACAAAGAGATCTGCCGAAGCATACATAGCAGCAAGATCTTCACCATGTAGATACCCCGTAAAAGTGACATTGGGTGGGGATTGCATACGCATTTTGGGAAGCAATGGCCCATCGCCTACAATGATCCAGTGTACACGGGCTTGCATATGTTCTGGCAACTGCTGCATGGCAAGGGTGAGGGTAGCGATATCTTTTTCCGGGGCAATTCGTCCAACGTAGAGTAAAATTAGAGGAGCCGTTATGTTGTAGCGAGTACGCATATTGGAGCTTCGTTTATCAGGTGAATACAGGCTGCAATCGATCCCGCGGGACCATAACTTCAGACGTTGAATACCTTTTGATTGCAATGAGTTTAAGGTCTCCTGAGACGGTGTCAATGTTGCATCACAGGCTCGGTGGAACCATTGGATATACTTCCAGTACAGAGGAATGACACTTTTCAACTTGTAGTATTCGAGGTACCGATCGAAGTGAGTATGGTAGGAGATGACATGTGGAAGCTGATATTTGAGCGCATATCTGAGACCGAAAAGACCCATATTGAACGGAGTGGCAATATGCAGCAGATCTGGCTGAAAGGTATTTAGCTCTCGATGGATGGATGCTCGATTAGGTAAGGCGATACGACATTCCGGATAGAGGAAAAAGGGGATGTTGGTAACCGAACGGACCGGAGCGGCATCGTTGCCTTCAATAACAGACTGCGGTGTGAATAACAGATGCTCAATTCCTTTGCGGTTCAAGTGATTACTCAAGCGGTGCAGCGTACCGGCAACACCATTGGTTTCCGGAACATAGGTGTCGGTGAACAAGGCCAGGCGCATCATAACCCCTCCCAAGACTCTTGATGACAAGATCATAACAGCGGATCATTTTCCAAAGGTCAAGTGCAGGTTAACTTTATCCATATTCCGTGTAAAGTGTGCGGGGAAGTGATTTGGTGCAAACTTGCATCGGATAAACTTATTTAATATATTCTGCTATGATGTATAGGCGTCAAAAAAATCTGGGATAACAGTGATCGGAAGGTTGTTCTGTCATCGGAGTGATAGTGTAAATATTCATTAGTTGAACTTATATAGATAGAGAGATACAGGAGGCAGAGAGATGAACAAATTACAGGAAGAATTGCAGCAATTATTACCCTTGGATCAGTTTGACAGCATGTCGGGTGAGGAAGTGGTGGGGAGTGTTGCCATGGATCTGTATCGTACGGAATTTACGACCATTCGGGAGTGTGGACCTGAACTTCCACAAGTATTGCGAGATACCATCCTGATCATAGATCTGGATACAGAGCTATCCATGAGTGGCATTACTGGTTTTCTTGAAAATGCGAGTGGGCAGTTTCTGGGTGAAACGACGGAAGCAATGCAGCGCATAGGCAATGATGCAGATGCAGAGATTCTGAAGAATATCCAGCATATGTTATCCGAAAGTGGTGTAACGCCTGAGCAGTTAAGAGAAAATGTGAATGCACTCTCCGAGCAGGATGTAACGACGACCCTGAATACGCATGGACAGCAGATCCATGAGGTTTTGCAACGGGTGGAGCTGGAAGCGGGTAATTTAAGTATGCAATCGGATAATGAAGAGGTATTTGAACTCCTTTATCAATATGTGGATACGAACAAAGATCGCCTGAAACAGGAGTTGGAGCACCTCTTGTCTAATTGAATATGATACGCAGGAGGGCGTCACTATGATTGTGATGATTAATGGGGCATTTGGCTCGGGTAAAACCTCTGCTGCAACCAAGCTGCAGCTGCTAATTCCGAACAGCATGATCTACGATCCTGAAGAGATTGGATACATGTTAAGAAACGTGATTGCGGATGACGTCCGAATGGAAGTGGAGAAAACGGACGATTTTCAGGATATGGAGCTGTGGAAAGTCCTTACCGTGAAAGTCGCCCGTGAAATCAGGCAAAAGTATGACAAACATCTGATTGTTCCAATGACCATCTACAAGTCAGAACAGTTCAGTTACATCCATCGGGGCCTGAAAGAGCTAGATACTGACCTTTTTCATTTTACCCTGATGACATCCATGGAAACATTACATGAGAGATTGTTGAAGCGCGGGGATAAGCCTGATGGGTGGACTTTTAAACAAGCAGTTAAGTGTGTCGAAGCATTCCATGGATCACGCTTTGAAGAGTACATTCAGACGGATGGGCAAACAACAGATGATGTAGTGAATTTTATAACTTCCAAAGTGTTGTCAAACCGTAAATGAGGAGGCAAAATGATGAGTATCAACAAACAATTAGGTGTGGAATCCCTGTTGGTAACTTTGCTATTCACACTGGGTTTTATGGCTTGGAATGTCGTTCAAGGAATGTTAATGACGCTGAATCATACACCTGAAATGATGAACACCGATTCATCCGTTATGATGTTGCAGTCCAAGGTTGCTTTTGGCACCATCGCCCGTTGGGATTCTACTTCCATTCTGATCGCTGCCGTTGGATTTCTCTTGCTTGCTGCTGCATACTATGGACTTCGATCGGGGATACAGCGCTGGACACAGCGTTCCTGATTGTTTATTAATAAAAGAAAAACATAGCCAAAAACAGTTCTACACCAATGAAAGTTGGTAGGAGAACTGTTTTTTGTTTTTGGATCTATTTTTAATAGATTATAGATGCTTGGAGATGACTTCTTCCAGACCTTGGGCAACCGAATCCGCACCCCGTGCAAGGTGTCTCTCGTAGAGATGCAGTCGGACAAAGCTCTCATCCGTCCCCATCGCCTCCGAGAAAATGCCACCGAGTCCACGTGCGCGGCGGTCGATCTGGAGCAACAGTTCCAGTGAATCTCCCATCGGGTAGAATAGTACTTCCAGCTCATCCAAATAACCACGGAACTTACTCGTTGGCACGAATTCAAATTCCTGTACAAATGGAAGATTGCCACCAAGCTTTGGAGCATAGTCATTGGTCACTTCACGCAGTTTGAAACCAAGGAGATCAATCGCATCAAGCACAGTGTTCATATCTTTTGTAGGAACTACATGGAGTCTGTCCCGGTCTGAGGGGTCCATGGCGCTGGAGATATCGAGCCCAGTTTCAACCCATACCTCTGCACGATGCAGTGTAATTGGAAGGTTTTCTGGTAGATCAAATGAGAAGGATTTCTCCAGTTTGGCGCCAGGCTGTAATATAAAACCTTCGGTAAGCAAGTATTTGGCTACAACGGCAGTTTCATTTACTTTTCGATCATTGTGCTCCCGTATGTAATGGGTTTTGATCGTAAGGTAGATGCGGTCTACATTCTGTTCCACGTCTCCACCCTCGATGTACACGATCCCAGAGATGACTCCTCCAGGCGTAACCTCAGGTGTATGTAATTCTGTATTTACTTTGGCTGCTCCAACACCTACACTGGCTAACATTTTCTTAAAAAAAGACATTCATTCAACCTCCACATCCTATTGGTTTATCCAAGTGGCAAAATACGACTTCGAGCATAATACGGCGCCTACGAGAGAAGCGTTTCAAATTTTAACAAGCACAAGATGAGGATAGATAAAACTCTTAAGTGAGAAAAAAGTTAACCTATGGACAGGGAAATCGACTTATCTGTGTCGAATGTTGTTTAATATGGGATTTTCTTCTGGGGGGATATCTATTGGGCATGGAATGGTATGACATGATCGGACAACGTAACGGAGGATACAAGGGCAGATCGGTATTTACATGGGAGGGCAATTCCGCAGAAGATGTATTTGAAGCGCGCTTAATGCAGTTGCTGCCTCAGTATAAATCTGTGCTTGATGCAGGTTGTGGTCATGGTGAATTCACATTAAAAATGTCGGCCTATACCGATCATATTACGGGTTTTGACAACTCGAAGGAGCTACTGCGTATCGCTCAGGCTGGGCTTGTGGCCGGTGACGTTGGCAATGTTGAATTTGTCTGCGCTACAACCAAAACAGAGTTGCCCTTCGAAGACGAACAGTTCGACCTGATCTATGACCGCAGAGGACCTACGTCCATTATTGAACATGGGAGATTGCTGCGAAAGGGTGGCGTGATCTTTGGCATTCATACCGATGTAAGCAAGGTACGAGAAAGGCTGCATACAAATCAGTATGAAAACATTGAAATTGAGGAATTCAATGAGGCCCTAATGGTCTTCCCTGATGAAACAGAGTTCGCTATTTTTCTTTCCGATATCCCTGGCAACCCGGATTACACACAGCCTGAGTACCATGAGCAGCTTCAAGTTAAGCTGAAGGAAATTCAGATTGAGGGGAGACTTGCTGTGCGTGAGCACAAATATATCTGGAAGGCCGTAAGGCGTTAAAGAAAGATTATAAAATATGATTGCCTGACTTCGTATTTCAGATCTGGAGGTTGTGTTTTGGATAGAGAAACTTTAGAACAAAATTTAGGACCAGATAATGTGAATACCAGCTTCGAGCAGATGGTTAACGGGGAACGGAAATACAAGATGGTTTCAGAGGATGGCGGTTATTATTGCAGAACGATAGCTTCATCTCAGGGAGCATGGCAAAATAGCCATTTTCATAACCATATAACCGAGTTCTATGTTGTGCAGTCTGGTTGGATTGCTTATGCAAATTTTGTAAAAGATCAGACGCTTGAAATCAGAGTTATGGGCGAAGGAAATCACATCATTGTGCAACCAGGAGTACACCATAATTTATATATGTCAGCTAATAGCGTTATCCATACGATTAAATATGGTTTGTATACACATAGTGATTGGTCTGCTTCTCCGGAACTGGACAGCGTTACACAGAAGCTAATGGAGAGTGAATTACTTCAGACTTACGGTTAATCAGCTTGGGGGTTGAATACATGCGAAAAAGTACGATATTTTGGCTAACAGGCATTGCGATTATTATTGTAGCAGCTTTCATTGTATATAATAATCTGGCTCCAAGCATTACAGCGCAGGATGTTAACATGAAGGGGACGATTCGGCAGACAGCTACGGATGAATACGAGGTGCAAATAGCCATTACACGCACAAAAGAAGATAAAGGTCAGCACACTATATATCCCCTTGTAGCTGGCTGGGGTTCAATATCTTTTTATGACAAACAGGACAACCGATTTATTCGACCTAGCTCCGTCGGCAGCACAGGTGCAATGGAAGAGATTCTTCGTCAAGTGTTACAGAGGCTGTCATCAACAGCGATTACTGAATTTGCGGGGTTCTCCATACCTGATGCAGTGGGCACGTACAAGGTTCGTTTTACCATTCATCCTTTGGGTGAGGAGGCAGAACTGATTCGGCAACCGATGATCTATTATGTTCATCAGGAAAAATTACTGGGCAAAGACCTGAGCTGGGTCTCAGGAGAGCCTCTGGAAATCATTAAGGAGTATGCAGAGTGATGCTAATCTATCAATGGAATGAGATGATTACGGTACGTTTACTGGATGAAAAGGATGAACAGCGCCTTGCTCAATGGTTGTCTGACCCAGCAGTACTTCAATATTACGAAGGCCGTGATCGGCCGCATGATCTGAATTTGGTCAGAGAGCACTTTTATAGACAAGAGGATACGGCACATCGTTGTATGGTCGAACACGAAGGTAAACCGATCGGCTATATCCAGTTCTATGAACTGGAGGAGGAAGAACGGAATGAGTATGGTTATGGAGACACCGATGAAATCATCTATGGAACAGATCAGTTTATTGGAGAAGCTGATTACTGGAACCGCGGTATTGGTACACAACTAGTAAAATCAATGTTGGGCTATCTAGTCAACGAAAAGCAAGCTCGGAAAGTGGTCATGGACCCGCAATCATGGAACGAACGAGCCATATCCTGTTACGAGAAGTGTGGTCTCAGGAAGGTCAGACTGTTACCAGAACATGAGCTGCACGAAGGACAGATGAGAGACTGCTGGCTGATGGAGTATGCCCCATAGGCGGTGCACTGTGTATATTTAAACCATTTAACCAAGGAGGAATGATCGATGGATTTGAGGTACCCGATTGGAACATTTGAATATACAGGCGAGGTCACATCAGAGCAGCGGAAGCAGTGGATTCAGGATATTGCGGAGTTGCCGGAGCGCGCCCGCGAAGCGGTCAAAGGATTGAGTGAAGACCAATTGAGGTTACCCTACCGGGAAGGTGGCTGGATGCTCAAACAGGTCATACACCATATGGCAGATAGCCATATGAATAGCATGGTTCGTTTCAAGCTGGCACTGACGGAGGATAACCCCACGATAAGACCATATTACGAGGAGCGATGGGCTGAACTGAGTGATTCGCGGGAGCTGGATGTCGAGTTTTCCCTGCAAATCCTGGATGCGCTGCATCGACGTTGGGTAGCGCTACTGAACACATTAACAGATGTAGACTATGCCAAAACCTTTTATCATCCCGCTTCCAAAGAAACGACCAGACTGGACTACAATTTGGGCGTATATGCATGGCATGGCAGACACCACGTTGCCCATATTACCTCGCTTAGAAGCAGATTGGGAATCTAGCAGTGAAATAAATAACTTATTAAGGAGATTACATCGATGAATATACATATCAGACTTTTGGATGAAGGGGATGCGGTTGTAATTTCGCAGGCATTCCAGGAACAGGGTTGGGTGAAATCGGCAGAGCAGTACATTCAATATCTTGCAGAACAGAAGAATGGTGAACGGGTGACTTTGGTAGCGGAGCTCGCTGGAGCTTTTGCCGGTTACGTAAATGTATTGTGGAATTCGTATTACCCGTCGTTCAGGGAACAAGGCATTCCGGAAATTAATGATTTCAATGTGCTGATCAAGTATCAGCGTCAGGGAATTGGATCACGTTTGATGGACCGGGCAGAGGAAGTTATTCAGGAACGAACCGATACTGCCGGGATTGGTGTCGGGATATTTTCCGATTATGGCAAAGCTCAAATTCTGTATGCCCGTCGTGGATATATACCGGATGGTCAGGGCATTCACAAGCATGATCGTTATCTAAAGTGGGGCGATGAAACGATTATCGATGACGATGTGGTGCTGTATCTAACGAAGAAGTTAAGCTGATCGAGTCATGAATACAAATGATTCAAACGACGTCTGGGAGACAGGAAGTTCCTTCTTCTAAACGTCGTTTTTACATGTAAATAGACCATTTTTGGCTCGGAATCATACAAGAAAAATAGAGTTGGATTGGGTAAAAATGTTATAATAGAGGGTAGTTGATTTAGCGTATAAACCGTGATGAAGCGGGCAAATGGTGAGCACAGAGATCGAAACATAAGAGGGAATATGAAAGATAATTTATATGGATTCGAGGAGGAATGTGGTTATGGAGAAGACGATTAAAAATGTCCAGGATCTATATGACATGCATGACGCAGAATTCAGATCAGCGAAGCAATTTTGGGAACCTTTTTACGAGGATCGAGACCGGCCGATTCCCTTTTTTCCAAACAAACCGGATTAAAATCTGGTAGCACATGTGAACTCAGGAATATTACCTGGGGGCAAAGCATTGGAGCTCGGTTGTGGCCCGGGAAGAAATGCAATATATCTAACACGTCAGGGTTATAAAGTAGATGCTTATGATCTTTCAGAGGCAGCCATTGCCTGGGCCAAGGAAAGAGCTGTGGAGGAACAGCTTGAAGTGAATTTTGAATGCAAATCAGCATTTGAACTCACGCCACAGGAAGAGTACGATCTGGTCTATGATTCGGGCTGTCTTCACCATCTGCTGCCACATCAGCGAATTCCCTACATACAGATGATTCAGAACGGACTTAAACCTGGAGGGTATTTTGGAATGACATGCTTTGCTCCAGGATTTGGCGGTCAGGGTGGACCGGAGAGCGTTATGGACGATTGGGAGGTATACCGTGAGAAGTCGATGAAAGGCGGGCTGGCTTTTACGGAGGAAAAGCTTCGCTATTTGCTTGAAGATCCTTTTGAATGCGTGGAGCTGCGACCGATGAAGGCGATGGATCAGGATGAAGATTGTTTTGGCTTGCCCATCCTGTGGGTGACATTGTGGAGAAAACCAAACGTGTAGTCATAGATGAAGGATCATAGATTTGACGTGTTTAACCAATATTGCACAGAGTGAGAGAAAGGCGGGGAGAATATGGGACAAAGGTATTTTATCATTACAGGTACATCCAAAGGAATCGGCAAACAGCTTGCGGAATTGTTATTGGAAAAGGGAGATCACGTCTACGGTATTGCACGCGGAACGTCTGACTTGGAGGAAGCTTACGAGCGTTACCAGCATGTTCAGTTTGATCTGGCAGATATTCATAGCATCGACGATCTTGTCTCAGGCATATTGGAACAGATTCTACCGCAAGAAGTTGAATTCATCGGGCTCATAAACAATGCAGCGATGCTGGAACCGTTGAAATCGATAGATCGGTGCAGTGCCGAGGAGATCAGTCTTAATCTGAACATCAGTTTGGCAGCGCCCATGATTCTGACTTCATCTTTTATAAAACATACCAACCACCTGAACACACGCAGAAAAATAGTCAATGTATCGTCGGGGTCTGGCAGTTATCCGGCACCTTCAATGGCATCTTACTGTACTTCCAAAGCTGGAATAAACATGTTCACCCAGTGCGTAGCGATGGAACAATCCGGGCAACCCAATCCCGTTGAAGTGATTGCATTCGATCCAGGGATGGTAGATACTGAGCTACAGGCTGTGGCAAGAGGCAAAAGTGCAGAGGAATTTGCACTGTCTGAGGTATTCGGTCAGGTCTATGAAGCAGGCCAATTAAGATCGCCACAAGATGTCGCAAAGCAATTGATCGAACGGATGGAAGAAATCAGTGATCCAAGCAAGGTTCTACACACCTTGGAGGGGTAATCAAATGTACTAATTTGCGTTTGAGTTGCTCCATATAGTTCCAGAATTCTATTGATGAATCTGGAGCATGTGTTTTGTTTGAGCGCTGAAACGTAGTGAGAATTAATTATTTTATTTGGTTCGACAATTTTTATTGTTCAATAAGCAGCGAAAGTAGTGGAGGGGACGAAATCGATTCTGAAGAAACGGAGTGCTCGCCTTTATCCCCGGATTTTCACCTTTGAAAGGTGGAATAAAAAAATCTGGGGATAACAGCGATCGGAAGAACGATTCGTACGCGGAACGGTCATTTTGCTGTATATTTATTGTTTGGTCGGCCCAAGAAGAACAGAAACGTGGTGAGGGTATGTTTAAAATTATGCTCATTGAAGACGATGAATCGTTATTCAGTGAAATCAAAGAACGGTTATCCCAGTGGTCATATGACGTGTATGGCGTGCAGGATTTTGGCAAAGTCTTGCAGGAATACAGTGCCATTCAGCCACAGCTGGTCATTATTGATATCCAGCTTCCCCAGTATGACGGATTTCATTGGTGTCGCATGATCCGAGCCCATTCCAATGTGCCGATTATCTTTCTGTCCTCACGGGATCATCCTACGGATATGGTCATGTCAATGCATTTGGGCGCAGATGATTTTATCCAGAAGCCCTTCCATTTCGATGTGCTGATTGCCAAGATCCAGGCGATCCTGCGTAGGGTATATAACTACAATACAGAGCGGGTTGAGCTGCGCACATGGCGTGGGGCTACCATTGAATATGTGAAAAATACACTTACCTATGACAATGAATCTGTCCTTTTGACCAAAAATGAAATGTTCATTCTCAAAGTGCTGGTTGAGCACAAAAATCAGATTGTGACCCGGGAAGACCTGATTCGCAGTCTGTGGGATCATGAACATTTTGTGAGTGACAACACACTCACGGTCAACGTCAATCGCCTTCGCAAAAAGCTGGAGCCGCTGGAACTCGATGGCTATATCGAAACGAAAGTTGGTCAGGGCTACATGGCAACGGAAGAGGCTGAAACATGATTGGTAAGTACATACGGGAAAAGCTAAGCTGGCTAGTGTTGCTTATAAGCATGCAGCTCATCTTTTTATTTGTAGCCTATATCGACACGTCCATTCCATTCCGATCTGTATCATATATCGTCGTGCTGAATGTGGTCGTATGCATCGTGTTTATCTGGGCGAGATATCCAAGAGAGACGCGTTTCTACAAAAGATTAACTGCCTGGGATCATACCTATGATCCAGGAGATTTGGATATCGCTGAAAGCCCTTATGAACGGATTGTGCACGATGCTGTGACTTCCCAGACCGAACGTTATCGGAAGGAGTCCTCAGCTCAGTTTATTTTGCTGGAGCAGGAGAAGGATGAGATGTTGGCCTGGATTCACGAGGTGAAGACACCGCTAACCGCGCTGCAATTGATGATTGAACGTATGCCGGATGACAAGCTGCAGGGCCAGATGACGTATGAATGGCTGCGAATTCACCAACTGCTCGATCAGCAGCTTCACCAGAAGCGTATTCCATTTATGCATAATGATTTGTTTGTGGAAGAAACAGAGCTTGAACCGATTTTGAATGGCGAGATTAGGGCCTTGAAGTCGTGGTGTATATCCAAAAGGATTGGCTTCGACGTGTCATTACATGTGACCAAGGTGCTGACCGACAGCAAATGGTTAGGTTTTATCATACGGCAGCTGCTTAGCAATGCGGTGAAATACAGTCATTCCTCTGACATTGTCATTGAAAGCAAGGAACAGGATGGGCATATCATACTGACCATTCAAGATTATGGACGAGGGATCGAAGCGCAGGATTTACCGCGTATCTTTGATAAAGGCTTCACTTCAACTCAAGGCAGACTGGAAGGGACGGCTACGGGAATGGGCTTGTATTTGAGTAGACAGGTGGCACAAGCACTTCGTATAGACGTTAAGGTACAGTCTGCTCCCGGAGAGGGTACTAGCGTCAAGCTAACCTTCCCGCGAAAAAATGACATGATCCACCTTGCAGGCGTGTGACAACATTGTCACATGCTTTTTGCTTTTGTTCGGTGAATCGCACGATAAATTGAAACATCCCGCCTATGATAGAGATATACCAAAGAGGAGTGAGTGGGATATGTGGATACTGGAAGCCAAAAAAATTCATAAAGTATATGGCAATAAATTAAATAAACAGGAAGTCCTCAAGGGGATTGATCTCGGGGTAAGTAAAGGTGAATTTGTTGGGATTATGGGACCCTCGGGCTCGGGGAAAACGACGCTGTTGAATGTTCTTTCTTCGATCGATCGGGTAAGTCAGGGCACGATTGATATTGAGGGCCAGGAGTTCACTGGCATGAAGGAGAAACAGCTTGCTGAATTCCGCAAATTTCATCTCGGCTTTATTTTTCAGGATTATAATCTGCTGGATACCCTCACAGTGAAAGAAAATGTAATGCTGCCGCTCTCGATTACGAGTATGCCGAAGCATGAGGCACACCTGAAGTTCGAACAAATTGCCCGTGAACTGGGCATATATGAGCTGAAAGACAAATATCCGTCCGAGATTTCGGGTGGACAGAAGCAGCGGACTTCGGCCGCGCGTGCGTTTGTGCATGATCCAAGCATTATTTTCGCTGACGAGCCGACAGGTGCGCTCGATTCCAAATCGGCTTCGGATCTGCTTGGCAAATTAAGTGATATGAACAGCAAACATCAGGCCACCATTATTATGGTCACCCATGATCCGTTTGCCGCGAGTTATTGCAGCAGGGTGATTTTCATTCGGGACGGTCAGATCTACACTCAATTAAATAAAGGAGACGAGTCCCGGCAATCCTTCTTCAACGATATTATCAAAACTCAGGGCGTATTGGGTGGTGTGCAGCCATGAGTCTGAACTACATCATTTTTCGCAATCTGAGGAAAAACCTGAAGAATTATTATCTTTACGTCTTCGCCCTGATCTTTAGTGTGGCGCTGTATTTTTCCTTTGTGACACTACAGTATGATCCCTCCATGGATGAGGTTGCTGAATCAACGAAAGGAGCGGCTGCGATCGGCGCATCCTCCGTGTTACTGATTGTCATTGTGGGCATTTTCCTGCTCTATGCCAATACAATCTTTATCAAGCGACGCAGTAAGGAGATCGGTTTGTTTCAGCTGATCGGACTGACGAAAGGGAGAATATTTGGCATCTTGAGTGCGGAAAATTGCATTCTCTACTTTGGTTCTATGGTTATCGGTATTCTAATCGGGTTTCTGGGTTCCAAGCTGATATTGATGATTTTGTTCAAAATTATTGGCGTTGATGCGATAACAAAACTATATTTCTCACCGATGGCGCTGTTGCAAACGCTGATTGTCTTTGCGGTCATGTACTTGCTCATCATGCTGATGAATTACCTGTTTATCCGAGCACAGAGCATCCTATCGCTCTTCCGAGTATCTTCTACAACGGAGCAGCAGGTACAGAAGTTATCTTTGGGGCAGATTCTGATGGGTATCTTGGGTATTGCTCTGATCGTATTCGGTTACATACTGTCTGCGCGGCTGTTTAGTGTCGAGAAATTGGATATGCAGCAGTTAATGTACACAATGATTTTGATTTTGTTCTCGGTTATTCTGGGGACATATCTGTTCTATAAAGGTTCCGTCAGTTTTCTCTTTAATCTGATTCGCAAAAGTAAAAAAGGCTATCTCTCCATTAATGAGGTATTGTCGTTATCCTCCATCATGTTTCGCATGAGGTCGAATGCCTTGCTGCTGACCATTATTACTACCGTATCGGCACTCGCCATAGGTTTGTTGTCGCTCAGTTACATTTCCTATTATTCGGCAGAGGCACAAGCCAAGGAAAGCCTGCCGGAAGATTTTTCATTTGCACAGGCGAATGCGAAAAATCGTTTTGTAGCTGAGTTGGATAACAAACAAATTCCATATGAAGAAAAGCACAGACAACCTTTGTATATTGAAATTGATGCAACCAAGGTGATGAATGATTCCCTGTCGGAAGATCGATTGTTCAGCAGTGTAGTAAGTGACAGCATGGTAGATAACATTGATCTGAAACCAGGCGAAGTCATTTTCATGGGATATGGCAATGTGATTCAGCAATTCTTTTCCATTCGGGATGAAGGTCCCATTGTTCTACACGGGTTGAAGAAAACGATTGACCAGCAGCTAATCGGGACCACGAAACAGGGAGTCCTTCCCGTATACTATACCCAGGGTACGCCCGTGGCGGTTGTGGATGAATCGGTTTATGCGGAGCTTGCGCAGGATCTTGATCCGAAACTTCAAAAAGGGGGAGCGACCGATTATTACGGTGTGCAAATTACAGATTCGGGACAAGAAGAGAATGCGTATGCCATTTTTGCAGATCTGCAGTTGAAGGCCCCAAGTTTCTCCCAGATTGAATTCAGAAATAATCAACGTACCAGTATGGGCCTAATCATGTTCATTGTTGGTTTCCTGGGACTCACCTTCTTGATTACATCCGGGTGTATCCTCTATTTCAAACAAATGAATGAGAGCGAAGAAGAGAAATCAAACTATACGATTCTGCGCAAACTCGGGTTTACGCAAAGCAATCTGTTACGCGGAATTCAGTTCAAGCAGTTGTTTAATTTCGGCATTCCTCTTGTTGTGGGACTGAGCCATAGTTATTTTGCCGTGAAATCAGGCTGGTTTTTCTTCGGTACAGAACTTGCCACACCGACTGTAATCGTTATGATTGTGTATACGTTGTTGTATTCAATCTTCGGCCTGTTGTCCATATGGTATTACAAGCGAGTGATAAAAGATTCATTGTAGACAGAGGATGGCTACAGAGGAATACATTAAAGAAATCGGAAGAAGGGCAGCTGTATGATATACAGTCTGTCCTTTCTTTTTTTTGTGAAAAAAAGGAGGATGGTACAAAGGTGGAGAAGTGTTGATGAAGGTACAGAGCGGGGTATTGAGACTACTGAATAAAGAACCCCTGCAGAATTTAACGGAAAGAGGAAGTACACTCATGTTATCGATTCATCAAGCGGAGTACCAACATAAATCAACTTTGCGCAATCTGATGGAATTGTACAAATATGATTTTAGTGAATATGACCCGGAAGACGTCAACGAAAACGGGTTATATGAGTATGAGTATCTGGATCATTATTGGACAGAAGCGGGCAGACACCCTTTTTTGTTTCGGGTAGAAGGACAATTGGCCGGCTTCGCACTGGTTCGTGAAATCGAGAGTGAACAGGGAACGAGCATATACGAAATGGCAGAGTTTTTTGTAATGAAAAAATACAGAAAGCTGGGAATTGGTGCGCAAGCCGCCATTGATATGTTCAACCTTTTTCCCGGGACATGGAAAGTAGCGGAAATGGAGACGAATGAGCCTGCTCAGGTTTTCTGGCGTAAAGTCATTGCACGCTATACCCATAATAAATACCAAGAGGTTAGAGTGCCTGACTGGGAAGGTCCTATTCAGATGTTTACCACGAAGTAATGACGAGAAGGAGGAGAAGAGGATGTCCCAAATAAACATCAATCCAAGTACTTCAGAGGATTCAGAGTATGTTCGCCAGCAACTTATCGCATTTAATGCTGCGCATGTGAGCGAGGAATTAAGGCATCGTTATGAAGAATTGAATTTCAATATCAAAAATGAGGTCGGCGAGATTGTTGCAGGTGTGCTTAGTACACTTTGCTGGAACTGGCTGGAGGTTGATATTCTTTGGGTGGATGCAAATCAGCGGCAACAAGGTTATGGTTCTCAACTGCTGCGTGAGGTTGAACGCATTGCGCGTGAGAAATCCTGTGACTTCATCCAACTGAACACATTCTCGTATCAGGCACCTGAATTTTACAAGAAGCATGGCTACCAATTGATCACAACGATCGAGAATGCACCTACCGGACACAGCCATTATTATTTTAAAAAGGACCTAACTTAAGACAACGTATGCGAAATAGGACAAAATCAGGAGGGCTATTATGGTTTCCATTAAAGCAATCGAACTTGAGGATTTACCAGCACTAAGCCAGTTATACAACGAATTGATGGGTACACCGACCAATGAACAGCAAATGCAGAAGATGTTTCACTATATCCAACAAAATGGACACTACCATGTACTCGGTGCATTTTACAACGGCGAACTTGCCGGATCGGTTATGGGTATTGAATGTATGGATCTGGCGGGTCAGTGCAACCCCTTCATGGTTGTGGAGAATGTAATTGTATCCGATCAGGTACGCAGACAGGGAATTGGTCAGAAGCTTATGCTTCAGATTGAGCACATTGCGAGAGATCTTGGATGTGAATACATGATTCTGGTGTCTGGCGATCAGCGCAAAGAAGCTCATATTTTTTATGAAAAACTAGGTTTCAAGGATGAGAAAGTTCAGGGTTACCGGAAGCATTTTAATTAATCAATATAGCACGGGAAATGTCTAATAGGTAGAAGGACTACTTAAGGAGCAGGGCGAATAAGGCATAGTCTTGAAATAAATGAACTGATATGAGGGAGGCACTCTCGTGTTCAAAAAATGGGCTAATGTCTTGATGATTCTGAGTTTGGTATTCGCTGTATGTTCCCCAACATCCTATGCCGCTGCCAAGACGGTTAAAGTAACCGTGGCGCTTGTCAGTGCAGAACTGGTGGAGAACAATTCCGTTGGTAATGAATGGGCCATAGGGGCAAGTGTGAACGGCAAGAGCCTGGACGAGGGTTCGTCGGTCACGTTGAATCTGAAACCTACAGATACGCTGAAATTACTAGCGAATGCCGAAGAGCAGGACAAAATCCCTGATCTGGGAAGCAAAAGTATGAACGTTAAAGTTTCCTCCATTTCCAAATCAATCAACAAGACTCTATCGGTTGTCGTGACGGAGAACAGAGGCCGTTATTCGGGTAACACAGCGACGTGGGAGTTCAAGTTTAAGATCAGTAAGAAATAAAATAGGGACTGATCATGTAAAAGAGAGCCTAGCTCTCTTTTTTTACTTTATACGGATATCATTGAACTGAAGGAATGTATAGTTTCGGGAAGGGCCTCTCTTTGGTAAAATAAAGAAAGTTATGAGTAGGGACGTATATATTTCAACGTACATATTTCATTGGAAGTTTTAGTAAAGACAAAAGGAGGTTAACCAGATCATGCGTATTGTAGATAACATTAAAGTCTGGGGGGAGCCGCTGGAGAATGCGGTCAGTCAGGCGGTGACTTGCTCGCAGTATGGAGATGTACTGGGCGTGGCTCTAATGGCAGACCATCACAAAGGATATTCACAGCCCATCGGGGGCGTCGTTGCCTACCGGAACATGATCAGTCCGTCAGGGGTTGGATATGATATTGCCTGCGGAAACAAGGCTGTGCGCACCAACCTGATGTGGGAGGATATCCGGGATCAGATTGCTGTCATTATGGATAAAATTAATGCGACCATATCCTTCGGTGTAGGACGCAACAATCCAAATCCTGTCGAGCATGAGCTGTTCGATGATGCCAACTGGAAGCTGTTTGATTCCATTGAGCCTGGACTACAGCACAAGTTGAAGACACTCGCGCGCAACCAGCTCGGGACGGTAGGCAGCGGCAATCATTTTGTCGATATTTTTGTTGAAGAGGCGACGGGTAAAGTATGGATTGCAAACCACTTTGGCAGCCGTGGATTTGGGCATAAGGTCGCCAGTGGGTTTCTGAATCTGGCTGCCGGACGTGCATTCAGTGGCAAAGCGCCGGGAGAATCGATGGACCAACCACCAACACTGTTTGATCTCAAGAGTGAACTGGGTGATATGTATTGGGACGGAATGACTTTGGCAGGCCGGTATGCATACGCAGGGCGCGATTATGTGATTGAACAGGTGCTCGGCATTCTTGGGGCGAGTGCAGAGTATTCGGTTCATAACCATCATAACTTTGCCTGGAAAGAACAGCATATGAGCGAAGAAGTGATGGTGGTCCGCAAAGGAGCAACGCCGCTGGCACCGGGCCAGCTCGGTTTTGTGGGAGGCAGCATGGGAGATATCTCAGTGATTGTGGAAGGAGTCCACAGCGAAGAGAATACCGAGTCTTTCCGCAGCACCGTACATGGTGCAGGGCGCACTATGAGCCGAACCCAGGCGGCTGGCAAAATGAATTATAAGCTGCGTACACGCATGGGCGGCGAGATCAGCGAGGAACAGATGCAAGCGGCGATTCGTGCTTATGGTGTGGAGCTTCGGGGTGCAGGAACGGATGAAAGTCCATTTGTGTACAAAAAGCTGCAGGACGTGCTGAATGCGCATGCGCATACCTTGAAAATCAACCATACCCTTCGCCCCGTAGGTGTCGCGATGGCCGGAGGGAACGAATTCGATCCGTATAAGGACTAGTTATATATGTTCAACTCAACATTTACGCGATAACGGAGAGGGCAGAAATAACCTGAAGAAGCGAAGTATTCGCCTTTATCCCCGGATTTTTCCCTTAGGAGAAGGGAATCAATAAAATCTGGGGATAACAGCGATCGGAAGGTTGTTCTGTCATCGGAGTGCGAGTGTAAATATTTATTAGTTGAACTTATATAGAAAGAAGAAGGTGAACCTCATGAGAAATTGTGCGATATACAGCTCGCAGTTTGACCTGGATCAGTTGTTTGAAATGATTCAATCCATATACCCTCAGGATACAATTGAGCGTAAGGAAGACAAAACTCATATTCAAGTTACACGCAAGAAGTTATTTAGTAAGAAGACAAAGGGCTTCAATATCATGACGAGCCAGACCCACCCTGAAGAATTTACTGCAATGATTCAGGGGATGCTGGGATTTCTGAGTCAGATTGAGGGAAAGAATGCTTCGCTACAGGAAAAGGTACTTATTAAATGCTCTACACTGAATATGGTTGTTGGAATCGAGACAGAAGAGGACATTTCCGAAGAATTCTTTAATGAATTATTGCATTTGGCCGATGCTCTGGATGCAGTCATCTTCTGGGGAGGTGGCTCCTTACTGAATGCGCAAGGTCAGCTGCTGCTGGATGTCAACGGAGAATCCGAAGTAGAGGATTACAAAGTAACAGCGCACACCAGTTTTCTGGACGATGTCAGACCCCCGTCAGAATCTGCAATGCTGCGCAAAGAGCGCTCCGAGCAACTTCTAACGGAGCAAGGAATCCCATTCAATGTTCATTTGCCTACAAGAGCGGGGGATGAGCATACTACGATCCGCAGTGTGGAACAAGTTGCAGAGCGCGCGGTAGCCCTTTGTATTGCAGCTCTCAAAGGTGAATGCCTGGGAGCGGGGGAGAGCGCAGAAGATACAGCAGCGCTGGTCCAGGAAGTAATCGACAAGTATGATGCAGCTTCATTTTTTTCACCTGTGGAGAGAAGATTTGTGGAGCAGCATGGGGCAGAGCATCAGGAGGTTATCTCCTTTTCATGGGGATATGAGGCTTATCATGTGATGTTATGGGCGCTAGGCTATGTCGAGGAACTTGGAGCTCCGGTAAATCTTTGTAACGTAGGACAAGATGTGGGGTATTTGCAGCAATGTGACGATCTTGAAGCTTTTGTAGCCGGGTCACACCTTCGCTCAAAAAGTGAGATTTTGGATGCAGCGGACCTAATCTACCGGTACAACTGGGTGTGTGTAGACAGTCGTATGAAGGATCAAACACCTCCCGGTGGGCTAAATGGCGGGGTGGCCTACGAACGTCACCGTGCGCTGAACTGGCTGATCTGTTATCTGGATCAGGATTGGGATGATGTACGGACAGATACGTAGAATGGACTTTTAACATTAACTATTTTTATATGGCATTCAAATTCAAATACCCCCAAGCCAGCCGAACACTGGTTATGGGGGTGTTTTGGTGTCTATGGGTACCTTGCCGTTTTATCCGCTATGTCTTCCGTACTGTTCCCGAATCATCACATCAGCGAGAATCAGCTTTTTCTCTACATTACTCTCCGGGTTCACAATACGCCATAACATCTGGTCGACCGCACGCGCACCAAGTAGTTCCTTGTTTACATTAACCGTGGCAAGCACAGGGATATTGTCGTACACATTATCGAAACCGGTGACTACACACTGATCGGGTACACTAATCCCTATGCTCTCCAGAGCCTCGATGGTGTATAACGCATAGAAGTCATTGGCACAGACAAAAACCTCAGGCAAATTCCCCTCATGAATGACCGAAGTGAACGTCTTGCGAAAATCATCCACATCCGGGCTGCTTAGTTCGGGGATCTGATTCATTTCCAATCCATGACCCATCAATACCGAAGTATAGGCGACCCATCGTTCATAGAAGCTGTGAGCATCACTGGTATTTCCAACAAACTGAAACCGTTTGAATCCCTTGCGCAGCAAATAGAGCATAATGTCACGCATGGAAGCAAAGTTGTCTGTGAAAATACTGTCACTATGAAAGACGGGGTCCAGATGATCCACCATGACAACAGGAATGCCCAGACGCTTAATTTCAAGCAGAATAGGTGTCGAGATGGAACCAACCGTAATAATGCCCCGAATGGCATCCGGATTCAGCAATGTGAATAATTGATCCGCAGAAGGCTCTGTCAGAGTAAGAATATTGATGCCTTTCTGGTTCAGTCTGGAGGATATCCCGTTAAAAACAGGCCCCCAATATACGGATTCCTGATTCTGATAACGAACATTAGGAAACAAAATCAAAATGGTGCCGCTCCACCGCGTGTTCTGCGGGTCCTGAAGTTCATTGCTGCTATACATATCACCAGACAACATGC
Organism: Paenibacillus sp. GL_099_B; assembly: GCF_057835695.1. NCBI lineage: Bacteria > Bacillati > Bacillota > Bacilli > Caryophanales > Paenibacillaceae > Paenibacillus > Paenibacillus sp. GL_099_B. The sequence continues at coordinate 1,839,020 of NZ_CM174430.1, forward strand.
TGTTATCTTTGAAATATCCAAGTTTGCCAGCGGCCTTAAGAATAACGTCCCGTGTCTGCTCACTAACACCTGATTTTCCGGACAGTGCTCTTGAGACCGCAAATTTCGACAGACCTGTAAAATGTGCAATTTCCTGAATTGTTACCTTCGTCTTCATCATACCATCCTTACACTCGTAGTTCTGCCGTATTCCTTACATTGCGAAATAAATCTGCTTCTCTATAAGTTGAACGAATGATTTTACACTAGACTACTACGCGGCCAGAACAATCTTTCGATCGCTGTAATCCCCAGATTTTATGAATCCCTTCTCAAATGGGAAATCCGGTGATAAAGGCTAAGCCTATGCTTTCGAAGCAGCTTTCTTTCAGAAAGCTTTTAGCTTCGCTTCTCCAGATTTTTTCTGTCCTCTCCGTTATCGTGTAAATGTTAAGTTCATTTTATATAGTATATCATGATGTATTTCTCTTAATCTAATAACGGCTGTAGAAGTGGAAATGTTAGTGTCTCATACATGTAACGACGCAAATAGACCTCGGCGATGGACATGTTGCAGGAGAAAAAGGCGAATTTTGAATGAGATATTATCTTTTTGTTATTTTATAAAATAACAAAAATAGCAAAATGGATTTCGTTTTGAATATGAAAGTACTCAGAATGGTATTTGGATAATATGCTATTTCATAAGGTTTTAAAGCGATATAACAGCATTTTATCAGAATAATTAGAAAATGTTAACAATAAAAATGTTGACGCTTACATTATGCTATGTTAAATTTTGTTTGTCAAAACCAAACGGTAAAATAACAAATGGTGGTGGTGATCGAATTTTATTAGGGTGAATGAAAGTCAGGGAGTTATGCCGGACCATGATTTGTATACACATTCGGGGAGGTTGTTAAAATCGTGACTAGAAAATGGAACGTTTTGCCGCTCATGTTATTGGCCGTAATGCTTTTTGTATCCGCTTGCAGTGGTGGGGGAACGGCTCAGCCGGCTAATGATGCACCAGCGAATTCGGGCAATAGCACTGGAACCGTCGAGACAGACAAAGAAGGCGGAACAGAAGAAGTGGCAGTCGATGTACCTGATCTGGGTGGACGTGTCATCAAGGTTGCGGCCTGGTGGGATCTGAAGCCAGCGGGGGAGACCGCTTCGGATAAGGCGAGACTGGATAAAATCGCTGAAGTCGAGAAGAAATACAACGTGAAAATCGAGTTTGTAAACGTGCCATTCGAAGAATACATGAACAAATTTACAACGACTGCGCTGGCTGGCGAACCGTTCGCAGACATGGTTCAGATGGAGTACAAATCCGCACTACCCGCCATCCTCAAAGGGCAACTGCTGCCAATCTCCGAATTCACCACAGCTGAGAATAACATCAACCAAGAGGCAAACCTGATCACGAAATACCCTGCCATCGCAGGCAACTATTACGCATTTGAATCTCCGACCAGCATCGGTCTGGGACTTCACTATAACCGTGACTTATTCAAGAAGTTGTCGCTGCCTGATCCTCAGGAGCTTTATAACAAAGGCGAATGGAATTGGGATAAATTCATGGAACTGGCGAAACAGGCGACCAAAGATACGGATAACGACGGGAAAATTGACGTATACGGGTTCTCCGGCTGGGCCATTGACGTGCTTCGTCACTTTACTGCAGCCAATGGAGGCACGATCGTAGATGACGAACATTCAAAAGAAGGATTGTCCGATCCGAAAACGATTGAAGCTGCCGAATTCGTCAAACGCCTGTATAACGTGGAGAATGTTGTGAAAGTCAAAACTGGTGACAAAACGAACTGGGAGGAAAGCAACACGTTCAAGGATGGAGATGTGGCCTTGTTCACTGCTGCGGAATGGCAATTGGGCGATATCACCTTTGCTGCTGGAGTCGTACCAATTCCGAACGGTCCTCAGGGCAACAAAGATGTAACATACGCCAACAACGCTGCCTCAGCAAAATTCATTCCAAAAGGTGTAGAAGATCCTAAAATTGTATACCAAATCTATGAAGAAACCTTCGACATTCCGCAGATTGAAGAGTACCCAGGTCAGGATTACCTGGAAAGCCGTTATACCGACGAGAAGGACATCGCCATGATTCGCGAGCATATCGCGGGAACAGGCCGCATCCTGCTGGATGACGCTTACGCGGGCTATCCAATCGGTGACTATGTAAACGACATTATCAAAAACAATGCTTCCGTTACAGCAACAGCCGAGAAGTATAAAGCGCAGGCACAAGCGGCAGTCGATAAACTTGGCAAACCATAATACCAGCATGGTTCAGACAGGGGTGCCTCGTGTCCGGGCTAACGCACGGGTACCTCTTTTCCTGTATCACCAATTAAGCATTGCTGGCATCAGCCTTGATGAGGAGGGCTCGTAGGATGGCTGGAATTCTACAACGAAAGAAATGGATCCTGCCCATAGTCATTGCAGCAGCGGCAGCCTGCGTCATACTTTTGCTTACTTCCGGTGCAGGTGTAAAGAGTGCAGTTGTGCCTTCTGGCAGTTTGCCTGCCATTGAGGTGGATGCCATCTTGCAGCAGACGAGGCAGAAGAACGGATATGAACAATATCTGTCCCAAGCAGGCGAGGCCTCACGACCGAATGTGGATATGACTATCGAAGCAGGAGACTACATACGGGCAGAGGGTGAAGAGGTACGCAAGCTGAATAATTATGAGGGCAAGCCGGGTGTATCGCTGCATACCGGGGAGACAGGTGAGATCGACTGGGTAGTTGAAGTACCGGAAACCGGACTGTACAACCTCTCTGCTGTCTATTTTCCCGTAGAAGGCAAGAGTTCGGCCATTGAGCGTGCATTGTACATTGACGGTGAACTTCCGTTTGCGGAAGCCGCCTATTTGCAGTTTGACCGGGTATGGGGCAATGAGAAACAAGCTGTTGAACAGGATAATCAGGGCAATGATCTTCGTCCAAAACAAGTGGAGAAGCCCCGCTGGATGGAAGAAACATTTCAGGACTCGGACGGGTATGAACAGGCTCCATTCAAGTTCTATCTGGAAAAGGGGAAGCACACGTTAACGCTAAAATCCTCCCGCGAACCCATGGTAATTCGATCCATACGACTATTCAATGAGAAGCCAGCCGTTGCTTATGCGGAAACCGCAGGAGCCAAGCAGACGGATTCTTCCGGTCAGCCTAAGGATGTGCTCATCCGAATTGAAGGGGAAGCGGCTGTTGCCAAATCTTCACCTACGTTATATCCAACCAGTGAAAGATCAAGTTCTGCCGTATCTCCGTACAGCGCTTCCCAGGTGCGTATTAATACGATTGGTGGCTTTAACTGGCGTCTGCCAGGACAGTGGATCGAATGGGAAGTGGAAGTACCGGAGAGTGGACTTTATCATATCGGTTTTACCGCTCAGCAAAATTTTGTCAAAGGCATTTATTCCACACGCAAGCTGACCATCGATGGCGAGATTCCGTTTGCGGAGATGACAAAGGCGCCGTTCCGTTACCAAAGCGACTATCGCATTGATGTGCTGGGCGGTGAGGAAGCTTACAAGTTTCAGTTGGATAAAGGCAAACATGTCATTCGGCTGGAGAACAGCCTGGGCGACTTCGCTCCACTTATTCGCAATGTGGAAGACAGCCTGTACAACCTGAACTCCATGTACCGGAGAATTCTGATGATTACAGGCACCAAGCCGGATGAATTCCGGGATTATCGGGTGGAGAAGCAGATTCCGAATCTATTGGAGGTATTTAGCGGAGAAAGCAAACGTCTGAAGGAAGTGGCAGGGCAACTTCGTCTTCTGTCAGGCCAGTCCAGCGATCAGGAAGCGTTGATCAAAACGATGGCCCAACAATTGGATGAGATGATCGACAAGCCGGATACCATTCCAAGAAGACTTGCCGCATACAAAACGAACACAGGCGGACTGGGAACTTGGGTACAGCAGGCTCGTGAGCAACCTCTTGAGATTGATGCACTTTATGTAGCTTCATTAGACAGCAGCATTCCTGGAACGGGTATGGGTCCGCTGGCGAAGCTTGGTCATGAAGCGAAGACATTCTATCACTCGTTCTTCATTGATTATAACCAGATCGGGAACGTAGCCACATCGGAGGATCAGCGCACGGTGACGGTCTGGATCGGCAGTGGTCGTGATCAGGCGAATACGATGAAAGCGATGATTGATGAGACATTCACACCGGAGAGCGGCATCAACGTCAATTTGAAGCTGGTTAACATGGGTACGCTGTTGCCAGCTACCTTATCGGGTGAAGGACCGGATGTAGCGATGCAGATCGGCAATGATCTGCCGGTAAACTTTGCGATGCGGAACTCAGCGGTGGATCTCACCCAGTTCAGTGACTATACCACGGTAGAACAGGAGTTTAGAGACAGTGCCATCGTACCGTACGCCTATGATTCAGGCGTGTACGCTTTGCCGGAGACACAGACCTTTAATATGTTGTTTTACCGAAAAGATGTGCTTGCAGAGCTGGGGCTTGAAGTTCCTCAAACGTGGGATGATGTCGAGAGCCTGCTGGCGATTCTGAGTAAAAATCATATGGAATTTGGCATGCCGGTGGTGGCCCAAGCCAACATGCAGGGGGTCAATATCCCGTCTAACTCGCAGTATGCCACAATGCTGCTGCAGAACGGAGGCTCCTTCTATCGTAATGACGACAAGGAATCGGATCTGGATTCGCGCATCGGTATTGAGACCTTTAAGAAATGGACAGAGTTTTATACCGATTACAAGCTGGAGCGGGAGTATGACTTTGCCAACCGTTTCCGGACCGGACAGATGCCGATTGGTCTGACGGATTATACGATGTATAACCAGCTGTCCGTATTTGCACCGGAGATCCGTGGTTTATGGGGATTTGTTCCTGTTCCGGGGACTGTACAGCCGGATGGAACATTGAATCGGGACGTTCCGGGTGGCGGCAGCGCGGTCATGATGCTGGAAAGCGCCAAGGATCAGGAGGCCGCGTGGGAGTTCATGAAATGGTGGACCAGTACACCGGTTCAGGCTGAGTTTGGCCGCGAGATGGAAGGGCTGATGGGTGCGGCTGCGCGTTATCCGACGGCCAACATCAAGGCACTCGATTCACTTCCGTGGCCAGCTGAAGATTATGCGAATCTGAAAGCACAATTCGAGACGGTAAAGGGAATTCCCGAAGTGCCTGGTGGTTATTTTACCGGACGCCATCTGTTCAACGCATTTTACAAGACGGTTGTTGGCCAAGTGGAAGCCAGGGAATCCATCATGGATTACACCCAGTATATTCAGGACGAGATTCGAGTCAAGCGTAATGAATTTGGTCTTCCGTAAGCAGAGGGAGGGTTAACAGTGTCACAAATATCACTCCGAGACGGACAAAACAGTCCTCCTGAGAAAACACCAGGCATGGGCATGAAATCATGGTGGTCCTGGAAGCTCAAGGAAATGAAGGCCAGCAAACATTCCTATGCACTGCTAGCTCCTTATATGATCCTATTCATCATGTTCACTGTGATTCCGGTGGTCATCTCCATCATACTCAGCTTCACCTATTTCAACATGCTGGAGTTTCCGCGTTTTATTGGCTGGCAGAACTATACCCGGCTGTTTCTGGAGGATGACGTATTTCTAATTGCCATCAAAAATACGTTGCTGTTTGCCATTATTACCGGACCCATAAGTTATATTGCCTGTTTCGTATTTGCTTGGATCATTAATGAATTAACGCCCAAATGGAGAGCGTTCATGACGCTGATTTTCTATGCGCCATCCATTTCGGGTAATGTCTACTTTATCTGGCTAATGATTTTCTCGGGGGATCGCTACGGTATAGCCAATGGATTGCTGATCAAATGGGGATTTCTGCTGGAGCCAATCCAATGGTTGAAAACGGAAGCCTACATTATGCCAATCCTCATTCTGGTGCAATTGTGGCTCAGTCTTGGAACAGGCTTTCTGGCGTTTATCGCCGGTTTGCAGACCGTAGACCGGACGTTATATGAGGCAGGCGCGGTAGACGGGATCAAAAATCGATGGCAGGAGCTCTGGTATATCACCCTGCCATCGATGCGCCCGCAATTGATGTTCGGTGCAGTCATTCAACTCACGACCTCATTCGCCGTGGCCGATGTATCCATTGCGCTGGCCGGATTCCCGAGTGTGAACTATGCGGCGGAGACGGTGGTGACCCATTTGATCGACTTTGGTACAACGCGGTTTGAGATGGGATACGCCTCGGCGATTGCAACCGTGCTGTTCATGATTATGGTGGGCACCAATCTGCTGGTACAGAAACTGCTTCGAAGGGTAGGAGAATAGCTATGGCTGCAATTGCCACAGGCAAAAAGCGGGTGAACCGCTCCTTATCAGGAAGCATCTCCCTGTTTGCCCTTCTGCTCGTATTTGGTGCTTTCATGGTGCTGCCGCTGATCTATGCGATCAATAATGCGTTCAAACCACTGGATGAGATTTTTACTTTTCCACCAACGCTACTTGTCAAAAATCCAACGTTCAGCAATTTCACTGATTTGCTGAATCTGCTGAGTGACTCGTGGGTTCCGTTTTCACGATATATATTCAACACGGTATTTATTACGGGCATTGGCATCGTGGGCCATGTACTGCTCGCTTCAGCAGCGGCGTACCCACTCGCCAAGCACAAATTTCCGGGCAAAGTATTCATGTTCCAGGTCGTTGTGCTTTCCCTGATGTTCACGCCTGCCGTGACGGCCATTCCCAACTATATGATCATGTCATGGCTGGGCTGGATTGACACGTATTGGGCCGTCATTATTCCGGCATTCGCCTATTCATTGGGTCTGTATCTGATGAAGCAGTTCATGGGGCAGATCCCGGATGCGTTGCTGGAAGCAGCCAAAATTGACGGTGCGAGTGAATACCGGATTTTCTGGTCCATTGTCATGCCCAATGTAAAGCCAGCCTGGCTCACATTGATCATTCTGTTGTTCCAGATGCTGTGGGGCAGTGATGGCAATGGATACATCTACAGTGAACAGCTCAAGACCTTGCACTATGCGGCGGGTCAGATCATTCAGGGTGGAATATCCCGGGCCGGGGCAGGTGCTGCGGTAGCACTTATTTTGATGAGTGTGCCCATCACGCTGTTTATTTTCTCTCAGAGCCGCATCATTGAGACGATGGCGAGTTCGGGCATGAAGGAATAAGGGGGAACGATATGGCACGCACAGTGAAAAGATGGCTTGTTCTCCTGGCGGCAGTATCGCTGCTGCTGGTGAATGCCGTGCCTGCGGCGGCCTCCCCGGCGCCGTATGAGAGTTATAACTACAACTACTGGAAAGAGGCCGTTCCTTCACCGGATGCCTATCTGCCCAAGCGGACCATCTCGGGCAGCGACCTGGGCATTGGCGAATTCAAAGACCCCGGTGATGTAAACGTCTCTCCCTCCGGGCAGATTTATATTTTGGATAGTGGTAACAGCCGAATTGTTGTCCTGGACGCGCAGTATAAGCTGTTGCGGGTAATCGAAGGATTTATGATGGACGGCAGCAAGGAGAGTTTTAATACGCCAGGTGGATTATTCGTGGATGAAGAGGATCGAGTATACATTGCAGATACGGGGAACAGCCGCGTAGTTGTCCTGGATGCAGAAGGTCAGCTGGTCCATACGATTACGAAGCCAGAGTCTGATATCCTCGCGACCAATTTTCAATTCCAACCGCTGAAATTGACTGTGGATCGGGTAGGCCGGGTGTATGTGGTGGCTCAGGGTGTCTACGAAGGAATTATGCAGTTTGACGAGCACGGTCAGTTCATTGGATACGTTGGTACGAACAAGGTGGAACGCGACTACGGCGAATACATTTGGCGGATGCTCTCAACCAAAGCCCAGCGGGCGCAGATGGTTTTGTTTGTACCGACCGAGTTTTCCAATGTGGATATCGACTCCAAAGGGTTCGTATATGCGACCAATATCGACCCGGGTTCCAGCGAACCGATTAAACGTCTCAATCCATCCGGCGAGGATGTGCTGAAGAGATTTGGTTATTTTGAAGTCAAAGGAGATATCAGATTCCGCAATAACCCGGGTCCGTCCAAGCTGATTGATGTGAAGGTACTGGGCAACGGTATGTACAGTGTGCTGGATGCGACGCAGAACCGGGTGTTTACTTACGATGATGAAGGTCATCTGCTCTACGTATATGGAGGCAAAGGAAATCAGGTGGGAACGCTTAAAACACCAGTCGCCATGGAACAGTCCGGGAATCATCAATTAGTGCTGGATCGGGGGGAAAACAATCTGGTTATCTATGAGCCAACACGGTTTGGAGCCAGCGTGAATGAGGCGGTTGCCCTTCATTATCAGGGCGAGGATACAGAGGCTGTTCATATCTGGAAAGAAGTGCTGAAGCTGAACGCCAACTATGATATCGCCTATATCGGTATCGGCAAGTCCTTGCTGATGGAGAAGAAAAACGAGGAAGCTCTAGGTTACTTCGAACTGGGAATGGATCGCAAAAGTTACTCTGTCGCGTTCAAAAGATATCGGCGAGAGATGATGAAGGAACATTTCGGCACCTTTCTGACGATTGCCATCGCATTGATTTTCATTCTGATCCTGGTCCGAGTGGCGGTTAAATGGAGACGGAGGAGGCAGATTGACCGTGAAGCAGGATTACATTAAGTTTCCGCTGCATCTCATTTTTCACCCCATTGATGCATTCTGGGATCTCAAGTCGGATCAGCGGGGCAGGATGACCGTTGCTTTTGGAGCACTGGCGCTTACCATTATCATGATGATTTTGCAAAAACAATACGGGGGGTTTCTCGTGAATTACATCGATCCTCGTACAATCAACAGTATAGGGGAGATCGCAACGGTTGCAGTGCCGTTCTTTCTTTGGTGCATAGCCAATTGGGCGGTAACCACCCTGATGGAAGGTGAAGGAAAGTTCAGGGAGATTTTTCTAGCAACAGGATACTCACTTATTCCGATTATTTTGATCTATGTCCCGATGATTATCATCAGCCGGTTTATGGTACAGGAAGAGACGGCTTTTTATTATTTGTTTAATAGCATCGCCTTCTTCTGGTTCTTGCTGCTGCTCTTCATTGGCACGATGACGGTACACCAGTACACCGTGATCAAAACGATCCTGACGATGCTGCTGACGTTAATTGTCATGGGCATTATCGTGTTCCTCGGAGCATTGGTGTTCAGCATGTTGCAGCAGTTATATGAGTTTGGTTACAACATCTACCGCGAGTTGATTTTTCGGACCTAAAGGAGGCGGCATCCGTGAACAAAAGGCAACGAATATATACGGTGCTGGCCAGTGGTGCTGCTGTGATCCTGATCGCGGCTGGACTGCTGTATATCAATAACAGGGGAGTACCTGCCGTGGAGGCAACGGCTTACCTTGAAGCAACAACAGAGGCTATGCCAAACGAGACGGAGTCATTGCAATTCCTTACCGATTCCTCACAGGAGGTGCCGGGTATGCAACTGGTCGCCGAGGATCAGGGACTGGCGCTGTATTACAACGAGGAGACGACGGAAATTGCCGTTCGTGATGGAGCGAGTGGACAGATCTGGTACAGCAATCCGAACGAACGTAATCAGGATGGCCTGGCTTCCGCTTATGAAAAGGAAGTTCTGTCCTCCCAGCTGAACGTGTCATTTCGGGATGCGATTGGTACACTGGAGAACTTTCCGAACTTTAGCTCCAGTATCAGCAACAAACAGTTCACAGCTGCCAATGTGGATCAGGGAATTCGTGTTACATACACGCTTGGGGATACCTCGCTAGGCATTGATGCTCTGCCCAAACTGATCAGCAAACAGCGTCTGGAGGAGAAGGTCCTTTCGAAATTGGATGCCACAGTCGCAAGATATACATCTGCCCGCTACTATCCAACCAAGAACAATCCGGATGTGCTGGAACGGTTGGATGGACAGATATCAAAGCAGCTTGTACTGAACAAAATGCTGGATGCCTTTGAGACGGCGGGTTACACCGCTGACGATCTTGCTTTTGACAATGAGGAGAATGGAGTCGAAGGCGGAGGCACGTCGGATAAACCAAGCTTCGTCATTCCGGTGGAATATCGGTTGGATCAAGGATCGCTAGTTGTAACCGTGCCGCTAAGTCAGGTGAAAGAGAGCGGTCAATACCGTATTCGCAATATCGATCTGCTCGCTTACTTTGGTGCCGCGGATACGAAAGGTGAAGGTTACATGTTTGTACCTGACGGTTCAGGCAGTCTGATCCATCTGAATAACGGAAAGGTCAAGGAGGAGCAGTACGTACAGCGTGTGTACGGTGCAGATCCGAATGACAATTCACTCAGTCGCCCGCAGGTCAGTGAATCTGTCCATATGCCTGTCTTTGGTTTGAAGAACGGTGAACATGCCTGGTTTGCGGTGATTGAAAAAGGGGATGGCATGGCCAGTATCTCTGCGGATATTGGAGGCAGGCAAAATAGCTATAACCACGTCTACGGCACGTTCTCCCTGCGGGGTGAGGATGAGCTGGAGATGTATACCTCGCAAAAGATGCAGGAGATTCAGCTATTAAGCGAGGAACCATTCCGCGGGGATATTCAGGTGCGATACCATTTCCTTAATGGTAAGGATGCCAGTTATTCAGGTATGGCCCGCTTGTATCAGCAGCAATTGGTGGAGCAGAACGTACTGAAATCGCTGGAAGACGAGTCGGCCTTACCTTTTTACGTGGATGTGTTAGGTGCAGTGGACAAAAAAGCTTCATTCCTGGGTGTACCTTATCGCACCACATTGGCTATGACGACATATGAACAAGCGGCTGAAATAGCTGCGAAGCTGCAGCAGGAAGGCGTGAACCGCGTGCAGATGCGGTATCAGGGATGGTTTGGCGGAGGTTTCAGTCACCATACACCCACCCAGGTTAAGCTGGACAGTGAAGTGGGCAGTCGTTCCGAGTTGCAGGATCTGTCTGAACAACTGAAGAAGTCCGGTGGAGCGTTATTCCCTGATGTGGCGTTTCAGCGTATCTATCACGACGATTGGAACTTTGCTCCTTCCTCCGATGCAGCGCGTTTTGTCACCAAGGAGACAGCTGAACTGTATCCATACAGTCCTGCCCTCAACCGGATGGATCAGAGCAAAGACAGTTATTATCTGTTGTCGGCCGCCAAGTTGCCGTATGTGGTGAGCGAGTTTGCCGGGAAAATCAATAAATTGGAACTCAGCGCATTATCGCTGCGTGATCTCGGGCAGGTATTGAGCTCGGATTATCGAGATAGTCGTGTCATCCACCGAGAAACTGCGAAGAACATCGTGAAGGAGCAACTGGGCAAGCTGCAGCAGGAATATCAGGACATGATGTTATCATCCGCTAATGCGTATGCGTGGGGATATACGCAGCATATTGTTAATGCTCCCTCAGGCTCCAGCCAGTTCAACATTACCGATGAGGAAGTTCCTTTTTATGAAATGGTCATTCATGGATATATGGACTACGCTGCTTCCGCAATGAATACGTCAGGGGATCAGGATCTGCGCAAACAGCTGCTCCGCAGTCTGGAGCTGGGCTCAGCTCCGCAATTTCAATGGACGTATGAACCATCATCCAAGCTGAAGCTGACCAATTATGATTCGGCTTATGCCACTGACTATGCATATTGGGTAGATGACGCAGCTGCATTATACAAGGAAGCGAATGACGTATTAGGTAGTTTGAGGAACCAGCCAATAACCGAGCATGAACGAGTTCAGGATGGCGTTGTGCGTGTCACATATAGTGGCGGTGCAACGATTTTGGTGAATTACACGGCTGATCCGGTAACGATTGATGGAATTACCGTTGGCGGGGTGGACTATGCAGTGGAAGGAGTGAACCGATGAGAACCCTTCGTTTATCGTTGAAATCACGGAGAGCGCTGCTTGGACTTGCATTTATTTCGCCATGGCTGATTGGTTTCATCTTCCTGTTCGCGACGCCGCTGCTGCAATCGATCCGGTTCAGTTTGAGCAATCTGTCGGTTGCCCCAGGAGGATATGTACTGGATTTTGTAGGATTGAAAAATTTCAAGGATGCCATCCTGGTCGATGCAACATTCAACCGGATCTTGGTGGATTCGGTCGGAGCGATGCTGCTGAATGTGCCGATGATTCTGTTCTTTAGCCTGTTTACGGCGACACTACTTAACCAGAAATTCAAGGGCAGAACGATGGCGCGTGCGATCTTCTTCCTGCCAGTCATTCTGGCTTCCAGTGCGGTGGCAGCAGCCGAGTCCGCAGGTCTGATCAACCTGATGGGGGACGCCAGTGCGATTGAATCGTCTACCGAAGGGGGAGCTTCTTTCAATGTCGTTTCAATCGTGCGAATGCTGAATGATGTGGGGTTGCCCATGGCATATGTCGATTACATCGTGGAAGCCATCATGCGCATATACGATATTGTCAGCAGCTCTGGTGTACAGATTCTGATCTTCCTCGCTGCGCTGCAATCGGTACCCGGCTCGATGTATGAAGTGGCTAAAATTGAAGGTGCAACGGCCTATGAATCCTTCTGGAAAATTACGTTTCCGATGGTGAGTCCATTGATCCTGACGAATGTCATCTATACGATTATTGATTCCTTTGCAGGCAGCCCAGTGACAGAGGCCATTTACCAGACGGCGTTTAAAACCCAGAACTTTGGTCTGAGCTCAGCTATGTCCTGGCTGTACACGCTGGTCATCGGCCTGGTATTAGTTGTTGTTGGATGGGTACTGTCACGACGGGTTCATTACAACTGAAAGCTAACGAACGTAGAAGGAGGCATGAGACTATGGCTGTGTCGGGAACGGATCGCATGGTGGTGGTTCCCAAAGAGAACTACTACCGCATGCAGAGGGTGCGAAACAAGACATCGGACCTCCTGTATTCCATATTCAGATATGCATTGGTTATTGGTATTTCATTTATTATTTTGTACCCGTTGTTTCTTAAAATCTCGGTTGCGTTCAAGGATAAACAAGATATCTATAATCCGACCATCTATATGATTCCTCAGCATTTTACGCTGGATAATATCAAGCTTGCGGCACAGGTGATGGATTATTTGCCTTTGCTGGCGAATACGCTGTTGTTCGTCACGATTACAACGCTGCTCACAGCGATATCCTGTGCATTAGCCGGGTACGGATTCGCCCGCTTTTCTTTTCCCGGCAGCAATGTGCTGTTTGTATTGGTGATCCTCACCATTCTGGTACCAACAAGCACCCTGATGGTGCCGATGTACCTGCATTTCCGCAACTTTGACATCCTGGGTATGGTTCATCTGTTCACGGGACGTGAGGGGATCAACCTGCTGAATACATATTGGCCGTCCATGATTACCGCGGCTACGGCAGGTGGGCTGAAAGCCGGGCTGTTCATTTATATTTTCCGCCAGTTCTTCAAGGGCATGCCCAAGGAAATTGAAGAAGCTGCGCTGATTGATGGAGCAGGCGGGTTTCGGACATTTGCCCAAATCATGCTACCGAATGCCATTTCACCGCTGATCACGGTCATTCTGTTCTCTTTTGTCTGGCAGTGCAACGATACGTTCTATTCCGCGCTATTCATGAGTGAAAGCCCGCTTATCTCGCTGAAGGTAGCTTCATTGCCTGCCCAGGCGAACCAGTTAATTCCCCAATTGATGGGTTTTGGCTCGAACTCGGGTATGAAGGCAGACCCCAATTATGTTGCCATGATCGTGGATACGGGAATTCTGCTGGCGATTGCACCGCTCATTATTTTGTATTTATTTGTACAGCGCTATTTCGTGGAGAGTATTGAACGCTCCGGGGTTGTTGGTTAACCGGGCTTGGAGTAGTCGTATAGGATGCGTAATTCGGGTGTTTTTGATATTTGGGTCGCTATGTACGCTGCCTTGGAATGGGGGATTATCAATGACGGAGCAAAAGATAAGCAGTAATTTAGTGAATAAAGATGCGACTTCCGAGGCTAGAGAACTGATGAAGTATTTGGCGGAGCGTTATGGAAAAGGGGTACTGTCGGGTCAGCAGGATTATGGTAATTTGAACTGGATTAATGAGAATACAGGCCGCAAGCCGGCGGTGATCGGATTCGATCTTATGGATTATTCTCCATCAAGGACAGAACGCGGCGCGATCTCCCAGGAGATTAGGGATGCGATTGCATGGCACCAGCAAGGCGGAATTGTGACATTGTGTTGGCATTGGAATGCACCTACTCATCTTGTGGATGAACCAGGCAAGGAATGGTGGCGCGGTTTCTATACGGATGCCACCACCTACGATCTCGCTTCAGCATTGGCTCATCCTGAATCGCAAGAGTATGCCTTATTGATCCGGGATATCGATGCAATTGCAGTACATCTGCAAGAACTCAAGAATGCTGGGGTGCCTGTATTATTCCGGCCGCTTCATGAAGCGGAAGGAGGCTGGTTCTGGTGGGGAGCCAAAGGACCTGAACCTGCCAAACATTTATACCGCCTGCTGTATGATCAATTGGTCAACAAGTATGAGCTGGGTAATCTGATCTGGGTGTGGAACTCGGAAAAGCCGGAGTGGTATCCGGGTGACGATGTGGTGGATATTGTGAGTGTGGATGTGTATCCAGAAGCGGGCGATCACAGCCCACTAGCTAAACGTCATGAGAATCTGCGTGAACTGGTGAATGACAGCAAAATCATTGCCTTAGCCGAGAACGGCTCCATTCCTGATCCAAAGCAAATGAAAGAGCAAGGTGTACATTGGAGCTGGTTCTGTACCTGGACGGGAGAATTCCTAAAGGGTGGTAATCACAATGCCGTAGCGTATTTGAAGGAAGTATACAATAGCGAAGATGTGATTACGCTGGATCAATTACCGAAGTGGAGCTGGAGATAGGCTATCATTTGAACTTCTACTAACTTAAAAAAGGCGTCAGCAAGCATAAGAAATTATGCGAATGCTGACGCTTTTTTAGGTTTCGTCTTTTTTGTGAATGGATGAGGTTTGAATAAAGAGCTAACCTGCATTATTGAATATTGGATAGTATGGCACTGATTTTTGGAAATAAAGTCTCACTGGAAGTAAACAGGATGTAGGATTGATGGGTTGTACGGATTAGAATTGTTTCGGAAGCGCCATACGCTGCGCCGATTCGAACGGCTGAAGGCTAACTTCCACCATATGTATCATCAAGGGTAACTGCTTTAATATCTGAGATGGGAATTTCTATTTTGGAAAGCTGCCAACGGATGATGAGTTGATTCTCTACTTGCTGTACTTTGATGCCTAACATAATATGACCTCCTTTAATGTCTCAGCTAACCATGTAATTCTTCCTCTTCCTAACTAAAATGCGTGTTCAAACTTTCAACCTTACGTTTTTATCTGGGTGAAGAAATGACAACAACACCGTATCCGAATATTCGCCCTGCCGTGTACAATAGGGAGAACGAGTCTTAAACCTAACCATAGAAGGGGATGCTTGAGATGCATGATCGGCTGCCAAAGAAACCCTCTTCCTGCTGCTGCGCTGCAAGCCGAGACGGTAAGTTGGAGGAAAAGAGTCTGCCAGAGGAAACGGCTGCAGCGGTAGAGGCTGTTGAGGACAAACCATCCAGTCATACCAGTTATACAGCTGATTTCACGATAGCTCTAACCAATAGAGCAGAGAAGAAAGAAAGCATTCGTATTGAAGGTGGGCGTTTCTTGATGGGTACGAATGACCCCGAAGCTTTTGAAGCAGATGGGGAAGGCCCCGTCAGGGAAGTTCAGGTGAAATCCTTTTATCTGGATGCCTGTACGGTAACCAATGCAGAATTTGCACAGTTTGTTCGTGAGACGGGGTATCGGACTGAGGCGGAGTGGTTTGGCTGGTCTTTTGTTTTTCATCTGTTCGTTTCTCCGGAAACGGCGACTCAAGTTCGAAACGTGGTTCAACAGACACCCTGGTGGTGGGTTGTTGAAGGTGCGGATTGGGCTCATCCCGAAGGACCCGAATCTCATGTGAATGATCGCTCTGATCATCCGGTTCTTCATATCTCATGGAATGATGCCAATGCCTATTGCCGCTGGGCGGGTAAACGTCTGCCCACAGAAGCCGAATGGGAGTACGCAGCCCGTGGTGGCCTGATTCAGAAAAAATATCCCTGGGGCGATACGTTAAGGCCAGATGGACAGCACTATTGCAACATCTGGCAGGGTGTATTTCCGACGAAAAATAATGCAGCCGACGGTTATGCAGGCACCGCTCCATCCCAATCATTTCCTCCCAATGCATACGGACTTTATAATATGTCAGGCAATGTATGGGAGTGGTGCGCAGACAACTACGTTACGGATCATGAGAAGGCTACGGCTGCTGACACGGAATTATCTCCTCATGAAGATCGCAAGGTGTTAAAAGGCGGTTCCTACCTATGCCACCGTTCCTACTGCAGTCGCTATAGAGTGGCGGCGAGAATTCCCAACACGCCTGATACATCTACTGGGCATATTGGCTTCAGATGCGCAGCGGATGTATAGTATGTTGGTCTGCTTGTTTGAGAATAAGGCTCGGGCTATTTCACCCGAATGAGTAATCCGAACAGACCCAGTACAGCAAAGGCCAGAAATGCTGTAGTGTTGGAGAACATCTCAATGGTGTAACCCGCTATCGATGAACCTATGAACTGCCCTGCACCAAGCGCGAGAAAAGCAAGGCTGATTCCGATGGACGTATTTGGACGAAATAACCTGGTCGCCCACACGATGAATACACTGGTCAGGAAAATATAGGTACTGCCAAACATAACGGCTGAGACCAGGCTGGCGGCCATCGATGGAAGAAGGATAACGCCAAGTGAAACAGATAACAGCAGAAGGCCTATCCGATAGGACCATCCAATTCCGATGCGTTCAATAATCCGGCCAGCACACCCGCCGAGAATCCCCATAATCCCCATTACAATCCAGAACAGTACGGCTTCCGAATCGGAGGCCCCCTTTTCGTCCGTAAGGAAGTTTCGGGCAAAGGTCCAATAGATCGCAGAACTGATACCTGTCAGTAGGGAAGCCATGAGCAGAGCCACACCGGGTCTGGTCGGCTTCATGCATGCCCAGAGGGACTTGGTACAAGGCTCTGTTTTGCGTGGGGAAAGAACACGTCTATTCCACAGCACCACCCCAACACCGAGAACAGCAAAGAAGATGTAGGTCAAACGCCAATACTCGGTGAACAGCCAGTAGATCGGACCGGATACGATAATGCCAAAGCTGGTACCTGTGTTAATCCAGCTGTTCCCTCTGGCTTGCTGATCAGGCGCAAGCTCAGCATAGACGGTGTTACCCAATGCAGGAGAGGCTAAGCCTGTACTTAATCCGGCAAGAAATACGCCTAGTGTGAGAACAAACACGTTTGGAGACAAGGCAATGCCCAATAAACCGAGCACAGCACTAACACCCGCTATTTGAATGACATGATAGTGCCCGATGCGATTAATTAACAGTGGAGCACTAAGTAGAGAAAGGCAATAAGCAATGTAGGTTGCGGAATTGATTGCTCCGGATTGGGCATCGTCCAGTTGGAGTGCTTCCGAGATCTCCGGCATAAACAGCCCATAGCTGAATCTCCCGAATGCATAACATACAGCGATAAGGGCAATCCCTGGGAAAATAATTTTTTTCATCAAATCCACCGCCTTTTAGATAGAACGATCATTATATTTTCTTTGAAATAAAAAAGTGAGTTGAACTACTAACTCACCCAGTGTGGGACTACTTGAAACTATTCTGCGTCATGTCAATGAGTTCCCGACATACGCTATTTACATTTTCTGTCTCAGCGAGTGCAGTAGAACCCTCCAGCAGCAGGTTAAATTGCAGCACTGCACGATCACTTGCGGCAGGATCAAGATTTTTGATCAAGGTCATCACATGTTTCTTATGCGCGTTGACAGTTTGTACAATGACGTTGTCTGGATCTCCGCCAAATTCCTCCTTGGCACGCAAAAACAAACATCCTCTCGACTCATGCTCCATCAACCAGCGTGCATGTCCTTCCGCCAGATTGAGGAATATGGGCTGCGCTTTGTTGTCGGCATACTGCCGCAACTGCTCCAGATAGCGCTGTTCTCGCCGCCGAAGTACTTCAACAATGAGATCATCCTTGGAGTTGAAGTGATTATATAACGTCATGATGGCGATCCCGGCATCTGTGATGATTCGCTTCAAGCCGATAGAATGAAAGCCGTGCAGGTAGAATAATTCCTCAGCCACGTTCAACAGCATTTCCTTTTTACTGCTCATAAGAAATAATACGCTCCTTTCAGAATAAGATAGAACGATCATTATACTTCTAAAATATAGAAAATGGCTCACATTGTCAAATGCTGTGAACCATTTCGATTTCCATTTGGTGAAGAGCATCTATCCATTCTGTGGGACATCCAGAATCTGTGATCACCATAGATATTTGATTTATAGGTGCAATCTGGGCGAAGGTTGAACGTCCAAACTTGGTATGATCGGCTACCAAAATGGCTTCCTCCGCACGCTCCATCATTTTGCGGGAGATGAGTGCCTCTTCCAGCACATAATCTGTGATTCCATCCGTTAACGAAACGCCGCCTGCTGAGATGAACGCCTTGTTGACTTTGAATTGACTGAGTAATTCATGAGCAATGGGTCCAGTAGAGGCTTGTACGACCGGGGTGACTTCTCCTCCTGCGAAAATGATTTTGCCTGCAAACTCCTCCAGTGCACAGGTAAGAATGGGGACGGAGTTGGTTATGACGGTCACCTGAGACCGATGTCGCAACTGTCGCATGATCTCTAGCGTTGTTGTGCCGTTGTCCAGCATTACGGTCTCTCCATCCTCGATCAGAGAGGCAGCTGCCACGCCAATGGCCTGCTTTTCGTTCAGTTGAAGCTGCGCACGCTTTTGAAATGGAGCTTCGATCATGCCTGAACGTACACGTACAGCACCTCCATATACTTTGCGCAATTCGCCTTCCTTTTCAAGTCGGTCCAGATCCCGCCGAATCGTCTCCGTGGATACCTGGAACAGATCCGCCAGAACCTGTACCTGAACTTTGCCCTGGGTAGCAAGTTGGATAAGAATGGTGTGTCTGCGTTCTTCATATGTTAAAGACATGTTTGTGCCTCCTGAAGTTTCGATTCTAAGTTCTATTTATTCTAGAGTTGTGAGATAGTGTGGATTGTTGTTGTTTTAATAGTTTATGTTGGAGAGAAGACCTTGTCAATTTTGAAATGGATATAGTGAATATATTCTGTTTTTAATATGTATTGACAGCAATATGATGTGACGATAAGATCATATAAAACAACGTAAAACCACAACAAACAACATTGGAAACTTTAGTCCATAGTACATGGATCAACAGGGAGGAAAAAGGGTGAAACGTCAGCTTGGTTTTCAAAAAAATGGAACATTCAAAATCGTGCAATTTACAGATCTACACTGGAAGGATGGGCGACCTGAAGATCTTCGGACCGGGCAATTAATGAAGACGGTCATTGAAGCGGAACAACCCGATCTGGTTGTCTTTACAGGCGACGTCATTTACACGGGACCGGTTGATCCTGGCAATAAGGAATGTGAACACCCGGAGCAGGCATTCCGGGATGCTGTGTCTGTAGTGGAAGAGCGTGGTATTCCGTGGGCTTTTGTATATGGCAACCATGATACAGAGAATCGGATTACCCCCGATGGATTAATGGATGTGATTCAGGAGCATGCCCATAATGTGACAGAACCTGGTCCACGTGAAATTGCGGGACTAGGCAATTACACACTGGAGATTGCCGGAGCGGATGGCCGTCCGGCAGCAGTGTTGTATTTACTCGATTCAGGGAACTATTCCCAGTTCGAGTCCATTCCCGGTTATGGGTGGATTCAGCCCAATCAGATCCAGTGGCTGATGTCTGAATCCACACGCGTCAATCCCGGCCGCAGCCGCGGGGAGAAGCTCCCAGCCTTGGCGTTTTTCCATATCCCGATTCCTGAATATCAGTCCATGTGGGACACACAGACCTGTTACGGCAGCAAATACGAACCTGTCTGCTCTGCCCAAGTGAACTCAGGTCTGTTCTCTGCACTGCTGGAGATGGGCGATGTGATGGGGACCTTTTGCGGACATGATCATGTGAATGATTTTCAGGGGACTTACCATGGCATTCGTCTCTGCTACGGGCGTTCGAGCGGGCACAGCACATATGGAAGGGAAGGCATGCTGCGCGGAGGACGGGTCATTCAATTGCAGGCGGGACAACGCAGCTTTGATACCTGGCTTCGTCTGGAAGACGGATCGGTCGTGAAGGAACAGCCAGAACATCAACCTGAGAGCACTTCGGCACATTAGAGAATATAGAAGAGCAAGGCATTAGAGAGGAACGTTTTGATTATGATTTTACCTATAGTTCTGGTGCTCGCTTCCGGGATGGCTCACGCTGTCTGGAGTATGTTCACCAAACGCAGTTTAAACAAAAGTGTGTTTTTATGGTCCATCATGATGATTCCAACCGTAATACTGCTGCCTGTGCTTATTGTGGAATTGGTACGGGAACCTTTATCCATGCCAGTCTATGCACTACTCGTGTTATCGATGGCGCTGCAAGCCTTGTATTCCTGGCTGCTATCGCAGACGTATGAATTGGGCGATTTGTCGCAGATTTATCCGATTATGCGGGGAACGAGCACCTTGTTGGTGCCATTGATCGGTGTTGCTTTTCTGGGGGAAACGTTATCCATGTTCGGCTGGGTCGGTATTGCCTGCATGATTGTAGGATTTACGGTGCTGAGTGGTGTGGGAAGTAGAGTTGGCAAATCTGGCTCAAGTGTAACAGGATCAAAGCCGGTGCTTATGGCCTTATGTGTCGGGTTATGTACAACCAGTTATGTGTTCGTGGACAAATTAAATCTAGAGCATATTTCACCCCTGTCGTTACTTGAAGTGACGAACATTGGCTTTGTTGCCGGCTTGACTCCGGCGCTGCTCGCTTCCCGCCAACTGCGTCAGGAGTGGAAGAAGAACCGATCAACCATTATGCTGGGAGCGCTGCTGAATCCGGGCTCGTACTTGTTGTTTCTGTTTGCATTGCAGCAGGCGCCAATGGCTAGACTGGGCCCGCTTCGGGAAGTAGGAACGGTATTCGCGGCCTTCCTCGGTATTTTGTTATTGAAAGAACAGCAGGGGAAAAAGCGTATTCTCTGTTCCATCGTTATTTTTGGCGGCATATTGATGATTGGTATGTGGGGTTAATGGAATTCCAGTATTTGGAGATATGGTGTATACTCATGGTTAATGGACCGCTTTCATGAGGAGGATGAACCAGTGAACGTGCACCGTTTGGAAGATATTCATTTTCGTGATCCCTACATACTGGCTATACCATCGCGCAAGAAATATTATTTATACGGCTCTATCGGACAAAATGTGTGGAACGGCCCAGCCATCGGTTTTGATGTCTATGAGAGCGAAGACCTGATCCATTGGAGCGGTCCTTCCCCATGCTTCCGTGCACCTGCGGACTTCTGGTCCGATCACCACTATTGGGCCCCGGAAGTATATGAATGGGAAGGTCGCTTTTATATGTTTGCCAGCTTCAAGGCGGAAGGTGTTCCGCGGGTAACAGGTGTGTTGGTGGCTGATCAGCCGGAAGGACCTTTTGAATTGTGGTGTCGCTCCCTTACGCCTCCCGATTGGGAATGCCTGGACGGTACATTGTATGTGGACGATCAGGGTGATCCGTGGATGATCTTTTGCAAGGAATGGGTGCAGGTGGAGGATGGGGAGATGTACGCGGTACGTCTGAAACCGGATCTGAAAGGAACGATAGGAAAGCCTGATCTGTTATTCAAAGCTTCCGAAGCGCCATGGTCTGTCGGAGGTGGAGAACAGCAAAACCGTTATGTCACGGATGGTCCGTTTCTATATCGCATGCAAAATGATGAACTCGTCATGATGTGGTCCACATCCGGTCAAGACGGTTATACACTTGGGCTGGCCCGCTCGGTGTCCGGCAAACCGCAAGGTCCATGGAAGCAGGATGACAAGCCGTTGTTCGCCAATAATGGAGGACATGGGATGCTGTTTCGCACGTTTGAAGGACAACTGTGTCTCACCATTCACGCTCCGAACAATCATCCGAATGAACGACCCGCTATTTTCCGTATGCAGGAGAAGAACGGACAACTGACGCTTATGGATAATCACACGTAAAATGCAGAAAATGCAGATCACGTATACGGGAAAGGCATCGGCCTAATCCTTTATTCGATCTCTTCAATTCATCCCCTCAGGGTAAATAATCTTAAGGAACATCTGTTCAGATGAGCCTAGGATGACTGCCTGAGGGGATTTGTTTATTTTATCGCAGGTACTCAAACATGATATATTGGAAGGAGCAGTGTGTCGGTAATGTAAAAGTGAGCAATGATAGCTCTACAATGAAATGGACAGAGTGACGGGGAGAGACGTTATATGCTTCATGAGGCAAAGTTGATTCAGGCGATTACGGAGAATGAACAATTAATGCACGATCTGCGGCGGGTTCGCAGTCTTCATCTGCCTCAGTGTTACATAGGTGCGGGGTATATTCGCAATTACATCTGGGATGTGCTTCATGGCTATCCTCTTCGCGAACTGCACAGCGATATTGATGTTGTTTACTACGATACGGAAGACATGCGTGAGGAGCGGGACCTGCTGCTGGAACAACGGCTTCGCGAGCAGACAGGCAATTCCAAGTGGTCGGTGAAAAATCAAGCGAGAATGCATCGGCGCAATGGAAATGAGCCCTATCAATCCACAGAAGATGCTCTTCGATATTGGCCAGAAATCGTCACAGCTATAGGTGTACAGTTGGATGAACAGGATCTGGTGGGCATCTGTGCTCCGCATGGGCTGGAGGATCTGTATGCGTTAATCGTACGCCAAAGTCCGTTTTTCTCGGATGCAGACTATTATAATCAGCGTGTAGAGAAGAAATGCTGGCAACAACAGTGGCCCAAGCTTACGATCATAAGATCCTGAATTAAGAACATATGACGGAAGTGAAGGCCCGAGAAGGAGTGTTACTGGATTTATGAAAAAGTTTATACGAGAAAAAGGCCTGATCCTAGATCTTATTTTCATTGCATGTTTTGTGTTCTTCCTTGTTTTCTGGGGCTGGAACTTCGCGGTGAAGTTTTTTGCCATGATCACTGTAGCTTTTATCGTGTTAAGGCGGATTGATTATAAAAAGCATATCCTGCTGAAACGCATTCTGCTTACCGGGTTCGGGATTGCTGCAGTTTCATTTGTTATTATCGAAGCACTTGTGTTTACTCAGCTTAGCGCGAATGATCCGGAAGAAGCGGACTATGTCATTATTCTCGGGTCGGGCATCAAGGGAACAGAATTGTCATTGACCTTGAAACAAAGGCTGGATGCCAGTCTGGACTATATCCGAAGTCATCCTCAGACGCCAGTGATTGTATCCGGCGGGCAGGGGCCGGGGGAATCGATTCCAGAAGCACTCGCCATGAAAAACTACCTTGTTGATCAGGGCATCAGCCCTACACAAGTCATTATGGAAGATCGATCGACGAGCACCCAGGAGAATATGGCTTTTTCCAAAAAAATCATTGATGCATCCGGGCTGGAGCATCCCAAGATCATGATTGTCACAAGTGATTATCATATGTTCAGATCCAAGTACCTGGCCGCCAAGAACGGTTACGCTGCCGAATACGGCATCTCCGCTCCTTCACCGGGTTATCTAAAACCGATCAATATGATACGGGAGTATTTTGCATCGGTTAAAGCGTTTATCTAGTTGCTGTTTGCTTCTCAATTAGGAACACGAAAGGCAACCTATGCTCTCCTGAAAGAGTAAGGTTGCCTTTTTGTCATCGTTAAAGTGATTCAAGGATAACCCGCCAAATCATGATATAATATACGTCATTAATAGAAGAACGATGTAGGAGTGAATGATCATTACAGCATATATGTTACCTGCTCTCTATGAGCAAAAGAAAGTTTCAGCGCATGACATGGAAGAGATTGTACGTCTGTTGGCACACGCACCATTACTATATGATGACGGGCTGACAATTCAAGTTCAGGACTTCATGGAAGGGTTGGAGATCGAGCTTGAGCATGAGGTACGGCGCGCAGTAATCGAGTTGTATGAACTGGCTGTGCAAGCTTGTCGTCCCTTCTCCGAGCCATCTGCTTATGAGCAGCTTCAGGATGCACTTGGACTACAGGCTGAACTATGGCAGGCAGAAGTGCTGACGCTTGCCGAATGGATGGAATGGTTGAAGCAGATCGGTAAAGGACAAAGAAAACTGCCTGAATACAATTTTACAGCCATGCTGGGGAATTTGCCTGAAGGGTTCATGATTCATGATTTCCATGATGAGCTTATGTATCAGTTGGAGCAAAACTCAGCGAACGCATGGGCGATCGAAGAACGCAATCGCTTATACGCAGCATTGGGCGCAAATTAAAATCAAACAAAACGGTCGCAGACGGTGTTAGTCCATATATAGCGTACTTGCTTTACCCAGTATGGGGAAATGAGGGGATACCGTGAAAAAGGTTGTGTTGGCGGGTGGAACAGGGTTTGTTGGTCAGGATTTTGCCCAAAGATTCAAGGAGCTTGGTTATGAGGTACTCATTATCTCACGTCAGCCCGGTCATATTGCCTGGGAGAACCAGGCTGGAATCATACAGGCACTTGAAGGTGCAGAATTGCTGATTAACCTGGCCGGAAAATCCGTAAACTGCCGTTACACGGACGAGAACCGCAAAATCATTCTGGAATCCAGAACTCGAACAACCCGCATTTTGGGCGAGTCTGTTCTGGCCTGTAGCAACCCTCCTGAACTATGGATTAATTCGAGCACGGCCACAATATACAGACATGCAGAAGATCGTCCCATGACGGAAAAAGAGGGCGAGATTGGCTCCGGATTCTCAGTTGATGTCGCCACGGCGTGGGAAAAGGCTTTTTTCGAATTCAGTCTGCCGTCTACACGTCAGATTGCATTACGGATTGCCATTGTGCTGGGAGAAGGTGGCGTCATGGAGCCACTGACCAATCTGGTCCGCTTTGGGCTGGGTGGATCACAAGGACCTGGAACCCAGCAGTTTAGCTGGATTCATATAGAAGATTTGTTCCGGATGGTGATCTATGTTCAGCAGCATCCGCAACTGGAGGGTGTATTTAATGCTTCCTCTCCGCATCCTGTCACGAACGGCCAGCTTATGGAGAGTCTGAGGCGGCAGATGGGGGTTCGGATTGGACTTCCTTCACCTCGTTGGATGCTGGAACTGGGAGCGCGATTCATCCGGACTGAAACAGAACTGGTTCTCAAAAGCCGTTGGGTGATCCCCGAGAGGCTGGAAAGAGAAGGATTTACATTCAGATATGATACGCTCGATCTTGCACTAGCCGAGATTTTGAAGTAAAGAAATCAATCAACTTGACTGAATAAAAAAGATAACACAACGGGAGGGGCAGAGATATCTGCCCTTCTGCTGTATTTTCTAAAGCACTTCATCATCACGTTTAGCATAACAGCGATCAGAAGGTTGTTCTATCATCGGAGTTTTAGTGTAAATATTCATTAGTTGAACTTATATCGTCAGTCAGAAGAAGAGAAAGAGGTAGGTCATATGCAGCTTAGAAGAGTGAGAATTGTTGGATCAGGCAAGTATTTGCCTGAACAGGAAGTCACCGACGAGGAGTTGGATCGGCGTTTGCAGGTGCCTGCGGGCTGGGTCAGCAAAGCAACAGGTGTAGGTGTACGTCATTACGCTTCCGGTGCAGAGACCTCTTCCTTCATGGGAGCGAGGGCTGCCGAAGCCGCACTTGCGGATGCGGGATTGACGTTTGCAGATATAGACTGCCTGGTGTGCACGAGCGGTACCAAAGAACAACCTTTACCCTGTACGGCGGTATTCATTCAGCAGGCGATGGGGGAGCAGGATTCAGGTGTACCGGCTTTTGACATGGATGCGACCTGCTTAAGTTTTCTGAACGGGTTGGATGTTATCTCCTATATGGTGGATGCCGGGCGTTATAAAAGGGTACTGCTTGTAGCTACGGAGATCGCTTCGAAGGGATTGAATTGGTCGAACAAGGAAAGTGCTGCCCTGTTCGGTGATGGAGCTGCTGCTGTCATTATTGAACGCTCCGCTGAAGGAGAGTCTTCGCAGATTGTACATGCCTCGCTGAAAACGTACAGCCGCGGCGCGCGGTTTTCGGAAATTGCAGGAGGAGGTACTCGTCTGCATGCCTCAAATTATGCGGCAGAGCAGCCGGAGCCCTATCTTTTTCATATGGATGGACAGGCCATCTTCCGTATGGCTTCCAGATTGTTGCCAGCATTTATTGACGATATGTTGCTGGCAACCGGTAATCAGATAAAGGATTTCCAATTGGTGATTCCGCATCAGGGAAGTGCCATGGCGATGAGGCTGATCCGCAAAAAGCTGGGAATCGAAGAGGACCGTTTTATGGACATTACACGAAATCACGGCAATACCATTGCCGCTTCCATTCCGATGGGGCTGCATGAAGCGATCAAGCAGCAGCGCATTCAGAGGGGAGATCGGGTGCTAATGATCGGAACAGCCGCCGGATTGTCACTGGGAGGACTCATTTTTGACTACTAGATTCACGAAGAATGGACATGAAACATCAGAATCCTTAAATGTGCTGCTCACAGGCGGCCGGGCTCCGGTAACCCTCGATCTGGCGCGTATGCTTCATCGTGCGGGTCACCGGGTTTACGTCGCGGAGAGCGTGGTGCGTCATTTGTGCAGATTGTCCAGTGCGGTGGAGCAGTGTTTCATGGTTCCTTCTCCGCGTCATGAAACAGAGAATTATTTGTTAGAGATGGAGAGTCTGGTTCAAGCCTGGCAGATCGACTTGTTGATTCCGATGTGTGAAGAAGTTTTTTATATTGCTCAAGGAGCAGAGCGGCTGGGTGATCACTGCAGTGTACTTGTTTCGCCTATAGAGCAACTGCATGAATTGCATCATAAATATCACTTTATCCAGATTGCAGAGTCGCTTGGTCTTTCGGTTCCGGATACCCGTCTGATCAACAGTCGGCAGGAATGGATGGAAGCGCAGGCTGATTTGGAAATAGAAGGGGAATGGGTATGGAAGCCCGTATACTCCCGTTTTGCTGCCAGAGTTCGTATGCTGATATCCTCTACTGCAGTCTTTGATGGAGACGTACCTGGTAAGAAAATATATAGGAGTAAAATGAAGCAGCACCGTTTACAGAATGATCCTCCTGGTGATACGGAAATATCCTCGGCTTCCCCTTGGGTTGCGCAGGCTTATGTTGCCGGGCAAATGTTATGTACATACAGCGTAGCTTATGAAGGGAAAATCGTTGCACATACAACCTACGACAGTCGCTATCGAACGGGTAGCGTAGGAGCCAGTGTTTTTTTTGAACATGGGGAGCATGAAGGAATTTACGAGTGGGTAAGGCGATTTGTACAGGCGACAGGGTTTAGCGGGCAGATTGGTTTTGATTTTATCGAAACAGAGGACGGACAAGTGTATGCCATTGAGTGTAATCCGAGGGCGACCAGTGGAATCCATTTGTTTTACCCTGGTGATGACTTGGTACGTGCTTTAATTGCACCTGAAGAACTGGTGAAAGCAGCAAAGGTGGTCATTCCCAAGCAAGGAAGCAAAGCGATGTTGATGCTTCCGATGCTGGGAAGTGGATTGCAGCAGCTCTGGGGGAAGGGCAGCCTGCGGACATGGATGACAGCCTGGCGGGGAACGAGGGATGTGGTGTATATGAGACACGATGTGAAACCTTTGTTTGAGCAATTTGCGATTGTACTCTCCGCCTGGCGGCTGGCAAGGAAACATAAGTTTTCGCTGACTGAAGCTTTGACTCACGACATAGAATGGAACGGTGAACAACGATGAATAGAGCATTGGTTACAGGAGCAACCGGATGTCTGGGCAGGCATCTGGCGATACGGCTTGCAGAGCAAGGCTGGGAAGTTACAGGTATGGGACGCCAGCAAAAACACGGTGCACAGCTTGAGGCGGCAGGCATTCGATTTTACAACGGAGATATACGGGATCAGGCGGCGGTGAATGAGGTCTGTTCGGGTCAGGATGTTGTGTTTCACTGTGCGGCGTTATCGTCGCCATGGGGCAAATACCGGGATTTTTACAGCAGCAATGTGGAAGGGACACAGAATGTGGTAGATCGTTGCATGAAAGGTGGCGTACAGCGCTTCATTCATGTATCAACGCCGAGCTTATATTTTAACTACAGTCCGCGATATGACATACATGAGAATGACCCCTTGCCATCCAAACCAGCCAATCATTACGCAGCCACCAAGCGGCTCGCTGAGCAAGTGGTTTTGCAAGCTCATGCCAATGGACTTCCATCGATCATGATTCGTCCAAGAGCTATTTTTGGCCCGTATGACCAGACGCTTTTTCCCAGAATCGTTGCAGCAAATGCCAAATCGGGTGTACCTATGATCGGAGGCGGACAGGCATTCATTGACCTAACTTGTGTGGATAACGTGGTGGATGCGCTGTTGTTATGCAGGGGTGCCAAGAACGAAGCGCTGGGTCGTGCTTACAATATTTCCAATGGAGATCCGCGACCGTTCCAGAATTTGGTGAGCACGTTGTTTGGAATGCTGGAAATGCCTTTACGCCGTCTAAACATTCCCTACAGAGCAGCATACGGAGCAGCGGCAGTGCTGGAACGTGTACACCGTTTGATTCCTGCGCTAGGTGAACCTCAATTGACGCGGTATACGGTTGGTTCGTTATCGATCCCGCAGACGCTGGATATTACGGATGCCCGTGAGAAGCTGGGGTATGAGCCTCGGTTAACCATTGATGAGGGGTTACAACAATTTGCAGACTGGTGGAGGTCTGAATCATGCTGACAACAACTTCGGTAAAGCTTCATTTGGGCGCAGCGGGTTACTGCACACATCCGGAGTTTCTGACGCTGCGTGGTGGAAGTTTGCGTCCGGTGGCCTTTCCAGCCGGCTTTGCCTGCATCATTCATCCTGTACATGGTCCGATTCTGCTGGACACGGGATATAGCTCCCGTTTTTTCAAGGAAACCGTTCATTTGCCAAACGCGCTGTACCGTCATATTACACCTGTGGTCTATCGTGAAGAAGACAGTGCGGTACATTTTCTGGCTCGTATAGGACTGGAAGCTTCGGATATTCGGTACATCATCCTCTCGCACTTTCATGGGGATCATATTGCAGGTGTGCGAGAGTTTCCACAGGCGCAATTGATCTATCTGCCAAGAGCCTATGATGCCGTGCGTTCACTTGGACCCATTGCGGCTGTAAAGGCAGGGTTTCTTTCCGGGCTGCTGCCAGAGGACTTTGATGCCCGATCATTGCCTGTTACGAAGCAGCCGGAGCGATGGGTGGGAGCGGGTGAGGATTTCCCTTTTCCCGAGGTATACGATATTTTCGGTGATGGCAGTCTGCTGGGTGTTGAGGTATCGGGTCATGCGGAAGGCATGATGGGAATTATGCTCAGTACGGAGTCACATGACTATTTTCTGTGCGCGGACGCGGTGTGGTCGAGTCGTGCTTTTCAGGAACAACGCAGACCTCACGCACTCGCTGGAATCATTATGTCGGATCGTCAGGCGTATCGAAGAAATTTTGACAGACTCGTTCAGTTGCATCAGCAGTTTCCAGCGATTCGGATTGTGCCCAGTCATTGCCGCGAGGTGCTGGAAGCTTGGGGTTCAAAGGGTGAGCACATATGAGCAGTACACTGCGTATTGTCTACCATTATGCACTTGCACGAGGATTGAGAAAATGGAAAACACGGGTGCAGCTTGAACGCTGGCAGGAACGCCAGATCATTCGGCAAGTGGAGCGAGTTCGTAAAAAGTCGCCTTTTTACCGGGAGTGGTGGGGTGATGTTGATGCAGCCAACTGGAGAAGCTTTCCGCTAATTGACAAAACCATCATGATGCAGCAGTTCGATCGGCTCAATACGGTGGGCATTTCCAAGGACGAAGCGATGGCTCTCGCCGGGGAAAGCGAGGAAACGCGTGATTTCAAGCCATCCGTTCAGGGCGTGACGGTAGGCTTGTCCTCAGGCACATCAGGCAACCGGGGGTTGTTTCTGGTGAGCGATCAGGAGCAGGATGCGTGGACAGGGACTGTGCTGGCTAAGCTCCTGCCTGGCGGACTGTGGAAGCCTGCCAAGATCGCCTTTTTCCTCCGGGCCAACAGTAATCTGTATGAATCGGTGCAGCGGAGTAAGCTGCAATTTCAATATTTTGATCTGCTGGAGCGTGTCTATACCTTGGTTGAGCGTATGGAAACATACCGACCCACCGTATGGGTAGCGCCGCCTTCCATGCTGAGAATGTTGGCTGACGCTTATACGTCAGGCACATTGACCACTGTACCGGACAAAATCATTTCGGTTGCTGAAGTGCTGGACCCCCTGGATCGCAAGGTGCTGGAGAGTGTTTTTGGGCAAACGATTCATCAGGTGTACCAGTGTACGGAGGGGTTCTTGGGCGCAACCTGCCGCTTCGGCACTTTGCATTTGAATGAAGATATCGTTCATATTGAAAAAGAGTTCATTGATCCCACGACCCGGAGGTTCATGCCTGTGATCACGGACTTCTCCAGAACCTCACAGCCGATTATCCGGTATCGGCTGAACGACATTCTGACCGAGGCAGCGGCTCCTTGTGCCTGTGGGTCTACATTCACTGCCATTGAGCGTATCGAAGGCCGCTGTGATGACACGCTTTATTTTCCACATCGACAAACGGGCGAAGCCGTACCTGTATTTCCGGATTTTGTTACGCGTGCGGTGATTGCAACCTCTCCAGTTATTGAGCATTATCGCGTCGTACAGCGAGGTAACGGGATGTTGGAAGTATCGCTTCGGCTCGGAGGAGGAGAAGGGATGCAGCAGGTGGAAGTTGGTGTGAAGCGGGAGCTGATGAAGCTGGGAGAGCGGCTGGAATGCATCGTACCTGATATCAGATTCGTTCCTTATACGTTTGAACCGGGAATAACGAAGCTGCGCCGAGTGGAGAGACAGCACACTTGAGTGAAGTATTTTGATGATAGTGGCAACGAAGATAAATCCACTAAATCTACTAAATCCACCGAAGGAAGAGGTGAAGCAGATGACAGAACAGAAGATACAAACAGAGGATGATCATATACAGGGCGAAACAGGATCAACAGTGAAAAGATTGAAAGAATTCGATCCAAACGCTCCCGTGGTGTTAATTACGGGTACATCGAGTGGGTTCGGCATGCTTACGGCGATTACGCTGGCTAAACAAGGATATCGTGTTGTAGCAACGATGCGAGATTTGAGTCGGAATGCGGAATTGGCAAGGCTGGCGGAGCAGGCGGGTATCTCGGATTGGTTACAGTATATACGCCTGGATGTGACGGATGCTGATTCGGTGCAGGAGGCTGTTCAGTCAGTACTTCAAAACAATGGGCGGATCGATATGCTGGTGAACAATGCGGGTTTTGCGCTTGGTGGATTTATTGAGGAAGTATCCATGGATGATTGGCGTAGGCAAATGGAAACGAATCTGTTTGGCTTGATTGCCGTTACACGTGCGGTCCTGCCTTTCATGCGTGAGCAAAAGCAGGGATTGATCATCAACTTGTCCAGCGTCAGTGGATTGTCTGGCTTTCCGGGTTATGCGCCGTATGCTGCATCCAAATTCGCTGTGGAAGGTTTCACGGAAAGTTTGCGTCATGAGATGTCTTCGTTCAGTGTCCGGGTTGTGCTGGTAGAGCCAGGTGCTTATCGCACACCTATATGGAGTAAAGGCTTGGGTGAAATTCACAGGAGCGATCATTCTCCCTATAAAGATAAGCTGGACGCGGTTCTTCGTTATTCCCAGCATGCTGGAGAGACTGCACCTGATCCGCAGGAGGTAGCCGATCTGATTGCTCGCATTGCACGGATGCGTGCACCAAGGCTTCGTTATGCGCTGGGTAAAGGCTCACGTTTGCTTATCATCGGCAAATTGCTGCTTCCATGGAAATGGCTGGAGTGGATTATTGCGCGTGGATTGAAATAGAGCAAAACGCACTCAATTAATAATGCTGGGGGTAAAGAGCTATGTTCGAAATTATCGTCATTATTTTACTGCTGTTAATTGTTGGCCTGCTCTTCCGTATCAACAGTAAACTACCGGAACGTGATTGGGTGAAGGAAGCCATGGAGCGGGATGCGTCGAAATAAAAAATAATGGAGGGCTTTTATATGAAAATCGCTTTTGTTTTGTTTGATGGTTTGACTTTCCTTGATTTTGCAGGATTCTATGATGTGATCAATCGGTTGAATTTCTTTGAACAAACCAAAGGCACGACGTGGGAAACATGTGCGATGACAGATCAGGTTACGGACGAATCAGGCCTAACGTTGAAGGTGGACCGGGTGAAGCCTGATTTGGCGGAATATGATCTCGTTTTTGTGCCTGGTGGTATGGGAACACGTAAGCTTCGATTCGATGAGGCTTTTGTGGGCTGGCTGAGACAGGCCGAGAATGTTCCACTAAAGGTATCCGTGTGCACAGGCTCTCTGCTGATGGGTGCGGCTGGGTTTTTAACAGGTAAAAAAGCAACAACGCATCCCAATGTGTATGAACTGCTTGAGCCATATGTTGCCGAGGTGATTCAAACCCGGATTGTGAAAGATGGAAATGTGATTACAGCCGGCGGGGTAGCGACGTCCATTGATCTTGGGGTCTATGTTGTAGGTTTGCTTGCAGGCCAGGAAGCCGCAGATAATGTGAAGCTCCAGATCGATTATCCTTATGACATGCAGGGAGTTGTTGAAGCATGAATGGAGGTCAGAAGGAGAATGTGTTCATCCTTCGCAATATACGAAGAGATGAGGCAGAGAAATATTGGCCTTTGCGGCTGGAAGCACTGAAAAATCATCCGGAAGCCTTCGGGGCTTCATTTGAAATGTCGATTCAGCTTCCCATGAGTGAAGTGCAGGAACGCATACATACCGAACCCGATGATTACATTCTGGGTGCATATACAGAAGAAGGCATCCTCACAGGGACAATGGGGTTCAAAAGAGAACATGGACTAAAGCTGAGGCACAAAGGATACATCTGGGGAGTTTATGTCTCACCGTCTTATCGTGGATGTGGACTTGCTTCCCGCTTGCTCCGCGAAGTGTTGGATCGGGGCAGGGAACTGGAAGGCATGGAGCAAATCAATCTCAGTGTGGTTACCACAAACGAGTCAGCAAGGCGATTGTATGAGCGGTATGGGTTTGAAACCTATGGCATTGAGCGTAATGCGCTGGTCGTTCAGGGAAAAGCCTACGATGAAGCGCATATGACGTACTTTTATGCTGAGCGTTTGAATGTGAGCGATGAGCATGTTGAAGCGGGTGATGACATATGACGGACACGGTTCAGCTTGAACTTGACGGCATTTCTTTTGAGTTGAAAGAACCTCATTCATTCGAGTGGATCGCGCGCCTGGGTACCGTATTTCGTGTGTTTGATCAGCAGGATTCCGGCAATTTGTCCTTTGGTGTTCTGGGTCGGGACGGAGAGCGAAAATTCGTGAAATATGCTGGAGCACGCACGATACATGCGAGTAGTATAGGGGCGCCTGCCGAAGCGATTAATTATTTGAAATCATCCGTTTCAATATACGAAGATTTGGCACATGACACATTGATTCATTTAAAAGACCATTTTGCAACGGAACATGGCTACGCTTGTGTATTTGATTGGGTGGAAGGAGAATGTCTACATGCCCATTGGGATTTTCCACCACCAGCCAAGTATGAGGACCCTCGTTCCCCCTATTTTCGATTCAGCCAACTTTCGGTAAAGACGCGTATTCAGGCGATGGAGCATATTTTGGATTTCCACATCGAAGTGCAGCGTAGAGGGTATGTGGCCGTTGATTTTTACGATGGCAGTCTGATCTATGATTTTGACAAGCAAACGATGAAAATATGCGATATTGATTTGTATCGAAAGGGCTCTTTCACGAATACGATGGGACGGATGTGGGGATCATCCCGGTTTATGTCTCCTGAGGAATTAGAGTTGGGTGCGCCAATGGATGGAGTCACGAATGTGTTCAACATGGGAGCGATGGCTTTCTCACTGCTGGGTGGAGAGTTGGATCGTTCATATGCCAGATGGGATGCGGGAGAAGCGTTGTACCAGGTGGTTATTCGTGCGGTAGACCCTGAGCGAGCGAATCGCTATGCGACAGTTGCTGAATTAGGTGTTGCATGGAAAAAAGCCGTGCTGCAGTTTTAAATAAACTATATTGGATCATTGTCTAGACTTTAAAATCCTCTCGTATATTTCGTATTCGCAATTGTGCACATTGGATTCGTATCTGCACGGAATATACCGTATAATGGAAATTAATGAGGGGGTATAGACCATGTGCAAATATACGATATCAGGATTAATAATTGATTTTCTGAAGCAACATGACGCTGGGAAAAGAAGTGTAGGCGAACCAATATTGCAGAGGTTCATTCCGGATTTATGAATCCCATATCAATCCTTTCACCCATGAATATGATGGAAATTCAGGCAGATACATTGTATACGATGGACAATCAGAAGCGTCTGTTAAATATTAATGAACCGGATGGTGGGCAGGCTCCAGCCTTATTTATTGGGATAACCTCTGTTGGGCAATGCTCCTATTATCATGAGCAGTTGCCGTTCACTCTGATTGAGGAGTTAGGCTGTGACACTGAGCTTCCGCTCGATATTACGAAGCTGATTCGGAGAGTGGAGACTTTTAAGCCAGTGAAGAGTGTATGGATGGGCCCGGCCTATGCATTTCCCGAGAAGTGCCGCGAATGGCGTCCAAATGTTCAGCTTATAGAGAGTCATCGTACTTTTTTGCTGGAAGAGCATTTTCCTGATTTAATAGAGCGTCTGCATGAAAAAATGCCCGTTGCCGCTTATGTTATTGAGAATTCGGCTGTCGCTGTATGTTGTTCAGCCCGTGTATCCAAACAGGGTGCTGAGGCA
The DNA here is from genome assembly GCF_057835695.1 of Paenibacillus sp. GL_099_B. Lineage (NCBI taxonomy): Bacteria > Bacillati > Bacillota > Bacilli > Caryophanales > Paenibacillaceae > Paenibacillus > Paenibacillus sp. GL_099_B. Next base: position 1,874,045 of record NZ_CM174430.1, read on the forward strand.
AGTCTCAATACGGTGCCTAATTTCAGAGGACAGGGTTATGCAGCAGAGGCGGTAAAGTGCTGGCAGTATCATGTTAAAGAGAGCGGGCGGGTTCCAATCTATAGTACATCGTGGGATAATATAGCTTCGCAGACTGTTGCCCGGAAGCTGGGACTAATCCAGTTTGGTGTGGATTTCAGCATCAAGACTTCGTCATAAAAGATGCATTCATTTATGTTAAATGAAGGGCATCAATCCGCTGCGTTGAAACCTGGAATCAAAAGTTGGTGTTGCAGCAATGATTAGGCATTTTGTACAAAAGAACCTGCAATAAGTCATTGTAGCGCATATCCGTATCTATCGGGATGAGTATAATTATGATCATAGCTTTGTCGAGTGTATTGATTATCGAGGGGAATCATTCGGCTTTTTGCTGTATTGGTCTAACTCAACTGGATGAGCATAAGATTCTCGAACAGGACAGGAGTGATTCCATGATTCGCAAACGTATTGCAAGCGGCACGGTGATGCTGTGTGCAGCATGGATGTTGGTAGCATGCTCGAATCAGATGGAAAGTCAGAACGTGAGCTGGAAGATTGAAAGCAATCTTCAGCAAATCGTGAACGAACCTGAGATTCTGACCAGCAGTAATCCAGGTGATTATATTGCTGCTAATACAGACGCGTATGCTCAGATCTGGATACGGGTGAAGAGGGACTGAACGTCCTGATTCAGCAGCTGGAGTCCAGTGCAGATAATGGCCTTAAGGAATGGCTTATGGCTCAGGCAAGTTCTGAGCTGCTCGGAGAGCGTAATCCCGTGGAACGCTGGCAAAGTGGCAAAGACTGGCTCAGACAGTATAAAATAAAGGTAGAATAACATAACTCACCTCCCAGTCATCATGAGCAGGAATGAGAGGTTCCAGGAACCTGAAAGAATACGTTATAGAGGTGAAACCCTTGAAGAAGAAAATTGCATTTTTTGACTCGGGAATCGGTGGTTTAACCGTCTTGCATAAGGCTTTGCATCAATTCCCTGAAGAAGCGTTTCTGTATTATGCCGATACGTTACATGTTCCTTATGGGACCAAGTCCGCCGATGAGGTTAGAGGACATATCTTCAATTGTGTGGAGGCTATTGTTCAGGAAAATGTGCAAGCGATTGTGATTGCCTGTAATACAGCGACCAGTCTGACCGTGAAGGATTTACGTGCCAAGTATGATATCCCCGTTATCGGGATGGAGCCTGCTGTGAAACCGGCAGTGGAAATGAATCGAAAAACTGGCAAAAGAGTGCTTGTATTTGCTACAGCCCTGACCTTGAGTCAAACGAAATATCATGAATTGGTATCCCGAGTGGATGATCACCACAGTGTCGATTCCATTCCATTACCTGAACTTGTGGAGTGGTGTGAGCAGTTGGACTTTGATCCACAGAAGATTGCGGCGTATTTCCGCCTCAAACTGGCTGACCTTGATATGAACTTATACGGTACAGTTGTGCTTGGCTGCACGCATTACCCGTTTTACACATCGATTCTTCGTACGGTTCTGCCAGATCATATTCAGATTATTGATGGCAGTACGGGAACGGTTAACCGCTTGAAGCAGCTTCTTGGGTTGGGAGAACAAAAGGGCGTGTGGACAGAGGATAATGTTACTTTTCTTAGTTCATCTGGCCGTTCGGAAGACCGGGAGAACATGCGAATTGCACTCGAATATCTGGAGAAGCATTGAATGTAATTTGAATCAACAGGAGTTGAAGGGCGATGCAGTCTATTTATCTCATTCGTCATGCCAAAGCAACAGGGCAAGAACCAGACGACGAGCTTACGGATGAAGGACTTCGTCAGGCAGAAGAACTTGCTGAGATGTTGGCGGAGCACTCTATACAATACCTTGTGTCGAGTCCGTGGAAAAGGGCACTTCAAACCGCTGCCCCACTGGGCAAAACTGTCCTGCAACATATACATACGGATGAACGTCTTCAAGAAAGGGTGCTTAGTACCCTTCATCTGGATAACTGGATGGATGTGCTTGAACGTACATACACGGACGAAGACTGGAGGGAAGAAGGTGGTGAATCTTCTCGTTTCGCGACAGCCAGGGGCCTTGAGGTGCTGGACGAGCTGTGGAGCCGGCCGGAGCATAGCGGAGCTGTGATTACACACGGCAATCTGTTATCTCTGCTCATTCGCAGCCATGATGCATCCTTTGGATTCGATGAGTGGAAAAATCTAACTAATCCTGATGTATATGTCCTGGAAAAACAGCAGGGGGATAAAGTCACACACTGCATTCGCCGTATATGGCGAAGTTAAACATAAAGAGAGTGCTCCAGCGATTTTTAAGATCGGCTAGAACACTCTTTTCAGTTTACGATGTTGGTTTTACAAAGCGGCGACTAATAACATTACCCAACCTACCAAAAATGCTACTCCACCCAGGGGTGTGATCGCCCCCAGTTTTCGAACGCCAGTTACACTTAGGACATACAGACTGCCCGAGAACAATAGGATGCCGGCGAATAGCAGCCATCCAGCCAGCAACACAAGAGAAGGCTGCTCCAGTCGATCAGCGAGCAGTCCGAGCAGGATAATTCCGATTCCGTGAACAAGGTGATATTGAACGCCAGTCTCGTATATTTTGATCATGTCAGCAGACAATCTGCGTTTGAGCGCATGTGCACCGAATGCTCCAAGGGCAACAGCAAGAAACATCATGATACTTCCAAGTATAATCAAGGTCTGCATGTGGTCTTGTCTCCTTTTTAATAGTATTAAGCAGAATTTTTCTGCTCGTTATTATGCTTACAGCTTACAGCTTACGCAATTGAATGCGCTGAATCGAATGATCCGCTTCTTTTTTCAAAATCAGTCTGGCTCGTCCTTTAGTTGGCAGGATGTTTTCGTGCAGATTTTTGGCATTGATATCTTTCCAGATCTGACTTGCTGTAAGAACAGCTTCATCTTCTTCCAGATTGGCAAAACGACTGTGGAAAAAGGAATTCTCATTCTGAAACGCTGTATTGCGTAGCAGCTTGAAACGCTCAATGTACCAGTGACGGATATGCTCCTCTTCCGCATCGATATAGATGGAGAAGTCAAAAAAATCACTGACCAACAGTGGGGTTTCCTTTTTGACCTGGAGCACGTTAATTCCTTCAATAATGAGGATATCCGGCTGACATATGGCATTCTCTTCACCTGCAATGACGTCGTAGGCAAGATGGGAGTATACGGGAGCCATCACTTCGGGTTTGCCTGATTTGACATCACCCATGAACTGAATCAGTGACTTGATATCGTAGCTTTCCGGGAATCCCTTCCGGTTCATGATGCCTTTCTCTTGCAGCACAGCATTGGGATACAGGAAACCATCCGTAGTGACCAGATCCACCTTGGGATTTCCTTTACCTCTTGCAAGCATAGCCTGGAGCAGGCGGGCAGTTGTACTTTTGCCCACGGCAACACTGCCCCCAATACCGATAATGTAGGGAGCGTGATGTGCTTCTTTTTTTAGAAAAGATGCCGTTAAGCGATTCAGCTCTCGTGAAGCTCCTGCATATAAGTCAATAAAGTGGGTAAGAGGTAGATAAATATCCTCAACTTCTTGAATGGATACCTCTTCATTTAATCCCTTTAGCTGTTCCAATTCCGCTTTCGTTAGTGGAAGAGTGGTCTGATATTTCTTCAAGTCAGCCCATTCCTTGCGGTTAAACTCGGTGTAAGGAGAGTATAAATTCATGAGATCCCGCTTTCTGTATGTAATGTTATGTTGGCACAATCATTAGTGTACCAAATTTCAGGGAACTGACAACACCTTTACATTGATGCTCCTTAGTATATTCCCTGAAAGTTGAATGAAAAGCAACTTATAGGAAATTGTAAACCAAATTATGTTAAAGTCAACGTATACCATGCGGGAGGGTGACAGCAAATGATCGTATATGAGAGAGAGCATGATTTTGTTTTGACCGCACAGCATGAGCATGGACTAGTAGCCGGAGAAATGGCTTCCCATTGGAAAACGAAATTATTAACTGATGAAGCACATCGAGAAGATCTGATTCTTGCCGCAAAAGAGCATGATCGGGGGTGGATTGAGTTGGATTCTGCTCCATTCTGGAATGATTATAGTCAGATACCGTATTCGTTTCGTGATTTTCCGCTACGTCCACGATTTGTATTTTACCGTAAAGGTATTGAAGAGGTTCGGGAGAAAAACCTGTATGCCGGGTTGTTGTGCAGCATGATGTATACAGATTTGTTTCAAAACAATCTGGGTGCTAACGCCAATGATGATGAAGATATCAGGGAGTATCTAAACGATGAACGGGAGCATCAGTTACGTATGGAACAGCAGATTGGTGGTGGTGAAGCGTTGAAGCTTAGGCTGAAACATGATGTGGAAATTATGCTTTTTTGTGATCAGCTCAGCCTTTTTCTCTGTATGGAGGAACCCGGAACACCTGCTGCACGTTATGATTTTTTTGCTGATGGACTGGGCTCTACTTTCGATGCCTGTTCAAGGCAGCCCATTCAGGCCGAGTGGCTTTCCAATGAGAAAGTAGGATTGTCTTTTGTGCCGTTTGATGAGGACTTTACAGTCGTTATGCCTTACAAATCGGTGCCGAAAGCAAGTATTCGCAAATTTGGTCTGCTGCAGGCTTATCGCCGTGCCGAGTGGAAAGAGCGCCGGGTGTTAATTACAGGCATGAGCTGAGTGTCGTATATTCAATATTCGGTTCAAAAGCAAAGTATTGCATACATCATAAAGAGGCGGGCTTCCGAAATTTCCGGTGTCCGTCTTTCGTATGCGTTTATATCCAAATTGACTTTGCAGATAATTGGAAAGTTAAGAGGGATGCGGAATAGAGAGTGAAGCAGGAGAATCTATCTATGTACCAGAAGTGTTAGTGTACAACGAAGTATATAAGCTTAATTCAACAATTACACAAGAGCGGAGAGGACAGAAAAACACCTGGGAATCAAGGATTGGAAGGTTCTTCTGTCGAGTGAGTGAATATGTGTGAATTGCAAGGGATTAGGTTTTGTATAAGGCAACTGGGAGGATAAACATGGACACTAGAACTGAGATTTTAACGATGTGTATGGTATGGGACAAACGTAATAATCAGGTACTATTAATGAATCGACCGAACCGAAAAGGATTTCCTGGATATATTGCTCCTGGAGGGAAAGTTGATTTTCCGGAAAGTATTGTGGATGGTGCCGTGCGAGAAGTTAAAGAGGAAACTGGACTTGTGGTGAAAGAGATTACATACAAAGGTCTTGATGAATTTTGTGATCCGGAGCAAGGATTGCGTTATATGGTATTCAACTACGTGGCTACTTCTTATGAGGGGGAGCTACTGAGCGAGCCGCCTGAAGGTGAACTGTTGTGGGTGTCTTTAGGTCAAGCGCTTGAACTGCCTATGCAGGATTGGTTTGCGGAACGTTTCCCGAGATTTTTTCAAGCAGGTACATTTGAGCGGAGTGTGATCTGGGAGAAATCAACCGGACGTACCCTGAAAGAGACGTTTATGGTGTATAGCGATTCGGTTCTTGAACAGAGTGAAGTTAAGTAATTCAAGACGCTCAGGAGGAGGAAGAAATTATGGGATACCAGCATGCGCTGGAAGGATACATTGCAGCGACCAATACACATGAGTTTGATGAGGTAAGCAAATGGTTATCACCGGATGCCGTATATTGGTTTACGGGAACGTCTTGTACTACGCTTAACGAAATTCGGGCTTATTTTGAAAACGCTTGGAATACAATCAAGGATGAGGTGTATCGTGCAGAAGATGTCACGTGGATTACGACTGGCGAAGAGCAGGCGGTCTGTATTTATACCTATCACTGGAAAGGAATGTATCAAGGGGAGCCAGCTGGTGGAAAAGGTCGGGCTACCAATGTATTTGTTGCAGGCATCAACGGAGAATGGAAATTAATCCACGAGCATTTAAGCACGGGTGAGTAACGTGTAGAATAGAACTTTTTGCTTTTATAACAGATTACTTGAATAAAGCTAATAAATGAGGCTTCTATCTGAAGCATGTCTCATATTTTATCAGCCAATTCTATATATTTATATCCAGATATTATGATATAATGAAGTTTACTTTTTAAAAGGAGAGGACTTGCTATTATGGATATTACATTTCGTGAATCGCTGGAGGGAATAGGTATCGACCAACTTAGAGGGGATTTTTTCGAAGGTTGGCCAAACCCTCCTTCTACGGCTACTTTCCTGAAGTTGCTGGAGCAATCCTATGCTGTCGAACTGGCTGTTGATGAAGAAACCGGGAATGTGGTGGGCTTTATTCAAGCGATTTCAGACGGAATTCTTAGTGCATATATTCCCTTATTGGAAGTGCTCCCGGAGTATCAGGGTAAAGGTATCGGAACAGATCTCATCAAGCGTATGTTTAATCGTCTGGGTGATCTCTATATGATTGATCTTTTGTGCGATAACGAACTCCAGGAGTTCTATGAGAAACAGGGCATGCAAAAAGCATCTGGCATGGTGATTCGTCATTATCAAAATCAGGCTGGAGCGGTGAATAGCTAATAGATTTGGTGAACTAGATGGTTGAAATAAAGTATAAAAATCGTTCCGCAGTAACCCGAGGTTATAAAAAGAGAAAAATATGAATTCAGACCAAAACATTTATATACGGAAGGTTGTTATATATTTGGTGATCTAGCCATACATAGGCTTCTGCAAACGGGACGTAAATGAATATGTACGAGGAAAAGGTGGAGATTGGTGTGAAATTGTCGTTCCGGATTTTGGACTGGGAAGAAGAAAAACCTTATGAGCTTTTATTGATGGCTGATCCGTCCAAAGCCATAGTTGACGAATATTTGAGTCGCGGTGTTTGTTTTATCGCTGAATATGAAGGAGAAATGGTAGGAGAGTTTGTTTTGCTTAAGACGCGTCCAGAGACGGTAGAGATTGTTAATATTGCCGTACAGGAAGAGTTACAGGGACAGGGCGTTGGCAAACACATGATCAAGGAAGCGATAGAAGCAGCACGCAGGCTCGGTGGTCGAACGATAGAAATTGGGACAGGCAACTCAAGTTTTCATCAGTTGAAGCTGTATCAACGCTGCGGTTTTCGCATTATAGGGGTCGATCGGGATTTTTTTGTGAAACATTATGAAGAAGAGATTATAGAAGATGGTATTCGCTGCGTCGATATGATTCGTTTGGCTCTGGATCTGGATACCGTGGCAGAGGAGAACAAGAAGTGAAGATATATCGCCTCAAATCAGAGGATCGTCGCAGCATTACCGCTTATGGAAGTGAGGGAGCAGAGATTACGCCGATACTCCGAAGCACAACAGCCTTCCACGTGGCACAACTGAAACTGTCTGCAGGAGGAAGTGTAGGTTTGCATCCAGCAGTGGGTGAGCAGGTGTTTCTGGTGCTTGAAGGGGAAGGTTGGGTGGAAGGTGAGACAGGCGAACGGGTAGCTGTACGGTCGGGAGAAGCCGCGTATTGGACTAACGGAGAGAATCACCAATCTGGCTCGAACAAAGGACTAACCGCATTGTTGATTGAGGGTGAAGAACTGATTGTCCGGTTATCGCTAGAGGCGGGAAACTCTCTGGAAGAGCAAGTTAGGCATCTTTCAGACGAGAGGAAGAACCTTTAAGTGGATCGGTACACACACATGGGGGTATACGGTTTAGTCACTTGGGAGCAAAAAGTCCTGTTAGTTCGTAAGGCAAGAGGAGCCTATATGGGGAAATGGGATTTGCCTGGAGGAAGGTTGGAATTTGGTGAGCAACCGGAGACCGCCCTTCATCGTGAGATTGAAGAGGAGACGGGCCTGTCGAATCTACAATTGGTGATTCGTTCTGCGGAATCGAACGTATTGGAGTGGGTGTACAAAGGCGAGCCGGAAGAGCTGCACCATATTGGAATTCTATACGATGTATATTTGACAAGCGAAAGTCGGCCTTATGAGATCAAAAGGGAACCGGATGGCGAAGATTCACTGGGCGCACAATGGTTTACTATGGAAGAGGTCGGAGCGTTATCGTTGACGCCATTTGCAGAGTATATGATTAACAAACCTACTTGATTTGAATTTTAGGACTGGTCAAATGGAACAGAATCGTTTATTCTGTGATAGATAGATTACAATTTTTTCAAATGAATAGGACTGACACCTTAAAGCATAAGGCTATGAATCTGCGGATTCGTGGCCTTTTTTGTGTTTTTAGGGGTGAATTGGGTCTTTGGAAGGGGAGGTTGCAGGCCTTGTAGTGATGGGGATTGCTGAAAAATAATACCAATAGCCTAGATTTGCATGGTAGAATATTGATGATTATGACAAATTTAGGTTTTGGCTTGAAGAGTAGTACGAGTGCTGAAAAAGCAGAAATTTGCCCCATACTAAGGTACATAGGAGAGTGAGTAGATTTGAAGAAGCAGATGAGATCAAACGTTAGGAAATCAAAAAGGAATGTGTTGATAGTAAGTTTGTTGACGACGGCTTTGATGGCAGGAACGCTGCTGACTACTGGAACCGTGGGTCTGGTGTCTACTGTGGATGCTGCTACAAGCACGAATGGAGCGGGCACAATGGCTTCTGCACTTACGAAGTTCAAAGATATCAAAGGGCACTGGGCGCAAGCTACAATTGTTAAAGCCTATGATAAAAATCTGATCTCTGGCTACCAGGACGGTACGTTCCGTCCCAATGCCAAAATCACCCGTGGTGAGTATGCCACACTTCTCAGCCGTGCAACCAGCTTGGAAAAGGTACAAGGCGAGAATCCTTTTGCTGATCTCAAGGGACACTGGTCTGAATCAGCTGTGACACAGTTGGTAGGCCAAGGCTTTATTAACGCTAATGATTATCCGAAAGGATTCAACCCCAATGCCGAGCTGACACGCTACGAGATGATGAAATGGATTGCGAACGGACTGGTCAAGTCGGGAACGAGTTTTCAGGATGCTTTTGACGATACCAAAAATACACTGCTACCTACTCCTGAAGTGAATCGGGGAACGATTCGTGCAGAACAAATTCCTTATCTTGCACTTGTTCGCGGGACTGGCATTGTCGGTGGATTTGAGGACGGTTCCTTGAAGCCTGCTGATCCAACAACGCGAGCTGAAGTGTCTGCCATTTTGCTGCGTTATATGGATGTCGAGGGTACGGATGCAGGAAAGTACAGTGATCTGAATGAAATGCGTGAGGTAGGTACAACGGGAACGAATTTAAAGACGATTAGTAATTATAAGTATAGTTCGGGTTCTGCTAATATTTCAGACTTATCCAAAAGTTACATTACCTTAACTAACAAATCTGGTGTAATGAAGATACATCGACTAATAGTCGTAGATACCACTAAGAGCACACCAAAAGGTATTTATGCCTCATTACTATTGGAGAAAAATTATGTTCCTGGTTCGTATAAAACATTTTCTGATGTTTCTTTCACTTCAAATTTAGAAGAATCAAATTTATTAACATTTAACAAGGGATTTTCCGATTCTCTTATACAATTTAATCGCTTAGATTTGGAATTGGCAAAACAGAATGGCTTTACAACGTTACCCATGAATTCCGGTGAACTGATTAAAAAGGGTGCTGAAACAAGATTTTGGATTACATCAACTTTAAGAAATAAGTCTTGGTCCTATTTTTTGAAGTCTGATACAGAAGGAGCGTTTAAAATTCAAAGATAGCTTGATTCGGGTGGTGAACAAAATAAATAAACGTTTCCTTAGTCTCATTTTGATAGCTGTGTGTGTTAGTGAATTATTAGCTAATTTCATTCTTCCCGTTAATATCATTAATGCAGCAACAGATCAGTATGGGCCAAAATCAATGAAAAATCCTCATAAAGTCACGGTCTTAGCAACACCTACTATAGGAACACCAGGAGTGTACTGGTACCAAGTCGATGACGGGCGATTCAAAGCTGAACATGCGGGAGGGCCAACCTATGCGAGAAATGTAGGAAGTTGTTCGAGTCCATATCCTGAAGCTAAAGAAATACCTGATAATGTTGATTTCAGTAAATGGCCTCCAGAAAGTTGGCCTGACTACAATGGAAACAAAGTAGATGCAACAAATATTAAAAATGTTCGAATACATGATGTTGACTATCAAGGTAGAGCAGATCAAAATTCTTATACTGGCGTAGGGGACCCAAGTCCTCCATTTCCGTCTACTATTGTAGCAATAAGGACAATTACTGGAGGCTACCATACCCCGACTGAAAAGAAACCTTTTTTAAATGGTGGTGAGACAACGGAAGGATGTCCAAAATACAATGTAGTTTATTACACTCCAATGGACATCATCTGGGAAGGGGATCTCGAAGAAGAAAAGCAAATCGACGTAACCCCAGATTCCACCCTAACGGTTGGAGAAACCAAACAGATGGTAGCCAAAGTTAAAACGAAAAACTATGGAGCTACTCAATTTAGTGAAGGCATCGACGTAAGTCGGCGCGAAGCTGAAACCACCTGGTGGTCATCCGATCCGAGTATTGTGAGTATTGAACCCAAAACCGGAATGGTGAAGGCCGAAAAGCCGGGTACTGCTTTTGTACGTGCAATCTGGAACAACGGTACATACCTCATCTCGGATACGGCTGACATTACGGTAACGTCCGAACCAGGACTCATTGTGAACCTGCCAAACGGCTGTAAAGCAGACACAGCTACACCGCTGCAAGCTAAAGCTATCCTAACCAAGTCAGACCTTTCTGTTCATGAGCTTACCGCTCATCCCAAATTGACCTGGCAAAGCTCCAATCCAGCAGTAGCGACCATAGGTGCAGATGGGAAAATGACGATCAAAGGTATCGTCGGCAGCACCACCATCACTGCACGATTTTTAGACACTGCCCAGCAGTTGGATGAGCAAGGAACGCAGGTGTTAGATGTAAAGGATTGCACAGGCAACGGAGGAGACGGGGGAACTGATCCAGGTAACGGCGGTGGTGTTGTGGGTTGCCCCGTGACCATCAGTCCACCTAATAAAGGAGCGTTGATCGAATCGGCTGTCATGGACCCCTCCGTCCGGGGCGTGCTGAAAGCTGATGATCGGGGATCTGAGAAGTTTGATGTTACCCGTGGCATCCCGACTTCTGAAGATCTCTATGCAAATGTCATGGCTAAAGGATACTTGTTCCAGCACCGTTGGGTGAACATGACGGGAACAGTGACTTATACGGTTAACGTAAAAAAGAAGTATCACAAAACATGGACGATTCCGGGCAGAGCCTCGACAGGACCGAATGATCCAGGCACACCTCCACAACCTAAGGAACTAGACGTTCCTGTGGAAAAACCAATGCAGGTCATCCGACAATATAGTTATTGGCAGATTGATAATTTGGAAGTCTACCAGCTAAATCAAGCTACGATATCCAATTATGCACTTGGTGGCTACGGTGGTACAGTAACGCTGACTCCAAACGGATATACACCGCCGACCTTACAATCGGCTAATGATGATGCCGTTACCGCACATGTGAAACCTGCACCTTGCAAGGAAATCGATCTTGGCACTGAAACAAAGTCAGGCGGTGACAGCGAGCCGCCTACACCTGATGAGACGTCATTATTCCAATCCAAAGCGGAGACTGAGGTCAAAGAGAACACTGTAAATAATGACAAGGTAGTGTTTAACGGTACCACTGTGATGGATCCTGCTTCGATGGATAAGACTGCTCCGCGACCTGGGACAATCCCTCAGCCTGATATGATCGGCGACAACGTGCTGTACCAGAATCGTTTAACTATTCAGAATACACTGGTCAACAAGGCGGACCAACCGACAACGGGCGAGATCGCATATGGCTTGATTCCTGGCAACATTAAAGGCGGTCAGAATCAGAAGTTTTCTATTCAAGGAATCAATTCTGTAACGGTGCACACGCCTGTCGTTAACTACGCATGGGTGTCTGATGATCAACCACATAACCAGAAAACAGTGCCTGATCCGACCAGTTCGGCGCTTATTTTGGAACGACCGTTTATCGTGCGCATCCCGACCTCAGGGCAGCATCTGGACGTAACCAGTTACCCGGGTTATGGCAATAGGGACTATGCCAAGTATTTTCGCATCAAGCAGATTCGTTTCCCATTTGACGTCTATAACGCCGATAGGAGTCAGTTCATTCCAGCTAAGACCTGGGTGGACATTCCGGTCAACCAACTGGATACCGTTTTCTATCTTCCAGTATGGGTGGATGAAGGACATTACCGAATTGAATTTCGCAATATTGCGGAAAATGCTCCTTCGACATTCACCGAACAGCAGGATGCCAACACGAATCTGACCCATCATGTTGCGGCAGATACGGTTCCGGTGGAGGTTATTGGGCGATTGTATGATTTTCACGTTACGGATATCGCCGATTATAATTGGGAAAATGTGTTCCGCAATCAGCTCGGGAGTTCAGAGCCGACAGGGGTGAGCTACTGGACAGGACTTAATAGTATTGATGGTGATCCGCGAGGGAATCTGGCACCATTCGTGTTACCTGTTCGCCCAGGCAGTCATCCTGTGCAGGGTTTCAGTAATATTGCGGTGAAAACGGGTTACCATATCAAGTTCGACCTGAAAACAAAAGGCAATATGTTTGGCAAACAGGATGGTGTTCGAATTACTCCAACATTCTACTTTGTGAGCAAAGACGGCTCTTCCAGACAAGAAGTCGATCTTTACTACCACCGCGGTCAAGAGCGACTTATCAGGATAGGATCGGCGCAGGATTTGGAGAAACGGTTTGTTGTCCTGAACTCGAGATTGCGTAATGTACCCGGTAAGGAATTGGGGGATACAGCGCGTTATCAGTATACGTATGAACTGACAGCCGATGAACGTAACCAGAGATCGCTCGCCGATTATATGGTTACGCTTGTAGATCAAACCTCTCACCAGAAAACGTGGGTAGGCCGCTATGACTGGATGATTCTGCCCGCTTCCATTCGTACACTGATTGGACCAAAGACAGACATTCCTTCGGGTGTTAGTGTGGACCGAGCGAATGCGGCGATCCAGCGTTGGTACGGAGAATACAGCCTGCCTGCAGATGTATACGCCGTGGCGAAGGGAACCAATCTCGAATCGCTTGCCAGACAAAATCAACTGGATGAAAAGGCTTCTGTATTTCTGAAGGACGGATATATCGTGGTCAACTTTAATATCGAGACACTTCGAGATGGGAATACAGAAGCTCCACACCTGCAATACATTTATGCTCCACTGATGAATCAGTGGAAGATGGAAGGTTTTAACAACAGTCTAGACAGTCAAGGTAGAACTTGGCCCTTAAAGGATGGCGATGTGGTCTTTTACCATGCAGATCAGTCCAGCCGGAGCGATTTTCAGTCTCAGGTACCACATTAAAAAAATAAAAAGTCTGTCAGTTTAAATAAACTAAGTCTAAAAGAAGCCGCCCGGATGCTTTTACGCATTACAGGCGGCTTTTGATTTATAACATTGAATTGCAAGAAATACCCATTTTCTTGTTGAATACCAAGCCAAATGGTTAATATTTATCTTGACGGTTTGTTTTTGGACATTATGGACCACAATTCTAAATAAGGAGGCTGCAAATCGGGCGAAACCTGAAAATGTGCAGAAACCATCGTAGGATAAGCGATTAACAACAAAACGCCATACAATCAGAGCACATTTGTGGGTCGGAAATGTTCCAATTATTCGATTCATCTAATTTATGCATCAATTGAACTAAAAATAGGAAATGCTCCTGAGCGTAAAAGTTTATAGAATAGATATTAGAACACGGACTTCACTTGAAAAAGTTGAGGAAGGTGTAACCCTCGAACGGATCAGGACAGTATTCGACATCTGTGCGACGGTATATACAATCATCAGTTTACTATGATTTTGAAAACGCAGACAAACCTTGACGGGAGCGTCGGAACAACGTTACTACCACCAACAGCACGATTATTGGACTTCATGAAAAATTTAGCTTAAAATGTTGAACGAACGCAAATTACGGCTTAGTCAATGATTTCCGTCAAAAACTTATGACTAAATCAAGACGGAGGGAACGTCGATGACGATCGAGGAAGGCAACAAGAAACCCTGGGAAAGTTACTATGGCCCGAATATGGGATACGTACAGGAACAATATGAATTATACTCCCAAGACCCAGGTGCAGTTACACCGGCTTATCGTGAATTATTTGAACAATGGGGTGCACCGCCGATGTCTGGCAGGGATGCACATACAGCCTCGTATTCTGGCAACGCCCAAAAGGCTTCCGGAAGCGTGGATATTCAACTATTACAGAAAGCGGTTACAGCAGGGAAACTGGTAATGAATATTCGTACCTATGGTCACCTTGCGGCCGATATTGATCCCCTTGGAATCAGTGAAGATTCAGATACTTCTTTGCTTGAACCGAAGCATTTTGAATTGAACGAAGAAGATTTGAAAGCTCTGCCAGCTTCCCTGATCTGGGAAGGTGCAGATGGACAGACGGTAACAGGATTGGATGCCATCCAGCGCCTGCGGCAAATATATACTGGTCCTATCGCTTATGAATTCAGCCATGTGCATGAAGTTCATGAGCGGGAATGGCTGAACCGCCGTGCAGAATCTCGTACTTCGCCGGCACCGCTTAATCCAGAGGAGCGTAAAGCTTTGCTGGAACGTTTGGTTGAAGTGGAGCAATTTGAAGATTTCCTCCACAAAACATTTGTTGGGCAAAAACGTTTTTCCATTGAAGGTAACGATGTGCTTGTCCCTATGCTGGATGAAGCAGTCCGAATTATGGCACACGCAGGTTCCAGCCATATTTTGATGGGGATGGCTCACCGTGGTCGTTTGAACGTACTTGCTCATGTACTGGGCAAGCCGTATAGCAAAATTTTCTCCGAATTCCATCATTCTCCGAACAAGGATTTGGTTCCTTCCGAAGGGTCAACAGGAATCAATTACGGTTGGACGGGGGATGTCAAATATCATCTGGGTGCAAACCGTTATGTAAAAGACGGCGAAACAGTACAAGCGCGTCTTACGCTCGCAAATAACCCAAGTCACCTGGAATATGTAAACCCAGTTGTACAGGGTTTTGCACGTGCAGCACAGGACGACCGCCGTGATCCGGGATATCCGAAGCAGGATGTAACCAAAGCAGCAACTATTCTGATGCATGGTGATGCGGCTTTCCCTGGGGAAGGTATTGTAGCAGAAACGCTCAATTTCAAAGCATTGCCTGGTTACCAAAATGGCGGAACGATTCATATTATTGTGAACAACCGTCTTGGATTCACAACAGACAGCAGCGATTCACGCTCAACGTATTATGCGAGTGACCTTGCCAAAGGATATGAAATTCCGATTGTGCATGTCAATGCTGACAATCCGGATGCATGTATCGCAGCTATTCGTATGGCAGCAGAATACCGTAACCTGTTCAAAAAGGACTTCCTGATTGACCTGATCGGTTACCGTCGTTATGGTCATAACGAAACGGATGATCCAGAAACAACACAGCCGACTGTGTATGACAAAGTAAAAGCTCATCCAACGGTTAGTCACTTGTACCAGGATCATCTGAAAGAGGAATCGGTTATCGACGATGCCTCCATCAACAGCATTCGTGAAGCTGTGACGAGCCGCTTAAAAGAAGCATATGAGCAGATGAAGAACAATGAAGTACATGAATATTACCAACGTCAAATTAGCGAGCCAGAAGCCGTTTCGATTATTCCAACTGCGGTACCATTGGAAAATCTGCGGACAATTAACGCCGATTTGCTGAAATGGCCAGAGAATTTTAATGTGTATCCGAAGTTGCAGCGTATTTTGCAGCGCAGAAGCACATCTCTGAACGAAGGCGAGAAAGTAGACTGGAGTCTTGCAGAGACGCTTGCGTTTGCTACCATTCTTGCGGATGGCAAACCAATCCGGATCAGTGGACAGGATGCAGAGCGTGCAACGTTTGCCCATCGGAACCTGGTGTTGCATGACTCCGAGAACGGTGCGAAATTCTGCCCACTGCATCATCTGCCACAGGCAAGAGCATCTTTTGCCATCTACAACAGTCCGTTGTCTGAGGAGTCCGTTGTTGGTTTCGAATACGGATATAACGTCTATTCACCAGATACGCTTGTAATCTGGGAAGCACAATTCGGAGACTTTGCCAACTGTGCACAGGTTATTTTTGACCAATTCGTATCTGCCGGCCGTGCCAAATGGTCACAAAAATCCAGTCTGGTCATGCTGCTCCCGCATGCGAACGAAGGTCAGGGACCTGAGCATACAAGTGCTCGTCTGGAACGTTTCCTGCAGCTTTGTGCAGAAGACAATATGACCGTTGCGAATTTGACAAGTGCATCGCAATATTTCCATCTGTTGCGTCGTCAGGCTTCGTTGACTGAAACGGAAGATGCTCGTCCGCTCGTTATGATGTCGCCGAAAAGTCTCATTCGTAATCCTCGTGTCGCTTCACCTGCAACAGAGTTCAGCGAAGGCAAGTTTGAGCCTGTGCTTGAGCAAGCAGGATTGGGCACAAAACCGGATCGCGTAGAGCGCATTGTTTTGTGCAGTGGTAAAATCGCTATCGATCTGGAAGATGCTTTTGAGAAAGATAAAGCAGATTGGTCTTGGCTTCACATTATTCGTGTCGAACAGCTGTATCCGTTCCCGGCGGAAGAAATCAAGCGTGTACTTGCACGTTTCAGCAAGCTGAAAGAGCTGGTGTGGGTACAGGAAGAAAACAAAAACATGGGTGCCTGGACATACATGGAGCCTCGTCTTCGTGAAATCGCGCCAGAAGGAACAACCGTTAAATACGAAGGTCGCCCGGAACATGCGAGTCCTTCCAGCGGTTATCAACTTGTGCATGGCATGGAACAGCAACAGATCATTACATCCGCATTGAAGCAAACGACGAAGAATAATATTCCACTGGGGAGGTAACAGCTGTGAGTGAAATTAAAGTACCTGCAATGGGTGAGTCGATAACGGAAGGAACCGTATCCAGATGGCTGGTAAAAGAAGGCGAAACCGTTAATCAGGGTGATGTTCTTCTGGAACTGGAAACGGATAAAGTAAATATCGAGATCAGTGCTGAAGAGAGCGGTGTTCTTGAGAAAATTGTTCGCCAGGAAGGCGAGACTGTAGAAATCGGTGAAACGATTGGAACACTCTCGGCAGGAACTGGAGGGGGAAGCGGCGCGCCCGCTTCCCAACCAGCAGCGACGGAGCAGAAACAAGCAGCTGCTCCTGCACCGGAAACCGCAACTCCGCCGCCAGCACCCGTTGCTGCAGCACCGGAATCTTCGGATAGCAGCTCGAAGACAGCTTCACCGTCTGCTCGTAAACTTGCACGTGAGCGTGGTATTGAGCTGGATCAGGTACAGAGCAAGGATCCGATTGGCCGGGTTTATCAGGATGATGTGAAAACTCACAGCACGCAGGCTGCCGCTCCTTCAGCGCCTCCTGCTAAAGCTCCCGCTGCAGCACCTAGTGCTCCGGCAGCAGGTGGCTCCACGTATACCAAACCAGTAGAGCGTCAACGTATGTCCCGTCGTCGTGCTACCATTGCGAAACGCCTGGTAGAAGCACAGCAGACTGCAGCGATGTTGACTACGTTTAACGAAGTGGATATGACGGCAATCATGGATGTTCGTAAACGTCGTAAGGACAAGTTCAAAGAGAAACATGAAATCAATCTCGGGTTCATGTCCTTCTTCACCAAAGCAGTTGTAGGCGCACTGAAAAAGTTCCCAACCATTAACGCGGAAATTGATGGCGAAGATGTTGTACTCAAAAAGTACTATGATATCGGTATTGCGGTATCTGCCAAAGAAGGCCTTGTCGTACCGGTTGTACGTGATGCAGATCGTCTTGGCTTTGCTGAGATCGAGAAAAGCATTGCTGACCTGGCGTCCAAAGCGCGTTCCAACACGCTGGCATTGTCTGATCTGCAAGGAGGAACCTTCACCATTACCAATGGCGGAACGTTTGGCTCCCTGTTGTCCACACCAATTTTGAATACACCTCAAGTAGGTATTCTGGGTATGCACAAAATCCAGCTTCGTCCAGTAGCGATTGATGCAGAGCGGATGGAGAACCGTCCGATGATGTATATCGCCCTGTCTTACGATCACCGTATCATTGATGGTAGCGAAGCCGTACGTTTCCTCGTGACGGTGAAAGAATTGCTTGAAGATCCAGAGTCTTTGCTGATCGAAGGGTAATCCATAACGCTTAACATTAAATTGCCATCTTATAAATAAAAAAAGTAAAGCCCCTGAACGCGGAGCACAGTGTATGCTGTGCACCCGTTCAGGGGCTTTCGTCATTGTATAAGTAATTTGTATCGCATTATACGGAATCGGAGGTTTCTACATGTACTGTGGAATGATGGGCACTGCAGTCGGGCGTATGCCTCTCCAGCCACTCCATGACATGCCCTGCAACCTCAGTCCGATTCGTCTCATGCAGCATTTCGTGGCGTCCCCCCGGATAGAGGCGGTATTCAATATCCTCAAGCTGAAGCTCCCGATATTGGGAGACCAGGTTAAGCACTCCTTTGCCATGAAGTCCCACTGGATCTTGTTCACCCGAGAACAGATATACAGACTTATCCTTGGGAATACGTTTCATGTTGCGTGGCAAGTGAATGTCCAACAGCAGTTTGAAAAAGTCACGGAAAAAACCTGCGGAGCAGACGGCTCCACACAAAGGGTCATCAATAAACCGCTTGACCTCCTCGGGGTCCCGAGACAGCCAATCAAACGGCGTTGTTGCCGGACGGAAAGAACGATTGAATCCGCCAAATACGAGCGCATTAAGCAGCATACTTGGATGACCAGTCCCCTGAATGCCACACTGCAAGAAAGCCAGTTTCTCTCCAATACGAAGAAGACCACGTTTGCCATTGGTACCGGACAAAATAAATGCATGGTAACGTTCGTGGCCAGCATACATTAGATGCTGTACCAAAAACGACCCCATGCTATGCCCCATCAGAAAGAGGGGCATAGCAGGGTTTTCTTTGGCGGCAACTTCGCCCAGATTCATCATGTCACTCGCCATCCAGCGGAAAGCATCGACGCCGGCATTACCCAACAAATTCGAGTTTTCTACCGTTTTCCCATGACCACGATGATCATTCGCGTAGACCGCGTAGCCGTGCGTGGTGAGATGTTGGGCAAATTCAGCATATCGGGCAGCAGTCTCGCTCATGCCATGTGCAATCTGGACCACACCTTTGATGTTGCACTCCGGATCGGGAAGCCAGCGGTACACATGAATACGGGTACCTTCATCGCCAATCAGGCTAAAGGTAGATTCCTGCATCTCGTGTAAATCCTCCTTCACAGGTCACATTAAAGCCAGTTCAATTCAGGGAAAGTACCTTGAATAGATATTTGATTACTCGATTAAGGCAAATAAGAACGAAGAACAGTAGTGTTACCATCCAGCGTATAGGAGCCCAGGTTGGCAGGCAGTAAGTAACATTGTCCAGCTTCCAATTCAATTTTATCCGATTCCGCGTTATCCCACTCCAGCGTTCCGCTACCTTCACAGACCACAAGAATAGTGAAGCTTTCAGTACTTGTAGAGAGCTCCCAACGTTCTGTAACAACCCCTTTTTCCACTACAAAATAAGGGCATTCCGCAAGCTTCAGCCACTCACCTGGAGTTGCGTTGTTGGTTTTCATCGTCGTGGCGCCAGCACCCTCATAAGCCGTTACATTCAATGAATCTTCAACATGCAGCTCGCGTGGTTTGCCATCCAGGCCTGGACGATTATAATCGTAAATCCGGTATGTTGTATCCGAGTTTTGCTGAATCTCAGCAACAACGACACCTGCGCATAGAGCGTGTACCGTTCCCGCAGGGATAAAGAATGTATCTCCAGCCTCTACAGGTACTTGACGAAGGGTATCCATGACGGTACCATTCTCCAGCGCTTCCTTCAGTACTTCACGATTAACGCCTTCATTCAAACCGTAGATGATATGTGCTCCTGGTTTGGCATCCAGCACATACCACATTTCCGTTTTGCCAAGCTCGCCAGGAGGGAGCGCTTCGTAATCATCTGTTGGATGAACTTGTACGGACAGATCATCGTTACAGTCAAGCAGTTTGATCAGAAGGGGGAATCGTCCGCCCTTTTCCGAAACTCCTTTGGTTCCAAGCCATGCTGTGCCTAGTTGTTCACGAACTTCATCGAGGCCCTTTCCAGCAAGTGGTCCATTTAATACCTTGGTTGTACCATTGGGATGATCCGCAATCATCCAGCCTTCTCCTATATGTCCTTCAGGTGGTGTCAGGCCGAATTGCTCCAGCGCGCGACCTCCCCATACACGTTCTTTGAACTCTGGTTGAAATTGAAGTGGGTATGGCGTAGGCATTCCTAATCTCTCCTCTAGTATATGAAATGGTGGATCGCTTTAATCAATCATGACCGCGTATGCGGCATGAATGTAACAGTGAATACGGTTGCACATCTTTATGTAGAACACAAAATGCATAAATTGCACCCAAAGAGTGCTTTGTTGCGATTGTGTCTAGTTTATTGCATTTGTGGATTAAAGGAAATTATTTTTTCTCAATGCCAATCAGAAAAGGGGAGGCATCACGCTGCAATTGGCGGTAAATCACCACTTGTGCCTGCTCTACAGGCAGAGCAGAGGACCACTCCAATACCGCATCCGCTTCCTGTGATCCTCCATCATGACCTGGATACAGCACAACGGTAATAATGCCTCGTGGCTTGAGCAATGCCAGTGCAGCCTGGAGGGCAGCAATAGTACTGTCTGTTTCCGTAATTATGGTGGAGTCCGCACCTTCTGAAGGCAGGTACCCCAGGTTGAACATTACAGCACCGACATTACCCTGCCATGTTTCAGGAACGGCCTCAGCCATTCGATCATGGCTTAATTGAAGCATGGAGATGGAGCCCAATTTGGCGCTGTCCTCTTGTTTGCGAATACGGGCTTGTGCCAAGGTAAGTGCCTCGCTCTGAATATCGAAACCAATGACTTGACCACGTTTACCAACTTTTTGTGCCAGAAACAGAGTGTCGGCTCCCGTTCCTACCGTTGCATCAATAGCTAAATCTCCAGGCTGTAGACGGGAAGAAATCCATTGATGGGCACAACTTAAAACCGAAAGAAAGCCCATCTTAAGCACCCCTCCAGTATTTTCCCTGCCAGGAATCCCGTTCACGCAGCTCACGATCAATGGAATTCAACACTTTCCATTTGTTCATGGACCACATCGGCCCAATCAGCAAATCACGCGGGGCGTCTCCTGTAAGGCGGTGTACAATCATTTCGGGTGGCAGCATCTCCAGCGTATCGACGATCAGTTTAATGTACTCGCCTTGTTCCAGGAAACGAAGAAGCCCGGCTTCATACTGCTTCACCATTGGCGTTTTGCGCATCAGATGAAGTAGATGAATTTTGATCCCCTGTACATCCATGTTGGCAACAGCCCGTCCGGTATCCAGCATCATTTCATGGGTTTCCTGCGGCAGTCCGTAAATAATATGTGTACACACCCGAATATTCCGTTTGCGTAGCTTCGCAACGGCTTCCTCATAACAATGAGTATCATGCGCACGGTTAATTAGGGTTGACGTGGACTCGTGAATGGTTTGCAGACCCATCTCAACCCATAGGTAGGTGCGTTCATTCAATTCAGCCAAGTAATCAACGACGTCATCCGGTAAACAGTCAGGGCGAGTGGCGATGGACAGTCCCACGACACCGGGCTGCTTCAAAATTTCTTCAAAGTATTCACGCAGTTCTTCAACGGGTGCGTATGTGTTCGTATAGGCTTGGAAATAGCCAATGTAGTGAGCTGTAGGCCATTTCAGATGCTGTTTATCCCGAATGGTATTAAATTGGGTGACCAAATCATCCCGTCTGCTACCGGCGAAATCACCCGATCCACGAGCGCTGCAAAATGTACAACCCCCTTTAGCGATAGACCCATCTCGGTTGGGGCAAGTGAAACCCGCATCCAGCATCACTTTGAAAACCTTATTGTTAAATTCGTCTCTCATTTCGTAATTCCAGGTATGGAATCGTTTATCTCCCCACAGAAGAGGAGGTTGTAATGAAGGTGCATTCATCTTCAGGGTACTCCTTTGGCTTACCTAATGGCTTGCTTATTATATTACCGAATTCGACTCTTTTTGAACTTTTACCATTGTATCAAAAAACTCAAAAAAAGGGGAATCTAGTCGCAAAAATAGGCCGTAGAAACGAGGTTTTATCCTTGCTATAGTTTACACATTATGTTATATTTAAACCAGCGTCAGACACCATCTAATGGGTACTATTCATCATAGCATTTGAATCAATGTTGACGTCATGGACCATACTATACCGTGAGGTGATATGAATGAATTCCCAAGTTAAAAATAATGATCTTCATCATGTTTCTGTAGAACTGACGGCAGAAGAAGCTCTGGCTTTGACAGGTGTTCGTTTCAATGGCAATCCGAAAGTGAAAGCGGCTGCAAGACAAAAAGTTCGCGATGCTTTCGAAAAGACATTTGATTTTTCACACCAAGATAAGGTAGACTATGAACTATTAAAGTAGTTGGACCCCAATTCCAAATAAATCGAAGAGGGAATCTTTGAGATTTGCCCCAAAGTGGCAGATCCGAAGATTCCTTTTTCATTGCTCTTTACAATTAGCCAGTTCTTCGGCAAAATGATTCTGAGACAAGTATGGATAAACGGAGGAATAAGATGCGTTTACGTGGCAGAAAAGGGATTCGGGAAAATCTGGAGCAACAAGTTGATCTCGTTGTTCTTGATCCCAAACAGTACAAAGGAAAATGGTCTGAACTGTTTGGCAATGACCATCCGATCTTTGTGGAATTTGGCATGGGTAAAGGTCAATTTATCAGCCAAATGAGTTATAAATATCCGGAATTTAATTTTATCGGTATTGATATGTACGACGAGCTGGTGCGTCGTGCCAGTGAGAAGGCCCGCAATGCATGGAGTCAGGCAGAAGTGGAAACACCGCCCAACCTGAAGCTGGCGCTGGCCAATATCGAACAGATTGAAGATGTATTTGAACCGGAAGAACTGGAACGGATTTATCTGAACTTCAGCGATCCTTGGCCGAAAGCCAAGCATGCACGTCGTCGTTTGACACATCCACGTTTCCTGAAGAAATATACGGAACTGCTTAACACAAAAGGACAGATTCATTTCAAAACAGATTCGGAGACATTGTTTGATTTCTCTCTCAATGCGATTGCCGACTTTGGTCTGCAAATGACCAATTTGTCTCTGAACTTGCACCGCGATGGATTGAATGAAGAGCATGTTATGACAGAGTATGAGCAGAAATTCATGGGCAAAGGCATGAACATTCACCGGGTTGAAGTCATCGTTGGTGAAGAGGCCTTGCGCGAGTATCAACAAATCCGCTTGGACAAGTATAAAGTTCGGGAAGCTGCGGACGAGTCTGGCGAAGATCAAGAGTAATATTATAAAAAAGCGTGATATGCATCTGGCTACCAGACTCTCATATCACGCTTTTTTTGCTATTTTCGATGAACTAAACCTCATGACGTCACTTGTGGACGTTCGTTTTATTTCTGCTAAAGCTCCGAATGAAGCTCCTTACGCCGATAATCGTTGGGAGTGACCCCGTTGAATTTTTTAAACATCCGATAGAAATAAGAACTGTTGGTGAATCCGGTTTGCTCGGCAATATCAGCTACGGAGTTTTCTGTCTCAATGAGCAGATATTGCGCTTTGGCTATGCGGGTCTCGTTAATGACATCGGTTAGTCCTTTTAACGTTAGTTGTTTATAGAGTCTACTGACATAGATGGGTGACATGGCTAGTTCATCCGCAATTGAGGTCAGACAAAGATTGGTGTTTGCGTAATCTCGTTCAATAATGCAGTTAATTTTGCGAATGAGTTCTTCATGTTTGAGCGTTCGTTTTTCCTCTACTTTGGATCCAAGCTCATCGAACATGCGGTAGAAGTGTGCGTGAACTTCACTGAGATCCTCAGCATCATGGATCGGCAGCATTGAACGGTCGGAGATGGATTCAAGTGTAAGCTGGTTGTTCTTTTTGAGTGTGTTTCTCACATGATTTAGAGTCATGGTCAGATGGGATAGAGCCAGTTGAAATACGGTAAATGGATATGTTGCCGTTTCGCTCACGATGTCTGCATAGACCTGTTTGGCTTCGCCTGTCTTGCCTGTCATCAGGCAATCAATCAACTGTCTCTCTTTTCCAACAGGGAAAGCATACTCTTTGGCATGGTACGCCATGATGTCCGAGGTATAAATCAGGCAGCCCGGACCCATGAACAAACGATGAAGCGATGCTTCTGCTGATCGGGTATAAGAAGCAATACTGTTTTCCAGTGAATCTTCCGCTGGCCCGATAGTAAATGAAATGGAACATCTTAGATGTGTCATCACGGCAGCCTGCATCATGCGCAACAGCTCCTCAATGGAGCTATACTCATAATCAGCTTCTTCTTGAATTTTATCATTAAAGATAAGTGTGATCAGATCGCCGCCCATATCCACAGCTTCGGTGTAGTAGTAGAGGTCAGCCGTTTCCGTGCAAATGTTCATCATTGCATATTTTATAAGTTGGACTTCATCCCGGTAGGTATCGCTGAAATCGGTAAAATGATCAATACGAAGCAGTACCAGTCTGGTTAGACGATGAACATCAACAGAAGAGCCATAGAACTTCATTCGTTCCTCCAGCATGCCTCCCGTTACCGTTTCCCGTCCTTGCAAAGCCCCGCGCAGAAAGTCCTGTCGCAAAAGATGCAGACTGCCACGACGCTCCGCTTCCATCACACGCATACGGACAAGCACTTTATCAATGGGATGATATAGCTTCCGGGACACGAGGTAGGATAAGAGCACTCCCGCAATTAATAGCCCAAGACAAAACAGAACAGTGTGTGTTCGCATATTACGAATATCTGCTGTAATCAGGTCATAAGGCGTGATTCGTACATAGCGCCACCCGAGATTGTCAGGAGCGGTGTAGGTAATAAGTGACCTTTTTCCATCAACCTCTGCGGTAAAGTAGGCGGACTGCTCCTTGTTTTCCAGGATTGGCTGCATAAACGTTTCATTGGACAAATCTTTCATCAGCGCACGATTGCTGAAATCGGACAATAACTGTCCCTGTTCATTGATAATAAACGTTTTCCCTGGCTGATCGACTGAGTTCATATTGGGGCTGAGCCAGTCGTCCTTAATATTTACGACAACCGCATAATTCAGTGTGGCATTGTCATTGATCGTGTCATAACAGAGGTACGTATAGCTGCTGACCTGAGTTTCCTCGGTCGAGCCAACTTGGTATGTACGCGGAATGGGGACAAAAGGCTTGTAGTCATGGAACCTGTCGAGGATACTTGTAATCCCTTGATCGTCAATTTCAGAAATGGACTGTTGTCCATTGCGAACTTCATTGGAGCTGATAAAGAACTCATCATTTTTGGAGTTATATACATAGATGGATTCGATAAAAGGGAGGGACATGCGATAGTTGTCGAGTTGTTCCATCGCTGACGTAATTTCATAGATACTCGGATTCGAATAGAGCAGCAGGGCAGAGATGGTGTAATCCTGATAAATCTGATAAGACAGTGATTTGGCGGTCTCGGTCATCTTGGAGACTTCCCGACTGGTCTGGGTAAGACTATTCATATCTGTTCGGTAGACCTGGCGAAGGGCAATACGATTATAGTTGACGTACAAAATGGTAGAAGCCACAAGCAAGGTGGCAACGGTGCTAACAATTATGCCGATGAGAATCCGTGCAAACACCTTCTGACTGTCCTCTGAACGTTTACGCATGACCTTTCCTCCCGTGGGCCTCCTGTTTTGGATGAACAAAGTTAGACTTCATAGCGAAGGATAAGACTTCATATATGGGCGTGGTGAATCACGGATGTATCTTGAATTATATATTATGTATGCGTTTACATCAACGAAGAACGGCTGCTATGCCCGATTTCCTTAGCTAAAGTTCAACTTTCGCTGTATTGTTCACTAGGTTCAACCTATGCACGATATCAACTTTTGTGAACGCTCAGGCATTCATTTCAGTGTTCGTTCATATTGTTCATATTCCGTTTCGCAGAATCGTTCATGATCCGGCCGGATGATTCAGTATCCGGTAGCGCTTAGGGCAACTACAATAAAAACAGAGCTCCACTGCGCGCCGAGCCGTAAGAAATTCGGGAGGGATCGAGCCATGCTCAAAGAATTGAACAAAAATAAAATTATGTTCCTGATGCTGCTGCCTACACTGATCTTTTTTCTGATTAACTCGTATTTTCCGATGGTCGGCATCTATTATGCGTTTACCCGCTATGATTTTGAAGGTGGTTTGTTCGGCAGCCCATTTGTGGGACTGGAGAACTTCAAGTTTCTTTGGCAATCAGGAATGCTGCTGAAGCTGACAACCAACACAGTGGGGTACAATCTGGCCTTCATTATATTGGGAAACGGGCTAGCGATCTTCTGTGCAATTTTGCTCAGTGAAATTCGGGGGAAAGTGTTTAAGAAAATTACGCAGTCGGTCATGTTTTTACCTTATTTCATCTCGTTTGTACTATTAAGTGTAATCGCTTACAACATGTTTAACTATGAATCTGGTTTCGTGAACACGGTACTCAAACGTTTCGAGGCGGGGCCTATTGATATTTACAACACACCCTGGATATGGGTGTTCCTGATCATCATTTTTTATCTGTGGAAAAATCTTGGGTACAGCATGGTCATCTACCTTGCAGCCATTACAGGTATCAGCGATGAGTATTACGAGGCCGCCCGGATTGACGGGGCCAATATCTTTCAGCGCATTTGGTACATCACCCTACCGATGCTAAAACCGACCTTTGTTATTCTGTTGTTATTCTCGCTCGGGAGCATTATGAAGGGACAGTTTGATCTCTTTTACCAACTCATTGGAAACAACGGTGTCTTATATAACGCTACAGATATCATCGATACGTATGTGTATCGTTCTCTGAAAGTGACGTTTGATATCGGAATGGCTACCGCGGCGGGTCTGTATCAATCGCTGTTCGGTTTTATCCTGATCATGACCGTCAACTATATCATCCGTAAAGTGAATGAGGACTACGCCTTGTTCTAAAACGCCTATAGGCAGAAGGGAGACCTACTATGCACACGCGTACCCGAGATACAGAATTCACCTTGTTGTTTCAAATCATCGCTTACAGCATGATCCTGATTCTTTCCTTAATCTGTATCATTCCATTTCTTTTGATTTTATCCGGCTCATTCAGCAGCAACGAATCCATTGTAAGAGATGGGTATCACCTCTTTCCAACCAATTTTTCCTTGGAAGGTTACAAGATGGTGTTCAAATTTCCGACCCAGGTGCTCAAAGCTTATGGCGTGACGGTCTTTACAACCGTTGTGGGTACGGCCCTTGGACTATTTCTCATTACGATGGCGGGATTTGTACTGCAACGCAAAGATTTCAAGTACCGGAACGCTTTCTCATTTTTCATCTACTTTACAACCCTCTTTGGCGGGGGATTGGTTCCTTGGTACATCATGCTTGCAAATTATTTCAATCTTACGGACACGTATACGGTGTTGATTTTTCCGGGACTGATGACGCCTTTTCTCATTATCCTAATGAAAAACTTCATTCGTTCAGCCGTTCCGGATGAGCTGATTGAGTCAGCTAAAATCGATGGAGCGAATGATTTCCGCATTTACTTTAGCGTAGTACTGAAACTGGCGATGCCCGGCATTGCCACTGTAGGGTTATTTCTGGCACTGGGGTATTGGAATGACTGGTTCACGTCATCCTTGTTCATTAACAACCCGGATATGTACCAGCTGCAATTCTATTTGTATAACACCATGAACACGATTACCTTCATTGACCAGATGGCGATTGGTACCGGCATAACTCTTAGCCAGGATGTACCTACCGAATCGACCAAAATGGCAATGGCTATTGTGGTTACTGGCCCCATCTTGTTCCTGTATCCATTTGTGCAGCGGTACTTTGTCAAGGGTCTTACCATTGGTGCGGTGAAAGGTTAGAACGTGCACGCGCTGTGGGTGCAGATGGCGGGATAACTGTCTATCCGTCTGCGTCTGAATCATGGCGAGTCTGCGCTAACATATAAGGTTGACCACAAA
Source organism: Paenibacillus sp. GL_099_B (assembly GCF_057835695.1). Lineage (NCBI taxonomy): Bacteria > Bacillati > Bacillota > Bacilli > Caryophanales > Paenibacillaceae > Paenibacillus > Paenibacillus sp. GL_099_B. The sequence continues at coordinate 1,902,224 of NZ_CM174430.1, forward strand.
AAGGGAGGATGCGTATGCGTAACAAAACAATTCGGCACCTGTCTATGGTACTTGCCCTGATGTTGTTTGCCGGGGTGCTTGCCGCATGTAATAACGGTTCGGGGGGATCTGCGCAAGGAAGTGAGCAGGGAGGTTCTTCTGAAAACAAAGGGGAGAAGGTAACACTGCAATTCTACATGCTTGGTGATGCCCCCAAGGATCTGCCTGCGATTGAGTCGGAAATCAACAAGCTGGCTGAGGCAGATCTGAACGTCAATGTGAAATTTAACTATACCTCCTGGACAGACTGGGACCAGAAATACAAACTGCTGCTGTCCTCCGGTCAACCGATTGATCTGATCTTTACCGCGGATTGGACGTTCTACCAGTCTTATGCGAAAAAAGGAGCATTCCTGCCTCTGGATGAACTACTGCCTAAGGCAGCACCAACGCTCAAAGCTTATGTACCTGATGACATGTGGAACGCGGTAAAAGTTAACGACAAGATCTATACTGTACCATCGACATGGACTGAATATGTTACTGAGGGTATTGCGTACCGTGAGGATTTGCGTGAGAAGTACAATCTGCCCAAACCGGAATCTCTGGAGACACTCGAAGCCTATCTGGAGGGAATCAAAGCCAATGAACCGAATATGATTCCAATCGCGGATAGTAATGCGAACCATACCCATGGTATTCGACAATTGACATCCAAGCTGGTGAATACGGCCGGTCAGCTCCCTTATGGTCTGGATATCATGTATGATACACCATCCAATATCAATTCCTACTGGGGATCTGCACAGCATCTGGAAGACCTGAAAACGTACAAACGTTGGATGGACAAAGGCTTTTTCCCGAAAAACGTGCTGAATGTAAAGGATACGTCCAACTCATTGCTGCAAAATGGCAAATCGGCTGTTGTACTGTCGGGTGAGAATCCGAACAAATTTAATGCGGATGTGATCAAGGTCCAGTCCACTCACCCGGATTGGAAGCTCGGTTATTTCCCTTACCCGAATGCAAAAGGGGTTGCACAACCAGTTCACCCGATCCACAATGGTTTTGCAATTCCACGCAGCAGCAAAAACCCGGAGAAAGCACTCGCATTCTACGAGAAACTGGTTACCGACAAACGTTACAACTGGCTTACCGAATATGGTGTGGAAGGCAAAAACTTTGAAGTTCAAGACGGTTATTATAAAATGGTGGGCGATGCCCAGACCAATGGGTTCCCGCGTGAAGGCATGAATGGCTGGGCTTGGCGTAACCCGGAATTCATGCTCTATGATAAGAGCTTTGATGATGTGCTGGCTATTTTCAAAGAGCTGGATAAAATGAAAAAGCCGGATATCTTTACCGGATTTGCTGAGGATTGGACGCCATACCAAGCTGAGAAAGCTGCACTGGAGCAGGTAGAGAAGCAGTATCTCTATCCGTTGAATGTGGGATTGGTGGAGGATGTAGAAGCGGGTCTGAATACATTTATGGAAAAAGCCAAACAGGCGGGCCTTGAGAAGATTCAGAGTGAGTATACCAAGCAGTGGCAGGATTACTTGAAGTCTGCTGGTATTCAATAGTTTGCACTTTTCTTCATATTAAAAAAAGGTGCCTTCGATTCGAAGGCACCTTTACTGTGTACATGCGGGCTTGTTTGAAGCCGTCACAGTCTGGCTTGGTCTGCCGAGTAGGGACGCAGGTCCAGAAGGTCGATAATACTCTGTGCGCTCTGCATGGGGTGATACTTGGCAATCTGCGCCATGTGACGTTTGCGTTTGCGAACAATGTCAGGGTAGTTATGAAGCAGTTTATTCATCCATTTTACAACAACGTCAAGGGAAGTAATGGGTTCCCCCAAACCTCGTGCGGTGAAATACTGAACATTTTCTTCTTCCTGGCCCGGTATGGGATTATGGAACAACATGGGGATTCCCTTTGCCAACCCTTCACTGCATGTCATTCCGCCAGGCTTGGTGATCAGGAGGTCAGATACTTCCATTAATTTGTCCACTTCATTGGTGTACCCGATGATATGGATATTATCTTTTTGATACAACGGATTTTGTTCCATGCTGATTCGGCTTTTGTCATTGCGGCCAAGACAGAAAATAATCTGAACATCCTCATGCCAGCGTGTCAATAATTGGTTAACCACTTCATCACTAAGCATTCCCCAGCCACCGCCCATCACAAGCACAGTAGGCATGTTCTTTAAATTGAATTTGCCTCGGATCTCCTCCCGCCCGGGATGTTCCCAGAAGTTGGGGTGGATCGGAATGCCAGTAACCCGAATTTTGTCTAAAGATACACCTCGCAGCATTAATTTGGACTTTACCTCATCTGTAGAAACAAGATACAGGTCCACTTCTGGGCTAATCCATGTCCCGTGGGCGTCATAATCGGTGATGACTGTACAAAGTGGAACCTGCACACCCAGACGTTTCAGTCTGGATATGACAGCACTGGGAATTGGGTGGGTGCATACAATAACATTCGGACGAAGCTGACGCACAATACTGCGTGTATGGGTATAAAACAGTTTATGCAACGCGAGTGTAGTCAGCCGGTTCAAGGATTTTTTATATTGGTGCCTGTATACATACCCGATGAGCTTGGGCTGATTAATGACCGTTTTTTTGTACGCTGTAATAATGAGTGGCGCAACTCTGGGGTTCAGAAAACTTCCCAGCTCAAGCACTTTGGTTTGCACATTCGGCGAAAGTTTTCGCAAACTGCTGGACAGCGCATAAGCGGCTTGAGTATGACCAGCGCCAAAGCCTTCAGATAATAGTAATACTCTTTTTTTCTCCACGCTTGCTTCACCTGTTCCTGCTAGGTTTTCCTTAGTCTAACATATTCACATTATGTCCATAAAGCAACTGTTGCAAGTGCGACTAAAGTACCGATAGTAGCGCCTGCGAGCACATCTGAGGGATAGTGTAACCCCAGGTAAATTCGTGAAAATCCGACAATTAATGCAACAGGGAGTAACAACAGCAATAGGAACGGCTCCATTGCCATAAAAGGAACCGTAACCGAGAATACCGCAGTAGTATGCCCTGAAGGGAACGAATGGTCCGTCAGGGGGTTGCGGAACGTAATCGTATCCGGTAGGGCCAGATAAGGCCGAATGCGCGGATACAGTTTTTTGGCGATTGCTACGGGAATGTGGCTAACGGCCAGAGCGATGCATGCCTGAAGTCCTGTTGTACTCCAAGGAGCGGGAGCCAGTAGCCAGATTAGTAAGGATACTGCAATAGAAGAAGTTGCTCCGCCCAGATGGGTGAAATAATACAGCCAAAAGTTCATAAATCGATTATGAAGTCGACCATTAATCCACATAAATACATTTCGATCATACTCTTGAAACTTTACGAATAAACGGCTCATATTGGCCTCCTGCCAGTCAGGCCCCATGTTGGCGGCAATATTTCCGGTAAATTGCTGTGTCCGGTTTCGTCCTGATTTAGTATATAACCGTTTTTTCGTGAACTTGAGGTTATTTCAGGTATATGTTTATCATATTTTTAAATGTTGTCCTTTTCAAGAAGAACACATGTGAAGAAGGTAAAATTCATGTTAAAGAGTGGATATACACCCAACTTAACTTTTTGACTCGGACGATCTAAAAAAGATACAATGATTCAACATGGCTGAAATGTGGTTAAAAAAATGTGAGTTTAAGACTGAACTTTTTGAGGTCTGTTTACGTTATTTGATATAGAGCCTCTGTCGATATGTATCAGCCTGATGAAAAAAGCAGGGACTTTAGAAATAAAAATCAAGTAAACGGCTGAAAATAAGATATAACAGGCATGAATGCGAGGTTGGAGTATCACGAGGTGCCTATTCAGCGTTTAAAGTTCACATTTCTGCTTCAGGAAGTGGAATTGCGGTTTTGACAAATGGCTGAAAAGAATACAAAATCGATAAAGCAGCCAACTGGCATCAACCATGCTTGAATCATTGTCTGAAATATTTGCGTAGTAAACCAAAGAACAGGGTCATATTCTGCGCATCACAAAAAAAATAAAAAGTGCAGAATCCGGGAAGAGAAACGTTTTAAGTAATCTGGTTTTGAAAAAAAGGGGGTAACAGAGAACGATGTTGGACGCTATATTCGTCACGATGCAGGTCATTCTGGCACTGCTAGCCGTGTACCAATTCACGTTTTCGCTGTTCGGTCTGATTAAGAAAAAGAAAAAGAAACATTATCCGGCGACAAAATCATTCGCTGTACTCGTCGCAGCACACAATGAGGAACAAGTTATTGGTGCCTTGATGGAGAACCTGAAACAATTGGATTACCCGGAAGATCTGTATGATGTGTTTGTCATTTGTGACAACTGTACGGATGGAACGGCTCAAATTGTAAGACAGCATGGATTGAATGCTTGTGTACGTACGAATGCTGATCTCAGAGGTAAAGGGTATGCCATCGAATGGATGCTTAAATACTTGTGGAAATTGCCACGTCAGTATGACGGGGTTGTCATGTTTGACGCGGATAACCTGGTTGACCGTAACTTCTTGCTCGAGATGAATGACGACTTGTGCAATGGTTCGCGTGTAATTCAAGGATACATTGATACCAAAAATCCGGAGGATTCCTGGATCACTGCAGCATATGGCGTATCTTACTGGTACATCAACCGTCTGTGGCAGTTGTCCCGTCATAATCTGAATATGGCGAATTTCCTCGGAGGTACTGGAATGTGCTTCGAGACCAACCTGCTCAAGGAAATTGGTTGGGGCGCTACAAGTCTGGTTGAGGATTTGGAGTTTACGATGCGCAGTGTTCAGCGTAATGTATATCCTGTCTTTAACTATGATGCCAAAGTATTTGATGAGAAGCCATTAACCTTTAAAGCTTCAGCAAGACAACGTCTTCGCTGGATGCAAGGTCACTTTACGGTTGCGCGTAGATATTTCTTCCCACTGCTGTGGCAGAGTATCAAGGAAAGAAGCTTGGTGAAATTTGACCTTGCTGTGTATGGAGCAAACGTGTACGTTGTTTTGCTTACGTTCCTGATGACAGCTGTCCTGTGGGTGGATACAGCGATATTCAGTGGTCCTCATATCGCAAACATATACGGGTACTTCCCGCTTTGGGTAGGATTCCTAGCGATTGGTCTGAACGTCCTGACATTCTTGTTGTCCATGGCGCTGGAAAAGGTTACGTTTGCCAAAGTGTATCTGTACCTGATCTTGTTCCCGATTTACCTTCTTTCATGGTATCCAATTACGTTCTACGCGTTCTTTACGCAGAACAACAAACAATGGAGCCATACCCAACATACACGTGTTGTACGTTTGGATGAGGTACAGAGTAAGCAGGGATAATGACTGGTCGACTTGGATGAAAGCATGTCTGTAAAAAAAATATTGTAGAGACGTTGACAATAGTTTTACAGGATGTTATAGTATTCAAGTGCGTTAAATGAATAGCTATGGAATCACAAGTAGAAGTCCGACTTCTCACCTGATCAACAAACATGTTGGCTGGTCAACGATCCCAATAATTTATGAAGTGTTTACTCATGAAGAATTGTGTTGATTACAGGGATGTCGGTAGCTTAACCGGCATCCCTTTTATTTTTGTGTAACAGGATATTCAAAATGACCTGGAGGTGGACGGTTATTAGTAAAGATCACATGATTAATGATGAGATTCGGGCGAAGGAAGTACGCCTTGTCGGAGCTGAAGGAGAACAAATTGGGATCACGCCGATTCGGGAAGCACTTCAAATGGCGATTGACCTGAACTTGGACCTGGTCAATGTGGCACCACAGGCTAAACCGCCGGTATGCCGCATCATGGACTATGGCAAATTCCGCTATGAGCAACAAAAGAAAGACAAAGAAGCCCGTAAGAACCAGAAAATTGTTGACATTAAAGAAGTATGGTTCCGTTCCAATATTGAGGAGCATGATTATCAAACGAAGCTTCGTAATGTAGTTAAGTTCTTGAAAGAAGGCGACAAGGTAAAATGTTCCGTTCGTTACCGCGGACGTGAAATTGCGCATGCCGCCATTGGTCAACGGATTTTGGAACGCGTTAAGGTGGAGGTTGCAGAACTTTGCACCATCGAACGTCAACCAAAATTGGAAGGCCGCAGTATGATCATGATTCTGGCTCCTAAAGCCTGATAACATTGGAGGAGGAAACACAAAATGCCTAAAATGAAAACACACAGCAGTTTGAAAGGACGCTTCAAAATTACCGGTTCCGGTAAAGTCCTGCGTTACAAAGCTCACAAAAACCACTTGCTTTCCCACAAATCAAAACGTGCTAAGCGCGTTCTGAACGGCAACCCAGTTATGGCTGCCGGGGACGTAAGACGTTTGAAACAAGGTCTGGCTAACTTGAAATAGTAAATCCGTATGGGGGATCGGCTTAGGCCGTACACATACCACGGATACATTTAATATTTATTGGGAGGTTCTTTAATATGGCAAGAGTAAAAGGCGGTTTTGTAGTACGTCGTCGTCATAAAAAGGTTTTGAAACTGGCAAGAGGTTATTTCGGTTCCAAACACCGTATTTTTAAAACAGCTAACGAGCAAGTAATGAAATCCCTGGTATACGCATATCGTGACCGTCGCAACACAAAACGTAACTTCCGCAGACTGTGGATCGTTCGTATCAATGCTGCAGCACGTATGAATGGTTTGTCTTACAACAAACTGATCCATGGATTGAAACTTGCTGGAGTAGACATGAACCGCAAAATGTTGGCTGATCTGGCCGTTAACGACATCAATGCGTTCAACTCTTTGGCTACTGTAGCTAAAGGCAAAATCAACGCTTAAAATTGTTTATGCAAGCCGCCGTACCTATGGCGGCTTTTTTTACGGCTTAAAGATTGATCTAATCAAAAGAGCCGTTTGTGCGAAACGAATATGCTGCAGTCTGTAAGGACACAATGAAAGCATATAACGGGTGAATAACAGGCTATGGTAATACATAAAATACGAACGGTGAAATAATGCAAACGAAAACAGGTTAATTCCACTTCTTGCTAGGAAGTGTGATAAGTTTTTGTTATATAACATCACATCGTTGTAACGTTAGTGTGTTAAATCGTTAAAATATTAAGCGCTTTCAATAAAAAAAGAGCAAAAATAAGTGAGATTTGGTGATGAAACATCTGGATTTTACCACGGGTTGAATGTATAATCACCTCTAGTAGGCTAGTCCTAAAATTTTCTCTTCAAGTCATAATGTTCGGTTTTTCGACAGGTGACACAATCGTTAAGGGGTAAGAATACGCTTTTAATGTCGAAGAAACCATACATTCTGCATAAAAGCCATATTATCGATCTGTTGATCCGTTCCATTTTGGCCTGGACTGAAATTAGGTATATATCATTAAGGGGGAACAAGAGAAATGAAAAAGATGCTCAGCTTGTCTTTGGTCATGTTGCTGGCAGTATCGGTTATGCTCGCAGGTTGCGGTAGCAAACCGAAAGAGGAAACAAATGCCGGAGGAACTACAGGTGGCGAAAACACTGAAGCTAAATCCGATTTGAAAATCGGTATGGTTACTGACGTGGGTGGAGTTAACGACAAATCGTTTAACCAATCCGCTTGGGAAGCGCTGCAAGCAACTGAAACTGAAACAGGTGTAGCTGTTAAATACCTGCAAAGTAAATCCGATGAAGAGTACATTCCAAACCTGAACGAGTTCGTTAAAGGTGGATATGATCTGACTTGGGGTATCGGTTTCCAATTGGCTGATGCGATCAAGACTGTAGCTGAACAAAATCCTGATTCCAAACTCGCGATCATCGACAGTGTTGTTGATGTTCCTAACGTTAAATCGGTAACATTTGCTGAAGAAGAAGGTTCTTACTTGGTAGGTGTTGTAGCTGGTCTGACAACTAAATCGAACAAAATTGGTTTTGTTGGCGGTATGGAAAGCCCACTGATCAAAAAGTTTGAAGTAGGTTTCAGAGAAGGCGTTAAAGCTGTTAATCCTAATGCTGAATTCATTCCGAACTACACAGGTGCATTTGATAAGCCTGATCTGGGTAAAGCAGCAGCAACAACACTCTACAACAAAGGCGTAGATATCATTTTCCACGCTTCCGGTGCTACTGGTAATGGTGTGTTCAAAGAAGCAATCGCTCGTAAGGAACAAGGTCAAGACGTTTGGGTTATCGGTGTAGATAAAGACCAATCCCTGGAGTTTGGTGATGATGTAACACTGACTTCTATGATCAAAAAAGTTGACGAAGCTGTTAAGCGCGTAAACCAAGAAATCATCGATGGAACATTCAAAGGCGGAGCTGAGAATCTGACTTTGAAAGAAAACGGTGTAGGTATCGCTGATACTTCTACGAAAAATGTTTCTGCTGATACACTTGCAAAAGTGGACGAGTACAAAGAAAAAATCATCAACGGCGAAATCAAAGTTCCTACAGAGTAATCTGATTCTGCCTGTAAAAATGAATAATCATCGAGGCCGGTCTTGACCGGCCTTATGATTGTCAGAGCAGGAAAATTTGCTCAGGTCATCATAACAATTGTACAAGCTATGTAGTACGTGCTTGGGGATTAGCCCACGGCAAAAGCAAGAAGACTTCGTATCAACGCTCCGGTAGGAGCTTTTCTTAAGATTATGGAATGCAGAAGTTTCGGGTGAAACTGAAGGATTCGATGATCCTAAGAAAAATTACCGCTAAAACGCGGTCATCTTCCTTGAATAAACGTCGTTAGACGTTTTTCTTACGTTTGCGGAACCACACTATATCAGGTATAAGGGTGATTACATGGGTGCAGCAACCCCCGTCGTTGAGTTGAAACAAATCACGAAGCGTTTCCCAGGCATTGTTGCCAACGACGCCATCAGCCTTCAGCTTCGTAAAGGCGAGATCCATGCTCTACTGGGCGAAAACGGCGCTGGTAAATCAACGTTGATGAATATTGTCTTTGGTCTCTATCAGCCGGATGAAGGTTCCATTGAAGTGAATGGCAAGCCTGTCATCATCGACAGCCCTAACAAAGCAATCGATCTTGGCATCGGCATGGTGCATCAGCACTTTAAGCTTGTACAGCCGTTCACGGTAACAGAGAACATTATTTTGGGATCTGAACCAAGGAAAGGTCTCAACATTAATTATAAAAAAGCTGCTGCTGAAGTGCAGCGTCTGTCTGAACAGTATGGACTCAAAGTGAATCCGCATGCCAAAATTCATGACATTTCCGTCGGAATGCAGCAACGTGTTGAAATTATAAAAACGTTGTATCGTGGTGCAGACATTCTTATCTTTGACGAGCCTACTGCTGTATTAACACCTCAGGAAATCAAAGAACTGATGGTAATCATGAAAAAGTTGGTGGCCGAAGGCAAGTCCATTATTCTGATTACACACAAACTGAAAGAAATCATGGAAATCTCCGATACGGTGACAATTATTCGTCGTGGTAAAGTGATTGATTCAGTTATAACATCAGAAACCAATCCGAATGAGTTGGCAGAAAAAATGGTTGGTCGCAATGTCACATTTAAAGTGGACAAGAAGCCAGCTACTCCAGGTAACAATGTGCTTGAAGTTAGCAAATTGACTGCCAAGAATAAAGAAGGTATCTCGGTACTGAACGAACTCAACCTGAATGTACGTGCAGGAGAGATTGTAGGAATCGCAGGTGTTGATGGTAATGGACAGAGCGAACTGATTGAGGCTCTTACCGGACTGCGTAAAGTAGATAGCGGTTCGATTCGCCTCGAGGGTAAAGAACTGTCTAATCATTCTCCACGCCATATTTCGGAGTCGGGTGTAGCCCATATTCCGGAAGATCGGCACAAACATGGACTTGTTCTTGATTTTTCTGTGAGTGAAAATATCGTCCTGGAATCGTACTATAAAGCTCCTTATACGCGTAAAGGATTCCTTAACTTCGATGCGATCAAGAAGCAAGCGAAGCGTCTTGTCGAGGCATTTGATGTGCGTACACCAAGCATTGAAACAAAAGCCCGCTCTTTATCGGGGGGGAACCAACAGAAAGCCATTATCGCACGTGAGGTTGATAAGAACCCTGAACTGCTTATTGCTGCCCAACCAACTCGTGGTCTGGACGTAGGTGCTATTGAGTTTGTTCAAAAACAATTGATTGCACAACGTGATCAGGGGAAAGCGGTATTGCTGATCTCATTCGAGCTGGATGAAATTATCAACGTATCCGACCGAATTGCTGTCATCTATGAAGGACAGATCGTGGGCGAGGTGCTGCCGGAAGAAACCAATGACAGGGAGCTCGGCTTGATGATGGCGGGCAGCACCCAAAAGAGAGGTACTGTGCATGAATAACGTATTAAAATGGTTTACCCGTGATTCATTTATATTACCTATTGTAGCCATCATTATGGGTCTGATCCTGGGTGGTATTGTCATGCTGATCGGCGGATACAACCCGATTGAAGCGTACAGTGCATTGTTTACGAAAGTTTTCGGAGACATGTATAACTTTGGTGAAGCGGTTCGGGAAATGACACCGCTGATTATGACAGGACTTGCATTTGCATTTGCGGCACGTGCAGGACTGTTTAATATCGGGGGAGAAGGACAATTTCTCGTCGGTATGACTGCGGCGACTTTTGTAGGCGTGAAGTTTGCAGGTCTGCCAATCTACATTCATGCTCCACTGGCTTTGATTGCTGGTGCAGTATTTGGTGGTCTGTGGGCAGCTATTGCCGGTTATCTGAAAGCAGCGCGTGGGGTTAACGAAGTTATCAGTAGTATCATGCTGAACTGGATTGGTCTGTATCTGGCCAACCTGATCGTGCGCCAATTCCTGCTGTTAAAAGGTGAAAATCGTTCGGTGGATATCAGTGATACCGCATCGATTAGTCTGACATGGCTTTCTGAGTTGATGGGCAACTCCCGTGTTCACATGGGAACATTGATTGCTCTTGTCATGGCTGTACTCTTTTATATTTACATGTGGAAAACCAAACAAGGGTACGAGATTCGTGCCGTAGGATATAACCCGAATGCGGCAGAGTATGCGGGTATGCATGTCAATCGCAATATCGTTAAAGCCATGTTTATCAGTGGTATGCTTGCAGGTCTTGGCGGTGCATTCCAGGTACTAGGGGTGTTCCAATATCAGACCGTTATGTCGGGCTCGCCAGGAACAGGTTTTGACGGCATCGCGGTTGCACTGATTGGTTTGAATCATCCGTTTGGTGTGTTGCTGGGCGCGGTGTTGTTCGGTACGCTTACTTATGGATCTGCGGGAATGAGCTTTGCTGCGGATGTACCGCCCGAGATTATTCGGATTGTTATCGGTTCGATTATCTTCTTCATTGCGGCACAAGGCATCGTGCGCTGGGTACTTAAACCGTTCTATTCCAAGCGCAAGAAAGAGAAGGTGTTGTAGATGGACTTGTTGACAATTGGGCAAATTATCAATACGACGCTTGTCTTTGCCACGGCATTGATTTTTGCATCCCTGGGCGGGATTTTCTCGGAAAAATCCGGTGTGACCAACCTTGGACTTGAAGGTTTCATGGTATTTGGTGCGTTTGCTGCGGGGATTGCTGCGCATTATGCACAAGAAGCGGGCATGGGTGGAACGACGTCTGCCTGGATGGGGATTTTGTTCGCGGTTGTGCTGGGCGTAGTGGTTTCGCTGATCCACGCGGTTGCCTCCATTACGTTTAAGGCTGACCAAATTATTAGTGGTATCGTCATTAACTTTCTGGCAGCGGGAAGCACACTTTATCTGGTAAAGCTGCTGTTTGAAGGATCAGGCGATTCACCATTGGTACAAGGATTCAGTAAGTTTAATGTGCCACTGTTAAAGGATATTCCTTTGCTTGGGGAAGCTTTCTTCAAGAATGTGTACCCGACAACATATCTGGCTATTCTTTTCGTCTTTCTGACTTATTACATTATGTACAAAACCCCATTCGGTCTTCGTCTTCGCTCTGTTGGTGAACATCCAAGTGCTGCAGATACCGTTGGTGTTAAAGTGCGTCGTTACCGTTATGTTGCGGTGATGATCAGTGGTGCGTTGGCTGCTATTGGTGGAGCTGCAATCACGCTGACTACGACAGGCACATTCTCTCATAATACAGTTTCCGGTCAAGGTTACATTGCGATTGCAGCGATGATCTTTGGTAAGTGGAATCCGATTGGTGCCTTTGGGGCGGCTGTGTTCTTTGGTTTCTCGCAAGCTATCCGGAACTATGTACAGCTGTTCGAATGGTCTCAAAGTATTCCCCAGGAAATTATTTATATGCTGCCATACCTGCTCACCATCATCGTGCTCGTTGCGGCTGTTGGACGCTCTTCTGCTCCGTCCGCACTCGGGGAACCGTATGATCCGGGGAAAAGGTAACGACAGAAATTATGTTTTCCCGCATAATGCTTTACTTAAAAGGTTCGCCTCGTGCGAACCTTTTTTTTGTTTCGTAAAGAAAATGAGCAGATTACCAGCTTTCTTAACTTGTTATAGAGAAAGACACCCATATTTTCATTTAGGGACAAAGAAACAGGCGAAGCTGGCCCTGGACGAATACACTGTTTTGAACGATCCGAGGAGGAGGGGAAAGTATGAAACAACATGTTACGCGTGATGAAGCGATGAAATTAATAGGCAAAAATATTGTCGCGATCAAAAAAGACGGTACTCGGGTGACCGGAAGACTGTTAAAAGTATCGGGCAATAAATTGGTGCTGAAACGTGCAGTTGGCAAAAAGGTACACACCAAAGCTATTTTGCCATTGGTATTATTTGATTTACTCGCCGTCGCTACGCTTCCTTATGCTTACGGCCCTGGCGGCCCTGGATTCGGTTTTGGTCCAGGTGGTGGACCAGGATTTGGCCCGGGACCAAAACCAGGCCCGGGGTATGGACCGGGATTTGGTGGTGGATACGGACCAGGACCAGGACCAGGACCGGGATATGGACCCTATGGACCACGGCCACCAGGCTTTTTCTAGACCGATTTATAATGTTTTTTCCAACTCGTAACAGCGGCTTAACATAATGTATCGAATGGTGCTATATCCATTTTTTTGGTAAAATCGAAGGCCTTTTGTATTGCCTTCGTCAACCATCACTTTGGATCTTTTGCAACCACGAGATGCTGCAAAATTTTCCGCTTTGAGCAGCAAAGTCTGACCGTATTTCTTTCGCTGTTCTTTTGTGGCAACAGCCATCATATCCACATACAGCAGTTCACCGTGCATGAGAAAATGGATGAATGCGACAGCTTCGTTGTCAGGATTTTGTGAGACAACAAAGGTCATGCCCCTGTTCATTCGCAGGGGTATTTCTTTGCGTATTTTATTGATTTCACTTTCACTCATATGAGATAGAGGAACAAGTTGAGAGTCAATCAGCCTCATTATGGCGGCATCATCCAGCTTGGATTTACGTTGCCGAATCACCATCGGAAGCCTCCTTTCAGGACCAGTCGTGCTGCTCGTATATCCTATGCCTGAGGCAAGTTGAAAGGTGACTGAATGAAGTGTTGGGATTGGGGTAACGTTAAAGATGGAAGTTGAAGGATTAGGGACGTTCTGAATTTTTATACAAAAGGGGTATTGACTTATCGGTTGGAGGAATCATATAATGTTCCTAACATTTAACGAGAATATTTCATCGGCTATGAAGAGGACGAAGTTTTAAGGGCTCTTTTGCTCAGAGAGTGGCTGGAATTGCTGAAACCACCACCATTACCCCTTATATACGAGCTCACCTCGGAGCTGTTTTCCTGAAAAGCATTGGATGTCACTCCATTGGGTATTAGGGAAAATCGTATGTCTGCGTTACAGACAACAGGTATGGAGAACGGGTATATCCGTTTGATCTATCGTTTTTTGTACCTGGTAAGGTCCGTTATTGCGAAATTTCGGACAAAGTTGGGTGGTACCACGGAAGCAACAACCTTTCGTCCCTCGCAAGCATAAACTTGTTTGCAGGGATGGAAGGTTTTTTTTGTAACTTTAAATGTCATAATGATGTAAATTCCGAGAGGAGGATGACTGATGGGAGCTCAAATTCCAGAAGTACGATCGACAGATGAATTACGTGAAAAATGGATGAAGCCGGAGGTCATTAGCGGTTCCGAAATTCTGCTGAGAAGCTTGTTGCTGGAAGGTGTAGAGTGCGTTTTTGGTTACCCGGGCGGCGCAGTGTTGTACATTTACGATGCGATGTATGGTTTCGAGGATTTCAAGCACGTGTTAACCCGTCACGAACAAGGCGCCATTCATGCAGCTGACGGATATGCACGGGCGAGCGGAAAAGTGGGTGTCTGTATCGCTACCTCCGGACCTGGAGCAACGAATCTAGTTACGGGTATTGCAACAGCGTATATGGATTCCGTACCACTCGTAGTCATTACGGGGAATGTAATTTCCAGCCTGATCGGCTCAGATGCTTTCCAGGAAGCGGACATCACCGGAATCACAATGCCAATCACCAAACACAGTTACCTGGTAAAAGACGTAGAAGATCTGCCACGTGTCATTCATGAGGCATTCCATATTGCGAATACAGGTCGTAAAGGTCCCGTATTGATCGACATCCCGAAGGATGTATCGGCAAACAAAACGTTGTTTGAACCGGTGACTGAACCTGTTACATTGAGAGGGTACAACCCACGGACAGTACCGAACAAACTTCAGGTTGATCGTCTGGCTCAGGCGATTCAGGAAGCGGAACGTCCGATGATTCTGGCAGGCGGCGGTGTAGTTTACTCCGGTGGACACGAAGCACTGTTCGAATTTGTGGAGAAGACAGGCATTCCAATCACGACAACACTTCTCGGACTTGGAGCATTCCCAAGTGGTCACGAATTATGGACCGGGATGCCGGGTATGCACGGAACATACACTTCCAATCAGGCGATACAAAAATCGGATTTGCTGATTAACATCGGAGCACGCTTTGATGACAGGGTAACAGGCAAGCTGGACGGATTCGCTCCACATGCCAAAATTGTGCACATTGATATTGATCCGGCTGAAATTGGCAAAAACATCGCAACCGACATTCCAATCGTTGGTGATGTGAAAACGGTTCTCGAAATAGCGAACAAAGAGGTTCAACGTGCTGAACGTGCGGATGCTTGGAGAGATCAGATCAAACAATGGAAACAAGAGAAACCTTACAGCTACACAGATTCAGAGGAAGTATTAAAACCGCAATGGGTTGTGGAAATGCTCAATGATACAACCAAAGGCGAAGCAATCGTGACTACGGACGTTGGACAGCATCAAATGTGGGCAGCCCAATATTACAAATTCAACAAACCGCGTTCATGGGTAACCTCCGGTGGACTGGGAACGATGGGTTTTGGATTCCCTTCTGCAATCGGTGCTCAAATGGCCAACCCGGACAGACTTGTTATTTCCATTAACGGTGACGGCGGCATGCAGATGTGTTCTCAAGAACTCGCGATTTGTGCCATTAACAACATCCCGGTAAAAATTGTTATTATCAACAATCAGGTGCTTGGAATGGTACGTCAGTGGCAAGAGATCATCTATGAGAACCGTTACAGTCATATCGATCTGGCAGGCAGCCCTGATTTTGTAAAACTTGCTGAAGCTTATGGGGTAAAAGGATTGCGTGCAACCAACAAGGAAGAAGCCGAGCGTGCTTGGCAAGAAGCCCTGGATACACCAGGACCGGTCGTTGTTGAATTCGTAGTACGCAAGGAAGAAAATGTATATCCAATGGTTCCGCAAGGAGCGACAATCGATCAAATGCTGATGGGGGATGCTGAGGAATGATTAGACATACGATTTCGATATTGGTCAACGATCAGCCTGGCGTCCTGCAGCGGGTATCAGGGTTGTTCGGTCGACGAGGATTCAACATTGAGAGTATTACGGTAGGTCAATCCGAGGAACCGGGTTTGTCCCGGATGGTCATTGTGACGATCGGTGATGACAAAACGCTGGAGCAGATTGAAAAGCAACTGTACAAAATCATTGATGTCATCAAAGTAGTTGATTTCAGTCTGAAGCCGATGGTTGCCCGTGAACTTGCATTGATCAAGGTCAAGGCAGAGCCATCCGAACGTCCAGAAATTCTGGGTGTGGTGGAGACATTCCGCGCATCTGTTGTAGATGTTGGTCCAGGCAGCCTGATTGTACAGGTGGTCGGGGATACAGATAAAATTGATGCGATGATTGAACTGCTTAAGCCATACGGCATTCGCGAACTGTCACGTACAGGCATAACTGCATTGGTACGAGGCAACGTTTAAGCAATTATATTGAAAAAAAGCATGGTCTGATGCTTATCAACGGAACGACAATGGTGTGTTAGCAGCATTAAGCTGAGAAATACCGTTCATCTTAGATGAGGTGCCAGTCCCGTACAAGTTGCAATTTAACATTTTAGTGATGTAACGCTTGACTATATAGCCACACACCCGCATTAATGGGCGGGTGTCTGAACGGATCGGATCAGACCAGAGACGCTAAAGCAGGAAAAGCGTGCCGGTCCCTTGAGACACCCGCTCATTAATGAAGGGTTCTTTACAATACAAAGGAGGACTTATAAACATGCCAGTAACTACTTATTATGAACAGGATGCAGAGCTTAACGTATTGAAAGGAAAAACGATTGCGGTCATCGGTTACGGTAGCCAGGGCCATGCCCAAGCTCAAAACCTGCGTGACAGTGGATTGAACGTAGTCATCGGACTTCGTGAAGGTAAATCTTTTGACACTGCAAAAAATGACGGATTTGAAGTTCTGTCCCCGGCTGAAGCTACTAGCCGTGCAGACGTAGTTCAAATTTTGCTGCCTGACGAAACACAAGCTTCTGTATACAAAAACGAAATCGAACCAAACCTGAAAAAAGGCGCTGCATTGCTCTTCTCCCACGGTTTCAACGTTCATTTCGGTCAAATCGTTGCTCCAAAAGACAGCGATGTATTGCTGGTAGCTCCTAAGTCCCCTGGCCACATGGTACGTCGTACCTACGTGGAAGGATTCGGTGTACCGGGCCTGATCGCAATTGAACAAGATGCAACAGGTAAAGCAAAAGATATCGGTTTGGCTTATGCCAAAGGTATCGGTTGTACGCGTGCAGGGGTTATCGAAACTTCCTTCCGTGAAGAAACAGAAACAGACCTGTTCGGTGAGCAAGCTGTTCTGTGTGGCGGTGTAAGTGCCCTGGTAAAAGCTGGATTCGAAACATTGACAGAAGCGGGTTACGCTCCTGAAATGGCATACTTCGAGTGTCTGCACGAATTGAAATTGATCGTTGACCTGATGTATGAAGGTGGACTTGCAAGCATGCGTGATTCCATCAGTAACACAGCTGAGTACGGTGACTATGTAACTGGACCTCGCGTAGTAACTGAAGATACGAAGAAAGCAATGAAAGAAGTTCTGACAGATATCCAACAAGGTAAATTTGCACGTGACTTCATCCTGGAAAACCAATCCGGTCGTGCATTCCTGACAGCAACTCGTCGCAATGAAGCTGAACACCCAATCGAAGTGGTGGGCGGACAATTGCGTGAGATGATGCACTGGATCAAGAAGTAAGCATTCGTTTTAAGGTAATCTAGTAAACTTACAGCTTTAACCGGGAATAGCGGCCGTGCATATGCGTGTGCCGCTATTACTGGTTTAGAGGAACATAAAATACAAGTCTAGGAGGTGCGAGGCGTGCGTAAAATCTATGTATTTGACACAACGCTGCGTGATGGAGAACAATCCCCGGGGGTTAATCTGAATACTCGTGAAAAGGTGGAAATTGCGCACCAGCTCGAGCGGCTGGGTATTGACCGGATGGAAGCCGGTTTCCCCGCGGCCTCTCCAGGCGATTTGGCGGCAGTTAATGCAGTAGCCAAAGCGGTCAAAAACGTTACCGTCATTGGCTTGTCCCGCTCCAGAGAGCAGGATATCGATGCGGTGAAAGAAGCGTTAAAGGGTGCTCAGGACCCGTGTATTCACATCTTTTTGGCAACTTCACCTATTCACCGTCAGCACAAATTGCGCATGGACAGAGCTCAGGTTCTCGATACAGCTCGTTCCGCAATTCGTTATGCGAAGAAAACTTTTTCGAAGCTCGAATTCTCGTTGGAGGACGCAGGTCGTACCGAGTATGATTTCCTCGTTGAGATGGTGAATATGGCTGTGGAAGAAGGCGCAGCTGTTGTAAATATCCCGGATACGGTGGGCTATCTGAGCCCATATGAATACGGAAATATTTTCAAACATCTTAAGGAAAATGTACACAACATTGATAAGGTGCAGCTGAGTGCACACTGTCATAACGACCTGGGGATGGCAACTGCCAACACACTTGCAGCCATTCAGAATGGAGCCGATCAAATTGAGGGCACCATTAACGGCATTGGTGAACGTGCAGGTAATACCGCTATTGAAGAGATTGCCATGGCACTGGAGACGCGTCAGGAATTTTTCCAAGCAAAAACTTCACTGCAACTTTCTGAAATTGCTCGGACCAGTCGTCTCGTGAGTCGTTTGACGGGTATGGTTGTGCCTGGAAATAAAGCGATTGTTGGTGCGAATGCGTTTGCACACGAATCCGGAATTCACCAGGATGGCATGCTGAAGGAGAAAACAACCTACGAAATTATGACGCCAGAGACCATCGGTCTGAAGGAGAGCAAGCTCGTACTGGGTAAACACTCGGGGCGTCATGCCTTCCGTGAGCGCTTGATTGAGTTGGGTTATGAACTGGAAGATGAAGCATTGAACCGTGCTTTTGCCCAATTCAAAGATCTGGCTGATAAGAAAAAAGAAGTGACTGATGAGGACTTGCTGGCGGTCATCGAAGAGAAATTGCAGGATGCACCTGAGGTGTTTAAACTGGAATCCATCTTTGTGACGTATGGTGATGAAGCCACTCCAACGGCTAAAGTTCGTATTGCTACACTTGAAGGTGATACGGTGGAACAACAAGCAGAAGGAAATGGATCGGTAGATGCCATCTATAATGCTATTGACCAAGTGAGTGGGGAAGATGTAACTCTATCTGACTACTCGATCAAATCGGTTACGCATGGTAAGGACGCATTGGGTGAGGTACACGTCGTACTTACTCAAAACCAAATATCTGTACAAGGACGTGGCGTTAGCACCGATATTCTGGGTGCCAGTGCACGCGCTTATGTCGATGGATTGAACAAGTTGATTGAGAAACGCAAGACCTACACGAATCGCGTTAATGTGAACCTGTAACACATCATTTGCAGCAAGCAAAGCTCTTCATTGGACTGGAATTCGTCTGGGTGGAGAAGCTAAGATGGAGTTCCCAGCCCTAAGTATTGTAGTTCAGTGAGGTACATAAAAAGTCTGACCCTCAAAATTTGAAGGTCAGACTTTTTTGTTGTTACGTATAGGATAATTGCATTATTATTTAGAGCGTTTTCCTTGAAATGACGTACTCAGTTAAGCCGATAAGCTTTTACCAAGCATAAGCGTTTGGAGCTTGTCCTCCCGGACCTGGGAAGATTTCATCCAAACGTTTGAGGACCGTTTCATCCAAAGGCACATCCAAACATTTGAGCGCAGTTTCAAACTGCTCCAGTGTACGCGGCCCAATAATGGGTGCGGTAACTGCCGGATTGGCGGCAACCCAGGCCAAAGCTATAGTATCCTGCGGTTCGCCGAGTTCGCGACAAAGTGCTGCGAATTGTTCCAGCTGAGTTTGATGGGACTCAATCCGTTCAGCAATGCCACCACTGCGTGTACCTTCCAGCTTCTGGAGCGCATTACGTCCGAGTAACCCACCGTCCAGCGGACTCCATGGGATAACGCCAAGACCCAGTTCTTTCGCTGCGGGTAATACTTCCAACTCAGGCAAACGGCAGTTAAGACTGTATTTATGCTGCTCGGATACAAGACCGAGGAAATGGCGATTTTTAGCTTCACTTTGTGCAACGGCAATCTGCCAACCAGCAAAGTTGCTCGAACCTACGTAACCAATTTTGCCCTGATGGACAGCATTCTCGAACGCACCCCACAGCTCGTCCCACGAGATGGCGGGATCAACATGGTGCATCTGATACAGTTCAACATGATCGGTTTGCAAGCGGCGGAGTGAACCTTCCAGATGCCGTCTGATTTTGTAAGCGGAGAGACCTGCATCGTTGTTTGGACCGTCTGTATCGTCGTGCATGGAGCCATAGACTTTGGTCGCAAGAACGACTTTTTCACGTCTACCGCCGCCCTGTTTAAACCAGCGCCCAATGATCTCCTCGGTGAGACCCGAATTTTCGCCCCATCCGTAAATGTTAGCGGTATCAAAAAAGTTCACACCAGCATCGAGTGCCGCATCCATGATACGGAATGCCTCTTTTTCGTCTGTGGCAGGACCAAAGTTCATCGTGCCGAGACAGATCCGGCTGACTTTAAGACCTGATTTTCCCAAGTACGTGTATTGCATGATTGCAATCCCTCCTGAGTTACCTGAATTTGTCTTCAGGCTTTATTTTAACTCAGTCAGAGGTACAGAACAACCAATCTTAAACCGCTTATAGGTAAAAACTATTAAAGTCATAGATTGTATATCTTGGTCAAATGACCTCCGAATATGATACAAAAGAGAGAGTTAAAAATGACACGTTAATCATTGAAGTGAATAACCGAATGAATGGATATAAGGAGTGGACAACCCATGGCAGACGTAAAAAAAATTGCAGTTATCGCAGGTGACGGAATCGGTCCTGAAGTCGTAGCGGAGGCAGAGAAAGTTCTCAAACGTACGGAGGAAGTGTTCGGATACCGTTTTGAGACAGAGCATGCGCTGTTTGGTGGAATCGCCATTGATGAGAAAGGTACACCGCTTCCTGAAGAAACACTGACAGTATGTAAGAGCGCAGATGCTGTGTTGCTCGGAGCCGTTGGTGGTCCAAAATGGGACAACAACAGCAAGGAATTGCGTCCGGAAACAGGCTTGCTTGGCATTCGCAAAGCGCTCGGATTGTTCTCGAACCTGCGTCCGGCAGTGGTATTTGATTGCTTGAAGGATGCTTCCACCTTGAAACCGGAAGTGCTGGAAGGTACGGATCTGATGGTCGTGCGTGAGTTGACCGGTGGAATCTACTTTGGTGAAAAGTTCAGACGTGAAGGTGCACAAGGTGAAGAAGCAGTGGATACATGCGTATATAATGTAACCGAAGTGGAGCGCATCGTTCGTCAGGCGTTTGAAATTGCCCAAGGACGTAGCAAAAGACTGGCTTCAGTAGATAAAGCCAACGTGCTGGAAACTTCCCGTCTTTGGAGAGAAGTTGTTAACCGTGTAGCACCGGAATATCCGGATGTTGAAGTGGAACATGTGCTTGTAGACAACTGCGCAATGCAGTTGCTGCGTCGTCCATCCAGCTTTGACGTTATCGTGACTGAAAATATGTTCGGAGATATCCTTAGTGATGAAGCAGCGATGCTGACAGGTTCGATCGGCATGCTGGCATCTGCATCGCTGGGTGAAGGTAGCTTTGGTCTGTATGAGCCAGTACACGGTTCAGCGCCGGATATCGCAGGTCAAGGACTGGCAAACCCGATCGCAACGATCCTTTCGCTGGCATTGATGTTCCGTACAACCTTTGGTTATGCCGAAGGTGCTGACGCAATTGAAGCAGCTGTGTCTGATGTGCTGAATGCGGGACATCGTACAAGCGACATCGCTGTAGACAAGAGTAAAGCGATCAGCACGACAGAAATGGGCGATCTGATCGTCGCGGCAATTCAGAAACAGGCTTAATAATAGTAACAACAGTACAGCCCTTTGCTCCGATCCGGAATTGCAGAGGGCTGTTCCTTTATGATTTTTGCCACGAAAAATCCTTATTTATAATTATTATAATAAAACAACGATTATAATCTTGACTTTGAGAAGTCCGGATGATAACATTTTACTTGTACTTGTTATCAAGTAACAAACCCATTTTAATTACAGGAAAAGCGTTCTCGTTTTTCTTGATGATGAGCATTCAACTAGAGTGCTTACATAATCCCAAAGGAGGAATTGTTAGTTATGGCAGAACGTTTGGTTGGTAGACCCGCACCGGATTTTGCAATGGAAACAGTATCGGGAGATGGACAAGACTTTGGTTCCGTAAAACTGTCCGATTATCGTGGCAAATGGCTCGTATTTTTCTTTTATCCTTTGGATTTCACTTTTGTGTGCCCAACTGAAATTACAGCTTTGAGTGATGCTGCTGAGCAATTCAAAGCTTTGGATACTGAAGTTCTTGGCGTGAGCGTTGACTCCGTACACA
This sequence comes from Paenibacillus sp. GL_099_B, assembly GCF_057835695.1. Classification (NCBI taxonomy): domain Bacteria; kingdom Bacillati; phylum Bacillota; class Bacilli; order Caryophanales; family Paenibacillaceae; genus Paenibacillus; species Paenibacillus sp. GL_099_B. The sequence continues at coordinate 1,924,440 of NZ_CM174430.1, forward strand.
GCCACAAAGCTTGGATCAACACACCTAAAGACAGCAATGGTCTTGGTCAATTGAACTTCCCATTGGCTTCTGACATCACGAAACAAGTTGCTAAAGATTATGGCATTCTGATCGAAGAAGAAGGCGTTGCACTGCGCGGCTTGTTCATCATCGATCCAGAAGGCGAATTGAAATACCAAGTAGTTAACCACAATGATGTAGGCCGTAGTGTTGAAGAAACACTTCGTGTACTGCAAGCTCTGCAATCCGGTGGATTGTGTGCAATGAACTGGAAACCAGGCGACAACAACCTGTAAGCCTGATTGAACTTGAACGTTTATGGTTCAAGCCCTCATCCCTCATGGGATTGAGGGCTTTTTGCACCCTTTTGCTAGAATGTAAGCCCTAAAGGAAGAAAAGTGTTTAAACAGGGACGTAAACGTGGTAATGATGTAATAGAAGAAAGCCTTCATTTTATCTCTGGAAAGAGGAATCGAAGGGCCTCAAGGCGAATAGGGTATGGAAACCCGGTAAATATTCCGGTGCTCTGCATTTATAATTTGTACATGAATGTGATACACTGATGGAACTATTCCTTTTTCGGAAGTGCTTGAAGTGTACGGGACTGCTATCCATTAAAAAGTCTCGGCACGTTATAAGGAGGGTGAACAAAAATGAGTTACTGTTGTGGGGCAAGTATGGTGGGAACAAAGGGCACGCTGAAGCATTACCGCACCCAGGTTCATAATGTTCCCCTGCTGTTTTGTCCGGTGTGTCACCGGGTAGAAGTGCATTATAAAGTGGAAAATGAATATGAAATTTTGGCTGAATATGCGCATGGAGATGGTGCGTCGGAGATTGATTTTCAAGATTACGTGACAGAAGATGAAGATGCGATTTTTGAAAATTGCGTGAATCGTGAAAGCGAGGATGCTATGGTCATTGTGCAGCGTCAGATCGACATGTCTCTGGATCTACTTCGTCTTGCCAAGGAAATGAAGGATGAGAAGTGGGAAAGCGAACTCAAGCGTCGCTTAGCCGTCATGAGTCAGCGCAGACTCAAAATTCAGCATAACAAGAGTGGACTATAGATTGAATTTAATTATTTAAAATTTAAACTATACGAACGAGGCTTATTCGCTAATCGAGCGAAAAAGCTTCGTTTTTGTTGTATATAGAAACTAATTCACGGTTTTTCTTAAAATAATTTCCATTCGACACTTTCTCCGATTGACTCCCTTCTATAAACTTGTCTATGATAAAAACAGACTTGCAAAAGAGGCGGAGCAAAAATGTTCGTGTTTGGGAATAGGAGAAGGTTAGAATGGAACAGACGTATAATGTTTTCCGGATCGACTCTTGGTTACCCGGAATAGACCAGCTTGGGTTCCGGACATGCCATCCATATTTTCGGCTCTGCCCCCTAATGAAAGGGCACCGGTAATGAAAAATAAAATCGGCCCTTCCTGTTTCTGTGATGATATGATGTCCGAATGGCAAGTTTATCATTTACGTGAAAAGGAGGAACCTGACATGATTAGTGAATTTCAGGATACAGTGCCTCGACCAACGAATGGATTCCCGCCTGTACATCTGGATAACAACAAGTATGAGAACGTCCTGGAACATCTGGATAGCGGTATAATGTTGTTTGACAGTAACGGTGTATTGACGTTTATTAACGTTCAGATGGCAAAATTGTTGGAGCTTCCTAGGAGTCTATTGAGCGGCTGCACCCTGATGCAAATGTTGCATCATCCACAGATGAGCCGATTCAAGAAAAAGAAAATTTTACGCATCTATCGGGAAACTATCTTTCATCGTAAGCGCTATCATGAATTGATTGACGAGTATGGCAGGCATTGGCTGGTTACAGTAACGTACGGGGATCAGATGGATGGGGACTTCCTCTTCAGTGTGAAGGATGTTTCCGATTATAAACAAATTGAGCAGACCGCTTATCAAAATGACAAACTTGCAATGTTGGGGCGGATTTCGGCATCTATTGCCCATGAGATTCGCAATCCTTTGACGGCTATCCGCGGATTTATCCAGTTGCTTCGTCCTCATTTGTTGCAATTGGGGAAAGACGAGTACGCTCGAATCATTCTAACGGAGATTGACAGGGCGAATGACATTATCTACGAATTTCTGAATTCCTCCAAACCGTCAGCTCCTCAGAAGACCATTATGTCTGTTGACTCTTTGCTCAAAGAGGTGGTCTTGCTGACCGAAAGCGAAGGATTAATGAAGGGGTGCGAGATAACCCTGGATGAAGCAGAAGTCCCGTTAAATGTGTCCATTGATGTCAAACAGATTAAGCAGGTAATTTTGAATATGGTTAAAAACGCAATGGATGCTATCGAGGATGTGGGCGAAGAGCACACTGGCTTGATTCAGATCTCCACGGGAACCGAGAACAAGTATGTGCAGATCTCCATTGCTGATAATGGACAGGGGATGGACCACAACACCCTTGTCCGCCTGTTTGACCCGTTTTTCACCACTAAGGAGAGCGGAACAGGGCTGGGACTTTCCGTGAGTTACCGCATTATCAAGAATCACGGAGGCACCATCTCTGTGGATAGCAAAAAAGGGGAAGGCACCCGATTCATCATCATGCTTCCATTGGTGTAAAGACAAGATCACTGCGAACAGGAATTGGCTAATCGCCGGTTCCTGTTGTTTTTTGTTGGGACGATTAGGGTTATAGTTAGAATGAATGCGAATACATAGCTCAATTTACGGGAGGTAGAACCAATTATGAATATCCAGGGAATGGAACAAATGAACAAACAGCTAATGGACCATGTAGGAAAGATCATTGTGGGAAAAGACCATACGATTGAGCTTGTGATGACAGCCATCATTGCTTCAGGACATGTCCTACTGGAGGACGTGCCCGGTACGGGAAAAACCTTGTTGGCAAAATCAGTAGCATCTTCACTGGATTGTATCTTCCAGCGTATTCAATTTACACCGGATCTGTTGCCATCTGATTTGACGGGTATTCATTTTTTCAACCAAAAAGAAGGTGACTTTGAATTCAGACCTGGCCCCCTGTTTGCCAACTTGGTGCTGGCAGATGAGATTAACCGGGCTACACCACGTACCCAGTCCAGTTTGCTGGAGTGTATGGAGGAACGGCAGATTAGTATTGATGGTTCGACCAGACAGCTGGAACGACCGTTTATCGTCATTGCCACACAAAACCCAGTAGATAACCAGGGAACTTTTCCGTTACCGGAGGCACAGATGGATCGTTTCATGATGAAGATCCGAATGGGCTATCCAAGCAGTGAAGAAAGTGTGGAAATTCTGAGACGTACGGTAGCGAGCCGTTCTGTTGCCGATCTGTCCGCTATCATTAGTCGCGAGCAGCTGCTTGAGGCACAGAGCACTTATACATCGGTCCAAATCGACGAAGATCTATTGCGATATATTATCCGTCTGACAGAAGCGACTAGGCAACATCCCGAGCTTTCACTGGGCGTAAGTCCACGAGGAGCTCAGGCGTTGCTCAAGGCAAGTCAGGCCTGGGCTGCTTTACATGGCAGAGACTTCGTTCTCCCTGATGATATTAAAATATTGGCGGAGCCCGTGCTAGCCCATCGACTTGTATTCCGCAACCGGGTGAGGCAACAAGATGGCTTGGCGGAGCGTATTATTCAGGAACTTCTGAGCCAGACTGAAGTGCCGACGGAGAATCTTGCTACAGGCAGCGGGCGATAACATATGGCATTACTATGGCTAGTCATTGTCGGAGGCATTGTTATTGGAGTACACGGCATATGGTTCGGCCGTCCGGCTTTACGCAAGCTGAAGTACACCAGACAATTCAGCAAAATGCGTTGTTACGCCGGGGATGAGCTGGAGATGGTTGAGACGATTGCGAATGAAAAACGAATATCGGTTCCATGGCTCAGACTTGAAGCTATGATGCCAGTTTCATTTGTATTCCGTTCCGGCTCGGGCATGGATATCAGTCAGGGAGATATTTATCAGAATCATAAAAGTATCTTTACTTTGAAACCGTTTACCCGTATTACGCGCAAGCATCCTTTTGTATGCAGCAGACGTGGGATCTACACGTTAAACACTGTAACTATGACCGGAGGGGATCTATTTGGCCTCTGGCGTACTTCGAAGCCAATTCCCGTTCATCTGTCGATGGTTGTATATCCTTCACTTGTTCATGCGGAGGATCTGCCTGCGATCTATCAGGTATGGCAGGGTGAGGTTGAGGTATCCCGTTGGATTGTTGAAGATCCTTTTCTGATTCTCGGGGTACGACCGTATGGTGCGGGTGATCCGATGAACCGTATTCATTGGAAAGCGAGTGCACGCACAGGAGAATTGCAGGTTTATAAGCAGGGATGGACTGCGGACCCTCAATCCTGGATTGTGGTTAACATTCAGGAGTCAGCAGACATGTGGAGTGTCGTTACCCGCCCGGAGATGATCGAACGGGCACTTCGTTATGCGGCAACAGCAGCGGTAGATGCGATTGGAAGAGGATTACCCGCAGGGTTTGCTCATAATGGTTATCGTGTGAGTGGAGGGCGCGATCCATTACGGATTGAGCCGGATTACGGCAGTCCTCATCTGGAAATGTTACTGGAAGCTATGGCAGAGACGGAGCTGAAATGCATGGTTCCCATGGAGCAGTTCCTGAGTGATGAAGTAATACGGAATGAAGAGGCTCAGCAGGTTCGCAGTTATCTCTTAATTACGTCCTATGTATCTCCAGCTATGGAACATGAAATTGCGCGTTTGCATGAGCAAGGCCACCGTGTGACCATACTCCCAGTAGAGGGCGGGAAAAGCGATTCCAAGGCGGTGAGTGCATGAATGAGTCCAACAGCAACAGCACCAAAGAAAAACTACTTTTATCCATATCAGCCGTTCTGTTGATTGGGGTATATTTCTATCCGCTTTTAACGCTGACTTCCCTTTATACAACGGGATATTTGCCATACACATTAATGGCTATCTTTGTTATTGCTGGCTGGTTAGGTCAGTGGGTACAGCACAGGTTACCAACCATCAGCGAAAAAAACACGTTTATTCGATGGGGTGCAGCATTGCTAATGGGACTGTTGGTCTCATTGGTTATCGCACTAGTACGGGCATTTCCTTTACCTGAGTTGCTGACGGCAGTGGTATGGGGTGTTATTTCAGCCTATATTGGGTTGAATTTTCAACCTGTCTTCCGTTCGATTTTGATTTGGCGCTTGCAGATTTGGGGTGTAGTCAGTGCAATTGTGCTTAGTGGGGCGGCCAATGGAATTGAATTTATGCAACCTCTTCTTGCTTACACCGGAACCATATATGCAGCGGGAGTAATCGGTTTTGTTGGCTGGCTAGTAGGCCAGTACAGTGTGCAGCTGGATCGTGCGATATTAAATGATGGCTCAAAAAGGATCGTGTTACGTGAGTTTGCCCGGGCGAATCACCAGCGTCTGTTATGGATGCTGATTGTAATCGCTGGAATTGGTGCTTTTCCCAGTCTTGTTGCCTGGCTAGGACCATTGCGTGACCGTCTGCTTGCTTGGATCAGAGGTTTAATAGGCTCGAGTTCCAATCCGGAACCTCCTATTACGCCTACAGCTCCAAATGAACCGCCAATGATACCTGAAGGGATGGAACCAGCAGGGGAACCCTCTATTTTCTGGGATATCCTGGGTTGGGTAGTCATGGGGGCTGTCGCAGTTGTGATCTTGTGGCTTATCCTGCGTTTGGGGCAGAAGGCGATAAACAAACTTATGGAGCGTTTCAAAGGGCTGATGCAGCCCGGTCAGAAGAAGGTAGAACCCCGGACGGAGTATGTGGACATTAGCGAAACGTTAGAGGCGCCTGCAAAAACGCGCAAATCCTGGTTCAGCAAGAAGGAGTCGCTGCCTTCACAGGAAGCTGAACGTGTTCGATTTTATTATCGAAAGTGGATCGACAGAGCTGCACACCGGGGCGTGCATATACAGGGTGCACATACGCCACTGGAGGCTGCGGAGACGATTGTTCAGCATGGAGCCAGAGAAGATGACCAGAAGCTCTCTGCAATGCTACCAGATACCTATAACGCTGTGCGCTATGGGAAGAAATCTCCAGACGATTCCGAGATGAGTGAGATTGATCGGATATGGAAATCTTATCGAAGTAAATAAGTCGGGAATCCCTTTACTTTTCTTGTTACGTTCAAGTATCATGAGAGGAATACACAAGTTGGTCAGAAAAGGAGCAGACATTAATGAAGACAAATCATTGCAAAATAGTAGATTGTACAATCCGTGATGGCGGATTGGTAAATAACTGGGACTTTAGCGTGGACTTTGTTCAACAGCTCTATGCTGGATTGAATGAAGCCGGCGTTGATTATATGGAAATTGGATACAAAAACTCACCTAAGCTCTTGAAAGGTGCAGAAGAAGCAGGACCATGGCGTTTTCTGAATGATGATTTCCTGCGCAAAGTTATTCCGCAAAAAGGTAACACCAAACTGTCTGCACTCGTTGACGTTGGACGTGTGGACGAGAATGACATTCTGCCACGCAGCGAAAGCATGCTGGATCTGATCCGTGTAGCTTGCTACAGCAAAGATGTAGACAAGGCACTTGCTCTGGTTCAAACATTCCACGATCGTGGATATGAAACAACGCTGAACATTATGGCATTGTCTAATGTTATGGAAAATGAATTGCTGGAAGCATTTGAACTGATCAAGGAAAGTGCTGTGGATGTTGTATACATAGTAGACTCCTATGGAAGCCTGGATCATAACGATGTGAAATATCTGGTGGAGAAGTTCAAAACTCATCTGCCGAACAAACGTCTTGGCGTTCACACACACAATAACATGCAACTGGCGTTCTCGAACTCGTTGGTAGCAGCTGAGCTTGGCGTTGAACTGCTGGATGCCTCCGTATACGGTATGGGACGTGCTGCAGGGAACTGTCCGACTGAACTGCTTGTTGCTCATTTGAAAGGCACGAAATACAATCTTCGTCCAGTACTCGGTGTATTGGAGCAATTGATGGTCCCTCTCCGTGAAAAAGAAGAATGGGGTTACATTTTGCCTTATATGATTACAGGTACATTGGACGAGCATCCTCGCTCGGCGATGGCACTGCGTTCGTCGGAAGACAAAGATAAGGTTGTTGATTTCTATGATAAATTGACAACACCAGAAGTGAATTTTGACAAATAAGCTTGTTGCATAATTCTTGAAATTGACTTCCAGTCATCAAGAGAAGGGATCTAATGCGTCTATGACTTTAGCGCTTTAGCGTTTTAAGTCGAATGGTGCAGATGTGGCGAAAATTAGTCTAAAATACAGTTGCAATTTAAAAAGACATGGACTCCAATGGGGGGTTCATGTTTTTTTTAGTTCTTATTGCCTTGTTTTTCTACATATCTATGAATAAATATTCCTAGGAGTGCTCATTTTTTTTGTTCACGTCTGCGGAAATAAATGTTATTATGTACCAGATAGCATGTATTCGCATGTGAATTGAACGTTGGTAGATATAAAAATGTCGAATATTGTAACAATGTAGATTTATATCGTTAAAGTTATTTCAGGATAGGTGATCCCGGGAAGGAAAACACGGCATGAAGGCTAATCAGCAAGATCAGAGAAAAATAGGTTGGGTCGCGATAGGCGGCTTATTGTGTTTCCTCGCAAGTCAATGGTTTCGTTCCTCTGCAAGCTCTGATCTGATCATATCGGGTTACCCGGTTTTGACACTCTTGGGTGGCTTCGCTGCAGCAGCGGCCTGTATCGGCATTTATAATCAAAGCTGGTTATTTCAGACTCAAAGACTGACCCTCCGAAGGGTCCTTATGACTACGCTGTTTTTATTGATTGGTTTGTTTGAATTAGTTCACATCGTTTCTTTTGCCGAAGAAATGCCAAATGGCGCGATGGTGGAGTCGGAGTTCTCGCTGAAGATGATGTCGCTTGGATCTCTTGTTTGTGCGGCAGGTTTGCTGTTCATATATGCAGTTAACGAGAGGGAAATTGCGTTACCACGCAAATTTTTAATCTTCAGTGGAACACTCGGTGTTTTTGTTGTTTTGTATACAGTGGCAATTCAGGAATGGGCTGTACTGCCGACCTTGCTGGAGGGGAATGTGCTTGGCGGCATGTTTACCCGAATTCATTTTCTGATCGGAATCCTGTATGGCGTGACTGCGGTCGTGTTATTTGTTCAATGGAAAAAAGGCAAAGATGGTGATCTGCCTACCATCCTTTGTGCAATCCTCTGTTTTTTCTTTGGAGAATGTTACTTTGTCTCTGCTACGAAGATTAATGATCTCAATCTGTTGCTAGGTCTGTTAAGCGATTGTTTGGGCTATTTCTTCATCCAGAAGGGATTGTATTCGTCTGTGGTGGATACGCCTTTTCTCAAACAACAGGTGGCTGAAGCGAAAATGAACTTTATTGCTCATCATGATGATGTGACAGGGCTACCGAATCGCCGTCGTCTTTCTCAGCGACTGAAAGTGATGATGGACGAGGCCATGGTGGAGGAGCAGCTTGTCGGCGTACTGGTATTGAACATTAACCGATTCAAAACGATTAATGATTCACTGGGTCAACAAGCGGCTAACCGTGTACTTCGTCAGGTTGGACAGCGTTTGAAGCATTCTTCGCTCCCGGGAGAGGAAGTGTTCGGACTGGGAAGAGATGAATTCGTGCTGACAATGACAGACTTCTGCACAACAGATACGGCGTTGCGGCGGACAAGATCGATCTTGCAACTGTTCGAAAAACCTGTAACGGTAGATGGGAACGAATATCATCTCACGCTGGGTATAGGTATGGCGATATTCCCGCATGACGGAGACTCACCTGAAGAGATCATCCAGAATGCGGATACGGCGCTGCATAATGCCAAAGAGCAGGGAGTGGAGCTAAACCGATATGCCCATGCGATGCAGATGAAAGCCCAAGAACGTTTGCAGCTTGAGAATGATTTGCGCAAAGCGCTAGATCGTGGGCAATTCTATCTTGTGTATCAGCCGCAGGTTAATCTGGCTAGTGGTTTGATTGTGGGTATGGAGGCTTTGGTGCGTTGGCAGCATCCGCTTAGAGGGTCAGTATCCCCTGGGGAATTTATTCCTCTTGCTGAGGAGAGTGGGCTGATCGTGCCACTTGGAGAATGGGTATTGCGTGAGGCCTGTACACAGAACAAGCGATGGCAAGAAGCGGGTTACCGCAAGCTTTGTGTATCGGTTAACCTGTCCATGAGACAATTCAGGCATTCCCATCTGCTGGACAGCATCAGCGGCATTCTCAAGGAGACAGGCTTGGAACCTGTGTGGCTTGAGCTGGAGATTACGGAGAGCATGACGTTTGACAAGGATCGTGCGTTCGAGCAGTTGCGCAAAATTAAGGAAATTGGTGTGCACATCAGTATTGATGATTTTGGCACCGGGTACAGTTCACTGCATTATTTGAAAGATCTGCCGATTGACCGTCTCAAGATCGACCGTTCCTTTGTCAATGAAGTGATGGAGGATAGCAATAACGCGGCAATTGTGTCGACCATTACCTCAATGGCTCATCACCTACAGTTGAAAGTGACGGCTGAGGGCGTTGAAAATGAGGACCAGCTTTCGTTTCTTCGTGATCAGCATTGTCATGAGGCTCAAGGGTACTTTTTCAGCAAACCGATTGTGGCAGCAGATTTTGAAAAAAAATTTTTGAGAGATGTGGATAAACCCACGGGGTAAGGATAGACAGGGGCGTGGACACGCTTCTGTCTTGTTCTGTTTCGAAATGTTAGGGGGGAAATGGTAAAAAGAAGTTGCAAGCGTTGGATGATCATGGTATATTAATTTTGTGAAATTCATGTAAATGTTCCTCGGAACTTGACGGGACGTAGCTCAGCTTGGTAGAGCACCTGGTTTGGGACCAGGGGGTCGCATGTTCAAATCGTGTCGTCCCGATCGTCATTCGCGCGGGTGTAGTTCAATGGTAGAACTTTAGCCTTCCAAGCTAATAGCGTGGGTTCGATTCCCATCACCCGCTTAACTAATGCAACACCTGAAACCCTTGTGAAAACAAGGGTTTTTCTTTTTCTAGAAGTTAGTTTAATCTAAGTCATGTTTGAATGGAGAATATCACTGACTCCGAATTCAAAACCTTTGCTTTTCCTCCATCATCTGGTACAATAACGGAGAAATCGATACTAGACATGAATGAGAGGTAACCATACGTCCCATGAAGTAAAACACATGAATTGAACCCCAGTAACTGCAGAGAGTTTATGACGCAGTCAGCCAAAAAAAGCGGCTGAGCAATGAGGGGATTCGTGTGTCCAAATTCAGCTATGGGATCAGGTATGGAAACAGGCAGGCTGTTCTGGCTTGTGTGTACCCTTTTAGGGGTTCTTTGTTCATACTGTGGGGTATCTTATGCTTGTTTTTTGACGCTTTATCCAATCCTGAATTGCCAGACCGCCGGCTGATGCCAGCGGTTTTTTATTTTGAATTGCAGGAAGGATGAGGCCTCATGATGACAATGGTACGCCTACATGAAGTATCGAAAGAGTGGAACGGGAATGAGTTGTTCGCAGGATTGAATCTGGAAATAAATGAAGGTGAGCGGCTCGCCATTCTGGGTCGCAACGGCTGTGGCAAGACCACCTTATTACGCATAATTCTTGGAGAAGAAGATGGTGGTGGACGCATCGAACGCCACATTCCGCAGCAGGAATGGGGTTTCATGCGCCAGCGCTCCTTGATCAAGCCTGAGATGAATGTGCTTGATGCCGTCCGGCAGGAAAGTGGACGGATCTACGAGGTGAAGCGTGACCTGGAAGAATTAGAACAACGTATGAGCAACAGTGGAGCCGCAGATGAGCAGCGGCTGCTCGAAGCTTATACGATAGCGATGGAGCAATATGAGCAATTGAACGGGTATATGTGGGAGACTGAAGTAGAGAAGGTACTAACGCGACTGGGGTTATCGTCGGAACATTGGATTCGGCCGTATCATTCTTTGAGTGGTGGGCAAAAAACGAAGGCCCGTCTCGCAGGACTATTGGTCAGTAAACCCAAATTTCTGATTCTGGATGAACCGACGAATCATCTGGATGAAGAGAGCATGCGCTGGCTTGAAGAATGGCTTTCCGCCTATGCCGGAACATTGTTGTTTGTCTCTCATGACCGGACCTTTATTGATGAGGTTGCAACGGGTGTCATCGAGTTTAGCCCGGATGCACTAACCAAATATAAGGGGGGCTACACTGATTACAAAGGCCATAAGGAACGGGAATTGCGTGAGCAGGAAGCAACCTATCGCAAACAGGAGCTGGAACGGAAAGCGCTAGAAGAGACGATCCGCAATTATCAGCAGTGGTTTCATCAGGCTCATAATTCAGCAAGCGATGTGGAAGTGAAAATAACTCAGAGCTTTTACAAAGCGAAAGCCAACAAGAACATTTCCCGCTACCATGCCAAGCAAAAGCAACTGGAGCGCCTGGAGAAGGAACGCGTGGATAAACCCCGCGAAGCTGCAAAATTGAACATGGAGCTGCAAGTGAACACGCTGGCTGCCCGCCAGCTCCTTGCATTGGAAGACGTAAGCTTTGGTTATCCGGGAAGCCCAACATTGCTTCACAATCTCCGGATTGCGGTCGAACGTGGAGATCGTCTTGCCGTACGTGGTCCGAATGGCACAGGCAAGACGACACTGCTCAAATTGATGATTGGAGAGCTGGAACCATCCCAGGGTAAAGTGACACGACATCCACAACTGAAGATCGGTTATTTTTCGCAAGAGCTTGAGGGGTTACCGGAAAGTGAGACACTTCTGGATAGTTTGCTCAGTCTTCCATCCATGACACAAAGTGCTGCACGTACCATTCTCGGATGCTTTTTATTCTCAAGAGATGATGTGTTCAAGCGTATTGGGGATTTGAGTATGGGAGAAAAGTGCAGAGTTGCATTCCTGCGGTTGTATTTCGGGGGATCTAACGTGCTGGTGCTGGATGAACCGACCAATTATCTGGATATTGATACACAGGAAGTAATGGAGAATATATTGAAGCAGGCATCCGGAGCACTGGTTCTCGTATCCCATGACCGCATGTTGACCAAAGTACTCGCCAGTCGCTTGCTTGATTTAGAACCCGGTGGGAAGGCTACACTGTATGAAGGTGGAGTGGAGGATTGGGAGCAATCCATCAAACTGCGAGAGTCCGCCCTTGAGGTTCGGGAGTCAGATGATGAACGGCTGCGGCTTGAAATGCGTTTATCCGAGTTGTTATCTCCCATGAACAGTGCGGGCAATGATATGTTGACTAAGCCTGATGATGTAATTGAACGGGCGGCTGAAGTTGCGGAGGTTCGCGAAATTCAGCGTCGTTTGAAACAGTTGCACGAGCTGCGAAAACAGAAGTAATCGATTGACGAAGCTTATGCCGTTTTACTTTTTGGCTTAACGTTTGATCATGCGGCTTTACGGCTTGCTATTTCGAGCGATTTTGCATATAATAATGGACGATCATCAGTAAATTTGAAGGTTTATCTGACATGCAAACGTGATGATGGAGACAAGTAAGCAGTGCCTCTGGACAGGGAGGAAGCGCCGTAGATTGAGAGCGTTTCTGTAGAACAAGGCTGCTGAAATTCACTCCGGAGCGGTTCCCTGAACCATATCTTGCGATTCATCGCATGAGTCAGTAGGGGGTAACGGTTAACGGTCGTTATTCCGTATAGAGTGAGGCAAACATGTTGCAGGCCGGAAGGGCTGGGCAGCATTGAATGTCTAACAAGGGTGGTACCACGGTCTTTTCGTCCCTTCAGGGGAGAGAAGGCCTTTTTTTGTTGCATTAAACCACATAAAGGGGGCATTTACACATGAAAGAACGTTTGGAGGCATTAAAGATCGAAGCGCTGGAGCAACTGTCTGGCGTGAACGATCCACAGACGCTGAGTGATCTGCGTGTAAAGTATTTGGGGAAAAAGGGTGCATTGACCGAGATTTTGCGCGGTATGGGTGCGCTTAGTGCAGAGGAACGTCCGGTGATTGGTCAGGTTGCCAATGATGTTCGCGGCGCGATTGAAGAAGTCATTGACAGCAAGCAGGAGCAGTTCCAGAAGGAAGAGACGGCGAAACGTCTGCAATCCGAGAAAATTGATGTGACCCTGCCAGGACGTCGCGGACGTCAAGGTGGACTGCATCCACTGACCAAAGTGGTACAGGAAATCGAAGATATTTTCATCGGTATGGGATACCGCGTAGCGGAAGGTCCTGAGGTTGAAATGGATTATTACAACTTCGAAGCACTGAATCTGCCGAAGAACCACCCGGCGCGTGATATGCAGGATTCTTTCTATGTAACAGAAGACCTGTTGATGCGTACGCATACGTCCCCGGTTCAAGTTCGCACTATGCAAAGCATGAAAGGTGAAGTGCCTGTTAAAGTCATCTGTCCGGGTAAAGTATACCGTCGTGACGATGACGATGCGACGCATTCGTTCCAGTTCAATCAGGTTGAAGGTTTGGTTATTAGCGAGAACATTCGCATGAGTGACCTGAAAGGTACCTTACTGCAATTCGTACGCGAAATGTTCGGTTCACACACTGAAATTCGTCTCCGTCCAAGCTTCTTCCCGTTCACCGAGCCAAGTGCTGAAGTGGATGTGACTTGTGTGCAATGTGGTGGCAGTGGCTGCCGGGTATGTAAACAGACAGGTTGGCTTGAGATTTTGGGCGGCGGTATGGTTCACCCGAAAGTGCTCGAGATGGGCGGTTATGATCCGGAGAAATACAGTGGGTTTGCATTCGGAATGGGCGTAGAGCGTATCGCCATGCTGAAATACGGCATTGATGATATTCGTCATTTCTACAACAGTGATATGGCGTTCCTGAAACAATTCGGACGACTGTAATTACCGAAGTAGCATACAGGGCGAACGCCCTTCATTTGCAACACCAATTCATAGATTAGGAAGTGAACGTCCATGAGAGTATCGACAGATTGGCTGTCTGATTATATCGCGCTGGAAGGCGTGGTACCGCAGGAGTTGGCAGAGAAATTCACCCGTGCGGGGATTGAGATTGATGTAGTGGAGAACCGGAACCAGGGCGTGAACAAAGTGGTTGTTGGTTACGTGAAGAGCAAGGAGAAACACCCTGACGCTGATAAGCTGAATGTATGTGTGATTGATGCCGGACAGGAAGAAGATCTGCAGATCGTATGTGGTGCGAAAAATGTGGATGCCGGTCAAAAGGTAGTCGTTGCCCTGGTAGGAGCGAAGCTCCCTGGTGGACTCGATATCAAAAAAGCCAAGCTGCGCGGCGTTGTATCCCTTGGCATGATCTGCTCTGCGAAAGAACTGGGCATGAACGACAAGTTGCTGCCGAAGGACCAACAGGAAGGCATTCTCGTTCTGCCAGCACAAACGGAAATTGGCACACCAATCAGCCAAGTACTTGGTCTCGATGATCATGTTCTTGAACTGGACCTGACACCGAATCGCTCCGACTGTCTGAGCATGCTGGGTGCAGCTTATGAAGTAGGTGCAATTCTCGGTCGTGAAGTGAAACTGCCTGATCCAACTCAAAAGTTGGTGGAAATCGGTGATGTGGCTGCGAATCATATCTCGGTTGAGATTACGGCTGGCGAACAATGCAGTCATTATGCAGCCCGCTATGTAACTGGCATCAAGCTCGGAGCTTCCCCGCAGTGGATGCAAAACCGTTTGATGGCCGCTGGCATTCGTCCGATCAATAATATCGTTGACATCACGAACTATGTCATGCTGGAATACGGACAGCCGCTGCATGCTTTTGATGCAGATAAGCTGGAGAAGGGCCACATTGAAGTGCGAATGGCCAAAGAAGGCGAAACGATCGTGACGTTGGATAGCCAGGAGCGCAAGCTGGAGCCGCATATGCTGCTCATTACGGATGGCGTGAAACCGGTAGCCATCGCGGGTGTTATGGGTGGCGAGAATTCCGAGGTAACGGAAACCACAGTGAATCTGTTGCTGGAATCCGCCAAGTTCGACGGCGGAACTGTTCGGAAAACGTCGCGCCAACTGGGGCTGCGTTCCGAAGCAAGCATGCGTTTTGAGAAAGAAGTCGATCCGGCTGCTGTCATTACGGCATTGAACCGCGCGGCTGAATTGATCCAGCGTTATGCGGAAGGCGAAGTTCATCAGGGGATCGTGGAAGCTGGAACAGCCGCTGCGGATAAACATGTTGTGCAGCTGTCGCTGGATAAACTGAATCGCTATCTGGGAACCGAGTTGTCCCTGCTTGAAGTGAAAACCATTTTCGCTCGTTTACACTTTGCGTGTGGTGATGCGCAGCAGGGTCTGCTTGATGTTGAAGTTCCTAGCCGCAGAGGGGATATTACACTTGATGTGGATCTGTTTGAAGAGATTGCCCGTCTGTACGGATACGACAATATACCAACCACGTTGATCGAAGGACCAACAACACCGGGTGCTTACACGCGTTCGCAAGCAATGCGCCGTACCATTCGTGGCCTGTTTGCAGGTAGTGGCTGGCAGGAAATGATCAGCTATTCATTTATACACCCGGATAAAGTATCCTTGTTCCCTGCTCTGACAGAAGGCAGTAAAGCCGTGAAGCTGGCTATGCCAATGAGTGAGGATCGCAGCGTGCTTCGTAAGAGTATTTTGCCGCAAATGCTGGATGCAACGGTGTATAACATGAACCGCAAGCATGATTCACTGGCTGTATTTGAAGTAGGCAGTGTATTCTTCACTGAAGAAGAAAAGCTGACGAAGCAACCGCATGAAATTCCGGTCCTGAGCTTGTTGCTCACCGGAAATCGTGCATCCCAGCAGTGGAATGTGGGAGTAGAGAAAGTGGACTTCTTCGATCTGAAAGGTGCACTTGAGAACCTGTTCGCCTATGTGGGCCTGGAGCAGCGCATTCGCCTGGTAGCAAACAGCCCAGAAGGTTTCCACCCTGGTCGTTCCGCATCGGTATACCTTGAAGCGAAAGATGGCGGAGAGGGCAAACTGATTGGTACGATGGGTCAATTGCATCCTGAACTGCAACAGCAATATGATTTGAACGATGTATACCTCGCAGAGATCGGGCTCGAAGCTATCTATAGTGAAGCGGATGCGGATATCCGTTATCGTGAGCTTCCACGATTCCCGGCAGTTGAGCGGGATATCGCAGTTGTTGTGAGTGAAGATATCGAAGCTGGGGATATGCTGCGTTCGATTCGTGAATCTGCTGGCGAACTGTTACAAACCGTACAGGTATTCGACGTGTTCACAGGCAGCAAGTTGGGTGAAGACAAGAAGAGCGTAGCGATGGCTCTCGTTTATCGCAACCGCGAACGTACTTTGACTGATGAGGAAATTACCGAGGTTCATGCTCGTGTTGTTGCTCGTCTGGAGGAGCAATTTGGAGCCGAATTGCGTAAATAGAACATAAGTCAATTTTTTGAACAAAGATTAGCAGGAATTGCTTGAAGTCACATCGAATCCTTAGCATTAGAGGATCGATGTGACTTTTTTTGTTTTACAGCTTAGAATCAACATACAGACTTAAAGGAGGGCACAACTGTGACTACACCTGATCGTACACGCGTCACCGTAGAGATCTACGGGACTTCCTATAAACTGGTTGGCAGCAGTGCCGACTATATGAAACAAGTAGCTAACCTGGTGGATGAGCGAATGAGCGCCATCTCCAAACATAATTCCCGACTGGATACCCCGCGTATTGCAGTTCTGGCAGCTGTACATATGGCTGAGCAGTCTCTTCAGACTCAGGAAATTCGGAATGAGCTGAAAATGCTGACCGGTGAACGTACCGAAATGAGAAATGAACTCAATCGGCTGAATGCCATACAAAATGAACATCAGCAGGAACTGGAACGCAGGGACCAAGAACTCGCTGAAGCAATGAAACTTAAGGCTGAGGCGGAACAGGCCATCGCGAAACTCCAGAAGGATCAGCAGGCAGAAGTAGCCAAGCTGAATACATTACTGGAGCAGGAACGCGCTCAGGCAGCAGGTCGCGAGCAAAAGCTTCAGGCTCAAACTGCGGCGCAACTGAAAGCGGCTGAGGAGAAGGCACAGGCGCGTCTCAAAGAAGCAGAAGAAAAAGCAGCGAATCAAATCAAGAATGCACAGACTCAGGCGGCAGCTCAGCTGAAGGAAGCACAGACACGTTCAGCAAATGAGTTGCAGCAAGCCCAGGCCAAAGCGGCTGCACAATACAAGGAGCTACAGGATAAGACGGCAGCTCAACTGAAAGAAGCAGAAGCTCGGGCCGTGGCAGAACGTCAAAAAATTGAGGTGCAGGCCGCACAGCAAGTACAAACAGCGAAGGAACAAGCAGAAGCGGCAATTTTGTCTGAATTGGAACAAGCAGAGGCCCAATTGCAAAAAGTTCAGGAAGAAGCACAGCTTCAATACAGTGAACTTCAATCCGAGATGGAACAGCGTATACAGCAGGCAGAGCAAGCTGCCGCGAATCAGGCTCAAGAACTGACTGAAAAAGCAAAAGAAGAACAAGCTGTACTGCAGCAACAAGCAGAGCAGAAGCGACTGGCTGAGATTGAACAGCTGAATGCAACGTTCAAGGAGGCATCCGAACAGGCGGAATTGGAATGGATGGAAAAAGAAGCGGCTTATGAAGAGCAGCTTCAGCAAATCCATGAAGCAGCCCAGACTCAGGCGAAAGAAGCTGCGGCAACTGCTGAGGCTTTGCTGCAAGAAGAGCAAGGCAAGCTGAAGCAGCAGTTGGAAGAAGAACGTAAACAGGCCAAATCGCGCTTAACCGATGTTGAAGGCCAATTAGCCGAGGTACGTAAGCAGCTCAAGAATGCTCAAGAAGTTGTTGTAGATCAGGAGCTACAACTCCAACACGAGCGTAGTCAAACAGAAACGCTGCGCAATGAACAAGCCGTATACAAACAGGAACAGGATGTTCAGCTTCGTCGAATTACGGAATTGGAGCAGCAACTGGATCTATTGAAAGCAGATAGTGCTCAGCTGACTGAACAACTTCGCAACACAGAAGCTGAGGCAGAACATTTCCGGGAAGCGGAACAGCAATGGAAACAGCAGTACAACGAGACCGTTGAACGTGAATCTTCTCTGACAGCACAACTGCGAAAAGTACAGGATCAGCACGGTCAGCTTGAACAGGAAATCAAGAAACTCCGTGAAGCCGAAGTGAAGTCCGAGGATGAGCAGCGCAGGTTGCAAAAAGTGCTTGAGCAGGCCCATGCGGCAGTACGCACATTGCAACATGAACTTGGTGCACTGACGCAGAGCGAGCAGTCTTGGAAAGAGCAGGCTGAACAACGTCTGATCGAGATCGGTGAACTGGAGACACAGGTACTTGAAGCTGCAGAACAGAATGAAACGTTGGAGTCTGGTGTACAGTCCCTTCATGATGAATTATCCGTTGTTAAAGAAGAAGCTCGTCACGCCAGCGAAGAAGCAGAACGTTATCTTGCGCAAGCTGGTCGTCTGGAGTTACAACATAAAGAGCTTGATGGTGAATTGAATGAAGCTCGTGAAGAACTGAACAAGCTGCAGGAAAATTATAAACAAATCCGTAAGGATTATGGTGATGCACTGCAGCGTGAAGAAGACTATACTCGCAAGCTGAATGAGATGAGCGAAGAAAAGAAAGAAATCGTGCGTGCGCTTGAAGAATCCAGGCAGAATGCTAATCAGCTATCTGGGCGTATCGATGAACAAGGCAGCTTACTGACTCAGACAGAAGAAGAAGCACTTGAGTGGCAGATTAAGCATGAAGAATTGTCTGCCAAACAGGCAGAGCTCTCCTCTCGCCTGAAAGAGCTGACTGATCGGGAAGTTGAGCTAAGCTCAAGAGTAGAACAAGCGGAACAACAAGCGGAACAACAAGATCAGGTTTGGCAACGTCGTGCAGATGAATGGGCGGCTCAGGAACAGTCCTGGCAGGATCGATGGACTACACTGGAGAATGAATTGAATCTCTGGCAGAAAGAAAGTGCTGCCAGTGTGGAGAAGGTAGAAGAGCTGGAACACGAGCGGCAGCAGCTTGCCCAGCAGCGTGCGGAAGCAATCGAAGAAAAGCAGACGATGGAAAATGAACTGCTGGATATCGGTGAGCGGTATGAACTTGCGGCCAATCAGTTACGTTTGCTGCAGGTTGAACGTGAAATGGAGCAGGAGAAGGCGGAGCAACTGAATACAGATTACCGCCAATTGCGGGATGAATATACGAAATTGCAGACGGAATATAACGAATGGATTGAATTGATTGAGCAGGATCAGACCTAGCTGATGATTATGTCATAACTGGAATCCTGGACAGCGCACTCTTGTACAATTTGTTATAATGAAGAAAGAGCTCCCGTCGCTACGGGGGCTCCTTGTCTTGAACACTATTCTTCAACAATAATTTTGGAGATCATACTGCTGTGACCGCTTCCGCAAAAGACAGAACAGGACATTTCAAATTCCCCTGCTTTGTCGGGAGTAATCACTTTGGAACTGTTCTTGGTATCCAGCTGAAGGTTCAGCTCGGGCACGAGTACACCATGGTTTCCGTTTGCATTTTCATAAACAATCTTAACCGGAACACCTTTTTTCAAATGGTATTCAGGTTGGTCAAATTCATAGTTGCTTGCTTTGATTACCAGTTCTTCGCTTGCAGTTGCGCCCGAATCGGACTCACCGTTTGATTCTGCGGATTGTCCAGTTCCTCCACATGCTGCAAGAACCAGGATCAACATACAGGCTGTAAGCCATGCCATACCTTTCTTCATCATATGCCTCCTTAAAAAGCGTGATATGGATAAAATTTGAATGATTTCTCCAGTCATCATACCGCAAATTGACGATGCCTGTACATGCTGCCTATGTCGTTTTTTTGAACATCAGCATGCTCACAACCTAAAAAAATAAACCTCATCAGGCGTTTAAGCCATCAGAGGTTTAGGGGAAGCCAACAACAGTGTTATGGGGAGTTGGTACGTTGGAGCCTATGCGTGATCTTTGGATCTTCTTCCGGCATCAAAAGGGGTGGAAACCGGGATGAACAGATCGATGATCCCAATGACCAATGCAGCCAGAACTGCACCAAGCAGACTGACATGTACATGATCTACGACATATTGACCAATCCAGATCACCAGTGCGCTGACGATGAAGCCGACAATACCGCGGCCAAAAGGGTTAACCCTTTTACCGAAGATGCCTTCAACAACCCAGCCAAGCAGAGCGATAACCAGAGCAAGCATCAGTGCGCTCCAGAAACCACCTACGGCGAATCCGGGTACGATCCAGCTGACGACCATCAATACAATTGCGGCGATGATAAATCGCACGACATGTCCCAGAAAATTCATGATGTTATACCTCCTTTATTCAGATCGAATTGAGCATTGTACATCCTGTTCAATGGCGAGGTTGCACAATCCTGACACCTGTAGTTTGCGGCGCTTTGTCCCAAGTTATGTGTGGAAGGATTCGTTAAATAGCGCTAGAAAGTTTCTTTCGTTATAATACAGTTATAGTTTGGAAGGAGTTGTACCCTTGGACACGAAAATTTTACACACATTGGAATATCGCAAAATTTTAAATACATTGCAAAGCTTTGCCCAGACTACGATGGGGAAAAGGAAAGCGGACCAATTGGAGCCGATCAGTGAACTGGAAGAAGTGAAGAGACTGCTCCAGCAAACAGATGAAGCTTTTACGTTTGATCGTCTGAAAGGCTCTCCATCTTTTGGGGGAATTGTGGATATCACCGCTTCGATCAAACGTGCCGAAATAGGGGGCACGTTGAACCCTCAAGAGTTACTGGGAATTTCCAACACTACCTTGGCAGCACGTCGATTGAAACGTCAGATCGCTGCGCTCCACGACGATGAAAAGGTGGAATCGATTTTCTATATCAGCGATCAGTTATCTGAGCAAAAAACGCTTGAAGATGCGATTCGTATCTGTATTGACGACAATGCCGAAGTCTCAGATAGCGCGAGCGTAACACTGGCGCAGATTCGTCGTGAGCTGCGCGGCGGTGAAGCTCGCATCCGCGAGAAACTGGATTCGATGATTCGTTCTTCGACGGTATCCAAAATGCTGCAGGACCAGCTGATTACAATTCGGGGAGACCGTTTCGTGATTCCCGTTAAATCGGAGTACCGCTCGTACTTTGGCGGGATTGTGCATGATCAATCCGGTTCGGGAGCAACTCTGTTTATTGAGCCAGAATCCATCGTTGCGATGAATAACAAATTGCGTGAGACCCGGATCCGGGAAGAACGCGAAATTGAAGTGATTTTACAGAAATTAACGGCACTTGTCAGTGAACAGGCAGAGTGGTTATTGTATGATGTTGACTTGCTAGGCTCTCTGGATTTTATTTTTGCCAAAGCACGTCTTGCCCGTGAATTGAAAGCCACATTGCCACGCATGAATGACCGCGGGTTCATCAAGCTCAAGAAAGGGCGCCATCCGCTAATCTCGATTGAAAATGTGGTGCCAACCGACATTGAACTCGGCAACGATTATACGTCCATTATTGTAACGGGTCCAAATACGGGTGGTAAAACGGTAACGCTCAAGACCATTGGATTGCTGAGTCTCATGGCGATGTCTGGTTTGTTCGTTCCGGCCGAAGACGGCAGCCAGCTATGTGTATTTGATGCGATTTACGCGGACATCGGTGACGAACAGAGCATTGAACAGAACCTGAGTACATTCTCCAGCCATATGACGAACATCATTCGGATATTGAAAAACATGACGACCAAAAGCCTGGTGCTGCTTGACGAACTGGGGGCAGGTACTGACCCGGCTGAAGGGTCTGCGCTGGCGATCTCCATTCTGGAGCATATGCATCAGACCGGATGCCGTATGGTAGCAACAACGCATTACAGTGAGCTGAAAGCTTATGCTTATGAACGCAAAGGTGTTATTAATGCCAGCATGGAATTCGACGTTAATACACTGAGCCCAACCTACCGACTTCTCGTTGGGGTGCCGGGACGGAGTAACGCGTTCGCAATTGCGGAGCGACTGGGTCTGCCAGGATACATTCTGGATTACGCCCGTGGCGAAGTGAAAGAGGAAGACCAACGCATAGAGCATATGATCGCTTCCCTGGAAGAGAACAGGCTTACTGCTGAGCAAGAACGTGAGAGTGCAGAGCGTTTGCGCCAGGATATGGAGAAATTGCGCAGCCGTCATCAAGCCGAACTGGAGAAGCTGGAACAGCAGCGTGACCGCCGCATTGAGAAAGCGGAAGAAGATGCCCGCAACATTGTGGACAAAGCCAGAGCAGAAGCCGAGAAGATTATAGCCGATCTTCGCCAGCTCGCCATGGAAGAAGGCGCATCCGTGAAGGAGCACAAACTTATTGCTGCTCGCAAACAACTGGATGAAGCAGAACCAGAGAAACGCAAGAAGACGGTTAAGCGCACTGCAACGGCAACAAAGTCTCGGGCCATCGGCCCGGGCGACGAAGTACTTGTCTACAGTTTGAATCAAAAGGGTCATGTGGTGGAGATGTCAGGCAGCAAGGAAGCCATAGTTCAATTGGGGATCATGAAAATGAAAGTATCCCTCAATGACCTTGAATTACAGCAGTCTGCACCATCAGAAGCAAAACCGAAGCAGAAACCGGTAACGGGCATGAAACGAACTCGCGATGACAATGTGAAGAGTGAACTGGATTTGCGGGGTACGAATCTGGAAGAAGCCTTGATGGAGACAGACCGTTTTATCGATGAAGCTTTCCTTGCTAATCTGGGTCAGGTTTATATTATTCATGGTAAAGGAACAGGGATTTTGCGATCCGGTATTCAGGATTATCTGCGTAAGCATAGACATATAAAAAGTTACCGGCTGGGCAATTACGGAGAAGGCGGAAACGGTGTGACCGTCGCAGAATTGGAATAGCCCGACCAAGAATCAAAGAAGTTCTGCCTCCTGAGTGAATTCAGGCAGCAGAATGGGGAAGGGGAACGATGAGTGAAAGGGACGATTGACCAATTGCTGTCTCATCCCTTAGGGATGGTGCTCGGATTTTTCTCCGTAGCGATTATGGAGCTGCTTGTATTTCTGGCTTGCTTTGAACTGGTGACCAAGTACAAATGCTGGCATGAAATCAAGAAGGGCAATGTGGCGGTTGCGATGGCTACAGGAGGCAAGATCTTTGGAATCTGCAACGTGCTTCATTTCTGCATTCAGGCCAAATCATCGGTGTATGAAGCTATGACGTGGTCATTTGTAGGATTTGTCCTTCTGCTCATTGCATATTTTCTATTCGAGTTTCTGACACCGGTTTTCTCCATTGACAAGGAGATTGAAGCGGATAACCGGGCCGTTGGATTGATATCCATGATTATTTCCGTCTCGTTGTCATTTGTTATTGGCGCGAGCATCATGTAGGGGGACCGTTCATGAAAATATTGATACGGATTCTGTTTGCTGCATCGATTGTATTTTTTGCCATAGGCGTCATTTATGTGTTAAACACATGATTATCTGAAAGAGAAAGGTTGATTCAATATGGAACCAACAGTATGTCCATGGTGCCACACCGAGATTGTATGGGATGAGGAGCTAGGTCCTGAAGAAGAATGCCCTTACTGTCACAATGAATTAAAGGGATATCGTACACTAAACATCAATATCGGTGATGAAGAGAACAATGAAGCCGAGGAAGACATCTATGATATGGATGATGACGAGGACGGTGAACAAACTACGGATCTCGCCAATCTTTGGGGAGATGAAGTAGAGCTGAAATTGCCAGAGCTTCGTACATTGACGAAGTATGCGGATGAGGGCAATGATCTGATACAATACGAAGAAGGCGTGGAGAAGCAGCTTGATTTGCAAGAAGAGGTGCCGGAATGCCCTCACTGCCGTGAATTTATGATCCTCACGGGCACACAGAAGGCAACCAAGGATTCCTTCAATCCTGTCGCCAATGCCGTCTCTGGTACGGACTCGTTGCTGGATGCGCCGTTCTCTGTACAAATGTATGTATGCTCAGGCTGCTTCCAGGTTCAATATAACTTGTCCGAAGATGACCGTTTGCGTCTGATCCAGAATTTGAGTGCGCGGAAATAAGGGGTATAACGTTCTGAAAATATAATATTCCGGGAAATTCATCATGTTTTCCTTCTGCTTGGGGTACGTTAACCCTGAGACCTTGCCTGTGAAGTGCTGACTTCAGGCGGAATAAGGAGGGAGCAGATGAAGATTTCTCTGGGCCGACAATCCATTCTGCTACTAGGCGTGAATGGATTGTTTGTGTTAGCCGGAGCTTTGTCGGGGACGTTTCTGAATGTGTATCTGTGGAAAAGCCGTCCGGACTACGCCATGCTAGGATGGTTTACGATAAGCCAGCAAATTGCACTCGGACTCACGTTTTGGCTTGCGGGGAAGTGGGTCAAGGAACATAACAAAATGAGTGCGTTGCGAGTGGGGACGGGCTTGTCAGGTGTTTTTTACATGCTTGTTTTATGGGCAGGGCCGAAAGCGGTCGACTGGATATGGCCTCTGGGGATTTTGTTTGGATGTGCACTCGGATTGTTCTGGATTGCGTTCAATGTGGTTTACTTTGAGGTGACTGACCGGGAGAATAGGGATCTGTTCAATGGTTGGGTGGGTCTACTGGGTTCCATGACAGGTATCATCGGCCCGTGGTTCTCAGGTCTTATTATTTCACGAATGGTTGACAATTCGGGTTATCGCCTTATTTTTACGGTGTCGTTGGTGATCTATGTGATTGCCGTCGTGTTCAGTTTTTTTCTGAAAAAAAGGGAGGTCAGCGGCACGTACCGCTGGTCTGAACCGTGGCGACAGTTATCTGCAAAAGATAGCGCATGGAGACCGCTTGGCATGGGACTGTTTGCACAAGGCGTGCGAGAAGGCGTGTTTGCCTTTCTGATTGCGTTGCTCGTCTACGTGGCAACTAAGCAGGAGTATAAGCTTGGGCAGTTCTCGCTAATTACTTCTGCCGTAGCTCTGGTGAGTTACTGGGCCGCAGGAAAATGGTTTAAGCCTCAATACCGGTCCAGAGGGATGTTAGCCGGAGCGGTTTTGTTATTCATCGTATTGATTCCTCTGTTATGGCAGGTCAGCTATGGAACACTTTTGATTATGGGAATTGGATCTGCCTTGTCGATGCCGTTGTATATTTTGCCGATGATTTCGGCAGGTTTCGACCTGATGGGGACGAGCGGCGAAAATGTAGAGAAAAGGGTCGAACTTGTCGTATTAAGGGAGCTGTGCTTGATGGTCGGTCGTTTATTTGGCCTTGCTGTATTTATTCTGACTGTCATGAATGGACCTTCGTTACGAACGTTAACCTGGCTTATTGTGGCGCTTGGGGCTTTCCCGCTCATCGGATGGATATTTATGCGCAAAATGTTAGTACATCCGGATCAGCAAGAACCCTCTGCATAGGTAAAAAGGGTACAGTCCAGGGATTTGATCCTGAGCTGTACCCTTATTTATTGAGATGTTGCTTATACAGGAGAAGGTTTACTCGTTCTCGTTAATGAGAAAAGTTCCATATCGCCATTCTTAACTCCTGTAACAGCATCGGCCAAAATGGAAGCAGCGAACATGCTGTACACCGTCCCGTTACCGCCATAACCCTCAAGAAAATAAGAATGTGGGTATTGAGGATGTGGACCGATAAACGGAAGACCGTCATTCGTATTGCCAAACACGGCACCCCAGGCATAATCGACTTCTAGACCGTCCAATGGGAAATAAGAGCGGACTTCTTCTAGGAGTGTATCTCCACGGTGTTTTGCCCGAATCTCACGCTGATCTTCCCTCGGTGTCTCTTCATCCAGACCGCCAGCAATGATCCGTCCATCTGGTGTGGTTCTCATATATAGGTAAGGGCGTGCTGTCTCCCAGATCAGACTGTGCTCATACCATTCCTTCAGGTCTGGCAACGGTTTAGTAGCAATTGCATAGGTGGTTTGCAGGTAGGCTCCTTGATCCTTTTTGATGGCCTGCGTCTCATAACCGGCAGCAAAAACAACCTTTCTGGCCCGGATTTTCCCACCTAAAGTATGACACAGCACACCATAATCATCGAATTCACAATGAATCATCTCAGTCTGTCCATAGATTCGTGCGCCTCGTTTGCTTGCCGATTTAAACAAGGCATGAACAAAGCGATACGGGTTCACTTCGGCATCCCCCAACGTATACAGTGCGGCAGGTTTGCTGAAGGGGAAATGGTTGCTAATTTTGTCGGAATTCCACAGTTCAGCTTCAAAGCCATAGCGCTTCAAGGTTTGATATTCTTCCTCCAGCATGGCTACATCATCAATGCTGCTGGCAAAACAGAGACTGGTCCGCGGAATAAACCAGGGATCCGTATCCAGCCTGTCCGCAATTTGTGTGAGCTTCTGCATGGCTTCAAGACATAGTTCATAGAACCGCACGCCTGCCTTTTCGCCAAAGGTATGAATACAAGAGGTCAGTGTTTTGTCGTTTGTGTACTGCAAAAGACCTGTATTGGCTGAGCTGCTGCCATGCGCAATCTTTCTCTTATCAATAACAACCGTGTTAACTCCACGCTCCGTAAGCAATTCGGAAGTCAGTGCGCCCCCCATACCTCCACCTATGATCAAGCAGTCACAGGAGATGTCGGTTTGTAGCGAGGGATAGTTGGGATTTGTATTAAAAGTGGAAGGCCAGAAAGTTGTACCATAGACCAGATCCATTAGAAACATCTCCTTCGTGATTACGTTTGTATACTTTTGAGTGACCGGGTTAACAATAATTGCGCATAAACTTTATGCCGAGGAGGTCAACGAAACATGCAGAATCAATCTATGCAAGCGCTGAGTCCGAAAGAATTGAATTATATTGCGGATTCAATAACCAATGAAGAACTGCTGATCAAGCAGTGTGCGGCCACAGCTTCCATCTCACATAATCCGCAAATTCAGCAGGCGCTGAATCACTATGTTCGTTCCCATGAGCAGCATATGAACACACTCGTCAATGCTCTGCAGCAACATCAATCTCTTGCTCCAACACAAGTGCAGTAAGCCGAATCTAACCGTATAGGAGGAAACCGGGTGTATTCTCAAAATTTATCATCTAATGGATCTTTTATGCAGGAGCAGGATTTGTTAAAGTCGATTCTTGCGGATTTAAGACGAACCGCGCGCGAATATACGACTGCAACATCTGAAGCATCTTGCCCGATTACACGTCGGATGTTCACAGACTTGACCAATGATACACTCCGTCTGCAAGGTGAGCTGTTCAATGTAATGCAGCAAAACAACATGTATTCGGTGGGTTCGAAGGCATTGCGCCAGGATGTGGACAAGCAGATTCAATCGGCTCACCAGACTCAACAGAAATGCCAGCAGTTCATTCAGGAAAAGAATACGCAGGCCAGTACTTACAACCAGGCGCCTAATGTTCCCCAGCATCAACCGAATTACGGTAACCCTTATTACATGTAACCTTTGTAATTATGGTTTGAAGCAGGGACAGTTGCAGACCATACCACCGCTTGCCCGAATTCAGGGCGGGCGGTTTTTGTCTTTGCATGATCGTTGAATTCATGTAATATAAGTATTAATTCATTTTCAGGAACCTGGATGACGCTGGAGGGAAAGACATGAAGGATCTGAACGATCTGCAATTAAAAGTTCTGGATTTGTTGAAGGAAGACGCGAGAAGGACTCCCGCACTGCTGTCGACGCTGCTGGGGGAGTCGGAAGATAAGATCAAGAACGCCGTGG
This sequence comes from Paenibacillus sp. GL_099_B, assembly GCF_057835695.1. Classification (NCBI taxonomy): domain Bacteria; kingdom Bacillati; phylum Bacillota; class Bacilli; order Caryophanales; family Paenibacillaceae; genus Paenibacillus; species Paenibacillus sp. GL_099_B. The sequence continues at coordinate 1,952,174 of NZ_CM174430.1, forward strand.
CACAGCTTGAACAGGACCACGTGATTGTGAAATACGCAACCGTTGTGAACTGGAGCAAGATTGATGATGAGAAAGTAACAGCCCTGATTGAAGTACAGATTACGCCTGAGCGTGGTCGTGGCTTTGAAGGGATCGCTGAACGCATTTATCTGTATCCGCAAGTGAAATCGGTATATCTCATGTCAGGTGCATATGATCTGCTCGTAGAAGTAGAAGGTGGCAACCTGCGTGAAGTTGCTAATTTTGTATCGGAGAAATTGTCTCCGATTGACTCTGTACTTTCAACCAAAACGAATTTTATTCTTAAAAAATATAAGCAGGACGGGATTATTTTTGAAGACCATCAGGAAGACAACCGTCTCATGATCTCGCCGTAAAGGAAGATGCGTCATGATAGTGAATGAACAGACAACAGGAAACAACAAGAAAATGACTTCGTATCTGGCACCTTTGGTTCAACAGATACCGCCATCCGGCATACGCAAATTTTTTGATCTGGTTGGCGATAACAAGGATATCATCACATTGGGTGTAGGTGAACCGGACTTTGTAACACCGTGGCATATGCGTGAAGCTTGTGTATATTCACTCGAAAGAGGCATGACCAGTTATACTTCCAATGCAGGTATGCCGAAATTGAGGGAAGCCATCAGCGAGTATCTGGACACTCAGTTTGATACCAAGTATGATCCAAAGGACGAAATTATTGTTACCGTTGGTGGCAGTGAAGCCATTGATCTGGCATTGCGTGCATTAATCGTACCTGGAGATGAGATTCTGATTCCAGAACCTTCGTATGTGGCATATTCTCCAATCGCTTCGATTGGTGGAGGCATACCGGTTGGTGTAGAAACATATGCGAAGGATCAGTTTAAACTGACTGCCGAGGCGCTGGAAGCGGGAATTACGCCGAAGTCCAAGGTTCTTATTCTATGTTATCCGAGCAATCCTACAGGTGCCATCATGACCTATGAAGAATGGTTACCGATTGCTGAAGTGATCAAAAAGCATGACCTGATCGTCATTGCGGATGAGATTTATGCTGAGCTGACATATACGCAAAAACATGTTAGTTTCGCTTCGATTCCGGATATGAAGGAACGAACCATTTTGGTGAGTGGGTTTTCCAAGGCTTTTGCCATGACCGGCTGGCGGATCGGGTATATGTGCGGACATCCTGAACTAATTGCAGCCATGCTCAAAATTCATCAGTATACGGTGATGTGTGCACCTGCCATGGGACAGGTGGCCGCGCTTGAGGCATTGACAAACGGTTTGGGTGAGAAGGATAGAATGGTTGAATCCTATAATCAGCGTAGACGCCTTATCGTGCAGGGTTTTAGAGATATCGGGCTGGACTGTCATGAACCCCAGGGAGCATTTTATGCATTTCCTAGTATCCAGAAGACGGGGCTAAGTTCGGATCTTTTTGCTGAGCGTTTGCTAACGGAAAATAAAGTGGCTGCTGTTCCGGGTAATGTATTTGGTCCACAAGGTGAAGGATTTCTTCGTTGTTCCTATGCAACATCGGTGACCCAATTGAATGAAGCATTGGAACGAATCGGAAACTTTGTTTACAAACTGCAAAAAGAGGGTTAATAGGGAATAGAAGCTTCTGATCGACATAAATTTTCTTCAAACTAGAAAAAAATAACTTTCTTTTACAAAATATTGTGATATAATTTCAATTTGAAATATGTTTTTCTTGTATTTGTAAACTAAATTTTCCAAGGAGGGGTTGGCTTTGTTTTGTGTTGAATATGATTTACCGACTAATCGTGGGCATTATTTGGCAGAAGGCGATCATGGCGACCGATGGTCGGTGAAACCGGATCACGCATCTTTGCATAACGTTTCCTTGGAAGATGAGATCCATATGCTACGCCGCAGGATGGAACAGATATTCCTTGAAGAGAAATCATTCACATCCGATATTGTAATTGAAATTAGCAGTTTGCTAGATTTGAAGATTAATGAATACATGAAGGCTAATCCGATTAAAGGGAAATAATTTTTCGTTGTATCGAAACGTTACGCATATGCGATTCGAAGAAGACCCGGAAGGGGTCTTTTTTTTGATCTATGAACAGATTGCTTCGGATAGGCAGGGTTATTTTTTTGCGTGGAACAATTGTGATATATTGTACATAGGAGACTAAAGGGGGAACTGGAATGAAGAGATTTTGGGGGCTTACCGCAATCATTTCTATGATTTTTCTGCTTGCTGGCTGTGGCGGTAAGGACGGTTTTACGATTTTTATCATTGACAACCAAGGAAATCCATCCGTGATCTCGGAGCAGTTGCAAGCTAATTTGCAGCAGAAGTTGGGCGAGGAGCCCAAGGTGGAAGTTATCACCAGTGCGATGTATGATGTTCAAAAAATTATGGTAGAGTATGCGGCTGGTGGACATGATATTTTCATTTTGCCTGAGGCTGATATGAAGCAGTACGGAAGTAACGGCTCCAATATTCCGCTTGATGATACATTTGATCCGGAGAAGTATAAGCGCGGTGTATTTGAAGGCGGGGTCCTGGTTGAGAAGGGTGAAGGAGATGACGGTTCAGACATCAAGACAGAATCACATCTCTATGGCATTCCGCTGGAAGACATGCAAATGTTCAAAGATGTAGATTATGCTGCGCAAAATCTGTTTGCTACCATTCCGGTGTCGGCGTCTAATGTCGAAGAATCCAAGAAAGTGCTGAAGGCGCTGACAGAGTAAATGCAATCTAGTATGGCTACTGAAGGAGGGGAGCGGATTGCTAATTACGGTCACAGGCGGAATAGGCAGTGGTAAAACCCGATTTGCGCTTGGATACGCAGCCCGGATCAGCCGGGAGGGCATCTATTTATCCACTGGTGATCATGATCCCGTGATTCCTGAATTGCCATCCGCTCATTATCGTGCCATCCAGGCTGGGAACGGCCAGCACCTGACGGAGGTGCTTCACCAGATTAATCGGGAATCCAATCTCTTCCTGGCAGATCAGCGAATTGTCATTGTGGATAGTCTGACAGCATGGATGGCAGCCGGGTTCAGGGCAAGTGATGATCTGGATCAGCAGCGTTCAGAGACACAGCTGTTGCTGGACGCCCTTCTGTCTTACCAGGGAAAGTTGCTCGTGATTACCAATGAAATGCATGGCTCTTTGTATCCTTCAGAGGAAGAACGAATTTTTGCAGCAAGAATGGCGTCAGTTAACCGGGCGTTGCAGGCGCATTCGGAACAGATGTATCTGTTGATATCTGGCTTGCCTGTTGATCTCAAAGATCGAGGGCTGCGATATGAAGATTAGCATTTCATAATGTTATAAACGATGGACGAGCCTAAATAAAGCCTCCGTCACCACAAATTGTGGTGAGGAGGCTTTATTTTATGACAAAAGCTACGCGTGTAAATTTCTTTATTTCCGAGTTTTATTTCGTCTGATCCACCAGATTATACAGCCCACAACAATAATCGCCAGAAGGACATATACGACCAGGGAGTACACGTCCATAAAGTTAAGGATACTCTCCCATGACGCACCAAGCGCTGCACCAACCGAGACGAGAATGATATTCCAGGCTAGTGTTCCAATGGTTGTGAAGAGCAGGAATAAACCAAATTTCATGTTGGACATGCCGGCAGGAATCGAGATCAGGCTGCGAACAAGGGGAACCATACGACAGAATAGTACGGTCCACATTCCATATTTGTCAAACCATGCATCGACACGGTGAATATCTTCTTTTTTGATCCGCAGAATATGACCCCAACGTTCTACAATCTTCTCCAGCCGATTGACATCAATCAGCAGTCCGATCCCATAGAGAATGACAGCCCCGAGCACAGAACCAATGGTAGCAGCAATAATAACACCGGGAAGGGTCAGGCTGGTGTAGGTGGTCATGAAGCCGCCAAAAGGTAATATGATTTCGGAGGGGATGGGGGGAAATACGTTTTCGAGCGCAATAATGAGTGCAATACCTATGTAGCCGTATTGTTCCATGAAATCGGTTATCCAGTTTTGCATAATCGTCTCCTCTACTTTTGGTTTGCAAGGATTTGGCGTATACTCGGCAGAGTACACCAATTCATATATACGTGTGAAGGATCTCACTGGTTTCTGAAAATAATAGCATTCCCGTATTCATAGCAGGTCAAGTATACTAATTAAGTTAAACTCAAGAAGGGCATGCATTTATATTTAACCCCAGCGTTCTACCATGCGAATGATATTAACAATAGGAGGAATTACAATGGGCATATATACACGAACAGGTGACGAGGGGCAGACCTCAGTCATTGGTGGACGGGTCATCAAGGACGATGATCGGGTTGAAGCTTACGGTACAATTGATGAGCTGAATTGTTTTGTTGGGCAGGCCATTAGTTTTATTGATCAAGCAAATGGGGAATTTGAAGATTTGCGTGAACACTTGCTCGAAATTCAGCAAGAATTGTTTGATTGCGGGTCCGATCTCGCCTTTGTAAAAATCAGCGAAACCAGATATAAAGTGCGGGATGAGATGGTCACCCGGCTTGAGCAATGGATTGATCTGTATGATGCAGAGAATCCGAAGGTGGAACGGTTTATTTTGCCTGGGGGTAGTCTGCTCTCTTCCACATTGCACGTCTGCCGCACAGTATGTCGCCGTGCTGAGCGCCGCGCCGTAACACTCGGACAGCATACGGATATCAACCCTTCTGTACGACGTTATTTGAACCGTCTGTCTGATTATTTCTTCGTTGTTGCACGGACTGCCAATGCGAGACAACAGGTAGCTGACATTGAGTATGTGCGGAGCAAAAAAGTATTCCGCCGCAAAGACAAAGAATGAGCGGTTATTATTCACCACTTACTTACACGGTTCCCGAACATGAAGATGGCTGGTTGCTGAAGACCGTGCTTCAGCGGCGCCTACAGGTTTCGCGCAAGCTCCTGTCGAGAATCAAACTTACAGAGCAGGGAATTATGCTAAATGGCGAGCGGGTATACATCAGCGTCAAAGTTAGCGCAGGTGACGTCCTGGAAGTCCGGATGGAACAGGAAGAGTCGGATGATATTTTACCTGAGCCGATTCCCTTTACGATACTGTATGAAGACGAGCACTTACTTATCGTGAACAAGGATTCCGGTGTCATCGTACATCCAACACATGGGCATTACACAGGTACATTGGCAAACGGAGTTGTCCATTATTGGAAGTCCAAGGGCGAGCGTTTCCGCTTCAGACCGATTCATCGACTGGATCAGGAAACATCAGGTGTGCTGGCAATCGCAAAAAATCCATATGTTCACCAGCATGTGTCTGAACAGATGATTGCAGGAACGGTGGATAAACAATATATTGCCTTTGTGCACGGTAGTCCTGCCCAAGAAGAGGGGGCTATCGATGGCCCGATCGATCGTGATCCCGAAGAGCCGCATCGTCGAATCGTTACACCTGACGGGTATGCGGCAAGAACGTTATACACGACAGTCGCCCGATGGGCAGACAGCAGCGCCAGTGCGGTGAACCTGAAGCTGGAGAGCGGCAGAACCCATCAAATAAGGGTACATATGACATCGATCGGCTGCCCGTTAGTTGGAGATCGGATGTACAAGACCCTTCCCGTGCATGAGATCGATGAGCAGATCATGGCTGTTCGGGAGGAACGAGACACTTGGATTTCCCGTCAGGCATTGCACGCATGTGAGCTGGCGTTTGACCATCCCATTTTGCACAATCGGATGACGTTCCAAGCCCCGTTGCCCGCAGATATGGCTGCCCTGGAGGCTCGCCTGGATACCGAGGCATCACCGAGAGAAGCGTTGTAGGAAGCTGTCAAACGGCCTGATTGTGCTCTGTGAGTACCTCAGTGAAATGTGTCTTTGCTGTATGTTAAACGATTAGTTGCCAAATCCTTGTGAGGCATGCAAACTGCACCCGAACAAAATGCCGCAGGCTATTTTTAAAAATTTTTAGGTGGTAGGATTTTTATATTTTAAGGTTTTTGACCCTAAAGCCGAATGGACATTTTTCTCATTCGCAAAGAGGTTTAAATTTACAGTGCGATGGTATCGGGTTGGAGCGACTTTTGGATTTGCGAAGCAAACCAAGGGAAGCGAGAAGTCGAAACCGGAGCACCACCGGAGCAATTTTAGGAGGATTAGTAACGATGAGTGATCTGAAAGTATATCAATATGCCAAATGTGGCACGTGCCGCAAAGCCGTAAAATGGCTGGAAGCTCAGGGGCATGAGCTGGAATTAATCCCTATTTTCGATACACCACCATCCGAAGCAGAATTAACGGGGTTGATTCAGAAGAGCGGACTTGAAGTGAAGAAGTTTTTTAATACGAGTGGGGAAGTATACAAGGAGCAGCAATTGAAGGACAAGCTCCCGGGGTTGTCCACAGAAGAGCAGATTCGTTTGCTGGCTTCCAATGGTCGTCTGATCAAACGTCCAATCGTTACGGATGGTCATAAAGTGACCGTAGGATTCAAAGAAGACACGTATGAGCAGGAATGGAACAATGCGTAAATTATAAATGAATGATTTCATTGATTGTTAAATGAACCAAGGTAAAAAAGGCTCTGAATGTTCAAATTTCAGGGCTTTTTTGGCTGGTCGATCCTTGGCGGAACTATGCTATAATGATAGAATTAGTTCGATATTTTATTTGCTAGATACAGGACAGGAGAGAACAAATTCAAGTGAATCAACGTAATGAACCTACTTTGTTGCTGGTAGATGGTATGGCGGTGTTGTTCCGTGCATTCTATGCAACATCTGCAAGCGGATATATCAGACGTACAAAGGCAGGCATGCCAACCAACGCAGTATACGGATTTATCCGTTATTTCTGGGATGCGGTTCAGACCTTTGGGCCAAGTCATGTCGTATGCTGTTGGGATATGGGGGGCAAGACGTTTCGCGGTGAAGAGTATGCAGCGTATAAGGGGAACCGTCCGGAAGCTCCGGATGATCTGATTCCTCAGTTTGCTCTGATTCGTGAAGTGATGGATAGTTTGAACATTCCGAATATTGGCGCTCAAGGATATGAGGCTGATGATTGCATTGGTACACTTGCCAAGTATTACACCGAGCAGACGGATATGAACGTGATGGTACTTACGGGTGACCACGATATGCTGCAACTGATTGATGACCGTACAAGCATTATTATTATGAAAAAAGGTCATGGCAATTACATGGTGTATACACCTGAATCTCTAATGACGGAGAAACAACTGACCCCTCGTCAAGTGATCGACATGAAAGGCCTGATGGGCGATGCCAGTGACAATTATCCTGGAGTACGGGGCATTGGGGAGAAGACGGCTTTGAAGCTTGTGCAGGAGTTTGGCTCTATTGAAGGCATTTTGGACAATATGGATAAACTTACCCCTTCGGTACGTAACAAGATTGAGAATGATCTTGACATGCTTCATCTGTCCCGCAAACTGGCAGAGATTCACTGTGCAGTTCCGGTAGCTTGTGCACTGGATGTATGTGAATTGCGTCTTGACCCGGATATGGTGATGGACAAGTTCGAACAACTTGAGATGAAGAGCCTGGGCTCTTGGATGGGAGTGGCAATAGGGTGAGTAGTATGCAGACAAAACGGACGGGCAAAAAGTGGTGGACAGGGGCTATGGCCCTCGTCCTTGCTTTGCCTGTAATCCTTTCAGGAGCGGTGAGTGCTCCACAGACAGCGGATGCCAAAGCGGCAATAAGCACTAAAGTACAGAAAGTAAAAGCAGCAGGACGCAGTTTTACCGTGCAGACGGTTAGTATTCCCAAGGGTACACCAGTTACCGTAGGATTAGCGAAGAAGCAGGTCGGTCAGACCGCAACATTACCTTCGATTGTCAAAGCTTATGGCGCGCAAGCGGCCATTAACGGAGCGTTTTTTGAAGCTTATAACGGAGCTCCAGATCCATACGGCATGTTAATAGCAAACGGCAAGGTTATACATATTGGAAGATACGGAACAACGATTGGGTTTAAGGAAGATGGTTCAGCCATCATGGATTCGCTTCAAGTGAGCCTGACGGGTAAAGTAACAGATAAAGAAGGGAAATCACGCAGTTGGTATGCGACCTTTATTAACCGAACACCTTCCGCGAATGCGAGCATTACGATGTTATACACGCCAGAGCGGGGATCTACAGTCGGGTTCAAAGGAGGTACGGCGGTTGTGATGGAGAAAGGGATTGTCACCAAGAAAGTACCCAATACCAATGTAGCCATTCCGAAGAATGGCTCGGTGCTGGTTTTCACGGGGAATCAGAAATCTTCGTCGGACCGCTTCACCGTTGGATCAACTGTAGAGATGAATTATAAATACACCAATGCAGCAGGCAAGGAGATCCCTTGGCAAGATGTAGTTACCGCTGTGGGCGCAGGTCCACGTCTGGTGAAAGACGGCAAAGTTGCCGTCAATCCAACGAGTGAGGGCTTCAAGGATACCAAAATTCTCAATGCCTCCGGCGCAAGAAGCGGTATTGCCATTATGGCCGACGGTTCGGTTATGTTGGCTACCGTTTCGGGAGCGACGATTAAGGAATGGGCTGCTGTCATGCAGAAGCTCGGTGCCAAGCAGGCAATGAACCTGGATGGTGGTGCGTCTTCAGGCATGTATGCTGGCGGCAAAATGCTTACTTCCCCAGGTCGCTTGTTAAGTAATACACTTGTTTTTGGTGGCTCTGTTCGTTAAAAGAAAGCTATTATGGGAGGTAGGATCAGATGACACTCACACATAACCGGAAGCCAGATAAAAGCAAAACGGCTGTATTAGCTGTGAACGTGGGGCAACTTCAGGCCTTGCCTGGTCAGAAGCGCGGAGTGCTGAGCGGCATTGTGAAACATCCCATATCCAGCCCGGTCTTCCTGTCATTCACCGGAATGACAGGAGACGCTCAGGCGGATCTGGAGCACCATGGTGGGCCGGATAAGGCGGTTTGTGTATACGATTACAGTCGTTATCCGGCGCTTGAACAACTGATGGATCGTAAGCTGGACTGGGGAGCTTGTGGAGAAAATCTGACAGTTGAAGGCTGTATGGAGGATGAAGTCCGAATTGGCGATATGTATGAATTGGGGGAATCCACGGTACAGGTTAGCCAGCCAAGACAGCCTTGCTTCAAGCTTGGTGCACGGTATGATTACAAAGAGCTGCCTGTTTATTTTCAGGATAGCGGGCATACCGGATTTTATTTTCGGGTGTTGCAAGAAGGCGAGGTAACTCCCTCTGCAATCTTCAGACGAATCAGCACTGACCCTGCATCAATGACCATTCTGGAAGCCAACCGAATTATGCATCAGGGGAAGCATGATGCCGCTGGTATGCGTGCTTTGCTGGCCATTCCAACGCTAGCCGACAGCTGGAAGCAGACCTTATTGAAGCGATTGGCGAAGCTCGAAACTGCTGAACAGGAATAATCATGCAGTCGTTCAGAGAACAGATTCGAAGATCCATTTTAATTTTAAACTACTTGGGAGTGTGACTAACATGACGATTTTAGGCGCAATTGAAGCTGGAGGAACCAAATTTGTATGTGGTATCGGTACGGAAGAAGGAGAAGTTCTTGAACGCGTAAGCTTTCCAACGACGACACCGGAAGAGACGATGGCTCAAGTAATCGCTTTTTTTGAAGGTAAAGGAATTGAGGCGTTGGGCGTAGGTTCATTTGGTCCAATTGATCCGATTGAAGGAAGCCCGACCTATGGTTACATTACAACAACACCTAAGCCGCATTGGGGTCAGTACAATATGATCGGCAAGCTCAAGGAGCACTTTGATGTACCGATGACGTTCGACACGGATGTAAACGGTGCTGCACTCGGGGAAGCAACCTGGGGGGCTGCACAAGGCCTGGATAGCTGTTTGTATATTACTGTCGGAACGGGTATTGGTGCAGGTGCAGTTGTAGGTGGCAAAATGGTCCATGGATTGTCACATCCAGAGATGGGACACATCATTGTACGCAGACATCCTGAAGATACATATGAAGGTTTCTGTCCGTATCATGGAGACTGTCTGGAAGGGCTTGCCGCAGGTCCTGCCATCAATAAACGTTGGGAGCAACCGGCTTACGAACTGCCAGCCGATCATAAGGCCTGGGAGATTGAAGCACATTACCTGGCGCATGCTCTCATGAATTATGTATTGATCCTTACACCTCAGAAAATTGTAATGGGCGGCGGTGTAATGAAGCAGGAGCATCTATTCCCAATGGTTCGCAGCAAACTGCAGGAATTGCTCGCTGGATACGTTCAGCATCCTGCACTTCAGTCCGAAATTGACCAGTATGTTGTTTCACCAGGACTTGGCGATAATGCGGGACTGTGTGGTTCGCTTGCGCTGGCGAAATTGGCTTTGAACAAGTAAATAGCTTTACAAACAAGTAGTTGACGAATTTTTCCATTGTGGTAATATATGAGCAACAGCATAGCACGGTTAATGAGGAAGCACCTCTCTTGCATGGATTTTGCAGGAGAGGTGTTTTTTTGTTGCTTAATTTAGCACAAAACAGACTGTGTCGAGCTGAACTATTGAAGGAGGGACAAGAAATGGAAGTCATTTTCATGAACAGATTATCCAGAATGTCAGGTCAGAATGAAGAGCATGCGCAGTTGTGGATCGGTGAAGAAGATGGAGCGTGGCATCTGGGATGGAGCCGATATGAGGAAGGAGATCGAACGGATGACATCTGGTATGCTGGCAGTTCGTGGGACGAGCTATTACATGTTTATCGTCATCAGTTAGCCATACAGATGGGCGAAGGATATCGTCCGTTGCTGCAGGGTATGTTTCACGAAAATGATGATTTGAAGTCGCGCAGTTATGGCGGTCAACGTCTTCATTGTTACAGTGAATTATATGGCAATGAGGGGCTGTATATGGACCTATGCATATGGCGCAGGAAGAGAGCAGCGTCTGACCGGAAGGCCCCCTATTTTATTGCAACAAACCGGTTGTTGCGCATGATTAGTGCATTTGTTCCACAAACCATCGATGAATTGATGCAACTGCCTGGCGTAGGTGAGAGCAAGGCTTCCGAGTACGGAGCTGAATGGTTGGAGCTTACAAATGGACTGGAACGTTCCACATCTTTTCCGCTAGAGTGGGTGTACACAGTTCTGAAGGAACAAGAATATGAGAGCTGGCTGTACAAACAGAGAGAGCAGAAATACAAGCAGGAGCTAGACAGATTCACCACACGGAAGCAGGTACTTGAAGGCATGAAAGAAGGATATACGTTGGAGGAGATCGTGAATCGTTCTGGATTGTCCCGGCGAGAGCTGATTGAGCTGTTGGAGACACTGGATTTGGAGGGGTATGACACAGATTGTCTACTTGATGCGGAGCTTGCTGTCATGCCCGAAGAGGAGCAAGAGGCGGTATGGAGTGCCTACGAGGAGCTGGGAGATACGTTCCTGAAGCCCGTGTTACATAAGGTGTATGGAGAAGAGAAGCCTGGGGGGAGCAACCTGGAGCAGGTCTATGAAAGACTGCGCATGATTCGGATCCGGTTTCGTCGTCACACAGAGACAGAGCAGAATGCAGGCTAGATTGGAAATAGGACGTTAGTGTCATACATTAAGCGGATAATAAAAAAAGACGAGGCGTTTCTCCAAATGTGGAGCGCTTCGTCTTTTGCTATTTCAAACCCAATCTTTTTTGCGGAAAATAAAGAACATGCTCAGGCCCAGTGTAACCATTAGGCCAATAACCACGAAATAACCATATTTCCAGTCCAACTCAGGCATGTTCGTGAAGTTCATCCCATAGATGCCAGTGATAACGGTCAGCGGCATGAACACCGTGGTAATGGCGGTGAACACACGCATGATTTCATTCGCACGGTTGGCGATACTGGATTGGTAAGCTTCTCGTAAGTTCCCCATCAAGTCGCGATAGGTCTCAAAGGTTTCGGATATTTTCACAGCATTCTCATAAATGTCACTGAAATACTTTTGCAGTTGATCATCAATAAGACGCAGATCTTTTTTATTGAGTGTGTTAATAACCTCTTTCTGAGGTCCGAGCACTTTCTTCAGCCACAGAATCTCACTGCGCAACCCGATTATCTCATTCAGATGAGACTTCTTGGTGTGCATCAGAATGTCTTCTTCTAGCTTCTCGATACGCGCTTCAATTCGGTCACCGACGGTAAAGTAATTATCAACAATTAAGTCAACCAACAGGTACAGTAGCTTATCCGGCGTACTGATTTCCTGTTCCCAAAGGATCGGTTTCAATGTTCGCAATTCGCTGACTTTCTGTTTGGTCACACTGATAATAAAGTGTCTGCCAAGGAACAAGTTGACGGCACGTAAAAAAATCTCTTCATCATCAAAACGAATGCTATTAATAACAATAAAATAATGGCTCTCATAAATTTCAATCTTCGGACGTTGTTCTTCGTCACTCAAACAGTCTTCCACGGCCAGATCATGCATCATGAACAGCGGTTGAAGTACCGCCAAATCGTCTATGTCCGCATCAATCCAGTAAAACCCCTCCGCTGGTGGAGTCAGCGCCTGCTGAATGTCGTCCACCGGAATAAATACACCGTTATTTACCAACCGGATTTTCATTATTCATCTACTCCTTCTGCACCCGCCAAATGGGCGGATTTCATCAATATGGGCGCAAAAAGAACAGATCAGCCGGTCGGCAGCGGAGCCTGGAAGTCAGGACTGCGTTCGCTCTATAATCAAACGGAAGTAACGTCCCGCTGCCGGCATGCTGATATCAATTCTCTATGCAGTTTGTCGGAATTCGGCTGCCAGTCAGGCCTCGGGTCGCCATCCATTGAATATGTCACCTCTCACATAAGGGTTTATAACACTTGTCTAGTATACCGCTGGTACAGGGTCCTTTCAAGCGCAAAAATGTGTCGATTTCGCGCCCTGGAGCAGTGTATGACAACGGATGAGGAACGGTTCCGATCCTGAGGAACAGACATTGAACTACACCTTGACGTGAGGGGATTAATGTCTTAAAGTAAAAGGTGAACCACACTAGTTTTTACAATTGAATAAAGCGAAATCTTATCAAGAGTAGGTGGAGGGACTGGCCCGATGAAACCCGGCAACCGGCGGTATACCGCACGGTGCTAATTCTTGCAGCGACCAAGTGTCCAAGTGACACTGTTGTAACTGAGAGATGAGAGAGGCGCATATCTATTTACATATGACCTTTCTCGGAATCCGAGGAAGGTCTTTGTTATATGCACCGACTTCTCAGCAGTGATTTTCGCTAAGGAACTTGAGCTTGTTGCCAGCAATGTGGTTGCAATTCAGCGCCTGCAGGCAAGCTCATGGCAGCCTATAACTGTACGGATGCGAATCGTATCGAATCCGCAGTGGCTGCATCTATTTATGCACAAGGAGGAGTTAGAAACACCATGCCAATCAAAATTCCAGACACACTGCCTGCCAAGGAAGTACTTGCAGGAGAGAACATCTTTGTCATGGACGAGACATCTGCTTACCAGCAGGACATTCGTCCACTACGTATCGCTATATTAAACCTGATGCCTACAAAGGAAACGACAGAAACTCAATTGCTTCGTCTGGTGGGTAACACACCCATTCAGGTAGATATCGTTCTGGTTCATCCGAAGTCTCATACGTCCAAGAACACTTCCCAGGAATATTTGGACTTGTTCTACAAAACCTTTGATGAGATCGAACACCGCCGTTTTGACGGCATGATCATTACAGGCGCCCCTGTAGAGCAAATGGACTTTGAAGACGTGAACTATTGGAAAGAAATCCAGGAGATCTTCGAATGGACCAAAACCAATGTGACTTCGACCATGCATATATGTTGGGCTTCCCAAGCGGGTTTATACCATCATTTCGGAGTTCCCAAAGTTCCTCTGGATGAAAAATGTTTTGGCGTATTCTCACATACGATCAACAGATCTAATGTGCAGTTGCTGCGCGGATTCGATGAAGTATTCAACGTCCCGCATTCCCGCCATACGGAAGTGCGACGTGAAGATATTGAAAAAAATGATAACCTTGAAATATTGGCTGAATCAGAGGAAGCGGGTATTTTCCTGGTTGCTACCAAAGACGGCAAACAGATTTTTGCAACCGGACATGCCGAGTATGACCCGCTTTCATTGAAATGGGAATATGACCGTGATGCAGCTAAAGGCATGGACATTGCGCTGCCTAGACATTATTTCCCGAATGATGATCCTTCCCGTGTTCCCCCGGCCACTTGGCGGGCACATGCAAACTTATTATTCTCTAATTGGCTCAATTACTATGTGTATCAAGAGACACCTTACGATATTGGTCCGCAAATCTAATCGACATTACAGGAGGATGCTGCAATGGAAGACAACAAGTTGAAAATCGAAAGTCGATTGGCCCAAATTGGGTCTATCAATGAACCGGTAACGGGTGCCATTAATTTTCCGATCTATCAATCCACTGCGTTTCGCCACCCCAAGCTTGGACAAAGCACGGGATTTGATTATATTCGTACGACCAATCCAACCCGTAAAGTGTTGGAAGAAGCAGCGGCAGCGTTGGAATCTGGTGATGCAGGTTTTGCCTGTAGCTCCGGTATGGCTGCCTTGCAAACGATTTTCGCTTTATTTGGGCAAGGGGATCATCTGATTGTATCGCTGGATCTGTACGGCGGAACGTATCGTTTGCTTGAGCGCATCCTGTCTCGATTTGGTGTGACGGCAAGTTACGTCGATACCAATGACCTGGCAGCTCTGGAAAGTATTCGTCAGCCGAATACAAAAGCGGTATTTATTGAGACACCAACCAATCCACTAATGATGATTACGGATGTGGAAGCGGTTTGCTCCTGGGCCAAGAGCCACAATCTGCTGACCATTGTGGATAATACACTACTGACTCCGTTCTTCCAGCGTCCTATTGAACTCGGTGCTGATATCATCATCCATAGTGCCACGAAGTATCTGGGTGGTCATAATGATGTACTTGCCGGATTAATTATTACAAAAGGGGAGGAATTGTCGGCCGAAATGGCATTCCTGCACAATTCTATTGGAGCAGTGTTGTCTCCAAGCGACTCCTATCAGCTGATGAAAGGCATGAAGACACTCGCTCTTCGCATGGAGCGGCATGAGTATAATGCTTTGACGATTGCCAAGTACCTTTTGGAGCACCCAGCCGTTAATGAAGTGTATCATCCTGGTTTGTCGGATCATCCCGGATTTGAAATACAGAATAAACAATCCAGTGGAAATACAGGCATTTTCTCTTTCAAAGTAAAGGATGCCCGTTATGTTGAACCGTTGCTTCGTAATATCAAACTGATTGCTTTTGCGGAAAGCCTCGGGGGTGTAGAGTCATTGATGACTTATCCTGCGGTACAGACCCATGCGGATATTCCGATTGAAATTCGTGACGCTGTAGGTGTGGATGACCGTCTATTGCGCTTTTCTGTAGGGATCGAGCACGCCGAAGATCTGATTGCCGATCTGGGCAATGCACTCACAGCTGCACAGCAGGAGATAGAAGGGGGAACGCATCATGAGTGAGCAAAACAATAATGCCAATAATCATGAACGGAATGTTCATTCCGACCTGAAGTTCGATACTAAGCTGTTGCATTTCGGTGACGAAATCGATAAAACCACCGGGGCTTCCAGTGTGCCAATTTACCAGGCCTCCACATTCCATCATTTTGATATTTTTAATCCACCTCAACATGATTATAGTCGTTCCGGTAACCCGACTCGTCAGGCATTGGAGGATTACATTACATTATTGGAAGGTGGGGCACGCGGATTTGCCTACTCCTCAGGCATGGCTGCCATCTCCAGTGTGTTCATGATGTTCTCGGCAGGCGATCACATGATTGTGACGGAAGATGTATATGGAGGAACGTATCGACTGCTTACTTCCATTCTGAGCCGGATGCAGATTGAGACTACCTTTGTGGATATGACCAATATTGAGGAAGTAAAGGCAGCGCTCAAACCGAACACGAAGGCAGTTTATATGGAGACACCATCCAACCCGACACTTCGGATCACGGATATTGCTGCAGTCACCTCCTGGGCACAGGAACATGAGTTAATCTCCATTCTTGATAACACCTTCATGACGCCTTATTACCAACGTCCGATTGAGCTCGGGGTAGATATTGTCGTACATAGTGCGACCAAGTTTCTTGGCGGACACAGTGATGTGCTGGCAGGTTTAGCTGTTGCTCGTACGGATTCATTGGGTACACAGCTAAAACAATTGCAGAATGGACTTGGAACCGTCCTCGGGGCTCAGGAATCCTGGCTGCTGATGCGTGGTATGAAAACCTTGGGTGCGCGCATGGCACACAGTGAACAGAGCACAGCGAAGCTGGCTGCTTGGCTTAGTGGACGCAGTGATATTACGGCTGTATTTTATCCGGGGCTGCTGGATCATCCCGGCCGTGAAGCTCATGAACGTCAGTCAAGCGGATACGGCGCTGTCGTGTCGTTTGACGTAGGTTCGGGAGATCGGGCCAAGGCTATACTTAACCGTGTGAAATTGCCAATTGTTGCCGTGAGTTTGGGTGCGGTTGAAAGTATCTTGTCTTATCCTGCGATGATGTCTCATGCGGCTATGCCGGCTGAGGTTCGCCGTGATCGGGGTATAACTGACGGATTACTGCGCTTCTCGGTTGGTCTGGAAGACATCGATGACTTGATTGCAGATCTGGATCAGGCACTTCAGGATTCGTAGAGTCCGCTGTATTGAAACACGGGTGTTAGAGCCCGCTGAAAAAGAAATGAAATAGATGGCATATGTAAACATTTTTATTAATTTTTAAAGCACCTGCTCATAAGGTGCTTTTTTTCACATGTAACCTGTGTTACGATATGTGGAGTACAGAAATGCGATGTTGCCACCAAAACTTTCATCTATATGAGCAAGTTGGGACGGATCGTGATTATATTTTCTCTTCATGAGGGAGGCTTTTTTACGATGAGTACGGTAGACCGTATCTTAGATAAAGCCCTTCGGGGCGAACGTTTGGATTTGGAAGACACGATTCAGCTGTTTGAATCAAATGAAGTAGACAAAATAGGGGCAGCCGCCAATGTGATTGTAAAACGCATGCACCCCGAACCATACAGAACATTTGTTATTGGGCGTAACGTCAACTACACGAACGTGTGTGATGTGTACTGCCGTTTTTGTGCTTTCTACCGCAGACCTGGGTCTGACGAAGGGTATGTACTTCCCGATGAAGTCATTTTCCAGAAGATTCAAGAAACCGAAGACGTAAATGGTACCGAGATTCTGATGCAAGGCGGAACGAATCCGAATCTGCCGTTTAGCTATTACACCGACCTGCTCAAAGCGATCAAGGAGCGTTTCCCTAATATTACGATGCACTCCTTCTCGCCGGCAGAAATTATGAAAATGGTTGAAGTGTCCGACGGCCTTACTTTGGAAGAGGTTGTACGTGCAATTCACGAAGCAGGACTGGATTCCCTGCCTGGTGGTGGTGCCGAAATCCTGGATGACCGTACACGCCGCAAAATCAGCCGTTTGAAAGGTTCATGGCGCGATTGGATGGACGTTATGCAGACAGCTCACCGTATCGGTATGAACACAACGGCAACGATGGTTATCGGCCTTGGTGAAACGATGGAAGAGCGCGCACTGCACCTACTTCGTGTACGTGAAGCTCAGGATGAGTGCATTGCGAACAAGTATGATTCCGAAGGATTCCTGGCGTTCATTCCTTGGACTTTCCAACCGGATAATACAAACCTGAAGCTGGAGCGTCAGACGCCAGAAGAGTACCTGAAGACGGTAGCGATCAGTCGACTGGTATTGGACAACATCAAAAACATTCAATCCTCATGGGTAACGATGGGACCTGAAGTCGGCAAAAAATCACTCGAATTTGGTTGCAATGACTTTGGTAGCACCATGATTGAAGAGAACGTGGTATCTGCTGCAGGCGCAACGTACAAAGTTAACATTGGTTCCATTACGCAACTGATTCGGGAGTCCGGTTATATTCCGGCACAGCGTAATACAAGATATGACATCCTGCGGACGTTTGATGAAGATAATGCCATTCAACAAGATTTTGTAATGCAGAACTAATATATATTTTAAAATACATCATGCTGATGAGTTGGATCGATAAGATCATTCAGTCAGTTTGGATATGAAGTCCGTTGATTACTCTTTATAAGGGGAATCGGCGGATTTTTAATTTCACTTCACACCAAGCCCTTATTCACAGATCATCAAACAGTACATATTACGCATTTGGCGATATTTTATATTGAAATTCAACTGTTACAATGAAAGGACATGTGAGTAAGCTGACATGCTGGGAAGGGGCAGGCTGATGAAAAAGAGAAGACTTGGTAAGACGGGACTGGAAGTACCTGTGCTGAGCTTTGGAGCATCCTCTCTAGGTTCGGTATTTCGTGATATTGACCAAGATGAGGGTGTTCGTACGGTTCACGCTGCTGTAGATGCAGGGATGAACTATATAGATGTTTCGCCCTATTATGGATTAACGAAAGCCGAAATCGTGCTTGGAGAAGCCATCCGTAGTTTGCCACGCAGCTCGTTTACGTTGTCGACCAAGGCTGGACGTTATGGGGAGAATGCATTTGATTTTTCGCGTAAGCGGATACATGATAGTGTACAAGAGAGTCTGGACAGACTGCACACCGATTATATCGACATTATGTTCTTGCATGATATTGAGTTTGTCCCGGCCGAAATCATTATTGAAGAAGCTTTCCCAACCTTGCTCCGGCTGAAAGAGCAGGGAGTCATTCGCCATGCAGGAATTTGTGGATTACCGCTGCCGTTATTCGAAAAGGTATTGCCACAGATTGATGCCGATGCCATCATTTCCTACTGCCATTATGCATTAAATGATACTTCACTACTGTCCTTACTGCCCCTTCTGGAAAATAAAGAAGTTGGTCTTGTGAATGCTTCGCCTCTTTCTATGGGCTTATTAAGCACAAGAGGAGCTCCTGCCTGGCACCCGGCAGATGATCGCGTGAAGCAGATTTGCCTGCAAGCGGCGCGGTTCTGCGCGGAACAGGGCACTGATATTGCGAAGCTTGCTGTACAGTTTGCAACAGCCAATGAACGGATTCCAACAACACTGGTCAGCAGTGCAAGTGAACATAATATCCGCAACAATGCAGCTTGGATTGACGAACCACTAGACCATAAACTGTTAACGGAGGTGCTGCGTATTCTGGCTCCGGTTCATAATGAGAGCTGGGCCAGCGGCCGTCCTGAATATAACATTGAACATAACATGAAGTCACAAGCATCATCGAAGGGGGAACAGGAATGAGAGCAGTTATATGTGAAGAAATAAATCGTTTGGCGTTGCGAGACATAGCTGAACCCGAAAGAACCGAGAATCAGGCGCTGGTTACTATCCGACGAATTGGAATCTGTGGCACAGATTTGCATGCCTACAAAGGAAATCAGCCTTTTTTTACCTATCCCCGTGTATTGGGTCATGAGCTTGCAGGGATTGTTGAAGAAATCGGGGAGAATGAAGCGGGCCTGAAGGCGGGAGATCAGGTTAGTATTATTCCATATTTGCATTGTGGTCATTGTATCGCTTGTCGATCAGGGAAAACAAATTGTTGTGTGTCCATGCAGGTGATGGGTGTACATGTGGACGGCGGCATGCGAGAGAGGATCGTTGTGCCTGTCTCCCATCTAATCCAAGCCGACGGACTTACACTGGATGAAACTGCGATGGTAGAACCGCTGAGTATTGGTGCTCACGCGGTCAGAAGAGCAGCCCTAAGGCCTGGTGAACAGGTTGTTGTCATTGGAGCTGGACCGATTGGCCTGGGTGTGATGGCTTTTGCCAAACAGGCGGGTGCTCGGGTGATTGCTATTGACCGGAATCTGGACAGGCTGGAACTTAGCCGCACGTGGGCCGGAGTGGATGCTTGGGTTCAGGCCAATGAACAAGCGGCACAGCAAGTTGCTGAAATCACGGATGGGGACTATGCGACGGCTGTCTTTGATGCAACAGGAAACATGCAATCGATGAATGATGCTATCCATTATGTGGCTCATGGTGGACAATTAATCTTTGTTGGACTGGTTAAAGCCGATATTTCCTTTCATGATCCAGACTTTCACAAGCGGGAGATGAGCATTTTGGGCAGCCGAAACGCCACACGGGAAGATTTTGAACAGGTCATGTCGATCTTGCGGGAGAAGAAGTTGAACATGGATGGCTACATTACACACCGGGCGAGTTTTGATCAATTGCCTGTTTCGATTGACACCTGGTTACGACCGGATTCGCATGTAGTTAAAGCGATAGTGGAGTTATAAAAAGAATAACTGAAAAAACTCTCTCTGATCCTGAATGAATGGTTAACATCCATGGGAAATCAGAGAGAGTTTTGTTTGCCTATATACATTGAACAAAACATTTACACGAGAACGGAGTGGACAGAAATAACCTGAAGAAGCGGAGCGTTCGCCTTTATCCCCGGATTTTCCCCTTTGAAAAGGGAATTCAAAAAATCTGGGGATAACAGCGATCGGAAGGTTGTTCTGTCATCGGAGTGGCAAGTGTAAATATTCTTTAGTTCAAATATATAGCCTATAGGAATCTAAATTATTTTTCCGGGTTCGTCACAATACCTGCATGTGGATCAATATGACGCACAATGGATTTGAGCCAGATCATTTCGAGGAAATGAATCTCATAGTAGAGTGCTCCCGGAACGTGTTGGATCCATCCTTCAGCGACAGCAGGATGCCCTGAATCCGTTGAAGCATCCAATGTTCCAGGTTCACGGCGCAGGCGTTTACGGATGGCTTTTTCAACTTGAGCGCTTTGTGTGGTTAAAATACATATTTTGCGCTTAGCTGTGAATCCGCGGAATGCAATATACACCATTTCATATGCAATGAGATAAGCAATTACCGAGTACATCGCTTGATCCCAACCGAAGATAACACCAGCAGCGGTTAGAATCAACAAGTTGAGCAGCATGATTATTTTTTCGATAAGCATCCGTTTCCCGCTAAATACACGTTCAGGTGGACGGGAGGACGGATCACCGATTTCCAGCGTATCCAGTGTCCCACCATACCGCACGACTAGACCGATTCCTAGACCGAGACATAATCCGCCAAACATGGCGGCAGCCAGCGGGTGCTCGACAAGCGGCGGCATGGGATGAAGCACAATGGCACCAATCGAAAAGACAACCAAACCCAGAACAGTGACCAGTACGAATTTCTTTTGCACGAGTCTATAGGACAGAAAAATAAATGGAACGTTGAACAAAAACAGGAACAAACCAATCCTCATTTCGGTCCAGTGGGCGAACAACGAAGAGATGCCTGTAATGCCTCCAATAATGATCTTATTGGGATGTAGAAACAATTCAAGTCCCACGGAGGCCAGAATTCCACCCGCTATTACAAACAATAAATTCAACATGCGACGGGCAGATGATAATCTGGTCTTGGCGGTTTGTGGCACTGGATTAGCCGATATCAGAGGTGCTTTCATAGGTCATCCTCCTTTGTGCGGCTTTCGTGCCATTCTCCCTGGGTTAATCACAGAAAGATCGGCGGTAGAGCCGCGATTACGATACGTTGTCTGTTCTGAACAGACAAGGGGGTTATCCTTCTTTCTGTAGAACCTTCGGTTCTTCTTTCTGTAGAACCTTCGGTTCTTCTTTCTTCTTCCGAGGATCCTTGAACTTGAATATTTTATCCAATAAACGGAATACATGTTTGGACTCTTTGGTTAATAAAGGACCCAGAATGGCCAGAATTAGGACATAGAGCGCGGCAAACGGTTGGATCATTGGCAACAGTCCCCCGGCTTTACCCATGTTGGCCAAGATGATGGAAAATTCACCCCGTGACACAATGGTTAATCCAATATTCGCCGATGCTTTGGGCGATAGTCCTGCACTGCGTCCGGCCATCATACCTGCCAGGAAGTTACCGAACAATGTAATAACAACTGCAATCAGAGCTAACCATACGGCTTCGCCACCCAAGGACAACGGATCAATGGACAATCCAAAGCTGAAGAAGAAGATTGCTCCGAAGAAGTCACGGAACGGTAGAATCAAGTGCTCAATCCGTTTCGCGTGTTCTGTTTCAGCAAGCACCAGACCAACCAGTAATGCACCAATCGCTTCGGCAACATGAATGGTTTCAGAGAAGCCGGCTACCAGGAACAAGGCTCCGAATACAACGAGAGAGAATAGCTCATTCGATCGAATTTTTAGCAATTTGTTTAGTAGCGGTGTTGCTTTGCGTCCAAGGATAATCACGATAAGCATGAATCCGAGAGCAATAAGTGCGGACATGATGACGCCTCCGATGGAGGATGAATCACTAAGCACAAGTCCGGACAAGATCGAGATATATACAGCGAGGAATACATCTTCGAACATAATAATACCCAATATCATCTCTGTTTCAGGATTGGCCGTTCGTTTCAAATCCACGAGTACCTTGGCCACGATGGCACTGGAAGAGATGGTAGTTATACCTGCGATAATAAGTGCTTCTGCAACTGGGAAACCGGACATAAAACCGAATATTAATCCCAGCGTGAAGTTAATCCCAATATAGATGGACCCGCCGACTGCAATGGATTTACCCGATTTGATCAGACGGCCAACCGAGAATTCCAGCCCGAGATAGAAGAGCAGGAACAGAATACCAATTCGGCCCATAAACTCAATAAACGGCTGACTTTCAATGAAACGAAAGTCCAGATGCCAGATCTTCATGGCATGAGGTCCAACGGCCATCCCGATCAGAATGTAAAATGGAACGACCGAAAATCTCAGTTTTGCGGATAAGAGTCCGGCTGCTGCAATGAGCACAAGCGCCAGACCCACTTCGAATATCAGATGATCCATCGACTCACCCCCTTCCGGTCAGGAGGAGGGATTTGAATAGCTTTTGCTGATTGCGTTCGCCAACGGCTACTACCGTGGACTCTGCACTAATCACGACCTCCGGACCGGGGCTGATATGTTTTTTGTGATTCTTCTCTACAACGGCAATAACCGTTGCCCCTGAGTTTTGACGTACGTCCAGTTCACCAATAGATTTACCGATACATCCGTAGGATGGCTCGATTTTGTACCATTCAATTATCAGATCGTCAAACGTTACTTCAATATTTTCAAGCTGCTTTGGTTTATAGGTCAATCCACCAACGATGGCAGCAATCTGTCTTGCTTCATAGTCATCAAGCGTAATCATGGAGATGCTTTGGTCTGGATCATCGTACTCAAAATGGTACATTTCCCGGCGACCGTCATCGTGAATAATGACAATAATTTTATCTCCACTGCTCGTTTCAATCTGGAATTTCTTGCCGATTCCCGGCAAATCTGTTTCGCGTACATCCATGGATAGTATGCCTCCTTAAATTGAGGCTGGCCACAGAAGACAGGCTTATTTCCCGAAAATAGAATGATCTGCTGCTCTTAGGAACATTAAATGATGCGGGTAAACAGAGCCAGGGACTCCTGACACACAGCCTTATGTTGTGAATTTTTAATGAAAATGGGGATAACAAAATAGACGTTAACAAATAGGTGTTTCCAATGAGGCTGATTGATATCTAACATTTGCTAAAAGGGTTATAAGTTATGCACAAGCACACCGTCTTTCAGACAGAGGCGTCTCCATGCAAAGCAACCTAAAATACGGTGTAACGGCTAGCTAAGAGCGTTCACGTAAATTGGTGCTATAGGGGTGGGAGATACATACATACTGGTGAATTTGATGGGTAGCAGAAATAATCTGCGTTTAAACAGACAAATCAACGGTTTAAAGGGTAGACGCGGTGTAGGAATTCGCAGCATTAGCAACAAAGCGAGCACAAGAAAGACAGGTTTGTTATGCGTGACCGCAATCAACTTCGACATGACTTGTGGGTACTTGCGAATGGCAGGTTTCTGCTGAGACTCCAATGTGTGGACAAGCACTTCCTTGTTGGAAGTCGTCTCAACGGTTACCTCGACAGCGGATTCCGACTGCATCGGAATAGGGAAGGACAACGCTTGGAATACGCACAAAATGATAATAAAAGCGTAACGGAGTATTCTTGGTTGTTGTCTCATTTTGGCTTCCCCCCTTTTCCGTGAAACATACTGTTATAAAAATAATAACACATTTTTGTCTTAACTCCAAACAGATTGATAATATACTGAGAAATCATGACACGCTTTCCATCAATCCGCTTCGTATATCCCTATCGGCCTTGCCATATACTTTGAACAGGAAGGAAAGGAGTGATTCTTATGGAACTGTTCGCCGTATGGACCGATGTATCAGGGCAGGAGGAAGCGGATCAATTTTATCGATGTGTGAAGGAAAAAACCAAAGGTTTACATATAAGCAAAAGAGGATTTCGGCTCACCTTCAAACATAATGACGGAAGAGCGGCCTGGGTATGCAGAGGCAATGAGAATCACGCTGACTTCCAGCAATGGTTGCCCCAGATCAGTGATTTGCTTGCAACGGGACTTGCAGATTTCATTATGGATACGCGTGAACGTATTATGGTAGAAGAGATGATCTCAAAGGCCTGCTCAGTCATGGATGAACATGAGGTGGAGAAGGTAAACCGGATATGCATGCCTTTATTATTCAATGGCGACTTGGATCAGCCAGGCCTGCGAGAGCGTCGCCGTACCACTTTGGCCAATGGATTGAAGCAGGATTTGGAAGAGGTGCATTTTTTTCATCTTGAAGGCATTCTTAATTTCCGGATTCGGCCATATAAGCAGGAACTTCATGAGCTGGTAGAATATGCGCTGGATGAATTCTGGATGGATCGTCAATATGAAGAGTTTATGGGGCTGCTCAAGTATTTTGTGTTCTTTCAGGAGGCGAAAGTACCTCTTGTGCATTTGATACACAAAGGTTTGCATGAATTTCAGGTATTGGATGCTGCGCTTAATGTGCTGCCTGTACAAAAGGATGAACAGGTCGTCGTGGAGATGCCAGGACTTGAATTGGAAATGGATATCGAAGATATGATCGTGAGTACGCTGATCTCCATCTCACCTGAAAAGGTCATGCTGCATACACGCACTCCAGATCTGCCTATCATCTCTACGATCCGCCAGATCTTTGAAGACAAGGTGCAATTATGCCATCATTGCCCTGAGTGTGAAGTACTGCGCTCCGGATTGTTGACAGGTCTTGACGCAAATGATATCGGCAATTATAATAACTGTTGATCCATGATATTTATTTGAGGTTGTTATGGAACAATAAACAAAAGCGTTGACAAAGACAAGAACCATACGCACGGTCAGTGCAGAGAGAGGGAACTAGGCTGAAATTTCCTCCGGATGCCACGTTTGGTTTACCCCTTTGGAGCTGCAGTTTTGAAAATGGATATAAAGATTACCTCTATATATACAGGTAGTTATCCATGAGTAAGGATATGCCGGGTCATGCCCGTTACCGTCATGCCAATGAGGGCTGTACTCCAGTATGAATGAAGCAGCTGAATTAGGGTGGAACCACGAGAGTATACAACACTCGTCCCTTTGCCGGGACGGGTGTTTTTTGCGTTCCTTTGCAAAAATCGCAGGAACAGCAATAGATTATCCATCCATGATCATGCACGGACAGAGGTTGAATTTACAGGAGGAATGAGACAAATGGCAGTTAACATTAAACTACCCGATGGTTCGGTTCGTGAGTATGCCGACGGAAGCAGCATTGAAGATGTGGCCGCTTCGATTAGCAGCGGACTTCGCAAAAATGCCGTAGCCGGCAAACTGGATGGAATCGTAGTGGACTTGTCCACAACACTTCATGAGGGAGCATTGGTGGAGATCGTAACACTGGATTCACCAGAAGGTCTGGAAGTAATGCGTCACAGTACAGCTCACTTGCTCGCTCAAGCTGTGAAGCGTTTATACGGAAACAAAGAGGTACATCTCGGTGTTGGCCCTGTCATTGAAGATGGTTTCTATTATGATATGGATCTAGAACAGCCGCTAAATCCCGAAGATCTGCAAAAGATCGAGAAGGAAATGGAACGTATTGTTAATGAGAACTTGCCGATTGTACGTAAGGAAGTTAGCCGCGAGGAAGCGATCAAAATCTTCGAAGAAGTGGGCGATCCTTACAAGCTCGAATTGATTCGTGACTTACCAGAAGACAGTGTTATCACTATTTATGAGCAAGGTGAGTTCTTCGACTTGTGTCGTGGACCACACGTACCATCCACCAGCAAAATCAAAGTATTCAAACTGATGAATGTTGCCGGTGCTTACTGGCGCGGAGATAGCAAAAACAAAATGCTGCAACGTATTTACGGTACAGCTTTTGTGAAAAAAGCACAGCTTGATGAGCATTTGCATTTCCTGGAAGAAGCACGTAAACGGGATCACCGTAAATTGGGTAAGGAACTCGAAATCTTCACATTCTCCCAACTGGTTGGACAAGGTCTGCCAATCTGGTTGCCTAATGGTGCCAAGCTGCGCCGGACGTTGGAACGTTATATCGTGGATTTGGAAGAGAGCCTCGGATATCAGCATGTGTACACACCAGTGCTTGGTAATGTTGAGTTATACAAAACATCCGGACACTGGGAGCACTATCAGGAAGACATGTTCCCGAAAATGGTTATGGACAATGAGGAACTCGTTCTTCGTCCAATGAACTGTCCTCACCATATGATGGTGTACAAGTCCAGCATGCACAGCTACCGTGATCTGCCGATCCGGATTGCCGAGCTTGGCATGATGCACCGTTACGAAATGTCGGGCGCATTGACAGGTCTGCACCGTGTACGTGCGATGACGCTGAACGACTCTCACATTTTTGCACGCCCGGATCAGATCAAGGAAGAATTTGCACGTGTTATTGAGCTGATTCAAACGGTTTATAAAGATTTCGGCATTCACGATTATCGTTTCCGTCTGTCCTATCGCGATCCTCAGGATACCGAGAAATATTTCCAGAATGACGAGATGTGGGAAATGTCCCAACGCATGCTGCGTGAAGTTGTGGAAGAACTCAACCTTCCATTCTATGAAGCAGAAGGCGAAGCGGCATTCTACGGTCCAAAACTGGACGTTCAGATCAAGACAGCACTGGGCAAAGAAGAGACATTGTCTACCGTTCAATTGGACTTCCTCTTGCCAGAGCGGTTTGAGCTTGAATATGTGGGAGATGATGGGCAGAAACATCGTCCGGTCGTTATCCACCGCGGTGTAATCAGTACGATGGAGCGTTTCACTGCATTCTTGCTGGAGAACTTTGCAGGGGCTCTGCCACTGTGGTTGTCTCCTGTGCAGGCGAAGGTTATTCCGGTATCCGGCAACTTCGATGACTATGCACGTGAAGTGGAAGCGAAGTTGAAACGTGCAGGGATCTCTGCTGAAGCTGATCTGCGTAACGAGAAGCTCGGTTATAAAATCCGTGAGGCACAGCTTGAGAAAATGCCTTACATGTTCGTCGTTGGTGAAAATGAACGTAATGCAGAGGGTGTATCTGTGCGGAAACGTGGAGAAGGCGATCTCGGCATGAAACCTTTGGACGAAATTGTAGCCCAGCTCAAAGAAGAGATTACAACAAGACAGGTGTAATCCTGAATTGTTGGTTTTATAATAGAAAACCGTTTGAATCATATTGGAGTAAATCCAATGGTTCAGACGGTTTTTTTGTTGTTTTCAGGTTTTCTAGACATCCGGTTTAGAAGCCATAACGGGGAAAAGTATAGAATTTTTTCATTTTGGAAAACCTTTGCAGTAAGGGGGAGGTTCTATAATGAAAAAGCAATTCTTAATTCAAAAGAAAAACATAAGGTTCATCATCTCTTGCTGTGTAGTGCTCACCGGAGTAGTCTTGAACTGGAATCAGGCAGAAGCGTATACCTTTGAAGAGGAAAATGAAGTCATGTATGTGGAGAATAAGCACAGCGAAATTTCAAATGAGTTTGAGGGTGTATATCCAGAAACAACAGTTTATGAATACAGCGATCAGGCTCAACTCACAACCTTGGTATATATGGGGTTTTTATGGTCTCCGCAGCCTATTGTTATTCCACGACCGGAAATTCCTGAAAAGAAGACCGGAGTTGACCCGTCCATGCCGGTGCTCGCTCCGCGTACAGAACAGGTATTGGATACACACAAGGTGACGGCTACCGGATACACTGCAGGCGTGGAATCTACCGGAAAAGGTCCAAAACATCCTCAATACGGAATTACGTATTCAGGTGTAAAGGTGCGCCGCGATAAAGAAACGGTCTCAACGATTGCAGCGGATCCGAAGCTGTTCCCACTGGGCTCCATTTTATATATTCCCGGTTACGGTTACGGCATCGTTGCAGACACGGGCTCGGCGATCAAGGGCAATAAAATTGATCTCTATTTCCCTACAACAAAGCAAGTGTATAAAGAATGGGGCAAAAAGGACGTTGAAGTACAGGTGATCAAACAAGGTGCCGGAAAATGTACTGAAAAAATGCTGGAAGAGTTATCCGAAGCCATCGATGTGTACAAATCCGTACCGGATGCATGGCTGGACAAGGCTGTTTAATGTTGAATTTTAATACATGAATAACGTACGCGCACTCGTCACATAATACTCTCTGGGGACGAACCCCGCGTTGCAGACATGCAATGTAAATATGAAGAGAGAGGTGATCGTCGTGGCTAAGAAATCTCAAGGTTCACAAACGCCAAACGAGAAGTACAATGCAGAGTTTGGAGAAGAGAATGCAGCAAGCAAAGTGAAACAATCGCAACAAAACAAAGTGAAGGATAACTTCCAAACACCTGATGAAAAATACAATGCTGAGTTCGGTACTGAGAACACAGGCAAAACTCAAAAGTAAATCACTGCAAAAACACCTTGGAGGATTTCTCCAAGGTGTTTTTAATTTTTACATAAATATCCTTCCGCCTCCGTCTGAAGACCGAGATCAATTCCATCTGCCGCCGCTGTTAACCAACCCTTGTCTGTTGTAAACTGGATACAGAATACAGACAAAGGAGACATGAGCGATGAAACGATCTACGCGGGACCGCTGGTGGGTTGGCATTCCTCTTATTGCGATTGGCGCAATAATATTGTTCAGGCAATTGGGCTATGACATAGATATCGGATACATGTTCAGAACATATTGGCCGTTATTTTTGATTTGGTGGGGTGTAAAAGGTATAACCGAAATTCGGCGCAACGGGAGTCATGCATTGATCGGACCCGCCATTGTACTGGCGATTGGTGGATACTTCTTGGCACGCAATCTGGGATGGATCGATTACTCCATGGGTGAGTTTATACGCTACCTGATACCGGTGATGCTTATTGGTGGGGGATTGTTCGTTCTGATCGGACCTCGTCGTCGTGACCGGAAACATCATGACCAAGTACAACCGCCTCCACCACCGGAGCCGCCTTATAAGCCATTGTCCCCTGAGGACCTTGAAATGCCGTCTTCGTTTGACGAACAGTTCGAGAAAACATTTGGCAAACCGAAACAGGAACAAAAGAATGATTCGCATGGCTCATTTTATGCAGATAAAGAAGACCATAAATCACACGGACATCAACATCATCAACACAAGCATAAAGGTTTCGGTTCAAATAAAAAGGCATATGGAACATTTGATGACGATGACCACTATGATGATGATCCGAATTATTATGGTGGCCATGGAAATACGATTAACAAATCGGCATTTATCGGTGATATGTATATGGGACAGGAAGTGTTCTCCCTGAAACCGATGAACATTTCGGCATTTATTGGCGATACGGTTATTGATTTGACGAAGGCGCAAATACCTTACGGTGAGACGAAGATTAACATTTCCTCTTTTATCGGGGATGTGAAGGTATTTGTTCCGGAAGATATGGATCTGGGTGTGACTGTGACGACGAACTCGTTTATTGGAGACATGTCGCTGTTAAATCAAAAGCGGGGTGGATTCCTAAGCAGTGCTCAAGCTGAAACAGCTCATTATCGCGAAGCAGGAAAAAAAGTAAGGATTGTCGTTAGTGTGTTTATTGGAGATGTCAAAGTGAATAAGGTGGGTTAACGCATGATTCGAACGATTCTCAAAGCAAATAAGTGGGAACTGATGATGTATTTTGCGCTGACCGGACTCATTACTTTGGGTGGGTTTTACTTGCTGTACGGGGAAGTGCTGATGGGAACAGGGCGTCAGCGTGCGTGGACCTATGTTGCTGTTGTTCTACTGGCTACCGTAATCACGGGATATATTGCCGCCTTGCGGCTTCAACGCAAGATTGATCTACTGGATCTCAACATGCTGAAAGTGTCCAAAGGCAATCTCTCCGTTCGTATGCCTGAGGCAGATGATGCCTCCTTCGGGCGGGTATATCAGGAATTCAATGTCATGATGGATTCGATTGAGAAAAAAATGAGATTGCTTCAGCGGCTCGGTGAGCAGGAAGTCATTGAGAAGGAACAGGCATCGGAACGCGCCGTGATTGAAGAGCGCAAACGGATGGCAAGAGATTTGCATGATACGGTCAGCCAGCAGCTTTTCGCCATGCATATGTCGGCTTCCTCCTTACCACGTCTGCTTGAGATGAATCCCGAGCATGGCAGCAAAGTGCTGGATCAACTTATTCAGATGTCGCATATCGCACAACGGCAGATGCGCGGGCTTATTGCTCAGCTTCGCCCAGTGGAGTTGGAGGGAAGGAATCTTGGCGAAGCGCTGGATAGCTGGTTCCCGGATTATTGTAGGCAGAATGGTTTAAAAGGAGTGAAAGAGCTGGAACTGGATGGCGGAATTTCCGATGCCATCGAGCACCAGCTGTTTCTTGTTATTCAGGAAGCGGTCGCTAATGTGGTAAAACATGCGGAAGCGGGTCTGGTCAGCCTGTCCATACGAGAGAGTGAACATCAGATCAGCATGAGCATTAGTGATGATGGTCAAGGTTTTTTGCAGCAAGCGGAACGGCCTGGTTCATACGGATTATCAACGATGCGTGAACGGGCAGAGAAACTTGGGGGTCAGGTTCAGATTATATCGAAGCCGGGAGCGGGGACGACGGTGCGGGTATTCATCCCGAAATTCCCGAAAGAACCAGAGGGGGAAACGGAATGAGCGGAAAAGTGAATGTAATGATTGTGGATGATCATGATATGGTGCGGATGGGGTTAAAAACGTATCTTATGTTGGAGCCTACATTTCATGTGATGGGGGAAGCGGGTAACGGACAGGATGCATTGAATCAGCTGCGCAAGCTGGGAGAAAACGATCTGCCTGACCTGATCCTGATGGACCTGATGATGCCGGTGATGAATGGCGCGGAAGCGACACAAGCGATCATGACCGAATTTCCGGGGATGAAAATTGTGATGCTGACCAGTTTTCTGGAGGATGACCTTGTCGTACAAGCGATTGAAGCCGGAGCGGTCAGTTATGTACTGAAGACGGTATCTGCTGAAGAGTTAATCTATGCTCTGCAAGGAGCATACCGAGGTATGCCTGTAATGACAGGCGACGTATCACAGGCATTGACCCGTGGCATCAGGCAGCGCACAGCAAGAGAGAACGAATCCGGACTGACGGAACGAGAAAAGGAAGTGCTTTTACTGATTGCAGAGGGCAAGACCAATAAGGACATCGGGGAAGAACTACATATTAGTATCAAAACCGTCAAAACTCATGTGAGCAATCTGCTGATGAAATGTGAAATGGACGATCGGACACAGCTTGCAATCTACGCTCATCGTCAGGGCTGGGTGAAGAATAAGGGTTAGAATGCAGATTTGGCGGGAAAAATGTTCTATAACAGCGTGCTTTTATCTCCTTTTTAATTGTTTTTAAGGTACGGTTAAGGTTTAAAGTACAAAATAAGGACAGTTAAAGAATATCTCTTGCGAAGAAGAGATTGGGAGGTAGAGAGGCATGGACGAACGTAATTACAGAGCGAACCGTCAAGACGAGGAAAATGAAACTAAACAAGCGGAGAATCGCAATTCATCCGGGACGGACGATTCCTCCTATTATTATTCTTATGGACCTTTTCAGTCCGTGAATCAGGAAGATACAGCAAGTTATAATGGGGAACAAAATCAACGTGAAGAAGGAAATGTAGAGATTACAAGACCTGACCCCGTGAAGCCCGTACCTACTTACTACAGTAATTACAGTAACGAATCATCTGATCAAGCCAATACGTCATCCAGAGGGGGCGGTAATGGTTCAGGTAACGGAGGAGATCAAGGGAACGGCGGCAAGAACAATGGCAATTGGAATTATAACAACCGTCGGCCACGTTCTTCTGTAAGATCGCTCCTGTTCTCTTTCATCGCCGGGATGCTGGTCATTACAGTGCTGATGTATACAGCGGACAGAACAAACATGTTTACCCCACAGGAAGCGCTGACAAGTGCAGACAATGAAAGCTCCAGTCAGTCATCTTCTCCTACTAACTCAGGCAGCAGCAATAACGTGACAGCGTCATTACTGCCAACGGGCAAAGAGGATGTATCCTCTGTAGTAACGAGTACAAGTCCGGCTGTCGTCAAAATCGAAACACTTGCTAAGCAGTCTACACGCAGCAGCAGCCAGGGTGGTTCTACGATGAGTGATCCATTGTACCAATACTTCTTTGGTAATGGAAGCAATGGCGGAACAGATAGCTACCAAGGCCAAAATCAGCAGCAACAGCAACAAAGCAGCAATCAGTTGGTTCCACTCGGCATTGGATCCGGATTTATTTTTGACAAAGAAGGCTACATCCTGACGAACCAACACGTGGTTCAGGGTGCAGATGTGATTCAGGTAACGTTGGAGAACAACAGCAAACCGTATGAAGCTAAATTGCTGGGAAGCAGCTTCGACCTTGACCTTGCCGTATTGAAAATTGAGAAAAACAGCGGTGATGATGCTTTCCCTGTCGCTCCACTGGGCGATTCTAACAGTACACAAGTTGGTGAATGGCTTGTAGCTATTGGTAACCCGGAAGGTTTTGAACATACAGTTACTGCAGGTGTGTTGAGTGCGAAAGAACGTACGATCAGCATTCCTGATGAAGAAACAGGCAAAACTCGTGAGTATAGCCACTTGTTACAAACGGATGCTTCCATTAATCCTGGTAACTCCGGTGGACCGTTGCTTAACCTCAATGGCGAAGTCATTGGTATGAACGTTGCGGTTAGCGCGGATGCACAGGGCATTGGGTTTGCCATTCCTTCGAGTGTAATCTCGGATGCGGTTAAATATCTGAAAGAAAACAAAGAAGTTCCCAAAGAGCCCGTACCGTTCATTGGTGCATCTCTGATGGCCCTCACTCCTGAAGTGGCTAAACAGATGGGAACGGATATCACTGAAGGTTCAGTTGTAGCCAGCACGATTTATCAATCCCCTGCTTACCAAGCTGACCTGCGTGCTTATGACATCATCACAGGTGCCAATGGTACAGCGTACAACACAAGCCAGGATTTGATTGATTTCATCAAGAAACAGGAAATTGGCAGTGAAGTGACACTGAATGTGGTTCGGGACGGCAAAAAAATGGATGTGAAACTCAAAATCGGCAACAAAAACGATTACGATACTACACAAACGACGGATCAACAACAACAGCAACCTTAATGCCGAATCATGGATTATAGAATAAGAGGTTTAGAAGAGCGGAAGGGTTCGAGGGCCCTTTCGCTTTTTTTGCACTATATACGTTTGTACTCCATCAAGGGTGGACTTGAAATGCAACAAGGTATTTGGAGAAGATGCAGATTGGGCTTTTGGCTGTTACAATGAGATTAAAACGTTAAAGGATAAAGGAGAAAGACCATGCGCTCAACTATTCTGATTGTTGATGATGATGAAAAAATCGTGTCCATGCTTCGGCGGGGACTTGCTTTTGAAGGATATGATGTACAGACAGCTTCCAATGGGGCGGAGGGCCTCAGTAAGCTGATGGATAAAGAGCCGGATATCGTGGTTCTTGATGTCATGATGCCGCAAATTGACGGGTTTGAAGTATGCCGCAGACTTAGAGAAGCAGGGAGCAAGGTTCCCGTGCTGATGCTCACTGCCAAAGATGAAGTACAGAGCCGGGTAATTGGGCTGGATACAGGTGCAGATGATTATCTCGTGAAGCCGTTTGCACTTGAAGAATTGTTAGCTCGTGTCCGTGCCTTACTGCGTCGTAAAGCGGATATAGCGGACACTCCTGATAATCGTCTTATGTATGAGGATATTATTCTGGATAATGATTCTCGTGAGGTGTTGCGTGACGGTCAGCGTCTGGAACTGACTGCCAAGGAGTTCGAATTGCTGAATCTGTTCATGCAAAATCCGAAACGTGTGCTGTCCCGTGATCTGATTATGGATAAAATCTGGGGTTATGATTACAGTGGTGAATCCAATGTGCTCGAAGTGTATATTGCCATGCTCAGACAAAAAACCGAGGAATACGGCGGCAAACGTTTGATCCAGACGATCCGGGGAGCCGGTTATATTTTGAGAGGTGACTCCTGACATGTCCATTCGGTTAAGATTAACCGCGTGGTATTCAGGCATCTTGGCAGCCGTGCTCATTTTTTGGGGAGTTGTGATCTACGCTTTTGTTTATTTTAATACGTATCAAGAAGTGGAACAGCAACTGAAAGATAAAAGTGAACGAATTACGAATCAGATTGGTGTCAATCCGCTGTCACAGTCGCTGGACCTGGACCCTTTTACGGAAAGTCAGCTTCAGGAAGCTCAGATATACATCCAGTTGTGGGATTACCAGAGCAGATCTGGTAAAATCTCAGGCAATATGGAGAAGCTTCAGATTCAATTTCCCGTTGTGAAATCCAATGAGATCCAGAAAAAGCGTGGAATATCCAAGATCTATGTGAATGGGACCCCTTTCTTGGTGAATCAACAGCCCCTGTCTCTTCAGGGAACCAACGAAATAAGGGGACTCCTTCAAGTCGGCGCCAATGTTAGTTCCCAGGAACGATTGCTGGAAGCTCTGCGAAATATTCTGGTTTTTGGCTGGCTTGTAGCGATGGCACTTGCGATTACTTCGGGTCTGATTCTGGCTCGCAAATCCATGCGTCCGCTCGTCAATGTGATTGATGCCGCCAATCAGATTCAGTCCGGGGATGACCTTAGTGTGCGTATTCAATACACGGGTCCCAAGGATGAGATTGGACGTCTGATTGAAACAGTCAATAATATGCTTGAACGAACAGAACTTTCATTCCGTGGGCTCGAGGAGACGAATAAAGCTCAGCGCAGATTTGTGTCTGATGCCTCGCATGAGCTGCGTACACCGCTGACCACGATCCGTGGCAATGTGGACTTCCTTAAGAAGCTGTGGGATCAGGAGAGCACGGACCGACCGAATTTGGACGAAGAAACGGTTAAACAAATGTCGCTCGAAGCGATAGAGGATATGGCGGATGAAGGCAAACGCATGAGCAGGCTGATTAGTGACATGCTGTCTTTGGCCAGAGCCGATACAGGACAGAAAATCGAACTGAATCCGATCCCGTTGCAAATTTTGGTGCAGGAAGTGGCTCGCAGATCGCAATTCCTTGATCATCAGGCAGACTGGCGTCCAGGGGATCTATCGATTCTGAATGGCATATATGTGAACGGCAGCAAGGACTATTTGCAGCAGATGCTGTTTATTTTTATCGAGAATGCTTTCAAGTACACTCCAGATGGTTCGGTTACGCTTGATGCGATACTTTATAAAGGTCAGGTAGGACTGCGAATCAGTGATACGGGGATCGGAATGGATAGGGATGAAGTTCCGTTTATCTTTGACCGGTTCTATCGGGCGGATGAATCCCGCGGTGCCACACCAGGTATAGGTCTGGGATTATCGATCGCGAAGTGGATCATTGAGGAACACCAAGGATCTGTCGAGGTTGTAACCAGACGTGGAGAAGGAACGACCTTTATCATTTGGTTGCCGGTTGTCTTTGCTCCGCCTATCGAATAAGGTTATAATAGACTGGACTGCAATTACATCGGCTATCTTTGCCGAGAAAGAAAGCGGGTGGCAACCAAGTGGAAGTACTACGAATTTCGCCGCGGGGATATTGTTACGGAGTTGTGGATGCGATGGTGCTCGCGCGCCAGGCGGCACGCAATCTGGACCTACCACGGCCTATTTATATATTGGGTATGATTGTGCATAATCAACATGTGACGGACTCTTTTGAAGATGAGGGCATTATTACACTGGACGGACCGAATCGGATTGATATTTTGAGCCAGGTAGAGACTGGAACAGTGATCTTTACGGCCCATGGTGTATCTCCGGAAGTGCGTAAGATGGCACGTGATAAAGGCCTGACTACAGTGGATGCAACTTGTCCGGATGTAACCAAAACCCATGACCTTATTCGGGAGAAGACGGCTGAAGGATACGACATTATCTATATTGGGAAAAGGAACCATCCAGAGCCTGAAGGTGCGGTTGGTGTTGCACCCAATCATGTTCATCTGATCGAGCAGGAAGAGGAGATTGACGGACTGAACGTACCTCCCGGTAAAATCCTTATTACGAATCAGACAACGATGAGCCAATGGGACATTAAACACATTATGAGCCGTCTTCTGGAGAAGTATCCAGGCGCAGAGATTCATAATGAGATATGCTTGGCTACCCAAGTCCGTCAGGAAGCTGTTGCTGAACAGGCAGGGCAGGCAGATCTGGTCATCGTTGTAGGTGATCCTCGCAGTAATAACTCCAACCGGCTTGCACAAGTATCGGAGGAAATTGCGGGTGTAACGGCATATCGTGTATCAGATGTGGCGGAGATTCAGCAGGAATGGCTGAAAGGTGTGAATAAGGTGGCGGTTACTTCAGGCGCTTCAACGCCAACACCCATCACGAAGGAAGTCATCCTGTATCTGGAGCAGTATGAACATGACAAGCCGGAAACATGGGAAATCAAGCGTACGGTGAATATGAGCAAACTGCTACCTCCTGTAAGGGAAAAGACTCGTACGACGTAAACGAACATTAATATAAGAATCTTGCAGTACAGAGCCGAAATCCGGTGACTGACTGCAGGATTCTTTTTTTTGAGGGGGATAAGAGTCGGCTTGACTGAAAAGGGTGAATATGTTATATTTACTTTAGTGGATAAAAGCTTGAAAGCGAACAAGCGTTTAAGCGAAGAAGAGTTTTGGAGATTAAATCAGACGCGCTTAAGGCGCTCTCATACAAGGAAGGATGGGATTTATAATGATCGTTATTGCAGGTAAAGCTACTCCGGAGGAACATATTCAGGATATCGTCGCTACAATTGAAAAGGAAGGGCTTCAGGTTCATATCTCGCGTGGAGAGGACCGCACCATCATTGGTTTGATTGGTAAAGTAGAGCCGAAAATGGCTGAGCATCTCCGTCAAATGAAAGGTGTGGAGAATGTCGTCAAGATTTCGAAGTCCTACAAATTAGCAAGCCGTGACTTCCATCCTCAAGATACCGTGATCTCCATCAAAGGAGTAGACATTGGCGGGAAAGAACTCGTCGTTATGGGCGGACCTTGTGCGGTTGAATCAGCCGCACAGATTGATGAGATTGCCGGACTGGTTAAGGCTGCCGGTGGACAGGTGCTACGCGGTGGTGCATTTAAGCCACGTACAGGTCCATACAGCTTCCAGGGAACGGGTGTTGAAGGTCTGATCATGATGGCAGAAGCAGGCAAGAAACATGACCTGTTAACCATTACAGAAGTCATGACGCCTGAATATGTGGATATTTGTGCCGAGTACGCAGACATTCTGCAAGTAGGTACACGTAACATGCAGAACTTCGATTTGCTGCGCAAGTTGGGTGAGTGTGGCAAACCGGTATTGCTGAAACGTGGTTTCAGTGCAACTTATGATGAGCTGTTGAATGCGGCGGAATACATTCTTGCGGGTGGCAACCCGAATGTAATGTTGTGTGAGCGTGGTATTCGTACATTCGAATCCTACACACGCAATACGCTCGACCTGTCGGCCATCCCTGTCCTGCAGTCTCTCAGTCATCTGCCAGTCATTTCGGACCCAAGTCATGGTACTGGTCGACGTGAACTGGTTGAACCGATGACGAAGGCTTCTGTTGCTGCTGGTGCTAACGGCCTAATTATCGAAATGCATACGGACCCGGATAACTCCATGACGGGTGACGGCGTGCAGTCTCTGTTCCCTGACCAATTTGCCAACCTGCTTCAGGATCTGGAGAAATTGGCACCAATCGTCGGTAAAACATTCAACACAGCCAAACAACCGGCGGAGTTCTTTCCGGCACGAGTTGGCGTATAACTGATCATCATAATATAGGTAATATATATCATCCGGGCATCTGTCCTGACTTCGTTCAATGAGAATGGGGCTAGGACAAAATGTCCGGTTTTTATGTTATTTGGAGCTTTGAACGCATTTATTAATCATAGGTGATAAGAAACATTTATGATGTAATGTTATTTCCATAATTTAGGGTAAATATACCCCTGCTTTACCGCATTAAACTAGTTAAATGTAGTATATTTACGTTGTTAAGTGAAATAAATAGGTTTATAAAATGTAAGCATAGCTTACATAGTCGCAAAAAATACCTTACATAAGTATTGACGATGTCACATTTGAGATTTTATAATGACGACAGAAAAAAATTCGAATATGGACATTTTCTTAGCGGGGTTGTTTAATGTTCGGAATATTTGGGAGGACGAATACATGTCGGTTGAAAACGTATTGAAATCAATTCAAGAGAACAACATCGAGTGGGTAGATTTTCGTTTTGTAGATTTATCCGGTCGTGCGCACCACATCTCGTTACCAGCTTCGGCAGTTGACGCAGACACTTTTGTAAATGGAGTAGCCTTTGATGGTTCTTCTATTCAAGGTTTCCGCGGAATTGAAGAGTCCGATATGGTTATGATTCCAGATCCTGAAGCGACTTATGTCGATCCGTTCACAGCACACCCTACATTGAATGTTATGTGTGATATCTTCACTCCGGATGGCGAGCGTTATGAGCGTGACCCACGCGGTATCGCAGTCAAAGCGGAAGAGTTCCTAAAAGAAAGCGGAGTAGGTACAGCAGCATTCTTCGCACCTGAATCCGAATTCTTCATCTTCGACGATGTACGTTATGAGAGCGGCACGAACAGCTCTTCCTATTTCGTAGATTCCGAAGAAGCTTCATGGAACACAAACCGCAAGGAAGACGGCGGTAACCTGGGATTCAAAGTTCGCACTAAAGGCGGATATGTTCCTGTAGCTCCAGTGGATACACAACAAGATATTCGTAGTGAAATGTGTCGCATTTTGGAAGAAGCGGGTCTCTCGATCGAGCGTCACCACCATGAAGTGGCGACAGCAGGTCAAGCCGAAATCAACTTCCGTTTTGATACGTTGAAGAAAACAGCAGATAACCTGCTTGTATACAAATACATCGTGCATAACACTGCACGTCAATATGGTAAAGTTGCAACATTCATGCCAAAACCACTGTTTGGTGACAACGGTAGCGGAATGCACGTTCACCAATCCATCTTCGATGGCGATTCCCCATTGTTCTATGACAAAGCGGGATATGCGAACCTGAGCGAAATGGCTTTGCACTACATCGGAGGAATTTTGTACCACGCACCAGCTCTGATTGCTTTGACTAACCCTAGTACGAACTCATTCAAACGTCTCGTACCTGGTTATGAAGCACCGGTTAACCTGGTTTACTCCAAAGGTAACCGTTCGGCAGCAGTACGTATTCCGGTTGCAGCTGTGACACCGAAAGGCTGTCGTATCGAGTTCCGTACACCGGACTCCACAGCTAACCCTTACCTGGCGTTCTCCGCAATGCTGATGGCGGGTCTGGATGGTATCAAACGCAAAATCAACCCTACTGAGCTTGGATATGGTCCGCTCGACAAAAACATTTATGATTTGTCTGATGCAGACAAAGAAAATATCCGCAGTGTGCCAGCTTCCCTGGAAGAAGCGCTTGACGCTCTGGCAGCGGACAACGAATTCTTGACTGAAGGCGGCGTCTTCACGAAAGAATTCATTGAAAACTACATCAACCTCAAACGTGACGAAGCGAAAGCAGTAGCAATTCGCATTCATCCGCATGAGTACAGCCTCTACTTCGACTGCTAATCCGGTCGGAACAGAAACTGTTCCCAATGTAAAGCCTCCGGGACTCGCTCTCGGAGGCTTTTCCTTGAATTAAGCGATGTAGTGCATTAACTTTGCAGGGTGATAAAGGAATTTGATAACCCTGATTCGCAGCTTCGGTGCTTATTGCCCTTGAAGCAGATAGGGAATACTGATATCATAGCGATAATATTCACTTCATATGTCAGCTACGGATGGAAAGGGCGGGGGATTTTGTGACAAAGAGAGCGTATAATTTTAATGCAGGACCTGCGGCGTTGCCACTTGAGGTTCTGGAGCGTGCTCAGGCAGAATTTGTTGATTTTCGGAATACAGGGATGTCGATTATGGAGATGTCTCACCGTGGAGCGGTGTATGAATCTGTACATAATGAAGCTCAGGAGCGCTTGTTGTCTCTGCTAGGCAACCCCAAAGGATACAAGGTCCTCTTCCTGCAGGGCGGAGCCAGCACTCAGTTCGCCATGCTGCCGATGAACCTGCTCGGGGAAGGGCAGACAGCCAGTTACGTCATGACAGGCAGCTGGGCCAAGAAGGCACTGTCTGAGGCGAAACTGATTGGGGAGACGCAGGTCGCTGCATCTTCCGAAGCGGATAAATACATGAAATTGCCGGATGTGTCGAATCTTAGCTTCTCGGATCGCACAGCCTATGTTCATTTGACGTCTAACGAAACAATTGAGGGAACGCAATTCAAGTCATTCCCGGATACCGGTTCAGTTCCACTTATTGCCGACATGTCGAGTGACATCTTCTGCAAACCGTTTGATCTTAATCAATTCGGCATGATCTATGCAGGTGCACAGAAGAACCTGGGCCCATCAGGGATTACGGTAGTTATTGCTCGCGAAGAACTGGTTAGTGAATCTCCTAAAACGATTCCGACGATTCTTCGTTATAGTACACATGTGGACAACAATTCTCTCTATAATACACCACCGTCTTTCTCCGTATACATGGTGAATGAGGTTCTGAAATGGATCGAGGAACAAGGCGGATTGGCTGGAATTGAACAGAAGAACGTGAAGAAAGCAGATTTGCTCTATAATGTCATCGATTCCTCCGGAGACTTCTACCGTGGTTGTGTAGATCCGGCAGATCGTTCCCTGATGAATGTGACCTTCCGCCTGGCTAACGAGGAATTGGAGAAACAGTTTATCAAGGCTTCGGAGCAAGAAGGTTTTGTTGGTCTGAAAGGGCATCGGAGTGTGGGTGGCCTGCGTGCTTCCATTTACAATGCTGCTCCATATGAAAGTGTTAAAGCACTTACGGACTTCATGAGCCACTTCCAGAAGACAAATGGATAAATAACCTGGCAGCGAGTTGTGAATTCAAGCATTCACACTTGTGCTTTACCAGAGCCTTCCACATTGACGTGTGGAGGGCTTTTCTTTAAGATTAGAGAATTGTTGTTTACATGAAATGAAAAGGAGATTGAACACATATGGCTTTACATATCGTTCTGGTTGAACCGGAGATTCCGGCAAATACAGGAAATATTTCTCGTACATGTGCGGCTACCGGCACACATTTGCATCTCGTGCGTCCACTCGGATTCCGTACGGATGATGCCACACTGAAACGCGCGGGTCTGGATTACTGGCATGCCGTTCATATTGAATATCATGATTCGTTTGCCGAGGTTCAGGAACAGTATCCTGAAGGGCGTTTCTTCTACGCAACCACGAAGGCGAAGAACCGTTATAGCGATTTTAATTTTCAGGATGGAGATTTTCTAGTGTTCGGTAAGGAGACAAAAGGCCTTCCTCCAGAATTAATTGCTGCTAATCCAGATACTTGTATGAAGATGCCAATGACAGGTGATGTCAGATCTTTGAACTTGTCAAACTCAGCAGCAATCATTGTGTATGAGGCATTGCGTCAACTTAATTTCCCGGGTCTGGATTAATCCGATTCGCGTATAAGTGACGGTTAGAATTCGCTAAAAAAACATTTTTCAAAAAAAAGGACAAAAAATGTTTATTTCCAGCAGGATTCGACAAAATCTTGGCGAATTAATAAACATAGTACAAATGTACCTAGAAATTTAGAGTAAGATAGGAGAGGTGTGCCGTAGCTATGAAGCCAGCTGGAGTCGTTCGCAAAGTTGACCAATTGGGTAGGATCGTATTGCCTAAATCTTTGCGTAAAAGGTATCAAATGAATGAGGGAGATCCTGTAGAGATCTTAGTACAAGGGGACCATATCATTCTAGAGAGATACCGTCCAAAATGTATTTTTTGTGGATCGATGGAAGAAGTCAATGAGTTCAAAGAGCGTTACATATGCGCACAATGTTTAGATGAAATGACCCAGCTTCCACAGCACGGGTAAAATAAAAAGTATCATGACCTCTGAAGGTCATGATACTTTTTTTGTGTGAAAAAAACCATTTCCACTTCTATTTTACCGGGATTAAACGAAGGAGATCAGCTATTAGTGTCGTACTCCATCACCCAATATTTTTCCCCGGCTGTACCTTCTTCAATGACTTTTTTCCAACCTTGGCGCTCATAAAAGCCCATAGCGTTATGATTCTCCGATACACACTTCAATCGAATCGGTTGTTCCATGTTTGCAATGGATGCCTCAAGTAAACGCGCTCCTACACCTATGCCAATAAAACCGGGATGGACAAAAAGGTGGTGGATAAAGTTGTCGGGAAGGTATAGCGAAGCGAAGCCGAGAAGTTGTCCTTCTTCATTTTCAGCCACGATAATATATTCTTCTACGGTGTCAGTATCAAAATCCTGCAGGGACAGTTCTTCCGGATTAGCCCAGTGAAATCGGGCATGTCGCGACTCAAGATAAATGTTTCTCAACTCCGCATAATCTGCCTGAGTGGCTGCTCGTATATTCAAATGTTCCCCTCCAGAATAGGCAATATATCCGACCAAACATTATCAAGAATGGCTTGCATATTTTGTTCATCACTATTGATGGCAACGACGGACTCCAGTGTAGGTAGGACAACGCATAGTTGACCATTGGCGCCATCAGCACGGTAAGCGTTATGGGAACATCTCCAGAATTGATATCCATAACCTTGTCCCCAGTCGCCGTCTCCTGGTGTAGGGATCTGTTGTGTTGTCGCTAATCGGATCCATTCCGTAGGAATGAGCTGCTTGCCATTCCAGTGGCCCTCCTGAAGCAACAGTTGACCGAATCTACCTAATTCCTCGTTGGTGAGCTGCAGGCCCGCACAGCCCAATGTAATGCCCAAGGGAGAAGTCTCCCACTCTACATTCGTAATACCCAGTGGCTCGAATAGCCGGGGAATCAGATAGTCCTTAACGGTTTGATCGGTGGCAGCCTGAAACATGGCGGAGATCATAAACGTATCTGCACTGCTGTATGTAAACGTTTCACCAGGAACTCTGTTCAAAGGAAGGGACATGTAATATTTCGCCCAATCTTTCTCAGGAAGGGTGGCTCGCTCTTCTGCCCATAACACGGGTACGTCATGCCCCGAGGACATCCGTAGCAAATCATACAGGGTGAGATCTGCAGGAGGGAAGGCTGTTAAATGAGAAGCAGGTGTTGGTGATGTGAAATAGTCACCGAGTCTGGATTCAAGTGTAAGTGTGCCTTCATCCAAAGCCAATCCAATCGCCATACAGGTAAACGATTTGCTGACGGAATGCTGTAAACGGCGCATATCACTGGTGCGATCCCACGCTCCGATTGTAACCCCTTTCTGCAATACCCGAACAGAATGAACGTTTAACTGCTGCTCATCTATATGATGAACAAAAGAATTAATAATACTCGACATCTTAACATCCTTTCAAAAAAAGAAGAATTTTTGCTGTTGGTGAAACGTTTCCGCAATCTGGATCAAAAATTAGAACTTATGTTAGTACAAACTCGGTTCAATGTCAATGAAGATGTGTAAACGATTACTTATAGGATATTGTTTTACATTAGAAGTGCCTTTTGACGCAAATTTTATCACGAAAAATCAGTTTTTTGAGAAAAAAGCGCGAAATTTGTAAAAAGGTTATTGACAGGGTTTGCACTTCGGGATTATGATTTATTCGAAACGATTCGAAGAAATCGCTTCCACGTAAAAAGTGTTGTAATCAAGTCCAAGTAAATCAACGTTGGCTATGTTTTGAAACGATTCGAGAAAATCGTTTCGATAACCAAGCGAAATACGGGGGAATCACTGGAAGTTGCAACAAAAAGGCAGAGAAATAGAAGTTTACAGACAGCAGCCGACGATGAAAGGGGTTACATATGGCGCATATAACGATCGAAACCGGATCGCCTACGTTATGCATGAATACAAGCATACATGTAGTGTCCAGTGACTCCGGAGACACTTCAGGCGGTACGCTATATTTGCTGCATGGTGCAGGT
The DNA here is from genome assembly GCF_057835695.1 of Paenibacillus sp. GL_099_B. Taxonomy (NCBI): domain Bacteria; kingdom Bacillati; phylum Bacillota; class Bacilli; order Caryophanales; family Paenibacillaceae; genus Paenibacillus; species Paenibacillus sp. GL_099_B. The sequence continues at coordinate 1,996,661 of NZ_CM174430.1, forward strand.
GATAATGCAAGTACATGGCAACGTTTGACTACAATTGAAATGTACGCAGAGCAATATGGCTGTACCATCATTATGCCAGAAGCGAACCGAAGCTATTACACCGATATGGAATACGGCCTGAATTACTTCCATTACATCACTCAGGAGCTGCCTGAATTCTGCAGGCGTCAGCTCAATCTCAATACAGACCCGGCCAAGACTTTCGTCGCCGGTCTATCCATGGGTGGGTACGGTGCATTGAAATGTGCACTGACATATCCCGAGAGGTATCGCAAGGCGGTGTCCTTATCAGGTGTAACTGATATTCAGACCCGGCTTCATGATCCGGAGATGCCATCAGGCATGATCAAGGAAATGAAAGCGGTTTTTGGAGAACGGTTACAGGTAAAACCCGATCAGGACCTATACGCACTGTCTGCAAAGCTGTTGAAGCAAGGTGGAAATTTACCGGATATTCTGAGTTGTTGTGGTGACATCGATCCCTTTGTGGATATGAATCGCAAATTCGCGGAATACATGCAGGAGACGGACTTTAAGTTTCGGTATGTGGAGACACCGGGCACCCATGAATGGAGATTCTGGGAGCAACACCTGAGAACAATGTTTGATTTTCTGTATAACGACAAGACCAAAGTAGAGTGAGGAGATGCAATTTGAAACCTGCAGCCGAAGGACCTAGCAAAAAGCTGAAGGGAAACTTGAAAGGCAATTCGCTCTGGAGTGAAATCTGGAAGCACAGAATGACGTACACCCTGCTTATTCCAGGGCTCGTCTGGCTGATCCTGTTTGCCTACATGCCAATGGGTGGCCTGTCTCTTGCGTTTAAAGACTATAAGGCGAACCTGGGGATTTGGGGAAGCCCATGGAGCGGATTTGAGAATTTCAAATACGTTTTCCGGGATCCAACCTTTATTGACGCGGTATGGCGTACGCTGTACATCAACATTCTAAAACTGATTATTCAGTTCCCGTTCCCGATTATTCTTGCCCTGTTGCTGAATGAATTGCGGATGCGCAGAGGGAAAAAGTGGTTCCAGACGGTTCTTACGTTCCCTCACTTCCTTTCATGGATCATCGTATCCGGGGTAGTCATCAACGTCCTGGCTTATGACGGACTGGTAAACAGCGCACTTGGTTTGCTTGGATTGCCAACTATTAACTTCCTTGGTTCCGAGTCCAACTTTGTACCGATGCTGCTGTTGACGGATATTTGGAAATCAAGTGGATGGGGTGCGATTATCTTCCTGGCTGCCATTTCCGGTATTGATCAGGATCAGTATGAATCGGCGCAGATTGACGGCGCTTCCCGTATGCAGCAGATGTTCAAGATTACATTGCCAAACATTCTTCCAACAATCACCGTCATGTTCATTCTGTCGGTTGGTGGATTGATGTCTTCCGGTTTCGACCAGATCTTCAACTTGGCAAATGCCGCAACTAAAAATGTATCGGAAGTATTGGATGTATATATCTATCGGATTACGTTCCAGTCCTCAACGGACTTCTCATTCTCGACAGCGGTCAGCTTGTTCCGCTCCCTCGTGAATATGGTCTTGCTGCTTCTCGCAGACAGATTTGCCAAGTGGCTTGGCGGAGACGGTTTGTTCCGATAAGAGAGGAGGAAAAATGAAATGAGTAAGAAGTCTAACAAAAAACCGAGAATTGGTACAGAAAAAATGACATTTCTCGATTACATTATTTTCGCCATTTTACTTGTGCTTGCCCTGATGATTCTGATTCCGTTCTGGAATGTCATCATGATCTCGTTCGCAACACAAAAAGAATATGCTGACAATCCATTTTTGATGTTCCCTAAAGAATGGACATTGGATTCCTATAAGGCGTTGTTCGCTGACGGAACGATTCTGTCGGGGTACAAAAATACAATTATTTTGCTAGTCATCGGTTTGCCACTCAGCTTGTTCCTGACAACAAGCATGGCATATGGCCTTAGTCGCAACAAATTTCCGTTCAAGAAATTTCTCTTTTTCCTAGTACTGTTCACCATGATCTTTAATGGTGGTATTGTACCGCTGTACCTGATCATGAAATCACTTCACCTTACAGGTACGCTGTGGTCCGTTATCCTGGCGGGAAGCTTCAGTGCTTTCAACATGATTCTGATGATGAACTACTTCTATACCTTGCCTGAATCGCTGATGGAATCGGCGAGATTGGATGGAGCAGGAGAGTGGAGAATCCTGTTCTCAGTTGTTCTTCCGCTGGCTACACCAATTATGGCTACAATCACGTTGTTCTACGGTGTGGCTTACTGGAACAGTTGGTACGATGCGATGATATTCCTTCGAAAAGCGGATCAGTTACCGCTCCAGAATGTACTCAGAAACATTATCGTCACATCCCAGACGAACGCATCCAATGCATCCAGTGTGGATGCTGCCCAAGCAAGCAATTTCTCAATGGGTATGAAGATGGCGGCAGTATTTGTCACCATGGTACCAATTATGTGTTTCTTCCCAATGCTGCAAAAACACTTTGCCAAAGGGGTATTAACAGGGGCTATCAAGACCTGATTATACGTATAGGATTTTGCATTAAAATTCTACTAAAAAACATGGGGGTAAAACATGAAAACGAACAAAAAGTTGTCAGTAAGAGCTCTCTTTGCCATCACGCTTAGTGTAGTTATGCTGATGGTGACCGCTTGTTCCAGCCAAGGAGCTTCAGGTGGTAACGAAAAAGATGCAGAGGGAAATTACAAAGACAACCTGACCATCTCTGTAGCTAACCTGACAGAAATCAAAAACGGGAACTTGGATAATGACTTCCACAAATTCTGGACAGACAAGTTCAATGTAACATGGGATTACAACTATATCGATTGGGATTCATGGGGCGAGAAGCTTCGTCTGTGGATCAACTCTGGCGATTTGCCGGATGTAGCAGTATGGAACTACGTGCATGGCGATGCCATGAACAGTATTGATCAAGGCCTGTTCTACAAATTCCCGGATGACTGGAAAGAACGCTGGCCTAACGTGGCAGCAGCCTACAAGTTGACCGGTCTTGGAGACAAGCTGGAAGAACTGACGGGTGGAACATATGTCCTGCCAAGACCAATCTATTTCGAGAACAAACCTGCTGACCCATTGACGAACCAAATTGGTGTCATTGCGCTTCGTAAAGACTGGGCTGAAGCGGTTGGTTTCGAACTAAAAGATGCATATACAACTACTGAATTGAATGAATACGCTGAGCTTGTGAAAGAAAAAGATCCAGGCAAAGTGGGCAACAAACTTGTACCTCTATCCTACAATGCGGCAGATGCAATGACGAATATCATTATGCCGAACAGTGTGCATGCCATGACTGACTCTCCGTTCTATAAAGGAGAAGATGGCCAGTTCCACTGGGGACCATCAGATCCTGAAACTCTGACAGGACTTAAATTGATGCAAAAAGCCTACAAAGATGGCTTGCTCAATCCTGAGTTCTACACATGGAAAAACAATGAAGGTCAAAACAACTTCAAAGTAACAGGTACAGCTGCAGTAACAAGTCTGGGCGGACTGGCTTCGTACAGACAAGGTCTGGATTCCGATATGAGAAAGAATCTGGGTGTAGATAGTGATGACCTGGTACACACAGCAATCGTATTGGGCGAAGACGGGAAATACCGTAACATGGAGCAAGCCAACTTCTGGTCTGCATTGATCTTCAATCCGAACATCAGTGACGAGAAATTCGAACGGATCATGGATCTAATCGACTACTCGACTACCAAAGAAGGACAACTGCTCATCAACATGGGCTTCGAAGGTAAAGATTGGAAATATGATGAAAACAAAGAACTGGTTAGTTTGCTGCCAGAAGGAACTGTTCTGGAAGACAAATACCCAGCACGTTTCGAAGGTCTGTACCTGCTGGGTGATGACTTCAGTGTTGTAAACCCTGCAATTAAAAAGGATTACCGTGATAGAGCTGTGAAGCTGTTCGAGGAAAAAGCAAAACTCGGTACAGAAGGTCAATCACTCGCAACATACGACTGGGATGTCAACCTGTACGATTCCAAAGCTAAAAGTCAGGCTTCATTCGACTACCAGAATGAATATGCCAACTTGATCCTCAAAAATGGAGATCTTGAAGCGAACTGGAAAGAATGGGTAAACAGTAAAATGTCCCTGGTTCAACCTTATCTGGATGAACTGAACAAAGAATTCAAGTAATCATTCAGTAATTAGCAAGATGGGATATGACAGGTGTGTTCTGTCTGTCCCGTCCAATCGAACCCGGTGCGCGGTCTCTCCCCGAACGCAGCCGGGTTCTTTATTTCAACAACATGTAGTGGAGGATAATGTCTATGAATAACGAACAGTTGCTAGACCTTGTAAACCAAATGACTCTGGAAGAAAAAACGGCCCAGCTGCTTCAGCTGACCGCTAACTTTTATGAAGGAACCAATGTTGAAGGTCAGATCACAGGTCCAATGGAAGAAATGGGAATCACGGAGCAGTCCGTGGATGCCAGTGGCTCCATTCTGGGATTGTCCGGTGCACAGGCCATTATTGATGTACAGCAAGCTTACCTGAAAAAAAGCCGTCTCGGCATTCCGCTCTTGTTCATGGCGGACGTCGTGCATGGTTTTAAAACCATTTTCCCCATCCCGCTAGCCATTGGCTGTTCATGGGACACCGAACTGGCTGAGAAAAGTGCTGAGATCTCAGCACGTGAATCCGCCGTATCAGGCCTCCATGTCACTTTTGCACCGATGGTCGATCTTGTTCGTGATCCGCGCTGGGGTCGAGTAATGGAGACAACAGGCGAAGATCCTTATTTGAACAGTCTATTCTCTGCGGCATTTGTACGTGGATATCAGGGCGACAGTTTGAAGGAGGAGCCGGATCGTCTGGCTGCTTGTGTAAAACACTTTGCAGCATATGGGGCAGCAGAAGGTGGACGTGATTACAACACGGTTGACATGTCTGAGCGCAACTTGCGCGAGTACTATTTACCGGCTTATAAGGCAGCACTGGATGCAGGCGTCGAAATGGTTATGGCTTCGTTCAATACCGTAGAAGGTATTCCAGCGAGCGGAAATGAGAAGCTGATGCGTGACATTTTGCGTGACGAGTGGGGCTTTGATGGTGTATTGATCTCGGATTGGGCTTCCATTCGTGAGATGATTGCTCATGGCGCAGCTGAAGATGACCGTGAAGCCGCATACCGCGCCATTCGTGCAGGAGTGGACATCGAGATGATGACACCTTGTTATGTCCATCATCTGCCAGAGTTAATCAAGAACGGGGAAGTGGAAGAAAAGCTCATTGATGAAGCGGTGCTGCGTATTCTGCAACTGAAAGAAAAGCTGGGATTGTTCGATAATCCACTGCGTGCAGCTGATCCGGAGCGTGAGCGCGAGATTGTGTTCTCGAAAGAACATCGTCAGGTATCGTACGAGCTTGCAACCAAATCGGCAGTATTGCTGAAAAATGATAATGACGTTCTTCCGCTGAAGCCAGAAGCCAATGTAGCGTTAATTGGACCTTTTGCCCAGAGTGAAGACATTCTCGGATGGTGGTCCTGTGAAGGTGTCAAAGAGGATGCTGTTAAACTCGGAACTGCTTTGCAGGAACGTCTTACTGCCGGGAAAGTTCATATGGCTCAAGGCAGCAACGTTCACACGATTACCGCTGAACAGATTGCTGAAGCGCTTGAAGTAGCAAGCAAAGCCGATCTGATCGTGCTTGCACTTGGTGAAGATTCCGAAATGAGTGGTGAAGGTGGATCGCGTACGGATATTCGTTTGCCAGCAGCTCAACTGGAATTGGTTAAACAGCTCAAAGCAGCGGGTAAACCAATCGCCAGCGTAATTTTCAACGGTCGCCCTCTGGACTTACATGGTGTATTCGAAGAATCCGATGCTGTGCTTGAAGCGTGGTTCCCGGGCAGTGAAGGTGGAGCGGCCATTGCAGATGTATTGACAGGTGTGGTGAATCCATCTGCGCGTCTGACGATGTCCTTCCCGCAATCTGTAGGCCAGATACCGGTATATTACAATCATTTTAATACAGGACGTCCACTCAATCCGCAAAAGACGGAAGAACGTTATGTTTCCAAATATATTGATAGTCCGAATGATCCACTGCTTCCATTTGGCTACGGCTTGTCATACACCTCGTTTGAGTATGGTGATCTGGAAGTTTCAAGCAATGAAATGACTGCTGATCAACCTCTGACAATCCAAGTGCGTGTAACCAATGCTGGCGAACGTGCTGGCGTAGAGACGGTTCAGTTGTACGTACGTGATGTAACCGGTGAAGTTGTGCGACCAATGCGTGAGCTGAAAGGGTATGTTAAGCTGTCACTCGCATCGGGTGAAAGTGGTACGGCTACATTTACATTAAACGAAGAACAGCTTCGTTATCATCATTCCGATTTGAGTCATCGCAGTGATAAGGGAACATTCCACATCTTTGTAGGACCAAATAGCCGCGATACATTGGAGAGTAAGTTCAAGCTGGTGTAATGGGATACACCTCATATCGATAAATGAAGGAGGATATGAATAGATATATGAAGACCATGAATAAATCTCAAATCAACGTACAATCCGGCGATCTGTGCTTTACGTTCTGGGAAAGCGGTGATTTGTTCAAGGCCGTAAGTGGAACAACGATGATTAATCAGTGGATGGCTAGTCCGGTGGACGGCTCCATGAACAATCTGTACTTGCGGTTTCACAGTGATTCCGGTATCCGTTTTGTTCCAATGCTTGGCATTCACTCCGACAGTCAGGTGAGCACCGACGGCAGTCGTATGGTATGGACAGGTACCGCTGAGGGCGTAGGTTATCAGGTTGTATTTGCTCCAACAACACAAGGTGTATGGTTCTGGGATGTAACCGTAAACGGTAATGGAGAAGAGGTCGACGTGGTCTACGGCCAGGATGTCGGCAATGCGGATCCAGGTGCGGTACGCAGCAATGAGGCTTACTTGTCGCAATACATTGACCATGCTGTATTTGAGGATTCAAAGCTGGGATATATCGTAGCTTCACGGCAGAATCAACCGCAGGGTGGGGCTTTTCCTTATCTTCAACAGGGTTCATTAACCCATGCAGCAGGTTACTCCACAGATGGATTTCAGTTCTTTGGCTTGAGTTACAAGGAAACGAATGTCCCTGAAAGTCTGAGCAAGCCAACACTTGCGAATGAAGTGTACCAGTATGAATTTGCATACACAGCCCTGCAGTCCGAAAAAGTGGTGTTGAGTGGCGAAGCTCGCTTTGTGTTCTATGGACTCTTTCAGGCCAATCACGCTGAAGCAGTGAAGGAACTCGAATACCAGGATGTTGTCCAACAGGCTTGGGACGAGTATGAAGCGAAGCGTCAAGAGAATACAAGCATGGTACAGGCAGTATCCAACGTATTCCCAAAAGTATCTCTCCATTCGGTAATGGGTGAACCCTTACCTACTTTATCGATGACAGAAGAAGAAGTGAACTCCCTCTTCCCGGGTTCGAAGAGACATCAGGAAGAGCGCGCGGATGGTGAATTGCTGGCGTTCTTTACAGATACGTATGAGCATATTGTGCTGAAGGAAAAGGAAATGCGCGTGGAACGTCCGCATGGACACATTCTGATGAGTGGCAACAATGTGAAGCTGGGTCAGAACGTAATCACTACGTCTTCCTATATGTATGGTATTTTCAATTCCCATGTGGTTGTGGGGAATACGAACTTCAATAAAATGATGAGCAATGCACGTAGTGCACTCAACATACCCAAATCATCCGGTCAGCGGATCTACGTCGAGGTTGAGGGAATCTTCCGCCTACTCACGATGCCTTCCCTGTTTGAAATGGGCTTCAACTATGTTCGCTGGTATTACAAAACAGCTGAGGATACGCTGATCATCACGAATTATACAACTTTGGATACTCCTGAAGTACATCTTCATGTGAAGTCGGAAAAAGGAATAGCTTATCGATACCTGATTACCAATCAGATTACGATGAATGTGAATGAATATGAACTTCCTGTTCATGTTTCCGAGCAGAATGGTGAATTGATCTTCAAGGCAGATCACAGCTCCCTCAGTGCCGAAGTATATCCTAATCTGGAGTACCGCATGCGGGTAAGCGGAGCAGGAGTGAAGGTTGGCGATGAGACTGAGTTGGCTAGTGGAGTAAACGCAGGCGACGACTCACTGACGACTTTACGGCTGGACAGCAGCGCTGAATGGACATTGACCATTCAAGGTCTGTTGGAAGGAGGACAGACTGCATCCTCGACACGCAGCTTCGAAGAGGAAGTGGCAGCTTATCGTACCTTCTATGCAGAAGTGATGAATGGATTCCATTTGTCCCAACCTCAGAAGCAAGGAGCAGACGAGTTGTTCAAAGTGAATGCTCTTGCATGGTGGTACACCCACAATATGCTGGTGCATTACTCTGTTCCTCACGGACTGGAGCAATATGGCGGTGCAGCTTGGGGAACACGGGATGTCTGCCAGGGTCCGGTCGAATACTTTATGGCTACACAAAAGTATGAGCAGGTTCGCGACATTCTGAAGGCGGTATATTCGCATCAGTATGAGGATGACGGCAACTGGCCGCAATGGTTCATGTTCGATCGGTATTTCAAGGTTCAGCAGGAAGAAAGCCATGGTGACATTATTGTTTGGCCTCTTAAAGTGCTAAGTGATTATCTGATTGCTACCAAGGATTATTCGATTCTGAATGAGGAAGTACCTTATACCGTAAAACATGGTTTTGACTTTACTGATCAGACAGCCAGCGTGCTGGAGCATGCCCAGAAAGAACTGGAGTATATCCGCAGCCATTTCCTGCATGATACATTCCTCTCCTCATATGGTGACGGGGACTGGGACGATACATTACAGCCTGCCAATGCTCAATTGAAGCAATATATGGTCAGCAGCTGGACAGTAGCGCTCACCTATCAAACGTTGAAGCAGCTATCCAGAGCGCTCGCGCCTGTGAAACCGGAGCTTTCTTCCGAATTAAGCGATATGGCAGCGGGTGTGAAAAAGGACTTCAGCAAGTACATGCTGGATACCGATGTGATTCCAGGCTTTGTATATATGGAAGATCCGGCACAAGCGAAGCGCATGCTGCATCCGGATGACAGCGAGACAGGTATTCAGTACCGTTTGCTGCCCATGACACGCAGCATGATTGCCGAGTTGCTGGAGCCTGAGCAAGCCCAATCCCATTATGAACTGATCAAGGACAAGCTGTACTGCCCTGATGGCGTTAGATTGATGAATCGTCCAGCACAGTATGATGGCGGCGTCAGCACTCATTTCAAACGTGCAGAGCAGGCATCCAACTTCGGACGTGAAGTGGGCTTGCAATATGTTCATGCTCACATCCGCTATATTGAAGCCATGGCGAAGCTGGGCAACCCGGATGAGGTCTGGAATGGCCTAGGCATTATCAATCCAGTGGGTATTCAGGAAGCTGTTCCTAACGCAGATCTACGCCAGAGTAATGCCTACTTCAGCAGCTCTGACGGGAAATTCAACAACCGTTATGCAGCGCAGGAGCAGTTCGATAAGCTTCGCACCGGCGATGTGCAGGTGAAGGGTGGCTGGAGAATCTACTCCAGTGGACCGGGAATCTACATGAATCAGCTCATTTCGAACGCCCTGGGTATTCGTCAGGAGGAAGAAGATCTGGTTCTGGACCCTGTGTTACCTGTCAGCTTGGATGGCTTGCATTTTGATTTCCAATTTGCCGGCAAAAAAGTAACCTTCGTCTATCATCTCAGCGGAGAGGCCGTACAACGTATTGTTCTGAATGGCAAGGAACTGGATGCGACTAGGCTGCAACAACCTTATCGTCTTGGTGGACTGCTTATTTCACGCAAGGAGCTTGAACAGAGCCTGAGCGAGAATAACGTGATTGAGATTTACAGTTAATCGTGTAAACGTTAGTCCATTTTATCAAGTATAAATATTTTAGATGTCAGGTCCTTCGATTTCGAAGGGCCTGATGAACATAACAGGGGAGCGAAGAATGTGGTCAGTATCAAGGATATCGCCAAACAGGCGGGAGTTTCGATCTCTACCGTGTCATATGCTCTGAATGGTAGCAACAAAGTGACAGATGAGACCCGTTCCAAAATTTTGGCTATCGCCAAAGAGCTGAACTATGTTCCCAATGCTGCTGCCAGAACATTGAAGAAGAGAGAATCCAAAATTCTGGGTGTATTTCTGACGGATTTTAGCGGGGATGTATATGGGGACTTGCTTAGTGGTATGAAATCTGTATGTAACGCGCAAGGGTACGACCTGATTGTGTGCAGCGGGAAACAATCTCATCGAATGCTTCCGGAGCGAATGATTGATGGTGCTGTCATTCTGGATCATACATTTGCGAGCAAGGAACTATTACAATATGCGGACAGAGGACACAAGATTGTCGTTCTTGACCGGGAACTGGATCACCCCAATATTAATCAGGTTCTGCTGGATAACAAGGCAGGAGCAACCCTTGCGATGGAGCATTTGATTGAACAGGGACACACGAAGATTTATGTCGTGACAGGTCCTGAAGGTTCCTTTGACTCGGCTCAGCGGTTGAAGGCTGTGAGGCAAGTATCGGAGCGGGAAGCGAATGTGGAATGGATTGAGATCACAGGAGATTTCGAGAAGAGTGGCGGAGAACGGGCAGCTGAACGTATTATTCAGGAATATACTGAACCAGTTGGGGTATTTTGTCTCAATGACGAGATGGCGATTGGGATGTGTGACCGGCTCGCTGATAGCGAGTTAAACATTGGTCAGGAGATTGATATTATCGGATTTGATAATATTGAACTTAGCAAATATGTGCAGCCAAGACTGGTCACGATTGATTATTCCAAACGAAAATGGGGCGCACTTGCAGCCGAACAATTAATCAAGATTATTGCTGGAGAGCCAGTCGATCATGAACGCATCTACGTGACACTGGTGGAGGGCGGGTCGGTAAACAGCCAGGTTCAGTCAGAATATCTTGCGCAAGCCCAGGGTGAAAAGGCGGTTAGCTATTGACGACGCTGCCCCTTCTTCATTCCATGGATGTTGTGTCAAACGACGACTGTACAGCAAGCAAGAGACAAGGCTTAGAAGAATTGAAGCATTCTTTTAAGCCTTGTCTCTTGTTTAGCTTGTTTATTTGACCCATTATAAAATGAAAAAACCTCTCACCAGGAGAGGCTTGGCCCTTTAAAGGCCCTTGGTTTTGTCATTGTTGTAGGATGAAGTGAGAATGCCTGTAAGGAAGAGAGCCAATACAATTGCAATAATCCAAAATGTCAGTGAAAATGACATACCATAGCACCTCCTGCACAATCTCATTTACTTCTATTATAACCATTATAAGAAGAAAAGGAATGCTTCACTCCATCATTTGTAAAATAAAAAGTGAGTAGGTACCGGGCGGAGGCTCCCGTCCGAAGGGTTATTCACAACCCGGTTGTTCACGATGAGTGAGGACGATCCGCCGCCATCCAGATTATAGGCGTCCACTACGCCAAGCTTGTACAAACGTCCTTGCAGCTCTTCCAGGGTGGCTCCTGAGCTGCCCCCTTCGTTATACCCGTCAACAACGATAATCAACAATTGATCGTCCTTGTAGTTGCCGATCACGGTGCGTGGGGCCCGCTTGGGTGAAACTTTCCATTTGGCTGGAATGACCGTTTTTTGTCCATTCTGCAAGAGCACGGGTACAAATGTGGCGCCAAATTGTGGTTGTAGGCGATCCAGGGAACTTTTGTCGAAAAATTTACCGCCTACCAGCTTACCGGCATCATCAAGACCTACAAAAAACAGATCCTTAAAGCTGGCCTGAAAACCATTCACATACTTGCCATCCATAACGGTTGTACTCAGCGGATACCGTTTACCGCCGCTGTCGGCGAACCCTCCGGCATTAATTCCGGCAATGGCACCGCTGCGCTTGACCGCCTGCATGGTTGTCTCAGATCGGCCTGGCTCGCTGTCCAGAGCCATCTTCATGGCCGTGGGGTCTTTTAGCTTGATTTTCATCGCATAGCCCTTATAGGGGCCTGGATTGACCCTATAGAGTTCAATCGTAAGTCGATCACTGTCTATCCGTTCAAACGGAATGCCCAGCTTGGATGAGATTCGTTGATTATAGATCGTTTCCGGGCGAGCGGCTTGAACCGTAGCCTTCTGTACAAGCGTCGACATCGTACTCGTTGTCTGATTGTACAGCTGTGTTGTTCTTTTAATAGAAGAAGAAGTCTGAACAGCAGCTTCTTTTGCCCCTGCAAGCTCCTGGCTAATTGCCTGGGTCCGGGGTGTAACATTCTCTTCAGCCAGACCGGAATTAATGAAATCTCCGGGTTCAAGCGGAGGACGAATCAGCAGCATGCATAACATCAATCCAACAAAAGGAGCAAGTGCAAGCATAAATAAACGATTAACCTTTTTTACGGGTGTAATCATTTGAGCAGGTCCATCTTTTTCTGGAGTGTCTCCAGTTGTTTTTTGACTTCGCTCAGCTGGGTATACAATTTGTTGCTGTTGTCGGTTTTATCGTTTGCATTATCCTTGGTGAAAGTCAGCAATTCATTAAAGGACTGCACCTGGCCCTGCAGGTCCGCTACTTCCTTGGATATCGTTGTTAGCTGCTTTTCGTAGTCGGCTTTGAGCGCTGCAATCTGCTGTTGATTATGGGTCTGAAGCTGATTAATCATCTGTTGCTGGAGGTGGTTACTATAATAGTAGGTTCCGAGTACTCCAAGTGCAATGAGAACAATCCACATGACCAGAAACAGCTTGACTGAAGATCCGGCCTTACCTTTGGCGCTCCGGGTGTGATGGATGTCAGAGGGTTGGACAGAAGGTTTCATATCATCACTCCTGGTTATTTATAGGTACAAAAAATTTTCCAGTCCTCATTCTATCACGCCACTATTGATTACGCAAAAATGAAATTCTTTGAGTAATAGGATAAAAAGAGATTGCATCGGAAGGAAGTCCTAGGATACAATTTCTTATAGATGCAATAAGTAGGAACTTTGGGCAAGTTTTTCGACTTTTTTAGATAGAAATGCAGGAAATTTATACTATATTTTGATCTTTCTTCGCTTGGGAAGACAAAAGTCCTGATGTGACGACAGCAAAATACAGTAGAAATAGAGCTGTTCTTACAGCTGTATCAAGCGTTTTTCTATTTTTCGACATTATCCGACTTTTACTTCTTCTATACACGGACTGTCGCAAGGATAGAGGCATTATCATGGCTGATGGTAGAAAAGGAATTTGTCCAATACATAACAGGGGGAACAACAATGAAAAAAGTATGGCAGGTGGTCATCGTAGATATCCACCCCACCAGCATGCTGGGTACGAAATTGATTTTGGAAGAACAGCAGGATCTGTTGGTACGGGGGATGACTTCGACCGGGTCCGAAGGTCTTGACCTGGTGAACATTCACCAGCCCGATCTGATTTTAATGGATTATCGGCTTCCTGAGGGTCAGGCGGATCAGTATATATCCCAAATGAAAAATCTGTCGGCTCATAGTCACATCATTATTCTAACGGACGAGGACAATGTAAAATTATTTCGTCATCTGATCAGTCTTGGTGCTAGTGGTATGCTGTCCAAACAGGCTTCCCCTAGCCAGCTGATTCATCTGATTTCCGGCTTGCGTGAGGGATGTGTATCCATCCCATTATCCTGGTTAGCCAGTTCGGAATGGGCCCAGCCCGTCGAATCACCGGCAGAAGAACTTATTGTTGAATTAACAGAAACCGAAACTTTTATCATGGAAAGAATTGTTCAGGGCGTAACCTATGATAAAATAGCCAGTGAGATTAACGTTAGCAGACGTTCGATTGATAATTACCTGCGTAAAATATACGTCAAGCTGGATGTAAGCAGCAGGGCACAGGCGATTGAACGTTACGCTTTATATGCGAGGCAGACCAAAACCGTATCCTGACGAGCATGGCTCCATGAATCCCTATGTACGATGGCTCGTCAAGTGTCCGGTCTGGTCATATTCAGTGTCCAACAGGAATAGGTTGTAGGGGCTACGGACTGCGAGCACAGTTCGGATTAGGGATGAAAGGGGAACGGACCGATGAAATATTTCTTCGCCTCCCGTACAAACAGGCTTTTGACATCACCGCTGAGGGACATACGTGAGATGTCTGGTCGGGATTATTTCATTTCTCTGGCAGAAGAACTGCCTGCGGAGGAGCTGTTTCCATTCAAATTGCTGGAAGAAGCAGCGGTGTCTGTATTTAGTTCTGGACCCTCCGCATTGCAGTATGGTGAACCGGCAGGGTATAGACCGTTGAGAGAATGGCTGGACAACGATTGGAATGCTCGCAAGGGCATACGGACAGTCCCAGAGCAGATTCTATTGACCACAGGGACCCAGCAGGCCATCGATCTTGTGATGCGTTTGTTGCTTGAGCCTGGAGATTCCGTACTGGTCGAGCATCCTACCTCTCCAGGCTGTCTCGAGGTTCTGGAGATGCAAGGTGCCAAAATCGTGCCCGTCACAGGCGATGGGGATGGCATTTTGCCTGACCTTTTGGAGCACCACATGCAGCAGGTGAGACCGAAGCTGCTTTTTGCTGCACCCAGTTTTTCCAATCCAACCGGCGTGCTGTGGAGTATGGAACGGCGTGAGGCTGTGCTTGATCTGTGCTCACGTTATGGTGTACTGCTCGTGGAAGATGATTCCTATGGTGAACTTCATTTCGATGGATTGGAGCCGGGAGACTTCTACCGGAAGTATCCTTCCCTCTTTGCGCTGGATACAGCGGATCAGGGTGGACATGTTCTCTACATTGGTTCGTTTAGCAAAACCGTAGCACCTGCCCTGCGTACAGGTTGGGCTGCCGGACATCCGGCCTTGATCCAGGCTATGGCCTCAGTAAAACGGATAGCAGACGGACAGTCCAGTCCCATGAATCAGCGGTTGTTGTATCAACTGCTCGCCCATTCTCCTTTTAAGTGGAGTGATCATCTCTCCATGCTGAACCGGGAGTATAAGACCAGGCTCAAGCTTATGCTCGAATTATTGAAGCGCCCAGGTTGGAAAGGGAGCCAGTACAGCATTCCTGAAGGGGGGATGTATCTGTGGGTACAGTTGCAGGATGGATTGGACAGCGGAGCTCTGCTCAAAGCAGCTCTGTTAAAAGGAGTATCCTTTCTTCCGGGTTCACTCTGCTCCACGGGTGAACAGGATCATCGGTACATCCGGTTGAACTTCAGCCATCCCGGCCGGGATGAGTTGCTCCTTGGCATGAATCTGATCAGTGAATCCATAACAGAGTTTACAGCCCGGAGCTAAACCAGATATAGAAAGAAAGAATGTATGGTCAAATTCATGCCTGGAACCTGGGACAACAGAAGTTCCAGGCATTGGATTTGGAAGCAAATATGTTACCCCCAAAGTAATTACGTTATTGCATCCACTAACATTTTTATATATAATATGTATTAATGAGTTGTTGTTTTCTTTATATAAGCTGCATTCATTGCAAGTTCAGGAGAAGCACTCATATATTTTAACTAACGGGGGAACGAACATGTCTAACATTTTATTTGTCAAAGCAAACGACCGTCCTGCAGATCAAGCAGTCAGCGTACAATTGTACGATGCATTTTTGAGCGCATACAAAGAATCCCACCCAGGTGACACAGTTACCGAACTGGATCTCTACAATACAGATATTCCTTACTACGGCAACACTGTAATTACAGGTGGATACAAAGCCGCTAATGGTATCGAAGCAACTGCAGAAGAGCAAAAAGCAGCAGCACTTGCGGCACAATTGCAAGATCAATTCTTGGCAGCAGACAAAGTAGTATTTGCATTCCCACTGTGGAACTTCACTGTTCCAGCACCACTGGTGAACTACATTTCCTACCTGAGCCAAGCTGGAAAAATGTTCAAATACACTGCTGAAGGCCCTGTAGGTCTGGTAGGCGACAAAAAAGTGGCATTGTTGAACGCACGTGGCGGAGTTTACTCCGTAGAGCCTATGGCTTCCGCTGAAATGTCCGTGAAATATGTAACAAATGTACTGAACTTCTGGGGTATCCAAAACCCTGAACTGGTTATCGTTGAAGGCCACAATGCTTCACCTGACCGTTCCCAAGAGATCGTAGCAGCAGGTCTGAAATTGGCTTCCGAAGTAGCAGCAAGCTTCTAATAGCCTATATATAGAAACACGAAAAAGCCCATCATCTCCATTGGAGATGATGGGCTTTTCTACATGTGCATCTGCATTTTGCATAAAGCTACGCTGCCTGTTGCCTCAGTCATCCCTTCCATGGATCAGGTAGGGCTCCGCTACTTCCGCAATAAGCTCTAGCTCACTTTCGTCATGTTGATTCAAGGAAAAATCCATTTCTAGTTCATTTATACTCCGTTCAATCATATCATTATCCTCAAGCATGTGAGCATGCTCGGTCAGTGCCTGCACACCCTTAACCGTCAGCACATATCGTCCACGGGATAGCCGCTCGAACCAGCCATAATAGTTTTTTTGCAAAATGGCCGCAGCGGAACCCACACTTGTCTGTTTACTGATTGAGGCGGGGGAGGCTTCTCCCTGAGCGCGAAGGGCGGAAGCCACACGTAATGCCTTTTCTCTGTAAGCGGTGACCAGCTGCCTGCGTGTGCTTCCTCCGGTGTTGTAGTCACCACTGCGCTCGTCGAATTCCTTTAGCAGTCGTTGCCGCCGGATACCGCCTTTACGGACACCGGTGCTGCTACCAGGCATAGGAGCTTGGGTAGCAGGTTCGCACAGCACATCAATCAGAGGTGATTTGGTTTTGTAGAACGTAACGGTGATAAGCCCTAGCCCAAGTTGTCTGCACAGTGCGGTCAGTTCGCCCCAGCGCTGGTTCACGGCACCACGCTTGCTACGGTTCCGCTCAACAGCCAGATACACGAAGGGGCTGAGCTTCAGGCGCTGCATTCCCTGTAACAGCAGAGACAGATTAAATGTTTTTTTCATCTCCACAATGAGTGGTTCATTCTGATCCGATTTGACCCCAACCAGGTCACAATGTTTGACTTCAGCCTTCACGTCGTAGCCGCGTCGTTCGAAAAAAGCCTTTACAGGCGAATATAACTCGGTTTCGTACTTTACTGCCATCGTTTTGCTCCTTCCCTGAAGTGGCTCGTCTCTGGCCATCTATTGTCCCGTTTTCTGAATTTAGAACCTTCATTATATCATATCCGTTCTTTTTTTTCTGAGCGCACAAGATGTCTGATAGAACAGGGAAAGCCTCAAATTAAGACCCGCAGATTGAAAAAAAGAGGTCAACTTATCCGATTTGCCGCATAGGTATGTAATACACTTTTCACAACAATACATGATGTTTGGACAGAGGGTGGCGGGACTAATCCGGACCGCAAGATTGGTATTCAAGCACAAGCCGTAATTCTATTGATTTCTTCATACCATTCGGAATGGTTGACAATCACACTAAAGGAGCCATGGGAGGTACCAAGCATGAATATTTTTGAACGCGTTGCGGAACATCGGGCAGAGAGTGACCGTTTATCATGGAACGGGACATTTGAAGATTATATTGCACTGCTGAGAGAGGACCCGACTCCGGCAATGACGGCTCACGCACGAGTGTACCAGATGATTGAATCATTTGGCGTGGAAGAAGTTGGGGGGCACAAACGGTACAAGTTTTTTGAACAGGAGATTTTTGGGCTGGATCGTTCCATTGAAAAGCTGGTGGAAGAATATTTCCACTCGGCAGCACGCCGCCTGGATGTTCGCAAACGGATTCTGCTGCTTATGGGTCCGGTCAGCGGAGGTAAGTCAACACTGGTAACGCTGCTGAAACGTGGCCTTGAACAATTCTCCCGCACAGAGAAGGGTGCTATATACGCCATTGACGGATGCCCAATGCATGAGGAGCCCTTGCATCTGATTCCGCTGGAGCTTCGTCCCGAAGTGGAAAAGGAGATCGGTGTCCGCATTGAGGGCAATCTCTGCCCATCCTGCCAGATGCGTCTTCGGACCGAATATGGCGGTGATATCAGCAAGGTGCGAGTGGAACGGGTCACCATTTCGGAGGATAACCGGGTGGGAATCGGAACATTCAGTCCATCCGATCCCAAATCCCAGGATATTGCCGATCTGACGGGAAGTATCGACTTCTCAACCATTACCGAATTCGGCTCCGAGTCCGATCCACGCGCCTATCGTTTTGACGGTGAATTGAACAAGGCCAACCGTGGATTGATGGAATTTCAGGAAATGCTGAAATGTGATGAGAAGTTTCTGTGGAACCTGTTATCGCTGACGCAGGAAGGAAATTTTAAAGCAGGCCGATTTGCCTTGATCAGTGCGGATGAGATGATTGTGGCGCATACGAATGAATCCGAGTACAAATCATTTATTTCCAACAAAAAGAATGAAGCCTTGCAATCCCGGATGATCGTCATGCCAATTCCCTATAACCTGAAGGTCTCCGAGGAAGAGAAGATTTATGGCAAGCTCATTCAGCAAAGTGATATGAAGCATGTCCATATTGCACCGCATGCCCTGCGGACTGCAGCCATTTTCTCCATACTTACCCGCTTGAAAGAAACGAAGAAACAAGGCATGGATCTGGTCAAAAAAATGCGGATGTATGACGGTGAAGAAGTCGAAGGGTACAAAGAAGCCGATCTGCGTGAGATGCAAAATGAATATTTGGATGAAGGTATGTCCGGCATTGATCCACGTTATGTCATCAACCGGATATCCAGTGCTTTGATTAAGCAAAATCTTCAGTGCATTAACGCGCTGGATATCCTACGGGCGATCAAAGATGGTCTGGATCAGCATGCTTCGATTACCAAAGATGAACGAGAACGTTATCTGAACTTTATTGCACTCGCACGTAAAGAATATGATGAATTGGCGAAGAAGGAAGTGCAGAAAGCATTTGTCTACTCGTTCGAAGAGTCGGCTAGAACGCTGTTCGAAAATTACCTCGATAATATCGAGGCATTCTGCAACTGGTCCAAAATTCGTGATCCACTGACAGATGAGGAGATGGACCCGGATGAGCGCTTGATGCGTTCGATTGAGGAGCAGATCGGTATTTCCGAAAATGCCAAAAAGGCTTTCAGGGAAGAGATATTGATCCGCATCTCGGCTTATTCCCGCAAGGAGCGGAAATTCGAATACAGCAGTCATGACCGCTTGCGTGAAGCGATTGAGAAAAAGCTGTTCACTGACTTGAAGGACATTGTCAAAATTACAACTTCAACGAAGACGCCAGATGCGACACAGCTGAAACGCATGAATGAAGTCATTAAGCGGTTGATTGAAGAACATGGATATACCGCAGCCAGCGCGAATGAACTGCTCCGTTATGTGGGCAGTCTGTTGAATCGCTGATCTGCAACGAACCATTCCGGATCAGGCTCCTGACGCCTGCTGTGAGGCTCCTTCACAGCAGGGTCAGGGGTCTTTTTATATGGGTAGATGTACAATTAAGACTAATAAACTGACAAAGAAGGTCAATTCCATGACAAATTAGTTCTTATGGTATATGTTAAATTAGGTCATTTAGTCTATAATCGATACAGATATTTACAATTTAATATTTTTTGTGGTTATTAAGGAGCTGACAGAACTAGTTATGAGTATTGCTATAGCAAGACAACAACAACTTGATTATATTGGATTGACCGCCGGAGATCTGCAATTGCTTGCTGATCATCGACCTGCTTTTGAGAAAGTCGTTGACGAAGTGGTGGACCACTTCTACAACCATGTGGGAAATTATCCGAATTTAGTCGATCTAATTGCCCGCTTCTCTTCCATTGACCGTTTGAAGGAAACTCAAAAGGTATACTGGTTATCCATGACCGATGGTGTAGTTGATGATGCATACATTGAACAGCGCATTGCAATCGGACTGGTCCATTCCCGCATTGGTTTGTCCGAAGATTATTATCTGGGCACGTATATGGTTTACCTCGATATTGCAACAAGCATATTCCAGCAAGTCATCCCTGAACGCTGGCATCTGGTCATCCAGGCCCTTAGTAAAATGTTCAACCTCGATTCACAGCTTGTATTGGAGGCCTACGAGAAGAAGGAAAAGGAAAAATTAAATCAACTCGCTGAAGATCAGCAGCATACTTTGCTGGCGATCACACAGATTACCCAGCAGTTGACGGGCATGATTAGTGAATTGAATGAAAATGCTCAGGCGATCTCTGATGTGGCCAGGGAAACGGCAGCCTCTCAGGATCAGGCAAATGGACTATTGGAAGAGTTGACCAAGGAGATTCATCAGATTGGCAAAATGGGTGAGATCATTCGTGAAATCTCGGATCAGAGTCATCTAGTGGGCTTGAATGCTGCCATTGAAGCTGCACATGCAGGAGAATTTGGCCGGGGATTCGAGGTGGTTGCCAGTGAGGTTCGCAAGCTTGCGGCTAGTTCCCGTGAGGCTCAAGGGAAAATCCAGTCGAACCTGGCACAGATCATGAAGAAGCTGGGCAGTGTTCAACAGGAGTCAGAGCACACTGCTTCGGGAGCAAGGCGTCAGGCATCCCGTTCAGAAGAGCTTGCGGTTTTTGCTACCACTATGGAGAAACTGGCACTTGATCTCAGGAAATTGGATCATCAGGAATAGGCGGTAATACTGGCTGGAAGCTGTGATACCGTTTCTGGCTGTTTTAAGCTATAATGGGTAGACAAACCTGCCGATGTTATAGTGAATGCAGCCGGAGACAGGGGATTTGAAAGAGGTTGAGGTGATCAGGTGGCTTCTATCCATGATGTGGCCAAAGAGGCGGGCGTATCTGTTGCAACCGTTTCCAAAGTGCTGAACGATTATCCCGATGTAAGTGACAAAACTCGCAAAAAAGTCAATATAGCCATCGAACTATTGAAATATCAACCGAATGTGGTTGCACGTGGACTTGTAAAACGCCGTTCTTGGACGGTAGGTGTATTGTTGACAGTTCCTTTTACCAATCCGTTTGTATCGGAGTTGCTTGAAGGAATCAAAACAGCGCTGGAAAACAGCGGATACGATCTTGTTCGCTTATCTACACGTTTTGATGATCCGACATACTCGTTTATTAAACATTGCCGCAGCCGTAATGTGGATGGCGTTGTTGTATTCGGGGAAGGAAGAGACAACAAGAGTATTCAGGAATTGGTTACTGCGGAGATTCCGACGATGTTCGTTGATACCGACTTGTTTGGCAAGCGGGCAGGATACATAACGACGGATAATGCAAATGCCATTGCCATGAGTGTGAAGCATTTGCATGAACTGGGTCACCAGAAAATTGCTTATATTTCAGGTACACTTGGGCCTGCCGTAGCGAATCTTCGACTGGATGGATATCGGGAAGGCTTGCGTGTCTGCGGCATTCCATATTCAACGGTGTATCTGGAGGTCTGTGACTATTCTTTCGATGGTGGTAGTAAGGCAGCTCGCCGATTGCTTGCATTGAAGGACCAGCCTACGGGGATTGTCTGTGCTTCAGATATGTCTGCTTTCGGTGCGATCCACGAAATTGAGAAGCATGGTTTACGGGTGCCGGAGGATGTATCTGTTGTCGGATTTGATAACACATATTATGCGGAAGTGTTCAAACCGGGGTTGACCACGATTAATCAAAACATTCATTCCATTGGAATCAAATCCATCGAATATCTGATCGCCATGATTGAGAATCCTGCATATACTCCTCCAGTCGTTACGGAGCCATCCAATCTGGTGATTCGTCAAACGACTGCACCTGTGCAAGCGTAAAGGTCTTCAAACCAGCACAGCCTACGGGCTGTGCTTTTTTGGTATGTCATTTCAGTTTAAGAAATAACGGGGATCAGAAGTTGCTGAGCAAAGATGGCAGGAAAAGCTGTTGACTTTTTGCCACACAGACCTTAACAATAAAAGGCAGAATAATACAAAAAAAATTATGTAACCGCTTACTTTATTTGCTGCTGAATATAGGGGCACTGCAATTGTCATTCAATGGGAAGGGTGATGGTCATGCATCGGGTACTGCTGGTTGATGATGAAGTATACGCACGCAAAGGACTCCGCAAACTGATCCGCTGGGAAGCATGCGGGTTCGAAGTGGCTGGAGAGGCGAATGATGGGGATGAGGCTTGTACCCGGATTGAAGAGCTACAGCCAGACGTTGTCATTACGGACATACGCATGCCGGAGACGGATGGACTGGAATTGATCCGGCGTACGGTTGAGCGTGATGAGCAGGTTCTAACCAAGTGCAAACAGCCCTATTTTATCATCGTGAGCGGATATAATGATTTTGCTTATGCCCAGCAGGCCGTAAGGTACGGGGTACAGGATTATATTTTGAAGCCAATTGATGAAATTGAACTGGAAGGGACTTTACGCAAGCTGGCGGAGGAGTTGAATCGTCACAAACATGCTGAACAAACCAGACGTAAGCAGGAATACGTCAGATTACTTGATCAGTTTATCTATGGCGAATCGGAATCGGGAACGCTTGAACAGTGGACTGAACTGACGGGTACACGTGCTGGCGACCCGCTGGCATATCTGCTGGTTGAGAATAACACGCTACATTTTTGGGTTTCGGATAATGCTCAAGAAGAGGGGCTGGGAGCCAGGAGCGGAGAGAATTTTGGCCGGATTGTGCAGTCTGTTCTTGGAAAGATGTATGCAAATCGCTCGTATCTTCATGTAAAAGAGCACGGCGAACGTATCGGAGTTCTGTTAACTGCGGAACATCTACGCCCCTATTCAATGAATCTACATGCGGTTGCCGGGCAAATGCAATCCTGCTTCGCCGAAATGGGTCATGACTCTGTAAGCATATATATCGGGAAGGTTTGTTATGAACCTTTACTCATTGGACATGCCTATCAGACCGCACTGAAGGCCATTTCCTATAAATTTATTTCAGAGAAGAGCGGGATCGTCCTGTATGATGACATGCAGCATGAACCTGTACAGTGGGTGCATACCGATCATGAAAAGGAGCAGGAACTCCTGACACTTATGGAGGAACAACGGATTCAGGCGTTGGAGCATGCAGTGGGTGAATGGTTCACCGGTATGAGAACGGCCAATTACGCTCCTGTTGCCGTGACGTCAGCAATTCACCAATTGATCTCAGCGGTACTATCGATTCTGAAATCGGCTGAGGCGAATGTGAAAGAGATACCTTCGTTCAAACCAATTTTGGCATGGCAAGCAGATCGGGGAACGTTGGCTGAAGCCAGACAGTTGTTGACGGTTTTCATGCTGGATTCAGCGCGTAAACTGGCGGAACAGCGTCAGTACAATCACAGGGGAGCTATGACAAAAATCAAACATTATATTGAAGCCAACTACAGCAGCAATATTAGTTTGAGAAGTATTGCCTCCAAATTTTACATGAATCCGGTCTATTTGGGGCAACGTTTCCGCAAGGTGTATGGCGTGTATTTCAACGACTTCCTTCTTCAGCTTCGGATGGAGGAAGCCAAGAAGCTGCTGCGTCAGACGGATATGCGAGTATATGAAATTGCCGAGAGGGTTGGGTTCGGAAGCAGTGATTATTTCGCAACTCAATTTGAGAAAACGGAATCATGCGCTCCTACGGAATATCGAAATCGCATCATGGATGAAGGGTAGGGAGATGAAAGCGTGAAGCTCAACTTTTTTAATAATATCCGCTTACGCGATAAAATGCTGATCTTATATCTCTTTTTTGTACTCGTACCCGTTATCCTGACTAATGTTATTTTCTATCAGGTGACCATAGCGAATGTAAAATCCCAGCGAATGGCCGACCTCTCCAAAGGATTGGAACAGATTCGAAGTCAATTTATGGGGGAAATTCGCAATGCGGCAGATTTCTCCTCAAGCTTTTATACGGACAGCATATTAAATGACATGCTGGATGTGAATTACACAAATCCGGTTCAGTATATCGAAGCCTACGATTCTTATCTTCGCAAAATCCTGAATACCTATTACTCCGGTTACCGCTCCCTCCAAGGCTTGACGATATATGTGGATAACGAAAGTGTACTGCCTTCCGGGGGAGTTGAGTTTCTGACCGAAGAGGTTCGACAGTCCGAGCCATACAGGCTGCTGGCAAACAGTGAACACTCCGCCCCCCTTCTAATGAGATCCGGCCCCGAAGGGAATCGGCAGACGTTCAGCATTTTACGCAAACTGAATTATTATGAAGCTCTGCCCGGATGGAAGGAAAAGTTCGTACGACTGGATCTGAAGCCGTCGACGATTCGCCAGATTTTCACCAATCTTAACGTACAGGGCAATCTCTATCTGGTTAATCCGGCTGGACAAATAGACTACTCGACGGATTCTGGTATTCCATGGACTAGTCAACTCGTAAATTATGGCGATGTCATGGATCAACAAAGTAAGAAAGAGTTCGAAATGGCCTATCCGTTGTCAGGTGAAATGGAGGGATGGAAAATCAATGGGGTGTTCGATGAATCCGAGATTTACAAGGAATTGGGCAAATCCAGTCACCTCGTCGTTGTACTGGCCTGTATCAATCTGATTCTGCCGACTTGGATCATTATCTGGATGACACGTACAATCCACGTGAGGCTGGCACGAATACTGAAACACATGGAAAAAGTGAAGCATCAGCGATTTGAACCGATCAGACAGCCGGAATCGTCGGACGAGATTGGGCAGCTAACAGCCGAATTCAATCGCATGACGATGACGATCCATCGTTTGATTAACGACGTCTACGTGGCAGACATTCAACATAAAAATTTGGAGTTACAGCGGCGGCATGCCCAATTAAATGCATTGCAGAGCCAGATTAATCCACACTTTTTGTTCAACGCGCTGGAGACCATCCGCATGCGCAGCCTCATGAAAGATGAGGATGAGACGGCACGAATTATTTATCATATGGCTAAAATTTTTCGGAATGCCCTAACCTGGAATCGGGATAAAGTCAGCATACAGGAAGAATTGGAATATGTGACCTGTTTTCTTGAAATCCAGAAATATCGTTTCGGTCACAAGCTGAATTATACGATTGTTCTGGACCCAGAGGCTGCGGATTGTTCCATTCCCAAGATGACATTGTTGCCTTTTGTTGAAAATGCCAGCATTCATGGTATCGAACCACTGAAGGAAGGCGGAGAAATTCGGCTTTGTATTCGGCGAACAGGTACAGAACTGATCTGTGTGGTGGAGGATTCCGGGGCAGGTATGACAGAGGACAAAAGAAAGCAGCTACTCTCTTACGTGGAAACGGAAGACTCAATGGGTGATCGCGTAGGTGTACAGAATGTCATCTATCGTCTGAAGCTGATCTACGATAGCCGGTTCCATATTCAGATCGATAGCGCTGCCAGGGCAGGCACACGTGTGGAAATTGGTTTACCCCTTGAAGATTCATCAAATCCGCCAACGCAATGAGAGTGCTTACATAAGTCGAGGGAGAAAGAGGGTGTGTTCATATTGGTTAACCACATGCTGAAGCGCTGGCTGCCGGCAGTATTAGCTTTAACCATGATGACGGCTTGTTCCTGGGGAAGAAGTGAGATTAAACCGGAAGCCGGAGCAGGGGGAGGCGACAAAGTAAGCACAGAGAAAGTTACATTCTCGTATTTTAAAGCGGGTTCCGGCAAGGACATCAATACAAATGAAACCACAATCGGTAAAAAGCTGGAGGAACAAACGGGGGTTAATTTCAAAATTGAATACCTTGTGGGTGATATTAATACCAAAATCGGAACGATGATTGCGAGTAATAAATACCCGGATGTGATGGTGCCGGACGGGGCTATTGACAAAATCGTGGATGCCGGTGCATTTATTCCTCTCAACGATCTGATTGATCAGTATGGCCCAAACATTAAACGGGTGTATGAGCCGTACTACAATCTGATGAAAGAGGAAGACGGCAACATTTATTTTCTGCCAATGAGCGCAGTGGTTGGAGACTATCTGCCTAATCCGAATGTGGATCAAGGTGCCTTCTGGATACAGCGGCGTGTATTGAAGGAGACTGGATATCCAAAAATCACCACACTGGATGAATACATGGCTCTGATTAAACAATACGCTGACAAACACAAAGATGAAGGATTGACTGGATTCCTGTCATTAACGTATGATGATAAATTTTTTACGATCACTAACCCGGCCATGCATCTTGCAGGTTATCCGAATGATGGAGCCATTATGGTGGATATGCAGACTCAGGAAGCCAGGGACTATGGGCTGACCGAAGAGACCAAACGCTGGATGCAGAAGCTGAATGAAATGAATTCATTGGGACTGTTCGATAAGTCCTCCTTTGTCGACAACTATGACCAGTATCTTGCGAAAGTGACCAATGGAAAAGTGCTTGGATTCTTTGATTATGCCTGGCAGGTAGGGCAGGAAATGAACCATTTGAAGGAAGCTGGCAACGACGATTTGCGTTATATGGCACTGCCTATTGTGTACGATGCAAACAACAAGGATCAGTATACTGATTCGCCGAGCTTTGTTAATAATCGGGGGATTGGCATCACCGTAAGCGCAGAAGATCCAGTCCGTATTATCAAATTTTTCGATAACCTGTTAACGGATGAGAATCAGATTCTGTCCAACTGGGGGATCGAAGGAGAGACCTACGAAGTGGATGACAAGGGGCGATTTACGCGCTCACCAGAAATGATCCAGAAAACGGACTCAGATGAGTTCCGTCAATCGTTCGGATTCAAATACTTTGAGTACAGCTGGCCGCGTTACGGTAATGGATCGACTCTGCCTGACGGTAATTCTGTCGGTGTAGAACGACAACCCGAAGTTGCCCAATTCTCCTATACGGATGGAGATAAGCTCATTCTGAAGAAGTATGGCGTGGAGACGTTCTCCCAACTGTTCGCTGCGCCGGATGAACGTCCATGGTACCCGGCTTGGAGCATTGCTTTTGATCAAGGTTCCCCAGCCCATATCTATGGGCAGAAACGTACGGATTTGCAAAAGAAATATGCGCCCAAACTGGTCCTCTCCAGCCCGGATGACTTTAACAAGGTCTGGGGTGAATATGTGAAGGAATTCAACAAGCTCGATGTGAAGGGTTATGAGCAGACGATGACCGAAGAAGTTCGCAAGAAGGCGAAACTGGTCCAAGGCGAATAAGGTAAGCGAGGAAAGGATGGCAAGGGGAAAATAAACGCCTCCAAGGCGCATGGTGGATGGGAATTCGGCGATATTAAACATCCGTTTTTTCTGGAAAAAAGTGTTGATTTCCACGTCTGGGACGTTTAGACTATATACATCAATATTAACGGGTTAGAGATGTATGACTTTGGCTTTATAACAAGTCGGTGGTCTCCAGACAAATGATATGGAGGGAGTGCCTGTCATCCAGACAGTGCACTCGCTTCTTTTTTTACATTTTGCATACATACAAGGCATTTCCCGGTTGAAAGGACAAAGTGAGTGGAGCACCTACATGGAACGTACAACTTAGAACTGGTTATTTTATCTTACATTATTGCAGCGTTGGCTTCTTATGCAGCGCTTGACCTTGCGGGACGGGTAAGTCTGGCTAAAGGCATGTCCCGGAATGTCTGGCTTACCTGCGGGGCAGTCTCCATGGGTTTGGGAATCTGGTCCATGCATTTTGTGGGCATGCTAGCTTTTGTTCTTCCCATGCATGTGTCTTATTCCACAGGTGAGGTCTTTCTATCCGTTCTGCTTGCAATCATTGCATCTGGTGTAGCGTTAAATATTGCAGGTCAGCAGTCAGGTAAAATAAGCAAGCTCCTGATATCAGGAGTGCTAATGACCGCAGGTATTAGCAGCATGCATTATATCGGAATGGCTGCCATGTCGGTACCCATAACGTATGAACCAGACAGGGTGGTGTTATCCATCCTGATCGCAGCTTTAGCTTCATTTGCTGCCTTATGGCTCATGTTTTTCTTCCGGCAGCATCAGTCACGTTATACATGGGTGTACAAAATGGGCAGCGGACTTATTATGGGGCTGGGCATCTCGGGAATGCATTATACAGGGATGTCAGCTGCACGATTTCATCATGCACATGACGCAATGGCTGGTTCGAGGATGCAGATTGAACCTTCACTTTTCGCGTATCTGATCGCAGCGGGTACTTTTATTGCATTGGGGTTGACCTTGTTCGGTATCTTTATTAATCAGCGTTTATCTCAGAAAGATCGCCGGATTCACGAAAATGAACAGTGGTATCAGGCCCTGTACGAAAACCATTCAGATGCCATTATTTCGGTGGATAAGCAAGGGGCTATCAAGGGGATTAATGCTGCAGTTACACGTATTACAGGGTACCAAGAAAGAGAGATCATTCATCGTTCTATTGATGAGATTGCACAGCACGTTGATATTCATTGGGCAAGTGAAATGCATCATGTGGTTTGGGATGATGATAGTCGTGAGCAGCAGCATTTTATGGGAAAAATGAAAAACGTTCAGGGAAATATTCTTGATCTAAGTATCGCTGTAGTGCCTGTACTGATTGATGGTAAACATCAGGGAAGCCACATTCTGATCAAAGATATCACCGAGGAGAAACAGGCTCAGGAAAGCATCCGCCATCAGGCTCTGCACGATCCGCTGACCGGGCTCCCCAATCGTCGCAAGCTGGATGATGTGCTGGAGAGCACGATCGCGTCTTCTGGGGCAGCAGGAAGTTCATTTGCGGTTATGGTGATGGATATTGACCGTTTCAAAATGATTAATGACTCCCTGGGACATTCCATTGGAGATGTGTTTCTTCGAGAAGTGAGCAGCAGAATTATGAGTGCATTCCAGGATTCAGACCCGAACGCGACGGATAATGTCATGCTTGCTCGTATGGGAGGCGATGAATTCACACTGGTTGTTACGAATGAGCAGGGGAATGAGGATCGGGTAGCCGAACTGGCAGAACGGATTGTTCGAGCGATTCAGCTACCTTATCGATTAAAGGAAAATGACTTTTACGTTACAGCCAGCATCGGGATCGCAATGTATCCGTATCATGGAACAGGAGCGGATGCGTTGTTGAAGCATGCAGACTCTGCCATGTATGAAGTTAAGAAAAACGGCAAGAACGGTTTTCAGTTTTACACGGCCCAACTGGATTCGGAGCTGTATGAACGAATTGAACTGGAAGGGTATTTGCGCAAAGCACTGGAACGGGATGAGCTGGTCTTGTATTATCAACCCCAGATACGTACAGAAGACAGCCGTATGATCGGCGTGGAGGCTTTGATTCGCTGGAATCATCCAGACAAGGGCGTTCTGTCTCCGAATGTGTTCATTCCTTTGGCAGAAGAGACAGGCTTGATCTATGAGATTGGGAACTGGACACTGCGCGAAGCGTGCAGACAGATGAAACTTTGGCATGCCAGTGGCGGACCACTCATTCCGGTATCCGTTAACTTGTCTAGTCAGCAGTTTCATCAATCCAATTTGGTGGAGCAGGTCAAAAATGCACTCACGGAGACGGGCCTCGATGCCCGCTATCTTGAATTGGAGATTACAGAGAGCATGATGATGGATGCATCTGTATCCACAGGTATTCTCAATGAACTTACAGCGCTTGGAGTCAAAATCAGCCTGGATGATTTCGGGACAGGATATAGCTCGCTGAGTTATTTGAAGCATTTTCCAATTCATAAGTTAAAGATTGACCGTTCGTTCGTGACGGATATTACGGAGAGCCGGAGTGACCAGGCGATTGTGGCCACGATCATATCGATGGCTCAAAATCTGAAGATGGAAGTGATCGCGGAAGGGATCGAGACGAAAGGACAGCTGGATATTCTGATGCAAAATGATTGCCGCGAAATTCAGGGATATTATTTCAGTCGTCCATTGCCGGCAAGCGAAGTGGAGCATGACTTTTTTGTGCCACTGCGGTTGCATGGAACTCCATCGATTCTCTAAGTTCACTGAAATGCCAAGCGGCAAGTCCCCGCCATATGCCAGGGACTTGCCGCCTTTTTTGTTCTTATGATAAAAACTTGCGGTGGTGCTTCTTGCCATCATATGTGAACCAGATCGGCTTATCTTCCACCCGTGTTTCCACATGGACGGTACGCCCCCAAAGGCGGTACAGATAAGGCAGGGTCCGTTCCATATATTTCAGATCCAGCTCGATGCCCTCATATTGATGCTTGAGCACGAGTTCTCCTGTTCGCAGGTAATCGGCGTCCTGAACGACCAGATACGGAGAACCACCGTTGATGCGTGCAAATACAAGCTGATCCCGTATGTTTTGCCAGGACTTGTCGGTAATTTTCCAGTCCGGGCCCTTTTTCTCGAATACATAGAGGTCGAGGTCTTCGGTTAATTGCTTGGTCATATAATTGCGAATAAATGAGGTATCGGAATCGAATTCGCGCACCTCAAACATTTTGGCACGACCCTGCCCTGGTTGACGCCCAAAACGTTCTCTTTCTTCCCGGGACGGGTTATCCCAGCGACGTTCAATATCCTCGAATATTTTCAGCCCTAAATAGTAGGGATTCAAACTTTGCTTGGATGGCTGCACGACAGAAGAGTTCAGTTTGGCAAATTCAATCGTATCCTCACTGTTCAGGTCCAGCTCCCGTATAATACGTTGATGCCAGTAGGAGGCCCAGCCTTCATTCATAATCTTCGTTTCCATCTGCGGCCAGAAATAGAGCATTTCCTCACGCATCATACTCATAATATCCCGCTGCCAATCCGTCAACACTTCAGAAAATTCCTGGATAAACCACATGACATCCTTTTCCGGTTCTGGCGGGAAGTGATGTACCTGTATTCCATCCGTAGGTGTTTCCTCGGGCTGGGTATCATCAAGGGACCACAAGTCATCATAGCGACCTTCCGGCCTTGGCGTTTTCTCGCCACGCTGCTCCCGCATTTTCATCTCCATATAACGTTGTTTGTCCAAATGGCGGGGTTTGATCAACTGTGGATCGACATGTTCCTGAATCGCTATAACGGCATCAATGAACGCTTCAACGGCCTCTGTACCATATTCCATCTCATAGTTGCTGATCCGATCAGCCGTCGCTGCCATGCTCTCCACCATATTACGATTGGACTTGGAGAAGCGGGCATTGTTTTTGAAGAAATCGCAGTGAGCCAGCACATGTGCGACGATCAGCTTGTTCTGGATCAGCGAGTTGCCATCCAGCAGGAAGGCGTAACAAGGGTTGGAATTGATTACGAGCTCATAAATTTTACTGAGTCCAAAATCATATTGCATCTTCATTTTATGAAAAGTTTTCCCGAAGCTCCAGTGACTGAACCGGGTCGGCATACCATACGCTCCAAAGGTATAGATGATATCGGCAGGGCATATTTCATAACGCATCGGATAATAATCCAGGCCGAATCCATCGGCAATCTCCATAATCTCGGCAATGGCGTATTCAAGGTCGCGGATTTCATCTGTCATCTTACGCTGCCTCCTTCCCGTTTCTGGAAAAAGCTGCGCAAAGCTTTGTACACTTCGCCTTTTTCTTTGATCACATAATACATGAACTGGTCGATCTTGATATGACGATAGGCGGACATGAGTGTGCTGCTACGGTTGTACTGGTTCACCTCGCCATATCCAAACATATTGCTGCGCTTCATCAGCTCACCAATCAGTTTGACACACCGCTCATTATCCGAAGTCAGGTTATCCCCGTCCGAGAAATGGAAAGGGTAGATATTGTAGCTGGAAGGTGGATAACGGCTATCAATAATTTCCAGTGCCTTCATATATACAGAGGAGCAGATGGTGCCTCCACTTTCGCCGCGCGTGAAAAATTCTTCCTCGGTAACTTCCTTGGCTTCTGTATGATGGGCGAGGAAAACAATCTCGACCTTCTCATACTGACGGCGGAGGAAACGGGTCATCCAGAAGAAAAAGCTGCGTGCGCAATATTTCTCAAAGGAGCCCATGGACCCGGAAGTGTCCATCATGGCGATAATGACCGCATTGGACTGTGGAATGATTTTGTCTTCCCACGTCTTGTAACGCAGATCATCCGGACTGATATGGTGAATACCCGGATTGCCTGTAGTAGCGTTGCGGCGCAAGTTCTCCAATATGGTGCGTTTCTTGTCAATATTGGATTGCATGCCCTTTTTGCGAATATCGTTGAATACCACTGTATGTGTCTCAATCTGATCCTTGTCTTTTTGCTTCAGATCCGGAAGCTCCAGTTCTGCAAAAAGCATATCTTCCAATTCCTCGATGCTCACCTCGGCTT
Source organism: Paenibacillus sp. GL_099_B (assembly GCF_057835695.1). Taxonomy (NCBI): domain Bacteria; kingdom Bacillati; phylum Bacillota; class Bacilli; order Caryophanales; family Paenibacillaceae; genus Paenibacillus; species Paenibacillus sp. GL_099_B. Next base: position 2,028,866 of record NZ_CM174430.1, read on the forward strand.
CAACAATGTCATGCCCGGGCTGATCTCCGGCCTTTTCACCTTTGCCTGGTTTCTTCGAAGCGGGATCACGACCAATGACATCCCCGACCTGACTGTCACCGTCTCCCTGCCCCACATGTTTTTGCTTTTGGTAGTTATACACAAAACGGTACTCATCCAGACTGCGGATTGGTACCTTGATGATTTGTTGTCCATCGGACATAATGATGTTTTCTTCAGTAATCAAATCAGGCAGATTCTGCTTGATGACATCTTTAACCTTTTGCTGATGGCGTTGCTGGTCCTGGTACCCTTTGCGGTGAAGCGACCAATCTTCCCGGGATACGACGAACGAGTAAGGCTGGTGTGAATTTGACATGTAGGCACCCCCCATTGATTACGCGGCACAGTTTGGCCTGTCGGTAATTAAGTATATTCACGGGCGGGGACGATATGTGATGCATGAGTAGATAAAATGATACAATTACGCGAGTTTGCCTTCCAGGATCATCTAAAATTGTACAGATCGTCCGGAACTTTTTTACAGAAACGATGAACAAGTGTGACGAACTTCCTTTACAATAGGGACAAGGTGTTTACTTGGCATCCCTCAAAGGGATGTATGCAAAGGAAGGGTACGATTTGGATAAACGGGCAGTTAAGGCATGGATTATGTATGATTGGGCCAACTCGGCCTATGCGACGACGGTACTTGCAGCCGTTCTTCCCGTCTTCTACGCCTCTGTGGCTGCAGCTACACTGGATACAGATACCGCAGCATCATATCTGGCGTACACCCATTCCATCGGCATGCTATGTGTAGCGCTGTTAACCCCCTTACTGGGGACATTAGCGGATTTATCTGGGCGTAAAGGTGATTTTTTGCGAGTATTCTCCATCATTGGCATTGTCGCAACACTCGGATTCAGCATCATTGGGGAGGGAGACTGGCTGCTCGCTTCTGCACTGCTGGTCATTTCGACGATCGGTTTTGCGGGTGGTAACACGTTCTATGATGCGATGCTGCCTGATCTGGTATCAGCCGATCGAAGAGATATGGTCTCCTCCAAAGGGTACGCCTATGGTTATATTGGTGGGGGATTGCTGCTTGCGGTCAATATGCTGATGATTCAGCAGCCTGGGTGGTTTGGGATGGCGAGTACACTTGCGGGAACAAGACTTGCTTTTATCTCCGTAGCGTTGTGGTGGTTGGTATTTTCCATTCCTTTATTCCGCCATGCCCCGCGTCGACCTGCCGCACCGGATATGCCCAAGTCGTGGAAAGGGTATGCAGGTGTGGGTGTACGCAGACTTGGCCAAACTTTTCGCCAGATACGGCGTTTTCCGCAGCTGATGCGCATGCTAGTTGCTTTCTGGTTTTTCAATGACGGCATTAACACGATTATCCTGATGGCAACGATTTATGGAACAAGCATTGGGATCGGGACAGCAGATCTGATGTTGGCCTTGTTACTGACCCAGTTTATCGGGTTTCCTTGCACATTGTTGCTGGGGGCATGGGCACAGCGTTGGGGCGCGAAGCAGGTGTTGATGGTAAGCTTGTCCATTTACATATGCATCGTTATCTTAGGGTATTTCATGACATCAGCCATCCATTTTTATCTGCTCGCTGGGCTGGTTGGCGTAGTGCAGGGCGTAAGTCAATCGACAGCGCGATCCTTGTTCAGTAATTTGATGCCTGCTGGCAGAACTGGAGAGTATTTTGGATTTGTGAATATTACAGGCAAATTTTCTTCCATTTTTGGGCCGTTTGTATTTGGTTGGGTGGGCCAATTAACAGGGTCAACCCGTTGGGGGATTCTGTCTCTAATTTTCTTTTTCGCTGTGGGGATTGCAGTGCTAGTGACTGTGAAAGTGCAGCAGGGGATGTCTGATGCGATTCAGGCTGATCCGGAAGAAGGGCAGGGCTGGATGCATCATCCCATTTCGGGGAAAAGCTCAGAGGCAAGATCGACTGGATGAGTGGTTATTAACGTTTTATAGTCTAATGTTCATCATTAATAATAGTAGCTCCGTGGGCCTGTTTATTCGTAAACTGCTCTGGAGCTTTTTCATGTTTATGCAACAGTTATAGATGGTAAGGGTCATAGAGTAAGTATAAGTGCTTAAACGACAGAGAACAGAATAGAGTGGATAGAAAGATATTATGAAAAGGTGAAAATAAAAGATTGACATGATACATTTTGTATCATAGAGTAAAAGCATGAATACATATCGTATCTAAAAATTGTCGAAAGTACATCATCCATATTACCTATTCCCAAGTAGGATTATTAGCGGATTTTGATATAAAGGGCTATACCAACTGCATGCTTATTTTAATTTTACAGAGGAGAGGCTGCCATTGGTAGATGTTCATGGTAACGGACTTGTCTTACTACTATGTGTGCCTCGCAGTGGAAGTTCGCTATCCACCGTGATGCTGCAAAATCACAGCCGTGTATTTGCCACACAGGAGATGTGGTTTCTGATGAATCTTGTAGATTTGCAGAAGGCTGATTCCCGCCCATATGGTGGAAGTGCAATTATCCGTCAGTTTTACAGTGCTATGGTATCAGATGAAGGTTTTGAGAAGGCGTGCAGAAGCTTTGCTCTTGAAATCTATAACGGATTTCTGGAGGGGAGCGGGGCAGACTTCATCGTAGATAAATCTCCTCGTTACTATTATATGCTGGAATGGCTTGATCGCCTGTTTCCACAGTCCAAGCGCATTCATCTCCAGCGTAACCCCCTTGCCATAGCTGCTTCCTACAAAAAGGTAAACCGCCATACCGGAGAAGGATTCGAACTGATTCGTAGCTTGCAGAGTTCGAACCTTAATATGAAAGCAGTTGATCTCACACTGGGTATGCTCCGTTTGAACGATTATTTTGCGGACAAACACACGAATGCCTATGAAGTTCAGTACGAACAACTTGTCTCCAATCCTCGGGACGAAATGGAAAAGTTATGCGGTTTTCTTGGCATCGGATATGAAGAGGGAATAGAGCAATATGGACGCTTTGTGGACAGTACAAAGTCCAATATGTTCTATAGTATGGGTGTCGGTGATCCGTTTCTGTCCTCGCATCAGGAAGCTCATAAGGATTCTGTTAACAACTGGAAAAAAATACTCGATCCACAGGAAGTTGAATTCTATTGCCGGGTGATAGGCGCAGATCTGTTCCATCGGATGGGATACAGTGAACAGCTCGAAGAAGCCGAGCAATGGACGGGTGTACGTTACGAAGCTGGCCCGGATGAGGAAGTCATATCCAAGCTAACGCGTCAATTCTCCGAAGCAACGGGCAGCAGCTGGCAGCGAGGTTACCGGATGCAGCCTGTAGACCTAGTGAGCAATACTCCAGATGAAAACAGGGATAATCAGGCAGCGAATGAACCTGATGCAATTGACCCGACTCTGGCCGCATTGACAACGATCAGGCAGTTGGAAGCCGCATTACGTGCAGCCGATAATCGGCTGGAGCGAGGGTACAATGAGCGGGAACGATTGAAGGTACAGCTTGCCTCTGCTCACAGCAAGATTCAGCGTATCAAATCCTTGATTCCGTTTGGGAACCAGATAAGCGCCTGGGCTTCACAGCGCAAGATACTCCGGGGAGGAAAGTCATGAGCGCTATAGCAGGAATTGTTCACACCGATGGTCAGCAAGCGTTATGGGAGGACAGTTGGCGCTTATATGCCAGTCTGGGCCACGTTCCGGCGGATACAACGGGGGTATGGAAAGGTAATGAAGCTTTTCTAAGCTGTCACGCCCAGTGGATTACGCCGGAGTCAGTCAGCGAGCAATTGCCCTTATATGATGAAGTGAGTGGTCTGACTATCACGGCGGATGCCATTTTGGATAATCGGGAGCAGCTGGCAGATCAACTGTCCATATCGAGGGCGGAGTTAGCCGGATTGTCGGATAGTGAACTGATCCTGCGAGCCTATCAGCGGTGGGATGAACATATGGCAGAGAAACTGCTTGGCGATTTCGCCTTCGCAATCTGGGATGATCGCAAGCGTAGACTCTTCGCTGCCAGAGATATTACGGGCATGAGATCCTTTTATTTTCGGCATGATGGTGAGCGGTTTGCCTTCTGTACCTTAATGAAACCGTTGCTGCAATTGGAAGGTGTACATAAAGAACTGGATGAAATCTGGTTGTCCGAATTTCTTGCCATTCCCGATATGCATGACTCAGCAGACATCCATTCTACCGTCTATCGCGGAGTGAGTCAGCTGCCCCCTGCCCATACGCTTAGTTTCAGGGATGGAAGGATGGAACAGAAACAATATCATCGCTGGGACGAAGTGGAGCCTCTAAGACTCAAGTCCGACGGGGAATATGTAGAAGCATTCCGGGAGGTATTTGGTCAAGCTGTTGGATCGCGTTTACGAACGCATCGACAGGTGGCTGCTGCTTTAAGCGGAGGGCTGGATTCTGGGGCTGTGGTTGGATTTGCCTCAGGAACACTGCGGAGTCAAGGGAAAACATTAAATGCGTACAGCTATGTTCCGGTGTCTGACTTTACGGATTACACATCGAAAACACTGTTAGCAGATGAACGCCCGTTTATCCAGTCTACGGTTAATCATGTCGGTAATATCACGGAGAATTATCTTGATTTTGAGGGTAGAAGCCCACTTAGTGAAGTGGACACCTGGCTTGATATTATGGAAATGCCTTATAAATACTTTGAGAACTCATTCTGGATTCGGGGTTTTTATGAAAAAGCGAGTCAGCAGGATGCAGGCATTCTATTGACTGGAGCGCGGGGCAACTTCACGGTCTCCTGGGGCCCAGCACTTGATTATTACGCCAGTTTGCTAAAAAGCGGACGTTGGTTCCGGTGGCTCCGGGAAATGCAGCAGTACAGTGAACGTACCGGGATGAAGTTCTCACGAATTGCCAAAATTACGGGCCGTAAAGCGTATCCGGAATTGTTCAAATCCATGTCAAAGGGAGCTGCCCAAGCTGCGTCGGTGCAGTTAATCCATCCGGAGTTTGCTAGGCGAACAGGCGTATTGGATCGGCTCAAATCCATTATCGTTCTGCAAGGCGGTGCTCAGGCAGATGCGCTCAAAGTACGGGCAGAGAAATTCAACAACCTGGCCATTGCCAACAAAAATGGTGCTGTTGCGACCAAATGCTCTCTTCGTTATCGTGCGTGGGAGCGTGATCCTACGAGTGACGCCAGAGTGATTCGTTTCTGTCTGTCCGTACCGATTGAACAATATGTTAATCAAGGGACGGACCGTGCCTTGATTCGGCGGGCTACATCACCTGAGCTACCTGACAAAGTGAGGTTAAACCAGCGAGTGCGCGGTGTTCAGCCCGCGGATTGGTTGCACCGCATGATTCCCAATTGGGGCGATTTTACTGCCGAATTGCGTGCGTTATGTTCTGACAGCCGGGTCGCTGGCATATTGAACACAGAGCGAATCAAGTCCGCACTCGCAAACTTTCCTAACCCTCGGCCGGAGCTCGCTTCCCACCCCGACTTGCGGTTGATGATGCATAGCCTGATCGTGTATCGATTCATCCGAAAGTTCTGATGTAGCTAGTGGGTGTAGCGATATGAACCGGGATAAGGTTCATTAATTAGTTGACTTATGAGAGGAGGTGAACACGATGCAAATGGAAAAAAAGGAATGGCAAGCACCAGCACTGGAAGTATTGGAAGTGAACCAAACGATGGCAGGAGTAGGTTACAGACAGATCGACTGGATTACTGTCCACGATGCTGATCTCTACGATCCGACTTCCTAAGTTGTTTAGTTTTAACATGTGCCATCATACTTAGAAGGGCGGAAAGGGTAATATCCCAACTTTTCGCCTCCGCCCTTATATTGAGCAATGCGAATATAAGGGCTTTTTTACTTACATGCAGATTGCGAAGGAGGAGTCATTCATTGTTGCCTGTGCAGTATGAAGCGTATGGCTTGCGTTGGTTGAGCCAAATCCCAATGCCTGAACTCCAAATCGTACAGAGCGGTACAGATTCTCTAACTGCCCATACGGACGTACACATTGAAATAGCTGATTTGGCGGCACAGTGGGAAGAGTGGGATGTGGGGAGCGATAACTTTGTATCCCGAAATGGCAGTCTTTTTTTTCGGATTGAGGATACGGGTCTGTTTCTCGTGGAACAAGGACGCCGCATCGTGGTATTCCCTCAAGCGGGAGCAGATGACAAAAAGGTTAGATTATTTGTGCTGGGCACATGTATGGCCGTCATTATGATGCAGCGCGGCATTCTACCGCTGCACGGAAGTGCGATAGTCATTGATGGTTGGGCTTATGCATTTGTTGGACACTCGGGTGCAGGCAAATCCACTTTATCAGCTGCACTTGCTTCACGCGGCTTTCCGCTCTTAACGGATGATGTCGTGGCACTGACTTGGGATGCAGGAGGAAGAGCAATCGTATCACCAGGTTATCCGCAGCAAAAGTTATGGCAGCCCAGCCTGGACGGATTCGGTATGAAGGAACAGGATTACGCAACGGTTCATGCGGAGATTACGAAATACGCGATACCGGTTCAGCACTATTTTCATGATAGACCCGTTCCGATTGCCGCTGTTTTTGAACTTGATCCGAAACCGGAAGAAATGCTGAAACCCGTACAGCTGAAGGAAGTTGCCGGATTGGAACGCCTTCACATGCTGTGCTCTCATACATTTCGTAGTGGACTTGTTTCCAGGCAGGGTCTGGCACAATGGCTGTTCGAGACGGTCTCACGGCTGTCCGCCGGTATTGAAGTTTTCAGAATCACGAGGTCAGGCTCTGATTTTACGGCATTTGAGATGGCTGACCGGATTACAGAATATGCACGTAAAGGAGTGTATACGGGACAATGACAGCAACGAAGCCAATGAATGGGGAAGACCGTGTGTTGCGTAAGGAAGGCAATCTTGTCAGTGACATGGGCGGGGAAAAAGTCATGATGAGCATCCATAACGGCAAGTACTATAATCTGGGCAGCACGGGTGGACGAATCTGGGATCTGATCAGTGAAGAACGAACATTGACCGAATTGGTTGAAGTGTTAGCTTCAGAATATGAGATTGAACAAGACATATGCCGTGAACAGGTTGTGCAATTTCTAGAGCATCTGACGCATGAAGGATTAATTGACGTTACCCGCGGAGAGTAGACCATGTTGCGAAAAATAAAAGCATATCGTTCATTGCCGCGTGAAATTCGTGGATTGGTATGGGAAGCTTATGTCCACCTTGGATGGGCACGAATACTTAAGGCGATGCCTTTTGCCAAGATTGCTCCTGGTCTCGGTACACCGATGTACGAAACGCCGATGACGGGACTCAATCGAAGTGATGTGACGACGATTCGAAATATTTCTAAAGCTATACTCATTGCCAGCAGGTATACATTATGGGAGAGTCGTTGCCTTGTCATGGCAATCGCAGCGATGAAGATGCTGGAACGCCGTAAAGTGGAGAGTACTCTATATATGGGTACTGCACGGAATAAACAAGGCCAAATGATGGCTCATGCATGGCTACGAAGTGGGAAATTGATTGTGACTGGAGCAGATACAATGGACCAATATACGGTTGTCGGCGTGTTTGGCAAGCGGTGTCCTGAGAAGGGAGCTGGGGAGATTGTCTACGATACATGAGTGGGAACAATATACAGCGGAATTTCCACAGGAGCTTAAGCTGATTTTGAGCATGATGAAAGGCGATCTAACAGCAATAACCCCTGAGGACGCCAAAATACGGATGAAGGACATGGACTGGCAGCTCTTTTTGCAGCTCGCTCATCATCATCGACTGTACTCTGTTCTCTATCTGAAAATAAAAGAGTTGGACTCAGCGGTTATTCCCGCTTTTGTAGTGGAAAACCTGAGGCAGCAATATACAGCCAATACGTTCCGCATGTTACATCTGACAGCCGAGATGGAGCAGGTGTGTGGTGCTTTTCGTGAACGAGGTATTCGGAATATTACGCTCAAAGGGCCCGCGCTGGCACATGATCTATACGGAGATATTTCCTTGCGGACCTCTAAAGATCTGGATATTCTCATTCCCTTTGATGATGTGGAGTCCGCGGAAGAGATCCTGGAATCGCTTGGTTATGAATCGAAGGAAGGCAAGCGAACACCGACCGTTGCCAGCTGGAAATGGCGGGAACATCATATCTGTTACAAACACCCGGTCAAAAGAACCCAAGTGGAGATCCATTGGCGGCTTAACCCGGATTCTGGAAGAGAAACCGATTTTGAATTACTGTGGAAACGCAGCCGATTCAGCACCTATACCCAGACGCCTGTCCGTATGCTGGAAAGGGAGGATCTGTGGGCATATTTGGTGACGCACGGTGCAAGACATGGATGGTTCAGACTGCGCTGGTTGCTGGATATCGACCAGATGATTCGCAATATGCCACTGGATGTCAAAAAAGTGGAGCGACGCCTGAAAGCAGAAGGTAGATTATCTATCGGTTCACAAGCTCTTCATCTGGCTTCGGTATTAATGGACACCCCGTTGGATGCCAATTATCTTGCTTTGTTGTCTTCGCACGAACGTGCGGGAGAGAAATTAGCCAGACGCGGCGTAGTGTTCATGAATGTGATGATTGAGAGCCCGGCAGATGTAAAGAGTTATCGTTCCTATCTGTTCGCACTGCGAAGCACAAGGCAGAAGCTGTTTTTCTTTATCGAACGTTTGTATCCGAGTACCTGGGATGTAGACCAACTGCCGCTTCCGCGTTCACTGCATTTTTTGTATTTTCCGTTACGTCCCTTTCTCTGGTTCTGGCGGCGAATCAAAAGGAACACGATGACGGAGAGGGGATAACGTATGATTTCGGAAATGCAATTTTTTATGCGAAAACTGCATCGTGTAACGGGCCCAGTGTTATATTGGAACCTGCTGGGCATGATCTGCATCAGTCTGATGGAAGGAATCGGCATATATATGCTCGTTCCGATGTTAAGTCTTATTGGTATTTTTGAAATGGGTCCAACAGGTCTGCACTTACCCTGGATATCAGAATTTTTAAATCGTTTTCCGGAAAATGGCCGGCTGCTGCTGGTACTGTTGGCCTTTGTCCTCATTGTCTCTGGACAGGCGTGGCTACAACGTCTTCAGACAATTCGCAACACTCGAATTCAGCAGCAATTTGTTCGAACGCTGCGCATGGAAACCTATCGTGCCATCATTATGGCGCAGTGGTCTTTTTTTCTCCAAAAACGAAAATCCGATTTTAATCATATATTAACGACCGAACTTGCCCGTGTCAGTCAGGGAACGAATATTATGCTGCAAATGGCGGCTTCCTTGATCTTCACCGGCATTCAAATCGGCCTGGCCTTCTGGTTGTCTGCCAAGTTAACCACCCTTGTCCTGGTCTGCGGATTGGTATTGTTTATTGTCTTGAGAAAATTCGTGAAACGGGCAAAACAGATTGGGGATCAGACGTCGGAATATTCCCAGAGCTATTATAACGGTATTACAGAGCACTTTAACGGAATCAAGGATATTAAGAGCAATATGCTCGAAAAATCACATATTAGCTGGTTTGAACGTATGTGTGGGCGAATAGAACGTAACGTGATTCAGTTCAGCCAGTTGAACAGTGGCACACAATTGATTCATCGAATATCGGCGGCTGTCATTATTGCTGCTTTTATCTATTTATCCCTGCATGTGCTCGCTGTACCTCCGGCAAGTTTGTTGCTCATCATTCTGATTTTTTCACGGTTGTGGCCACGATTCACGTCCATTCAGTCCAATCTGGAGTATATGAGTTCGATGCTGCCCGCGTTTCAGATTGTGAGAGAGTTACAGACAGAGACCGAGAAAAGCCGTGAGATTAGCGAAAAAATGGTTAATGCTGGTGAACCATATGATGAGGAGTTAACGGTTCCCGGTCCTCGTTCGGTTAGAATGAAGGCCCAGGCCAAGCTAAATGAGCAGGAAGATGGCAGTGTTCGGCCCATTGAACCCTTGTTGCTTAAGGAATCCATAGAGTGTCAGCAAGTCAATTATCGCTACGAAGGCAGCGATATCTACTCGTTATTCGAAGCGTATGCATCCATCCCTGCGAAAGGCATGACGGCCATTGTAGGCAAGTCGGGAGCTGGGAAGAGCACGATGATTGATCTGATTATGGGACTCATTCGTCCGGAGAGCGGTCAGATTTTGGTGGATGGGGTGCCGTTAACCGAAAATCGATTGTTAGCCTGGAGAAGTTCAATCGGATATGTCTCTCAGGACCCTTTTCTGTTCCATACGAGCATTCGTGAAAATTTGCGTCTGGTTGACCCAAATGCCAGTGAGGAACAGATGTGGCATGCATTACAGTTCTCTTCGTCTGCAACATTTGTCCGCAAACTTCCGCAAGGACTGGATACCATTATCGGTGATCGCGGCATCCGCTTGTCCGGCGGTGAACGTCAGCGTTTGGTGCTTGCCCGCGCGATGCTTCGAAACCCTTCTGTATTGGTATTGGATGAGGCGACGAGTGCGCTGGATAGTGAGAACGAACAGCACATTCATGAGGCCCTTGAGCGCCTGAAAGGGCATGTCACTGTTATTGTTATCGCCCACCGATTATCCACCATTCGAACAGCGGATCGAGTGATTGTATTGGATGAGGGCCGGGTTATCCAACAAGGGGGCTATCAGCAATTATCTACTGATCCGGTAGGCACGTTCAGCAAACTGTTGAATATGCAGGCAGGTGTGGTGGGGCAATGAATCTCTCGGTAAATCCCGAAATGAACAAAGCAAAAAGGCGCGCCATTTGAGGCAGCGCCTTTGATCTATGTGTATTAGGAAAGTAATCAATATGATTTGCCATTTTCATTTAGTGAACGATGGCATTGCTAACAGGCTTCGGAAGATGAAAAGCACCAACACGTTCCAGATGCTGCACAATTTCATGCACGGCTTCTTCGATGGACAGCTCTTCAGTATCAATGATCAATGTAGGATCTTCTGGAATATCATAAGGGGCAGAAATCCCTGTGAAATGTGGAATGGCACCGCTGCGCGCCTTTTTGTAGAGTCCCTTCGGATCACGTCGTTCGCACTCTTCGATCGAACAACGTACATAAATTTCAATGAAATCATCAGCTTCAAAGAGCTGTCTAACCTTATTCCGATCTTGTGCATCTGGCGAGATAAAGGCGGAAAGAACAAATAAACCGGCATCTACCATCAACTTGGATACTTCACCAATCCGGCGCAGATTTTCTTGCCGATCCTCGGCCGTGAAGCCTAGATCCCGATTCAGTCCATGACGTACGTTATCCCCATCTAGTACGTAACAATGAACTCCTTTTTCGTACAGATACTGCTCTAGGGCAAATGCAAGCGAGGATTTTCCTGCGCCGGATAAGCCGGTGAACCATAAAGCACGACTGCGATGACCGTTATGTTTTTCCCTGTCCTGCCTGTTTAAGCTGGATTGCTGCCAGGTAATGTTACGCTCTTCCTTTGACATGATATCCGCCTCTTCCTACTTATGATATGTATAATATTTTAACATATTTACAAGATTATAGCACCTTCTGAATTTGGCGAAATTTAGCGTGAATCAACGACAATTCGGGTATAGAATTAGTACATACATAGCAGGAGGAAGACCAACATGAACAATAACATACACAACATACAGGTATATTTCCAGTGCGCGGATTGCGATCAGGATATTCGGGCAATCTTTGCTCAAGAGCAGGTCAGTGCGGTTCGCTGTTCAGGATGTGGTAGAGCATACACATTGTTGAAACCTACCATTGGTGACGAGATTTTGCTTGATTGGGAGCAGGAGGCCCTATATCATAAATTGCGCGCAGATCGCTCTGAACATGATAATCATAATATGTCTGCCCTGATTATTAAAGTAATTGAGCTGCTAACCTGGCGGGATAGTGGTGATGGTCAGACACGTGCAATAGAGATGGTTAGAGAATGGTTGGCTTCCAGTGGAAAACCTCAGACCTTACTTGAATTGTTTCATCATCCCGAGCGAGATAATAAACGGTATTGAACGAAGAAATGAGAACTGGGGCTCCATGGTGTGTAAGTATGTGAAGCGATCTGTAATCGGAATTTACATACATTAGCTGTTCCTGTGGCATATTACCTGAAGGTGTTCGTGATAGGAAACGACAAACCGAATTTTTCAGGAACAGGAGCGGATAGCAATGAAGCGAATGGTTCTTTACATGCTGCTGGCTGTATTGACGTTCGGTATATTACCGGCACATACTGAAGCATCGCCAATAAATGGAGCTTATCATTTTGGCTTCAAAAAGAGCCAAAACGGCCAGTTGCCTTCCATTGATCAGGAAGGATTTAAGGAGATATTGCAGCATAACGATGCCATTTTCCTGGGGGATACAAAACAGAAAGAGCTGTATCTTACGTTTGATAACGGATATGAAAATGGGTTTACGCCAGCTATATTGGATGTTCTGCGCGACAAGAAAGTGCCAGCTGCTTTTTTTGTCACCGGACATTATCTGAAAGACCAGCCTGAATTGGTGAAGCGAATGTCGGCAGAAGGCCATATTGTGGGTAACCACTCCTGGAGCCATCCCGATATGACCCGAGTTTCCAATGAAAAAATAAGAACAGAGCTTGATCAGGTACGATCTGAGGTCAATCGGTTGACTGGACAGCAAGCGACCTTCTTGCGGCCACCACGTGGCATTTTTAATAATCGGACGCTTGCAGAGAGTCACGCCCAAGGTTACGTTAATGTATTTTGGTCCGTTGCCTATAAAGATTGGGATACCAAAGTGCAGCGTGGGACAGAATATGCACGTCAGCAAGTTCTGAAACAGCTTCATCCGGGAGCAGTCATTCTGCTTCACTCTGTGTCTAAGGATAACACGGAGGCGCTAGCTTCTATCATTGATGAGGCACGTAAGCAAGGATATGCGTTCAAAAGTTTAAATGACCTGAAAACAAAAAGTTATTAATTTTACATGTTTACAATAGAAAAAGGGCATCCTGAGCTACGGTAGCTTGGGATGCCCTTTTTGGCTTGGTCTTTGATGGTATCAGCAGACATGATTCTAATCATTAAGGAAACATGCTTTGTGATGAGAGGCCTTTTATAGAACCGTGTTATAAATGATACCGATCGTTTTGGGACCACAATGACTACATATAACGCAACCAGCCGTAGTTAATTCCACTCGTGCTCCAGTCTGCTCCTGCAGAGACTTTTGCAAATTAAGCGCGTCTTCCTCGGCCATGGTATGCACGACGATAACGAGATCACGGTCGATCTGTTCCTTATGGTTAAGTGTGTTTTGCAGCATTTGTTCCAGCGCCTTTTCCCGTTTGCCACGCACCTTGTACGCAGGTGACATCTTGCCATCGGCTACTCGAATGACGGGGCGAATTTTCAGCAGACTGCCAATCAGGTTTTGCATGCCAGAGCAGCGTCCACCTTTGTACAGATACTCCAACGTATCGATGACAAACTCAGTTCGCACATTCGGTTTGATGGCTTCAACGAGATGTGTAATCTCCGTCAGGCTCTGCCCTTTTTCTGCTGCATGAACTGCCTTCATGACCATCAGAGCAATTCCGGAAGAAAGATTCAGAGAATCTACGACAGAGATGCGACCTTCCGGAAACTCGGAACTGGCCAATCTTGCATTTTGGTAAGTTGACGAAAGTTCAGAGGACAAGCTGATATATAAGATATCATACCCTTGTTCTATGTAAGGTTGAAATGCCGTCATGAAATCCGCAGGTGAAGGTGCTGCCGTTTTGGGCAGACGCCCATCCCTGCTTACACGTTCATAGAGCTGCTCCGGCTTAATTTCAGCACCGTCCTTCAGTGATTCCTCACCGAACACGACATATAAAGGGATGATACCGATATCGTGCTGCTGGATCCATGCTGGGGCCAGATCACTTGTGCTGTCCGTGAAAATTTTGATTCGTGACATGTCAATCTCCTTTGGATACGAAAATTTGGCAATAGGATGGATCAAATAAATCAAGTTGAGATGGATTAGTGTTATTTCATTATCGTTTTTTGAGAAATGAATGTGAAGCGGATATACGCTTCTACATCATATAGATACCTGCAATAATAAGCCCTGCAAACGCCAGGATCATGGCTCCACTGAGAATGGTTCCAATAATAGCAAAGACTTTTTTTCGATTTTTGAGAATAAGCCCAATCACGCCGAGAATGATTCCGGCCAGATTAAGAATCAGGCAAACTAGAACAGCCAGAGAAGCCAGAACAACTGCTGGATGTAATGCAATCTCCTCTACTTGGATCGGTGTGGTTACAACGCCAATTGAACTGTTTATAGCCATTGTGGCAATAAAAAAAGTCAGCATGTAACCAATGATCGAGACCAATCCAATCACAAAACTTGCAATACCAGGCCCAGAGTGTTTCAATCGACCCATGGATGGATCTTCAAGGGCGGAGGGGTAAGGTGTATACAGATTATCATGATTGGGATCTGAATAATCCGTAGCGGAACCGGATTGATAAGGATGATGGTTATTCTGGTTATTTTGATTATCCATAAATGGTTTATCCCTCCCTTAATCGTGGTCATGAGTGTAATTAACCTAATCCGGGTATTATGATTCTCATCAAGAGAATGAAGGCATTCCTTTTTACTTTTCCATAAAAATCGATAAAAATCAAGGTTTAACGCCATTTTTCGTCGATTTTGAGGCAAAAGCGAAGCAAAGTATATATAACCAGACATATAAATGCCTTCCGCATCGGAGCTGGCTGGTAAACACTGCAAGGATTCGCTAAAATGAATAGTTGAGAGATGAATTAAGGGAGAGAAGGCAAATGCAACGGAAATGGATGATGCTTGGTGCTGTACTGACAATGCTTTCTGTAGCTATTGGTGCGTTTGGTGCACATATGCTAAAGGAGAAAATTGGTGCAGACGCCATAGCCGTGTATGAAACCGGAGTGCAGTACCACATGATACATGCAATCGGACTGCTGATCATTGGTCTTACAGCGGGTCAACTTGGACCGTCCACCAAGCTCAAGTGGGCAGCACGCCTGCTGTTTATTGGAATTATCATATTCTCAGGCAGTCTGTACGTACTGAGTATTTCAGGTATTAAAATATTGGGAGCCATCACGCCAATCGGCGGGGTAGCCTTTATTGTCGGCTGGTTGTTATTAGCAATAGACGTATGGCAGCGGGGAAAAGATCGCTCATGATGATTTACAATGGATGGGCATAGTTATGGATAACTTACGATGTACCAGTTCATTGTTACATGAATGAACACCTAAAAAAAGCAACTTGCCTGGGAAATGTTATGGAATTCCCCCGTAAGTTGCTTTTTGTTTGAATGCACATTGAGTTAAAGAAACTCATCAATTTCATTGGTTCGGAACGTATACACTTGTTTTTCATCCACATGGTAGACGCTTACAATGCTGGTATCCCGATCAAAATTCAATATTCGGCATGGAATGCTCTGATGCCTACCGTTTTTGTTGTTCACAACGATCCGAGTAAGACGGTTTTCTTTGATAAGGGTATCAATCCATACATCGAATGAATTTCCGTTGGTAGTGTTGGATGCTTCGGTTGAAGGAGCTTTCTGGGAAGCAGGTGTTTCGATTTCACTTTGTGGTTTGACTGGAACGGTTGAAGCCGTCGCTTGATTTAGTGAAGAGTTCTTCTGTCTTGCATTGGATTGTGATTTTTTTCTTTCTTTATGAAGAAAGGCGAATGAGTCCTTTTTGGACTGCAGTGTCACTTCAATAATTTTGCCAAGCTCTATGCCGGATTGAATCCGGAAGTCCGCAATTTGTTCCTCTTTGTTTATGAACTCCAACAGGGACTGCAGTGCCAATGCATTCGAGCGGCTCTTAATAAGAATATCGACATTGAATAAAAAGCCGATTTCTTCTTCGTTGGATAAGGTTTCTTTCATTCATCCCAGCCCCGTTAAAAGATATGTCAGCAAAAACATGCTTCAATACACTATATCATTAAAAAGGCAATAATCATAGTGCTGGAGACATAGAAAATGGGTCGCTATATTGACGACTTGTAGCAAAACATATGTATTTCAAGCTCTTTTCCGCAGGTGTCCACACGGCTATCTGGAATGAGGCATACAATTATCGTGACCTGTGGAAGAGGAGGTGTATCGGGAAATTATGGTGACGATGGAGCCGATTGTGGTTGGAGAGCATGTGTTGGTCGGGGTAGAGGTTAAGCTGCCCAAAACGACATTATTGACGATTAATACATCCAAAGGATATATCATGTGCGGAGCACTCGATGTGGGATTACTTAATGAGAAGCTTGGGGATCGCAAAATTATTGCAGCTCGGGCGGTTGGCGTGCGCACATTGGAACAGTTGCTGCATGCACCTATGGAGTCGGTAACCACGGAAGCCGAGGCTATGGGCATTACGGTTGGCATGACGGGTGTAGAAGCATTGCTCAAGATGATCTAATCCCTGAATATTAGGCGATTAAAAAAGGGCTCCCTCACTGGGAAGCCCTCTCTTTAATTTACATATACCCATCCTATATCAAACGCTAAAACATGCTTCCACTAATTAAGCTTCATCCTTAGCAAACAAGGCAGCCAGATTCTCTTTGAAAGGAGCGCGAACGACGCCTTTTTCCGTAATAATGGCTGTTACATATTCGTTAGGTGTGACGTCAAACGCCGGGTTGAATACTTTCACACCTTGTGGTGCCGTACGTTTGCCAAAACCTTCAGTTACTTCCTCCGCAGCACGTTCCTCAATCGGAATGAGATCTCCGGATGGCGTAGACAGGTCAATGGTGGACAGTGGGCTGGCTACATAGAAGGGAATGTTGTGCGCTTTGGCAAGGACCGCTACGCTGTAAGTTCCGATTTTGTTAGCTACATCCCCATTGGCAGCGACGCGGTCTGTACCAACGATAACTGCCTGAATCCAGCCTTTGGACATGACCATGCCTGCCATGTTGTCGCAGATCAGAGTAACGTCAATGCCCGCTTGCTGGAGCTCAAAGGCCGTAAGGCGTGCACCCTGAAGGACAGGACGCGTTTCGTCCGCGAATACTTTCAGGTTGATGCCACGCTCGTGAGCGAGGTACATCGGTGCAGTCGCCGTTCCGTATTTTGCGGTCGCAAGTCCGCCTGCATTACAGTGTGTAAGTACACCCATACCGTCTGCGAACAAAGGAAGAGCGTTTTCACCGATAAGGCGGCAAACTTCTTCGTCTTCTTTTTGAATCAAGAGAGCTTCCGCTTCAAGAGCAGCATTGCTATCTTCGATGTTTGCACCGGATTCAGCAAGGTTACTGGCTTTTTGCATCATACGATCCAACGCCCAGAACAAGTTCACAGCCGTTGGACGGGAAGTGGCAAGATGAGCACAGATGGATTTTACATGGTCCAACCAGCCTTGTACGGCAAGTCCGTCATATGCCTTGGCACCGAGCACGACGCCGAATGCAGCAGCGATCCCGATTGCAGGAGCACCGCGTACTTTCATCGAGTGGATGGATTCCCATACTTCCTCGGGCGTGTACAGTTTCAGCATCAGAATCGTTTCAGGCAGCAGACGCTGGTCAAGCATTTCAAGCTTGTCCTGTTTCCATATAAGGGAGGACAGAGGCTGATGTTCAGGGGTTGTCATGGATGTTCCTCCGTTCCTTGAGTTAAGCTTTAATAGAAGTAACCGCAGTAGCTACTGTATCTAGAAGTTCACCAATGGTATTCAGATTGCGATTACGTTTGATGAGTGCTTTACCGATCGCCAGCGCTTTGCGCTGAGCACGTTCACGTTGTGTCGCATCATCAATCGTATCGATATCTGCGACATGCGCAAGTCCGACAATACGGCGGACCATTTTCGCGCCAGCAAAGCCAGCAGAATCTCTGAATAATTGTTGTACATAAAGATCTTCGTATCCAGGCGCCTTAGCCATAGGATCTACCAGATCGGAAGTCCACAGAGCACGGAAGCGGGATTCAAATTCAGTCCATACGTCACGAACCATATCCAGCAAAATCGTTTCACGTTCATGAAGAGCCGTCTGATCCTGAATTCGACCTGGCAGCGAAGCGTAGTGGAGAAGCAGATTGGCAAGCACGGCTCCTACATCAAATCCCATTGGGCCGAAATAGGCAAATTCGGGATCAATGACTTTGGTGGATTCAGGTGTGACAAAAATACTGCCTGTGTGCAAATCACCATGAAGTAGAGCTTGACCATGGGTGAGAAATTTCTCGCGCAGCAAGGCTACTTCAAGATGAAGTTCTCCATCTGTACGAAGTGCTTCCGCTTCATCTTCAATGGCAGCCTCATAATTATTTTTCTCCGCAATGCGATACGGTTCATCAAAGATCAGATCTTCGGTTATTTTACATTGATCCGGATTGACGAATCTGCCCTGTTTTTCTTTCTTCAGTTGCTGGTTCATGCCAAGATCTGAAGTGAAAAACAGCGTTCTTGCCATGAACTCCCCAATATGTTGTGCAAAAAGAGGATATGTTCCGCCATCGATGAGGCCTTTACGCATAATCACATGATCGCTCAAATCTTCCATCACAGTTAAGGCGAGATCATCATCATAATGGTACACTTCGGGCACCATTCCCGGACATAGACGATACTCTTCCTGTAGGATTTCTCGTTCAATTCTGGCACGTACCAGAGACAATGGCCATGATTCTCCGACCACTTTCGCATAAGGAAGAGCTTGTTTGATAATGATACTTTTATCGGAGTTCTGATCCGTGATATGGAAGACCAAATTCAGATTGCCGTCACCGATCTCACGACATTCCAGATTCGCATCTGCCGCAAACGGACCCGGTAATGTTTTGGCCAGTTCGATTGCATCCTGGGGTGTAAAAGGGTGATATTGGGACAAGAATGCCACCTCCATATATATGAAGAAACAGGAAAACCCACTTCTTTGCTTGGTATATGTCAGTATATCGGAAATAACTGTGATTTTGTACCCTTTTTTTGAGACAGCCTATACCGGACTTGTTTCGAACTTCCGGTGTACGGGTAAAAACAAATAGGCCGGACGGTTGACAGAAATACCGCCGACAAGGCTCCCCACCACTGGGTGGTGCCGAAATGTTAAATCTCTGTCATTTACGGCAGGGTACCCTGCTTATAGTGAATGTCAGACTAATTTTATAATAAAAGGATGGGATTAAGATGGCTACAAAAAACAAAACAGATCAAGCAAAATCGGTGGAACAAGTACTTAATCGTCAGGTGGCAAACCTGAACGTCCTGTATGTTAAAATCCATAACTATCACTGGTATGTAAAAGGACCTAACTTTTTCACACTGCACGTAAAATTCGAAGAATTCTACAATGAAGTGACTGTACAAATGGATGAAATTGCTGAACGTATTCTTACCCTCAAAGGTAACCCAGCGGCTACGATGAAAGAATATCTGGAGATTTCCTCCATTCAGGAAGCAGCTGGTGGCGAAGATGCCAACACAATGGTACAGAATCTGATCGAAGATTTTGCTACATTGTCGAACGAGTACCAGGAAGGTATTGAAGTGGCAGACGCTGCGGAAGACCAACCAACATCTGATATGCTGACAGGCTTCAAAGCTGATCTGGAGAAACATATGTGGATGCTGCGCTCTTTCTTGGGCTAATTCCATCCTCATTTACCGAGTTTGTTGGCTTATAAACCATACAGTTACTCTAACCTTTCTTTCACGTTGTCAGGATGACGCCGAGCGTCTATACTGCTGACAAGACTGACTTTGGGAGGAGAACTTTATGATAGGCACAACGATACCGGCATTAAAAGAATGGGCCTCCGCAATCAAAGCACTGGAAACGGGTCGCCAGGTTATGGTGATGCGCAAAGGCGGGATTGTGGAGGAAACCCGACGTTTTGAGTTGAAAAGTCCAGCGTTCTATCTGTATCCGACTTATGAACATCAGCGTAAAGAACTGATAAAGTCCTCTGATCATTTCTATGTTGAGGAATCACTGGCCGAATGGGTGCCTGAAGCTTCGACGATCCATCTCACAGCATATGCTGAAGTGACACAGGATTTGGAGATCAGAGATCAGGAGATGCTGGATCGACTTCTTGACTTTCATATGTGGACAGCGGATTTTGCCGAAGACCGCCTAAAGTGGAAACGCAAAGATCCACTCCACGTATTGATACTCCGAGTGTACCGTTTGAAGGAACCGATGGAGATTCCCGTGTTACCTGAATACAACGGATGCCGTTCATGGATTTCCATTCCGAATGGTCCGGTGCCGCGCGAAATGACGCCGGTGGTGGACGTTGCGGATTTTGACGAACAGGTACAGAAGATTAACGAGATGCTCAAAATGTAATGTTATTTATCGGAAGGACTTGTCCATGATATGGATAGGTCCTTTTTCGGTTGAAAGGATCAGATTTGATAAAAGGTTGAATCCTTGTGATTTTTCTCACTGTCTATTTATGACGAAGAAGTTTTGTCATTTGATTCAATCTGGCTTTTATTATAGAATCAAATAGAATAATGTTTCCTGTAAGGGACAAGAGTTCTTAGGAAATGACTTGATAATCATTGAGAATCAGTTTAGAATTATTCTAAAGTGATTCTTGCTTTGGAGATTGGAGTACAGGAGAAATTCAGGGGAAGCCCTGTTCAGATATTAATAGGCGCTTTTTCGTTTTCGACAGTAAACATCAATTTAATCAATGGAGGGAAACAATACACATGGCTACGAATTTCGTCATTGAAGGTCTGAAAGCGACGATCGAAGGTAAGGAAATCCTGAAAGGCATCAACCTGGAAATGAAAGGTGGAGAAATCCACGCAATCATGGGTCCGAACGGAACAGGTAAATCAACACTGGCTTCTGCACTTATGGGGCACCCTAAATATGAAGTAACAGACGGTACGATTACACTTGATGGTGAGGATGTACTGGATATGGCTGTAGACGAGCGAGCTCGTGCTGGTCTGTTCCTGGCTATGCAATACCCGAGTGAAATTGCTGGCGTAACGAATTCCGACTTCCTGCGTAGCGCAATCAACGCACGTCGTGGTGAAGGCAACGAGATCTCCCTGATCAAGTTCATTCGCCAAATGGAAGGTAAAATGAAAGAACTCGACATGAATCCTGAATTTGCTCACCGTTACCTGAATGAAGGTTTCTCCGGTGGTGAGAAAAAACGGAACGAGATTCTGCAAATGATGCTGCTTGATCCAAAAATCGTAGTACTCGATGAAATCGACTCCGGTCTGGATATCGATGCTCTGAAAATCGTGGCAAACGGTGTAAACGCAATGAAGAGCGAAGATCGCGGCTTCCTGATCATCACTCACTACCAACGCCTGTTGAACTATATTACTCCTGACTATGTACACGTAATGATGCAAGGTCGTATCGTGAAGTCTGGTGGACCTGAACTGGCTCACCGCCTGGAAGCTGAAGGATATGATTGGGTTAAAGAAGAGCTGGGAATCACGGACGAAACTGTAGGTCAAGCGTAAAGACAAAACGGAGGAGGATAATCAATGACTACACAAACAATTCTTCCGGTTGAATCTGAAGCGCTTCGCGCCTTGTCGGAAAGCAACAATGAACCCGGCTGGTTGACCGAGCAGCGTCTCGAAGCCCTTAAGCTAGCAAGTGGGCTTGCGCTTCCCAAACTGGAAAAACAAAAAATCGAACGCTGGAATGTCAGCGAGTACGGCACGTATAAAGCTAGTGAAGCGATTGCTTCCCTTGAGGAAGTACCAGCTTCCATTAAAGATCTGGTTAAGGACCAAGCGGAAGGCAGTCTGGTTATCCAGCGTAATTCCGGTACGGTATATTCCAAGTTATCTGCTGATCTTGCAGCAAAAGGAGTTATCTTCACAGATCTGGCTACAGCAGTTCGCGAACACAGTGATCTGGTAAAACCATATCTGAATACGGCTGTGAAAGCAGATGAGCATTCACTTGCTGCACTGCATGCAGCGCTTTGGAACGGTGGGGTATTCCTCTATGTTCCGAAAAATGTAGAAATTGAAGTTCCGCTGCAAGCGGTACTGCTCACAGATGATGCTTCTGCAACGTTTGCACCTCACGTGCTTGTAGTTGCTGAGTCTAACAGCTCCGTTACTTATGTGGATAACTATGTATCTGGCGAACTGTCCTCACCTGTATTCCATAACGGTGTTGTGGAAGTATTCGTGAAAGCTGGTGCCAAAGTCCGTTTCGCATCAGTTCACCAATTGAGCACGAATGTTACTGACGTATCTTTCCGCCGTGCAGTGGTGGAGAATGACGGTTCGATCGAGTGGATCGTTGGTGAGATGAACAACGGTGATACTGCAAGCAACACGATGACGGTTCTTAAAGGAAATGGCTCAAGCTCCGACTCCAAAGTGATTGCAGTAGGTTCCGGTTCCCAAAAACTGAACTACACAACAGAAGCTCGTCA
The DNA here is from genome assembly GCF_057835695.1 of Paenibacillus sp. GL_099_B. NCBI lineage: Bacteria > Bacillati > Bacillota > Bacilli > Caryophanales > Paenibacillaceae > Paenibacillus > Paenibacillus sp. GL_099_B. Next base: position 2,051,285 of record NZ_CM174430.1, read on the forward strand.
CTTCGGCAAAAACACGCCAAGTCAGATGATTACACGTGCAGTTATGCGTGAAGAGGCTTCTGCAATCATTAACGGAATCACGAAGATTGAGAAAGGCGCTACCAAAGCGGACGGACAGCAAACAGAGAAAGTACTGATGCTGAGCCCGAAAGCACGTGGAGACGCCAACCCAATCCTTCTCATTGATGAGGATGATGTAACAGCAGGTCACGCGGCTTCTGTAGGTCAAGTCAATGTGGAGCAAATTCATTACTTGATGTCACGCGGGATTAACCGTACGGATGCGGAACGCCTGATCATTTACGGGTTCCTGGCTCCGGTGGTGGCGGATATTCCTCTGGAAGCACTGCGTACCCAATTGCAGTCTCTCATCGAACGGAAACTGGGACAATGAACCCGGCTATCCGCGAGCAGTTCCCGATCCTCCACCAGGAAATCAACGGACACCCGCTCGTATACCTAGATAACGCAGCGACTTCCCAGAAGCCGCTGGCTGTAATCGAAGCGATTAAACATTATTATGAATATGAGAACTCCAATGTGCATCGTGGTGTTCATACGCTTGGAAGCCGTGCAACGGATGCTTATGAAGGCGCACGTGAGAAGGTTGCCAAGTTTATCAACGCACGGCGCACACAGGAGATTATTTTCACCCGTGGGACAACGACTGCTCTGAATTTGGTGGCTTCGTCCTACGGACGCGCAGTCTGCAAAGAAGGTGACGAAATTGTTATTACGCAGATGGAACACCATAGCAATCTGATTCCATGGCAGCAGGTAGCCAAGGAAACGGGAGCGACATTGAAATACATTCCGCTTCAGCCGGATGGTAACATTGATTTGGCTGATGTGGAGAAGACGATTACGAACAATACTAAAATTGTAGCAATCGCGTATGTATCCAATGTTATGGGTGTTGTTCATCCGGTAAAACAAATCGCTGAAATTGCACACCGCAAAGGTGCTGTCATCGTTGTGGATGGCGCACAGAGCACACCGCACATGAAGGTAGATGTGCAGGATCTGGACTGTGATTTCTACGCATTATCCGGCCATAAAATGTGCGGACCAACCGGGATCGGTGCACTTTACGGCAAAAAGGCGCTGCTGGAGTCCATGGAGCCGGTTGAGTTCGGCGGTGAAATGATTGATGATGTGGGTCTCTATGAATCCAATTGGAAAGAGCTTCCTTGGAAATTCGAAGGGGGAACACCGATTATCGCAGGTGCGGTTGGATTGGGCGCTGCTATCGATTTTCTGGAGCAGATTGGCATGGATGAGATTGCTCATCATGAAAGTGTGCTGGCAGCTTATGCAACGGAACGTATGGCCGAGATTGACGGACTGACCATTTATGGGCCAGCTAAGCGTCATGTCGGAGTGGTTACATTTAACCTCGGTGATGTACACCCGCATGATGTGGCAACTGTGCTGGATGCGAGTGGCGTAGCCATTCGTGCCGGACACCACTGTTGCCAACCGCTGATGCGTTGGCTTGAAGTCAGTTCAACAGCTCGTGCCAGTTTCTATCTATACAATAACGAACAAGATGTGGATCGGCTTGTCAGCGCCTTAATCCAGACAAAGGAGTATTTTGGCGATGCAACTTGATGATCTGTACCGGCGTGTCATAATGGACCACTACAAAAACCCGCGGAACCGCGGAACGTTCGATAATGAAGCTGTCACGGTGAATTTGAACAATCCAACGTGCGGCGACCGGATTTCACTGCAACTTTTGCTGAAAGACGGAATCGTTCAGGAAGCCAAGTATACGGGGGAAGGTTGTTCCATCAGCATGTCCTCGGCATCAATGATGACCGAGGCAGTCAAAGGCAAAACGATGGATCAGGCACTCGACATGGCTAACCGTTTTTCCTCACTGATGAAAGGGGAAGAAGTTGATTTCGACGATTATGAAGATCTCGAAGCCCTATCCGGTGTGAACAAGTTCCCTGCACGCATCAAATGTGCCACATTGGCCTGGAATGCACTACGCAAAGGAATTGACGAAGAGGACAATGTACAATAACGATAGGGAGGTAGAGCAAGATGGCTAAAAAAGCACCAGAAATGGAAGAGTATAAATATGGTTTTCGTGATGAGCACAAATCCATCTTTCAAACAGGTAAAGGTCTGACTGCAGAAGTCGTTACCGAGATTTCCAAAATTAAGAACGAACCGGAATGGATGTTGGAATTCCGTTTGAAATCCCTGAAACAATTCGAAAAGATGCCTATGCCTAAATGGGGCGGAGACCTCGACGGATTGGATTTCAACGAAATTCAGTATTATGTTCGTGCTTCTGACAAGCAAGGAAAAACATGGGAAGAGGTTCCTTCCGAAATCAAGGAAACTTTTGATAAACTGGGTATCCCTGAAGCGGAGCAAAAGTTCCTCGCAGGTGTATCGGCTCAGTATGAGTCCGAGGTTGTATACCACAACATGCAAAAAGAATTGGAAGATCAGGGCGTAATTTTCATGGATACGGATACTGCACTTAGAGAGCATCCAGAAATCCTGCGTGAATATTTCGCAACCGTTATTCCACCAGCAGATAACAAATTCGCTGCATTGAACAGTGCCGTTTGGTCCGGAGGAAGCTTCATCTACGTGCCTAAAGGCGTAAAATGTGAAGTGCCTCTGCAAGCCTATTTCCGGATTAACTCTGAAAATATGGGACAATTCGAGCGTACACTCATCATTGCAGACGAGGACAGCTTCGTTCACTATGTAGAGGGCTGTACAGCTCCAATCTACAGCACGAACTCACTGCACAGTGCGGTTGTTGAGATCATCTGTAAGAAAAATGCCCGTGTTCGTTATACAACGATTCAAAACTGGGCACCAAACATCTACAACCTGGTTACGAAACGTGCGGTTGCTGAAGAAAATGCAACGATGGAATGGGTCGATGGCAACATCGGTTCCAAACTGACGATGAAATATCCAGCAGTTGTACTGAAAGGCCGCGGTGCTAAAGGTTCGGTTCTGTCCATCGCTGTAGCTGGTAAAAATCAGCATCAGGATGCAGGCGCGAAAATGATTCACTTGGCTCCAGATACAACATCGACGATTGTATCCAAGTCGATCAGTAAACATGGCGGTAAAGTAACCTACCGTGGTCTGGCTTCCTTTGGTCGCCAAGCGGAAGGCGCAAAATCCAATATCAAATGTGATACGCTCATTCTGGATAACGAGTCCACATCCGATACGATTCCTTACAATGAAATCATGAATGATAACATCATGCTGGAGCATGAAGCTACGGTATCAAAGGTGTCTGAGGATCAACTCTTCTACCTGATGAGCCGTGGTTTGACCGATGCAGAAGCAACACAGATGATCATCATGGGCTTTATTGAACCGTTCACGAAGGAACTGCCGATGGAATATGCGGTAGAGATGAACAGATTGATCAAATTCGAGATGGAAGGGTCGATTGGTTAATCCAACTGCCCTGGCCCGTTTCGAAACGTCGATTCTGATTGTGGCGAAGTTATGCTGAATCAGTGTCACGTGAATTAAATAGCGTATCAAGAAAGATCGAGGGAGTTCATCCCTCGATCTTTTTTTATTGCAGTAGAAATGCGCTCGGATGCTCTATCCTGGGTTTATTTGTAATAAAATAAGATCAATAGCACAAGCCATTTACTAGATTTAAGCATCTAATGATAGAAAAGGATGTGAATACATGAGCATAAATCCGTTTAAGGGATATCGGATTACAAGTTCATTTGGCTATCGAATTCATCCTATTTCTGGCGGTCAGACATTTCATCGTGGAATCGATCTCGTCACAGAGCCATGGAATGGGCCCATACATGCATTTATGGACGGGACTGTACGTTTTTCTGCGGAAGGTGCTACAGGCTCAGGATTCGGCGGTTACGGGCTTACGGTTGCAGTACAGGATCATAGGGGCTACTTGCATTGTTATGCTCACCTTTCTCGAATTGCAGTAAAAGTTGGACAGCAAGTGAAACAAGGACAGCTTCTTGGCAACCAGGGGAGCACGGGTGAAAGCACCGGTCCGCATGTGCATTATGAGGTACGCAAAACGAGCTCCCCTTCGTATGGATACACGGCTAGTGAAAATGGTGTTGTTGATCCAGGGATATATTTGCAATCTGAATATAGTTCAACGGTTGAAGAACAGGAGGGGACGCCAATGACGATGGAGGAAAGAGCACGATTAACAGCGATGGAGAAGATGCTGGAATCCCAGTCAGCCTGGATTCAGCAGCAGAAAAGCATTTCCAGTATGGCTTGTCCATCTTGGGCTGAGGAAGCTTATCATTACTACCAACCATATATAATGAACGAAACAGGCAGTTATGACTTTTGGAGATTACTTGTCATCATGTATCGTAAGGAGAAGGGAATCAAGGTCTCTTCCAGTTCCTCAAGTTAACGAACAGATCAGGAGTATACGTGAAGCTTGATTTAGGCAAAAGCAGGCAGACAACCATTTATTGAATGTTTCCAGTTCGCCCGGTTCATCCCAACGCAAACGTCATATGTTAGGGTATACCTGATGAAGAGGAGGCAATCACATGAGCGAAGTAGGATATGGCTGTGGGGGCAACGTAGGCGGCGTAGGCGGATACAATATGTTCACAAACACGGGTGCGATCTTGGTACTGTTCATTCTGTTGGTTATCATCACTAAAGCATTCTGTATTTAATCTGATATGAACAAACCGGTATACAAAAAGGGAAGCCTTAACGGCTCCCCTTTTTTTCACGTGCATACAATGTAAACGTGTAAGATGTTCTCTTGAATTTGGGTTATTCTAACTGCTGCTGCACATACCTGAATGCTAATGCTTACTGGATATAAATTTCAACGATAGCTACATCTCTTTCCTTCACTAAATCAATAAAGGCTGTAGAGGTCTGAACGAGTGGGCGGAAGTAATCCGCAGGGTTGTTCAAAACAATCAGACCGGTTTCGCCGGTCGTGAGCAGAACCCTTTTGCCAATAAAATTGGGTAGCATGTGTTTGATGAGTTCCTGCGTAACTTCAGCATTCAACTGACCGAAGCTGAGGCTGTACAATTCGCATAGCACGGAGATTAGTTCCTGCTTGGTCTGATACACCCGAGTGGTCGTCATCGCGCTGTACACATCGGCTACAGCCGTTATACGGGCAAATGGATGAATCTCGTCGCCTTTCAGTCCGTAAGGGTAGCCACTTCCATCCTCGCGCTCATGATGCTGGAGGGCAACGGTTGCAAGGATCTCGTCCTGAGTGGACTCTTTGACAATCTCATAACCATATAACGTATGTTTCTTCATTTCCTCGAATTCTTCGGGCGTTAATTTTCCCGGCTTATGTAACATTTCAGAAGGAATCTTGGACTTGCCGATATCGTGAAGATATCCTGCTTTGGCTACGGTCAGACATTCTTCAGGGCTGTAGCCCATCCAGCCGGCGATATAAAAAGCAAGCATTCCGACTTGTAAGGAATGGTTGTAGGTATAGTCGTTATCCCCGTCAAGCATCAGCAGCAAGGAGACAACGTCCTTTTGTTTTTCAAGCTGTCCCGTTAGGGTTATCAAAATCTCATCGACCTGAGTCTCATCAATAAAACCCTTCTCCATCGCTTGTTCAAATAGAGATTCTGTACCTTTGATCGTATCGTTAAACAGGTTAGTTAACAGACGGGTTTGATCGGAAGGTAAGGTTTGTGCATCAGAGTGTAGGTCAGATGTTGTATGCTCTACATCTGCGTAATCGATTCCGTGCTGCAGCAGCTTGGCAATATCATCGTCGCTGAGTGTGGAACCTTTCATCAGCATGTGGAGACCCGAACTGTTGTACACATCTTTTTTTAACAGGTCGCCAGTTTTAAGATCAGTAACATGCACTCTCACGTATAAACCACCTTTTCCTCGACTAATATCGACACATATGATTATAATAACAAGAAAAAAATGGGTTGACAACGACTTATTTACTAATTTCGTCACCCCTCGAACAGGTCGAATGACTAGTTAATTAATTGTCTGTGGGGTTCCAGGGTCCTAGTTGATGACCTTTCCACTCGGAACCATCTTCCCATATTTCTTTTTTCCAGATGGGTACATTCTGTTTGAGTCTTTCAATCGCGTAACGGCTTGCGTCATAACAGTCACTGCGATGAGGGGAGGAAACGGCAATAACGACGCTGATCTCTGCTACGTCTACCTTCCCAATCCGATGGCTAATCGCACATTTTACGCCTGGCCAGCGTTCATTGATTTCACTACCGATAGCTGCCATCTGAGAAAGTGCCATAGGTACATAGGCCTCATATTCAAGATGAACCGTTCGTTGTTGTCCAGTCATTTCACGGGTGGTGCCAACAAAGGTAAGGGCTGCTCCATGGTTTGCAGTGATGACGAGCTCCGTTGTAGCTTCCACGGACAGTGGGGACTGGGTGATCAGGAATAATCCGTCATCTGTACGATGCTCAGGATGGGAATAACGATGTCCGTCACCATTCAAATGGGTGCCATCTCCTCCCGATACAGGGGGAATTAAGGCGAGTTCATCATGGGCCTTGATTATAATATCGGCAGAAGCATACTGCTGGTTTACTGCCAGAAAAGAAACACGTATTTGAGCAGCCGCTTCAGGGTAAGCAAGGCCCAGTTTTTCTTTTAATTGCACAGGAGTTGGATCCGTTCCGGGGTATTCATATTCAAGCAGAGATGTGCCCAAACGTTCAGCGATTCCTGCAAATAGTTGAATTGTTAATTTCATGGAAATAACTCACCTCTTTTTAATCTCTAAACCCTATAAATATATCATAACGACGCGGAAAATGTTATGCTTATCCATTAGAGGATGTACGTTATCGACGATAAGAGGGAGGCGGTGTGATGAGCACCAAGAAGGCGCAAACATTAACGATTCTACACACCAATGACATCCATAGTCATTTTGGCTCCATGAGCTCCATCGCCGCCATGATCGAACACGAGAGGGAACAGACTGGAGAACTTCTGGTAGTGGATATCGGAGATCATATGGATCGGATGGCAGTTGAGACGGAGGGTACCCTGGGCGCGGCCAACGTGGATGTCATTAATCTGACCGGTTATGATGCGATAACGATCGGGAACAACGAAGGACTAACATTTACACCCGAACAACTGGGTCAGTCTTACTCTGGACTTTTGTGTCCTGTTGTATGTGGAAATGTTGTGGACCAGGCTACGGGCCGGCCACCAGTCTGGATGAAATCCTCTCTCGTTCTGGAGAAGGGGCCATTTCGCATCGGTCTGCTTGGTGCTACAGCACCCTTTACCGCTTTTTATGAATTGTTGGGCTGGGATGTATTGGACCCGGTAGAAACGCTGCGTGAGCAGGTTGAAGCTTTGCGTGCTCAGGTGGATGTAGTCGTTATCTTGTCTCATCTGGGGTTTTCCACAGATCGCAGATTGGCCGAACAGATCCAGGGCATCGATGTCATTCTGGGTGGACATACACATCATGTACTGGAAGAACCATTAGTCATTGGTCAGACGGTGCTTGGAGCGGCAGGCAAGTTTGGCCAGTGGCTCGGTAAGGTGGTACTGGAGCGGGAATATGAAGCGAATGAACTTACACTGGTGAGCAGCGGCTGTTTTCCGGTCCAGAACATGATGCTCAAAGAAAGCGTATCGCTGGCTATAGATACACACCGGACGGAAGCCGAGCGTACGCTTGGTCAAACAGCCGTTATTACGGACAGGACGCTTACCATTGATTACGATCATGAGTCTCCGTTTGCGTCATTGCTTGCCCAGGCAGTTCGTCAGTTCACTGGAGCGCAGTTGTCTCTTGTTAACGCCGGGCAGCTTCTTGCAGATCTCCCGCAGGGGAATATCACGAAGGGAATGTTACATTCCCTATGTCCATCTCCCATCAATGCCTGTACAATATGCTTGAATGGAATTCAGATTCGGGAGGCACTGGAGCAGTCCATGTTGTCAGAGTTTTCACGTAAACCGATTATCGGATTTGGATTTCGCGGGGATATTTTAGGAACATTGTGCATGGATGGAATGGTTGTGGAGTATGACCCCCATTCGCCTCCATACGAGAAAATCCGTGCCATATGTATTGACGGCGAGCCGATTCGTGATGAACATGAATATGTGGTAGGAACACTCGACATGTTTACGTTTAACGTAGGTTATCCGTCACTGGCTCTTGGAACGGATATATCGTATCGACTTCCTGAATTCATACGTGACTTGCTCGAAACGGAATTAAAGAGGCCTGGGGCGCTGGATGACAGCCTGCGATCCCGTTGGCATGAAATCTAACAAGTACTTGCCTTCTGCTGAAGCGGCGGCTAGTGGAAATTACATCTACGGAGCGGGAGAGGATAGGCTGTGCGTTTAGTACATATAAACCTATTGCAGCCTGGCATGAAGCTGGGGAAACGAATTTATAGTGAAGAGGGTTTGGTTCTGCTCAGTGAGGGAGTGGAGCTGACCAGTCGGTTGATTGGACGTCTGAAAGACCTGGGGATTGGATATGTGTATATTTCGGATGCAGCAACAGAGGATATCATCATTCCGGATATGCTGCAGGAAGAGACCAGGCGCAGAGCGCTGGTCGAGATCAAACAGCAGTTTCAGAGTATGTCGGGTCTCAAAACCAAAAGCCGAATCCCACACTTCGGAAAAGCACTTAGCGGGTTAATGAATACGATTCTGGAGGACATTGGCAGTCAAAAAGAAGCGATGATTATGCTGATGGATATGAACGCCAGTGATTTTGACCTGTATAATCATTCTCTCAATGTATGTGTGTATACGCTGGTTCTTGGTGTGGCATCAGGCTATACTCGGCAGCAGCTAATGGAGATTGGACTAGGAGCTCTATTGCATGATATTGGAAAAACACAGATAGCCCCAGAAATTCTGCACAAGCCTGCCAAACTGAGCGATGAGGAATTTAAAATCATACAGCAGCATACTACATATGGACATCGTATTCTCAAAGATGAACCAGGTATACCGCTCCTTGCTGCACATTGCGCATTACAACACCATGAGCGGATTGATGGCAGCGGCTATCCTTTTGGTTTGAAAGACAAAGAGATTCATGAGTACGCCAAATGGCTGGCCCTTGCCGATTCGTATGATGCGATGACAACCAATCGGGTATACAAACAAGCTTTGCTGCCACATCAAGCTGTGGAAGTATTATACACGGGTTCAGGGACTTTATATGAACAGCGAATGCTGGAGAAATTCCGTGACTGCGTAGCCATTTATCCCTTAGGTATCTCCGTCACGCTGAGTTCAGGGGAGGTCGGGGTTGTTGCAGACATCCATACGCGCGTTCCGCAACGACCACGCATTCGTGTTCTCAAGGATGCAGACGGACAGACATTAAGTGCACCTTACGAGATCGATCTGGCTACAGCGTTGTCTGTTATGATTACAGGCGTTGAGGGTGTGGAAGACGCTACGCCAGCTGCAGCGCGTGGCGAATTATTTTGATATCCTGACGTCAAATGGAGAATGGGTCAACGCTCATATCGTAATATCAGGGCCGAGCCGGCCTGATATTACGCGGGCGTTTTTTGTCATGTAATGGACAGAGCATGCTCATGCCAGAGCACAGGAAATTGTGCTATGATTAAAGATAACTCCAAAAGTTGAAGACGGGGTATGTTGTAAATAAAACTTTTTAGGTTAATAAAAGGAATAAGGTGAGGAACAATGACCATGCTAAACTCAGGATCGGTAGAACCGATGCCTTTATCGCCGACTAATGATCCTTGGGATCCGATCGGCTCTTTGCGTACATATGGACGCCATGTGCTGACCAGTGTAGAAATGACCGTGACTCATCTGTGCAATATGCGCTGCGAGCATTGTGCGGTAGGAGATATGTTAACGATGCGCGAAGCACCTGCGCTTCCGCTACCTTTGATGCTTAAAAGGCTGGATGAGGTTGAGCACCTTCAGACGATCAGTCTGACGGGCGGTGAGCCGAGCTTCAGCCAGAAGACCGTGGATGAGATGATCATTCCGCTCCTCAAATATGCCAAGGAACGGGGTATTCGTTCCCAGATCAACTCCAATCTGACGCTGGATTACCGTCGGTACGAGCAGCTTCTGCCTTATCTGGACGTTATGCATATCTCATTCAACTATCTGAATGCCGATGACTTTCACCAAGTCGGGTTTGCCAACAGTGGTAGACCTGTAAAACGGGAAGTCGCGGTGAAGATGTATGAGAAAATGATTGAAAATTCCCAAAAACTCAGTGAAGCGGGCATGTTTATCTCTGCGGAGTCCATGATTAATTTCCGTACCCATGACAAGCTTGAGGGCATTCATCAATTGATCCGTGAGATGGGCTGTGTCCGTCATGAAGTGCATCCGATGTATAATTCGAATTTTGCTTCTGCCCTGCCGGTGCTTTCTCTTGATCATATGAGAGCGGCTATTCATCGTTTGTTGGATGTGCGTGACAAGGATATGTGGATGCTGTTTGGTACACTTCCGTTCTTCGCATGCAGTGCAGCAGACCAGGATCGCGAACTGATCAACCGTCTGTATAGCGAGCCTAAAGTGACGGTTCGTAATGATCCCGACGGTCGTAACCGCGTTAATGTCAACATGTTCACCGGAAACGTGTATGTTACCGATTTTGCCGATATCCCGGCGTTTGGCAACATTCGTGACCGGAAGCTGGATGACGTATTCCATGAGTGGTCGGCGGAACATCCTTTGAATCAGACAGTGAACTGTCATTGTGATGCTGCTTCTTGCTGCGGTCCGAATCTGCTGGTGGCAGATATGTATTATAAAGGTGTGGATTTCAAATCGAGAAAAGCAATTACACGTTGATATTCCAGGTGTATTCCTGAAATAGATAGAAAAGGGGAGTTTCGACTTGGGTATTCATACCGAATTTCATCTCGGGCAGTTAGTATTTAATCTGGTCTGTGTGTTTCTGCTCGTATTTTTGAACGGCGTATTTGTCGCAGCGGAATTTTCTCTGGTCAAAGTTAGACAAACGCGCCTCACTCAATTACAGAGTGAAGGGAATAAGTTGGCTGGTTATGCACTGAAGGTGAATGGTAAATTGGATGCCTATCTATCGGCAACCCAGTTCGGAATTACGCTGACATCGCTGGGGCTTGGTTGGCTCGGTGAACCAGCCATTTCCGAATTGCTGGTCGAGCCTCTGATGTTCAAGCTTGGTGTAGCGGATACAGGACTTATATCCACGGTTTCAGTCATCATCGGTTTCTGTATCATTACGTTTTTACACATTGTGCTGGGTGAGCTTGCGCCCAAATCTCTGGCGATTCAAAAAACAGACAGAGTGGCTTTGCTACTATCGGCACCATTGCTGTTATTTTATAAAATTTTCTTCCCATTCATCTGGGTACTGAACGCGTCAGCCAATGCACTGCTGCGTTTGGCAGGCATTGAACCCGCCAGCGAAGGGGAGGCCCATTCCGAAGATGAGCTTCGCATTTTGATGAAGCAAAGTGCCAAGAGTGGTGTCATCGATAAGGATGAAATCAAACTGATGGATAACATCTTTGATTTCTCGGATATGCTGGCACGTGAAATTATGCTGCCGCGTACGGACATGGACTGTCTGTATACCCATATGTCTCTGGCAGAAAACCTGAAAATCATTAATGCAACGAAGCATTCCCGTTACCCTGTGGCTGTTGAGGATAAGGATGAGATTATCGGATTTATCCACATTACCGATTTGCTTCTAGCTGAACCAGAGCAGCAGCATGATCTGGCTGCGCTTGTTCGTCCGATTCTGAATGTTCCTGAATCGATGGAGATTAGTCATGTACTTCGTCTGATGCAGAAAAAGCACTCCCAGATGACACTGGTGGTCGACGAATATGGCGGTACAGCCGGTTTGCTAACTGCCGAAGAGATTCTGGAAGAGATCGTTGGTGATCTGTATGATGAGTTTGAGGACGAACGTCCACATATGGAGCGCAGTGGAGAAGCCTTTTCCATCGATGGTCGTTCCCTGATTGAAGAGGTCCATGAATGGACCGGAGCTGTCATTGAGGATGAGGAAGTCGATACGATTGGCGGCTGGCTGTTCAAGGAATTGGAAGGAAGCGTGGTCAAAGGCAAAACACGGGAGCAAAACGGTTACGTCTTTGAGGTGGAAGAATCAACCCGTCTCCGAATTACCCGAGTGAAGGTATATAAGCGACCTGATTCTGAAGAAGATAAGGTGGAGATAGGAGAACAGGAACAAGGTTCGATGCAGGCTGATGATCGTGAACGTAACAGGGACTGAGTATTGATGAATTGACCATCGATGCATATCGCCTCCATATTAATTGAAGTGACCTTTGGACACTGCCCAGCGGGGTGAGTCGTTCGAAGGTCTTTTTTTTTGCGTTCCGCTAAATATGGGATTAACTTGGGGGACGGCGACATATGGTTATAGAGACGGGAAATGAAAGCTTGTAATGATGCGATGTGGAATGTACCAAATCAGTGATGAAGGAGGCGTTGTTCTGTGTCAGATCCGCAGCTTCGTGCTTACGCCCCTTTTGTGGGGCCGTTTGATCCATGTCCACCGAAGGCGATTCGGACGTACCTGGTTCCTCCGCAATTGTTTATCCCATTTCAGCCGATGGGCTGGCCGCAGTTCAGTCCAGCTGAAGCCTTAAGAATTGGAACGTTGTGGCCTGCTTTATACAGTCCTTATACACCTGCGAGCTCGAAGGGAAGGAAGGTGGAAGCAGATGGAACCTGAAGCACCTAAAGCCTGCGATGCAAAATACTATGAGCTGCTGGAGGAACTTCAGGCCCTGGATTTTGTATTGGTTGAGCTGAATCTGTATCTGGACACCCACCCGGGCGACTATCAGAGCATTGAGCAATACAACAAATTCAGCCAGGAGCGGATGAGGGTGGCGCATGAGTTTCAGCAATTGTACGGACCGCTGATGAACTTTGGGCATGCTTTCTCCAAATATCCGTGGGAATGGTCCCAGACGCCATGGCCTTGGCAAGTGTGAGATAAAAGCCTCGAGTTTCCTTGCAGTTGTTCCAGGCCGGGAGCTCGAGGGATCGTAACAGGTTGGATTTGATTTAGAAGAGGAGGCATTTGCATGTGGGTGTATGAGAAAAAATTGCAATATCCCGTTCGGGTCAGCAAATGTGATCCTCATATGGCGAAATTGCTAGCGGAACAGTATGGAGGCGCAGATGGAGAACTGGCGGCCGCCCTGCGGTATTTGAACCAGCGGTATACAATTCCGGACAAGATTATCGGGCTGTTGAACGACATAGGCACGGAGGAATTCGCTCACCTGGAAATGATTGCAACGATGATATATAAATTGACAAAAGATGCGACTGTGGAGCAACTGGAAGCAGCGGGGCTTGGACCGAACTATGCACAGCGTGATTCTGCTTTGTTCTATACGAATTCTTCGGGTGTGCCATTTACAGCAGCCTATATTGCCTCGAAGGGAGATCCTATCGCGGATTTGTACGAGGATATCGCAGCGGAAGAGAAGGCACGGGCTACATATCAGTGGTTGATCGATCTGACGGATGACGTTGATCTACAGGATAGTCTCAAGTTTCTAAGGGAACGGGAGATTGTGCATTCCTTGCGTTTTCGTGAGGCAGTAGAGATTCTGAAGGATGATCGGGAGACAAAGAAGATTTTCTGAAAAGGATAACATATCATTCTCATTGCCGTTCTCTGCCAAGGGAGCGGTTTTTGCGATTAAAGGAATTGTTCAGAGCATCCTGCTCATTGGTTTTGAGGTAATGGGAATGGGGGTTATCCAGCAAAAGTTATCATTTCAAATATAAAATAATAAAAAACAGGGCAAGCCTTTTTTTATTAAAAAAAGACTGCCCTGTTTTTTGGGTTTAGTGTCATGCTCTCAGTATTCAACGACCATGGCAACATTTTGCCACCCAGCTCCGACGGTCCAGAACAGCACTTTATCACCACGCTGAATTTGGCCGGATGTAATGGCTCGATGCAATGCAATAAATGGACTGCTGGTTGAGGTGTACCCGAACTCGTCTCCGATGTAGACGGCAATATCTTCGCCAATGCCAATGTTCTCGGATACAGCACGTATATTGCCAATGGATAATTGGGAGAAACAAGCGGCTTTGATCTCGTCTGTTCCGATCTCGTTACGACTCAGCAGAGTGCGAATTGATTCGGAGGCTGCACCTACACAGATGGAATCATCAAACGGTATGAATTTTACATGGAAGGCACCTGCGTCAACACCGGTTTGGCCCAGTTTTGCAAGACCTTGTGCTGGGAAGAGGGAATTGCCGTACACACAGGTATCGGTCTGATAGATCGAGTCAATAAAACCGACAGCCTGTTCGTCCCGTTCAACAATGACAGCTGCTGCTGCGTCCCCAAAGTTCGCGAAGTATACAGGATCGTCCGGACTGGCGTGAGGAGCCACGTAATCAGAGCCGATAATCAAGGCGCGACGAATTCTGGGATTGCCCAGCATCTGGCGGCTAACTTGTTCAAAGGCGGCGGTCATGCCCGCACAGTTGGCATTGCTGTCAATGCAGATCGTATGGGATGCCCCGTTAATCAGGCGATGAATCATTAAGGAATTCGTAGGAAAGATGTATTCCGGCGTTTGACTTGCATAAGCAATCAGATCGATATCAGCACCGGTAAGTCCTGTCTTTTCGAGCAGATTACTGGCGGCCTCAAAGGCCATGCTTAGTGAGTTTTCATCATCGTTGTCAATTTTGTAACGTGTATCACGCCCAAGTGCCTTTAACAATCCCCGAATATCTACACCTCTTGCATCAAAATGTTCAATATAAAAGTCATTGCCCACCTTATTCGTTGGATGATAGATATCGATATCTACAATACGAATTCCAGCCATCTTCATTCTCCTCCTGAGCGGATGGGTGAACCCTCATGCTTGTCCGCCTGGTTTATTAGGTCGTAACCGTGGAGATGATCTCAAGATTTTCCAGTCCGACAGACCGTCCAAGACGGGACAGCTGCATTTTCAGAATGGCATTATTCTCAAGCGTCAACACCACTTTTTTGTATTCATCTTTTTTGAACATCTGCAGGCAGCCCTCAAGAAGAGGCACAATTTCCGGAGCGGTAACATTCAACTTTTTGCAATCGATATTCAGCTGATACTCCTTGGTGTTAATCGGAGCGATCGTGTCCTGATATGCCGAGATGGAACGTAAACCATCTTCTTGAGAGAAAGAGCCCTCCAGTTCAATGTTTAACACCTTGTTCGGAACGTCAGTTTTCAGTATAAAACTTCCCATGATTGTTCTCTCTCCTTTAAATGAGTTAAGGCTATCCTGCTAACCAAGACATAGGCCTTGAGGCCCTCGCTGACTGTGTCTGAGATGTAGTCGGATTCGGAGGATAATTTAACCATATTATAAAGGTAGAGCTGTAATAAGATCAATAAAAAAGTCGAATCGTGTATAAAAATGTAGAAGAGTGAATTATTGGATTTCATTCAGTGTAGCAAGCAATATATTAAAAGCACTGATGATTCGTGGAGCGCCAACACAAGGTGCCAGATGCAGCAAAATTCCTTTGAGCTGATCCACGGTTACACCGACACTTAACGCCATCGTATAATGAACCCCCAACTGCTCACACTGCCCCTGTGAGATCAGTGAGGAGATAATCGCAACTTCCTTCCATTGATCGGTAATGGTTGTACGCTGAAAAATATCCCCGTAAGCTGTTCCCATAATAAACTCGGCGAGCTCGGGGAACTGATCCTTAATCGGTGCCAGTGCTTTTGCACCATATTCACCGGAAAGCTTTGCAAAACGCTCCAATCCCTGAGTCACGTGTTCACTCATGCTAAGTTCCTCCTAATTCAAAGTCACGGTACGGTGAGCCGTGGGTGGGATCTCGTCGCGATCGGTAAGAAGCTCAATTACAGTAACCTGGTTCAGCTGCTGCGCGGCCTGGAGAGCTGAGGTGAATTCAGCCCGTGTTTCTGCCCGAAAAGCAACAGCACCGAGTGACTCGGCAAACTTTGCCGCATCCACGGGAACCTCAAATAAAGTGCCATCGATTCGACCTGTTGTTTTTTCCATGCCTTTCAGTGCCATATCCAGCTGTTTATTGTTCACGACGATGAAGATGACTGGCAAATTGTTGCATACAGCGGTGTTAATCTCAGTTCCAAGCATCATGAAGCATCCGTCACCTGTAATGCATACAATGGTTTCTTCCGGTGCAGCAGTCTTGGCCCCAATAGCCATGCCGATGGCATTGCCCATGCAGGCAAAATAGGCGTCAAACACAAAGCTACCGGGTTTCTTGACTTTATATCGTTGAACCGCATGAAAACCATGACTGCCATCATCCACAAACAGCTTATGATCATATGGAAGCAGTTCACTCATTTCTTCCAGCACGGAAGCTAGGGACAGGTTTGGCAGATCCGGGAGAGGTACGGTGTAATCAACAGTTGTCGTTTCTCTTGGAACAACAGGTTGTTCTGTCAGTGTACCGAGCAAAAACTGCAGGTTGTCCTTCAAGTCGCCGGTGATATGTAAGGTTTGAGCGTTAAGTATTTTACCAACGAATGTAGGATCAGCGTCGAATTGAATTAGATGTGCAGGATGGTTTACAGGCTTCAAATTACAGATCGTCATATCACTCAGACGTGAACCGAATACGATATAGAGATCACTTTGATTGAGCAGTTCATCTGCATGAGGGAAGCCGCCAACACCGCATGGCCCATGGTAAAGGGGATGATCCCAGGTAATGGCACCTTTACCTCCAGGAGAAGTAATGACAGGAATATTGAAATGTTCGGCCAAATGGAGCAATTCATCATGGGCTCTGGCGCGACTAACGCCTTTGCCTGCAATAATTAAAGGATGACTGGACTGTTGAAGTAAGGGGAGGATACGATTCAGGTTGGATACGCTAATCAGGGGTTCTGGCTCCGGGATGACAACCCGGAAATCAGCGAGCTGTTCGGTTTGTACATCAAACGGAAGACAGAGATGGACCGGACCCTTGTTGGGACCGAGTGCAATGGAAAGGGCGTGATTCAATATGGTGCTGAAATGATCACCGCGCTCCACCAGCTTGCTGAATAGGGTGGCAGGACGGAACATCTCCGCCAAATCAGCCAAGTAGGAAGAGGAGTCCTGACATTGTGGAAGCCCCAATTCCTGAATGGATTGATGACCCGTAATAAACAGGACAGGCAAGTTGTTGGCTTTGGCATGGGCTGCGGCGGTGAGCAAGTTGGTTCCGCCTGGACCTGAAGTGGCGAAGGCCACACCCAGTTTCCCTGTTTGAAGGGCATAGCCCGATGCGGCAAAGCCTGAACTGGATTCATGGCGACCTGGAATGAATTCCAAGCCGTAATCGACCATCTTCAGGACAGCAGGACATATGGATTTTCCGATAATACCAAAGACATGAGTAACGCCTAAATTACGCAGAGATTCTGCCAAATAGTCCGCAACTGTTCTCATGCGGGACACCTCGCTTCACAAAATAGGTTTTTGGACCCACAGGTCAAGTTCCATTTTTGGGGTGTATGTCGTTGTCTAAGGTTGTAAAAGGAAATAAATCCTTGTTAATAGGAAGCGTAGCTTTTTTTGTGGTTTTTTGTCAACCGCTTTTATGAGTATAAGCTCCTGATTCTTAGGTTGGAAACGCTTAATGTCTTGTCCCATAAGAGAAAATAAATTGGTTATATATTCCTGAAACAAATTACCTATAAACATGATTTATAGAATAAAATGTAAAATAATGTATAATGTGATGGATTTTTTGTGAGGATCCAATGAGAATCGTGTGCTTTCCATTTCGCATCCGTGCAAGGATTGGCAATGTTATGCTTTCTGTTATACTGAAATTCGATGGGAGTGAATTGAATGACAACGATAAAAATGGCCGTAATTGGACTGGGCAAAATGGGAATACATATGATTCATCAGGCAACAGAGGCGGAACTATCCGAAAAAGTAGAGATTGTAGCGGTGTGCGATTCCAGTGAGGATAATTTGACATTGTTTGCTTCCTCTCATCCTGAGACGAAGACGTATACAGATTTCAAGCAATTGCTCGACACACATCCGGTTGATCTGCTGTACATTGCAGTTCCACCTAAATATCATTATCCGGTCGTTATGGATGCATTAAAGCGCAAGATTCATGTATTTTGTGAGAAGCCACTGGCAAACAGCGTGGAGGAAGCTAGAGCAATGCTTGAGGCAGCCGAGAAGGCCGATGTAGTACATGCAATTCATTTCTCCATGCCGCATGAACCGTCTGTAGTGAAGTTGCAAGAGTTGATCCGTCAGGAAACGATTGGTGAGATTCGCAAAATCGATCTGATCCTGCAATTCCCTCTGTGGCCACGAGCGTGGCAGCAAAATGCATGGATTACCAGCCGCGAGCAGGGCGGATTTATTCTTGAAGTGGGAATCCACTGGATTCATATGATCCAAAAAGTGTTTGGTGCTATCCGCGTGATTAGCAGTCAGGTTCAATTTCCTCAAAATACAGGTGAATGTGAACATGAAGTTCAGGCTGCGATGGAGCTGGAGGATGGAACCCGAGTTCAGTTAAATGGGATTGCTCATTTTGCAGGTGAAGAGCGTGTATCCATGGTGGTTTACGGTACTGAAGGAACGATTGCCTTGGAAAACTGGGATCAACTATGGAGTGGACGCGTCGGGGAGCCGCTTGTTCCCGTCGTAGTAGAGGAATCCTTAAGCATGCTGCCTGTACTCAAACACGTCATTGCTCGTATTCAGGGCCAACCTGCCAAAATATACGATTTCCACGATGGCTATCATGCACAGCTTGTCCTTGAAGCGCTGCGTAATCCGGATCAATCCTGATCCCAAAAAGGACTGAGTTAGAAGAGGTTGTAGATTGTGTATAACTTTGATGACACAGATGTTTTACATTGCGCGGTTTACACTGCCAAACGTTTATGTTTATCATGGAAGGGGAACGATTCCGAATACATATCCCAATCCGAAAGGAACATTGGACATGACAAAAGAGACGGTATTGCGTAAACCGGAAGCAATGATTTTTGATATGGATGGTACTTTGTTTCAGACGGAAACTCTGTTGTTGCCAGCCTATCATCAGCTGTTTGATACATTGCGGGCTGAAGGGCATTTTGAGGGAGAGACTCCTCCTGAAGAACGAATGCTGGGAAGCCTGGGGATGTTACTAGAAGATATATGGAAAGTGGTTATGCCCGAAGCTTCAGTTGCAGCCCATCGACGTGCAGACGAACTGCTGCTTCAGTTGGAGATTGAAGGGCTGGATGGAGGGAGCTCGCAGCTGTACCCACAAGTAAAAGAGACGCTGGAAGCGTTGAAAGAACAGGGCGTGCGGTTGTTTGTTGCCAGCAACGGGCTGGAGGACTATGTTAAAGGTGTGGCCTTTGCCCATGAGATCATGCCGCTCTTTGAAGGCGTGTATAGTGCAGGACAGTACAAGACCCCTTCCAAAGTTAACTTGGTTCAGATTCTGCTTGAGAAGCATCGGATTCAGGATGCATGGATGGTCGGGGATCGCTCTTCCGATGTGGAAGCAGGTAAAATGAACAACCAGACCGTCATCGGCTGTGCCTATGCAGGGTTCGGACGAGATGAAGAACTTGCAGGATCAGATGTACTAATCTCTGATTTTACGGAACTGCTTCGTTTATATCGGGAAGCCGAATAGAAAAAAACTGACCACCCTAAATCCATTCGGATGTTGGGTGGTCAGTTTTTTTGGTTCAAGGAGAATTTGGTTCACTACCAATTTAAGTCTGACGGTCATAACCGGGATCTTCTGGTCCTTTTGAGGGTGGCAGACTTACCTTTTACGCGTTTGACAGGTTTGGTTACCTTTACTCCGCGAGGGGGACGATTCGTATGTGGATGGTTGCGGTACACCCACAAGGCGTACTCCAGTGGTTGGGTAATAGCTTTGGTGTAGGTATCCTGCTCACCGATACGGGCGAACACCTCACGCGCAGGTTTTGGATTCACTTCCAGCAAATAGATACGTCCGCTCTTGTCTATCGCCAGATCCAGAGCTAATTCACACAAGGCACCATAGGTGTTTTCCAGAAATGTGGCAACGTCAATCCCGAATTTCTCTGCAGTGGCATTGATTTCAGCCCGTTCCTCCTCATCGGTAATCCACTGTTTCAACAATTTGTGCATCGCAATAGCCTGACCGCCGCCATGCAGATTGGAAGTAACACTTTTCTCTGCGCCCATACGTCCTGCACATCCGGTCAATTCCCACTCCCCTTCACCATTCTTCTGGACCAGCATTCGATAATCATGAACACGGCCATTCGGAAGCTGAAGTTGAATACCTTGCTGAACAAGGTATTTATCTTTCATATTCCAATGCGTGAGTAGTGAACCAAGGCGTGACAGATGGACTTTGCGCGGGGTAATGATCCGGCGCTTTTGGTCCCGTCCTTGCACTAGAACCGTGTTAGCCTCGCTACCGCTGCGTTCGATACGGAGAATACCTCGTCCTCCCGTTCCATTAATGGGTTTCAGATAGATGAGTGAGGAGGCTTTCAGCATTCGATTCACATCGGACATATCCTGAAACAGAACGGTATCTGGCAGATGCGCACGAAAGGCTGATTTCCCCGAGAGCGTCTGATGAATCGTCCATTTATTGCGTAGTGGACGGTTCAGAAAGAGAAGATGCCCATATTTTTCCCGAAAGGCAAGCAATTGCTGGAATCTGCGATTGCGCTGTATACGGCAGCGGTCGAAGATCATATCCGGGAATGAACGCCATTCCCGGGACCACCCTTTTTCCGAATGAAAGACCAAAGCCTCAATCTGCTTGCCTCCTGAATGTACATCGGCAGGTGTGAACACATAGATATCGAGTCCCCGCTTGCGCCCCTCAAGGATCATTCTGCGGTATATACTCCGTTCTTCCAGAGCGCGATGTTCATTTAAGTACAACGTCATAATGCCCAGAACAGGTGAGGACACAAACAATCACCTTCTTTTGCTGTTATTCCTGTTCATCATCGTTTGGACTGACGGGCAAGGTAGGCGCTGTATTCAAAAATTCGTTCCAGTGACTGGCGCCGAATCTGCGGTTCATCGAACTTCATCGGCTTCGCATTCGCTTCGAAGAACCAGATCTCACCGAGATCGTCAACACCCAGATCCATGGACATTTCTCCAAGCGTATGCCCTGAGCCTCGTTCGACTTGTCTCGCAATCAACAATGAGGTAGATTTCACACGCTTCATCAGTGTAATTGATGTCTCTTCCCCGAACAGATCAGTGAGCAACTTCTCGGGGTCCTCCACACTACCTCCGCGCGGAACGTGGGTGGTAATGCTCCGGGAGCCGGCGAGACGGGCTCCAATTCCCGTTACGCTCCAGTGTCCTTTGCCGTTTTTCTGCACAAGTACCCTTAGATCGAAGGGACGCTTTCGGGAAGATGCCAGCTCAATCCCCTGTTGCATGATATAAGGCGTGTGTCCGGTCTCCTTGCGAATTCTTGCCCATAACTTGGAAAGGGTTGCTGCTTTGTACGTGGTGCTTTTACGGGTGCTTTGTATTTTAAGTCGGTAAGGAAGACGTTCTTTTTCCTGGAACTTGAGCATCATGATACCCTTTCCAGCCTTACCACTTTCGGGTTTCAGATACAAGTAGGGATATGACCGCAGCACCGTACCCAAAGCGGATCCATTACGCATTCGGCGAGTATAGGGAACCAGGTTCTGGGTAGACTTCGATTTTCTAAGCCATTCGAACAGATTCCATTTATTGAAGAAAAACGGGTTATAGAGCTCTATTCCAGACTGCATACATTCATCGATCTTGCGCTGCACTGAAGGCTTGCGCTCGTCTTCCCGGTTAGGGATGCGATTGTATAATACATGGGGGAGAGGGAAGGACTGTGACGTCCATTTTCCACTCCCCTTGTTGTACGTATATCCTTTCACGGTTGGACCGTTCACGTTCAGATCTCGTACAGTCACAATGTATACCACGTATCCCATATTCTCGCCTGTCTGCACAATGTCCTGAAAATTTTGGTGATTTCCCCTGAACATTCGCTGATCATCATGCATGGTGAGTACAGCAATGACTGGTTTGAAATCATCATGAGGACTCATCAATTGCCGTCCTGCTTCCGGAATTTGCTCAAATACAGGCAATGTTCCAAAATGTGCTCCACCGACGATTTTCCCTCCACGCGGAGTGAAGGATGACGGAAAATGGAGCGCCCGGGTTTGGCGTTGGCTTCGAACATCCATACATGTTCCTCCTGATCAATGCCCAGATCAAAGCCAATCTCACCAATCAGATGCTGGTGCTGGGTTTCAATCGCCTGGGCCAGTGTAATAGCGACGGATTTGGCATGCTGAAGCACTTCTCCCGCTCGGTCGCCAAAGTTGCGGCTGAGCGCCTGCTCAGGGGTCATCAGGGAACCGCCATTTTTGATATGTGTGGTTACGCTGCCTCGGCCAGCCTTCTTGGCGCCAATGCCGACGACCACCCAATGATTGTTTCCATTTTTATGCATGTGAAAGCGGAAATCAATCGGACATTCGTCGATCTCAATGAGCCGGATACCCTGTTGAACGACATACCCGCGGAGCTGTTTGCCGTGTCTGCCTTGAAGCATGCGCATCAGGCTATTGAACGAGCCGAAACGTAGCAGTGCGTTGCCACCTTTTTTACGATAACGGGCGAAATATCCACGTTTGGGTGAATAGGTCAATCGGTATATCCCGTTGCCCAGACTTCCAGCGGTTGGTTTATAGTAGACAAACTGATGCCGTTCCAACATTTCCCTCATCTGTTCCACCGTCGGATTAGTGATGGATTCAGGAATATGTCGTCCTGCTGCAGGTTCATTCTCCAACAACTTGTAGATGTCCGATTTGTTGAAGAAACTCCAGTTGAAGAATGGGATCTTGCGCCGGATGAATCGCTCTCGCAGCTGGTTGATCGCTGGTGAGAAGTCAGAACGGCGGCTGGGTAATCGGTTGTACACGACATCGGGCAGAGGTACTGTTTTCCGACTGAAGCTTCCATTGTCGTTAAGAAAAAAACCGGATACTGTTTCATTCTGCCAGTTAATATCTCGTGGGGTGAATGCATAAATATAGGATTTGCGACTGCCTTCGCGGAGCAGCTGTTTAATGAAACCCGTACGGGAGCCAAAAGGGCTGGTACCTGTAGCTGGTCCGTCAGACAATACGCCAATCAATGGACCCAGTTGAACTTCATCATTCTGCAGGTTGCGAAGGTAGATGCTGCCTCTTTTTGGAACGTTCATCAGATTGCGTATGCCTGAGGCGAGATAGAGATGTTTACCTGCTTTTTTGATTGGTTTGATCGTGGCAGGTACCCGGTCACGTCCAAACCGCAGATGTATCGTTTTTTTGCCGGATAGATTTAGGCTTTTCATTAACGCGTTGGATACATAAACCACTTTATCCGGCTGCTTTGTGAAATGCAGATTGCAAAAGGTCAAACTCATGATTTATCCTCCTATCCTGAAAAGATCCTTTGCTCCATGGCAAGCAGGGCGATGCGGGCCTCAGCCGCCGTGAATTGGGATGGGTTTCAGGCCAGCTTTGCTGGATGTATTCGGCATTTTCAGTGGACGCGTTACGTCCGTTAGAACATGTTGTTGCAGCAAATAACGGGCATAGGCCAGCGGCCGGGTGTAGGTAAGAGCATGCATACGTCGGTCACCTGCTTCTGCAAATGAGGAGCGGCCCGGTCTTGAATTCACTTCAAGCAGCCAGAGTCGTCCCTGGACATCTGCTCCGAAATCAAGCCCCAATTCAGCCAGCCTGCCGAAGTGGCTCTCCACCAGGGTGGGGATGAGGGCTGCAGCATGCCTGATCTCCTCCAGCAGATCGTTGGTATGAATGCTCCCGTAGCGTTCCAGCAGATAAGGAATTGCAGGGTGAGCCTTTCCCCCTCCATGCAAATTGGAAGTGAGTGAACCTGTGGGTCCTTCCCGTACCATGCATCCGGTTAGAGACCAGCGTCCGTGCCCATTTTTTTGCACCAAGGCCCTGATGTCAAACGGTCGTCCATGATGACTTAGTTCCAGATACGGCTGTAAGATCATCTTTTTACCGGCCTTGTGTGAATCCAGCCAGGCAGAGACATCCTGGCGACGGTCAAATGTACGGTGAATCAATTCATTGCGATTATTTCTTCCCTCCATGATCCAGGAGGCGTGGTGATCTTCGCGATAAAGGCGAAACGTATTTTTACCATGGGTGCCCGATACAGGTTTGAAGAAAATACCTTTCGGCCAGCGCTCCAGCGATTGCTCCCATAAGGTATCCGACTGAAGGAGCGTCGTAGGCGCAAGAAGAGCACGCAGTCTTGTATCAGTAGACAAGGCGCGGTATACCTTCCATTTACCAGGCAAGGAAGCAGACCAGTATCGGCCATGGTGTCCGTTGCCTGAGGAAACAAGCTGCTGAAGCTGCTGTTTGAATCTTCTGGGAAGCGGTAGCAGACAGCGGTCCATGATCAGGTCCACAGCAGGAAGAGGCACGATGTTCCATTTTCCTTTGTCGAATGCATAGCCCTGTGTGAGTAGGGATGCGCTGGGTTTATTCGCTACGGCCAGCACAATGATATTTAGGTCGTAACGGTGGCTTTCCAAACTGAGACGACGACAGAAGAGTTCATCCACGAAAGGAGGCGAGCCTTCTGTTGCCCGAACCAGGATGGCTACTGTGTTTGTCTGATGTTGCAGGAACATTCCGCTACACCTCCTCTAATGGATGACTCTTCAGAATCCGGCCAGATAGGTAGAGTATTCCAGCATCGCTTTGACCGAAGGCCGGATTTTGCTCTCGCTAAGTGGCGTATTATCGTTCTTGGATGGTTTGGAGTTCACTTCAAGTAGCCAGACCCTTCCGCTGGTGTCCAAGGCAAGGTCGATGCCGAGTTCACCAAAATGGGCGGGGATGGCACCTTCAATGCCTTTGGCGATATCCAGCGCCGCCGTATGCAATCCTGCATACGCAGAAGCTTTGGCTGATCCGGACAATTGGGTTTTGGCTACAGCTTCCTTGACGGTGCTGAGGCTTCCACCTCGTGCCAGGTTGGATACATAGTGACTGCCGCCTGCAATACGTGCGACGATGGAAGTGACACTCCATTTGCCCGTACGGTTTTTTTGCACAAGCGCACGGAAATCTACGGGCCTGCCGCTGTTATCAATAAGGGAAAGACCCTGTTGGATCTGGTAACGCGTTGTTTTCATTTTCCCGGACAGACTGGAATACAGTTTATCCAGAGAAGCATACGTTTGTTTTCGGGTACCCCCAACGCTTGTAGCGAGGGTGAGGAAGCTGCCGTCGCTTTGACGGGAGACCCGGATGATACCTTTGCCAAGCGACCCGCGAACCGGCTTCAGAAAGACAACCGGATATCGATTGCACATGGTTTTGAGTGTGGCGGAAGCTTTGAGCAAATGGGATTCGGGTAGTACCCTTTTCAGTGTTGAAATGGACTTCAAGGCATCGAATACTTCATTTTTGTCCAGAAACTTTTCGTTGAAGGTTTGTGTACCGTAGAGCGATTTTACTTCTTTCATAAAATGCTGTACGCTAGGTTTGTTCTCAAGCTTACGGGACGTCAGCCGGTTATTGACGACGTCTGCTATAGGCAGAACGGTCTTTTTCCAGCCGTCATCATACACCCAGCCTTTCATATAACCCGTTACCGCTCCAATATCCTCCGGTGTGAAAAAGGATACATAGGCGCCCTTCTTCCGGCAGGCGTTCACCAGTTCTTGACAGAACATCGTGATGGAGCCAAAGGGCCGATCGGGCTGATCGGGGTAATCCTGGCTGACCAATACACTGATGTAAGGTCCAAGACGCAAAGTACGGCTGGCTGAACGATAAGATATGCTCAGGACCGAACGGGGAACAAGGCCGGTCTTGCTGGCTACCGTCTGATTGATGCGCAGACCGACATACCTGGGAACAGGGATGACAGTGACTTCACGGCTGAAAGAGCCGAATTGCAGCTGAAGCGGCCTTCCCGAAGGGATTTTAAGCGCCTTGAGCAGCCCTTCACCCAGCATGATGACGTCGTCCTGCAGGATGCCCGAGCCGGTAACCTGAATCGTTACTTTTTTAGTGGACATCGCGGATCTCCTTCCGGGCGGCAACTTGATGTCTGATCTCGAAGTTGAACGGCATCTAAACATGGCATGTGCTTCATCATATGAGGACATATAACCCTTGGTGATTGACCCATTTGGATTAAATGCATTTGATGCTCGGGCAGGTAATGGATGGCATGATTCCACAACCTTTGTTTGACGGAAGTTAAATACGTGTATTAACACGGGTGAACGTTGCGATGAGAATGTGAATGAATACGAATGGATAACAGAAGAACAACCCAATTCGAGGAGGAATTATAGTGAACATTTATGACAAAGCCAATGATTTGGCCAAAGCACTGAGAGAAAGCAGCGAGGTGGAAGAAATTACTTCTGCGATGAAGCTGATCGAAACGGACCCGGAAGCAAAGGCTATGCTGGATAATTTCCGTGATCAACAGATGGAATTGCAACAACGTATGATGAGTGGGGATATGCCTGCACCGGACGAGATGGAGAAAATGGAGAAACTGTTTGAAGTACTGAGCCTGAACCTGAATATCCGTCGTCTGTTTGACGCTGAACGTCGCCTGAGTGTCATTATCGAAGACGTGAACAAAATTATTGCAGACAGCCTGGGTCATCTGTACGGTGGCGCTGAAGCTTAAACCAAAACCTTGTCTCGTTTTTTTGCCTGAACCTCTCATATTAGCTCTTTATCGTTCATAGACTAGACATATAGAGTCGATCAAGAACGAAGGAGCTGTGAATGGTGAAAAGGTTGAAGAAAGCAAAACATGTGATCTATCTGCTTATCGCGTTATCGATGCTGGTCATTGCGTTGCCACGGATTTCCTTTGCTGGTGGAATGGACTGGGTTAATATTTTTGGCATCGTATGGGTGCTGTTCTCGTTATTAATCATTGGTGCACATCTGCATTTTATTCTTGGTGTGGATGAAGAGAAGAAGCGTGCCCTGGAAGCTGTTCGGCGGGCAAAGCTGCGGCAGTGGGAGATGAAACTGGTGGACAAGCAGGAACAGAGCAAATCTGTATAAGATTTGGATCACATACGACATGGTGATAGAGATGATGGTTCTATCTGTCTAAGTAAGGCCGGATTCCCTTTGGTATGAAAGGGGCCGGTCTTTTTTTATACCGTTATTCGATGTTCCTGTTATTGTGATCAATGTAGCGCGGTTCTTTAGGAGAATGCTGCGTAGAATGGGGTTATTTTCATAAGGTCGTGTTATAATAGATACAGAATAGTACAGATGCATCTTCGGGGGTGGTACAGATGGACGGACAGGAAGAAAATGTGACGAAGCACGAACAATTGCTTCAACATATTGAACAACTGAAGGTAGGCAGTAAAATATCGGTGCGCGGACTGGCGCGGGAACTGGGCGTAAGCGAAGGAACAGCATACCGTGCGGTAAAAGAGGCAGAGAACTTCGGCCTGGTCGTGACCAAGGAACGAATCGGGACGGTGCGGATTGAGAAAAGACCTCGCGGCATGACCGAGCAGCTGACTTTTGCCGATGTAGTAACCATCGTTGAAGGTCATGTGCTGGGTGGAAGTGACGGTCTGGCCAAACCGCTTCATAAGTACGTGATCGGTGCGATGAAAGAGCAGGCCATGGCCCGTTACATTGACGCGGGAAGCCTGTTGATTGTCGGTAACCGGGACAATGCACATTCCCTTGCCCTCGAGCAGGGCGCAGGTGTATTAATTACAGGTGGCTTCGGTACAAGCCGTGAAGTGAGAGTCATGGCTGATGAGTTGGGTCTGCCCATCATTTCCTCCAGACATGATACGTTTACGGTGGCTTCAATGATTAACCGTGCGATCTTCGATCGACTGATTAAGAAAAAAATTATGCTGGTTGAGGACATTATCGGTCAGAAACCCCGCCTTCAGGTGCTTAAGGTGACCAGTTCAGCTGCGGATTTTCACTTGCTGGTTTCTGAAACAGGAGAACATCGCTTCCCGGTAGTAGATGAATGGAACCGGGTTATCGGTATTGTGAGCCTCAAAGATGTGAGCGAGTTAAAAGAGGATCAGAGTATTGAGAAGTGTGTTGTACGCCGCCCGATCACGGCTTCGCTGCAAACCTCACTGGCTTCGGCTGCACAGATCATGACGTGGGAAGGCATTGACTTTCTGCCGATTGTGGATCGGAACCGTAAACTGATTGCATCCGTCACACGTAAGGAAGTGCTGCAGGCGATGCGTGATGCACAGAAGCAGCCACAGCTTGGAGAGACGTTTGATCATCTGATCTGGAACGGGTTTGCGGAAGAGCGCGGAGAGCAGAACGAATTGTTTTTCCACGGATTCATCATCCCGCAGATGGCAAC
This sequence comes from Paenibacillus sp. GL_099_B, assembly GCF_057835695.1. Lineage (NCBI taxonomy): Bacteria > Bacillati > Bacillota > Bacilli > Caryophanales > Paenibacillaceae > Paenibacillus > Paenibacillus sp. GL_099_B. Next base: position 2,079,782 of record NZ_CM174430.1, read on the forward strand.
AGACCTCGGCACCATCTCGGAAGGTGTTCTGCTGAATGTGATGACACAGGCGGGACGGCGTGCAGCCTGGGATGTTACTGGAAACGACCATATGGTGGATAATGTAACAACGTATTTTGTTCGTCCGGTACAGATTGAAGATCAGATTCTGGTTCGTCCAATAATTCTGGAGACAAGTCGTCGGACTTGCAAAATGGATATTGTCATTACCCGTGATGGGAATGTGGTATGCAAAGCGGTGATGACCCTGCAATCCATTGACCATGCCTAGAAAAGTCTGGATTCGAAAATATCATGAGTTCAGAAAAAAAGAGAGTATTCTCTATTCGAAACAGTGCACTGCACCCCGATAAAAACGTGGTTCAGGCTTGTTCGATAGATGAGGGTACTCTCTTTTTGGCACAACGCAATGACATCCCGCTAAATGCATCAGGCAGATTGTCCGGATGTCTTGCCAGCTCCACCGTCTGCATGTTGCTGAAGACGAGCATAGTAACTGCGGTTACGTAATCCGGCGAACAAATTGTACGCTCCCATAATCAGAAATAGCGCTTCCACAACGACGGATAGTGTAGAACCGGTAAAGACAAACATCAGGATAAGGGCAAGAATAATCAGCATGCTGCCCATCCAAACGTTGGTCCATGAGCGATAAAGACCTGTGGCGATGGGATCAGTGGTCCTGCGTGAACGAATGCTGTTCAGAGCTGAACAGACCATGGCGAGGGCAAAGATGGCGATTAGGGCATATTTGAGTACATCGATGAACACAAAGACGCAGCTCCTTTTCTGGAAAGCATTTACTGCCCTTATTGTACCATGCAGGCAGAGGGCAAGGGCAGTTTTTTTCCGGGGCTGTCATCCATTTCTAAGCCGGAACGTGCATCCGAATCTGTACCCAAACTTGCAGGACACCTTCCATCACCAGCATTGTTTTTACCTGGACGGTGTATTCCTTTTCTCTGACCGTATACACTTTTTGGTTCAGCATGATCCGCGTCATTTTGCTGTACTCATCGATGTTGAAGACGTCGCGGCCCCGGAGAACCTCAAGTTCATCGCCCAGTTTCTGCAACATTACTTTCAGGGAGGCCTCGTCCGGACCTTTGTCAGAATCTTCTGCACGGACCTTGATTTCCTTGATGACGGTTTGGCGTTTACTGTATTTTTTCAGCGTTTTAATATCCTCCTCATTCTGATGCAGCTGAAGCTGCAACTCCTGATTGTTGAGCCACAACTCGTTGTAACTCAGGTGAAATACACCGTTGTACACGACACAACCGGCGATCATTCCCAGAACAAAGACAGCAGTCATGCGCATAAGCGGACGGTAACGTGCAAAAGGCGGGATTCTCATGGGCGTTGTCTTGGAGTCATGCTAACCCCGTCCTCCACCGCAAACCCATTTCACCAGTTCAGTACCCATGTGGGCGCCCATGAAGGCGGATATCAGGTACAAAATTTGTTTGACTGCCGGAGACAGATTGCCGTCCAGCACGTTGCTTTCGATCACCCGCATCGGATCGATTGTACCGCCAACGGCCGCTGCGAGCGCCCAAATTTTAATTTTCCCAGCGACATCAAGCATCGTCTGTGTCGGAGGCTGGAGAGAGACCACCGCTCCTATACCTCCAATCATCGCGCCGCCCAGCACGATCCCAAACGCAATGAAGAAATCAAGAATGGCTTTGGACAAAAATGTGCTCATCCGGCAACACCCCTTTCAGACCCAGCAGCACACCTCCTGTCTTCGGTCCGTAACAGGGGGAGCGGCTTGTACTTCTATTGTATGGGCGTGCCCCCGAACGTTATGATAAAATAGAATAATAAAGCACTCTTCATTAGGATGAATCCTTATATTTCATTCATTTCATTTATAGCAGCATTTTGCATGAATACAGAAATCAACTTTCGGTCTGAACCGAAGGATGAAAAATACGGATAGAAGAAGATAGTGCAGCAACCTGATGCAAGATCGTTGCTGCGACTGTCCATGGCGAAAGGAAGAAAAAAACATGAGTTCTTTTGTGCATTTGCACGTTCACAGTGAATATAGTTTGCTGGACGGCGCTGCGCGTATACCGGATCTCGTGAATAAAGCCGCGGATCTCGGAATGACTACGCTGGCATTGACCGACCACGGTGTAATGTATGGTGCTATCCCTTTCTATAAAGCATGCGTCGAGCGGGGAATTAAGCCGATCATTGGATGTGAGGCTTATATGACTGCCGGGTCTCGTAAAGAGCGGGGAAGCCGCAAGGATCAGCCGATCCATCATCTGATTTTACTGGCCAAAAATATGACGGGTTATCGTAATCTGATGAAACTATGCTCCATCGGTCATTTGGAAGGCTTCCATTACAAACCACGTATTGATATGGAGAGTCTGGCCGCCCATCACGAGGGTATCATCTGTCTAAGTGCTTGTCTGGGGGGAGAGGTTCCCCAGCATTTGCTGCATGGACGAGAGGAAGAGGCAAAGCGTGCGGCGCTCCGTTACAAAAATATTTTTGGTGCCGATTTCTATCTGGAACTGCAGGATCATGGGCTATCTGAGCAAAAAAGAGTGAACCCCCAGCTGATCCGTCTGGCAGCAGAGCTTGATATTCCATTGGTGGCGACCAATGATGCGCACTATTTGTCCGAAGAGGACGCCGAGCTTCAGGATGTGTTGATCTGCATCGGAACAGGGAAAACGGTAGATGACGAGAACCGGCTGCGCATCGGAACCAATCAGCTTTATCTCAAGAGTGAACAAGAAATGGCGCGTTTGTTCCCCCATGTGCCCGAGGCTTTGGAGAATACGGTTCGCATCGCGGAGTCGTGTGAATTGCAGCTGGAATTCGGCAAATCGATTTTGCCGGAGTATAGGCCGCTTCCTGAAGGGGAAAGTCCTTCTGCCTATCTGCGTCAGTTGTGCGAAGAGGGAATGGAAGACCGCTATATTGAATCATCGCGTTGGACGGACACGGAGCTCAGAGCCGAACTTGAACAGCGGCTGGATTATGAGCTCCGGGTTATAGACAGTATGGGATTCTCGGATTATTTCCTGATCGTATGGGATTTTATCGCCTATTCTCACAGGCAGGGAATTGTCACCGGACCGGGCCGTGGTTCCTCGGCAGGTAGTCTGGTTGCCTATACCTTGCGTATTACAGACGTTGATCCCATGAAGTATAACCTGCTCTTCGAGCGGTTTTTGAATCCGGAACGGATATCCATGCCGGATATTGATATCGACTTCAGCGATGAACGGCGGGACGAAGTCATTGAGTATGTTGCGAAAAAATACGGCAAAGCCCATGTCGCCCAAATCATTACCTTTGGTACAATGGCTGCCCGTGCAGCCGTTCGGGATGTCGGGCGTGCACTGAATGTGCCTTACGGCGAGGTGGACAAGGCAGCGAAGCTGATTCCTGCACAGCTTGGCATTAACATTCAGCGGGCAATGGAAGCCACACCTGAACTGAAGGCACTGTATGAGACCAAGTCGAAAACACGTGAATTGCTCGATATGGCCATGAAAGTGGAAGGCATGCCTCGTCATGCTTCCACGCATGCGGCGGGGGTTGTCATCTCCCGTGATCCGCTGACGGATGCCGTTCCGCTTCAGGAGGGCAGTGAGGGAACGGCCTTAACGCAATATTCCATGGAAAACCTGGAGTCCATTGGACTGCTCAAAATGGACTTCCTCGGTCTGCGTACCCTTTCGATTATTGAACGCTGTCTGCGCTGGATTGGTGAAAATGGCGAAATTCCTGATTTCCGTCATATTCCGGACGACGATGCACTCACGTATGAGATGCTTGGTCGAGGCGACACCATGGGAATATTCCAGCTCGAATCCGCAGGGGTGCGTCGTGTCCTGAAGGAGCTAAAGCCAAGTGTATTTGAAGATATTATTTCCGTACTGGCCTTGTATCGTCCAGGCCCGATGGAGTTCATATCCAAATACATTCAGGGCAAACATGGACAGATTGAAGTGGATTACCCGCATACAGATCTGGAGTCCATCCTCAAGGATACGTATGGCATCATTGTATATCAGGAACAAATTATGCAGATTGCTTCCCGGATGGCGGGCTTCTCTCTCGGTGAAGCGGATTTGCTCCGCAGAGCGGTTTCCAAGAAGAAACGGGAAGTACTGGATCTCGAACGTGGACATTTTGTTCAGGGCAGTCTTAAGCAAGGATACAGCGAAGCGGAGGCTGACTTGGTCTATGACATGATCGTCAAGTTTGCCAACTACGGTTTCCCGCGTGCCCATGCCGCTGCGTATGGCGTGCTGGCTTTCCAAACGGCTTATCTGAAAGCACATTATCCCATTCATTTTATGTCATCCATGTTAACAGCTGTTATGGGCAGTCACCGCAAAGTGGCGGAGTACGTTGTGGAATGCCGACGCATGGACATTGAAGTACTTCCACCAGATGTGAATGAGAGCGGCATTCTGTTTACACCTGTACTTGCATCATCCACCAGCACTAGGCCTGGACAAGCGGCGGGAACCCAACGTTTAGGGGGAGAGCATGGGGAGGACGGTACAGCAAGTTCTACGATGGAACATGCCGTACATGATGATGATCATTATTCGGGACAAGCGGAGTACGGTGAAGCACCTCTACCAGATGACCCGGGTCCCGCACCAGACGAAGACGGTAGTGCCTATGAGTGGCAGGCAGCAACGGCTATGCCAGAGAAGTCCGAGGATCGGATTAATTCAGGCGTAGTGACTGTTTCTACAGCAGAACGTCTGCATGGGACTGGGGAAGAGGAGTCCTCGCATTCTGAACAGCATGAAATGTCTGCTGTACAGGAGCAAGATGGATTGTCGAATCAGAACTCTGATGCAGATACTGCAACCGGGGCGATACGATTTGGTCTGGCTGCGGTGAAAAATGTAGGTACCCAGGCGATGGAAAGTATCATGATTGTACGGCAGGAAAGACCGTTCGACAGTTTGCTCGATTTTTGTCGTCGCGTCGATTTGCGGGTATGCAACAAACGTGTGATTGAATCGCTTATTCAGGCGGGAGCTTTTGACACATTGCCTGGGCACCGTGCCCAATTACTTGCTATGCTGGATGAGACTGTGGAAGCCGCTCTGAAATGGCGCAAGGAACGCGAGGATCTGCAAATTCAATTGTTTGATTTTGTCGAGACGCCGAACTGGGAGATTGAATATCCCGAAATTCCGCCTTATTCCGGGAGTCAGCAGTTGGAGCTGGAACGTGAGCTGTTAGGTTTGTATCTATCTGGTCATCCATTAGATGACTATGAAGATGTGCTTGAATCCAGCGGCGCAGATCGCATTATGGAGCTGACGGAAGCGGCTGACGATACGATGGCCGTCGCAGCCGGGATGGTCGTGTCTGTGAAGTCGATTACGACGAAACAGGGCAAGGCTATGGCGTTCATGGAGCTGGAAGACCAGATCGAACGCTGTGAAGTGGTTCTCTTTCCCGAATTATGGCGGCGCAGCCAGCAGCATGTCGGGAAAGGTGAACTGCTCGTCGTGCGTGCCAAGGTGCAGCAGCAGGACGAAGGGGTCAAGCTGCTGGCTGAGGAAGTGGCGCCGTTGTCACCGGCGGCACTGGAACAGCAGCTGCGCAGCCGCGAACGGCGCGGCAAGCCCGGTAGCGGCAGTGTTTCGCGCCCGGCGGCTCCGCCACGGCAGGCGGGCGGCGCGGGAGCCGGAGCTCAGCGCAGCAGCGCAGGCGTGGATGCTGGAGCTGCACGCAGCAGCGGAGGCCAGGGTCCGGCAGCGTCGCACAGCGCTGGGGGTGGATCTGGGGCGGCCAATGCCAATGGGGCCGCTTCCGTGGCTCGTCGGGCCCCTGAGGCCGCTGGCGGCACGGAGCAGAGTCGTGGGCCGCGAGTGGTGGAGCAGCGGGTGTTCGTGAAGATCACCCCGCAGGCGGAGAAGCCCGAGCTTCTGGCCCGACTGAAACAGTTGCTTCAGCAGCATTCGGGTCCGGTGGCGACGGTGCTCTTCTATGAACAGCAGCAGAAGCTGCTCGCATTGAGTGATGCCTACCGGATTAAACCTTCGCCCTCTTTGTTCTCCGAGATGGAGAAGATGCTGGGTGAGGGCACGGTCAAAATAAAATAATAGGCTGTCTCGCAAGTGATTGTTTTCTCGCCTCAAAGCGCTAACGATACTACTGCGCCTTAAAAGGCGGATGATCGTGTAATGCAAAGTTTAACGAACTTCAGTGACTTTATTCCGGTACAAAACTGCGGCACGGCCTATAGAATGACGAAATAACATCTCTGAGATTCGTTAAACCGCAGATCTGTGGAAATTGGAGCTAATAACGTGCGATTGAATCGTTAGGGCCGAACCGAATAATGCTAAAAAGGTGTCTCCGGCCATGCTCATGACCCTCAAATACCCCTTATTCCTAATAAAAAACCTGTTCGGCCAACTGCCGAGCAGGTTTTTTTGTATTTATTTTACCAATTACATCAAGTATACAGGCGAAGGTGATATTGAACACAAGAATGTAATATGTGAATCTTTTTACATAATTTATAGGATAAGCAGACTGCCAAAGCGAATGTGCATTCCGCATTTTTTATGAACATTTTGCGAGCTTGCCGCATACACTTGAGAACACCGAAGGACCTGGGGGTCCTCGGGGGAGCGATGCGGGAGGTCGAGATATGTCATATGAAATCGTAGAAGCCATGCTGGCCCGGCGGGGTGTACAGATTGATGCAATCGCGGAAATTGTATATCGTCTGCAAAAAGGGTACCACCCGGAACTGACTATGGACGACTGTGTCACCAGTGTAAAATCAGTACTGCAGAAACGTGAGGTGCAATATACACTGTACACAGGTATAGCCCTTGACGAGCTTGCTGAGAAACGCCTTTTGCCGCAACCATTGCAGGCGATTATGGAGGCGGATGAATCCCTGTATGGAGTGGACGAGACTCTTGCTCTTGGCATTACCCATGTGTATGGTATGATCGGTTTAACCAGTTTTGGTTATCTGGATAAAGAAAAGATTGGCGTCATTCATGATCTGAATGAAGCAGGACCAGCTATACATGTTTTTCTGGACGACCTGGTTGCCGGGCTCGCCGCCGCTGCTTCTGCCCGAATTGCTCACAAAAATATTAAAGCCAAGAAATATCCATCGGATATCTGATTTTCTTCATTTGTGTTTTCATTCATTTGGTATCTTTTGTTTGTTCAATGGAAGGTCATCCGGGGTGGCTGTTGCTGCCCTGAGCGGCCTGAAATTCCTTTTTGATAAAGAAAGTCTTAGGAACATTGCATCAACCATATCGGTTATCCTCACGGGACAAATGTCCCTCTAGTTCTCGTTTTCTCCCCAAAGGTCCCGAACCCTTCCTTGCAGAAAAAAAGTGAGGTATGTTATCATTAGTCCAATATACGGGCTCTGAACATTAGCTTAGGGGGCGGACATGGCATGTGGACGGTGATTTACATTGCACCGACAGCAAAGGTTGCGGACAAGATTAAGACCAAGCTTTCGGAAGAAGGTTTTCTGGTACAGACCCGTCCCATCAGTTTATCCAAGCAGCAATTTGAGATTCGCGTCCCTTCAGGGGAATTGGAAGAGGTTCAGGAAGTGCTGAATTCGATTCTGCATTCCTGATTCATTCGATATCAGACGTGCCTTGGCAGATGAAGAAGTACCAATGGTACATAAGGGACTGACCGCGTAAGCGGAAAGAGGAATCGACTTGCATGTATTGTATGCTGCTGTCCTTCCTTCTTTTTTTGTTAGGACAAGGACTGACCAGATTGCTCCCAGAGACCCTACCAAGACAGATTCAAACATCAGCGCAACAATCTTTCGGTTATTGCAGGTAACATCAATCGTGCTGACAGAAGCCGCTGATCCTTGCCTTATACCGGCGGATTTTTTTGTTGTGAATGCTGGACAAGGCCCATGGCAGCGTATGGGTCGTAAGCGGTTTACCGCAGCGCGCGGATGAAGTTGCTACATGCAACGGACTGCAGGTTGCGGCCATCAAATCAACGGCTGGAGAGGTGTAGTTGTGTTCAAAGATATATTCCAGAAAAAACGGAAGTACGCCACCATACCTTCCGAGCGTGCGCTTCGTGGCGAAGGTCAGGAAGCTGGAGAACGTCCAAAACGGGAAATACCTGAAGGGCTTATGAACAAGTGCAGCAAATGCGGCACGATTCAATATAGCAAGGAATTGGAAAAGAACTTGAAAGTATGTCCGGCTTGCGGCTACCATATGCGTTTGAACGCAATGGAACGTATCGCCATGGTTTTAGATGAGCAAGGGTTTGTGGAGTATGACGCTGATATGGTATCAGTTGATCCGCTTGAGTTCCCTGGATATAGTAACAAACTGGAACAACAGCGCCTGAAGTCAGGACTAAAGGAAGCTGTCATTACGGGTGAGGGAACCTTAGAAGGTTTGCCTGTGGTTGTTGCTGTCATGAGCTTCGACTTCTTCACAGGTAGTATGGGTTCGGTTGTAGGGGAGAAAATTACCCGTGCGATTGAGCATGCAACAGAGAAACGCCTGCCTTTGATCATTTTCTCAACATCTGGGGGTGCCCGGATGCAAGAGAGTATTCTAAGCCTTATGCAAATGGCGAAAACAAGTGCGGCTTTGTCCCGTTTGGATGAACAGGGCGGGTTGTATATTTCGGTCATCACCGATCCGACGACAGGCGGAGTATCGGCCAGTTTTGCGAGCCTTGGTGATATCATTATTGCTGAGCCGGGAGCTGTATTTGGCTTCGCCGGTAGAATCGTTATTGAGCAAACGATCCGTCAGAAACTGCCTGATGATTTCCAGACGGCAGAATTTAATTTGCAGCACGGTCAGCTGGACATGGTGGTCCATCGTAAAGAACTTCGAGCCACCCTTGGCAAGCTTCTAGACATGCATAGTGAAAAAGGAGGGGTCTAAATGGCGGGTGAGTTGCCATATGAAGCGCCTCTGGTTGAGATGCGCAAAAAGATCGAAGAGCTCGTACAGTTTGGACAGGAAAAAGGCATCGACTTCACTGACGAAATTGCCCGCCTGGAAGAACGTTATCATAGACTCGAAGAAGAGATTTATACCGGCATAACGGCTGCCCAGAAAATGCATCTGGCGCGGCATCAGCAGCGTCCGACGGCACTGGATTTGATACAATTGATATTTACCGATTTCATTGAGTTGCACGGTGATCGCATGTTCGGAGACGATCTGGCGGTTGTTGGCGGACTGGCGAAGCTGAACGGAAAAACAGTAACGGTCATCGGCCAACAGCGGGGGAAAGATACGAAGGATAATATCGCCCGTTTTTTTGGGAGCGCACATCCAGAAGGATTCCGAAAAGGCTTGCGTCTCATGAAGCAAGCGAACAAATTTGGTCGTCCAATTATTACATTCGTTGATACTAAAGGGGCGTATCCGGGTAATACTGCTGAAGAGAGAGGTCAATCGGAAGCTATTGCCCGTAACCTGCTGGAAATGGCGAAGCTCTCGGTACCTGTTATTATAGTGGTCATCGGCGAAGGCGGAAGCGGCGGGGCCCTAGCTATGGCTGTGGGTAATCGTGTGTTGATGCTGGAGCATGCGATTTACTCTGCGATCTCTCCGAACGGTGCTGCATCCATTCTTTGGAAAGATGCATCCAAGGCAGATCAGGCGGCCGAAGCGATGAAAATAACGGCCAAAGACCTTCTGGAGATGGAGGTCATTGAAGAAATAATCCCTGAGCCACGCGGTGGTGCTCATCGGGATTATGAAGAATCTGCGGCTGCAATTAGCGAGGCTTTGGTTCGTCATCTGGATGAGATGAAAGGCTGGACTGGTGACCAATTGAAGCAGGATCGGTATGAGAAATTCCGTAAGATTGGATCTGTCACGTTTGAACCTGAAGTGCAGATTGAAGCCCCCCAAGTGCCTGTTGAGGTCGATACAGCAGGTAATTTGTCGGGAAATGCTGAATGATGTGACGAATTTCCTATACAAATGAGCAAAAGTATAGTAAATTTAATAGTTGGAAAAAGAAAAAGAGATAAAAAGATAGACCTTTAAAATCGGAGGAAACCCAAAATGCGTAAAACAAAGATTGTATGTACGATTGGTCCATCCAGTGAATCATTGGAGAATACCAAAAAATTGATTATGGCCGGTATGAACGTGGCCCGTTTGAACTTCTCCCACGGTGATTTCGATGAGCACGGCGGACGGATCACAGCAATTCGCCAAGCATGCGAAGAGCTGAACAAGACAGTAGCGATCTTGCTGGACACCAAAGGACCGGAAATTCGGACAGGTAAACTCGAAGTGGAGCCAATCGAACTGGTTCAAGACGAGTACATCACTTTGACAACAGAAGAAATTCTGGGCACCAAAGAACGTCTCTCCATTACGTATGCAGATCTTCCGAGTGATGTTGAACCGGGATCTACAATTCTGATCGACGACGGTCTGATCGGACTGACTGTGGTGGAAGTACAAGGCACCGAGATCAAATGCCGTATCGTTAACGGCGGTACGATCAAAAGCAAAAAAGGTGTTAACGTTCCGGGCGTTGCCATTTCTCTGCCGGGTATTACTGAAAAAGATGCTAACGATATCGTATTTGGTATCGAGCAAGGTGTCGATTTCATCGCGGCTTCTTTTGTTCGTAAAGCAAGCGACGTCCTTGAGATTCGTGAATTGCTTGAAAAACACAATGCTGGACATATTCAAATCATCTCCAAAATTGAGAACCAACAAGGTGTGGACAACCTGGATGAAATCCTTGAAGTGTCCGATGGCCTGATGGTTGCTCGTGGAGACCTGGGTGTAGAGATTCCTGCGGAAGAAGTACCATTGGTACAAAAACGCATGATCGAAAAATGTAACGTTGCAGGCAAACCGGTTATCACAGCTACACAAATGCTGGATTCCATGCAACGCAACCCGCGTCCAACACGTGCAGAAGCAAGTGACGTGGCTAATGCGATCTTCGACGGTACAGATGCAATCATGTTGTCTGGTGAAACAGCTGCTGGTAAATACCCAGTTGAATCCGTTCTGACAATGTCCCGTATTGCCGAAAAAGCAGAATCCGCTCTGCCTTACCAAGAGCTGTATCTGAAACAACGTGTTGCTCAACAAACAACAGTTACTGAAGCAATCAGCCAATCTGTTGCCCTGTCAGCTCAAGATCTGAACGCTAAAGCGATCATTACTTCGACTGAATCCGGTCATACAGCACGCATGATTTCTAAATATCGTCCAGAATCTCCAATCATCGCGGTGACAACGGAAGACAGAACTTCCCGTCGTCTTGCACTGGCTTGGGGTGTAACACCAGTCAAAGGAAGACTTGTTGATTCCACTGACGCTTTGTTTGAAAATGCAATTGAAGGCGGCGTGAAATCCGGACTTGTAAAAGAAGGAGACCTTGTTGTTATTACAGCGGGTGTACCTTTGGGTCGTTCCGGTTCCACTAACCTGATCAAAGTAAGCCAAATTCCAAACAACGCATAATTGTGTTTGGACGAGAAGCAACAGGAATGAAGCAATGGGGCGTTTGCGTCCCGTTGCTTTTTTTCCATCTTTATGAGACTTTACCGTCGCTAGATACGTAATAATTGGTATATCGAAGGAGGCCGGTAACATGCAACAACAAAGCAATGGCAGTTGGTACACGGCACGCCTTCGCGTGCGTTATCAAGAAAGTGATCAGATGGGTGTGGTCTATCACGCCAACTATTTGAATTGGTTTGAAATCGGTCGAACCGAGATGATTCGCCAAATGGGGTATACATATCGTAAAATGGAGGAACAGGGGTTACTGCTTCCGGTAACCGGACTGGATGTAAAATATCATAAACCTGCCCGGTATGATGATGACATCATCATTTTCACCCGTATTGCTGCATTTAGTGGTCTGCGACTGAACTATGAGTATGACATAAGGCGCATGACTCCAGACCTTAATGAGCAGATAGGCATCGGGCAACGAGTATGGTCATCTGAGGAGTCCCTTCCTGGTGAACGATTGGTTACAGGCTCTACCCAACATGTATGGGTCAATGGGGACTGGAAGCCAGTCAGGCTGGATAAGGCAGCTTCTGAGCTCTACAGCGCGCTTGAGAAAGTGTGGCTTTCAGGAAAGGGGTAATACGTAATGCGAAGATGGATGTGGGCCCTGCTATTAATCATTCCGGTGATTGAACTGTTTGGTTTCATTCTTATGAGTGATTGGATTGGAGCCGGAAAGACATTGCTTCTCATGATTCTCACGTCCTTGATCGGTATAGCAATGTTGCAGTTTGAAGGACGAAAAGTACTTATTGATGCCAAATCCGAGATGGAGCGCGGTAAGGTGCCCGGAAGGAAAATGGTAGATGGACTTTTTATTTTTGTCGGTGGTTTCCTGCTGCTGATTCCGGGATTTATCACAGATCTGATCGGTTTTACACTGTTGTTCCCAGTAACACGTTCAGTGTACCGTCTATTCTTCCTGGGCTGGCTGGAGAAAAAAATGAGAAACGGAAGTATTAAGTTTTATCGTGGTCCGAAAAAATAGGATATACCAGCATCAGTTAAAGAAAGGCACCCACCACCAGATTCAGTCTGATGAGCGGTGCCTTTTTTAATCTTGAATATATACGGATGACAGAAAACAGAGATCATGATTTCATCGGACACGTCCGTTAATAATGTACGTTCGGAGATCACGGAACACGTTCGCTCGATTAAATGCATCAAGGATAACGAGGCTGACAGGGCCGATGATCAAACCGAGTACACCGAACAGTTTCAATCCGACAAACATGCCAACCAATGTGGCGAGAGGGTCCAATCCGACACTGCTGGCAAGCACTTTGGGTTCAATGATTTGGCGGGCAATCAGCACAATGAGATATACAATACTGATGCCGATCCCCAGGTACAAGTCTCCATTCATAAGCAGGTATGCTGCCCAGGGAACCATCACGAGGCCAACGCCGAGATAAGGAAGCAGATCCACCAGACCGATGAGCAGAGCGATCGTGAAGGCAGACTTAACCTGGAGCACAAGCAATCCAATCATGACAAATAATGCGGTGATAGAGATCATGATCAACTGGGCTCGTGCATAACCGAACAGGGCTTTTTTCAGATCATTCCATATGTCGGTAATCGGTTTGCGAATGGATGAGGGCACCCAGCCCGATACGGTAATGCTGTGTCTGGTCCAACTTTTGCTAATAAAGAAAGTTGACAGCAGAACCACGATTAATACGGCTCCCATATTGGGTAGAGAAGTGAGCAGGTTCAGGATCATGTTGAAAAATCCGGTGACCAGGTCCGTTACAGCTGTACCTACCGTTTCGGTTGTTTTGCTAATATTGCTGTTAATGGTCTCCTGATAGTTGGGGTTTTCCTTGTAAAATTCATTGATCTGTCCAATTAAACTCTGAATCGTGTCATTCTGGGTCCAGCGGATGAACGTAGCCTTAATCTCATCGACATGAAGGTCGAAGCTCGTCGTTAGTGAAATGACTTCCTTGACCATACGGGTTACCGCAGCAGACAATACGACGACAATGGCCCCGAAATAAATGATTAGTGATAAGGTTACAGCCAGCCAGCGAGGAAATCGGGCCTTGTATTGAAGCAACTTCACCAGAGGGTTCATCGCATAAGCGATAATCCAGGCGATGGCAAAAGGATATAACAGCGGGAACAGCAGGTATATGGCAACGGCAATGAGTATGGTCGCGATAATTACCCATAAGCCGCGCAACAGGCGTTTCATTAGGATTCTATCCAAGCATCAACTCTCCTTATTCCATTTCAAGCTACCATGAAGGAAGCGTAGGAAGCTATCTAGTTAATATAGAGCAAATACACTGATTTGAAACGCCAGGATGTCGTCGAATTAGATCTTTTCTTTTGCCTAGAGTATGCCTCATGTTCACAAAATATAGCAATAAAAACTTGATTTATAGCATGGATTTATATAAAAAGAATAAAATGTCAACCTTGTTTTTGTAAAGGTTTTCAAAAATGCTTTATCGGTCCGATAAAGAAGTTTGATGTGCGGATGACCTCGCACCATGTTCACATAAACGACAAAATCCAGTATGATGAGATAAGGAAATACCGATTGACAGATATGAAAACCGGATATTGAGGTATTTATTAATTTTAAAATGTAAATGGTTACAAAAGAAGGACGAGTGCGTTTGAGCACGTAGATGACACTCTGGATGGGTTCTTGATTTCGTTTATTAAAGGAGAGATGTAATATGACAGCTACCAAAGGTCTGGAAGGCATCGTTGCAACAACCTCTTCGATCAGCTCCATTGTAGACGGTGTGCTTACATACCGTGGTTACGATATTGACGATCTGGCAGAACATGCAAGCTTTGAAGAAGTTGCCTATTTACTGTGGTTTGGTAAATTGCCAACTACGGATGAACTGAAATCCCTTCGCAAAAGCCTGAGCGATTACGCGCCGATTCCGAGCGAGTTGATTGCACAAATCCAATTGTATCCGAAAAACATGAGTACCATGGCAGCACTGCGTTCCGCGGTATCCGCACTGGCTCTGTACGATGAGCAGGCTGACGAGATGACAGCGGAAGCGAATGAGAACAAAGCGGTTAAGCTGCAAGCGCAGTTGCCAACCATTGTGGCAGCCATAGCCCGTATCCGTCAGGGCAAAGAACCTGTGGCTCCAAAAGAAGGCGCTTCCATCGCAGAAAACTTTTTATATATGATGACTGGAGAACAACCAGCCGAGACCGCTGTTAAAGCCCTTGATCAAGCGCTTGTCCTGCATGCGGATCACGAGTTGAACGCTTCTACATTTGCAGCACGTGTAACGGTAGCTACGCTGTCCGACATTTATTCGGGAGTAACTTCTGCCATTGGCGCACTGAAGGGACCATTGCATGGCGGCGCGAACGAAGCTGTAATGAAAATGCTGAATGAGATTGGTACACCAGATCGTCTGGAAGCAGCTATTCAAGAAAAATTGAACAACCGTGAGAAGATCATGGGCTTTGGACACCGTGTCTACAAAAATGGAGACCCACGTGCAAAACATCTGCAAAAGATGTCCAAGGAACTGGGAGAAATGAATAGCGATACACGCCTGTACGAAATGTCAGTGAAGATCGAAGAACTGGTAACAGGACAAAAAGGCCTGAAACCAAATGTAGATTTCTATTCTGCTTCCGTATATACCCAATTGGGTATTGAAGAGGTCCTGTTTACACCGATCTTTGCGATTAGCCGGGTATCAGGTTGGACTGCTCATATTCTGGAACAGCTTGCGGATAACCGTATTATTCGTCCGCGTGCCGAGTACACAGGCCCAACAGATCAGAAGTACGTTTCAATCGAACTTCGCTAATGGCATCAAAACCAGTATAATAAAAAAGGACGGGGTGAAGGGGTGTAACATGTTGGCTGAAATTAGCAGCACGTTCATAACCCTTCCTCCAATAAGACAAGCGGTGTGTTATCATACTGTATCTACGAAACCCAAGGAGGAATTATACTAATGAAATTAGAAAAATTTGCTCACCCAACTGAAGGCGAAAAAATTCAAATTGATAACGGTACACTGCAAGTACCTAATAACCCGATCATTCCATTTATCGAAGGTGACGGTACAGGCCGTGACATCTGGAAAGCTTCCAAACGTGTATTGGATGCAGCTGTTGAAAAAGCATATGACGGCAACAAAAAAATCGCATGGTATGAAGTGTTTGCTGGACAAAAAGCATTCGATACATACGGGGAGTGGCTGCCAAACGATACGCTTGAAGCTATTCGCGAGTATATCGTAGCGATCAAAGGACCATTGACTACACCAATCGGCGGCGGAATTCGTTCCCTGAACGTAGCGCTTCGTCAAGAACTGGATCTGTACACTTGCTTGCGTCCTGTTCGTTATTTCGATGGTGTACCTTCTCCAGTTAAACGTCCTGAGTTGGTAGACATGGTCATTTTCCGTGAGAATACGGAAGATATCTATGCGGGTATTGAATACGCAGAAGGTTCAGAAGAAGTGAAAAAAGTAATCCAATTCCTGCAACAGGAGATGGGTGCAAACAAAATCCGCTTCCCTGAAACTTCCGGTATTGGTATCAAGCCAGTTTCCTCCGAAGGTTCCAAACGTTTGGTACGTGCAGCAGTACAATATGCCATCGATCACAACCGTAAGAGCGTTACATTGGTACACAAAGGCAATATCATGAAATTTACAGAAGGTGCCTTCAAAAACTGGGGTTATGAAGTTGCTGAAGATGAGTTCGCTGACAAAGTGTTCACTTGGGCACAATACGATATCATTAAAGAAAAAGACGGTACGGATGCAGCTAATGCAGCTCAAAAAGCAGCTGAAGATGCTGGCAAAATCATCGTGAAAGATGCTATTGCCGATATCGCTCTGCAACAAGTACTGACTCGTCCAGGTGAGTTTGATGTAATTGCAACGTTGAACCTGAACGGTGACTATCTGTCCGATGCACTGGCTGCACAAGTTGGCGGAATTGGTATCGCTCCAGGAGCGAACATCAACTATGTAACAGGACATGCTATCTTCGAAGCTACTCACGGTACTGCACCTAAATATGCAGACAAAGATGTCGTGAACCCTGGTTCCGTTATTCTGTCCGGCGTTATGTTGCTTGAGCACCTGGGATGGCAAGAAGCGGCTAACTTGATCTACAAAGGTATGGAAACATCCATCAACAACAAAACAGTTACTTATGACTTTGCACGTCTGATGGACGGCGCTACTGAAGTGAAATGTTCTGAATTTGCTGATCAAATCATTAAAAACCTGTAAGGGGAGATGTGAATCATGACTATTCAGCGCAAAAAAATCACAGTAGTCGGCGCCGGATTTACCGGAGCTACAACGGCTTTGATGCTTGCCCAAAAAGAACTCGGGGATGTTATTCTGGTTGATATTCCACAATTGGAAAACCCGACTAAAGGTAAAGCGCTCGACATGTGGGAAACTAGTCCTGTTCAGGGCTTCGACAGCAATATCGTCGGTACTTCCAACTACGAGGATACTGCAGGTTCGGAGATTGTTATTATTACGGCAGGTATTGCCCGTAAACCGGGTATGAGCCGTGATGATCTGGTCAACACGAACGCGGGAATCGTGAAGTCTGTTTGTGAAAATGTGAAAAAATATTGCCCTGATTCCATCGTCATTATTCTAAGCAACCCGGTAGATGCAATGACATATGCAGCTTATCAGACGCTTGGTTTTCCTAAAAACCGCGTAATCGGCCAGTCCGGTGTTCTGGATACTGCACGTTATTGCACATTCATTGCGCAAGAGCTGAATGTATCGGTTGAAGACGTCCGTGGATTCGTTCTTGGCGGCCACGGAGACGATATGGTACCACTCGTTCGTTATTCCAGCGTTGGCGGTATTCCAATCGATACCCTCATCCCGGCAGAGCGCATTGAATCTATCGTACAACGCACACGTGTTGGCGGCGGTGAGATCGTTAACCTGCTCGGAAACGGCAGCGCATATTATGCACCCGCAGCTTCATTGGTGCAAATGACCGAAGCCATTTTGAAAGATAAAAAACGAATCATTCCGGTTATTGCTTACCTTGAAGGGGAATATGGCTACAACGACTTGTTCCTTGGTGTGCCAACCATTCTGGGTGGTAACGGAATTGAAAAAATATTTGAACTGGAACTGACTGCTGAAGAAAAAGCGGGCCTCGACAAATCTGCGGATTCGGTTCGTAACGTCATTTCAGTAGTAAACCTGTAAGTTTGAAAACTTTTTGACAGGAACACACAGAAAACCTCCGGATCATCCGGAGGTTTTCTTTTCTTTGGATAAGTTCCCCAGTATAATGAGATGTGATGTATAGCACACTGACTGAAATTTTTGAGGAGGATGGACATTTTGACAATGATTATGTATTTGCTCCATATTATTGGAGCACTGGCGATGGGCTTCTATCTGATCTTGCCTTTCGTGGTGGGTAAAATCCGTACCTTGAGTGTTGCCGCTCAAGAGGGAGCATTTGCATCGCTCCGTTCATTGAACCGTATCGCACAGTACGGACTTGTAATTCAGCTTCTTACGGGTGGTTACTTGATGACCAAGGGTGAGTATTCCTATCTGTGGATGGGCGTGGTAGTCGTTCTGTTGCTGGCTATTGCAGCAATCGGTGGCATTATGGGTAAACCGTTACGCTTGGCAGCAGAGGCTGTGAAAAGCAATCGTGACGTCAGTGCAGAACAAAGTAAGATTCGTACGTTCAGCACATTGCTTGCCGTATTCCTGCTCATTATGGTGTATCTGATGGTGAACAACCAGGTTATCTAACAATAGCTGCGAACGAGTTTTATTCGCGAGCTGAACTTAAAGCGTTTGCACTTCAAACGTTGGGACAACCTGAATAAGAAAGTAAGGTCTTGAACCGTAGTGAAATAGACAGCCCTGAGGCTGTCTATTTTTGTTCGCTCCGTCTGGGATAATGTCTGACAACCATCAAGGTGCTAGTGCTGAAATAACGGCATATATGGCTCACGTAGTTATACTCTACATTTAGTTAACCTAGGCTCACAGCGTGGGCAAATACGGTGTTACGACCGTTACGCTTGGACTCATATAGTGCTGTATCAGCATCGCGCAGTAAGGATTCCAGAGAATCGGACCCTCCATTATATTGTGCCACTCCGAAGCTTGAAGTCAGTGGAATACGAGTACCTTGTACCTCCAGCGGGTCATTCAACAAAGCCACGCGTAACTTCTCAGCGAGCTGTTCACCATCTTGGAGGGATGCATTGGGAACCGCGATAACAAACTCCTCTCCTCCATAACGTGCAAACAACATCTCTGGGTTCAGATAACGATTACATACAGAGACCACATGAATGATCGCCTGATCCCCAACGTCATGTCCATAGGTGTCGTTAATTCGTTTGAAATAATCAATGTCAAATAATATAAAGGCCGCAGGCTGCAGATTAAGCTGAGCTTCACTCAGTATCTCTCGACCTCTAAGCAGGAACTGCGTGCGGTTATATATTTTGGTGAGACCATCGAAGTAAGCCAGTTGCTTCAATTGTTCTTGTAGGAAACGTTGCTCTGTAATATCAATCAGCATAATCAGTGTGCCAACGGCTTGTCCTTCTTTGTTATACACATAAGAGGTTCTTACCTGATAACAGACAGTCTCTCCGTTCAATTGCCAGTACAGATCGGTTTGCAGACCTTCTCGGCCATATTCCACCGGAAAGGTCTCACCGGCAAGCGACAGCCATACATCGTTAAGGTGTTGACCCACCATGCTGAAATCAAGCTCTGGCAGCATATCGCGCAGAGATTTGTTGTAGTCGACGAGACGATTGGAACTATCCAGCACAATAACGCCTTCACGCATGCTCTCAAAGATACTATCCTTGGCGATAGGTACGATAGTTAGCAGTCGGGAGGATAGAATAGCCCAGATATACATTGCGGATGTAATGCACATGAGAACCGGAACAGGATCCATACCACCTGGGGTCAGACCAAGCAAATACACAAAGGCCGCTACCATGGGAATAAGCTGTGAAGTGATCAGTGTGAGTAACTGACGACGATACATCTTTTTGGTATGTTTCCATTGTCCGACGAGAATAAGGCAGGCACATAACAGACAGGAAAAGGTGAATGCACCATGAACAACGTACCACTGCCCTACGGCAATATCCATTAGAGGGACGGAACTGTCTTCTCTTAGCCATACTCTTTTATAGAAAAGATGATGAAAATCATTTGTTGCCACCATGAACAAAGTAATGGAAGGGATTACAAACAGC
Source organism: Paenibacillus sp. GL_099_B (assembly GCF_057835695.1). Taxonomy (NCBI): domain Bacteria; kingdom Bacillati; phylum Bacillota; class Bacilli; order Caryophanales; family Paenibacillaceae; genus Paenibacillus; species Paenibacillus sp. GL_099_B. The sequence continues at coordinate 2,099,591 of NZ_CM174430.1, forward strand.
GCCGCAGAAGCTTTTTTGGATAACTTTTTACCCGTGTATTGCATCATGAGCATCAGGCCAAGAGAGGCGGAGAAAGGCATGCCGATGTATTCTACGACTGTCCAGAATTTCATCTGCTCCAGTGTATTGCTGGCGAGTTCAATCGCATATCCGAAGGTGTAAACAGACAGAGCTGCTGTATAGAGAATGAATATTTTCGAACTGGGGATTTCTGCTCTTCTAACATAAGTATATAAACACAGAAAAACATTCAGCACAGCTGAAGTTGCTACAAATGTTATATAAGAATTAATGTGCGATTCCATGGGTTAGGTCTCCATATTAGATCAGAATATTTGCTTAGTTGGGAAGTATGACAGCTTCATTCAAACTGGATTAATGTAGTTTAAAGCTTATCTGATACTGTACATTGTACATCAGCCCATACGGCATAGGAATACAATTTGGGAGTGAATCAGTTCAATTTCGAAAAAACTTCGAATGTATGGCAAAATAGGTCGAATTCAATGTGGCTTTAACTCAGTTGACAGCATGTCTGGGAGAGAGTATTGGGAATTTTGTTTGACTGCCAAAAGGGAGTGGTAAGTAAGTATCGAGACATCACACAGGGACTTTGGAGCATGACTGTTGGAAAAGGGAATAATATGTACTGTTCATGCCATCCTACAGAATGAGACTGGATCAGAAATTCCATTTTGAGAGGAGAAATGCCACATGTCAACCGACACACAAAACAAAAAGACGATGCCTGCGCAACATCAGGACCAGCGCCCGGGTATTGAATCGGAGATGCACCCCAAACCAGAGTTTGAGAAACCTGAATATAAAGCAGCTGGAAAGTTGTTAGATAAGGTTGCTTTGATCACGGGTGGAGACAGTGGAATTGGACGTGCTGTTGCCGTCACATATGCGAAGGAAGGCGCGGATGTAGCGATTGTATACCTGAGTGAGCATGAGGATGCAGAAGAGACCAAGCGTCAGGTCGAACAGGAAGGACGCAAATGCATATTGATTGCCGGTGACATTGGTGACAATGCCTTTGCCAAGAAATCCGTGCAACAGACAGTGGATCAACTGGGCAAGCTGGATATTGTCGTGAATAATGCAGCGGAGCAGCATCCCCAGCAGCAGCTGGAGGATATTACTCCAGAACAGTTGGAGCGTACGTTCCGCACAAATATTTTTGGCATGTTTTATATTACACAGGCTGCTCTGCCACATCTCAAGAAAGGCAGTACAATCATTAATACAACCTCCATTACCGCATATCGCGGAAATCCGACGTTAATTGATTATTCATCTACGAAAGGAGCTATCACTTCATTTACACGCTCCTTGTCAATGAACGTTGTGGAGAAGGGAATTCGTGTGAATGCCGTCGCTCCAGGGCCGATTTGGACCCCGCTCATTCCATCCACATTTGATGAGAAAAAGGTGAGTGAATTTGGTGCTACTCAGCCGATGAAACGTCCAGGGCAACCGGATGAACTGGCTCCAGCTTACGTATATCTCGCTTCGGATGATTCTTCCTACGTAAGCGGTCAGGTGATGCACGTTAATGGCGGCGAAGTGGTGAACGGATAATCCATTGAAGACGTGTTTTAAATGAAGGCGTATCGTTTCCAGCATGACTGGTCGGTACGTCTTTTTTTATGAGCATATAGAGGAATGGGTATGATTTTGATCCTGTTTACAAAAGTCGGGATCGGCGTTGATACAACCATGATATTTTATCATTAGTCTTGCCTGGAGATAGTTCTAGAATAGCCGCGGCTTTGCTGCTTATCAAATATGGCAGGGTCTCCATGCTATCTGTGATATGATATACACCGAACAAGTAAGCTTCGGAGGCGGTCACATGAAGATTAGCAAACAAAATGCGGCACACTATATATGGGGTGAAAGGAATAGAGATTGCGCCGGAGATGCCACATCAGATGCAGAATCGGGGAGAAGTAGACATAGAGTTTCTTGTCATTTCCCAGCCTACCTCTCGTGGTGATCGAATAGAAATGGATTTGTAATTATTAATTTTATAACAAAGGAAGAGATAGATGAGACCGTTCCGAATTCGCCTTGCCATCATCATGATGGTGCTGATCGGTATTTCCGTCATTGTGGCGGGGTATACGATGGGCAGAGTTTTTAAGACTACTCACATTAATGCACTGGAGCAAACGATGGTGCGTGAGATCAACTTGCTAAAAGCAACGTTCCCGTTCCATGATGCAACCAATCCAAAAAATGAAGAGACACAGAAATATTACTCAGAACGTGCGGTTGAGCTGGATCGACTGACGGATTCACGGGTAACTTTTATCAATAAAGACGGAACGGTCATTGGCGACTCGGAGAGCGATCCCAATTCAATGGACAACCACTTGAACCGTCAGGAGATTAAAGAAGCGGTTGGGCAAAACTATGGTCAGTCGATTCGTTATAGTGCAACACTGGGACAGGATATGCTGTATGTGGCGCTACCTGTGAATTCGGATCAAAGCGACATGATCGAGTTACCCAGTGGGAAATTTGACGGTTACATTCGACTATCCATGAGTCTTGAAGCTGTTGATCAGGGTCTCCAGCAGGGCTGGATTTTGATGTTCTTCACCTTGGGCCTTCTGTTCCTGATTGTGGCTCTGGTAAGTTACCGGGTTGCGCGGGGACTGACATCGCCCATTGAGCATATTACGAAGGTGGCTCACCGGATCACCAAGCTGGATTATGATGCTAGAGTGGATGTAACTCGTAATGATGAGATCGGTCAACTGGGACTTGCCATTAACGGAATGGCAGACAGCCTTCAGATGCAACTGAAGACGATCAGGGATAATGAAGCGTTGCTGCAAAGTGTGCTTGCCAACATGACGGGCGGCATTATTATGATTGATGCTGGTCAATCTATTGCGCTGGTCAATCGGGAAGCGGAGCGTATGCTTGGCATTCAGGCAGAGCGGGTTACTGGCAAACCATATATTGAATTGAAGCGGCATTATGAGCTGACGCGCACGATTGAAGAGAGTGTTGCATTGCGAGAACCGATGCATGAAGAAGTGAGTGTGTTCAATCCGGTCGAAAAATTAATTCGGATTGATGGAGTACCGATGTCCGAAGATGACGGCGCTTATCGGGGGATGCTCTTCCTCCTGCAGGATGTCACGGCAATCCGTAGGCTAGAATCAATGCGCAGTGAGTTCGTAGCGAATGTATCTCATGAACTCAAGACGCCGGTGGCTGCGGTCAAAGGTTTTGCCGAAACGCTTCTCAGCGGTGGGGTACAGGACAAAGAGACGGAGCGTTCATTCCTGCAGATTATCTATGATGAAGGTGACAGACTAAACCGATTGATCGGAGATATTCTGGAGTTGTCCAAAATTGAGTCCAAACGGGCTCCCCTGCAGTGTTCACCAGTGCATGTGTATTCGTTCTTCGAGATGGTCCTGGGTACCCTGTCCAAGGTGGCAGAGAAGAAAGAGATTCGCCTGGAGATGAATGTTCCCGAAGAATTGTATATTGAAGCTGATGAGGATAAAATGAAGCAGATCTTTATTAATCTGTTATCCAACGGCATTAATTACACCCCTGAGGGCGGACGGGTAAAATTACAAGTGTCGGTTGAACATAATGAGGACGAAGAAGAAGTTGTATTTGCAGTATCCGACACAGGAATTGGTATTCCGAAGAAAGATTTGCCGCGGATTTTTGAACGCTTCTATCGGGTGGACAAGGGCAGATCCCGTAATTCGGGAGGGACTGGACTAGGACTTTCAATTGTGAAACATCTGGTAGAATTGCACCATGGCAAACTGTCTGTAGAGAGCGAACTTGGCATGGGGACTACGTTTCGTGTTATCCTTCCATTAATTCAGGATGAAGAAATCTAGCGCGATGGAAGTGAAATGTAAAAGGAATGTGCTGTTTTACACAGAGTTAACAATTAGGTGCTATGATAATGAAAGTGTTGTGGCAACAGACAACCTATAGGAGAGAAGGGGTATCATGGCGCAGCGTTTGCTCGTTATTGAAGATGAACCAACATTATCAAGATTGCTTACGTACAACCTGACACAAGAGGGCTATGATGTTATTGCTGAGGATCACGGATCTTCAGGTTATGATCGGGCGTTGTCCCAGGAATTTGATCTGATTCTGCTGGATCTGATGCTTCCTGGAATGAATGGTCTGGATATTCTGAATAAGTTACGAATTCAGGGTGTTAGTACACCGGTCATTATTCTCACAGCCAAAAACGGTGAAGCCGAAGTTGTACAAGGCTTAAAATCAGGTGCCGATGATTATATTACGAAGCCATTTGGTGTATCCGAATTGCTTGCTCGCGTAGATGCAGTGTTAAGACGTTATTCGAACGGTGAAGATTTGCCGCAACCAGAGGATAAGGACGGTTCCCGTATTATTCTGGGAGAGCTTGAGATTTATCCTTTGAAGTATGAAGTGACACTGGGTGGACAATCCATCAGTCTTCGTCCCAAGGAGTTCGAGGTACTGCTTTATCTGGCCAAGAAGCCGGGTGTTGTGCTTACACGGGATGATCTGATGAATGCGGTCTGGGGCTTCGATTATATCGGAGGACAGCGCACGGTGGACGTTCATGTCAGTTCATTGCGGAAAAAGTTGGAGCTGGACCCGGAATCGGTTCACATTGATTCGATTCGCGGTGTAGGTTATAAATTGGTTGTAAAAAGAAAAACTCCCCATCATTCAAGTTAACAATGATCGGGGAGTTTTTTTTACATTCCGTTAACATAAACAATTATTTTCCTTTACGTATAGGGAGTAGGATGAAGCTGTCTGAGTGATACTTTATACCTACATATTCCACCTCAGGACGGAGCTCATACGTAAAGGAGATTGCGCATTTATGCCCATGTTGCTCGAAGTGAAGCCCGACCAGCCCGAAGAATTGATAAATACGCAACAGGAACAAGTTGTAGCTCCCATGGGAGAACAAAAAGATGAAGATGAAGTTGGGGTCACCAAAGAGAATGTAATCTCATTACGGGACTATTGCCGTCAAATACCTGTAGTTGACGTTCATACTACCTGTGGGGAAGCGGCAAGCCTGCTCAATCAGGATCAGGAGTACCCGTGTATTGTATTATGTGATGATCACATGCAGCCATTAGGATTGTTGATGCGAGAGACGTTATACCGGATGTTGAATGGACGCTTTGCGGCAGACCTCTTCTATCGGAAGCCGGTTGTACATGCAGCGGACTCTTCTCCTGTCATTGTCGATGTGCACGCAGAAGCGATCGCAATTATTGACATCGCTTTGGCTCGCAGTGAGCAATATTTCTATGATTGTTTGATCGTTACGGAAGAAGGCCGATTGCTGGGTGTGTTGACGATGAGGGATGTCATGTCCCTTTCCCGTAAGCTGCAGCATGTGGCTTCGGAAGAACGTGTACATATTATTACACAGAGCAGGCAGGAAATAACGAGAATCAACGACTCCGTCACCAAACTGGTTCAAGCAGCTCGAAAGGCGGGGGAAGAGGCGTCTCAGATCATGCAGTTGTCCGAACGGGGAGCAAGCAGTCTCAGCCAGGTTGATGCTTCCTATAACCGTGTAAATCAGCATATGGAGGGTCAGCAGAAGCACGCTGATGACATGCTGAGCTCCATTGACATGGGTTCCGGGATGGCTCGTTCCATTCGTTCATTGGCTGACCAAAGCGGGTTACTCGCTATGAATGCTTCCATTGAAGCGGCACATGCGGGGGAGTATGGACGGGGTTTCCAGGTTGTCGCTGGTGAGATTCGCGCACTAGCCAAGCAGACCCGTGAGGTTGCGGGAAATATGTCCTCTTTGCTGGATGATATCGGAGGTTTGACCAGACAGACTGTAGAACTGGTGAGAGCAAGCGCGGCAGAGATTGACAACAGTTCCGTTCATGTAAACGAAGGAGGGGCTGCGTTCAAACAGCTGAACACGGCTGTAGCAGGCATGTCCCATATTGCAGAGGATATCGCGATGGAAGGCAAAACGGCTGGAGAATTGGCAGAGCACATTCGGGAGAGACTGGAAGATATGGTCCAGGTGGATGACTAAACGAAGGTAGGATGGGCATCATTCATACACAATGATCGGATAGGTGGGTCGTGGGTGTGAAAGATGTCTCTTTTTACATTCCGTTAACATGAAAGTGATACTGTTTTTACAATGAGAGGGTAGGATATTATAGATGACCGAGAGCCAAGTTCAATCATTGGCATCGGTCTACGTAAGGGAATCTGGTTGTCCCTGCCGCGAAGGAGAAGTGAACATCCATGAAGGACCTCATTCACATTGAAGGACTTAATTTATACTATGATACGCATCACGCGCTTAAAAATATATCGATGGACCTGCCGGAGAAGACGGTTACCGCGTTTATCGGTCCGTCGGGCTGCGGTAAATCGACCTTGCTTCGTACATTGAATCGGATGAATGACATGATTCCAGGCGTACGTGTGGAAGGACAAGTTATGTTGGACGGTTCCGACATTTATAGCAATGAGATTGAAGTGGAGACGCTGCGCAAGCGGGTCGGTATGGTGTTTCAGCAACCTAACCCTTTTCCAAAATCCATCTACGATAACGTAGCCTATGGACCACGACTTCATGGGGTGACAAAAAAGGCCGAACTGGATCAGTTGGTTGAGCAGAGTCTTGTTCATGCTGCACTGTGGGATGAAGTAAAGGATGTGCTCAAAAAATCGGCACTCAGTCTCTCTGGTGGACAACAGCAGCGCCTCTGTATTGCACGTGCTCTGGCTGTGCAGCCTGACGTACTGTTGATGGATGAAGCAACGTCTGCACTTGATCCGATCTCGACACTCAAAATTGAGGAACTAGTCAAGGAATTGCACCACAAATACACGATTGTTATGGTAACCCACAACATGCACCAGGCTGCACGGGTATCGGGTCGTACGGTATTTTTCCTGAACGGGGAAGTGGTGGAGGCGGCGGATACAGAAACATTGTTCTCCACACCGCAGGATTCCAGAACCGAGGATTATATATCCGGACGGTTCGGATAAGCAAGCTGAGTTCGAACGATCCCGGCGTGTCCGGAGATGATGGATAAGGAGGACATGGAATCTATGATTCGCAGAAAAGAATTTGATCAGGAGCTTGAGGAACTGCGCACACTGCTTCGGCAAATGGGTGAGCATGTAGGCACAGCGTTGGATGGTGCTATTGAAAGTTTACAGACGATGGATGCTGAGAAAGCTCAGGTCATCATCAAGAATGATGCGAATCTGAATGCCTTGGAAGACAAGATTATGGAATTGGGTTCCAAGCTCATCATTACACAACAGCCAGTAGCGAAGGATCTGCGACGCATTATCGTTGCATTTAAAATCTCAAGTGACCTGGAGCGTATGGGTGACCTTGCGCTGGATGTGGCGAAAGTGACCCTTCGGATGGAGGGACAGGAGCTCATTAAACCGCTTGTGGACATACCAAGAATGGCGGAAATCGTCAAAGCCATGGTTGATGAATCCATCGAATCTTTCCTGAAAGAAAATACGGATTTGGCCTACAAAATGGCTCAGACTGATGATCAGGTTGACCAATTGTACAGTCATATGATCAGTGACCTCTACGTGTTCATGACAGATCATCCGAATAAGGCTTCCCAAGCGATGCTCTTGATGATGGTTGGGCGTTACATCGAACGGATTGGTGACCATGCAACAAATATTGGTGAGAGCACGGTGTACCTGGTAACAGGCAAACGCCCTGATTTGAATCAATAGGTAACAGCTTTTAGTGGAATTGGGGTATTATTCGTAACGAAATTAAGGAACTTTCTCTCGGGTGGCCTATGATCAGGCTGTCCGCGGAGGAAGTTCTTTTTTTGCAGGCAGATTATGACATGTAAAGATGACTAATTTTTTTGTTGTAACAGGTGTGTATGGTATCATGAGAGTAGATGTAATTGAAGGATTGACCATACGATACGCGAGGTGCTGGAATGGACAAGTTTATTCTTATAGATGGAAATAGCATTATTTACAGGGCGTTTTTTGCAATGCCGCCGCTAACTAACTCGAAAGGCTTGCACACCAATGCGGTGTACGGTTTCACCACGATGCTACTGCGCTTGCTGGAAGAGCATAAACCGACACATGTGATGGTGGCATTTGATGCAGGCAAAGTCACGTTCCGGCATGAAGGTTACCAGGAATATAAGGGTGGTCGGGAGAAAACACCACCGGAGTTGTCGGAGCAATTTCCACTGCTGAAAGAGCTGCTTCAGGGCTTCGGTATTGCCCAGTTTGAGCTTGCAGGGTTCGAAGCGGATGACATTATCGGAACATTAACGAAACGTGCGGATGAAGCCGGAAGACAGGTTCTCGTTGTGTCAGGTGACAAAGATATGTTGCAGCTTGCTTCTGAACATGTGCATATCGGGCTTACGCGCAAAGGGGTAACCGAGATTGAGCTGTACGATCCTGCTCAGATCAAGGAGCGCTATGGTCTGACCCCGTTGCAAATCATTGACCTCAAAGGTCTGATGGGCGACACGTCCGACAATATTCCGGGCATTCCTGGCGTTGGAGAGAAAACGGCTTTGAAGCTGCTGCACCAGTTCGGTTCGGTTGAGGAAGTTCTTAACGGCACAGGTGAGCTAAAGGGCAAAATGAAAGAAAAGATTGAGGCTCACGCCGAAGATGCACGTATGAGCAAGCAGCTTGCCACGATCCACCGTGAAGTTCCATTGGAACAAACTTGGGAAGATATGCAGTTCGCCGGGTTAAAAGAGGAACTGGCAGGCCCGGCTTTGGCCAAGCTCGAATTCAAGTCTTTGCTTGAGCGTCTGTCATTCCGTGGAAGTATAGTCTCTGAACAGGAAGCCGTTCCAGCTGCCGCGGTAGAATCCTCCATTGCAACAGACGAAACGATTAGCGAATTGTTCGGTTCACTCGAATCCATTGATGTACTGCATGTGGAGACACATGGCGATAACCCCCATCAGGCGAAACTAATCGGACTTGCTGTAGGTTCAGCCGGAACCTATACATTCCTGTCTCCCGAATTGCTTCAGTCTGATGTAGCTGCCCCAGTACGAGAATGGCTCGGCAATGCAGAACAACCCAAGCGCGGTTATGATCTGCATCGTGTCGATCTCGCACTGCATGCGCATGGCATTGAGTTTGCTGGAGCGTCCTTTGATGTGCAACTGGCTGCCTATTTGCTTGATCCAACCGAATCGAATCAGACGATCAGTGGCCTGACCACGAAGTATGGTCTACCTTCCCTTGTGGAGGATGATACGGTCATGGGCAAAGGTGCAAAATACAGGGTGCCTGAGGCGGATATACTGGGCGATTTTCTGTGTCGCAAAGCGGCGGCGGTAGCAGCCATTATTCCACTCCAGGAGCAGGCATTGGAGAGCAATGAGATGAACGCACTTTTCCATGAACTGGAGATGCCGTTGTCACGTATTCTTGCTGATATGGAGAAACAGGGGATTAAGGCTAATACGGCAGATTTGAAGGCTTTGGGTAGTGAATTCGAAGAAAATATCAGCAGGTTGATGGCGGAAATCTACAAGCTCTCCGGTACGGAATTCAATCTGAATTCACCGAAGCAACTGGGGGAGATTCTATTCGATAAACTCGGTCTGCCTGTGGTGAAGAAAACAAAGACAGGATACTCTACGGATGCCGAAGTATTGGAGAAGCTGGCTCCATATAATGATGTGGTCAAGCACATTCTGCAATATCGTCAACTTGCCAAGTTGCAGTCCACATATGTAGAAGGACTGCTCAAAGAGATTTCAGATAAGGATGGCAAGGTGCATACGTATTACCGGCAGACGATTGCGGCTACCGGACGTTTGAGCAGCCAGTTCCCGAACTTGCAGAACATTCCGATTCGGATGGAAGAAGGTCGTAAAATCAGGAAGGTATTTGTTCCTTCCGAGTCTGGGTGGTCCATTCTGGCAGCAGACTATTCGCAGATTGAACTGCGCGTCCTTGCACATATTTCAGATGATGAGCGGCTGAAGGAAGCTTTTGTTCAGGACATGGATATCCATACGAAGACGGCCTCAGATGTGTTTGGTGTGAAGCCAGAAGAGGTGGATGGAGACATGCGTCGTTCTGCCAAGGCGGTTAACTTCGGGATTGTATATGGCATCAGCGATTACGGCCTTTCGCAGAACCTGCACATCACGCGGAAAGAGGCAGCACAGTTCATTGATCAATACTTTGAAGTATTCCAGGGTGTGCGTCGATATATGGATGATATTGTGAAGGAAGCACGTCAGGATGGTTATGTCAAAACGTTGCTGGAACGCCGTCGTTATCTGCCAGAAATCAATGCCAGCAACTTCAACCTGCGTTCCTTTGCTGAACGGACAGCGATGAATACACCGATCCAGGGAACTGCAGCGGACATCATCAAGCTTGCCATGGTACAGATGGATGAAGCACTGCGTGAACGCAAGCTGAAGAGCCGTATGCTGCTTCAAGTGCACGATGAACTTGTATTCGAAGTGCCTGCTGATGAGTTGGAACTGATGAAAGAGCTGGTGCCTTCGGTCATGGAAAAAGCATTGGAGCTTTCTGTGCCGCTGAAAGCGGAAGTTAGCTACGGGGCAAACTGGTACGAGGCTAAATAATAGACCCCAAGCGGGTTTTCCGTTATTTCACAAAATGTTTTTCAACTGTTTTCGACACAAGAAGGGGTCCCACTGAGCGCCATCTTCCGTTATAATATAGGGGAGGTGAGAACATCATGCCGGAATTACCGGAAGTCGAAACAGTCAGAAGAACTTTGAATCAACTTATTGTTGGTAAAACCATTGACTCAGTTACCGTTAGCTTGCCGCGGATTATTCAGCGGCCAGACGACATAGATGCATTTGCAATGGAACTTGCGGGACATACCGTGATTGGTGTGGAGCGCAGAGGCAAGTTTTTGCGTATTTTGCTGGACGGGCTGGTGCTTGTCTCCCATCTGCGGATGGAAGGAAGGTACGGGGTGTACCAACAGCATGAGGAAGTGGAGAAGCATACCCATGTCATCTTTCACTTTAACGATGGTACAGAATTACGTTACAAGGATGTCCGTCAATTCGGTACAATGCATCTCTTCAATGCAGGGGAGGAACTGGTATCCAAACCTTTGTTGAAACTGGGGCTGGAGCCGCTTGATCCTGCGTTTACCGTAGCTGCATTCCGGGATGCTGTTGGCAAACGGATGACCAAAATCAAGGCCGTGTTGTTAAATCAGGCATATGTGGTCGGCATTGGGAATATTTATGTGGACGAGGCTTTGTTCCGCGCAGGCATTCATCCAGAGACCATTGCCAAGACATTGACAGCAGCCCAGTTAACCGTACTGCATGAAGCGATCGTGGTTACGTTGCAGGATGCGGTGGATGCAGGTGGATCCTCCATTAAGTCCTATGTCAATGGACAGGGCGAGATGGGAATGTTCCAGCATCAGTTGAAAATATATGGACGCAAATCTGAACCCTGTGCAACTTGTGGTACATTAATCGAGAAGAGCGTAGTAGGCGGTAGGGGCACGCATTACTGTCCGAAGTGTCAACCGCTGCTCTAAATCGGTGATGGGTTTGGCAGCATGAACGAAATCGTCAAATTGTAGCACCCTTGGATTCCTCCCTCCATATACTGATATGGCAGAAATAAGCGGGCGTATACCCATACTGGCAGCCGCCAGTTGGAACGAGTTCCGCACAGGGGAGGAATCCGGGGTGCTGCATCATTTTATTTCATTACTGGCGCTTGCTTTGGCGCTTAGTTTAGATGGTTTTGGAGTCGGGATTACATATGGGCTGCGGAGGACTAAAATTCCGCTGTTATCCATTGTCGTCATTTCCATCTGTTCGGGTCTAGTTATTGCGTTATCCATGCAAGTAGGTGTGCTTCTGTCTCATGTAGTATCTCCGGACGTGGCTTCGATTGTTGGAGCGGTTATTCTGATCGGTATTGGCGCATGGTCGTTGCTGCAACTCATTCGAAAACGAGGCAAGGAACAGCTGGAAACGGATAATGGAGTGGGTGAGGAAAAGGGAGCAGGAACAATCCGCAGTGGTACGCAAGCCTCACAAGAAGCTCAATCGAAGGGCAGAAACCAGGTGCTCGCGCTTGAGCTTGAGCCATCTGCTTCTGGAGGATCTCTAGAACGAATGGTCTTTACACTTGAGCTGCGGAAGCTGGGTGTTGTTATTCAAATCCTGCGTAGTCCCTCGAAGGCGGATATGGATAACTCGGGCAGTATATCCGTCCAAGAAGCAATGTGGCTGGGTATAGCCCTTTCTCTGGATGCTTTCGGTGCAGGACTGGGGGCAGCATTATTGGGATTCCCAACTTTGTGGACAGCATTAGTTATTGCGTTGTTTAGTGGGGTATTTCTGTCACTCGGCATGAAAGTTGGATTGCGCTTTGCTGCTCTGCGTTGGATGCGAAGATTATCCGTGCTACCTGCGCTATTATTAATGTTTATGGGAATAATGAAGTTGTTGTGAGGTGAAATAATGAATATTGGCTTAACCGGCGGGATCGCGACAGGCAAAAGCAGTGTGTCCGCTTTTCTCGCCAGTAAGGGAGCGTTGCTCATTGATGCAGATGTTATTGCCCGGGAAGTAATGCTGCCCGGGCATCCCGTTTTGGCTGCGGCTGTTCAGCGGTTCGGACAAGCCATATTGAATGAGGACGGAACACTGGATCGGAAAAAGCTGGGCAGTATTGTATTTCAGAATCCAGAGGAACGTAAGGCACTGGAGGCTATTACACATCCTGCGATCCGCAAGGAGATGCGCAAGCGCGCTGCCCTTTATGAGCTTGAACATCCGGACAAGCTGGTCGTATCGGATATTCCATTGTTGTACGAGTCAGGGCTGGAGGATGGCTTCGAAGAAGTGATGGTTGTATATGTTCCGAGGTCTGTGCAGCGGGATCGACTGATGAGCCGGGATGGAATGACGGCCGAACAGGCAGATGCCCGTATAGACGTGCAGATGGATATTGAAGATAAGAAGCAGCGTGCTGACGTGGTTATCGACAACAGCGGCTTGTGGTCAGAGACGGAGCAGCAAATCATTTCATTTTTGCATCGTAAGGGCCTATTATGAGATTGCTGCGTAAGAAACGGGTATTGTTGTTGATGTTTGTGTCTTTTGTATTGGTGCTGTTCTTGAATACCAATTGGATGTCATGGTTCTATCCGATTCATTATAAGGAAGAGATTCGTGCCCAGTCTCAGAGTTATGAGGTTGATCCGTTTCTCATAGCTTCCATCATCAAGGTGGAGACCAATTTTAAGACAAGCAAGGAATCCAAGAGAGGTGCCATCGGATTAATGCAGCTGATGCCCGACACCGCGAACTGGATTATGGAGCAGGCTAAAATACCGGGCACCTCACTGGAAGAATTGAAGCACGAGCCTGAAAGGAATATCCAGCTGGGTACCTGGTATCTACGCAATTTGTCAGATCAATTTGACGGGAATGAAGCGGCTATGATTGCTGCTTACAATGCAGGTCCAGGTAAAGTGAACTCATGGTTAAGGGATGGCGTATGGGACGGTTCATTCGAGACGGTCAAAGATATTCCGTTTGGTGAAACCCGGCACTATGTACAACGCGTCATTTATTATTATAATCAATATGTAAAGATCTATAATACGTTCTAAGTTAAGACACTTTGGATTCATGCTCTAAAATAAGTAGAAGCACCGAGCAGGCCGGTTATTCACCGGCCGCTCCATGCTCCTCTGTGTACCGTATTACGATGCAGATATTATTGGTATTGACCTGCCAATTGCTGTTCTGCAATTGTTACCAGACGCTTCGTGATGTATCCACCGATCGAACCGTTCTCGTAAGAAGTCATGTTACCTTGGTATCCGTCTTGTGGGATGCTGATTCCGAGTTCTTGAGCAACTTCATATTTCAGTTGTTCCAGAGCTGCGGAAGCTTTAGTTACCACCAGGTTGTTGGAGTTACCATTGCTTTGTGCCATTGCTGTTCACCTCCTCGCGGTTGGTAAAAGTATTATGTGTCGGCAATACGATTTTCATAACTAAATGCATGCAGGCAATTTCTGGTAAAAAGTAAAACATGGGAAGTGATCTGATTTGAAATGTCCTTATTGCGCCTATCTGGGCACAAAGGTGCTTGATTCAAGGCCGGCCAATGAATCGAAATCGATTCGTCGTCGTCGTGAGTGTGAGCAATGTAGCCGTCGATTTACAACTTTTGAAATGGTGGAAGAAACACCTCTGATCGTCATCAAGAAAGATGGCAGTCGTGAAGAATTTAGCCGGGATAAGATTCTCCGTGGCCTCATTCGGGCTTGTGAGAAACGTCCGGTCTCTGTGGAGACACTGGAAATGATGGTATCTGAGGTAGAGAAGTCTCTGCGAAATACAGCCGATGCAGAAGTAGAGAGCCGTCAGATTGGCGAGCTGCTGATGGAACAGCTGTTTCCAGTGGATGAAGTAGCCTATGTGCGCTTTGCTTCGGTATACCGTCAATTCAAAGACATCAATATGTTCATGAAAGAACTGAAATCCCTATTGTCCAAAGACAACAACGAGGATTAGTGAAACGGGTAAAGGGGAAGAGCATTCTGGGGTTACCATCTGTGTGTTCCAGTAAAAAAGGTTGTTCTTCTCCAATCACTTTAGCTATAAGAAAAAGTTGTTGACAGCAAAAGCTGTATTTTATATGATATAGGAGTCGCCTGCGGAGCATTGAAGCGTTGGACAACTTGTTACATTCATAATTCTGGGGCCTTAGCTCAGCTGGGAGAGCGCATCGCTGGCAGCGATGAGGTCAGGGGTTCGATCCCCCTAGGCTCCATATAAACTAAACCATTGAAACCCTTGATATATAAGGGTTTTTCTTTTTTTAATGGCATATCAAAACATGGCATCCTATAATTTTTCTTCCATTGGGGACGAATTGGGGACAAGCTGTTTAATTTCTTTGAATTGATTGAAAGTTTGAATTGCATCACGGTTCAATTTTTCAATTGCATGAGTATACATATTTCCTGTAGTTCTTATATCGGCATGACCAAGTAACTCTTGTATTTGTTTCATTGGCACGTTCTTGCTCATTAGGTAAGTCGCTGTAGTGTGACGCAACCCATGCAAGGGTATTTGTTTAAGTTCATGTTTCTTTAGGAACCTTGCAAACCATTGAGTAGGTGAGGTGTGAAACATCGGCAGCCCATTGTCTTGCCCAAATAACAGCATACGTTCTCCACCTTGCCACAGGTCTTGCTGATCCCATTTATTGCGTTTTACTTGTTTGATCAATTTTTTCAGTAAGGGAACGATTGAGTCGGCTACAGGTATAGTACGACGAGATTTATTTGATTTTACGTCTTTAAATATAGTTTTCTTTTTTGCATAAGCTAATGATTCCCGTACTTGTATAAAAGCAATTTCTGTTCCACCGTGTTCTTCAAGATGGACGTGCTTGTTGATATCAATAGCAAGGAGTTCGCCGCGTCTCATTCCAGAAGTAGCAGCTAATTCTACAAGAACTCTCCACTTTAACGGTGCATTTCTTAATTTATCAAACATCTCAAATAAATCTTCCTCAGTCATGAAACCTTTTTCTTCTGTATCTATTTTAGGGCGTTTAACTTCATCTGCAGGGTTGGACTTGATTACTCTCCATTCTACAGCTCGTTCGAGTACATCCTTCAGAACCCTATGTGTGAACCTTCGAGAAGTACCGCTTAAACCACCTTCTTTTCCGTCTTTACGAGCTCCTTCCTCAGACAACTTATCAAGAAATGAAACTACATGAAGAGGTTTGATCTGATCGATTCGCATATGTCCAAAAACTGGAATGATGTGATTCTCAAGTTGTCGTTCGTAATTTTCTAATGTGGTTATCTCCAGGTGCTTAGTTGCATATTTCTTTGTCCATTCATCAGAGAATTGTTTGAAATCCATTTTTTCGGGTGCGATATACTCACCTGACTCAACTTCTATTTTGAATTTGGCTAATTCATTATCTAAATAATCGTTTAACTTTTTTGTTGTTTTCAAAAGTGCTTTATCTTCAACAATGACAGTTTTTCTTTTTCGGTCTCTCTCTCCGTTTGGTAGAAGTCCTACGTCTACAGTTAACCTCCAACTGTTGTTACCTCTCTTTTCAATACTTCCTTTAGCCATGGTAAATACTCCTTTCTAATTTTGATGAATTTACTGCAGTCTGCATCACCACCTTTCATGAAATAGAATGTATGTTCGCTTTTTGGGCAATGGAAAGTAAACCTTCAGTGAAGCCGAAAGCTTACAAAAACAGATTATGTATTTCGTGGGGGACACCACAACGCAATAAGAATTTATCCAATGGTTCGTCAATGAATTGGTTAGTGGTGTAAGTAAGTAGTTTAACTGCGAAGGTATTAGCTTGACGTTCATATTTTCCAGTATTGAAAAAGGTGTTCTCATCCAACCAAAACCTACCCAAGCCAGGATGAAGCCTATCGTGACCCAACTCGTGAGCACATACTACTTTCTGCCATTCTTCAGATAGTTCACTATTGATAACAATGAACCTTCTTCGCAATTTTCTGAAGTATATTCCTCGAGTTGTTTTCCCCATGTTCTTGTAAACAACGATTATGTTTAATCCTTTGGCAATCACAAATGGGTCGTTTGTTCCAAATTTTTTTACGAGTTTTTGAATGACATTATCCAAGGGATCACCTACTCTATGTTGTCTTTTTTGGTGTTCTTCTTTTTCCCGTAGGTTTCTTTGTTCAAGCGCTTAGCTTCCCAAAATAAACCTGTGAGTATGTCATTGATTCTCTGCTTGTCCGAATCATCTAGCGGAACGCCATCAAACATCAATTCTTGATCATCGGTCAAGAGTTGCTTGAAATCCCGTTTATCTTTTTTTGTAGCCCAATTAGGGACTTCTTGATCATTTTCACTGCTGAATCTTTTTCTAATATCACTAAGGCCCAACAGATAATCAGCATTGACCTCAAAAATAGTAGCCAATTCCCTTAAAACATTGCTCGGGGGCGTAACTCTACCTGCTTCATAATTAGCTACGTTTGTTCTCTTCATGTTCAATTTAACAGCAAGAGCCTCTTGGGATAATCCACTATTTTCTCTTTCTTGCTTTATGCGTTCCGACATAATCATTTTTTCATCATCATTCATATCGATACTCCTCACGAGAAAAATTCATTTAAAATGACGTATCAAGGGTTGACGTTTCTTAAAATGACGTATATGATAAGGGTGTCATTTAAAAGCACATTAAATATAGGTCTAAATCAGGAGGTGAACATGTGCAAGTTATTCCAACACGCCGAGAACAGTTTAGAAAACACCGTAAACAAAAAAATGTTTCTCAACGCAAGGTTTCTATGGACTTAGGCGTAAGTGAAAACCATATTCGTAATATTGAAAGCGGGAGAGGAAACCCCGATGTAAAGCTCTTGTTCAAGATGATTAAGTACTTTGGAGTGCAAGCCGAAGACTTATTTCCTGATCTTGCAGAACAGGCTGAGCATGAAGCTACTTTAAGCAATGTCCCACAGTCATTATTATAAACCGTCATTTTAAATAACGCAAGTTAAAATGACTATGAAACAGAAAGAGGTGGCGATGACATGAACAGTAATGACTTGTTAGATGAAATATCTAGGCGCGTACTAACAAACCTTCAACCCTATATAACAGATATTTTATCTAATCAAATGAGCATATCTCAGGATAGAACGTTGGATATTCCCCAAGCTGCGGAGCATCTGGGCATATCAGATAAAACCTTATATACGATGTGCAAACAAAAGAAAATTCCACATCGTCGTCTTGGTAGCCGTATTACATTTAGTTTATCTTCGTTGGACGCTTGGGGTCGAGAACAAGAAAGAATCAATTACAAACCGGAAGGACAGGGGATATGACTAATAAAAATCTGGAAGAAAAATCTTGCGTGAAACCGATGGGTAATGAACTCATTCAAACTTCCACAAAGCATATTTTCCACCTGTTTAATATCATGCAAAATCATAATATCCAGTGTGGTGTTGAATTTCAAACTGCTCAACCAGATCCACTAATGGGAATATCTTATCAGCCGGTGCAAGTTGACTATATCTGGGATTGTGGCCCGAAAGAGGAAACCCTCATCATTGGATTAGGGGAACTAGAATTCGGATTCAACGTTGCCGATCACCGATTTGGATATGAGATTACCTCTCACCAGATCCAATTGTGTGTGTCGAACGACAACTATGTAGCTTGGTTTACTAGCAGTATGATGTCATCAGAAAAAATATTATTGGCTAAGGCTTATGACAATGAATTTGATGACAAAATCATCCATATGGAAATTAACTCAGAAGACTTCGAAGACTCTTTTCAATTTTTAATCACGCTAATCCGTGAAGGTTATGTCATTAAAAGTGTGAAGGTATTGGGAGATGGTAACCAGGTAATAACAGTCGGTTACGTAGGCAAGGTGAGTCCATGACTCTTTCTGAATTGGCTCGACTCTGGTTTAGCAACCCAATTCAACATGCGATTATTGTACGCAACATCCAAAAACAAACCAAAGGAGCGTAAAGCCATGAACTTGTCTGAACAAGAATCAGCCCTAATACAATATATTCGAACGCTGAATTTCGAAACCATGTTGGATGCATGTGATGCGATCGGAGAATCTTCCCGTGAATCCAAACGGAATGCCCTGGAAGAATCTTATGAACGGAATAACGCTGCTAGCGTTGCAGTATGGTTTGTCCGTCACGACCAATTAAGTAAGCTGCAAGAGCTGCTTGGAGCGGCGAACAAAGAATATCAGGAGCGGATTTCTCATGAATCCAACTGAGATTGAAAGTTTACTCAGCCGCCCCCTCACCCATGTAGAACGTCAAAAAATAGAATGGATGAACGGATGGGAGAAGGATACTCAGACTGTGGTCATGGGTTTGCTGCAAGCCGTGTATGAATCCGGGGAGAAGAAAGGGGCACCTGCGGTTGCTCCAGATCTTCTTGAGAAGTACAAGGAACGTATGGTCAATGAGCTGGACTATCACGGCTTTGTACGTGAAGAGTCCTACACCATCATGGCACACGCTATCATGAGTACGGATCTGCCAGACAATCAAAAGTTTGAATATGTTCAGGTATTGGATGATGTGTACACGGATTTGCAAGATAAGGAGGGGAAACTGTGACACAAATCAAAACCAAGCGCTGGAGTATGAGTGAAGGTTGCTCTGTACATATTCAAGAGATGCCAGGGTACAGAAAAATGACTGCGTCTCGCGAACGCAGTCATCGGTTTAAACACTTTTACAATTCATATGCAGTCATCATATCAAAGATCGTTAAAAAGGACAAGCCTGCGTACTCCGGAGGTCTTTCATGACATTCGAGTATCGGCCTTACAGTAAATCACAACAGACCGGCAGTAAGCGTATCAAACCTACACAACGTCAAATGGGAGACATTCGTAAGACGGTAGACAAGTCACTTAAAAAGCGTTCAGGCGGTGTTTGTGAAGCATGTGGCGAAGCAAGAGCAACGGAACGGGCTCATTTGACTGGTCGTAAGCAGCTGGACCATCGTACTGAGGTTTATGATTTAGCTCATTTATGCAAAGAGTGCCATGTCATGTTGGACGAAACGATCCAAGGGCTAAGGTTTCGGCGTATGGCGGCGACGATCATAGCATCAATTTTGAAATAAAGAAAGAGTAGGTGAGACGGGTGACCGACTCTCGCAGGAAGAACGGATATGTAGCCATTGCCAACGAGATATGGGATGAGGTCATTCGTCGGGATTTCACCAAGCGCCAGAAAGATATTTTGTTCTTCATTTGGCGGCTTTCCTACGGCTGTAATCAACAGGTTGCAGTAATCCCGATGCAGAAGGATTTCTCCCTCTGTGGCGTGGGCAAGGGTCACATAGGAGCTGAACTGAAGCATCTGGAGACCTGCAAGGTGATTACACGAACGGACGCCGAGTATTGGTTTAACGAAAATTATGACTTATGGAAAATCGACTCGGTTCGTGGTTGGGAAAAAGAACGCTTTCATGAACTCATACATTTGAACTTAAAAAATGGTCGCTTATCTCGACAAAAAGTTACTGAAACAGGAACCGAACCACTACCAGATTTAAGCGACGAACCGCCAGATGACAGTTACCGAAACAGTAACTTAGAACCTATTCCAGAGTTACCAAAACAGGAACCGGAGAAAAGTCCTAAAGTTACTGAAACGGGAACTGAAATCGGAAATGAGTTACCAAAACAGGAACTTGCGGTTACTGAAACAGGAACTGAGAGTGCCGATGATCCTATACAGGACGCGGCTTTCCAGCTCTCTAAAGACAGTTTAAAGACATTAAAAGAGAAAGACAGTAAAGATATGTCTGTTTCGGATTTCGAAACCTTCTGGTCTGCCTATCCAAAAAAAGTTGCGAAAAAAGCAGCATTGAACATGTGGGAGAGAGCAATCAAAGCGAAGGTAGATCCTGCGCTATTGATCCGCTGTTCCGAGAACTATGCGGTACATTGCAAGGTGAACAGAACGGAAGATAATTTCATCCTTCACGGTTCAACCTTTTTAAACCTAAAAAATGAACGGTATGCCGATTTCGAAGCAGCTCCAGAACAGATAACGGTTGTTCCGGTGAATAAAGGGCAGGGAAATTCCCGTGCAGACCGGAACAAGAGCATTTTACAAAAACGGATGGAGGCAGCTCAACATGAACAACCAAGAGGTGCTGAGAATTTTGGCGGTAGTGGTTACAGCTTACCCCATAGTGGAACTTACTGACGAAATGGTCACACTTTGGGAACGAATGCTTCATGATGTTCCTTTTTCACAAGCCGAACAGAACCTTTCACACCACATCAAGACATCACATTTCCCACCAGCCATTTCACAGATATACGGAAATCCCGCAGCGGCTAACATAGATCGGCTCCGAGCTGAGACACAGGAACGTTTTGCGCTTATGGAGACTTGGGAACAGAATGCTGTACCGCTCCTGAAAGACGGTGAGACGAATGAATAACCTGTATAACCTACAAGCTGAACAAGCCGTGATTGGAAGCCTTCTTCTGGATCGGTCAGGAGATAATACAGCACTTGCTGTAGCGCTGCTTACTCCCCAAGACTTTTCTTCACAGCACCGTCTGATCTTTGAATCGGTAATCGTGTTGCACGAATCTGAGAAGGCCGTTGACCTGGTTACGCTCTACGCAGATTTGGAAACGCGAGGTGTTACGGAAGACATCGGAGGTATTGACTATCTTGGCAATTTGGTTGATGCAGTACCGACCGTAGGGCATGCCAAAGAATACATTTCAATTGTTCAGAGTCTTGGACTTAAACGGCAGGCATTGCGATTGCTGGAGGAACAACGTCAGGCACTCGAAGAGTCTTCGGACCCACTCGAAGTGATTGCTGGTATCAAGGCAGGGGCAGAAGAGTTGTCCGGACGTTCGCCAGTTGAAGGCGGCATGGTCAAGATCAATGACGTCATGACAGGCCATGATGACGATCTGGAGACGCGAGGTAAATCCAAAGGCATAACAGGCGTTCCTACGTGTGGGGTTGATCTGAACCGACTCACGGGCGGCAGACAGAAGCAGGATTTAATTATTGTCGCTGCAAGGCCATCGGTGGGGAAGACGGCATTCATGCTGAACAACTCAAGAGCAGCGGCTATGTCTGGCGTAACCGTAGGGATATTCAGTCTTGAGATGCCCGGTAAGAAGCTTGGGGAACGGTTGATAGGCAGTATCGGGAATTTGGATGGTACCCTGCTTCGAACTGGTCAACTTGGACCGGAACACTGGCCGGAATACACGATGTCCCGATCTATTTTGGACGAGCTACCAATCTACATTGACGACACTCCTGGAATCACCATTCAGCAGATAGCAGCCAAGGTGAAGAAGCTCAAGAAAGAGCATGATAACTTGTTTATCCAGATTGATTACCTCCAATTGATCAGCGCAGGCAAAAAGTTCTCAAGTCGTGAACAGGAAATCGCCTATATCAGTCGCTCTTTGAAGCAAATTGCCCGAGACAATGATTGTCCGGTGGAAGTCCTGTCACAGCTCAGTCGAGGTGTAGAGCAACGGCAGGACAAACGTCCGATGATGTCAGATTTGAGGGAGTCAGGTTCTATTGAGCAAGATGCAGACGAGATTGATTTCTTGTATCGGGATGACTACTACAACGCCGAGACTGACAAAAAGAACATCGTAGAAATCATTGTAGCCAAGGGACGGAATACAGGTACCGGACTTGCAGAGATGATCTATCTCAAAAATTTCAGCAAGTTTGTAAATATAGAACGCATGCAGTACTGACGAGAAAGGCGGGGTGAAGATGACAAGTTCAGCAGATGAACTGGAGATCGAAAACAGCGTAAGGCTGATCATGCGATATCAAATTTTGTTGGTCAGTCATTTGGAAAATGCGTTGAAAAACGGTCGAATCGACGAACATACATTCACCCGCTTGAAAAGTCAGGGCTGTATTGCTCAAACACATGACGAGATATTGGACCATTTCGATAGGATTTTTCACGAATTGCTGGCCTATTATCATGATCGGTTACGAGAACGGATTGTGAAGGGTGCAAAATTTATTGATTCGCTTTCCCCAACAGATCCACGTCGGGAACCAGCATTAGAGAAATACCACAGGCTGTGTGAGCAGCTGAGAGGGAGGAAGAACAGACATGAGTGATGAAAAAGTCACAGCTCAAACACACTGGGTATGGACAGAAAAGGCCGCTGCGAAAAACCCCGCACATTCTCGTGTAGGTGAACCAATATGGCCCCATTTCAAGACCGCTGCTCCAAAAGATTGGTTGGACGAGGGTTTGATCCAAGATGCATCGGAAATTGAACTTGAAGGACAAACGACTATAGATGACTTTATATAAGGGGTGTAAGGAATGGGGGAAACTGGTCAGATGGAGATGTTCCCGTCCCCCAGCCCTTCAGACATCCAACAGACTCGCGAACTGTTGAACAAGTATGTTCGGATGAGGAAGGCAGTTCAGGAAATCGGGACAATGACTAATCCATCAGAAAGATGGAAACAAGTTCAGATGGAGTATGAGGAGAAAACAGCTAATATTGAAATGGCTGTGCGTTTAATTGTTGATGATAATGTACGGAGAGTCATGGACTTTCGGTTCATCCGAGGTAATCCGAGATGGGGAACTATTAAAAGATTCAGCAGTGTAACGGATAGGTCGATTGATCGGCAAATTGTTAGAGGAATTGAGTCAGTAGCAGAAACTCTAAAACTAGTTGGAGTATTATAAAACATAAATTGAGCACAAAAAAAAGAGGTTTGCAACCCTCTTTTTTTGCTCCACAGCTATGTAGTTCGGTCATTCTTTCTTAAGGCTTTCTAAGTAAGAAATACAACAGCATCCAGAACAGCGTAGCCCATGCTATTCCTATTGTTGAGGCATATACCCCTAATAAGAAAAGCGTGTACTCCAACAAGACCTTGGTAGTGTTATTCCCCATGATGATCTCCTCCAACAAAAAATATAGGCCAAAGCCCAAGTCTGGGGCTGAATGTGGCATCCAACCCCAGAGTTAGAGGAAGTGAGGAAATTAACATTTTCCAAAATAATGAAATGGATGGAAGCGTGAGGTGGTCAATCAGGCACAAAAACATAATAGAGGAGACATGGGGGTTTACCCTACCAAAAGTAAACCTTCAAGATTATCATAGAAAATTTTAACGTTCTATGATCATTTGAAAGATGACATCTATTCAAACGATACAATAGTACTTTAAATTTTCGTGTAACATCCTTCCCTATATGTATTTTATGTACGCTTGATTATCCTCACGTAATCATTATATTTTCGAATGAAAAAACAATCAAGGAAGTATATGGTAATTTTTATCTGTTTTATAGTTTGGCATGTCTGTATCGTGTCCTGTGTATGACACTAGTAAGACAACATGCTGTCTGAGGTTTGGAACTAAACTAAGGGACATAAGGCAATTGCCTGGGTGTCCCTGCTACCCCTTATCCTGGCAGGACTCGACCGTGCTGTGGGATTGTATATCCTTAGACGTGAATCGTCAGGGGTGCGGTGTGCGGGGAAAGCGGTTATGATCACCGCTATTTTATATTATGGCCTACTGGTGTGAGTTGGGTCGATTCCCGGAAGGCCGTATATTAGTATTCATGAAAAAAAGCCGCTCTAATACTTAGGGCGGCTTTAGTTATGATTAAACGTGCAATGGACCGAAATTCGGTTTTGTTTCTTCTGAAGTTGAAATCCACTCTGCGAGTTGGTTAAAAAGTTCCTGGGTTTCTTCTTTCGTTTTGAGTTGTGAAGCATCCCAGAGATCTGATAGAAAGTATCCAATACTTTGAGGATAAGCTATAGATTCAGAATCAAGGGCTTTGCCGATTCCGGGACTACCGTGTTTATCGCTCTTTAGAGAATCAAACTTGTTAGAAGAAATATTCCAACCTTCCTCTGTCTTAGTTAGTGAGTAGGTGTCCTTGTGTCCCCATCTACAACTATAGATATCCATTGTGAAATTAGCACCGATATTTTGCATTAAAGATCATCTCCTAAAATTTACTTGTTATGAAGCTATCTTAACACTATGGTGATTTTCCGAAAACTGCTTTAGAGAAATAATTTTTGATATAGTATGGTTAACTAATAATAATCAAATGTTAAATAATCTTCCATTACCTAGAGTGTCTACGAGTGGGTATGATTGGAAAGTATTTCAATTGCATTTGGGGAGATGACAATATGGATAATAAATTTGCACAAGCACAAATGGAACGTGTCCTTAACACGCCGGGATTCGTAGTGATTTCTGACGAAGCAGTTGTGAATGTTCGGAAGGTGACACGGATCGATCCTTTAAATAGGGTGGCGTTCTTCCCTGATAAAGATATGGGTTGAAATAGGGAAAAGAGTAGACAACGACCGCTGGGATCATTTCATAAGTGAGTACAAAAAATTTCAATAGATTTATCAACGTGGGAGAAGCCGCATTAAGCGACTTAATTTGAGACTGCTTCAGCTCTCATGTACAAAAAGACAAGTACAGCAGCAAGGGAAATACAGCGTATTAAAAGTGGTTTTCCGATTTCATCATACAATCGTTCAAGCAAGCACCTAACCTCCTTTC
Source organism: Paenibacillus sp. GL_099_B (assembly GCF_057835695.1). Lineage (NCBI taxonomy): Bacteria > Bacillati > Bacillota > Bacilli > Caryophanales > Paenibacillaceae > Paenibacillus > Paenibacillus sp. GL_099_B. The sequence continues at coordinate 2,124,788 of NZ_CM174430.1, forward strand.
GACACCAAAAGAGGAAATCCCTTCCTATTTGTCGAAAGAAGGTGTTAAGGAGGTGATAGGATGAAAGAAGAGTATAAAAAATATGCTCTGGAGTTCGGTGCAATAGGCGAAAAAATCGGACATATATCTAAACATATTGGGGAAGTCAATCGTTTAAGTGCCACGACCTTTGAGACGCTTAAGCATAAAAAAGATTCATTCTCAAAATCATTAAAAGAATATAAAGAATGTAAAGAAAAGATGTTGAAAATGAATGTCCCCAGCATTGTTTCAGAAGAACATAACGATTTTATTAATGCATTTGATGCGTTCATCAAGGGCACTGAAAAAACAATTGACGCTATAGATCTGGTGGCTCTGGATACCAATGAATCCTTGTTGAACGAAGGTTTTGAGCAACAAAGGGAAGGGTCTAACCTAGCGGAGCCAATCACGGACAAAATTGTTGCAAAGCTTTTTGCAGGTTAGTAAAATTGAGCGCCTTTAAAGGCGCTTTTTTGATTCCAGTTTTTTAATCGAGGTGGTGATATGAACGAAGTTCAACCGATACGAGACAAGGCTATTGTTGAACAAATCAAAAATTACCTGAAGGTAACTAGTTTCCGTAATTACATTTTCTTTAGTATGGGCGTTCATAGTGGATTACGTGTATCCGACTTATTGCAGCTTAAAGTGGTTTCGGTTCGTGATCAGGAACATATCAATTATGTGGCCCAGAAAACAAAGAACAGGAAACGTAAGAAGCGTAAGCGGAAAAAGTTCATCATTCACCCGGATATCTACGATGATCTAATGATTTACATTGCAGATATGGACGATGATGACTACTTGTTCCCCAGCAGGCAACGGAAGACGCTCACAGGAGCCGTGGGAGAGCCAATCCATAGGATAACAGCCTATAAAATGATTTGTGGCATAGCCAAGCGCTTTGGGCTTACAGACATCGGTGTCCATTCACTCAGAAAGACGTGGGGTTATCACCTTTATAACGACGACCCACGCAATCTAGCGTTACTAATGGAGATGTTCGGGCATGAGGATATGGCAACCACGCTTATGTATTTGGGTATCACCCAGGATGCCATGGACGATGCTATACGCCGTTTGAGTTTTACACAATCCGGTTAATGTTGCACTCAAACGTGGGAACGGGACAAAGCTTGATTTAATCAGATTCTTGAACTATCTCCAGTGCAACAGAAATAGAGTTATGTTTCACTCTACTTCCTTAAATTGGTTCTAAATGGATCGAAAATGGATTTTATTTTGGGTTGGATTTCAAGAAAAACAATTAGAAGTTTGTCTATTTAGACTGATTCTAAGAAAACCGACTCAATTATGGCTGTATAAACGATGAATAAACGCTCCGTTTGAGGGCAATAAGCCGGGAAATAATCAAAATCGGCAAAATTGAAAAATCCAGTAATGACGCGGGTTTTCGGGTTTATGCATAAACTATGTATAATTGCGCAATTCAGTTAGCTGTCAAAAATCCCGTCAAATCAGGGTTTTCGGCGTGGTTGTGGGAAAGTACATATGTACAAAACTCAGGGTTTTGAACACATGTCTGTGCATAAATATTGCATAAACGAATGTCAGGGGTGAGGTGTATTATGTAATGGCGAGAGAGAGAAGCCCGGACCGCAAGAAAGCATTAGCGATGTGGTTCGCCAGTGGCAAAAAAATGAAGCCAAGAGAGATTGCCGAAAAGCTTGGCATAAGCGATGGACTTGTTCGTAAATGGAAAAGCCTTGATGAATGGGAGAAGCAGCCTGAGCCACGCCCGGGAGCCCCCAAGGGCAATCAGAATGCAGTAGGCAATAGAGGTGGGCACGGTGGTCCATACGGCAACGATAAAGCCGTAAAGCATGGTCTATTCCGTAAGTTTCTGCCAGATGATGAAGAAACGCAAGAGATTTATGACACGACAGCCGAGCTTTCCGCGCTGGACATTCTGTGGGAAGGCATACGCATCCAGCTCACGAACATTATACGCGCTCTTAAAACACAGCATGTAACGGGCAAGGATGAAATGATAAAGGAAGTCAAAAAGCAGAAATTTGAGATCCATAACACGGGTACCAAGAAGGAACCTAAGTTTGAACAAATGATGACCGAACAGGAATACGAATTCCAATTTTCGTGGGAACGATCAGCAAACAGCCTGAAAGCCATGGCTGCTGCATGGACGGCCCTGGGTAGCTCCATTAAGAAGTATGAAGATGTTTTGCGGATGGCTTCCCCCGATGAGGTGAACGAAGTCCAGAAACAGCGTCTGGAGCAGATCAAGGCCAGTATTGCCGTGATGCGTGGGAAGGTTCCAGATAACAGCAAGCTTGATCTAAACCAGCAAATTACCGCATTGGCTGACTTGATCAACAACCCTGTGCCGGAACGGGTGATAGACGATGACTGACACAGCCCTGATTCCGTATGCTCCATTTAATACGAAGCAGTCGGAATATATCAGACGTTGCCAGGACTCGTGGCTGAACGTAGCCGAGGGTGGCAAGCGTGCAGGCAAGAACATCATTAACCTGATTGCCTATGCCATGTGCTTGGAGGTTCACCCGGACAAGCTTCATTTGGTTGCTGGTGTGAGCATGGCAGCCGCGAAGATGAACGCCATTGACTCCAACGGGTTCGGGCTGCAATGGCTGTTCAAGGGGCGTTGCCGGGAAGGGGAATACAAGGACCGTGCAGCACTCTTCATTCAGACCAAGACAGGCGAGAAGATTGTCATTATTGCTGGTGGCGGTAAGGCAAACAACGCCGCACTGATCAAGGGTAACTCTTACGGGACGGCCTACGTGACGGAGGTTAACGAGTGTCATCCATCGTTCGTCAAAGAGGTATTTGACCGGACGTTGGCGTCCACCAAGCGGCAACTGTTCTTTGACCTTAACCCGAAACCCCCAGCCCATTGGTTCTATGCAGATATCTTGGACTTTCAGGATGAGTTGTTGAAGCAAGGGGAGAATCAGGGGTACAATTACGCACATTTTACCGTGTTCGATAACCTGAGTATCCCAGACGACCGACTCAAGGCGATGCTGATCACTTATGACAAATCCAGTCTGTGGTACAAGTCAGAGATTAAGGGTGAACGGACGGCAGCTACAGGACGGATATACACGGGTTACAGCGTCAAGGATGTCATTATCACTCGGGAGCAGATACGGGCCGAACGGTTCATTGAGTTTTCAATTGGCATAGACGTTGGGGGCACTGACGCCACGGTTGCCACGCTAACAGGGATGACGCCGCGATATGGCAAGGTTATGTTGCTGGATGGCTATTACCACAAGCAGGGCAAGGAGAACGGCTATACACATGACCGTTACGCCAAAGAGATTGTTGAGAAAATAGTCGAGTGGTCGGAAACCTATCCGGCCTTTTTGTCGTGTGCCCATATCTTTGCTGAATCTGCTGATAAGCTATTCCGGCAGGCCCTGACAAATGAGCTTAAACGCCGTGGAATACACATTCAGGTAGTACCTGCTTATAAGAAAGAGGGCATCGTTGACCGGATCAGATTGACGAACGTTCTGATTAACCAAGGGCGATACAAGATCATGGCCCATCTTAAACATTGGATTGAAGCCATAGAGAACGCCACATGGGATGAGACGGAGCGCCAGAAGGGTGAATGGGTGCGGACGGATGACGGAAGTTACCCAGTGGACTGCTTGGATAGTAGCGAATACGCCGTTCAGCCGTTTAAGAAGAGACTGGAGGTATAGAAATGGGGTGGATCAAGAATATGGTCATGAAAATGCTGCGTATTAACCCAGCGCCGGAGAATCGAATCGTAAACATCACTGAGCCGCTATCATATCGGACAAATGTAATGCGTAACCGCTTATGGTTCCGTGGTGATGCGTCTGAGCTGGATCAGTTTTACAAGCAGACAGGGACCGACGCCGTGGGCAAGGCAAGATTCTGGGCAGCGGTACCCAGCCAGAACCTGGCGATTAGGAAAATCCATTCCGGTATGCCTGCCATGATTACAGAACGTCTATCGGATATCGTCGTTGCTGATCTGGAAGCCATTGAGGTAGACAAGGAAACGGCATGGGATGATATCAGCCAGGACAATAATTTTGCTGAGTTGCTTGGTCAAAACATCATAGACGCTTTGGTGGCCGGGGATGGAGCATACAAGATTACCGTGGACACAGCAGTCACAAAGTATCCCATCATTGAGTTTTACAGTGGGGATCGAGTGGAATATAGACGCAACCGGGGCAGGCTGCATGAGGTTGTGTTCTTTACTGATTACACGCTAAAGGACAAGGAATACCGCTTGGAAGAAATCTATGGGCGTGGTTACATCCGGTATCAGCTTTATGACGCTTATGGGAAAGGCGTGCCGCTTGCTGTGTTGCCTCAGACAGCAGCACTAGCGAACGTTGAATACGATGGCAAGTTTATTATGGCTGTGCCGCTCATGTTCTTCCGCAGCTCCAAGTGGGAGGGACGAGGGAAATCCTTGTTTGATAGCAAATCAGACAACTTTGACGCATTGGATGAGGTGGTGAGTCAATGGTGGGACGCGATCCGGGCCGGAAGGGTACAGAAGTACATTCCAGACGACTTGGTTCCGAAGAACCCTGAAACGGGGGCTCCAATGCGTGCCAACCCATTTGATAATCAGTTCATCAAGATTGGCAGCTCCATGGCTGAGGACGGTAAAGACCAAATCACTATGTTACAGCCGCAAATCCTGTATGAAGCATTCGTGGGGTCCTATGCCAGCGCGCTGGACATGTGCTTGCAGGGCGTTATGTCGCCGTCCACGCTGGGCATTGACTTGAAGAAGACCGACAATGCAGAAGCGCAGCGGGAGAAGGAGAAAGCCACGTTATATACCCGTGGCAAGATCATTGATGCCCTGAATGAGGTGTTGCCCCGTCTGGTGGAAACTGTATTGAAGGTGCATGACACGATGCAGAATCGGGGAGCGGGCGAGTATGAAGTATCTGTTAAGTTCGGGGAATATGCCAGTCCATCCTTTGACGCTGTGGTAGAGACGGTGGGCAAGGCCCGGACGTTCGGTGTGATGAGCGTAGAACGTGCGATTGAAGAAATGTACGGTGATACCTGGACGGATGAAGAAAAGGCCGCTGAGGTTGCCCGGTTAAAGGCAGAACAAGACATTTTTGACGAACCATCTCTAAACCGGGATGACCCGCCTCATACTGAAAACGACGATGAATCAGAAGAGGATGAATCATGAAGAAGAGATATGACATCCGTCAAATCTTCTCTGACATGGAAATGGATCTGATCAAGTCCATGAAGCGCAACCTGAAACGTCATGAGCTTGCCGAAGAAGAGGAAGGCAAGGAGTGGGAGCAGTGGCAGCAACGCAAGCTCCAAGACATCCAGCAGTACCGCAAGGAGACACGTCAGATATCCAAGAAGTATGAACCGGAAGTGAAGAGGGCAGCCGAGGAAGAGGTTAAAGGCTCTTGGCGGCGTGGGGCTGACCGGGTAAAGGATACGGTAAAGAGCTTGTGGAACAAGATCACGGGCAAAAAGCCGGATATAGAACCCGAGGATGGTTCAGACCGCAGCTTCTTTAAACTCAATGAAAAGCGAGTTAACGCTCTGGCTGATGCAGCGCAGAACAATCTTCAAATTGCCCGTCATGCCATGCTAAGACAAGCGGATGACGTGTACAGACAGACCATCTACAAGTCCCAGGTATATATGAACAGTGGTGCTGTTTCGCTGAATCAGGCTATAGACATGGCGACGAAGGAGTTTCTTGAAAAGGGCTTTGACAATATCACCTATGCCAATGGAAGGCGGGTGAACATTGCTTCTTATGCGGAAATGGCGTTGCGTACCTCTTCCCAGCGTGCGGTGTTTGCCGGAGAGGGCGCCAAACGGGATCAACTTGGCATCCGAACCGTGGTCATATCTTCACACGGCAACTGTTCGAAGCTATGCCTGCCATATCAGGGCAAGGTGTTCATTGACGATGTGTATTCCGGGGGAACGGCTGCAGATGGAAAGTACCCGCTGCTGAGTACCGCCATTGCTGGGGGGTTGTTCCATCCGAACTGTCGTCATAACATGACCACGTTCATTGTGGGAACCAGCTCATTACCAAAGCCAGTTGACGATGAGAAAGCCCTATCCAACTATCAAGCAGAACAGAAGCAGAGATACATGGAACGCCAGATACGTAAATACAAGCGCCTGGAAGCGGGTAGCGTGGATGAAGAGAATCAAGCGAATTATAAGGCCAAGGTTAGACAGTGGCAAGCTCAGTTACGGATGCACCTAAGAGAACATGATTACTTACGTAGGGATTCCAAACGCGAAAAACTCAGAATACCGCCTAATTAGCACCTTCTCATTCAGAGGGTGCTTTTTGCATGGGCTCCAAATGAGACTTTTGGGGCTCACCGCTCAGTAACCGGAGCATAACGGTTAACTCCCTTAGCTGGAGAGCAGCTATACAAATCTATGGAGGTTGATGATATATGGATTGGCTGAAAACGTTGTTGAAAAATGCGGGATTGGATGATTCAAAGATTGATGGGATCGTGACGGATGCAGGCAAGGAGCTACCGAAACATTTTGTTCCCAAATCGCAGTACAACGACTTATCGGATGTGAAGAAGAAGCTGGAGAAGGACGTCACGGATCGGGACGCACAGCTTGAAACGCTCAGTAAGGACGCAGGGGCTTCGGAATCGCTCAAAGCTGAGATTGCCCGCCTTCAGGGGGAGAACACCACAGCCAAGCAGCAGTATGAATCTGATTTGAAGGATATTCAGATGAACAATGCAATTTCTGCCGCTCTTAACGGGAAGGTCCATAACGAGAAGGTGGTTACGGGCATGATCGACAAGGCCAAGTTGGTCATTGGCGATGACGGCAAGGTGGTAGGGCTGGATGAGCAATTGAAGGGGCTTCAAACATCGGATGCCTATTTGTTCAAGCCTGATGAAGCAGGTGGTGGTAACGGTGGCGGCGCGGGTGGTTTCCGTGTAGGTAATCCAGGGCAAGGAACCGGGCAAGCCATGAACGATCAACTGGCAAGTATTTTCGGCGTTGCTGAAACGAAGTAATAAACCAATTTACTAATTTAAGGGAGAGATGGACACATGGCGTTCAACTATGTAGAAAGTTTTTTGACAACATTGCAGCAGAAGTATACGAAAGAGTTGGCTTCCGATGCCCTGACCACGCAAAATACGATCTGGGTGAATAACAAAACAATTAAGGTACCGAGTTTGGATGTAGCAGGATATAAGAACCACAACCGTAATGGGGGCTGGAACCGACAAGCCGTCAGCAATGGTTTTGAGACGATGACCTTGGGCTTTGACCGTGACGTGGAGTTCTTCGTTGATGCAATGGACGTAGATGAAACGAATCAAATCGTTTCTGCTGCTAATCTGACAGCGACATTCGAGAAGGAACAAGCCATTCCTGAGCTTGATAAATATCGTTTCTCCAAAATGTATGCGGACTATGTGGCAATGGGATACACCCCAGATACAACAGTTTTGGATGCAGCCAATGCCTTGGAAGTGTTTGACGAAATGATGATGAACATGGACGAAGCAGAGGTGCCGCAGGAAGGCCGGATCATGTATGTAACGCCAAACTATATGAAACTGCTCAAATCGGCTGAAAAGCTTCGCCAGATTGTTACTGTAGGACAGAACAACGGTGTGGTTGATCGTTCTGTTCGCAGCTTGGACGAAGTTACGTTGAAATCTGTGCCGTCCAGCCGCATGAAGACGGTTTATGACTTCACAAACGGTGCTGTAGCGGGTGTGGGAGCGAAACAGATTAACTTGATCCTTGTTCATCCAGACTGCGTGTTGGCACCGATCAAACACAGTGCAATCTATCTGTGGGAGCCAAGCAGCCATACACAAGGTGACGGGTACCTGTACCAAAACCGCCGTTACACGGATCTTTTCTTGATCGAGCGTAAAGCGGCAGCAATCCAAATGAACGTTCAAGCCTAAACATAACAGCCAATAGAGAGGGGCAAATCACATGTTGATTGCAGTAAAGGGAAATACACAGTTGAAGATTGACGATGCTGACCGGGATATCTATCTTAAACTCGGCTACGATATCGCTGAACAGTCGGGGAATACGCTTGAGGTGGTAGAAAACTCTTCAAGCAAGAAGGTGTCTTGGAAAGAATATGAAGCCTTGGTCAGAGAGAACGAAGAGCTGAGGAATCAGGTTGCGGAATCCGGTTCTGGTACACCGGAAGCGCTAAAGGGTCTGCAAACCCAGTTGGATGACGCGAACAAGGAAATCAAATCACTCAAAAAGCAGCTTGCAGCCGCAACTACACCTGATGACAAGTAGGTGATGGCATGTCATATGTAACGGCAGAAGAGTATGAATTGTATGGAGACGGCATGATTCCGGCTGAGGACTTGAATAAGGCTCTCAGTCGGGCATCCGACCAAATAGACAGCCTGACCTATAATCGCATCGTACAACGCAATCTGGACGGCCTGACAGCCTTTCAGCGGGGGAACGTGGTTAAGGCAGTATGCCAGCAAGCGGATTTTCAATACCAATACGGTGATTACTTGGACTTCCCCCTATCTGGATACTCCGCAGGCAGCGTGAGCGTATCATTTAAGGCCGTTGATGGCCCCGGAGGGGTTAAGACTACCGAAGGGGTTACAAGTCTGCTGAGAGCCACAGGGTTGATGAATAGGGAAATACGATGATGCGGGGTAAGTTTCCATTTCCACATTGGATACTAAAAACACCGGTTCAAGTGTTTCACACCAAGCTGTCAGAAGATGGGGAGCCTGTCGAGGATCTAATCTTTGACGGGCTCGCCTGTTATGACGAGAAGATGCGTCAGAAGCTGGACAAGGAACGCCGTTTGGTTACACTGTCCGGCAAGGTGATTCTTCGCGGGGATATCCTACCAGGAGAATTGATTGAGGGCTTTGTGCGGGTTGGTGGTACGGATCGAATCATATTTAGCGCTTCACGGCCACAGCATCCAGACGGCAGCGTCTTTTCTACGGAATTGGAGCTGAGTTGATATGAAGGTTAAAGTGACGATGGATCCCAGGGCAATGCAAAAGCTTGCCAAAGCACCCATAGAAGCGCTTGAGGTTGTGGTGAACGGGAAGGAACAAAGCATCTTGACCGAGATTGCCAATGCGGGTGTTGTTCCGAAGCAAACAGGTGAGTTGGAGCGAAGCGCCTGGGTGGACAAAACAGGGCTGAAAAAGGGTCAGGTGAAGATTGTCTATGACACGCCATATGCACGCCGTCTTTACTGGCACCCAGAATACAACTTCCGTAGGGACAAGAATGCTAATGCTCAGGGGTTGTGGCTGGAAGCCTGGCAGAAGGAACAGAAGGGCTGGATACGTAAGACGTTTGAAAAGCTGGTCAAGAAGTTTGGGGGTGGGTTCATCAAATGATGCTGTCCGAGATTCGGGATTGGCTGAAAACGCAGATCGATTCCCAAAATTGGTACATTGGCAAGATCGATGGGAAAAAGGAACAGTCCGTTGGAATCTACAACCTGAACACCGGACAACCTTACATTGCTATCGGAGGGCTGGAGAACACCAGCTATGCCAGCAAGTCCATATCCATCTTGGTTCACTGGTCCAAGAATGCAGATACAGCGGAGCGTAAGGCCCATGAGGTCTATGCTGCGCTATTTGGTCGTTCTGATGGCGAGATAGCCGGGCACCGTGTTATTGCCTTTGAGATGCGGACACCATGGCCTATTGATGTGGGCACGGATGATGCAGGGATTTACGAATATGTGATTGAGACAACGATTTATTACGAGAGGTAGGGATTAGATATGGCGACAACAGGCGTTTTTCCGGTTCATAACAATATTTTCAAAGTAGGCGTCAAAGGGCGGACATCTACATCTTCGGATATGAAGACGATCAAGGATTTGGAGAACTTTGCTCCAGCTATCGACGGTAACACCGAGGAATGGAGTTCGATGGACCAAGGGGGCTGGACGAGACGTGCGGTAACGGGTAAGTCCCTGTCTTTCAGCTTTTCAGGTAAACGGAACTATGGCGATCCAGGTAACGATTATGTTGCTGGTTTGCTGCTTGGAACAGGGCAAGAGGTGGAAACGATTTTCGAATGGACGATGCCATCCGGTGCGAAGCTGACCATGGATTGTGTCATTAACTTGACTACACCAGCAGGCGGCGATTCGACGAACATCGACGGTCTGGAATTTGAATTGTTGTCTGACGGTAAGCCGGAATTTGTGAAAGCACCAACTACACCATAATTCATAAACCAAGGGGGATTCATCCATGTCAAATGTTATTAATATCACAGATAAGTTTTCAAAAGATTTACCGTCCATTCAAATTGGCGATAAGTTGTATCCGGTCAATAACGGTATTTCAGCCATGTTGGCGTTTGAAGAAGCGGCAACGGGTGGGATTGCTGGCATCCTGAAAGCACTGGAAGGCGCGTTTGGCAAAAAGGCATATAAGGAAATGGATGTCGAGGGCATGAGCATGGGGAATATCATGGTTCTGGCATCGGCAGTTCTTGCGGCGATGATGAACATCACCTATGAGGAAGCGAATGCGCGATTTCAGCGGGAAGTCCAGTCCTGATGGATGGTATGACTTGTACGAAGATTGGGGGCTAATTGAATCCAGTCTTGCCAAGCAATATGGAATCCGCATACGCCAACACGGGGATATGCCTTGGGAAGAGTTTTGTATCTTAGTCGGGGGTCTGATGCCGGATACACCGCTGGGAAGCATAGTATCGATCCGTGCAGAGCAAGATCCCAAGACCATTAAGGGGTTCAACGCAGATCAGCGCCGCATCTATAACGATTGGCGTAAACGTCAGGCAGTCAAACAGTTGGACAACCCTGTTAAGTTGGATCACCAGATGAAGAATCTGGAAGCCGCAATAGCTCGGGCTTTTGGGGGTGAGTAGATGTCAAGCGCAGGCCGCGTAGATTTAGACTTGGGCTTGAACTACGGAGCCTTTCAACAGCAGCTCAACGGTATTTCCAGTACAGCCACGAATATGGTTGGCGGGGCCTTTAAGAAGCTGGGCGGGATCGTTGCCGCTGCCTTTGCTGTCAATAGCTTAAAAGAGTTTGGTAAGGAAGCCATTAACCTGGCATCCGACTTGGCAGAGGTCCAGAACGTGGTTAACGTCACGTTCGGATCAATGACAAACCAGATTAACAACTGGTCATCGAACCTGATTGAGTCTTTCGGTTTGTCCGAGTTGTCCGGTAAACGATATGCATCCACCATGGGTGCCATGCTCAAGTCGTCAGGTATTACAGGAGAAGCCATGAAACAGATGTCTGTCAAGTTGACGGAATTATCTGCTGACATGGCTTCTTTTTATAACATCACGAATGACGAAGCGTATTATAAAGTATTTAGCGGTATGGTCGGTGAGACTGAGCCATTGAAACAATTGGGCGTTAACATGTCCGTGGTCAACATGGAAGCATACGCCATGTCACAAGGCATCACAAAGTCCTGGTTAGCCATGACGCAATCAGAACAGGCCATGCTTCGGTATGGCTATTTGTTACAAGTAACGGCTGATGCTCAGGGTGACTTTGCTCGTAACGGCCAATCATGGGCGAACCAAGTCCGTATGATGTCGGAACAGTGGAACATCTTCAAGGGCACGATGGGTGCGGGATTCATTAACATTCTGACGCCGATCCTAAAAGGGCTCAATTGGATCATAGCCAAGTTACAGGTTGCAGCAGCCTATTTTAAGGCATTCACAGAATTGGTCTTTGGTGACGCTGTGAACGCTGGTGGAGCTGGAATAACCGTGGCTACCGATGCCATGGGCGGCATGGGTGATGCAGCGGCTGCCGCAGCTCCTGCCGTCGAGGATACGGGTAAAGCGGCTGAGAAAGCAGGCAAGAAGGCGAAGAAAGCCGGAAAAGACATGAAGGGCAGCCTGGCCGGATTCGATCAGCTCAATACGCTGGCACAATCGGCAGCTTCTGCTTTGGATGATGCAGGGTCAAAAGCTGCAGGAGCTGGCAAAGGAATTGGCGGCTTAGGCAGTATGGCCGGGTTTGGTGACCTGGACTTGGGTACGCCTTCAATTGACGTCGATCCGACCAAACAACAGGTTGCGGCGTTCCTGGAAGATATCAAATCCCGATTCTCAAAAGCTTGGGCGTATATCTCTTCCGGTTGGGGTGAGATGCGGCCAGCATTGCAACCATTCATTGACATGATGGTTCCGATACGTCAATCCATTTCAAACATGGGCAAGACGTTTTTGGATCTGAAAGACAAGGTTCTGGTTCCGGTAGCTAAATACATTCTTGGTGACTTTATTCCTACCATCGTTACCGGATTCGTGAAATCGTTCGCTCCAGTCATTGCTAAACAAATTGTCTGGGCGTTTGACTTCTTTGACCGGACATTCCGGAATTCTACTGACCAATCTATTAAGCTGTGGGACACGGTATGGCTGCCTAGTCTGGAAAAGGCTAAGAACGCATTTGTAACAAACATGCCTCTTATTGCAGCATCCTTGCAAAGCTTGCTGGATGGGACGCTTAACCCGTTTACAGACTTCATCATCAATGATTTTGCTATTCCCGTATCAACAACTATGGCCGAGACGTTCGTACCCATCTTCACGGATACACTTGTCTGGGCTATTGATACCTTCGCTAAGACATTTGAAAACGCCGTTAACCACATCAATGATCTGTGGGACGGGACATTACTCCCGTCATTGGAGAAATTCCGGGATATGTTCCTGGATGTCATTCCGCAGATCGGTGATTCATTTGACAAGTTGCTGAATGGAACGATTAAACCATTTGTGGATTACGCTTTGAATGAATTCATTATCCCGATTGCTTCCAAGATCACAGAGACGCTGGTCCCGATCTTTACAGACGTTTTGGTGAAAGCATTTGAGGAAGCGGCCAAAACATTCAAATGGGCCGTGGACATGATCAATGACATCTATAACACGGTGTTGAAACCCGTGTTTGAATTGATCAAGAAAATTGTCTTGGACACGCTCCAGATCGTTAAGGACCTTTGGGCGAAGTATGGAAAGGATATCCTTGACAAGATATCTGAGATGATGGAGAACACACGAAAGCTGTTCCAGAAGCTGTGGGACGACGTGCTGAAACCGATCATAGAGCCTTTCTTGAAGAAGCTGAATGAAATCTGGGACGGTACTTTGAAGGGGATCATTAAGCAAGTCGGGGAAGTTGTGATGAAGCTGGTAGCGGCGGCATTGGATATCTACAACAAGTTTATTGTGCCGTTAATCAGCTACATTATAGACAAACTGGCTCCAAGCTTTACGAAGGGCTTCAATATCGTATTGAACATTGTCACCACGGTCGTACAAAGCGTAGGTGACATTATCAAAGGGTTGCTGAAAACACTTGGCGGGATCATTGATTTTGTTGCAGGCGTATTTACGGGTGATTGGAAGAAAGCTTGGACAGGCGTTAAAGACATCTTTGGCGGCATATTCGATTCATTATATGGACTGGTCAAGGCGCCGCTTAATCTAATTATTGCCGGGATTAACAAGGTTATAGACGGCTTTAATAGCTTGAGTGTGAGCATTCCGGAATTCGAGATATTTGGGCAGAAAGTTGGCGGGGGCAATGTTGGCCTTCCGAATATCCCACGGATTCCAAAACTGGCTAAAGGCGGTTTGGCTTACGGGCCTACACTTGCTATGGTCGGGGATAACCGGGGCGCTTCCGTTGACCCGGAAGTTGTGTCACCGCTGTCCAAGTTGCAAGATATGATTTCCGGGAATAATCAGCCAATGGTGGAAGTGCTTTTGCTGATCTTGGATGCCCTACGGAACAACGACAAACAGACCGTCATACAGCTCAATGGTACCGAACTGGGGCGAGCTGCCGTGAGTGCCATAAACGACATCACAAGGCGTACAGGCCGTTCGCCATTAACGACATAGGAGGGATGACATTTGGAAATCAAAATTAACGGTCAAGAAATTGCTGCTTATCCCTCCACGTATCAGGTGACGGTGCTTGACTTGGATGACGCTAATTCATCCGTTCGTACAGCAAATGGTACCTTGAACCGGGACCGGATAGCAGTCAAACGGCAGATCGACATGGCTTGGGGGATGCTGACATGGGCTGAAATGTCCTCCATTCTACAAGCCATGTCCAATGTGTTTTTTGATTTTACCTACCCAGACCCACAAACTGGCAAGCACGAAACGAAGCGGATGTATGTCGGCAATCGGCCTGCACCGTTCAGTGTGATGAGTGGCGGCGTCATGTACTGGAACGGACTCAAATTGACGCTGACAGAGAGGTGATCGGATGTATCCAATATCGCCGCTCTACACAGATTATTTAAGACGGCCCGACCGGGAATTTATCGTCAAGGCTCTGGTACAGTCGGAGGAATATGATAGCAGCAAAATTGTGGACTTTAGTATTGAAAATAGCTTGAGCCTGAACAATGGCTTTGAGATCGGAACGGCCATTCCGAGCAAACTTACGATCAGGTTGCGAACGAATGAAGTCATCCCAGCGAATGCCCGAATCGTGCCGTACCTGTCCTTATCCATGGCGGGTATGACTTGGCTACAGGCTCAGTACCCTTGGCAGGATATGCATGTGTCTTGGACAGGTGACGGAACGGACTGGCTGCCGCTGGGAGAGTTCTTTGTTGATGGCCGGGAGAAGATCAATGACGTATGGACCTTCACCTGTTATGACAAGCTGGTCTTTGCGGATGTGGCCTACATTTCATCATTGACTTATCCGACCACGCAACGTGCCGTGTTCAACGAAATTTGCAACCGGCTGGGCTGGACGTATGACAGCAGCGTGGTGATCAATCCAGCGTATCAGATACAGGCAGGGCCAGCGGGGTACAGTATGCGTCAGGTGCTGTCTTATATCGCTTCTGCCAATAGCGCCAGCATTTACATCGACAAGGCGGGCACCGTGAAATTCAAACGGTTCACGGCTGCCGATACTCCAGTGTTCGATATGACCACGGCTGATTACGTACAGGTGAAGCAAACCAATCCAGTGAAGACATACACCCGAGTTGTGGTCACCTACAACACCGAAGATGAATTGCAGTACGAAGCCGGGACGGGTGATGATAACCATACACTGTATGTGGAAAATCCCTTTGCTACTCAGGC
Source organism: Paenibacillus sp. GL_099_B (assembly GCF_057835695.1). Taxonomy (NCBI): domain Bacteria; kingdom Bacillati; phylum Bacillota; class Bacilli; order Caryophanales; family Paenibacillaceae; genus Paenibacillus; species Paenibacillus sp. GL_099_B. The sequence goes on from NZ_CM174430.1 coordinate 2,139,983, forward strand.
GGTCACAAACGGCCTTCTAGCAGCTTTGAACGGGTTCTCCTATCTGCCACTCACTATGGACGCGAGGGGCTTCCCGCAGCTTGAACAGGGTGACGTCATCGGGTTTGAACAGCAGGAAGGGACAACCTGGGACGAGACGGTATCGACCTGGCAGGATACACACATACCGTGGGACGGTATCATGCGGTACAAGACGGTCATCCTTCATCAAGTGTTCAACTTTGCTGGTGGTCTACGGATGACGCTGGAAGCACCTTCTGTTTCTGAGCAGCAGAGTGAGTTTGTGGTCGATGGCACGTTAACAACGGCCGTGAACAACCTCAACAAAACGGCGGTCAAAGAAGGCAAGTCCTATTATGGAGCAACCATTACCCGAACCGAGGGACTGACGATTGAACGTGAGGACCATGCCAGCAAAGTCATTCTGAACAGTGATAAGATGTCGTTCCAGGCTGACGGGCAAGATGCCATTTATTTCGATATCCCAAGCAGACGCTATAAGTTTAACGGGACGCTAGAAGCCACGGATGGGGTCTTTACCGGAACGCTCCAAGGCGTTGACGGAACCTTTATGGGTAACCTCAGTGCTGCTGGGGGTACTTTTAAGGGTAATCTGCAAGCAGTAGGCGGGACGTTTACCGGAACGCTGGTCGGGGTGGATGGTACATTCTCAGGTACACTTCAGGCAGCTACGATAAACGGGGGTACAATCAATGGATCTACCATCATCGGTTCAGTCCTGAAGACGGCTAATAGAGGAAGGCGCATCGAGATTGATTCGGCTGGTTTCCGGTCCTATGATTCCAATGGGCGAAACCGTGTACAAATTGCCACTTCAACCGATTCTTCGGTAGCTGCGGTAGTTTGGAGAGATACCAACGGGTCATCCGTGGGAGAGATCAACTCCTATGAATCTAGTGGGCAGTTGACAATATTCAGCAATAATCTATGGCTTGGATCTAATAGCAATGCAAACCCAATTCGCCTGCAAGGTGCTACCACATTCGGCGGAAGCGCTACGTTCAGAACAGGATTTGTGTATGGGATTGGCATATCAGACATTTCAGGATTACAATCCCAGCTCACATCATTGCAGACTCAAATTTCAAGTTTGTTATCTTCGTTTAATACTCATAGGCATTCTGTTACCGTTCCAAATCATAATCACGGGAACACTGCTAACCAAACATCTGGAGGCGGAACCTTCCAATCTACTACTCCGTAATGTATCATAATAGGTAAATTGCACCATTATGGAGGTAGTGTTTATGAAAAAAATCGCATACATTGCTGGCGGTATTCTGATTGGTTTTGTTTTTTCGACAACAACGGGGGCTTTTGCCGATCAGATAAAAAGTTTAGTAGGAAAGAAAGTGACAGGAGAGTACACCGTTATTGTTGATGGTAAATCTCTATCAGATAAAGGCGCTATAATTGATAGCAAGGCTAACGTCCCCGTTCGGGCCTTATCTCAAGCGTTAGGAGCTGATGTCCAAGTGTCGGGTAAAACGATAACAATTACTTCCACAGATTCTGATACATCTGGATCAGGAACAACAGTTTCGTCTTCTAATACTTATTCAAGTAAGTCTAAGGAATATCTTGAATCGATGAAGAGTGAATACAACAATAAAATTTTGCCTCCTTTGTTAGAGGGACGCGATAAAGTAGCCGCTGCACTTGAAGAAGTCAAAAGCACAGGAAATAAAGATTCAATTGCACAGGCTGAACAAAGACTTGCTGAATATCAAAAATTGGTGGACGATGCACAAGTTGAACTGAAGCTGATCGACGAGGCATTGGCTGCAATTAAATAGCCTATTTGGCGTAAAGCGACAAATAATACCAAAATAACACTTAACACATTCGGTTATGCATGGTACTATATTCCTATAAATTAGGAATATAGTGGGGGTTATGGTGTGAACAAGAAGCCATGGTACAAAAAATGGTGGGTATGGTTGATTATTATTTTCGTTGTAGGTGTGTTTGGATCAAACATGCAAGACAATGAGGCAAAGCCTGTCACTGCTGAAGCGAAGAAGACCTCGTCTACTTCAACATCTGAGAAGAAAGAGGCTGTTAAGGAAGAGACTGTTAAAGAAGAGCCGAAAGAACTTGCAATTACAGAGATCGGCACAGGAATTCAAACCAAGAATTTTAAGGTTTCTGTAGAAAGTTTGTCCAAACCAAAAAGCGATAATATGTTTGTTAATCCTGAAGAAGGAAATGAATTCGTTTCAGTAGGTTTGTTAATTGAGAACATTTCTAAAAAAGACTACACGATTAGTTCAATGATCATGTTCGATGCTTATCAAGATGGATTTTCTATTAATGAAGACATAACAGGACATGCTTTAAAAGGTTCGGAAAAGACGATGGATGGTGCTCTGGCAGCAGGTAAAAAAATCAGAGGTACTCTGGTTTACCAGGTACCGAAAGATTGGAAGGAACTTGAAGTTAATGTTGATCTCACAAAGTTAAGTTTTAGTAACGATGGTGAGGTAAAGATAGTTTTGCCAAATAAATAGTTCTAATGAGAGTCCATATGCATGGGCTCTTTTTTGTTGCCTAAAAAGGAGATGGACTGCATGATCGTAAATGGTGTCACCTATAAAAAACCACTGGCATGCTGCGAATTTTGCGGCACGCCTGTTTTTGTATTGCATAAAGACGTTCAGGCATATGAACAGATTCCGGAAAGTATTTTGAAATCCAAAGGGATTCCACCGCAGGCTGATCCACTCGCTGATCAAGAGCCGGGCTGTGCTACTTGCGGGGAGCGGTGGACAGAATCTGACTTAACATTGAGGGACGGGGATGTGAATGAGAATTAAAAAAGTATTGGAATTGTCCGTGGACGTGACTGACATTTTTCGCGAGAGTCCATTGGTGATCCGCGCCATGTTGGAGACATTGCCCACGATGGATTCTCAGGTTGCATTCCTTCGGGCAATCCGACAGGACGTTGATACGCTATTGAAAGGAGCTGAGACAGATGGCAAACAGGTATGCGAACCTGGTCGGAACGAAAAAGATCAATGAGGATTTTAATAACATTAATATCGGCTTTGATAGGGTCCAGGCAGAAATGGACACCAAAGGTACGCCAGCAGATGCCCAAGCTAAAGCGGACGCTGCCAAGGCGGCTGCTATTGCTGCCGCAGCGGAAGCCCTGGCAGCGCACAAGGCACGCGGAGCCGATGAGCATCCCACAGCAAAGGGGAACGCTGCTGGTTTCATGTCGGCTGCTGACAAACTGAAATCGGACGCCAGTACCAGCGCCGCAACCCCGGACACGCTCATGCAACGTGACGCAGCAGGCCGCGCCAAGGTGACGGCTCCAGCCGCAGCCGATGACATTGCCCGGAAGGCAGAGACAGACGCCGTACAAACGAATCTGGACAGTCATGCAGCGGATACAGATATCCACGTTACTGCGGATGACCATGACAAGCTGGATGGAATTGCTGCAGGAGCTGAGGTCAATCAAAACGCATTTGCCAAGGTGAATGACGTGGAAGCTTCCAGCAAGTCTGATACGCTGCAACTGACAGGCGGTACCGGGATCACGGTTACAACTGATCCGGCCACTAAACGGGTGACGGTAACTGCAACAGGAACGGCCACTCCTGGAGCCCATGCGACATCCCACGTTACTGGTGGATCAGACGTTATTCCTGACGCCGTGACAGGTGGAGCCAGTGGCCTGATGAGTGGAGCCGATGCCAAGTTTGTCCGGGAAGATGGCGAAAGCAAATCAGGAGCGCAGACAAAGGCTGACGCGGCAGAGACAGCAGCCAAAGCGTATACCGATGGGCAAATTGAAGGGATTGCGGATAGACTGGATACTCCTGAACGATCAGCTATTACACTGCAACCAGGTATCCAAGTTGTTCAAGCAGATCAGGATTCGCCATTTTCGCTGACGGGTCTGCAAGGTCGGACAGTGATTAACTACCAAAGTCAGATCGGTATCTATGGGGTGCTTAACCCGTATGTGATCCGATATGGGGCGAATCTGTTACCGCCGTTTTATGAATGGGGTGACGCGGCATTAGCTGGGTCAAATACTTTTGATAACCCGTACCAACTAAAAATGGTTAAAGCCTCAGGTGTAGTAGGATTTAATACTTTGGCTTGTAAAGTGAACGCTGCATCCCTAACTGATTATACGCTGGCTATTACGGTGGATATGTCAGGGATAGGGGGGACTATATCAGCCGGAGCTTACTGGAATGCAGGAGCTTACGCGGAAGACGGAACTTTAATAGAGGACTTTACGCAAGGCCCATTCGTCACAACCAACGGGACAAAAACGATGGTTCGAAGTTTCAAATCCCCTGCAAATACGAAGTATGTTCGTTTAGTCTTGGGATTGGATAACGGGACGACAGGGACAGCAGTCTTTAGAGATGTGACCTTGAACGTCGGTACTTCCGCTAAACCATTCAAGCCACGCCAAGACGCCATGCTTGCCTTGCAAACAGAGCTACATGCCAATCCAAATACAGGAGCTATCCCGGATACGGTTTTTGAGCGAGATGGGCAGTATTTCAGGTTGGCGAAGTGGAAGAAATTAACGTTGGATGGTAATAGGACATGGGTAATTGGCGAGGCTGGTGGATCTGCTGGGCTAAAACAGGTAAAGGCTTCAGGTCTAGCACCGAATGCAGTAGCTGGGAGCGGAATCGGTACAAAATTTGACGGTAAGTTATTGGCCCAAGGAAGCACGGGCAACACGCCTGATACAAACGCAGTCACAGCAGCAGGGGATGTATATATTTCTATTCCAAGTACCGACAGTGGGTGGGGAGACAATTATACAAATTTAACCACTGATGAGATTAAGGCGTATTTCATGGGCTGGACTATGAGTATCAATGGGCAACCGAGATACACGCCCTACAACGGATCTGGTACAAAAGTTTGGATTAAGACCACTATGATAAAAAACTTAAGTACTCCCATGGTTGCTGGAAGTGATTACACAACTACCTTGCCTACGTTCGTTGCAGGCCAAGATAGCGCAGGGTTATCGTATCCTCCATATCAACTTCTATACCAGCTTGCAACGCCAGTCGTGGAGCCGATCACGTCTGAGGGACAATTGACGTTTGTTGAGGGAGCTAATCAAGTCGAGGTTGGTACAGGTATTGTGTTACGTGAGAGCGCCAAGCCTCAAATAAGTGATTATGGGACGTACATCAACTCAGCTTTTCCGGGTTTCGAGCAAACAAAATTAAAGTATCGGACAAGCAAAATTCTCACTCTATTTAAAAACGGAAAATTTGATCCTTCTTGGGTAAGGAATACGTTAGATGCATACGGACTAGAGCGAGCGGTGCTATCCGCCTACGAACCATCAGCCGCCTACAGCGTCACATACCTGATGTTGGATAAATATCCTGCTGTGGACTTCGCTGGAACGTATGCCGAGAATGAAAAGGCTCTGCTACTGGATGCCGTTAAATCCATTCAGGAGAACACGACACGGATATCGGTGCTGGAGTCGAAAAAGGCAGAGAAGGATAGTCCTGCGTGGATTACGCCTACGTTGGTAAATGGGTGGATACAATATCCCGGTTATCCAACTGCACAATATGTTAAGGATTCAAGCGAATATGTACACATTAGAGGATTGATTAAAGGCGGAGTTAGGGATGCAGGTAAGAGATTGTTTGTCTTGCCCGAAGGATTTCGCCCAAAAACAAGACGGATATTTAATGTACTTTCCTTCGGAACCACCACTCCGATAGGTACGACAGTCGAAATAACAGAAGACGGAAACGTATACTTAGGAACGAGTGCTTCTGAAACTTGGCTAAACCTCGAAGGCATATCATTTAATATCAATCTATAAAGGAGGGATCATATGAAAGCCGTACCTAAAGTAAATATAGACGGCCTCTATCTGGAGGACGAGTTGGTGGACGATGCCTTTTCTGGTGTCGTCCCTTTTTATGCCGATCCTGAGCCTGTGGTATTTGATCCTGAACAGATCGAGCAGCCAACAGCGCCGGAGGACGAGGGAGAGGTTGAGCCGGAGGTTGCCGGGTACATCGTAGGCGTGCCGGTTCCTACTGGCCTGTTCCTTCCGCGTTTTGATCTGGCAGCCTGGGAGGCATTCAACGAAGATGAGGTGAATGCACGGGCTGAGTATCAAACTCTTTATGATGCTTGGCTTAATCTGCCGGAAGAAGAAAGAGAAGATGCGCCCAAATATGAAGGCCCGGCAATGCCTGAACTGTGGGTTGAAGGATTAAGCCAGGAAGAGATTGACGAACTGACCAAGCCACAGCCAACGGAGCCAACAGAGTTGGATCTGCTTCAGCAGCGACTGCTTGAAGCGGAAGCGGAAAATAAACGTCTGGCTGAAGAAAGTAACGCGAACCAATTGGCCCTCATGGAGCTGCATATGCTCGTTCTAAGTGTGGTATCACCGGATGAGGGTTAAGCTTGCTCGGCTGCTGATCCGTTGGGCTGTGAAACTCATGAGAGGAGGTGACACCATGTTAGCTGTATACGTAATGATGATCCATAAAGGCTTGATCGAATTGGATTCTGTACCAGTTCAAAGCCGTGATAAAGTGGCTGCTGCGCTGGAAGCAGCGGGGATGGACCAAAACGGAAATATCGTGTAACAGGCGTTCCAACTATGGAGCGCTATTTTTGTGCCCTCTGGAGTGGTCAGAGGGCTTTTCTATATTCAGATAGATGGGGGATAGGAAGTTGGAAAACGTGGGGAAATGGGCTTTGGCTGTGGGTAGTTGGTCGGTGTCTTATTTATTTGGGGGTTGGTCCGCTGTGCTTGGGGTGTTATTGGTGTTTGTGATTTTTGATTATTTAACTGGGGTTGCTGCTGGTTGGATGTCGGGGGAGCTCAGAAGCAAAATCGGGATGTTCGGCATCGCTCGTAAGGTATTTATTTTCGCTATGGTTGCGGTGGGTCACTTGGTAGATGGCATCCTGGGTGACGGGCATTTATTCCGTGACACTGTGGCATTCTTTTATATCGCGAATGAGCTGCTGTCCATCACAGAAAATGGTGGGAAAATGGGAGCACCTATCCCGGCTGTAATCAAGCAGGCTATTGAAGTATTGAAAGGCAAAGGCGGCAACGACAAAGATAAAGGAGCTGGTACGAATGTATAAAGTATGGATTGATGCAGGACACGGTGGTAAGGATCCGGGAGCAGTCGCTAACGGTATCCAGGAGAAGGATATCGCACTAAAGGTATCGCTCGGGATCAAGGATCGACTGGAATCGTTATATGAGGATGTGCAGGTGTTACTCTCTAGATCCACGGACGTATTCCTGGAGCTTCGCGATCGGACAACCAAAGCGAACGCTGCCGGTGCAGACATTCTGGTTTCCATCCACTGTAATGCGGGTGGCGGTAAGGGCGGATTTGAGTCCTTCCGGTATACGTCAGCTTCCCAATCTAGTATTAAGCTGCAGGACACGCTGCACAAGGCGATCACGGCCAAACTGGGCGGCACCGATCGTGGGCAGAAGGCGCAGAACCTTCACATGGTCCGTGAATCCAAGATGCCGGCAGTCCTAACAGAAAACCTGTTTGTCGATGTGGCAGCTGACGCGGATCGGTTGAAGCAAGCGAGTGTGATCGATGCAATTATCGATGGCCATGTCCAAGGGATTGCTACATACCTGGGGCTGGCCAAATCGAAGGAGGACAATCCGGTGACACAGGGGAGAGATATTAACGAGCCACGCAAGTGGGCTGAGACGACGTGGAAGGAAGTAACGGATAAAGGATTCTTCGACGGTACACGTCCAGGTGCAACGGTTACACGCGAGGAACTGGGCGCTGTAGTGAGCCGGATGTTGCGCTATGTTGACCAAAAAGGATAATTGTGGTAAATTAAATCAAATCCGATAGCATCGGTAAAAAGGGATCCACTGGCATAATGCTGGTGGGTCCCTTTTTTTTATAGCCAATTCTTTAAGTATATGATTTAATTTAAGTTAAAAGGCTGCAAGCTTACGAATGAGGTGACTATAGATTGGTTGATCATATTGAAGTGGATGCTTTTGTTAAAGTTCTCGGTGATGACACGGGCGGCATGAGTAAGCCTGTACATGTCATTGGTAGTGACGGGAAAGAGTATCTCTTAAAAAATCAGAATGTTTATAATGAAAGTTCAAAAGATTGGGAATACTGGGATTGTATGTTCCTTCAAGAGGTATTAGTTTATAGAATTGCTAAATACCTCGAAATTACAGTACCAGAGTGCGCAATAGCTTCGGTTGATCAGATTTTTATTGATCAGGCACCTTCATTACGATTTACGCATAGATATGTTCCAGGCTACCATTTTGCCAGTAATGTTATTGAAGGTGTTGAAAATAACTTAATGAGTGGTTATTTAAATTTAATGAGTGCTGGGAAGAAATATATGAAGCGTCCATGGAACAACTTTTTCAATAATATTGCAAACAAAGAAGATGTAGCCAAAATTATAGTTCTTGACTTACTTACTGCGAATTTTGATCGTTTTGGAAATACAGGAAACCTTTTGATTGCTTCTACAGACGGAACTAGAAAGGTTTATTGTATTGATCATGGTCATTGTTTTTATGGACCTGCATGGAGAAATATACATAAACAAGACATGATGCGTTCAGTGAATGAGCCTCATTATATCAATGCCTGGGCTAATGCCTTAGTCCAAAATAGTGGATATCCTGTCCCAATGTCAGGCCTTGGAGAAGTATTTAGAGCTCTAGACCAGTTTATTGATGTATCTGATCCAGATAATCACTGCTTTTATAGTGTTGTTCATCTGGTTGAAAACATCACAAGTGAGCAGATCGATTTATGGTTTGAAGGAATGCCTAGTGAGTGGTTCATAGATAGAAATGAACAAATGGCATACTATAAGTTCTTTATTTTGAATAATAAAAATCGTATTAGACAGTATATATCAATAATGGCGAGTCAAGGTGCATTCCACAGTTATCTTGGAGGTGAATTTCAATGGAGCGAAAAGCCTACTGGTACTCAATAATTCAATATTGTCCGAATGAAATCAGAGGAGAGAAAATAAACGTTGGGGTTATGTTACACAATTATACTGAAGGTAAATTGTTCCACTCAATTCTTGACGAAAACACAACAAAAATGAAAAGTTTACTTTACGATGAAATATCAACCAAGGTTTACAAGATTCAAAAAGATGAGGTGGATTTTTATTTCAAACAGATGTATGAAGAATTTGATCTATTTAAACCTAATTTATACGAGAAGAATTATTTATCAAATCTTTTAACGATATTTCCTAAGCAATTCATTTTATCCGAACCAACTTTTTCAATGTCCAGAGATGCTGATCAATTGTTTGATTCACTATTTAAAACATATATAGGCGAGATAACTTCAAAAGAGGTAATAAAAGATATCCCAACTATAAATGTTAAGAATTATACTAAGAGCATTTTCACTGATAATAACTGGATAGGAACAAAAGTTAAATCTAATGTTAAAATTCATCCTATTAAAGACCTACAGAATATGCATTTCCAAGTGGATTTTGTATTTAAAAATGGTATATGGAATCTTATTCAGGCAACGCCTTCAAATACCTCAAATGATAAACTTATTGAGTGGTTCTCAAAAACAAAAACAATGTTGAGCAGTTATCAGAGAGAAAGTGATGTATATTTAATTTACAATAAAGATGATCAAATGAATGAAGATAACACTCTTAGTGACATGGTCACATACTTACAAAAAGAAGATAACAGAGTTAAATTAGCTGAAATCAAATCATCTTCTTTTGAAAACCTATGTCATAAGGTAGAAAAAGAAGCAAAGGACATTACTCAATTTGAATCTGAATTGATTGCGATGTAGCTATGTAAGTAGTAAATAATCTTGGATTATCAAAGAGCCCTGTTAACCTTCAATGGTTCGCAGGGCTCTTTTGGATTATCTGCTTAATTTGTACAGGCAGTACTGATTTAACGAAACACTCTCGGCAGCAGCACGTTCAACCAACTGCCGGTGTAGACTCCTTGGAACCCGCAAATTGAACTTGCCACTGTACTCATCCTCACCAATCGGTTCAGGAATGACGTCATCGTATTCCAGCTTTACTGCCAGGTATCCCTCCATAGCTTCTCGAACACTCTCGTATGCTTCAGCAAAGGTATCTCCATTACTTTGGCACCCATCTAATTCCGCAACAGTTGCGAAGAAATAATCACCGCTCTCGTCTTTAACGGGTCTAATTTGTATCGTATACGGGAGGGCCATGTAGTACGCTAAATCCTTCTTTTGGCTGTGATTTGCCATTAATAATCGGCTAGGATATGATGAGAATTAAGGAAAGGGGAGGTGCTACTCCCCGATCCGGTCCAGTACGTCTTTGACGTATGCCGCCTTTAGTGGTTGTTCCTTTTTGATGGTTATCAAGTCTCCTGCTTGGTTTCGGAAATGGAAGTGTGAGCCGTTGCTTCTCACTAATCCATAACCGTGATGCCGGAGTACCTTGGCAACTTCATCATATTGGATACCACTGGGGCGGTCTTTCATTTTTTGGACCAATTTTTCTATCCTAGCCATGTCTCACCTCCTACATTTATAGTACCATATATAGTACTAATAAATCAAGGCGTATCATACCTATATAATGAAAAGACCCCAGCAATATACTGGGGCCAAGTTGGGGACAATGGGGACGAATTGGGGTCCGAATTCATTTCCAAGCAAAGAAAACAGTCTATTTAATTCCACTAGTATTAGAAAAAACATTGATGTACCAGCATTCTTGAGAATTGATGGAATGCTGTTCTGAGCCCCCAACATCGCTGGCAGCGATGAGGTCAGGGGTTCGATCCCCCTAGGCTCCATATAGCAGTAAAAAAGACACGCCATTTATGGCGTGTTTTTGCATTGAATTGAACGATGCTAATCATCCTTGTGACCTCTCACATAGTTAGGGAGTCACTCGTATAAGCTATTTATAATTGAACGCTAGTATTCTGGAGGAAGCCATAATGTTAAAATAGTCATGCAGAGCCGTTTATTCAGGCATCATCCCATCATCAGTAAGTGGACTGAGTGACCCCAGAACGGAATGATTAGTTTAGTTTTCCGCTAACAGTCATAACAGTCACGGAGGATAAGAAAATGAACAACTCGGAATGGGCAGAGTCCTATTTTCCAATATATACAGCAGACAGCATTCAATCATTGTATAGTACGTCAACCATGCCGATACATAGAATCCATGAGAACCTAACCGTTCTGTTGGCCGTTTCAAGTGGTCAGGGTTCACTTCATCTCGACGACCACATATACGAACTCACCGATGGTATGGTAATCCTTATTCCGGCGAAGAGTGATGTTGTTATACAGGGGAATCAGATGCATCCACTTCATATATACACCCTCTCCATTCGCACGCAAGAACAGAAGAGATCACTGCCAATGATAGCCATGGGACGGTCCAGTGTGCTTGCAGCAGAAACTCTTATTAAGTTTTATGAACCTGCGATTGCAGCTCAGCTTGAGGAGCTCTATATGTATCGTTTACCTGGCAATGAAGTCAAGCATATGAGTAACCAGATTCTGTTTCATCAAGTTCTGCTGAGTTTGTTGGAGCGAATGGAAGCAAGATATATTGCGAGTGAGCAGCCGTCCATGGAACGCAGCATCGCATTTATGGAGAACCATTTTAGTGAGAAAATAACAACCGAAGGACTTTCCGAAATTGCGGGGGTCAGTCGGTCTCACTACTCCACTCTTTTTAAGCAGATTACTGGATTCGCACCGAATGAGTATCTCTCACGCTTGCGTGTTCACCGTGCAAAAGAGTTATTGATTGGCGGGTCCGCTTCACTTCGTGAGATCGCGCTCAAAGTTGGATATAAGGATGAATTCTATCTTAGCCGCCGCTTCAAGCAGCAGACAGGAGAAAGTCCTTCAGGTTACACACGCCGCAGACCTTTTCAACGAGTGGCTGTGTGGTGTGCACCTTATGCGAGCCATCTGATGTTACTTGGATTGGAACCAGCGGTCGTCATCTCGGAAAGCAGCGAATATGTAAGCACAGAGGGAGTTAGCCCACCTCAAACGATACGTTTTATCCATTCTGACAGTTCACCTGAACAAATAAAGTCGGCATTGCTGGATGCCAATATTGAGCTCATCATTGCAGCAAATCAGCATCTACATATGAACGGATTAAGTTCTGAACGTCTGAGATCAATAGCTCCTATTGTTGAAATTGCGTGGATGGAGCTTGGGTGGAAAGAACATCTGCGGTTTATCGCACAGGCGATTCAAAGGGTGGAGAAGGCAGAACAATGGCTGGCAGACTTTGAAAGGGAAGAACAGCAGGCACGGGAAGCCATTCAAACGAGCCAGATTGTGAATGAGACGCTGACCATTCTCGTCATAAAACCGGATACATTACAAATATATGGAATCAGAAATGTCGGATATGTGATGTATCAATCGCTCGCATTACGTCCTCCGGCCAAGATTGCCCAGGAAATACAGAAGTTTGGCGATCAATTTCATTCGGTATCTATCCAACTGTCTGAACTTCAGGATTACGAGGGCACTCGTATGCTCGTCATTGTTTTTCCAGATGAAAAAGGGTCAAAGGCTCACTCAGAAGGTATATTTAACTCGGAATACTGGAAAGGGCTCGAGGCAGTGAAGCAAAATCGGATCTATCATCTGGAGCAGGAAGAGTGGATACCCTACAATCCGGTTTCCATTCGTTTGCAGCTTGGACGGGCTGTATCCTTATGGACTGGCATCCAATAATCCAAAGGTTTTCTCAAACAAAAAGGCATGGTTAGGTTCATCCTGCATGCCTATAATTAGCTATTGTAATGAGAATGATTTTCATATTCAAAGAGAAAAGGGAGAGAGTCATCTAATGAGAAAGCTTTTTGTTCCATTTATATTAGTTCTGGTTTTATTGCTTAGCGCTTGTGGAAGCAACTCAGCCAAAGATACAACGGGGAATGCAACTACATCCAACGAATCCACTTCTTCGAACACGGATTCAGCAGGTTCTTCATCCGAGTCAGATTCAGGTACGTTCACTTATCAATCGGAGACAGGTCCTGTGGAAGTTCCTTCCCACCCGCAACGTGTGGTTGTGCTGACCCGATTCCTGACAGGAAACGTGATGGCACTGGATGTGCCACTGGTTGGTGTGGATGAAATGTCCAAGGAGAACCCGAATTTTAAAGATAAACTGGCGAATACAGAGGCGGTTACCGACGAAAGTCTGGAGAAAATTATTGAATTGAACCCAGATCTGATTATCGGCCTGTCGGATATCAAGAACGTAGATAAGCTGAAGCAGATTGCTCCAACAGTCACCTATACATATGGTAAGGTGGACTTCCTCAAGCAACAACTGGAGATCGGAAAGCTTGTGAACAAAGAAAAAGAAGCACAGGCCTGGGTTGACGATTTTGACGCTCGAAGCAAAAAAGTAGGGGAAGAAATCAAAGCCAAAATTGGCGCCAATGCGACTGTATCCGTTATTGAAACGTTCAATAAGCAACTCTATGTTTATGGCGAAAAATTCGGACGTGGAACGGAAATACTGTATGATCAATTCGGCTTAGGTATGCCAGATAAGGTCAAGGAAGCTACCAAGAAAGACGGATTCTTTGCTGTATCGAACGAAGTACTGAAAGACTACATGGGTGACTTTGTAATATTCAGTAAAAATGCCGACGAGGACAATTCGTTCCAAAATACCGAAACATACAATAATATTGATGCGGTGAAAAATAATCGAGTATTTGAAGCTGATGCCAAGGCATTCTATTTCAATGATCCATTGAGCATGGAATACCAGCTGGAATTCTTTATCCAACATTTTCTTGGCAAGTAAACATTGAATGCGATGAAAAATAAACGACTTCCTTTTCGGTTTGCAACCAAGCTGCTGGGTAGTGTACTCATACTTATTGTGTGCTTCATCATCGCCATGATGTTTGGCGCAGAAGAAACGACATTCCGCAATCTGTGGCTGACCCTGACCTCTGCGACTAAGAACGATAATATTCTTATTCTGCGAGAGATCAGACTTCCACGGGAACTCGCTGCCATGCTGATCGGAGCGGCTCTCGCCGTCTCCGGAGGCATCATGCAGGGAATTACTCGCAATCCGCTGGCTGATCCTGGACTGCTCGGTCTGACTTCAGGTGCCAATATGGCACTCGCCCTAGCTTTTGTCTTCATGCCATCACTCGGATATTTTGGGATTATGGTCGCTTGTTTTGTTGGTGCTGCACTTGGAGCAGCATGGGTTATTGTGCTCGGCTCGATGCGGAGAGGGAGCTTATCTCCTATCCGGGTAGTACTGGCCGGGGCAGCTGTATCCGCTTTTATGTATGCCATCTCGGATGGCATCAGTATCTTTTTCAAAATTTCCAAGGATGTATCCATGTGGACTTCGGGAGGACTCATCGGAACGACATGGGGCCAGATTCAAGCCATTGCGCCTGTCATACTGATTGGTCTAGCTGTAGTTCCGTTCCTTTCCAACCAGATCAACATTCTTAGCCTGAGCGATGAGGTGGCGACTGGACTGGGGCAGAAGCTTGTACTCGTCAAAACTATTCTGTTCCTGCTGGTCATCGTGCTGACCGGAGCGTCGGTTGCATTGATCGGAAACATGGCCTTTGTCGGCTTAATGATCCCCCATATTGTCCGTAAATTGGTGGGCACGGACTATCGGTATATTATACCCGTATCCATTTTTGCCGGAGCATCGTTTATGCTGCTTGCCGAAACACTGGGTCGAACGATAAATGCACCTTACGAAACACCTGTGGTCGCCATTACTTCCATGCTTGGTTTACCTTTCTTCCTGTTCGTTGTGCGTAGAGGGGGCAAAGCATTCTCATGACAATGTCTGCGCGAATTCGCAAGCAACGACTAATTCTGCTCGTGTGTTTGCTGCTGATCCTCATCACGGCTGTGGTAGGTATGAGCTGGGGTTATTCCTCGTTGTCTTTCAAAAGGGTAATTCCGGTGTTATTTGGTCAAGGCACATTTAAAGAAGACTTTGTTCTGTTTTCGGTCCGATTACCTCGAATTTTTATTACATTACTAGCTGGTATGGCGCTTGCGCTGTCAGGCTCCATTTTGCAGAGTATTACGCGTAATGACTTGGCCGATCCAGGTATCATCGGAATCAATTCCGGTGCAGGTGTTGCCGTTGCGATCTTCTTCCTGTATTTCCCGATTGAAGCGGGCACGTTCGTTTATATGTTGCCGTTAGCTGCTTTTATCGGTGCATTACTGACAGCGGCGCTCATCTATCTGTTTTCCTATAGCCGGACCAAGGGGCTTGATCCCATAAAAATGGTGCTGGTCGGGGTTGGATTCTCGATGGCTCTGTCAGGCATCATGATTGTCATCATATCTTCGGCGGAGCGCTCCAAGGTCGACTTTATTGCCAAATGGATATCCGGAAACATATGGGGGGCAGACTGGCCATTCATATGGGCTTTGCTGCCTTGGCTGATTGTGTTAATCCCGCTTACTTTGTTCAGAACCAGACGGCTTGATCTGATGGGGCTGAACGAAGAAACAGCGATCGGAGTGGGGTTGAAGCTGGAGCGAGAACGCTTGGTACTCATGGTGTTTGCTGTTGCAGCCGCCGCTTCTGCTGTATCCGTTACGGGAGGAATCGCGTTTATCGGTTTGATGGCTCCACACATCGCCAAAGCGCTGGTTGGTCCACGTAACTCGTTATTTATTCCAGTTGCTGTTCTGCTTGGAGGTTGGCTTCTATTAATTGCTGATACCGTTGGGCGCAACCTGGTTGATCCTGATGGAATTGCCGCAGGAATTATGGTCTCCCTAATCGGTGTGCCTTATTTTGTCTATTTATTATTGAAGAAATAATCTAAAAAGCTTTAGACTAATTGAACACATAGCTAATGAGGCTATCTTTTGTCGTCAAGACAAGGGATAGCCTTTGTTTATAGTTTTGACGTGGAGAAGGTAAAGCTTAGGCTACCCAGTATGACTTGATACGTGTGATAAGATAAAAAAAGCACAGTTTAAAACCGATTCTAAAAGATAGGTGGAATTACCATGACAGATGTGGATCAATTAGCTTCAATATTTGCAGATAATTCTTTTAAAATAGATGGAATCAATCGATTGGTTTTGCAGCCCAAAAGTATATTGCGTGAATTCAGAACATTAAATCATGGATTTCTTTTTGTGGTACGAGGAGAAGCCAGCATGTCAGTGAATGGAACGGTATACGAGTTACAGCCCGGATCCGTTTTTCATGCTGCACCAGGCATGCAGTTGGACTCACAGGTGAATGGCCATTCGGAGTATGAATATTATTTACTGTTTTATAATTTTGACCAATTGGAAAAGGGCGTCAGCATTCAGGAATGTGACTCTCATTTCAAATTGGACTCCGGGGCCAATCCAAGGGTTGTTGAATTACTGGTTATGCTGCAGGAACAACTGCACGCGCAAGGAGGAATTGGCAAACTTCGAGTCAAGGAATTATTTTTGAGCATCATGGTTCAGGTTTTTACAGGCTGCAGTCAACGGGAAGGTGGAACTTCGCTGAGTGAGAAGGTGATCGAGCAAGCCATCTCATATATTCATGGACATTACATGAATCTGCTGACACTGGACGAGTTAGCAGAGTTACATGGCATGAGTTCAAAGCGTTTCTCCTACTTTTTTCACAAATACACGGGATTCCGCCCAATTGACTATGTCATCCATTATCGCATGGAGAGGGCAGGGGAGCTGCTGAAATCAGGTAGTTATTTGATTCGCGATGTTGCGATCAGTGTTGGTTATACCAATCCGCTCTATTTCAGTCGAATTTTTAAAAGTAAATTTGGTGTTTCTCCTTCGGAATACACGTATCTTGATTAAGCCTCCATTAGACAATAATACATCCCAAATTGGTGATTTGTGCATTCGCATTTTCAATGATCCTTGCTATAGTATTAAATGATAATGAGAATCATTATTATAAAAGGTTTGGAAGTCCTCGGCCGTTCCAACCATGCAGGAATAAATTGAAGAAGAATGTTGGACAAACCAATTCGGAAATGAGGGTATTCAAGATGAAAGATCATGAAGTGTTTGATGTAACGATTATTGGTGGTGGGCCTGCCGGATTATTTTCAGCTTTTTATAGCGGTTTGCGTGAAATGAAAACCAAAATTATTGAATTTCAGTCCTATCTGGGCGGTAAGGTGCATGTGTATCCTGAAAAAATGATCTGGGATGTAGGGGGATTACAACCCGTTCCGGGCGCACGACTGATCGAACAAATGGTCAATCAGGGACTGACTTTCCAGCCAGAGGTTGTTCTAGGAGAAAAGGTCACGTCCATATCCAAGGATGAGCAAGGAACCTTCGTACTGCACACAGCCTCTGAAGAAAAACATTACTCCAAAACCGTGATTTTAGCCATTGGTGGAGGAATTCTGAAGCCGATTAAACTGGAGATTGAAGGTGCAGACCGCTTCGAGGTTACGAACTTACATTATACAGTCAAATCGCTCTCCCGCTTCAAGGATAAAACGGTTCTGATCTCGGGTGGTGGTAATGCGGCGATTGTTTGGGCGAACGAGCTCGCCCTTATTGCCAAGCAAGTCTATTTAACGTATCGGAAAGATACGCTGAAAGGTCATGAAGCTGAAGTGTCACGTCTTGAGAACAGTCCAGTCGAATGCTTGCTCAATACAATGATTGAGAAGTTGGTCGCTACAGACGATCATCAACAGATTGAGACGGTTGTACTGAAACGTAATGAGGACGGGGCTTCACTGGAGCTGGCTGTGGATGAAGTCATCATTAACTACGGTTATGAGCGGGACAAGGAATTGCTGGTGAACAGTCATATTAAGATTGATATGAAGGATCATTGGATCGCAGGCACACCAGTCAGCGAAACATCCGTACCGGGCATTTTTGCTGCGGGAGATATTTTACATCATGAAGGGAAGCTTCATTTGATCGCAGGAGCGTTCCAGGACGCAGCCAATGCTGTGAACAAAGCCAAACTGTACGTGGCACCCGAAGCCAATACACACGGGATGGTTTCCTCGCACAATGACTTGTTCACGCAGAAGAACCGTGAGCTGATGAAACATCTATACACCAAATAAAATACACAAACTAAAATGGCCATCATAAAGATTTTCTTTCAATATCAAAAAAGCCGCTCACCCGTCAGTATGACGAGGAGCGGTTTCTTTTTCACAAGCCGACGATCTCGTCGGTCTGCTTAATTAATTAATGTAAGGCTCATATTTTAGCGTTTAACCGCTTCTCCAGCGAATACTTCAACGTTCATTGGAGCGGCCATGAATGCTGCTGCTTGTTGAACGAAAGCCTGGAAATGGGCGCTTGCATTATGGGAAGCTGTAGCGGCTTCGTCTTTCCACAGCTCAATCATCGTGTAATGATGTTCGCGCTCAGTACTTTTAGCGAGATCATAGCTGATGTTGCCTTCTTCATTACGTGTTGCAGGGATTAGCACTTTTGTCGCTTCCAAAAAAGCTTGTTCCTGGTCTGGTTTAACTTGCAAGTGAGCGTGAATGATAATCATAATATTCAACCTCCATTAGTGTATTTAGAATGTTGTTATTGTTTGAAATGTAAATGGTGCTGGAGCACGTAAAACATTGACTGATATTATGCCCAAGTCGTAATTTTCTCAACAGGCAGACGGTAGGAAGGGTGACCTTCTTTGGCCGATTTACCGATCGAGATCAGCATAACAGGTTGGTAACGATCTTTATCCATACCGAATGCTTCAGCAATTTGATCTTTCTCATAACCGCCGATTGGGTTGGTATCATAACCATGAGCACGTGCAGCGAGCATCAATTGCATGGAAGCCAGACCCGCGTCAATCAGATTGACATCGCGAAGAGCGGAAGCGGGCATATTTTCATAATAAGGCATTACAGTTTTGAGCTGCATTTCCTTGACTTCCTGTGGCATATAACCGAGCTCGACAGCTTTACCAAAAATTTCGTCCATGTACTCGACATTGTTCATATCAATAAATACACCAACTACTGCTGCGGAGGTCAAAACCTGATTTTGATTGAATTTCGCGAGAGGAGCAAGCTTCTCTTTGCCTTCAGCCGTATCTACAACGAGAAAACGCCAAGGCTGCAAATTGATGGAAGATGGGGCACGAGAAGCTTCTGCCAGAATTTCTGTCATTTCTTCACGGCTGATTTTGACTTCAGGATCGTATAGTTTTACAGACCGGCGGCCGTAAGTAATTTCGTTAAAATCATTTGTCTTTTGAAAAGTGCTTTGGAATGTACTCATGTATGGTTCTCTCCTCTATATATGGGTTTAGAAATTGTTTTGCATTCGTTCCAGGAAATCAGCAAGCAGATGAACTTCTTCTTCACTAAAATCCTGTAGAATCTGATTGATAAAATTGGTTTTCTCAACTTTATAACCTTCGATTTGCTTCCGTCCTTCATCCGTAAGGCGGACAAAGGTAACGCGGTTGTCTTCCGGATTTTTACGTCTGGTGACCATCGAATCGGCTTCAAGCTGCTTCAGATGGCGAGTGATCGCCGCACTGTCGATATTAATGATTTTCTGCAACATGGACTGATTAATCTCGTCCACCTGATCCAATTCATGCAAAATCTCAAAGCGTGATGAGCTGATGCCCGTACAGCGTTCGAACTTGGGGCTGATCTTGTTACCCAGCCCGTTAAGCAGATTGATGATCTGCTCCTCTTTGGAAAAAACACGTGTCATGACTAGACCTCCCGGGTGAATCTCGACCATGACAACGGCTTATGTGAAAAAAATACATAAAGTTGCCATTATACAGTGCCATTGCTTAGCTAGTGAAATCTGCTAAGTTAATCTTTGACGTATCAATATTTGATGCATCAATCATTGATGGCTCAATTAATATATCATGGGTGTTTTGATTTTGCAACAGGGTAGTCATGAGAAGATAAATCCATCTATTCCAAAGCGATAGTCTCCTTAATTCCGTAGGTGTAGGTTATCCATTCAAGTAACTTTATATCGATTTATATTGTGATTGAGAATAATTATCAACTATAATGAAAGGTAATGTACATATGGATGAAATTGTGGTCACAGAGATGTTTAGACAAAAGAGCTTTTAAGCAGTGCTTAGATTGGAGGATGCATGTAAATTCCTGCCGGACGATAACAGCATGTTGGAGGCGCGAGTCGGTTCAGTTTATCCTGGATCGGAGTGATGAGTCTCTTTGCAATGCACTAGACTTTCCTATATACTTCAAGCTATTGATCAATTAATTACTAAGGAATGGAGATGTGATTATCATGGCTAAAAATGCAGCGGTATCGGTTAATCGACGCAGTGATATCATATCCGCAGCGATTGAGGTGTTTGCTGAAATCGGCTATTTCCGGGCGACCACAGCTCAGGTAGCAGAAAGAGCCAAAATTTCGCAACCGTATATCTTTCGTTTTTTTAAAACCAAAGAAGCTTTGCTGTTAACAGCACTGGAGGTATCCTGGACACGAGTGATTGATTCATTCCGAGCGGTGGTGGAGACAGCTACTCCAGATCAGTTGGAGAACGAGTTAACTGAAGCCTATGAAGAGATTCTTAAGTCTCACAAGAACGAAATTTTGCTGCAAATGCAGGCGCAGACGGTTCAGGAGGAAGTCATCCGTCAAGCAATGCAAAAAGGATTCGCAGAGGTGCGAGACATGGTATTGGAAGCTTTCACAGCGGCAGGCAGTGCCAATCCAAAGCAAAGAACGTTAATATTCCTGGCAATCGGCATGTTATGTAATGTATCGACCGCACTGGATATGCCAGAGCTTAAGGAGAGATAGAAAGGGAAAAGTCCCTTTTTGTATTTCAGTTATTGATCAATCACTAAATTTGCGTTATATTGTGTTTAAGTAAGTAATTGATCAATAACTAATTGAAAGAAAGAGGTTGAGATGAAATGAAAAAAGCAATCGTAGTTGGGGCAACAGGTGGAACGGGCGCAGCGATTACAGAGGAATTGATTAAACGTGGCATTTCTACAATCATTTTTGGCCGCTCACGTCAAAAACTGGAGCAACTTGCGGTAAAGCTGAAATCTCCTGATTACCTTCAGATCGCTGTGGGAGATGCGTTCCGACCTGATGATATTGTAGCTGCTTCACTAGGAGCTGATGTAATGTTTCACTGTGCGAATGTACCGTATAACGAAATGGAGAGCAAGCTAATCCCTCTGGGTGAATCCGTTATGGAGGCGGCAGAACAACTGGGCCTGAAGGTAGTCGTCATTGACGGGATTTATCCTTATGGCAGAAGACAAATGAAAGAAGTGACTGAAGAACATCCAAAGCAGCCGCATACTCGAAAAGGAAAGACTCGGCTTGCCTTTGAGCAGATGTTATTTAGCAGCCAATGGTGTAAAGCGCAAGTGATGATTGTTCGCTTGCCTGATTATTATGGTCCTACTGCCAATCAGGCTTCTTACCTGGGGTCTACGCTTGAAGCAATAGCGGAAGGGAAAATGACTTTTTTTATCGGAACTATGAAAATGCCACGAGAATATATCTATTTGCCAGATGCAGCGGTCATGGTTGTGGAGTTGGCGAGCAGAGATGATGCCTATCGGCAGAACTGGAATATCCCTGGTGCTGGCGTAATATCGGGTAAGGAAATCGTACGTATTGCACAACAGGCGGCGGGTAGAGCGAAACCGGTGATAGCCCTCGGCAAAACAGGACTTTCGCTGCTTGGATTGGCCGTACCGGTAATGAAAGAAGTTGTTGAAATGTTATATTTGACAGAAGAACCGCTGGTGTTGAGTAAAAAGAAATACGAGGACAGCATTGGGCCGGTGAAGATGACTTCTTTTGAAGAAGGGATTACACAGACAATAGGTGAGCTTCAAAAGAAATAAATATGTTATGTTGACTTGTGATTGATCAATCAATAATTAAAATGAGTTAAGACTCGGTTAATGCTTACGACCTAAACCAAAATGATGAATGCTGATATGACTTCATTAATGGGCGGTGCACAAAACATGTCCTAGACATAGAGTGTAGTATTGCAAAAGCGGAAAATGTCCTCTATACGAATTGACGTGAGCTAATTAATTAGCACTTCATCTATTTGAAATAAGACAACACGAAAACAGATCAGGTTGGATCTATCGTTAATATCCAACCTGATCTGTCTTTTTTACATACAGGACAAAGTCGTTATAAATTCGGTTTCGTTATAGTTAACAAGCATGTTAGATATTTTTAGGTCTGATGACAAGAAATCTGTCGTGATATTCAAAAAAATGGCCCAAACTCATATAATAACGCTATCCTAATGAAAATGATGTAAGAGATTGAGATGGAATCGTCTTCCTTATCCATATGATAAAGGAATTAGGCTGCTTTGGACTTACAAAATATCCATCAACAAAACAAATTATTACACCAACATAACATTAAACGAGCGGTTCGTAGAAGTATACGAGAGGACGTTGAAAGGGTTGAGGAATGATGAGCCTTGAAACATTAAACCAACGAGTACAAGATGATCTGGCTTATCTCGCATATGGAGGTGCGGATTGGATTCGCCCCCGGGAACTTGACGAAGGCCATATCTATGATGTCATTATCGTAGGTGGTGGGCAGAGCGGCTTGGGTGCTGCTTTTGGATTCCTGCGTGAGCGGATATCCAACATTCTGGTCATTGATGAAAATGCCGCAGGGTTGGAGGGACCTTGGGAAACTTACGCGCGTATGGTCACGTTACGTACACCAAAACATCTGACCTCCATTGATCTCGGTATCCCTTCGCTGACGTTTCGAGCATGGTGGGAGGCGCAAGCAGGTCCTTCGGGATGGGATGAAGTTGATAAAATTCCGCGCAATGAATGGATGAACTATCTGCGCTGGTACAGGCAAGTGCTTAATCTGCCTGTCATAAATGAAGTCAAACTGAGACTGATTGAACCTGCAGATGAAGGCATACACCGACTGCACATTACAGGTGCAGGGGCTCCAAGTAATATATTGCTGGCACGGAAGGTTGTCTTGGCTACGGGCATCCAGGGTGGCGGGGAGTGGCATGTACCACCCCTGATCGCTGAGAAAGTACCTAGACATTTGTACGCTCATACATCAGAACTGATTGATTTTGAACGGTTAAAAGGAAAAAGGATTGCCATACTTGGCGGAGGGGCGTCTGCTTTTGATAATGCCAACTTTGCACTAGCCACAGGGGTGGCTAAGGCTCACGTATTTGTGCGGCGGGAACAATTACCGAGCGTTAACCCGATACGTCAGATGGAACAATCCGGTATGATCGAACGCTTTCACGTATTATCAGACGAGGATAAGTATGCGACCATTTCCAACTTTTTTAAATACAATCAGCCGCCAACCAACGATACCTTCAACCGGGCCGCTGCATGGCCAGGCTTCCAATTACATCTTCATGCGCCTTGGCTGGATGTACAGATGAAGGATGGGAAAGCGGTAGTGACTACGCCACAGGGGCAGCACTCCTTTGATTTTCTGGTCATAAGCACGGGGATGGTGAGTGATCCGTCACTGCGTCCCGAGCTCAGAATGGTGGAGGCGCACATTGCACGCTGGGCAGACCGTTTTCAAGCTCCGACGGAACAAAGAAATGCACTGCTTGACGCACATCCCTACCTTAGTCCCGGGTTTGCAATGACCAGCAGAGATGAGGAGGGACAGGTTAAGCTGCGTGGGTTGTTTGTCTTTAACTACTCTGCACTTGCAAGTTGCGGCCTCTCTGCCTCGGCAATATCGGGGACAAAGAATGCTGTGCCGAAGTTGGTTTCAGCTGTAGCCGACCAGCTTTTCCTGGATGACCGTGAGCAGATCTTGGAGCAATTTTTGAAGTATAACGAACAGGAGTTTACTGCGAGTTGGGTGAAGAGTGAAGTTGGAATCTGAGTATTCAAAATGACCGTACAGCGGGGTAAGATGCTGTACGGTTTTCCTTTTTCTAAAGTTACATTTACGGGTGCTTATATAATGCTGTAAAATATCGAATTATACAGCGTTAAGGCAGGCGATAGATTATTGTGAGAATCATGGATTATGAGGGGTTCAGAACCCATTTGAAGAAAGCGTCACGCAAACGAAATGAACCCTTGATCAAAATTGTAGCTTTTCAGGAAAAGTATATGAAGATTGATGAGATCCAATATTATGATGTAGAACAGAACTATATGAGTGTTCAGGCGTGTAATACGCTGTGGATGAACTTGAAAGATAAATCGTTCCGCAATCTGGTGTCCCATGATCTGAAGTATTTCCAAACCATGGACAACCTCGGGCGTCATTCATTGGAGAACCTAATTAAAGAACTGTACGACATGGCTGTTCCAATCCTGCTGGATTATGATCCAAGTGATTTTTATAGTTTGCAGCAGTTGTCTGAAATTCTGGTACTGGATGAGATGAAGCTAGTAGAGAAATTGGAGATGGGGCGTTTCAAGGGTGCATTTATTAATGAAGAAGGAAATTGGGTAAAACCCAAACCAGACAGGGCTGAGCTATTCCTATAATTGAAAAAAGAGACTCGTGTCAATTCCATAATGACCGAATATCCATTCTGCAATGGTACGCCGAATACGGCACATTGCAGTTTTTTTCATTAACGAACTGTCTACGAAGAAGTCTCAGCCGTTTCGTTTCACGACAAAAGAGTCTCCGCTTGGTCCCGGTGTTCCTGGAATGGAAACAACCTGTTTTTGCTGAATCATGATGCCTTTCTCTTTGACGATGAAGCCGGGGCAGCGACCGTTCAGGCGACAACACTTGAAGGTGACAGGCGTGATTTTTGCCATCCGGGAGATGGTGTTTCCCAATGATGGAGCTTCTACAATCCATTCCGCGGATGATTGCTGGCCTGTATATTGCTGAACGGTGCGGAAAGTCCAATTTTGGGTCAGGTTATGAAGTGTGATACACCAGCGAGTTCGATTGATTCTGTAAATGGCCGCTCTCATCCGATCTCCCGGTGATACAGGAAAAGGGATGATCGTTTCAACGTCCGGAAGAATTTCCCACCAGGCATAATAACTAGCTTGGCCGTTAACCCAATCATGGCCTGTTCCAGTCTGAATGAGATTGGAATTCTCGTATCCATCAATTCCGATCCAGGCTGAGGAGTATGAGGACTTGGACGATGGTAAAACAAAGGGCACGTTCCATTCAGCCGAGATACGTCTGAATTCAGCTTTGTCACCCGCTCGGGCATAACCACTCCAGTTGGAGGAAATCCACCCGAAGCGTAGTGAAGAATTTGTTTTGCCTGTATGAGGTATACAGGGTTTTCGGCGTTTGTTTCGATTATTCGCCATACGGCCACCTCCCATGTGAAAATAGAGACGAAATCATTCGTTCGATATTATCAAATGCATGGAAGACGAAAGAGGACATGGACAATCTGAGAAAGAAATAAGGTTTGAATGATTTTGAACGATATTTAGGGTAGAATGCGATCTTTGATGTCTATAAAATGTCGAATGTTGATGGTTTTTGAATGATTTTAAATTAATTTGAATGAAAGTGATTGTTTTTTGAGGGATTTATGTTACTATAAAAGCAGTTGGAGGAATGAAAATGCTAACTGAAGAACGATATGCTGCAATTATAGAGCGCTTACACGAAAGAGGCATTGTGAAACTGCAAGAGCTCGTCGATGTGCTGGGTGCTTCTGAATCAACGATACGGCGTGATTTAATTGACCTGGAGAGCCGTCAGATGCTGAAACGCATACATGGTGGTGCTGCTCTAGTGAATGAAAAGACGCCGGAACCCGGTATGGAAGAAAAAACGTTCAAAAACATTCAACAGAAAACAGCGATTGCTCGTTTAGCTGCGCAGGAAATCAACAATGGTGAATTTATCTATCTGGATGCAGGGACGACGACATTAGCCATGATTGCCTATATTGAGGCCAAGGACGTTACGGTAGTGACGAACGGACTTTCTCATGTAGAAGCGCTGGTAAGTAAACGAATACGCAGCTATCTGCTTGGCGGAATGATGAAAATTCACACCAAAGCCGTGATTGGCAGTATCGCATTACAGAACATGGACAACTTCCGTTTTGATAAATGTTTTATCGGAACCAACGGAGTGGATGCCGAAATGGGGTATACAACTCCCGATCCGGAGGAAGCCTTGATTAAAAGACGTGCACATCAATTGTCCGGGAAATCTTACGTGCTGGCTGATTCCAGCAAAATTGGGGAAATTACTTTTGCCAAACTGTTTGACCTTGAGGAGGCAGACTTGATCACAGAACGTATGCCGGAACACTGGCGCTCTGTAATCGCCCAGAAAACTAAAATAATTGAGGGATAGCCATGATATATACCGTAACACTTAATCCTTCCATTGATTACATCGTGGAAGTGGATGATCTGAAGCTTGGTGATTTGAATCGTATGAATCGGGACCTGAAACTTCCTGGAGGCAAAGGCATTAACGTATCGCGAGTGCTTAATCAACTGGGAGCCAAAAACACTGCACTCGGATTTCTGGGAGGGTTCACAGGCCGTTTCATTAATGACAAATTGCAGGAAGACAAGATTCTGACGGACTTCGTTACCATCGCAGATGATACCCGAATTAACATCAAGCTGAAGCATGGGGAAGAGACAGAGATTAACGGACTGGGACCAGCTATTCGACCAGAGGAAGCAGCGGGGTTGCTTAACAAGTTATCCGCATTGCAAAAAGGAGATATCGTCATTCTTTCGGGAAGTGTACCACCTTCACTGGGAGCTGATTTCTACGATCGTCTGATCAACGTGTGCAAACAAACGAGTGCCGAATTTGTAATCGACACGACAGGACCCGCTTTAATGGATGCTTTGGTACATGAACCGCTGCTGGTGAAGCCGAACCATCACGAACTAGCTGAACTTTTCGGAGTAACCATCGACACTCAAGAGGAACTGGTGACCTATGGTCGCAAGCTTTTGGAAGCAGGTGCCAAACATGTGTTGATCTCCATGGCAGGAGAAGGAGCGCTGTTGATTACCAAAACAGATGTCTACCATGCGAGCGTTCCAAAAGGTGTCGTGAAAAACTCGGTTGGTGCTGGAGATTCCATGATCGGTGGATTCGTAGGTACATTTGGATTAAACGAAGACCTGCTTGAAGCGTTCCGAACGGGGGTTGCTTCGGGTAGTGCAACGGCTTTCTCAGATGACCTGGCGACTCGTGAACTCATCGAAGAGCTGCGTACTCAAGTCACCATAACCAAAATATAGTCCGTACAAAATGAATGGAATACAGGCCCCTTTTTAGAAGAGGGGATTCAGTTAATAGCAGATAACAGCGTAAGAAGTACAATTATAAGTCGGTCTGTATCACGCAGGCTGACTGAATTTAAGGGAGTGTACCAAATGAGAATAACAGACCTGATGATCCAGGAAACGATGATCATGGACCTGCAAGCCACGACGAAAGAAGAGGCTATTGATGAACTCATTGCAAGTTTAAACCGTAGCGGACGTATTAATGATACGGTTCTGTTTAAGGAAATGATTTATAAACGCGAAGCGGAATCCAGCACGGGGATTGGTGGCGGTATTGCCATGCCTCATGCCAAAACAACAGCAGTAAATGAACCAACAGTTGTATTTGCCAAGAGTCGGAAAGGACTTGATTTTGAAGCGCTTGATGATGAACCGGCTCATATATTCTTCATGATTGCAGCTCCAGAGGGGGCGGCCAATACACATCTTCGTACACTTGCGGCTCTTTCCAGGCTGTTGATTGATAGCGATTTCATCTCGCAGCTAATGAGCACGGACACTCCTGAAGAAGTGACTGCATTATTCGATGCCAAACAGGCGGAAGAAGCGGAGAAAAAAGCTGCCAAAGAAAAAGCCGAAGCGGAGAAAGCAGCAAATGCTGCAAATGGAACAAACGCTGTATCTGGCGCGGGCAATGCGAATGGACAGAAGCAGAATACATCAGGCCTTATTGTTGGTGATGCGGCATCTGAAGATTTTGTCGTTGCAGTAACCGCTTGCCCAACAGGTATTGCTCACACGTTCATGGCTGAAGACGCTCTCAAGAAGAAAGCACAGGAAATGGGCATTAATATCCGAGTAGAGACCAACGGTTCCGAAGGAGCACAGAACGTACTGACAGCTGATGAAATCGCTCGTGCCAAAGGGGTTATCATTGCGGCAGATAAAAATGTGGAAATGGCCCGCTTTGATGGCAAACCGGTATTACAAAGACCCGTAAGCGATGGCATTCGCAAATCCGAAGAACTGATTCGCAAAGCAGTTAACGGGGACGCTCCGATCTACCGAAGCCAAGGCGGCAACGGTGGGAAGGGTGAAAGAGAAAGCCAAGGCAAATTGAGCATGGGCAGCAAGATTTATAAAGATTTAATGAACGGGATCTCGCATATGCTTCCATTTGTTGTAGGTGGCGGGATTTTGCTCGCCATATCCTTCTTGTTTGAACAAATTGCGAGTCCGGACAATCCTATTGTGCAATTGTTGCAGACCATTGGTGGCGGGACCGGAGCGTTCCACTTCCTGATTCCTGTCCTTGCCGGTTTTATTGCGATGAGTATTGGTGATCGTCCGGCCCTGATGCCTGGTATGGTCGGTGGATTGATGGCTGTGAATTCGAACGCCGGTTTCCTTGGTGGTCTGGCTGCCGGTTTCCTGGCAGGTTACGTTGTAATTGGTCTGCGCAAACTATTTAAAGGACTGCCTAAAGCAATTGACGGATTGAAACCAATTCTGCTCTATCCTGTGTTCGGATTGCTTATCGTTGGTGCAATAAGTTTCTATGTCTTTGATCCAATCTTCGGTTCCCTTAACACATGGCTTGTAGATGCACTTGGAAACCTGGGTACAGGAAATGCTGTATTGCTTGGCTTGCTGCTTGGCGGCATGATGTCCATCGATATGGGTGGACCGTTTAACAAAGCGGCTTATACATTTGCTATCGGTGTATTCACATCCAGCGGCAATACAGATGGTGCTTGGATGGCAGCTGTTATGGCGGGCGGTATGGTACCGCCACTGGCGATTGCACTCGCTACAACGTTCTTCAAATCCAAATTTACGGAGCAAGAACGCAAATCAGGTTTGACGAATTACGTGCTCGGATTTTCCTTCATCACAGAAGGCGCCATTCCATTTGCTGCGGCTGACCCGCTGCGTGTTCTGACATCCTGTATTCTCGGTTCTGCTGTTGCAGGTGGACTGACTCAACTGTGGAGTATTAACGTACCTGCTCCGCATGGCGGAATCTTCGTTGCGGCACTGGCGAATCACGCATTACTCTTCCTGCTTGCTGTAGCAATCGGTGCGGTGATCTCCGGTCTGATCCTCGGCCTGTGGAAGAAATCGCCGACCGTTGTGAAATAAGTCAAAGGGTAAAGTTTCCCTAAAAGTTTTAAACAATCTCTATCTCATAGTTTGTTTAAAATAACATGGCATCTTCTCAGTGAAATTCACTGGGGAGATGCTTTTTTAT
Organism: Paenibacillus sp. GL_099_B; assembly: GCF_057835695.1. Classification (NCBI taxonomy): domain Bacteria; kingdom Bacillati; phylum Bacillota; class Bacilli; order Caryophanales; family Paenibacillaceae; genus Paenibacillus; species Paenibacillus sp. GL_099_B. Next base: position 2,169,538 of record NZ_CM174430.1, read on the forward strand.
TTCACTGCAGGTCATTCTGTGATAAGATAAATATTATCTAAATTAATGAAACAACGTTTCATCTAATGAAACTATAAGGAGGGAACAGCATGTCTAATGATCAGATTAAAGGACAGGTACGCAAACAATTTGCGAAAAATGCGGAGAAATATGTGACTAGTGCCGGTCATGCCAAAGGGGATGATCTGGCATTGCTTGTGGCTTCATCTCAAGCAAGCTTGGATATGAAGGTGCTGGATATTGCCACTGGCGGAGGACATGTTGCCAATGCATTAGCTCCGCTTGTGGAGCAGGTTATCGCATTGGATTTAACGGATGAGATGTTACAAGTGGCTGAACATTTTATCCGGGGAAATGGGCACCAGAATGTGGATTTTGTTGCAGGAGATGCTGAACACGTCCCTTTCGAGGATGATTTCTTTGACCTTGTGACCTGTCGCATTGCTGCACACCATTTTCCAGACGTATCTTCCTTTGTATCCGAGGCGCTTCGAGTAATGAAACCTGGTGGCAGACTGTTATTAATTGATAATGTGGCACCTGAACGTGATGAGAATGACCAATTTTACAATGAAATCGAGAAGTGGCGTGATGGAAGTCATGTTCGGGCATGGCGTAAGACGGAATGGATTCGGATGTTGGAGCTTGCCGGATTTCGAATGGAAGCGATGGTTTGCTTTGAGAAACACTTTATATTTGAAGACTGGTGCAATAGGGCTGGACTCCCGGAGTCGGAAAGTAGAGAGCTTGAAGCAAGCATGCTGAGCGCGCCATCTGTGATTAAGAAGTATTTCAATTTTGAAGTGACGCATTCTGGCAGACTCGTTAGCTTCAAAGGAGAAAGTGTATATATTCAGGCGGTAAAAGGAAAATAAGGTTTCGCCATTATTAATTAATTCGTTTAAGTGAACAAAAGCAAAAGCAAAAAAGGCAGAGGGCCCGCGTAAGGGACATCTGCCTTTTTAGATCGTCGTCACATAATCAAGGTTTCAGTATAACTTTGGTACACTCGTCTTCGTGTTCGTAGAAAATCCGGTAAGCTTCCTTCGCATTTTCCAGCGCAATGCGGTGGGAGATGATCTCGGTAGGGTCGAATTCGCCAGCCGTGATTTTGCGGAAAAGCTCCGGCATATAGTGAATGACAGGGGCTTGTCCCATTCTCAGGTTAATGTTTCGTTCAAACAGATTGCCTAGGGGGAACATGTTATAGGACGAGCCATAAACACCCGTCAGTTGCATCGTCCCGAATTTGCGCACAGCCTTGATGCCGATTTCCACCGCACTCAATGTACCGCCATGAATTTTCAGCTTCTGTCCGATTTCCTCCAAAGTGGATTTCTTGCCATCCATGCCTACGCAGTCGATGACAACATCCGCTCCGCCTCGGGTTATTTCGCGAATATGTTCACCCATATCATCGTATTCCTCGAAATTAAATACTTCGGAATCATTCATTCGTTTGGCTTTTTCCAGTCGATATGGAAGGCGATCCACAGCAATGACTCGCTTGGCACCCTTCATCCAAGCGAATTTTTGTGCCATCAGGCCAATCGGCCCGCTGCCAAGCACAGCTACAGTATCTCCCGGCTTCACCCCGGCGTTCTCAACACTCCAGTAGGCAGTAGGAAGCACATCGGATAGGAATAACAGAGCTTCATCCTCCAGCTCACATGATTCGGGAATCACAAAGGGCATGAAATTCCCATAAGGAACACGCAAAAATTCAGCCTGACCGCCCGGATAATTTCCGTACCGTTCCGTGAAGCCAAAATAACCACCGGTATCAATCTCCGGATTGCGGTTAGAGTTGTCGCACTGGCTCTCCATGTCGTGATTGCAATAAAAGCATTCGCCGCAGGAGATGTTAAATGGTAACACCACACGATCCCCTTTTTTTACGCGCGTTACCTCAGGTCCCACTTCCTCAACAATGCCCATCGGCTCATGGCCAATGACATAATCTTTCTGGGCTGGTAGGGCTCCTTGATATATATGAAGATCTGATCCACATATGGCTGTAGAAGTAATACGCACAATGATGTCATCCTTTTGCTGCAATTTCGGGTCTTCAACCTCTTTTACTTGAATATCCTTGGTTCCTTGAAAAGTAACGGCTTTCATCTTTATATTCCTCCTTCATATTGGGATTATTTAACTTTTACCCGATTTTCCTCTATTTGATAGAGATATAGCCCACTAAACAACAGGCCATTTTTCTTTACGCAGTGCATGAAGCAGTTCAGGGGAAGCGTTCAGGTTGTCATGTACAAGTTCTTCCGGGGTTAATGCCATCCATTGATTTAGGGAGATATCCTCAAAGCGATCACTTCTAAACATCTCCAAAAACCATAACGTGTCGGTGCCCGTATTCTGAATATAATGCCCCATGGCTACAGGTACGTATCCAACATCTCCAGCCCGATAATCGAATGTGCGTGCAATGCCATTCCCTCCAAAAACCGTCATCCGTCCTTGCCCTGTCAAATAGTATTGCCATTCATCCGCGTTGGGATGCCAGTGAAGTTCGCGCATGCCTCCAGGCTTGATTTCCACGAGTGCTGCGGCAACGGTTGTGGAGATCGGAAAGTTGGTGGAGTCCACAATGCGTACACTGCCTCCCGGTGTAATGATCGGTTTCTGGGCTAACAGCCGATGTTTGAAGGAGAGCGGAACCGTGCCATAGGGGGACTGCACTTCCTGGCTTGCGAGGGAACCCGGGACCTGATCCTGAAAAATGTAAACTTGTTCTGTTGGCATGGATTGGAACGCGGATTCCGGTATGCCAAAATTGACGGATAACACTTCAGGTGGCGTATGCGCAAACCAATCAGAGATGGATAATGTATTCAGATCGGAGAAGGACCCGTCATCAAATACAAGCAAAAACTCACACCCATCGGCCAGGCCCTGAATGGAATGGGGCAGACCTTTTGGGAAGAACCACAGATCTCCCGGCCCTACATCTGCAATAAAATTACGACCTTGCTGATCCACGGACGTAATTCGTGCCGTACCCCAGATCATATACGCCCATTCCGATTGCTGATGCCAGTGCAACTCCCGTACACCTCCAGGTGTAAGACTCATATTTACACCAGCCAGTGTCGTAGCGATGGGCAGATCCCGTACCGTAATTTCGCGGGACCATCCGCCATGGTTCAACTGCATATGTGTATCGGAAAAAGACATTCTCAAGTTGGGTAATAAGCCGTTGTCGGTTACCGGAGGAACCAGCATATCCGGATTTTGTAGATCTCTCATTACATCCCGAGGTCCCAGATCGGGTCCTCCGGCACCGTCTTTTCGTATCGGCTGCGGTATAATTAATGGCTTGCCATTGTTGTTGTTTTCATTTTTCATATCCAGATTCCCCCAGTTCATCACTTCATCCCATGATAGATGTCGTTATAGAGAAGATTATGAACCAGAGCCTGGCAATTATGAGGGACGGGGAATTTATATCCAACAATCCGCTCCTGAAGGGAAAGTACGGATTAAAAATGAATCCAAAGGAACAACAAAAAGACGTAACCGATACGCTCGGTCCCGTCTTTTTGGATGAGTACAGAAGAAAGCTCAGACACTTTTTTTGCTTACTGGGTCGGTCTTGGAGTCAAGCTGCAAAAATTCAAGCTCATAAATTTCATGTACTCTGTTCAGAATGGCTGAGCCTTGCTCCGTAAACCGGAGATTAGTGGGTTTGTTTTTCATCAGGAACGTACCGGATGTAAGACTGGTTTGCGCAATGGCAGCGTTATAAAGCAGAGAAGCTCCGTGACTTGGATGTGGGAAGAACAGCTTCATGATTGGTTTGATATAAAAGGGCAGTCCGGATGTTTTATTACCTCTGAGTGTATTGTTACCTCCGGGGTCCACGCTGAGTAACCGAATTCCTTTAGCCGCAGGGGTAGAAGCAGCTTCGCGTGTCCATAAAGACAGTGCGAGCTTCGAAGTCGCATAAGGACCGAACAGCTTTTTGAACTCGGCTGGATGTTCCAGGATGTCCAGATTAAACTGTTTGACCATATTGAACGCACTGGTGGATGTATTAATAACGGTTTTCAAGGTGCTTTTGTGAAGAAGATCCTGTAGTTCCACGTAAATGATGTACGGCACCACGGTCTGTAATTCAAAGTGCATTTCATGCCCTTGATCCGACAAACGAAGATCGTAACCGCTGCCCCCGGCATTATTAAACAACACATCGATGGTATCCGTTTCGGATTTAATCTGATTCAGCGCTTTTCTCAGACTGTCGTACTGGGTAAGATTAGCCTGAACCCAACGCAGTTGGCCGGAGCGCAATCCGTCCTGAATATCACTGTCTTCCTTCGGGAAAGCAGAACGGTTGAGGCCGATAACCTGCCAGCCTTCGGCTAACAAGGTGCGGGTCAGTTCAAGACCGATTCCCGAAGTTGAACCTGTAATTAAGGCTGTACGAAGTGTACGGTTTGAATTCATATAAATACCTCCTGAGTGAATGGGATGACAGAGCCAATCTGTCTAATGCGCTCATTCTATAATTTGGAGTCGACTCCAAGTCAAGCGTACTGTTGGTTTATATTTTAATTTTTTTGTAAGTGGAGTGTTTGAACTCATAACAAACTTGACTTGGAGCTGACTCCAAGTTGTAAGATAGAGATCAATAGAGGCGGAGGAGGTCGACGATGATGAATGATGCTGAAGTGTTCTCCATTAAAGAGACGTCAGAACAGGCCGGATTATCGGAAGATACCATTCGTTATTATGAGAAGATTGGACTTCTTCCCCGGGCTGAACGCAAGGCCAATCGCCATCGGGTATACCGTCCAGAGGATATTCAGACGATGAAGCTTATTACTTGTCTGAAAAAAACAGGCATGTCTCTGGAGGAGATGAAGCCTTATTTACAGATGTCGATGGATTCGGACCTGGAAGATTTCCCGGATGAGCGTGAAATGCTGTTAAACCATCGGAAGAAGATCGAAGCGCAGATTGCATCCTTGCAGCAGATCGTCGATTTTATTGATGAGAAGATGGAGAAGCGAAGCATGTTTCCGGATGAGTGCCCGATTACCGGGGAGAATCAGATGTCTGTATTTGAAAAGAAGAACATCTTCTCCTGAACGCTGCTAGCCAGCGGAACCAAAAAACCACGTCATTATGACGTGGTTTTTTTGCTTATATTTAGCAGTCAATATGGAGTGTATGGCGAAGGCGCTTGATATCACTTTTGGGAGGAAGGCCATACATGCGGGCGTACTCCCGACTGAATTGGGAAGGACTCTCGTACCCAACCTGGAATGCAGCATCAGCTGCATCGTTTGAACCTGCAAGCAGCATTCGCCGGGCCTCCTGCAATCGAATCTGTTTTTGATATTGCAGTGGGCTCATGGCGGTAATGGCTTTGAAATGATAATGCAATGAGGACGTACTCATGTTAATCATGGAAGCCAATTGCTCGATTCGCAGTGGATGAGCGTATTCTGATTGGATCACTTCAATGACTTGAGCGATGTGCTGTGCATGACTGTTCTGGACTGCAAACTGCCTGATGGAATGTCCGTGTTCATCCTGAATCAGGCGATATAGAATCTCGCGAGTCATAAGCGGTGCAAGTACAGGAATGTCTTCAGGTGTATCCAGCAATCTGACCAATCGGATTACGGCTTCCAGAAGCGGAGGTTTGGTTGAGCTTACAAACAACCCACGACGTGTTGATTTGTCGGGTTTGGTTTGTACGGTAGGAGAATCCTGAATAAGATCAAAAATCTGCCCTGAATCAAAATCAAGTCGCAAGCAGAGATAGGGATGTTCTGTCGTAGCCTGTACAACTTGCCCTGAAATAGGCAAGTTTATGGAAGCAACCAAATACTGTGAAGAGTCATAGGTGTAGCTCTCCTGTCCGAGAATAACCAGTTTGGACCCTTGGGCCACAATGCACAGGGCGGGTTCGTGCACGGCATGAATGGGCTCTGAAACCTGGGAAGCACGGATCAAAGCAAGCGAAGGAATTGCTGTTAGGTGAACCCCGTCTTCGTGGGTAAAACGCCCGATTAAGCGGGCCAATTCCTGCTGCTGCTGAATAATAGCTGTATCTGGTTCCATTTTTGAAAGCATGGATTGCAGGCCCTCCTTTCCTCGTGCTCGTTTAACTATTTTAGAATGTGCTGGACGAATAGGCAAGAATACTGTGGGATTCTTCTATCGTACAGAGACTGATCCCTTACATAATGAAGGTAAGCAATTGAATCTGTTGGCAACAGAAAGGAGTGTCGTGGAAATATGGTAGGCAATAGATCAGGAGAAAGACAAGAAGTGGAACACCCGTATGTTGGGATGTGGGTGACGAATGACGGGTACATCAGGCATGAACTTCTCCCTGACGGTCGCTATGATGAAGCGCGGGGAAATAGGCAAAGTGCATATCAAGGTCGATATGTAGTCGATGGAGACCATATTGAATATGTGGATGATACTGGCTTTACCGCGGATGGAGAATTTAAGGACGGCGTGCTTTATCATGCGGGCATGGTTTTGTACAGAGAAAATGCACAATAAAATACCTAATAGGGAGAGAAATCAATATGTTTAATGTAAAAGGGAAAGTCGTTGTGATCACTGGTGCAAGCAGCGGAATTGGGGAGGCAACAGCGCGTCTGTTGGCAGAGCATGGTGCACATGTTGTCATTGGTGCAAGACGGTTGGATCGCCTAGAGGCGCTGGCGTCCTCCATTCGCTCGGAAGGAGGTTCGGTGGAATATCATACCCTTGATGTTACACAGCTGGAAGAAATGCAAACGATCGTAGGGGTGGCGCTCAATCGTTATGGACGTTTGGATGTAATTGTTAATAATGCCGGAGTCATGCCGCTATCGCCCCTTGAAGCACTAAAAGTGGACGAGTGGAACCGTATGATTGATGTTAACATTCGCGGTGTTCTACACGGCATTGCAGTTGGGCTGCCGATTATGAAAGAACAGGGCTTTGGTCAGTTTATTAATATCGCCTCCATCGGAGCCTATGCCGTGACACCAACAGCCGCGGTATATTGTGCAACCAAATACGCAGTCCGTGCGATCTCGGAGGGTCTGCGACAGGAGGTAGGCGCAGATATCCGCGTGACCCTCGTATCGCCAGGTGTGACTGAATCCGAACTTGCCGAATCGATCTCTGATGATGAAGCACGCGAGCTTATGAAAGATTATCGTCGGATATCCATTCCGGCCACGGCTATTGCTCAGAGCATTCTGTACGCGATCAACCAGCCGGCTGAGGTGGATGTGAATGAAATCGTGGTGAGACCCACAGCAAGCATGGCTTAAACCTCGCTGTAAGACACCAAAGATGTCCACAACCATATATACGGTTGGGGGCGTCTTTTTGTACCCTGAAAGAGAGCTCGTCTAGGTTGCAATATGGTATAGTAATGATCAAGTAACGCACCAGAGAGAGGGGAATAATGCATTGACGCTGCAACAGCTAAAATATGTGATTGAAGTCGCCACGCGTGGCTCGATGAATGAAGCCGCCAAGCGGCTGTTTATTTCCCAGCCCAGCCTGTCGAATGCCATTCGGGATCTGGAGCAGGAGCTGCGGATTACCATTTTTGAACGCACGAATAAAGGGATAACCCTGTCCAAAGAAGGCGTTGAATTTTTAAGTTATGCACGCCAGGTGGTGGAGCAGGCGGAATTGCTGGAGAATCGCTATTTGAATGCGAAGCCGTCTCCGCAACATTTCTCCGTCTCCACACAGCACTATGCGTTTGCAGTAAATGCCTTCGTGAAGCTGGTGCAGCAGTATGGACAGGATGAATATGAACTGGCTCTGCGGGAGACGAAGACGTATGAGATTATCCAGGATGTAAAAAGCCTTCGCAGTGAGATTGGCATTCTTTATCTGAATGAATTCAATTCCAAGGTTATTAACAAGCTTCTTAAGGATGCCGGGCTGGTGTTCAACAGTCTGTTTGTTGCCAAGCCGCATATCTTTATCAGTGTGCAAAATCCGCTGGCGAAGCAGGAATCGGTTGCGATTGAACAGCTTCAGGATTATCCATACCTGTCCTTTGATCAGGGGGAATATAACTCCTTCCATTTTTCAGAGGAGATCCTAAGCACGCTTTCTCATCCCAAAAGCATACAAGTTAACGACCGAGCCACACTGTTTAATCTGCTGATCGGTTTGAACGGATACACCATCTCGACAGGTGTGCTTAGTGCCGACCTGAATGGGAATGAGATCATCCCCGTCCCGCTGGAGTGTGAAGAGACCATTAATGTTGGCTGGATCAGCCACAAAAATGCTTCGCTTTCCAATCTGGGCGTGGAGTATGTCCAGGCTCTGCATGAGGCGATTCAGTCCTAAATGGTCATGAAAAAACCGTTTCCGTTCCAGCGGAGTCGGTTTTTTTTAGAAACACATGTATAATCATTTGCGTAAAAGTACGAAGGGAGAACGGTCAGTGCGAGTTTTATACCGAAATAAGAGTGAACAGAATGAGTTGACGATATATGATACATCCAAGCTTTATGGGGAAAAGGGCCGATTTCGTGTGCTGGAATTTTCCAATGCAGCAGTACAGGGGGCGATGGATCTGGACGAGCCATCCCGAATGGTGCTGGAGTATCCAAGAGCGATGGTGCACCTGATGGAACGAAATAATCCCGAATATGAATCGGTTTTTGTGGTGGGCCACGGCATTGGAGCCTTATCAACCTATCTGTCCAACCGTCAAGTAAAAGTGGCAGAACTCGATGCGGAAGTCGTTGAGCTCAGCAGAACTTTTTTTGGATATATTGGAGATCATGTGTTGGTTGGTGACGGTCGTGAACTATTGGAGCAGGAAACCTCAGGCTCATATAATTATATTATTGTAGATGCTTTTACGGCTACGGGAACACCTGTACAGTTTACTTCAAGCTCATTTTTCGCGATGCTAAAAGACAAATTGCATTCTGGTGGTATCGTATTGCTGAATGTATTTGGGCGTGCGGGCAATGACAGACTAGTGAATGCGATTCACACCACGTTACAGGAACACTTCGCTTATACGCGCTCGTTTGCATTACCAGCTGAAACAACTGATGAAATCCAAAATCGTATTTTGGTGGGTAGTGACGGACCCATTTCGTTTCAATCACGTCATATGGCTGGGTTTGTAGAACAGCAGCCTGGCGAGGGATATGTTATTGTGGATTCAAATGAATCTTAATCTCGAATACAGATCCAGAAAATTTCGAAGAAAAGTGTCATATCATGTAATCGAATGTCATTAATTCGTCAATGTTCCTATGTAATTATTCGAACTTCACAAACTATTTATTTCTTCTTAACAACTTTCGTATAAGATAGAAGGAATATGCCTTTTCATGAAAAACCGGGGGAAGCAATAATGATCGCAAAGAATAAAACATCCAGATTAAGAAGAAAAGTAAGGGAGATCAAAAAAATCAGCCTTACCGCTCTGTTGAGTGGATTGGTCACCATTGCCGTTTTGATGACATTGACCATTATGTTTATTTCGTCTTATACATCCCAGAAGCAATCGCTGATTGACAATACGCTCTCACTTAATTATTCAAGTGCTGTTCAAATGAGCCAAACATTGGACTCGTTGTTTCAATCCATGCAGGGCAGTTTGAAGTATTCAGCCAACTATTTTCCGGATATAGACTATGCAGACGCCAAAAAACTGGATTCCACACTGGATTTGATTCGAAACAGCAGTAATTATTTCAATTCGGTTTCTCTGATAGATGAATCAGGAATCATTCGGGGTTCATCTCCTTATTTGGAAAAAAGCCTCGGACAGCCTATAACTTCTGATGCAGCGAAATATGCGTTCAAATCGAGGGATTCCTTTATATCCGAAGCGTATCGTGCGCCTTATTCGGAACGCAGAGTCGTTTTTGTGAGTGAACCGATCTTCAGTCCATCAGGTGAATTCAAAGGTTTAATTAGTGGGAGCATCTATCTACAGGAAAACAACATCTTGAACCTGTCATTTGGCAGCCAGCTGAAGACCAGTAATGGCTCTTATTTTTATATTGTTGATGCCAAAGGAACGTTGTTGTTTCACCCGGATACGGAAAGAATCGGTGAAAATCTAAGCAAAAATCAAGTTGTGCAGAAATTGCTTAACGACCAGACAGGGAAAGAACAATACAAGAATCTGGCTGGTGTGGATTCACTGGCAGGTTATTATAAGGTTCCAACAACAGATTGGGGAGTTGTCGTTGTATCTCCAACCCAGATGGTATACGATCAGCTGAATCAACATATTCGCATGTTGCTGTTGTACACTTCAATTCCGTTTATCATTCTGACGCTTATCGTTATTCGTGTAGCGCGCAAGCTGGCTAGTCCGTTTGTTTATCTTGCGGACCTGGTTAACCAGGTGGATCAGGGTAAAGTAGATCTGCCTGTAATGAAGCCGCATTGGAACAGGGAAGCGGACTTGTTAACACGAACCGTGCTGACTGCATTGGCGAATTTTCGAAAGCAGAAGGATCAGCTTACCTATGATGCCAGAACGGATGTATTAACCGGAATGACCAATCGCAGAACATTTGAAGAAGTCATTCAGCAGTGGATTGATGAAGAAGTTCCGTTCTCCATTGTGGTACTGGATATTGATCGCTTCAAATCCATAAACGATACGTATGGGCATCATGCGGGGGATCAGGTTCTGAAGCATATCGCGAATATCATTAAACTGTCGGTTCGGACGCAGGATGTATGTTCCCGGTTTGGCGGGGAGGAGTTTGTTGTGTTATTGCGACATACGAATTCCAAAACAGCGTATCAGATTGCGGAGCATATCCGTGTATCGGTGGAACAAAGTATATTACCCATTGATCGTTCTGTGACCATTTCGGCAGGCATTGCCGAATATCCGCTGCATTCCACAACGGCGACAGAGTTGTTCCATTTGGCGGATAATGCGTTATATCAAGCCAAGGAAGAGGGCCGTAATCGTACCATTACCATTCAAACGGTCATAAAATAGGGTTTACTCATCTTTCATATCGAAAACAAAAGAAGCTAATCCCATCTAAGAAAGGGATAGCTTCTTTTGTCTTTTGTTTAGACCTCTTGTGATCTGGCCAAGACTTCATTTGTATATTGTTCTCCCCAGTCTCGCATGCTGTAAATAATCGGCTGGAGCGTTTCTCCAAACGGTGTAAGCGAATATTCCACTTTGGGTGGAACCTGAGGATATATTTCCCTGTGAACAATTCCACTGCTTTCCAACTCTCTTAACTGGAGAGTTAACATCCGTTGGGTAATATCAGGAAATAATTTTCTGATCTCGTTGAATCTTAACGAACCGGAGAATAGGTGATATAGAATCGCACCTTTCCATTTACCTCCGATGACACTAAGCGTGACTTCAACGGAACAGCCATAAGGCGAGGGACACGCATCGTTCGGGTTCTTTCTCATTATAATTGCACCTCCAGTTCGTGGTGGTTAATAATAGTATCCATTAGAGTACTACAGCACATAAATGTATATATCATTCATCTATGAGCATATCACTTCTCCCTTGGATTATAAACCCCATGCATCGTCATAATGTTATAACAACAAAGAACCCCGGTTTCGTATCACGAAACATCGAGGTTCTCACGAATGTAAGGCTTGATTAGATTAAAGTGTCCAGGGAGTACGCTCCTGCATCCGCAAGTGCAACACCGATCAGCGATCCGAGCATAACCAGATTGTATTCGAATCCTCCGTTCAGATTCCAAAGTCCTTTACCTGCATGGACTTTCGCTATGGCAACAACCATAGGGATAATGAGCAAAATGGCAGCAAAACCAGTCCAGAGACCCGCCCCAAACAGGAATCCGCCGATCAATTCAATAAGGCCTCCACAGACGGCCATAACTCTCGCAGGCTTCAGACCAATTGCCCCGAAAAATTCGGCTGTTCCTGATATGCCTTCTCCACCAAACCAGCCAAACAGTTTCTTGCATGCATGACCCATCATAATGAAACCAATAACAAGTCGAATGATAAGTAATCCGGCGTCTAACATGTGTTTCTTTCCTCTTCTCTGGTTGTATAAAATGATTGGCCTTATTCATGTAAACGTCAGATCAGCGACGCCAGAATGGTATCACATAGCGCCATGGTTTCAATATTATCCTTACCACTGGAATGTGGATCAGATTTGCTCTGGCAGCATTCCATAAAATGAGCCATCTCACCTACAAATCCTCGTAAGTAGAGATCGCGATAAGCCCCTGACATGGGAGAGCCCGATGGGGTGAAAACAGTATCCTGCTCCTCAAGGGATTTCCAGGGAAGGTTATCCCCTGTACGAGATTGATGAACCGTAAGTGTGTTAATTTCATCTGCTAACGCAAATCCGTTGTCAAAGGTGACTAGTACACTTTCGCTCTCGCGTGACCATGCACTCATGCCAACAAAGTAGGCACTGCCCACCACACCATGATCAAATTTCAGGGAAATGCTCTGGTTAATATGTTCTCCGTCCGTAACCGTTGTGCCTGTGACCTGTATGGCTTCCCCGAACAGAAAACGCATCAGATCGACCATATGAATGGCAGCGAGCTTTATGAATTGTTCCTCATCCTTGCAGAATGGTGTGCTGTCTACAGCGAATTTCATTTGGAAAGAACGTGCTCTGCCCAATGATCCACCATCAATCAGTTCCTTGAGTTTCATGTAGACCGGAGCATATCGTTTCATAAATCCAACCATGACAACCACACCTGCCTTTTGGGCAGCTTCAGCCACAGCAGCAGCTTCGGCAGCGTTCCATCCGAGGGGTTTGTCGACGTATACATTTTTGCCAGCCCGGATGCATTCAAGGGCAAGTGCTGTCTGATCCTCTGGTTGCGCCACAACAACGACGCCGTCACAGTCTTCATTCTGCAGCATCAGCTGAGTATTATCATACGCTTTCCCGCTGCTCCCAAAACGGAGGAGAGCCGCCCCTGACCGTTCAATACTGCGGGTGGCGATGGCCTGAATGTCTGCTCCTGCTTCAACAGCAGATGGATATATATTCGTGGATGCATGGAATCCTGCACCGATAAAACAAAGTTTCGCTTTTTTCATGTGAACCTCTCCTTTAAATGCAGATCACCAATCACACTGATTAGATTTTGTAGCTTAAATGCTTCAGCATCTGTCCGGCAATGGTGTTGTTAACGCTATGAGGAACCGGCTGTGGTCCGAGGGTGAGATGTTGGCGTTGCTGTACAAGATATAGGAGGGAGGCGGCTTGCAGGGACAAGCCCAGATCCATCGTTTCGGCAGGGTTGCCGCTGCCACCAGTCAGGTTCAGCATCTCGCCTTGAGTAAGCAGCATGAGTCGACGTCCGTTGGCTAATGTAAATTGTTCGATATCCGATGTCAGTTGTTCCGTATGCTCCGCCTCCTGACGGAGACTTTCCAGATCCATCTCCCAAGAAAAATGTCCGGCATTGGCGAGGATCGTTCCATCATTCATTTGATTAAAATGTTCCTTCAGAATGGCGTTAGGACGGCCAGTGACAGTAATGTACACTTGGGCAAATGCAAATGTATCCTCCAATCGTGCCACTCTGAATCCATCAAGCGCCGCTTCCAGGCCAGCAATCGGATCGGTTTCAACAACGACGACCTGGCTGCCCAGATTCCGCAAATACCTGGCGATGCCTCGTCCACAGGTTCCATAACCTACGATGACGAATCGACGTGTGGGCAGAATCAGGTTTGTGGTACGCATGAAACCTTCAATAATGGTCTGTCCGACACCGTGTTCATTTTCCATGATTCGTTTGAGTGGACTGTCATTAATAACAATGATCGGGAAAGGAATGTTCTCACCCGTCTCTTCACGCAGAAGATTGGCCCCGGTCGTTGTCTCCTCCGTACCACCAATAAGAGAGTTAGGATCATACTGTTGAATGAGCGTGCGCGCCAGATCAGCTCCATTATCCATAAGGAGATGGGGGTGGTGACGAAGTACGCTGTGGATATTTTGCAGGTGCTCATTGCGTCTGTCCGCACGTTGACCATATACCGTGAAGCCTTCTTCCTGCAGAGCTGCAGCGACGGCGTCTTTGGTTGTGCCCGGGCTGCCAGTCAATACAACGTTGGCTCCACCTGCCTGGAGTGTGCGGCATAGCACAGCTGTTTTGGGCTCCACATGAATACATATACCGATGGTTAAACCGGTAAAAGGAAGCTCTTTGGCAAACTGGGATTTCAATTCGCCCAGCAGTGGCATATGCATTTCCGTCCAGTGAATGCTGCGTTTTCCTTCTTCAATACGTTCATGTGTTGTGTTCTTGATCGTCATGCAAAACTCTCCTTTTCATGCAAGGTATAGCGTGTCCAACAGGACACTTGAACTGCGTAATGTCTACGATAGGGAGTTTGATGGGGTTAAAAAAGGACATATGTCCTATTCATTGCACCTGGGAAAAAGGTATTGCAAACTTATTTCAGAGCATGTATACTCTTAATTACGGTAAAACAAGCAATTGCTTGACCGGAGTACTTTTCATCCATGATGAGAAGATACATATTATGCGGTCGTGGCGGAATTGGCAGACGCGCACGGTTCAGGTCCGTGTGGGCTAACCCCCGTGGAGGTTCGAGTCCTCTCGACCGCATCGAAGAAAAAAGCTCGCGAAATTGCTATTAAGGCAATTCGCGAGCTTTTTTTGTTTTTTTATTTATTGAATATGAATTGTTGCACACATAGGCCTGCTATCGCTCCGGCAATACCAAAGAGCGCAACACTGGCCATCACCTCATATGCCTGAAAGCGAAACAAAAAGGCTATGCCGCTGCCAAATGTCGTTCCTGCGAGAAATCCGAGAGAAATCCCTATTTCTTTGGTTAATTTCATAGGTTCACCTGCTTGGGAATGTGAGTTTGGGGTTTGCAAATTTTTAAAACAGGAAGTAAAGTGTGATCAGGAAAATACTCACATTTTATTTCCTTTTTTCATTTTGTGGTTTTAACCATGTAATTATGCATGATATTTCTTAAGGGAGGTTAAGAGGGAATGAATATGAACGAGCGAATTGCCGCATGGAACGAAGAAGCGCAGAATTGTACTTGTGGGCATGATCATCGATTGGTGCAAATGCAGGTCTATCTGGAGCATGGAGCTATTCAGCGGTTACCTGGCTATTTGTCCGAGCAAGGGTATAGACGTGTAACAGTGGTATATGATCGATTTACGGGTCCGGCAGCAGGATACGAGGTGGTAACGAACATTCGAGAAGCGGGCGTTCATGTGGATGAGATATGCATGCCAGAGAACAAAGCAGGGGACGTGATCGCCGACGAGGCCGGGATTATGCAGGTACTTCTGGGTGTGAAACAAGAAAGTCAGGCAATCATTGCTGCTGGTTCAGGGACCATTCATGATCTGGTGCGGTTTGTTTGCTCCAAAATGAACAAGCCCTTTCTGTCTGTACCCACGGCAGCTTCGGTTGACGGATTTACTTCGGCAGGTGCACCTCTTATTGTAAGCGGCGTCAAACAGACTTTCCAGGCGGTACCGCCTGAAGCTATTTTCGCGGACATCGATATTTTGGAGCAAGCCCCCCAAGAGATGAATGCTGCCGGATTCGGAGATATGCTTGGTAAATATACATCACTGGCGGACTGGGTGGTTTCCAGGGATCTGGGTGGAGAACCGTTCTGCCCCGTAGCTTATCGCATGACAGAAGAAGCACTAACGACCTGTGTGGAGCATGTACAAGGTATCGCTGAAGGACGGGCCGATGGTGTGACTGTATTGATGGATGCGCTGATTGCTTCCGGCATTTCCATGCTGATCATTGATCATTCCCGTCCTGCATCTGGTGGAGAACATCATCTGTCCCATCGGTGGGAGATGGACCTGATGGAGGCAGGGCACAAGCCTGTTTTGCATGGTGCCAAGGTGGGAGTGGCCTGTGCACTGCTGACCGTAAAATACAAAGATCTTGCACAAGAATCCGACGAGCCGGTTTTCCGTATATACGATAATCTTCCGGATGCATCTCAGCTTACAGCTTGGCTTGAGCAAGTTGGGGGACCTACAACAACTGAACAACTGGGTGTATCCATGGAGATGGTAGAACATGCTTTCACCACAGCTCATTTGCTTCGGAATCGTTATACAGGACTGAAATATATCAACGAAATTCTTAACGTGGGTTCGAAATAAGGTTGAAATAAATATGAACAGATGTTATCTCATGCATTTAGTTGTACGTACAAATTAAGAGTGCGGGATGTAATGTACGAGACAAGGAAGTGCCGTTGTTTACAATAGAGGTGCTAGTGCTTGATCGAAAGCAATATATCCAGATGGATTTTTGGAAAACACGGTCATACAAGGGTTTGGAATGGATCGGACCAAACGTTATTCAAGCTGAAATAGAGGGTGAATTAAGCCTATTCCTTTGGGGAACAGGCTTTTTTCACTTTCTATAAAAATTGTGAGATAAATTGTTCGTACAAATATATTGTGAAAATGAAGCTAACGATGAAGTTCTATTTCTTTAAATGATCAATGATTTAATGAAGTGGTAGTTAGCATCCATGAGGTATATATGGGTATAAGTCGCCGTCCCTTTATACAATGTGATTTTCGCCTCGTTCAGAGAGCAAGCTGTATCGGCGCAGGTAAAGGAGTGACTGGGGAGGAAGGGATCATGCATCCAAAGCTGGTTGGAGGGCAAGAGGGCCGCTTACAGTCCCTGAGAGACGATATGAAGTGCATCCGACTGGAGAAATGGTAACCTAATAATCTGTACGATAAAAATGGTACTTTAAAAAGGCTCCGTCTTTCCCGTGGGGGAGGACAGAGCCTTTTGGTTGTTCGCTAATTTAGTTATTGTGGCGATCTTTCAAGATGACATCTGCGAACAAAATAGTTTTCGGGATGCGGAAAAATTGTTCCGCTTGTTCCTGAAACGCAGCAGAAGGCAGCGTTCCCTGATGCAGCCATTTGCGGAAAGTGCCGGGGTGAACCCCGATCCAGTGGCTGACATCTGTCACCGACAAATCATGGACCATACACAAGCCTGTCAGAATACGGTTGCTAACCGGAGAACGGGTCACCGTACGCTTCATGAAGCGGGAAGGCTCGGGCTGACAAATGACAGGGCTTTTGCGTACCACTTCTTCATTAAAAAGAATGTGGCGCGGGTAGCCGAGCAATTGGCATGCCTTGTCCAAATTGGTACTGCCGGGTATCCGTCCTTCATACACCCACGCGCTGACACTGCGTGAAGAGATGGATAGATCTTCGGCGAGCTGAGACAACTTGATATCATTGGCCATCAGCACGGCAAGAAGAACACGGTTGCGGATTTGACAGCGTGTCGGTTTTCGGAATCGTTTAACACGGACGCCTTTTCCCAAATATTTACGGTTGATCAGAGACCACGCCTGGATGGAATGTTGTTCTGGTTGATTAGGCATATTTCCTCCGATTTTTTTAACCAAATACTACAATAAGTATGGGGGTACTTTCAAGTGCCGGGTGCACCTGTTTCAAATGAACGGATGCGTGAATCCGCTACAAAGGAGGAATTATGAACTAGACCAGACGCAATTCACATCCTAGTATATTCCTAGATTACAATGTTTCACTAAATTTAAGGGATCAAATAGATAATGAATAAAAATAAAATGAGTCTAATTACCTATTAGTGAGACTATAGTACTTTTATCTATTTTTTGTTGATATGATGCGGTTTATTTCCCTGATTTACCCATAAATATTCGTTTTCCGTTAAAGGAACCAATTTCCAATGTGCACAAATCTGAAATTAGAAATCCGCTTGTTTAGCAAGGCATGTGGACTGTCAAAATCTCTTACTCTTACATATCTTGTATGGAGATCAAGTGAGAGGGAGAGGTGAGGAACGTGAGTCCATCCGTAAGTACCTTTGCTGCCATTTCAGGGGCGTTCCTGACGTTTGCTTTTGGTGGATGGGATCAGCTGCTTAGCTTGCTGGCGGTTGCAATGGCTGTGGATTATATTACGGGTCTCGCTGCGGCAGTCAGAACGGGTAAGGGATTAAATAGTAATGTTGGATTCTGGGGGCTCGCGCGCAAAGGCCTCATGTTAACGGTTATTCTGCTTGCCCACCGAATTGACCTGCTCATGGGAACTGACATCATTAAAGGGGGAGCCATCTACTTTTATCTGGTGAATGAGCTGATATCCATTACCGAAAATTATGCCCGCATTGGGCTTCCATTGCCTGACAAGTTGAGACAGGCTATAGCGGTGCTGAAAAAACAGGAGGGGTTGTCTGACAGGGAATGGCCTCAACCACAGCCGAATGTGGAGAATAAGGCGACAAAAGAACAAGCAGCAGAAGTTGACCCGGAAAAACAGACAAATCAAAGTGAGCAGACGGATAATATGTCTCAAGAGAAATCAAAGGCGAATGAAAGCAGCCCCGATTAGATTGTCTTTTAAGAGAACGTTTCCAAGTATCCTTTCGTAATAGAGGACGTTATGATATATTTTGGATACAAGAAAATTCATTCATACCAATTATTATACTCAAATGAGGTGCTTGTCTGATGATTAAACATATTGTTCTCTTTAAAATGAAAGATCGTTCTCCTGAAAGTATCGAAGCGGCTGCGAATGTTCTTCGCAATCTGCAAGGGAAAATTGATGTTCTGATCTCGCTTGAAGTGGGTATCGACGTGCTTCGTTCGGAGAGATCTTTTGACATCTCACTTACGGCAGAATTTGCATCACTGGAAGATCTTCAGGCATATCAGGTGCATCCGCTGCATCAGGAAGTCATCAAGTATATGAACGAGGTCAGAGAGCAGTCGATTGCAGTGGACTACGAAATCTAATCTGTTATTCATTCTACTTTGGATAAAGGGGACTCTGCATGAGCGATTTAAGAGACGTTATGGAATTTTTATATATTTTTGTCGTGTTTCTAATCGCTTGTCCTGTGATGTTATTTTGGCTGAAGCGAAGAGGAAAAAGGAACCGATAATTCACTGAACGGGAAGTGAACGCATTGTATTACGTAAACAGAGAACAGATTGCCCGCCGGCTTGCTGCCGTACCTGAGGTGGCCGAAGGTCTTCGCCGCGCGTCACAAGCTTGGGATGGCAGTCTCATGCTGGGTCTGGTACAGGAACGTTGTCTTCATCTGGCGATTGAAATCGTTACGGATGTGGGAAGTTATCTCATTGACGGCTTCATCATGCGTGATGCGAGCAGCTATGACGATATTATTCAGATTAACTACGAAGAGAAGGTTTTTGATCATGCAACCTATGATGTGCTTAGTCGCCTCGTATCGTTGCGCAAGCCGCTCGTTCAGGACTATTACAGCTGGGAGCGGTCTGAACTGCATCCGCTGAGCAGTGACTTGCCGGGCGTGCTGGAACATTTTTCCCATCAGGTCAATACCTATGTGGAAAAAGAACTCGGACCTTTCCAGATTGCACAGGCCGAGGGACAGAGCAAGGAATGAGGGGAAGCAGCATGACGAACGAATGGAAAGAAGCTCGAGAAGGAAATAATGAAACGAATGACATACCTTCCGGATTTCATCCGGTATATATGATTGAGCTGTTATTTCAGGAACGTCCCGTTATTGATCAGGGGCGTTTGCAGGATGCACTGAGCCGTCATACCGGACAAGTCCGGCTTGACGTGAAGCAGGGCAATGAGGAGCATAATCCTGAGATGCTGGTTTTCTACCATCTGGACCATAAGGTTTCTTTTCAGGAAGGTAACATTCCAGCACAGACTTGTATGCTCCCCATTACTGAAATTGTAGATCGCGCCCGCTTTGGAGGGGCTTTGCAGCAAGCCTGGCATTGGCCAGAAGCAGGACAAGCTATGGAAACGATCCAATATTCCATCCGGCTTCATGATATGTTCACTGCTGCCATGCCGCGCAAACAGCGGCTCGAATTGTTCCAAATGACGATTCAGGCTGTCATGGAAGTGTTGCCTTGTGAAGCGTTATACTGGTACGGCAGTGACAAATTGGTTGAACCGGAAGCCTATGTGCTGTCACAGGAGCGTGAGGAACATCTCTATGCTGCGATGAATGTACGCATGTATCAGGCTGGAGGCACGGAGGAACAGCGTCAGCTGGTTATGGACACGGTAGGTTTGTCAGCACTTGGCGTACCTGATGTACAGTGTCATTTCATTGGACTTGATCCGGATACGGTAGCCCAGACATTACTGGGTGCCGCCTATTACATATTTGATCAGGGAGATGTTCTACAGGATGGACAGACGCTGGGATCTTCAGGCGGACGACGCTGGCGTTGTGAGCATCAAGCGGCGATGATTGCACCAGGACGATATGTAATTGATCTGGACCCGGGTGATGAACATGCCGCTGCTCCGCTTGAGCCGGCGCGGCAGACTTGAGATATATCACTATAACGTCAGAAGGTGTGGAAACGGTATCCAGAATTTTTTTTGGTATCCGAGTGTCAGGTCAAGCCCTTGCTGCTTATACTGCATCAACAGAGTAGGCATTCGCCCGGATTGACGAGCAACAGTCCGTTGCTTGGTTATTCGGTACTTCATTTAAGGTAAAGGGAGAGATGCGACGTGAAGGATTCTAACAAAAGTTTGTTGTGGGGAGCATTAATTGGCTCGGTTGTAGGTTCAGTGACAGCTCTGCTGCTGGCGCCAAAATCCGGACGGGAACTTCGTCAAGATATTTCGGAAGGTGCACGTCAGGTGAGTGAGAAGGGTCAAGAACTGGCTAGCAAGGTAGGCGAACAAAGCGCACAGATCGTATCCAAAGTAAAAGAGACGGCAGATGTCGTTATCCAGGATATCCAATCATGGCGCAATTGCGCTGAAGATAAAGAAGTGCGCGTATCTGCCGTCATTACTGATTCCGATTTTTCCATCGATGCAGATGGAGCAACCGAGTCAGGCATTGAAGTCATCGCCAAGCTTCCTGCCGACGACTCCAAAGATAACATCTAGAGCTAAGCTTGAACGCGAGCAGGCTTTCCTCCATCTGGAGGGGAGCCTGCTTTGTTGTGCGTGATCGTGCAGGAGTTGCACGATACGGCATTTTGTTTGAACCCTGCGATGAAATCGGGTAAGATGTAGGTACCTTTTTGCCTGAAAATTCATACGGTAGGGAGAAAGCTTTGGGAACCAATTTGTTACAGAACCAATTCAATGAAGAAGGAAGCGGTGTGTTCGTGCAGCAAGCAATCGCTATATTAGACTCCGGTGTAGGGGGATTGACGGTCGCCAAGGAAGTGATGCGTCAGCTCCCACGGGAAAAGATCATATATTTTGGAGATACTGCCCGGACACCGTACGGACCCCGTTCGTCCGAACAAGTTCAACAATTCACGGAACAAATCGTTGATTTCTTGATCCAGTTCAATCCGAAGGTTATCGTTATCGCCTGTAATACGGCTACGGCAGCAGCGCTCGACTATATTCGAGCCAAGGTGAATGTGCCTGTCATTGGTGTCATTCATCCGGGAGCACGAGCAGCCATCACAGCCACACGCACAGGACGCATCGGTGTCATTGGCACCGTGGGAACCATTGGAAGTGGTGCGTATACGTCTGCACTCAAACAGTTGTCCCCCTATATTGATGTGGTCAGTCAGGCTTGTCCGGCACTTGTGCCACTGGTGGAGCAAGGCGAATTCCGTTCCGAGCAAACGACAAGTACGGTGGAGCAATCTTTAGGCCAGATTAAACAACAGCCGATTGATTGTCTTATTCTGGGTTGTACGCACTATCCTTTTCTCATGGACACCATTCAGGAGGTTATGGGGCAGGAAGTGAAGCTGATCAGTTCGGCAGATGAAACGGCGAGGGAAATCAGTACGATTTTGTATGATAAACGAAAGCTGGCCAGTGGGGATGAGACGCCGGTCCATCAGTTTTTTTGCACCGGAGACCCCCGCATGTTCCAGAATATTACCCGCCAATGGCTCGGAGAACAGATCTCCAAAACGCCAGTTGTGTGGCAGGTTACGCAATTATCATAGCGTTTTTTTGATTTCTATGCTGATAAGAATCCCGGAACCCTTAGTGTTCCGGGATTTTTTTGTTCATATCAGATAGTAAAAGAGCTTCGGAAGATCATCACGTTTTCTTATGATAGAGGTATTTACGCGATTCATGTCACATGACGGACAACCAGACTTGCATACATATTACATACAGTAAGGACACAGGCGAGAGAAGGACAGGAGATTACACAGTTTCCTAAGGGAAAGGAGATCAACATGGAGCTGCAATGGATTATTGTTCATCAGGGAGATACCTTGTCGCGTATTGCGGCAGCGAACCATATGACGAAGGAGTTACTGGCCGCTCTCAACCCGGAAGCATCGTCCCAGCCCTATTTACTGACAGGACAGATGCTGCGCATTACGCCGGGGACGGGACGCAGGTATGCAGTAGAACCTGGGGAGAAAGTGGCCGTGATTGCATTACGTTTTGGACTGAATGAAGAAGAATTGCGCGAGGCCAATCCAGAAATAGCGAACATTCCGGACTGGTGCGGGCGATGTATTCATATTCCGGATTCAAATGGAAAAACTATCGTCAAGTTGCAGGGAGAGTATGGTTACCGTGAAATGAACCGTGATATCGATTTGCTGGCAAAGAAGTATCCATTTATCGAGATTGGCTCGATTGGCAGCAGTGTTATGGGCAAGGATTTGCCTTATCTGCGTTTGGGTCAAGGACCCAGACATATTCATGTCAACGCATCTGTTCATGCGAATGAGTGGCTGACAACAGCGGTTCTGATGCGGTTCATTGAAGAATATGCGAAGGCCTACAGTACACATACGCCATGGCATCAATTCCAGACGGAACGCTGGATGCAGGAAACCACGCTGTGGGCTGTACCCATGGTCAATCCGGATGGAGTTGAATTGGTGCAAGAGGGCGTGGTTAATGATCATCCCCATGCAGAAGAATTGCTGGAGTGGAATGCCGGACGCTCCCATTTTACGCATTGGAAGTCCAATATCAGGGGGGTAGACCTTAACGATCAATTTCCGGCTTATTGGGATGAAGAGGCAGCTAGAAGAGGGATAACGTCCCCAGGGCCCAGAGATTATGCAGGAACCGCTCCCTTATCTGAACCGGAGGCGTGGGCGCTTGCACAGTGGACCGAACAACATCATTTCGATGCTGTTGTCTCGCTGCACAGCCAGGGGCAGGAAATTTATTGGAACTACCGCGATTTGGAGCCAAAGGAGAGTGCTCCGCTGTCACGCAGACTGGCAAGAGCTTCAGGGTACAGGGCAGTCAAGCTGGGTGGAAGCGATGCAGGGTACAAAGACTGGTTCATCCAGAAGTTTCGGAAGCCTGGCTTCACGGTAGAGGTGGGACTCGGGGTAAACCCACTCCCTATGGATCAGTTCGATGACATCTGCGTAGAGGTTGGCATGCTGTTGGCTGAATTATTATCAGATCGAGAGCACTAACAGGAAACACTGAGAATCCATGAAACCTGACTTAACATAATCTGGATGGGAAGACATGAAACTTACTGGTTGTCCACTCGTATAACAGGAACGGGCGCTGTTACCGGCGTTCGTTTTTTAATCTGCATGTTGCATCATTCGTTCCGGATCGCTCTGGAACGGGTAATGATGGGTGTGACTATAACGTGTGCTGTTTTATTTCAGTGCAATACTTATACGGAGGGGTTCATATGAAGTGGAGAAGACTGCTGTCATTCAAACGATGGACACAAGTATTCAAACGGCTGCCGCGTCTGTTGCGGGCTCCGCAGATTCCATTGGGCGAAAAGCTGCTGTTCATCATCCCGGCGCTGCTCTACTGGGTACTTCCCGACGTGATGCCGTTTATGCCTATAGATGATATCGGGGTTACGTTGTTGCTGATGAACTGGTTTGTAAGTCGTGCGGAGCGCAAATATCCGGTACTTACAGCGGGCGCATCGTCTTAATCCGACACAAAATGGGTGGTTTTAACATCGATTTTGCATCAATGTTATTGCGAAGCGCAGTAATTTTCTTTACAATAGATGCTGGAGTTTAGAAATACTGAAAAATTGTTGGAACCAGCAATTACGATATAGGAGATGAATGGAATGAACTGCAAAATTACACGTAATGCCGCGAAAGTATTAAAACTTGAATTGGACAAGCCTGAGAACGAAGGTAAATTGCTGCGCGTTGTGATCACGCATGCACATGGAGACCATGCCCACTACGGACTCGATATCGATACGCCAAAAGAAAATGATACGGTCGTATCTACGGATAAAGAGATCGACGTTATTCTTGAAAATGATCAACCTTTGCTGGATGGCGTTAAAATTGATTACCTTTACTTCCCTGAAGAAGGATTCGTTATTACGAACCCATCCAAAGGCAACCACGGCGACCACTAAGGGAGCGAAGAAGGGGAACTCATGGCTAACGATATCCGCGTATGCGAAAAATGTAATCATATTAGACTAAAATCGATTGTAGCCAAGTTGGAGAAAATGGCTCCGGATACGGAGATCAAAATTGGTTGCAAATCGTATTGCGGTCCTTGCGCGAAGCGTGCTTTTGTCTTCATCAACGGTCGGTACATCAGTGCACCGTCAGAAGAAGAAGTGCTTGCAAAAGTAGCGAAATTCGTGAAGTAATGGTATGAAATTGCAGTGGGCAAACTTGTCCACGAAGGGAAAGGAGAGGCTGTGGCCTCTCTTTTTTTAGTTTGTGATCGGGAATGATAAAAGATTAAAAGGTGAAGTCCTGCCTCATTTCAAAAATCTTAAAGGTATCCTCTTGAATCTCAATAGCGATGACAGTATCGCTTTTTTTAAAATAATGAACATTCCCCATACGCTCTTCTTTCACCTCAACCCATCCGGCTTCGGATAACTTCTCAAAATAATCGGATGGTACATATAATCCCTGTTCTCCTCCAATATGTTTCAATTCATATTTAATGCCTGTTTTAATGTTTGGGTTGTCTGAATATGTCGATACGCTCAGCTGCTTTGCATTCTCGGGAACCGGAATCTCGTCATTAATAGAGGAACCTGTATATCCCGTTATTTCATACGTGGAAGGTGTACAGCCACTGGTAAGTAGCAATAAAGGTACCAGAATGAATAGAATCCAAAAGTTCTTCAAATACAAACCTCCTTGTGAAAAGATACTTATCAAATAAACGCAGTCAGACCGGAAAAGGTTATACACATCATTAATATTCATCTTTAATCTCACATGGGGAACATAAAGTAATCCTTTATTGTTTCAACAAAACAAGAATAAGGAAGGCCGATGTCAACCATCCTAAAGGGGTAACAGGAACATGATCCCAAGGAGGAATACTCATGCCGAAGCGTTATGATTCCAGTTTGCAAGCCGATACGACCGTATCCCAGGCGCAGAATGCAGTGAACAAACTTCATTTTGCCGTTTCACAGGCAATGTCACATCCAACAGAACAGACCATTGAACAGGCAGAACGCCGTTTGGCGCATACCGAGCAGGCTATGCGTCAAGCTGAACGTTCGCTTGGAGGTCAGGGCGTTGAGCTGGCAGAAGAGATGTTCATTGAGGAGAAGAGAAGATTGAACTCGATCCAGAGTCAGAATGGGCAAGGGGATCTATAGGCGTTCCTGTCACAACAGAAACCCGCAGAGCAGCAGTGCTTTGCGGGTTATTCATGTCTCTTTTTGAATGGCCCCGAGAAATGGATCTCAGCCAAACTGTATGTAACGTGCCGCTTAAAATTTTGTGAGAAGGTTAATAGACCAAGAGCAGGCAAATTTCACACAGGAGGTACAGAATGACAAAACATATTACAGATTGTACGATTCTGAACAACGGCGTGACGATGCCATGGCTGGGATTTGGGACCTATCGAGCAAAGGGCAAAGAAGTACAGCAAGCGGTGGAGACTGCACTGGAAGTCGGATATCGGAGCATTGATACGGCGTCCGTTTATGGAAATGAAGAGGAAGTTGGACAAGCCATTGCGAGCAGCGGTATTGCCCGGAATGAGCTGTTTGTGACAACCAAGCTGTGGAATGAGGATCAAGGGTTCGATTCGACATTGAGAGCATTTGAGGCCAGTCAGAAGGCGCTTGGATTGAATGTCATTGATCTATACTTAATTCACTGGCCTGGCAGAGACCAGTATAAGGAGACGTGGAGAGCTTTCGAACGTCTATATAGCGAAGGAAGCGTACGTGCCATTGGTGTAAGTAATTTCGAAGTACACCATCTGCGCGATATCATAGATGAAGGTGGAACGGTACCTGCGGTGAATCAGGTAGAACTGCATCCGGGTCTGATTCAACAGGAGTTGCAGGATTTCTGCGGGGAGCAGGGCATTCAACTGGAGGCATGGAGCCCCATTATGAGAGGTAAATTGAACAAGGAATCGGCTTTGAAAAGTTTGGCCCAGAAATACGGAAAAACACCAGCACAGGTTATTCTGCGTTGGGATATCCAGAACCAGATCGTGACGATTCCGAAGTCGGTTACCCCGGAGCGGATTCGCGAGAATGCGGACATCTTTGATTTTGAGTTGACTCCAGATGAGCTAAAACTGATTGATGCGCTGGATTCGGATAAACGGACAGGACCACATCCGGATCAGCTGTTTTGGGATTGAGCGAGTGGCTCAATTCCGAAACAAGTGTTTAATGATCTGCGTGTAGTTGTTCCGGTTACGGATCGTTCTTCGTGATATAAAATGAAAGCATAATCCTTTACACTAGGCCACTACGTGTGCAGAACAATCTTTCGATCGCCGTTATCCCCGGATTTTTGGAATTCCCTTTCTTCAAAGGGTAAAATCCAGTGATAAATGCGAAGCATATGCTTCCGTTGCAGCTTTCTTTCAGAAAGCTTGTAGCTCCGCTTCTCCAGATTTGTTCTGCCCTCTCCGTTATAGTGTAAATTATGAGTTCATCTTATGTGGATGGATTTAAAAGGGAAAAGTAAAAAAAGCAGCAGGTTCAGGGGAAGCCCCTTGATCCTGCTGCTTTTGTGTTATTTGGATTGATCCGGTTGCGGAACCTCGCAGCCGTCTTCGGTGCATACTCCACTGCCATCTGCGTCAGTGGTGTTGGACTCTACCATGGTGAAAGGGGAGCGCTCGTCCCATGCTTTCTGAATAGCGTCAAGGAACACCTCATCCGGTTGAGCGCCAGATATAGCGAACTTGCGATCAAATACGAAGAACGGTACACCTCGGATGCCTAACTGTTCGCCTTCGGCCTGGTCGGCACGCACTTGGTCTGCGAATTGATTGCTTGACAACACTTCTGCTGCGGCATTGCGATCCAGACCCACTTCTTCAGCCAACTCGATCAGTATATCGGTATTGCCGACATGTTTACCTTCAATGAAGATCGCTTGAAATAGCCGTTCGCTCAGTTCAAGCATTTTCCCTTGTGTTTCTGCCCAATGGGTCAGACGGTGAGCAGAGAAGGAGTTGGTAGGGACCATCTCATCAATGTTGTATTCCAGTCCAGCCGTGCGAGCATTGGCATTCATCTGGGCATTCATACCGCGTGCCTGCTCGACACTCATATTATATTTGGAAGCCAGATATTCCGCGTTGGTTTTGCCACTGTTCAATTCAGCATTTGGATCGAGCTCAAAACTTTTGAACTGTAATTTAACTTCATCGCGGTGTGGGAATTGTGCCAGTACATTCTCCAGACGACGTTTGCCAATATAACAGAAAGGACACATAAAGTCGGACCATATTTCAATATTCATCAATTAAAACCTCCATCATTTATAAATGAAACCAATACAGTTACAATTATATAGCGACTTTCTATCATTCGCAAGGTTGTTGTTATTGCCAGCCTCGAAAAAAGAAGTGCTGAAGCATGCAACGGATCGCAGCCTCAACACTTGTAGTTTAACTTCTTACTTATCCCGGTATGCCTTGGTCCAATGGTAAGGCTGAATTTCGTCCAATCTCTTGTAAATTAAAGCTCCATCTGGATCGTACACGGCAGCCTTCACGTCTTCTCCCCAGAAAAACAGTCGTTCCTGGCACACACCACAAGGGGTGAGGACCTTGAATTCCGAGTGCTCATCGTCGCGTGCCACACAGATCGAGTGAGTAACCCGCTCGTTTAATTTGTGAGCTTCCAGATAGGCGCCTGTTTCCATACACAGATGCGTGGCGTCATTAATCACTTCTGGAGCTACGCTGATTAATAGCGAGCCAGCTTCAGTATAAACGGCAGCTGCGCCGCCCCACCCTTGAGGGTAACGATGTTTGACAAAGTTTGCAGCTTCCTCGAACAGCTTTTGTTCGATATTGAATTGATCTGTATGTGACGTCATGGTAGTGCACTAGCTCCATTTCATTGTAGTGTCGGGTTAACTTTCAAACATGAAATATACAGTGTTCCGTCGGCGCACCGTTCCGCTCAGTGTCTGTTAGGATGAGGACTCAGACGCTTGCTCCTCGCGAAAACGCGAGATCAGGTCAAACGTATTGACCGTATCTGACACATGCAGTCGTTTCGTTGCTTCATCATGACCAGATCGGCAAGCATTAATATCCGTTTTGGTGCCTGTAGACAGATCGTAACAGGAGCCGCTGTCATACAGGTAATCATCCGAAGGGATATAGAACAGGGAGCCATCTGTAAATGCACCACTGCGCAATATCACCATGCGGGAGGAACTGTCGTACACATCGTTGCCCATGTGGTAGTAGGATTGATCTGAAATACCCAGCAGATGCAGTACTGAAGGTGTAATATCCAGTTGTCCCGCAGGCTCGTCAATCGTTCCCGCTGCGGCTCCGTCAGGCAGATGCACCAGCAAAGGCACTTCGTTCATAATCTGCTCCATATCCAGATCATTCAGCGAACGTCCGAGAAATTTCTCATATTGTGGCTGTTCTTTAATGGAATTATCGTGATCCCCATAGAACATGAAGATCGTTTTGTCCCATAATCCCCGATTTTTCAGGTCTTCCACCATGTTTCCGAGCGCAGAATCCACGTAATGAACAGATTGCAGATAGTTGCCAAACATCGTTCCTTTGAATTCCCCGACATCCAGCTGCTGTTTATCTTGGGGCAACGCGTATGGATGATGACTACTGAGTGTAATCAGGAATGAATAGAATGGCTCTGTAACCTCACTGCTCATTTTCTCAACCGATTGGCGGAAAAAGGACTCATCGGATAGCGACCAGCCAAGCGGGTCATCCTGTTCAAAATCATTTTTACTGTAAAACTTGTCATACTTCATATTCTGATACATGGTATAGCGATTCCAAAATCCGCTCTCATAGGCATGAAATACATTCGTACTATAACCATGATCCTTCAAGATAGAAGGTAGAGAATCGTAACTGTGGTCTGCGTAACGGACAAACGCGGATCCAACCGACAGTGGATGCAATGAAATATTGGCCCCAAAGTCAGCATCCGATGTTCGCCCCTGACCTGTCTGGTGATAAAAGTGACTGTAGTACTGGCTTTCCTTCATCAGCTCGTTAAAATGAGGCGTAATTTCCTGTCCGCCAATGCTCTGACCAATCATGAAATTCATGAAGGCTTCACCTTGGACAATGATCACATTGCTGTCTTTATACTTGCCAAACATCGCATCCTTCAGTGGGTCAGCCTGTTGTCTGCTGGCGAAATAAGCTTCCGCCTGTTCGAGATCGGCAGGATCGACCTCTGGTCCAGAGCCGAGCTGGTCTTTGGCATAGTTGTACAGATCATAACCATGAAAAGCAAGAAGTCCGGTAACGTTGTACATGGATACGTTCCACCAGTTGTTATCAAACAACCCTTTTGCCCAGGTTTTACTATAAAAATAAATCGGACCAACCGCGAGCCCCAGACCCAACACCAGGGCAATGCTACCTGCGGTGAGTCGACGACGCACGCTTGATTTGCCTGAATTTGACGAGTAAGAGTTTAACCCGTTGGAATATGCGCTGTAATCTCGACGGCGGTTACGTTTGCTGAACAGCAGGATTGCTGCATATGGGATAATCACAAGCCAATCGACGAAGAACCACAGATCACTGGCGTAGATAAGCGTAGCAATGCTGTCTCCCAAAGCGTCGACCTGTCTGGCTTGCATCAACACAGGAATAGTTAGAAAATCCTGAAAGTAGCGATAATAAACCATATCCGCATAGATCAGTGCAGTGAGCAGCAGATTGAGAATAACGAGTGATATGATCATACCCCGGCGAGGCAGCCACCAGGTCCAGAAGGACAGAATCAGTAGCGAACCGATGGCAATCACTTTGTCCAGAAGCCCCATCGTAATATTGTAAGCGTGCAGATTGTGGTGGAGCCACATTAATTTGAGTAGCATGAGTACAAGAAAAATAAGATATAACGTAAGTGGATGATTCAGAAGCCCGCGCGGCGTAAGGCTGCGTGTTGGCTTAGTGACAAACATATATGTCTCCCCCCTGATGAATGGTTTTGTTAACGGAATGTAAAATAGGACTTTATCCATTATAGCGTGGTGTCATGGCTTTTCAACTATGCCCAAGGGAGAAAAACTTCATGCGGAAGCAATGTTATCAAGATCATCCATAAGTCTCCCGGAATAAATACAAAAAAACGCCCCAGCCGTTGAAGGCAGGGGCGCTTGATCATTCCAATGTTATTATTGTTGTGGTGTTTTATTTCTTGGAGGCAGTGGGCCCAAATACTGATAATATTGGGTTTCAATGCGTCCATTGAACAACTTACGACGCTTGTCTGCCTTGTGGCCAAAGTCTTCCTCGAAAGATTTGGTCGACGTGATGGCAAAAAAGGACCATGTCGGTAAATCGAGGTAACTGCGCCCTAAAGAACGCAGCAGCTTCTGCACTTCTTTCTCTTCACTCAAACGTTCACCATATGGAGGGTTGGTAATAATGACACCGTATTCGCCCTGTGGTCTTGCACGATGAGCGGGTAGTACGCTGACTTCAATGTCTTTGGCGAAGCCGGCACTCTTGATTGCTGCCTGTGCTACCTCAATAGCTTCCGGATCGATGTCGCTGCCCGAAATTTGCAATGGAATATCGTCGCGAACCGCGTCAAATGCTTCTTCGCGCGCCTGTTCCCACAATTCTTCAGGAATGACAGCCCAGTTCTCGGAGTTGAAGGTCCGACGAAGTCCTGGTGCAATGTTCCAGCCGATCATGGCGGCTTCAATCAGCATTGTGCCTGAACCGCAACATGGATCATAGAATGGACGTGATACATTCCAGCGGCTGAGCTGAATAAGTGCCGCAGCAAGCGTTTCTTTGAGTGGTGCTTCGGTTACGAGTTTACGATAACCCCGTTTATGCAGACCTGGTCCCGTCGTATCTAATGTAAGCAGGGCGCGATCGTTCAGCAGAATGACCTCAATCACATAACGAGACCCATCCTCTGGGAACCACTCCGTGTCATAAGTCAGCTTCAGTTTCTCTACGATTGCTTTCTTCACGATCCCTTGTGATGCAGGCACGCTGCTCAACTGAGATTTCTGGGAGCGACCTTCAACCGGAAATTCGCCATCGGCTGGAATCCATTCCTCCCAAGGTAATGCTTTGGTACCTTCAAATAATTCATCGAAAGTTGTCGCCGGGAATTCACCCATTTTGACCAACACCCGGTCGGAACTTCTCAGCCACAGATTACACCGGCAAATATCAATATAATCTCCAGTGAAGAAAACCCGGCCATTGTCGATCGTAACATCCTCATACCCCAGTTGTTTCAGTTCCCGGGCGACAACAGCCTCGAGTCCCATCGCCGAGGTCGCAATCAATTGCAATTGAGCCATGTGATTCATTTCAACTCCATTTCAAGCCGAAGAAGGAATGTCCTTCTCTCAGCTGTATAGTGACGGTGCGGCCTTGCCGCTTTCCGTGAAAAAACTTACAATGAGAAATGCGGAGAGCTTATGCATTCACCTTTCGAGCCGATGCAGCAGTCAACCGCCTGTGTTTGACAACAAACATTTATTATAGAACATTGGCATCCATATGGAAAGCAGTCCAAGTGTCCAAGGAGGATTTTAGCGGTGAATCTGACCCCTGATGAATATGTAAATCAATTATTTCAAGAGGATGATCTCTTGTTAAAGGTAAAAGAAGCCATCCGATCGAACGGCATGCCGGAAGTTTCGGTTGCAGCGGCCTATGGCCGTTTGCTCACTTTTCTCGCGAAGACATCTAAAGCGGAGGCTATACTCGAAATTGGCGTGTTGGGCGGATACAGCGGTATCTGTCTTGCTCGCGGTTTAAGTGACGGGGGAACCCTGACTTCGCTGGAACTGAAAGAGGAATACGCAGCGATGGCTCGTGGTCATCTGGAGGAAGGAGGCTTTGGGGATAAAGTCGAATATCGAATTGGCCCCGCAGCCGCCAGTCTGGAGCAGCTGGCACAGGAAGGACGTACCTTCGATTTCTTCTTCATCGATGCAGACAAGGAGAATTATCCCGTTTATCTCGATTACGCCATTAAGCTCGCGCGGCCTGGAGCGGTCATTGTGGGAGATAACTGTTTCCTGCGCGGACGTACGCTGAATTCGGACAAGCAGGGCCCGGCTGTCCTCGCGGTTCGACGCTTCAACGAGCAGATGGCCAGTGACCCGCGCCTCGTAACGACGATGTTGCCGGATTATGATGGCCTGGCTTTGGCTTGGGTGAAGTAAGAAAAAGATGCAGATCCACTATAACGAGTGACATGCGCGGTCGATTCGAAAAGAAAGAGACGATAACACTCCTGAATCTCAGGATGTTATCGTCTCTTTCTGCTTATTGAAATAAAGTGATGAGAGCCTTATTAAACTTCCGGCGTTCCGTAAGTCTCGAACCATTTTTGGATGGTGTCAAAATCATCGCTGAAGGACAGCCCGAGCATCAACAAAATGCGTGCTTGCTGAGGACTGAGGTTGTCACCGGCGATAACGCCTTTCCCTCCGCCATATACACTGCCTGAACCTGTCCGAGTGGTCGTTACGAAGATTACGCCATCCTCGACCGCTTTGGTACGTGCTTGTCCCATCGCTCTGGAAATACCGCCTGCTCCTGTACCGGACGTTACGATTCCCTTGGCGCCGCCTTTCACAAATCCTTCAATAGCCTCGCCGCCAGCTTCCTGATAGGAAATCGCAATTTCCACTTTGGCGAGATCTGCCTTCTTGATTTTGCTCAGGTCGAATGCCGGTTTCAATGTACCTTCAGGCTTCAAGGCACGTGCAGGAGCACGGTAAATTCGAATGTTTTCTTCATCAATATAACCTACTGCACCAAGCATCGGGGTTTCGAACGTGTCTGTTCGATAATCATTCGTTTTGGTCACGCCGCGTGCCAATTGAATGGTATCGTTCAACATCAGCACGGTCCCAAATGAAGTGGTGCGCCCGCTACTTGCGAGCTTTATGGCGTTGTACAGATTCGCTTGTGCATCTGAGCCGATAACCGTCCAAGGGCGCATGGACCCTGTAATGACGACGGGTTTATCACTTTGTACGGTCATGTCGAGGAAGTAAGCGATTTCCTCCATGGTATCTGTACCGGTGGTAACTACAACGCTGTCATACTGAGCCAGAGCCTTATCTACCGTCTGAGACAAGTCATAGAGATCAGCCATGGTATAAGAACCTGAACCTGAATTTCCGAATTGGAGTGTGCTAACATCTGCAATCTTCTGTTTGTCCGGTAAGGCGTCGACCATTTCTCCAATCGGGAGTGTACCGGCCTTATAGTTCTGGAAGCTGGTTGCATCCTCGGATTGACCAGCAATCGTACCACCCGTTCCAATGACCAGAACATTAGGCAGTGCGGATTGTTTGAACGAATCTGATAGAGCAGGGATGGTCGTATTGCGAGCCGGAGTGGATGATGCGGTCTGAAGCGCGCTAGTTGTACCGCTCACTTCTACCGTAGCCGCCTGAGCCGCATAGGTTCCGATTGGGGACAGGGAGATGGTCAAAGCTGTCAAAGCAGCTGTGCTCCATACAGCCCAAGGACGAAGATTTGAAGTTTTTTTCATGAATAGCACTCTCCTTCAGGTTAGTTTCGTGTGATGTTTGTTGAGGATGATATGTATATAAGTTCAAATTTATTGTATTTCATGTTAAATAATATGACAATTGCAGATATAGATAGAGTAATCGGTTACATTAATAGATATATAGAGTATAAAGCGTATTTATAAGGTTTTATGGATAAATATAAGGAGATGAAAAAAGAGAATGGGGAATATGAAATCATACTAAATGAATTTTAACGTCATATTTTATGACATATGAGTCTTTTGTCCTGATAGGGCTATTGAAAGATACTGGGGAAAGTGTTGCAGTATCGTCCATAGTAGAAGTGATCTTATCCAAAACGAATAGCGGGGGTATAAGTTAGCAAGTCTTGACGATTTTTTGTAAAACGTCCTAGGAAATGAGGCTCAATTATTGCCAAATATTTGTATGCTCAAAGCATTGAGTCTATAATATATGGTGATTTCAATATGTAAATAAATATATATTAATGATTGGAGGAGAAACGATGAACCGAGCACCCAGAAAGTATGCCAATTACATTCCGATCCGGGAGCTGGAGGCGGTGGAGCAGCAATTACTTCCCTTCCAGGTGTACGCTGAACTTCGTGAAAATACTCCAGTCCGCTATGACAACCATCGAGAATGCTGGGATGTTTTCCGATATGAAGATGTGCAATATGTGTTGAAAAACCCTAAACTGTTCTCTTCTGAACGTGATCGTGCCAACGCCAGCATGCTTACTACAGATCCGCCGAAGCACAAACAACTGCGGGATCTGGTTAATCAGGCGTTCACACCTAGAGCGATCGAAGCATTATCTCCGCGTATTCAGGAAATCGCTGATGAATTATTGACTACGCACTTTTCAGAAGGCCGTATGCGTCTTATCGATGATCTTGCTACTCCACTTCCGGTTATCGTGATTGCCGAATTGATTGGCGTCCCTGCTTCAGATCGCCAAAAGTTTAAAGACTGGTCTGATGCACTTGTGAAGGGTGCGCGGGATGACAGTGATGAAGCTTTCCAGGAATTGATGGAAGAAAAGAAACGGAACCAGCAGGAACTGGCGAGCTACTTCACGACCATTATGGAAGAAAGACGTCAGAGACCAGAGGAGGATCTGATCTCTTTACTGCTTGCTGCGGAGATTGAAGGGGAGAAGCTAACGGCAGAGGAAGTGGTCGGATTTTGCATCTTGTTACTTGCTGCCGGTAATGAAACGACAACCAATCTAATTACCAATGCCGTTCGTATTCTGTCAGAGCAGCCTGAGCTTCAGAAGCAGTTGCGGGAACACCCTGAACTTATCCCGACTGCGGTAGAAGAAACGTTGCGATATTATCCGCCAATTGTGGCTATTGGGCGTATTGCCAAAGAAAACGTAGAATTGAACGGGCAAACGATTCAGGCGGGGGAACAGGTGATATCCTGGGTAGGATCGGCCAACCGGGACAGCGCTCAATTCGATCAGGCAGAGAAATTCGTGCCTGACCGCAAGCCGAACAGACATATGGGTTTTGGATTTGGTATTCACTTCTGTCTCGGTGCGCCGCTTGCACGACTTGAGGCGAGGGTTGTACTTCAGACGATGCTTCGCCAAATGGAAGACATTCAGCTTGTGCCGGAAACGGTTTTGCAGCCGATTCAAAGTGCTTTTGTATTTGGAGTTAAAGAATATCCGATTCAATTCACAAGTTCAATTTACAAGCCATCTGACACAATGAATCCATGTTGAGGTTTGAACAAATGAATGCCAAAAGCCGCTTTCATGCCTAATGGGCGCTGAAAGCGGCTTTTTCATAAGAATTAATATCTTTTGAATCGAAGCGTCAGGATTCTCTGATCAGAGGGGGCTTTTTGTACAGTTTGAATCTCACCCACACCATATTGAGCAGCAGCAGCCCACCAGAGACGATAAACAGTCCTTCGATGCCAATGAACCCGGCCATAAAGCCGCCGATTACGGCTCCAAGCATGTTACCGAGCGCGAGTGTACTCGTATTAAAACTGAACGCCCTGCTAATCATGCTATCTGGCGTGTAGGAGCGAATGAGCGAGTTGACGCTCGGAAGCAGGCCGCCCATAAACACACCCATCATGAAACGGACGATGATGAGCTGCCATACCGTCTGCACGAAAGCTTGAGGTATAAGCATGAGCCCTGTTCCTATAAGAGAGAACGTAAGTACCTTATGTGAACCTATCTTGTCACTGAGCTTCCCGAGAATCGGGGACATGGCCATATTGGATAGTCCCGTGACAGCGCCGACAAGCCCTGCCCAGAAGGCCACATTGACATCCGAAGCATGTAATTTCTGTACATACAGCGGCAAGAGTGACATCGGGCTAATCATGGCAAATTGCAACAAAAACGTTACAGCGAATAGCGCAGGCAGCTGAGGGGACTTATTCAATTCTTTCAAACCGGACAAAACGGATTGTTCCGGCAGTTTAGCCGCTTCTTTTCGGTCAAAGGTCTCCCGTACCAGGAACATCGCTAGCATGGATGCTGCAAAGATCAGTCCGCCTGTAATATAGAAGATAGGGCGGAAGCCAACCGCATCAGCGAGCAAACCGCCGATCAGTGGACCCAGAATCGTACCGGCTACCTGGCCGGACTGGCTGATGCCCATGGCAAAACCCATGCGATCCTTCGGCGTTGTACCCGAGATCAACGCAACTGCTGCCGGGTTGAAACCGGAGATCGTACCGTTGAGCAGTCGTAATAAAAGGAGCTGCCATGGGTTCTGTGCAAAACCCATCAAGGCGATAACAATCGCCATCCCGAATCCGGAACGCAGCAACATAATTTTTCGACCGTACTTGTCAGACAATTTGCCCCACAAAGGCTGGAACAAAAATGAGGTGAGGAAGTTGGCAGCAAATATAAATCCCGCCCATATGCCAATTTCATGCTCACCAACCACGCCAAGATCCCTGGCGAGATAAAGGGACAAAAACGGGGTAATCATGGTCATTCCCGAGTTGACCAGAAATTGTCCAAACCAAAGCACAATGAGGTTTACTTTCCACGTTTTCAAAGTGCTTTCACTTCCTTTCCGATCGTTTCTGCAACGTTTCAAAAAAACACGATTCTTTCATTATAACATAATTTGCATATGGATGAGGGGATGTAAGGAATGTCATAGTATTGTCATCGGAACAGATCGACACGTGGTTGTTACCGCTCTTTAAAAAGGGCATAATGTTATTTATGAGTCCAAAAACTATTGGAGGCTTCTTACATGAGCTATAATGATCGTCTGATTCAGGCCAGCTTCAAACAGCAGGTGGACCGTGTTCCCGTGTGGTACATGCGTCAGGCTGGGCGTTATGATCCCGAATATCGCAAGATTAAGGAAAAGTATTCTTTGCTCGAAATTTGCCGTCAACCTGAGCTAGCAGCTGAAGTTACACTCATGCCGGTACGTAAACTCGGTGTGGATGCGGCTATTTTGTATTCCGATATTATGAATCCGGTTGCTTCCCTCGGTATAGATTTCGATATTGTTAAAAATATTGGACCTGTTATAGACAATCCAATCCGCACGGCGGCAGATGTGGATCGTTTGCGTCCTATTGATGTTGAAGGAGATCTGTCTCATATTCTGGAGACGATTCGAATTCTGGACAAGGAACTGGATGTACCCCTGATTACGTTTGCCGGTGCACCGTTTACCATCGCCAGCTATTTGATTGAAGGCCGACCTTCCAAAGGGTACATACGGACCAAAACGATGATGTACAGTGAACCGGAAGTGTGGCATAAATTGATGCAAAAACTGGGCGATATGGTGATTACATATGTCCGTGCACACATTGCGAACGGCGGTAAGGCATTCCAACTGTTCGACAGCTGGGTAGGCGCGCTTTCGCCAAACGACTTTAGAACGTATGTGTTGCCGACGATTACTCGTATCTTTACCGAATTATCGGATTTGAATGTACCGAAAATTTATTTCCCGGGTGTGGCTTCTGGTGAATTGCTGCCAACCCTGCATGATCTGCAAGCCGATGTGATTGGGCTGGATTGGAGAGTATCGATCTCCGAGGG
The DNA here is from genome assembly GCF_057835695.1 of Paenibacillus sp. GL_099_B. Classification (NCBI taxonomy): domain Bacteria; kingdom Bacillati; phylum Bacillota; class Bacilli; order Caryophanales; family Paenibacillaceae; genus Paenibacillus; species Paenibacillus sp. GL_099_B. The sequence goes on from NZ_CM174430.1 coordinate 2,207,585, forward strand.
ACGTAAACGACTGGGCGGAAAATTTGCTGTGCAAGGTAACTTGGACCCTTATGTGTTGACTGCACCGATGGATCTGATCAAACAGCATGCCAAATTGATTATTGACGAAGGTATCAAGGAGCCAGGGTATATTTTCAATCTGGGGCACGGACTATTTCCTGAAGCGTCTTTGGATAAATTAAGAGAACTCACGGCGTATATTCATGAATATTCCGCTAAAGCATTGAAGACTGGGGTGACGGTTACTAATGACTAATACGGTAGGTGTACTGGTGATGTCGTATGGCACACCTGAGAATATGGAGAGTATTGAAGCGTATTACACACATATCCGGAGAGGACGTCCGCCTGAACCGGAACAACTGAAGGAATTGACCGATCGTTATGAAGCGATTGTTGGGGGCGTATTCCCTCTTCGAGAAAACACGGATAATCAGGTTAAGGCCCTTCAGGAGACGTTAAATAAGGATGACCGTTCCAAAGAGGTTGAATTCCGTTGTTATCAAGGGTTGAAGCATGCGTATCCGTTCATTGAGGATGGCGTGGAACAGATGGCGAAGGATGGAATTCAGACTGCAATAGGCATCGTACTGGCACCACATTTTTCCACAATGAGTGTAGGGAGCTACATCAAGCGTGCTCGTGAGAAAGCGGAAGAACTGGGCATCCAGATGTCCTTCATTGAGAGTTATCACCTACATCCGAAATTGATTCAGGCTCTCTCCACACGTGTTAGCGCCAAATTGGATGCTTTCGAGGAAGCAGGAGCCAAACGCGGGGATGTTCGAGTGCTCTTCAGTGCACACAGTCTGCCTGCGCGAATTGTAGATATCGGTGATCCATATCCGCAGCAACTGCTGGAGACTTCGGAAGTTATTGCTTCCCGTTTAGGAATTACCAACTGGCAGTTCACGTGGCAAAGTGCGGGGCGGACGGCAGAGCCATGGTTGGGCCCTGATATTCTGGACACACTTCAGGATCTTGCTCGTGAACAGGTTGAGGATGTGCTTGTAGCACCGATTGGATTCGTATCGGATCATCTGGAAGTGCTCTATGATCTTGATATTGAGGCCAAAGCGATTGCCAAAGAGATCGACATGCGCCTTATGCGTATCGATTCTCTCAATAGTGACCCACTTTACATGGAAACGTTAAGTGACGTCATTATTAACCAATGGCAGCAAGGAACGGATGAGTAATGGAAGACCATAAACGTCGTGTCGTTGTTGTCGGCGGAGGTCTGACCGGCCTAAGCGCGGCATTTTATATCCGGAAGCATTACCGGGAAGCAGGAATTGAACCTGTCATTACCTTGGTTGAGAAGAGTTCTTCCATGGGTGGCATGATTGAAACGCTGCACCGGGATGGGTTCGTTATTGAGAAGGGGCCGGATTCTTTCCTAGCCCGCAAAACGGCGATGATTGATTTGGCTAAAGAGCTGGAAATAGACCATGAACTGGTCAGTCAAAATCCGGAATCCAAAAAAACGTACATCATGCAGCGTGGCAAGTTGCATCCCATGCCGGCAGGACTCGTTCTCGGTATTCCGACGGAGTTGAGACCATTTCTGAGAAGTGGTCTTGTATCTCCGGCAGGCAAGCTGCGGGCATTAATGGATTTTGTCATTCCTCCCCGTCGTACAACGGAGGATGAATCGCTCGGTTATATGATTGAGCGCCGACTTGGAACGGAAGTGCTGGAAAACCTCACTGAGCCGCTGCTTGCGGGTATCTATGCGGGTGATATGCGGCGATTGAGTCTTCAGGCAACCTTTCCGCAATTCGGTGAAGTGGAGCGGGATTATGGTAGTTTGATCCGAGGAATGATGACGGGCCGCAAACCGGCAGAGACCCATACGGGAACGAAGAGAAGTGCTTTTCTGAACTTCCGTCAGGGCTTGCAGAGTCTGGTTCACGCGCTTGTACATGAATTGCAGGACGTGGATCAACGGCTGAACACTTCCGTGCAGTCCCTGGAGGTTCTGAATGGAGATGCGGCCAGATATAACATTCAACTGGATAACGGAGAGCGTCTTGAAGCAGATGATGTAGTCATTACCGTGCCTACGTATGTTGCATCCGAACTGCTGCAACCGCACGTGGATACAGCGGCTCTGGATGCGATTAACTATGTATCTGTCGCGAATGTGGTGCTGGCTTTTGAGAAAAAGGATATCGAACATGTATTTGATGGGTCTGGTTTCCTCGTTCCGCGTAAGGAAGGTCGCAATATTACAGCATGTACTTGGACATCAACCAAGTGGCTGCACACCAGCCCAGATGACAAAGTACTGCTTCGCTGTTATGTTGGCCGTTCCGGAGACGAGCAGAATGTGGAACTCCCGGATGATGCACTAACAGATCTGGTACTCAAGGACTTGCGTGAAACAATGGGCGTTGAGGCCGTTCCGATCTTCTCGGAAATTACTCGGCTTCGCAAATCCATGCCACAGTATCCGGTAGGTCATCTGCAGCAGATTGCAGCACTGCGCGAACAACTTGGCAGCAAATTGCCGGGGGTATACATTGCCGGCGCTGGTTATGAAGGGGTAGGCTTGCCTGACTGTATCAAACAGGCAAAGGAAATGTCAGTTCAAGCTACGCAATTGATTGCTGCAAAATAATTAACGTATTTGGCTGTCTCGAACGTAGATTTTTTCTACAGGGAGACGGCCTTTTTTGCACCATAAAGCGAAAAGGGGAGAGATGTGAACTCTTTCAATATTTGCAGTTCCAAGGAATGATGGAAATCCAGAATATGCCTGATATAATATGATAAGGATTGCTGTGAAGAAGAGGAGCTGCCTATGTATCCCCCAAGATCAAAACGAAGTGTACAAAAGAAAAAAGTGAAACGTGCCCGCAAACGCCGGATTTGGATTATTAATCTGGTATTAATTGCGGCAATTGGACTCGTCGGCATTTATTACGCAGTGGGCATGCAGAAGCAGCAAATAGACCCGGCGGTGACAGAAACGGCTGTGAATCAGGAACCAGTGAATGAAGAGGGCCCACAGGGCGGTGATCAGGTGAGTTCACCTAATACGAATTCGGAGGCAGGTAATACTTCGGATGAAGAATCGGAGGATTCTGCTGAACAGGTAATTGAGAATCCAGGCGCTACGTCGGGTGAGAAAAAACCTGATGCTACAGGCTCCGAGGCAAATGGAAAGACGGATACAGGGACGAAAAAACCGACGGATACTCCCGCTTCTTCCGGCTCAAAGGGAAGCGAAGGTGCCGGAACTGGGGCGACACAGCCATCTCATTCGGCGAAGGATGTAACCATTAACTTTGTTGGGGATATTCAGTTTTCCGGCAAAGTGGCTGAATTGTTGGAGAAGAACGGTTATGACTATCCCTTTGCAAAGCTCGGCAACTTGTTCAAGGAAGATGATCTGACCATTGGAAACCTTGAAACCCCTGTAACCCTTGGTGGAACTGGTGCAGCAGACAAAACCTATGTATATAAGTCTTCGCCAAAGGCGCTCGAAGCGATGGCTTCAGCAGGATTTGATGCCGTGAATCTGGCCAACAATCATATTCTGGATCAAGGTGTAGAAGGTTTGGTCGATACGTTAACTTACCTTGAGCAATATGGTATAGCGCACACAGGGGCCGGTATGAACAGGGATGAGGCTTATGCACCTGCATATCTGGAACGCAAAGGCATGAAGATTGCACTGCTTGGATTCAGTCGGGTTGTGCCTGAAACAAGCTGGAAAGCGGAAGGTAATCGGGCGGGTGTTGCCGAGACCTACGATTCTACTGGAGCGGTAAAAGCGATTCAGGAAGCCCGTCAAAAGGCTGATCTGGTCATCGTTGTTGCACACTGGGGAGAAGAACGGGTAAGCACGCCGAATAATGACCAGACCCGACTGGCACATGAATTTGTAGATGCCGGAGCCGATCTGGTCATAGGTGGGCATCCCCATGTTTTGCAAGGGGTGGAGTACTACAAAGGCAAATGGATTGCATATAGTACAGGCAACTTTATTTTCTCGAAATCAACAACAGAGGAAACGTGGAAAACAGCGGTTTTTCAGGCGAGCTGTAGTAAGGATGCCAAATGCAGCATGAAGGTTATCCCTTATGAAGCAGGGTTGGGTCAGGCCATTCCCATGGTGGATCAAGCCAACAAACTTCTGCTGGAGCAGATGACCCAGCTCTCGCCAGGTATTCGTTTTGATGCGAACGGATTCGCATCTACAAGTTAAGATGCATTTTATTTATTTAGGAGGGGATGGAATGAACAACCTTTGTGTAGCGCACCGTGGATTTTCGTCCATTGCACCAGAAAATACGATGGCTGCATTTCTACTTGCCATGGAACAGCCGGAAGTTCAGTGGATGGAGCTGGATGTACAGTTATCACGTGACGGTGTGCCGGTCGTTATTCATGACTTTACGCTAAACCGCACCACGAACGGTGAAGGCTTCGTACGAGAGACAGACTGGGCAGATATAAAGCAACTGGATGCGGGATCATGGAAAGGAAAAGCCTATAAAGGGGAGCGCGTTCCCGCGCTTAGTGAAGTGCTGGACCGCACCTGTGGCAAAGTGCGATTGAATATCGAACTGAAAACTCAAGGTAACATGTATCCCGGTCTGGCAGCAGCGGTCATTTATGAGGTAAGGAAGAGACATATGCAGCATGATGTGGTCATTACTTCGTTTGAACCTGCAGCTCTGGTTGAAGTTAAGAAACTGGCCCCGGAGTTCAAAACGGGGTTGATTATTGATGCACGACCAGGGGATCTTGCAGCAGTGCTGAGGCAGATGAATTGCAGTTTCCTTTCCATCGGGTACACCAATGTGGACAAATCACTGATGCGCGAGATGCGTATTGAGGGCATTCAGGTGATGGCCTGGACAGTGGATGACAAAATCATCATGAAGCGGCTTGCGGCGATTGATCCGGAGCTGATGTTATGTACAAACCGGCCTGATGTGTGGGAACAGGCTTTTCAGGAAACGAGCAGCCGATTTTTCAGGCCGTAAACTCCAATTTTTTGAATAGCGAAAATATGATATGTACTTATATAATAAAAAGATAAATATGCTCCATATACGCTAATGAATCCGATAAAGGTGGTCGTAAACCCATGCTGACAAACATTCGCAATGTATACTGTGTAGGACGAAATTATAAACTTCATGCAGAAGAATTGGGTAACGCGGTTCCGGATGAACCGATGATCTTTATGAAGCCTTCCCATGCGGTTGTGGCCTTGAATAGTGAAACGCTGCAATTACCTGCGACAAAGGGCGAAGTTCATTATGAGGCTGAACTGGTCGTTCAAATCGGGCGGGATTATGAGCCGGGTATGGCTGTGGATGAGTTGGTTGACGCGTATGCGTTTGGCATTGATTTTACATTACGTGACGTACAGACGGTCATTAAGAAAAAGGGCCATCCGTGGACAGCAGCCAAAGGGTTCAAGAACTCCGCTCCGGTTACTGCATTCCAGCCATTTCCGGGGGCCCAGGCTCTTCTTGAGAAAGACTTTACACTCACCAAGAACGGTACCGAGGTCCAACGGGGCAATATCCGTAACATGATCTTCAGCCTTCAGGACATTGTGGATTATGTAGGTCATCATTACGGCCTGGGACCTGGAGATGTCATCTTTACAGGTACACCAGAAGGGGTTGGACCAACGGCAGCAGGAGATGTGCTTGAACTGGCCTGGGACGGTGAATCCTTGGGCAAATGCACGATTGCAGCAGCAGTTCAGTAAGTATCATGCATCATCAATCTGCTTACTTAGAGTAAATATGAAACAGATAAAGGGGCGTTTCGACGCTCCTTTTTGGCGTGCCCTCATTCTCTGCTATGGCACATGGGAAACTTTTCATTTACGCCAAGTTGTAGGGTGTATTGGCACTCTCCGTGACCAACTCTTCCAGTTCACTGCTTTGCACTGCGTGTTGCTCCGGGCTAATACTTCCGCTTGCGAGTCGTTGATCTAATTGCTCCTTGAGCTGCCTTATTTGCAATGAGACAACCTCGTTGAAATCACCATCATTTTCATCTGCAATCATCCTCAGCGATTTACCCGCGTACAGATCCTGAACTAAGTCATCTTCCGATTGTTGATTCAGAGCACTCAGCAACTCATCTCCGCTCTCGTCTCTGGTATCTATGTTAACGATGGACCATTTCGTCAAAGGTATAGGGGATATCGCTGATCTGCCCCAGGCTGTTCCGGCGAAGGACATGGTAACAATCATTGTTCCGACAATGATTACGCGCTTCATATTCATATGTGTCATCCTCATTTCTATGGTTAAGTACGAACTGAATCGTAGCTGGTTTGATGTAATGCTCTGAGGATAGTGTAACCGGGAAAGCTGAAGTGAAACTTAAAACCGGATAAGTAATCTAAATATGAGGGACATCTGGCTACGAAAAAGCAAATTTAAATTCACACTTGACAGGTTGGGTTAGTGGGTTATATGATGAACTCAATTATTTTAACACTAATTAAATGAACAGTGAAATAATTTGAACTGAATCGAGCTGATTGGACCACCAAAGGCTCCCGGGACTACTCCACTATGGAATGTCCGCGGGAGCCTTTTTTCGTATTTCTGCCGTTTCAGTTAGACAGGGAGGATGAAATGAGCAATAAGGACTGGGAAGCGTTGGAGAAGACAGATTGGTTGTTTCGTAAAATGGTCAGACGATTCGTGAAAGAACGAGATCGCATATCGGTAGAGGGGGTCAGTTTACCGGGCATGCTCATCCTGCACAAAATCATTCGTGAAGGGGAACAGCGGTTGGGGGATTTGGCTGAACAACTGGACTTCACTTCAGGTGCCATTACAGCTTTAACAGACAAGTTGGAGAAAAAGGGACTTACGATCCGCAGGCGCAAGGAAGATGACCGCCGGACGGTTCTGCTGGACATTACTGCAAGTGGACGGGAGATGTTTGCGCGAAACAGTAATATCGGTGCTCGATGTATCACGCTTCTGTTTGAGGGTTTTACTACGGAGGAACTGGAGCAGCAAAGCCAATTTTATGAGCGGGTGATAGCGAATCTGGAGGGGTTCTCGGATACGCTGCTGGAATTGGCAGAGAACAACGGGAAGAAGGAACACGATCCATCCACCGAAAGTGACCCTGAACAGAAGCAGCGGGAGAATACCGGGAAGAGCAATTATCTCAGTTATTAACGTTTGATCCGATGTGAAAACAAACAATCCAAGGGAGAGATGATCAATGGGACATTCAACAATTTATCCAACCGGGGCAACCGTATATAACCCTGATAAGGCTTGGGGCGGTTATACCGTCTATCAGGCAGGCGAGGAAGGGGTTGTACTGATTGATATGAATGGTAAGGAGGTTCACCTGTGGAAAGGGCTGCTGGGCTTTCCGGCCAAAGTCTTCCCCGGTGGCTTCGTATTGGGCAGCACGGGACGAAGAGATCCGAAGTTCGGTATCCAGGACAACGTCGATTTGGTTCAGGTGGATTGGTATGGCAACATTGTGTGGAAATACAATAGCTACGAACACATCGAAGATCCGGGATATGAACCGCTGTGGTACGCTCGTCAGCACCATGATTTTCAGCGTGAAGGCAATCCGGTCGGTTATTACGCCCCTGGGCTTGCACCAAAGACACAGAGCGGGAAGACACTGATTCTTGCTCATAAAAATGTGAATAACCCGTCCATTTCGGATAAACCTTTGCTTGATGATGCGATTATAGAAGTCGATTGGGAGGGCAATGTATTATGGGAATGGCTGCCGAACGAGCACTTTGAGGAACTTGGATTCGATGAAGCCGCCCGTAATGTTCTGTTCCGTGACCCGAACACACGCTCATTTGGACATCTCGGTGGTGGGGTGGGTGATTGGCTACATATTAATTCAGCTTCTTATGTCGGTCCAAACCATTTCTATGAGAATGGAGACGAGCGGTTCCATCCCGACAATATTATCTGGGATGCCAGAGAAGCAAATATTATCGCAATTACCGACAGACAGAGTGGAAAGATCGTATGGAGACTAGGGCCGGATTACTCTTTGCCTGAAGTGAAGCATATTGGCACTATTATTGGACAGCATCATGCACATATCATTCCCAAAGGTTTGCCCGGAGAAGGGAATCTGCTGGTATTCGACAATGGCGGCTGGGCCGGTTATGGCCTGCCCAATCCGGCTTCTCCATACGGCTTGAAACATGCCGTTCGCGATCATTCACGCGTACTGGAGATCAATCCGGTGACCCTGGAAATCGTTTGGCAATATACATCCGCAGAAGCGGGATTTTCCGTTCCGACAGATTCCTATAAATTTTATAGTCCATATATTAGCTCCGCTCAGCGTCTGCCTAATGGAAACACGCTAATTACGGAAGGCTCCAATGGCAGACTGTTCGAAGTTACATCCGAGTATGAGCTGGTTTGGGAATATATATCCCCTTATAAGGATGGACGGAACACCAATATGGTCTATCGTTCGTATCGCGTGCCTTATCACTGGGTACCACAGCTGGAGAAGCCGCAGGAGGTTGCCATTGAAGCCATTGATGTGTCCGCCTACAGAGTGCCGGGAGCAGCGTCCAAAGGTTCTGCATCCGTTGTAAGTGTTGAGATAACACTGCCGTTTGTTGAAGGTGCAGCCTGTGTGGCAACATCAGATGAAGGCAAGTAAGGTGGCGAAGAGCGACGAACAATGATTAGAACGAATGGGGTGCATATTGTGAGAAAACCATCCACCTTAACTGGTGCATTATTGATGCTCTTATCCATGTTATTGATATTATCGGGATGTTCTGCAAACGAAACGGTATCCGAAGCAAAAAGCGCATCCGGCACAGAGGCCAAAAAAGTGAAAATCCGGATCGCAGATACAAGTACAAACCCAACGTTCAGGGTAGCCATTGCCAAAGGTTTCTTTGCAAGCCACGGCATTGATGCAGAGAGCATTACGTTTGGTTCGCCAGCGGAAGGTGTAAATGCGCTATTTATCAAGCAGGTGGATGTTGCTTACGGGGCTGACTTTCCTGTATTGAACGCTTTGGCAAAAGGAGATTACTCCGTCATTGCTTCCGCAGGTCAGGCTACGAATGAAGCGGCAGTCGCGTGGAAGTTGTATGCCAAGAACGATATACAGAGTGGTGCAGATCTGAAGGGTAAAAAAGTAAGTTTCATCCGCGGTACATTTATTCCTTACCTGTGGGATGAATATTTGAAGGACCAGGGATTGGATCTAAAGGAGGTAACCCAGGTGGGTCAGGGAGCATTTGACGAAGCCTACATTGCACTAAAGCAGGGCGATCTAGATGCAACCTGGGTCATTGGTTCCGCCTTGACTGATAAGTTCGATGCGCTTGAAGGCGTGCATCAGCTCACCGATATGTCCCGAACTCCTGTACGTCTTGGAATGGGGCTCGTAGCAAGCAATGAGTTCATTCAGGCGAACCCTGAAACGGTGAGTGGTTTTCTCGCGGCGCTGAATGAAGCCTCCGTGTATGCCCAGGCACATCCTGAAGAGGTTGCAGACCTGATGTATAAGGAAACCAAGCAGCCTAAGGAGGCCACATTGAAGGATCTGCCAATCAATCCATGGGAAGTTGGATTTACCCAGGCAGCCTATGACAGTCTGGCAGGGCAGAAGCAATATATGGTGGATAACGGGATCATCGAACACGATTTTGATCTCGATAGCAAACTGAACCTGGAGCTCCTGAAGCAGGCACTGCCAGATAAAGTGACTTATAGCAAATAACTCGCAAAATTGCATTGGAGGTGTTCTCATGTCCTTACCTGCAGATCAGCATACGATTCGTATCGAGCAGCTTCGAAAAACATACAATGCCCCCACCCATGGGGACGTACATTATATTATCAAGGATGTCGATCTGGTCATCAAGGGAGGGGAATTCTTTGTCCTGCTCGGTCCCAGCGGATGTGGCAAGTCCACGCTTCTAAATATGATTGCAGGTTTTATCTCCAAGTCGGGCGGTCAGCTCAAGGTGGATAATAAGGAGATTGATAGGCCAGGCAAGGATCGGGCCATGGTATTCCAGCAGGCGGATTCTTCTCTCTTCCCGTGGCTTACCGTAAGGGAGAATGTGGAGTTTGGACTTCGGATGGCCAAGGTGCCAAAATCTCAGCGGCGTACAATATCAGACCGATACATCGAGCTTGTCGGACTGGGTAGTCATGAAGCCAAATTTCCAAAGGAACTGTCAGGTGGCATGAAGCAGCGGGTGCAATTGGCCCGGGTGCTAGCCAACGATTCGGCCATCCTGTTGATGGATGAACCCTTTGGAGCGTTGGATGCAATGACTCGGCGTACGATGCAGAAAGAGCTGGTCAATATTTGGCAGGAAACCCACAAGACCGTTATTTTTGTCACTCATGATATTCAGGAGGCGCTCTTGCTGGGTCAGCGGATAGGCATTATGTCAGTAGGGCCATCTTCCAAGATAACGGATATTTACGACAATGCACTGTCTTATCCGAGGAACATTGCCTCATCCGAGTTCAACACGCTATATGATCAGATTCAAAGCCATTTTGAAGAATAATTGAGGTGATAGCAAGATGAGATGGTTGGAGAAAAAGTGGGTGTCTATCCCTCTATTGTGGGTGACGGTTATTCTGATTTGGCAGCTAGGGGCCATGCTCTATGGACCTGACGTGATTCCCGGTCCGTGGGATACGATTCTTGGTGCTCGCGAATTGATTGCTGACGGTACACTGATGCAGTATATCGGAATTAGTTTTACACGTGTGCTTGCAGGTTGGGTACTTGGCAGTGTGATAGCGATCCCGGTAGGGCTTATCATCGGCAAGGTTCATATGATCCGGCTGTTTGCTGAACCTTTCCTTAATTTTATCCGCTTTATTCCGCCGATTGCGTTCATTACCCTATTCCTGGTCTGGTTCGGGATCGGGGAGCAATCGAAGATTGCACTCATCATGTATGCAACGTTCTTCATCGTTGTGTTAAATACGCTGACAGGTGTACTCTCCATTGAAGAAGACAAGATCCGGTCAGCCCGCAGTATGGGAGCAAACGAATGGCAGATTTTGCTGCATGTCGTTGTTCCGGCGACGACTCCGTATATCTTCACGGGGGTACGACTGGCAATGGGCACTTCCTATATGGCTATTATCGGCGCAGAGATGATTGCTGCGAATGAAGGCGTGGGTTATCTGATCTGGAATTCCCGATTATTCTTTCGCACAGATTGGATCTTTGTCGGACTAATTTCGCTGGGCTTTATGGGCTTTCTCACCGATCGGTTGTTCAATTGGTTTGGTCGCAGTGTGCTCTACCGTTATGGTGTAATTGGTGGAACGAAGCGGGTCTGAACTGGAACTTGAGGTGATGTAATCCTCGAATTCTTGGTCAAACGGAAGTAGGATCACTTATCTCAGTTTTATCGCAATATCATAGACCTGATTTGGTAGCTTTCAAAGTTACCGAATCAGGTTTTTTGTATGCGGGGCTAGGGAGTTTCGGCATTGGGATCAAACCGTGGTATAATTGAATTTCAAAAATATAAAACGTCATGTGGGCCATAGATGCTGCCACATGCAGGAGAACTTATGGACTGGATTATTGGCGCCGTATGCGCTTTTATTGTGGCGGGTGCTGCCTACGCGAAGAAGTCGCTAACCCTGTCCGGCTGCCTCGCGGCTGTGATCATGGGTACGATATATTACGGAGCGGGCAACCTGTTCTGGTTTGGAACACTGCTGTTGTTTTTCATTACCTCAACGCTGTTCTCCAAATTTCGCAAGGATCGCAAGCAGGAGCTTGAGAAATCGTATGCCAAGACGGGCAATCGTGATGCTGGACAGGTTATGGCTAACGGTGGAATCGGCATGTTTCTTGTTCTGGGGAACTGGATCCTTCCACACCCGGCCTGGATGTATGCTTTTATCGGTGTCATGGCTACCGTTACTTCAGATACATGGGCAACCGAGTGGGGAAGTCTCAGCCGTAAGCCGCCACGCTCTGTCGTGACGTGGAAGGTGCTGACTCCAGGTACCTCTGGAGGTGTTTCATTACTTGGGACACTGGCTGCTGCCATAGGTGGAGCTTTAATCGGCGTGGGTGCGTTTTTCTTTTCCTGGATTGCCGGGATCGGAGGCTTAAGTCTGCTCAGCTGGATGTGTGTCGGCCTTGTCGGCGGATTGGCAGGAGCTTTTGCCGATTCTTATCTGGGCGCGACGGTTCAGTATATGTATCGTTGTACTGTGTGCGGCCGTGAGGTCGAGGTAAGTGAACATTGTGGACACAAAACCGTTCGATCTCGTGGCTGGTCTTGGATGAGTAATGATCTGGTGAACGTGCTCAGTTCGTTGATCGGCGGATGTTTGGCGATCGGTTTGGGTATCATTTTGGCGTCGTAGGGAGGGAGTGCGTTTGAGCACTGTGCAAGGAGACAAATCGGAGGCTATTTTGGATGCAGCTTACGGTATTTTCGGTTCAAAAGGATTCTATGAGACGAAAATGTCCGATATTGCGGACGAAGCAGGCATCGCGAAAGGCACCATTTATTTATATTTCAAAAATAAGGAACAATTATTTATCGCCGTATCCAAGCGGGATTGCGACAGTTTTATCAGTCGCCTGGATCATGCGTTGAACTCACATCAGAGTACGGGGGATAAGCTCGGTGCGATCGCCAAGACTCACCTTACGTATTATTATGAGCGTCGCAATCATACCAAGCTGTTTTTTATGGCACCCAATAATGATCCAGACCTGATGAAATTCATGAAGGCATTTATGAATGAATATATGAGCATGGTGCGTGAGGTGTTAGAGAATGCTGGCGTGCCTGAGCCTGTGCTGCTCGCAGAAGCTTATATCGGGATTCTCGATCGGCTAAAGATGGATATTATGCTGAATCCGGAGTTTAACGAGGAACATCTGAATAAACGAATTGCCTTTGCAGCAGCTCTGTTTCTGGACGGATGTCGTTCCTTTTTGCAAGTATAGCGTTAGTGAGTGTAATTGCATCTTAAGTGCAGCTTCATATTGAATTTATTTTACAGAGAAGTAGGTTACGAGCAATGAACATAATGACGGTAGAGCAAGTTGCGAAAAGCTATGGTGAGAAAATATTGTTTAAAGACGCCTCATTCGGTATGGGCGATCAGGACAAGATTGGTGTCGTTGGTGTCAATGGAACCGGGAAGTCCACGTTTTTGCGTGTCATTGCAGGTATGGAGCCACCGGATGAGGGACAGATTTCGATTGGGAATGACGTGCGCATACAGTTCCTGGCACAGAATCCGCAGTTTAATCCGGATAATACAGTCTTGCAACAAGTATTTGAGGGCGACAGCCCGGAGATGAAAACGGTACGTGAGTATACAGAAACAATGGAGCTACTGGAGCTTAATCCTTCCGATCCGGCACTGCAAGAGCGTTTGTTGCGATTGAACCAGGAGATGGAGCAGCTTCAGGTTTGGCAGATGGAAAGTGAAGCGAAGAGCATTCTGTCCAAACTGGGAATTCGTCAATTCGATGCGCTGATGGGCACATTGTCTGGTGGACAGCGCAAACGGGTGGCGCTTGCTTCTGCGCTGATTCATCCCTGCGAATTGCTCATTCTGGATGAGCCTACGAACCATATTGATAATGATTCCGTAGTTTGGCTGGAACAGTATTTGCAAAAACGGCGCGGCGCATTGCTCATGATTACGCATGATCGTTATTTCCTGGATCGTGTAGCAAATGTGATGCTGGAGCTGGATCATGGACGTTTATTCCGGTATGAAGCCAACTATACCCGTTTCCTGGAACTGAAGGCTGAGCGTGAAGAGCGTGAATCGGCATCCGAACAAAAGCGACAAAATCTGCTGCGTACGGAGCTCGCATGGATTCGTCGCGGTGCAAAAGCACGGACCACGAAACAAAAAGCAAGAATTGATCGTTTCGAAGAGTTAAAGGATCAACAGGGACCCAATCGCTCAGGTTCACTAGAGGTATCCGTGGGTTCCACACGTTTGGGTAAAAAAATACTGGAGATTGAGCATCTGTCCAAATCGGCAGATGACCGCAAATTGATTGACGATCTCAGTTACATTGCGGTACCTGGTGACCGGGTAGGTATTGTCGGCCCGAATGGCAGCGGTAAATCAACTTTACTGCAAATGATTTCCGGTAAACTGGAACCCGATGCCGGGGAGGTAGCTGTGGGCCCGACGGTTAATCTGGGCTACTTTACTCAGGAGCATCAGGAGATGAATGAATCTCTACGGGTTATTGAGTACATCAAGGAAGTGGCCGAGAATGTGAAAACGGCTGATGGATCTCTCATTACCGCAGCTCAGATGCTGGAACGTTTCCTCTTCACCCCTGCGTCACAGTGGACACCAATCTCCCGTCTGTCTGGCGGAGAAAAGCGTCGTCTGTACCTGCTGCGTGTGCTGATGGCTGCACCGAATGTCCTGCTGCTGGATGAGCCTACGAACGACCTGGACATTCAGACACTTGCAGTACTGGAAGATTACCTGGATGATTTCCCGGGTGTTGTATTTGTCGTATCCCATGACCGGTATTTCCTGGATCGGACTGTGGATAAAGTACTGTCTTTTGAGGGTGGCGGTGCTGTTCGTGTGCATGTTGGGGACTACAGTGAATATGCAGAATGGATGCTGAAAAATGCCCCTGGATCTTCTCAGGAAAGTACGACGGGAACAGCAGCTAAAGTGAAACCGGCAACGGAGGAAAATAAACCTGCTGCCTCGGCGGCTAAACCTAAGCTGAAGTTCAGCTTCAAGGAACAGCGTGAATATGACCAGATTGATGAGAATATCGAAAAAGCCGAAGCTAATCTCGCCCGCATTAATAAAGAGATGGAAGAATCGTTCAGCGATTCAGCCCGTCTGCAGGAGTTAATGGCAGAGCAGGCGGAGGCCGAGCGTCATCTGGATGAACTGATGGAACGCTGGACGGTCCTGAATGAGCTTGCGGAACAGATTGAAAACAGCAAGTCTTAAAGTATTTTTTAATGAATCGTTCTCTCCTCAAAAGCGACTTGTAGTCGCCTTTTGGGGGAGGGCGATTTTTTTTGCATTGATGTAAATGAATTTATATGAAACGTTAACCATATTCAAACCGTTTATTAAATAAAGAATTCCATAGAAGGGGGAGAACACCACATCCATGTATAGAGAACTGAATGAACAATTGGCAGTGATCAAGGAAAAGGGAAGAATGTACGAGAAATGGAATGATCGGCTGGAGAAGCTGAATCAGGAGGAAGCGGAATGGAAAAGGAAAGTACAGCAGCGTCTGGAGCATCTGCAGAAGGAACAAAACGATGTAGATCGACTCAACAGTATGACGTTATCAGCATTCTTTTATCATTTAATCGGCAAAAAAGAGGATCGACTGGAAAAAGAAGAACTGGAGTTGATGGAAAGTAAGGCAGAGTACGATACAGCTTGCCAGATGTTAACGGATATCCAGGAGCAGCGTTCGCACGTGCAGCAGGAACTGGACGGACAGCGGCAATATCAATTCTGGCAGAGTGATTACAAGGTGTTATGGGGCAAGAAGGAAAACGATTTGCTGGAGAAAGATGCAGAATTACAGCAAATGGCTGAAGATCGGGAACATCTCTCGGGAGAACTTCAGGAGCTGAATGAAGCGGATCGAGAGGGGCAGTATCTGCTCGATGCACTTGAACGTGCTGAAAAGGCTTTATCCTCTGCGGGAAATTGGGGGGTATACGACATGATGGGTGGGGGTATGATCTCGACTCATATTAAGCGCAGCAGAATGGATGATGCTCAGGTTGCCATTATGGATGCCGGAAGACGTCTTCGCCGATTTCAGAAGGAGCTAGAGGATGTGAAGATGGCTGTACACACGGAATTACACCTTGGAGGCTTGCTTTCATTCGCAGACTATTTCTTCGACAATCTCTTTGTGGACTGGATGGTTCAAGACAAAATTCGCAAAGCAGAAACCCAGGTGAAGGATGGACTGAGTGCAGTGCGAAGCACGATGCGTGTACTGAAGAATGAGATCCGGGAGCACAAGGTGATGTTGGAGCTTCTGGAACGTAAGTATTGCGAACATGTTGAGCGAGCGGATTAAATCATTTCAAAGAAGAAGGACACTTCTGGCTTGCCCCTAAACGGCGCAGCTGAAGTGTCCTTTTTACATGATAAAAGTGAATCTTAGATATCCAAGTCGGCATGCCCGACAAGATTGAGATCACAACTCTGATCATTTATTCAAATGCTGTATTGCCATTCTACTTGTCCATGTTCACAATTTACTTGGTTGTAATATATGCAGCGAGCAGTCTCGCTGTATTCAGGACAGCGTCTTTATGCGTACGTTCCATGGAGTGAGAAGCGTGAACGCCCGGCCCAATCAATGCAGCGCGAATGTTATTTCCTCCACGTAATGCTGCGCTGCCATCGGAGCCGTATTGTGGATAAATATCAACGACATAATCAAGGCTTGCTTGTTTGGCAAGTTCGATCAGTCGAGTGGTCATATCGTAGTCATATGGTCCGGATGAATCCTTGGCACAGATGGATACATCCGTCTCCTTGCAGCTAAGGTCGT
Source organism: Paenibacillus sp. GL_099_B (assembly GCF_057835695.1). Taxonomy (NCBI): domain Bacteria; kingdom Bacillati; phylum Bacillota; class Bacilli; order Caryophanales; family Paenibacillaceae; genus Paenibacillus; species Paenibacillus sp. GL_099_B. Next base: position 2,224,157 of record NZ_CM174430.1, read on the forward strand.
CACCCATTGCGCCCATGTCTACAGCAATCAATTCGCTGATTTCCGCAGGAATATAAGATGCACCGTGTCCAACTTCTTCGTAGTTCGAGATGAGCAGCGAAACGTTATGTAGTGGTTTCCAGTTTTCGCGATGTGCAGATTCCAGGATACCGAACAAGGCAGCTACGCTGGCTTTATCATCAAGGTGACGCGATTTGATATATCCGCTGGGCGTAATGACCGCACGTGCATCGAAGGAAATAAAGTCCCCTACAGAGATACCCAATGCCAAAACATCTTCCTTGGAAGAGACCACTTCATCAATACGGACTTCCATATGGCTCTCGCTTCGCTCAAACGTACGCGCATCCGGATAGACATGTACAGAAGGATGAAGGGAGAGGATGGTGCCTGTATAGGTCTTTCCATCGCGTGTGTGGATGGTGCAATACTCATTCTCGATACTGTTCATGGTAAACCCGCCGACAGAAGTGAGCTTCAGTGTGCCGTAGGAAGTGATGGAACGCACCATGGCTCCCAATGTATCCACATGTGCACTCAGTCCGATCGTTCTGGAAGAATCCTGCCCAGGCAATGTGAGCACAGCTCCACCTTTGTTGTTCAATTCAAAAGAGACATTAAGTGATTCAGCTTCCTTACGGATCATCTCAATAATATCGTGGGTATAGCCACTAGGACTGGGAGTATCGAGTAACTTTTTCAGAAAAGATAGGACATAGGATTCGTCAATGGTAAAACTCATATGGAAATTTCCTCCTCGTTAATGAATGTGCAGAAAGTTGTTCTAAAAACAGAATACAGCCTGTCTGGCAGAATGTACAATTCCATTCTTGATAGCCAGCAGGCTGCCTCTGATGTGTTACAGCGTATCCGAAGGATTTCCTTTTCGTTGACTCTGAATAGAATCGGACTCCACAGAAGCGTTGTCCGAATCGATCGTTCCGAATGTATCCATCGATTTAAACGAATCCAGAGAAGAGGAAGAGCTGCTTGCTGCGGAGCTTTCCAATTCGGATACACGCAGTTTCAATTGCTTGTTCTCACGTTGCAGTCGATATTGGCGGAAGATGCCATAAGACCCTACAATGATTCCACCGATTAGGGCGCAGCCAAGAATGAGCAGAATCAGCGGGATTTGAACCGTGTTAAATAGCAGGTTGACTTGTACGGAATCCACATTAATGACCGCAAAAATTCCGGTAAGTAATGCAAAAACTAGACCTGCGATGAGTGCCCATTGCATTTTCATGGTGGTGCCTCCTTGTTGAACAATTCAGAACTATGTAAGCAATTACCCTAATTCATGGAGCTTGCATCTTGCTTGATTATAAAATCCCTTGCCCATTTGGGCAAGGGATCAGGTCACATGGACGAGAAAGCAACCTTATTTCGTTAGTTGTTCCATTTGCTCAATCAGTTCCTTGAACACACTCATAGCTTCGCGAATCGGCTCTGGCGTAGACATATCCACTCCTGCTTTTTTCAGGATGTTGATGGAATAGTCACTGCCACCGCTCTTGAGGAATCCAAGATAACGGTCCACGGCAGGTTGGCCCTCTTCCAGAATTTGCTTGGAAAAACTGGTCGCTGCTGAGAAGCCGGTCGCATATTTGTACACGTAGAAGCTGTTATAGAAGTGGGGAATACGCGCCCATTCCATTTCAATATCTTTGTCCACCACCATGCTATCTCCATGGTATTTGACATTAAGGTCATAATAAATCTCGGAAAGCAGCTGAGGTGTGAGAGCTTCACCCTGTTCAGCACGCTCGTGAATAATTTTTTCGAATTCTGCAAACATGGTTTGACGGAATACCGTGGTACGGAACTGATCTGCATAATACGTCAGCAAGTATAGCTTTTCCTTCGGATCTGTCGATTTATTGAGCAGATAATCCATCAACAAGGCTTCATTCGTTGTTGATGCAACCTCAGCCAGGAAAATGGTGTACTGTGCATCACGATACGGAAGTGTAGTGTCCGAATAGTGGGAATGCAGTGCGTGGCCCATTTCATGTGCCAGTGTAAACATGCTATTCAGGTTATCTTTGTGATTCAACAAGACGTAAGGGTGGGTGCCGTAGGCTCCCCAACTGTATGCGCCTGAACGTTTATTCTCATTTTCGTATACATCAATCCAGCGATCATCATAGCCGGCCTGCAATGCGTCTGCATAATCCTTGCCAAGCGGCTTCAAGCCATCTTTAACAGTTTGTTTTGCTTCCTCGTAGGTAATGTCCATTTTGTATTCATCCACCAGTGGGGCGAAAAGGTCATACATATGCAACTTATCTACGCCGAGCAATCTTTTGCGCAGGTCCATATAACGGTGTAACAGCGGAAGGCTCTCATGAATCGTATCCACAAGATTGGTATAGACATCCTTCGGAATGTTGTCGCCGTAAAGGGACATTTCCATGACGGAAGGATATTTCCGAACATCGGCATAAAACATGTTTTTGGTTACGTTGGCGTTCAGAGCTGCAGCAATGGTGTTCTTTTGCTTGCCATAGGTTTCATACACCGCTTTGAAGGCACGTTCGCGAACTTCCCGATTCGGATTTTCCAAGAACTGAATATAGCTGCCGTGGGTTAGTTCCACTTCGTTTCCATGCTCATCCTTGATTTTTGGGAACTTGAGATCGGCGTTGTTCAACATGCTAAAGATGGTTTGTGGTGCCTGGGACAGGTTGCCCACCTGTGCGAGCAATGCTTCCTCAGCTTGGCTCAGTACATGAGCCTTTTCACGTTTCATCTCTTCCAATGTGAACTTATAAGCAGAGAGTTTCTCGTTGGAAATGAGGGCATCCAACTGATCATCCGGAAGGGACAAGATTTCGGGTGTAACATAAGATAGTGCTTCACCAACCTGCACGCTTAACTTTTGTGCTTTTTGGGACAGATTTTGATATGTAGGGCTAGCTGTGTCTTCATCTTGATGCATCCGTGCATACACAAAGAGGCGTTCGGTTTTGAGACTGATCTCATCTTCGAGTTCAAAACAGCTTTTGAGTGTCTCAGGTTTGTTCAGTTTGCCCTGGAATTCGGAGGCTTTCTTGGTCAAAGACGATACTTCTTCATATTCCTGATCCCAAGCTTTCTGATCGGCAAATAGATCTTCCAGTTTCCAGGTTTGTTCAGTAGGTACCTCGGAACGTTTCAATAGTTGACTCATGGGAATCCTCCTTTGATGAAGTGATGAATATATAGACGAAGCTGCCTTCGTCCCACTCGCTTGTGCGGAGAGAGACGAAGGAATCAGACTAAGTACCAGCAGAATGAACAGCGATTTGCGGTATTTCAACGGCCTTCCTCCTCACTATACGAATAATCCCGTATAGTATGACCTGAGGGGCTTTGAAATATTTGAAGAAGCTAGGCTCCCATATTGACCAAAAAGTAAACGATCAGGAAAAATGCGAAACAAATCAGCAGGGTGGCAATCAGAGCCATGCCCCGTCTTAGACGATCCGGGATGGAGTTGCGTCCCAGAATCAGCACGACTCCTAAGGAAAATGCAAGAATAATAAAGATGACAACATTGCTTGAGTCAAGCTGCATGGGCTAGACCCCTTTGAAGGCAGCCATCAATTGACGCCATTCGTCCTCGCGGTTCTCGAAATCTTCTTTCGGGAAGCGGCGTTCAGCCCAGTGCATCAATGCAGGACGGCTGAGGAATGTATGGCATTCTTCGCCCCATTCTTCCGAAATTTCACGAAGCACCAGATATTTGCCTTGAACTTCTACGGTCATCATATTCCACTTGTCTGTTTTGTATATTTCATGTTTTTTTATCATAGGTAGTCTCCAAACTAACGGTTTTGGTAAAATGATACCGTACCCTTGGATTCAAAGCAAATTTTTTCGACTTTTATGGAAAAGATAAATTGCAATGTAGAAGGTCATACAGTATAATGAGGGTATTCGCCATAGATGGCGATATTTTTAGGAGGTTGTTCATTTGAAAGGTACAGTTAAATGGTTTAACGCAGAAAAAGGCTATGGCTTTATTTCAGTTGAAGGCGGCGAGGACGTATTCGTACATTTCTCCGCAATCCAAGGCGACGGCTTTAAAACATTGGAAGAAGGTCAAGCGGTAGAATTCGAAATCACTGATGGAAACCGTGGTCCTCAAGCAGCTAACGTAAACAAATTGTAAGAATATTTCCGGTCATACGGATTTCTTATAAATGATTGGCTTCTAGCTGAATATATGAACCCAAGCACAGTCCCCCCATGGGAGGCTGTGCTTTTTTTGATATGTTGAGTTCCATAAGGGAAATCCTTGTTGGATGCTTATGTGTGGCTAGTCATGCTTGACCAAAGCTTCATGGAAAATCCAATAAGTGCGGCCAGGGAAAACGCCATCGCAGTGAGATAGAAGGTGTTTCTGTTGGTATACTCCAGCAGCAAACCTCCCAGTGTTCCGCTGAGTAGACCGGAAGCGCTGGACCACACAATGGTGAACAGGGCCATGCCAGTGGCGCGATAGCCATCCGGAACAAGGCGGGTGATATAACGGACAGCAGTCACATAGAAGATGCCAAAGGTCACGCTGTGCATTGTCTGAATGGCAACGACCGCCGCGGGTGTATCCGAGATGGACATCAGAAATAAACGAATCGTATACATCAGCGCAGCGATCGTGAGCAAAGGAAGTTCTTTGTAGCGATTGCCGTATCTGCTTAGCAGCAGAAATACCGGAATCTCACTGACCGAAGAGATCAACAGGGACCATCCAATCAGCCCTTCACTGGCACCTAGATCTTTCAGCGTAATGGTAAGAAAGGCTTCATTCATCCGGTGACCCAGAGCGAGCAAGAAAACGCAGCCGAAAAAGGTGAGGACATCCCTTCGTTTCAAGATGGACCAGAGTCCCGAAAGATCCATTTTAGTGCTGCTGCCCGAAGGCTGATCTTTTAATCGAAAACCGATCAGGAGTGTAGTCGCGGCCAGCGCGATACATACCCACATCGTCCATCCCGGTCCGAAAGATCCGAGAAAGTATCCGATGCTTAACGCAAAGAACGCATATCCGATCGAGCCAAATACACGAATGGAAGTGAAATTTCTCCCATACTTGCTCGCGGTTGTAATCGCCATCGTATCGGAAAGTGGATAAACCGGGTAGTAGAAAAAGTAAAACAGGGTCACCAGTACAAATACCTGACCAAAGGTTGTGGCATTTGCAAGCATGACACCTGTGATTAGTTGTCCGGCAAGCAAGATAATCATCACTTTGCGTACGGTTTTGTAACGGTCGCTGGCCATACTCCAGAACATGTTGGAGAATACGGATACGAGAGGGCCAATTCCGTACAGGTAACCGATTTCGGCCCGACTGAACCCCAGATGACTGAAATAAAGCTGGAAATACGATACCACCAGAACGGTGGAACCGAAGATGGTGAACATAAGTGCCCGCAGCCAGGTTTGATCTGGCCGGGCGGTAAGACTTGATTTCATGATGAAAGGCTCCATTCTTGATTACAGTTCAATTTATTATCCTTTGAGGGAAGATGATTTCCCGGATGAGGGTACAGACATGGTAGGTTCCTTCTGCGTACGCCGGATGACAAGCCAGACGATGACAAGCTCGGCAAGCAGGCCGAGGGATTGAGCCACTGCGCCGATCATGCCGTTCCACGCAGGGAATATGCTGACCAGAATGAGCAGGACGATAACCGTACATATGGCATTTGCCGTCTGGGAGCGAAACATCGTTTTGGTCTGTCCGCGCAGCAGAATCAAACCATTGCTGAAGTCGAGAAAAGGTGAAATCAGCGGAAACAGTACAAACGCACGCAGTGTCCACAAACTTTGCTGTAGCAGATTGCCCTGAACGCTCATTACATTTTCCAATACCCACGGTCCAAGTGGGGTGTAAGCTATCGATACGGTCATGGCAAAAGGAACAAATCCGGTGACCAGTGCGAACTTCTTCACAAGTTTGGCATCAACAAGATAGAAATTCAGCACGATTTGGTGGATATATGTAAAAAAGCTTAGCATCAGCTGCATCAGGCTACTCGCAACGGCAAAGGAAGAGATGGCCAGAGCAATCCCGGTCGTTTTACCAAGTACGATGTTAATGACGGGTCCGATAAACAGGGCCACGAAACTGGATAATAACAGCGGCTTGTAGAAGCGAAAGACGTCTGCCTTGTTTTCAACAGGATGATCCTCCAGCTTGGCTGGCATCTTGCGCTTGATGCTGTTTCCTTCGAGAAAACTGACCAAAGCCTCAATCATCATACCGACGGCAAAAATGATAGCGCCTACACGTCCACTGTCAATGCTGTCTGTATATATGAAATACAAGGACAGGCCATACATGCCGGCAAGGCGGAATAACATGCCGATCGTCAGCCATTTTGTACGGTTATTCGTAATAATGATGCCCTGATAGATGTTGCGGATGACCGAAAAGATGCTGACATACATGAGAATCTCGTAGACGTCGATCACTTTGGATAACAGATCCGGGCTTACGCCGAACAGATATTTGAATACACCTGTACCAATGGGAGAATATACGATGAGAAATCCGATCAGAAGTACACAAGCGAGAAATATTTTGGTCACAAACGTGAGGGCCTGAAAGGAAAGGCGATCCCGAACCAGCGCCGAACAGGTTTGACGCAGCAGGGTTGAAGGGCGCTCGGTGAGGGTCAGCAGGCTACCGGCAATGGCGTAGCTGGCAATGACTGTCTCGGGATGAGCGGAACGTGCGAGTGTACTGTTAATGATTACGTGCGAAATGGTAACGAGAGAGGCGGATATGCCCAGCGGCACAAAAAATGCAAATAACCGTCTCCACGAAAGTGGTTCACTTGACGTCATGTCAACGACTCCTTTGATGGATGAAATATGCCTAGTATATCACAAAGCCTTGGAAGCGGATGCGATTTTTTGTGCGGAATATGCGGGAGATCATTTGTACAATTAAGGGGATCATATTATAATAGGATTGGTTAAAAATCGCTCTAATACGTATTCAACCAAGTGGAGGCACATTTATTTTGAGCCAATCAAATCGAAATCGTCATCAATATCCGCGTGGACCGTTGGCATTGATGAGAGGGGTGTACAAATACACCATTCCGGAAACGCGGAAGGAATTGGATGGATGGCGTGCCCAGGCTGAGAAAATTCCGAATGAGGAATTGCGCAATCAGGCACTGGCCAGTCTCAGGGACAAGCAGTTCCACTGTGAAGGCGGGACCGTTTATGCTTTACCTGATTTGCCGAACAGGCACATTCTGATTCCACTGATCGTTTCATATCAGACTATTAGTGATTATTTGGACAATCTGTGTGATCGCAGTACATCGATGGACCCGAATGACTTTCGGCTTCTCCATCAATCAATGCTTGATGCGGTAGATCCCGAAGCAACCCCTGTCAATTATTACGCGCTCCGTGAGGAGCAGGATGATGGTGGATATCTAAGGAATCTGGTGACCTCATGTCAGGAGCTGACCCGTCAGCTGCCAGGCTATGCATCCGCCAAGCCTCAAATTCAGGATCTGGCAGGCCTATACACGGACCTGCAGGTATATAAGCACATCAAGCCGGAACTGAGAGAAACGGCATTGCTGGAATGGTGGTCGGAACATCGTCACCGCACACCTCAGTTCCGTTGGAACGAATTTGCCGCCGCTACCGGCTCTACGCTGGGCGTATTCATGCTGTTTCTGGCTGCGAGTGATGATCAGCTGACAGAAGAGCAGGCGGCTTCGATCCACACTGCCTATTTTCCTCATGTATGCGCATTGCACATTATGCTCGATTATTTAATCGATCAGGATGAAGATCGCATCGGAGGAGATCTCAACTTCTGCAATTATTATGAGAATGTGGAGACAATGCTGGACCGAATTGCTTTTATTGTGGAGATGGCCCGCAGTGATGTGCAGAAGATTCCGGGAAGTTCGTTCCACCGGATGATTATCGAAGGACTGCTTGCCATTTACCTGTCTGATCCCAAAGTCAGCGAACAACAGGAAGTTCGCGTCGTTTCCAAGCGTTTGATGAAGAATAGTCCGATGACAAGAGTATTTTTCTTTATCTTTAGCCGCTGGATTCGTAAGCATATGTAAGTCAGGCGTATTGTGGTGGGAGCCTGAAGTGAAACTAGAGGAGGAAGAAACATCATGACAGCAGTAAAGAAAATCGCAGTTTTAACGAGCGGTGGTGATTCACAAGGGATGAACGCGGCTGTTCGTGCGGTTGTTCGCAGCGGACTGTTTCACGGTCTCGAAGTGTACGGGGTTCAACGTGGATACCAGGGTCTTTTGAATAACGATATTTTCCCAATGGACTTGCGGAGTGTAGGGGATATCATCCAGCGTGGGGGAACGGTTCTGCAATCGGCACGCTGCAAGGAATTCTATACCGCTGAAGGTCAGCAAAAAGGTGCAGACATTCTGCGTGCACGCGGCATTGACGGGCTGGTTGTTATTGGTGGGGACGGTTCATACAACGGCGCCAACAAACTGAGCAAGCTGGGCATCAACACGATGGGTCTTCCGGGAACGATTGATAATGACGTTTCTTTCACCGATTACACGATCGGATTCGATACAGCAGTAAGCGTAGTAGTAGATGCAGTTAACAAATTGCGCGATACCATGTCTTCACACGAACGTTCTTCCATCGTTGAAGTAATGGGTCGTCACTGTGGCGATATCGCTTTACATGCAGGACTCGCATCGGGTGCAGAAACCATTCTTGTACCGGAAGTTCCGTTTGACATGGACGAAGTGGCAGACCGCATGAAAGCCAATTTTGCACATGGTAAACGTCACAGTATCATCATTGTTGCTGAAGGTGTGGGCAAAGGTGAGGATGTAGCGAAAGAACTGATGGAACGCTGTCCAACATATGAGCCACGTGTAACTGTCTTGGGTCACATTCAGCGTGGAGGTACGCCAACTCCGTTTGACCGTAACCTCGCCAGTCGTCTGGGAGATTTCGCCGTACGCAGTCTGATTGCAGGTGAGACAGACAAAGGTTGCGGTATTATCAAGGGAGAACTGACCCTGACCGATATTGATAAAGTTGTTAATACGAAAAAAGACTTCGATATGGTGACTTACGAGCTTGCACAGCGTTTGTCCCAATAATCCAATCAAAACCAAAAGAGCACAGTCCCTTCTTGCGAGGGCTGTGTTCTTTGTTATATCCTTTATTTTTTTTCTGACATACGTACCGAGGCTTGCTTCTGTACAAGGAACAATCTCCAGAGAAGCGCCGTTGCTCCAACTGCGAGGCCGGCAATGAGTCCGACCCAGTATCCAAAGGCACCGAGTGAAGTATACGTAGCCGTGATGTAGCCGACAGGTAGACCTATGATCCAGTACGCGACAAACGTTATGATCAATGCAGGATTCACGTCCTTATAGCCCCGAAGTGCTCCCTGCGTTGGGGTGGCAATGGCATCAGAGATTTGAAAGAAGATGGCGTAAATCAGGAAATGCTGTGTCAAAGCAATAACCTCACGATCATTCGAGTACACGCCTGCAATTTGTTCCCCGAATACCAGCAATACCACAGCTGTTAACAGAGAAAGCCCAATGGCACCTCCGATACCCAGGAGACTGTATTGCTTTGCGTCTCTCACACGCCCTGCACCCGTTTCGTAGCCCACAAGAATCGTAAGGGCCATACATATACTCACAGGTAGCATATACAGCGTAGAAGCGAAATTCAGGGCCGCCTGATGGGCAGCAATCGTGATCGTGTCGAACCGGCTCATCATTAATGTGACCGCTGCAAAGATGGAGGTTTCAAAAAAAGTAGCAAATCCGATGGGGACGCCGATCTTGAGCAGCTCTTTCCATTTGGTCAATGAAATTTTGGGCATTTTCCGAAAGATACCATATTGGGCAAAGGGCTCAATCCGGTGTACGAAAAAGAGGCTGAGGAGAAAAATGAGCCAGTATGTACTTGCTGTAGCCACACCTGCTCCGACACCTCCAAGTTGAGGGAAACCCCAGCGTCCAAAGATGAGCAAATAGTTCAGGAAGATGTTTACTGGCAACGAGACCAAAGTGATCATCATGGTGATCCGAGTCTGTCCAAGTGCATCCATAAAACTCCGTAGCACCGTGTAACCGAAAAGGGGAATAACGCCAAAAGCCAAGGCACATAGGAAATAGAAGGCGACTTGACTAACCCGCTGCTCCAAAGGCATTCCGTTTAGAATCGGACTGAGCAGCAATGTGCCTGCTGCAAGAACGACGATTCCGACAGCCAAACCGAGATATAAGGCTTGAATGACGCTATGACCAATCTTGTCATTACGCTTCGAACCGAGCAGGTGGGAGACGACAGGTGTAATGCCGATCAGAATACCACTTAGTCCGGTCTGAACCGGCAACCACAGACTTGTGCCAATGGCGACGCCCGCGAGATCAGCAGGGGAGAACTTGCCTGACATATTGGTATCGAAAAACGACATGGCAGAGAGGGCGATTTGTGTGGTGAAGATGGGTAAAAATATAATCAGGAATTGCTTTACTTTCTGAGAGAAGCTGGTGGTGGTCATGTTCACTGGCAGTGCCTCACTATTCTTAAGAGTTATCACTAAACTGTCATGTACGGACAGCTATTTATTGTAGTGGATTTTGCCCGATTTGAATAGGGAGGGGGAACGTGGTTGTGCGGAAGGTAAGGGTGAAAGCATATTAAAAAAACCTCGCTCCAGATAATACGGAACGAGGTTTTTGGTTTAAAGTGAACAAAAATAAGAGTGCATTATTTATAGTTTACATCTGGTGTATATCGATTGGAGGCATTCCAGAGCAGGTACTCATCCACATCCATGTCTTTCATCGCGCGAATTTGGTCCTCTACTTGTTTTTTGCCGTATTTGATGTAATGTCCACTGCCTAACCAGCTTGCTGTAAAGTCCTGAATCCATGGGCGGATAACGGGTTTCAGCTCCTTGGTTGGATCAAGTTTCTTATGTGTATCTACCATGGAGCCTTTGATGGTCGTATATGGATCTTTGTCAGGGTTCTTTACACCGTACCAGCCAGTGGAGTAGTGACTTGGGTAAACCATCGGTGAGATGACATCCACGTTTTGAGATATTTTCACAAAATCCTGTCCGATACCCTCGGCTGCTGGTACTGAGGCCGCGTAACCGAATATATCAACTGAGACTCGGACACCCAGCGGTGCGAGCTCCTTGCGTGCATACTGCACGAATTCGGCTACAATGTCGACCCGGGACTTGTCAGACTTGGTGTATTTTAATGCGTCTGCACGCGTTTCAAAACCTTCCGGAAAACGAACATAGTCGAACTGAATTTCCTTAAATCCCAATTTAGCAGCTTCCTTGGCAATCTCTATATTGTAATCCCATACTTCCTTGCTGTAGGGATTAACGAAGCTGTCGCCTTTGCCGTTAGCCCATACAGAACCGTCCTTGTTACGGAAAGAGAGCTCCGGATTTTTCTTGGCCAGAATTGTATCCTTGAAAACTACCACTCGTGCGATCGGGTAAACGTCATGTTTTTGCAGGCGTTTCATCAAGGCATCAATATCACGGATAAAAGGCTGAGATTTGCCCATTTCCTGTAACGTCTTGTTCTCCGTAGGGTAAGTTATGTATCCGAGATCGTCCTTGATATCAATGACCATGGAATTGAGCTCTGTGTTATCCATCAGATCGAGTAATGATGTCATCCGTGCACCACCGGCGCTATAAGCCGTCACATAGATGCCTTTGACAACGGGTGCATCGGGTTGTGGGTCGATTTTTGCAGGCGGGTTATCCGCATCAATAATGACGTGATCTTTTTGAGATTGAATGATGGCGGTGTTGAAACTGTTTGTTAATGATTGAAAGGGTTGATTCCCTTGATCAGCTGTAGCTGGTGTACCACTGAAGGTTCCCCAGGCCATAGCCAGTAAAGCCCAAAACATGTTCATTCATTTCCACTCCCCTATGTGCATTCCATGTTTGAATTATACAATAAAGCCTCTGGGCTTTTAACCATATTATTCAAGTGATGAAACACATGGGAAAATGAAAACCGCTTCCTGTTGAGGGGTAATCCCCACAAGAAGCGGCGTGATCAATCTAAAAAAAATTATTGAATGTAGATCTCATTTTGATGCTCACAAATACTGTACTGAATGATTTCCATTGCGTCTCCCTGTTCCAGGATGCCCAGCCCATCCCGGAGAACAATCAGTGAGTCGAGCTCATTCGGTTTTAAGAAAGGGAGCATTTCCGGGCACCATTTGTTGACGATTTCAAACAGTTTTACCGTTTCCATATCCACAATAATCACCCTTCCCTACTCGAATTCCAAAATGGTAAGTCATTCGGCGCGATTCGGAAAAGCACATGGTTCTGTGAAATTGAAGGGCACATCCTGCTATACAACATATTTAGGAGCCGTACACCGTTATTATACCACAATGTTTAGAATTGTTAACCGTACATCTGTCTCAACTTCGGCGGAAAGAGCCCATAACTCCAACTGTTTCCACAATATTAACAAAGGCGTTCGGATCCGTTTCCTTGATAATTCGTTTGATTTCAACGAGTTCGTAGCGAGTAGTCACTGTCATTAACATGTCCTTTTCAATGTCTGTATATGCTCCCTGGGTCTTGATTTTGGTGACCCCACGAGGGCGAACAAGCAATTTTTTCAACATCGCTTCGGTTTCATTGGTAATAATGTACAATGTGACTTTGACATGGCTGATGTGAATCAGATCCAACACTTTGCCTGTGATATAGATCGATACCATGGAGGCAAGTGCGATGTTCCAGTTATCATTCAGATAGCCTGCGAGCATAATAATGGCTCCGTTCATGCCAGCCATTACCGTACCAATCGGGAAATCACGATTACGGGTGAAAATGGAACCGACAATGTCCAGCCCGCCCGTCGAGCCGCCGACTCGGAAAGAAACTCCGGTACCCAGTCCCACTAACACGCCGCCAAATACACAGCTCAGAAGGGGATCTGTTGCCACAGCAAAAACAGGCAGAAGCCCGATGAACCATGAAGTGGCTGCTACCGAAACAATACTTAATGTAATGAAGCGACGTCCAAGAATAAACCAACCTGCAATGAGCAGAGGGATGTTCAGAACAAAATACATTATACTAAGATTCAAATTCGTAAAATAGCCAAGAAGCATGGAAATACCGGATACCCCGCCGCTAAGAAGCTGATGGGGAACCAAAAACCAGTTGAAGCCGCAGGCAATAGCTGCAGCACCCAATACGATCACTAAAAAGTGCCAAATCATTTTGGGCAATTTAATCACCTCATTTATATTTAAAACCAGATTGCTGGTAATCTTGAATTGTTTTGTGATATAATAATTTGTGGATATTCTTGAGTAGGAAACTTTTCCTAAATGGAGCAATAAAATTTTGAAATGTTTCAAACACATGTATGTAGTTTTAGTCTTATGTTTGGGACCCATTCATGGAATTATATTCGTTCGTGAAAATAATTTGGCTTGATGGGATACCCTATAAATATTAACGCTACTTAAGAATACAGACAACAAAGTGGATTGTCCACCATGTCCACCATATAAAAGGAGCATGAATAATTTTGACAAATTTAAATTTCACAGATTTCAATCTTGAACCACTGGTGCTGCAAGCCATCACTGAGCTCGGGTTTGAAGAAGCAACACCGATCCAATCCCAAGCGATTCCTTTGGCACTCGAAGGCAGAGATTTGATTGGTCAAGCACAAACAGGTACGGGTAAAACAGCTGCATTCGGTATTCCGTTGATCAGCAAAATCACTAAAAGTGACGAGAAAATCCGCGCCCTCATTATGGCACCTACACGTGAACTTGCAATCCAAGTTGCTGAAGAAATCGAAAAACTCACTCGCTTCAAAGGTCTGCGCTCCCTGCCAATCTACGGCGGACAAGATATCGTTCGTCAGATTCGTGCATTGAAAAGAAAACCACAGATTATCATTGGTACACCTGGACGTCTCCTTGACCACATCAACCGCAAAACAATCAAACTTGATGATGTACAAACTGTTGTATTGGATGAAGCAGATGAAATGCTCGACATGGGTTTCATGGAGGATATTCAATCCATCCTGAAACAAGTTCCAGACGAGCGCCAAACAATGCTGTTCTCAGCAACAATGCCTCCTAACATTCAAAAATTGGCACAACAATTCTTGAACAATCCTGAGCACATTTCTGTGATCCCGAAACATGTTAGTGCACCATTGATTGACCAATCCTATATCGAAGTACCTGAGCGTCAAAAATTCGAAGCACTTAGCCGTTTGTTGGATATGGAATCTCCTGAGCTGGCGATCGTATTCGGACGTACAAAACGTCGTGTTGACGAATTGGCTGAAGCTTTGCAAAAACGTGGATATTCTGCAGACGGTCTTCATGGTGACTTGTCCCAGAATCAACGTGATGCGGTAATGCGTAAGTTCCGTGACGGCAGCATTGACGTTCTCGTTGCAACAGACGTGGCTGCACGTGGTCTCGATGTATCCGGCGTAACTCACGTTGTGAACTTTGACCTTCCGCAAGATCCAGAAAGCTATGTTCACCGGATCGGCCGTACAGGTCGTGCGGGTAAAGAGGGTGCTGCTTGGTCTTTCGTTACTCCGCGTGAGATCGACCACCTGCACTTTATCGAGCGTGTAACACGTCACCGTATTCCGCGCAAACCACTGCCAACAATGGCTGAGGCTGTAGAAGGAAAACAACGTTTGACAGCTGAGCGTTTGCTCGAAATCGTACAATCTGGCGAACTGAACGAATACAAAGGTATCGCGATTCAAATGCTTGAGCAATATGATTCTGTTCAACTGTTGTCAGCTGCTCTGAAGCTCCTGACAGGTGACAAAAAAGATGCTCAAGTTGATCTGACTCCTGAAGATCCGATCCGTGCAAAACGTCGTAAACCGGATGTTCGCTCTGGCGGACGCAAACCATCTGGTTACAGCGGCAACCGCAGCAGCAGTGGTGGTGGCGGTAGTTACAACCGTGATCGCAACAGCAGTGGCGGCGGACGTGGTGGATACAACCGCGATCGTAACAGCAGTGGAACTGGAAGTGGAAGTGGAAGCAGAGAAGGTGGTTACAACCGTGACCGCAAACCGCGTCCAAGCAACAACGAAGGACGTCGTCCTGCCAAAGATTCTTCTTTCGAATAATATACAAGTGTGAACTGGAAAATGGGGCAGGGCGACTGCTCCATTTTTTTATGTGCAGATTATGCCAAACCAATGAGCCGTCGATCTCTTTTCGGGAAGGGCTGGCTTTTCCTATCTATAATAAGGTATATTAATATTATTAGAATTAAGGCTAGACGCAAGGCTGCGGAGGAGGAGAATTGTTTGGAATTTAAAGGAGCTATGGGTGGGATCTACCGACTTACAGAGTGGATTACGAGACTGGCCGCAACCAATCTGTTGTGGGCCATTTGTTCGTCTCCGTTCTTGTTTTTCTTGTTTATGAAACTGCTCGTGATGCAGCAGAACCTGGCCAACGAATCACTGCAAATGAACTGGGCTATAGCCATTGTGGCACCGCTTACACTATTCCCGGCGACATCGGCGCTGTTTACGGTTGTTCGTAAATGGAATATGGGTGATACGGACGTGCCGATCTTCCGTACTTTCTTTGTAGGTTACAAAGAGAACTACAAGCAGAGTTTAATCGGAGGCATCTTCTATACCTTGCTGTTTGTCATCATGTATCTGGATTACACAGTATATATGACACAATTCAAGAATATGCAGCTGGTCGGAATTATTATGCTCGTACTGTTGCTGCTGCTGTTTGTTTCTCTCTTTAACTTCTTCTCGATGGTTGTGCATTACCACATGTCTATCGGATTGATTATCAAAAATGCGGTTCTATTGACGCTGATTAGACCATTCCGTGTATTTTCCACGTTGCTGGGAAGTGGATTGTTGTTCTATATCGGTTTTCGTTATCCGGTCTTGTTCATCTTCTTCATTATTAGTATTGTTGCCTGGTTTGCTTTCTTCAACTTCTATGCAACGTTTAATAAGATGCAGGAGCAGATGGAGAAGATGCAGCTGAAGAAAGAAGAAGAGGAAGCTGCACAAGCCGCTGAACAGGCAGGGGAGTCAGTTGATACGATCGAGACGGCTGAACCATCTAAGCTTAAGCCATCTGACGAAAAACACGATAATCTCCAAAAATAAAACATGAGCTGTCACCATTTACTTTTTACACAGTTAGGGATATAATAATTGTACATCCTGCGATGTACGTTTCGGTTATTCGTTGTTTTGAACCAATGATGATGTCTTCGGGAGATCAATACAGAATGTTGCTGAAACGCCCTGTCTATATGACATGGGGACTTCAAAAAACATTTTTGCGGCCACCCACCTGCTAAGCAGGTTCATAAGACAATGTAGCCGGACGGCATAGGCGGGTTCCTATTTTATCATGTACAGCACCCTGACTCTTTCCTCTAATCCAGGAATTTCAGGGTGCTTTTTATTTGAGCTTATTTTGTTGAATTGGCTGTATTTTGTTAAAAGTGTCGCTTGCCCTTTTGTTACTACATGAACAATGTTACACTAGTATACATAAATGGAACGGTTACATTCAAAGGAGGAAGGGTCTTGACCTTAAAGAGAACGCTCGTCGGTATCATCCGCAGCATGGAGGGAACCAGCGATCGAGCCAAGGATCCCAAATTAAAAACACGGTATTATAACTTATCCAAAGACAGAGCCTGGGAAGAGGTTTCTTCGACACTCAAAAAAATTCCGGGTTATAAAGTGCTGCATGAAGTGCCTTCTGTGGGAGAGGTCATACTGGAGAAGCGGACTACCTTTGGACGGACGATGGATATTACGGTTTCCATTATATCGGTAAGTCCTGTACGTAGTGCGGTCGATATGTATTCGGCTTCACGTGGTTCACTTGGAGATCTGGGTTCTAATTATCGCACGATCATGAACTTGTTCTCCGTATTGGATAAAAAGCTGAGTAAGTATAAGTCAAATGATTGAAATAGATGGGTGAATAACAAAAAGCGAGAGAAGGTTAACCTTCCTCGCTTTTGTTCTGAACGTGAACTACCTTTTACAGCAAGGCTTTTACAGCGGAAATCGCTTGCTCGAAGTTAGGGGAGTCTGTCATTTCAGGCAGATATTCCACATATGTAATTCGGTCTTCAGCATCCACCACGAAGATGGAGCGCATGTCCAATTGGAATTCTTTGATCAGAACACCGTAGTCTTCACCGAATGAACGTGTTTTGTAATCAGACAGTGTTACGACGCGGTCAACTCCGGCTGCGCCACACCAGCGTGCTTGTGCAAATGGAAGGTCAACGCTTACTGTCAATACGACAACATTGTCTCCGAGATCTCCTGCTTCAACATTGAAGCGACGAGTTTGGGCATCGCATACGCCAGTATCCAGTGAAGGAACAACGCTGATTAATTTGACTTTACCTGCGAAGTCTTTCAAGGATGCATCTTCAACCAGGTTTTTACTCAGTGTAAAATCGGGTGCTTGATCGCCTACTTTCAATTCGGGTCCGATCAATGTAATAGGGTTGCCTTTAAAGGTGGCTGCGCCTGTACGTTCTTGTGCCATAATAATGTTCCTCCTTATAAGTTGGTGATCCGTGCCAAAATCCATTATAATCTTTTATGAAAGGCATTGTCCAATTCGGACGAAGGATCATTAAAATGGGTCATACTTGAAGGCCGATCTGAACAGGGTGGAGTGAAAGCAGAAACTTATGATATTTATAAGGTATGAGAACTGGAAAAGTTATTTGAAATTTTTCCCTTTGACGTCAATTCTTTTAGTTGCCAATGTTGTTATGTTTATTGTGTTGAGTTTGAACGGCGGTTCCACAAACAGTATGACGCTGCTTAAGTTTGGAGCACTTGTTAACCATGAGTTATTTGCAGCAGATTGGTGGCGTTACATTACGTCCATGTTCTTGCATGCTGGTTTCAGCCATTTGTTGTTTAACAGCTTTGCTCTCATCGTATTTGCACCACCAATGGAACGGCTGCTTGGGTCGGTAAGATATGGTGTGTTGTACTTGGGTGGAGGCATTCTAGGCAACATTCTGGCTGTTGCATGGTATAACTCGGTTGGAGCGACGACAATCTCAGTAGGAGCTTCAGGAGCAATCTATGCAATCTATGGTGCGTTTCTGTATGTAGCCTTGTTCCAGCGGACAATGATGGACGAAACCTCACGTAAAACGTTGTATACACTGCTTGTATTCGGAATTATTTTTTCCTTTGCCATGACAGGCATTAACTGGATGGCGCATTTGGGTGGTTTGTTAGGTGGATTCTTCATTTATGGACTTCTCATCCGCTTGTGGAAACCCCGCAGCTTTAAGCAGTAGTCGGATTGATCTGAAGACGGAATGCAATCAAGGATAAGTAGGGTATAGTAGATTGGAGAGATCAGGGGCAGTGGAATTAAGACAGTTGCATTACTTTTTGAAAGTGGCACAGAAGGAGCATGTTACGCAGGCGGCGGAGGAATTGCATGTAGCGCAGTCTGCGGTGAGTCGTCAGATTCATCAACTGGAGGAAGAACTGGGAGTAGACCTCTTTATGCAAAAAGGGCGAAATCTGCAGTTGACCGCAGTCGGACAGCTCTTTTGCAAACGGGTTGAAGGCATATTGAAAGATCTGGACAAAGCGGTCGGGGAGGTTCATGAGTTTCTCGACCCGGAGCATGGTGAAATTCGTATCGGTTTTCCTCATAGTCTCGGTATTCACTTGATTCCTTCGGTTGTAGCAGCGTTCCGTCAGCGTTATCCTAACGTCAAATTCAGATTCAAGCAAGGTATGTTCCCGACGCTCATTCGTGATGTGTTATCGGCTGAAGTAGACTTGGCCTTCATATCTCCATTTCCGGAAAAGCACGACCAGGTTGATGGTGACATTGTGCTTACGGAAGAACTGCATGCAATCCTTCCACCTAATCATCCATTGGCAGGTGAAGAGAGCATTGCGTTAGAGCAGCTTAAAGATGATAAATTTGTGTTATTCAGTAAAGGCTATTCTCTGCGTCCAATTGTTTGGCACGCGTGTCTCGAAGCCGGGTTTACCCCCAAGATTGCTTTTGAGGGTGAAGAGACGGATACCATTCGTGGGCTGGTTGCTGCTGGCATGGGTGTGAGTTTACTGCCAGAAATGGCGCTTTTCCAGACGAACCCGCTGCAACCGGCGCATGTAGCCATTTCTCATCCAAAAGTGACACGTACGATTGGGTTGATCCATCGCGCGGATGACAAGCTTCCACTTGTTGCGCAGTCATTTCGTTCATTCTTGCTTAATTATTTCGGTTTACAGCAAAACAATACCCCATCCGATTAACGGTGGGGTATTGTTTTTTGTTTGTGTATTCAATTAGTCACGGCTATTGAAAATTCCGATGTAACGAACCAGTTCCAGCAATGAGATTAACGCTGCAGCGACGTAAGTCAATGCTGCGGCATTCAGTACTTTGGCGACGCCTCTTTCTTCTTCGTTCCGGATATAACCTTCCGATACCATAATCTCTCTTGCACGATTACTAGCATTGAACTCGACCGGCAACGTAATGAGTTGGAACGCAACAGTTACGGAGAAGAAAATAATACCAATACCGACTAGGTTCATTGCATTAAAGATGAATCCGGCAATGAGCAAGAAGGGCGCGAGTCCGGATGCAAAGTTGACGATCGGGAAAATCCGGTGACGTAGTGCCAACATCGGATAACTTTCCTTATGCTGGATCGCATGGCCAACTTCATGACACGCAACGGAGACAGCCGAGATTGAATTTTCATAATATACAGGCTCAGACAACCTCACGACACGATTGATTGGATCGTAGTGATCGGAGAGTGCTCCACGCACCGGTTCAATAGGGACGTCGTGTAGGCCATTAGAGTCCAGCATATGACGAGCAGCATCGTAACCGGTCATTCCATTCAGGTTTTTAACATCAGACCAACGATTGAATGTACTCTTAACGCGAAATTGCGCCCATAAGGAGAGCAAAAAGGCGATAATGATCAAAACGAACATACCGTTATTAAAACTCATATTCATTCCTCCGCTTTCTAAATAATAAGCTACATCATGGTGTTCTCAAGCAAGATTTTCAAAGCTTCCATCGTACCAGCACTTTTGGCGAGCAGTCCGGCCATCATCTTACGTGCTTGTACAGGTTTCATCTCGCCTAGCAGCGGTTTAAGCTCATTTACCTCTCGCTCAAGCTGTTGCACATGGAGCTCCAATGTTGTCAGTTTGCTGGCAACCTGTTCTTCCGTGCTCACCAGACTCCACTTCTCAAGAGATTGCTTAATCTCGTCGAGACTATACTTCTCTTGTTTCATGTGTACAATACGTTCGAGCCTGGTTAAAGTTTCATTACTATAAAGACGATAATTTTTTTCTGTGCGCTCTTCAGGAGCGATGAGACCGAGCTTTGTGTAATAATCAATCGTCCGTTCGCTCACACCTGCAGTTTTGGCAAGTTCGCCAATCCGAAACAATTTCATATCCCCAATGATATTCACCTCGCTTGCAAGTTCAAATGTAGGGAATTTTAGATTCCAGTTGCGGCTTTGCATAACCCGCCCAATTTTTTTCTTACTAATAGTTATGATACATGATCTTTAACCATACAGTCAAACGTTACGCTTTGACGGCTGTCAAGCTGCGTTTCTATATCTATGTGCTCATAGGACATGAATATGTACTTAAGTGCAAGAAAAAGACGTAAGACTTTATTCCCAGAAATATTTTTCATTTTTGCTGAAAATACTCTTGTCAACTTTCCTGTCTTCTGCTTATAATGGCATTAAGAGTTTCACGATATGTGAAGAAACTTAACATAAGAGGGAGTGGGGTATATGAGAAAGAAATGGTTGGTTTCGGTGTTAATAATGCTTACTTTATTGGCTTTCCCGGTCAGCGCATTTGCAGCTGCGGAGGGGCCGACTAACATCGAGCTTCAAAGCGGTCTGAACTCAGCCTTTACGTTTCTGGCTGTTGTGCTGGTTTTCCTGATGCAAGGGGGATTTGCTTTACTTGAAGCGGGTTCGACTCGAATGAAAAACGCAGGGCACATTGCGGGTAAAACAATCCTGACATTGGGAATATCGGTTATTGCCTTCTGGGCTCTTGGCTTCGGTCTTGGTTTCGGTAATGGTAACAGTTTCTTCGGAACAACTGGATTTTTCCTGAGTGGGGACGGAATGGCGGCATCGTTCGAATCATTGGCCTTCTCTGATGTTCCGCTAACAATTAAGTTTGTATTCCACCTTGCCTTTGCAGCAGTATCCCTGGCCATTGCCTGCGGTGGTATGGCTGAACGTGCAAAGATGAGTGTATATATCGTTTTCGGTACGCTGTATACCATTATCATGTATCCGGTTGTTGCTCACTGGGTATGGGGCGGCGGCTGGTTGGCTGAGCTTGGTATGCAAGACTTTGCAGGTTCGACGGTTGTCCACTTGACGGGTGCAACTGCTGCATTGGTAGCTACTATATTGTTGAAGCCGCGTATCGGCAAATATAACAAAGATGGTAAACCTAACATCATTCCAGGTCATAACCAAGTTTACTCCGTACTCGGTGTAATTATCCTATGGATCGGTTGGTTCGGTTTCAACCCAGGTAGTACATTATCTGCCATGGGTGATGGATTCTTCGGTTATGTAGCATTGACTACAAACGTAGCTGCGGCTGCTGGTGGTGTTGCGGCACTGTTGATCTCATGGGCTGTATTGGGTAAATCCGATATTCCTAGCATGTTGAACGGCGTGCTTGCCGCACTCGTTGCCATCACAGGTGCTTGTGCTTTCGTAGAACCATGGGCAGCGCTGGTTATTGGTGCTCTGGCAGGTATTATCACATTCTTCACTGCTCAATTCTTTGAGCGTAAAGGAATTGACGATCCAATCTATGCTTTCTCTGTACATGGTATTGCCGGTATGTGGGGCGCGATCTCCACAGGTTTGTTCGCAACACCGGAACTTGCTGAGAATGCAGGCGTAGGTCAAGCGGGACTGTTCTACGGTGGTGGTTTCCACCAACTGGGCGTTCAGCTTCTGGGTCTGGCAGGCGCATTTGCCTTCGTACTGATCATGTCCTTCATTATTCTTGGTGGTATGAAAGCTGTCATGGGAATCCGTGTAACGGAAGAAGAAGAAACGATGGGTCTGGATTTAAGTGAGCATGGTACTTACGGGTACCCTGAACAAATGAAAAATGTAGAAACTAAATCCAATGGCGGTACGTTCAGCTCCTAAGAGGAATGATTGCTGAATCATGCTTCAAGGAGGCTGGACATGATGGAACCCATCCCGTATATAAATCAATCCTGGTCCTATCAGGGAATAGATGGTGCGGCATCTTCTCAAGAACTGCGCCAGGCACGTGTGATATTGCAGAATGAGCTCCAGGAACTGTTGTCCGCTTCCTTGTCGCCGATTGAATGGTACCAGACGGTAAATGACCTGCATGACCGGGTTGCTCGGCGGGCAGTAGAGTTATGCATCCAGGGGATGGTAGAGGAAGGCTTAGGCCGACCTCCCGTCCCCTATGCCTTTATCGTTTTTGGCAGTTCCGGCAGGCAAGAAGCGACGTTATGGAGTGATCAGGATAATGGCATGATTATCAGTGATATCCCTCATAAGGGGAAAGAGACATATTTTGCCGAACTCGGACTTCGAATGACCGATATGTTGGAGGTACTTGGTTACGCCAAATGTGAAGGCAAAGTGATGTGTTCAGAGCCTCTATGGAGGAAAACGCTGGAATCTTGGAAGGAACAACTGATAGCGTGGGGATCGGACCTGTCATGGGAGCCGGTTCGCAATCTAATTATCGCTTCAGACATGCGTTTTGTTGCAGGTGATCCAGAGCTTGCGGAGGAATGGATTTCTGCATTTTATGAAGGGTTCAGATCGGTTCCTGAGCTTTCCGATGCTGTGCTGCGCAATACCGTTAAACACAAGGCGACGCTGAACATTCTTGGAAGGGTCGTAACGGAACGATTCGGTGAACATGCAGGTGGATTTGATGTGAAATATGGCCTGTATATTCCTCTGGTGAACAGTGCGCGTTTTCTGGCTTTACAGCATGGTATCAAAGAAACGTCCACACTCAAGCGGATTCAGAGGTTGGTCTCGCTCGAAGCAGTTCCGCTTACATTGCTGGATGCAGCTCAGCGTTCATTTATGACGGCTTTGAAGCTGCGACGCAGTACACCCATTGTGGTCAAACAAGGGTTGCAGCATAGTGGTGGTTTCCTGAATGAGAAGCAATTGAAGGAAAAACAAATACATTATGAACTCCGGGATACGTTAGGGTTGGTGCGGCGAGTACATCGTGCGCTGCAAAGACAACTTCGTTTTGCAGAAAGGAGACGTCCATGAGAGAGCCGGCAAGGGGCAATACTGGATTCTGGAATTCGCTGCGCCAGGGAGGGGTTCCTTCCGCCATCGCTTCCATAATGGGAGCCCCTACGGCGCAACATATGGCGTTTATCCGTTCGATGATGAGAGAACAGCGCAGACCCGAGGTGCTACACACACCCTTGAACGAATTGAATGCTGTCGTATTTGATCTGGAAACGACGGGCTTCTCTCCCCAGCATGGGGATGAGATCCTTTCCTTTGGGGCGGTTCGTATTAATGGCGGTGTGATGCTGGAGAATGAGCAATTCTATACGTTGGTTCAGTCCAAAGTCTCCGTTCCGGAACACATTACCGAACTGACGGGAATTACACAGGAAATGACGATGGATGCTCCGTCGCTCCTGGAAGGTTTGCATGACTTCATGTCTTTTGTTGGCGGAAGTGTACTGGTTGCCCATGCAAGTGCGCATGATCGGGCTTTTCTGAATGCGGCCTTGTGGCGGACATCCAAAGTAAGGCTAACGCACCGGCTCATCGATACGATGATGCTGGCACGTTGGCTTGAACCGAACAGACCGGGCTATGGTCTGGATGAATTGCTGGAATCCAAAAGCATTCCGATCTATGGACGCCACCACGCCTTGGAGGACGCCAAAATGACTGCGCAGTTATGGTCCTGTTATCTGGAGGATATGTCTCGCAAAAATGTAGAAACATTAGGTGATCTGTACACTCAGTTAAGTCACGCATAACTGGGCGGGCTGTAAGCTGTATGATTGGACATGGCTCATTCCAATGCTTGAATCAATACTTGCATGAATTTGATAACCCTTTAGAAGCATCTTTGATTGTGTACCAGTTGTCTGATCAGGCGAGCCTATAAAATATACCTGGAGTAGTCCGGCGAAAATCGGTAGGTTACGCAGATCCTCATTGGAAGGTACGGGAGTGGTTCGGGGGTGGGAGTGAAAGAGTCCGATAAGTTGTGGCTCATTGAACACACACCGGATCCATTCGGCATCATCCAATGCAAAATGGTGCAGCGGGTCAGGCGCTACGTTACGAATGGGCTGAAACCGACTGATTCGTATGCCGCCCGCTGCGGCTTCACCCAGCACAACCCCGCAGGTTTCCTGTGGCAGTGAAGCGAACATGTACTTAGACATCTCCTGTTCTACGGAGGAAGGGATGTATAAGGTGTTTTGCTGCCCGTGAAGTGCTGCCATTTGTATTCACCCCTCTCTCTTTGGCTCCTGCTTCGGCAGGAGTCCTTTTTTATTTTATTTTGTGTGACCCGGATTGTAAAATTTTAAAGGAAAAGGGTACAATATGAGAGAGAGCTTGAAATATCTCACATGTTAGAAGAGCGTGAATCTCAATATGTTTGATTATACAAAAGGGTGGCTGGCCATGAAACGAAATATATACATACTGCTGGGTGTTGTTTTGCTTGTTGGCATTGCTTTGGCCCAAAATGCAGACAACGGAATCGCAGCCGTGTTTAAGCAAGAGGAGCCAATGCCGACGGAGACGGGGCCGAAAGCGGGTTTACTGGCACCAGCATTCTCTTTGAAAGCCATGGATGGGAAAACCTACGCTGTAGGTGGGGCCAAGGAAAAAGCCATCTTCGTCAGTTTCTGGGCATCCTGGTGTGAACCGTGCAAGCAGGAAGCTCCTGCGCTCAATACATTGGCAGCAAAATACAAGGATAAGTTGGATCTCTACGGTGTGAATGTAACTACGTACGATAAAATCAGGGATGCCAAAGCTTTTGTAGATGAATACAAACTGACGTTCCCTATTCTGCTTGATGAAGACGGAACAGCATATGCCAAATATAACGGTTTAGCTTTTCCGACGAATGTACTGATTGATTCCCGAGGTGTCGTTCAGGAAATTATCTTGGGGATTTTACCTGAGAAAGAGCTGGAGAGAAAAATCAAGGAGTTAATTGAGGATTAGCCGAGCAAGAAGCTAGCCAAGCGAGAAGCAAAAGCGCCTGTCTTCCAATGTTTTTTGGAAACAGGCGCTTCTTTTATTTTCCGGGAAATATGCATTAATGGTTGCTTAGACCGTGAGCTGGAATGTTGACTACATCAGGCTCGTCCTGCAATTTTTCCTGAAGAAGGGCATAACGGAAACTGTGTACGAGGGCTTCCCAGCTCGCTTCAATCACGTTCTCGGATACACCGACCGTATTCCATGTGTTTTCTGTGTTTTTGGATTCAATTAATACACGAACCTTCGCGGCAGTAGCATCTTTTTCATCCAGAACACGTACTTTATAGTCGGACAGATGCATGTTGGCAAGGGAAGGGAAATACTGCACAAGCGCTTTCCGAAGTGCGTTATCCAGTGCATTAACCGGACCGTTGCCTTCAGCTGCGGTATACGCACTTGTTCCGCCTACGTTAAGTTTAACAAAGGCTTCCGAAACAACAGACTTGCCAGCCACTTTTTCAACAAGCATCTTGAACGATTCAAAGGTAAACAATTCTTTCATGTCACCGTTGGCTTCGCGGATCAACAATTCAAGAGAGGCAT
Source organism: Paenibacillus sp. GL_099_B (assembly GCF_057835695.1). Taxonomy (NCBI): domain Bacteria; kingdom Bacillati; phylum Bacillota; class Bacilli; order Caryophanales; family Paenibacillaceae; genus Paenibacillus; species Paenibacillus sp. GL_099_B. The sequence continues at coordinate 2,250,117 of NZ_CM174430.1, forward strand.
CGGCGCCTTCGAACTGATAGCCCTGATGTTCCAGATCTTTGATTTTCTCAATGATCTGACGTGAGTTGGCACTGCTTGGATCGAATTCAAGACCCAGTTCCTGTGCTTTGGACACAATATTACTTTGTCCTGCCAGCTCGGAGACGAGCACACGCTGTTTATTACCAACCAACTCAGGAACGATGTGTTCGTAAGTTCGGGAATCACGCAATATGGCAGAGACGTGAATACCGCCCTTGTGAGCGAAAGCAGCATTTCCGACGTAAGGCTGGTTGATTGGCATATTTACGTTGGCAATCTCACTGACATAACGGGCAACATTCGTGAGCTGTCTCATTGAATCCTCAGAAACGCACTCATATCCAAGCTTCAGTTGCAGGTTAGGGATAATGGAAGCTAGATTAGCATTACCACATCTCTCTCCATAACCGTTCATCGTACCTTGCACCTGTCTGGCACCAGCTTGTACCGCGCTTAAGGTGTTGGCTACAGCAAGTTCACAGTCATTATGTGTATGAATGCCCAGATGAGCTTGTGGAAGGCGTCCAGCGAGAGTGGATACGATCTCGTACACCTCATGCGGCATTGTTCCACCGTTGGTGTCACACATTACAAGCCAGTCCGCTCCAGCTTCATGGGCTTTGGTCAATACAGCCTGTGCGTATTCCGGATTGTGTTTGAATCCGTCAAAGAAATGTTCTGCATCAAAGATGACTTCCATATCGTTTTGTTTCAGATAGGCAATGGAGTCGTAGATCATGGAAAGATTTTCTTCCAAAGTGGTCTGCAAAGCAGTGTGTACGTGGAAATCCCATGATTTTCCAACCAGAGTTGCTGCCTGAGCACCGGATTCAATCATGCGCTTCAAGTTGGCGTCTTCACTGGCGATGCTGCCTTTACGACGTGTACTGCCAAAAGCGACAACCTTCGCGTTCAGGTTCAGTTCCTTGACTCTTTTGAAAAACTCAATGTCCTTGGTATTGCTGCCTGGAATTCCGCCTTCAATATAATGAGCACCCAGGTCATCGAGCTTCTTGGCAATTTTGAGCTTGTCATCTGCCGATAAGCTGACTCCCTCCCCTTGTGTGCCGTCACGTAAAGTCGTATCGAAGATGGAGATGGCCTTTGACATGAAGATCCTCCTTTAAGATGAAGCGCTTTTTTTAGAAAGTTTAATGGTGTGTTTAAAAAACATATGAACATGTTGGTGACGAACCCTTCGATTCTGTAACGCTACACTGTATTAAATTCAAAGTGTAGATTTGTCCTAAAATCGTGAATTTGTATAATTAATTATTATAGCACCATTATCGCCAATTGCTACATCGAATTCAGCATTTGGTGTAACAAATGATGGATTATAGAGTTGAGTGAGCTGTGAACGTAGTCTTGTAATATGTTATGCTTCATCTAAATGCATATATTCCAGGATTGAAAATGGATTCATATTATGTCTTTGTAGATGGAGGGGAAGAGGATGTCTTTTGTTTGGGAGAACACAATCATTTCATTCATTTTGATCGCCATTTTCGTCGTTGCCGTGTGGGCTGTCATTCGATCGATCGTTAAATCTCGCCGAAAATAAGGGGACATAAATGATTTTTACATAAGGGATTTTGATATAATAGAGTAGAGATTGCATTTAACGGAATTGTGTATACGAAAGGGCGGTGGTAGATCATGTCTTCGGACGAGACGCATAACAACATAAATGTAGATCGATATTATCCTACCGCCGGACGAGTGATTTTGCATGTCGATATGAATGCTTTTTATTGCTCTGTACATGAAGCCGAGGAACCGGAATTATATAGAGGAAAAGCGACGGCCGTTGCTGGCAGTAGTGAAGTGCGCAAAGGTGTCATTGTAACTTGTTCGTACACGGCACGAAGCAGGGGTATTTCCACAGGTATGGTCGTTCATCAAGCATTGAAGAAATGTCCTGACTTAATTGTGATTCGTCCGGATTTTCATTTATATCGTAGGTATTCGAAAGAATTCATGAAAATAGCTTACAGTTATACACCGCTGCTTGAAGCGACCTCAATCGATGAGTGTTACCTCGATATTACGGGGTCCAGACAGTTCGGTACACCGCTGGAAATTGCGGAAAGTATTCAGACCAGAATCCGGGATGAGCTGGGGATGCCCTGTTCGATCGGAATTGCACCCAACAAGCTGCTTGCCAAGATGGCCTCTGATTTGAAAAAGCCTAATGGCATTTCGATTTTGCGGATGAGGGATGTACCTCAGATTTTATGGCATAGACCTTGCAACGAGATGTTTGGGATTGGCAAAAAGACAGCGGAAAAGCTGAAGAAGCTGGGCATTGAAACAATAGGCCAGCTGGCCAAATCAGACGAACGGATGTTAACCGATGTGTTTGGAATTAATGGCTCTTGGTTAAAAAATTCAGCAAACGGCATTAATCATTCGGCAGTTCAGGCTGAACGTGAAGCGAACAAATCGATCGGACACACAACAACGTTACCTGCGGATATATCTGAAATGGATGATGTGCATCGGGTACTGCTGAATATAAGTGATCAGGTTGCCAGACGGTTGCGCAAGCACGAAATGCTCAGTCAGGGCATTCAGATTACGATTCGTACACCAGATATGAAGACGATTACGAGATCACGGATGATGGAAGTGCCTACTGAAGATGCATCAATCATATACCGGGAGGCTTGTGCTTTATTTGCGAAACATTGGGGCGGCGGGAAGCCTGTTCGTATGTTGGGTGTGACCCTTCAAACGTTGATTCCGCGTGAGGAGTCGGTGATACAGCTTGATCTGTTTGAATATGAGCAGAAGCCGAAGAAGGAAAACCTAATTCGCATTATGGATCAGTTACGTGACAAATTTGGTGAGAATGCTGTCGTTACAGCTGGAATGCTGGGGGATGATCCTTCCGTATTACTGCGTAATCATAAGGTCCGGGGAACATCGCTGCAAAAAGATAATTTGCAAAGTCCCGATTAAATAGGGCATAATGGAGTCTTGAGGCTGTTAAAATTATTTGTAATAACTCTTACTTTGTATTAATATGTTTCTAGATAAAAATACTGTACGTTTTTGAATAATAGGAGGAGAGATTGGTAATGAGTAAATTTACTTGGGTTGAAAAAGATACATGTATTGCGTGCGGAGCATGCGGAGCAACGGCGCCAGACATTTATGATTATGATGATGAAGGTTTGGCAGAAGTAATCTTCGATGGGGATGCCAACAAAGGGATCAAAGCAATTCCGGATGACTTGTTCGACGACATGCAGGATGCTTGCGACGGCTGCCCTACGGACTCCATTAAAGTAGCGGATGAACCTTTCAACAAAGAAGGTTAATTTCTTTCATATGAACATATAAAAGCACATTCTTCTGCCTTTGAGGCAGTGGGACGTGCTTTTTTTGTCGAATGTTGGGGTTAAGATCCGGGTACTCAAGTCCTATGGATTTCTTGTCATCATTTGCCGATATATATAGAAACGGAAAAAGGCGAAATGATGGAGGATCGGATGCAAAATACTCACCTACGAACATATGTAAAGAAACATCCTGACAATAAAATGGCCTGGTATTTACTCGGTAAGGAATATTTGGGTGAAGGGCAGGAGGCCAAGGCGAACTATTGTTTTCAACAGGCGGGTGAAGTCTACGAGGCTTTCGAGCGAAGTAAGGCACCGGCAGATATATGGGTGGATTATCAGGAGAAGCTGGTTGAGATGGCTGAGCAAAAGGAGAAAAAACATCGTGTTCGCAAGATGTGGCTCACCCTACTGATGTTGCTTGTACTGGCAGGATTACCACCTGCGGATGCTCCCGGTTTCAATCGGGATGCAGCCGAGGCTTTGGCTTCAGCGTTGGAACCGATGGACGATTCTGCGGATAACGAATCAGGCAATAGCCCGAAGGAAGACCTGGCTCTTATTACGAATTCCAATGTGTTTACAGCTGGAGCATTCGGTGGAGGTGACCAGGGTGAGGCTGCACTTGCAGCTGCATGGTCGGGCTCTGGTGTCAAAGTGCAGACGTCGGCTGTGCTTGGAATGCAGGTTGCAGGTAACTGGACATTATGGAAGCGAAATATGTCGGTGAAATACATCGTTCAGACGAACAGCAGTGGCAAATTAACGGCACAGAGTTATGATGCCAAACAGTGTAACTGTAAACCACCGGAAGTATCACCGGAGATCAAGCGGTTGGCACAGGCCTGGACAGCCAAACAGGAATCCGCGGCAGCTCTGTCGAGTGCAATGATTACATATAAGAAACAAAACGGAAGCTGGCCGAAAAGTGTGGCGCAACTTGCCCAGCCATTTCCAAATAATATTCTGGGAGAGACTGCACCTGGCATGACCCGGATGTTTCCGACACTACTAGCTATGCATCAACAAGGGATAATGGGAAAAGGGAAAAACACAGATGAGGGAATCGGTGAAAGTTCAGATTCGCCGCAAGGCAAAAATGCTGCATTTGTGGATACGTTAGGCGGAAAGCCTTTTTTGCAGGATCGGCTTGAGATCATCGTGGACAAGAGCAGACATAAGCTTGCATTGATTAGTGGCAACACCATTATTCGGAATTACGAGGTGGGGCTTGGGGGAGATCGCACTCCAGAGGGTTCGTTTGTGATTTCAGACAAGGTTGTAAATCCAAATGGTCGCTCCAACGGCGAATTTGGGAGTAGGGGAATGCAGCTATCGGACACGAATTATGCCATCCATGGGACCAACGAGCCAAACAGTATCGGGCTGGATGAATCCCTTGGATGTGTGAGAATGAGTACTGAAGATGTGGAAGAGCTATTTGCTCTTGCTCCTCAGGGAACTCCGGTACGCATCGGGAAAGATTTACTGCCAGAGACAGCAATTGTTCCAGAAGCAAAGGATCGCTACCGGTACACACTTGTTCCCAAGCAAAATAATCCGAATAAGACGTATCATTGGTTGAATTAAACGAAAAACCAAGTGATTCAGACCGAAGAAAACGTAAAATCCATGCTGGATTGGTATGTAGATGCAGAAACAGTCGGTTGAAGCATTTACAGGTTGGCGATAATAATAAGCGCACCAATGATAATGATCAGTCCACCGACGCTGGCTGCCGTCCAGATAATGGCTTTCCGGTTGACCTCATCTTTCTTTTGCTGCAAAGTAGGTGGTTTGCGTTTGGGAGCCATGGGCTGTTCCTCCTTCATGGAATAAGGCTATATAGATGTAGCCATGCTCCCATTGTAAAGAATTCAACTCGCCATTTCCAGTAGGCGGGTGGATTTCTTGTGAGCATTTTGCATAATACGATTCCTTCTGTCTATGCTCAAACTACTTTCCTTTTGAAGAAGAAACGGATAGACTTGTGTTTAGAGTGTTTTTTTACATATGAAAAAGACGGAAAGCATTTTTTCAGCGTACCGGACCAGAACGGAGTGATTGATTTGTTATACAGAAGTCTTGCTAAACCCTTGTTGTTCAAAATGGACCCTGAGCAGGCCCATCATCTAATTATCGGGGGCCTCAGTGGAATGGGGAGTATTCGCCCGGTTCCTTCCGGTTTGCGTGTCATGTATGGCGTGCGTGAAACATCGGATCTGGCTGTGGACATGTTCGGATGTCATTTCCCTACACCTGTAGGACTTGCGGCCGGTTTGGACAAAAACGGACAGGCTGTAACGGGCTTTTCTTCCATCGGGTTTGGCTTCATGGAAGTGGGCACAGTCACACCACTTGCACAGCCAGGTAACGACCAGCCAAGGTTATTCCGCCTGCCTCCCGATGAGGCATTGGTGAACCGGATGGGATTCAATAACCTTGGAGCCGAAGCCATGGCAGTCGAATTGGCACGCCTCAAGGAGCGCCGAATTCCAGTGGCCGTTAATATAGGCAAGAACAAGGCGACACCTAATGAAGAAGCGCATCTGGATTATGCAAAATGCATTCGGGCGCTATATGATTATGCGGACCTGTTCGTGGTGAATATCAGTTCACCAAATACACCGGATTTGCGTAATCTGCAACATGGGAATGAATTGAAGGAATTGCTTGCCGCTGTCATGAATGAGATGGAGACGCAGCGCAACAGAGCGGGCGGTTCCGTTAAATCGGTGCTGGTCAAAATTGCACCTGATGTGAATGACCAGGAGCTTGAATATATGGTGAGTACCATTGCAGATAGTGGAGTTGCTGGAATCATCGCAACGAATACAACGATTAGCCGAGAAGGTCTGTCCCATCAGCATGCCAAAGAGACAGGTGGACTAAGTGGCAAGCCGCTGCATGACCGTTCCACGGAAATCATTCGTCAAATCTATCGCCAGACAGAAGGAAAACTGCCAATCATCGGATCGGGGGGCATTTTCACAAGCGAAGATGCTTACGAAAAGATTAAAGCAGGAGCCAGCCTAGTGGAAATATATACGGCATTGATCTATGAAGGACCTGAAGTGAACCGGCGCATTCATGCCGGACTGCGTGAATTGCTGCGCAAAGACGGTTACAGTCATATTTCGGAAGCTGTCGGTGCAGAGCATCGTTAAGCAATGTTTCGGAGTTTCCCGGATTGAAAATTAGAAGCGTGGAAGAGGGTAATGTCGTACGGAACTCTTCCCCCCGCTTAACATCATGTATAATGGATAAGAACAGGGGAAGCTATAGAGACAGGAGGCATAAGCATGGACGGTAGAGACTGGGGTACATTTTTACTTCCTTATGAACAAGCGGTAGAGGAATTGAAAGTTAAGTTTAAAACGATGCGGGCGGAGCTTAAGAAAAGGGAAGAATACGCCCCGATCGAATTCGTTACCGGTCGTGTCAAAAAAATATCCAGCATTCTGGAGAAATCCAGACGCCTGAATGTGCCGCTTGATCAGGTGGAAACAGGCATTGAGGATATTGCAGGTATCCGCATTATGTGCCAGTTTGTGGATGATATTCGGCGAGTAGCCGAGTATATTCGTGGTCGCAAGGATTTGACGGTATTAATCGAGAAAGATTATATCACTAATTTCAAAGAGAGCGGCTACCGCAGTTTCCATATGATTATTGAGTATCCTGTTCAGACCGCTCTGGGGCAAAAGAATGTGCTGGCCGAGATTCAGATTCGGACACTGGCGATGAACTTCTGGGCCACGATCGAGCACTCCTTGAGTTACAAGTTTCGGGAGAGTCTGCCGGATGATATGCGCGCAAGATTGAAAAAGACGGCGGAAGCCGCTTTTGTACTCGATAATGAGATGTCGGCGATCCGTCTGCAAATTCTGGAGGCGCAAAAGGCCTTTGAGGATGATTCCAATATTGTATCAAGAACGCTTAACATCATACATCAATTGTACTTCTACCACCTCGTGAACGAAGCGATAGAGGCACAAAAGCGCTTCAATGACTGCTGGGAGCGTCATGATATGGAAGGGTTAAAAGACCTTCTGGATGATGTGAAAGCACTTCTGAATGCGGCTAGAAAGGGCGAAAACCCGGATGAGCAGCTATGAGCCGCTGTATGTTGACTATCTGATCTACTTCAATCGCGATCAGGACTACTTTGAATGCCATGAGGTATTGGAAGAACTGTGGCTTGAACGGGATCGGGATTCTCTGTACAAAGGATTGCTGCAAATCGCAGTGGGGCTGTATCATTTCAGGAATGATAACCTTCGCGGAGGACGCATGATGTTACAGAGTTCGGTAGATCTGTTAAAGTCATATCCGGAAACTTCGCGAGGCATTTCCCTAGGACCGTTGGTGCAAGAAGTACAGGAGCTGGTTCATGGACTTTCGGGTCCGGAGCCACAGAAATTTCCTTACAGAGACTTGCACATTCAGATTCAGGATGAGGTGCTGGCCCGGGAGGTTCGAGAACGAGCTCTTGAACTGAAGCCTAATATTCCCCAACGCCGAAGTCCTACACGTGGACGAATCTATGAAGAGAAGATGAAAGCATTGCAGCAAGAACAGAACTTGCAGAGCGAGTAAGCTTGTAATAGAAAGTCATCATTCACTTCATCATTAACTATTGTCAGATATATGATCTATAAAAAACACCCCGACAGTTCCTCTAGAGGAATTGGCCGGGGTGTTCGATATTAAAAGACATCATTAAAAGTTTGGAATGATTCCAGAGTTTGTCCATGCAAAGGACAATATGATCCATGCGGATCCATCGCATCCACGAAGTAATATACGATTAGCTTGCTGATGGAGTAGCACTGCCTTTATATTTCTCGAAAAATTGCTTGTAGTCATCCAGCGTATAACCGTTGTCACTGCCATTTTCCTGCAGCCCACCAACCATGCGGTCTTTCTCAACACCATCCTGATAATATACCAGAGTCGGTGTGAACTCAATGTTATAATCTGTCCAACCGGAATCGAATTCGCGCAGATTGAACTGAGGCAGTTGAATACCTTCCTCATCGACCAGCGGCATCAGCTGAGGTGTTGTCGCACGGCAGTGTGAGCAGTCGGAGGCAAAGAAATATACAAAGAAGCTGTCTTTGTTATCAATTCTGGCTTTCAGATCATCAGGCAAAATAATTTGTTGGTAGTTCGGATCGTCCAGCAATTCGCGGGTTGCGGGATTAAGCTTGGAAGCGGCGATGCCATAAGCATTCCCCACGGCGTCCATTTGTTTCTTGGATTGCTGATTCACCAGGACAAGTGCTGCAATTAATACGACGAAAATACCCAGGAAAATAAGGATCGCAGCACTTTTCTTTTTCTTCTTGGATTTCATTAAGACATCCCCCATCGATCATATCGAAATATAGTTTGGCAAAAAGACAGGATGGGATAATATGCATAAACACCCGAATTTTTGCACATCAATCAATCTACTTGCCATTATACTACATTACACGCTGTAGTGGAATATGTATGAAGCAATAGGAAAGCATTGCCCGGATATGATAACATAGAACTATATGCAATTTTAACAAGACAGGATGAGTGGGATTATGGCTGTACAGCTGCCTTCGATATTTGCCGAGCGCATGAAAAGCTTGTTAGGCGATGAATTTGAACAATTTATGAAATCTTATGAGCAGTCGCCACATGCGGGGCTGAGAGTGAATACGTTAAAAATATCGCTGGAACAATTCAAGGAAATTGCTCCATTTGATATGCGACCCATTCCGTGGTGCGGAACGGGTTTTTATGTGCCTCACGGGGTTAAGCCGGGGTTACATCCTTATTATCATGCGGGTTTGTATTATATCCAGGAACCAAGTGCCATGGCCCCAGTTGAATTATTGAATGTGAAACCCGGGGAACGTGTGCTGGATCTATGTGCGGCTCCTGGCGGGAAAACAACCCAGATTGCAGCCAAGCTGCAAGGCAAGGGTGTACTCGTTACGAATGATATCCATGCGGAACGTACGAAAGCCCTCGCCAAAAACGTGGAACTTTATGGAGTACGCAATGCTGTAGTATTGAATGAATCTCCGGAACGGATTGCCAATGCATTTCCTCATTATTTTGATAAAGTGTTAATCGATGCGCCTTGCTCGGGTGAGGGCATGTTCCGTAAAGATGAGGACATGGTGAAATCCTGGGAAAATCATTCGGTGGAAAAATGTGTGCTGATGCAGCGCGATATTCTGGAGACTGCGGCCAAACTGCTTGCTCCAGGAGGAACCATCGTATATTCTACATGTACGTTTGCGCCAGAGGAAAATGAAGCGATGATTGCGGAATTTCTGAACATCAATCCTGATTTTGTGGTGAATGACATCCCGGAAAGTGCAGGATTTGCTCCAGGACGACCGGAATGGGTGCGTCAGATGTTGCCCGAAAAAGCAGAAGAGACGGGATCTGTGCTGGACCAAACGCGCGGCACTGCGAGGTTGTGGCCTCATCTGTTAGAGGGGGAGGGACATTATGTTGCTGTATTGCAGCATCGTGGGGAATCTCTTGCAGAAGAAGACGGAAATCAAGAAGAGGGCAGTGTTTTACAAATTGGACAGGCAGTGGGCGCAGATTTCACCGAACCAAGTGAATCGGTAGATCCATTTATCCGTGTATCTGCACCAATCAGTAAAGAAGAGCGGAAACGGGAACGTCTAATGAGAACCGAATCCAGAGAACGCAATGACAGGCATACCCTTGGTGGCAAGGCTCAGGGAAAACAGGGCAAAGGAAACGAACGTGGTGGTCGCAAAAACGAACGGGCTCAGGGACGAGGAACCGACCAGGCGAATGTCGATCCAGGAACGGTGTATGCTCAATTTTTACAAGAAAATCTGGAAATCGAGCTTGCTGGAGAAACGGTGTATTACGGCGATCGAGTGTATCAATCTTCTGTGGATGCTGCCCGCCTGGAAGGGCTCAAGGTTATACGACCGGGATGGTTTATGGGTACCGTGAAGAATGGGCGATTTGTGCCCTCTCATCCGCTTGCATGCGCTTTGAATGCAGCTGAAGCCCAGAGATCCGTTAATTTATCTTCGGCAGAGGGTGAAGCAGTAAGGTATCTCAAAGGAGAAACTTTGAACATCGAAGAGGCACGAGTTGATCGTCAAGCAGATACGGTGGCCAAAGGTTTCGTATTGGTGTGTGTGGACGGTTTTGCGGCTGGCTGGGGGAAATGGCTGGATGGTGTACTGAAAAATGAATATCCGGCAGGCTGGAGGTGGACATCGGTATGAGTGGAAAAGGCAAACAAACGCTGCGTCTGGATAAAATATTGAGCCATATGGGCGTGGGGTCACGAAGTGAACTCAAAAAGATGGTGAAGCAGGGCAGAATCCGTGTGGACGGTAAGCCGGTGAAAGACAGTGGCGTGCAGGTTAATCCAGACGTAAACGTAATTGAAGCCGATGGAGAGCGGATCGTGTATCGTGAAATGATCTACCTGATGCTGCACAAACCACCTGGCGTGGTGTCGGCAACCGAAGATAATCGGGATAAAACGGTGATTGATCTGCTGCGTAAAGAGGAGCGTGTCTTCGATCCGTTCCCTGTGGGACGGCTCGACAAAGATACCGAAGGCTTGCTCATCCTAACCAATGATGGGCCGCTTGCCCATGATCTGTTATCCCCGCGTAAACATGTGCCCAAGACGTATGAAGCCCGTGTGCTGGGAAATGTTGATGAAGAAGATATCGAAAAATTCAAAGCCGGCATTCAGCTGGATGATGGATATGAGACGTTGCCTGCGGAACTGACTGTGCTGGATCGTGAGGAAACGGAAGAGGGCGTGTTTTCTTCCATCTCATTGATCATTCATGAGGGCAAGTTCCACCAGGTGAAAAGAATGTTTCAGGCTGTAGGCAAACGCGTGGTTTATTTGAAACGTGTTGCCATGGGTGACCTGGAGCTGGATGCCAATTTGGAAATTGGCAGTTATCGCGAATTAACCGCTGACGAGTTAGATCGTCTGCGGAAGTAACAGCTCCCGTCCTTCGCGAAGCGGAGCAGGGAGCCGGGCAGGATGCGGAAGCCCTGCCCGTAATGGTCCCGCTTGAGCTTGGGCGGGACCGCCGCTGTCAAGCGGCAGACCCGGCAACCAAGCGCTCCCACACCGACCGTCACATAGCAAGATCCAAACCGCCGCTGTAAACGAGACGGGAGTCCAGAGGGCAGAGCCCTCTGGGGCCCTCCCTCGGAAGGGAGGGTTTGGGTGGGTGCGACTCTTTTACAGATAAGGAATGAAGACAATGACAATTAAATTAATCGCACTGGATGTCGATGGAACACTGCTTAATGATCATCATGAACTTACCGAAATGACGCAAGAGACCTTAATTCGTGCTTCCCGTCAGGGAGCTGAGATTGTCCTGTGTTCAGGTAGAGGTCCTGCGAATACGATCCCGTTTATGGAGCAGATGGGACTTGACGGATATGTCATTACACATAATGGGGCGGTGACCGCACAGGTTCAGACTCGCGAAGTAGTGCACCATTTTGCCATGGATGGACAGGGACTGGAGCCTTTCATAACTTACTGCCGTACGCAAGGTGTGCATTTTGATATCAATACGGCGTTTGGACTCTACGTGGATCAGCCAGAAGGGTTAGAGTTGCAGGTACGCGAAATGTATCAAAATTTCATGGCAGAGCCATTAAAGCTGCCGCAATGGGCGGATATGACAGAGCCGCTTGCGAAATTCACTGCGTTTGGACCCATCGAGCAGATGAATGCGGTGCAACAGGAGTGGTCGACCTGGAATCTTCCATATTATATGACGCGTAGCGGTGATTTTTTCATTGATCTGATGCATCCCGAAGCCTCCAAAGGTGCAGCTCTAAAAAGACTGGCCGAAGCAAAAGGAATCCTGCCTTCCGAGATTATGGCGGTAGGTAACTACTATAATGACATCACAATGTTGACTTTTGCAGGCAAAGGGGTTGCGATGGACAATTCCCCGGAAGAAGTCAAGGCTGCTGCGGATGAGGTTACACTTTCGAACAACGATCAGGGTGTGGCCCACGCTATCCAAAAATATGTGTTGTCCGTCTAACAGTTCGCTCTTAAAATTGAATAGCGTTGTATCTTATAAACTGTCGCTCTCAAGGGTAACCTAATAGAATAACGTTAGGAACCGAGGAGGACAGTGCATGGAACTGAAAGTAGAGCTGATTCCTGATCTTCGAACATCAGGTGGCGAAGTGCAGGATATTATGGTGGACGGTCAATATGTGGGTTCGCTGCTGCTTGTGTTCAGGGAAGGGGATCGGGTATCCGGCAGTCTTCAGATCGAGCAGAATTCGCTACCTGACGAGACAGAAGAATATATTGTGGAGCAAGTGCACGAATATATTCGTTCTCTCGCGGATGCGGTAAGTGCTGCTGAGTATGAAGTGCTTGTAAGCTGCGGTACACTGTATTCTGTGTTACAGAAGCCAGAGTCTCAAACGGATGTGTTCATTCAGTCGTCACGGTCTGAAGATAAGTACAGTCACGATGGGAAAAGTGATCGGGCTGGCGTAAATGAAGTACATGTCATATCCGGCTCACAAGCCGAATCATTTACATATGAAGACCCGGAACATTTGCTCGAGATGGAGCTTGTAAGCGCTGGACGCAGCATATCTACCTATGTATTTAATGACGCCAATGGACAGGAACTGGCCGAAGCCTCTCTGAAACAATATGGTGCTGATGTACAGGGTGAGATCCATTGGTATGATGAACCGGCAGAGAGTTATCAGGATGCGGCTGCCGAGTTGTTGGTACGAGAGCTCGATGAAGAAATCATTGATACGATTACGATCCGCATGTGGCATCAGGGGCAGGAGATGGAATCGGCGGAATGGGTGCACCGGGATTTTGCGGATGAGGATGAGATAGAGTCCGAAGAAGAGCTCGAAGAGATTGAAGCTGCTGAAGAAGCCTGTTATGTAATGTTGGTGCGCAAAGATCGGGAGTTTCGGGTATATGAACTGTTTCTACAAGAACGCGGAGGGTTACCTGTAGGTACAGCAACGATTGATACCTCAGAAGCGGATTTGTCAGGCTATATCGATTATCAGGTTCCCGGCACAAGTGTTCAGCGAAAGAGTCTGGTTGAAGTTCTGATGCGAGAGCTGGACAAAGAGCTTGAATTTGATACATTACATCTCACGATGTTATACCGTAATCAAATTATTGATGAAGCGAAGATTGAAGGGTAAGAGGCACAGCCTCTTGCCTTTTTTGTTTACTTTTTGACGAAAAAGCCATTTCCCGGTATAGTACCATTAGTTTAAGAGAGACCTGGAAGTGGAGGAGAATCATGAAGCACTCATTCAGTATCACAACAGACTACATCAATGATGAATTTAAGGCATTGCAGGCTCAGCCGGAAGACACGGAGGATGTGATGTCCCTGCTCATGGAAACAGCCGAGTGGTTGCAGAGCCAGGGCTCTTCTCAATGGAATGCTTTGTTAAAAGGTGAGGATTCTCATAATACGGCGGAGGCCATTCAGCGTGGCGACGTATTTGTATTTAAAAAGGGTTCTGACGTAGCTGGCATGGTTATTTTGATGAGCCAGCCAAGTGCATGGGATGTACATTTGTGGGGAAGCAAAGCGCATGCCGGGGATGGCGCACTTTATCTGCACCGATTAGCCATTCGCAGAAAGTATGCCAAGAGTGGATTGGGAAGGGCGATTTTGCAATGGTCCAGCAGCGGCATACAGTTTGAGGACAAACATATCGTCCGATTGGATTGTGGAGCCGAGAACGCAACATTGAACGCATTCTATGGGCGTAACGACTATACCTTTGTGGGAGAAACAAACGGCTTCAGTACGTACCAGAAGGCGGTCACACACTTGTCTGTATAAACGCTGTATTCAAACATAAGAAGTACATTCAAAAAGCCGGGGGCAACCATTGCTCACTGGCTTTCATTTGTATGTCGGCAAAAGAGGCTTAACTTTCAAAATCATACATCCGCTTCTTAGCCGAGCATCTTCTGAATATGTTGTATATACGACTCCGGAGTGAGGGCGTACGCTCAAATAAGATGAAAAAGATAACGTATAGTAGAATAAAGCCAGCCAAAGAGCGATTATTTCCGGTGGAGTTACTCAGTACCTAACAATATTCGTCATGTCGTCAGCGTCAGAACCAACATGGTACAATTGCTATTGAAATGAATTCTATTATTCAGCTGTAAATGAGCGAGTGATAAGAAATCTCATTTTGTACCTTTACTGAACATATGTTCTGATATATCATGATTGAAGATGTAATGAAAAGATTTATGCTAGAAAGGGGGAAACTAACGGTGAGATTGCTGCAGGCGCTTTTCTTTCCTCCGGAGCAGCCCGGAGGTGTATCCTCTATGATTCCGTATATGCAAGAGAGGTTTACAACCCCGAGGTGGGAGATGGATCTGTTCTCGTTGCCTAAGCGAATTCGCAACAAGGGCAGGGAAGATATCCAGTTTGAGACGTTCGATTGGACTCAGTATCAGGACAGTCCTGTCGTGCAAAAATATATGCAAACCTACCGGGATTATTTGTGGTGGACCAAGCTGCGTATTCAGAAGCCTTACGATCTGATTCATGCCCATCACCCTATTGCGGGGCTTGCAATGAAGAAGGTTTTCCCGGATGTTCCTCTCATTCAAACGATCCACTCCAGTTATGAGCGAGAGCTGATTCTGAATGGACGTATTGAGTCGAACGGACCGGAGCATCAATTCCTGCTGGCCATCTATGGTGAGCTGGAGCACCAGGCGGAGCGGTTGTTAACGGTATCGGATTCTTTCCGTCGTTATCTGGCTCCTTATGTACAGCATCCCGATGTTATCGGTGTAATTCCTAATGGTTTTGATGAAAAAAGGTTTAAGCCAATTCCCCATGAGAATGCGATACCACAGCTGGTCACCGTATGCCGTCTGGTTCCGGCGAAAGGGCTGGATATTCTGTTCAAAGCCTGTGCCGAACTGAAAGCCCGGGGACATGATTATGTGCTTCATATTATTGGGGACGGACCGATCCGTCCAGACTTGGAAGAATTGGCCCAGCGGCTGGGCATTTATAATGAGACTATTTTTTATGGTTACACGCTGCACCCTGAGGAATTCATGCCATTTTTTGATATCTTTGTACTACCTTCGCGGGCGGAGGCGTTCGGGTCTGTTTTCGCGGAAGCAGCGCTTAGCTGTCTCGCCCTTGTAGGTACAGATGTTGGCGGCATACCAGAACAGATCGAGAACGGCAGTAACGGCTTGCTGGTGCCTTCAGAAGATCCGTCTGCACTGGCAGAAGCGCTGGAGAAGGTGATGGTTGACCCGGCGTACCGTTATGAGCTCGCTCGTTCGGCGTGTGAGAAGGCCAAAACCCATTACTCTTTGGGCAGATCGGTCAATGAACTGAAAAAAATGTATTTGCAATTCCCGAGCCAGTTTTAAATGATGAAAAGGGAAAAGAAGGAAGCCGCTGTGTGAACAGCGGCTTTTTTATGTTTAGGGAAATGATATTTCGCAACAAAAGGATACGTTGTTATAGATGTTTTTTGCGTCCGCGAAAGCTTCCCCATCGATCCATTACTAATTTTGCACCCCAGATCAGTGCTAAACTGCCGAAAATGGGGTAAAGGATAGAGAGCAGTGAACTAAATCCAAACTGGCTGAGCGAATAACATAGCAGCATGATGGCCAGTATGATTAGTTTGGGATGTACGTGGACATGCTGTCTGAGTTGGAGGGTCATTCCATAAATATCGGCTACAAACGTTGTGAAGATTTCCATAAAGATCAGGGATACATAGATAGACTGGACTACCCATCCAAGTTGAAAGGCAATGCTGCCCATTGGAATTTCAAATTGTGTGATGCCAGGCATCTGGGCTGACATGGCGAAGTGAGCTGCCATAAGCATGAATCCTACACCAATTCCGCCCAGAACGCCGCCCCATTTCAGCACCTTTCGGCTACGAATCTGATTTCCCACCGGAACGAGTACAGCTTGGGCAAGTGCCAGGTTGAATGAAGTATACAACAGAGGAGATAACCAGACCTGGATAGGATTGCTGTCAGTGGTTAATGTAATAAATCGGTTTGCGCCGGGATGATGTATGGTGCTGGTGATCATAAGCAGGGAGAGCAGGAGCATCATGGGTACCACGATACTGTTCATTTGCAGAATAGCCTGAATGCCCCGTCCAAGCAGCAGATATGTACCGATAAGGGTAACAATCAGACCTGTCTGGTAATGAAGCCCCAGATGCTCTACAAAGACCGACCCGGCTCCGGCCAGCATAACACTGTTTACTCCGATGAGAATTAGAAGGGTAACCCAGGTAATCCAGTTTCCTGCTTTATGACCGAATAGATGCTTGTTGAGATCTTCGTAAGAGCGCGAGCCGGTATCATGGGCAATCAGCATCATTTTTGTACCTAACCAGACAAAGAGTATGGTCGATAAGCCGATGGTAATGGTGGCCCATTTGCCATACTGGGTAAAAAACTGCAATATCTCCTGCCCTGTTGCAAAGCCGGCTCCTACCACCGTTCCAATGTATGTAAATGCGATCTGCAGCACCCGAAATGCCTGTTTCATGCGTTTCCCCTCTCAGGCCCCTGAATAGTTTGGACATGCGGGTGCCATGGTACAAGGTATGCTTGACCCACCAAAGTCATGACTATTGAAGTGTGACATAGGGTTATTTCAATGCTCTGGACAAGAGCAAAGGCAATTTCGCTTGAACTGATAGCCGGATCTATGATACTTTTACGTCATAGGATAGGCTTGGGAGGTCAAATTATGGAAGTATTGAAACAACGAATTTTACAAGAAGGTGTAGTCATGTCAGATCAGGTGCTTAAGCTGGATGGTCTGCTGAATCACCAGATTGATCCTGCATTGACGATGGAAATGGGACGTGAATTTGCCGCTCGTTTCCGTGAAAGTGGTGTAACTCGGGTCATTACAGTGGAGTCTTCCGGGATACCGGTCGCCTTTGCTGCCGCACATGAACTGGGTGTTCCGCTGGTATTTGCCCGTCGAAAAAAAACACTTTTGGCTGACCCCGACGCCTATTGTGAAAGAGTGCCTTCTTTTACCAAAGGGATCGTAACGGATATTATGGTGTCCCGTGAATATATTCATGAGAATGACCGTATTTTGTTTATTGACGATATCATTGCGAATGGCGATGCCGCTCGTGGTGTCATCAAAATTATCGAACGTTCGGGTGCGGAACTGGTTGGATTCGGTGTCGTGGTCGAAAAATGTTTTCAGGCCGGAGCGCGTACCATTCGTGAGCAGGGCATTCCGGTTGAAGCGTTGGTGCGCATTCGTTCATTGAACGATGGCACCGTGCAATTTGACGATAACGAAATGTGACTTTTTAAAGGAAAAAGTGCCTATTTTTATAACAATGCCTTTGCATGACCGCTGATTTCATTTATAATGGGGTTATGTTAGGGAGAGGAGGCAACACCATGGGTAACCAACCGGCAACAGAACAATTTTTTATTGATAAGCTGGCGGAATCGAAAGTACATTTTGAGCGTGCCCTGGATTGTAAACATACGGAATTCGATGACCTTTATCCCTATATGATTGAACATCCTCAATTTTTCTGGTACAAACGCTACGTTGCCTGGTCAGAATTGCTGACGATTGTAGGCTTGTGCGAAGAGTTGTCCTTCTCTTGGAAAGAACAATTTACACCGCATCAAGTGGAGTACCTTGAAGAACGTGTGATGTCCGCCAAAGTGCTTGATTTTTGGTTTGAGAAGAACGACAGCAAAGAGCACGCGCAGCGGTAACTTTCAGTCGGGACATACTTTCGAATGACATGACAGTCCAATACAGTCACGTGAGACCTAAATGACTTATCATTTAGGTCTCTTTTTGTAAATAATTTTTTTGGGAAAGTAGGCGTCGGAAATATGATCAGTGATGCACAATTGGATGCACTGCGTTTATCAGGTGAAAAAGTAAGGGTAGTACGGGACGAGATTCAGTCCAATGATGTGACAGGTATTGTAGTGGCTTGGGACGGGGAGCAGGTACTCATTCGCCGTCAGAATCGTCGTGTGGTCAAGCTTGATCGGAATTACCGATATCAATTGTTCAGCGAACCACGCGAGAGCCTGCTCGAAGAATAGGATTTACCATGGATGTTTTGGCATAATTACACCTCTCGGGAGAGAAGATAGGTACAGTGAGAGCTTGTAACATATCAGCCGAGAGGATGTGCGGTAACCGTGACATTGATGAATGATAAGGTTCATGCCTATAAAGATCAGATTGGTGAATTAAGCGACGTGCTGCCAGCTGTGGTGAAGTCTTATCATGAGTTCACTGGAGAATGTTTTCAGGCAGGGGCGATTGATGCCAAGACCAAACAGCTGATTGCGCTGGGCATTGGTTTGTTTGCAAACAATGAGGTATGTACGTTTTACCATGTGGAAGAGGCACGTGCCAAAGGAGCGACCGATCAGGAGATTATGGAGACGGTTGCTGTGGCTGGAGCAGTAGGCGGAGGTCATGCGCTGTCTCAGGGTGCAATGAGAGTACAGAAGGCATTACATTAAAAGTTTTAATTGCAGACTGATTGCGACTTTACGTCTGTAGAAAATCAATGTAGACAAAGAAAAGGCTCCGGTTATAACCGAAGCCTTTTCGTGTTTAACTTATATTTTGCCCAGCATTTTGTTATACATAAACTGTCCTGTTACCCGGCGTGCTGTTACGTAACGATCGTTGAAGTAAGGATTGGATAATTGTGTGATGCTGACACCCTTGCTGCTTGAAGCATGAGCGAACTGTCCGCCCCCGATATATACACCTGTATGTGAAATGCCATTGCCCATCGTATTAAAGAATACCATGTCACCAGTACGCAGATTAGCTTTGGATACCGGAGTTCCGGCCTTAGCTTGTTGCTGGGAAGTGCGTGGTAATTCAATGCTATATTTGTTGAAAATATATCTCATAAATCCAGAGCAATCAAATCCGGCCATTGTTGTGCCGCCCCATTTGTAAGGTATGCCAGTCATGTTGTTAACGACGGTGTTAATACTGCTTGCCTCTGTGCTTGCTGCACCGGATGTAAATAGAACTGCTGCTCCAAAAATGGAGATGATAAGCTTTTTCAAAATTTTTGTTCTCCCTTCGATGCCTACGGAGTTAGCTAAGGGTTCGGTAGAAGGTTCCCTATATTTCCTATGTATAAGAATAATTCACCCAAAATGGTTCCCCCGTTTTCAAACATGAAACTCGGCAAATGAATAATTAAGTTTTTGTAACCTTTTGAAACTATATTGCATAAATGCGAAAATGTCAAACCGATCTTGAACACTTCTTATCATCTCAATGTTAACGGAATTATCGCTATTTATGTAGAAATAACTCGAATGTTGATTTTTAATAGATGACAAAAAAGTAACTACTGTTTCAAATGGAGAAAAATTGGACAATTTATTGGTTTTCTCATATACAATTAGACGATAGCTTTAGGTTAAGTATCTGGAACGACAGCAAGTATCTCAGATATTTTGCCTAATCAACGTCCTGACGGGGGATGGAAGAAGGAGTACAAAGAAACAAGTGGTGAGTGGGCCAAATCTACGATTGATAACAAAGCTACATACTCAGAAATTAGAAGATTAGCCAAGGAATTTAAAAAGACGAATGATCCGCGGTATTCGGCTGCTGCCATCAAAGGAATCAACTTACGATGATGCCATGATAATGTCATGTACATGTTGGATGAAGTAGGTGCACGTAAAGGTGATTTCTCATTCATCGACAGCTCTCTTGCGGATCGCAGTAAAAAATCAGTTGCCAAAGGCGTAGATGCTCTTAATACACAGGTTGTAGCGAATGGTAAACTGACTGCATGGGGACAGCTGCATGATTCCAGCTCCCTTAAACCTGCAGGAACAAGGATTTATGAAGTAGCAAACTCGTAGCTGATTCAGGTGCAGCGCCAATTTGGGCACGTTTTTACGAAATTGGAACGGATAAACCGATCTTCGTAGGACGTGATGGGGTTGTGAAATATAAACTCAGCGATATCGATAAGGAAAGAAGAGGCGGGTATGCCTGGTACGGCAACTGGCCTTCCAAGATATAATTTTTAAAAGGCTTTATCATTGAAGGGGAATTATTTTTTTGTTGACACTAATTACCTGCACATGATATATTATTTCTTGTCGCCGCGATATAATTTCTCGGAGATACGACATACGCGGTCGTGGCGGAATTGGCAGACGCGCACGGTTCAGGTCCGTGTGGGCTAACCCCCGTGGAGGTTCGAGTCCTCTCGACCGCATCATATGTAATACGAAAAAGGTTCCTAGAATGGCATTGTTGCCACTTTAGGAACCTTTTTTATTTGTTTACGGATTTTGATATTTGCTCATCCTAATTCTTTTCAACTCATTCCTTCAACTTGAGCAGAGAAAAAAACTTTGTTTATTTATCCAGTAATGGAAATGTGTTCGTTCTGCGACGGTTTGCCCTTATATTTCAGGTTAATTGTACGTAAAATACCGAATTGTACCTATCCTGGAAATCTTTCATCCACTATTCTCTTCTCGTATGGAAGCGCTATCAACAAGGGTTTGAACGACCAAATTCAGAGGGGGTAGGGATAATTTGAAACGAATCGGAAAAAGGATGGCAATGTGTTTCATGGTAATCATGATTGCGGCAGTGCAGTTCGGGATAATCGGAACGACAGGTAATGTGGCACAAGCAGCAGATAAGAGTCTGGCCCAAAAGCCGTATATGGGTTGGAGCAGTTACAGCATGCAGGTATATGACGGGGCGGGTAACTGGACATCGGCCGAGAGTATTAAGAAGCAATCGGACGCCATGCGCGAGAAGCTGCAAGCCCATGGATATGAATACATTAATATTGATGCTGGCTGGAACGGTGACGAGGATGAATACGGCCGTCCTATTCCGAGTGAAGTTCTTTATCCGAACGGATTTCAGGAGGTCATCGACTATGTTCATAATAACGGACAGAAGATCGGGATTTATCTGATTCCGGGGTTATCGATTACCGCCTATAACAAAAATCTTGAGGTTTATGGGACGGGCGGAGCATGTCGTATGCAGGATATTGCGGTACAGCCGCTCGTTATTATGGATGCTTGGGATTCGTACACTTACAAAATTGATTTTACGAACCCTTGCTCACAGAAGTACATTGACTCAATCGCGGATCTTCTTGGCGAGTGGGGCATCAACTTTGTCAAATTCGACAGTGTGACTCCAGGATCGGGAATCAATAACCTGAGCCGGGATGCACGCGGCGATGTGGAGGCATGGTCCAAAGCCCTGGACAGAAATAACATCTGGTTTGAGCTTTCCTGGGCGCTTGACCACAATTACGTGGACTTCTGGAAAAAGTATGCGAACGGCTGGCGTATTGACTGGGATGTTGAAGCCTATGACAGCAGTAAGGGATTGACCGAATGGTCGAGTATTTCCCGCTTATTCCCCATAGCAGCCATCTGGTGGCGTGATGCAGGGCCAGGGGGCTGGAACGATTTCGATTCCCTGAATGTCGGGAATGGCTCGATGGATGGTCTGACCAAGGTTGAGCGGCAAACCGCCACGACCTTCTGGTCTATCTCTTCAGCGCCACTCTATACAGGCAATGATTTAACAAGGCTAGACAGCTATGGATTGGAATTGCTTACGAATGACGAAGTCATTGCCGTCAATCAGGCCGGACGTCCAGGCCATCCGGTTTCCATGGAGACCCAGCAGCAGGTTTGGTATGCCAATAACGGAGATGGTACTTACAGTGTAGCCTTGTTCAATTTGGGCGACCAGAGTGCGGAGGTTAAAGTCAAATGGAGCGATCTTGGTCTCAACGGTCCTGCTTCGGTCCGCGACCTGTGGAGTCGTTCCGAACTGGGAACCTTTAATAAGGAATTCAGTGGCGGCGTGCTGGAACCCCATGCTTCTCGAATGCTTAAAGTAACAGCGTTGAAAGGCACATCAGCCGTCAATGACGATGATACAGGCATGCTCTATAGCGGGGATTGGCAGCGCAACGGGGGCAAGGAGCAGACAGATGGGAGACAGGATCTGAGCATAGCGATTAAGGATTCCTCGGGCACTGGTCCAACGAATAGCAGTCAAGCGGGTGCCTTGGACGCTGAAGCTGACAATGCTGCAAATTCAATTTCCGTGGAAGATGCCACTGTTACCAATGAGGTCTACATTAATGATGATGACAGCAGTATTAAATACACGGGCTCATGGAACTCCAATACCGGCAGAAGTTACGGCGATTACAATGGCGATGTGCATTTTACTGAAAAAGACGGTGATTATTTTGAGTATAGTTTCACGGGCACAGGCATTGAACTACTGACGGAGAAGGATAAAGACCAAGGAGACATGATTGTCACCCTCGATAATGGAGCACCTGAAACTGTAAGCGCCTATACCAGTGGAGAAAGGGAAGTCCAGCAGGTTTTGTACAGCAAACTTGATTTGGACAACGGCCCACATACCTTGAAGGTGGTCAAGGGCTCGGGCAAGTATATGTTGCTGGATGCGCTTAGAGTAACCATGGAAATTCCTCCTGGAGGGCAGAACAGCACCATTAGTCCGGCCTCTGCAGACTTTGACAAGGAGACGGAACAACAGAAGGATGTCACCGTGAGGCTGTCCTTGAACGGCAATACGCTGACCGGCGTTGAAAATGACGGGGTGCTGCTCAGTGAAGACGACTACACGGTGGTCAATGACAAGCTGACTATCAAGAAGCAGTACCTCACGCAGCTGCCTATAGGGACAACGAGTCTAAACGTAATCTTTAGCGCGGGTGATCCGCAGTCTTTGGCAATAAGGATCAGCGATACTACGGGCATTCGATTTATAATGATCAATAACGACGATCCGGCAATCAAGTACAACGGCTCCTGGTCACGAAGCACTGGCAGAGGTTTGGGTGACTATAAGGACGACGTGCAGTATACCGAAAAAAACGATGATTCTTTTGAATACACCTTCAAGGGAACGGGGATCCAGTTATTTACGGAGGTTGACCAGTCACAGGGAGACATGGATATCTATGTTGACGACCAATTCAAGGAAACAGTCAGCGCCCATCGTAACGGTCGGCTGGCACAGCAGAACCTGTACAGCATCTCGGGGCTGCCGGATGGGCAGCACACGCTCAAGGCAGTGAAGAAATCGGGGGACTACATGCTGCTCGATATGCTCAAAGTTGAGCTTCCGAATCTAATTAATCCGGTAACCGCGGATTTCGACAAGTCAGCTTCCGCTCAGGCTGACATTGATGTAACGCTGCTGATCCAGGCGGAAAGCTTTAAAGGCATTACCAACGGCTCCAATGAACTGGTTCGGGGGACTGATTATACGGTTAATGGCGACCACGTTACACTGAGCAAAACGTATCTTGCTGCCCAGCCCGTGGGAACGTTGAATCTCAGTTTTTCCTTCGGCGGTGATTATCTCAATGACGTACATTCTACGACGGTGGATGGAGATTTCTTCGAATACACCTTCAAGGGGACCGGAATAAGCTTGATTACACCTACGGGACCGGAGCAGGGAGAAGTGGATATTTATTTAGACGGACAGCTGGTGCAAACCGTGAACGCCTACAGTCCAAGCCGGCAGATTCAGCAGGAGATTTACAGCATCTCGGGACTGGCAAGTGGCCAGCATACAATCAAAGTTGTGAAGAAATCCGGTGAGCTCATGCTGGCCGATCAACTGAAATTTACTGTCCCCACTGGAAACGGAAACGGTGAACCAACGAATCCGTCGAATCCAGGTGGTCCATCCAATCCAGGCGGACCATCGACTCCAGTCGTTCAGCCCTCAGACACTTCTGTGCCAGCGCCAACTCCTGAATCCGGAACTACTGACGGGACAACAGGAACGGAGGGTGGTCAGGATATAGGGTATAAGGCGTATATTCAAGGATATCCGGGCGGTTTGTTCAAGCCGGATAACAAGCTCACCCGTGCTGAGATGGCAACCATACTCGCAATGGTATCTGAGAAAGAAGCCACGGGATCTGCTGTTGCATTCAGTGACGTTAAATCTGAATATTGGGGAGCCGACGCCATTGCTAAGGTAAGCAAGATGGGGCTGATGAATGGGTACAAGGATGGCACGTTTAAGCCCAATCAGTCATTGACTCGTGCGGAGATGGCCAGTCTTGTGGCCCTTCTCTGTCCGGCTTCCGAGAATTCAGGCGATGGATTTTCTGATATCAGCAGCCACTGGGCCAAGGAAGCCATTTTGAAAGCGCAAAGCGCAGGCATTCTGAAAGGCTATAAAGATGGAACTTTTCGACCGAATGCTTTATTGACAAGAGCGGAAGCCGTTGTAGCAATCAATAGAGCTTTAGGCAGAGCACCACTCACGAACGTTTCGCAGCCACAGTGGAAGGATGTTCCTTCCACACACTGGGCCTTTAGCGATGTTGAAGCAGCATCGGTCGATCAGGTTGTAAAACCCCGGACAGAGGGGGAAGAACCAAAGAAGAAATGATGTGAACTAGGATTGGGGGCCATCTTGGCCCCTTTTTTCTGAATGATAAGGAGTTATCATCTCAAACCAAAGAACTTCGGAAATGTTAAAAAAAGCAATGATAATCTTCTTTTTATCGTTGCCTTTTATTCATTCCCGAATGAAACACGATTAAAGAATGAGATAAAACAATTGACTAACCCGGAAAATATTATTATCTTTGATAACGCTACCAATACCTCAAGGAGGGGGAGGAGGGTTACCCATTAAATATTCCAATGTTTTTCGTAAATTTTTAATTTCCTACGTGATCATTTTGGTTATACCCAGCATTGGCGGTTATATGTCTTATCTGACTTCCATCTCCGTAACACAGTCCATTTCCATTGAGAATAGTGTTACCCAACTTCAGAAAAGCCAGGAAATATTGGAGGGCCGCATGGCGGAAGTGGAGGGCTTCACCCGACAGCTTGCGGTCAATCAGGAATTAAACGTTCTGATGAATGAAAGGGACAACGAAACCAACGTATATGGGATATGGAGAACGATGGAGAATGTGTTGACCTTTGGACAGACCAATGATTTTCTGCAAAATTATTATATTTATCTTGCGAATTACAATCTAATTTTGACCCCGGGTTCTTCTTACAGACCGAATCACTATTACACTGATTTCCGTTATAACGATCTTTCGTTGGAAGAATGGATGAAGGACGTGTTGGGGAAGACCCACCGGAGTGAGATTAAACCGCTCAGTTCCTATGTCAGTAGGGGAAAGCAGACCTCGGTAATCACATATATGCAGTCATTGCCTCTGGACAGCTTCAATGATTCTTCACCGGCTGTCGCCGTTGTAATCATTGACGAGAAAATGATTCTTAGTCTGTTGTCCAGCCTGAATGACCGATACGGTGGCTGGGTTCATATCAGCGATGCGGAGGGCAATACCATTGCGCTGCAAGGGAGCGCCGAGCCCGAGATGGTGAAAATGGCCTCTGACTCTCATTTTGATCCAAGCAGAGTCAGCCAGTTCTATGGGGATGATCTCGTGATCACTACAAGATCCGATAAGAACGGATGGGTATATCAGGCGGGCATTCCCCGTCATGTCCTGATGGAGAATGCAAACAGGATCAAGGGGATGACGATGCTGATTACGGGCGGCACACTGCTCATCGGACTGATTGTTGGACTTGTGCTGGCCTATCGCAACAGCGTACCAATCAATCGACTGTTAAGTGTAATGAAAGAGCAGTTTGGGAAGGATGAATCGGCTCCCAAAAATGAATTTGACTTTTTGAGTGGAAATATCGCTGATATGCTTACCAAGAACAAGCTGCTCGAATCCGAATTGAATCGCCAGCTCCCACTGGTCAGGGATGCCTTCCTGAAGCGGTTGATCTCCGGTGAATTCAAATCGCGGGATGAGATTCTTTCCGCCGCCGAACAAGCAGATATTAATTTGTATCAAGGCACGGGATATGCAGGAATTGTCCAGATTAAGGGTTATGCCAGTATGGACAGCGTTGAGATCCTGAATGAACTGAATGCCTCCCGACTACTGTTGAAGCAGGCTTTGGCTGAACTGGATGTGGATGTCCTGATGACCGATATGGGCTCGGATAAAGTGGTCATCCTGTTCTTTTCCAAGGAAACCGACTCCGAAATGGATCGTGAAAAGGAAGATATCACGCATATCATGGAGAATCTGGCACAGTATGTGTTCAATGAATACAGGATGACCATCCAGTCAGGATTCGGAAATCTCTTCACATCGTTGACAGAGGTCAGTCTATCCTTTGATCAGGCCAATCAGGCGCTGGAGTATGCAGTCTACATGAACAAAAAAGGTATGATGTGGAACAATGAAGCCCAAACCGAAAATACAACGTATTATTACCCGCTGGATTCGGAGCAGCGACTGATTGGCACGATTCGTGCAGGAGAACTTGAAGAGGCCAAACGGATTGTCGATGCAATCATTGTGCAGAACATGGAGCAGCGGGAACTGTCCATGGAAATGAAGCATCAACTTGTTGGAGAAATGAAGGGGACTTTTCTCAAGTTGCTGGATCAAAAGGCGTTTACGGAATATGCCTCCATCGAGAATGTGAAACGGCGGGTCATTGATATTGGTTCCTCGGAGCCGCTCGAAACGATCAAAGCTGAGTTTTATGAAATCATGGAAGAACTGTGCTCCGTTATTGCGAACAAGAAGAAGGATGCTCATATTCAAATCATCAAACAGATCAAGGAATATACTGCGAAAATGTATTCAGATACAGAGCTGACTCTGTATCGAGTGGCAGAGCATGTGGAGCGGCCCGAGAAATACATTTCTCAATTATTCAAAGAGTTTACGGGGGTCAATTTCTCCGACCACCTGATCAAAGTCCGAATGGATCAGGCTGTGATTTTGTTAAAAGAGAGCAATTATACGGTGGACGAGATTGCGTCACGGGTAGGTTACAATAGTTCTCACTCCTTCAGGAGGGCCTTCAAACGATTGAATGGCGTTTCGCCCAGTGTGTATAGACAATCGGTTGACGATTAAATGAAAGGAAGACCCATAGACTGTGTTGTCCGTGTTCCGGACAATGCGGTCTTTTTTTGCGAATACGCCTCCGTAATGGAAAAATGGCTGTCGTACTGCGGATGTGTGCCCCCAAAAACAGGATAACTGTACGTGTAACGGCGCAGGTGTACCTGTTTATGGGACATCAAAATCGACTATGATCAGAATCAAGAAAGCGCTATCATAATTTGCGCACCGCAGACAGCTGGTAAGGGGGGATTGTTCTGGAGAAGGAAATCGTATTTAATCACAAGACATCAACACAGTCGAAGGGACCTGGCTTTCTGACCAATGCCCGCAAAAGAATGATGAAGCACTGGCAGTTACATCTACTGGTGATTCCGCCCTTGCTATTTTTTCTCATCTTCAAGTATTATCCGATGATCAATGCGGTTCTTGCTTTTAAGGACTATAACGTCATCAAGGGAATATGGGGAAGTGATTGGGTTGGTTTTCAAAACTTTCGTCTATTCTTTGAGAACCCATTATTCTGGACCCTGGTGAAGAACACTATTTTGCTAAGCGGCTATTTAGTGTTGGCCGGATTTCCAATTCCGATTGTGCTCGCACTCATGATTAACGAGGTACGAGGAGCCAAGTTCAAGAAATTCGTCCAACTCGTATCCTTTGCCCCCTATTTCATCTCAACGGTCGTGATGGTGTCCATGATTATGCTGTTCCTGGCACCACGGCTCGGATTTGTAAACATCGCACTGAACTTCTTTGGGCTGGATTCCGTGAATTTTCTGGGTGAGCCGGGCATGTTCCGCTCGATCTACGTCTGGTCCGACATTTGGCAGACTGCGGGCTACAGTGCGGTTATTTATTTGGCAGCACTTGCCGGAATCGATCCCACATTGTACGAAGCGGCCAAAGTCGATGGAGCCTCGCGTTTTCAAAAAATCCGTCACGTGGATCTGCCAGGGCTGGTGCCAACCATTGTTATCATTTTGATCCTGAATGTCGGAAATGTCATGGCGATTGGCTTTGAGAAAGTCTACCTGCTACAAAATCCGCTCAATCTGGCTAATTCTGAAATCATTGCAACCTATGTCTACCGAGTCGGCCTGTTGAATGCCAACTATAGCTTTGCAACTGCCGTAGGGCTGTTCAACTCACTGATCAATCTGGTCTTACTGGTTACGGTGAATGGTTTGGCGAAGAGAGTTACTAAGAATAGCATTTGGTAGGAAAGGAGTTCACCTATGGCTGCAATCGTTCAAACAAAGATTAAAGAGTCCGCCGTGGACAAAACGTTTCTGATTACAATCTACATTTTGCTCAGTATCGTGGCGCTGGTGGTCATTTACCCACTGATATTTATCGTCAGCAGCTCAATCAGCAGCCCGGCAGCAGTAACTTCCGGTCGGGTATGGCTCTGGCCCGTAGATATTTCCTTCAACGGTTACAAGGCATTATTTAATACACCTGAGATTCTAATCGGCTACGGTAACTCCATTTTCTATACGGTCGCCGGTACCCTGATCAGTGTAGTGCTGACCATCATGATTGCCTATCCGTTGTCACGCAAAACCTTTTTCGGCAGGAACACCCTGATGATGATCATTACCTTCACCATGATTTTCAGTGGTGGGCTGATTCCGACCTATATGGTGGTGAAGCAGCTTCATCTGATTGATACTCGCTGGGCGTTACTGATCCCGAATGCAATCTGGGTATGGCAAGTTATTATTGCTCGCTCGTTCTTTCAATCTTCTATTCCGGGGGAGCTTCTGGAAGCCAGTGAAATTGACGGCTGTAGTGATATGCGATTTATCTGGAGTGTTGTACTCCCGTTATCGAAGCCAATCATCGCCGTGCTGGTTCTCATGTATGCTGTGGGGCAGTGGAATGCGTACTTTGATGCCCTGATCTACCTCAAATCGGCAGACCTGTTCCCGCTGCAACTCATCTTGCGAAGTATCATCATTCAAAATAACGGTTCGGGTGCCATGGACGTCGCGAAAATGGTGGAAAGACAGCAGCTTACCGAACTGTTAAAATATTCGTTAATTGTGGTCGCCACTTTGCCTGTACTTGTCATCTATCCATTTGTACAGCGTCATTTTGTACAGGGGATGCTGGTCGGTTCTGTTAAAGGTTGATCCTTAGATTCGGTGTATGGAGAAAGAAGATATAGACAGTTCATACGCAAGGTACCATCGTCTCAACTGGTAAACTACAAAAAGGGAGTGATCAGATTTGAAGAAAAGTATGGTAACGTTATTGATGCTTGTAGTGGCATTCACAGTTGTCATGAGCGGGTGTTCCAATGGCAGCTCGTCTACTGCACAACAGGGGAGCTCGGAAGAGGGCGGCAAGGTGAATATCAGCGTGTTCGCGGTTCAGGACTCTAGCATTGATATTCCGACCAATAAATTCACTGCATTTGTGGAAGACAAATTCAATATCAAATTCAATTGGGAGATCAACCCATCGGATGGAGCCAAGGAAAAGCGGCAAATCTCGCTGGCAAGCGGCGACTACCCTGATGCCTATCTGCTGACCCACTATATAGACCAATTCTCTCAGGCAGATCTGCTGAAGTATGGCAAGCAGGGTGTGCTCGTTCCTTTGAACGATCTCATTGATCAATACGCTCCTAACATCAAAGCAGCTATGGAGAAGAACCCTAATTTGAAAACGCTTAATACAGCGCCTGATGGCAATATCTATGGACTTGTTGCGTATACGGAATGTTTCCACTGCTCCTACCCGAGCAAGATGTGGATTAATACTGATTGGCTGAAAAAGCTGAATCTGGAAATGCCAAAGACTACCGAAGAATTCAAAAACGTGCTGCAAGCATTTAAAACGCAGGACCCGAACGGAAACGGCAAAGCAGACGAGGTGCCGCTGAGTGGTTCCATAGAGGAGTTCGGCGTACGGATTATTCCGTTCCTGATGAATGCATTTGTCTATGATGATGACCGAAACTATCTGCAAATGGAAAATGGAAAAGTTCAATCTGCGGCAATTACACCAGAATGGAAAGAAGGACTGACTTACATCAAGTCCCTCTTTGACGCAGGTCTGATTGACCCTGGTGCATTCACACAAAACGCAGAAGCGTTCAAAAAAATCGGTGAAAATGCAGATGCTGAAATTTTGGGTGCCGGTGCAGCCATGCATCCAGCGATCTTCGTAAACATCGATGAAGGCAATACTCGCTCGGCGCACTATAACCCGCTGGCACCGATTTCTGGACCACAGGGTGTGTCCTATGCGACGCATGATGCGGGCGGTGTATCTCCAGGAGCGAAATTTGTAATCACGAATAAGGCGAGTGAAGAAGCACAGATTGCCCTGATCAAAATGGTTGACTACATGTTCACACCAGAAGGCCAAACGAACGGTGCAAGCGGTATGAAGGGGATTGACTGGACTGACCCGGTGGATGGTGATGTGGCACTGGGTAAAGACGTTAAACCTGTAGTGAAACAAATCCCTATGGCTGAAGGTGAGGCACCACGTAATGCGGGCTGGAGCGGTATGGCTCACTTCTATATGCCAAAAGAATATCGTGATACCTTCGTTCAAGGCACAGATATTTATGCATCCAATGGTTATGAGCGTAGATTATATGACGCATCGCTGTTGTACGAAGGGCATGAGCCGAAAGAGCTGTTCCCTATCTGGTCCGTCTGGATTGATCCAAACGAAATTGACGAAGCCAGCTTGCTGCAAACCAATATCAGAAACTACATTGAGCAAAATGAATTGCAATTCATTACAGGCAACAAGGATTTGAATAAGGACTGGGACGCTTATGTGAAAGGTTTACAGAACCTGAAGCTCGATCGTTATCTGGAAATTTTGCAAAAAGCATATGACACTAGCAAGTAATTAACAGCGATATCTGAATCAGGTGCCTATGATGTACCGGCACCTGATTTTTCTTGTATTTAGGCAGAAGAGAAGTATGATGATGGAGTATATGTGATGATAGAGGATAAGCAATGAATGCGTTACATACCAAGAAGGGGGGGATCAACATTCCTGTGACTGAACAAGAACATATCACGAATTCCACGACGATAAGACTGACGGATTATGGCGCTGTGCCGGACTCTGAGTTGGACACCCAGCCAGCCATGGCTCGTGCAATTCAGGCGGCGGCCGAAATCCCTGGTCCGGTGGTGCTGGACTGTGCGAGAGGAAGATATCATTTCTACCCGGAGGAGGCGATTCGTGCTCCTTATTATATCTCCAATACTACGAGTGAAGAAGAGAACCCAGACGTAACCAAGACCATTGCTATTTTGCTGAAAGGGATGAACGATGTAACACTGGAGGGAAACGGCTCCCTTTTTATTTTCCACGGCAAACAGACCCTGTTTCTGCTGGACCATTGCACGAATGTGGAGATTCGCAACCTGCGTACGGATTATCACCAGCCGACTGTGACCGAGATGACGATTATCTCAAGCGGAAAGCATTATTTCGATGCTCGGATTCACCCCGATTCCCGTTATCAGATTCTGGACAACAAGCTAACCTGGCTCGGTGAAGGCTGGAGTTTTGCGAAGGGTCCCATGCAAACCTATGATCCATTGCGGAATACAACCTGGCGAATCGACAATTGGCTGGAATTGGCCCAATCTGTGGAAGAGCTTGAGCCCATGACCATCCGTTTGCATTTTGATTTTCAACCTGATGTGGTCCCTGGTTATGTACTACAAAACCGCGATGGCATTCGTGATCAAGTTGGAGCTTTTATGACCGAATGCTCCGATATAACGTGGAGAGACGTGAGTCTGCATTTTCTGCACGGACTCGGGGTCGTCGGACAGTTCAGCACAAATCTGACCTTCTCACGGATGAACCTGGCTCCCCGCACCGAAACGGAACGTACGGTTGCCGGCTTTGCGGATTTTCTGCACATGTCCAGCTGCAGAGGCAAGGTTGCCGTAAGGGACAGCTATTTTTCCGGTTCGCATGATGATCCTGTCAATGTCCACGGTACCTATTTACGAATTGTAGATCAGCCGGCAGTGGATTGTGTGAAGGTTCGATTCATGCATCCCCAGACGTATGGGCTTCCGGCGTTTTATCCTGGTGATGAGATCGAATTTGTCCGTTCCGGTTCGTTGACGGCCTACGCCTCCAACAATGTGGTTGCGGTTGAGCGTTTAAGTGCTCGTGAGCTCTTGCTCACTCTTGCTCATCCGGTACCGGACGGTATTGGCAGCCATGATGTCATTGAGAATGTAACCTGGACACCAGAAGTGGAAATTACAAATAATCATTTTGCCCGAGTGCCAACACGAGGCATACTCATAACGACTCGTCGGAAAGTGCTGATTACCGGGAATACGTTTGAACGCATGTCCATGAATGCTATTTTGATTGCGGTGGATGCCGTTTCCTGGTATGAGTCCGGAAGGGTAGAGGATGTGACGATCACCGATAACCATTTTATTGAATGTGGCGGCAGTGAGCATCCCGTGATATTCATATCCCCGGAGAATGTGGTGGTTGATGAGAGCGCTCCCGTCCACCGACAGGTCGTTATCCTGAATAACCATTTCGAAACTTGTAGTGATGCCCCGATTCTAAGGGCCAAATCCACTTGTGGGTTGGTTTTCAAGTCGAATAAAATATGTTCCTCCAGCGAGACAGGAAAGTTATCCTGCGTTGAAGAAGCAGTCTATGCAACCGCCTGCAGCGAGGTTGACATTGTGGATAATACGTTTACTAATGTTCCAGAAGGAACTGACTAACAAATGAGAAATCATGAGGGAGAGTGCACATGAAACTTCAATATGACAAACCTGCACATGTATGGACGGAAGGGCTTCCCATAGGTAATGGCCGTCTGGGCGGCATGATTTTTGGTGGGGTGGAGCAGGAGAAAATCAGCTTGAATGAGGACACTCTGTGGTCTGGTTATCCGAAGAACGGCAGTAATCCTAGCGCAAAGGAGGCTCTGCCAAAGGTTCGCAAGCTGTTACAGGAGGAACGTTATACGGAAGCAGACACGCTGACCAAAGAGATGTTGGGTCCGTACACCCAGTCCTATCTGCCTTTGGGGGATTTACTCCTGCGTTTTGAGCACGGGGACATCTACCATTCCTACAAGCGGACGCTGGATGTAGAAAATGCAGTGCACAGCCTTGAATATCAGATTGGCCATGTTATATATACCCGTGAAATGTTTGCGTCGCATCCTGATCAGGTACTTGTACTGCGGCTGGCTGCAAGTGTGGAAGGTGCGCTGAATGTACACGCGTCACTGGATAGCCCGCTTCGGCATGCGACTAGTGTTAGGGAAGGCCGCTTTGTTCTGGAAGGAACAGCCCCGGAGAATGTAGATCCCAGCTACTTTGCAAGCGACGAGC
Source organism: Paenibacillus sp. GL_099_B (assembly GCF_057835695.1). Lineage (NCBI taxonomy): Bacteria > Bacillati > Bacillota > Bacilli > Caryophanales > Paenibacillaceae > Paenibacillus > Paenibacillus sp. GL_099_B. Next base: position 2,283,949 of record NZ_CM174430.1, read on the forward strand.
CGATCCGATACGGTGACCCCGGAAATAACAAGGGCATGGTCTTTGAAGGACAGCTAGCGGTGAAGACAGAGGACGGACAGGTAACGGTGGATGGCAGTGGAATTCATGTATTGGGTGCGACAACGGCAACCTTTTATTTCAGTGCGGCTACAAGTTTTAATGGGATGGATGCCATTCCAGGAGTCGAGGGAAAAGATGCTTCCTTCACTGCAAGTTCATTTCTGAAGGAGGCGGTAGCCAAGCCATATGACAGCCTGCTTGACTCACATATTGCGGATTACCGTTTGCTCTTCGATCGGGTGAAGCTTCAGCTTGGGAATTCACCTGCTCCGGAGGAGATGTCCACTGAACAGCGGATTACGACCTATGGGGCGGAGGATCCGGGGCTTGTGGAACTTCTCTTTCATTATGGGCGCTACTTGCTGATCTCAAGCTCCCGTCCGGGAACGCAGGCTGCAAATCTTCAGGGCATATGGAATGCAGTAACTCGTCCTCCCTGGAGCAGCAATTACACGCTGAATATTAACACCGAAATGAACTATTGGCCGGCTGAAATATGCAATTTGGCTGAATGCCATGAGCCATTGCTGGACTTGATCAGCAATTTGGCGAAGAAGGGCGTTGAGACCGCACAGGTCAACTATGGCACCCGCGGCTGGACCACGCATCATAACACGGATATCTGGGGACAGACGGCACCGGTAGGCAATTATGGTGACGGTGATCCAAGCTGGGCCTTCTGGCCGATGGGAGGTATTTGGCTGACCCAGCATTTATGGGAGCATTATGCCTTCAGCGGAGATGAGACGTATTTGCGGAATTCCGCTTATCCAGTGATGAAGGAAGCTGCGCTGTTCGCTCTGGATTGGCTCATTGACGATGGTAGCGGTCACCTTGTGACTTCACCTTCGACTTCGCCGGAGCATAAATTCCGAACAGCGGAAGGTGTAGCAGCGGTCAGTCCGGGTTCAACCATGGATATCTCATTAATCTGGGAGTTGTTCACCAACTGTATTGAAGCCTCGGAGATTCTTGGAACGGACCCGGATTTCAGAAAAGAACTGGTGAGCATCCGCGAACGTCTTCTGCCGCTGCAAGTCGGAAAATATGGCCAATTGCAGGAGTGGTCGAAGGACTATGAGGATGAGGACATTTACCACCGGCATACCTCGCATCTGGTAGGTGTGTATCCGGGTCGACAGCTTTCGGACGAAGAGACACCAGAGTTGTTTGTCGCCGCCAGAACCTCACTTGAGCGGCGGGGAGACGAAAGCACGGGTTGGAGCCTGGGATGGCGTGTTGCGCTTTGGAGTCGTTTCAGAGAAGGAAATCGTTCCCTGCGTCTGCTCTCCAACATGCTACGCCTGGTCAGAGATGGAGCGTCAGAGCAATACAACCATGGCGGTGTATATCCGAATCTTCTGGGCGCACATCCTCCGTTTCAGATCGACGGCAACTTCGCCGCCTCTGCCGGGATTGCCGAAATGCTGTTGCAATCTCACCGTCCTTATATGGAACTGCTTCCTGCACTGCCAGATGCTTGGCAGCAGGGCAGCGTTTCCGGCCTGCGTGCCCGAGGCGGCTTTGAGGTCAGTATCCGGTGGGACAAAGGACAACTCGCAGAAGCTCACATCACTTCACACCTGGGCCGGGACTGCGTGCTTAGAGGTGAAGGTCCAGTTGTGGTAACTCTTGACGGCAACGTGGTTAAGACGGAGGACATCGATTTAAATATCATAAGCTTCCCTACATCTGCAGGACGTACCTACTGGGTTAAGTTGAGTTAAATCGCGTTATGGATCGGAAGATCGTTGCATGGAAAATGCTCTATTCGGTCTTTATAATGAGGGCAGACTTGGGCAGGAGAGACATAACCAGCTCCGCTCAGGGCACAGCATGCAACAATAAGGAGGCATATAATGCTAACTAGCGATACAGCCGTACAAGTGCAGCAACAGAATGTTAATCTTGTAAGCGTTACAAACGGGCATATGAGTCTGGAGATCAATCTTGAAAATGGTGAAGTGTCCTGCATCGGCAACCATTCTTCCCATGTGAAGGGCATTCGTAGTGCTTTTCGCTGGCAAGGTCGGGAATACAGCACGGATCATTATCAGAACCATGAGCTGAAGGCACAGGAAGATATTGTTCGAGAAGGTTTTGGAAAAGGCATCCGCTTGGTCGTTCTGCATAAAGCCTCGTTGCTGCCGCAACTGGAGCAGCATTTCTATATGTATGAATCCTCACCGTTTGTACTGGTGCAGACCGCTATAGTCGGTGATGAAGAGCTTAAGGCGAATCGCATGGCTGTCATCCAATCCAAAACCATATCACTCGGCGGAGATGAACCGAGTATTCTGCGTGTACCGTTTGACAACGATAAATGGGTCAGATATACGGTGGTTAAGCCGCCGCTTGATGTGGAGAGTTACGAGGCGACAGCCTTGTTCGCGCCCGACAGCCGCCGGGGAATTGTGATGGGTTCCCTTACGCACAAGGTATGGAAAACAGGGATTCGTATGCAAAGCGAAAAAAGCGGACATATCGAGGGACTTGATCTGTACGGCGGTGCCGTGAGTGAATTGACTCGCGATTCCCAGCCTCATGGTTATGTGAAGGGAAAAAGAGTTGAATCTCCCCTGGTATTCATCGGGTTCTATGAAGACTACCGTGAAGGTCTTGAAGCCTACGGTCAGGCTAATACCTGGATTGAGGCTCAATTACCTTGGGAGGGCGGTGTCCCGATCGGATGGAACAGCTGGTCTGCGGCCATGAGTGATCTGGACTATGATCTGTATACAGCGACCAGCGATTTTCTAAAAAATGAAGTACAGCCGCTTGGATTCGAGAATGAGGATACGTTATACATCAACTTTGATGCTTTCTGGGACAATTTTACGCCGGAAGAGATGAAGAGTGCACTGGACCGGGTGCGGCAAAATGGACATAGAGCGGGAACGTACTGGACCCCATTTGCCTTCTGGGGAGGGCCTGATCAGTTCGGTCAGGCAGTCGAAGGAACGAACGGCAAATACACCTATGGAGACATTCTGCTGCGTGACAGTGAGGGAGAAATCCTGCCGGATGTAGACGGTGGTCTGGCAATTGACCCGACACATCCTGGCAACCTGCAAAGAATCGACTGGTTCACGGACAAATTCATCTCAGAAGGCTTCGAATATATCAAGCTGGATTTCTTGGCACATGGTTCGCTGGAAGGACAGCACCACAATTCGGATATTACAACAGGGATTGCGGCTTATCACTATGGGATGTCTTATTTGCAACATAAGCTCTCGCCAGAAGTAATCGGACGGCCATTTTTCATTAACTTGTCCATCGCTCCATTATTTCCATATGCTTTTGCCCACAGCCGCCGTATTTCCTGTGATGTCTTCGGTACACTTTCGGATACGGAATATCTGCTGAACTCGTTGACACACGGTTGGTGGATGAGCAATACGCTCTATCGCTACAATGATCCTGATCATTCCGTGTTATACAAGAGCTTCAACCAGGAAGCTACTGGCTGGAATGAAGGACGTAGCCGTCTGACTGCTTCAGTCATTGCCGGTACGGTGCTTCTACTCGGGGATGACTTCCGCAAAGAGGATGCTGCCGAACGAGCAAGAGAGTGGCTTGGTAACAAGGATATTTTGAACGTTGCTCGTATGGGCAAAACCTTCCGTCCAGTTGAAGGCGATTTTGGGAAGCTGTCTTCTGACGTGTTTGTTCTTGAATCGCCGGAAGAGAAGAGTTTCTATCTCGCCGTCTTCAACTTTGATGCTGCACAGGCTGCAGTTAAATCCATCTCGCTGGAGCGGGCCGGGCTAAACGCCAATGCCATATACAGTTTGCAAGATCTGTGGGAAGGTTCGCAAGGGGAAACGTCTGGAGAGCTTACTGTCTCGCTGGAACCGGCGGAATCCAAAACCTTCAGATTGACCGTGAAAGGAAACTGACTGGGAGAAATGACAACCCAGAGCTGTGATCGGTTTTAGGATATAAAAACAAAGTCAAACGCGCGCTTTTGTCTCTCACAGATCGCGCGTTTGTCTATTTTGGGGAATGAGTCTATCTCTAAAGATAATCATTATTGGACTGGAGGACATGATATGAACGATTTTACTTTGTGGTATTCAACCCCTGCAGCGGATTGGTCTCAAGGCCTGCCGCTGGGCAATGGAAGAATAGGGGCGGTTGTTATGGCGTCATCGCATCGAGAAGTATGGAGTATGAGCGAGGTCACCTACTGGTCGGGTCGGATTGACCCGGAGCACCCTTCCGAAGGAGGCAAGGCTGCACTGGAAGAGATGCGTGGTTATTTCTTCGCTGGCGATTATGATGGAGGGGATCGTCTTGCCAAACAGCATTTACAGCCAAAGAAACGTAATTTCGGCACCCATCTTGGATTATGTGATGTTGTTATTGATTTTGGGAAGAAGAACTCGGGTTCTGATGAAGCTGGAAGCTTCCAACGTGAGCTGGATCTGACTCATGCGCTGGCCGGGGCTTTCTGGAAGGATGACGACATCACGATTCTTCGTGAAGTTTTCGCTTCTCACGCCGATGATATAGTGGCCTCCCGAATTTGGAGCGATTCTCCGGGTGGCGTATCCTTTACACTTGGCTTGCAGGCAGGCACGGAATCATTCAAGGTTGTAGCCTTAGATGACAACACGCTTGAATTCCAAGGGCAGGCAACGGAAGATGTACATAGTGATGGGACTTGCGGCGTATGGGCCAAGGGTTTGGTCAAGTTGGTTATATCCGGGGGGACCATCGCAAGTAGAGATGGTCGATTGAACGTGACCGGAGCGGATGAGGCATGGATTTATTTTAGTGTAAGTACGGATTATCGTCGTTCAGATCAGGATTGGGAAACGGAGAACGAGTATACGCTGTTGAAGGCTTTAAACAAGGGGTATGCCTTGCTGAGGGAGGATCATATTCGCGATTACAGCGAGCAATATGACAAGGTAGATATTCAGTTGGGGGTCAAGGGGAAATCCGGTCTGGCTACAGATCAGCGTATTCGTTTGTTGGAACAGGGTGATGGGGATGAAGATCCGCAGCTGTTCGCATTATTTCTTCAATATGGACGGTATCTGACCATTGCGGGCTCTCGCGAGAACTCTCCGCTGCCACTCCATCTCCAGGGAATCTGGAATGATGGTGAAGCATGCCGAATGGGCTGGAGCTGTGATTATCACCTTGATGTGAATACCCAGATGAATTATTACCCCACAGAGATTACGAATCTCGGAGAGAGCCATCTTCCGTTATTTCGGTATGTTGAGGATCTGGCACAGGCGGGCAGAGAAACGGCTCACAATGTATATGGATGCGACGGATGGGTCGCTCATGTCTTCTCCAATGTATGGGGCTTTACGTTGCCTGGATGGGAGACCTCGTGGGGGCTGAACGTTACGGGCGGATTATGGCTGGCTACACACCTGATTGAGCATTATGAGTACAGTCAGGATCATGTTTTCCTTGAGAATGTAGCCTATCCTGTACTTAAAGAATCCGCGGCCTTCTATCTGGACTACATGTGTGAGCATCCTCAGAACGGTTGGTTGGTGACGGGTCCTTCCAATTCGCCGGAGAATCATTTCTATTCCGGTAATTCGAGAGATGGGGCACAGCAGCTGTCCATGGGAACAACAATGGACCAGATGCTGGTGCGCAGGCTCTTCGAATTTTGTCTCACTTCAGTAAGGCTTTTGAACAAAGACGAGGAACTGGGACGCAAGCTGGAAGATGCAATCAGCAAGCTTCCACCTCTACAGATCGGCAAGAAAGGCCAGTTACAGGAGTGGCTGGAGGATTATGAGGAGGTGCAGCCGGAGCATCGGCATTTGTCTCATATGTATGCGCTGTATCCGGACAGTCAGATTACACCTGACCGTACACCGGAACTCAGTGCGGCAGCACGAGTAACGCTGGAGAACCGCATGGTTCAGGAAGAGCTAGAGGATGTTGAATTTACAGCTGCTTTGTTTGGACTGGGTTTTGCAAGATTGCATGATGGGGAGACGGCTTATAAACACCTCTCACACTTGATCGGTAGCCTGTGCTTCGATAATCTGTTCACCTATTCCAAATCCGGCATTGCTGGAGCAGAGAGTAATATTTTCGTCGTTGATGGAAATTTCGGCGGTACAGCTGTCGTAGCGGAGATGCTCCTGCAAAGTTATGCGGGCGAAATTTACCTCCTCCCAGCGCTGCCACAGGCATGGAGCACTGGCTCAATAACCGGGCTGAGGGCAAAAGGGAATGCCGAGGTTGACATCGTCTGGGAGAATGGAAAGCTGACATCTACGAACATTCACACCTTCTCGCCGGGAACGTTCACCATTTGTTGGGGCAAACAAAGAACGATCCTTCATGCCGAAGCAGGCCAAAGTTACTATTTCAATAGCGAGCTGGAGTTGGTAAAATAACGATCTATACTTGAAAATAACTTTCATTTATATGGACCATGGTCCCACGGGGGGAAAAACATATAATAGAGACAGAAAGAGACAAAGGGAGGGGACGTTGATGTATAGTATTTTTTTGGTAGACGATGAAGAACTGGGACTTGAGATGATGAGGGATTATATCCGTTGGGAAGAGATGGGTATCTATATCATGGGAACTGCGAGTAACGGCAGGGAGGCCTTGGAGAAGATTGAGGCCACCCAGCCTGATATCGTTCTTACCGATGTTCAGATGCCGATAATGAACGGTATTGATCTGGCGAGAAAGATACATGAGAGCTACGACTCGATCCAGGTGATGTTTCTGACCGGACACGATGAATTTCAATATGTGAAATCGGCTATCAACGTAGGGGCCGTGGGATATATGCTAAAACCGCTGGATTTAAATGAAATTGAAAGCGTTATCAGTAAGGTTAAACAGCGTTGTGACGAAGTTGGAATTAAAAACCGTTCCATGGAGGCGGCCAAAGCCAATATCCTGAAGGAGTTATCTTACGAAAAAAATGAGGATCGTGCTATTGATCTCGCTTTTAGTTTCAGCCGTCTAACCCGACAACCTGAGACCAACCGATATGCAATGGCCTTGTTCAGTATCGATCCCAAGGAGGCTGAAGGGGAACAGCAAAGTCTGGAGGAATGTACAGGGCGGCTGGTGTCTTTTCTCGACCATTTCTTCAAGGCGAAGAACCTAAAAGCGATCTTTGTGGATTACAAGGAAGGAGAGACCGGTGTATTTATGGAAGCGGCCCAGCAGCCGGGACATTATGCGTGGGAAGACTTGGCTGAGGCTATTCGTAGTGCCCTAGATTTTACGGTAACGGCAGCTGTAGGAGGACAAGAGACCGAGTTATCCCATATTCACTGTCTGTACGAACAGACGCGTATCGTTTTGAACGAGCGTTTCTATGAAGGTACAGGCACGATCATTCATGCGGAGACGCTTTCGAATCAGTTTTATACGGAGCATATGCCCCCTTTTGAACAAAAGGAATGGTTTGAGGCCATTAATCGACTGGATTTTGAATGGGCGGCACAGAAGCTGCACGGGTATATTGAGGGATTGGCAACACTGCGAGTCAAGAAGAAAATCATCTGCGACTGGTCGATAGATCTTGTTAATGAGCTGCTGGAGCAGCTTCATAAACCTGTTCCGAAGCGGGCTGAGCTGTATCATTCCATCTATAATGCACTGACTCTGCATGAGATCGAGGATCTGATTCTCGGTACTGCGGAAGATGCTGTGAGTATGCTGGGTGAGCGGTTTATGGACAAAAATGCAAAACTGATTCACAAGGTCCGTACCCTCATCGATCAGAATTACAATCAGCCGATTACCATTAACAGCCTGTCTGATCAGGTCTATTTGTCACCGAACTATTTGAGATCCATTTTTAAGGACAAAACAGGGATGACAATTCACGATTATCTGACACGCATCAGACTGGATAAAGCCAGGGAACTGCTGGCAGATGGCTCGCTCAAGATTCACGATATCGCGCAGAACGTGGGCTATGAGAGTACATCCTATTTTATTTCTCTTTTCCTGAAGACACAGGGCGTCACACCAAACGAATACAGGAAAAGTATATGACGATACAGGCTGTCTGGTAACGATCATGATCCTCCCGTTTTCCCTGAACATGATTTGGGTAGGCTCCCTCTTACTAAACCATGATATGGCGAATGAAAGAGGCTTTCCTGTATGAATAGTAACATTGTGGTATGGAACATCCCCCTCCTCCTTTTTACAATTAGGCATATAGGAAAGGAAGGAGGAGAGATGGGATTTAACAGCTCTTTATGAAAGCGATTACAGATGATGGCTGTGAACCACTGCAGGATAGGCACATGGAGACCTAACTCAATCAAAAGAAAATGGAGGCATGTTATGTTGGGACGGATTATGAAAAAAGGATTTGTGTTCTTTATCATTTTTTGCTTGGTAGTTGGCGGGGGCCAGTTCGCCCGAACAGCTCACGCCGATGATATGAATACCTATGAAGCTGAGGCCGAGGGGAATATTTTGCTTGGCAACGCGAAAATCTCTGATAGCCCGACGGCTTCAGGCGGCAAAAAGGTCGGAGGCATGTACCAAGGCAGTTCCTTGCAATTTAACAATGTTACTGTAAGTGAGACAGGAAATTATAAGATTTCTGTTTACTACATTTCAGGTGATTCTCGGCCATTCAATATTAGTGCGAACGGCGGGGAGAAGCAATTTGAAGAACCGCCCAAGACAGTCGACTGGGATACGGTGGGAACGTATGATGTGACTCTTCCGTTGAACGCTGGTGCCAACACAATCCTGATTGATGACAACAACTGGTATTCACCCGACATCGACAAGATTGCGATCCGCGGTTTGGACAGTGGCCACCCGGGAGAAGGGGGCGGAGACGACTGGAAGAAAAATTTGCATGGTGCAATCATTGAGGCAGAAGCAGCCGACAATATTTTGAAAGGCAATGCCAAGGTGGTAGAAAGCAGCATTAGTTCGGGTGGAAAGAAAGTAACCGACCTGAACAAAAACAGTTCACTGCAATTTACGAATGTCACCGTACCGGCAGATGGTACATATTTGATCCGAATATCTTATATTTCCGGTGACCAGCGACCTGTCTATATGCAGGTGAACAATGACACGGATGAGATGATTGATCTGCCCAAAACGGCAAGCTGGAATACGGTAGGCACGTATGATGCGGAAGCTTCCCTTCATAAGGGAGCTAATACCATCACGTTCTCGGATCATGATGGGTACTCCCCTGATTTTGACCGAATTGAAGTAATCCCGTATACGCTTAGCTATGAAGCCGAAGATTCGGGCAATACGCTGACTGGTGAAGCGCGCGTAACAGACAGTCCGAATGCTTCCGGTGGCAAAAAGGTCGGCTACCTGAATGGCGGGAGCTCCTTGACGTTTAATAAAATTATAGCCCCGATGACAGGTAATTATCGCGTTACGGTAGCTTATTTTTCAGGTGATCCGCGGAGTTTTTATGTCCATGCAAATAGTGGGGAAGAGCAGTTCCATGACCTGCCCAAAACCCCGGATTGGGATACGGTAGGTACGTATGATCTTACACTCCCACTAACTGAAGGCGAGAATACGATTACTTTTTCAGACAACAATGGCTATTCTCCCGATCTGGACCGGATTATCGTAGAGCCTGCGATAGAGACAGAACCCGAAAATCCAGGTGAAGGAGATGACGATCTGGGAACACCGGGTGACTCGCAACGATACGGGGATATAACGGTGACTGATTACACCTATGGCCTTCTGGTATCGAACGGACAATACGAAGTGTCTTATAATACCCAGACCGGATTCGTTGGCTATAGCTGGGCAGAAGGGCAGAAGATGCGTGGTGTTTTCAGCAGCATTAAACTTGGTGAGAGCCTTGTGGAAACCAAAGGCTATGAGAGTCATGCGAGCGGTGGAACACCAGTGGAGATTCAGGATGGATTCGGCAAAGGCATTGAGTTGAATTTTGTTCATACTTCGACTGGCAAACCAACCCTGAAGCAGGTCTATCGGTTTTATGAAGATAAATCGTATTTCCTCAACCGTCTGGATGCCTTCAGTGATACAGAGATCCAGAGTAATTACATGTCACCAATTACCGTGAAAAATACGGGTGGTGTGGATATCGGCGTCAGCTCGGATAACCGCGTGCTTACGGTGCCCTTTGACAACGATGCATGGATTCGCTATAAATCTCAAACGATGAACCGGGCGGATACCAGCTACGAGATGACAACGGTATTCAATAACTCGACTCGTAACGGTCTGGTGATTGGTTCAGTAACCCATGACACCTGGAAGACCGGTATTGACTGGAAAGGCTCAGCTAATCGTCTGAATGAATTTGCTGTGTATGGTGGTGCAGCGAGTGACGTTACTCGCGATACCCAGCCACATGGCAGCCTGACCGGTACTGAACTGTCCTCACCACTGATTATGGTAGGTGGTTTCAGTGACTACCGCACAGGGCTTGAAGAATACGGTAAAGCCAATGCGATTATTACACCTCCGTTGGCATTGAACCCGGAGCTGCCACAAGGTGTTCCGGTGGGCTGGAATAGCTGGGGAGCTTATGATAGCGGGCTGTCGTATCAGAACGTAGTGGATGTGTCCAATTATTTCAAGAACAATCTTAAGAAGTTCAACAATAACGGCAATGTATTCATTAATATGGATTCCTACTGGGATAATCTGAGTGATGCAGAGCTTGCCCAAGCCGTATCTGTAATTAAGGACAATGGTCAGCATGCAGGCATCTATTGGGGACCATTTGTGTATTGGGGCAACGATATGAGCCAAACGGTAGATGGTACCAATGGGCAATATACGTATGGTGATATTGTGCTCAAGGATGCTGAGGGGAAACCTCTGCCTACGCTGGATGGGGCATATGCACTGGATGTGACACATCCGGGGAGTCAAATGCGTATGAATTATTTTCTGGATAAGTTTAAATCACTTGGATTCACATTCATCAAACTGGATTTCCTGACCCATGGCTCACTGGAAGGCCAACACTATGACACAACCGTGACGACAGGAATCCAGGCTTACAATGAAGGGATGCGTTATGTCGAAGAGCGATTGGATGGGAAAATGTTTATTAGTGCGTCCATTGCACCGATCTTTCCAAGTCAATACGCGCATAGCAGACGGATCTCTTGTGACACCTATGGCAAAATCAATGAGACGGAGTACATGCTCAATTCATTGACATATGGCTTCTGGCAAAATGGAACGATCTATTCCTATACAGACCCAGATCATTTGGCATTAAGCAGTGCTTCAAGCCTGGAGGAAGCCCGTAGCCGGGTGAATTCCGGTGTGATTGCCGGCACGGTGATGATGGATTCCGATGATGTGAAGGATCCCAAGGCACAGGAATACATGACAGCATTGTACAATAACACAGATGTTCTTCAGGTGGCGCTGAAAGGCAAAGTATTCAAGCCGCTTGAAGGGAATACGAATGCAAACGCCGCAGATACGTTTGTTCTGAAAGACGGCAATGATTATTACCTTGCCGTATTTAATTACAGCGCCAATAGTTCAGTGAACAAAACGATTAATTTGGGTCGTGCCGGATTGAATGAATCCAAATCCTACACGTTAAAAGACTTGTGGACAGGTGAATCTTCGTCAGCCACGGGTTCATGGTCCATCTCGCTTGGACCGGCTGAATCGAAGTTGGTTAAATTGACCGAAAAACCAGTCAATCCGGAAAATCCAGGCAACCCAGGTAATCCAAGCAATCCTGGCAACAATGGCAATAACAATAATACTAGCGGGAACTCCGGCAACAGCACGACTCCGGAGAACGATACAGTAACACTGGTCATCACAGCCGATATGCTGAAAGTGGACAGTGGGGCAGGGAAAGCAATTGTGGACATCAAGGCTGGTACTCAGGAGTTACAATTGTCATCTTCTGTTTTACGCCAGCTAGGCAACCATACACTGGAAGTGAAATCAGGCAAGCTAACCCTACAAGTACCTGCGAGTTTGTTCCAGCAGCTGTTGAGCAAGCTACCAGCGGGGCAACAGGAAGAGAGTACGATTTCCCTGAAAATGGTTCCGCTTGGCAGCAAGGCCAAGGAGGTCGTTGCTGCAGTGGAATCATCTTCCCGGGCAACGGTTTCCCTTAAGGGAGAAATCTATGAATTCAGCCTTTCGGCAACAACTAAATCTGGTACAACCGAGACACTCTCTGCGTTTGATCATCCGGTTACGCTGAGTCTGGCAGCGGCTGAAGGCTTCGACCCTTCACAGGGAGGAATTTATTATATTAACGAAAATGGGAAATTGGAATTTCTCAAATCGGATTACGTGAATGGCGTATTAACGACTAAAGTGAGCCACTTCAGCAAGTATGCCGTTCTGGAACTGAATAGGACGTTTGCCGATGTTCCGGCCAATCATTGGGCCAGCTCTGTAATCAAGGAGTTAGCAGTGAAGGGGTATGTTGAAGGCACAAATAAAGATCAATTTGAGCCAGGACGGGCAGTCACCCGCGCTGAATTCACTGCCATGCTCGTTCATTCCCTGGGGCTGACCGTAGCAGGGGAAGTACAATTTACAGATGTAGCGACAGATGCCTGGTACGCTGAACCCATCTCGATTGCGACCCAAGCCGGTATTGTAAACGGCCGAAGCGCAGCCAGTTTTCAGCCGGACGCACAGATTACCCGGGAGGAAATTACGGTGATACTGATGAAGGCATATGAACTGAATGTTGGGAAAGTGCCTGTTGGTTCTACAGACATCTTGTTTACCGATATGGCTCAGGTTTCTTCATGGGCAACTGCTTCGGTGAAGGATGCAGCCCGATTGGGACTGGTCCAAGGCCAAAAACAGGGACAGTTTGTACCTAAAGGGATTGCTTCCCGTGCAGAAGCGGCTCAGGTCATCTATAACCTGATTTTGAAGTAAGATTTAAGGCTGCGATTTGCATCGCAGCCTTATTTTTATAATTTGAAATGAGAGATGATTTCCCCTATGGATTGTAAGAATGCGATATGGCTAATTTAACTCCTGCTTCCTACAATAATATGTATGTTCACAACACACAGCACGAGGGTAACAGGAACTCGAAAGGATGATAAACTTGACGATTCAATATAATGAACAACTACGTATATTTGCAATACAGACGCAAAATTCGTCCTACATTTTTGGAATTAATGAGAGAGAACACCTCCAGCATCTGTATTGGGGTGACCCCGTGGAGATCGAGGACAGCGCTCCGTTGCTCCATCTACAATCCCATAGCTCTTTTGACGCGGAAGTGGAAGGAGAGGTGGAGGAGTATAGCTTCTGGGGAGGTGCATCTTATACAGAACCATCTCTGAAACTGCGCATGCCTGATGGTGTCCGTGATCTTCAGGTAAGGTATGACCGTCACGAGATCATTGAACAGGATGGCAGACAGACGCTGATTATCACGTTGAAGGATCAGGTGTATGCACTTGAAACGCAGTTGGTATATCGGGTCATCCCGGAATTCGACCTGGTGGAGCGTTACGCCAATATCGTAAATAAGGGACAGGAGGATATCGTGCTGGAAAGCATGCAATCCGCAGCCTGGACCTTGCCATATCTCCAGGATTACCGCCTGACGCATGTTACGGGGAAATGGTCGGGTGAATTCCAACTGCGCAATACCATTTTGACAGAGGGAAAAAAGGTACTTGAATCGCGGAGAGGTTTCACTGACGGTCATGCTAACCCATGGTTTGCGATTGATGATGGTCTTTCGTCAGAAAGCGGCGGCGGGGTATGGTTTGGTGCTCTGGCCTGGAGCGGCAATTGGAAGATTGTCGCTGAGAAGACCCCATTTACTCATGTGCGGGTAACAGGTGGCATAAATGATTTTGACAGTGAATGGTTGCTGGGTGCGGGCGAAACGTTCGAGACGCCTGTCTTTGTCGGGGGATTCAGTCGAGAGGGCTTTGGCGGCATGAGCCACCGCTTGCATCAATATCAATACGATTACATACTGCCGCGCAGTGAAATCGGGAAAGTGCTGTACAACTCCTGGGAAGCTACCTACTTCGATGTTAACGCACAGGACCAAATGGCGCTTGCCGAGCGGGCAGCCAAGATGGGTGTGGAGCTATTCGTCGTGGATGACGGGTGGTTTGGGCAGCGGCATTCCGACCGTGCGGGGTTGGGCGACTGGAACGTGAATAAGGAGAAGTTCCCGAACGGACTTGTGGAGCTGATTGACCGGGTTCACGGACTTGGGATGGAATTCGGCATATGGGTGGAGCCGGAGTCGGTCAACCCGGATAGTGATCTCTATAGAGCACATCCAGACTGGGTATATCATTTTGAGACCCGTGGACGTACGGAGCTTCGCAATCAGCTGCTGCTGAACATTTCCAAGCCGGAGGTTAAGCAATACATTATAGATTTTATGACCGAACTGCTTGGCAACCATGAAATTAAGTTCATTAAATGGGACATGAACCGGACCATCACGGAGCCTGGCATGAAGGGACACCCTATTAACCGCCAGAAAGAAGTATGGGTAAGGCATGTCCAGAGTCTCTATGATATCTGGTCACAGCTGCGAGCCAAGTTCCCGGATGTGGAGTTTGAGACTTGCGCAGGAGGTGGCTCACGGATTGATCTGGGCATCTTCCGTTATGCCGACCAGTCATGGCCGAGTGACAATACGGATGCATTCGACCGTCTGAGCATTCAGGAAGGCTTCTCGTATACGTACGCACCACGTATGATGACCTGTTGGGTAACCGAGTCTCCTACAGGAATGAACGGCCGAAACGTCTCCCTGAAGTATCGTTTCCACAGTGCAATGATGGGCACGCTAGGTATTGGCTCCAATCTGAACGAGTGGAGTGATGAATGGATTGAGCAGTCCGGGGAATTCATCGGTCAGTACAAAGCCATTCGCCACCTGGTGCAATTCGGAAGACAATTCCGTCTGACTTCGCTTCGCCATAAGGGGGTTACTGCTGTCCAGTACAGCGATGCTGCCGGAAGTGATCATGTGCTGTTCGCTTTTCTTCACTCGCAGAAGCTGGGTGAACCGTTGCCTAGACTCCGTTTGGCAGGTCTTCAGGCTGACAAGACCTATCTCATTGAAGAGCTGGGATTATCGGTCAGTGGCCGTGCGCTGATGAACATTGGGGTGGAGTTGCCTCTACGCGGCGATTTCGACAGTCTGGTGTACCGTATCCGTGAGCAGGTATAAAAGGATGCTGTAGAACTGTTTAAAAGGAGTGCTTTGCAAGCCAATAGTGGCTGCATCGCACTCCTTTTTTATTGGATCTCTTTTTGTGGCAGACGAATTTGGACCGTGGTTCCCATGCCTAGTTTGCTATACACTTTAACACCGTAGTATTCACCAAATTTCAGCTTAATTCTCCGATCCACATTTGAAATGCCATAGCCTCGTCCTTCTTTCTCTTCAAACAAAGACTGAAGCGTCTCACGCCGCATGCCCATTCCATCGTCTATAACAGATAAGATGATACTATTGTTCTCGATGACGCCCTTGATATGGATATTTAGGGGCCGATCCTGATTCCAAAGAGCGTGAATCACTGCATTCTCCACAAAAGGCTGTAAAGCAAGCTTCACGGTCGAGTAGGGCAGGATCGATTGATCTATCGTGTAGATGATGTTCAGCTTGCCCTTAAATCGAATAAGCTGAATGGCATTATAGCTCTGCGTCAGTTTCAATTCCTCATTGATAGTCAGGATGCTCTTTCCTTTATTCAGGGATATCCGATAAAACTTGGCTAGATGAAGCACCATATCCTGAATCTGGGGATCTTGATGTTTTACGGCCAGAGAGGAGATCGAGCCGAGTGTATTATATAGAAAATGAGGATTGATCTGAGCTTGAAGCAGGTCAAGCTCGGCTTCCTTGCTCTGTAACTCCTTCTGGTAGACCTCTGTAACCAGACTTTTCAACCGAGTTGTCATCTGTTCGAATGCAAAGTGAAGCTGTCCTATCTCATCACTGCCCATTTGTTCCTCATGGGTAGGATTGAAATCCCCCCGTTCAATGCGTCGAATCATCCGAATTAACGTCCTGATGCGTTTGCTGAATAGCGATGCGGTAATATAAATGAGCAACAGTGCCACGCCGATGAAGCCCAGTGAAATTTTGATAATTAGCTGAGAGAGAGATTTGGCATCCTTGATAATACTGTCATAAGGGAAGATGGATACCGTTTTCCAGCCGTTTTTGAGCGTGTTATAAACCGCTAGAGCCTTCACGCCTTGATACGTTGTATCAAATCTGCCTGAAGGCGTCTCGTCAAAATTCTGATGAAGCAATTCGGGCAGGCTTGTGTTGATTAACTGCTTGTCCGCTGAAGATAGAATAATGCCCTTATCATTTATGATAAAGATATCTTTGCCGCCTGCTTCTTTTTCCATGAGAGAGTAGATGACAGACTCGGAAATTTGAAAGACCAGCATCCCGTAGGGGTACTGATTACTATTGTTGTTCAGCAGCCGGGCGAGCGTAAACATTGCAGGACCGTTCTCTGTCTGCGGCGATGAGAGATGAATAATGTTCCCATAGGATTGTTTCAATTTCTGGAACAGTTCAGTGTTCTGAACTTCGGGTGTAATCGGCCGGATATAATAATTATCTTTGGGCAGCGATGGATTGTTCGAATAAATGAATGCGCTATCAAAATCAGGGTAGGCTGCCATCACGGTGTCGATTCGATTGCCAATATAATTATAGACGTCCAAATAGGATGGATCATCCTGATATTCGTTCGTAAGGTAATTGGCAAGGCGGTTATCCAAATAAATGGAGGCGGAAATATGTTCGTAGCTGTCCAGTTTATTCTCCAGATTTTTAGTGATCTGAGCTGTTGAGTTCGTCATGTTGATATAGATCTGCTCGGTAAGTTTCGTTTTGGTAAGTTCATAGGAAAAATAAACCAATAGCATCATTGGGATGATGGTAACTAGTACAAAAACCATAAATAGTTTGGAACGAAAGCTCAGGTTAACAAAAGGCATGTATATGTATTTTCGATAGAATTGGCGCATTAGGTAGCCCTCTCTTGACTGATTATTCGTTGCAAAGTTCATCATAGCAGAGTGAATATGTAAATCCAATCCTCTCTTTGTACAAAAACATCTTTAAAAAGCGGTATCTTTCGGAGAATTCGACTATGGCAAGCGATCTGCGTCAAATTTATGATAAATAGGAGAGAAGTTGAATCAAGATATGGCCGGCCATGCTGCTATATAGAAAAAGGGAGGGTATTTAATGCATAAGGTAAGCGCTATCAAAACAGTCAGGAGCAATAATCTGATAAGCAGACTAAAAGAGCAAAAATGGTTATTCGTGCTTATGCTTCCTGCCTTCATTGCGACATTGCTATTTTCCTATGGTCCGATGTTCGGACTGTATATGGCGTTTACGAATTATCAACCGGGTGGGGGATCGTTCTTGCACCAGTTCTTCCATGCTGAATTTGTAGGTTTCCAGTGGTTTGAGTATTTCTTTACTACAGGGGACTTCTATCGGGTTATGCGTAATACGCTTGCGACAAGCTTGCTGACGCTGTTCTTCGGATTTCCTGCTCCAATCATTCTCGCGCTTGTACTGAATGAAGCGAGACAGGGATTTTTCAAGCGTTTTGTACAGACGGTTTCTTATCTGCCGCATTTTATCTCATGGGTTATTGCAGCTAACATTGTAATTACACTGCTGGCTTCGGATGGAATGCTTAACAATATTCTGGTTCTGCTGGGCATTGTCAAAGAACCAGTCGCATTTTTGCAGAACGGGCCTCTATTCTGGTGGATTATCGCACTGTCGAACATGTGGAAAGAGATGGGTTTCAGCGCCATAATGTATCTCGCCGCAATCGCTTCTATTAATCCGGAGCTCTACGAAGCGGCCAGGGTGGACGGAGCCAGCCGATTTAAGCAAATGTGGCATATTACGCTGCCATCCATGCGTCCTACAATTGTCATATTGGCTATTCTCGCGGTCGGAGGCATTTTGAATGCAGGATTTGAACAGCAATACCTGCTGCAAAATAATACCGTGCTCGAATACTCCGAAGTTATTGATATTTATGCCTACAAATACGGACTACAGAACAGCATGTTCTCATACGGTGCTGCCGTGGGGATGTTCAAATCCGTTGTAGCCTTTATTCTTGTCCTCATCGTGAACCGGATTTCCAGAAAAGTGAACGACCAGGCGTTGTTCTAACTACAAAAGACAGAGGGGAGCGCTTGTGATGATTCTGAACAGATTCGGGGATCGTATTTTCAAAATCATTGTGTATTTCATTCTTATTCTCGTATTACTGGTTACATTTCTTCCGTTTTGGAATATACTCGTTCTTTCATTGAACAGCGCGGAGGATACGGTACGGGGCGGAGTTTACTTGTGGCCCAGGGACTTGACCTTGGATAGCTATAAGCAGATTTTAAAAGATAGCGAGATTTTAAACGGGCTGTGGGTAACCGTCAAACGAACGCTGATTGGTGCACCTCTATCGGTTCTCGTCATTACGATGCTTGCGTATCCGCTAAGTCGGCGGAATCTGGTTGGTCGCAAAGGCTGGAACCTGTACTTCATATTTACCATGTATTTCAGTGGCGGACTTATTCCGTTCTACATGGTGCTTAAGGCGCTGAACATGATCGATACATTTTCGGTGTTCATTTTGCCAAGTTTGATGAATGTCTTCTATATGATTATTGTCCGTACCTTTATGGAGCAGCTGCCCCATGAGATTGAAGAATCGGCGAGGGTAGACGGGGCTAACGATCTGACAATTTTCTTTCGGATTGTGATGCCGCTGACAACACCTGTACTTGCAACAGTGGGACTTTTTCAAGCGATTGGGCATTGGAATGCCTGGTTTGATTCCTATGCATTCACCTACAGCTCGGACCTGAAGACCCTGCAAGCCGTGCTCGTCAAAATCTTGAATCAATTTCAGACCGGCGGCATGATCTCACAATCGCAAATGCTGGCCAACTCAGCCAAACGGAATGCCGTTTCGAGTGATACCATTCGAATGGCTGCTACCATGGTAGCTACCTTACCGATCGTTATGGTGTATCCGTTCCTGCAAAAATACTTTGTCAAAGGCATGACTTTGGGAGCGGTTAAGAGTTAATCTATTCCATGATCCGGTTGCAGGGAAGGCTCGTCCGGTGGCCTCTTCCTGAAAGGGGGTGGGCAAAGATCGTTTTGGAAATGCTCAATCTAGCACTACAGGAATTTATTCATTGGGAGGAATTAGGGTGTCAATGACAAAGACAAAAAAGTGGATGACTATGGGGATTACGGCTGCATTGGTCGTTGGTTTGCTGGCGGGCTGCTCTTCCAATGATGGGGAGAACAATACAGCGGGTAAAGATGGGGAACAAGGGCCGATTACGCTGACCTGGTTTGATGGCAATACCAAAGGAGAACCATTTACCGATGCGGTTGCCCAGGAAATTACCAAAAAGACGGGCATAGAGATTTCCATCCAACAGCCAACGGGTAATCCAACAGAAAAACTGAGCCTGATGCTCGCCAGTGGTGACTATCCAGATGTGGTGGTCATGAGCCGGGGAGATGCTTCCCTCGATAAGTACATTTCAAGCGGCGCATTCATTCCACTGGATGAGTTAATTGAGAAATATGGTTCTGATTTGAAAGAAATGTATGGCGAAACATTGACCAAAACACGTTATACAGACGGCAAGAACTACTATCTGGCAAACTGGTATGGTCTCGATAGTGATCCTGTCTTCGGTATGCTGATGAGACAGAGCCTGTTGGAAGAGTTTCTTCCAGACAAAGCTGATGGTTCACAGGCCCTCACAACGGACGAGTTTGAAGCACTCTTGAAAAATTTTAAAGAAAAATACAAAACGATTGATGGCAAAGAGTCCATTCCCATGACCATGAACGGTGAGAACATGGGCGCGAATCTGGGAACATTCAAAGGCATGTGGGGCCTAAAAACGTATTATGACAACAACGGGCGTCTGCAATATGATGTCAAGGACCCCAAATATCGCGAGATGCTGTTATATATCAATCGCTTATATAGAGAAGGTCTGATTGAGAAGGAATTTGCCATTAGCAAAACGCAAACATGGATTCAAAAGCTGACGACTGGCGCGGTATTCGCTACCCCAGGTGCATATTGGGACCCAGGTAACGGCAATGCGGCCCTGAAGAAGGATGGCGGAGAAAAGAATCAGTTATTCGCATACAAAGTTGTTGCTCCAGGTGTAGATCCGGCTCAAACAACATTTGGCCCAAGAAGCTCGCTTGGATGGGACGCGATCGCCATTACCAAAAATAACAAGCACCCGGAAGAGACAATTAAGCTGTTTAATTATCTGGCGAGTGATGAAGGACAGCATTTGCTGCTGTGGGGCAAGGAAGGCGAGCAATACACCACGGTGGATGGCAAGCGAGAACCGGACCCTGCATTCCTGCAGAGCTTCAAGGATAACTGGGATGACACGGTGAAGAAAAGCGGCGTTCGTAAATGGTTATGGTTTGTCAAAAATGGTCTGGATCCGAATGGACAGCCGTATGACATGGCGGTTAAATTCCAGCGCAGTGAAGTGGATGAACTGGCCCTCAAGAGTCTTGGCGATTCCGTATGGGATACAGCACAGTATGACAACCTGAATCCGGATGGGGGAACACCTCAAGCACTGACGGCCCAGAAGGTGAAGGATATTATGGATCAGAGCATTACGAGAGCCATTATTGCTCCAAGTGAAGCTGAAGCCAACTCCGTATTTGACAAGATGCTGGAGGATATGAAAAAGGCCGGCGATGAGAAAGTGGAAGATATCATTAACGAGAAATATGCTCAGCGTATGGAACTGTGGTCTTCGAAATAATTGAAGAGTAAATTTGGTAATAAGAAGCGTCCCGGGATAGTCCGGGACGCTTCTTATTTATGGACACATTCTACAAGATGAACTAAACCGTTGCTTTAACAATGGAGATGATATCCCCTGCTACTGTCGAGATCTTGCCAACCTGACCAGACAGCATATATTGCTCGCCAGAAGAAACTGTGCACAATGCCCCTTCTGCCCAAGGGATATAGAAGGTTAGGGAAGTACCAGCTTCGCTCTCAATCTCGATCCAATCGGTCTCCCCATCAACGATAGCCGCACTGACAAGGAAACCACCCACGGCACGGAGAGTATGGAACTCTGCCTTCTGTCCGTTCGGCCAGTTGGGAAAGAAGCGCAGGTTTCCATTATAACTTTGAAGAAGGCATTCATTGATAACGGCAGGTAGGGAGAAATTTTCGAACCAGATGCCCATGCGGGACATGAAATCGAAGTTCTCCGTGTCAGCATAGCGACCACCGCTCATCAGGACCCGATCTGTGCAAGTGCCGTTTGGTAGCAGACAATACTGGATTTGACGCTTGAAGCGTTCCAGATCCAACACCCCAAGCCGGGCTCCGGCAAGATGATAGAAAACCAGTTCATTCCCACCTTCGTTGCGGTGGTTAAGGTAAGAGTTTACTGCGGTCTGGTATTCCTCCTCTGGCGAATGAAGCCCGTGATCTTCACCAGGAAATACGGTCGTAATAGGAATCGGGACGTTATACACCACGTCAGGATCCTCGCCCTCCACCGACACAAAGACTGGACCGTTGCGGGATTCGGCTGTGGGATAAGAAGGGAAATGGCTCAAAATCTCTTTTACATTCTCTAGCAGTTCCTGCTCGGATTCTATCCTTTCAAGGACACCGCAAGCCTGGGTGAACGCATTGAGCAGAAATCGTGTCAGTGTCAGGTCGATCAGGCAGTCTTTGTTTTTGGCAAATCCGGGTGAAATCTCATACAGCTCCGGCACCACCGTCGGAAAAATGTGATAATGGTCATCTCCCCAGCGTTCACCCTGTGCTTCTGGACGTTTCATGTAATCGATCATGAACAGCACGGCTTCTTTCATGGGTTGAAATGCACGATCACGCAGGAACGTCTCGTCCATGGAATATAGATAGTGCCACCATAGACTTTGCACGGTCCAAGGCGTCTCACAGATTTCCCATCCCCAGTGCGGGACAGGGTAGGGCATCATGGACATTTCAACAGGATAAGCTGAGTGGGGGAAATAAGCACCGTTCAGTCCGTAATAATCACGTGCCCACGCTCGGCTGACGGGAAGTACATGATCAACCATATCCACGTAGGGAAGATGTTTATCGAGATGATTGCTGGAGAATGCGAGCCAGAATGGCTGCTGCGTGTTGTAATTCATATGGTAATCCCCATGCCAGTCTGCACCGATGGTACGATAGCTCCAGTTGGCGAATAGACCTGGACAGGTAACACCCTCTCTCACGGAACAATTAAAAAAGTAAAGATTGTGGTACCAGATACGCTCCAGAAGTTCATCTTCCAGAGAGACGGAGGAGCGGCTCCAATAATCACGCCACATTGCATTCGATTCTTCCTTAGCTTGACTAAAGGAAGATAGTTCTGGCGGGTGAGCCTCATTATTGAGTTGGCTATAAAGGCCTTCCCATAGCTCTGCGCAGGCCAAAAAGCCGTGTTCAGGTTCTCCCAGAGGAGAGCCGTTGACTGCGGGCGTCTGATTATGCAAAGGATGTTCTTTCATTGCAGTTAATCCAGACGAGTTAACAGCGAGCCGGAAAGCTCTATCTTTTTCATGTGTGATATAGGGCACAGCGGGATGCTCAACATGCGGCAAAATTTGCGTAAATGACTGTCTACCCGTAATTTCGCTGGTTAGGACTGCTGTTTGAGGAAATTCAGGCGGTGTTTCGGGATCAGGAATAAGCTTGATCTCCTCGAATAAGGGAACCAGAGCACCCGTCGCGACATCTCTTACTTTCATCCAGACCCGGTCGTGCTCTCCTTCTATAAAGAGTTCGAATACAGCAGGTTTGCCATCTATCAGGAAATCAATTGTACAAAGGCCATTGGCAATATCAATGGTATGGCCGATGACTTCGGCTTTTCTCCGATCATATCGCAGCAGCAGCGATCCACAGGGCATGGGTTTGGGATAAGCTTTACTGTAATTTTGGCCGGCCAGCTCACAATATTGTTTGTACCACGGATGATCCGTTAATTGCACCAAATCAGCTGGCAGATCAGCAAATCTGTCATATACCTCTTGGAAAGTCATGAGCTCGTCTCGGTGTTCTTCGGCGAGACGAATATCCCATACATTGTTGTGTCCAAAATGGAGCATCACAGCGTCAGGGCGGGTTGTTACGACAATGCCCAGTCCTCCATTTCCCAATAGTGCGCCTTCAAAAAAATCAGGCGCAGGACCATTGAAGGGAATGGGATGCTTTTTGGCACGTTCATAGCCTCTGTTCTTATTTATCTCGTTCCTTCTCTTCGTTTGCATATCCTTCTTCTGCACAAGTCATCCTCCTCATGAAGTCATTGCGATGTACAGTTATTACTGTATCTGAACAGCAGTTTGCTGTATTTAGCAAGACGTCCATGATTTGCACGATCGTCAGATCAATTGGTGCTCTGCTGATATGTACCTCTAGTCCCCAATTGTACCTTTCGGTGATGGAAATGAAAGGTTAACATCGAGAAAAACGGAGTCGGAAAGGAAACTTCCAATGAATTTTGCTTCCTTGCATCCCTATGTATACTTGGCGACCCGATACCCTTTTGCGAAGGGACAGTCGAGTTCTCCGCGAATTTGTTATACCAGCTCCATTTACTTGATCAGCGAAGGCTATGGGGTATTAAGTACAAATGGAAAGAGCAGCAGACTTGGTCCCGGTTCGCTGATCTATATTCCAGCAGGGCAACTGCATGAATGGGTGGCTGATTCGGATAACCCTATGGTTCACCTGTGTTGTTATTTTGATTGGCATTATGTGGAGCGAAAAGATGTATTTGATACGGCCTGTCCGGTCTGTTATCCGCCGCAGGTGTTACAACAAGCCTTTGTGGGCCCGACTTTTCCATATGCGCTTAAAGAAATATCAAAGGTGGAATCTCTGCAGATTTGGCAGGATCTTTTCCAGGATTTTTATAAAAGCGGGTCATATACCAATGAGCAGACTTTTATGTGGAGCTTGATGATTCAGCGTAATTTCCAGACGTTTATCGACTATTTTCTGAACTGTTGCATGGGAAATGACTATGTAATCCCTGATCGCCGGATATCTCATATGCTTAAAATTATAGAGCAGGACTTACTTCACGGAGCGCCCAAGCCACTGGATAGCTATTACAAAAGTCTCAATATGAGCCGTGGACATTTTTTTGAGCTGTTCAGGAGATCTACTGGATACTCTCCCATCCAGTATATGAATCACTTTCGTATTGGACGGGCGAAGTACGATTTGCTTCACACCACATTAAATATCACTCAAATTGCTGAAAAATATCACTTTAGCTCAGTTCATTACTTCTCCCGCCTTTTTCATCAACTGACAGGTCAGGCTCCGCGCCAATATCGCTTAAGTCAGTCCAACACTGCGGCCTCAAGCGCTCCATTGGAATGAACAGGCTTTTTTTGTCTACATATTCCCCCTTCATTGTTCAAATAATGATGGGACAGAACAAAGGAGGGAACGATGGATGAATAAGGCCGGACGAAAAGGGTGGTCCTGCACCTGGAAATTTAAAATGTCAGTGGTACTCACAGGTACGATATTCATGGTTTACGGTGTAGGCCTCTCTGCCAGCAGTGCGGAACCACAGATTCCTTCAGGGCAGACGCCCGAGCAAATTTTAACGGAGCAAACCTCAACACAAGTGCCTGG
This sequence comes from Paenibacillus sp. GL_099_B, assembly GCF_057835695.1. Lineage (NCBI taxonomy): Bacteria > Bacillati > Bacillota > Bacilli > Caryophanales > Paenibacillaceae > Paenibacillus > Paenibacillus sp. GL_099_B. Next base: position 2,308,734 of record NZ_CM174430.1, read on the forward strand.
TTCAACTTCAGGTCAGTTATCACAAACTCCGGCAGACAAATCGCGGCATAAACGAATGGCGATCATCATTGATGACGCAGGGAATGACATGAAAGGTACATCTGAAATTTTGGCGACCCCGGTTAAGCTCACGTTGGCCGTGATGCCATTTTTGCCAACGACGAAGAAAGATGCGATTGCGGCACATGAAAAAGGAATGGATGTAATTGTTCACATGCCAATGGAGCCCAAAAAGGGCAGACCAGAATGGCTCGGTCCAGGAGCGATCACATCCAATCTGACGGATGAGGAAGTGCGTGAGCGAGTCGAGAAAGCCATAGATGAAGTTCCTTATGCCGTCGGCATGAATAACCACATGGGTTCCAAAATTACGTCTGATAAACGCATCATGTCCATTGTATTGGATGTATGTCGAGAGCGTGGGTTGTTTTTTGTGGATAGTCGTACCAATTTTCGCTCTGTGGTAGGGGAATTGGCCATCACCAAAAACATGCCACCAGTCGGCAACGATATTTTTCTAGATGACCACAATTCCAAACAACAAATACGCAAACAAATGGATTTGGCAGCCCAACGTGCTCTCGACAAAGATGTGTGTGTAGTGATCGGTCATGTTGGCCATACCGGATTAAATACCTCTGCTGTCGTCCATGAATCCGTATCTCGGCTCAAAGGTCAGATTGAGTTCGTCGGTATTAGCGATCTGGTCCGAGATGTGTGGCATTGGCAAGCTGAACCTAAACTGCCGACAGATAATAAATAATGCCATTAGCAATGGACTGTGCAATCCGTTTCTGTTCGCCCGGGTCGCTGATCATTGCGCGATCGTGTGCATTGCTCAGAAATCCGGTTTCAACAATTACAGCGGGTTGCTTCACATGATTTAACAGGTAAAAGGGCTTGCCCCATACAACATCGCGCTCCGTCTCGTACAATTGATTAAGCTGATTCTGAATGGAACTTGCGAGCATGTAGCTTCGTCCTTCGTTCTGATGTAAAACAACCGGGCCTCGTGCAGAGGATCTTGGACTCCAGTTGGCATGGATACTGACGACGATGTCGGTACTGACCTCTTCGCTAAGGCTTTTGCGTTGAGCCAAATCTCTGCGATGACGTGAGCGACTGTTTAACCAGCGATTCTCGTCACTCAGCGCATAGTCGCCGAGTCGGTTAATTATGACTGAATAACCCTTGCTGCGAAGCAGGAGATACACCTTTTGGCTAATGGCTAGGTTGATGTCCTTTTCCAGTATTCCATGGTCTGTTGTTCCACCGTCAATGCCGCCGTGACCAACGTCCAGAAGGATGACAGGTGCTGCAAACGCATGATGAGTGGAGTGATAGGCATCTCCATCGGTTACCGGCAGCATGGATGGGCTTATGGGCGATCGTTGTGAATGCAATGTAGGCAGGTCGGTCAGGGGGATAGAACTGATGCTGATTAGCAAAGCCATCGATGCGGCCAGCAGCTTATACATGAGAATACACGCTCCTTCTTGAAATAGGCATCTTATGCAATAAGTGAGTGGATGGATACCTTTGGCATTAGACTGTGCATTCTTCTGTTTTTCATACTCCTTGCAGCAAAAAAATGTTTATTGAGGATCGCTTCTGCACACAATAGAGATAACATAAGCCCCGGCTTTGCCGGAGCTAAGGGAGGCAGAGGTTATGGCCAAAAGTGATGAGTTGGTGAAATACATTACAGAGCGAGTCGTTCATTATATCGACACTCCGAAGGATGAGCGTAAAGGACGCACCAAAGCCAAAGAGCCGTGGACAATGAAGTGGTTTGGAATGATTCCTTTTGCCGTATCTCTATGGGTTGGGAAAAAGGAAAAAGCGATGAATTCGCAGGGGGAAGTGCAGAAACGAAGCTCTTCGGGTAAAGGGTAAATCAAGAACCAACGTAGGTAGTAGCTTCTTCCAAAGAAAAAGACGCATTCCTATGAAGAACCAGAGGAAGGCGTCTTATTTGTTGTGAGGATCGGTCACGGTTTCACGGCATAGAAATGTCCGTCCCGCAGCAAGGTCTGAAGAGGTACATATCGTCTTACCGAAGTATTCCCGCCAATAGCTACATACTGATTTTGAACTGTACCACGGTCGTCACGCCAGATGTGATAACCAGTGACAGGCAGAGGCCCGCCATACAAGACATTTTGCTGATCCGCAGAGAAAACGATCTTTTTATGTTCTTTCCATTGCTGATTCAATGTCTTCACGCCGCTGATCGAAAGTGCTTTTGACGTGATCCATAACAGATTGTCCTCGGGATCAAACAGAGGTTGCAGATCCATGGAGTCAACGGACAACGAGGAGACTTGTGGTGAATCTTCGGGCGTCATCACGACAGCTTGTACAGATATTGACCTTATGGACTTCATTCTTTTCGTAGCCTGCCGTGAGTCCGTATCCAGTGCATTCAAAATACCCGTTGGCAAGGTATCGCCATTGGTTGCGTCAATATAGATTGCATCATCGTTAGGTCTTTCCACTTTCCAATAAGCGAGCAGGGGAGGCGCATAACGTAATTGAAGCCCTCCTCCGTCATTAATCATCTTCTTCAAGTCCAGTTGCTGTCGATCCAGAGCTTGAGCCAACAAGGAAATGTTGTACGGTCGTTGTTCTCCCTGACCGTACTCGCTAAGTTGAAATTGTCCTTGATCGTTAGCTGAAATAATCATATAACCAACGGGTGACTCTCCAACATTAGCGTATACCAGCCAGCTGTGTGTGCCTGGACCGAGGGGATAAAAGTCCAATTGAGCATGATCCCAATGGTTCCCTTCATGTTCAGTACTTAGAATGATGGCTTGCTCGCGAGCAAATTGTCGTACTGCATCAGGAGCCAGTGTGTCGGAATGAAGTTCCGCCGTACTTTTGGCCAATGTAGAGGGTAGTATGGACCTAAATGCATTTTGAATTCCAGCACCTTCAGCTTGCAGTAAGGGGAGCAGGGTGATTACACATAGAAGGCACATTACAATTCCGATTATTCGGCGAATCACGTTCCATCCCTTGTGGAAGGGTCGTTTCATGTTAACACCTACTTTTCTGGGGTACATATCATGACAAAACGGACTCCATTTTCGCTGCGTGATCGTTTCTAGTTCCATTTTAGAGGACAGGTTGTGCAAAGGTTGCTGCAACCTGTCGGGCTGCCACTCATGAAAAAACACTACTTTTGCCGTCATTTGCGAGAAAAGTAGTGTCTTCGTCGTCTATCTTAAATGAAACATGCCGCTGCTAATCGCGGTCACCTTCACTTTGGGCTCATATTGCCAGATCATCTCGGTACGGCGTGTTTCGTATTGCAGCTTCATAGCTTCCCGATCCATGACCGCTTGGCGGACTTTATCCTGTTCCGGGTCCGTTTCTGGTTCTGCCTGAACAGCAGCTTCAGCCGCGAGTTCGACATCTGATCCAATCATCACGCCAGTTGGTTCGACGGGCTGTAGATGTGCTTTCTGGATACGAGTAGAGCCGGAGCGAGAAGTATGAATATGGGCAGAAGGCCCAGCCCCTGCCTGATCCTGATCATTAGAAACCCCGCCTGTGCCGGAGGCAGAGGTTGTATCTACGTCAACCTCAGGGGTATCCTCTCTAAGAACCGCTTCATAGTACGTATCCACAACAGCAAGTTCCAGATCAAGCCGTTCTTTGGCTTTCTCTGCCCAGCTATAATCGAGTTCCAGCAAGCGGTTTGTCAAATGCGATTCCAGAGCTGCCCCGGCATCGGCTAGCGATACTTTGGCGGTCTGTACGTGCATATTCTCAGCCAGCCTTGGGCTAAGGTCACGCCTGTTCAGTTTCGAGCCGAACTTCTCGACAATTTCCCCTGTTCTGAGGGAGATACCGATAAAATGAAGTTCCTCTTTTTTCAGATCACAGGCGAATTCCACTTTAAAACACACACCAAGCCATGGCTCATATACTGCTGGTGCGGTAGCTCGCAGTTGCCTTTTTGCAGCCTGTTCGAACAGGTTCACGAATGCGCCGCCTTCACGCGCTGCATTGAAGATCTGCTGCAACCTGCGGCTACCATATACAACATCTTCTTTCAAAATTCGTCCGGGTCCCAGCTGAGGCAGAGAAGGGACAATACCGAAGTACCGACCTAGAATAGTCTCTTTGGGAGCTTCGGGGGTACCGGGACCGGCACCTGGTGAGGCTGGAGGAGCTAACTGTGCAGCTTTTGCTTCCTCAGCTTCCAACGCTTGCTGATGGGTATCCGGATCAAAGACGAATGTAAAGGACATTGTCTCCGCAGGTGCCCCGGTTCGCTCCACAAATCCCCAATAATACGGACGGTTGGTTAACGCCTTGTCGGCTTCAGGTGAAAGCTTTACCGTAACATGGGCAGGGGAACGCTCCATAATCTGACAATCGAGTGTTTCCAGGTAAGTGAGCACATACGCCTGCACTTCATGGGGTGACATGGTCATGGATCAGAGGCCTCCTTTACGAATGTCAAGCCCAGATACGGCTGGTGCCTCATCTGCGACTTCGCGCTGAATGGAGTTCAGCGATTGTCCAAGCGAGTCCATTTTACGGCGGATATCCTCTTCGTTTTGTGATTCAAGCATGATTTTATACAAACTCTTTTCGATCGATTCCTTCTTCTCCAGCCGTTCCAGAATGACGTCCAATCCACCAATGACCATCTCGAACATATTAATCTTTTCATGAAGCAGATTCAGAATATGCTCCTCGATTGTACCTGTCGTCGAAAGGTTGTAGATGTTCACATCATGTTGCTGTCCTAGTCGGTGTACGCGACCGATCCGCTGCTCGACACGCATGGGATTCCAGGGCAGGTCGAAGTTGATCATGTGATGGCAAAATTGCAGGTTGATGCCCTCACCGCCCGCTTCGGTTGCAATCATTGCCTGCACGCGGCCGCGGAAGAGATCCATCATCCAGTCTTTTTTACCTCGGTTCATACCGCCACGGTAGGGAACCGCGGTCAGGCCGTTGTTGCGAAAATAATTGAGCAAGTACTCCTGCGTGGCACGGTATTCGGTGAAAATAATAACCTTCTCATTCATGTCACGAACGAGTTCCATCGTTTTTTCCGCTTTGGTATTTTCCTTGATCGCTTTAATATGAGCAACGAGCTCCCAAATCTTATCCCGCAGTGGAGAGTCCAGTGGAAGTTTCTTCGACAGATTGACCAACGTCACAAACACGGCATCCCGGCTGCTGCATACTTCTCGCTGCAACGTGACTAGGGAAAGCATGCTGCTCAGGTTGCCGCCCGCTTCCTGGTATTGATCCTTCACAAAGGAAGTCACCCCATCGTAAAGGGCCTGTTCTTCGGGCGAAAGCTGCAAATTCACATTGGACACATTCCGTTTGGTGAATTGAACAGGCCCTTCACCGCGACGGTTACGGATCATGACTTTGGATAACTCATCCTTGAGCTGCTCCTGATTTTTCGGGATGCGTTTGTCGACGACAAAGTTGGCTGCAAAATCACCCTGACGACCAAGCTGTCCCGGCTTGAGCAGGTTAATGAGGTTGAACAGCTCGCTCATGTCATTCTGCACCGGTGTAGCCGTAAGCAGCAGGCAGTACTTTTTCCGCAATTTCAGCATGAATTGATAGTTGGTTGTTTTTTTATTTTTGAGTTTATGAGCCTCGTCGATAATAATCATGTCGTAATCCGTATTCAGCAGCATATCCTTATGCGGGTCACGTTTGGCTGTATCCATCGAGGCAACCACGATTTCGTTTTGCCAGGAATACGCCTTTTTCTGTGCAATTGCAGGGATACCAAATTTGGAATTCAGCTCCCGGACCCACTGCAGTACAAGGGACGCAGGCACGAGAATCAGGACTTTGGATACGAGTCCACGGACCATATATTCTTTCAAAATCAGGCCAGCCTCAATCGTTTTGCCGAGTCCCACCTCATCGGCGAGAATGGCACGGCCTGACATTTCAAACAGTACTCTGCGTGCAGTATCCATCTGGTGAGGAAGGGGGGTGAGTCCCTGTAAATGCTTCAGACATTGGATTTCATCAAAGTTGGGAATCAGATTTGTCTCTTCGGCTTGAATGCCAAGTTGAAAGAGTCTGTAATCGCCCCAAGGGCCGCCTTTATCGAGTCTGGACTCCAGTTGGGTCAGCCAGCTACGATCGAATTCAAGCGGAACGGGTAATTCTGCTGCAGGTTGATTGATTTGATGCGGGTTTTTCCGGTTCATAGTGCTTCCTCCCCTGCCATTCGTGATGACGGTTTATTCGTAGGTAATAGTATGGTCGAATGAGAGGCAGTTCATAACCTTATTTGGAATAAGGGATGATTTCAGTCGTGTAATCTGGAAGGGTTGTAAAATGATAGGTATTCACGTATGTTGATCAATAGTAACTTTACCTAAGCAGAGTGACCATTGTATCTCAAACTATATCCTGAATTTAAAGGAGGAGAATCTGTTTATGCTTTCACTGATTTTTGATATGGATGGTACGCTATTTCAGACAGATCGAATATTGGAAGCTTCTCTGCATGACACTTTTAATCATCTAAGATCAAAGGGACTCTGGGAGCAGAATACACCAATAGAAAAGTACCGTGAAATTATGGGAGTTCCTCTACCCGTCGTCTGGGAGAATTTGTTGCCCGGATACTCGGACCAGATTAGACAACAAGCAAATGAATGGTTTCATGAGAAGTTGATCGCGAATATCGAGGCAGGCCATGGTGCGCTGTACCCGTACGTAGAAGAGTTCTTTCAATACTGCAAAGAGAAGAGTATACCGATATACATAGCGAGTAATGGACAAATCGAATACTTGAATGCCATCGTAAACTATTATCATTTGAATGAGTGGGTAACGGAAACATTCAGCATACAGCAGATTTCATCACAAAATAAGTCTGATCTCGTACGCTCCATCGTGGAGAAATATAAGATCACTCAAGGGATGGTAATCGGGGATCGATTGTCTGACATTAAAGCTGCGAAGGATAATGATTTAATCTCCATTGGATGTAATTTTGACTTTGCTCAAGCCGATGAATTAGCTCAGGCGGATCGGGTTATTGATAGCTTCGAGGAGTTGAAGACTTTAATCGGTGTACTGTAAAATGGATGCGACAAAAAAGCGGCCCATGTGGCCGCTTTATTAATTAATTATTTAAAAAGATTAACTCCAATATTTCTTGATAATTTCGTCGCGTCCGGAATAAATCCGGGATTCTTTATAATATTTTGGATCTTTGCGATGGAAATTTTGATGATATTCTTCCGCCGGATAAAATACGGAGGCTTCCTCAATGGCAGTAACGACAGGTTTATCGAATCGGCCTGTTTTGCCGAGTTCCTCTCGTGATTTCAAGGCCAATTGGCGTTGCTCTTCATTGTGATACAGAATGGCGGCCCGATATTGGCTCTTGCGATCATTACCCTGACCCGTGGCATCTGTTGGATCGATCTGCGGCCAGTACAGCTCAAGCAATTTCTCATATGGGAAAATGGCTGGATCAAACGAGATTTGCACAACTTCCAAATGCCCTGTCTCCCCGGTCAATACTTGCTCATATGTAGGGTTTTCTACGGTTCCACCCATGTATCCGGATATAATCCCGTGAATGCCGGGCTGCTCTTCAAAAGGACTTACCATACACCAGAAACATCCCCCGGCAAACGTTGCTTTTTCAATCACTGCTATTCCCCATTTCTCAGTTGTGTTTAATCAAGATTACTATGAAAGCTAGTCATAACGCAATCCATTTGATAGTTCATCCACCCGCTCCCAATCGAGCACAATAAAACCTTTTCTTTTTTTGCACAGGATTTCCAGATCGGACAGTTTCTGAATGAGGCGATTTAAGTGTCGTGGCGTTGTACCGATCACGGATGCTATTTCCGGAATGTGAGGCGTGCTAATTTCCTTGCCAAACTCTTTGGGCAGACGGGTAGACATCAAATAGATAGCGAACCGTTCTTCAACGGAGGAAAGTGAGTTGATTCGGGATGCCGCTGTACATGTCTGCAATTTATAGGACAGATGTTTAAGAAGTTCATTCAAAAAACGATACTCCTGCATTAAGCTTCGTTCAACGGTTTGTATGTCTATAAACAAGAATTTGGAGGGCTGCACAGCCTGCACCTGTGACTGTACAACCACTTTCTGAATCAATTCAATATCACCAAAGATGGATAAAGGGTGGCAGAAACGCAGCAAAAGAGACTTGCCAGTCTCGACACTTGAGGAGACTCTGGTCAGACCTTTCACTTGGAAATAAAGCCCATCCAGCTCATCGCCTTCCGTAAGAACATATTCATCTGAATCATACTCCCGAAGCTGAATGGGAAGCGAAGTAGCGTCAGCAAAGATTTGTTCCAAATTAAAAAGGGACATATAAGGTTGTATTTTTTCGTATCCCCTGTACATTTTCATTTTTTTCACCTCGAATGGACATCGGTCCTTTTCATTATATATGAACTTGATATGATTAGAAAAACGAGGGGGAATGATGATGAAGTTTGTGTTTGATCTGGATGGAACAATCTGTTTTCAGGGGAAACCGTTAACCAGAGAAATGGTTCAGACATTGGACTTTCTCGTGGAGAAAGGTCATGAAATTATTTTTGCATCTGCACGACCGATCCGTGATTTATTGCCTATACTGCCCGTCCATATGCAACAATCTCCGCTGGTAGGGGGGAATGGAGGGTTTGTGTATCGCAGTGGACTTGAGATTTCCACAGTTTATTTGGAAGCATCCATTGCTGACCATATACTGGCGTTATTGAAGCAGCATGAAGCAGAGTATCTAATTGATTGTCAATGGGATTACTGTTATTCAGGCAACCCGGAGCATCCCATTCGAAGAAATCTGGACCCCGAGTGCAGAGCGAAGAACGTGCAGCTGGAGGAATTAACCGAGATTGTGAAGGTAGTGGTCTTAAGCAGCCGCAATCACCAGGAGATGTTGGAGGCGTTGTACAACCTTCCTGTGGTGACCTACATGCATGGAACAGAGAATATCATTGATATTAGTCCTGAGGGTGTGAATAAATGGACAGGCTTGCAAGCACTTGGGGTCTCTCCCCATGATTTCATTGCTTTTGGGAATGATGCGAATGATATTCCGATGTTTGAGTATGCCAGTCGTTCCATTTGCGTTGGGCAACATGAGAAGCTTGCTCAGATTGCGAGTGGAACGGTGGCTAATCAGGAGAAGGATGTCATCGACAAAATCATTGAAATTGCAGAAAGATTGGAAGAAGAGAGCAGTGTATTTGGCGAAGCGAGGGTAAAAGTCGAAGACATTGCGACAGGATGATCACTATCGAATTTGAGCATTAGAGACGGGCATGGAGGAAGTAATTCTTTCTCATCCTTTACTTATATTGTATAATAATGAATGAGAAAACGGCTTGGTACAGCTTTGGGTCAATTGAAAACGAAGAGGTGATCAGATGCGGAAACCGATAGATGAACCTATGTTTTATTCGTATCCCGGCATGGTGGCGGTAGTGACATCCCGTCATAAGGGAATGCAGAATGTGATGGCCTCAGGCTGGCATACCTATATTGGATCGTCTCCCGGAATTTATGGGATATCGCTGAGGAAGGAAACGTACTCTTATGAATTGATTGAGCAGAGTGGAGTATTCGGGGTACACTTCCTTCCGGGTCATCATTCGGAGTGGATTCAGGCTGCGGGAACCTTCAGTGGAAGAGACACAGACAAATTCTCGAAATTCGGGATTACATACGAAGAAGGAATCAAAGTGAACATACCACTTTTAACTGAAGCTTATTTTGCTTACGAGTGCAAGGTTATCGATATCACAACGTATGGGGATCATGAATGGATTGCAGGTGAAGTGTTACAGCGGTATCAAGACCCGGAATACTTCCTGGAAAATGGAATGGTTAATCTGGACAAATTGCAGATTCCAATGTACGTAGGACGATCCTCTTATCGGATCCTCGATGGGAGTGCGGAAGAGAAGGTTCATCCGTTTTACCTCTAGGGTCCTAGGCACCAAGATGCAATTATGAGCAAAACTTTCAATCCGGCAAGAGATAGGTTTATAATGGTTATTGGCTGCTGAGCAAGTCGGCAGCCTTTTCCTATTGGCTCAAGTGTACACTCCAGACCCTCAGAGGGATCTGCTCATATATGAAATAAAAGGTAAGGTAATATTAGCCATTCTATGAAAAATGCTGTATTTAACAATAAAATTAGAGTATGATTTTACAGCTATATATGCTTGGCAGGAAAGGTTACATCGTTTCATTGGATTGTAACTATTACTGTAATTTGTGAATAATCTTTCGGGCGTATAATGCTAAACGGGACATAACGACAAAGATATAAAGAAATCGTAATCATAAAACATCATGGTTAAGTAACACGTCTTCTTTATGTTGTAAATGAATGATGGAAGGTGCAATACGTATGTTAATGACAACCAGAACCACAAGGAGTTCTCGAACGCCCCAGACATGGATGATGTCGACTCACATTGTCAAGGAGGGGCTCGCATGTCACAATCATTGAAAAGCAAGCGGCATATGAACGGACTGGATGGTTTGCGAGCCATCGCTGTGCTTGCAGTTATAGGGTATCATCTGAATTTAGGTTTTATTCCGGGCGGTTTGCTCGGTGTAGGCATTTTCTTTGTTCTATCAGGGTATTTGATTACAGACATTCTTTTGACACAATGGCAGGAGCATGGCCGGATTTCGCTCGGTGATTTCTGGGTGCGAAGAGTAAGGCGCTTGTTACCTGGCATGATCACGATGACTGCAGTGGTGATGATTTGGCTGCTTTGCACAGATCCATCTCGACTGGCTGCGTTACGTGGTGACATTGTATCGGGAGTATTATACATAAGCAATTGGTGGTATATCTTTCATAACGTTTCCTATTTCGAAAGTTTCGGTCCTCCATCACCCTTTGGACATTTCTGGTCGCTGGCTGTGGAAGAACAGTTTTACATTGTTTGGCCCCTTCTACTGGTCGCAGCAATCGTTTTGTTCAAAAGAAAGGGATGGCTGGTCGTCTTTATTGTCGTGGCAGCTGAATTGTCTGCTGGTGCAATGGCCATCATGTATAATCCGGATCTGGACCCGAGCCGTGTTTATTATGGAACAGACACAAGAGCATTCGCCTTACTGGCTGGCGCTGCACTGGCCGTGGTTTGGCCGAGTCGCAAACTATCGTCATCCCTTGCCCGCATCAATCGCCTTGTCCTGGACGTGTTAGGTTTAGCTGCGCTGGCTTGGTTAATCTACATGATGCTGAATAGCAGTGAGTACGACCCTTCATTGTATCGAGGAGGAATGGTACTTCAGGCCATAGCGACGACATTGCTCGTAGCTGTATTGGCTCATCCATCATCCTTCCTGGCACGGCTCATTGGCGCCAAGCCATTGCGCTGGATCGGGGAACGATCCTATGGATTATATTTGTGGCACTATCCTGTCATTATTCTGACGAGTCCAACGGTAGACACGGGTGGAGCACATCCTGTACGAATGGTTTTGCAGGTTGCAACAACGGTTGCACTGGCCTCCTTGTCACTTAAATATATTGAAAATCCAATTCGTCATAACGGATTTCGTGATTCCTGGTCCCGGTTATGGGGAAGAGGGCGCAATACAACAGGTATTCGCAACGTATGGTGGAAGCGCGCTGGATTGCTGATGAGTATACTGTTGATGTGTTTTACGGTGTCACAGATGATGATTACGTCCGCAGCGAACTCCGATTCTCATTCGGTATCGATGTCGGCCACGCTGAATGGAGATCATTCCGTAACGGAGGAAAAAGGGCAGGACGTTCTTCCAGCGGTAGTAAGCACTTCCGGGGCGGACAACCAACCTGCGCCACAGAAAAACGATAAACCAACAGCGAACGCTGGAGATCCACAAGGCAAAGGAGTACAGCAAACGACGAAGCCAGGTAAAGCTCCGAAATCTGAGGAACCAACTTCAGGTGAGCAGAAAGGATCAACTCCTGGCGACTCGAACCACGCTGTTGGTAAACCCAAAGGAAGCACCGACAATCCGGGAAATCCAGAAGACAACGGTAATGAACAACCGGAGGATCCTGTCAATACGTCAGATTCCTCCAAAGAGCAAGAGGAAACAGCCCCTCCAGCCAAAGACGGCAAGATTCATTATACGGTCATTGGAGATTCGGTTATTCTGGACGCCAAACCTTATCTTGAACAAACCATTTCGGGCGTGCACGTGGACGGTCATATCGGCCGTCAGATGTGGGAGGCTGCCGATGTACTGGATGGCCTGAAGAGAAATAACCAAATGGGCAGTCAGGTCGTATTGGAACTTGGAACGAACGGTTCCTTCAATTCCAAAAGTCTGAATTCTGTGCTGGATTACTTGAAAGATGAAGAACATGTTTATCTGGTTACCGTGCGAGTCCCTCGCCCATGGGAACGAACCGTGAATAAAGCACTGAACGAAGCGGCTTCCGATTATAGCAATGTATCTCTCATTGACTGGCACACTGCAAGTGAAGGGCATGACGAATATTTCGAAAAAGATGGCGTACATCTAACGAAGGAAGGTTCGGAAGCTTTTGCAGCACTTGTGAAAGACAGTATGAAATAAATCAGAACTTATCTATTCATTTATTTATAAATTCAAGAATGGTTCCCGAATCCACATACAGAAAGAGCTCTCATGATGAGGGCTCTTTCTGTATGTAGCAAAGATTGCAGCATCAACAGGGAATCCGATATTTTTCACCCCTGCATCCGTGCATCGTCACCTTACAGAATGATAGCGTTACCATTTACAATAAGTGTATACAAATCGCCAAGGGGGACTATAGAGATGTTGAAAAAATGGCTTTCGGGAATGTTGGCAATGACGCTATTTTCCATCGTTCTGGCTGGTTGCGGCGGCGGGGACAACTCAGAAGGCAGCGACAGCAAGGATAAAGTAACCGTCACCATCTGGCACAACTGGACTGGACAGGACGCTAAAGCGGTGGCGATGCGCAAAATCATTGAAGACTTCCGTGGGTCGCACCCGGATATTGAAGTCGTGGATGAAGGTCTGCCGACAGATGGCCTCAAAACAAGGCTCCGGACGGTGGCAGCGGCCAATGAAATGCCGGATCTGTTCGTCATGTGGCCGGATGCGATGACCAAGGAGTTTGTGAAAGGAGATCTGTTGCAGCCGATCAATGCTGAGCTGGACGCGAAGCCGGAATGGAAAGACAACTTTATTCCGAACGCTCTGGATGGATATACGGTGGACGGGGATATCTACTCGGTACCGATGAATCTCGCACCCACTTCCTTTATTTATTACAATGAAGCACTCTTTAAGCAGTACAACGTGAAAGTACCTGAAACATGGGCTGAGCTGGAGCAGGCCATTGCTACATTTAATGAGAACAAAATAATACCGATTGCACTGGGGAACAAGGCCAATTGGGTGGCTCAATCCACGATCTTCAGTACACTGGCTGACCGGGTAACCGGCACAGACTGGTTCTTAAAAGCAACAACGCAGGATGGGGCCAGCTTTACAGACCCACAATTCATTCAGGCGCTGGACAAAATGCAGGAACTCGGTAACAGCAAAGCATTTCAGGATGGTTTCAACAGTATTGACGAAACACAGATGATGCAGCTGTACTTCCAGGGAAAAGCAGCGATGGTGATGAACGGCGGATGGGCATTGGCCAACCTCGTCAACAACGCACCGGAAGACATTTTGAACAATACACACATTACGATTTTACCAGCAGTAGATGGAGGCCAGGGTGAGGCCAGGACGACATCTGGCGTTGTAGGGACAGGCTTGGGTGTAAGCAAAAAGTTAAGCGGTGCCCAGAAAGATGCGGCCATGGAGCTATTCTACGCTTTGGCAGGCCCTGACGGTCAGAAAGCAACACTGGATAGCAGCACACTCGTCAGCTACAAAATTGATCTGGACAAATCAAAAGCCCATCCATTGTTTGTGGAGCTCTATGACTTAATGCAGGAAGTAAAGATTACTCCGGTGTATGATTCCAAACTAGGATCTGCAACCGTCGAGGTTATCAACAATGGATTGCAGGAGCTATTGATGGGTGGTAAAGCCGCAGATATCGCGAATAAAATTCAGGCATCGCAAGCCAGTGCAGTGGGAAATTAAGGCCATAGGTCATTCCGATCCAGATCTGGATGAGCTGAAAGATGCTTTGCGGTAAGATTCAGACCCCTTCCCGGTAGGGGAGGGGTTTTGCATTGATATCAAGGGTTGTAATTACCAAAGGTTTGATGAAAGGAAGTGAGCAAAATGAACGCATTGCGCAGTCGACGTTTTATTATGCTGGGGCTCGCTCCGGCAGTTCTAATTTACGCGTTATTTGTATTTGTGCCGGTTGTATGGTCAGCGTACTATGGATTCTTCAACTGGTCGGGAATCGGAGAGTCAAAATATATCGGACTGGATAACTATGTGGAAATATGGCATGATTCCGTATTTTGGCGGGCACTGAAAAACAACGTCATTTTTGTTCTAGCCTCGGTATTTGGGCAAATTCCGTTAGCGTTGATGCTGGCGGTCATTTTGCACAAAAGCAATCCGTTACAGCGTTTTCTGCGTTCAGCCGTATTTCTGCCGATGGTATTATCCACAGTAGTTATCGGTATGATCTGGCAATATATCTATCACCCGCAGATCGGGATACTGAACTTCCTGCTGGATGCATTGGGGCTGGAAAGCTGGAAGCTGCAGTGGCTTTCGGATGACAAAATCGCCATTTTCTCCCTGGTGCCACCGTTACTCTGGAGTTTTGTCGGTTTGTACCTGATTATCTTCATCTCGGCGCTGCAGAATATTCCGGGCGAAATTCATGACGCTGCCAAGATTGACGGTGCTTCCGGAATCCGCAAGCTGGTTTCCATTTCTTTGCCCATGATCTGGGGGACGGTTCAGGTGGCGATCATTCTATGTATCTCGGGCAGCCTGAAATCATTCGATCTGGTGTATATCATGACCAAAGGCGGCCCGGCACATGCGACAGAGCTGCTGGCAACGTATATGTATAATTCAACCTTCACAACGTATCGCTATGGCTTCGGGAGTGCTATCTCGACCACCATCGTGCTAATCTCCCTGCTGCTTATCGGAACAAGCCAGTGGGCGACAAGCCGTAAGAGAAAAGAGAATTAGGAGAGAGGGGGGAATGTAATGAGTGTTACACCTTTATCGATGCCAACACCGGGGAATACTTCAGGCCATCCGGTTCGCCGATTCAGTAGTGGAATTGTTTGGACGCTGTTGACGGTCTATGGTATTTTAACATTGTATCCGTTCTATTGGCTTGTGATCAGTGCATTCAAAACAAATGAAGATTTCTATAGCAGGCCCTTCGGGCTTCCGGAGAAATGGAACGTGGAGAATTTCAGTAATGCTTGGGAAAGCTCCAAGCTGGGAACCGCATTTGGCAATTCCCTGATTGTATCCGTAGGTTCGCTTATCATAACGCTGTTTATTGCAGCGCTGGCCTCATTTATACTCGCACGTTTCCAGTTTCGCTGGAAAGGGTTGATCATGACTTTCTTCGTTGTAGGCATGCTGATTCCCATTCACAGCACATTGGTTCCGTTATTTATTTTGATGAAACAGATGTCTCTGCTGAATACGTATTGGGCATTGATATTGCCGTATACCGCATTTGCGTTGCCGACCGCGATATTTGTGCTAACAGCTTATTTGACTAGCATTCCACGTGACATTGAAGAGGCCGCTTTTATTGATGGAACAGGTCTATGGGGGCTGTTCACCCGGATCATGCTTCCCATGTCTGTGCCTGCCTTGTCAACGGTCACTATTCTGAGTTTTCTGCACGCGTGGAATGACTTTTCGTTCGCACTCGTGTTTATTAACAAAACAGGTTTGAAAACGTTACCGCTCGCGATCGCCAATTTTGCCGACGGATATCAGACCGATTACGGCCTGACTCTTGCTGCCATGACCTTGTCCGTAATCCCGACCATCATTCTATACCTGGTATTTCAGGAACAAGTCATGAAAGGCATGACGGCCGGAGCAGTCAAAGGTTAAACGAAAGCGCATCCAGAGGAGGGAAAGGTGTGGGACGCTGGCTAACATCTTCACTGCAACGGAAGCTGTCTGTCGTTGTTACGGCTTCCATGATTGTGCCGCTGCTGGCACTGGGGCTGTTCGCCTTTCTGATCTCTTCCCGCATCACAGAACAAAAAACAAAGCTTTCGGGCATGGACACACTGAAGCAGGTTGAAGCGAATTTGCGCTATATGCTGCAGGATGCCGAGACGCTATCGATTTTTCTGATTGGAGAAAGGGACATTCAGCAGTATTTAAGTAGCGATGAGGACGATGTGCAGGAGCGTGTGGATATTCTGGGCAGGATGACCAATTTGGCCGCTTCCAAAAAATATATTGCCAACATTGCCATCTATCCGGAACGTTTCGATGCGGCTTTGTCCACGGCTACATGGTATGAATCATCCAATGTATCTTATCCTCCTGCTCCGCGTGGTGATGCGGTTAAAGCATGGACTGGCGTATATCCGGTTCAGAATTATGCGGGCATCCAAAATGTAATAACATTGGTTCGACCCATTCGCAGCATCCATGATTATCGGCCCATCGGATGGCTGGCGATCAGTCTAGACGAGAAGGCAATCTCGAAAGGATGGGCAGCGCTGGGACTGGGTATGGGCGAAGGTAGACTGGAACTGATCGGTCCCACTGGAGAGATTTTGTCTTCCATGGACAAATCCCGTCTTGGACAGTCACTGGAGAAGATCGAGCCTGAAGTACATACGCTGATCCAACAGGAAGGAAGCGGAACAGCCACGTATGGCAGCGGCGATGAGAAACGTACTTTGCTCTATTACCCGGAACTGTTGACAGGCTGGACGCTGACCGGAACGGTTCCCTACGATCAGTATAAGTCCGAAAACGGTTATATTCTCATCCTCACTGCTGTTGCAGTGAGCCTGTCTGCTGCGATCAGTGCAGGACTTGTCTGGTTTACGGTGCGTCGAGTCACAAGGCCGCTGCGAGTTCTTACGAGACATCTGTCCCGAATGGATCCGGATCGACCGCTGCCCCTATTCCGATCGGAAAGTGATGATGAAATTGGCAAGCTGGGAGAAAGTTATAATCTGCTCGGTGCACATATTGAGAGATTGAAAGAAGAGGTTATCCGTGGTGAAGCCCGCAAGAAGGAAGCTGATCTCAGGGCACTTCAGGCGCAGATCAATCCTCATTTTCTGTATAACACACTTTCATCCATTCACTGGATTGCCTTGATGTCTGAGGAAAAGCGGATCGCAGAGATGGTCGAGGGATTGAGTGATTTTTTGCGTATCAGTTTGAATCAGGGTAGGGATTATTGTCCTGTAGGGCAGGAGATTGCCCACATTCGCCATTATGTTCGTGTGCAGTCCATCCGTTTTCCCGACAAGTTCGCCGTACATTATATTGTGGATCCGGCACTTGAACAGCGAATGATGCTGAAATTGCTGCTTCAACCGCTCGTCGAAAATGCCATGATTCACGGAATTCAGCCGAAAGCGGGTATGGGCACAATTACAATCATGATTCGTCAGGAACAGGAACGAATGAATGTGCTGGTTCTGGATGACGGTGCTGGCATGGAACGGGACAGACAGGAGCATGTCAGAAGCAGCCTTGTGTCATCGGATGAGGAAGAGCAACATCATTCAAACCACCATGGGACGGAAAAAGAGCCAATGAAGCAAACATCCCAAGGTGGTTACGGGCTCCGCAATGTGAACGAGAGACTACTGCTTCATTATGGAGCTGAGGCGCAGCTCGAAGTGGACAGCCGGGTCGGAGGTGGAACCCGAATTTCATTTTCTATTCCAATCTTGGAGGAATCGCCATGAGATTACTGATTGTTGATGATGAAGTGATTATCCGTACAGGGCTCGCCAGTGTAATCGCTTGGCATGAACTGGGGATTGAGCTGCTTTCGCCAGCAGCCTCGGCAGAAGAGGCGTTAGTACGCATGGACGAAGAGAGGCCGCATATTCTGATGACTGATATTCGGATGACGGGAAGGACGGGGCTTGAACTGGCAGAGGAAGGGCTACATATGCTGCCGGAACTAGAGGTCATTATTTTATCGGGATACGATGACTTCTCATACGCTCAGCAAGCGATTCGTCAAGGTGTCACAGATTATCTGCTTAAGACGAGTAAGCCGGAAGAAATTATCAAGACGGTGCTTCAGGCCAAACAACGAATTACCGAACGATGGGTTGAGAAATCAAGAGAAGGGCAGCTGCTGCGAGAGAACAAACAGCGGCTGTTCGCTGGATGGATCATTGATGGAGACGTAGAATCTGGCCCTTGTCCTGTATTTCTCCAGTCGGGAATAAATGTGCAATCGGAATGTTCCTCAGACAAGGAGCAAGTGCAGAGACAGATTCTGATCTTGAAAGCTGCGGGGTGGAATCGTTCTTCGGCTACTTTGCTAAACTTTGCCGTGCAAAATATGCTGGAGGATGTCCTGCCAGGCGCAGTTGCGCACATTCAAAAGGACCGGATTATCTGTGTTGTAGAGCTACCGTTGGATGAGCAGGATTTCCAATTTACTTTGGGCATTGCATTAACCCGGATTGAGCAATTGTTAAAATGTATATTGCGTGCAGCAGCAGGTCAACCTTGCATGGAGGTTCAACTTCTGCATGAGAGCTACCGAACGGCGTCGATCGCGTACCGTTATCACGGGTTACTTGAGGACAGGATTTGGCAATATGAAGATGTCTTCCACCGCATAGGAGGTAAAACCGTCCTTCAACATGAGGAAGAAACCACCCTGGGGACATTGTTAATGGATAACGACTCGATTATGCTGACCACATGGACGCGAGAACTGGTGGATGAACTCCTGATGGACCCCGAAGTAACGCCAGAGTCTTTTGATGCCTGTCTGCATGCTGCGGTGAACGCCGGACAGCGTTGGTTGATTCGTACCATGCGAGCTATTGGAAGAGACGAACCGGAACGGTTCGAACCATGGAGGCCAGACCCGGATGCCGATGCTGGTGAACTCCGGGATCTGCTGTTTCATCATTTATATGGACTGATGCATACCTATCACAGCCAGATGGGGCAAGGGCGGACTACGCATGTACAGAAGGCTATTGCTTATATGGAATCCGGATTGGTACAGGATATTAGCTTGCAACATGTCGCAGGTCAGGTTCATCTGCATCCGGGTCATCTCAGTGAACTGTTTAAGAAGGAAACGGGCGTCACTTTTGGTGATTTTGTAACAGGTATGCGAATTAGGCGCGCGATGGACATGCTGGTGGTTTCTCCCGCAAAAGTAAGTGAAGTGGCGGCTATCAGCGGATATGAGGACGTTAAGTATTTTAGCAGGCTATTCAAAAAACATACAGGCAAGACTCCGAGTGAGTATCGCGAGGAGGCTGTGTCGTACAAGCCTTCCGGACATTAAAGGTGAGCAGACAAAACAACGAATGAAGTCATGTTTTTATTGCAAACGTTTTCGATATCGTATTACCAAGGAAACTGGAGAGCGAGGCAAGGATGAAGATGAATAATTCAAGTCAGGATTTGTCAGGGCAATGGAAAATACAGCATTTCGAGGTTGGGGAAAAGCGGGCCATGGATGTTGCAGCGGCAGCGCTCGATGATCGATTTTGGATCGGAGCGGAGGTGCCAGGGGATGTGCACACCGCTCTGGTGGAACGCAGCATCATTGATCCGCCCTACTATGGGCATAACGATGCCAAGAGTCGATGGATCGAGCAGAAGGAATGGTGGTATCGTACTAGCTTCAACCTGTCGAAGGATGGGGAAGCAGAGGAGTACTTTGAGTTAGTATTCGACGGGTTGGATACGTTCGCCACCGTATATGTGAACGGACATGAAGTGGGGCAAACGGCTAATATGCTCATGTCCCATGATTTCGATGTGACTACACTAGTTCGTAATGGCTGGAACGCCATAGCGGTCAAGTTCGATCCCCTTTATCTGCATCACAGAGACAAGGAAACGTTCGACTGGTCTTCGTATACGAAGGAACGGCCATGGTTGCGCAAAGCTGCGATGAATTTCGGTTGGGACTGGGGTCCACGGATGGTCACCGTAGGAATTTGGGGAGGGGTACGCCTTGAAAGACGAACGATTGCAAAGCTGGAGAACGTATTTGCACGTACCAAATCAGCCAGCAAGCAGCAAGCAGTTGTCCATGTCACTGCGGATGTGAAGTCCGTATTGTCTTTCCGTAGCAGACAGAAACGTGAAAAAGCGGTGGCCCTGTCTTGTGATATCCGTTTACTGGACGCGAGTGGACATGAAGTGGCACGGTCAGCCGAAGCAGTTGTGGAAAATGGTCTCGCAGATACAATACTAAAATTGGATTCACCGCAATTATGGTGGACGCATGATCTGGGTGAACCTTACTTGTATAGGCTGGAAGTTACACTATTTGCGGATGGGGTGGAAGTGGATCAATACAACGAGCCTTATGGTGTCCGAACCATTGAACTGGCGCTTCATAATGAGCAGGGTGAGGATGCTTTTACGTTTATCCTGAACGGAGTGCGTGTGTACGCGAAGGGAGCTAACTGGATTCCGGCCGACCATCTGATTGGTGCCATCCCGGCCTCCCGGTATCGTGAGCTGATCGAGTTGACCGTGGAAGGGCATATGAATATGTTGCGTGTCTGGGCAGGCGGTATATATGAAAAGGACGTCTTCTATGATGAATGTGATCGGCAAGGCGTACTGGTATGGCAGGATTTTGCTTTTGCCAACGCCTTATTCCCTGATTTCAATCGGGACTTCATGAACAATGTACGGGATGAGGTGGAAAATAATGTCCTGCGCCTGCGCAATCGTGCCTCGCTTGCACTCTGGTGTGGCAATAACGAAATTGACTGGCTATATGACATGAAGTCCGCCAGTGGAGATATTACCAGCCCTTTCTATGGAGAGCTGATCTACCATGAGCTGATCCCGGAAGTGCTGGAGCGTCTGGATTCGTCTCGTCCATACTGGCCTTCCTCACCGTATGGGGACAGTCACGGCAATGATGCCAATGATCCGGATGTGGGGGATCGTCATAACTGGCAGGTATGGCATGGTTCCGTCTATCCCCGAAAACACGGCGAGCCGCCACTGCTGAATTACAGTATTGAGGGCGTGACTTTCAAAAACTATAAAAAAGACAATGCTCTGTTCAGTAGTGAATTCGGCATGCATGCCTCCGCCAACCGCTACACACTGGAGAAAAACATGCTTGGAGGGCAATTTTACTGGGGCAGCCCCGAAATGGCCTATCGGAATAAGGATACCAATCATCAGAAAGGCATTCTTCTAATGGAAGGATATACGGGCATTCCGCAAAATATTGAAGAGTACATGAACTACTCGATGCTGACACAGGCGGAAGGATTACGGTATGGCATTGAACATTTCCGGCGGATCAATCATCGCAATAGTGGAGCCCTTGTGTGGCAGCTGAATGACAGCTGGCCAGGTACAAGCTGGTCCATGATTGACTACGAGCTGCTGCCGAAGGCCTCCTTTTATTACGGAAAAGTATTCTTTCATCCGATACTGCTGTCTCTGGAACATGAACCGGGTGAGCCGCTTACGTTATGGGTTGTGAATGATACACGGGAGACTCTGAAGGGACAACTTCGATTTAATGTCTATGGACTGAATGGGGAAAAAGTATACTCCAGCTCGCATCATGTGGAGACAGGTTCGCAATCCGCTACTCGTATTGCAGAGCTGAGCGAAGCGGAAGTATTGGGAGGCAGATTGGCAGAAGAAGTGATGGTTGAATTGGTAGCCGAAGGTTTCACTGCACCACTCAATCGATATTTCTTACGTGATCCGAAGGATGTTAACCTGCCTCAATCTCAGCTCAGTGTGCATGTGAACGAAGAGGAGCAATCCGTGTCGGTTACGGCCATTGGTGCAATTGCACGGTTGGTGAAGCTCGAGCTGCCCCTCGGTCGCGTTCGTTTTAGTGATAACTATTTCGATCTTCTCCCTGGTGAGAGCCGTACGGTGAGATTGCGTCATCCCGATAAGTTGTCTCTGCCTATGACTGAGCTACGGGTAAGCGCAATGAATGGTAGTGAAGCCTGATCCCTAATTGTGTATCAAAAAAGCCTTTGCGAATCCGGTTCACAGATGGTGACATTAAGGTTAACTCCATAAAAGAACAAAACAGCCGATGCTTCCCCAACTGGGAGTCATCGGCTGTTTGTTGATTACGCGGTGCGTGAATACACGCATCATTATTGAAAAGATTCGTACCGCTGCTGGAACGAAGACTCCATCTCCAGTTGTCTAGCCAACTGCTGCTTCACTTTTTCTCCACGTCGGGCCTGCAGCTCTTGCAGCCGTTCTGTAGAAGTGAATTGATCGGCTGCCATATCAATGAGCAGCTCAGCAAGCACGTCCGCATCTTCCAATGCGGCATTCAATCCAAAAGCGCCCGTTGGAGTCATCGTGTGAGCAGCATCACCAAGCAAGACCACATTGTCCTGCGCCCACGAATCGGCGAAACTGCTCTCAACGGATAACAAAACAAAATCACTCCATGTCTGGATATGTTCAGCTACTGAATCAGCGAGACAGGGGAAGGCCTCCACGAGTTTCTGTACAAAGGGAGCAAAGGGCTGTTCACGCAGCTTGGAGAAGGACCCTTGCGGAATGTTCCATCCGATCTGCACGTAACCTCCGAATTGTGAGAATAGCGCCAACTGTTGACCATCCATACTGGCCATCCGAACAGCAGGTTCCCAGCCTGCTGGAGCAGGAATTCGAGCCCATAACAGGTCGTATCCATGTTTGCGGGTATCCGGGGTCAGACCAGCGTTTCTGCGTACAGCTGAATATCTGCCATCCGCACCAACAATAACCGCTGCTTCAATGGAAGCGGGGCGCCCTTCTTGCCGAATGTTGATGCCAATCGTTTGGTCAGCCTTATTCCGTAACAATCCAGTCATAACCGTATTATAAAGGACTTGCTCGTTTTCCTGGTGCTGTGATTGTGACACGATGACTTCCAGCAGATGATCCTGCGGCACATGAATGCCCACATGGGATTCTTGCTCTCCAGGGAAAATGGTGTGAATGATCTGACCATTCTCCCAATATTGAATTTGCTCCAGGGGCAGCACGCCACGCTGGGTGACAGAAGGGTATAATCCATGCTTTTTCAGTACATTCTCACCATCTGTATTAAGCACCTCACCACGAAACGACTTAAGCAGGTGCGGCTGGCGCTCGATCAGAATGGTGGATATTCCCTGCCGTTTCAGCAGGAAGGAGAGTAGCGCCCCTCCAGGACCAGCTCCTACAATACAAACGTCAGTTTTTAAATGCATATTTTGATTCATGTGTAAAATTCCCTTGCAATATAATGGATGAATATCGTATTACTTTATAATAACAGATTTATAAAAATCATTAAGTAACTAAAAGTAACTTTAAAGGTATACGTTATTATAAACAAATTCAATCCAATAATGCAATAGAATCATTCTATTTCTTAAAGGAAGGGGAGTTCAAGCCTGCGGTACTGCTTTTCAGCTTATGAGCGCAGGCTTGATAAGAACAGCAAATTCTTTTAAGGGAAATACTCTGATATCTATGTGATCAGTCGGTTGGTTATGCGAGCCACGCGTTCTCCCAGAGCTTTACCCAACGCTATGCCCTGTTCGCTGAGCAGATCATCACTGTCCACCGGACAAGTCACCCCAACACCATAATAGGAGCCATATAATGCATTATCTGCAAAGTTGCCAGGTAGCCCGGTAATAATCATGCCCTGATGGAGCATGGGTGTCAGCAGATGAATCAACGTTGACTCCAGTCCACCATGCTCGGTCGCGATGGTACAGAACACCGCACCGACTTTGTCTACAAGCTTGCCCTCTGCCCAGAGGTAGCCCAGCTTGTCGATCCAATTTTTCAACCCGGAGCTGATGGAGCCAAAATGTCCGGGGCAGCCCCAGATAATGGCGTCCATTTCCACCAGCTTGTAGATGTCGGCTTCTTCTGTGGAATGCAAATGAACGGTTGCACCATGCACGCTGGCTGCGCCAGCAGCAATCGACTCGGCAAGCGCTCGTGTATGACCGCCTTCACTATCGAAAACAATATAAATGTTCATTGCTTGATTCCTCCTTGTGTGGTTATCTGTTCATGCTATAAGGTAGCTTGTCACATGAAACGGCAAAATAAGCATGAACTTTACAGACAAGTAAAGGGTTTTGGGAAACAAGCGCATTTTTCACAAACAAAATAGTACAAATATGTTACAATATAAGGTAGGTTATGATCAAAGGTAGGAGGAACGTTTATGAGCCCGGATACGGAGCGAAACTCTCAATTGGCAAATGTCGATCAATTGTTGGAGGCCTTCTTCAGATATAAAAATAAAGTATTGGATCAGCAGCAAAGAAATGAAACAAACTGCAAATTGAATCCGACGAAAAGTCATATATTGGGCATGATTTTGCGTGAAGAACGCTGTATGGCTGTGGATGTGGCCAGACAACTTAGTCTATCTTCTGGAGCAACCACAATTGTGCTGAATCAACTTGAGAGCGAAGGTTTGATCCAGCGGGTGCGCAGTGAAGAGGACCGAAGAATTGTATGGTTGTCTTTAACTGAAGATGGGAAGCAGCTTGCAAGAACGTTGATTAATAATCGCGGTCGGATGACGTGGGAACTTTTGCAGGCGCTTACCGAAGAGGAACAACTGCAGATGTTTGGCATGCTGAAGAAGATTGAGCTGAAACTGCTGGAAAAAATGAAAACGTTGGAACAAACGCATCGCTAAATATATGGTGTGTAAAACGCCAGCCTTCAAGATTTTAAGCCCGCTTTGGGACTTGAATCTTGAAGGCTGGCGTTTTAATTTTCAATCAGAGATGGAAACGTTGAATGTGATCAGTCAGACCTTCCTGGATCAGAATTTCCTTCTGTTTTTTACCGAGCAGGTCAAAATGGGGGAAAGGCTGACGCCGATGGATGTAACGTGGGTCGAGTCCATGCTCTCTACACCAGTCCTCAAGCCGTTTCAGATCCGAACAGCCCACTTTGGTCACACTGGTAATGTCCGGAAAACGGTTGTCGATCCAGAAATGAGTGAGATAGGCAAGGTCGCCACGAGATACACGTTCTTTCCACTCGGCCAGCTCCTGTCGTTTAATTCCAAATGCCATAGACACCAAGTTCCTTTCCAAACGGGTATTGTCCTGAGCATATTGTAACATCTTATAAACAGAACCAATCAGAAATCTGCAATCGGACTGTTGTCCATTCGCTTTGGAAGGGTATTGAATATGACAACATTTTTATAATGAACTTTGGTTTATGTTAAAATAAGGTACACAAAATGGTTTTCACCACTTCATTATTCGGAAAGGGATTGTCATCATGGAACTATTTATCGCCGTGCTTGTTTTGCTGGTACTGATCGGTTTATCGAATATTTTGAACCGATTTGTACCCTTTATCCCCATTCCGTTGATTCAGATTGTTCTCGGTGTAGCCATTGCACTATTACCTGCGGGTGTGCATCTGCCACTGAATCCGGAATTGTTTTTCGTACTCTTTATCGCTCCGTTGCTGTACAACGACGGGAAGCGAACACCGAGGCACGAGCTGTGGAATCTAAGAGCGCCCATCCTTCTGCTGGCCCTGGGCCTTGTATTTGTAACGGTTGTCGTGGCAGGATATGCCATTCACTGGCTTATTCCAACCATTCCGCTTCCTGCGGCTTTTGCACTTGCGGCAATTCTGTCCCCGACAGACGCTGTGGCTGTAGGCGCTATGGCAGGTCGTGTGCATTTACCCAAGAGCATACATAGGCTTCTTGAGGGAGAAGCATTGATGAATGATGCATCCGGTCTGGTTGCATTCAAATTTGCGATTGCCGCCACGGTTACAGGGGTATTTTCCCTGGCTCAGGCGTCATTTAGTTTTATACTTATCGCGATTGGCGGGTTGCTGATTGGTGCCTTATTATCGTTCCTGTTGATCCGATTGGGTGTCTGGATTCGGCGTCTGGGGATGGAAGATGTAACGATTCATATGTTATTGCAAATTCTAACGCCCTTCGTCATTTATCTGGTCAGTGAAGAGGTCGGTGTTTCGGGCATTCTTGCGGTCGTCGCTGGCGGGATCATTCATGCAATTGAGCGTGATCGGACCGAGTCTGTACAACTGAAGATGCAGGTGGTATCTGCCAGTACCTGGTCTGTCATTTTATTTATTTTGAACGGATTGGTCTTTGTCATTCTGGGGGTACAGATCCCGGATGTGCTGAGTACCATCTTCGAGAATGTCTCGTTTGATAACCTTCAAGTACTCGGATATGTGGGCCTCATTTCAGTGCTATTGTTGGTACTTCGTTTTGTCTGGATCTATCTGTTCTGGAAAGGAAATGAAAATTCCGGTGAGGCGTTGTCGAGCGGGAAGCCTCGGCTGAAAGAAGTTACGATCATTACTCTTTCGGGTGTGAGAGGGGCTGTAACGCTGGCGGGGGCATTCTCCATTCCTTATGTTCTCCAAGACGGGTCTCCTTTTCCTGAAAGGGATCTGATCATTTTCCTGGCCGCAGGTGTGATACTGTTCACTCTGATTGCTGCAAGTGTGTTCCTTCCTATTCTTGCGAAGAACGAAGATAAAGCGGAAGAAGGTACACCGCAAACGACGGAACGAAAAGCACAGGATATTATGCTTAATGCTGCCATTCGTGCAGTGAAGTCGGAAATGAACGACCAGAATAAAGCTGCTGCGCTTGCGGTTGTTTCCGATCTGTCGAAGTATATCAGGCAGGCGGCTGGCGAGCTTACTGCCGGTAAGCGCAAGGACATTTTAAAACAGGAAACAGCCATTAATCTCATCGGTACACGGGCTGAACGCAAAGAAATTGAGAATATGATGGATGAAAATGTAATTGCTTCGGAAGCCGCCTTTAGATGTAACAGCTGGTTGGATCGAAAGGAAATGATGCTTGCAAACCGAACGAATACACAGATGATGTTCTCACTCAGTGAAATTGGACGATTGTTTGGACATGTGTTTACGAATCGTTCACGGAAGCCGGATCAGCCATTTATGATTGAAAATGCAGATCTGTTCCGTCAAGTGAAGATGCGTACCTCTGAAGCAGCGATCAAGGCGATTCGTGCTCATATGAACGATAGTAACCGGATTGTGGCTCTGTCGGTCATCTCTAGATATGAGCGGGTAATTGCCAAATTACGCACCTGGAATCAGGGCAAAACGGAAGATCCATTTGATCAGGAAAAGCTGGAATTGCAAATGGTGGCGATGCAGGAGCAGCGCAATACCATACAGCAGCTATACGAAAATGGCGAAATTAACCGCGATGTGGCTGCAAAACTCCGCCGTTTCATCAATGATGTGGAAGCTACAGCGCTGAAAAACACCTAATCCGATAAACCCGATATTTTAAATATGCTTAACCCTCTGATATAATATATGTGAGTTACCAACGCTCAGAAAAGGAGATGGATGAGACATGGCAGAACAACGTACTCGCTTGGGCAAAACCGATCTGATTGTTAACCCGATTGGATTGGGGGCTAATGCAGTAGGAGGACATAACATCTATCCGAATATGCTGAATGATGAGACAGGTAAGGATGTCGTTCGTACAGCTTTGAAACAGGGCATTAACTTTTTGGATACTGCTTTCATCTATGGACCTGAGCATTCAGAACGCTTAATTGGTGAAGTGCTGAAAGAAACGGGTCAGCGCCAAGATACTATCATAGCAACGAAAGCTGCACATAAATTCGTGGATGGTAACGTAGTCTTTGATAACTCGCCTGCTTT
Source organism: Paenibacillus sp. GL_099_B (assembly GCF_057835695.1). Classification (NCBI taxonomy): domain Bacteria; kingdom Bacillati; phylum Bacillota; class Bacilli; order Caryophanales; family Paenibacillaceae; genus Paenibacillus; species Paenibacillus sp. GL_099_B. The sequence goes on from NZ_CM174430.1 coordinate 2,336,616, forward strand.
CCTCAAAACCTCTGTAGATGAGGCATTGAAACGCTTGCAGACAGATTATATTGACTTGTTCTATATTCATTTCCCGGATGAACTTACACCGAAGGATGAGGCTGTAGGTGCGCTGAAACGTTTGAAGGACGAAGGTAAAATCCGTGCCATCGGAGTTTCCAATTTCTCCATTGATCAGCTGCGTGAGGCAAATCGGAATGGAGATGTGGATGTGCTGCAGTCTGAATATAATTTGTTCAAAAGAGAAGCGGAGAAGGAATTGCTGCCTTATACGGCAGAGCATGATATTTCTTTTGTACCTTACTTCCCTCTGGCAGCAGGTCTGCTGGGTGGCAAATATAATCGTGATACAACCTTCCAGGATGGACGGGCGAAGAACCCGTTATTCACTGGAGAAGCCTTTATTCAGAATCTGGATAAGGTGGAACAACTACGTAGCATTGCACAGTCCAAGGACGCTGAAGTCGCCCATCTCGTTCTGGCCTGGTACCTGACTCAGCCGTCCATTGATGCGCTCATTCCTGGTGCCAAGAAACCAGAGCAGGTCATCAACAATCTGAAAACACTGGATGTTGAGCTCACAGCTGAGGAAATTGCAGTCATTGATCAAATATTTCGTTAAATAGTTCTGGTGAATCGGGAAATGCTAACAGGGAGTTTACGTTTGAAGATAAAGAGAGGACATAAACATGAACCTGAAGGCAGCCCGATGCATCGGATTGTGTACGCTGGTTTTTTTGCTTGGCAGCAGTTCTGCCTACGCCAAACCTGTGCAGAAGAACCGACAGTATTATGAGGAACGGGGAGAGATTGTGTGGGAGGTTCCCACACATGACAAACTCATCGCACTGACCTTTGATGATGGGCCAGATCCGGTCCAGACTCCGCAAATTCTGGCTTTACTCGAGCAGTACCAGGCCAAAGGCACTTTTTTTGTGCTTGGCAAATGGGCGGAAAAGTTTCCTGACCTGATTAAACAGGAGCAGCGGGAAGGACATGAAATCGCCAATCATACGTATGCACATACGTACGCGGTCAGGTCAACAAGGGCGGATAAGTACAGCCATGAAATGAACATAGCGGAGAAATCCATTGTTGGAGCAGGGGCGCAGCGTCCGACGTTGTTTAGACCCCCGGGAGGCTATTACAATGACATGGTCATTCAGGTCGCCAAGCAGCAAGGCTATACGATTGTGCTATGGTCCTGGCATCAGGACACACGTGATTGGGCTTCACCAGGCGTATCAGCCATTGTGAACAAAGTGCTGAAGAACGCACGTAACGGGGACATTGTTCTGTTTCATGACAAGGTGGAGGGCAAGTCCCAGACGGTTGCTGCGCTAAAAACGATTCTGCCTAAGTTGCAGGAGCAAGGTTATCGTTTTGTAACTGTATCGGAACTGCTTGCCGTTAAGGCGAGAGAGGCTGCCAAGGATGACAATTCATCCTTACCCCAGCATCCATAGCGCAAGCCAAAAACCGCAGGTCTCTGGATTAAAGAGACTTGCGGTTTTTTATTGTTTCAATTGATCTAAGTGAAGCTTGCGGATCTGATCTGTGATACAGGGGTTGTATATAGGATATAGGGTTGCCCAACGCCATTTTAGCGTTCAGTTTTGACTTTACGAGGACGGGAGCGAGCCCGCCGCAGGAATAACGACAGAAACAGACCAATGATCGAAATCCAGGTCGCTACAATGAAAGCATCATTAATGCCTTCGATCGTTGACGTCTGAACAGCGATACCATAGAGCTGCTGTAATGCTAGACTGGTGCCTTGTTCAGGCGGCATTCCCGCCGCAGTAGCCATTTGCGTGCCAAGCATACCGACTTGTTCTGTCAGTGCTACATTGGTTGTAGTCACGGTGTTGCTGTAATCCGCCAAATGAATGCCTGCACGTGTCGCCATTACAGTAATGAGCAGGGCGGTCCCGATTGAACCTGCGACCTGTCTGACCGTATTAGACATGGCCGTACCATGACTGGTGAGATGAGGCGGTAATTGGTTTAACCCCTCTGTCTGTACAGACATCATAAGCATGGACATGCCGAAGCTCCGGAACGTGTATAGCATCATGATGTGACCATAAGGCGTCTCCCCCGTCAACTTACTAAACTCAAAGGTGGTGATGGCAGTAATGATCAAACCGACAATGGCTAGGGGGCGAGAGCCAATCCGGTCAAACAGCGCTCCTGAGATGGGAGACATGACGCCCATTAGCAATGCACCAGGCAGTAGCAACAACCCGGATTGCAGGGGAGAGAATCCCCTTATATTTTGCAGATAGATCGGTAGCAGCAGCATCCCGCCAAAGAGTGCCATGTTAATCGTTGCACTGACCAGCGTCGAGATGGTGAAGATGTCGTATTTGAATACACGAAATTCCAGCAGGGGGTTCTTCATAGCCGTTTCTCTGAGTACAAAGAAGACGATGAAGAGCACGCCGATAATGAGTGTCAACAGCACTGTCGCGCTGGTCCAGCCTTTATCTCCGGCAGAGCTGAATCCATATAACAGAAAGCCGAAACCGATGGTGGAGAATAATGCGCCAAAACCATCAAATTTCGGCGAAGTAAGCTTGGACACATTTCTCAGCCAAATGAAGGCAAACAAAATATCAAGCAAGGCGAGCGGAATGACCATATAGAACAGAATCCGCCATGTATAATGTTCCACGATCCATCCAGATAAGGTCGGACCAATGGCTGGAGCAAACATCATGGCAATCCCCATCGTCCCCATGGCCGTTCCCCGTTTCTCTGGAGGGAAGACCGTCAGAAACACGTTCATAACCAAAGGCATAATAATACCGGCCCCACTGGCTTGTACAATTCGTCCTATAAGCATGACTGTAAATCCTGGACTGATGGCACAAATTAACGAACCGACGGTAAACAGCAGCATGGCTGTTACGAACAATTTGCGAGTCCCGTAAGACTCGATCAAGTAGGCGGTAATCGGAATGAGTACCCCGTTCACCAGCAAATAAGCTGTGGACAGCCACTGCACGGTCGTTGCTGAGACGTTAAAGTCATTCATCAGATGGGGGATGGCTACATTGAGCAAAGTTTGGTTCAGAATGGCGATAAATGCGCCAAGTAGCAAGACAGCGATGGTTTTTCCAAGTGGCAGTTGGTTTTTTTGATTATCCATCAGCAGCCTTAGATATGAACGCGCACGGTAGCGCTCATGCCGGGAACCACACCCAGTCCTTTATATCCTTCGATCGTAATGATGATCGGGATGACTTGTGTTACTTTGGTGTAATTCGCATTGGTATTGGACGACGGCAGTAGTGAAAAGGAGGACGCAGTGGCAAGTCCGATCTGGTCTACTTTGCCAGTCAATGTGGTGTCTGGAAATGCATCGACATATACATCGACGATCTGACCTGCTTTAATTTTATCAATCGCGGTCTCGTCTACATTGGCCGTCACGTATAGGTTATTGAAATCATAGGCCCGTGCGAGGGGCGTACCTGCAGATACTAGTGAATTTTCGACGGCGGTCTGTTGTACAATGGTGCCATCAACAGGCATCGTCACGGATGTTGATTTTCCCGCAGCGGTGACGGTGGCAACGGTATCGCCTGCATTAAATGTTGTACCTACCTTGCCTTTCCAGGATCGAAGCTCACCGCCTACTGCGGAAGCCACGGAGATAGGCTGCCCGGTAACAAGCGCATTATCGGTTTTAACGTAGCTGGTGGATTGGTTGTAATAGTAGATCCCGGCAGCCCCGGCTCCCAAAATCACCAGTATAACAATGATATTGATCAAAATGGCACGTGAATTCATGCTGATCATTCCTCCTCAATTCGGTTTTCTGTAAACCTTCTCTTTGATTGGTGCTGAAAGTCTTCTGCTGACAATCCTGTTTGGAGCATTCCCGCTACTTTGTCGCTCTATACGAAACAAGGTGAAATATTATTCGCAGAATAGGGCACCAATATATTGATTAAGGCTGCCTACAGGCGGATGATAAGGAGGATGCTCATATGTTGATCATTTTGGTGGTAATTGTTGTTATTGGGGTTGTGTTTCTGATGATTTATAACTCCAGATCGTCCCGCAAGGCTGCAGAAGCAAGAGCTTCCAAAATAACAGAGATGGATGAAGGGCCTGTCCTGCTGCATGAAGAAGATCGAGCCCGGAAGGAAGACAGAATTTACGAACAGGCAGAGCATAAAGAAGTTTTGGAACATGAGGATCGTAGGCAAACAGAAATTCATCAGATGGATTCTACATCGGAAGTGACCCCTTCACCACAGAAAAGAGAGACGCAGACTACAGATGGTGATCAAGCTTATCGCCAAGCATTGCTTCATTTCCGTAAACCTGCCGAAGTGGAAGACGAAACGGTGCTGACGGAGACAAAAGAACCTGAAAAGAGTGCAGATGAAGTCTATCGATCGGCTCTGAAAGTGATGAAAAGCAAATCTTCTGATCCCTCTTCAAAGCGGAAATAACAGTTCAGTTATGTTTTTGAACATTGGTCATGGCTTTCGTTTTCAATCCAAAACGTCTACAATAGATGAAGCTTTGTAAATTATGGCTACATGACATGGAATACGTTGAAGAGGAGAGGGAAACCCATGAATGGACAACAACGAGTAAATATCAAACCGGGTCTTGAAGTGGATATCGTGCTCAAGCAAGATCAGCCGACAGGCAAACTGACACGCGGTATCGTGAAGGATTTGTTGACCAAATCGCCCACACACCCGCATGGGATCAAAGTACGTTTGACCAGTGGACAGGTGGGTCGAGTGAAACAAGTCGTTACAGGAGCGTCAGAATGAACCGCTACCCGAGGGTGTGACATGATTACAACTACAGATGTAATGGCACATTTGGCCTCGGGGAACGAGCGTCAGCAGGATGCGTATAAGGTGTTGCAATCCAGTGGATTGTTAAGCATATTGGCAGCTTATCAGCCTTATCCGGCTGGAACAGTGCCGATTGATATTGATATTCCTGGAAGTGATCTTGATCTATTATGTGAGGCAGCGGATCTCGAGGCGTTCCAAACATTGGTGCACCAACAACTGGGCGGAATGCAGGGTTTTCGATGCGACAGGGGGGATGGCCGTGCTGGCCAGCGTCCTTATGTGACCTGTAGTGTGGAAATTGGAAACTGGCCTGTAGAGATTTTCGCTCAGTCCCTATCTGTACGCAGGCAGAATGCTTATATTCACATGCTGGTAGAGTGGGGATTGTTGCAACTCTGGGGTGCAGCAGGACATCGGGAAATTCGCAAACTGAAGCTGGAAGGCTTGAAGACGGAGCCTGCATTCGCTACTGTATTAGGACTTCAGGGAGACCCGTATGAGGAAATGCTTCATCTGGCCGCAATGAGTAAGGATGAGCTTTGGCAATGGGCCCGCTTGCGTACGTCTTTTCAGTTCGAATAGCACGGTTAAGTAATCAGATTAGAAAGATAGCAACGATAGTAGTAACTGTTAATCCCAGCAGTACCGGTTTCAGATTGCGTCGTGCCAGTTCAAATGGACTGACTCCACAGATGGCAGCAGCTGGAATTAAGGCCCATGGAATTAAGGTCCCACCGCCTACCCATATGGCGGCGACCTGACCCAGTGCCGTCAATACAGGTGCGGAATCTGCCGAGCCTGCAAACATGGACGCAATGGAGCCGACCAGGGATATTCCAGAGAACCCCGAACCATCCATTCCCGTGACCGCTCCGGTCACAGTCATCGTTATAGCACCTACCGTATTATTCAATGGCACTAGCCCTGCAAGAGCAACCCCTAAATCATTCACAATCCCGTGTGATCCAGCAGGCAGCGGGTTGTTGAACAGTTCTGTGATCGCAGCATCCCCAAGATAAAAGAAAGCGGCAATCGGGATAACAGGACCAAACACCTTGAATCCGAACTGAAATCCTTCAATTAAATAGTTTGTTGTTTCTTCCGGACCTGTATGACGATGCGCGGCAAGTGATACGGCAATCAGAATGAGCACGGCCGTTCCACCAATTAGTGCTGTGGCATCACCGCCTTGTAATTTAAGTAAAAACATCAGAATGACATCGACTAAGAATAACAATGGGATGATCAGAGCGAATGCCTTTTGCAAACGTGGGGGCATTGCTTGACGTTGAACGGCTGGCTCCTCGGAGATCGGCGCAGAGTCTGACGAAGGTGGATGAACGGTTACTGCTTCACCAGAGATCGGATCACTGAGTTTAACGGGGGAACCTGACTTCATCTCCTTGCGTAGCATCCAGAATGCCGTTACGGTAGACACCGTCCCCATCACTATGACAAGTGGGATACTTGCAGTCATAACAGCGGTAACGGGAAGGCCAGCTGCATCAGCTGTCAGTTTGGGTGCCCCTTGGATAATGTAATCCCCTGATAAGGCAATGCCGTGACCGAACAGATTCATGGCAATGGCAGCGCCGATGGGAGGAAGTCCGACTCGTACTGCTACCGGAAGAAGTACAGCTCCAACCAGGGCAACGGCAGGAGAGGGCCAGAAAAACAATGATACGATCATCATAATGAATCCAATTCCCCAATAGGCGACCTGTGGAGAACGGATGAACCGGGTGAGTGGTGTCACCATGACTTCATTGATCCCCGTCCGGATTAATACCCGGCTCATGGCGACAATGATCGAGATGATAAAAATGGTGCTGAGCAGCTCCTTGGCTGCGTAGATAAAACTGCTGAAGATTCCGGAAACCGATCCGCTTAATGTTTCAGTCGCCAGGAGTCCAATGGTCATGATACCTGCGACACAAATGATGGTTGTGTCTCTACGCCGAACCATGACGGCGATAATCAAGACGATAAAAGCCAGATATACATAATGCAATGGGACGAGTTGTATATTCATCGGACATGCCTCCTTACATCCTTGATGTCAATCCAAAGAGTGATATATCGTATGCATGTCATCACCGGGCGTTCGTGGAGTGTGGAGCAGGATTTTTTTTACAGATGGAGAACTAATTAGAGCATGGACCCTCGAACACGTACTGTAAGCCAAGAGCAAGTCACCAGAATTGACACTGACAGGTCACGGAACCACATAGACAGATGCAAGCAAGTATGACTACAATAAACATGCCATTATAAGGAAGAAGATGGAAGAAATACAGTGTTAGAGCATCAAAAAAACAGGAGAAATCGCTTGATCTTGATAGCGGTTACAACAATGTGCAACAGAACTGAAATTCAGATTACACAAAAGGGCGGGAATTCATGAACTTCATCCGTTCACTGCGCTTTAAGTTTATCGTGGGTCTGACATTGATCATGCTGCCACTATTCATGCTGCTATATTACAACAACGTATATGCCATGAAAGTTGTACGTGATCAAGTGTCTCTCACCAATATGAATCATCTTGCAAAGAGTGTGGAGCAGAACGAGCGTGTGCTGCAGGAGACCAATCGGTATTTATACAGTCTGGGCGAGCGAGACCCGGACATTATTTCCCTGTTTTTTCTCAAATACGGTAGCGGCGATTATATTATTGCGAAACAGCGCATTATGAACAAATTCATGACCGATATCGGATTTTATAATCTGATCGATTCATTTTTTCTGTACGATGCCGTGAATGATGATCTGTTACTCGCTACCTCGGGCAATTATGATGTCAAAATGTCGATTGTGCAGGAGAGCATGCCGGTACAAATGCAGCAGCTGGAGGGGGAAATCCAGAAGCCAGAGTGGAGTATCGTTCGGGGGGGCACTTGGAACGCCTTGGTCAAAACAGTGCGGATCAACGCCCAGTTCTATGCGGGGGCGCTTGTGGACATGAATGCACTGAATCACCCCGAGCAATTTACGGAGTCCGGTGACCGGGGTGGCGCAGTCATCGTGGGAGCAGATGGAGGGGCCCTGTCCGATTCAGCCCTCAACTCGGCACAAATCAAACTAGCCGCTGCCCATATCACTGGATTGAATAATCCATACCAGGTGATCTCTGAAGTGACATCCACAGGAAGTGCACGTCAGTATCTGATGCTTGGCATTCCTTCAGCCATGTCTGAGATGAATTATATTGTCCTGCTGCCCGAGGAGGATATGATGCGAAACCTGCCATTTTTTCAGCAGATCATTCGCCTGCTTCCGATTGGTGCAGCGGTCATTCTGATCACAGCTATGATTTTTCTCAGGCAACTCCTGTTCCGTCCAATGAATGTGCTCATACGTGGGATGAGGAGGGTTAGCCGAGGAGAACTTGATGTGAGGCTTGAGACGCCGGCTTCATCTGAACTGGAGTTTGTCACGCACAGTTTCAATCAGATGACAAGTGAGATCCAGCATCTGAAGATAGATGTGTATGAGGAGCAATTACGAACGAGAGAAGCAGAATTTAAACAATTGCAGATGCAGATCAATCCTCACTTTTACCTGAATTCATTGAATATCATTCATAGCCTGGCTTCGTTGCAAAAGCATGAGCTGGTGCAGCAGATGGCTGGTCATCTGGCAGATTATTTCAGGTTCAGCCTGCGTGCAGGCAAACGTGTCATTCGATTGGATGAAGAATTGGAACATATCAGTCATTATTTGGAGATCCAGAAGCTGCGGTTTCCAAACAAGCTGGATTTCGTTCTGGATGTTGAACCGGATCTTGGGCGCTATGTGCTGCCGCCTTTAACGATTCAGCCTTTTGTGGAGAATGCCATCATTCATGGCTTTCAGCGACGCACAGAGCCTTTTGTTATTTGCATAACAGCACGAAAGTCGAAAACGTTATCTGATCCTACGCTGTCTTCGGTTCTTCAACTTTCGATTACGGATAACGGTGTTGGATTTGAGCAAGAAATACTAGAGCGCCTGCAACAGGGGCAATACGCCGAAGATCCGGGTGGACAACACATTGGCATCTGGAACGTTATCCATCGGCTGATTGTAAAGTACGGCGAACATGCCGGATTGCAGTTCAGCAATCAGACTGAAGGAGGGGCAGCAGTCCATATTCATATGCCCGCCCAGACGGAAGAGGAAGAAGGGAGAGCCTATGCGGAACCTGTTGATCGTGGATGATGAAGTATACGCCCTGCAAGCGATGGTGGAAGGGGTGGACTGGAGCCTGGCCGGAATTGACCAGGTATTCAGTGCTGGTGATGCGGAAGAGGCGAGAATGTTGATGAAAGCCCATCCCATTGATATTATGATCTGTGATATTGAGATGCCGGGTGAAACGGGACTAGATCTGCAGAGCTGGGTGTTAAAGCATGATCCCGGCCTGCTGACGATTTTCCTTACAGGTCATGCTCTGTTCGATTATGCCCAAACGGCAATTAAGTTGAACAGCTTCGATTATGTGCTGAAGCCTGCTCCCGCAGACCAGCTGCTCAAGGTTGTGAGCCAGGCGATTGACAAAATCAAGGATGGGGAGCAGCGTTCCCGCACCAATGAAGTATATGAGACTGTGTACAAACGCTGGCAAACGCATAAACCGCTGTTGACCGAGCGTTTCTGGAAAGACGCCATCTCACAGCGCGTAACCTTAACCCAGCAAAAGCTTCAGGAGCTGGCCGAGGTCTATGGAGCCGAGATTGATCCGCAAGTGCGCGTGTTGCCGATTGTTATATCCGTCGAAGAATGGGTGCGAGACTTCGATCTGCGTGATGAGGAGGTCCTGGAATATGCGCTTCGCAATGCTGCCAAGGAAATGCTGCTTGGTGACAAACCTGGCGAAGTGTTTCAGGACCACAGTGGACTAAATATTGTGCTTGCATACGAACTGGATGGTATCGTACCCACGGCGAGTGAAGTGGCACAAGGATGTCAGAGCTATATCCAGGAGTGTGGCACCTACTTTTATTGCCGATTGTCCTGTTACGTCGGAGTCCCGGTTGCTGTTACAGATTTACAGGGGATGCTGAATGAGTTGATGGACATGGAGCGTCGCAATATCAACGAGCTTGAAGGGGTCTTTATCTATGACGAGGTGGGCCGAGATACGGAGGATCGCTTTCTGCCAATACCATGGTTTTCCGAGCTGTCCATCCTGTTCGAAACGGGAAAGTTTGACGACCTGCGCGAGCGTGTGGATGAAATCTTTGAATTACTGGCCTCACAGGAGCGTTTGTCACCCGAAATTCTGCGCTTGTATTATCATGCCATGCTGCATGTAATCTACCCGTTACTTCATCAGAAAAATGTATCCGTACGCAGCCTGTATCCCGGAGAACGGGAGCCGGAAGAAAACGTTGTGACACGTTCGTTGCCCCAGCTGAAGCAGTGGACATTAGACCTGATCAGTCGTGCGATCCCGGTATTGTACCCGGACGATCACAGTCCAATGACGATTGTGGACCAGTTATGTATTTACATTGAAAATCATATTGGTGAAGAGCTGATGCGAGAAGAACTTGCATCCTTTGCCGGATTTAATCCGGCCTATCTATCCCGCCTGTTTCGTAAAGAAAAGGGCATGTCGCTTTCCGAATTCATTCTCCAGCGCAGAGTAGCCAAAGCGAAGGCCTTATTGTCCCAGTCTACCGTGAAGGTGACGGATATCGCAGGCAAGGTCGGGTACTACAATTACTCTCATTTTACGAAAATGTTCAAAAAGTGCACGGGCATTACCCCACAGGAGTTTCGCAAACAGTCCCGAACGGTACAGATTTGACGCAGCATGCTGCGTCTTTTGTTTTTTTGTGCCCTAAAGTCATAATTTGATAAGTGAACAGGTCACCACAGCAGATAGTGGACCTGAACGCCCCGCCGTATACTTGAACCACAGGAGACACAGCGGTGTTTCATCCTGAGGATGAAATTCAAGAGGAGTGAGGGAGAACAAGTTATGAAGACACAACCCCAGGTGGGTAAGGGAGCACGTCTATCGGATGCAAGGGACATACCGGATATACCAGTTCGAAAACGAAAGTCTGTCCTGTACAATCTAGGTAAATTCAAGGTTTTGTATCTCATGTTTTTGCCAGGCATTCTGTTTCTGCTGGTGAACAACTATATGCCGATGTTCGGCGTTCTGATTGCATTCAAAAATGTAAACTATGCCGACGGTATTTGGGGCAGCCCGTGGAGCGGCTGGGATAATTTCAAGTATTTGTTCTCCACCAGCGATGCTTGGGAGATCACACGTAATACGCTCGCATATAACACCGTATTTATTGCGCTTAATTTATTTGTAGGTGTAGGGCTTGCGATTTTGTTGAATGAAGTGAAGAACAAGGCAATGTCCAAATTGTATCAGTCACTCATGCTGCTTCCGTATTTTCTGTCGATGATTGTAGTCAGCTATTTGGTGCTCGCGTTTCTCGGCAAGGATTCGGGTTTCATGAACTCGACGATTCTTCAGCTCTTTGGCGGACAACCAATTGATTGGTATTCGGAACCCAAGTATTGGCCGTATATTTTGCCGCTGGTGAATACATGGAAGAATATCGGTTATTATGCCGTTATTTATCTGGCAGCAGTGGTAGGTATCGATGAGGAATATTATGAAGCAGCCGTGCTGGATGGCGCGAGCAAGTGGCATCAGATTCGCTTCATTACCGTTCCGTTTCTCGTACCGCTGATCGTGATTATGACACTGCTGCAAATCGGTCGTATTTTCTACGCGGACTTCAGTCTGTTCTACCAGGTTCCGCTTGAATCGGGCGCATTGTTCCCGGTCACGAACGTTCTGGATACGTATGTGTACCGAACCTTCCTCATTGGGGGCGATATCGGGATGTCCTCAGCAGCCGGGCTGTATCAGGCTGTTGTCGGATTTGTGCTTGTTCTCGTATCCAATACCATCGTAAGGAGAATGGACAAAGATAATGCATTATTTTGAGAGGAGGCAAGCCAGCTGTGAAATCACGTGATCCATTAGCCGTGTCGCGGCGTTCCGCGTCTATCATACACGCTATGTTTATATTCTATGCCATTGCCTGCATCGTGCCGATCCTGCTTGTCTTCGCGATCTCATTCTCGGACGAGACGACGGTCATTGCGAACGGGTATAAGCTGATTCCGGAGAAGTTTAGCCTGACTGCCTATGAGTTTCTGTTCAAAGACATGGATCAGATCATCCATTCCTATGGCATTTCAATTATCGTAACCGTGATAGGTACAATAACGAGTGTAGCACTGACTGCATTGTACGCGTACCCGCTTTCCCGGAGGGATTTGCCGTATCGCGGGTGGTTCGCCTTTTTCATCTTTTTCACCATGCTGTTCAATGGCGGTCTGGTCCCTTGGTATCTCGTCTATGTGAACGTACTGGATTTGAAAAACTCGGTACTGGCACTGATCATGCCGCTGCTGCTGTCACCGTTCTTCGTACTGGTCATGCGTACGTTCTTCGCCAATTCCATTCCGGTATCGATTCTTGAATCGGCACGGATTGATGGAGCGGGTGAATTGAGAACGTTTACACGTATCGTGCTTCCGCTCTCCCTTCCGGTGATGGCGACTGTTGCACTGTTCAGCACATTGAATTACTGGAACGACTGGTATCTCAGCATGATTTTTATATCTGATAACCGGACGATCAGTCTTCAGTACCTTATGTACCGGACGCTGCTCGATATTCAATATTTAACATCCAACTCCAATGTCTCTTCACAGATTTCGTCACAGGGCGGATTGCTGAATCTGCCGAATAAAACACTGCAGATGGCGATGGCTGTTGTCGGTATTGGTCCAATCGTACTGGCATATCCATTCTTCCAGCGGTATTTCATCAAAGGCCTAACCGTAGGCGCAGTGAAGGGATAACTCCGGCCGGTTAGCGGAGAGGGCAACGGATAATTGAAGATGGACCTGAGAGGGCATATACAAAAAGCAGCGAGTACAGACACGCCGGAGGGCCGGTAAGCGAACGGACTTTTGTAGATTGGGGAACATTGCGAATTGGGGCAATCGGTTGCAGGGTCCAACATATGACGGGAGGGGTTCACTTGGTTAGAACGTTTAAGGTATGGCCGCGTTTCGCGGCAGCAGTTATGGCGCTGAGCCTGGTGCTGGCAGGTTGCTCATCAGACAAAGGCGGAACAACACCGGAAGCACAGGGTGGCGGTGGAGCGGAGACTGGGGGCAAGCCCTATGAAGTGACGTTGTATTATCCAGGGACACCACAGAAAGATGTAGCTCTGGTGGAAGCCGAGATCAACAAAAAGATGGAGCCAAAGATTGGGGCAACACTCAAGATTAATGCGATCGACTGGGGTCAGTGGGATAACAAGCTGAATCTTATGATCTCTTCCGGCGAAAAATCAGACATTATTTTCACGGCGGCTTGGCAAAATTATACCGTCAATGTGGCAAAAGGTGCTTTCTTGCCGCTCAATGATCTGCTTGACAAGTATGGGCAGGATATCAAGAAAAATCTCGATCCAGCCTTTCTGGAAGGTTCTCAGGTGGATGGCGTAAACTATGGCGTTCCTACCAACAAGGAGCTGGCAGCGACGCGTGGTGTACTGGTACGTAAAGATCTGGCTGACAAATACAAGCTCGATCTGACCGCAGTAAAAACATGGGCTGACCTGGAGCCGCTGCTCAAAACAATCAAGGAAAACGAACCAGGCATCACTCCATTCTATATGTCCAATACCAATGGTAACGGGCTGTTAGAAAATCTGGACTGGGATTATCTTGGTGATGCCTCCGTTCCAGGCGTCATCTCCAAAACAGCGGGTACAACGACGGTACTGAATGAAGTGGAGACCCCTGAATTCAAGGAAGCGGCTGAGCTTGCACGCAAGTGGTATCAGGCTGGATACATTAACAGTGATGCAGCAACTTCCAATGTATTCCCGAAAGATCAGGCGAAGGCAGGTAAGGCTTTCCTGTGGACCGATGGCATGAAGCCGGGCAAGGATAAGGAAGAAGAAGGTTATGTCGGATATCCACTAACCCAGATTGAGATGACACAGCCTACGATTACAACCGGGGATGCTTCCGGTGCGATGCTCGCGATCTCCCGTTCCTCTGAGCAGCCGGAGAAGGCAATGCAAGTCATTAACCTGCTGCATTCCGACAAAGAAATCAACAACCTGCTCAACTTCGGAATTGAAGGCACTCATTATGTGAAAAAAGACGGGGAGGACAACATTATTACCCTCCCGCAAGGGGTGGATGCCAACAGTCGCACATACAATCCGGGCGCACAATGGCAGCTGGGTAACCAGTTCCTGAACTACCTCTGGGATAATGAAGATCCACAGAAATGGGAAAAGTTCAAGGAGTTTAATGCCAAAGGCGTCAAATCACCTGCACTGGGCTTTACCTTCAACAGTCAATCCGTCAAAAACGAAATTGCTGCGGTCAACAACGTGAACAAACAGTTCAAACCGGGCATGACCTCGGGTGCAGTAGATCCGAACGAGATGATCCCGAAATATCTGGAGAAGCTGAAAGCCGCAGGTATTGATAAAATCATTGCAGCCAAACAAGAGCAGCTCGACGCATTCCTGTCGAAAAAGTAGAGTTGAGTTGCAAAACAAAAGACGTTTTCGGTTAAAAACCGGAGCGTCTTTTTTTATTTGGATCGCAAACCATAATAAGGAAAAATATGATATAATCAGGTGGTTGATTAGGGGGTGTTCGTGTGTCGAGAACCAGACTTGTGTTCTCTGCGATGTTATTGCTGTTTGGCATCATTTTTACGTTTAAGCATCACCTTGGTTTCTCTGTGGGGGACACGCTGTTGTCTGCTATTGGTATGTCGCCTTATACCACATCCTATGTAAGTGGCGTGCACATCACGTTATTTTTTGGAATGGGTATATTAGCGTGCAGCTACTATCTTACACGCAAAGAAATCATGCCATTATATCCGGTTCTGGCCAAACGGCTCTGGCTGGTCGTTCTCGCTATCGTTCTCAGTTATTCCTACATGACGGATAAATTAATGTATGTAGCCAAATGGGGGGCTTCCGGTATCAATGGTGTTTCCTATGTCCAAAATGATAGCTCCTGTACCTATGATGTACTGGACAATGGTATTACACGGGTAAGCTGTAACCTGACACTCAAAAATTACACCAGAGAGCCTGTAGCAGCTGTGCTCTTGCCTGACTTGGCCCGCAGTTACAACCACCAGGATGATCCGCTCTATGAATCCCTGCAATCTGTCCAGCTGAAACCTGTGCATATAGAGATTGAGCCGCATGGAACATTTAAAGGTCAGCTGGCGTTTTCCGGTTTGGCTGGCTCCCCGCTGCGAGTCAAAGGAAAGCTAACCGATATTGTAATGGATGTCGCCGTAGATGGAGAGAACACTGTATTTGACTACGATATTCCATAAAGATTTTGCGTTAGCAAGATAGAATGAATACATAAGAAGATCTTTTCGAGTTAGAAGGGAATTAACCAATATACACGTTTAGAAAGGGCTGACGGTTGTCGGCTCTTTTTTGCGTGGAAGTTGCAATTAGTGCAGAAAAGTTGGTTTTGTCACCTTTATGCATGTATATGGTAACGCTTACGATATATAGAGAGTCTCTTTAAAGAGATTAAGTCAGGAATAACAGATGAGCTGTGGAGCGGATTAGAACAGAAAAAATAGTTTATGTTTAACGCTTTCATCGTTAAAATTAGATTCACTGACTAATGAAGGCAAGGTGAGGTAAGAAGATGTCATACCGGACGAATCTATTTTCCAAAATGGTCATTTTAATTCTAATTATGCTGGTTCCAGTCGTACTGCTGTACTGGTATTCCAATCATAAAACGACAGCAGTTCTGCGGGATGAACTCAATCGCTCCAACAGCAACCAACTGGAATTTTTTCAAAATCAAGTGAATACACACATCGAGTTGTTATCCTCGTGGCCGAATCTGCTCATCCATGATCCCGATATTGCGAGCTTCCGACGGATCTACGCTGACAGTAAATATTTCGATCTGGATACGATCAATCTGGTTAAACGTATTCAGAACAAGCTGAGTATCCAGGAAAGTTCATCCAACTGGACAACGAAATTGTACCTCTATTCGCCGACGCTGGGCAGGGTCATCTCTGAACGAGATGCTGGCTTTTACGATCAGGAGACGCTGCGAGGCAACATGTCATCTGGATGGAATGTTCGAAAGATTCAGGAGGGGGAAGATGATCGATTCATCTTCAGCTGGATCACCGTATCTCCATACGGTATTAGTGATCCCGCAGCCAATGCGCAAACCGTGATTAAGCTTGAATTCGACAGTGACAACATTCGAGATATGCTGGATAAATTCAAGGACGATGGTCGCCATGATCCCTTTTATTACCGGGAAGAGACGGGGGTTATCTATAACCGAACTTCGGATCGTGCCCTGACAGGTCAGCTGATGGACAAGCTGGCCATTGATAAGCTTAAGGATGTGGATAACCGAACAGTAGTCATTGACGGCGAGCCTTACATGGTTAATACGGTAAAGTCCAGCACGACAGGATGGTATCTGGTCGATTACATGCCGCTATCGGCTATTCTGAAGCCGATTCATCAATCCAATATAACGTTTTATTCAGCTATGATCTGTCTACTATTGATGAGCTTTGCCGTGGCCTATCTGTTATATGTACAGGTCCAAGTCCCTGTCAAACAGTTGATTCGTGGATTCCAACGATTGAAGCAGGAGGATTATTCAGTTCGAATCATCCCCAAAGGCCGCAATGAATTCAGCTTTTTGTCCGAACGATTCAACTCCATGGTGGCGCAAATTCAGCAGTTATTTGAACACGTGTACCTGGAACAGATTCATGTGCGTGAAGCCCGGCTGAAACAGCTGCAATCGCAGATTAATCCACACTTTTTCTATAATTGTTTCTCGTTCATTACGAGCATGGCAAAGCTGAAGCGTGTGGATGCCGTAGTTGCTATGTCGCATAATCTGTCCCGATACTATCGGTACACGACGAGGCAGGAGCGTGATGTGGTACCGCTCACGGAGGAAATTGAGTTCGTCACCTGTTATCTGGAGATTCAACAGATGCGTATGGACCGAATACGTTTCAAAATTGACTTATCGGAAGACATCTTGAGGCAGGAGGTGCCTCCGCTAATCGTTCAACCACTGGTGGAGAATGCGGTTATTCATGGTATTGAAGCCGATGCCGAGGCTGGGGAAATACGGGTGTCGGGAGAACAAAGAGATGGCATGATGATTCTTACCGTAGATGACGACGGGCAAGGTATGGATGAATTGGCCCGGCAGATGCTGCTCCACAAACTTACAGGGGGTATGGATCAAGATATGGGGTGTGGGCTGTGGAACGTCAACCAGCGTCTTCAGCTCAGGTATGGGGAGCGGGCTGGACTTAGTGTTATGGAATCACCGCTTGGGGGGCTGCGTGTTACCTTGTCCTGGCCTGCTGACGAGGAACATCTTCTTGAATAGAAGGAAAGAAATAGAGACGCCATATGACTACAGCATGATGACCGTGGCATGCATTGCATAACTATGCAGATAGGGAGTGACTTTCTTGATTGATATCTTACTGGTGGATGATGAAACGTATGTGACTGAAAGTCTGGAATTGACCATTCCCTGGGGAGAGCTCGGGGTTACGACGGTTTTGCGTGCAGGATCTGGTAAGGAAGCGCTGCAGATTTTGGAAGAGAATGCAGTGGACCTCGTGGTGACCGATATTCGAATGCCGGGCATGTCCGGACTGGAGCTAATTGAGGAGGTAAGCAATCGATGGGCGCATATCCGCTGCATCCTGCTGACCGGGCACAGTGATTTTCAATATGCCAAGAAAGCCATTCAGCTGCAGGCTGCCGATTATATTCTCAAGCCGGTGAACGATGAGGAATTCATGGCTTCGATCTCCGCTGCCATCACGTCCCTTCGGGATGATTGGGATGAATTTGATAAATACCATCGTTTGTTATATAGCCGGAAGTCAGATTATAAAATTTTGCGAGAAAATCTGATGCACGATTTGTTGCTGGGCCGCGAGATTTCAGCACGGGCACTGGGTGAACAGCTTGAGAAGTATGAGATAGTGCTCCAGCCGGATCAACCGGCGGTCATGATGCTAATTCGCCTGACAGGCCGGTTCTCGGCAATGGATCAGCAATCACTGGATTTGATGGAGTTTGCGGTTGGCAATATCGCCGAAGAGGTGTTTGGACCGCAACTCAACGTCTGGTTTTCACGTGGCCCCCATGAGTGTCTGGTCATGATAATACAGAATCAGGGGTTGACGGAGCCTGAGCAAACGAACATGGAAGAACTGAAGCAGCCGGCTGGAACCTTCCGTGAGCATGTCATTCGATATCTGCAAGGCGATCTGTCCATGGTGGTCACAGCACCGTTTCATTTTGCCGATCTGACGACCGCTTATCGTAAAGGTTTGGGATCACTGGTACTGTCGGGTCCAGAGGAAAATACGATCATTTATATGGATAAAGAGCTGTCCAAACGGCCGGAGAACGATGCGGCACAAGCGCTTGAAGAGCTTTATAAGCCACCCGTGCTGCCTCAATTGCTTGAAACCAAACAGTGGGAGGCTGCGGCACGCAAACTGAATGCCGTCTTTGATGCAGCGGACCGTGTATGTCTCTCCAGAGAACATGTATATGAGATGTATTTGTCTGTGACGAATGCTTTTATGTATATCGCGCATAAGCAGGGGCATCTCGTGCATGAGATCGATCATGCAGGATTTGACCTGCTATTGGCGCATCAGCTGATTCAATCGCCTGACAAGCTTCGCCGCTGGGCGACTGAGATGCTCGCCAAGTTGCAGGAGGAGCTGTCGGATCAGGAAGGCGTACAGAGTCGAAGACACGTCATCAAGCAGGTTCAGGAGATGGTAACCAGAGACGCAGGACAGGATCTATCCGTGAAGATGATCGCAGACAAAGTTTATTTGCACCCCGTGTATTTGTCCAAGATCTACAAAGCCGAGACAGGTGAGGGGCTGGGCGATTATATGATTCGAATGCGGATGGAGCGTGCATTGTATTTGCTCAAAAACACGAATAAAAAGATATACGAGATTACCAGTGAGCTTGGGTACCAAAATCCGCAATATTTCAGCAAAATGTTCAAAAAGCATTACGGAATGACACCGAATGAATATCGGGATCAGGCATAATTTCAACATCATTCCAATATATAGGTTGCCAAAGGTGCAGAAATCTTGTTTTCGTGACATAGGCTGAAAGACCCGGCAGGCCTATAATGAAAGGGTAACCAAAATGATTGAAGGGGGAACAACATTGAGAGCGAAATCCACGAAAAAGAGATTACTGTCGCTTCTCGCAACGGCGGTGTGTCTGACCGGCGTCCTTGCAGGCTGTACAGGAGGAAATAGCGGAGGAGATAGTGAGGCATCAAGTACGCCAGCTATTGAAAACGAATACAAAGAAAAATATGATCCGGCAGTGACCCTTACAACAGCATGGGGAATTGATCCTGAGCTAAAATTCAAAAATGGCGAATCGATGGAAAATAACGTGTCAACCAAGTGGGCCAAAGAGAAATTCGGCATCGACATCAAATCATTGTGGTCTGTAACGGATACAAACGGTGCGTTTGCGACGAAGCTTCGTCTAGCGATGTCTTCTGGCCAGGAGATGCCTGATGTGGTAACGGTAGGGGACAACCTGCTTGCTCAGGATCTGATTGATTCAGGCATGTATCAGGAAGCGGGTCCGCTGTTCGACAAATATGCTTCCGACACATGGAAAAAAGCGATGGAGCAGGACCCCAATGTATGGAACCAGTATAGCCGTGACGGCAAAAGAATGGGTATTCCCGTACTGGACTATGCGTACAACAATGATTACCTGCTGTGGATTCGTCAGGATTGGCTGGACAAGCTGAATCTGGAGGCGCCAAAAACAATCGATGAACTGGAAAAAGTCATGGATGCGTTCAAAAATCAAAATCCGGATGGCTTAGCTCCGGATAAGGTCATTCCGCTCAGCATCGGTTTCAAAACATCCATGAACACATGGATGGGAGATCCATCCTGGATCTTCGGTGCATACGGAACACTGCCGTTCCAATGGAATGTAGCTGAAGATGGCAAGTTGGAATATGGTTCCATCAATCCTGGCATGAAGCAAGGTCTGACCAAATTGAGCGAATGGCTCAAAAAAGGATATATCCCGCAGGAAGCAGCATTATGGGATGAAAACAAAACAGCAGAGCCAGCAGTGGCAGGTACAGCCGGTATTATCCCAGGTCCATACTGGATGAGCGGATGGCCGCTTCTGGATACGGTGAAAAATGTGCCAAGTGCCGTTTGGAAACCGATTGAAATCCCGTCCGGTCCAGAAGGCAAAGCTATGCGTCACGGTACACAGTTTGTTAACGGTGTTATTCTGATTAAGAAAGACATGGAACATCCTGAAGCTTTCTTTACTTATCAGAACTACCTGTTCGACAATTATGCAGACCCGGCACCGGGTAGCCCGTATGATAACGGTCTGTTTGCAAAGTATGACTATCAATTGGATGCCAATGGAAAACAAATGCCGATTGACCAAATCGAAGGCGGATATGTGAATGTTGTACGTTATCTGCTCGTTCGTGACGGCGCTCGTATTCCGGATGCTCAGATGAAAGCCCTGCTGAATCTGGCAGATGGCAAAGAGCCTGAGACGAAGCTTGAGAAGGATGTTGCTGTCAACTATGGTAAAGAGACTCCTGCCGCAGCGAAAGTGTTACTCGGTCAGGAAGAAATTTCCTATAAAAATATGTTCACAGGTCCTACAACAGCGACAATGAAATCCAAGCTGGACTACCTGAACAAAATTGAAAATCAAGCATTCAATGAAATCATTTATAACAAAAATCCGGTAGATGCGTTCGATACATTTGTACAAACATGGAAATCGGGTGGCGGTGACCAAATCACACAAGAGGTCAACGAATGGTATGAAAGTGTGAAAAAATAAGGATACAGGGGCGTGCAGACCAACCAGGTCTGCGCGCTTTTTTTGTCGTTATGAGAGCCTGATTTGCTTCGGGAAGGTTCGGGTCAGCGGTGGATGAATGAATGAAAAGACAGCGAGTCCAAACTGGTTGCTTTTGTACCATTTATATTGCTTTTATGTGCTGTTTGACCTATGCAAACGGTTGATATAATCGCAGTATAAGCCACTCAGGGAGCACTTGAGTAGGAAGAATTACAGGGGGAGCAATCATGAGAACTTTAAAACGAACTTGGCCATTCCACGTAATGCTGCTGCCAGCCATCATCTTTCTGATCATATTCAGCTACATTCCCATGGGCGGCATTGTCATGGCATTTCAAAACTATAAGCCATGGATGGGCATCAGCGGCTCGGAATGGGTAGGGCTGGATAATTTTCGATATTTGTTTGAACGTGAAGACAGCTTGCAAGTCATCTGGAATACATTAATCATTGCTGTACTCAAGCTGATATTCAATTTATTTATCCCGTTCGTATTTGCGATATTGCTGAATGAGGTTCGGAAAATTGCTGTTCAGCGGACCATTCAGACTTTGGTTTATCTGCCTCACTTCCTGTCCTGGGTTATTCTCGGTGGTATTCTGATAGATCTGCTCTCCAACGAGGGGCTGGTGAATCGAGCGCTGGGTGCCTTCGGGCTTGGACCTTACTTCTTCCTTGGAGATAATGACTGGTTCCGATTTACGATTATCATTTCCGATGTATGGAAAGAGTTCGGTTATAACACGATCGTGTTTCTCGCTGCACTGGCTGGCATCAACCCGTCCCTGTATGAAGCAGCGGAGATTGATGGTGCAGGACGCTGGAAACAAACGCTGCACATTACAGTACCTTCCCTTGTTCCCATGTTGATGGTTGTCGGTACACTGGCGCTGGGTAACGTACTGAACGCCGGGTTTGATCAGATCTTCAACTTGTACAACCCGCTCGTATATCAAACCGGGGATATCATCGATACGTTTGTATACCGATCCGCGATGGTGAACGGAGAGATGGGTTTTGCTACAGCAATCGGATTGTTCAAATCCGTCATTAGCATGATTCTGATTCTCGTATCATACAGCCTTGCCAAGAAATATGCCGGATATCGTATTTTTTAACCGACTTCATAGGGAAAAGAGGGACCAACATGTATCACAAATCGCTGCCTTATCGTGTGTTTAACATATTCAATACCTGCTTCCTGATTCTACTGGCCATTCTCTGTATTGTGCCGCTGATACATGTTCTGGCTGTATCCTTTAGTGTCAAATCAGCCGCCGATGCCAATCTGGTCAGTCTGTGGCCCGTAGGGTTCTCGCTTGAAGCCTACAAGAAAACGATGAATAATCCGATCTTCCTGCATTCGATCTGGGTCTCGTTGCTGCGGACCGTCATTGGTACAGGCATTACGCTATTGATTACCTTTTTGGCAGCCTATCCATTGTCGAAAGAAAATTCTGTTTTTAAAGGAAGAAACATCTATTCATGGCTGTTCGTTTTCAGTATGATTTTTAACGGGGGCCTGGTTCCATTCTACATGGTCATCCAAAAAATCGGATTGATGGACTCGTTCTGGGTGCTTGTACTCCCGGGTGCGGTGAATACGTTCCTCGTCATCCTGATGCTGAATTTCTTCCGCGGCATTCCGCAGGAGCTGGAGGAAGCGGCATTGATTGATGGAGCAGGTCATTTCCGCACATTGTTCAGTATATTTCTTCCCATCTCGATGCCGTCCATTGCTACGATCGCTTTGTTCAGTATGGTGTTCCACTGGAATTCCTGGTTCGACGGCTTGCTCTATCTGAACAATGCCAAGGATTACCCACTGGCGACATTCCTACAGACCGTCATTATTGGACGTGATATGAGCACGATGAGCATGGATCCGAAGGAAATGGAAGCGATCTCCCAAACCACAGTAAGAGCGGCACAAATTTTTATTGGAAGTGCGCCAATCCTCATTGTGTATCCATTCCTACAGCGCTTCTTTGTCAAAGGTATGACCTTGGGTTCGGTTAAAGGCTGAGCCTGCATCTAAATTAAACGGAGGTTGATGAAGTGGGCAATTTAAAGGAAGAGGCATTCATTCTCGGAATGGATGTGTCATTTATGGATGAAATTGAGCAGCATGGTGGGAGCTATCGTGACGAGGATGGGCAGCAGGCGGACTTGCTGACCCTTCTCAAGCTGGGTGATGCCAATGCAATCCGATTGCGAATCTGGAATGATCCTGTAGGCGGATTCTGTAATCTGGAGCGGACGGTAGCGGTAGCCAAACGGATCAAGGAACAAGGCTTGCAATTCTTGCTGGATTTTCATTATTCCGATCGCTGGGCTGATCCAGCCAATCAATGGAAGCCAAAGGCATGGGAAAAGCTGTCATATGAGGAACTGCAACGTGAGGTATGTACTTATACGGCAGATGTACTGAGAACACTCAAGGAGCATGATGCATTGCCGGACATGGTGCAGGTGGGGAATGAAATTACACCGGGCATGTTATGGGATGAAGGACGTGTTGGTGGGGAAGAGCATGATACCGACGAACAGTGGGAGCGTTTTGCTGGACTTGTGAAGTATGGCATCGCTGCTGTTAAATCGATTGATTCGGAAATCAAGATTATGATTCATATAGACCGCGGTGGTGATAATGCGGAGAGTCGCAAATTCTATGATCGGTTTGAGGCACTAGGTGTGGAGTTCGATATCATTGGGCTCTCATATTACCCTTGGTGGCATGGAACACTGGAGGCGCTGCGGGATAATCTGCATGACCTGGCTGAACGCTACGGCAAACCAATCAATGTTGTTGAAACCGCTTATCCTTGGACATTGGAGCAGCCTGAAGGCCACGAGTGGATTCTGAATCAGGAAGAACTGTTGTTGCCAGGATATCCGGCAAGCGTGGAAGGACAGACGCGTTATCTGAAGGATCTGCTGCAGATTATTCGTGAAGTTCCCGGCGGTCTCGGAGCGGGATTCTATTACTGGGAGCCTGCCTGGATTCCTAGCAAGGAAGAGTGGTCTGTTGGACATCCGAATAACTGGGGCAACCTGACGATGTTTGACTTCAAGGGTCAGAAGTTGCAATCGTTTTCAGCGCTGAAGGCTGGAGAGGAAAATGACACTGCATTGGATGAGCAGCCGAGTGCTGCATTGATCAAATAGATGATTCAAAATGAAATGAATGAAGGAGTTGTCAGCATGACATACAAATATCCACCCGTAAGTTCCAAAGCACCTCATATGTTACATGGTGCAGACTATAACCCGGAGCAATGGCTACGCTACCCTGAAGTACTTGAAGATGATATCCGCCTGATGAAGCTTGCCAAATGTAATGTGATGTCCATTGGCATCTTCTCATGGGTATCCCTTGAACCGGAGGAAGGCGTGTACACGTTTGAATGGCTGGATCAAGTACTGGATCGTTTTGCTGCCAATGGAATTTATGCATTCCTGGCTACCCCGAGCGGTGCAAGACCTGCCTGGATGTCGGCCAAGTATCCCGAAGTGTTGCGTGTTGGAGTCAATCGCGTTCGCAACCTGCATGGCTTCCGTCACAACCATTGCTATACATCTCCGGTATACCGGGAGAAGGTTACTGCAATCAATACAAAACTTGCAGAACGTTACTCGGATCATCCCGCAGTAATTGGCTGGCACATTTCCAATGAATTCGGCGGGGATTGCCACTGTGATTATTGCCAGGACGCTTTTCGCGGCTGGGTGAAAAACAAATACGGCACACTGGACGAGTTGAATCACTCGTGGTGGACGACATTCTGGAGCCATACCGTGACGGAATGGAGTCAAGTGGAGTCTCCTGCGCCGCACGGAGAGACACAGGTCCATGCGATGAATCTGGACTGGCGCAGGTTTGTCACAGATCAGACCGCTGATTTTATCGTGCACGAAACGAAACCGCTGAAGGCCAAAAATCCCGATCTGCCGGTAACGACCAACCTGATGGAATTTTATGAAGGATTGAACTACTGGAAGTTCGCTGACATTCTGGATTTCTTGTCTTGGGATAGTTATCCGACATGGCATGATGCGGACGAAGAAGATACGCTGGCATCCAGAGTGGCGATGATGCATGATATCGTTCGTTCAATCAAGGGCGGGCAGCCGTTTCTATTGATGGAGAGCACACCGAGCTCAACCAATTGGCAAGAGACAAGCAAATTGAAACGTCCTGGTATGCATTTGCTGGCATCTCTGCAAGCTGTGGCGCACGGCTCGGACAGTGTACAATACTTCCAGTGGAGAAAGAGTCGGGGGTCCAGTGAAAAGCTTCATGGAGCGGTTGTAGATCATGTTGGGCATGAACATACCCGTGTGTTCCAGGATGTTACTGACGTAGGAGTGGCACTGGAAGGAATGCAGGCGGTGGTTGGAACGTCCGTTCCGGCCGAAGTTGCCATCATATTCGATTGGGAAAACCGTTGGGCGGTAAAGGATTCCCAAGGACCGCGTAACATCGGAGTAAAGTACGAGCAGACGGTGGAATGGCATTATGATGCCTTTTGGAAAAAAGGTGTGCCTGTGGATGTCATCGACATGGATGCTGATCTCTCCAAGTACAAACTGCTCATCGCACCTATGCTTTATCTGGTACGTGAAGGGGTTGGCGAACGCATTGAGCGATTCGTGGAAAATGGCGGTACATTTGTAGCCACGTATTGGTCAGGTATCGTAAATGAGAATGATCTGTGCTTCCTCGGAGGATTCCCTGGGCCGCTTCGCAAGACGCTGGGGATCTGGTCGGAAGAGATCGACGGCTTGCATGACCGTGATCTGAATGGGGTTGTGCCTGTGAAGGACAACGGGCTTCAACTGAATGCCGAGTATGATGCAATCGAATTATGCGACCTGATTCATCTGGAAGGTGCAGAAGCGCTAGCGACATATCGCTCCGACTTCTATGCTGGACGGCCTGCTTTGACCGTTAACCGTCTTGGTTCAGGTAAAGCTTATTATATGGCTACACGTTTCAAAGCTCCATTTTACGATGATTTCTATAGCAGTCTAATCGCTGATCTGGGTATAGAGCGTGCTCTTGAAACCCGGCTTCCTGCTGGAGTTACGGCACACATCCGTACAGATGGCACAGCGGATTATGTATTTGTGCAGAACTACACACCGGAGCCGAAGCAAGTACAACTGGACAATCAGTCCTATCGTGATCTGCTGAGTGGTGATGCTGTTGAGGGCAGCCTGGATTTGCAATCATATGATATCCGAGTACTGCGCAGAGCGGCTGAGCGTAAATAATATATTTGTTACTCATTTGGCTGAAAAATGTGGGGATAACAGCGATCGGAAGGTTGTTCTATCATCGGAGTGGCAAGTGTAAATATTCTTTAGTTCAACTTATATAGTGTGCAGAAGGGCCACCCTTAACGTCTCGATCAGACGGAGAGGGTAGTCCTTTTTGTCGTATTTAGATCACACTGAGTACTTTTTCTGGGCAAGATAAAGGATAAACGTGTCCGCGCAGCGAAGACAAACAGGTAACATTGCAACTCATGACTTTCAGTCTGGGAGGAATTGGAATGAATCAAAGGAATTTAGACGGTAACAGCTTTATTATTCGGCTAGAAATGACAACAAAAGACATCAAGTTTGGTGAAGTGGCCTCGGCTATCTCGGAAGCTGGCGGAGACATTATCGCCATCGACGTAATTTCGACCAATCAGGATGTAAGTGTGCGCGACTTAACTGTCGCTGTAACGGATGCACAAGATAACAGCAAAATTATAGAAGGGGTGCGCCAGCTCAAAGGAGCATCCATCATAAACGTATCGGATCGGACGTTCCTGCTTCACTTGGGCGGCAAGATTGAAGTTACTCCGAAGGTCCCGATTCATAACCGTGAAGACCTGTCACGTGTATATACACCGGATGTGGCCCGGGTCTGTTCGGCTATATCAGAAGAGCCTGGAAAGGCATTTTCGCTAACAATCAAGCGGAATACGGTTGCCGTAGTATCCGATGGTAGTGCCGTGCTTGGACTTGGCAACATTGGACCACGTGCCGCGATGCCAGTCATGGAAGGTAAGGCGATGTTGTTCAAACAGTTTGCAGGAGTGGACGCTTTCCCGATCTGCCTGGATACACAGGATACCGAGGAAATCATTCGAACTGTGAAAGCGATCTCACCAGCATTTGGCGGGATTAATCTGGAGGATATTTCTTCACCACGTTGCTTCGAAATTGAGCGTCGCCTAAATGAGGAACTGGACATTCCGGTATTTCATGATGACCAGCACGGTACAGCAGTTGTGTTGTATGCAGGTCTGATCAATGCGCTCAAGCTGGTTGGTAAATCCATCACGGATGTGAAAATTGTCGTCTGTGGTATCGGTGCAGCAGGTGTGGCATGCAGTAATATTCTGCTGTCCGCGGGTGCGAGTCGGGTTGTCGGGGTCGATCGTGATGGTGCGCTGGTACGGACGAATACCTATGAAAATGAAGTATGGAGCGACTATGCGGCTCGTACCAATCCGGAACTGGAGACAGGTTCACTTCGTGACGTGATTCGCGGAGCAGATGTCTTCATCGGTCTGTCGCGCGGTAACCTGTTAACCCGTGAAGATGTGCAAACCATGGCCGCTGATCCAATTGTTTTCGCCATGGCGAATCCGGTACCGGAGATTATGCCGTCTGTGGTGGAAGACATCGTGGCTGTCATGGCGACAGGCCGCTCGGATTATCCGAATCAGATCAATAACGTCTTGTGTTTCCCAGGTATGTTCAGAGCCGTTCTGGATTGCCGTTCCAGTGAGATTAATGAAGAGATGAAGCTCGCAGCAGCTCAGGCGATTGCTTCAGCCATTTCCGATGAAGAGCGCACCCGCTATTATATTATTCCGAGTGTGTTTAACGATAAAATCGTCAAATCGATGCGCAATCGCGTGATTGAAGCAGCGGTCAAAACGGGTGTGGCAAGACGTATACCGCGTGAACAAACTCGCGAAGGCGGGGACGTGTAAGATGCAAGAGAATTCCCCTCAACATCTGAACCTGAGCACGCAACGATTAGGGCATGGGGATCAGGTTGATGGAACGTTAACAGGAGAGGCAATTCTTCGAGCGGCTCGTGCTTTTGTACAGGGAGATGCGGCCGCACATACGGATGGTCATGACTGGCCGCATATCGAGCGGGTGACCGCACTTGCGGTCGAGCTTGCACACCGTATGGGTGCCGATCCCTTTATCTGTGAACTCGCTGCATTGCTTCATGATGTGCCGGATGAGAAGCTTAACGAAAGTCTTGAAGCCGGAATGGCAAAGCTGAATGCATGGCTGGATACCCAGCCGCTTGAAGCGGGTACACAGGAAGCTGTGGTACACATCATTAGTTCCATTTCCTATGCAGGAGGGCAGCGACCTGCCGTCTCATCTCTGGAAGCCCAGGTGGTGCAGGATGCGGATCGCCTGGATGCGCTGGGCGCTATTGGTATTGCGCGTACGTTTGCTTTTGCCGGCGCGAGAGGCCGTGAGATGTATGATCCTGCCCTTCCGCCACGAGAGCAGATGACGCGAGAGGAATACCGGAATGGACGCAGTACAACGATCAATCACTTTTACGAAAAGCTGTTTAAGCTAAAAGATCTGATGAACACATCCTATGGCAAGGAACTGGCAGAGCAGCGTCATGACTTTATGGTGCAGTTTGTGGAGCAATTTAAGCGTGAATGGGAAGGAAGGTTCTCATAACTTTCTCCGTTTGAGTTAAACATACAATACCCCCTACTTCCGATAGTGGAGTGTGGGGTATTGTTGTGTATACATAGAAGTAATAGGGAATCTAACTCATCAACAGGATACAGGGCATGGTAACCCAAAGGCTTCCATGATACAATAAATCGTTCTCCTGAATTGATTCGGGCAAAAAAAGAAATATGGGGTAATAATGATAATGATCATCCAACGAATGAAATCAGTTTCGAAAAAGAGGAGGGGTCACCATGTCATTTGGTGCACGTGTACTTAAGACAGGCATTGCGGTCACGCTGGCCCTATACCTTAGCAGCATGTTCCTGAACCCGCAATCTCCCGTTCCCGCCGCGATTGCGGCCATCTTTGCGATGCAGCCATCCATTTATCGTTCCTGGAAGTATTTCCTGGATCAGCTGCAGACCACCACACTTGGGGCAATTGTGGCCCTGCTGGGAGGCATGGTGCTGTCCAATGAGCCCATCGCCGTCGGGTTAATTATTGTGCTGGTTATTATGATTTGTCTTAAATTGAATATGGGCGAAACGGTTGGCCTGACGCTGGTAACCGTTGTATCGATTATGGAAGCGTCGGGTGACTGGCATTTTGCATTGAACCGTTTCCTGCTGACACTTGTCGGCATTGTATCTGCTTTTCTTATTAATATTACGGTATTTCCACCCAAGCCAAAGATTCAGTTCGTGAAGCAGATTCAGAGTGTGTTCAGTGGCATGTCACTGCTGCTGCGTACATCGATCTCGGATGAGATCAAGGAAGTGGTGTTCCGGGATGAGAAAAACAATCTGGGCGGTTCCATTAAATCTTTGTCAGATAAATATAATTTGTTTGAAGAAGAACAGAAGAAGATGAAACGTTCCAAATTCAGCGAGACCCGGCAGATGGTCGTATACAAACAGATGCTGCTGAGTCTGCAAAAAGGATTCGACGTGCTGGATTCGGTAGAACGCCATTATTTCCAGGCATCGCGAACACCGGAAATGGATCAGTTCTTTGATACACATCTGGAGCTTGTTATCAAATTCCATGAACATGCGCTGCTTAAATTCGAGGATAAGCTAAAACCGAACGGGGAAGAGGCGGCACAGTTCATTTTGGATAATGATCGCTTCATGGAGCAGGCCATTTCCCAGTTTGATATTGATCAGGAAGGGATGCTGAGACTGTCCATCGTAGCTGCCGCCATCTATGACTATGGCTATCAGCTGGAACGATTGAACCGGCTTGCCGAACATGTGCATAGTGCCAGTGAAGACAAGGAGTCACAGGATAAAATTCTGAATTGGCTTAAATGGCCGTAAACATGGTAGTACAGTTTGCGGTAATGTGGTTTCATCATATACAATGGAACCACAACCAGCCCGGACAGCGTGTCCGGGTTGTTTTGCATACATAGCGCAAACCTTGCGCCACCAACTCAATCGAACCGAGGTAGATACGTATGAATTTAACACAGCTTGGCCCTGAATGGATGCAGTGGTTCAATGGACAGGATCTGGAGCAGAAGCAGCACGAAGCGATGCAATTGCTGACTGTGTCCGAAGATGGCTGGCCGCATCAGGCGATGATTAGTATGGGGGAAGTTATTGCTATCTCGCCCAACTTGCTGAGACTGGCTTTATGGCCTGGAACGCAGACAAGTATGAATATGAGACGAACAGGCAAGGCTACCTTGATTGCTGTTCATCAGCAAAGCTTGTTATCTATTCGTCTGGATGTGACTTCACTGCCACAACTCATGGAAGCTGTGCATCCGAGAGATCGTTTCGAGGCTCAGGTGTTAAACGTTCGTGTAGATCATGCACCCTATGCGGAGATTACTTCAGGGATAACATTTCAATTGAAAGACGAATCTGGGGCTATTAAACGCTGGAGAGAGACCATTGAAGAATTACGACAATAGAATGGGATCGTTCTATATTCATCCCATTCGAGGGTAATAATAGAATGAAAACAACAAAAAACGCCTCCGCTTGCATCGGGACGTTGTCACTGGTACAATAAAAAATGGTTTTCAGAAAATTAGAACTAATTAACATAAAATAAAAATGTTTACTTTCTAATTAATTATACCATAGCCTTTTCGGGCTTGTCAAATGGGCTTTTGAGGACACAATCCGGGGAAAGAGGGGCGTATTAACATATGAGTACAGACCAGCAATGGAGCGAGGAGCAACAGCGGGTCAACATTGTAACAGAACAGATTGATCGGAAAATCGACATCCTAGAAAAAGAGGTAGGTTCCTTCAGGGACGAAGTTGTAGGGATGAGAAAAGATTTTTGGGACGAAGTCACCATGAACTTTGGCGAAGCGGATGACGTGGGTGAGACCTCCACCAGTATGAGGCAGCAATCACAGGTTCTATCGGATCGGGAACGCAGCCATCTGAATACGGCAGCAGCGCTGGACAAAATGAAACGGCTGCATCATTCACCGTATTTTGGACGCATTGATTTTAAGGAAAATGGCGATCCAAAAGCAGAACGAATCTATCTGGGGATCGCATCATTGCTGGATGAGAAGGAGGAGTCCTTCCTTGTCTATGACTGGCGTGCACCCATATCGAACCTGTATTACGATGGTGCGCCAGGTCCGGTCACGTATCATACACCGAGTGGTGAGATCCGTGGCGACATTGAGATGAAGCGGCAGTTTGTCATTCGGGATGGACGTATCCGCTTTATGTTCGACACCGGGGTTACGATTGGGGATGAACTGTTACAGGCTGTTCTCAGTCGAACCTCAGATGCACAGATGAAAAGCATTGTGGCGACCATCCAGAAGGAGCAGAACCGGATTATCCGTAATGACCGGACCCGCATGCTGATCGTGCAGGGAGCTGCTGGCAGTGGTAAAACATCCGCTGCACTTCAGCGTGTGGCGTATCTTCTCTATAAATACCGCGAGCATCTGCAAGCGGATCAGATGGTCCTTTTTTCGCCAAACCCGATGTTCAACAGCTATGTTTCCACCGTACTGCCTGAACTTGGGGAGGAAAATATGCTGCAAACGACCTTCCAGGAGTATCTGGAACGCCGTCTGGGCCGTGAATATCAGCTGGAAGACCCATTCATTCAACTTGAATACGTACTTACTGGAACAGAAGATCCTCAGTACGAAGCGCGTATGTCCGGCATTCGATTCAAGTCATCCGAATCTTTCCTGAAGGTGATAACACGTTATAAGGACAGCATGATGACTGAAGGTATGAAATTCAAGCCAGTTCGGTTCCAGGGACGGGCTGTTGTTACGGCAGAGGCCATGGCCGAGAAATTTTACAGTTTTGAGCCATCCGTTAAGCTGGTGAATCGTCTGGAAATATTACGGGACTTGATGCTAAAAGAATTATCTGCATTCGGTAAAGGCGAATTGGAAGCCCCTTGGGTAGATCAACAACTGGATCTAATGGAGCCGGAGGATCTCCAGCGGGCCTATCAGCGCTTGAAACGCAAGCAAAAAGGAAAGTCGGATACGTTCGATGATTTCCAGCAGGAACGAGAGATCCTTGCCCGGATGGTGGTCAGTGATCGGCTCAAGCCTTTGCGCAAATGGATCAAATCATTACGTTTTGTCGATGTCCGTCAACTGTACGCGCACTTATTCAACGACCGGTCCCAGATGGTTCGCCTGTTGGGAGAGGAAGAACTGCCTTCACATTGGGAAGAGATTAGTGAGATGACACTTCGCAGACTGAAAGTACAAGAGCTGGCCTATGAGGATATCACACCTTATTTGTATCTGCGTGAGTTGCTGCTCGGTTTCCATATTAACTCCAATATCCGCCATGTGATCATTGACGAGGCACAGGATTACTCTGCCTTCCAGCTGGCCTTTATGAAGAGATTGTTCCCGAGATCGAAAATCACCGCACTTGGAGATTTTAATCAAGCCATCTATGCACACTCTTCGGTATTAAGTGGTACGGGGCCGCTGACTAACCTCTATGGACCGGAAAATACGGAAGTGATCGAGCTGACGAGAAGTTATCGTTCAACACAAGAGATCGTGGAGTTTACACGCGGCATGGTTCCGGGTGGAGAAGAGATTGTTCCATTTAACCGAGGCGGGGAGAAGCCGAAAGTGATCGTTTCCTCCAATGAACAGGAGCATCTGGATGTCATTACAGCCGATCTCAAGCATCTGATTCAGGAAGGGTATGAATCGGTTGCGGTCATCTGCAAAACGGCGGAAGAGAGCAAGGACGTACACGAAGCGTTAAGCAAAGTACTGCCTGCGGCACCGAAGCTGATCAAGAAAACAACACTGGCCTTTGAACGGGGTGTGCATGTTATACCGGCGTATTTGGCTAAAGGTGTGGAGTTTGATGCGGTTCTGATCTATGACGGATCTGCATCGCAATATGCGCAGGAACATGAACGTAAGCTGTTCTATACGGCATGTACCCGTGCGATGCATTTACTGCATGTCTATTGCATGGATAAACCGAGCCCGTTCATTACGTCCCAGTCCGAAGAATTGTATGATATGGGCAAGGTGTCTGCGGCTCAAGCCGATTGACTTCGTCTTTCATGTTCATGAAGAAGGCTTCCGTTCGATGGGACGGGAGTCTTTCTGTGTATTGCGGAATACGATGTGGGGAATAAGAAGTTCAAGAGGTTGGCCTTTGGTGTGAGAAGTATGGAGGAGATCACTGGACATAGTAATTTCATCTCTTCTGACATGAGATCAGACGGATTAGGTTTCATGGATAAAAAATGATCCATCCTTTGTGATCATGTACAATAGGTGTGAATTTTCTTTACACATGACGGCGAGACTCATATAATCGTAACAATCTATTTTTTTTGGATCGTTTATTTAATGAAGGAGGCAGCAGCATGAACACACCATCTTTTGAACGCCCATTAATGGCGGATTGCGTACCGGATCTGGTGGCAACAGCACGGGGAGACCTGCCTGCGACCTTAGTCATTCGGGGCGGAACGCTGGTTAATGTGGTTTCGGGTGAAATTTTGCCTGGCATGTCTGTAGCGGTACAGGGAGCCCGGATTGCATATGTTGGCAAAGATGTAAGCCATACAATTGGAGAGAATACACGCATTATTGAGGCTGAAGGCAAATACATTGCTCCCGGATTGCTGGATGGGCACTGTCACATTGAAAGTACACAAATGAAAGTAACGGAGTTTGCGAGAGCCGTTCTGCCTTCCGGTACAACGGGAGGGTTCTTTGACCCGCATGAGATCTCCAATGTGCTTGGACTCAAAGGTCTGCGGTTGATGCTGGATGAAGCTCGGACGACGCCAATGGCTGCTTATATGCAGGTGGCTTCCTGTGTTCCTTCCACACATCCTGGACTGGAGACAACAGGCGCTTATATTGGACCGGAAGAAGTGGCGGAAGCCCTCTCCTGGGGTCCGGATATGATTGGTCTCGGTGAAGTAATGAACTTCCCTGGGGTCGTGTACGGGGACGAGACGATGATCGGTGAGATTCAGGCGACGCTCCGAGCAGGCAAGGTGGCAGACGGTCACTTCACCTGGGCAGCGGATGACTGGCGTCTGCCAGCCTACGCAGCAAGCGGAGTTACGGGGGATCATGAATGTGTTACGAAAGAAGATGTGGTGGAACGCCTGCGGCTTGGCATGTACGCCAAAATGCGTCAGGGCTCCGCATGGCATGACGTTGCGGAAACGATCAAAGCCTGTACAGAGCTTGGCCTGGATACACGTCGCATGATGCTGGTGACTGATGACAGAAGTTCAGAATCGCTGCTCAAAGAAGGTCATATGGACTTTGTTGTGCGTTTGGCCATTTCTCAAGGGGTGAAGCCAGTTACCGCTTTCCAGATGGCGACGATTAACACGGCTGAACGTTTCGGTGTAGCTCGCGACATTGGTGCGGTTATTCCGGGGAATATCGCCGATATTATTTTGCTGGATGGACGCCTGGCTGATGTCCGTGTAGGCATGACGATTGCCGCAGGGCATGTCGTGGCAGAGAACGGAAAAATGACAGCGGTCTGGGACAGCTTCACATACCCGGAAGAGGCGCTGAACACTGTAAAGCTGGAAGCCAACATCCAGCCGAAGGACATGGAGCTGTCTGCGCCGATTACCGAAGGTACGATTGGAGCAAAAGTCATTCATGTGACGGAGAATCATGTGGATACCAAGGAGAAGCATGTTAATGTCACGGTGGAACATGGCAATGTAGTCATCTCAACATCAGGTGAAATCTGCAAAATTGCGGTGCTGGAGCGTCACAAACAAACGGGGAATCGCGCCGTTGCTCTTGTTGGAGGGATTGGCTTCACAGGTCCTGCGGCCATTGCGATGACCGTTGCACATGATAGCCACAATCTGCTCATTATCGGGAATGATGACGCATTGATGGCTGAGGCGGGCAACCGGGTCATTGGAATGCAGGGCGGTGTAGCCGTCGTGACTGCCTCTGGTGTGACCGAATTCCCGTTGCGCATTGCAGGCTTGATGTCCACGGAATCTTTTGAAGTGGTAGCAGTTCAATCTGCGGCTATAAGTGAAGCGTTACAGTCTGCGGGCTGTACGTTAAATAACGCATTTATGACGCTGTCTCTGCTGGCGCTTGTTGTTATTCCGGAATTGCGCTTGTCTGATAAAGGACTGGTACGCATTTCGGCAGAAGGCATTGAGCTGGTATCCCTGTTTGATGAGATGGTGGAGAATACGCCAGCTGCTCCAGCTGGTAATTAACGAATAATAGCGTGTCCATTCTTCCTTGAAACGGGGAGAGAAGTATAGGTCGCCTTTGGGCGGCCTTTTTTTATTTTCACAGGAAAACGCTTACTAGGTCTTGAGTCGTCTGTTGTACATATGCAAAAAATGACCCATGTTGAGGTGAAATTAAGCTTAAATTAAAAAGTTTTTCATAAATGAGACTTTAGAACTATAAATACAGAAGTGTGAATACCCGAAATAATGATATATGATTCTTTCGTCGTGAGTCTCAGAGATGATGTTGCATATAAAAGCAATGTAAATAGTCGTACTTCGAAATAGTATCCAAAGAATGAATATAAAACGACAGAATTTCATCCGGATTTGCACGTTAGAGCTGAATAACATCAAAGGGAGTGTACAAATATGAAAAGCAAAAAGAGATACCAATTCATTTTGTTAATTAGTTGTTTCATGCTGTTTACGGGGAATACTTATGTTTGCAAGGCCACTGCACTTGGCTCAGTCGACAGTTATGAAACCATCCATGGAACAGTTCAGGGATCGGTAAGAGCAACCTGGGTATGGGATACCACACAGATTCAAAATAACCCTCAGCTAGTGCTGAAGTTTGCCACAACGAACAAAATCAATACGATCTACCTACAAATGAATCGGGATGTAAAGCTTCCGTACTATACATCTTTCATTCGTCAAGCCAGAGAGAAAAATATTGCTGTGGACGTTATGGATGGAAGACCTGCCTGGGGACTGACGGAGAGCCGGGGTCAAATTGCAGATTTTCTGGACTGGGTTGAAGCGTATCAAAATCAAGTAGAGCCCAATGAGAAATTTGCCGGCATTCATCTGGACATTGAACCTCATGTACATCCAGAGTGGAAAACCAATCAGGCCAGTGTGATTACGCAGTGGCAGGGGAACGTTCAATACATCGTCGATCGGGCTGCACGGATGAAGGTGCCTGTAGCCGCTGACCTGCCTTTCTGGCTGGATGGTTATAAAATTCCGGGTTCCACGATGAATGTAAGCAGCTGGATGATCCGCAAGTTTGACTCGATTACCATTATGGCTTACCGGGATACGGCTGCGGCCATCTATAATGTAGCGAAGGATGAGCTTGAGGAAGCGTCACTTTTGGGTAAAACGGTATCGATCGCCGTGGAGACCAAGCAAAGCAAGGAAGGCGATTTTATTACCTTTTATGAAGAGGGTACAGCATATATGGAAGCACAGCTTAAGCTGGTCGAGAAAATGGCAAGTGTGCATTCGTCCTTTAACGGATTCTCAGTGCATGAGTACAGCTCATGGGAAACATTGAAAAAGTAAAATTTAATTCCATTCATCAGAATGATAAAGAAGGTGCTTACGACCGACCAGGTTATAGCACCTTCTTTGCGTCTGCTATCTAAATATAAGTGGAGAACATTAAACAATCGTCAGTTCAATGTGCTGAATGCCGCACCGAAAGGGGTTTAAGCTTAGACCAGTGCAGGTTCCATCGCCACTTTTTCATAAAACATTTTGCGATATTGGGACGGGGTAATGTTCTTGTGTTTTTTGAATGTTGTAATGAAATAGCTCAAATGCTCAAACCCGACGTCCATGGCAATATCCACAATTTTGTGATCAGTATTCTCAAGCTGAACACAGGCCTGCTGGATGCGATAATAGTTGATATAGTCGACCGGACTTTTCTGCACCATCTGTTTGAAAAAGCGGCAAAAGTGTCCTTCGCTCATATTGGCCTCATCTGCCAGTTCTTTTAACTTAAGTGGTTCGGGGTAACGCTTGTGAATATAGCTTAACACTGATTTCAGACGCTCCACTTTATCATGACTGCCTGACGGAACGGTCCCTTTGAGTGCAGCAGGTCTCATATGTTCAAACATTTGTGCAAATATTAGATAGAGATAAGCTTTGGTTGTCATTTCGCAGGTTGGTGTCCCGGCGGCATGATCAGCGAAAATTCGTTTCAAATGAAAAATGATTTCTTGGCCCCACGCTTCATCTGTTTGGATGTGGTAAGGGGGGATTACCGTTTTGTGTACAAGCGGGCCAACGAATTTCTCCTGTACAGCATCGAACGTACGGCTGCCTAACAGCTCCGGGTTAAACACAATGGATGAAAAAACACAAGGGACATCGCCTTTTAGATAGCCGGCGTGAATTTCGCCCCGATTGATAAAGATGGCTTCTCCTGCCTGGACTTCTACCGTATTCATATCAATTTGAAAAACAGCACTGCCCTGAGTCACCATGGTGAACTCCATCTCATCGTGCCAGTGGCAATCGAGAATGCTGTCGCCATTCAATTGTTGAATATCCGGGTATACACTGACTGGATACATGGCATTGCCGTGAATCCGGTCTTCCCGTAATCGTTCACGTTCCATATGAGAATCTCCTTTTGCATCATTATTAATGTAAACGTTCCCATAGATTGGTGGTGTTTATAAAGAATCGGATATGAAATATCAGAATCGTGATATATTTGGTCAAAATATGAGAAGAAATTCGTTATTAATGTCAATATTATTATAGTATAACTGAAGGGGGAAAGAAAACATGAAATTTACTGATGGATTCTGGATGACTCGTGAAGGGTACCAGGTTCAAAACCCGACTGACATTCGTGATATTGTGCAAAAAGAGGATTCTTTGACCGTATATGCGGCAACTAAATATATTCGCACCAAAGGCGACACTTTGAACGGTACATTGCTTAAAGCAACGTACAGCTCACCTATGCCTAACGTTATTCGTGTAACTTTGAATCACCATAAAGGCGGAGTAAAAAAAGGGCCTGTATTTGAGCTTAACACTCAAGATGCAAACGTTGACATCTCGAAAAATGAACAAGGTGCTGTTTTGAAAAGCGGCAATCTCGAAGTTCAAATCGACAAAACGAACGGCTGGGACGTCAGCTTCCTGTATGGAGGAAAACGGATTACAGGCAGTGGTCAAAGAGCGGCTGGTTATATTACAGGTCCGAGTAAAGAAGCGTACTTCCGCGAGCAGCTTGATCTCGGCATTGGTGAATACGTTTACGGACTCGGTGAGCGCTTCACGCCGTTTGTTAAGAATGGCCAAGTGGTTGACACTTGGAATGAGGACGGCGGTACAAGCAGTGAGCAGTCATATAAGAACATTCCTTTCTACTTGTCCAACAAAGGATATGGCGTATTTGTAAACCATCCTGAACGCGTATCGTATGAGATTGCATCTGAAAATGTATCTAAAGTGCAGTTCAGCGTAGAAGGAGAGACTTTGGAATACTTCATTATCGGCGGTGATAATCCAAAGGATGTACTTGATAATTATACTAAATTAACAGGTAAACCAGCGCTTCCACCAGCATGGACGTTTGGTCTGTGGCTGACAACATCATTCACAACGGATTATGATGAAGCAACGGTTAACCATTTCGTAGATGGCATGGCTGAACGTGATCTTCCGCTTTCTGTATTCCATTTTGACTGCTTCTGGATGAAGGAATACCAATGGTCTGATTTCGTATGGGATGAAGCGATGTTCCCAGATCCGGAAGGTATGCTTGCACGTCTGAAAGACAAAGGACTCAAAATCTGTGCGTGGATCAATCCATACATTGCAGAAAAATCCTACTTGTTTGATGAAGGTATGGAGAACGGTTATCTGGTAAAAACAGCGGATGGCAGCGTATGGCAATGGGATATGTGGCAAGCAGGTATGGCTCTGGTTGATTTCACGAATCCGGATGCTGTTAATTGGTATAAGAGTAAGCTGGAAGTCCTGCTTGATCAAGGTGTTGATTCATTCAAAACAGACTTCGGTGAAAGAATTCCGACAGATGTCGTGTACTTCGATGGCTCTGATCCGGTTAAAATGCACAACTATTATACACAGCTCTATAACAAAGCTGTATTTGAATTGCTCGAAGATAAGATTGGCAAAAATGAAGCTGCCCTGTTTGCACGCTCTGCAACAGCGGGTGGTCAACAGTTCCCGGTTCACTGGGGCGGAGACTGCTCTTCTACTTATGAATCCATGGCTGAATCACTTCGAGGCGGCCTCTCGCTTGGACTTTCCGGTTTCGGATTCTGGAGCCATGATATCAGCGGCTTTGAAAGTACAGCGACCCCTGACGTATACAAACGCTGGGTACAGTTCGGACTTTTATCTTCTCACAGCCGCTTACACGGAAGCACTTCGTATCGTGTGCCTTGGTTGTTTGACGAGGAATCCGTGGATGTTGTTCGTGACTTTACCAAACTCAAAATCAGCCTGATGCCGTACCTTTACAATTCTGCGGTGGAGTCGACTGTAAAAGGTATTCCGATGATGCGCGCTATGCTGCTGGATTTCCCTGACGATCCAACAACATACAGCCTGGATACACAATACATGTTTGGTGATTCGATCCTGGTGGCTCCAATCTTCAACAAGGAGGGTGATGTGCGTTATTACCTGCCTGAAGGTACATGGACCAACTATCTGACAGGTGCTAAAGTTGAAGGTGGACGCTGGATTAGCGAAAACCATGACTTCAAAACACTGCCAATGATGGTTAAGCCAAACAGCCTGATTGCTGTTGGTGCTGTGGATAGCAAACCGGATTATGACTTTGCGGATAATGTGTCCCTGCACTTGTTCGAACTGGCTGACGGCAACTCCGCTCAAGCGGTGGTTGTGAACCAAAGTGCTGAGCAGGAGCTGGTTGTTAACGTATCACGTAACTGCTCTGTTCTGGAAGTTCGTGCTGAAGGTGCAGGCAAACCATGGAATATCGTGCTGCGTGGCATCGAGAGTGTATCCGACGTAGAGGGCGGTTCCCAAGCGTCTGGTGCAAATGGTGTTGTCGTTACGGCAGCAGCAGGTGCTAGCTCGATTACAATTCAACTGTAATGTTTATTGGATAAACAGAAGGACGGTACCGCAAGGTGCCGTCTGTTTGTCTACTGTCGTGCCATTGGAAGTATGGTTCTAGCAAAGAAATGGTAGTATCATTTATAGATTGAACTGAACTTTTACATGAGAACGTAGAGGACAGAAATAACCTGAAGAAGCGTAGCGTTCGCCTTTATCCCCAGATTTGCTCCTTTGTAAAAGTGATTCAAAAAAAATCTGGGGATAACAGCGATCGGAAGGTTGTTCTGTCATCGAAGTGGTAAATGTAAATATTCTTTAGTTCAATTTATAAAGCGACAGATAAAGATAGGGGACTATACCAAATGAGTACAACGAATTCAGGTTTACACCAAACCATTACTGCAGAGATGCTGCATAAGTTGGTAGAAAATACTTTTGGAACCGCTACCATTGTGAAGAGTTTTGCACTGTTGCAGGGTGGACTTTTTAATACTACGTATCGAATTCAGCTTGAACATGCTTCCTACGCGGATGTGATATTACGTTTGGCTCCAGAACGGGTAGAGATACCGCTGGGATCTGCTGGCGATCCGTTATTTTCATTTGAACGTACAATGATGTCTGCTGAACCTGTTGTTTATGAATATTACCGTAAAGCAGGCATTCCCGCTCCAAACATTATTGCTTGTGATGACAGTGGATCGATCATTCCGAGAACCTACATGTTTATGGAGTTTATCCCCAGTAAGCAATTGGATCATCCATCGATTTCGGAGTCAGATAAAGAGCGGTTATATCATCAGCTCGGCGCTTATACCGCTGTCATGCATCAGATTGAGGGTGCATCGTTTGGCTGGCCGCAAGGGGATGGGACGATTAGAGGCTCGGATCATTGGTCCGAGGTGCTGAACTCTTTTGCAGAAGAGACGGCACTCAAAGCGTCACAAGTCGGGTATATGCCAGGTGTGGGAGAAGAAATCGCAGATATGTTCATAACCAATAAGGATTTATTTGATCAGGTTACTGTTCCAGTTCTTGTTCATAACGATCTGTGGGAAGCCAACGTGCTTGTCCATGAGGAGAACGGGGAGCTAAACATTGCCGCCATCATTGATGGGGATCGTTCCATGTTTGCGGACAGGCAGTTTGAGGCTATTTTATCGACAGAATCATCAACTGGTTTTCATGAAGGCTATGGCCGTCCACAGGATATGTCCGATGAGGGACAGGCACGCCTTCTTGCCTATCGCATACTATCCTCTTACTTTAACGCATATGTGCATGAACATCAGGTTGATCAGCCGGAGGCAGGGCAAAAGTATCGCAAGCGTACAATGGATCTATTGGAAGAATGGAAGGTACTCAAACTTAACGAATAAGTAGGAGGGTTTAGTATGAAAGAGTATATTCAATATCCGATGTGGGACGCAACATTGCCATTGGAAGAACGATTAAATGACTTGATTGCGCGTCTGACAACGGAGGAGAAAATCCGATTAATCCCTACACGCGAAGCCGCAGTACCCCGATTGGGAATACCCGGCTATAATGTGGGAGGCGAAGCGGCTCACGGGGTTGCCTGGATAGGTGAGGCTACCGTTTTCCCGCAGCCGCTCGGTCTTTCGAGCACCTGGAATACCAAGCTCATGCGCGAAATTGGTTCCGTCATCGGAGATGAAGCCAGAGCATACCACAATCGTGCACCCGAGCGTCACGGCTTGACCTTATGGGCGCCAACCGTCGATCTGGAACGAGATCCGCGTTGGGGGAGAACGGAAGAAGGCTATGGTGAGGACCCCGTACTGACAGGTGAAATGTCGGCAGCTCTTGTGAAGGGTATGCAGGGTAATCATACTTTCTATCTTAAAATGGTAGCGACGTTGAAGCACTTTTTTGCCAACAATAATGAGAAGGATCGGTTGAATTGTTCATCCAGCATCGATCCGCGTAACTTGCGTGAATATTATTTAAAAGCATTCGAAACGCCTTTCGTAGAAGGTGGGGCATTGTCTATGATGACAGCCTACAATTCGATCAACGGCACACCAGCCATTGAAAGTCCATATGTGAATGATGTGGTCAAGGGTGAGTGGGCCATGCCTGGATTTATCGTGTGTGATGGGGGAGACTTGTCCCAGACGGTCAATTATCACGGCTATCATGCCACGCATGCGGAATCGGCGGCAGGGGCATTAAAAGCAGGTGTGGACTGTCTGACAGACGAGGTTGACTTAGTCGTATCTGCCTTGGAAGAGGCGCTTGAGCGTAACTTGCTGGAGGTCGAGGATCTTGACCGGGCCATTCGCAATATTTTTGGCGTGCGGATGCGGCTTGGACAACTGGATCAGACGGGACTTAACCCATATGCTTCGATATCGGAATCTGTATTGTGTGCGCCTGAACATGCCAAATTAAGTTATAGAGCAGCAGCCGAGTCTATCGTTTTACTCAAAAATGACGGACTGCTTCCTCTCCAATCGGAAAGATTGAAGAAGGTTAGTGTAATTGGCCCCCTTGCGGATGTGGTCTATACCGATTGGTACAGCGGTACACTGCCTTATCGTGTTACCGCTTTGGAAGGACTGCGCAAGCAGCTTGGCGGTGCGGAAGTATCTTTTGCAGATGGGAATGATCGCATCACCCTGAAGACAGGCGATGGAAAGGTGATCACGCTCGGTGCGGAAGGAAAGCT
Source organism: Paenibacillus sp. GL_099_B (assembly GCF_057835695.1). Classification (NCBI taxonomy): domain Bacteria; kingdom Bacillati; phylum Bacillota; class Bacilli; order Caryophanales; family Paenibacillaceae; genus Paenibacillus; species Paenibacillus sp. GL_099_B. The sequence goes on from NZ_CM174430.1 coordinate 2,379,446, forward strand.
TGTAGCCGTGCCGGAAGGCAGTGCGGAGGACGCCGAGTTCATCCATCAGGACTGGGGCTGGGGAAGTCACACGCTTCGCAGTGTGAAAAACAATCGCTATGTTTCGTTAACCGAACAGGGCATCTATCAGGCGAATGCACCTGAGATTGGTGGCTGGTTCGTCAAGGAAGTGGTACAGATTGATTCACAAGCGGATGGAAACAGTACGTTGCGTACATGGAACGGATTGCCATTGGCGCTGAATGAACGTCAGGGGCAACTGGTGCTGTCCCCAACGCAGGAACAAACAGCCGAGGACTTGAGTTCATCTGGTAATCCGGATGCCGTAGAAGGGAAACAGAAACCTGCTGTGTTCAAGCTGGACGTTATTGCTAACGGAATAGAGCAGGCGAAAAAAGCTGCTCAGAATAGTGACGTTTCTATCGTTGTTGTAGGTAATAGTCCATATATTAACGGCAAAGAGGAGATCGATCGCCCAAGTCTGCTGCTTCCGCCTGAGCAGGCCCGACTGGTAAGAGAGGTCTGCCAAGTGAACCCTAATACGGTCGTTGTCATTGTTGGCAGTTATCCATTTGCACTGCAAGAGTTGAAAGATGTGGCTCCGGCAATCGTATACCTGACGCATGCAGGCCAAGAATTGGGGAATGCGGTTGCGGATGTTCTGCTCGGAAATTATGCTCCTGCTGGCAGACTGAACATGACATGGTATGAGGATGAATCACAGCTTCCTGACATCATGGATTACGACATTATTCATAACAATACAACCTATATGTATCATGAAGGTCCAGTCCTGTATCCCTTTGGTCATGGGTTGACCTATTCGGAATTTGAGTATAAGGCGATTCGAGTGGAGCGGGCACAGGGATCTTTTGGAGATGATGTGCTGAAGATTGAAGTGCAGGTCGAGAACAAAGGGGAGCGTGCCAGCGATGAAGTGGTGCAGCTGTATGGGCACGCTCAAACTTCACGGGTGAAGCGCCCACAACGTCAGTTGATCGGCTTCCGGCGGATTCATCTTGCGCCAGGCGCAGTGGAAAATGTTTCTTTCGAAATTCCTGCTCAGAAACTGGCCTTCTGGGATGTCACTCGTGACAGATATTGTCTTGAAACAGCCACCTGGTCGATCATGGCTGGACGTTCCTCGGCAGATATTCGTCAGACCGCAGAAATCCAAATCGAGGGTGAAACTATTCCTGCACGCGCGCTGAATCTGCCTACGTTTGCGGAAAATTACGATGCATATGCAGGTGTTCTGTTGGATGAGTGTCTGGAAGGTCGTTCAGCCGTCCGAGCCATTGCTTCAAGCGAACCGCTGTATCATGAAGGTCGTTCTTCCTGGATTTCATTCCACGACAATGCTTTCCGGCAAGCTAGTGAGTTTGAGTGTCGGGTGGCTGCCTTCGGAGAGGGTGGCGAATTGGAGATTCGGGCGGAAGGTCCGGAAGGCCCACTGCTCGGCACTTGTGTCGTTCCTGGTTCCGCTGGAACAGTTAACGGGAAGAATCTTCAGTGGAACACAGCTCGCTGTTCCCTGAAGGCAGAGCGTGAGATCGAGCAGCTCTGCATTGTTTTCAGGGGCGGTGCAGCCCTTCAACAATTTGTGTTGAAATAAGTTGATTTGTTGATCTTCATAATGCATAGCGAAAAGGCTGTCCTGACACTGAATTTAGTGCGACAGCCTTTTTGCGCTGTCATCCCAAGTGACCTTTTTTACATAGGCCGTATATTCAGCTGCAGAACAACCCACAATAACGTTGTTGTTTTCTGATTCTGTAAAGGTGGTTGAGGTATGAAAGATAAAAAGTGGGACCTCGTCGCACTCGCTTCCATCCCGGTTATTATGACACTGGGTAACTCTATGCTGATCCCCATCCTTCCCCAGATTGAGCGTGAATTGAAAGTGTCCTCATTCAAGGTCAGCATGTTAATTACGGTTTATGCGGTCGTCGCAATCCTGCTCATTCCACTTGCAGGATATCTGTCGGATCGATTCGGCAGGAAAGCCGTTATTATCCCCAGTCTCATCATTGCAGCCGCAGGAGGCGCGGTAGCAGGAGGAGCAGCCTGGATGCTGAATGGAAATGCGGCATACTGGAGCATTCTCGGTGGCAGACTTTTGCAAGGGATAGGGGCAGCAGGGGCATTCCCGATTGTCATTCCATTGGTGGGTGACATGTTCGATGATGAAAATGAGGTGAGTAAAAGCCTTGGCATTATTGAAACCTCGAATACCTTCGGCAAGGTACTAAGTCCGATTTTGGGTGCAGCTTTGGCTGTATGGATTTGGTATTTGCCTTTTATGGCTATTCCGGTACTTTGTGTGCTTTCATTGGTCCTGGTTATTTTCCTGGTGAAAACACCCAAGAGGAAGGAAGAACCAAAGAGCTTTCCCGAATTTGTTGCTTCCATCCGCAGTGTGCTGAAAGAAAAGGGCCGCTGGCTGTATGCGATTTTTGCGATCGGCGGTATTTGCATGTTTGTTCTCTTTGGTGTGCTCTTTTATCTGTCGGAGACGTTGGAATCGGAGTTCAAATTAAAGGGTGTACTTAAAGGACTTGTACTTGCTATACCACTGGCAGCCTTGTGTCTGGCGTCTTTCTTTGCTGGAAAATGGATAGGAAAGAACAAGACACGGATGAAATGGCTTGGTTTTATCGGACTTGCTGTTTTAACTGTATCTCTTGGCGTGATCGGGCTTTTTGACAACATTTATGTAGTTGTTGGTTTGTTCACCCTTGGTGGAGCGGGAATAGGCGCTACACTGCCATGTCTGGATGCTATGGTTACTGAAGGGGTGGACAAGGAACAACGCGGCACCATTACGGCGTTATTCAGCAGCATGCGTTTTATCGGTGTGTCTCTCGGTCCTCCTGTCGTGTCATTGTTGATTTCTTCCCACCATTTCCTTCTGTTTGGTATTCTCGCCGCATCCGGGGCAGTGGGAGGGCTACTCACGTTATTGGCAGTCAAGCCAGATCAGGGAAATCAGCCTACATCAGGCAGTGGTCAAAATCAACGTGAACATGATTATGATGAAGTGAAACAGCCCGGTGGTTATCTGCCAGGGCGGAGAAAGAAAAGTCCACTCTGATTTAAAATATAAAAACGCGTTTACTCTGAGGGATGTATCTCTCCTCACAGAGTAAACGCGTTTTAATGAATCGAAGGATAGCAGTGTATTTGCATCAATTATCTTTTTGCTGAGTAGTTGTGTTATTTTCAGATGCAGTTTCGGTATGCTCATGCCGATCGGAATCCTGCGCAGCGATATGTGTATGAGACAATAGCGGATGCACAGGCACCGCAAAACCTCCATTTCGTTTCCCTTGAATCAGGTATATCAGGAGAAATAGGATCATGAACACAGTGGAATAACGGTACATATCGGTATAACTTGTTATGGAAGCAATAGCGCCCAGCAGAAGTGCTCCCAGAGCAATCCCCAGATCCAGCGTATTCAGAAACATGCCGTTAGCCATACCGCGCTGTGAGGGGGATACAATCTGAATCATCCAGGTCTGCATGGAAGACTGTATCGAACCATATCCGATTCCATATAAAAATGCAGCGACAAACAAGATGGACATCGACGAAGCGTAAGAGAGCATGATCAGTCCAGCAGCGATGAATATCGCTCCGGGAATCAGTAACGCTTTTGGACCTTTACTGTCATAGATCCGACCTGCAAACGGTCTAACCAGCAGTACAGCGAGAGCATTAAACAAAAAGAACAATGCAGGGTTAGCCAGGTTGGCTTCCTTTCCGTACAAAACGATGAATCCGACCAGTCCGCCATACGTGATGGACAGCAAACAATTCAATACACTTGGCAGAATCAGTTTGCGGTTGAAAGGTGTCTTTACCTTGGTGCCTGATATTGCAGCAGTTCCAACGGGTGGCGTTGGTATCGCCTCATCATTGACCCTACGAGCTTTCTTGCGTGTCAGTGAATAGCTGAGCGGATAGATGACCACAATAACACCTGCCGTACATAACATGAGTGTCACGAACCCGGCACCCTGAAGCACGGTGACCCCAATAATGGGACCCATGGACATGGCCAAGCTTGTGGACAGACCGAAATAGCCCATACCTTCACCCATCCGTTTCACAGGCACAATATCCGACGCCATAGTCGGGAAAGCCGTGCTACTCATACCGAATCCGATACCGAACACCATCCGCAGCAACAACAGGACCGCAATCCCAGCAGCAAAATAATATCCAAGTGTAGCGAGTGAGGCAACTGTCAGGCCAATATAGATCATGGCATTACGAAGACCCTTCTCTAATGCTTTGGCTGAATAGAGCCGGGCAGCAATGGCGCTAAGGGCAAAAAGACAGGTAAAGAGGCTGACTTCAAAGGCATTGGCGTGAAAACGGTCCTGCACATAAGAAGGCAGTGGGGATACAATCATGTGAAGTTGTAGAAAGAGTAGAAAGTTACATAACATGAGCAGGATAAAATCGGTGGTCCATAGTTTGACTTGCGATGATTGTGATTTCATTAGTTGTTCATTCCCCCTGGTGTAAAATTCGTTACAGGTTGCTGTTCATGAGGGAAAGAGTATGTCTAAATGCTTCCATCTGGTCTTCGGGTATACCTTCAATCAGATTTTTATTCATTTCTCTTTCGAGCGGAACAAGCTGGTCAAGCAATTTTTTTCCTTCTTCGGTCAAATAGAGCAAGTAGGCTCTGCGATCCTGTTCACTGGTCCGGCGCTCGACCCAGCCTTTCTTTTCCAACAGATCAATAATGCGGGCAGTTGTGGGCTGGTCCTTATAAACGCGAGTAGCGACTTCCTTCTGATTCACGCCTTCGCCTCTGCCGATATTGAACAGAACGGAAAACTGCTCTGTCGTAATATCATAGGGTTTGAATCGTATGGCTAGTAAAGCCGACGCCTTGCGATGTGTCATGCCCAGCATGAATCCAATGGATTGATCGAGCGAATAGTCGTTCCCCATATAATCCTCTCTTTCTTTAAGCAAAATAGCCTCAATTCATTTACTTGTTATAACAACTATATGCTAAACAATTAATTTTGTCAAAACGGATTTATGAATATCAGCGCAGTGATAAGATCCGTTCATATGTGAATTCACATTGGAATAACCGTTATGCGAACATTGAAATATGCAAACGTTGGAAATTACTGATAAAATGGAAGTGCCGCTGTATCGCGGTAATTGGGCTACATGATGGTGAGGTTACGAAGACGAATCTGCTCCAGCTAATTCTGGAGCTGACTGAGGAGAGCTGAGTATGCTGAAGAACATTCCCGCAATAATACCTCCGGAACTGCTAAAGATCATGTCTGAAATGGGCCATGGAGACGAGCTGGTACTGGCTGATGGCAACTTCCCCGCAGCTAGTCATGCCCAGCGGCTGATTCGCTGTGATGCGCTCGGTACAGTGGAGTTACTGGATGCCATTTTAAGTTTGTATCCACTCGATACGTACGCTGAGCGTCCGGCAGCCGTTATGCAGGTCGTCAAGGGGGATCAAGTGGTGCCCATCATCTGGGAAGACTATCGCAGGCTGATTCTTGACCATGAGGGCATAACGGATGCCTTTGATCATGAAGAGCGTTTCGCGTTTTATGAGAGAGCTTCTCGCGCCTATGTCATTGTTGCAACCGGTGAACGTGCGCAGTATGCCAATTTGATTTTGAAAAAAGGGGTCATTTTCCCAGATACAGATCCTTACCCACAAGCGAAAAAAGTTGAACTGAACTGAATTCAAAGTCAAGGCGACGGGGCGGAAGAAGCCTCGCTCGTCTTTTTGCCTTTCCCGAAACGCAGCCAGTAAACAACAACATACAATATAGGCATGCATTCGATAAGTACGCCATATGTAGCAATGGCGAAAGAACGAATGGCTAATTCATAAGAAGCCGCGTCTTTTGCATACTGAAGTACATATGAAGCCGCTGTTCCTGCCAGCAGATAGACGACCGTCCTATCCTTCCGGACCCCAGTAAGTTTAGCAAGACAAATGGATGCGACGTATAACAGAAACGAGCTGCGCGTAAACATGGTCGTAGACCAGATGGCAATCAGGAAGGGATCCAGGTTATCCAGAAAATCGCCGTAACGGGCAAAACGTATCATCTCCAGCAAAGGGTAGCGAAGACTGCTGGCTTCGTAAGGTCCAAAATTCATTAAAGTAAACATCCAGAACACGATAATGAATAATGCAAGTGTAGAGCCTGCAAATAACATACTTCGTAGAAGCGGCCGCCTGAAAGCAATGGCAGGGGCGAGGAATAGGAACATCATCCATTCTGAAAACCAAGGCATGGTTGAAATCGAGCCTGTCAATATTTCTTTCAGATCATGATGAGTTACCATGGCAAGAAGGACGTCAGGATTTCCTCCACCCATTACAGCAGGCATGAGAAAAGTAGACGTGAAGACTTGCACCAGAAATATCCCTTCTGATAAATAGACAATGGTAATTAAACCCGAGCGTGCTGAAAGGCTGATACATAAAATGGTTATAGTTGCTGTCAGCCATATGGGTGTCTCGGGTAAATACATGGATTGCAGAAAAACGATGAAATTCTCTACGTCAACAGATATCAAATACAGGCACAGCAACACAATGAGACCGAGGAACAGCTTGTGAATGACCTTACCCACAATTTCTTCACCAAAATCAATCCAGGGTCGATCAGGGTGAACGGCTCCCAATCTGTATGTGAAAAAGAGAAGAATCAGACTAATCGCAAACCCGCCAAGGATGGATATCCACCCTTGATAACCGCTCATTTTGAACAAGCGCTGCAGAAGGAAAGCAATGGGTTCGGAATATAGGTAGACAAACATAAAACGGTACGCCTGTCCGGCTGACAATTTGATCATGGCGTGCTCCTTTCTTAGCCAAACAAGCGGTCTGCCCAGCCAAAGACCAGCCTGATGACATCATTGGGATTAGGCCAGCCCGGTACAGAGACAGCCAACGTATTCCACAGCAGAAATATCCCCAGCAGAACGAAATAGGTCCGTTTCATTCCTTTTTTGCTGGACTTAATCATGGGCCACTCGAGTATGTACAGTACGGCAAACAAAACAACAGCAATCATTGGTTTACCTCCTAAAGTGGCCTGAAGCTTTCCTCTGTTCCTATCAGTAGCTGGATTCCGAACCTACGAACTGGATGTTGATTTGGGCATGCACATTAAACTGCAATTCGTTTTTGACATAATCATTCCAAACGGGGCGCAACTGTTCCCAGACCCGAGGATAAGCCCATTCTAGGCGATAACCGAGCATCAGAATATCGGCTTTCTTACGTTGGCCGGTCCTTATTGCGTCTGTTAGAAAGGTGCTCACTTTTTCATTGGCCTTTTGCTCGATCTGTTTCACACCCACAATATCTTTTACCTTGAGAATCGGAATCACGGAATTCAGCTCTGCTTGCCCCCGCAAAGTGATGTCAAAGAAAGGTTGTCCATTGACAAGCCTGACCTTGATTTTGGAATTCATATTATAGACCGTCATGCTCGCTTTCTCATCATCGGTTTCCACGGAGACGGCCAAGGTATCCAATTTGCGATTGGCCCAGGCGATGGTCCTTGTTTCATCGGGCGAGATCGAATCAACCATCTTCATCTGTTTGAAAAGAGCGCCACCTCTCTGACTGGTCCATTGCTTTCGTCTATTATCCTCACTTGCCATCGCGGTTCCTTTTGATTCCAGCAAGGGGGCGGCAAAGCCCTGATTCATTTTGTCAGCCATAAGTACACTGAGCATTTGCGTCTTTAACATGTTTTCTTCGGTTGCAAATTCTCTTAACACATCGCTGGGTGTTTCTTCGAAAACCGGAGTCAGATCAGCCACGTCTCTGGCTCTGCCCTTCGAAACCATGACGTAACTGCTAAGATGGAACAAAGGTTCACGTGAGATCCATTCCATCGCATCTTGAATTCCCTCTCTGGCGTATGCCTCACCGAATACCACTACCCGTGTGTGCCCCCAGGAAATCTTTCGTGTGAGATCTGTTTGGATTTTCTCCATGGCGTCAGCGATGGTGGATGCGGTAGCCGAAACGAGAGCATATGGATTTTTTCCGGGCCCCCCCGTTCCTTCCGGAGAGAGACGGTTGGGCAGTGGCATACTTAGTGAAATATCGATTTCACCCGGTTTTTCACCTTTATCAACATACATGGCTGTAATAAACGTACGTTCATTTATCTCTACTTTGGACCAGCAGCCACTGCACAGTAAAACGCATATCATAACGACACTCAGTTTGGTTGTAACCATCAACGTTTTCATGTTTTTTGCCTTTTCTTATTAGCATCTTCGTAGGCTGCTGGTCGCTTCTTCATCAGGAACCAAGGCACACGAACGATAGTATCCTTGATATCACGCAGCACGAGGGGGGCAAAGGGCTGCATGTATGGTACGCCAAATGAACGCAGACTAACCATGTACCAATAGATCAGATAGATCGAGATCACAATGCCGAACAGACCCAGCGTTCCGCCCATAAACAGTACCGGAAAACGAAGTAGCCGGAAGGCCAGTCCGAGCTCGAAGTGCGGGATGATAAAGGCGGCAATACCTGTGATGGATACGACAATAACCAGTGGTGCTGAGACTATCCCAGCCTGTACAGCCGCCTGACCAATAACAATCCCACCGATAATAGACACCGTTTGGCCCAGCGGCTTCGGAATACGAATCCCCGCTTCGCGCAAACCTTCAAAAGTTACTTCCATAATGAGCGCTTCAATCAAGGCAGGGAAGGGAATGTTTTCTCTCGCAGAAGCAATCGTAATCAGCAGGTTGGTCGGAATGATTTCCGGGTGAAATGTAGTAACGGCGACATAAAAGGATGGCAGCAGGAAGGCTATAAAGGCAAACAACAGACGAATAAGCCGGATAAAGGAGGCGGAATAAAATCGTTGATAATAGTCCTCCGAAGACTGCATTAAAGAGAAAAAGGTTACCGGAATGAGCAGGGAAAACGGTGTTCCGTCCTGCATGACCCCGATCCGTCCTTCAACCAGTGCAGCAGCCACCGTATCCGGCCGTTCGGTATATTGATATTGCGGAAAAGGAGAGAGCGGATGATCCTCCAGAAATTCAGATAAATAACTCACGCCCAGGCTGCTGTCCATATCAATATTACCAAGGCTTTCCAACACATTTTCCAGAATGTCCGTTTTGCATAACCCTTGAATATATACAACGAACACCTCGGTTTTAGTATATTTTCCAATGGTGAATTTGATCATCTTCAAATCAGGGTGTTTAATTTTGTGCCGAAGCAGAGACATATTCACATGAATATCTTCGATAAAGGCTTCCTGGGGCCCTACAATCACGACTTCGTTGGTTGATTCCGGTACGGAACGTCTTTGATAATTTTGAAGTGAAAAATGGATCATTCCCGAAATACCCTCGATATATAAGGCTGCATTACCTGACACGATATTATCCACTATTGCTTCTGGTGAATTCGAGTGGTGGCTGTTAAGAGTGAAAAATGATCCGGTCACGACACGAGTAATGAATTGATGATCTATTTCATTTCGTGAGGCTTCCTCAAGCAATGGTTTGACGATGGCTTCCCGCATGGTAGGGGTATCCACAATGGACTGAATATAGATGAGTTCACAATGGAAAGGTCCAACTTGAAAAGGCTGATAGATTATGTCGGCAACACCCAACAGATTAGCTTTAACCTGTTCATAGATATTGTCTTTTTCCATTTCAGTTTCGCCTCCCTATGCTGTAATGCCGAGCCTGTAATCTGACTATAGTGTGCGACGCTTCCACTGAAATATACTTTTAAGTTTGGATTATCGAAATATATTACAAACTTTGATGCAGATGATGAATGGGGAGATTTTCGGATCTGCCTTAAAATAAGAGGATGGAATGAAGTAGGTAGACGTTTTACATAAGGAGATGAGGGAAGATGGCGTATCGGATCAGACGTGCTGAGCTTAGCGATGTTAACGGAGTGGCACAGTTGTTAAATGACTATAGAATGTTTTACGAACAGCGTACCGATCTGGAGGGAGCAAGTGAATACATAAAAGAACGAATGGAACGCAATGAATCCGTAATTTTGATTGCAGAATCGGAATTGGAGACAGAAAAGGAAGAGGAGTGCAGTTTGACGAATAGACCCTTAGCGGGTGAGTTTGGTGGATTTATACAGCTGTATCCTAGCTTTAGTTCAGTGCCATGAGGCCAATCTGGGTACTAAATGATCTGTACGTACATGCGGATCATCGCCAGCGAGGAATTGCGCGTAAGCTGCTGGAAGCTGCACGACTATGGGGAAATGAGAGTGGGGCTGTACGAATAGTGCTCTCTACGGCGATAAGCAACAAGAAGGCTCAGGCATTATATGAGTCGGAAGGCTATACGCTGGACACCAAGTTCATGTATTATGAACTTCATATATAAGAAAGACTTGGAGAACCCTAAAGTTCAGGATAAGCAGGAGGGATTAGCACAAAATGATGCAATGGATAGCCATGATCACGATGTTGATCGATCATATAGGAGCCGTCTTTTATCCACAGGTGGGTGAGCTGCGGATCATTGGTCGGATAGCTTTTCCAATCTATGCTTTTGCCGTTTATATCGGTTATAAACATACGCGCAACGTACAAAAATACATATGGCGATTGTTCTGGATAGCAGTGATCTCTCAATTGCCGTTTATGGCGGCTTTTAATCATTTTTCGCTGAATGTGGTATGGACATTGTGGTCTGCCCTGCTTGTATTGATCGTGCTCGATAAACTTCCGGTACGTATGCTGAGTATCCCGATTGTCGTCGGTGCAGGCTTGATCATGGAAATGACCCATATGGATTACGGTATGTATGGCTTACTGCTTGTATTGCTATTCCGTTACTTCCAGGGTCCAGTACTGGTAGTGGCTCATCTACTCTTAAATGTGTTGTATATTTTTCTGCACAGCAGCTCTATTCAGATGTACAGCGTGATTGCTACGGCAGGAATTGCAATGGCCCAGTATTATAACGCAGGCTTCCGTCTGAAAGGTCCGCGTTGGATTTGGCGTTATTTTTATCCTGCACATTTGGCTGCCATTGCCTTGATCCGCTTGATTTGAGAAGCCTTCATGAAGAAAAGAAGCCACCTTATCCGTCATCACTGACGTTGAGGTGGCTTCTTTATATTCATTAATGGATGCAATATATGCATTCACTTTATTGGAGTTATTCCATTGTTGGCGAAGTACCAAACTGCGGTCGGACGGCCTTAGGGAAATAACCAATCTCGATGGCATGTTCCAGCATTTTTGAGATGAAATGATCATCTGTTTTGGCGCATGTAATGCCGGCTGGTTCCACATAAGCGGTTGTTACAGGAGAAGCATACACATATGCCGAATCCTTGGCACCGTCTCCTTCAAGCTGGGCGATAGCCAGTTGAAGCGCCTCAGGGTCCTTGCTCACACTGCCATCGAACAACCAGCTGGTGTATTCTGCAAAAGGCAGAGTCTCCACTTCATATCCAGCCCGATTTACAGATCGGATCAGATCATCATAGCTGATAGGTTCCGGGTTACAGATATGGAATACACGTCCTGCTGTATCCTGACGTAATGCCAGATGTACAATTGCCTGACTTGCATAATCAATAGGTGTAAAATCAACCATCCAGTCGGCTGCCGGAGCTTTGCCCAGCAATAACATCGCTTTAATCATACGGTAAAAGGCGTTGCTATCGATATTAGACTGGAAACGTCCCGTCTCGGAATGACAGGTCAGGTTACCTGCACGATAGATGCTCACAGGTACACCTTCTTCAGCAGCAATCATAAGCACTTTCTCGGCTTCAAGCTTGCTGTCCGAGTACAGGTTGTCCACGTGCAGGTCCGCTGGGAAGCGATCATATTGCAATGAAGACTCCCACTGTCCACTGAGTGCAAGATCTTCCGGTATCCCCATCGTGGATACATGGTGGAAGGAGGCACCTGGTTTACTGCGAACGAGCTTAAGCAATGCGGTGGTTCCATCCACATTGGTTTTGGCGAATTGTGCTACATCCCCGAAATGTCGTACATCCGCAGCGCAGTGTATCACACGGTCAATTCGTTCTTGCACGTAAGTTGTCTGCTCGACTGAAAGACCAAGATTCGGTTGCTCCAGATCGCCTTCGATAATCTCGACGCGGGATGCGAGGAGAGGTAGCAGTTCCGGTCCAAAGTAATCTTTCATGACGCTGCTCAATCGTTCCATCGCAGAGCTTCCGTCTGCGGGGCGGCGAACAAGAGTATAGATGCGTGTATTCGAAGTTAGAATTAACTGTTGCAGCACATGGGATCCAAGATATCCGGTAGCTCCTGTCAGGAGCACATGCTCGGGATTCAGAATTTCCGGATATCCAATCTGGGATTTCAGCTCTACAGGATGTTCTGACAATTGGGTGATTACGCCGTCATTCACAGAGGAATGGGCAGTTTCTTCTTTAGCTTGAGCCAGCGTCTCCACGCGTTGTGCCAGGGCACGAATTGTTTTCTCGGCAAAAAAGTCGGCAATTTTCAGCTGTGGATAATGCGGCTTCAGAATGACCAATATATGGATGACCCGAAGAGAATCGCCACCAATGGCGAAGAAGCTATCCTCCACACCAAAGTCATCGTGCTGAAGAATTTCTTTCCAGGATTCCAGAATAATCGCTTCGGTTTTCGTCTCCGGTAGTACCCGATCAGGTCGATCTTCATGACGCTCTACGTGTGGCAGAGATACCATCGCTTTGCGATTTATTTTGCCTGTCGGTGCGATCGGCATTTCATCAAGCTGACAAATCCATTTAGGTACAAAATAGGAAGGAAGCTTAACCGTCAGCTCGGCTTTAATGTCTGCAACGGAAAGTGTACTGCCATCTTTGGATGTAAAGTACCCTACGAGCATGTTTTGACCATCCGATTCTTTTTTCGGAATCACGGCAACATCCTGAACTTGATCAAGACGGGCAAAATGGTCCTCAATCTCACCAATCTCAATTCGGTGACCTCGGATTTTTAACTGGGAGTCGCTGCGTCCGACATATTCCAGCTGTCCGTTATCGAGCATTTTGGCAATATCGCCAGACTTATAGATTTTCTCATCGATGGCAAATGGATTTTCAATGAATGCCTGCGCTGTACGCTCTGGCTGGTTCAGATAACCTTTGGCCAGGGCGGGTGTTGCTATATATACCTCGCCAGGAACGCCTACCGGGCATAACTGCTGTTCTTCATTGACGATATACACTTTATAGTTATGAATCGGTCTGCCGATTGGAATGTTAACGACACTTTCCGGAACTTGCTCACTAATTCGATGGGTCGCTGTTGCTACCGTACATTCCGTAGGTCCGTATACATTGACGATATCAATTTGGTTGCCGAATTTGCGCTGGAAGGCACGAACCTGCTCACCATACAGTGCTTCTCCAGCCACGGTAATGATTTTGACTTTGGCCAGCTTGTGGAAGCCTTCATCAGATAGGAAGGAAGCAAGCTGGTTGAAAAAGATGGTTGGCAGTATTGTAATAATCGTTGTGCCTGTGCGCTCAATTGCACTTGCAAATTCTTCAACGGATACACGTTCTTCCGCCGACAACAGGTACAGTTCTGCTCCGTAGAACAAGGCGCCAATCGTATCCCACACTGATGCATCGAAGCTGTATGTAGCAAACTGGGTTAATACGTCACCTGGTTGAATATCGCAATCCCGTTGCACCACACTACCGAGATTGGCAACACCCCGATGGGCAATAAGTGCACCTTTGGGCTTGCCGGTAGATCCCGAGGTATAGATGATATACGCCAGGTCGTCTGGCTGAATATCCAGATTGGGGTTGCTTGCTGCAAATCCGGCAAGGCGTCCGTCCACGGCCAGGATTTGGCGAACTGTAGTAATTCCTGAGAATAACCGTGATGCTTCAGGTAAAGAGGACTCTTTGGTCAGGACAAATGATGAAGCTGTATCTTCGACAATATAACTGTTGCGTTCTTGTGGATGCTCAGGATCGACAGGAACGTAGACTCCGCCAGCTTTGAGAATACCGAGCAAAGAAATAATCGTTTCCAGACTCCGCTCCATAAAGATGCTGACGAATTCTCCTTTTTGCAATCCGTTGGATAACAGCACACGGGCAACCTGATTGGCACGTTCGTTCAATTCTCTATAGGTGTACCGACCAGTTGATGACGTAATTGCTGGCGATTCCGGATATTCGGCTGCTGTTGCTTCGAACCAGCCATGAATCGTCTGATGCTCCGGTTCGATAACGGCGGTATCATTCATTTCTCGGTATAGCAGCCGGTCTGAAGCGGATAAAATGTCCACTGTGCCGATGGCCTTGTCTTGGTCACGCAACATAGCCAGAAGAAGAGTCTGATAGTACTCTGCATATCTTGTGACCGTAGATTCATTTAGAAGTGAACTGTCATAGAACAGATCCAGCGTGAGCATATTCTGATCATCACGAATATTCCAATTTAACAATTGAGGAGCTTTAGGCAGCTGTACACTGTTAAACATGAACAGCGTTTCCGGATTACCTCCCGCTTGGAGCGTGTAATGAAGCTGGAGTTGATCTGAAATCTGATGAATTAGATCTTTAAAGGTTAACTTGCCTTGAATCTGCAATAACACATGGGAAGCTGCCTGATCGGGAGCCAGCGTGCCGATGGCAAGTTCCTGCTCAGCTGATAAACGGAACAACAAGGCTGCGTAGGCAGACAATAAAGCTGGATACACGCCCTCTGAGCCGAATTTTTGTTTCAGTTCCCGACCCAGGGACGATTCCAGTGAAATATGAGTAGACTCATAAGTGAATGATTGTTGACGGCGCCCAAAATCCAGTGGAATCTGAAGAACCGGCAGGCCAGATTCCACTGTTTGGGGAGATGATGATTGATTTTCGACCACTTCAGTTGTTCCTCCTTGGTTCAAACTGTTCAAGTTGTGGGTTGAATTATTGTTTGCTTACATTAAAATGCGAAATCAGTTCTTGCAGTTCCTCAGACATGCTGTTCAAACGGGTAGAGGAATCAACAAGTGTAATCAGTGATGCTTTTTGTTCATCAACGGATGAAGAAATCCGTTCACTGTTGTCAGCTGTCTTACTCACACTCGCAGACAAATCATCCGCAGTTGCGGTCATTTCTTCTGTACCTGCAGAAATTTCTTCTGTAGCACTGGATACTTCCTGAATCTGATTCGATACTTTCTTGGCTGCTTCAAGAATTTCTTCGAACAATTGACCGGTTTGATCAGCTACACTTAGCCCGGTGTCCACTTCAGACGTTCCTTGTTCCATCGCACGAACGGCTTGTCTGATTTCTGCCTGAATCTCCTGGATCAGTACAGCAACCTGGCTCGTGGATTGTTCGGACTGCTCGGCAAGCTTACGTACTTCACCTGCTACAACCGCGAATCCTCGGCCTTCTTCACCAACACGTGCTGCTTCAATGGATGCGTTGAGTGCAAGCAAGTTCGTCTGGCTGGAAATGCCTGAGATGATGTTCAGAATATCGCCAATTTCCTGAGAGCGGCTCTCCAGAACCTGAATGGCAGAAGCGGTGTTTTTAACAGATTCCGTAATCAGATTCATCTGTTCGGACACCTGACGAACCACACTGTTTCCTTGTTGGGATCGACGTTCCATCTCATAGGCCTCATCAGCTACGCTCGCTGAACTGCTGGCAATAGTCTGAATGACGATAGCCATCTCGGACATCGCACGGGCACTATCCCGGGTTGCCTGTTCCTGTGCACGAATATTGGATGTAATCTGAGTAACGTTGCTATTAATAGAATCAGCATTCTCGCTGTTTCTTTCGGAGACTTCATACAATTCCTTGGCAGACTCGTTAACTTCTTGCGAAGTGAGTTGCACTTTGACAATGGTGTCGTTGATCTTGCGAACCATGGTATTGAACTTTTCGTTCACAATGCCCAGATCGTCTTTGCCTGTCGGAATTTTGACATTCAAATTACCCCGGCTTACGTCATCAATCCCTTTGATCAGGTGACGAATAGGGGAAAGCGTGTTTTTGACAACAAGATATTGGATAATCAGGAACAACAGCAGGAACGCTACCAGGATGATAATTCCGTTCTTAAGCAATTTGTTCAGTCCGGCAGGTACTGCTGATGCGTCTGCATCGACTGCAAAGTAAGAGTAGATCTTGCCGTTACTATCCTTGATAGGATAAGCAATGGTTGTCCAGGTACCGAAATCGTCGGAATAAAATGTGGTGAACGTCGGGCGATCAGTATTCAGCATTTCTTTCAGTGCATTTGCCACAACGACAGGCTGTTCATACATGTCCCCGATATTTACATTTTCACTCTGGAAGGCTTCCTTTAGATTGGTTGGCATAGCAACAAGGGAAGTTAACCGCTTGTTATCTCCACCCAGCTCGACGCCAAAGATGTAGGCTTGTGCAATGTTAGGATAATATTGCTGCATTTCATCGAAATAGGCACGCAATTTGGTTTGTGCTTTTCCATCATAATTGCCTTCTGCAATAGCAGCCTGCACTTCGGTGGAATCAATACCCTCTGCCCATTTCTTGGTAATTTGTTCTACTTGACCATGTAGCTGGTCGACGAGAATCGTTTTTTGAAAGTAATAGCTGCTGGCAATAAGTGCCACGCCGATAATAATAATGTTAGTAAATGAAAGCAACAGATTTTTGGAGAAAAAAGACATGCTTTTCCAACTTAATGATTTCACTAAAGTCCACTCCTGATCTTCTTTGAATTGATAATATGCTGATGTCTTCATGATGCAAATTAAGTCATTCCCGTATCCCCTCCAAAGGCATAATATGAGACCATGGTCTTGGGTTCCTGGTCGCTATGTAGAGATATTTTTACCTAGATACCCATGGGTGTCTAATTATTAAAACACATCTATACTTAATATGTCGTATAAAATGTCGTCAAATTGAATAGTTTTGTTAAAACTTTTTTAATATTTTACGTATTTATGGACATATGAAAGTAAGATGTAGGTATTTAGAACTGTTTATTTAAAATAATTCCCATTTTTTAGTTTCATTCTGTATTCTATAACATGGTGGGTTAAAAAACATCCTAAAACATTGAAAAAATAGTGAAAACGACAGAAAACGGACTTTCTTCTGCCACACAAATAAGATATCAGGGAGGAGAATCTAACCAAGAATGTACATAATCAACATCAATGATACATGTGAAGCAGAGAAACAGGCCAAGTCTCCCAGTTGAACACGTCATGCACAGATATACATCGGAAGCGGTTTTATCTATAATAACTACAGTATGCATTTCTCAAATCATGAGCAGGCGGGGGTTTATAGATGAATCTTAAACAGATAGCAGCTGAGCGCGCGGCAGAATATGTTCAAGATGGAATGAAGGTTGGATTGGGTACAGGGTCAACGGCGTATTACGCTATTTGTCGAATTGGTGAGAGGGTACGCGAAGGGTTGAACATTCAGGCTGTAGCTACTTCGGAAGCATCGGACAAGCTCGCCAAAGAGTGGGGAATTCCGATCGTTCCATTTGATCAAATTGGACGTCTGGATCTGACCATTGACGGTGCAGATGAAGTTGACCCCGAGTTTAACCTGATCAAAGGTGGCGGCGGTGCGCTTTTGCGTGAAAAAATTGTAGCTGCAAACAGCGACAAACTGATTATTGTGGCCGATGGCAGCAAAGCCGTACAAAAGCTGGGAAAATTCCCGTTGCCAGTTGAAGTGGTTCCGTTTGCTTCAGAATGGACCTTCCAGGCGCTGGAGAAACTTGGGTGTCACCCGGAATGGCGCATGGATGGGGATCAACGTTATCTTACGGATAATGGAAACCTCATTGCAGATTGCCGCATGGAAGCCATAGAACATGCTGCGGAGCTTAACGTTCAGTTAAATATGCTCCCAGGTGTTGTCGATAATGGACTGTTTATTAAAATGGCGGACACCGTCATTCTTGCGAAGGATGATGGCAGCATCGATGAGCGTCATCGTTCATGAACGGAAAGTGAGGTCATTGCATAGATGAGGGAAAACCCGTTAGTGGATGGTGAGATTGTTCTTCGATGTGTGGAGAAAGAGGTTCTGACTGAACTCTATGAATTGATCTACAGTGAAGACGTACCGGAATGGAAACAATGGGATGCGCCATATTATGCCCTTGAACATGAGAGCTACGAAGACTTCGAACGGAGCATGTTAAGAAGACTTGAAGCAACTCAGAGCAATGCTGATCCGGAATCCATTCGAATTATTGAGTTGAATGGCCGAATCGTCGGTACAATCAGCTATTATTGGGAACATCGTCCATCCTTGTGGCTGGAAATGGGAATAGTGCTATATCGATCAGCCCAATGGGGGCGCGGGATCGGCACGCGAGTAATTCAGATGTGGTCCAGTCACTTATTCGAGCAATTGCCCCTGGCCCGGGTTGGATTGACAACCTGGTCAGGCAATGAACGGATGATGCGTTCAGCTTCGAAGGCTGGACTGCAAGTGGAAGGACGTATGCGCAAATGCCGCATCGTGGATGGCAAACATTATGATTCAATTCGTATGGGAATGCTGCGCGAAGAGTGGGAGCAGATACGATCTTCAGGCGCAGGTCGAAATGTAAACAACTGATGGAGGATTAAGAAATGCCGAACAACGAGGACAATCGGGAACTGTCTTTACAATTATTTGTGGTTCTCGCTCGCGCATACAATTCCGTTACATCCAGGTCCAACCGGGATATCCAGAGTCATGGACTGAATACGACAGAATTTGGCGTGCTTGATTTGTTATACCATAAAGGGCCGCAGGCGTTGCAAAAGATCGGTGAGAAAGTGTTAATGTCCAGTGGCAATATCACGTATGTTGTGGACAAGCTTCAGAACAAAAATCTGCTGATTCGTCGAGCATCCAAGGAAGATCGGCGTGTCATATACGCTGAATTGACGGAGGAAGGAAGACATCTGTTCACACAAATCTTTCCTCAGCACCACCAGGTGATCATTGATGCGGTGGATGGACTGGAACCTTCGGAAAAGGCAGATGCAATTCGTTTGTTAAAAAAGCTTGGACTCGCCGCAGAGGGGAAAACTGACTTGCGTTAATAACGCAGGTCAGTTTTTTTATATGAATGTATGCCATTCGTCGTTCATGTATAATGAATAAATAGGTTGTATTTGAACGGGGACGATCGAGGCTGTTGAAGTTGCTGCAAAAGATTGAGTGAAGCCTTCGTATAAGCAGTATGGCATAATTCGCGATTAGGAGAGTGATCATGTGATGTCTAATGAACATGGCGAGATGAAATCATCGCACAGAACGAATGAATCGTTATCCAATCAGATGGTTCACGGCAAGGAGAACCAGGAGCAGAATCGTACATCTCTTCCGATATCAATCTTGCTGGCAGACGATAACGTCATAAATCGGCAAGTTGTGCAAATGCAACTCAAAAAGCTGGGCATGACGCAGGTGGATGCCGTCTCTAATGGGGAAGAGGCTAGCGAGGCTTTTCTCAGCAATAAATATAGTATGATCCTGATGGATAACATGATGCCTGTAATGGACGGACTGGAGGCGACACGCCATATCAGAGCCATAGAACAGGATAAGTTGTGGCATCCCATTCCGATTATTGCGATGACAGGAAATGTTATGGATGGAGAGAAAGAGAAATGTTTTGAAGCCGGAATGGATGATTTTATTGGTAAACCCTTCACGCTTGAAGCTCTAAACAACGTGATTCAGAAGTGGCAACAAGCATCTTTGTCCGGAGAAATTACGAAACGATAGATAGTATACATACATGTTTCACGTGGAAGATCGACTGAAAGAGAGGGAAATGTTCATGTTATTATACAGCCTTGCCGTTCTGGTGCTGATCGTTCTTGCCTTACTATGGTTAGGTGGACTTTACTTCTTCAAAACCGCCATAAGGCGTGCTCCAAAATCATTTCTGGTTGATAATCCGAACCTCATGCCAGAACCGGATAACGAAATTATCAGCAGTGCGTCTGACTTGACGTGGCTTAATACGCAGCCAATCGAAGATATATATATTGAATCCCATGATGGATTAAAGCTGTATGGAACATGGCTTCCTTCCCACAGGGGATCGCAGCAACCAACAGTTATCCTGGCTCATGGTTATTCGGGAAAAGGCAGAGAGATGGCAGGTTTTGCGCGCTTTTATGCTGAAAAGATGGGCTACAACGTGCTCATGCCGGATGATCGGGGTCATGGTCAAAGTGAAGGCAATATCATCGGATTCGGCTGGCTGGACCGTAGAGATTATGTTCAGTGGGTCCATTGGGTTCTGGGCAAGGTCGGTACGGAGACGGAGATCATCTTGCATGGAATTTCGATGGGAGGCGCTACAGTATTGATGACAGGTGGTGAAGCTCTCCCTGATCAGGTGAAGGCCATCGTATCGGATTGTGCGTATACCTCCGTGAAGGATGAACTGACCTTCCAGCTCAAGCAGCTATACAAGTTGCCCGCATATCCGTTTATACCCGTTACCAGTCTTATCTCTAAATGGAAGGCAGGCTACTTCTTTGGGGAGGCATCGGCACTAAATCAACTCACCAAAGTTCAAGTTCCTGTTCCTGTTCTTTTTATTCATGGTGAGGCAGATACGTTTGTTCCGACGGAAATGGTTTACAGACTATATGAAGCTTGTCCGACAGAAAAAGAACTGTTGACTATCCCCCGTGCGGGTCATGGAACAGCGTTTCAAGTGGATCGTCCCCGATACGAAGATGTACTTGAATCCTTTTTGACAAAGAACCTATCGAATTCTTCTGTAGTATCATCATTCATCTGATTCCAATAAAGCAACCTGGGTATTAAGTAGAAGATGTCCTTAAGGGGAGGTGCGAGATGCCATATACACCTAGAGTTTGTTCATATTGTCATGAAAAAATGGCAGAGGATGAGTTCAAATGCAAATCTTGCGGCAATCTGGTTACTACCAAAACGGTTCAGCCTGAACAACCGTACATGATTGAAAATGATGAATTTATATTGGATCGATATTCAATTGTGTTGCTTGTTCTGATGACACTGTTTCTTCCTCCGATAGCCATGACCATCGGCGGCGTGATGTTATTTAATGACAATACGTATAAGCAGGATACAGGTAAATTACTCGTAACTGGGGCATTTGTAGTGATGGTAATTCTCACCATTATTCTGTTTGCAGGTTCGGGGACATTGACGATTAATATCTAATCTATGGAGGTGCTTTTATGGCAAATGAACAATTTGAGGCTGCACGGAAAGCAGAGGCAGGTTACCATTCTAACTTCTATCAGAATAATGAATTATTCGCGTCCGGTACCTGGATGGCGAGGCCCATGCCTATGGTTATGGATATGCTGGAGCGTCTCCTTGCCCATAAGACGGAACTGCGAGTTCTCGACTTGGGATGTGGTGTAGGCAGACATACGATACCTATTGCACAGCGTCTCGGGCAAACAAATAGTGAAGTTATCGGGGTGGATTTGCTGGATGAGGCTGTAGATGGACTTCGCAAATATGCGAAAGAATATCAGGTTGATCATATCGTGCAAGCAGAGAAAGCAGATGTTGAGCATTACGCTATCGAGCCGGATCATTTTGATTATATTGGGGCTTGCTCTTGTCTGGAACATGTTTCAAATAAACAAGCTTTAGTGGAAGCTATTGAACGTTTGCAAGCGGGAACCCGTACAGGCGGCATTCATTGTATCACGATGAGTACGAGTGTAGAGGAAAAGGAAATCAACACAGGCCGGGAGATTGAGCCGTTGATTGAATTGAATCTGCCCACAGCGGAGGCTATCGCATTACTGGAGAAGGCTTATGCTAATTGGAACATTCTGCTTCAGGAACATGTAACACAGACGATCGAAGAGGAAAAATATGATGAACCGACACAGTTCCGTTGTGAACTGCTTCGTTTCGCTGCACAGAAGCAATAGCAGCTCTGCCGGGATCGCGTAGTAAGGTCCCGACAGTTCGTATTACTCGGTAGCTTAATAGGAACATCACGAGAAGCATCATGGGATAGGGGACATCATCACACCAGAACATGGGGGATCAGAATGAGTACATATGTGATTGGGATGGATGGCGGGGGAAGCCATACACGTGTGGCATTAGCCGATGAGGACGGAAAGGTTTTGTCTTATGTGCAAAAAGGTGGTTGCAACCGCTATCATGATGCCAATGCAGAGCAGCATGTATTGGAGGGCATCGCTGAAGCCATTCGCGGAGCTGGGCTAGAAGTGGAGCAGATTGCTTCCATTCAGGCGGGGATGGCAGGCCTGGATCGGCCTGAAGATACGGTCTGGGCTGAAGCTTTACTCGCCCAAACCGGTATATTGGGCAGAATCAGCGCGGTAAATGACACGCATATTGCACATACGGCAGCCTTTGGTGGTGAGCCGGGCATTGTAGCTATTGGAGGCACAGGCTCTCTGATTCTGGGTAAAACGGAACAGGGGACCTGGCTCCGCAATGACCAGTTCGGCCACTATGCGCCAACAGCAGCTCGTTTTTTGGCTTATGACACGGTGCATTCCATCCTTGCGGGACGTTATGGTCCACAGGAACAACCCTGGATCGAGCAGATACTAGCCTATTGGAATGTAACTTCGATTCCGGAGCTTGCTGCACTGGGCGTATCAGGTTTTGCTGAAAATAGACAGGCGATCAATCGGATATTTGGGCAAATGGCTCCTTTGGTTACCGAAGCAGCAGCCGAAAATATTCCCCTTGCGGTCAGAGTATGTGATTCAGCAGCGGATACGGCCGTTGTGGGTATTCTCATGCTTGCATCGTGTTTTAAAGATCAGCAGGTGCGCATGACGCTTACAGGAAGTTGTCTGAGTACACCTTATATGGTGGAGGCCGTTCGAAAGGGGCTGGATACAGCCTATAAACCGGGTGGACAACAGATTCATTACATTACCAGCAATGTGCCGGCAGTCGGAGGTGCGCTGCTGGATGCATATCATTTGGCAGGAATTCAGGTGCCTGAAGGTATCACGTCTGAACTCCAATCGGAGCTTAAACGGCATACGACTTGAACTTTTAAAGGCTAACGACTACAATACGATAACGGAATCAAGCAAGTTATAGGAGGAATCAGGGTGTTAATTCAATTGAAATCACGCATACAGGAGCCGGAAGTGCAGGAGCTGTTGTCCTACTCGGTCTTTCCCGACCCGGATCACCTGAATCGTGCGTTACAACAGTATGTTAATAAGGACGAGCTGCATTTGGACGGTTATGAAGACGAAGGCCAGCTGATCGGTCTGATTGGATATGAAAGTACAGGAACGAGTGAGATCACTATTCATCACATCGCAGTCCTGCCTGAGAACCGTTTTAAAAATTATGGTCGTGGCATGATTTCACAGGTGCTGGCCAAATATAACCCCGACAGACTGATCGCAGAGACCGATGTGGAAGCGGTAGAGTTTTATCGAAATACGGGATTCGTGGTGTATAGCCTGGGTGAATTGGTTCCGGGTGTGGAGCGCTTCCGCTGTGTATTGGAGAAGGACGAGGAGCAAGACGAAGACTAGTAGATGTCTACTACTGTGTAACGTAAAGAGAGCATAATCATAACAGGATGTTGGATTTGGCGAAGCAGCTGAGTCGGACGTCCTGTTTTTTTGTCGTTTGTTTAATAAAAATAGGAAAAACGTATTGCTTTGCAATATAGTTTCATTATAGAATAGTTTCATTGAAGAATAGTTCTATGAGTGAACTATATTTCGAAGGAAGGAGAATGAAGAATGAACACACCGGATGCTAGAAGTTTGGTTAACCGCTATTTGGATGCTTCTTTCCTGGTAACCAAACGGTTTGATACCCAGATACGTGAACGCCTGGGCCAAACCATTACCACAGATCAGTTCTGTGCACTTCGTATGATTGAGGAGAAACCCTTATGTACGCCTTCTGATCTGGCAGAGCTTTTGTGTGTAGGCAAGAGCAGTATCACTGCTCTGGTCAACAAGCTGGTGGATCGGGATCTGGTCCATCGGGCCGGGGATGAGCGTGACCGCAGAGTTGTTTATTTGACCCTGACGGACAATGGACGTGAAGTATACAGGGAAACGGAACAGGAAATACAGCAGCTTCTGGAGCCGTATTTGGTCCATTTCAAACCGGAAGAGGTTCAGAATTTCATTGAATCTTTTGAGAAGCTCGCAGCTTTGCTAACGCATGAAGGAGGACAGGAGAACGAATGAGAACGATTTTGAAAGCGCGATGGTGGTTGATGGGGCTATGGGTCGTTGTGGCTGCCGTATTAATGTTCACCGCCCCTAACATGAGTGAATTGATTCGGGAAAAGGGACAGTTTTCGGTTCCTGAAGGACACTCTTCCACCCAGGCAGCGGCGATTCTGGAAGAAGCCGCAGCACAAAAGGGAGAGCAGCAGGGCAGCCAGTTGGCTCTTGTATTTTATAATCCGGATGGTTTGGGTGCCGAGGGTAAAGAAGAGGCAGAACAGGCCGTTAAGAAACTGGAGGCCGAAAAAGAGAAACTGGGCATTCTGTCCATACTGGAACCGTTCTCTCAACCAGAATTATCAGACAAAATGATCTCTGCCGATGGCAAGACGATCCTAACGTCGCTTTCCATTGATCAGGGAGATCGTACAGTCAAGGAAATGCGCGAAGATCTCAATGAAGCTTTGTCATCGGTCAATGTGGAGCATTACATAACCGGTAAAGGCTTAATTGATGAGGATACGGTGGAAAGTTCCCAAGAAGGACTCAAAAAATCGGAGTACATTACCGTAGTATTTATTTTGCTCATCCTGTTCCTTGTATTCCGTTCTTTTGTCGCTCCATTTGTTCCACTGCTTACGGTGGGGATCAGCTACATTGTTTCACAGCAGATTGTTGCGTTCCTTGTGGACGGACTAGACTTCCCTATATCGACGTTTACGCAGATCTTTATGGTGGCAGTCATGTTCGGGATCGGTACGGACTATTGCATCCTGTTGATTAGCCGGTTCAAGGAAGAATTGGCTCATCATGAAAATACGTGGGATGCCATTATTGCTACTTATCGAACTGCAGGCAAAACGGTATTCTTCTCCGCACTCGCCGTGCTGGTTGGATTCATTGCCATTGGTTTTGCACAGTTTATGTTGTATCGTTCCGCGGTAGCAGTTGCTGTTGGTATTGCCGTGATGATGCTGGCATTAGTCACGATTGTTCCATTTTTCATGGCAGTGCTGGGCAAAAGGCTGTTCTGGCCTTCCAAGGGTTCACTGGAGCATGCCGAGAGCAAGATTTATGGTGCAGCCGGTCGTTTCTCCCTAAAACGTCCATGGGCAGCCCTGCTCATCGTTGCAGCGGTATGTGTGCCATTGCTGGCAACTTACGACGGCAAATTGTCGTTTAACAGTCTTGATGAGATTGGTGAGAAATATGATTCGGTCAAAGCATTCAATATCATTTCCGACAGCTTCGGTCCTGGTGAATCCTTGCCGGGTCAGGTCGTTATCCAGAATGATGAAGCCATGGATAATGCCAAATATATGGCGCTCGCCGAAAAGATCAGCCGGGAAGTGGAGAAGGTGCCAGGGATCTCTGGTGTCCGCAGTATGACACGTCCAACCGGTGATGAGATCAAAGATTTTGAAGTGACACAACAAGTAGGCACATTGTCTGATGGTTTGGGCGAAGGTAAAACGGGTCTGGATAAAATCCGTGATGGTCTGAGCGAAGCCAGCAGTCAGTTAAGCAAAAATGAACCCCAACTTAAAGAAGCTGCGGATGGGGCTGGAGAACTGACCAAAGGTACTTCCCAATTGCAGTCTGGTATTACACAGTTGTCGGAAGGACTTCAGCAGATTGAAAAAGGTATTCGTGACGGCTCCTCGGGCGCCGGTGATCTAAAAGCAGGTCTGCAGAAAGCCAAAACGAGTGCGGATCAACTTGCACAGGCAAACAATCAGCTGCTTCAAGCCTATCGTCAGGCAGGAGCAGGTGTCGCTGCGCTGGGTGATGGTGTAGGTGAACTGCAACAACAGCTCAAAGGTGTATCTACAGCGTTGACCAGCTTGAATGATTCGTTTACAGCGCTTGAAGAGCGCTATCCTGAGTTGCTGCAAGATGCCGATTATCAGCGGGTCAAAGGAACCCTTGGTGAAACAGGTACCGGCACGGCACAGCTCGCTCAAGGTTTGGGTCAAATTCAAACCAAGCTGGGCGAAGCCGCGGCTGGAATCAATCAGGCGAACGTTGGCTTTGCGTCCGCAGCATCCGGACAGAAGGCACTTGCCGATGGTCTGGGTCAGATTGTGACGGGAATCAGTCAGTTACAATCCGGTCTCAAACAGGCCGCTGACGGTCAAGGTAAAGTGATTAGTGAAATTCCTTCAATCCAGAATGGACTTGGTCAGCTTCAGGGGGGTCAGGAGAAAATTCAGCAAGGCTTCTCGGATCTGAGTGGTCAACTGACTCAATTGACAGATGGTCTTAATCAGAGTGTAGATGGAATCGAACAGGTATCAGGTGGACTCGATTCAGCACAGGACTACCTGACACAATTGCAAAACTCTCCTGATTCCGATCTGGCAGGCTGGTATGTTCCTGAAGAAGCACTGAATAGTAAGGACTTCACGCAGGTATTCGATACGTATCTGTCCAAAGATCGGAAAACGATGACGATTGACGTTATTTTTGCCGAGAATCCATATGGAACTGAAGCGATTGATCGTGTTCCGGATATTGAAGCTGCTGTACATCGTGCCGTACAGGGTAGTGCACTTGAAAAAGCGGATATTGCAATTGGCGGGGTAACCAGTACATTTGCAGATCTGCAGGAAGTCTCCAACAACGACTACACACGCACAGTTATGCTGATGCTTGCAGGAACGTTTATCATTCTGGTCCTGCTGCTCCGTTCGGTTATTATGCCGCTGTATCTGATTGTCTCGTTGTTGCTGGCTTATTTCACATCCATGGCCCTGACTGAAGCGATCTTTGTGAATATACTTGGGTTCTCGGGTATCAGCTGGGTTACACCGTTCTTCGGCTTTGTCATGCTGATTGCACTGGGTGTGGATTACAGCATCTTCCTGATGGACCGTTTCAATGAGAACAAAGGCATGAGAGTACAGGATGCCATGCTATATGCCATGAAAAACATGGGTACGGTTATCCTGTCTGCAGCCGTCATTCTGAGTGGAACCTTTGCCGCAATGTATCCATCGGGAGTTCTTTCGATGATGCAGATTGCGACGGTTGTACTCAGCGGACTGATCTTGTATTCTCTGTTGTTCCTGCCATTCTTCGTTCCTGTAATGGTGAAAATGTTTGGCCGTGCCAACTGGTGGCCATTCCCGAACAAGGAACAGGCAGATTCCGTTGATTCGGATCGTAACATAGGTATGTAATCAAATGATATATGAACAGCCCCGCTGGATTCCCGGCGGGTTTTTTGTATGGTTTTGTGCAAACCATTGGTGAAACGAACAAATAAATGTGTATGCCTACGGACACCATCCCGCGCCTTGTCTCCGTTCCTCTCATACGATATATAGGAATTGTATATGGAGTAGTTTATAACACAGCAGAGAGGGGCGGCGGGATGGTATATCGATATGTGGCTATAGGAGATTCATTAACGGTAGGTACAGGAGCGCTGCTGGGCACCGGCTTTGTTCCTTTATATCGGAGAATGGCAGAAATGAATGTGCGTACGTTTGTATCGATGGATAATTTGGGAGTGAATGGACTTACGTCAGGGGAAATGCTGCAGATGATATCCAACAATCCAAGAGTACGGCAATCGCTGCGTGAGGCGGATATTATTACGTTGTCGATTGGTGGGAATGATCTGATCCGTACATTCAAAGCGAGCGGCGGGATCCCGAATGCAAGTAAGATGACACAGGTGCTTGGGGATACTCGCAGTAACGTGTCACAGATTATGAGGCACATCCGGCAGTTGAAAGGAAACAGTGTATATATGGTCCGTACGATTGGGTTGTACAACCCGTATCCGCAAGCGGCAGAAGCTGCATACTGGGTGCGGCAATATAATTCCTTTCTGAATGGTGCAGGATCGGGGAACTATGCCTGTGCTCAGGTCTATGACCGGTTTGAAGGGCGTGAACGTGAACTATTATTTTGGGACAGGGTTCATCCAAATGCAAAAGGCTATCGCGTGATTGCAGAACAATTGAATCGTACAGGATACTATCCATTTGCCTGATCAGCAGGCAGTGAAGCTTATAATGACTATTACCTCGAAGCTGACTAGACCGAAAGAAATACTTCCGTTAAGATGAGGACATATAGAGGTTGTATTACGTGAGATAAAGGAGTTATTTTTGGTGCACATCATCGATTCAGGTTCCCTAAACGATTCAGAACAGCAGCTCATATCCACAGTTTTATCCTCATATGGCTTCACGTCCAATTGGAAAGCTCAGCGTGGAAAGGGAGGCATGAACAACTCTACCTTCATGGTAGATGTAGACGAAGAATGTTACGTGCTGAGGCAGTATGAAACGCATAATGATCAAATGAAAATTGCTTTTGAACACGAGGTGCTGTCTGCCTTGTCACGTTCAGAGTTTGAGCTTGATGTGCCTGCGCCCGTTAGCCTTCCTGATGAGAAGCATGCAACATTTCTTGCTGTGCAGGATCGTTCCTCGGGCCGGAGCAAAATCGTGACGTTGTTCCATTATCGTGAGGGCCATAATCCCGTGTGGAATACACCCGATCAGCTGAGTGGGCTGGGCAGGGCGGCTGGCATGCTGTCTTCCGTTATGGCGCACCTTCCCATATCCCTGGCTCCCGTTTATCCGCCCTATTATCAGATTCAGGAAGCTTACCCGCTCTGTTCACCGGAGAAACTGTTACAACTGTGCATCTCACCCCTGGATACGCTGATGGCATGTGCGGATGACTTGCAGAAGCTGAAGGTTGTATTGCCAGACTTATTCAATACGCTGCGAGGCATGGAGCTTTTGCCACATCAACTGGTCCATGGGGATTTGAATGCATCCAATGTATTGGTAGACTCTCAGGATATCATATGTGCCATTTTGGATTTTGAATTTGCCACATGGGATCTGCGGATAATGGAGCTTGCTGTGCCCATGTCTGACTTTCTGACGATGGACAAGGAGCAGGCATGGATGTGGGAGGCTTTGGAGGGAATGATTCAGGGATTCAGGCAACAGGTCAACCTGGAACCAGAGGAGCTGAGCGTGATTCCAGCGCTTATTTTGCTTCGAAGTCTGGATGTGGTGATGCATTTTATCAGTCGATTGTTCGAAGGTATAGATGAGCCTGAAGTGGCTGTGCAGCAAATCAGGAAGCTGAGAGAACGGGTAGACTGGATGAAAGGTAATGAGGAACGGCTGCGTAAGCTGCTGATTTAACTCTGCAACATGTGGATGTATAACAAAAGTGCACTGATTTCTGCCTTGGGGCAAGAATCAGTGCACTTTTTATTTGGTGAAATCGTTTATCATGAATGAATGGATGGATGCGTACATTTCAAATTCACGACGTCGAATCCAATGCTCAATCTAACGTAATCAAACAGCTTTACAGTCCACGCTTGCGGAACCAGCTGCGAACAGCCCAGCGACGTTCCTGGCGCTTCTTATATTTTGGCAGGGAGCGATATACGTTAAGTGATTGCTCGTAGGCTTGCTTTGCATCAGCAGTACGTCCAAGGGAGCGGTACACCGAGCCGAGCAGATAATACGCTTCACTGGATGAGGAATGAATCTCCTGGAATTGCTGAACGTATGCCAGCGCTTTGTCCCGGTGAGTATCCTTGAATGCACCTGCAAGTGTCAGATAAGGACGTCCATATTTCACCCTTGGATTAATATCCAGTGCCTGCAAAATATGACGCTCTCCTTCTTCCGTTTGGCCCAGATGAAGCTCAGTTGTGCCCAGCTCCTCCCAGTATTCGGCTGATTGCTCGTAAGGACGTTCCAGTTCCAGCAGCAAGGCATGAGCTTCGCTATAACGTTTGCGTTCAATCAACAGACGTGCCAGATCCAGCTTGGAAGAGACTTCATTCGGACTCATGGCAAGCTGTTGCCGGAGCCGTGAGATGTTACGCATACGTTTAAGTGGCTTCATGAAGCTTGGCATCACCCCAACATAGCGACGATCCAGGAAATACAGAATAATGAGGAAAATAAGAACAGCCAAGAACGGATTGCCTACAATCCGCCACAGCAGGCCAAAGATTAGAAATTTAATCAGCACGACAAAGTCAACTCCAATTATGATGTAATCGCATTTCGAACACTTAAAATATATTTGGATTGGTCCAGCGGGTTAACTCCTCTGCGTTTCCGCGTATGGGTCACCTCCGAAGGACAATCCTGATACCCGGCAAAAGAAGTCGTGAGCACCCCGCGTCCGCTCGTCTCTGAACGCAGCTTCACAGGATAATCCATGGAGCTTGCCAGAGGCATACGTCCTTCAACGATACATCGTCCGCCTCCGATGATCGGCGCTTCAAAGGTTGCCCTCATATGTACCAGATCACTGAGCGCTTTGCCACCGTACTCCTCAGGGACGGTTAACCGAAAATTCAGAATGGGTTCCAGCAGGGTTGTACCGGTGCTTGCCAATCCGTCCATGATCCCCATCGGCGTGGCTACCACAAAATCCAGTGGATGGGTATGCCAGACATGGTGCTCTCCTTCAATTAGCGTGATGCGCAGGTCGGTAACTTCCCATCCCAACAACCCCTGAGATAGCGCTTCGGGAATGCGGCGCTCCACTTCATTCTGATAACGAAGCAGGAGATGATCCGTGCGGACGGTGGATGAGTAGACCAGACCGCTGCCACGCGGCAATGGCTCAATGCTGAATCGAAGAATGGCCCAGCAGGGCTTGGGCATCGTATACGCGATGAAGCCTTCCCCAGAAGAACGAGGAGTTTCCTTATAGATGACGGACGGCGGGTCGAATACGACATTCAGTCCGAAACGACTCATCAACAGGCTGGACAGAATCTCAAGCTGAATGGTTCCCATAACTTTAAGATGCAGTTCCCGTTCCTCAGGTAACCATTGCAAATCGAGCAGGGGATCTTCATCCGTCAGCTCTTGCAATGCTGCTACAAGGTCAGGATAACGAGCCGTGTCTTTACCATGGACCTGCACAGTCAACAAGGGAACAGCCAGCTGGGGTACAGGAGGCACACCTTCGGGGCTGCCAATAATATCACCAACATGGGTTTCGCTTAGTCCGTACAGTGCGGCGATCTGTCCGGCATGAACAGCACCGGTATCCGCCCATTTCCGACCATCCATTCGGCGAATCTGTGTCACTTTCTCTTCCAGCTTCCGAGTGGAGTTATAGATCGTATCCCGATTATGCACGCTGCCACCATACATACGAACATAGGCTGTACGGCCCATCGTTTTATCCCGTTCAATTTTGAATACAACCCCGGATACTGAAGGTTCTTGAGGCTGTGCAGGTGCAGGAAGAAATTCGATGATGGCATCCAGCAGCTCAGTTACGCCGATCCCTTTGCCAGAAGCACCATAACAAATGGGGAACACTTCTCCCTGATGCACTTGTTTGCGAAATGCTGCATCTAGCTGGTCAACAGGCAGCGTTTCACCATTAATGTAGGCTTCCATCAGATCTTCGTCGAGTTCGGCCAGTAATTCAAAAAGGCCGGGGATAGATGAAGAAGAACCCTTCACTTGCGTTTGGCTCTCATTCCATAAGGAGTCAATGCCCTCGAACACATCTTCATTGATACGAAAGGATTGGATCTCGCATACGAAGGGAGAGAGACTGGAGCGGATCTGATCGATAACCGTCTCAGCAGAGGCGCCAACCCGATCCATTTTGTTAATATAAATCAGGGTAGGAATTCCAAGCGAGCGGAGAGCATGCCAGATGGTCTCGCTTTGGGATTGAACCCCTTCCACGGCGGACACAATCAGAACGGCTCCGTCCATAACACGCAGGGATCGTTCTACCTCAGAGCTGAAATCGATATGTCCCGGCGTATCAATCAGATCGATAATCGTATCTTTCCAGATCAAAGAGGTCATAGCCGCCTGCACGGAAATGCCTCGTTCCTTTTCAATATCCAGAGAGTCTGTGGCTGTTGTTCCGTCATCTACGCGACCTGGACTACGTACGACACCGCTTTGAAATAACATATGTTCTGTTGTTGTTGTTTTCCCTGCATCGACGTGTGCGAAGATGCCGATATTTCTGCGATTCAATTCGTTTAACATGGGATGTAAGGCTCCTCTGGCAGCAGAAACGCATCGTTTCCGACATTGTAATTCAGTATTATAACATACCACACGAATAGTATGGAAGAATATGTTACACACAGACAAATCTCTACATTTCAGGATGTCGTGACAATCACGTTTGATCCTGACTCTTCATGGTTTTACGGTAAGCAGCGGGTGTGGTACCCGTCAGTTTCTTGAATTGACGATAAAAATGGGGCAGGCTCTCAAAGCCGCAGGCATCGGCAACAACGGCCATCGTCTCATCACTTCGAAGAAGGTGCTCTTTCGCCATAATGACCCGGCGGGCCAATGCATAGTCAGTTAGCGTCATGCCGGTATACCTTTTGAACGCACGGCTGAAGTGCGCCGGGGATACGGCCGCCTGCCGTGCCAGTTCCGGCAAGGAAAGGCCACTGCGCAGCTCTTCATCCATATGAGTCAGCGTAGAGGAGAGCCAGCCTGGTCCAGGAACACTTCTGGCAGGACTTGCAGGACCAACTGCCTCCAATCGCTCCAGATAAATAAGTAAGAGTTGCAACCGCAGCAGAGCGGCGTGGGCACTCAGGTGATGTTCTAACTGGAATTCTGCATGAATGTCGTCAATTAACGCGGCAACCTGGGCTTGCTCCTTGGCCTGCAGATGCCTCTTGTACACCCTGCGTTTGCGGCAGCGTTCAAATAGAGAGAGTATGGCTGACGCATTGCCTCCCGCTGTGGAGGCCAGTAATCCTGGACTGAAGAACAAAGCCGACGAAGTCACCGGATTCCCGGCATCCGGCAATGCGCGATGTACCGTGCTGCCAGGAATGATGAACAAATCGCCCTCCTGCATGTCCTCAAGACCGGTATCAATGAAAATGGTGCCCTGACCCCGGTATACATAAATAATTTCATGCCAGTCATGAAGATGATCCGGCAACTCGTTCTGGGGGGACTTGGTATCTGCATACACCAGACGAAAGGGAATCCCCGATTCCGCCTGAATGGTTGTACGAACGGGTGAACGTTCCATTCGATCTCCTTTCGAAACAGTGGCTACAAAAAAAGAGAATACACCTGATCATGAAAGAGTACATTTACCGCAATATAAGCAATTAAATTTCCTTTTATTGATGATACAATGGATTTAAAGCGTTTTCAATGGAAGTGTAAGCGGCTGTGTGTCGTGCAGCGGGCATCTGATGTTGACAAATAAAACGATGAGGTGAGTGTTCATGTCGGCGAGCACGAAAAGACCAAGGCTAAAGCTGAATCTGCTCGGAAGTGATAGCCAGCGCAAGTGCAAAGAAGTGATGGAACGTCCCGTAAAGGTACTACAGATTGGGGAAGGCAACTTTTTGCGTGGGTTTGCAGACTGGATGCTTCATGAGAGTGCCAGACAAGGCAAATTCCATGGCAGTGTTGCGGTGACCCAACCTCGGCCTGGGGGAAAGGCGAAGCTGGAACAAATTCGTGATCAGGATGGATTGTACACGATGATTACCCGGGGGCTATCACAGGGAAAAGCAGTGGAACGTACGGAAATGATCTCGATTTTTTCACAGTGTATTAATCCATACGAAGAATGGCAGGATTTTCTGAAGCTAGCGGAATTGCCTTCCCTGGAGTTTGTCATCTCCAATACAACTGAATCGGGATTGAAATATACGTATTCAGAGTACACGCAGGGTGAACCGGTACAATCATTTCCGGGTAAACTGACGGTCTTTTTGCATCAACGTTATCTGCGCTTTGATGGGGATCCATCCCGAGGATTGATTCACCTGCCGTGTGAGTTGCTTGAGGGCAACGGGGATGTACTGCGCAGTTGTGTGCTGCGGCATAGTGAAGATTTCGGTTATTCTGAAGGCTTCCGTTCATGGGTTGAGAACCATAATTTGTTCCTGAACAATCTGGTTGACCGGATTGTCACGGGTGCACCGACTACGGAAGAAGCCGATTCCCTGACCAATCGCTGGGGATACGAGGATCTACTGGTCAATACGGCAGAGCCGTATCATTTCTGGGCCATTCAGGCAGATGAAGCACTGGACAAGAAACTCCCCCTAAAACAGGCGGGACTCAACGTACATTGGGTGAAGGATTTGAAACCTTTTCAACTGCGCAAAGTTCGTATTCTGAATGGTGCTCATACCCTCATGTCTTCGCTCGGCATTCTGCAAGGCAAGGAACATGTAAGAGAGACGATGGAAGACCCGCAGTTTGGCTCATGGGTCAGAGAAGCGGTACATCAGGAGATCGTACCTGCACTGGATATGCCGGATCATAATCTGGATCAGTACGCAGCTGAAGTGTTTGAACGTTTCCTCAATCCGTATATTAATCACAAGCTGCAGGATATTGCATTAAATACAGTAGGAAAGTTCAAGGTCCGTGTGCTGCCTACACTTTTGGCCTATGAGCAAAATCAGGGGAGCTGGCCTGCACGGCTCGTAAAGGGATTTGCGGGACTATTGTGTCTATATCGTCCAGTGGCTACGCCAGATGGTTATATGGCACAGCGTCTGAACGGTGAGTCCGTCCTGCTTCGGGATGATGTGGATGTATTGGCTGCACTCGCCAAGCATTGGGATAGTTATGATCCTCTGAAGAGGGATAAGCAGCAATTAGAGCAGAGTGTAGCTGCTGTATTGTCTGATGTATCGATCTGGGGGGAGAATCTGGATGATCGAGAGGGGCTTCGCGAAGCACTCGTTTACGAAATTGGTTTGCTGGAAGGTGAGAGTTAATGAACACAACACGTACAGTCAATGACTGGATTGCGATTCAACCGCAGGACGATGTCATTATAGCCCTTCGGGATTATGTAAAAGGGGAAAGCATTACCCTGCCAGACAGCAGCGCTTTTACATTAAGGGATGACGTACCCAAAGGCCATAAAATTGCTGTGCGTACCCTCGCACCGGGCGAGGATGTGATGAAATATGGTTTTTCCATTGGGATAGCCAAAGAACAGATTGAGCAGGGGAGCTGGGTTCACAGTCACAATCTAAAAACAGGACTTCACGGATTACTTGAATATCAGTATCAGCCAGGACCACCTGTTCAGACGGACATGCCTCCGGAACATCTGCGTTCATTTGATGGGTATCTGCGCCCTAACGGTGAAGCAGGTATCCGTAATGAAATCTGGATTGTAAATACGGTCGGCTGCATTAATAAAGTATGTGAGGCTTTGGCTCGGATGGGCCAGTCGCAGTTCGGCAGCAGGGTGGATGGTGTTTATCATTTCCCACACCCGTTCGGCTGCTCGCAGCTGGGAGATGACCTGAAATATACGCAGCAGGTATTGGCTTCCCTGGTGGAACACCCGAATGCTGGCGGCGTGCTGGTCATTGGTCTGGGTTGCGAAAATAATCAGGTAGACCAGTTCCGCGAATGTATCGCACCGGAATATCAGGGAAAAGTCCGTTTTCTCAAAGCGCAGGAAACAGATGACGAACTTGAGGAAGGACTGCGTCTGATGGAAGAGCTCGTGGAGCTCGTCGAACATGAACAGCGTCAGCCGCTACCTTTGAGCAAGCTCAAAATTGGATTGAAGTGCGGCGGTTCGGACGGTCTGTCCGGAATTACGGCGAACCCGCTCGTTGGCTCCGTTGCGGATATGCTGGTTGCTGCTGGAGGTACGGCCATATTGACCGAAGTTCCCGAGATGTTTGGTGCAGAGACCATTCTGATGAATCGGGCGGCCAATGAGCAGGTATTTGATGATTTGGTAGACTTGGTGAACGGTTTCAAGCAATACTTTGTGAACCATGGTCAGAATATATATGAAAATCCTTCACCAGGGAACAAAGCAGGCGGGATTACCACGCTGGAAGAAAAATCTTTGGGATGTACGCAAAAGGGAGGACGTTCTTCCGTAGTTGATGTGCTTCGTTATGGCAAACGTGTCACTCAAACCGGCCTGAACATTGTGGAAGCTCCGGGGAATGATCTCGTGTCTGTTACGGCACTGTCTGCTGCGGGTGCGCACATTGTTCTTTTCACGACAGGTCGCGGAACGCCTTTTGGAGGCCCGGTACCTACCGTCAAAATTGCAACCCAATCTGACCTCGCAAATCGGAAAAAGCACTGGATCGATTTTAACGCAGGTCAACTGCTGGAAGGAAAGACGATGGAAGACGTGAAAGTAGAGCTGTTCAGCCAACTGATCGATATTGCTTCAGGACGGGCGCATACGCTCAGCGAGCAGCATGGATTTCGGGAAATTGCAATATTCAAGGATGGAGTCATCCTGTAATGGTATTCGTTCGTTGCTTTATATCAGTTGCATGTATGATAAACGTATATACAGCAAATCCCGGTAGCCCTTTTCGGCTTCCGGGATTTGTCGTTTACAAGTATTTCAATCAATGTATCGCAAAGGATTTTTTGATTTTGGTGAGTGCGGCAGCAGAAGTATGTTTCTCCAATTGTTGTACCAGGAGTTCGCTCGCATCTGCAACGCTGCCCTCAAACGGCTTAATAGCTTGACGCTTCATCCAGCAGCCTGAGGTCTCATAAGCAGAGCTGTTCCAAGCAACTTTGCCTTCAGCGAGGCCTTCTTTTTCTTTGGTGCCGCAGATGACAATAGCGCTAATGCCTTGAAGGTCCAGCAGCCCCTGGTCAAATGCTTTTTTGTCCTCTTTGGCCCCAAAACCTGCCTGTGAACGCAACGTACGTCCATCAATCCCCTCATGCTTCTCGATTATCTCATACAGTTTGAATGCTTCTCGAGAGAGCAAACCCGCGTCATATTGTTCTTTCATGACTCTGGAGTCCGCTAGCAGACGGTGCACCCATGGGAAATATTCGCGTGAGACAAGAATGGCTTTATTTTTGAGAAATTTGCCATAGGCAGCGATCTCTTCCTCAGCCAGACGTGAACGCCACAACCAGGGATCAAACTCGTTATCCTTGTGCCAGTTTTCTTTAGGCGTTATGGAGGACAGTGAAGGGTATTCAGGAAATAAAGGGGCGAGTGGGAGCAGTCCCACAGCCTCTATTCGCTGCACAGCTTCTTCGTAAGTTACGATCGATTCATGCTCATTTATCATGATTTTGGCAAGCTCCTTTTTAGCGTGTGCTACAACGATTATTGTTGGAAGTAAGATACATCTGGTATACTTCCTCGGCATGTTTGCGAATCTCGCAGCGAAGGTTCTCGGGTTCAAGTACTTCTGCTTCACTTCCAAGTCGATAAAAAAATCGTACGGCCCAGGCCCACTCACCGGGAGGGCAGAGAAAGGACAGTTCCCATACATCCGGAGCAATCTCGGTCATCCGTTCTCCAATATGCTTGTCCTGTTCTGCCTCGATCATTCCGCTGTAACTCAGACGTGCGGTAACACGTGTCGGAGAAGGTTCGGGAGATTTCGGTTTGCTGCGCTGTCGCTTTGCCTGTTCTGCCAGCTGTTGTGATTCAAGTAGCTCAACTGGCGTAACGTCCAGAATACGGTCTGCCCTGAACAGGCGCTGTTCACCATGCTCCTCCGAATACGCTTCACAATACCAGAAACCGGCTGAAGCATAGATTCGAATGGGGCAGATCGTTAGCCAGCGTTGAAGGGAAGCAGAGCGGTATAACATACGCAGCCACCCTTGCTCCGGGATACAAGCCAGAAGCGGTTCCAGATGATGAAGGATGTAGTTTCGCTCGGGAACATCATGCTGCAGTTGTTTGAGCATGGGATCCATCCTTGCTTTGACATCATCCGGAATAATGCTTTTGATTTTGTCCATTAATGTCCAGCGTTTCTCTTGAAAAGGGGTATCTGCATAATGGCTTAGGCCTTCGAGAGCAAAGATGAGAGTAGCTGCTTCAACCGGGTCTAATTGCAGTGGGGGCAGTACATACCCCTCCATAAGTCTGAAGCCGCCTCCGGGACCGGAGATAGCAATGATCGGGACATTCATCTCTGAGAGAGATTGGATATCCCGCAGGATGGTACGGCGGGAAACTTCAAACTTTTCTGCAAGTGAATGTGCCGTTTCGTGACCGTGCTGCAATGCCATAACGATGGCGGCAAGCCGATTTGTTCTATTCATGTCAGCCACTCCGTTTCGAGGGTTGCGCCGCCGGAAAGGATGCTGGAGTGTTCCTCCCATTGTAGCAGTGTATAAGTGACATCATGATTGTCACCAATATTTCGCACGTTATATTATTTATTCTATACAGTGCAGCGACTACTTTCGGAGGGCCGCTTCCTTTTCCCGGCGGTGCGTCGTTAAATTGTGTGTCTCGTCCAATTCGCTTCGCTTCTCGGTATTTCCTTCTAACCGATAGCCTCACAAATAATGACAAAAACCCGTATCCGGTCTAAACGGATACGGGAAGTAGCAGATTGAAACAAGTTCAATCATATAATACTTTAAATTTTAACAATTGACACCCTTTTAAGCTGCAAATATAGATCAATGCGATTTCCATGTAACATGTTGTATCATCAATTTTCGAATATTATTTCATTTCAAGCAGTTGCACACCGCGTCCTTCAATCTCGATCGTACCTGAAAGGGACCGATCTGTGAGCAAATCATTAGCCTCAGCTTTGCCCAAATCATAGGATTGAGCGGTAGCATTGTGATTCATGACAAACAGGTACTGTTGTCCATCCTTGGTACGAGCAGTCACTTCAACACCTTCCGGAGTATCTAGAAGAGAATCAATATTTTTGGTTGCAGCCAGTTGTCCCAGCAAGCCGTCCAGGAATCGATCTTCCGGATCGGAAGCTACATACCAGGCTTCACCTTGACCAAACGTGTTTCGGGTTACCACAGGCATGCCTTTGTAGAAGTCGTCTCCATACTCGGCAATGATTTCTGCACCTTCACTGTGCAGCAAGTCACACAACATGCCGCAACCATATTCTCCTTGAAGATCGCCATAAGCCTCTTTCATGACAATACTGTTTCTTTGCTCAGGCAGCAGTGCATCAATTTCTTCGACCCAGATACCGAGCAGTTTGCGAAGTTCGCCAGGATAACCCCCGGTTGTTACGATATCACTCTCATTGACGATACCACTGAAGAAGGTTGTCAGGAATGTACCACCTGCTTCAACGAACTTCTCCAGTTTGGCCGCAAAGCCTGGTTTAACCATATAGAGTACCGGAGCGAGCACGATGTCGTATTTGCTGATATCGGTATCCACACTAACGATGTCCACCTGAATGTTGCGGCGGAAGAAGGCAGCGTAGTATTTGTGAATTTGATCTACATAGTTCAGTGCAACGGTAGGTCCGCTGGATTTCTCGATCGCCCACCAGTTGTCCCAGTCAAACACAATTGCCACTTTGGCTTCAACAGTAGCATCCAGCGTTTTATCGCCCAGCAGCTGTAATTCCTTGCCCAGCTCCGCGACTTCACGGAATACACGGGTATTCTCATGACCTACATGTTCAATTACTGCACCGTGATACTTCTCGCAGGCGCCAATGGAACGTCGAAGCTGGAAGAACATGATGGTATCGGCGCCATGGGCAACGGACTGGTAACTCCACAGGCGCATAACGCCGGGACGTTTCAGTGAGTTATAGGGTTGCCAGTTCTGCTGGCTGGGTGTTTGCTCCATAAGCATGAACGGTTGACCATCTTTCACTCCACGCATCAGATCATGAGCCATAGCCGTGTAACTGACCGGAGTTGCGAGACCCGGGTAGCTGTCCCAAGAAACGATATCCAGATACTTAGCCCATTTGAAGTAGTCCAGCGGTTTGTAAAATCCCATTAGATTGGTTGTAACCACCGAATCCGGGATATGTTTTTTGATCGCATCATACTCCAGCCGGTAACAATCAAGTATACTGTCGGAGTTAAAGCGAGAGTAATCTAGCGAGATTCCCTGGAAGGTCGAGTTGTTGTCCCCCGAGTGTTCGCTCAGATTACTTGGAAGTACAATCTCGTCCCAATCATAGAACGTGTGTCCCCAGAAATTGGTGTTCCACGTTTTGTTGACATTATCCAATGTCTTATAGCGCTCTTTCAGCCACACGCGGAAGGCTTTCTCGCAGTTTTCACAATAACAGTCGTCGCTGTACTCGTTGGAAACATGCCATACAAGAACAGCTGGATGATCTTTGTAATGTTCCGCCAGTTTTTCTGCAATCTTCTCAGAATATTTGCGATATGTTGGACTGTTCGGACAGGAGTTGTGGCGTCCGCCGAATTTACGCTTACGCCCATTAGTATCTACACGGAGCACATCCGGATATCTCTTCGCCATCCATGCAGGATGGGCAGCAGTGCTCGTTGCGAGGCAAGTATAGACACCGCTTTCATAAAGTTTATTAATATATTGGTCAAGACCTTCAAAATTATAAGTCACTTCATCAGGCTGAATCAGTGCCCATGAAAATACGTTGATGGTGGCAATATCAATACCTGCCAGTTTGAACATGCGCAGGTCTTCAATATGGGTTTCGTGATCCCACTGTTCAGGGTTGTAGTCACCGCCATAGAACATTTTGGGTAATTTGCTGCTAATCAATGTGTTCACCTCTTGTATAAGAATAATTTTATATTATATGATTCATATGACTTTTAAAATATAAGAAAAGTAATGATGAGTATAAGAATACGGAAATATATTATTAAACTTTATGCCCAAAGGAGAGCATGCTATGCTTGTTTCACCTCACTATCAGCGCTATTTTATGACCCCACGGGATCAGCCGCTTCCGCTCTACATCGAAAGTATAGGGTATAACGGCAATCAGGAGAATGTGTACAGACCTGCCGGATATCCTTGTTATCACTGGCTTCAGACGGTGAAGGGAACGGGAGAGTTCAGATTTGCAGGTTCAACTGTACTGCTGGGAGAGACATCCGGCATTTTGCTGCCGCCGAATGAGCCGCACGAGTATGTACGCTCGCAAGGAGAATGGGAGACACTTTACATTACATTTGGAGGCTCTCAGTGCCCGGCCATTACGGAGTCACTTGGTTTGGGGGAGGCAGCCCTTCACCAGTGGGACTCAGAGAGCCCGCTTGAATATTATGGCAGGGAAGTGCTGGGTTCCATCAGCAGTGACCAGGATTTATCCGGCTTGGAAGCGTCAGCGGACATGTACCGATTTCTGATTTTGCTCAAAAAACATGGCATGACAGGCAGTCGTTCTTCGATTTCCCATGCCGTGGAACGGCTGGCTCCTTTAATTTCATTTATGAATGAACACTATGCCGATCCCGAAATCGGTCTTGAACAGATGGCCGCCATACCAGGCATTACGCCTAGGCACCTGAATACCCTTTTCAAACAATCCTTTGGCATGACCGCCTATAGTTATTTCATTCTCCTCCGTATTCGCAAATCGAAAGAATGGATGACAGGGGACAGCAAACTAACCGTCAAGGAAACGGCAGCGAAGGTTGGTTTTCGGGATGCGAGTCATTTTGTGGCTACATTTCGGCGGATTGAGGGCGTAACTCCGGAGCAGTATCGAACGTTATATTAATCATTCTGAGGTATAAATGTGCTATAAAACACTGTTCAAGCATGATGATTCCGTGTAACCTGTTACAAATTGAACAAAAAGTGATGCCAGGAAGGTATTGATGCGCAAGGGTGCTACCCGTTATGATGATATCGATTCCTTAGATTGGAAAAAGACTATACGGATCAACGTATCCGTTCAACTTAGAGAGGATGATAGAAGTGACATCAACTGTACCATTGTGGGACCATGCAGCACCTTATGCGGCTAAGGGTCATGAGGATGAAATGCCCCATCTGATTCCATTTATTCAGCCCGGTTCCGAGAGCGCTGTCATTATATGTCCGGGTGGGGGCTATGGATTTTTGGCCGATCATGAAGGAGCTCCAATCGCTGAATTGCTGAACCGTGCGGGAATTAGCGCATTTGTGTTGAAGTACCGTGTGGCGCCTCACCAGCATCCGGCACCCATGGCAGATGGTCAGCGTGCGATCCGTTATGTACGGGCTCATGCCGAGCAATTTGGCATTCAGCCTTCCAAGATTGGCGTGCTTGGTTTCTCGGCGGGCGGTCATCTTACAGCCACGTTGGGAACCTTGTATGACGAGGGTCAACCAGATCACGAAGACCCTATTGAAAGGGAGAGTTCACGCCCGGATCGGGTTATTCTTTGTTATCCGGTAATTACGATGGAGTCCTACGGACATGCCGGTTCTCGTGAAAATCTGCTTGGGTCAGATGTGTCTGCTGAACAGATCAAGGCTTTCAGTGCAGAGCAGCAGGTGAAAGGCGACGCTCCTGAAGCATTCATCTGGCATACGAGTGATGATCAGGCGGTCCCTGTAGAAAACAGTTTGCGTTACGCGCTTGCCCTGGGTGCACACGGCATTCCTTATGACTTGCATGTATTTGAAAAAGGTTCACATGGTCTGGGATTGGCAGAAGATGACCATGCCGTTCGGGCTTGGTCTGATCTGTGCCTGACCTGGCTTAAGAATCAAGGGTGGTAATGCGGCACCTGGCTGATCTATGTCTTTCCTGAATATGAAAAATGAACACGAGTGATCTCACATATTTTAACGCTTATGAGAGCGAAGGAGAAACGACAATGAAATTGCAAAAGAATGATAAGCTGCTTTTTATCGGAGATTCAATCACTGATTGTGGCCGTAAACATCCTGTTGGTGAAGGTAGTTCTGGACTGGGGCATGGCTATGTGGCGCAAGTGTATGCCTTGCTGCGTTCCATCTACCCGGAATTGATGTTACGGATTCAAAATGTGGGTAATAGTGGGAATACGATCCGTGATTTGAAGCAGCGCTGGGACCGTGATGTGCTTGATCTCAAACCAGATTGGCTAACCATCATGATCGGGATTAATGATGTATGGCGTCAATTTGACAATTCACTATCCACAGACTCGCAAGTTTTTCTGGAGGAATATGAATCCACACTGCGTGATCTGGTTGCTTCTGTTCGTCCTGGCTTGAAAGGACTTGTTCTGATGTCTCCTTATTATTTGGAAGCCAATCCGGAAGATCCGATGCGGGCTACGATGGATATATACGGTGAAGCTGTTCGTAGAGTAGCGGCTGAATATGATGCCATTTTCGTGGATACACAGGCCGCATTTACTCCATTCTGGGATCATTTCTATACGTCCGTGCTGACTTACGATCGGGTTCATCCCGATGCAACAGGCCATATGGTGCTTTCCAAAGCGTTCCTGGATGCCATTGGTTTCGAATGGTCAGGCGGCGTCAAATCTTAAAAAGGGACGTGATGGCATGAGCAATTTGAACATTGCAGTACATACCCCGGCACTGTTGGGCGAAGGTCCAAGCTGGGATGCTGAACACAATCGATTATTATGGGTGGATATTGAAAGCTATAAGATCCATGTATACGTTCCGGCTACAGGAGAAGATCGGACTTATGATGTTGGCGAGCATGTAGGTGCGGTTGTGCCATACCAGGATGATAAGGTTGTCGTTGCTTTGCGCAGTGGATTCCACACCTACAACTTGCTCACGGGAGTGTTACAGCCGATTGAAGATCCGGAGAAAGGCAAGGACAATAACCGTTTCAATGACGGGAAGTGTGACGCGCTTGGACGCTTCTGGGCAGGGACGATGAGCATGAACAATGAAAGCAAAG
The DNA here is from genome assembly GCF_057835695.1 of Paenibacillus sp. GL_099_B. Classification (NCBI taxonomy): domain Bacteria; kingdom Bacillati; phylum Bacillota; class Bacilli; order Caryophanales; family Paenibacillaceae; genus Paenibacillus; species Paenibacillus sp. GL_099_B. Next base: position 2,423,293 of record NZ_CM174430.1, read on the forward strand.
CGGGGGCATTTTATTGCCTGGAGGAAGGACAGCCTGTTCGAACGTTGTTCAGGGATGTATCTACATCCAATGGTTTGGGCTGGAGCCCGGATCAACAGAAGATGTATTACATTGATACGCCGACACGATCCATTGACCGTTTTGATTTTGATCTGGCTGCTGGAGAAATAACGAACCGGACAAGTGTAATTGCTATACCGGAGCAATTTGGCTATCCGGATGGAATGACTGTAGACAGTGAGGGAATGCTGTGGGTTGCCCACTGGGGTGGAGGAAGAGTCACTCGCTGGAATCCGCATACAGCAGAGCTGATGCAACAGATTGAGGTACCTGCAGATCAGGTGACATCCTGCTGTTTCGGAGGACCTGATTTGGAGGACTTATATATTACGACTGCGCGAATTGGTATTCAAGAAGAACGGCTGACGGAGACGCCGAATGCTGGATCTCTATTTGTAGTCAGACCGGGTGTGAAAGGGCAGAAAACCTACGCTTTTGGCGGGGGAGCACAGTCGGATGCAAAATAAATGAAGGACCGTGTTACTAGAACTTTGTTCTTCGTCTATAAAATATTTATCAATGGAGAAGGGTGCTGTTTTAAACAGCATCCTTTTTTTATGTTTTCAAAAGCGATATGCAGAAAAAAATACAAAAAATAAAATTTGGGCAGAAGGGGTTTTTTAATTGCCATCGAATGTTATTTATTGCAAGGTTAATCCAATGAATGGTAATCGAAATTGATTTATGAAAGCGTTTTATAAAAATGGAGAGGAGGTGGGGCTGGTTGCCTGTTCCAATGCATTAAATGTCTGACACTGCACTCATCAACATGATGACACAGCGGGGTTTACCGGATGCGATGAACATATTGAAGAGGAGGCTAAGTAATTATGAAAACGTTTTTGGGAAAGCTGCGGGTGATGAGTTTGACAGTTGCCGTTGCAGCAGTTTCACTGGGCGTGCTCACTGGAACAACAGATGCGGCACCGAGTGATTCATACCAGTGGGAAAATGTAGTAACCGGGGCTGGTGGCGGTTTTGTGCCGGGGATTATTTTCAATGAGTCAGAGAAAGATTTGATCTATGCCCGGACGGATATCGGGGGAGCCTTTCGCTGGAACCCTGCGAATGAGAGTTGGATCCCGCTCACCGATTTTGTCGGCTGGGATGACTGGAACAAAAACGGTGTCGATGCGCTTGCAACAGACCCGGTTGATCCGAATCGAGTGTATATGGCTGTCGGTACGTACACGAATTCATGGGATAAAAACAACGGTTCCATCCTGCGCTCTACGGACCGCCTTGGCAGACCACCACTCTTCCGTTCAAAGTCGGCGGTAACATGCCGGGACGTTCCATGGGGGAACGCCTGACCGTTGATCCGAATAAAAATAGCATTTTGTATTTTGGTACACGTAGTGGCAACGGACTCTGGAAAAGTACAGATTACGGCGTAACCTGGAACAAAGTAACGAGCTTCCCGAATCCGGGTACGTATGTGGAAGACCCGTCTTATGAATATACCAGTGACATCGTGGGTCTTTCTTGGATCACGTTTGACAAATCAACAGGTTCTGCTGGACAGGCAACACAGACCATCTATGTCGGGGTAGCCGACAAAAATCAAAGCATATACCGCAGTACAAATGGAGGCGCAACGTGGACTGCTGTTACTGGACAGCCTACAGGGTATTTACCTCATCACGGAGAACTGGATGCCAATGGAAATCTCTATATCTCTTATAGCGATGGTGCAGGCCCTTATGATGGGGAAAAGGGAGACCTTTGGAAATTAAATACGTCTACAGGGGTATGGACCAACATTAGTCCAGTGCCGAGCAGCAGCTCGGACAATTATTTTGGATACGGCGGACTGGCTGTAGATGCTCAGCATCCTGGTACACTGATGGTGGCAACCCTCAACTCTTGGTGGCCTGACGCGAATCTGTTCCGCAGTACGGACAGTGGAGCTACTTGGACCCGCATTTGGGAATTTGAAGGATATCCAAACCGCAAAATGCGCTATACACAGGATATTTCGGCCGCTCCTTGGTTGACCTTTGGGACGAATCCTACACCGCCTGAAGTTTCTCCAAAGCTAGGCTGGATGATTGGCGATCTGGAGATTGACCCGTTTGACTCTGACCGCATGATGTATGGAACAGGTGCGACCATCTACGGCACGAAAAATCTGACAGACTGGGATGACGGGAACAAAATCAATATTTCAGTGATGGCCAAAGGGATCGAGGAAATCGCAGTTCTGGATCTGATCAGCCCGCCAAGCGGTGCACATTTGTTAAGTGGAGTAGGGGATGTCTCGGGATTCCGTCATAACGATCTGGATCAGGCACCAGCTACCATGTTTACCAGCCCCAACTACTCTTCTACGGAAAGTCTGGATTTTGCAGAGTTAAGTCCAAATACCATGGTTCGTGTAGGGAAAGCAGACTATACTGCTGATCCGAATGCAAAATCCATTGGTTTATCCAGCGACGGTGGGACCACGTGGTATAAGGCGAACGCAGAGCCTGCCGGTACAACCGGAGGAGGAACCGTAGCTATCTCGGCAAATGGTAACCGACTTGTATGGAGCACCTCAGACAAGGGTGTGCATTATTCCACTGGCGGCAATTCATGGACAGCGAGTTCAGGTATACCCGCACAGGCAAAAGTGATCTCCGACCGGGTAAATCCGAACAAATTCTATGGATTTGCTGCCGGTAAAGTCTATGTGAGCACCAATGGGGGGGCCTCCTTTACTGCATCTGCGGCTATCGGGCTTCCGGTAGAAGGAAATGCAGATCTGGACGCTGTTCCAGGTACGGAAGGCGAACTTTGGTTTGCAGGTGGCAGTGAAGAGGAAGGGCCATATGGTCTGTGGCATTCCACCGATTCAGGAGCGACCTTTACCAAGCTTGCGAATGTGGAGGAAGCGGACAGCATCGGTTTTGGTAAAGCGGCACCTGGGCAGAACGTGGTCGCGCTGTACACGATTGCTAAGATTGATGGAACACGTGGATTTTTCCGTTCCGATGACGGCGGGGCGAATTGGGTACGGATAAACGATAATCAGCATCAATATGCACGTGTGACCACGATTACAGGTGATCCACGTTTGTATGGAAGAGTGTATCTGGGTACGAATGGACGAGGCATTTTATATGCTGACCGTATTGGTGGGAACAATGGCGGTGGAGAAGGTGGAGGCGAGACTCCGGTGACCAGTTCGACCATCACACCAGTGAATGTGGAATTTGACAAGAATACAGGCAATCAGGCAGATATTCCTGTCACGTTGACACTGAACGGAAACACGCTTAGTGCAATACGTAATGGAAGTACAACGCTGGTTTCAGGGACGGATTACACATTATCCGGCAATCAGGTTGTGTTGAGTAAAACCTATCTGGCTTCTTTGCCCAAGGGAAGCGCAGCGTTAACCTTTCATTTCAGTGCAGGCAATGATGCGATCCTGAATCTGACTATCAAAGACACGACGGCTGTACCAGCAGGAGCCATTCGAATTGAGATGTTTAATGGAACGACTTCAGCAACGGGGAACTCCATTAATCCCAAGATCAAATTAACGAATACAGGTACTTCGGCCATTAATCTTTCCGACGTCAAAATTCGTTACTATTATACGATCAATGGCGTTCAAACCCAAAACTTTTTCTGTGACTGGGCAACAGCCGGAAACGAAAACGTTACAGGCACGTTTAGTGCGCTGTCGACTCCAGTGACCGGAACGGATTCCATGCTGGAGATTGGTTTCAAAACTTCTGCCGGTTCATTGGCAGCGGGGCAAAGTACTGAAATTCAGGCCCGTTTCTCCAAAACAGACTGGACTAACTACACTCAGACGGATGATTATTCGTTTGCTCCAAGTCACACAGTCTACGCCGACTGGACCAAGGTAACTGGATATATTGCCGGAAGTCTTCAATGGGGGATCGAACCTTAGACCTGAATTTGAAATGAAAGTTGGAGTTAATCTAAACGTACATTGATAAAAAGTCCTGGCTCGCCGAAAATGATTCATGGCGGGCCGGGGCTTCTTATTTTGTCGAAATATAGTGTACACTAGAGAGAGTTTCCATTAGCATTTTGCATAATTCGAATCATCTCGCTTCCGGGTACAAGATATAGACGAATAGATGCATTTCGATCTATATCTTGCTTATTGAAAGACGCTCTTTGGATTTATACAAAATGCTTACCATTGCTTAAACGTTCGTTTTGAGATATAAAAAGAAGTACAAAACTTTTAAAATAATGTAACCGCTAACACGGGGAGGCCATTTTATCCGATATATGATGGTGTAACCTGAACAGACATAGAAGAGAGATTAGACAAGGGGGTCAAGGGTCATGAACCGGTTGTGTAAGGTGCTGATTGTTGACGATGAGTTTCTTGTAAGGCAAGGCATTAAGCACCATATGAACTGGGAAACTGAAGGTTTTCAGATTGTAGGTGAAGCTTCCAACGGGGAAGAAGGGCTTGCACAGGTACAATCGTTACAGCCGGATATTGTCATTACGGACATCGTGATGCCTGTGATGGATGGGGAAACATTTGTCCGGACGTTAAAAGCCAGTCACCCGCAGATTGAGGTTATCGTACTTAGCAGCTTCAGTGAATTTGAATATGTACGTTCAACGCTCCAAAATGGAGCAGCAGACTATATTTTGAAACCTAAACTGGATACCAATGAATTATTACAAGTACTTCAGCGTACGGCTGGCAAAATTCCCGAATTGCAGTTTGAGCCTTCACATGATGGGTGGAAGCTCGGACAACTGATGGAGAAGATGCTGTCCGGTTTTACGTTGGATGAAGAAAACGAGATGCATATGATAAGGGAGACGTTTCCTCACCGATGTTTCCGTCTACTCGTATATAAGCCGCAGGATACGCAAGTACATGTGCACAAGCTGGATAACGAGCAGTTGGAGTCCAGGTTACGAGACCTGCTCCCTGATGTGGAGTGCGCAATCGTTCCGGCCGAAGGCACGTCGCCCGTGGTGCTTCTTAATGTTGAGCCTGCGAAGGATGAATGGATGGTGCAGCGAATTAAGGAGTTGGCGAGCGAGAATAAGGATGGGCAGGACGGACATTGCTGGGTGCTGAGCGACAGTTTCTCTTCATTTGAAGAGATGGGGGACGTATATCGAACACGTCTAATCAAGTTAATGGAGTATCGCTTTTATTATGAGGAGCGATCTATTCTGGTGTATGGCGAACTTCCGCCTCTTCATCCTGCCGGGTATCAGTTCAATGTGAACATGTTTTTGCAGCATGTGAAGAGAAATCGAACTGAAGCGGCAAGAGAATATTTGCAGGAGCATGCCCTTACGTTGGGACGGGATTATATTGCGGATGTGTTTGAAATTAAGTCTTTTCTGGGCAATCTGATCTTTAACGTAACCATTACGTTGGCAGATATGGATGTGCAGTCTGCTGCGTTGGAAGAGAGCAAGTATGAGTATTTCAAACATGTGGATGGCGCCTCTAGTCTAACAGAAGCGATGAGTGTGCTGGATCAGTTCATGGCTGAGGTACAGGAGTGCACGACTGGAGAGGGCGCAAAACGAAGTGATCCGAATATGAAAATGCTGCTGGAATATATGCATGAGCACTTTGATCAGCCACTCGGACTTGCCGAAGTAGCCAAGCATTTTCATTTTAATCCATCGTACTTGTCCAGTTATTTCTCTTCACACAAAAAAGAAGGCTTTAACGAATATTTGAATAAAATTCGGATTGAAAAGGCAGAGGAACTTCTCCGCTCAGACGATGTCACTATCTCCGAAATTAGCAGTATGGTAGGTTATTCCGACCACAGTTACTTTTGCAAGGTGTTCAAAAAATTTACCGGACTATCACCGAGCCGATACCGGCGAAAATTCTGGGCATAACGTCAGAAGGAAGAAATAAATGAAGAAATGGATGAATGCATTTTCAAGGCTTGGACTTTTCCCTAAACTGTTCCTCGTTATGTTCGTTAGCATCATTCTTGTCTCCGTGCTCATCCTATGGACATCGATTCATATGTCGACGAAGCTGTTTACCGAGACGTTCAGTATTACGAACTCCAAGGTACTTAGCCAGATCAAAACGAACTTTGAATCTTTTAACGATGCGATTGCTGCTGTATCCAATAATGTTAGCCAAAGCGGGGCAATACGGGGTTATCTGTCTGAAGGGGAGGGGGACTCCCTCACGATGGCAAAATCCTATTATAATATGAGGGAAACGATGGACCGGATTCAGTCGATAACAGAGTCCTATGAAGTTGGTATAACGATTAGCGGTATTAATGGACGCACGTATTCAACCGATCGGTCTCACCTTCGTTTATCAGCGGATGAATTGAAAGAACAACCGATTACGCTGGAAGCAGCGGCCAGTCCGAATCGAATCATTTTTGACGACTATCAGACGAATGATGGGACTGCCCAGCAGATGATCTCAGCGACCAAGGCATTGACGGATCGTGCCCAAAACCGACTTTACGGTACGTTGTATGTCACCATGAGAGAGAACGCATTTCGTCAGTTCTACAGCAGCTTCACGAGCAGAGGCAATGATGTGGTTATTCTGAATGATGCAGGTGAGATTGTATCGTCCAATCGTGAAGAATGGATCGGTACCACTCAACTCGAATTGCTGACTTATGCCAGAGAAATGAATAACGAAAGTGTAAAAGGTGTAAATGCACGGGTCATGGATCAGGACAGTGTGGTGCTGTCCGAGTACTTGCCCTTTTATCGGTTTTATATCGTAAACGTCGTCGATAAGGATCTCGCGATGGGGCAGCTGATTGACATGAAGACGGTTGCTCTGATCTGTGCAGCCATTGTAGCCGGAGCGCTCATACTCGTATTCCTTATTACGAATCAGATCACCAAGTCGCTGCGCCGACTTGTGAAGCAGATGTCCAATATAACGAAAAGTGATCTGGACAACTATATTCCAGTCAGTGGAAGTTACGAGAGTCGACAGTTAGGTCACGCCTATAACTACATGTTGGACGAACTGCATGATTATGTGGATCAGTTGGTGCTTACACAGCGGGAACAACGAAATGCCGAGCTAGCGGCGTTGCAAAGCCAGATTAATCCTCATTTCCTGTACAATACCCTGGCTTCCGTCAAAGTCCTGGTTCAGCAAGGCAATAAGGATAGGGCTGCCGAAACCATCAATGCGTTAATCTCCTTATTGCAAAATACGATTAGTAATGTGAGTGAGACAATAACGGTGGAGCAAGAAGTCGAAAACCTGAAAAACTATGTATTCATTAATCATGTCCGATACGGAGGACGTATTAAAGCAGCCTTCTACGTAGCTCCGGATTGTACCCATTATCATGTGCCCAAACTGGTGATTCAGCCCTTTATCGAGAATGCCTTCTTCCATGGATTCATCTCCAAGGAAACAGGTACCATCCATGTGATGGTCTCCAGAGCAGGAGAGTCATTGATATGCGAGATTATGGATAATGGGGACGGGATCGAAGGGTTCTCCATGGGTGAGTCGCTGCCCAATCCGAAGAATAATCGGCAATTGTTTAGTGGTATTGGTATCCGGAATGTACATGATCGCATAGAGCTATTGTACGGGGCACCTTATGGTGTAACCATAATGAGCAAACCGGGAGAGGGAACAAGAGTTACTGTTACACTCCCGTTGATTACGAGCTAATAATAGCTTTTGAGTGAATGCAAGGTCGTTATTTTTATGAAAAGGTGGCTTTAATAGAAGGTCTTCCTAGGTTGTCGATGACAACACGGGAGGGCCTTTTTGGTGTTCAGAGCCTAAGAATGCAGTCTGTCTTGTAAAATATTCAGATCCAAAAAGTACAAAATCAAAAGAAATTACAAAAAAACAAATTTAATGCAAGCGGTTTCTGTAAAGGTTTTCATTGTGGCAATAAGATGACAAATCAACACAAAATTATTACTAACGAATGAAGATTTGGGAATGATAAGATGAATTCATCGAGAGCAAACGCTTTCAGAAAACGCAAACAAATTACACACAAAGAGGTCGAAGGGGAGTTGAATCGTTTGAAAAAAATGTGGGTACTGATGCTCGTTACTGTCCTGCTGTTGTCTGCATGTTCTTCCGGTGGTGGAGGGAACAAGGCAAGTGAGGGTGAAAAAACCTCTAATGAAATTACGATCTGGGCTTGGGATAAAGCGTTTAACGTCGCTGCATTAGAAACTGCAAAAGAAGCCTATCAAAAACAAAATCCTGATCTGAAAATCAACATCATTGAATATGCTCAAGCTGACATTATCCAAAAGCTGAATACAGGTTTGAACTCGGGAACAAGCAGCGGCCTTCCGAACATTGTCCTGATTGAAGATTACCGTTCCCAAAGTTTCCTGAACGCTTACCCTGATGCGTTTAAAGATATGTCCTCTACAATCACTGCTTCCGATTTCGCAGATTACAAACTGGGACCAACCGCTTTTGATGGCAAACAGTTCGGAGTTCCGTTTGACTCTGGCGTAACAGGTCTCTACTACAGAACAGATTTGCTGGAGCAAGCAGGCTACAAAGCAGCTGACCTTCAGGACATCACATGGGATGATTACATCAAAATCGGTAAAGATGTAAAAGCCAAAACAGGCAAAGATCTGATCACACTTGATCCTAATGATCTGGGTCTGATCCGTATGATGATTCAATCCGCAGGTTCATGGTATTCCAAAGAAGATGGTAAAACACCTGATCTGGCTGGCAATGCAGCGTTGAAAGAAGCATTTGTAACGTACAAAGCAATGATGGATGCAAATATCGTTAAGTTGAACTCCGACTGGAGCCAATTCGTGGCAGCATTCAACAATGGTGATGTTGCTACCATTCCTACAGGAAACTGGATTACACCATCCGTTCGTCAAGAAGCATCCCAATCCGGCAAATGGGCGGTAGCACCACTTCCTAAAATGGCTGGACAATCGAATTCTGTACACGCATCCAACTTGGGTGGTAGCTCTTGGTACGTCATGAATAATGTTGCTGGTGCAGACCAAGCTGCTGATTTCATGGGTAAAACATTCGGTTCTGATAAACAATTGTATCAAGATTTGTTGAACAACATTGGTGCGATCGGCACGTACAAACCGGCGGCAGAAGGCGAAGCGTTTGATAAAGCCGACGAGTTCTTCGGTGGACAAAAAGTGTTTGCTGACTTTGCAAAATGGACGCAAGAAATCCCTAGCGTAAATTACGGTATCAACACATATGCCATCGAGGACATTCTGGTTGTTGAAATGCAAAACTTCCTGAACGGCAAAGCGATTGATGACGTTCTGGCTGATGCACAGAAACAAGCTGAAGCACAATTAAACTAAGATGATCCACGGTAACTTATAGAACCCAAGGAAGCATCGGAGCCGTTCCACTGTCTGGCACAAGCAGTAGCCGACCCGGACATGGTGGAGGCTCCCTGGGTTCTATCCATGTTACACGGAGAGAGAGGAGCCATACTGTGAAAGCCAAAGCCATGAATACAGGAGACAGTCTGCAAAAGAAAAATAATTTGACTGGATGGGCTTTTATTTCGCTCGCTGTTATCGGGATCGTTGCATTTTACTTCTATCCGATGCTGCAAGCGCTGCTCTTATCGTTCAAGTCGGGTGTAGGAGCCAATCTTGAATTTACGGGCCTGGATAACTATAAAAGATTATTCATTGATACAACGTTCCGTACTGCTGTATCCAATACATTTCTGTACTTGATCATTCAAGTGCCTGTCATGATTATTCTCGGTTTGTTTATTTCCGTGTTATTGAATGATAGTACGTTGCGCTTCCGCAGCTTCTTCCGTACTGCTATCTTCCTACCTTGCGTAACCTCATTGGTTGCCTACTCTGTCGTATTCAAATATCTGTTCTCTTCTGATGGAATGGTTAACCAATTCCTGATGAATCTGCACGTGATTGCTGAACCGATTCAATGGATCACTGACCCGTTTTGGGCTAAAATTACGATTATAATCGCCGTTACTTGGCGTTGGACCGGATATAACATGATTTTCTATCTGTCATCTCTTCAGAACATTGATCAGTCGATCTATGAAGCTGCACGGATTGATGGCGCAAATGCTTTCACGCAATTTTTCAAAATTACCGTTCCATTGCTCAAACCGATTATCCTGTTCACCTCCATTACATCGACGATTGGTACATTGCAAATTTTCGATGAGATTATGAACATTACCAAAGGTGGTCCGGGTAATGCGACGATGTCCATCTCCCAGTACATTTATAACCTTTCGTTCAAATATTCACCGGACTTCGGATATGCGGCAACCGTTTCGTATTCCATCGTGCTGATGATTATCGTATTGTCCATTATCCAGTTCAAAGTGGCAGGTGAGAGAAATGGCTAAAGCAAAAGCAAAACGTATATTCACATATGTCTTTTTGTCCATCGTTGCATTTGTGTCCATCTTCCCGTTCTTCTGGATGCTTGTCAGTTCAACCAATGCTTCTGTAGATGTCACCAAAGGCAGACTGCTTCCTGGATCGGTTTTCCTTGATAACTTCAACAAATTGCTGGATTCGACCAATCTGGTACAGGCACTTGGAAATTCGGCGATTGTTTCCGTTATTTCCACGATTCTTGCTCTGCTGATTGGTTCCCTGGCCGGTTATGGATTCGAAGTATACCGGACGAAATCACGTGATATCGTATTTAACATTCTGTTACTGTCCATGATGATACCGTTCGCAGCGCTCATGGTTCCTTTATACCGGATGTTTGCTACGATTTCCGGTTTTGCACCGTTTATCGGAATCAACACCATGGCTGCAGTTATTCTGCCAACCATCACAACGGCGTTCCTGATCTTCTTCTTCCGTCAGAACACCAAAATGTTTCCGAAAGAGATGCTTGAAGCAGGCCGGATTGATGGTCTGAGCGAAATTGGTATCTTCCTGAAGATCTACATGCCAACGATGAAAACAACATATGCAGCCGCTGCGATCATCACATTCATGAGCAGCTGGAATAACTACCTCTGGCCTCTCGTGGTGCTGCAAACGCCAGACCAACAGACGATTCCGTTGTTAATCTCGAACCTCGGTTCCAGTTATTCACCGGATTATGGTGTCATCATGACCGCCATCGTCATCGCGACATTACCGACAGCCATTGTATTCTTCATTATGCAAAAACACTTTGTCGCAGGTATGGTTGGTTCCGTTAAGTAATGCATATCATCATTAAACCGTCTGAATGGACGTCAATGTAGAAGAGAGAGAAGAGGACGCCAGACATGGCGTGCCTCTGTCTTTCTGTTTGTTTATGTTTGTTTCGTAAAAGGAAAATAAGAATCTGTACTGAATAAGTAATAAATATATTTGTTTCAAGAGGGAGAGAGAGCCGAATGAAAGCAACACAAGCAGATATTAACTGGCTGGGCGATGTAAGCGTTTTTGAAGTAAACCGCCTTAACGCTTACTCGGATCATCGCTATTACCGTACTATGGAAGAAGCGAAAGCATCCGGTGCAATGGCTATGCGCTATAACCTTAACGGAACGTGGAAATTTAATTATGCGATCCGTCCGGATTGCCGCCCCGAAGCTTTTTACAAGCAGGAATTCTCCAGTGGCGGTTGGGATGATATTGAAGTACCGGGGCATATTCAGCTCCAAGGATACGGTCAGAACCAATACGTAAATACTCAGTATCCTTGGGATGGGTTAAACGAATTGCGTCCACCTGCATTACCGCAGGACCAAAACCCAGTAGGCAGTTATATTCGCACATTCCATTTGCCAACAGGCTGGCAGAACAGTCCGGTATATATTTCGTTTCAGGGTGTAGAATCTGCATTCTATGTATGGCTTAACGGACAATTTGTCGGATATGGGGAAGACAGCTTTACACCATCCGATTTTGATCTGACACCATTCCTTCAGGACGGAGAGAATAAACTGGCTGTGGAAGTGTATCAACGCAGCACAGGCAGTTGGTTGGAGGATCAGGATTTCTGGCGGTTCTCCGGCATTTTCAGAGATGTGTATCTGTATACTGTGCCGGCTGCGCATATTCGCGATGTGCGGGTTGTGACGGATCTGGACAAGTCTTATACCAATGGTACGTTAAACGTGGATCTCAAGCTTGAAGGAAAAGCTGCTGCTGGAGCCAAAGTGAAGGCTGAACTGCGGGATGCAGAAGGCAACACGGTGAAAACATTTGGTGGTATTGAAGTTACCAATGGTCTGGTGAGTTTTCGTGAGGAGATTGGAAAAGTAAATCTGTGGAGCGCTGAGGTTCCTTACCTGTATCGTCTGTACATTCAAGTATATGATGCATCAGGCGAGCTGTTGGAGGTTGTACCTCAGGCCGTTGGCTTCCGTACATTTGAAATGATCGATAAAGTGATGCACATCAATGGTAAACGTATTGTTTTCAAAGGCGTAAACCGTCACGAATTCAATCCGCGTCGCGGACGTGCTGTAACCAAGGAAGACATGCTGTGGGATGTTCAGACTATAAAACAAAACAATATGAACGCTGTTCGTACATCTCACTATCCAAACCAAAGCCTATGGTATGAACTTTGTGATGAATATGGATTGTATGTGATTGATGAAATGAACCTGGAGACGCATGGATCATGGCAGAAACTAGGTGCGGTTGAGCCTTCGTGGGTTATTCCTGGTGACCTTCCAGAGTGGCATGATATCGTTATGGATCGTGCGGTGTCGATGGTAGAGCGGGATAAAAACCATCCGTCCATTCTGATCTGGTCTTGTGGTAACGAGTCTCATGGTGGTGAAGTGATCTATAAAGTTTCACAATATTTCAAATCGGCTGATCCTACACGTCTTGTTCATTATGAAGGGGTTTTCCACGATCGTCGCTTTAACGATACGAGTGATATGGAATCACGCATGTATGCCAAACCTGCGGACATTGAGGAGTTCTTGAACGCGAATCCGGAAAAGCCATATATCAGCTGTGAATACATGCATGCCATGGGTAACTCCATTGGCGGTATGCATAAGTATACGGAACTGGAAGACAAGTATCCGATGTACCAGGGCGGCTTCATTTGGGATTACATTGATCAAGCCATTTATAAAAAAGACCGTTACGGCAAAGAGTTCCTTGCTTATGGCGGAGATTTCGGTGATCGACCTTCGGACTATTCGTTCTGTGGAGACGGCATTGTGCACGCAGACCGCAAAGTGTCTGCCAAGATGCAGGAAGTCAAATTCCTGTACCAAAACATCAAGCTGTTCCCGGATCGGGAAGGTGTGAAAATCGTTAACGATAATTTGTTTGCGGACACGTCTGAATTCGAACTGGTATATAGTCTGGATCGTGAAGGTCATGAAGTGCTGCGTGGAACGCTGGAGGTAAACGTGGGCCCACAAAGCGAGACCGTTGTGAAACTTCCACTTGATGTGGAATCTCTTGCTGGTGGGGAATATGCAGTGAATACCGCGTTTGTATTAAAAGCAGCAACATTGTGGGCAGAAAAAGGCGAGGAAGTTGCCTTTGGACAGTTTATATTCGCTCAGGGCAAGTCGGAAACTGTGGCGTCGGATCTGAACCTGACAAATGAAATTCAGGTCGTTGAAGGGGACGTTAATATCGGGGTAAGGGTAGGCCAAACCCATGTCCTGTTCTCCAAGGCTTTCGGAACATTGGTATCCCTGAAGCTGTCAGGCCGGGAGACGATTGCTCAGCCTCCTGTGCCATTGTTCTGGCGTGCGACCACCGATAATGATAAGGGTACTGCTATGGGCTTCGAGCTTGGGGCTTGGTATGCTGCAAGTCTGCTGCCTAGATGTGTGAACTGGAAAGCGGAACAAAACCCGGATCAATATCGGATCGAATTCACGTACAAGCTTAATATTTCGGCAGATGTACAAGTGAAAGTGGCTTATACCGTGCGTGCAGATGGTAGTGTGCATGTGCATAATACGTATAAAGGAACGGCAGGTCTGCCAGATCTTCCGATTCATGCTCTTTCCTTCAAGACATCACCGGAGTTTGAAAACGTGGAGTGGCTGGCGATGGGACCGGAAGAAAACTATGCGGACCGTGCATTTGGCGCACGACTGGGTATCCATGATAGCAAGGTAGCGGATACCGTTGCTCCATATCTTGTACCGCAGGAGTCGGGCAACCGTACGGGTGTACGTTGGGCAAAATTGACCGACAACGCAGGACGTGGCTTTAAAATTGAATCTGCTGCAGCTCCAGTCGAGCTGAATGTATCCCCATATACGGCATTTGAGCTGGAGAATGCACAACATGCGTATGAGCTGCCTCCGGTGCATTATACGGTTGTAACGGTAGCCGGCAAACAAATGGGCGTAGGTGGTGACGATAGCTGGGGAGCGCCGGTTCATCCTGAGTACCGCATCGCCTCGGACGGCGAACTGCAATTTGAATTTATCATTCGTGCGTTGTAATAGCGCTGTATAAGATGTAGCTAAAGGATAGAGGTCTCCAACACTGGGGGCCTCTGTTTGTTGTTATCAGATGGTGAGCTATGAAACCGCTACCGTATCTGTTTCGTACTGTACTGGACATGGATAAAGGGGGGGCTTCTTTTGAGCAGAAAAGCAAAGACAGGTGTATGGGTAACGATTCTCGTCATACTAGGTATCATCGTAGGATGCTTCATCTGGTATTTCAACACGGCTTCAGGTGAACGTGCGCTGAAAACGATGCGGTCCAACAACTCCGGGGGTCTGGAGCGTGTGGTTAACGTATACAGTAATTCGGGGGAATTGATTCATACGTATGAGGGGAAGATTGATTTGCAGGATACGGAGTATGGAAATAAAGTGCTTTTTGATCTGAATGGCAAACGGATTGTGATTTATAACGCGACAGTGATTAGTGAAGAGAAATAAATGATGGTGATATGGAGAGTTCAGGCAGGAGCATTCCGATGACACTCTTTCGCTCATATGGTAAAATTAAGGGAATGAAGTTGAGAGGTGATTAGAGGCATGTTCATGGGGATGTTGATGGTCCTGATTGCCATACTGGGAATGGGCGCATTCTATTGCTTAATCGCTTATTTCCTAATTCGCCTCATTTCCAGAAAAGCATTCAAGCGCATCTTAACCAAGTATGAAGCAATTGAAATAGTGGTATGGGCAGCAATGGTGTTCTTCGCGATCGTGATGATTAAGAATCAGTCATGGAATATGTTGTTGCCTGTAGTTCTCCTTATGGTTTCAATGATTAACCTGCGCCGTTCAAATCGGAAATACAGTGAGATGAGCAAAGAGATGAACAAAGAGGGACTTTAATATGATACTGGATAAGTCGACAGACACCTCAGGGTTAACACAGGTTGCCGCACTTTCGGATGAATTGCAGCCTGTGTTTGATAAAGCAGAAAGTAAGTATCAAGCGTGTGACATTGAGCTGTTCTTTGTTTTCAGATGTCTTCCTGAAGAATATGAGAGAAAATCGACGGTCAGATATGCAAAGAAGGACCATACCATTTATTTGGATATGACGGTAAGTGAGGATCAGTATAAAACGTTTAGCAAAAGCAGACAGCGGTATGAATTGAGTCATTATTTCTATGCTTTTCTGAGCGACAAACTGAAGAAATATAAGATCGAACACTTGGATCATACGGAATTTATGAATGACATGGAAGAATGGCTTAAAGAAATTGAATGGTTACAATCCGAATTCGAGGCCAGTATGGATGAATATGGGGAATAGTGTTGTCTGAGGGCAACGGTTTTATAATTGGTCGATGCGGTTATGTTACATAATAATGATAACAAAAATAGGCCCTCTTTCGAGGGCCTACTTTTCATGGGAGAGGAGAAACCGGACGAAGAGCTTATGGGGAAACGTAAGTCTTCTCCGCGGTTGTCTACGACACTTGTGATGTCGATAATTACAGGATGGCCGGAAAGTTTCCTGTTTATACATGTTGCATCGTTAAATTATTACTTTTTTGAACTGAGGTATTGGGTTAATTCTGGTGATGGTACAGCACGAATATGCCAGTAATCCTCTGTACGTTTATCATCAGGCCCGTAAGATATTTTAATATACATGTCTTCAAGGTATGAAGGGTTGTTGACGGACCAATCACTTGCGGGTTTTAGAACATAAGCCCGGCTTAGACTCAATCCCACTGGATCCTCATTGGGTTTCAGGTCGGTCACTATTTCATTATGAGCATTAGTATTTATTAAATCTGGAGTATCAACATAGTTCATCATACTAGGGCTTAACGTAAAAGATTGAATAACGTTCTTGAATTCGGATTGTACATCATCCATTAATATTTCATATTTAATCCGAAAAGCATCCTTTTCCTTAGATAAGGTAACAGTAGCGCTGAGGGAATATAATTTTTCTTTGAAGTCAAGAAAAGATTTTTGATCATTTTCTAATCTTTGATCTAAATCTTCTTTCTCAGTCTGGAGTGTAGCTGAGTCGGTTCTTTTTTGGAATTGATTCGTTGACTGTGATTGAGTACAAGCAGAGACGGTAAAAAGTAGAACAACAAATAATATGCAGACTAAAACACGATGAGACATTCAAGTTGTCCTCCAAAGTTTATTATAATTTGCTATAAATCAATTCCACTCTTCAGATGTATATTTCTTACCTTGCAAATAGTTAGTATTAGCTTTATTTAGTATATACTGATTATTATCGTAATTTGTAGATTTTTGAATGCGTTCTGGGCTAAAACCCTTATCTGGAGTAAAGTCTTTTGTGTCTTGTCTTTGAACGTGATTTGTATTCCAGAATAAAGCATAGTAATATTTATACGTATTTCTATTTGTTGTTTCGAACAAAGTATTCCAAGTATTGTTATACCAGACTTGTCCTTGTTTGGTTGGATACGAATAACCCACTAATGTTTGAGCGGTAGCATACTGCTTAACATCAATATTATCTATCAATAAATCTACAACATTGTAAACAACAGTCCCTACAGTTGTTTTTACAAAGTTTCCAATGATCCACATCGCATTATTCTTAATAGTTTCAAATATTCCAGATTTTTGTCTTGTTCTTCAAGAACCGCATAGGATCCATAGGTTACCAAATTGACTCTAGTTGCACCTTCACCAGGATTTTCAGCTTTTGGAGAGATGACTGTACTGTCATTAATAATTCTTGATTTAGCTACATCTTGGGGATCATTTTTGATAATGTAGTTGTTATCTTTGGATCGTTGCAAATCTTCATAAGAATTGCTGGGAGAAGTACTTGATAAATCAATTTGACTCGCAGACACAGTAGTCGATGAAATTGACATAATTAATACTAAAGAAATAAGGGCTTTTTTCAAATTAATCAGATTGCTGGGACCTAAGCTAAAGTATTTAATGATAGATCATAAATTTACTATGTACTTGAAAAAGACAAGTAAATTACAATTGTCAATTCTTCACTAATTTTTAGCCTGTCTAAGAATCTGTTAAATTGATTATAATTCTTGCACGCTTTTTTTTGTGAATAAATTGCTTGTTTTTATTTGTTATTTATATAAAAAATATTCAAATTTAAAATTAAAACGTTACTTGAAAGTGCAGTTTTTTCAAACTGAACCCGATTGTGGTACGATAGCTTTATCAATAAACTTACATAGAGAGAAAAGGTGACTCATCAGTGAGAGTGGTATCTGGGAGTGCGAAAGGCAGACCGCTGAAGGCTGTTCCTGGCACAGGAACGCGGCCGACCACCGACAAGGTGAAGGAAGCGTTGTTTAGTATGATTGGCCCTTATTTTGAGGGCGGTACAGCATTGGATCTGTTTGCAGGCAGTGGTGGTCTCGGTATTGAGGCGCTGAGCCGCGGCATGGACAAGGCTGTTTTTGTTGACTTGGAATCGAAAAGCATTGAAGTGATCCGTGCAAATCTGAAGGCAACCAAGCTGGAAGATCAGGCGGCCATATACCGGAATGATGCCAGTCGTGCATTGAAGGCGCTCGCCAAGCGAAGCACACAATTTGATCTCGTATTTCTTGATCCGCCCTACCGTATGAAAAATGGGGACGAGTTAATGCTTACAATGCATGAACTGGATCTGCTTGAATCGGAAGCGACCATCGTGCTTGAATATGAATCCAAATATAGTTACCCTGAGCAATTCGGCCCGTTTGAACAAACGCGCAAGGCATTGTATGGGGAGACAGCTGTATCCATCTATTATTATGCACCTGCTGCAACAACAGAAGATGGAGAACCTAGCACAGCGGAAGAGGAGGCTCCTCATGAGTGAAATGATACATCGTCAGGAACGAATTGCCGTATATCCAGGGAGTTTTGATCCCGTAACCATGGGCCATCTGGACATTATTGCCCGGGCGTCCAAGCAGTTCGATCGCGTCATCGTGGCTGTATTGAATAATATGAGCAAAAATCCATTGTTTACGGTGGAAGAACGCAAGAGTCTCATTACAGAAGTCACGAGTCATCTGCCTAATGTGGAGGTGGACAGCTTCCGTGATCTGACGGCAAATTATGTACGGCAAAAAGATGCTCAGGTCATTGTCCGTGGTATCCGCTCGGTGACAGATTTTGAATATGAGCTTCAGCTGGCTTCGACGAACAGCAAGTTAAATCCGGATGCGGAAACCATTTTCATGATGACCAATCCAAAATATTCTTATCTGAGCTCCAGCATCGTCAAGGAAATTGCCCACTACCACGGAGATGTCACCGATCTGGTCTCACCTGAAGTGGAAGTTGCGCTGCGTCAGAAAATTAGCGAGAAAACCGGCGGTTAAACCAGAAGGTCAGCCCAGATAGGCAGATCATGACGGTGAGCAGCAATGCCAGACCGATACAGGCAGCAGGGAATCCAATCCAGACGGCATCGATGATGTCGGAGGTGTTCATGCCTACCAGGGATTGCTTGGTTAGGAATGGTGACAAACCATTGCCCGGATTGTTCTGAAACGTGACCCAGACCTCGGAACTGTAACGGCTGAATGGCAGCCACAGCAGCAAGCTGATGAAAAATGCAACCAATGCATGAAGCAGGCGGATTCCGGCAAAATACAACATGGACGTTGTGGCAAGTCCCGCAGCTTTCAGCACGGCGGAGACTTGCAGATGAGAGCATAGACCTCCCCAGCCGAGGACGGCCGCAAGCAAGGACATTAGCATAACGGATGTCAGTGGGCTCTGACTCAGGTGATAGGTTCCCAGATGGAGTTCCAGCAGTGAGGGCCAAAAAGCAACTGAAGTACCGGGGGTGATATAGAGGGTGAGCAGCCGAACAAACACGGCAAATACAATCATATATCCTCCGGTCATCATTAAGGTTTGTACAGCTTGGGAGACCGTGTCACCAAGCAATTTGCCGAACCCGCGTCCGTCACGTTCCTGGGCTTCGCGGGCTGCAAACATCATCTGGGACCATAGGCTCCGTCGTTTATACGAAGAAGGGTTTGCAGTTGAGTGTTTTTCCCCTTTTGATTCCTTGGGTAGGAGACGTACTCCGATCATGGTGGCAATCCAGCCACTAACCCAGTGAACGATCAGAAGGAAATATCCGGCAGCAGGCTGGTGAAGAAAAGCAGCACCGATGACAAGTATAATCATCAATGGATTGGCGAAATGAGATGCTGATGCGACAATACCCGCCTGTTTGGCGGTAATTTGTTGATCCTGCACTAAGCGGGAGGCGGTATCTGTTCCTGCCGGAAAGCCACCGCACATGCCGACAACAACAGCCAGTCCGGCTTTGCCCGGCAGACGGAACCACCGCTGCATTAATGGCCCTAATAAGACGCCAAGTGCGTGGGTAAAGCCGAATGCAGTCAGCATTTGGGATAACATCAGGAATGGAAGCATGGCAGGAAAGATGATTTTCCACCAGATATCCAAACCTTGAATAGAGGCATCGAATGCATCTTTTGGAGATACAACTACTGCAATTACCAGCAATAAAGCGCCTGTACTCATAAGTACCGTTCGTAACGGTCCAGAGCCCGTAACTTCGCTCTGCATTGTCATTGTTTCACCTCATATGGATAGTGCCGCATACACTCGGCCAGGATTAGTTGTGGACGGCCGAATGACGTCCGTGGACGCTTCGGCCTTGACCGGATAAGCTACTGTAAACAGCGGCCTATCCGGCCTGTACCATTGTATGCAAAAGCATGAGAGTGTTAGACTTATAATTATTGAAAGATACGCAAAGAACGGGGGCTCATGCAATGAATCGGATTCGGAAATCTGGCGGATTCAGAGCTTCGATCTTTGTGATCGTGGTGGCTCTGGTCGTCTATGTTGCGGTATATATGCCAACGCCATATATCATTTATATGCCTGGTAGTGCCGACGAAGTAAAACCCATGGTTACCGTGAAAGAGGGGGATAAGGAAGAACGCGGTGTGTTTATGATGACGACAGTGTCGGCAACATATGCCAATGTGTTTTTGCTAGGAACCTCCTTGTTTAATCGAAATGCTCAAGTAGACAAAAAAGAAGATCGGCTGCGCGGCAAAAGCGAAGCAGAATATTCTGCCGAACAGGTCTGGTTCATGAGTGATTCACAATCCTCGGCAATGGAGGCGGCTTATGAGCAGTCGAGAGTGAAATACTCCATTGTTCCTGATCATATTTTTGTATTTGGGTTGTCCGAAGATCCAAAACCTAAGGGAGATATTGAGCCCGGAGATATTATTTTGGGTGTAAACGGAACGGCGACTCCCGACAATACGGTGCTGTCTGAGCAGTTAAAGAACAAAAAGGTCGGAGATACGGTCGAGATGCAATTGGAGCGAGGTGGGGAGACCATCAGCCGCGACGTTCAACTCATTGAAGTAAAAGACAGCAAAACCGGTGAAGTTCGCCCGGCACTGGGTGTCATGATCGGTGCGGTTCAGAAAGTGAAAGCAGAAGATCCGGATAAACAGATATCCTTCACGGATACTCAGGTAGGTGGTCCATCTGCCGGACTGATGTTCACCCTGGAGATTTACAATCAGTTGACCCCTGGAGATTTGACGAAAGGTCACCGGATTGCTGGCACAGGCACGATTACCAAAGAAGGTGTAGTTGGCGCAATTGGTGGCGTTGTGCACAAAATTGTTGCGGCGGACCGGAAAGAAGCGGAGTTTTTCTTTGTGCCAAAGGACAATTATAAAGAAGCCGAAGCCAAGGCTGAACAGATTGGTACCAAAATGAAACTCATCCCTGTCAGCACGGTGGATGATGCGCTGGCTTATCTGAAAACCTTGTCTGTCAAATCCTAACACAATTATTCTCAATAAATAGAATGGTTGAATGAATGAGGATGATGTAAAATCCCCCTATTGCAACGATGCCGAATCGGTGTGCAATAGGGGGATTTTGTTTGAGTAATCGATATTAAATAACGCATCATCAACGGAGTCTGATCAATCTTATAACCAATAGATCAGGATTGCATCATAAGCGTTGGCTCCGGCAAAAACTTGTGAGTCGATCCAATTGAACAACACTGAAGACGTCGAAATCTTTTATATTCAACCAGCTATGGATATGACTGAACGTAGAATCAGAGCCTCACAGGTGGGTCATAGTAGTCGCTGTACATCATGCGTGTATCGGTATGTTCGCAGGCGAGTGCATATGCTGCCTGAGCTTGTACATCCAGCTCCAACTGGTTATGGACAAAGGTTGATGGTTTCAGCAGAACGGGCAGAGAAGCCGTCTTTTTCATCTGTTTCAAGAGGCTCTGTCCTTGTGCATTAAACCCCAGCACTCGAAGATATGCTGGCCCTTCAGCCAGCTTTTCGGGCGAACATTCTGCCTTGGTATGATTCAGCAGGATATGGGTCAACATGCGCTGTAGCTTTGTGTGTGTGTACCGTTTCGTTTTAAGTGCGTTCAGCAATGCCTCGACTGAAGGCTCCGGGAGCTGAGCAAGAGTACGGCTCAGCCTGTGTTCGAGTCCTTCCGTGACTTCGGCGATCTGCTCCAGCTCGGAGGCACGGCGTGTGGCCGCGATGTGCAGCAGCGGCTGCGCAAAGCGCTCCCAGTGTACGGGAGCGCGCCCTTCTTGCCATTCGCGCTGCAGAATGGCAAGGGTTGCCGCCGGCACGTATGGTGCGGCGGCTTCGGGCCCGTCCGCCATCAGCAGGCGGCGGACGGCGGTTGCACTGGCGATCGCCCCCGGTCCGGGCGTCGCTTCATGATACGCGGCACCGGTACGTGCCGCCGTAAAGGGCTTGATCGCGCTGCCCAGCCGTTGCAGCGCGATCAGGTAATGCAGCCCAAGCGAATTGTTGGGCTGCCCCAGCAGTGCAGCGGCGTCGTCCGCATCGACGCCGCCAGGCGCCAGTGCCGCCGCCGCACCTGCGTATGCGGCGGGATAGCTGGCGCCTTCCCGCAGGCGGCGCGCGATATCCTCGCGCAGCCCTGCGGGCTCCACAGCCAGCACGCGCGCAATGCGCTGCAGGCTGTCCAGGTCGCCGGACTCGCTGCCAAAGCAGAGCGAGCCCACCACGCCTGTGCGGTGCAGCAGTGACACCGCACCAAAGGCGAACCACTCGGCCGGTTGTACAGCATAGGCAACCGGCAGTTCAAGCACCAGATCGGCGCCAGCATGCAGCGCCATCTCAGTGCGTACCCTTTTGCCCACGATGGCGGGTTCGCCGCGCTGGAGGAAAGGGCCGCTCATCACAGCCACAACAACGTCTGCTCCACTGAGCCGCCTTGCTTCACTCAGATGGTAGACATGTCCGTTATGTAAAGGGTTATATTCAACAATGACGCCAACGGCTTTCATATGAGAATGCGCTCCTTTCGGTAAATGTTCAATTGGGGATCAATCTTTCTCTTCCTAGCCCGATAATATGCGAGCTCATCTTGTTCCATAATAGGACATGGATATACCTTTGTTCAAATCATATCGCAGTGTATACGAGGAAAAAGAAAAGAATCCTTCAGGTCGATATAGCCGGAACCCGCCTTCAAAATGCATGACTTGTAGTTTAACTTACAGTAAGCCTATAATGTATCAGAGATCGAATGCGGATTAGGATCGTCATTTTTAAAAAGGGTGTAAAGTTAAAAGTGTTGACAAACGTCTTGAAAAATCGGTATAATGATTTTTGTTTGTTAAGTCAATTTCATAATACTTTTAACGAGGAATCGTCAGAATACATACAGTCAGGAATATGATGTGTTGCAAGAGTCAGGCTTGACCTGTATAACTGTCGTTAGGCGTTTAACTTTAATTATGAGATTGGTTTCGTTTGGAGTGATGGAAAATGTTAATGCCATTTCGCAAAGTGGCTACCAGTGATGGTCCCCTGCAGTTTAATGAACAGTGGGATATCAAGGAACTGGTTTCTAACCGACAAGATATCACAGCCGTTACCCCGCTGACCGCAGATTTATCTGCAGAGTTCAGAGAGGGAGACGTTGTGGATGTTCATGGCAAGCTGACAGCAGGAGTGGACATGTTGTGCTCCCGGTGTCTTAAGCCGATTAATGAACATTTTCATATTGATTTTCATGAGCAATTCAAGAAGGGAAAGCAGCCAGAGGAATTGCACGAAGACGACGATACTTTCTATGTGGATGGAGATAGCGTTGATCTGAAGGGTTATGCTGAGGAAGCTTTTCTGCTGAATCTTCCGTTTATACCGCTGTGTAGCGATACATGCAAAGGGTTATGCCCCAAGTGTGGCCATGAGCTGAACGAAGGTGACTGCGGTTGTGATAACCAAGTTATCGATCCGCGGCTTGCAGGGCTCAAGGATTTTTTTAAATGAGCATGATTGAAAATCGAACATTGTAACAACTACCTGCAAAGGTTTATTTTGATAAGGAGGTGGGAATAATGGCAGTACCTCAACGGAGAACATCCAAGACGCGTCGCGACAAACGTCGCACTCACTTTAAATTGGCAGTACCGGGTATGGTGAAATGTGAACAATGTGGCGAGCTGAAGCTTAGTCACCACGTATGCAAAGTGTGCGGAACGTACAAAGCAAGAGAGATCATCTCTCAATAATAGCTAGACATCAAGTAGCACTTCATTTCGATGAGGTGCTACTTTTTTTAGACTATAACATCGCAAAAATGACTACCTTTACCTGTATTCTATCTTCGTGAATATAGTTCAATATACGTTTTTGATATTTTATTAAGGCTCGTTACTGGTTATGTTCGGGACTGTGAAGCCAGGCTCCGTAAGGCAGGATTGTTTTTGTTCAGCCAGCCTTTCTTTTTGACACGGGATGAGATATACTATAGTTTAGTACCAGGTTCTAAGATTTGACGTTACATAAACATGAACCATAATTCGTGTGAGAACGCCCCTGCTAATCAGGGATGCAATTATAGAAGCAATGTTAAGAATGTTGAACTGACCGGATTGGGCGGTTCCTTAAACGATACAGCGGGGGGTGTCAGGCATCGAACGTGTACCGAAGAGACAGAGGCAGCAGCAGTTAACCAAAATGATCGAAGACAACCCGTTTGTGACGGATCAGGAACTTACACGCCAATTGAAGGTGAGTATTCAGACGATTCGTCTCGACAGACTGGAGCTTGGGATTCCCGAGCTTCGGGAGCGGATGAAACTGATGGCGGAGCGTTCCTATGATCAGGTGCGCTCCTTGCCCCTGCATGAGATTATCGGTGATATTGTGGACTTGCAACTGGACAAGAGCGGGATCTCCTTGTTTGAGATTAAGGAAGAACACGTATTTTCGAGAACGGGCATTGCTCGGGGACACTATGTTTTTGCACAGGCTAACTCGTTGGCTGTAGCCGTTATTAATGACGAGATTGCTTTGACGGCGTCCGCAGACATTCGTTTTGTTCGTTCGGTTCATTTGGCAGAGAAATGTATTGCAAAGGCATATGTGAGATCGATCCCGGGTCAAAAGGGTAAAGCAAAAGTTGAAGTGTTTACTTATGTTGGTGAAGAAATGGTGTTTCAAGGCAACTTTGTAATCTACCATTCAGGTGGAGAAGACATCGTAGAAGGAGGTCATTTGGGATGAAAATCGTCATTGATGCCATGGGAGGCGATAACGCACCTGCGGCAACAGTAGAAGGTGCGATCGCCGCGGCTACGGAATGGGCGGATACACAGATCGTCCTGGTCGGCGATGAAGCCAAGCTGGAACCTCTTCTGAGTCAGTCAGGTGCGAAACCTGCTAATCTGACTATTCGGCATGCTTCCGAAGTGATCGGTTCGGATGATGAACCGGTGAAGGCAGTCCGTCGCAAGAAGGATGCCTCCATGGTGGTTGCAGGTCGTATGCTTAAGAAAGGTGAAGCAGACGCAATGATCTCTGCGGGCAATACCGGAGCGCTGATGACTGCCGGCTTGCTTGTGGTAGGTCGTATGGAAGGTATTGAGCGCCCGGCGCTTGCGCCCATGATTCCAACGATCGATGATGTGGGTGTACTTGCACTTGATCTTGGTGCGAATATGGATGCCAAACCGGAACACCTCGCACAGTATGGTCTGATGGGGAGCTTGTATCGGCAAAAAGTACAGGGAATCGCGTCACCAAGAGTGGGCCTGCTCAATGTGGGAACGGAGCCCGGTAAGGGAAATGAGTTGACCAAACATGCCTATCCTTTGCTGGAGCAACTTCCGATTCGTTTTGTTGGTAACGTAGAGGCTCGCGATGTGCTTACAGGTGCGTGTGATGTGCTTGTATGTGATGGATTTGCCGGAAATATATTGCTGAAATCGCTCGAAGGCACAGCAGGTGCCATTTTCGCTCTGCTTAAGGAACAATTCTCATCGTCGCTCAAAAGCAAACTGGCTGCTGCGGTGCTCATGCCTGAGCTGCGCGGTTTGAAACGGAAACTAGATTATACCGAGCATGGTGGTGCACCACTCCTCGGTTTGAGCAGACTTGTGGTGAAAAGTCATGGATCAGCTGATGGCAATGCCATCAAAAATGCTGTGCGTCAAGCACGGATTGCAGTACAGAACCAGCTGGTGGAGAGCATATCTAAGGAAATTAGCGGGAAGTGAGTGACGACATGAATAATTTGCGCCCGGTAGGGGTTATCGGTACAGGTAAATATGTACCTGAGAAAATTTTGACAAACAGCGATTTGGAGAAAATGGTCGATACGAATGATGAGTGGATTGTCAGTCGTACAGGAATCAAGGAGCGTCACATCGCCGCACCGGATCAGGCGACTTCAGATCTGGCATACGAGGCAGCTATTAAAGCACTTGAGTCTGCTGGCATGACTGGCAGTGATCTTGATCTGATTATTGTGGCAACTATTACACCGGATTCTTCATTCCCTTCTACTGCTTGTATTTTGCAAGATAAGCTTGGTGCCAAGGGCGCTGCGGCATTTGACTTGTCTGCTGCCTGCTCCGGATTTGTATACGGTCTGGCAACAGCAACGAGCTTTATCCAAAGCGGCATGTACAACAATGCACTTGTTATTGGTGCAGATTGCTTGTCTCGTATTACTGACTATACCGACCGTAATACCTGTGTTCTGTTTGGCGATGGCGCGGGTGCGGTTATCGTTGGTGAAGTGCCGGAAGGCCGTGGATTTAAATCATTCGATCTCGGAGCTGAAGGTGCGGGCGGAAGCCTGCTTCAAATGGAGGGCGGAGGTTCCCGTCTACCTGCATCCGTAGAAACGGTTGAGAACAAAAAACATTACATTTACATGAATGGCCGTGAAGTGTTTAAATTTGCAGTACGGGTGATGGGTACAGCGACAATCGAAGTTCTGCGCAAGGCTGGCCTGGAACGTACGGACGTGGATCTGTTTGTTCCTCACCAAGCCAATATCCGGATTATCCAATCTGCAATGCAGCGACTTGAGCTTCCTGAAGAGAAAGTTGTAGTCAACGTGGATAAATACGCCAACACATCTGCAGCCTCCATTCCGCTTGCTCTGGTAGAAGCTGCTGAAGAAGGCCGCATGAAAGCCGGAGATACCGTGCTTATGGTTGGTTTCGGTGGCGGATTGACGTGGGGCGCATCGGTACTCGTTTGGTAAACTAGACAGCTGGGAGAGATGAATTGGATGGGTAAAATAGCATTTGTATTTCCCGGACAGGGATCGCAGGCTGTGGGCATGGCCAAGGACGCGTATGAGTCTGTGCCTGCGGCAACAGAGATTTTTC
The DNA here is from genome assembly GCF_057835695.1 of Paenibacillus sp. GL_099_B. Classification (NCBI taxonomy): domain Bacteria; kingdom Bacillati; phylum Bacillota; class Bacilli; order Caryophanales; family Paenibacillaceae; genus Paenibacillus; species Paenibacillus sp. GL_099_B. The sequence goes on from NZ_CM174430.1 coordinate 2,450,404, forward strand.
GCACAGCCGATGAAACGCTAGGTTTCGCGCTGAGCAATCTTGTTTTTGAGGGACCAGAGACCGAGTTGAAACAGACATCGAATACGCAACCGGCTCTGTTGACAGCAAGTATTGCATTGCTTGAGGCTTTTAAAGAAAAAGGAATTCAGCCTGATTATACGGCCGGACACAGTCTGGGTGAATACAGTGCACTGGTCGCGGCGGGCGTTCTTTCGTTCGCGGACGCGGTAAGCATTGTGCGGGCACGCGGTCAATATATGGAACAGGCTGTTCCTGGTGGACAGGGTGCAATGGCTGCGGTATTGGGTGCGGATCGGGAAGCGCTGGGGGTGCTTTGCCGAGACGTATCCGAAAGTGGTCATGCGGTTGAACTTGCCAACATCAACTGTCCGGGACAAATCGTGATTTCCGGTGTGAAGGAAGGGGTAGCTGCTGTCGCTGAACGGGTCAAAGAAGCGGGCGGCAAACGTGCCATCACACTTGAAGTAAGCGGTCCGTTCCATTCTTCCTTAATGAAGGATGCAGCAGAGAAGCTGGCTGAGAAACTGAAAACTGTTTCGTTCTCACCTGGGGATGTCCCTGTAGTTGCGAATGTGACTGCAAGACCTGTGGAGGACGGTAAGGTTCAGGATTTATTGACAGCTCAGGTCTATTCTCCGGTTTTATGGGAAGACAGTGTGACATGGCTTATTGAGCAAGGTGTGGATACCTTTATCGAGATTGGTTCTGGTAGTGTGTTAACAGGTTTGATTAAAAAAACAGATAAAACCGTTAAACTGTACAATGTGAACAGTCTTGAGACGCTTGAAGCAACTGCAGCTGCACTAATTTGATTAACCATGATTAGATTTGGGGAAAGGAGGAATGATTATGTCTAAACCATTACACGGCAAAAATGCGCTTGTTACCGGTGCATCCCGTGGTATTGGGCGCAGTATTGCACTCGCTTTGGCCGAGGCTGGCGCCAACGTGGCCGTGAATTATGCGGGCAGTCAAGCGGCAGCTGAGGAAGTAGCGGAAGCGATTCGTGCCAAAGGTGTCCAGGCAATTACGATTCAAGCGAATGTGGGCCAGATGGACGAAGCCGAGCAAATGGTCAAAGCTACGATTGAAGCGTGGGGCAATGTTGATATTCTTGTTAACAATGCTGGCATTACCCGTGATAATCTGATCATGCGTATGAAAGAAGAGGAATTTGATCAGGTAATCGAAACCAATCTCAAAGGGGTGTTTAACTGTCTTAAGGCGGTTACGCGTCCAATGATGAAGCAACGGTCTGGTAGAATTATCAATATCTCCTCTGTTGTGGGTGTGCTCGGAAATGCTGGACAAGCAAACTATGTTGCTGCCAAGGCAGGGGTTATCGGTTTGACGAAGGCATCTGCACGTGAGCTTGCCTCCCGCGGCATCACAGTTAACTGCGTTGCACCAGGATTTATTGAGACCGATATGACGAAGGAATTGTCCCAGGAGATCGTGGACAACATGTTGAACGGTATTCCATTGTCCCGTCTGGGCCAACCGGATGAAATCGCCGGTGTTGTCACGTTCCTGGCTTCAGAAGCTTCATCTTATATGACAGGGCAGACACTGCATGTTGATGGTGGCATGTACATGTAATTCTTCCCGGACTTGAACAATAGTCGGGGAACAGGCGCTGGACGATCCGAAATGCCGGAAAAAGGCCGGGTTCCCCGGCCGGGAGCCGCATATGTCTTCTATGGCATTTTGCCTGCGATTCTCGTATAATACCAAGGAGGAGGTGAACCGGATGTCCGATGTATTGGAGCGTGTAAAACGCATCGTCGTCGACCGCTTGGGCGCAGACGAAGCTGAAGTTACACTTGAAGCATCTTTCAAAGAAGATTTGGGTGCTGATTCTTTGGATGTAGTGGAATTGGTCATGGAATTGGAAGATGAATTCGATTTGGAAATCTCTGATGAAGATGCAGAAAAAATCACGACCGTAGGTGAAGTTGTAAACTACATACAATCTCATACCTAAAGTCAATTCAGTCCCGCACCTGTTTTCGAACAGGCGGGACTTCTCATCATTCATTGGTTATTCTCATTCCGCAAGCGGCGCTGGTCAAACGGATCTTCGGATCCTGCTTGGCTAGACGTCTGCTTGCGGATATTCCCACAAAATACTTGCGTAATGCAGTCGATATAGAGGTGAGTCGGTTTGAAACAAAGAGTTGTAATTACCGGAATGGGCGTAATGACATCGCTCGGAAAAGATTTAGAAACGTTCTGGGGCAGTTTAATGGCAGGCAAGTCCGGAATCTCTCAGATTGAGGCGTTTGATGTAAGTGAATACACCACTCAAATTGCAGCCGAGATCAAGGATTTCAACCCGGAAGAGTACATGGATCGCAAAGATGCACGTAAAATGGACCGTTTTGTTCAGTTCGCTGTAGCAGCTGGTTTCAAAGCCGTTGAAGACAGTGGTCTGAAAATTGACGAGAACATTGATGCAGAGCGTTTTGGTGTGTCGATCGGATCGGGTATCGGTGGATTGGGTACTTGGGAGGACCAACATAATGCATTGCTGCAAAAGGGTCCTAAACGCGTAAGTCCATTTTTCATTCCGATGATGATCTCCAACATGGCTTCTGGCCAGATGTCGATTTCTCTCGGGGCGAAAGGTCCTAACATCAACGTGGTAACGGCATGTGCTACAGGAACGCACTCCATTGGAGATTCCTTCAAGCTGATTGCAAACGGTGATGCGGATGCAATGATTTGTGGCGGTGCGGAAGCAACCATTAGACCAACTGGTCTGGCTGGGTTCTGTGCAATGCGTGCCATGTCTACACGTAATGATGATCCGGCTAAGTCGAGCCGTCCTTTTGATACGGAACGTGACGGGTTTGTTATGGGCGAGGGCGCGGGTGTTCTGATCCTTGAATCCCTTGAACATGCTCAAAAACGTGGTGCCCGTATTTATGGTGAAGTGATTGGTTACGGTCTCACTGGCGATGCACATCACATGACTGAGCCTGATCCGGACGGAGCAGCTCGTTGCATGAAGATGGCTCTGCGTAATGCTGGTATCGAACCAGAAGAAGTGGACTATATCAATGCACACGGAACATCTACGCCTGTAGGTGACAGATCCGAAACGCTTGCGATCAAAAAAGCGTTTGGCGATCATGCGTACAAGCTTGCGGTGAGTTCAACCAAATCGATGACAGGTCATATGCTTGGTGCTGCTGGTGGCGTGGAAGCCGTAATCTGCGGATTGTCGTTGACACATCAGACGCTTGCTCCAACAATCAACCTGGAAAATCAGGACCCGGAATGTGATTTGGATTATGTTCCAAACGTTCCACGTCAAACTAAAGTCAATATTGCCATGTCCAATTCATTTGGGTTCGGCGGTCACAATGCCACCATTATTCTCAAAAAATTTGAAGCATAAGGGGCTAGTTCGTTTGAGTGAAGATCTGAAGCAGTTACAACACAAACTTCAAATCAAATTTGACAACAGGCAGCTTTTAAAACAAGCGTTTACCCATGCTTCTTATGTAAACGAACACCGGTTCAGTCAGCATCAGGATAACGAGCGTCTGGAGTTTCTGGGCGATGCGGTACTGGAACTGACTGTGTCGGAATACTTGTATCACTTGTTTCCTAACCGGCCGGAAGGTGAACTAACTAAGCTGCGGGCATCCATTGTCTGCGAGCCTTCCCTCGTCAAATTTGCTGAAGCGTTGGGTTTTGGGCAGTATGTACTTCTTGGTAAAGGTGAGGAACTGACGGGAGGACGAACTAGACCGGCTTTACTAGCGGATGTGTTTGAATCTTTCATCGGTGCATTGTATCTGGATCAGGGATTGGCGCCTGTCCGGACATTTCTGGATCAGCATGTATTTCCGTTGATCGTTCTGGGCAGCAAGTTGCAGATGAGCGATTACAAAACGGAATTGCAGGAACTCACTCAGCATCACAATATGGGAGCTCTCGAATACCGTATTGTTGAGGAACGGGGCCCTGCCCATGAACGGGAGTTTGTCTCCGAGGTCCATATGGGTCAAGAACGGCTTGGCAGAGGTACAGGACGTTCCAAAAAGGAAGCCGAACAACAGGCTGCATCCGCAGCGCTGGATCGACTGAAGCTTCCGGAAGCCTGAGCTTTACCGTAAGCGCATAGACAAACGAAGAGCAAAGAGCAGCCCGCGGGTCCGCCTGGCGGAATTTATCGGCCGGACTGCTTTTTGCTCTTTTTTTTGTAAAGGGGTTCAGGGCTAGCTGCTCCTGTTAGTTTAACTATAGAAGTTGAACCTGAGTTTTACACCAAAACGGAGAAGACAGAAATAACCTGAAGAAGCGTAGAGTTCGCCTTTATCCCCGGATGTTCCCTTTATAAAAGGAATCAAAAAAATCTGGGGATAACAGCGATCGGAAGGTTGTTCTGTCATCGAAGTGGCAAGTGTAAAATAGGCGCTAAATGCAACATTTGAAATTTGCAAGAGGAGGTGACGGGAAGCCCTATGTTTTTGAAACGGATTGAACTGGGTGGATTCAAGTCATTCGCCGACAAAACGGAAATGGAATTCGTTCGTGGCATAACCGCTGTTGTAGGTCCGAACGGAAGTGGCAAAAGTAACATTTCAGACGGCATACGCTGGGTTCTTGGGGAACAAAGCGCCAAATCACTGCGTGGTGGCAAAATGGAAGATATTATTTTTGCTGGCAGTGATGCACGGAAGGCTGTTAATTATGGTGAAGTTTCGTTGACGCTGGATAACGAAGATCATGCGCTTGCTTTGGATTTTGGTGAAGTGACGGTAACGCGTCGTGTACATCGCAGCGGAGACAGTGAATATTTTATCAACAAGCAGTCGTGTCGGTTGAGGGATATTACGGAATTGTTTATGGATACCGGGATCGGCAAGGAAGCTTACTCGATTATTGGACAGGGACGAATCGAAGAGATTCTGAGTACCCGTTCAGAGGATCGCAGGGGGATCTTTGAAGAGGCATCAGGTATTGTTAAATATAAATCTCGCAAACGGGATGCTACTCGCAAACTGGATGAGACGGAACAGAATTTATTGCGTATTCATGACCTGGTCACCGAGTTGGAAGACCAGATTGGTCCGTTAAAGGATCAATCGGAAAAAGCGATCCACTACAAGGAATTGCGTGGACAGCTGAAGTCACAGGAAATCTCCATGTATGTGTACCAGATTGAACAGATCCACGCTTTATGGAGCAAAGCAAACCAACGACTTGAATCGTTGAAACAGGAAGAAGTTGGATTGGCTGCCATCGTCTCCACTCATGATGCCAAGCTGGAAAGTGACCGGAATGCCCTGCGTACTCTGGAAACAGAGACGGAACAGCTGCAATCGGCCTTATTGCAATTCAGTGAAGCAACGGAGAAAAGCGAAGGACTTGGGGAACTGCTCAAGGAGCGTTCGCGTCATCTGCAGACGAACCAGGAACAGCTTAAAATGACGCTTTCAGCGAGTGAAGAGAGACATCGGGAGCGTGAAGCCGAGTTACTTGCATTACGCGAAAAGTTTGCCAAACTTGAGCTGGAACTGAGCGACGTAAGAAACCGCCTGTCTGAGGAAGAGGCCAAACTCATCGGTGTTACTGGCGGCATTAGCCAACAGCAGGAGGAAAGCCTTAAGGGCAACTTGTTGGAACTGATGAATCAGATGGCTCAGACACGAAATGAAATTCGTTACGCGGACCAACAGAAAGAAACGCTGGAACGGCGAATGAATCGCGCGACTGAGGAATCCGGCAAGTGGGAAGGCCAGAAGGAAACGCTGGAAGCCCGCAAAACGGAGATGGAGAAAAAAGTTGTTCGCTTGGGCAAGGAAATCAGTGATCTGCGCGGTGGATATATTACGGAAAGTGAACGTCTCCAGTCGTTGCAGAAGCTGCTCGAAGAAAGCCGGGGAACTGTCCGTAAATGGGAGCAGAAGCGTGAAGCCCAGGTCTCCCGTCGCGATACAATGAAAGAGATGCAGGATGATTTTGACGGTTTCATGTTGGGTGTCAAAGAAGTTCTTAAGGCATCACGCAAAGGTACACTGAACGGGGTTCATGGAGCCGTTGCAGAGCTCGTTAAAGTGCCTGAGAAGATCGAACTTGCGGTAGAGACAGCGATGGGCGCTTCCCTGCAGCATGTCGTCATGGAGAATGAATCGGTTTCCAGACAGGCGATCGCTTTTCTGAAACAACGTCAATTGGGCAGAGCTACGTTCCTCCCGCTGGATGTTATTCGTGCACGTACCATTGGTGCGGGTGAACGTTCGATGATCGAAGGCATGGATGGTTTTGTGGGAATTGGTGCGGATCTCGTACAATACGAATCCCGTTATGCTGCGATCATTGGAAGTTTGCTCGGTAATGTCATTATTGCGGAGAAGTTGGAGGATGCCAATAAGATCGCGGCTCGCTGCCAATATCGTTTCCGGGTCGTAACCCTGGAAGGCGATGTGGTTAACGCGGGTGGTTCGATGACTGGTGGTAGCCAGCACAAGAAAAATGTAAGTCTGCTCAGTCGCAAACGGCAGCTGGACCAGCTGGACCAGGATATTTTGGATACCGAAAATCAGATCGTAAAACTTCATCGCAGTGTGGATGATGTAAAAACTCAACTGGAGCAGTGCCAGGACAAGCTGGACGAGCTGCGTCAGTCTGGAGACGACACCCGGAATGCAGAACAGCAGGCTTCAATGGAAATGAAGCAGGTTGAGCATGAGCTGCGTCACGTGCTGGAACAGGTTGCCGTAGCCGGGCAGGAGAAGAGTGGCTTTACCGAAGAAATCAAAGAGATGGATACAGCTCGCGATGTCGCCGTGAAGAAGCTGGAGCAGCTTGAGGAAGAAGAGAAGGCAACTCATAGGGCCATTCATGCCGCAGAATTTGCGCGCAAAGCGAATGAATCCGCGAAGGAGGAATTGCAGACCCAGCTCACCGAACTGAAAGTGCGAGAGGGAAAACTGGATCAGGAGCGATTCTCCAACGAGGAGCAATTACGGCGTTTGGAGCGCGAAGTGGATTCACTGGTGAAGGAGCTTCGTCAAAATCGTACGTTGCTGGCCTCCATGGAAGCCGATCTGAAGAAAACAGAGACTGAGAGTGTTAAACAGATTGAAGATCTTAACCAATACAAGCTGAAAAAAGCGGAATCTGCACAGGAGCTGGACTTCAAGCGTGCTGCCCGAAGCGAGCTGTCGAAGAAGCTTGAGCTTGCCGAGAATGAAACGAAGGAACAGCGTACACAGCTGAAAGCTGTGGAGGAGCAGATGCGACAAACGGAAATTTCCGTGAATAGACTTGATGTTGAGTTGGAAAATATTTTGCGCAAACTGATGGATGAGTATGAGCTCGGCTATGAACTTGCCAAAGAGCGTTATCCAGTACCGGAAGATGTGGAGAGCACACAAGCTGAGGTTCAGAAACTGAAGCGCAGCATTACAGCTCTTGGCGACGTCAATCTGGGAGCCATCGAAGAATTCCAGCGGGTTAACGAACGGTATGAGTTCCTCAGCACGCAGAAGAATGACCTGGTTGAAGCCAAAACAACGTTGTATCAGGTTATTCGAGAAATGGAAGACGAGATGGCCAAACGATTCAAGGCAACATTTGATGCGATTCGCCGGGAGTTTGGCGCTGTCTTCACCAAGCTGTTTGGCGGAGGGCGCGCGGATCTTGTATTGATGGACCCTGAGCGTTTGCTCGATACGGGCATTGATATCGTCGCACAGCCACCAGGCAAAAAGCTGCAAAACCTGCAGCTATTATCCGGTGGGGAACGAGCGTTGACCGCGATGGCACTTTTATTCGCTATTCTGCATGTTAAGCCGGTACCGTTCTGCGTACTGGATGAAGTGGAAGCGGCGTTGGATGAAGCCAACGTGGTGCGTTTTGCCCAGTATTTGCGTGAGTTCTCGGAACAAACACAATTCATCGTTGTTACACATCGCAAAGGCACAATGGAAGAAGCGGATGTGCTGTATGGCGTTACGATGGAAGAGGGCGGAGTATCCAAGCTCGTTTCGGTTAAACTGGAAGATGAGGAAGCTGTCATTGCCTAATCTTTGAGTTGGTTGTCACGCATGAACTCATCTAATATCATTTAAACTAAGAAATGTACACGATGGAGGGGCTTTATGAGTTTTTTTAAAAAGCTGAGAGACAGCATTGCAAGCAAAACGGAGTCAGTTACCAAACAGTTCAAGGACGGGTTGGAGAAGACACGTAAAGGCCTTGTGGAGAAAGTGTCGGATCTCGTTATCCGTCGCAAAAAAATCGACGAGGAATTCTATGAAGAATTGGAAGAGATTCTGATTGGAGCCGACGTAGGTGTCAATACGGTCATGAAACTGATTGAAGATCTGCGTGAAGAAGTCAAAAAACGTAAAATTGAGGATGCGGCTGAACTACAGCCTGTATTGTCCGAAAAACTGACGGATTTGCTTCGTGGCGAGCAGAATAATGAACTGAAAATGAATCCGGATGGCATTACGGTCATTTTGTTTGTCGGTGTTAATGGTGTGGGTAAAACAACAACGATAGGTAAGCTAGCCCATCGCTTCAAACAGCAGGGTAAAAAGGTCATCATGGCAGCAGGCGATACGTTCCGTGCCGGAGCGATTGAACAACTCGAAGTATGGGGACAACGTGCTGGTGTGGAAGTCATCAAGCAACAATCAGGTTCTGACCCTGCCGCTGTAATGTATGATGCGGTACAGGCTGCGAAGCAACGGGGTGCTGATGTATTGCTCTGTGATACAGCTGGCCGTCTGCAGAATAAGTCCAATCTGATGGACGAACTCAACAAAATCTATCGTGTCATTCAACGTGAAATTCCAGAAGCACCTCATGAAGTATTAATGGTGCTGGATGCAACTACAGGTCAGAATGCACTGAATCAGGCCAAACTCTTTGGAGAGAAGAGTGGGGTAACCGGATTAGTACTGACGAAGCTGGATGGTACCGCCAAAGGTGGTATTGTTGTTGCGATTCGTCAGGAGTTGGATCTGCCTGTGAAGCTGGTCGGACTTGGTGAGAAAATTGATGATCTGCAGCCATTCGACTCGGAGCAATTTGTGCATGCGTTGTTTGCCGGACTGATCCAAGAACAGCCAGCTGAAAGTGCTGAAGAAGAGGAAGCTAATTCCTAGAACCATTAATAAATAGGATGAATTAATAGCGTTAACCGTATTGCCAGTGATAGACGTGATAAGTGTCACGTGTAATGTCACTGGCAATACGTGTATAATGGGAATAAAGAAGGCAAGGCTAAAGGGCTAGAAAGGACGGTTGATATGGCCAATACTTATACCTATTCTCGCCGTGAAGAAGTCGCCAATGCGGTTACACATGGAATCGGTGCTGCACTCAGTGTAGCTGCACTGGTGCTATTGATTGTATTTTCGAGTATGAAAGGCACGGCTTGGCATGTGGTCAGTTTCACGATCTACGGGATCACCATGCTACTGCTCTATACGAGCTCTACACTCGTGCATGCATGGAAAGATGGAAAAATGAAAGATTTATTTGAGATTTTCGACCATTCTTCCATTTATTTGTTTATTGCGGGATCGTACACTCCGCTTTTGTTTATTGCTGTTCGCGGCACACTTGGTTGGACCCTGTTCGGTGTAATCTGGGGAATCGCATTATTCGGCGTGATCTTTAAGGCGTTTTTTACGAAAAGGTTTCTATTCATGTCCACGATTTTCTATATTGCGATGGGCTGGCTCATCGTTATTGCCTGGCAACCGCTTATGGCTGCCATTCCTACAGGCGGAATCGTGCTGCTGGTTGCTGGAGGCCTAATGTATACACTGGGTACACTTTTTTATGTGTGGCGTGGATTTCCGTACCACCATGCGATTTGGCATCTCTTTGTGTTGGCAGGCAGTATTCTTCATTTCTTTATGGTACTGCTGTACCTGACACCACTTCGCTAGGCCACGGTAGATAGCGTAAAACGAATCGGCTCCATCTGTGGAGACCCATTCGTTTTTTGTTCTATATAAAGGATACAGCAGGTCGTATTCTACTGTAGAGGAATGGCTAAAATCAACCGTATGGGAAAGAAAAATGAGTGCAAAATGAACGTTTTTATTGTGACAAGTATTTTTGCTTGACAACCTGATTTGTTTTAGGTATTATTAGGAACGTTGCAAGAGTGTAAAGTGTTTTTCCTTGACGAAGGGAGTGCCCCGTTATGAGTCAAGAAAACCGGCTTGAGAAGACAAACCGGATTAACTTGCTGTTTGCTTTCTATGAACTGTTACTTACCGAGAAACAGCAGACTTTTCTAAAGTATTACTTTCATGATGATTTCTCGCTGGGCGAGATTGCAGCCGAGTTCGAGATCAGCCGCCAGGCGGTATACGAGCATATCAAGCGTGCCGAACAAGTGCTGGAAAATTACGAAAGCAAGCTTGGCTTGCTGGAGAAGCACGAACGGCGTAACCGTAATCTTGAAGATTTGCAAAATGCATTGGAGCGCGCAGGCGTTTCCATTGATAACAACCAACAAATAAACGATATTATTCATCAGCTCAGAGAATAGTTCGTAAGAGTTGAACGAAACGTATCGGTCCTGAAAACAGTATTACAGCTTAAGGAGGTGGGATCATGGCATTTGAAGGATTAACGACCCGATTGCAGAATGTGTTCAGCAAGCTGCGTGGCAAAGGCAAGGTGTCTGATGAAGATGTTGCTGAAGCTATGCGCGAGGTACGTCTGGCATTGCTCGAAGCGGATGTAAACTTCAAAGTGGTCAAGGAATTCATCGCCAAGGTGAAAGAGAAGGCTGTTGGCAAAGAAGTGATGGAGAGCTTCACGCCAGGAATGGTCATTATCGACATCGTAAACAAGGAACTTACGGATTTGATGGGTGGAAGCCAGTCGAAGCTGGCTAAAGCGAACAAACCGCCTACGGTACTGATGATGGTTGGTTTGCAGGGTGCAGGTAAAACGACCACATCCGGTAAACTGGCTAAAATGCTGCAAAAGCAGAACAGTAGACCGTTACTTGTTGCAGGAGATATTTATCGTCCGGCAGCGATTAAACAGTTGCAAGTGCTCGGCGAGCAGATCAAAGCGCCGGTATTCACACTGGGAGATCAGACAAGCCCTGTAGAGATCGCACGTCAGGGTCTACAGCACGCCAAGGACAACGGCAATGACTATGTCATTATCGATACAGCTGGACGCCTGCATGTCGATGAAGAACTGATGGAAGAGCTTCGTCAGATTCACAGCGTAGTAAATCCCGATGAAGTATTGCTTGTCGTAGACAGCATGACAGGTCAGGATGCAGTTAATGTGGCAGAACACTTTAACCAGCAGCTTAATCTGACGGGTGTCGTTCTGACCAAGCTTGATGGAGATACTCGTGGTGGTGCCGCGCTTTCCGTTAAAGCAGTCACCGGTTGCCCAATCAAGTTTGCTTCCCTTGGTGAGAAACTTGATGCACTGGAACCTTTCCATCCGGAGCGTATGGCTTCACGTATTCTTGGTATGGGTGATATGCTCTCTCTGATTGAGAAGGCACAGTCCAACATTGATACCGATAAAGCCAAGGAAATGGAACGGAAGATGCGTAATGCAGAATTCACGTTTGAAGATTTTCTGGAGCAAATGGATCAAGTGAAAAAGCTGGGGCCAATCGATCAGATCATGGATATGATTCCTGGTATGGGCAAGATGAAACAAGCCAAGGACCTGAAGGTTGATGATAAACAGATGGGCCGGATCGAAGCGATCGTGTACTCCATGACGACCGAGGAGAAACGTAACCCTGATATGATCAACCATAGCCGCCGGAAGCGGATTGCTACAGGTAGTGGAACATCCCTGGCCGAAGTAAACCGTCTGATCAAGCAGTTTGATGAGATGCGCCGCATGATGAAACAGTTCTCAGATATGATGGGACCTAAAGGCGGCAAGAACAAAGCGATGAAGCAGCTCAAAGGTTTGGGCAAAGGAATGAAGTTTCCTTTCCGTTGATTCTGGGAGCAGCTGAACGATATACAGATTTCATTGAAGGAGGTGAATTTTCAAATGGCAGTTCGTATTCGTCTGAAACGTATGGGTGCTCACAAAGCTCCTTTCTACCGCGTAGTGGTATCGGATTCCCGTTCCCCACGTGACGGTCGTTTTATCGAGGAGATCGGTTACTACAACCCGGTTGAACAACCGGCTGTTGTTAAGATCGATGAAGATAAAGCATTGCAATGGCTTCAAAACGGTGCACAAGCATCTGACACTGTCCGCAACTTGCTGAGCAAAGCGGGCGTGATGAAGAAGTTCCACGAGTCTAAATTGACTAAATAAGGTGCTGATTCGGAGGGTCCTCTATGGAAGAATTAGTAAGCATAATTGCTAAGGCTTTGGTCGATCATCCGGAAGATGTGGCGGTTCGGACGGTTGAGAAAGACCGGCTTGTCGTATATGAGTTAACCGTTCATCCTGACGATGTTGGGAAAGTGATTGGTAAACAGGGGCGAATCGCAAAGTCTCTTCGTACAGTCGTCACATCAGCAGCAGTTAAGATGGATAAACGGGTAACCGTTGATATCATATCTTAAAGATATACGAAAGGGGGTTAGGATGCATGTCCTAGCCCCTTTTCGTGCATGCTGAAACTTAAATAATAGGATTGAAATAGCTCGTCAAGTATGATTATCTGCGGAAGTAGTGAAGGGTACGGAATCGATTTTGAAGAACGATCCGTAACCGGAGCGGCCGCAGGAAGATCATCACATATGAGTACCAATATGAATGGACTGTAGGAGGAAAGTATGGCAGAGTTTATGAATGTAGGTAAAATCGTCAATACGCATGGAATTCGCGGCGAGGTGAGAATCATGCCTTTAACTGATTTCCCGGAAGTGCGTTTTGCGAAAAATGCAGAGTTGTTTTTCTTTACACCAGATAATCATCCAGTCATGGTTAACGTGGAATCTGCACGTTTGCATAAGAATATGTATATTCTTCGTCTGAAAGAGTATGGCAACATTAATGAAGTAGAGAAGTTTAAAGGCGGCATGGCCAAAGTGTTAAAAGAGAATCTGGCAGAGCTGGAGGAAGGTGAATACTACTTCCATCAAATCGTTGGGTGTTCTGTCATCACCGAAGAGGGTGAAACACTTGGAACCATCTCTGAGATTTTGACTCCTGGAGCGAATGATGTATGGGTTGTCAAAACGCCGGCAGGCAAAGAAATTCTGCTTCCGGTTATTGATGATGTTGTTCTTGACGTGGACGTTGCAGAGAAGCAAGTCAAGGTTCACCTGATGGAAGGGCTGCTGTAACATGAAAGTGGATGTATTAACCCTATTCCCGGAAATGTTTGACGGCGTGTTCGGAACCAGCATTCTGGGCAAAGCCCAAACCAAAGGACTTGTATCTCTGGGAGCAACAAACTTTCGGAATTTTGCGACCAATAAACATAATACAGTTGACGATGCACCTTACGGTGGAGGTGGAGGTATGGTATTAAAGCCAGATCCCATCTTTGCTGCTGTCGAGGATGTATTAGAGCAGCGAGGGGAAGCTGCGGCAACGATGAAACCGCCACGTATTATTCTAATGTGTCCGCAAGGTGAGACGTTCACACAGAAAAAAGCAGAGGAGCTTGTACAAGAAGACCATCTGATTTTTATTTGCGGTCATTATGAAGGCTATGATGAGCGTATCCGTGAGTTTCTCGTGACGGACGAATTGTCGATTGGTGATTACGTGCTGACGGGTGGCGAGCTGCCTGCGATGGTGGCGATTGATAGTATTGTACGCCTTATTCCGGGTGTACTGGGTAATGAGACAAGTGCTGTAACGGATTCATTCAGTACCGGATTGCTCGAATACCCGCACTACACACGTCCTCCGGAATTCAGAGGTATGAAGGTGCCCGATATGTTATTATCCGGACATCATCTGAATATTGATGCATGGCGCAGGGAGCAGTCCTTGCTTCGTACGCTGGAACGTAGACCAGATATGCTGGAGACGGCGGACTTGACGGATAAAGAACGGATTTGGCTAAATAAGATTCGTTCCGACCGTGAAAAGAATGCAGAGTAATTTGATATATTTCGTTTGAGCACGTAAAATAATCTCATTCAAAAGCTTTAAAGACCAGCCTTGTGATATATAGGTTGGTCTTTTTCTGTATTGAACACTTTTGCCGCTTTGAACATTTTTGCATGTTCCGAAATAGGGTTGTATAAACTGAAGAATTTCTTTATGGTGATCTCAGCTTTATCAGTTGAACTATACATTTACACGAGAACGGAGAGGACAGAAATAACCTGAAGAAGCGGAGCTAAAAGCTTTCTGAAAGAAAGCTACATCGGAAGCATACGCTTCGCCTTTATCACCGGATTTCCCCTTTTTAAAAAAGGAATCAAAAAATCTGGGGATAACAGCGATCGGAAGGTTGTTCTGTCATCGGAGTGGCAAGTGTAAATATTCTTTAGTTCAACTTATTTAGAAGCGTATGAACACGACATGCTGAGGAGGAAGAATATGAATCATCAGCCTTATGAAGTTGGCAGAGTGAATATTAGCGAAGCTGGAGAGCGCTGCAAGATGCTTTTAGGAGATCTGAATGGAGATGGCAGGCTTGAGATGCTGTTGGTGCAGGCAGATGGGGGCATAGATGACCGTTACGTTCCACATCAGGTATGCTGTTTGTCGGCATATGATCTGGATGGAACATTAATGTGGCAGGTCGGAACACCGGATCCGGATGCAGGCGGTCCAGGATCAGACTATCCTGCTCAAATTGTAGATTGGGATGGGGACGGAAATAATGAAGTGCTGTGTGTAATGAACAAACAATTTCTTATTCTAGACGGAAGAACCGGAGAGATAAAGAAACGTCATGAGTTGCCTGAAGAGCAAGCGCATGACTGTCTTATTCTTGCAAACCTGACTGGTGACCAACACACAATGGATATCCTGCTGAAGGATCGGTATAAGACGTTATGGGCTTTAGACCATGATTTCAATTTGTTGTGGAAGCATGAGGGTAATATAGGTCATTTTCCGTGGGTATACGATATCGATGGTGATGGCAAGGATGAAGTGATGGCCGGCTATGACATGCTGGATCATGATGGGACATTATTATGGTCCTGTCAGAATCTTGATGATCACGCAGACTGTATATGGTTTGGCGATGTGGACGAGGACGGGGAAGTTGAAATTGTTATCGGTGGCAGTGTCACGGTGATGATGGATCGGTACGGTAATGAAATATGGCGTTATGAGGATTCGATTGAATCACAGCATATTGCATTGGGGAAATTTTATAGAGAAAGACAAGGATTACAGATTGCAGGCTTGGATCGGATTATTCGTGGAGATGAGAATGGCAAGGATGGAATGTTTATGTTGGATAGCGACGGAAAAGAACTGTGGAAAGAAGATCGTAAAACTCGTGGGTGGTTAACCATTATTGAGCCTGTACGCAACTGGGATGACAGCGGGCTTGACTATATCCTGGCTTATCGTCGAGGTGGGGGCGTCCTGCCAGCTTTGGTCAATGGTAACATGCAAACGGTTGCAGATTTCGGAAAAGAGGGCTACGCCGTACATGCCGACTTGTGTCAGAGCGGAAGGGAACAGATCATTATCTATGATGCACATGAAGCCGTAATCTATTCCAGCTCAGTGATGGATGTAACCACTCCAACCTCTTTGGACATAAAAAGAGCCCAGCTTCAGCCAAAAAGGCTGTATAGCTCGACTCTTTATCCAGGCGGGGAAGTATCAATCTAGCTTAATGACTGATCTCTACGACAGGAAGGATTTCCTGTTGGTCTGATTCGGGATGGAGCAATGCAGCCAAATCAGTTCCTGTTGTAACCGTTAATCGTGGGAGCTTCATAGGATTATCCCCAGGTCGAACAAATCCTGAGCGTACGGAAAAGGCCATGCGATACCCATTTTGCTGCAGCTGATAGATCATTTGCGTGCTGGTATAACCGAAAGGGTAGGCAAGATACGGCGTATCTATACCGGTTTCTTTCATTAACTTGACGTCATCATTCAGAAGACTTGTGTCGAGTCCGACTGGCACGTTGTCGCCGCAACGCATATATCCCTTGTGATGCAGATTATAGGTATGACTATTGAACTCAAAGACGTCTTTAGCGGCCTGCATCTCCTGTTTGGAGATAAATGTATTTTTGGCTGGATCAAAAGCCGAAGGCTGATCCTGAATTTTGCTGCCGATTACAAACAGGGAAGCATGGAAATTATATTTTTTGAGCACAGGGTAGGCTAAAGTATAATTGTTCTGATACCCATCATCAAAGGTGATGACAATCGACTTTTTGGGTAGGGAGATCTGTCCATTCACGTATTGTTCAAGCTGCTCCAGTGTAATTGTATTGTAGCCTTCTTCATGCAAATATTTCATGTTTTCTTCGAAGTCTTCCAGATTAATGATCGATTTGTTGTTTGTTTCATGATTATTAATTTTGGGCTGTATGTAATGATACATCAGTACAGGTACTTCAGTAGCCGAACCTTGTGCGATGTGAAAGGTAGCCAGATCAAGTGCAGGTTTGCTGGAATAATCGGAGTGAGACATTAGAAATGCCTTACGTTTAACCATATCCCAGGACGTGCATGCTTTGTGGGACATTGCATTGGTAGGATGAGTTACCGCATACGCATACATTGTAATGGTACAAGTGAGTAATGCGAGTGCAGCAAGAGCAATTTTTTTGAAGTATTTCATAATTCGTTTGGTTCTCCTTTTGCCATTTCATTTCTTCGTGGAATTACATTTTAGATGCATCAGCACGTAATCCAACAAGCTATATCATAGACGATCTTTCTTGACAGAAAGTTACAGTATTTTTTCCGTCTAATACTTGACTTATCCAAGAATACTAATTACGACAATCCATAGGGCGGAGCTTCTATGTGCATAAAGGAATCGTGCAGAAAAGCGGATGGACAGGGTATTTTAATGTGATTGTAATATGACTATAATAGAATTCAGCGACGTGCTTAAGATGATCGTTATAGGGGATAACGACTAATTGGAGTAAAGGGAATTAAAGGGGATTGAAGAACTAAGGAGTTCCGGCAGCAATTTGTTTATTTTTCCTTGTGTTTTGTTATGGTGCGTGATACAATAAGTCTGTTATGTGGAATACGGCGGTCCTCTATGGATAATGAAGGAGACAAGGTGTTCTCTGGAAGAAGTATGAACGCCTGTACGGAAGGAGGGAGTCATAGATGAATATCGTTCAAGCGATTACACAAGAACAACTTCGTAAGGATATTCCGAGTTTTCGTCCTGGTGACACTTTGAAAGTGCACGTTAAGGTAATCGAGGGAACTCGTGAGCGTATCCAATTGTTCGAAGGTGTTGTGATTAAACGCCGTGGTGGTGGAATCAGTGAGACTTTTACAGTTCGTAAAATTTCTTACGGTGTAGGTGTGGAAAGAGCTTTCCCGCTTCATTCCCCTAAAATCGATAGAATCGAAGTGGCTCGCCGTGGTAAAGTTCGTCGTGCGAAGCTTTATTATCTTCGTGAACTACGCGGTAAAGCAGCGAGAATTAAAGAAATTCGTTAATATAACGGATACCGGGAAGGGCTTGGAGACAAGCCCTTTTCGTTTTTGTCCGGGAAAAGTTGAACCGGAGGTGCACTTCCGAGTAAAATGGTATGGCGGCACACGCGCGAATAGTCCGGGAGGCTTGTGGAATCAGTTATTGAAGGACATTTGAATTGTGGATTAAATGTACTGGTAATGCTTGCGTGTAAGATTACATAACTGATGATGTGTAAAAACTGCTATAACATGTACTGTGAAGAGAGGAAGATCATTAATGGAACAGGAAGTTCAACAGGACCAGGGCAATACTGCTGAAGAGAAAGGCAGTCGATCCAAAAAAGCCAAAAATGAAATTTTCGAATGGCTCAAAGCCATCGTGATCGCACTAGTACTTGTCATTTTGATTCGGTGGTTACTGTTCAAACCGTTTGTTGTGGACGGGCCTTCCATGCAGCCGAATTTTCATACAGGTGAACGTGTGATCGTCAATGAAATTTTATATGATATTAGGGAACCACAGCGCGGAGAAGTAATCGTATTCCATGTTCCAACCGAAGGCCGTGATTTCATTAAACGTGTCATTGCTGTCGCTGGTGATACTGTTGAGGTTCAGGACGATACAGTTCTCGTCAATGGTAAAAAAGTCGATGAGACTTACATTCAGGGAGCAATCGATGCTGCTGAAGCGAACGGTGGAACCTATAACGTGAAGGACTTCCCTAATGAGCAATTCCCGGATGGGAAAGTACCTGAAGGTCATGTTTTTGTAATGGGGGATAACCGTCCGAACAGTACGGATAGCCGTATGATCGGTTATGTGTCACTGACGGATATTGTAGGTCGTGCAGATGTGATTTTCTGGCCGATCGGCGATATCAAGTGGATTAACCATTAATATGAATGCATGATATATAAGCAAAATATAAAATGTACACTAAAACGTAGAGGGCAGAACTAATCTGGGGATAATAGAGAACGGAAGATTGTTTTGTCAGCGAAGTGATGCGGTGTGGATGTTATAGATAAAGCTTGTATATCAACAAATAATGAGGTGAAGACAAGGTGACGATTCAATGGTTTCCAGGTCATATGACCCGAGCCAGACGCCAGATTCAGGATAAGTTAAAGCTGATTGACGTGGTCATCGAACTGCTGGATGCCCGTCTGCCTGTCTCCAGCCGCAACCCGATGATTGACGAGATTTTACAGGGCAAACCCCGGATGATTTTGTTGAATAAGTCCGACTTGGCGGATGCGAAAGTGACGCAAGAATGGATTGAATATTTCAAAAAAGAGGGAATCACTGCTTTTCCTGTAGATGCTTCAACAGGTACCAACGTGAAAGACATCCCAACCCAAGCGAAGCTTCTCCTAAAAGAAAAAATTGACCGTCAAATAGCTAAAGGGATTAACCCTCGAGCGGTTCGTGGACTGATTGTTGGTATTCCAAACGTGGGTAAATCCACGCTAATTAACCGACTGGCTGGACGGAACATTGCGGCAACGGGAGATCGTCCTGGTGTGACGAAGGGACAACAGTGGATCAAAGTGGGTAAAGAGATGGAACTGCTGGATACCCCGGGTATTCTTTGGCCGAAATTCGAAGATCAAAACGTGGGTTATCGTCTTGCGGTAACAGGTGCAATTAAGGAAGAGATTCTAAATGCAGAAGACATCGCCTTTTTTGGCATCAGTTATCTGATGCGTTATTACTGGGATTCTCTTGAAGAACGATATGGTCTTCAGGAGTTCTCCAAGGATGCGGATGATTCTGACAGCGTTGTTGCGATCATGGAACAGGTTGGTCGTATACGTGGTTGTGTGGTAAGTGGTGGGCGTATCGATTTGGAAAAGGCATCGCGAGCATTTCTGCGTGAACTGCGTGCGGGCAAAATGGGACGTTTCTCTATGGAAGCTCCTTATTAAATAAGAGACAACTGCCGAAAGAAGCGGCCGTTACCGGATTACCGGGAGCGGTCGCTTTTTGTCATACTGGAATTTAAAATAGAGGAACTTTGATTGATCTGGAAGGAGATTCTAGAAAATTGCACTTTATGGGATTGTATTGTACGTATATCTGGGTCTCTTAAATCATGCTATGATGAGTGATGAAGATTTAGCCTGCTCAATGCTGAATATCTTCAATTTAAGCCATCAGATACCGATAAAATAATAACTCACCATCGTATTATCATACATGCTTCACAGAAGTTTATTTCTTGTTTAATTGGATCTGGTAGAACAAAAATCGGGAATCTACGTCTATATAATAAAATGATATAAAAGTGAAGCGTTGAAGCAAGAGTGGGCAGAGGAGATGACACCGTAATGAATGAAATGAATGAGTTAATTGAATTGACGCAACTGGATGCCCTGGTTGAGCCGAAAAAGAAGAAAAAAGAATTGGTGGAGCCCAAAGATCTGCTGATCTATGAGCGTGAATATTGGGAAAGTGGATTTGAACGTATTGCCGGAATTGATGAAGTGGGACGCGGTTGTTTGTTTGGAGATGTAGTAGCGGCAGCCGTCATTTTACCTCGTGATCTGATTCTGGAAGGGGTTAATGATTCCAAGAAATTAACGGAGAAAAAGCGCGACGCATTATATGACATCATAATGGAAAAGGCGTTGTCAGTGGGAATTGGTTATGCGGATGCGGAAACGATTGATCAACTGAATATTAAGCAGGCTGCAAGGCTTGCCATGAAACGTGCGGTAGAAGCGCTTGAGGGCGTGCCAGATTATCTATTGGTGGATGCCGAAAAGGTAGATGTGAATATACCGCAGTTGTCCATTATTAAAGGTGATGCAAACAGTCAATCCATTGCGGCAGCATCCATTATTGCGAAGGTTACCCGGGATAGGCTTTGCAAGGAGGATTGGGATACGTTATATCCGGAATATGGTTTATCGATACATAAGGGATATGCAACGAAATTTCATCGTGAACAAATTATGGCTCGTGGTGCTACACCCATGCATCGTCGCAGTTTTCTCAGCAATCTGCTCGGAGAACAGCACACTTTATTTTAATTAACCATACATGGAGGGAGGGTGAAGGGTATGAATATAAGTTCCGTGATTCGTGGGTTGCTGGGAGATAGTAAACCGGGAAATGCCAAACCACTGGAGTTAAAGGAAGGTCAGGTTGTACGGGGTTCTGTGGTTAGTGTATCCGATGATGGAGCAGATGCGGTTCTTCAGATTCAGGGTGTACAGGTGCGTGCAAAACTGGAAACCCCGCTTCGCCCAGGTGAAACAACACTGCTTCAGGTTCAGCCTCCAGGTGAAAATGGCGTAACGGTAATGAAACCACTGACGGGTACATTAGCAGAACTGCCACAGGCATCTTTGAACAATTTGCTTCAGCAGGTAGGTTTACCGGATACCAAGGGGAATCGGGAACTGCTGTTAGCTATGCAGCGAAGCGGATTACCTTTAACCAAGGATAATGTAGCCATGGTTCAAAATATGATAACAGCCAAACCTGCACAAGTGCCTGTTGAAGAATGGGTGCAGGCGACAGGTATTGCTTTTCAGCGTGGTCTTCCGGTTACAGCGGAAACGGTAAAGGGTCTGCATCAAGCTGTTTTTGGCCCGCCACTACATCAGTTGTTGAAGGGTTTGGCTGAACAGCTAGAGTCTATGCTGACCCAAACCGCGGGTAAAACGCTGCCGACTGGTGAACAGGCAGCTACGGTGAAAAATATGGCTGGAGTGCCTGTACCGTTAAACGGAGAGCAGACAGGGGAAGCTTTAACTGCATCAGGAGGTAACCGTCAGGTAGGAGGCACAACTGGCTTATCCGGGCAACTCATGCCTGGGGCAGCCGCTGGTGATGCTCCAATGGCTGATGGGTTGAGGGATACTGCTGGCGGTGCGGTTAAAGGCAATGGGCAGACTGGAACAGGGACTGCCGAGACTGCTGGGCTAAAAGCAGGGGCCAGCCATGTTGAAACTGCTGGCAAGGTGGGTACAGGTATTCCGGCAGGAACCGGAATACCTGGTGAGAGCCCGCGTGCAGCTGACGCGGGCGTTGCTGGGAGCCGCCCGGGCATGCTGGGGGCGGCTGTGGATGTTGCGGCTGGCCGAGTGATAGCAGGCCAGCCTGAAGGGGGCGCGGCCGGGCGAACTGACGGCCGCGGTGAAACGCCTGCTGCTGCGGGGCCTACCGCTTCCGCAGCAGGGCAGGCGGCGCCAGCAGCTCCATCGGCAGCGCAGCTGGCGCCCAAGCTGCTGGCGCTGTTGGACGCGCTGCGCAGCGCGTCCACAGCCGCACCGGCACAGCCGGGTGCGGCGACACAGGCCGCACCTGCATCGCAGGGCGGCCAGGCGGCTGCGGCTGCCGGAGGCGCGCCGCAGCCTTTGCCAGCCGGCGCGGATGCGCTGCCGGCTGGCGGTAGTGCCGCAGCACCTGCGGGAGCTGCGGCGGCGCCTGTCACCCACGAGGGGGACCCGTGGGTGGGGCGCGTGCTGAAGCTGCTCGGTGCGGAGCACGAGCAGCAGGCAGTGCACGGCGCGGCTGCGCAGGCGCGCGTGAGCGATGTGGCGAGTCCGGGAACCACGGACACGCTCAAGGGCTTGCTGCTGCAGCTTGCCAGCAGCGATGGTGCACCGGCGGCGCTTAAGGATGCCGCCGGACAGGCCGTGCAATTTCTAACAGGTCAGCAGTTATTGCTGACAACGGATCGCAGTGCTACCTTTGCCCAGATGCACTGGTTTATCCCGATTACCGGACCCGATGGAGAAGAGACGGCTTCCGTTCAGATTCAGTCCCGCCGTGGGCAACGCGGTGAATTGGATGCATCAAACTGCCGCCTGTGGTTTGATCTGGATATGAAAAGTCTTGGTCCAACGCTGGTGGATGTGCATGTTGTTAATAATATCGTCAGTTTGCGTGTACTTAATGACGGCGAAGGAATGGGGCCGCTCCTGGAAAGTGGGCGCGAAGAGATCCATAAGGCGCTGGACAAGCTGGGTTATCAGTTGCTGACTTTCAAGGCGGAACCCTGGCCTGTTGGCCAGGAACCGGGTGCCGAACGAAAGATGACTGCCTCGGACTACAGTCCTGAACGATACAAAGGGGTGGACATGCGGGTATGAAAGAGGATTCGCAACCGGACCTGATATCCAAAAAGGCCGTTGCTTTAAAATATGTACCTGGTGAGAGCGAAGCGCCAGTAGTCGTAGCCAAAGGCCGTGGCAAAGTGGCAGAAGCCATTCTGGATAAAGCCAAGGAAAATGGTGTGCCTGTTCAGGAGGATGCTGCACTTGTCGAAGTGCTTTCCAAACTGGATTTGGATGAACAGATCCCGTCGGAACTGTATCAACTAGTGGCCGAAGTGTTGACCTATATTTATCGTGCTGACCGTTTGGCTTCTGGACGAGAGGAAGATGAATCATGGTAGAGCGCAGATCAGAACAGGGGCCAGCTTCAAAACTGACACGTCAGCAAAAAGGACGATTGGGTGAAGAAGCTGCTTGCGACTGTCTTCGAGAACATGATTATCGGATTCTCCGTCAAAATTGGCGTTGCCGAAGCGGAGAGATCGATATCGTTGCTTCCCATGAAGGCATGATTATTTTTATTGAAGTCCGCAGTAGAAGCGGAACTGGACAGTATGGAACACCCCAGGAGTCGGTAGATATTCGTAAAATGCAGCAGGTGCGTGCAACTGCATCTGTATATTTGCAAATGACGGGAGAGACGAATCATCAGATCCGTTTCGATGTGATTGCTGTCATGCTAGATAAAGCAGGCGGAACCGTTTCGATTGATCATATTATAAATGCGTTTTGAGTTCCTACTATATACGCGATTCTTCAGCTGGGTTAACCCACGAGAAAGTCACTTGAAAAAGTGACTCTCTTGTGGGTTGTTTTTTATTTTGAGCAGGATCATACCCGTATTGATTAAATAGCTACTTATAATGAAGAAAGGTTTATTCTATAAATCCCTTCGAGAGGTAAAAGTCGGAGTCGTCTTTTTGCATCCGAAATAACTAGAACAAAATAATGTTGTCAGCATTCCTTTGAATCCTATGAACCGATCAGTGTATAATCAAGATGGTAATCCAGTTTTGCTGCACCGTTTGATTTTTCATAAATGAGTTGATTCACATCGCAGGCTTGAACTGCGGTCACGGATAATTTTTATAATCTGGGAGGCATGGTCATGAGTAAATCTACCCAAACGGGTAACGCCGTAAGAGAAGCCATTCAAAATCGTCGTACCGTCAAAAAATTCAAAAAAGAAGCTGTTCCCACACAGCAGATTATTGATTTGTTGGACACAGCCGTATGGGCACCCAATCATAAATTGCGTGAGCCGTGGCGGTTTTTATTGTTTAGCGGAAATGGACTGAACAAGCTGGCAGACGCTATTGATGCAGAGATGGGAGAGGATAATAAGTTCTCTGCCAATATTAAGCAGGTCCCTGCCGTCATGATTGTTGTTATGGAAGAAGATCCGCGCCAGAATATCTGGGATGAAGATTTTGCAGCAGTGAGTGCATTGGTACAGAACTTCCTACTCGCGGCATGGAGTGAAGACATTGGCACGTTCTGGGTAACCAAGCCTTTCCTTTATGGACCAAAATTCCGTAAGTCCCTTGGCATTCAGGCTGGGGAAAAAATTATAGGCATGGTTTACATGGGGTATCCAGATGTTATTCCTTCTGCCAAAGAACGTACACCAGCCAAGGACAAGCTGACTATATTTGAATAATTGATATCTTGTTCGCTATTCATTCGAACGTGATGCTCTATGCAAAGCCCCTGCACGTATGCCTCTTCTTTTATAAAGAGGATATATATGCAGGGGTATTTGATTTGTAAAACTATTTAACTATGAATTTGAAATCTACAGATATCTCGTTTGAACCTATCATGATGCTGAAGGGTGAGGCACGTATTTCCCCTTATAGCCCTTATAGTCTTTATTGCCTTGATGACCCTCGCTCAAAATAAATTTAAATCCAGTTGACGATACTGTATCGCTTCAGCCACATGAGCTGTCAAAATGACGCCATCTTGATCCAAGTCTGCGATCGTCTGGGCCATCTTAATAATTCGATCATGTGCACGCATGCTCAGGTTCAGTGCTTGCAGTGTCTGCTGGAGCAGTTGATCTGCTTCTTCAGGCAGACGGATCGTTCGACGCAGAAGGGTTCCTGATAGCTGGCTATTCCAGCGAACTGAACTATTAGCATATCGTGCAGCCTGAATTAGATGAGCATGAATAACTTTGGCCTGCATTTCCGCTGATGAAGGAGAAGCGCCAGCCTTGCGCCACTCGCCTGGGGGAGGAACTTCGACCTGAAGGTCGATTCGGTCCAGCAAGGGTCCGGAAATTTTGGCACGGTACGCGGCCACGCGTGCAGGACTGCATATACATCTTTGATCCTCCGATTGGGCAGAGAGATAACCGCAAGGACAGGGATTCATAGAGCAGGCGAGCATAAATTGTGCAGGAAATGTGAACGCGGCTCTAGCACGGCTAATGGTGACTTTACGATCCTCCAATGGCTGTCTCAACACTTCAAGGACTTGCCGCTGAAACTCAGGCAGCTCATCCAGAAACAATATACCCCGGTGGGCAAGACTTACTTCACCCGGCTTGGGGATTCCGCCGCCTCCAATTAGACCTGAAGTGGAGATCGTATGATGTGGTGAGCGAAAGGGCCTGTCTGCGATGAGACCATTCGAGTTATCTTTCAGCTTTCCTGCGGCACTTAGCACTTTGGTTACTTCCAGCGCTTCGTCTTCGGACAATGGTGGGAGAATCGTAGGCAGCCGTTTAATTAACATGGTTTTCCCCGTTCCTGGAGGTCCGACCAGCAAAATATTGTGCATGCCAGCTGCGGCAATCATGAGTGCACGCTTTACGTGATGCTGTCCCAGAACATCACTATAATCATCCTCTAGGAATGAAGAGCGCATTGGGCCCTCATGGCGCTCCATATCACCGACATTGGGATTCAGAGCAGAAAGATGGGCGTAATCTTTTAAAACAACAGGCCCCGTATTCTGCAATATTCCTCCCTTGTTCTTTGAATTCGTTTCCTGTTCAGGAACGATATCTTGCAAATGACGAATGCCATATACCTGAATACCCCGGATCAGCGAAGCCTCTTCCAAATTATCGGCGGGCAGAAGAACGGAGGTGAAGCCTTGCCGTTTTGCCAAATCTACCATGGACAAAATGCCAGGTACAGATCTCACTGAACCGTCCAATGCCAGCTCACCCACCACCAATGTCCGTTCCTGCACAGGAAGTACTAGCTGACCACTTGTCGTAAGTAAACCAATAGCAATGGCAATATCGAAAGAAGATCCTTCCTTGCGCAGATCAGCGGGGGCCAGATTAATCGTAATCCGTTGCAATGGATACTGGTAACCACAGTTTTTTATAGCTGCACGAACACGTTCAACCGCTTCACGAATAGCCGAATCCGGCAATCCGATAATAGACGTCTGGGGTAAACCATTCGACAAATCTGTTTCCACTTCAATTAATACTCCATCAATTCCATATAAACAGGCACTATGCAGTTTTCCGTACATAATAAAAGAAACACCTCACTTCGTCCTTGGCGCGCATAATACAGGCCAGTCTACGAATTAAGGTGCTTCCTCAGCTTCTAACAAGCATTTTATATAAAAGAAATCAGGGCGTCAACCCGTCA
Source organism: Paenibacillus sp. GL_099_B (assembly GCF_057835695.1). Taxonomy (NCBI): domain Bacteria; kingdom Bacillati; phylum Bacillota; class Bacilli; order Caryophanales; family Paenibacillaceae; genus Paenibacillus; species Paenibacillus sp. GL_099_B. Next base: position 2,476,665 of record NZ_CM174430.1, read on the forward strand.
TCGTCATAGCTGCTGTAGATCTATCCCTGACTTCTGGATTGTTAACAGTTTACCGCAGGATTAAAGAAAGTTCAGTTCCAAATCAATGTCGCGCTGTTGTGGAGGAGTATGTAGACGAGTGGTGAGCTGTTTCAACATATCAAGAATTTTTTTGTCACGTGGTCATATGTTTTCGAACATCTAAGCTCGATAGTATATTTTATACAATTAAATTTAACGCTATTAAATAGAATAGTAAAATCATTTGTGCTCAATTATTCTGTTTTTCTTCTAATTTATGTTAAGATAGATGAAAGGCTCCTTATAATTCGCAAATTCTAGCGGTTATAACATTTGTAAGCCTCTATTATAAGGAATATAGAATGCACAATAGGTAGGTGAGACAGTTATATGCAGAATGAAAGTTTGAAGCTGGATAACCAATTATGCTTTGCCATATACGCTTGTTCACGTGAAATTACGAAGATGTACCAGCCCTATCTTGAGGTGCTTGGGGTAACCTATTCTCAATACCTGGTCTTGATGGTATTGTGGGAACGTGAAGAATGTACGGTTAAGGAAATCGGAGAGGCACTTTACCTCGATTCAGGGACTTTGACGCCTCTTCTGAAACGTTTGCAGTCAGCAGGACTTATTCATCGCGAACGTTCAGCTCAGGACGAACGAAAAGTATTGATTACACTTACAGACGCTGGGCGGGAACTTCGCCATAAAGCCTTGTCTATACCTGAAGCGATCCAGGAGGATGCATGTCTGAACAGTACTGAGTTCGAATCTTTACTGGGGCAGTTTAAGGGCCTGCTTGAGAAAGTACATCAAACTAACACCAAAGAAACCAGAAAATAAAATGCATCAACGTATTACAATCAATCAAGAACCTTGGCTTATTAGCTGAGGTTTTTTCCATTAATATCCAAGCATTCACAATATGGGATCATACCCATATCAAAATACTGTCTATTAACCATTACTTTTTTAAGGAAAGCGTTTTAAAAACATGTTACAATGAATTGGGTTTAAGTGAAAATAGTCAACATTTGTCTTTTGTTAGTCTACCAACCCGCCTTGTTGCAGTCATGTTGATAGGAGGATTCGAGAATGAATATCCATGAATATCAAGGAAAAGAAGTACTGAAACAGTATGGAGTCACCGTTCCAAACGGAAAGGTTGCTTATACAGTCGATGAAGCGGTTGCGGCCGCAGAGGCACTGGGCAGTCCGGTGACTGTAGTCAAAGCGCAAATTCATGCAGGTGGCCGGGGGAAAGCCGGCGGCGTGAAAGTAGCGAAAAGTATCGACGAAGTTCGTGCTTACGCATCCGAAATTTTGGGAAAAGTATTGGTAACACACCAGACTGGACCTGAAGGTAAAGAAGTGAAGCGTCTTCTGATTGAAGAAGGATGCGATATCCGCAAAGAGTATTATGTGGGTGTTGTTGTGGACCGTGCCACAGGCCGCGTCGTAATGATGGCTTCCGAAGAAGGCGGTACAGAGATCGAAGAAGTAGCTGAAGCTACACCTGAGAAAATTTTTAAAGAAATTATTGACCCTGCAATTGGATTGCAAGTGTTCCAGGCACGTAAACTGGCGTACAGCATTCGTATTCCGAATGAGTTGGTGAACAAAGCAGTTAAGTTTATGCTTGCGTTGTACACAGCATTTGTCGAAAAAGATTGCTCCATTGCCGAGATCAATCCGCTCGTTGTTACCGGAGATGGAAACGTTATCGCGCTGGATGCAAAATTGAATTTTGATTCCAACGCTTTGTTCCGTCACAAAGATATTCTGGAACTGCGTGATCTGGATGAAGAAGATGAAAAAGAAATCGAAGCTTCCAAATACGACCTGAGCTACATAGCACTTGATGGCAACATCGGCTGTATGGTCAATGGTGCGGGACTTGCGATGGCGACGATGGATATCATCAAATACTATGGCGGCGACCCGGCTAACTTCCTCGATGTTGGGGGCGGTGCTACAACAGAGAAAGTGACCGAAGCTTTCAAAATCATTTTGTCTGACACCAAAGTGGCGGGTATCTTCGTTAACATTTTTGGCGGCATTATGCGTTGTGATGTCATTGCCAATGGTGTTGTTGAAGCTGCGAAGCAGCTTGGCCTGACTAAACCGCTGGTTGTTCGTCTTGAAGGAACTAACGTGGAGCTTGGTAAACGTATTTTGGGTGAATCCGGCCTGAATATCGTCCCTGCTGATTCCATGGCTGATGGTGCACAGAAAATTGTTGCCCTCGTAAAATAAGTTCATTCCTGGGCAAATTGCTGCCTTAGTTCCGGAGCTGTCCGGCACTTGAAAAATAACCGTAAGGATGTGAAGCAACGTGAGTATTTTGATTGATAAAAATACAAAAGTCATTACGCAAGGCATTACGGGTTCAACGGGAATGTTCCACACGAAGGGCGCATTGGACTACGGAACCCAGATGGTAGGCGGCGTTACACCGGGTAAAGGCGGAACTAATGTTGATATTACGCTGGAAGATGGCAAAGTAGTTAGTCTCCCGGTGTTTAATACAGTACAGGAAGCGAAGGAAGCTACTGGCGCAACAGCGAGCGTCATCTACGTTCCTCCGGCATTTGCAGCGGATTCCATCATGGAAGCTGTTGACGCAGAGCTGGATCTCGTGATCTGTATTACCGAAGGTATCCCGGTACTTGATATGGTCAAGGTTGACCGTTTCATGGAAGGCAAAGATACCGTTCTGATCGGACCAAACTGTCCGGGCGTTATTACACCAGGTGAATGCAAAATCGGCATCATGCCGGGTTATATTCATATGCCTGGTCATGTTGGCGTGGTTTCCCGTAGTGGAACGCTCACGTATGAAGCTGTTCATCAATTGTCTGTGCGTGGAATTGGACAATCTTCTGCTGTGGGAATCGGGGGCGACCCGGTTAAAGGCTCCGAGTTCATTGATATCCTGAAACGGTTCAATGAAGATCCGCAGACACATGCGGTCATCATGATCGGTGAAATCGGTGGTACGGCTGAAGAAGATGCTGCAGATTGGGTACGTGATAACATGACCAAACCGGTAGTTGGCTTCATAGGTGGTGTTACGGCGCCTCCAGGCAAACGCATGGGTCATGCGGGCGCTATTATCTCTGGTGGTAAAGGTACAGCCAAAGAAAAAATTGCGAAACTGGAATCTTGCGGAATCAAAGTTGCTCCAACGCCGGCTGAAATGGGCTCGACTCTTGTGAGTGTACTTGAAGAACGCGGAATTCTGAATTTGTGCACGACACATTAATTCTTTTCCGTTATAATAGAAGAAACGGTGCTGGAAATTTATTTTTCTGGTGAACCGACTATTGATAATGCGGAAAAGGTAAGCAACCTTTTGTCCTGAACAGGGCGAAGGGTTGCTTTTTTGCGTTTTTTTACGGGTTGTAAAAGGGAGCTGTTGTCTGCCTGTAAGAGTAAACGCTTGCATTCCGTTGTCACTTATCACACAATATGAGGGAAGATTTTCTTCCCGTTATGGGAGGTTTCTGATTATGGAAGAGAGATGGATTTTGATTGGACTGCATGAAACGGATGGTATTGGTAAGAAAACAATCTCCAAACTGCTATCAGGACAACATCTACTGACGGATTTTCTGGATTATAAAGAAGGGGATTGGATTGCCGCGGGTTTACGCAGGGATCAGGCTACGCGTCTAACTAAGCAATTCAATGTCGACTGGATTGAGCAGAGACAAGAGAGTGTTTATAAACAGGGAATTGAAGTCGTTACCTATTTGGATCAGGACTACCCCATATTAATGAAGGAAGCCGTTCAGCCACCCTGGGTAATGTACGGTCGCGGAGATCTGAATCTGTTGCACTCTCAATCCATTGCAATGGTAGGAACACGTATGCCTACTGTATACGGACGTAAAATTGGTGAGAAGCTGGCAGAGCAACTATGCAAGGCCGGCCTGACCATTGTAAGCGGGCTTGCCAGAGGAATAGATAGTGTGTGCCATGATGCGACTCTTCGTGCAAACGGCAAGACTATTGCGGTATTTGGGACAGGAATTGATAACATCTATCCGCCTGAAAATACAAGTCTTGCCGAACGAATTGCCGAAACAGGGTTGCTTTTGTCAGAATATCCTCCGGGTACACGTGCGCGTCAGGGATTATTCCCGGAACGTAATCGGATCATTGCAGGGTTAACCCTCGGTACGCTAGTCGTTGAGGCTGATATCCGAAGCGGATCACTCATTACAGCAGATGCTGCACTCGAAGCGGGAAGAGACGTGTTTGCAGTCCCAGGTCCCATTACATCTCCCAAAAGCCGAGGCTCGCACAATCTGATTCGTCAGGGGGCAAAATTGGTGACTTGCGCCACAGATTTATTGGAAGAGTTTCGATTGGACTTGCCAAATGCCGAGCAACTTCCTTACAATAGAGGACGTTCGGCGGAAAGTAGTGAAACTTCCAATGAAGGAATATTCCCTGTCGTAAAACTATCTTCAGATGAACAACGTGTTATTTATCTGCTAGAGCAGGAAGAGCAATCACTGGATCAACTTGTGGAACAGCTCAACTGGGATTTTGGACATTTGCATTCAGTTCTGTTATCTTTAATCATAAAAAAGCAGATTAGCCAATTACCTGGAACCAAATACGCGAGGGTATGACAATGCTGCGATCAAGGCAGCATGTGAAAATAGATTATTAGCGGAAGTTAGTCCTGCTGCAAATGAAGTATGAATCATAAAAACAAGCAGCAGTTTCATGACTGAGAGGAGGATGAACCTATGGCGGATGCACTCGTAATCGTGGAGTCGCCCTCAAAGGCGAAGACGATCGGCAAATATTTAGGCAGCAAGTTCATCGTAAAAGCTTCGATGGGACATGTACGCGATTTGCCAAAGAGTCAGATCGGCGTTGAGGTGGAGAATGATTTTAATCCGAAATATATTACGATCCGCGGCAAAGGTTCAATTTTGAAAGAACTGAAGGATGCACGAAAGAAAGTGAAAAAAGTGTATCTCGCAGCTGACCCGGATCGCGAAGGTGAGGCTATTGCTTGGCATTTGGCCCATGCACTTGAACTGGATGAAACTGCGGATTGCCGAGTAGTATTTAATGAAATTACGAAACAGGCTGTCAAAGATGCGTTCAAAACGCCGCGTAAGATCAATATGGATCTGGTTAATGCGCAGCAGGCAAGACGTATTCTCGATCGGCTTGTAGGATATAAAATTAGTCCGTTATTATGGAAGAAAGTCAAAAAAGGATTGTCCGCTGGCCGCGTTCAGTCCGTGGCTGTCAAAATCATTATGGATCGTGAAAATGAAATTAATGATTTTGAACCGGAAGAGTACTGGAGCATTACTGCCAAATTGACAGCGGACGGAAATCCGCTTGAAGCCAAGTTCCATCAGTTGAACGGTACCAAAACCGAACTTGGCAGTGAGGCAGAAGTACAGGCCATTTTAAAACAGATCGAGGGCGCTTCTTTTACAGTCAAAGAAGTTAAAGAGAAGGAACGCAGTCGTAACCCTTCTGCTCCGTTTACAACGAGTTCCTTGCAGCAGGAAGCCGCACGTAAATTGAATTTCAGAGCTTCCAAGACGATGTCTGTCGCCCAACAGCTGTATGAAGGGGTAGACCTCGGAAAAGAAGGCACAGTAGGTCTGATTACGTATATGCGTACAGACTCTACCCGAATTGCAGCATCGGCTCAGGAAGAAGCCAAGGAATACATTATTGGTAAGTACGGTGAGCCATTTGCACCAGAGACGCCTAGAAACTATTCCAAAAAAGCAGCCAATGCTCAAGATGCGCATGAAGCGATTCGTCCAACTTCGATTTTGCGTGATCCGGATTCCATTAAATCGTTTATGAGTCGTGATCAATTCCGGTTGTACAAACTGGTTTGGGAACGTTTTATAGCGAGCCAGATGTCATCTGCCGTTCTGGATACACTATCCGTGGACATTGCTGCAGGAGATACGATTTTCCGGGCAGCGGGTTCAAAGGTTCGTTTCCAGGGATTCATGAAGGTATATGTAGAAGGTAATGATGACGGTACAACGGAAGAAGATCGTCTGCTGCCTCCACTGAAAAGTGGAGATGTGCTGGAGAATCGGGAAATTGAGCCGAAACAGCACTTTACACAGCCGCCACCACGTTATACGGAAGCAAGATTGGTTAAAACGCTTGAGGAACTGGGTATAGGGCGTCCGAGTACATATGCGCCAACGCTGGAGACCATTCAGAAGCGCGGATATGTTGCCATTGAAGAGAAGAAATTCATGCCAACGGAATTGGGCGAACTGGTCATCGAACAGATGGAGGAGTTTTTCCCGGAGATCCTGAATGTGGAGTTCACCGCGAACATGGAAGGTGATCTTGACCATGTGGAGGAAGGGTCGGAGGATTGGGTCAAAGTACTCGCAGAATTCTACGAATCTTTTGAGAAACGCCTTGAGTTTGCAGAAGAAGAAATGAAAGAAATCGAGATTGAAGATGAAGTATCGGATGAAATATGTGAGAAGTGCGGCAAACCGCTCGTTTATAAGCTGGGTCGTTTCGGCAAGTTTCTCGCATGTTCCGGATTTCCGGATTGCCGGAATACCAAACCGATCATCAAGGATATTGGTGTAACTTGTCCGAAGTGTAAGGAAGGGCATGTTGTTGAACGCCGCAGTAAAAAAGGACGTATTTTCTATGGTTGCGACAAGTATCCTGAATGTGATTTTGTATCATGGGATAGACCGTCAGCGAAACCATGTCCAAGTTGTGGATCACTAATGATTGAGAAACGGAACAAGCAGGGAACACGATTGCAGTGTACTTCATGTGATCATCAAGAGCCGGTAGAGGAACCGGAAGAAGACTGAGCGGATTAGCATAATGGGGGTAAATGATTTTGACGAATGAACAACAAGTAACCGTTATTGGTGCCGGGTTGGCAGGAACAGAAGCAGCTTGGCAGATCGCAAGTCGCGGTGTACGCGTAAAATTATACGAGATGAGACCGGTTGTGAAAACGCCGGCTCACCATACAGATAAATTTGCAGAACTGGTATGCAGCAACTCGCTTCGTGCCAATGGGTTGACCAACGCAGTCGGTGTATTGAAAGAAGAAATGAGAATGCTTAATTCTCTCGTCTTGGGTGCAGCAGACCGTCATGCCGTTCCAGCAGGTGGAGCACTTGCTGTGGACCGGGACGGATTTTCAGGCGAGATCACATCTACGCTTCATCAGCATCCACTCATCGAAGTTGTAAATGAAGAGCTGACTTCTTTGCCGGAAGACGGAATCGTTGTTGTTGCAACGGGGCCTTTGACTTCACCAGCATTGTCAGAGCAAATCAAGGCCCTTATGGGTGAGGAATACTTCTACTTCTATGATGCGGCTGCGCCAATTATCGAAAAAGATTCCATTGATATGAATAAAGTCTATCTTGCTTCACGTTATGATAAGGGCGAAGCAGCGTACTTGAACTGTCCAATGACAGAAGAGGAATTCGATGTGTTCTATGAAGCATTGATCACAGCGGAAGTTGCTCAACTGAAAGAGTTTGAAAAAGAAATTTATTTCGAAGGCTGTATGCCGATTGAAGTCATGATGAAGCGTGGTAAACAAACGGCTTTGTTTGGTCCAATGAAACCTGTAGGTCTCGTCAATCCGCATACTGGAGAACTGCCGCACGCTGTTGTTCAACTTAGACAGGACAATGCGGCAGGAACGCTGTACAATCTGGTAGGATTTCAGACGCATCTGAAATGGGGAGAACAAAAGCGTGTCTTTTCTTTGATACCTGGACTTGAAAATGCGGAATTTGTTCGTTATGGCGTGATGCACCGTAATACATTTATCAATTCTCCCAAACTGCTTCGTCCAACGTATCAGTTCAAAGAGCGTCCGAACCTGTTCTTTGCAGGACAAATGACGGGAGTAGAAGGTTATGTAGAATCTGCGGCATCCGGTTTAATCGCGGGTATGAATGCAGCCAAAGCAGCGCTTGAACAGGAACTGGTGGTATTGCCGGTAGAGACCACGCTGGGCAGTATGGCACAGTATATTACAACAGCTGATTTCAAACATTTCCAGCCAATGAACGCAAACTTCGGATTGTTGCCGAAGCTGGAAACTAAAATACGCAACAAAAAGGAAAAGAATGAAGCACTTGCGCAGCGTGCACTGGATGGCATTGCCCGTTTTGCAGCAGCAGAAGGTCTAACCGTTCCGGAACGCGTGTAAATTAATCGTGGGAGGAGGCTGATATCATGGATATGTCATTTCATGCTACAACGATCTGTGCAGTTCGTCATAATGGCAAAGCAGCCATTGCCGGTGATGGTCAGGTGACCATGGGGCAAAGTGTTGTGATGAAAAATACAGCCAAAAAGGTAAGACGTTTATATCGTGGACAGGTTGTGGCTGGTTTTGCAGGTTCCGTAGCGGATGCCATAACCTTGTTTGAGAAATTCGAAGGCAAGCTGGAGGAGCACCATGGCAATCTGCAGCGAGCAGCGGTAGAGCTTGCCAAGGATTGGCGCCAGGATCGGATTTTGCGTAAACTGGAAGCACTCCTGATTGTTATGGATAAAACGGGTATGCTGCTGATTTCTGGTGGGGGCGAAATTATCGAGCCGGATGATGACGTTATCGCCATTGGCTCGGGTGGAAACTTCGCCTTATCTGCTGCGCGTGCGTTAAAACGTCATGCAGTGGGACTGGAAGCGAAAGATATTGCTCGTGAATCACTCCAGATTGCTTCAGAGTTATGCGTATATACCAACAATAATATTATTGTTGAAGAGTTGTAAGGAAAGCAATCTCCCGTGATGGGGCATGATGATTAAATCGGCTCCAGTTACTTCGTGGAGATTCTTTGTCCTTGTAGGTAAGATTTATAATATTCTATCTCGTAAACAAGGTTCGCATACTGGTAGGAGGGAAGCTATATGGATACTCAAGCATTAACGCCAAGACAAATCGTTGCAGAGCTTGATAAGTACATTGTAGGTCAAAAACAGGCTAAAAAATCGGTAGCGGTCGCCCTTCGCAATCGTTATCGCCGTAGCCTTTTGCCCGAACATACCCAAGATGATATTGTACCTAAAAATATTCTGATGATTGGACCTACTGGTGTTGGTAAAACAGAGATTGCACGCCGACTGGCTAAGTTGGTAGGAGCTCCATTCGTAAAGGTGGAGGCTACGAAGTTCACGGAAGTGGGTTATGTTGGCCGTGACGTGGAATCTATGATTCGTGATCTGATTGAAACATCGCTGCGGATGGTCAAGTTGGAGCGTACAGAAAAAGTCAAGGACAAAGCGGAAGAGGCTGCCAATGAACGAATCGTACATATTTTGGCCCCTTCACAATCCAAATCCAAAAATCAGCGGAATCCGTTCGAAATGATTTTTGGCAATAATGGCAACAACACGCCTGAAACCGATGAGCAAGAACCGGATACGGGAGTAACCGAGCGGCGACGTAAAATCAAATTCGATTTGTTATCTGGCAAGCTGGAAGATGACATTATCGAGATCGATGTGGAAGATACCACGCCTAACATGATGGACATGTTCGCAGGTCAAGGAAATGATCAGATGGGGATGAACATGCAGGAGATGTTTGGCAGTTTATTGCCTCGTCGTACCAAAAAACGTAAACTGGCGATTAAGGAAGCTCGCAAAGTGTTGATTCAGGAAGAAGCGGGCAAGTTGATCGATATGGATGATGTTACTCAGGAGTCCATTCGCCGGGCGGAACAGACAGGTATCATATTCATTGACGAAATTGATAAAGTGGCCAGTCAAGGACGCGGTAGCGGCCCTGATGTATCCCGTGAAGGTGTACAGCGTGACATTCTGCCAATCGTGGAAGGGTCTACGGTAATGACGAAGTATGGCCCTGTCAAAACGGATTACATCCTGTTTATGGCAGCCGGTGCATTTCACGTAGCAAAACCCTCGGATCTCATTCCAGAGCTCCAGGGGCGTTTCCCGATCCGTGTAGAACTGAACAGCCTGACACTTGATGAATTTGTATCGATCCTTACTGAACCTAAAAATGCGTTAACCAAGCAGTATGTGGATTTGCTGCGTACGGAGAATATAGAGATTGAGTTCTCCGATGATGCTATTCGTGAGATTGCCAAGCTGGCTGAGTCCGTGAATCAGAATACCGAAAATATCGGTGCACGGCGCCTGCATACTATTCTGGAGAAACTTCTTGAGGATCTGTCTTTTGAAGCACCAGAACTTACGCTGGAGCGTATGATAATCACTCCGGAATATGTACGTGAGAAATTGAATGACATTGCACTTGATCGTGATTTAAGTCAATATATCTTGTAATATAGGTATAATGCTCTGTTCAGTGCGTGTTTGAAGTATGGATGACGGTATACAATGGATGAATAAAGATCACACGACTACACGGAAATAGGATATTCGGTCCTGGTTCCGACTGTAGTAGACTTTATTCAATCCACGTGTATGCCGTTTATTTTTGTTTTTGCCTAATATAATCTAGTATTATAACCGATAAAAGAGTTGGAGTTGTATAAGACTAGAGATATTCTAGGACTTGTGCCGCAGATATAATGTATTTAAGATTGTCGTCATGGTGGGAGCTAATAATTTATAATTCTAAAAATTCCAATAAAAGGATTTATTTTTTCCAAGTCTGGATATCGGTTTAATCAATGAGAGAAGATAAAATTGCGTAAATGCGCAAAATATGAATTTGATTGTATTGCAGATGTGACAAAAAAATATCGGTTCATCAAAATTTGCATGCGAGAGATAAATGTTAAAAAAGTGTTGGGGGAATTCAGTAAAATCAAATAATTCAATATGGATATTTTGTCAATTATCTATTTCATTGAAGATCAAAGAGTGTAGTTGAATTGATAAGAAAGCTTATTATATCGGTAAATATTTCTAATAAAAAACAGATTGAAGCATCTCAATGTATTTCAGGTTTGTATTATTATGATATGCCAAAACGTATAGAAGCATAGTATAAATTTTAAGAATGTTTAAGAGCTCAGATAGAGCACTTAAGCTTATTTTTGTTTTGGGCCCCAACATTTACGGAAAAATTCATAATTTGCAGAAAATACACAAAAAGCTCTGTCTTTCAGAAAAGATAGGGCTTTTTTCTTATTGTAATATATCCCAATCTCGAAGAAACTTATGTTATACGACAACATCAGAGTTAATTCTACTTAAGTCCTAGAAAACCGTGTAAAAGTGAATGTTTTTTGTCGAAAAAACATAAGCATCCTGACGGAAAAAGATTGAATCTATTTCCATAATTTCTAAAGAGAGGAGGGCGATTATGAATCTTTTGAATGATATTAGTTTTCAAAGGTTACAAGGTGCACTCGATGCCTCTAACATTAGACAACGAACGATTGCTGACAACATTGCGAATGCGGACACCCCGTATTTCAAGCGTTCGGACGTTTCTTTTGAAGAAATGCTAGAGGAACAAATGAATGGAGATATGCCTGTTCTTAAAGGGAAAGTAACGGATTCAAGGCATTTTGTCATAGGTCCTTCCTCTTCCATACCTACACCAGTAGTTAATATGGACCAGTCAACTTCTATGAATAACAACCAGAACAACGTCGATGTAGACAAAGAAATGAGTCTTCTGGCGGAGAACCAGCTGCGTTACAACGCTTATATTCAGCAAGTGAATGAACAGATCAAAATGATGCGTGTTGGAGTCGAAGGGAGATAACTTAGGTGAACATCAGTAACAGTTTCAGTATCAGTGCATCGGCTCTAACGGCTCAGCGTTTGCGGATGGACGTTATATCTTCCAACATTGCCAACGCGGAGACGACGCGCGCAAGTGTAACCAATGGCGAGGCAGTTCCTTACAAGCGCAAGATGGTTGTGCTTGAACCCAACAAGACTTCCTTCAACAGTTTGCTTCAAAATCAGATGAAAAGCAGTGGGTCTGGAGAGGGAGTAAGAGTATCGGAGATTCGTGAAGATCAGTCACCTCTGAAACCGGTCTATGACCCTTCACATCCGGATGCCAACGCTGAGGGATATGTGTACATGCCTAATGTGGATATCGCGAAAGAAATGGTGGACATGATCTCGGCTTCACGCTCATATGAAGCAAACGTCACAGCTTTGAACTCAACCAAAGCAATGATATCCAAGGCATTGGAGATAGGAAGAGCCTAGTTAATGGCTTAAAGGTGGAAATATCCATAAAACCAAAGAACAGAAATGAAAGGGAGGGACATTAATGATTCAGAACAACATGTTTAGCACACAGGGGATTCAACCGCTTCAGATGCAAAGTACGGCACAAAGTAAACCATCTACACCAGCCGAAACCATTCAGAGCTTCGGTACATACCTACAGGATGCGCTAGGGTCTGTAGCTGCACAGGAGACCCAAGCACATGAAATGTCAAACCAATTCCTGGTTGGAAAAGTGAACGTTGATCAGGTGATGATCGCTTCTGAACAGGCCCTGTTGAGTCTTCAACTTACGACTCAAGTCCGAAACAAAGTAGTCGAAGCATATCAGGAGATTATGCGTACGCAATTGTAAATTGGCTTAAATGCGCTTCGACAACAGCGCTGATTACTACAACAAGCAGCTACGATGCTGCTCCTGACCGTTAAACTTTAGAACATATAGAGATTGCGGAAGGACAGACCAAGCAAAGTTTCGGATGGGGTGACAGAGTGAATGAGAGAATTGCCCAGTACAGGGATAAGGCATCCCAGTATTGGAATAGTTTTAGCAAAAAGCAAAAAGTATTATTTATTTCCACCTTCCTGTTTTTAATTTTGGCTGCAGTTGTACTAACCATGCAATTGTCAAAGACGGAATATGAAGTTGCTTTCACGGATTTGAATGCAAGTGACTCTGCAGGCGTCATTAGTTATCTTGATTCATCCAGTATTCCATACAAATTAAGTGCAGACGGCAAGACCATATCTGTACCGAGCACGGATGTTGCTATTGCAAAAGTAAATATCGGATCACAAGGAATTATTCAGAATGGTTCATTAGGATATAAGTCATTCGAGGAGTCATCATCTCCAATCGGGATGACGGATAAAGAGTTCGATGTGAAGTATAACAATGCATTGAACGGAGAAGTGGAGCAGTTGCTTCAACGGATGCAAGGCATACAGGATGCTAAAGTACTGGTCAATATGCCCAAAGATAATATCTTTGCTGGCCTAGAAGAACAGGATAAAGCATCTGCATCGGTGGCCCTGCAGTTTAAACCGGGTTATCACCCTAATCAGGCTGCGGTAGATGGATATTTTAATTTGGTCAAGACAGCCATTCCCAATCTACCTATTGAAAACATAACGATTACTAACACGGATGAAGCGGAACTGATTCCGACGGCCCGAGGTGGTAGCGGGGGATTATCTTCTGAAGTTCAAGAGAACATGGCGTTACAGAAGAAATTCGAAAATGATGTTCGCAATAACGTGAAACAATTTCTTTCCCAGATTGTGGGTGACGAGAACGTCAATGTTCTGGTTGCTTCCAAGCTTAATTTTGACAAGGAAACGCGGAAAGAAAACCTGGTTACACCGGTCGATGTAGATAATATGAAAGGCATCGAGATCAGTGTACAAGAGATTCAAAAGAGCTACACTGGGGCAAGCAATCCGACAGGCGGTGTTGCTGGCACAGGTCAAGAGGAAGTTCCGGGTTATCCATCATCGGATGCATCAGGTAACTCAACCTCGGAAGAAACATCTAGCACCAAAAACTACGATGTCAACCGAATTGTTAAAGATATCGTTTCTAGTCCATATACTGTAAAAGATTTAACCATTAACGTTGCGGTTGAACCACCGGCAGGACAAACAGAATTACAAGCGCCGGTTCAGGATGCAATTGAAAATATTTTGGTTAACATTGTTCGTGCATCATTGGCGGACTCAGGCACTGTAACAAGTGACGCAGACTTGGCCAAAAAAGTTTCAGTAATGTCTCAAGGTTTCCAAACTGCTGCGGCAACCAATACAGGCTTCCAGCTTTCCACCGGAATGATGTGGGGTATAGGAGCACTGGTGGCAGCACTGATTGCAGCGGTTGTTATTTTGTTAGTACGCCGTCGTCGCAAACAAAACGAAATAGAAGAAGAGGATATTCCTCTTCCGGTAGCAACAGAGTTTCCGTCCATTACGTTGGACAGTGTAACGAACGAAAGTCAAGTGCGCAAACAATTGGAGAGTTTGGCCAAGAAAAAGCCAGACGAATTCGTCAATCTGCTGCGTACGTGGCTGGCTGACGAATAGAGGTGAACGCATTGGCGAAGGCAAGCAGTCAAGGTCTGACTGGAAGACAAAAAGCAGCAATTTTGTTGATTACATTAGGTCCGGAAGTATCCGCGCAAATCTTCAAACATTTGCGGGATGAGGAGATCGAACAACTGACGTTGGAAATTGCCAATGTTCGCAAAGTGGATGCTTCTGAAAAAGATATGATTATGTCTGAGTTTCATCAGATCTGTCTGGCACAGGAATATATCTCTCAGGGCGGTATTACGTACGCGAGAGAAATTTTGGAGAAAGCGCTCGGGTCGCAAAAAGCACTTGAAGTTATTAACCGTTTGACGGCTACGCTGCAAGTTAGACCATTTGACTTTGCGCGTAAGGCGGATCCGAATCAAATATTGAACTTCATTCAGAACGAAAGCCCGCAAACGATTGCTCTGGTATTATCGTATCTGCAATTTGAGCAGGCAGCAGCAATCTTGTCCTCGTTACCACAAGAGAAGCAGGCCGATGTAGCACGCAGAGTTGCTGTTATGGACAGTACGTCTCCAGAAGTCATTTCTCAAGTGGAGCGGGTGCTCGAACAGAAATTATCTTCTACTGTTACGCAAGATTATACAAATGCGGGTGGTATCGAATCCATCGTTCAGATCTTGAACGGCGTCGACCGTGGTACGGAACGTACTATTCTCGACTCGCTGGAAATTCAAGATCCGGAACTTGCAGAAGAAATCAAAAAACGCATGTTTGTATTCGAAGATATCGTCAATGTGGACGATCGTTCGATCCAGCGTATTATCCGGGATATCGACAACGGAGATTTGCAGTTAGCACTCAAAGTGGCAAGCGAAGAAGTACGGGATGCTATATTCCGGAATATGTCGAAAAGGATGTCCGAGACATTCAAGGAAGAAATGGAATTCATGGGACCCGTTCGGTTGCGTGATGTTGAGGAAGCTCAGACTCGTATCGTAGGAACGATCCGTAGATTGGAAGAAGCCGGTGAGATCATTATTGCTCGCGGTGGAGGAGATGATATCATTGTCTAATTTGATTAAATCTTTCCAGTATGTACCGGTCGATGACCGCAAACGACTCGAAAATCATCATCATTATGGTGGACCGGAGTCTGATGCGGAGTTAGATGGTGAACGTGCTGAAGGTTCCGAAGCTGAGATGCTTCAAGCACGAGTGGACGAAGAAACACAACGTCTTACCGCGGAGATGCTGGAGGATGCCAAGGAGTTTGCAGAAAAGCAGGTACGTGAAGCTTCGGAGGAAGCGGAGCGATTGCTTCAAGAAGCCCGTGAACAGATTGATAGCTGGTGGCAGGGACAGCGTCAGCAGGATGAACATCTGACTGAAGCGCTTCGTTCACAAGGTTTCCAGCAGGGTTTTGAAGAAGGCAAAGTACAGGCCGAACTGGATCTCCAGGTGAAGATCGAAGAGATGATGAAGGAAGCCCGTGGGGTGCTTGAAGAAGCTTACGTTGCCAAAGATCAGATTATTCAGGAAGCAGAGCCTTTCCTTGTGGATCTCGCCTGTGGTATTGCTGAGAAGGTGATTGACAAACAACTTTCGGTTGAACCAGAACACACGCTTGAACTGATTCGTCAGAGTTTGTCTCGCAAACGTGAACAGGGGATGATCACCTTATGTGTGGCACCTGATCAATTTGCTTTTGTGCAGGCCGCACGTGAAGAGTTGGCTATGGCAATTGACTCTCAGGCAGAATTGCAGATTTTGCCTGATGCTACGGTAAAAGACAAGGGATGTGTTATACGGTCGTCGTTTGGAAGCGTAGATGCCAGAATTGATACCCAGCTCGCTGAAATTAAAAAAGAACTGATCCGCATAGCACTTGAGGATGAGGGGCGAAAAAATCAACATGAAGATTCTTAGCTCACAGCGATACATGGAACATCTTAAGCAATTTGATCCCGTTCGCATTAACGGTAAGGTCACTCAGGTCATTGGTCTTATGGTTGAGTCGGAAGGTCCGGATGCTAGCATTGGTGATGTATGTTACATCTACCCCGGAAAAGCTGCCAAGCCACTTCAGGCAGAGGTTGTCGGGTTTCGGGATAACAAAGTTTTGCTCATGCCACTCGGTGAACTTCAATCCATTGGTCCTGGATGTGATGTGGTCGGAACGGGTAAACCACTTGGGGTTCAGGTTGGATCAGAATTGCTTGGTAAGGTGTTAGATGGATTGGGACAACCTTTGGACGGATCCTTGTTACCTTCCAGAATGCCGATGTACTCTACATCCAATACGCCAGTGAATCCGATGGACCGTCCACGGGTACTCGAAACGATGGGTGTAGGTGTGAGAGCCATTGACGGTCTGTTGACGGTTGGCAAAGGACAGAGGGTCGGCATATTTGCCGGATCGGGTGTTGGTAAAAGTACGCTGATGGGCATGATCGCCCGCAATACAGCAGCAGATGTCAATGTAATTGCTTTGGTGGGGGAGCGGGGCCGTGAGGTTCGTGACTTTATTGAACGAGATTTGGGTCCGGAAGGACTGGAACGATCCGTCGTTATTGTCGCTACCTCTGATCAACCTGCTCTGATTCGAATCAAAGGCGCGGTCATCGCAACTACGATTGCGGAGTATTTCAGAGACAGAGGCATGAATGTCATGTTGATGATGGACTCCGTTACACGTTATGCCATGGCACAGAGGGAAGTGGGACTTGCCGTGGGAGAACCTCCTGCAATGAGAGGATACACTCCTTCTGTTTTTGCAAGTTTACCTAAGCTGCTTGAGCGAGCGGGGACTGGACCCACAGGTTCGATTACGGCTTTTTACACCGTCCTTGTCGACGGGGATGATATGAACGAACCGATTGCAGATGCGGTGAGAGGTATATTGGATGGTCATATTGTACTGAATCGGTCCATCGCAAACAAAGGTCATTTCCCAGCCATTGATGTGCTTGCGAGCATTAGCCGGGTTATGAAGGATATTGCTCCTGAAGAGCAGCTGGAAGCCGTTAATAATATGAAGAGACTCATGGCTGTGTACAAGGAATCAGAGGATTTAATTAACATTGGGGCTTATCAAAGAGGTTCAAATGCTGCCATTGATGAATCGATAGAACAGATTGATAGCATCTGGAATTTTACAAGGCAGAAAGTCGATGAAAAAGTAACGTTGAGTGAAGTGCAGGAACGTTTGATTCTTGAATTTGCAAGGAGATGAATGGGTAAACGATGAAATTTCGATATCATTTCCAGAAGGTTGTTGACCTGAAAAGCAATGAAAAAACGCAAGCGGAGTGGATGTTATCCACAGCGATCGGGAAACTTCAGACTGAGGAAGAGCATCTTTTACAACTATTGAATGATAAAAAGGAACTGATTGATGTCATTCAATCCGCTACGGAAAGTACGGCTTCCGTATCCAGCTTGCAGGAGATACAGCGGTATGTACATCACCTTGACGAGTGCATTTCACGCAAAAGTAGTGATGTCAGACATGCTGAGGTCAATGTGCAACGGAATCAGACGTTTCTGAACGGCAAAATGATGGACGAAAAAGTATGGCTTGGGGCGAGAGACAAGGCCAAAATCAAATTTCAGCAGGAGATGCTCCTCCGGGAACAGAACGATCTGGACGAGATGGCTACTGTACGCTTCGCTGCCAAAGTCGGACGCGCGAATTGATGTGGCCGGACGCGAAGTTGTCTCGTGAAGGAGGAAAGAACAATGGCTGTTAAAGACACAGATATGGAAAAAGAGTCGAGCGGCGGTTGGGAAAAGTTTCTGATGATTTCAATCCCAATTGTGTTCACTGTGGTTTTGTTGGGTGTTTTGCTCACTCTATTTAATGTAGATATTCGCAACAACCTGCTTGAAGTAGCTAACAAAATTCCTGTCGTAAAGGACTGGGTACCTGATCCTGTTCTAGATCCGGAGAAAAAGAAACTGGAGAAGAGCGAGCAGCAGGTCGAGAGTGCAGAAGCGACAATAGATAAGCTGAAGGCACAAGTAAGCGAAAAAGAAACAGAGCTCAAAGTAGCGAAGGATGCCACAACCACAGAAGCGAAGAAAGCAAGTGATTTGCAAAAGAAATTGGATGATGCGGAAAAAGCTGCTGAAACCGCTGCGCAGAATCCAGAGACCGAGTCTGATTATCAGAAACAAATTAAAGATTTGGCTAAGATGTATGCGGACATGAGTCCCAGTAAAGCCGCTCCGATTTTGCAAAATATGACGAATGAAGAGATGGTATTGCTTCTGAATGCGATGCAATCGGCTGCACGGACCAAGGTGCTGGAAAAGATGGACCCAAAAACAGCGGCTGATGTCACGATGATGATGAAGGATGCGAAACCATCCGGTGATCTGGCCCTGGATGCACTGCAATCCCGCTTAAAGAAAGAGACTGCAACGACATCTACGGCGTCTACAGCTAACTCCAAAAATTTGGATAAAAACCAACTTAGTCAAACGTTTGCTTCCATGTCGGCCTCTAGTGGAGCCAAGCTGTTACTCGAAACATACAAGCTGAGTCCGGACAAAACCTTGACCATTTTGAATTCTGTAGATGATGCTACACGGTCTCAATTGCTTGAGAATATGTCGACTGAAAATTCGGTAGAAACTGCAAAAATATTAAATAAATTAATGGGTAACAAGTAGATTAGTAGCGTCTGTTTACTAAGGAGAGGAGGTGAAAACAAATGTCTATTGTATATCAAATGACATCCACATCATCCGCCAAGACAACAGGAGCAGCGCAAACAGCTGGAACTGGATCCAAAGGTGCAACTGCTGGAAGCGGTGATTTTCTGCAAACTCTTGCCCAATCATTGAATGGTGGTGCAACGGCGGAGAACAGCTCGACTGCAGCAGGGAGCTTAACAGCGAATCCGCTTATGTTTACCTTTGCAGCTAGTGAAGATGGAGAACAAACATCGATCACCGATATCTTGAGTTCGTTATTCGCAGATTTGGATTCGCTAGATGAAGCTTTGGAAAATGATCCGTCACTGCTTGGGGATTTACAAAGTCTGATTCAGCAGATGTACGCTCAATTAGATGCTAATTCTGGTATTCAAGCCGAAGGTTCTGATGAGCCTACAAGTGAAACAGGAAATGCAGCATCAGCAATTGATCTGACGGAACATCCAGCAGCAGTGCGCTTTGTATTACAGGATGTGCTTACACAGTTAATTGCGGGTATGAATGAGCCGGATAGTACCGTTGTTAAAAACGCTCCAGAATTCAAGCACCTGCTTCAATCTCTTCAAAGTCAGCTGCAAGATGCTGGCGTTGACACCAGTCTTAACAAAGGGTGGACTGAACTTAAATCCATTCTGGATACATTAGCAGTGGCTAAGGATCAGGCTGTGCAAGTGGCTCCAACAAATACCGTTCAAACGTCCAAGCAAGACTCAGTGGCATCACAAGTTCTTGTTGCGGCCGCTTCAAATAATGGAACTAAAGTTTCAGTTGAAACGGACTCAACACCTACTGCAAATGAAGTTGGAGAAGTGGACCATTCAAGTATCATTACGGCAGGAGAGTTGTCCTTACGTTCATCAGGTACATCAGCAGGTAAACCGGCTGAACCTGTCATGCAAACATCCCAGTTTGCAAAAGAGATGACACAGTTTGTTGTGAATAAGTTGGATATTGTGCAACAAAAGGGATTTTCGGAAGCGACTATCTCACTACGTCCGGAGCATCTGGGTAAGCTGGATGTGCAGATTACTTTGCAAAACGGACAATTGGTTGCACGTTTTATGACCGAGCATACGATGGCGAAAGACATGCTGGAACAGCAAATGATGCAACTGCGTAGCTCGCTTCAAGCTCAAGGCATTCAAGTGGAACGACTTGAGGTTACTCAGAACAGCTCACTTGGTTCACAAATGTACCAGGATGGGGGACGCCAGCCAGGAAGCAATTCTCAGCAGCAACGTCGCTCACGTGAACGTGAAGAACAATCGGATGATGCTGTAACTACAGCAACTCTCCAGGAAGAATTGCGCAACTGGCGCAGTGAACATGAGGAAGGCAACGACCTGCGGAGAGACACGTTTACAGCAGAAGCTTAAACAGAAATGAGGTGAAAATATGGCTAATGAAGCGATTTCTACCAATAATACCTGGCCTAACTATTCGGCAGCGAATAAAGCCACAACAAGCGCTGCAACCAAGGAGCTGGGCAAGGATCAGTTTCTTAAAATATTGATCACTCAGCTACAAAATCAGGATCCGATGCAGCCAATGGAAGATAAGGAATTTATCGCTCAGATGGCTCAGTTCAGTTCGGTAGAACAACTGGTGAATATTTCGTCTCAGCTTAAGACTTTGAATCAGTCTCTTGGGACAGTTTCTGGCATGATTGGCCGCGAGATCAGTTGGCTTTCTTCTAATAAAGAGGATAACGGAACCCTACGTCAAGGAATTGTGGATTCCATCATCGTACGAGATGGTGTTCAATACGCAAAAGTGGGCAATGACGAAATCAAGTTGGATGAAATTATTCAGGTAACTAACCCAACACAGGCTGAGGAAAATGAAACTCCAGTTCAGGACGCTGCAGATTCAACTGTAACGAACGAAACCAAGGAACCAGAACCATCAGCACAGCCTGAAGACAATGGAAACATGTTATGAGTGACCGCATAACAGTAGGCCAACTGTACACAGGTCCAATTACACCCAATATGCTTAACCGCTCCAAAGCGGGAGAAGCATCGAATGTACCTGAACGCCCTTTTGCACAGGTATTGGAAGACAACCTCCTGAAATTGAGTAATCATGCTGCCAAAAGGTTGGAACAGCGCGGTATTGAACTCAAGACTGAGCAGATGCAGCAGATTGGAACTGCACTGGATAAGGCTGCTGCCAAAGGAGCCAAGGAATCCTTGATTTTGATGAAAGATATGGCTTTTATCGTTAATGTCAAAAATCGTACTGTTGTTACAGCCATGGATAGTGAAAGCATGAAGAATAATGTATTCACCCAGATTGATAGTGCTGTAATCATTTCTTGACCGGCTGGCCCTTCTCGGGAGCCGGAATGCCGCTGACCGACTGACGCGGTAACCAAATTAAGGCTGGGAGGATTTTTAAAAAATGTTGAAATCAATGTACTCAGGCGTTTCCGGGATGCGGGGTTTTCAAACGAAACTTGATGTTATCGGTAATAATATTGCGAACGTGAATACGGTTGGTTTTAAAGGTAGCCGTGTCATGTTTAAAGATATTATGAGCCAAACAACGGCGGGGGTAACAGCGCCTGGAGATGAAAACGGTGGTGTAAATGCAAAGCAGATTGGTTTGGGTGTATCAGTAGGATCGATTGATACGCTGCATCTTGCGGGCAGCCCAATGACAACTAATAATCCAACCGACCTGCGTCTCAATGGTGATGGTTTCTTCCTGGTGACCCTAGGCGGGGAACAAGAAGTTCCTTTTTTAACCCGTGCAGGAGATTTCCATGTGGATGCTAACCGTAACCTCGTGACATCCGATGGTCTGTTCGTTGTTGATAGTGGTGGAGAACCTATCACTTTGGATGAAGCAGTAGTTTCTTTCACTATTGGTCAAGATGGAATTATCAACCAGACGATGGATGATGGAACAACTGAAGCTGGAGCACAACTGGGCATAGGGAAAGTAACAAATCCAGAAGGTCTAGAAAAAATCGGTGGTAACTTGTATCGCATTACTGCCAATGCCAATGCTGACGGGGAATTCGAAATTGTCACTGCCAATAGTACTGAATTTGGTACAGGCTCCGTTATTGCAGGACAACTTGAAATGTCCAACGTGGATCTAACAGGTGAATTTACAGAGATGATCGTGGCTCAGCGTGGATTCCAGGCGAACTCACGGATTATCACAACGTCCGATGAAGTGCTTCAGGAAGTTGTTAACCTGAAACGTTAATAACTGATTAGCAATTTTTAATGCGTGGGGGAGCTTGCTCCTCCACTCTGATCGAGGGGGCTTAGCATGATTTCGGTTACGCGGTTAAATGGTTCTCCCATGTGGTTAAATGCGCTGATGGTTGAAATTGTGGAAGAGACACCAGACACGTATATTACTCTGGTAACCGGAAAGAGACTTATTGTGCTTGAGAAAGCCGATGAGGTTATTTCCAAAATTAAAGATTACAACCGTGAAATCGGGGTTCAGGCAGCCACTATTAAAGTGCAGCAAACGGAGGAGTCCTGATGAAAAAGATGTTGCCTTGGCTTGCAACAAGCTTGCTAGCTATAACACTCATTGTGGTGGTTGTGTTTGTATTTATGCAAGGACAGAACGGGAATAAGATTGATACACATACGGCATCCGCTGCAGAGAAGAAGATGACTGCGGATGAGATTGTTGCAGTTTCCTCAGAGCTTGGAGAAATTAAAACTAATTTGGCTGATATAGACCATATTGTAGTTGTAAGTTTTTCTTTCAAATTATCCGACAAAAAGGCTAAAGAAGATTTTGAGAAAATCAAGGAAATCACGGTGAAGCCTATTATCATCCAGACTTTTGCGGATACCAAGTCTGATGAACTGGCTACAGCGAAAGGTCGCATTCAATTTAATAAAAAATTGACTGAACTTATTAATGAAGCTTTACCAGAAGGTAAGCTGGCCAGCACTAGTTTTTCTGCTTTTGTGATGGCGCCAATGTAATGAACAGGACACGCTGTAAATCTGTAAGGGGGTGAGAACATGGTGGATGTATTATCACAAAATGAGATTGACGCCCTATTAGCTGCCCTTTCCTCTGGTGAGATGGATGCTGAGGAATTGAAAAAGGAAGAAACTCAAAAGAAAATTAGATCGTACGATTTTAAGCGGGCGGTTCGTTTTTCCAAAGATCATATTCGAAGCTTGACCCGTATTCACGAAAACTTTGCACGCTTTCTCACCACTTATTTTTCAGCCCAACTGCGGACGTTCGTTCAGATCAATGTCGTTCAGGTTGAACAGTTGCCTTATGACGAGTTTATCCGTTCTATTCCGAAGATGACGATATTGAACATATTTGAGGCGGAGCCATTACAGGGACGGATGGTGATGGAGGTTCATCCCAACGTGGGTTATGCAATGCTGGATCGCCTGCTTGGCGGAACAGGAAATGCACCGACAAAGATCGCATCGATGACGGAAATTGAGACGACGATTATGGAGCGGATTTTCAGCCGTGCGTTTGAGAGTTTGCAGGAAGCATGGAAGACGGTGTTGGATATTTCTCCAAGGATGGAAGCGCTGGAGACCAATCCGCAATTTATGCAGATTGTTTCCCCCAATGAGACCATTGCTTTGATCTCACTGAGTACCAAAATCGGTGACACCACAGGCATGATCAATTTGTGTATCCCGCATGTCGTTCTTGAACCTATTATGTCCCGGTTGTCGACTCATCAGTGGTTTGTTTCGGAGAAAAAGACGAGAGCTCCGGAAGAATATGATGCTCTCAAAGAGCGTGTGAACAAAGCCAAATTGCCCGTCGTTGCGGAGTTGGGAGAATCTAGGATTTCGATTGCTGAATTTTTGGGTCTGTCTGTTGGCGATGTCATTACGTTGAACAAGCCCGTTGATGAGGGACTGTCCATTAAAGTTGGAGATAGGCTGAAGTATATGGGTAGCCCGGGAACCATCAAGGATCGTGTGGCTGTGCAAATAGACAAGATTGTCACCGAAGGAGTTGAAGAATTTGACGAGTAAGGATTATTTATCCCAAGAAGAAATCGATGCTTTGCTCAGACAATCGGAATCGATGAACAGTTCGGAACCGGCTGAGAAAACAGTTGATGATTTTTTGACCGAGCTGGAACAGGATGCCTTGGGGGAGATTGGTAACATTACATTTGGTAGTGCGGCGACAGCTTTGTCCACGCTATTGGGCCTAAAAGTAGATATTACAACACCTAAGGTGTCCATCATCAGCCGTACACAGTTTGATGAAGCATTTCCTAAGCCCCATGTTGCAGTCCATGTGAATTATGTAGATGGATTTGAAGGAATCAACTCGCTAGTCATCAAAAAACGGGATGCTCAAGTCATAGCCGATCTGATGCTTGGCGGTGAAGGAAATCCGGTTGATGAAGAACTGAATGAAATCCATATCAGTGCAGTACAGGAAGCGATGAATCAGATGATGGGTTCGTCTGCTACATCCATGTCTACAATCTTTAACCGTTTCGTGAATATTTCTCCTCCGGGAATTGATATTCTCAATATGGAAAGTGGCGAGGGAGTCAGCAATCTTCCAGATGATGAGACTTTAATTCAAGTATCGTTCCGTCTGTTGATTGGCGATCTGATTGATTCCAATCTCATGCAGCTGCTTCCCGTACATTTTGCGAAAGAAATGGTAGAGATGTTGATTGGCGGAGCCCAAGAGTCTACTGCTAGTGCGCCAGTTGCGTCTACACCAGAGCCAGCACCGGCAGCAGTACCGGTTGCCCCTGAGCAACCTCCGGTTCAGCAACAGATACCGCCACAGGCGCAGCAGCAGCCTGTTCAAGATTATAATGGCTATGGACAGGCTCCAATGGGGATGCCGCAAGGAATGCCGCCACAGCAGCCTTATGGCATGCCTCCGCAGCAACCTTATGGTGTACCGCAGCATTACGGCGGTGTGCCGAATAGGAATGTAAACGTACAACCGGTTCAATTCGCCAATTTGCAAAATGGGGCGTTCGGCCAGGTAGACGAAAACAATTTGAATTTATTGATGGACATTCCCCTTAAAGTCACCGTAGAATTAGGAAGGACCCAGAAGCAAATTAAGGATATTTTAGAACTGTCACAAGGTTCAATTGTCGAGCTGGACAAACTGGCCGGTGAACCTGTCGATATTTTGGTGAATAACAAGTTGATTGCCAAAGGTGAGGTTGTCGTAATCGACGAAAACTTTGGTGTTCGTGTTATAGATATCGTAAGCCAATGGGACCGAATTCAGAAATTACAATAAGCACAATTTAGGGAGGACTTGAATCAAGATGGCAAACCGAATTTTAGTCGTGGACGACGCTGCATTTATGAGAATGATGATCCGGGACATTTTGTCCAAAAACGGATACGAGGTCGTTGGCGAAGCACAGGATGGATCACAAGCAATTGAGAAGTTTAAGGAGCTTCGTCCTGATCTGATCACAATGGATATTACCATGCCTGAGATGGATGGTATTGCAGCTTTGAAAGAAATCAAAAAAATTGATGCCAATGCAAAAGTGATTATGTGCTCTGCAATGGGTCAACAAGCGATGGTTATTGATGCAATCCAGGCCGGAGCTAAAGATTTCATCGTCAAGCCGTTCCAATCTGACCGGGTTATCGAAGCAATCAGCAAAACGCTGGGCGTTTAAGAGACATGATGATGGCTCAGGATAAGATTCCAGATGATGTGGGCGCGGGAGTCAATTATTATTTTCAGCTTGTATGGGTGATTGTTGTCCTGGCCGTCATTCTGGTTCTTATAGTCTATCTGATTCGTTTTCTAAACAAACGGAATCAGCGATGGTTCCGGAACGGCACAATTCGTATTTTGGGTGGGGTCGGACTGGGACCAAACAAGTCGCTGCAAATTATAGAAATTGGCGGTAGCGTTTATCTACTCGGTGTGGGTGATGACATACAGCTGGTGGATAAGGTTTCGGATCTTGAAGAGGCACAACGAATCATTGATTCATTTGAACGGGATGCTTCAGCGCAACAGGGAAGCCTTTCGCCTCTTATTGCAAAGCTTGCAGCCCGCTTGCGTAAAGATGAACCGCCTCAAGAAATGGAACTCGAGGATACAACCTCTTTTCACGAACTGTTTGAATCTAAACTTCGGCAGATGCCTAACCGTAAAGAGAAGATGGAGAAGGTCCTGGAAGAAGACAATACTACAGATCGGTCGAGGGATTCATGAAGAAAAAGATTTGGTTAGCGTGTTTTTTCATAGGACTCATCAGTCTGGCCTCCGTCACTGCTGCCTTTGCCGAACCGATTCCGAATATTGATATTCAAATTGGAAACGGGGATGGGGGCACACCAAGCACGAGTTCACTTTCCATTATCCTGTTGATCACGGTACTTAGTATCGCACCAGCCTTGCTGGTACTGATGACCAGTTTTACCCGGATTGTTATCGTTCTCGGTTTTGTGCGGACATCCTTGGGCACGCAGCAAATGCCACCCAATCAGGTGCTGGTCGGTTTAGCACTTTTTCTGACACTTTTCATCATGTCACCGACGTTGTCGTCCATCAATCAGGTAGCGCTTCAGCCCTATCTCAAGGGTGACATCACACAAACCGAAGCGTTGGAAAAAGCTGCGGATCCCATGAAGAAGTTTATGTTCTCCCACACTAGGGAGAAAGACCTATTGCTGTTTATGAAGTACAATCAAACCGAAAAGCCTAGCACATACCAGGATATTCCAATTACTGTGATGGTACCGGCATATGCAATCAGTGAGTTGAAGACAGCGTTCCAGATGGGATTCATGATCTTTATTCCATTCTTGGTTATAGACATTGTAGTTGCGAGTACACTCATGGCTATGGGGATGATGATGCTTCCACCTGTCATGATTTCATTACCTTTTAAAATACTGTTATTTGTACTTGTCGATGGCTGGTATCTGGTCGTGAAGTCACTGTTGCTGAGTTTTAACACTTGAGCCGGAATATTAAAGGAGGACGGTCATGACTTCGGAGTTTATTATCGGTCTGGCCGGGAAAGCGGTCTATACTTCACTGCTGGCCAGCGCACCCATGCTTATTCTAGCTCTGGTTGTAGGACTCATTATCAGTGTGTTTCAGGCAACCACTCAAATTCAGGAGCAAACCCTGGCCTTTGTGCCTAAAATCATTGCCGTACTTCTGGCAGTACTTTTGTTTGGTCCTTGGATATTGAATATACTGGTCGATTTCACGTATAACATTCTCGATAATTTATACAGATACATAGGGTAGACTGTTGCAGATGGAGACATTATTGCAAAGTTTTCCTGTCGCTCTGCTTATGTTTTGTCGAATAGCATCATTTTTTGTAACTGCGCCGGTCTTCTCGGCTCGGAATGTGCCGAATTCTCTTAAAATTGGTTTATCGGCATTTGTAACCTTTACTGTGTATATGGTATACGGCATTGACCAGGTTGTACCTACAGATCTGAGTTATATCCTGCTGGTTATCCGAGAGATATTGATTGGCTTGCTCTTAGGCTTTGTTGCTTATCTGTTAATGACGGCTATACAGACCGCAGGAACCTTTATTGATCTTCAGATTGGTTTTGGTATGGCCAACGTATATGATCCAATGACAGGCGCTTCTGCACCGCTTACAGGTAACTTCAAATATGCTTTTGCGGTATTGCTCTTTCTGACAATGAACGGACATCATTATCTGCTCGATGCCATTGTATACAGTTATCGCTGGATTCCGTTGTCGAATGTATTCTTTCTACGATTGGCAGATGGAAGTATTGCTGAATTTTTGGTTCGTACATTAGGCCAATCATTTATGTTGGCTTTTCAGATGTCTGCGCCGATTGTAGTTGCTCTGTTTTTGACGGATGTAGGATTGGGATTCTTGGCGAAGACGGCTCCTCAATTTAACGTATTTGCCGTTGGAATGCCGCTTAAGGTACTCGTTGGGCTTGCTATTTTGCTTTTGCTGGTTCCCAGTTTTGCCTTTGTGTTTAGTCAATTGTTCGAAGTAATGTTCAGATCCATGGAAAACTTGCTTGGGACCATTGGACAAAGGCCAGGCTGAGTGAAACGGAGGACAAGATTCGAATGAAATATCAACTCGACCTCCAGATGTTCGCAGGGGAAAAAACAGAGAAGGCTACCCCGAAAAAGAGGCAGGATACGCGAAAAAAAGGACAGGTTGTCAAAAGCATGGAGCTGTCCGGCGCATCCATTCTCCTATTCACCTTTTTGATCATGATGATGTTCAGTAACTTTTACAAAGAACGTATGGTTCGACTGTTTACAGACATCTTCATTAATCGGCTGAGTATGGAGGTCACCGGGGAGAACGTCGTAGCCTTAATGATGCGTTACGGCATCGAGGTGATGCTATTGCTTGCTCCTGTTTTGCTCGGTGCAGTACTTGTTGCGTTAATCGTCAATTACATGCAGGTAGGTTTCCTGCTTGTAGGAGAGGGTTTAAAGCCGAAACTGGAAAAGCTGAATCCGATTAAAGGGTTCAAAAACATTTTTTCTCTTCGTTCTTTGGTGGAGTTTGCTAAATCAATTATGAAAATGTCGATTATCGGCTTTCTGGTTTACAGTACCATCACAGGTTATCAGTCAGATATTGCTTCACTGTCCCATTTTTCATTGGATGCGATTCTGCATTTTGCTGCTTCAATCACCTTAAACTTAGGAATCAAGATTGCAGTAGCCCTGTTAGTACTTGCTGTACTCGACTATATGTACCAGAAGTATGATTACGAGAAAAACATTAGGATGTCCAAGCAAGACATCAAGGACGAATACAAAAAAATGGAAGGTGACCCACTGATCAAGGGGAAAATCAGGGAGCGTCAGCGTCGTATGGCTGTTCAGCGCATGATGCAGGAAGTTCCCAAAGCGGATGTGATTATCACCAACCCGACTCACTTTGCCGTTGCGCTTAAGTATGAGGGCTCGGAGATGGAAGCGCCGCAGATAATAGCCAAAGGTCAGGATTACGTCGCCTTGCGTATTAAGGAAATTGCCAAAGAGCACGGTGTCATTACAATGGAAAACAAGCCGCTGGCACGGGCATTGTTCCAGAGAGCCGAGATTGGTGACGCCATACCGGCTGATTTGTTTCAAGCGGTAGCCGAAGTGCTGGCTTATGTATATAAATTAAAGGGCAGAACGAAATAAAAAGGGATCGGAGGCCGTACATCCATTGAAAATTAAAGATATAGCTGTCCTTGCGGGTATCATCGGCATCGTGTTGATGATGATTCTCCCGATCCCAACCTGGTTGTTGGACATACTGCTTGTCATCAATATTTCACTGGCATTGATGATATTGCTTGTTGCGATGAACAGCAAAGAGGCACTGCAATTTTCCATCTTTCCTGCATTGCTGCTGATCACGACGTTGTTTCGGTTAGCACTCAACATATCAACAACAAAACTGATTTTGGGTCAAGGAAACGCAGGATCGGTAGTCGCTACCTTTGGTAGCTGGATTGCTGGCGGACAGATAGCCATCGGATTTATAGTGTTTCTGATTCTCGTCGTTGTTCAGTTTATCGTTATCACGAAGGGATCTGAGCGAGTAGCTGAAGTTGCAGCGCGATTCACCCTCGATGCGATGCCTGGTAAACAGATGAGTATCGACGCAGATTTGAATGCAGGCCTGATCAACGAGCAGCAAGCACGTGAACGTCGTTCCAAAATTGAACGTGAGGCTGATTTCTACGGAGCCATGGATGGAGCCAGTAAATTTGTAAAAGGGGACGCTATTGCAAGTATCATTATTCTCCTGATCAATCTTATTGGTGGTTTTATCATCGGGATGACGGTACATGGTCTCGCTTTTGCTGATGCGTTATCCACCTATTCTGTGTTGACGATCGGGGATGGACTGGTCAGCCAGATTCCAGCACTCCTGATATCCACAGCAGCAGGTCTTATTGTAACAAGAGCATCGTCGGAAGGGAATTTGGCCGATGACATCACGGGGCAATTGTTTACATACCCGACGCTCCTTTATATTGTAGCTTTTGTAATAGCAATGCTTGGTTTTTTCACGCCGATTCATATTATTACAACGTTGCCCCTTGCAGGTTTGCTGGCTTTTGCCGGATGGAGGATGCAGAACAATCTGAATCAGAAGCAAGAGGCAGAGGAGCAAATGGAAGAGGAGCAGCAGATTGAAGAAGTTAGAAGTCCGGAGAGCGTAATTAATCTTCTTCAGGTGGACCCTATCGAGTTTGAATTTGGTTACGGTTTGATCCCTCTTGCTGACAATCAGCAGGGCGGGGACTTATTAGATCGGATCATTATGATTCGTAGGCAGTGTGCTCTTGAACTGGGGTTAGTCGTTCCCGTCATCCGGATTCGGGATAATATCCAATTAAGACCGAATGAATATGTCATCAAGATTAAGGGTAATGTTGTTGGCGGCGGAGAACTGTTGTTGAATCATTATCTGGCTATGAGTCCGGGTTATGAAGAAGAATCTGTTACAGGGATCGAAACGACAGAGCCAGCTTTTGGACTTCCAGCCTTATGGATTGATGAAGTAACCAAAGACAGAGCTGAACTTGCAGGATATACGGTTGTAGATCCCCCTTCAGTAGTAGCCACACATCTAACTGAATTGATTAAGAAGCATGCGCATGAGTTACTTGGCAGACAAGAAACGAAAGCACTTGTGGATAATCTCAGGGAGAATTATGCTGCGCTGGTGGATGAACTCATCCCATCCGTCTTATCCATCGGAGATGTACAGAAAGTACTCGCCAAGTTGTTGCGTGAGAAAGTTTCCATTCGTGATATGGTTACAATCTTCGAGACACTGGCGGACTACGGAACGTATACCAAAGACCCCGATGTACTGACGGAATACGTGAGACAATCCCTATCTCGTCAGATTACTCAGCAATTCTCCCAAAAAGGAGAGACGCTTAGAGTAATCACTGTTGGACCAGGTCTGGAGAAGAAAATTGCGGAAAGTGTACAGCAATCGGATCAAGGCAGTTACCTTGCATTGGATCCGGCTTCAACACAAAGTGTATATCAAAAGTTGACTGAACAAGTTAATCGATTGATCCAGTCGGGACAGCAGCCTGTTGTATTAACTTCTCCAACCATTCGTATGTATCTGCGCCAGGTGATTGAACGCACCATGCAGGATATACCAGTGCTTTCCTATAGTGAGTTGGAGCCGAATGTTGAAATCCAAAGTGTCGGGGTGGTGAACTTATGAGAGTAAAACAATACGTCGTTGAGACCATGCCCGAAGCTATGCTTCAAATTCGCAAAGACCTGGGAAGTGATGCCGTCATTTTGTCCACCAAGGAAATCAAGGTGGGCGGTGTGCTGGGGATGTTCCGTAAGAAAAGGATCGAAGTTGTAGCAGCAGTGGATAAGGAAGAAAAAAAACAGGCAACAAAGCAAGTGCAAAACCAATTTACACCCGTACCTCGCGCATTTGTACCTGAAGCATATCGACAAACGGCTCGTTCGTTTGTCGTTGCTTCTGACGAATCGGCTGCGAGTATCGCTGAAAAAAATGTGCAAGAGAAAACTACGGATGCCACAGCTGTGTCTGAATCGAGTAAACTCGGTTCAGACATGAGCAACGGCAGATCTTCTTTGAGTATCGAGCATAAACCGCGACCGCAAGGGGCGGATTTTTCGGGTTTAACATCAGCCAGAGGGCAGCAGGAGCAGGCGACCGATCCGCAGCAGGGCCAACTGATGTCTGAATTGCAGGAGCTCAAACTGATGATGACCAAGTTGTCTAAGCAAGGAGCTTCGGCAGACCCGTTACCAGAGGAGTTTTATGCTCTTCGAGAAAGGTTGATGGAGCAAGATATTTGGCCAGAAGTATGGGAATCTTGGTTTGACGTTGTTCTGACGAAGCTCTCTGAAAAAGGATTAAATGAAGTAGAAGCTGTTCAAGCAGTTCAATTAGAAATATCACATTTTTTGGAGAAACGTATTGACGTGGGCATTTTGCCGACCACACGCATTGTATATGTAGCTGGGCCAACTGGCGTTGGTAAAACAACGACCATTGCCAAGCTGGCTGCTGAACAGATGTTCAACAATCAGCGAAAGGTAGGGTTCATTACTTCGGATACCTATCGTATCTCAGCGGTAGAACAACTTAGAACATACGCATCCATTTTAAATGTCCCGCTTGAGGTCGTACAATCCCCAGGTGACACACAACGAGCGATCTCCCGTCTCGAGGAATGTGATCTGATCTTCATGGATACAGCCGGAAGAAACTATAGAAATGAGTTGCTTGTTTCAGAACTGCAAAGTTTACTCGCGCCTGTGGAAAATAGTGAAACCTTTTTGGTTTTGAGCATGACTTCCAAAAGTGCTGATATGGTTCAAATTACGGAGCATTTCAGCAAATATGGGCTGGATAAGGTCATTTTTACCAAGATGGATGAGACCGGAAGCTACGGCCCGATGTTTAACCTGCTGCATCGTTTTCCACTTAAACTTGCTTATGTGGCTAACGGACAAAATGTGCCGGATGATTTACTCAAGCCTGATGCGAATTCTCTGACCAAACAATTGTTAGGAGAGCTTGTACGATGAAGGACCAGGCAGCCTCACTCAGAAGTATGGTCTCCATGCCTAACGGAGTGGAGGGAAGGGGACGTGATTCACGCTCCTCCAAAATCATAACCGTTGCCAGTGGAAAGGGAGGGGTGGGTAAATCAAACTTCACACTTAACTTTGCACTGAGCTTACAGGCAATGGGGCAAAAGGTATTGGTGTTTGATGCAGATATAGGGATGGCTAATATCGATGTCCTAATGGGAACCTCATCTCCCTATAATCTGTACCATCTGTTATACCGACAGAAATCCATACAGGAAATCATACAGCTCGGTGCAAGCGGGTTGCCTTATATCGCCGGAGGTTCGGGGATGAAAGAATTGTTCTCATTGTCAGATCGAGATCTGGAGTTTTTTGCTGGACAAGTTGAAGAGATCGCACAGGAGATGGACTATGTCATTTTTGATACAGGGGCAGGACTTTCCAGAGAAAACATGAAATTTATCGGTGCAGCCGATGAATGCCTGATCATCACCACACCTGAACCGACTTCAATAACCGATGCTTATGCTTTAGTTAAAGTTATGCATGGCCAGGAAAATACCACACCCTTTCGGATGATCGTTAACCGGGTTGAAGACCAACAAGAGGCGGAACGGGTGGCGGATAAAATAGCTGCAGTGGCAAAGAGGTTTTTACAGATCGATATCCCGCTGCTTGGATATATTTCCGAAGATGCCCAGGTTGTAAAGGCAGTTAAAAGGCAAGTGCCATACAGTCTGGCATATCCGAATGCAAAAGCTTCCAGGGATATAGAGAAACTCGCACATCACTATTTGGCTGCACCTGCTGCTCCGGGATCCGAAACCTTGACAGGAATCAGAGGATTTATGAAAAAGTGGCTAAAGCGGACAACATGATTTCTGAATAAAGGAAACAGGGGTGGAAACAACATGGCGGTGTATCAAGTATTGGTTGTCGATGATTCCGCTTTTATGCGTAAAATTGTTTCAGATTTAATTGAAGCAGATTCGGAGTTTAAGGTTACGGCAACAGCCTCAAATGGTAAAGAAGCTATTCAAAAAGCAATAGATTTGAAGCCCGATGTCATCACAATGGACGTTGAGATGCCTGAAATGAATGGGTTGGACGCATTAAAATCGATCATGAAGCAATCCTTCGTTCCGGTGATTATGCTGTCGGGTATCAATGAACAAGGCATGAAGGAGACCATCATGGCGCTCGAGGCCGGTGCGTTTGACTTTATTCGTAAGCCATCGATTGTGCATGATCAGGATATTGCCCAAGTAGGTAAAGCGCTGGTTGAGCGGATGCGAGCAGCTATGGATGAAATTAAGCGAAAAGCCGATCGTGAAGCATCGATGAAGAAACGGGATGAAGCACAGAGCAAATTCCTGCAACAGTCCCAGCGAGTTCAGGTTGATCATCCCTTACAAGACCGCAAAGGTGCTTTGAGGAAAACAATAGAACCTGCCCAGCAGCCAGGAACGCGACTTGGTAGCGGACAAACTGAATCCTTACGAGCAAAACCGAAGCAACCTGCTGTTCCACTGACGAAGCAGAATACGGGACGTCTGGACAAAAAGATGGAGCCTTTGAGAGATGCAAATCGAGCTTCGGATGCCAGCACTGACAACCTAGCAAAGCCAAACAAGCCAACGCAGCCTCCCAAGGAAAACCGTTTGTCCAATATATCTCGATTGGCAGAACAGGAGACAGCTGCAGCTTCAGCTTCAGCTGAACCATCCAAAGATATTGCCAAGGTAATTCCGTCTCATAAGGGAGCAGGAGGACCAGAAGGATCATTTAACAAACTTGTGGCTATTGGTTGTTCAACTGGAGGACCGAGAGCCCTCAAGACTTTGCTGGAGCAACTGCCAGGTGATTTACCTGCTCCAGTCATTATTGTACAGCATATGCCGCCCAACTTTACCCGATCCCTTGCCCAGCGATTGAATACGTTCAGTGAACTGCATGTGGTTGAAGCTGAGGAAGGCATGGTTCTACGAAAAGGAACGGCCTATATTGCTCCTGGTGGCTTTCATGTCAAAGTCAACAAAACTGCAGATGGAAGGTTCACCATAAAGCTGACAGAGGAAGAACCAGTCAATGGACACAGGCCTTCAGTAGATACGATGTTTGAGTCGCTGCTGCCGTACACGTCATTGCAACGACATCTGGTTTTGCTGACAGGGATGGGCAGTGATGGCGCTCGTATGATGAAAGAATTGTATGAAGCGGGTGTCACATCAACCTTTGCAGAGAATGAAGAAACTTGTGTTGTGTATGGTATGCCGCGTTCTGCTGTAGAGCTGCAATGCGTGCGTCATCTTCTGCCATTGCAGGAGATTGCGCCTAAACTTGTTCAAGCTGTGAAATAAACGGAGTGTAACTCATGGAGGAGGTGCCTCACAATGGACATGAATCAATATTTATCTATGTTTATTGATGAGTCTAATGATCATCTGCAGTCCCTTAACGAAAATATGCTTCAACTCGAAGGCAGTCCGGAGGATCTGGGAATTGTTCAGGTCATATTCCGCTCTGCTCATACGTTGAAGGGTATGGCTGCTACAATGGGTTTTGAGGATTTGGCATCATTGACGCACAAAATGGAAAATGTGCTGGATCTGGTGCGCAACGAAAAGTTGAAAATGCAGGATTTCATTTTTGATACCCTGTTCAAGAGTTTGGATGCTTTGGAAACAATGGTTCAGGATATTACCGAAGGTGGAGAGGGTAAAGCGGATGTCTCCTCCATCGTAGCTTCTCTCCAAGCAATTGAGAGTGGTGAATGGACGAGAGGTACTGCTCCCGTAGCCGCAGTAAACCAATCACCAAGTACAGCGACACCAAGTGCGGTTGAACTGGACGAATTCCAGTACTCCGTATTGGATCAGTCCATAGCCGAAGGCCACCGTGTGCTCTATGTTGAAGTTCTTGTCAGCGAGCAGAGCCAGCTGAAGGGCGTACGTGCTTATATGGTCTTCGATCTATTAGAACGCTCGGGTGAGGTTGTTAAATCGTTCCCAACAGTTCAGGATATCGAGCAAGAGAAGTTTGAGCGCAGTTTCTCGTTGTATTACATAACGACCAAAGAGGCGCAGGAACTTGAAAAAGGCATTATGAGCATCTCTGAAATTGAGAGTGCCAAAGTCATTCAGCTGGATCAAGAGACTCTTCAGCAGATGACCAATCAGGCAGCGGCAACAGCTGAAGTGGAAGCTGCACCTGTTCCTGCTCCAGTAGAAGCATCCTCGGAACC
Source organism: Paenibacillus sp. GL_099_B (assembly GCF_057835695.1). Classification (NCBI taxonomy): domain Bacteria; kingdom Bacillati; phylum Bacillota; class Bacilli; order Caryophanales; family Paenibacillaceae; genus Paenibacillus; species Paenibacillus sp. GL_099_B. The sequence goes on from NZ_CM174430.1 coordinate 2,512,432, forward strand.
GAGTTCTTCATCGAAAGAAGAACCAAAGAAACCGATAGCCACCAAAACAGCTGCACCAAAACAAGCTGCTGCACCTTCACGTACCATCCGCGTGGATATAGAACGTCTGGATGTACTGATGAACTTGTTCAGCGAGTTACTGATCGATCGTTCACGACTGGAGCAGTTGGCCAGCGAGACGGGTAATAATGATTTATCAGATACGGTAGCTCATCTGAGTAGAGTCAGTACAGATTTGCAAAATATTGTACTGAAATTGCGGATGGTTCCTGTGGATACGGTATTTAACCGTTTCCCGCGTATGATTCGTGACCTTGCTAAAACACTGGACAAAAAAATCGATCTAGTCATTACGGGTGCCGAAACGGAACTTGATCGGACGGTAATCGATGAGATCGGCGATCCGTTGGTACATTTGCTGCGTAATGCAGTTGACCATGGTGTTGAATCGATCGCAGAACGTGTGGCAGCAGGTAAACCTGAATTGGGAACAGTTAATCTTCGGGCTTTCCACAGCGGAAATCATGTATTTATCGAAATCGAAGATGACGGTAAAGGCATTTACCGCGATAACCTTTTGAGAACAGCGGTCAAACGTGGAGTTGTTACCGAAGAACAAGGTGCCAAGATGAGCGATGATGAAGTGAACCAGCTGTTGTTTGCACCAGGCTTCAGTACCGCTGATAAAATCTCGGATATTTCCGGCCGTGGAGTAGGTTTGGATGTTGTGAAATCCAAAATCACTTCTCTTGGTGGTAATGTAACCATTCATTCGACACCGGGTAAAGGAACCAACTTCTCTGTTCAGTTACCATTGACCCTGTCCATTATCGCTGCGATGCTTGTTCGACTTGGATCCGAGAAATACGCCGTTCCTTTGTCTTCCATTGTGGAAACAGCCATTGTACAGCGCGAACAGGTTCGCAACATTCATGGCAATAAAATGATTACGTTCCGGGAGTCTCTAATTCCGTACCTGTCATTGAGCGAAGTTTTTGGAGTGCCTGATTTCAATGATGCGGACGAACAGGAAACTGAAATCGTGGTCATTCGCAAAGGTGAACGTCTTGCAGCTGTAGCCGTTGAAGAATTTATTGGACAGAGTGAGATTGTTCTTAAATCGATGGGTACTTATCTTCCTTCCATTGAAGGGATCTCTGGTGCAACGATTTTGGGAGATGGACAAGTAGCTCTGATTCTTGACCCTAATGCATTTATTAAATAAGCACATAAGATAAGTCTTACATTTAATAGGGAGGTTTTTTCCATGGAAGAAGAGTTGAAAGTCATTGTCTTTAAATTAGGTTCCGAAGAGTACGGTATTGAAGTAGACAAGGTTCAGACGATTGAGCGTATGATGCCTATTACCCGTGTTCCTAAGACCTTCTCTTTTGTAAAAGGAGTTATTAACTTACGCGGTGTTGTTATTCCTGTCATTGATCTACGTGGTCGATTCTCTTTGCCAGAAACAGAATACACCGATCAAACTCGTATTGTCATTGTAGGTGTGGACGATATGCAAGTGGGCTTTATCGTTGACTCTGCCAATGATGTTATTGACATCAAGCGTGACGCTATTGATAGTCCGCCTGAAGTGGTAGGTGGAGTTAAAGCAAGATACCTGCGCGGTGTAGCTAAGCTGGAGGATGCGCGCTTGTTGATTATGCTTAACCTGAACGAAGTATTAAATAAAAGCGAGGTTGTACAGCTGGAAAGTATCGAGGGCTAACACCGTGGAACTGTTCAACCGATTTGAGGGATTCCAAATGGATGTGCTCAAAGAGGTCGGTAACATTGGAGCAGGCAACGCCGCAACGGCGTTGTCTCAGCTTCTCAATAGACCGATTGACATGGGTGTACCTACAGTACAGATGCTTCCTTTTGAAGAAGTTGCTGAAAAAGTGGGCGGAGATGAACGTATTGTTGTTACCGTATTTCTTCGTGTTGAAGGCGAAGCACCAGGCAATCTGTTCTTTATGATGGCACCTGAGGCTGCCAAAATGCTGCTGAACCGGCTTGCCGGTTTTGATCTGAAGGAAGGCCTTGCATTCACGGAAATGGAACAATCGGCTCTATCCGAAATCGGGAATATTTTGGCGGGTTCATACCTTTCTTCTTTGGCAGATTTCACGAAACTATCTATGTATCCGACCGTTCCTGGACTTGCTATTGATATGGCAGGAGCTATTTTGAGTTATGGTTTATTGCAGTTTGGTGAAATGGGCGACGATGCATTATTGATTGACACTTCCTTCTTTGAAGGCGAAGATCAGGTAGAGGGTCAATTTTTCCTGATTCCGGATCCACCCTCATTTGCTAAGATATTTGAATCTCTAGGGGTGCCACTGGATCATGATTGAGGACAAAAGCGTCGTTAAAGTCGGTATGGCGGATTTGAACATTGCTCATCTACCCGGCGTAATCCGTACGACTGGCTTGGGATCTTGTGTAGGATTAACGATGTATGATCCGCATTTGAAGCTTGCCGGAATGGCGCATGTCATGCTCCCCACTTCAGAGATTGCTCGTGAAGGAACTTTGAACAAAGCCAAATATGCGGATACGGCATTGCCGGAATTGTTACAAAGAATGATACAACTCGGTGCATCTCGTTCACGTATTGTGTCCAAAATGGCTGGAGGATCTCAGATGTTTGCCTTCGCTGGGGCAGGGGATACGATGCGTATCGGACCGAGGAATGCGGATTCTTGTCGGGAATGGTTAGAAAAGCTTGGGATTCCACTTCTTGCCGAAGATACCGGTGGGAATTACGGACGAACGATTGAAATGGACTGTGAAACTGGACTTTTGACTATTCGAAGTGTCCAAATGGGTGTAAAGGAACTATAAGACATGATAGGAAACTACCGCATTAATCTTGGAGCAGGCATAGTCGGATTTATTCTGACTTTTTTTGTAGCATACAGCAGCAATGTGTTGATGACCAGTTTAATTCGTGGGTTAATCGGCTTTGTAGCCTGGTTTGTCCTTGCTTATGGTTTACGCTGGGGACTGGGATTGCTGCTAATCCCTCGGGCAGAGGGGATTGGGTATGATTCACCGGGCGCTGAAGAACTAAGAGGTTCACAGGTGGACATTAAACTCGAAGACGATGGACAAGAGCTGAACGACTTGCTCAAACATGGACAGAACGCCTCCTCTGGGGAGAACCTTCCACCATCTGAGACGAAAGCTCCAACGGGATTTGCCCCTTTGGATCCGCCTAAACTTGTCCGGACCAAGGATCCGGAGGAGTTGGCGCAGGCCGTTCGTCACCTGACAGACAAATAAGGAGGGTGAAAGCAATTGAACGAGCGTAAAGCTTCACATTTGAACCACGCTGATTTGTGGGAAAAGTGGAAAGAACAAGGCGATCTTGAAGCCAAGAAAAGTTTGATCGAAAAGTATCTTCATATTGTAAACTATGTATCCGGGCGTTTGGCTGTCGGTCTGCCCAAAAATGTCCCGAAAGATGATCTGGAGAGCAATGGAGTCATGGGATTGATTGATGCGTTGGAGAAATTTGACTATGAACGTGGTCTGCAATTTGAGACGTACGCATCCTGGCGGGTCCGTGGTGCGATCCTTGATGGTTTGCGTCAGGGAGATTGGGTGCCTCGCTCCGTGCGGGAGAAAGCAAAGCGGATTGAAGATGCTTACCAGCAACTGGAGCAGACGTATTTGCGTTCTGTTAGTGATGAAGAAATGAGTCAGTATCTCGACGTGTCGACGAAAGACTTTCAACATATGCTTCAGGAAGTGGCAGTTATGTCGCTTTGCTCTCTTGAAGACCCGATCCGGGAAGAAGAGTCCGAGACTCGACTCTCATTAATGGTCGACGAAAAAGCCAAAAACCCGGATTATAAAGTAAATGAATTCTATTTAAAAGAAGCTTTGGTGCAAGGGCTTGAGAAATTGACGGTCAAAGAGAGAACAGTTGTTTCACTATTATATTATGAAGATCTGTCTCTTAGTGAAATTGCTGAGGTAATGTCTCTTTCTCCGTCACGTATCTCGCAGCTGCACTCAAAGGCCATTTTACGGTTACGTGGAACGCTGGATAAACAAAAAGACTTGCTTATGCGTAAAGATTAATATATTAATATATGAATAGAGAGCTTTAACTGGGATATTGGGGAGTGGAAAGTCTAAAAGGGGGAAGAAATGCATTGACACAGCGGACTGTTTTGGAACAGAGTTTGAGCATTGTTTTATCAGATGATAAAAGTACGGCCTACCTTGAATTTTCCAAACAGGAAGAAGGTTTTGCCAGTACACCGGATGAGCTCGAGAAATATATAGCGAGTCAGGGTATTAAGTTTGGTGTGCTGCGCGAAGCGTTGCTTGTTTTTGTGAGTCATCCTGAGAGGTATGTGAAGGATCGATACAAGATTGCCGAAGGTATTAAACCAGTACCGGGAACTAATGGCTTTATTAAAGTGCTGGTGGGCATGGACGATTCCAATGAACGGCGCCCTCTGGAGGCAGAGGACGGAAAAGTTGATTACAAAGAAGTGACTCGCTTAAACAATGTTAGAACAGGTCAAATTATTGCCGAACGAATTCCTCCTGTGGATGGCACGGTGGGTAGGGCTGTAACAGGTGAAGAAATACCGTTTCGTCCAGGGAAAGAAGCACGCTTCAAAGTGGGGAAAAATGTTGTCGTTAACCCTGATGGATCTGCGATGTATGCCGCTCTGGATGGATTGGTTACCAAAACAGACGGCAACAAATTGAATGTGTTTCCGGTATACGAGATCAATGGCGATGTGGATTATAACACCGGTAACATCGATTTTGTGGGTACAGTTGTCATTCGCGGCAATGTGCTTACCGGATTTAAAGTAAAAGCGGCGGGGGATATTCGTGTCGTCGGAGGTGTCGAGGGAGCGGAGCTGGAAGCAGGTGGCTCTGTCGAAATTACCGGCGGTATTATTGGTTATAACAAAGGGCTTATACAAGCTGGACATAACGTGAAATGTACCTTTATTCAAGAAGGTAACGTCGATGCGGCTGAAAATGTCCTTGTATCTCAAAGTATTATGCATTCCACGATTCGTGCAGGTAATGCAGTAATCTGTGAAGGCACAAAAGGACTTATCGTTGGCGGGTCGATCCAGGCTGGTGAAAACGTCTCAGCACGCGTCGTCGGCAACAGCATGTCTACTGTGACTTCCATTGAAGTAGGCGTATTGCCTAAGCTCCGTAATGAGCTGAATGACTTGCGTAAGGAAGTCAGGGAGCAGATGGATGCTTTGGATAAAACAAAAAAAGCTTTGACATTACTGGATCAGTTAGCTGCTGCAGGCCAACTGAGCCCGGATAAAATGTCCATGCGGATCAAACTGAGTGCTACACAAAAATCTGCCCTTCGTCTTAGCGAGGAAACCAAAACACGTATCTTTGAAATTGAGAAGGTACTTGAAGATACAAGCAGGGCTCGCGTCGATATTCATAAGATGATTTATGGTGGCTCTAGAATAGTTATCGGCAGATACACCAAATTTATTAAAGATCCGGTGAGTCGAATATCTTTTTATTATCATGATGGGGATATATCGATGGTCCCATTCGTTTAAGTACAGCATTCAAGCACATGAAGAAATCCATTCGATACCGTGAGGTGAGCGTATGAGTTTCAAAGCGGTTGAGTTGCAGATTGCCGTACCTAGAACAAGTGAGGCGGGGCGTTATCAGAGTGAAGCTCAGCAGAGACCGGTCATTGACCAGAACCTGCTAGCGGAACAAACGGCCAAAGAAGCAAATGAAGCAAGGCAACGAAGCGAGGCACTGGATGAAACAGCGCACACAGATGTACGCGATGGTCAATCTAGAAACAAAGAGCAGCAGAGCGGCTCCAACGAACCTGAAGCTACTTCAGCGCTGGAAACTGTCAAACCTGCCGAGCATCCATACAAAGGAAAACATATTGACCTGTCGTTGTAATGGATGACATGTGACTCACATGTAGTCTTGAGCACCGATGGCTGCATTAAAAGGAGAGAACCCAATTTGTCACCATGGATCATTATTGTCATATTAGGAGCCTGCGCAATTGCATATGCGCTTATCATGCCCAAGAAAAACAAAGTGCAGGAGCCTGGGCATCACCTGGTGCAAGAGATGGAATCTACGCTTGAACATTATATGGCTGAGATAGAAAACGACAATGATGCTCTCATTCAGCGTGTTGCTGAAATGAAGGGTGAGGCGACGGCGGCAGATCAGCGTATGCAATCACAGCTTCAGGAATTACAGCGGAGGCTGGATCAACTGGAAGAAAGTAAAACGACAGAAGCAGACGCATCCTCCAATATAATTCCGGTACATAGCACAAGCGGATTGCAAGCTCAAGCGCTTGTAGACAGTGTGCGAGCAGATTCGGCCCAACAGGTTTCAGAAGCAGAAGAGCAGACCTCTGAACAAGAATCTACGCCTCTACGTGAATCCATTAAGGACCGATATGCAGAGTTGTTTAATTTATATGCCGAAGGAAAGTCAGTGGATGCTATTGCCAAGCAGACGGGCATACAACGTGGAGAAGTACAGCTGATTTTGCAGCTGGCAGAACGGGAGGAGAGCTAACAGATGGACAAGCGCTCCTTATGGATTGGACTTGGAAGTGGCATGATTGTTGGTGCGGTATTGCTGCAGCTGGCAACGGTTGGACAAAACGCATTGTCTGAGAGTAGTCTCGACCCCGAGCTGGCTACAGCCAACCTGACGAAGGAACAGCTGGAAGCGGCCGCCAAGAGCATGGATATGAAGCTTGTAGCTTCTGATGATGAGCTGTATACAGAGGCTGAGTGGGTAAATAAGAAGAAACAGGAAAGCAGTGAACTACTGGGAAAAACGGCAACGGCACCTGAAGCCACAGAGTCTGCTGTGAAACCGGAGCAACCCGACAATCCAAAGCAACCTGTCAACAATGAAAACGACAAACAGAACGAAGTCACTCAGCCAGAGACGATCGAGCCGTCAACTCCTAACAGTCCCGAAGTTGCGGCTACCGTATCTTTCAAAGTACGTTCAGGCAACAGTCTGGCCATTGTGGCGGGGAATTTGGAGAAAGCCGGTATTGTCGATAGCGCGCAAGCTTTTATAAAGGCGGGCAGAGCAGAGCGAATTAATACCAAAATACAAGTCGGCACCTATGACTTGGAAAAAGGCGAAAGTTTCAAATCCATTATTGCCAAGATTACAAAAGAACCGTCAAACTGAGTGCGCTCAGGCAGGGCGGTTTTTTTTGTATAAATAATGACAAGTTTTGTGTCGCCATGAAGGAACGGAAATTTGCTTTGAAAGACTGTTGCATCAGGCAATCAGTTATGCTATATTAGATAACGGTGTTAAAACACACGCATGTGCTAATTTTGTTGAGGGTGCTTTCCTGATGGAGAGTCTTGGCGAAAAATGATGCCGGCGGAGGACACAATAAAACCATATTAGGAGGTGTGTGAAGATGGCAGTAATCTCCATGAAGCAGCTTCTCGAAGCTGGGGTACACTTCGGTCACCAAACTCGTCGTTGGAACCCAAAAATGGATCGTTATATCTTCACTGAAAGAAACGGAATTTATATCATTGACTTGCAAAAGACAGTGAAAAAAGTCGAAGAGGCTTACAACTTCGTTAAAGGAATCGCAGGAGAGAATGGTAAAATTCTTTTCGTGGGTACTAAGAAACAAGCTCAAGATTCCGTTAAAGAAGAAGCTGAACGCGCTGGTCAATTCTACATTAACCAACGTTGGCTTGGCGGTACCCTGACTAACTTCTCAACTATTCAAAAACGTATTGATCGTTTGAAACAGTTGGAAGCTTGGGAAGAAGACGGTACTTTCGCTGTATTGCCTAAAAAAGAAGTAATCTTGCTTCGCAAAGAGAAAGATCGTCTGGAGAAATTCCTCGGCGGTATTAAAAATATGAAAGGCCTGCCAAGCGCCCTGTTCATCATCGATCCACGCAAAGAGCGTATCGCTGTTGCGGAAGCTCGCAAATTGGGTATCCCAATTGTAGGTATCGTTGATACTAACTGCGATCCGGATGAGATCGATTATGTTATTCCGGGTAACGACGACGCAATTCGCGCTGTTAAGCTGTTGACAGGTAAAATGGCTGATGCCGTTATCGAAGCTAACCAAGGCGAAGAAACTTCCGCTTAATAGATTCGAACATATCTAATAAATTAAATGAAAAGGGTGGTTGGTAGGTGGATAACCTCTCACTGCCCTTTTTTTAGAGTGTACGTACAATTACTTATTTTTGGAGGGAATTAATAATGGCAGTTAATGCGAGTGCAGTAAAAGAACTCCGTGAAAAAACGGGCGCAGGTATGCTCGATTGCAAAAAAGCACTGGAAGAAGCGAACGGTGACATCACGAAAGCAGCTGAATTGCTTCGTGAAAAAGGTCTTTCAGCAGCAGCAAGCAAAGCTGGCCGTGCAGCAACTGAAGGCGTTGTAGAATCTTATATCCACGCTGGTGGCCGTATTGGTGTACTGGTAGAAGTTAACTGTGAAACTGACTTCGTTGGTAAAACAGACCAATTCAAAGAGTTCGTTAAGGACATCGCTATGCAAATCGCAGCAGCGAACCCGAAATTTGTTACTCGTGAAGAAGTTTCCACTGAAGAACTGGAAAAAGAGAAAGAAATCTTGAAAGCTCAAGCTCTGAACGAAGGCAAACCAGAAAAAATCGTTGAGAAAATGGTTGAAGGCCGTATCGGTAAGTATTACGAAGAGTTCTGCCTGTTGGAGCAACCTTTTGTTAAAGATCCAGACAAAACGATCTCCCAACTGTTGAACGAAAAAGTTAGCCAAATCGGTGAAAACATCTCCATCCGTCGTTTCGTTCGTTACGAACTGGGTGAAGGTCTTGAGAAAAAAGTAGACAACTTCGTAGAAGAAGTTATGTCCCAAGTAAACAAATAAGACGGTTTTTCAAACCGGCAAGAAAAACGATTTTCGAAGATATAAGAATGATGAAACTTCGAAGCGCTACTCCCTTATATCCCAGGAAAACAATGCCTTACCGGTTGAACGTTTTTCCTAAAAGAGCGGAACACAACTGTGTTCCTTTCTTTTTAAGCAGGAGGCCATGCGCGAGAAGTTTTGTTGGTTGAACGCCGAGGGTGTTCAATTCAAAGTGGAGGGTGAATAATTGGAACAGCCAGTATTTAAACGTGTTGTCTTAAAGGTCAGCGGAGAGTCTCTTTCCGGTCAAAATGGCTACGGTATTGATGCAGAGACGATCTCGTCGATTGCCCAGCAAGTAAAAGAAGTAGTTGAACTAGGTGTACAGGTTGCTATCGTGTGCGGCGGCGGAAACATCTGGCGCGGAATTGCCGGTAGCGAAAACGGCATCGACAGAGCAACTGCCGATTATATGGGGATGCTGGCGACGGTTATGAACTCGCTCGCCCTGCAAGATGCACTGGAACAGATTGAAGTGCCTACACGCGTACAGACATCGATTGCCATGCAACAAATTGCAGAGCCTTATATTCGTCGTAGAGCTATTCGTCATTTGGAGAAAGGCCGGGTCGTTATTTTTGCAGCAGGTACAGGTAACCCGTTCTTCTCCACCGATACAACAGCAGCACTGCGCGCAGCAGAGATCGAAGCAGAAGTCATCTTGATGGCCAAAAATAAAGTTGATGGTGTATACTCAGCAGATCCGTTTAAAGACAGCACGGCTGTCAAGTTTGATCAGTTGACTTACATGGATATACTTAACAAAGATCTTGGTGTAATGGACTCAACGGCGTCCTCGCTGTGTAAGGACAACAACATTCCGTTGATCGTATTTGCCATTACGGAACAAGGTAACATCAAACGTGTTGTTCTTGGTGAACGCATTGGGACAATCGTTAAAGGGAGTGTAGATTAATGCCACAAGCGGTTAAAAAACATGCCGAAGAACGTATGGACAAAGCGATTCAAGCGTTACGACGTGATCTTGCCACTTTGCGTGCAGGTCGTGCAACTCCGGCTCTTCTAGACCGGATTCAAGTGGAGTATTACGGTGCAATGACTCCGCTCAACCAATTGGCTAATATCAGTACACCGGATTCCCGGACACTGATGATCCAGCCGTGGGATAAATCCTCCATGGGGGACATTGAGCGTGCGATTATGAAATCCGATCTTGGCCTTACGCCAGCGAACGACGGAACCATGATTCGTCTGTCCATTCCAGCACTTACGGAAGAACGCAGATCAGAACTTGTGAAGTTGACAAAAAAGTTCGGTGAAGAAGGTAAAGTAGCCATTCGTAATATTCGCCGTGATGCGAATGATGATATTAAAAAAATGGAGAAGTCAGACATTTCCGAGGACGAGTCCCGGAGACATCAAGACGACATCCAAAAATCGACCGACAAGTTTATTGCTGAAGTCGATAAGGTACTCGCTGCCAAAGAAAAAGAAATCATGGAAGTGTAAGACAAGCGCAGCCCCTCCAATACGGTGGGGTTTTGTCTCTTTTTCCAAGCTTCAGGTGAAGAAACTTCAGGGATTTTGGAGGAACAGGAATGATCAAACGGGTTCGGTCGTGGTGGAATGGGGCTGACAAGCAGGAAACGCTGACTATATCCGAGGATAATATCCCGCAGCACGTCGCCATCATTATGGACGGCAATGGACGATGGGCGAAACGTTTGGGTCTCCCACGAATAGCTGGCCACCAGAATGGGATGAAGGCGGTCAAACGTGCGACCATCGCGGCGGATGAACTGGGCATCAAATATCTGACGATGTACGCTTTTTCGACAGAAAACTGGACGCGTCCAAAAGAAGAAGTGGATTTTCTGATGCGGCTTCCGCAGGAATTTTTGGCGATAGAGCTGGATGAGCTTATAGAAAAAAATGTACGCATCCGTATGATGGGCCAGGAGGAGCACTTGCCTTCCCATACCATTAATGCTTTGCGTGAAGCTATTCGTCTTACGGAACATAACACAGGGCTTGTTTTGAATTTTGCAATGAACTACGGAAGTCGTCGCGAAATGACGGACTGTGTCAAACAGATCGCTCTGCAGGTAAAGTCGGGGGAACTATCGGCAGACGACATTACGCCTGAACTCATTGACAGACATATGCTCACTGGGGATATGCCTGATCCGGATTTGCTGATCCGGACGAGCGGAGAGTTGAGATTAAGCAATTTCATGCTTTGGCAGCTTGCATATAGCGAATTATGGTTTACGGATATATACTGGCCCGAATTTGGCAAAAAGCATTTGCTTGAAGCAGTAGCCGAATATCAGCGCAGAACAAGGCGTTACGGCGGTTTGAAATAGATGGAGGATGAAGCCGTTGAAACAGCGATTAACGACAGGAATCATAGCAGGTGTGTTGTTTTTGGGTTTTTGCATGCTGGGCGGACCCTGGTACCATGGCTTGGTATTGCTTATGGCTCTCATCGGTTATTATGAATTTGTGAAAATGACCGGGGTACAGCCTTTTTCAGGTGTAGCCCTAATCGGTTATGCAGGTATCTTTGCGATTGTGTTTCCTTGGGAAATGGTTTGGGAAGCCAGACCGCTAACGTTATTCCAGATCGGCTGGCTTGTGATGCTTTTGTTAATGACGGCCTCTGTTGTAACTAAAAACAAGATTCCTGTGAATACAGTAGCCATGCTCTTTCTGGGAGTAATGTATATTGGAATCGGTTTTTATTACATCGCGGAATCCAGAAATTTGCATCATGGGTTGTTTTGGACGTTTCTGCTGCTAGGTTCCATATGGGCAAGTGATGCTGGTGCCTATTTTGTAGGGAAACTTATCGGGAAGAACAAACTTTGGCCTTCGATCAGCCCTAACAAAACGGTGGAAGGTGCGCTGGGTGGTATTGTGATCGCGATAGTCACTTCTGTTGTTTTTGCATGGGTGTCAGACGGCTTGTTGTCTTGGCAAAGAGCGGTATGGATTGGGATTGCATGCGCGGTTGTAGGACAGATGGGAGATCTGATTCAATCTGCTTACAAACGTGTGTATAACATCAAAGATTCCGGCACTTTGTTACCGGGGCATGGCGGTATTCTGGATCGATGCGACAGCTGGATTGTCGTTTTTCCATTCGTACATATACTAATGCTTCTGCCCTATTAAAAATGAGCACAAGCCATATGACGAACTATTCGTCATAGGCATTGGATAAATAAAGATGAGGTGCAGCATGAAAAAAATTGCGATTCTCGGGTCAACCGGTTCCATTGGAACTCAGACACTGGATGTAGTCGATATGCATCCCGAACGCTTTCAAGTAGAGGGACTGGCTGCTGGGAGCAATATAGAGCTGCTGATTGATCAAGCGAAGCGTTATCGACCCAAAAAGGTATCAGTTGGCTCAAAGGAGCTAGCAGAGACCGTGGCACCGCACTTACCTGTGGAAACGCAGCTCTTTTATGGCAAAGAAGGACTGGTGGAGGTTGCTGCCGGAACGGATGCAGATACGGTTGTTACTGCTGTAATGGGGAGTGTTGGGCTTGAGTCGACCCTGGCTGCTATTGATGCAGGCAAACAGATCGGGCTGGCTAACAAAGAGACGCTAATTACAGCGGGACATATTGTTACTGCCAGAGCGGCTGCGAAGGGGGTACCGATTCTTCCTGTGGATAGCGAGCACTCGGCTATCTTCCAATGCTTGAATGGTGAACCTCGTGAAAGTGTGATGGGAATTACACTTACGGCTTCTGGAGGATCGTTCCGTGATTTGACTCGTGAACAGCTCAAAGAAGTTACCGTAGAAGATGCACTCAAACATCCCAACTGGTCGATGGGGTCGAAGATTACGATAGACTCGGCGACGATGGTGAATAAAGGACTGGAAGTTATTGAAGCGCATTGGCTGTTTGGACTAAGTTATGATCAGATTGATGTGTTGCTTCACCCGGAGAGCATCATTCATTCCTACGTGGAGTTTAATGATACAAGCATTATTGCCCAGCTTGGCAATCCGGACATGCGTGTTCCCATTCAGTATGCACTGACCTATCCTGACCGCTTACCATCGCCTTCACAACGTCTATCCCTAACGCAAGTGGGCAAGCTGCATTTCCGTGAGATGGATATGGAACGGTTCCCTTGTTTAAGAATGGCATACGAGTGTGGTAAAATGGGAGGAACCGCAGCAACGGCGTTTAATGCAGCCAACGAGGTTGCCGTAGCGCGTTTCTTGCGTAAAGAGATTTCGTTCCTTAAAATAGAGGATATTATTGCTTCTGTGCTGGAAGCACACCGCAATGTGGACGAGCCTGATCTGGAGGAAATCGCAAGATGTGATCAGGAGAGCCGTCAACTTGCGTTCAGTCTGTAATCTCTTTTTTCAAGATAAAATGGAAGAAGTGATTCTCTTGTGCGGCATCAGAGAATAATGATAATCTAAAGGGACAGACTGCGGTTCGTGCCGTGAAGGAGGATGGATAGGGATTGGAAACCATACAAGTGGTATTTCTAACGGTGCTCATGTTCTTTGTCATCGTGACGGTTCATGAATGGGGACATTATTATTTTGCCAAACGCGCCGGTATTCTTGTACGGGAATTTGCGATCGGTTTTGGTCCCAAATTGTTCTCATATAAAAGAAACGAGACCCAGTTCACACTGCGTCTGCTGCCTTTTGGCGGGTACGCACGTATGGCTGGGGAAGACCCGGAACTGGTAGAAATTCAAGAAGGTCAGACCATTGCAGTAAGGTCGGCTGATGACCAAGTCAAAATGATCTACCTCGATCAATTGGATAATCGCAAAAATGTAATTCGTGGTGAAGTGATCTCCATTGATATGGAGAATGCATTGAAATTGCAACTCGATGTGGATGGCGAAATTCAGCAGTACCGGATACATCCGCAAGCGATGTTGGTAAGCCGTGGAAAACAAACCCAGATTGCACCGAAAGATCGCCAATTTGGCAGTAAAACGGTGGGTCAGCGGGCAATGGCGATTTTTGCCGGACCACTCATGAATTTCATTCTGGCATTTGTTTTGTTTGCAGTCTATGCACAGATGGCTGGGGTTCCAGTTGAGAATTCGAAAAATCTGGAGATTGGTGAAGTGCTTGAAGGTGGAGCTGCCTACCAAGCGAACCTGCAAAAGGGAGATATCATTGAGACGATCAATGGTACTGCTATTGGTACGGATTCGCAAAAAATGGTGACGATGATTGCCGATTCCAAAGACAAACCGATGGAATGGACACTGCGTCGGGGGAATGAAACGTTTAATATAACGATTACACCTCGTGCCGTAGAAGGACAAGAGGGTGGAAAAGTTGGAATTGTACCTACGCTCCCAACCCGATCTGTTGGATTTGTGGAGACCTTTAAGGTTTCGGGAATTGCAATGGTCGATACAACCAGAGTCATCTTTGAAGGCTTCAAACATCTGATCAATCAGTTTAACATGGATGATATTGGAGGTCCTGTTCGTACTTTTGAAGTAACAGGCCAAATTGCGAAGCAGGGGATTGAACAGTTGACGAGATGGGCGGCTATTTTGAGCCTGTACCTGGGTATTTTCAACTTGTTGCCGATTCCTGCACTGGATGGAAGCCGTCTTGTGTTCCTCGGAATTGAAGGTCTGCGAGGCAGACCCGTTGACCCCAACCGGGAAGGCATGGTTCATTTTGTCGGATTCGCCATGTTGTTTGTACTGATGCTAGCTGTAACATACAATGATATATTACGATTAATTAACGGATAATTATGGTTTGACTACACTCTGACTATTCAGAGATAGTCGTTATGGGAGGACGCTGGAGTCTTATGTCAAAGGAAAATGATAAACAGTTCGTGACTGAAATTACACCTCAGGGAGAGGATTTCTCACGCTGGTACATTGATGTTATTAAAAAAGCTGATCTCATGGACTATTCACCCGTACGCGGTTGTATTGTTTTCAAACCAGACGGCTTCGAAATCTGGGAGCACATTAAGGATGAGATGGACCGTCGTTTCCGTGAAACGGGTCATCGTAATGCCTACTTCCCGATGTTCATTCCCGAGAGCTTTTTCCAAAAAGAAAAAGAACATGTTGAAGGCTTCAATCCCGAATTGCCTTGGGTAACGGAAGCAGGCGGAGAAAAGCTGGAAGAGCGTCTGGCGATCCGCCCAACCTCGGAAACCATCATTGGTCACATGTACTCCAAGTGGATTCAGTCTTACCGGGATCTCCCGGTATTGATCAACCAGTGGGCTAACGTGGTTCGCTGGGAGAAGAGAACATTGCCTTTCCTTCGCACAACAGAGTTCCTGTGGCAAGAGGGCCATACGGCGCATGAAACAGAAGAAGAAGCACGTGAAGAGACGATGAAAATGCTTGAAATCTACCGCGAAGTTGTGGAAGAATATTTGGCAATTCCCGTTATTACAGGTCAAAAAACAAAATCCGAGAAGTTTGCAGGTGCTGTAGACACCTTCTCCATCGAAGCGATGATGAAAGATGGACGTGCGGTACAAGCCGGAACTTCTCATTATATGGGTACGAATTTTGCAAAAGCATTTGAGATTCAGTATCTTAGCCGCAACAACGTGCTGGAACTGGCTCACACCACTTCATGGGGAACAAGCACACGTCTGATCGGTGCGTTAATCATGGTTCACGGGGATGACCGTGGTCTGGTGCTTCCTCCTAAAGTTGCACCAACACAAGTGGTTATGATTCCAATTGGACCGCCAAAAACGCGTGAGGCCGTTGTAGGTCGTGCGGACGAGTTGTTCGCTGAACTGAAACAAGCGGGAATTCGTGTGAAAATGGATGATCGCAGTGATGTTCGTCCAGGCTGGAAATTCAACGAATATGAGATGCGTGGTGTTCCGATTCGTCTCGAAATTGGTCCGCGTGATATGGAGAACGGTGTATGTGTTCTCGTTTCCCGGATTACTGGAGAGAAGAAAGTTGTTGAACAAGCAAATCTAGTGGAAGAAATCCAGACTATGCTGACTCAAGTGCAAGCCGATATGCTGCAACGTGCTCGCACGTTTATGTCGGACAACTTCTACTCTGTAGATACGCTTGATGAGATGAAGGAATTGATGGAAAACAAACGCGGTTTCACACTGGCTGGATGGTGCGGTTCAGATGCTTGCGAAGATAAAGTAAGAGAAGTAACAGGTGCAACAAGCCGGAACATTCCGTTCCAGCCTGCGGAAGAAAAGCATACGTGTCTGGCTTGTGGTGAAGAAGCGAAACACACGGTAGTGTTTGCAAGAGCGTATTAAGTCAGGATAACCTGACTATATAGATTGAACTAAACATTTACATGAGAACGTAGAGAACAGAAATAACCTGAAGAAGCGGAGCGTTCGCCTTTATCCCCGGATTTTCCCCTTTGTAAAAGGGAATCAAAAAATCTGGGGATAACAGCGATCGGAAGGTTGTTCTGTTATCGGAGTGGTAAGTGTAAATATCTTTTTGTTCAATTTATATAACGGCACATACGGACTGTAAGAGTAAGGAATGGAGAGCTTCTGTCGGATAAAATGAGTCGGTGCGGGTTCGGATCGGGGACATTTTTGAATGCAGAGGCTTTTCCTGTTTTAAGGGGGTACAAGGAGGAACACGATGAGTGGATTCGAGGAGAAGAGAAAACGGTTTGAGTTGTTGTTGAAACAGACGGAGCTTCCGGCTGGCCTAATAGAGCCCTACTTTTTGGATGGATGGATTGAACGGGTGGAGACAAGTCGTAGCAACCGCGACTGGACTATTGTGATTGCAAAGGATACCTTGGTTCCTGCTCCAATCTATCGTACATTTTGTCTGCACATCCAGGATAAAATGAATCATATCTCTAAGATTACGTTTGGTTTCAAATATAGTGAGCAGGTCGAGATTGGTGATATTGTCAGTGAGTATTGGAACTTGTTCCTTGAGTGGGTTACACGGGAGATTCCATCCGTTAATGGTTGGATGAATCGTACCAAGTTTGAATGTGAAGCGGATCTGCTGCAATTGACCATGAGTGATGCAATGTCGATGGAGCTCGCGAAGAAGAAGCAGATCGATCAGGCTATAACCACTTTTTATGATAAGTATTTCCAATTACCCTTGCGGGTCAAATTACTGGTTGGTGAGGTTGAAAGCAACAAAGAGGCGATGGAACAATTCCAGCTCAAGAAGCGTGAAGAAGAGCTTCAAGTTATCGAACAAATGATGAGTGAAGTGGACTCAGAAATGCCTGAAGAGGAAGATCAGGGCGATGTTCGCTTACAGATGGGATATGAGATCAAGGAACCACCTGTACCTATGCAGGAAATTCAAGATGAAGAGAAAAAGGTTACGTTGCAGGGAACGGTCTTCGGTCTGGATCGCAAGGAATTGCGGAACGGGAATACCTTGTTTACTTTTTATCTGACGGATTTCACGGATTCCATGCAAATGAAGATGTTTGCCAAAACAAAAGAGGATGTCAAAATCTTGAGTTTGTTGGCAAATGGAAAATGGGTGAAAGTGCGTGGCCGTGTAGAATACGATCGGTTCATGCAAATACCGGAACTTGCCATGATTCCGTCAGATTTGGTTGAGGTAAAGGCACCGCCATCCCGTAAAGATAATGCAGCTGAGAAACGGGTTGAGTTCCATCTGCACTCCACAATGAGTACAATGGATGCCGTAACTTCGATCGACAAATACGTAAAGACTGCAGCGGAATGGGGACACAAGGCAATCGCCGTAAGTGATCATGGTGGTGTGCAGGTGTATCCGGAGGCGTCCAAAGCGGCCAAGAAAAACGGAATTAAAATGATCTACGGCCTTGAGGCCAATGTGGTGAACGATTCGGTTGCTGTTGTACTGGCACCACAGCCGTTGGAACTCAAATCAGCGACATATATCGTCTTTGATATTGAGACCACAGGTCTGTCTGTAACCCAGAACAAAATCATCGAAATTGCGGCAGTGAAGGTAGAGGACGGTAAAGAAATTGACCGCTTTGCTACGTTTGTAAATCCGCATGAGCGCATCCCATATAACATTCAGCAGTTGACTAACATTAACGATGAAATGGTGAAGGATGCACCTGAGCTAGAACCGGTTATCCGTGATTTTGTAAAGTTTGCCGGAGATGGCGTATTGGTTGCGCATAATGCTCGATTCGATATGGGCTTTATTCAGGCTTCGCTGAAACAGCTTGGCATGCCTGAGCTTCAGAACCCTGTACTCGATACGTTGGAACTGGCACGGTTGTTATATCCAAAAATGAAGAATCACCGTCTGAATACGCTGGCGGATAAATATAAAGTAGCACTGGAAAGCCATCACCGGGCGATTGATGATACGATTGCGCTCGCAGGGATACTAAATGGATTGGTTAATGATGCCGCCCAGATGAAAGGCCTGACAATGCTTGATCGGCTAAACGATTATGTCGGAGTTGATCTTTCAAATACGCGACCATTCCATTGTGGAATCTATGCTTTGAATGATGTCGGCAAAAAGAATCTCTATAAACTGGTATCTCTTTCCCATACGGAGCATTTCAAACGGGTACCTTGTATTCCAAAATCGAAGCTGATCAATTTACGTGAAGGCCTCATTATTTTATCCGGTTGTGAAAAAGGTGAGTTTTTCGAGGCTGTGCTAAACAAATCGCTTGAAGAGGCGGAAGAGATAGCGCATTTCTATGACATTCTGGAAATCCAGCCTCTGACAATGTATATGCATTTGGTGGACAAAGGGCTGGTGGCTACGCCAGAGGAATTGAAGCTCGCTGTTCGTAAAGTTGTTGACATTGGTCAAAAATTGGGAAAACCGGTAATAGCCACAGGTAACGTGCATTATCTGGAGCCGCGCGACAAACTATATCGGGATATCACCATTCATGGCATTACAGGGTTCAGCCCGCTCAAAGATCAACGTAAACCGGATGCTCACTTAAGAACGACGGATGAAATGCTGGAAGAGTTCAAGTATCTGGGCCAGGATAAAGCCTACGAAGTTGTCGTTACGAATACGGTTGAATTGGCGGATCGATTCGAGGAAATCAAACTGTTCCCGGACAAGTTGTTCACTCCGATTCTGGAAGGCGCGGACGATGAAATCCGTAATACCTGCTATAATACCGCCAAGTCGATTTATGGTGAGGAACTACCGGAAGTAATTGTGGCACGACTGGAAAAAGAATTGAATCCAATTATCAAATACGGTTTTTCTGCGAACTATCTGATCTCGGAACGTTTGGTTAAAAAGTCGAATCAGGATGGCTACCTTGTCGGCTCCAGGGGATCAGTTGGTTCGTCTGTAGTTGCTACTTTCCTGGGTATTTCCGAGGTTAACCCATTGCCAGCACACTATATTTGTGTGAATCCGGAGTGCAAGCACAGTGAGTGGTTCCTAGACGGCAGTGTGCCGAGTGGATTTGACCTTCCTGAGAAAGAATGCCCTGATTGTGGGGGCCGATTAAAAGGCGAAGGGCAGGATATTCCGTTTGAGACCTTCCTTGGTTTTAAAGGGGACAAGGTTCCCGATATCGACTTGAACTTCTCGGGTGATTATCAACCGCATGCCCATAACTATACGAAGGTGCTTTTCAGCGAAAAAAGTGTGTTCCGTGCGGGGACGATTGGTACGGTGGCTGAAAAGACGGCGTTTGGTTTTGCCAAGAAATATGAGGAAGAACATCATAAGAAATGGCGTGGGGCTGAGCTGAACCGTTTGGCTTCCGGTTGTACCGGGGTTAAACGTAGCACAGGACAGCATCCCGGTGGTATTGTCGTTGTACCGGATTATATTGAAGTAGAAGATGTAACGCCTGTACAATTCCCGGCGGATGACGTTAATGCGGAGTGGAAAACAACACACTTTGACTATCACGCCTTCGAAGAGAACTTGCTAAAACTCGATATTCTGGGGCACGATGATCCAACCATGATGCGGATGCTGCAGGATTTGACGGGTATCGATCCAACGACCATTCCGATGAATGATCCTAAGGTCATGAGCATGTTCAACTCTACGGAGGCACTCGGTGTTACACCGGAGCAGATTCGTTCACCAGTTGCCACTTTTGGTGTACCAGAGATGGGGACGAAGTTTGTACGTCAGATGCTTATCGAATCCCAGCCTTCGTCTTTTGCCGATCTACTCCAGATCTCCGGATTGTCTCATGGTACGGGGGTATGGCTTGGTAACGCACAAGATCTTATCAAAAATGGAACATGTAACATCAAAACGGTGATTGGTTGCCGGGATGATATCATGTTGTTCCTAATTTATAAGGCGGGCATGGACGCCAGTCTTGCCTTTAAAATTACGGAGAGTGTGCGTAAGGGACGTGGTTTGCCGCAAGAATGGATTGATGAGATGAAAAATTGCAAGGTGCCGCAATGGTACATTGATTCCTGTCTTAAAATCCAGTACATGTTTCCGAAGGCCCACGCGGCCGCTTATGTTATCTCGGCAGTGCGTACAGCTTTCTTTAAGCTGTATCACCCAATTGAATACTACGCGACATACTTCACAGTTCGTGCGGATGAGTTTGACATTGAACTGGTATGTCAGGGCTATGAGCCCATCTATCGCAAGATCGTAGAGATCGAACAATTAGGTTTCCAGGCACCGCCAAAAGAAAAAAACATGCTGCCTGTTCTTGAGATGGCATTGGAAATGGCAGCACGCGGATTCTCGCTCAAGCCGATTGATCTGTATCGTTCGGAAGCGACGAAGTTTATCGTTGACGGAAATTCACTTATTCCTCCGTTTTCGGCACTGGGAGGAATCGGGGATAATGCTGCACGCAATATCGCTGCGGCAAGAGATCATGGAGAATTCCTTTCGATCGAAGATTTTCAGCAGAAGTCCAAAGCAAGTAAAACAATTGTTGAATTGCTGACGGGTATGGGATGCTTCCGAGGTTTGCCGGAAAGCAATCAATTATCCTTGTTCTAAAATGGCATTTTGAGTATCCATTTATGGTCTGTGATGTGATTACGTAAATTTTTCTTCATTAGTGGTTAAAATGGCTGAGTGATCGCTTACTTGTCACTATTACCAGACTATGTTATAATTTTTGAAGTGAACGAGATAGTACGAATTTCTAAAGAGTGGGGAAACCCACTCTTTAGTCTTTGGTATACAAGAATCTTGGGTAATGAAGAAATTGCCAGTCATTATTTGCTGGTGTAACCTAAGTTGGAGGTTATCGGTTTTGAGCACAACGAACATTAAATCTACCGTGGAAGAAATGATCCAACCCTACTTGAACGAACAAGGCTTCGAGCTGGTTGACATCGAATACGTCAAAGAAGGCAGCAACTGGTTTTTACGGGTGTATGTCGACAAAGAGGGTGGCATCGACATCGATGATTGTGTCTTGATCAGCGAAAAGCTAAGCGCCAAGCTGGATGAGAACGATCCGATTCCGACCATCTATTTCCTTGAAGTGTCTTCTCCCGGTGCGGAGCGTCCACTGAAAAAACCAGAGGACGTTTCCAAATCCGTAGGTAAAAATGTATTTGTTACAACCTACGAGCCGGTAAATGGAATAAAGGAATTTGAAGGCAAGCTGCTTTCCTTTGATGACGGGGAACTTGTGATCGAAGCAGGCAAGAAACAGCATGCCATTCTTTATGACAAGGTTGCGAGTGCGCGCCTGGCCATTCTGTTTTAAGTGCCTTGTTCACTTATTAATGAAAAAAGACACATCTCACGATAACGGCAAGGTGCTCATGAGTCTAGAGCCTTTCGCCGTTTTACGTATGAGATGCCATGTTTGAAAGGGGGATCAACATTCATGAGTATGGATTTTATTGAAGCAATGAATGAATTGGAGCGGGAAAAAGGGATCAGCAAAGATGTGCTGTTTGAAGCGATCGAGGCAGCACTCATCTCCAGCTACAAGCGTAATTTCAACACCGCCCAGAATGTGCGTGTTGACATGAACCGCAATACGGGTGTTATCCGGGTGTATGCCCGCAAATTGATCGTGGAAGAAGTCCTGGATTCACGTACCGAAATTTCATTGCCTGCTGCACGAGAGATCAACCCACACTTCCAGCTGGAAGATATTGCGGAGATTGAAGTTACGCCGCGTGATTTCGGACGTATCGCCGCACAAACTGCCAAACAGGTAGTGACCCAGCGGATTCGTGAAGCCGAACGCGGCCTGATCTACAACGCTTTCGTTGATAAGGAAGAAGATATCGTTACGGGAGTGGTGCAGCGTCAGGATTTGCGCAATATCTACATCGATCTGGGCAAAATCGAAGCGGCATTGCCGCTGACCGAATTGATGCCGAACGAGAAGTTTGTTCATGGTGACCGTATTAAAGCGTACATCACCAAGGTCGAGAATACGACCAAAGGGCCGCAAATCATTTTGTCCCGTACACATCCGGGCTTGTTGAAACGTCTCTTTGAACTGGAAGTACCTGAAATTTTCGATGGTGTGGTTGAGATTCGCTCCGTCGCACGTGAAGCGGGCTTCCGCTCCAAGATTGCTGTTCATTCCCGCAATGAGGAAGTTGATCCGGTTGGATCATGTGTAGGTCCTAAGGGAATCCGCGTGCAGACCATTGTGGGTGAGCTGCGCGGTGAAAAAATTGACATCGTTCGTTTCTCCGATCAGGTAGACGAATATGTGGCTAATGCACTTAGTCCTTCCAAAGTATTGGAAGTTCAAGTATTCGAGGAAGAAAAGATGGCTCGGGTTATTGTTCCTGACTATCAGCTGTCCCTCGCCATTGGGATCAAAGGCCAAAATGCCCGATTGGCAGCCAAACTGACCGGCTGGAAAATCGACATTAAGAGCGAGAGCCAGGCGGAACAGGAATTCGGCAGAGAGAAAGATTCTTCTTTGGAAATGCACCAAGATTCCGTCTCCGTCGACTAAAGTAAAGCACGGGGGGCGCTAACGTATGAAAACCAAAAAAGTACCGCTGCGCAAATGTGTGGCGTGTCAGGAAATGATGCCCAAAAAGCAGCTGATCCGTATCGTTAAAACGCCAGAGGATGAAGTGCTGATCGATTTGACTGGCAAAAAGTCCGGACGTGGTGCTTATTTATGCGGCAAAGAGTCCTGTTTTAAGCTTGCACTCAAAAACCGGTCTTTGGATCGGGCGCTAAAGGGCAAAGTCTCACCGGAAATTTATGAGCAATTGGCAGCTGATTTCGTTGCGGTAGAGGACGAATTCATAGCAGCACAGGAGCGTGAACATGATGAATAATAAAACATTGTCTTATCTGGGACTCTCCATGCGTGCAGGCAAACTTGTGACAGGTGAAGAAATTGTACTTAAAGCGATCCGTTCTTCCGAAGCTAAAATGGTTATTGTTGCGGGTGACGCCTCGGCCAATACACAAAAGAAATTTCGCGACAAATGCGGGACATATAAAGTTCCACTGGTGATCGGATTTGACCGGGATAGTCTGGGTTCAAGTATCGGTAAAGAAACGCGGGTTGTTCTTGCAGTAACGGATCGAGGGTTTGCAAAAATGATCTCCAAGCAAGTCGGTATAATGTCGGAGGTGGAGTATATTGAGTAAACAGGAAAACAAGGATAAATTGCGAGTTTATGAATATGCGAAGTCCCTTAATATGAGTAGTAAAGAAATTATAACCATTCTTAAAAAGCTGGATATTCCCGTAAACAATCATATGAGTGTCATGGAGAATGGTTCAGTCGGTAAGGTGGAACAATTTTTTAAAGATATAAAATCCACTGCCGCTTCCAAACAAAGTAACGAAGCAAAATCCGTTGCTACTTCGTCAGTGCGCAGTGACAAAACAGTGGACAGCAACAAGCCGGCCGGCGGAGTGAACACGCCGAATAGCAGCAACCCATCCGGTAGTCCCGTACAAACAAAAATACAACAGGAAAAGCAGGTAGGTATGAACAATAGACCAAATTCCAACAATAACAATGGCTCCCAAAGACCTAGCGGCCAAGACAGCCGCAACAGAACGAACTCTTCCCAAGGCTCAAGCCAAGGAGGACAATCAAGTAATCGTCCAAGACCAGCTCAAGGTGGACAAAGTAGTACAGCATCCCGTCCGCAAAGTACGGGACAACGTCCATCGAACAGCGGTGGCGGTCAAGCAAGAAGTGCAGGCCCGAACAGCGGTGGCAACACTGGCACTGGCGGCAACCGTACTGGTGGCCAAGGACAGAGCTCAGGACAAGGCCAACGCAGAGGCGGCCAAGGTAATTCCGGCAACAACAACAACAACAATAGCGGCAACCGTTCGAACAGCGGTGGCGGTGGACGTCGTTATGACGACAACCGTGGCGGCAACTTCCGCGGTAATCGTGGTGGCAAGAACAATCGCAACAGAAATCAACAACAGTACCAACAACGTGAGAAAATTGATAACACACCTAAGAAAATCATCGTACGTGGTGACATGACTGTTGGTGAAACAGCGAAGCTGCTCCATAAAGATGCTTCCGAAGTTATCAAAAAACTCATTGCCATGGGTGTTATGGCAACGATTAACCAAGAGCTTGATATCGAAACGATCCTTCTGCTTTCGGGTGAATTCGGTGTTGAGGTTGAAGTGAAAATCGTGCTTGAAGATGACCGTTTCGAAACACTGGAAGAAAATGATGATCCTGCAGAATTGCAATCCCGTCCTCCAGTTGTAACGATCATGGGTCACGTTGACCACGGTAAAACAACATTGCTCGATGCGATCCGTTCCACGAATGTAACCGGCGGAGAAGCAGGCGGAATCACGCAGCACATCGGTGCGTATCAAGTTGAAATCAATAACAAAAAAATTACGTTCCTCGATACTCCGGGTCACGAAGCGTTTACCGCCATGCGTGCACGGGGAGCACAGGTTACGGATATGACGATTATTGTTGTAGCTGCAGATGACGGTGTTATGCCACAAACGGTTGAGGCGATTAACCATGCCAAAGCTGCTGGGCTGCCAATTATCGTAGCTGTCAACAAAATTGACAAGCCGGGTGCAGATCCGGATAAAGTTAAACAAGAATTGACCAACTATGAACTCGTTCCGGAAGAGTGGGGCGGAGACACCATCTTTGTTAACGTTTCAGCGAAACAAAGAATGGGTCTGGAAGGTCTGCTTGAAATGATCCTGCTCGTTGCAGAAGTAAACGAATACAAAGCAAACCCGGACAAACGAGCTCGCGGTACAGTGATTGAAGCCGAGCTGGATAAAGGACGTGGCCCAGTTGCTCGTATCCTCGTTCAGCACGGTACACTGAAAGTCGGAGATGCATTTGTTGCAGGTAACTGCTTCGGTCGCGTACGTGCGATGGTGAATGACAAAGGTCGTCGTTTAAAAGAAGCTGGACCTTCAACACCAGTAGAAATTACCGGTCTGACTGAAGTTCCAGGTGCGGGAGATCCATTTATGGTGTTTGAAGATGAGCGCAAAGCGCGTTCTATCGCTGACAAACGTGCCATCACACAACGTGAATCCGATCTGGGTACAAACACACGTGTGACACTGGATGATCTGTTCCAACACATCAAAGACGGCGAAATCAAAGATCTGAACGTAATCATCAAAGGTGACGTACAAGGTTCGGTTGAAGCATTAAAAGGTTCCCTTGCGAAGATCGAAGTTGAAGGTGTACGCGTGAAAATCATTCATAGCGGCGCTGGTGCAATCACAGAGTCCGACATCATTTTGGCTGCAGCATCCAATGCCATCGTGATTGGTTTCAACGTTCGTCCTGATAACCAGGCGAAAGCGACTGCAGATCAAGAGCAAGTAGACATTCGTCTGCATCGCGTTATCTACAGTGTTATCGAAGAAATTGAACAAGCAATGAAAGGTATGCTTGATCCGATTTACAAAGAAAAAGTAATCGGTCATGCTGAAGTTCGTAGCACGTTCTCCATCAGTAAAGTCGGCACCATTGCTGGATGTATGGTTACCTCGGGTAAAATTACGCGTTCCGCGGAAGCACGTCTGATTCGTGATGGCATCGTCCTTTACGAAGGCAAGCTGGATTCCCTGAAACGTTACAAAGATGATGCCAAAGAAGTAGCCCAAGGTTACGAGTGCGGTATCACGCTGGATAAATACAATGATCTCAAAGAAGGCGACATTATCGAAGCCTTCATTATGGAGACAGTACAACGATAAGCAAGGAAGCATGAGGTGAACAACAATGGCTAAGATTCGTACAGGTAGAGTGGGCGAGCAGATCAAGAAAGAATTAAGTCTGCTCATCCAGTCTGAACTGAAAGATCCTCGTATCGGCTTTATTACCGTAACGGGAGTCGAAGTGACAGGCGACTTGTCGCAAGCCAAGGTTTATCTGAGTGTCTTCGGTGAACAGGAACAAAAGGATAACTCGCTTAAAGCGCTGGCAAAAGCAAATGGATTTTTGCGTTCAGAACTGGGCAAGCGTATCCGTTTTCGACATGTTCCCGAGTTGATATTCAAGATTGACGAATCTATTGCATATGGCAGCCGAATTGAGAAGCTGCTTGGTGATATCGGTACCGACAAGAACGAATCCGAGTAACAGAATAAAGGAGACGGCAATGCACACTTATGAACAGGCGCTTCAGGACGGAAAGCAATTTCTGCTGGAGCATGATGATTACCTGGTCGTGTCGCATGTACAGCCGGACGGTGACGCAGTCAGCTCGACGGTAACGGTGGGCTGGCTGCTGTCATGTCTGGGCAAGACATTCACGATGATTAATGAAGGTGAAATTCCACAACGCATGAATTTTCTGTGGGAAGCTGGTAAGATCGTGAACATGACCGAACAACCACCGGCGCGGAAATACAAAGCGATAATCTGTGTGGATTGTGCAGACTTTTCCAGAGTAGGCCTGACTCGTCATTATTTCGAAGAAGATGCTGTCATTTTAAATATTGATCATCATCCGACCAATGACGCGTATGGAACAGTAAACATCATTAAGCCAGACGCTGCAGCAACGGCTGAAATTCTGTTTGATTTCCTCAACCTTTTCCCAGTGAAATGGAACAAGGATGTGGCTACAGCAGTCTACACGGGATTGTTAACAGACACAGGTGGATTCCGCTATGCCAATACGAGTCCTAATGTGATGACCACCGCATCCAAATTGCTTGAACATGGTGTGGATGGACCTTATCTCGCACAGATTTTGCTTGAGCAGGTTACGCTTCCCCAAGTCCGTATATTGAATCAGGCACTCTCAAGTCTGCAAATGACTGACGATGGCAAGATTGCTTGGGTAGTCATTACACCAGAAGATATGATCGCTTGTGGTGCGGCCAATGAAGATCTTGAAGGGGTAGTCAATTACCCGCGTAACATTCTAGGTGTGGAAGTGGGCATCTTTTTTAAAGTGATCAATGACAATGCGGTGAAGGTATCTCTTCGGTCAGCTGGCAAGGTTGATGTTGCTTCGCTTGCACAGAACTTTGGTGGAGGCGGTCATGTACTCGCAGCTGGATGTCGCGTTGAGGGTAAGTTGGAAGATATTGTCGAACTAGTGCTGAAGCAGGTGAATGCTCAATGGTAAAACCATTTGAAGGCGTACTTCCGGTGTACAAACCAGCGGGATTTACTTCTCATGATGTTGTGGCCAAAATGCGTCGCATTCTCAAAATGAAACGTATTGGTCATACAGGCACATTGGACCCGCAAGTTACTGGTGTACTTCCGCTCTGCCTTGGACGGGCAACACGTGTGGTAGAGTACATGCAGGAGCTTCCCAAGGAGTACCTGGCAACGCTACGACTGGGTCTGTCTACTGACACGGAGGATATGACGGGTGAAGTTATTGAGCGGTCGGAGACGGCTGTTGAGGTGACACAGGAACAGGTTCAGCAGGTGCTGGAGCAATTCCTGGGCACCATCTCACAGGTTCCGCCTATGTACTCTGCGGTTAAAGTGGATGGAAAGCGACTCTACGAGCTTGCTCGTGAAGGCAAAACGGTAGAGCGCAAGAGTCGTGAAGTTACGATCTATGAGCTGGAATTGACAGGAATTGAGAATCAAGGCGACTCTACGGATATATCGTTCCGTGCTTTATGTTCCAAAGGGACATATATTCGAACGTTATGTGTGGATATCGGTAGAAAATTGGGATATCCGTCCACAATGCTACACTTGGAACGCACGATATCGGCAGGGATTTCTGCTGATCATTGCCTTCATTTCGAAGAAGTGGAACAACGCATGATCGATGGAACGTTAGCCGAGGTGTTGATTCCGGTTGATGAAGCCATCGCTTCCATTCCGGCACATACGGTGGGTGCGGATCAGACCAAGGGAGCACTTCAGGGCCAGAAATTGTCGGCGCGTTTGCTCGAACCGCCTGCAGAGCAACCGGGTCTACTGCGGTTATATGATCAGGATGGGACGTTTCTGGGGATATTTGAGCGGGATGAATTGAAAGCAACGGTGAGAGCTGTTAAAGTCTTTTTGCCGGAATAAAGAGGTTCCTGGTTTGAGTGGTGGTACTCAAGCCTGGCCTATCAAGTGAAATGCAGGTGAATGATTGTGAAAACCGTAATGCTAACCTATCCGCAGACGTTACAATCGGCTGTTCAGGGCACACATCCCCAAGTGCTCGCGATCGGTCAATTTGACGGGCTGCATCTCGGACATGCAAGTGTCATTTTGTCAGCTGTCCGCATTGCACGCGAAACGGGCATGCAGGCAGCGGTGATGACCTTTCATCCTCATCCGAAGGAAGTTATGCGCAAAGGGGATTACGAGGGTTATCTAACTCCCTTGAGAGATAAAGAAGACATCCTGGCAGGCATGGGTGTAGACGTGCTCTACGTGGTCGAATTCAATGAGGAGTTCTCAAGGTTGACGCCGCAGCAATTCGCACATGATCTGCTGCTCCCGCTTCAGACTCGAACAGCGGTAGTTGGTTTTGACTTCCGCTTCGGTCACAAGGGAGCAGGGGATGAGCAGCTTCTTCGCACATTGGGAGAAGGCGAAATGACGGTGGAGACTGTGCCTCCATTCCTGTTAAATGGTGAGAAGGTAAGCAGTTCTCTCATTCGTGGCCTGTTGAAGCGTGGAGAAATCGACGAAGCCAGTCAATGGATCGGACGACCTTACAGCATCAGGGGAACCGTAATTCATGGGGAGAAACGTGGACGGACCATTGGTTTTCCTACCGCTAACCTTGAACTTACGGATCATTATGTTACGCCAGCGAAAGGCGTTTACGCTGTTCGTGTGCAGTATGGGGAGCAGGAACTGCGTGGCGTCATGAACCTTGGTGTGAAACCTACCTTTCACGAAAACGGGATGAAACCTACGTTTGAGGTGCACTTGCTTGATTTTGATGGGCAGATATATGACCAGGAATTAAAGGTTGATCTCGTTCACTACATTCGTGCAGAACGAAAATTTGACTCGATTGATGCCTTGATCAGTCAGATTCGTGAAGATGCATTAACCGCTGCCCGCCTGTTATCTTAAGTCTCAGGATAAAATATAGGTTTACATTTACTTTGTCTGGGCAACTATGATATAATGTACTACGTTGTCGTTTGAGGCAACACATAACCTTGGCTTGGTTACTTGCTCTCACCGGCGGTGACGAGGCTAATGGCGATTATAATGAAGGAGGTGAATAGGATGGCATTGACTCAAGAACGTAAACAACAACTGATCGACGAGCACAAAACTCATGAGTCCGATACTGGATCACCTGAGGTGCAAGTTGCTATCCTTACGGAAAACATCAGAAGTTTGACAGACCACTTGCGTACGCACAAGAAAGACCACCACTCACGTCGTGGACTTTTGAAAATGGTAGGTCAACGTCGTAAGCTTTTGGCTTACGTGAAAAACAAAGATGTTAAACGTTACAGCGCACTGATCGAAAAACTCGGATTGCGTCGTTAATTATCGTACATGTTTTCAAAATCAACCTGGCTGTTATCCGTCATTCCTTTGTCTAAAAGGACAAGCGGAGCTTACAGCCGGGTTGTTTTGTAGATGAACATGTTGCCATATATTTGTAGCTGCTGGCTCCGCAAGGAGCTTTTGTTTTGCAAGTGAGCATGTTGCTGTGGAGTTAATGAATGCAGGACAAGCAGGAAATACTGTGAAAATGCAGAATCCATTGTGTTAGGAACGAATAAAAGGAGGGATTTCATGGAACAGCGTGTTGAAATGCAGCTTGGTGGAAGAACGCTTACGCTTGAAACAGGGCGTTTGGCCAAGCAGGCTAATGCTGCCGTTAAGGTAACGTACGGGGATACCGTTGTATTGTGTACCGTAACAGCATCAAATGAGCCTAAAGATCTGGACTTTTTCCCATTAACGGTAAACTATGAAGAAAGATTGTATGCCGTAGGTAAAATCCCAGGTGGATTTATTAAACGTGAAGGCAGACCAAGTGAGAAAGCGATTCTTTCGAGCCGTTTGACAGACCGTCCGATTCGTCCTTTGTTCCCGGAAGGTTTCCGTAATGATGTACAAGTTCTGAATATCGTTATGAGTGTGGATCAGGACTGCGAACCGCAAATTGCTGCCATGATCGGTACATCGGCTGCACTGAGCATTTCGGATGTTCCATTTAGCGGACCGATTGGTGGCGTAAAAGTTGGACGTATTGATGGCCAGTTCATCATTAACCCAACGATTGCACAGCTTGAAGTAAGTGAGATTGAGCTCGTTGTTGCAGGAACCAAAGATGCCATCATGATGGTTGAAGCGGAAGCGAACGAAGTTCCGGAAGAAGTAATGCTGGAAGCAATCATGTTCGGACATGATGAGATCAAAAATATTGTTGCAGTAATTGAACAGCTCGTACAAGTGGCTGGTAAAGAAAAAATGGCTGTGAAATTGCATGCCGTTAATGCTGAAGTTAACAGCAGTGTACGTGAGTTCGCCAGTGCTCGTCTGGTTGAAGCTGTTAAAATCGCTGAGAAACATGCGCGTCAGGATGCAATCGATCTCGTGAATGACGAAACCGTTGCTCACTTTGAAGAGAAGTATATTGAGACTCCAGAACTGCTCAAAGATGTGAAAGAAGTGCTGCACGATATCGTCAAAGAAGAAGTGCGCCGTCTTATCACACATGATAAAGTTCGTCCGGATGGACGTGGACTCGCTGAGATCCGCCCAATTGAATGTGATACTTCCCTGCTACCACGTACTCACGGTTCAGGTCTGTTCACTCGTGGGCAAACACAGGCGCTCAGCATTTGTACACTTGGTGCACTGGGTGATGTTCAAATTTTGGACGGAATCAGTCTTGAAGAAACGAAACGTTTCATGCATCACTACAACTTCCCGCCGTTCAGCGTAGGTGAAGCTCGTCCATTGCGTGCTCCAGGCCGTCGTGAAATCGGACATGGTGCTCTGGGTGAGCGTGCTCTTTCCAAAGTAATTCCTTCCGAAACAGACTTCCCATACACGATTCGTCTGGTATCCGAAGTATTGGAATCCAACGGTTCAACTTCCCAGGCAAGTATCTGTGCCAGCACATTGGCTATGATGGATGCAGGTGTACCAATCAAAGCTCCAGTTGCGGGTGTAGCTATGGGTCTGATCAAAGACGGAGATCATGTATCTATCCTGAGTGATATTCAAGGTATGGAAGATCACCTTGGTGACATGGACTTCAAAGTAGCAGGAACACCTGATGGTGTAACAGCTATTCAAATGGATATCAAAATTGATGGTATTGATCGTCAAATTTTGTCCGAAGCATTGGCTCAAGCCAAAGAAGGTCGTATGCACATCTTGAGCAAAATGACCGAAGTGATGAAAACTCCACGTGAGCAGTTGTCACAATATGCACCTAAAATTACAACCATGCATATCAATCCGGACAAAATCCGTGATGTTATCGGTGCAGGTGGTAAAATTATCAATAAAATCATCGAGGAAACCGGTGTTAAAATTGATATTGAACAAGATGGACGTGTCTTTATCGCTTCTTCCAACCAAGAGATGAATGATAAAGCCAAATCGATTATCGAAGGCATCGTACGTGAAGTACTGGTCGGCGAGATTTATGTAGGTAAAGTAAAACGTGTTGAGAAGTTTGGTGCATTCGTTGAAGTGCTGCCGAACAAAGAAGGTCTGGTACACATCTCACAATTGTCCACAGAGCGTGTCGCTAAAGTGGAAGATGTTGTTGCCATTGGTGATTCCATTACAGTAAAAGTAACGGAAATTGACCCACAAGGCCGTATCAACTTGTCCCGCAAAGCCGTATTGACTGCTGAAGCTCCAGCTCAATCATAGGTTGCGTGCCATCGTTTTTTTGAAAAGATAGATTGAATGAAGAGACAGAATGTGAATTTCTGGCTCTTTTTTTAACGTTTAAATACCTATATGAAATCGATTGTCTACCCATAAGGCCTCTGAATCCAGCTTTGAAGATACTTTACATGAACAGCTTGTTTTATTCATATTCTTGCACTTGTCCTCATATGATGGGGACAAAGACGGCGGGAGGATGGAGCTGTGGGAAACCAATCCAAAAAGCTGGCGGCTGTTCTGGTAGGTATGGCAGCTGTCATACTGGTCGGACAAGTGGGCAGTGTACGTACATACATTACGGAAATCCGTGATGGGCCAGGCACGCAAAATGCATTTGATATGTTCAAAGAGGCAACCGGAGAAGATCAGCTGTTGTCGGCGATCCGGGATAAAGCGGTCGAAACGAAAATCGCTCCGGTAAATGCCAGAGTGGATCGGGTCTGGAAAGCGATACCCGGGTATAACGGAATAGAAATTGATGTGGAAGCCACGTATCGCAAAGCACTTGGTGGCACGCTGAATACTAAGATAGCGTATGTCTATCGGCAAACTGTACCTGAAATCCAGCTTAAAGATTTGGGTGCACACCCGATTTACCGGGGGAATGCCGAGAAACCAATGGTGTCTTTCATGATTAATGTAGCGTGGGGCAATGAATTCATTATCCCGATGCTAGATACGCTTGACGCCGAAAAAGTCAAAGCTACTTTTTTTCTGGATGGAAGCTGGTTGAGCAAAAACGAGGAACTGGCCAAGGAAATCCAAAAGCGTGGACATGAGTTATCAAATCATGCATACTCACATCCGAATATGAGTCGGTTGAGTACGGAGCGAGCCAAGCTGGAAATCAGCAAAACCCAGGACCTGCTCAAAGAAAAATTGGGTGTGGAGAACCACTGGTTTGCTCCACCTTCCGGTGATTTTAATCAACAAACAGTTGACATTGCTTCCGGCATGGGACTTCAAACGGTACTTTGGACACTGGATACGGTGGATTGGCGCAAACCAAGTTCTGCTTCTGTTGTAGCCAAGATCGCAAAAAACGTAGAAGCCGGTACATTAATTCTGATGCACCCTACGGCTGCTTCTTCAGGAGCTTTAAAAGGAATGATTGATTCCATACGGGCCAAGGGTTTGACGCTTGGAACCGTTAGCGAAACGTTGTCATCCGAGCGCGTGAAGGGATCAGCGGTTGAGTGAATGATGTTTTTTTGTTACTATCAAACAGTTGGAACCAAATGTCGATTTCAATTTCGCGTTGAAATCCAGGCAATTATAGAGATGTAGGAGGGCCAACCGTGAAAAAAATTCAGCTGGGCAATGGCCTCAGAGTTGTCATGGAACAGATTCCGACCTGTCGTTCCGTGTCATTTGGAATATGGGTCAAGACAGGTTCTCGCAATGAGCAGCCTGCAAGCAACGGAGTGTCACACTTTATTGAGCACATGCTGTTCAAAGGAACGGATCGTTATGATGCCAAAGCGATTGCGGAGCAATTCGATGCCATTGGTGGTAACGTGAATGCGTTCACTTCGAAAGAATACACTTGTTATTACGCCAAAGTATTGGATGAACATCTGCCAATAGCTGTCGATGTGTTATCCGATATGTTCTTCCGCTCTAAAATGGATGATGGTGAACTGCTTAAGGAGAAAAACGTCATTCTGGAAGAAATATCGATGTATGAGGATACGCCGGATGACATGGTGCATGATCTTATGGCTTTGGCCGCCTATGGTGAGCATCCGCTCGCTTACCCAATTCTGGGTACTGAAGAGCGTCTCAAGGCGATGGACTCCAGCCATCTGCGTGCATATATGAAGGAGCACTATACGATTGAGAATACCGTTATTAGTATTGCAGGGAATATTGATGACAGTGTGATCGATTTGATGGAAAAGCATTTTGGTGCTTTTGATGTCAATGGTGTATCTGAACAAGTCACGCTGCCTGCATTCCAGAGCGGACAACTCTTTCACAAAAAGAAAACGGAACAGAATCATATCTGTATCTCGTTCCCGGGATGTAAGATCGGAGATCCGCTTCAGTTCGCGATGGTCGTGCTGAATAATGCGATTGGCGGAGGTATGAGCTCCAGACTGTTCCAGGAAATTCGGGAGAAACGTGGCCTTGCTTATTCCGTTTATTCGTATCATAGTTCCCATGCGGATAGTGGACTCTTCACCATCTATGCAGGTACAGCGCCGAAACAGACGAAAGAAGTTCTGGATCTGACCAAAGAGGTTCTGAACGATCTGGCTGTAAATGGATTGTCAGAAGATGAGCTGCGCAAAGGAAAAGAACAGCTGAAAGGCAGTTTGATCCTCAGTTTGGAAAGCACGGGCAGCCGCATGAACCGTCTGGGCAAAAACGAGCTGATGCTGGGCAGACACCACACGCTGGACGAAATGATTGCCAAAATTGAAGAAGTAACGATGGACGATGTCGATGCTGTGCTGGACCTGATGTTTGCCGAGCCATTTGCGCTCGCTATGGTCGGTGCTTCGGATCGTACGATCGCTGGATTAAGAAGGGATGATTTTGTTGCATTACGTTCAAATTCAAAAGTTACCGGGCAATGAAGATATTAAGTTGCCTCAAAAAATGTCAGAGCTGGCCTCCGGCTTTGATGTAGTTGCGGCATTACAAGAAGAGGTTGTATTGCAGCCGGGACAGCGTACGTTGATTCCTACGGGACTCGCGATGGCTATGCCAGCTGGATTGGAGGCACAGGTTCGCCCTCGTAGCGGTCTGGCTTTCAAACATGGGATTACGTGTCTGAACACACCGGGCACCATTGATGCCGATTATCGCGGGGAAGTTAAGGTCCTTCTGATCAATCTGGGTCAGGAGCCATTCACGATTGTACGTGGGGAGCGTATTGCCCAAATCGTCTTTCAAACGGTTCCAGCAGTTGAATTAACAGAGGTAGCTGAACTGTCGGAAACTGTACGTGGAGAAGGCGGATTCGGTCATACCGGGAAATAAAGGATTCGAAACCAAGCTGTAAATAGGAGCATCCTCTGTAATTAGAGCTTCACAGTTTGCTTTACTGAGCATGTTCTCGAAGAGTCGTCCCCGAGGGGGGCGGCTCTTTTTCTTTTTTTAACGATAGAGACAATAGAGACAATGTTTTCTTTGCATGCTTCAATTTTAATGTTTCACCCCCCTGTGGGCCACTGCATACGATAAGGCATACATGTGGTGAAAGGAGTGACGTCCCGATGCTGACCGGTGTCCGGATTATAGTCCTGGGCGGAGATGCGCGGCAGCTTGAAGTCATTCAAAAATGCGCAGAGCTGGATGCTACGGTAAGTGTGGTGGGCTTCGACAAGCTGGAGCGTTCCATTCCGGGTATCGAACACCAGGAATTGGAGGACGATGTATTTGCTTCGGCAGATGTGCTGGTGCTTCCTGTGGTTGGGTGTGATGATCAGGGGAAAGTGAGCACTTCGTTCAGTGATACACCGATTTTTCTGAAAAAGGAACATATTGCGGCATTGCCGGAGCATTGTATTGTATTCACGGGTATGGCGAAGCCTTTTTTACGTGATTTGTGCCGGGAAAATGGTCTACGGCTTGTTGAAGTACTCGATCGTGATGACATCGCGCTCTACAACTCCATTCCGACAGCCGAAGGCGCCATTGCCATGGCGATTCGGGAGACGGACTTCACGATCCACGGCTCGGAATGCATTGTGCTTGGCTTGGGTCGAACAGGTTTCACAATGGCCAAAACGCTTCAGGGACTTGGGGCAAATGTAAGGGTGGGAATCAGGCGCGAAGAGGATGCTGCTCGAGCAGTAATAATGGGCTGGAAGCCTTTCATGACAACGGATTTGGCCGCTCAAACCGGGGAAGTTGACTTGCTTTTTAATACGATACCGACTATGATGATCACAGCACAAATCCTGTCCAAAATGCCGCAAAAAGCAGTCATTATCGACCTCGCATCCGCTCCTGGCGGCTGTGATTTCAGATATGCCGAAAAACGCGGTATCAAAGCGCTACTTGCGCCTGGCCTCCCCGGCATTGTTGCTCCCAAAACGGCTGGCGGCATTATTGCCGACGTGTTAATCCGTTTGCTTTTGGAAGAACAAAACGCACGGGAGGTTGAACAATGAACTGGCAGGGAAAAACGGTAGGTTACGCAATTACAGGTTCTCATTGTACGTTTGAAGAGGTTATGCCGGTGATTAGCCGCTTCGTGGCCGAAGGTGCCAATGTTGTCCCGATTATTTCCAATTCGGTTCTGACTACGGATACACGCTTCGGGACCGCGCAAAATTGGCAAAAACAGTTGAAAGATATAACGGGGAATGATATCATTTCTACAATTGTTGAGGCAGAGCCGTTAGGTCCTTCCAAGTTGCTCGATGTGCTCGTAATTGCTCCATGCACAGGCAACACGACGAGTAAGCTGGCTAACGCGATGACGGACAGTCCGGTTTTAATGGCAGCCAAAGCCCAGATGCGAAATCAGCGTCCGCTGGTACTCGCCATTTCCACCAATGACGGCCTTGGGTTGAATGCTGCGAACATCGCCAAACTGCTGGTGGCCAAATATCTGTATTTTGTGCCATTTGGGCAGGATGATCCAGTGAAAAAACCGAACTCGTTAGTGGCCAAAATGGAGCTCATTCCGGAGGCATGCTGGAGTGCGCTTGAAGGCAAACAGTTACAGCCAATGATTGTGCAGCGCTCTGCACAGGCTTGATAGTTCTTGGGTCCGCCGTAACATTAGTTTGTTATAGACATGGTTCTGTACAGACTTAGTTACGGGGATAACGGTTATTCGCTTGAAGAAATGATGATGGTTCGAGAGACAAAGAAAATCATGAGGGACGTTATGCTGGCATAAACAGCTACCTGTGTCCACGTTCCTTTCATTAAAAGGGAATTCCTGCTTGCAACGATTAGGTCAGGCAAGCGGGATCAGTGCACGGGGAACGTGTGCGTCATGATCTCGATAACAACCGCGGCCTTCATATGGGATTGTTTCACACAATCATTGATGAGGAGCGGCATGAAATGCCGTATAAAATGCTGAAATTATCGCATCGGAACGCTCCCTAGGGTGATCCATTTGTTGATTGACCCGTGTCCAGTCTTCTTGCGTACACAAATGGAGGAATAAAGATGCGCATCATGGTACAAAAATTCGGAGGTACGTCTCTCTCTACCGTTCAGGCGAGAGAGCATGTGCTCCGTCATGTTAAACGTGAACTTGAAGCAGGATTGAGTCTGGTCATTGTTGTGTCAGCGATGGGTCGCCGCGGCGAGCCTTATGCTACTGATACGTTACTGGACTGGGCTGCACAGAACGGAAATGCACTATCTGCACGCGAAAAGGATTTACTGCTGTGCTGTGGTGAAATTATATCTGCGACGACTTTGAGCAGTCTGCTCGAACATGAAGGCATTCCAACTACAGTGCTGACCGGTGCACAAGCAGGTTTTGTGACGGACGACAATTTCGGGAATGCCCGAATTTTGGATGTCCGTCCTGTTCGTGTGCTGGAGCAGCTTCAGAGTGGGCGTGTTGTTATTGTTACAGGTTTCCAGGGGCAGACCGAGAATGGTGACTTTACGACACTTGGTCGTGGAGGAAGTGATACGTCAGCCACAGCCCTTGGTGCAGCATTACACGCTGAGATGGTGGACATATACACGGATGTAAATGGGATACTGACAGCAGATCCACGTATCGTGGAGGACGCTCGTCCGTTGACTGTTGTAAGTTATGCCGAGATATGTAATATGGCCCATCAAGGAGCCAAGGTAATTCACCCACGTGCAGTCGAGATTGCGATGCAATCCCAGATTCCAGTGCGTGTACGGTCTACTTTTGCAGATAGTGAAGGGACGCTGGTAACGCATCCAGAAGGATTCCAGGATGTGCAGACAGGCATTGTCGACCGATATGTAACAGGGATTGCCTATGTAAGTAATGTTACGCAAATAACGGTGGAAGTGCCGGGCGGTGCAGATCGTTTGCAGCTAAAAGTGTTCAAAACGATGGCTGAAAATTCGATTAGCGTAGATTTTATTAATGTTACCCCCCTGGGAGTTGTCTATACCGTTTTCGATAGTGATTCCGAGAAAGCTATACAGGTACTGCAGGAAATTGGTCTTAAACCGCAAAGTCTTTCGGGATGTGCCAAAGTTTCCGTCATCGGCGGAGGTATCAACGGAGTGCCAGGTATTATGGCACGGATCGTGGAATCCTTGACACTGGCGGACATCCAGATCCTGCAATCTGCAGATTCCAATACAACGATTTGGGTACTTGTGAAAAAAGAAGATATGGTTCAAGCTCTGAGGGCACTTCACGCCTCATTCGAACTTCACTTGTAGTACTTTGAAGTCAGCGGAGCCGGACCTGTTTTGAAGGAGGAATCGAATTGGACTTTGGAAGATTGATTACAGCAATGGTCACTCCGTTCAACGAACAAGGGGGGATCCATTGGGAGGAAACTGCACGTCTGATAGACTATTTGATTGAAGATCAAAAGTCAGAGACGCTCGTTATTTCAGGAACAACTGGAGAATCTCCTACGCTTAGCGACAAAGAAAAAGTAGAACTATTCGAATTCGCAGTAAAACATGCGGCTGGACGGTGCAAAATCATTGCCGGAACGGGTAGCAATAACACCGCTCATTCAATCCATCTGACACAGGACGCTGAACGTGCTGGTGTAGATGGTGTTTTGCTGGTTGTTCCTTATTACAACAAACCAAGTCAAGAGGGAATGTTTAGACACTTTGAAGCGATCGCGAACGCGACGAAACTGCCGATTATGTTGTATAACGTTCCTGGACGTACTGCAGCCAGCCTTTCGGCTGCAACAACGCTTCGTTTGGCACAGATTCCTAACATTGTAGCTACGAAGGAATGTGTATCGTTGGAGCAAGTCACGCAGATTGCTGCGGGTGCACCGGGACATTTCAGGGTGTATTCCGGTGACGATGCTTCTGGCTTGCCAGCCATTGCTGTAGGTGCTTACGGGATCGTTAGTGTTGCTAGCCATGTGGTAGGCGCTGAGATGAAACAAATGATTGATTCCTACTTCGGTGGTGCACCTGTACAGGCAACTCAGATACATCAGAAGCTGTTTCCGGTGTTCAAAGGTCTATTCGAGTGCCCGCAGCCTTTACCGAACCCTGTAGCGGTGAAATACGCTCTGACATTGCGCGGTCTGAACGTCGGATCTGTACGCCTTCCGCTTATAGCCGCAACAGAGGATGAGCAAGGCTTTATTCGTGCCTTGTTCAACTAGCAATAGTACGATATTGAACTGATTTGTTAACTTTTATAAACCCATAGAAATTGCAGAAGAACCGCTCCTCATTAAAGAGGAGGCGGTTCTTTTTTTGACGATGATTGTTAGGTTTCTTTTCACAACTGGAGGCAAACCTAGAGGTTAACGAGAGAGTGACTTGTTTTTTTTGTTTTTAATCATGTATAATGATGTCAAGTGACTGGGTGCGGTATTTTTTTGAAATTGAAAGCGACATCGTTTCTTGGTGTAGCTTTGTGGTGAAAAAGGAAGGAACGGCTAAGAAGGATCATTTCAAAATCCATTTTGTTGGTGAAGGGGAATAACTTCGAAGAACTTCTTCCAAATATCGTGAATAAAGGTGCTCTTTTGCATTCATCCCTATTTACGGGCATGGGTGTGATGGACTGCTTTTCTTAACTTACAATAAAATAATAAGGTACGACGTCCAACTACCATAGGAGGTTTAGATTCATTTGTCTAAGAAAAATAACAACGATAAACTGATGATTTTTGCTTTGGGCGGCGTAGGCGAGATTGGTAAAAATATGTACGTCATCCAATACGCGAACGACATTGTAGTCGTAGATGCTGGTCTTAAATTCCCGGAAGAAGATATGCTTGGAATCGATATTGTCATTCCTGACATTTCTTATCTGACTGAAAACCGTGACAAAGTAAGAGGTATTATTTTGACTCACGGACATGAGGATCATATCGGTGGTCTGCCATATGTTCTGAAACACTTGAATGTTCCTGTATACGGAACAAAGCTCAC
The DNA here is from genome assembly GCF_057835695.1 of Paenibacillus sp. GL_099_B. Classification (NCBI taxonomy): domain Bacteria; kingdom Bacillati; phylum Bacillota; class Bacilli; order Caryophanales; family Paenibacillaceae; genus Paenibacillus; species Paenibacillus sp. GL_099_B. Next base: position 2,552,652 of record NZ_CM174430.1, read on the forward strand.
TCTCGGACTTGTAGAGAACAAGCTGAAAGAAGCCAATTTGCTGGGTGAAACAAAACGCATCCTGATTGATGCGGATTCCGAGATCCAACTCGGCTCTGTATTGAAAGCAACGTTCTTCGCTACTAACCATAGTATTCCGGATTCCGTCGGCGTATGTGTCGAAACACCGGAAGGCGCTGTTGTTCATACAGGTGACTTCAAATTTGACCACACTCCAGTCAATGGTCAATATGCAGATCTCCAGCGTATGGCACAGATCGGAACCAATGGCGTACTTGCCCTCTTGTCCGATAGTACCAACGCAGAGAAACCTGGATTTACACCTTCGGAGAAAAATGTGGGTATCGTTCTGGAAGATATCTTCCGCAAAGCAAGCCAACGTGTCGTTGTAGCAACATTTGCTTCCAACGTACACCGGATTCAACAGGTTATCAATGCAGCTGAAGTAACTGGACGTAAAGTTGCAGTTATTGGACGCAGTATGGTAAATGTGGTGGGTATTGCTTCTGAACTGGGTTACCTTGAGATTCCAGACGGCATGATCATTGAGCCGGAAGAAGTAGGCAAAATGGCTGCTGACCGTGTAGTAATTCTCTGCACAGGTAGCCAAGGCGAGCCGATGTCAGCATTGACACGTATGGCTCGTTCTACTCATCGTAAAGTAGATATTTTGCCTGGAGATACAGTAATTATTGCTGCAACTCCAGTTCCAGGTAATGAGAAATATGTAGGCCGTACGATTGACGAACTGTTCCGTCTAGGTGCTAACGTGCATTACAGCGGTGCAAACAGTGGCGTTCACGTATCCGGTCACGGTAGCCAGGAAGAGCTGAAATTGATGCTTAACCTGATGAAACCGAAATATTTCCTGCCGATTCACGGTGAATTCCGTATGCAACGCCGCCACGCGGTATTGGCTGAATCTGTAGGTATTGATCCAGACAACATTTTCATTACGGATATCGGTGAAGTGGTTGAAATTCAAGGCGGAGCAGCACGCAAGGCAGGTAAAGTTACTGCAGGTAACGTGTTGATCGACGGCTTGGGTGTAGGCGATGTAGGTAACATCGTATTGCGTGACCGTAAATTGCTGTCACAGGATGGCATTCTGGTTGTCGTGGTAACACTGAGCAAACAGGATGGAAAAATTGTTTCCGGTCCGGACATCATCTCCCGTGGATTTGTCTATGTACGCGAATCGGAAGGACTGCTTGATGAAGCCAATCGTATCGTCAGCAGCACATTGCAGAAGTTGATGAGTGAGAACGTTAACGAATGGGCTTCACTCAAAACGAATGTTAAAGATGCACTCGGACGCTTCTTGTATGAGCAAACTCGTCGTAGACCGATGATTTTGCCAATCATTATGGAAGTTTAAAATAAATCAAACAAAAACATAAATTCAGGCACACAGTCGCCCCTTCTCTACGAGTAATATTGGACGGTTCCTCGTAGAGAAGGGGCTTTTTTTGTTGTTTTCTGGCCCTACACCAGATTATGGAGAAATAGATGAGTAATCGGGTATAAGTCAGCTGGAACATTCCCCATACTAAGGAAATACATTACATGTTTCTGGAGAAGGGGAGTAATCGAATGAGCGAATACATGAAAAACAAGCAAACACCGAAATCGGAACAACCGAGCACGGAGGCACCGGAAGTGCCTGCACAAGAGGAAAAGGCCATGTCACCTGTAACGGAGGCTATTCAGCAATTTGGACAGACGCAGTCACCCGCAGCTGAATCGAACATTTTCTGTATGACCATTATCGGTCAGGTGGAAGGGCATTTAATTTTACCTCCGCAAAACAAAACAACAAAGTATGAACACCTCATTCCGCAGCTGGTTGCAGCAGAGCAGAACCAACGAATCGAAGGCATTTTGATCATTTTAAACACGGTAGGAGGAGATGTAGAGGCGGGTTTGGCTATTGCTGAAATGATTTCTTCACTCAGCAAACCTACGGTTACCGTCGTCATTGGAGGAGGGCACAGCATCGGGGTTCCAATCGCAGTAGCCTCAACCTATTCCCTGATCGCGGGTAGTGCAACAATGACCATTCATCCGATCCGTATGAACGGACTCGTTATAGGCGTGCCTCAGACGTTTGAGTACATGGAGAAGATGCAGGAACGTGTCGTAAGATTTGTTACGTCGCACTCCAATATCTCTGAAGAAATGTTTAAGGAACTGATGTTTAAGACAGGTGAACTCAACCGCGATATCGGAACAGCTGTGGGTAGCGCAGATGCGGTTAAATATGGATTGATGGATGCCGTAGGCGGGATCGGCCAGGCCATCGCTCAATTGAATCAGCTCATAGGAGACAAAAGACAGACGCTGCAGGCAGGGGGTTATACCCAATGACACTCTACACAGTGATGCCACCTGAACTGATGTGGTCAGGGATGTGGAATGAGGGAGAAGACACCCGGGAGATCAAGATGAACGGATTATTGATGCAGGTCAGACCTGTTAATGAAAATGAAGCTGTCATTGTACGTTTACTTGAATGCCCCTTGGAAGCTTATCTGAATCCCGCCAATATGCCCGGATCGATCGTTCCACTTTCGGGTAACCCGGGACCAACATAACGTGACCAAATAAGACAAATTGAGCAGAAAAAGAACATATGTACGGATTATATTTGTATGGTATAATATTCTTCTGGGGGTGACCTGATTTTGGCCAGAAGAAAAAAGAGGAAAAAAAAGGCCGCAGCATTTAGCGGCGTTTTAAAATATGAAATTTACGGCATTGTGCTTATTACCCTTGCTGTCATTGCTTTGTCGGGTGAAGCAACCGTAGGGCGCTCGCTTTCCAAGATGTTTGGATTGATGCTTGGCAAGTTCTATTTTGCGATTCCGCTTATAGGGATTTATTATGGCTTAATGGTGATGATTCATCGAAAATGGCCAAGCGGCTGGACAACGCGTAAGACAGGGCTCGTATTGCTGGTGTTTGCTTTAACCCTGATGAGTACCGTCTCTGCCATGCACCAGAAGCTTATACCGGTTGGAGCTCTTGAGCCTGGTGCTGTACTTACACAGATACATAATGATATGCAAACCGAGTTGCTCACGCCTGCTGCGCCGGGCGAACGGGATTCGATGCTCAATAAGGACATTAGCGGCGGTTATATTGGAGCGGCGCAGTTTGCCTTGTTCTTGTGGTTGTTTGGCAGCTTGGGGGCACGATTAATTATGATCGTCATGTTCGTTATCAGTTTCATGCTGATTACCAATCTTTCTTATGTCGATCTAATTCGCATTTTCAGAACCAAGATATGGGATGCAGGAAGTGCGATGTACAAAAAGCTGGAAGCTAGACCAGCAGCACGTGCCACTTCAAGCTCTGCGGGCAAGAAAAACGGGAATGTCCGTAAAGTGGTGCCTGTTCCAGTGGACGACGAGGAAGATGATGACGATGATATGCAGGATCAGCAACTACCGAAACGAAAAGCACCGATATTTTTCCAACTCTTTGGAAAATGGGGTTCTGATCGGGAACGGACGAAGGCTGAGCGTGGAGTGGACGAGGATGATTCTTTAGATACGGAACATATCGTCTACCGAGCCGAGCAGGAAACGCTCGCAGATTCATGGCATGACGAGCCAAACATCGCATCCGATGTTATGGCTCCCGCAGCAGTTCCTGCGCAATCAAGACCTAATTCAGCTCCAATTATCCGTGACTTCTTTGAGCATGTCAGATCCGAGGATGCAAGTAAAGATGATGATCTGGATGATGCGTATCCTTTCCCAGATGATCTAACGGATAACATGCAGGGAGAAGAGCTTTCAATCAAGATTTCAGATGAACTTGTGGATAACAATGAGTTGACTGGAGTGGCGGATGCTGGAACAGATGTGATGGATGCTGGTGAGGCTATTTCAGGCGTTGAATCTACGTTGAGCAATTCGGCTCAAGGTTCGGTTGCTTCGGATACGGAGGGGCAGGAAGTGCAGCCTGTTAAGCCTCCATCACCACCTCCGAAACCTTATAAACTTCCGTCATTCAGGCTTCTTTCCAAGCCGAACAATGGAGGCAAGGGTGGCGACCAGAAGGATTATATGCAGACTGCACGCAAGCTGGAAGCTACGCTGGAAAGCTTCGGTGTTCGCGCCAAAGTACTTGAAGTAGTCAGAGGACCTGCTGTTACACGATATGAGATTCAACCGGATATTGGTGTGAAGGTCAGCAGAATTGTAAGTCTGACAGACGATATTGCATTAGCCCTGGCGGCAAAGGATATCCGAATGGAAGCTCCAATTCCCGGTAAATCCGCTATCGGTATTGAGGTACCTAATGGAGAGGTATCCGTAGTAACAATGCGGGAGGTTATGGAGACAGCCACATTCCAGGAAGCCGAATCCAAAGTAACCATTGCATTTGGACGAGATATCTCTGGACAGACGATCATCGGTAATCTGGCTCGAATGCCCCATTTGCTGGTGGCTGGTGCGACGGGTTCAGGTAAATCCGTATGTATCAATGGCATTATTACCAGCATTCTGTACAAAGCGAAGCCGGATGAAGTGAAATTTTTGATGGTCGATCCCAAAATGGTCGAGCTGAACGTATATAATGGTATTCCGCATCTGATGGCACCGGTCGTAACTGATCCTAAAAGGGCTTCACTTGCTCTCAAAAAGATCGTTGTTGAAATGGAGAAAAGGTATGAGCTGTTCTCCAAATCCGGTACACGTAACGTTGAAGGTTACAACAATCTAATGAAAGACAACCCAGCGGCGGTTTTGCCTTACATCGTTGTTATCGTGGACGAGCTGGCTGACCTCATGATGGTTGCCGCGGGTGACGTGGAAGATGCGATTGCCCGATTGGCTCAGATGGCGCGTGCCGCCGGTATCCATCTGATCATTGCCACGCAGCGTCCTTCTGTGGATGTTATCACTGGTGTAATCAAAGCCAACATCCCATCCCGGATTGCCTTCGGTGTATCCTCTCAAGTGGATTCTCGAACCATTCTGGATATGGGTGGGGCCGAGAAGTTGTTGGGTCGTGGAGATATGCTGTTCATGCCAATGGGAGCTTCGAAGCCGGTTCGTGTACAAGGCGCTTTCATGAGTGATGAGGAAGTTGAAAATATCGTGAATTACGTGCGTGGTCAAGGTGAAGCGCAGTATGACGAATCCATTGTGCCTGAGGTGGATGATTCCGTTCAGGCAGCAGATGAAGTGCAGGATGAGTTATACGAACAGGCGGTGCAGATTATTTTGGAGGCGAAGCAAGCCTCGGTTTCTCTGCTGCAACGCCGAATGCGAGTTGGTTATACCCGTGCAGCACGTTTGATTGACTCCATGGAAGCCCGAGGCGTAATCGGTCCTTACGAGGGTAGCAAACCAAGGGAAGTATTGATCTCGCTGGAACAGTATCAACAGAATAAAATAAGCTCGTAAACACACAGCATGTGTAAACGATCCAAGCCCTTAACCTTATTGGTTGAGGGCTTTTTGCATGCCATTTGACTGAAGATTTGCCATGATGTCCAATGATCGGAGGATTTGGTGCATAGGAACGAAGTATGCTTGTCATAATAACCTTAGCGATTCTGTTAATCCCACAAGAGAAAGGTAGAGCACAGTCGATGCGAAAAATGAACATATGGCTTTTCACTGCTATTTTGCTGATGTCCGCATTGGGAATTCGTTATTTGCTTCCTGGGAATACAGCAACCGAAAGTCCAAACCCAAGTACCCCGCAAGTCGAAGAGAAGTCGTTACCCACCTTTAGCACCAATGCTGTGAAATATGGAAGTTACGGTCAGGATGTATACGAGCTTCAAGGCCGGCTGAAATATTTGGGATTTTACAATGGTAAAATTGACAGTAATTTCGGCAGCACTACATTGAAATCGGTAAAATGGTTTCAATCGGAATTCGGCATGAAGGCAGATGGTGTCGTTGGAGCCAAAACCAAGCTGAAACTTTACAATGCTTCAAAACAATGGTCGCCAACAGAAACACCGTTGCACAAGGATCAAACTTCAGGAGATAGTGGAAAAAATAACAATACTGCGGATAAAGAGCAGGACAATATGGGCTCAGCCAATTCCATGGGTTTGTCGGAGAACGAAATCAAAATTATGGCTAACGCCGTATATGGTGAATCTCGCGGAGAGCCGTTTGAAGGTCAAGTGGCTGTAGCGGCAGTTATCCTGAATCGCGTTAAATCGCCGAGTTTCCCGAACACACCGTCAGGAGTAATTTTCCAGCCGGGTGCGTTCACCGCCGTTGCAGATGGCCAGATTTATCTGGAACCGAATGCACAAGCTAAAAAAGCAGTTGAACAGGCGATGAATGGTTGGGACCCATCCGGTGGATGCCTCTATTATTTTAATCCGAAGACAGCTACATCCAAATGGATCTGGACACGTCCTCAGGTGAAAACAATCGGGCAGCATATATTCTGTATGTGATGATCTTGGAAGCAACCAGAAGGCGTGACTTCGGTTGCTTCTTGCCTTTTGAATGGGTTAAAATGGTTGTTACGTTTAAGCTTCACTTATTGCACGACAAATGACGCCGTAAAGGGGTTTTGACATTTGAATACATCAGGATTTGAACGAGGAAACCGAAAAGAATTCCGCATACATGTTCTTCCTACGAAACGTTTTAAGACATTTGCGATATCACTTTACGCAGGGGTTCCCCTGCAGGAAGATACGGTTACCAAAGTAGCCTTAACACCTTTCGTGCTTCGGCGCGGGACCGAATCCTATCCGGAAACAACGCAATTTCGTGAACAGTTGGAACATTTGTATGGAGCGGGTTTTGGCTTTGACGTCTATAAACGTGGCGATTACCAGATCGTACAGTTCCGTATGGACACCATTAATGATTCCTTTGTTGGCGGGGACGAGCAACTGTTGGATCGTTCTTTTGCTTTTCTGGGAGAGGTACTAACACGTCCTGCACAGGAGGATGGACATTTCCGAACCTCTTATGTGCATGCTGAGCGGGAGACTGTTCGCAAAATGCTGGAGTCCATCGTCAATGACAAAATGCGTTATGCTGCGGAACGTAGTATTGAGGAGATGTGTAAAAACGAACCATACCGCTTGCACCCACTTGGTGAGCGCAAGGATTTGTCGGGCATTGATCCAGATACATTGACAGCTTCGTATCAGGAATGGTTACAGCAGGCAAGTATGGACTTGTATGTGGTGGGCGACACCACGCTGGAAGAGGTAGAGAATCTGGTGCAGCGTTATTTCAATGTAGAACGTGCGACCTCTTCCGACTATCACACACAGGAAGCTATTCGTGGAGATAAAGAAGTGGAAACCGTTGTAGAACGGCTTAATGTTAATCAGGGTAAGCTCAATATGGGGCTTCGCACGTCGATCACATATGGTGACCCTCAGTATGCAGCAGCTTTGATGTATAACGGCATTCTCGGAGGATATCCTCATTCCAAGCTGTTTGTTAATGTTCGTGAAAAAGAAAGTCTGGCGTACTATGCCTCTTCGCGTTATGACGGACACAAGGGTATTGCAACGATCCAATCCGGGATAGAAATCCCCAATTACGAAAAATCCGTCATGATTATCAAGCAGCAGCTGGATGAAATGAAGAACGGGAATATCACTGACCTGGAGATGTCCCAGACCAAAGCGATGATCCGTAATTTGCTCAAGGAAATGCAGGATTCTGCATTTGAACTGATTGCTTATGATTTCAATCGACAGTTATCCGGCAAAGAGCGGACCGCCGAGGAACTGCTGGCCCAGGTAGAACAGATCAGCAAAGAAAATGTTCGTGAGGCGGCAGAGAAATTCCGTCTGGATACGATTTATTTCTTGCGTGATGAGAAGGGGGAATAGTCGGTGGAGAGCATAACATACGATCGTTTGCAGGAAACGCTGTATTACGAAGTGATGGATAACGGGTTGCATGTTTATATTTTGCCTAAACCGGGATTCCAGAAAACATATGCCACTTTTGCAACCAAATACGGTTCGGTTGACAATCATTTTCGGGTTGAAGGACAGGAAGAAGTGAAGGTTCCGGACGGAATTGCTCATTTTCTGGAACACAAAATGTTTGAAGAACCAACTGGCGATATTTTTGCAACATTTGCTTCTCATGGAGCTTCTGCCAATGCCTTTACCAGTTTTGACCAGACGGTTTATTTGTTTTCGGCAACGGAGCATGTCAATGAAAATATACAAACATTAGTTGATTTTGTGCAAAATCCTTACTTCACCGATCAGAATGTGGAAAAGGAAAAAGGGATCATCGCTCAGGAAATTAATATGTATGCTGATAATCCGGATTGGCGCGTTTATTTTGGCTTGATCGAGGCGATGTATCAGAAACATCCCGTGCATATTGATATCGCAGGAACCGTTGAATCCATTGGTACCATAACCAAAGAAACGTTGTACACGTGTTACAACTCTTTTTATCATCCAAGCAACATGCTTCTGTTTGTCGTGGGTGGAGTAGACCCGCAGGAAGTGATCGATATGGTTCGTTCGAACCAGGCAAAGAAAAATTACAAGCCTCAAGGGAAAATCGAGCGGATATTTGAACCGGAACCTAAGCAAGTGGGGGAAGCCAGACGTGAATCCAAATTGGCCGTTTCCCTGCCCAAATGTTTGTTTGGTTTTAAGGAAACGGATGTGGGACTTACCGGAGAAGAACTGTTGCGCCGAGATATGACAACCAAACTAATGATGGATCTGTTATTTGGTTCCAGTACCCCGCTATTTCAAAAATTGTATGATGAAGACCTAATTTCGGACAGCTTTGGACATGAATATAACAGTTCGCCGCAATATGCTTTTTCTGCTATTGGCGGGGACACCAAAGACCCGGATCAACTGCTTGCCCGCATCCGTGAAGAAGTCGATGCTATTGTGGAAAAAGGATTTGATGCAACCGACTTTGAGCGCGCACGCAAAAAGAAAATAGGTGGATATTTGCGTATGCTCAATTCCCCAGAAAACATTGCAAATGAATTCACGCGGCAGCAATTCCGTGGTGGTGATTTTTTCAACATGCTCCCGTTATATGAATCGCTTACACTGGAAGAGGTAAACCGCAGATTGAAAGAGCATATTCGTTGGGATCAACTGGCGATATCGCTTGTCGTGAGTCCTTAATATGGAGAGGGGAACAGGACAATTGAAGCCAATTGGAGAAATGACGGTACTTGTAACGGGCGCAAGCGGAGGCATTGGAGCGGCCATCGCAGAGCGTTTTGCCAAGGTGGGCATGAATGTAGTGATTCACTATATGAAATCGCATGAAGCAGCTAATGAAGCTGCGAGAAGGTGCATGGAACAAGGCAGTGGTAAAGTTATGACGGTGTCTGCTGATCTTCGCAGTCGGGAGCAAATTGAACGTATGCGTGAGAAGCTGGAATCACATGGGCTGATGCCGGATATTCTGGTGAATAATGCAGGGATATCTCATTATGGAATGCTGTCCGATGTTACGGAAGAAATCTGGGATGAAGTGATGGCGATCAACCTGAAAGGCACGTTCTTGTGTACACAGGAAATGATGCCTCACATGATCTCCCAAAGATATGGTCGAATCATTAACGTGTCGTCTATCTGGGGACTGTCGGGTGCCTCTTGTGAAGTGTTGTATTCTACAACCAAAGGCGGTGTAAATGCATTCACCAAAGCTCTTGCCAAAGAGTTGGCTCCATCTGGCGTAACGGTGAATGCTGTAGCTCCCGGTGCGGTTCAAACATCCATGTTGAATCATTTGGACCAAGATGAACTAAAAATGCTAGAAGAGGAAATTCCGGCAGGAAGACTCGCCCAGCCAGATGAAATCTCATCGCTGGTCTACTTCCTTGCACTTCCCGAGTCTGGATACATTAATGGGCAGATTATAAGTCCAAATGGTGGCTGGCTCACGTAATATATGGGGGCGCGGATTCAATTTTGTTTTAATTTCGGGGTAGTTTCTTGATGGAAATTAATGATTCGTAGATGATCTTCGATTAATTCAAAAATGCTCGTATATAAAATGTCCGGGAAGCACATATTACAACTGTTGATTTTAAATCTCATGCGTCAAGCAAAGGAGGATTTATCATGTCAACAGACAAAACGGTGCTCACGAGTTTTGACACTTGGAAGAAGTTTTTGGGTGATCGCGTACAGCAAGCAGAGAAGATGGGGATGAATGAAGAAACCATCAACAAACTTGCGTATGAAATCGGTGACTTCCTGGATGAGAAAGTAGATCCGGCGAACCCTTCCAACCGGGCATTGAAAGAACTATGGGAAGTCGGCGACGAGAATGAACGTCGTACGATTGCGTGCCTGATGGTCAAATTGGCCAAACAAAACGCATAAGATTACAGATGGAAAGCTCCCGCAAGGGGGCTTTTCTCTAATGATTACACATTGATTACAGACCTGTTCTTGTAATTCATTTTCTTTTTATATATCATTAACGTGACCCATTTTTAGAAGATATCTCAGATTGTCGTCCATTGGACGCGTTCTGTTACTGTCGAATAATGTGGAATAATGCTTTACGGGGTGTTTAAATGGAATCTAAACAATGGTATATGGAGTATAAAATACATAAGAACAGACCCGGCCTTTTAGGGGATATTGCCTCTATGCTGGGGATGCTTGAAGTAAATATATTGACCATCAACGGTGTTGAAGGCAAAACCCGGGGGATGCTTTTGGAATCGGACGATGATGAGAAGATCCGTCTGCTGGGTGAAATGCTTGGCAAAGTGAACAGCATAACTGTGTCTGCTTTGCGCCAACCGAAACTGGTAGATATTCTGGCTGTGCGTCATGGTCGTTATATTGATCGTGATTCGGATGATCGCAAAACATTTCGTTTTACGCGGGACGAACTTGGGTTACTTGTGGACTTTTTGGGTGAAGTATTTAAGAGGGAAGGCAATCAAGTCATTGGTTTGCGTGGAATGCCGCGTGTAGGCAAAACGGAATCCATTATTGCGGGCAGTGTATGTGCGATGAAGCGCTGGACGTTTGTTTCCTCCACACTTCTTCGTCAGACCATAAGAAGCCAGATGTCCGAGGACGAATTGAATCCAAACAATGTGTTTATCATTGACGGAATTGTCAGTACGATTCGTTCAAGCGAACGGCATTATAATCTGTTACAGGACATCATGACGATGCCAAGCACCAAGGTTATTGAACATCCGGATATTTTTGTGCAGGAGTCTGAATATGATTTTAATGATTTTGACATTATTATTGAACTGCGCAACAATCCGAATGAAGAAATTATTTATGATACGTTTACGGCCAGCTACACCGACGAACTGTAACGCTCCGTACGGGATCATGAAATAGATAAGCAACAACCATAGAGATAAACATAAGGAGGAGATGGCATGTCTGAACTGGGTCAGCAGTTAAGAGAGGCCCGGCTGCAAAAAGGGATGAGTCTTGACGATGTACAGGAAATGACTAAAATTCGCAAGAGGTATTTGGAGGCAATAGAGGCAGGAGACTACAAAGTGCTGCCTGGTAGCTTCTATGTGCGTGCATTTATCAAAACCTATGCGGAAACGGTGGGACTAAATCCTGATGAGCTGCTGGAGGGACATAAGAAAGATGTACCTGCAGAAGAAACGGAAGCAACCATGGAGCCGGTTATTCAAAAGCGTTCAAGCCGCCCGGTAGAGCGCAGTAACCGCTGGATGTCTGTTGCGCTGATGTGGACTTTTCCGGTATTAATTCTTGTGCTGTTGTACGTGTATGTAGTGATGAACAGGGATGATTCGGATACACAAGGGCTGGATCAGACGAAGATCACAGACAGCCAGCAGCAACCTCAAGATAAACCGGATGAGCCTACAGATAATGGCCAAGCTTCTAATCCTCCAGCCAATGAATCAGGTAGCGGAGAAACGAATGAAGGCGAAGCAGGCGGTAACGGTGGCGGAACAGCAGAGGGGCAGACTGACGGACAGACGGATGGGCAAACGACGGGTGAAAATGAAGAGAATCCAACGGATAATCCGCCAGCTTCTGTAACTGTTGCTGAAGACGGAAAATCAGGCAATATTACGAACTTCAAAGTAAACGGCAGTGCAGGGCAGCCTGTGACGGTTACGATTAAAGCAACGGGGCATAGTTGGCTGGAAGTATACAAGGGTGAGAACTCTAGTGGAGAAAAGTTGGAGTACGGCAACACCGCTGAGGGAGACAGTTATACTTTTGAATTGGACAGTGCAGGAATGTACATTAAGTCCGGTTACGCTGCAGCGACCACGATTGAGGTTGCAGGGCAGGTTGTGACAGACGGGAAAGCGACAAACCGCATTCGGTTAAGACTTGGTGAGGATACGTCCTCCACAGGTACTGAAGGCACTACGACGAATGAAACAGGAAGCACTACCGAAGGAAACACCGGCACTAGCGGCGAATAACCAAAGTTTCTGCGGGAGACACTAACCTTGTCTTAACTTGCAGTCAACTTTTGGTGAAGTGAGGTGGATGGCTGTGACAGTCAGCTGGATCGTAACAGGTTTGGGGATCATTGTCAGCCTCCTGGGTTATTACTTGACTCCAACTGCCTGGGGTTACGGAATTTTGGGTTTTGGACTTGCACATGTGCTTCTGGGTGTGCTCGACATGTTCAGACAGCCTAATCGCAGCCGTTATTAGAATGGCAGCCGCACGGCAAGCATTTTTGGCAACCATCTCAGTGGCAGCCAAAAATGCTTTTTTATTTTGAAAAACCTCATAAAATTAGACTTTTGCTTGGCGTATCCTCTATAATGTTACAGAACATATGATTAACTGAAAGGGTGACTGGTTTGAGTTCAGAAAATTCATTTGATATCGTGTCCAAAATGGACTTGCAGGAATTGACAAATGCCGTTACACAAACGGAAAAGGAAATTGGCACGCGTTATGACTTCAAGGGCAGCAAGAGCAGTCTGAAACTGGATAAGGATGCGTTAACGATCGTATCTGATGATGAGACCAAACTCAAGGCTGTTATCGATGTGCTGCAATCCAAGATGGCTAAGCGAGGTTTACCTTTAAAAAACATTGATTATGCAAAAGTAGAGCCGGCTTCTTCAGGTACAGTCCGCCAGCGTTTGAATTTCAAGCAGGGGATTGATCAGGATATCGCTAAAAAAATTAATATTCTGATTCGTGACTCCAAGATGAAAGTGAAGAGTCAGATTCAGGGAGATCAGCTCCGGGTAACAGGTAAAAGTAAGAATGATTTGCAAGCAGTTATGCAGTTGTTGAACGGTGCCAATCTACCTCTGGATCTTCAATATACAAACTTTAAGTAATATCTCCTCATTTGTAGCTAGGCATGTTTTTTGACACTGCAATTGGCGTATATTATACTAAGTGTGCATTGCTGGCAGATAAGCATCAAAGTCCAGTCATCATCGTTTGCTGACTTTGTGAAAAGCAGTACATCTTCTGAAGTCACCGGAACGTTTAAAACGGTTTTGCGTTTGAACGGTTGACTTTATTTTTTGCGTTTTTACATAGTGAGAGCACTTTAGTGCTGATTGACAGTGAAACTGTAAATTTCATGTTCCGGATGATGAATACGGGATTAAGATGAATGTTTGGAGTAATGGAGGATAAGAGGGAGGGCGTCTTGTGAATTTACCCAACCGGATTACGCTTGCACGAATTTGCTTAATCCCTTTTTTGATGGTGTTCCTGCTCGTAGATTTTCCGTTCTATCCAGAGCCGTTGCAATTGGGAAGCTTATCGCTTCCGTATAATCAATTGATTGCTGCTGTCATTTTTATCATTGCAGCAAGCACGGATGGAATTGACGGCTATCTGGCGCGGAAAAATAATATGGTCACCAACCTGGGGAAATTGCTTGATCCGCTGGCTGACAAGTTGTTGGTTACTGCGGTGCTGATTTCGCTTGTGGAAATGGGCAAGTTGGATTCCTGGATTGCTGTGGTCATTATTAGTCGTGAGTTTGCGGTTACTGGCTTGCGTCAGATTGCATTATTGGATGGTTCGGTTGTTGCGGCAAGTGCCTGGGGCAAACTGAAGACCGTCGTGCAAATTGTGGCGATTGTGCTGCTGTTGTTGAATAATTTCCCGTTCTCATTCACGGGTATTCACATGGACGTTATCGCCGTTTGGGCTGCAGCGATTATTACGATTTGGTCAGGCATTGATTACTTTATCAAAAACAAAAATTTGCTTCATTTATCAAAAGCGTAACGTTTTTAAGGTTAAATGGGGAAGCATGAAGAAATCATTTGTACGAAGGGCAATAGGAAATTATCCTATTGCCCTTTGATCACTCACCACGTGTACAGGAGGATGCTGAATGAAGGCAGAAATCATTGCAGTTGGCACAGAATTGTTGCTTGGACAAATTGTGAATACCAATGCCAGATATCTATCCCGTGAATTGGCTGCGATCGGGATTGATGTATATTTCCAAACGGTGGTTGGTGATAATCTAAATCGACTTAGTGACGCCATTCGCATCGCTCAGGGTCGTGCAGACGTCATTTTATTTTCTGGGGGCATCGGTCCTACACAGGATGACCTGACCAAGGATGCGATTGCGGCGGTCTTGAACCGCAAGCTACATATAGATCGAATGGCCATGGACAAAATCGAGAGCTTCTTCCGAGATCGCAATGTAGACATGACCGAAAACAATCGTCGTCAGGCGATCGTTATAGAAGGCGGGACACCGCTGGCGAACGAAACAGGCCTTGCCGCAGGAAATGCAATTTCCGACAATGGCAAGCATTATGTAGTGATGCCTGGACCACCGAAAGAGCTAATTCCTATGTTTGAACAGGAAGTTAAGCCTTGGTTGTTCCAGCATGTACTGACAGAAGAAATGCCGATCTACTCGAAAATGCTGAAGTTTGCAGGAATTGGCGAATCGGCATTGGAAGACCGACTCCTTGATCTGATTGATACACAGACAGATCCTACCATTGCTCCTTATGCAAGTGAGGGAGAAGTTACGGTACGTGTATCTACAAAGGCTCCAAGTGAGAGTGAGGCAAAGCTGAAGCTGGATGTAATGGAAGTTCAGATTCGGGAACGATTGCCAGAGCATCTCTACGCGAACGAGGATGTGCCTATAGAGTACACAATTGTTACCATGATGTCTGATATGGGTTTGACCCTTAGCGCGGCTGAGAGCTGCACAGGAGGGCTCGTCATGCAGAGTCTGACATCAGTTCCTGGCAGTGCGTCGATGCTTAAGGGCGGAATTGTATGTTACTCCAATGAAATTAAAGAAAAGCTGCTCCATGTGCCGCATTCCTATCTGGAAGGTGAAGATGCACCGGGCGCAGTGAGTCCGGAAGTCGCCAAAGTGTTGGCAGAGCAGATTCGCATGATTGGGGATGCCGACTTCGGTCTGTCAGTGACAGGTGTAGCGGGACCTGGTTATTCCGAACGCAAACCGCCAGGACTTGTCTTCATCGCTCTGGCCCAACGTGGTAAAGAGACAGAAATTCATGAACTGCGCATTAATGGCAATCGGGAGACGGTTCGGATCCGTTCAGCGAAAGCGATTCTTTACCGTTTGTGGCGCAAGCTTGTGGAGATGGACTAGTCACAGTTCGGATTGCATTTGCCATGGCAAACAAGTATAATAAAGGAAGACGGAAGAACCGTAGAATCAGGCTCTACAGCCTTGTTTACGGTTCTTTTTTCTGTTTAATGGAAAGTTTCCTTGAGGAAGAGGCGCCTCGGCCTTTGCAAAAAAAACGAATGTATGTTCGAAAAAAAGCTTGGCAAACGTGTTAAAACAAGGTATCATTATCTTATAAACAGTAAAGGGTGTGAGCTTATTGTCAGACCGTCGTGCCGCGCTTGATATGGCGCTCCGTCAAATAGAGAAGCAATTTGGTAAAGGATCCATCATGAAACTGGGTGAGTCGACTCACATGAATGTGGAAATTATACCCAGCGGTTCCTTGGCTTTGGATATTGCATTAGGAACAGGCGGCTTGCCTAAAGGCCGTATTGTTGAAATATATGGACCTGAATCTTCTGGTAAAACAACCGTAGCATTGCATGCTATCGCTGAAGTACAAAGAGTGGGTGGACAAGCTGCATTTATCGATGCCGAGCATGCTCTTGACCCACAATACGCAAGCAAACTTGGTGTTAACATTGACGAATTGCTTCTGTCTCAGCCAGATACGGGTGAGCAAGGGCTTGAAATTGCAGAAGCTCTTGTACGTAGTGGTGCTGTGGATATTGTCGTTATTGACTCTGTGGCTGCATTGGTACCAAAAGCAGAAATCGAAGGCGAAATGGGTGATTCCCATGTCGGTTTGCAAGCGCGTCTGATGTCTCAGGCACTGCGTAAACTGTCTGGTGCAATCAGTAAATCCAAAACGATCGCGATCTTTATCAACCAACTTCGTGAAAAGGTCGGGGTTATGTTTGGTAACCCAGAAACAACACCAGGTGGTCGTGCCCTGAAATTTTATTCCACGGTACGTCTGGATGTACGCCGTATTGAGAGTATCAAATCAGGAAATGACATGATTGGTAACCGTACGCGTATTAAAGTGGTGAAAAACAAAGTAGCACCTCCGTTTAAACAAGCGGAAGTGGATATCATGTACGGTGAGGGTATTTCGAGAGAAGGCAGTATCATTGACATTGGTACAGAGCTGGACATCGTCAATAAAAGTGGTGCATGGTACTCATACGAAGGTGAGCGTTTAGGACAAGGCCGTGAGAACGCGAAGCAGTTCATGAAAGAGCATAAAGATATTGCTGAAATCATTGAACAAAAAATTCGTGTAGCCAGTAACTTGACTACTGCAGTTCCTGCGCCAACTAGCGAAGAGCAACAAAAAGAAGCAGCAGAAGAACAAGAACTATTTGAAATTAACGAGTAACCCTCCCTTGTAGGAAGGGCCCTAGAGGGCGTTGCCCTCTGAACTCCCAAAGCTTGTCTGATTGAGCTTGGCTCGATCTAGCTTGGGGTATGGTGTGTGCGCTCGCGCTGTCCAACAGCCTCTGTCCGAATGGGCAGGGGCTGTTGGCACGTTTACTGTTAGGGAGAGGCCGGATATTGTTTCCGGCCTTTTGTATTAGCGTCTGATGTCTCTATGAAGATACGCTAAACGTATTCAGTGTAGCTGTGTTATCTCCGTCGGAGATGTGCTAATCGTATCCGAGGAAGTCTTTTAATTTGCTATGTACTTGTCAGTTAGGCCGTGCAGTTCACAGACACACAAAATGACATGGAAGGGGAGACCGAAATGGATCAACATGAAGATGATTTATATGAAGAAGCCGAGCTGGAGGGAATCTCCCAATTCCCGGATAACGAAGAACTTACCATTACACGAGTTGAACGAACGAAGAGCAGGGAAGCTCGTTACCGAATTACCTTTGGTTTATATTCGATCACGGTGCTTGAAGATGTAATGATTAAATATCGGATGACCCGGGGAAATACGTTTCTGAAAAAGGACTTGGAAGATATCATAGTAGCTGACGAGCGACAGCGGACGTATGTGCAGTCTTTGCGATTTCTGGAGCATAAACCCCGCACACGCCACGAATTAAGTCAGAAGCTTCGTCAGAAAGAGTTTGCTGCACCGTTGATTGAAGAGGCCATGGATCGGCTTGAGCGGGAGAATTTGGTCGATGACGAACTGTTTGCGAAGGAATGGACTCGTCAGCGTATGGAGGGCCAGCGGAAGGGAAAACTGTGGATAAGGCAAGAGCTGCGTCAGAAGGGCATTGCCAATGAGCTGATTGCTGAAGCACTGGAAGGTGTAAGTACGGATACGGAATTTGAGACAGCTCTAACCGCCGGACGAAAAAAATGGAATCAGGTCAAAGGAGACATCAAGGAGAAGAAACGTAAAACGCTTCCCTTCTTGATGCGACGAGGTTTTTCCATGGATATGGTGCGTCGGGTCGTGAATTGTTTAATTGAAGAAGACGAGGCGGGGGACCCCGAAGAAGACGAAGCGTTGTTATGGGATTAGCAGACTGTACTCACTATACTGCATTCTCTTGACAATTTCTTTCGTCAAATACTAAAATGGACATGAGTCTGTAAGAAATGGACAACCCTTTTTCCTTCCAAAAAAGCGGTTTCTGTTTTTTAAGATTTATACCATTCATGATTATGGGTTCGCTGGAGACGGTGAATAGTACGTGGCAACATGTACACTTGAAATGAAAATCGGCGGGGGATCGCCGTGAGTATTCGTTATTCCCAAAAATATGTTAGGCTTGAAAACTGCAAATTGACCCAAGGAATGCCTTGGAGGAACCAACGAGGAGGTGAACAGTATGAATCCTGCAATCACGATCGCTCTCGTTGCAGCCGCGCTATTCATTGGGTTCGGAGTAGGATATTTTATTCGCAAATCTCTTGCAGAAGCTAAGATCTCCAGTGCGGAAGAAGCTGCCGTACAAATCGTGGAGAACGCGAAGAAAGAGGCAGAAGCACTGAAGAAAGAAACGGTGTTGGAAGCGAAGGATGAAATCCATCGCATTCGCGCCGAAGCTGAAAAAGACACTCGTGAACGTCGGAACGAAATTCAACGACAAGAAAGACGATTGTTGCAAAAAGAAGAGTCGCTGGATAAAAAATTGGAATCACTCGAACGTAAAGAAGAGCAAGTGGCTAACAAAGAGAAACGAATTGATGAGACACAGCAGCAGATCGAGATGATCTACAAAAACCAGGTGACGGAGCTGGAGCGCATATCCAACCTCACTATGGAAGACGCACGCAGTATCATACTGTCCAACGTAGAACAGGAAGTTCGTCATGAGACGGCTCAAATGATCAAGGACATTGAACAGCAAGCGAAGGAAGAAGCGGACAAAAAGTCCCGCGAGATTATTACACTCGCCATCCAACGCTGTGCGGCTGATCACGTGGCGGAGACAACGGTATCCGTTGTTACTTTGCCAAATGAAGAAATGAAAGGCCGGATTATCGGTCGTGAAGGACGTAACATCCGTGCGCTTGAAACCCTTACCGGGATTGACCTCATTATTGATGATACGCCAGAAGCTGTTATTCTGTCGGGCTTTGACCCGATTCGTCGTGAAATCGCCCGTACTGCCCTCGAAAAACTGGTGGCTGATGGACGTATTCACCCGGCACGGATTGAAGAGATGGTGGAGAAATCCCGCAAAGAAGTGGATGAGCGTATCCGTGAATACGGTGAGCAAGCTACCTTTGAAGTGGGCGTGCATGGTCTGCATCCGGACTTAATTAAAATTCTGGGCCGGTTGAAGTTCCGTACAAGCTATGGTCAAAACGTCTTGAAACATTCGATGGAAGTCGCTTATCTGGCTGGATTGATGGCTGGCGAACTCGGAGAAGACGTAACCCTGGCAAGACGTGCAGGTCTATTGCATGACATCGGTAAAGCGCTGGATCACGAAGTGGAAGGATCACACGTCGAAATCGGCGTGGAACTAGCGAAGAAATACAAAGAACATCCGGTTGTAATCAACAGTATCGCGTCCCATCACGGGGATTGCGAAGCGACTTCGGTTATTGCCATGTTGGTTGGTGCAGCAGATGCGCTTTCCGCAGCAAGACCAGGCGCACGCCGCGAAACGCTGGAAACGTATATCAAACGACTGGAGAAGCTGGAAGAGATTTCGGAATCGTTCGAAGGTGTCGAGAAATCGTATGCAATTCAGGCCGGACGCGAAGTTCGCGTTATGGTACAGCCTGAGAAAATCGATGATGCTGAAGCATTCCGCCTCGCGCGTGACATCACGAAGATGATCGAGAACGAACTCGATTATCCGGGTCACATCAAGGTCACCGTCATCCGGGAAACCCGTGCGGTTGAATACGCAAAATAGAGCATTACGGAAAAGTGGCCGCAGTAGTGGGCCACTTTTCCTGTTGATAGCCTGTTAAAAGGCATTTTCATAATAAAATTGGTGAGCAAGAGATAGAGGTCCTGCGAAGTTTCGGATGCTTTGAAGAAGGTTCCGCTTGGTAGGGATTAAGGAGGCAGTAACATGAAAGTTTTGTTTATTGGTGATATTGTGGGGAACGTGGGGCGTAAGGCATTGAAGGAGAACCTCCCCTACCTCAAAACGAAGTATAAGCCACATGTGGTCATTGTAAATGGGGAAAATGCAGCGGCAGGCCGGGGAATCACCGGGGCAATTGCGAATGAATTTTTCAACTGGGGTGTGCATGGCATCACTCTTGGTAATCATACCTGGGACAATAAGGACATATTTGATTTTATAGATGATGAGCCACGTATGATTCGTCCTGCGAACTTTCCTCCAGGAACACCAGGGCGTGGATACACCGTAGTCAAAGGAGAAGGCAAGGAGCTAGCGATTGTCAATCTGCAAGGGCGGACGTTCCTGCCCGCTCTGGATTGTCCATTTCGCGTTGCTGATGAAATTGTGGATGAACTGCGTCAAGACCATAAATGCATTCTGGTCGATATGCATGCCGAAGCAACGTCAGAGAAGATTGCCATGGGCTGGCATCTGGATGGACGTGCATCGCTGGTCGTAGGTACACATACACATGTGCAGAGCAACGATGATCGTATTTTGCCAGGAGGAACAGCTTATTTAACTGATGCAGGCATGGTAGGGCCGCGTGACGGCATATTAGGCATGGAGCGTGAAGCGGTGCTTCGCAAGTTCTACACCCAGCTTCCGGTACGATTTGTTGTGGATGATGGCAAATGGCATTTCCACGGTGTATTTGTGGAGATTGATGAAGCCACAGGTGCTGCAACACGCATTGAAAAAATTCGTCTGATGGAGGACGAGTGGCGCATGGAATAGGGGTATTGTCCCAATTTGAAGGGAAACCCGTCTAAAAAGAAGGAATTTTTTTGCCTCCCGCGAATAACATCTATTAAGTGGAAACAAACATTCAACATTCCCAGGGAGGTACTTACCATGGATGTATTAAAAGTTTCAGCAAAGTCCAATCCTAATTCTGTAGCCGGCGCTCTTGCAGGGGTTCTTCGTGAACGTGGAAATGCTGAACTGCAGGCAATTGGAGCGGGAGCACTGAACCAAGCCATTAAAGCGGTAGCGATAGCCCGGGGATTTGTAGCACCAAGCGGAGTTGACTTGATTTGTATTCCAGCTTTTACAGACATTGTGATCGACGGCGAGGACCGAACGGCCATTAAGCTGATTGTGGAGCCCAGATAATACATGCACTTATGCATTGAACCTGTTTACGAAGTAGACAGGTTTTTTTTGCGTTTTATTACATAACATAACCGTGTAGAAGGAGAGATTGTGATGCACAACTGGCGAGTAGCCGATTTTCATTGTGATGCTTTGAGTAAAATGCTGATGAACCCTAGCCTTTCATTTGAAAATGCTTCACAACTGAATGTGAATCTGGAACGCCTGAGGGAAGGCAACATTGGTTTACAGGCCTTTGCAATCTATTTGCCCGAAGTGCTTGGCAGAGGCAAGTTTGAACATGTGATGGGGCAGTTGGACATCTACCGCAAACGAGTGGAGATAACCAAAGAACGATCTGAAGGTACACATACATTATTATGGCGGGAACAGCTTACGCAGGTAGAGCAGACGGACAGACCATGGGGGCTACTTACACTTGAAGGTGTCGATGGACTGGAAGGCAACCTCTTTTATCTGGAGTTGTGTTATCAAATGGGTGTGAGGATCGTTGGACTTACCTGGAACTATGCCAATTGGGCAGCTGATGGTGTTTTGGAGAAACGTGGGGCGGGACTAACCGAGAAGGGCAGGGAGCTGGTTCACCTTTGTAACCAAATCGGCATGCTGCTGGATGTTTCACATCTGACCGAGGAAGGTTTCTGGGAGCTTGCTGACCTTAGTGAACGCCCTTTTATCGCTTCGCATTCCAACAGTTACGCCATATGCCCGCATGTGCGTAATCTGAAAGATGATCAGATTCGGGCCATTATTGCTCGGGAAGGTCGTATCGGACTGACGTTTGTACCTTGGTTTGTGAAGCAGGAAGGCGAAGTGTGTATTGAAGATCTATTGCCTCATATTGAGCGGATATGTGCTCTGGGTGGGGAGCATCATCTGATGATGGGGTCTGATTTTGACGGAATTCCTACGTATATCCATAACCTTGAACATACCGGGCAGTATCCAAAGCTGATCAATACTCTGCTCAAGCACTACGACGAATCACTGGTTCGTGGTTGGATGTGGGGTAATGCGATGAGTTATTTAGGAGAAAACTTGCCGGAGAAAAATTTGAAGATGGAACATTTAAAATGATGAAGCTGTAGGTCCCTGAAGAAAACGAGATGGAAGCAAAAGTCGCACATGTTCAGACGAATTTACCAAATGCAGGGGATTAATGATTGCAAAATAAGTGTATTTCATGAATTTTCAGCAGTTCGTTTTCATTTCACTTCAAAAAGGGGTATAATACCATAGGATTGTTAAGAGCCTGGCTACAGGCCATAGATAAACAAGGAGTGAAATTCAAAATGAGCAAAACAGTACCTGTGGGCGTATCTGCCCGTCACATTCATGTATCTCAAGAGCACGTTGAAATTTTGTTTGGTAAAGGCTACGAATTGACTGAATTTAAACCTCTGTCCCAACCTGGGCAATATGCTGCTAACGAAACAGTAGCGGTTATTGGTTCGAAAGGACAGTTTGATAAAGTGCGTATCCTTGGACCTGTTCGTCCGGAAACACAACTGGAAATCTCGATGACAGACTCTTTCGCTATTGGTGTTAAGGCACCTGTACGTGAATCCGGAAGCATCGAAGGTACTCCAGGTATCACGATTAAAGGACCTGCTGGCGAAGTTACAATTGATAAAGGTGTTATCGTTGCTGCTCGTCACATCCACTTCCATACTTCTGATGCTGCTAAATGGGGTATTGAGGACAAACAATTGCTGAAAGTCCGTCTGGGTGGAGATCGTGGTCTGGTACTGGAAAATGTACTGGCTCGTGTATCGGATTCCTTTGCACTGGACATGCATATTGATACGGATGAAGCTAATGCAGCTGGCGCTCGTAACGGCGATACTGCTGAAATCATCGACTAATCACATGGAACAATCTTCAGGCGCGATCCTAGCGGCTTGAATGAACCTATAAACCTGAGTATATCCACAGCGTCGACTACAATCGACCTAAGGGTAAGCTCAGGTTTTTGTGTGTTTTTGGGGTGTTCAGCAGACCTGCGCAGATTTCGGGATAGGTGAAGGGGCAGCGGCTTTGGATGTGGAACTACAGCCCAATTCATGTTATAATTTGCTGTAATGCTCTTTTGATGTATAAAGCGTGCAAATCACGTGAAACAAGATGAAAAAACGAATTTTTATTAATAGAGGCTGTAAGGAGTGACCGAAGGAAATGGCTAAAGACTCAAAAAAGGATTACTCCCAATATTTTGATTTCTCCGATGCCAAAGTAATTTCGCAAGATGAATTCAGCAAAAAGATAAGAATCCGGGGCCGGGAGATTAACATCAAGTCGGAACCCAATCATCGTCAGGAGAAACAACGGGGCAAGGAAGACGTTCAGGTGCTTTACGAAACGGCCGTACCCGCTGAACTGAAAAACGTGGGGAAAGGCAAACGCTATATCGTATATACGTATGGATGCCAGATGAATGAGCATGATTCGGAGACTATTAAAGGATTACTTGAATCGATGGGCTATCAGGCTACCGAGGATCGCAAAGAGGCAGATATCATTCTGTTAAACACATGTGCGATTCGGGAAAATGCGGAAGATAAAGTGTTTGGTGAACTGGGCCATCTGAAAACCCTGAAAACCGAACGTCCAGGCTTGTTGCTGGGTGTGTGTGGTTGTATGTCGCAGGAAGAAGGCGTCGTGAACCGGATCATGCAGAAGCATGGCTTTGTGGATATGATTTTTGGTACACACAACGTACATCGGCTGCCACATCTGATTCAGGAAGCGCTGTTCAGTAAAGAAATGGTTGTTGAGGTATGGTCCAAGGAAGGCGACATCATTGAGAACCTACCGAAAAAACGTGAGGGCATGCGCGGCTGGGTGAACATTATGTATGGTTGCGACAAGTTCTGTACATATTGTATCGTCCCGTTCACACGGGGGAAAGAGCGCAGTCGACGTCCAGAAGATGTTATTGCCGAAGTTCGCGAACTGGCAAGACAAGGCTTCAAGGAAATTACGCTGCTCGGCCAGAACGTCAATGCTTATGGCAAGGACTTCACGGATCTGAAGTACAGCTTCGGTGACCTGATGGATGATATTCGAAAAATCGATATTCCACGGGTTCGGTTTACAACCAGTCATCCACGTGACTTCGATGATCATCTGATTGAGGTGCTTGCAAAGGGCGGGAACCTAGTGGAACATATCCATCTGCCTGTGCAGTCTGGCAGCACGGAAGTGCTGAAACGTATGAGCCGCAAGTACAGTCGGGAACACTACTTGAAGCTTGCTGACAAAATTAAAACTGCAATTCCAGATGTCGTGTTAACCACTGATATTATCGTTGGTTTCCCGGGGGAGACGGAAGAACAGTTTGAAGATACGCTGTCACTGGTCAAGGAAGTCGGCTACGACTTTGCCTATACATTCATCTACTCTCCGCGTGAAGGTACACCTGCTGCGGTGATGGAGGATAACGTGCCGATGGACGTGAAGAAGGAACGCTTGAAACGCTTGAACGAGACGATCAATGCATACAGCCATAGCAGCAATGAGAAGCAGCGCGGCAAGGTTGTTGAGGTGCTGGTCGAAGGTGAGAGCAAACGGAATTCCAATGTTCTGGCAGGACGTACACGCAGCAACAAGCTGGTACACTTTGAAGGACCTAAAGACTTGATCGGTACTTTTGTGCATGTGGAAATCACCGATCCAATGACTTTCTATATTCGGGGCAATCTGCTCTCAGAGCCAGTAGCCGCCAATCAGTAATACACAAACCTAATAAGATGAAATCGGATGTTGGGATATTAGAATTTGGAATGACAGCGAAAGTAGCGAAGGAAACGGAATCGATTCTGTAGAAGCGTAGCGTTCGCCTTTGTCCCCAAATTTTAACCGTTAAAATTCAATCAGAAAAATTTGGGGACAACAGCGATCGAAAGAACGATCCGTAGCCGTAGCGGGCATGGAGCAGTTGTCCGACTCTAATATTATTCATCCGTTTCATCTTATATCATCTCATAGAATGGAGCGATTTCGAGTGGCGCAGGAAGAAGTGCAGTACAACGATTATGGAATGCCTACCTACGATACGCGCAATCTGGTTATACGCGACGACATTATGGGAAAAGCCAAAGAATTGGCTGATATGCTTGGAACGAGCGAGGAAGTTAAACAGTTCCAACAGGCTGAGTCCAAAATTCGTGATCATGAACGCATCCAGCAATTGATTGCAACGATCAAGAAAAAACAAAAGGAAATCGTTGCTTTTGAAAGCTTCAAAAATGCAGATATGGTCAGCAAAATCGAACAGGAAATTGAGGATCTGCAGGAAGAGATGGACAGCATTCCACTGGTTACGGAATTCCAGCAAAGTCAAAGCGATATCAATTATTTGCTTCAGCTTGTTATTTCTGTAATTCGGGATACCGTCTCCGAGAAAGTGAACGTGGAGGCAGGTACGGATTCACCTCCAACCAGCTGCGGGTAAGTGAACGGAAGGGTGCGGACGCAGTCCGCGCCTTTTTTGATCATCTAAGACTCGACCTGGTGGGGTTATTTTCTGTGGTGGATTGATCAAGACAACTTCACTGGATAAGACCTGTTCCGTAAGAGCAGGCTTTATATAATGACGAAGCACTTTAAATCAACTACGAAGAGAAGCAATGCTGGAAATATCATTATTTAAAAACAACATACATCATGGGCTTTATACTTAAAGTGCACTAAAGGGGAAATCAATAATGGGTATTTTGGACAAAATGGTTGAAGAAGGAAACGGAAGATTTTGGGGCTTTCTCGGTTGTCGTTATATTAAAGGCGACGGAAAAGAAGTACAGATCGCGCTGACAGCGGGTGAACATCACACCAACTCCATGGGGATTATTCATGGTGGTGTGCTGACATCTCTCATGGATCAGTCGATGGGTATGGTAGCTACAGCCGCAATGGCAGTAGACAGTTGTGTGACCACCAATCTGAATGTGCATTTCTTGGCACCCATGAAACAAGGGGAATTAATCGTGACATCAACGATCCTGCATCAAGCGGGGCGTAGTGTGACGGCACAATCTGAGGTCCGGGATGCATCTGGTACGTTGGGGTGCATGGCAACAGCTACATTCCGTATAGCGCGAGTAAAAGCGCAAAACACGGAATCTCAAGGTTGACAAAAGATATTATTATGTCATAATGAAAATATCAAAATGAGAATAGTCGGTGGTGCCCATGAGCGAAAACTACGAACAATTCAATACTGAAAGCGATGAACAGGCAGCACGTGCCTATAGTTCCAAGAAATATCGTACCCCCGATGGTGTTCCCGCGGATATCGTCATGTTCACCTTGACCAAGCGGGAGCGCAAGACCGTAACCAAGACACTCCCCATCCGGGAGTTGAAGGTCATGCTGATCAAACGCAAAGGTTGGCCTTTTGCGGGAAGATGGGCGTTGCCAGGTGGATTTTGTCAGGAAAATGAATCCATCTATGGTGCTGCAAAGCGCGAGTTGATGGAAGAGACAGGTGTGGACGGCGGACATCTGGAGTATTTGAATGTATATAGTCAGCCTGGGCGTGACCCCAGAGGATGGATTATCTCACATGCGTTTTTTGCACTGGTAGAGGAATGGATGCTGGAACACCGTCAGGCGGCGGATGATGCTGAGGATGTTGGATTGTTTACGATTCAGGAAGCATTGCAGGAGCTCGAACTTGCCTTTGATCACCGCACGATTATAGAAGATGCGTACCGGCGTATTCAGCAGCAAATGCTGGAAACGACAATTGCACGACAGTTCCTGCCTCGTGATTTTACACTAAGCGAGTTATACCAAGTGATTCAGAGTGTTGTACCTGACTTTGAAGAACCGAATTTCATTCGGAAAATCACTTCAACACGCAGCCGCAAAGGCATTGTGGAAGAGGTTCGGGATGAGGAGGGCAACCTGCTAAGCTCCAATCAATACTCACAGCGTCCGGCGCAGTTGTACCGTTTTACCGAGCTTGTACCTCGTCTTTCCATCTATACTTAATTCGCAAGCGAATCATGATGGATTGAATCAGGATCAACCTATTCTCAAAAAGGGAGTGTGGACGATGAAAGCACTGATTGTAATCGATTTTACACGTGATTTTGTGACAGGTTCGTTGCCTGTAGGCCAGCCTGCTGTGGAGATTGAGGAGACGATTGCAGCGATAACGGAGGCTTATTGCAATAACAAGCATGAGGTTGTTATGGCTGTGGACTCGCATGACGAGAATGATCCTTACCATCCGGAAACTGCCCTTTTTTCGCCCCATAACATCAGGGGTACGGAGGGAAGACAGCTTTATGGTCGTCTGGCCCAGGTTATGGAAGAACGGGAATCTCAGATTCGTTGGATGGATAAAACAAGATACAGCGCATTCTGTGGTACAGATCTGGAGCTGCGGCTGCGTGAACGTGGAATAACAGACATTGCACTGATCGGGGTATGTACAGATATTTGCGTACTGCACACGGCAGTGGATGCTTATAATAAAGGTTTTCACATAACGGTATATGAAGACGCCGTGGCGAGCTTCAATCAACCGGGACATGATTGGGCGCTTGGACATTTTCGTTCTAGCCTTGGGGCTCAGGTAGTCAAAGCGAGCGATACCGTTCTCGCAGGCTTGAATCTGTAAATGAACCTGTGATCATATCCTGTTTAACGAGAGTTATGTTGCTGGGGAATATGGTGAATAGGAATAAACCGGAGACTTATGCAATGGTACGTTAACCAGAATCATGAATCATGAGCAATGAGTCTCCACATGTTGACCCGTGTCTGCAGGCTAGACCTGCCGGCACAAGCGGAAGTCAGAGAGGATGAGACAAATGCAGACGACTAGCCTGGCTTTACATACGGATAAATATCAAATCAATATGATGTACGCCCATTGGGTGAATGGAACTCACAAACGGAAAGCGGTGTTTGAAGCCTATTTCCGCAAGCTTCCTTTTGGCAACGGATATGCCGTATTTGCCGGATTGGAACGCATTGTGAATTATATCAGCCAGCTTCGGTTTACGATGGAGGACATCAAATATTTATCCAAACAAGAGGAGAATTACGATCCGGTCTTTCTGGAAGAGTTGCTCCAGTTTTCATTTCAGGGGACGATTCATTCCATGAAGGAAGGGGCGCTCGTTTTCCCTGATGAACCGCTCATTCGGGTAGAAGGCTCCATTATGGAGACACAACTGGTGGAGACGGCGATACTTAACTTCATGAATTATCAGACGTTAATTGCAACCAAGGCTTCCCGGATCAAACAGGTGGCAAGTCAGGACACGTTGCTCGAATTCGGGACACGACGGGCACAGGAAGCGGATGCGGCCATTTGGGGAGCGCGTGCCTCGTATGTAGCAGGTTTCCATGCAACGTCCAATATGCTGGCTGGAGAGCGCTTCGGAATTCCGACAGCAGGGACACATGCCCATTCATGGGTGCAGAGCTTCATGAGTGAGCAGGAGGCGTTTGACGTCTATGCCAAAGTGCTGCCAGATCAAGTGACACTGCTTGTGGATACCTTTGATACATTGAACAGTGGTGTTCCTCATGCAATCAAGACCGCCAAGAAGCTGGAGAGCCAAGGCAAAAAGATGAACGCCATTCGTCTGGATAGCGGGGACCTTGCGTATCTATCCATTCAAGCTCGGCAGATGCTGGACGACGCCGGACTGGATTACGTCAAGATTGTAGCTTCCAACGATCTGGATGAAAATACGATTTTTAACCTTAAGGCGCAAGGGGCTCGCATTGATACATGGGGAGTGGGTACACAGCTAATTACCGCTTCTGACCAGCCTTCGTTGGGTGGCGTGTACAAATTGGTGGAGCGTGAAGTGGACGGTGCCATGCTGCCTACAATCAAAATTTCGGCGAATCCCGAAAAAGTTTCCACACCAGGTAAAAAAGAAGTTTTCCGGATCATTGATCCGAAACATGGCAAGGCGATTGCAGATTATATCTGCTATCCAGGAGAAGAGCAACCGCTACAGGGCGGGCCGCTCAAGCTGTTCAACCCGCTACACCCTTATCTGAAAAAGACGGTAACCCGCTACGAAGCAGTGAACATGCTGGAACCGATCTTTGTGAATGGACGCAAAGTGTATGAACTGCCTACCCTGGATGAGATTCGCAGTTATCACCGCGAGCAGATGGATCTCTTCTGGCCGGAATATTTGCGTAAACTCAATCCTGAGATTTACCGTGTAAATATCAGCCCTGCGGCCTGGAATATGAAGCAGAAGCTCATTGCTGAGCACGTGCAATCCACCGAAGAATAAATCAAATAAAGGGGCATAACCGGAAGGAAGTAAACCGGGTTATGCCTTTTTGCTCTTCCACCATTGTGTTCAAAGGACGACGGATGGTGTGTGAAACATCATGGACAGACAGTCCATGAACTGCGGTATACTATACCTTCAACGGACGCAGGTCTACAGGGAAATGAAGCAATTATTTCTCGGGAAAGCGCAGGAGACGTCAAATGCTGCATCTTTCAGAGCTTGCCTTTCGACAGGATCCGTTTCTGTGTCTGTTTCAATTGCGTATCTGCCGGGGATGAATGAAAGAGGAGGTGCAACCATGAGATGGATTTTGGCACTGATCTGGCTGGCCTTCATTGTGTATGCCTGGTTTTGGGTACCTGGGCAGCCGCTTGGGATTGACCCTGTGTTTAAAGAGCTGGTTACACTGCAAAGTAAGGAACCCTGGCTGCTAACCGTATTTTCGTGGCTTGGGATTTATCCGGCCATTTTTGCTTGCCTGCTGTTAAGGAGGTCAGGGAAAGCGAGAGGATCTCGCGGGTGGGCCGTTGCAGGGGTGATCCCATTGATAGGCCCACTCATTTATTTAATGACAAGCCGGAGAGATTGAGTTTGACGGATGCCGCCCTTATACTTATTTAATTTGAAGACGAACAATTCATGATGTGAATAGAAAAATATGTAAATCATAATTAAGGAGAGGATAACGAATGAAAAACACTTTTCCTGCGTATGTCGTGCGCAAAGAAGAACAAGGTGGCGTGAAGGCTGCTATGGAGCAGCTGACGAAAGAGGACTTGCCTAATGGTGACGTAACCCTACAGGTTCAATACTCAAGCGTCAATTTTAAAGATGGACTCGCCACAACAGAAAAGGGCGGTGTGGTTCGCGAATATCCGATCGTACCGGGAATCGATCTTGCAGGGATTGTTGAGGAATCCGTGAGCGGCCGGTTTGCACCGGGGGATCGGGTGATCAGCACAGGCTTCGAGCCGGGTGTGTCTCATTTTGGAGGGTATAGTCAATATGCGCGTCTGCGCAGCGAATGGCTTGTTCCTCTGCCGCATGGACTCAGTGAGAAGGAAGCGATGGCGATTGGTACGGCAGGGTTCACGGCAGCACTTTCGGTAGATGCTTTGTTGCGGGCTGGAGTGACTCCGGAGATGGGCAATATTCTGGTGACGGGAGCAACTGGAGGGGTAGGCAGTATGGCGGTGGCTATTCTGGCGAAGCTGGGATTTGAAGTGACAGCAAGTACAGGCAAAAAAGATCAACAGGAGCAGCTGCTTCGGAATCTGGGAGCCTCACATGTCATTTCACGTGAAGAAGCGGATGCGCCAGCCAAGGGTGCAATGGGCAAACAGCTCTGGGCAGGTGTAATTGATCCGGCAGCAGGTCCGGCACTGGCCGAACGTCTGAAACAGATTCAATACGGAGGCGCTGTCGCCGTATCAGGCTTAACCGGAGGAGCTGCGTTCGAGTCCACCGTATTTCCGTTTATTTTGCGAGGAATCCAATTAATTGGGATTGATTCAGTCTATTGCCCGATGGAACGGCGGGAACGGATATGGAAGCTGCTTGGCGGAGAATGGAAGCCGGATCGGGCACTGGAGCTGGGGATTCAGGAAATCTCATGGGCACAACTGCCTCAGACACTGGAAACGATCCTCAAGGGCGGTGCTGTAGGTCGTACTGTAGTTAATACGCTGTCGGAAACGCCTGCCGAATAAGATTCTTTTCTCCTAGACATGCTAACTCTACCTGAGAGCGTCACCCTGCATGTGGCGGGAAAGGAAGGATGAGTATGCGTGTTAACGGAAAAGGATTGCATCACAGATCTGGACGTGTGAAGTCTGTTCTGGTCAGTATGATTGTGGTGCTATGTGCAATATCTACAGTGGCGTGTTCGGCATCGAATGTTGAGCAGGAACGGAAAATATATACCCGACAAGCGACAGATGAAGGAAATGTTCGGGCAAAGAGTCAGGGTCACGGGTTAAATGGTCCATTAATTCAGAAGTTGGATGAAGCTTTTGCTGCAAAAGGCATGAAGTTGATGAATAATATGTCCGCTGATGATGGTGAGGGTGGAATCTCTTACATGTACTTGCTGAATGGAAGTGGCAGACATATTATAAAGGTCCACATTTTCAGTGATGCCCCTACAAGAGCAGCCCAGATGAACGAAATGTACGGTAATGATGGCGATGAGGCTGTGATGGAAAATGTGCTTGGCAAAACAACGATTCGCAGCAAAGACTACGTGTCACTGGTCTATACGGCTTCAGGTGGAGAAAAGGACGATTATGAAGAAGACGTTATGCAGGTATTCCAGCAAGTGCTTGAGCAACTGAAGTAATCGACTCCACTAAAATAAATCCGAAAAACCCGTCTGATTATTCAGACGGGTTTATATATTTCACGCATGACATGCCTCAGCTCTGGCAAAATGAGTTTTTCCATTGCCAGCTTGACAGCTCCCTTGGAGCCTGGCATGGAGAATACGGCTGTACGACCAATCGTTCCGGCAACCGCCCGGCTAAGAATGGCAGCAGAACCGATATCCTCGGTATAACTAAGGAAGCGAAAGATTTCACCAAAGCCAGGCAACTCCTTATCGAGGAGTGAGGATACTGCCTCATATGTTGTATCACGAGGTGCAATTCCGGTTCCGCCGCTGAGCAGTACGGCTTCGATATCGTCACGAACGGCTGCATCTTGCAGGATGCTTTGAATAGTTTCGGTCTCATCCGGTGTAATGATATAATCGACGATCTGGTAGCCTGAATCGGTCAGCAGCTTGTGCATAAGTTGTCCACTTGTATCGGTGTCCTTGGTGCGGGTATCCGATACGGTTACAATCATGCAGGATACCGTGTCAGGGGCTTCCTGACGATGTTGTTCCACTGAATTGTTCATCATGCATCCTCCTCCAATCAACACGTTCTCATAGCATAGACCATTAAGAAGAGTGAGGCAATGGACTTGCAAATAGAAGGCCA
Source organism: Paenibacillus sp. GL_099_B (assembly GCF_057835695.1). Taxonomy (NCBI): domain Bacteria; kingdom Bacillati; phylum Bacillota; class Bacilli; order Caryophanales; family Paenibacillaceae; genus Paenibacillus; species Paenibacillus sp. GL_099_B. The sequence continues at coordinate 2,585,078 of NZ_CM174430.1, forward strand.
GGATTGCGCAAAGATTGCAGGATAGTGTACACTCGCTAGGATAGAGATAGACCAGTTTCATTGGACAAATAGAGAGGTGAACAACGATGAGTGAATTAAAAACAAATGAATCATCCATACCTGTATATATATTGTCAGGCTTCTTGGGTAGTGGCAAAACGACACTGCTTGTTCAACTGATTGAACATTGGCAGCAACAAGGTCTCCGGCCCGCAGTGGTCATGAATGAATTGGGTGAAGTGAATCTGGATGGTCAGATTGTGGATGCTTCCGTGCCAATGACGGAAATGTTAGGAGGGTGTATCTGCTGTACTGTTCGCGGTGACTTGGGGCTGCAACTTACTGATCTTGTGCAGGAGGAATCGCCTGATGTGATTATCATCGAAGCAACGGGAGCAGCAAACCCGATGGAGATTCTGGATGCAGTAACGGAAACTTCCCTCTATATGCGACTGGAACTGAAAAGCCTGATCACTGTGGTAGATGCCGCTCATCTGTCAGGGCTGTACCAGGAGCAGAAGGGCCAAACCTTCAAGCTTATGCAGGAACAGATTCGCTGTGCGTCTGTACTTCTCCTGAACAAAACGGACCGGGTGAATGAGCAGCAGTTGGCAGATTTGCGAGACCTGTTGGCACGCTGGAACGGTTTCGCTCCGGTACTGCCTACGGTGAAGTGTGAAGTCGACATGGATATGCTGCTTCGTAGCGGAGACAATGTGCATGCCTATCAATCTGTAGAAGAAGCGAGTAAGAATGCAGAACAGGCACATCACGTTCATTCCGAAGCTTGTGCGGAGCATGGATGCAGTCATGGTCATGAATACCATGAGCATGTGCATCATGATCACGAAGCCCATCAACAATCCCAGGAGAATGTCCATGGTTCTCCTCATGATCATGACCATAATCATGCCCATACCCATGCTTCGCATGAACATGTCATGGTGTATACGCACTATTTCACCCAGCCGGTGAACAGTGAGGCCTTTGAGCGTTTGATAGCTGAGTTACCACGCGACGTGTATCGGGCAAAAGGGATTTTATCTTTTAGCGATACGTCCAGTCGGTTCTGGTTCCAATATGCTTACCGGGAATCGGATTATATGAAGATCACGCCTCAGGGGGATGTGCCTAACGTAGCTGTGTTTATAGGTGAGCATTTCGATCAGTCGGTCATTCGCAACCAATTGCTGGAATTAGAGGCAATAAATCAGGCTAAATGATTCAAGGTTCCTCCAGACGGGGTATTAAGAAGCATAGCAAACTTAGTCTGGGAGGTAACTTTAAATGACACAACAACAATATCAACAATGTATCGATGCTTGCCTGGAGTGTATGAATGCTTGCAATGTATGTTACATATCGAGTCTGAAAGAATATGATCTGGCGATGCTGCGTGATTGCATTCGTTTGGATCGGGAATGTGCAGAGATCTGCAATTTTGCTGCCCAAGCAATGACACGCGGAAGTGATTTCATTGACGAAATTTGCGAACTGTGTGTGAAAGCGTGTGAAGCTTGTGCTGCTGAGTGTGGCAAACATCAACATGATCACTGCCAGGCTTGCGCAGAAGCGTGCCGCAAATGTGCAGAGGCTTGCCGCATGATGGCCGCAGTAGCGTAAATATAACTCCATTGAATTAAATTGAAAATAAAAAGCCTGGGCATATGCAAGATGCCAGGCTAATCCCCTCACAGAAGACAACGAAATAAGGCATCCGATAAGATGTTTTTCAACGTTGTCTGCTGGAGGGGATTTTTTTATGGATACAGCATAGTAAAATTCTTCACCATCAGCAGGCGAGAACTTCTATTGTAAGCAGGTTCTCCATGGGGAAATGCATGTAACAGGTTGCCAAAGCAGAGCTTGATCTGTATAATGATGGCAATGAATTGAAACGATGAATATCCGTGATCGGGAGAGTAGCCAGAATCCATGCATGACAGCGAGCCGGGGCAGGTGGAAGCCGGTATGACATGACCTGAGTGAAGCGCACCCGTGAGATGGTTGTCCGAAGGAATGTTTACACCCTTGAGAGGGTGTAGTGCATGGGCTAGAGGGCAATCCGGCAGGCGGCCGTTAATCGCACCGAGCGGAGCAGGCTGTGAATGTACTATGATGTACATTTGCTACATGTTCACCTAGAGTGGTACCGCGGGAACTGTGAAGATCAGCTCTCGTCTCTGATATAGAGACGAGGGCTTTTTTGTTTTCTATAGCATGGCTAAATACGATAATGATTAGGAGTGTTTGACATGTTGATGAATCAGGCAGCAGCACATATTGCTCCCTTAACGGGATTGAAGCAAGACGAGGTGTTGAGATTATTGGAGGTTCCACCACAGGTGGAGATGGGAGATGCGGCGTTTCCCTGCTTTATTCTGGCCAAGTCGTTGAAAAAAGCACCCGCGATCATCGCTGCTGATATTGCAGCCGAATTACAGACAGTTGGGCTGGATGCTTCACCAGCAGGACCCTATGTAAACATACGTTTCAATCGGGAAGATCTGGCGCCGAAGCTGCTGCAAGAACTGGGACATAAAACATTTGGCAAGCTGCAGCTGGGGGCAGGTGCACGCGTCGTAATCGACATGTCGTCGCCTAACATTGCCAAGCCGTTCGGAATCGGTCATCTGCGCTCCACCGTGATTGGGGCAGCATTGTATCGGTTATATAACGAGGCAGGCTATACTTCGGTCAGTGTGAATCATCTGGGGGATTGGGGAACGCAATTCGGTAAACAGATTGCAGCCTACAAACGTTGGGGTAATGATGAAGCGCTACAGGCTGAGCCGATTCGTACATCATTGGAACTGTATGTGCGGTTTCACGATGAGGCGGAGAGTGATCCATCTCTGGAGATTGAAGCACGAGATTGGTTTCGCAAGCTGGAGCAAGGGGATGAAGAAGCACAGCGGTTATGGACCTTTTTTGTAGAAGTGAGCATGAAAGAATTCAACCGGATGTATGAGCGTCTGAATGTACAGTTTGACCATACGCTGGGTGAGAGCTTTTATAACGACAAGATGGGTGCTGTAGTTGAAGAACTGAAATTCAAAAGATTGCTGGAAGAGAGTGAAGGCGCACTGGTGGTACGTTTGGAGGATGAGAATATGCCACCTTGCCTGATTATCAAAACCGATGGAACAACCATCTACCCAACACGGGATCTGGCAACAGCCGTTTATCGTCATGATGTGATGAAGGCGGATAAGATGCTGTACGTGGTTGGGGGTGAGCAGAAGCTTCATTTCCGTCAGGTATTTGCGGTATTATCCCGGATGGGGTATGCGTGGTCTGAGATTTGTGAACATATTCCGTTTGGTTTGATGCGTTTCGAAGGACGGAAGATGTCTACCCGCCGGGGGAAAGTCGTCTTTTTGCAGGAGGTACTGGATGAGGCGGTTGCTCGGGCATTACAGATTATTCAGGAGAAAAATCCGAATCTTCCGAATTCGCAGGAGGTTGCGGAAGCGGTTGGTGTAGGTGCGATTGTATTCGGAGATCTGCGAAATAACCGGTTGAACGACGTCGATTTCTCGCTTGAAGATGCGGTGAGCTTTGAAGGAGAGACAGGACCTTATGTGCAATATACGCATGCCCGGATTAATAGCGTGCTTGCCAAGGCGGCAGAGGCAGAGCGTGTGGAAAATGAAAATCAATTGGACCATGTTAGTAGTAGTAACAATGCTGCGGCAAACTCAGAGAACAAACCGGTCATGGTCGGTGACACTTCATGGGCATTGCTGAAACTGCTGGCGGATTATCCGCAGTATCTGGAAAAAGCAATTCATCGCAACGAGCCTTCGGTCATTGCCAAGTACGCGATAGATGTTGCCCAAGCGTTCAACCGCTTTTACCATACGGAACGGATTGCGGATGCGCCGGCTGACGTCAAACCCTTCCGGGTGGCGTTAACAGAGCGTACGGCGGAGCGTCTTGCCTACAGCCTATATTTACTGGGCGTTCAGGCTCCTGAACGGATGTGATTCTATGGGATGGAGGACAAGTAGATTCTTCGATAAAACAGGAAAAGCAGCAGCAGGCTCAAACGGACGAATCATATCGCTACAACAGGTGAGCAAACGACTTGGGGATGTGCAGGTATTGAATGATATCAATCTGGAAGTAGGTCAGGGGGAGTGCATCGTCCTGGTGGGCAGGAATGGATCAGGCAAAAGCACATTGCTGCGTGTGCTGGCGGGTATGTTACTGCCTGACTCAGGCTCGCTGCGCAAGCACAGGCATGGGCGGATTATGTATGCACTGGATGGACTGTCACGCCTGCCCTTCACATCAAGAGAGTACCTTTGGGAAATGGGACGTATTCGTGGCATGCGACCTGAGATATTGCGTCAACGGATAGGGGAATTAAGTGAGCTGTTATTCGTGGGCGCGGCGCTGGATCAGAACCTGCCTCAGTTATCCAAAGGTACTTTGCAGAAGGTGAATTTGATTCAGGCTTTACTGCCTGGACCTGATGGGTTATTGCTGCTTGATGAACCATTGTCCGGACTGGACGTTCCGGCACAGGAAGCAATTGTAGCTTTGCTCAGACAGTGGAAACAGGAAGGAAGCCAGATCGTTACAGCTTGCCATGAGCCATTGCTGATTGAACGTCTCGCGGATCAGGTCATCGTGTTACAGAAGGGAACGGTGCTGCGTCGCTGGAGCCAGGAAGATTTGCAGCAAGCTGGTGAGCCCGCTCTGAGTATTCAAAGTGTGATGGAAGGGCTGGAACAATCCGTTATCGATGCGCTGCTTGTTGATCAACCGGGAATCATTGCATCCCATCGCAGTATGGTTCGTCAGGATTATGGTCGAGAAGTATGGGATTGGAAGGTGTCACGCAGTTCGGCAGATCGGATTATTGGAATGATTCTGGCAGCTGGCGGTTCCATTGTGTCTGTACAGCCGGAAGAGAGCCGATTAAATATGGAAGGGTTGATGGAGGGGCGGCACCCAGGTGAGGCTATAAGCAGGGAATTTGCTGAGAACCTTTCCTCTATATCTACGGTAGGAGGCGACCTCCAATGATCTACTTGACTCGTTATTTGTTAAAACATTACATACGTTCACAGAAATATGTTGCGCCGGTGATCTTTTATATCATTACGATGCTGCTTATCTATTCCTACAAACCTAATCCGGTTGCGGACAGTTACAGCGTTACGGCCATGCTGCTCTTTTTTGGTGCGGCCTGGCTGGGCCTGACGGTAATGAATACGGAACCTGCGGGTCAGTATCAATTGCTTGTTCTGCATGCAGGAAGCAAACGCAAGGCTGTCTTCGCACAACTGATCTGTGCGTTGATCATGCAGTTTGGTCTGACTGCAATTACCGTGTTATATCCGGTTGTTACGGGCATGTTTGGAAGGGTACCAAGTACTGGGGAGTGGATTATGGCTTGGGCCGGACATTTGGCGTTGTCGCTCCTGGGTCTGGGGCTCAGTGTTTTCTTCCAAAAATCATACATTCCCATGCTGAGCCGCAGCATGCCGCCTTTCATTGTGGTGATGTTATTATCGTTTGTCCAAGGTTCATTAAGCGGACGTTTGCCTGAATCCATACAGTGGGTTGTCAAGATTCTGCCACCGGCATTTTATCTCGTGCGTGAGATGATGTTATTTGAAGATTTGAAGTTGGGGGCCGTTGTGCTGACGACAGTGTGGGCTGTACTCTATGCCATAGTTATACTTATCATTCATGTATGGTTATCGGGAAGAAGGGATATACGGAGTTAGATGCTATTATTCTGCTTAACTTGAATGTTGGTCCATGTTTCGTTACCATAGAGGGACGTTAGAATGGAATGTATTGTACGGAGATAAAGGGGGCGCTCGCTTATGCAAAATACAGACATGCAGCATGGTGACATGCTGGACAGCGAACACTCCAGAGAATTGTTTGCATATTACGGATTGGCTGTATATTATGGACAGGCGCTTGAACAGCAACTGGTCAATCTGATTTTATTAATGAAAATGTCTCAGGGCAAAGTTGTTTCCGAAGAAGATCTGGAAGATCTGTACGAACGGAAGATGAGCAGTTCACTCGGGCAACTCATTCATGAGGTGCGTCATCATTTTACTTTTTCGGAGGAAGAGACTCGTCAGTTGAATGAACTATGGAAGCAGCGTAATAGCATTGTACATCACTATTTCAAGGAACGAATTCATGAGACATTCAGTCCTGAAGGACGATCACGCATGATCAAGGAGCTGGAAGATTTCAAAGACCGTGCACAGAAACTGGAGATTAGTCTTCAGCAGTACACAGGTGCCTGGATTGCAGAGCTGGGGTTGGATGCTGAATCCGCGGCGGCGTTGCAGACACTCGAACGTATGCATGCAGAGAGCATGCACGCCCGGGCACTGGAAGAGGATGAATCATTGTGATAGAAGGCAAGTCCCGGATACGTAAAATAAAAAGCAGACGCTGGCTTGTAATCTCCATTACATTGCTCGTGTTGCTTGGGGTTATATGGACGATAACTACGGCCTCGCTCATCTGGACCTACACCGATGAGGAATCATCCAGACAGAGTGATGCGGCTATTATCCTCGGTGCAGCCGTAGATGGGGATAACCCTTCACCCGTATTTCGCGAACGTATTGAGCATGCCATTTTATTATATCGCCAGGGGACGATCAGCCATCTGCTCTTTACTGGTGGTTCTGGCAGTGCAGGAGAACGAACCGAAGCTGAAGTAGGACGAGATTATGCTGTTGCACATGGTGTAGATCCTTCAGATATTCAAATGGAGACAGAGTCGAGAATTACGGAGGAGAATCTGGTGAACTCGCTTTCCGTTGGGAAACAGGCGGGGTTTCACACCTACACCATTGTAAGTGACCCGTTACATATGAAACGGGCGATGAAGCTCGCTAGCGGACTCGGCATGGATGCTGTTCCGTCCCCAACACGAACGACGGCTTACCAGACCTGGCGCAGCCAATTTCCTTTTCTGGCAAGAGAAACGATATTATATATGGGATATATGGTCAAAGGATGGATAGATGGATAGACAATCCGCAGCAGCACGGAAAGTGACTGGTCTGCGTGATTGTCTTTTTTTTGCGCATGTTGATGCGGCGTTACTATGTTCCGGGATAATTAATCGCTGCACTAACGAGTGCAGCCACCCCAAAACCGATGAACCACCAAGGCCAGCGCCGATGATTGTTTTTACGTATACCGATGAACAAACTGATGATCCCCGCAAGTAATACCACGGTAGCCAAGCTGCTGCCAACAATCCAGCCAATGCTCATATGTTACCTCCTCTATATGGAATGTTAAGAAGAGCTCCCTATGGTGAGCTTCCCACCTCTGACCTCTGCTTGAAATGGATAAGTACCGTTACGATACGTATGTTGATTATGATCGGAGTGAAGCGGGAGATCACTGTTGAATCGGCCCCCAGCCTGCTTGAAGTCTAACTTGAATCCATCGTTATCTGCTGGGATTCGCACTTCAACGTTACAACCTGTGGAGCGAATATCCAGAGATTGAAGCATCGTTGAGGAGTGAATAGTGAGTTGGCTGCCTATCACTTTAGATTGAATATGGGTGAACTGACCGGATAACTGAACAGGTGAAGAAGTGGATTGCAGTTGCATTTGTTCTGCATGGAGGTCTGTTGCTGTAACCCGACTGCCTACTGATCGTAGACGGATATGCTGGGCATGGCCAGTTAAGGTGAGCTTGCCGGATGTACAGTCACAATTCCATTGTTCCGAAGAAACGTTATCTACAAGAAAGTGGGAACCAACTCCGTTGATCGACAGCCTTTTCAAGACTGTAATCGGCAGTACAATGTGGAGCGATGTGCGGTGGAAGTTAATGCCCAGCGGAAAAGCTTGTTTTCGTCCATCGATCAGATGTAATAAACCGTGGCTGACGTTAGCTTCAAAACATCGAGTTCTTGGAAAACGAGCGGAGCCCCATTGAGTAACACGAATAACCGCTTCTGTGCCCCGGCTAATATGCACTTCACCTTGCATCCATTCCAGAGAAAGGGCGAGAAGGGGTTCTTCGGACAACCATTCTTTGCAAATCATGTGTCTATTAGGTTTCAAAATGGTTATCCCTCATTTCTGTCAACGTCTTCATCCAGAATAGGATAAGCATCCATCGCAGCATGTTGGTCTAGAATACGTTCAATTAGTGATTCACTCACAATATCGGCACCAAGCATGTTCATCAACCGCTGTAAAAAATAAAGACGTTGCTTTGTTTCGCTTGAATTGCGGCCGAACAGTGTTGGATTAATCCATATATTGACCAGCATCATGAATACTTCTGCACAAGCTTCGGGATCTTCGGTATGAATAGATCCATCTGTAATGCCTTCACGCAAAATCGCTGCAATCACCGGGGCATCAATCCGCACAGCCTGTTGAATCCCTCGTACAATGAATACTGGATTTTTGATCTGGGTTCGAAGTACGTGATCCAGAGAATGGGCCTGTTGATCAGAGACGACATACTCCAAAATCTGAACTAACTTCTCTCGTGCTGGTGTAGTCGTTGTATTTGTAACTAATTGATCCAGCATCTGAGCGGAATAGTTGAACTGTTGTTCCATGACCGCGTCCAGTATTTCCTCTTTGGATCTAAAGTGATGATACACAGCTCCCTTGGACATGCCTAGGGCAACAATGATGTCCTGGATACTCGTCTTTTCAAATCCTTTATCTGTGAACAACTGCGCAGCGACGTTCAGAATCTGCTGTACCGTCTGTTCAGGGTGCTTGTTTCTGGCCATAATAACCTCCTTATATTTTAGATACCGACCGTTGGTATGTATAATACAGGGTGACTTCTCCATTGTCAATAAGAGGAAATTAGAAGTTGTGAATTACACGAAAGGAAATCTAAATTAATTAAACCTGAGTTGATTGAGAAAAAGGTAAGATCAGGAGAGATAAACAAGAGCGGAGAAATGTAGAGTGGAGTGGAGCAGAGTAAAGTAGATTAGAGTAGATTAGAGGACTCAACGTTCTTTCGGATTTTGGGTCATGGTGGACAAAATAAAAACCGATATCCCTACAGACCAAGAGGTCCGCGGGCATATCGGTTGGTGTTGAATTATATTTGCATTCATTCCCGTGCTACTACACGCCGCCTCCAGCAAAGGAGGAAGTGGTTCGAATGGCCTCACCCAATGGGTTGTTTCCACTCGTATCCGGTGCTGCTTGAGCACCTTGTTGCAGCTGATACATCTGATAATAGCGTCCCTTGAGTTCCATCAGCTCATCATGAGCACCTTGTTCAACAATTCGTCCGCGATGCAGGACTAGAATCTGGTCTGCTGAACGAATCGTGGACAGACGGTGGGCGATGATGAAGGTGGTCCGTCCTTTTTTGAGGACTTCGAGCGCATTTTGAATTAATGCTTCTGTTTCGGTATCAATGTTCGCAGTAGCTTCATCGAGAATCAGGATGGCTGGATCGAATGCCAGTGCACGAGCGAAGGAGATCAATTGCCGTTGTCCGGCAGATAAGGTGCTCCCTTTTTCGATAACCGGCTCGTCGAATCCTTGTGGAAGATGGGCAAGAATTCGCTCTGCACCTACGTCGCGCAGCGCCTGTTCAATCTGTGCACGAGTAATCTGCTCATCCTCGAGACTGACATTGGACGCCACGGTACCCGTAAACAGGTACGGATCTTGCAATACAATGCCCATATGTTCGCGAATCCACTGTTTAGGCAGATCCTTGACGTTCTGACCGTCGATCGTGATCTTGCCTTTCTGTGGATCATAGAACCGGAACAGCAGGTTGATGATGGAGCTTTTACCGGAACCGGTATGGCCCACCAGCGCGACCGTTTGACCTTGTGATGCTTTGAACGAGATATTGTTCAGCACATAATCTTTTTTATAAGCAAAGGATACATCGTCAAACACGACATTCCCCTTGTATCTCGGCATCGATCCATCGGTTACCGGTTCACCTGGTTCATCCATCAGTTCAAATACACGTCCGGCGGATACCAGGGAGGAGTCCAGGTTCGCGAGTTGGTTCACCATACCTGTAATCGGCTGGAACAAACGTCCGAGAACGTCAACGAATGCATACAGCACACCCAGCGAGATGATACTTGTGCCGTCCAGCACACTAGAGCCGAAGTACCACAGAACAACCGCAAAAGCGATATTCCGCAGGACGTTAACCAGGTTGTGTGAGGTGAAAGCGTTCAGGTTGAGCATTTTGTTCTGGTGTTTCATATAATCATCATTCAGATCCTCGAATTCCTGCTTGGTTTGTTTCTGATGACGGAATACCCGGATAATGGACATCCCCTGAATGGATTCGTTAATAATCGCATTAATCTCGCTCAGACGTGAACGAATAATCGTATTGTAACGAGTAGCGATTTTACGATAGAGCACAATCCACAGAACCAGCATCGGTACAACGAACAGCGAGATCAATCCGAGACGGAAATCCAGCAGGAAGAGCGCAATGTACACTCCAGTAATTGTAATGATCCCTGAGAAAAAGTTCGACAAAACTGCAACGAACAAATCCTTTACGGCTTCGGTATCGTTGGTGACCCGAGAGACCACTTTACCTGCAGGCAGGTTGTCGAAAAAGTGTACAGGCAATCGCTGGATATGTGCATACACATCGTTACGAAGTCTTTGGATGACTTTGTTGGCAGATGATTGCAGCCAGTATGTTTTACCAAACTCCATAATGACAGAGATGACAAGGAAGATCATGTAATACACAATCAATTGATAGATGCTTGGCATTTCGGGTTTGTAAAAGGCAAAGAGTTCACCAGCGGATAAAGGCACCGCCGCATATTGACCCGTCACTTCCCCTGCGCGTGTAACCGTCAGTGTTCCGTCCGCATAGGTTCGATCCCCATTGGGGGCACTAACGGGTTCATTGACAAAATAAAAACTTCTTCCGGCTTGCAGTACGCGCACCTGGGTACCTTTCGTTTCATCCGTTGCAAACCGGCCTTCACGTTTGTAGTTCTTTCCATTGTAGACCGCCGCTTCGCTTGAAGCTGTAGTCTCATAGAAAGGCTGCTCAATAGCGAGCAAATGATTGTCGATCATGGACTTGGCGATGAAAGGGCCGGCAAGTTCAGCCGCAACTCCAATCGTAAGCATAATTAAAGCGGCAATAAACGTACCTTTGGCTTTTAGAGCATATTGAAGCAGCCGTTTGCCTGTATTAGACTTCAAAGCGTTGACCTCCTACGTGGACAAATTAGACTCCACCTGTTGCCGTTCATACTGTTCACGGTACCAGCCGTTCATAGCAAGCAGTTCCTGATGGGTTCCTTCTTCCGTTATTTTCCCTTGCTCCAGTACGATGATTCGGTCAGCGTGTTCAATAGCGGACAGGCGGTGAGTCGAGATCAGCGTTGTTTTGCTCGAGCGTTTGTTGCGTATATTTTCAATAATTTTGGCTTCGGTTCGTGCATCGACGGCAGATAAAGCATCATCCAGAATCAAAATGTCCGGATCGGCGATAAAGGCACGCGCCAGCGATACCCGCTGTTTCTGTCCACCGGACAGCGCAATTCCTTTTTCACCAACGAGTGTGTCCAGTCCATCGGATAATGTGCCCAGATCTCCATCAAAGGCTGCAGTGCGAATCGCTTCCATAATTACACTATCATCTGCACCCGGCTTGCCGAATTGAATGTTCTGGCGAACCGATTTGGAGAACAGCACCTGTTCTTGTGGAACATATCCAATCCAGCTGTGCAGGTCATCTTTGGCGATATCCTGAATCGGATGACCGGAGATGCTTAACTTACCCGATCCGGCCGGGTATTCATGAAGCAATTGTTTGAGCAGGGTGGACTTGCCGCTACCTGTACGTCCTACGATACCCAGTGTCTGCCCGCGTCGAAGTGAAAAGCTGACATGACTGAGATTGTCTACAGTAGAACTAGGATAACGGAAGGTAACATCCTGCATGGCGATTTCTTCAGGATTAGTAATATGAGCAGGCTGATCAACATCTTTCACGGCAGGTTCTACAGATAGAGTCTCATTAACACGATCCAGTGAGGCACTACCACGCTGCATCAGGTTAATCAATTCTCCAATGGCGAACATTGGCCAGATCATCATCCCCAGGTACATATTGAACGATACGAGATCCCCTAGGGTAATTTCATTATGAAAAACAAGATAAATGCCGTAGGCAAGTGCAATCACATAACTGAGTCCGACACATAACCGGATGGTAGGTTCGAACAGTGCATCCATCTTGGCAACGGCCAGATTTTTGCGGTACACATCTTCGGTGACATCAGCGAACCTTTTCTCGTCCATACGTTCCTGAACATAGGCACGCACGACTCGAATGCCGGCAATAGATTCAAGCACCTGATCGTTCATATCCCCGAATGCATCCTGTGCCAATGTGTATCGTTGATGGACGGCTTTACCATAGATCATCATGGCGATGGCGATAAAAGGCAGAGGCAGAATTGCGGCCAATGTCAGTTTCCAGCTAACTAGAAAACCCATGGCGAATAATACAGTTGCCAGAAAAGCAGTGGAGTCGGTTAACGTCAGCATGCCGAAGCCTGCTGTGGTAGCAATGGAACGAAGATCATTTGTGGCACGCGCCATCAGATCGCCGGTTCTGTTTTTCTCAAAAAAGGGCGGGGTCATTCGCAGCAAATGGTCCATAAAGCGTGACCGCAGCAAGCGTTCAACCAGATTGGCACCGCCAAACAGTTTGTGCATCCATATGTACGTTGTCAGATAAATAATGATGACCGATCCAAGAATAAGTAAAATGTAACGTGTAAGTGAGGCGCCGGTGATGGAACCGCGTACAATCTCGTCAATGGCATTGCCCAGAAGACGAGGTGGCAGCAATTCAATGATGCCCACCATAATAAGCAAGGTGACACCGATGAGGTATCGTTTGCGTTCCAGCCGGAAAAACCAGGCCAGATTTTTAAGTACAGAGAACAAGTGGTATCCCTTCCTTTCAAGTTCGTGAAATGCATGTTCCGTTCATGTTTAGCCATTTGAGCCCACAAAAAAAGACATACCGCACGCAGGCGGTATGTCTTGGGTATCATTCATACGGCAGCATGGCTCCGAGAGCAGAGCCACCACCGTAGATAAAGTTCGATTGTGAGAGTACAAAACAGCAAACCTGATTAGAGGCTTCTGTGATGCGGTCTTATGAACGGAATAACGATTTCATGGGTGCTCCGGTATTTAGTTGTATGCTAAATTGATGTAGATCGTCATTGTTAAACACCGTAACCACCCTTTCTTTTTTGGTAATAAATTGCATGTGGATCTCGTATGTTTGCATCTTAACACCGAGTTTTACAATCTGTCAAACGTTTTTCCAAAACAGAGGATGCTGCGCATTGTGATGAAATTATGACAAGTGAATGAACTTTTTTTGCGTATTTGGGGTGGTTGAGGTTTGTAATCAGGCCATTGTAGCGATATGATGGAACATATATATAGAGAAGGAGCTGACACCAAATGAGTACCATACATGTATCTGACCGCGCTGCTCGCTGGTATAAGGAAGAACTGAATTTGAACGAAGGAGACAGCATTCGATTCTTCGCCCGTTATAGCTCCGGCGGAGGTCTTCATCCTGGCTTTTCCCTCGGAATCGCCGTGGAGGAACCGAGACATCCTGCTGATCAAACGAAGGTATCGGGTATCCATTTTTTTATGGAAGATCATGATTACTGGTATCTGAAGGGTCATCAACTTCATGTAGATGTCGTTGAAGAGGGACAGGATATCGAATATCGCTACACTGAGATTTAACGTGATATCTCTGCGTATATAGAATGGCTCATCACCGGTCGCACCGATTTTCGAACAGGAGGAGATACGACATGAATCCGCCAGCCCGAGATTTGGCCCAGTATATCGCGAATCGCTCTCATATTGTTGTTAAGGCGGCGGTTCGGGCCGAGAATGAACAAGGTGAATTATTGCTTATCCAGCATGCTGAACACGGACATTGGCGTATTCCTGCGGGACAGATGCGCCCGGGAGAAGCCATTGAGGACACCGCCCACAGGGAACTGTGGGAAGAAACGGGGTGGACCACCAATCATATGACACTTGAAGGATTGCATTCCGGTCCGAATCTGAGACATTTGCATGCCAGTGGGGATGAAGAATATTATGTCATTGCTATGTTCAGGGCACAAATTGTCCAGAATTCGCTCGTAGAATCACGAGTAAATAGCGAAGCAGGGCTGAAGTTTTTTGATCTCAAATCATTACCCAGGCTGAATGATTTTAGCCGCTTGCTGCTCAGGTCTTCCGAAATAGAATAAACACAACAAAGAAGACGCCTTTCCTGTCGGGAAGGCGTCTTCTTTGTTGTGGCAATCAAAATCTATGGACCATTATCCATGAGTACAATGATTATTCTTGTGAACCAGCAGGTTCCTGTCCTAACTAGACTTGATCAAGCGGTTCTTCATCATCCATCGCAAAATCAAAATCGTCAATATCGAAGACCTGCACGGGAGATGCCGATTCAATAATACGTGCGATCAATTCGACCTGATCGGTAAGTATGGGGGTATCCAGGCGCTGTGAAGTGAGAAGCAGCTCGGTCTCAATGGGATCAAAATATTCACCATATTGTGCGGTATCAACCGCATTAATGATGGCGATGGAGACCTGATCACCAAACAGAATGGACGGACTTTTGGCCCAGGGAACAGCCAGGGCGCGCTCTATTTTTTTCTTATTCAAAGGTTCTTCAAAATAAGAAATCATTTCGTTAATCTTGGATTTCACATGCTGGTCATCCGCCGGATTATCCATCAAAGGGTCAGGGCTGGTCTGAAATTCATATAACTCAAGGATGGTGGTGTAAGGAACAATATATTCTACAGGCGCCGGCGGCGCGAGCAATTGACCGTAAATTGCCACCATCACGGCTTCTGTAACAAACTGACGTGACATGGGTTCCTGAATCCTCCTGCGGCCATTAATAGTTGCGAGGTGAATCAATTTATTTTGTATGAAGGAACATCAAATTGATTTCTCTGCTATGGACTTGGATGCTTGAATTGCATGAATAGAAGTATATCATACAACGGTGGGAAAAACAGCCAGTCAGCAGAAGGATGTCAAGTCCCAACTTTGATCATGATTTTCCGAGCAGTAAGGATAAAATTCCTGCTGCAATCAGGGGACCGACAGGTACACCCTTGAACAAGGCAACCCCAAGCACCGTACCAATAAGCAGCCCGGCAACGACGGTAGGCTGTGTACTCATTAGCGTAGCTCCTCGTCCTCCGAGATGGGCGACAAGTAATCCCACACCAATGGCGAGCAGCGATTTCCAGTGCAGAAAAGACTCTCCAATTGTCTGCAGACTGATTTTTCCGCTGGCGAGTGGTGCCATAACACCAATGGTCAGGATGATGATACCAATCGTAAGTCCGTACTTTTCCAGCCAGGGAAAAGCCTGATTTAGGTTCAGTACCCGCAGCAACAACAGAAATACCATGGCTACGGTTACGGGTGTATTACTGCTGATAATACCTAGCGCGGCGAACACAAGCAACAGCAGTGAGGTCATATCCATCGATTTCATTCCCCTTCGGTCTGCCCGCGATGACGACCTACGATATGTTCTGCAATATATCTTCCGTGCCAGCGCCCGGATTCAATAAATACTTCATTAGCATTGCGTCCTGATGCGATTACTCCACCAACGTATATGCCTGGTACGCTGCTTTCCATTGTCTGCGGGTCATATACCGGTTTATCCATATCCTCGGACATCTCGACACCTACGGAAGAAAGTAGTTTGCGGTCAGGACGGAATCCGGTCAAGGCCAGCACAAAGTCATTGTCGAGTTCACTTGTGGATCCATCAGAATGGAGTAAACGAATGGAATCGTCCAAAATTTCATTTACACGTGAGCCAAGGTGAAGTGAGATTCTGCCTTTTTGCACCATGCTTTCGAATAATGGACGAACCCATGGTTTAATATGTTCCGAAACACCGCTACCACGATAAACCATGTCAATATGTGCACCGACACGAACCAGCTCCATGGCAGCATCAACAGCTGAATTACTGCCTCCAATAATGGCGACACGTGTA
Source organism: Paenibacillus sp. GL_099_B (assembly GCF_057835695.1). Lineage (NCBI taxonomy): Bacteria > Bacillati > Bacillota > Bacilli > Caryophanales > Paenibacillaceae > Paenibacillus > Paenibacillus sp. GL_099_B. The sequence goes on from NZ_CM174430.1 coordinate 2,601,188, forward strand.
CGTGTGTAAGGATGAGCTTCACGGAAATAATGAGTGACTTTATCCTTGTCTTCTCCAGGGATGCCAAGATAGTTAGGGTGGTCAAAATAACCTGTAGCAACAACGACATTTCGTCCTTCATGAACGATTGCCTGCCCACGCCGATTGACCGTATGTACCTCGAACGTGCCATCGTCCTTGCGTTTGATTTCTTGGGCTTCCTCATAGTTATGAACACGCAGGCCGAAACGTTCGGCTACCTTGCGATAATAGGCGAGTGCCTCGTAACGAAAAGGTTTGTCGTTCGGTGTGCTGAACGGAACATTCCCAATCTCAAGCAATTCCGCTGTACTGAAAAACTGCATATGGGTTGGATACAGATAAATAGATTGGACGATATTGTACTTCTCAACAATTACAGCGGACAGTCCCAGCCGCTCGCATTCAATGGCAGCAGATAGACCGCATGGGCCTCCGCCGATAATAATGACATCTTCCATGTTCTTAATCCTCCTTATTTCAAGCACTATAATCCTACCGTAAATATAGGTTCAATGCCAGTTCAAGAAGGATACGGACGTAAAGAAATGATCTTGATCCTGGGGAATTGACTTAAGAGAGGGAAAAGACTAATATCAAATTAGATGATCATCTAAACGAAAGTGAGTTGAACGAAATGCAACTGGAGAAGATTGTGGCTTACCATAAAGCCCTGGCTGATCCGACCCGACTTCGGATGCTGCTGCTGTTATCCCAGGGAGAACTTCATGGTCAAGCGCTTGCCGAGAAGCTTAACTTGTCTCAGCCAACCGTTACACATCATGCATCCAAGCTAAGAGAAGCAGCGCTAATCAAAGAACGCAGAGAGAAAAATACGGTGTTTTTCTCGCTCAATCCTTATTTTATCCGGGAGCACGCGCAGGCTTCAGTAGATTTTATTTTTAGACAAGAGGAGGTTGCCGATATGAGTGATGTGAATGAGACGCTGAAGGCATCCGTGATGCGGAATTTCTTCTCGAAGGATGGACGATTGCGTCAGATCCCGGCTCAATATAAGAAAAAGTTGATTGTACTGGGTCATTTGGTGGAGCAGCTTGAATCCGGACGGAAATATACGGAGAAAGAGATCAATGCATTCATTCAAAACTATCATGAGGATTTTGCCACCATTCGTCGGGAGTTTATCATGCACCAGTTCATGTTTCGGGAAGATGGGATCTATGAACTGAATCCGAAGGAGATGTGGACTCGGTGGGATCAAGTAAAATAAGTGAAAAATAATTAGACTTGACAAAAGCGGTTGAAGCTGTGTAACATGATGGATAATTCTACAAGGGAGGCGATGTTAAATGACAAAACTAATGGCAGTATACGTTAATTTGAATATGAACAGCGTCTCCGGAACGGATCAAGGCATGTGATTTTACGGCAGTTGGGCAGTATTGTTCGCAATATTGTCCATATGTACGTAACACAGAATAACATGCACAGATGAAGCCACGGGTGACGTACCCGTGGCTTTTTGTATGCCGAAAATGGGTTGTTTCTGGATAACGAGTATCGGATTGTCGTAATGATGCGTCCGATATGAAAGCCATACAAACAATCATCCATTCGGCTAACTTCTTATTGCCGCGGGTGTAGTGCTGCTCGTGGCTTATTTGGTTTTGATGCCGGACCGGAGCGTTCATTGTTGATTGTTGTCAATGTCAATGAAGGATAACACACCATTTATCGGGAGGAATTTTTATTTTGAATAACACGATGGAGAAATACGGCTGGTCTGCTAAGTGGCAGGAGTTGTGGCAGCAGACTGGTATGGAAGAACAATTAAGAAAACCGGCAAGAATTATTGCGGATCACGGGCAATTGCTTCGCCTGATTACGGCTGAGGGAGAATGCTGGGGACGGGTATCCGGGCGGATGCGTCATGATAATGAGGAGACTGGCATTGTACCAGCTGTTGGGGATTGGGTCGCTGTTACAGGGCAAGCTGGAGAAGAAGCCATCATTCACAGCATTGTGCCACGTCAGAGCAGGGTATCTAGACAAGCCGCTGGTCCAGTGACCAAAGAGCAATTGATTGCGGCGAATGTGGATACATTGCTGATTGTTGCCGCTCTTAATCATGATTTTAATCTGAGACGGCTCGAAAGATACATTATGATGGCCTGGAATGGTGGAGTCAGACCTGTCATCATTCTAAGCAAAAGTGATCTGAGCGAAGATGTGGAAGAACAAATTTCGCTGGTGGAAGGCATTGCTCCTGGGATTGAAGTGTTGGCACTATCAGCTGTTCAGGATCAGGGCAAATCTTTACTTGAAAAATTTCTGTCTCCAGGCATAACGGTTGCCTTAACGGGTTCTTCCGGCAGTGGCAAGTCTACCCTTGTCAACTGGATGATGGGCGAGAGTGTACAGCTCACGCAGGCCGTTCGTGAGGACGACAGCCGTGGACGACATACGACCACTCATCGGGAAATATTTGTACTGCCGCAGGGAGCGGTATTGATTGACACGCCGGGAATGCGTGAACTTAATCTGTGGGATGAAGGTCAGGATGGTTTGTCACATGCCTTTGGGGAAATTGAGCAGCTTGCAACGGAATGCAGGTTTCAGGATTGCACGCATACCCGGGAAGCCGGTTGCGCAGTGAAGGAGGCCATTCAGGATGGTTCATTGGATGAAAAAAGGCTGGGCAACTACTTGAAAATGCAAAAGGAACTGAAGTTTCAGCAGCGCAAGGAAGAGGCCGCATCTAAACGACGGACCGCTTCAAGCAAACCCGTCAGTTCCCGCAAACCGAAACATGTCCGCAGTACAAAAGACTGGGAAGAGGCTTGAGACCAGGTGGGCATCCCTCTGTATCCTGCATAGGATAGGTCAGGAGGGATGTCATCATGCCAGATTACAGCATCATCGTGGACCTGTCGGATCATATGTTATATCTTTTGGATGGCTCACAGGTGGTTAAGGGCTATCCTGTGGCTATAGGTAAGATGCTTACGCAGACGCCTAACGGCGTGTTTACGATTATTAACAAACAAGAGAATCCTGGAGGGCCATTTGGCGTTCTTTGGATGGGGTTATCGGCGCCGCATTATGGGATTCATGGAACGAATGATCCTTCATCCATTGGCAAGTCCGTTTCTCATGGATGCATACGCATGTATAACTCGGATGTACTGGACTTGTCTTCCAAAGTGTCGGTGGGCACACAAGTAACGATCCGGCCTTAGGGCCGGATTTATCTGAAGAAGGGGATTCTAAAGTCTCGGCGTGGCCGAGAGAAAGGGCGTAATAACATGCGAATCAGACCAGCGCGTGAAGGGGATGCGGAAGCCGTAGCCCATGTACATACAGAGAGTTGGAAGACGACATATCGAGGGATCGTGCCAGATGATTTTTTGGACAATCTGACTACGGAATCAAGGTTATCCCAATGGGAGCGAAATATCCGTTCTGGCGAAAAGGATCAGATTCTGGTGGTGGCTGAACAGGAAGATGGTAAAATTGTCGGATTCGCCTGCGGTGGAAAGGAACGTGAAGGCAAATTGCCTTACGATGCTGAGTTGTATGCTATTTATTTACTGAAAGAAGTGCAACAAACGGGTATCGGCCAGCAACTGGCGAGACACGTCGTTCGTTATCTCCATTCTCTGGACATGAGAAACTTGCTGATCTGGGCACTGGAGCAAAATTCAGCTTGTCGTTTCTATGAAAAAATGGGCGGAATCCCTGTCCAAACCCAGCAAATCCGGATTGGCGGTCAAGATCTGTTAGAGGTTGCTTATGGTTGGGAGGACCTGGCTCTTTTTGGAGAAAAGACGGTGCCCGGTAGTTGAATGAATGAGAATTTGGCTGAATGTGTTGAGCATTGAGGAGTATTTTCCCATCAGAGGATGAAAGGATTCATCTGTTCTTCACGTTTGCGCAATCCTTAACAAGGTTAATGAACTACTACACCGCTTTGAGGTGTGACATTCAATCTTGATTGGGAGGCGTTATTCAGATGACTTTAATGGAGACAGAACATACAACATGGACGAAACAATTTATTAATGGCGAATGGGTAGAAGGCTCCGGCGAGAAAACAGTGGAAAATAAAAATCCGTACACGGGAGAGGTCATCGCAACCTGGCGATCCTCGAACAAGGAAGATATAGATCAGGCATATGAGGCGGCTCGAAAGAGCTCGGTGGAATGGAAGAAGTCTCTGCCGGCGGTAAAAGAGGGTGTACTCCGCATAGTTTCGGCTCTAATGGTAGAGCGAAAAGATGAAATTGTAAAACTGCTGATTACGGAATCCGGGAGCACACGCATCAAGGCCGAGGCAGAGTTTGCTTCTGCGAAACGGATTGTGGATGAAGCTGCTTCGTTCCCTTATCGGATGAAGGGGGAAATTCTGCCTTCAAATACATCAGGGAAAGAGAATCGTGTTGTGCGTGAGCCCAAAGGAGTTATCGGTGTCATCGGCCCATGGAACTTTCCTTTGCACCTGTGTCTACGTTCCGTAGCCCCGGCTATTGCTTTGGGTAATGGAGTTGTTATTAAGCCTGCTTCCGACACACCGATTACGGCAGGCTGGCTTATTGCTGATCTGTTTGAGCAGGCTGGATTGCCTGAAGGCGTACTGAATGTGGTTGCTGGAAGCGGAAGTGAGATTGGAGATTATTTTGTAGCGCATCCGGTACCCAAAGTCATTTCCTTTACAGGCTCCACAGAGGTGGGGCAGGGCATCGGCAAACTGGCGGGTGAGCATTTGAAAGAGACTGCGCTTGAACTTGGTGGCAACAATGCGATGGTTGTCCTGGAAGATGCGGACATCGAACGTGCTGCAGAGTCTGCGGTGTTCGGTAAATTTCTGCATCAGGGGCAGATCTGTATGGCACTCAATCGAATTATTGTGCATGCTGGTATTTACGATAAGTTTGTGGAGTCCTTTGTCGCCAAAACGAAAAAAATTCAGGCTGGTGATCCTACTGATGCCCAAACGTTGGTGGGCCCGCTCATTCGTGAGAAGGAAGTGGAGCGCCTGCTGGACTTGATTAAGGGAGCCAAGGCGGAAGGAGCAAGATTGCTACTGGGTGGTACTAGCAAAGGCAGTATGCTGGAGCCCACCGTGCTCGCGGATGTGAAACCGGAGCAGCATATTGTGCAACAGGAACTGTTTGGACCTGTCGCGGTATTAATGAAAGCCCGGGATGAGCAGGAGGCCGTGCGTTTGGCAAATGATACGCCTTATGGATTGAGCGGCTCCGTATTCACCGGAAATCTGGAAAGAGGGTATCAAATTGCCCAGCAGATTGAATCGGGCATGGTGCATGTAAATGATCAATCCGTGAACGATGAGGCTCATGTTATGTTTGGTGGTGAGAAATCATCGGGTATTGGACGTTTCGGTGGCGATTGGGCTATTGAAAAGTTCACGCGAACTCGCTGGATCAGCATTCAGCATCAATATCGGGATTATCCTGGAGTGCAATAGTTCGACAGTGAGCATGGTTTAGAAAACACTTTATTTTATAATCAGATAGGGTTCGGTAAAGAGTGACAAAGATTGCGCAGAGTCCGCCTCAAGCTTGATGGGGCGGTATTTTGCATGTTTTTACACGTCTGAAAAACAGGTGAGGAAATGGTGTGAAAAAGCTGTTTGGTATACCTGTAATCTGGTTATTTATGGATACACGGGCAGAACAGATCCGTAAATCCAATAGGTAAAGGGGCTGAACTTCATGTCCATTGACCGTTTCATTCTGAGAAAGCTGAATACCTGTCAGGAAGAAAATACACGTGATAATCTGGTTCGGTTGTTTGTCATTCGAATCCAAAAGGCCGAGATGGAAGAAGAACACGAAAATGCTTATGTCGTCAGCCGATTGCATTAGAAATAGATAAAAGAGATTCTGTACACAAAAAAGGAAGCTTGTCCTTAACGGCAAGCTTCCTTTTCCTTATGTTCGCGAATGAATGAATTCGCAGTTTCCATGGTGAATTAAACAACTGACTCATCTTAATAAAGCGATAAGGCGAGGGAGTCATTTTCGCTACGGCTGTGAAGAATGGCTTCACCACCGACAATCTCAATACTAATCAAAGATTGCAGACATTTCTGTAAAGCACGTTTACCATTGCTAATCTTGTTCTCAAGGGCACTGCTAAGCAATCGTAGTGTCTTTTGCACAGGTTGTTTGTTTTCTTGATTGAAATATACAGGGATTGATTTGTTTTGAAAAGTTATTAGTGTTCTCACTAGAAATCACCTCACGAGAGTTATTTCTTACTGGTTATATTAAATTCCAATGCTTAAAATTACCTTAAAATCAGCTTATGAAAACATAAAGGTGGGCAATGTTTGAAAAGTGTTCACAATTCAATTGTGGGCGAAGCATTAAAAAGTCCCGAAAAATCAATTTACAGCTTCCATTTATATGGAAGAAAGACATGTAGTTTCGCATCCTTGCAATAATTAACGTGACTACTGCCTCGAAAGTTCTGAGTCGAATGGACGATATTTTAATATATACGTGGGTCATATGTAACAAAATTACAGGTTGCACATTGCAAACAGGGTGTTTATGTAAGAAAATAGGGATGGAATAGCGTTTCATCTGCATTTTTTTGATTTAATTTGACACTAGGACAATTTACATATGAGACCATGGGAGGGATTATTTTGATTCTTACCGTGTATTCCGGTCGGGAGGAAGGCGAGTGGTTCGACATCGAGGTACCGGATGAATGTACTATTGAACATCTGAAGACATTGCTGGGAGTCCGTATTTTCGGTCAGGCACCGGGAGAGGGCATTCAGTACATCCTTGAAGCCAAATTTCCGGAAGGATTGTGGTTCTCGCCACAAAACTCACAACAGTTAATGGAAACAGGGCTGCGTCAAGGAAGTTGTGTACGGGTCCAGCGGGCGTTTTCCACCACTTCTGAAGAAGCGCCGGTGTATGGAAGACGTTCATTGTTTCAGCAGGACAGCAACGAATGAACAATCTGAACGTATATATTGTTTACGGCAATGAAATATAAGGAGGTCTTCTCTTCGTGAATGTGTTATATCAGCGTTCTCCAAGAATGACACCGGTTCTCAAGGAAGAAAGGCTGGAAATTCTAAGGCCTCCTGCAGAACCAAACAAACCTACATTTTCAATGATTTCTATTATTGTACCGATCATGATGACGATGGTCAGCATCGGTTTCTACGTATATATCAATATGAGCGGCAAAATGAACAATCCCAATTATATGATGTTTCAGATGATGACGGTTATGATGATGCTTACTTCATACACGATTCCGTTTTTTGTATATCTGAGCAACAAGAAGTCCTATCGCAAAAAGTTGGAAGAGCGTACTACCATGTATCGTGCACAACTGGAGAAACATCGTGAAGAGCTGAAGGAAGCTCAAGCGGAGCAAGTGAAGAGTCTGTATGAAATTCATGGGGATCCCAATGTATGTCTTCAGTTGGTGAAGAATCGCAACAGTTCGTTATGGGAACGTTCCCCGGAAGATGATGACTTCTTGCAGGTGCGAATCGGCACAGGCGAAATTCCGTTTCGAATCAAACTTCAGGTTCCTCGTGTGGACGGTTATGAAAAGGATGAGTTAATTGAAGCGGCTCATGAATTGGCAGCTGAGTTCGAGACGGTGCCCGAAGCATCGATTACACTGCCTTTATTTCAGTCGAAAGTGATGGGGTTGGTCGGCAATCGTGAGGAAGTACTCGCTTCATTGCGCGTAATTATTTCACAACTGACCGTCCGTCATTCACCGGATGAATTAAAGATTGCTGCCTTTTATGAAGAAAAGGAATCAAAGGAATGGGATTGGCTGCGCTGGTTGCCCCACATTTGGGATGAAGATCAGGGACAACGCTATATGGCCGACAGGCACAGCGGTGCGCATCAATTGGCGGACAGCTTGTTTTCCGTGTTGAACCGACGGCGCAATAATAAGGAAGATCGCTACAAGAAAACCGTGCAAACTCCATGTTATGTGGTGGTTCTCTCGGATACGCAATTAATAGAAGAAGAGCCGCTACTTCCCCTGCTGCTGGAATCAGCTCAGGAGATCGATGTATGTACCATCATATTGGCAAACCGTAAGGAATCGCTACCCATGCATTGTCAGTTAATTATGGAGGCTTCCAAAGGCAAGGGGCTTTATATCAAAAAAACCGAGGATGCCGACGTGATCAGGCAAACATACACGCCAGATGTGATCTCCAGAGAATCCGCAGAGGCGCTCTCGCGTTATATGTCACCGATTCGTCTGAAACGTTCATCCGCTTCGGATATACCTCAGGTGCTTCCGTTGTTCGACATGTTAAGTACATCACGAGTAGAGGATCTGGATGTGGTCACACGCTGGAGCCAGACACGATACCCGGACACACTTCCCGTACCAATGGGCGTGCGAGCTGGCGGCAAGAAAATTGCGATTAACTTACATGATAAAATTGAACGTCAGGGTCATGGCCCGCATGGTCTGATCGCAGGGACAACGGGCTCAGGCAAAAGTGAAGTTATCCAGTCGATTGTGGCCTCTCTGGCTGCCGAGTTCCATCCACATGATCTGGCCTTTATGTTGATTGACTATAAGGGCGGCGGGATGTCCAATACATTTGTGGGCTTACCTCACGTTGTCGGCACGATCACCAATCTGGATGGGAATTTGATTGAACGAGCCAATATCTCACTGCGGGCCGAACTGGTCAGAAGGCAAAAAATATTAAATGATGCTGGAAATCTCCAGCACATTGATGAGTATTACAAAATTCTGCGTTCCAGACATGAACAGCCGTTGCCGCACTTAGTTATCATCATTGACGAGTTTGCGCAATTAAAGCGGGATCAGCCGGAGTTCATGGATGAATTAATCAGCATAGCGGCCATCGGCCGGACACTAGGTGTACATCTTATACTGGCAACCCAGAAGCCTGCAGGTGTGGTTGATGATAAAATATGGAGCAATTCGCGTTTCCGTATCTGTCTTCGCGTTCAAAGCGAAGGGGATAGTCGGGATATGATCAAAATTCCGAATGCGGCTTGGATCACCAAGCCGGGTCGTGGATACTTCCAGGTAGGCAGTGATGAAGTGTTTGAGGAAATGCAATTCGCCTGGAGCGGTGCGCCGTATAATCAGCAGGAAGATACAACGACGGTACTGCCTGTTATGGAAGTTCGTTTGAATGGGAAACGGGAGCCACTCTTGACTGGAGAGCGCAGAGCTGTGCTCAAAGGTGAGGATGTGCCCAAGCAGCTTCAGGTATTTATTGATTATGTGGCAGAAGCGGCAGCAGAGGCGGGGATCACCCGATTACCGGGACCTTGGTTGCCACCGTTGCCTGAGACACTCGAATGGGAATGCCTTAACGACTGGCAGGAAGAAGAGAATCGTGAAGTATTGCTTGACGGCGGTGCCTCTGGCCTGAAACCTGTAGTTGGCCTGCTGGATGATCTGCCTAATCAACGACAGCAGCCGCTCGCACTTCCGGTGGATCAGGGACATCTGGTTGTATACGGTATGCCTGGTCTGGGGAAAACGACGTTTGTGCAAACCTTGCTGATGTCACTGGCACGTTCTAAGCGGACTGAACCTTGGCATGGCTATATTATTGATATGGGCCGGATGATGAAGGATTTCGCAGGCTTGCCTCAGATCGGTGCGGTAATGATGTCTGAAGAGGAAGATCGGATCAAGCGGTTATTCCGATACATCCTGAAACTGTCTGCACAACGCAAAGACATGATCTCGGAAGCCGGGGTTAAGACAATATCAGCCTACCGTCGCACAGCCCATGCAGCCGTGCCGCAAATTGTAGTTGTTATCGATGGTTATCTTTCTTTCCGAAATGCGTATCCCGAGGAGAATGAACTTCTGGAAACGATCCTTCGTGAAGGCGGTAGTCTGGGAATCACATTTATCCTCACGGCCAACCGTGTTACGGATGTATTTGAGAAATTCAGAAGCAATATTCCCAATGCGGTTTCGTTTGAATTATCTGATCCAAGCGACTATTATTACGCAGTGGGTCGGCCGTCCAAGGCACCTAGCCAGCTTCCACCTGGAAGAGGACTGGTCAAAGGACAGGTTCCTCCATTGATGTTCCAGGCGGCATTGCCGTCATCCGGAGCAGATGAAGGCAAACGTTCTTCCGCTCTGCGGCGCACGATTGCAGAGATCAGAGAAAACTGGAACGGAGAAGAAGCACCGCAGATTGCGCCGCTCCCGGAAGAGGTTAAGCTCAAAGATGTGCTTATCCGTACAGGAACCTTCGGGCAAGTCGGAGACGTATCATCCTTAACAGTACCCGTAGGTTTGCTGACTGATGATCTGGAACCCTTCCAGTTAAATTTGCGTGAAGGGCCACATTTCATGGTTACGAGTCCGATGGAAGGTGGCAAAACGACATTTTTGCTGACCTGGATGTTATCCCTTGCCTATCATGCGTCTCCTGAAGACGTGCAAATATACACGGTAGATATGCGGTATGGTTCCGGAGGACTGGGGGAAATCAGCAGTTTGCCCCATGTCCGTGGACATGTATCCCGTGAAGAACAGCTTGCACCTGTGATCCAACAGTTGTACGATGAAGTTCTAAAAAGAGGCGAGTTAACCGGTGGACCGGAGATCGTTCTCGTTATCGACGATGCGGATACGTTATCCAAGCAATTAAATGATTTTAATGTGAAGGATCAATTGGGAGCGATCGTTCGTCAAGGCAGGGATCGAGGCATACATGTGATTCTGTCAGGAGTTCCGGCAGACTTTCCAACCTTTGGTTCTGACTGGGTGAACGATGTGAAGGCTTCCCAGAGCGGATTGTTGTTCGGGACTTTAGACCCTAATGATCTCTCGTTCTTCCGTATACCTTATTCGGAGTCCGGAGGGAGTTCAACTGGGCTGAAGGTACTGCCTCCGGGTCAAGGTTATTATGTTAAACGTAAATATTCCAGGGTTAAAGGTGCAATTCCATGTGATGGCACCTGGAAAATGACCGATTGGATTTCTGAAATTCGTGACCGATGGCATGTTGTAGTTTGAGGGGAGGTGGCTCATAATGTTGACGGTTCATGATTCCAAGCAAAAGGTAGTCACTTTGCAAATAAAAGAGCTTTTTTTCCTGGCCGGTATTCTCGGTTCAGACCGATTGCTTGGCGTGGAAGATCCGTTCCGCGGGTATATGGCGGAAGACATTGCTTTGGAGTGGGAGCGTGTAAAGACCTCCCTGCTCGACAAAGGATATCTGATTCAGGATCAGGACAGCAATGAGCTGATCATGACACCGACCGTTTTCTCCAGGGTAGCCATTGCGGGACTGTCCGACAGGGCTTGCTGGATTCGCTACACGCACAGCGGCAAGTCGTATGAAAGTTATGTGCACTGCACGGATGAACGTGTCGTTGAAGTATCCCGTGTTGCAGACGAACCGGACTCGTTCCGGCTGAGTGATTTGGGGAATGTTCGTGAAGCGATTGATTTTCTGATTCAAAGAATGAATTGGAGTGGTCATTCTCCGGCGGAAAAGCCGGCTCTGATGTGCTCCAAGAAAAAATTCTATGATGTGATGAATGATCTGAAGAACAAAGAATTACAGGCAGTGGCTGATGAGTTAGTACAAGAGACAAGCGATCCCGAGGGGTCACTTGCGCTTGCGCGCTGTCTGGTGAACAAGGAATCTGAAGGGGAACTGCGGTTGCTCGTATGGAACGGAGAAGGATGGAAATCACAGTCTGCGGCTTTCGCTGCAAGTACGATATCCAACTGGCTGTTCCGCATGAGTACTGCGGCTTCGGATGATTGGCTTGTTGCAGCACTGACGACAAGAGAACAGTTTCACGAGATGCTGCTGGACTGGCTTAAACAGCCTGCAGGGGAAGAGGAAAGGTGATGGTAAATGCGCATTCGTGTGGAACCGGATGTGCTTCGGGCACTGAGCAGGCAGATTCAGTATGCGGCGGAGCAAATACAGCAAAAGATGACAGTATTGGATCAGGCCATTCATTCGCTGGAGTGGGATATTGAAGCCCGCGCCGCGATCATGAATGAATGGAATCACAGCAAGCGACTCTGCGAAGCAGCAGTACTTCGTTTTATGGACTTGAGCGTACAGCTGGGACGCAAGGCCTTGTTATTCCAGCAGGTGGACATGGAGTATCGTACAGTGTTGAGTCATGTGAACACAGCCTATGGCAATGCGGTCAATATGTTGAATGTTCTTCAGACGGAGCGTGCAGGAGAAATTATGCCTGCGCATTCGGCAACTGCTGCTGTTGTATCCGATCCATTTTCCGCGGTAGCGGCAGTGTACCGTGTACAGGATGCCGCACCGCCTGATGGCTCACCGGCGACCCTGATTCAGGCCATGCAACCTGAACCTGTGGCGTGGAGATTCACAGATCCCTCCTTTCGTGGGAGAAGAGGAACCGAACCTGTGGTTTCCTGAGCTCACGGGGTACAAGGCTGAATAAGCAAGACAGCAGAAAGTGAATTTTTTTATAAATAGGCTGTTAGGCGAAGTTTCGAATGCCAAAAATGGGGTAAATAGGATTAGGTCCTTCGGCTTTTGTCCGATCGATCCTTGTATAGTACAATTTGAACAAGTGAATTTAATTGCACAAACCAAGGAGGAATTACAAATGGCAGGACGTATTTTAGTTACCCCAGAACAGCTTGATCAGGTTTCCAACCAATTTAAACAAAGCGGTGAGCAAAGTCAGCAAATCGTTTCTACATTGACTCAATCCATCACAAGCATGGAAGGACAATGGGAAGGTATGACGAAACAACGCTTCTTCCAGGAATTCCAGGAAGCCAGCAAACAAATGCAATCTTTCGTTCAAACGCTGAATAGCATCAGCGCGGAACTGACGGCTATTGCCAACAAATTCCGTACGGCAGACCAAGCTCGCTAATCTGCGATACATAGTTCGGGCAGGTTCCATATCCGAATTCGCCCAGAATCATATGCAGGAAGCAAGCTGAAGATTTACAACTACAGCAAAAACCGGGCGTTTTCACAACACCCGGTTTTTGTTGCACTATAACAGAATGACAGAGAGAGGGATGAGCATGTCTTTTCAACCAAATCCCGGGGATGAAGTGGTGATTAACGACATTGCCTATATCATTGGGCAGCATCCGGCTGCACCTGGTCTGGCTTACGCCCAAGCTGGAAGGCAGGGTATCGTCTATCAGTTGTTACCCCGTAACGGTTCCATAAGTGGGGCCAAAGCACTAAAAGTATTTTTCCCTAAATTCCGTATCCCGGCTATGGTGTATCAGTCTGAGCATATGGAGTCTTATAGTGAACTGCCAGGTTTGCAGGTATGCAAGCGTGATGTGCTCACTCCGGAAAGAAACGGAGCGCTCATTGGAGAACATCCTGATCTGTTGTATGCGGTATTGATGCCGTGGGTGCATGGTCTGACCTGGTTCGATGTAATCAGCGATCAGAAGCAGCTGACAGCAGAGGAAAGTCTGAAGCTGGCGAGAGCCCTGGCCGGGATCGGCTCGGCCATGGAACAGCGTGGACTGGCTCATTGTGATTTGTCCGCACCCAATGTGATGATTCCGTTTTTTTCCGAAGTGGAGAACCTGAGAGGGGTTTCAGCAGTTGAACTGGTAGATGTAGAGCAGATGTACGGTTCCAGAATGGATCGTCCGGATGCATTGCTTGCCGGTTCACCAGGGTATGCGGCCCATCGGACAGTGCACAGCGGTTTGTGGAGTGCGTATGCCGATCGTTTTGCCGGAGCAGTTATCATTGCTGAGATGTTAAGTTGGTCTGATGCAGCGATTGTGGAGAAAGCATGGGGAGAAAGTTATTTTGACCAGCACGAAATGCAGACGGTAAATGAACGTTATTATGCAATGAGAGAATCGCTCCAGAAGCGCTGGGGCTCCAAGGTGTCAGATCTGTTTATTCGTGCCTGGGAGAGTCATGATCTCAGCAGCTGCCCTACGTTTGGCGAATGGTTTGTGGCGCTGGCTGCTGTGGACATCCATCTGGCAAGCGCAGCATCTGTTGAAGAATCTGAAGTCATGGCTTCAGACCAGACAAATTCAGTCGAGACGAACCAGATTAAAGGGACAGGAGCAGCAAGCGGTATATCGGATAAGCAGGGAAATACGGACCAGAACGTGCCCGCTGTGGAACCTTCTCCTGGTCAGGAAGCGGTAGTGAATCGCCTCTTCCTTCAGGCGAGAGCATTGGAGGATGAAGGCAAACCGGCCGCGGCGTTGGAAGTGTATCGTTCATTACATCATTTCATTCCGGATAACAGTGCGATGCAGATGGAAGTTGAGGCTGCGATTCAAGAGCTGGACGCGAAGCTAAATCCCAAGCATGATGATGCAGCTCAGCCAGCCAAGATTCCTTTTTACCGATCCAAAAAGTTTATGATTTCTTCGGCGGTGCTGATTGTTCTGCTGGCTGGAAGCGTGCCAACGGTTAAAATATTGGCCGATCAGGCTGAGGTTAAACAGAAGGAGCAGGAGGCGGCTGCCAAACAGGCCGAACTAAAGGCTGCGGAAGAGGCCGAAGCTGTGAGGGTGACTGCTCTGAAGCAGCAGGAAGAAGAAAAGAAACAAAAAGAAGCAGATGCGGCGAAACTTGATGCAGAGGAAAAGAAAAAGCTGGCTGAAGCGGAGAAAAAGCAGGCAGAGGCCAAGAAGAAAGAAGAAGAGCGTAAAGCGCTTCAGGCCAAGTATGATAAGCAAGCGAAATATGAGGCTTATCTTGCCAAGCAGAAACAACAGAAGCTTGAAGCAGCCAAGAAGGCTGAACAGGAAAAGTACGACAAACAGGCAAAATATGAAGCCTATCTGGTGTGGAAAAAAGAAAATGACGCCAAAATTGCGAAGCAGGAAGCCGAGCGTAAGGCAGCAGCCGAGGCTCAGCGCAAACAGGAGGCGTCCCAGAAAGCTGCGCTCAAGAAAATACGGGCCCAGAATGTCGTCACACTGATTGCCCATTACAATAAAACGTATAATGCGCAAAAAGGCAGAAAAATTGAGAATGCCGAATCATACGCGCGTGATTTCAAAAATCTGTACAACACCGACGCGTCCTATTTCAAAGGTGTCGGTAAAGTGGCAGCACGAATGAATGCAATCAATAAATTCCTAAGCAATACGGATTATACATTACCCAACTTGTAAAATAACGTAAACGACGGAGGTGACACATCCCAGATGAACTACACAATTCAAGCATCCCAGCGCACACCCGCACTGATTATCTATTTAATTGATATTAGCGCCTCCATGAACATGGTTCTGGACAACCGTCGGCGGATTGATGTCGTCTATGATGCCTTATCTCTGGCTATTCGCCAAATGGTGTTTCGTTCGACCAAGGGGAACAGATTGACACCCCGTTACAGGATCGCGATTCTGGCATACAGCGACGATGTGTACGATCTGTTGAACGGGATTAAGGGCATCGACGAAATCGCTGCTGTGGGTTCCTTGCCCGACTTAACGCCGAAAAGATTCTCGGATTCAGCGAAGGCTTTCCTGCAGGCCGAGAAAATTCTACAGGCTGAAATTCCAAATATGCAGGATTGTCCTGCGCCGCTTGTATGTCATATGACCGATGGGGTAGCTACAGGCGAAGATCCGGAGCCCATTGCCAAAAGAATCATGGGTATGAGTGTGCCTGATGGCAATGTACTCGTTGAGAATATTTTTATATCCGATCATCTGCTGGAAGGCCCTATTCCGGAGCCCCGAAGATGGAAGGGAATATCTCAGGAAACGGTCCTTCAGGATGAACATGGGGAGAAGCTGCGCAATATGTCCTCGGTTCTGCCGGAAAGTTATCGTGAAATGCTGGTTGAGGCGGATTATCTGCTTTCACCTGGTGCACTGATGATGCTTCCTGGTACTTGTGCAGAACTGGTATCCATCGGGTTTCAGATGTCCGCTGCTACGCCTGTGAGATAGGAGGGGAATCATGAGAGCGATGCGTTTGGCAACATTGTCTGCTGAAGATAAGGGAAGCCGTGCGGACCATTATCAGGGCAACTTTCGCTATGTGAGTGTCCAGACGGGGGAACAGCCCTTGACCCGTTATCAAGGTACATTCAAGTGCAGGTACGGTTATGGAAGAGCGGCGGAGACCGTTAATCAGGGAGACACCGGACAGGATTTTGCTGCTGTTCGCATGAATGGTAATGTGTGTACTTTCGTATTATGTGATGGGGTAGGCATGAGTTACCTTGGTGATTTTGCTGCACGCTTTCTGGGGAACGCCTTGTTGGAATGGCTGGAAACGACTCAGCATCCTTCTTTGGATGCTATGGAACGTCTGCTTCATGATTTAACCAGTCCGGCATCCGAACAGCTGGAGAAGTTGCAGCCTTTGGAGAACTCGCCTATACTGCTTCGGGAAGTGCTGATGGAGAAGCGGAGCAAGGGAAGTCAGGCCATGTATGTGTGTGGACGCATCGAGCTCTCGGCAGGCAATCGAAAAAGCAAAGTGTGGCTAGCCTGGCAAGGAGACTCGCGAATCCGTCTCTGGCGTAACGCTCAGGAACAATCGGCAGCATTTCAGGTGAACTGCCGTACAAATGAACGTTGGTCTACATTAGAGGGGCCAGTTGGTGGCAAACCGCATATCTATGAGGCGAAAATGTCTGCGAATGAAGTGATTCGTCTGCAAATGTACACGGATGGCCTGAATGACCTGGATGCGATCCAGGCTTATATTCCGGATGAGCACATCCAGGTGCTGCTGGATGCGAGACATACGGGCGGGCTTGAAGATGATGCCGCTTTCATTGAGCTGGAATGGTGAGGTCGGGTGAAGCATTACAGGATGATCTGATCATGCTGCTGAAAATGGTGAGCATCACCCACGAAAAAACTTGTCCGTGTTGATTTAAAAGAGACTCTTTTTGGGTAATCTTGTGAAGAATCTACTTACAGATATTGCATGAACGTACATTCTTACATAATTACTGAGCGAGAAGGAGTGGAATGGATAATGACACAACATAACGGCAAGTCACGGTTCGAAGGCAAAGTCGCCATTATTACAGGGGCTGGTTCGGGGATTGGCAAAGCGGCAGCGCTTAAACTGGCGAGTGAGGGAGCACATGTTGCGCTGCTCGATCTGGTTAATGATCGGATCTCGGAGACGGAAGCCGAAATTAATAAGCTGCGTGCAGGTGCGGCAAGAGCATTCGATGTAGATATTTCCGATCCTGCCCGGGTGGAAAAAGCAGTTCTGGAGACCATTGAATTGTTCGGCGGTCTGGATATCGTTTTTGCCAACGCAGGTATTAATGGCGTATCGGCACCAATTGAGGAAATTCAGGTTGAGGATTGGCAGCAGATTATTACGACGAATCTGAACGGGACTTTTTTCACGATCAAATATGCACTGCCTCATATGAAGAAACGTGGTGGCGGCAGTATCATTATCACGAGCTCCATTAACGGTAATCAGCGCTTCTCCAGCTTCGGCATGTCGGCGTACAGTACATCTAAGGCGGGGCAAGTTGCTTTTGCGAAGATGGCTGCGCTGGAATTGGCGAAGTTCAAGATTCGTGTCAATGTCATCTGTCCTGGAGCGATTGCAACGAATATTGACCAAAGTACGGTCAAAACGGATGAGTTGCAGCAAATTGTCATTCCGATGGAATTCCCGGAAGGCCAGCAACCGCTTGCGGACGGACCGGGTCAGCCAGAGCATGTCGCTGATCTGGTAGCGTTCCTGGCTTCTGCGGAGTCCAGACACATTACAGGTGCGGAAATTGTCATTGATGGTGCAGAATCTCTGCTTAGCTAAATGAGCATTTTGTATCCATCCATAGAGCGATTTTCAATCAGCGTCGTGAGCGAGTTAAATTGAAGGATGCAAAATGTTGAAATGGATGTATCTATGAAGTCGTTCCTCTGGAACGGCTTTTTTTGTTATAATGCTAACATTCGAATAGACACGTGAAACATCAATTAGGAGAGATGAGATGAAGACGGATTTACCGATACAACCAATTATTCCTGAGCTGAGGCAGTTATTTCAGGAGAAGGATACAGGTGTGTTAATTGCGGAGCCGGGTGCGGGTAAGACGACCGTGGTACCGCTGGCACTGCTGGAGGAGCCATGGATTGCTGGAGGGAAAATCATTATGCTGGAGCCCCGCAGACTCGCCGCTCGCTCGGCAGCTGCACGAATGGCGGCTTCACTAGGTGAAAAGGTGGGACAGACCGTAGGGTATCGGGTGCGGATGGATACGCGTGTAAGTCAGTCCACTCGCATTGAAGTGGTGACGGAGGGTGTATTGACCCGGATGCTTCAACAGGACCAGGGCCTGGAGGACACGGCGATGATCATCTTTGATGAATTTCATGAGCGGCATCTGCATGGTGACCTTGGTCTGGCGCTTGCACTTGAATCCCGGGCCATGCTGCGTCCGGATCTGAAACTGCTGGTGATGTCGGCCACGCTGGACCCCGCTCCTGTCTGTGCACTGCTTGGTGAGGGGACCAAATGGATTGACTGTCCTGGACGAACGTTTCCGGTGGAAACTCGATACGTATCCAAACCGGCATCCGAGCAGATCGAGACTTTTACGGCTCAGGCCGTCGTTAAGGCACTGGCAGAACAGGAAGGGGATGTGCTGGTTTTCCTACCGGGTGCAAAAGAAATCCATCGCACAGAGCGAGAGCTGTCAAACCTCATGCTTCCTGCTTATGTTGAGGTACATGCTCTATATGGCAGCATGCCTGTAGAACGGCAGGATGAAGCCGTGCGACCCGCAGATGAAGGTAAACGGAAGGTTGTGCTGTCCACGTCCATTGCTGAATCCAGTCTTACCTTGGCTGGAGTCAAAGTCGTGGTGGATGCGGGATTGAGCCGTGCCTCGGTATTCTCTCCGCGGACGGGCATGAGTCGGCTCGTCACCCTGCCGGTGTCCAAGGCGTCAGCCGATCAGCGGCGGGGGCGCGCGGGGCGGATTGCACCGGGCGTGTGTTACCGGCTATGGAGCGAAGAGGCCCATGGCGTGCTGCCTGATGCAGCAAAGCCGGAGATTGCCTCCGCGGACCTTGCGCCGCTGGCGCTGGAGCTTGCCGCCTGGGGTGTCCAGTCCCCTGCAGAGCTGCAGTGGCTGGACACCCCGCCTGCCGCAGCCTACGGCCAGGCACAGGCGCTGCTGCGCCAGCTGGGCGGCCTGGACGAGGCAGGCCGCATCACGCCCTTCGGGCGGCGGATGAACACGCTTGGCGTGCATCCGCGACTGGCCAGCATGCTGCTCCGCGCGGCGGAGCTTGGGCTGGCCAGCTACGCCAGCATGCTGGCGGCACTGCTGCAGGAGCCTGCCGGCCTCCGCAGCAGTGGTAGTGCAGGCGCGGGCACCGATCTGCGCCCGCGCGTGGAAGCGCTGCTGACTGCGGACAGCAGCGGCATGCCGCAAGCGGCAGCGTCTGTCGCAGACAGTGCTGCCGTGCGGCGCATGCTCCAGGAGAGCCGCCAGCTGCGCTCGGCGCTCGGCCCGGCGGCCGATCCGGTACGGCCGGATGAGGACAGCTGCGGATGGCTGCTGTCCTTCGCTTATCCGGACCGGATCGGGCAACGCCGGGAGGACGGCCGGTATCTGCTGAGCAGCGGCCGCGGGGTACGGCTCGCAGCGACAGAATCGCTGAGCCGTTCAGCCTATCTGGTCGCAGCCGAAGCCGACGACCAGGGCGCGGATGCGCGCATCCTGCTGGCTGCGCCAGTGCAGGAGAAGAGATTGCTGGACTTTGGTCCGCATATGCTCCATGAAGAGGTTCAGGTAGCCTGGGACCGAAACACCCGCAGTGTGCGTGCACATAGAAGGCTGCGAATTGGAGCCATTACGTTGAAAGAGAGCAGCATTGCACAGCCACCCGAAGACCAGGTGCTCGAAGCATTACTCTCAGGAATACGTATCGAGGGGCTGGATTGTCTGCCCTGGACAAAATCATCGCGACAGCTGGCGGACAGGATGCGCTTTTTACATCATCATTTGCCGGAATGGCCTGATCTTATCGAAGATCATCTGACCGAAGAACTGGCAGAATATCTCAGCCCTTTTCTGACAGGCATGAGATCTGCTGCGGATCTCAAGAGATTGTCGATGCAGGATGTGCTGCTAGGCGGACTAAGCTGGGAGCAGCGACAGCAATTGGATCGTGAAGCTCCTACACATATTCAGGTGCCTAGTGGTTCGCGCATTCCGGTGGATTACAGTCGTCCTGAAGATCCTACGCTCGCAGTGAGACTGCAGGAGATGTTTGGGCAGCAGGAGACCCCGCGTGTTGGTAGTGGTCTAGTACCACTGACCATACATTTGCTGTCCCCTGCACAGAGGCCTGTACAGGTCACACGAGATCTTGCCAACTTTTGGCGGGAAACTTATTTTGAGGTCAAGAAAGACTTGAAAGGACGTTATCCCAAACATTATTGGCCGGATGATCCGCTCGAAGCGATAGCGACTAACCGGGCCAAACCGCGAGTTTAGTTAGAATGGGTTTTCAAACCTCGGTCTGAAAGTTGGATCTGGACATGCCCTGAACGGGATAGTATGCGACGATGGGCAGATTAGGCGTCTTGGGCGCTAACGAACATGAGACGTGTTATACATGAGTTTGAAGCGACTACAGAAGGATAGCGAACCTGAGACACGTTATATCGGAATTTGGAGCTGTTTGTGGCGTTATTTAGGGCGTTTTAGGGGAATAACGTGTCTGGTGCTCCTTACAATTGAAAATTAGAGCATAGGGTCCAATTAAGACGTCCTATGTTCTTTAGAAAAAAGCATGCTGAGCCCACTTGGACTCTTCTGCCCGATTGCTCCGAAATAGGAGCCAACTCCAGATCAGGCTTGGCATATCAACAGTTTATTTTCTGTGTTCGTCTTCGTATCACACCACGTGCAGCTCCTAGCGCGGTGACTCGCTGAATATCAATGGTCGGTCATTCTCCTAGGCCTTCAAGGTTATGATATTGCGGTGGAAGGGTTTGAAAGAAAACAAGGCGGGTAATAACATAGCGAACCACTCAATTAGATGAGGAGGGATTCACTATGCAGAAGAAAATCGTAGGTGTGTTTAATACAGAACGTGAGGCATCATCCGCAATCGAGGGACTGAAAGCGCAAGGATTTACTTCAGATGAAATCTCGGTAGTGACACAGGATCGGGATGAACTGAAGGCCATTCGCGAAGAGACGGGTACAAAAGCACCCGAAGGTGTAGCTGCAGGTGCGGCAACAGGCGGAGTGCTAGGTGGAGTAGCTGGATTGCTCGCTGGTATTGGAGCATTGGCGATTCCGGGCATCGGTCCTATTCTGGCCGCAGGCCCAATTGCCGCAGCCTTTACGGGTGCCGCTGTAGGTGCAGGAGCAGGCGGACTTGTAGGTGGACTCGTCGGTCTGGGCATTCCGGAAGAGGACGCCAGACAGTATGAGGAATACGTGCAAAGTGGTAAAATTCTGTTGCTCGTGGACTCTACGGATCGGGATACTGATGTTTATGACGTGTTCAGCAGTAACAGTTATGTGAACCGGGACAGTATCGATGTCCATCGAGAAGAGGTGCCTACTGAGCGCACGGATCTCGATATGGAAGAGCGCAGACTGGAAGCTCGGGATAAGGCCGCTCGATTTGGCAACAATACTTTTCTATAATTTGGATCACCAAAGACAGGATTCTTCAACTGGAATGATATATGTGAACCACCAGAGGTGGTCATCAGCCGGTTTCCTTAGAGGAAGCCGGCTTTTATACCTGTGTATGATGCATAAATGAACGTCAGAGGTTCAGGTGTTAAACCTGCCAGGCAGGGAATAACAATACATACAGTAATACCGCCAGGGCCAGTCCAATCACCAGCAGCATCAGCGTCAGGAACCGAATCAATTTCGTGGATGCCTGGAATGTTTGTGAATTAATCTGATTGCGTTTTCGGTGATAAGCGGAAGCAGAGCACAGGATGATCAGAATACCACTGACCAAGGAAGTAATACCAATGATGATTGCCGCGATATGGGCCATCCGATCATAGGCCGTTGAACTGAAGCCGAAGCCGGCTGCAAGAAAGCCGATCCCAACCATGGCAATGCCGGTACGAACCCAGGCCAAAAAGGTCCGCTCGTTAGCCAGATGCTGTTGTACATATTTGGAGTCAATGGTAGTTATGTCTTGGTCTGTATCTGAGATGTGAATCACCCCGTTCATCAATATATGGCTTCATTGTACGTCGTTTTCATGGCAAAACCAAGAAAGGAGGCTGTCTGTTATGCCTCGTAAAGGACGAATTACAGAAATTGAGAGTCTGAGGGGAATTGCTTTTGCGGCAGTCGTCCTTCAGCACTCCATAGCTCATTATTCCGTGGTCCCGGAAGCAGGACTGGAAGACGGCGTATTGCTCGCGATCCTGCTGATGCTGTCCAAATTTGCAGTACCCCTGTTTATTTTTATCACAGGTATGGTGCTTTTCTATAATACAGGAGACAAGTTGCATTATGGACGTTTCATGCAAAAGCGATTAACCGATGTAATCGTCCCCTATATTATCTGGTCACTGATCTACTTCACACTCGCGCCTCGCGGCTGGAACGGATTTGGTTGGCAGGATATTCCTGACCTTGGTTTAAAATTAATCACGGGTAAAACGACCTCGCATTTTTGGTACATTATTATGCTTATTCAGTTTTATCTGTTGTTTCCCCTTTTTCTTCGAGCAATCCGTTATTTCTATAATCGATATGAGGGGAAGGGGCGCACAATAGCTCTTCTGATCTCGGGTGTGGTGTACCTTGTGCTCGCGGATCAATTGCGAAATATCGCCAAATTTATGGAATGGTTGAATATCCCGGTGCTGACCGATGCCTTTACAACCTATGCGGATCGAAATTTCCTGTATTTCTTTTTTTATTTTGTGCTTGGTGCGGCAGCCGGGCTATCGGTTCAACGCTGGAATGAGTGGATTCAACGTTTGCGCTGGGGATATTGGACCGTGTTTATTGTACTTGGTCTTCGGTTTATATATAAGTTAATGCAGGAGTTCCAGAAGCCGGAGGGCATACAGATTACGTTCTATACCGTCAGTCTCATCCGGCCGGATATGATCTTATTCCTCATTGCTTCCATCATGGTGATGTACCAACTGGCTGGCAAGCTTCACAATATCAGAGTAACACGATTGCTGGCGTGGATTGGCGGGGTTTCGTACGGGGGATACCTGATGCACATGCTGATGTTGCGCTACAGCTACATTCCGGATGAACAGTTTTATGTGGCATTGGGTTTAAACCCCGTAGTTCGCATGATCATCACCTGGTTGCTGGCGCTTACGTTATCCTGCGTACTCACATGGCTCATCTCTCGCGCAAGCTGGGGCAAGTGGATTGTGGGAACCGTACCGAAGTCAAAACCTGATTAACAGGTGAATACATCATTATATGAAAAATTCAGAACAACAGTGAGTTGAGGGCCAATAAAATGAAGGCAACAACCTGAAAAAAAGTGACGCCAATACCATGATTAACACTTTTTGAAATAAATTTAAAAATTTCATTACATGAAAAATTCATAATAGAAAACCCAAATTCTCGCTCTACCTTACGTTCCTGCCTATCCATCATTTCTCCTTCTTGCCTTCCAACGCCCATGGATTAAAGGGAGAAAGACGGATAAAGATGGCAGAAGGGGAACATAAGTTTTATAATACTAGATATATAGAGCTGACAGGAGGGGAATGAACGTGGCTTTTATGATTGCGCAGCGGGCATTTATTAAGCTGTATCTGATTACGATGGTCGAACAGCACAGGGGATACGGTTATGAGATGCTGGAGGCAATGAAGCAGGAATTCAAAGCCTACGGTTATGTACCACCCCAGAGCGAGATCTACCGGGCGCTGCATGAATTGGTTCAACAGGGTGTCTTTTATCGTACGAAGAAGCTGAAGGGCAGTGATCCCAAAGTCGATTTTCAGGAAATCGTTTTATATCACTTCACGGATGATGGTGCGGAGAAAGCCGAATTATATAAAAAACAGGTTAAAGCCGATCTCGATCGTTGTCTCGGCATGTTACACAAGGCAGAAGAGGACAATTACGGAGTGAAAGGAAGATAAGCATGGACAGACACTTACAGTGGGGTGTACTTGGTACATCTACAATCGCGAAAAATGCAGTCATTCCGGCGATTCAACAATCCGAAAGTGGTGAGGTCTTGGCGATAGCCAGCCGCAGCAAAGAGAAGGCTGAAGCACTTGCGAATGAACTCGACATTGCCAGAGCGTATGGCAGCTATGATGAACTCATTGCGGACCCGGATATTGAAGCTGTGTATATTCCTCTGCCGAACCACATGCATAAGGAGTGGACGATTAAGGCTGCTCAGGCTGGAAAACATGTATTATGTGAGAAACCGGCTGCTCTGAATTCAGATGAAGCGGCGGAAATGATTGAGGTATGTCAACAGCACGGTGTACTGTTTGCAGAGGCCATTATGTATCGATACCACCCCAAGCATAGACGTGTGCAAGAAATTATAGCCAGTGGGGAGATTGGTACGGTCAGAGCCCTCCACGGCAACTTTACCTGCAATACCGCTGACGATAAAGACAATGTAAGATTCAAAAGGGAGATGGGCGGAGGATCATTATTTGATCTTGGCGTATATCCAATCTCGGCAGCCCGCATGTATCTGGGGCAGGAGCCGGAAGCGGTAACGGTACACGCTCTATTTTCCGAAGAACATGATGGCGTCGATATGATGGCTTCAGGACTTGTGGAGTTTCCCAATTCAGTAGCGTTAACGTTTGACTGTGGCATGTGGGCCTCTGGACGAGCTGAGATGGAGATTCTCGGTACCGATGGTCGGATTGAACTGCCCAAGGTGTTCGGCTGGGAGAACAGTGATATTCCACCACAGATTATCGTGCACACCGATTCCGTCAGCCGAGAGGAACGTGTATCGGTATCCAACTCCTATGTTTTGCAGGTGGAGACATTTGCAGCCGCGGTGCTTGAGGGAGAAGCATTGCCGTTCAGTCCGCAAAATACCATTGAGAATATGCGTGTCATTGATGCATGCCTGGAATCGGCACGAACCCGTCAACGGGTGCAATTAGTGGATTAAAACAGGAGCTAACATAATAGCATGATAGATGATAGGACATGATCGAAATGGTAGACTCCATCCCCCGGGATGTGAGTCTTTTGTTGTAATTAATTGTTGTGTTTATATATTTTTACAATAATAACGGTTAAATTTGATATTTACTCCAAAATGATGTGATATAAATAGTAAATAGATGGCTTGTTCACTATAATCTAGCAGAACGTACATCCAGGCAGAATTATTCACATCTCATATTACTTACATAGTGGCAACGTTCATCCATTTTAAGTCATTGGGAGGCTGGATTTATGAAAAAGTTTTTGTCTACAGCTCTGCTCGCGGTTATGTTAACGATTGTCTTCTTCACAGGTTCACAGTTCGCTCCGGTTGGACAGCAGAAGGCTGCAGCGGCAACGTGTACCATCATCAATACGTTTACTGGTGTGGCCAACTATCTCAGCGCCAATGGACAACTGCCATGCAATTACATTACCAAAGCACAGGCAACGGCACTGGGCTGGGTATCGTCGCAAGGTAACCTCGCTACGGTTGCTCCGGGCAAAAGTATCGGTGGAGACGTGTTTAGCAACCGGGGAGGATTGCTTCCAGCAGCGAGTGGCCGCACTTGGCGTGAAGCGGATATCAACTACACTTCCGGTTTCCGTAATTCTGACCGCATCCTGTACTCCAATGACGGCTTGATTTACAAAACGACAGACCACTATGCATCATTTACTCGCTTGAAATAAGGAAGGACATGACCGACATGAAGAGGGTAGTGCTTAACGGTGAGGACTTTTCTAGCACGACAGAGCTGCATGAGTTGTTGAAGCAAAAGCTTGAACTGCCAGACTTTTACGGTGTAAATCTGGACGCCTTGTGGGACTGCCTTACAGGCATGATTGAGCTGCCGCTTGAATTAACCTGGACGAACTACCAGATCAGCAAGGAACGGCTGGGTAGTGAGGCAGAGAAGGTGTACCAGTTGATGCTGGAGGCGGAAGAAGAGAGTATTGGATTTCAATTCAAGACTGAGGACTAGTAGATGAACTACGAATCATAACAGCAAATTTTGGTGCAAAGAGAACAGACCCTTCGGTCTGTTTTTTTGTGTTTTATGGGGACGAACACATCGTTAAAAATATTTTCACGAAAGGGTTGATTTTCGCATATCATACGTTAAAATAAAATTAACATTAAAAATATTTTCACGTTGAGAGGCGGAGTAATCATGAGCGAAGGTACAGTCGCACGCAAACAAGGGATCGGGGAATTAATTCGGATTAAACCTTATGTGCAGTTTATGGTGAGCAAGGTTGTATCCAGATTTGGCGATTCGATTGATTCCATTGCCTATAGCTGGATGGTGTACATTCTGACAGGTTCAAAGCTGCTGATGGGAACACTGCTGGCTGTTAATTTTTTGCCGAGTATCTTTCTGGGGCTGTTTGTCGGTGCACTGGTTGATCGCATGTCGCCCAAAAAGGTGATTGTGCTCACGAATACTGGTCGAGGATTATTTGTTGGCATTACAGCACTATTGTTTGGTCTGGGTGAGCTGCAAGTCTGGCATCTGTTCGTCATCACCATTTTGAATTCCCTTCTGGAATGTTTCGCGTCACCCGCAGAGGTATCCAGTGTACCGCGATTACTTCCCAAATCGATGCTGCTGTCTGGTAATGCCATGGCCTCATCTGCAACCCGGGTTGCAGAACTCGCAGGACTTGCAGTGGCGGGAACGTTAATTGCAACGGCAGGGATTACATGGACGATATTGATCGATGCGGGCTTGTTTGCCTTAAGTGCACTCCTGATGAGCCGTGTGGGGTACCCGAAAACATCAACATCATCTAACAATGAAAATACATCACTAGATTCATCTGATTCTCCTCCAGCAAGAAAAAGTATATTCTCTGAAATGACAGAAGCCTTTCATTTTATGCGTAAACATGTGTTGTTACTAATCGTCTCGATTCTGTTTGCCTTCGTCAACTTCTGTCTGATGCCATTCAATGTCCTTCGCACGCCATATGTCATTGAAACGTTGCACGCCGGCGCGGGAGGATTAAGTCTACTCAGTGGGCTGATTGTGGCAGGCATGGTACTGAGCGGCTTGTGGCTGTCTCACCGAGGATCGAATTACCGTAAAAGTGTGCTGGTCATCGTAGGCATTGTCATGTTGGGGCTCAGTTATGCCATGACTGCACTCCCGGCTTACATGACGTCCTACCAGCTGCCTGTTGCTGCTGTCTTTTGTCTGATGATGGGCATGGGGATTCCACTCGCTACAACACCCCTTGCATCCTATCTGATGGAAGTTACGCCTTCCGATATGCTTGGCAGAGTGTATGCCCTTCAAAGTATGCTCGTCGTGAGTGTTGCTCCATTAGGCAGCTTGGTTTCAGGAGCTCTTGCCGATTGGGTAGCAGTGCCGATTCTGTTTATCGTGTTTGGTGTTTTGCTTGCTATGTCAGCCGCTCTGGTGCTTCTGAGCAAGACTTTCCGCACTGTTCTATAATAGGGCTTCCTGAAGCCTGTTATCTTCAGCCTGTTTTGACCGAAGCCCTGTTCTGACGGTATAATATACACATGATGAGCAACAGGTACCCCGGAAATGAGGATACAGGTATGCAGCGCAAAGTACTTTCAACGATTGAAGAAATTAAGGTCTACTCCGATCCGTATCGGATACAGATCATGAATATGTTTAATAAACAGGGCAGACCCTCTACGGTTAAAGAGATCGCAGACCAGATGGGCGAAGTACCAGCCAAGGTACATTATCATGTGAAGAAACTGGAGAAAATCGGTCTGCTCACCATCGTATCCACTCGTGAAATTAATGGAATCATCGCCAAATATTATGAGCCCTTCAAGGGAGAAATCCAGCTCCGTAACGAAGATGAAGAGAATTCACCTTTGAAGGAGGTATTTCGTTCCGAAACCTTCAAATTGTTAAATGAAATGTTTGAGCAGAGCCGTAGGCGATTTATGAATCAGGCGGAAAACGGGGACCGTATGTTTATCTCGGATATGACGTTGTATGCTAGCCGGGAAGAAGTAGAGCAGTTGTACAACAACATTACGAAGATGTGTGAACCCTATTTAACGAAAGACAGGCATGATGCGGACCAAGAGGTCTTTCATTTATTCAGTTCCCTATCCAAAGATACGGTGAATAAGCCCGCTTCGAAAACCGCTGGGAAATTAAAAAAGAAGGCTTCACCCGATAAGGGCAAGCCCGCTGCCAAAACGTCAAGACCTGCTAAAAAGCAGAAGGAATCCTCGTCTGGTGGACAGGCGGAAGAGTAACCGAAGCATATTCATCGGCTTTATTGAAGTTCCGTCTGTGTAAAGATGATATGCTGGACCAAGAAAAAAGCCGCCATTGGCGGCTTTTTCATGCGTAATTTGGCATGATGGAAGACATATACCTATTTTAGCGTAAACGACCTTAATTCGTTCATAAACTACATGTTTTCATCATAATCTTTCACGTCACGTTTGGCTGCGGTTGCGGGGGAGTTCGATGTGCCATATTCCTCGACGGCTTCCCAGGCGTCAGCGTTATCGAACTTGCCAGCATTGCGCTGTCTTACTTCACCGGCACCGCTTGGCGGCATCGTCATGACTTCCTCCTCAACGGGCCGTTCGTTGCTTAACTCGCGGTTAGGCGTATCATCGATACAGTAGGCTGTGTAAGGGATCGCTTCGAGTCGTTCAAAGGGAATATCCTTACCACAGGTCACACAGGAGCCATACGTTCCTTGTTCGATTCGCTCCAGCGCTTCATTCACCTGGTTGAACTCGTCGGTTAACGTATCATCTATCGCCAGGTCACGGCTTCGCTCAAACGTCTCCGTACCAGCATCTGCTGGGTGATTATCGTATGATGACAGCTCACCAGTTGAATCTTTCAGGGACTCGGCTGGAGCACCGTCTTCCATGCTGGATTCAAAATGACGCTGTAGGTTTTCACGTTGTTCCAAAAGAGCGTTTTTCAGCTCTTGAAGTTGATCTTTGGTTAATGTACTCATAAGGACATGCTCCTTTCCCGCAATGGGGTTGTAGTCAGTCCTTACCCGAATTTCATAAGTAGCAATCAGTTTCGTGTGTAAAGAGGGTCGTTCGATTTTATATCTGACGGATAATGTGTTATAAAAAATATAGAGAGAAAATGCGGCGGTATCGAAGATCTTCTTGTGCTTACCGCGGCGCGTTTGATAATGGAGGGTTGTCAATATGGATGAGCATATGAAACGAAGATTGGACAAACAAAGACAATTGTTCAAACAATTGGGCGTGCAGCTAGACGCTTTATCGATTCATGAAAAACAATTCAATTATAAACTTCGTGGTTATGATCCGGATGAGGTGGATGCTTATCTTGATTTGGTTATTAAAGATTACGAACGTTTCTATGCCAATATAGCGGATCTGATGGACAAGTGGCAAGAGCAGCAGTTAACGATTCGGGATCTGAAGTCATCGGCGAAGCCAGTGGAAGATCCAACGAAGATTGATCGCAAACAACTGGATGATATTGTGAAACAATTGGAATACAGCGTTCGGCAGTTAAAAATTCGGGCACGCCCTGAACAGGACCTGTTCTCCGAGTAAGTCTACACATCTGGGATTATATAAAATCAGCATTATAATGCTCAAATAAAAGGTGGTTAATCATGAGTACTCATTTTTCGGTCAGTGTGCATTGTTTGTTGTTGTTGTCTTTCAGCGCGCCTGAACGAATCACTTCGGCACTGATTGCAGGTAGTGTGAATACCAACCCTGTCGTGGTCAGACGTATTCTCGGCGGATTGAAAAAGGCAGGACTTGTGGACTCCTCACCAGGAACGAGAGGATTTTACCTCGCCAAGCCCTCAAGTGAAATCACATTAGCCATGATCTATCAGGCTGCCAAGGATGAAGGCCCATTGTTTCCGATTCACGGTAACTGTAATCCAAATTGTGATGTTGGCCTTCGTATTGACAGCCTTCTGACTAACCTGTATCAGGTTGCTGAATCAAAGGTGGAACAGTTCTTCGCATCCATTACTCTTGAAGATATGGAGCGTTCCTGTTCCCAGCTTGAAGTTCTTCCATCACATGCCGAATAAAGCGTAATGTAAGGGAAAGGGAAGGTGTGCTGTACTATGAAAATTATTGTCATCTCGGACACTCATTTACCTCGAAGAGCACGTAAGTTACCCGATCCCTTGGTTGAGGCGCTATCAGATGCCGATCTGATTCTCCATGCGGGGGACTGGTCGGACTGGAGTGTATACGAGCTGCTCAGCGCTTACGCACCAGTTGAAGGTGTTGCAGGTAATACAGACCCGCCAGAAATAGGTCAAAAACTCGGGTTCTCCCGCATCGTTGAGGCAGACGGTTTGCGTCTTGGTCTTGTACATGGTCATCTGGGAACGAAGTCTACCGAGCAGAATGCGATCCACACTTTTGCAGGGCAGCAGGTGGATGCTGTGATTTTTGGACATTCGCACATTCCGGTGATGCATACGGTCAATGATGTGCTGATATTTAATCCGGGCTCTCCTACGGATCGGCGCTTTCAGCCCCAATATTCTTTTGGTATCATGACTACAAATTTAGGGAAATTGCAGGCGGAACATGTTTTTTATGATGTAAAATAGAAGTTGCAAACTAGGCATCTCGAATCAGAAGGATCTTCTGTTATTCGGGGTGCTTTTTGTTATGTATGCATTCAAAAGGGAACTTGCAAGTTATCTCTGAATGGGGAATATGGTCCGCTGTTTATCTGTCATTCATCTCTTCTCGTTGCCCCCTATGGTGGCCTTCGTATGAATGATACAATGCGTTTACAACAATAAATTGAATACGTTTACATAAGGAGATGAATGTTGATGAAATTGTCTGTATTCACTGTTGCCACACCGGACTTGACCGCAGAAGAATTGGCTTCTGCTGCAGCCGCAGCAGGCATTGAAGGGATCGAATGGAGATATCGTGGAATACCGGCGGATGCTTTGTCCGAAGAACCTTCTTATTGGAGACATAATCGTTGCTCGATAGATCCGGATCAATGGGAGGAACAGGTACCGGAATTTCGTGAAGCGGCAAAAAAGCATGGCAGACAGTCGATTGCATTGGTGCCATATCTGAGCTGTGGAGATCTGCTTGCCACGGAGCAAGCATTTCAAACTGCACAAGCCTTAGGAGCATCCATGATGCGTGTTGGGGTTCCCGGTTATGATCGTAAAACCAGCTATCCTGAATTATACAAACAAGCTGTGCATTATCTGAACGAGGTTCAAGAGATGGCCCAACAGTATAAGGTAAAAGCTGTAGTAGAAACCCATCATCAAACGATTGCCCCCACTGCATCACTAGCTTATCGGCTCGTGCAATCGCTGGATTCACAGCATGTAGGGGTGTTGTACGATCCAGGCAACATGGTCCATGAAGGATATGAGAACCATCGTATGGGACTGGAATTACTGGGACCTTATCTGGCACATGTGCATGTGAAGAATGCGGCTTGGTTCAAGGATGAATCAAACAAGAATTCGAATTCCAGTGTGAATGAACAAAATACAGAAATCTTGCTAACATCAAACTGGCATTGTCAGTGGGCCCCCTTGACTGAAGGCGTGGTGAACTGGTTGCAAGTATTCCGTGACCTTAAATCCGTTGGGTATGATGGATATTACGGGATTGAGGATTTTAGCGGGGTCTTGAAATCGAAGGCGATGTTACAGCATTTTGCAGATGTTTTTGCCGAAATTGAACGTCGTGTGGACGAGGAGGTACAGGTATGAGTTTGGTTCGAGTAGCCGTTATTGGAATTGGGAATATGGGTGCAGCCCATGCCAGAACGTTGGTAGCAGGAGAGGTACCTGGTGCAGAACTGGTGGCTGTGTGTGATGTGAGACAAGAAATGGAGAGCTGGGTATCCAGCAATCTTCCGGCTTCAGTCACTTATTGGCAGGATGCGGAGCAGATGATGTCATCAGGGACGATTGATGCGGTAATTATAGCAACCCCGCATTATGACCATCCCGAAAAGGCCATTCAGGCTTTTCAGAATGGTTTGCATGTCATGATTGAGAAACCTGCCGGAGTATACACCAAACAGGTACGCAAGATGAATGAAGCCGCGGCTACCAGCGGCAAAGTGTTTTCCATGATGTATAACCAGCGAACCAACCCTTTATATATCAAACTAAAAGATCTAATTGCCTCGGGAGAACTGGGTGAGGTACGGCGTACCAACTGGATTATTACGAACTGGTATCGCTCTCAGAGCTATTATGATTCAGGCGGCTGGCGGGCAACGTGGGCTGGTGAAGGGGGCGGTGTCCTGATCAACCAAGACCCTCATCAACTGGACCTGTGGCAATGGACCATCGGCATGATGCCGGTGCGTATGCGTGCCTTCTGTTCATTCGGCAAATACCGGAACATTGAAGTGGAAGATGATGTAACGGCATATGTCGAATATGAAAATGGAGCAACAGGTGTATTCGTGACCACAACGGGTGAAGCACCAGGCACCAACCGATTCGAAGTCAATGGGGATCGTGGGAAAATTGTCATTGAAGATGGTCAGTTGACCTTCTGGCGTCTTCGTGAACCCGAGCCTGAATTCAATCAGAGATTTACCGGAGGATTTGGACAGCCGGAATGCTGGAAATGCGAGGTGCCAATTACGGGTGTGGAAACCGGACATCCTGGCCTGATTCGCAACTGGATCGATGCCATCCTGAACGGGACACCGCTCATTGCTCCCGGTGAAGAGGGTATCCATGGTTTGACTTTGTCTAATGCTATGCTGCTGTCAACCTGGACGGATAACTGGGTAGATCTGCCGATCAATGAGGATTTGTTCTATGAGCATTTGCAGCAGCGGATTGCCAGTTCAAATACAAAGAAAGACAAGGTAGGCAGCAGCAGTCAACCTGCTGATCTGTCAAAGACATTTAAGTAAGTGGAACTTATACACCAAGCTGAACTTAAGGCGTGTACAGGATAACTGAACCGATAAACGGAAAATCCAATTGAATTGGAAAGGTGGAGAAGGTATGGCTAAAGACGGCATGTTTTATGCACCAAAGAGTCTGAAAAAAGAGATCGTATGCGGTCCAGGTGAGTTTACCATTGCTGCTGTAGCGTTGGACCATGGACATATCTACGGCATGGTTGGCGGGCTGGTGGAAGCTGGGGCAACGCTTAAATGGGTATATGATCCTGACCCAGCTAAAGTCGAGGCTTTTCGGAAACAGTTCCCGCAGGCACAGATTGCGGCATCTGAAGCAGATGTACTTGCCGACGATGAAGTACAGCTCGTAGCCGGAGCAGCCATTACATCGGAACGTGCGCCACTCGGCATGAGAGTCATGGCCGCAGGCAAAGATTATTTTACGGATAAAGCCCCTTTTACTACATTAGATCAACTGTCCCTTGCACGTGAAGAGGTTAGACGCACTGGGAAGAAGTATATGGTCTATTACAGTGAGCGTCTGCACGTGGAAAGTGCGATCTATGCCGGACAACTGATCGAACAGGGAGCCATCGGCAAGGTTGTTCAGGTTATGGGGACAGGGCCGCATCGATTAAACGCGGGAGGTCGGCCTGAATGGTTCTTCCAGCATGAAAAGTATGGCGGCATCCTCTGTGATATTGGAAGTCATCAGATCGAGCAGTTTCTGACCTTTGCTTCGTGTACGGATGCAGAAGTGGCGTTCAGTCGGGTGAACAATTTCAATCATCCACAATTCCCGGAACTGGAGGACTTTGGCGAAGCATCACTCATCGGCGACAACGGGGCTTCCGGTTACTTCCGCGTAGACTGGTTTACACCGGATGGTTTGGGTACCTGGGGCGATGGGCGAACGGTTATTTTGGGAACGGACGGATACATTGAGCTGCGCAAGTATATCGACGTGGCCAGAGAGCCTGAAGGCGATCAGGTATATCTGGTTAACCATGAAGGGGAATACCGTTATAGCGTCAAAGGACAGGTCGGTTATCCATTCTTCGGTGAACTGATCCGGGACTGTCTCGATCGAACAGAGAATGCGATGACACAGGAGCATGCGTTTAAAGCGGCAGAACTCTGCTTGATTGCGCAGCATAAGGCAATGAGTGAGAGAGTGGTATGGAGTAGTGGTGCGAAGTAAACGCTTTTATATAAGATAGTAGTTAGATTATGTAAAGGAAGAGCAGCCTGGTGTAGGTTGCTCTTTTGTTTGTTGTAGTAACTTCGCAAATGGAACAATATGGTTTATTATGAAAGTAGTTCAGAAACTGAGCTGAATGTGTGGTGTTTATGAAGTACATAAATTAGATGTTATCAGAAATCATTTGCAAGTATAGAAGCCTCTAAAAGGAGTAAGAGAATGAAAAAGAACAAGACTCCAATACTAGAATTAACTACTCAAGAGAGAAAGGAGTTAAGAAAAAATAAAATACTAATTAGTGAAATTTATAAATTAACAAATAACGAGATTTGCTTAATTATGAATGTTTCAGAAAATAGAGCCAAGGAAATAAAGGCTTTATCTGAGTTTCAAAGTTTACCTTCAATTGGACCTAAATTTGCAAAGGATTTATTAATGTTAGGTTATTATTCATTGAATGAAATAAGAGATAAAGATGGCGCCAGATTATTTGATGATTTAGAACATTTGTATGGGGAAAGAATTGATCCTTGTGTTGAAGATCAATTTAGATTCGTTATATATTGCGCTAATAATAGTTACTGTGGGAACCAATGGTGGGATTTCACCGAGGAAAGAAAACATTACAGGGATACTTATGGATATTCTAAAGAAAGACCTGAATAATGACTATTGAAGTATATAAGATAAATCGGAAAGGCATATGACATCTGATAACACCATATTCAAGCTTCGGGGCATCCGCCCCTCGGTCCGGCCGAAGTTAGATGTGGATTCGGAGGGGCATTTCAGTAGCGAGGTAGCGAATTCAGACGGACACATCCCTCCACCTAACCGCATCGCGGCCGCCCTTCGGGCTTAAGGTAGAAGGACGTCGTGAATACAACAACGTTATATGTAATAGCCGCAAAGAAATAATAAAAAAAATTTAAATTACTTTGGAGGTAAGTCGAGATGGAGAGCAAAAAAATCGATAGTAATGAATTCCCGATATTGGAATTTGATGAATCGCGAGTTGCAATAATAGAGGCAACTAATTTTATCAAGCCAAAAGAAGAGTTTGAATACTGTGTAATAACATTTTTTCGAGATGTAATTGAAAAAATGAAAACGGAGGGAAAGTTGAAAGAAGTTGCCTGTCTACATTGCGAGACTGTAGATTTGCCAATATATGAAACATATTATCAAGGAAAAAAAGTACATATTACTTTGGGGTATTTAGGAGCTGCAGGTTCAGCAGGGTTCTTAGAAGAACTGATAGCCTATGGTTTTCAGAAATTTATAGTTTGTGGTGGTGCAGGTGTATTAAAAAAAGACATTTCTGTTGGACATGTAATAGTACCAGTTTCTGCAGTGAGAGATGAAGGAGTATCATACCATTACATTAAGCCATCAAGAGAAATTGAATGTAATCTAGAGGTATTAAAAATCATAGAGGACGATTTTAATATACATAATATCAGGTATATAAAGGCCAAAACTTGGACGACAGATTCATTTTATAGAGAGACTAAAGAAAAGGTTGAGTTGCGGAAAGCAGAAGGGTGTGTAACTGTAGAAATGGAAGCAGCAGCATTTATGGCTGTTTCACAATTTAGAAATGTAAAATTAGGTATTATCTTGTATGGCGGTGATGATTTAAGTGGTGTCGAATGGGATAGTCGAAGTTGGAATAGCAGATCAGAAATAAGAATAAACCTTGTTCAAATATCAATGCGGATATGCAGTTCTTTATAACTGAAATAGCTATAATCCATTTATTAATGCATTTATTAAAAGGGAAATGCTAAATAGACAACACCGTATTCACGCTGCGTCCCCTGATGGGGCCTTGGTCTGCAAGGGGCATTTCGGAGAAGTGGATTCAGCAGACAACCCTTGCGAGGCTAAGTGGCGGAGCCACCCGGTCATAGCGGACCTTAAGCCTCGAAGGGTTCGTGAATACAACAACGTTATGCGCCATTACCAGTAAATATTAAAGATAATATTTAAGGAGATAATTTATGAAAGGTAAGATACTCTTCTTATTTTTTATTACGATAATGTTTTCATCTTGTCAAAATATTAGTCAATCGACTACTTTGAATAGCGAAACTAAATCAATAATGAATTCTGAACTGCCTCCTGATGTAGAGAGTACAGGTAATGGAACAGAATCGAAAGAAATAACTGAAGGTCGATCAGAGCCTTCTAACAATGAAGTGTTATCCATGAGAATTGGGAACTACGATTTGAAAGGAGAATTTTATGATGAAATGCTTCGAAATCCTATAGATCATGATTATGAAGTAGAATTTAATGAATTTCAAAATTCCAAAGAGATTATTACAACAATGGGATGGGGGGCGTTGGAAAGCAAATATACAGAAATTTGGGATAAAGAGTTGAATCAAATATATAAAAAGCTTCTTTCTAAGTTGGATAGAGAACCAAGAGAAGCACTAATCGAATCGCAGAAAGAATGGTTACAGTATCACTTAAGGGAAACAAAATTTGTAGAGAAGACATTTATTAATAATGGTTACCTTGGATCAAAAGGATCGGTAAGCCTAGGCACGGTTATACGGGAGAGAATTAGGGAAAGAACAATGCAATTATTTGAATATCGATATTTGCTAGATAGTGAAGTTGAGTTTTTATACCAAAGAGAAAAATAGAGTTGGAATCTTGATCAAAGGTTTCAAGGTGATGCTTCGAAGACAGTAACGGCGCATAACAATGTATTCATGTTGCGGGGCTACCACCCTTGGTTATCAGATGTATAATCATGAAAGAACACAGACAACAAACGACCCAGCTTAAGTGAAGAGCTATCTAAGGCTGGGTCGTTTCGTGAATACAAGAGCGTTATGTGAAAGATATTCAGATCTAAATCAGAAGGGAAGCCAAACATAATGATCAGAGTTGATGTAGTTTATTCCTTAATTACTGACCCAACCAATTCCAAAATATTAATGGTAAGGAATGTAGATGATTCTAGTGACCGATGGTCACTTCCAGGCGGAGCTGTTGAAAGAGAAGAATCATTAGACCAAGCAGCAATAAGGGAAGCTAAAGAAGAAACTGGACTAGATATTAAAGTTCATGGAATAGTGGCAGTAAATGAATGTAAATTTCCGGAAAAAGAAGAACATGTAATATTTATAACATTTAAAGGTGAGGTAATCGGTGGGAATGAAGAAATAGTTAGACCTAATGAAATTTCTGAAATAGCTTGGATTGATATAGAGAAGGCTGAACAATTGATGCCTTACTATAAAGATGGATTAAGAAGATTAATAGATGGATATGAAATAACATATTTTAACGAAGGCAATAAGTAATTTTGTTAGTTGTTCGCGACGTCCATTCCCCTAAGATAAGAGCTATCTAAGGGGAATGGACGTCGCGAATACACCAACGTTATTTGAAACTTTGGAATATCAACTTTATGTGAAATCATAGTGTGACATTTAATGAAAGCATCTAAAGGAGGCTTATATGAAGACAATTATCTATATGGTTAGGCATGGAGAATCACCATACAACGAAGGAAATGAAAGAACAAGAGGGCTTACCCCAAAAGGAAAGATCGATATTGAAAAAGTAACGAAGTTACTTATAGGTGAAGGAATAGACATGATTATATCAAGTTCTTATACTCGAGCAATTCTGAGTGTTGAGGGATTGGCCGAGCACTTAAAGTTAGATATTAAAGTATTTGAAGATCTCAGAGAACGAAAATTTGCATCTTATAATATTGAAAATGCAGAGTTAATGTCTAGTATCAAAGATAGTTTTAGTGATTATAATTATACTTTGCCGGGTGGAGAG
The DNA here is from genome assembly GCF_057835695.1 of Paenibacillus sp. GL_099_B. NCBI lineage: Bacteria > Bacillati > Bacillota > Bacilli > Caryophanales > Paenibacillaceae > Paenibacillus > Paenibacillus sp. GL_099_B. The sequence goes on from NZ_CM174430.1 coordinate 2,639,257, forward strand.
TCCAATGCTGATTGTCAGAAAAGAGCAATCTCAGTTCTAAAACCCTTACTAAAAGAGAACAGAGGGAAGAAAATAGCAATCGGGACTCATGGTCTTGTGATGACTTTGATGATGAATCATTTTGATTCAGCTTTTGGTTTGGAGTTTTTGAATCAATTAAAGAAACCAGATATTTATAAAATGCAATTCGAGGACTTAGAATTAAAGAAAGTAACAAGAATGTGGAATGATTAGATCTCCTAAGGTCATCAAGGAGGAATGTGGCATTACATGACAGCGTATTCACGCTGCGAGGGACAAGTCCCTTTGGTCTGTCCTAAGCAATTCGGTGAAGATACCTATTTGAAATTCAATGCGACTGCTAGAAATACTCCACGAACGCTTTATTATTCTTCTCAATAATCTAACCCCTGATGACTTTCAGAGGAAGCTAAGAACTCAAGTTCTAGGCGTAATAACATTAGATGTAGCACTTCAAAGGTTTATGTGGCATAACCTCCATCACACTGCACAAATTGAATCACTAATAATATCAAAAGGTTGGTAAGGTGGTATATTGTAAGTTTCAAAGAAGACAACAACTACGCTTAACATCATCGGCCCTCGGTCCGCGAATCGGCTGTGAAGCGAATTCAGCAAATACCTCTGAACCGACTAACCGCATCGTGGTCGGCTCTTAAACGCAGCCTTAAATCGGTAGGACGTCATGAAAATCAGAAAGCGAACGAAATATTTGCAATTTTATATCTAGTCAAAAACTATATTATAGAGTAGATTGAGATCTCAATTTTAGAAGAGGTTGGTGTTTCTTGTGTCGAACAACAGAAAACTTACAAGATCTCAGAACGCAGCAATTGAATATATAAGTAATTGCGCAAGATCCCAAAAAAGAGCAGCTCAAACATCACTCAAAGAAATTTTTCAGTTTTCAAATATTCCTTGGAATACCTTTGAAGAAGCAGTTCATAAGATTGAATCCCATGCAAGGGTGGCTTTGCATTTTCATCCGGATCGTCCGGTTTTAGATATGAAAAGTGTGGCTCAATCTTTATTAGAGCAGGGGATCTATAAAAGTCAGTTCGAGACTTTCATATCCAATGGGAGCGTATCGGCTTATTCAGGTGGTGCAAGAGATCTTTGGGAGGAAAAACTATTTGGCGGAGCATATCAGTTAGAAGGTACAACCAACTTTGAACGGCCAAAGTATGGTGCTCTTCATTTGTTGTTACATCCGGATGGACCGTCTCCACGATTCGGCTCTTGTTATTTTCTTTTAAAACCGAATGCTTCACATCGCTGTACGTTCACTTACGGTGGCTCTCAAGATGCTCCAAAGGAAAAGGGAACATATGAGGAATTAGACGATATTTTATCTGCGCTTTTTACGGATGCTTTCTTTCGGGATTATGCTATTGGAGAAAAAGATCTTACTCCTAAAAAATTGATAGATCAGCTATTGTACAATCTAGAACGTCCGTTAGAGGATCCGTCAAAACTGGCCCCACATCGGAATCTCAACCATTTTATCGAAACTCAAATTCATGGAGATATATATCTTGAAGATGATGTGGAAATTTTAGTAGCTGACCCATCGTTCAAAGGAACGGAAATAGGGAATTATTTAGAGCAAATCTGCATCAAATATTCCATTGAACTATTTTGGCATATGGGATTTGCGATGCGTGCAGAGGAAGTGCCCTCTGATTTTAGGGGTCCAACCATGCCATCATTAGCGAAGCAAATTGCAAGCAACGGTAACATTGACGCTAATGTGATCGGGAATGCTGTCAACGATTTGAAGCACAATCCTGATCTCTGGTCTGACAGAGGTAATTACGAAGAAGTGCTTCAGGAATTAAAATACATGTGGCATATACTCGTTCGATATGGTAAATCGATTGATAAGCTGTATAAAGGATGATTCTACTGAAGAAATCATTATTAATAAAATTAACAAGTGCTGTATTATCAACGATTATTATGTCTTTTATGTGCGCAACGATATTCTTTCCTGACGAGTTCGGAAGTACATTTTTATTGGGGATAATAATGTTCATGCTGTTATATGGTATTGGGGGCATTCCATTTTCAGTAATAGCATCAGCGATAATAAAAACCTCAAGAGTTTCTTATAAATTCAACCTAATTGATTTAATAGTGCATCTATTTGGTGGGTTAATAATTACAATACTATTGTTAGCAATTACAGGAGCTGAACATGGAATAGATCTATTCTTTTCGCACGAAGTTATCATCTTTTACGAAATTGGTATGTGTAGTGCCCTCATATTCAACTTAATTGAACAGTTCATAAAAAAATTGAAATTAAAAGAGGTACAGTTTTAGATATTTAGCAATTCGAAGAAGTCGTAGACACTCAAACATAACCCATGCAGAGGAAGATGAGAAAATGGATAAAGGGAAAATTATATTTTTGAATGGCGTAACCAGTTCAGGTAAAACTTCAATCGTAGAAGCGATGCAAAATTACGATGAACCCTTTTTTTATGTTGTGGCCAATGATCTTTTTGAAAATACGATTGGTGATAAACATTTGCAAACAGACTACTGGAAGTATTTAAGTGAAGCCATCATTCTAATGTATCATACAGCAAAATTATTTTCGGATCATGGAAAGAATGTTTTAATCGATGGGGTACTTGTTGAAAGACCGGAATTGAAGCCGAATTATGACAAAGTCCAAGATATATTTGATGGATATCCTTTGGATATCGTTGAGGTGTACTGCCCGTTAGATCTTTGTCGTAAGCGAAATATAGAACGTGGTGACAGAAGAGAAGATCAATCCGATGAGCAAAATAAAATAATGTCGCAACACATTCGCTATAGCTTTTCAGTCGATACGAGTTTGAATACGCCGGAAGAATGTGCAGAAATGATTATCACATCAGTATTCAAAAAATAATTTAATGTTAGAAAATATCAGTTCAAGGAAGCAGAATAAGGAAAACACACTTCAAACTTTCATTGAAGGGAGGAAGAAGTATGGGTTCAAGAATAATGCATCTGATTGTGGCGAATAGAATTGCAGATTCCTTATCTAATGTAGATAAGACGCCTTTTTTGCTTGGGAATATTGCACCGGATGCTGTCACAACAAAAGATTCATCACATTTTTTTGCTGGTGAAATTCAGGATTATTCAAGGAACGTAGACTATAAAGAATTTTTACATAAGTATCGATCACAGGCAGAATGGTAGCTGCTCGGTCTAAAGACATGAAAGAAAGTCAATCGCAATGTCATGTGGCTCGAAGTTGTAAATTTAATAATTAATCTAACGGACAGATTAATGGTAAATGAAGGAGTAAACTATAATTCGCCGAATACTATTTAGGTATAAATAAGAAAAGGAGGATTATATTATGTGGTTTTGTTGTGTGTATAAAAAACCGATAAGAATCCGTAATCTCCCTCAATATTAAAAATTGAGGAGGATTAAAATGAGAATAAATAACAATTATTTAAAAGAACAATTAAGGCATGTGTATTGGTTAAATGGTGGTTGTTGCGCGGGAAAGACAACGATGACAAAGAAATTTGTTGCAGAGTTAGGATTTCAAACATTGAGCGATGATGTCTTGAAGTATAGACCATTCACTAATCCGATTGAATATCCTGCTCTTCAATATCCCCATCCCGGTTTAAACTGGGAGGAGTGGTTTAATAGGCCAACTGATGTGGTATTTCGGTGGCTTTGTGAAATTGTTGTAGAGATGATGGAATTTTTCGTTATTGATTTATTGAAGATGCCAACGGATAAACCAATCATTATCGATTTAGGAATAATGCCTGAACACATTTTACCCTTTATTCCTAAAGAAAGAATGATGTGTCTTTATACATCTGATGAAGAAATAGAAAGGCTATATTACTTTAGAGAAGATCATAAGATGATTTTGGACGTTATTAACCTTACATCAAACCCAGCGGAAACGATTAAACATGGCAACAAAACTATGGTGAAATTCTCCCATGAAATTAGAAATGCCTGCGTTAATAACAATATCAAAACACTTGAAAGAACACCTGACTTGGGTATAGAAGAACAATTCAGATTAGTTTGTGAGCATTTTGAATTATGATATGAGCATCCTTTGTTAATTTTATATGTATTACGGGTCAGGCTACCGATATAAGGTAGCCTGTTTAAATAACAGGGCATGATAGTTTGGTCATAGTGAATTATAAAAATCATGCGGCTCCTGACGTCCTGTCTTTAGTCAAGGATATGAGCCGAAATCAGATAACAATATGTTCGCGCAGCGGCTCCTTACGGAACCTTGGTCTGCGGAATGGATTTCAGGGAAGCTGGCTCAGTAAAACATTCGATTTCGTCGGACATCGTTAATACAGGAGCGTTATGTGAAATGCCGGATATATATACAAGGAGCGAAAAATGAAAAAATGTATAGTGTTTATATTATTCATTTCAACCTTATTAATGGGGTGTAACAAGAACGAGCTAATATATAACGCCCCAACCAATGAACAAATCACTGATTATGTAAATAGTCATCGTTTAGACTTACAAGATAGTATATGGATTAAGGACTCAGCAATCATTTTGCTCGAAAATTCATTAATTACCCTTTATACAGATCAACATGGGAAGGTATATGACCAAAAACTATCGTGGGGAATAAATTATTCAGATCCTGTGACTGTAGGAAACGGAAATCCATATATAGCAGTTATAATTAATAACAAGATGTTAAGCTCTGGAGCTGATCGTATTTTAATTACTTATACTGATGGTAAGTCATATTCAAGAGGGATTACGGAAAAAAAGGGTTATTTGATTCCTAATACTCAAATTAATGAAGTAGAGAACTTAATAATTTTCGATAATAACGGTAAAGAAATTTACAAGAAGCGTGAGTAACTCAGGAAGAAGGCTCTACTAACAACATATTACACATTGGCGCACTTGCCCAAGGTCTTGCAGGAGAATTTCGAGGAAGGAGAATTAAGCGGCTACAACTGGAGTTCATTTACTAGTTAGCGTGAATACGGGAATGTTAAATGAAATAGTCACCATTTACGCTAGTAAGCGGAGTAAACCCCTCCGGGGTTTAAATTGATCTTTACCACTGAACTTGGGGAGTAAGAGATGATGAGGAATCACAATTTAATGTTGCTTCAGTTCGAAAAACATTTTTAGGATTTGCTATTAGTCTTGCATTACATGAAGGTAAGGTCAGAAGTATAGATGATCTTGTTGTGGACTACTTGAATGAGTTAGATAGGGAAGCACTAAGGCATATAACAATACGACATTTGTTAACCCACACTCATGGTTTAGGTGATCTGCATAATAGATTGTTTCTTCAGGGAACTGGCTGGAAGTACAATAATATTGGTGTTAATCTGCTAATTGAGATTATTCGGAAATTATATAAAATCCCTTTATCACAATTACTCGCAGAGCGTTTATTCTCACCTATGGGCTTTAGCCAAACAGGATGGAGAAAGGAAAATAATGAAAAATTAGTATGGCTTAATGAGCAATATAAGGATGATCAAGGTAACCAAGCTAACTTATTTATGAGCACAAAGGAACTGGCATATTGGGGTTATCTGCATTTGAATAAGGGAGCTATAAACGGGAAGCAGATACTTCCTAAAGAAATATTCGAACAAACAACCACTATTATTAGTCCTCCTGACCTGGAACAACAATTGCCGAAAAACGGTTTTTTTTGGTTTGTGCAAGATGAGCCGCGGTCTAATACAGAATTAGGTGATAAACTACCACATGGTTCTTTTCAGTCTCTGGGTGCCACTGGATGTGCCTGTCTTGTCATTCCTAAGTGTAAAACTGTAGCGGTAAGAATGTATAATCAGACTGAACAAAATCCGTTGGGGTACGATTATCTTGAGGATATCAAAACATTTGGGAATTTGGTCTGTAAGTACATAGAAGATCTATAAACCGTGAACTTGGCTTAAATGATATCAGTTATTCCATCTTAAATGATGATGATAAATTTTTACTTTATAAGAATATATGTTCTGATATAATTGAACTAAGAATAGTAAATCTCTTCCTCTAAATTTGGTTACAAATAAAAACAGTGAGGTGAGTGAGATGGAACAAAGGAATGCGCCAGAGGTAAGAATTGAACTATGGGACGAAGGAGATCTAGGTTTGCTTCGCCAATTAAATTCGCCTGAGATGACAGTACACTTCGGAGGACCAGAGACTGAGGAGAAAATTCTAGCTCGCCATAAGCGCTATTATGAAATCGCCCAAAATGGAACAGGGAAAATGTTTAAGATCCTTTTGCTTCCGCATCTTGAAGTCGTAGGTAGTGTGGGATATTGGAATCAGACTTGGAATGAAGAATCTATTTACGAGATAGGGTGGAGTGTTTTATCGGAATTTCAAGGTAGAGGAATAGCGACAGAAGCAACAGCGAAGGCCATAGCTTCCATCCGTTCTGAAAAGAAGAAACATAAATTCATTCACGCTTTCCCTAAAACCAAAAATCCCGCTTCGAATGCCATTTGTCGCAAGCTAGGCTTTTCGTATATTGGTGAGTGTGATTTTGAATACCCTATTGGGACTAACATACGATGTAATGACTGGAGAATGGCCTTCGAGGAAAATAAATAATAGCTCTGGCTTATCCTAGCCCTCGAAACAGTTGTTACTGATACTTGGGAATTAAGATCAAGAGCATGGAGAAAACTTTAAATCAGCTGCATGGCTTTCTCCATAGTTCGGGGCAGATGTGAGACCATCTGCTTTTTTTGCTTGATTTACTTCATATATGTAATAATATGGGTTGGTACTTAGTGCATATAATTTCCTGATTAAAGGGAATGATAGATGACTAATTTCTATGGATTTATCTTTATTTGAATCCTAGAGACGCTGAGTGAAACTACTTAAACCATTAAGGAGAACTAAAATGTCTCAGTTTCCTAAGTTAGAAACAGAAAGGTTTGTATTAAGAGAGCTAACAAAGAATGATTCCTCAGATATATTTCAATGCTTTTCATTAGATGAGGTTACGAAGTTTTATGATGTGGAGAGTTTTACAAATATTAAACAAGCAGAAGATTTAATTCAAAGATGGAATGAAAGATTTGAAACAGGACAAGCCATTCGTTGGGGAATCACTTTGAAGTCGGAAAACAAAGTAATTGGAACATGTGGCTTTCACGGCTGGATGAAAAATCATTATAAAGCTGTCATTGGATATGAACTAACACCTGAATATTGGCATCAAGGTTATATGACTGAGGTGGTTGAAAAGGTAATTGAATATGGCTTCAATAATCTTGGTTTAAACCGAATTGAAGCATTTGTAGAACCAGCGAATGTGGGATCAAGAAAGGTTCTTGAGAAAATCGGCTTTATAGAAGAAGGCATATTAAAGGATAATTATTATTGGAAGAATCGATTTGTTGATAATGCCATTTATGCATTTCTTAAGAAAGATTATAAAGTTCATTAATAACTAACGAAAGAAGGATAACCAGATGATTACAATTAGATTTGTTTCAAATGAGGATATCCCACACATTCAATCCATAGCTCAAGAAACATGGAATTATACTTATAAAGGCATTTACTCCGAAGGCTACATACAAAATTTTTTAAGTAGAGCATATTCAGTTGAGAATTTAAGTCGATCTGTCGAGAGAGATGTTCAAAGTGCCAAACGGAGTTTTTTAATAGCTGAATTCAATGGCAAAGTCGTTGGATATGCTCAAACAAGACAAGTGAAAGAAGAAGAATACGAATTGCTAAGAATCTATATACGACCTGAATATCACAAAAAGGGGATAGGTAAAGAGTTCATTCAGAGATTCACTCAAGTTTTAAAGCCAATAAATAAACTGTTTGCTTGGGTAGGGAAAGAGAATCATATAGGAAGAGCATTTTATGAGAAAAGTGGATTTAAAGAAATAGAAGAGATGATCGAAACAATAGAAGGGCACAGCAAAACGCAAGTTAAATATGAATTGGAAATCTCGTAGGGATAGACAAGCAGCTCATATTCAGAAAGGAGAGGGGACAATGAAACGAGTCAACGTAACATACACTCTAATTACAGACGAATCAAAATCGAAAGTCTTAATTGTCAAAAATGTAGGACGTTCGAGCTGGTCTTTACCAGGAGGAGCAGTAGAACCAGATGAATCATTAGAGCAAGCTGCTATCAGAGAAGCCAAAGAAGAGACCGGTTTTGATGTTAAAGTCTATGGCATCGTGGCTATAAATGAATGTAAATTTGAACATTTAAATGAACATGCAATTTTTATAGTCTTCAGGGCTGAAATTACTGGAGGTACTGAACAAATTGTAAGACCTAATGAAATCTCCGAAATTGCTTGGAAGGATATAGAGGAGGCGGATAAATTAATGCCCTTTTATAAAGGCGGGATAAGGAACTTAATTGTCGGTAATGAAATAACATATTTAAATGAAGGAACTAAGTAACTAACATATAAAGTGAATTGATAAAAACATACGTACTGTGGCGTTCGCCCCCCTGGTTTGACAGGTACATGTTCTAAGACTAGGAGAACTAACCTGATACGCTCAGCTTCTTAAGATAAGAGATTTAAGAGCTATCCAAGCGTGAGGGGCGTCATGATGAGTACATAAAACGTTATATGAGATGGGGGAATACTATTATTAAAATACAGAAAACGCACATTATCACGGTAGTACTTCTTCTTGTAGCTTATTTCTCTTATCAATATCTAAATCAAAAAAATGAACAGTTAAATAAGGAGATTTCTATTAATCAAATCAAAAGTACCCAAATGACAAAAGCAGTCTACTCGCACAAAACACCTAACATTACATTTGTGGATATTAAATTGACAAATGAACAAATTAACAAAATTGTTGGCTGGATCAATTCTGTGCCTGAATCCTCAATTATCGAACTTCATCAAACGCCTTCAAACATCAGTGCTGGAATAGCATTTCGACTTCATTCAAGAAGAGATATTACAATCCAATATGATCTTGAGCAAATATATATCACACGAACAGATATAAAGAATAAAGATACGAAGTATTCCATTGTACAAAACGAATTAAAATCATTTTTTGATGAACAACTCAAGGGATTTTATTATGGAAAGGATAAAGTAAACGAATAACCCTAAGAGAGGACTATCTATATCTATGAATCCACCTAAGCTATCGTTTCGGCGGCAGCGATTGTAATGAATGAGAACAATGAAATTTTGCTAATCCGGGGACCTAGAAGAGGATGGGAAATGCCTGAAGGGCAAGTTGAAGAAGGAGAATCCTTACAGGTTGCGGCAGTCAGGGAGACAAAATAAGAATCAGGGATTGATATAGAGATTATTCGATTTTGTGGAATATTTCAGAATGTAGATGGTTCAATCGTGAATACATTATTTTTAGCAAGACCGATTGGGGGAGAACCCATAGTAACTAGTGAAAGCCTGGAGACAGGATGTTTTCCAATAGAGGAAGCATTAAATAAGGTGACTTGGAAGAACTTCAAACAACGAATTGAATATTGTTTAAGGCCAGATTTGCAACCATTTTATATTGAATTCTAAAACAAGATTACGATAAAACTGGAGTGTGCTCATGGAAATTGAATTAGAAGTAATTCAGAGTATGTTAGTTAAATTTAAGTCTGAAGGTAAATGGACTCTCCAAGCAATCTCACAATTATCAGAAGAAGATATCACCTGGTCACCAAATCAAGAAAGTAATAGTATTGCAAATCTGGTTGCACATATAAGAGGTTGTGTTCACTCAAGAATAGAAACGATATTTTATGATATTGCTGATTCAAGAGACAGGGATAAGGAGTTTGAACATGGGCTTAAAATGTCGATAGAAGAAGCCTATAACATGACTAAGGAATCATTTGATATTATCATTCAATATCTCGAACACCTCAGTTTCAACCCAAATTTGTTGTTATCTCAACCGTTCACTAATCGTCCCCCTCTTACATTCAGTCAAGTAAATAATGAAACAACGGTTTTGAATCTAATGATAGCAATGGTAAGAGAAATTCACTATCACACTGGTCAAATCATATATGCAGCCAAAGTCAGGAAAGGACAGCTAGTTTGGCAATACGATTGATATCAACACAAAGTAATAATGATCTGAAAAAAGGAGAATTAAATGATACAAATCCTAGAAGAACCAACAGGAGCAACATATAAACAATTGGTATCTCTGGCTTTTAGCTTGTGTGATGAGTTCATATTGGTCAAAAGAGATCAAATTAAATTAAATGTAGATGGAAAAAGATTTATTGAAGAAATAAAGCCTTATATTAAAGAGATTAAAAAGCAGGAGGGCTGGCCCGGGACGCAATTATTTGGCCATTACGCAGATGTTTTTTATTTTGATTGTAACGAGGAATTGAAACAGATCGTATTAAAAAAAGTCGATAGACTATATGAATGGTTACAACCAGAATTACTAGAAGATCTATGCTTTTATAAAAATAATAAAGAATGGCTAGTAACAATTGCTCATGAAAAACAGGGGATTATAAAAACAACAGATCATCAAGAAATACTAATGATAAGGGAAATCGAAGGCATAATGATATATTACCATGAGTAGAAATCAACGAAAATCATTAACAAAAATATTTGATAGGAGTTGGATTGATGGATTTTATATATGGAGAATATCTTATCAGTGACAACAAAGAGCTTATGGACATCCATGCGGTAAAGGGTTTCTTATCTAGAAGCTATTGGGCCAATAGGAGATCCGATGGAAAAATTGAGAAGTCCATCCATTCTTCAATATGTTTTGGGATTTATAAAGAAGAAGTTCAAGTTGGTTTTGCAAGAGTTGTCACAGATGATGCGACAATGTATTGGCTTTGTGATGTTTTTATTCATGAGGAAAATAGGGGCCAAGGACTTGGTAAGAAACTAATTGAAGTGATAACACAATCGGATCGCTTTAAAGATTTAATGGGGTTACTCGGAACATTGGATGCACATGAATTATATGAACAATATCAATTTAATAGAAATAGTGAACGCTTCATGATAAGACTTCCTGATTATTTGAGGGCGTGATGACTTTGAAGAGAGCTGTTTATTTTCTTTCTTTGATCATTGGAATAGTTTTTATAGCCCTTGGAGTACTACCAGCTATTTTTGCCTATCCCTTCAGTGATGAACCAAACTCCGGGCCGGCAAGCTTTTGGGAACTGATTCTAATCATTAGTTACGAACAATGGATATTGTTTCTGATTGTTGGTCTGATATTAAGTCTGTTTAACGTGTTACAACTACGAAAGATATAAAGGGAGATTTTATCAATGTACAAACTTAAAACAAAAGAAACAGACAACAGCGTCATTGAATTTATTAAAAGTGTTGATAGTCCCAAAAAACGTGAAGACGCGTATCAGCTATTAGATATTTTCACTGAAACAACAGGGTATAAAGCAAAGATGTGGGGACCGAGTATTATTGGATTCGGCGCTTATCATTATAAATATGAATCTGGTCACGAAGGTGATGCACCACTGGTGGGCTTTTCTCCTCGAAAAGCAAAAATCAGTTTGTATTTTGCGACAGGTGATGCCGAGCGAGAGAATCTATTAAAAGACTTTGGAAAACATACGACAGGAAAAGCATGTGTATACGTCAATAAAGTTGCAGATATCAATCTAGATGTATTACAAGCGTTGATCAACCAATCCATCAAGTTCTTGAAAGAAACCTATCCGAATCATTAATTCCTATTCACTGTTATTATTGGAGGTCACGTGATGAAAGAAGAGAACATTCATATACGATGGGCGAACGAAAATGATGCAGCGAAGCTTCTAAAGCTCAATGATGCTTTTAATGGAGTAGGTACATCCATAGAAGAAGTAAAAGAGAGCCTTGCTTTATCTAATGAGTTGATTGCTCTAGCTGTTATTGACGGCCAGACAGTTGGATTTGCTTGTGCTCAATATTTTAAATCTTTTTGTTATCGTGGTCTCCAGGGAGAGATCACAGAAATGTATATTGCTGAAGTTGCCCGGAGAAGAGGATTGGCTACGTTGCTAATTGCTTTTATAGAGGAGGAACTCAGAGAACGAGGTGTTACCAGTGTAAAGATTCTGACAGGCCAAAGAAATGAAATGGCTATAAAGACATACGTAAAATCAAACTATGTGAGAACAGAAGAAGTATTGCTACAAAAGAAAATATAAGGAGCATCATCGAATGTCTGAATATTATTGGGATAATAAAATTGAATACCTAAGAAATACGAGATGGCTTTATTACAATGACGACTACCTGCAATTTTTAGTGCATTTTGTTTGGAAGATAGATAAACCTGTAAGCGTTATCGATTATGGGTGTGGGTTTGGTTATTTGGGTCTTAAACTGCTCCCTTTGTTACCAAAAGGGTCAACCTACACTGGAGTAGATAAGGGTGAAATTTTAATCAATGAAGCTAAGACGATTTTCTCCCAACTTCCTTATAATACAGAATTTATTACTTGTGATATAGAAGACGTTGTATTGGAGAAAAAGTATGACATTGCATTGAGTCATGCTTTTTTATTACATATGGATGACTCTGTGAAAATACTCCAAAGGATGATTGAAAGTGTGCTGGAGGGTGGAAGAATCATCTGTTTTGAACCTCATTGGATTGGAAATATGGCGAACTATCATGTGGAGGGCGTTGAACAAAGTGAAATCATTAAACTAGGCGTTTTACAGAGATTATTTGAACAAGATCATATACGTACAGGTAAAGATGGAAATATTGGAATGCGGTTGCCCATATTAATGAGTCAATTAGGATTAACGAATGTGGAATGTAGAATGAGTGATAAGGTCAACTTTCTAGATCAAAACATGGACTCTGCCAGAAAAAACATTCTCTATCACTCACTGAAAGAAGAAGGTATAGGACAGGACCCTGGAGATTCAGTAGAGGTAACCGAATGCTTATCAACTCGGGGCTTAACCCAACATGAAGCAAAGGCACAGTATGAAGCTGAATTAACACTATCCAAGGTATTTGATGATGAATCTTGGTTGACTTATGCAGCCAGCATGAAGATTTCATTTGGAACGGTCCGTAGAGATGGGTGATAAGAACTGTGGGTTCACATGAAGGTATCTTGAAAAACAACATCGTTGTTGTGGTTAAGGGAGTCATTGAAAATAAAGACAGGATATTGATATTAAAACGTTCAGGTGCAGATGAAGTTGCGGCGGAAAGTTGGGAAACCGTTGGTGGAAAGATCGATTTTGGAGAAGAACTAGAAGAAGCTTTGACTCGTGAAGTGAAAGAAGAAGCTGGGCTTAAAGTGAGTGTTGAGAAGTTACTATTTTCTACTACTTTTTTTACGGATCCGCATAGACAGATCGTGTTACTTACATATTTTTGCAGAGCAATAGATGATCAAGTGATACTTTCAGAAGAACATAGCGAGTATATGTGGGCAACCCGATCAGAGTTATATGACTATTTACCACAAACTATTTAAATGATTTTAAAAAATATAACGTAATCGATACAGTTGAAATCATAGCTAAACAATATGACCTCAAGTAACTCATTAATCTTGCTCATGCAAGAGTGTTATATGAGAAGATAGGATTTATTGATCAGGAAATGGAAAATCAGGATGGTGAAGTGGTATATAAAATGAAATTGAAATAAGCAGAAATCAGTCATTTTGAAGGTGCAATGATCCATTTTAATAAAAAAAGGTGGGGATAGTATGATGTACGACGATCTCAATAAAACGATGACCACCGAGAGGTTGCTGTTAAGATTATTTATGAAAGCAGATGCTGAAACCGTTACCAGACTATGTAATGACTACAACATTTATAAAAGTACCCTGACATTACCCTACCCATATACATTAGAATGTGCAGTGTCTTGGATAGAGCACCATAACGAAAATTTTAATGCGGATAAATTATATGAATTTGCTATTTGTGATAGGGAAACAGGTGATTTATACGGGGCAATAGCATTATCTAATCAACAACGTTACGATAACGGTGAGTTATCTTATTGGGTAGGTCAGCCGTTTTGGGGAAAAGGTTATGCAACGGAAGCTGCTAAAGCCATGTTAGACTTCGCTTTTGATGTGAAAAAATATCATAAGGTATATGCGCGACACTTTGCTTCTAACCCGGCATCCGGACAAGTTATACAGAAAATTGGCATGTTAAAAGAAGGAGTACTGATGGATCATGTCAAGAAAGAAGACCTGTATGAGGATCTGATTTACTACGGAGTAGTGAGAAATAAGATGAAAAAATAAATTTCAAACCAAATGGGGAAGGAATACATATTGAAAATTAAACCGGGTAAAAAAGTTTTACTTTTTTGATGGATTGTTAGAGATCGCCTGACTGCTTTCTGTTTTTTATAAAACCATATGCAAATTCTATTGTTATTTTTAATGGAGGTAAAGATATGAATCCACTGATTCCATCCTTAGATTTGATTAAAGAAATTGAAATCTCGGAAATCGATTATATGACAGATCGCATGCTTGCTATACAAGGTCGGGACTCTAATCCAGAAGGAATTGAGATCCAGCAATTTGGAAATGCCATCTGTTTCTACAGTAAGACCATGCCATGGCCCAATTTCAATACGGTGAAGGGTTTAACAAATAACGATCTGGAACACATGGATGCTATCATTGATTTTTATAGACAGCGTGATCGAAAGGTTCAGTTCGAAGTCATTCCATCTGTGGTGGATCAGAACTTCTTGAAACGTTTAACCAACTTAGGCGTGTATGCATCGGGATTTCATTCATCTCTGATCATCAACCCTGAAGAAAAAAAGAATCACTCAGATCATATCCGAATTCAAGAACTTGAAGAGGACCAATTCGAGCTATATGCAACCATCCATTGCAGGGGCACCGGTTTGTCGGATGACGGTATACCTTATGTCGCCCAGAATAATAAGGTTCTTTATCATCGTCCAGGTTGGAAATTTTACATCGCATATGTCAATGACATCCCTGCTGCGGTAAGTGTTCTGTTTATTAAAAATCAAAAGGCATCCTTAACCTTTGCAGCAACATTACCTGAGTTTAGAAGTCAGGGTGTACATCAGCAGCTTTTGAATAGAAGAATAACGGAAGCCACGATTAAGGGATGTAATCTGGTGGTAGGGCAATGTTCATTTTTATCTCAAAGCCATCGAAATATGGAGCATGTTGGAATGAAATTGGGATATATCCGAACAGCATGGACTGAAAGATAAGAACCAGATTGAATTAGGAGGCAGCTCATGAACAATACAAATAAAATCCTTGGTGCGGTTCTCATGATTAGCAGTATTTTTATTTCAACCTTAGATAGAATTTCCGTGAGAATATCTACAGCCATAGTGGAAGCGGGATACGCTTCAGGTGGGAAAACACGCGAGATAATCCCAGCAAGTGATAATGGTTTCACAGGTTTTCTCGTATATTTCTTATTTTTCGTCGGATTTGTGTTATTGATTGCTGGATTCCCTGGGAATCCCAGAAAGGATAAAACAAATAGGTACACACAAAACCGATCTTAGGAGGGGTTCATTTTGCCTGAGTACGAAGAAGCCCTAACCGGAGGCAATGTGAATAAGGTTGTAAAAGTAGGTAGCACAGTTCGGCGTGACGCTATACCGAATCCGTATGTATATGAATTGCTTAAGCACCTTGAAACGGTGGGCTATGCGCATTCCCCTAGATATTTGGGAGTAGATGAGCAGGACAGAGAAATCCTTTCTTACCTGGATGGTGTGGTTTCGGGAAATGACTATCCTGAGATTGAAAGTTATATGTGGTCTGATGAGATCTTAGACAAAGTAGCGAAGCTTTTAAAAAGCTTTCATGATGCTACAGTGGATTTTGTTACAATTACGGTTTCTTTAAATAATTGCCCATTGATTTCTTCAAAGGAAGAAGTAGTTTGCCATAACGATTTTGCATTGTATAACGTTGTATTTAAAGATCGGCTGCCTGTAGGAATCATCGATTTTGACATGGCAGGGCCTGGTCCGCGTCTATGGGATATCGTTTACAGCTTGTATACCTCTGTCCCATTAGCAGGTTTTTCACCGGGTAAAGATGAAAGAGAAGTCGTTCCATATAATAAACAGGATCATGCATCTGAGCGGAAAAGACGTATAGCGTTATTTTTTAACGCTTATGGTATGGATGTGCCGACAGATCTGAAGGAATGGGTGATTTCTCGAATTCATTTCATGTGTACCACACTATCTGATCGGGCAGCGTCTGGAGAAATAGCTTTTATCAAAATGATTGAAGAGGGTCATCTGGCTCATTATGAGAAGGAAGTAAGGTTCCTTGAGAAACATTTCGGTGATTGGAGTTAATTGAACGTTTTATGCTAAGAAGTAATTATGGGGAAGATGATTCAGCTTGTATCAAGCTGTGGTCGTTAGAGGTGAAGTAGTATGAAAAAGCGTTATTTAATACTTGGTTTAAGTATTGTTATTGTTGTTTTCATTGTTTCTTTAATTGTAGTAAGAGAGGAAAACACTATATCAATAAAGCCTGACGAAGTTGTTAATGCTGAAATATATAATTTTGTTTTACCTTCTAACGAAGGTGATCTCCAAATGATTAATTTAACTGAGACAAAAGATATCGCCTACGTATTAACCAACTTAAGTGAAATAAAGTCGAAGGGCAAAGGATTATCTTTGGATGGAGATTATTCTATTGTATTCAATAAGAATGATGGCTCCAGACTTGTATATATGTATGAGAGCGGGACACTTACAACTTCGACCGGATTTAAAGGTAAAATAACCAGTGACAACATCATTAACAGGCTGTGGGCCGGCCTTGATTATCCTGTTCAAAATGTAACTGGAAATGAACTTCCATTGGATATAAAAACGAAACGAAACGAGTGATATATTGTGATCAGATTAATACCTACTACAAGAGAGAACTGGAAAGATGCATTAAACTTACAAGTTCAAGCCAATCAAAATCATTATGTTCCATCAGTAGCCGTGTCCCTAGCGAAGGTGCACATTCGTCCAGATGGGGATGAGTACAAGTATCTACCATTTTGCATATATAACACGGAGGATACCTTAGTGGGTTTTGTTATGATCACAGTCGATGAAACAACAGCTTGGTCCTATTGGTTAAATGGTTTTATGATCGATGTAAGCTACCAAGGTAAAGGATATGGAAGAGCGACGATAGATTCGGTAATTAGCTATATAAAAGAGAACTATGTCCATAGCAAGTGTCTGAATTTAACTGTATGTGCAGATAATGAAGTTGCCAGAAAGCTTTATGAAAAAATGAAGTTTACTGAGACCGGTGACGTATATGATGATGAAATTGTATATCGATTCGTTTTTTAATTTAACGAAAGAGGTGCAGTGATGATATATCGGAGGAAGACTCCTACTTCTGTTTAACCAGTACAACACCTATGATGATGACCACAAGCCCAATCCACGTTTTCCAAGAAGGGACTTCCTTCATGAACCAGTATCCCATCCATATGGAGATGAGCACTTCTATGCATTTGGCAATGACCAGGACATAGCCCAGTTGGCTGACAGCTTTCATTCCAAATTTGACACCGTATCCTACGCTCAGATTAGCGGCGAGAAATAGAGGCAGCATCCAAAGATGGAATTTGAATGTGGACCAGAACTGAGTGTCAATATGCTTGCTTTGATATGAAAAAATAATGTTGATACAGGCTAAGCCAGCAAACATGAGCACAAAGCTGATAAGGTATAGCATAACATCACTCCCAAGGATAAGTAGTATGATTAATATTTCCTCGAACCAAAAATTTTATCCATGGGCATGAAGTGCTGTTAGCGAAGATGAGGGTTCCAGCTAAACCGATGATAGTGAGGATGTTTCGGCGGGTCAATGATTCTGAAAATCAGACTGTAAACAGGCGATATTCGTTATGTTCAGTCAAGTGATCTGGAAAACATTTCTATGATGAATTTTACATAAAAGCAATGTAGAATTCATTAAATTCCACACGTCCTTTTATATACTTAGTTTGTTTGACTCAGCGAACTAAAAGGACTAGGTGGTCGTTTAAATGTTGAAAAAACGAGACTTGCACGAATGCCACTCACTTCATGATTTGATGGTCGACCCCGCTGTTTTTCCATACGTTCGTCATAAGTGCCGATCTTATGAAGAATATTTATTTGCAACTAAACAGGTGATTGATGAAGAAGAGCAAAACACATGTATTTCCAGAACGATCCTTAATGAGCTGGGACATCCCATCGGAACCATTGATTTATATCACATGGAACATAAGACAGGTTTTCTTGCAACATGGATTGGAGCCCCATATTTCGGAAAAGGTTACAATCAACGAGCAAAGGAAGCCTTTTTCGCTGAGGTGTTTCTTCAACGTGAAATTGAAACGGTATTTCTTAAAATTCGAAAACAAAACATTAGATCCAAGAAGGCGGTTGAAAAATTGCCTTATGTCAAATTAGCCAATGAGATATACCACGAAGTGTATAAGTTGATAAATAATACGGAACAAATTTATGATTTGTATTATGTGAATCGTTCTGACTTTATGGCAAATGAAGAGATGAATCATGTGGTTGCTACCTAATAACTAATTTCGATATCTATTTAAACGAAATCCCGCCAGGTTTGTCCTGTCGGGATTATTATTATTTTCTTTTGAGAATTATTAATTTTGCAGATAGGAAACAATAAGTAGGGATGCAGGAATATGGAAATTAAGGTCGAAAGAAGAGATATAAGCAAGAATGAAACAACGTTATAAGCAAATCGTAAAGTATTTTAATTCTGAGGTGATGTAATGGAGATCAAAAAAATAGAGAATCTATCGAATGAAGAATGGCTTCAACTTGGAAGCTTTGGATATGAATCCACTCAAAAATATGAGCTTACCAGAAAAGAGACACAAGATTCCTTTAGTATGAATTTAACGTTGATAAATTTGGATGACATCTACGAAAAAGAAGAATTGAACAGTACAGATGATTTGGAACGATATGAAGAAATCATACAACTGGGATTTTCTTATGGAATATATATAGATGGGAAAATCATAGCGCTCGCAATTTCCGAACCACAAGCTTGGAATAATACGCTGATGATATGGCATCTTCAGGTGAATGAAAAATACATAAGAAAAGGATACGGGAGACTGTTGATCAATAAAGTGAATGAGATTGCCCAGGAACAAGGCTTCAGAGCGATCACGTTAGAAACCCAAAATACGAATGTTCCTGCCATTCATTTTTACAAGCAATGTGGTTATCAAATTGAAGGAATTGATGTATCACTATATTCAAATAATCATAGCCAAAATGAAGAAATAGCTTTGTATATGAGAAAGAAGATCCAATAAGAGTAACTGGGTATTACCTTGAAACCGCTTAAATCTATAATGTTTGGTGAGGAGAGAGTCTGCATGATAACGCTCAGAAAAATAACACTAGATAACCGACGATCTATATTTAACTTGGAAGTTTCAGAAGAGCAGCGACAATATGTTGCATCAAACCTATCAAGTGTAGCATCGTGTTATGTTCTTGCAACCAATGGCGGCTCCCCATTCCCACTTGCGATTTACGCAGATGAGCAACCTGTAGGTTTTGTAATGATAACTTACGGAATCACGGGTTATGATCTTCCTGTTATTGCTGACAATAGCTATTGTATTTTGCGACTGATGATTGACAAACAGCACCAGAGCAGGGGCTATGGCCGGGAAGCATTAAAGAAAATATTGGAGTTTATTCGAACTTTCCCAGCTGGTCCTGCACGTTATTGTTGGATACCATATAGTCCTGATAACTTGGCTGCCAAAAAGCTATATGAGAGCTTTGGATTCCATGAAAACGGTGAAGTGTGCCATGACGAGCTCATAACAGTATTGGAACTTTGATCTCTATTTTTAGATGAGAATTTTATAACAAAGGTTTCACGCTCAGTTTAATAACTCTTGCTTTCCTACGTTATAAAGTAGAAGTTCAATAGTTGTATTTTTTTACCATACATGATAACGTGATATTAAAACCAACTATTTTAGTTGGAAATGTATTTTGGAGGTATAATTATGACTAATATCGCGAAGAATCTCACAGAGCTGATTGGTAATACACCACTTTTGGAGCTTTCTAATTTTGCGAGAAAGTATCAAGTTGAAGCTAAGATCATTGCTAAATGGGAATACTTTAATCCAGCAGGTAGCGTAAAAGATAGAATCGGATATGGAATGATAAAAGACGCTGAACAGAAGGGGTTAATTAACCAAAATTCAGTGATAATAGAACCGACGAGCGGAAATACAGGTGTTGGGCTTGCTTTTGCAGCTGCAGCATTAGGATACAGATTAATCATAACGCTTCCTGAGAGTTTCAGTGTAGAACGTAGGAAGCTGTTGATCGCTCTGGGAGCAGAACTAGTTCTTACACCTGCCACAGAAGGAATGTCTGGAGCCATCAAAAAGGCTGAAGAAATTGCGGCTACAATCCCTAATTCATATATACCTCAACAGTTTAAAAATCCAGCAAATCCACAAGTACATAAGGTAACAACCGCAGAGGAGATTTGGAGAGATACCGAAGGCAAAGTGGATATTTTTATTGGTGGTGTTGGTACAGGTGGAACCATATCTGGAGTTGGCGAAACACTTAAACAAAGAAAAGAAAAAGTGGAAATTATAGCTGTAGAGCCTTCGGATTCCCCGGTACTTTCTGGAGGTACTAAAGGAGTGCATACCATTCAAGGAATTGGTGCCGGTTTTGTTCCCGACAATTTTAATAGATCTGTAGTTGATGAGATCGTACAGGTAAGCAATGAAGATGCATTTGGAACAGCACGTTTTTTAGCTAAATCCGAAGGGTTATTAGTTGGTATTTCGTCTGGTGCTGCTGCATATGCAGCAGTGCAAATTGCCAAAAGGCCAGAAAATAAAAACAAAAGTATAGTTGTTCTATTTCCGGATACAGGTGAGCGATATTTATCAACAGATCTTTATCCAGAAGCATAAGATGGAAATATTAAGCTGCCCTCACCGCTTAAAAGCATCGTTGCCGTTTCTTTGAAGAATTTAAACTGGTGAGGGCATGGATTCACAAACGTAATATGCAACCTCGGAAATCGATAAGGGTCTTGGAGGTAGGTTCGGTGACGAAAAAGCGGAAAATAGTAGTTGCTTTATCACTCATTGTATCTGGAATCATTGGTGTATATTTAATATTGAATCAATATATAGTGCTTGATCGAACGAGTCAAGAATTAGGCAATTATGATTTCGTTTCATCCCAAGCTGATGTGGAGGTTTTTGTTGAAGGAACAGGTAAACAAAATATACTAGGAGACAGGGTCTCTACCAAGATAAAAATTGTAAACATCTTATTTAATAATACCTCCAATAATCTTGTTGAGGGAAATGAAATTGAAGCTAATGAGTATTTAGTAGTGCATCATAATAGACAAGTGAGTGGACTGCAATGGACCCCAGGAAGAAGTATCTTCAGTATGGGCACAAGTTACAAACGATTGAAGAAAGGTGAACAACAAACAATTCACTTAAAACTTAATAAAGAAACAAATCAATTTTGGATAATGCCTAAAGAGTTAATTATTCAATGAATTTAAGGCTGATCAATAAAGTTATGGAAGCGTACATTCAATTCAATCTATATAAGTCGTAGTGACGAAAAAATAGTTAAGGGTGAATGCAATGACTGTTGGAAAAAAGGTTTTTGTTTTAAAGGATGAGTCACGTATTGATCCGATAAGTAAGGAAACCAGAGAAGTACTCATTAGTATATACTATCCTTCCAATCCAGTGGAGCATGAGTCGAAGTATATTTCGTTATTTGAACCTAATATCTCTTCCGCTGTTGATATGCTCTCTAGTATGGGAGTAAATAAAGATTATATTTGTAATCTGGATACAAAAATACATAATGATGAGAGTGTTGATATTACTGCTAAAAACTGTCCCATTATTTTTATAGCTCCGGCTTTTGGTGTCGTTAGAGATATGTATTCCTTTTGTGTAGAGCATTTAGTGGAGTGCGGATTTGTTGTCATTACTATAGGGGCCACTCATGAATCTATATTTTCCATTTTTCCTGACGGTCGCTTTGTCCAGCAATCCAAAGAGATATCCGAAATAGAAAGTTTAGATATTCATTCTTGGAAACAATTATTGAAGCTTAGAGTTGAAGATATCAGTTGGGTTTTGAAAAATGTAGATAAGGTCTTGGATTCAGATAAGGATATTAGGGGCATAGTCGATGTGAATGAAATGGGGATCATTGGTCATTCATTAGGTGGGGCTGCTGCTTATGAATTGCTTAAAAGAGAAAAGAGAATTAAGGCTAGCATTCTATTAGATCCTAGTTTCCATTTAATGACGACGAATGAGGAAGAGGGAATATCTGTTCCTTTATTGGTAGCTCGGCAAGAGAAATGCTCGTTTGAAGAATTGGAAAATGAAATCTCTCCAGACCTATTACCTTTGTTACTAAGTGGGTATGAGTCTTTGTTTAACTCGAATGAACTCAATAGTTCATTTATTAAATTAAACGGTGCTCATCATATGACTTTTAGCGATATCCCGATACATTACAAGGAAGATGGGATAGAACACAAGCATTCCACTATTAATAAGTATATCTCTGCTTTCCTTGAGGAGCATTTAAAGAAGGAAGAAAATAAATTTCATGGGCTGCTGAAAAATAAGATTAATGATGGAATTGATCAAGTAAATAGTAAAGGACATGTTATTTAAGGGGATTCAAGATAATATTGAAATCGTTCACAACAATTATGATTAATTGGGGGGCACTTTAATGAATGTTCAACAATTCAAATCGCAAATCGAAGAATTATTTGGTCCATTACTTTTAGAGTTTAAAGAAGATGAAGAGTATGGCTTCTGTAATTTCTCATTAAATAATTACGAGAGAATTGGTTTTGCAACAAACATTACTCCTGAGATTGTTATGCAGGCTGCTGAGATGAATGTTGATTTAATAGTGACCCATCATGATGCATGGGATTTTGTTTATGGGATGAAGGAACGTTGCATAGAGCTATTAGAAGAATATAATATTGCACATTTCTATATTCATTTACCTTTAGATTATGTTAGTTTCGGTACGTGTATTTCTTTGCTTAATCTACTAGGAATTAGTAATATTGTTCAACAACCTTATCAGTTAGATAGTAAAACTGTAATAGGTATTGGGGAGTTTGCATCTCCAATAACATTGAAACAACTAGTCGGGGATATGAACAGATTATTGGGTGAAAGAGTCTACTTTCAAAATAATAATAATAAAGAAATTAAAAGAATAGGCATGATTACAGGAGCAGGAAATGGGACTGACCAGTTGAGAGATGCTATGAATAGTAATTGCGACGTTTACATTACTGGCGAAAAAACATTATATACAGTGCAATATGCTAAGTTCATAAAAATGAATATCATTGTGGGAAGTCACACCTATACTGAAATTTTCGGAGTAAAGTCTTTAGCTCAAAAACTTCAGGAGAAATTTAAAGGTATAGAAATATTGCAACTATATGAAGAACATTTTGAAGTAATGGAGTAGTTAACAGTCAAATGTATCACTTAACACAGGGTAGAAATTAAATGGGGTTAGTTTGAACGAGGGGGAATAACGCGTGGAATTAAATAATTGGCCTGAGGAACTTAATTCTTATGATTTATCAAATGAATATTCCATTCAAAAGGCTGAGCCCGAAGAATGGGGACTGTACTGTTCTGTCTATTATAATATGGCCTATACTGGATTTTTTAGAGAGGAAGGCTACTTCAATGTTTCGCGGAATAACTCTTTTTGGATTTATAAAGGAGAGTCAAAAATCGGTGGGGTAAGGATGGCACCCAATACGTTATATCATCTATTCTTTATGCCCCCATTCAATGATTCATTTGAGGTACTGAAACTTCTTAAAAGAATACTCATAAAATGGTCTGATGCAACTCAACGTATCAAGATATATGAAGTTCTCCCCGATCAAGTACATTTATTTACGAGGGCTGGATTCTGGCCAGATGAGTTCAGATGTCGCTGGATGCAGCGCCCGACAGATCATTTCAATGTGCGTTGGGATCATGAATTTATAGTTAAGAGCCCCGAAATTATCGAGAATGAAACGGGTGCTAAGCAATACATTAATGAAGATGAAATTGCTCAGTGTGACTTTGACAGCTTTGTAGACGGTTTTGAAGCCTTACGCAGAAAGAAAACATCCCTTGAAGACTTTATCCCGAACGAAGAAATCTATTATACCAATGAGAACCTAACTCAAGCTTCTACACTTGTATATGATAAGGTTACTGGACAGCTCGTAGCCAACTGTCGCCTTTGTTTGCAGGACAATCAAGCAGCAGTATATAGCATCGGAGTCAACCCTGCTTACAGAGGAAAAGGACTTGCTACACGCATGCTGCAAAGAGCCCTGACTTCTCTTAAAGACAAGTATCCAGTTCTAAGGTTATATGTCATGGAAGGCAATGATGCCGAATCAGTTTATTTTAATCTTGGATTTGTTCCTGGCGTTCAAGAGATACAAACGATGTATGTTCCAGTACATGAGTAGTCACGGTTAAATTAATTAACTATTAACCCGAGTGGATCTTTTTGAATGGGGCAGCATCGCTGTTTCTAATCTCTCGGGTTTCTGTTGCTTGAGGAAAGGATGATTATTATTGGGACTATATTAATGTTGGTAGTGTCTTTGTTTTTTGGTATTTTTGTTGTGAAAATCGGAATGGATAATTCCAAGAGTAACCAGTACACCAAAGAAATATTGCAAGAATTAAGAGAAATCAAGGAGATTCTAAGGGAAGAACGATGAAGACAACTTCAAGGAGGCGTTAGGGTGCTTTATGATTTAAAAGGCGAAGCCAATATGTCACCTGTTGTTGGGTTGTTATTTGCTGCGGTTATAGAAAACAGTCAACGACTCCAACGAATCACGGAAGGTATGTCGCAAGAAGAAATAGATTATAAAGGACCTAATAACAACTTCAATAGTACCGCTCAATTAATAACACATATCACCTACGTCGATCTGAATTGGGCTTTTCGAATAAAGGGACTACCACTTCCTCAAAACTTAAGAGAGCAACATGGCCCCATGATTGATGAAAATGGCAGACTTCCTATGGTTCAAGGAATATCTTTGAGTACACTTATGTCGACATATGAAGGTGTCATAACCATGTTGAAGGACGCGTGTACACAATTAACGGATGATGATCTAGCGAGGATTGTTACTTTTGGACATGAGAATGAGAAGCAAGCGACCATACGCTGGGGTATTTGGCATATCGCTGACCACAGTCGTTATCATCAAGCCCACATTAATCAACTTCGAAGATGGTATCATGAAGCTCACTAAAGAACATTGAAAAAGCCTTGTGGTGATAAGTTGAGGCACAAAGAAGAGGTGAGGGTATGGAAAATTTATCTGAACTGAGCCATGTTAATGTTGAAGAAAACACGATTTTTGAAATACAGGCTGCCCTGGAAAAGGGAGAGCTTTGCTCAAGAGACCTGGTTCTGTATTACTTATATCGTATTGCACAATATGACCAAAATGGGCCAAAGATCAATTCTGTTTTGGAAATAAACCCGGATGCGATTTTTATTGCAGAGGCCTTGGATACTGAAAGGAAATCAGTGGGAGCGAGAGGAGTTCTACACGGGATTCCCGTTCTGTTGAAAGATAACATAGAAACCAACGACAGAATGCATACAACTGCTGGAGCACTGGCTTTGGAAACCCATATTAGTTCTAAGGATTCTTTTCTTGTTAGTAAACTGAGGGAAGCCGGGGCAATCATACTTGGAAAAACTAATATGACAGAATGGGCAAATGGCATGTCTTCGGATATGTGGGCAGGGTACAGTGCTAGAGGTGGACAAGTTTTGAATCCTTATGGCGATTTTTTTCCAGGGGGTTCAAGCACAGGTTCCGCTGCTGCGGTAGCTGCTAACTTTACGATGGTTTCCGTAGGAACGGAAACATCTGGTTCCATATTAAGTCCATCCATTCAGAACTCTATTGTTGGTATCAAGCCAACTGTAGGTTTAATAAGTCGTGCTGGTATAATACCGTTCTCACACTCGCAAGATACTGCTGGTCCAATGGCAAGGACTGTGACAGATGCAGCAATCCTACTAGGGATACTTTCTGGAAAAGACGAGGATGACCCTGCTACTTGGAAAAATTCGTATTCTACAATAGACTATACAACATGTTTAGACCTTAATGGGTTGAAAAATGCAAACATAGGCATCTTCCGGAAAGCCCCCCTTACACGATATCGTGATAAGGAAGAATATGATGAAGTTCTATTTGAGAACGCTGTAATTCAGATCAAGGAAGCTGGGGCTAATATTATTGAAGATATAGACATCCCATCGTTTGACCGGAAGTGGGAGTGGAACAAGTTGAATAATGAATTTAAGCATAGCGTTGAACATTATCTGCAAAGTCTTCCATCACATTTACCTGTCCATACTCTCAATGAATTAATCGAATGGAACAAGCAAAATGCAGAAAGGGCATTAAAATATGGGCAAAATCATCTTGAATATAGAGAACAGTTGAATAATCCATTGAATAATTCGAATTACATTTTAGAGTTAATAACGGATCTATATCATTCGCAAAATAACGGCATAGATTATGCTGTACATAAGTTTGGACTGGACGCCATTGTTTTCCCCTCTTATGTAGGTGCTGATCTTTGTGCAAGAGCTGGGTATCCATCGATTGCTGTACCTGCAGGATATAAGGAAAGTGGAAGGCCATTCGGAATCACGTTTGCTGGTAAAGCCTTTAGTGAATCAGTGCTGATTCGTATTGCATTTGCCTTTGAACAGCTAACAGTGCATAGAAAAAAGCCGAACTTATAACATTTGAAGAGCGTCTAATATATAACATCGTTAAAATTTCGGTTTTTAGGAGCTATTCAATAATGAGGAAAATAAGTACCTATATTATAGTTTTATTAACATTGAGCTTAATCATTCTGGGTTTTAAATTTGTTGAATCTCAAAATCAAAGAAAAGAGCTTCAGAACTCTATTGATAATTCATTCAGATATGAAATAAGTAATGTCCAGCACAGCTTTAGTATGGAAGTTAATGATTATACGTATAGGTCAATGATATCAAGTGTGTCTAATGCAGCTGCGATATCGGAACTAACTTCTTTTGAGAAACTGAATGATGATTTAGATATTAGTTTGTATCAATTATATATCGCACTTAGAGAGGAAAGATCCAAAGACAAAGTCTTATTACGAATAGAAGAACTTAGAGAAATATTTAGTATGTTGGTCAGGGATCCGATAAACCATGAGGCAACAGACAGAATAATTCAGATCAATAATGATACATTTTTTAATGCAAAAGAAGAATGAGCATCTGGTGAGATGATGAACATTCAGTTCATGTGAAAAACAAAGGAGGTGATTCCATTGGTAAACAAATAAAATGAGAAAATCTAAATGTTGATTTAAATAAGCATGTAGATTTTCTCTCTTATGGATATAGAATTTATTATAGAGGAGAATGAACATGCTAAATCAATTAAGTGAAACCATCTATTATCTATCTAACCAAAATGATAAAGAAAGACCGACATTGGGGTTAGTTTGCGGTGATAAATACAGCCTTGTCGTTGACGCTGGAAATTCGGTTCAACATGCAAGGGATTTCTTACATGAGATAGAGAAGTTAAACGTTCCGCCCGTTAAATATGTGGTCATTACTCATGCCCATTGGGATCATTTTTTAGGAATGAATGAATACGGAGCTACGATTATTATGAATAGTCTAACTAGCCAAAAGATGAATGATTGGCGGAACTATTCTTATGATGACCGCTCTCTTCAGGAGTATGTGGATTCCAAGAAGATGACTTCACATTGCATGGAAACGATACAAAATGAAATACCGGACAGAGAAAACTTTCAACTAAATTCGCCGGATATCATTTTTGAAGAATCACTTCATGTGGATTTAGGAAATAAAGTGTGTATTCTGGAAACCATTCGCAGCACCCATACCGATGATTCAACCATTGTATATATTCCGGATGAAAAGGTCATTTTTCTGGGCGATAGTGCTTACAACACAACTACAAATTCGCTATATCATATCAAGCAAGACAAGTTATTGCCTATGATTGAGGACATTCAGCAATATGATGCCGTTCATTTCTTGCTTGGTCATGAGTCGATCTGTGACGTGGAGGAGATGGCTACGTATTGGAGAGAGCTCATCTCGGCCAATAATGCTGTGAAATCCACATCCTTAGAGGAAGCAATCGAGCGATTTGAAGCAGCCAATGATCGAACAGCAAATGACAATGAGCTTTTCTTCTTACAAGGATTCGTGAATGATCAGATATTACAATCAAAAGCAACGGAATAAAAGACATCCATGAAAACTCATTTCAATTGATCCATGTGAAGTTCTCTGATATACTTTTCGCATGATATTTGATTGGGGGTTACTCAGATGGCAATGCTGAATTGCTCGTTAGCTAGAAATAACTCATGCAAAGCCTGATCGGGGGCGATACTTTGCGTGGGGCGCGATAGCTTAGATTCTTTCGCCCATACTTAATATTATCGTTTCTAATAACAGGCTTTGCCCTTATTGATTTTTTTCTACGAAAAATAAGGAGCTGAAAGCTATGAGTACACCATTTATTAGAAACCACCAATATAATTTGATTAAAAGACAAGCTGAATTTGTTCGCAAAACCGTGCAATCTGCCGCGGATCGCAGGGTCCTGGAGACTGTAAGATACAGTGCTGCAACAAACATCATTGATGCATTTACGGATCTGACAGAGGATCAGCAGCAAATGCTGGAGCAAATCTCGTCGCTGGAGACAACAGACGATTTTCAACGGTATATGAAAGCACTAGAACCATACCTGGAGTTGTATCCACCGATTACGTTGAAACATATTCAGAAGTTATTTCCGAAGAACAAAAAGATGAAAATGCCTGATCTACAATCCATTGATTTTCGATATGTAACGTATCTGAGCTGGGTAGATATTGCAACGAACAAATTATTCGTTGTGTATCCGTTCGAAGGACAGTTTATCGGTATTGAGGGAAGAATAACGCCGACACACAAGAAGGGGTACTGCCTATTCTGTAATCGGCATCAAGAGCTTGCATTCTTCACGGTCAAGACCAAGAACGCTTTACCGGATAATTATTCTGCGATTGGTCAATACGTATGCATGGAGAACCAAGGATGTAATCACAGCATTACCAATACAGAATCGCTGGAGAAGTTCATTCTCTCCGTTCGTAAATAAGGTTATATTAAGTAAAGGGCTGCCTGCAAAGGCGGCCTTTTTTGCTTATGATTTCATTCCTAAAGGGTGTTCAGAAATCATTGGAAAAAGAGGTTGATAATTGTTAACATGTAATCATACGGTGTGTATACGGAGAAGAGTGGGAAATTGGAAATCAAAGATCGTCCAAAGATAACAATCCCCAAAACGTTACTGGAAAAAACTTTAGATATCACAACCATCATTTTATTTATTATTGGCATTATCTACTGCTTACAACAATGGATGACCTTACAGGATCAGATACCAATTCATTTTAATATGAAGGGGGAACCTGATGGCTGGGGAGGAAAGTGGGGAGTATGGCTGCCCTTAGTCATTGGCCTTATTTTATGGATTGGGCTTTCGCAACTGGAGAAGTATCCTCATACGTATAATTACCTCAATTTGAATATGGAGAATGCCGAGAGACAATATAAAAATGCACGGCTCATGATTAATCTGATGAAGACGGAGATATCCATGTTTTTTATTTATATCAGTTGGATGATCATTGAGTTTTCAAGTGCGGATAAAGTCACTCATAATAATTGGTTGCCCGTTGTCATATTCATTATCGTTTTATTTAGTTCTATAGGTTTCTTTATATACAGATCATTTAAGCTCAAATAAAGTTGGGACTGTGCTCTATTGAAGAAGTGAAGACAAATACTATGAAATCGTGAGGACGTTAAAAATGAATACCCCTGCTGTTAACGATGAATTGAAAATTGTATTTGAAGATCATGAGGAGGATTACCATGCTGTCTGTAGCAATCTATATCACTACAATCTAAGAGAAACAAAGGGTCTGTTAAAGAAACCTGGCAAAAGCATCAATTTGTTTCTAAGGGATAAGACAGGCAAAGCAGTAGGTGGGATCTTCTGTGCTACGTACTGTTATACTTTATATATTGATAACTTTTGGATTGATGAAGAATACAGGGAAAATGGGTATGGGAAATCATTAATCATGCAAGCAGAGAGTATTGCTGTTAGTGAGGGCTGCAAACTTTCACATACAAGTACATTTTCTTATCAGTCTCCTGAATTTTACAAGAAGATGGGTTATGAAATATTTGGAATGATAGATGAATACCCGGAAGGAATTATTCAGTACTTCTTGAAGAAAAGATTATAGACTTACATAGGAATCTCAGCAACATTATATAACATCTACAAAGGAGAAATGATATGACGTTCGTTGGAATCTTAGGGACAATTCATAATCAAGAATTAAGAGAGAAATATAATAGTTCACTTATCCTGTATGAGGATCTGATTACAGAATTCAACCCGGATATTATCTGCGGTGAAGTGCATCCCCAGAGTTGGAAGAAGTATATCAAGGATAAACAGGATAAGGGATATTGGGGGGAGCCAGCCAGTGAGTATTGGGAGCTTATCTTTCCATTATGTGAAGAACGGAATATAGAGTTTGTGCCTATTGACTGGTTTGAGTTAGATGTCTGGAATGATTTTGATCCATTTAACGGCTTCTCGGAAGAGCAGCGTAAAGCGTTGGAGAAGATCGATGATGAATGGTTTGCTAAACAAATGAATACACATGACGTTGGGTCGATTCCCTTTAACTCGGATGCGTTTGATACTATGACCAAACAAAAATATGAATGGTTGGATCAGATTAATCCAAAAGCAAATAACTTTAGATGGATCGTACGAAATCAGATTATGATTCAACGTGTGAAGAATGCTTATCATTCGAATCCGGGTAAGAAAATTCTATGTGTTGTGGGAGCAGATCATAATTATATTTTCAAAGAGGAATTGATTAATGAACCTATTGAATTGGTATATCCATTACGATAGTTCAATTAATAGACTATAACTTTCAGGAGGTTTATTCCATGATCAGATTGTGCAACAGTATGGACGCAGATGCAATGGTTGAGATCATTAATGATGCAGCAAAGGCATACCAGGGTGTAATTCCTGAGGATCGCTATCATGAACCCTATATGCCATTGCAAGAATTGAATCAGGAAATCCGTGATGGCGTCGTATTCTGGGGCTTTGAAGAAAATAATAGATTATGGGGCGTTATGGGAATTCAGGATAAAGGTGATGTTACTTTAATCAGGCACGCATATGTAAGAACTCACCAACGCGGTAGCGGAATAGGCACAAAGTTGTTGGCTCATCTGGTGGCATCAACCGATAAACCGATATTAATAGGAACCTGGGATTCAGCAGAATGGGCTATAAAATTCTATTTGAAAAATGGTTTCACCCTAGTTTCATCGGATGAGAAGAAGCAGTTATTAACTCGATACTGGAACGTCCCCGAAAGACAAATCGAAACCTCTGTCGTTTTATGTGACGGGAAGTGGGAATGTAAGAGTATCTTTACCGAGGCTTAATAATCACTAAATGATGGGAGGTGCCTGAATGCTTTATCATTTTAGCGAGGTTTCAGATATCCAAGTTTTTATTCCAAGAGAGAAACAAAACAGAGCTGAATTTCCTGCAGTGGTGTGGGCTATTGATGAAGAGCATGAATATTCATATTACTTTCCAAGAGATTGCCCGAGAATCATCTGTAAAAAGACAGACACTTTAAGTGCTGAGAATAACGAGAAATTTTTCAAACATTCTAATGCGGATATCATCGTTACGGTTGAAAGTTCATGGTATCCGAGGATTATGAATCAGATCATATACAGGTACCATTTCGATGACACTAACTTTGAACGCTTTGATCCAACGGCGGGATACTACATTTCTTATCAGGTTACAAAGCCTCTACTTGTAGACCGCATGGATGGTTTAATAGAGAGATTATTTAAGAAAGGAATTGAACTCAGATTTACTCCAAATCTGTACCCACTGAGAGAGGCGATACTTACATCGGATTTCAAAGAATTTGGAATACATAGATTCAATAACGCAACGAAAGTTTAGAGAGAACTTGAGTGGCATAGGGGGGATTTCTATACAGTATCCAATAGTAGTATTAGATTTGGATGGAACATTACTCAACACAGATAAACAAATTTCGAAACGGAATTATGAGGCAATGGTGAAATGCTCTAAACAAGGGATCAGATTTATCTATGCTACAGCACGTCCACCAAGGGCAGTAAGGTTGCTTTTACCTGAGGAGTTGCTCCATCGCGGTTCTTTTATATATTACAATGGAGCCTATATCCACTGCAATTACACTGGTATTCAACAATATGAACACATAGACCCTGCGATCACTGCTGAATTAATAAATTATGGCATGGAAATCAATGAACTGGGTTTAAGCCTTGAAGTGGAGGATCAATGGATTAGTTTAAAAGAATATGATTATACAACGCTAATGAGAGTTAAAGAAAACCCAACGTTAAAATCATTAGAAGAGCTCAAAGGTATTGCTGCAACAAAAGTACTTTTAACGGGATTGAAGGATATAGATTTTCTCAGAGAGAAGTTTGCATCCAGATTAAATGTTTTGGTTACAGACGGTGGTAACCTTGTTCAAATCTCATCTATCAAAGCCTCCAAAGAGAATGCATTGAGAATTTTATGTAAGGCAATGAAAATAAAAGTTGAAGACGTAATGGTTTTTGGTGATGATTTTAATGATATCGGGCTTTTTGAAATATGTGGCTGGTCGGTAGCCATGGGTAATGCAATTGAAGAGTTGAAGATTCTCTCGAAAGAGATCACTGATACGAATGATTCTGACGGAGTTGCGAGAGTGTTGGAACGGATGTTGAGATGAATGATTATAAAATTTGGGATGAACGATTTCAATTCGATAACGAGATGGATGCACTTGTAACGCTAGGGGAGTTATAGAGGTCTTTTTACGATACAGAATCTTCTATTTCGTATATAATAGAAATTCATATGAGTCTATATAACTACATAACATCGCGAGGTGCACCAATTTCATGCCAACCATCTATGACTTTAGCGTAATCAAAACGAGTGGAGAACGTTTCCCACTCTATCAATACGAAGGAAAACCTGTACTGATCGTGAATACAGCGAGCAAGTGTAAGTACACGCATCAGTTCGACGATATGCAGAAGCTTTATGATCGGTATAAAGAGCAAGGGCTTCAGATCATTGGTTTCCCGTGTAATCAGTTTGCGGAGCAAGAGCCGGGAAGCAGCGAAGAGGCGGAGTCCTTTTGTCAGATCAACTATGGCGTGAAATTCTCTATGTTCTCCAAAATGGATGTCAATGGGGAAGCGGCGCATCCGCTGTATGACTTTTTGAAAAAGTCGGGACCTTTTGCAGGTTTTGATGAGTCAGATGTGCAAGCGAAACTGCTAAAGCTAATGGTGGCGGACAAAGCCCCGGAATGGTTGCATGGTGATGCAATCAAGTGGAACTTCACGAAGTTTCTGATTGATGGCGAAGGGCATGTGGTTAAACGTTTTGAACCTGTTGACTCGATTGACGAGATCCAGGCGAGTATTGAACAGCTACTGTAAGCTATCTTTCACAATCCTAAAGGGCCATGACACGTACCGTGCAAACAAACGGATATGTGCATGGCCTTCTATATTTCAAAAGTCTGTCCAGTACTATCCGACATAATGTGAAACGGGTAAAATGGTAAGAAACCTCTCCAGAACAGGAGGTACTTGAACGTGCCAAGTGTAATGCAATTTAGTGGACCACTGGAATATAGCTATCGCTCCACCAGCACGTACGACCCTGGAGCATCGGACGGATTTCATTCGCATCCGCAATATGAAGTGTACTATTTTCATGATGGCGAATGCACCTATCTGATTGGAGATCGAGTCTACAACCTTGAACCGGGTGATCTGGTCCTGATGCATGGCATGACCCTTCATAGGCCACATCCCATGCCAGGCAGACCGTATGTGCGAACGACGCTGCACTTCGATCCCTCGGCCATCCGCAGCAGTCTGCACCCGGACCGGGTGAGCGAAGTGTTAAAGCCGTTCGAAGAACTGAGAAACTGCCGAATCAATCTGACAGGCAATATTCGTTCCGATTTCGAAGCTTTGCTGCTGAGTTTGCATCAGCTTACGGTGAATCCGGGTGATTTCAAAGAGGAACGCATGAACGTTCGCTTATGTGACCTGCTGTATGTTATAGCTGGAATCTGCCGAGGCAGGGTCGAGGACCACCTTCCTTCTTCCGAGAAGGAGCGGCATGTACAGCATATTATTGGATATGTCGAAACCCATTATATGGAGGACATTGGTCTGGATGATCTGGCAAGTGAGCTTCATCTATCCAAGCCTTACTTGGCAGGATTATTTAAAGAAATGACAGGCAGTACCATATTTAAATATGTGTATGACCGCCGAATTAATCAGGCCAAGCTGTTATTCCAATATCAGCCGGATATCAGTGTGACAGAGGCTAGCCGGTTGGCCGGGTTCAAACGTTTATCCCATTTCAGTCGAATGTTCAAACAAAGTGTAGGGTGTGCACCTGATCTGTACCGCAGTCGATTACATCGATCGTTTGATTAATGTAGTGTCACGGATCAAGATTTTACATGCTGCACAGCCTGAGGAGGTTACTGAATGCAATCTGAACAACCATTCAAGCTTGATTACCGAATTGGATCAGCCGATGCCGATTACAGATCACAATGTCGTGCATCTGCTTTACTGGAACATATGCAGTTGGCAGCAGACCGTGATTTAGCAGGCATGGGAGTTACCGTATCGGAGATGCTCGATCAGGGATTGGGCTGGATGCTATTAACGACAGATGTCACAATCATACGCCCAGCCCGATTGGAAGAAGAAGTATCCTTGCAGACGTGGCATAAAGAAAATAAAGGTGTGACATGGTTAAGGGATTATATCCTCACAGATCGAGAGGGAACACCTCTGTCTGAGGCTCGCACGGCTTGGGCGTTGGTCGATCTAAAGAGACGCAGAGTCGTCAGACCATCAGCTTTACCTTTTGAAGTGAAATCGCATCCTGATTTATCCTTAGGTGAAGCCCCTGCTAAAGTGACAGTTCCCTCTGAACTCAGCTTGCAGGAACAATATCGTTTAACTGTACAATACAGCAGCACAGACAGTAATGGTCATATGAACAACGCCCGGTATGCAGACGTATGTTGTGATGCATTAACACTGGATGAACTGGCTTCAGGTATGATCCGTCTGCAAATTTCATATCATCGTGAGATTCGTATGCAGGAGCAAATGATTGTTGAGCGTTCAGTGGTTACAGAGGGAGCTGTGTGGGTCCGAGGAAGATTGGCTGAAGAGAATGAGAGCATTATTTTTGAAGCCAAATTGACTCTCGGAGATTTCATTGCTTCGCCCAGTGATCAATGAAATGGAACAGAATACAAGTAGATGAAGTCAACCAGTTTGTTCTGGTTGGCTTTTTGCTATTTTACCTCCTGCTGCAGACAAAGATGCATCTGTTACGTTCATCTCATAATTCGCTCGTGTTTAGAAGCCAGACAGAAAAGGTAAAAGAAGGGTAAATGAAAAACTGAGGAGGAATCACGAATGAAAGAGCGCACACCGGATCAAAATAACAAGGATACACATAAGGATCGTTCCCATAATAATCCCGAACAGTATCCAACAGAGCAGGAAAGTTTGCTTGACCGGTATGAAGAAGAGCAGACGGTGGACCCCATTCCGATGGAAGATCTGAATATGGAGAAGCAGGAAGAGAAGAATAAGGATCAAACCAAGAGCAATTCGTCATCGGAAGAGAAATATCGAGCAGATTATCGCGAGTCGAAGTGATCAGATTCATGTAATAGCTGTTTGAAATAAATATAATGTACATTTAGTGAAAATAAAATAGTTTGTTGACTAATGTATGTTACTATATTATAGTTACTGTGTTGGAACTTAGGAAATACCATTTTGGGAGGCGAATATTTATGTCTACATCTTTCTTTGAAGCGTTGAAAAACAGAAGATCTTATTATGGAATCAGCAAGGAATCCACAATCTCGGATGCTAAAATCCAGGAAATCGTGGAAGAAGCGGTAAAATACACTCCGACTTCATTCAACTCACAAACATCTCGTGCCGTAGTATTGCTCGGTGAACAACACGACAAACTGTGGAATCACACCGAAGAAATTTTGCGTGAAGTGGTTGGCAATGAAGAAGCTTTCAAATCTACAGCTGAGAAAATGGCCGGATTCCGTAGCGGATATGGTACAGTGCTTTTCTTCGAAGATAATAATGTGATCGCACAGCTTCAACAAAATTTTGCATCTTATGCGGATAATTTCCCGATCTGGGCAAACCAATCCAACGGTATGTTGCAACTGGTGATCTGGACTGCCTTGGAACAAGAAGGTCTTGGCGCTTCCCTGCAGCACTATAACCCGTTGATTGACGAGAAGGTCAAACAGGAATGGAACATTCCCGAGAACTGGAGACTGATCGCTCAAATGCCATTCGGCAAACCAACAGCAACACCAGGCGAGAAAGAATTCCAACCGATTGAACAACGTGTAAAAGTACACAATTAAGACTTTTGCCTGAACCCGATTGTGACCTCGATTCATAAAAAATTGAGGTGACATCGCTCAGCGAATTTCCCAATATTTAAGCACATACGGCCTCGCTTCAATTTGATACGATGATGTAGATCGTACTCCATTGAAGCGAGGCTTTTTGATGTGAATAATAGAATATACAAACGTACCCGGCGAAAGCTATGGAATGCTGTTTTGTGCGGCGTACTGACCATAGGATCAATCTCCATCGGTGCATCCACAGCTCAGGCAGCAGCGGCTCAGCAGGTGTTCCATGATACAACCTCTAGTTATGCTAAGGATGCCATTGCACACCTGGTCAAGGCGGGAATTGCTGCCGGAACCTCCGAGAATACGTTTGAGCCCAAAAAGGCAGTCACTCGTGCTGAATTTGCAACATTTGCTGTGAGACTGCTAGGTTTGAAGCCCGTTAAAAACAATATTAATCCATATAACGATGTCAGCATAAACGCTTGGTATTACGGCAACGTTGCAGCCATGACCAATCTTTCCATTCTTGAGGGCAAGAGTCAGGGAGTGTTCCAGCCAAACGCCTCCATTACTCGGGAAGAAGCGGCTGCACTGCTGGTGAGGATGCTGAAACAATCTTCCAAATCAACGAACCTCCTTTCATCCACATATAACGATGCAGCTGAGATATCCGACTGGGCGCGTCCTTATGTGCAGACCGTATATCAGCTTGGCTTGATGCGCGGCAGTGATGGCAAGTTTCGCCCGCATGACCAAGTGACCAGAGAAGAGGCAGCAGTTATGCTGGATGCCATTTTGCAAAAGAAAACCTGGTCAGATCAGCTGAAAAGCGAGGATCAGCTCGGTATTCAGCTAGGATGGCAATATAACGCTTCTACAGCTGAGTTCAAGAAACAGATTGAACAGTCGGAAGCCAACACACTGGTTCCCCGTTGGTTCTTCCTAAATAGCAGCATGAAAGTCACGGATCTCACGGACACGTCTCTATTATCCTGGGCATCTGCTACAGACAGACAGGTATGGCCGTTGCTTGGCAATCGTTCGAACCCGGACCTTACCCACCAGATGTTATCGAGTTCAGCCAACCGGGCAGCCGTGATCTCACAGGTCACATCTTTTGTGAAAACATATAAACTGGATGGCATTAACGTGGATTTCGAGAACGTACTGCCAGCTGATCGTGAAGGAATGACCGCATTTATTACTTCACTGACAACGGCTCTGCATGCACTGGGCGCTGTTGTGTCCGTAGATGTATCACCAGATCTGGGGACAGACTGGACCGATGCATTTGATTATGCGCAATTGGGTGCCGTATCGGATTACATGGTACTAATGGGATATGAGGAACATTGGAACGGCGACCCGCAAGCAGGGTCTGTGGCATCTCTTCCTTGGGTTGAAAAGGCTCTGGATACCATGCTCTCTGAGGTAGTTCGCGCCAAAACAATTCTGGCCCTGCCTTTATATACACGGGATTGGTCTTCCGTTAATCCGGGAGCCAGTTCATGGGACATCACTTTGGCAGAACAGGGAACACGTGCACGAGCTTCAGGTTCTGTGAGACGATGGGATGCAGATCTGGTCCAATATGTCA
Source organism: Paenibacillus sp. GL_099_B (assembly GCF_057835695.1). Classification (NCBI taxonomy): domain Bacteria; kingdom Bacillati; phylum Bacillota; class Bacilli; order Caryophanales; family Paenibacillaceae; genus Paenibacillus; species Paenibacillus sp. GL_099_B. The sequence continues at coordinate 2,677,741 of NZ_CM174430.1, forward strand.
TCGGCTACAACAGTAATGGGACGCCGAGATATATATGGGCAGAGGACAGCCGTTCATTATCCGCGAAAGTAATGATGAGCGAAGAGCGTAATATTGCCGGATTGGCCTACTGGTATATGGGCGGAGAGACGGCAGATGTATGGAATGCCATTTCGAACGCTTCACGATTTGAATCATACATTTTCTAAATTCGGAATTATAATCCTTTCTTAAACCGACCCAAACGCACCGTTATTCAGACGGATGGTTTGGGTTATTTTATTTTGGTAAAAGCTAAGTTGTAACGGATTACGTTTGATTCTGGTTGAACGGTGTAAATGGATAGAAGGATAGTGAACTGTCCAATAACATATAAGAGATAGAAGCATAGGAGGGAGATGGAGCATGCGAGAGTATGATTGCATTATAGTAGGTGGAGGACTCGCAGGACTTCAGGCAGCCATTCAGATGGGGCGTTACTCTTCCCATCGGGTGTTGGTGGTGGACGCAGGAGAAGGCAGATCAACGTTATGCCGAACCTATCATAATATTCTTGGTTTTCCCAATGGAGTCTCCGGTGAAGAGTTGCGGTCCAAAGGAAGAATGCAGGCAGAGCGAACTGGAGTGTCTTTTGAGAAAGACCGTATCATTAAGGCAGGACGCCGGGGGGAACAGATTCAATTGTTCGGCTCTTCCGGCTCTGAATATATGGCAAAAACAGTCTTACTGGCAACTGGACTAACGGACAGGATACCGGCCATTCCGGGATTAACGCCTACCTTAGGACGAACAGTATATGTGTGCCCGGATTGCGATGGATATGAGATTCAGGATCAGCGCACGATATTGCTGGGTGCAGGCGAAGCCGGTGCAAACATGGCTATGGTTTTGATTCAACGTACCAATGAGTTGTTGTACATCAACCATGAGCAGTCGCCAATCTCCGCTGAGCTTCATCGAAGCATGAAAGAGGCAGGAGTTCGTTACCTTGAGGCGGCCGTCCAAGAAGTGCAACAGATGGAAGATGGCCATATTACGGGTGTGCTGACGGAAGATGGACAGATTTTTGAGTCAGAGCGTGGATTTATCGCGTTTGGAGGCAATCGTGTACATTATGAACTGGCAGAGCAGCTTGGAGCCGTCATCTCGGATAATAAACACGTGGAAGCCAACGCACGAAGCATGCAGGCAGCGCCTAATGTATGGATTGCCGGGGATCTGGGTCTGCACGCGGAACAAGCTACGGTTGCTATGGGCGAAGGTTCGATTGCCGCGATCTGGATTCACAAGGCATTGCAGCAGATGAAAAAGGAAAACAAAGTGAAGCAGCTCTAAACGTAAATTAAAATGCTGATGGTGAACATCCCATTTGTAAAAAAAAGAAATTAAAAAGTCCCCCGACCGTTATGATTAAGGTTGGAGGACTTTTTGCATTGTACGCAAACTGCTTGCAAAAGGATGGTCAGAATTTATTTGCTGTTTGTATTGCGGATCTCGGTCGTTTTGGCTTTGTGAGGATGAGTGATGTTGTCTACGATTTCTCCTACGGCTTCTTCAATCATGTCGGTTGGGCCGGGATTGTTCGGATCGGGTTCAATAATTGCATTCACACCAGGCTCAAGATCCTTGTTTTTTCGCTCTTTTTTATATTCATTCATGGAAAATCCCTCCTTATTCAGGTATGTTTAAGGTGTTCCTTAACATATCCAATCCTTGTAATCTATATGTAAACGATTAACCAATCAAATCAAATTGAAACGCTATGTGTTAGGGGAGGAGGAGTTCATCTGTTCAAAAAAACGAGCATGCTCCTGTTACTTCTGATTTTATGTGTGTGGACATATTGGAGAACAGATAGCGATGATCAGAATCCATATCTGATTACCGACTACAGCCGCCTTCATCCGGTTAAGGTTGAACGTGTGGTGGAAGGACATGAAGAGCAGCAACTCGTTGAACTGCTTCAGGATGCCCGAGAGCGGAATCTGACAATTTCCATTGCCGGACAGCGGCATAGTCAGGGAGGACACACCTATTATAAAGATGGCATTGTCATAGACATGACCTCGTATAACAAAGTGCTGGAAGTCAATACCGATGCCAAAAAGGTGCGTGTACAGGCAGGGGCGACCTGGGCTGACGTACAGCGAGCCATTAATCCTTATGGATTGGCGGTCAAAAATATGCAGTCCCAAAATATTTTCACCGTAGGCGGATCTATCAGTGTAAATGCACATGGTCGAGAGCTTCATCAAGGTTCCTTGATTGAAAGTGTCGATTCCTTTCATCTCTTGACGGCAGATGGTCAGATTCGGCAAGTGAGTCGCACCGAGAATGCCGAGCTTTTCCCGCTTGTACTCGGGGGTTACGGACTGTTTGGCGTGATTCTGGACGTTACGTTGACGTTAACGGATGATGAAGTCTATCGTCTCACAACTGAGCAGGTGCAGGTTGGGGACTACCCGTCTTATTTTCAAAAGAATGTCCTGGGAGACCCGATGATGCGTATGCATCTGGCCCGAATTTCAGTTCAGCCCGGTGAAGGCTACTTTCGCGAGATGTACGCATTGAATTATGCTCTTGATCCAACGGCTTCACTGGATGATTATAATCATCTGGATGAACGTGAAAGGGGCGTGCTCCCCAGCAAACTCCTGTTCAACCTGAACCGTGAGTTAGAATGGGGGCGGGCCTGGTTTTGGCCGCTGCAACAGCGGTACTTCGAGTCCCAGGATGGCAAGAGGCTCAGCCGCAACAATGCGATGGCTTCTGCGTCTGCCTTCATGGAGTATCATCAGCCGGGTGAAAATGATCTGCTGCAGGAATATTTTATTCCGGTTGATGCCTTCCCCGCATTTGTTCAGGAGATGGGAGAGATTGTATCTCAGGAGCAATTGGATCTGCTTAACATTACAGTCAGGCATGTGAAACATGATGAAGAAGCTGTGCTTTCATATGCGACGCAGGATATGTTCGGACTCGTCTGTTTATTTCACGCTTCGTTGTCCGAGGCAGAACAAGAGAAGTTTAAGGGCAGTATGCAGCAACTGTTAGATGCCGTCCTTCGATATAACGGAACATATTATCTTCCCTATGCAGGTTATGCAACTTTAGAGCAATTCGAACAGGCCTATCCACGAAAGAATGAGTTTTTTGCAGACAAAGAAAAGGTTGATCCCAATCATCTTTTTATGAACTATTTTATGGAGCAGTATGGAGGGAATCATCCATGAATATCAAGTGGCTTGTTCGATCTCAAAGTATTGTTACGCTCGCTTCGGGCATGATTTATCCGTATTATCTTTTGTTTCTCAAAAATCTGGGTAACAGCTTCTCCAAATATGGGCTCGCCTTTGCCGTATTTACAATCAGTTCGGCTGCTGCTTCGCAATGGCTCGCTCCCCGAATGGATCGACACGCCAAGCAGTGGCTCATTGTAAGTTCGGTGGGGATGGCCGCAGCCATGATTGCATTTCCGTGGGTCATTTCCTATATCTGGGTGCTGCTGCTGCAAATTATGATGGGGACATGCAATGCGATGCAGCGAATGAGTGAACGGGTGCTACTCGCCAATTATACGGTGGCTGGGCAACGTGGCACGGCTATAGGTAACTATCATTTCTGGACATCCGCCGCGTCTGGATTTGCGGTTATTGTTGGCGGTGTGCTGATTGATTGGCTGACGATCGATGTATTATTTTATCTGAGTGCCATGCTGTATATGTGGGGAGGTCTGGCAGTATGGCGATTAGGAAGCATTTCTGAGGAAGCAGTTGATGGCTAAAGGATAGAAATGGTCTGATTAATCTCCAGCGAGAAGTTTATATTATAGATAACCTGGTATGATTAAGCATTTTGCTTACATTCCACAAAGCGAGTATTCTCAAGGAGGTTTTTCAGATGAATGAACAAAATCATGTTATCCATAAAGATGGCCAAGTTTCAACCGACAAGGTAGACAATGCGATTGATAAGATTGCGCCGGAGGAACGGGAACAGATTTTACAGAACTTTGATGCCTTTAAAGGATATCTGGGCAAACGAATTGCAATGGGAGAATCGATTGGACTGGGTGAGGAACAGATAGCCAAAATCGCCGAGAAAGTAGCCGACTATTTGGCAGCCCGTGAAGAGCCGCGTAACCGTGAAGAGAAGTTGCTCCAAGAACTGTGGAATGTTGGGAAAGAGGAAGAACGCCATATGCTGGCACATATGCTTGTGCGTCTGGCACAAGGTTCAACCCCGGATCATTAAGATCGAGCTGAAACTAAAAGCTAAGCCAATAGAGACTCTGGATGCCATGGCATTCAGGGTTTCTTTTTTATGACACCTATTGTAACTATTTTTCATCTGGCTGATACTTTTGCAGTGTGTACACCCAGTATGATAGGGAGAGTAAAAGAAAGATTAAATATTCATATGAGCGTTTGAAGAGAAAGCCTTCCGGTTAAGGAATAGTAACGTTCATAATAAGGAGAGATGCTGCCTATGAAGAACGCGGCGAAACAATGGAAATTACGAATGCTGGGTGCGGCTGTTGCATTGCTTGGCATGATTGTGCTTGCTACATATTTGCTTACACCAGCGAACGCTGAGGAGAGCACGGACTCTGTACAGGCTTCTGCCAAAGCGCAAGCTGCAAACTCCGAGATGTTTACAGCGTATGTGGAAGACATACAGCATGAGAATGGTAAATTGTACTTGATTGTAGACAAGATTGGCTGGTACCAAGGTGCAGAGGCTGATAAAGTTTTTGAACAACGTAATCCGGGCTCTGGTATAGATGGTGCTCCTGATGGTTATTATATTGTCAATGACAGCAAAGAGCAGGAAAAGGTAGAAGTAAGTGCTAATGTTGAAGTGTTGATGCAGTTGTATGATCGTGATGGTACAGTGTCGGGCACCACCATTCAATGGAATGAGTCAGTGGCGCTCAGCAAATTCGAATCCTTGTATGACAATACCAATATTCTTGATCTGTCCGTATTCCCGTATCACCTCACTGTGCAGGACGGAAAAGTGATCAAAATTGTACAGCAGTACATTCCTTAAAAGTAAATCAAAATTAAACGGTTAAGCATTCCTCCGGTTCCATTGAACCGGTTGGGATGCTTTTTGGTTATGACAAATTCATGAAGGAGATTGTAATTCATGGTATGTACATGTATCATTATAGGAATGGTGTTTTTACATAGTTCAGGAGGCTTCTCATGCATAAAGACATGATTGCATTAACGAAACCCGGACTTTTGCGGCTAAATGTGTTTGCGGTAGCGGTAGGGTTCTGGGTCGCTTCAAAATGGGATATCTCGTGGATATCTCTGCTCATGGTGTTGATTGGATCAACCTTGGTCATCGCTTCGGCTTGTGTAATTAACAACTACTGGGATCGTGAATTGGATCAGAAGATGGAGCGCACCAAAAAGCGGATTGATTACATCAACCATCTCAGTCCAAAGTTTGTACTCGGGTATGGAATTGTTCTTGGTGTGGTTGGTTTTGCGCTACTGTACTTCCTGGTCAATCCGTTATCCGGTTGGATGGCACTGCTCGGATGGTTTGCTTATATCGTGATCTACACGATGTGGCTCAAACGCAGCTCGACCTGGAGTACGTCATTAGGTGGAATTGCGGGGGCGATGCCGCCTGTAATCGGTTATTGCGCGGTAACCAATCAGATTGATGTAGGTGCCTGGTTGCTGTTTGCGCTGTTATTTCTGTGGCAGCCACCTCACTTCTGGTCACTCGGGATTCGCAGAGTGGAAGAATATCGTGCAGCCGGTTTCCCACTGTTGCCGGTAGTCAAAGGTGTGAAGCGTACAAAGGTGCAGATGATTCCTTATGTGTTTCTGTTGCTTCCTGCTGTATTTCTGTTGTATTACTACAACTATGTTGGGCTTGTGTTTCTGCTTGTATCCGTCATTGGTGGTCTGATCTGGTTTGTCCATACACTAAGCGGATTGAAAACTCAGGATAATGAGAAATGGGCTAAGGTTAACTTTCTGATCTCCGTCAATTATCTCATGGTTGTATTCATTGTAATGGTGGCAAACACAACCTGGTCCTGAGCGATTCATCACTTTTGTAAAATATTCGAATATGAAGATGCCAAGTTAGCTGGCACCTTACGAAAAAGCACGCTGTAGAATAGGCTTGGACAACCTCTGGTTGTTCCGGCATACTTCTCGGGGTGTTTTTTTGCTATAATTATACTTTGGAAAATGATTTTGGAAGAATGGGAAGTGGAGTAGATGAATGATTTACAGCAGGCTATCCTCTTGAGGACGGAGGGGAAAATGCAGGAGGCGATAGAGCTGCTGCAGGAGCTGGCATTACAGGAACCGGACAATGCGCAGGTCTGGTACCAGCTGGCTTGGGCTCATGATTCACTTGGACTGGAGCGTGCAGCGGTACCGCATTATGAGAAGGCTCTAAGTCTAGGGCTTCCGGTTGAGGACAGGACAGGTGCCATACTCGGACTTGGCAGCACATATCGGACTCTGGGGCAGTATGAGCAGGCGAAGGCCTGGTTTGAAAAGGGGTTAAGTGAATTCCCGGAGAACCGGGAATTTGAAGTTTTTCTTGCCATGGTGCTCTACAATCTGGGCGAGCATGCGGAGGCAATGAAGCGGCTGCTGGTACAACTGGCCGATACATCAAGGGATAAGGGAATAACCGACTACAGCAGAGCAATCCGTTTCTATGCAGATCAGTTGGATCGGGTATGGGAGTAAACCTAATGTATTCGAGCGATAACACCTAATCTAAAGGAGATGATTGGATGAATTCGAATCACGAACAAGAACAGGTGCACGAAAGACTTGACCGGCTTGAGCAGAAGCTGGATTACCTGGCAGAAGCTCAACAGGCGAACAGACGCTCACCCGGTGTACGCTTTCTAATTGGTTTTGCAATTGTGATTGCCATCGTATTTGTTCTCATGCTGGTCATTGGTATCATACAATTTGTAAGTAACGTCGGTTAGAACGATGGAGCTAGCCATTCCTGTACCGCTTCAATGAAACGACGCGAAGCAGGGGACAGGTTAGTGAGAGACGGGCAAGCGATGCCAATTGTACGATAAGGATCTCCAGTGAGTGAAACGAGAGAGAGCTCGTTCGTATGGTGTTGAAGAACCATTTCAGGCAAAAGACTGATGCCAAGACCGTTTCGAACCATCGCCATGATGGCCTGATCTTCGGCGACTTCATAGACCACATTCAGCTTGGCCGCATGCTGCCGGATCAACCGTTCGATCTCGTTATCACCACCCCATTTAGGTAAAATAAAGGGCTGTTCCAGCAATACATCAAATGAGACAGACTTCTCCGTAGCGAGTGGATGTTCCCGAGGCAGGATGCACATCATCCTGTCTTTTTGTAATGGAATCGTCTCAAAAGGCGAAGAATCGCCAAGGGACAGAAAGCCAAGATCGATAGCACCTCCTGCCAGCCAGCCTTCAATTTCTGCGTAGTCCCCTTCCCACAGCTTAATTTCAATTCCGGGATGACCGAGGCGAAATTGCTTCAGGATGCCAGGCAGCCACTGTGTGGATACACTGGCGAATGTGCCGATGCGCACGGTTCCAATCTCGGCGCCGCGAATCAACGAAATCTCCTGGTTCATCAGTTCCGTCCAGCGCAGAATTTCACGAGTATAGCCCAGAATCCGTTCCCCTTCGGCAGTTAGTCGTACACCGGAGCGGCCGCGATTCAGCAGTGAAAAACCACACTCGGTCTCCAGACTAGCGATCGCATGACTGACCGCTGATTGGGTAATATTCAATGCTTCTGCTGCTTTGGTAAGGCTGCCGTATTCCACTACGGCATTCAAAATTTCGTATTTGACCAATGACATGAAAGATTTCGTTCCTCTCTTCGTTTAATGCATGAGTTTATTTCATATTAACTATTATAAATATTCATTTTTATAATGCAAAGAGATCGTTTATACTTGCCAAGGCGAGTTAGTTCGACAGAGCCTCGGATAGATTACAATACATAGAATGAAGGTAGAAGCAAGATGAACGGAGTACGTGCACCACAAGGTCAGGCATCTAGAAGAGCGGATTTGCAGATGCTGCTCGCAACGGTAATATGGGGATCATCCTATCTGTTTATGAAATCAGGACTGGAGTCCATGCAGGAATTGAATCTGGTCGCTTTCCGGTTTGGAATTGCCTTTATTGCGGCAGCTGTCCTTTTCCATCAGCGACTGTTCAGAATGGATCGAAGAACGCTTGCAGCAGGGGCTATTATGGGAACAGCGTTATTCGCGGCCTTTGTATTTATCACTTATGGAGTACAGCGCACAACGGCTTCCCAGGCAGGATTTTTGATCAGTTTGGCAGTGATCTTTGTGCCCATCCTGACGACAATTCTGCATCGCAGAATGCCAGACTTGCGGTTAACGATAAGTATTCTCGTGGCGGTAACCGGGCTCGCATTGTTGACACTTCAACATGAGCTTAGCCTGCATATGGGGGATATCCTCTGCATTCTCGCAGCATTAATGTACGCGATCTACATTATGATTGCTGGCAAGTATACGCCGAAGCATGATCCACTAACCCTGGGTACGGTTCAACTGGGCGTTGCAGCCCTGTGGGGGCTGGCTGCTACATTTATGCTGGAGACACCACGTCTGCCTGACACACCACAATCTTGGGCAGCCATTCTGGGTCTGGGGGTACTATGCAGCGGCATTGGTTACATTTTGCAGATACTCGCGCAGCGGCATGCATCACCAACGAGAACGAGTCTGATCTTTTCGCTCGAACCGTTGTTTGCGGCAGCATTTGCGTTTACCTTTCAAGGGGAGTCCCTTACGCTGCAAGGGTATGCGGGTGCAGTACTGATGCTCATTGGTGTTCTGATTACGGAGATCAGAGTTCCTTATCCGTTATTCTGGCGCAGAAAGCGGACGGCATTACAGACCGAACTGAGAGATCAGGGAGCACCGGGCGTATAATTCTGAAAAAATCAAGAGTTCTTCTATCATCTTCAGGTTGTGAAGGTGGTGGAAGAACTTTTTTTGTTATTTATCCGAGAGAGTTTCAGAATTCCTAGCAAATCATCAACCTAACAAAATGAATTTTTGCATAACTTGTTTTGTTGAATCCCTTTTTTTATGCTACACTAAATGAAAAAATAAAGGAAAAACGGGTGAGAAGGATGGCCAAAAGAGTAACCATGCAGCAAATTGCTGATGCTGCGGGGGTATCCAAATTCGCAGTCTCTCGTGCGTTGACCGGCAAACCTGGCGTCAGTGAACATACCCGGGAGATGATTGTTAGGACGGCAGGACAGCTCGGATATTTCAAAGCTGAACCGAAACGTTATCTGGTGGAATCCTCTGCTGAACAGGAGATGAAGATGGATAGACAGGGAACTATTCTGATCTTGTTTCCTAACATTCGTTCGCAGAATCGTTCCTCCCTGTACTGGGGACCCATCTTTGACGGAATATCTGCACGCCTGAATGAGAAGGGCATGGATATTCTGACATTGACGGAACCTTCCTCGGATCGCATGTTTTCGGTCCTTAATCCAGAAGCTATCAGCGGAATTATTACTGTCGGTTCCATTTCCACATCCGTATTGCTCGAGATTTATCGACTGCACATTCCACTTGTGATGGTTGATCATGAAGACCCGGCAATTCATGGAGATACGGTGTTTACAGATAACATGAAATGCATGAAGGAACTCGTGTTGATGCTCGTTGGAAAGGGCTATAGACGGCTACAGTTTGCTGGCGAATTGCCTGATGCAGCCAGTTTTAGAGAGCGATGGCTCGGCTATCGTTCGGTACTGGAAGAGATACAGCTGCAGGTTTCGCAGCAAGCAGATTTGCTGGGACCTGATCTGGATCACATTCGGGAATCCATTGTGGGCATGAAGATGGAGGATATCCCCGAAGTGATGGTCTGTGCCAACGACCACATGGCCGCTGTTGTGATTGGTGCACTCCAAAGCAGGGGCATCGAGGTGCCGGAGCGTTGTGCAGTAACCGGATTCGATAATACCCGTACAGAAGAGCCTATTCTTGCTACGGTGCATATCGATAAGGAGAATCTGGGCAGACGTGCGGTGGACCAGTTATTGTGGCGCATGGAGCATCCGGACGGGCCTTTTGAAAGAAAGCTGATCTATTCGGAATTAATCATTCGTAATGAGTACAATGCTATTTTAACGTGAAGCTAACGAACGAGAATTTAGAAATGTTAAAAATAACACACACAAGTACGCTATAAACTTGGGGTGAAAAGACATGGAGAGATTGAGCTTCATGTCTTTTTTTGTTTGTCGGATAAGTTTTTTAGAAATAATTCACAAAACAGATTGACTGAATTGAGCATATCATGTTAATTTTGTTTTGTAAGTTATCCATTTTTTTAATAACAAAACATAACAAAGTGTTTTCTTTAAACTACTTCAATGATAACGGAGGCTGTCATGAGCAAAATACAATCGCAGACTTTTCAAAATTGGATGTTCAAGGCTTGTGAGGATCAGGAATGGATGCCGGCTCACGTACCCGGCTGTGTGCATACGGATTTGCTGAAACTGGGTAAAATACCGGATCCTTTCTATGGAACTAACGAAAAAGAAATTCAATGGGTCGATAAGAAAGACTGGGAATATCGCACTGAATTTGATGTGAATGAAGCACTTCTATCGCAGCAGCATCTGGAACTGGTCTTTGATGGTCTGGATACGTATGCAGATGTGTATGTGAATGAACAACATGTGTTGTCGGCAGACAATATGTTCCGGGTGTGGACAGTCGATGTGAAATCGGTTGTAAAGGCAAGTGGCAACGTAATCCGAATACGTTTTCGTTCTCCGATCAATGAAGATCTGCCGAAGCTGGAGAAGCTCGGATATGCCCTGCCTGCATCGAATGATCAATCTGACGTAGGGGGACTAGGCGACAAAAGAGTGAGTATTTTTGCACGGAAAGCCCCGTATCACTATGGTTGGGACTGGGGTCCACGTTTTGTAACCAGCGGAATCTGGCGTGAAGTACGCCTTGAAGGCTGGAAGGACGTACGAGTTAATGATGTATTCATTCAGCAAAATGAAGTAACCGCTGCTTCCGCTTCGCTCACTGCGATCGTGGAAGTAGAGACTTCGCAATCCATAGAAGCGATTATTCGAGTAGGAACGGATGAACAGAGCTGGGAGCAGGCTGTAACCCTGAAACCGGGCGTCCAGACTGTGGAAGTTCCAATCTCGATTGTTGAGCCGAAGCTGTGGTGGAGTCGCGGATTGGGTGACCCGCATATGTATTCTTTCCATACGGAAGTGATCCAGGGTGAACAGGCTGTGGCTGAGTCCACAGTCAAAACGGGTATTCGGTCCATTCGTCTGGTTCGTGACAAAGATGAAGCGGGAGCATCCTTTTATTTTGAGTTAAATGGAGTTGCTGTCTTTGCTAAAGGGGCAAATCACATTCCCAATGACAGCTTCATAACAGAAGTGACACGTGAGCGTTATCTGCATGAGATTGTGTCTGCTGCCGAGTCGAACATGAATATGCTCCGTGTATGGGGTGGTGGTTTCTATGAAGAAGACGTGTTCTACGAGTTGTGTGACGAATATGGTTTGCTCGTATGGCAGGACTTTATGTTTGCTTGCAGCATGTATCCTGGAGACGAGGCTTTCCTGAACAGTGTGAAGCATGAGGCGATTGATAATGTGAAACGTCTGCGTAATCATCCAAGCATCGTGCTGTGGTGTGGTAATAACGAGATTGATTCAGCGTGGGCGCATTACATTGAGGATGGCGGCTGGGGCTGGAAAAAAGATTACAACGCAGAGCAAAGAGAACGCATTTGGGCGGATTACGAAGCTATTTTCCATGATCTTTTGCCGCAAGTGGTGGAAACCTATGCTCCTGGTGTGGATTATTGGCCTTCTTCACCACTGGTATCACTGTCGGGAGACGAGAAACAGCATGCTCACCCCTCCACGTCAGAAGGGGATATCCACTATTGGGGTGTGTGGCATAATGTAGAGCCATTTGAGAACTACAACGTTCATGTTGGACGCTTCATGAGTGAGTATGGCTTCCAGTCCTTCCCTGAGTATGATTCGGTTCGCAAGTATGCGGAGGAAGAGGAGCTGGCACTGGAGTCCGAAGTCATGCTGGCGCATCAGAAGAACGGGGCAGGTAATCGTCTGATCAAGCAATACATGGACATGTACATGCATGAACCGAAGGATTTCCCATCCTTCCTCTATATGAGCCAAGTGCTTCAGGCTGAAGCGATGAAAACAGCGATTGAGGCGCACCGTCGCCGCAAACCGTTCTGTATGGGAACGCTCTACTGGCAGATGAACGATTGCTGGCCGGTGGCTTCATGGGCGGGGATGGATTACTTTGGACGCTGGAAAGCATTGCAATATTACGCGAAACGCAGCTTCAGCGATATCTTGGTATCGGTAGATGGTACGAAGGATGACGTGACGGATATTTATTTAATCTCGGATCAGCTTGAACCTGTGAAGGGCAAACTCCAGGTACGCCTGATTGGCTTTGATGGCACGGTATATCGTGAGGAAGAGCATGAAGTCGCTCTAGCATCCAACTCTGGTCAACAGGTGCTGACATTGAGCCAGGCGGAATGGCTGGAAGGTCGCGATGTTGCAACAACATTGCTGCGTATTGATTTGAAGCAGGATGGGGCAGCCGACATCACACAGGAGCATTATTTTGCACCATCAAAGGACATTGCACTGCAACCAGCGCAAATTAAAGTAACCGAAGTTACCGAGAACGATGGCGTGCATCTGGTCTTGGAAAGTGATGTGCTTGCAAAACAAGTATGGATTTCTACTGAGGCAGAAGGGGTGTTCTCGGACAATTTCTTCGACCTCATTCCTGGCATTCCGTTGAAGGTCAAGTATACATCCAGAGAGGAATTGCAAGGATCTGATGGTGCTGTCTCCAAGGCGGGGGCCATCCAGGTTCGTTCCATGGCTGACTTTATCAAATTGTAATTATAGACGAAGCAGCAAAATCGTTGAGATCTCCCATAGGGGGATTTCGGCGATTTTTTATTTTCCAGTGCCAAAAGGGAAATGGACTTCAAAGTTATGAACAAGATTGTTATAATTGATAATCATTATCAATTATAGGTGAGTTCTTTGTCACAATGGTTGGGCATGGGCGTGTTATATCGCTTAGGAAAGGAAGTCTATATGGGGATTCAGGATGATATCAAGCTGTGGGATCAGGTTCAGGTACGGGTGCTTGATGTCCGTCTTATATCATTAACCACAAACAAAAGTTATCGAAATTATGTATTACCAACCAGTGCGTTTGTGTATGTACATGGCAAGGGTCAAATTTGGTTGGATGAAGAGGTGTGGTCTACAGGCAGATTTCTATTGGTGCATGGAGGCAAAGGAAGGCGTCTGACTCTTGAAGCAACCGGAGTTATAGAGGTATATCTGATTTTCTACAAATCAACGCTGCCCTCCAACGTTCTTCTGGACTACCGGATGATGCTGTTACAGAGCAATCCCTTTGAACGTTCCTGGGGACTAGAGCCGGACACTGCGCTTCAGTTGCATGAACTTGTTCGGAGTATACATCATTGCTGGACCGGACAGGACCAACTGGGTCAAATCCAGGTGAAAGGGTACTTCTTTCAACTGATACAACTTGTGTTGAACCAGCAGATTCGAGTGGAAAATGAAGGTCAGCAACTCTCATTAACGGATCAGGTTTTGCGTTATATCACAACTCATTTTCGTGAATCAATCTCGCTTGATTCGCTCGCTCAGTCGTTGAACTATAGCCCGCAATATTTGTCACGAAAATTCAAAGAACAGACCGGCGTTACACCGACCGAATATTTGATTCGGTTGAGGATTGGAGAGGCCAGGTCACTGCTCTCTGCAACGGAAGCTTCACTACAAGAGATTGCAATGTATGTGGGTTATACGGACCCTTTTTATTTCAATCGCATGTTCAAGAAAGAGATGGGCATCACCCCAGGGCAGTATCGATTAAAGCAGCGGGAAAACACGAATGGAGTTTCAAATAGTACAGTAAATGCAACAAATGAATCCATTGTAACAGGAGGAACAGAACGTTATCCTTTTGTTGATGATGATTATCATTATCAATACAATGGAGATGAGGAAATCAACATGTTTAACCAGTTAAGATCAGCCATCATGTCACTTGTGCTTGTGTTTACATTAAGTGCTTGTGGGACAACCGGGCAAGAGGCAGGAACACCAGAGACTGCGGCTGAACCCGAACAACCGGCAACGGTGGAAACAAAAACCGTAAATACAACCTTTGGAGAGGTAGAGGTTCCTGTACATCCAGAGCGAGTCGCTGCCATTGACTATTTGGGAACGGTTCTTGCTCTTGGTGTCAAACCCATTGCTGGAGGACAATTTCTCATGAATAGCCCTTATCTGGAAGGGCATTTGGATGGACTAGAAACGATCGGTGACTCCATTGAACAGCTGATGGAGCTGGAACCAGATCTTATTATTACCTTGAATCCAGACAAAGCGGCTTTTGAAAAATACAGCAAGATTGCACCAACTGTCTCTATTGCATCCATTACTTTCCCAACACTGAAGGAAGAGGTCACTTATTTTGGCGATGTACTTGGCAAAGAGGCTGAGGCGAAGCAATGGCTTGCGGAATTCGATCAAGAGATTGCTAATATAAAGCAGGAAGTGCAGGCCGTCGTTCCAGCTGATACTACTTTCTCCGTGATGCAGGAATACGATCGCCAAGTATTTGTTTTTGGTAATCAATCGGGCCGTGGCGGGCGTAACATCTACGAGTTGCTTGGTTTGCAAGCACCCGCAGCTGTACCTGCCGAATTAATGCAAGGCGCCTATCATGAATTTTCAATTGAGCTGCTCTCCAAATACGCGGGCGATTACATCATTCTGACCAGTGAATCAAAGCTTGAAGATTTACAGGCAGACCCTGTATGGGGGTCATTGCCTGCTGTCAAAAATGGAAGAGTGTACATATGGACGGAGGAGCAGTCCTGGTTCCGTGACCCAATTGCTCTCCTGAAACAGACACAGGATTTGGCTGAATGGATTATTAAAATGAATAAAGAAACACAATGAGGACAGGCTGTTTCTGCCAATTCTTTAAGGCCCGGATGCACTTGATGTGCATACCCGGGCCTTTTCATGGTTCATTTTATTTTAAGCTGCAGAGATGTTACATATTATTGAATCTCCAAGATTTCGATATCATACGGCCCCAGTTCCAATCGAGGTCCTTTCAAAGTTCCATCCAATGCACTGGTGTAGGATGCTTGCAATGGAATGGAGACAGTTTCAGGACTTAAATTCAGGATGAAACGAAACGTTCCATTCGGTCCTGAGCGGGTTGTCACCTGGACACCGTCTGGCAGGGATTGAATCTCGGACAGGCCACATTGTTCAGCGATAGTTCGCAATAACTGGCTCAAATAAGTTTCTTCCGGCTGGGTCGCTACATAATAGACTTCACCCTTACCCCAGTTGTTTCGAGTGACAGCTGCACTTTCGGCATAAAATTGATCCGCATAAACTGCAATCGGCTGTGCCGTGTCCAGTTCCAACACATCAGCCCATTGTGAGGCAGCATATGTGTTGCTCCTCTCATCCCGAATCTGAATTTGGTCACTACCGATGGGATCATATTCGGTAACACGCACGCCCGAGCAAGCAGATAACATACCTGGAAGTGGCGCCATGACACAGACGTTGTTATCGTTTTTGACACCGGTGCGATTCGTTAAGACCAATATGCCACCATCCGCTGCAAAAGCTTGCAGACGTTCGGCGGTGTTCTCGTCCAGCAAATATAAGTGCGGGGCGATGATGATTTTGTAGCCATCCAGCGCTTCCGAGGAATGGATAACATCTGTACTGATTCCCCCTTTGGTCAAGGCACGATGCCATACTTTAATATTTTCGTAGTACTCCAGTCCTTCCGCCTGTGGCTGAATTCGTAGAGCGTTTAACTGATCATGCGAATGCAGAATGGCGACTTCGTTCTGTAAGGTGGAGCTCTGAAGGCGTTCACCCAGACTGTTCACTTCGGTACATAGTTGCTGAAACTCCTTGAACCGTCGCCCTGGAACATTGCTGTGATCAATCAGTCCATGCCAGAACTGTTCTGCTCCTATAGTGGCACTGCGCCAGCGGAAATGCACGACCGCATCCGCTCCTCGGGCAATAGTCTGCCATGAGTAAGCACGCATGAAGCCGGGCTGGGGTGTACGCCACATCGGAAACCAGCATCCCGGAGGTCCGCTAAGCTGCTCCATAATCCAGAAATTGCGGCGTTTGATACCACGTGTCAGATCTAGCGACAATGCGCCACTGTAAGGTGCGGTGTCCGTTTTGTTCGGTGAAGGGTTGGGATAGTAATCAAAAGAAGCGAAATCCAGGTCCTGACCGATTTTATATTGATCTGCCTTTTGCGGATAGCTGTGAAAATTATGAGTGACAAAATGATCGGGACAGTTATGCCGAATGATCTCGATTTGGATGCTTTGAAAAGCCACAATGGAATCCGACTGAAAACGGGAGTAGTCCAGCAGGAACGAAGGATTCTGAAACGGAGAGCCGCCATATGGTGGCGTCACCTGTTCCCAATCGCTGTATTCTCCACTCCAGACAACAGTACCCCAAGTCTGGTTGAGCTGCCCTAGTGTAATGTAACGGGCACGAACCCACTCGCGAAAAGCCTCTGAACAAGCAGTACACTGACAATCCGTGAAACTGAACTCATTATCAGTCTGCCAGCCAATCACAGCCGGATGTCCTGCATATCGTTCGCTCAGCTTCTGGACAATTCGTGCACTGTACGTCCGCATGCTCGGACTGTTATAACAGCGGTGGCCGCGGACTCCTTCATGGTACAACTGTCCACTTGCCAACACCGGCAGAATATCAGGACATTTTTCGGTGAGCCAGCGCGGTGGTGTCATCGTTGGTGTACCGATCACCACCTGAAGCCCATTGCGATGAAGGGTATCGAGCGCCTGATCAAGCCATGTCCAATCGAATTGTCCATCGGCAGGCTCCATTCGGCTCCAGGCGAATTCACCCACACGTACAATACGTACACCACTATCGGCCATTAATCGGGCATCCTGCTCCCACAGGTTAGGGTCCCAATGTTCAGGATAATAATCAACGCCCATTTGTATAGGTCGGTTTTGGTTCATGTATGTTACTCTCCTTCGGTCTGGAACATAATGATTTTCATGCACGGTCAAGCCCGTGCTTAATGAATCCACTATCATCATCTTGTGGAAGAGTGTCGAGTCTATTTCATTTTATAATGGATAATGAGAGGGGAATATAATAACATGTTGCGATAGGATATCATGATCTTGCTATTCTGAAAGGTTGAGCACATGCGAATACATTGGTTTATGCCGGAGCCCGGGCATGCAGGGTATACATGTTATCCGGTAGCCTACGGAAGATATCTCGATCCAGAGCACAGGGAACATCGTCCGGACGGAATACGGGAGTATAATCTGCATCTGGTTTTCAACGGACAGGGTGAAGTGAGAACCGAGCAGGGCAGCGTCCGATTAACGGCTGGACAAGGTTTTCTATATGCGCCTGGACAAGCACAGCAGTATTATGCCAATCCATCTGATCCCTGGGATATCAGATGGATTCATCTGCAAGCCCACGATCTGGAGCGGTTGCTGGGCTTGCGGAATCCGGATAAAGTGTGGCTCTTTTCTTTCTCTGGAGAGGACCGTTTCGAGGAGTTGCATGAACAATTATGCCAGCTCGGTGCAGGTTATGAGAGTGTGCATGAACCGAAATTGTCGGCGGTACTGTATGAGTTGCTAGTTGAATTGGCACGGAATTCGGAGTCAATCGAAGGTGCGTCTTTACTGAACAATCAGGATACAATCCGCTCTACGGCCGATTATATTCGTCGTCACTGCACACAACCGCTAAGTCTTGCTGAAATGGCGGATACAGCGGGATACAGCGTGTATTATTTTAATCGCATGTTCAAGAGCATCATGGGTGTTCCGCCCGGCAGGTATCTGCTGGACTGCCGCATTCTGGCCGCGAAGAGAATGCTCGCAGACTCGGAACTATCCGTGAAACAAATTGCTTCTCAGTGGGGATTTACACACAGCAGTTATTTTATTCGCATGTTTCGGAACTATATCGGGATGACCCCGCAGCAGTTCAGGCTTCTCTATAGCTCAGGCAGTGAGAAATAGGAAGATTTCACACGGTTACTGATGCTTTCTATGCAAGCATGCATAATTTCCCTGCAATAACAAACAATACAATCAAATTCAATTCAAGCAGGGAAAGGAAGTGCCTAAGCATGTGTAACCGTTTTTCATTGGCAGCCGATTTGGATGAGGTCAGGGATCATTTTAAGATTGAACGGGTGATGTATTATTACAAAAACCGTTACAATATCAGCCCAACCCAGCATACACCGATTATTTTGCATCAGGATGGTGAGAGGGTATTGGACGAGTTCCGATGGGGATTCATTCCGTTCTGGGGACGCGATGCAGTTAACGCCAATCTCATGACGGTGCATGAGAACCCAGCCTACTACAAGCTGGTAGAGACGAAGCGTTGTGTTATTCCATGCAATGGTTTGTATTACTGGCGTCAGGAAGGCAAGAAAAGCTGTGCGGTGCGTGTGGTTATGCCGGATCGCGGATTGTTTGGCATTGCGGGATTATACGAGGTCTGGAAAGATACGCGCAAACAGCCGCTGCGTACCTGCACGATGCTGATGGCGGGGGCGAACATGGTTACACGGGAGTTTGGCAGCAAAATGCCGGCGATTCTGTCTGAAGAAGAGATTAATACCTGGCTGGATCCAGCGAACACACGTGTGACACAACTGCTGCCGTTGTTGAAATCCTACAACAGTACAGAGATGAATCTGTATCCGGTTACTCCGATGGTAGCCAATGATGAGCATGACTGCTATGAATGTGTGGAAGAGATGGATCAGAAGCTAGCATACGTACGCAGTTTCTAAGCTGAGCAAGCAGTTTTATGAGGCGGAGAGTCATAGGACACTCCGTCTCTTTGGGTTGAGAAACAAGAAACAAGTGTAATGGACAAAAGGCGGGAAGTGAATGGAGCAGCGAGCTTTAAGCATGGAATGGATATGGGTGAAAAATGAAAAGTTGCAATGTGAGTGAAACGTAACTATAATCATTACAGTAAGCGAAAGCATATATTCATATATCTATTAAAAGAGATATTTAATCAGGAGGGGACCACGAATGAATCCAAAGTATAGCCCGATGTTTGAACAAGTTTCACTGCCAAGCGGCATTACGCTGAAAAACCGGATCGTGCTCGCTCCCATGACTCATATGTCCTCGAATCCCGATGGTACTGTATCAGACGCTGAACTTGCTTATTATGCACGCCGTACCGGCGGTGCTGGTATGTCTGTTACAGCGGTAACTCATGTAACTCCGAATGGAATTGGTTTTCCAGCTCAATTTGGTAGTTATGACGATAGCTTTATTCCCGGTCTGAAACGTCTGGCCGATACCATTAAGCAGCAAGGTTCCAAAGCCGTACTACAAATTTTCCATGCAGGTCGTCTCACGCCAGAACAAGCGGTACCAGCGGGTCAAGTCGCTGCTCCAAGCGCTGTTGCCAGTGAGCGTCCGGGATCTCCTGTACCAAGAGAGCTGTCTGATGACGAAATTACGTCCATCATCAAAGACTTTGGGGAAGCAACCCGCCGCGCCATTGAAGCTGGCTTCGACGGTGTTGAGATTCATGGTGCGAACGGTTATTTGATCCAGCAGTTCTTCTCTCCGCATTCCAACCGACGTGAAGATCGTTGGGGTGGAAGCATCGAGAAACGTCTCACATTCCCACTGGCTGTGGTGGATGAAGTCCAGAAGGCTGTAGCTACACATACGAAACTGCCGTTTATCGTAGGATACCGTTTCTCACCAGAAGAGCCGGAAACACCGGGATTGACCATGGAAGAGACGTATGCACTGGTGGATGCGCTGAAAGATAAAAATCTGGATTACCTGCATGTATCCGTCAACGAGTTCTGGTCCAAGCCAAGACGAGGTGAAGCAGATACTCGCTCCAGAATTGAATTTATCCTTGATCGCGTGGACGGTAAACTGCCTGTCATTGGCGTAGGTGCCATCCATACCGCAGATGAGGCAGCCGAAGCTCTTCAGAGTGGTGTGCCACTGCTTGCGATCGGCCGTGAGCTGATTATCGAGCCTGACTGGGTTGAGAAAATCGAAAGCGGACGTGAAGAAGATATCGAGACGATTCTCACCAAATCGGATCAGGAACGTCTGGTTATCCCTGACGGTCTGTGGAATGCAATCATTCACACACCGGGCTGGTTCCCTATGGCTGACGATAAATAAGACACAATTTCATCCGAAATGGAGGGAGCGTAAGCTCCCTCTTTTTTGCACCTTCTGCGCCCTCGATGAAATTCTCCTTCCGGGGGCACTGTGGTATGATGGGATGAACAGGATTCATCTTGGATAATCAACGGTTTGGAGTGAATGAAGATGCTCGTGGCTGAACGTTATGAGAAAATTGTGGAATGGGTAGATGCGCAGGGAAGTATGCGCGTAACCGAGCTTAGTGAGCGCTGCGGTGTGACGGAAGAGACGATCCGTCGTGATCTGGACAAGCTGGAGCAGGCGGGAAGGCTCAGACGTTCCCATGGCGGGGCTGTCAGCGTAAAATATAAAGAAGAGGGGCAGTCGGAAATCCCTTATCCGGAGCGGGCTGTAACTCATGCAGAAGAGAAACGCAGAATTGCGGACGAAGCGGTGAAAATGGTAGAGCCTGGTGACCGGATAGCGCTGGATGCCAGTACAACTGCGTGGTATATGGCGGCAGGACTGCCGAACATACCACTCACCGTGTTGACCAACTCCATTAAGGTCGCGGCGGAGCTTAGTAACAAGGAACAGATCCGTGTAATCGCGACAGGCGGGCAGCTTGCTTCGAAGTCCCTATCGTTTGTGGGGCCGCTAGCTGAACGGTCGCTTGATGCTTATCATGTGGATAAAGTTTTCTTATCCTGCAAAGGTGTACATCTGACCAAGGGCATCAGTGAGTCGAATGAATTGCAGGCACTGGTGAAGCAGAAGATGATCAGCATAGCTGATGAAGTTATTTTGCTGGCGGATTCGAGCAAATTTGGCGTACAGGCTTTTACAAGAGTGGCGGAACTCAGCAGTGTGGCAAAAGTAATAACTGATCTGGGCCTAGATGAAGAGCAGGTTACCGCACTGAATGAACAATCTATAGCATGTGTCCGTGTCTAAATAGAAAGGAATGAATATAATGAAACATCCTTTTCACCTGAAAGCTACTTGGAATGGTGGACGTAACAGTGAAGGGCATATTGATGCAGGTGGGTTAAAAACAGTCATTTCGATTCCACAGGAGATGGGTGGTCCGGGTACCGGTACCAATCCGGATGAAATGCTGCTGGGTGCAGCGTCTACCTGTTATTTGATTACGCTGGCAGCAATGCTGGAGCGATCAGATATTACACCGGATGATCTGACACTGGAGTCTGAAGCGACGGTGGATGTTACCAATAACGTATTTACGTACGAACGGATCATACACAGACCTCGCATTGTGCTCAAAGCGGATGCATCTGATGCTGATGTAACGAAGGCAGAGCGCCTGGCACTTAAAGCAGAAGAGTCCTGCATGATCTCCAGAGCGGTAGCAGGTAACGTCGCCATCGAGACACAGCCAGTGATTATAACAGCAGGCGTTAACGCGGTGTGATATACTAAAGAGTAGGCGGCTTGAGCCGTCATTTGTGTAAGATAAGGGGAAGTTCGGTATGAACCTACAGAAAAGCAAAAACTCACGTTTTGCGCGTTTAACACGTGCTTTGAAGCTTAATTTTCTCAAATTGTTACGTGCTCCCGGCGGGGCACATAAAGTTTCAACCGGATTTGCTTTGGGTTTTGGTCTGGAATTGATCGTCATTTCCACAGCATCACTGGTATATCTCGTGTTCTATCCGATTGTACGTTTGTCCGGTGGTTCGCTGCCAGCGGCTATTGTGGGCAACGTGGTCGGCAAGCTAACTTTCCTGCCCATTATATTGATGCCGCTTGCCAAGCAAATTGGTTCCTGGATATTGCCGGCGCACAGCATGGGGCAGGGGCTTGTTCATGAGAGTGCCTTTATGGAGCTGTTTCGCGGCAACTGGTCCGCGCTAAGTGAACTATTGCGGGGTGGTCTGGATATTTTGGCAGGCATGTCCGTCTTTGGAGTCATCCTGGGTGTGATTTCTTACTTTGTCGTCAAGTTCTTCTATGTCAGAGCACTCAAACGCCGCTTTGAACGTCGGTTGGAGAAACGCAAGCAAGCAGCGATGTCTCCAACTTCAGCTTCCGTGCTGATCAGGAAGACATCACAATCATGATCGGCAGAATGACCATGGACGCAGCGGTTGTCCACAGAATACAGCGGGACACAAACTGCGGAGAAGCATTGAATTGCTCGGCTAAAATTACCGCGTTCACTGCGGTCGGCATGGACGCCAGGATCAGCAGTACACTGAATAACGTTCCTTCAATCTGAAGTGCAGTCAGGATTAGATATGAGAGTACTGGCGCTGCGGCCAGTCGTACTAGAAGCCCCGTCCAGAACGCTTTGCGAACGTTGGGTTTCCAAGGTTCGGAGGAACCGCGCGGTCTTAGCATCTGTGCACCGAGAATGGCCAGTACGACAGGGGAGTAACCGGCTGCGAGCATGGAGATGCCTCCATCCAGTGCCACTGGCAAGCTCAGATTGGATGCACGCAGGATGATGGCTATCGCAGCAGCATAGATGGAAGGCATACGGAAGACGGACAGAATCGCATTTTTGACGGTGAATTCGGATCTGGCGGCAAAAAAGATACCTACTGTGTTTACAATGATCATCTGTCCGATGACATATACCGAAGCCTTATCCAATCCAAGCTGTCCAAAGGCAAGCAACACAAGCGGGAGCCCATAATTCACGCAGTTTGTAAACGTGGAGACAAGGGTAAGTCCCGCTTTTTCGCTTGCACCAAGATGGAATATACGGCTCAACAGTTCAGCCAGTGCCCACAGGGCGATTAAATTAATAATAGAAAACCAGAACGTGCCCGTTACGTCCGTCCATGTAATCTCGGCATGCAGCAGTGTATCAAAGATAAGTGCAGGGCTCAAAATATAAAGGGAAAAGGTCGACAGCGGCCGAGTATCCCAATTTTTGAACTGTTTTAGCAGAATGCCTCCTATCACCGGAAGGGATATGGGCAGAAATACATGATATAACGTGAGTAGAAGTGAATTAAACAACGAATTCAGTCCTTTCTGGATGAAAAACCTATTTTATCATAGCAGAAGTTGACCTTTGTCGGGAATGGATTTTGGTATTGACTTGCGTAATGAACATATGTTTGAGGCCGCTTCTTTGATGGGATGCGCAGGGGCGGTGGATTGCTATTTTGATATGGCAGATTTATTATAGAAGAGGTGCAACCAGATTACATACACATAGAGGAGGAAACTGTAATGAGTGAATCAAAACGCTTGCTCGTATTGGTCGGCTCTTATGCCGAAACGGAAAATGAGGGCATTTACGCATATGAATTGAATGAGGATACAGGTAACCTCTCCAAGCTTGATGGCATCTCCGGCGTGAAAAATCCAACGTTTGTAAACGTGGATACTGAAGGTAACAAACTGTATGCGATCGGTGAAACGGCGTCTGCCGAAGGCAATAAAATGTCTGAAGCTGTAGCTCTGAGCATTGATCCTTCTACAGGAAAATTGTCATTGCTGAATCGTCATGACTCCATTTCGGCTCCACCATGTCATATCCAACGTGATCCTTCAGGACGTTACTTGATCCTGTCCAGCTACCATGGTGGTCTGGTAGGACTGCAAGCCTTGACAGATAACGGTGAAGTTGGAGCACTTCTGGATGAGAAGAAACATGAAGGCAAAGGTGCGCACCCTGAGCGTCAGGACAAGCCACATGTGCATTCTGCATTCTTCAGCCCGGATGGCAAATACATGATGGTACAGGATCTGGGTGCGGACAAAATCGCAATCTACTCCATTGATGCAGACAAGAATGAACTCGTACTGCACAGTGAAACCAAAACACATCCAGGTGCAGGACCTCGTCATCTGGCATTCCATCCGAATGGTCAATTCGCCTATGTCATTAACGAAGTGGATTCCTCCATTACGTCTTTCCGTTATGATGCAGCAGCAGGTACGTTGACAGAAGTTTCCACCGTGTCCACATTGCCTGATGGCTATGACGGCAGTGAGAACACAACAGCTGAAATCGCCGTATCAAACGATGGTCGTTTCGTATACGGTTCGAACCGTGGGCATGACAGCATCGTGGTATTTGCAGTAGACGCTGAAACAGGACATTTGAAACTGGTTGAGCATGTATCTGCTGAGGGTGAACACCCACGTCACTTTGCATTGACTCCGAATGGCAAACTGCTGATTGCAGCTAACCGTGATACAAACAATATCGTTTCCTTTACAGTGGATCAGGAGAGCGGACGTCTGAAATACACAGGTCACAGCACAGGTGTATCCAAGCCGGTATGCGTGAAGCCTGTTTATCTGTAAAACCTGGATTTGAATGATTCACCGAGAGGTTTGAATTAGATTTCGGGATCAATATGTATGATCTTGTTGACCTGAAACTTTGGAAAGATCCTGTCCTTGTGGCGGGGTCTTTTTTGATGAGAAGAGCACAGGGATTTGCAGATCACCTCATATGTGGATTGTGAATGAAAACTTATTTTCAGGTATTCGGTTCATATAACAATGTAATTCAATCAATAGTATCGTGCAAGTAACTACCTGACTTCAAAGTGCGTACTTCCTTAATAGATAGTCAGGTTCTACAATGAATGAGTAGCCATGACAAACATTGCATGCATCTGAACTGGCTGAACGGTGCAGGCTAAATATTTTAACATCCTTTTCAGGATATACTCGTACTCGAACAACAAAGGAGAAATGAATCGTGAAATTGCAATTGGCATTGGACTTGGTAAACATCCCTGAAGGTATTGCACTTGTTAAAGAAGTTGAACAATATATCGATATCGTTGAGATTGGTACGCCAATCGTTATTAATGAAGGTTTGCACGCGGTAAAAGCGATGAAAGAAGCATTCCCTAATCTGCAAGTTCTTGCAGACCTTAAAATTATGGACGCTGGTGGTTATGAAATCATGAAAGCAGCTGAAGCTGGTGCGGATCTGATCACTGTGCTTGGGGCAACGAATGATAGTACGATCAAAGGTGCAGTAGCAGAAGCGAAGAAACAAAACAAACAAGTTCTTGTGGACATGATCAACGTGCCTAATCTTGAACAGCGTGCTCGTGAAGTTGATTCGCTTGGCGTAGATTACATCTGTGTACACACAGGTTATGACCTGCAAGCTGAAGGACAAAGCCCGTTCGAAGATCTGCAAACAATCAAACGCGCTGTGAAAAACGCGAAGACTGCTGTAGCTGGTGGGATTAAGCTGGAAACATTGCCAGAAGTGATCAAAGCACAACCGGATCTGGTCATTGTGGGTGGCGGTATCACTGGACAAGCAGACAAAGCTAAAGTTGCAGCTGAGATGCAACGTTTGGTTCAACAAGGGTAAGACAGATGAGCAGCCGACAATACGCAGTGGACATCTTGAAGGAGCTGGAACGTACGCTGAGCCAGATCGACGACTCGGAGATGCAGGCCATGGCGGAACATATTCTGGCTGCCGAACAGGTTTTTGTAGCAGGAGCAGGCCGATCCGGTCTGATGGGAAAGGCCTTTGCCATGAGATTGATGCAGATGGGTCTTCGGGTATATGTAGTTGGAGAGACCGTTACGCCAGGGATCTCTCCGAAAGACTTCCTCTTATTATGCTCAGGCTCAGGGGAGACAGGCAGTCTGGCAGCGATGGCTCAGAAGGCCAGTAAAGCAGGTGCACCTGTAGGTCTGATTACGATTAAGCCCGAGTCCACGATCGGACAACTGGCGGACACTGTCGTTCGTCTTCCGGCATCCGCCAAAGAGGATACGGCGACCGCCGGAGCAGCAGTGACCATTCAGCCGATGGGCTCCTTGTTTGAACAGGGGCTACTGCTGAGCATGGATGCACTGGTGCTCACCATGATGGAAATGAAGAATATGTCTGGCGCAGACATGTTTGGACGTCATGCCAACCTGGAATAGTCCATATGTCATAAACTTTATGAATTAGAATAGATGGAAGACCGGAATTCCCTCAAACGAGAGGGAGTGCCGGTCTTTTCTGCTATCGTTGTCTGTAGTCTAATTCGGGTCTGCTTAACATCAGGGTCGTGCTGTAGTAGAATGTATACAAGCTGTATCGAACCAATGAACCCGTTATATGATACAAGGGAGCGGCAAGTTCTCCTGTTGCGGAGTGTTCTTGTGATATGCGAAATGCATTTTAGCGATATAAGATTGATTGGAAGAAAAGGGGGCTCGGAGCCATGGCAGCCGAAGTCAAGGAACGCATCAACTTGAAAGAGATCAACTGTGAGAAAGAATTGACCCTTGCTGTTATTGGCGGCAAATGGAAACTGATTATTTTATGGCATCTGGGTCTTGAAGGCACCAAACGTTTCAGTGAATTGAAGCGATTAATTCCTCATATTACCCAAAAGATGCTGACCAACCAGTTGCGTGAGCTGGAGGAAGACAAGCTAATTGAGCGCAAGGTGTATGCAGAAGTACCTCCTCGTGTGGAATATACACTGACCGATCATGGTCAAAGTCTGATGCCGGTTCTGCATGCCATGTATGATTGGGGCAAGAACTATGGTGAAAATGTGATTTGGAAATCAGAATAAATTTAAGTTAAAACGAACCGCCGGGTAATGGATACTGGTCATACCCCTGTCAAGTAGACAGATGAAAAAAGCTATGCTGCCAGTGCGCATCGATATTCAATCGGTGCGCGCTGTTTGAGTTTGGCTTGAAAGCGTCGGTAGTTGTAATTGTACATATAATCTTCCACGGCTTGTCGAATCTCTGCCTCTGAATTACACTGGTTAAGGTACAGCTTCTCTGTCTTGAGATGCGAAAAGAAGGATTCGATGCATGCGTTATCCAGGCAGGTTGCTTTGCGAGAGTGGCTGCCCTTAATGCCGAATGCTTCTAATCGTGTGTTGTACGCCTGAGACGTGTATTGGAAGCCCTGATCCGAATGGAGCACGGCTTCTGAAACGTCTCTTTTTTGTGTCCATTGTTCCACCGTATCCAATACGAGCTGAACATCGTTTCGTTTAGACAACTGCCAAGCTACAATCTCGTTGTTGAACAAGTCTTGAATCACGGACAGGTAAACAAATGCATTCCCATCCGAAATATAGGTAATATCCGTCACCATTTTTTGCTGGGGTGCTGTCGCATGAAATTGGCGCTTCAGGCGATTCGGATAGATGACAGATGGCGTGTAGCTGGACTTCTTCCGCTTTTTGCGAATCACCGATTGGATCGATAGTTCCCGCATGATTCGCCATACTTTCTTGTGATTGACGTTCAGACCAGCCTCCCACAACGCCGTTGTCATGCGAGGATAACCAAACTCTCGGTTTGTAAAATGAATATCCATCATGTGTTCTTTGATCTCACGGTCACGGTCTTGTCTTGCGTCTCGCTGCGGCTGGGTTGCTCGCCATTTGTAGTAGCTGGATCGGGGTATTCCTGCAATCGTTAATAGACGTGTAATGCCATGCAAGCAGCGCAGTTCATCTAGGATATTGTAGTTCTCCCGTTGGCTCAGCGCTTCTCCTTTACTAGATTTGGATACCGCTTTTTTAAATAATCCACCTGTGCTTGAAGATAGTCTCGTTCTTCCTCCACGCTGCCAAAGGCTGTACGGGGACGCCCCTTCAGTGGATTGGGCACACCGTTTTTTCGCTCATCGAACGCTTCCCCGTTTTTCCACTTTTTCACCCACACCTTCAGTTGTGAACAATTTCGAATCCCCTCGCGCTCAGCAACCGTCTTGTAACTTGAAGAACCTTCGACATATGATCTAACTGCATTCAATTTGAATTCTTCGGTATACGTCTGAAATGTTTGCCCTTTTTTCGCCATAAAAATATCCCCTCCAAGTGTCACTTGAACCCCCATGATAACATGAAGGTTTTTTTAAGTGTCTACTTAAAGGGGATAATACCATACTTCCATTACCCGGCGGTTTTTATATATTTTTAAATTTTGGTCAGTGTACCAACAGTTTACTCCAAACGAAGCGGGCAGAAATGGCTTGAAGAAGTAGAGCTAAAAGCTTTCTGAAAGAAAACTACATCATAAGCATGCGCTTTGCCTTTATCCCTGGATTCTCCCCCTTAAGTTGGATTGAACTAAACGTTCACACGAGAACGTAGAAGGCAGAAATAGCCTGAAGAAGCGAAGCGTTCGCCTTTATCCCCGGATTTCCCCTTTAAAAAGGGATCAAAAAATCTGGGGATAACAGCGATCGGAAGGTTATTCTGCCGGCGGAGTGACGCGAGCAAACTAAATTTTCAACTTGGTTGTGAACCCCCTGAACCAAAAGGCTCATTTTAGGATATGTAAGGTATAAATGCTCCGAATATGATACGATGAGAGATATTGGAAATGCAAGGAGGAGGACATTTAACGATGGAAAAAATACGTACACGCGATGAAGTAAACCAAGAGACTACCTGGGACTTGCGAGACTTGTTTGGGACTGACGCAGAGTGGGAGCAGGAGCTTAGATCACTGCCTGAAGCTGCTGCCCATATTGAAACATTCAAAGGACATCTGGGCGAAGGCCCTGAGCAGTTGCTCGCCTGTCTGGATGCCCGCGAAGCTTTGCAGGAACGCATTAGCAAAACGGCTTCATATGCCCGGCTGAAACAGTCGGAGGACAGTACCAATCCCGCGAATATTGAAAATTCAGCCAAGGCGGGAGACATCTTATCGAATTTGTCGTCGTCCTTGTCTTTTGTGAATTCCGAGATCGTGAATCTTCCCGACGGAACGGTTAAACGTTATATTGAAGAACTTCCGGGTTTGCAGCCGTATGCCCGCAGTCTGGATCGTCTAATTCAGGAAAAGGCACATCGTCTTTCGCCCGAAACGGAGAAAGTACTCGCTTCGCTTGGGGAAGTACTGGATTCGCCATATCGGATCTATCTGCGCGGTAAACTGGCAGACATGACGTTCGACGATGCACTTGATGGCGATGACAATAATCGCCCGCTGTCCTGGTCATTCTATGAGAACAATTATGAAATGTCATCGGATACAAAGCTGCGCCGCTCTGCGTATGCTGCATTCAGCTCCAAGCTGAACGATTACAAAAATACGTTTGCTGAAGGTTACGCAACCGAAGTGAAGAAGCAGGTCGTCATGTCCAGGCTGCGTGGATATGATGATGTAACGGATATGCTGCTCAGCCCGCAGCAGGTAAGCAAAGAGATGTATAACAATGTACTTGACATCATCCAGCAGGAACTTGCACCTCATATGCGCAGACTGGCAGCTCTCAAGAAACGTGAGTTAGGTCTGGACAAGCTGATGTTCTGTGATCTGAAAGCACCACTGGACCCTGAATTCAGCCCTGCCATTACATATGAGGAAGCCTGCACGCTCATTCGTGAAGCTCTTGCCGTGATGGGACCGGAATATGGCGACATTGTGGAACGTGCATTTAGTGAGCGGTGGGTAGATTACGCAGATAATGCGGGCAAATCGACAGGAGCTTTTTGTTCGTCCATATATGGTTCTCATTCCTATATCCTGATCTCATGGGCAAACAATATGCGCGGAGCATTTACACTTGCCCATGAAGTGGGACATGCTGGACATTTCATGCTTGCCGGGCATTACCAACGTCTTACGAATACACGACCGTCCCTCTATTTCATAGAGGCGCCTTCAACAATGAATGAAATGCTGCTGGCAGATCATTTGTTGAAACGTTCTGATAATCCGAGAATGCGTCGTTGGGTCATTTTGCAATTGCTCAATACGTACTACCATAACTTTGTTACGCATCTGCTTGAAGGTGAATTGCAGCGTCAGGTGTACGCACTCGCAACCAAGGATGAACCTATCACAGCGAAGACGTTAAGTCAGCTGAAAGGCAACATCCTCTCCGAGTTCTGGGGGCCTGAATTGGTTATTGACGAAGGGGCGAAACTGACCTGGATGAGACAACCTCATTATTATATGGGATTGTATCCATATACCTATGCAGCAGGTCTGACGGCATCTACCGCTGCTGCACAGCTGATTCGGGAAGAGGGGCAGCCTGCCGTAGACCGCTGGCTTGACGCATTGAAAGCGGGAGGAAGCCTTGATCCGCAAGAGCTGATGAAGCTTGCGGGTGTGGACATGTCTGGGCCAGAGCCGATTCGTGCTGCTGTGGCCTATGTTGGTAGTCTGGTCGATGAACTTGAACGTCTGTATTCGTAATCAGGTTCATATAGTATACGGACAAGGCTTGTAGGGTTGTCTACGTGCACCGTCTCCTTGGCAGGGGGGCGGTGCATCTTAATTTGCAGGGAGAAGGGAACGATGATGAATGACGTCATTGAGCATATCTTCATCACTGGGCTGGTTAAGCATGGATGGCTTCGGTATTTTTGATGACATGAATGATGTTCCGGGATTTGAGGGCAATCAGGGTGGTTTTTTTGCTGGATTCAATGAGTTTGGTGCAATGAGTGCGTTTGGATCCATTTTTATCGGTGGCGTTTTTCTCATCATTGCTGGTGTCATTGTTTATGCCATTATTTCAGGGGTACGCACATGGTCATCGAATAATGCATCAGCGCTGTTAACCTTGCATTCAACGATTGTGGCAAAGCGAACGAGAGTTAGTGGAGGATCAGGGGACAGCAGTGCTTCCACCTACTATTACATTACATTTGAGCTCGACAACGGTGAACGGGTAGAACTGAATGTCGATGGGAGTGACTACGGTATGCTTGTGGAACATGACCGAGGCATGCTGACGTATCAGGGGACAAGGTTTAAGCATTTTGAAAGAGATGTGCAGCCCCAGTCCGGTGTTAGCAAAAACAGCTTTTATACGTGAAATAACAGGAAGGCGGCTCCTCCCGAGTGGAGAGAGTCGTTTTTGGTATGGGTAAAAGAAACCAATCACAGGGTATTCAAACGCTTACAATGATGATATACTCGTAAAATAAAGCTAAACAGTATAAAACAAAAATAAACAAACAAAAAAATAAAGAATAAAGTACAGAGCAGTCATCAATGAAATCAAGAAATATTCAAGGGCGAAATATAGTATGGGATGAAGGGCTGGTGAAGAGCGGTGAGTGTGCTGGCGTATGATTTGGGTGCTGGAAGCGGGAGAGCACTGCTGGGTCATCTGAATGATCGGGGAATGGAAACGATGGAGATCCATCGGTTCAAGAATGAACCGGTAAAAGCGGGGGAGCGGCTGCACTGGGATATATTGAGGCTGCACCATGAATTGCTGGAAGGGCTGAACCTTGTTAAACAAAAAGGAGAGCAGCCTGAAAGTCTGGGGATTGATTCCTGGGCGGTTGATTTTGGACTGCTTGGGAGTCATGGTGAATTGTTGGGCAATCCATATCATTACCGTGATGCACAGTTTAACGGCATGATGGATCAGGTGCGTAAGGAATTGACCTCTCAGCGAATATTCGAACGTACGGGCATCCAGTTTCTTAGCTTTAACACACTGTACCAGTTGGCTACGCTTAAGCGGAAAGGCTCCCCACTGCTTAACGAAGCGGAGCGTTTACTCATGATCCCCGATCTGCTTCGTTACTTTCTGACCGGTGAAGCGGTGAATGAGTTTACCAACGCCACCACAACACAGCTATACAATCCAACCACAGGGCATTGGGACGGTGAACTGCTTGCACATATCGGTATTTCGGAGACACTGTTTGGAGATGCGGTCATGCCAGGTACTCGTGTGGGACAGCTGCGCAGCAGCATTTGCAGTGATCTTGGCTTGTCTGCCATTCCGGTTATTGCTGTTGCAGAGCATGACACAGGTTCAGCGGTCGTGGCTGTTCCGGCAACAGAGCGTTCATTTGCTTACCTGAGCTGTGGAACCTGGTCACTTATGGGCACGGAGATTGATCACCCCGTCATCAGTTCCGAGAGTCTGGGGCTGAACTTTACGAATGAGGGTGGGGCAGGTGGTACGTTCCGTTTGCTCAAGAACATTATGGGCCTGTGGATTTTGCAAGAATGCATGCGTGAATGGGAACGGAAGGGACAGGGGATCAGCTATGCGGAGTTACTGAGCAGGGCGGAACTTGCTCCTCCATTTGCGAGTCTATTTGATCCCGATGATGAGCGGTTTATGCCAGCAGGGGATATGACCTCTCGTATACAACAATATTGCCGTGATACAGGGCAGGCTGAGCCGCAAGATCAGGGGGCCATTGCCCGTTCCATTCTAGAGAGCCTTGCACTGAAGTATCGGAGAGTGCTGGAATGGACAGAACAACTGTCCAGACAGTCTTTTAATGGATTGCATATGGTCGGTGGTGGCATTCAGAATCGCCTGTTATGTCAGTGGACAGCCAATTCTATTGGCAAACCGGTATGGGCGGGGCCAGCAGAAGGTAGTGCGATCGGGAACATGGCTGTACAGTGGATGGCAAGCGGAGCTTTTAAGGATATATGGGAAGCCCGCAAGGTCATTCGTGATTCATTCTCAGTTACTGATTATGAACCAAAGGACAGACCAATCTGGGAAGAGGCCTATGGTAGATTCCAAAGGTTGACGGCTTCGCCCAAATCACAAGCCGGGAGCGAGGTGTAACATGCTGGCAGCGGAGCGCTATGACCGGATTGTGGAGATGGTTAATGTTAAGGGCAGCATGCGTGTATCCGAGCTTAGTGAGCACTGCCGGGTAACAGAAGAGACCATTCGGCGAGATCTGGACCGGCTGGAGCAGGCAGGGCGACTGCGTCGTTCCCATGGCGGCGCTGTCAGCGTGAAGGAAGAGCAGCCGGAGATCCCTTACCGGGTAAGGGAAACAACACATGCTGAGGAAAAGAAAAGAATTGCCCAAGCGGCTCTATCCATGATTCATCCGGGTGATCGAATTCTACTGGATGCCAGCACAACAGCAGGCTACATGGCGGCCAATATGCCGGATATGCCACTGACTGTATTGACCAACTCTATACAGGTAGCCACTGAACTGAGCAGCAGGGACAAGATTGAAGTCATCTCGACTGGGGGCCAGCTGGCTCAGAGATCGCTGTCTTTTGTTGGACCGCTCGCCGAACGTTCTCTGGAGACATATCATGTCGATAAATTATTCCTGTCTTGTAAAGGTGTGCATCTGGAAGGCGGCGGAATCAGTGAATCCAATGAGCTTCAGGCACGGTTGAAGCAGAAAATGGTCGGCATATCCGACCAGGTCATTTTACTTGCAGATACGAGCAAGTTTGGGGTTCGTGCATTTGCCCGGGTAACCGGGTTAAATGCGGTTCATGCGGTGATCACAGATCAGTCGCTTGATGATGATTTGATAGAACGTCTGAACAGCTATGATATCTCAATCACAAGGGTATAAAACGATAAACGATACGATATTCGATACTTATATGTGTTAAAACAACAATTCATCAGTTATAGGAGCGTGTAATCATGAAGGTCTCCTTATTCATTACCTGCCTCAGCGATGCTATATATCCCCGTGTGGGGGAGGCGATGGTGAGATTGCTCGCCGCTCATGGCGTTCGGTTGGATTTCCCGCCCGTGCAGACCTGCTGCGGTCAGCCTTCCTACAACAGCGGGTATTGGGATGAGACACGGGTAGCCGCCAAAACGATTCTGGAAGCCTTTGATGATAGTGATTTTGTCGTCTGTCCCTCCGGCTCCTGTACGTACATGATTCATCATTATCCCGAGCTGTTTGTCGATGAACCTGTATGGCTGGAGAAGGCTAAACGTTTGGAAACCAAAGCCTACGAATTCACGCAGTTTCTGGTTCAGGTGCTTGGCATCACGGATTTGGGTGCACATTTTCCGCATAAGGTTACATACCATCCCTCCTGTCATGGCAGCCGTTTATTAGGCGTAAAGGATGAGCCTATGGCATTACTTTCGGCAGTAAAAGGTTTAGAATTTGTTCCCCTTCCTTACGGAGAGGATTGCTGCGGCTTTGGCGGTACCTTTGCTATCAAAATGCCGGATATATCTGGTGCCATGGTCACAGAAAAGGTAGATCACATCAAAGAGACGGAAGCTGAAGTATTGGTAGGACTGGATATGGCTTGTCTGATGAATATCGCAGGTAACCTGCGGTATAGGAATGAACCAGTGCGAGTGATGCATTTGGCCGAACTGCTGTATGAGGGGGTGCAAACAGGATGAGTCAACCCGGTGTAATGGATGTTACCGTCAAAGAACGTGCAGAACTGGCTTTGAATGATGACTTCCTGCGGAAAGCCGTCAAGTTTACGACAGAGCGATTGCGTAATGGCAAGAAGTCCGCATCCGAAGAACATGGCAACTGGGAAGAATGGCGCGAACGTGGACGTCAGATTCGTCTGCATACGATCGCACATCTGGATTATTATCTGAATGAATTCGTCAATAATGCACGTGCCAATGGGGTTCATATTCATTTTGCGGATACTTCGGTAGAGGCAGCAGCGATTGCACTTGATATTGCGGCTCACAAGCAGGCTTCAACCGTGGTGAAATCCAAGTCCATGGTGTCCGAGGAAGTACATCTCAACCATGTATTGGAATCCGCAGGCATTGAAGCGATAGAGACCGATCTGGGTGAATACATTATTCAATTGGCGGGTGAAGCCCCATCTCATATCGTCATTCCGGCTATCCACAAGAACCGTTACCAGATTGCGGACCTGTTATCCAAGGAAGCGGGTGAAACTCTGGAACCGGACACCACCGTACTTGCTGGATTTGTACGCAAAAAACTGCGTGAGAAGTTTCTTGAAGCCGATATTGGCATGACCGGCTGCAATTTTGCCATTGCGGAGACGGGTTCCATGGTCCTATTTGAAAATGAAGGCAATGCCCGCATGGTATCCACTGTGCCAAAAACACAGATTACCTTAATGGGCATGGAGCGTATCATTCCATCCTGGACGGATCTCGAGGTGATGGCGACTCTACTCCCACGCTCCGCGACAGGTCAAAAATTGACGATGTATATGTCAGGCATTACCGGCCCTCGCCGAACAGAAGACGGGGACGGGCCAGATGAAATGCACATTATTATCGTGGATAATGGACGTTCACTTCAGTTGGGTGATCCCGAATTTCAAGAGCTTTTAAATTGTATTCGCTGCGGTGCCTGTCTGAACGCTTGTCCAGTGTATCGTCATATCGGCGGGCATGCCTACGGTGGAACCTACAGCGGACCGATCGGAGCGGTACTTACACCTGCACTCAATGGCAATATCGATGAATGGAACGACATCGCGGGTGCATCCAGTCTGTGCGGAGCCTGTTATGAAGCCTGTCCGGTCAAAATTCCGCTGCATGATATGCTCGTATATTTACGCAGACGCAAGGTGGAAGAGGGCCATGGCAATAAGCTTGAGAGCGCTGGCATGAAAGGTTTTGCAGCGGTTGTATCCAATTCTAAACGCTTCGGTGCGGCTATACGTCTCGGACAGATTGGTCAGAAAGCCGTTGTGCGGAATAACGGAATTTCACTTAAACTTGGGCCCCTCAAAGGCTGGAACAGCTATCGGGTTGCGCCAAGCCTCGCGAAGCGTTCCTTCCGGCAGCAATGGAACAAGCTGGATCAGGAGCTGAATCAGGAGAAGAAAGAGATGGATTCTTCCGTTAGGGACCGAATGGAACGGATTCTTCGTGAGCGTGAGGGGGGCGGTGGCCAACATGAACACTGAACATCAGGAATGGCTGGAGCAATTGGAGAAGAAGTCCCGTGCGAAGCAGGAGCATTTTATGAATGAAATCGCCTCCAAATTGAGAAGACCACGGCAGACCCATGCTCCGACTCAACCTTTTCGCGGTGCACCCGCGTTCTGGACGGATTTGGAGTGGGACATCGATAAGCGCATACAGGCATTCACTGATAATTTTGTGAGTGTAGGTGCTCATATTGCGCGGGTAAGAGACATTAGCGAAGCTTCGGACTTTATTGCTAATAAATCTCATGAATTGAGTGCGAAATATATCATACGTCAGAATGAACAGGCGCTGACGGATCTTGGATTGGAAGAGCAACTTCCCGATGTGCAGATTTCTGTATGGAACAGCCAAACAGAGGAGAACTGGAAGGCACGGGCAGCCGAGGCAGATATCGGTGTAGTGATGGCGGATTATGCCACAGCATATACGGGTTCCGTCACGGTGCTTTCTTCGCCAGAAAAGGGACGCTCAGTTAGTCTATTGCCCACCGTACTCATCATTATTATTCCAATTGAACGGCTCTACACCAGACTTGGTGAAACGCTTGATCGCTTCGATGAAGCGGGAAGAGAGAATCTTCCGGCAGGCATTCATTTTATTTCCGGTCCTAGTCGTTCTTCTGATATTGAAAATGATTTGACGATTGGGGTACATGGGCCGGGGATTGTATATGGTCTTATTATGGGGTAACTGCATTTCGAAATGCATATCATCACGAATGACTGTCCAAAAGCAGCTTTTTATCTGCGAAGGGCAGTTTTTTCTATTTCTAGTATGTCCATTATGAAAGGGATAATGAGCCATTCAATCATATGGCAGTAGATAAAATATTTTATAGATAAAAACTATTAATATTATAATTATTATATATTTAACCTATTAAGATAAGCGCGGTATAATCCATTTCAAGAGAGGGTTCATGTGAGAACCGACCAAGGAGGCGTTATGAATGAGTATATTTACTTATCAGGTTCCATTCATGGATGGACACACGGGCGATTTATCTGTTTTTGAGGGGAAAGTGCTACTTATCGTGAATACAGCCAGCAAGTGCAGTTACTCTCGACAATTTACGGAGCTTCAACACCTGTATGAGCAGTATCGTGATCAAGGGCTGGAGATCCTGGCGTTTCCCTGTGATCAGTTTAATCACAAGGAACCGGGCAGTAATGATGAGATAGCTCAGTATTGCAGGAATCATTTTCATATATCCTTTACGATTTTTGAGAAGATCGAGGTTACCGGACAATCCATACATCCTTTATTTCGCTATCTGGTCGATACGGCCCCATTTGAGGGTTATGATATGGAATCGGAAGAAGGTCGGTGGATGGATCAATTCCTCGAGGAGAAACATTCCGAATTATACCGGGGAGACGGGATCAAATGGAATTTCACCAAATTTCTGATTAATCGAACCGGGGAAGTGAGTGGTCGCAATGAGACTACGGTTGCACCGATAGAGATGGAGTCTGCGATTCGGAACCTACTGAGACAGGCCTAGTTTGAGTTTGAGTGAACTGTGTATCTTCGAAATTCTAGTATTCGTTCAGAGCAAAATAATCTCTATATGTAGGGACCAAAGGGGGAATTTACTCATGCCAATTCGGATGGATACCCATTGGTCCTACGACTTTGAGACTGTTGAAGATTAGGACTGGAAATGTTAGGGTAAAAGAAAGATAACGAAGGAACCCATTTTTTTTAATCTAAACTGACCAATATACCATTTTGGTCAGTTGGTTCCGGTATAATTTTCAGGTTATCTGGATGAAATATGAAAATTTGCAGAAAATGAAGTCATGTCTATTGATCTGAAGTCGTAGTTGAACGAAGGTATTATTTCTTAGTCGAACGTATTACTTGGAAGAGGAGTGAGTATTATGGCGCAAATTTCAGTTCCCCAACCCAAAACTTTTGGGCCTTTAGGAAACTTACCACAGTTAAATACCGATGAGCCTGTACAATCCCTGGTGAAACTCGCTGAAGAGTATGGCCCCATTTTTCGAATGGATTATCCTGGCCGAAGTGAATTGTATATTTCAGGTCACGAACTGGTAGCCGAGGTAACCGACGAATCCAAATTCGATAAACGGGTATGGGCACCGCTGGAGAAGGTACGTGCATTTGCCGGAGATGGCCTGTTTACGAGTTGGACTCAAGAACCTAATTGGAAAAAAGCTCACAATGTGTTGCTGCCCAGCTTCAGCCAGCGTGCGATGCAGGGATATCACAACAAAATGATTGATCTCGCTGTACAGCTGGTGCAGAAATGGTCCAGATTAAACCCGGATGAGACGGTTAACGTACCTGATGATATGACTCGTCTCACCCTGGATACGATTGGATTGTGTGGATTCAACTACCGATTTAACAGCTTTTACCGGGAAGAACCGCATCCCTTCATTACCAGCATGGTTCGAGCGCTGGATGAATCGATGAGTTCGTTACAGCGTTTGCGTCTGCAAGACAAGCTGATGATCACCAAAAAGAAACAGTTTGAGCAGGATATCCGTTCGATGTACTCACTGGTGGATCATATTATTGCGGAGCGTAAGGAGCAGCCCCAGGAAGGGGCGGACGATCTGTTGTCCCACATGCTTAGTGGCAAGGATCCGGAAACCGGGGAAACGCTGGACGATGAAAATATCCGTTACCAGATCATCACCTTCCTGATTGCTGGACATGAGACGACGAGTGGCTTGTTGTCCTTTGCCATCTATTATTTAATGAAAAATCCGGATACACTCGCCAAGGCTCAAGCTGAAGCAGATCAGATTCTAAAAGATCCGGTTCCAACATACAATCAGGTCCGCAATCTGAAATATGTTCGCATGGTTCTGAACGAAGCATTGCGGTTGTGGCCTACGGCTCCAGCATTCTCCTTATACGCGAAGAAAGACCTTGTTCTGGACGGGAAATATCCTTTGCAAAAAGGGGATAGTGTCAGTGTACTCATTCCCAAGCTGCACCGGGACCGCGACGCTTGGGGAGACGATGTGGAGGAATTCCGTCCGGAACGGTTCGAAGATCCGAGCAAGGTGCCACATGACGCCTATAAACCATTTGGTAATGGTCAACGGGCCTGCATTGGTCAGCAATTCGCCCTTCAGGAAGCAACACTTGTGCTAGGTATGGTCCTGAAGCATTTTGAATTCATCGATCATGCGGACTATCAGTTGAAAGTGAAAGAAACGTTGACGCTCAAACCCGATAACTTCACGATCCGTGTTCGTGCACGCGGGGGTCAACCGGTCATGGCTGTGCCGGGTGCTGCCGTGGAGGAACCGACTCCGGTTGCCAAAAGACAAGAGCCGGATACAGCAAATGCCCATCACACCCCGATGCTTGTCCTGTATGGATCCAATCTCGGGACTGCGGAAGGCATTGCGCGTGAAATCGCAGATACCGCAAGATATCAGGGCTTCCGCAGTGAGGTGGCTACCCTGGATGATCGTGTAGGCAAACTTCCGAAGGAAGGCGTCGTCATCATTGTGAGCGCATCCTACAATGGTCAGCCACCAAGCAATGCCAAGGATTTCGTCGAGTGGATTGAACATGCGGATGCAGGGGAATTCCAAGGCGTTCGATTCTCCGTTCTCGGATGTGGGGATCACAACTGGGCCAGCACGTACCAGCGTATCCCGCGTTTGATTGATGAGCAGTTATCTTCCAAAGGAGCAGAACGGTTATCACCCATCGGAGAAAGTGATGCCAGCGGGGACTTTGAGAAACAGGTTGGAGACTGGACTGAGCAACTATGGCCGGATCTGGCACGAACTCTGGGCCTCAAGTTGAACACAAGCTCAGGTAGTGAGCGCAGTTCCTTGTCAGTACAGTTTGTCAGCGGACTGGCGGTAACGCCGCTCGCGGATACGTATGATGCACACGTTGCTGAAGTGCTTGAGAATCGGGAACTTCATGATGCGGGCAGTGAACGAAGCACACGTCATCTGGAGATTAAACTGCCGGAAAGCGCAACGTATAAGGAAGGCGATCACCTGGGCATTTTACCGCAAAACCCTTCTGAGCTCGTAGAACGAGTACTGAAACGATATGGATTCACAGGTACGGAACATCTGGTTCTTGATGCCTCTGGTCGCAGCGCAGCTCATCTGCCATTGCACCAACCGGTTAATTTGGTCGATCTGCTCAGTCACAGTGTGGAACTTCAGGAAGCAGCAACTCGGGCCCAACTGAGGGAACTCGCGGCGTACACAGTGTGTCCACCGCATAAGAAGGAGCTCGAAGCGCTTCTTGATGAGTCTGTATACATGGAAGAAGTGCGTAAGAAACGCATATCTATGCTGGATTATCTGGTGAAATACGAAGCATGTGAGCTGCCTTTCGAACGGTTCTTGGAACTGCTGCCTTCCCTGAAAGCCCGATATTATTCAATCTCCAGTTCACCACGAGTGCAGCCAGAGCAGGCAAGCATAACCGTCAGCGTAGTGCGTGCTCCGGCGTGGAGTGGTCAGGGAGAATATAAAGGCATAGCGTCTAACTATCTAGCAAACTTGAAGCCGGGTGAAGAGGTAGTCATGTTCATACGCACGCCTGAGTCCGGGTTCGAACTGCCAGAAAATGCAGAGGCTCCGATCATTATGGTTGGTCCGGGGACGGGCGTGGCTCCATTCCGTGGTTTCCTGCAGGCAAGACGTGTACTGAAGGAACAGGGTCAGCAGGTTGGTGAGGCCCATCTGTATTTTGGATGTCGCAACCCTGAACATGATTATTTGTATAAAAATGAACTCGAAACAGCAGAGCAAGAGGGTCTTGTCCAGCTGCATACCGCCTTCTCCCGCGTGGACGGGGAAGAGAAATGTTACGTGCAGCATCTAATGAGAGATGATGCCCACAAATTGATTCCTCTGCTGGAACAGGGTGGACATCTGTATGTTTGCGGCGATGGCAGCAAGATGGCACCTGATGTTGAAGCAACACTCAAGAAAGCATACGCTGAAGTAAGCGGCAACTCCACGGAGCAAGCCGATGCGTGGTTAGAACGTTTGCAGCAGGAAGGTCGTTATGCCAAAGATGTGTGGACAGGTATCTGAGTGATACGTTCCTGATTCCAATGATGGATAGGCATCTGCGCGGTGAGACACAGAGGGGTTCTGTGCTCACCGCTTTTTGCTATGGCACAATATCCGAGCAGATCCATGCACGTATGAGTTATACTAGGAAAGAGAAATATGCATATCATGACATGGGGTTGACCCAAGGTATGAATCGTAACTCTAATCGGGCGATTGCAGGTACAGATATGAGTTCAGCTATGTCTGGTCTCATGATTTCTTCTTTTTATTCGTTGGACGATAGATCGATTCGACCTGAGTTAGCGGAAAGAGAATACGTGAGGAGAATTTACCTTTTCCCTGCAGCTCAATGTAATCCAGTCCAACACCAACAAGTCGGATATTGTTAAATGCGTTTCCGGATGGGAATACCGTGCGGATGCCTACCCGTATGCCTCGCCGTGCTCGTGGTACATCAAATACACGAATGGAAAACAAGCTGAGTGGAATAAATAGCTGCCGATTGACTTTGATGAAATTGCGCGGAAATACTTTGCTAATGATTCCAGGTTCCAGACCGGACAATGGAGCATTCAGTTCTGCCAGATGTCCCTGGAACTCGGCCAGACGCTGCTGAAGTGTTTTTCCTGTATGAAGTTGGTGCCAATTCATAAGCAATCCTCCGTTCGCCATTTATACCTACTATATGAATGGACGAGGGCAAGAGGTGAGCAAAATGGCGCCCATGTTACTCATGATAAGGTACAACTTAAGATATAGGGAGTGATTCAGATGGACGTGGAAATGTATAAAGACCTCATTCGGGATGAACGTGGCAACTATTATATCGCGGTACAGATAGAGGGTAATGAGCTTACGCTTGTCAACGCATTTGTTGAAGCATCGTTTACACCGGAACTGATCTATAATGAAGAATTTCGGAATAAACATAAAGAGATGGAAGGCGGCTTTGTAGGCAAAATCGCAATGGATCTTCTCCGGCATGATGTGGTCATGGGTTTGAAACAAATTGACAGAAAGCTGCTGGAGCTGTCGGAAGTTGAACAGAAGTACACGGTGAACTATATAGATACGATTGAGTTCTATCGCCACCCTGCGTGGGAGCGGAAAGCATAAGCGAAGGTTCATTTTCGTGGACAGTCCATTAGGATAGTAAAATCGTAAAAGCGCAAGTACAGGGGAGCTACCCTTGCCACTTGCGCTTTTGGCGTTGCAACTATTCATCGGGAATGGCCTTGTTATTGTTCCTGAGGCGAGCGCACTACTTACTTCAACGCACTAGCGATAGGAAGGATAGATGATGCCGATATCCCGTTCTGTTTTTAAGCTTCCCTCAGCATACCGCTGGAGTTCATTTCCTTTGATTCGAATCGGAATGGATTTTCCTCGATAGATCAGTTCACCCTCAATCGTGCGCACGCTCATTCCGATGACGCCTTCCAAATGTCCACCCTGATCCGTAATTAACCGAATTCCTGCTGGCCCCTCCATAAGAATCTTACCATCCTGATATACCGTTACCCGTTCTGGCGTGTTCAC
The DNA here is from genome assembly GCF_057835695.1 of Paenibacillus sp. GL_099_B. Taxonomy (NCBI): domain Bacteria; kingdom Bacillati; phylum Bacillota; class Bacilli; order Caryophanales; family Paenibacillaceae; genus Paenibacillus; species Paenibacillus sp. GL_099_B. The sequence goes on from NZ_CM174430.1 coordinate 2,720,285, forward strand.
CAATTCAAAATGCAGTCCATTCATCGTGCGGCTATACGCCGTATGACCAGCGACTTCTTCGCCATGATCCATGTCGATGGGGAGAAGACCGGTAAACCACAGTTGGTCCGTTCCAACCGGCATAATGCCGCATAACCGTTCCACATAATCAAGCAGGCAAAGAATGGAGGGGGAATAGGTTTCGGTAAAACCTTCCTCCCCAGTCCATGGACTTAAAGCCTGCGCAAAGCGCGTTGCTTTGGAAAGGGACGACAAGATGGGTTGCAGTACCCAGGTCAATTCCACATAGCGATGGTGATATTCAAATGCATGTGGTGCACGGATCAGACTCAGGAAGTTGGATGCTCCACCCCAGCTGTTATAAGAGGAGAACGGATCGAACCGTGGATCATCCATCGACATGGAGGTAAACGGGTATTTGGCAAAAAACTTACTTGTATTCAGCAAATACCGGCGCAGCATGTTATCAAACAATTCACGGTCGCCCACCTCGCAGGCCATCACGCGCAGCAGCACATCGGACTGTACCCTGACGAATTCGTCATTGCGATCCCGGTCGTAGAAGAACATATCCTCTTCGTCATAACAGTAGCGGAAGAGACTTTCCAGGCTGGCTTCAGCTTTTGCTTTCCATTCACCACCAGACTCCTCAAGTTCCTCGGCCATTCGGGATAAATACATGCGCTGGCAATACATATTGGCGGTTAAGTCTGGTGCCAAAAAAGGCAGAACTGGAGAGTCCGGATGGTAGGACGCGGCATCATTCATATATGGTGTATCCGGGACATGCCAGAACCGGGGGGACAGATCATGCCCGGTATCAAAGGTACTAAATGCCTCCACACAGCCGGTCCCTCGGGTATTGCGATACGTTGCAATCCATTCGTCGTATTGTACCATGGCCTTGTAGATGGTCTTCAGGAAGGAGCGGTTCTTTCCATGAAGTTGGTAGTGGTTCCATACGCTTCGTGCCAATGGTGTAACGAGCTGAATCTGGCGAAAGGATGGACCGTTCTCCGTTAGCTTATAAGGCAGCAATCCATCTTCTCTTTGGTGTCGGGCAAAAGCGAGATAGGTCGTTTCCGATACGGAAGGAATCAGACGTGACAGCAGCTCCGCATTAATGGTGCCTGTACTCTCCAGCCAGCAACCCAGATAGATGCCACCTTCCTGAAGGATGGGCTCACTGCCGTTCAGGGGCACAATGCAAGTCAGTAACTTCTCCAATGCGGAATAATAAGTCGCTTCCAGTCTTCCGCCGGATGCCGAGAATCGAACACCCGACGCCTGCCATTCCTGTATTAACTTTTGATCTTCCGGTTTACCTGGCTGCACATGATCGTGGATCGAGATCTGCCGCAGCTTGTTCAGCAGGGCTTCTGTCATGTCGACCTCCTTGTAGCGGTTATTTATTGATTGGATTCAAAAATTCGAACGGTGCCATTATAGAAGTCAGTCACAGCTTGCTCCACACTTTTTCGGCCAAAGCCGATTTCCTGGTTGGTTGTCTGGGCCAGCTTGGAGAATTCAGCGAATCCTGGAGGATTATAGCTCACGTCAAAAGGCTCCGTTTTCGTAGCTTCAGATACAAAGCTGGTGTAATTATATACGATCTCCTCAACAGGTCCCGCTTCTTGCTGAAGCAGATTGCGGTTGGCTTCCGTAACGGGCACGCCGCGGTCGTTGCCGAGAATTTTGGCTGCGTCCGGATCATTAATCCAGAAATCCATCAGGATCGAAACTTCTTTTGCATGTTTGGTATTCGCATAACCGGACAACCCCTGACTGGACTCAAATACAACCCCAGTTCCTTTTGGACCTCTTGGTACAGGCAAAAGAATTAGCTTATCTTCCGTGAGACTCTGGAAAGCAGCCAGTTGATTCGAAGGAAGTAGGCTCATAGCCGCCTTGCCCGTAATAAGCAAGGATTTACTCGTATCATCCGGTGGATTGGAAACCTGCAATTCAGGAGTGACCACACCTCCGGATTTGGAAGCTTGCTCCCAGTAAGTGAACCATTCCAAAATGTCTTCTTTTGCAAATCCGAGCGTGCCATTCTTCATATCATATAGCTGTTTGCCGCGTTGTTTCAAAAAGATGTCCATACCGTCAACCGTGAAATTATAGGTTCCATAATAGCCCTTGCCGAGTTTGTCGGACAGTTCTTTGCTGATCGCAGCATAATCTTCCCAAGTCCAATCCGAAGCTGGCAAAGGGATTCCCGCTTGATCGAATAGCGCCTGATTAACGACAATACCCCGTGCATTCGCACCAGCGGAAATATGCTGCAACTTTCCATCAAGACGCCCATACTCAACCATGGTGGCATCCATGCCATCCAGATTCAGTTCACTACCGACATAAGGGTCCAGGTTCAAAAGCACATCCTTCTTGGCGTAGTCAACCACATTACCCCCAAGGAAGAAAATATCCGGTGCCGTACCTGACGCCAGCTGTGTATTCAACTTGTCGAAATATCCGGAGGAAGGCGCAAATTCACCTACAATTTTAATATTCGGATGTTTCTCCTGAAAAACCTTCAGGGCTTCGTTCGTAATATCTGCCCGTTTTTGATCGCCCCACCACATCATGCGCAGTTCGACTTGCCCGTCTTCCGCGGTCTTTGTTCCTGTCTGCTCATCAGCGCCGGTATGATCCGTTCCAGAGCAGGCAGTCACCAATAACAGGAGTGAAGCTATAACAGTGATCATTAATCGTTTGAACATGAGAAATCCCCCTGACAATGGATAATGAAAAACATAATATCTGTTGTACACGTATTGCGTCTGGAGAGGTATTTCGTAATCACTTCAGCCCAGTCGTTGCAATCCCCTCTAGAAAATAACGCTGAAATACCAGAAAGATGATGGTCACAGGAAGCAGAGAAAGCGTGGACATGGCGAGCAGTGCGCCCCAATCCGATTGTCCCGATGGATCGAACAATGACCGAATCCCAAGCTGTACGGTAAACAGATCAATTTTGCTCAGGTAGATCATCTGACTAAAGAAGTCATCCCAGCTCCAGATGAAGGTGAAGATCGCTGTTGTGATCAGGGCAGGAACGAGAAGAGGCACCACGATTCTGAAAAAAATCTGCGATTGCCCGCAACCGTCAATAGTTGCACTCTCGTCCAGCTCCCGTGGGATACCACGGATGAATTGAACCATGAGCAGAATGAAGAAGGAATCCTGTGCCAGCCACTTGGGCAGAATGAGCGGGAAATACGTATTAATCCAATGCAGCTCGTTATACAGAATGTACTGAGGTACCAGGGTTACATGGTAAGGAAGCATGATTGTGACCAGCATAATGCTGAACCACAGGCCTTTGAACTTGAACTTCAATCTGGAAAAGGCGTAGGCTGCAAGGGAACAAGAAATCACATTTCCCAACACACTCATGACTGAGATCAGCGCCGAGTTGCCGAAGAATCGGCCAAACGACACCCCTTGCAATCCTTTCCAGCCATTCACAAAATGATCGAGGGTGAAGCTGGTTGGAATCAGGCTGCTATTGGTGAAGATGAGATGATTCGGTTTAAATGAACTGAGAATTAACCATAACACCGGATACAACATCAGCAGACCGAAGAGGATAATGGCGGCATGCCTCCCGGCTTGAACCAAACGTCGCTTTAGTGGCATGTGTACTATCTCCCTTCCTGATTGTCGCCGTAGAACACCCAGAATTTCGAGGTGAGAAAGACGATTGCGGTGAATACCCCGATAATGACCAGCATGATCCACGCCAGGGCAGAAGCATAACCCATATCAAAGAACGAGAAGCCTTTCAGATACAGGTACAAGGTATAGAACATTGTAGCGTCGAGCGGGCCTCCGCGTCCATCCCCGATCACATAAGCGGGTGTAAAGGCTTGAAACGAATTGATCATGCTCATGATCAGGTTGAAAAAAATAACAGGCGAGAGCATCGGTAGTGTGATGCCAAAGAACTGGCGTACCTTTCCGGCCCCGTCGACGTCCGAAGCTTCATATAAATCGGCTGGAATTTGCTTTAGGCCAGCCAGGAAGATAACCATGGCCGAACCAAACTGCCATACAGAGAGTGTGACGATCGTATAGACCACATAATCGGGATGGGCAATCCAGGCGGGTCCGGTAATTCCGAACCAGCTCAGAAACTGATTGACCAAACCACTTCCCTCAAAAATCTGACGCCAGACGATCGCAATAGCGACGCTGCCTCCCAATAGGGAAGGGATGTAATACACGGTCCGGTATAAGCCGAGTCCCCGAATCCCTTTGTTCAGCGCCATCGCTACAAGTAGGGCGAAGGCAAGCCTTAGCGGAACGGATAGAAATACATAATAAAACGTTAGCCCCAAAGATCTGCGAAAGGTATCGTCTTCGGTAAAAATCTGGACATAGTTGCTGAGCCCCGTCCACGTTGGTGATGTTAACAAATTAAATTTCGTCAAGGACAGGTAGAGCGACGCAACCATCGGTCCGAGTGTCAGACAGAAAAGTCCGATGAGCCAGGGCAGCAGAAACAAATAGGCTGTCATATTCTGCTGGCCGTATAACGGCTTGGACAGCTTTCTCATCATAGGCCTCCCTTCAGGATTGGATGTGAATTCGTGATCACCGCAGAATTGAATCCGCTTACAATATTTGCGGCGATTCTCTTGGTAAATTCATCATACCGGGGAGGGGGAGAAGCTGGAATCTCATTTCTTCGGATCATGATTATCAATTTTTTCGGAATGCAGCAAACGATAATCCGAAGGGCTTATGTTGAACATTTTTTTGAATTTTGAACTGAAATAGCTTGGGGAACGGAAGCCTGTCAGCTCTGTAACATCCCAAACGGTTAGTTGGGTTTCCTTAAGTAAACGTATGGCATGTTTCATTCGCACCTCGGTTACATATTGAATAAAAGAGATGCCGGCAGCTTCTTTGAATATCTCTGAAAAATAGGTAGAGTTGTAGTTATATTGCTCAGCTAACGAAGTTAATGTCAGTTCCAGCATGTAATTTTCCTCGATATATCGTTTGGCCGATTCAATAACCGTATCTTCTCCAACCTCGGATGGCTGCTGTTGATTCACAAAATCTTCCGCCCAATGCATCAGCAGCAGTTCTGCCTGGTCTGGAGTCTTTAGCCAAAGCACCCATTCCGGGGAAATCCACGAGGATTCCTGTTCGAACAATAATGAAATTTGAAAAAGGCTTCGGATCATATGGGAAGTGGATATCCGAAATGAGTCAGCAAGCTCCTTTCGAATCACGCTGCGGAAGGAATCCAGCTCTCCACGAATGAGGCAACGATGCAGCATGCGACTGGTTTCCTCAGGCAGTAATGGACTATGATCTACTACGGGCACACGGTCCTGTGCACCTTTGCGTCCAGCAGAGTTCCATGCCAATAGGGAATGAATATAGCCTTCTTTCCAGCGCTCAAACCCAGACACGGACAATCCCAATCCAACTTGTACATCCATCGTTAAGACAGAGCGGGTCTGTGCTGTGATCTGCTGAGCAAATTCGTGCTGAATACCTTCCAATGTTATGAAATGCATGATTCCAGGGTGGGCTCCGTCATGGAATACTTGCACGTTATCTGGATAGGATTGAGCCATTTCGTGACAAAGCAGCTCAAAGGGAAGGTAGAGCTTTTCGGGAACACGTTCCACTGAGGCAGTCTGTATACCGGAGTTTCGCATGCCAGCGGTGATGAAACAGACGCTGTGATCCTGCCAGGATTCCAGATGAAACAGCCGCATCCGCTCTGGCAGTGAAGAAGGTGGGAGGCGGTGTCCCCTAACAAGATCAAGCAGGAAACGTTGCTTCATTTCTTTGTAATACTGGGAGAGACGCCATTGCATCATTTCGGAATCGCCGTGCAGCTGTGTCTTTTTATCCAACTCATCTTTGATTTTATTTAAAGTGGTTTTCAGTTCATCCCGGGTTACAGGCTTCAGCAAATAGTCCATGGCCTGGCTGCGCACACCTGCTCTGGCATAGTGGAAATCTTCATATCCAGTGATGATCATAATTTGAATGGAAGGATTAAGGCTTCGGCAAACGTCCAGCAATTGGACGCCATCCATGACAGGCATGTTCATGTCTGTAATTAACAAGTCAAAATGTTCAGCTTTCAGAAGATCTTCCGCTTCGATGCCGTTTGCCGCTTCACCTGAAATGACAAAGCCCAGGTCTTGCCAGTTCACTTTCAATTTTAGTCCTTCGCGAACCTCGATCTCGTCATCTGCGATCAATACGTTGTACATCATATTCCTCCTGTGCGGGTAGAATCAGTTCAATAGACGTGCCGTTATGTTCTCCGTTCTCGATCTGAATGGCAAACAGACTTCCGTAATGCAAGCGGCAGCGTGCAACCACATTACCCAGTCCAATGTGCCAGCTTTGGCTTCGCAATAGGGGTTCCAGCTGAGATGTTTCAATAGGATCATGGAGTTTCTGAATGATTTCGGCTGGAATCCCGGGCCCATTGTCTGAAATGTTGAAATGCAGGCGGTTATTCCGTCTGGAGATCCGGATGTGTACTTCTGCCGTCGTCTGATGCTGGAAGCTGTATTTGAAGGCATTCTCAATAAGCGGCTGAAGAATAAATTTGATGATGACCAGGGAATCCAGCCTGCCTTCCTGTGTCAGAGTAATGTCCAGCTTATGACCGAAACGGGTTTGCAGAATGGAGATATAGTGCCGGATATAAGCCAGTTCCTCTGCAAGCTGTACCCTGTCTTCACTTGTATTCATGGAGAATCGCATCATTTTGCCCAGATCCTCAATGACCTGAATTGTATCATCTGTTCGGCGCTGCATGGCGAGACTGCTCACCAGTTCCAGCGTGTTAAACATAAAATGAGGATTAATCTGCATGAGTAGCGCTTTATACTCAGCTTGCTGGCGGAGCAGCTTCAACTCGAATTCATTCTGGATGTGCTGTCGCAATCGGCTGATCATGTAGCGGAAAGTGGAGATGACATAACTGACTTCGCTTTTTACATTTTTATCTGGAGGTAGAAGGGACTCTGCTTGATCGAATGCGCCGCGCTGTACCTGTCTCATAGCCAGTACTAGTCGTGTTAAAGGTTTGGTGACGCCATAAGAGAGCCATGCAGCGGCAAACAAAGAGACGAGAATGAGAACAATGGTGACCACCAGGATAGTACTCTGAAGTTTGTGAAGAGAAGAATATAGCTCTTTTTCCGGTGCCAGACCAGCCAGCATCCAGCCCGTACGCCCCAGCTTTTTGTATACCAGAATGTCACGCTGTCCTTCATCATTGTTCAGGTACATCACACCCGATTTGAGCGAGTTGTTCCGAATCTTATCGATTTCTGCTAAAGCTTCGGCACCAAGCTGATTGGCCTGTTGTGAAAGAATAGGGCTTCCTTGTTCGCCCAGCAGAAAAATAGTGCTGCTCTCGGCCAGATGGATTCGGTTAAGCGGTTCCAGAAAGTAAGATTCGCTGACATTAATTTTCATCACATTCTGAGCTGTAGCATGGTGAAAAGTCCCGAGGGGCATCAGCAGACTAACTACCGGGTTGCCATGATCCCTTATGTTTTCATGTTGATCGGTATGTGCAGGCAACCAGTGATTTCCAGAGATGAAGAAATTTTTGTACCACGATTCTTGCAAAAAGAGAGGGTCAGTCGTTACTTGATTCTCACTGCCAATCCGCAGTCCATTTCGTCGATAGATGGATACATCGGAGATACTGGTGTAGCTGTTCGTAGCCTGGGTCAGAAAGCGGCTCATCGCCAGACTGACAAGCATCTTTTCCCCTTCAGGTAGGTTGGGATCAGTTATCGCGTTATCCCAGTTCTTGGCGATATCGCTGTTGAAGACAAGAGAGGCTACATCATAGATCTGCATTTGAACCATATCGACATAGGAGCCGTATTCCTCCATCTTCTCAAGAGCAGAGGATTCAATGTAGGAACGAATTACGGTGCGTGATTCCTTAAAGAGTAGGAAGGAGAGTGTGCCAAAACAGAGAACGAAGAGCACAACGATAAAGGCGATCAGGCGGCTTTTTAATGAGAAAAACATGGGTTCCTCCTTAAGCGAATAGACTTGAATGCCGTCGTCAAAATGTGAAAAAAGACTGCGTAATATACGCAGCCTTTAATTAAATGTGGTTGGAGCGGCCTTGCGTTCCTAGAAACGAACCAGATTGTTGATGCGAACAGGTAAACCAGTTGCTATGGCGCGATTGGCTGCAATTCCGGTGAGGATGGATCTCGCTCCATCCAACTGGTTGGCAGCGCGGTGGTATGGATCTTCCGCTGGCTCTCCAAACAGATCATTCAGAAGTACAGGATCGCCTCCGCCATGGCCGCCTTCTTTTTCCTCGACCTGAACCTCGTACGGGGCATCAAACATGGGAAGGACCCGCAGTGTTTTCCCAATCAATGCACCTTCAAGATTTTTGTCACCCAGCGAGTTAACATAGGATTGTTCCACAATGTTCATTTCGATCCGGCCTTTAGTGCCGTTAATGGCGATGCGATAGCCTTCCCACGGCTGGTATGCAACCAGTGAATAGGTCAAAATGGCTTTATTCTGATACTGGACAAGAACGCCCATCGTATCCTCAATGTTGATGCCATCTCCGAATACGCTTTGATCCCGCTGGTAGCCGTCTTCCGGCTCAGCATCCAGATACATGGCTTTGAGATGTGCATCCGAATCCAGGTGCAGGGCAAAAGGATCTTCTTGCGCAAGCGGGTTGCCTGTTGCGCGAGTGTAAAACTGGGTCACGCCTCGTTCCTCAGCGTTTTCTCTACCATAATACATGAGATCGCCAAATGCGAAAACGGTCTCAGGCTGCGAACCGATCCAGAAATTGACCAAGTCGAAGTGATGCGTGGATTTGTGCACGAGCAGTCCGCCACTATTACGCTTGTCCCGGTGCCAGCGGCGGAAGTAATCTGCGCCATGGCGCGTATTTAGCAGCCATTCGAAGTGGACCGAAGTCACTTTTCCGATCGTGTCATTCTGAATCAGTTCACGTATCTTGGTATGGTGCGGCGCATAGCGGTAGTTAAAGGTGACGCGTATATTTTGTCCAGTCCGCTTGACGGCATCAAGAATATCCTGACATTTGTGCTCATCGATGGTCATGGGCTTCTCAGTCACAACATCACAGCCAAGCTCCATTGCCCGAATGATGTATTTGTGGTGGGTGCGGTCGATGCTGGTTACAATGACGAAGTCCGGCTTCTCGTTCTCAATCATTTGATCGAACTGATCTGCAGGATAGGTTGGCACCTCATTGTATTTATATTTTTCCCTCAGCAGCTGATTGGCGTAATTCATGCGGATCTGGTTAATATCACAAAAAGCTGCAAGTTCGGATGTTTCCCTGAAATTTTGGGCTAATGCTCCATAGAAAAATTCAGCACGGCCGCCTGTTCCGACCAATACGTAGCGTTTTTTGTTACTCATGTCTATCGCCTCCTTGAATATAGCTCTAGACTATAACAAGGAAGCACTTCTTTCGCCGCTTTTTGTGCGTAATCGCTTTCAAATGCCGCTTATTTTGCTATAATTCAACTAAAGGGGGCAGCTGCATGATACAGACATTTCGAGCGGATTACAATGATCCCACCGGATATTTGAATATCGAATATGATCGCCGCATTGGATATTTTTCCATGACGGATGACCATCTGCATGACCATTACGAGCTGTACTACCTGCTATCGGGTGAGCGCATATACTTCATCAAGGATCGAACTTACCGGGTCCAAGCCGGAGATTTCATATTCATTAACCGGAATACCGTTCATAAAACGATGGAGAGTGGAAGGCCAGACCATGATCGAATTGTTCTGTATATCAAGCCAGAGCTGTTCACCGAACTGGCCATTTTACCTGAACTGGCTGAGGGACTGAAGGAGCCATTCGGCTGGAATATTCCCATTCTGAGGCTTCCTTCACAGGAATGTGAAACAGCGGACCGAATGGTCAGTGAAATGATTGATGAGATGGTCCATACCAGAGCTGGAAGCAGTCTGCTTCTGCGTCATCGATCCGTTGAACTGCTGTTGTTTGCTTACCGTAACAAACATCTGGGCACCGTGCACTCGGCCGACAGTGAGCCGGTTCTGCATCCCAAGGCACAGGCGGTGGTGCGCCATCTCAACGATAACTATCAGCAGGCTTTAGCGCTGCCTGAGGTGGCTGCATTATTTCGAATTAGTCCCCATTATCTCAGTCGCCTGTTCAAACAGACCACAGGTTTCACGTTCAGCGATTATCTCAACCTGCTTCGCGTGAAGGAGGCGCAGCGTTTACTGCGTGAAAGCGAGGATTCCATAACGGAGATCGCTCTGCGAGCGGGATTCAGCAATTTTTCACATTTCGGGAAGATGTTCAAGCGGACGGTTCAGGTGTCACCAAGGACATATCGTCAGGAGTATAGAGAAGCAAGTTCGATGAGAGTGCTGAAATAGGGTGAACTGCGATATAGATATAGTATAGATATGAAAAGATAGATTTAATGAATAGAAGAAGGACCTGACAGGCCCTGTTGAAACAGGGATATGCTCAAGTCCTTTAGGAGAATTCAATGATTGGCTATTACACTTTGATTATTTGCTATACATCATGGACAACGCCGCTCAAACCGAAATTTGACTTGTATCGTTCTCCGGTCGCAACTTCATCTGTAACTCTTCATCTCGTGGACAGACCATCACACCATCAATGACATCAAGGCGTGCGGCTTGAATGGAGGAACGACGTGCAGGTTCGCTGGCATGATCGATACCTTCGCTCCGGTCCGGGTGGTAAAATAAAAGATATAGGCTTCATCATCTTGTACGACTACATCTGCATGCAAACCAATTACACCATCATCCTCACGATTCCCCGGCTGATCGAGAATCAGACTGTTCCATTCCCAATGCTCCAGGTCATCCGATTTGTAAACGGCCTGTCCTCTCCATTCGTCAACAATCATCCAATACGAATCATTGAAACGAAATACGTTCGGCCCTTCATGTGCACGTCCTGTAATGACCGGACCGATGACTTCCCAATGGTAGAGATCTGGGCTGTCTGCTGCATACGTATGGGACGAATTAGCTTCATCCTTGTACCACATCCGGAATTTTCCGTTCGGAAGCGGGTATATACATGCATCAATCACACGATCCGAGCTAAGCTCCAGTTTGCCGTGGAATGTCCAAGAGAGCAGATCCATACTGGTGTAATGCAAAATGTGCCGATCATGGCCCGCCCAGTCATGAGGCACCCCTTGAATGTAACTGACATACATGTGATACGTGCCTTCATGCCAGAAAATTTCGGGTGCCCAGAACGTATTATGTCCCCATTCATGCTCCAACCCGGTTAACGTACCGCGATATGTCCACGTCTGTCCACCATTAGCCGAAGAAGCTACGCCCAGATCCGTGCCATGCACCCAGGCGAACTTTGGCCCTCCGGCTGTGGCTCTGCGATTGGTATAAATCATCCACCAGGTTTGTTCGGAACGATTCCACACAACGACCGGATCAGCAGCCCCATCAAAGATGGGATCACGAAACAATGGTGCACTCATGATTGATTCCTCCTTATATTCAATTCCATTGATTTTGAGAGTCATTGCTTCTATCGTAAAAGAAATGATTTGAAATTACAATATAACGTTTTCAGTATTTAAGGAATTATATATTTATTAATTCTTTTATCTTTCAATTAAATCTAACATCGTAAACAGTACCCTTGTAATGTAGTTTGGTGCAATTGATACAGATCGACATTCGCAATGTAATTAATTACTTATATAGAAGGAAAATATCCGTTCAGCCCAATTTGCATCTTGCGGTTCAAGAGCAACCGGCGTATATTGAGATTTAACTAAATTAGGAATAAATTGAAAGATTGATAGCTTGTAAGGACATTTTGTACATAAAGGAGAAGCCGATGATACAGAGGAGATTGGACGAATTGGGCATTGTATTGCCCCAAGCAAGTACGCCGGCAGCAAAGTATACCAATGCGGTGATCGTAAATGGAATCATGTATGTGTCCGGTAAAGGGCCGGATACGCGAGAGCGTGGCAAACTAGGGGACCAGTTTACGACGGAGCAGGGATATGAATTTGCCCGAAATGCTGCCGTCGAGGTGTTAGCTGTTGTTCAGGAAGTGCTTGGTTCGCTGGATCGGGTGAAGCGGGTGGTTAAAGTGCAGGGGTTCATCAATGCCACCGCCTCATACGAGGAGCACCATAAAGTGTTAAACGGGTTCTCGGATCTCATGCTGGATGTGTTCGGAGAACAGGGCGCGCACGCCCGTTCCGTATTTGGTGCTGTATCCGTGAGAGATAACTTGCCACTGATCATTGACTCGATATTTCAGGTGGAGGAGTAGAGTTCATGACCAATCCCACTTCAATTAATCCGTTAATGCTGTCCTTTCCCGAAAGTTTCGATACACCGCGTTTGACTATTCGCGCACCGCAGTGGGGAGATGGAGCGGCAGTGAATGAGGCAATTCGTGAAAGTGCGGAGCAATTACGTTTGTGGCTGCCTTTTGCCGAGAACATACCTTCACTGGAGGAATCGGAAGCGAATGCTCGCAAAGCCAGACTGCAATTTCTGGAGCGTACCGACATGATGCTTCATTTACGTGACAGATTTACGGATGAATTCGTGGGCAGCAGCGGACTGCATCGAATCGACTGGAATGCGCGTTGTTTCGAGATCGGTTACTGGATTAGAACTTCGCGTGCCGGTGAGGGTCTCATGACGGAAGCGGTCAGAGGTATTGAGCAGTTCGCAATAACCTATCTGGAGGCCAATCGACTGGAAATCCGCTGTGATGCCCGCAATGTGCGAAGTGCCAAAGTGGCTGAGCGTGCAGGCTATACGCTTGAAGGTGTACTGCGCAAGATGCGGCGTGACAGTACAGGTACGTTAGTAGATATGATGGTGTTTGCCAAAGTAAGAGGGGATGAGTTTGAATAAAATAGTTTGAGCTGAGATAAGGAATGAATCGGAAAATGATTTCAAAGAAAGAAAGAAACGGCTCCTGGAAGAACACGGTGTGTTGTTCTCCAGGGCTGTTTTTTGGTATGCAAATATTGGAGGTTGGGATGTAATGCTTAATGGACTGCTGATTGAACTGGAGCAGATAAGAGCAATCTCCTTACCTTATCGGGTTGGGAATGTTGACGTATAACGGCGTCTCACCACGCTGGTGGAATCGGCTGAGCAGATTGGCTTTGGCCGGTAAGGTCTCGGTGGTCAACAGATCACGAATGACGTCGTTGATGTGCGAGGATTCGGTTGTCTTGTTTCGAAGCTCCTCCAACGTATTTCTCACCACCCTCCAGTATGGCTGCTCCGGTTGACCAGTATAGTATGCCAGACGCTGCACCACATGACTGAGGTGATTGACAAAGAAATAATATTTCAATCGATGACGTGATTCTTCCTCTGTATACAGGACAGGACTGTTGGCGTTGACTACCTGATCGATCCAACCTTGCTGTTCCGCTAAGGCTCGATTGACACTGATGCCCTCCAGATCCCTAACCACAAAAGCGACAGGCATGCCATCTTCAAGACGCAACATGGAATTCTGTACATGAGCTTCCAGACTAATGCCTGTCTCGGCATACAGTTGCACAAGTGGAACCATGGACAACTCCAGATATTGACGAAGCCATTCATACCAGTCTGTTTGCACCCTCGGATCATGTACATGATCCGGCGACGAAGAGGATTGAAGACTTTCCCGGACAGCCCGGAACAACAGCGGTTCAGTTTCTCCGGGAAGCACCTCCATGAGAGAGGCCACAACATAAGGCGCCCCTGAAGCAGAGAGGCAAGACTCTGGTGCTTCACGCAGGATCATGGAGAATCCCGAGATCAGCGCATCCTGAGTAGACGAAGGTATCTCTGGCACCTTCAAGCTACGGTAGCCTTTTTCCAGCAAAATTTGAAATTTCTCTGACGTCCAGCGATCCTGAATCTGCTGTACAATTCTGGATGCATCCAGTGTGCGCAGCAACTGCTCTTCATTGTTCTCGCGAATAAAGTTTGTAATTCGAATATGAAGAGACAGCTTGCAGAAACAGCCTTCTTTCGGATTCCAAACCGTGCGCACCGATGAGGTAGGATAGACGGAAGGTCCGGTAGAGCCCAGATCTATCAATGTGCCTTCTTGTAATAAGGACTTTACAGGTCCAAGTGTCCGCAAATAGGCAGCCTGCCAAGGATGGCAAGGGAGGAGAACATAATGTTTGCTTTCCAGAGGGAGGTGCTTCCAGGCGGCCTCGGCCATTTCCGCAGGAACCCAGGGTGCTTCACTGCCATAGTCCACGGTATCCAGCCAATCCTCCAACACGAGTTCAGGTGCGACCGCAAAACAGCTGAGAGGAAAGCTAACGCCAAATTCTGGCGAATAGGCATACGAATCCGAAGCACTGAAGCCCTCCAGACTTTTCGGAGTTGGATGAAATGGATGACCACATAGCAGTGCCTGCTCCAAATAGCGAAAATCCAATGTTACAGGAGATGTTGTATTCAGGGCGTGCTCCAGATAGGAGGTCATATGCTCCAAACTGTTGTAAACCATCTGCTCCAGCTCTGCTCGTTTCAACATTCGGGCTTCAAGATTGGGTTCTACGGATGATATTTCATCGAGTAACAGCGTCGTTATTTGTTCAAAAGAAACCTCTCTCCAACCATCAGGCTGTGCCTCGTCTGATTCTGCAATGTGAAACTTGTCGCCATAGACATGATGTCCAGCGGCGGAACGATGAAGCAGATTTCCATATATCCTCTGATCTGTACGCGGAAGCTCAATAACCAACGAAATATCTGACTTATTGGTAAGTCGAACATAAGGATCATGCTGCTCGGTCTCTCGGAGATAGGCGTTCAACATACGGCTTAACATCTCCTGACGGGCAAGTCCGCTCGGGGAAACTAAAGAGGGATGAACAGTATGCTGGAATGGATCGATGGTGACGTTATCCTTGGTCATGATGGATTATCATCCTTTCACAAATTATTGGAGTGGCAGTTGTACGGGAGCTTTTGGCTCATGAACCGCTGGACGGCGTACAGCAAGCGAAGCGGCGAGCATGACTGTCCCCATGACGAGAAATACCGCCGGAATTCCCCAAACACCTCCGATTAAGACCCCGATGGACGGTCCGGCAATCTGACCAGCCATTAACATGCTGTTGGTAGCTCCGATGCGCACGCCCCGATCCTGATCGGTGGAGGATTTCAGCACGTTAAGCATGACCGTCTGCAATAGGGCACTGTAGAAGAATCCTTGTAGAAAACGTACAACCAGCAGCCAGGCCACTCCAAGTGGAAGTGTATGTGCAAGCAGGCACAAGCCGCATAACAAACCAGCCAGCCGGAGATTGCGTTCGGGTAAGTAACGATCGTTTCGCTTACCCCACCACGATGCGCCAACCAGTTCACCAACCGAAGACATCGCGAGCAGAACCCCGACGGTAAGCGCAGCTGCACCTGAGGAAGGGACGATTTCACGAATAAACGGAGTAAACATCGTAAATGTTGCAAAATCTGCGAGCTTGAAAATGATGCCTGCGATAACGAGTCTTCGGGCAATAGGATGCGTAATCAGCGAAACGAAGGCATGGATAATTCCGCTCTTGTTTCTGTTTTTGCTATGGTTGTTCAACATAGCGACCCAAGGCTGGTGCTGTTCCACAGGAGATACTTGAGTATTGTTCTTGGCCGTACGAGTCCTATGCGTCGTCGCTCCCGTTAATACGATTGCGGCAAGCACAGCAAAGCTCAATGTCAACGAGGCCGTAATGAACAATAGCGGACGACTTCCCCACGTGTTTACACATATGCTTCCAAGCAGTGGTCCCACGAGCAGGCCTGCTGCCGATGCCCGCTCCAACTGTCCGAGCTCAGAACCCTGCTTTTGGTCAGGGGCATGGGTTCCCACAAACGCACTACTCGCATCAGATATGCCACCGAAAGCCCCCTGGCAGAGACGAAACAAAAAGAATTGAAAGGGCGTCTGGGCAATGCCCATCAGAAACATGCTAAGGGCCAGTCCGACCAGCGCTCTGACAACCATCCATTTTCGACTCCAACGATCTCCGATCTTACCCCAAAAAGGGGTCAGAAGTGCATAGGATAGAGCAGGTGCAGATACGGACAGACCTGTCCACATCAGCACTTCTTCCGGCGTTCCTGCGTTCAGATGCTCCATGTAGTACGGTATAAAAGGGCTAATTCCAGTCAGCCCGGCACTGGAAAGAAAGCGTCCACCCCACAAAATGCGGACGCTCTGTTTCCATGCCATTTGCGACATCATGTGTCCACTTCACCACCTTGATTTTGGAAATTTGAAACCAATTGCTGATCAGATTATCAAGAATGATTCTCAATGTCAATCTTAATTTTTTCAAAAACTTTCCAAAAATTTTAGTGTTGACAGGAAAAAAAAGGATATGCATAATAGGCCCTGTGTCCAATTTTGAAAATGATAATCATTATCAATAAAGTGATTTTGGACAACAATATGCCCAGAAAGCTGGTGTAAACACATGGAACAAAGTACCCTGCAAATCAAGGATCGCTCGCTTAAAGTTGCGGATTCCATTATCGATTGTATCGGTCAAACACCACTGGTTCGCTTGAATTCTCTGTTCGGATCTTCAGGAGCGTCGGTGTATGCCAAGCTGGAAATGATGAACCCTGGCGGCAGCATGAAAGACCGACCTGCACGATACATTATCGAGCAGGGTCTGCGAGACGGAACGATCAAACCGGATACGCATCTCATCGAGAGCACTTCAGGAAACTTGGGAATCGGTCTCGCATTAACCGCCAAACGTTATGGCCTGAAATTCACCTGTGTGGTTGATCCAAAAATCACATCGACCAATCTGAGAATGATAACCTACCTCGGGGCACAGGTTGACATGGTGACTGAACCGGACGAACAGGGAAGTTATTTGCAATCCCGCATTCGCAGGGTCAAGGAGTTAGCCAGTCAGGACCCGGCAGGTTACTGGATCAACCAGTATGCCAACCCTTTGAACTGGCAAGCTCACTATCATGGTGCAGGTCACGAGATTGTGGAGCAAATGGATGGACAGATAGACGTACTAGTGTGTGCAGTGAGTACGACTGGAAGCATTCTGGGCATATCCCGCCGTGTGAAAGAGGCAAATCCGCATGCGCGGATCGTAGCCGTTGATGCAGTTGGCTCGATCATTTTTGGTACACCATCACGTCAGCGTGAATTGCCGGGTATCGGCGCCAACCGTGTCCCTGAGTTATTCAGCCCGAACGAGATTGACCAAGTTATTCATGTGGACGATCGGGAATCTGTGCTGGGCTGCCAGAAGTTGCTGGAACGGGAAGGCATTTTTGCAGGAGGTTCGTCCGGATCACTGGTTGCTGCACTGGAAAAACTGGTTCCAACCTTGCGGCCTTCAGCCAAGGTGGTTACTGTTTTCGCAGATCGTGGAGAACGTTATCTGGACAGTGTGTATGACGAGCAATGGGTTAATCAATTACCGCCAAGCCAAACGATCAAGAGTATATAAAAAATTATCTCGGAGGAGAGATCAGATATGAGTACCGTTCAGGATCATAGCCTTTTGTATATGAGTAAACAGGATATTATAGATCTGGGAGGGCTGTATTCAGAGCCATATGTCAAAGCAGTAACCCGTGCACTGGAGCTTCATGCCAAGCGGGATATCGTGCAGCCGTTGAAGCCTTATCTGCGGGTTAACGAGGAGAGCGGCCATATTGCCGATCGCATTATTGCTATGCCTGCGTATGTGGGTGGCGATGTAGCGATCAGTGGTCTCAAGTGGATTGGGAGCAAACATGATAATCCGGCTAAGCGTCATAAGGAACGTGCGAGCGCTCTTATTATCCTCAATGATCCAGAAAGCAACTATCCGGTGGCGGTGATGGAAGGCAGCGTGATCAGTGGGATGCGTACGGCGGCAGTTACAGCCATCGGGGCAAGGTATTTAGCCAGAGAAGGTTTCCGCACAGTGAGCGTGATTGGCTGCGGAGTGATCGCCAGAATGCAGATCACCTCGCTGCTTGAACAATTTGACTCCATTCGGACCATCCATCTGTATGACCTGAATGCCGATACGGCCCGCCAGCTTGCCGATGAAATTGGTTCGCGTTTTGATCAGGTTGAAGTGCTGGTGGAAGATTCGTCAGAACAAGCGGTACGACAAGCGGAAGTACTCGTAACAGCTACGGTAGCGTCATCGCCGCATATTCCGTATGAATGGATTGCCAAAGGTACATTTGTCAGCAACATCTCGATTATGGATTTGCAGAAGGATGTATACACGCAGGCAGACAAAGTAGTCGTGGACGATTGGGATCAGTCCAACCGGGAGAAAAAGATTATTAATCAGCTGGTGCTGGAGGGTAAGTTCTCCCGTGAGCAGCTTCACGCTGAACTCGGCGAGATCCTGATTGGGGAAAAGCCAGGACGCGAACATGAGGATGAGATTATTGTGCTGAACCCGATGGGGATGGCGATTGAGGATATTTCCAGTGCGGCAGAGATGTACGCAAGAGCCGTTGAACAAGGAAAGGGCACACGTTTATGGCTATAGAACTGAAGACAGGGCGTACGCCTCAGGTTGCAAGAGTTCGTGAGCACCTATTGGCACTGAAAGAACAGCAGACCGAACCGGTATGTGCCTACATCCGGGATGTAACAGCACTCGTCGCTCATGTGCATCAACGTGTACAATCCATGCCGGAATCTAGTCAGCTGTTCTATGCCATCAAAGCCAACTCGGAAGAAGAGGTGCTTCGAGCGCTGGCCCCTGTAGTTCATGGCTTTGAAGTGGCATCTTTGGGCGAGATCGTGAAGGTGAGACAAGTCTCAGTGGATATTCCGATTCTGTTTGGTGGACCAGGCAAGACGGAAGCCGAGCTTCGGGGAGCGATAGAGCATAAAGTGCAGCTTATTCATGTGGAGAGTATGCACGAGCTAAACAAGCTGAACGAAATTGCCCGTCAAAACGACGTTCGGGTATCCGTATTGCTGCGGATTAACCTGAAAGGTCCACTGCCGCAAGCGACACTGGCGATGGGCGGTCGTCCGACCCAGTTCGGAATCGACGAGGTCATGCTGCCACAAGTCATGAACCAGCTCCGACACTTGCCATATATTCAGGTGGAAGGGTTTCATTTTCACTCCCTTTCGAACAATCTGGATGCGGAGCAACATGTGAAACTGGTTAAGTATTACTGCACGATCTCGCGGGATTGGGCGAGGCAATATGGATTCACGTTGCGGTATTTGAATGCCGGGGGTGGAATTGGTGTGAACTATGTGCATCTGGAGCAACAGTTCGACTGGAACACATTTGTGAATGGTATTGCACCGGTATTGCAAAAGGAACTGCCTTCGGAAACGACTTTGTTGTTCGAATGTGGGCGTTACCTTACTGCATCGAGCGGGTATTATGCAACCGAGGTGCTGGACGTTAAAGTCAACCACGGCAAAACATATGTCATCGTGCGTGGCGGTACACATCATTTTCGCCTACCCGCTTCCTGGCAGCACAGTCATCCGTTCGAGGTGATTGAGGTGGAGAACTGGACACATCCGTATGACAGACCCGAGGTGAAGGAAACCGCTTTTACAGTGGCAGGCCAGCTATGTACTCCGAAAGATATTTTGGCAAGTGATATTACGTCAAGCGGGGTTCGGGCAGGAGACATTTTGCTGTTCCAATATGCGGGCGCTTATGGCTGGGCGATCTCGCATCATGACTTTTTGAGTCATCCGCACCCGCAGCACATTTATTTGCAGTAACACATGAAATGGTTTGAGGCAGTGCAATCATGGGAGGTGTCATATGAATGGTCTAACAGCAACATTGGTCAGGTCCGAAGAGTGGATAATGGTGCGGCGACGTATTTTCAGGCAATTGGTGGAGTCGTTTCTGTATGAGCAAATCTTGAGTGAACCGGTGATCGGGCCTTATGCGGAGGCAGAGTATACACTGCGAGGAGAGACGGAGACAGGAGAGAAGGTGGAATATACCTTTTGGGCTGTACGAAAAGAGAGCTTTGACCGAATTCGGTTGTCAGATAAACCGATCATGCGGATAACATCGAAAGATCGAGCGGAAGCAGATTCCATTCCTCGTTTTTTACTAGAAATGGCTGCGCATATTCCCACATCCGAAGCTCAGCTGGGGCAATTCATGGATGAGCTTCAGCAAACCCATCTGAAGGACACGCTGTCCGTGCGATGGCGTGCTGGTCAGCCCGAACCTCAGGTATCGGAATATGACGAGTGGGAATCTGCCCTGATTGAAGGGCACCCGTATCATCCTTGTTACAAATCCAGAGTTGGATTCACGCTCTCTGACAATGAAGCCTATGGACCGGAGTTCGGACCCGAATTCAAGCTGGTCTGGATTGCGATTAAACAGGATTCAGTCCAGATATCCATTTCGTCTTCACTGGACATGTATGCTGAGTTTATCCATAACGAGCTGGGGCAGGAGCTACAGACATTCAAGTTGATTTTGCAGGAAGTTATATCATCTGCGAACTTGAAATTGAACTCGGTTGCTGATGCCGAGGTGAAGTTGAATACGGATGGGGATGCAAGTGTGGACGAATATGTATTTGTTCCTGTGCATCCCTGGCAGTGGGAGCGAATCATATCGGTGGCGTGTGCGGAGCAACTTCGAACAGGGGAGATTGTGTATCTGGGTCAAGCAGGTGACACCTACCGTCCTCAACAATCCATTCGCACATTGACGAATGTGAGTCATCGTGATAAACCGTATGTCAAACTGCCGCTGAATATGGTGAATACGTCATCCGGTCGAATTCTCGCACAGCACACAATCATGAATGCGGCCCGTATCTCTGATTGGCTTGGTCGCGTGGTGGCAGAAGATTCGTTTTTACAGGATGAGCTTGGTCTGATTGTGCTGAAGGAGATTGCGGGGGTATCGTACCATCACCAGAAACTGCCCAATATGCTGGAGCAAAAAATATACGGATCACTCGGGGCTATCTGGCGGGAAAGTCTGCATCCGCGCTTAATGGCAGGAGAAGAGGCTTTGCCATTCAATGCTCTGTGTCATCTCGATCAGCAGGGCACTCCGGTCATTAAACCGTGGATAAATGAATATGGCCTGGATCGCTGGACCCGCCAATTACTGAATGTTGCGATGGTACCGCTGATACATCTATTGTACGCACATGGGGCGGCGCTGGAATCACATGCGCAAAATATGATCATTGTGCTGAAAGAAGGATGGCCCAGCCGGATTGCGCTTAAGGATTTCCATGACGGTATCCGTTACTGCCCATCCATTTCTCACCCGTTTGGATACCCGGATATTGAACATCCGCCTGCCAACCATCAGCGGGTGAATCGCAATTCGTTTGTGGAGAAAGAAGACCCTTCCGAGGTGAAAGACTTTATGTTGGACGCGTTACTTTTTATCAATCTGACCGAAGTGGCATTTTTCCTGGAGAAGCACTTTGGCCTGAGCGAAAAGCAATGGTGGCGCATGGCTGCCGAAGTGATTTTGAATTACCAGGAGCGGTTCCCGGAGTTACAGGCGCGATTTGAACAGTTTGACGTTTTTGCACCCGAGATCGAAGTGGAACAACTGACCAGACGGCGAATTCATGAAGGGCCGGGGGATTGTGTGCATCGGGTAAGTAATCCACTGCATGTCTACAGGCCAGTACGGCAGAGTTAATCAGGAGGGGAGGAGAGCATGCACATGGAAAGCACGAGAATATCTGAATATCAGAGCCATGATGAGGATCAGGAGAGGCAACCGTTTTGCAAAGAGGACTCCTCTAGCCATCCAGAAAATGTTGTTGCAAGTTATAGACTTGGAGTGGAGAAGGAGCATTGGCAAAATCAACAAAGAAAACTGTACACCGCAGCGCTGTCTTCACACCACTATACCGATGCACGCAGACGCATATTAAGACAGTTGGTTGAATCCTTGATGTACGAAGGTGTTATGGAATATACCTCAAGGGAGGAGCAGGGGTTCAACGTTTGGGAAATGGAGGGTATAGGGCTGAACGGTGAACGGGTCATCTACGCATGCAGGGGAGCGAGGCATTTAACCTTTGGTCGTTTGCGGTTAAACCATGAACCAATTACAAGACTTGTCTGTGTGGATGAGACTCCGGCTTGGGTTTCGGAAAGTAGCAGCATTCAAAAGGGAGAACGTATTCAGGCTGGAACTACAGCCTGCCAAGAAGCGGAGTCGATTTCTCTATTTTTGCTGGAAGTTGGACCAGCTATAGGCGCGGATGAAGGGAAACTACGGCATTTCGTTAAAGAACTGGAACAGACGCTGATCAATGACACACTGGCGCGATATGTACGGGCTGAGCGGCAGACTGATTTACATTCTCTTCCCGATGAAGACTGGGAAAGTGGAATTATCGAGGGTCATCCATACCATCCAAGTTATAAGTCCCGTATCGGCTTCCGAATCGAAGATCAGCTTGAATATGGACCCGAGTTCGGTGAATGGATTACACCGATATGGGTGGGAATTCATAAGCAAAATGCACGGGTAAGTCATGGAACGAATGAACATGGACCGGCTACAAGAGAATGGATTCAGGATCAGCTTGGCGAACAAGTGTTGGAACGCTTCCTCACGGCACTACAGGAAATGGGTGCTGATCCGGCAGAGTATGTGATGATGCCAGTCCATCCGTGGCAATGGCGAACAACGATTAGTTCCGTTCTTGCAGAAGACATTCGTAACGGGAGCATCGTACCGCTTGGTAGCAGCGAAGATCGATATACTGCTCAACAATCGATTCGCACGCTAGCTAACCGATCACGTCCCCATTCACCGTACTTGAAGCTGTCGCTCAGCGTGATCAATACGTCAACAGGCAGGGTGATCGCCCCACATACGGTGGAGAATGCACCTCTCATTACCGACTGGCTGCAGGGGATTCGCAAGCAAGATCCCTACTTGAGAGATGAGCTGCGTGTCATTCTTTTGGGAGAGATTGCTGGCGTTGCATACGACAATCACCAGATTCCGGATGCTTTAAAGCCCCTCTCGTATGGTGTGCTGTCCTGCATTTGGAGGGAAAGTGTACATTCCCGGCTGGAACCGGGTGAATCAGCGATTCCGTTTAATGCATTGGCTACACTGGACCATGCAGGCCGCCCGGTAATTGATCCTTGGGTGAAAAAGCTGGGTGCTGATGAATGGTTGTCCGAGCTGCTACTGACTTCGGTACGACCGCTCATTCACTGGTTGTTCGCTCATGGGATTGCGCTGGAGTCTCATGCACAGAATATGCTGCTCATTCACCGGGAAGGCAGGCCCTCGCGCATTGCGCTGAAGGATTTTCACGATGGAATTCGATTTACAAGAGAGGCACTTGCCGATCCAAGGCTCTGTCCAGCGCTTGTTGAGGTACCGGAATATCACCGCCGTGTGAACCGTAATTCATTCCTGGAGACGGACGCACCGACAGAAGTGCGGGATTTCATACACGATGCCTTTTTCTTTATCAATCTTGGAGAGCTGGCTTTGTTCATGCAGGAGCATTACCAGATCAGAGAGCAGACCTTCTGGAACAGTGTTCGTAAGATCATTACTGACTATCAACAGCGTTTCCCTGAGTTTCATGAACGTTACGAACTGTATTCCTTGTTTGATCCCGAGATCGGAGTAGAGCAATTGACGAAGCGTCGCTTGTTTCCAGATGATGAATTGCGTATTCATCAAGTTCCGAATCCACTGACGCACTCGATTATGGATAAATATGGGTCGAATGAGGATAAAAAATAGTATATGAGATCAAAAGAATATTGCATGGACAGAAACTGGAATTGTGGGATATTGTTTTAATAATGATAATCATTATTGATTAGGTTATTAAATAGGATCAGGGGGTTGGATGGAATGCAAGTAGAGAGAAAGAGGATTGGAATGAAACCATGGGTACATTTTGTTATGCTGGCGGTACTGATGCTGGTGCTCGCGGGTTGTGGGAATTCGGGATCGGGTGCCGCCAACGGTTCAGCAGCGGAAACAGCTCCAACCGAACCAAAGCAAGAAGAAACCGTAGCCAATACTGGAGATACACGTACCGTCAAAGATGCATATGGTGAGGTTCAGGTTCCGGCAAATGCAAGTCGAATTGTGGTACTGGACATTGGGGCCTTGGATAATTTGCTCGAGTTGGGCATTAAACCTGTAGGCGCACCTTCCATTCTGGCAGCAGGCGATCCTTACCCGGCCTATCTGAAAGGCACAGAAGGCATTGAGAATATCGGATCGGTGAATGAACCAAGCCTGGAGGCTATCGATGCACTGAAGCCGGACTTGATCATTGGAAATAAAGATACACATGATGCCATCCATGATCAGTTAAAACAAATCGCTCCTACGGTGTTTGTAGAAACACTCGGGGTAACCTGGAAAGAAAATCTGCAGCTTCATGCCGATGCTGTAAACAAGCTGGAAGATGGCAAGAAGCTGTTGGATACATATCAGCAGCGCATTGAGGAATTGAAATCCACGCTTGCAGGCAAAGATGCCAAGGAAGTATCGCTGTTCCGTCCCCGTGAAGACAAAATTCAGGTTTATCTGAAAGAAACCTTTGCAGGTACGATTATGGAGGATGCCGGAATTGTTCGTCCCGCAGCACAGCAGGATGCAGACTTCTCCAAGGATATTACGGAAGAACAGATTGCTGATCTCGATGGTGACGTAATCTTCTGGTTTAACCGTGAGCCGGATGCATTCGCCAAGCTGGAGAAAAGTAAATTGTGGGCGACGTTGAAAGGGGTCCAAAACCAAGCTGTGCACCCGGTCGATTGGGAGTACTGGATGAGTGGTCTGGGCATTCAGGCTGTGAACAAGGTCGTGGATGACTTGAATACCTATGTAGCCAACTAAACGCAAAATATGCTGCACCTTTTCCAGAGACAATGGATTGGGAAATCTGCACTTTATCAATTGCAATTATGCTTCCAAGTGGTCATAGCTTAACTGTAAAATTGGGTCGTCGAATGTGACGATCCAATTTTTCTGATTTTTCTGCATATGGCTCGTGCCACGTTATATTCGTGCTCTATATTTGATCCTATATATATAGAAGGAAAAAATTGTTACAGTCCGTTTTTTAAAATGATTTATACAACATATTGAAGTACATAAATCAAGCAGCATGCAGGTCGGAGGCGTAAAAATGAACACAAACATCAGGTTTAAAATCACTGGTTTAGCAACCATCATCGTGTTGACACTTCTCGCGTTTCTATTCAGCATCATGTATGGCATCGTACAGATTCCATTTCGTTCTGTTGTTGATACGTTCTATGCCTTTGATGGCTCGCGTGAACACCTGATCATTCAAACCGTTAGGCTGCCAAGAGCGGTTATTGCCGCAGTGGTTGGCAGCTCACTGGCTGTGGCCGGGTGCCTAATGCAGGCGATTAGCCGCAATGCTCTGGCAGGCCCTGAACTGTTCGGTATTAATTATGGCGCGGCACTTACCGCGGTGCTTGCTTCCTTTTGGCTGGGAACGACGTCTCTACAATTATTTGCATGGTCTGCGCTGTTGGGGGCCGCGGTTGCAGGCGTGATGGTTTTCCTTCTCAGTTCCACGGGCAGACAACCCTTATCTTCCGTAAAACTAGTTCTGGCAGGGGCTACATTAAATTTGTTATTTGCTTCACTGACACAAGGCATTCTTATCCTGAATGAGCAGTCTTTGGATACGATGCGTTTCTGGTTGGCGGGTTCATTAACAGGCAGGGATCTGGATCTGTTTATTCAAATTCTGCCTTATCTAATCATTGGCATCATCTGTGCGTTTGCATTAAGCAGTCAATTGAACATTTTTGGCTTAGGAGATGAAGTGGCTCAAGGATTAGGACAGCGAATGAAGATGATTAGGGTCATCTGTATTATCGCGATTGTTCTGCTGGCTGGCAGTGCAGTCGCACTTGCAGGACCAATCGGATTTATCGGGTTGGCCGTTCCGCATATTGCAAGATCGATAACAGGCAGTGATTATCGCTGGGTAGTTCCGTACTCTGCTGTTCTAGGGGCACTACTGCTGCTCACAGCAGATATTGGGGCGAGATTTGTGTTGCCTGGGCAGGAAATTCCTGTTGGGGTGGTTACAGCCTTCTTCGGTGCTCCTTTCCTCATCTATCTGGCCCAAAGAAAGGAGAGATCGATATGATTTCTTCTATTATAAAGAGACGTGCATTCACCATTATTCTGATCCTCTTGCTGTTGAATGTGGGGGCACTTGTGCTTAATGTGATGTTAGGAGATCGCTCCATCCCTCCGGGAGAAGTATTTCGCAGTCTGATGGGCAGGGGAGATCAGGAATATCACTTCACCATTCATCAGTTAAGGCTGCCCCGGGTACTGACCGGTTTTCTGGTTGGGTGCGGTCTGGCATTGGCGGGTACAATCCTACAGGTCATTACGAGAAATCCTCTGGCATCACCTGGCGTGATTGGGCTGAATTCGGGTGCGGCTGCTGCGGTGGTTGCCGTCATGGTGCTGGTTCCTACTTTTCCGATGAGGCATATGCCGTGGATTGCATTCATTGGAGCCTTTCTCGCGGCCACGGTAATCTATGGATTGTCATGGAGAAAAGGAGAGGCGAGTTCCACGGTTCGCATGCTGCTGATTGGTGTGGGCATATCTGCAATGGCTGGCGCATTAATCACGTATTTGCTGACGGTGGGCAAAATATTCCGGGTCTCCCAGGCTTCCGTGTGGATGGCAGGCAGTCTATACGGACGAACGTGGGAACACTTTTGGCCTTTAATGCCGTGGCTGCTGATCCTGTTTCTTCTATTAATATGGATGTCCAGATGGCTGGATATGTTTCTGCTGGATGTCCAGTCGGCTGCTGGACTGGGTCTGCGGGTGGAGACCATGCGGGTGTTGTTCCTTCTGATGAGCGTAGGGCTCGCCGGGTCTGCGGTGTCGATGGCAGGAACGATTGGATTTGTTGGCTTAATGGCCCCTCACATGGCAAAACATCTGGCAGGTAGCCGGAGTCTGGTTCGCTTGCCGATTGCGGCGTTGCTAGGAGGACTGATCGTCATGCTCGCAGATCTCGCTGGACGGATATGGTTTGCTCCGTATGAGATTCCAGCTGGATTAATTACGGCGATTATCGGGGCTCCATATATGATGTATTTGCTGTTACGACGCAGAGGGATATAATGAAGAAAAGGATTCAGAATGCAAGAAAGGCTGGTGCATTTTTTCATGCCATCATATGTGAACGAAGCCAATCTAATCTATCTTTTATCTTCAGTACGTAAACGAAAGTTTCCCATGACCCGACAAGCCAAACATGTTCGGGTTCCTGTATACATATTATGCTTTATTACAGAGGGCGAAGGTGTTGTTGTACTGGATGGTGCGCTACAGAAGGTTCGTCCTCTCCAGTTATATTTGCTTGTACCCGGCATGATTGTAGAATTCCCGGAACAAGGTAGTACGTTTGAATATTATGGTGTATGGTTTGAACCGATCCGGCTTACCAAGACCAGAGGTAGATATGAAGCATTGCCTTCTTTGTCCTTATCCGGTGCACTCTCACCAGGACATATTCCCGTGCATCATCCACAACAGATCCTCCAACAGATCGTGCAGTTGTATCATCACAGTGGGCAGGAACGAAATCGGGATTCATTGAAGTTGAGAGTCCAGTTGGAGCAATTGATCCAGAATATTATGAAGAATGAACCGGAACAGCAGAGTACCGTAATGGATGAACGGGTTGAACGGAGCATCCTTTATATGGAGCAGCACTATACGGACAAAGTAAGCATTGAACAGCTGGCTGAAGCAGCAGGTGGCATGCCACCGGTTGCTTTTTCACGTTTGTTCCGAAGTGAAACAGGTCTGCCGCCAGTCGAGTACCTGAGCAATGTGCGCATGACCCGGGCGAAGCAGATGCTGAATACGAAGAACAGTCGAGTGAAGGAAGTGGCAGCGGCGGTCGGGTTTCGAAGTGAATTTTACTTTAGTCGCATGTTTCAGCGCATGGTGGGTGTATCCCCTACATTATATATGAAGCGAGGCAAATTAAAGGTGGCTGTAGCATCCTCGCTCGGATTCGACGACCATCTGAAATCAGTTGGAATCGAGCCGGTCTGTGTGGTGGATTTATTCCAGTATCCAGGTCAGAGCAATGTGCAGTATGCGGAACAATTGCACAGACAACTGCTGGAATTGGAGCAGTCCAATCCGGATATGATCATCGCCGATCATTATCATACAGAGTTCAGAGAGCAGTTCAAACAAACGGCTGCGCCTGTATTTCTGGATTTCTCTGTGTGGGACTGGAAAGGAAACTTTGAGAAAATTGCCGAGTTGGTGAACCGGGAACGCGAGGCTTCCGAGATGCTGACACGTCTGGATGTGCAGATTGAGACAACAGGCCAGACATTGCGCCGGATGCTGGGCCATGAGCGGATCACCATCATGCAAGTGAGCCACAGGACGATTGGCATTCAGGGCAGGGTGAATCATCCGCTCAATGAATTGATATACGGCGAACTTGGTCTGCGTCCGAGCAATCAGGCTCCAGCAGAACTGTGGCGAATGGAGCTGCAACCGGAGGCCATGCCTGTATTGGAGACGGAACATCTGTTGATTCATCATCATCATATTCTCGCCGGTAGCGACAAAATGTATGACGAGTTGACCAGAACGCCTGTATGGCCCCAAATTCCGGCGGTGAAGGATGGAAAGGTTAAGCGTATTCCCAATTGGTTTGTAATGAGCTGGACTCCGTTGGGTAGACAACGAATCATGAATGAATTAATGGCAGCCGTGGGTGAACATCAACAGCGATAAACAGCGCTGAACTGGTAGCGTTTCAACAGGGATCGTACTGCAATAGGTAGTCTACTCATGTTAGGGAGAGTGAAGAATGAGACGAATTGGGCAAGGAAGAACGGCTGAGATCTATGAGTACCCCTCAAATCAGATTATGAAATTATACCATGCGGATTTTCCAACCGAAGCTGTCCAGAATGAGTTTCGAATTACCGAGGCAGTATTCCAAAAGGGCTTGCCTGTGCCACAGGCGAGGTTGTTTATGGATGATGTATCGCGTAAAGGGATTATATTTGAACGTATTGAAGGCACCACGATGTTATCCCTCATGATTCAGGAGCCCGTGTTGATCGAAGAACTATCGCGTCAAATGGCAGTCTGTCATCATAGCCTTCACGCCCAACAGGATGATGAAGGAGCATTCCCCACACAAAAGCAGATTCTTACTGGAGCCATTCGAAATACCTCTCTGTTGTCGGAAGAGGATAAGACACAGGTAATTGCTTATTTGTCGTCTCTTCCAGAGCGAAAGCAAATTTGTCATGGCGACTTTCATCCCGATAATGTCATGTTAAATGAAATGAGAGATCAATATTGGGTTATAGACTGGATGACAGGCATGTCGGGTGATCCAGCGGGTGATGTGGCACGCAGCTGGGTAATATTAATGAGCGGAACGTTGCCGGAGGATACAGACCCGGCTGTTCATAAGGGATTTGAATTGGCTCGCAATGTAATGCTGGATCATTATATCCAACATTACATCCAGATTTCCGGGATATCCCGCCAGGAGTTGGATGCCTGGATTCTGCCTGTCGCGGCTGCACGTTTAGACGAGAGGTTACCTGCAGTGGAAGCGGATCAGTTAATCAAGCTTGTGCAGGATCGTATTCGTCTGCTGAAATGACATTTTTAGTTTAACTAACAAGGATAACGAGGTGAAGAAATCCATGCTGAACGCATTAAAGGCCATACAATCTTACAAATCAGGCCATCTCCCGGAAGGGGAGCAACCGCTGTGGCTGCAGCTACTGGCAGCGGCAGAGCAGCCGAATATTAACCTGGAACGCATTCATTCTATAGCTGAGCTGGAAGGCACGAATCCGGTACTGGATTACGTAGAACGCACACTCCAGGTGCTGGAGCAGCTTCAAGTTTCTTTTTGGATGCGAGAAATTCTGGAGGATGTGCTGGTCTGGTCGGAAACGGCAAAGGCAGGATCACCGAAACAGCGGCGAAAATGGCAGAAACAGGGGGTTAACCTGTTCGTGCACAATGTTGGTTCAGCACAGGTATATGAAATGTACGGAAGTATTGGACATTTGCATGGCAAGCAAGGACATCGTGAGGAGAAACATTCATCTCGATTGGAATCCCCGAGTGATTTATCAAATGATGATCCAAGTGGTAGTACACAAATTGTGCAAACAGCATATGGTTCACTCACACCTCGGTATGAGATCATTCGTACCCTTATTGCCACACACGGACTTATTGGTCAGTACATAAGAGGGGAAATCCCATTTGCCGAAAATGCCCCACTGCACTCGTTCATAACGCAAGGGTGGCTGACCGCAGATGAATTGCAGGCCATCCTGATCGCATTAAATGAATGCATCATTGCTGGCGTTGATCCATCGCTGTGGAATCAAGTTCAGGCTGAAGTGCAGCGTATCGTAGGCTGGATCATTACAGAGCCGCATCATACGGACTGGAATGTGAAGGAGCGGCTGTCACGCTTACGGAGCTCGTCTATACGTCAGGGAGAAGCGATGGATGAAGCATATGCCAAACTTCAAGCCCAGCTTGAGATAGAGAAACTTCTCGCTCCTCTGGCTCATCGGACCTTATGGTATGTGGAGTCAGCGATGCATGATTTTTCGTTGCAGGAGATGGTTAAGATCTTCCTTTTGACACTGCATAGTGAAGCTATGGTGTTATCTGTAGATGATTTGATTATGAACAGCACAGGTACAGGCATAGTAGCCGACGAAGAAGCAGTGGGCTTGAATTTGACTTCGCAGGAACAACAAATGGATGTGGTAAGGCATATCAGCTTCGAACCATTAATGAACACGATGTATTACGACTACAAGGGTGTCAAGAAACTGAATATTTACAAGAAACGAATGATTGAAAAGTATTTGGAGCAATATTCGTGGGAGCAGATTGAAGCAGGTGAGACGATTACTTACCCTCATTTGACACATCGAATTGAACGGCATCCGGATTTGCGGGATACGGTATTTGTGACATTTGAATTTTCCCCGGCGGCGGAGAAGCTGATTGCTTTCTGTATTGAGGCAGAAAAGTCTCCGTTATACGAGAAGGCTGTGCTGTTGTTATTTGACCTATTTGGATTGCGTCGGGATGCGTATGATCGGTTCCATAATGAAGAGACGTATCTGGCCGACATGAACAGCTCAGGTGATTACAAGAAAGTACTACTGGATTACATGGTTGGCAAACGTGTGCTCGATATCGGTCCCGGCGGTGGAATATTGCTCGATCTGATTGAACAGGAACGACCTGAGATGGAACCAATCGGCATTGATATTTCAGCGAATGTCATTGAGGCGTTGGAGCGCAAAAAGCAGCGGGAGGCACATCGCTGGCAAGTATTGAAGGGGGATGCTCTCCAACTGGATCAATACGTGCAGCCAGGCACGGTGGATACGGTTATTTTTTCATCCATTCTGCATGAACTGTATTCGTATATTGAGCGTGACGGACGCAGATTTAATAGGGATACGGTTGTTGCTGCGCTAAGAAGTTCGTTTAACGTGTTGTCCCCCGGGGGCCGGATTCTGATCAGGGATGGTATCATGACTGAACCCGAAGCACAGAAGCGTCGAATTCGTTTCCTTGAACCGGATGGGATGCGATGGCTAGAGCGGTATACGCAGGATTTCCAGGGACGCAGCATTGAATTTGAGCGGATTTCCGATAACGAGGCACTACTGGATATCAACGATGCGATGGAATTTCTGTACACCTATACATGGGGCGAAGAAGCATATGTCCATGAGATTCAGGAACAATTCGGCATATTTACCCCATCGGCATATGAGCACTGTATTCGCGAAGCGCTAGGTGAGCAAGCCGAGATTATTACATTCAGGCACTTTCTTCAGGAAGGATATACGGAGGCGCTTGGAGAACGAATTATATTTATGGATGAACAGGGTCAACCTGCACCTTTGCCAGACAGCACTTGCCTAATTGTGATTGAAAAGAAGAAAGGAATGGCGGACAGATGACGAATGAAGCCAACACGGCTTTATATTTTGTAAGGCACGCGCAGTCTGAATATATGGAAGGGCAGGAACGCGAGCGAGGTCTGACGGAACAAGGAAAAAGGGATGCGGCGACCGTCGCGGGTCTGCTCCACCGGGAGCAGATACAATCGTTTTATTCCAGCCCGTATAGACGGGCCGTGGATACGATTCAGGGGTTGGCTGAAGTGTCAGGTGGCATAGTGATCACCGAAGAGGATTTACGTGAGCGTGAGCTGTCAGGTCCTGAAGTGAAGCATGAACATTTTCGGAAAGCCAAACAAAGGCTCTATGATGATCCTGCATTTGCTTATTCAGGTGGAGAATCCGGTGAAGTCGCTGGGGCGCGGGCAATCGCTGTTATACAGCGAATTCTGGAAAGGCATGCGGGACAAAAAATAGTGATTGGCACCCATGGGGACATCATGACCCTGATTTTCAATTATTATGATCCGTCCTATGGTTATGACTTCTGGGCAAACACAACGATGCCGGACATATACAAACTGGAGTTTGATCGTGATGGTAGGCTGGTTCAGGTAACACGATTGTGGGAAGAACAGGTGTAGTTCTTTGAGATATGCGTTCTATAGGTGAAAGGGGGAAAAGCGCCAAATGAAGATTACGTTTATGCCGGATACGTACACTGTTGAAGAGCTAAAAGTCCCTAACTTGCAAGATAGGATGTACTGCATAATTGATCTAGAGGGCACAGGAATTAACCCGGCAGAGGAGAGTGTGACCCAATTTGGTGCAATGAACTACAAAAAAGGAGAAACATTAGATTCAACGTTCACTTCACTTGTACGCGCCTCTAGGCCGATTCCAGAAGCGGTCGCGAAGTTAACGGGTATTTCAAATGAGGATATGATCCAGGCTCCCTCATTTGCAGAAGCATTCCAGGCTTTTCTGGAATTCATCGGGGATAAGGTATTAGTCACGCAGGCGGGTTATGAGTATGATTTGCCCATATTGAAACGACATTGTGATATGAATGGGCTGATGATGTTTTCCAATCCGGTGTTGGATACAAAAGCGATGTTTACATATATTCATCCTGAAATCTCCGAGGTCATCTCTACCGATTTCCTGATCCGGTATTATGAACTGAATACAGACGAAATTCACAGGCACAATGCCTTGGCCGATTGTGGTGTGATTGCTCGTATTTTCGAACATGTCCTGAATGAATATCAGGCTCTTGAATTGGATCATTTCACTGCGGATCGGAAACATGTGATGAAGCGTTTTGTGATTCCTGAGATGTATTTGACAGCGTCGAATGGAGGAGGGAAGCCAGATGAGTAGAGTGGATGCAGATAAATTGCTGGCTGATTTGAATGAGGGGCTGATGATTAATCAGCAGACATTCGAAGGACTGGAAGTGGAAGCCTATCTGGATCAACGGGATGCTTCCGAATTTGCCGATGTGTGGATGCAGGCAATTGAACGGTTTGCTCAGAATTCTGACGTCGTGGAAGAAGAAGTGCTTCGTGTTTGCAGGGAACTGGCTTTCAAACGAACGATTGCTCTTGCGGGCGATCCGGAACTAGCGGGATATGTCAGTGATGATATTGGTTTGATTGGTGCTGCTCTATTACAGGATGAAATGCAAGATTCATTTGTTATGCAATTACTTGAACGTTATCAACAAGGTACATTACCCCTGCGTTAAGCGGGGGTGACGGTTGTATATTCTTTTCGTTTGTATAAAAAAATAGTTTCGAATGTGTATTGTGAGTTTTGCACAGCATAAGGTACAATTCATCTAAGCATTGAGTGAGAATGATAATCATTATTTATAAAGCATGTTCTCACCGATACAACAACAGATTACATAGGGGTGAAGGGTATCATGGTAAGGTTCAGTAAAGGCTTCAAAGGGTGGACGATCATACTGCTACTCATGGTTGTAGTAATATCGGGCTGTAGTGCAAATTCTGAGTCAAAAGCAGAACAGGCTCCTGCATCTGGGACCGCAGTATCGGATGGCAGTACATCTGAAACAACAGAAAAAGAACCTGAGACACGTGTCATTCAGGATGAATTCGGTGATGTGACGATCCCGGTGCATCCGCAGCGGATTGCTGGTATCTATGTGGAAGATTATCTGAAAGCACTGGATATTACACCTGTAGTTCAATGGTATCACCCGTTGTGGGGAGTGCAGGAATATCTGGATCTGGATGTGCCTCAATTTGATACTACAGGAAGCATTGAGGCTTTGTTGCAATATGATCCAGATCTCATCATTGTGGATGGCGGAGTGGACATGGAGAAATATGAGATGTATTCAAAGGTGGCACCGACGTATCGCCTGCCTGAAGATATTCTACAGGATTCCAATAAAATTTTAACGACCATTGCGGATGTTGTTGGTAAACCGGACAAGGGTAAAGAAGTTGTTGCGGCATTTGAAGCCAAGATTGCAGACGCTAAGGCGAAGCTTCAGGAAGCCGTTGGGGATGAGACCGTAGCGGTTGTCCGACTGAATATCAGCAATAATACATTGGCATTGTTCGGTGTGAAAAATCGATTTACCGGATTTATTTATTCGGAGCTTGGTCTAACACCTCATCCATTGGTCGGCAACATGGAAGAATATCAGGAAATCCTGTCCGAAGAAGCTTTTCCAGAGCTTGATGCGGATCACATTATTGTATTTCCATCCAATGGAGAGTGGTCATCTCCAGAGAACAAGGAAGCTTTGAAGGTGCTGGATAGCAAGTTGTGGAAATCTCTCCCGGCAGTCAAAAACAACCATGTGTACATGATGGAAAGATCCTATTGGCAATCAGGTGCGATTACGGCAAACACATTGAAGATTGATGATCTCTTGCAAAAAATGACGCCATAAGCCTTTTCCATAAGAAAGTTCTTCCCTCAGGGTTGAAGAGCTTTCTTTTTTCGTTTACACTGTTGTAAATGATAACAATTCTCAATTAAGGAAGATGAATATGTGTCCCACGATTGTACAACTGATTTCCAAGCCCTGGTTATGCATGCTACAACATATGAAATACATGGATTATAGCCAAGTTGATATCCCCAAAAGGCAGACATATAACATGACAACATCACACGCTCTTTTCGTAGTGACGGGTGGGCATGGCTCAATAGACTCTTTGGACAATAGGGACACTCGCCTGGAAAAAGGGATGATTCTGTTTGTTCCGGCTGGACGTACCATTGTGATTGAAGGCTCCAGTGAGTTGCAATATTACAGACTTGAACTGATGGTAGCTGAGGTAAAAGAAGATACGTCCAGTAGGTTGAGTATAAAAGACGAAACGGCGCAACAAGGGCTTCCAGTCTTGATTTCAGATCAAGATCGGTTGCCTCTTATTGAGCTGAATTATAGTCCATGGAGTTCCTGTCTGAAATCGGTAGAACAGATATCGCGTGGGCAGACTGCTCATGATTGGCTGGATCAATGGGAGATGCAACTGCGTTTCCAGGAGTGGTTCCGAGTGCTGCTTCGGCAAAATGATCCCGAGATTGAATCGCCGGATGACCGTGCCCGGCTTCAAAGCTCGATTCGTTATATTCGCGAACACTACGATCAGCCCATAACAGTTGATGATCTGGCAGCAGAGATCCGGCTTACCAGATCCAGTTATACCCGACAATTCAAGGAGATCACAGGCAAGCTTCCGCTTGATTATGTAAATGCTGTACGATTGGAGCATTCCAAACTGCTGTTACAGATGACCGATGATCGCTTGCATGATATTGCACAGAATGTGGGATTTAATAACGAGTATTATTTCGGCCGCCGATTCAAGCAATATGCAGGTGTTTCACCAGGGGTATATCGGCGCCATTACCGTCAAGAAGTACGTGTGTTTGCACCGTATCTAGAGGATTTTGTACTGGCTCTTGGAATAAAACCCGTGTTGCAGTGCTCCCATCGCTCATGGGGCAGGCAGCATTATTTGGGAATGGAAGATATCCCTGAATTCGATGTTACTCGGATAGATGCAGGTTTTAATGAAACGAATGTGCCTGAATTTATTATGTTGAACGACGGGTATAAACGCTGGAATCTGGATCGGTTTGAGCAAGTAGCACCGACGTTTTATATGGAGCACGAGGGTGAGGACTGGCGTTCCATTTTGAAATCCACAGCGGATGTGCTGGGAAAGGTAAGTCGGGTGCAGGATGTAATAGGTGATTATGAGGAAAAGGCACAGGAAGCCAAGAAACGTTTGACACGTCATATGCGTGGCCAAACCGTCGCTTTTTTGCGTATTTCTGCATCGGAAATTACACTCTATGGAAATCAATACGGTTATGTAGGACCTGTGCTGTATCAGGATCTCGGATTGACCCCGCATGTTCGTGTTCAGCAATGGGCGAGTCAAAGTAGAAGAGTCGGTATTGGGCTTGAGCAGCTATGTCAGCTTGAGGCAGATCATCTCTTTATCACATTTGATAATATGGATTCTGCCTATTCCGGAGAGGAGCGGAAGCTCCTGGAGAGAGAGGAGTGGAAACGAATGCCTGCCGTAAAAAGCGGTCACGTATATGAGGTGGATTTTATGACTTGGATGAATTATGGTGTTATATCCCATGGGAAGAAGATCGATGATATATTGCGGTTTATGGCCTGAATTATACTTGAGTAATGTAAAATCTCCTGAACCATTATACTTCCAAGGTAGTTGCATTCCCAATCCTTCTATTACTTTTGGAAGTTTCTGAAAGTCAGTATTAAAGCAGCCACTGAGATAAACAGTCCCGTTAAAGAGATTATCCAAATTGCGATGTTCATACTGAGCCCTTCTAATGAAAATTTAATTGCTGTTTATGTTAAGATTGGGGTGAACAGGCGTTGTGTTAGCCATTACTCGGGAACTTGCGTGGCCTGTAGCGTTTGGTTCATTTTTTTCTTTTTCTTGCTCTTAGCGTCATTTAGCGTATTGACGAAGGCCGTCGTCTTGTTTTCGATCGCACACAGTCGCTGACATGGCTGAGAATAAATCATAGGCGTGATC
The DNA here is from genome assembly GCF_057835695.1 of Paenibacillus sp. GL_099_B. Classification (NCBI taxonomy): domain Bacteria; kingdom Bacillati; phylum Bacillota; class Bacilli; order Caryophanales; family Paenibacillaceae; genus Paenibacillus; species Paenibacillus sp. GL_099_B. Next base: position 2,757,421 of record NZ_CM174430.1, read on the forward strand.
GCCTGACAACCTGAATAAGATTATGAAAGCATTAGAGCTTAATGATATATCTCAATTAATTCATTACGAAAAGGAGCAGCGGGGATGACCTCGCTGCTCCTTTTTATTCTTAACTGACCTCTTTGATCAATTCCTCGTTATTATTTCTCACATTACCTACTGCAGAATCCACCTTGTATGCTATCATTTCATCGGCCTCATGTGGCCTGAGAAGCCTCAAAACGCTTTCCTTGTCCGACTCCTTGTTTAGCCAATCTGCTTCATCTTGCGGCCGGAGAATGACTGGCATACGATCGTGGATGTCCGCCATAAGACTGTTAGGTTCAGTAGTAATGATAGTGCATGTTGAAAGCTTGTTACCTTCTGGATCAATCCAAGTATCGTATAGGCCAGCAAGCGAGAAGATGGAGTCATCTTTCATTAAAATCCGCATTGGTTGCTTTACGGATCCATCCTTTTTCCATTCATAAAATCCCGAGCATGGGATAATACAACGCTTGGAACTGATCAGGCGTTTAAAGGCTGGTTTCTCTGTGAGTGTCTCTGCACGGGCGTTAATCATCTTATTTCCTATTTTTTCATCCTTTGCCCAATTAGGAACTAGACCCCATCGGAGCGCCCCCAATCGATTACCGTCTTTGCTACCGATAATTGTCGGGATGAATTGCATAGGTGCAGCGTTGTAATTAGGTTTGTACTCAAATCCTTCAGCAATAGAAGCATAGTACCTGTCCATAATTTCTTCGATTGGATCTGTAATCGTGAATCTTCCGCACATATCGAAGCCTCCTTTAAAACGCTATAGTCTGTAATTTAACTCAAATCTTTAACGTTAGAAACGGGTAATATGTGGAGTTGCATAACCAATTAAAATTAATTATGCAATAAATCACGTGGAATTACTGCGAAACAACATGGGAAAACAGCAACGTATGCAAGCAGGTTTGCATAAGATCAAAATATAGAAAAAAAGCCTGTTCATTACTGAACGGGCTTTTTGGTGTGGTATTACTCAGGTGATCCAGGAGATTTAGTTTTTCTCCATAACAGCAAAGTAATTGTTTTCGTCATCTGCAAAGTTGAATACTCTTCCGCCAGGCATCGTTACAATCTCGCCAACCGTAACTTGTTTATTGGATAAGTGAGTGTAAAGTTGATCCAGATTATCTGTGAAAAGCATAAGAGATGGTGTGCCAAGGTTTAATTCAGGGGACATTTTGGCAACGAATTCTTTGTCGTGCAGGATAATGGTAGTTTGAGCATCCTTCACAGGAGCAATCTCGATCCAGCGCATGCCATTCCCATTCACCTCGTTAACGATATGGAAACCTGCTTTTTCCGTCCAAAATTGAAGAGCCTTGTCCTGATCGTTTACATACAACATAATTTGCCCGACTTGAGTAAACATTGATTTACACTCCTTATATACGTAGTTGATCATGGTTGAAGCAGGTATGCATTTGGATGTAGCTATTTAGATTGAGTCAAGCTTTATATTACCATATACGAGCGCCCAACATACAACTTCAATTCAAACACAAAAAGAGGAAGCAAATGTCCTTGACTGCCGCATTGCGACATACCATTAGATAAAGGACAATTCGAGCGACCGAATTACCTTTTAAGCACAGCCATGTAATGGCAGATGGGAGCGCTGTAATGACGAAACGGGTAGTTCTATTGGAAGAAGGTACGGCAGAGATGAAAGGGCTGATGGGTAGTAAAGGGGCTGGACTTGCAGCATTGCTCCAGGCAGGTTGGCCCGTTCCGGCCGGGTTCATTGTAACAAAGGAAGGCTGTCGCGCGTTCTGTACCCGTCTTGCACATCTTTCAGCTGAAGGAGCCCAAGAGATTGGGAGGGCAATTCAGCATCTTGAGAAGCAATCCGGCAAATTCTTCGGCGATTCCTCAGTACCGCTGCTGCTTGCCGTCCGGTCAAGTGAATCGTGTTCCCGTGGTACAGCATCCCATGCTTTGCTTCATGTAGGACTGAATGATGTGACGGTGGAGGGCTTCGCGAGGCAAACGAATGATCGTCAGTATGCCCTTAATTGTTATCGAATTTTATTGCAGGATTATGGTCAACTGGTACACGACATTCCGTATGCCCTATTTGAAGAAAAATTGGGTGATATCTCGATACTCGATGAAGCGAAGCTAGAATTCGCCATCGCGGAATATAAACGTTTAATTGAAGAGAGAGGACATCAGCCTTTCCCTCAGGATGTGCAGTTACAGTTAAAAGAAGCGATGCGTGTAGTTTCTGATTCACAGCGTGTTCTACGGCCCAACTCCCAACAAGAACTTCTTCGCAAGCCTTCTCATTTCTCCGATGAAACTCAAGTAGCAACTGTTCTTATACAGGTGATGGTCAATGGCGAGAGTGGTGACCGCAGCGGAATCGGAACGGTATATTCTCGTCATCCGGGTACTGGGGAACGAGGCATGACAGGTGATTACGTTTCATCTGCTGCTTCCTGGCGTTCAAATGAAGGACTGGATCAACTGCGGAGTGAAGAGTCTGAACTGTATGGTCTTTTGCAGGATGCTTGCGGTTATCTGGAGTCCCACACGAGAGAGGTACAGGAGATCCAATTTGTTGTGGATTCTGGGACCCTGTATCTTGTGGAAATCAGTGAAGCGAGGTTAACCTCGCAGGCGACGCTGAGGAGTACTGTAGATCTCGTGGATGAAGGAGTAATCACCAAAGAGGATGCAATATTGCGTATCCAGCCTTGGCATGTGACGGAATTGCTGAAAGCATCTTCAAATTTATCACCAGAGCTGCAGCTTCTGCTCGAATGGGCTGATGAAATGAAGGGACTTACAATACTTTCGAATGTGGATCATCCAAAGGACGCCGTGAAGGCCCGCTCGTTAGGGGCTGAGGGCATTGGATTGTGTCGAACAGAACAACTGTTGTTGTCTGCTTCGAGATTTCCTTTTGTACAGAAAATGATTCTGGCAGACAGCGAAGCTGAGCGCAAACGTGGACTGGATCGTCTGCTGCCAATGCAGCAGGCTGATTTTGAACAACTCTTTGAAGCGATGGATGGTTATCCGGTAACCATTCGATTGCTTGATCCGCCTCTGCATGAGCTGCTGCCTGATATTGAAAGGTTAAACGAACGACGTGAGCAGTTGGCTCTCTGGAAATTGGAGGAAAACAACACCGAAGTGAAGGAGCTTGAGCGTGTCATCCGCAGGGTGCTGGAATTGCATGAACAATATCCGTTGCTAGGACAGCAGGACTGTCGACTGGGAACCGTGTTCCCGGAAATCTACGATATGCAGCTTGAAGCCATTTTTCGTGCAGCGGTGAAGGGCATCCGCCAAGGGCAGTGGGTGAGGCCTGAGATTATGATTCCTTTGGTAGGTCATGCCAATGAACTTCAGGTCATGAGAGATCTGGTGGATCATGTTGCGGACCAGGTGCTTGGAGAGGAGAAGCGTCACTGTCTTTACAGAGTTGGAGCACGGATTGAAGTTCCTCGAGCGGCACTGACCGCAGCTCCTATCGCCCGTCATGCGGACTTTTTCTCGTTTGGCACTGATGAGCTGACACAGATGACGTTTGGTTACAGTCGTCACAATACGGAGAAGCCATTTCTTCATTTTATTGAGCCACAACGCTCACTGCCCAGCAATCCATTTCAAGTGCTGGATATCGACGGAGTGGGGCAGTTGGTGGAGATGGCTCTCGTTCAGGGCCGAATTCGGAAACCTCATCTAAAAGCAGGCATCTGTGGCGAGAATGCAGCCGATCCGGCTTCCATTGCTTTTTGCCACCGTATTGGTCTGGATTATGTGAGCTGTCTGCCAGAACAGGTACCGCTTGCTCGTATTGCTGCCGCACAGGCGTCACTCCTTGCTCAGAAGATGGACCCAAACGAAAACAGGCAGGACGGCGATATATCGACGATTGCGTAATGTTTCCATATCCCCTCATGGAATACCAACCCCAAAACTGTTATACTGAAATATGCGTTTTGTAAAAGGAACGTAAAAATTTCAGATAAGGGTTGAAAGCGACCATGTTTAATTCCAAAAATGAGCGGACCTCATCACGGACTTTATTTGCCGTGTTATTTATTCTTATGCTGCTGAAGCTGTCGCTTTTGCGGTATTTCTTTTTCCAGGGTCTGTCCGGCATCGGTTTCGTTACTGACGCATTGGGGGCTCTGACAGTGGTATGTATCCTCGATCTGATCGTGCCAAAAGGCTGGAAGCGTGCAGTGTACGCAGGATTCAATGTGTTGTTCTCGCTGGTATTGTTCGCGGCGACACTCTATAACGTACATTTCAGTTCGGTTCCCACATATACGGCACTCAGCGAACTAGGCCAAGTCGCCCAAGTGAGGGGCAGTATCGGACCTTTGGTAAGACCTGAGCACTTCCTGTTTTTTGTGGATATCGTACTGGCTCTACCAGTATGGTTTATCTTGCGCAGTCGTCGTGCCTCAGTTCGTAACAGCAGCTATCGCGACAGTGGACTCCATTTCGGCAGAAGCCGGAGGCGGTATTGGGGCAAGTTGGGTGTAGCCCTTACGGCTGCATTTAGCATCGTGCTGTCAGGCAGCTTCATTGTCAAAGGGGAAACGATTGATAATGAACTTGTTCGTGCCGAAAATCTTGGTTTCCTGAATTATCAGGTATCATCGGCGATTCTGACGAGCAAAGAAAATGAAGCAATTGCGAATGGCAACATTAACGAAACAATCGACAAGATTAATCAACTGGTTAGCAAGTATCCGTATCAGGATAAATCGAGTCAGGGCACGGCTATTAAAACCAAATATTTTGGTCAGGCCAAAGGAAGCAACTTGATTGTCCTCCAACTGGAGTCATTTCAAAACTTCCCGATTAATGCTTCACTCGACGGTCAGGTATTAACCCCTGTTCTGAATGATCTGGCCAAAGAAAGCTATTATTTCTCTCATTTTTTCCAACAGATCGGACAGGGAAATACATCGGATGCCGAGTTCATGTCGAACACATCCATCTATCCAACCGGAGTTGTACCTATGTCAGCAGGGTATAGTGACCGTGATCTGCCAAGTCTTCCAAAATTGCTTGGGAAAGAAGGATATGAGTCAGAAACGTTCCACGTCAATGACGTCACCTTCTGGAACCGGAACAAAATGTATCCAGCGCTTGGATTCAATCGGTACTTCGACAAGCCTAGCTTCAAGAATGATAAGTTTAATGATTTTGGACCATCGGATGAGGAATTATATCGTGTAGGTGTGGAAAAAATGGCTGCGCATCAGGCTGCTAATCAGCCGTTCTATGCTCAGTTCATTACAGCATCCAGCCACTCGCCGTTTACGGTTCCTGCGGACCGAGCGAGAATTACCATCCCGGCCACGATCACCAATACGTTACTGTATGATTATCTGCAAGCGATCAATTATACGGATTATGCGGTAGGTCAACTGATCGATGAACTCAAGGCAAACGGGTTATGGGATAACACAACACTCGTTATATATGGCGACCATTTCGGTCTGCCGGCAAACGATGAGATTACTCAGCAGATACAGACTAATCTGGGCGTGCCCTATGACGGTAAAGTTAGTCGTTTCAACATCCCGCTCTTAATCCACACGCCGAAACAGGCGAAAGGTCAAGTTATAGAACAGCCTGGCGGTCAATTGGATATTTTACCAACGGTGATGAACCTGATGGGTGTCTCTTTGAAGGAAGAGAAATTCACATCCTTTGGACACGATTTGCTTAACATGGACCATAATTCGTTCGGTATCCGGTATTACTTGCCTACAGGTTCATTTGTGAATAATGACATTATGTTTATTCCGGGTGCGGGCTTTGATGATGGAACAGCTTACTCGTTAAAAACGTATGAACCCGTCACGGATTTTGAACCGTATCGTTCCGATTATGAGCACGTACTCAGCTTGATGAAGCTGTCTGACGAGTATGTAAAGCTGTTGCCCAAACGTGCACCGTAATTGAATTCTTATATGTATGAAATACTATAGCGTCACTGGCTCACGAGCTGGTGGCGTTATTTGTTTATTCATCGTACATCTATATGTGTAATGAAAAGGAGATATCCTTTGAAACTGTAATCAATAATGTTACAATGGAAGATGTAGCCACTAACGCAGGATGACGAAAGGAATGAATATAGATGAAACTTAGTGTACTTGAACATGGACATATTAATGAAGGACGGACGGTACAGGATACCCTTCAGGAGACTGTAACTCTTGCCAAACATGCAGATGAATTGGGATTCTCCCGCTTCTGGATGTCGGAGCATCATGGCAGCGGGGCACTGTCATTTTCCAGTCCGGAAGTTATGATTGCACACGTTGCAGCACATACAGATCGAATTCGCGTAGGTTCAGGCGGCGTTATGCTGCCCCATTACAGTGCATATAAAGTTGCCGAGAACTTCCGTTTGCTGGAAGCGCTACACCCTGGCCGAATCGACCTTGGTATTGGCAGAGCACCGGGCGGCATGCCGATTGCCAGCAGGGCTCTGAATGAAGGAAAGTCATCGAATGTGCAATTCTTCCCGCAGCAGATTGCCGATCTGGGTGGATACTTTCATGAACAGCTGCCGGAAGATCATCGTTTTGCATCCTTAGTAGCCGGACCATCCGTACCAACTGTTCCCGAAGTATGGTTGCTCGGTTCCAGTTCCGAAGGTGCGCGAATTGCTGCGGCACAAGGGACCGCATACGCGTTTGCCCAATTTTTCGGAACGCCGGGTGGAGAGGAAGCGATGAAGCATTATCGCAGACATTTCAAACCTTCCATCCTGAATGACCAACCACATTCCATGATTGCGGTGTCGGCATTCTGTGCAGAGACTGAAGAAGCGGCCGCTGAACTGGCTCGCAGCAATGAGTTATTCTTCCTGCGGCTTGGCCGGGGTCTGGAGCAGAACTCATTCCCATCCCTGGAAACGGTGAATAACTATCCATTTACGGCCATGGAGATGGAACAGATCCGTCAACGCCGTTCTTTTTCCATCGTGGGTACACCGGATCAAGTGAAGGACAAAATTACGGCAATGGCTGAACGCTATGAAGCGGATGAAGTTATTATTGCATCAGCGATTCACTCATTTGAGGATCGTTTGCGTTCATTCAGCCTGATAGCGGAAGCCTTTAAACTAAAGCAGGATTAATCGGTACTGAACGGGAATTAGTATTCTGAAATGGCTGGAGCTTTGTCTTGCAAGGTTCCGGTTATACTCTTGCGTGATCAGGGAGAGGAGAGATTCACATTCGCAGATGTGTCATTAGTGATATTCATGGCTGTTACGACGAATTCATTGCTCTGCTTGAGCAGGCAGCATACGATCCGAAGCAGGACGAGCTGATTTTGTTAGGTGATTATGTCGATCGCGGACCGAAGAGCAAAGAGGTCGTGGAACAGATTATGCAGATGCACGAACAGTACAACATTATTGCGATCAAAGGAAATCATGATGCGATGATGGTCAAGGCGCTGAACCATGATGTCGAGGAATATGACAAACACTGGATTCGCAATGGAGGTCTACAGACGCTGGCCAGCTATGTTGAGGTTTCTTTGGATGATGAGCAGTTGGACTGGGATGTTTATACTGAAGCCAAACGGTGGCTCCGTACACACTATGAGCATCATCTTCGTTTTTTGGAACAGCTTCCCCTTGTATACGAAATTCCTGGTTATATCTTTGTACATGCCGGGATTAATCCGGAGGTGGAGGATTGGCGGACCCAGTCAGAGCGTGATTTCATTTGGATTCGTGAGCCGTTCTATTCGAGACCAACCTCGCTTGAGGAGACGGTGGTATTCGGTCACACTCCAGTCAAAAACTTGCATAACGAGCCAGGTGTCTGGTTTGACCCTAGTGGAGACAAGATTGGCATTGATGGCGGATGTGCTTATGGTGCTCAATTGAACTTGCTGGAGATCAGCGAAGACGGAAGTGTGCAGACTCTTTTTGTGAAAAGAGGAGAGACCCGTCAGGGTCCCGAGATCTAATCCACGCGGCGGATTTCAAATAAATCATTAGGTGTGATATCGAAGTATACACAGAGTTTCACAATGAGGGATGCAGAAATCTTTTTCTTATCCATATTGGTGTTGTGCAACAGTTCCATAATGGTTGTTCTACGATGTCCAATTTCTTCTGACAATTTGAGGACAGACATGTTGTTGTGCTTTTTCAAGATCTCATCGAGTTTGCAGTGTAGTGTGACTTTATCGAAATCCATAGTGATCCTCCAGCAAGATTATTTAAAAGTTTTAGTTGGATATGGTTGCACTTTCAAAGTGCAGATGATATATTTGGAATATGAATTGCACTATGATAGTGCAGGTTGTCTTCTTGAAACTAGAAATTCAATTTCAGACTCCTAAAGTGGAGGGGATTGATGGATGAGAGACGTTACACCTATGGTAAATCAACAGGCTGTAATACATATTGTTAGGAAGAAGCCCGTTTGGACTGAGTTGGCAGCTATACCTGATGGCATTCATTTCTATCATATTACAGATTCATTGGGAAGAAAATGGAGAACAATTGGTCAGCATATCACAGATGCTATTGAAGTTTTTGGTTTTGGATATCGCGAACCTTGGACAATCATTTTGGAGCAGGCTCCGTATGATTCCGAATTGAGTGTAGAAGAACTTCTACGGAAATTGAATGTCACTATGTACGACGAAGAGTTAATCTGTGATATGCATATCATATTAAATACTCTGGATCGACGCAATGAGTTTGTCCAGCGGATTCTGGATATAAATCCACATAGCATATTTCAACTGTTGTATGAGTTAAAGGCAGAGTATTTGGTGCAAGACTCGATATCAGAGGTCACCTTTAAACAAAAGTATAAATTAAATCCTATTGAAGCTCTAACCTTTTACTTTCTTGAGAATGTGGATTGGTATACATACCGACAATGGATCGAAGCTGGCGGAACGGCAGAGTTGTGCATTCGTTTACGGAATGATAATCCATATATAAGCCTGACTGAAGCTATCGAAAGGGCGGAACAGAATTTATGCTCACTGTGAGTATAAAGGCAAGACCCTGACATGAATTTGTAATTAATTCGCTGTAAAGGGATTGGAATTAAGCCTTATTAACGCTATAATCAGTAAGGGTATGATTGAAATATTACATTTTATTAATCTAAATCAGAATTGACGGAGGGCTATTAATATGGAAAAAGCATTAATCTTCGGTCACAAAAATCCCGATACGGATACGATCTGCTCGGCTATTGCCTATGCAGACTTGAAAACAAAATTGGGTCAGGACGTTGAAGCTGTTCGCCTCGGCGAAGTAAACGGCGAAACTCAATTTGCATTGGACCAATTCAAAGTGGCAGCGCCACGTTTGATCAAAACAGCAGCCAATGAAGTGAACAAGGTCATCCTGGTTGACCACAACGAGCGTCAACAAAGCGTCAGCGATATTGAGGACGTGACGGTTGTTGAAGTTATCGACCATCACCGGATCGCAAACTTTGAGACAAGCCAGCCTTTGTATTTCCGTGCAGAACCTGTAGGTTGTACAGCAACCATTTTGAATAAATTGTACAAAGAAAACGGCGTGGAAATCAGCGCACCGATTGCTGGTCTGATGCTGTCCGCGATTATTTCCGACTCCCTGTTGTTTAAATCCCCAACATGCACAGAACAGGATGTAGCAGCAGCACGTGAACTGGCTGCCATTGCTGGTGTGGATGCAGACAGCTATGGTCTGGATATGCTGAAAGCGGGCGCGGATCTGAGCCAGAAAACGATTGCTGAACTAATCTCCCTGGATGCGAAAGAATTCGCAATGGGCCAAGCGAAAGTGGAAATTGCGCAAGTGAACGCGGTTGACGTGAATGATGTACTTGTGAAGCAACCAGAGCTTGAAGCAGCGATTGAAGCGATTATTTCCAGCAAAGGTCTTGACCTGTTCGTATTTGTCGTAACCGACATCCTGAACAACGATTCTGTTGCATTGGCTTATGGTGCTTCCACCAAAGCTGTAGAAAAAGCGTACAATGTGACATTGTCGGATAGCAGAGCGCTGCTCAAAGGCGTAGTATCCCGTAAATCGCAAATTGTTCCAGTTCTGACCGAAGCGTTCAACTCGTTGTAAGATGCACAAAACCGACGTATAACCATTACGTCCAGATACGATGAATATTCAGTTACAACATCCAAGCCTGCTCTTGATCTGTCATAGGTCAGGACAGGCTTTTGTTGTAGAGGAGGATGTACCATGATCAAAAATGAAAAGATTAAAGCGACTGAAGTGCAACTGACCGGCCTGAACGGTGAAGATCTCGGCATCATGTCTACTCGTGACGCACTTGCACTTGCGAAGCAGCACAAGGTTGATCTGATCTGTATGTCTCTAATGACCAGCCCGCCACTTTGCAAACTGATTGGCGCTGGAGCAGCGAAGCAGGAAAAGCAGCAAGAGAAGAAGAAAGCTGCGAAATCACCGGATAAACGTAAAGTGAAGGAGATTCGACTGAACCTGCAGATGGAAGACCACGATCGGGAGACCAAGCAATCTCAGGCAGAGCGCATCCTGACGAAGGGGGACTCGGTGAAGCTCGTCATCCAGGTGAATGGGGCCAAGGAAGGAACAGCAGGCAAGGAATGGGCAGAACAGTTGTGCAAATCTCTTGCTGAGTATGGCAGTAAAACGACAGGTATTCAGGTGAGCGGCAAACAGGTCGTTGTACAGTTAGACCCCATTGGATAATCGATGAACGAAATCAGCTAAATAACAATGGAACTGTGGGACAATCGGGTCGTTTGGGATTGGTTGTCCCAAGTGCTCCAAAAAACCCCGGAGAGCAGCAGTTGACTTGCTGCTCTCCGGGGTTTTCAGCATGAAATATCGTTATAGCACTTCTGTAATCCTAATGACAATTACGCTTCAAGCTACTTAGGTTCGCAAGTAACGGCTGCCGCCAATGCGTACATACAACTGTCCCGGTAAGACCGGGGTAGACGAGGCTGTCTGTGAATTCGCGTTACTGTTCTTGGCATACCGGGATAGATATAGAAAGTCCGGATAAATAACCGTATCCATTAAATAGGCTGACACTGTACTTCCGGGAATGCGGTTTTGATTCAGTGAACGAATGATTTCTTCCCCGCTTGCAATCCCGATTCCATGACCATAATATAGGTCTTCACGCAGCATAATGGTATTCTCTCCCTGCCACTCTGGTGTTTCAGGGGAAACGTCCGGATTTTTGAAGTACAATACATCTCCAGGAAGCGCAGAGTCGCTGCCGTTCTTCTCCGTTAATCGTAGATCGCTGTCATAGTGCCAGTCGTAGAGCAGCAGGTTGCGAAACAGTGAATTGAAATCATCTTCCCGAATGCTGCCCAATACTCCGCCATACAGTACGATCACTGTCGCTGTTGCACATTCAAAGGCATACAAATGACCATTCTTCCAAATGTCCCGGATTCCCTCCGCAGGCGTTACCTCAGCCCTTAGCTCAAAGCCACCTTCAGCATTTCGATTCCAATATGCCGGGTTGCACCTGGATTTCTCGAATGAGGCAAAGCTGACCCCGCTTCGATCAAGCGCTTCCGCTGCATCAACCAGAGACTCGCGCAACGTCCATTCAAAGTGAAGATGATCCATGGATTGATATGTGTATACTGTTGGACTGTTCTGTAGTTGCTGTAACCAGTGCCATGCAAAAGCAGACCAATCCGAACGCACCAGCTCAATCGGTTGATTCGCAACAATGATCATAATCATAACCTCCAGTATCATTGGGATGTTCAGCCTTGTACAAAAGGGTATGCACGCGTATTCTGTAGTATATGACGCCACTTATGCGGTTTTTATGTCTACCAGGTGCAGACAGCATGAACACACGATAAGAATGTCGATTATTGCCTGGAATTTTGTTGATCTCGTTTATAAATCATTACTTTTGGGGTACTACTCTTATAAATGAAGTTATGTTCAGGTCGATCTGTTCATACGGAATATATTCAGATTCCCAATAAAGGAGGATATGTGGTGTCGAATCCAATTGTAGAGAATCGCTCTCTGTTCGAACAGTTATATACACATGCACCGATCGGCATTGCTGTTGCCTCGCATGTGAACGGACGTTGGCTACAGCTTAATCCGGCATTTTGCGAGATGCTGGGATGCAGTGAAGATGAATTGATTGACTCCCCGATTGTACATATGATTTATGAGGAAGACCTAGAAATGGAGGAGTTTAGATCCAAGTTCTGGGATATGACTAATGGATTAATCCTGATGTATGAAACCGAGTTACGGCTTAAGCGTAAGGATGATTCTCTTCTGTGGGCGACATTACGAGCCTGTATCGTCAGGGATGAAGCGAACGGCGAGCCGCTTTATTTGCTTGTACAGGCAGCGGATATTTCAAAGCAGAAGGACGCGGAGAGTCGACTGATTGTACAGCGCAAGCAGTTGGAAGAGAGCAGTCGAATCTCAAGATTGTTGACCGAATCCTCGCTTGACCTGATTGCCATACACCAGGCCGACCCGGAGCGGACGTTCAAGTACGTATCTCCAGCCAGCCAAAGCATGTTGGGATATGATCCAGAAGAAGTCGTTGGTCAATCTGGCCTGTTCTGCATTCACCCCAACGATGTGCCTCTGGTCGAAGCTTACGTGGCTGGTCAAATTCAGGGCCTTGCTCCTGATCGAATGAGCTATCGGCTCCTGCATAAAGATGGTTCTGTTGTATGGGCAGATACCATCACTCATTATCTATATGACAAACAGGGAAATCTGCAGGAAATGATCGCGGTGACCCGTGATATTACAGCAAGCAAGCAGCAGCAATTAAGTCTTCAGGAATACCAATCATTGTTCGACAGTAACCCACTCGGAGTTGCTTCATTGGATTTGCACGGAAACTTGCTGAAGGCCAACGCAGGTCAGGAGCAATTGACAGGCCATACCAAGGAGGAACTTCTTAGTTCATCCTTTGATCATCTCATTGACCCGGTGGACCTGGATAAAACGAGGCATCACTTTGAAGAGACCGTAAAAGGAACCGCACAGAGCTATGAAGTGGGGTTGATTCACAAAGACGGACAGCGTATTGAAACGAGTGTGATTAATGTTCCGATTTTGCTCGAGGATCGGGTCGTAGGCGTCTATGGAATAACTAGCGATATTACGGAGTCCAAAAGGTATGTAGAGGAAATTGAAAATCTCAGTTATGAAAGGGCGTTGATTCTCAATGCCATGTCTGAGGGAGTCATTGGCCTGGATCAGAATGGAAACCTGATATTTGCCAACCCGATTGCAACGGAGATGATGGATTTCTGCCCGTCTGAAATGAATGGCAAGCCGCTTGAAGAGATTATGTTACAAATGCAAAGTGAGGGTATCCCTTATCCATCCAATGGCACTCCGCTTCTTCAAGCTGTACGTGAAGGGCGAAGCCTGCCGCGATCTGAGTCTGTATTTTGGAAGCAGGATGGCTCCAGCTTCCTGGCGGAGTTCCAACTGAAACCGATTATGGAGCAGGGGGACAATCGTGGGGCAGTACTGGTTTTCCGCGATATGACATCGGTGAAGGACATCATTCGTGCCAAAGAAGTGGCAGAACATGCGGACCGGGCCAAGTCCGAGTTCCTGGCGATTATGAGTCATGAGCTACGTACACCTCTGAATGGAATCATGGGCATGGCTCATCTGTTAAAAGAAACAGAGCTGGATGAGGAGCAGAATGGCTTCGCTGATATCATCATCGACAGTGGTGAATCACTGCTGCATATTCTGAATGAGATCTTGGATTTTAGCAAGATTGAAGCAGGCAAAATGGATCTCGAACGCCAGCCAGTTGATATCAAATCCGTTCTTGGCGGGGTCATGGAACTATTCGCACTTAGAGCTTCCGAAAAGAATATTGAACTATACTGTGAAATGTCAGATCAGATTCCCGAACGCGTAAGAGGCGATGAAACACGGATTCGTCAGATTCTAATAAATCTGGTAGGCAATGCCGTCAAATTCACGGAGAAGGGAAGCATTCAGGTTCATGTGAACGTTAAGCCAGCGGAATTTTACAATGAGAATCACCTTATCTTGTTAGTTTCGGTCAAAGATACGGGGATTGGCATTCCGTTCAACAAGCAGCATCAACTGTTCCAGTCCTTCTCACAGCTCGATCCGGCTATCAATCGCAAATATGGAGGTACAGGTCTGGGGCTGGCTATCAGCAAGAAGCTGGTGGAACTGATGGGCGGCGCCATTGGTGTACAGAGTGAGACAGGTGAGGGAGCAGAGTTTCAATTCACCCTGTTACTTGAACGATGGCAAGATGAGACCACGGATCCGATTGAAGAGGTGGCTGATAGCGACCTGAAGCTAGATCGAACAAGTCTGGCAGCGGGGATCAAAATTCTTATAGCTGAGGATCAGTCATTGAACAGTCATTTGCTGGAGGAAATGCTTCGTAAGCTCGGCGGTGTATGTGATATCGTGGAGAACGGTGCAGAAGCGGTGAAAGCATTGGAAAGGGAAACATACGATCTTCTCTTTATGGACATCCAAATGCCTGTTATGGATGGGATTGAAGCGACCTGCAGAATTAGGCAAACCCACCCTGAAATTCCGGTCATTGCAGCCATCACCGCATTTGCAGGAGCGAACGACCGTGAAGCCTGTCTGAAATGCGGCATGCAGGACTTCATCAGCAAACCGTTCAGCTCTACGGAAATAAGTCGTGTGCTAAATACATGGGTTCCGTACATTCGGTCCCATCACGAGCGCTGATGGGCGTTTGTACTGTGAATAGTGGGATAAGAAAATAACCTGCCCCTAATTGAGGGAGCAGGTTATTTTGCATACCGTCGGTATAACCCTGACAGATGTCAGGACCATCCTCCAATTAACCCCGAAAGGGTTACGCACTCGTCATCTTCCAATTCTGCAATTAGGGTAAGTTCTTCGTTATCATTGGGGTCCACCGAGAATAATTCACGGCGTCCGTCTTCGTGGACAATAATGACCAACTTATTACCGCTTTTTGTATCAAACTGGTACTTTACTCCGATACCAGGCAATGGGCATTCCCGGATATTCATGAAACCTGTCACCTCTTTAGCTTTTCCATAGTTAAGTTAACCGTTCACACAGTACGGATGTATTCTACTATCCATAACACCGTTTGGCAAGTCAGAATTGAAATAGTAGTCATCTGATCCAAGCTTCTTGAGCTGTGGTTAGTTATACATTCCGACCCTGTCGGGTTCGTCTGCGACGGACCATAAACCAGATAAGTAATGCAATGATCAGCACCAAGGCAATGCCCCCCGTAATTATGATATTCCGAATATTCGGGACCTGTACGGTCAAATCCAGTTTATTCGTATTCAGTGGGGAGACGTGCCAAATAAGGGTTTTTCCATGATCTTCGACCAGATCTGCATTGGAATCCTGCGCCTTGATCGGCAGCGTCAGCTTGAAATCAAAGTTGACATCTTTCAGCAGCAAGTTTTTGAGAAATGCAGGGACCTTGCTGATTTGGTCTTTGACTTCTCCATCTGGTATAGTCTGCAACAGTTCTGCTTCCGCAGCAATATGCAATTTGGAAGTGAAGAAGCCGGGTGTAGTGGATTGCTCCACCTTGATTCCATCAGGCAGATCCGACGTGCTGAAAGTAGAGACGGTATTACTTTTCTCATAATGGGTTGTCGCTTTGAGTTGTGTCCGATCTCCCTGATCCGAAACTTCGGCCTGGAAATTGTTCTGTTTCAACGTATCTGCGAGCAGTGTCATGAGATTGTCTTGTCCTATCATACCCAAGGCTGAGTCGGTTACGCTGAGATTCAGATCCAGATCGGATGAACCGTCCATATTAACCGTGACATGAGCTTCACCATCAGCGCAGGCGGATAGTATAAACAGCATAAGAGTTAGTAAACAAGCGAATAATAGCTGACGATAATAGGGTATTCGAGTCGACATTCAGTTCAAACCTTTCTGCGTATAATCCAATTCCAATTCATAGAAGTATAGTATACACCGTAAGGATGGCGGATGAAACTTTGTTCACTACAAGAGCAAGGTAAATCGTACGCTATGATATGATATATCTATAGAGAAAGAGGAATGTTGAATAATCGAATATCATTTAAATCAGAGGGAGTAATGCGATAACGGTTGGAATTACAATGAAAAAGGACACAATATGTTGAGTGGAAATGAAGATTTCGTATTTTTGTCAATGTTCAGTCAATTCAAAATGGGTTTCACCGTGTAAACTGATAGTAGTGTGAAGAAATACGGAGCAGGGGGGTTACATTCATGACATATATCATTATTATGGGTATCATTATGGTTGTGGGAATGGTCGGAATGGGCTGGTTCTACAAGATTATGGACAACGATCAACACTAGGGTATATTGAAAAATACTTGAAAAGACAAGCCTATAAGCTGGCTTCGCAATGGATGCGAGGCGGGCTTATTTGTATATAATGCCAAAAAGTCTAAAAATAGCATGAAATAATGTCGGATTTAAGTGGTATGCTTGTATATGGGAATGTTTTACACTTACATCTGTAAGCGTTTACATTAAAGTTAACGGGAGGCTAACATTATGGGTTTGAAGATGAAAAAAAGATCAGGCAAGAAAGCATGGATGCTGCTGGTCATGTCATTACTGATTGCGGCCGTTCCAATTACAGCCAGCGCAGCATCGGATTCCACAGCGTATGCCAAACTTAATTTCAGCAACAACAAGTACTATATATTCAACAATAGCTGGGGTAGTTCGAGTGTCAGTGGCTGGTCCCAGTCCGTGTATGTGAACAGTAATACAGATCTGGGTTACGTTTGGAACTGGCCAACAACTGCGGGTGGAGTCAAAGCTTATCCTTCTATTGTCAGCGGCTGGCACTGGACAGAGGGCTACACGCCAGGAAGTGGGCTGCCAACACGATTGTCTGCGAACAAAAGTATCAATACCGGAGTAAGTTATTCTAAGGCGTCCAACACCAATGGGGAATATAATAATGCGTATGATATCTGGCTGCATGACATCGGTAATGCGACTTGGTCGAGTACACCTACCGAGGAGATCATGATCTGGAACGAATGGACTTCCGGTGTAGGTCCCATTGGTTCCAAAGTGTTCTCGGATGTATCCATTGGTGGACAAACCTATGATCTGTATCGCGGGGAGATTACCGACAACGGAGTGCATCAATGGTGGGTATACTCGTTCCTGAAGAAGTCAAAATCTCCTAACAACTTTAGCATCAACGTCAAAAACTTCACTGATTATCTGATCTCCAAAAGTTACTTTACCAACAGCAAATATGTCAGCAGTGTTGAATATGGAACCGAGATTACGAAAGGCAACGGCCAGATCAATTACTCTAACTGGTATGTGAACGTTCAGTAACGGCTCCGTTTATCACGTATATTCCTGATTCAATGAGATGCTGCTCGGTGGAAAACCCATTTCCTGCTGATGCAGCATCTTTTACTTGTGTATTGTACCTAACATTCATGCGTAACATATGTAACGAGTGATGTAGCTCCATTTGACCGATGGACAAATATTTTTCGTAAAGTTGGGATTTTTAGGCTGCTCTTTTGTATAATAGGGTTTAGTTCAACTCGGGGAATCCCGAAATATGCCTAACAGGAAAGGGTGTACATAAATGAAATTTAGTGAGTATACGTATACACGTCCCGATCTGGAACAAACCAAAACGTCATTCCGTGAGCTTCTGAGTGGTTTTGAAGCCTCGACTACGGTTGAAGAGCAAAGTGGATATATGGACAAGATTAACGCTTTGCGCAGTGACTTTGAGACTCAGGCACAATTGGTCTACATCCGTCATTCCATTGATACCAATGATACATTTTACAAAGCAGAAAATGAATTTTTGGATGAAAGCTCTCCGATCATTCAAGAATACATCACCGATTATTATCGGGCATTGGTAAACTCTAAATTTCGTGCTGAACTGGAACAAAAATGGGGGTCACAGCTGTTCCAGCTGGCGGATCTGTCCCTGAAAACATTCAGCCCTGAAATTATTGAGGACCTTCAGAAAGAAAACAAACTTTCCACGGAATACAACCAGCTGATTGCTTCGGCCAAAATTCCGTTTGAAGGTGAAGAACGCACATTGCCGCAGTTGCATCCTTTTGAGTTGTCCACGGATCGCACCATGCGGGAACGCGCATCGGAAGCAAGATATACGTTCATGGCTGAACATGAGGCTGAATTCGATCGCATTTACGACGATTTGGTGAAAGTGCGTACGCAGATCGCGAAGAAGCTGGGATATCCATCGTATGTTGAACTCGGTTATGACCGTATGAACCGTACCGATTACAACGCGGAGATGGTGTCCAATTTCAGAGCACAAGTCCGTGATTATATCGTGCCTGTAGCGACGAAGCTCAGAGAGCGTCAGCGCAGCCGGATTGATGTGGATACCCTCTATTTTTACGATCAGGGCTTCAGCTTTAAGACAGGTAACCCGACACCTAAAGGGGATGCCGACTGGATCATTGACAATGGTAAGAAAATGTACGCTGAATTGTCACCGGAAACAGATACGTTTTTCCAGATGATGACCGACAATGAACTAATGGATCTGGTGAGCAAAAAAGGCAAGCAGGGTGGGGGCTATTGTACCTTCCTGAACGATTACAAAGTGCCGTTTATTTTCTCCAACTTTAACGGTACATCGGGCGATATCGACGTATTGACACACGAAGCGGGTCACGCGTTCCAGGTCTATGAGAGCCGTCACTTCGAAGTGCCTGAGTACAACTGGCCGACGTATGAATCCGCAGAGATTCATTCCATGAGCATGGAATTCTTCACATGGCCGTGGATGGAATTGTTCTTCAAGGAAGATACGGACAAATACAAATTTGATCACCTGTCTTCTGGACTGCTCTTCATTCCTTACGGCGTAGCAGTCGATGAATTCCAGCATTTTGTCTATGCAAATCCGGATGCAACACCAGCGGAGCGCAAGCAGGCTTGGCGCAATATTGAGAAGACTTATCTGCCCCACATCAATTACAAGGATAACGCCTATTTGGAACAAGGCGGATTCTGGCACAAGCAGGGTCATATCTTCTCGTCGCCGTTCTATTATATTGACTATACACTGGCACAAATCTGTGCATTCCAGTTCTGGAAACGCAGCAACCAGGATATGAAGTCCGCATGGGCTGACTACCTGACATTGTGTAAAGCCGGAGGAAGCCTGTCCTTCACAGGGTTGGTAGAACTGGCAGGTCTGAATTCTCCGTTTGAAGACGGCTGCGTATCCTCCGTTATCGGCGATATCGAAGCATGGTTGGATGCAGTAGACGATAAGGCGCTGTAAACTATATATATTGAACTAAACATTTACACGATAACGCAGAGGACAGAAATAACCTGAAGAAGCGGAGCGTTCGCCTTTATCCCCGGATTTTCCCTTTAAATAGGGAATCAAAAAAATCTGGGGATAACAGCGATCGGAAGGTTGTTCTGTCATCGGAGTGGCAAGGGTAAATATTCTCTAGGTCAATAAAAATAAAGGTCGAAGAGGTGAAAGGGAACGAGGAATAAACCTGACGTTATAGCATTCTGAGGCAGGGTGGATTTGAATGTATTTATTTATCTACCCTATACAAAGAATGCGAGGTTATACCATGTTTGTTTTACTGGATCAACCGTCCCAAAGGAAGCAATTGGCGCCCATCATCTCGGGTACAAACGGGCATGTGGTCATGGGAGGAGTACTTGCAGGACTTCAATGCGGGCGTGTCTATGCAGATCAGCTTCATGCTCCGAAAAGTGCACTGATTTGGGCCAAAAACGAAATGTTTTACCTGATCGGAAGATCGGATAATGAACAGTTCAACAGGCTTGTCAGTGAAGTGCTTGTTCAGGAGCTATTACCTGAAGCGTTAGGTGCTGGCGAAGACATGCTGAATCTTGAAGTTTACCCCGAGCCCGGCTCGGGTTGGTCTCCAGTCCTGGATCACATGTTCAATGGACGTTTGCGAGAAGGATTGCGAGTTCCTTTTCAATTCAATCTTGCGAAGTATGAGCAGTGGCTGGAACGCAGTTCCAGCTCCTTGTTCGTTCCTCCTGGATATGAGCTGCAAGTTATCGATCGAGCTGTAATGCTAGAGGACAAAAGCCGAATCATTGAGCATGAAATTTTGAAATTCTGGCATTCGGTGGAGGACTTTTTCCGATACGGAGCAGGCACATGTACGGTATATGAGGGGCAGGTTGTAGGTACATGTATCTCTGTGTTTGTCAGTGGCATTCACCATGAAACAGGCATCCATACCTACGATCCGATACACCGTGGCAAGGGTCTCGCTACGGCCATGGCAAGCGCTTATGTACAATTCGTTCTGGAACGGAATTGTGTTCCACATTGGACGACAGAGGATTTTCGTCATGATTCCATTGCGATAGCGGGTAAGCTTGGTTTTGAACAAGGCAGAGCCTATCCCGTCTATTACATGTCGATTCAGGAGCTTCTAAATTGCTGAAGATCTGTAGGGGGCTGTACCGAAGTCATGAAAATGACCAGGGACAGCCCCTGTTTTTCGATTCGAGTTATGAACCCTATGAATCCCAGATCAAATGTCTTTTCAATTCACGCACCGATGAGCCAGTTAATGAAGAGCAGTCATAATCATTAGATAAATCCGTCCCAATGAAACATTTATCAACTTGGTTGTGATTTATTTCACTATATCTGAAAACGGATTCAGTTACAATAAAGACAGTAAATCAGGGGTAACAGGAGGCTGGTTCAGATGGCAACACACGCTTATTATGTTCCGCCCGTGAACTTGATGGGCAGAGGGTGTTTACACGAAGCAGGCAAGATGATTGAGAAAATGGGTATTCGCAAAGCGCTTGTCGTAAGTGATCGTCGATTGATTTCTTCCGGCGTTGCTGAACAAGTGCTGTCTATACTAAGAAAATCAGGGTTAGACTATGTGGTATATGATGAGGTTCAGCCCAATCCAACCTGTCAGAATGTACATGACGGACTTCACGTATTTCAGGATCATGGCTGTGACGCCATTATATCGATAGGCGGAGGTTCACCTCAGGATGCTGCCAAAGGTATTGGCATTGTAGCAACCAACGGTGGACATATCCGTGATTATGAAGGCTTGCATCAATCGAAACACAAGTCCGTGCCGCTTGTTGCCATTAACACAACGGCTGGCACGTCGAGTGAGGTGACCATGAACTACGTGATTACAGATGAGGAACGCAAGGTGAAAATGGTGATGGTGGATCGAAACAGTCTCGTTGACCTGTCGGTGAATGACCCGGAACTGATGCTGAGCAAGCCAGCCAGTCTTACTGCGGCTACGGGCATGGATGCATTAACCCATGCGGTGGAAGCTATGGTGACGCCTGGTGGGTTCACAGTGACGAGTGCTACAGCGGCGGCTGCCGTTGAGCTGATCTTTGAATATTTGCCAAGAGCCGTCAGGGACGGCAGTGATCTGGAAGCAAGAGAGCATATGACGTATGCGTGTTTTCTTGGCGGGATTGCTTTTAACAATGCAGGCTTGGGTTATGTTCATGCGATGGCCCATCAACTTGGTGGAGTCTATGATCTGCCGCATGGGGTATGTAACGCGATGTTGCTCCCTTATGTAGAGGAATTGAATGCAAAGCATGTGCCAGGTAAATTCCGTCATATTGCCAAAG
The DNA here is from genome assembly GCF_057835695.1 of Paenibacillus sp. GL_099_B. Lineage (NCBI taxonomy): Bacteria > Bacillati > Bacillota > Bacilli > Caryophanales > Paenibacillaceae > Paenibacillus > Paenibacillus sp. GL_099_B. Next base: position 2,779,145 of record NZ_CM174430.1, read on the forward strand.
CAATCGGTATGGATGTAAAAGGCAAACGAGATGAGGAGTGCTCGGAGTATGTGATTGAAGCCATTCGTCAGCTTTCCAAGGAGGTTGGCATTCCCGAGAAACTGTCTGAATTAGGTGTGAGAGACCCTGATGTTGAGTTGCTGGCGGATAATGCCATGAAAGATGCCTGTGCACCGGGCAATCCGTATCAACCATCCAGGGATGAAGTCATGGAGCTGTTCCGCAAAATCATATAGAGTTAAGAACAAAGAGAGCCAGAATATAATCTGGCTTTTTTGTGTTGTGCGAACTTCTGAGACTTATAAATACGGATACATTTCCTTCATTGGATAAAATAGTTTTTATCCCGCAATAGTCATTATTTTTTGTTTGACAGAGGGGGTGCTTTAATCCATAATCAATCCATACTAAACACATAAGCTTTATTGGAAGGGGAGAGTCAGTCATGTCACAGTTTAAATCATCAACCAGAAAGTCATTATGGGTAGGAGCGTTAGCTGTTCTATTATTGGTAATCGTTAGCGGTTGCTCCGGATCGAACAATGATCCCGCTCCCAATGCAACAGCCCAGCCAGGTACGAGTCAAGGTACGGATGAAAATTCAAAGACGGACGAGACTGCAACGGGAGGGACTTTTGTATATGGTCGGCCGGCTTACGTAACCTCGTTTGATTTGCATAATCAGATTACATCGAACAATGCTTTTGCCATTGATAAAGTATTTGAACCTTTGGTTGCTTTTGACAACAAAGGCGAGATTGTGGACTGGCTTGCCAAGTCGCATAACATCAGTGATGACGGTTTGACGTATACGTTTGTGTTGCGTGATGGCTTGAAGTTCTCCAACGGCACAGATGTTACGGCAGAGGATGCCGTATTCTCACTGGAGCGGCACTTGAAGGTTGGCGGCCCATTGGCGATATCGGCCAAGGTAGACACTGTCAAAGCAACGGATAGCCATACATTGGTTATTACGCTTAAAGAGCCGTATACGCCGTTTATCTCGGAGCTGTCCAACTTCTCGAACGGTATTGTTCCGAACAATTTTGGCGGAGTTACCGAGGAAGAATTTTTCAAGAAACCGATTGGTACTGGACCGTTTGTGGTTGAGCAGTGGGACCCTGCAGGCGATGTAACCTTTACTAAGAACACTCACTACTGGCAAGAAGGAAAGCCATCGGTTGATAAGCTTGTTTACAAGCTGATAGAAGATGACAGCCAAGCAATCAACCAGTTGAAAGCAGGAGAAGTGGATGCCATTGAGTCGCTGGCTCTGCAAAATGCCGATGAAATTAAAAATGGCGCAGATACAACTGTTGTAACCAACGGCAGCTGGGTGACAGAGCAATTGTTCTTTAATACGTTGGATAAGCATTTTTCTGATGTGCATGTTCGTCGGGCCTTGGCTCTAGCACTTGATCGTGACGGTCTGACTAAGGCGCTTACCTTTGGTTATGCACAGACGGCTAATTCATTGCTGCCTACAACGATTCCTTACAATTCGAATGATACACTCAAGGCATTAAATTTTGATGTAAATGCAGCGAAAGCGGAACTGGCTAAATCGGCCTTCCCTGATGGATTCACTACAAAACTGCTTGTAGCTTCAGGCAACAGCACTAGAGCCCAAGAAGCGCAAATCATTCAGGCAGCGGGTAAACAAATTGGCATTAACATCGAGATTGAATCGATTGAATTAGCCACCTTCCGTGAACGATTCTTTGCTTATGATTTCGCAGCGATGCTGAACAGTGGGCAAGCCGATTCTCCAGAAGCGAACTCGATTATTGCTTTCCAGACCGACCCAGATGGTTTCAGCAAATCTTACTGGACGCATTACACCAATGATGAAGTAACTAAGCTTCTGTATAAAGGCCAACAAACACCGGACGGTGATGGTCGTGCCGAAATATACTCCAAACTGCTTCAAACGCTTGCCGATGAAGTGCCTTACATTCCGCTTTATTATCCGGATATTCTGATTGGCGTTCGTTCTTCAGTAGATGGCATTGTTGTTTTGCCTAACGGCAGTGTGCGTTTTGAAGACGTTCGTATTCAGAAATGAAGAAGATCTGGTTGATCAGTACTGTGGGAAGAGCGTTGGCAGTGATCCTTTGTGTGATGACAGCAGTCTTTTTTCTCATCAGAATGGTACCAGGTGATCCTGCCAAAATGATTCTTGGCGAGTACAGCACCCCCGAGGCCGTTGAGAGCATGCACCATGCTCTCGGGCTGGATCTGCCGCTGGGGGAACAATTCATACGGTTTGTGAAGACACTGTTCACTCAGGGGGATACCGGCAATTCCATTATTAACGGAACCTCGACCAGAGAGTTGATTGCTGATCGGGCACCCGTTACCTTGCTGCTCATTGGCATGGCGTGTGCATTGGCAATTGTCATTGCACTCGTGCTTGCTACATTGGCCGCTACACACAAGGATAAGCTGCTGGATCATTTGATACGTATTTTTCCTACGGTAACGCTAGGTATGCCAATCTTCTGGGTTGGCATCCTTTTGATTCTGCTGCTGAGTGTTCATCTTCACTGGTTTCCCGTTGGTGGAGTCGGCGAAGGGTGGTGGGGCACCTTATACAGTTTGACACTTCCCGCCATTACCGTAGCTTTTTCACAGATTCCAACATTGGTTCGTTCATTAAGAGCCCAGATGCTTGAAGTACTGGAATCTGATTTTGTAGTTACATTGAAGGCTGCGAGATTACCGAGCCGGGTCATTCTATTCAAACATGTCCTACGCAATGCGGCGCTTCCGACGCTGATCCTTCTTGGCGTTAATATCTCTTATCTCATTGGCGGCACATTGGTCGTTGAACAGGTATTTGGTATCAAAGGAATTGGCAGTCTTTTGTTTAGTTCCATTTCCAAACGGGATTTCCCGGTCATTCAAGGCATAGCCCTTTACTGTGCTGTATCTGTCGTGATCATCAGTCTCCTGATAGAGCTTCTGTCCAGGTGGCTTGATCCCAGAACGAAAGGAAAACCATGAAAACGATACGAACAGAACCTCAGTTATATGAAGACAGCCAAAACACCAGTCTCATGAATCGTATATTGAAAACACCTACCCTGCTTGTGGGAAGTCTAATGTTTGCCGTGCTGATCATCTTGACTGTAATCATACCGTGGATTAGTCCTTATGATCCTTCGGAGCAAAATTTGAGTGCCTTTTTGCAACCTCCGTCTGCTGAACATTGGTTGGGCACAGACCAACTGGGACGTGATTTGTTTACTAGACTGATTTATGCCGCGCGAACCGATTTGAGCATTATGGTGCTGGCGGAAATTGTACCCTTTTGCATGGGTGTATTTCTGGGGATGCTCGCAGGGTATTACGGAAAATGGATTGATAAGGTTATATCGTTAGTTACTGATACACTTATCGCTTTCCCTTTTTATCTAATCGTCATTATCGTGGCTTTTGCCAGCGGAGCAGGTGAGCGGGGGATTTATATTACGTTTATGCTCGTTGGCTGGATTGTCTTTGCCCGTGTCGTCAGAGGGCTGAGTGCATCGTACCGCAAGCAGGAATGGATCGCATCCGCACAGACGTTGGGCTTGCCGGGAATTCGGATCATCCTTCGTCATCTCCTGCCCAATGTATTGCCTCAGGCGATCGTTGTCCTCATGACGGATATGGTGGGGCTGCTGGTGGCGATTGTTACGCTTGGATACCTGGGTATTGGCATCGCACCACCGACCCCGGATTGGGGCACGATGATCTCGGATGGACAATCCTTTATCACGACAGCCTGGTGGCTCTCGGCAGTTCCGGGATTAGCAGTCGTTTACACGGGAATTGCTTTGTCGCTTGTCGGTGATGGATTGGCCGATGTATGGAGGAAAAAATAATGTCCACTGAACCGATTCTTGAAGTCAAGGCACTGTCTCTGTCAACCAAGTCAAATCAAAAATTAGTTCAAGATGTACATTTCTCGCTTGGGCGAGGGGAGAGCCTGGGATTAGTAGGTGAATCCGGCTCTGGTAAATCACTTACACTGCGTTCGATTCTGGGACTGTTGCCAAGCGGTGTAGAGCAGACGGGCGGAGCCATTCGGAGTGACGTGAACAGCTCAATGGTGTTTCAAGACCCGAGAGGTGCGCTCGATCCGCTCTTTCCCGTTGTTAAACAGCTGGCGGAAGTTGTCTATTACAGGCAAAAGTTAAGCAGGAAGGCCTCCAGAGTAGCAGCGCTGGAATTACTTGAACTGTTGGGGCTCCCCGACTCGTTGAAGCGTGAGGACCGATACCCTAGCCAGCTGTCAGGTGGGCAGTGTCAGCGGGTAGTCATTGCACTGGCCCTGGCGTGCAAGCCAGGCATTCTGCTCTGTGATGAGCCAACAACAGCGCTGGACGTTACTGTGCAGCGTCAAATTATGGAGACGATCCAACGTTTGCAGCATGAACTGGGATTCGCCATGGTCTTTGTAACACATAATCTGGCGATTGCAGCGACGCTGTGCTCGAAGCTGTGCGTGATGAAGCAGGGGCGGATTGTGGAGCAAGGGGATTCGCTTAGCGTTTTGCAAAACCCGCAAGATCCTTACACCCAGATGCTCATTAACTCAGTGCTTCCTTTACCGAAGCTTGAAGGGAGCGAATAACGATGGAATTTTCTTTGCAAGTCCAGAATGTAACGGTTCAATATGGCGACTTTACTGCGCTGGACAATATTAAACTAAATCTTCAGAAGCATACCACGCTTGGTCTTGTCGGTGAGTCCGGTTCGGGCAAATCTACCCTTGCGCGAGTCATTGCAGGGTTAATTACGCCGGATGAGGGGCAGATTTTGCTGGGGGATCAACAATTAAAGAAGAAAAGAAGCCGTGAGCAGTATAAAAGCATACAGATGATCTTCCAAAATCCGGATGCTTCACTGAATCCCAAACATTCCATTCGCCAGATTCTTGCTGAAGCACTGTTGTTTCATCGCATTGTAGACCGTTCACAGGTGGAGAAAAGATCGAGAGAGCTCTTGGCCCGTGTTAAGTTGGAAAGCAGGGCACTGGACAAGTATCCGCATGAATTTTCCGGCGGTCAGCGCCAACGGATCGCCATTGCACGTGCATTAAGCGTAGAGCCGAGTCTGCTGATTGCGGATGAGCCGACGAGTGCATTGGATGTTTCTGTACAGCGGAGTGTGCTCGATCTGTTCAGTTCACTTAAGAAGGAACTTAATCTTACACTACTGTTCATTTCCCACGATCTTGGAGTTATCCATGCCATTAGCGATACGGTAGCAGTCATGCGGCAGGGTCAACTTGTGGAGATTAGTCCCAAAGATCAATTCTTCACACGACCTGAAACGGCATACAGCCGAGAGCTGCTGTCCGCAGTTCCAAAGATGCCGGAATCAAGTTCTTTAGGAGGTTTATATGAGCCAACAATATAAAGGGAACATACCCCTTACCCTGTCGGAATACGATACGCTCACACAATTGCTCTCCAGGCTTCTGTCTACGAAATATCCTCCGGTGATCATCCCGGGAGAGGCCATCTTGGGCATAGAGGCCGTGGCAGCTGGAATATCTGCACCGGGTCGTACGATAGTTAATGTCGTAACAGGGCCTTATGGCAGTTTGTTTGGTCAGTGGCTTGAACGCGGAGGGGCAACGGTTATTGAAGTCAAAGTTCCTTTTGATGAAGTTGTACCTGTGGAGAAGGTAGCTGCTGCGATTGAAAAGTATCAACCGTCCGCACTATCCTTTGTTCAAGCAGAGGTGGTTACAGGCGGGTCGAATCCCGCAGAAAAAATTATAAAGATTGCGCGTGCCCATAACCTGATTACGGTGAGTGACTCTGTATCAGCGATTGGGGGAGAGCCTCTGCTGGTAGATGAATGGGGCGTTGATTTTGTAGCTGTGGGTGCACAAAAAGCCCTGGCCGGGCCTAACGGCATCAGCGCAGTAAGCATTTCGCCGCGTGGATGGGAATTTCTCGAATCTAATGCGCACGCACCGCGCAACTCCATCCTGTCTTTGCTTGATCTGAAGCCCTCCAGCGAAGGGGCTGCACCCGTTCGGGTTCCTCCCAACATTCCAACGCTGGAAGCCAGAGCACTGATTTTGGCTTTGACAGCTATTGAGTCTGAAGGTTTGGAGCAGGTGATCAAGCGTCATGAACAGGCTGCGTTATCTGCTATAGCGGGAATTCAGGCCTTGGGTCTGGAGCCTTGGCAAAAAGATAACAGAACATATTCGACTCTCACAACCACGGTTCGAATTTCCGGGGAGGAGAAGTTGCATATCGATCAGCCGATCGGCATCGTTGCTCCGGGGGACGGAGAACTTTTTGGTCAGCTTCTGCGAATTAATCATTTTGGGGGTAATGCGTCCTTGGCAGGTGTGGAGGAAGCTGTTGCGACCATTGCGGCATTATTGAATGAGGACCATGAGCAAGCAGTCCAGGCTGTTCGCCTCGTTTGGGGGAAATGAATATGACCCAGGTAAAATCGGAGGAGCAAAGCTTCAAACATATCTTTATAGCAGGCATTGAAGGCAAACGGTTCGATATCTCGATCCAGAATGGCCTGTTTGCATCTGTTACAGAATCCGTGCCGCAGAATGATAACTCATCGCTTCCGGGTACAGATTTATGGGTAAGTCCCGGAGTTATTGATCTTCATACACATCTGGCCTGGACAGACTTTGACCATGCGGATCAATTGAAACGTGACAGCCACGAGGTTGAGGTGATGCAGGCGCAAGCTTTTGCAGCCACCCTTCGGACGGGAGTAACCACGGCGCGAGATGCAGGCGGATTGTTACCAAGCACCGCTCGGCATCTCGCTCAGCACTATCAACACCCCTTAAGAGTTGAAACCAGCAGTGAAATGCTGGGAGCGGCAGATGCCCGTGGTGTAAAGCATCTGGAACAACGGCTGAACGGAATTTTTGATACAGGCGCGGGATGGGTTAAAATCATGGCTACAGGTGGGCTGGGAGCCCCTACGGAACAAGTGCTCGATCCTGTATTTTCGGAGGAAGAGTTCGCGTTCATCGTTCGCCATGCCCATGCCAACCATAAAAAGGTGCTGGTTCATACCTGGGGTGGAGTGACGATAGACTGGTCTATTCAAGCCGGGGTGGAATCGGTGGAACATGGAATGTTCTTATCGGAGGATCAGGCCAGCAGACTTGCGCAGTCCCGAACGGCCTTTGTGCCCACCACATCAATATATCGTATTGCCGCAGATCCAAAAGGCGTGCTGGCGTTGCCTACTGTTATCAGTGATCGTGCTGCTCGCGCTGCGGAAGCTCATTCTACAGCCATCGGATATGCCAAAAGAGCTGGAGTTCGTTTCGGTTTCGGTACCGATTACGCCACACCTTCACTGCATGGCTATAATCTGCAAGAGCTGGATACGCTGATCGATTATGGCTTGACCCGTGCAGAGGCGTGGCAATCTGCGACGACCAATGCTGCTGAGATTCTGGGTCGTGGCAACGAATTGGGACAGATTGCAGAAGGCTATATTGCGGATGCTATTATTTTCAATGCCGATCCGTATCAAACGAAAAATGCAGATCAGCTACGAGAGAGCATCGTGTCCGTAATTATTGGGGCGCAGAAACCATGAAATGGTTTCTGCGTTTTTTTCATTTGCTAGAAAATCATTATTGACCAGTTTATAGAACTTTGGACATCTTCACAAATAAGCTGGCATGCGCAATAATGTAGGTCGAGCTATACGACATATCACATACACACCAGGAGGCAACATGAAACTCAGCAATAATGATTTTAATACATACATTAAGCAATATGAAATATATTTAAGTGTAGAACGGAACCTGTCCCAAAAATCGATAAAAGCTTATCTGTCTGACCTCAACAGACTCGTTGAATGGTTTAATGATAATCATATATATGATGTAAACAGAGATAATTTAAGAAAGTATCTAGAACAATTAACAAGTGAGCAAACGCTTAAAGACTCTACAATTAAAAGAAAATACATATGCTTTAAAGCTTTTTTTAATTATTTGGTACAGGAAGGGGGTATTGCTGAATCCCCTATTTTTGGTTTCGGAAGAAATTTCAAAACAGCAAAACGTATTCCGAAGACTCTCTCTGTGAATGAGGTTGAAAGGTTGTTAAATGCTCCACAAGAAGATATGAAGCAATTACGTACAGATTTTAGGAAACGAATTAACCTACGCAATGATGCTATTATCGAGTTGCTTTACGTGATCGGAATTCGTATCGGCGAATTAGTGGGTATCGATATTGAACATATAGATCTGGAGGAAAAAACGGTATTGATCTTTGGGAAAGGTCGTAAAGAGCGTTTATTGTATATTTCCAGTAATGAGGTAATCATTAAAATCAAAACATGGCTGCATGCTCGCGAGCATTTCGATCCCAACTCCAATGCGCTGTTTATTAACAAATATGGCGATCGCCTTTCGATATATTCAATTGAAGATATTTACTCGAAGTACAGGGATTTGTCTAAGGTTAGCAAAAAATCAACACCTCATTACCTCAGACATAGCTTTGCTACACACCTACTGAACAACGGGGCAGATTTGCGCTCAGTCCAAGAAATTCTTGGGCATACGAACGTCAGTACTACGCAAATTTATACAGAAGTGTCAGTTGAACGCAAAAAAGATGTACTCTCGCGGTTTAATCCGAGAAATAACTTAAAAGTGTAGAGAAAACCTCCAAATAACTATAAATTATTTGGAGGTTGCCGTGAGTCCATTATCAAACTGTTACAAAGTAAAATTAATAACTAGATCTGACGACGAGGACTATTTAAAAGCCTTGAAAATTTATGAAGATCAAACTCCTGTTGAAATAAGAACCGCTACCAATGAAATTTCTTATTGGATAGATAAAAGTAAGGACAATGCAGATTTTACATTTATGGTTTTTGCAGTGTATTTGGATAATTCAGTGATTGGATATTCAGAAACTGCCTACTTTTCCAAAAATAGATTTGTCTTGTTTGATTACATTACATTTAGTAAGGATTTTAGAGTAAATGCAGTTTTTTTTCCTGTATTCAGTCTAATAAAAAGTTATTTCAAAGATAGAATGAATTTATCTGTAGATTATTGGATTACAGAGATTAGTGATCGTGATAATGGAAAACAAATTGACAAAGAAAGTGCTTTTCTAAAAAAACTTATATATATGGAGAATTTTTGTTCCATTGATATTGATTATCTCCAACCACAGTTAGGAGACAACAATTATGAGAGCTCATTTCCATGCAAACTCTACCTACAAACAAATTCAGAAATATCCCAACTATCTAAGGAAACCGTAAATAGTATTGTGAAAAGTATATACTATTCTTATTACTACAATTGGTATGTTCCATTTCTAAAAGAATCTGAGTTAAAGATATATAAAAGTAACTTAGATAAACATTATGAATATTTCAAAAAAAGTATATTCGAAAAAAATAGTATCTCGGTCAAATATAATAACAATTTAATTGATGATACTCATTTACAAATAACATCCGGATCAGTACCTGCCAATATAAGAAAGGGCAAAACATTAAAATATTTATTAATGGTATGCTGCATAATTGTCATTCCTATACTTGCAGTAATAGCATCAAATTATCTATTTAAATTATTCGGTTTCAATCTGGACATATCATCTGGTTTTTCAGGGATAGCTCCTGCATTAATTTCTGCCATAATAGTCTGGGTGACAAGCAAGAAGGGTGATAAGTTTTAGTTCTTTTGACAAAGAAAAATTATATTATGACTTCTTTTTGAAATTAAAGGAATATAACGGAAAAGAGGATCTAACTTGGCAAAGGGAGCCGCTTTGTTTTCATTTTGATAGAATCTATATGCATAGCTACTTAATATATGAAATCTTCCTAAATTTATTATTTTAAAATTGTTATGCTTAAGTATTTCTTGAACGAATTTATTTGAATAGATCCATAGTTTATGTTCTGAATCAAAATATTTAGTAATTGCCATACCAACATTTTTTTTATGTATAGATGTTTTGTAAAACTCCATACTCCAACTGCTCTCAAATTCCAATATCAAATAACCTTTAGTAGATATTACTCTTGAAAGTTCATTTATACATGTAGAAGCATTGCAATAATTGAGAACACTTCCAACGCAAATAGCTGTATTAAATGTATGATTTTCAAATGGTATATTCTCAACACTTCCAACAATATGATTTTTAAAGTGAGATATATGCTTACCTGTTAAATCTAAGTGGTACATTTCTTGTTTAAGGCCATATGTACTGCCACCTGAACCTGCATTGAGTATTTTAAAAGGTTCATCCATTTTTATTTTCAACATATATTGATTGACATATTTGATTAGTTGATTTTTGGTGTACTGATGCCAGTTGTCATCATCTGGCCAAATACTTTCATGATTATCATAAAAGTCTATGATCTCTTCATCTTTGATTTCATTCATCACAAAACCTCCAAATAATTTATAGTTATTAGTATGTAGTTATTCATTCAAATGGCTCAAACCAATTCGTGAATGTTACTTTTATACCATATTTATCATTCGACACATTTTTATCTTATCCTCTAAAAATTTACAAAAATAAATTAATTATATGATTCAAAAGACCTTATTTTAACTTTAGAATAGGCATATGGATTCAAATGCCCATAAAATCAATGGATGATTGATTTTTGTTGAATTCAATAAACATTAAGTATGCTAGTTTGATTTCATTTTCCCCCTCACATTTTCCAAAAGGATTTTGCAGACCCATCATCGAATACAATATTTAATAACAGCGGCATAAAGGAAGGAGTGATATCCACTTAAACTTTTGTCGAAGTTTTCCAGCAAGATTCCTCAGCCCGTTTCGTGTTTAATGTTATATAGGAGTAATGTATTGCATTTTTCACGGGGTACACCTTAATTTTTACATCCACCTATCACCTCTACACAACAAGTACAGGCAATTCTGCATCTATCATCTACTTTCAGACATTACAAAGAACGACGTTCGGCTGGAATTTCCAAGCAATAAGTCTGTACAGCATGCTCCTAATCATGACAAAAATGTCCACACAACAGCATATCGGATTATGGGCTCTGAAATGAATTAGAACGAATGCACATGGAGGAGGCTGTAATGATGGCAAAAAAAGAAGTTGTAGCGATGCTGCTCGCTGGAGGGCAAGGCAAAAGATTAAAGGGACTGACCAAATCACTGGCCAAGCCTGCTGTTTATTTTGGCGGAACCTACCGCATCATTGATTTTCCTCTAAGTAATTGCTCCAATTCTGGCATCGACACGGTCGGTGTATTAACCCAATACGAACCTCTGGTGCTGCACTCCTATATAGGCATTGGCAGTGATTGGGATCTGGACCGCAAAAATGGCGGGGTATATGTACTTCCTCCTCACGAACGTGAAGACGGTAGTAACTGGTACCGCGGTACGGCGGATGCGATCTACCGTAACCTGAATTTTATCGAACAATTCGATCCTGAGCATGTGCTCATCTTGTCAGGGGATCATATCTATAAAATGGATTACGAGAAAATGCTTCAATACCATAAAGAAAAGGATGCAGATTGCACCATATCGGTCATTGACGTTCCGTTGGAAGAAGCCAGCCGGTTCGGGTTGCTCAACACCCACGATGATTATCGCATCTATGAATTCGAAGAAAAACCTCCTGAACCCAAGAGCACGCTTGCTTCCATGGGTATCTATCTCTTCAAGTGGGATGTGCTGAAACGTTTCCTGATCCAGGACGAACAGCAGGCATCCACCTCCTATGATTTTGGCAAAGATATCATTCCCTTGTTGCTTGAAAATGAAAAATCACTATACGCTTATCCATTTGAAGGGTATTGGAAGGACGTAGGTACGATCCGCAGTCTGTGGGAATCCAATATGGACCTGCTGGATGAGGAAACGCCGTTTAATCTGAACGACCCGGACTGGCGTATCTATACCCGAAATCCGAATCAGCCTGCGCAATATATTTCACCATCGGCGAAGGTGCGGAATTGCATCATCAGTGAAGGCAGTGTTGTGCATGGTGAGGTTAATCATTCCGTCATGTTCTACGGAATCGAGGTGGGGGAGAACAGTTCCGTAACCGATTCGGTGATCATGCCAAAAGTGAAGATTGGACAAAATGTACGCATTCACAAAGCTATTATTGCCGAAGGATTGGTGATCCCGGATGGAGTACATCTGTCACCCGCCCCTGATGATGAGAGTGATATATTACTGGTAGATCAGGAAGAACTGGAACGTCAGCTTCTCGAGGGAATGACAAGTAAAGCCTAATCTAAACCCCAAAGGACGGTGCATGCGATGAAACCATTGATCGGAGTTATTAACCTTGACCATGAGCTTGAGGAATTGAAGGAATTGACGTACTTTCGCTGCGGAGCCGCGGTGCCTTATGCCGGGCGTTACCGTCTGATTGATTTTGTATTATCCAATATGATGAATGCTGGCATTGAGAGTATCGGTGTATTTGTGCGTCGCAAGTACCGTTCACTCATGGATCATCTGGGAGACGGCAAGCCGTGGGATCTGGATCGCAAGCATGGCGGTATGTTTATTTTACCACCGGACTGGAACGATCCAACCGATACGTCACAAGGGGATTTGCAGCATTTTCACAATAATCTCGATTTCTTCCGCCGGGGTTCAGGGCAATATGTTGTCCATGCAGGTAGTCGGCACGTAACCAAAGCAGATCTGCAGGATGTGTACAGGTACCATATAAGCAAGGGCGCGGATGTAACGTTGGTCTGCAAAAAAGTGGATCAACTGCTGCCTGAACATGACGCCTGTGTCAAAGTAGAAGATGACGGGAACGGTAATGTGGTGGACATTCACCAAAGCGCCGATCACCCGAATATATATACAGAAATTTTCATTATGGAAAAAGAACTGTTCCTGCGCCAGGTGCAGCGCTGCATTGCTCATGGCGAGAGCCATTTCTTCCGTGATGTGATTCAGAAAAACCCGGATGGCTTGAACATTGCTGCGTATGCCTATGATGGCTATCATGCCGTGATCAATTCGATCGATAGCTATTACCGCAACAGTCTGGAATTGTTGAATAGTGGACTGTATGAGCAGCTGTTCAAGGAACAGCCTGTTCAAACCAAGATTAAATACGAGGCTCCGGCTAAATACCTGGACACTGCTGAGGTGAAACATTCCTTGCTCGCGAACGGCTGCATTGTGGGTGGGGAAGTGGAAGACAGCATCCTGTTCCGTGGGGTGCATGTGGCCAAAGGTGCCAAAATTAAAGGCTCCATTATTATGCAAAAATGCTACATCGGAGAAGGCGCCGTTCTGGAGAACGTCATTCTAGACAAAGATGTGAAGCTAAGCGGCGGCCAGACGCTGATCGGCGACCCGTCGAACCCGTATATTCTGGCGAAGAGTACTATTATCTAATACCAACACTTAACCGATATCATCTATAAATATATATAAAATAAAAATCCTGTAGGATGGATTTAAGGTTCATGGGCGAAAGTTGAAATGCAACTTCGATTGTGCTTGCTAACGTGCAAACGTAGTGGAGGGAACGAAATCGATTCTGGAGAAGCGTAGCGTTCGCCTTTATCACTGTATTTTCACATCTGAATAATACAATAAAGAAAATATAGGATAACAGCGATCGAAAGAACGATTCGTACCCGTAACGGCCACTTTGCTGGATGTTCAAGCGCTTAAGTGTATGAACCGCCACTATCCTACAGGATTTCACCGGGAGGAACCTTCTTTTGTTTGACAACAAGGAAACGTTCAAGAGTATTTTTAGACGCAATCTGGTCAGCAAATTGGGCAAACCACTAGCAGAAGCAACGCAGGAGGATGTCTATCACGTACTTGGAAGCATGATCCGCGAATATGCGGGTCATGATTGGGCGGCGTCGAATCAGGGGTTTAAGCAGCGCCAGGATAAACAGGTCTATTACTTCTCGCTGGAATTCCTGATTGGACGTCTGCTCGGCAACAACCTGTTAAATGTAAATGAATTGGAGCTCGTTCGTGACAGTCTGGCTGAACTGGGCTTCTCTTTGGAAGAGGTGGAAGAACAGGAGGCGGACGCAGGTCTCGGCAACGGAGGTCTAGGAAGACTCGCAGCCTGTTTTCTGGATTCACTGGCTTCCCTCGGCTATGCAGGACATGGATGCGGAATCCGATATAAATATGGCTTGTTTGAGCAAAAAATTATTAACGGCAATCAGGTGGAATTACCCGATAATTGGCTCGAGAAGGGCAATGAATGGGAAGTACGCCGCCCGGACAAAAAGGTGGAAGTGCAGTTCTGGGGCCGTGTGGAAGCCTATGAACAGGATGGACATTACCAATTTGTCACGAAGGATGCCGAATCGGTTGTAGCTGTACCTTATGATGTGCCTGTGATTGGTTATGGCCAGCCCCATGTGAACACCTTGCGATTGTGGAGTGCGGAACCCAAGCGGGAGACTTCGCTCGATACCCCTTCGAACTATTACGGATATCTGGATTACAGTCGTTCGGTAGAATCGATTTCAGAGTTTTTGTATCCGGATGATTCCCAATACGAAGGCAAGCTGCTCCGTCTGAAACAGCAATATTTCATGTGTTCGGCAGGCGTACAGAGTGCTTTACGTACATTTAATAAGCTTGAGCTTTCGTATGATCGATTGCCGGATAAAGTGGCGTTCCATATCAACGATACTCACCCAACACTCGTGATTCCCGAACTGATGCGCATTCTGATCGATGTCAAAGGCTATGGATGGGATGAAGCGTGGGATATTACGACCCGCACCGTATCGTATACCAACCATACAACGCTAAGTGAGGCGCTTGAAAAGTGGCCTGTAGCCATGATCAGCAAGCTGCTGCCACGCATTTACATGATTATTGAAGAGATCAACAAACGTTTCTGCGGCATGCTGCTCGAACGTTACCCCGGAGACCAAGATCGTATTCAGCATCTGGCGATTGTTGCGAACGATCAGGTGCGGATGGCTCATCTGGCGATTGTGGGCAGTCATAGCGTCAACGGTGTCGCGGCATTGCATACCGAAATATTGAAGGAACGGGAAATGGCTCCGTTCTATGCACTATATCCCGAGCGTTTCAATAACAAAACCAATGGCATTACCCATCGCCGTTGGCTGATGCATGCTAATCCGAAGCTTTCGAATCTGATCACAGATACGATTGGAAGTGAGTGGATTAGGGAGCCGGGCAGACTGAATGAGCTGGTAGGCGTTGCAGACGATGCTTCATTCCAGCAACAGTTCCATTCCATTAAACGTAATAATAAGGAGCGACTGGCCGCGTACATCCTGGATCATACCGGAAAGGCTGTCAATCCGGATTCCATCTTTGATGTACAGGTGAAAAGGCTGCATGGGTACAAACGGCAGCTGCTGAACATTCTGCATGTCATGCATTTGTATAACCGCCTCAAGAGCGATGCTTCGTTTGATATCGTGCCACGTACGTTTATTTTTGGAGCAAAGGCAGCGCCGAGCTATTATTTTGCCAAGAAAATTATTAAGTTGATTAACACGGTGGCAGATACGGTCAATCGCGATGCGGCCGTGAAAGATCGCCTGCAGGTATTTTTCCTGGAAAACTACTCGGTCTCTCTTGCAGAGAAAATTATTCCTGCCGCGGACGTCAGTGAACAGATTTCAACCGCAGGCAAGGAAGCCTCCGGTACGGGGAACATGAAGTTTATGATGAACGGTGCGTTAACCATTGGTACCATGGACGGCGCGAATGTCGAGATGGCAGAGCAGGTCGGTCAAGACAATATGTTCATCTTTGGTCTGAGTTCAGACGATGTGCTTGATTATTACCGTTCCGGCAGTTATCTGCCGAATGAGATTGTACAGCAGGATGAACGAATTCGCGAGGTAGTGGAGCAACTGGTACATCCGGGAGCGTTCTGTGAGCGTGATGGTGAATTCTGGGATATCTATGATTCCTTGCTGGCCCATGGTGACGAGTACTTTGTGTTGCGTGACTTTGCTGCCTATGCCGATGCTCATGCTGCCATTGATTCGGCATACCGCGATGTAGCGGGCTGGACACGCAAGGCGGTACTGAATACCGCTCAATCCGGCATTTTCTCCAGTGATCGCACCATCAGTGAATATGCGACTGACATCTGGGGCATTCATCCGGTGTCCGGATACTGGAAAGGTTAAATAATTATTGTTTAACAATGAAATCCCCTTGTACACTAGGTTGATCTCTGTTGGGTTCATAGACCTTCATCAGAGATCATTCCTTGTAGCACAAGGGGATTTTTGTATAAATCAGCCGACTGGTCGTGACACACTTTGGGCGCTATCGCGCCGCTTTTCACGACGAAGGATGATTGGAACCGTGATCACTGCAGCGATCACCAACAACGGAGCTAGTAAACCAGCGATGGGTAACGCCGATGCGCCATTCGCTGAGAAGACGCTCAAGTCCCAGAACCCGTGCAGGAATATGGAGGCCACGAGTGATCCGGTAGACCGCCGAGCAAGATAGAAGATCGAACCAAGGCCGAAAGCGATTATTACCTGGAACAGGGCACCCGCTCCGATGCCCCAGAACATGTTCGGCAGGTGAAAGACTGCGAACATCGCTGTTGAGAGCAGCCAGACCCCGGTTTCGCCGAATCGGCTGCGCAGAGCAACCATTAACTGACCTCGGTTGATCATCTCTTCATTGAAGCCGACCATGATACTGCCGAAAATGAGATACACCCACATGAGGGGGGTGACACGGGTGAAATCGCCGGTCAGCATGTTCACGATCGCGATGACCATCATGATGATCGGGAGAGTCGTTGTCCATCGAGAAAGATGCCGCCCTTCAACCAGGCTAGGACGCCACCATCCGTAGATCGTGACCATTGTGATGGTCAGCACGGCACCGCCGGACAGCGGTGCTATATACCAGAGAAGAAGGGTCCGCTCACTCTCACCCACTCGCGTGTAGTCGATGCCGTTGAGCAAGAAGATCGCGTAAAAGACTGCGCTGTAGAGGAAATATGTGAGAACACCCCATCCTACGCGGGGACGAACCCGAAGGGTAGGGTCCAAAGTTTCTTGCAGCTTGTCCCTATTAATTGACATTATAAACACTCCCACTATAAATTAATATTTTTTCATTTGTTCTTGTTTTCTTATGATTTTAACTTCGATTAAGTCAAGATATAGTCCCGCAAAGTCTTTGGAAACAGTGCCGACAATACTGCGGAGTTTAATACAAAGGTTGCGAACGTCCAGCCTTTCATCCCCCCTACCTTCAACGAGCTCTTTTATGGTTAGGATCATGCGTCCTCCTTCTCGCAAATTCTATTTTCTCTGTGCTAATTTTTCCAACCACTAGGCGCAACAACAGTCTCATTGAGCTGGAAAACGCGAAAAGAAAGTAACACTGTATTAACAGAGAATGATCCAGAAATCCGACGGAAGCTACAGTGACGAGGAACATATTTGGATTGCTGCCTCATTTACAATTCTAGTAGCCCAAGTTAAATAGAAGCTAAACAAAATGGATGAAAACCAGCTGAATTTTTACTGCTGTAGTTTAGGTTCTGTTTAGGTAACTATGTTTTACGGTGGAAGGGTCGGGACATGATATCCGCAAAATAGTTTTTGGCAGCTGGCTACCGCAGTCTGACTATAAACGAAGGGAAGGACCGGATTTTGAGGTGACGGATGTATGGGAGTCCACGCCTGAGCAGCTGGACATGAAGATCTATATCCCTTTAAAATAGACCTTACCGCTCCGCGGAAAAAAAGGTCGGAGGATTTGAGGGAATGAACGAACGTTCGTGGTTCCACTCCAGATGGATGCTTGCAATCATTGCCTGCATGGCAGTATTGTACATGTTGATTATGGGGAACTTGCTCTTTGTCAGCGGGAGAACGCCTGGTGTGAATTATCAATATAATCTGGTACCACTAGAAACAATTAAGCCTCTTCTTTTTGAAAAGAACAGATACCATACGGAAGTCTGGGTGAAGAACCTGTTTGGGAACATTGTTTTGTTCCTACCGCTTGGAATATGGATTCCTTGGTTATTCCGTAGGTGCCGAAAGTTTTTACCATTTACAGGTATTGTCGTCTTACTTTTGTTTGCTGTTGAGATTACGCAATTGATTACCCGTGTTGGTTCGTTTGATGTCGATGACATTATTTTGAATACGGTGGGTGCCTGGATTGGATACATAGGGTTTGCCTTATTCATATACTCACAGAGAAGGACTCGAAATTGAACTGCGAATAGCAGTTAATGATCGGGTCTTTATGTGTTACTGGATCTTTTCTGTTTATAAGAGGAGCATTTCGGATAAAACATACTAACGGGTTATATAGTAAAGAGTGATGAAAGCGAGGTGGTCTATATCGTTTGGTGGAAAGAGAGTGTGGTGTACCAGATCTATCCCAACAGCTTCAAAGATTCGGATGGGGACGGTCAGGGTGACTTGCAGGGGATATATGACAAGCTCGATTATTTGACTGGGCTGGGCGTGGATGTGATTTGGATCTGTCCAATTTACGATTCACCTGGGCATGATAACGGATATGACATCCGAGATTATTACTCCATTTTACGCAAATATGGAACGATGGAGGATTTTGACCGTTTGCTGGCTGAGGCGCACAAGCGTGGTCTAAAGATCATGATGGATCTGGTGCTGAATCATACGTCGGATGAACATGCGTGGTTTGCCGAGTCACGTTCATCGAAAGTGAATCCGAAACGGGATTATTATATTTGGCGTTCAGGCAAAAATGGTCAGGTTCCAAACAACTGGGAGTCCTACTTTGGGGGTTCTGTGTGGAAGCATGATCCGGAGACGAATGAATATTATTTGCATCTCTATACTGAACACCAGCCTGACCTGAATTGGAACAATGCACAGATGGCAGAAGAGATGTATGGGATGGTGCATTGGTGGTTACAAAAAGGTGTGGATGGTTTCCGTTTCGATGCGGTGGCACATATCGCGAAGGCAGAGGGGCTACCGAGCGCACATAATCCGGATAATCTGCCGGTCGTTCCTGCGTACCAGCTTTTTTCCAACCTCGAACAGGTACATTCGATCCTGAACAAACTCAACGACATGATCCTGAAGCCTTACGGTCCAATGACCGTGGGAGAGACTTCGGGGCTTGGACCGGAACAGGCACTGGCCTATGTTGGGACAGATCGGAATGAGCTCAATATGGTGTTCCAGTTTGAGCATATGTTTGTGGATGCGAAGTCGTCTGGAATCGGCAAATGGAATTATCGGGAGTGGAAGCTGCCCGAGCTGAAAGAAATTATGAGCCGCTGGCAAACCGTGCTGCATGACAGAGGCTGGAATGCCAATTACATGGGCAATCATGACCAGCCGCGTCCGGTATCCCGTTTCGGTGATGATGGAAGGTACAGGGTGCGCTCTGCCCAAATGCTGGCTACGTGGATGCTCACTCTGGAGGGTACGCCTTACATTTATCAAGGGGAAGAGATCGGCATGACCAATGTTGCTTTCCCTGATATTGAGGATTATCGTGATATTGAGACGATGAATTATTATCGGCAGCATATTGGTGAGGGGCGAGCGAAACATGAAGTTATGCAAGCGATCTGGCGCAAGAGTCGTGATAATGCCCGTACACCGATGCAGTGGGATGATACGAAACATGCGGGATTTACCGATGGTGAGCCATGGATTCAGGTGAATGAGAATTATCCTGAGATTAATGTTGAGGATGCCAAACGTGATCCCCAGTCCATTTTGCATTATTACCGTAAACTAATCGCACTTCGCAAACAACATAAAGTACTCATCTATGGGGTGTATGAGCTGCTTTTGCCGGATGATCCCGATATCTATGCCTACACCCGAACATTGGATGATGAGCAGATGCTGGTTATTCTGAATTTCCGCGAACATGAATCTGAGATGCAATGGCCTGAAGGTTGGAACGATGAAAATGCCAAGACGGTCATCAGCAATGTCAGCAGACGTTATTCCACCGATAAGGGCGCGATTCTTCTTCAGCCTTATGAAGCACGGGTTTATCAAATGCAGCGATGAGACATCATTTTGCTTTGGCGAAGAGTTTTGAATTATAATATAGGTTGAAAATTAAACTAAACGAACGCATATGTCAGGAGGATACCAAGTTGCTGAATATTACTTACCACGGACACTCCAGTGTACAACTGGGCACAGAAGAGAAGTCGTTGATCATTGATCCTTTCCTGCGTGGCAATGAACTTGCTGTCACCAAACCGGAAGACATCAAGACGGATGCCGTTTTACTGACACATGCACATATGGATCACATTTTGGATGCTGAACCCATCGCCAAGGCCAACAATGCCAAGGTGGTTGCGATTGTGGAACTGGCTACATATATGTCTTGGAAAGGTCTGGATACACTCGGAATGAACATGGGTGGAACGGTGGATCTTGGTTTTGCGCAAGCCAAAATGATCCAGGCTTTCCATACTTCCGGAATCGTGCTGGAAGAGGAACAACGGATCATGTACGCAGGATTGCCTGCAGGATATATTATTAACATTGGTGGCAAAACCATTTTGCATGCCGGAGATACTAGTCTGTTCGGTGATATGAAAATGATTGGTGACCGCCATGATATCGACGTAGCACTATTGCCTATTGGTGGACATTTCACCATGGGACCGGAAGATGCTCTGCAGGCCGCCGAATGGTTCAATGCCAAGCTGACAATTCCAGTGCATTATGATACGTTCCCGGTGATTCGTCAGGATGCCGAGAAGTTTGTGGAGCAGCTTGCTTCCAAAGGTCTGGAAGGCCGTGTGCTGGCACCGGGGCAATCCCTTACCCTGTAATGCTCTTTTAATCACTGTTCAATAATAAAAGCAATACGAAGCTAAAGACGAATATCACGTCAAGATAACTGACGTGATATTCGTCTTTTTTCGGTTTCAAGTTCAATTTCATACGCTACAGTTGGTTCAAATAACAAAAACCTTGAAATTCCATTGTTGAAGTCCGTGCTGTAATGTTATAAAAAATTACACGGAAACCAAACGAAAATCCGAATTGACCGAAAAACAGGGGGAGCGTTCATGTCATTTGTGAAATCATTGTTTTTTCAAATCATTGTAGCGGTTATCATCGGGATTGGTGTAGGCATTCTATGGCCTAATCTGGGCAGTCTGCTGCAACCGCTCGGAACAGGTTTCATCAAGTTGATCAAAATGATCATTGCTCCATTAATCTTTATGGTGATCGTGACAGGCATTGCCAAAATCGGTGATCTGAAATCGGTTGGACGCATTGGATTCAAAGCCATTCTGTGGTTTGAAATCGCAACGACGGTTGCCCTCGTCCTTGGACTCGGCACAGCCAATCTGCTTCGTCCGGGTGCAAGCATGAACGTGGACCCCTCGACCCTTGATGCAAGTGGCATCGAAGCCAAAACCAATGGTTCCGAACTGCCGCATGTCGTCGACTTTATTATGAATATTATTCCAACAAGTGTTGTAGATGCCTTTGCACAAAATGCATTGCTGCAAGTGCTGCTCGTTGCCTGCTTGTTTGGGGTAGCCTTGGCAGCAACGGAAAGTAAGGCGAAGGAGAATGTGCTGACGCTAATTGAAAATGTATTGGGTATCTTGTTCCGCATTATTGGATACATTATGAAACTGGCACCGATTGGAGCATTCGGAGCCATGGCATACACTGTTGGAGCATATGGAGCATCCACGCTGTCCTCCTTCGGTTTGCTGATTATTGCCTGTTACGGAGCAGCGTTACTGTTTCTGGTGATGCTTGCACTGGCTGCCTGGTGGATTACAGGACTGAACTTTCTGCAATTTGTAAAATATACACGTTCCGAAGTGATGCTCGAGATTGGTACAGGTTCCTCGGAAGTCGTTATGCCCCGCATGATGGACAAGTTGACCAAAGCAGGCTGTGATCGTGCTGTCGTCGGCCTTGTGGTTCCAACAGGGTACTCGTTCAATCTGGACGGAGCCTCGATCTACCTGTCGCTGGCGACGGTTTTTCTGGCTCAGGCGGTTGGCATTGATCTGACACTCGGACAAGAGATTACGATTTTACTGGTGTTAATGCTTAGCTCCAAGGGTATGGCGGGTGTACCTGGCTCCGCATTCCTTGCTTTGTCTGCTACAGCAGCGGCCCTGAATGCATTCCCGGTAGCTGCTGTTGCCTTACTGCTCGGTGCGGATCGCTTCATGGACACCATGCGAGTATTCACGAATTTGATGGGCAACTGTGTTGCGGCATTTGTAGTGGCGAAATGGGAAGGGTTGTTGGACCAAAAACGCATGCGGGCTGTGCTCTCTGGGGAGATCAGTGCCGAAGAACTGGAGAGAGACGAACAAGCGTCCTTATCCTCGGTGAAGTTGAACAAAAGGGAACAGGGGAAAGGAATAGTTTCAACGGATATACTGTAAGAAACAGGAAGTGAACGGGCTTCGTATGTTTAAACTCATCATATCTTCGAATTTGAACCGTCTGTTTACCCGCATGAAATCATGGGGTAACAGACGGTTTTTTCGTTTCAGATACAGATATCATGGAGTTCTCGAACGCAAGCAGCAAAATAATTGTTACAGAGGAATCATTAATGGGGAATGTGTAGAAGAGGAAAAAGATAGCATATTGAAGTTTCAACTTGTATATACATGTTTAGTTATGTAATATATAAATGGAGTTAGGCCAAGAGAACCACATAAGCAATACAATTTATTGGAGGCGTTAACATGAGTTCAACCAACACAACTTCATCATCGTGGTGGAAAACTTCCACGGTGTATCAGGTATATCCCAAGAGTTTCAACGATACAACTGGATCGGGTACCGGAGACATTCGGGGATTGACCGAAAAGCTGGATTACTTGCAACATCTCGGTATTGATATCGTGTGGCTGCAGCCCGTATATGTCTCTCCACAGCATGATAACGGTTATGACGTAGCGGACTATTATCGGATTAATCCTGATTTTGGTACGATGGAAGATTTTGACGAACTGCTTAAAGGTCTGAAGGCACGTGACATGAAGCTGATGATTGATATTGTGGTGAATCACTCTTCTACGGATCATGAGTGGTTCCAGCAATCGCGTTCTTCCAAGGATAACCCATATCGTGATTATTATATTTGGAAAGACCCTGCTCCGGACGGCGATGTGCCGAATAACTGGCAATCCAAGTTCGGCGGACCTGCATGGCAGTATGATGAGCAAACAGGACAATATTTCCTGACGTTGTTTGACAAAACACAAGCTGATTTGAATTGGGAGAACGAGCAGGTACGCAAGGCAGTACGGGACATGATCAAGTTCTGGGCGGAGAAGGGTGTAGATGGTTTCCGTATGGACGTCATCAATCTGATCTCCAAGGACCAGCGTTTCCCCGACGATGATGGTAGCGTTTCCCCAGGCGACGGACGCAAGTTCTACACCGATGGACCACGTGTGCACGAGTATATTACAGAGATGTATGAAGAAGTGTTTGGACCATACAATATGGTAACGGTTGGGGAGATGTCCTCGACTACGCTGGAACACTGTATCAAATATTCGAACCCTGCTTCCCGGGAATTCTCCATGACGTTCAACTTCCACCATCTGAAAGTGGATTATCCGAATGGACAGAAGTGGGAACTGATGCCTTACGATTTTGAAGCGATGAAACAACTGTTTAGTGAGTGGCAGACAGGTATGCAGGCAGGTGGGGGATGGAATGCGTTGTTCCTGAACAACCATGATCAACCGCGGGCATTGTCTCGTTTCGCTGATGATGGTGATTATCGTGCTGAGAGTGCCAAAATGCTCGCTACGACCATTCATGGCATGCAGGGAACACCTTACGTATACCAAGGCGAAGAGATCGGGATGCCGAATCCGGTCTGGAACGACGTTAGCGAGTTCCGTGATATCGAATCGACCAATATGTACCGACTGCTTCAGGAAGAACGGGGCAAATCCGCCGAGGAAGCATTCAAAATTGTGAAAGAGCGTTCCCGGGACAATTCCCGGACACCGATGCAATGGGATGGAAGCGACAATGCCGGATTTACAACGGGTACACCGTGGATCAAAGTGGACGAACGATATCCGTCGATTCATGTGGCCCAGCAGATGGCTGACCCGAATTCGATCTATTATCACTATCGCAAGCTGATTGCTCTGCGCAAACAGGTTAGTGTGCTGACCGATGGTCTGTATGAACGTTTGGACGATGCACATCCGGATGTATTCGCATATGCGCGGACCAATGGAAGCGAGACGCTGCTTGTGGTATCCAACTTCAGCAAGCGGGAGGTAAAATTTACTTTCTCTGAAGCCGTCTGGAATGATCACATTGTGGGTAAATCAGCAGAGTTGCTGATTGGCAATACGGAGGTATCGCCTGCACTTGAGCAAGAAATCTCCCTGAGCCCGTATTCATCCTATATGTGGCTTGTACCGCAACAGGACTAATTCACACTATATAAATGGGAAGTGACAATATGGCAATTGATAAAAAACAGGTTGAGGAGATCGTACGCGCGGTCGGCGGCAAAGAAAATATCGAAGCTGCAACGCATTGTGTTACACGCCTCCGGTTCGCCCTGTACGACGAAAGTAAAGTAGATACGGAAAGTCTGGAACAGAACGATCTGGTCAAAGGCCAGTTCTCCTCTCAAGGACAATTTCAGGTAGTTATCGGACCTGGGCTTGTGGATAAAGTGTATGATGAAATGATTCAGATTACCGGGGGCGAACGCGCTTCCAAGGATGACGTGAAGGCTGTTGCGGGTAAAAAGCAAAATCCAATCCAGCGTGCGATCAAAACGCTATCGGACATCTTCATCCCGATCCTGCCAGCCATCATCACGGCCGGTCTCTTGCTCGGTATTAATAACATTCTTACAGGGCCAGGCATATTCTTTGATGGAAAATCACTGGTGGATGTATATCCGGCATGGAAGGACCTCGCATCTATTATTAATACCATCGCGAGCACGGCCTTTACCTTCCTGCCTGCGTTAATTGGTTGGTCCGCTGTAACAAGGTTCGGCGGCAGTCCGTTGCTCGGAATTGTACTTGGTCTAATCCTGGTTCATCCCGATCTGCTGAGTGCTTATGGCTACGCCAATGCAGTCAACGAAGGCACCGTGCCTACGTGGAATCTGTTCGGCTGGCATATTGAGAAGATCGGTTATCAGGGGCAGGTTCTGCCGGTATTGGTATCAGCCTATCTGCTTGCCAAGCTGGAGATCTTCTTGAACAAAAGGGTGCATGATTCGATCAAACTGCTGGTAGTTGCGCCTGTCACTTTATTGATTACCGGGTTCCTGGCATTTACAATCATTGGTCCGGTTACATTTGCCATAGCGAATGGAATTACATCCGGCTTGATCTATATTTACGATTCGTACGCGGCTCTGGGCGGTCTGATCTATGGTGGACTGTACGCATTGCTTGTTATTACAGGAATGCACCATACGTTCCTGGCGGTAGACGTACAGCTGATTGGTAGCCAGGGCGGAACGTTCCTGTGGCCAATGCTGGCACTGTCCAATATCGCGCAAGGTTCAGCCGCACTTGCCATGATGCTCGTGCTTCGTGAGAAGAAAATGAGAGGACTTGCGGCAACTTCGTCCGTTTCAGCCTTCCTCGGGGTAACCGAGCCGGCGATCTTCGGGGTGAATATCCGTTATCGTTATCCGTTCATCTTTGGTATGGTCGGTTCTGCGATCGGCGGTGTACTGCTTACGATGAATAATGTTCAGGCCACCTCTATCGGTGTAGGTGGCGTACCTGGATTCCTGTCCATTTTCCCGAACAAATGGGGAGTATTCTTCATCGGTATGGCGATTGTACTGGTTGTTCCGTTCGTACTGACTGTTCTTTTCGGAAGAGCGAAGTTGAGAAAAGAAGACCGTAACGCAGATCAAGCTACTGTAGCTGGTGGTCAAACACCTACAGCGAAATCAGCTTCTAGCACAACTACAGCAAATACAGAGCAACGTACACGCAGTGCTGCTCAGGTGGCGGATGAGCCTGTGAATACACTGGAAATCATGGCACCATTAACTGGTACAGCTGTTCCGCTTGAACAAGTACCTGATCCGGCTTTTGCAGAGAAACAAATGGGTGAAGGGGTTGCCATTGAACCTTCTGGCAATCAGGTCGTTGCTCCGTTTGATGCTCAGGTTGCCCATGTCATCAAGAGCAAACATGCTGTCATTCTTGAGCACGCGAGTGGCTTGCAGATTCTGATTCATGTCGGGATTAATACGGTATCGCTCAAAGGCGAAGGATTTAACATGCATGTTGAAACTGGAGAGAAGGTAAGAGCCGGGCAAACGTTGCTTGAATTCGACCGTAAAGTGATTGAAGCTGCGGGATATCCGCTCATTACGCCAATCATTATTCCGGACGGTCAGGACATGGTTGATCGGGTGGAGGTCACTACAGGTGATGTTACATCCAATCAGAACGGTGTGCTTAAGGTTCATTTGAAAGGTTAAGTTTACGAACAAATGGGGAGCTGCGATATTCGCAGCTTCTTTTTTCATCTCGATACCGAGATAAAGCTGAACGCATACCAATTTGTATGGGTTTACTCTTTATGGATTTCGTTTTTTTTATTGGTTACGTGGTAAACTCTATCTAGGATACATGTGGCAAAATCTCATGTTTGCAGCGATCGGAAAGCTTGTTCATTAGGACTATGCATGTTCAGGTTGAGAAGTTCATATGGTTCAAAGAGAGTGGCTAGTCAATGGACGGAGGAGGAGAGCCATGACTCGTGTTGCGGTAATGGTCATTCATGGTCTGGGTATGCAAAAGGAAAATTATGCGGATACACTGATTTCGCGATTGCATAAGGAATTGGATCAGGTTATGGTGTTGCCCGGAGCAGCCAAACAGATGCTGGATATTGAGCCCGTATTTTGGGCTGACGTATTTGAGGATCGGGAAGAGGCGCTGTTTCAGCAGCTTGTCAGCTCTCAGGGATTGAACTATCAAGTGTTGCGTCGATTTGTTATACATTATCTGGCTGATGCCGTCGCGTATCAACCTGTGGAAAATCAAGGGCATAACTATGATGCGGTACATTATACGCTGAATCGGGCGATGCACGCACTTGCACAACGGAATGGGCCAGAAGCTCCACTCTGTATCATTGCACATAGTTTGGGAGCTGTGATTGCAAGTAATTTCTTCTATGATCTGCAATATCCGTCTAGTCGCACGCCCTCCATCGTGGATGTTACTTCCGCATTGGAACGGGGAGATACCTTAACGAGCTTTTATTCCTTTGGAACGACGTTGCCATTATGGAGCTTACGGTATCATGATTTTAGCCGGCCGATTCAGGTGCCTTCACCACTGGCAGGGCAGTACTTTCCTGGGCTAGAAGGGGAATGGATTAACTTTTATGATCGGGATGATATTCTGGGTTACCCGCTGCGCCCTATTGATCCGGCCTATGAGGCAGCGGTCAAAGAAGACGTGGAAATTAACTCAGGCGGTTTAATTGGGAGCTGGAATCCGTTGAGTCATGCCGGATATTTCTCGAATGGAGCCATGAATCGGAGAATCGCACAAGGTTTGGCGCGAACGTGGACGTGGGTGAATCGTGAATCAGGTTAAATAACAGATATGGAGGGAGGACAATAATTATGGAATGCAGGACAGGCTGTGCCGCATGCTGTATCGCGATTTCCATCTCATCGCCGATACCCGGGATGGCTGACGGCAAGCCCGCAGGTGTGCGCTGTGTACAGCTGACGGAGGACAATCGTTGCGGAATCTTTGGTCAGAAAGAGCGCCCCGCTGTATGCAGCGGATTGCAGGCTTCGGAAGAGATGTGTGGCAGCACGGACCAGGAGGCGTTTGAGCGATTGAGCTGGCTGGAACAGGAAACTGCACCGAGTTCAGCGTGACAGCCGGGTTTATTCATAACTTGAGCAAACACATAAAAGAGAGTATCCGCAGGCTGGAAATCAGTCGGATACTCTTTTTGGTATGTCCACTTCCTATTTAAGTGACCGAAGAGTGGGTGCTCGCCTCTTTTTTCCTCAACATATGCATGAGAATCATCTTAAGGAGCGAAGAGACGATAAAGAAAATAAATAAGATGCGAAACAACTGATATCCGGACACCACCGATAGGTTGGCATTGACTTCATGAGCCATGATGCTCATCTGATCCATTCCGCCAGGTGCCATGCTCAGCAATGATGTAGCCGCCGAGAGGGAGAACATCTTCATTAATATATAGCTCAAGCCAAGCGAACCTGCAATGAGGAGGATACTACTCGTGATTGCGAGTGTTATGGTCTGCATTTTGCGTTGCAGCTGCTGAGGACGAAGCATCAGACCCACATGACTGCCAATCATCAATTGTGAAATATTAAGAAGGGACGACGGCAGATTGGGTGTGTGCATCGTTGTGCTTATTTGAATAACACACATGACGATCATGGGCCCAAGCATAAATGCTGTGGGGAACCGAAGCTTGCGTGCAACCCACGCACCAGCGATACAGAGCGGCGAATAGAGCAAGATTTCGGGGAAGAGTGCTGCCCAAGTTGCTGTCTCAATCATTGGCTGATCCGTACCTCCACCTGTCGTTCCCCCGATCCATGGACTAAACAGCAGGAACGGAACACAGAATACAATCATGATCAGCCGCGTGACCTGCAAAAAAGTAACGAGCGTCAGATTGATGGATTTTATCTCATCCGCAAGGGAGACCATCTGGGACAGTCCGCCGGGAATGCTGCCAACCAGCAGGGAGGGGAAGTCAAAGTCTGTCAGCTTTGAAGCAACATAGGCGGTCAATGTACATAATCCGATTAAGAGCAGGGTCATGAGCAGCATCATAGGTAGCTGGTGCAGAATGCCTTGCAGCGCTTCTCCCGTCAGTGTTAATCCAATAGAGTAACCCACGATTAGAATACCGTAGTCCCGAATGGAAGTAGGCCACATGAGCGGCAGCTTGGCAATCTGTGAACCAACCAGCATAAAAATCATCGGGCCAAGAAGCCAAGGGATGGGGGTATGTATTGCTGTAAATAGTAACCCGCCAAGAACAGAGACACCCAAACTTAGAAAAAACCGAAAGACAACGTGGGAACCGAGCTTGTGCATCAGTTCCATCCGCGTCGTCTTTCGGCTGCATGAGGTAGATTGAAGTACATGTAAGATCACTCCTGATGATAAGATACAATGATTGATCCTTGGACGTTGATTGGCTCATTACGAAGCAGGACAGGAAGCTAATTCATCCACTGTCCTGCTGAATGGTTATCATTTATCTGTTCGCGGCAAGAACACGGGCAGAAGGCTTAGGTTCTTTGAACATCATATAGTACATCAGCGATGAAATCACGTATAAACTGCCTGTAATGCTGAACGTGATCGCGTAACCCCAATACGTGCCATAAGTGGTTACGAGGTATGATTGAACGGGTCCCATGGTAGCCCATCCAATCATAAAGGCGGTCTGCATCAGTGAATTGGCGATTCCACGGCGTTTGTCTGATACTCTGTCCACCAGTATGGCGGATTGAATCGGGTTGGCTGCATTCATCAGCGCTTGTCTGAATAAGAAACTCACTGAAGCGATGAGAAGCAGATTCGTGAAGCCGGTTAACAGCAGGAAGGGCAGTGACATGACCTGGAAGATGACGACAGCTCGAACACTTCCCACCTTGGCCGCAAGTGTAGGTCCAATCAGCATCGATACAATGGTCATGATCTGACCCAATGAAATGAGCAGACTCATGGCACTTAAGGATACCGAAAAACGGTTGGTGAAATACAGATTCAAATAAGGCACAACCAGTCCTGAACCAAACCCAATTAATAATTGGGTTATGACAAATTGACCGATCAAACGGGAATCTTTCTTTTGGCTAAGGGTATCGCGCTTGCTGCTTTGTTCTGCGGAATGAACGACATCCTGTTTGCCATCCGTTGCAGATGTTGCAGATTCAGTGACAGGTTGCGCCGGAGTATCCGCTTGTGGTGCCTTCTTATCCTCGGATACAAACAACATCGGAATAAACGCAACCAGTGTAGCTGCCCCACCTACGAACAATACCGTTTGCAAACCAGTGACTTTGGCAAGGCCAGCCGTATGAAGCAGGTCTGCAAATACGCCACCACCCAAGCTGCCGAGTACCTGAGAAGCGAGTACGAGGCAGGAGTAATAGCTGAACATCTTCAGTCGTTGACTTTTCTTCACATTCTCAGCGAGGAAGGGAATGGCCAGTACCTGAAATACGCCAGCGAAAAGTCCTGAAAATACAGCGAACCAGATCAGTCCGCTGGCAGAATAATCGAAGGAACGGCCAATCAGAAAGATTCCGCTGAACAAGGCGCCAGTAATCAGCAGCCGCTTACGGCTGAAGAAATCGCCGCATAGTCCGATAGGAACAAACATAATCGCTGTCGCAAGTGATTGAATACTTACAATCTGGCCGTTCATTGTATCATTGTAGCCTAGACCCTGAATGTACAGATTGTACAAGACAGAGAACATGCCATTTCCGATCTGATACAAGATGCTTGCCAGAAAAAACAATTGAATATTGCGGGACCAGCCCCGAATTTCAGCATGAATCTGTTGTAGAAGTCTCAAGTGGTTTCCCCCAGTCTGCCTGTGCAGTGATTTTAGTTTAACAGGAATGGGGGATTTGCGGAAGAATTGACCACTGTTTATTTTGCAGTAGGGGATTCCAGCACTCGGGCAATCACGAATCCATCGTAGCCTTTACTGCCTACAGTCTGCAGTGCTGTAGCTTCAAGACGCGGGTTATCTGCAATTAATTTCAGGAATGACTGAACGCCCTGAACTCTGTTGTCCGTACTGTTTGCATTGATAACTTCACCGTCCCTGACGATGTTGTCACCAATAATCAGACTTCTCGGACGAGCCAGACGCAGCGCCCATCGCAAATAGTCTGGATTACTCGGTTTGTCAGCATCGATGAAGATGAAATCAAAGGGTTCTCTGTACTCTTCCTGAACGTCGGGAAGAGTAGTCAGGGCAGGACCTACTCGAAGATCAACCTTGTGCATAAGTCCTGCACGCGTGAGGTTGGTTCGTGCCATCTCTGCATGGCGTGGATCTGCTTCCAGTGTCACGATACGTCCGTTTTCGGGTAGGGCTCTGGCCATCCAGATCGTACTGTATCCGCCAAGCGTCCCGATTTCCAGCACACGAGTTGCGCCTTGTATTTGAAGCAGGAGCTGAAGCAATTTCCCTTGATTAGGTGCTACATCATGAGCGGGCAATCCCGCTTCCGCATTGGTACGTAGTGCCTGCTCCAGCAGGGAATCCGAGGGGATTAATAAGGCGTTCAAATAGTCGTCGACTTGAGTCCAGGTTTTCTGTTGAGCAGAACCATTCACATTGTTCATCGTTATATGTTCCTTTCCGATTGCATGTATTGGATTTCATACTTCAACTATAAAGTGAATAGATATATAAATAAAATATATATTATGTATGTTAATATAACCTTAGATTATATAACTCAAGTAGAGAAGGTGTAACGGTTGAATTTGCACGGATTACGATTGTTTCATGCCATTGTGAGATATGGGGGAGTCACGCGTGCGGCGGAAGAACTCAACATTAGCCAGCCAGCGGTATCCTCTCAGGTGAAGAAGTTTGAGCGGGAATTGGGCATTCCGTTATTTGCTACGGAGGGGAGAAGACTGGTTCTTACCGATGCAGGAATGCAATTAACAGGCTACGCGGAGCGTCTGTTCATGCTGGAGCAGGATGTAGAGAACTTTGTGCAGGATTTTCGGGCAGGTAAGAAAGGGCTGATTCGTCTTACCGCAACCTATTTGCCTTCGAATTTTCTGCTGCCGGGCTGGATTGCCCGTTTCAAGCAGATGCATGAGGATGTGGAGCTGGTTGTGAGCACAACCAACACCCGGATGGCTTTTGACCAACTGTTGCGTTATGAGGCCGAGATTGCGGTTTATGGTGGAAGTGGCATTACACATTCAGGTGTCCATTGGGATGAATTGTTTGAAGATGAAATGTGGTTTGTGGTACATCCTGATCATCCTTATGCAGGGAAAGAAATTGAGCTTCGGGAAATGGTGGCAGAGCCCTTTATCATGCGTGAAGAAGGCAGCGCTACACGGGAGCGTCTGGTCTCTCTTTGCACAACAAATAACCTGGCCGCTCCCCGTATTGCGCTTCAGTTCAATGGGTTGAACGAAACGATTAGTGCGGTGAAGGCAGGTTATGGAGCCAACTTTATTTCTTCTCTGGTCGTAAAGGAAGATGTACAACAAGGCAGGCTGGCACGTGTATTCGTTCGAGGTGTACTGTTGAAAAACACCGTAGCCGTATGTACACGAGCAGGGGAAGTGTTATCTCCAGCTGCACAGCATCTGGTTGAACTCATCAGACAAGAAGCATCATTAATGAAATGAATCGTTCAATAATGGCATGAGAGCTAACTTTAAATGTCATCCGTCGACGCTGCTTTGATCGTTCCTCTGGAGTATAACCGTGCGTACAGGGTGACTCCTCCAACGATCAGAACAGGTATCCAGACTGCCATCATGGGTACGTGGTGGAACAACATCGCAGCTAGAATAACGCCGCCCAAATAGATCACAACGGCACCTGCACGAAGGTATGCATCTGCTGATAGCGCTTTGACCAGCGAGCGGATATTGGCGTGTCGCAGTCGCTGAAGGATGCTTACCGCATCCTCAACCACGGCGGCCAGATTATTGGTGAGCACGGTCGTTGAGATACCGGCAATCCCAATGCGGCGTGCCGCAGTCGTTTGCATCCCCATGGCGGTGGCCAGCATGGCAATCAGCAAATAGGTTAGTTGTTCCGAATAAGGACTGATCATAGCGATGGCAAAGAGCAGAAGCAATATACTTTCTACAGTGAACACAGCTGTGACCCGAGAAGACCAGCCCTTTTTCATCTGCACATGTCCGATCATGTATGCCGCAATGGCATTACCAGCAATAAAACCAATGAGGGCAAGGAGTGCACGCAGCACGACAAATTCCTGAGCACGGGCAATCGCGATCCCCAGCAGCACAATATTGCCCGTCATATTGGCTGTAAGCACATGCCCTAGTCCCAGGTATCCGATCACATCGACCATTCCGGCAGACATGCACAGCAGCAGCATCGCGTACTTTTGGAGGGTATTTTGTTTCATAATCATCCGTCCTTTCAAAAAAACGTAACCCCTCCAGTATACATCCACAACGCATGATCCTTCAAAATGAAGTTTATGATGCAAGCCAAATTTCTCATAGCAGCAAACTTGTTTAAATCGTCTCTACCTTGAAGCTAAGGTGCTGCAAGCCAGTCAAACATATTGTTCACTGCCGCCTCATGCACCCTCTCCTGAAAACGATGATCCTGTCCTCCATAAGCGTGAAACGTAACGTCGGCGCCGCTACGTTTCAGCCAATGATACATCCGGGTTCCGTGACTGTAATTCACCTGCGTATCAGACGTGCCGTGCATGATTAGCACAGGACAATGAAGTTTGTGTGCCTTCGACAAGGGGGAACGGGCGAGATAAGCTTCCGGAACTGAACGTGGTGAACCGCCAAGCACCCTTTTCAAAGTGCGTCTCAGGTCGGTTCGTTCATGATAGGTGCGTTCCACATCGGCGACACCGCTCCAAAGCACCAGTTTATGTACCTGCTGAGGTCCTTCATTG
The DNA here is from genome assembly GCF_057835695.1 of Paenibacillus sp. GL_099_B. NCBI lineage: Bacteria > Bacillati > Bacillota > Bacilli > Caryophanales > Paenibacillaceae > Paenibacillus > Paenibacillus sp. GL_099_B. The sequence goes on from NZ_CM174430.1 coordinate 2,812,870, forward strand.
TATGTCGTTGCTGTATGTACGGCATTAATGGCTCCACGAGAAAATCCCATCATTGAAATTCGCTTTGTATCGGCAAAGGGCCACTCTTGCACAAGTCGGTAAGCGGCATGTACATCCTCGGCATCTCTTCCGCCATACTCGTCACGTCCTTCGCCACCCTCGTTACCACGATATGATGGAGCGAACACGATATAACCTTTATGGACAAATTGCTCCAGCCAAGCGGTATTTACCCCACCATAGTTGCCCAGCCCGCCGCGACAATAGATCAGAACCGGCCAACGTGCATCAATACCGTCCATGGTGTGCTGTTTTACAGGAGGGTAGCGGCTTGCGAGCTTTTGCATTTGCATGGATTCTTGCGTTACGGCGAAGTCTTGGAGGGCAGAGCTGGTATTGGTGTTTTCATACGGAGAGAAGGCGGGTAAAGAGCAACCGTCAGGCAGGCATAAATAGCCTTTTACCCGAAGCGCATCGGACGAATACGTCACATGATAGAGCAGGGGGATCGACCTCTTTCATCGGAAATGGCGTGCCAATTGACCATGATTCTTCTTTAGGATGCGCCTAAACGAGGTTCCCATACCTTTCCTCCAGCAACAGTCGTTCGGTGCGAGAAATTCGTTTATTGGCTCCATATGATTTATAATGGTTCAGGAGACATGTGGATTGACCTCTGTACTCTTATTTATAAAACTAACTTTAGTGTGCACGAAGAAAGGAAGAAAACCATGATGAACGCTCCACATCCGATTGATCAATTCAAGAAATTTAAATATGAAATTACGAGATTTATGATGATCTATAAATTTGCTTTGGATCAAATGGAGACCAAAATCGAGGTGCTGAAGGAAGAATTTCAGTCCCTGCATGATTACAGCCCGATCGAACATACGAAATCCAGATTGAAGTCACCTGAGAGCATTATGAACAAGATGTTCCGTAAAAATCATGAGTTAACCTTTGATAGTATCAAGGAAAATATTAAGGATATCGCAGGTGTGCGAATTACCTGCTCCTTTATCTCCGATATCTACCGGATTAAGGATATGCTGTGCAATCAAAGTGACCTTCGTGTGCTGGAAGTGAAAGATTATATCCAGAATCCGAAGCCAAACGGTTACCAGAGCCTTCATCTTCTGGTTGAGGTGCCTGTTTACATGTCTAATGGACAAGAGCGGGCGTGTGTGGAAATCCAGATTCGTACGATTGCGATGGATTTCTGGGCGAGCCTGGAGCATAAAATCTTTTATAAATACAATAAGGATGTTCCCGAGCGTTTAACGAAAGAACTGAAAAGTGCAGCAGACTCTGCCAACGCACTGGATCAACAAATGGAGAGACTGCACCGGGAGATTCAGGAGATCAAGGACGCCGAGAATGAGCGGGATGAAGAAGAACTACGCCGGATTATCATTAACAATCAACAGTTCACACTACCTTCCAACCTGCTCAAGCTGTTAGGAAACGGGGAACAATAAGGAAACGAGAACTACCGCAAGGAAAGGAATATGTTATTCATATGAAAAGTACACCAGCTTCATTAAGCACCAATTCTACATCCCGTGTACGTATGGCATTGATTCTGGGGACACTGTCGGCCTTTGGGCCGCTGTCCCTGGATATGTATTTGCCAGCACTGCCTACACTGGCCGATGAATTCCAGTCATCCACTTCTTATGCCCAGCTCAGTCTAACGGCATGTATGGTCGGACTGGCCGTAGGGCAGCTGCTGGCTGGACCTCTAAGTGATGTGCGCGGTCGTCGTACGCCGCTTATTGCAGGTCTTATTCTCTATACGATCGCCTCCATACTCTGCCTGGTCAGCCCAACGATGGGCTCTTTTGTTGTGCTGCGTTTCATTCAGGGTGCAGCGGGAGCCGCGGGAATAGTCATCTCGCGCGCAGTGGTGAGGGATGTGTATTCCGGGCCGGAGCTTACACGTTTTTTCTCCCTTTTGATGTTGATTAATGGGGTTGCACCGATTGCTGCACCAATTATCGGCGGGCAACTGCTCGCATATACGTCGTGGCGCGGTGTATTTATTTTGCTGAGTATCATCGGTATTTTGACTTTAATTGCTGTTGTGGTTGGTCTAGGGGAGACACTGCCTACAGAACGACGATCCAGCGGAGGACTGAAGCAGACGCTGGTTACATTCCGCAAAATCGCAGGGGATCGCCTGTTCATGGGATACGCTTTAACCCAAGGGTTTGTATCTGCTGGCATGTTCGCCTACATATCGGGTTCGCCATTTGTGCTTCAGAAAATATATGGCATCTCCCCGCAAATGTTCAGTGTCTTCTTCGCCATTAACGGTCTGGGCATCATATTGGCAAGTCAGATCGCTGGAAGACTTGCGGGTAAAGTATCTGAAACCCGTCTATTAATCGCAGGGCTGATAACTGCTGCTCTGGGAGGAACATCGCTGCTCATCGCCATTCTGGCAGGAGGTAATCTGATTTCGGTCCTGATCCCGTTATTTCTCGTGGTATCCAGTGTGGGTCTGGTTAATACGGCTTCCTTCGCACTGGCGATGGCCAACCAGGAGAAATCAGCGGGCAGTGCATCAGCACTTATTGGAGTTATGACGTTCTTGTTCGGAGGTATTGTCGCTCCGCTTGTAGGTCTTGGAGGAGAAGGCACAGCTGTGCCAATGGGCATTGTAATCGCTTGTGCGGATCTTGGTGCATTGCTGATTTACTTTGTTATGGTAGGCAAAGGCAAGAAGGGTATACGTCAGGATAAACAACCGCTGGCGTGAAATGTATTGCATTGTTGTTCTGATTAGGGCGTGTCTTCAAACTGTTTAAATGGTAATACATGGGTTAAGTAATTTAGATGAATACTAGATACGAAATAAAAGATACACAATGGCAGCAAGTCCAAGATTTGTTTCCACCTGAACGAAAACCACAAGGAGGACGTCCCGCATTGGACAACCGAACGATGTTAAATGCAATGCTTTGGGTTGCTCGTTCAGGCGCCCCATGGCGTGATTTACCCGATCACTTTCCCCATTGGAAATCCGTCTATACCCGCTTTCGGCGTTGGCAGAAAGCAGGAATTTGGGACGAGGTGCTGGAGCGTGTTTCCTCGGATGTTGACGAGGAAAGTATCATGATTGATGCCACGATTGTGCGTGTTCACCAGCATGGATCGGGCGCAAAAGGGGGCAAAGCAAGCAAGCGATCGGACGTTCCCGCGGTGGACTAAGCACCAAAATTCATGCCGTGGTCGATGCGCTAGGCTACCCACTTCGTTTTGAATTAACGGGTGGTGAAGCTCATGACTCCGTCCAGGGCTATGAGCTTCTTCAAGCTATGAAGCTGACGATGAAGCAAGTATTGGCCGATCGAGCGTATGATACGAATGCGATTCGGACGCTTTTAGACGAACAAGAAGCGATTTCAGTGATTCCAAGCAAGAAGAATCGTCGAAAGATTCTACCTTATGATCGAGTGGTCTACAGAGAACGTCATTTAGTAGAATGCTTCTTCAATAAATTGAAAAACTATCGTCGATTGGCCACTCGCTACGATAAATTAGCGTGTACGTTCAAGGCTTTTTTGACTCTGGCATCCATTATGGTTTGGCTTGCCTGAGTTTGAAGACACGCCCTAGAAAAATGTCTTGCTGACAATAAAGAATATTGTGACTATAAAAAAGCGCCCCAATTGGAAGGTTCTGTCCTTCAACTGGGGCGCTTTATCTATGTCTGAACGTACATTAGCAGAGAGCAAACAAAATCTGTGTATTGAGCAGGATGCCTGGAGTTAGGAACGGATAGAAGTATCCCACGACAAAACCGAACAAATTGATGGCTGGCCACATCAGGTAAACATCATTGTACGTAAATACAAGAGACCATCGGTTGTAACAGAAATTTTGCAATACACGCTGCTCCGGATCACGGGGTGTTGCTACTCCTGATTGGGCAAATTGCACGGCCTGGGTCAGATTCTGTGGTTGTTGCTGGATAAATAGCGGTAGAAGGCCGGGGCTGCTTTTGATCAGGTTATACAGAAAAACCATTTCTGCTGGGGGTTGACCTACAGGGCGTGGATAAGCGCTTAGCAGGGTGGGCAGATTGCCCTGTGCCAACTGAGCAGGGACACCCGCTGCTGTACCGGGGGCGCCTCCAGGAAAGTAAGGAGGTTGACCGCCACTACCTCCGCCCGGAAAGAATGGGGGATAGGAACCTGGTGCTCCTGGAAAACCTGGCATAGGCTGACCTCCTGGAGCGCCTCCCGGGAATAGTGGTGGCAATTGAAACGAACGATCCTCATCATATCCTGAATAGGTGTTATAAACGTAATCCATGTACGAACATCCTTCCTGTCGTCGTATTCTGGAATCAGCATATGGCGGCATCCGCCTAAATGTGAATCTTTCGAATGAAGGTGCATTCGACCTTAAAAGGCAAAAGCTGCATTGACAATTTCGTTGATAACAATTATCATTGTCAATGGAATTGGACAAAAGTACATACAAGTATTATATGCATGAATAATGTATAAACGTCTAAGTCTGTCATAACAACTCAATCCATTGAGCTGTTCATATTGAAAGGGGATAGTCATGTGTTTAAGAAAAATAAAAAAATGATCTTGCTTCTGATCACTGTAATGGTCATGTCCATCTGGCTGGCAGCATGCGGATCGAAGCCAGCAGACAACGGTACAGCAGCAGGAGAGAACAATACAGCAACGGAGACAGAGACACAGACAGAAGCTCCGACAGAACGTACATTGACAGATGCAATGGGTCACGAAGTGAAAATACCTGCAAATCCGGAGCGTATCATCGCTTCGTATCTGGAAGATAATCTGGTTACACTCGGCGTTAAGCCAGTTGCCCAATGGTCCGTAGCCAATGGAATCCAGGAATATCTGCAAAAAGATCTGGACGGTATTCCAACCATTGCCTTCGATCTTCCTTTCGAAGCGGTGGTAAGCTTCAACCCGGATCTGATTATTATTGGTTCCGAAAGTGTGGTTGAAGGCGAGAAATACGCACAATACAGCAAGATCGCGCCTACTTATGTACTTGGCGATGAGATCAATAGCGACTGGCGCAAAGCGCTGCTGAAAATCGGCGAAATTCTGAATAAAGGCGATGAAGCACAAAAAGCGCTGGATGATTACGAAGTGAAAGCCACAGAAATCAAGGAAAAAATCAATACCGTTACAGGTGGAACAAAATCGGCAGCGGCCATTTGGTTGGTTAGCGGCAAATTCTTCATCGTAAGTGACAATGTATCCAGTGGTGAAGTAATGTACAAGGAACTGGGACTTGCTGAGCCTGAAGTGGTGAAAGAAATCTCTGCTAATGCGACAGGTAACTGGTCTTCCATCTCGCTGGAAAAATTGGCGGAAATGGATGTAGACTACTTGTTCTTTGTGAATAGTGATGAAGGTACTGGTTCAGAAGCACTGAAAGATCCGGTATGGCAAAGCATCCCGGCAGTGAAAAATGGTAACTTATTCGAATTTACCCGTTCGAGCAGCTGGTTGTATAGCGGAGTTCAAGCGAACCTTCAAATTATGGAAGACATTCAGAACAGTATTGTAAAATAATAGATCAAATACGAAACTGAATGTTTATACTCCTTGGTGCGATGGCACCAGGGAGTTTTTTGTGATTTCAACATTTTACGATATATAATATAAATGAAGTGAAGCTCGTGAGAGATGAGTATCGTTTTACGATCACGGAAGGGGTAGCTTATTATGCATACTTTGGACCCGCGAGAATTGACGGGCAGAGATAACTATAAACTAATGAGTGGTTCGGTGGTGCCACGCCCAATCGCATTTGTGACAACACTTTCACATGATGGCAGCGTCATTAATGCAGCGCCCTTCAGTTTTTTTAATGTAGTCAGCTCTGACCCGCCGATATTATCCATATCCATTGCTCGCAAGGATGGCGTTATGAAAGATACGGCGCACAATGTGCTTTCTGGGCAAGAACTCGTTGTACATATTTGTGATGAATCGATCGCTCTTGACATGAACGAGACTGCTGCCATGCTGGAGCCCCACGAAAGTGAGCTGGAACGGACAAATCTGACGACTGTTCCAAGTACTGTGGTTTCCGTACCTGCAATACAGGAAGCACTCATTCGGATGGAGTGTAAGTTGTATCAGCATATTCCGATATCGAACGATGAGGGAAAACCTGTGAGTGATCTGCTTTTGGTTCGCATTGTACAATATCATTTCAGTGAGAACGTGTATGATCCTACCACCAAATATATATTGATGGATCAGCTGAAACCGATCAGCAGGCTGGCCGGGAATGACTATGCCAAACTTGGCGAGAGATTTACGGTGGTAAGGCCGGATTAGCAGCGGAGCAGTCTGAACGACCTGTTGAAGGAAGGGGCTGGATAAGATATACATAGTAATCGTCCTTTAATAAGACGGACAACATGTGCGGAATTCGCATGTGTTGTCCGTCTTTGCGTGTTTCATGAACATAAAGGGGGCAAGCCTCGAATAGACTTGTACTATATCCTGCACATGTGACATGAACCTATTTTATATATAAGGAGGTTGGAGCCGATGAACCAACTCGATGGAACCGTAGCCGCAAGTATCAAGGGAATTGGAACGGCATTGCCTGTTCACCGCATTGAGCAAAAGGATGTGTCTGCTCGGCTCGCACAAGCGCTGGAGGATGAGCCGGATTCCAGACGATGGGCCAAGCGAATATTCAACCAGTGCGGTGTCGAGACACGTTATACATGTGAACCGAACCTGCTGGAGCCTGTAGAGTCTTGCCGTTATCTGCCCTTTACCCAGACAGAGAACGTTCCGACCACAGCCGAACGTATGGCCAAATATAAGGCGGCAGCCTTTCCACTTGGAATTCAGGCAGCGCGTCAGGCACTCGAGGATGCCGCCGTTTCGACTTCGGAGATTACACATCTTATTACCGTCAGTTGTACAGGGCAATTCCTGCCCGGCCTCGATGTTCGGCTGATTCAGCAGCTTGAACTATCGCCGCGTATTAACCGGATTCCACTTGTGTTCCAGGGATGCGCCGCTGGTCTGAAAGCTGTACAGTTGGCAAATTCAATTGTGACAAGTGAGAAAGACGCTACGGTTCTTATCGTATGTGTGGAGCTGTGCACCCTTCATTTTCAGCCTTCCGCTAAGCGGGATGACCTGTTCGCAGCGTCCTTCTTCGGTGATGGCGCATCTGCCTGTGTTGTGGGCCTGTCCGGAACAGGATGCAAAGAACTGTTCAGATTGGGTAGCGGGCATTCCGTGTTGCTGCCAGACTGTTCGGAAGAGATGATCTGGGAAGTGGGCAATACCGGTTTCGATTTGTATCTCTCGCCACAGATTCCTAAGCTGCTCGGTTTACATCTTGGTCCAGAGGTTGAACGATTACTGAACGGCAGCGATCTACCGGAGATCTGGGCGATCCATCCCGGAGGCAGAGGTATCGTGGATGCGGTGCAGAAGCTGTACCAGCTGTCAGATGAACAGGTCGCTTACAGCCGAAACATTTTACGGGATTATGGAAATCTATCCTCTGTGACGATTTTGTTTGTTTTACAAGCCATCCGCGATGATTATCGTAAAAGGGAAGAAGCTTCCAACGGAATTGCACTTGCATTTGGACCGGGATTGACAGCCGAATTGCTTCCTTTTACTTATGTTCCTGCATCCGTTGAAGAAAGAGAACCAGTGAATCAAGGCGTAATTTAAAAGAAACGGAATTACCAATCTGATAGCAGAGGAGCTTGGGTATGGGTTATCGCAGCCTTGCTTTCCTCATTAGCCGATATCCGCGGTTCATCATTTTCTGCTGGGTGTTTGTCATCGGGATGTCAGCCATCTGGGCATGGAAATTGCCTGGCATTGTTCAGGATCATGGATTGAACTTGAACCAGGGAGATGCTCATGCTGTAGAGCTTATTCTGGAGAAGGAGTTCCATGTTCCTGCTGATCCGGTTATTCTTCTATTTGAAAAAAAGACAGGAACTACCCCCGCCGAATTCCGAGGTTGGATTAAAGATCGTCTGCAACAGGTGCGCACACTGTCAGGTGTAACGTCCATAGTCTCTCCGCTTGAAGTACGTGGGAGCCGGATGCTGCGGGGGGATGTGGCCTATGCTTTGCTGGCGTTTGATGTACCGCCTCACAAGATGGGTCCACCGCTGGAACAGCTGCGCTCCGTGCTTACAACCGACGGTAAGGGAACGATCCAAATAACAGGGAAATCCGTTGTCCAGCAGGATGTAAATCGTCTCAGTTTTCGCGATTTGGAACGGGCAGAGATTGTGGGATTGCCGCTTGCCTTCGTTATTTTGTGTTTTGCATTCAGAGGTCTTTATGCAGCGCTGATTGCAGTCATTATGGGAGTATCCGGCGTCATAACGGCAATGGGAGTTACATCCCTGATGGGTTACCATCTGGCGCTCTCCAACTTTGTGATCAACGTTATTCCGATGGTGGGAATGGCGCTCAGCATAGACTTTGCCCTGATAATTCTCAGCAGATACAGGGAGGAACTCCAGCGAGGTCAGAATAGCGAAGAAACAGGTACGAAGGATGAGGACGTTCTCCAGAGAATGCTGCGTACAGCGGGAAGAGCTGTATTCTTTTCTGCTGCTTGTGTGCTGTTAGGGCTGCTCGGTCTGCTCTGGATTAGGCTGCCGATGTTTCTGAGTGTATCCCTGGGAGCCATTGTCGTGCTCGTCATATCGGTCCTGCTGAATATAACACTGCTGCCAGCCATTCTATCCCTCTATTCTGTGCGAATCTTTAGACAACATTCCGGGCATTCCATCTCTTCAAAGCAGGGACAGCACCAACAATCGTTGCCGTCACGCTCGATCTGGTCATTCTGGTCAGGCATGATTATGAAACGGCCGGTTCGGATGGCGTTGCTTGGAACGGGTGCTCTACTTCTCTTTGTTCTACCGGTTGCCCGGTTGGAGATCGCCATTCCGGATGCTTCTTCCTTGCCTGACAGGATGGAGTCTCGCCAGGCGACTGAGCAGATCCAGAGCATTTTTGGACAAAAGAACGTCTCCGCCGTAGAGATTGTGATTGGTGGAACAGCAGAGTCATTGACTGCATCCCATTGGCGAATTGCGCTGAATAAAATGCGAGAGCTTCAACAGGATTCGAATGTGGTGATTGTTGAATCTGCATGGGGAATCATGCTGCCGGACAAGCTCTCCAACCAAGCCCAATCTCAAATCCAATCTCAAATGAACATTTTATCACCATCTTTGCGTGAAGCGCTGAAAGAAACCAAATCTCAGCCACCTGCATGGGTTCGTTCATATGTGTCCGACCACTCCATTCGTATAGTGGCTACCATTCACGGAGCACCGGGCTCAGATGAGGCTGCATCCTGGCTCGAACAGATGAGGGCAAAGGACATCGCTGACTCCATTTCCTCCATACCCCTGCGTTATGGGGGAGAGGCAGTCAAGCAACATGAAATCATGCAAGAAGTTTCAGGCCAACTGCCTAAAGTGCTGGTGTTTGTTGTGGTATCGAATTATCTCGTATTGCTTGCTGCATTCCGGTCACTGCTCATTCCAATTAAAGCCATTCTGATGAATCTGCTCAGCTTGGCTGCTTCATTTGGCGTGCTCGTACTGGTCTTCAATCAGGGCCATTTTGGCATGGAGCCATCTGCCATTGCCATTATGATTCCCGTGTTCATTGCCGGGCTTGTCTTCGGTATCTCGATGGACTATGGCGTATTTATGCTGACCCGCATCCAGGAGGTTTACAGACGAACAGGGGATAGTGATCTAGCCGTACAGCAAGGACTAGCTTCAACCGGACGTCTGATTACATCGGCGGCGGCGATTCTACTGGCAGTGACTATACCGTTTGCCTTTGCTGACGTGGCGGGTGTGAAGCAGCTGGGAATCGGAATTACAGCGGCGGTGTTCATTGATGTAACCATTATCCGCCTGGTGCTGGTACCTGCACTTATGAAACTGATGGGCAGATGGAACTGGTGGCTACCAGGGCACAGGGAATAAAAGGCCGGATTAAGAAGGATGTTCTCGGAGCCTGAAGATCAGGTATGCGAGGACATCCTTTTTTCATCAAAATAGTGTGAATTCAGTCCAAAACAGGCAATAATGTTCAATTCACCGACTGTATGGTGATTTATAATGGATTGAACAAGTCCAACATATATTTTCTTACATACGTCTATATAAATTGAACAAAACATTTACACGAGAACGGAGAGGACAGAAATAACCTGAAGAAGCGGAGCTAAAAGCTTTCTGAAAGAAAGCTCCATCGGAAGCATACACCTCGCCTTTATTCCCGGATTTTCCCCTTTGAAAAAGGGAATTCAAAAAATCTGGGGATAACAGCGATCGGAAGGTTGTTCTGTCATCGGAGTGGCAAGTGTAAATATTCTTTAGTTCAATTTATATATCATTTGAATCCACAGGAGGGATAAACGGTAATGTCGGATATTGAATCTTATTTGCAAAAACAAACAAGCCCGCGTGGACGTTCCGCGTATCAGACGGGTCAATCTCTTGAGCAATGGCGCAGCCAATTGCGAGCAAGGATTATAGATCGGCTGGGCGGTTTCCCAACCTTAGCGGCGGAGCTGAATCCCGTATTGCTCGAACGCACCGCATGTGACGGCTATATCCGGGAGCGGGTTGAGATTACGACCTATGCGGGGTTGCGCATGCCCATTTATATGTTGATACCGAATATAGTAAGCGCTACCAAAGAATCGCGCCCAGCCATTATAGCCTGTCATGGACACGGGTATGGTAGCCGGGAGATCTCCGGCATGGAACCCGACGGTTCACCGCGTAAAGGAGAGCCAGGCTTGCATAAAGACTTTGCCGTTGCTCTTGTACAGCGTGGATATGTGGTGGCCGCTCCAGAATTGCTTGGATTTGGTGACCGAAGGCTGGAGGAGGATCGGGATGCACCACCCGGCGCAAGCTCCTGTACCAAAATTGCCTCCCATCTGCTCATGACAGGGCAGACTCTGGCCGGGCACCGAATCTATGAAACGATGCGTGTTCTGGATTACGTAACTACCCGTCCTGAAGCTGATCCGTTGCGGATCGGTAGTATGGGCATCTCGGGTGGCGGACTCGTGACGGCATTCACTGCTGCGCTGGATGAACGGTGCCGTGCGGCTGTCGTGAGCGGTTATGCAAGTACATTCCAGGGCAGCATACTGGACAGAAATCATTGCCTCGACAATTATATTCCAGGAATTCTGAGGGAAGCAGAGCTGCCGGATATCATGGGTCTGATCGCGCCAAGGCCGCTATTTATTGAAGCCGGAAGTGAAGATCAGGTATTTCCGCTGCCAACAGCAAAAGAAGCCTACGCACGACTGACAGAGATCTATGAACAGGTGGGAGCACAGAAATGGCTCGATGCAGACTTTTTTACAGGTGGACATGAGATCAGTGGAGCGAAAGCCTATGAGTGGCTTGATAACGTTCTGTAAGGCAATCATACAAATGAACCCTTGAGAGGAGAGTTTAGTTATGAATTGGTCAAAATCCGTGCGGTATTTGCTCTGCCTAACCCTGTTTACTAGTCTGATTGGAGGTGCTCTGGCAGCTAATGGCGGACAGGTCGCCCAAGCTGCGGCGAATGAGTACAAATTTGATTTTGGTGCGGGTGTAGTTGAGAACGGTTACACAGGTGTGTCTGCAACGGAGGCCTACACCTCAGCGAAAGGTTACGGATTCAATACACCTGCCAATATGCGTAATGTCACTGCCTCTGGAACAGGTGTTGCAAGCGATGCCGTACAGTTTGTAACTTTTGGAACGAAAAGTACGAATACGTTTAATGTGGATCTGTCCAATGGTCTCTATGAGGTCAAAGTGGTCCTGGGCAATACAGCAAGATCGAGTGTGGCGGCAGAAGGCGTATACCAGATCATTAATATGACGGGTAATGGGGCGACCGATCAATTTCAAATTCCGGTGACGGATGGACAGTTAAATCTACTGGTAACTGAAGGGAAGGAAGGCACGGCATTTACACTCAGCGCACTTGAAATCCGAAAAATATCGAATCAGACGGTGACGAACCGTACGATCTATATTGGCGGCGATTCGACGGTCTGCAACTACTATCCACTCAGCAGCAGTGTACAAGGTGGCTGGGGACAGCTGTTCCCTTCCTACGTGAACACTAGTACATTTCAGGTTCGTAATATGGCCTCTAGTGGTCAATTTGCAAGAGGCTTCCGCGATGATGGACAGATGGAAGCGATTCTGAAGTATATTAAGCCAGGGGACTATTTTATTTTGCAATTAGGGATTAACGATACAAATGCCAAGAACAATACAACGGAAGCGGAGTTCAAGGAGATCATGCGTGACATGGTCCGTCAAGCCAAAAATAAAGGAGCCACGGTCATTCTATCGACACCTCAGGGTCGGGCAACTGATTTCAATTCAGCCAATGTGCATACTGCGGAGAATCGCTGGTACAATGCATCTACACGTGCACTCGCTCAGGAAGAGGGCGTAACGCTTGTAGAACTGAACAAACTCAGTTCGGCTTATTTCACTTCCATTGGACCGGCTGCAACACTTGCCTTGTATATGACAGGAGACACGCTGCATCCGAATCGTGAAGGGGCTGCTCAGCTTGCACGAATCGTTGCTGCTGATCTGAGAAGACAGGGACTGAATGGATTTTGATTGGATTAAAATATAGCCTATTTCCGCTGCTCAACGAACATAGCTTGGACTAAGCTGGAGCGTATAACCCCAAAATACCCCCGGGACGGCCAAGTTATATACGGCATATCCCGGGGGTATTTGATTGTAAACCAAGTGACTATTCCATCATATCCTTGGCTTCGTGGTTGACCTTTTTACCTTTCAAAAGTGGTTCGAGTTCATCCTGGACACTCTGTTCCCATAGGGGTACGTCTGTGCGATAGGCAGCCCGTCCGTTCAGATGTCCGGCTACCGGTGCTGTGATAAATACAAAAACAATGCCAAGTAATACACGGGCACTGATATAGTTATCGAAATACCAGAAGAAGAGAAACGTTCCGCTCAGTACACAAAGTACGCCGAGTGTAGTGCTTTTGGTGGCGGCATGTGCCCGTAAATATACATCTGGCAGTCGGATCAGTCCGAACGCGCTAAATGCGCTCAGTAGTGCTCCCAACAGGACAATGAGCCCAATGACAATTCCGGCGGTTCCATCAACGATCTCCTTCATTTTTGAATACCGCCCCCCGTTCAATATATCGTGCAAATGCAACTGTGCTTAGAAAAGCGAGAATGCCAATCAACAGAATGATATCCAGATAAGCTTGGGTATGAAGCATCATGGATAGAACAGCAACGATGGCAATGACGTTAATACCGATCGTATCCAGTGCCGTAATCCGGTCGGCCATGGAGGGTCCCCGCAGTACCCGGTACAGACAACCGAGAATTGCCAGGGACAGAATAAGCAAGGAAATGAACAACAGTGAGGATAACATTATCGTGTCACCTCCATAATGGCTTTTTCGAACGTATTTTTGATATCATCACTCATTTTCTGTTCGTCTTTGATATCCAGCGCGTGAATAAATAATTTGCGTTGATTCCCCGAAATCTCAAGTGGAAGGGAACCTGGCGTCAGTGAGATGAGCAGGCACAAAAGTGTAACTTCCCAGTCGGAGGACAACTGTGTCTGATAGGTAAATATGCCGGGCCGAATATCAAGCTTCGGCTTCACAATCTGACGAATAACTTCAATACTGGCCCGTACCAGTTCCTTGATTAGCAAGGCAATCAGCTTGATGATCGCCCAGACACGAACGATATAGAAGCGTTGCGGAAAGAACCGTCGCATGCTTCCAATCAACAGCAGACCCAGCAGATAACCGGTAAGAAAGCCAACACCATTCCACGCATTATTCAGAAACATCCATACAAAGGCAATGATCAGATTCAGCACAATCTGAAAGGCCATACGCATCTACTCCTTCAACACTGCATCAATATAAACATTGGGATGCAGCAGAATGTCGCCTGCGCGGGAGGTCAGTTGGAACATACCCTCAGCCCCCACACCCATCGCGATGATGAACACAAACAGAATTCCGGCAGGGATGAGCAGGCCATTCACGGCATAAGGTCTTCTCACTGCGCCTGCTGGCGGTTCACCCCAGAACGCCTGGATGAAGATGCGCAGAACCGAATACAACATCAGCAGGCTGGAAAGGACGGCAATGCCTGTCAGACCGTACAAGCCAGCCTGTAACCCGCCTTCAAATAACAACAATTTCCCAGGAAATCCACTGAACGGCGGAATGCCTGCCAGCGCAAGTGCACTGATGAAGAACATCCAGCCAAGCAGTGGATAGCGGTGGATCAGCCCGCCCATATTGTCGAGTTTGGAGGTGCCTGCGACTGCGATCAGAGCGCCTCCGAGCAGGAATAGCAGTGTTTTGATGAGCATATCATGCAGCATGTAGAAGAGTAGACCTTCTAGTGCAGGACGGCTGGCAGCAGCCATCCCGAAGGCTACAAATCCCACCCCTGCGATCACGTTGTAGATCAGTATTTTATTGACGTCACGATAGGAAATAGCCCCGATTACCCCGAGTACCATGGTCGCTCCAGCCATCCATCCGATAAGGGCATGGAAGAAATCCGGATCATGATAGAAAATTAGTGTGAATGTTCGCACAATGGCATACAGGCCAACTTTGGTCAGCAAACCGGCGAATAGGGCGGTGACCACTGCCGGAGGGGCTGCGTAAGAGCCGGATAACCAGAAGAATAGGAACAATCCAGCCTTGATACTGAATACGATCAGGAAGAGGACAGCGATCAGGGTAATGACTCCACTCTGTCCAACTTCGGCGATCCGATTGGACAAGTCTGCCATGTTTAATGTGCCAGTAACAGAATAGAGAAAGCCGATAGAGGCAACAAATAGTGCAGATGAGACAATGTTAATCAAGACATACTTGATTGTTTCCCGTAGTTGTCTTTCTGTACCTCCCAATACAATCAGTGCATAAGAAGAAATAAGCATCAGTTCAAAGCAGACAAACAGGTTAAACAGGTCTCCGGTAAGAAACGAACCGTTCACGCCTGCAATCAGGAAATGAAAGAAAGGGTAAAAATGATGTTCTTCCCGTTCCTTATTGACACTGCGGAAGGCGTAGAGCAGACACGCCAGTGCAATGATCGAAGCGGCCACGACGAGCAAGGCCGATACCATATCTGCAACAAGTACAATACCGTATGGTGGCTCCCAGCCTCCCATATTGAGTGTCTGTATGCCGGACTGTGTCACTTGGGTAATCAGGACGGTTGAAGCGGCTGCGGTCAGCAAAAGACCAATAACACTCACAACCCGCTGGATGTTTATCTGCCGGAAGAATAGAAGGGCTATAACCCCGGTAATCAGTGGCAGCAGAATGGGAAGAACAACGAGATTATTCATAAGGACGCCCCCTTACTTCTTCCATATCGTCTGTTTTCAGCTTCAGATAGGAACGATAGGAGAGTACAAAGAAAAAGGCGGTAAGTCCGAAATTAATGACAATGGATGTCAATATCAGCGCTTGGGGAAGTGGATCAACGTAGCGTTCAGCCTGCTCCCCAAGCAGCGGTGGTGCTCCAGTTTTGAGACGGGACATCGTAATCAGCAGCAAATGCACCCCGTGAGTGAGTATGGACATGCCGAGCACGATTCGGAGCAGGCTCCGCGATAAGATTAAAAAGACGGCGACTGCAAACAAAATGCCAACGGCCACACACATCAATATTTCCATATCAGCGATCCTCCCCGATCTGTAGAATGATATTCATGGTGACTCCCAGGACGGCGAGATATACGCCGAGGTCAAACAGCATGGCGGTTGCAAGTTCCGTTTCTCCAAGTATTGGAAGATCGAAATAACCAAAGGTCTGACTCAGGAAGGGTACGCCGAACAAAAACGAGCCTGCTCCAGTCAATAAGGCAATGCCCAGCCCGATGGCTGTCAAGGTGCGAAAATCGATAGGTAACGCTTTGCGTACAGTATCTGTACTGAACGCCAGCGCAATTAACACTAGACCAGCGGCGGTCACCAGACCGCCAATGAACCCGCCACCCGGGTTATGATGTCCTGCGAAGAACAGATGCAGCGCGAAGGTCAAAATGATAAAGACAACAACCTTGGTCGTCGTTTGTAACAACACATCGTTGCTTTGCAGTGGTACGGTATCCCAGGTTGATGAGCTGCGTTCACGGTTGCCATACTTTTTCGTATTGTCCGCTTTGTCATCCGCATCTTCATCGGTTTCTTCAGTCTGTTCTTTCTTGCGGAATTTCAGTCTTGCACCAAGGTCCCTCGCTTCAAGATTCAGATTAATCATGGAGTAGATGGACAACGAAGCTACCCCAAGTACCATAATCTCCAGTAAGGTATCAAAACCACGGAAGTCCACCAGCAACACGTTGACGACATTTTTGCCGCCAGCCAGATTGTAACTTTCCTGAATGAAAAAGTCCGAAATGCTCTCGAGTGACGCGGTTCCGCTCGCAGCTAATGCAACAAAGGTCATGACCACGCCTACGGCAATGGCAACAATCATATTTACACTAAGATAGCTGCGGCTTGATTTGCCTCGTTGCAGTTCAGGCAGATGATAGAAGCAGAGCAGAAACAGTGCAACGGATACCGTTTCGACAATCATCTGGGTCAATGCCAGATCCGGCGCTCGGAACAGCACGAACAGTAATGTGACGAGGTAACCCACTGCGCCTGTCATAATGACTGCGGATAGTCTGTTCTTGGCAAAAGGGATCGAAACCGCTGATGCAATCAGTGCGAGGAGCAGTACTGCTTCATAGAAAGAAAAAGGGGCGTTGCCCTTGAAATTCCAGGTGATATTTTCCCCCGAGCGGAAAAAAGCATAAACCAGCAATGCAACGGTGAACGAGAAAATGTATACCAGGTAGTTACGAACCGAGCCATTCATATAGGCTTCCGTCCATTTGCGTGCATAATGCTGAAGGTTATCGAGTACGACATGGTACATATTGTTTATCGTTAAACCTTGTGGGTAATGCTCATAAATCGTTCTCCAGCGCGGCAGCAGTTTGTACAATGTAATACCGAGGGCGATTACACCAATGGTCATGATTAATTCTGGTGTGATGCCATGCCATAGAGAGAAGTGAACATCAAAGTGTTCATTTCCGTTCAACAGTGATGGAAGTACAGCAGCCATCGCCGGTTCAATTAATGATCCAGCCAGCAGATTCGGGAATAGACCGAATATGATCACGAGTATCCCGAGAATAACCGGAGGAATTAACATGCCAACGGGAGCTTCATGCAGCTTCTCGGCAGGGATCTCGCTGCGGGTGCGACCAAGGAACGTTTTGAACACAATAATAAGCGCATAGATCAGAGTGAACACACTTGCGAGCCAGGCGAACACAGGCAAGAGTATACTCCATGATCCGAGTCCAAAGATGCGGAGGTGTGTTACTTCCACCATAGCCTGGAAGAACAGCTCCTTGCTCAGAAATCCGTTAAACGGCGGAATTCCGGCCATGGCGAGTGCTCCGACGAGCGCTACCGTAAAGGTCACTGGCATAAATGAAGCAAGTCCGCCGAGTTTCCTTATATCCCGCGTGCCTGTCTCATGATCCACAATGCCAACGACCATGAACAGTGCCGCTTTGAAGGTAGCGTGATTGAACAGATGAAGCAGTGCTGCCGTAATGGCAACCGTGTACATCGCGGAGGATTCGCCATATCCGAAATAGATGGCCGCCGAGCCAACGCCGAGCAGGGACATGATTAAACCAAGCTGTGAGATGGTAGAGTAGGCCAGGATCGCCTTAAGGTCATTTTTTTTCACGGCAAGGAATGATCCATAACACAGGGTGAGCAGTCCAACCCCGGTGACAAGCCAGAACCATAATCCCTGTCCACCAAAGATGGGTGTAAACCGGGCGACGACATACAGTCCCGCCTTGACCATGGTCGCCGAATGCAGATAGGCGCTAACCGGTGTTGGAGCTTCCATGGCGTCAGGCAGCCATATGTGGAACGGGAACTGCGCCGATTTCGTAAAAGCACCGATCAGAATCAGCACAAGAGCGGGCAAGAATAGTGCACTATCCTGAATCTGTCCCCATTCCGTAATGGTTGCACGGATGCTGAATGTGCCTGTCATGAGATACATCAGCATGAATCCAGCAAGCATGGCGAATCCGCCAAATACGGTAATGAGGAACGATTTCTGTGCGCCTGAGGTGGACGCTTTGCGTTTGTAGTGAAAAGCGATCAGGAGAAAGGACGTAATACTGGTTAACTCCCAGAATCCATACAACACAATCATATTGTCTGACAGCACCACGCCAAGCATGGCTCCCATAAACATCAGCAGATACAAATAAAAGCGGTTTAAGGCTTCTTTGGTATCCATGTAGAAAATGGAGTAGAGCACCACCAGTGTTCCTACACCGGTGATTAACAATGTCAGCAGCAAACTTAGACCATCCAGATATAGATTAAATCCAATGTCCAGTGACGGAATCCAGGGGATATACCCGGATACTGTGATCCGCTGAGACACGGCGGGTACGAGGCTCGCAAAATAAACAAATAATAGGGCCGGGACAAGTAAAACCAGCCATCCCATATGTATTTTACGGAAGAAACGATGCAGCATGGCAAGTACAATACCAGCGGCAAAAGGCAGAATTACAGCAACATGAAGCAGGCTCAACATTACACCCCCAATGACTGAATTTCTAATGCTCTTTGTTGTGGCAAACAGCGCCCATATGGCTCTGTGAGCATGCTTGCTCTCTATATTCATAACCCAAGTATGTATATACAGAATCGTGACTATTCTTTGAATGGAAGAAACACAGTGCGAATAGTGTCCCCATATTGTATGGATGTTTATAATGAAAAAAGACATTATTTCCGATAAAGATGAAAACGAATAGGTGACATCCCGTAGTTCTTAACAGCATGAATGATGTTGAAAAAAGCAAGCTGGTTTCACCGTTTATTGGAGGAAGTTATGTCATTCAAGCTTAAAACTGTTCTCACCATGACCTTCGCTGTGTTATCCCTGTTGGTTACACTCACGATTGGTTATATTCTGAGTCAAAAATCATCCATAGCTGTCGAGACTGAGATTGGTCATTCCCTTATCAGCGCGGCTTCTCAGACTTCAGACAAGCTGGATCGCTTTATGTGGTCGCGTTCAGGCGAATTAGATCTTCTGGGCCGAATGATTGCCCTGGAAGACCGTTTTCAGCCTGCCGCAATGCAGGTGCTGCTGAATCAGCTTCAAGATAGCTTTCCCACTTTCTCATGGGTTGGATTCATGAATCCCAAAGGAAAAGTGCTGGCTTCCACAGACGGTATATTGCGCGGTGAAAATTTATCGGAACGACCTGTGTATCAGGAGGGCATCAAGGGTAAATTTATTGGAGATGTCCATAATGCAGTCCTTCTGGCGAAGCTGCTTCCGAACCCAACCGGCGAACCACTGCAATTTGTCGATATCAGCTTTCCGGTCAAATACAAAAACGGAGAGATTGCTGGCGTGCTTGCCGCACATTTGAGCTGGGCCTGGGCGAAGGAAGTGGAGGAAAGTGTCCTGGAGCCGCTGAAACACGAGGAAAAGTACATCGAGATGTTTATTGTCAGTCAAAAGGAAAATACGGTGCTGCTTGGTCCAAAAGAATGGATTGGTCGTCCTTTGAAGCTATCGGGCATTGAAGGGGCAAGACTGAACAAAAGCAGCTGGTCCATAGAAGAATGGCCGGATGGAAAAGAATATGTAACAGGATTTGCGACCAGCCAAGGGCATCTGGACTATCCCGGTCTTGGGTGGACGGTAGTTATTCGTCAGCTCAAGTCAGCGGCGTTTTCCTCCGTGACCGACATGCTCTGGTTCAATGTGTGGGCAGGGCTCTCGGTTACGGTGCTGTTTGCACTGATTGGCTGGCTAATCTCCCGCCAGATCTCGGCCCCGATTGCTCGGCTGACTCAAGTCGCGAATCGACTTGGTGCTGGAGAACAAGTACAGATTCCGGAAAATCGAGGCTTTAGGGAAATCGAAGTGCTGTCGCGTTCCCTGGGAGATATGCTGACTTCGCTAACGAATAAGGATTCGGAACTGGTTGTTATGCAGAATCTGGCCCACTACGACCAATTGACCGGATTGCCGAACCGAACAGCACTCGAACTCTATCTGGAAGAGTCATTGGAGATGGAAAGTGAAAATCACATCTTAACGTTCCTTTATCTTGATCTGGATGGATTCAAAAGTGTGAATGATACGCTTGGACATCAGACCGGAGATGTTCTGCTACAGAAAGTGGCTCAGCGTTTGACCAGTCTCAGTCATGAGAAGGGGATCACGGTAAGGCTTGGCGGAGATGAGTTCCTCATTGTGCTCCGCTCTGTGGGAAGCAATCCAAGAGAAGAAGCTCGTACCTATGCAGAAGATATCATACAGAGCCTGAATAAGCCGTTTATTATCGAATATGAGCGAATTCATATTGGCTGCAGCATTGGAGGCGCTGAGTATCCTACCAATAGTGGCAATCCGAGTGAAATTATCCGCATGGCAGATGAAGCGCTGTATGAATCGAAACGTGCGGGCAAAAATAGAATGACATTCTTTCCAGAATTGAAGAACACGGTTAGAGAATAATATAATATAAAGTATGAGGTAACTGATCAGCATACAGGCAAGGAGCGATGAGATGTCTGGAAAATATACCAATGTACCCTATGGCTACGAACCGCCCCCGGCTACCCGGAAAGGCACGCTGATTTTCTATGATTCATTTGAGCACATAACAGATGAACAGCTTGTACACGCCGCTGATATTGCGGACACACGTTCCTTTGTGCAACTTGTGCTCTATCCGCTGCATGAGAATACAGTGAAGCGAATGAGCAAAGATGGTGTGCAGCCTTTTTACAAAAGGGAAGATCGCCTTCATGGCTGGAGAAGGGAGCATGCATCCTCCCGCATACGGGTGGAAGGCTGGGAAGGCAAACGAAAGAAGTATACGCCGATTGAAGCAGCGTTGCGTCATATGGCAGAAGAATATCCTGCTCCCCATTTTCTGTATCTCACGGTGGAGATGGCGAATCAGTTCGCATCATTTGATTCGTTCAAAGATTGGATTAAGGAAGTACGTCTGATTATTGATGGAGATGCCGTTAAGCTCCACCCGAAACTGGAGCAAAATGCACATCGCTGGGAATGGGCAGAATGAACCGATACATTCGAATTGACGATTAGGCAGTAAAAAAAGTAGTGATGTACAGCCGGCTTCCCGGTGAACAGCACTACTTTTTTTGCATTTTATATGAAGTACTAGACCAGATCAAGGGACGTCATCGTTTTATTTTTCCCCGTTCGTTTGGCGGCATAGAGACACGCATCCACTTCCTCAAACAGCTTGTCCTTCGACAGATGGGCGCTGTAGCTTTTGAGCCCGATACTTACCGTAATATAAGCGCCTTCAAGCTCCAAATGAACATGACGGGCGATCTTCTTGCGGATCTGCTCCACCAAGGCATATGCCTGCTCGAAAGGTTGCTCAAACATTAACAGTGCAAATTCTTCTCCACCATAACGCGCCGCGATATCGCTTGATGTGATGTTCTCCTGAATGACCAGAGAGACTCTCTCCAGAATGGCGTCTCCCACCCGATGCCCATATGTATCATTAATTGACTTGAAGTTGTCAATATCAATCAGAGCTAAATGTAGACTCATGCCATTATTGGCATATTCAAACGCTTTTTCATAGTAGTCCTTAAAGGAGCTTTGATTATACAGATTGGTTAACCCGTCTGTCTTGGACTGTTTGGTCATAATTGCGTTTCGCACAATCAGATCCTGCTTGGCAAGCATACTGGCCTGAAGATCATCCAGTACCTCCACACCGCTCGTAACAATTAACTGTGCAACATATGTACCTACAATGAGAAAAGCCGGAATGGAAACCATGTCAAACGAAGATAAGTACAGCCGATAGGCTGGGTCGCAGAGTACGATGACATAACCAATCATCTGCATGAGGCAAACCGTCCATACTCTTTTTTTGCTAAAGAACAGAACCGAAGCAAAGATTGGCAACAGACAAATGGCCAGGATGATCCGAATATCGTAATTGACATGAATGATAGTCCAGGCAATGACTGTGCTGGCCATGGACATGGAATAGAAGGAAAATGAACTGAAACGGCGTTCTACCCAACTGGCGATCAGAATAGCTAAAGCGCTGGCTAATGTAGGCCAAAATAAAACATAGATCATGAAATCTATTGGAGTGCGATCATAATCGAGAAACAGAAAGCAGCCTATTTGAATGACAACATGCGTTAATACGACGACCCAGTAAGCGCGAAGCATTTTTTTGATCCATTTGGAATGCTTGAATTCGTACTCGGTTGGGATATGGTTGCTATGTAAGTTGGGACTCTTCAATATATCACCGCTGACTGCATCATAATGATACGACAGGCATTGCTCTCGTATGTTTTAATTATAAAACACATTGCACGAAACGCAAATCATTTAATTTAAATATGAAAACAAAGCTTACATAAGTGCAAAGCGCATAAAGTTCTTTTATAGGACAAACAAAAATCCAAATCAGGCTCATAGACTGTGTGTGAAGGCTCCAATTCATATGATTCCAATTAAGATGAAGGGGAGGTGAGATCAATTCCTCTTGTCGTTCGTTCAACCGTTAATGCTACGGGAGCAATTACATTTACAGGCAACACGCTTGGACTGAGTCGTTCGGACACAGCCGGAGTACCCGGAACACAGGACAGTATTGGAGCCTTTACGACAACCAACGCCACCGTCCAGTACGGTACCTATCCACTGGGAACCACGAGCCTGTATCAGAGCAACAGTTCAGCGGCAATACTCGTTCTTCCTGCTGGCAGCACCGTCTTGTATGCAGAATTGATCTGGGGTGGAAGTTACATCAATGGAACAGTCAATCTGAGTGCTGCAATTAACAATCCGGTAACATTTATTACACCAGCAGGTACATCCAGTGTTACTCCTGACCCAGCCACTTATAATCAATTTGATCTAGGGAACGGCGCTGCTGGCTATGTGCGTTCAGCCAATGTTACTTCGCTTGTACAAAATGGGGGAGCCGGTACATATACCACCGGAGCAGTTGTAGGAACGATTGTCATCACTAATGATGCTACAGCCAATCATGCAGGCTGGACACTTGGAGTCATTTATCAGAACCCCAGCCTGCCCTTTCGCAACATGTCCTTGCGTGCAGGTGGAGTACTTGTCCAATCTACCTCGGCTCCAGTTGTTACCACACTGACTGGATTTGCCACTCCGCTTTCAGGTGCATTGGGAGGCAGAGCCCTGTTCAGTGCACAGGAAGGGGACGCGAACCGGACTGGGGATCAGGCATTATTCGGGCCAACCTCGGCAACCTCGGTTGCCTTGTCCGGACCAAACAATCTGGCTGCAAACTTTTTTGCTTCCCAAATCAACGGAGATACTGGAGCACTTAATACAACAGGAACTTTCGGAACGCGGAACCAGACGAACGGCGCCCCAGGCACCAATATTATCGGCGGACGTCAAGGCTGGGATATTACCAATGTGGATGTGTCAGCGAGACTGATCAACAACCAGTCTTCTGCGGTGTTAACGTTAACGACCTCCGGGGATGCCTACATTGTCAACGCCAATGCGATTCAGGTTGACATCAATGCACCCAAAATTACAGTAGCGAAGGCATCTGTTGCCTCAGGTGCGGTAGCGGGAGATAGCATACTTTACACCGTTACCGTCAGTAATGCAGGTACAGCCAGCGCGGCGAGCGTTGTGCTATCCGATTCACTTCCTGCAGGTCTCACCTTCATTCCAGGGAGTGTAACGGTCGCTGGTGTGTCCCGCCCAACACTCGATGTGACCACCGGCATTCCGCTTGGTTCATTAAACCTATCCAACAGTATCGTTGTAACCTACCGTGCGCTCATTGGCCAGGATGCAAGCATATTGCAGCTGGTGAATTCAGCGAATGCCGCCTTTACGTTTCAAAGTGTGGCAGGAGGCTCAGTGATTACGGGAGTAATTCCGTCCAATAACTCTACACTTCCTGTTTATTCTCCAAACCTGTCCATTGTGAAGTCGGCGAGCACAACCAACGCCACGGTGGGCGACCAGGTCACGTATACGCTTCAGGTGAACAACGGGGGGAATGTTGCTGCCAACGTGACATTAACGGATAACATCCCGAGTGGCAGCTCTTACGTGGCTGGCAGCTTCCGATTGAATGGAAATGTGATTGCAGGCGCCAATCCTGCGACTGGCGTTAATTTGGGGAGTCTCGCGGCAGGAAGTACAAATACCGTAACCTTCCAGGTACTTGTAACAAGCTTGCCCACGCCTCCAACCCTTGTGGATCAGGCCACGGCCTCCTATTCCTTCAACTCTCCTGATGGTCGCACCATTAACGGCACATTAGCCTCGAACACCTTGACGATTCCCGTTACATTGCCCAATGTAACCACGGTAAAATCGGCATCAGTCACTGATGTTGCAGTAGGGGAGACATTTACGTACACCATTGTTACGACCAACAGCGGCATCCAGGTGATTAACAATGTGGTACTCACGGATTCTCTTCCCGTTGGGACTACATTCGTACCCGGCAGTGTGACCGTCAGAGGAACTGTCGTACCATCGGCCAATCCGAGCAGTGGAATTTCGCTAGGAACGCTGGCAGCCGGAAGTTCTGCTTCGGTGACGTTTCAGGTTAATGTGCAGTCCCTGCCTGCTTCAAGTTCGCTAGTCAACCGAGCCGTAGTGTCTTATAGCTCGGGTTCGTTCACGGGTATTTCCAACTCCAATTCCATCACAACCCCTGTATATCAGCCGATCATTGGCATCAACAAGTCGGCGACTCAAACGAATGCGACACTGGGAGATCAGCTTGCATATACACTAGTGGTGACAAACACTGGAAACTTAGGGGCTCAAGTAACGGTGACCGATACGATTCCAGTAGGCCTGACGTTTGTCCCCAATTCAGTAACCGTGAATGGTGCTGCACGTCCCGGAACCAGCCCGTTAACCGGAATAACGCTGGGAAGTCTCCTGCCAGGAGCAACTGCAACGGTTGTGTTCCGAGCCACACTCACTACACTCCCATCTCCGCCAACACTGGAGAATCAGGGGACTTCTAGTTATACGTACCAGCTTCCGAGTGGACGGAATCTCTCAGGCAGCAGCCAATCCAATATCGTACGCATATCTGCATCGGCCCCCAATATCTCTATTAGCAAAACAGTAAACACGCCGGATGCAACTGTAGGAGATGTACTTACCTATACGGTTATTGCAACAAACGCGGGAACTAGTGCAGTACAAAATCTCGTGATCTCGGATACGCCGTCCGGCTCCGAGTTCGTACCAGGCAGTGTCACTATCAATGGAACTGCTGCCGGAAGTGCAAGTCCGGTTTCGGGTATTGCTGTGGGAACCTTGACCAGCTCGAGCAGCGTAACGGTGACCTATCAAACAAGAGTGACATCCGTTCCGTCCACGGGTTCAGTCAGCAACCGGGCAAGTGCAGCATTTACGTCAGGCAGTTTCAATGGCGTATCTTCGTCCGTTACGGTGAATACACCGATATATCAGCCAGTGATCCAAGTAGCGAAAACAGCAAGCACATCGAATTTGACAGTAGGGGATTCCTTCAATTACTCCATCCAAGTCAACAATTCAGGCAATATTGCCGCAACGGTTACCTTGACAGATCCGATTCCTGCGGGAGCTGTATTCAGTACGAACAGCGTCATTATTAATGGTATACCTACACCGGGTGTTAGCCCGGCAACAGGAATCAGTCTGGGGTCGATCGCTGCAGGATCAAACGCTACAGTTACCTTCGTTGCAACGGTTACAAGTTTGCCTGATTCAAGACAGTTGACTAATCAGGCAGTAGCATCATTCGCCTACACTCTTCCAAGTGGGAGAACGGTTGCCGGTTTCATGTCATCGAACATCATTAACATTCCTGTATCCCTGCCCAATGTATCGATTGTAAACAGTGATAATGTAGAGTACGGCGTAGTCGGAGATGTCATTCGATACACATCTGTTATTCGCAACAACGGAACCGTAGCCGTTAACAATGTGGTATATGTCAACCCTCTTCCTCCGAATACCCCATTTGTACCCGGAAGCGTCATTGTGAACGGGAGTTCGTTCCCGCTCTCCAATCCGACCGCCGGCATTCCAATCGGTACTTTGGCGCCAGGAGCCGAGGTTACCGTAACTTTTGAGGTGACGATTACTATGCCGATCCCTTCGCAGATTAACAATCAGTCGACGGTCAGCTTCACATCCGGTTCATTTTCGGGGTCATCATCGTCCAATACAACACAGACTCCGGTCATACAACCGCAAATTTCACTCGTCAAAACGGCGAATACAGTAAATGCGACCGTAGGTGATACGGTTGTATACACGGTAACTGTCAGCAACACAGGAAATCTGGAGGCAAACGTTACAGTAACAGATACGATTCCTGCTGCCACTACTTTAGTAGCCAACAGTGTTGTGGTATCTGGTGTGCCACAGCCTGGAGCGACGCCTGGAACGGGCATTCCAGTAGGCATTGTGGCAGCAGGAGCGACAGCTGTTGTGACGTTCGGCGTTGTAGTGGATTCACTACCATCTCCGCAGCAGCTTAGCAATTTTGCTGCGTCATCCTTTACATTCACACCTCCTGACGGACGAACGTTAACAGGAACAGCTACTTCAAATACACTGACATTTCCAGTCTCTTCGCCAAACGTTGCCGTGGTTAAAAGCACAGCTTCGACTGCGGCTGCCGTAGGTGATACAGTCACTTACTCTATTCAGGTAACGAACAGTGGAATAGCACCGGTAAACAATATTCAGTTTTCGGATCCGATTCCTACCGGAGCCTCCTTTGTTGCAGGTAGTGTCACAGTGAATGGGGTGGTGCAGCCCGTCTCCAATCCGGCAGGGGGGATATCGCTCGGAACGCTCGCTCCCGGAGCGTCCGCTACTGTGACTTTCAGTATCAATGTCAATGCGATCCCACCAAATGGACAATTAAGCAATCGATCCACAGTGAGTTTTACCTCGGGGACATTCTCAAGCACAACGTTCTCCAATACCGTGGTTACACCGGTATTTCAGCCCATTCTATCAGCACAAAAAACGGCGAGTACACAAAATGCTACCGTTGGGGATACCGTCAGTTACACGATTAACGTCAACAATCAGGGGAACTATAGTGCCCAGATTAACCTAACGGACAATATCCCTGCAGGAACCATTCTTGTTCCGAACAGTGTGATTGTGAATGGTCAACTATTACCTGCCGCCAATCCCGCAACTGGCATTCCGGCAGGCACCGTCGCTGCCGGGGCAACAACAACGATTACCTTTTCCGTGGTTATTGATACCTTGCCAACCCCACAACAGCTGGTGAATCAGGCTTCGGTCGCTCTTTCCTTTACATTGCCGGACGGCCGGAACATTACAGGATCTGTTCTATCCAATGTGCTGACCATTTCGGTCTCGGCTCCGGATGTCGATGTGGTGAAATCGACGACATCTACGGCTGTATCCGTTGGTGATGTCGTAACGTACAGCATCGCAGTAACCAATAACGGAATTGCGACTGTCAGCAATGTGGTCTTTACGGATGCAGTGCCAACAAGTACGGTTCTTACAGCAAACAGCGTGTTTGTAGATGGTGTTCTTCGACCCGGAGCCAACCCTTCTACCGGAATAACGCTCGGTTCGATCGCACCAGGAGTTACCGTAACCGTTGTGTTTAGTGTGCAGGTTACAGCACTCCCGGCCAGTGCGGTGCTGAATAACCAGTCCACGGTAAGCTTTACATCAGGTGTGTTCTCGGCAACTACATTCTCCAATACGGTTACAACATCGGTTTATCAGCCGATTTTGTCGGCGGTCAAAACGGGAGACCAGGCTATAGCTACAGTAGGGGATACCGTTGTGTACAGCATTGCCATCTCCAATGCAGGGAACTATGGGGCATCTGTCACGTTAACCGATACCATTCCCGCAGGAACCGAACTTGTGCCGAATAGCGTCATTATTAATGGGGCATCGGCACCAGGAGCCGATCCGGCTTCAGGGATTCCGCTGGGCGTAGTCTCCACAACAACTGTAGTCATGTTCTCGGTCGTGATCATCACCCTCCCTTTAAGCCAGGCCATAACCAATCAGGCTTCAGCAACCTATTCCTACACGTTGCCAGATGGAAGAACATTGGGAGGCAGTCTATCGTCCAATTCTCTCAATATTCAGGTGTCTGCTCCGAATGTCAGTGTTGTCAAGACAACACCAGTAATCGATGCTGTAGTGGGTGATACGATTGTATATGAGATGGTCGTAACCAATAACGGAATTGATCCTGTCAACAATGTCGTGTTAACCGATCCAATTAGTTCGGCTGTTACCTTTGTTACTGGAAGTGTCCTGGTTAATGGCGTTCCGCGTCTCTCGGCAAACCCGGCACTGGGTATAGCGCTTGGTTCCTTGGCACCTGGAGCATCTGTAGCGGTATCGTATGCGGTACGTGTCAATACGCTGCCTGCACCACCGCAAGTGAGCAGTCAGTCATCGGTAAGTTTCACATCGGGTGTCTTCTCGGGAGCGGCCTATTCGAATACCGTGGTAACGCCAATTTATCAGCCGATTATTGCCGTAACCAAAACAGCGAGTACGTCCAATGCCACCATCGGTGACATCATTACCTATTCTTTTACCATTTCCAACAGTGGGAATTTAGCAGCCAATTTGACACTTACGGATAATATTCCGAATGGAGCAGTACTACTTCCCAACAGCGTCCTGATTGATGGTGTTCCACAGCCAGGTGCGAATCCGGAGACAGGGATTGTTGTTGGCACCATACCTCCAGGAGGGTCCGTTAATGTAACGGTCACCCTTGAAGTTACTGTGGATTCATTGCCGCAGAATCAGCAGCTGGTCAATCAGGCAGTGGCCAATTATACATTTAGTCCGCCGGATGGGCGTCAGTTGACGGGCACAGTATCCTCCAACGTTCTGGTGATTCCTGTATCTGCACCAAATGTTGTTGTTGTCAAAAGCACAAGTGCAGTTGATGCTGTCGTCGGCGATGTGATCACCTATACAGTTGTTGTAACCAATAGTGGCATCGAAGTGATCAATAACGTGGTCATGGTAGACCCTGTACCAACAGGCACCGTACTTATCCCGGGAAGTGTTACCGTGGATGGCGTTGCAAGGCCTACCGGGAATCCGAATACAGGAATAACGCTCGGTTCGATTGCTGCCGGTGCTTCAGTTACCGTTACATTCAGAGTAGAGGTTGTGGTGATATGAGCCAATCTTCCGGTTCGTTGTCCCACACGCTACAGAATCAGTCACTGGTTCGATTCAGCTCGGGTGCGACTGAACTGGAACAAGTGGCCTATTCCAATACGGTAGTTACACCATGGATCGGCCCCAGGCTTGAGGTTCACAAGTTTTGCAACGTTGCTGAGGCTGCTCTGGGGCAGACGCTGACCTACCTGATTGAAATTGTGAATTCCGGTAATTGTCCTGCTATGGTCCATGTGCTGGATTCGCTTTCGCCGGAAACTTCACTTCTTCCCAATAGTGTACTTCTGGGTGGGACTCCGCTACCGGGAGTATCACCAGAGAGAGGGATTCCGGCGCAGGAAGTCGTACCCGGAGCGACGTTGCGAATTCATTTCCAGGTGATCATCGTCGGTCTCCCACCGGCCTTGAAACTGGTGAATCAAGCGCAGGCGCGTTATGAGTTTGTGACGCCGGAAGGACGAACGGTTGAGGGAGAAGAGAAATCCAACGTGGTAGAAGTAAGCCTGGTCTCGTCAAGTCTGTCGTTGGTTTTGAATGCAGATCGTGTACAGACCTTTGTCGGGGATATCGTCACTTACAACCTCTTGGTGAGCAATCCGGGTTTTGTGATAGGAAACGATGCAAGGGTAACGATCCCATTGCCCAAAGGCATTGAATTTCTACCGGGAAGTGTCATTGTGAATGAGATTTTTGTTCCTGAGACGACGCCTGATTCCGGAATTATGATAGGCGAGGTACTGCCCGGAAGATCGGTTCCAATTCAATTTCGAGTACAGGTAACGGGAGGAAGCATAGCAGAGAGTTTAACAACCCAGGCAGTTCTAGAGTACACTTCAGGTGACAAGTTGGAGACTGTATACTCGAACGTAGCAACTTTGCAAGTCATTCAGCCTCGGATTTCGATTGTAAAAAGTGTGAATCCGTCTATCGCTACTCCTGGGGATACCGTTCAATATCAGATAACGGTACACAACGAAGGTTCATTTGCAGTGGATGCTATCGTGACGGATTTTCTTCCGCCAGGCTTGCGCTATGTCGAGGGAAGTCTCGGGTGGAATGGTGTGAAACGGCGTGGAACAAGTCCGGTCAAAGGCATCAATCTGGGAACGCTGACTGCACGATCTACGGTTAATATCCAATTTGAAGTGAATCTTACAGAGCAGGAGCAGGATGTTCCTGCAGTCTTCGAGCTGATGAATCAGGCTCGCCTGATCTATACATTTCGCTTACCAGATTCTCGTTCTGTGCAACGAATAATATCCTCCAATTTGGCTGTCATTCAGTTGAAGTTTCCCATCATCTCGGTCCATGTGGAAGCGAAGCCTGACCTGATCGAAAGGGGAGGAAATGTAACCTTTCATGTACATGTGACCAACACAGGGTCCTGGCCCGCGCGGGTGCAGTTAGCTGATGTCCTTCCTCCAGGTGCCAAATGGATTGGGGAGGCAGTAGTTAGGGATCGAGCGATCATTTCAGAGTATTCTTCGCCAAGATATTTACATTTGGGTGAAATGGAACCCGGAGCAGAGAGATGGATCACTTACGTTGCACAAATATCCTCCGCTGAACAACTGGGAATCCAGCAGGGTTCCGTAACTGCAATGTATACCTACGAGTTGAACGGTCTGAAGCATTCAGGACAGTCCATTTCGAATGTATACACCATTATTGTTGAAGATGGCGATGAATAATGGGGAGACAATAGCTTTACCTGTAAATGTAAGGGGATTTTTGCTTCATTTTGGAGTCATGACATTACACGAACGTGAATGAATGGTATACTAATTGAATATGACCTCGGCAAATAACCCGTGGATTCGGGACGTCGGATTAGCTATAGAGGAGGCCGCTACATTGGCAAAAGCAAAAGTTGCAAAAAGACCTACCCGGGATGAGTTTGAGCTTGAAGAGCTGGGGAATCAGTTGGTCGAAGCATACCGTGAACGTTCGGAAGTGTTACTGACCGTATGGGGCAAGGAAGATCAGGTTCATGGGATGATTGTCAAGCTGGATTCACGTACCCGGCTTGTGCATGTGGAGTATACGGAAGAGGAATTTACGGCCAAAGTGCCGTTCCTGGATATTATGCGTATTGATTCCCCCCGTTACTGAACGAAGATTATAAACAGGATCTGAACAATTAGGGCATCCGCCCTGTCAAAAACGTTCTCTCTGCATAAGATAACCCATACCTGTTGCAGAGGAGGTACGGTCAATGAGCGAAGTATTAGGTGGAGAAGGAAGAGGCTACGGATACGGAGGTTTTACTTCTGTAGGTGCCATTCTGGTTCTGTTCATCCTGTTGGTTATCATCTCCAAAGCGTTCCTGGTATAATTATTAATTCCAGATGAATAAAGGAAGCTCTGCCATCGCGGCAGAGCTTTTTTTGTTTATATGTTGTGTTGTCGTTTGCTGCTGAGCAGTCCGTAGAGAACGACGATCACCACCGGGTAGAGAACGGCCCACCCGGCAAAAGGGAACACAATGGCTGTCGTCACAAAGGAAATCCAACTGATTGTTACCCCAGTACGATTGCCCTTGAGTAATCGAATTCCGGCTGCGCATCCGCCAAGATAGGTGAGAATAAACGTTGCATTAGGCAACTGAATAAGTGTCGTGAGTGACACCAGACCTGATCCGTATATGCCTAACACGAGAGTGAAGCAGATGGCCAGGAAGCCGATTGCAGCAATTGGTGTATGGTACCGACTGGATAAGCGGGACATCCATTGCGGGGCGGATCTTTGTCTTGCTAGTGCATAGGCGACACGGGATGCAGCACCAGCGTATGCAATGACCGTAGCGGTGCAAATAAATATGCCAGTCAGCCCAGCGAGTAATCCTCCCCAGGAACCGAGAGCCTGACTAATAATCCATACGAGGGAGACATCTGCTCCGCCATGAAGATAGCTTTGAGTTCCGACTGTCGCCAGTGCAGTTAGGAAATAGAGCACACCTACAATGATGGCTGCAATCGTTACGCCTTTAATAGCTGCCTTGCGTGGATCAGTAAATTCTTCAGACAGGTGAGATACAGCTTCCCAACCGATAAAACACCAGAATAGAATGGCTCCAGCTTGTCCCACGCTGACCCAACCACTTGGCATAAATGGTGTGTAATGTACGGATTCCATATTCGGAATAGCGAACACAAATGCCATGACGAGCACGATAATAATCGCCAGCACAACGCCAATTTGTACCTTTCCGGCGACCTGCATGCCCACGATGTTAATGATCAGTCCAGCCGCCAGCATGAGGGCGGCAATCGCTGTTCTGTATCCTTCCCCGAGTCCCAGCGCAGCTGTCATGTAGCCTGCACCTGTAAGGGCAGCCACAGGAGCACCGATGGGAACGGACATTAGAAAGAACCAGCCAACTACGGCTCCTGCCCGTTGTCCGAAAGCGAGGGTAACGAAATGGGATACACCGCCTGCGTCCGGGTAACGGGCTGAGAGTAATCCCATGGACAGGGCAAGAGGGAGAATCAGCAGCACCATGCCTCCCCAGGCGAGAAGTGAAGCCGGCCCTGCCAGTTCGGCAGCAAGTCCGGGTACAATCAGGACACCTGAACCGAGAACTGCACTTATATAAAGCGCAACAGCTTGCGGCATACCTATCGTTTTTTTGAGCTGCGAAGAAGATGTGTTCATGAAATAAAATGGCCTGCCTTCCAGAATGAAATGATTTTAGAGCGAGAACTATGTAATTATATAGGAAGAGATGCAATCAGTCATTGGCGAATTTTGTAGAATTTTCGATATCAGTCGTGTGGACGTTATGATAAAATAAAACCATCCCTAGAGAAAGAATGAGGTGTACCCCTAATGAGTAAAGAGTTGACAGAAGCTTTGAACGAACAGATGAACTTCGAATTTTATTCGGCTCACGTATATCACGCGATGGCCGCATACTGTTCCGGCGAAAGCCTGGACGGATTTGCCAACTTCTTCATCGTACAAGCAGAGGAAGAGCGGTTCCACGCGATGAAAATATACAAATTCCTGAATGACCGAGGACAACGGGCTACGCTTGCTGCATTGCCAGAGCCGAAGAATCAATATTCCTCGATGCTGGATGTGTTTGAACATGGATATGCACACGAGCAGCAAAACACGAAAAAATTCTACAATCTGGCAGACATTGCCCTGAATGAGCGTGAACATGCCACGATGTATTTCCTGAAATGGTTCATCGATGAGCAAGTCGAAGAGGAAGCACTGTTTGATAATATCATCCAGAAGTTGCGCCGCATCGAAAAAGACAGCAATGCTTTCTACATGCTGGACGCCGAATTTGGTAAACGTTCGTTCATAGCTCCTGCGGAGTAAGAGGGGACTTAGCAAAGCAATCAGGATTTATCCGAACGACAAGAAAATCGATCTACATATGAAAAGTCTGCTCTCGAGCAGGCTTTTTTGTTATATCATTTTAAGATTCCTCGCTTGCTTCATATAAATTCCAGAATGAATCTATCAGAAACCACAATTTGGGTTAATAGAATATATGTCAACATTGATCTATCCCGACGGATGTTCTTTTTCGAGCAAATCTATCAAATTCGTTTTATTTTTTTGGGTAATCTGACAAAAGTGTAACTCGAACGTAGCATTTGAAGCGAGAATGGGACGCACTCTTTTTGATAGTATTAGGATTATCGCCAAGGGCTGCAATGAGAGAAACATAGACACCCGGGGAAATACAAGACATAGGGGAGACTTTTATTATGCTACATATTCGTAAAACGTTCATCACCGCACTTGCTATTCTATTTATCATTCCATTGCTATTGCCGCAGTCGGCTTCAGCTACATCATCCGCATCCAAGAATGCTGGAAATAAAGCGAGCTCCAAGATCATATATCTAACTTTTGATGATGGGCCGACCGCTCATACAGGACAATTACTGGATATTCTGGATCAGTACAATGCCAAAGCGACATTCTTCATGCTTGGACCTCAGATGGAGAAATTTCAGAAGGCCACCAAGCGTATTGTTGCAGACGGACATGGACTGGGCTTGCACGGCGTAACGCATGTTCCCGGTAAATTTTATAAATCCGCATACAGCGGCTTGAAAGAAATGCAGCAGGCCAATGAAAGCTTGAATAAAGTGGCAGGTGTCAAAACCAGCCTCGTTCGTACTCCATACGGCAGCAAGCCGTATCTCAAACCGGCATATCGCAATGTTCTACTGGGTCAGGGTGGATTCCATCTGTGGGATTGGAATGTCGATTCCGAAGATTGGAAATACAAGAAGGATCATCAGAAAGTTTACAACAGCGTGATGAAGCAGATCCATAATGTGCAAAAGAGCGGAACCACCCCTGTGGTACTGATGCACGACCAGGAAGCAACATTGAAAGTACTTCCGCAAGTGTTAAAAACACTGAAGGCAGAAGGATACCAGTTTGAAGTGCTGACCAAGAAAATACAGCCCGTGAATTTCTGGAATGACAAACGTTAAAGTTCTGGCTAGACAACAATGTAAGCTGATTCCAATAACGGCTTCAAGGAGGACAACAACATGAGTAAACCTAAATTATGGATGACGATTCCTGTGACAACAGCAGTGCTGCTTGCTCTTGCGGGGTGTGGTGGTCAGGATACCAAACCATCATCAGCGGACAACACATCCCCTGCGGTTGGTGAACAGGCTCAGTCGGGAAGTGGAGGCGCTGATTTCTCCAATGGAACGAAAGATAACGGAACCGATACAACGGAAACAACGGGGACGGAAGGTTCTGCGGGAAGTGGAACGTCGAATTCGGAAACGGGCAGTAACGGCCAAACCCAGCAAAGCGCGAACGATGTTATTAAGGACATTCGCAGTCAGCTGAAGATGAAAAACACTTCGTTCCCTACTTCATTTTCCCTGGAAAAGGGAAAACATCTGACTGCATCGATCACATCGAATACTTCAGATACTTTCCACATTAACTTTTATTCCACTGACCAGCCTGTTGCGGTGAATGATGCTTCGTTGACGGCCTCTAGCAGTAAGGTGCCTGTTCTGGCATCCTATGAAGTGAAGACATATAAAGATCCAAATAGTACAGATATTTTCCCTGAGACAGACTTGAAAGACTTTCCTAAGGATATGACAGTGGATCTGGGACATGGCATCAAGGGCATGACTGAAGGCGCGGCGGGCAGTCAGTATCTGACTTGGACAGAAGGTAGATGGACACTACAGATTCGTTCCATTTCCGAAGATAACATGAATAATCCGGGAATTGCGAAGAGAATGGTGGAATATTTGGAGTCCCGTACACTGCCTGCACCGAAGGATAAAGGATTCGTGAACGTGGAGTACCCAAGCGGTGGTAAAAGCGTCAATGTAACGATCTCCTGGCAAGATGGCAAGCAGATTCATCAGCTCCAGACCGAGCAGGTGCCACTGGAAGCTTTGGGCATGGTTGTTTCTGTAAAATAGCATGGAACTAAAATAAGGTTCCAAAAGGAAATAGGCTGGACCGGAGTGAGTACTCCAGGCCAACCTATCCTTGTATAAGCAAGGTGCACCGAAGGGACGGTGTACCTTGCTTATTTATGTTTCATTGGGTTAAAGCGGTACTTTCATTTAAACCACCCTTTTTCTTTGGAACGGGTAATGGCTTCAATGCGGTTACTCGCATTTAACTTGTTGAGGATAATAGAGATGTAATTTCGCACCGTACCGGTCGTAATAAATAGATGTCCGGCTATTTCCTTTGTATTTTTACCGTCTGCCATCAGGCCGAGAACGGCATTTTCACGTTCGGTCAGCGGGTTCTCCTGTACATAAGCCTCGTCCACCAGGTCGGGTGCAAAAATACGTCTTCCATTCATGACCTGACGGATTGCTTCGGCCAGTTCCTCGATTGGGCTATCCTTTAACAGATAACCGCGTACACCGCCTTTCAAAGCACGTTCGAAATAACCGGTCCGGGCAAAGGTTGTCAAAATAATGACTTTACAGTTCAAGCCCTTAAGTTCCTCAGCGGCCTCCAGGCCACTTTTGACTGGCATTTCAATGTCCATCAGACAGATGTCCGGTGTATGCTCCCTGACTAGAGCAAGAGCTTCCTGTCCATTGCTTGCGCGTCCTACCACTTCCATATCCTCTTCCAGATTGAGTAGGGAAGACAATGCTCCCAGCATCATACGTTGGTCTTCGGCGATTACGATCCTGATCATTGTTCAACCTCCTTTATCGGTTTGCGGACCAGTTTGGGAACATGGATGACAATGCCTGTACCATCCATGTCTGCTCCGGAACGAATATCCAAACAACCGTTCACAAATTCAAGTCGTTCTTTCATTCCCAAGATTCCGGTACCGCGCCGTTCATGCTTGCGGGTACGTTCGATTCCGACTCCGTTATCCTGAACCGTTACTATATTATCGGACAGTGTTTCCTCGATACGGATGGTGCATACCGCTGCCTGACTGTGTTTTACGACATTCGTAACGGCTTCTTTCAGACACATGCCGAGTACATTTTCATTTAGTTGTGACGTATCCTGCAACTTCGGATTGCCTTCCAGTACAAATTCAATGGAAGCGGCCTTTAAAATCTGTTCGGCACGGAACAGTTCATCCACCAGCTGTGTGCCACGCATGGTCGTTACCATTTCCCGGACTTCCTTCAGGGCCGTACTGGCCGTCTGTCTCAGATCGTTCAGCTCAATCTCGGCTTGATCAGGATTCATGCGGAGCAGACGCTTCGCCAGATCGGTTTTCAGACCGATGAGAGAGAGCTTTTGTCCAAGTGTATCGTGCAGATCGCGTGCGATACGTTGCCGCTCTTCCATTTTCACAAGATCATCCAGCCGTTTGTTGGCATTCTCCAGTTGGCCTTCCAACTGTTCACGCTTATTTTTGTTATACGTACTGATCGGAAGCAGAATGGATGCCATGAGACTAATGAATACAAACGGGAACTGACTGAGCAATAGGGTGCTCTGTTTGATGAAACTATAATTAATAGTTAGAAAACTGGCTGCCAGGTTCACCGAATAGAGGGTGAAGAAACCGGCTTTATTTTTAATATTCCCAATAAAAAAAGCAAGAAACAATGAGAAATAGGCATAATCATAAGCGATGGTCATCGTAATCGATATGGCGATCAACAGTCCAATCCACATATAGACCTGCCAGCCCTTTGTGATGAAGGCAAGCAGATAACAAACAAAGAAGAACAGAATGATGAAAATCCCCGCAACCATGGGCCACAATTTGGAATATTGTGAAATATAATAGAAGGGCAGGATGAAAAAGACGAGCCATACATATGGATTTAAACCTGTATTTTTATAAAAGAGCTGCATCCACTTTTGAATGAAAATTCTCCTCCTCGGACTTGCATTGTACTCAAACTTAGCCTGACTGTAGCATGACTTTAGCCTGAATACAAGAAAACGAATCCGACAGAGTTAAGGCTTCTCTGTCAGACCCGCTTGTTTGTTTACTCGAATAGGCGGTTGAACGTAAGGCTTGCGGGATAAGGTTTTGATCTCGCCGAAGCTGATGAATCGCTTGGATTCTTCATCCCACAGACGGAAGCGCAAGGCAGCCAGACTGGAACGCAGCGTAATCGTTGTAGCCTTCTGCAATGGCGGTGTTGCATTATGTGCTTCTTCCAAATAATAGTTGGGTACACGTGGGCTCAAGTGATGCACATGGTGGAACCCGATATTGCCGCTGATCCACTGCAACAGTTTAGGCAGTTTATAATATGAACTACCTTCTACAGCAGCCTTTACATAACTCCATTCATCTTCATGTTCAAAGTACGTATCTTCGAATTGATGCTGTACGTAGAACAGCCAGATACCGAAGAAGCCGGAGAAGAAAAATACGGGTGCTTGCACCAGTACAAAAGCCTGCCAGCCGATTAACCAGCACATGGAGGCATAAAGAGCTACGATCAACACTGTAGTCAGGTGAGTATTAATACGTTCTTTGCGTCTTGCACCTTTACGGTTAAAACGGTAGGCGAACAGGAATACATAAATGGGTCCAATACCAAACATGACAAACGGATTACGATAAATACGGTAGAAAAGCCGACCCCAAGGGGAAGCTGCTTTGTATTCTTCAACGGTCATGACCCAGATATCACCAACACCACGTTTGTCGAGATTGCTGCTGGTTGCGTGATGAATGGAATGCTCGTTTTTCCATTGCAGGTAAGGCGTCAGGGTTAATACACCTGTAATCGTGCCGAGAATGTCGTTGGCACGTTTGCTTTTGAAGAATGAACCATGACAGCAGTCATGGAAGATGATAAACGTTCTAAGTACAAATCCCGAGGCTACGAGGGCAATCGGAAATGTTAACCAGTAGGACACGGACAAGCTAAAGTACGCTGCGGCCCATAATAATAATAATGGCAGTATGGAATTCACTAATTGTTGAATACTCAGGCGAAGATTATTTTTCTCATAAGGGGTAACTTCTTTTTTTAGCGCCATTTCCTTGGTTCTGCTCATAAACGTACGTCCTCCTTCAATGGTCAATAACTGTAATCAGTTATAACCTAACGCTTCCTAGGAAGATGTCTCCAAGTGAGGCGTTTTTATCATTGTATAAGAATGCGTCCAGTGCAGTAAGTCATAAACGTCAGTATAGTGTAATGATGAATATCAATGATGACCCATGACATTTGTCATGGGTGGATGAAGTGAAAATGCTCTGTAGAGCCTAAAATAACAGTAATTTCAGATTCCTTTGTACAATTCGCGCAACAATTTGTATTATGTATACAAATTTTGCTCATGGCATGGTAGAATCTATCATTGAGTGGTTATGACAACTTATGAAATTGCTTGATAGGTTGATTTTCTGATGGATTGGATGGAGTGCATGATGAAGAAAAGAATAACAGATATTCTATTTATTATGGCGGGTGCATTTTTGTTTGCACTTGCAGTAAACCTGTTCGTCATCCCGAATGATCTGGCTGAAGGCGGCGTT
Organism: Paenibacillus sp. GL_099_B; assembly: GCF_057835695.1. Taxonomy (NCBI): domain Bacteria; kingdom Bacillati; phylum Bacillota; class Bacilli; order Caryophanales; family Paenibacillaceae; genus Paenibacillus; species Paenibacillus sp. GL_099_B. Next base: position 2,852,265 of record NZ_CM174430.1, read on the forward strand.
ACAGGGATTACAATTATTTTGTATTACCTTTTTGAATGGTCTCCAGGACTGATGAACTTGCTCCTGAATGGTATTTTGCTACTTGTGGGGTACAAGTTTCTGGACAGAACGACAACGGTGTATACCATTATAGCGGTGGTATTCAACTCGCTGTTTCTGCACCTGACCGAGAGCTGGACGATCGCATCGGACGAGCTCTGGATCAATACTATTTTTGGTGGATTATTTGCCGGTCTGGGTATCGGCATGATTGTTAGAGTAGGAGGCACAACAGCAGGGACGGTTATTCTGGCCCGGCTTGCCAATAAATATCTGGATTGGAACATCAGTTATGGACTGTTATTCTTCGATCTGATCGTGGCATTCTCGTCGTTCTTCATTATAGGGCCGCAAGGTTTGATGTGTACCATTGTCATGTTGTTCGTCGGCACTAAAACGATGGAGTTCATTATTGAAGGGCTCAATCCGAAAAAAGCAGTTACGATTATATCTACCAAACAGGATGCCATTGCTCAACAGGTCATTGAGAAGATGGATCGGGGAGTCACCGTCCTGTCTGGTCATGGCTACTATACAAAGAACCCGAAAGAGATCTTATATATTGTCATTAGCAAACAAGAAGTTCCAATGCTGAAGAAGATTGTGCGAGCGGAGGACGAAATTGCTTTCATAACGATCCATGATGTGCGTGACGTATTTGGTGAAGGATTCATTGAATTGTCCAAATCGTAATGAAACGTATATATAAGGAAGTAAGGAGCTGCGGTGTTTATCACTGCGGCTTTTTTTGATTTACATAATGTAAAGTCGAAATTGAATGATTACGATGAGATCAGGCCTTGATTTTGAAATCATATCATCCGATACAGACAAAAAGCTGTACACGTTTTAAAGCCGATGATATATTAAATTTAATTCGTTAAGAAACTTAACTAACTATAAAAAGGAGGCGATAAAATGGCTGGCACACCGAAATATATCCGCAATCTGAACGAGAATTTGATTATGGATGCGCTGATCGCAACTGGTGCGATGTCCAGGGCAGATATCAGTCGTCAGACCGGACTCAGCAAACCTACGGTGTCGTCGGCGATTGAACATCTGATTGAACGAAATCTGGTGCTGGAAACCGGTAGAGCCGACAATGCCCAGGGTCGCAAAGCAACACTCATTCGATTCAACGAAACAGCTTACTATGTCTGTGGTATTGATATTGGGGCAACCCGAATTCGGATCGCACTCTCTGATCTGAATGGTGAGATTATGGATTACAGAACGTATCCAATGTTATCCGGTCAAAGTGGAGATCGAGCAGGGGCGGGAATCCTTGATGTGCTTCGAAGCCATATGGATGAATTACTGACGGAAAACCAATTGAACTGGGATCAGATCCAATGCATTGGTTTTGGCATTCCTGGTGTTGTAGTGCCGGAATCTGGAGGTATTGATCGAATCGTTGCCCCGTTAGAGGGATTGGAAAAGTTGCTTTCGCTTGAATCATTGTCGGAAGCCTTCCCGTGTGAAGTGATCCTGGAGAACGATGTGAACCTGGCTGCACTGGGGGAGTACAGGAGGGGAGCCGCAGCGGATTCCAATCTGTTTGTTTTTTTCTCCATCGGTACTGGAACAGGTGCAGGCATCATGGTGAACGGACAATTGCTACGAGGTATGGGCGGGTTGACAGGCGAGCTCGCGGAGATGTTGTTGGAAGAGGATCGTCGATTGGAGGATGTTCTGTCCGCTGATGGTTTGATGGAACTGGCCAAGCGTCAGTTGGATGCAAGTCTTCTTGAGGGCCCTCATTCTGGTATAGAAGATCTTCGAAAACACATGACTCCTGAGAAACTGTTCGAAGCTGCCCGAAATGGAGAAATGCAGGCTCTGCAGATTCTGAAACAATACAGCCAAATGATCGCTTCGGCTCTGCGGCATATCTGTGTCGTCCTTGCTCCTCATCTCGTTGTACTTGGCGGAGGTATTGGGGGAAATGGGGATGTGATATTGCCGCATCTCAGACAGATCGTATCAAATCAATTCCCGGCGAAGCCGGAACTGATCTGTTCAGAGCTGGGCGAGAGGGCTGTAGTGACTGGAGCAGTGCAGATAGCCTTGCAACAGACGATGTTGAATCTTCAGCATGAGGCATTGGAATAAAAGCGTTACTTCATTAATTATAAAGGTAAGTTGGATGAACCGGACGAGGTCGATATTGGCTTAACCGGGAACAAAATGAGATTTGAATTAAACATCAGCTAGGCTGATTAAAAAATAGAGAAGATTCATCTGACATTGAACGGGTTGAACATCGCATTTTAGGAGGATAAAGCTATGTTTACCGACAAAAAGGAATATTCATTTTCAACTTGCTGGAACATCAAACGTCATACTATGGGTCAAGGCATGATCGAGGAGATCAAATCCTTAGGGTTCAGACAGGTGGAGCTAAACTATAACGTGACGGACGAATTGTTGCAAACGATTGAACCAATGATTGAACGGGGAGAAATCGGCATATCCAGTGTGCACAATACATTTCCGCATGTAGCTGATCCCGATTATGGAACCGACTCGGTTCTGCTCGGTTTCGACGATGAGCCTCGTCGTAAGCGCGCCATTGAACTGCTGCTCCGTTCAGCTGAATATGCACACCGGTATGGTGCGAAGGCAGTCGTCGTGCATCCAGGCGAGGTGCCGTTTGAATATAATATTGATGAAGCATTGAAAAAGATATATCACGATCAAGGGCCGGACTCCTCGGACTATCAATCGTTGTGGCAAGAAATGCTGGAGAAGCGTGAGGCGAGTAGCGCACATTACCTGAAGCGGATTCAGGAGAGTCTGGAAGAAGTGTGTGAGTTGTCTGAACAGCGCGGATACGGAGTGAATTTCGGCATTGAGACCCGATCACGCTGTTACCAGATGCCGACGCTGCAGGAGGCGGGCGCACTTATCCGCGGTATGAAAGGGGCACCCCTCGGCTTATGGTACGACATCGGTCACGGCATGATGATGGACCGAATGGGGCTCTATGATAATGTACGCGAAGCAAATGAATTGATCGACCATGTCGTCGGGGTCCATATTCATGAGACGGTAGGCTTGTCGGATCATTGGTGTCCTTATATCCATAGTAAGGACATGGCGTTTTTTGATTCATTCCTAGATATCATTGATCGTTCTCCGGTCAAAGTATATGAGTTGAAAGCAGCCTGCACACCGGGAGAGATTGATGAGAGTCACCGGTTAATTACAGCTCGTATCGCTGGACGTCAAGCGGCACGTCAGCACGGATAATCTGGCAAGTGAACAGCGACGATAAATAAACGTAAAGAGAGCGGGTCAGAATAATCTTACCTTTCGGGTTAAGTGGTATTCTGCCGCTCTCTTTCCCCATGTGATATTCTCTAATCTGCAATTATAAGATATAATATGCATTAATCAGGCTATGGTATCCCTTCCTTCTGAACTCTTACAATGGCATTAGGGGTACCGCTTCCCTGATTTTTTAGTTTTTGGACCGTGTCATACATATGAAGAACCGCCACAAGCTAGGCCAAGTATACCAATGCTGAATATATTATCGTCATGTGGGAGAGTACAAGTGATGGACTTATTCTCAATCTATTTCAGCAGGAATTTGAAAGTGATCATCGCAGAGCGCAAGGGCAAGCTGCCTGTGCGTATATTGGCGACTGCACTGAGAAATTTGGAATCGCTGGGATATACGTTTTCGACGAAACTGATAGATGTGCTGAGCACCTGGGAACGTGATAGATTCATTTCCTGGTTCGAGCGACTGATGGACGAGCTTCGACAGATAAAAGGAATCAATTTAAAGGAAACCCTCGTGTATCCCAGATTTCCCAAGCGGAAAATGAATATTCAGGAAAGTAAATTTTATTTAAATGCTTTGATGCATTGCTGGAGACAGCAGTCTTTTGAACAGGAGCAGCGCATATTACTGCTCAACAAGCTGCGGCTGCGTGTGATTCATCTCGGCAGTGAAGCAGATTTTTACCAAGTAGGAAAGGACCTGCTTACAGCAAAATCTTCGTTAACGCCAGTTGCAAGAGAGCAGTTGATCTGGTTTGCAACAAAATACGAAGGCTGGGCCGCATTTGAGCCAGAGGCAGGGCAAATACCTGTGAGGGAAAATGCAGCCGTTTATTGTGCGGCTTTATTAAATGCGGGACGGACTTCGATGGAGCAATTCCAGCGGCATTTGCGCACAGCAACAGATATACTGCGGCTGGCGGTGGCCTGTTCTGATGGAGATGTCAGTCTGAAGGAGAATACCCGCTTCCGTTCATTTACTCGATCTGAACGTCGGGTAATACTTGCTTTAATGGAAAGTGTTTCGGACCCGTTGGAAGATTTGTTTCGATATAAAGGGCGCTGGCAAAGATTGGCCGAACGACTGCATCCGGGTGAGTATCGACACCGTTATCCAGGGGCAGTAGCGGCGCTGGACCAGTTGCGAGGCGGGGAACGACCGCTTACCTTTCATGGCAAAGTGGAGCGGGCATTTGAACAGATGGATAATCAGCTTATTGTGGAGACGCTTGCGGAACGTCCGGGAGAGATGATCGGTCAGCTGGACCGAATGATACGTTCCGGTGTTCCGGTACAGCAAGTGATCGGCAAAATGGAAACTGTGGAAGAGAAGGTATCGACAAGGGCGCTGCTTCGAGTGTTGGCCCATTTCAGCACACGGACGCAGTTTCAGGTCAGGAGGAGCTTTTTCCCAAAAGGCAACACGGCAAATCTGTATGTCTCCACTCAGCCGCTGCCGCCTCTCAACGTTGAGGATGTTCATACGGTAATATCTGCGGTAGAGAATACTCTGTTGAAACGGTTTGCCGTGCTTCCACCACTCGGTAATGTCTATATTGATGAAAGACTTCAAGAGTTTTCGGTTCCATGGGGAAAACGTCGGGCAAGCGAATCCCTTCGAGCTCTATCGCGTGCGTCATGGATATCGTTACCCACAGGAGATACCGTTCGCTTTTTCCTGTGGTGGAGGGAAGGCATGGTGGGTGATGAACCAACTGGTCATGTGGATACCAATCTATCAAGTGTACTGAATGATGAGGATTGGCGTTATATGGACCAAACATCCCGGAATCATCTGCAATCGAATGAATATATAGCTGCAAATAGCGGGTTTATGGTGACAGCACTGGATGGAGCGGCGAGGTATATGGATCTGCATTTGCCGTCCGTTTCTAGGTTAGGGGCACGTTATATTGTAATTATGGTTAACGCATTGAGGGATAATACTTTTAAGGATTTGCCGGAGTGTTATGCTGGCTGGATGATGCGTCAGGGGCCACAGTCGGATGAAATGTTCGAACCTTCAACGGTGCAGGAGCGAATTGATCTGACGGCAGATTCCCGTATTTGTATTCCGGCCATTATTGATATACAGGAGCGGCGCATTTTGTGGTGCGATCTTGGCTTAAAGAGACAGCCTAAAGCGCATCTTCCGGTGGAGAACTACAATGCCGATTTGGCTTTGATCGCTCGAGCAATGACGGAGTTGAAACGACCGGATTTATATACCTTATTCATGCTTCATGCTAAAGCGCGGGGAACATTGGTTGAGACATTAGGGATGGCCAATCTCGTATTTACAGCAGAACTGGAATCCAATCGTGTGGCTGAAGTAGCAGAGTATCTGACAGAAGGCCCACCCGTGGAGCGCACCGTGATTACACCTCTGGAGCAAGAGTATATTATGAAGCAGTTTTTGTAACGTTGTAGGTTCGAATGTTTGGTCATAGATCATTGTAAAAGGGGTATTTGTCACGTTGGACCTGCGCGGGTCACCATGACAAATACCCCTTTTGGGTGTGGATTATATATTTCTAAGCCTATAAGTAGCATGAAAGAGAATGCAGAAGTTAAAGGTCATTCCATTCCATTTCATATTTTATTCGTACATTCGTTGTTCGACTTCAGCAAAAGCGATATCAGGGCTCTCATTTGAATTATCAATGTAAGCCACGGCTGAGGCGGGCAACGGCCAGGCCACTTGCTTACGGGCAAGTGAAGCTGTGAAGGCATCCCAGTTCTCCAGCTTCCACTCATCCAGAGGTGATTGTCTGGCTGTAATCCGCTCACGATACAACGCTTCATTCGCAAGATAAATATAGGCCACACGTACATCTGTATCATCCAGGGAACGTCCAATCTGTGAGAGTTCCTGCTCGATCCAGTCCGGAGTTCCGATTTCTTTGGTAAAGGGTCCTACAACAACCGTATCGATACCCAATTGCACGTTGTCCAGTGCAGCATCCATCGTAATACGGTATCCCAAATCACGACATAGCCGTTTGTATTCCGGTGAATCCCGATCGGATGGATCGAGTCCCTGCAGGGTCATTATTGCTTCAGCAGCTGGACGCAGCAGGATATCCATATCAAAAAAAGCAGCTTTATATTTACGCGAGAGGGCTTTAGCAAGGGTTGTTTTGCCGCTCCCGGCCCCGCCAAGAAAGAAAATCAGTTTGCTCATGGTTTGAATTGCCTCCTCATAATGAATAGAAAGAATATGTAATGTGTGAGTACGAATAAGAGATTCATAATGGCACCTCAGGTGTGAAATGACTTGTTTATTTTATCATAAACGCCTTCAATTGATAGCTAGACAGAAAAGGAAGAATCAGGTAATATTATACCTAGTTTTACTATGCATAGATTTCCGATGTATATAGCTAAGTAGTTTTATTAGGTTCATGTTGAAGTTTTAAGAAGTCTGGTAAAAGTGGTTGTTGTTATTGGACGTGGAAGCATGAACAAAAGGGAGTGACAGCTTTGCAGGTAAACAAACAAATGATTAAAGGCAGTACGGAGACATTGATTCTTACGCTTCTGAAGGAACAGCCACTTTACGGTTATGAATTGATCAAGGAACTCCATCGTCAATCCGAAGGTGTGTTTAATTTGAAAGAAGGTACGTTATATCCCATTCTGCACGCGATGGAGCTTGAGGGATGGGTGGAGTCTTACTGGATGGAGGTTGAAGGTAGGAAACGTAAATATTATTCCATTTGTGACAAGGGTGTGGAGGCGTTACAGCATAAAAAAGCCGAGTGGCTTTTATTCCGCGGTGCCGTGGATCGGGTGCTTGGGGAGGGAGGCTTAACATGACGGATCGACATGAGAAGATTAAACATTATCTTGATCAACTGTGTAGTCAGGTTAAGGCACGTGAAGTACATACCGATCTGCGCGATGAACTGGGCAACCACATGGAAGAAATGATGCTGGACAAGGAGCAAGAGGGACTGAGCCAGGAAGAGGCAGCTGCATACGCCATTGAGCAGATGGGTGATCCCGCAGTGGTGGGCAAAAGCATGCACCGGTTGCATCGTCATCGTATGCATTGGGGGCTGTTAGTTGGACTAATTGGTTTGTCTATAACTAGCCTGTTACTGATATGGATTTTCGACGAATGTCGCAGATGAAAAGTATCAGTCCTTATATCGGGGGCATGTGGTGTACACCGTTATAGGTGTAATGATGATGTTGTTCTTTATTTACTTTGATTATCGTAAGTTGAAAAGAGCGGCCTGGTGGATCTATATTCTACTTAATGTCATGTTGTGGATCAGTCCAATGATAACTACGGATATTCATGGTAATAGCAGGTATTGGAGCTTATTTGGCTTAACGATAGACCTTACCACAGCTTCAGTGTGGATTGTGCCACTTGCTATAGGTGCAATTATGCTGGACAAGCTTCGTTCAAATTGTAATATGCAATCCATATTGACCTACATTGCGATGGTAACGTTCCCCGCAGTACTATTGTTTCAAACGTTGGACTGGGTTCGCTTGTTTCTGTTTGGCACAATGTCTATTATTTTATTTGGCTGGCTCACGCGAAAATGGCTTTATACAGTCGTAGGTGCTGTTGTAACAGGAAGTATTTTTGTATTGTTATTGTTTTTTGCAGATCAGTACGGCCGCCTGGAGAGGCTCACTGTCGTTTTGAATCTTCAGGATGATCCTTACGGGAGTGCTTATAGCAACTATTCCATTATTGAAATTATTCGATCAGCCGGCTGGTGGGGTAATGGGGTTGATACAACGTTCGACATGTTTAAAACGAGTTATTATAATTACCCAGGTGTGCTGCTCATTGATGTGTTTGGCTGGTCAGCCGGGATACTGTTATTGGTGGGTGTCATCTGGTTTGTTGCCAGTATGATGAAGATACTTCCTCGCATTCGGGATGGTTTCGGTCGAATGATTATTGTCAGTATTACCGCCATGTTTGCATTGCAAATCATCTATTCGTTGGCGATGACCACCGGTAAGGTTCCAATCCTAAGTATTTCTTTTCCTTTTATTGGGTACGGAAATCACCTGATGTTTGATTATGCCATGCTCGGTTTACTTCTCGGTATTTACCGCCGGAAGGATACCATTTCGAAGAGAAATGAAAAAATACGGCAGAAGGTGGATGCCGACCCAATGATCAGTTCATAAGCATCCAAATTCATAGCCGTACCCTGAAACGAAGGGTTGTTATGCTCGTTTAACGAGCATTCACGGGAACCAGATGTGCCGGAGGTTTACCCATCCCTGGCTGTTGAAGGAGAGACCACGAACGGAAGGCAGATAAGCAGTCTCCACAGGTTTTTCAGTTAAATGGAATAATAGACTCTGCTGCACCAAAAATTGTTCAATCCGATCCAGTTCGGCAGTTCGGTCTGCGGATATTTGCGAAGCAACAACTGTTTGTAGCATCTCTTGTACACTCTTCTTGGAAGAGTCATCCAGATGCTCGGATAAAGTGAGATAAAGATCGTATCTGCGCAATTCTTCGTCCCGGTCCCGAATCAGGGAGAAGAGAATCAGATCGGATTCCAGTCTCAGGTTCCCTTTGAATTGCTCCATCGTGCCTATGCGGACAGTACATGTGAAGCCGTACATTTCCAATGACGATGCCAAACGTCTGGCATCCATCCGATATTGAGGAATGGTTGCGACGTGCAGGGAGATGGGGGTGGCAAAGGTGGGGTGCTGAGACGAATAAGTCAATTTTCCTGCATTCGTCAACACTATATCAGCATCTCCTTGATCTCCTTGATCACTTTCATTCATGCCATTCCCATACAATTCAGCAATACATGCCTGAACATGTGCTCTTACACCCGGATCGCTTAGCGGTCTGGTTTTTTGTGTATTACAAGTGAGTAATTTGCGCACCATCACGCCTGCACTAATCTGTGTCCAGTCTCTACCCTCAGACGAGGATGGATTATGAACAAGGTGGAAGAAAGGAGATTCGATATCTTGTTTTTCATCCAAATGTGCAGGAGCACTCCACGGAATTTGTAGAATATCTACTCGGTCCAGATGGGCTCTGCCTTGAAAATACATCGAAAAAGCTTCAAGTCTGCACAAGTGATCATCCCAGGTTGTAACCTTGAAAGGCCCCGTTCCTATAGGCTTTTGCATGGTGTTCGGTACATCTGGTACCTTGTCTCCATCTTTATGTTGCCCGTACGTGGCTTGTGAAACAATCGCTGCACGGCTCGTAGAAAGAAAGGGCAAAAACAATTCGTGAGGGGCCTTGAGTTTGAAAGAAACGGTCAAGGGATCTGTCGCTTCAAGCGATAGAATTTGTTTGCTCACATCGCGGTATAATGTCCGCCGTTCTGTGGATTGCAGTCGTTCAAATGTATACACCACATCCGCGGCAGTCAGCAGGTGTCCATTGTGAAAAGTAATCCCTTTACGCAAATAAAAGAACCATGTTTTCCGGTCTGAACTGACATCCCAGGTATGAGACAGACAAGGAACAATCTCCCCATGTTCATTACGTTGAACCAGCCCGTCGAACACATGACTGGTGACAAAAGATTCTGCCAGCAAATTGATAAAAAGCGGATCAAGCGCATGCAGTTGTTGGCGGATCGGTAACCTGAGCGTATCAATTCGCTCATAATGGCTACCAGCTTCCGTATGGTGTCCAGAATAACCAAGCAGCCACTGGTTTAGATGATCTTGCATTGTCGGAGAATTAGAATAAGCACCAACCTGTTCGGCGGCTTGCTGCAACTCCCGGCGATTCATGGCCTGCATCATGTATTCTGCTGCAATTTGGTCAGCCGGAACAAGCAGGGTCAGCGTAGAACGCCGTCCACGTCCGCGCTGGGACACCCACCGTATCCAGTCTTGGGCAATCATTTTTTTGACGATTGTTAATGTGTTACGGTGTGTACACTCGAGCAGTTCCGCAAGGTCAGAAAGCGTTACTTCATGCTCTACAAGTTGACTAAACTGGCTATGGAGCAGCAAATATTGCTGATGTAATTTCAAGTTTTTGATTCCTCCTGGAGGTTGTAGCTAATGCAATATAATAAAATAAGAAGTTTTATCGTTTTTAATTTCTATTTATATTCTTATTTTATCATCTAGAATTAAACCTAGAAAGATAATGGAGGTATTTCCCATGATTGATAAGATAATGGCTTCACCCAATCGCGCTTTAATTACGCTACTATCCGCATTAATGTTAGCTATCATTCATCAGTATTTGTTCTATGGCAAGGAGCTTGGTGTTTCTTATCCCATCTTTGTTATCCTCTTTTATGGCTTTATGTTCTTGTTTGCCAGGGATCGCATGAGGACAGTGACAATGATTGATGCTTTTATGGCTGGGGTGGTGCTGATGCTGGCGCTGACGTTTCTGTTATACGACAATAAACCGCTGCGTATACTTAATTTTCTGGTCGTACCGGGACTTATTATCTTACATATGACTTATCTTATCGGTAGAAAACCGAGACAATGGTGGGACATTGGATTGATCGGTACCGCTATGGACCATTTGCTACCACAATCCATCCGCCATTGGGGAACCGTTGCAAGTATTGTTGTGAAAAGAGGAGGGCGGGGATTGGGCAAAACACAGAAAACGGTTGCTTTCAAAGTATTCATTGGCCTTATCGCATCCGTTCCCATCCTCATCGTGGTCGTAGCACTGCTCTCCTCTGCAGATGGGATTTTTAATCAGTATTTATCTGGTTTTCCGGAATGGTTAAATCAACTGACACTGACACCAGGGCTGCCGAGAGTGATCTGGATTCTCATTGCGGGCGTTTTATTGTTCAGTTACGTATGGGGATTCGTGCAGCCGATGCAATATGAAGCAGAGAAAAGAGAGAATGCACATTGGAAAAATGAAAAAGCTATTGTATCTGCTTCAGAAATCGACAAGCGAGAAGGCGTTTCCGTGACTTCCATACAGGAGAATCAGACAACGAATAAGATCTCATCAGAGACGATTCTTACTCAAGCTCATCGAGAACCATTTAGATTGGACCCCGTCATTATGGGCACGATGCTGCTGGTTATCAACTGTGTGTACGTTTTGTTTGTGCTTGTACAATTTTCTTACCTTTTTGGAGCGGGTGAAGGACAGCTTCCGTCAGACTTGTCCTATGCAGAGTATGCAAGAAGTGGATTTGTGGAGCTGATACTGGTAACAGGCATTAATTTTTTCATCCTGATCATCGCCCTTCAGTTCACGCGTTCAAGCGGCAAAATAGGTTCTGTTGTACATCAGGTGCTTCTCTTTGTCCTGGTGGGTTGTTCCGCAATCATGCTGTACTCGGCGTTTATACGCCTCAACCTATATGAACAGGCTTACGGATATACCTACATTCGATTTCTCGTACATGCATTTATGATTTTTCTGGCCCTGCTGCTGCTTATTGCCGCTCTTCGAATCCGTTATACATCCATACCGTTGATCCGCTGGTATATTGTACTGTCCCTTACAGCCTATGTGACAGTAAACTATGTAGGTATGGATAAACGGATTGCGGAGCTCAATATTGCACGATATCATCAGACAGGCATTATTGATGCATCCTACTTGGCAAGTTTATCTGCAGATGCCGTTCCTCTACTACGAGAGTTTGCCCAGAGGGAGTACCCGAATTTGAAAGGGGAAATGTTGGATCGTCAAGCCAACTTCGACTTGGATGAAGCAGACAGTTCCTGGACTTCTTTTAATAGTGCAAAACATAGAGCTAAGCTAGAATTGTCCACATTGAGAATGGAATGAATTCATCTACCTGTTTTCCAGCAATGAATTTATGCAAAATCAATATGTAAGTGTTATACTATAAAAACTAACCTATAAAGGGGGTGAATCCCTTGTTTGAACTTCAGGAATTGATACCGTATATATTTTCACTCGGACTCATTTTCACAGTCAGTTACGCTTATATTGCCCATCTGCATTGCGGCATTACAGAGTACTGGATGGAAGGTGGGGCCGGAGGTGGTCTGGAACCTGGATTGCCAACCTTGTCCTTGGACGGACAACACAGACCTGAAGCATTAAGTCGAATCGTCAGACGAAGAGAATCCCCGGATGAAGATGAACCAGATTGCCATTCCTCGTTGTATGTACTTTCTACAAATCAACGAGGAGGATATATATGGAACATAAGACAAGCAAGGGGTTCACTTTTACATCTGGCAAGGGACGGATCTATGGCCTGATTGCAATTCTTTTTGCGGTTATGCTACTGGCTGGATGCAGTAACAACGTCTCAGAGATTAATTCATCAACACCAGGGTTCTTTAACCATTATGTTGTATTTCCACTGTCGTATCTCATTCAGCACATTGCAACGATATTTGATGGAAGTTATGGGGTAGCCATTATTGTGATCACCCTCGTTATCCGTCTTGCGTTGTTGCCATTGATGATGCGACAAGCAAAATCTCAGCAAGGAACCCGAGTGATCATGAATGCTATGAAGCCGGAGATGGATGCGCTCAAGAAAAAGTATGAGGGCAAAAACGACCCAGCCGATAAGCAGAAGCTTTCGCAGGAAACGATGGAGCTGTACAAGAAGCACAAGTTCAATCCGCTGAATATCGGATGCTTGCCACTGCTGATTCAGTTGCCCATTCTGTCAGGTATCTACACGGCTATTCGGCTTACGCCGGAGCTATCTTCTCACTCCTTTCTGTGGTTCAAATTAGGAGCGCCTGACTATGTGCTTGCAGTCGTGGTAGCTATTATTTATCTGATCCAAGCCAAGGTTTCGCAAGCCAATATGGCTCCGGAACAACGAAAACAGTTCGCAATCATGGGATACATCTCTCCTTTGATGATGGCCTTTTTCTCGCTGTCGGCACCTGCAGCGATGCCGCTGTATTGGACGATCGGCGGTTCATTCCTGGTCTTGCAGACGTTATTGTTCCGCAAATTGTATCCGGTTGAACACCTGCAAGAGCCCGTGTCTGTGCAGGTAAAGAACAAAAACATCAAACCTGCGAAGCCCGCTAAGTCCTAATTTTTCACTCATGAGAATGGTGCAGTAGAATCGTATAAACTAACGTATGTGTTGATATAACTGATGTTTTTCACCAAAATGTAGCGTAAAGATGCCTTGTCCCATGGGACAAGGCATCTTTTTGTATGTCCAGGTTATAACTTTCAAATTGCCGGCTCATCAGACAACTGGAAACGGGATACAAAATACCAGATTAGCTCACGGCGGGAGGATACGTCTGTTTTGGAAAAAATGGATTTTAAATGATCTTGTACCGTGTAGGCTGATATATGCATCGCTTCAGCAATTTCTTTGGAAGAATAACTGCGCAGCACGTAACCCAATAGTTCCCGTTCCCGAATGGACAACCCATGACTCTCGGCGAGTAAAGGCAGTAAGTCCTGTGGCATAGCCTGTTCAAGCCTGATCGCAATCTGATCCGGGCCTGAAAACTGTTGCATGCGGCTGGCATAAAGCACAAGGTAACGACCATCCAGGAGTTGAATGCAGACTTTGGAGGGCGAAGGATGGGAAGGCTCTTGCGGAACTGTCGAATCGGTATGTGTACGAATCTGACGCTGTAAATGCGAACTGACTGCACGGACTGGGCGTGGCAATACATCTGGTCCCACATGCTCCAGTAAACGTAATTGCGATAGCCAATATTGAGCGGGAGCGTTCACGGATAACAGCTCGAAAGCGTCGGATGTGATCATAATACCTGGGTCAGAGGGACTTCCGCTCTTAATCTCGTCCACAAGAGTCAGACTTGTGGATCGTAACATCAATGCAATAGAAGGTGTCCAGGCCTGAATGCTCAGTCGCTCCTCTTCCGTGAATAAGGGTTGTTCCGTCTTGCGATATAGGGTTAGATACCCCCAACAGGCTCCGCCACTGACCAGTACAGCCCGAAGTTCATCACCGAAACCTGCGGGTTGAAGGATGTTATGATATCGAGCGCTGGATACTGGGTTTCCGCTTATCGATGCCCGAAGAATCGCTGTATACTCACCGCTGCGAATCAAATCAGCATACTTATGTATGTCTTCTTCCATGTATTCATTAACGAACAGCCGATCATGAATGGCTTCAATGCCGTCTTCCGTCACGGCACCCGTTGAGAGAAGAGTCTGTGGATCAACCGTTGTGAAGCAATACGCTTCATAGGGAACGATATTCTGAATTTGTTTCAATACAGCTTCCCGGTAGGTGCGCGAGGTCCAGGTTCCTTTTTCGAGAGAAGTAATGAGTCGCTGGTTCCGTTCCATACGTGATGTCATAAAGCTTTCTCCTCTCCTCATGCAGATATCCCATTGTTCTGGGATTGTACGCTCTGCGTATCCTTTTATAATGAAATTAGACGAGCGAAGAGTCAAGTCTAACTTGAATCCATGAGGAGTGTAGTACGATGGACCACAATCAACCATCTATGAGCTGGGATACGGCGGATGAAAACCGTTACGAACAATCGATAGCCCTGAAAATTCCGGGTTATTCTCATATGCATGATCTGATGGAGCGGCTTCTTGCCGCTTCTATCACGGATAACAACGAGGCTAAAATACTAATTGTCGGAGCCGGTGGAGGTAAGGAAATAGCTCTGCTTGGTTCTCGCCATGCGGGATGGACGTTTACTGGAGTAGATCCTTCCCAGCCGATGCTTCAGTTAGCAGAGAGAAGAGTCCAGGAAGCGGGGGTCGACGCCAGAGTGCAACTTAAATCAATAACGCTTGAATCGTTGCCGGAAGAGGGGGTATACGACGCGGCGACAAGCATGCTAATGCTGCATTTTATTCAGGGGATCGAGTCCAAAAGACGGTTCCTGTCCAATCTAGCGGCCAGACTTAAGCCTGGAGCGCCACTCATTATTGCAGCAGTGAATGCCGATCTTCATTCTTCTGTATATCCAACCATGATGCAAGCCTGGCAGGATCACATGTTAAGTAATGGTATTCAGCCTGAAGAATGGGAGCGGTTTGCAGCTTCCCTTGGCCGAGAGTCGGATCCCATCTCATCTGAACGAATGATAGAGCTTATGGAAGAATGCGGATTCTCGCACATTACACGTTATTTCGGAGCATTCTGGGTGGAGGGATATTATGCGAAACGAATCTAAAGTAGAGTCTGTGAAAGACCAGATTTGGGTTGTTGGCGGATATGGTCAGGTGGGGCAAATGATATGTACGCAACTGGGACGCTCGTTTCCCGGCAAGGTATGGGCGGCAGGTACGCGGATGAACCGGGCTGAGGAATTCAGCCGATCTACGGGTGGTATAGTCCAGCCGCTTCAATTGGATGTACGAAAAGCGATTGATCCTGTTATGCTTCAATCGGTCAAGTTGGTGATCATGTGTGTGGACCAGACGGATACCCGATTTGTCGAGGCTTGTGCGAAAGCAGGGACAGATTATATCGATATTTCGGCCAATTATGACTTTCTGGGTCAGGTCGAACAGTTGCATTCCAAAATGCAGCGTTCCAAAGCAACAGCGATGCTCAGTGTGGGACTGTCGCCTGGTGTGACCAATCTGCTTGTGCGTGAAGCAGGTGCCCATATGGAACAAGTGGACGAAGCGGACATCACCGTCATGTTGGGACTAGGTGAGAAACACGGGAAAGCCGCGGTGGAGTGGACTGTGGATCAGATGAATGCCACCTATCAGGTCATGAAAAAGGGCAAGCCAGCCGAAGTGCAAAGTTTTCACGATAGTAAATGGATTGATTTTGGCGCAGACCTGGGCCGCAGGAAAGCGTATCGGTTTAACTTTTCGGATCAACACGTCGTTGCTCGTACACTTCGTATTCCAACGGTGTCCACCCGGTTATGTCTCGATTCCCGTTGGGTGACCAGATCCATGGCATTCTCGAAACGTATTGGGCTGTTCACACTACTGCGTATTCCCTCCCTTCGTAATGGTACGGTCAAGGCTTTTGGGGTTATTCCCGGAGGGGAGCCGATGTTTGCGGTTAAGGTAGATGCAGTGGGATGGAAAAAGGGCAAACAAGTCCATGTCGAGCAGCTGCTGGTTGGCGAGCGTGAAGCAGATGCAACAGCAGCAGTTGCGGCGGCAGTAGCGGAGCGAATGTATCGGACGGAACTGCCGCATGGTGTTTTTCACATTGAACAATGCCTTTCCTTGCAGAATATTCAGGAAGCACTTCGTTTTCCATTGAAAGTAACAACGAAGATCACGTAAATCATATATGTTGTTGGATCATTTTTTGCTCAGGCTCTCCGATCTGCTATGATGGAACAAAATAATCATGGCTAGAACGGAGGCAGATCATGAACTGCATTGCTGTATTGCCTTATTACAAAGTACAGAGAGAAGTGACGGGTCTCGCACAGAAAGTAATGCAGAGCGATCGGTCCATGATCCTGTACTCGGACAAGATTGTAACGAAATACCGCGAGTTTAACATTACTGAAGTGTTCGACATGTCCTTTCGGAGAATGGGGAATGAAGGTGGTTTTTTCTATCTACATACCAGCACCGGGGTCTATCCTTATATGGTCAACATAGATCCCAAGCCTTTTATCCAAAGTTTCAGAACAATGACGACTCAAAAATTAACTTAATCTTGACCTTACCGTTACGTGAAGGCTTATCCTCGGATTTGGAAGTAAGGCAATCCAACCTAGAGGAGTTGTGAAACGAATGAGTATATTAATCCAGCAAGCCACAATCTTAACGATGAAAGACACCGATTCCCCCTTCAAGGGGGATATTCGCATTGTAGGCGACCGTATCGCAGAGATTGTTCCCCACATTCAGGCTCAACCGGGTGATGAGATTATGGATGGTCAACATAAACTGGCAATGCCGGGCCTGATCAATGCTCACCAGCATACACCGATGAGTCTGTTACGAGCATTCTCGGATGATCTGAAGCTGATGGACTGGCTTGACCGTAAGATGCTGCCTGCAGAAGCCCGGATGACATCCGAAGATATATACTGGGGAGCACAATTATCCATCGCCGAGATGATCCGTTCAGGAACTACAGCTTACGCTGATATGTACATTCACATGAATGAAATCGCAGAAGCGGTAACGGAAACCGGTATTCGGGCATCGCTCACACGCGGAATGGTATTCGTGGAGGATGACGGAGGGCGCAGATTACAGGAAGCGGTCGATTTGGTGCAGCGTTGGTCGGGTAAGGCTGAGGGTCGAATTACGACGATGTATGGCCCGCATTCTCCCTATACTTGCCCAGTAGAACCTTTGCGGGAAGTCATCGCGATGGCGGAACAGGAGAACGTGCCCATCCATATTCATCTGGCTGAGACGAAAGAGGAAGTTGTGAAGATTCGTGAACGCTATGGCATGACGCCAACGGAGTATTTGGAAGAGGCAGGTGTGTTTGAAAAAGCACACGTACTGCTTGCCCACGGCGTACACCTGAATCGCAGAGATATTGGCAGATTGAAAGGCATGCGTGGTGGAGTAGCGCACAATCCGGTCAGCAATCTGAAGCTGGGCTGCGGAATTGCCCCAATTACCGAGATGATTGCCCAGGGAATTAATGTGGGTCTTGGAACCGATGGGGCAGGAAGTGCGACAACCGTCGATATGTTTGAAGAGATCAAGGCTGCGACCTGGCTGCAAAAGCTGGATTATGGTGACCCTACCCGGTTGTCGGCAAGAGAGGTACTACACATGTCTACACGGGGAAGTGCAGGTCTGTTGAACCTTCAGGATGAAGTAGGTGTGCTGGAAGTTGGGCGCAAGGCCGACCTGATTCTGATTGATCTGAAGAAACCGCATTTGCAGCCGGTTCACGAGCTGGAATCATTGCTTGCATACAGCGTGAATGGCGCCGATGTAGATACCACCATTGTGAATGGCCGTGTGCTAATGAGAGGCAGGCAGCTGCTAACGATTGATGAGGAAGAACTTTTCCGTCAGGTAGAGGTTCGGGCGAAGCGTATTGTTGAAGGGATTTGATTTTTGACACTTGCAGTGACTTGATATGGTTCACACCTCAAGTTGCTGCAGGTGTATTTTTTTTGCCAGGCAGACGCGGATTGTCCAGTTCATTATCAGTTCACACAAATTTGTTAGAATGTGAAACATCAACTAAACAGATAGAGCGCATGACTTGGAGAGGAAGAGATCAAGATGACTATATTAGAAGTAAAACATGTGAAGAAATCATACACGCTGTATGGTAAGGAAAAGGTTCCTGTGCTCCACGATGTGAATTTGAGCTTTGAGACAGGAGAATTCGTCTTGATCCTTGGTGAATCGGGTTGCGGAAAGTCAACCCTTATGAATATTATTGGCGGAATGGACTCCGATTTTGAAGGGGAGATCCTTGTTCGTGGAAAGAACTTAAGTGCCATGACTGAGAAGGAAATGGATGATTATCGGAAGAATAATATCGGCTTTGTGTTTCAAAATTTCAATCTGATTCCGCATCTGTCTGTGCTGGAAAATGTTACGATTGCTATGCAAATGACGGACACAAGTGAAAAGGAACGCAATAAGCGCGCTATAGATATTTTGACCGAGGTCGGGCTGAAGAATCATCTGAATAAACGGCCTAACCAGCTGTCAGGTGGACAGAAGCAAAGGGTTTCCATTGCTCGTGCATTATCGAACAATCCAGACATTATTTTGGCGGATGAACCAACAGGTGCTTTGGATAAGGAAAACGGGGATCAAATTCTGGCTTTGCTGGACAGCATTGCGCAAAAAGGAATGCTGGTCATTGCAGTAACTCACTCGCAGAAAGTAGCTGATTCCGGTACACGTATTGTGAAGGTAGAGGAGGGACGGATTAAGGATGATATCCATTTAAAAGATCGTTCCTTGACTACCTATGAGGGCAGTAGTGGTGCTTCCAGAAACTTGGGCTTACTGGCTTCTTTCAAAATGGCTCTCAAAAATATGAAACTCAACGGCAAGCGTAATGTACTGGTTGCATTGGGTGGGTCGATAGGGATTTTAAGCGTACTCCTGATGCTCTCATTGGGTAATGGAATAACGACATATATGAACGACGAAATCAATTCAAGTATGGACCCTTTGCTTGTGGATATAACGAAGCCCAGTGCAGATGCCAAAGATATGCAAGGCCCGCAAGCCTTGATGGCAGCAGGCGAACCTTTTACAACAGCCGACATTGAGACCATTCGCAAATTCCCTAATGTGGATCATGTAGAGACCATCACTACCATTACAGGCAAATCAACTATGGTTAATGCAAAGCAAAGTGTGGCACTTACGCAGTTAACGACGTTAACGGATGCTTTTGATCCAGCAATGATAACAACGGGTACACTTCCGGTAGAAAATGAGATGTTGTTACCCCTCGATACGGCGAATAAATTAAGCGGGAATGACCAAGCTGAATCCATGATCGGCAAGTCTGTGTTTCTATATATCAATGAGATGGATGGCAATAATAAACCGGTAACTTTGGAGAAAGAAATAACCATATCTGGTATTTATGAAGCGTCAGATCAAAGATCACCAATGCAGCAATCACCGGGTTACATTTCATCACAGACGTTGGAGCAAATGTATACGGACAAAGGAATAACGATTGGGCCAATTCAGGTTAACGCTTATGCAACCGATATGAAATATGTCAATGATATTAATGCAGCAGCTGTTGATGCAGGCTTCTCAGGCTCCCAGACGGCAAAAATCATGGAAAATATCACGACATATGTGAACATGGCCACGATCGTTCTGTCTGGTATTGCAGGCATTTCGTTGATCGTATCCGGTATTATGATATTGGTTGTGCTTTACATTAGTGTCGTGGAACGAACGAAGGAAATCGGAATCCTTCGTGCGATTGGAGCAAGAAAGAAGGACATCAAGCGGATTTTCTTTTCTGAATCTGCTCTATTGGGGGTATTCAGTGGTATCATTGCGGTAGTATTTGCGATAATTATTAGTTATGTGTTGAATATTCTCTTGGACAACGCCTTTGGAGCTAAGCTAATAAATCTATCGGGATACTACATTGTGTTCGGAATCATTGTAAGTACAGTGATTAGTATCATCGCTGGATTGATGCCATCATCCAAAGCTGCCAAGCTGGACCCGATGGAATCCTTACGATATGAATAAATTCAGTTGTGAATAATGAACATTGCGGAAAGGATAATGCATAAATGAACACGATTCTTGTGGTTGATGATGATTCCCATATCCGCAAATTGATTCGAATATATCTTGAAACTAATCAGTTTTCCGTCGTGGAAGCGGCGGATGGGCAAGAAGCACTGAACATCTTGTCTCATACCAAAATTGATTTAGCGATTGTAGATGTGATGATGCCACGTGTAGATGGTATTGAACTGACCGAAGATATTCGATCTTATATGGATATTCCGATTCTAATGGTGACTGCCAAGGGAGAATCCAAGGATAAAGTCAGAGGATTCAATGCAGGGTCAGACGATTATTTAGTAAAACCTTTTGATCCTGTAGAGTTAATCTTGCGTGTGAAATCTTTAATGAAGAGATACAACAAGATTTCATCGAATGTTATTCATATAGGTGGTGCAACGATTAATCTGAGCAATTTGACAGTGGATGCAGGAGCTCAAACGGTTGAGTTGAAAAAGAAGGAATGTGAATTGTTGTTTGCTTTGGCGAGTTTGCCAGGGCAAATATTCACACGTACACAGCTTATAGAAGATATATGGGGAATCGATTATGAAGGTGATGAGCGTACCGTTGATGTGCATATCAAAAGGTTAAGAGAACGGCTTGAACCAATCCCGGAACTGATTATTTCGACAATCAGAGGACTAGGATATCGTCTGGAGCTTGTATGAAAATAGTGAGTAAAAGCCTGCGCCTACGAATCGTAGCTACATTTATTGGTATTGTGATTGTCAGTTTGATTTTCTCCTTTATACTAAACATGCGACCTCAGGAAAAGACACCGAATCATACCATGGTGACCATTGCCGAAGATATCGCTTCGATGATAAACCTGATCGATGATCCGGAAAAGGTGAAAACTGGATTGAATCTCTTTGCGCGATATGGCTTGAACATAAATGCTGTGAATGAACAAAGTGAATTGCTTGCTTCCTTTCCAGCTGATAAAGTTCATGAATTATTTGATGAAAATACCACGGAAGCGTTTATTCTTTCCAATAAAGATGAAACAGCGTTCGTTGGTGTTCCCAGGATGAATGAAGAGAAAGATGCGCTCCTTATCAAAATTAATTTTTCATCGATTTTTCATAATGTGAAACGTACACTATTTATATCGCTACTGACTGTCCTGGTTATAGGAAGCTTATTAATCATGTTTATGTCTGGGTACATTGTGAGACCTATCAAAAGACTAACGGCTGCAGCTAAGAAAATGGCATCAGGCGATCTATCTGTCCGGTTGAAACATAATAATCCAGATGAGTTTGGTGAGCTGATGGAGAGCTTTAATCATATGGCCCGTGAGCTGCAAAAAATAGACTCGGTGCGTGATGATTTTGTCAGTAACGTCTCTCATGAAATGCAGTCTCCACTAACATCGATTAGAGGATTTACAAGAGCGCTGCAAGATGGTGTCATCCCTTTGGAAGAGCAGAAAGAGCATCTGGATATCATATACGAGGAAACTTTACGCCTTTCCAGGCTTAGTGATAATTTACTCCGGTTAGCCTCGCTGGATTCGGAGCACCATCCGTTTAATCTCAGTACGTTCCAATTAGATGAGCAATTAAGAAGAACGATCGTATTAGCAGAACCCCAGTGGGCGCGCAAAAATATCAAGATTGAATTGGATTTATTGCCTTGCGAAATCACGGTTGATAAAGATTTGTTTGAGCAAGTCTGGCAGAATTTAATCAACAATGCTATAAAATATACGGGTCCCGACGGTGTCATTCACATCGAAATCGAGATGTCCATGTCATTCGTGAAGGTATCAATTAGAGATTCAGGACAAGGAATACCCGAGGAGGCGCTTCCGTATATTTTCGATCGATTTTATATGGTCGATAAAGCACGGAGCAGTGCTCTTAGAGGGAATGGATTAGGGCTTTCCATCGTGATTAAAATTTTGAAATTACATGATTGTACTATTGATGTGGAGAGCAGGGTTGGAGAAGGAACGCAGTTTACGGTTACGATTCCCAGACCTTCGACTACATCTTAAGTAAGCTCAATTAGCAATATTTAAGCAATCGTGGTCCTTATGAATATAGGACTCCTGTTGCCTGAATATTGCTTTTTGGTGAGTGCTGCGTGAAAGATCTCATATATTGTTTTGTTTAGTGGCAGATGATTTGATAAGATAGAAGAGATGCGAGTATCAATCCATTTGTAGGGTGACGAGAGTGAAGTAGATTCAACGTTTATTCTATCCGCTACCCCTGCACATCTATGTGAATATATGAACATAACAATTTATTATATACAGAATGGAGCCATCCAATGAAATATCGCAATATGGAAGATTGCATTAATGATCTGGAGCAGCATGGACATTTGATTCGAGTGAAGGAAGAAGTTGACCCTCATTTGGAGATGGCAGCGATACATATGAAAGTGCATGAGGCGAAAGGCCCAGCTCTGCTTTTCGAAAATGTGAAAGGCTCCAAGTTCCAGGCTGTTTCGAACCTGTTCGGTACACTGGAACGAAGCAAATTCATGTTCCGTGGAACGCTTGAAGGTGTACAACGTGTCATGGCTGTACGGGATGATCCAATGAAGGCACTCAAGACGCCTTTTCAGCATATCAGCACAGGTCTTGCCGCCTGGCAGGCTCTCCCTAAGCAGAAGTCCATCAGTTTGCCTGTAACCGCGCAAGAGATTCAAATCTCGGATCTGCCGTTGATCAAGCATTGGCCTATGGATGGTGGAGCATTCGTTACGCTGCCTCAAGTCTATTCGGAGGACCCGGACAAGCCAGGCATCATGAACTCCAATCTGGGCATGTACCGGGTACAGCTAAGTGGTAATGATTATGAACTGAATAAGGAAATTGGACTTCATTATCAGATCCATCGCGGAATTGGTATTCATCAGGCCAAAGCAGTCAAAAAGGGAGAACCCCTGAAAGTGAGCATCTTCATTGGGGGCCCGCCGGCACATACACTTTCTGCAGTGATGCCTTTGCCTGAAGGACTCAGTGAGATGACTTTCGCGGGGCTACTTGCCGGCCGTCGTTTCCGTTACAGCTATAAAGATGGGTATTGCATCAGCAATGACGCCGATTTTGTCATCACGGGTGATATTTACCCGGACGAGACGAAGCCTGAAGGACCGTTTGGTGATCATCTTGGATATTACAGTCTGACCCATCCGTTCCCGCTAATGAGAGTGCATAAAGTGTACGCCAAGCCGAATGCGATCTGGCCATTTACCGTGGTGGGTCGTCCTCCGCAAGAGGATACCGCATTTGGGGATCTGATTCACGAAATTACGGGTGATGCCATTAAACAGGAAGTTCCCGGTGTGAAAGAAGTCCATGCTGTCGATGCAGCAGGAGTGCATCCGCTTCTGTTCGCGATTGGAAGCGAACGTTATACGCCCTATCAGACGGTAAAACAGCCAACAGAGCTGCTGACTATTGCGAGTCGTATTCTGGGTACAGGCCAGCTCAGTCTGGCGAAGTATTTGTTTATCACAGCAGAAGATCAGCAACCGCTGGATACGCACCAGGAAGTGGAGTTCCTGACGTACATCCTGGAACGAATGGATCTGCACCGGGACATTCATTTCCATACCAACACAACGATCGATACGCTGGACTACTCGGGAACCGGGTTGAACAGCGGCAGTAAGGTTGTATTTGCAGCCTATGGGGACAAGAAACGGGAATTGTGCCGTGAAGTACCGGAGACATTGAAGGATATCCGGGGGTATAGCAATCCGCAGCTCGTGATGCCAGGAGTTGTAGCCATTCAGGGTGTGCCTTTCACCAGTTATGCGGATACAGAACAAGAAATGAAGGCATTTACAGACATGCTGAAGGAAAAAGGAGACCTGTCTTCATGTCCAATGATTATATTATGTGACGATAGTTCTTTCCTGAGTGCGAATCTCAGCAACTTCTTGTGGGCGACATTTACCCGCAGTAATCCGTCCCATGATATGTACGGTGTGAATAGCAGTTACAACTATAAACATTGGGGTTGTGACCAGATCATTATCGATGCCAGAGTGAAGCCGCATCAGGCACCACCGTTAATTCCGGACCCATCTGTTGAGAAAGGCATTGAACGCTTTTTCGTACAGGGAGCGAGCCTGAGCTCGATCAAAATTTAGTTGAATTCAATAAAAGCCCAAATATTTTTTGGGCTTTTTGGTTATATATGTGTAAATCAAGTTGTCCGTTATCTAAATACAAAATCAAACCGGGACTTTTTTGAAAACGGGACTGAGAATAAAGTCTTATACGTTCGTATTTCCTTTTGCGATTAAGGTCGTTTGGACTATGGAGAAAAAGAATGTATTTATCGATATAAAGTAGTATAGGGATTTTTGGGACCCGATCAACGGGTACTGTTGACTATAAATGATTGTTCAGGGGGAATACCGATTTGAGAATCCATATTATGAACCTGCAAGATGGAGACCGTCTAACTGCGGATACATTCAGCGAAGCGGGATTACACGTTCTGGGTCAGGGTACTGTGATCAAAAGTGAAGATATCACCTTGCTGATGCAGCACCGCGTAGACTATGTGGATATTGAACCACGCGAGGAAGAGATCACGGAAGCGGAATTCTTTGCTGCTGCAGCAAAATTTGCATCTGGAGCAAGCACAAGCACCAAGGAAGAACCGCCTGAAGAAGGAATGAAATCCCAATTTATACAAACTGTACATAATTATCAATCCGCGTTTCTCGAAGCGCTGACTGTGGGCAAGTTCAACGCAACAATGGTGGACGATGCGCTTCAACCGATGGTGGAGGGACTGGACGAGCAAAAGGATGTCGTGCATCTCCTGATGATGCTGGAACGGGATGATGTCAATAACTACACACACTCCATTCAGGTTGGACTGTTGTCATTTTATCTAGCCAACTGGCTTGGTTATTCCCAAAAAGAAAGTTATCAGATCAGTCGTGGTGGCTATCTTCACGATATCGGCAAATGCAAGGTATCTCATCGGATACGCAACAAGATGGAACCGTTAACCGCAGATGAACAGCTCGAATTGCAGCGTCACACGATCTATGGACATGATATTATCAAAAGTTCCATGACGGATGAAGCTACAGCGCTGGTAGCTCTTCAGCATCATGAACTGGAGGATGGTACCGGATATCCGATGCAACTGAAGAAAGACGAGATTCATCCATACACACAGATCGTATCTGTCGCTGACATATACATCGGGATGAGATCCGGTAGTCACGGAAGCAGCAATCCGAATCTGATCAACAACTTGCGCGATATCTATGCGATGGGATTCGGCAAATTGAATGAGAAGCCGGTTCAGGCCTTGATGCAGCATCTGCTTCCTAATTTTATTGGTAAACAAGTATTGCTGAGCAACGGCGAGCGGGGTGTTATTGTCATGAACAATACATCCGATATTTTCAAACCACTGATCAAGGTGGAATCGGAACAATATCGTGATCTGTCCAAAGAACGCACTCTTGCCATTAATGAATTAATTATCTAAATTTGAATAACAAATGAATTCATACAGAAAACGGGCCTCCTACAAGATGACAGGGGACCCGTTTTCAATTTATATCATGCACTGCGTTGTTCTTGATAGTGACCAGGAGTATACTTTGCAAAGACCTTAATCTTCCTTTTTAGGAAAAGGGAGCAGAAAAGGAGAGATCGTCCTTGATTGAAGTGGTAACCGAGATTACAATACATGCGCCGATCGATCGATGTTTTGACTATGCGCGGGACATTGATATTCATACCCGGACAGTCTGGAAACATACCCGTGAGCAGGCTGTTGCTGGTGTGACAACGGGCAGAATTGGCGAAGGCGATACGGTAACATTCGAAGCAAGCCATTTCGGGATAAGGCAGAAGCTGACTTCCCGGATCGCCGAGTACAATCGGCCGTATCTCTTTGTGGATCAGATGGAGAAAGGTGCTTTCAAGAGCATGAGACATGAACACAGCTTCAGCAAGCTTAGTGAGCAGTCCACTTGTATGAGAGACACACTGAGATTTGAAGCTCCCCTTGGTATTCTGGGCTGGGTTGCAGAGCGGATTGTACTCAAGAGGTATATGCAGGCTTTCCTGGAGAGCCGTAATTTGAAGCTAAAGGCGTTACTAGAGAATAGATAGAGCTTTTCTGTTAGGAGGAGATGATATTTGATGGAAAACGAATACCTTCGTGGGTTGGGGCACACTTGCCCTTATTAATGCCGGACTTGCTCAGGGAAAAAACAGAAGTGGGCGTAACTGGTTTCTGATTTCCCTGTTATTTGGTCCGTTAGCCACTCTGTTTATTGTGGTGTGGAATAAGCTGGATTAAGCTCATTTATTGATCCGAATTCCGATGGATATACCGATCAAAGGCCCAGAACAGAAGCGCAGCGGCACTCACGCCTGCACCCAGCCAGCAAACGCCAGTCCAACCTGCCCATGCGTACACTTGAGTAGAAGCAATGGAGCCGGTAGCACTGCCTATTGAATAAAAGATCATGTAGGCGCCCGTCAAACGGCTCTGCGCCTCAGGTCGAACTTCATAGATTAGACTCTGGTTGGTGACATGTACGGCCTGCACGGCAAGGTCCAGCATAATTACCCCAGCTACAAGCAGCCATAAAGAATGGTGAACATAGCCTATGGGCAGCCAGGATAGAAGCAATATGACAAGAGCGACGCCCGTCGTCTTTTGTCCCAACCCCCGATCAGCCAGTTTTCCAGCACGTGCAGCAGCCAGGGCACCAGCAGCTCCCGCGAGACCAAAGGCTCCAATAGCAGTATGTGACAGGGAAAGTGGCGGAGCGCTTAATGGAAAAACCATGGAAGTCCACAGGATGCTGAAGGCTGTGAAGATCAATGTGGCGAGAACGCCGCGTGTTCGCAGAATAGGCAGCTCACGGTACAGTTGCAGGACAGAAACTATCAATTGGGTGTAGCTTAGTTTCTCTCGCTTGGGTTCGTGTTTTGGGAGTACAAGAAACAGGGCGATAATCCCCAGTAATGTCAGACTGGCAGAGAAGAGATAGACCGATCTCCAGCCGATCCAATCGTTTAAGGTGCCTGCTATGGTTCGCGCCAGTAATATGCCTATGACGATTCCGCTTGTGACCAGACCGACGATACGCCCTCGTTCTGAAGGTGCAGCCAGGGAGGCGGCAAAGGCAACGAGTGTTTGTGTAATCACGGCAAGCAGCCCGATGGCGGCCATTCCAAAGAATAGAACCTGGCTGGATGATGAGGTACCGACAGCAATCAGGGCGATTACGGATAAAAGCATCTGGATAATGATCAGCTTGCGCCGGTTCAATAGATCACCAAGTGGGACCAGTAATAACAATCCGAGGGCGTAACAAATCTGGGTTACGGTAATAACGATTCCAATAGAGGAATGAGAGATACTAAACTCGTCAGCAATGGAGTCGAGCAAAGGCTGGGCATAATAAATGTTGGCTACCGCCAGTCCGCTGCACAGGGCAAATAACAGCGCGACAAGTCGGGACATGCCTGAACGTCCTTCGCTGAAGGGATGTGCTTGATGAGATGCATTTTGCATGAATGATTCACCTTTCTGTATTCGAATGTGCTAAGTTAGGGGAGCAGTAAGAACACGGTTGAATTTAAATATACCGATCAGTACATTATGATTCCGAATAAACATACTTCGCGCTTTGACACGATGTCAAGAATTAAAATGGAATGATTAAATTTTCTTTTATAAATTGAGATAGGTTTGACGTGGGATTTGGATATAGATTAAAATAGTTGTATACTGATCGATACATAAAGAGGGTGAATACATGGTTAGACAACGGGAATTTGATACGGATCAGGCGCTGGAAGCGGCAATGCAGATTTTTTGGGATAAGGGATTTGAAGCGACGTCCTTAAGTGGTTTGACAACAGTCATGGGGATTCAGCGTCCCAGTCTATATGCGGCTTTTGGTGACAAAAAGGAATTGTTTGAAACGGCACTTCGCAGATATACGACTTTGCATGCCGCTCAGGTCAGATCCAGGCTTCAACATACATCCTCTGTAAAAGAAGCCTTCCGTGCCTTATTTGAACATATTGGAGCAGAAGGGGATGTGACAGATGCTCGTCACGGCTGTTTTTGCATTAATACGATGGTTGAACTGGCTCCGCATGACCCCAAATTCGCTGTTCTGACACGCGAGCACCAGATGTATCTGGCGGCGATTTTCAAGGAGAAGATTGAACGGGGGCAGGAAACCGGGGAATTATCTAATGATTTCGACGCAAGTGCGTTGTCCAAGTCTCTGGTTGTATCGATGATTGGATTGACCGTGATGATGAAATCGGAGCCTGATCGTTCGTTTGTGCAGCAGAGTATTAAGGTTACGTTATCGTTGCTTGAGGAATGAGGGAAGAATTTCATTTTTAGAAAGGGTGTTCATATGGAACGTTATTTTCATAGGATCTACCTTGTCGTTTTATACATTATAGGTGTGCTGCTGACGACATACGGCGGGATGGGGATCATCGAGTTCAGTTTGATTGTGATTGGCATGCTTGCTTTTATTGCTATTGTGGGTTCCCTGACAGAGAATGATCAATCGAAATTAGATACGATTTTTTGGAAAATACGGTCCTTGCTTCAAGTGGCGATGGCCATTTTGATCACGGCGCTGCTTTTCAAACTGTTTTGAAGTGAGAGCGAGAAGCGGAAGCCTGTTCCTGCTCTTTTTTTGTGTCTGAGGACATTAGGCAGATGAGGGCTTGAGTTGATACAATACAGATAGGGTATAGATTAAATTAGGATGTATAATATGATTTACATATTCGGGTAACATGTTCAAAGATTGTTTGATGATGCACATAAATGAGGAGGAGATTCAACCATGCAGACGAAGTTGCGTTGTGCCATATTGGATGATTATCAGAATGTAGCCCTTTCTTCAGCGGATTGGACTCCTATCCTGGATCGGGTTGAGGTTCAGACGTTCAATAATTACATGGGATCAGAAGAGAAGGTCGTTCAGGAACTGCAGGATTTTGAAATTATTGTCTTGATGCGTGAGCGTACACCATTTCCTGAATCCGTGATTACTCAATTGCCCAAACTCAAGCTTCTGATTACAAGCGGCATGCGCAATGCCTCCATTGACCTCCAGGCTGCTGAAGAAAGTGGTGTAATCGTCTGTGGCACGGAAGGCAGCTCGAACCCGCCGACTGAACTCACATGGGCGCTGATTCTGGGTCTGTCCAGACAGCTGGTAACTGAAAATAACGCACTGCGTTCCAATCGGAATTGGCAGAGTACAGTAGGCATGGATTTGCACGGAAAGACATTGGGATTGCTCGGTTTAGGCAAGATTGGCAGCCGAATGGCAGAGATTGCACAAGCCTTTGGCATGAAAGTGATCGCCTGGAGTGAGAATTTGACACAGGCAAGAGCGGAGGAAAAGGGAGTTCAATGGGCAGAGACCAAGGAACAGCTGCTTGAACAAAGCGATATTGTTTCCATTCATCTGGTGCTAAGTGATCGCACTCGTAATCTCATCGGACGAGCCGAGTTGCAACGGATGAAAAATACCGCTTTATTGATCAATACGTCCCGTGCAGGCATTGTGGATCAAGAGGCGATGGTCGAAGCTTTACAGAATGAGTGGATTGCCGGGGCGGGTCTGGACGTATATGAACAGGAACCTCTTCCTGTAAATCATATGTTGCGTACACTGCCTAATCTGCTGGCAACACCGCATCTGGGTTATGTGACTCAAGGTAATTATGCCATTTATTTTAACCATACCGTAGAGGATATTGAGATGTTTATGAAAGGAACACCGATTAGACAATTGCTTACGAAGAAGTAATTGCTCGGAGGTGGGGTTGAGATAAAAGGGTGTGAGTGAAGATAAAAAAGGTGTTTCTCAGGACGAAGTTCATTCCTGGTGAGCACCTTTTTTGTGTTTTCGAAGGTTTGGATTGTCCATTAAATCCGGTGACTTCGCGATCATTCTTCTGCGGGTGGTCCTTGTGAAGATGAGCGGATCATGGCAACGCTGGAGTCGCGCACAATTAACCGTGGCTCAAATTGAATATGCTCGTAATCCGTGGTGCTCATCTCTCGAATCCGTTTTAACAGCAATTCCGTAGCAAGTCGGGCCACTTCTTCGCCCATAATCGAGACTGAACTGATCTGCGGAGACGTAACGGTAGTCCATTGGTTATTATCGACGCCCACAACAGCGATATCTTCAGGTACACGAACGCCGAGTTCTTTAAACCGATTTACCAGTCCGATGGCAACCATATCATTAATCGCGTATACAGCATCTGGCATGTGAGTCAGCCCATAGAAATAATCTGCTGCATTAGCTCCCGTATTCAATGAAAAATCTTCTCCGAAGTAAACAAGCGAGATGTCCACATGTCCGAGTGCCTGCTCATATGCCCGATAACGCTCTTCAATAATATCTTTGGGAGCACCGGCGTATGCAATGCGGGTTCGTCCAATCTTAATCAGATGTTCCATCACCAGTTTCCCTTCAGGCTGTGAAAGAGAAACGACATCTGCTTTCATGCCGGGGTCCAGCTTTTTACCGTAATTGATCATGGAAATGGGAAGGGGAGCTTTATCAATTAAGCCAGGCAACGTTTTGGGATATGCCAAAGGCATGAAAATAAGCCCGTCCACGTGCAGTTTTTTGATCGTACGAATGGTTTCCAGTTCCGTTCGTGCATTACCCGCCGTATTGATTTGAACCACATGATACCCATGCTGCTTCGCCGTTTGTTCAACAGACCAAGAGATCTCAGGAATGATGGCATTGCGTATATCGGGTACAACCAGTGCGATCTGATGTGTCTGGCGTATTTTCAAACTTTGGGCAGAGGTATTGGGGACAAATCCAAGCTCATCAATGGCTTGCATGACTTTATCCCGTGTTTTGTTGCTGATGCCATCGGAATTGTTGATGGCTCGGGAGACGGTAGCGATACCTACACCTGCAAGTTCTGCAACGTCCTTGATCGTAACCTTCTGATCTTTACTCACGTTTAGTTAACCTCACTTCATCGGAAACGATTCCGAATTTTGAAAATATATACGGATGGAATGACAATCCTATACCTTGATTATAACATTTGATCCAATAAGTATCCCGTGAATACGATTGAAAGGTCAGAGATGTCTGTTGTTTTCCAAAAGAACCGAATGGATAAATAGCGGATTCTATAATAAATTGAATTAAACATCTACACGAGAACGGAGAGGAAGCCAAAGAGCAAAAAAACTATCGATACATTGAAAACGCTAGCATTACACCAAAGTTATCGACGTAAAATTCATAAGATAGACATATGTGTGACAAATTATGTTTGACAGCCTATTTAAAATGTGACATATTTAACTTACGGAAACGTTTCCGATTATATCAAAACTTATGATCTGGGAGATGAAACAAATGAAAGCATTGCGTTGGCACGGAGTAAAAGATTTGCGTCTCGAAAATATTGATGAACCCCGCCCTGAACAGGGAAAGGTTAAAATAAAAGTGGAGTGGTGTGGGATCTGTGGCAGTGACTTGCACGAGTACACTGCTGGCCCGATCTTCATTCCGGCTCAAGCACCACATCCGCTAACAGGGGAACAAGCACCTGTTGTGATGGGGCATGAATTTTCAGGACAAGTCGTTGAAGTAGGAGAAGGCGTGACACGTTTTCAGGCAGGTGACCGCGTTGTGGTAGAACCGATCTATGCATGTGGTCATTGTGAAGCCTGTAAACAAGGGAAATATAATTTGTGCGATCAGATGGGTTTCTTGGGCCTGGCTGGGGGAGGCGGGGGTTTCTCGGAGTATGTAACGGCTGAGGAATACATGGTGCATGCCATTCCTGATTCCATCTCTTACGAGCAGGGAGCATTGGTGGAACCTTCCGCAGTAGCTCTTCATGCTGTTCGTCAAAGCAAACTGAAAGTCGGCGACACTGCGGCTGTTTTTGGTGCGGGTCCAATCGGGTTGTTGGTTATTGAAGCGTTGAAAGCTTCTGGCGCATCGGATATTTATGTCGTGGAATTATCCGAAGAACGTAAAGCCAAAGCGGAAGAACTTGGCGCCATTGTTATTGATCCTACACAATACAAAGTAGTGGAAGAAATTCATGCACGCACCCAAGGCGGCGTGAATGTAGCTTATGAAGTAACAGGTGTTCCACGGGTGCTACAACAAGCGATTGATTCAACGCGTATTGGCGGTGAATTGATGATCGTCAGCATTTTTGAACAGGAAGCACCGATTCTGCCAAACTCCATTGTCATGAAGGAGCGTACGGTCAATGGCATTATTGGTTACCGTGACGTATTCCCGGCGGTTATTAGCTTGATGGCTAAAGGTTTCTTCCCGGCAGACAAGCTGGTAACCAAACGAATCAGCCTGGACGAAGTGGTAGAGCATGGATTTGAAGCGCTGCTGAAAGAGAAAAACCAGGTTAAAATTCTGGTGAAAGCAGAGTAAATTTACCAAGCAAATAACAAGACGAAATAATAGAGTGGAAGTCCGCAAATGGCAACAGGCAACCAGCTAAAGCTCAACTGGAACTGATGTGCAAAGGGTAGGCAGCCACAACGAATGAATGACAAATAGACAACGCATCTTCGGATGCGATTGTCTATTTTTTTTGCACAGAACGGGCGGAATTTGTTGCAAGTACGTGTCATTTTACATAATATGAAAAGATACAATTTGTATCATTTTGATGTAAAGGTGTTATCTCATAAAAATAAAGGAGGAAGCGGACATGCAGAGCAATACAAAATGGGCAGCCGTGATTTTGACGATAGTTGCAGGCATGGGCTGGCTGCTTATGGGTAATTCGAAACCCAAAAACAATGTTTCAACGGATCAGCAGCCGACTATCGAACGGGCACTTGCCAAGGTGTCCAATGCGCCTATCACATCCGCCGATGTGACGTCCAAGATCCAGTTGCTTGGAAGACCTTTTAAGAAAGCGCCATATGCCAATAATGTGTGGGACTTGCAGCTGTACAGAGGGAAAATATATATGGGTCATGGGAACAGCAGTAATTTAGGTGTTTCACCTAATGCGGGTCCTATTCCAGTCATTTATTACGATACAGCCAATCCCAAATTTATAACCCAGTCCGTCACCAATAGCAATCCGAGCATCGTTCCTTCGACCAAATTGTTCGTGGATGAGGAACAGATTGATATTTATAAAGTGCTGAATGACAAATTGTATATTCCCGGAAATGATTCGGATGGTGAGCAGTGGGATATGGGAAATTTCTATCGGTTAGATGGAGATGTATGGACAAAGTATCGCAATCTGCCGTTAGGTGTACACGTATACGATTTGGCTTCCTATCAGGGCAAACTGTTTGCAGCGCTGGGTACCGAGCAGAAACCGACCGTATTAATCTCTCATGATCAAGGCGAAAGTTGGCAAAAATTCGCCACTATCAATACGTTTGGCTTTAGGGCATATACGTTATTTGAGATCAAGGGCAAATTATATGCATCAGGCATGATGTATCCTGCTAATAAAATTTGGGGCGATAAAACCAATGTATTAGAGATTAATGAGAAGCTTGAAAAGAAAGACGTGGTCATTTATGGTAGCAAAATGCTCCCAGGGTTATCCTATCAAACGGGCACAGTCCCTTATAATAAAATAGGGAAAAACATTAATTTCAACAATAAGCTGCTTTATATTGCCGGAGGGGTATTCAATGATGGGCAACTGTTACCCAAATCCTTGAATGTGATGACCGACATTAATCAGGCAACGCGTGTCATTTTGCCAGATACTCAAGCTCTTCCTACGGATCTATTGCTTCGGGACAGGAAAGTCTATGTGCTTACTTACACACGCAAAAGTGCGAATCTCTATATAAACCGGGTGTATCAATCGACTGATCTGAACACATGGAATGAAATCCTCCGTTTTAACCAGGACACGTACGCCAAGTCTTTTGAAGAACACGAAGGTGATTTCTACTTTGGGCTGGGCACAGACCCCGACGTTCTATCGACTTCATCAGGCAAATTACTCAGAGTTAATCGCAATGATATCCCTGTTAATTCTAATTAAATGTAAGGAAGATTATGGATTATATACTATGCTTCATCCACATTTTTGGTTACAGAGAGAGCCGTTTAGGTTAATTGTACAGGGCAGGCCAAGATCGTAGAACTTCTTAGATGAAGCTACATCGAGCTTGCTCTATTTTTGTGTTCAAGAGATTAGTAATACCCCTTTGATCGAAATTTGAAAATAAAAATCAGAAACTATAAAATAGAAAGGTGATATATCTTAACCAACTCGCGGATTAACATTTGTGGTAGTTATACAAGAGCATGTGCAAGAAAGTGTACATGTTTTCTTCCAATCTAATCGTAAAGGAGCAATACACAATGAATGTACCGTCAGCTTTGTTTAAACCATTTATCTCGGACAAGCTTACCCTGTCCAACCGGATCGTCATGGCACCCATGACTCGTGGATTTTCACCCGAAGGAGTACCCGGACCAGAGGTCGTGGAATACTATCGTCGCAGAGCAGCCGGAGGTGTAGGGCTGATCATTACGGAAGGAACGGGCATTAACCACCCTTCATCCATTAGTGGCGCAAGCATTCCGCTGTTCCATGGTGAAGAATCACTGCAGGGTTGGGCGAATGTAGTCAAGGCAGTCCATGAGGCAGGTGGCAAAATCATGCCACAATTGTGGCATGTGGGTACAGCCCGCCGTTCAGGCGATCTGCCTAATGCAGAAGCTGAGCCGGTAGGCCCATCGGGAATAAGCATGGCAGGTGAACCTGAGAGACAACCATTGTCAGAAGACGAGATCAGGGGTCTTATCCAGGCGTTTGCCCAAGCAGCAGCAGATGCGCAGCGCATCGGTTTTGATGGTATTGAGCTTCACGGGGCTCATGGCTACCTGATTGATCAATTCTTCTGGGAACACACCAATCGTCGTACGGATAAATATGGAGGCGATCTGGCACAGCGCACGCGTTTTGCTGTTGAAGTTATTGAAGCATGTCGCGCTGCAGTAGGTCCTGACTTCCCGATCGTACTTCGTTTCTCCCAATGGAAAATGGGGAACTACGACGCACGGCTGGTGGAAACACCAGAACAACTGGAACAATTCCTTGCACCCCTCACGGCTGCAGGTGTAGATATTTTCCACTGCTCAACCCGTCGATTCTGGCTGCCGGAATTTGATGGCTCAGAGCTGAATCTTGCAGGCTGGACACAGAAAATAAGTGGCAAGCCGGCGATCTCTGTTGGATCGGTAGGGCTCGAAGCGGAATTCGTGGACAGAGCGAACGAAAACCAGGGAACGGGTGACGCTCATCTGGATCAGTTGAACGAGAAAATGGAGAATAATGAATTTGACTTGATCGCGTTGGGGCGTGTACTGCTGAGTGATCCGGAATGGCCGAACAAAGTTCGCGGAGGACGCCAGTCCGAAATCGTTCCTTTTACAGCGGAAGTGTTGAAAACACTGTATTAAGGGAAGCTTTAGGGGTCCGAAAGAACAAATGCCAACAGCGACAAAAACTGAAAACAAACTTGATGCCGCCGAAAGGCGGCTTTTTCGCCTCCCTATAATAATAATTTCAACATATGAAAAATTCACAATAGAAAATCGTTCTTCGCACCGCTGATACCTTTTCGCATCCCCTTCTATCAAACACGCCCAAGGAATAACACCATGAAGTACCACAGTTTAACCCCAAAAGGGGGAAATTTTTTGTGTTTTTAGGTGGCATCATAAGAATTTGTATTTGGGCCGTCTCCATTTTGAAAATGAAGCACCTTATGATAAGGTTATGCCTAAACCACATTCAGCCTGAATGACAACAACGCTTAAGGAGGATGACCATCCTTGTATATCTATAGTCGCAAGTTAAAAAACAAACACATAAACACACTTCAAATGTTGTTCCTGCTATTCGGAATAGTCCTGCTCTTATCCGCATGTGGGCAGTCACAGAAGCCTTCCTCGTCAGAGCAAAATAACAATAATGCTGGAACGGAGACCAATGCGAATTCAAACGCAGGTGCAAACGATCAGGATAATGATCAGGATGATCAACAGAATACAGTGCCTCCACAGGAAGAGAAGGATCCAGTACAAAAGCAGCTCGACCAATTGTCTTTGGATGAAAAGATCGGACAAATGATTCTGGCGGGTGTTCAAGGGACCACTTTGGATGCTAAAGCGAAACAGATGATCACGGATCAGAAGGTGGGAGGGATTATTTTCTATGCGAATAATGTCTCGACCCTTCAAGGGACAGCAAAATTCGTACAATCCATTAAGGATGCGAATCGTTCCAATCCGGTTCCAATTTTCATGAGTGTGGATCAGGAGGGTGGCAAAGTTAGTCGAATGCCGGAAACGGTAGAGACTATACCTTCCAATGGGAAAGTTGGCAAGACGAAGGATGCTGATTTGGCTGAAACGATGGGCAAATTGTTGGCAAGACAAATCCAGCTGATAGGCTTTAACGTCGATTTTGCTCCAGTGCTGGATGTAAACAGTAATCCGAATAACCCGGTGATTGGGGATCGTTCATTTGGAAGTTCAGCCAGTCTGGTATCCCGAATGGGTATAGCCGAGATGAAGGGGTTGCGTAGCGAAGGGATTATTCCAGTGGTGAAGCATTTTCCCGGTCATGGGGACACGTCAGTTGACTCCCACTTGGATCTGCCTGTCGTGAACAAAACAGAAAAGCAACTTGCCCAGCTGGAGTGGATTCCGTTTGAGGCTGCGGTGAAGGAACAGGTGGAAGCGGTTATGGTAGCCCATATTCTGTTTCCGAAGCTTGATCCCGACCATCCGGCCTCCTTGTCGGACGTCATTATTGGTCAGCATTTGCGTGGGAAATTCAAGTATGACGGTGTGGTCATCACAGATGATCTGAGCATGGGCGCGATCGCGAAAAATTATAAGCTGAACGATGCCGCCGTAGCGACGGTTCAGGCAGGGAGCGATATTCTGCTGGTAGCTCACAGTTATGAGAGTGCCAAGACTATTTTTGATACGCTGATGAGCGCAGTGAAGTCCGGGAAGATTTCAGAATCCCGAATTAATGAAAGTGCATATCGAATTCTGGCTTTGAAGCAGAAGTATAACTTGTCCGATGAGGAGCAGCAGTCTGGCGATTTGAAGCAGCTGAACGCTGACATTGTGGATTGGCGCAAGCAGGTCGATGCCCGATAGTACCAACCTGTGTTATGATTTTGGAAAGAGAATTGCATATTCCATTACGACAGGTTAGAGGTGAGACCTTTTTATGTATACGATAATGATTATTGAAGATGATCCAAAGATTGCGGGTCTACTTCAATCCCATATCGAGCGATATGGTGACAGGGCCGTTGCGGTTGAGGATTTTGAGCAAGTCGTCCAGCAGTTCGAACAAATTAAGCCGCATGTCGTGCTGCTGGATATCAACTTGCCGAGTTACGATGGGTTCTATTGGTGTCGCCAAATTCGTTCCATCTCCACATGTCCGATTATTTTCATCTCGGCCCGGAGTGGCAAGATGGATCAGGTCATGGCGCTTGAGAACGGTGCGGACGATTATATTACGAAGCCGTTTGAGCATGAGATTGTCATGGCCAAAATTCGAAGTCAGCTGCGCCGGGTGTATGGCGATTACGCTGCGCGTCATGAAGAGCGCAAGGTAGAACTGGATGGACTAACTGTTTATCTGGAAAGATTGGAGATGGAGCTCGGTGATCGCAAGATACAGCTGACCAAGAAAGAAACCATTTTGCTGGAGACGTTGCTGCGTCGCAGTCCCAAACTGGTTAGCCGTGAAACCATCTTGGAAAAGCTGTGGGACGATTCCTTTGTGGATGATAATACACTTAGCGTGAATGTGACCCGCGTGCGTAAACGATTGACTGAGTTGGGAATTACAGATGCGCTGGAGACGGTAAGAGGTTCAGGTTATCGACTCAACAGTAATTGGAAGGCATCGTCGCCCTCATGAAGTTGTTTATCAAAGAACATATTGTACTGACTTGTTGGGTAATCGTTGTGCTGCTCACTGTGGTTGCGGTCTTCTGGTACGACGGCTATGACCACTGGTTAACGGCCGCGTATGCGGTATCTCTGGGGCTAGTCCTATACGCAGCCTATCTCATTTATCGGTATCTGTCCCATCGCATGTTCTATTCCCGGATGTCCCATCGAATGAATGATCTGAAAGAATTTGTTCCATTGAATGAGCCCGCGCCCTTGCCGCAAGCATTGTCAGAATTGCTGGACTCACAGTACAGTTATTATCATGCGCATCTGCATCGTCTGGAACAGCGTCAACAGGAATACCTGACTTTTATGAATCAATGGGTTCATCAGATGAAGACACCTTTGTCCGTCATTGAACTGACGGTTGAGGATCAGGAGGATGAGGACCCCCGTTTCATCAGCATTCGAGAGGAAGCAGACCAGATGAGACGAGGGCTGGAAACCGTACTGTACATGGCGCGGCTGGAGACATTTGAACAAGATTTCAGTGTGGAGCCAGTATCCCTCAAGGCGGCTGGGGAAGAAGCCATCCATGAACTGAAACGGTTCTTCATTCGCAATCACGTGTATCCCGAGATGAAAATTGATTCTGCGTTAATGGTTCAGTCGGATGCGAAGTGGATTCGGTTTGTCCTCGTACAGCTGTTATCCAATGCCATCAAGTACTCTTCCGGGGGAAACGGGCAAAAGGTAACCATCCAGGCCCATGAATCCACAAGATCCATTATTCTTGAAGTGAAGGATCAGGGAGTGGGTATTCCCAAGTCGGATCTCAACCGAGTGTACCAGCCTTTTTTCACCGGAGAGAATGGGCGTCATTTTAAAGAATCCACGGGGATGGGATTATATATTGTTAAGGATGTCCTGACACGAATGAACCATCGGATTGACCTTACATCCGTTCAGGGAGAAGGAACCACTGTAACCATTACATTTGAAAACTAAATATAAGCGCGTAATACGGAATGATATGAGAAGACGTCTGGTGCCCTGACAGGGATCGGCGTCTTTCTCATTTTCTACATATGAGAAGACGATTGTCGGATAGTGAGACATGTAACCTTACAATAATGTCATGAAGATGAAAGGTTAATCCATAGGAGAATGGTCGAAACTTCGATAGACTGAAGTCAGAAAGTAGAGAACGACCTCGATTTGCGATGAAGTTCAGCCCAACTTAGTTTAATTCAAATTCGAAATCTTAAAGGAGCCATTAACCTATGGAGATATGTTCAGTGAATCAGATTAGCAAAATTTATAAAGGGGTCGTGTCGTACGAAGCCTTGTCAGGTATTGATCTCAGTATTCAGGAGGGTGAATTCGTTGGCATTATGGGTCCATCAGGCAGCGGCAAAACAACGTTGCTGAACATGATTTCAACCATTGACCACCCTACTTCAGGGGAATTGCAGATTGCAGGAAAGAATCCCTTTGAACTGAATCACGATGAACTGGCCTTGTTCAGACGTCGAGAGCTGGGATTTGTATTTCAGTCGTTTAACCTGCTCAACACACTCACGGTAAAAGAAAACATTGTCCTGCCACTTACTCTCGACGGAGTACCTGTTGAGGAGATGAATGAGCGTGTTGGCCGACTCGCAGAGAAGCTCGGCATCGCAGATCTTCTGAACAAACGCACCTATGAAATCTCCGGAGGTCAGGCCCAACGGACAGCAATCGCACGAGCCCTGATCCATTCACCCAAGCTGGTGCTAGCGGATGAGCCTACAGGAAATCTTGATTCGAAGGCGGCACGTGATGTGATGGAGATGCTGGAACGCCGTAACCAGGAAGATCGAGCCACCATGCTGCTGGTTACTCATGATGCTGTTGCGGCAAGTTATTGCAGCCGTGTTGTATTTATTAAGGATGGAAGACTGTACAACGAAATTCATTATGGAGATAACCGATCGACGTTCTATCAGCGGATCATCAACGTGTTATCCCTGATGGGAGGCTCGGGACATGAATTTTCGCCAGTTCGCCATTAATAATGTCGTTCGGAACAAACGAATTTACTTGGCCCATTTTCTGAGCAGTACGTTTTCGGTCATGATCTTTTTTACGTATGCGCTGCTCTTATTTCACCCGGATCTGAAGGATGGACTGAAGGGTTCAAGTGGGACAGTGACCATGCTTGCGAATCAGGGATTTTTAATTGCTGAGATCATTATTTTCATCTTTTCGTTTCTGTTTCTGCTCTATTCCGTAGGTTCATTTCTCAAGACGCGTAAAAAAGAATTCGGCATATTTCAAATCATTGGCATGACACGTAAACAGATGAACCGACTGTTATTCATGGAAAACTTGTGCATTGGACTCGCCGCCATTGTGGCAGGTGTTGGATTAGGAATGATCTTTGCCAAGCTGATCCTGTTGATCTGCGGTTCGATGCTGGCGGTGGAAGAAAGTCTCCGATTCTATTTTCCATTAAAAGCAATCGCACTTACTGTCGGAGCATTTCTGCTGCTGTTTGTTGTGATTGCGCTCAGCTCATCTCTGCTGATGCGAAAAGGGTCATTGATTGACCTTGTAAAATCAGAGGAAAAACCAAAACCCGAGCCAAAGGCTTCTCGTCTTTTAGCACTTCTCTCCGTCATACTCATTGGGGGTGGATATGCGGGTGTATTTGCCTTTGTATGGATCACATACTCTTTCCCTTTGCTGCTTGGTAGTGTTGTTTTGGTTATTGCAGGCACGTATTTGTTATTCACCCAACTTAGTGTGTATGCCATTCGGGCGCTCAAAGGCAATATGCGTTTGTTTTTCCGCAAAACGAATTTGCTGTTTCTGTCCGAACTTACCTATCGAATGAAAGATAATGCGGTCATGTTTTTTATGGTAAGTGTGATCTCGGCTTCCGCCTTTACAGGCATTGGTACGATGCTGGCGATCGCTGATCCGGGATTGTCATCCATGACGAATCCATATGCATTTACTTACCAGAATTCATGGGATACCTCCAGTGCAGAACGCCACATCAGGAAGATCGAAGAGACTTTAATTGATAATGAAGTTCCGTATCAGAAAGGAAGTTATATTCCGCTATTTGATGACGAGGGCAACTATATT
This sequence comes from Paenibacillus sp. GL_099_B, assembly GCF_057835695.1. NCBI lineage: Bacteria > Bacillati > Bacillota > Bacilli > Caryophanales > Paenibacillaceae > Paenibacillus > Paenibacillus sp. GL_099_B. Next base: position 2,893,798 of record NZ_CM174430.1, read on the forward strand.
ATCAAACTCAGTGAATATAATCATCTTGCCAAGGCACTTGGTTACAAAGAGCGAACTTTGGAGAACGTCAACGACTCGTTTATGACTCCAGGTAATCTTACGAGCCGCAAGACATTACGTGCTGAAGCTGGGCAGGGTTCAACTCAGAAAAATATCGATATGAGGGTTGGAGAAACAAATAAAAAGATACGTCTAACAACACCTGAGACCGAGATCGTCATCCCGGTTGAATATACAAGGGAAGTGTATGTAGTTTCCAATGAGCTGTACGATAAAATGAATAAGGAATTTAAGAATGAAATCCAAGCGGATGAAAATTTTTATTTCGATAAAAAAACTCAATTTGTTGTGACAGATTGGATGGGAACGCGGAAGTTTGCTCCTGATCTGATCGAATCCATTCAAAATGACTCAGATGGTCAGGGCTACTTCGAGATCAGCGCTCTTGTGCTAGATTGGCTTAATTCCAAACAAACTAATGGTATTATCCTTATTCTGAGCGGATTGATTGGCATTGTCTTTTTCACCTTTGCTGCAAGCTTTACCTACTTCCGGTTATATGCAGATCTGGAACGGGATGAAGAGCAGTACCGCATGATTGGTAAGATGGGACTGAGTCGCCCGGAGCTTCGTAACATCGTAACCAGACAGCTGGTATTAATGTTTTTCCTACCAATAGTGTTGGCCATTATCCACAGTTCCGTTGCATTTGTCGCATTGCAGCAGTTGGTTGATTTCTCTGTTATGGGTTATACTTTGCGCATTTTCCTCGTATTTGCATCCATGCAGATTCTGTTCTTCCTGCTGGTACGCTGGCGCTATCTGCGTCATATGTATGCCAAATTGATCTAATAATAAATCTAATAGAACAGACACCGGACCTTAGGTTCGGTGTCTGTTGACTTTTTCCTCCAAAGCAAAGTACTATTTCAATAGATACAATATGTATCATTTCAGTTAACTTGAGTCTCGAAATGATTAAAAACATTATCACCATTGAGTTTCCTAGCCTTTCTAACTGAGAAGGAGGATTACATTGAGCATAACGATGTCCCGGGGACAAGCTTATCTGCAACGGTTGAACGATGAACGGAATGTATGGCTGGATGGAGAACGTGTTCGCGTAACCGAGCATCCTGCCTTCCGGGGAACCTTGCAAACGATTGAAAGTCTGTTCAATCTGGTGGATGATGCGGACACGAGAGAAACAGTGGCTTATTGGGATGAGCAGACGAATGGATATGTACATCAGGCTTTTCAAATACCCCGCAATGCTCAGGAGATCAGCAACAGGGCGGCAGCCTTTCGATTGTGGTCTGATCGCACCTACGGGGTAATGAGCCGTCTCTCGGATTACGCTCGATCCCGCCTGACTGGATGGTACGCCACACGGGATGCCATGGCTGTATATGACCCGGCATACGGAGGTAAAATAGCTGCCTATTATGAGGAAGCAAAACGTAAGGACGCCTTCCTGACCATTGTGCAGCGGGACCCGCAAATTAATCGTGCTCTGCCTGTCGGGGAAGATGAAGATGCGATGCTTCGAATCATTCGTACCAATACAGAGGGCGTTGTCCTCCGTGGTGCCAAGATGGTGGCAACTGCTGCTCCATATGCGGATGATATCATTGCATATCCGATTCAGCGCATTCCTGGACATCGCCCGGAATTGGCGCATATGGTTATTGTGGCAACAGGCAGTCCAGGATTACATATGGTATGTAGAGAATCTTTTGCAACATCAGATTCAGATACTGCTCATCCGCTCAGTAGTCAGTATGATGAGATGGATGCTGTATTATTTTTTGACGACGTATTCGTACCGTGGGAGCGTGTACTGCTGCACAACAATCCGGAAGCGGTATGGCAGATTCGCTGCAACGTGGCATCCTCCAGTTTGGCTTACCATCAGAGCGTTATTCGGCTGCATTCGAAGCTGGAATTCATTACAGCCATCACGTCTTCTATTGCCAAGGAAATTGGAGTGGATTCCTTCCTGAACGTACAAGAACAGCTTGGGGAGATGGTCAGCCAGATGCATACGATTGAAGGACTCATCATTGCATCTGAGGCACAGGCTACACCGGATGTTCATGGTAACTGGCTACCAGCATTCAAATATATCGAAACAGCCCGTAATCTGGGGACCCGTTATTACCCACGCGCTGTTGAGATTTTGAAGACTATAGCCGCAGGTGGCCTTATTCAGATCCCTTCCGGGAAGCTGGAGCTCGAAGGAAGTATCAGCCCCATGATGAACAAGTACCTTGGAGGCGTAACGATGCAGGCACCAGAGAAGATTCGATTATTCCAGCTCGCTTGGGAGCTGACAGGAAGTCCGCTGGGCGCCAGACATGATCTGTATGAACGTTTCTATGCTGGTGACCCGGTACGCAATCGGGCGAGTCAGTACGTGCAGTATGACAAGGAGCGATTATATGCACGGGTTGAACCCTGGTTACGTAGCAAGTGATGAATGAACTGATAAAAATTTACTTATTTAGCTTTATATTTGAAGCTCTGGCCTGATGCCCGGGCTTTTTATTTAGGTTATCTTTAGAAATGGTTTAGATTGAATTAAGAGACGTAGTATATAGTAGTAACGTATAGACATATGAACAATAGCAAACCGAATGTACGGATACGAATTCGATTGAAAATGAATTTATTGAAATAGGAATGAGAGGATTCGTATGAGATACACACTATTAATTGCAGATGACGAACCCGAAATTGTGGAACTGCTTCAGCTGTACCTCGAGAAGGACTACAACATTGTGACAGCAGTTAATGGAGTAGAAGCGCTAGAGTGTATCCGTTCAACTCAGATTGATCTGGTCATACTGGATATTATGATGCCAGTAATGGATGGACTCCAGTTAATCAAACAAATCAGGTCCACACATCATATGCCTGTTCTGTTCCTATCGGCCAAAAGCCAGGACCATGACAAAATCCTTGGACTCGGATTGGGTGCCGACGACTACATCTCCAAACCTTTCAATCCTTTGGAGATTGTCGCCAGAGTGGAAGCTTTGCTCAGAAGAGTCAATCAATTTGATGCACCTGACGTGCCTGCTGCTAAGGAGTTAAATCTTGTCCTTGGTGAGCTTAGGCTTGATCGATCCCAATGTATCCTTTTTCGCTCGGGTAAACCTGTGACATTGACCTCTACAGAGTACAAAATCGTGGAGCTTCTGCTTGAGCAGCCAGGCCGTGTTTTCACCCGTAAAAAAATATACGAAGCCGTCTGGGGAGATTATTACGCTCACGAGGACAGCACGATAATGGTACATATCAGTAACATTCGGGAAAAGATCGAGCGCGACTCCAGGCAACCGGAATATTTAAAAACGATAAGGGGACTGGGATACAAAATTGAAGCGCCCATGGAAAGCTAGAGAAAAGAGACTATTGCAAACGTCCCTGACACTGGACTTTTTGCTGTTTAACTTCTTTTTGTTGTTACTGGTAGCAATCGTGTACATTATCATTAATCTGGATGTGGTTGATTTCCGCATTTCGGATCAGGTGGTGGATCCTGATCTGAATGTGGAGGCACATGTGTATGTGACAGAACTGGAGAACGAATGGCTGTCCGGTAGTTCCGATGAGGCCAATAATACCGAGATTCAGCGTCTCAAGGACAGTGGGGGATGGATTGAAGTGCTGGATGCGGAGCGGAGGGTCATTCGTTATATCGGGGACAAGCAGGATACGTTCACTCAATACAGTGAAGCTGAGCTATATGCAGGACTCGAAAACCGAAATGAACAGCCGTACTATTACTCCATTAGTCCGCTTTCAACAGAGGGAGCTGCAAAGTACGTTTTGCTGAAGATTCCGCGCGACTTGGTCAGTGTGCGAATTAATGATAATCAACTGATTACCAATTTGAAGCATCCGTTATCGTTTTACATTATGATCGGGATCGGGTTGGTCTTGCTGCTGATATTTGTATACAGCTACTGGGTCGCCCGGCGAATCAAAAAGCCGCTAAGTATTCTCTCTCTAGGTCTTACCCAGATGATCCAGGGGAATTATAGTACGCGTATGTCCATCTCGGCAGAGAGGGAATTTGTCCAGATTGGAGAAACCTTCAATTATATGGCGGACGTCATTGAGAATACATCTGCGGAGAAACGTTATGCCGAAGAGAGCAAACAGCGATTAATTGTGGATCTGTCGCATGATCTCAAGACCCCTATCACGAGTATTCAAGGATACGCCCAGGCTTTGGTGGAAGGTCGAGGGGAAGACAAGGACAGGCAGCAGCGATATCTGGGATATATCTACAACAAGTCCGTTCAGGTTGCGCGCATGATTCAGAATATGCTGGAATTGCTCAAAGTAGATTCACCTGACTTCCGTATGCACATTCAACAACGGGAAATCGGCGAATTTGTACGTGAGATTATGGCCGATACGTATGGTGAGATTGAGCAGAACCATTTTGGCCTGCATGTGCTCGTCCCTGATGAAGAGATCTATGCAAGGTATGATCCGGAGCTGTTGTCCAGAGTGATTCAGAACCTGATTACAAACGCTTTGTCCTACAACCCGCGGGGGACGGAGTTGCGTGTGGAGTTAATCCCACTGGACAACCATGTGGTTATCGAGGTTGCTGATACCGGTGTGGGTATCCCTCAAGAGTTGTGGGCAACCATCTTTGATCCATTTGTTCGCGGAGATGAGGCTCGTACGGGAACCGGGGGTACGGGGCTTGGACTGGCAATTGCGCGGCGGAACACCGAGAAAATGGGTGGACGATTGACGCTTTCCCGACGTGGACGGGAGACGACGGTGTTCACTATACAGATTCCGAAATAAAGAACCGACATAAAGGATAAGGTTGACATAAACATTCTGTCATTCTGATCACATTTGCAAAATGCTTATATAGAAAAGGTTAAGTGGAGGGGAAACTTTTTGTTCAAAGTAAATTCGTTTGTACGTTTCAGTATTGCACTGGCACTGATACTGATTAATATCTTTCTGTTATCACGTGTCAGCTTTATTTTCCAACCGCTTGTTACCATGCTTACGGTGATTACCGTGCCGATGATGTTGTCCGTATTCTTTTATTATCTGCTGCGGCCACTCGTCAATTACATGGAAAAAAAGAAGCTGAATCGCACACTTAGCATATTGCTGATCTATCTGGTGTTTGGTATACTGTTCGCCCTGTTTATTATAGGACTATGGCCTTCATTACGCGAGCAGTTGATCAACCTGGTAGAAAACGCGCCAAATCTGATCAATTCACTGAGTTTGCAGCTTAAAGAGCTGGAGCAGAACGGTGTCATTACGGCTTTGTTCCCGGAAGGATCGACCCCATTTTCGCAGATTACGGATTACATTAACAAAGGCTTCACCTTTGTAACGAACTATGTGAGTGGATTCTTCTCACTCATATCAAGCTTTGCGATTGTTCTGTTTACTTTCCCGATCATTTTGTTCTACATGTTGAAGCAGGGAGAGAAATTCGGACGAAAGCTGGTGCACATTGCACCAAAACGTTTCCAAAAAGACAGTCGAGACGTGGTACTTGAGATCGATCAGGCGTTAAGCGGCTTTATTGTTGGACGAGTTCTCGTGAATCTGGCACTGGGCGTGCTAATGTATATCGGTTTCCTGATCATTGGTCTCCCGTATGCACTGCTGTTAACCGTGATTGCGGTCATTATGAACTTTGTTCCATTTATCGGGGCGATCCTGTCTTCCGTTCCTATTGTCATTATGGGACTGGTGGTATCCCCTTCGGTTGCGATCTGGTCACTCATTATTATTCTGGTAGCGCAGCAAATTCAGGATAATCTGGTTGCACCGTATGTATTCGGCAAAAAACTCGATATTCACCCGCTTACCACCATTATATTGGTGCTGGGTGCAGGGGATCTGGGCGGCATTATTGCCATTCTGATTATCATCCCTGTTTACATGATCGTTAAAATTATTTTGGTGCGAATCTATCAGTTATTCTTCAAGGACAAATGGCAGAATGCTTAAACATTTATAAATGATATAGAAGGAGTGGAAATCATGTCTGAAATCATCCCACAACCATACACTGAACCTGAGTATATTGAGCCACAATCTGTTCAAATGGGCGCCATTCATATTTCCAACGATGTAGTATCCAAAATTGTCGGCATGGCCGCTCAGACTACAGAGGGAATATCCTCCATGTCTGTTGGTCTTACCGAAGGAATCGCCAAGAGTATCAGCGGAAAGAGCTTGCAAAAAGGGATTGACGTTGCGATAAAAGATGACCAGGCATCTATCCAACTGCGAATCAATGTTCAATTTGGCAAAAAGATGCATGAAGTCTGTCAGGAACTTCAACATAATGTGCAGCAAGCTGTCGAGCAATTAACAGGCATTATGGTGAATGAAATTAAAGTTCAAGTGGTAGGCGTGACTATGCAGGAGCAAGTTTAAAGCAGAACGAGTAGAACGAACGAATGGAATTCAGTCATAAGCAGGTAGTGATATCCTGTGTAAAAATACAAAAACAGCACTTTCCCATTAGCTGCATAAATGGGAAGGTGCTGTTTTGTGTTTGCGATAATACGTAGGGGCTTCGCCCATAACTTTTTTGAACATTTTAGAGAAAAGCAGCTGGTCGGCATATCCAACGGAACGGGAGATATCCCCAATGGTCAAAGCCGGGTCCAGCGTCAGCTCAGCCGCCCTGCGCATGCGGTAATTGACCAGATAAGACTGAATGCTGGTGCCCATCTTGTCTTTGAAGAGAGAACACAAGTAACTGCGCTGCAAGCCAACATGAGACGCAATGGACTGTACGGTTATGGTATTGGCGTAATTAATCTCAATGAAATCCATCACCTGAGTGACATAGGTTTCTTTCGTATAGTCCTGGAGCGGAATAGGTCTGTCCTCACCAGCTCGATCAATCAAAATGGAGAAAAACTGAAAGAGCAATCCCGTCATGCTGATCTCCCATCCCTTATGGGTGTTGCGAGAGCTAATCATGCGGTGCAGACAGGAGCGCATCTCGTCATCGTCATTGCCCATCTCAAAGATCGGATGGTGCTCAGACAGGCAAGCCTGCTGTAATAACGAAGGGCAGGTGCTTCCTTGGAAAGCAACCCAGCTATACTCCCACGGATCATCCTGATCTGCTTCATAATGAACGACAGAATGGGGGACGATGAGGAATCCCTGGCCTTTACGCAGCGTAACCTTTTTGCCTCCGACTTCGAAGGTACCTTTGCCGTCCAAAATGTAATGGATTTTGTAATAATCCCGCATGGCCGGGCCGAAATGGTGACCGGGTGCGCAAGCTTCTGTGCCGTAATGAAGGAGCTGCAGCTCCTGAAAGTGATTGTTTTTGCACATATACGTAATCAAGGCTATTCACTCCTGTTATGAGGTCGTTATACCTTGCATTTTAACATATAAAAGGTGAAAAGGGATCGTTTTATAAATATCATTTGATGAAGATACCAATCATTTTTCCATATCGTTGTAGTGAAATGCCATATCGTTTTACATGGAAAGTGTCTAAGATGAAAGGGTATTCAATAACTTTTACAGGAAAAGAGAGATTAACGATGCCTTATACTGCGAGTGAACAACGATACAGTGAAATGAAGTATGCCCGCTCCGGCAAAACCGGAATTAAGCTGCCGCAAATAGCACTAGGCTTATGGCAGAACTTCGGTGGAAACCGCGCCCTGGATATTCAGGAAGAGATGATTCTGCGCGCATTCGATCTGGGGGTTAACCATTTCGACTTGGCCAACAACTATGGACCACCTCCAGGATCAGCCGAAGAGAATTTTGGTGTCATTCTCAAAAAACATCTGCGTCCTTACCGCGACGAACTGCTCATCTCCACCAAGGCAGGTTATCATATGTGGAACGGTCCATACGGCGAATGGGGTTCCCGCAAAAACCTCATTGCCAGTCTGGACCAAAGTCTGAGCCGGATGGGACTGGATTACGTAGATATTTTCTATCATCACCGTCCAGATCCGGAAACACCGCTCGAAGAAACGATGACTGCGCTGGATCATATCGTTAGACAGGGTAAAGCTCTGTATGTAGGCTTGTCCAACTATGATGCTGAACAGACCAAAGAAGCAGTTACTATTTTGCGTCGTCTCGGAACACCTTGTCTGGTTCACCAGCCAAATTATTCGATGCTGAATCGCTGGATTGAGGATGGATTGCAGGATGTGCTGGATGAGCACGGCGTAGGATCAATTGCATTCTGTCCGCTTGGCCGCGGTCAGTTGACGAATAAGTATGTGGACAAGATCAAGGAAGAGCGCGCTAATCCAACAGGCAATCTGAGAAAAGAAGCCTATACGGACGAACGGATCGCCAAGTTCGAAGCACTTCAGGCGGTTGCCGAACGTAGAGGTCAAACGATCTCCCAGTTGGCGCTGAACTGGATTTTGCGTAGCAACCGAGTTACTTCTGCTCTGATCGGCGCAAGCCGTGTGTCCCAGATCGAAGAAAACATAGCCGCACTTCAGGCACCAGACCTGACGACGGAAGAGCTGAGTGAAGTTGAAAGCATCTTGGATGGCATCGGGAACTACGCTTGGTAAGATTGAACGCAGAGAAACGACTCTGGAAATTCAGAGTCATGTCTACAATGATTAAATCAATCTATATGTTATAGATATGTTGGGATAACTAAGGTGTCTTCCTGTAGTCGGGAGGACACTTTTTTTGTCTTACTTCTCTTCTTTATATGTAGAGATAAACCTTTTAGAGCTTCGTCTTAATTGACCTATGTTTATTTTTTTTCTTAAACTATTTCATATCATAGCACCAGGTCCTAGGATTTAGGGTATAATATATAGATGCTATACATTTGAAATATGAAGGAGAGGCTCCATTTGAATTTTCAACAGTGGATTTCGCCTGAAACCTATAACCTGACATCCGAGATGGAGAATCACCCGTCGGATCGGGTTGCACTTAGATGGCTGAGCGATCATAAAGAATTGGAAGAGATCACTTATGGTGAGTTATTGAAGCAGGCAAATCGTCTTGCTGGAGGCTTGCGTGATCTTGGTTTGGAGAAGGGCGACCGGGTGCTGGTCATGGTACCACGCCGAATTATTGCCTATGTCATATACATTGCCTGCCTGAAACTGGGCATTGCTGTTATTCCTTCTTCCGAAATGCTGCGTGCGAAAGATCTGGAGTATCGTCTTCGGCATTCCGAGGCCCGGGCTGTCATTGTCTGGTCCGAGACGACTGCTGAAGTTGAAAAGATAAATGCAGATCTGCCAGCATTGGCACATCGCATCGTTGCATCACCAAATGGTGATGATAGCGTACCTGGAGAAGGCTGGGTCAATGTACACCAGTTAATGCAAGGCCAATCCGATACGATGGCTGCAGTGGAAACACATCGTGACGATATGGCTATTCTCGCATATACCTCCGGTACGACTGGCAATCCAAAAGGCGTAGTACATAGTCATGGTTGGGGGTATGCCCATCTGCGGATCGCTTCATCGTTATGGCTGGATATTCAGCCTTCGGATACGGTATGGGCAACGGCTGCACCTGGGTGGCAAAAATGGATCTGGAGTCCGTTTCTGTCCGTGCTTGGAAGAGGGGCGACTGGACTGGTTTATAATGGATCATTCCAACCCAAACGTTATCTGGAACTGTTGCAGGAGCATCAGATCAACGTCTTGTGCTGTACGCCGACGGAATATCGGTTAATGGCCAAAACAGACGATCTGGGTCACCATGATCTGTCCGCACTGCGCAGCGCCGTGTCTGCTGGTGAGCCATTGAATCAGGAAGTAATTGAAATTTTCCAGCGTCACTTTGACCTGACGATCCGGGACGGATATGGACAAACCGAGAGCACGCTGCTGATCGGCAGTTTAAAGGAGGCTCCCGTACGAATCGGTTCTATGGGGCAGTCCATTACACCAGGCCTCATTGAGATCATCAATGAAGAGGGACAACCTGTACCTGCAGGTGAGGTAGGAGATATTGCGGTGCATAAGGATATGCCAGCCTTGTTCCGTGCTTATTATCAGGATGAGGGACGGAAGGAAGCGAATCAGCGTGGGGATTATTTTGTAACAGGTGACCGCGCACGTAAAGACGAAGAAGGCTACTTCTGGTTTGAAGGCCGCAGTGACGATATCATCATCAGCTCAGGTTACACGATTGGACCGTTCGAGGTGGAAGAAGCGTTGATGAAACACGCCAGCGTGAAGGAATGCGCCGTTGTTGCAAGTCCCGATGAGATCCGTGGTAACGTAGTGAAAGCATTTGTAGTACTGAGAGACGAGTCTCTCGCATCACCAGAACTGGCGCGTGAACTACAAAACCATGTGAAGGAATGGACAGCACCCTACAAATATCCACGCAAAATCGAGTTTGTAGCTGATCTGCCGAAAACAAACTCCGGAAAAATCCGCCGGATCGAGCTGCGTGAGCAAGAAAAACGCAAGGTTTAAATAATTTTGCAGCAATAGTCATTCAAATATGAATCAGGAGTGAACACAACCATGAGTAATTTTGAACAAACCTTTGAAAAATCGTTGGAACAATACGCAGAGCTGGTTGTCAAAGTCGGCGTAAATATTCAGAAAGGACAGGATCTGCTCGTAACGGCACCCATCGAAACATTGGAATTCACCCGTCTGATCGTGCAAAAAGCGTATGCGGCTGGCGCCAAGTATGTACAGGTTGATTTTGATGACGACGATATTACACGCAGTCGTTTTGAACATGGCTCCAATGACAGCTTCGATTATTACCCGGCCTGGAAGGCGGAAATGATGGAGAAGTTTGCCGAAGCAGGTGGCGCTACTCTCACGATCAAAGTACCTGACCCTGAATTGTACAAAGGCATCAATTCCGACAACGTTTCGCGTGCAACCAAAGCGGCGGCTCATGCACGTCGCGGATATTCGAAATATACGCGTAACCACGAAATTAGCTGGTGTCTGATCAAAGCGCCAACCAAGGCGTGGGCAAACAAAGTGTTTGCCGATATTCCAGAGGAAGATCGCATTAACGTTATGTGGGAAACCATCTTCAAAATGAACCGTGTCGATGGCGGAGATGCTGTACAGAACTGGAAAAAACATCTGGACACTCTGAATGCCATGAGTGATTTGCTGAACAAGAAAAATTATAAAAGCCTGCACTACCGCGCACCAGGAACCGATTTGAAAATCGAGCTGGTGAACAACCATATCTGGGGTGGCGGCGGTGGAGAAAACAAGCAAGGTGTGTATACCGTTGCGAACATGCCGACAGAAGAAGTATTTACAATGCCGAAGCGCAGTGGAGTCAACGGATTCGTCAGCAGCACGATGCCGCTGAACCTGAATGGACAACTTGTAGACCAGATGAGAATTACGTTCAAGGATGGACAGGTCGTTGCTTTTACAGCAGCTTCGGGTGAAGAGCATCTGAAAAACCTGTTTGCCACCGATGAAGGTGCACGTTATCTTGGCGAAGTGGCCTTGGTGCCGCATGATTCCCCAATCTCGAACTTGAATCGTATTTTCTATAATACCGGCATAGATGAGAATGCATCATGCCATCTGGCCGTCGGAAGTGCATATCCTTTCAACATGAAGGATGGTACGACGATGTCTAACGAGGAATTGCTGAAACATGAATGCAACGTCAGTCTGACCCATGTGGACTTTATGATTGGCTCCGCAGAGCTCGACATTGATGGTGAGTTGCAGGATGGTACGGTGGAACCTGTATTCCGCAAGGGAAACTGGGCATTTTAATTGGTGAAAAACGGAAACGGAAATAAGTAATAAACAAAGGCGACTTCAACGTTGAAGTCGCTTTTTTGTTTATGGCATCCACAAATATGGCTGATTTAAAGCGGCTTAACCGGTACACATATTTCGCAAAAATCCAGAAGAAGGAGATCACCAGCATACCTTTCCAAAATGGGTTTGTTGTCCATGATATAACCATTGCTCTGCAAATATGGGAAAATCTCGGTCCAGGCTTGCTTCACATCTTCTGCTGTATGTTTGACTTTGCAAACCAGATATTGCCCGCCATGAAGTTCAGCTTCTTCAAGTTGTGGAGTCGACTCATCCAGGCAATAATCCTCCGATATGACAATACAAGCATCATACCTGCAGTGAGAGGGCAGCGTGGTTTCAGGGTTATCCTGCGGAATGCCGAACAAGATTGTCGACACCATAAGCAAGTTTTTAGATCTGGCCCAAATCTTTAACGTCTCCATCGCGTGGCTGTTAGCAGGACCATACGGACCCACTTGTCGTACATAAGCAATCCGGGATGTTGGCAGGGTTTCGATGTGGAATTCCATTAGTTTTCATTCCTTTCGTTACGGTTATGGGTTACATCTCGAATGCTATCATGGTATAAAAAAATATTCATATGTATTTTTGGAAAAAGATAGATTGGTTTGACTAGAGCTGTGAGTGAAGGCTAAGCCAGTCGGAAGGCGAATCCTGATAAGGCTGTGAACGAAGTTGACGTGTGATTTCTTTATTCTGGAAAAATAGGAAAGAGGCCGATGATCTGATCATCGACCTCTCTTTCGTAATGGAATGAGTGAAAAGTTACGGATGTCACATTCCCAAGTTATTCGGCATGCATTTTGTTAAAGCTGACATATTCGTTAATAGGTTTGCGATATCCGCGCGGACGTTGTTTGGCTTCCGACTTTTTGCCGATTGTAATCAGCATGGCAGGTACATAATGGTCGGGAATGTCCAAGCTGCGTTGCAACTCTTCCGCGTCGAAGCCAATCATGGGGCAGGTGTCCCAACCACGATCCTGAGCGATCAGCATCAATTGCATCGCTGACAGGCTGGCATTACGAATGGCATCTTCCCTCTGGAAGAACCTTCCCCGCGTTTCGTAAAATTCGATGACGCTCTTCGATTCTTGCTCGTATTGGAACGGAGTAAGCGCGCCAAGGTTCAGTAGGCCCTCATTAATCGTGCGGATGTGATGATGTGCGTTAACATCGCCGAGCACAACAATGACCGCAGAGGCGGTTTTTACTTTATATTGCTGTGAAGCTTCATAGACTTTTTCTTTCTGAGCCGGGTCCGTCAGCACAAGATAGTGCGTATGCTGGAGGTTAAAGGCAGAAGGTGCGAATTTGTTTAGGGCAAACATCTCTTGCAATTCCCACTCTGGAATCTCAATTCCTTCTTCAAAAATAACGGCCGATCTACGGTTTTTGACCAGATTCTCCAATTCACTCATGGTAGTTTCCCTCGCTTATGTATGATTTATAAACTGACTATATCACACTAAGTTACTTTATGTAAGTATTATTTTTGAATAAGACAAGATCTGCCTGCCATACGATAAAATAAAACAGAAGAGGTGATTCATGAAAACATTCATCACAAGGTACAGGGCTGGAAAGTTGCGAAATGAATTTCAGGTATACGTCATCGAATCCTCCACGTTGAAACGTTTTTTGGTGGTGGAGATGGTATTGGGTACCCTGGCTTACAATGTGGCACTTTATCTGTTTCATAATGCACTTCTTGCTGGCGTTGGTTCCTGGGCCGGAACGGAAAGTGTGAAGAGGCTGCCAGTCGTTTTCAGGAAAATTGTAGGTCCTTAAACTATAAAACAGAGTGTTAATTGCTGATTGGTTATGTAGGTGTAAATGTAATGCAGGAGTGAAAGGCCCGATACCGGGCCCAATCCTGTATAGTTCAGTTTGCCTTTTACATACTATGTCGTAAGAGCGGAACGAACTTTTTTGACGTACAGATTCCTTGTGTTTATTTGGCGCGCTCCAGGTACTGTTCAAGTGTAAGATTCTGGCTCGTAATTTCCCCAGCGATATACACGCCAACATAACGCACATGCCATGGCTCATAAGAGTAGCCTGTCAGTTTCTCCTGATCTTTGCCATAACGAATGATAAATCCGTATTTATGTGCATTGGCTTTCAGCCATTTGCCTTCTTTGGTGTTTCCAAAGCTTTGTTGCAAATCATATCCCGCTGATGCACTGGAGATATCCATCGCAAGACCCGTCTGATGTTCACTTTGTCCAGGACGAGCACTGGTTTTATTGGCAACAGCTTCGCCTTTGATACTTGCATTACGGTCAAAAATGGATTTTTGGGTAGTATAAGAGCGATAACCAGACACGGCTTTGATATCAATGCCGTCTTTTTTCGCTGCTGCGAACAAGTTCTCGATTGCTGTGGCAGCTACTTTACGCATTTGCTTTTTCGGACTGGAGCCGGAGAAGCTAAATGGGATGTTAGGAACAACCAGATCCTGAGGGGCATAGGTTGAAGGCAAGTTTCTCTTTTTATTCACTAGCACAACCGTGCTTGATAGATTCGTTACCGTTGCCAGGCCACTGCTGCTCGTTTTGATTGTGCGTCCAGGTGCATTATCGTGCAGGAATTGAGTGAAGCTGGAGCTGGCAGCAGATGCGACCGGATTCAGTTCCTTAGTGAAGGGCAGCGTTGTGAATGCTGAGCCTGCTACGACAGAACCTATAAGTATCGTGGATACGATGGATTTACGTGTAAAAGATTTCATGATGTGTGTTCCTCCTCGGGTTATATCAATCTCGTGCTTTGCTATATACCGAGTATACTAGAGGATTATATCCATAGGTTCTCCAATTGTTTCCGAGTTGTAAACAAAGTTTGCGAGATTCATAGCTTTTAATTGTCTGACGAGAAAAAGAGCACAAAAAAAGACTCTGCACCTTTTGTGCAAAGTCTTTCTGTATACATAGATAGGCGAATCAAATGCTCATTATTTCAGCCACAAACTTTTGAATTACAGCTCGCATGAAACAGAATTTCCGGAGCTTCCAGCAGCCACTGCGCGGGCATCCCGAACACGGACATTGCTGCTGAGTATACCGGAATCACTGCTTAGTTTGAAGGAAGGATAGTTGAGTTCCGTGTCCAGCTTCATGTGCTGCTCCAGGTTTAACTGTTGTTTCGGATCGACATAGAATGGCACCAGATTGGTTTCAATTTGTACATCCAGAGCTTCGGGTTCGTCCACGATAAGTATGGCGATAATTCCGTTACAGCCACAACCTTCCATGTCATAGATCACTTTGAAATAACCGGGCTGATCATTCAGGCTTTCAGTTAATCGCGCAGCAGCCAAATCTGTAATTTGAATATGCATATCGCTACACTCCTTTATATGTTGGCATGATCGTAATGGTAAATGGATTAATTCAACTTCTACTGTCATTATACCACTTTGGCAAAAATCAAAGCATTTATTTTCTTGACTGATCAGTCTGGAAAAGTGTATTCTTGACTTAATCCAGCGGGAGGTGAGGTCTGAAATTGGGAAGAGCCAAGGAATTTGACACCGAAAGTGTTCTAAGAAAAGCCACGGCTGTATTTGGAGCCTATGGTTATGAAGGTACTTCGTTGACTGTACTGCTGAATGAGCTTGGTATTGCACGTCAAAGTTTGTATGACACTTATGGAACCAAGCATGATTTATTTGTCTCTGCCCTTAAATTTTATATTCAGCAGAAAACAGAGGCGAGTATTCAGCTGTTGAATGAATGCACGAGTGTAAGGCAGGGGATGGAACAGCTTTTCAACGAAGCCGTTAATGTATTGACGGACGAGGAGCGTCGCAATGAATGTTTTATTATCAATAGCGCCGTCGAACAAGCACCCCAAAATCATGAGATTGCAGACTTTATTCAAGCGAGCAACAAGCAAATGGAAAATACTTTTCTTGCGGCGCTTATCCGTGGGCATAGAAACGGTGAATTTAACCATGCCGAGGATGAATTGCCCGGTATTTCCCGTTTTCTGAATTATTCCCGCCTGTCATTGACCTTCACCGCCAAGAGCGGTGCTAGTACAGAGGTGCTGCAGGAGCTAGTGCGTACAACATTAAGGGTATTGAATTAATGGCAGTATATGAGCAAGGATTCTTTGTTGGATTTCTGAAAATGAACGCTTAGGGCGTTTATTTTTTCACCATTCTAGACTGATCAGTCTGAAAAATGAACACAGAGCAAACCGAAGGAGGAAGTGAAATATGACATATTCTTATCAGATAGAAGCCGGCAATGATATGCCACAACGTATTATGCACGGATTTACTCAATTACTGCTGGATGGAGAGCTGGATCAATGGGTGGAGTTATACGCGACAGAAGCTGTCTTCGAATTTCCTTATTCCCCGCCGGGGTTCCCTAAGAAGTTGGAAGGCAAAGCTGCAATTGCGAATCATGTACATGATCTTATGAGGATGATTGAAATCCAGCAGTTTTCCGAACCGGTGATTCTGACTGATCACACGAAACAACAGTTTGTGGCCGAGTTCACTTGTGTGGGGCAGTCTCTGGTCACAGGCAAACCTTATAACCAAACCTACATCTCTGTAGTGAGCCATCAAAACGGCAAGATTACACATTATAAAGACTATTGGAATCCGATGGTCGTTCTTGAATCGGACTTAGGAGGAAATGAAAATGATCAACGATAAACCTTTAACACTGATTACAGGAGCGAATGGAAAGACAGGAAGCCGCGTTGCGGCCATACTTCAGAAGCACCACTATCCGGTGCGTCTGGCAGGGAGAAAGAAACCAGCTTCTTCTGATTCTGCCGACAACTACGTCTTTTTTGATTGGTACGATTCAACCACTTATGGTCCAGCGCTGAAAAATGTGGATCAAGTGTACCTTGTCGTGCCGGTCATGGAAATGCACCCGGAAGCCGTAATGATTCCGTTCATCAAGGAAGCGTTATGGAGCGGCGTTAAACGATTCGTCTTGCTTGGCAGTGCTTCCGTTGATGAAGACGGACCTATATTTGGTAAAGTGCATCAAAGCTTGAAGGAGCTTGCTCCTGAGTGGACTGTACTACGGCCTTCCTATTTTATGGAGAACTTTACAGAGGGACCGCATCGGGAGACGATGAAGCAGTTGGGTAAAATCTACAGTGCTGCTGGTGAGGGTAAAATTGGTTTTGTCAGCGCAGATGATATCGCAGCAGTTGCCTTCTATGCTCTGACAGATGTTGTCCCCCATAATACAGCTCATATCATTACGGGTCCGGAGACATTGTCTTATGGGCAAGTTGCTGGCATGTTCAGTCGTTTACTGAATCAATCCATACAGCATGAATCATTGTCTGATGAAGAATTGAGGAATAGCATGATTCAGGGGGGGATGTCGGAAGATTACGCCACGGTTCTGGCAGGACTGGATGTATTCATCCGGGAGGAAGGAAGAGAAGATCAAACGACGGAGACGGTACTTAAAGTCACAGGTCAAAGCCCGGTTTCTCTGGAGCAATTTATTAGGCAGCATATGCAATGAGGGGAATCATAGAAAGATTTTTATAAAATTATTGGAAGCAAATTCTGCTGAATAATAAGAAGACGGTGCCGGAAGGCCCGTCTTTTTTGCTGATTGTTCAACCTTTAGAGGTATCCGTTCGCATTCCAATTTCTACAGTAACAACAATACCCCAATCCAGCACGGTGATTATATGTCTACGCTTTTGGGGAAATAGATGAGAATGAATGTTTGATAAAAGGAGAGAAGAGAACGGATGATTCAGTTCGAAAATGTATCCAAGCAATACCCTGATGGAACCCATGCTCTGCGTCAGGTTAATCTCAACATTAATAAGGGAGAGCTGTTCATCATGATTGGTCCGAGCGGTTGCGGCAAAACCACAATGCTCAAAATGATCAATCGCCTGATTGAGCGGACAGATGGGACCGTCCGAATTAATGAACGGCCTATCGATGAATATAACATTCATGAATTGCGCTGGAATATCGGATATGTGCTGCAACAGATTGCACTGTTCCCACATATGACAATTGCCGAAAATATTGCGGTTGTTCCTGAACTCCGAAAGTGGAAGTCAGAGCAAATCAAGGAGCGCGTACATACTTTGCTGGACATGGTCGGACTGAAAGGTACCACATACAGTGATCGCAAACCTGCTGAGCTATCTGGTGGACAACAACAGAGAATCGGTGTATTGCGCGCACTCGCTGCCGATCCTGAAATTGTACTGATGGATGAACCGTTCAGTGCACTTGACCCGATGAGCCGTGAGAAATTACAGGACGATATTCTGGATATTCAGCGTCAGATGAAGAAGACGATTGTGTTTGTTACCCATGATATTCAAGAAGCGATGAAGCTGGGCGATCGTATCTGCATCATGAAGGATGGGCAAGTGTTACAGGTAGGCACCCCGGAAGAACTAATCCAGCTGCCAGCGAATGAATTTGTACGTGACTTTGTCGGTAGTTCTGGTCCGGATAGGAGTTCACAGCCTGTATCTGGTGGGGGAGACCCGCTGCATGAATTACAAACGGCCTCCGGCGAACAAGATCGACTGATTTCTATATTTGATCTTGAATCGATCATGTCACCGCTCTCACCTGGGCATGTGCCGAAGTCGGTCAAAACGGCTGTTCCCGTATCGATTACGCTGCCGGATTTTGTGGAAATCATGGCATCTCATGATCATCTACTTGTCGAGAAGGACCACCAGATTATAGGCCAGGTCAGTCGAGCCGATCTGATCCAGTACTGGTCCGTGCAGTTGCAGGAACGAGGTGAAGCATGAGTAAATTTACAGAGGTGTTCAGTGAGCGCAAAGGACAGTTATTATCCGCTCTCCTTGAGCATATTCAGATCTCATTTATCGCATTGTTCTTTGCCGTTCTGATCGCGATCCCGCTTGGCATTTATCTGACACGCAAGCCAAGAGTGGCTGAGCCAATTATTGGGGTAACAGCCGTACTGCAAACGATCCCGTCCCTGGCCCTTCTCGGATTGCTCATTCCGTTATTCGGCATTGGTACACTTCCTGCGATTATTGCGCTTGTAGTGTATGCCCTGCTTCCGGTACTCCGCAACACGTATACGGGCATATCGGAAGTTGATCCTTCCATGGTCGAAGCAGCGAATGCGATGGGCATGAACAGTCGTCAACGTCTGACCAAAGTGGAGCTGCCACTCGCGATGCCTGTCATTATGGCAGGCATTCGTACCGCAATGGTTCTGATTGTAGGTACAGCAACGCTTGCAGCCCTGATTGGTGCTGGAGGTCTGGGTGAACTCATTTTGCTTGGTATTGATCGAAATGATACTGCATTGATTATTCTGGGAGCCATCCCGGCCGCATTGCTTGCCATTTTGTTTGATGTGCTGCTCCGCCAGTTCCAACGTTTATCGTTCAAGAAAACGCTGGTCACTCTCGGAACACTCGCTCTGGTGGCCGTTCTGGTAATCACGATTCCTTGGCTCTCCCGTGGAGGGCAAAAAGATCTGGTTATTGCTGGCAAGCTGGGTGCTGAACCGGAGATTCTGATTAATATGTACAAATTGCTCATTGAAAAAGATACCGATCTGAAGGTTGAATTGAAACCAGGATTGGGAAAAACCGCATTTCTGTTCAATGCACTGAAATCAGGTGATATTGATATTTATCCGGAATTTACGGGTACCGCCATATCTGAGTTTATGAAGGAAACCGCAGTCAGCACTGATCGCACAGAAGTGTATGAACAGGCAAGAGACGGGATGTTGAGCCAGTTCAATATGGTTCTTCTGAACCCGATGGATTACAACAATACGTATACGTTGGCTGTGCCTCAGAAGGTTGCGGATCAGTATAATCTGAAGACTATATCAGATCTCAAGTCAGTGCAGCAGCAGATTAAGGCAGGATTCACACTGGAATTCTCTGATCGGGAAGACGGATATGTTGGAATTCAGAAGAAGTATGGCATCAAATTCCCGAACGTAGCCACAATGGAACCGAAACTGCGTTATTCAGCCGTTCAGCGTGGAGATATCAATTTGCTGGATGCTTACTCCACAGACAGTGAATTGAGACAGTATAAACTCGTTGTGCTGGAGGATGATCAGGAATTGTTCCCGCCATATCAGGGAGCACCGATGCTCCGCAAAGAAACAGCAGACCAATATCCGCAGCTGGTGGAGCTACTGAATCAACTTGCAGGTCGTATCACGGATGATGAGATGCGCCAAATGAATTACGAAGTGAACGTTAATGGAGCGATTCCAGAACAAGTTGCAACGGATTATCTGCAAAAAGCAGGGTTATTATAGCTTGATATTTACGGTTATACATGAAGAGGAGGAACTAACATGACACAAACTTATGATCTGATCGCGATTGGAACAGGGAGCGCTGCAAGCTCAGTTATATCCCGCTGTGCCGAAGCCGGATGGAAAATTGCCGTGATTGATGAACGAGAGTTTGGCGGAACCTGTGCATTACGGGGCTGTGATCCCAAAAAAGTACTTGCAGGAGCTGCTGAACTTGTCGACTGGAATGAACGAATGAAGGGCAAAGGAGTGGACGGTAACGCCTCTATTCAGTGGTCGGAACTTATGGCGTTCAAGCGAACATTTACGGAGAGTATTCCGAGAGCTAGCGAGGATAAGTTCAAACAGGCCGGGATGCATACGTTTCATGGCAAGGCTTCTTTCGTCGACGAAGATCACATTCGTGTAGGGGAAGAAGTACTGCAGGGGAAACATATTCTAATCGCAACAGGTGCGCGTCCGGCGCCACTACCTATTGATGGTGCAGAGCATCTGAAATATAGCGATGATTTTCTTGATCTGGAACAGCTGCCGGATAAATTGGTTCTGGTAGGTGGAGGTTACATTGCTTTTGAATTTGCACATATTGCGGCCAGAGCTGGCACGGAAGTTCATATTATTCATCGAGGTGAAGAGCCGCTGGAACAGTTTGATTCGGAGCTGGTGGACTTACTGCTGCAAAAATCCGAGGAAGTAGGCATTCACGTGCACTTGAATGCGGAAGTGAAGGCGATTCGTCAGCAGGGCAACGCATATGTGGTTAGTGGAACACGCAATGGGGCTGATCATCAATGGCAGTGCGGACTTGTCGTCCACGGAGCAGGGCGTATTCCAAATGTAGATGGGCTTGAACTGGAGAAGGGAAATGTCAGTTATACAAAAAAAGGCATCTCCGTTAATGAGTACTTGCAAAGCGAAAGCAATCCAAGAGTCTATGCGGCTGGCGATGTTACCGCAACGGAAGGGCTTCCGTTGACTCCGCTCGCAGGGCAGGAATCACGTGCAGTATTCTTGAATCTGCTTGAAGGCAATCAGAACAAACCTAATTATAAAGTAATGCCCTCAATTGTATTTACCGTGCCATCCCTGGGTTCTGTAGGTCTTACTGTGGAGCAGGCCAAAAAAGAGGGCTACGAGGTGAAGGTAAATGACATGTCGAAATGGTATACTTATAAACGTACGAATGAAAAATTTGCCATGGCCAAAGTTGTAATCGATAAGGCAACAGGGCGTATCTTGGGTGCCCATGTGTTGGGTGGCAAAACAGAAGAACTGATTAACCTGTTCGCAATGGCAATTCAGTTCGATTTGACGACCGATCAGTTAATCACCATGAATTTTGCATATCCTACAGCCGCATCGGATATGGGCTCTTTATTTTAATGTGATGGTGTGGAAGGAAGGGAAGAATCATGTCAGCTAATTTTCATCGGATTCATGATGCCGAGTGGACAACCGAACCGGTTCAAGCGCGGACGGAAGGTGACCGTCTGATTGTGGAGGCACAGGAGGGCAGTGACTTCTGGGAGAAGACCTTCTATGGTTTCTGTCATCAGAATGGACATGCCATGCTTGCTCCATGGGACGGAACTAAGGCAATCGAAGTATCATTTGATCTGAGTTCATTCACGGAATTGTATGATCAGGCAGGGTTAATGCTCTGGCATGGACAGGATCAATGGATCAAGGCGGGGGTTGAAGTAAATGACGGCGTGGCTCATGTAGGGGCGGTCGTAACGGATCGGTTTTCCGATTGGTCGCTCTCACCTGTACCGGAGTGGGGTGGACGCATCGTTACCATTCGGGCTTCATACCATGACGAAGCCGTGGTTATTCGTGCTCGCACGGATGAGCATCCTTGGCGTACCATTCGGGTCGCGAGGTTTGCCTATCCGACGAACAAGCAAGCAGGACCGTTTCTCTGTTCTCCGAAGCGTGCCGGGTTCGAGGTTGCATTTACCAAATGGAAATTGACTGAACCGGATCAGGATCTGCACACAGACCCTCCCATTGCCGATTAAGATTGTTTGGTTGGGAAATTTGACGCAATCGCAACAAACGAAAACAAGCAAGTCTTCCTTGGTGGAGGACTTGCTTGTTTTCGTTTGCATTAGGCAGCGCCATAGGTTAATTTATCAAGCCTACAACGGATTATAGTGAAGTTTTTTTAAGTT
This sequence comes from Paenibacillus sp. GL_099_B, assembly GCF_057835695.1. Lineage (NCBI taxonomy): Bacteria > Bacillati > Bacillota > Bacilli > Caryophanales > Paenibacillaceae > Paenibacillus > Paenibacillus sp. GL_099_B. The sequence goes on from NZ_CM174430.1 coordinate 2,916,084, forward strand.
GTGTCCACATGAAGTTGCACTACTGTTGTAGTTTATCCTCAAGATCTTATTTGCTTGAGTCCGTGTCCTTGGAGTCAGATTCGATGCCATCAGCATCCTCTTCACCATCACTTGCTTCGTTCAACTCACGCATACGTTCTTCGTAATCGTCCAGAAACCATAATGGGTCCATGTTATCTTCCTCGCCATTATAATTGATCAATACTTCTTCGCCGGCTTTGATATCTGTATAAGCATAGAAGTCAAAAGTGTGGTTTTCGAAGTTGATATCATAGGTGGCATTAGGTTCGTAGGAATGGTTGATCAAACTGCCATAGCCTAGCAGGATAGCCGTATGATTGGCTCCGTATTCGAATACGTAATCTTCGAGAATTGTTTTCTCAACATGTTCGTGGTCTTCATTGGGATAAGGGACAACCGGAGCCTGATGGATCAGTTGGCCTTTTGGAATGTCTACGGTCGCAAATACGCCGCGGTTAAATTCACCATCACCCAATTTGGATTGTTTCACTTCAATCATGATTTTCACCTGATGCTCTCCAAGAGAGCTCCATTCTTATAGTAGTAAGTCGTTTAAGGGAAAATTTTAACTCATCCATACCTATAAGGCAAATGTCATTGATTTCAGTTTGAGTGGATCAGGGGTCAAAACGAAGGACATTTCATCGAAAAATGGTGCTAAATTTACAATATGGCGTTGAGTTGTGCATGATATAACGCTTATAATATACAAAGAATTAAGTCTATATAGAAAAGGTGTCATGAATGAGCATATTAAATGTCGAAAAATTAAGTCATGGTTTTGGTGACCGTGCTATCTTTAACAACGTTTCTTTCCGCCTCCTGAAAGGCGAACATATTGGTCTGATCGGGGCCAATGGTGAGGGTAAATCTACCTTCATGAACATTATTACGGGCAAACTCCAGCCAGATGAAGGTAAAGTGGAGTGGTCCAAACGTATGCGTGTCGGATATTTGGATCAGCACGCTGTGTTGAGCAAGGGACAATCCATTCGTGATGTCCTTCGTGGTGCGTTCCAGTATTTGTTCGACATGGAACAAGAAATGAATGATATGTATGGCAAGATGGGCGATGTAACTCCGGAGGAATTGGAACAGCTGCTGGAGGATGTAGGTACGATTCAGGATACGCTGACTAACCAGGATTTCTACATGATTGATGCCAAAGTCGACGAGACAGCACGCGGTCTGGGTCTAACCGATATCGGTCTGGACAAGGACGTTAACGACCTTAGTGGTGGACAACGTACGAAGGTATTGCTTGCCAAGCTGCTGCTTGAAAAACCGGATATTCTGCTCCTGGATGAGCCTACGAACTATCTGGATGAATTGCATATCGAATGGCTGAAACGCTATTTGCAGGAATATGAGAATGCCTTTATTCTGATCTCGCATGATATCCCGTTCCTGAACAGTGTAATTAACTTGATCTATCACATGGAAAATCAGGATCTTACCCGTTATGTGGGTGATTATAGTCACTTCCAGGAAGTCCATGAGATGAAAAAACAGCAGCTGGAGTCGGCGTATAAGCGTCAACAACAGGAAATTGCTGATCTCAAGGACTTTGTGGCCCGGAACAAGGCAAGTGTGGCTACACGCAACATGGCGATGTCCAGACAGAAGAAATTGGACAAGATGGATGTCATCGAAATCGCCAAGGAAAAACCGAAACCACAGTTCAATTTCCGTGATGCCAGAACGTCCGGCAAGCTCATTTTCGAAACAAAAGGTCTTGTCATTGGATACAATGAGCCGTTGTCGAGACCACTGGACCTGCGTATGGAGCGTGGTCAGAAGATCGCTCTCGTTGGTGCGAACGGTATCGGTAAAACAACGCTGATGCGCAGCATTCTGGGCGAGATTCAGGCTTTGGAAGGAACCGTTCAGCGCGGTGAACATCTGGAGATTGGATATTTCCAACAAGAGATGAAGGATGCGAACTACAATACCTGTATCGAAGAGATCTGGCAGGAGTTCCCTTCCTATACCCAATTTGAAGTGCGTGCTGCACTCGCAAAATGCGGACTGACTACCAAGCATATTGAGAGCAAGGTCGCGGTACTGAGCGGTGGCGAGAAAGCCAAAGTTCGTCTCTGCAAACTGATCAATAACGAAACAAATCTGCTCGTACTCGATGAGCCGACGAACCATTTGGACGTTGATGCGAAGGAAGAGTTGAAACGCGCACTCAAAGCATACAAAGGTAGCATTCTGCTTATCTCTCACGAACCTGAATTCTATCGTGATGTGGTTACGGAGACATGGAATTGTGAGTCGTGGACAACGAAAGTATTTTAAAGTTCTAGGTAGAAAAGCTGAACATAATTTTGCTAAGAAAGCAAAATAAAAACGAGCTACTTTTTATAAAGTATTCCAGATTAGTGTAACACTTCTTCGGAGATCAAAATTCACCTTCATTAGCGTAAATGATTTGGTTGAAAAAAGTTGTTGTTCTGTTCTTAAGGGCGGGCCTTTATACAAGATGGCAAAAATGTGAAGGATAAGTTTGTTGAAGCAGGCGATCACAACCACCTTGTGAGGCTTGCCCTTTTTTCTTGTCATAACATTAACGCTTTTGGCCATAACCATACCTGTGATCTCGAGCTCGGCAACATCTCAACTAATATTTAGAGTCCATGCTCTTTGTGTAAAATTTTAGAGGGCTCATTTTGTCTGGAAAAATCCCTGTGCTACTCTCGAACCATAGCAACGTCTGCTCCGAGATGTGTTCCATTTGTTCATTTCTTATATCTTACTTTGCTAGTCTTTCCCCAAGAATGTCTCCAATTCATAACTTTCATGTGGTGGGGTTCCAAAGACCTCACCTTTTTTTCGGCACCTCATGATAAAACGACTACAAAAACCATACCATAATATTCTGACTAATTTGACAATAATGCAAAAAAAGATAACTCCACGCAGCAATCGTTTCTCCGTGTTTCATCGGGGAAGCGGTTGTTAATTTGTTTTGTTCGATCCTGATGAAAAACAATATATACTTTTCTAACTTCTGTTCATCTTCTGCTTTACTAGCTGTAACATTTAAATATATTCTTTTTTCTTTAAAGTGGGAGAAGAAGCAAGTTGAGTAAGATGTCATTGACTTTCACTTTTTGATCGCTACCAAGCCTGCAGAACATTACTGAAACAGTTTCTAACGCAATTTTAGATAATGTAGTAATTTAGTGTATTCCGTGGTGAAATTACTTTAAATTGATTCTCAAGCCGATTGTCACGACAGAGTTCGTTTCAAAAAACTGACGATTCTTTTGAATGGTGGTGCAGATAATAGTCTTCTTTTCTTGGGTGCAGGTAGGGGAGAATATACGTACAAGAATAATTTAACTAGATTTTGTTCAATAAAATATGTAAAATAGTAGGTGTAGTGTGCAAATTTGGTCAAAAATTGCATGAATTTGCTTCTTTATTACATAATTAAACATATATCTTAATTTTTAACTAAATTGATATAATAAATATCATATGTTATTTATTGTTTACAAAATATAATTTTTGTGATAATTTAAGAATGTAGTGAGAGTTTATATTACATAACTGATTAGAATGATTTGTGTATGAGGAAGTAAAAGGTGACGATCTTTTAGTATTCCTTCATATAAATTTGACTTCCAAGACCTTACAAAAGAATTGGCAATATCTAATAATTCATTTTGAGGAGTGTAATGAAAATGGAAAAAGGCATTTTTGATCTTGATGTACAAATTAACAAATCTAAGGATCCTGTTCAACCCCTATTAACTAGCGTTTGGAACTGTACTGGTGGTTGCGGAGCACAAACTAGAACAGCTAATACTTGTGCACCAACTGCAGGTAATGGTTGTTTCTCCAATATTGGAGCATTGTGTTAATACACAAATAAAATATGATTTGGATCTAATAGCTAGTATAAACATTGTAGAACGGGAAGAGACTGAATAAGTCTCTTCTTGTTATTTACGAAGGTAATCTATGAATATAAGGAGAGTCTCAATGATGGATATAGTTATGGAAGTAAATGACGTAACAAAGACAATTGGCAAACGTGAAATTATTCAGGGAACATCCTTTAAGCTAGAAAAAGGAAAAATTTACGGTTTTATCGGTCCTAATGGAGCGGGCAAAACCACCATGATGCGTATGATGACAGGATTAATGCATCCGACTAGCGGACAAGTCACGATTGACTCTTATGATGTTAATAAAGATAGAAAAAATGCATTATCTCAAGTGGGAGCTATTATTGAATCTCCCATTTTTTTTGAGTATATGACGGGTAGACAAGTTTTACGTAATTTGGCACGTATGCACCCCGACTTACCTAAATCTGAACGGGAAACACATATTAGTAAACTACTTGACAGAGTTGGGCTAGGAGATAGAGGCGACGATAAAGTCAAAGGATATTCTCTTGGAATGAAGCAACGTTTAGGGATAGCTCAAGCTTTGCTTGGTAGTCCAAAGCTTCTGTTGCTTGATGAGCCCTCGAATGGTCTTGATCCAATGGGAATGAGAGGACTTCGAGACATCATATTTAGTCTAAGGGATGAATTTAATTATGCTTTTTTCATTTCAAGTCATTTACTTGATGAACTTCAGCAAATGTGTGATGAGCTTATTATTATCAAAGAGGGAAGAATAGTGTGGAAAGGCGCTACGACAAAGTTGATTCGTGACGGTGAGCGACTAGAAGATGCCTTTGTGGAGTTAATGAAAGCATGATTACTCTATTGGGTAGTGAATGGGAACGATTATGGGCTAAACGCTGGACATGGTTATTGATTCTAGCTGTTCCTGGGCTTGCCTATCTCTCAGCAAGTTACTTTGAATCGATTCAGGCTAACTCTGAACTATTGTCTGACACATTTGTTCTCGCTGGCTTGAGGAACAACTTGTACTTTCCTGTGAATATCATATTATCTGCTTTAGTAGCGACCGTTTTTACAGAGGAGTACAGAGGCGGTCAGTTACGTTATGTATTTCTGAGGCATTATACTCGTAGACAGATATTTATTAGCAAGATGTTACTGATCTATATTTTCATTATGCTTATGTTGGTCTGTTTTTCAATTTCTTTGTACATTACAGGTCTTTTTATGTTCTCCCACAATGAAAGTATGAGCATGCCTTCTCTTGAGACGATTGGCTATACCTTCGAATATTATGCTTGGGCATTTGTTTCATTGATTGGCGTTACTAGTTTGTTCTCATTCTTTGCTATGTACAGTAAAAATGTAACCTATGCTATGGGTGTGGGTATGCTCTATATATTAACTTCATTGTTGATCGATGGATTATTTATTCGAATTGCAGCAATATTTGATTCAATTCCTTTTTTACAGCTAAGCATTACCTTTAGTATGATACCTTTTCTACAGCATACTGGGTTAAATGAAGTAATAGCTGGTAACATTCAGGCTATTTTTGCTGTGTTGTTCATTGTTTTAATGCATTTTATAGTTTTTACATGGGGCGCATATCGTCGCTTTGTACAAAACGACTATTTATATTAGGAGGTCAATAATGCTAGGAATATGGACAAGTGAATTAGAACGAAACTGGAAAAGAAAATCTAAAATTATTCTATACGCTGCATTTTTAATATTAGTGTTTCTGAATATTTTGGGAGCTAGTTCCTCAGGTATGGGGGAGTTTCGCTTTGGGGAAGGCAGCATACCACTCAATAATCTTAATGCTCCTTGGTTTGTGATGAATGGTATTTCATTGCTTATGGTTGCCGCTCTTTTACCCGTTATTTATATTGATCACTTGAGTGGCGAACTTCACTCTGGCGGGTACAGAATTTACGGCCTTCGACCATACCGAAGATTTGAATTGTGGCTTGGTAAGATACTAGCATTGGCTGTGACTACAGTTATTTGTATTGTGGTTACTTATGGCATGGCAATGATTGGATCAAATCTTTTTTTTTCAAACGCTGATACAACAACTCTTTATAGTATCAAAGGAGAAGTTAGCTCGTTATCAGCCCAGTGGTACACAGTGAAATTCTATGGCATTTTTCTGCTGGTTTGTTTGGCGAAATTATTATTTTGTAGCGCTATTTGTGTGTACGTTTCAAGACCATTAATAGCTTTCTTACTTATATCTGGATTGTCCGTTGTAATTTATCATTATTTAGCCACAGAGCTGGTATTTTTGTTTGATCCCTTTCAGCAAATATTGCTTGCTCTCCGACCTGAAGGATCATTTAAGTTTTGGATTTATTTGATTGGATCCATGTTTGTTTTTGGGGGAATCAGTTTTGCAGGCTGGCAAAAAAAAGTGATATAAAACTATAGGGATGAGAGGGGAATTAATAGTAATGGAACACTATTCATATAAAGCATTAGATTTCTTTATGATAAGAACCCCTGTCCTGACCTTAAATACATTTTTAAGCTGTTTTCTCCAGGAAAATATAGACCGTGAATCTGTTGAGGGATACACTGTTGAACGTTTGATCGAGTTATCACAGCAACCAGTCATTAGAGAAGCGCTTTCTGTTGCAAGTCCAAACCTCTTTAATTCTCTCTTGAAATTGAAGGGAACGGATATAACCAAAAATGAAGAGCAGTTAGTAGCGAGTATAATGAAGTATGCCATTCGGATGATGAGTAGACCAACTCCTTTTGGCCTATTCTCTGGAATCGCGGTTGGTCAATTTGCTTCAGAGTCACAACTTAACATCGAAGGCATTTCAACTTATAAAAAAAGAGCACGTCCAGATATGGAATGGATTCTTAAATTAATTGAGTTAATTGAAGAGAGACCAGGAGTTATAGAACAGCTTCATATTTATCCTAATTCCTTAATTTATCGACAGGGAAATAGAGCAAAGATCCCTTTTGTAACGCGATTTGGAAAAATGAAATATGGTGAAAATGATAGCATATCTATTAAAGCAACCATTGTATTTGATTTTATTATGGACTGTTTAAAGAATCCGATCAAATTCTCGGATTTGGTAGAACAATTAAAATTGAAGTTTCCAGGTACCGATTCTGAAACTATAGTCCACTACGTGAAACAGTTATTAAAACAAGAGTTTTTAATCACTGAAATGCGTCCTTCTACAATAGACAAAGATCCGTTCAATTATGTTTCAACGATTGTAACTGCTTTATCTGGTGTTGATGATATACAAAGTAAGCTGAAGGAAATTGATCATAGCATTACTTTATACAATCATTCATCAGTTGGAGAAGGAGTAATGCTTTTTACACATATTAGTAAACTGATGACTGAACTGATTCCTATTAATACACCTGCGATGCAGGTTGATTTATCTCTTGAGGATCAGTCTATTCGACTAAAAGAGAATATACGTGGAGATGTTGAGAAAGCAGCGAGCATTCTTAACGGACTATCCCATACAACAAATCAGCACTTAAGGGATTACGTAGATGAATTCTTAGAGAAATATGGAGATTATAAGGAGATTCCTCTACTAGAACTTATTGATGATGAGCTAGGATTAGGGCCTCCAGCGACATATCGAAATCCTGAGAGTCGGAGAAGAACACAGGATGCCAATAAAGGGGATTCTCGCAATCGAATGAAGCAGGAACAACGATTAACAGAATTGTTGTTAGCTGCCTTACATAAAGGAAATCAAAAGCTGGATCTCACTGATGAACTGATGCAAGAGCTTTTTTCCATGTCTACTGCTTCAAAGCATCTGTCTTTACCATCAATGGAGTTATATTTTTCGTTATTTACCCAAGACCATACGACCCTTGATAAGGGTGAGTACACATTAGTTCTTGGGCCAAACCCTGGGTCAAATGGAGCAGGTAAAACATTTGGTCGCTTTATGGATATTCTCGATCCGACCTTTCAAAAGCAATTCGAGGTCATTTCAGAAGAAGAGAAGAAAATATGTCCAGATCAAATTTGGGCTGAGGTCACTTATTTACCTAGTTCCGGAAAAACAACGAATGTAATGCTCATTAAAAATTATCGTGACTATGAGATTGCATTAGGTACTAATTCCTCTCTTACCGCCGAGCGTCAAATAAGAGTATCCGATCTTGTTGTTGGAGTGAGAGAAGGCTACTTATATATCAAATCCAAAAATCATGATCAAGAAATCATACCTACAGCAGGACATATGTTGAATTACCATCAAGCCCCTAACATTTATAGATTTCTAATAGAGGTCGGATTGATGAGGTTTGATCAATGGTCTGCTCCAAACTTCGGGTTAATGATGCAAGCACCATTTACACCAAGGATTCAATATAAACGTATAGTTTTGTCTCCGTCAAAATGGAAATTACGTTTGCCAGTTAGTTATAAAAAGGAAGGAAGCATGAAGTACGATGTGGATATGGCAGAGTTAAGGGGCTGGGTTTTGCAATTTTTAAATGAATGGAACGTTCCAAGGTATGTATATTTAATTGATTCAGATCATCGTATTTTATTAGATCTCGAACACCCGCTACACATGAATGAAATGTTGAAGACATTAAGTAAAACTCAACAAGTCGATCTTATTGAACTTGTTGGTGGCTTTGAAGAAATGCCTATTCAGCGGGAAGATGGTTTTTTAACTCCTGAGTTTGTATTTCCTCTCGTTAATAAACAAGTTTTAAGTAGCAATAACCAATCAAACTTCTTATACAAAACGTCAGTGGAAAGAAAACGTTCAGGTAATGATGTACATTTTCCAGGTGGCGAATGGTTTTATGCCAAGTTATACGGAATAGATAGTAGGCAGAATGAATTCCTTGCTCTATATTGGGCGGATTGTGTTGAGGAGGCTAGACATTCCTACCTTATTGAGCATGGGTATTTTATACGTTATGCAGATCCTGAACCGCATATTAGAGTAAGGTTCAAAATCAAGTCAAAGGAAAAATCACAAGCCTTTTCTGAGTTATTCCATGAATGGAGCACAGCGTGGTTCAAAGAAGGTTTTCTAACAAAATTCATTGTTGATACGTATGAACCTGAAATTGAAAGATATGGTGGCACTGAATTGATGAAACTAGCAGAATCACTCTTTTCTTCGGATAGCGAAATCGTTGGAAAACTCATTCGACTGATCCGCTTCGAGCAACCAGAGCTTGAAATTGAACAAGTTGGGATTTTGAGCGTTATTCATATTCTTAATCAGTTGGGGTACAGCAAAATGGAGTGTTTTGAAACCTTGAATCAAAAGTTTGATGTTAAAGAGTATCTGGACGAGTTCCGCGGTGTAAGGAAAACATTCATGGAACTATTAAATACCTTTTTCGAATGGAACAATTCACAAACTCAATCTAAAACAGGCCAGTTATACTGTGATATTTTTTCTGTTTTAAGCCTAAGAGAAGAGAATTCATTTGCATTTAAGCAAACACTCCTAGAATATAAACATCGGAATCTTCTAACTAATAGTACAGATGATATTGTATTTAGTATTATTCATATGCATCTGAATCGACTCATTGGCATTGATCGGAAAACGGAACGGAAAATAATGATTATGGCACGTCATGCGATGAATAGTATCATACAGTATCATCAGAAAGTGGGATCACTGAGTAAAGTTTGATGTTTATATACCATAAATAAATATTAGAACATGGAGCCTTTATGTGGAACTCAACTAAAAACAGTGGGAAGCTATTTTTATTGATTTATCAGACAAACAAAGGCCTCTTCCTAATGAGTGCATTGCTGCACATTCTACAAGGTCTGGTTCCTTTTTTTAGTTTGATCGTTATGCAAAATGTATTGAATGCAATTTCCTCTGCAATGATAAATGGAATGGAGTTAGTTATTTTACCATTTTATATATTTATATTTGTGTATTTGGCTAAATTAATTGTTAATTCCTTACAAACATATGTAGAGGGAAATCTGGAAAGTGCATTGGCAAAGTCATTAAATATTATGATCTGTCACAAATCAACACAACTTGGACTGGCAGACTATGAGAATTCCGCTATCAATGATCAACTGAAACGTGCAAGTCAGGAAGCTGGGTTCCGCCCCTATCAATTATATAGTCAATTGGCAGGAATAGCCTCTAGTGTTATCACGGTAATTTCTTCTTCCACGTGGTTATTTCTATGGAAATGGTGGACAGTACCCATCATACTTGCTGTTTCTTTGATATCACTTTATTCCTTATTCAAAATTAATAGGCAGCAATTTGATATTTACATGAAAAGAACCCCTTTTTATCGCCAATCTTGGTACCTTACTTATTTGTTAACTAATGATCGAGCTGTGAAAGAAGTTAAAATATTTCAATTAAGTTCTTATTTATTGAATAGATATTCCGAATTGCTAGAAAGTTTCTACAAAGTGGATAAAAAGATGTTGGGAAAACTCACGAAATACACATTTATTTACAATTTATTCGAACTGGCAGTGATGCTCTGGTTAGTCTGGTTAGTTATTAAAGAAACATTACTTAACACTTTGATGATCGGTAGCCTGTATGGATATATTCAGGCAATAATGCTTACACAAAGTCAAGTGCAAAGCATTATGAGGAACTTGCTGCAATTCTCTCAAAACCATCTTTACATGGAACAATTATTTTTATTCGTTGAGCTACCAACGTCCGATCCATTAGTTCGCTCGTTTCAACAAAGCAACGAGTCAGGAAATTTTGCTAAGCAATGTGAGTTTAATATCAAACATTTAGAACTGAAGAATGTATCCTTTCAGTATTCTGGTCATGACAATAAGGTGTTAAGCAACATTTCAATTTCTTTTCAAAAAGGCCAAACGATAGCTATTGTTGGGAAAAACGGATCTGGGAAAACAACCCTTATGAAAGTTTTGATGCAGCTCTACGACGATTATAGTGGACAGATCTTGGTGAACGGTCAAAATATTAAAGAATATGATTTAATGAACTATCAAAAAAAAATCGGGACAGTTTTTCAAGATTTTGTGCATTATGAAATGTCTGCCAGAAAAAATATTGGTTTCGGTTCGTTGGATCGGATGGATGAAGATTCACTTATTTTAGATGCTGCAAAGTATGCATCTATTGATGAAGTAATACACTCTTTGCCCCAAGGCCTTGAGACTCAGTTAGGAAAGTGGTTTGAGGACGGGTATCAATTATCTGGTGGTCAGTGGCAGAGGCTTGCTATAGCTAGAGCCTTTATCCGCAACGCTGATTTATATATCTTAGATGAGCCCAGCGCATTTTTAGATCCTGTTGCAGAGCGCGATTTGCTGGAGTTATTTCTGGATTTAATGAAGGATAAAATAGGTATATTTATTACTCATCGCCTATCCTCAGCCCGGCTTGCACATCGAATAATCGTAATGGAGGATGGAGAAATTATTGAGCAGGGTACACACGATATGTTGCTTGAGCTTAATGGTGCTTATGCAGAAATGTTTCATATCCAAGCAAAGTCGTTCACAGAAGAATCTAGCAAGGAGGAAGTTTATCAGACGTGAATACAAATGAGAAAGATATTATGCTTCGTTGGCTTCCGATAGAAGGGGATTTACGAGATAGAGCAGCAAATGTTTTGGCTTGTATAGCTGAGCATTACAAAGTTCCAAGTGAGGTATCGCAAAAATCGCAAAACTCAATTTTAAAAGTAGATGGGTTTGAAGTGGAACGATGGATTGAAGAAAGCTTGAGTAATGGCTACCCAGGGATTTGCCTTTTTATGGGTCAATTGGATCAACTCGAACCAGATGGGGGATGGGATCTGGTAGGACATCTGTATTTGAAAGAATTGCAACATAAGCTTGAGGAATCTGGATTACGTGATTTATCATTATACGGAGGATTATCGGGTATTTTAATTGCTATTCGCTCATTGTCTCGCAAGGGTACGCGCTATCAGTCAATGATGGATCAGGTTGCAACTTGGATGGAAAGCCTAGCCACTCAAAAAGTTAAAGAACTTATCACTCAATGGGAAACAAAAAGTTTGCAAATTGGTGATTATGATACGATCATTGGCTTAAGTGGAATAGGCAGAATTGTGTTGTCATTTTATGATCGTCCGGGTATGAGAGAAGTGTGGCACCATATTGTAACTTGGTTTCAACTGTATTGCACAAAGAAGAGTTTAGGATCAGAAATCGTTCCTGGGTGGCATATTTCCACTCAAAATCAATTCTTAGCACAGGAGGAAAAAAAGTACCCTAATGGTAACTTCAATCTTGGATTATCCCATGGTATAGCAGGGCCAATAGCGTTAATGAGTATTTCAATTTTAAAAGGAGTCTCTTCAGAAGAGCTAAGAAATGAAGTTAATGAACTAACTCATTGGCTTGTTAAATGGAAGGTGGAAGGAGAAGAAGGGATATATTGGCCTGGTAGAGTTTCATATGAGGAATGGAAACAAGGCCGTCTTTATGCTGAAAATAAACTATTTCCAAGAGATTCGTGGTGTTATGGAGCACCAGGAATTGCCCGTTCCATTTGGCTAGCAGGTCAGGCTTTACAAAATGAAGAATGGTCACTTATTGCGCTCCGGGCCTATATGGATATGGAGGAGCGAATTGAGGATAACGGGGGCATGATCTCAGCAACATTGTGTCACGGACTTGCGGGTTGGCTGCATCTAATCCAACGGATGTACTCTGAAACAGGGGAACCAAAATTAGGGTTAATGCGTGATCGCCTTGTAAAGAAAGTACTGGATTTTTACGATCCCACTTCTGCATTTGGCTATTATGACAAAAACTTGATTGATGAGAATATGCTGGACATTGATGAAGCGGGCCTCTTAAATGGTGCCTCTGGAGTTGCTATCGTTTTGGCCTCATTGTTAAGTAACGAAAGCCCTGAATGGGATCAGATCTTATTAATAAGATGAATGAGGAAGTAAGCTGTCACTAGTGTTAATGGTGACAGCTTTTTTTTAGTATTTCTAGTATAGATATTAACTATAGGGTTAAAGTTCTGTTTGGCGAAGGCAGCAGTCGCTATCAACTTAAGTCAATTACATTCTACTCGTCCCAAAATAACCTTAACACTGCGTAATGAAGAACGGAATATTTAAAGTGAAACGAGATAGGACGACAAAATAAAATCAGTTGGGTTATTATTATCTGACGTCATACTGGACGAACTGAATAAAAAACTAGAGAAGTGCGGAATCAGGTTCATCTGGTATGTAGATGACTGCAACATCTTTATGAAAACTCGAAAAGCAGCAAAATACCAAAGGATCTGTCACTGAGTTATCAAGACGAGAAATAGCCGTAATAGATATTATGTATTATAAAGAAGTGCAATTTTGCAACGCATATTGAATAACCATACTGGTGGGAAATCCAAACTACGAGCCCATCAGCTGCGAGCATTCCATGTATTTCCTTTCGAGTGGCTTGAGAAAATTTTTTTGTTATTTTATCTACCACGCTCATTATTCAAAATTGTAGAGAGGATCAATTTATTGGATACATATTTGGATTTTTACATAGATGATTATACTTTTTAGTTGCAATGATTAGAAAAATACAAGCATTTATGCTCTATAAATATCTTACGGATGTTAAGTTGCTTTTCATAAATAAAAACTTTCTGTTTTGGGGGTGAATTTCAGAAGTTATCGAAACAACGGAAGTGGCCGGTAGAAAGTGAAGCATTCATATTGTGCATCAACTTACCTAAAACGATAAACGAACAAGTGGGCTGTGGAGAAGCTTTCCGGAGTTTGCTCAAAAAGAGCCAAAACAGCAAGGGATTTAAAAAAGGATGAGATCGTTTTGGAATTAAGATTTCCCCCAAGGTTGATTATGAAATAACGGAGGGAAGGGGGACAAGATCAAAAAGATCGCTTCTTTTTTCTGATTTTGTCCTTTATCAGTGAAACTGATAAATACTATAAAATCATCGAAATTGACCCCTACCATTGGGTATGGTAGGTTCAAGAGAGTAGAAATTAATATGATCATTTTAGTAGGAATTAAAATTGACGTAATGCGCGAGGTGGCAAATAGTGGAACTTCAAGTGACAAACAGCCCTTTTAATCAGGAACAGGTTGAGCTGCTCAATCGCCTTATTCCTACATTGAACGATGGACAGAAAACGTGGCTTAGCGGATATCTGACAGCCATTCAGGGATTTTCGGCTGTAGCTGCACCTGCTGGTGTGGAACAACAGCCTGCATCTTCAGCAGGTATTACTCCTGAAAGCGCAGCTGCTGCGGTGTCCAGGGAAGTTACGGTACTCTTTGGATCACAAACCGGGAATTCCAGTGGACTATCCAAGAAACTGGCGAAAAAGCTGGAAGAGCAGGGGCTTCAGGTGATCCTGTCGTCAATGGGAGATTTCAAACCGAACGGACTGAAAAAAGTAGAGAATCTTCTCATTATTGTCAGCACACATGGAGAAGGCGAACCGCCGGATAATGCAATTCCGTTGCATGAATTCCTGTGTAGCAAACGGGCTCCGAAGCTCGATGGATTGCGTTACTCCGTATTGGCACTAGGAGATACTTCGTATGAGTTCTTCTGTAAAACAGGCAAGGATTTTGACATTCGTTTGCAGGAGCTTGGCGGAACAGCGCTTGTACCACGTGTGGACTGTGATGTTGATTTTGATGAAGCGGCTGCAGAGTGGATGAATGATGTGCTTGCTTCACTTAGCAGCACACCTGCTGCTGCGGGAGTGGTAACCAGTGAAGCGGTTGGAGCCGCAGTAAGTAGCGGTGAATCTGAGTTCAACCGGACGAATCCATACAAGGCGGAAGTGCTGGAAAATCTTAACCTGAACGGCAGAGGATCGGACCGTGAGACACGTCATATTGAATTGTCTCTGGAAGGCTCCAATCTGGACTACGAACCGGGTGACAGCCTGGGTGTGTTCCCTGAGAATCATCCACGTCTGGTCGATGAGCTGATTGCATCCATGGATTGGAATGCGGATGAAAGCGTTACGGTTAATAAAAGTGGAGACCAGGTTTCTGTACGTGAGGCATTATTGCGTTACTTCGAAATTACTGCTGTCACAAGACCCGTTGTGGAGCAGCTGGCGAAGCTGAATCCAGGTAGCGGGTTGCCCGCTCTGCTCGCAGATGATTCGGAATTCCGCAAAGTCATGAACAGTTGTGATTTGCTGGATCTGGTACAGGATTATGGGCTTAAAGGTATTCCGGCTGCATCGTTCGTAGCTGTGCTTCGTAAAATCCCGGCACGTCTATATTCGATCGCAAGCAGTTCGAAATCTTTCCCGGATGAAGTTCATCTTACCGTTCGTACAGTACGTTATGAATCACGTGGCAGAGAGCGCTACGGTGTGTGCTCTGTTCATCTGGCTGAACGAGTCGAATTAGGTGATACATTGCCTGTATTCATTCAGCAAAATCCAAACTTCAAACTGCCGGAGAACCCGGATGCTCCAATCATCATGGTTGGACCAGGTACAGGTGTAGCTCCGTTCAGATCTTTCCTTGGAGAGCGTGAAGAGACAGGTGCAGAAGGCAAGACGTGGCTGTTCTACGGCGATCAGCATTTCTCCACCGATTTCCTTTATCAAACCGAATGGCAGCGCTGGCTCAAGGATGGCGTTCTTACGAAGATGGATGTCGCTTTTTCCCGTGATGCAGAAGAGAAAGTATATGTGCAGCATCGGATGCTGGAACACAGCAAAGAGCTGTATCAGTGGCTACAGGAAGGTGCAGTTGTATATATCTGTGGTGACGAGAAAAGAATGGCACATGATGTTCATGCTGCACTCGCAACCATTCTTGAACAAGAGGGTCGCCTAACACCTGAACAGGCAGCGGAATATCTGACACGGTTGCAGCAGGAAAAACGTTATCAGCGGGATGTGTATTAATTTCAGATCATATGCCGGATAAGGCATCCCGGAGATACGAGAGGAGAAAGCAGCATGGCTTATAATAACTTACTTAATCCGCAGCGCACGAACAGCGATGTGGAAGATATAAAGATCAAAAGTGACTACTTGCGTGGAAGTTTGACTGAAACGCTGGCGGATCGGATCAGTGGTGCGATTCCTGAGGACGATAACCGTCTGATGAAACATCACGGCAGTTATATGCAAGACGACCGCGACCTGCGTAATGAGCGGAATAAATCCAAGCTGGAGCCTGCCTACCAATTCATGTTGCGTGTGCGTGCTTCCGGAGGAATTGTTACACCCGAACAGTGGTTGATGATGGATCGTGTAGCGCATAAATATGCGAATGAGACCATTCGTCTGACGACGCGCCAGTCATTTCAACTGCATGGTGTGCTCAAATGGGACCTCAAAAATACCATTCGTGAAGTGAACGATTCGTTGCTCAGCACCCTTGCTGCATGTGGCGACGTGAACCGGAACGTCATGTGTAACCCGAATCCGGATCAATCGGATATTCATGCTGAAGTATACGAATGGGCATGCCAGGTGAGCAATCATCTTGATCCACGCACTCGTGCTTACCATGAGCTGTGGCTGGATGGAGAGAAAATTATCGATTCACAGGACACGGATGAAGAAGTAGAACCGATTTACGGCAAAGTGTATTTGCCGCGTAAGTTCAAAATCGGAATTGCCGTTCCACCATCCAATGATGTAGATGTGTTTTCGCAGGATCTCGGATTTATCGCTATTGTAGAGAACGGCAAGCTGCAAGGCTTTAACGTTTCTGTTGGTGGTGGTATGGGGATGTCTCATGGTGATCCGAAGACTTATCCGCAGGTTTCCAAAGTCATTGGTTTCTGTACACCAGAGCAAATGATTGATGTTGCGGAGAAGACGGTTATGATTCAGCGTGACTATGGGGATCGTGCAGTGCGTAAACATGCCCGTTTCAAATATACAATCGATGACCGTGGCCTCGCCTGGTTCGTGGAAGAATTGACGAGTCGTCTCGGCTGGAAACTGGATGCGGCGCGCGAGTTCCATTTTGAACATAATGGAGATCGTTACGGTTGGGTTAAAGGCAGCAACGGTAGATGGCACTACACCTTGTTCATTCAAAATGGACGTGTGAAGGATGTGGACGGTTATCCGCTCATGACAGGTCTGCGTGAAATTGCCAAAATCCATACCGGAGATTTCCGTCTGACAGCCAATCAGAATCTCATGATCGGGAACATCAGCAGCCAGAAGAAGAAAAAGATTGAGGCACTGATTGAGCAATACAATCTGACCGATGGTGCTCACTACTCGGCGCTTCGCAGAAGTTCTATGGCGTGTGTGGCGCTTCCGACTTGTGGTCTTGCAATGGCGGAATCCGAACGGTATCTGCCATCACTAATCGACAAGCTGGAGCCTGTACTGGACGAAGCGGGACTGAGGGACGAAGAGATTGTTATTCGTATGACGGGTTGCCCGAACGGCTGCGCGAGACCGATGCTGGCCGAGATCTCCTTTATCGGCAAAGCTCCGGGAAAATACAATATGTACCTCGGTGGAAGTTTTACGGGGCATCGCTTGAACAAATTGTATAAAGAAAATATCGGCGAAATCGAAATTTTGGATACATTGACTCCAATGGTGAATCAATATGCCAGAGAGCGCAATGATGGTGAGCATTTTGGAGATTTCGTCATTCGTGTCGGTTATGTGCCTGAAGTGCTGGACGGTCAGCAGTTTCATGCCTAATTAGATGGATTCGTGAAGAGAAGCATTCCCTAGGGAATTGCTTCTTTGGCGTTTTTGGATCGTTTTCCTTTGGGATTTCTGAACGTGGCAAGGTGATATCGACTTGCCTTTTACCATTTTTTCGTGAGTCTAAACTTGTTGAAGTACGCCCAACAAGATATAATGACAAAGTAGAAAGCAGATTATATGTTGAAAGTGAGCGGAAACGATATGGGTCGTAAGTGGAATAATATTAAAGAAAAAAAAGCTTCAAAAGATGCAAATACTAGCCGGGTCTATGCTAAATTCGGCGTTGAGATTTATGTAGCTGCCAAGAAGGGCGAACCGGACCCGGAAGCGAACCGCGCACTGAAAGTCGTGCTGGAACGTGCCAAAACGTATAACGTACCCAAAGCAATTATTGACCGTGCCATGGAAAAGGCAAAAGGCAGCGGGGACGAAAATTATGAAGAACTGCGTTATGAAGGATTCGGGCCCAATGGTGCCATGGTTATCGTGGATGCCCTCACCAATAATGTGAACCGTACTGCACCGGAAGTGCGCTCTGCATTTAACAAAAACGCGGGTAATATGGGTGTGAGTGGTTCAGTTGCTTATATGTTTGATCCTACAGCGGTAATCGGGGTTGAAGGCAAAACTTCCGAAGAAGTGCTTGAACTCCTGCTTGAAGCGGATGTGGATGTACGCGATATCGTGGATGAGGATGAATCGGTAATCGTATATGCCGAGCCAGACCAATTCCATGCGGTACAGGAAGCGTTCAAAGCGGCGGGTGTGACTGAGTTTACCGTAGCCGAGCTGACCATGCTGGCGCAAAACCATATTGAACTTCCAGAGGATGCACAAGCTCAGTTCGAGAAACTGATCGATGCGCTTGAGGACCTTGAAGATGTTCAGCAAGTGTACCACAACGTAGAGTTCGTGTAAGCGAACTAAACGAAACGTGGTTCGATTGCCAAAAAGAGTGTCTAGCCAATCAACGGATTGGACAGACACTCTTTTTATTGTTCTCCTATGAATCGGATTGCAATGCACCAGGAGATTTTTTCGATTTTGCCGATTTGCTACCGCCAAACTTGAATAACACAATACCGCCCACGATGACGAGAACCCCCAGAAGCTGGTTCCACGAGAATGGGATTTGCTCCAGTCCAAGCCATCCCATGGAATCAAACAGCAAGGCGAAACTTAACTGGGATGTAAGTACGATAGAGATCGCAAAGGTGGGACCCAGCAGCTTCATGCCCTGAACGAGACAGAAGACCACCCCAACGCCGATGGCTCCGCTAAGCCAGTACCAGGGCTGCATATGTTGGAAGCTAAACGTATTTTTGCCCTCAACCATTAGAGAAATCAGAAACGAGGCAATAAACCCGGTGAAAAGCACCAGCGTTGTCGTGGACCACGAGCCGGTACGTTCATTAACCTTACTATTAAAGATGGTCTGCAGACTGACAAGAGAACCTGCCAGTAACGCAAGCAAAATACCTGTAATGATCATAGGATATAGATCTCCTTATTCATAGATGTTGTGACCCGCTACTTCTGCCAGACCTGCCCGATCTTTGACCATAATAAAGCCCTGGTCCCGCATGATTAATCCATCTGCACACAGCTTCTGAATCACCCGATTCAAATGCCGATAACTCGTTCCGATCAGATTCGCGATATCTGTCAAATTGAAGGCGTCCAGTTCTTCGTGGACTACAGTTCCCGCTTCTTCGGTAGAGATGGAGAGCAGATAGCTGGCTAATCGAACCTCGACCGGATACATCAAGTTGAAGTTGGAGAAGTTCGAATCAATATAAAACTTGTGGGATATAATTTTGAGCAGAAATTTCAACAGGGGTGCGTAATCGCTGGCAAGTTCAGCTAACCATTGATAATGAATGCGCAGCATCACCACAGGGGAAACCGCCTGCACGGTGTTCACGACATTGCTCTCCCGAACGTACTCGATATCACCAACCACTTCAAGCGGTGTTTTGAAGCAAAGAACGAGTGTTTTATCCTGTGGTGAGGTCGTGAAGATTTTGACTTTCCCCTCGACCAGCACATATAAATATTCGGATGTTTCGCCTTCGCGGCAGATCAATTCGCACTTCTCGAAGTGGCATAACGTCATATGCGGACGCAGGGGCTCGTGAAATACCGATTCGAGTTGATACTGTTTTATATAGTGCAGCAATTGATGCTCATTCTGAAACTCTTCCATATTGTATTTCACCCCCGACTTTATGCTGACCTAGCTACAGTTTCATAATAATGACGCCAGTAACCATTAAAGCTATACCCAGAAATTGTGGTAGTTTCATTTTCTGCTTCACAACCCCAAACCATCCGTTACTGTCAACCAGAAAGGTCAGGAACAGCTGTGCAATCAACAGGGCTGAGATCGTAAAAGTTACCCCAATTTGTTGGATAGCGGTGACTTCGCTGAAAATAATTACTGCACCAAACGCGCCTCCCGCCAGGTACATGGGCTTCACTTGCTTCAATCCTTGCAGGTTGATGTCCCGCACGAATACAAGGATCAGAGCCGCCAGGATGAACCCGGTGAGTTGTGTAATGGTTGCGGCTTGCCATGTACCGATGTCCGTACTGATTCGGGTATTGGCAACCCCTTGCAGGGTAATGCATGCGCCGCCTAATAGTGCAAAAATAATTCCTCTCATGGTTGTTACTCTCCTTGTCGCGTCATTACTTCTTCGATTTCTATTAAATGATATATTCACTCAAAAAGCCAAGGACAAATGTCCTCAGCTCAGAAGTTATAGCATTTAGAGTACAATAAACCCTCCGCAAAATCCAGAAAGGACCTAGGATTGCTCGTTATTCTGAAAATCACAATACTTGAAACACCGGTTGCTCACCAATAAAATGAACAGGCACTTCCGGAAAAGCTGTAGCCAATCTTTCAGACAAAAGCTTCATTCCAGAAGCCTCACTCTCGGCATGGCCGATCATAAGAAGAGCCTTTTGTTTTCCTTGCTGCACAGCATCACGTATGTACTCCGGTGTCTCCCATTCGAATCCTTCACCTGCGATAATCAGATCCAGCTCTTCCTGTTGAAGCAGAGGAATGGTCAGATTGCCGTTGCCTCGAAACCCAACAAGCACTGCTGCTCGTCTGCATATCATCTTTGGATCACCAGCTACGCGTACATATTCAATTCCAAGCGAACGTTTAATATGTTCCGCAATAAGCTGAACTGTCATTCCTTCTGGAAAGGACAGAAGGTCAGCTTCTGGTCTTCTCTGCTCCACATAGAGGGACCACCCTAGTGCTTGAACCAAGCCTTCCGTAATGCCATCCGGTTGATAGCGGTGAATTGCATCATGGCAGCGATAGATCGCAATTCCGCCGTTCTCGATTAGCTTTCTTTTGGTTTTATAAACTGGATCATCAGCCAGCCAATTGGTATGGCTATGATGGTTATAGAAGGGAGGTTCATGAGCGATAATTAGATTAGCTCCACGCTGTATGGCATGCTCAATCACGTGTTGTGTAGGCATAAAAGTTACAAAAACGCCTGTGACCGTTTGGTTGGGAGAACCCGTTATCAGTTGATCCACGGTGGTTTCTGGAAGTTCAACTTCGACGGTAAGGTGATCCATAATGTGTTGAATGGTTATATTCATATACTTCATACCTCCAAGTACAGGATATGCCCAGTGTATCATGTTGATGGATGAACAGCATTATAGATATACCTTTAGTATAACAACGTAGATAGTATTCAAGATGTAACCTTGCCGGATTCATATAGTTTTCTGGAGCAAGAAAAAGTATACTTACATAGAGTCTTTATCTAAATGAAATGGAGTATCCATTCGAACCTACACTGTAGATTCAGTTAAGTATAAGTCTTAATTCTGATGAAGAGATCCGACATAGAAGGGCGATGATTACATGACAGCCAGTACCATTATGGAACGTCTGAAGAGTGAGACAGCTCATTATCACAGACAAGTGGAACAGAACGATTATGCCAAGGCTATTATGAATCAAACCGTTAGCTTGGGAGAGTATAAGAAATATCTGGAGAAATTTTACGGGTTCCTGAAACCATTGGAAGATCAAGCTGTACAGCAGCCTTTCTGGGAAAACACGGGACTGGATATCGGGATTAGAGGAAAAGCGAATTTGCTTGAAAATGACCTGAGGAATCTTGGCGCCAGTGAAGAGGAGATCAGCCAGGTTCCTTTATGTAAGGATCTTCCGGATATCTCGACACCAGCAAGGTTGTTCGGTTATTTATACGTCATTGAAGGATCTACGAACGGAGGTCAGATCATGACCAAACGCTTGTCGCAGTTCCTGCCGATTGAAGTAGATCGTGGGCTGGAATATTTTAATGCGTATGGTACGGAAACCAGAACGAGATGGGCGGAGTTCACGGAACTATTGCGTCAATCCATCACGGCGGAAGAAGATCACGACATCATGGTGCACACGGCTTCGGAAACGTTCCGATTGCTTGATCAATGGATCAATACAAATACAGATCATTTGTAAGTTGGAAAGAGTTCATTATTTATTGTAATAACATTGCAGCTGAACTGCTTGGTTATGAAAATGCCAAAAATCTCATCGGCAAGGATTTCAGGGGATTTGTGCCCGACAAGACGAGAACCATTTTGCAGCAAAACCTGGAGGAACTGAAGCTCAATAATACTTGTCTGTTTACCAACCAGGCGTATTTCACCACAGTAACTGGCACGCCCTTACTGCTTGAGAATTGAGAAAGCCAGCCTAGCCCTTGCTCAAGCCAGGAGTGACGGGAAAAATCGGGCTATCATGGTTTGATACGAGGTTGTACTAACCTTGCTGTTAAGGGTGCAGCAAAATGGTATAGAGGGAAGGCATTTAAACTGGATATCAGTTTGAATGTCTTTCTTTTTTCTGCTAATAAGGAAAGTATTATTTTCATCACCGCAGGCACAGGACAAGTGTTATAATGATGAATATGGATACACTTGTTCGTATTCACACGTAGAGGACGGTGAAACGGAATTCAATGAAAGAGGATTCAAGACAACTGGAATTTATGGAGATAGATCTAAGCGAAGAGCCCATCACAGCGGCAGTCCCGGTTCCTGATCGTTCATCGATTGTCCGTGCTGATTTTGATATAAGATTGCCTGGCGGCATATTGTCTTCTGAGAAAAGGTTTGTAGAGGAAGCAAGGCAACTCATTGAAGTGGAAGGGGAGCAGGCTCCCTGGGTTCCTTTTATGAGTTATTGGCCGACTTATGGTGTAATGAACGAACCCCAGCGCCAGTGGTATATGTATTGGAGGACGGAAGTCCGGCAAGGACGGTTCCCTGATACGGATCTGTCCTATCTGTTTGTTCATATTTATGAGCTGATAAACGGAATTGGTTGGCAGGAACAAGAGGAAGGTTACGACCAATTAAAAGAGCTATGGATCAACTATCGTGAACGGCTTCCGCAGTTGGATGTGTACATGCAGGAATGGATTATTGATTATGATCTAGTCCATGAGTTGAACATGTCATTATCCGAGATGGTGGAGCTTTCGAATGGCAATCTTCCACCTGAGATTCTGGATATGGAATTGCAACGGCTGTTGAGCAGCAATATATCGGATATCTCGCTGAAGTTGTTACAAAGATATTATGACTACGACATTACGCTCAGCAAATTTTACAGAGATGGCGGCAAGAAGGTTCTGGAACAGTACATTCCCCGAGTTATGGTTTTGGTGGATTCTTATCTGCTGCGTACACGCAAGGCGGGCATATTGGATCAGTTCGAGCTAAATCATGAAAGGACTATCGAACGTACATTGTTTCGAAAGGCCGTATATGACGAATCCATTTATGGAAAATCGGTTCGAATAACATATGTTCCGATTGGAGATCATGCAGATTTTGTCCAGTTTGTAACCCGAGTATTTCGATGCACGGAAAATAAATGCCGTGAACTGCTCGGTTTCAGAGGGAGGCTTCGTGGAAAGACCCTTGAACCTGAGCTTGCAAACGTGATTGAACGATACCTGGACAAGGCATTTGCAGTCGAGCAAATGCCAGTAGTAGAGCAACGAATAGTTCGAATTGATGCGGAGAAACTTGCATCGCTGCAACAGGAAAGCGAATATGTGCGCAGAGCACTCATGATCGAGGAAAATCATCCCTCCGAAGTTGAGCATACAAACAATGTGGGCAGCCAAGCCCCTATGGCGATCCAGAATTCAACGGATGAAGCTGAAAGTGCTAAGCAGTCTAATCTATCGGAAGTTGACGTTGAGGGAGCGCTTAAAACTGACGGAGGTCAAGGAGACGGGAATAGCGAGCCATTATCATTACAATGGGAGGCGGATTTTTCTGCTGATCTGGATGAAGAGTGGATACAGTTCTCTGAAATGCTGTCTCCGCAGCATGTACAGGCCATTTATGCCTTGCTTGATGTCAACCCGGATACGGAGCTGATGCGGGTAGCTGAGCAATATGGAACTATGCCTGCACTCCTGTTGGATGAAATTAATGATGTGGCCATGGAAACGATTGGTGACCTTCTGATTGATGGTGATCGTATAGTTTCGGATTATATGAATGTGTTTGAACATGTGAAGAGGTGATTGGGCAGTGGCAGAACTTAAAATACCGAAGCGGCTGACTACCGCACTAGTGAATTCGTTGACCGCGGGCGTTGTGCCACGAATCGGACTGGAGCAGATTGCTGTTGGTCGGAAGTCTGAAGTGGATGCGATCTTGCGGGATATGGACAACATTGCCGAAGGCGGGGCAGCGTTTAAGCTGATTACAGGAAGGTATGGAAGCGGGAAAAGCTTTCTGTTGCAGATGATTCGGAACTATGCGATGGATCGGGAATTTGTTGTGGCTGACGCCGACTTGTCACCTGAGCGCAGACTGGTGGGAACCAAAGGTCAGGGGCTCGCAACATACCGTGAGCTGATGACTCGTTTGTCAACCCGTACACGTCCGGATGGCGGGGCGCTGGAACCGATTTTGCAGAAATGGATCGCGGGTCTTCAACAACAAGCGATGCAAAGTCAGGGCTTGCGCCCGGATGATCCGGCTCTTCCTGCTGAAGTCGAGAAGCAGATCTATGCGGTGACAAACGAAATGCAGAATTTGGTCCATGGATTCGATTTTGCCAAAGTGCTCGCTTCGTACTGGAACGGCTATAAATTGGCGGATGATGACCGCAAACAGGCGGCGCTGCGCTGGTTGAGAGGCGAATTCGCAACCAAGACGGAAGCAAAGAAAGAGCTGGCTGTCGGCGTCATCATTGATGATGATAACTGGTATGACTACTTCAAATTGTGGTCCGAATTTACGGCACGGATCGGTTACAAAGGACTACTATTATTCATAGATGAAGCAGTGAATCTGTACAAAATTACAAACAGCATATCCCGGCAAAGTAACTACGAGAAACTGCTTACCATGTTCAATGATACGATGCAGGGCAAAGCAGAACACCTCGGCATTTTTGTGGGCGGTACACCACAATTCGTGGAGGATGAAAGACGCGGACTCTTCAGTTATGAAGCACTTCGTTCGAGACTCATTGATGGCCGCTATGCAGCAAGGGAATATGCGAATTATACCGGACCGATCCTGAAACTTTCAATGTTATCCCATGAAGAGATTTTGATTCTGTTGCAAAAGCTGCGTCAGATTCATGCCCTGCATTTTGGATATAGTGCAAGTCTAACGGATGAGGATTTAGTTGATTTTATGCAAACAGCTGTCAACCGGCTCGGCGCGGATGAGTTACTGACCACACGTGAAGTGGTACGGGACTTCATGGATGTGCTGCACACTCTCCATCAGAATCCTGAAGTGACCTATGTTCAATTGCTTGGTGAGCGAGCAGTCAAACCGAAGGAAGCAGGAAAAGGAACGGATTCTTCATCTGCTGATGATCTGGATGATTTTCTGGCGGAGTTTGAATTATGAGTAAGAACCCTTTCTATCGACTGGCTCCTTTTGTACAGGAATTTATTTATAAAAAAAGATGGGAATCACTTCGGCCTGCCCAGATTGAAGCTTGCAACATTTGCTTTCATACCCCGCATCATATGCTGATTGCGGCAGGCACAGCCTCCGGTAAGACGGAGGCGGCTTTTTTTCCTGCACTGACCGAGCTGCATGAACGGCCCTCCAAATCCGTGGGCATCTTGTACATCGGGCCGCTTAAGGCACTCATTAACGACCAATTCGAGCGACTAAAGGACTTGCTGTCCGAGGGCAATATTCCGGTATGGCACTGGCATGGAGATGTGCCTCAGGCAGAGAAAACACGTCTCATGCGAAGTCCATCCGGTGTGCTTCAGATTACGCCTGAATCGCTCGAAGGTCTGTTGATGAATCGTCCCAATGCCATTCCGGCGTTATTTCATGATCTGCGATATGTCATCATTGACGAGGTTCATGCATTCATGGGAGCGGATCGAGGCATTCAGGTATTGAGCGAACTGGCACGAATTGAACGTATGGCTGGATGTAAACCGAGAAGAGTGGGATTATCTGCGACACTAAGTGATTATGATGCTGCTACAGCCTGGCTCGCTGCTGGAACTAACCAGGGGGTGGATGTGGTTTCTTCACCCGGTGGCCGCAAGCTGCGTCTGCGGGTGGAGCATTTCTCGTTTCCGGATGCACGAGATGAAGAACAAGCGGAACATCTGCATAACGCACGTAAAGTCTATTACGACTTCATCTATGAGAGTACACATCGCAAAAAGGCTTTAATATTCACCAATAGCCGGACGGATGCCGAAGTCACTATACTTGAGATGCGGCGTGTCGCCGCACGGAGACAGGAGCGGGACGTATTCCATGTTCATCATGGGAGCATTTCCGCGATGTTGAGAGAAGAGACCGAAGCCGCCTTACGAACCGGATCAGGGCCAGCAGTAGCTGCGGCTACCGTAACGTTGGAACTGGGGATTGACCTGGGTGAACTGGAGCGGGTTGTACAGCTTGGAGCGCCTTATAGTGCGTCAAGTTTTGTTCAGCGTCTTGGACGATCAGGCAGGCGTGAGGATATGGCTTCCGAGATGCTATTTGTATGTCCGGAAGAAGAGGATGAGGAAGCTCAATTGCCTGCTCGAATGCCATGGACACTCATGCGGGCTATTGCTGTTATTGAATTGTATGTAAAGACCAAGTGGGTTGAACCGCTTGAGGCCCGTAAGATGCCGATGGGCGTGCTCTATCATCAGACGATGAGCATGCTGAAAAGTATGGGGGAGGCCGAACCCAAAGAACTGGCTGAGGCCATGCTTTCGCTGGCACCATTCGCGCAGATTCGTGCAGATCAATATCAGCTTTTTCTAAATTATCTGATTGAGACTGATCATCTGCAATGGACAGAAGATCGGACTTTAATCATCGGGCTTACGGGTGAGAAAACCGTCAATAACTATCGCTTTTACGCGGTGTTCAAAGATGATGAAGAGCACAAAGTGCTGAACGGTTCCGAGGAGATCGGCTCCATTACAACCGTGCCCCCACCTGGATACTGTTTCTCCCTTGCCGGAAAACTGTGGAAAGTGGAAGAGGTGGATCACAAGCATAAATCCGTGTATGTGAAGGCGGCCAAAGGCAAAGTGGATACGTTATGGCTTGGTGCGGGTGGGGACATTCATACGACGGTCGTCCAGAAAATGCGTGAAGTACTGTCCGACACGGTGATATATCCGTATCTGTCTCCGCAAGCGGTAAATCGATTGGAACGCGCCCGTCGACTTGCACGTGAAAGTGGGTTGCTGAAACAGGTTGTCATTCCAGCTGGAGGAGATTCCTTGTATGTATTACCCTGGGTGGGAAGCAAATCTTTCCGCACACTGGAACGTTTAATGAAGCACAATTTGTCTGAAAAGCTTGCCTTGCGATCTGTTGTACCTATGGAGCCTTATTATTTTGTCGTGTCAGGAAAAGTGGATGGTCGCACACTTTTGGCCGAGATTATGAGTGAGTGTCGAACAGCGAAAGACGCATCTGCGTTACTTTCAGAAGATGAAGCACCGTATCTTGGTAAATACGATGAATTTGTGGCTCCTCCTTTGATCCGAGAGGCCTTTGCAGTGGACGGATTGGATTTAAATGGTCTCAAAGAAGGATTGCAGCAAACGTTAACATGGGATTCTTCATCTATGAAATGACGCAATAACGTATTCCTTTTGTTTTTAATTTGAATTAAAAAAATTTAAATTGTGAATCAGGGTTGACACCACCTCACCTGCCATGTAATATATGAAAAGTCGTCACACACGAATCGCAAACAACAAATGCATATTTCATTTCGTATAACCTCGCAGGCCGAAAGTGTACACAGGGCGAGGGTCTCTACGGGAAGCCTATACTTCCTAACTACGATGCCAGGAATCATTGTATTCCTTGCTCGTAGTTAGGATTTTTGCATTTGGATGGTGTCTGTGACCTTGGCATGGATCAAACATGCAGACGCATTTTTCGATCATCAGGAGGTTTATCTACAATGAAATATTATCTGTCCGTTCTCGCAGGAGCGATGAGCTATGGCATATTATCCACAATTGTGGTTCTGGCTTACGGCGAAGGGTACAAACTTGGAGAGGTCGTGGGCACACAGCTGATCACGGGCTTCATTCTGTCCTGGATGCTGGCATTATACTCGAAGTTTAGAATGAAACGGAAATCACAGGCAGATGGAAAAACATCAGCAGCCGTGGCAAAAGCATTTCAGAAATTAACGTGGAAGCAGCGTTTGGTGTTGATGGCTGCGGGGACGCCGACGGTTATTACCGGTCTTGTCTATTATCAGTCTTTACGATACATTCCCGCGTCACTAGCCATTATTCTTTTGTTCCAATTTACATGGATTAGCGTATTGATTCAGGCCGTGAGCAAACGTCAGCGTCCAGACAAAGTAACGTTCCTGACTTTGATTATCCTGTTTGGCGGAACATTGCTGGCAGCAGGTTTCCTGGAACAGGGACTCGGAGAGTTTAACGGCTTGGGCATAGCACTTGGCTTGATGGCGGCTGTAAGTTACTCCCTGTTTGTAATGTTCAGTGGTAAAGCGGTTCCATCAGCACATCCGGCTTTTCGCAGTGCATGGATGGTGACCGGAGGTCTGGTCTTGCTGTGCATCCTGTTCCCGCCGACGTTCCTGTTTAACGGATTGATTTGGAGCCAGCTGCTTGTCTTCGGATTGTTGCTTGGCTTCTTCGGAGCTTTTATCCCACCAGTACTGTTCGCAGTAGGTGTGCCTCATATTGGTGGAGACATGGCCGGAATTCTTGGTGCAGTTGAGCTCCCAATCGCGGTGCTGCTCTCAGCCATTGTGCTTCACGAGCATGTGAGCCCATTGCAATGGATCGGGGTTATTGTGGTGCTAATTGGTGTAGCGTTGCCAGAGATTTATAAGTTGCGGATGAGACGAAGTCGAAATACACCTCTATATTCCTGAGTGGGACTAGATAGAATGATAAAGACAATAGCTATAACTGAAAGAGCCTGAGTGATTCAGGCTCTTTTTTGATGAATATATTTATTGGGCTAAGTGACGTCCCATCGATATGGCCCATTCGAGTCATTTTCAATTTTAACCGGATGGGGTATGCTGAAGAAGAGTTGCAATAGAATGGGAACATAGACAGAGGAGCGTTGAGATGAAAAGCTGGATTAGCAAAACCTGGCCTTGGCTTACGCTGGGAATTACTGTAGTTGTGCTGCTTGGATCTTTTATGGTGTATTTTATGGGCAAGGACATGTCCCCAGGCTCAGGAAGTGCCGTAACGGCCAAAGCCGAGACGCCAGAGGACTTGAAGGGATATGAAGTAGTTAATGTTAACGTAAGCAATGACGGTTTTGAACCTGATGTTATTGAAGTTAAATCCGGAGTCCCTACCAAAATCAACTTTATTCTTACCCGGCAGGTCACACACGTTAAATCGGTGGCATCAAGAAAGCTTGGCATGGATCTGTACATGCAAAAGGGTGATAATTACTACACCTTGGACAAAGATCTGCAGCCTGGGGAATATGAGATACACTGCGGTATGTACATGATTTACGGAACGGTTAAAGTTATATAATGGACAGGAGCAAAGATTCTTCAATTGAATCTTTGCTCCTCTTTTGTGTGCGTGATATCATGGACTAGTGATCAATTTCATCTGGAGGTGGCCAAATATGAAAGCGCTATTTATTGGAGGAACAGGTACCATCAGTACAGCAATTACCGATCAGCTTGCCAAGCAAGGCTGTGAACTTTATTTGATCAACCGGGGAAATCAAAATGGCAATTTGCCTGCGCAAATCAAAGTGCTGCAAGCCGATATTAACGATGAAGCACGGGTAGCGGAGCTGATTGCCGACCTGGAGTTCGATGTTGTCGCAGACTTTATCGCGTTTGTACCTTCCCAGCTGGAGAGAGATTACCGTTTGTTCAAGGACAAAACGAAGCAGTTTATATTTATCAGTTCGGCATCTGCCTACCAGACACCACTTGCTGATTATCGGATCACGGAAGGTACGCCTTTATCCAATCCGTATTGGGAATATTCGCGCAACAAAATTGCTTGTGAAGACTATTTGATGAAACAGTATCGTGAAGAAGGATTTCCGGTGACCATTGTGCGTCCCAGCCATACGTATAGTGAACGTTCTGTACCTCTCGGTGTGCACGGGGCAGAGGGAAGCTGGCAGGTCCTCAAGCGCATACGTGAAAATAAACCCGTACTCATTCATGGAGATGGTACATCTCTCTGGACCATAACGCATAACCGTGATTTTGCCAAAGGATTTATTGGCCTTATGGGCAATATTCACGCGATTGGTGAATCGGTACATATTACCTCGGACGAGTCAGTAACCTGGAATCAGATCTATGAGATTATTGCAGGAGTGCTTGGTGTCAAGCTTCATGCGGTTCATGTATCTTCCGAGTTTTTGGCGGCGTGCAGTGATCAGGATCTTCGAGGCGGTCTGCTGGGAGACAAGGCAAATACGGTTGTATTTGATAACAGTAAATTAAAAAGGCTTGTTCCGGAATTTGTGGCAACGATCAGGGCTGATCAAGGAATCCGGAGTACTATAGAATATATTCTTGCACATCCTGAATTGCAGACCGAAGATCCCGAATTTGATGCATGGTGTGACAAGGTGGTCGGAGCATTGGATGAAGCATTGCTGAAAATTAGAGATGAGAAGTGAGGCGAGCATATGTCCCAAACCGGGCATCGACTGGTAAAGGAAATCACCAAAACCGTCACTTTGGACTATTTGCTGCACATTCCTGAGAAGGAGGAACCACCTGCAGAGGACCAAAAATGGCCTGTCATTTTGTTTCTTCATGGTGCTGGGGAACGCGGTAATGATCTGGAAATGCTTAAAGCACACGGGGTTCCGGTTATTGCCGATCAGGACAAGAGTTTCCCGTTTATCGTGATTTCACCGCAATGTCCTGTGGACGAATTTTGGGGTATGCATCGCGAAGCTGTTATGGCCCTTCTGGAACATGTTTTGGAAAACGAAGCTGCTGACCCGAACCGGGTGTATCTTACAGGTCTGAGTATGGGCGGGTATGGTGCTTGGGATCTGCCACTGTTTTACCCAAATACATTTGCAGCATTGGCTCCTGTATGTGGGGGAGCAGACCCTTCCAAAGCGGAAGAACTGTATAATATACCGATCTGGGCATTCCATGGTGCCAAGGATGACATCGTTTATGTTACGGAATCCGAGAAAATTGTTCATGCGCTTGAAGCGTTGAACGCGGATGTGAAGCTGACGATATATCCTGAAGGTAATCATGATGCTTGGACCGAAACGTATGACAACCCGGAATTGTACAAGTGGTTTCTCAGCCATACGTTATAATCAATCGTTCGTAATTGACAATATTCAGCAGTATTAAGTATTTACTTTCGTTATTCGAATCGTTATAATCAAGAAAAAATGACACTTGTTAGGGGAGGCACCCCAACAGAGGACTTTGTTCCTTTGTTGGGGTGCCTCCTTTTTTGGTGTGCAGAAAAGGAGAGCAGACGTTGAAGAAATCTGAGAAACGTATTAAAAAGCAGGCCGAGCAGCTTACCAAAGTGGTACTTGCATTTGCTCTGCTGTCACCCCAAGCCTTGCTGGTCGAATGGGGTTCAACGGCCATTATGGCTGAAGCTGTGGAAACCATCAGTATTGTATCCGATACTTCCAGCATGAAGGCTGTTCAATCCTCCAAGGTGAAAGTGGAAATGAATAGTGATGGCAAATATAGAATTGTGTTGCTTCCTAATACAAACGTATTCTACGGTGGCGATACCGGGAATGTATCCACCATTATTGATCATAACGGAACGCCCGTTAATTTTAAGTCGCTGCCCCTTAATTATTATCGAATCAATAACAATGTAATCGAAATGTCCAGGCAGAAAGACAATGTAGAGTATATTTTGCGCGTGTCCATCGTTAATGCTACATCTCAGGGCGGTTATATGAAGGTGGAGCTGGAGGCTGTTAACCGCAGCGGCTCTACACTCAATCTGGGAGGTACGTTCTATTGGGATACGATGGTGAATGGCAACGATGCTTCTCCGTTTGAAGTGATTGAGAACGGCTGGCGCAATTACAGTGGAGGTGTTCAGGTAACCGCTTTTTATGCCAACACGTATAACGTTGTGGACGCAGATCGCATTTTTATGGGGCAGTACAATAGCCCGGACAATGCACAGCTGACAGGTGGATCTTCTCCATCTTCCTTTACGCCAGGGCAGACCGTTACTGCAACGGATACCGCTGCGCAGTTCTGGTGGAACGGCAAAGCAACCGCGAACCAGGCTTCACGCAAATTTTCGACGATCGTGGGGATTGGTCCCAAAAATGCACCGCCTTCATTTGCACTTTCGGCTCCCTCTTCGGGCCAGACCTATTACAAAGGAGAACAGCTTCAAATTTCCGGTACAACCCGGGATACGGATGTGGGAGATCTTCTGACTGTCAAATGGTCAATCGACGGAGGCTCTGAAAATATTTTGACACAGATGACGGCTACAGGTTCCAATCAGTCATTTAATACGAATTACACATTGCCGGATACGCTCGTAGATGGCGCACATACGTTGCAGGTGTGGGTTATGGATGACAAGGGGGGAGTCTCCTCAGCGGGCACTGTCAACTTCACGGTGAAAAGTTTCGTTGTTCCGGGAACGCCGACATTTACATTAGTTAACAATAATAATCTGACGGTGAACTGGGACAAGAAGGCAAATGATGCTTCCGTTACGTATGAACTGAAAAATGTAACGACGAATCAGAGCTTCGATACTGGTACATCAAATAGTCGGCAGGTGACCGGGCTTACACCGAATACCCAACATTCTTTTGCCGTGCGCGCCAAAAATTCGGTCGGTTCGTATACAGGGTATTCAAGTCCAAGTAGCAAATTTACACTAGCAAATGCACCTAGCGATGCAGCTGTGAGCCAGTCGGGTAACTCCGTTACGGCTAGTTGGAACAATAATGGAAATCCTGCGGGAACGAATTACAAAACAGAAATACGTAACTCAGTCGGACAAGTGCTTGCATCGGGTACAACTTCATCAACTCGGACTGAACTTGCGTTAACTGGACTTGCAGACGGATTGTATAACGTATATGTAGCGGCACTGAATGGAGAAGGCATACAGACTGCATTTACCTCTGCAGGTCAGATCACAAAGGACACAACTGGTCCCACCACTCCCTCTATAGCAGTCAATCCTTCTTCTTGGACCAAGGAAGATGTCCTGGTTACGATTACAGCAGGCACGGATGCCTTAAGTGGTGTACAGAAGACTGAGTACAAGCTGGGGATTGGGGGAGAATGGAAGGAATACACTGCTCCCATTACGGTTGCTTCTGAAGGAAACACACTCATTATTGCACGAAGTATAGATGCATTCGGCAATACAGGACAGGAGGCTTCTGTTACAGCGCGAGTGGACCGTACAGCTCCGACACCTCCCGTCATCTCGTTAAATCCTACGGAGTGGACCCATTCGGCAGTAACGGTGACGTTAACGGCAGGTACGGATGAAGCAAGTGGAGTGGGTCTTACGCAATATAGGCTTGGAAGTGAAGGAACTTGGGTCGATTATCGAGAGCCATTTACCATCAATACGGAAGGAATAACCGAGATTCAGGCGCGAAGTGTGGATCGGGCCTCTAATGTCAGTGCGTCAACTTCAGCCACTGCCCGGATCGACAAGACAGGGCCTGATGAGCCAAAGATTACACTCAGTGATGATGAATGGACGAATCAGGATGTATCCTTTGAAATAACCAGCGGTGAAGATACAGGCAGTGGACTTGCCAAAAGCCAATATCGTCTAAACGAACAAGGCCCCTGGATCGATTACACTGGAGAAGTGAAGGTTACCGAAGAAGGACAAACCACAGTATATGCGCGCTCGCTTGACCGGGTAGGGAATGTAAGTACTGTTGCAAAAGCAATCATTCGATTGGATAAGACCGCTCCAACAGAACCGCTTATTACATTAAGTCAGTCCGGCTGGAGCAAGGAAGCTGTACAATTTACGATTGTTGGCAGCGTAGATGAACATGCCATTTCGTATGAATATAGTTTGAATGGTGCCCCGTATATTCCAGGAAACTCAGGCACAGTGAGTTCAAACGGTTCCAACGTAATTCGAGCCAGAGCGAGAGACGCTGTCGGAAACGTTAGTAAGGAGATCAGTCGTACGGCTTATGTCGATCAGGTTGCTCCAACGATTACATTAACACCGAATGGACAAGGTTGGAGTGACACTAATATATCTGCTACCGTTCAATATGAAGATTCTCATTCGGGTATCAATGAGAATTCGCGATTGTACAGTGTGACCAACAGTATCGCATCGCCAGACAACTGGAATGAAGCCCGCTCGAATGAGCCTGTAATTTCAATTGAATCCGAAGGCATTTGGTATATCCATGCCAAAACAATGGATATGGCAGGGAATACATATGAGACCGTATCAGCCCCTTATCAGATCCAGCACAAGCCACAGCAACCGGGAAATGCGAGCATTACACAGATCAGTGAGACTTCGGCAGAACTTACGTGGGATTTGCCCACAGGAGAATGGTATACCGACGGGTATCAGTATGAAATTATAAACCATACGACAGGCCAGTCTTGGACACTGGATTATCCTAAACATACGCTCATTGATTATTCTCTAAGTGGTGGGCAAGTCTATGATTACGAAGTGAGGGTTCGAAACCATACTGGTATAAGTGATGCATTAACTGTCCGTGTACTGACAATCCCTGCGGCACCGGGATCATTACAAGTTCGAAAAGTCGATTCCCAGCCTGAGCTGGCAGAATTGCATTTCGATCCGGTTCAAGGTGCTAATGCGTACCGTATCACGGCTGCAACTTCGGATGGAAGTATTGTTTTTGACCAGACGATCTCCGATTCTTCCAATATTCCGTACATGACCAATCTGGTCCCGGGGAGCATTCATACGATTTCGGTCACAGCTCTGAATGAGAGTGGTGCGGGAGAAAGTAGCAGGGCGGGATTCCTGACATTGCCTGCAGCACCCGGTGGATTTGCGGCAGTGCAGATTCGGGAGCATGAGATCTCTCTGGCATGGGAGACGGTAACTTCAGCCACGTATTACAGCCTTTCACGCAGTGGAGCAGGAGTCTACGAAGGATTGGAAACGGAGTATGTGGACGCAGGTCTGGATAGTGGAACAGAGTATAGCTATGAATTGCTGGCCGCAAACGAGACAGGAGAAGGTCCGGTAACAAGTTTGCAGAAGCTGCTGACATT
This sequence comes from Paenibacillus sp. GL_099_B, assembly GCF_057835695.1. Taxonomy (NCBI): domain Bacteria; kingdom Bacillati; phylum Bacillota; class Bacilli; order Caryophanales; family Paenibacillaceae; genus Paenibacillus; species Paenibacillus sp. GL_099_B. Next base: position 2,951,454 of record NZ_CM174430.1, read on the forward strand.
GCCGGGGGCCATTGAAAGCTTGAGTATAGATAATGCTACAACAACGAGCATGCATCTCAGTTGGGATCCTGTAAGAGGCGCGGAGCGATACGAAGTCTTTGTGAATGGGGAGAAGCGGGAGACGCTGCTTGCTGGAAGCCATGAATATCTGCTAACGGGATTGACCGCGGGAACGTTGTATCAGGTGGACGTTCAGGCAGGCAATGGTAGTGGGCAAGGTCAATCCAATCGAGTATCTGGAACGACGCTTCCCGAGAGTCCTTCAGGTCTTCACTTTGTTCAGCCGACTGAAACGGGAGCAATACTCAGATGGGATGCAGTCCCCGGCGCGACGAAGTACCGGGTCGTTCTTGAGGATCAGACTTATGAGATATCAGATACACAGCTTGAAGTCCATCAGTTATCAGGCAGCCGCCACTATACGTATCAGGTGCAGGCCGGAAATGCTGCCGGTTACGGTGCACCCACAAGTGGTGAACTGCTTACTTTGCCAACCAGACCTGAAGGACTCACAGTAACACGTACGGATGAAACGAGTATTGGGGTGGAATGGGAATCTGTAAATACAGCCGAATCCTATATTGTGAGTATCAATGGGACCGAAATGGGTCGAACTTCTGGACTTGCCTATACGGCTGAAGAATTGTCGCCAGGCATGGAGTATTTAGTGGAAGTACAGGCCGTGAACACTTCTGGAGTCGGTCGGTCCGCCAGCTTGATTCGATTATCCAAACCAGCATCGCCTTCAGAAATCGTAGTTGAACCAGGGGTACATAACGCCAACTTGTCATGGGCCTCGGTAGCAGGTGCCTCGGAGTATGTAATTCAACAGGGGAACAAAGAGATTTACCGTGGAACAGAGCTGACGACCCTTATTTCAGGACTTGAGGATGGAACGATGCAACATTACACTTTTGTTGCAGTTAACAGACAAGGGACCCGATCCGAAGCGACGAATGTATCTGTATTGACATTGCCTGAGAAACCAGCTGAGATTAAGGCATTGGAAGTGTCGGAAAACAGTCTTAGTCTGGATTTTACCAAAACAGGGGTAAAGGGTGCAGACACATACATCATTGAACGCAATGGGCGAGAGATTGCTCGCATGGATGCGAGCGAAACCCGATTCGTAGATGAGAATTTGTCGCCAGGTACGAAATATACGTATAAGATCCGGGCGGTTAATGCAAGTGGTTCGGGTGCTTCCCTTACCTATGGAATAACAACTCAAACCCTGCCACTATCCTCAGATGGGATTGCAGTGATCAAGGGAACGCACGCGTTTGATCTGGCGTGGGAAGCAGTAAAGGGAGCCGCCGCATATGAAATACGCAATCAGACAACGGGGGAAGTACAGACCGTGTCCGAACCATTGGTCCATCTCGCCAGTTTATTGGATGGCACAACGTATGCGTTTGAACTTACAGTTATGAATGAGGATGGTCACCGTTCTTCTCCTGTTCAGGTTCTTTTGTTGACCAAACCCATATCCCCACAAACAGCAAGTATTGCTGTGGTAACCGATCAATCGGCAACGCTGGATCTGAGTGGCAGCGCCACACGAGGCGCAGAACAATTGATCATTATGCGAGATGGTATTGAAATTGACCGTATTCCGGCTGACAGTATCTCTTATGAAGACAAGAATTTGACGCCGGGGGAGAGATATACCTATACGGTTAAGACTACGAATGCTTCTGGCGATAGCGATATGGGATTTGATGTTCAATTACGTACGTTGCCTGCAACAATCACGGAAACGCTGCATCCAGATGTGATTGAAGAGACGGAGGCAGTGATTAAGTGGAAAAAGGTTCAAGGGGCAGAGGGTTACATTGTAATGATAGCCGATGATGAATTCACAATCATTACAGAGAGTGATTTAACTGAGGTTACCCTTAATGGTCTTACAAGCGCAGCCCAATATGATCAAGTAAAGATCGTTCCTTATAATACGGCGGGGATTGGAAGGCCAATGGTCGTTGCTCCATTTTTCACGCTGCCTCATGTCGATTCTGTTGAGATGAAGCTATATCCGGAGACGGATCATGCCAGACTGGAGTGGGAGTTCCCTTATCTCAACGAAACGTTTGTGGTTATGATGGATGATATTGAGCTGTATAGAGGCAAACAAAAAGAGTATATCGTTAATGAGCTGCAGGGCGGAACGAACTATTCCATCGAAATGTATACCGAGAACGAGCAGGGGGATACATCACATAAACTTGAGTATACGCTGTTAACCAAACCGGAAGCTCCCAAGCAAGTGGAATATCGTTCGACACAGGATAGCATACAACTTCAGTTCGAAAAGAGCCTTGTCAAGGGGGCCGAGCAATTCATCATTGAACGTGACGGTGCGGAGATCGGCCGAGTGTCTGTTGACGAGCCTTATTACGAGGACCAGGGGCTTGAACCTGGTGTAAATTATGTGTATACCATCAATACCGCTAATGCTTCCGGTAAGAGCGAGGTCGGGTTCAATCTAACAGCAGTAACACTGCCTGGCAAAATTCCTTCTCCACCTCAGGTGGAAGAACGCTCTCAGCATGGTGCAGATATTGTATGGGATATGATTCCTGGGGCAGCAGGCTATCGCATCTATCAGGAAGACGAGCTGATTGCGACAACAACGGAAACGTCAATACATGTAACTGAATTGGAAAGTGCCCAGCGCTATTCCGACTTTTCTATTGTGCCTTTCAATGAGGCGGGAGACGGAGAGACAGTTAATGTACCCGAGTTCGAGACATTGCCATCAGAAGAATTCACCATTACAGCGATCTCCCAGAGCACAAGCAGCATTGCGTTGAGCTGGAGGCTGGAATCTTTGAATGAAACGATCGTGCTTTCTAGTAGTGGGCGGGAGATTTATCGCGGAAAGGATCGAAGCTACATATGGACAGGACTAGCGGGTGGGCAGCGCTATGATGTCATATTGTGGACTGAAAATTCAGCCGGGGAAAAAAGTGAAAGCCAGCAGGCCACTGCCGTGACTCTGCCATATCCACCTCCAAGCGGAAGTGGAGCTGGTTCATCTGCACCTTCCTCTAAACCGGAGGATGTTCAGTCTGGAGTGTCTCCAGCTGATCAAAATGATAAAGTGGAAACAACAGCCAAGAAAGAGGTTAAGTTCATTGATATTGGTCAAACATTCAATAAAGATCAGATTATATGGCTGGCAGAGCAAAACATCATTCAAGGTGTGAGTGAAACCCGTTTCGAACCCCGTCGTCCCATTACAAGAGCTGAGTTCACAGCACTTATTGTGCGATTAATGGGTCTGGATACATCTGCCGATTATCAGCATGTTTTTCGGGATGTGAACGATCAGGATTGGTTTGCTCCAGAGATCGAAGCAGCCGTAAGTCTTGGTATGGTACATGGCATGGGGAATGGTAAATTTGCTCCTTATGCGCTGGTAACCCGGGAACAGGCATCGAAGATCATTGCGAATGTTATTCGCAAAATTAAGCCGGAATCCGCAACTTCACGTCGTGCTTTTACGGATCAGATGGATGTGTCCGATTGGGCCAAAGAGGAGGTTGAAGAGCTTGCTGGAATGTACATGCTTACCGGGTACGAAGACGGCAGTTTCCGACCAATGCAGCATCTGAGCAGATCTGAGGCCGCAGCCCTGATCTTCCGACTGAACAAACTGATCCGTATTATAGAAGAAGGTCAAACTATGGAGGAAGAGAACCGAACTATGGATGATAAAGGAACGAGTATTGATATAGACGGTAAGGCTAACACGTCAAAATTGGCGTAAAATACTTGGATTGAATCACATGGAAATTTATCATTTCATCATCCTCAGTAGCCACATTATCCGTTATTCGACTTTTAATGTTATAATAGGTTGCCAATATGATAAAAAAGGGTAATGGACAGTGGTGATGAATGATGAATAATAAATTTATCCGAATCTATGAAGATATTGCAGCTCGTATTCGGACTGGAGAAATTGAAGCAGGCACGTTGCTTCCCTCGGAACTGGATTTATCGGAAAGTTATCAAACGTCCAGAGAGACGATTCGCAAAGCGCTTAAAATGCTGTCTGAAGAAGGTTATATTCAGAAAATCCAAGGTAAGGGCTCCATTGTACTGGATATACGTAAAATTGATTTTCCTATTTCGGGCCTCGTTAGCTTCAAGGAACTGGCTAAAAAAATGGGACATCGGGCCAAAACGTACGTTAAGGTTTTTGAAGAAAAAAAGGTTGATCAGGCCTTGTTCAAGAAAATCAATTTTGGCCTGAATGAAAAGGTCTGGGAGATCAGACGTGTACGGCAAGTGGATGGCGAACATGTCATTCTCGATAAGGACCATATAAGCCAGAGGCTTATTCCCGGTTTGAGCAAGGAAATATGTAATGACTCCATCTTCGAGTACATTGAGGAAGAGCTCGGGCTGACCATCTCTTTTGCCAAAAAGGAAATTTTGGTGGAGGAGCCTACCGCTGAGGATAGGGAATTGCTTGATCTTGAAGGGTTCCACAATGTAGTTGTGGTTAGGAGCCAGGTTTACCTGGAGGATGCCAGTCAATTCCAGTTCACAGAGGCAAGGCATCGCCCGGACAAGTTCAGATTTGTGGACTTTGCCCGGCGCAGATGATATTCATTGACCATCCATATGAAACAGAGAGTACCTATTCACTTCTTTTAGGGGTGAACGAGGTGCTCTCTTTGTTTTGAAAACGATTTGAAGTGTTTAGGGGGTCGATTGCCAAATAGGGAGTGTGTTGATGGGGGAGGTAGCGAGTACAAAATAAATTCCTTATCATGGTAAAAATAACTTGACCAGTAAGCGTTTTCATTTTATTATATGTCCATAACCTTAACGATAAGGTAAATAAAATTAAATTATTTATCTTTATGTAAAGTTACTTGTTGATTTCAATAACCTTATTTATTATAAGTTACTCTTGATTTTAGTTAACTTATTGCCTTGAGCAGGGTTAATTGAAATAAATAAAAAAAATGTAGGAGGTTCTAGCGAATGGTCAAGTTGCAAAAGTGTACAGTCTTTACCGTAATAGCTGCACTTATGTTGGTGATTCTGGGGAGTGCTGCACCCAAAGCGTCTGCTGCTACAGGATTTTATGTAAGCGGAGGCAAATTGTACGATTCCACTGGCAAGGCATTTGTTATGAGAGGTGTCAATCATGGACATTCATGGTTTAAGAACGACCTGAACACAGCTATTCCTGCAATTGCCAAAACAGGTGCCAACACCGTACGGATTGTGCTCTCCAATGGCACACAGTACACCAAAGACGATCTGAACTCCGTTAAAAACATCATTAATGTTGTAAGCGCGAACAAAATGATTGCGGTGCTCGAAGTACATGATGCAACAGGTAAGGATGACTATAATTCGTTGGATGCAGCAGTAAACTACTGGATTAGCATCAAGGAAGCACTCATTGGCAAAGAAGACAGGGTTATCGTAAATATTGCGAACGAATGGTATGGAACATGGAATGGCAGTGCCTGGGCTGACGGGTACAAAAAAGCGATTCCGAAGCTGAGAAATGCTGGTATTAACAATACATTGATCGTGGATGCAGCGGGCTGGGGGCAGTACCCGCAATCCATCGTGGACTATGGACAAAGTGTATTTGCAGCGGATTCACAGAAAAACACCGTATTCTCGATTCACATGTATGAATATGCCGGTAAAGATGCTGCAACCGTAAAATCCAACATGGAAAGCGTATTGAACAAAGGACTTGCCCTGATCATCGGTGAGTTCGGTGGATACCACACGAACGGTGACGTCGATGAATATGCGATCATGAAATATGGTCAGGAAAAAGGCGTAGGCTGGCTCGCATGGTCTTGGTATGGCAACAGCTCCGATTTGAACTATTTGGATTTGGCTACGGGTCCTAACGGAAGTTTGACAAGCTTTGGAAACACAGTCGTCAACGACACTTACGGAATTAAAAATACTTCAAAGAAAGCAGGGATCTACTAGGGTCTAGTTTTGCTAAAATGATTCATCCAATCCACTAGCGACATTAAGCTTGTTGTGAGCAAAAAATCTCTTCCAAACACTCTGACCAACACGTCAGGGTGTTTTATATTGAAAGAAAAATTGTCAAAACAGAATTCTTTTGAATTTTTCCGTTTATATTTAAAATCTTTTGTTTTCAAAACAAAACAAAGATGATAAACTCTGATTAGGAATAAAACAAACATTATCGGAGGGGAACAAATGGTACAGAGTTTATGGAATTCATCTCAGGCTTCGGAGAAAACAACCGGACTGGAGCAGCTGGTCTACCGATCCAATCTGATTGGGTCAGATCGCCGTGTATGTAACATTTTCGGAGGCAACACGTCTACCAAAACGACGGTGAAAGATTTTCGCGGCCGTGATATAGAAGTGATGTATGTAAAAGGCAGTGGATCTGACTTGGCTTCCATGCAGGCGAAGCATTTTACAGGCCTTGGACTTGAAGACATTCGTCCATTAATCGAACGTGAATCCATGTCTGATGAAGAGATGGTCGAATATCTGGGACATTGCATGATCGATTCCAAGCATCCGCGTGCATCCATTGAGACATTGCTGCATGCATTCCTTCCATATAAACATGTGGACCATACCCATCCGGATGCGATTATTAGTCTGTGTTGTGCAGATAACGGAAAAGAACTGGCGAAAGAGATTTACGGGGATCGATTTGTATGGGTTCCTTATGTGCGTCCCGGATTCACACTATCCAAGATGATTGCTGAAAGCGTATTCTCGAATCCCAATGCCGAACTGGTTCTGATGGAGAAACACGGACTTGTGACTTGGGGAGAAACATCGGAAGAATGTTACGCGCAGACGATCAAAATTATTAATGAAGCGGAAGCCTTCATTGAAGCACGTGTTGACGAAGGAAACCTGTTTGGCGGAGAGAAGCATCCTGCGTTTGAGGCAGAAGTTCGTCGCCAGATCGTATCCAAAGTAATGCCGACCATTCGGGGAGCGGTATCGGATAGCAAAAAAATGATTTTGTCCTTTGACGATCAGGAGGATGTGCTTGCCTTTGTTGGTGGAGTGGATTCGCTGAAGCTGTCACAGGTAGGCGCGGCGTGCCCGGATCATTTGGTGCATACCAAAGTGGTACCTCTATTCATCGATTGGACACCGGACGCGGAGGATATTGAAGGGCTGAAATCCAAGCTGGTGGAAGGCGTGGCCGCCTACAAAGAACAATATCAACAATATTTTGAGAGCAACAAAAATGATGGTGACGTGATGTTCGAAGCTGCACCTCGCGTCATTCTTATCCCAGGTGTGGGCATGATCAACACAGGCAAGAGCTGGGCACTGTCCCAGGTAAGCGGGGCATTGTATCATAGAGCCATTGCGGTGATGCGCGGTGCGACAAGTTTGGGCCAATTCGTATCCCTCAGCGCCAATGAATCCTACAATGTAGAGTACTGGCCGCTTGAGCTTTACAAATTATCGCTGGCTCCGGCGGAGACTGAGTTTTCCCGCAAAGTGGCGTTTATTACCGGGGGTGCCGGTGGAATTGGAAGTGAAACCGCACGCAGATTGGTATCCGAAGGGGCACATGTCGTTCTCGCGGACCTCAACCTTGAAGGAGCACAGAAGGTAGCTCAGGAAATTAACGACCAATATGGTGCCAATCGAGCATATGCATTGAAGATGGATGTGACTGATGAGGAAGCCGTGCAATCTGCGTATGCCGAAGTTGCCGTACAATATGGCGGCGTGGATATTATCGTGAACAATGCAGGACTGGCCACCTCGAGTCCATTCGACGAAACATCGTTAAAAGAATGGAACTTGAACATGAATGTGCTGGGTACAGGGTACTTCCTCGTGGCACGCGAAGCCTTCAAGCTGATGAAACAACAGGGGATTGGCGGCAGTATGGTATTTATCGGGTCCAAAAACTCGGTATATGCGGGTAAAAGCGCTTCTGCTTACAGCTCGGCCAAAGCACTTGAGGCTCATTTGGCCCGCTGCATCGCGGCTGAAGGTGGGGAATACGGTATTCGTGTAAATACGATTCTCCCGGATGCTATTCTGCAAGGTTCAGCGATCTGGAACGGTTCATGGAGGAATGAACGTGCAGCGGCCTATGGTATCGAACCCGATCAACTGGAAGAGTACTATCGTAAACGTACGACTTTGCTCGTCAATATTTATCCGAGAGATATTGCGGAAGGCATCGCCTTTTTTGCCTCTTCCAAATCGGAAAAAACAACCGGATGTATGATGACGATTGACGGCGGTGTGCCAGCAGCATTTACACGATAATAAGGAGGGTTCTCGCACATGGAAAATCAGGTCAAGCAAGCATATGAAGCAGCCAAATCATTATATGCTCAGCATGGAATTGATACGGATGAAGTGCTGAAGAAGCTCGTGGAGATCAAAGTATCTGTTCACTGTTGGCAAGGGGACGATGTGAAAGGTTTTCTGAATAAAGACGGGGAACTTACGGGCGGAATATCCGTTACAGGTCAGTATCCGGGGGCTGCAACGACACCTGCAGAGCTTCGGGCAGACCTGGAGCAAGCCTTCTCCATGATTCCCGGCAAACATAAGGTCAATTTGCATGCGATCTATGCGGATACGGACGAACAAGTGGAGCTGGATCGGATTGAGCCGAAGCATTATGAGAACTGGGTGAAATGGGCCAAAGAACAGGGGCTTGGTCTGGATTTCAATCCAACCTGCTTTTCACATGAAAAATCAAGTGACGGCTTCACGCTAAGTCATGCCGATCCGGCGATTCGCAAGTTCTGGATCGATCATTGCAAAGCATCCCGCCGCATTGGCGCTTACTTTGGTGAGCAGCTGGGCCAGACCTGTGTAACCAATGTGTGGGTACCGGACGGGTTCAAGGATAATCCGGTCGATCGGATGACACCGCGGAAGCGGTTGAAAGATTCACTTGATGAGGTGTTTGCCGAGAAGCTTGATCCGAAGTATCATCTGGATGCGGTCGAGAGTAAGCTGTTTGGCCTCGGTTCCGAAGCGTATGTCGTTGGTTCTCATGAATTCTATATGGGCTATGGTCTGCAAAATGATACGTTAATCTGCCTCGATGCCGGACATTTTCATCCAACGGAAGTCATTTCTAACAAACTGTCTTCACTGGCCCTGTTTACCAACAGCATTCTGCTGCATGTCAGCCGTCCAATGCGTTGGGACAGTGACCATGTTGTCATTATGGATGATGAGCTGCTGGAAATTGCCCGCGAATTGGTACGTCATGATCTGCTTCCAACAACACATATCGGACTCGATTTCTTTGATGGAAGCATCAACCGGGTTGCTGCGTGGGTAGTTGGCACACGCAACACGATTAAAGCGTTGCTACGTGCGATGCTGGAACCTGTGGATGCTCTGAAATCAGCTGAGCTGGAAGGGGATTACACCCTTCGCCTTGCTTTGACGGAAGAGTTCAAGTCCTATCCTTTCGGCGCGATCTGGGATTATTATTGCGCCCAGCAGCAAGTACCTGTACGTGAACAGTGGATCGCTGAGATCAAAAACTATGAGCAGGAAGTTTTGCTTCAACGAGATAAATCTTTCGTATAGGATGATGCAGGCCACAGTGGAGAAGTTCTCCGCTGTGGCTTTTTTGCATGGAAATAGCTCAGAAATGCATAACTGCGGTCAGAATTTCCATACTAAAAATACATAGAAAAATGCAAAGCAGCAATGCTAATACTGCACGCAGAGGAGGATCAATCCGATTTGAATCTCGCCAACAACAAATTGTATATCGCGGCACTTGGCGGCTTGAATGAAATAGGCAAGAACATGTATCTTATCCAGTATAATCAGGACATCATTGTCATCGACTGTGGTTCCAAATTTCCGGATGAAACCCTGCCGGGCATTGATCTCATCATTCCGGATGTAACGTATCTGCTGGAAAATCAGGACAAGGTGAGGGCGCTTGTGGTTACTCATGGACATGAAGACCACATTGGCGGCATTCCCTATTTGTTAAAACAAATCAATATCCCTGTGTATGCATCCAGACTGACACGAGGATTGATTGAACTGAAACTGAAAGAGCATGGGCTGCTGCGCAAAGCGGATCTGCATACAGTTGATTCCAAATCCAGCATTACGCTGGGTGGAATTCAGGTTTCTTTTTTTGCGACCAGTCACAGCATACCGGATTGTCTAGGTATTTTCTTTCAGACACCTGGCGGGAATGTCGTCCATACTGGGGATTTCAAGTTTGATATGTCTCCCGTAAATGGGCCATATCCTGATCTGCACCGTATGGCCGAGATTGGCAAACAAGGTGTGCATGTGTTGTTGTCCGAGAGTACTAATGCAGAGAGACCCGGGTTTACGCCTTCCGAACGGATCGTTGGTGATCACATATTGGACGCGTTCATTCGTGCGAAACAAAAAGTGTTTATTTCAACCTTTGCGTCCAACGTAAGCAGGGTTCAACAGATTGTAAATGCGGCATTCGAGACGGGGCGCAAGCTGGCTCTGCTGGGCAGAAGCATGATTAATGTAGTGTCCGTAGCCAGTGAACTGGGATACCTGGATGTACCTGAGGGGCTGCTCATTGAGGCCATTGATTCAGATCAGTTTCCACCTGATGAGGTCGTTGTGCTCTGTACGGGAAGCCAGGGAGAAACGATGGCTGCATTATCCCGTTTGGCCGCCTCCAAGCATCCTCATGTGAAGATCACACCTGGAGATACTGTCATTATTGCTGCGGGAGCAATCCCAGGGAATGAACGCAATCTTGCGCATGTCATTGATAATCTGTATGTGCTCGGTGCACGCGTTATATATGGTTCGAGCGGTGCAGCAGGCATGCATGTATCCGGTCATGGCAGCCAGGAAGAGCTCAAACTGATGCTAACCCTGATGAAGCCTGATTATCTAATTCCAGTTCACGGTGAGTTCCGCATGCTGTATCAGCATAGACAACTGGCGGAGTCTGTGGGGATCGAACGGGATCATGTATTTATCGTGAACAATGGGGATATGATTCAGTACAAAGACGGCGTGGCTTCTCCCGGCCCCAAAATTCCTTCAGGTAACAGTCTTGTCGATGGTCTGATTATGGGAGATGTCGGGAATATTGTGCTGCGTGATCGCAGGCAACTGTCCTCCGATGGAATGCTGGTGATTGTGACTACGCTGAGCAAAACGGAGAAGCATATGGTTACTTCACCTGAAATCATCTCCAGAGGTTTTGTGTTTGTGAAAGACTCCGAAGAATTCATGAAAGAGATTCATGAGCTGGTTCAGAACAAGATGGATGAGTTAACCGGAGGCGGAGCGAATCAGTGGAATGTGATCAAAAGAAAGCTTAAAGACGAGATCGGTCATTACATCTACGCCCAGACGAAACGAAGACCGATGATCCTGCCCATTATTATTGAAGTTTGAGAAAAGTGGAGCAGAGCGATGTATAGAGATTAAGTTTAAGATAGTCAAAAGCCTGAGAAATGTCGGATCATACCGTTTTTCGTATGAACCACACATTTCAGTCAGGCTTTTATTGTTAATAACCTATTGATCCTTCAGCAATCCAGATTGTCTCACAGAGGAGAGGAACTGGTTGAACTGCTCAATGTTCAATTGCTGTGCGCTATCGGAGAGGGCTACCGCTGGATTCGGATGAACCTCAACCATAACACCATCTGCACCCGCTGCAAGAGCTGCCTTAGCACAAGGGGCAAGGATATCTTTACGCCCGGTCGAGTGAGTGACGTCCACAAGCACAGGCAGATGAGTTTCCTGTTTCAGAATCGGCACAGCAGAGATGTCTAGTGTGTTTCGTGTTGCTTTTTCATAGGTGCGGATGCCGCGTTCAATCAGCATGACCTGTTTGTTCCCACGGGAGACGACGTACTCCGCAGCATGAACGAATTCATCAATGGTTGCCGCCAAACCGCGTTTCAGCAGAATAGGAATCCGAACATCACCGGCAGCCTTGAGCAGTTCAAAGTTTTGCATGTTACGGGCACCGATCTGGATTACATCAATATACTGGCCAGCCAGCTCAATATGACTTGGATGCACAATCTCACTTATTGTTTTCAATCCGAACTCGTCGGCAACTTCCTTCAGAATTTTCAATCCTTCGATTCCGAGTCCCTGGAAGTCATATGGGGAAGTACGAGGTTTGAATGCACCACCGCGCATCACGGTAATGCCGGCTTCTTTCAGCGCTGCTGCGACCTCGCGTACCTGCTCATAACTTTCAACCGAGCACGGTCCGGCGATCATAATTGGTTTGCCTGCGCCAACCTTGACGTTTCCGATGGACACGACAGTATCTTCCTGCTGATTTTTGCGGCTCACGAGCAGCTGTTTCTTGTGTTCGTCGACCTGAAGATTCAGGGAAGCCTGGAAAATCTGTTTGAACAGAAGTTTGATGGCATCATCTTGGAAAGGCCCCGGATTGGCGGCAGTCAGTTCCTCCAGCATTTCTTTTTCGCGAACCGGATCAAATTTGGGGACACCCTGTTTTTCCTTGATTTGACCAATTTCCTGTGTAATTTGGGCCCGTTCTGACAACAAGTGCAGGAGGTTATGATTAATCTCACTCAATCGGCCTCTTAATTGTTCCAAGTTCATGCTTTGATCCATGCTGATCCACTCCTTCAATTTAGATATATGAAAAAACACAAAAAGGCCCTTCATCCGTAAGGGACGAAGAAGCCGTGGTACCACCCTAATTAGAAACGTACTGCTGATTGAATACAGCCGATCTGTTTCTCACTTTGACCTTTTAACGCAAGGAACGGATTGTCCTAGAAGCTATATCCATGAGGAGCAGCTCTTCAGCAATCGGCTCGGGAGTGAACTTCGGCGGCGTGTTCCTTTCGGGTGCTCTCAGTCTTTGGCACCACGTCCCTGTAATGAACGATAACTCCGCGTACTCTTTCCGTCATAGCCTGTATGAATAATGATGTTCTGTTCTGTATTTCATGATGCACGTTATGAATTGAAGTTATACTAGCATCTCATGTTCCTTGTCTGCAAGAAGCTGAATTAATGCCATGCATCAATAACGCTTTACTGTGATGCATTATCCATGTGCTTCCAGTGTTCTGTGAGATTTACTAATGACTCCATGGGAATAGTATTCGCAAGGGTTTGCCATTCGAAGTATAATATAAGGTAATATAAGTGAATTCAAGCGAATGAGAATAAGAGGAGAAGTTATGAATAAAACGATTTCGGATATCGCCCAAATGGCAGGCGTGGCGAAGAGCACAGTCTCTCGTTTCCTGAATGGTGGTTCTGTTAGTGAGGATACAAGGGAGAAAATTGAGCGCATTATTAAACAATACAATTACGTACCCAATACGTTTGCACAGAGTCTCAAGGCAAAAAAAACCAGTATTATTGGAACGGTTGTTCCTCGTCTGGATTCCTTTGCAACCTCTCAGACATTGATCGGTATCGATGAAGAATTAAGAAATAATCAGTATCAGATGCTGATCGCAAATACGAGCCAGGATATGCAGCGTGAGATTGATGCCATATATGACTTTGCCAGACAGAAGGTATCCGGCATTATTCTGCTTGCCGCAGAAGTGACCGACGCACATCTCAAAGCCGTTGAAGACATTGGAATTCCGGTGCTATTGGTAGGACAGCAGCATGAACAGCTACACAGTCTGGTTCATAATGATGATCAGGCGGGGTATGAGATGGGTAAGCATGTTGTGGAAAAGGGACATCGGAAAATCGTCTATATTGGGGTTACCGAGAGAGATCAGGCGGTGGGTATCCATCGCAAACAGGGGTTCAAGCGTGCGATCGACGAATGTGGCGGATGTGATGTGACGTATTATGAGACAAGCTTCAAAATGTCCGAGGCGATCATTACCGCAGAAGCGATTTTGAAAGAAAGCAAACCGACGATTATTGTGGGCGCAACAGATAACATCGCACTGGGTGTGATGAAGATTGCTTTTTCCAATAAGATACAAATCCCGCAGGATTTATCCGTTACCGGATTTGGCGGTTATGAAATTACCGAGATGATTCATCCTACACTAACGACAGTAAAATATCATTATTTTGAGGCAGGTCAAGTGGCGGCCCAGCACATTATTCGTCTGGTAAAAGGTGAGCCAGTGGAGCAGTGCACGATCCTTGATGTGGAGATTATTCCACGAGAAAGCGTTGACAAGATATAAATGAATCCTTTATGATAATTCCATCGAACCGGTTCCACACTAAATGTCCACTACGGATATGGGAACATGGTGGCAGGCGAAAAAGCCATATGGAATTATTTTTTTGAGCGCACTGGAACCGGTTCCTCTAATTTTTGGATTTTTAAAATAAATTAAATTAAGAGTTACACGATCACGGAGAGGGCAGAAAAAATCTATAGAAACGTAGTGTTCGCCTTTATCAACGGATTTCACCCTTTAGAAAAGGGATCAAGGAAATCTGGGGATAACAGCGATCGGAGGATTGTTCTGCCATCGAAGTGGCCAAGTGTAAAATTTCTTGGTCTAATTTATATTAGCTAGGATGGAGAACACTTTTTATGAAAATGACTAGAGAGCAACGCTACAGACGAATCGAGCAGGCAGAGCCTGGAGAAATAGGCAAGCTGGAAGGTTTGATCTCTGCTTGTCCATGGAGACAGCATTACCATATCCAGCCGATAACCGGACTGCTTAACGATCCTAACGGATTCTCTTATTATCAGGGGTATTATCATCTGTTCTACCAGTGGTTCCCACTCGGGACCGAGCATGGATTGAAGTATTGGTACCATACCCGTTCAACGGATCTGGTGCACTGGGAAGAAGTTGGAATCGGAATTCAGCCGGGCGACACATATGACTCACACGGGGCATATTCGGGCAGTGCTATTGAAAAAGAAGGCCAGCTCAATCTGTTATACACAGGCAATACAAGAGATGAAGATTGGATCAGGCATCCGTATCAGTGTCTGGCGATTATGGATGAAAGCGGTTCAATAACCAAAGTGCATCAACCTGTGATCACAGAAGTACCTTCTGGCTACACGGAACATTTCAGAGACCCCAAGGTTTGGCAGCAGGGTGACACGTATTATTGTGTGATTGGAGCCCAGCGTGTAGATGAAACGGGATGCACGGTATTATATCGCTCGTCAGATCTCAGAAACTGGACGTTTCTAGGAGAGATTCATACTGGGCTACCTAACTTTGGCTACATGTGGGAGTGCCCCGATTATCTGGAGATGCAGGGTCAAGGTGTACTGATCTTTTCGCCACAAGGAATAGAGAGTCAGGAAGATGAGTATCAGAACATTTTTCAGTCGGGCTATCTGATTGGTGAACCACTGGATCTTCAGACAAGGCACTTCGAACATGGTCTGTTTCAGGAGCTGGATCGTGGATTTGACTTTTATGCCCCGCAGACGATGCAGTCGCCGGATGGAAGACGAATTTTGGTGGGCTGGATGGGACTTCCCGATTTGGAGTATCCGACAGATAAGAGTGGATGGGCACATTGCCTCACGATTCCTCGGCAGTTGTCACTCCGAGAGGGGAAGTTAATTCAGCAGCCAGTCTCTGAAATGGTGAAGCTGCGCGGGGATTCTGAAGGGACTCATATGGAATTCACACTTGATCATGAGACTCGATCTTTCGCAGACTTTGCTGGAATGGCTTATGAATTGGAGTGTGAAATCCGTGATTTTGACGCAGAGGTTGTAGGCCTTGAATTGAGGGCGAGTGCAGAAGAGAAGACCGTGCTGCAGTATGATCGGTTGGCACAGAAAGTAATCCTGGATCGCTCCCAGTCAGGCGCCACGCTCGCGGATCAGAATGGGAATGTACGGCGCTGCGCATTGAATGCAGACGTGCTTAAGTTCCATATCTTTGTGGATTCTTCTTCCGTTGAGATCTTTGTCAATGATGGAGAAGAGGTATTCACAAGCCGTATCTTCCCAAGCAAGGAAAGTGTGGAGATTCGCTTCTTTGCACATGGGGGTAAGGCAGGATTTCAGGCATCAAAATGGGATTATTAGATATAACGTGAGAGGAATGAAGAACCATGTCGGATAATCAGCAGATTGCCCAGGACGTTATTCGTGCCATCGGGGGCAAAGAAAATATCGCATCATTTGCACATTGTGCAACACGTCTTCGCATCATGGTGAATGACAAGGACAAGATCGATCAGAAGCAGGTCGAGAACATCGACAAAGTTAAAGGGGCCTTTTTCAACTCGGGCCAGTATCAGATCATTTTTGGAACAGGAACAGTGAACCGGATATTTGAAGAGGTTGAGAAGCTGGGCATCGAAGGGTCTTCCAAGGAGGACGTGAAGAGTCAGGGTAAAAAGGAAGGCAATGCTTTTCAACGGGCCATTCGTACGTTCGGTGACGTTTTTGTACCGATTATCCCTGTGCTCGTAGCAACGGGACTGTTCATGGGTCTGCGGGGGCTGCTCACTCAAAATGAAATTTTATCGCTGTTTGGTGCAACACCGGAGGACATTTCGCCCAATTTCCTGTTATTTACTCAGATCCTGACGGACACGGCATTTGCATTTCTGCCTGCACTGGTAGCCTGGTCTGCGTTCCGAGTGTTTGGCGGGAGTCCGGTTCTCGGCATCGTTTTGGGTCTGATGCTTGTGAATCCTGCGCTGCCGAATGCATACGCTGTGGCCGATGGATCAGCACAACCGCTGCATATGTTCGGATTCATACCGGTGGTCGGGTATCAGGGTTCCGTACTGCCTGCATTCTTCGTAGGATTGATCGGAGCGAAGTTTGAGAAGGTTCTGAGAAGACGCGTACCAGAGGCGCTTGACTTAATTCTCACCCCTTTTATTACACTGACGGTTATGATTACGCTTGGTCTCTTCGCGATTGGTCCGGTATTCCATTCCCTTGAGGAGTGGGTGCTGCATGGGACAACAGCCGTATTGGGACTGCCATTTGGTATTGCGGGTATTATTATTGGTTTCTTCCATCAAATTATTGTTGTTACCGGTGTACATCACATCTTTAACTTTCTGGAGATTCAATTGCTGGAGAAAACGGGCTTTAATCCGTTCAACGCGATCATTACATGTGCCATGGCTGCGCAAGGAGCAGCTTGTCTGGCGGTGGGGTTGAAGACCAAAAATACAAAGCTGAAGGCACTCGCACTTCCTTCGTCATTCTCTGCATTTCTAGGGATTACTGAACCTGCAATCTTCGGGGTTAACTTGCGATACATGAAACCGTTCATCATGGGTCTTGTCGGAGGCGCTGTGGGTGGATTTATCGCATCTTTGTTCCATTTGCAAGGTACAGGTATGGCGGTGACGGTTATTCCGGGCACGCTCTTGTATTTGAATAGTCAATTGCCTTTGTACATTTTGTCCAACGTAGTGGCTATGGGAATTGCATTTGCACTTACCTGGTTCTTCGGATATAAGGATCAGCCTGTTGCGGAGGAAGTTCCGAGCAATGCAGGAGAAGAGAGCAAGTCGGAAGTTCTGTCACAAAATTCAAACTCATCTGCCAGCCAGGCCGTTAACCATCGCACCAAGGTAGATATGTTGGAGATTGCATCACCGATTACAGGTACAGCTGTTGCTTTGGAGCAGGTTCCTGATCCTGCATTCTCGGAAAAGCATATGGGAGAAGGGATCTCTATTGAGCCTTCTGAGGGCAAAGTATTTGCACCTTTTGACGGTGTCATCGCTCATGTAATGAACAAGAGCAAACATGCCGTAATTCTGGAACATGAAACAGGTGTTCAGATGCTTGTGCATATTGGAATTAATACCGTTGGAATGAAGGGTGAAGGTTTTACCGCATATGTGAATAGCGGAGACACCGTTACCGCAGGACAAGTGTTGATTGAATTTGACATGGAAGCGATCCAGGCTGCCGGGCTGCCATTGATTACACCTGTGCTCATCCCGAATGGGAACGAAAGGATTAAACAGGTAATGGCAACTATGACTGGCCCAGTTCAAGCCAATGGGGAAGCACTAATTGTTGTGAAATTTACTGAACCGCAATAAGCGTAAACTTTTGAAAAAGTCAGGTTGAAAAATGCAAAGAGACCCGGTGTATATCACCAAGGTTTCTTTGCACTTTTATGTATCTTTTCTACTTAACGGAAGGTGTCAAAAAGAATAGTACGTGAGTGCATATTGCATCAGGAAGGCACGAATTTCTTCCCGGCTTAACATCACATCAGATGCGCTGCCTTGCACCAGGTTGAGAAGCAAATCGCTAAAGGCTTCGTGCAGGAACAGCATGCGTTTATTTCCCCATAGCTCTTGATGCTGCTGAATATATTGCGTGACCTGTGACAGCTCCATGCCTTTTAAAGCTCTGAACACCGAAGCCCATTTTACCAGATCAGGGGGATGGGAACCCTCAGGTAATTCAAATTCGGCAAAACCATGAACATTCCCGCATGAGATTTTGAACAACCCGCAGTAACAGGATGAATGTTCCCGCGCTATGAAAGGTAATTTTCGCATATCGTACCGAATAATCTCCATGGAACTAATCCGAGCATCAACACGAATCTCCGATCGAATCTCCACATCACAACTTGCAATCACACGATCCAACCTCCGTAGGAAAAATCATCTTATTGTTTTCTATTGTTTTCGTTATCCTGCCGATTATGTTACGACTGAACACAGCTCAAGTAAAATCAAATGGGATGGATATACGCCTGATTTTCCGATTGTTGGTTTGGAATTCACACATGTAAGCGGTTAACAAGAGATATATCTGCATTTTGGACACGAATAACTCGATTTTTTCTTCCGCTCATGACAGACCGAGCAACATGCCGTATGACAGCGAAAAGAGGAGATTAGGCAAGAAATGCTCACCTGGATTGCCTGGAATCGATCAGAACGCTGCAGAAATCGGATGCAGTTCAATTGCGGAGATGCAGACAGAGGACTATGATTCGCACATAACGTACTCCAGATGGCATTTGCAGGATCTGATGTGAAGGCGAGGTTGGCGGCAATGGATGAAGCAATGATGGTGGTATCGACAGGGCACGGTGAGGCGGGAAAGAATTTTGTGGATGTATTATTGAAGAGGGGATTTGCGGTTGTTGTGCTTGCACACAGCGAAGAAGAGGGGGAACAACTTCAATCGCTTGGTGCAGTCACCGTTCGTTACATTCAGGAAATGGCAGACCGTAACCAGCTTCCGCTCGAATTTGTAGTAAAAAACGCCTTTGTATTCGAAAATAGCTTGCCGCAGTGCTGTCAGGACATTGAGCTGTGTCGCAGCTTGTGTCCGCAACAACTCTATGTCGTTTCCAGCAACAGGGCTCATGTTGGGCTTGTTTATAAAGGCTTGGGAGCAACATATGTCATTCACAGCCGGAGTGGAGATATTTCATTTTTATTGTGAAGCCACTGATAGTGGGTCCCCGTCGTCATTAGGCTTAACCAAGTATAAATGAAAAAACGTTGTGTCCAGAGCCTGTTGCCCTGGACACAACGTTTCGTGAATTGAATTCCTATGTGCTACACATTGAGCTGTGAAACTCTATTAGGAAGAGATTCCGACAACACTGGAACCATTCTTCGTAATTTTGTACGTAATGACGTCTCCGCTCCAGAAGTGGAACTTGAGAATGACTTCGCCATTATTCGTTTCGTTGAAGAAGTTTTGTTTCAGTTCAATGACGTTGCTACTATAATTTGGACTGAAAGCGTAGGAAAATTCTTTAAAAGAAGTCCAGTTTTGCGGACCTGCGTTTCCGCCACTTGTATAAGTTGCTTCCATGGTGGCCAGCTGATTGCCATTAAAGGTAGTCGGAATCGCAAACGAGCTCGTTGTGCCCGTTACATTGCTCAGTTTAGGCGTATCATATTTGATGATATTCAGGTTCCAGTTTGCGCCTTTGTTGAATTTTACGGTCAACTTGGCATTAACACCAAGATTGCCTGAAGTGGTCAGTCTGGTCAACAGACGGGATTTCAATGTCAGCACATCACCACTGATCGTATAATCTGTACCTTGAACAAGGGTAGTGCTGCCATTAGCAAGAGAGCTAAATGTATTGCCATTGAGATTCAGTTTTACTGTTTTATCCTGAATTGCAGCCCCTTTTTTCAGATAAACCAGATCCGATTCAGCTGTGGAGGAACGACCTGTCCAGCTTGCTTTCATCGTGTTATACAGATCCTGATCAGACCAGGTGAAGCTGCTACGGCCAAAATGCTGTCCATTATCCCATAACATGGTGGTCATCTGTTTCTGACGTAGGTACTGGCCAATAAATTCAAAGAATTTTAACTTCTCACCTTGCTCAATGACGCCTGTGTGCTGATCAAAGCCGAGTAAGCCATACTCACCGACGATAACCGGAATACCTTTGGCTGTGAATGCATTGTACACTCGGTCAAATGTATCCGTAATATCTTGTTGCACTTCAGCATTATATTTGGTGTACCCTGCGATATTAACGCTGAATGGCCAGAAACCATAGTAGTGAACGGTAGCGATAATGTTAGGGTCATTCAATTTCGCAATTGTCTGGGATAATGCATCCAGATCTGGTTGAGCGGAAGAGGTATGCATCGTTGGGAGGACCAATGGACGTGTTGCATTATTTCCGCCCGATGCTCTCACGATGTTATGAAAAGATACATTCAACTCATCCAGCAAAGCGTAAGCAGTAGCGGTATTCGTTGTACCACCTTCGGTGAAGCGTGGTTCATTTACACTTTCGAACATCAGCTTAGTGGATGAGTTTTTGAATTTGTTTGCAATTTGAGTCCAGGCAGAATTGTAACGAGCAAGAACATTGGCATGGTCATTCTCCATATAGCTGATCCACTGCCATGAATCGTGATGGATATTGATCATGACATACAGATTGGCATCCAGGGCCCAGTTTACAACCTGTTGTACACGATTCATGTAAGCGGTATCAATAGTGTAGTTAGGTGCTCCTCCTATATGAGCTTGCCAGGTCACTGGAATACGAATGCTCTTGTAGCCTTGATTGGCGATATTTTGAATCAGTTGCTGAGTGATCAGAGGGTTACCCCAGGCCGTTTCATCTGTACCAACAGCGTCCAGCGAGTTACCCAGATTCCAGCCCGGCTCCATCGCAGTAACATAGGACTGAATATTGGTTGGAGCAGCGGCTGCATTTGCCTGAATCGAGTCATCTGTAGCAGCAGAAGCGAAGGCTGATGAGAACAGGGATAGGATCATTGCCGTTACGATAGTGAGTGAGAGGGCCGATTTGCGGTTTTTGTTCATTAACATATTCTCCTTTGTAATTATAATCGATGAACTAAAAATAGAGCGCTTACAAAAATTGGCGATTTAAGTTTAGCATAGAACAAGAACCTAGATTGATTTAAATGGAATCACCACCAAATTAAGTATTGAAAACGTTTTCCGAAATGCAAATATATCATGATTTATTCAAAGAAAATACCATGATAATTGGATGATAATTCATGTGAAAATTAGTGATTATGACAATTATGGAATATCGTAGGGTATGATACAGATTACTTTTTTACATGAAAAACTTCTGTGGATAACAGCATTAATTCTACAATTTGTGTGTTCATATATTGCGGGGGCGTTGGAAAATCTTCTTCAATCCAGCGAATCAAAAGACCTGCGACTCCATGTGCCCGATAGATATATAACCATTTGGGATCAATTACCGACCCTTCCTCAAGCTCATACTCGTATTCTGCTACAAAAAGATCCTCAATGACTCTCGCCATTTGGTAGCGGAAATCCACCTGGATATGATCACTTAATAACAATTTGTATAATGCAGCTTGTTCTTTCAAATATGTAAACAGCGTGATATCTTCGGCATGCATTTCTTTTAAATTGACTTTGGTAATGTACCTGTAGGGATTCTTGATCTGTTGAACAAATTCGACTAGAACCTCCTAAATAATCTCACGAAGCAAATCCTCTTTGGTTGCGAAATTGGCATAAAATGTGCCCCGATTATAATTGGCCTCCCGGACAATTTCAGATATGGAGATCTGTTGAAAAGGCTTTTGTGAAAGCAAGCGTAGAAAAGTTTCTTTGATATCCGACTTGGAACGCAAGATGCGTTTGTCAATTCGATCTGTCATGAATAGTTCACCTCGTTTACAGTATCGTTCATGTCACTTAATTCTGCAACTTGGTGTACAAAATACGATCAAGTGTACAGTAACGTACAATTCTAGGCATATTACGGATTGAATAAGGTCAATGATATAGATATATTGAGGATTGTTTAAAATTAATATTAATGGAGGTATTCATATGACATTTCCCGTATTGGAAGGTAAAGTGGCCATTGTAACAGGGGCAGCGATGGGCATGGGTGAAGCAACTGCTCAACTTTTTGCAGCTGCCAAAGCAAAAGTAGTCGTTGCAGATTTTAACGAAGAGAAAGGACAGGCTGTCGTTGAATCCATTCGTGCGGCTGGTGGTGAATCCGCTTTCGTGAAAGTCGATATTTCCAAATCGGAAGAAGTACAAGCAATGGTGAAATTTGCAGTTGAGACTTATGGACAACTGGACGTGGCCGTTAATAATGCCGCACTCACGCCAGATGACAAACCAGCAGCTGAATTTGACGAAGCCTACTGGCATCGCTTGATTTCGGTTGACCTGACAGGTACTGCGTTGTGTATGAAATATGAACTTCAGCAAATGCTGAAACAAGGCAAAGGCGGTTCCATTATTAACATTTCATCGGTGAGCGGATTCCGTCCTCAACCCAACAACATTGCTTATGTAGCTGCCAAGCATGGCGTGGTTGGCATGACCAAAGTAGCCGCGATGGAAAACGGACCACACAACATTCGGGTTAACTCGGTTGCTCCAGGAGCAATAGATACCCCAATGCTACGAGGTGCTTTGGATCAATTCGGTTTCACGGCAGAGGAATATGCTCCTCAGTTGAGCTTGCTTAATCGTTTTGGACAACCTAATGAAATTGCTCAAGCAAGTCTCTGGCTGGCATCTGACGCCGCCTCCTATATCACAGGCACTACGATCCACGCCGATGCAGGATATACGTCACGCTAATAAAATTGACTGGCCCTAATTCTTGCTAAATTTTATCCTTTTATAGTGGGAATGGTCAGGAATAATAAACGATAGACAAAAGCCGTGTCCTACGTGAACAGATTGATATTCTGTTTACGTGGGTACGGCTTTGTTCGTAAATTCAGTTCAAGATTACATTATACAACTAGCGATATCAGGAGTCGGCCTTTACCACTGTTGAGTTCATGTTGCCTGTCAGTCGTTGCGGAGGGAAGACCATGCGCACAGGTGCGATGATGATCGCAGCGAACAAGGCTTTGATTAGATCACCGATGATGTAGGGATAGAACCCTTGTATCATGGCTTCGGGTAATGACATTTTGTAGGCATAGGCCAACCAGGGCACGCCCGAAACATAGATCAACATTGAACCAAATACCTCAAATACGATAAAGGCCAGGAAATAACCAACGAATCCGTTCAGTTTGATTCTGCTGAGTAATAACCCAATGAGCAATGCGGAGAAGGGCCACATCATGACATATCCCCCGGTAGGCCCAAGGAGTACTGCAAGTCCGCCTGCGCCATGCAGAAGCGGGAAGCCAATTGCAGTCAGGACTACGACCAAAGCGACACTTAGAAAACCATATAATGGGCCAAGCAGTCCTCCTGCCAGCATAACCGCAAGTGTTTGCAATGTAATCGGCACAGGAGAGAAACCAATGGGAATACTTATGTAACCAAAAAGAACAAGTATGGCTGCCATCAGTGCGCTGAATACAATACCTCGCAAAGATAATTTCATGTTTGAACATTCCTTTCATTTTTGGTAATCTTATTGTTAACCGATTAAACGGATGTGGTTAACGATTTGGATCGTACCACAAAAGATTCAAAAGGGAAAGGACCAATTTGCGATGCAAGACGTTACACCTTTGATAAAACTAGAGAATGTCCGTGTTCATTATGCTTCCGAGTCAGGACGTGTTCGTAAGGCAGTGGATGGGGTTTCGTTGGATTTAGCTCCCGGTGAGTGGATAAGTATTGTGGGAGCCAATGGTAGCGGCAAAAGTACGCTGGCTGGACTGCTGATTGGATTCACTCCGCTATCCGGCGGAGAAAGAATGGCTGCTCCAGAACTGGTTGTTCGTGGAGTGCTCCAGCAGCCTGATGCGCAGGTACTTGGAGATACCATTGAGGAGGAATTTCATTTTGCCTTATCCTCACTGCTAGAATCTCCTGATGAACAATTACGTCGGAGAGAGCACGCATTACATACGGTAGGACTTGAACACCCGCCACAGGCGGCAATATCGATGCTGTCTGGAGGACAGAAGCAGTTGCTTAATATCGCGGTAGCGCTGGCGGCCAAGCCGGATGTACTCATTCTGGACGAACCTACGGCCATGCTTGATCCGGGAGCCAGAGATCGAATGGAAGCTGTAGTTCAAACTATTGTCCAGCAGGGGACGGCGGTAATCTGGATTACGCATCATTTGGAGGAAGCGACTCTTTGCAATCGAATTATTGCCATGGAACAGGGACGCTGTGTCTACGATGGAGCGCCTGCGGCTTTCTTCTATGGAGAAGATAAGGAAGAGACAACGGCTGACGCTGGAAAAGGAGCACAACAACCATCACCCTGCGAACAGCTTGGGCTTGCTCCGCCTTTTACAGTACAGACGGCTCTACTCCTGAAACGGAAAGGTCTGCTGCAACATGTGACACCTCTGCGACCAGAGCAGTTGGTTAAGGAGGTAGCCCTTTGGCAATCGAATTAGAACATGTAGGTATAGCTTCATCACAACCTGACAAAAGAGCGCTGCTTCAAGATATCACTGTCCGACTGAACCGTGGCGAAATCACTTTATTATTAGGCTGCACAGGATCAGGAAAAACCACACTGCTGCAAACGATCGCTGGCCTAAAACCTCCAGATGAGGGTAGCCTCAAGCTGGACGGAGAGCCTTTCTGGCAGAATGGGAAAGTACCACAGTCCATTTTGTTGCAAATGGGGTTGGTCTTTCAATTCCCGGAGCAGCAACTGTTCGCCCGAAGCATTGGGCGTGAATTTGCTTATTCCCTGCGTCCATATCGGCTACCGGATGAACAAAAGAAAAAGCAGATTTCCGAAGCACTGGAGCGCTGGGACTCTCCAGCGGGTCATGGAGAGGAAGAACGATTCCATTCAGACAGATCACCCTTTGCTCTAAGTGGGGGTGAACGGAGAAGATTGGGGCTTGCCCTGGGAACTGCTACGCAGCCTTCATGGCTAATGCTCGATGAACCCAGCGCCGGATTGGAAGCACAAAGTGTGATCATGCTGCTGGATGCTTTGAACCAGCATCGAACTGCAGGTGAGGGAGCCATTGTGGCTACACACGATCTGGACACGTTTTTACCGCATGCAGATCGGGTTCTTTTGTTGCAGGAGGGGCGTCTTGTTGCTGATCTCACGCCTCGGGAACTTCATACAAGACCAGATCTGCTGGAGCTTGCCGGAATTGGTCTGCCACCTTCTATGCAACTGGCACAACAATTTGCGGCGGCGGGCATTCATTTTCCGTGTACTGCGTTGACCCCGGAGGAAATGGCTGAAGGTATTGTTCAGTCCGTCAATGAGCCTTTAGAGCAGAAGGTTGATGTTATTGGCAATAAGGATCAACTCAAAATGGATGAAGCAAAGCTTGCCTTTTCAAGCCCCGACACTTCGGGAGGAGAAGGCACACAGGAAACCATATACACCCACGCAGAATCAGGATCAAGCAGAGGATTGTATGGTGCCATGGACCCGCGTCTGAAATGGATTTTATACATTTTGCTCGTGACTGCGGCGATGCTTCAACACGAATGGTTAGGTCTCTCTCTTACGTTGGTGCCAGTCATCTTGGCGCTCGTTGTGCTGCCACGGCAGGCTCTGATGGGATGCTTGAAATTAATGAAACCGCTCGTACTGTTCTTTCTCGTATCAACCGCGTTGTCGGGGACGACTCTTTCTACAGAAGGCGGCGGCCTACAGTTCGGATTTTCCCTGATGCAGGCGGAGGGGACGTTACTGAATGTATACCGTTTGTTTATCGTCACGTTGGCAAGTCTTTGGTTTTCACTGACTACGCCTTATGGCCGTATGGTCGAGGGACTGAATTGGGTACTTGGTATCGGCAAAAAAATCAAGCTGCCCGTGTCGTCGTTTGCACTCGCCGTGTCTTTAATCTTTCGTTTTATCCCGATGATCTGGAGTGAATGGCAGCGATTCTCGCTGATCGTCCGGGCACGTGGCAAAGCTGCATTACGACCGAATACAGTACGGCTACGTGATCTTGGTCCAATGGTCATTCCCTTGCTCATGGCGCTGTTTCAGCGTGCAGAAGATATGACGATTGCGATGGAAATGCGGAAAGTTAGAGAGAATTCACTGCTTGGAGCACGTTCCTCCTTATTGGTATGGTCCAAACGAGATACAAGGATTTGCATAATCGGACTTATTGTTTTTGTATTTTATTTCTGGATCAGAGATTGAAACGCAGTGTTTGCCATTGATCATGCATAAATCCTTTCATTTCCGTTCAAAATAAACATGCTTTGATCACCACGAAGCAGATATGGAGGGACGAACGATGAAGGATAAATTTCTGCAAGAAGAAAGACAAGAATATACCGATGTGTCCACGGTGGAGTCGCAGCGAAATGATATCACACTCGAAGAGTTCCCTGAAGGTCCTTACGGCTCATCTCTAATGTCTGAATCTCTTGGCAAAAGCTCGCCGTGGCGAGTGGATCAAAGGACCGCGCATCGTTTCGATTATGAAAATCATGAGCTGCACGAAGGTGAGGTTCGGGATTATCCCGGTCAGGACGTCTATGATGAAACGGTCCCCGATAATGTAACCAAGTCTCAATACCCGGAAGAATAAGAATCATAATGACGTATTATAAAATAGATGATAGCCTTCGGCAGGATCTTCCTGTCCGGGGGCTATTTTTAGTTGTATCGTTTATGAAAACAAATCTCCTCAAATTCCACAATATGGGTTATCATAGGCGTAGCTCATATTAAGAAAGTTTGTGAATATCAATTATAACAATATAAGGAGATAACCATGGATCAGGACTATATTCAGTATATGCGGTCATTTGTGGGGAACGCCAAAGTTATCATGGTGGTTTCAGGGGCTATCGTACTCGATGAGACTGGCAGAGTTCTATTACAAAAACGATCGGATAATGGATTTTGGGGGTTTCCAGGTGGATTTATGGAGATAGGAGAAACCGTTCAGGAGACAGCACAAAGAGAAGTATATGAAGAAACAGGTTTAACACTGAATTCAATAGAATTATTCTCGATATACTCAGGTCCTGAATACGAGGTGGTTTATAGTAATGGAGATGAAGTTGCGTTGGTGCAAGTAATGTTCAAAAGCAACGACTTTTGTGGAACGATAAAAGAGAGTGAAGAGTCCATAGAAACACGATTTTTTGATATACATTCCATACCAGAACATTTCTTACCTACACACAAGCAAATTATTGAAGATCTGAGGAACAAAGAAGATGTATTTGTAAAGCTAGAAAACTAAATAATGGGGGATATCAGAATGAGAGAGATTAACTATAGCGCGTATTTTTGGCAGGATAATAAGGTCAGATTACGTGCTTTGCGTGAGGAAGATTGGGAGGATCATTATTATAACCGATTTGATTCACCCGCTCGTCGTTTACTGGAATGTGAGGTAGAGCTGCCACCTACGAATGCTGAGGCAAAGAAATTTACGGAAGCATTCTCCGATTTCTCTCTAGACAGAGGACGGATCATGTTCACGATTGAAAATATGGATGGTGTAAATGTTGGGGGCGTGAATCTGAACAGCATCGATGAGCGGAATGGTACCTTTAGCATTGGAATTCAAATTGACAGGGACCATCGCGGAAAAGGATACGGGACGAGAGCCATTCGAATTTTGCTGAAATATGCCTTTTTCGAGCGTCGGCTTAATAAATTCAATGATTCTGTTCTCGAAGGCAATGAACCATCTGCAGCCATGATGAGAAAGCTTGGATGTGTGCAGGAAGGCGTGCGTCGTCAGGTTATTTATACCGATGGAAAATACCAGGATATGATCCTGTTCGGATTAACCAAAGACGAGTTTATCGATAAGGAAGGACTTGCGTGAGTCCCATTTAAAATCAAAGTTTCACGGTGTTTATGATCTGCCAATGTTTGTTAGGTAACTGACAATGTGCAAGAGGTGAAATATGAGGAAGCTGTTATGGATAAGTTCGTGCTTTGTTGTATGTGTACTGGTTAGTGTTAGTGTATTCTTCTGGAATGATATTTTTGGATATAAAACGTTAGAGAGGGCTGTTCAGTCTACTTGGAAGTACCCCCTTCAAGTGGTAAATGTAGATCAGCAAAATGAACTGGTCTTGTCACTGGATCAAACACAATATGTTTTCGCTGCTTATGAACATAAGAATGGGAGATATCACTATGATACGGATAGTGAATCAGGTTGGACAGCGAGTTCAGATCTGGGGCCTGCCTTTTTGGTACAAGCGGAACCGAAGAACAACAAAGGGAATTTTATATGGGGCGCTTTATATTCCGATATGCCTGTACACAAGTTTAAGATTGAATACACAAACGGTGAGACTCAGGAGGTTGAGTCCAGCAATAATACGTTTATCGTGAAAATGCCGGAAGCTTACCAGAGTGAAGACGAAATGATGTTAATTACAACGTTCACGAATGTGTATGCTCTTGATGAAGAGAACAACGTAATACAAGCTTATAATTTGAATTGATTTTTTGTTATCGAGCTTTAAAGTGAGACGCAAAAGGGTAGATAAGATGTACACCAGGAGGCATTATGAAACAAACCATACAAAGTGATGAATTAATCATTGACTGCAAAGATATTTATTTGCGCGAATATCGATCTGAGGATTTGGAGAAATTGCAGGAAATTACCTGGCAACCTGAGGTTTACGAATTTTTGCCGGGATGGAATGCTACGGTTGAAGAGAGAGCACTTTGGCTCACTCAATACGAAATCCCTGAGAATCAGAATTTTAAACAAGCTGTTTTGGCGGGAGGGGACATCGGAGACCTGTATTTACGTTTGGCTATAGTGCTCAAAGAAAATGATGAGTTTATTGGATGGTGCTGTTCGGGGATCAAGGAAGAACTGCCAGCGCCCAATCGGGAGATTATGTACGGCATTTCGAAACACTTCCGGAACCGTGGTTATACAACGCAGGCAGTACAAGGAATAACACAATATTTATTTGAAAATACAAACGTTGAAGTGTTGAATGCCATCGCTTTAATAACGAATCAGGCATCGAATAAGGTAATACAGAAATGCAATTTTGAATGGCTGAATATGATCGAAATCGAGAATGAACCGTACAACCATTATCAACTGTTAAAGCTCCAACGATAACCCCCGGTACAGATGCACTACATACAAATCCACCAATCCGATACTAAACAAATAACCCTTTCATTTCTCCACAGAAATGAAAGGGTTATTTGTCATGCGATAAGAGCCACAAGAAAACGAAAAGCTCCGTCTTACAACCCTCGTTCAGCTTAGGCTTCACTCTTGACCAAAGGCAGCAAAATCGTAAATTCCGTTTCTGCGCCTACTTGGCTGCGCACTGTAATTTTCCCGCCATACGATTCCACAATCGACCGGGTAATGGCAAGTCCAAGACCCGCGCCCCCTTGTTTTCTCGAACGGGAAGAGCTTGTGCGATAGAAGCGTTCAAAGATATGAGGGAGATGTTCCGGTTCAATTCCTGAGCCGTTATCTTTTACGGTTAACTCGGCTTTATGCTGAGCGGCATATAACGTGATGCTAATGGTTCCCCGATCTGAATCGGTGTGCTGTACTGCATTGTGGAACAGATTGAGTACAACCTGCTTCAATTTGTGAGCATCAGCCATTACATGAACTTCAGCGGTCAGGTCGAGATGAACCTGTCTTTCCTGAGCCATCATGATCAACTGTGGCTGCATTTCGAGCAGCAGACTGTCAAGTTGGATGACTTCCTGCTCCTGCTGAGGTGCCTGATCCAGCTTGGTCAGCATCAGCAGATCCTCTACAAGTTTGTTAATCCGCACCGATTCACCATACATGCTGTTCAAAGCGCTATATAATTGCTCGCTGTTGGAGGCTGCGCCTCGCCTGAGCACCTCAATAAATCCGTGAATGGAGGTAAGAGGGGTACGCAGTTCATGGGAAGCATCGGACAGAAAACGCTGCATCTGCTCTTTTGACTCCCGCTCCGCTTCAAACGAGTCTTCAAGCCTCTCGAGCATGCCGTTAAATGAAAGCGCCAGTTGATCCACTTCCTGTTGTCCCTGGACAGAAGGAAGGCGTTCGGCCAGGCTGCCTGCATCGATCCGTTGCACAGTATCTACCATACTGGACAAGGGAATCAATGTCCGGCGAAGTGCTTTGGCGTATAGAACGAGTCCAGCTACCATAGCCAGAAGGGATAACATCAAGAAGATCAGAAGCTGTTTCACAATCAGATCTTTTAGCGGTTTCGTAGCGGTGCCCATCTGTACCATGGGTAAGCCGCGATTACGTGGTCCAGGCGAAGAGAAGACGATTAGCTGCTCATTGCCTCGGTTATCCGTTACAATCCGGTACGGAACATGTTGTTTATCGTTGATCCGATCTGTGATGTTCTGATATTCAACTGATGTCAAGCGAGGAGCGGTCAGACCGTCTTCACCAAAAATGTCCTCGAAGCCACTTTGATTATCGAATAAGGCCAGTGAACGATCAGGAATGTATAAGAAACGATTGCCTGATCCTCTTGGATCTGATCCAGATTGCCCACCAAAAGGATTGTTCGTCGCAGCACTTCGTGAAGACGATCCGAGCCACACAGGAGGCATGGACATGAGCTGCTCTTCCATGGTTTTCGCCTGGTTGCGATACAGAAAGCTTTCCATAATCCAGAATTGAAGAATGCCAATTAACAATAACAGAGCAGCCATAATAAACAGGGATCGCGCGAGTAATTGAGAGCGGAGCGAACGTGGCGATATCCATTGATGAAGCCATGTCCAAAGATGTTTATCTTTCTTTAATAAAGAGGTCATTAGAGATCCACCCTGTATCCGACACCTCGAAGTGTACGAATGAGCTTATGTTCTTTATCCCCCAGTTTGTCACGCAAGGAGCGGACGTACACCTCCACAATATTCTCTTCTCCACCAAAATCATATCCCCACACGCGGTTCAGAATGGTCGCTTTACTTAGGACAATACCATGATTGAGCACGATGAATTTTAATAGTTCATATTCGGT
This sequence comes from Paenibacillus sp. GL_099_B, assembly GCF_057835695.1. NCBI lineage: Bacteria > Bacillati > Bacillota > Bacilli > Caryophanales > Paenibacillaceae > Paenibacillus > Paenibacillus sp. GL_099_B. The sequence goes on from NZ_CM174430.1 coordinate 2,982,784, forward strand.
TGGAGATAACTCCAGAATCTGATCATGATAGGTAATCTCTTTGCGCTGATCATCAATTCGGAATGGACCATGAGTCACTGCCCCTATTAATAAAGGAAACTGATTACGCAGCCTTGCCTGAATCCGTGCAAGCAGTTCATCGAACGCAAAAGGCTTAATCATATAATCGTCAGCACCAAGCCATAGGCCTTTTACCCGATTCTCAACTTCATCTTTGGCTGTCAGCATGATCACCCCGACTTGAGCCCCGCTCTTGCGCAGACGCTCAACAACCTCAAACCCATCCATCTCAGGCATCATGACATCCAGAATTGCCATATGTGGACGAAAGTCGAGTGCCAATTCAAGCGCAGCGGCTCCATCCGGGGCCGTACGCACGTCAAAGCCTTCGTTGCTTAGTCCAAGCTCCAGAAATTGCAAAATATGTGGTTCATCATCTGCCAATAGTATTTTAATGCCAGTACTTAGCTTCATAAGCAGGCGTTCCTCCCCGTTGAATCCATCTATTACATACCCTCCATTCTAGAGGTCTATATGCTGTATTATCGCTCGCCAAACTGAAAATTAGCTGAAAAGTTTGCAAGTTATCCTCAGGCAACATTCAGCGGGCACTCATCCCAGTTTTACTTTGGCATGTCACAATAGTAGACATGAAGAACTTGAAGGAGTGATTGAGATTGAATAACGCCAAACGAAGGATTGATCTTGTCCTTCTGCCGATTGTTTTACTGGCGGCATTTCTGAATGGGTATGGCATCTGGAATGATCAATATGCCAATTCCTATTATACGACCGCCGTAGGGAGCATGCTGAGGAATTTCCATAACTTTTTCTACGCATCGCTCGACTCGGCTGGTTCGGTAACCGTAGACAAACCACCGGTTGTCTTCTGGATTCAAACCGCGTTTGCTTACGTTTTTGGATTGCATGGATGGAGTGTTATTTTACCGCAAGCGTTAGCGGGGATCGGTTCGGTGCTGCTGATATATTTCATGGTCAAGCCTACATTTGGTCTTGCCGCGGCGCGAATCTCAGCACTTGCGATGGCGACTGTTCCTGTTGTGGCAGCGGTCAGCCGTACCAACAATATTGACAGCATGCTGGTGTTCACGTTGCTGCTGGGTTCATGGTTTTTGTTCAAGGGAAGCAAACATGGCAGTGCATGGCGCATTTTGGTTGCCTTTGCACTCATTGGACTTGCTTTTAATATGAAAATGCTGCAAGCCTACATGATTCTTCCGGCTTTCTACTTGTTCTATCTGCTTGCATTCAACGCAAAGTGGAGAAGAAAAATCGTCTTGCTGATCGGAAGTACGGCAGTGCTGGCAGTCGTTTCCTTATCCTGGGCAGTCACTGTGGATTCTATACCGACAGATGAACGGCCTTATATCGGCAGCAGTGAAACCAATTCGGTGCTGGAACTGGCTTTTGGATATAACGGCTTATCCCGTCTCACAGGGCAACAGAACAGATCTTCGAATGCAGGTATGCCAAACGCCTCTGATGAAGGCAAGACGCGTGGCAACGCTGCTTCCCAGACATCAGGATCCGATCAGTCGGGCAGCGGCTCGACTCCAACAGGCAATGCACCAGGAAATGGTGAAATGGGTGGCATGAACGGAATGACTTTCCCAGGCGGTCAGATGCCAAACGGTGGCGAGATGCCTAATGGAAGAAATTTCGGAGGCGGTAATGGCGGCGGTGGAGGCATGGGTGGCATGTTTGGTACCGGGGAGAAAGGTCCTCTGCGGTTATTCCAGACCGAACTGTCCGGTCAGGCCAGTTGGCTTTTGCCGATTGTATTACTCGGCTGCATCGCCATTTTTGCAGGGTTAAGACGGAGAAATATAACGGATAAGCACAAGGAAGCTTTGTTCTGGCTGGCCTGGCTGCTTCCGGTAGCTGCTTTCTTCAGTGTGGCTGGTTTCTTCCATCAATATTATCTGATCATGCTCGCACCTCCGGTAGCGGCATTAACCGGAGCAGGATTTGCAACCATGTGGACGGCGTATCGTGAACGAAATGGCTGGCAAGCCTGGTTGCTTCCGTTATCCGTGCTGCTTACGACCATCTTCGGCTGGTACATCATGCAGGTGTATAACGAAACTATAGGGACAGGTTGGTCCATAGGTGAATTAATTGCAGGCATTCTGATCACGGTTATTCTGATTGTGATGCTTAATCGTTCACACCCATGGAAACAGGGGTTAATTATCACAGGCTTCATGGTTATGCTGATCGGTCCGACCTATTGGGCATTCACACCTATCACGTATGGAGGTAACAGCATGATTCCGGCGGCTGGACCTACAGGTTCCAATGGGATGTTCGGTGGAATGGGCATGGCAATGGGGGATAGACAAGGTGATCGCAATGGTGGCGGTATGGCTCCGTCGAACGCATCAACTGACACCGACACCGATCAGGCTTTCCCATCGTCCGATGAAGCTGACCCGAATAAGGCGGGCATGGGAACAGCTCCGAATTCAGGAGGAAACATGAATGGCGGCGGAGGCATGCCGACGACAGGTGGTCGAGGTGGAGCGGGAAACCGCAACGAAGAAGTGGACACTACAACACTGAATTACCTGAGAGAGCATAACACAGGTGAAACCTATCTCTTCGCAACGACGGACTATAACCAGGCAGCTCCATATATCATCGATGAAAATGAAGCAGTCATTACACTTGGCGGGTTCTCGGGCTCAGATCCGGTGTATACCACGGAAAAACTGGAACAACTTGTGAAGAGTGGACAAGTGAAATACTTCATGGTAGGTGGCATGGGCGGCCGAGGTGGCAGTTCTGATATCGGTGACTGGATCAAGGAGCATGGTACCGAAATTCCAACGTCAGAGTGGAAGACGGGTACGGACAGCGGTTCCGGTTTCGGCGGTCAAACTACTTTATATGAAGTGAAATTATAAGCGTGATCGGATGGTATAAGGGAGGGAACGAACATGGCTCAAAAGTGCCGTTACAGCATTATCATTCCAATGTATAACGAAGAAGCGGTGATTGAGGAGACTTATCGGCGTCTGAAAAAAGTGATGGGCAGTACGGGAGAGAGCTACGAGCTGCTGTTTGTCAATGACGGTAGCGTGGACCAAAGTGCACAGATGATCCGTGACTACGCGCGTTGGGACGAGAGTGTGAAGCTGATTGATTTTGCACGCAACTTCGGTCACCAGATCGCGATTACAGCAGGTATGGATTATGCAGCAGGCGATGCCGTCGTCATTATTGATGCGGATCTTCAGGACCCTCCCGAGCTGATCGTGGACATGATCGCCAAGTGGAAAGAGGGCTATGAGGTTGTCTATGCCCGCCGGACCAGACGAAGCGGGGAGACCCGCTTCAAGAAATGGTCAGCAAGCCTGTTCTACCGCATACTGCGTGCGTCGACGGATACGGATATTCCGGTGGATACCGGGGATTTCCGTTTGATTGATCGCAAGGTATGTGATGAGATGAAACGTCTTCCGGAAAAAAATCGATTTGTCCGAGGTCTGGTCAGTTGGGTGGGGTTCCGTCAGACGGCCATTGAGTATGAACGTGATGAGCGCTTGGCAGGGGAGACGAAATACCCGCTGAAACGCATGTTAAAGCTGAGTCTGGACGGCATTACATCATTCTCACACAAACCGCTCAAGCTTGCAGGTTACGTTGGTGCTGTTCTATCCATCGGCGGCTTCATCTATATGCTAAGTGTCATCGCTTCAGCGATATTTACAGATTCAACGATCAAAGGATGGCCTTCAATGGTTAGCATCATGCTGATTTTTAACGGCTTCACTCTGATTATGCTAGGTATTCTAGGGGAATATGTCGGACGGATCTATGATGAAACGAAGGCGCGTCCGCTATATATCGTAAGAGATGTGTATCAGTTGGAAAGTCAGTCGAGTCAGGCACGGTTAACGGGCAGAGTTGCTCATCATGACTAATCGTTTGGTCACGATATTTAAGTTTGGAATTGTGGGTGTCCTGAATACGGTGGTGGATGCAATGGTATTTACGTTGCTCGCTGCCGCAGGCACACCTGCTCTAATTGCCCAGGTAATTTCGTATAGCTGCGGGGTCGTGAACAGTTACTGGTGGAACGGCAGGTGGACCTTCCAGGGTGCGGGAAGACAGGGCAAAAAAAACGAAATCATGCGTTTTGTTATCACCAATCTGGTGGTTCTGGCGTTATCCTCCCTGATTCTGTACATCTGCAATAGCACTTTAGGTTGGAGCGTTGTAATGAGTAAAATACTGGCGACTCTCTCCGGCATGGTTATAAACTATATCGCCAGTCGGTATTGGGTGTTCCGGTCAGATCCTTCCCAAGGATCTGACCCTTCATCTGATGCTAATGAAAGGAGTGTTTCATGATATGAGAATTAAAAAAGCAGTCATTCCGGCAGCGGGGCTTGGCACCCGATTCTTGCCGGCAACCAAGGCGCAACCCAAAGAAATGCTGCCGATAGTGGACAAACCGGCCATCCAATACATTGTGGAAGAAGCGGTACAATCGGGCATTGAAAATATCATCATCGTAACCGGACGCAATAAAAAATCGATCGAAGATCATTTTGACAAATCGGTTGAATTGGAGCATTCCCTGTACGCCAAAGGCAAGCAAGCACTACTTGAAGAGGTTCAAGCGATCAGCGAAATGGCAAGTATTCATTTTATCCGTCAAAAAGAGCCGCTTGGATTGGGCCACGCCATTGGATGTGCACGTCAGTTCGTGGGAGATGATCCGTTCGCCGTACTGCTTGGAGATGATATTATGGTGTCTGATCCACCAGCGCTCGCACAGATGATTCATTTATATGAAAAGACAGGCAGCCAGATTGTTGGCGTGCGGCAGGTGCAACCTGCTGATGTGAGTAAATACGGAATTATCGATTCACAGGGGGCAGAGGATCGAGTTCACCGAATTACCAATCTGGTAGAAAAACCTTCAATTGCAGAAGCGCCCTCCCGAACCGCCGTGATGGGACGTTACATTCTGAAACCTTCCATCTTTCCCATTCTGGATCGAATCGAGAGAGGTGCTGGAGGAGAATATCAGCTAACTGATGCGCTGAAAGAAGTAAGCCAGGTGGAAGAGCTTTTGGCCCTTGAACTGGAGGGGCGCCGGTACGATATTGGTGATCAGTTCGGATATATTCAGGCGATCCTGGAGATCGGACTGATGCGTAAGGAACTACAGCCCATGCTGACACCATATCTTCAGAAGCTTGCAACCCAGTGGGGATAGGGATTGATATGTAGCAGAGGTTGATATCTATTTAAAGACTTTGTCTCCTGTGTGCCATGGTTCTGGCATAGACTCCAGCATTGTACAATGGATCCTGTAACGCTACAATTAGCAAGAAGTTCAAGTTGCTCTTTGAGGAGTGAGGAATCATGAATGAGTCTAACATCAGGGATCTTATTAAGTATATGGACGTGGAGGATAACGCAGCCATTCAATACATTCAGACGGAGCATCGGATGAAGCTGGGACTCTTTTGGGGAATCCAGGAAGGCAGCCGCGTTCTGGAAATCGGTTGTGGTCAGGGGGATACAACGGCCGTGCTTGCACATCTGGTGGGGGAGCATGGGTACGTTCATGGTGTAGACATTGCACCTGAGGATTATGGTGCACCACTGACCGTAGGGGAAGCGGCAGCCAAGCTGCGGAAATCTCCGCTGGGTGAACGAATTCGAATGGATTATGGTTTTGACATTCTAAGTGATCAGGCCCAATTCGCCGAGAATGAGTTTGATGTGATTGTGCTTTCCCATTGTTCGTGGTACTTGAAATCATTTGACGAACTCGCCCAGATTCTTAGCAAGGTTAGGACGTGGGGACATCAGTTATGTTTTGCCGAATGGGATGCACGAGTTACAGATGTGAGACAGCTCTCGCACTGGTTATCCGTTCTGATTCAGTCCCAGGTTGAATGTTACAAGGAGAAGAGCTTCTCTAATGTGCGCACGCTCTTTACACCGGAGGATATCCAAGAGCTTGTCTCTGCGGCAGGCTGGACGATTAAGGAAGAGGCTTCAATCCATTCTCCCGAGCTGCAGGACGGTCGCTGGGAAACCGAAATGACACTGGCAGAAGCGCCTGTGGAACTGAAAATGCTTCCGATCTCGGATAAGGTGAAAACACTCCTTCTTTCCGAATTGAAATTACTTAGGACACATCATGCCTCAGGGCCTGGCAGTCCATTGGGAACGTATGCGATTGTTGCCAAAAAGAAGTAAAGAAATAGCCATTTTCAGCAATTTATAAGAAAAACGTATATCGACGTACTTTCACAGAAGACAGACCGCGTTTAGCTGAAGTTTTTCTTGCGATAATTGAATTGTTCAGCTCCGCTGAAAACGTATAAATTCCATTATCTAAAAAAAATGTGTTTACTTCACGATGGTAATTTTGATATTATAATCGCAATATCAAATGCGACGAAGAGATGAGTAAATAAAAGGTTTCTTTCACAGAGAGCTCCGGCAGCTGAAAAGGGGTAAAGAATTTTTTGTTGAATAAAGACTCAGAGCAGCACATCGGAACTTTAATGATTGAGGGATGGTGTGACAGGAGCTCCTGTTACAGAGCGAGAGTATATGCGGATGCGGCATGATTGAATGCAGTTATCCTTAACTCGAAGAGGCTGGTATGGCGACCTACTGGCGAATCTGGGTGGTACCACGAGTGTAACAATCTCGTCCCTGAGACTTTTGTCTTGGGGATGGGATTTTTTGGTTTTTCCGGGATGTTGGCTACACGCTTTGGAAATGCCTGAATAGTGTTTAATAAGGGAAAACTTACACCGAAAGGAAATGATGTTTTTATGTCAGCAAAATTGAAAGTCGGTATCGTCGGAGGAACGGGGATGGTAGGTCAGCGTTTTGTAGATCTGCTCAATGAACACCCATGGTTTGAAGTAACGGCTATTTCAGCAAGTGCTAACTCGGCAGGCAAAACATACGAAGAATCCGTACAAGGCAGATGGAAGCTCGCTGTCCCGATCCCGGAAGCAGTGAAAAACATCGTTGTGCAGGATGCTTCCCAAGTGGAAGCTTTTGCGAGCCAGGTTGATTTTATATTCTGTGCTGTAGATATGAAAAAGAATGAAATTCAAGCGCTCGAAGAGGCTTATGCCAAAACGGGAACTCCGGTTGTTTCCAACAACTCGGCTCACCGCTGGACAGCGGATGTGCCAATGGTTATTCCGGAAATTAACCCAGGACATCTGGACGTGATTGAAGCTCAACGCAAACGTCTTGGAACCAAAACCGGATTCATCGCAGTTAAACCAAACTGCTCGATTCAGAGCTATGTACCTGCACTTCACGCGTTGCGCGAGTTCAATCCAACTCAAGTGGTGGCTTCCACATACCAAGCGATCTCAGGCGCAGGTAAAAACTTTACCGACTGGCCGGAAATGCTGGATAACGTGATTCCATACATCGGTGGCGAGGAAGAGAAAAGTGAACAGGAGCCGCTGCGCATCTGGGGAAGCATTCAAAATAATGAGATTGTAAAAGCGTCCTCACCATTAATTACAACACAATGTATTCGTGTTCCGGTAACAGATGGTCACCTGGCGACAGTATTTGTATCCTTTGAGAAAAAACCATCCAAAGAAGAAATTCTGGACCGTTGGCTGCAATTCAAAGGTCGTCCGCAAGAACTGGGTCTGCCAAGCGCACCGAAACAGTTCATTACGTATTTTGAAGAAGAGAACAGACCACAAACGAAGCTGGATCGTGACATCGAGCGCGGTATGGGCGTTTCAACGGGCAGACTGCGCGAAGACTCCCTATATGATTACAAGTTTGTAGGACTGTCTCACAACACGCTGCGGGGAGCAGCAGGCGGTGCTGTTCTGATCGCTGAATTGCTCAAAGCTGAAGGATATATTCAGCCGAAATAAACAGGCATTGTGGAAATAGGAATAGAAGTAATAGAATATCACTGACAGGCTACCCCTTTTAGTAGACAAGAGTATGAGCATCTGGGAAGATGAATTTATTTTTGTTGAACAGAGGGGTATTTTTATATCAATACATATGAAGCAGGAACACGTGAATCCAAATTCCAGAACAGGAAGGGGATTGTGATGGACGGTCAGCTGGTATTGCGTCGAGTCCGTCTTACAAGCGGTGAAGAGGTGGATGTGGTTATCAATGAGGGGCTGATTGTGAAGGTCGCTCCTGGTGGAACGGCAACCGGAGATCGATTATGGGAATCGTCTGGAGCTTACATATCCAGCGGATGGATCGACATGCATGTGCATGCTTTTCCAGAGTTTGATCCTTACGGGGACGATATTGATGAAATCGGTGTAAAACAGGGCGTTACTACGATTGTGGACGCAGGCAGCTGCGGGGCTGATCGAATTGGCGATCTGGTGATAAGCTCTCATAAGGCGGCTACCCGGCTGTTTGCCTTTTTGAACATATCTCGCCTCGGCTTACTGCGTACTGACGAATTGTCGAATCTGGACTGGATTGATCGGGACAAGTTGTTACAGGCTACCCGGGCATATTCTGAATTCATCGTGGGATTAAAAGCGAGAATCAGTGGGAGTGTGGTTGGCAAAAGCGGCCTGCGGCCGCTGTATTTGGCAAGAGAGTTTTCGCAGGAAACAGGCCTGCCGCTTATGGTTCACATTGGATCAGCCCCACCGGATATTCGTGAGGTCATGCCGCTCTTACAGGGTGGTGATGTGGTCACTCACTATTTGAATGGAAAAAGCAATAATTTGTTCGATGAAAGAGTCGCGCCGCTGGAAGTATTGAAGGATGCCATCAAGCGTGGTGTGCATTTGGATGTAGGACATGGGACAGCGAGTTTTTCATTTCAGGTTGCAGAAGCTGCCAAAAAGCATGGCATTGACCCGGATACGATCAGTACGGATATTTACAGGGGCAATCGTCTGAACGGCCCGGTCTACAGCATGGCTAATCTGTTAAGCAAGTTTCTGGCACTAGGCTACTCGTTGAGCGAGACGATAGAACGGGTAACTGTACGGGCATCCGAGTGGCTGGGCAGACCGCAGCTGGGGAGAATTCAGGCAGGTGATGCGGCCAATTTGACTCTTTTTCAAGTAGTAGACAAGCCTGTAACACTTGTGGACTCTGAGGGCGTAAGCAAGATAGCCAGCCGTCAAATTGAAGTAAAAGGAGCGATTGTGGGTGACCAATTCATTGAATGTTAAATATGGACTGAAACGTGTTATCAACGCCAGCGGCCGGATGAGTATCCTTGGCGTATCGGCACCGACGGACAAAGTCATGAACGCTATGAAGCAAGGCGGGCAGAGTTATGTGGAGATCGCAGACCTTGTAGACAAATCAGGGGACTATGTGTCCCGTCTAATCGGTGCCGAAGCGGCCGTTGTTGTCAATTCCGCTTCAAGCGGCATCGCGCTCGCCGTAGCTGCCATGGTAACAAAGGGTAACCGCCACGCAAGTTTGAAGCTCCATCAGGAAGTCATCACGAAAAATGAAATTGTTATGCTGAAAGGCCACAATGTACAATACGGAGCTCCTGTGGAAACGATGATTTACCTTGGCGGTGGGAAGCTGATCGAAGCCGGATATGCCAATGAAGGTCGGGCGGAGCATATCGTGGATGCGGTTTCCGACAAAACGGCTGCGATCCTATACGTCAAATCCCATCATGCGGTACAGAAAAACATGATTTCCGTAGAGGAAGCCTGGCAGGTTGCCCAGAAGTGCGAGGTACCCCTCATTGTCGATGCGGCTGCGGAAGAGGACCTGCACAAATATGTGAAGTATTCGGATCTAGCCATTTACAGCGGGTCCAAGGCCATTGAAGGCCCAACTTCCGGCATTGTGGCAGGCAAACGAACCTATATCGAATGGTTGAAGGTTCAGCTTCACGGGATCGGGCGCAGCATGAAGGTAGGTAAAGAAACTACGTTTGGCCTGCTTCAGGCACTGGATGAATATGCAGTCAAAGCTGACCATAGTGAGCAGGAAAAGGATTCCTTGCAGGCGCTAATGTCACTCAATCAGATAGCCGGGATTCAGGTATCGATTGTCCAGGACGAAGCGGGCCGAGCGATTTACAGGGGGCGCATCCAGGTCGATGAAGCGAAGGCGGGGATCAGTGCCAAACAGCTCAATGAGGAGCTGAGGGGCGGTCCTATTGCCATTTATACACGTGACTATGGCGTAAGGCAGGGGTATTTCGATATTGATCCCCGTCCGTTGATGGGGGATGACATGCGGGTCATTGAAGATCGAATTCGACAATTGACAGGAGGAGAAGGAAATGTCTGAGATCGCAAAACGATTTTATAACAATCGGGTGGCTTTGAATGTGCTCGCCAAGGACATTACGAATGCAAAAGAGGTTTTTGATGCGGCTGAGGGCCATGTCCTGGTTGGCGTTCTTTCCAAGGATTATGCTACTGTGTCTGAAGCAGTCGAAGCGATGGAAGCCTATGGGCGGGAAATTGACAATGCCGTTTCAATTGGACTAGGTGCCGGAGACAATCGACAGGCTGCTGTCGTCGCCGAAATCGTAAAGCATTTTCCGGGCAGTCATATCAATCAGGTATTTCCGGCAGTCGGCGCAACCCGGGCGAATCTCGGAGACCGGGACAGCTGGATTAACAGTCTCGTCTCCCCGACAGGTCAGCCGGGCTTTGTCAATATTTCCACGGGTCCAGTGAGCGCTGACCAATCCGAGCTTGCCGTGGTGCCTGTACACGCGGCCATCGCATTGGTGCGGGATATGGGTGGCAATGCGCTGAAGTATTTCCCGATGCAGGGTCTGAAGCGGGAAGAGGAACTGCGAGCGGTAGCGAAAGCGTGTGCAGAAGCGGACTTTGCGTTGGAGCCTACCGGTGGCATAGATATGGATAATTTTGAAGCCATTCTCGAAATCGCACTGGAGGCGGGGGTTCCGCAGGTTATTCCACATGTGTATTCCTCCATTATTGATCAGGAGGGTCTGACCATTGTAAGTGATGTGCAGTCGTTATATGCATCGATGAAGACGCTGGCGAAGAAGTATGGTTAAACGCGTAGGGGCTTTTGGCGAAGTCATGATGCGACTCGAAGTACCGGGACACGATCTGTTGATTCAGAGTAATCGGCTGAAATACTCCTTCTCGGGGAGTGGGGTCAATGTGGTGTCGGCGATGACACGTTACGGATACACAGGCCTGCTGGTTTCGAGGCTTCCAGTCAATCCCTTGGGTGATGCCGCCGAATCCTATTTGCGCGGACTGGGCCTGAGCACCGAGTATGTGCTTCGCGGAGGGCAGTATATCGGGATGTACTTTCTGGAGAATGGTTATGGGGCCAGACCTGGGCGGGTGACCTACTCTAACCGGATGGAGAGCAGCTTTAATATTGCGCCTGAAGGCACGTATCCCTTTGCGACAGTTGCATCGGGCATGGACGCTATTCATTTCTGCGGAATCACGCTGGCGATGAATGATTCGGTGAGACTGGCGATGAAATATTTGGCACAGGCGGTCAAAGAACAAGGCGGCACAGTTGTTTTTGATTGTAATTATCGTCCTGCTTTATGGGGTGATCAGTGTTATGCCACGGCGAAGCCGCATTATGAGGAAATGTTGCATTTGTCAGATATCGTCCTGATGAATGAGCGGGATGCTCTTCATATTCTGGGGTTAAATACGGACAAAGTACAAAGGGAAGAGCAACTGGTTGAGCTCATTCCCCTGGTTGCCGAACGGTATGGCGTGCGTACCCTAGCAGGAACGCATCGTACCATATACAGCGATAACCGACACTGTTTACAGGGTTATATGTTCAAGGAAGGGGCGTTCGCTTATTCCGAGCCGCTGACCTTTTCCGTTTATGACCGGATCGGCGCGGGCGATGCGTTTGCGAGCGGCATCATGTATGGTGAACTGGAGGGGTGGATGCCAACGGAGACAATCTCTTTTGCTGCGACAGCCGGAATGCTGGCGCATACCGTAGCAGGTGATACACCGATGGCTTCTGCTGGAGACATCGTACAGGCGAGGAACAGCACAATGCGTGATTTAACAAGGTAATATTTTATGGAGAATGCCTGGAACGTATGAGCGATAGATTCTGATCTTCTTCTCCATTAAGATTGTCTCGGTATCGTGTGGCACGAAAACTTTTGTTACAATAGTGTAGCGAACGATGAAAGGCTGGAAAGGCCGTTTTGCTTCGGTATTTGGATGACATCGTTACTATACATATCTGTTACAAGGGAAGAAGGGATCTGCTCATGTCGTTACAATCATCATCCTATGAAGGGCAAAAGGCTGTTTTTCTGGGAGACAGCATAACCTTCGGATATGGACTCCAGGAAGGGGAACATCCGTATCCGGAGCTGGTTAGCAGAGCATGGGGATTTCAATCCTATGAGAATCATGGCATTTCCGGAAGCAGTGTGGCGGACGGAGGGTTTGAACCGATGTGTAATCGCATTGGGCAGATGCACGCAGAATCGGATGTTATCTTTTTCATGGGCGGAAGAAATGACTTCTCCAGTGGTACGACCGCATTTGGCGATATCGGCACTTCGTCTAATTCGAAGGATACCTTTTATGGGGCGCTTAAACATATAGCAGAAGAGTTGATCCAGCGCTATCCAACCAAGCTGATCGTGTTTCTTACTCCGCCCCATGGATCAAGTGAAGCTGTCCCAGAAGACCTGCCCAATACGGTAACCAGACGGATATACAGTGACTATGTCGCTGCGATTAGAGAGGTGGCGTCGCTGTACTCCATCCCAGTCTGTGATCTGTGGAACATTGCTGGAATCCAGCCATTGCTGCCAGTCCACAAAGATTTATACTTTACAGGTGATAACGGTGTACCTGATGGGCTCCATCCCAACCAGGCCGGACATGAAAGAATTGCCTCCAGAATCGTGGGCTTTTTGAAATCGTTGTGATACCTTGTAAATTACTGTGAGGAAAATAGAAATAGAATGAACGTGGATCTGCAGAGTAGGCACTTTAATCATAAGTGTCACTTAGTGCAGGTCCTTTGTGTTTTACAGAATCAGGATATATTATAAAAATTTTATGTTGAAACTAATATGGTAAATATTACATTGTAAATTCATGAGATTTTCGGTATTTTTATTAACGGAAAACTTTTATTTATAAAGTAGAAGTAGATTGTCTTAGCAGGTAGCAATTGAAATGAAGAAGAAAGGAGGAAGAAATATTATGTCAGAAGTTGCTAGTCAAAGAGTACATAAGCCAGGACCACAGCCAGTAAGTTTCGGTAGTTGGATGCTCACATTGTTCCTTATGATGATTCCGCTTGTAAACATTATTATGTTGTTTGTATGGGCATTTGGAGATTCCAACCCTTCCAAAGCCAATTATGCCAAAGCAGCGTTGCTGTGGGCAGCGATCGGAATTGTTGTGTATATTCTAGTGTTCGTGCTTATCATTGGAGCTGGAATTTCGCTCTCTGATTACTAGGTTTATGAATACGTAGCTTGATAAAATTTCATTTTGAACGCCGACAATAATGTCGGCGTTTTTTAATTTGTTTTTCTCTCATGTTCGTTGATTAGGTACACATTTCGTTAGTTGTAGTTCTATTCCATGAAGAGGATTGGGATTACGATAGAAATATCAAGCGACGAAGTGGGTGATGAGGAAAATGAAGAAAGTAAATGTGCCGGACCACCCACAATTGTTGGGAAAGGGAGTTACGCAGACCAAATCGGTTTCAGGGTGGAAGAGGTTTATGGGGCAGTGGGAGTTTCAGGTTATGATCTGGCCTGCTCTGTTATTCTTGCTGATCTTCAGCTATGGACCCATGTGGGGGATTTTCATTGCTTTCCAGGATTACAATTTGTTCGCAGGCATGAAGAATAGTCCGTGGGTCGGATTCATGCATTTTCGCATGTTCTTTGAATCTCCGGAATTCTGGAGCGTGATGCGAAATACATTTGCCATCAGTTTGCTCAAGCTGTGCATCGGTTTTCCCGCGCCGATCATCTTGGCTCTGATGTTGAATGAAGTGGCAGGCAAGTTCAAACGAGTCGTTCAGACGGTCACTTATGTTCCCCATTTTATGTCATGGATCGTAATCTCTGGTCTTGTATTCTCTATGCTTGCGGTTGATAATGGGGCGGTTAATGAGCTTCTGCTCGCACTAAATCTGATTAATGAGCCGGTTAACTGGATGTCCACACCCGAGTATTTCTGGGGAATTCTCGTATCCTTAAATGTCTGGAAAGAGATAGGCTTCGGTTCGATTGTCTACCTAGCGGCCATTATCGGCATTGATCCGGCCCAATATGAATCTGCTTCCATCGATGGGGCGAGCCGTTTCCAACAGATCTTTCGAATTACGATCCCGAATATCATGCCGATTATGATGATCTTTCTGATTTTGGGGATCGGTAACATTCTAAATGCAGGTTATGAAGATATTCTGGTACTGACGAAAAACCTGAGTAACGGCATCGTTCTTCCCGTTGCGGATGTGATCGACACCTATGTTTATCAGATGGGGATTGTTAATCAACGATTCTCCTATGCTACCGCGGCAGGATTATTCAAATCGTTATTAAGCGTAACACTGTTGGTCCTAGCGAACACATTAGCAAGAAAGTTTGGAAAAACAAGCTTGTGGTAAAACCGCGAGTGAAAGAGTGGGAGATCGTCTATGAAACTGTCTGCAGGAGATCGTATTCTCAAATTCGTGATCTATGCCCTGTTAAGCATTCTGGCATTTGTTACTTTTTATCCGTTCTGGAATTCTCTTGTCTTGTCGTTGAACGTAGGTTCCGATACCTCTTCAGGTGGGGTCACCTTTTGGCCAAGGCAATTTACGTTGGAGAATTATGCAGTTGTGTTCCAGGAAAAAAATATCTATAGCGCGTATCTGATCACGATCCTTCGGACAGTAATTGGCACTGTATGTGCACTGCTGTTTACCTCTTTATTCGCTTATGCGATGTCCAAAAAAGGGATCATGTTCAAGAAAACGTATATGATTCTTGCCGTGATTACCATGTTCTTCAGCGGGGGGATTATTCCGTACTTTATCCTTGTCTATCACCTTCAATTGTATGATACGTTCTTATTCCTCGTGCTTCATGGCATGGTTAACGTGTATAACATGATCATCTTCCGTACCTTTTTTATGGAACTTCCGGACGGGCTGGAGGAATCGGCCAAAATGGACGGATGCAGCAACTTTGGTGTCTTTTTTCGAATTGTGCTACCTGTGTCAGGCCCCGTGATGGCGACCCTTGGACTATTTACTGCTGTATTTTTGTGGAATGACTGGTTTATCCCCGCGGTGTTCATCAGCAATCAAAATTTGATTCCTCTGCAAACGTTGCTAGTCCAGATTATCAACGCAGGAACGACGGCTTCGCTGATGACCAATCTGAACAGTTATGCGCAAAGTATGGTGCAAAATACGGTTACCGTAAAATCCTTGCAGATGGCCACGATGATGGTAGCCACGCTACCTATTCTCATGATTTACCCATTTTTACAGAAGTATTTTGTGAAAGGCGTTCTGGTAGGCTCACTTAAAGAGTAGCTTGCTCGCAAAATGGTTATGAAGCCTTCTTGTCTGATGGACAGGAAGACGTGTAACATACAACTGTATAAGAGAGGGGCAAGGCAAATATGGAACGAAAACAACAAAAACGACGAAAATCACTGCACTGGCTTCACCTTTCGGCACTAAGTGCAGCATTAATGATCAGTGGATGTACCGGGGGTGGAGAGGGACAAAGTCCATCTGCAAATGAAAGCGTAAACACCAAGGAGCAGATAAAGACAGGTGAAACCGTCTCTCCAAATGCAGATCCAAAATCAAAAGTAAGACCAGTCAGCTTCACCCAATTTGTCAATTATGACTGGTACACAGCTCCGACATGGGAAGAACGCCCGCACGGTAAATGGATAACAGATGAGCTTGGAGTGGTGATGGAACCCGTACAATCCAACGGAGCGGCTGCGACCAAACTCAATTCCATGATTGTTGCCAAAAAACTTCCTGATGCAATTGTACTTGACCGAGGCAAAGACGTGGAACGACTAGTCAGTGCAGGTCAACTTGTAGCGCTTGACCCTTATCTGGAGAAGTATCCCGAGTTTGTAAAGACAATAGGGGAAGAGACGATTAATATGCTCCGCAGCGCGGACGGTAAATTATATCAAATTCCAAACTGGTTTATTAGTGGTGATAACGGAAACGGCAATGCCGCCTATCTTGTGAATCGTAAAATATACAAGGACTTGGGATCACCGAAGGTGGAAACCTGGAACGAGCTTGAGGCTTATCTGAAGCAGGTAAAGGAGAAGTATAACGGCAGTATCGTTCCGATTGATTTTGGCGAAATGCGTGACAGTGAGTCTCAGATGATCAGCATGCTTTATAGCGGAGCCGCGGAAGATCGCACAGGTGGGTTTATTTCACCGGGTTCTGGAGGTGTATTTGGAGTACCGCAGGGAGCGCAGCTAACTTCTATTTATACAGATCCTGCTTTTGAACAAACTGTCATGTATGCAAGTCGTTTATTCCGTGAGGTATTAACTTCTAAAGATGCGTTTACCCAGACACGTGATCAAATTCTGGAGAAACTGAAAAATGGTAAGGTGGCTGTATTCAGTGCCTTTGATTCGGTGGTCGAAGGGATTGGCCGTGAAGCCAACAATCATCTGCAAGCTGCCGACCCGGAAGCAGGATATGATGTCATCTGGCCGGTTCATGCTGATGGCGTGGACAAAAACAAGGTGTATCCGAGTGGATACAATACGCTCGGCTGGAACGTGAATGTCATTACGAAGAATGCCAAGGACCCGGAAGCCATTTTTGCTTATATGAACTGGGCCATCAGTGAAGAAGGCCAGCAAGTCCTCTTTTTTGGACCGAAAGGATTGTTCTATGATGAGGTTAAAGACGGCGTTCCGATCCCGAATGAAGCCTATGTCAACCGTGATCCGAAGAAATATGACGAAATGAAGATCGGAGAGTTTAACTGGTACGGTAACACAAGTTACGTCGATGTGGTCAAAGCCAAACGGGAAGAGCTTCTGCCCGAAGAAGCACAGGACTGGACAACGGTTGCCCAGTCCACCGTCTCCTTTAAAACATCCAAAAACATGACTGAATTCTCTAATCTGGATCCTCTTGCAACTTCGGAAGAAGGGATTATTCTCCAAAGGTTGAAAGATTATTATAAGCAGGTCATTCCTCGTCTTGTATTCGCCGGAAATGATGAAGAAGTGAAGAGTATTCTGGCGGAGGCTCAGGCGGAATCTGTGAAGCTTGGATATGATAAAGTGCTGAAATGGAAAACCGCCAAATGGCAGGAGAATCTTAAAATTATGGGGAAATGATAGTAGAAGCTATACGATGTCAAAACGGTGGGTGTGCTGAGGCACGCCCTTTTATTCTCTAATTACAAGGAGTCGAACGATCATGTATAAAGCAGCGTTGGTCGATGACGAAAACTACGATCTGGTCGGTATGCGTGAGCTTATTCCCTGGGACGAACTTAATATTGAGATCGCTTTCATGGGAAACAAACCACTGGCCGCATTGCATTACCTTCAGAATCATGATGTGGATATTCTCGTTACCGATATTAAAATGCCCGTAATGTCTGGCTTGGAGCTTGCCCGAATGGCACTCCAGAAACAGCCGGAGCTTAAGATCATATTTATCAGCGGTTATGAGGACTTTGATTATGCGAAACAGGCTATTCATTTGAAAGCGGATGGATATATTCTGAAACCGGTGGATGACGATGAAATTAAGACAACTCTGCAAAAAATCGTTCATGTTCTGAAAGAAGAGAATGCCAGATTGGAGACAAAAAACGGGAGCAATGCACTTGAACATTTTGATTTTGTGAAACAGGATTTTTTGAAGCATCTCATGGAAGGCAGTATTGATGCGCCGACCCTGAAGTCCTTCACCCGGCTTTATCCGCTTCCCCCACGAACGGAGACGGCCCATGCCGTTATTATAGAAATGGATCATATGCAGCACTTGTTCACAGATGAAGAATATGAACGATGGCATGAGCTGACTTTCCGCCAAATTACGTCCTGGATTGAAACCAAAAATTGGGGAGCGTGGTGCCGGTTATCTACGGACCGAATTGGACTCATGTATTCCCATGACGCTGGGGATATAGAATTGAATCTGAACGAACTTATCCATTACATACGTGATCGCTCCCGCTTTACCATTACGGCCAGCTTTGGACAAAAAACGAGTCGGGTTACCGAGCTGCCGGTATCCTTTGATGAAGCGCGAAATTTAATCGGCTGCAAAATGTTTCTTGGTAAAAATCGACTTATCTCTCCGGGGGAGATACATATTCCACTTGTAAGAGATGTACTGGACGTAAATAGTCAGCTGGATCGGCTATTTACAGCGATGTCCACGTATGATCTCGTCACTATCTGTGATGCCGTCGAGGAGCTGTTTGAACATGTGCGAGCCTTTTCTGATTCGTCTAAAGTACACCATTTCTCTACTCACGTTCTGTCACGGCTCGAAGGATATTTGAATGCAGAGGCACAACATAATTTTCCTCACTTTGCGAGGTGGAAAGCGGAAGGGTTTGAGACTGTTCAGCAGTTCGATACGGTGGATGATATTAAATCTTGGCTAAGACGAACTGTGTTCGAATGGTCGGAACATATCTATTTGCGCAAGCAAACGTCCAATTGGAAGTTATTCTCCGATATTGAACATTATGTTGGGCAGCGTCTGTCACAAGACGTAACTCTAAAGGATCTGGCTGCCCATTTCTCGTATTCTCCGAATCACCTTGGATTTCTGTTCAAGGATAAGGTGGGGAAAAATTTCAGTGATTATGTTGCCGCCCGGCGGCTTGAACATGCCAGACATCTGCTGCAGTCCACCAATCTCAAAATCTATGAAATCGCCGATCAGGTTGGTTATCGAAGTCTCACCTATTTCAGCCGATTGTTCAGAGAAACCTTTGGCATGAAGCCCGGCGATTTCAGAAAGCAGAGTTGATGCATGATAAAACACAGCAATCGACGACGCTTCCTGCCCATTTTATATAAATTACTCATATCCAATCTCGCACTTGTAATTATTCCAATTATAGTAATTGGTTGCTATGCCTATATATCCTCAGCACGTTCTGTGGAGGAACATACACGAAATAACCTTGAAGTAGCAGTGAGTCAGATTCAGAGCAATGTGGAATACAGGGTAGGGGAGATTATTCGCAGTTCGGATGAAATCTATCAGGATCAGGGGTTATCTACGTTGCTTTCGGGCTATTATCTGGACTGGGAGAAGTATCAGGTGACAACGCAATATGTGATGCCAAGACTTGAATCTGCTACCAATCTGCCCAAATCCAAAATCAAGCTCTCTCTGTATTTGCATGCACCTACCATCAGCGAATTTTACTACAATGAAACGGAGCAATCGCTGATCGCTGGAGAAAGACAGTATGAGATTCTGCATACCAGCCGGATTGTGGATAAGGCATGGTATCAGAATCTGCGCATAGGTTACGACGAAATGAAGTGGCAGCAAATCGAGAACGATGCCGAGTACGGATATATCTCTTTGTTAAGACATGCCATTAATTACGAAACGTTTCAGTCCATTGGCCTTATACGGGCTTCAGTTAAGTTGAAAGATATTTTTGAAGATGTTGACTTCAATCAATTAGGGGAAGGGACGAAGTTGTTTGTACTCGATCAGGATGAACAACTCCTCTATTCGAGTTCGCCTGGCGGTTCCCTGCCATATACTGCCGAGGAATTGAATGAATCCCGTGATTATCTGAAAATCTCCAAACCGATTCACAATATTCCTGTTCAGATCGTTGCGCTGGTCCCCAATGCATCCTTTAAGGACAATTCTCAGAAAGTTCGGAATGTGACCATCATCATATGTGTTATCAGCATTCTTGTCATGACCCTTGTCAGTTTCATTATGGCACGTATGTTCTCCAGCCGCCTCTCCAAACTCGTAGTATCGCTTGAAGCTTTCAAAGAAGGGGAATTACAACGGCGAATTCAATATACGGGCAATGATGAGTTTGCCATTATTGCGGAGTCCTTTAACGAAATGGCTTCCACTACAGAGCAATTGATTGATGAAGTCTATACGAGCAAGCTGGAGAAGAAGGAAGCAGAGCTGCAAATTTTGCATTCAAAAATAAACCCTCACTTTTTATACAACACGTTTTCTTCGATTAGCCGCATGGCAAAGCTTGGGGAAATTGATAAGCTGCATGAGATGATTCGTGCACTGGCGAAGTTTTATCGTCTTACCCTAAACAAGGGAGAAATGCTGATTCAAGTCGAGAAAGAGCTTCACATTGTTAGAACGTATCTTGATATTCAAAATATTAAATATGCAGAACGAATTCATTATCAGTTGGAGGCTGAGCCGGAAACATTAGGGCTGGAAACAGTTAAATTCATACTGCAGCCATTTGTAGAAAACGTGCTGGAACATGCCTGGTATGACGATGAGATCGAGATTCATATTAAGGTAAAGAAGCATGCAGAACATGTACACATTGAGGTGCACGATAATGGACTTGGGATGAAACAGGAGATTATAGACGCGATTTTCACCGAAGGAGCAGGCGGTATAGGATACGGAATACGGAACGTGGACCAGAGAATCAAACTTCATTATGGCAAGGAATATGGCGTGAGTATTCGTAGTGAAGTGGGAACAGGTACGGTAGTTACGATTGTTTTTCCGGTAAAGTCTCCAACTTCCAGGCAGGAGTAGTTCGGTGCAAAGTTACATTTATCGTTGCACGGTATAGTATTTTTTGTAAGCGTATCCAAATTAAAATGAGAAGGAGCCGATACATCTCTATATTTCACATCATGACTTCGGTACCTATCACCCAATGAAGGGGGTATTTTAAGACATGGCATCAAGAAGCAAAAGAAGAGCATTTGCTGGCAAAGGATTGGCGCTTGCATTGATCGCTGCATTATTTACCACCATGTTTCCGGGCTTTGTCCCATCCAAAGCTCAGGCTGAGCCTGCATCCTATCTATTGTCTAGCAATAGACCAGCTTATGCTTCATCAACTGAAGGGAATAATACGGCGAATCTCGCAGTTGACGGTTCCAGTGGAACGAGATGGTCAAGTGCCTGGGGCAAAGATCCGCAGTGGCTGTATGTAGATCTGGGTGACACTGCTGCGATTGACAAAGTACGCATCCAATGGGAGGGAGCATATGCCAAGGCGTATCAGATTCAGGTTTCAACCGATGAAGTGAACTGGACTGACATCTACAATACGGCAACAGGCAATGGTGGGACTGATGAGCTTACCGTTAATGGAAGCGGCCGCTACGTACGTGTATTAGGGACAGAAAGAGCTCTCGCGAATTATGGCTACTCCATCATTGAATTGGAAGTGTACGGAACGGGTGGAACCGGTGTACCACCTGTTACATATGGACCGGATGCAGCCCGGGGTAAGAAAGTTACCGTCTCTTCCTATGAACAATCCGATTATCTGCCCCCTGGGGCGACACTTCCGGAGAATGCAGTCGATGGGAATTCTTCTACTCGATGGGGTTCAAATCATACGGATGACGAATGGATCTATGTGGATTTGGGCAACAAGCGGAACATTGGAAGAGTGGTTCTGAACTGGGAAGGGGCAGCAGGACGTGCCTTTGATCTGCAAGTCTCCGATGATGCCAATGCCTGGACCACCGTGTACCGGGAGCTGCATGGCAATGGAGGGAAGCAGGATATTTCGATGTATGCTTCAGGTCGTTATGTCAAAATGCAAGGCATCGGAAGAGCGACCAATTTTGGTTACTCCCTGTTTGATTTTGAAGTATACGACTATGTAGAAGGAACGCCGAAGCCATCCTACCCTATTCCTGAATTGCCAAGTCCCAGCACGGTTCAGGTAGGAAAGGGCAGTTATCTAACGAATGACATCCGTATGCCACAGCCCAAATACCCGACTTATAAAACGGATAACGTTCAGGCGCCTATCGCGTCCAATGACTGGTGGCAATCCCTGCTTATTAAGCCGCTCAGCGATTCTATTATTACACTGCCACTCAAATCCAAGTTCTACCCCCAAGGGCTCGGCCTCTTGAACCCAGGGGAAGGATGGATTAATGGAGATGGAAGTGCAGTGAACGCAGACGGCAACCCGGACCTGTATTTTATGTCCACCAATATTAATGCCAAGAATATGGAAACCCGAGTAAGCGGGTACAGTGACTATGCGGTAGATGCGATTCTGAGTGATGATGCTTCGGCGAAAATGAAAACGACCTTTGTAAAGGGTTCCCCTTACGTATTTATGGAATTCAACAATCCTGATACAGCCGAAATCTTCTCTTCGCTCATTACCAAAGTTGTAAATGGAAATGGAGAGACCGTATTGCAATCGGATGGTGATACGTTTACGGGGGATCACATTGGCATTCAATTGGAGAATCAAAGTGGTGATCCGGCAGGGCAAAAAGAGGAACGGTACTACGGAATTTTTGCGCCGGAAGGTACCGTATTCAAAAAAGCGGGAGCCAAGATCAAACTCCAGCTTGGAGGCGGAAAAGGTTATCTATCTGCAGCCACAATGCCGTCTTTAACAGATCTGAATCAATTCCATGAGCACGCTTATGCCTTTGTAACGAACACAGAGGTTACTTACAACTATAACGAGCAAACGTCTACCGTTACGACCAACTTCAAAGCCGAGACCGAAGTGAAGCGCCCAGGGTTCTCAGCGAACACATTGCAGGCCCTGTATCCACATCAATGGAAAATTACGAATTCTCCACTTACATCGCTCACATATCCGTCCATACGTGGAACGTTGAAAGTGCGGGAAGGTAACCAGTTTACCGTGGAGGATCATTTCTATGGCATGGTTCCCCAGTTCACGGAACCTACCAATGCGGAATACAACCGAGAAGAGATGGTAGCCTATCTTGAAATGCTCAAAACGGAGACAGACAACAATCTGATGGCTGCTGACGCTTACTGGCAAGGCAAAAAACTTCATCCTCTTGCCATGGGTGTACTTGCAGCGAACGAAATGGGTGAGACCGTATACCGTGACCTGTTCCTTTCCCGCATGAAAGAGATTCTGGTCGATTGGTATACGTACACAGAAGGTGAACCTGATTATTTCCTCTATTACAATGATGATTGGGGAACGATGTACTACAAGACAAGTGAGTTTGGTGCAAACTATGGAATTACTGATCATCATTTCACTTATGGGTATTATGTGTTTGCATCAGCGGTGCTGGCTACCTTTGATAAGCAGTTCCGGGCAGATTATGGCGATATGGTGGATCATCTTATTCGGGATTATGGCAATCCGTCCAAGAACGATCCGTTGTATCCGTCTTTCCGCAGTTTTGATCCTTATCAGGGCCATTCCTGGGCAGGAGGCTATGCAGATAATGATAGTGGCAACAATCAGGAAGCTGCTGGGGAATCCCTCTTTGGCTGGGTAGGGCAGTATATGTGGAGCTTGTTAACCAAGGATCTGGATTTCCGGGATGCTGCGATTTACGGATTCACAACTGAACTGAAGGCAATTGAGCAATACTGGTTCAACTATGATGGGGATAACTGGCTCGATGAGTGGAAACACGCTTCTGTAGGGCAAGTCTATGGAAGTTCGTACTTCTTTGGTACCTTCTTTAGCGGTGAACCGGTTCATATTTATGGTATCCACTGGCTGCCAACCAGTGAATATCTGACCAGTTATGGTTTGGACAAAACGAAGGCTGCTGGCTTGTATAACGGATTTGTTGCCGATAATGGTGGACCTGAACGAGAATGGCAGCATATTGTATGGCCTATTCAGGCACTAAGTGATCCGGCTGCAGTGCTTGCCAAGTGGAATGCTTCATCTATGCAAAAAAATGAAATTTTTAATACGTACTGGTTCGTAAACAGTATGGCAACACTTGGTGAACGGACGAAAGACATCTGGGCCACCGGATGGAGCGGTGCAACCGTCTACAAGAAAAATGGAACGTATACTGCACAAATCTGGAATCCGACAGATGAGAGTGTAACGGTCACTTTCAAAAATGCATCCGGTACCACTGGAAAAGCTGTTGTTGGGCCTAAGTCTCTGGTACGTGTCGATCCAACCCAAAATACCGAAGTTTCTGATTCATGGATTCCCTGGAACGGAGAAAACGGAGGAAATGAAGGTGGGGGAGATGGAGGGGATACGAATGTTAACTTTGCACTTAACAAAAATGTAACCGTTTCTTCAACGGAAGATCCTTTTGTTGGCACAAATGTGGTCGATGGCAATCCCGAGACACGTTGGAGTTCCGGATTTGGAGATACGCCGGAGACGATTACGATTGATCTGGGAGAGGTCAAGCAAGTAAAACGCATCAAGCTGAATTGGGAAGCAGCTTATGCTACCGCCTATCGCATTGACGTATCGGAAGATGGTACCGTTTGGAAGGAAGTGTATCATACGCAAGAGGGTAAAGGTGGCCTGGAAGAACTTGCAGTGAACGGAAAAGGCAAATATGTGCGACTCACGGGTGAGAAAAGAGCCACCCCATATGGATATTCACTCTACGAAGTAGAAGTGTACGGTAGAGATTAGAGTTTCATCATGTTCTAGACATGGGAACAGCAGATCAGTATATTCTGATCTGCTGTTTGTGTTTAGAGCATATTAAGATAAAACGGTACAATTGGCGGATTCGCATTCAGGCTGCAGACGTCTTATCAGCATTGTGAAGAGTCTGCGAGCGGCGCCCAAGCAGGTATCCTGCAAGCGAGGCCAACATCTGCTGAAATACCATGCCGAGTACAACTGGGACGGCAACCGGTGGAGGGAAATACGATACAGCAAGCACCGCTCCCGCACTAATATTGCGCATGCCACCGTTGAACACAAGTGCGACCTGATCGGCTTCATTCCAACCGAGTAATCGGGCAACGAAGTAACTTAGAGCATATCCAAATGAGGCCAGGAAAATAATGATGGCTGCTAGACCAGCGAGCTGCCAGTTAAAGTCAGCCAAATAGGGGGCAACAACAGAGCCATTAATCGCGACAACCGCTGCCATGAACAGTTTGGAGAACGGATTCAGTCTGGGCCCCCAGACCGGAACAATGGCCCCTTTGGTCCATTCATTCAAAAGCATCCCGAGCAAGGAGGGAACAACGATCATCCAGAATAGGCTGCTCATCATGGCTGCTATATCCAGCGATACGCTAGTGCCAATCAACAAGGATAACACACCGGGTACCACGAAAGGAGCAAGCATGGTGTCAATCAGGATAATCGACAGCGTTAGAGCGATATTGCCCCGGTAGATGCTAACCCAGATAAAGCTGCTCACACCTGTCGGAATAACGGCAGCCAGAACAAGGCCCGTTATCGTGTAGGCATCCGTTGGGAAGACCAGGTGACCCATGCCCAGAGCAATCAGAGGCATCGCCAGATGCAAAATAAACAGACAGACAAACAGTGGAAAAGGCTTCTTCAGCACGTTCACAAAATCCCGGATCCCGAGACTGATGCTTCCGGCAAACGTCATGAACGCAAAAAGCCATGGCGACAAAAAGGTATAAGAAGAAAGAAGACTCCCGCAAAGAACGCCAATAATAATGCTGATTGGGGTAATCAGTGGCATGATGCGGTTCAAGCGTACATTTAAGGCCTGAAGCATATTCATGACATCCCTTTACCGTATGATTCCTTTATTATACATGTTAATAACGCTGAATGCAGACCCATTTGCAATGAAGCATGTTGAGCAGGTATCATAAATCTGGAAGAAACACTTCAATATGAAGAAGGGGAGATGGTCATGATTAAACGGAAAAGAAAGCACACATTGATGATGGCAGGCCTCATTGCGTCAAGTATTCTTGTGATATCCGCCTGTTCAGTTGTAGAACAAGCGAATCAAAGTTTGAATTACGTTAGTGGGGCTACTGATTATATAGAGCAAGTATCGAACGCCGGAGCCGATCTGCAAGAACTCGCATCAGGAGCGGTGAGTAACCCTGAAATAACAACTCAGGTACAGGAGAAAATAGATCAGATTCAGGCGGAAGCCAGCGAATTCTCTCAGCTGACAGCACCAGCGATAGGGGAAAGCATTCACGAAAATCTGGTCAGTTACAACAATCAATTAACCGAAGTTGTGGGTCAATTTGAGAACACCCTTGCAGAGCATGGTTTTACGGCAGAAAACTGGGAGAAGACAGGGATTCCCGAATTGATCACCAATATTAATGGTTTAAAAGATCCTTTAAGCGGGCTTGGAATCGAAGCCAATTAAGATTTAAATCAGGATAGGCCTTGAGCAAAAGCGGCTTCATGCCCAAAAAGGACGATATACCGGAGTGATTTTGATCACTTGCGGATATCGTCCTTTTTGTTTTTCAAATATAACTCACATTTTTTACAAAATATAAACATGGATCACGATGATGATTTGCCACGAATTTTGGAGCTTAGATCTTCAATCTGTCCATCCAGAACATTTCCTGCTTTACTCAGAAACCCTGTAATAATCTCCAGCTCTTCCTCTGTGTATGTGGAAGCCAGATTAACCATAGCTGCGTGAAGGGTGAGGTACGTGCTACTGACCTCTTCCTTGTTTTCGTACAAAGGCACAATGATGACTTTACGGCGGTCATTGGGGTCATTTTCCCGACGGACAAAGCCGTTCTTCTCAAGCCTGTCAATTAATGTCGTGACACTTCCTGTGGCCAGACCGGTAAGTTTTGACAGCTCCCCTGCAGTGATTGGACCTTTCTCGCGCAGGATATCCACGGATATGAAATCGTTATTGTACAAGCCCAAAGAGGCAGCCACATGCTGCTGATATAAAACGGTTCGGGTACCTAGGCTCCGCATTCGTAACGTAAAATTCTCCTGTAATTCGGTAGGTTGTTGTTGTTGTTGATCTCTTGACAAAAGATAACCCTCCTCTTAAGATGACATATATCTTGATTATCGAGATATTAGATAAACGAGATAATAAATTTTGGAGATACTAGATTGACGTATGATTAATTTCAACTTATTTTAACGAACTCTGTACTTATTTGCAAAGGGGACGATCGATTTTGAGAGACACAATGATGATTAAAGGTGCACGGGAGAATAACCTGAAGAATATTTCACTTTCGATTCCGAAGTATAAGCTGGTTGTTCTAACGGGTCCGTCCGGCTCCGGCAAATCCACGCTGGCAATGGATACCCTTCAGCGAGAATGCCAGAGACAATACATGGAATCGATGGGATTAACATCGGATTCGATCAGCAAACCAAAAGTGGAGTCCATCACAGGTCTTTCTCCATCCATCAGCGTAGGACAGCACATTACTAATCGGAATCCACGCTCAACAGTAGGAACAGTGACAGACATTTACACTTACGTTCGTTTCATTTTTTCCAGACTTGGGGAGCGTATATGTCCATCCTGTAATGGCACCATATCACCATCGTGGGAAGCGGCTGGTCATTTAACCGAGGAAGACGAATACATGGGTCATCAGACTATACATTGTCCACATTGCAATGCCGTGCTTGAGAAGTGGGGCATGTCACACTTTTCGTTCAACAAACCGGAGGGTGCTTGTGATGTATGTAGTGGGCTTGGTCATGTGGCATCAATCAACGAAGCGGCTGTATTCAATCCTGAGCTTAGTGTGCGGGATGGAGGTGTTGCTTCGTTAAATGGTGTGCATCGGGATATCCAGATCCGAATTCTGGTTGCAGCTGGACAGCATTTTGGATTCGGATTCGATCCGGATCGTCCATTGAAGGACCTTGGTGAAATCGAGCGCGATTTGCTGTACTACGGCGTCGAGAGCGAAGCGTTTAAGCAGCATTACCCTAATATCAAGCCCATTCAGGGAACCAAGTTCGAAGGTGTGATCCCCGGATTGTGGAGACGATATAAAGAAAAGGAAGGAGAAGGTGGCGGAACGGAAAAAGACGGACGTTTTTTTCATCAACAACAGTGTCCTGAATGTCAGGGTGCTCGTTTGAAAAAAGAAATTCTTTTGGTAAGCGTAGCTGGCGCATCCATCTCCGACGTAACCAACTGGTCATTCAGTAAAGTGCTGGAATGGACGGTAGGCCTACAAGAAGTGATCTCACCCGAGGCACATCACCTGCTTGATCCAATCCTTCATGATCTGCCCACCAAGTTGAAACGCATTATGGATGTTGGACTTGGCTATCTCTCCATGGATCGTCAGACCGTAACTTTATCTGGTGGTGAAGCTCAGCGATTACGACTTGCATCGCTTCTAGGCTCTGGTTTAACGGGCGTATTGTATATTCTGGACGAACCGACGACAGGGCTTCATCCGAAAGATACCATTGGCCTGATTCGCGTACTTCAGGAGCTTCGTGATCTGGGCAATACGATCCTCGTCATTGAACACGATATTGAGATGATGCGTGCTGCTGATCATGTGATCGACATTGGACCTGGTGCTGGAGTCAATGGAGGGATGGTTGTTGGTGAAGGGAGCCTGGAGGATTTAATGGCAAGTGAGCTTTCGGTTACGGGAGCTTATCTGAGAAATGAATCTGTGGCTAGTCCTTCTTATAACCGAAGAACAGGTACGGGGCAGCATCTTGCCATTCGGGGAGCGCATTTGCGCAACATTGATATTCCGGTTGTATCTTTTCCATTAGGCACGCTGATCTCCGTAACGGGTGTTTCAGGGTCCGGCAAATCTACGCTTGTATTTGATATCCTCGCACAGGGAATGGAATCACTTCAGAAACCATCAGGTTGTGAAGAGATAACAGGGTTGGAGAACGTAGGTGATATCGTTATTTTTGACCAAACGCCAATGGGCAGAATGCAACGGTCGAATGTTGCCACCTACACAGATGTATTTACGCACCTGCGCCAACTGTTCGCTGGTTTGCCAGATGCCAAGGCACGAAAGCTTACTGCGAAGCATTTCTCGTTCAATATACCCGGAGGGCGCTGTGAAACCTGTCAAGGCCTGGGAGTGTTGTCTGTGGACATGAACTTCCTGCCTGATCTGGAGGTAACTTGTCATGACTGTAAGGGCAGACGATTCATGGATGAGGTGTTACAGGTTCAATACGAAGGATTCTCGATATCCGATGTACTGAATATGTCAGTAGCCGAAAGTCTGCCTGTCCTGAAAAGTCAGACCAAAATCGCCGATCTCGTCGAGATGTTGTGTGAAGTTGGACTTGGTTATCTCCAATGGGGGCAATCCGTCAAAACATTGTCAGGCGGTGAGGGTCAACGGATCAGGCTGGCAAAAGAGCTGAGTAAAAAGACCAAAAAACACACGCTCTATCTATTGGATGAGCCAACAACCGGCCTTCATCCGTCAGACATCAAGCAACTCCATATTTTGCTGGATAAGCTGGTTGAGTCGGGGAATACCGTTGTCGTTGTAGAGCACAGTCTGGAATTGATTCGGGAATCCGATTGGGTTATTGACATTGGCCCAGAAGGTGGCGCAGCGGGTGGTGAGCTAGTAGCCGAAGGCACGCCGGAGCAGGTGGCGGAGGTCAGAGCCTCCCATACAGGACAATTTTTGAAGCGTATATTAGCCGAGGGGCTTTAATCAGAATGGATAAGGGGAAAAATAATCATGGTAAAAAGCAATAAATTAGGCGTTATTCTTGCAGGCTTGCTGCTTGCCATTCTCATGGCTTCGATGGATAACACCATCGTAGCCACTGCAATTGGTACCATTGTGGGTGATCTTGGCGGATTTGATAAATTAATGTGGGTCACCTCTGCCTATATGGTTGCGGAGATGGCGGGTATGCCGATCTTCGGTAAACTATCGGATATGTATGGCCGCAAGCGATTTTTCATTTTTGGAATCATTGTATTTATGATTGGTTCTGCATTGTGCGGGACAGCGGATTCTATCATTCAGCTCAGCATTTATCGTGCGATTCAAGGAATCGGCGGCGGAGCGTTGATGCCGATCGCATTTACCATTATGTTCGATGTCGTTCCCGCAGACAAACGGGGTAAAGTGGGGGGACTATTTGGTGCAGTCTTTGGTTTATCCAGTATTTTCGGACCACTTCTCGGAGCCTATCTCACTGATTACATTCATTGGTCCTGGATTTTCTATATCAACCTGCCACTTGGTCTGATCGCCTTTGTCATGATTGCATTCTTCTATAAAGAATCCGTAGAGCATTCCAAACAGAAAATTGACTATTTTGGCGCATTCACACTGGTAGCTTCCATCGTGTGTCTCATGTTTGCACTTGAACTTGGAGGCAAGGAATATGCCTGGAATTCCAGTATGATCGTGGGTTTGTTTGCCTCGTTCGCCGTGCTGATAACTGCATTTGTGTTCATAGAGCGGCGTGTGGCAGAACCAATTATTACATTCAGCATGTTCAAAAACCGGCTGTACTCCACCAGCAATCTAATGGCTATATTTAGCGGTGCAGCCTTTATTACAGCTTCCATCTATATCCCCATTTATGTTCAGGGCGTACTTGGTGGATCAGCTACCAACTCCGGTCTGGTTCTGCTGCCGATGATGCTTGGATCAGTTGTAACAGCTGCGGGTGGAGGAGCCATGCTTACCAAGCTCAGATACCGCTCCATCATGTTACCCACACTTGCGCTGCTGGTCATTGGTATCGCCTTGCTGACAACGTTAACGACGGATTCCTCCCGATTTATGGTGACCATTTTCATGATTCTGGTTGGTCTGGGCATTGGGTCTTCGTTCTCTGTATTGAGCAATGCAGCCATTCACGGTTTCTCAGCAAGACAGCGCGGTTCTGCCAGCTCAACCCTTAACTTCAATAGGGAACTCGGTATGACGTTGGGAATTACGGTATTTGGTATCGTACAGAGTCACGTATTTGCGAGTAAATTGGTTTCCTTCTTTGGAAATAGTAATGGTAGTGAGCAGGGTGGTGGCGTGAATCTGAGTGATCCTAGCTTAGTCCTAAAACCGGACACTCGTGCTGATATTCCTGCGCCAATGTTGGATAAGATTACAGAAGCATTGTCCTCATCCATCGTTCATACGTTTGCCTGGGCCATCATTCCGGCCGTTATTGCTCTATTGGCTGCTTGGTTTATGAGTAAGGAAAAATTTGACCCTGCATCCGAGTCAGATGAATATTTAGCTTCACACTAGCAAGACTATGTAATGGATTTGTGTGCACGATATGACAATATGTTCTTATCAAAGGAGACCTACGTTATGTCTGAACAAAATGGAAAAGTAATCATTATCACCGGCGGAGCGAGTGGTATTGGTAAAGAAACAGCGCTTCAGCTTTCGGATCTGGGTGCAACGATTGTCATAGCAGACTATAACGAAGAGGGTGCCAAAAAGCTTGCATCGGAGATTGAAGCAGGTGGCGGCACAGCCGGGGCATACAAAGTGGACGTGTCCAAAGGAGATGAGATCAAAGCTCTGATCGACTGGACCGTAGAGAAATACGGAACATTGAGCGGTATTTTCAACAACGCGGGTATTGGACTCGTGAAGCCATTTCTGGAGATGGACCCGGAATCCTATCACAGAGTAATCGATGTTGACCAACACAGTGTGTATTACGGCATGTATTATGGCGCCAAGAAAATGGTTGAACTGAATGTACAGGGTACCATTGTAAATACAGCTTCGATCTATGGCAGTATTGCTGCGGTGGGAAGCTTTAACTACAATGCAGCCAAGGCAGCTGTCGTGATGATGTCCAAATCCGGTGCTTTGGAACTTGCCGAGCATGGCATTCGTGTGGTTGGTGTAGCGCCAGGCTTTATTGAGACACCGATTTTGGGTGATGACAGAGCGATGAAGGATGCGCTTGCCACCCAACATATGCGCGGAGAGCTCATTCAACCGGAGAAAGTTGCGAGTGTTGTAGCCTTCCTGTTCAGTGACGCTGCCAGTGCAGTGAATGGTACAACGGTTGCAGTAGATGATGGATTCCTCAGCTTCAAAACAAAATAAGATTTGGACAGTAAGGTAGTGCAGTCCGTCTCTGAAAAATAAAAGAAAAAACGGTGCAGAACGAATAAATCGTTCTGCACCGTTTTTTTGCAATCAATATAAGAAGAGTATTTATTATGAAAATAATTCTATATAGTCATCCCGGGAGTTCAGAGATCATGATACAATAAGCAGGCATGCGTCTTTTATCATTTTGTGGTGTCATAGACAATACGCACACCTAGAGAGCCATAGCTCTCTTCTTTGTAGTGACATTGGGAGCATGTTTTTGTAGCGCATAACGCATCACTGTGAAATTGTAATTTTTCGTTGCACTGCGGGCATTTATTTTCAAAAAGAGTCTTCAACACGTTAAACATGCTTAATCACTCATTTCGGATTAATTTACTTGGTTTTTATTATAGCCGATTATTTTAACTGCGTATACTGTTTTTTGCATCATTTTTTACACCGCAAGAAAGGAAGAAAAACCGATGGATACTCTGCTTTTTGTCATCATGTTTATACTGGGTCTGGTCGGTTCCTTCTTCTCCGGTTTGTTGGGTATAGGTGGAGCCATAATTAATTACCCGCTGTTGTTGTATGTACCTTCTCTCATGGGGCTGGAACCGTTCTCGGCACATGAGGTGTCGTCGATCAGCATGTTTCAGGTGTTTTTTGCCTCGCTCGCTGGTGTGATTGCCTACCTTAGAAGAGCAGGGAACGGAAAAAAGAGCGAAGTTCTCATTCATAAAGGTCTGGTGGCTTACATGGGCTCCAGTATTCTGGTCGGCAGCCTGATTGGCGGCTTCATATCCGGTCACCTGAATGGAGAAGTCATCAATCTGATCTATGGCATTCTGGCCATTATCGCAATTGTACTTATGCTGATTCCCGGTAAGGGAACAGAAGGCTCGGCTGAACAGGTGACATTTAACACATATGTTGCGGCGGGATCGGCTTTTGCCGTAGGGATCGTGTCGGGAATTGTCGGTGCGGGTGGTGCTTTTATATTGATTCCGATCATGCTCACCGTGCTTAAGATCCCTACCCGGACGACCATTGCTTCTTCGCTTGCGATTGTATTCATCTCCGCCATTGGTGGGGTGGTGGGAAAAATTCTGGGTGGGGACATTCCGTTGGAGCCCATCATTTATACGGTTATCGGGAGTCTGCTTGGTGCTTCACTTGGTTCCAAAGTGAGTTCAATGATTAATGTGAGACTTCTTAGGTACGGACTGATGGTTCTTATCGCCATTACAGCAGTGAAGGTATGGTCTTCGATTTTGTAAAACCACACAGGATTGAAGCGTCCATGACGATTTCGTAACCAAACGGATGGAATGCCGTATAAAGGTTATGAACATGAGCTGGCGAATTTGTTGTTGCATGAATTCACATCAGTTTTCGTCCATGGAGCACCCTCAAACTCCTTTCATGGATACATGTTTAACATTATGAGAAGTTGAGGTATCCATCCTATGAATAACGTACTCACAGATCAGGCTGATGCAGGATATCGGTTGGCTGAGCAGAAGGCAGCTCAGTATTTTACTTCTCTTCATGAACAACTTCTGAATAACACGTATACCACTGCACTTACGCAAGATATTCACTTGTGGCAAAAAAAACATATTCAACCTTTTTCCTGGTTATCTTTTTTATCACCAAGTCAAAGAAAACCGGATTCCCGGGATGCTCATAGATATATCCATTGGCTTAATGTTACAGGCAAACTGGATGATTACTTGGATCGCAGTATTTCTTACATTTATATGCGAGATCTGGGCAAAGCCCTGGACTCCTTGGATACCCAAGCACGCATTAAGCGTGTCGCTCAGGATACCAAAGCGTATTTTATGCGTTCAAATACAACCCACCGCAAGGGAAGCCCAGATTATATCAGTCTGGCCGCTTTGTATCGCTGGGCCCAGAAGGAGAACGTGGAAACAGCTGTTATCTGGGTCATCAGCAAATTGAAAAATGTTGCTTCCAATATTCCCAAAGAACTGGATTCAGAACAGGCACAGCGCAAGCTGCTCAAGATCATTCTTGGTGTTGTTCTGCATGTGAACGATGATATGAATGATGAGACTCCCCAGGTAGAACGTTCCGAGAGGCTGGACGCTGCGATTAGGCTCGGTTATTCTTACGGATTGACCTATCCATTTATTGATGACCTGCTGGATTCGCAGGCGTTGACTGCGCAAGAGAAGGAACAGTATTCTCTCTTAATTCGCAATGCGCTTCTCACCGGGATTGTGCCGGATATCGGCGAATGGAAGGGAGACAATCTCAAAGTCATTCAATATGTTCATGCCGAGCTGCGTGATGCGTTCGAGTATATCAAGAACTACCAGCGCCCTGAGACGCAGCGCACATTCTTCGAGCAATCCTATGTATTCTTTCAATCTCAGGAAATAGACCGTGCCAAGAAACTATCGAACGCGAATTACTCCAATGAAGAACTTTATATTCCAATCATTATTAAATCCTCATCCTCCAGACTCATTGTTCGTTCCGTGCTCAGTGCATCTGCGGATGAAGGTTTTGATCTGCGGACATTCTACTATGGCATTTATAATCAGCTCGCGGACGATTTCGCTGATATGTTTGACGATATGGAGGAGAGAGCAGTGACTCCATATACTTACTATCTGAAGTATCGTGACCTGCGGCCCGATCTGATCAATCCGTATGAACTATACTGGGCGGTTATCTCTTATCTGATTCATGAGGTGTACCATTCAGATGCGAAGACCCGGGAGGTCATACTGGATCGGGCTATTAATGGTCTTAAGCGTTGTAGAGAGCGTTTGGGTCAAGAACAATACAACGAAGTGATGAACATCTTTGCCTCCGGACAACCTGAATTCAATCGCCTCATTCAGCAAATGGTGCGAAAAGCCGATGATGTGGATTTCCTGGATAAATTGCTGCGGGATCAGGTCATCCTTCAATTGCAGAATGACAAGCAGGAAAAACAGGATTTTCTGGATACGATTCGCACGGTTCGTGAACAGATCAATATTGAATTGCAGATATCCAAGCCGGGTGGACTTCCGGAGATGAAAGGCACACTTATTGATGCAGCGAATTACAGTTTACAAGGAGATGGAAAACGGCTAAGGCCGATCCTGACCTGGGTGATGGGTGTGCGTGAATATGGTCTGCATGAATCATCTATCATTCCTCTTCTAAGATCACTGGAATACATGCATACGGCTTCACTGATCTTTGATGATCTGCCTACCCAGGATAATGCTTCGACCAGGCGGGGGCGCTCTACCTTACATCAGGTGCATAACAGCGCAACAGCGGAATTGACAGGTTTATTTCTCATTCAAAAGGCCATTGGCGAGCAATCTTCCCTCAATCAGTTTGATGCCGCAACCGTGCTTACCCTGATTCAATATTCCGCTGAAAAAGCAGAAGATATGTGTATGGGACAGGCGATGGATCTGAATGCCAAAGGCAAAGCATTGACCCTGGAACAATTGAACATGATCTGTTTCTACAAAACAGGCATTGCTTTCGAGGCTGCACTTGTGATGCCAGCCATTCTGGCTCAGGTGAAGGAAATGGAGATTGCCTCCTTAAAGAAGTTTGCGTATCATGCGGGTATCGCCTTTCAAATTAAGGATGACCTGCTGGACCTGGAAGGGGATCATCGGGTACTCGGTAAGCCGGCAGGTCAGGATGTACGGAACAACAGCTCAACCTTTGTATCCATTCTGGGTGAAGATGGCGCGAAGAAAGAGATGTGGGAGCACTACTGTCTCGCAACCGA
Organism: Paenibacillus sp. GL_099_B; assembly: GCF_057835695.1. Lineage (NCBI taxonomy): Bacteria > Bacillati > Bacillota > Bacilli > Caryophanales > Paenibacillaceae > Paenibacillus > Paenibacillus sp. GL_099_B. The sequence goes on from NZ_CM174430.1 coordinate 3,018,536, forward strand.
TGCGCTGAACGAAATGCCAAAGCCGATTTCTTTTCTGAGGCATCTGTTGGATTACATCATTGGACGGGAACGTTGAGATTTTTTCCTGACTAATCCCATGCTCAGCATGATTTATATGAAATAAAACAAAGTTGCCTGGATTCCATGCGAATAGAATCCAGGTCTTATTTTGCTTTAATGACACAAACTCTTAGAAAATGAGATGTTTCAACAATTGAAAATTCGGGTATTAAGCAAATATTGTGTTTATACACCAAAAGGAGAGCTTAAGATGCAGGTTCAAAAGGTCGATCATCATGGATTGTTTGAGCAGATTTATAATCAAGCACCTATTGGGATTGCACTTGTTGCTCCAACAGGACAGTGGATGAAAGTGAATCCTGCTTTTTGCAGTATGCTCGGTTATACAGCTCAAGAATTAATCCTTCTTCATTACCAGGAGATCACCCATCCCGATGATTTAGCACAGGATCTGATGTACGAGAGCGAACTGTGTGAAGGTAAATCTCAAGAGTACAGATATGAAAAGCGTTATATTCAGAAAAATGGAGATGTTTTATGGATATCACTGCATATATCCTTGGCTAGGAACGAAGTCAGCGGTGAACCTCTGTATTTTATTTGCCACGTTGTAGATATTACGGATCATAAAACAACCGAACTAAAGCTGCTTCAAACGGAAGAAATGTTCAAACTTATTTCCGATAATGCACAGGAAATCATCTATTTAGCGACCTTTGACGGTATTTGTCGTTATTGTTCTCCTTCCATTTATAATCTGCTTGGTTATTCGCCAGAAGAAGTGGTGGGGAATAACAATACCGCCGTGTTCCACCCGCAGGATCTGGAACGTGTCTCACAGATTGATTTGAGCACAGGTCATATGTTGAATATGCAGGTTCGCCATAAAGATGGACATAGTCTTTGGTTTGAAACCACCTATAAGGTTATCGGAGACCCTGGGCAGGAACAACAAATTCTTGCCATTGGTCGGGATATATCGGAGAGAAAGAAACATGAGGAAATTAGTGCAGAAGCTGAACGGATAGCCATGATCGGCAGTTGGGAGTGGAACATGCTGAGTGGCCATGTTTCCTTGTCTGATCAGATATTCGAGATTTTTGACTTAGATCAAAACAAGCTGTATAAGGCCAGCGATATCTATACATTTATGGAGCCGACAGAGGGGCAGCGATTGAAGGAATGTATTGAATGGGTGAAAACGGGTCAACCGCTTGATTTTGAATATCGACATCTGGGCTCAGATGGTAAAGAAAAGTATCTTCATCTGCGGGGATTAATTACCTTTGATGAAGATCAACAACCGATACAGTTAAACGGAACTTTGCAGGATATTACAGAGCGTAAACTCGTCGAATTCAAACTTCAGGAATCGGTGGAACGTTATACTTCACTCAAAAAATATAATCATGATGCCATCATTTCTTTTGATATGGACGGCAATATCATAAATGCCAACCCGGTAGCTATGAAAATGACTGGATGCCCGGTTGTGGAAATGATTGGAACAAGTATATGCAGGTTCATCGGACCGTATCATCTCGGACTTATTCTCAATAGCCAGTATGAGATGGCTGAAAAGGAAATCAATTCCATTCAGCACACAGATGGTTATGAGACAGAAGTGTTGGCAACCCTTGCACCTATCATTATTAATGAGAAAAACGTAGGGTTCTACCTGATTGCGAAGGATATAACGGAACAGAAAAAGCTTCTTGTAGCCAAAGAGACTGCCGAACGAATGAATAAGGCAAAAAGTGAGTTTTTGGCGATGATGAGCCATGAGATTCGTACACCCATGAACGGAGTGATTGGGATGACGGATTTGCTTCTGGATACGCCTGGACTTAGCGGAGAACAAAAGGAATACATTGAAATCATTCAAAAAAGCGGGGATTCGCTGCTTGCGATTATCAATGATATTCTGGACTTTTCCAAAATAGAGTCGGGTAAAACCGATCTGGTGGATGAACCTTTTGATCTTAAGGAAATCGTGACGGAGACGGTTAATATTGTAACGCCAATGATTCGGGAGAAGCAGTTGGATCTTCGTCTATGCCTGGATGACGCCATTCCTGTTCCCCTGTATGGGGATGCTTACCGTCTAAAACAGGTCCTAACCAACATCATTGGTAATGCAGTAAAGTTCACACCGGAAGGCCGTGTTGAGATCGAGGTGAAGGTTACCGGACAAGAATATAATGACGTTCAATTTCAGTTCAAGGTGAAGGATACAGGGATTGGAATTCCAGTGGAGAAAAGAGAGCATTTATTCGAAGCCTTCTACCAATTGGAGAATTTCATGACACGCAAGCCTCAAGGTACTGGACTTGGATTGGCCATCAGCAAGAAGCTTGTAGAGCTCATGCAGGGTGATATCTGGATTGAAGAGTCCGACGATCCGGGGACCACATTTATTTTTACAGCGTCGTTTAAAGCCAGCAACATGGAGGAATTCAACAGATACGATCTTCAGCAGAAAAAGAATAAAGCAGATCAACTTCGAATTCTGATTGCCGAGGACAATGAAGTGAACCAGCTTGTTCTGCGCCGGATGATTGAGAAGAAAGGACATCTTGTCGATTATGTAGTGAATGGAATAGAGGCAGTGGAAGCTGTCAAACGAAGTGCGTACGATATTGTGTTTATGGATGTGCACATGCCTCGACTGAACGGATTCGAAGCGACCAAAGCCATTAAGGAATCAATGCGGCCAGAGGCATGCCCTTATATTGTCGCCGTTACTGCGAACGCAGTTAGAGGGGATATGGACAAATGTCTGAAGGCTGGAATGGATGCGTATGTAAGCAAACCAATTAAAAGTGAATCCATTATGCAAGTGATGGAGGAGTTTTACAAAATCAAGAAACTTACGGATCGTTTATGATTTGCAAACGAACATGACAATGGAGAATATATAGTATGTACCATTGCAGACATGCCCATGGTTTAAGATTTCTTTATGTGTATGAACGGATTCTCTTTTGTTGGACAAAAGAGCCGTTGACTTATCCTTGTGATAAGTCAACGGCTCTTTAACGTTAGACGGAAATCGGAGTGGATAGAAAGTGCTGAATAAAAGTTGACAAATATATAGTTAGGCGCCATATTATATCTATGAGCAACCATAATAAAGAAACAAATGACATGTATCTCATCCCCTCGTTAGTACAAACGAAGCGACAGGTTGATCGCTATCAATTAGATGTGGATGCACAAGCCGTGCTTGTTGCATCCAGGCTGATGGTAGCGGGAGCCAAGCTTGGGCATGCTGCGGAAATTCACTTCGCCAGATTTGGTTTATCGACAGGTCGTTATCGTCTGTTAGCAGATCTAGAGGATAACGATGGTGAAGAGCTGCCCTCTCAACTCGCGGAAAATCTGGGCGTTACTCGTGCAACCGTAACTGGTCTAATTGAGATTCTCGAACGCGATGGACTGGTCGCTCGTCGGACGAGTTCCGTCGATGGCCGTCAGAAGTCAGTCATCTTGACAGCCAAAGGCGCCAAAAAGCTGACGGATATGGCTTCGGAGCATTTTGCCAGATTGGAAGCGATGGTCGGCTTGCTTACAATTGAGGAACGGAGTGTGTTTCTCGATCTGCTGGGGCGTGTAACCCAAGGCATCTCGGCACTTACAGATGACTCAATCGACCTCTCTGAACCCAAATCCTAGGAGCATAACAAGAAAGGTGAAACGGGCTAGATCAGCTAGCCCATTTTCATCGCGATATAGTTAGGCGCCTAATTACATAGTGAAACATAGAGTTTAATTTCAAATAAAAGGAGTAGTGATATGTTGAACCAAAAAGACCCCATTCGATCAGAGGAAAGTTATGCTGTTCGATCAGCAAAGCCTCGCCAAAAACCGTTTGTGTTATGGCGAGAATTAATCCCAGCTTACTTATCGCCTGCCATTATGGCAGGCATCGGGGGAATCGTTACCGCTGATAAAGTGCTTCAGTTACGAGCCCTAACAACGATTGGAGGGGCGTCCCTGTTGATGGCTTTCGGTATTGGACTCTGGCTGCGTAATCGTGGAAGCCGTAGACGCTGGGTGGCGAAAACGCCTCGTGTGATCGTCGTGGGTTGCTTTGCACTTGCAGGCGCAATGCTTGGCCTTATGGCCTCGTGGGGGATTTCCAACATGCTGCATATCGTAAACCCTAGTCTTTCATGGACTTGGCTGGATCATATCGGGTTCGATTTCCCCCTGTCCGGTGCATTAGCCTGCACGATCATGACCTGGCGTTGGAGAGCTTCCTTTACAAAATAAATGAATTCACTTGAGAAGGAGATATGAAAACATGATTACTATTATTGGAGCAACAGGTATGATTGGAAATGCACTTTTGAGACGTTTGATGGAGGGCGGCGTTCCCGTTCGGGCAATAAGCAGAGAGCTGGATCAGCTTCGTCAACAAATCGTGAACTTGGCATTGTCCGGTGTTGAACTTTGTATTGCCGATGCGAATGATCCTGAATCAATGCGCAGAGCTTTGGCGGGTGCCAGCCAACTATTCCTTGCGTTATCCAACAGTCCAAGACAAGTGGAATTAGAGACATCTATTATTCAGATAGCTGCGCAAGAGGGAGTGAAGCATATCGTCAAAATATCCAGTCCAGCTTATGAGGAACGTTCACCTGTAGCTATAGCAAAATGGCATGCCGATATCGAGCAAGCTCTCGTGACATCCGGAATTACGTATACCATATTGCGGCCTTATGCGTTCATGCAAAATTTGCTGCGTCTCGCACCAACCATAACAACCCAGGATATGTTCTTCGGCTGTATTGGAGATTCACCGTGTAACTTCATCGATTGCCGGGATATCGCAGATGTTGCCGCGGAAGTAATGACACGGTTCAAGCCGGATAACAGCATATATACGTTGACGGGTTCAGAAACGTTCACCTATCCACAGATTGCAGATAAATTGTCCATCCTGCTCAATCGACCGATCGAGTTCGTTAACCTCAAACCTGAGGCGTTGCGAACTGATCTGATCGAACATGGACAGATGCCTTCTTGGCTCGCAGACCACGTTGTGGAAATCCAGACGATGTCTACCGTTGTGTCTGAGAAGCCGACAGATACCGTTCAACGCTTGCTCGGCAGAGAGCCTCGCTCGCTCGATGCATTCCTGGAAGAGTATCGGGATGCATTTAAACCGAGGCCATAACCATGCAGTGAACTAAGGAGAATCTCCCTAAAAATTCTTTAGGGGGATTTTTTGGGTGAGAACCAAACCTCACTACTGATTTTTGATCCATAGTTTGGAGATATCCATGAACCCAAACTCAGCCGTTTGCATGCCGAAGATACTTTGGTCCAGCTGGGCTTTTTTGTTCATGTGACAACCGTGTAAAATCCAACAGTTATCTCGCAGCAATCCCTCTGCTTCATCCAGCAGTACCGATCGTTTCTCGTTATCCAGCTGGGCGAAATGGTCTAATTTCTGGTCCAGGATGAACTGTACAGCAGGCGTTAGGTAAGCGTGCAAATGATTGGATTTGTTTTTGAAGTAATTAATCATACCAAATTGCCAGTCATCCTCCAAAATTTCCTCAGCCATCATCAATGTAGCATCCTTGTATTTATCAGGATGGGGATAGTGAGCAGAGAGATGAAGCTCAATGTTCAAACCAATCTCTTTTCCGCGCTGTTGTAACCAATTGGCTTCTTTTAAACCTTTATTCACCGGGTATGACAGAATGATAGGCTCTCCCTCGTAACCACTTCGCATCAGCAGCTTCTTGGCATCCACAAGCGAAGTTTCATGCCATGTTGTTACCGCGCTTTTCCAGGGAAGAAAGCTGTTCGCTGGTGTAATTCGGTTTCCGCCAAGCTCTTTTACTAAACGAACTGGATCGTAAACAAGTCTAAGTGCTTGTCGAAATTCCAATTGGTGATGGATCCCTGCTTTGTGGAAATTAAATAAAATATATCGGCAACCCAGTGCTGGATAATTGACAAGGGTCGTTTCATTGTTGCTTGTATTCAGCTTCATTCGGTCAGTTCTTGGTAATTCATAATGATGTTCATTAGGGCCCAGCTCTGGTACAAACCAAATATCCACCTGGTCAAGATGCGGACGGATGCCATAATACCCATCGAAGGCACTAAGCACCAAAACATCTTCATTCATTTCAATGATCTGAAAGGGTCCGGTACCGATCAGTTTTTTGGATACATCTACATCATAAGGAAGAATCGTCATGGGAATACAGCTGAACAAGTGCAGGAAGAAGCGATTGGGACGACTTAAATAAAAGCGGATGCAGTAATCTCCATCAGCTTCGACACGCTCGACATCCCGATAGTGCCAGCTCATTGGGCTGTCCAGATCCTGAGTTCGCTGCAAGGTTGCTTTGACGTCCCGGGAGGTCATCGCCCGGCCATGGTGGAACCGCACTCCTTTACGCAGATAGAAAGTCCACATCTTATGATCCTCACTGGACTCCCACATATGTGCCAATTCTGGAAGGAAGGTTTCGGTTTTGACATCATAGGTGATCAGAGTACTGCAAACCTGACCCAGCAGATAGGTTTCAAAAGCGGTGTAAACATAAGCGGGGTCCAGCCCTGTTAGTCTGCGTGATCTCATCATGCGCAGCACATCCTGACCGGAGGCCGTTTCAGCATGACTGTGAAATCCCATCTGTTTATTCAACGAATTCAGCAGCCGCTCCCGGAGAGCGTCGTTCTTCTCTGTGCTGCCGATCAACTCGATCGCTTCCTTCATTTTGCCTCTGCCCATGAGCTCCAAAAAGCTCTCCTCGAGCGCCTCATTCACACTGCGCAGCAATGTCATCTCAGAATGATGTCCCCGGCCACGCCCGGGCTGCCAGTGAATAAAGCTTTGTTCCTCCAGCTTGCGCAGAATAAACTTCACATTGCGTGGGGTGCAGCATAGGGCAGCGGAAAGGCTCTCGATCGTTACCGGAACCGCTTCATGAAATTTAAGAGAAAGTTCTTTTGCTGTGGCAAGACGCAGATAATGGGTTGTTGCTGTATCCATATGAAGTGCTCCTTCTTAAAGGGTGAAATGTGCTTACGTTTTCTTACACTTTTATTTCCCCCTTTGATCCATACAATTATACATAAAGGGATAGGGCAAGGGTAGCCCATCTGAGACAAAAACATCTAGAACAGGAGAACCATACGCATGAAGCAACATTTACGTCAAATTCACCCTTTAGCATGGACAATCATTGTTGGAACGATGTTTGGACGTCTTGTTACGTCCATGAGCATCCCGTTTTTATCCATTTATCTGACTCAGGTACTGGGAGCTACACCAACACAGACTGGAGTTACCGTCGCGGTCAGTTCTCTGGCGGGGGTCATGGTCAGCTTTTATGGAGGTTATATTTCCGATCGAATCGGTCGCAAAGTAGTCATGATGGTCTCCGTATTTGGCTGGGCATGTGTTTTCTTCATCTTTTCAGCAGCTGAGCATCTGTGGGTATTTTTTGTAGCCAATACGTTAAACGGTTTATGCCGCGCCGTGTTTGAGCCCACGTCACGTGCACTTCTATCGGATATTACTCCACCGCAAAATAAACTGCTTGTCTTCAACCTCAGATATGCCGCCATTAATCTGGGTGTCGTGTTCGGACCCATTATCGGACTTCAGCTTGGATCAGCCCAATCGCCGTTTCCATTTATGATCTCCGGGATGGTATATGTTGTTTACGGCCTGGTCTTGTTCCTTCAATTTCAATCACAGCGTGCAACCCTACCGGAACACGTTCAGGTCACTGCGCCTCGTTTACGAGATGCCTTGGCTACCACCGGCCGCGACCGCGTATTTTTGCCGGTACTTATCGGGACTACTTTTTGCGTACTCGGTTACGGACATTTTGGCTCGACCCTGGCACAGTATGTGGCGCAGAATCCACTTTTTGAACATGGAAGTCAAGTGTATTCCTATATGCTTTCACTTAATGCATTGACTGTACTTGTGGTACAATACCCGATCGTGCGGGTGGCCAGCAAATTCCCACCGGTTGTGCCCCTCATCCTTGGAAACCTGCTAGTCGCTACAAGTCTGTTCCTGTTTGGCATAGCTGAAGGCATTATGCTGCTGTTGATCAGCGTCATTGTGTTCACAATTGGGGAAGTACTCATGTTCACCATGATGGATATGCTGATTGACCGTATTGCCAAACCGGAATGGAAAGGAACCTACTTTGGCACGATTGGATTCAATAACTTGGGCAACGTAATGGCACCGATTCTGGGAGGGCTGTTATTAACCCAATTTGGAGTGGGCAATGGTCTGTTCATCTTTGTACCGCTGGCACTGACGACAGCACTCGGCCTGCCTTTTCTAATGGTAGCGAACAAACGCCTTGTCATCAGGGAGAGGGAAACAACACCAATACAAGTGAGTGCCTAGCTTAAGCGATGCCAGTTGCATGGCATATAAGCATTAGCTATTTTAACTTTTTTTGGAGAAAGGTAACTTTCATTGAGAAATCAGCGTTTAATTAGTTAAACATTTTCTCATGGGGGTTCCAAATGATATTTAAAAATTTCGCTTTAACATTGCTGGCGTGTGTTATGTTTGCCGCGTTTTCAACGCGGAGTTTAGCTGAGAATGCCACGCTAGAGATTGGGACTGGCGTGTTGTCCAATAACCGAGTACTAATTCCTTTGAGGGTTGTGTCCAGCAACTTGGGAGCAGACGTAACGTGGTATAAGGAAGGGAAGAGCATTCGAATTCAAACGGATGAAAAAGAAATTTGGCTTGTGGTTAACTTTAAAAATGCGAGAGTGAATGAACAGATCATTAGAATGGATTCTCCTGTTGAAATAATTGGCAATACTGCATATGTTCCGCTGAGATTTGTCAGCCAAACGTTAGGAGCCAAGCTAGAGTGGAATCCACAAACTAAACAGGCCACCATCCACTTGAATAATCAAAACATGATTGTAAGTATGCAAGAGGAGACGATCCAGGTACCTAATTCTGCGAAAATAACCCAGGGGCGGTTAAATGTTTTGTCAGAGAAATTGAATGAAATTTCAGGCTTGTCTCAGATTAAGCAGGTCGGTGCGTATTTCAAGCCTTATTTTACAGAAGATTTAATCCAATTTATTCTCAGGAGGCAGGATCTAGTAAGTGATTGGATGGCGTATGATGCTCCAGAGACTTCCGTTTATTATACAAGCAGTACAACAGCGACGTTATCCCAATCGTTCGTAATCGGAAATACATTAACGGGTGATTCTCATTATGTTAATGATCGAAATATTGAATTTGTTTACACTAATGGTGAATGGAAAGTGAATCAGTTAATGTTTAATCTCAGAGAAATTCCCTATTTGGGTTATGATCGTTGAAGTAGCAGCATATGATGTTCTGTGGCATGAAGGAAATAACAATTGAGTTAATATTATCTTGACGGATTACGGTGGAGCGAATACAATAAACAACAAATATGTGTGACGGGTGGTTAAGATGAACATGTTCCAGACAGGGCGCATTCTGAATCGATAACTGAATACGCATGAGCAAGTGACTTAACCAATGTTTTTTTTGTGTTGGCGTTTGGACAGTCATGTTTGTGCACCCCTGTCGTGGACGCTCATCATTATTGCGTGCAGAGGAGAAATCCGGAAACGCTTCTTATTTCATATGGTTCTCTTATTGTTACAAGCTGTAGATGAACATTAGTTCATCTATGGCTTTTTTTGCATGCGTTCCACCCAATTTGTTGCACATGGAAGGGAGATTTTGTAGTGCTTTTTGGTATGAAACTACCCCTAGGGGAGAAAGAGAGGCAGCGATATGAAACGACCTGCTCAAAGTTATACCATTTGGTTTTCCCAACGAACCGGCAGTACCCTGCTGGGTGAAGCATTAAGTTCTACGGGTGTCGCAGGATATCCAAGCGAGTGGCTGCATTATCAGCATAAGAGCCCAGACACATTAAAGCGTGAAGATCTAGAGCAGATCTGGGATCAGGGAACAACGTCGAACGGAGTATTCGGAATCAAAATTAATTTTGAACAACGATGGATTGACGCATTCCGCAGTCTCTATAGTCTGCCAACAGCGTTATCGCGGGCTGAGGTATGGAGTACGGGCTTCCCTAATTGCACCAAACATATCTACATGACGCGTCGCAACAAAGCCAGATTGGCTGTGTCATGGTGGAGAGCCATTGTCTCGGGTGAATGGCACCGCAAGCACGGAGACAGTCCTCAGTTACAAGATATTGCAGATCAATATAACTTTGATGCGATTAAACATCTGCTTGTGGAGAGTAACATGTGCGAAGCTGCAATCGAAGATTTCCTGTCCGAGTCAGGCATTGTGCCGCTGACGATTGTTTATGAGGATTTTATACAAGATTACGAAGGGACCGTCATGAAAGTGCTAGAGTTTTTGGATGTTCCATCTGACGGTGTTGCCGTATCGCCCCCGTTCTTTGACCCGATCGCAGACGAGATTTCTGAACAATGGGTGCAAAGATTTCGAGAAGAATGCCAGAGGGATTGGGAGAATGTTAAATGGTAAACACACTTGGTAAGATTCATCCACGGGTTGGAAATGTTGCATTTATTGTTGTTATGTATGATTCATCTTAGTGAGGGACCAAAATGCTTTGAATCGCAAAAATGGAATAGAAATGCTATACGAAGGGGTGAGGGGCCATGCCCAAAACAGAGAAACGCTCCATGTCCTGGCTGCTGCAATATCTAAAACCCGTTAAAGGCCGATTGGCCTTGCTTATGGTGATGTTGCTAACGTCAACGGGACTGCAGCTCCTGAATCCACAAATTATCAAACGATTCATTGATACGGCCGCAAGTGGGGGAGTCCTTTCTAACCTGTTCCAGCTTGCCGGATTGTTTCTGGTTGTTGCCGTCGTAAATCAATTGATTACAGTAGCCGTAAGTTATCTAGGTAACGATGTGGCGTGGCGGGCAACAAACCGATTACGGGGAGATCTCCTGAAGCATTGTCTGCGTCTGGATATGCGGTTTCATAATGTGAAGACACCGGGAGAGATGATAGAACGGGTGGATGGTGATGTAACGAGTATCTCCAACTTCTTTGCCATGTTCATTGTGCAAGTGGTTGGGAGCTTTGTATTGCTTGCCGGAATCCTCGGATTTATGTTCAGCGTAAACGTACCGATTGCAATTGTCATGACGGTGTTTACATTGTTATCGATTCTGTTTATGGTGTTCATTCGGAATCTGGGAGTAAACTCTTCCAAAAATGAGCGGGAAGCGAGTGCATCCTTGTTCGGATTAATTGAAGAGCGTATTGCGGGAATTGAAGATGTTCAAGCGAACGGGCATGTCCCGTATGTGATGAATCGCTTTTATCGTTCGATGCGTGTTGTATTTCAAAAAGGAAGGAAAGCCTGGCTGCTTCGGGTTATTCCATGGAATACGACAGTCATTCTGTTCGCACTTGCAGTCACGGCAGTACTTCTGCTCGGTGTTCATTACTACATGCAAGGCATTATCAGCATCGGAACACTGTTTCTGATATATCAATACACACAGATGCTTAATGATCCGATTGAGATGTTGGGCGATCAGGTTCAAGAGTTTCAGAAGGCGAAATCCGGCATGCTTCGTTCGAGAGAGCTGTTGTCTTTGCGTAGTGAGATCGAAAACGGAAGAGAGGATAAGCTGCCAGAAGGGCCGCTTGGTCTGGAATTCAAGCAGGTGAACTTCAGTTATAACGAGGATAAACCTGTATTGCAAAATATTAACTTTGCCATTAAACCTGGCGAACGGCTTGGCATCATCGGTCGTACAGGTAGCGGCAAGTCTAGTCTCAGTCGTGTGCTTCTGCGCCTGTACAATCTGGATAGCGGAACAATCCGTGTGGGTGGCAAAGATATTTCAGAGCTTACCTTGCCTGCACTTTACCGCAGGGTTGGTATGGTTACGCAGGATGTACAGCTGTTCGATGGTACGTTGCGAGACAATTTAACCCTGTTCAACCAGGATGTCTCGGATCAGATCATTAAGGAGACAACGGATCGACTTGGGTTAAGTCATTGGATTGAATCACAGCCCTCAGGGTTGGACACTCATCTGAAGGCAGGCGGTTCTTCATTGTCCGCAGGGGAAGCTCAATTGTTTGCCTTGACGCGAGTATTTCTGACTGAACCTAGCCTGGTTATTCTCGATGAGCCTTCCTCACGGCTGGATGCCGCTACAGAGAGCATGCTTCAGTCTGCCATTGATCAGCTGATGAAGCAATGTACCGGAATTATCATTGCACATCGCCTGGCTACTTTGGAAAAGGTCGATCAGATTATGGTATTGGGTGATGGCAAGGTACTGGAATTCGGAGCCAGAGAAGAACTCGCCAGCGATCCGACGTCACATTATGCCAGATTGCTGATTACGGGGCGAGAGGAGGAATTGGCGTGACTGTAACAGGATTTATAGGCCGTTTGTTTCGATTCCGGCCTTTTCTATTTTTGATTAACGGATTGTCATGGTGTATATTTCATTCTTTGCCGTTGGCAATAGGAATAGGGATGCAGTGGTTCTTTGACCGGGCAACGGCGGGTTCCAGTGATTATATGTGGCTCGCAGCTCCGCTGATCTTCATTGCTTTGATCAGAGCGACAAGAGTAGGCACGTTTTTTGCCGCATTCTATGCATGGATCACGTATATCTACCATATTCAGGCCATTCTGCGTACCAATATGCTCGCTGGGATTATGCGCTGGCCAGGACGTAATCTGCCAGCTTCACCGGGGGAGGCGATGAGTCGCTTTCGGGATGATGTGGATGAAGTGGTTGAGTATGTGGAATCCTGGGTGGATTTTTGGGGAAGGCTCGTGTTCGCCATTGTATCCATCGTCATCATGGCGAACATTAACTGGAAAATCACTCTCGTTGCGGTATTGCCGCTGGTAGTCGTAACGTTGCTGAATAACTTGTCTGGTAATCGGGCTCGTCGATATGCTCAAGTCAATCGTGAGTCCACAGGGCGAATCACCAGTTTCATTGCCGAAACCTTTGGAGCGGTGCAGGCACTGAAACTTGGGCAGGCAGAAGAACATGTCTCTACTCGTTTTAACAAACTGAATGAAGAACGTCGTCAGGCCGCACTCCGGGATAATCTGTTCAAACAGTGGATGAGATCACTTAATCAGCATGTTATGAGTATTTGTACAGGTCTCATTCTTCTGATGTGTGCAGCCGAGATGAAATCAGGCAATTTCACCGTAGGTAATTTTGCCTTGTTCACCAGTTATCTTGCCAATATTGGCTTTAGCATTTCATTGTTTGGCTATATGGTATTCCAGCATAAACGGCTCAAAGTATCTTTTGATCGCATGCGAACCCTGTTTCGTCCTGGTGAGGAAGACCGGATCATGGATTTCAGAGAGACTTATCTGAATGAAGATCCGCCTGAGCTTCCTAATGAACAGAGAGATCCTAAAGAGAAGCTAAGAGAGCTGGAGATCAGCAATCTGGCGTACCAATATCCTCATTCTGCAAATGGAATACAGGATATCAGCTTCCGTGTGAAGCGGGGACAATTTCTGGTCATCACTGGACGGATCGGTTCTGGCAAGTCGACACTGGTCCGCACACTTCTGGGACTGCTGCCCAAACAGGAGGGCACGATTCGCTGGAATGGTAAAGATGTAGATCCCGCTACCTTCCTGATGCCGCCTAGAGCAGCATATACGCCGCAAGTACCTCGACTGTTCAGTGATACGCTGAAAGAGAATATTGTTCAGGGTAAACAGGGCCGTACGGAAGTCGCACTTGCAAAAGCCATACGCTTGGCTGTAATGGATAAGGATATTCAAAACCTGGATCAAGGACTCGAAACGTCCGTAGGTCCAAGAGGTGTCATGCTGTCTGGTGGTCAGATTCAGCGCGCAGCAACTGGGCGTATGCTGATGACGGAAGCGGACTTGTTCATCTTCGATGATCTGTCCAGTGCACTGGATGTGGAAACCGAGCAACAGGTCTGGGAAGGTTTGTTCCAGGAGCCAGATGTCACATGTATTGCGGTGTCTCACCGTAGAGCAGCACTTGCCAAGGCAGATCATATCATTGTCATGAAGGATGGACGAATTGAGGCCGAGGGCAGCTTATCAGAATTGCTTGCTACAAACGAAGAGATGCAACTACTTTGGCAAGGTGAGCAAACACCGGTTAAAGTGGGATAGGATAAGATATATGATATATAACAAATGAAAAAAGCCGTACAGATAACTCTTTTCGAAAGAGTTAAGATCTGTACGGCTTTTATTATTGCTCATTGGGTCAATCTTTATTTGATCAGTTGTGCAATCAATGAATAAGCAATGATGACCAGGAAGATAATCGTGATGTGGTTAATGGAGAAAATAAACATTTTATGTGACCATTTCTTGGTTTCTTTCTTATCGAAAGTTGCCACACTAAGAATAAGCCAGGCCAAGCTTACCAGAAACGCAACAATGGCAATGAACGGACTCATCGGCCAGAACAAGAAGCTGGAGAATAACAACAATACCAGATAAACATTCGTCTGGATGTATGTCCGTCTGATTCCTTTTACGACAGGAAGCATGGGAACGCCAGCCGCTTTGTATTCATCGAATCTCCGGATGGCAATGCCATAGAAGTGAGGCATCTGCCATAACAGCATAGTAACAACCAAAGCCCAAATTTCATAGTGACCCAGCTCTGGTGAAATGGCTGCCCAACCAATGAGTGGAGGAACAGCGCCTGAAAGACTTCCTACTTCCGTATTGTATACCGTTGTCCGCTTGGTCCACATCGTATAAGGGAACACGTACAGCAACAGTCCCAATATGCCGAATACGGCAGCCGAAGGGGAAGCGATATACAACATGATGCCTCCGATAATCGTAATGGCAATACCGAGGATCAATCCTGTTTTGGTATCTACACGACCAGTTACCGTCGGACGTGTTTTGGTGCGTTCCATGATCGCATCGATATCCCGATCGTACAAATTGTTAAACACCCCGGCCGCTCCGATAATCAGGGAAGACCCGATGACAGAAAGGATAATGGGTACAATATTAGCTAAAATGGATGCATCAAATACATACAAAGCCAAACTTAAACCGGCAAACATGGCGATCAGATTGGATTTGATGATTCCGATCTTGATCGTATCAAAGAATACTTTCGGAATCGAGCTAGTATACTCCAGGTTGATTTCGGGCCGTGACCCTTTATTCAATGTTTTCAAGAACTCACTTCCTATATCTATACTTATATATCTCGTGGTTTTATTATAGCATCCAATACACTATGTGAATTAATTAACGATTTAGTATTTAAAATAATGTCATTTGATTGTGAACAATTTAAAAACAAGGTTTTTTTTAATTGTTAAAAATGATTTTCTGTGATACAGGTCATTGAAACCTAATAGCAGCGATAACAAGAAAAGAATATTTTTCTTGCATGTTGAGTTTTATTTGTTTATTGTAGATATAAGAGATATTTAATAGTATTGAGTGATCTCCTCTTGTATTGTTGCTATTAGAGAACAGCTGCAAGGGCAAGATGTAATCAGGATAGACCTTTTTTTTGAAATGATAAAGGACATTGAATATCTGGAAAGGGTGTTAAATATGAATCAAAAGATGGATGTATTAATTATAGGCGGAGGACCAGCGGGTCTTAATGCTGCACTTGTACTAGGACGAGCTCGCAAACATGTTGTGGTCATAGATGATGAACGCCCGCGCAATTGGGTTACGCGTGAAACACACGGTTTTCTGACGAGAGATGGCGCAAGTCCACGTGAATTTCGGAAGGTTGCGAAAGAACAGATTAGCGCTTATCCGTCCGTTCATTTTGTAGGGGACACAGCGACCTCAGTGACAGGAACAGATGGCGACTTTCAAGTTACAACGGCCCAAGGAGAAGTCCATCGTACGAAGAAAGTGTTGTTCACAGTAGGAAAAAAAGACCTTCCGCTGGATATTAAAGGGTTGACAGAGGTATATGGCAAGAGTGCTTTTGTCTGTCCTTATTGCGATGGTTGGGAATTAAGAGATCAACGGCTTGTCATCATTGTTAATGGAGCGAAGGCATTTCATATGGCCAAGACAATTTCCGGCTGGACAAGCCAGTTTACCATTTGCACGAATGGACCTGATGAATTAACGGATGAGCAGCGGGAGGAATTGAAGCAGCATGGTGTTCCGGTATGGGACTCCCCGATTCGATCCATTGAATCAAGCGATGGGATGGTGCAAAAGGTTGTGTTAGAGGATGGCACCGAATTCTCGTGCACGGGAATTTTCTTTGGACCGAAACTAACGGCTGGATCAGAACTTCCGCAGACGATAGGCTGTGAGGTTACGGATGCGGGTACAGTCGTTGTAGATGATTTCGGTAAAACGACCGTAACAGGTGTGTTCAGCGCTGGAGATGCAGCATCGGAGTTGTACCAGGCCATTACTGCGGCGTCCCTTGGTGCATTAACCGCTGTAACCATCAACAGTGAGCTAAATATGGAGGCTTGGGATGAGCGCGGTAAACATTTAAACCCGTAGAATAACGATGTACAGTTTCTTCTCCAGTACTTTGCACAAACAATAAGTCAACATAATAGATCAGATCAAAAAGGGGATTGCAAACGCAATTCCTTTTTTGTGTTAGTAGATCTTCTGCGTCGCTAAGTGTACTAGTTCTGACCGTTATTGGTATAAGCCCAATATTTGATTTTCATTCGATAACGGTTTATTATTGTATCAAATGATAGATAATACTATCATTTTAGACTCTGGGAGAGGGTGTTTAAAATGAGTATTGCAACTAACGTTCCACAGCCCAAAATGTATGGACCACTCGGGAATCTGCCCTTGATTGATAAAGAGAAACCAACATTGTCCCTTGGACAGCTAGCTGAGGAGTATGGACCGATATATCGACTGTCCGTTCCTGGTTATTCCGGATTGATCGTATCTGGCCCAGATCTGGTGGCTGAATTATGTGACGTATCTCGTTTTGATAAATTTATATACAATGAACTCGAAAATGTACGTGCCTTTGGAGGTGATGCTTTATTTACAAGCAGAACATCCGAGCCAAACTGGAAAAAGGCACATAATATTTTGCTTCCCACCTTTAGTAAACAGGCGATGAAGGGTTATCATCCGATGATGGTCGACATAGCCGAACAATTGATAAACAAATGGGCACGTTTGAATTCTAACGACACCATTGATGTAGCAGACGACATGACACGACTTACGCTGGATACCATTGGGCTGTGCGGTTTCAATTATGGATTTAACAGCTTTTACAGACAGGACCACAGTCCTTTTATCGAAAGTATGGTTCGTGCATTAAATGAAGCTATGCAGAAAAGCTCGCGCTTGAAAATCCAAAATCTGCTGATGGTGAAAACCAAACGACAGTTCGAGGAAGACATCCAAACGATGTTCTCATTGGTCGATCAGATTATTGAGGAACGCAAAGCAAGTGCTGCTCCTGAAGAGGTTGACTTGCTCGCTCGTATGCTGAATGGCAAAGATCCTGAAACCGGAGAAACGCTGGACGATGAGAACATTCGGTATCAGATTATTACGTTCCTCATTGCCGGACATGAAACGACGAGTGGTTTGTTATCTTTTGCCCTTTATTTTTTGCTGAACAATCCAGAAGCACTTCAAAAGGCCTATGATGAGGTGGACCGGGTATTGGTGAGTGACTCTCCACAGTACGAAGAAATCCTTCAGCTTCCTTATATCCGCATGATTCTTAGCGAATCGTTGCGTCTATGGCCAACCGCTCCGGGATTTGACGTTTATGCCAAAGAAGACACCGTCATAGGTGGCAAATATCCACTGAAAAAAGGGGAGAGCTGCAGTATTCTTCTGCCTCAGCTTCACCGTGACAAAGGCGCCTGGGGAGAGGATGCTGAGCTATTCCGCCCGGAACGTTTTGAAGATACGACTCAAGTGCCTCACCATGCGTATAAACCGTTTGGCAATGGGGAGAGAGCGTGTATCGGCATGCAGTTTGCTTTGTATGAAGCAACCCTTGTGCTCGGTATGGTACTTAAACATTTTGAACTGGTAGACTATAGCGACTATAGATTGGATGTGAAACAAACGTTAACGTTAAAACCAGGCGATTTTCGGATACAGGTGAGAGCACGCACAGTTTCACCCATACTGAGTACATCTGTTGCCCACTTGAATGAGAAGCCGAATCAGGTTATTCATACAAATGTAGCTGGTCACGGCGCTATGAAGGAATCGATGACCACTACAGAGGATGTTAATCCAACAATACTGGTCCTATACGGCTCCAACCTGGGGACGGCAGAAGGCATTGCCAGAGCGTTTGTAGAGAAAGCCCGTTCCTATGGAATTCCAAGCAAAGCCGCAACATTGAATGAATGGGTTGGCCGCTTGCCCAAAGAGGGGATCGTTCTCATCGTGACAGCATCGTATAATGGCAAACCTCCGCAAAATGCAACGGCATTTATGGAATGGTTAAAGGAAGCGGAGTCAGAGAAGGTGCACGGTGTGACCTATGCAGTGCTGGGCTGCGGGGATCGGAGCTGGTCCGGTACATACCAGAGCATTCCTCGAATGGTCGATGAGAAGCTTGCGGGCTTGGGAGGCAACAGGCTGTTACCTCGGGGAGAAGTCGATGCAGGCGGGGATATGGAGAAACAAGTGGAAGAGTGGCAGCGGGTGTTGTGGCCTCAGATGTTAAACACATTGGGAATCAGCGAGGAATCTATGGAATACTCCTCACGAAGTACACTTCAAATGGAATTTGTTCGCGAGAAAGCCGATCTACCACTTGCACGAACCTACAATGCCAGCTATGCCACTATAGTGGTAAATGAAGAGCTTCAGGCAATGGATAGTGGGCGGAGTACACGTCACATTGAGATGCTGCTGCCTGAAGGCATGACCTATAAAGAAGGCGATCATCTTGGCGTATTGCCACTAAATACAAATGAAATCCTGAATCGAATCCTTCATCGTTTCGAATTAAAAGGAGAGGTTCAGATCCAATTAACTTCGAACGAAACACAGTTGACACATCTTCCTTTGAACCGTCCTGTTCAAGTGAATGAGATGCTCCGTTCCTGTGTTGAGCTGCAAGCACCTGTTACAAGAGCGCAGTTGCAAGAGTTGGCCAACCATACGGTGTGCCCGCCTCATAAGCGTGAACTGGAGGCGATGCTGGAAGAAAACAACTACAGGGAACATATACTTGAAAACAGAACTACCATGCTGGAATTGTTGGAAAAGTATGAGGCCTGTGAACTGCCGTTCGAAAGGTTCCTTGAACTGTTGCCTCCACTCAAGCCCAGGTATTACTCCATCTCCAGCTCTCCAAACTTCAATGCCAAGCAGGCGAGCATAACAGTGTCCGTTGTGAGAGAGCCTGCTTGGAGCGGCAACGGTGAATTCCGTGGTGTAGCTTCATCCTATCTGGCCGATTGCCAGACGGGCGAGAGTATTCTGATGTTTGTACGTACGCCAGAATCCGGATTTGAGCTGTCGGAAGAGCCGGATGTTCCAATTATTATGGTAGGTCCAGGGACAGGTGTTGCACCATTCAGAGGTTTCCTCCAGGCCAGATCTGTCCTGAAAGAGAGGGGATTACCACTGAGTGAAGCACATTTGTTCTTTGGGTGCAGGAATGATTCGGATTTCATATATCGTCAACAACTTGAACAATACGAACAGGCGGGCATCGTCAAGCTGCATACGGCTTTTTCACGTGTTGAGGGTAAGCCCAGAAATTATGTGCAGCATCTGTTGATAGAGGAAGCCGAGCATTTGCTTCATTTGCTTGATGCCAAAGGGAGAATTTACGTATGCGGGGATGGGAGCCAAATGGCTCCCGCCGTGGAGGAGACTTTGCGGCAAGCATATCAGAACGCAAAAGGAGCAACCCTCCAGGAGGCAAAAGATTGGCTCAATCAGCTTCAGTCGGAAGGGCGCTACGTCCAGGATGTATGGGCAGGTAAACGAGCCGTTGGATCGGCTAAGGCTCTGTACGTTGAGACAAATTAAGATGGAGGCGGCGATAATCCGCCTTTTTCTTATATTATAGGAAGATGTGAGAAGAGAAAACATCGTATGTGTTCACATCAATTAAGTTATATACTTAAAAATCAAATAATAGTTCACATATTTTACATCGAATATTTTCACTATATGACAAATATTACATTTTAATAGAAGCCTGTCATATATGATAGA
Organism: Paenibacillus sp. GL_099_B; assembly: GCF_057835695.1. Lineage (NCBI taxonomy): Bacteria > Bacillati > Bacillota > Bacilli > Caryophanales > Paenibacillaceae > Paenibacillus > Paenibacillus sp. GL_099_B. The sequence continues at coordinate 3,038,776 of NZ_CM174430.1, forward strand.
ACTGTACTCCAAAACGAAAGGAAGATGAAGATGAAAAAGAAACTTATGGTCGGTCTTTTAACTGTTGTTGCATGTTTCACGCTAGGCTCTACATCTTTTGCAGCTAGTGTACCTTCAACTTCAACAAGTAGTTTACCAGAAAGTACACAAGTAGTTCCTTACGCACAAAAGTATATAACCTGGCAGACCATTCTACCCAAATCTCAATTCCCAACGCTTGCTGATATCCCTATGACAGCAAGTTATAATGTTGATCCGTACTGGGGAACACTTACATTAAAATCAGTCGATGGTCAGACTGGCTATACGTGGACTGTTACCTATGAGGGTTATGTCAACTATTAATCAATTAATCATTGAATAATGCTACCTATCCGAAAAACAGCCGCTGATCTGGAGTTTCTCATCCAGATCGGCGGCTGTTTTAATTTGGCTGATACGATCTCTTGACAAAGAAAAATTTTTGACGCAATATAATAAATAAACTTTATAAAGTATATAAATAAAGTGGTTTAACCAGCATTCTTATCTTCATTTACTTTTAATTTATATGCAGGGAAGGGATCTATTTATGGCAACTTGGTTTCTTATCATTATCTACCTTGCGTTTATCAGTCTGGGGATTCCGGACTCCCTACTAGGTTCAGCCTGGCCCGTTATGTGGCCTGAACTTGGCGCTTCGTTTGGGTCAGCAGGAATCCTGTCAATGGTCGTTGCAGCGGGAACCATCGTTTCAAGCTTGGCAAGTGGCACGGTGATTCAAAAATGGGGAACAGGCAAGGTTACGTTAATTAGCTGTTGTCTGACTGCCGGAGCACTCCTTGGATTTTCCTTCGCCCCTTCATTGGTGTGGCTCGTCATTCTTGCCATTCCGCTCGGTCTAGGGGCCGGCGCCGTTGATGCTGCACTGAATCATTATGTCGCAGAGCACTACAAGGCACACCATATGAACTGGCTGCACTGTTTCTGGGGTGTTGGCGCGACGTCAGGGCCGATTATTATGTCATATTACATTGCGGAACATCATTCCTGGAGAAGCGGCTATACAGCTGTAGCTGTCGTCCAGTGCTGCCTCGTCCTTATTTTGTTTGCCACGTTGCCGTTGTGGAAGCGTGTGGCTGCAAGTCGGGAGCGTGCGAGTCTGAACAACGAATCAGATCATGTGCAAGCAGACAACACGTTAGTACAGCATGAGGAGAGACCCGAACGGAATGTATTGAAGATTAAGGGAGTCAAAAACTCACTGATTGCATTTCTGTTTTATTGTGGCGTGGAGACGACGGTTGGTTTATGGGGAGCCAGCTATCTGGTAGGAGCAAGAAACATTTCGGCAGAAACGGCTGCGGGATGGATCTCCTTATACTACGGTGGTATTACGATGGGCAGGTTGATAACAGGCTTTATCACGTTAAAAATAAAAAATCGGGTGTTAATTCTGGCGGGTCAAGTGACTGCCATTGTGGGCGGAATCATCTTGCTGCTTCCATTATCCATTTCGTTTGCGCTGGCTGGATTTATGCTAATTGGATTGGGGCTTGCACCCATCTATCCCGGACTTCTTCATGAAACTCCAGCTCGATTCGGCAAAGCGAATTCTGCCCGATTGATGGGATACCAGATGGCACTGGCATACACAGGAACTACATTGCTTCCTCCGCTTTTTGGCGTTCTTGCTGCGAAAACCAATATCGGATTTTTCCCGCTGGTTGTACTTGTTTTCCTTATCCTAATGCTGGCCAGCTCAGAGCAAGTGAATCGTATTTTGAAAAAGAGGATTCTAAATGGGTAGAGCTGGTGGGGAGCAACAGGGACAGCACCTGGTCATGAAATTGTGAGATGAAGAAAAGGGAGAGCTTAACATGCTATCATTAATATTGTTATGTTTGATCGTATATGTGGGGGCATATGGATGTCTGGCTGCGTCCAAGCAGCCCATGGATGTAAAACCTGTGCGGTCGTTCGATGATTTCTTCGAGTAAGCGATACGATTTTCCATTTAAAAAATAATATACAAAAAAAGCGAGGAACAACTCTCGCTTTTTTTGTTGTGCAGAATCATTACAGTTCATAGAGCTGCTCATATTTATCCGTTAAGTAACGAATCAATGGAGCGGTATCAATACTTTTTCCGGTGATGGACTTAATTAGCTCGTCCGCCGATCTTGATTTACCAAATTGATGAATATGAGTTGTCAGCCATCCGGTAATCGTCTCGATATGATCTGATTCAATCAAATGATCATAATCAGGAAGTTCGCGGCGGATGACTTTGTGTATCTGTGCTGCATAGACAAACCCGAGTGTATAGGAAGGAAATAATCCAAATCCGGCGCTCCAGTGTCCATCCTGTAAAATACCTTCCAGATGAGTCGGGGGACGAATACCCAGATATTCCTCATATTTATCATTCCATGCTTCAGGCAATCCTTCGTAATCCACTTCTCCAGCAATAATAGCTTGTTCCAGCTCATACCGAATAATTAGATGCAGGTTGTAGGTGAGCTCATCGGCCTCAAAACGGTTAAACGTTGGTTTTACTGCATTTAAGGCAAAATAGAAGTCATCCAAACTCACATTGCCAAACGTTTCAGGTTTGATTTTTTGCAAAATAAAATAGTTATTTTCCCAGAAGCCCTTGTGTCTGCCAATGAATTTCTCGAAAAAGATCGATTGGGATTCATGAATGCCGTACGAAGTGAAGATGCCAAGTCCGGTATGTATCAGGTTGGGGTCAATATTCTGTGTATAGAGCGAGTGACCTCCTTCATGTAATGCACTCCACAATGAAACGCGAACGTCATTTTCAACAAATTTGGCTGCGAGCCGTGCATCGTAAGGATTGATGGCAGAACTGAATGGGTGCACGGTTGCACCGAATTGCCCGGCATCAAAGTCGTAGCGAATGGCTTGTAACAGCTCGATCCCAAGCTGCCGCTGCTGTTCAAGTGGGAAGGGATGAGTGAATATGGATGTGTCCGGTTGTTTAGCGGAAGATGTGACACGACGGATTAGCGGTATTAGAGCGGATTTCAGCTCACTGAAAATGCGATCCAACGTTACCTTATCCAGGTCAGGATCAAACTGCTGCACGAGTGGATCGTATGCATGCTGATCGTATCCCCAGTATCCGGCAAACTTCAAGCTTGCATCGAAGATCTGTTTCAAATGCGGAGCGAAAATGGAAAAATCATTGGCAGCTCTGGCTTCCAGCCAAGCGGCGTTTGCAAGACCTTGCTGCTGTACAAATGCCTGATATTCCTCTATTGGAATGGCACTCCAGCGTTTATACGTTTTCCAATGCTCTGCAATAATTCGCTTGGATAGCTCATCAAGGTCCTCTTGTTGTGCTGCTTCCTCTAATCGCAAACCGAAATCAGCATCGGTCTGTAACTTGAAAAGTTCTCCAGCCAATGTAGCTTTGGCTCGTGCGGCGTAGGATGCGCCCTTTCGAGGTGCCCCTGTGCGAGCATCCCAGGCAAGCAGGGTTTGTACCTGTTTATAATGTTCGACCTTCTCGATATGTGCCGCAAGTGCAGCATCCAAGCGTTGTATCGTTGTCATGTTCGTGACTCCTTCCAGATAAAGGATGAAATTTAAGTTGTATATTACCATCGGAATAGTTGGAAGTACAGAGAATCACGCTTTTTTCGTAGATTACAAAAAATGAATTAACACATTACGATTGCTTATTTTACAAAAGACCTCTGTTCCCTTAGCCTGAAAATACCAATTTTCACTAATCCGACATGAACACTTGTATATCATTCAGGACAGTGAAATCGGATTTAACATTATGCATGAGAGCGAGAGGGGTTACATGATGAGAAAACATACCAAGCCTGCTTTAATGATGATTCTGGCATTCCTGCTTCTGGCAGGTTGCGCTTCAGGTGGAGAAGGTCAGCAGAGTACACAAGCCTCTTCAACAACCGGTGAAAGTTCGTCACAGCAGACATCGGCTGAAGGAAAGACAGGCGGGACGCTGAACATTGGTTATCCAACACAACCGGTCACACTGGATGCACATGTGTCTTCCAATACAGCGGTCAAGGATATTTCACGCGAGATCTATGAGCAACTGGTAACGTTGGATAAAGATGCACAGGTCATTCCGCTGCTGGCAGAATCTTATGAGATCAGCGACGACAAATTATCCTATACATTCCATCTGCGCCAAGGTGTGAAGTTTCATAATGGCAAGGAACTGCAAGCGGAGGACGTTGTTGCTTCCCTGAATCGCTGGATCAAACTGTCTAGTCATGGTAAAGCAAACTTTGTGGGTGCCGAGGCCAAAGAAACAGATACTTATACCGTCGTACTTCAATTGAAAACGCCGTTTCTGCTAACACTGCAACTGCTTGCTGATCCGATTCCCGCAGCGGCGATCTACCCGAAAGAAGTGGTTGATGAGGCAGATGATAAAGGGATCAAATCATTCATTGGTACAGGTCCGTTTCAACTGGAGGAGTGGAAGCAGGATCAGTATATTCATTTGAAAAAGTATGACGATTACTCCGCCCGTACCGAGCCGAGTGATGGAGCAGGCGGCAAAAAGGAAGCGCTGGTCGATGACCTGTACTTCCGCTTCGTAACAGACGAGTCGACCCGTCTTGCCGGGATTACTTCCGGGGAATATGACATTGCACTGAATATCTCTGTGGATAATGAACAGCAGATCGCGGACAATCTTGACTTGCAAACCTTCCTCAGTCCGGGAGGCATGATTGGATATTTCTATAACAGCAATGACGGCTTGTTCAAGAACGTCAAACTTCGTCAGGCTGTCAATGCCATTCAGAACGTCGATGACATACTGACATCGGCATTCCGTGATCCACAATTTTATGTGAAGACATCCTCTCTGGTTCTACCCGAATATCCGAACTGGTATTCGGAAGCAGGCAAAGAATCGTACAGCCAAGCTAACGCGGATAAAGCAAAGCAATTGCTTCAAGAAGCAGGCTATAACGGCGAAGAAATCAAAATTTTCACGACGAGAGATTATGTGGATCAATATAACGTAGCGGTTGTTTTGCAGCAGGAGCTGGAGTCGATTGGCGTCAAGGTTAAGCTGGATGTCTATGATTGGCCTACTTTGCAGGAAAAACTCGGTACAGGCACAGGGTGGGATATCTACCCCATGAGTTATGCGTTCCGGCCTACGTTCTACCAGTATGCGTTCTGGGGAGGCGGAGCAGGGCTGCTGAAAAGCGAGAAACTGAGCGAGCTACTTCAAGGAATCCGGACGTCAGATTCAGTAGAGGCCGCAAGGCCGCTCATTGATGAATTGCAGCAATTTGTATGGACCGAAGTTCCATTCTCTCAGATCGGGCATACCAAACAGGTTACAGCGCTATCGAAAAATATAAGTGGTTTCCAGAACATTTTGGGCCCGATCTTCTGGAATACAACCAATAACAAGTAGTTAAAAGGAAAGGCAGCGGATGAAAAGGCGTAGCATTGCTTCCACAGGAATACGCCTTTCCGTTTGCCATTGGAAAGAGGTGGCCCTCATATGGGTGGATATATTGTTCGTCGGTTATTGTCCTTGATACCTGTCCTGTTTGTAGTAGCAGTCGTGGTGTTCTCCATCATTCATGTCACACCAGGGGATCCCGCTGCGATTCTGCTGGGTGAAGAGGCGAGCAAAGCCGATATTGATGAGCTAAGAAGCAAGCTGGGGTTGGACAGACCGATCTATGAGCAATTCGGCATTTGGTTGCTGGGGCTGTTATCCGGGAATTTGGGGGAGTCCATCTTTCTGGACAAGCCTGTGACAGAGGCTTTTTTTGAACGATTGGCGCCTACTTTGTCCCTTGCGATCATTGCCCAGGTGATTGGTGTGTTTCTTGCCTTGTTCCTTGGCATTACTGCGGTTAAGCGAAGAGGAACCATCGTGGACCAATCGGTGATGGGTTTCTCCATGCTGGGCATCTCCATTCCGAGTTTTCTGTTGGGATCACTGCTGGTCATGTTCTTTAGTGTGAAGCTGCGCTGGCTTCCCGTTGCAGGGTATCAACCGCTCACAGAAGGTCTGTGGCAGCATATCAAGTATCTGTTGCTCCCTGGCATCGTGCTCGGCATCATTCAGGCAGCGCTCATTACCCGAATGACAAGATCCTCCATCCTGGATGTAATGTCCGGCAATTTTATCAAAACCGCCAAAGCCAAGGGAGTCAAAGAAAAAACGATCGTGTATACACACGCGTTGCGCGTTGCATTCATCCCTATTCTCACGGTTATTGGGGAATCGTTCGGTGGGCTGGTTATTGGCGCTGCGGTTATAGAAACGCTATTCAATATTCCGGGAGTGGGGCAGCTCATCGTCAATTCGATTAGTCGAAGAGATTACTCGGTTATTCAGGGCTCGGTGCTGCTGGTCACGGTAGCTTATGTGTTCGTAAACCTAATCGTTGATTTGATGTATGGTTTGGTCGATCCGCGAGTTCGATTAAGCAAGAAATGAAGGGGGTGGAGACAACTTGATAACCAATCCGGATACCACCATCGCTGCGTCAGGACTTCACAAAAGGAAGAACAGGCGCATCGTATTCAGACGCTTTATGCATAATCAGTTGTTAACCACAGGGGCGGGAATTCTGCTTGTTGTTGTGCTTCTGGTAATCATCGGGCCGATGCTTACACCATACGGGCCGTTACAGATTGATCCGGTGAATCGACTTAAAGGCCCCAATGTACAGCACATATTTGGTACAGATAACTTTGGACGTGATGTATTCACTCGCGCCGTATATGGTTTGCGTATTTCGGTTTTGGTTGGTTTCGCTGTTACGGTTGTGTCTTCTTTTATCGGCATGATTGTGGGGCTGTTATCTGCAAGTTATTCGGTGCTCGATCATATCTTTATGCGCATCTGTGATGGATTGTTTGCATTTCCGTCCATTTTGCTTGCCATTTCCATCATGGCGGCTCTTGGCCCGAATCCGGGCAATGTCATTATCGCTCTAAGTATTATCTTCATTCCATCGATGGCCCGGATTATTCGTTCCAAGGCGCTGGTCATTCGGGAATTGACTTATATCGAAGCATTACATGCACAGGGAGCAAGCAGCTGGCGTATCATTTGGATTCATATGGCGCCCAATACGATGTCTCCGCTCATTATCCAATCCAGCTTTATTTTTGCCGTATCGATCCTGACAGAAGCTTCTCTAAGTTTTCTTGGAGCAGGTATTCCTTCCCCATCCCCAAGTCTTGGGAATATGCTTTTTGACGGAAAAACGGTGATCTACAATGCTTGGTGGATGACTGTCTTCCCGGGCATTTTCCTGGTGCTCGTTGTACTGGGTCTGAACCTGTTCGGCGATGGCCTTAGAGATCTGCTCGACCCGCATGCGAATAAGGTGAAAAGGGGGAGACGTCGTGGGAAAACAACCGCTGCTTGAGGTGAAGGACCTGAAAGTGTCTATTTCAACCGAAAAAGGAACCATTCACCCGGTGGAAGGCGTATCCTTCCACGTCCTTGCCGGGGAGACGCTGGGTATCGTAGGTGAGTCCGGCTGCGGGAAAAGCGTAACCGCCGAATCCATTCTCAGACTGTTTGACGAAGATTACGTAGATTACTCGGGTGAAGTCCTCTACGAAGGAACCGATCTCTTAAGCTTGTCCAAAAGACAAATGGAACGCATACGTGGCAATGAACTCTCCATGATCTTTCAAGACCCCATGTCTTCCCTGAATCCGGTCCAGACGATTGGCAAACAAATTGCCGAGAGCTTGAAGCTGCATCAAGGCATGAATGGCAGACAGGCGCGTCTTGCTGCCGTGGATCTGCTGCGTATGACAGGTATCCCCTCACCTGAAAAGAGGGTGGATGAGCATCCGCATGAAATTTCGGGAGGGATGCGACAGCGGGTCATGATTGCCATGGCACTTGCCTGTAATCCGAAACTGCTTATCGCGGATGAACCGACAACGGCACTGGATGTGACGATTCAGGCGCAAATACTGGAGCTGATCGAAAGTATGCAAGCGAAGACCGGGCTTGGTGTTATCCTGATTACACATGACCTGGGTGTAGTCGCAGAGACGTGTACGAGAGTGGCCGTCATGTATCTTGGACAGGTCGTGGAGGAGGCGAGCGTGGACGATTTATTTTTCAATCCCCAGCATCCATATACGTCAGGTTTAATGAAATCCATTCCCCGTATTGATGGCGAGCAGCACAGCAAGCTCCATGTCATTGAGGGAACGGTACCCGCGCTGCATCAGGTTCCGACAGGCTGCAGATTCGCTCCAAGATGTGCTTATGCGGATGAACAATGCTTGCAAGCAGCGCCTTCTTTGAAACAGGTGGACGAGAACCATTCGGTACGCTGCTGGTATCCCGGAATAGCAACGATTCAGGAGGAGACACATGAACTTGAAATCATTGGTTGAGTCGAAGCCGCTGCTACAAGTTAGCAATCTGAATAAACATTTCCCTGTGCGATCTTCTTTTGGCAGAACCAGGGGGCAAGTCAAGGCCGTCAACGGGGTATCCTTTGACATCCACACAGGACAAACCTTTGGCCTGGTGGGCGAATCCGGCTGCGGTAAAAGCACACTCGGTCGATCGATTCTCAGACTTGTTGAGCCAACATCAGGGGAAGCATTTTATGAGGGCACGGATATTCTGGGGTTAAGCAAAAAAGAACTGCGAAGCTACAGGCAGCATATGCAGATGGTATTTCAGGACCCGTACACCTCGCTGGACCCTCGTAAACGCATCGGATACTCCATTGAAGAACCGCTATTAATCCACAAGAAGGGCAACAAGCGGGACAGAATGGAAACAGCTATGTCGTTGCTGCGCAAAGTTGGATTCAGTGAAGAACATTACGAGCGGTTTCCTCATGAATTTTCAGGTGGTCAGCGTCAAAGGCTGGGCATCGCCAAAGCGTTGGCCCTTGGGCCGAAGCTCATTATATGTGATGAACCGGTATCGGCGCTGGACGTATCGATTCAGTCTCAGGTCATTAATTTGCTGGAAGAGGTCCAAGAGGAGCTCGGCATCTCCTATTTATTCATTGCACATGACCTTAGCGTTGTACGCCATATTGCAGATCGCATCGGTGTGATGTATTTGGGAGAGATGGTGGAGCAGGGGCCAGCGGAAGCTTTGTTCGCCGATCCTTTGCATCCCTATACCAAATCATTATTGTCTGCGGTACCTATCCCGAATCCCCGTGCTAAAAGGGAAAGAGTTGTATTAAGCGGTGAGATTCCATCGCCACTTCATCCGCCTGCGGGCTGTGTTTTTCATACCCGATGCCCATACGTTATGGAGACATGCCGACAGGTCGTTCCGCAAAAACGGTTCGTCACTCCAGACCGTGAAGTGCAGTGTCATTTATACGATGAATAGAGGAGGAATGAAACAATGAGTTTTCGTAGTTCAGCCAAAAAGTGGAAGGCCGAGGCTATACGGCTTCGCCGCCATATTCACCAGAATCCTGAGCTTGGGCACCAGGAATTTGAAACGGCCAAGCTGGTTGCTCAATTTTTGGAGGATGTTGGCCTCGAAGTACAGACGGGTGTAGGCGGAACAGGGGTTGTTGGGCTTTTGAAAGGAGGACGTGAGGGAAGAACCATTGGAATTCGCGCCGATATGGATGCACTACCTATTGAAGAGAAGACAGGATTGCCGTTTGCCAGCGTTCACGAAGGGGTGATGCATGCTTGCGGGCACGATGTGCATACCGCCATTCTTCTTGGAACAGCAGCGGCATTAAGTGAGCACAGGGATGAGCTTCAGGGAACGGTGAAGTTCATATTCCAGCCTGCTGAGGAAGTTCAGGGAGGGGCAACGGATCTGATTGATGCAGGTGTATTGCATAATCCGGAAGTGAATGCGATCATTGCGCTCCACGTGTGGCCGGATTTGCCTGCTGGCAAGATTGGTTTGAGAAAAGGGGCCATGCTGGCAGCGGCAGATGCTTTTGATATTCGAGTGACGGGGAAAGGTGGACATGCTGCCTATCCGCATCGAACCATCGATCCGGTCATCATTGCAGCCCAGATTATAACTGCGTTGCAAACGGTAGTATCCCGAAACTTGTCTCCGCTTGATTCTTCCGTCATCTCGATCACGAAACTGCAAAGCAATAGCAATGCTTATAACGTTATCGCTGGGGAGGTCCAACTCAGAGGTACCATTCGTACGCACAATCCTGAGACGCGTGAAGCTGTGCCAGTATATATGAAGCGACTCATTGAGACCATTGCGGAAGGGTTCGGTGGTAAAGCGGAATTTGATTACTACCGCGGCGGTTCTCCTGTAATAAACGATGATCATATCGTCGATGTGATTGAACAGGCAGCGGCAGATACCATTGGTCAGGAAGCTGTGGTGTATCTGAAGGAGCCATCCATGGGCGCCGAAGATTTTGGTGCGTATCTCGAATATGTGCCGGGTGCCATATTTCGGCTCGGCACGATTACAGAAGAAGATGCCCGTTCAGAGCTGCCCCTTCACAGTGATTCCATTATTTTTGATGAGCAAGCGATTGTTACAGGAATATCGGTTCTTGGAGAAGCAGCCATCCGTTACTTGAACAAGAGCAGTGAGGATGAATCAAGGATTGCGCTAGGTGTTGCAGCAGGCAATGAGGACAGGGGGGATCGACATGACTGAGTTGCAGCAACAGTCGGAGGTAGACTCGATACTGCATGAGATCGACCGTGATCTGCTGCTTGAATACAACAGACAGATTGCGAAGGAAATTCGTTTGTCGGGTTCCGAAGAGGAATTACGGGCTTTTCGTTATATTAAGGAACAGCTTGAGGACTTTGGGTTGACCACAGAGCTTACGTTTAACAAAGCCTACATCAGTATTCCTGTCAGAGCAGAACTTAAGGTCGGAGGCATTTCTTTTGCAGCTATTACACATTCCATGTCAGCCCAGGCGGAACGTTTGAACACGTTTTTGAGATTCATAGAGCTAAAGGATTCAGAACAGAGCGTCTGGGCCAATCAAGTGACAGGTCATGCGGTGATCGTTCACGGACTTGCGAATGGGCCCACGATTTATCGTTTGCAGCAGTTGGGTGCAGCGGCGGTCATATTTATCAATAGCGGTTCGTACACGCATGAAATGATCGTTTCCTCCGTGTGGGGAAATCCGACACCAGAGGATGATGGTTATCCGTCCATTCCGGTTCTGTCGGTCAACCATTCGGATGGAGAGCAGATCAAGTCTTTAATCGCCGCGGAAGAAAGAGAGACTCTAGAGATTACACTGACCGCGGAAGTGCGTACAGACTGGGTGAACATTCCGACCCTGATTGCTGAGATACAGGGGACGGAAGAGCCTGAATCCTTTGTGTTGTTTAGCGGGCATGTGGATTCATGGCATTATGGCGCGATGGATAACGGCTCCGCCAATGCAGTCATCGTGGAGACGGCACGGGTATTATCATTGCATCGCGACACGCTTCGGCGCTCCGTTCGGTTCGCATTTTGGTCAGGCCATTCCCACGGCAGATATGCCGGCTCTGCGTTCTACAGCGATCTTCATTGGGAAGATTTGCACGAAAATGGGGTGTTGCATATCAATATTGATTCCGTGGGCGCCAAGGGAGCGAGTCATCTCGGTGCAGCAAACACAATGGCAGAGACACGGACACTTTGTGCAGATGCCATACGTATCGTCACGGATGAACCTTTTTGCGGTTCCCCGTTTGGGAGGTCGGGAGATCAGTCCTTCTGGGGTGCTGGACTTCCGTCTGCTTTTATGGGGCTGTCCTATCAGCCTGAGGGCTGGTTTGGCTGGTGGTGGCATACGACAGAGGATACGCTGGACAAAATTGATGGAGATTATCTGGCCCGTGATTGCAAAGTGTACGTAGCTGCCGTCTATAATACTGCTTCTGCTCCCATTATTCCAATTGATCAGAGACAGGCGATCCGAACCCTTTCCGAACGAATTGGCTATTATAGAGAGCTTATCGGAGACAAGCTTGATCTTTCGCGCTTAACAAGCAGGGTCCAGCAGCTACAGAATGCCACGGACCAATTCTATGACCGGATAGGCTCTACGTCCCTGCCGGATGCTTCTGTTAATGAAGCGAACCGAACGATATTGTCACTTAGCAGATCGCTGGTTCCCATTAATTATGTTCGAGGCAGCCGGTATGATCATGATGCCGCAGGCAGTCATACGCTTGTGCCTGCGCTGTCAGACATCGAACTTCTGGCGGTAGCCGAAGTAGACAGTGAAGCCTTTTTCAGACTCCAAACATCACTTATACGTCAGGTGAATCGAATTGGTTATGAGATAAAGCAGGCAGAGCGACTTGTCGTGGAGGCCGAAAATAATCTCGTTTGGAATTAACCCAAGGTGAAGCAGCCTGTTTACAGCAAGAACATCATGGTATAGAGGAGCGACTGTCATGCCGGAACGAACATTTGCAGGGAAAAAGGTAGTCATTACCGGAGCGGCAGGTGTCTTTGGCCAATGGATTGCGCAAGCATACGCCGCCGAAGGCGCGAGCCTTTATCTGTCCGATATCCGGGAGGATGCGCTACGAAATACAGTAGATAAGCTGAAGCAGGAGGGAGTGGATGTTCACTGGCATGTAACGAATCTTTTGGATGAACACTCCATTAATGAATTGGTTCAAGCGGTCGAACAGCAATGGAAAGCGCCGGATATCGTCATCAATAATGCGGGAATATATCCATACCGCACACTCATGAACATGACGCTTCAACATTGGAATGAGACGATGGATCTAAATCTGGCAGCACCATTCCTGCTTACTCAGCATTTTGCCAATCAGATGATTGCGAGCGAGGTAGAAGGTTCCTTCATTAATATAAGCTCTGGAGCAGCTTCCACAGCAGGTGTCGGCATGGGGAATTATTCGGTTTCGAAAGTAGGGATCGAGATGCTGACCAAAACCTTTGCCCTGGAGTTGTCGCCCTATCGCATTCGGGTAAATGCGGTTGTGCCGGGTTATGCACCCGGCAGCGAGGTTAGTGTGATGACGAAGGAGCATACGGAACATATGATCAAAATTACACCGCTTGGCCGGACATCAGGTCCGGATGACGCTCCCCAAGCGATATTGTATCTGACCTCTGACCAGGCTTCATTTATTACAGGCAGCATATTAACGGTAGATGGTGGACGCACGGCAGGCAGACTCAAGTAGCAGACTGCACCCTGAAAAAGAAAATACAATGGCAGCTGGTGAGTCCATTACGGCATAGCCAGCTGGGAAGGGAGTTCAAATTCAGGAACATATAAATTGCTCTGAAGCAGCGCAGCTCGAATGTCCAGCATCAGCTTTTCGCTGGCGGAGCCAAGCGGTATATTTCGTTTACGCAAAATGCCTGCAATGGGCCCGACCCTCAGATCGGCAATTTTTTGAATAACGGTACCGGGAATGGTTGGGCAGATTGTTGCAATCGGAGCAATGGTTATGCCTAATTTGGCTTGTACATAATACTTGTGAGATCGGATATTACTTATTTCGATTCCCTGATAATCGCTGTCGATTTTCTCGGCCAATAGCTGCTCAATGCGGATGCGAATCGGGCAATTGGGGGGCGTGAACAGAAATTGTTGTCCTTTCAGATCTGCCAAATGGATTTCATCACCCTGAGCAAATGGATGTGAATCATACAACAGCAACGCCATCGGTTCAAAAAGCAGCGGTTGAAACTCGGTATCCATACTGGTTTCAGGAGAAGGACAGACGGCAAAGTCAAGCTGCTCATCAATTAGCAGTTCATTAAGCAGCTTGCTGTCCCCGATGCGCACGCTGAGCTTAATCTTGGGATTCTGTTTTACAAAAGAAGACAGAATAGCAGGAAGCCGATGGCTGGCTGTTGGCTCGGATACTCCAATTCGTACAAACCCCGCTTGTCCCTGTTGAATGTCGGTGATTGTATTTGTTAAATACTCGTATTCCTTCAGAAGCTGATCGGCTCTGGCGTAGAATATTTTCCCCGCTTCCGTCAATTTAATCTTTTTTCCTCTATCCAGTAATTTCATACCCAGATCGGCCTCAAGTTTCTGCATATGCAGCGTAATTGCGGGTTGTGAATACTGCAAAGCTTCTGCTGCCTGTTGAAAGCTCCCGAGCTTTACAATCGTTTGAAAGGTCTTGATCATTCGCATTTCCATGGCAAACACCTTTCTATTCATTATTGTAATGATCAGTATATCATGCTTAATGCATACTATCCCAATAGGATATTATGTTTTTAAAATGTTATCAAGGATAATTTGTTCCTGTTCTTTCTAAGCACTGAATTGATAGCGCTATCATGAAAATCGGCCTAAATATAAGGGTTGACAGTGTTTTTCGAAACGGTTTTAATTATATAGACCGATTGTTATAATTCATTTAAGGATGTGGCTTTATTGAGTGAAAAGTCTAATGCTAGAGAACTAATCGTCAGCACAGCAGCCAGACTGTTTTTTTCACAAGGATATCATGCGACCGGTCTAAATCAGATTATTAAGGAGAGCAGTACGCCAAAAGGCTCGTTATATCATTATTTCCCACATGGCAAGGAAGAGCTCGCTCATGAATGCATTCAAAAAGCCAATGAAAACATTCTGCAGAAGTTTGAAGAAATATTTGCAGCCCATGATAATACGGGGGATGCCATTCAGCAATTTATTCATGACTTAGCGATTGAAACGGAGGCGGCAGGTTTTACGGGTTTTCTTCCATTTAGTTTCTGGGCAGCCGTGGAGACCTCATGCATCAGTCAACAATTGCGAATTGCCTGTCAGGACGTGTTTGCAGGATGGCAGCAAATCATTACGAAACATCTGATTTTGGATGGCATAGGTGAAAAGAAAGCACAAGAGATGGGACTTCTCGTCATTTCCTTAATGGAGGGCGCATTGATTATCAGCCTGACCAACCAGGACAAACAGCCTTTGCTGACGGCTGCTGATTATTTGTCCGTTGTGGCGAAGAATGCAAAAGAGAAGCAATAAGCTTCGTAAAGAGAGAAATAGAAATCGTCAGATTGTTTGAGGAGGATGGGATCGTGGAGGCTTCAATGAAGGCTGGATCTGTACAAGATCAACAAGAAACAAAACAATATAAAGTATTTCCGATTTTATTCGCCATGCTACTCAGCGGCTTTATTGGTCTGTTCGGTGAAACGGCACTAAATGTGGCTTTGACACCACTTATGGGCTTGCTGGAAGTTGGACCTACAACGATTCAATGGTTAACGACAGGTTATTTGCTCGTATTAGGAATTTTGGTACCGGTATCCGGTATGCTGTTGCAGTGGTTTACTACAAGACAGCTGTTTACAACTTCCCTGATTTTTTCGATAGCAGGAACTTTTGTTGCTGCGCTTGCACCTAGCTTCGAAATTCTATTAGTGGCACGAGTACTACAGGCAGTAGGTACAGCTCTGTTGTTGCCACTGATGTTTAACACCATATTGGTTATTTTCCCGATCGAAAAACGTGGTGCTGCCATGGGACTGATTGGTTTGGTTATCATGTTTGCGCCAGCAAGTGGTCCGAGTATCTCCGGTCTGATTCTGGCTAACCTGAGCTGGCACTGGATCTTCTGGATCTCATTGCCGTTCTTCATAATCTCATTGGTATGTGGCTTGCTGTTCTTACCGAATATTTCGAAATTGACGAAGCCCAAAATTGATGTTCTTTCCATTGTACTTTCCACACTTGGCTTTGGTGGAATCGTGTACGGATTCAGTAGTGCAGGAGGACATGGGGAAAGTGGCGGTGGCTGGACCAGTCCTATCGTTGTAGCCACACTGGTTATTGGAGTATTATCTTTGCTGCTGTTCAGCATCCGTCAATTGAGAATGAAACAGCCGATGATGGATCTGCGGGCGTTCAAATATCCAATGTTTACAGTCGGCTTGATTCTGATCTTCCTTTGTATGATGATGATGTTGTCATCCATGCTGATCCTGCCGATGTACCTGCAACAAGGTATGGCAGTTACGGCACTGACTGCCGGTCTGGTTTTGCTGCCGGGCAGCTTGCTGAATGGATTCTTGTCCCCAGTTATGGGGCGTCTGTTTGACAAATTCGGTCCGAAATGGCTTGTGATTATTGGTCTTGCTATCGTGACTGTTGTACTCTTCATGTACACAGGAATCACTCCGACAACGACTTTGAGTAAGATTATTACGCTGCATGTGTTCATGATGATCGGGATTTCAATGATTATGATGCCTGCACAAACCAACGGCTTGAATCAATTGCCACCTGATTTCTATCCTCACGGAACGGCAATTATGAATACATTGCAGCAGGTATCCGGGGCTATTGGTACAGCTGTTGCGGTAAGTATACTGAGTGCAGGTCAGACCCGCTTCTTGAGCGGAGTGACGGATCCTGGGAGCCCAGAGAATCAGTTGGCAGGTTTCACATCCGGTGTACAAAATGCATTTATTTTCGCACTGGTTCTTGCTGTGATTGGACTGATCACTTCACTCTTCGTAAAACGAGTTAAGGTCGGTGCTCAGCAGGGCCAACAAGGTCCTATGCATTAATTGAAAGTCATATAAGAAATGAAACGATGCTTTCTCTTCAATAGAGGGCATCGTTTTTTTGTACCTTGACATGAAACGGGTTCCATCCATTAGAGTGAAAATAAACCTGCCAGTCGAATAAAATAAATCTCGATGTTGGAAGCAAATAGTTCATGTTCTGGTGAAATTGTATATGTTCATATGGAATTTTAAAGATAATATAGAGAGTAGATTAATGAATGATAACGGATAGAGGAAAACGTTTTAGAATGTATTTTATAATCAAGGAGACGTCTTTATGAGAATCGTTAAATCTATACCTGCGAATATTGAACAATTGCTAGATCGCTATGATAAAAACGGTCATCTGACCATGCAAGCTTCACTAATGGGAAAGCAGTCGGTTGTCTATCGTTTACAAGAGTACTGCCTTAAGGTATATACACCTCGTGGAAAAGTGAATGGAGAATTGGAATGTGAGGCGCTCTTGTCATTGCAAAACAATCATCATGTTCCCGAATTGTATGCGTACGCTCCGGGGAATTTTCTACTGACAGAGTGGATTGAAGGATTCAACCTGAGACAGTATCGGGCAGCGTACGGACACATACCGCACAATCTAATATATGATATGTTTTCAACAGAACTTCAGCAGATACAGGCGGGTTATCTCGATTGGGATGTCATACGATATGAGAATTTGTTATGGACTGCAACAGGGGAGGTCAAACGAACTGATTTTTGGCTATGTGAACCTGTCAGTTGCCTGCGGATTCGAGAGCGATTACAACAAGAGATTATTCGAAAGATTGAGCGGATATACAGCGGTGATGGAGCTGACCTGGAGGAGGTCGTGCATTATTTTGATCGACACGGTCTCACGACCGCGGAGGTCCAAGAGGCATTAGCACATTTCAGATCGCAAACACCGAGGACGGCACTAGCACAGTGAGACCTTTAATGAAATAAAAACCCTGACGATTACCAGAATCGTTAGGGTTATATTTTGAAACGAATTGTATTGCTTGTTTAACGTTTGTTCAGGGAATCTACTTCTTGACCAGTTCCAATATTTCATCGGCTACAAGATCCGGGTGATATTGATGAATATAATGCTCGGTGTCCTTAACAGTTACATGTTTGGAATGTTCTGACCAGGACGTAAATTCAGCTTGGGTTTTATCCCATATAGGCTCACTGGCTCCGAAGTAATCTGCTGTCACTATGGTAAGCGGAAACGGGAAGGGCTTTTTGTTGTCGACGACAACCTTGGCATTGGCTGTCATTTCACGCAACTCATCCACGGTGTTGGCATTCCCATAGTTAAGTAATAGAGCCGTTGTATCTATTTTCTTCAGATCATCTGGTACAAACTTCAGGCCGTTGCGATTGGCATTGGAAGCTTCCACAACAGCGTCAGACTGTAAAGTCAACCGAAACAAACCTGTTTTGATACGGAATTGGTTCATGAAGCCACCAATCACACTTGCCATATCGTCAGTGTCATTGGCGTAATATTCCGGACTTCCCCCATCCAACATGACAATACCTTGTACTTCATCCGGATATTTTTGCGCAAACCGAAGCGTTTCCAGCGAACCGAGGGAGTGACCCACCAGAACGTATGGTGGCTTTTGCCCAGATACCTCTAATAATTCGTGCAATTCATCTGCCACGGTATCGACATCGCGTTTCTTATCGGTCATATCGCTATAACCATAGCCAAAGCGATCATAAACCACGAATTTCGTGTAAGGTGCAAGCTTTTCATAGAGCGGATAATAATCCACATAAGGATCAGCTGTACCCCATCCAGATGCAAGGACAACTGTTGTATCTCCTTGACCACCCGTATATAAATGCATATTGTCTCCATGTATGCTGTAGAGCTTGCCAGGCGGAATAAACGTTTTCTGATCCTGACGGGTACTCACTTGTTGATAGATCAAGCCCGTAACCAGAAGGAGAAGTAAAGCCACTGCTCCGAATATAAACGTCTTAAATAATCTTCTGCGAAATTTTTTCATCATCTCTCACATACTCTCTCTGTATTTTCTCTATCATATATGCCCAATCTTATTGGAGAGAAAACAGAGTCTTAATTCCACCTTAATTATTTTTTGCCCGATTTAATTGGATGAAATGTATATTTCTCAGAATTGATTGATAGCCAAAGGCGACCCTGTTGATATAATATACCGATATGAAGGATAGAAAGGGCGAGGAAGCGGATCGTGCTTATAAATGTAAGCGCTATCTTAACGAACACCTTAGCTGTACATTGTAAAAAGGGGGGCATCGCGATGAAAGTATTGATTGCCGATGACGACGATTATACAAGAGAAGGGCTAGTGGAGGCTATCGACTGGAAGAGCTTCGGTGTACATGAGGTGCTTCAGGTCGAGGATGGAGCCAAGGCTTTACGTATTGCAACCGCTCAAAGGCCTGAAATTGTCATTACGGATATACGCATGCCGAAGCTGAATGGGATCGAATTTGCCGAGCAGTTCGAGGCAGTCTGCCCGGATAGCAAGCTGTTATTCATGAGCGGGTACATGGATGTGGCTTATCTGAAGAGCGCGATTCAGCTCTCGGCCGTCGATTATGTGGAAAAGCCGATCAAGTTACCGGAGATGGAGAACGCCATCCAGAAAACAGTACATTATATCGCCGAGCGGAGGGCGCAGCATTTGCTGTTGGATCAGAAGATGGACCTGGAGCGTGTGAAGCTGGCTAATGCGCTGAGAACGAAGTCCCACCCCGCTGATGAACTTAGACGCAAAGCCCAGGAGATCGGTTATCCGGTACATGCGAGCTATGTATGCCTGATCGTATCCCAGTTCAACAAGGAAATGCTGGTCGATGCCGTCAACATCCAGAACTACTGGGAACAACATAATCTTGCTACAATCGGCGAGCAATTGGATTATGACCGTTTGCTGCTTGTCGTGGCACTGCCCCGACCGAATGAGGAGATGGTGAGGGTACTGGCAGAAACGCTATGCAGGGAATACAGCGAGCTTCGTATTGCAGCCGGGCTGGTAGTGGCCGGACTGGAGGAAGTATCCAGAAGTTTCCGCGAAGCGGCACTGGCCATGGAACGTGTTTTTTTCAAGCCAGATCTGTGTTACCTCAAATATGATCCGGTGAATTACTCACCACAAGGGCTCAGAAGCGACATATATCCTGAATTCTACCGGTTGCTGAAGCAGGAACCGGAAGGATTGATCAACTGGATGGAGACGTTCTGTAACAGAGTGCTGGAGGAAGGGGATTTGGCAAGAGAAAGAGTGCTGTCCATGTGTATCACGTTTGCCAATGCGCTGTTCAAAGAGAGAAATGGTGTACTGATCCACATGGGGAAGATGGTTCAGATTCAAGATGTGGAGAAGCAGTTGAACGAATGCTGTACAATGCTTGAGGTGAAGGATCACATGCTTGAGCTGTCTCATGCGTATCAGGAGGAGTTCACACGGATATCGCCATATTCGGGTTTGACTCGTAGTGTGATGAACTATATATCTGACCATTGCAGTGATGTAGACCTGGATGTGCGGGAGATTGCCGACTATGTGCACTTATCCACCGCCCATCTTGGTGTTCTCTTCAAGCAAGAGACAGGAACTACGATTAAACAGTATCTGAATGACTATCGGTTGGAGCTTGCCAAGAGGCTTATTCTTGAGGAGCACTTCAAAATGATCGATATTTCGAAAATGTCCGGTTATGCCAGTGCAGGATATTTTGCCAAGGTGTTTAAGGCTGCTACGGGCGTAACACCTGTGGAATATC
This sequence comes from Paenibacillus sp. GL_099_B, assembly GCF_057835695.1. NCBI lineage: Bacteria > Bacillati > Bacillota > Bacilli > Caryophanales > Paenibacillaceae > Paenibacillus > Paenibacillus sp. GL_099_B. Next base: position 3,059,057 of record NZ_CM174430.1, read on the forward strand.
GAAAGAAGTTTTCCCAATGAGGGTTCTGAAGTGGCTGGGCAATCTATCTCTGCAAAAAAAACTGGTCATTCTGCTGGCACTCGCAGGCATTATTCCATTGATGATTACTTTCTCGGCGACATACGGCGAACTTCGTAATTCTGTAATTACTGGACAGAACTATGCAGCCAACCAAAGTTTTGACCAAACTTTATCACTGCTGTCCAGCAAATTCTCCCATATTGAGGAAGTGTCGTCGATGATTACGATTGACGAGCAAATCAATGCGGTTTTCTCCAAGGACCCGGAGCGTATGCAGGTGTGGGAGCAGCTGTCCGCCTTTGAACGGATCACGGATTATACACGTATTCTTCAGACAAACTCTGAGATTAACGGTATCGTATATTATATTAATGATGACTTCGTCATAACGGGTCCACATGCAACGATGTATCGTCCATATGCTCAGGTGTCGTCATTGCCCTGGGTCAGGAAGATCGTTGCAGGGGGCGGCGAAGCGGTGTGGGTAATGATGAAAGATGAGAGCAGCACATCGTCCGTGAGTTATTTAGCGCTGGGAAGAGTGCTGTGGAATATTAATGACTATTCCAAGCCGGTAGGCATCGTAACGCTGCGTGTGGAGTTGCCTCAGCTTCAGCCCTATATCATGAACTTAACCATGGAGCAGCTGGTCTACTTGGATACGGATGAGGGAGAAGTAGTCATCAGCAATGGACATGCGGAGTTGGAACAACGAAATGGATACAGATCTCAGGTGAGCCGAAACCAGTTTGAAGAGGTCAGAGTGGGTGACTCCTCTTATATCGTCCGAGATTCGAGAGTTGGATCGAGCAATCTGTTCCTGCATTCCGTCATATCTCCGGATACGGCAGCTACAGCCGTGAATCAGGTGCGAAACAAGGTGCTCTTCGTATACTTGCTTGTCTGCCTGGCTCTACTGGTATGCATCATCCCGGTGACGAAATCCATTACGAGTCGCATATTCTTGCTTATGAACAGAATGAGTCAGGTTCGGCAAGGCAGATTAAACACGCTGGATATTCCCAATAGGGAGGACGAAGTAGGTCATCTGGTATCTAGCTACAATTATATGATTAACAGTGTCAGGGAACTGATGGACAGTCAGTACAGGCTTGGGCAAGATAAGAAAGGGGCAGAACTGCGGGCATTGCAGTCCCAGATTAATCCGCATTTTCTCTACAATACGCTTGATATGATCGTCTGGATGGCTCAGAAAGAAGAGAAGCAGAACGTCCAGCAGGTCGTGTACGCTCTCTCTGATTATTACAAGTTGATTCTGAACAAAGGGGAAGACTTCGTAACTCTGAGGGATGAACTGCGCTTATCTGAGATCTATGTAAGCATTCAGCAGAAGAGATTCAAAGGCAAAATCCAATTCGATGTACACGTAGACGAAGCGGTAATGGAATGTATGTTGCCCAAAATTACGCTCCAGCCTCTAGTTGAGAACGCGATTGTACACGGTATTCTGGAAAAGCCTGATAGCCGTGGCATCATTACAATTACGGGAGGCATAGAGGAGGGGCGAGTACGGATCGTGGTCACTGACGATGGCCCTGGCTTAGAGCAATCCCCCTCTCGGCTACACCGCAATCAAGGCAGCGGATACGGCGTACATAACATCCGCAAACGGCTGGAGTTTTATTATAATGAAACGGATGGAATACATTATGAATCAGTTCAGGGCAGAGGCACAAGTGTAATCATCAATGTTCCGATGGTTTTTCGGGATACACATGAATTGAAGCAAGCTAGTACATGATTTTGATGAAAAAAATGGCGGTAACATTGGGCGCCGTAAACGAAGCAGACAACGGCAGCCTTTTATGGAATAAGATGAGAGCATGGCGACAGGTATTTATACCTGTCGCTTTTGTTTTGCATTTTCATCGAAAAGTACCAGAAATCTTGTGAAATTCGAATAGTAGAGAGGTGTTGTGCCGGACTACAATAGGAAGCAAGGAAAGGGTGATACGATGGCAGAACCAAATATAGCAATGACAAAAGCGCTCAAACAGAAGAAAAGGCGCTTTGCAGACCTCAGGGAACACAAAACATATTATATTATGCTCATTCCCCTGGTCGTGTTTTTCACCTTATTCAACTACCTTCCCATGGCGGGTCTTTACAACGCGTTTACCGACTATGACTTTAGCAAGGGTCTGTTCAGTCCTTTTGTGGGGTTGAAAAATTTTGAGTTCCTGTTCAAAGGAGGCTGGGATTCGATTGTCTGGAAATTGACTCGCAATACGCTGCTCTATAATGTGGCCTTCATTGTACTCGGCAACATCTGTCAGATCGCCATGGCCGTTCTGCTTAGGGAACTGACATTCAAGAAATTCATGAAAACGTCGCAGACGCTGATGTTCATGCCTTACTTCGTCTCGATGGTCGTAGTTGGTTCCATTGTATACAATCTGTTCAACTACAAGTATGGTGTGTTTAACAACGTTTTTACGTCATTGGGTTTCGAGCGCTTTGACTTCTACCAGTCACCTGAGGTCTGGCCATTCATCATCGTCATTATCGAAATCTGGAAGGGGCTAGGGTACGGTACGGTCATTTATTTAGCATCTATTATGGGTATTGATGAAAGCGTATACGAAGCAGCTTATGTCGATGGCGCCAGCAAGTGGCAACGGATTCGGTTCATTACACTGCCGCTTTTGAAGCCGACGGTTATCATCCTGGTTTTGTTTGCTATCGGAGGAATTATGAGGGGACAGTTCGATCTGTTCTGGAACATAATCGGCAACAACGGACTGCTGCTGAATGCAACCGACATTATCGATACGTATGTGTACCGTTCATTAACCGTGAATTTCAGTCTCGGACTGGGAACGGCGGCAGGGCTATATCAATCGATGTTCGGATTGGTACTTGTTGTGACGGTAAACGCAATTGTGCGTAAAGTGGATCGTGAAAATTCATTATTTTAATCGTCAACCGAATGGGAGGAAGCCTGATGGCACAACTTGCTGCAACATCTGACAAGAACAAGTTAAAAGTGGATGCAAGCTCGAAAATATTCGATGTTATGGCTGTGGTCATTGTTGGCTTGGTAGCACTAATCTGCGTCGCTCCATTTATCCTGATGCTGTCAGGATCACTGAGTGATGAATCCAAAATTGTAGTTAATGGCTACTCACTACTGCCACAGGATTTCACATTGGATGCATACAAGATTGTTTTTACCACCCTGGGAGGGGAAATTGGCAGGGCGTATCTGGTTACCATTTATGTTACGGTGCTGGGTACGTTGCTCGGATTATTGACAACGTCCATGAGCGGATTCATTTTATCCCGTCCGGACTTTAAGCACCGGGAGAAAGTTGCTTTCTTTATCTACTTTACCACGCTGTTCAGCGGCGGACTGATTCCCACCTACCTGGTGGTCGCCAATGTGCTGCATCTCAATCATACGTTGTGGGCGATTATCCTTCCGGGTATGCTCTCTCCATTTAATGTGTTCCTGTTCCGCAACTATGTCAAAAGCATCCCCAATTCCTTAATGGAGTCCGCACGAATCGACGGGGCAGGCGATTTCAGAATCTATTGGCAGATTGTTCTTCCACTCTCGAAGCCTGTTAGCGCAACAATCGGACTGTTTCTTGGACTGGGTTACTGGAATAACTGGTTTGGTTATAGTCTGTACCTGATTTCGGATCAGGAGAAATGGGGATTGCAGTATCTGCTTTATCGTATGTTATCCCGTGTAACGGATGCCGTCAGAGACGCTCAGATTGTCGTGGATCAGCTGCCAAGTGAGACGATGAAGCTGGCAACGACCATGCTGGTAACGGGCCCCATTATCCTATTGTATCCGTACATGCAGCGTCATTTTGTCAGCGGTCTGATTGTTGGAGGCGTGAAGGGATAAATGATAATGGGTTTACACGATCAGGATAGGGTGAAAGGCTGTCACTGGTCGCTTCACATACAAAAATATCATCATAATGGAGGGGATTGTTTTGAAAGCGCTACATATTAGAAAATCACTTCTGTCTTGTCTCATGGTATTCACGGTTATCCTTTCCGCATGTTCGAATGGGGGTTCGGACAAAGGTACTACCGAAGGTTCAAGCACAACGACATCCGATGGCAAGACGATTGTGCAATTGAAGGGTATCACGATGGGGAATGCTCCCGCCAGTGGCATGGACAACTTTTACAAGCAACTGGATGAGCTAACGATTAAGGATCTGGGGGCAACGATTCGTTTTGACTTTGTGCCTTGGGGAGATGAAAAGAATCAGATCAGCAGAGCTATCGCCGCGAAGGAATACGACGTTTATGTTGGCGGCGCCTGGTCCGACTTTGCATCGTTCGCCACCAAGAATGCATTTGCGAATCTGACCCCACTGCTGGGAGATGTGCCTGATCTGGTGGAGCATTATAAAGGCACACTGGATACCGTAAAGATTAACGGTAGTCTCTACGGCATTCCACAATACAATAAGCCCGGAGGCGGCGGAGAAGGCCTGTTGTTCCGTGAAGATCTGCGCAAAGCGTGGGGATTACCGGAAATTACAGATCTGGATACCGTAGAACAATATCTTTACAAGGCCAAAGAAGCTTATCCAGACACGCCGATGATTAATGATAAGCGGTTCGCGGATAACGTCTGGACTCTGGTTGCGGGCTCCAAGTATCTGGATCTGGTAAAAGGGTACGTTGTTGCCACCGTGGATGAGCCATACAAGGCGATCGGCATGTACGACACACCTGAGTATAAGCAGGTTCTGGAGCGGTCCAAAAAGTGGTATGAAGATGGCATTGTGAGCCACGATATTTTGGCTGCTCAGGGCAATGCGACAAGTGAGACGCTGGAATTGATGAAAGCCGACAAAAAGCCGCTTGAATTTAACAACCACTTTGGCGCTGTCAGCAGCAGTTATGTTGGTGCACTGAAAGAGCTGCATCCTGATTTTGAGTATGGTTGGTTTGATTATTATTTCAACAATATTCCGGCCTACATGCCGTTCATGGCACCGGATAATATCACCATGATCTCGATTGGTGCTCACTCCAAACACGTCGAAACGGTTCTAAAGCTTATCGAAAAAGCTCATACCGATCGGACGTATTACAATCTGTTGCAGTACGGAGTTGAAGGAGAGAATTACAAGCTGGATGGCGAATTCGTTAGCTATGAAGGCATCAAATCGGAGAACAAAAAGCCAGGCTGGACGGGGCTATATGATGGATATATGAACCTGCAGGAGAAATATCCAGACGAATGGCAATCCATTAACGATAAATTGCAGAATGAAGGTGCCAAGAAAGCGGAAGAGAATGGTCAAAGTCCACTGGCCGGATTCGGACTTGCCACATCTAATGTGGCTGCAGAGCTTGCAAGCATGGAGACGGTTAAATCGCAGTATATCGTTCCTCTGTCAGTGGGCATTACCAAGGATATCGATGCCGATCTTGCCAATGTGAAGAAACAGCTGGAGGGCGCTGGATTCGACAAGTTTATGGCTGAATTACAGGTTCAACTGGATGCTTTTGCGGCAAACAAAAAGTAATAGACTCAGATTGGTAGAATTGTGGAGACATTTGAACGAATTAATTATATAAGTATCGATTAGCCTGTAGACCCCACGATACTCCGGGGTCTACACCTATATTATAGCTGGAGGAATGCTTGTGCAGCCCATCATCTGTTATCCCCTGATTCAGAAAATTCCCCAATCCCAAGATTACATTATTCGTATTCGTGAGGCTGGCAGTGACGGACCGTGGTCTGATGTAAATGTATACGGAGTAAAGGTTGATATGCACCATGTGCGGCAGGCGAGCATGGCTTATTTTGATATGGGTGTTCCTATTGAATTGGAAATTGAATGCAGATACACGGAGGTTGAGACCGTTGATATTCGACCCTTATCTTATAAAATCCAATCACAGATACGGGGCAATGTAATCTCATTTGAACTGAAAGAACCTCTTAAGTTGTCCATCGAGGTAAATGGCGAACGGTTTCGCAATCTGCATCTATTCGGAAACGGGCTGGAGACGGATGCTCCAAGCATGCACGATCCACGTGTTCACGTCATACAGCCTGGCATCCATCGTACGGAATGGCTGGAGACAGCGGCTGAAGTACTCTATTTTGCACCAGGCATGCATTACATTGAAGAGACCATCCTACGCGTTCCATCGGGCAAGACGGTCTATATTGATGGCGGTGCTGCTGTCGCCGGTTCATTCGTCTGTGATCGGGTTCAGAACGTTACAATCCGGGGGCGAGGCATGGTCTATCTGGCCGACTTTCATCGTTTCTCTGCATTCCGCGGAGTTCGGTTGATCCATGCGAGCCGGATTGCCATTGAAGGCATTATGATCATCGACGTGCCGCACTACAGTGTGTACATCGGTAGCTCACAGTACGTGTCCATCAAGGGTATTAAGTCATTCAGTACACGGGGCTGGTCGGATGGTATTGATATCATGTCCAGCTCGGATATTGAGATCGAACATGTTTTCATGCGCAACTCGGATGATTGCATCGCGATCTATGGCAGCCGATGGGGTTACCGTGGTGACTCGCGTCGTATCCGGGTTAGACATGCTGTGCTGTGGGCTGATGTTGCACATCCACTTATGATTGGCACGCACGGGGACCACGAGGCAAACGGGGATGTGATTGAGGATATCCGGTACGAAGATATCGACATATTGGAACATCACGAGCCACAACCCAACTATTGGGGAGCCATGGCCATTAACGCGGGTGATCATAATACCGTGCGGAACGTTGTTTATTCTCGAATCAGAGTGGAAACCTTTGAGCAAGGTCAGCTGTTCGATCTGCGTGTGATTAGGAACAAGGATTACAATCCTGCTCCTGGTCGGCGGATTAAACACATTGTATTTGAGGATATCGAGTACGCAGGAGGGACGTTATATCCTTCCCGGATCTATGGTTATGACGAAGAGCGCAGTATCGAAGGAGTGACGTTTAATAATCTGACGATTGCAGGTCAACGTGTGCACAGCCCGGATCATCCAGCGATTGAAATGAACGAGTATGTACGTGGCATCTCATTCCACTAGGGGTGTTCAATAGGAAAATACGACGAGTAAACAGGAAAGGGGGGGATGTGTAATTTCAAGGTCTGGCACAAGCGGGCTTCAAGGGAAGAACATCGAATTCCATGAAAATGAGGAGGTTTGATATGGGAATGAATAGCGGATTTCATGAGGGAAAAAGATGGAGACGGGTGATTGCTTTACTTGCTGCAATCAGTCTGTTGGTAACACTTTTACCGGTCGGTACCCATTCCATCGCAGCTGCTGCGGATTCAAACGATGTTACTGTGTCAGGATATGAAGTTCAGATCAATGAAACGATTACAGGTGGCTTCACCCATCCCGGAGTTGGACTAACCAAGGAAGTCCTTGAGAACATGAGAGAGCAGGTGCTGTTGCAGCAGGAACCATGGTACTCCTACTATGTGGCGATGACTAGCTCGGCAGCTGCTTCCAAGACAGTGACATCCAGCAATGCGAGTCAAACGGACCCAACAAAACCGGCAAGCGATGCCTTCAACAGCCAAGGTTTCAACTCCCGTTTTATAAGCGATGGATTGAAAGCGTATACAAAAGCGTTAATGTATTATATTTCAGGAGATGAGACGTATAGATCCAATGCGATGCGTATCATTCGGATCTGGTCGCAGATGGACCCTAGCAAATATGTTTACTTTAATGATGCACACATTCATACCGGGATTCCGCTGAATCGCATGGTTACGGCAGCTGAGATTCTAAGATATACAAGTTATCAGACTGAAGAACTGGGATGGACAGCGCAGGATACAACGAATTTTACAACCAACCTGATTAATCCGGTTATCGAGACCTTCCAGCATGACAACAATCGCTTCATGAATCAGCATAACTATCCTTTGCTTGGTGCGATGGCAGGGTATATTTTTACCAACAATCAGAGCAGATATGACGAAGCAGTTGAGTGGTTCACCGTCAATAGCACTGCGCAAGACCAAGGCTTTAATGGGTCGATCAAGCAGCTGTTCCGTCTGATGAATACCAATGATCTGACTGGAGAGCCACTGGTTGAGCCGGTGATTCAGCATGTGGAGATGGGTAGGGATCAGGCGCATGGTGGTGGAGATCTCACTAACGCTGCCATCCTATCACGTATGCTGCTTGCTCAGGGAACAAAGGTCGATCCCGTGGATGGTACCGTTTCAACAGCGGCAAATGCGGTCGGACCGTATGAGTTCCTGGATGATCGCATATTGGCGGCCGCAGACTTCTTCTGGCAATTCATGCTTGGTTATGATACGCCTTGGACACCAGTGGCCTATGCCATTTCGCCAGATGGAACGATTCGGGATACGTATAATCATATATCCAATGCCTACAAAGGTAGAATGAATACGGCAAATTTCTGGGATATGTATTATTACTACACATATGTCAGAGGCATTAATATTGCAGAAAAGGCTCCTCATTATTATGAAGCATTTACGAAGCGGTTACCTTCCAACTTTTATTATGGTGGTACCTTGAACAAAAACTGGGACAACGTGGACGGAGGCGGAGACTTCTGGCTGTATATGCCAGAGGAGGCAGCGTCTGAAGGTGCAGAATATCTGCCTCGTGAACAGACAAGTGGCTCACTGATCGACATTGAAGATCGTTATACGAAGCTTGGCGGCAACACAACCACCATAAAGGAAGGAGATACGTCGTTTGTGCGGTTTCAGGCGACGCAAGTGGGAAGCCGGATAGCATTCCTTAACGGTTCCAGCAGTGAGAAAATCATTGGTTTCCGCATTCGTACCACTGGGCCTGCCCGCTTGGAGCTTACTCCGGGAATCAATGATACATTGACTTTGCCGGATACGCATGGACAGTGGCGATATGTAACATACACGCTGGACAGCTTCCAGAGCCTGAACGATATTCTGTATATGAAGGTCACAGGTTCGGATACGACAGTAGATATGGACCACATTCATGTCAAAGCAAGTGAACAGCTGACACCGCCAGTATTCAAAACAGGAAATTCTGATCTCTCCATATTCGCCTATCCTGGCTCGCCGATTCGTGTTGATTTTGAAGCAACGGATGCTGGGGGATTGGATGTGGTGACCTATTCCAGCCCGAATCTGCCTCAAGGAGCAGCATTGAATGAAGCCACGGGTGAGATGCTCTGGCAGCCGGGAGTGTCAAAGACTGGAACTCATTCCTTCCATGTCGCCGCTTCAGACGGTACAACAATCACGACAAGAGATGTAAAGATAGTAGTCTCTGCGAATCGGGCTTCCGCTGTGGAGCAGGCCATAGCTACTTATGATGAGGATCGAATCTATGTAGCAGCGACACTCAACTCATTTCATGCAGTGTATGAGGATATCCTGGACCAGCTTGACACAGCTTCAGATGAAGTATTCTATGGGCATCTGCAGGAGCTAGCCCAAGCAGCGGAAGCGATGAAGCTGGTCACTCCGTTGCTGGAACAGGGCGGCGGTATTGATTACCACAACATCGTTGCGTCATCGACCTTTGGGACAGATATTGCCAATATGGTAGACGGGGACAATCAGACGGGGGTTTCGTATGCACGTGCGCCAAACCTATACCATATGATTGATTTTGGGCCAGATTTCAAAGTATCGGCTACGTCCTTTGGATTCCAAAGTAATATTTTTGCCGATCGTCTCGCGAAGTCAGCCGTTTTTGGCTCCAATGATGGGGAGAACTGGGTACGATTGACCCCGGGGTTAACGGCATTTACACAGAGCTTTCAGACCCTGGATGTTGCTGCCGAATACCAGGACGATTCGTTCCGGTTCATCAAGGTTCAGCTGCTTCATCCACAGCCGGATGTATTGTATGGCATCGTCAGGAATTTGTTCGAAATGACCGAGTTCCGGATCTATGGTGAACGTCATGAGACAGGCAATAAGCTGGAGTGCGTCTCCATCTTTTCGGATCAAAGTGTAAGTGGCAAGATTGCAACTGGGGACACTGTACAGTTGAAGATTCAGGCCAAGGAAGCAATCCAGAATGTAACGGCGACCATTCAGGGAATTGCAGCAACCGTTACGACTCAGGATCAGATCCATTGGACGGCGGTGGCTGCTATGGGAGATGATGTACCTACAGGTACGGTCAAGTTTACGGTGGATTACGAACAGAGTGACGGAACAGCAGGGGAGCGGACAGTGCTAACCACTGACGATTCGAAGCTATTCCTTGTAGATGGCGGCAGATATATTGATGTATCCATGATGGCGAAAGTAAAGGCTTCAGATAAACAATGGCCGGGTAACGGGTTATCCCAGGATGAGGTGGGTTATCTGCTATTCGATGGTGACACATCCACCTATGGGGATCTGAATACATCATCTGGTTCCTTCTACACGGTGGACTTCGGTGAAGGTCTGTCTGTGAAGCTGGATGAAATTGTGCTGATGCCAAGAGCTTCCAACAGCTCAAGAATGAATGGGCTTATCATTCAGGGTTCCAACGATAATTCAAACTGGACGGATCTAACACAGCCTCTAAAAGGTTCACAAGAAGGAACGTGGTCCGATATTCGACAGGATCAGCTTCTGAATGATGGATATTATCGATATTTGAAACTGTACAACAACTCGGCATGGAGTGGTAACGTTGCTGAAGTTGAGTTTTATGGTGATATAGACTACGATGCGGAGGTTGTGGCTTCAAAAGTGGTTGCGCCTGAAGGCTACACCCAGGGAAGCTACTACCTGTATATGCAGGAGGTTAACCGCATCAAAGCTTCATTAACCGAACCGGATGCAAACAAGATGGCATTGCTTAAAGAGTTAATTGCAGCCAAGACCCTGCTAATCTCTGTCGCTGACTTATTTCCTCCTATTCATGTAGACACTGCGATGGTGCTTGCATCCTCCATTTCCTGGGATGGAAAGGTTGATGCGATGACGAACGGATATCGCGCATTTGACGGGGATCCTGCCACATCGCCAGACACCAAAACAGCAGCAGGCTGGATCCGAGTCGACCTGGGAGCAGACCACACCAAGGTAGTTGGCAGTATCAGGTTTATTCCACGCACCGGCAATGCCGCCCGTATGAATGGAGCCCTGATACAGGGCTCCAATGATGGCGTGAACTTTGATACGCTTTATACCATAAGTGGTGTAAGCGAGATCAAGTGGCATAAGCAGAATTTGAGCAGCAGCAATGCTTATCGTTATTTGCGCTATTATACGCCAAACGGCTTCGCCAATATCGGTGAGCTGGAGTTCTATGAGAAGAATGTGGATAGAACGCTCCTTACACTGCTGATGGAACGGGCAAATGCAGTGAATGAGGAGGATTACACCGGAGAGAGCTATGCGCAGTTACATGCTGCTGTCACGACTGCAGCTGCGGTTGATACGGATCTGGAAGCAAACCAGAACGATGTTGATTCCGCTTCGAATAGTTTGAAAATGGCGTTGGGTAGTCTGGTTTCCATTTGAAGTAGTAGAATGAACAGAAGCTAGATGCAGGATGTACAGATGGAACTTTATATAAGGAAGTAGACTTTGTACTAAATAATATGATAAATAGAAAAAGATAGTATCCTTGAAGAGAAGGGCACTATCTTTTTCTTATTCTACGTTTGTAGGGAGCTGTTATAACCCCTTACGTCATACAGCCCTTTATAGAAAACCCCTTTTGTTTTGGGTTACTCGAATAAATTAGTGATATAGTCCTGTGAGACGTTCGTCACTAGGCTGTAAAATCTTAGACAGCAGTACGATCTGGCCTGTATGGTAGCCATAATGCGTAGCAACCTTTATCAACAGAGAACGTACGATTTTATGCTCATGCGCATCTTTAGCTTCATCCTCACTGCGGTTCATACGATTCCAATCTGTCAGCTCATAGGGAATGGTCACTTCCCTGAACAAATCCTCCTCTTCCAGACTCGATAATATCGCGGTTGATTCTGTTCGCACATGGCGGAGCTTGGCTAACAATTCCTCCCGGCTCAGACCGCCATTGGTGTTGAATTCAGCGGAGCGTTCCCGGATTAAAGGCTGGTTCCCTATACCTGTCACCAGGTTCTGATATTCATTGCCCGCCAAATGCAGACAATAATTCCCCACACTGTTCATGCCAGGCTGGAGTCTCTTCCAAATCTGTTCCTCGTTCAACCTGCTCAAGCTGGTTTCAATGCGTTCTAGCTGCTTGTTCATGTCCTCAACAACGTCCTGAATAAGTTTAATCATGATAACTTGTCCTCCATTCATTAGGATTGATTGAAGTTCAAATGCAGATAACCGAAGGCGAATTGATTATAAACGAACAATGATTTAATATAAAGGCTAATATTGCTCCTGTTTTACTCAAGATTGAATTATTGCTTGAATTATTGATTATAGAGAACAGAAGGTATGAATAATGACAAAATACGAAAATCAGATTCCTACATCCGCAGGTATGAGCTTCAGCTCCCTTGTGAGCATGTTGAAAGATTCCATGCGGAGAAGTATAGAGCGGAGACCTGCGGGCAATATTCCCATGGAGAAATATGAACCAGCGGAATCGTTAAATGTATCCGATAATCCGCAGGTGACATGGTTCGGTCATTCGGCCTTTTTGCTTGAGATCGAAGGACACAGATTGCTCTTTGATCCAATGTTGGGCAACCGTCCATCTCCTGTATCCTGGGCGGGTACGAAACGATACAGTACTAACCTGCCGATTCAACCCGAGGATTTTCCAGCCTTGGATGCGATCATTATATCGCATGACCATTATGATCATCTGGACTATTCCTCCATCCGCAGATTAAAGAATAAAACAAAGCGGTTTATCGTCCCACTTGGCGTGCGCAGGCGACTGATTCAACTGGGTGTGCCCTCGGAACAGATTACCGAACATAACTGGTGGGATGAGCTTTCTTTCAAAGGTTTGACATTAGCCTGCACGCCAGCGCGGCATTTCTCGGGCAGAGGGTTGTTGGACCGTAATTCTACACTATGGTGTTCGTGGGTCATTGCTGGACAAGAAACGAAGGTTTTCTTTAGTGGGGACAGCGGATACGGTCCTCATTTCAAGGAAATCGGCAGTAAGTACGGACCCTTTGACCTGACCTTGATGGAATGCGGACAATATGATGAGCGCTGGTCCAACATTCATATGATGCCAGAAGAAACAGTACAGGCACACTTGGATGTAAGGGGAGGGCTGCTCATTCCGATTCATTGGGCCGCTTTTACGTTGGCCTATCATGCCTGGAACGAGCCGGTTGAACGGATCACCAAGGCTGCACATGCCCTGAATGTCACTATTGCAACGCCCAAAATCGGTGAGAAGGTTGTGCTGCATACGGGAGCTTACCCGAGCCAACCGTGGTGGAGATCAAACTGAGGTAATTTGAAATAAACATAAAAGCGTCCAGCTCATTAGATGAGAGGACGCTTTTTCTCTTGCATTTATTTTAAAATTGATAGTGCGCTATAGATAAGCAAAACACCCATTAGAATATTAAAGGGACGTTCATATTTCAATAAAAAGCTCTGAAATAACATACCGCATAACCCCCAAGTCATATTGGCACTGATGCCAATGATAGTTAGAAGTAACGAAAATACGATCATATGAACATGAGACTCTCCAAGAGGCATAACAAATACCGAGATGGCCGTAAGACCATACAGAATGACTTTGGGGTTGATGAATTGCAGGGTGAAGCCAAAGAGAAACGTAAAACGATTGACCTTGGGATCTTTGGTATTCGCAGGTTTGCTTCGCATGATTTTGATCGCCAAATAGATCATGTATACACATCCCAATACGTTCAAGGCGGGTTTGATCCTCGGGATATATTGATGCAGAATAAGGTTGAAATAACTGGACAGAAACATAATTAGCAGGCAGCCAGCTGCTACGCCGGCAATAAACGGAAGAATTTTTTTGAATCCCTCGTTTCTTGCGTGAGTCATGGCGATGATGTTGTTGGGACCTGGTGTGAATGAAGCCACAATTGCGTAAGTCAGTAACGGAATGATATTCATAAGTCCTCCACATTTGATTCTTCTTGTATGTTATATTTAATTGAAACGTGCGCCATAACGTACGTTCTTTATAATTGTACAATATGTACGCTATATAGCACAATATAATCTTTTAAATCAGAGGTGACTGAATATTGAAAAACATTAATGTTGTTCTGGCACAGAATTTGAAGCAGCTCAGGGAACAAAGAAAGCTTAGTCTGGACAAGGTTGCCGAGATGTCTGGAATCAGCAAGACGATGCTTGGTCAGATTGAACGGGGTGAATCCAACCCTACAATTGCGACAGTCTGGAAGATTGCGAACGGCCTGAAAATTTCTTTTACCGCCTTGATCCACGAGCCAAAGTCGGACACTACAGTTGTAACGGGCAGTGATATTCAAGCATTGATGGAGGATGAGGGAAAGATTCGGATTTATCCGCATTTTCCCTTCGAAGAGGGGCGCCGTTTTGAAATGTACATGATGGAGATGGATGAAGAGTCTTCTTTGAGTGCTGAACCACATATAGAAGGGGCAGAGGAATTTATTACGGTTTTTGAAGGGGAAGTTACGATTCGGGTTGGGGCGGAGGGACATACGGTAAAAAAAGGAGAATCGATCCGTTTTCGCGCGGACAAGCCCCATGGCTATAAAAATTCGGGTGCCTCTGCGAATAAATTAAGCATGGTCATCCATTATTCAAAATGAGATGGTCATACGAATAGATTCTACGCTATTTATATTTTGTTTAAATTCGTGTCGTACAATCTTCCTGAATGAGAGAAAGGGGGGCCGGTAATGAATCGAATTCTGATTGTCGATGATGATGTTTATATCCGCGAACTTGTAAGTACGATCCTGAAACAAGAGGGCTTTCTTACGATTGAAACGGTTGATGGAAATGATGCGCTGCAAAAAGTAGCAGGGCAGATGAATGTGCAGACGTCTGAGGGAGCAGGATCGATATCGATCCTGCTCCCGCTTGAACTCATGGATGTTAAGCAGTACAATGTGCTTTATAAAGTTGCAATTAAGGAGTGACATCTATGAGCACAGCCAATCGTGGTGTGAATATTGGACCACCACGTTTCAAAATAGCAGTACATTCCATTGTCTGGTTGGCAAAAAGCGGGAGTGTTCTGTCGAGCGCAATGATTGCAAGCCAGGTGAATTCACATGCTACGTTCATGCGCAGAGTGATGCAGGCGCTGTCGAATGCAGGATTTGTGGAATCCAAAGGTGGACGTGAAGGAGGGTACAGCCTGTTGAAATCCGCTGATGAGATTACACTGGGAGATATCTACTCCGCTGTTAATGCAGCTGCAGGAGAACTTGAATTCGATGTGGACTGTGGTGGTGAAACGGGGGAACAGCTTGATTTGGAATTGGAGAAGATTCTATACGAAGCTGAATTACGAACCATTGAATACTTGCGTAACTACACGATTAGAGATGTGATGGGACGGGTTGATTTTTGTTCATAAATTATTTTTTTGAGAAAGTACTAGTCAAACGAATATAAAGCATTTATAATGTGCTCATGGCAGTTGCATATAACTGCTTTTTATATCCGTTAATTGTGCCTGTAAAAAGCACATATTAATTAGATTAGATTTTCAGATGGGTAAGGAGAGTGGGATACATCAAATAAGACTTTTCGTTTTTTAAATGTGCTTATAAAAGTTGCATAAAATTATCAGGGAGTGATGAAAGTGAATATTCTATCTATCGTTTTACAATCGCTGCTTGTGCTTATCTTTTTGATGGCAGGATTTGGAAAAATTACAGGATCGAAAATGCATGTTGAAGGGTTTCAAAAATGGGGACTTCCCCAATGGTTCCGTGTAGTTACAGGACTCGTGGAAATTGTGGGAGCTGCAGCACTGATCGTGGGCTATTGGGAATCAAGCTGGACTGCTGCTGGTGCATTGTTGCTCGGCGTTACAGGAGTTGGGGGAACATTGACACATTTGCGAGCAAAAGATTCAATGAAAGAAACGTTCCCTATTGTTCTGATTGCTGTTTTGGCTTTCTTAGTCTTGATTATCCAACGCAGTGAGCTTATGAATTTTCCGGGTTTCAATTAACCAAATAATTTTTAAGTCGTTTAACATTATAATATCAGTAACTCAATTAAAAAATGGAGATACCAATAAAGTAGCCTATTAAAATCGGCTACTTTATTGGCGTTCCGTTAACGAATCAAATCCCAAGGCAAGGTTCTTGATTATGGCTTTTCTTTTGCCTGACGCTGTATTTCTGTGGAGGTTAACGCTTTATCATATACTTTTACGTTATCCATCGAGCCTTTATAGAAGGGATCGGCTGTATAACGGCTTTTGCCCAAATAAGCTTCCGTCACTTGCAGATCCTTCGGGTTAAACGTGATTTCGGTGCTGCTTGCTATGGCTTTTCCATTCACATACAGAGTGCCGGTATCTCCCTGAAGGGTAACAGCGACATGCACCCATTGATTGGAGGGCAGCGGTTCAGCAGCAATCAGACTCTGATCCCGTCCCTGATCATGAATGGTGAATTGCAGAGCTCCAGTATGCTGGGCGGGAGTAAGGAACATATGTCTGGTCAGGCCATTTCCAAAGTCGAAAATTCGCTGCCAGGTTCCGCCGCCACTCCAGTTGACCCATGCACTAAAGGTGAAATCCGTCGTATCGGTAATGATTCCGGGTAGCTGGATGTAGCTGTCGGTTCCGTTAAAAGCAGCAGCTTGATTTTTGCTGCTAATAGCAGAAGTCGTCACATTAAAAGCTTGTCCATGATATTCATTTTTGCTGAAATCCTGTGCGATTTTTGCAAGTTTCTTTTGATTAAAAGTATATTCTCCAAGCAAAGGGCTAACCGCCTGCTGTGGAATGATAACGTTAAACGTTTTGGAGCTTACCGCACTACCTTTGCGGATCGTTGCGGTTAATGCCACCTTGGCATCTCCCTTACCAGTGCGAGGGCGATTCACTACTCCGGTAGCGGACAGCGCAGAGGCGTTGGAAGATTTCCACGTAATCTCTGCATCACGTGTTCCCTTGGTCGGGAGGGACAGGTTGAAGAATACGTTCCCTGTGTCACCGATGCTCAGATCCTTTTTTACCGCATTGACAATATCCTGATCCTTCAGTGCAGCCATCTGACTTCCCCAGATTGCCACGCCAGAGGAGGAGAGAGCGCTAAAGGTCAGAACCGTCTTTTGGGAGTCTGGCTCCCATTCATGCGTGAAGAAACCTTTATACACAACGTTATTCGATGTGATTTGCACCTGATTGTCTGAACCAAGACTCCATGTTCCCGTCACCGCACCACTAATGTGCCCATCTGCTGTAAACTGAACGGTCTGTGAAGATTTGATCTCGGCCGTGATTTCCTTCCCGTGATTCACCCATTTGTACTGACCAGCAATATCCTGGGTTGTCAATGGGGCAGTATCCTCTTCAGAGCCCCCATAGCGATAGGGAGAAACGACAGGCCATCCTTCCGAGTTCATATGCATCTCATGTACGCGGACTTCATGCTCTTCTCCGCGCCCTGGAAAGCGGGAATGGAAGATCAGAAATTGTTTTCCCGTTTCAGCATCATAATAAGCGGAGTTATGTCCTGGTGATACATAGCCGATACCTTGACCTGTGCCGGGGTCACCGATCTGTCTTTGAAACAGGAAGTTTCCTAGTAATTTGACGCCAAAAGGCTCGATCGAGAGGTCATCAAACAAGGGTTTGTCCTTGTCCGCCTTGACGTTGATCATATCGTTTCCTTCAGCATCGAGGAAAGGACCATCCGGTGTTTTGGAACGGGCTACGCGAATGTTATATCCCCCGTCAGCACCCAATCCGCCATAGGACAGATACAGATAATAATAGTCGGTTTCGGGACTATAGAGCATATAAGGTGCTTCAATTCGGCTGTGATTGCCTCCGGTCAGTTTATTGCCATAACCCTGATTAGGGAGAGGTTTTCCCGTCGTTTCGTCCATCTCCAGAATGAAAATACCCCCGGAATAGGAACCGTATACCATCCAGAGCTTGCCGTTTTTATCGAAAAATACATCAGGGTCGACCACATTCGGATGTATGGTTGCATCGTATATAGTGCCATCCTCACTAATCTCATCCCACATGCCCGATTTGAGCAGAATACCCTGATCCTTATAAGGCCCCTCAATGTTGTCTGCCACAGCAACGCCTAACGCAGAGCGGGGAGAGTCCCCTTTGCATGCATTGTAGTACATATAAAATTTGCCATCCGCCAACTGGATTACGTCCGCTGCCCATAATGTATCGGTCTGCGCCCATTGCAGGGCTTCAGCGAATTCCTTGGTTACATTGGGCACAACAGGGTTGTCATCCGTAACTCCGGAGGCGACCGAATCCCAATTCATCAAATCTTTGGACTTTGCTACTTGAAGATGTGAACCAAAAATATAAAAGGTATCACCCACCTTAATAACGGAAGGGTCATGAACGGAAACATTCCTGAATGCTGGAACCGCATTCTCAATGGATGTGGAAACTTGCGGGTTGGAACTGATTGCCCCCGGACTATCCGCGAATACGGAGACGGGAGCCAAAGCTGTTGTCGTAAGTAATGCAGAGCTCAGTAAAGAAATGTTAAGTATGCTTACCCAATAACGTTTCATACGTTTCCCCTTTCCCAATACCTGAAATGAAAATAACCCTATTCATTGCCGCAAACGTTATTTGGACGAACAGCCCTCCTTTTGGTTTCCATAAATTATCAAGCGCTTTCATTTGTTATATTATCAATCAATTTATATATTTGTAAACCATAAATATAATGGTAAGGGTGTCTTATTGATTGAAAAGGATATAAGTAAAAGATCGTTGTATTCTAAAGAATTCCTATGCTGCAACGGATTTTTTGTAATTTTGGGATTGAAATCTTTACTCGGAATAAGATACTATACGATTAGATCATGTGTTTATATATTTATCAATCAATTTATATTTATACGAATTAAATAAAGCTCATCTATGATAATTTACGCTACATAGGAGGAATGAACATGACTACATATCATAATCAACTAATCGCACACTATAAGTTTGAAGATGCAGCCAACATTGGCAAGGATAGTTCAGGGAACGGGCACGTTGGAGCCGCTGCAGGAGAGAAAATACCCGATATTTCCGAAGTGAATGGCAGATGGGCGGTGACTTTTACTGGAGGATCGAACGGAACATCCTATTTGGAACTGCCTTCGAATTTGTTGCAAAATGTAAGCGACAACACTGGAGTGACTGTTACAGCATGGGTCCATTTGGGCAAGGGATCGAACGTGTGGGAGCGGATTTTCGACTTCGGCAAAGGAGAAAAGGGCCCCTATTTATTTCTGACTCGTCAGATGCGTGGCACGTTATTTGCAGGCGATGATCTGGTTGTAGACCCGGGACGCGGATTTGCCAGTGGGGAGTGGATGCATATTGCATTGTCGGTGGCAGGCAGTCAAGGCGGCACACGCAGCAGCGCGGGTCCCATTGTATATGTGAATGGAGAGAAAGTAGCGGATGGCTCTATCAGTCAGACGTCCAGTGGCAATTATGCCAAGCTGCGCAGATGGTTTGATTCGTTCGTGGATCCTACGAATTATAGCCGCAATTATATTGGACGCTCTCAGTACGCAGCAGATGTGGATTTTGCAGGTTCACTGTCCGATTTTCGGATTTATCAGGCCGCTCTGTCCATGGATGAAGTGATCGAAGTCATGTGCGAATCCCTGACGGATGAAGAGATTGTAAAGCTGGCAGGAGATAAATATTTGTCTGCTCCAGCTCGGATTATTACCAAAAATGTGTCATTGCCTGTAGATTTACTGGGGGGCAAGGTAAACGTTCAATGGAATTCAAGTCAGCCTGAAGTTCTGTCAGCAAATGGAGAAGTTCAACCCCTGAGCTCAGCACAGGAGATTCGTTTGAATGCGCTCTTAACCAAGGGTGGAAATACGCTGAACAAAAGTTTTGATGTGTCTGTTGTGCCAGAACACCTTCCGCCTTATACCGTTACAATCCATGGAGACCAGCAGGTGGCGGATATTAGTGAAGTGATGTATGGCCTGTTCTACGAAGATATCAACAATGCAGCAGATGGGGGAATCTATGCGGAGTTAGTTCAGAACCGCTCGTTCGAATCCTTTGCATTCGATACGTACTCGCATGACTCTGGCGAATGTGGTTGTTCGACAGGTCGGAACCGTGATCCTTTGTTTGCCTGGTCCGGGGATACCGAGAAAATGATCGTACAGCATACCGATGGAATACACACTCATCTTAACGTGGAAGACCCGGAAGTGAACGCTTATTATGTAACGGTTCAGGCGGGTGCCACGATTCGAAATCGCGGATTCTCGGATTCCAATCAGCATTGTGCCATGTCCATCAAGAAAGGGGAGGCATATGATTTTACCGTCTGGGCCAAGGCAGTATCCGCAGGGACGATTACGATTCTGTTGCAGGACGGGAACGGTGATGCAATCAGTGATTCAGTTACGCTGCAAGTTGAGGGAGGTAACACATGGAAGAAGTACGGGATCGCCTATTCCGATACCCGCGTCCTTGTGGCCAATGCCGAATTCAGCGGTCATGCAAGTGGCAGTCATGTGTTGACTCACCCCAATTCTCCCCATATCACCAATTCGAACGTGACCTTGACCGGAACGGAGACCGCGCTGGGGCAGTTGGCACTTACCTTTGAAGGAGACATTTCCATCGACATGGTATCGTTGATTCCGCAGGATGTATGGGGAGCCGATCCGAAAAAGCAGGGAGTATCCGCGTCAGCACATGCCAACTACACGGGTAATCCGAACTATCGACTCAGAAAAGATCTGGTTCAGGCCCTTGTCGATCTGCATCCGAAGTTTCTGCGTTTTCCGGGGGGATGTATTTCCGAAGGTTCGTTTATTTGGGACAATGTGTATGACTGGAAGGATTCGGTGGGAACGGTGGAGCTCCGCAAAGAGAACTATAACGTCTGGGGTTACATGATGACGATGGGTCTCGGGTATATGGAGTATTTCCAACTGGCAGAAGATTTGAATGCTGCTCCGGTTCCGGTTATGGCCTGTGGCGTTCTGTGCCAGGCTCGTTCGGATTACGCACACCCGGCGGGTGGCGCTTTGAGGGATTATTATATCCGAAACTTTACAGACCTGATCGATTTCGCGCTCAGCTCGGATATTGAACATAACGAATGGGCTGCCATCCGAAACAGCATGGGACATCCTGAACCATTCGATCTGCGTTATCTTGGCGTAGGCAATGAGAACTGGGGAACCGAATTTTTTGCCAACTTTGAAGTATTCAAGACGTCAATTGATGACTATATGAAACGTAATTATCCTGATCATGAGCTTCATATCATTTCGACAGTCGGCGCCCAGGCAGACGATGATGCGTACCAGCAGGGATGGAAATTCTTGAGCGGCAATCTGACCGGATCAGCTCAGGTGGCTTTTGCAGATGGCAAAGAGGTGATTGAAGAGACGGTCACTTGGTATGAGAATCAAGACAACTATATGGATACCATTGCGGATGAGCACTACTATCGCTCCAATGACTATTTGCTGAACAACGTGGATCGGTACAACTATTATGAGCGGGCTTATCATGAAGACGGCAGTATGGATTGGACAGAGACATCCAAGGTATTTGTGGGAGAATATGCATCCACGGACAAAAATACACTGGCAGGTGCGATCGCAGAAGCTGCGGTCATGACCGGATTTGAAAATAATGCGGATGTTGTTCGTCTGGCTGCCTATGCGCCGCTGTTCAACAAAGTACTGACGGATGGCACCTATCGCTGGACGCCGGATTGTATCTGGTTTGATGATGAAACGGTGTGGTACACACCGAATTACTATGTGCAGCAGCTTTTTGCCAAGTATGTGGGTGAGCAGGTGCTGGGCACTTCATTTTCAACATACAGCAAGGGGCAACCGATGGAACTCATTCCACGTGGCGGAATTGAGATTGCGACAGGCAATGCCGACAGTGTGGTGAAACGGATTACGGTTACATCGAACCAGGATGGCAGCGTGCTGTTTACAGAAGATTTCAGGGAGCAGACAGCTTTGAATGAGGCGTGGAATTGGATTCCGGGATCGTCGGGATACACGCTGGAGACGGGAAAAGGACTGATTTTGAAAGCCCAGGCAAGCGGCTTGAATGGGTTATATGTACTGAACGATGAATGGTCGAATTATAAAGTGGAAGTCGAGGCTCAGCGCATAGCGGGTGAGGATGGCTTCACCATCGGTGTTGGCTTGACGGATATATCTTCTGATAACAAGGATGTCATCGAATACGCAATCGGATATGGTGGCAATGCAACAGGAGTCAAAGTATATAAACAAGGTGTAGAAGGCTATACACTGGGTGATTATTCTTCCAGTTCAGCGGCGGGAAATCTCCGGGCAGCCAACTATGAACCGCTGGAGAACGAGACGAATTATACGATTACGGTGAATTATGGTGGTGACACAGGGAAGAATCTGATCTGCTCTTATACCGATGGTTACACTACCAGCAGAATTCTGGATTACAAGCTGGAAGCGTACAACCGGGACGTATTCCACTCCGTTACGAGAGATGAGCAGCATGTGTATGTGAAGCTGGTGAACGCAGATGGGGTGGACAAAGCAACCCAAATTTGCCTTCAGAATCTGAACGTTACCTCTGTTGCGAAATTGATAACACTTAGCGGAGATGAAGAATTGCTACATGTTCCTAATGTGAACCAGAAGAATGATGAGAAAATTGTTCCACAAGAACAAATGATACATCTGCAGGAGGATTCGGTTGTTTTGCAACTTCTTGCTTATTCGGTCAATGTATTGGTTATGGATGTTCAGAAATAATTATATAAGTTGAACCAATAATTTTCATACGAAGTCACTACGTGGTCAGAACCATCTTCCGATCGCTGTTATCCCCAGATTTTTTGAATTCCTTATTTAAAGGGGGAAATCCGGTGATAAAGGCGAACGCTTCGCTTCTCCAGATTCCTTCTGACCTCTCCGTTATCATGTAAATGTCTAGTTCAAATTATATAGTTAATATCTCAATAATAATCTGCTTTAGTCTTAGAACCGCGATACTCGCGGTTTTTTGGTGTTCCGGGAAGAGAGTCAACAAAAGATACCTAAAGTAAATAGCCTACACTATTGCCGATTCCTGACGGATTCTATAATGAATTTGAAGGAGGAGACATCTTATGCGTTCCAACTACAGACAATTTATACGAAACGTTCCGCTTCATCTCATGATATTGCCTGGACTGATCATCATTATTGTATTCGGTTACATTCCGATGGCGGGACTCTCCATTGCCTTTCAGAATTTCTCTCCCATTGCCGGGTTCAAAAATATGAACTGGGTCGGCCTGGACAATTTCAGGTATCTGTTCGATCTGCCGGGGTTCGGTCAGGTCGTATGGAATACGGTATTTATTTCCGCGATGAAAATTGTGTCCGGTTTGGTCATTCCGGTACTTGTGGCCCTACTGCTGAATGAGGTACGTAAAACAGGTTTTAAACGAACGATTCAGACGGTCATCTATATGCCGCATTTCTTTTCCTGGGTCATATTGGCCGGTATCATTGTAGACGTATTGTCCCCTAGCACAGGAATTGTAAATATGCTGCTTAAGGCGATAGGGGTTGAACCTGTTCAATTCCTGGCCAGTAACGAATGGTTTCCTTACATACTCGTCATTACCGATCAATGGAAAGAATTCGGATTTGGCACGATTATATATTTGGCCGCACTGACAAACATTGATAAATCCCTGTACGAAGCATCTGTAATGGATGGAGCAGGAAGATGGAAGCAGACCTGGCATATTACGCTGCCTGGCATTCGTCCCATCGTGATTCTGATGGTTACACTGAGTCTGGGTAACGTACTTAACGGTGGTTTTGACCAAGTGTTCAACCTTTACAATCCGCTGGTCTATGAATCCGGAGACATTCTGGATACGATGATCTATCGGATCGGTCTGCAGGATGCGCAATATTCGGTATCAACCGCATTGGGTCTCATTAAGTCAGTCGTTTCGTTTATCTTTATCGGGCTTGGTTATTTCCTCGCCTATCGATTAGCCAATTATCGGATTTTCTAGAAAGGAGGCAAGAACATGCATCACGCTTCGAGAGCCTATCGTTGGTTTCTGGGAATGAATTATGTCATCCTGACCCTTCTTGCCTTGCTGTGCCTGTTTCCCATTGTGAATATTCTGGCAATTTCGTTTAGTTCGAGTGATGCAGTCAAGGCGGGGAGTGTCACATTCTGGCCGGTGGACTTCACCTTGTCTTCGTATAAATACATTCTCGAAAATCAGCAGTTTCTAAATTCATTCGGTACAAGTCTTCTCCGTGTGGTACTCGGAGTTGCGACCAACCTGATTTTCACGATTCTTGTAGCCTATCCGCTCTCTAAAGAGGCAGCGAAGTTTCGTTCAAGAACGTTCTATGCGTGGATTTTTGTCTTTACCATGCTGTTCAGTGGAGGATTAATCCCGGGTTATCTGATCGTCAAGGAAGCAGGTCTTTTGGATTCGATCTGGGCCCTGATATTACCGGGAGCGGTTCCGATCTTTAATGTATTGCTTATGCTGAATTTCTTCAGGGGCTTGCCGAAGGAGCTGGAAGAGGCGGCTTGGATGGATGGCGCAGGCCATTTCCGCACACTATGGAGCATTTACCTTCCTATTTCATTGCCTAGTATTGCAACCATCACACTGTTTGCCATGGTGGGGCACTGGAACGCCTGGTTTGATGGCATGATCTATATGAAGAGTCCGGAAGGTTATCCGCTAGCCACGTATCTGCAATCGATGCTCCAGCAAGTGACGATGATTCAGAGTGAAATGATGACCCTGGAAGATGCAACGCTATTAAGTCAGGTATCGGATAGAACGACCCAGGCATCCCAAATCTTTTTGTCCGTAATACCCATTCTGCTCGTGTATCCGTTCCTGCAAAGGTATTTCGTTCATGGACTTGTTGTCGGTAGTGTAAAGGGATAAGATCGATGGAGGAAAACCAATGGGAGGAGCCGATTTCCGGCTCCTTTTTGCCGTTGAGGAGAGGAGTGAAGGGAAATGAGATTTGCGGTGGGCACCTGGAAAAATGCATCCATCGTCGTCAAACTGATGATTGCTTTTGTGCTCGTCATTCTGCCCCTATATGGAATCAGCATTATGATCACGCATACCAGCTCCAAGCAAATGCAGTCGGAAGTGGAGAAGGCGCATGAATCAAAGCTTTATTTTTACCACAATCATCTGCAATTCGAACTGGAGCGAATGAGTGGACTTGTTACTGAATTCTCATTCGATGAAACGATGTCCACCCTAAGTACACGAGCTGCGATTATGAGCAGATATGAGGTGACTTCCAGTCTCAATAATATCCACAACAAGCTGGGCCAGATCATGGTGACAAGTCCCTATATCAGCGATGTTGTATATTACGTTCCGGCTCTGCATAAACGGGTCAGCGCGGTGGACGGAATTCGCAATGTGGAGGATACAGAATGGAAGGATCTGCTGGCAACAATGGGGAACCTGAATGGTGAGTTGTCTTATTCGGATAACAATCTTTATTTTCTCAAAAGCAATCCGTATAACATGAATCATGAGGAACCGCCCAATTTTATATTAGGCATACGCTTGTCTGCGGAAGAACTGAAACACAGCTTGCAGCAGCTCGCGGAAACAGGGGGCAGTGATATTACACTGAGCTTCGGAGAGCAGCATAATGTGGCCATTTCTTCTTCTGATGAACCTGCATCGCCAGCACAATTACAACAGGTATCACCGGAATCATCGGTATCCATGCAAGTGACGAGATTTCAATCTGATCCATATCTGTATTATTCACTGTATGATCCCGATCACTCGTTCACGCTGACGGCCAGTATCCCTAATGATGTGCTCCAAGCTCCGCTTGAACAATACAACCTATGGCTGTGGACGTTGACGCTTATTTCAATTGTTATCATTATGATCTTCTCTTTTTCGATTTACAGGTCAATTCACAAGCCGTTATCTGTGCTCATTCGCGGGTTCAGAATGGCGGAGCAGGGCCAGACAAATATTCATATTCCGCAATCCAGACGCGATGAATTCGGTTATTTATACTCTCGTTTCAACCACATGATAGAGCGCTTACATATTTTGATTGATGAAAATTATGTTGCCCGGATTCGAACCAGCGAGGCAGAACTCAAACATTTGCAGTCCCAGATTCAGCCTCACTTTCTATATAACAGTCTGTTCAGCATCAAGCAAATGGCCGAGGTCGAGAATGTTGAATTGATTCAGGAATTCACCGACTATTTGGGTCAATATTTCAGGTATATGTCCAGGGATTCTCATTCCGAGGTATCGCTCGGTGAAGAGGTGGACCATGCCTTGGTCTATGCTTCCATTCAGAAAATCCGATTTGGCTCAAGAGTCCAACTGCAACTGGAGGAACTAAGTAGGGAGTATCGGGACATCGCCATTCCCAGAGTCATCATTCAGCCAATCGTCGAGAACGTCTTCGAACATGCCCTTGCCAAACGCAGTCAGGGAGGGATTCTGAAATTATCCTATCAAGTCGAACACCACAAATTGTCCATTCGGATAGAGGATGATGGCGATCAATTAACAGATGAAGTCTTGAGCAGCCTGCAAGAATCCTTTCAGGAATCTGCGAATCAGAGACATGGAAATGAAGAGATTACTGGACTGATGAATGTGAATCAACGTTTGCGGATCAAGTTCGGGACGGGCTTTGGCCTTTGTGCGCAACGAAGTGAGTTGGGCGGTTTATGCATGATTTTAAATATTCCATGGAGACGGGAGTAATCGTATGCAGCGGATGTTAATTGTAGATGATGAACCGGTTATTTTGGATGGACTTTATGCTTTCTTTCAAAAAGCGGATTTTCAGGATATGGAGATCATTAAGGCGTACTCTGCCTTTGAAGCAATGGAGTGGTTGAATTCCGTTAAAATTGATATCGTACTCAGCGACATCTGTATGCCTGGTATGGATGGCATGGAGCTGATCGAGAAAATTATGGATCGATGGCCACGGTGTAAAGTCCTTTTGCTGACAGGTCATAACGAATTTGATTATGCACATCAAGCGATACGTAACCCTTGTGTTGTGGATTACCTGTTAAAGACAGAGGGCATGAGTCATATCCGCGCTGCGGTAGAGCGAGCGTTAACACAAATCTCGGAGGAAAATGATTTCCGTTACCAGCATGCCTGGTTTCGCAGCAAGCTGCCCAGAGCGCTGCCGCAGCTACAAAGACAATTGCTGCTGGATCTCCTAAAACGAACAGAAAGACATGATATCGCCTCGCTTCAGGAAGAATTGGATGCGGTCCAGTTACCTTTCATGTCCAATGAGCCGTTAATCCCGGTCATCATACGGGTTGAGGAGTGGAACAACTATCAATCCCAGGCGGACCGGAGTTTAATTCGCTATGCTGTTGCCAACGTTGCGGAGGAGCTGCTTCAGGATAAGGCCAAGGTCAAAGCTATTGATCTGGATTATCAGGTGATCGCTTGCTTTGTTCAACCCAAGGTAGAGCTATCGAGCCTCCATACTGGACGGCAGGAGAAGTGGGAACAGACGCTGCGTTTCGTCTATGGAACGCTGGAGTCTGTGCAGCAATCCTGTGCGGATTGTCTGAATCTGTCCGTCTCCATTATGGTGAGCGAACAGGCGGTGGAGTGGATGGAGCTAAGTCAGGCCATTGCGCAGTTGCGCCTGTCGATCCATGAGGGCCCTGGACTTGGGATGGAGAAGCTTCTTCGGGTCAATGTGCAGCATGATTCGCCATACACCCCCAATATTTTGAATCAGCAGAGTGTTGCGACTCTTCATCTGGATCAGATCAGGCAGCGCGTTACAGCAGGAGACAGGGAGTGGATGGAGTCGTTTCACAAGTGGATAGAAGCTTCAAAAGAAGGTCTTCAGGACCCATTCTTTCGAATGAAGATCTATTCAGGCGCAGGTAATGGACTGATTGAGCTTCTTCATGAACTGGGCTTGTACGAATCAGCGATGGAGGAAATTGCGTTGTCTCGTATGCTTTATTTTGACATCCATACGCCTTGGTCTGATCTGGTAGTTTTCTATCAATCGGCATATGAATGGATCATCTCCAAAAGAAGTGTTACACGCATCCATGATCAGTCGCAGATTCTCATCACCATTCACCATTATATCAAGCACCATCTGGAGGATGACCTATCGCTAACTCGAATTGCACAGGAAGTTTCCCTCAATCCCTCATATCTATCCCGTTGGTACAAACGTATTACTGGCAAAGGCATATCCGACTATATTCATGACCGGCGCATCGAGCGCAGCAAGGAATTACTTCTCGGCTCCACCTGCAAAATGCATGAAATATCCGCCAAGGTCGGATTTAGTGATCAGCATTATTTTTATCGTTTCTTCAAAAAGGCCACTGGCTGCACGCCGCAGGAATATCGGGATCAAAAAAGTTAGATCAAGTCTGAAATGGTAAATCAAAGATACCAGATGTCAACGGGGTACACTCGAAGTGATAGCGCTTTCTTACTAAAATAAAATTATATATAAGATGAAAGAAGATTAAACCATAACGGAGAGAGCAGAAGAGACCTGTAGAAGCGGAGCGTTCGCCTTTATAACCGGATTTCTCCCTTCAAAAAGGGATAAAGGAAATCTGGGGATAACAGCGATCAAAAGGTTGTTCTGCTATCGGAGTGCAACGTTTAATATTCATTAGTTCATCTTATATACCTCACGGGAGGAATAAAAAGGGGGATTCGCATGAACATGTCATTAAAGAAATTCTCACTGTTAACGTTAACCATGGTTCTGGCAACCACGATTGCAGCCTGTTCATCGGGTACGGGTAGTGCTGAGAATGAAGCCCAACCGAACACACAGCAGGATGCCGGAGGTCCGCTTACGAAATATGATCCACCTATTAAACTAACATCGACCATGAATGAAACAGGGAAAGAATCGCTCGCCGAAGGTGATACGCATGCCAATAACATTTGGACCAGAGGATATAAGGACGAGCTGGGTATTGATGTCACCTACGACTGGATTGTCCCCGATGCCAATTATAACGACAAAATGAACGTCACCCTGGCTAGCGGCGATCTGCCAGATGTATTGAAAGTGAGTGCTGTGCAATTTGAACAGCTGCATGACGCGGGAATGCTGGAAGATCTGACTGAAGTCTATGATAAGTATGCATCTGACCTCGTTAAGGAATTTATGTCCGCTGAGGATGGGGCAGGTTTGAAGCCTGTAACCAAGGATGGCAAGATATACGCGATGGTCAGTTTCCCAGGCTCGCTGGATTCCTCGGATATGATCTGGATTCGCCAGGATTGGTTGAAAAAGGTCGGACTTGAAGCACCAAAATCAATGCAGGATGTTATCAAGATTGCGGAAGCTTTTACCTTTGAAGATCCGGACGGAAATGGCAAAGATGATACGTATGGTATTGCACTCAACAAGGATTTGCCAATTAATGCGTTCCTGCTCGGTTATCATGGTTATCTTGAAACCTGGATCAAGGATACTTCGGGCCAGGTTGTGAATGGTACCATTCAGCCTGAGGTGAAGGAAGGATTACGCGAACTGCAAAATCTGTATTCGAAGGGTGTACTCGACCCTGAGTTTGGCGTTAAGGATTTTACGAAGATGATGGAAGATGTGAATGCAGGCAAATCAGGCATGTTCTTCCTGCCACAATGGGCACCATTTCAGGTTAGCAGCATGATCAAGAAGGATAAGAACGTGGATTGGCTGCCTTATCCGGTTCAATCGATCGACGATCAGCCTGCCAAAACGCAGAATCACCTAAGCTTGGGTGGCATATTTGCCGTACGTAAAGGTTATGAGCACCCAGAAGCATTGATCAAACTGCTGAATTTCCAGGCAGAGAAAATGTTTGGTGAGTCGGCCAAGGAAGAGCGTGCTGCGTATTTGAACGGTTTGACCGGACTTGGTTTTCATAATGCGACCGTATCCAATCTGCCTGCCAACAAAAACGTGAAGGCACAGGATGAAGTTGAGCAGGCGCTCAAAACGGGAGATACTTCCGGATTAGAACTTGAAGCGAAGCTGTTCTACGATGATATTATGGATTACCGCAATGGAAATCTGGATAAGTGGCATATGGAACGTATTTTTGGACCGGAAAGCTCGCAGGGCGTCATTAAATATTATCGGGATAACGATCTCATTGTCATGAATGAATTTATCTACGCCCCTACGAGAACCATGAACACCAAACAGGCAACCCTGGATAAACTGCGCGCTGAGACGTTTCTGAAAATCATCTACGGCAACCTGTCTATTGACGAGTTCGATAATTTTGTTGCAAATTGGAAAAAGCTTGGTGGCGACCAGATCACTCAGGAAGTGAATGAAGTCATTAATGCGAATAAATAAGGCACAGCAAAACAGCAAATGCCACTCTGCGTACGATACGCAGGGTGGCATTTTTCATTACGGCGAGAAAGATCATCCGGTTTCATGAGAGCTTTCTTTCTGCTTCTTGCGATATTCATTGGGGCTGCAGCCCATCTCTTGCTTAAACAGTTTGGTGAAGTGAGAGTAGTTGGTATAACCGACATTTCCAGCAATGGTATGCACCGATTGTGCGGTGGTCTCCAGTAGATGCCTGGCCGCCACAAGACGGGTATGAATGACATAATGGCCCAGTGAAATTCCCATCTCTTTCTTGAACAGCCGTGCCAGATAATCCGGGTTCAGATAGACCATCTCCCCCAGATTATTCCTCGTTAAATCTTCTCCATAGTGAGTGCGTATATAATGGGTAATCTCATGTACAACCGACTTTGGCTGTTCGGCGACATTCAGATATTCGGCAGCTGTATTAACCAGGTAAGCAATATAGGATTGCATATCTTCAATAGAATGCAGAGATTGCATGAACAATTGATCATTCGTTTTGCCCATATACAGCTTGTGCACTTCGATCTCCTTACTCTTCAATTGGGCATACACAAGTTGCACCAGATCAAGACGCAACAAACTTAGAACAGCGGTACCTACCACACCTTCACGGACAAGTTGATGCATATAACGACCCGTTTCATCCAGAAACGCCTGAAAGCGGTTTTCATTCAACAATTGCTCCAGTAGTCCCAGATCAGGTGGTACGTAATTCAACTCGGGTCTATTATAGTTTTCCAGTAAAAAGGTTTGGTTGCGGTGTTTGATTCGTTCTTCATTCATCAGCAACAACTCGTTGATGGTATGGCGAATCTGACCCAGCATTAGAGAGAACCCGATACTACAGCAGGCATCCGACTTCAGGTAATTATTAACCTCCGGGATGAACGAACCGCACATGGATTCGATCAGCTGTGCATCCGGTGCTCCGTTCCATTTTAGAATAACCATCCAGTTATGATCCTTGATCTCGGTAATGGCTTCAATGGAGAACAAAGTGTCCTGGAACCGTTCAACCATCACATTCAAACAAGCATAATCGAACAGGTTCTTGTCCGTCTTGCCCAGCGTATGATCATACGGAAACAGGTTAACCAGAATAGGAAGAAACAGATCTGTTGTTTCATAAGGTAGATTTTGTTCTGTCAAAAAGGCAGAGACGTCGGCAGGGCCGGAAGGAAAAGCTTTACCTGAGATCAGCCTGCGCCAGCTGTCCTCAATCAGTTTACTCCGATTTTTCTGCCACAGTTCACCTTCATGAATGGCTTTCTCAATAAACTGCTGGTCTCGAGCTTTGGCAACCGCCTTTTGAATAATAAGAGTTAACTTGTCAAACTCAATAGGTTTTAGAAAATAATCAAAGCTTTGCAGCTCAATTGCTTTCTGAGCATAGTTGAAATCAGCATAGTTGGTCAGAAATATCGTCTGTACATTATGCGATTCCTCCCGGACCCATGCGAGTAATTCCAGCCCGCTGCCCTGGGGCATCTCAATATCACATATGAGAATCTGAACGGGATGATTTTGCAAAATCTCTTTGGCCTGCGCTATATTGTAGGCTGTGAATATCGTGTTGATCCCCAAGGCCTTCCAGTCAATTTTCTTTTCCAAAGCCATAACTACAAAATAATCATCATCAACCAGCAATGCATTCATGGTTTGTCACCTCTCCCGGAGTATCTGAATTTAGTATCATTTTAGGTAAGGAAAGTGTGATTCGGGCGCCACTTGCGTCGTTTGCAAACGTAATATTCGCTTCATCTCGATATAATAATTCCAAACGTTGGATGGTATTCATAATGCCAATCCGGTTACCACCTGTTTGTTCCAGCGCTTCTCCACGCATCAGTGCGTCAAGAACATCTGGACTGAAGCCTGGACCTGTATCCGAAATCCGGATGAGCACATGATCACCATTTTCTTGTCGTTGTTCCGTCACGGATAAAGTAATACATAATTCCCGGTCCCGGGAGACCCCATATTTGACGGCATTCTCGATGAATGTCTGAATGACGAGTGGTGGCACAGCGATGCCCGTGATGACCTCTGGCTGTTCAATTCGATAGGAAAAAGCATCACGGTAACGCGACTTCTGTATGTCCAGGAACGTTCTTACATGCTCAATCTCATTCTCCAGAAGAACGAAATTCTCCCCACTTTGAAAGATATATCGGAAATATCGGGACGTAGCCATCGCCATGTTCTCAATTTCTTCGTACATTTGCATCTGCGCCATACTGTACATGCTCGTCAAACAATTCAGGAAGAAGTGGGGCTTAATCTGCAATTTCATATAATCCAAACGTATTTTTTGTTTCTCCAATTCCTGCTCATAGCGATCGATCTTGAACCGTTTAATCTGGCCTACCAGTTCTTTAAACTGTGCATTGACCTGCTCCAGTTCCATAATCCGGCTGCTCTTGAAGTCTGTCGCTTCGTCACCTTCGTTAATACGCGCCAGATTTTTGGAGAATCGCTGAATGGGAACAAGCAGATTTCTCCTGAAAAACATCATAATTGCACTTAATGTGGAGGTCACAATCAGAAAAAGCAGCATAATGAGCAGCTGAGCAACCATGATTTTCTCGAATGCGCCAAACTTGATGACCATATGCGCGCTGAATGCCGCATTGGAGAAGTCGCTGCTGACTATATTGTGAGACTGGAACAGATCGAGAAATGAATGTCTCTCTTCCGGTATGTGATCCCCGCCAGCAGGTCCGGAAAGTTGCACACCATTCTCGTCTACTAGAGAGGCATATCCGTTGGCACCCAGATTAATCTGCTGGAGAGGGGCGATCAGTTCATCTGCGGATATCAAGGCAATAAGATAACGGTTGTAGTACGGCACAATATTGATAAGATAAGAAGTGCCGTTCACGTGAATCGGTGTCCAATGGGAATAGAACTTCTCATATACACCTTTATCACGGGTCAGTGTAATGATTTGTTTTTTCACTTCTGAATAATCCGAATAGGAGATACTTATTGGCGCGCAGTTGAGGAAATATTCACTATTCTCCAAATAATAAAAGAAATTGTACGACTGCCCGTAGTTTCGCTGTAGTTCGGCGAAGAGCAGATGTAGTTTCTCGTTGGCCTTTAGGAACGGGATACTGTTCACACCATATGTATTCATGTTGTCGAGATTCTCGTCGTTCGCCAGTGTCCACCCCATGAAAT
The DNA here is from genome assembly GCF_057835695.1 of Paenibacillus sp. GL_099_B. Lineage (NCBI taxonomy): Bacteria > Bacillati > Bacillota > Bacilli > Caryophanales > Paenibacillaceae > Paenibacillus > Paenibacillus sp. GL_099_B. The sequence goes on from NZ_CM174430.1 coordinate 3,092,794, forward strand.
GATTAATATACGCAAAATCGTGATTAATACGATTGATGTACAGATCGGCCGCATCCTGCAAGTATTGGGTGGACTGCTGTTTGACCATGGAGATGGAAGCAATGCTGATCACGAGATCCAAAATGAGCACGACAAAGGAAATGACGAACATCATGCGGATATAATGCCGGATGGGGTAGGGTTTGATAGTGTTCAGGTTTGCCATGGAACAATGCACCACTTTCTTGATTGCTTGGTTATGAATACGCTTTAATATCTCAGGAATAGTATAAAACCTTTGTTTGAAAAAAACATAAAGATTTGCATCTTTTGATTCAGAAGTCCGGATTACACACACGAAAGTCTGGATAACGATATGATTTTTGCTCGTAAGCGTCTCGGCTACTTGTAAAGTTCATAGATGGAACCACAGAAGTCCGAATAACGTCCTTAGGGGTCCGATAAACCCAATCTGAAGCGGTTTATACTGAAGCTATTCCAGAGATGACAGGTCCTACGGGAGAACAGCATCAGTATATTTACAGGAGGGAAGGAAGAACCATGAGGACCAATCCACTTTATATCGGAAGAACGTTGGAGAGAATCAGGCGAAACTGGGGTCTTTACGTTTTGCTTTTTCCAGCGGTTCTGTTGACACTTTTATTTGCCTACAAGCCGATGTACGGCGTATTAATCGCTTTTAAGGACTACAGCCCGGCGTTGGGGATCGGAGACAGCCCTTGGGCTGGATTCAAATACTTTGAGAAATTCTTTCATTCCTATCAATTTACGAATACGATACGCAATACGCTTGTGATTAGCTTGTACAGTCTGGCTACCTTTCCAATTCCGATAATGCTTGCACTACTGGTGAACCAGATGAGGTCGGGAAGGTTCAAAAGGTTATTCCAGACCGTTTCGTATATGCCTCACTTTATTTCAACGGTAGTTATGGTCGGATTGATGCTGATCCTGTTCTCGCCAAGTACAGGGCTCGTTGGCAATATGTATCAGCTGTTTGGAGCACAAGCACCGGACTTAATGGGTTCATCAGCTCTGTTCAGCAGTGTATATGTCTGGTCTGATGTGTGGCAGCATGTCGGTTGGGACAGCATTATCTATATTGCCGCGCTGTCTGCCGTAGATCCAAGCCTCTATGAAGCGGCCACGGTTGATGGAGCAAGTCGATGGCACAAGGTTCGTTATATTGATATTCCGATGTTGCTGCCGACAGCCATCACGCTGCTTATTCTGCGGGTAGGCGGATTACTGGGCGTAGGATTTGAGAAGGTTTATCTGATGCAGAACGACCTGAACATTCTCTCTAGTGAGATTCTGTCCACTTATGTATACAAAATCGGGTTACTGAGCAGCCAATATAGTTTCTCCTCGGCGATCAACCTGTTTAATACAGTCATTAATTTCATTTTGCTTATTCTGGTCAATCAGTTGTCCAAGAAATACAGTGAAAACAGTCTATGGTAGGGGGGAGACAAACAAGATGAGCGTTATGGAACCTGCAGCAATGACCAGAGCTCCCCGTACAAAACGTCGATCACGCGTTACGGTTGCAGAAGTTGTACTGTATGCCTTTGCAGTTCTTTTTCTGATTGCTATCATTTACCCAATCTATTTTATTGTCATCGCCTCGTTCAGTGATCCTTCATCTGTGGCTAACGGACAGGTGTGGCTTTTCCCCAAAGGCTTTACGCTTGAAGGGTATAGGGAACTGCTGCGACACGAAAATATCTGGATCGGATATCGAAATACCATTCTGTATACGGTAGTGGGAACACTCTTCGGGCTTGTCGTTAATATTTCGGCGGCTTATGCATTATCGAGAAAAGATCTGGTGGGGCGTAAATTTTTCTCGCTGTTCTTTATCTTTACAATGTTCTTCAGCGGGGGCTTGATCCCAACTTTCCTGACGATCCGCGACTTCCATCTATACAACACGTTCCTCGTGATGGTGCTTCCGTTCTCCGTGGTGGTTTTCGACATGATCGTCGCCCGGACATTTTTCCAGACCAGTATTCCGGGAGATCTATGGGAAGCGGCCCAGATCGATGGCTGTGGTAACCTGCGGTATTTTGTACTGATTGTATTGCCGCTGTCCAAAGCAATCATCGCAGTCCTCGGACTATGGATTGCTGTAGGGTATTGGAATTCATATTTTAACGCCCTAATTTATCTAAAAGATCCGAATCTGTATCCGCTGCAACTGATTCTGCGTAATATCCTCATCACGAATCAGATGCAGTCCGGCATGGGTACAGGAGAAGCAGCACAAGTTGCCCTGCGCCTTGCCAATTTGATGAGGTATTCCGTTATTATCATCGCTACAATTCCGATCATGTGTGTGTATCCGTTCATCCAAAAGTATTTCAATCAGGGGGTGATGATCGGCGCAGTGAAGGAATAAGGCGGGTTGAAATTCATTACGAATCAAGGGGGTTCCCAAATGGGGAAAAAGATAGGCAAGAAGTTATTCACCAAAATGAGCAGCCTGCTTCTCGCGTCGGCCATGTTGGTCAGCGTTGTTGGCTGTAGTAGTGGAAATAGTAGTGAACCTGCGGAGACTACGATTTCAAGTGATTTTAATCAGGAAGGTCTGCCAATTGTCAATAAACCGGTTACACTCAAGGTACTGACGGTTCGTTGGGGGAATATGGGCGACACCTTTACACAGAACCAATGGCTCAAGGATTTGGAGAAGGATTCCAATGTGAAGATTGAGTGGCAGGTGATGTCCTCCAATGACTGGGGTGAGCAGAAATCCATTATGCTTGCCAGTGGTACGCTCCCGGACATTATCCTGGGCGACCAGGTGTTCAGCGATTCGGACATTGTAAACAACCTGAGCTATTTCCGTCCACTGGATGAGTACATTGACTCGTATATGCCCAACTTGAAGGCAGCTATGGAAGAGACGCCAGATATGAAGAAAATCAGTACGTTTCCTGATGGCAAAATCTATTCCATGCCAACAAGGCTGCCTGCCCGTCCGAAGAGCCGGAACCAGCCTGTAATCAATAAGGCGTGGCTTGATAAACTGGGGCTGAAAGCACCAACGACAACAGAAGAGCTGTATCAGGTGTTGAAAGCGTTTAAGGAAAAAGATCCGAACGGAAATGGAAAACAGGACGAAATTCCTTACACTGAAACGGGTCTGAATGTGGATTTCCTCAATCCATTCGGAATCACTGACATTAATGCCAGCAGTATGATTGTCCAGGACGGTAAACCGGTCTTCTTCCCAACGACTGACGCCTATAAAGAAGCTCTTATTTATACACACAAGCTGTATTCAGAAGGGTTGATTGATCAGGAACTGTTCACACAAGACAATACAATGACATCAGCCAAATGGCAAAATGCAGATATTCCAATCGTCGGCTTCAGCAACCAGTGGACACCCGATGCGGTATTTGGCAAGTGGAGCGATCAATACGAAGCGATTGCACCTATTGCCGGACCTGATGGCAAACGCTATCAGCCAGGGGATCCAGGCGGTATGAACCTGGCCCGTAATGAACTGCTCATTACAAGTTCATGTACTGTTCCAGAAGTAGCGGCACGCTGGGCCGATCAATTCTATTCCAGTGAAGCCAGCATCCAGAATTTCTGGGGTGCGATCGGAACTGTAATCGAGAAAAACGATGATGGCACATACACGTTGATGGACCCGCCGGCAGGCACCAGCGCCGATGCTTGGTACTGGGATCAATCCCTGCGTGATTTCGGACCCAAATATGTAAGCCCTTCCTTTGAAGAGAAAATTAAGCTTAATCCGAAGGCTGGTGACGGACTCAAGCTGCAAATCGATCAGTTGGGCAGTGCCGATGTAACGACACCTTATCCGAAGGTTATGTACAATGCTGAAGAGTTCCAGGAGCTGCCAACGCTGACAACAGATATTGACGGTTATGTAGCAACGATGCGAGCTCAGTGGGTAACTAAAGGCGGCATCGAAGACGGATGGGATGCTTATATCAAAAAGTTGAATGATATGGGACTTGAACAGTTACTGACCATCCGTAATAATGCCTTTGAACGTTATATGAACGTAAAATAGACTGGAGTTCCGTCGTATATTTCATTGAATAACAAACAGGTGCGCCTCCTTTAATAAGGAGGGCACCTGTTTGTTCGTTTATGATCTGCGTTTCAACAATAAAACGCCGCTGATGTTCGATGTTTTTTTGCTATAGACCACTTTGAAACCAATATCATTGTCCAGCAAACAGTTTAAGGCATTGATCAGCAATGCACCACGCACCAGTGTGAAGGTGCAAGGCGATGTGTTCCCAATCACACGCACACTTCTGATTCTACGTGCAGAACCGGGAACGAGCGGGTTTCTGGACCAATAGATCAATACCAAATCCGGTTGTGGAACAGCTTTTACACTAGCCATCCTCATCATCTCTTTTCTATTAGATTCTTAATAGTAAATGAAAAGGAAATGAGGAAGGTGCTAGACAAAGGACGCGATATTTAATAAATGGACAATCGCCAGCTATGCCTCATGGCACAGCTCATGTTATTCGTATTTGTAATCACACACATGATTCGGATCAAAGTATGGGTGTATCAGTCAATCATAAGTGTACTTCCAGTCCCATACATATAATGTTGGAGGTGATTGGAATGAGCAAGGAACCCATAGATGAGAACAAAAAGATAGAGCAGAGAAATACCTTTCTTCGGGATAATAACGGAAAAGAGATGTCTTCCAACGAAGGGGTTAAAATATCGGATGATAGCAACTCGCTAAAAGCTGGGGATCGGGGACCCACGCTGCTTGAAGATTTTCTGATGCGTGAGAAACTGTCGCACTTTGACCGGGAACGCATTCCGGAGAGAGTTGTGCATGCTCGGGGATATGGAGCCTACGGTGAATTTGAGTTATATGAATCACTTGAAGAGTTAACGATGGCCCATTTTCTTCAGGATCCTGGTGTGAAAACACCGCTGTTTGTTCGTTTTTCCGAAGTTGCAGGCTCCAAAGGAGTGAACGAAACGAATCGGGATGTACGTGGGTTCTCAGTAAAATTTTATACGGATGAAGGCAACTTTGATCTGGTCGGCAACAATATTCCTATCTTTTTCATTCAGGATGGAATCAAGTTCCCGGATCTGATTCATGCGCTGAAGCCGGAACCCAATAATGAAATTCCACAGGGCTCCACTGCGCATGACACCTTCTGGGATTTCATTGCGAATAACCAGGAGTCAGCAGCTATGGTCATGTGGATTATGTCGGATCGCACGATACCGCGAAGCTTTCGAATGATGCAGGGATTTGGAGTGCATACCTTCCGGCTGGTGAACAAAGAAGGAAAATCCAGATTCGTGAAATTTCATTGGCGGCCGGTACTTGGCATGCATTCTTTTGTGTGGGATGAGGCGCAGAAGCTTGGAGGGGCGGACCCGGACTTTCATCGCAGGGACCTGTGGGAGAATATCAATGCAGGTAACTTTGCGGAGTTTGAACTTGGAATACAGGTGCTGGAGGAAGCAGATGAATTCAAGTTTGACTTTGATATTTTGGATGCAACGAAATTATGGCCTGAAGAAGACATCCCGGTACGAATCATTGGCAAAATGACGATTAACCAAAATGTTGAGAATGTATTTGCGGAAACGGAACAGTCGGCTTTCCATCCAGGCAACATTGTACGTGGCATTGATTTCAGCAATGATCCACTGCTTCAAGGCCGACTATTCTCGTATACGGATACACAATTGGCAAGGGTGGGCACGAATTATCAGGAATTGCCGATCAATCGTCCCGTATGCCCTGTACATAACAACCAGAGAGACGGCGCTTCACGGTATACCATTGATCGGGGGAGAGTCGCCTATCACGAAAACTCTCTTGCCAATAATTCTCCCTATACTGTTCCTGGTACCAAAGGGGGTTTTGTAACTTATCCTTCCACGGTGCAAGGTCTCAAGGAACGGAAAACGGCATCTAGTTTCCTGGATCATTTCTCGCAGGCACGTTTATTCTGGAACAGCATGACAGGCGTGGAGCGGATTCATATCATTCAGGCACTCACATTTGAGCTCGGGAAGGTAAAGGACGTTTCGATTCGTCAACAGGTTGTTGATATGTTAGGGAAGATCAGCACAGAGCCGGCTACCATTCTGGCCCACGAGCTTGGAGTCGCTGTACCAAACGTTCACATTCACGAATCTTCAGTGACAAAGTCCTCCCCTGCGCTAAGTATGGCTAATACCGTATTTTCTCCCAAGACATTGCGTGTCGGGGTGATTGTCGGTGAAGGATTCGATGGTCCGAGCACACAATACATTTTGGATGAGCTTAAGGGCGCGGGACTTCGTCCAGTCATTGTTCATGAAAGACAAGGTGTGGTCCATGGAACGGGCGGTGTGGAGTTGAAAGTGGACGACAGCTTTTTGACCGGATCACCTTTGGTATATGATGGTTTGTTCATTGTTGGAGGACAGAAGGAAGATGATTATTTTCAAAAATACACCCGATCCTATGCCATTGAAACGTACAACCATTTTAAACCGATAGGAGCTACACCGACGGGGGCTCTACTGATTCAGCCAGTCGGCATTATCGGAAAACCTGGTGTCATTGTGGAGCAACAGCCAGGAACGTTTGCAGAGCAATTCATTCAAGCAATGACCCAGCAACGCTTCTGGGATCGAACTTAGTCAGACTGGATGCCTTTGAACGATCAAATTACGAATAGCAAGAAAAGGATCTCCCTCCAGAGGTCCTTTTCTTGCTGAAAGAAAAAATGAGCATTATTTCTCTAACGCCATTATAAGCTTACTTGTTGGTGCTATGCTGCTTCGACGGCAGTTTATCCGTTGGTGTACCTTTACCATTGTTTTTGTTATGACGAGCTTTTTCGGCATTCTCATTCACTTTTTTTACAAATTCATGGGTACTCTCCATGTTTAAGCATACCTCCTTCAAAAAATCAAAATGTGTAGCTTGAATCTTAATATAACCATTGGGAGGTCATTATATTTGAATGCTCCACTCTGACCGTAATATCCGTATACGACTAGGAAGGAGCGTCGGTGGGATAAACTGGACATGGGAAGTTCAGGCGTCTAAACTATATAGAACGATACAAACAAGAAGGAGCCCGAATCGAACCATGTTGCAGAAATTCGGTTTTACACAATATGAAAGTCAGGTGTATGAGGCCATATTTGCGCAGGATGCACCGCTCGATGCCACATCCATTGTTAATTACTCCAATGTACCCAAGGCTAAAATATACGAAGTGCTTAATCGGCTTATTGATAAGGGAACGGTCCTAACAACCATGCATGGGAAGAAAAAATTGTACATGGCGGTTGATCTTCAGTCCATTATCCTCAAAATAAGAGCCGACTTTGAGAAGGATATTGAGGAGTTAAAGACATATAAAATCAAACGTACATTCACAGATGAACATATCTGGACATTGAAGGATGCATCATCCATTGCATCGAATATAGAACAGCTTATTGAAGAGGCGGATTCATCTATCCTTTTTCTGGCCTGGAACGAGCAAATGGAGAAATACCGGGAGCTTCTGGAGAGAAAAGAGGCAGAAGGGGTACATGTAGAGGTCCTGGCTGTAGGAGGACTGCAAACGTCTCTAACCCATAAATATTCGTTAATCCCGATGCTTGAGGACAGTAATCTTGAGCCCTCGCAGTTAATCATTGTTGACCATGGCTATCTTTTGTTTGCAGGAATCGAACATGATTCATGGAAGGCCATCAAGACAACGTCCAAACCGATTGTTAAAGCAATGACGGATTATTTCTATCATGACGTCGCTCTTACTCAAATTACCAAAAAATACGGTAACCAGCTGCTTCAGGATGAAGAAATTGCACGTCTGCTGGCGCGATTAATTTATTAAACTGATGTACCAAAAGCTATTCTTTCTGAGAATAGCTTTTTTGTATTGAAATCTTCTCTTGATTAAGTTACTATCGTAGTTGTAACTTTCGAGGAGGATTCAAAAATGAATAAAAAAGTATATGTCCTGGCAATCGCGGCATTTGTGGTTGGTACCGTTGAACTCATTTTAGGCGGGATTCTGGACTTGATTGCGACAGATCTTCATCTGACTTTGGCAAAAGCCGGGTATTTAATTTCCATCTTCTCACTTGTCTATGCGTTATCTGCGCCTATTTTGTTAAATATGACGGCTAGATTCGAACGTAAAAAAGTATATATGTGCACTTTATTCGTTTTTCTAATCAGCAATCTAATCTCTGCGTTCAGTGCCAATTTCTATATGCTCTTGGCAGGCAGAGCATTGGGGGCCGCAACGGGATCTCTGATTTTTGTCCTGTCTCTGACGCTCGCAGCCCGTATTGTGGAGCCGCAGTATAAAGGGCGTGCTGTGGGAATTATCACGATGGGAGGAAGTGCTTCACTGATCCTGGGTGTACCTATCGGAATCTTTGTGGGTAACCTGGCCGGATGGCGTGAAGTGTTTATGTTGATCGCGATTCTGACTGCAGTGGTCATGGTTGCCATTGGCATTGCCATGGATCGTGTGCAGCCGATTCCGGCAGTATCCCTGAAGAAGCAGCTTACTGCTCTATGGAACCCGAAAATGCTGGCAATCCATGTTACAACATTGCTTGTGCTCGCAGGACACTTGACGTTATATGCGTATTTCACACCATTTCTCCAGGAAGCGTTGGGAGCCAGCTCAACAATGGTTACCTTTATCTATATGATGTTTGGTATCGCTGCTGTAGCAGGGGGCGGAATCGGCGGCATTTTATCAGATCGCTTGCACCCAGCCAAAGCCATTATCATCGTGCTGATACCCTTTATTATAAGCATGGCGGTTATTCCGTTTAGTACCGGGTTGCCTTTAATTGCTTTCTTGATCCTGCTAAGTATCTGGAGTGCGCTAAGCTGGACCGTTACCCCGGTACAGAATAGTCTGATTATCAAAACCTCACCGGCAACGGCTGAAACGTTAATTAGCACCAATTCAGGAATTGCACATGCTGGTATTGCTCTTGGAACCTATATTGGCGGGGTGGTTATCGATCACTCGTCCATTATGTATACAGGATGGGTGGGATCGGTTCTGATCCTGATGGGTCTTGTGTCAGCCGTTTATGCAATTCGTCGCAAGGAGCAAACTGTGCAGGCGGCGTGATAATGCGTTAGTTTAAATGTTGTCTATGCAAACTGCTCTATATTGTATTACTTCAGCAAACAAACCTTTGCGATCCAATAATTTAGTGGATTTGCAGAGGTTTTTTTATAACATTAGGCATAATATCTTTGCATTCAATTTGTAAAGAACTTGATTTATTTAGGTTATCCCATATAATTATTATAGCTTTATAAAGTATCTTAATTTAACAGTTTGAAAATTAATATAGACATAAAGGGGAAACAATCATGAGCAATATCACAACAAAATCGGAAAAACAAAAAATGATCGATGGTGAGCTGTATTTGGCTTCCGATCCTCAATTGTCTCAAGAGAGGGAACATGCAAGAAGAATGACACGCTTGTACAATCAGACCACAGAAACAGATGGTGAGATCCGTACAAAATTTTTGAAAGAACTGTTAGGTTCAACGGGTGAACACCTGAGCATGGAACCGAATATTCATTTTGACTATGGTTACAACATTCATGTTGGAGAGCATTTCTATACCAACTTTAACTGTACGATACTTGACGTATGTGAAGTGCACATTGGGGATAACTGTTTAATGGGACCTGATGTTCACATATATACCGCTACTCATCCCTTGAATCCATTTGAACGGATAACAGGTGCAGAGTATGGGAAACCAGTGAACATCGGGAATAATGTATGGATCGGAGGCAGGGCAGTCATTAATCCAGGGGTCACTATTGGAAACAATGTCGTTATTGCTTCCGGGTCCGTAGTCACAAAAGATGTCCCGGATAACATGATTGTTGGTGGAAATCCTGCTAGAATCATTAGAGAGATAGAGCTTTGATCTATTCATTTTGGACAGAAGAGTTGGAGGCACAGGAATTCATGACAGAAAAAGAGAAATCACAACTGGGACTACTGTATAATGCGAATTACGACAAAGAATTGATTGATGAGCGTTTGTACGCGAAGGGACTTTGTTACGAGTATAATCAACTTCATCCAGGTAAGATCTCTGAGAGAGAGGCGCTGCTCAAAAAGTTGCTTGGAAAAACGACGGATCGTTTCCTGATCGAGCAGCCATTTGTATGTGACTACGGCTATAACATTGAAATTGGTGAGAACTTCTATAGCAATCATAATATCGTTATGCTGGACGGGGCAAAAATCAGTTTTGGTGACAACGTTTTTGTTGCACCGAATTGTGGATTTTATACTGCTGGTCATCCTTATGATGTGGAACAACGTAATGAAGGTCTTGAAATTGTAGGTCCCATCACAGTGGGCAATAATGTTTGGATCGGTGGCGGCGTGACTGTGCTTGCGGGTGTGACCATTGGAGATAACACAATCATCGGGGCGGGAAGTGTAGTTACCAGAGACATTCCTTCTGATGTAATTGCTGCGGGTAATCCATGCAGAGTTATTCGCAAAATAACGGAAGCAGACAAAACAAAGTATAGAAGAAGCTAATCACCAAGTGTTTACTAACCCTCAGAATGCCCGATGTTTTTCATCGGGTGTTTTTAATACCTTTGGAGATATTGTATAGTTACTACATTGGAGAAGAAACTATGGAGTAGGTGTGCTTATGAAAATAGCGAACGCGTATTTGATGAAAGAAATTAATATAAACCATGTACGCCAGGTCATGAAACGGGTGGAAACAGCAACCAAGCCACAACTGGCCTCCTTAACCAAGCTCAGTGTAGTAACCGTCAATTCACTGGTAAAAGAGTTGTGTGATCTGGGTGAACTGTTTGAGGACGAGATGGTGCCTTCCAACGGGGGGAGACCTGCATTAACCTATCGATACAATTACGATTTCAGCTTGGCTTTGGTCATGTATATCAACGAAAAGCAGGGGCAGGATCTGATCACCGCCACCGTCATTAACCTAGAGGATAACATGGTGTTCAGAGAAGAATATACGATGCCTACCTTTGACCAGAAACACTTCTATGAAATCATTGGGAACGTGCTGACTCAACATGCTTCCATTAAAGTGATCGGTATCGGTATTCCGGGGCAAACCGTGAATGGAGAAATTAAGGTGAGCAGTCACCAGCAGTTAGAAGGTATCCGCATGATTGAAGATCTTGAAGCACAGTTCGGATTACCAGTCCTGGTGGAAAATGATGTGAATGCTGCAATCAGTGGATATTGCGCAAAAAAAGAGTTAGACGAGGATCAGTGTGTCATCGGAATTTATTTTCCAACCCAATACCCTCCAGGTATGGGCATTTATATGGATGGTAAAGTGATCAAAGGAAAACTTGGCATGGCCGGGGAGGTCAAATACCTTCCCATGGGAATTGATTGGTATAAATCAGTGGAAAAGGAAACGTTTGTAGCAACGGTATGCAAAATGATTCAAACGGTAAATGCGATTCTTGCTCCAGACCAGGTTGTAATTTACCAGAAGATGGTTGAAGAAGATGCAGTGGTTCAAGCATGGCAAAAGTATCAAGCCGATCTGGCGATGCCATCTTATCCTGACGTCATTCTGAATGATTCTTTCCGGGAAGACTTTGAAGCAGGGATGCGATGGCTAACATTGAAATCGTTGGAACCGGATCTGGTCCAATTCAACTGAAAACGCGACTCACCATATTAATAAAAATCCCCCAGCAGCAAACAATACATCATCACATCGTATACCAATGCATGTCCTTGTTTTCTGCTGGGGGAGAGCAGGAATACACCTGCTACAGCTGTATCACTTACTTAACGTTTCAGGCTCTTGCCGTTACTGCCGATGACATCTTTGTACCAGTGGAACGACTTTTTGCGATACCGTTCGAGTGTTCCTGAACCATCGTCATGGCGATCAACATAGATATAACCATAACGCTTTTTCAATTGTGCTGACGAAGCACTGACCACATCAATACATCCCCAGGACGTATATCCCATAACTTCAACGCCGTCTTCAATGGCTTCCCCGACCTGAACAAGATGATCATTCAAGTACTGAATGCGATAGTCATCTTCAACTGTTTTTTCACCATCAGGTCCGGTAATAAGCTCGTCCACAGCGCCCAGCCCATTTTCCACAATAAAGAGTGGTTTCTGATAACGGTCATAGAACATGTTCAGCACATAGCGCAGTCCTTGCGGATCGATCTGCCATCCCCATTCACTTGCAGGCAAGTAAGGGTTAGGTATACCGCCAAGCAGGTTACCTTCACCTGCAACTTGTTTTTCCGGATCAGCCGTTTGGCAGATACTCATGTAATAGCTGAAAGAAATGAAGTCGACGGTATGGAGCAGCATGTCTTCGTCGCCATCTTCCATCTGAATCTGGATTCCATTTTCACGGAAGTAACGTTTCATGTATCCAGGATAGCGGCCTCTCACATGTACATCTCCGAAGAAATAATTGCTGTGTTCGAATTCCATCACTTTAATCATGTCATCGGGATTCGGTGTTAGCGGATAGGTCGGCATACTGAGCATCATACAACCAATCTGTGCAGTTGGAATGATCTCATGACAGAGTTTTACAGCAGAAGCGCTGGCTACAAACTCATGGTGTATTGCCTGATAAAGATCCTGCTTGCTCAATTTCTCTTTTGGTGTGTAGATACCACCACTCATAAAAGGTGCTTCCAAAATCGAATTGATTTCGTTGAACGTGAGCCAGTATTTCACTTTATTTTGATAACGTTTGAATACAGCAGTCACATAACGCTCGTAGAAGCCGACCATCTTCCGATTAACCCAACCATCATATTCCTTGGAGAGATGGAGAGGTGTCTCGTAGTGGGAAAGGGTGACCAGTGGTTCGATTCCGTATTTATGACACTCGTCAAAGAGATCATCATAGAATTGAAGGCCTTCTTCATTGGGTTCCAGCTCATCGCCCTTAGGGAAGATACGGGACCAGGCGATGGAAGTGCGGAATACCTTGAATCCCATCTCAGCGAACAGCTTCACGTCTTCTTTATAACGGTGATAGAGGTCAATTCCGATCAGTTTCATGTTATCTTCAGTCGGTTCTTCAGTAATGGGACCCATGATACCTTTGGGGGCCACATCCTGAGTGGACAAACCTTTGCCACCTAGATTATATGCACCTTCAGCCTGGTTGGCGGCAATGGCACCACCCCACAGAAAGTTTTCGGGGAAATGAAATGATGGATGTTGAGAATGAGTCATGTGTATCGCTCCAATCGTTATGAATTCGTTGTGGATATTACATACAGCAGCACTGCATAAAAAAAGCTTAAACGTTGGAACGGGTTACACGTCAAGTTTTACTTTTTATTTATTTTGAGGCAAACTGTAATTCATCATAGAAAGTCAGCAAGAAAGGAGACTTCATGTGTCCAAGTTCGATGAAATTATGAAGCTGTCCGGTTACTCGAAGGCCACGGTGTCCAGAGTGATTAATCATTCACCACATGTGAGTGACGAGGCCCGGCAGAAAATAACGCAAATCATGAAACAGCTAAACTATATCCCGAACCGAAATGCCGTTTCCTTATCCACCGGACAGACCAAGCAAATTGGAATTGTCACATCCGCAACCAACGAGATTATTCTTACGTTTATGAATCAATTCATTGATACAGCGATGGATTATGGATTCCAGACCCTCATCTATACTTCGCGTGGAGATAAAGAGATTGAATTGCAGGCGTTCGAGGATCTGCGGAGTAAACGGGTGGATGGACTGGTGATTATGACCTGTGTCAATCATCCAGATAAACTGAAAGCCTATTGCGAGTATGGTCCGATTGTATCTTGGCAGCGGATGGAAGATGACGAAATTCCGTCAGTGGCTATGGACCAGGCGCAAGGCTACAGGCTGGCTCTTGAACATCTGGTGTCCAAAGGATATACCCGCATTGCCAATGCCTTTGGCAGAGCAGAAAGCCTGAATACCCAGAGTCGGCGGGAAGCCTATGAATCATTTATGGCAGATAAGGGGCTGCCTGTATTGCGTGAAGCTTATCAATATTCCGTGTTCAGTTCATCTGACGGAGAAGAGGCGATGCGAAGAATGGCAAGTGGGCCAGAACTTCCTCAAGCGGTGTTATGTTCGAATGATTATGCAGCAATCGGAATCTGGTCCGAAGCACGCAAACAGAATATACAAGTTCCTGAACAACTTGCTATTGTTGGTTTCGATGATATTGAACTGTCCCGTGTGCTTGGAATAACGACCATACATAATCCAATTGCAGAACAGGCTACCCAGGCCTTTCATCAATTATGGGCCGTCCTTGGCAAGCAGGAGTTACATCCTCAGCAACTGGAATTTCAACTGATAGAACGTGCAACCACCTGAATTTTTTGGGGGAAACGCACATCATTGCTTACGAATTCTTACACCATTTAGAGAACGTAGCATAGCAAAGGAGGGATCGTTATGGCACGTGTTTTATTTATTAACGGTGGATCAGAGGGACATGTCAATCCAACGATTGGCGTGATACAAGAGCTTATTTCACGCGGGGAAGAGGTCGTGTACTTCACTATAGAAGCGTATCGGGAACGTATGGTGAAGACGGGTGCTATAGTTCGAACCTTTGACGGTCAAAAATTTATTAAAGCCTTTGTTTCAGGTGGCAGAACTTATTTGCTCGAGCGAGTCAACGGTCTTTTGCTTACAGCAGATATCGTCATTCCGAGCGTGCTTGAACAGATCGAGGGTGAACATTTTGATTACATTATCCATGATTCCATGTTTGGCTGCGGACGTTTGCTTGCGCAAATTCTGAAGCTGCCTGCAATTAATTCATGCACTTCTTTTGCGCAGACCGAAGAATCATTCAATCATTTGATGCAACACTTTTTCTTAAATGTTCCTGCCGAAATCGTCCAACCTATAAACGATACATTCCATAGCCTGACGATCAGGTTACAGGAAAAATATGATGTGGAGATTGCTTCTCCCTACGAGGTGTTTTGCAATCCCGCGCCGCTTACCATCGTATATACTACAAGGGAATTCCAGCCCTATGGAGAAGAATTCGATCACACGTATCAATTTGTAGGACCGTCCATATTTTCGCGACTAACGCATGAAGACTTCGACATGGAAGCCATTAAAGGGAAAACACTTATTTACATTTCACTGGGTACGGTTTTTAACCAAGCTCTTGATTTCTATAAGCTTTGCTTGGAAGCATTGGGGAATACCAATCATACAATTGTCATGTCTGTAGGGGATAGAACACAAATTACGGATCTGGGAGCAATTCCGGAAAATTTCATCGTTAAACGTTATGTTCCACAAATGGATGTATTGCAGTCTGCTAAATTATTTATCACACACGGCGGGATGAACAGTACCAATGAAGGTTTATATTACGGGGTTTCCCTCATTATACTCCCTCAGAGCGCGGATCAGCCGATCATCGCAGAGCAGGTTGTTAGTAGGGGAGCAGGTCTCCGTTTACAAATGCAAACCTTGACTGCCAGTCAGCTGCGTGAAGCTGTGGATACTGTGTTGAGCGTTTCTTCTTTTGAGAAAGCTGCTGCGAATTTGAGGGAATCCTTTCGAAAATCAGGCGGATATCATTATGCTGTTGATGCGATTTTCGAATTTAAGACTCAACATTTCATTCACGGATAGTTCAGTCATTAATTATTCAAAATTGAAGCATTTCCGGACCAGAACCATGCGGTATACTGAACAAGAAGTTTCAAGAGAAGCTGCATTATTACAGATTATGTGGCTTCAAGTTGAAACATCTTGTAACAAGTTACATATTTCACAAACTAGCCGCTGGAAAGGTGAGATTGAACAGGATGAAGACAGTCACAGGTCGATTCAGAATTGCAGGCATATGGGAAGGTGTATCATTACTGCTGTTGATTTTTATAGCCATGCCGCTAAAATATTTGCCGATATGTCTTCCCCAGTAACCATTATGGGTATGATTCACGGTATTCTTTTTCCGCTATATCTGATTGCACTTGTGCATTTGGCAGTTGTGAAGAAGTGGAAAGCTTCACGCTGGTTCATGGGATTGGTAGCAGATTTATTGCCTTTCGGAACATTTGTATTCGAATCCTATCTTCGCAAGAGAGATTGGAAGTAAGGATTGCTGAAAAGAACAATGACAATGACAGCAGGCGACCAACTCCGGATGTTATCCGAACTGGTCGCCTGCTGGTTTCTATGCAAATTCTTTTTTTGGAAAGAGTGTGAACGCTTATTTTACGGTGCCTTGCTGACGATCTGATAGCAGGCTAACTCCAATATCGGCAGAGGCATCAGATACAGGTGCATACGCGGAGAAGGAAATTACAGCAACCAGGGCAGTAAGCAGAAAAAGAAATGATTTTTTCATACAATAACCTCTTTTCATATGGGATGATCTTCCAACTATATTTTAATGCAGATAGGCTGTGTTTGAAAAGAAAATGTTTAAGCGAGCGCGAGATTTGTACAGTTAGACATTCGTGATAAACTATAGTCTACAATACACTCGCGAAATGACTGAAAGGGATGACCCTTATGAAAGAGATTAATGATATAACATCCATAGAAATGATCGAAGAGATGATTCAACAACATGATTTGGTTTTTTTGTACGTATCACGGCCAGAGTGCGGTGTATGTCACGCCTTGCTCCCCAAGATTAGGGAGTTACTTGAACCTTATCCGATGGTGCACCTGGTACACATCAACGCCAACCAAGTGGAAGAGGTGGCGTCCAGATTTCTTATTTTCACAGTTCCCACGATGATTATGTTGGTGGAGCAGAAGGAATATATTCGTGCCGATCGTTTTGTTCGCTTTGATCGATTGGAAGAGCAGGTACAACAAATTTATCATATGTACACCCAGAACGGGTGATAAGAAGCATGATTCACGGCAGCTCCTATATGAGCTGCTTTTTTTGCATAAGCAAAAGAATGTGAAAAATAATTAAAGGAAAAAGTGTTGTATTGAAAACGGTTTTATGCTAATTTTAAATATATAAAAACGTTTTTATAGCAAAGGACCAAAAAATTATGGGAAAGATTACGATTAAAGATGTTGCAAGGGAAGCCGGCGTATCCATTTCTACGGTTTCCAACGCCTTGAATGGCGTAGATGTCTTGAATCCGGAGACCAAATCGCATGTCCTGAAGGTGGCAGAGCGTTTAAATTACGTTCCCAACCTGAACGGCAAACTGCTGAAATCCGGGCAAACCAAGATGCTGGGCTTTTTCACCACAAGTGTGTCGGGTCCGTATTTTTATAAGCTGGTTGAATCCATGTCTCGAGAATGCGATCGTCTGGGTTACGGACTAAATGTATTTGTGACCAAGGATAAGCAGGTCATTATGAGTAATATTCTGGGACGGCGTGTGGATGGCGTCATCATCTACGAAGAACTGCGGATTGATGAACAGGATATTGTCGCTATGGAGAAAGACAAGATCAAGGCAGTATTCTTGGATCGGGTCTTTCAGAGCGATACGATGGGAAGCGTCATTTTTGACTCCTATGTAGCGGGTTATGAAGCGACCAAGTATTTAATTGGACTGGGGCACAAGAAAATTGCTTACATATCCGGCGTGGACACTATGTTTGACAGTAATCAGCGTAGAGATGGATATCTGGCCGCTTTACGTGAGTACCAACTTCCGCTGGATGATGATTACATTTTACAGGGATATTTTGAGGAAGAGGGCACCTACAGTGCTGTGAAATCTTTTCTTCATCTGCATCCTGCCAAGCTACCTGATGCTTTTCTTGCAGGAAATGATGTGAGTGCAATCGGCTGCATCCATGCGCTGAAGTCTCATGGCTTCGAAGTTCCTCAAGATGTAAGTGTAGTAGGCTTCGATGATATTGATATTGCCCAATATTTTTCCCCACCATTAAGTACCGTACGAAACCAGATTGCAAGGCAGGGTATCCTGGCGATCAATCACCTAGTTCGCATGATCAAGAAGAAGGAACATGGGGTTTCACAGAAACTGGCGGGTGAACTTATCATACGGGGTTCAAGTCATGTGAAGATGGACCGGAGTGATTTTTTAACATAGCGGATGTAATCATTTCCGGTCTTTTTTTAATTATTGATTTGAGATTAGGGGGTTTTTTTGTCGGAAAATAAAAACGTTTTTATGAGAAAATGCTTAAGTTGGAGGGGAGAAAAAGAGCGTGAGTAAATTAGCCGTAGAGACGTCGTCAACCGGTAAAAAGCCTGTAAGACCGGGGGGAAGGAAGCCAATCGGACAAAGAGTGAAAGAGTTCGTCATCGATTATCGAAGACAATGGGAAATTCAATCGATGATTATACCCGGCATCATTTTTATGATTATTTTTTGTTACATTCCAATATACGGATTGACGATTGCATTCAAAAATTACACCGTTATTGATACGCTGTCCAGCGCACCATGGGTCGGTTTAGAAAATTTCAGAATCATTATGTCAGACAAATACTTCTGGGATGCCGTAGTGAATACGTTGGGGATCAGCTTTTTGAAATTGGGTATCGGGTTCGTTATTCCTATTATCCTGGCGATCATGATCTATGAATTAAACAGCGGACGTTTTAAAAAGTTTGTGCAAACGGTTTCATACCTACCACACTTTCTGTCCTGGATCGTACTGGGCGGCATGCTGATCACCTGGTTTTCAACAACGGGATTGTTTAATCAGCTGCTACTCAGCTTGGGAGTGATCTCGCAACCGCAGAACATTTTGCTGGATGCAGGCAAGTATTGGTGGATTGCAGTTTTATCAGATATTTGGAAAGAGGCCGGCTGGGGAACGATTCTGTATTTGGCGATTATGTCCAAGATTGATCCTACGTATTACGAGGCAGCCAAAATTGATGGTGCAAGCCGTCTCAGACAAATTTGGAATATCACATTGCCCAACATGAAGTCGATCATTAGCCTTAATCTGATTCTTACTGTAAGCGGTTTACTTGGTTCCAATCTGGACCAGACGCTCGTTCTGATGAACTCGCAAAACCGTGACAAGGCAGAAGTTATCAATTCGTATGTATATCGTATGGGGATGTCACAGGGTGACTTTTCGTATGCTACCGCGGTTGGTCTGGGCGTCTCGATCGTGTCCGTTATTCTGTTGGTCACCGCGAACAAAATTACAAGCAAATTAAACGATAATCAATCTGTGCTGTAGAAGGAGGCATCCCGTGTGAATGGAAAGGTGGCTAAAGAAGATCTCGATAGTCGGATCTTTGATACCTTAAATATTATTTTACTCGCTATTTGTACTGTCATTATTGTGGTTCCGCTCTGGAATGTCATTATCTCTTCTTTTAGCTCGGGCAAGGCTTTGGCGGAAGGCGGGTTCATCTTCTGGTCACCGGAGTTCTCGCTGGAGAATTATAGAGCCGTGTTCAACGATTCGAGCATCTGGCAAGCGTTCTTCATCTCCGTTTCCAAAACAACAATCGGAGTCGTTACACACGTGTTCTTCTGTGCCATGGTCGGTTACGGTCTGAGCAAAAAGCACATACGTGGCCGTAAACTGTACGTTGCCATGGGGGTTATCACGATGTTCTTCTCTGGCGGAATGATCCCAACGTACTTATTGATCAAATCACTTGGCCTGCTCAACAGCTTCTGGGTGTACATTATTCCGGCATTGTTCAGCTTCTATGATGTCGTCATTCTGATGAATTTCTTCCGGAATGTACCGGATTCCCTGGAGGAGTCAGCCAAAATCGATGGTGCAGGAGACTGGCATATTTTTCTCAAAATCTTCATCCCGCTGTCCATGCCAGCGATGGCAACCATTGCATTGTTCAATGGGGTAGGGCAATGGAATGACTTTATGACAACCAAGTTGTACATTACCGATCAGTCGCTGTATCCGCTGCAGATGATGCTGTACGAGATCATTGTTCAGTCCCAAACGCAATCCATGCAAAATGTGGGTGGCTCGGCAGTCATCGAAACAACGACTAAAGGGGTGCAACTGGCTACGATTGTTATTACTACACTGCCGATCATACTGATTTATCCCATCCTTCAAAGATACTTTATCTCGGGTATGATGCTGGGAGCAGTCAAGGAGTAAGAGGACTCTAAGCTTGTTCGAAAGTTCGCTCTATTCAATATTTCTCACCTAACTTTAAGGAGGAAACAATATGTTCAAGATGAATAAGGCAGCAGGCAAAAAAGGAGTTAAACTGTGCGCGGCATTGCTGACAGCGGTGATCATGATTACAGGCTGCAGTAGTGGATCAGGGGGTTCGAGCGAAGGGAACTGGGTTTCCATTGAAGATCGCTATACAGTCGATCCGGAAAAACCAGCTTGGCAGCTGGATAAAAAGGAAGAAGCTACAGACTTAACTTGGTACGTTAATGCCGACTGGTGGAACACGGATTTCGGCAAAGACATTGTAACCAAGAAGATCAAGGAAGATCTGAACATCAATATCAAATTCATTACAGGTGATGACACGAAGTTAAATACGTTCTTTGCCGGTGGAGATATGCCTGACCTGCTGACAGTGTTTGACTCTAACTCTCCTGTGGTGCAAAAAGCCGCAACCTGGGCTATGCCGCTGAATGATCTTGCGGAGAAATATGATCCATACTTCAACAAAGTCGCGGCTGCCGACACCCTGAACTGGTTCCAACTAGCTGATGGCAAGACTTATGGCTATCCAAACTACTCCAATACGCAAGCGGATTATGATAGTGGCAACATCCCGGCCAAAACGGCATTTATCATCCGTAAAGATGTGTACGAGGCTTTGGGAAGTCCTGTCATGGGAACACCAGAGGAATTCGAAAGTGTGATGAAACAGATCAAGGAAAAGTTCCCAACGCTGATTCCATTTGGTTTTAACTCTATTGGGGAAGGAACAGGTTCACTCGGAGACACGTTGCAAGATTTCATTGGCGTTCCGCTTGAAACTGAAAATGGAGAATTCTATGATCGCAATCAGGATGAAGATTATCTTACATGGCTGAAGACTTTAAATAAGGTATATAGAGACGGAAATATCAGTGATGACAGCTTTGCTGATGATGGTACGGCTTTTGAGGAAAAAGTGAAATCCGGAAAATATGCAACGATGCTGCTGGATGGTACACCTCAACAGGGAGGAAATCTGCAAATTTATCTGAGTGCCAATGAAGGCAAAGAGTATGTTGCCGTTGATGGACCACAAAGCACCAAGGGTAATGCACCGACACTCAATCAATCCGGTATTACAGGCTGGATGATCAACTTCATCTCCAAGGACGCCAAAGATCCAGCCAAAGCGATTCAAATCTTTACGTACCTGTTGAGTGAAGAAGGACAGCTTCTGATGAACTATGGTATTGAAGGCGAGACGTATAAAAAGAATGCAGATGGTACGGTTGAGTTGCTGCCAGCTGTGAAAGACCTGCAACTGCATAATGCGGACAAATTCAAGAAGGAATACCGGATGGGTGAATTCATGTTCTTTGGCCATGACCGTTACAAAGCACTGAGTGCAGATGCTTTCCCGGAAGCGATTAAACAAATGCAAGAGTGGGGCAAAGGCAAACTGAAACCACACTTCATTCTGGAGAATATTAGTCCGAATCAAGGAACACCTGAAGCACGTGCGTTGTCGGCGATCAACGCCAAGTGGAATTCAACACTGGTAAGCATGGTACGTGCCAAAGATGATGCCTCTTTTGACAATGCGCTCGCCGCATACAAGTCATTTTTAGGTGAAAACCGTTGGGATGATATCCTGAAGGTCCGTAGTGAGAAAATGAAACAGAATAAAGAGAAATTGGGTATCCAATAAGAGGAATGTGGAGGGAAAGCATATGACGAAATTCAAAATGTACAAATCCACGGGAGAAGATGCATTGTTTGTATCCGTGTCCCAGGATCAATTGAAATCGCAGGACTCCAGCATGGAGACAACGACTATCCTTCTGGATGATCAGCAAACATATCAGGAAATGGATGGTTTTGGAGCTTCTTTTACCGACTCATCTGCCTATCTGATCAACCAGATATTAAGCGAAGAGCAGAGAGCTGAAGTCATGACTCGGTTGTTCCATCCCGAGGAAGGCATCGGATTGTCGGTCATCCGCAATCCGATGGGAGCTTCAGACTATGCCAGAACGGTATACAGCTATAATGATCTGCCAGAAAATCAAACGGACCCGGAATTATCCGGGTTCAGCATTGCACACGATGAAGCGGACGTTATTCCTTTGACTCAGAAGGCTTTGGAGTTGAATCCTGATCTGAAGCTGTTTGCTTCACCTTGGAGCGCCCCGGGTTGGATGAAAACAAGCGGCTCCATGATTACAGGTCAATTGAAAAATGAGTGGTATCCAGCGTATGCGGATTATTTTGTGAAATATATCCAAGCCTACGCATCCCATGGATTGCCTATCCATGCAGTAACACCACAAAATGAGGCACTTTATGAACCAGGTCATTATCCCGGCATGTTGATGCCAGCCGAAGCACAAGCAGACTTTATCAAAAATCATCTCAAGCCGGCTTTGGTCAGAAATGACATTCAGTCCAAAATCCTCTGTTATGATCACAACTGGGATCGTCCGGATTACCCAGTGACCGTGCTTGATGAGGCGGCAGAAGAGGTAGATGGAGTCGCTTGGCACTGGTATGGAGGCGAAGCCTCGGCACAAACGAAGGTGTATGAAGCCTTTGCCGGTAAAGAGGTACACTTCACCGAAGGATCAGGAGGAGAATGGATTCCTCCATTCGAACAGGCTTTCTCCAATGTGATCAGAACAGGTATTGAGATTCTTCGCAATTACAGCAAATCTTTTGTGCTCTGGAATATGGCACTGGATGAGAACAACGGCCCTGCCGTTCCTGGTTTCGGGAAAAGTACGTGCCGCGGCATTGTGAAGGTTAACCAGCAAACGAAAGAGCTTACCTATACACTGGACTATTATGCTCTGGCTCATTTCAGTGCATTGATTCGTCCAAAAGCAGTACGCATTGACTCTTCCTCCAATGAGGCATCCATTCGTTCCGTAGCCTTCAAAAATACGGATGGTTCGATTGCTCTCGTGCTTTTCAATGACGGAGAAGAGACAGGAAATGTGCAGATTCAGCTAAGAGAAGAAGAACTGTTAAGTTTCCAACTCGAATCCAAAAGTGCTTTGTCCATTTTGATTAACCAAGAGTAATACAGTTTTCTCACATGCCATGGGAAGTAGTCCTAACAGGCTGCTTAGAGAGTGAATTGTAATGAAAGAAAAGGCGATACTGAGAGATTTATCTCTGAGTATCGCCTTTTGACGGTTATGGGTACGCCTATTTACATATGAATATCCTGCAATGATTCACACTCGTTTGCGGATTCTTGTCGCTGATGGGCGAGGCTTAGTGCCTCGTTTTTTGAACCATCGACGTGTCTTCCGCTTCCGTTTTAATTCGCGATGTGGACGCGGGCCAGCAAGGAGGATTTTCTTTTTTATAGGTTGAGAAGGTCTTGGGATTTCTGGCAGTTCAGACAGTTCACATGGTTCATCTGGAGTATCCATCATCGCTTTGTAGCTTATCGGCACAATACCCAACGCCTGTATCGTTTGGGGAACTTCCTCATTGATGAACACAGAAAGTTCGTCCTCCCGAATATCTGTCCATTCTGATATTCCACGCAGAACGTCGTCGACATAGCCAGGATGACATACAATCTCGGTAATGCCCTCGGGGAGCGAAAACAAATGATGAAGCAGCCGCTGCAAACCCTCCTGATCTCCGTAAGTATCCAACAGAATCGTGTTGCTCATTAGGGGGTTAGGTACATTAGGAATGGAATGAACGATTTGTGATCTTCGGAGCGGGATATTTTCTCGAATCGCTTTCTCCGCCATAACCTTATATATCAATGGATCGTTCTGGTGTAACAAATGATGGGAATCTAAATGTGCAGGATAAAGGGAGGTTCCTACAAAACGATTCCACTGCGCATCGAGTTCTCTGGCAACATCATCGCTATCTCGCACAGAGGTCCTCATCCCATTATGAAAAGTACCGTCGGGTCTCACCAGAGATGGTACGCTGTCCGGATCGGAAATAGATCGCCCGTAAGTGAGATTGAAATGCAAACCAATTCCGAAGTCCGGTAATGACCAGGCAGAGCGCACGGCATGATTAAAGCCCGGCATGTTGACCATCATTGAAGTACTCGTAATTCCCCCTGCGTGATAGGCTTTAATGATCCCTTCATTAACGGCAGGCGACAATCCGAAGTCGTCCGCGTTAATAATAACTTGCCTACTCATGCCTCTTATCTCCTTCCTCGCGTTGAGAACGAATCATTTGCCATGTCCCCAATATATTAAAGCCAACAAGGTATGGACCGTTCATTCGCACAGGCCTGTTAAAATACTTCAAATGCTGTCTTGTCCATGGTATATCCTGTTCGATGGTAGAAATAATCAAGTTGCATGCGGAATACATTTAATGTAAACGTTGTTACGGATTGAGAAAAATGGGGTATCCTCGTTCAGAATCAGTCCGTTAATATGGGGAGGGAAAAGATTGTTGAGAAAAAGAAAAATCGTAAGTATGCTGGTGCTGTTCAGTTTCCTAATCGCTTTACTGCCTGGCACGACGACAAACGCTGCGACCAATTGGAATCTGGTGTGGAGTGATGAATTCAATGGAAGTTCTCTGAATACGTCGAATTGGTCTGCAGAGATTGGTACCGGCAGCGGTGGATGGGGAAATAATGAATTGCAGTATTACACGAATCGCACCGAAAACCTGCAAGTTACAGGTGGCAATCTGGTCATCACTGCACGCAAAGAAAATTACAATGGCAGCAACTATACCTCGGCACGAATCAAAACCCAAGGCTTGAAGAATTTTACTTACGGGAAAGTTGAAGCACGCATCAAGCTGCCGTCGGGTCAGGGGCTGTGGCCTGCTTTTTGGATGCTGGGAAGCAACATTAATTCCGTCGGCTGGCCTAAGAGCGGAGAGATCGACATTATGGAGCGGGTCAACAATAATGCTTTTGTAAACGGTACCGTGCACTGGGATGCTAACGGGCATGCCGATTATGGAAAGATATCGGAGAATCTTGATTTTTCCCAATTTCATGTATACAGCATCGAATGGGATTCCAAATATATAAGATGGTTTGTGGATGGCAAACAATTCAATGAGTTTTACATCGAAAATGGAACAGGCAACACCGAGGAGTTCCAGCGTCCATTTTTCCTTCTGTTGAATATGGCTGTGGGTGGAAATTGGCCTGGCAGCCCTAATAATGCGACCCCTTTCCCATCACAAATGCTTGTCGATTATGTGCGGGTATATCAAGCAGCGAGTACACCGAACATTGTCAGCGGGGGTCTCTACACGATCGGTTCCAAAGCAAGCGGTAAAGTGTTGGATATTGTGGATGTATCCACGGCAAGTGGAGCCAAAGTACAACAATGGACCAACTACAGCGCAAGCAACCAAACGTTCAGAGTCGACAGCACAGGGGATGGTTTCTATAAACTCACGGCTGTTCACAGCGGAAAAGTTCTGGATGTGCCTAACTCAACAGCATCACCCGGCGTGCAGCTCCAGCAATGGGATGATAACGGCTCTAACGCCCAAAGGTGGAGCATCCAGGATGCGGGTAACGGTTACTATAAAATCATTTCCAAGGTGAATGGATTGGCAGTAGATGTCTCAAGCTCTTCAACGACGGACGGGGCTGCAATTCAGCAATGGAATGATAATGGTACAGATGCACAAAGATGGTCGTTTAACAAATTGAATTAATTCAAAGACGATACTTTTTGGGGAATCAATCACGAAATTCCTTCTTGATAATATATTGTTAACATCAAGCAAGTGATGTTTACACGGTGGAAAATGTTCAAAAGGAGACATCTGATCAGATGTCTCCTTTTTGGAGTTTGCCATAAATGATCAGAACAAATTATTGGCTGCAATCAACAATAAGAGAACCCCGCTGACAAGCGTTCCGAACTGTCCCAATGTGAACGAACCAATACGAACGTTTGCCGCTTTGGACCCCATCCACACGCCAAACCATACGGTGACAAAACTGCCGATAGCTGCTGTAAGGGAAATATACAAGGGGGATAAGCCCATTAGCCCGGCGCTTAGGCCATTCGTCAGTGCGTTTGTCGAAAGGGCAACGCCCAGGATCAATGCTTCCAGAACCCCAATATGGTTTGATTTGTCCAAATCTACCCTTTCAGGATTTTGCAAAATAGACCCGATCCCGAGGGTTTGGGAATCGGTCTCTTCGTGATCTTTCCTCTTGCGGGGAACAGATAACAAGATGATACGAAAACCGATAACGAGTAAGATAAATGTCCCCAGTAGTATAGGGAAAACGCCAGGAAGCACGATCGAAATCCATTTCCCGAACAAAATGCCTGAATAGCTGAACAATAAACAAACAACGGCGATCAAAAAATTCGAAAATAGGCTGATTCTGATTTTTCTGATCCCGTACGATAGTCCGACACCCAGATTGTCAAGACTCGAAGAGACGGCCAAAGCAAGAATAAGCATCCACGCCATAAAATCACCTCATGATCTTTAGTCTGCTCTTAATGTATGTAGTGTTGAGATTCATGTGCCCGTCCTTGAGAAAAATGCAACAAAACACTGCTGATGAAGAAAGAATAAGGTAAACTTTCACCACATTGTCCCATATACTAGACTATCGATCATATCTCTGGGGGGATGCTGGTGAGAGCAAATGATCAAACAAAGGTTTGCCATATCGGAGATTTGATCAAGCCTCTGCTTGCCAGACGCTCTCTCTCGATGCGCAAATTCAGTACACTATGCGGAATGGACACGGCTACCATTTCTCGGATCCTGAACGGGAAGCAGCAACCGAAGCTCGCACATTTGCAGATCTTTTCCGAACATTTGGACATTTCCCTGGATCATCTCATTGAGGCTGCAGGCTACAAAATCAATCATGCAAAAAGAGGGGCCGAGCAGGGTATTCTGGATTCGCTTGAATCAATCAAGACGGTCCTGCAACATACGAAATTATTTGACCTCGATGTGACAACAGAACGGATTGAACAGGAAATGGTTAAGTACGAACAATATGCACGTACGGATGAAGGGCATCGAATAATCTGTAAGGAGTTTGATGTAAAAATCAATCAGATAAACGGTGCAGGACCGTTCATAGAACATTTGAAGGAAATGCATATTCGATACTGTGATGAGATTACACCTGAGAATGATCGTTCCCTGATAGGCAGTGCATTGTTATACTTTATTTCTTCTGCTGACCTGATCCCGGACTATCTATTTCCAATTGGTTATCTGGATGATGCCATCGTTGTGTATCTGGTGTTGGATCGTCTCAAGCAGCGCACATGAAACGATTTGTTTGGGGGAACGATGCTACGCGTAACCGAAATATCAGAACCCAAAAAAAACGGCGCGAAGTTTCTCGCGTCGTTCTTTTTGATGTCCGAATGAATCAGACATAGTTATAAAGAACTGTTTGGATCAATCAATAAGTCAGGGTGTTCGCATTTGCGAAAAGCAGATGAATAACGGAGAGTCATTAGACTTACAAAAGCATTAAAAAGGCTTATTTTCTATATATTTCTATAAAAGTGCTTGTATATCTCTTTTTGTGACTCTATAATATACCATAAATATACAATTAGATTCTAAATTTTATATTATATGTAATTTTAAGAGTTTGTTTGTACATAGATAAAGAAATCTCCTGATCTACCCAGATCCATAATACTCCCATGTAAAGTATGCGTTCTTGCTAACGCCGGTGATTACCCTCCTTAATGCATGCGAATAAACTTCCGCTCACAAGATAGATTGATCTGAAATCCACCTCTTCCATATACGCTGAAATTGGCTATCTATAATCTTTCACATACGATTGGAATTTAATAACCTGTCCTGTAAAGGAGGTGAGGCTTGATGTAAATAAACGCAATAAGTCTGTCCAGTTGAGGCCGTTTCATCGTTTCGTTTAAAGAAATGGATACAGTGAATCACTGTATCACAAAAACCGGGTAAAAGGAGTGGAAAAGTTTGATAAAGATGAATCGTTTACGCAAGCCGCTTTCCATGGGCCTGTCGCTTCTCCTTGCATTATCTATCATTCATCCGGTTTCAGCTGAAAACGCCGCATCGCAGAAGATCGACATGAAATCCAGTTCGGGCAAAATCACCACCTCCAAAGTCAACGCTAAGCTGAGCAAGGAATTTGAGAGTAATGATTATGTTACGTATCTGGTGAAAATGAAAGAACAGGTAGATACAGCCTCTGTTTCCAAACAAGCCTTGCAAAAGGCAACAATCGAAAAGCAAACGGCTTCGGCAACGAAACTGTCCGTGCGAAGCACGGTTGTCAGCTCTCTGCGGGAAACGGCCTCACGATCCCAGTACACCCTGGAAAGTTTTCTTGAACAGGAACTTGACCTTGGCAAAGTCAAAGATTATAAAAGTTATTTCATCGTTAACGCACTCGCAGTAACAAGTACAAAGGAAGTCATGGAACAGATTGCACTTCTTCCCGAGGTGGATAAAATACTGCCTAACGAGCAGCGTTATATGCAGAAAACCGAGATTAGCAGCGAAAATGCAACAGCTGCTCCAGCAACGGAGTCTGCCAAGGCACCAGCCAAAGAGGCAGAGTCGAAGGAAAGTGCAGCTGCTAACGATAAGAGCCTGCAGACAGAGAACGTTGAATGGAACATCGATTCTATCAATGCGCCAGCAGTATGGGATAGAGGAATCGACGGTACGGGAATCGTTGTTGCCAACCTGGACAGCGGGGTTGATTATACCCATCCGGCACTCCGCAGCAAATGGAGAGGACTCGATGCTTCGGGAAATATCGTTGATCCCGAGCTAAGCTGGTATGATCCCCATAGCCATGCCTCCCTTCCTGCGGATGGAGACGGTCATGGTACACATACGATGGGTACAATGGTAGGCTCCGAAGCAAACGGCACCAACAAGATCGGGGTTGCTCCCGGAGCAAAATGGATTGCCGTTCGGATTTTCAATCCGAGTACCACTGATGCCATTATACTGGATGGCGGTCAATGGCTGATTGCTCCAGTGGATGCTGAAGGAAACTTGCACCCTGAGCTTGCCCCGGATGTGGTTAACAATTCCTGGGGTGGTGGTGCAGGATTGGACGAGTGGTTCCGTCCAATGGTACAGGCTTGGCGTGATGCACAGATCTTTCCGGAATTCTCAGCCGGGAATGTGACACTGACGAATCCGGGAGGCCCAGGTTCAGTCGCGAACCCTGCGAACTATCCAGAGAGCTTCGCTACGGGAGCAACGGATATCAACGGGAATCTGGCTTCTTTTTCCCTTCTTGGTCCATCCCCTTATGAGGAGATTAAGCCAGAAGTTTCGGCTCCAGGTGTTAACATCCGTTCCTCTGTTCCGGGCGGAGTATATGAGGGTGGCTGGAACGGCACGTCCATGGCAGGCCCGCATACCACTGCACTGGCCGCACTCCTGCTTCAAGCCAATCATTCCCTTACGGTTGATCAGTTGGAGCAGATCATTATGGATACAGCGACACCGAGAACAGACAGCCGATATCCAACCTCGCCAAATAACGGCTACGGTCACGGCATTATTAATGCACTGGATGCTGTGGGCTCCGTCCTTGAAGGTATAGGCACGGTGTCCGGCAGGGTTGTCACAGCAGGTGACGATCTGGAAGCACCTGTCCTGGAACATACGCCTGTAAATTCTGCTTTTACGGGGCTTGATATTCCACTGACTGCGCGTGTTACCGATAATGTCGGTGTAACCACAGTAGAGGCTTTTGCCAAAACAACGGGCACGAGCCAGTACGTATATCTGCCGATGAATCGAGTAGCTGGAGATGCCAAAGATGGAACCTACACAGCGACAATTCCGGCATTTCTGATCGAGTCACAAGGCTTGGAATACTACATCCGGGTCAATGATTATGGCAATAACGGATTCGAGAGTGAAGTTTATAAGGTTACTGTATCGAATGGAGTCCAGCCTGGGTATCTGCAGGATTTTGAGGAAGACAATCTGGGCTTTACTTCGGGTGGAGTTGGCAACACCTGGGCATGGGGAGCACCAACGAGTGGACCGGGCAGTGCCTACTCAGGTGACAAGGTGATTGCAACCAATCTGACTGGGACTTATGCTGCCAGCAGCAATGCCTACCTGCTCGCGCCACCAATTGATCTTACCCAGAGCTCTGAGGGAGCATTGTTATCCTTCAAGCACTGGTATGATTTGGAGAGCAACATCGATTTTGGCAAAGTGTACATTGCAACAGAGGATACTGACTTCGTATTTGAAGAGGCATTGAGCTTTACAGGTGCCGGTGGAGACTGGAAAACGCAATATATTGACTTACGTGACTACGCAGGTCAACAGGTGTTTATCAAGTTTAATCTGACCAGTGACAATTCCGTTCAAAAGGCTGGTTGGTATATCGATGACTTTTCTGTACAAGCTCCAGATGATATTGCTCCGGGAGCGCCAAGCGGATTGTCCGCTTCTGCCGACATTCTGGGGAACGTAAACTTGTCCTGGACGGGATCGGACGAAGAGGATCTGAAATCCTATAACGTGTATCGTTCAACGAATTCCGGCTCAGGTTATGAATTGCTCGGAAATACATCTGCAACGACATTTACGGATACGGCTACAGTAACAGATTCGACTTATTTTTATACGGTAGCCGCTCTTGATTATAGTGGCAATGAGAGTGACAAGTCGAATGAGGTATCCGTGACCGTGGAGGTCCCTCAAGATATCTTCATCGATCACTTTGATGGTAACAGCGACAATGGGTGGACTCATTCGGGCACCAAGGACGAGTGGGAACGCGGAGTACCCGTCGTTGGACCTGCCAGTGCGGTTTCTCCGCCGAATGTTTGGGCAACCGATCTGGACAGCACCTACGAGAACGGTTCAAACTATTCTCTGGTTTCGCCAGTCGTGGATTTAACCCAGGCGGATCAAGCTACACTGACGTTCAATCATTGGTATGAAATCGAAAGTGGATACGATTACGGTTATGTTGAAGCCACGAAAGACGGTGGCAACACATGGTCAGAGCTCGGCAAATTCTCTCATTCTTCAAATGGAAAACAATGGACTCCGGTATTTTACGATCTGGCTGCATTGAAGGGTAATGAAGTTCAATTCCGGTTCAGATTGACTTCGGACAGTAGTGTCGTCAAGCAAGGCTGGTACATCGATGACTTCCGCATTCTGGGTATCGCCGCTGAGACGGTTACGAAAGATACGGCGGTTGTTCTGAACAGCGACAAGCCTAAGCCGGAATATGATAATTCTTGGTACAAAATCTCAAGTACGGACAAGGCTGAATTCAATAAAACCAAGCAGGAGCAGCCTGAAGTACAGAAACCTGAAACAGGCTCTGTAACGCCGCAAAGCTTGCCAGCAAGTGCAACGGTTACCGTTCTGGAAACAGGACGTTCAGTGAAGACGGATCCGACGACAGGCAAATACAGTTTCACTCACGTGGCGGGTGATTACACGTTGAAGGCTGAGGCCTATGGATATTATCCTCAAACGAAGACGGTAACCATAACGGATGGTAGTGGAGCAACAGCCAACTTCAATCTGGAAACCATTCCTCAAGGAAAGATTGAAGGCACTGTGAGCGATGAGCGGACAGGAAAACCTATAGCTGGAGCTTCTGTTCTCGTATTGGAAGATGCTCAAGTAGGCGCTGTTCGCACAGGAACAGACGGCAAATTCGTTCTGGATGTTCTGGAAGGAAGCTATACGCTGTCGATCATCGCGACGGACTATTATAGCAAAACTGTAAATGTAACGGTACCTGGAAATGGTACAGTTGAAGCGAAAGTTGCATTAAAACCATTTATCGGATTTCCTGGTGAAATCGCCTATGATGATGGAACTGCTGAAAATGCAAGAGCCTTTGTGGCCGCAGATAACGCATGGGCTGTACGTATGACGCCAGAATTGGAGACAGCACAGCTTACAGGTGCATCACTTCGATTCTGGAATACACAATGGCCTGTACCAGGTGGAACAGCATTCAAATATGCCGTATATGATGCCTCCGGATCAGGTGGAGCACCAGGCCGATTGCTGGCTGGACCGTTCGACGGTACGGCATTGCGCAATGATCAGTGGACAACCGTTGAATTTCCAGAGCCTGTAGTTGTACAAGGCGATTTCTATATCGTGTATGTGCAGACTGCTGTCGGAACGAGCGCACCGGGACTCGCAACCGATGAAAATGGTGTGAATGCAGGGCGGAGCTGGCAGCGTGTAGGCGGCGTATGGAGTACTGCACCAGCAGAAGAGGGAAACTATATGATTCGTGCAGTGGTGAAATATCCGGTGAATGCACCTGTACTTACCCAACCGACGAACACCTATACCAACCAGCCGACATTTGATGTATCGGGAACTTCTCCAGCTTCTGGAGCCCAAATCAAGATATATAACGGGAAAGAAGTAGCGGGAACAACAACAGTGGAGAATGGAAAGTTCAAGCTGAATGTTAAACTTCGTGCAGGAGTTAATGCTATTACTGCCGAAGCGATAGTTAACGGAAAAACAACGGATCGTTCCCTTCCAGTTGTGATCATCTTGGATCAGACAGCACCTGTGTTAACGGTCCTTACACCTGAAGAAGGAAGTCGAACCAACACAGAAGTGGTTCATGTAACCGGCGATGTACAGGACCAATTTCTCGACAAGGTGACCATTAACGGACAGAAGGTGAAATTGGAGCAAGACAGAAGTTTTAATCACCGCGTACTTGTGAATGAGGGAAAGAACACGATCACAATAATAGCGACAGATATTGCAGGCAATAAAACAACCGTGACCCGGACTGTTTATGTGGAAACGTCTTTGCCTGAACTGACCAATATTTCTCCGGCTGAGGATGTACGGATTGTGGCAGGAGAAACCGTAACGGTTTCGTTCGACAGTGTCCCCAAATTGCAGGCTTCTTTCCGGATTGAACTGCCATCCAATCTGAGCACACAGGCTGGGGCAGAGATTCCATTGGTAGAAACGGAACCTGGTCATTATACAGGCACCTATACCACTGCTTCTTCGCTGGTGCTTGAGGGTGGAGTGATCGTGGTCCGTGCTCAGGATGCAGCAGGGAACAAAGTCGAAGTGGAAGCGCCAGGACGGTTGTTCGTATCTGCAGCAGAAGTTCCTGACACGAACGAGCCATCCGACGAAAATCTGTTGCCTTAATTTAAGTATCACGGATGTGCTTATAATCCAGCTTCAAATTGAAACGGAAACG
This sequence comes from Paenibacillus sp. GL_099_B, assembly GCF_057835695.1. Classification (NCBI taxonomy): domain Bacteria; kingdom Bacillati; phylum Bacillota; class Bacilli; order Caryophanales; family Paenibacillaceae; genus Paenibacillus; species Paenibacillus sp. GL_099_B. Next base: position 3,126,156 of record NZ_CM174430.1, read on the forward strand.
ATGATTTGAAAATGTTAAGTTGAAAAGCCGACAAGCCCAAAGAATAGGGGTTTGTCGGCTTTTTGTGTGTAAATTCAAGAATTATTGCCTAAGACTCGTTCAATGAAATTGCATATGATGCATGAACTTAATGAAACAGCGATATGTGTTGGATATGAAGACGGGAGGAACGAACTGTGGGTATTGAGAAATCACAACCGTTAAGAAGCAAATGGCTAAAAACAAAGCAGCTTATCAATAATGATTCAATAAAACCGTTCATACCTGATACACAAAAGTTTAACAAGGTGAATCTAAAATCTATGATAGCCAGATATGGGATGTTATATATCAAGCCTGAAATAGGAACTCATGGAGTGGGCGTCATTAAGGCTGAGATGGAAAATCAACAGAATTTTGCGTATCAGATGAATAAAAAACGTCTGACATTTAATAGCTTCGATTCGTTCCATAAAAGTCTTGCACACGTTGTGAATCAGCGAAGCTATCTCATATGAATAAGAAATACAAACGTTTGAAGGGGATTGGCGTAGATATTGGACTGGACCAAAGTCTTAAACCCTGGGTCATTGAAGTGAATGCCAAGCCGGACCCTTATATATTTAATCAATTAAAAGATAAGACGATGTATCGCAAGGTAATCCGATACTTCCGCCATGCTAGTCAGAAGCAATAATGTCTCCAGCCAAACGTTGGACATCCTTGATTCCAACCTGTTACGTGATGAGAATAGTCTGGATTCCTAAGGGATGGAAACCAGACTCGGAAACGCATAAGGGCGTTCGCTGAAATCGGCAATTAACGATTACGCATGAAGAGAAGGCTTCCTACATCACACTGGCGTGGGCAGGAAGCTTTTTTTGCTTTTATTTTTAAAAGCTTATTCTAAATCATGTCGTAATTTTATATATTTATTGTCGTAAGTTCCTATTAAAATTAGATCAGGTCTGTGTTAATTTATAGTTAGATGTCAGAATATCATATAGTATGGAGGTTAAACATAGTGACCATTCGAATAGGTAAAATAAGCTTATGGCACGTACATGCCTGGGATTATATTAAACAAGCTCAGGAGCACGAAGATACGGTGATTGCTGCTGTATGGGATGAAGATGCCGAGCGCGGACAGGAAGCAGCTGAACGTCTGAACGTGCCATTCTATGCTTCGCTTGAAGGTATGCTGGCACAGGACAACATTGATGCGGTTATTGTGGATGCGCCGACTCGTCTTCATGATGAGGTAATCACCGCTGCTGCGAAAGCAGGAAAACATATATTTACAGAGAAAGTTATTGCTTCAACTCTTAAAGAGGTAAATACAATTATTTCTGATGTACAGGATAACGGAGTGAAAATGACGGTTTCTTTACCGCGTTTGAACGATGGATATACATTGACAATTCAAGATATTCTGAACCAAGGATTACTTGGTAAGGTGACTTATGTTCGTGTGCGCCTGTCCCATAACGGTGCTATTGCCAATTGGTTGCCTGAGCATTTTTATCATCTGGAAGATTGTCAGGGCGGGGCATTAATTGACCTCGGTTGTCATCCGATGTATCTGACGAATCTGTTCCTGGGTCAAGAAGTGACAGGGGTTAATGCTAATTTCGGATATGTTACTGGAAAAGAAGTGGAAGATAACGCGGTTGCTACCTTATTTACGGATTCCGGAGCAATCGGTGTAGTCGAGGCTGGATTTGTGAACAGTCATTCGCCGTTTGCGATAGAGGTTCATGGTACGGAGGGCACACTGTTATACGGCACACCGGAGGATAAGCTATTGATTCGCACGAATGTTGGTTCAGATCAACAGAAAGAATGGACGGAGATTCCTTTGCTGGACAGAAGAGAAAGCGCATTCAGCCAGTGGGTATCCCATATTCAAAAAGATACGATTGCTACCGAGAATTTGCAGACGGCTACTCAGTTAACTCGCCTGATGGAGGCGGCCAACCTTTCTGCGAAGGAAGGGCGCAAAATCTCCTTGAAGGAGTTACAGGGATAGGGTATTGGGAGGTGCCGCATTGAGCCGATATCCTTTTGAGAAAATGCTTGAACGACAGGATATCCTGGAAAGACTGGATGTCTCGATCCTGTGGGGGCACTACGAGATACGGGTTCTGCGATTTCATCTGACTTCTTTTCCGGCAGGCAGAATCGTTGATTTTCATAACCATGCGGAATTCGAGTTACATTTCATCCCGAGAGGGAAAGGAAAAGTCATTCTGGGGGATGAGATGCATCCGCTCTCTGAAGGCATGCTGTATTTAACGGGTCCGGGCCTTGTTCATTATCAGGAGGCGGATTCCCAGGAGGCCATGGATGAATTATGTCTGCATGTGGATATCATTGAACATCCCAGAGAGGGTGTAGATCCTTGGGAGGCAGCAGAATCAGAGGAAACGATCGAAAAGCTTAGAACGCTTCCTCTTGCTCCGGTACATGATTATCATCGCGCCATGAACTGTTTCTTGGAAGCTTATGAGGCTTGTGACCGTAAACTGATCGGATATTACACGTCCATTAAGCAGCAGGTGATCAGTATTCTGCTGAAGACCGTCCGAGCCTACGATATCGGGGGGAATCGGGCGGAGGCTCCTGTGCGAGACATGTCTGTGTACAGGTACGATTATGCCATTCAGTATATGGAGGCTAATCATCCCTCAGCAGTAACGCTGGAGAATGTAGCGGAAAAGCTACATATTAGCAGCAGACAACTGCAACGAATCTTTTATCAGGTTCAGCCGGAAATGCCTTTCAGCCGTGTGTTGGAGGACATTCGCCTACGCGCGGTTTGCCGCAATCTGGAAGAAAGTCATGTTTCCATCGAACAAATTGCCCTGGCTTCAGGGTTTACCAATGCAAATTATTTGCATGCTGTTTTTCGCAAGCGTCTGGGGATGACCCCATCGGCTTTCCGTAAAATGAAACAACCAAACCAAAAGTGAGGGTGATTGGATATGAGTAAAACGTATCGTGTAGGGATTATTGGCTGTGGCGGGATTGCAAATGGCAAGCATCTGCCAAGTCTGAGCAAGCTTGATAATGTGGAACTGGTTGCTTTTTGTGATATCGTTCAGGAACGTGCAGACGAAGCCAAAGAAAAGTATGGTAGTTCCGAAGCACAGGTATACACGGATTATCAAGAATTACTTCAGGATGAAACGATTGATATTGTTCATGTTCTTACTCCAAATATCTCCCATGCTGAGATTTCTATTGCCGCGCTGGAAGCCGGAAAACACGTAATGTGTGAAAAACCGATGGCCAAGACATCTGCTGAAGCGCAAAAAATGCTCGAAGCAGCCGAGCGTACGGGTAAAAAACTGACTATCGGATACAATAACCGTTTCAGAGAAGACAGCTTGTACCTGAAGCAGATGTGTGAAGCTGGCGAACTGGGTTCGATTTACTTTGCCAAAGCACATGCAATCAGAAGAAGAGCGGTACCTACTTGGGGTGTTTTCCTTGATGAGGAGAAACAAGGCGGCGGACCGTTGATTGACATCGGTACACACGCACTTGACCTGACACTGTGGATGATGGATAACTATCAACCAAAAGTTGTTCTGGGCACAACTCATCACGAGCTTTCACAAAGAGAAAATGCTGCGAATGCATGGGGCCCATGGGACCCGAAAAAATTCTCGGTTGAAGATTCCGCTTTCGGTATGATTGTAATGGAGAATGGCGCGACGATCATGCTGGAATCCAGCTGGGCATTGAATTCACTGGATGTGGATGAAGCAAAATGCAGCTTGAGCGGAAGCGAAGCGGGCGCAGATATGAAGAATGGCCTACGCATCAATGGCGAGAAATTCAGCCGTTTGTACACCAACGAAATTGAACTGAGTGCAGGCGGGGTCGCTTTCTACGATGGAAAGAGTGAAAGTGCACCGGATGTAGAGATGAGAAAGTGGATTGAAGCAATCGATAAGGATCTGGAACCGGTCGTAACGCCTAAACAGGCTCTGGTTGTTTCGCAAATACTGGAGGCACTCTATGAATCCGCTCGTACAGGTAAAGCAGTATATATGAACGAATCCAATCAAGCCTAGTATGAATTTCAGAAACCTTTATCCTCCTGATGAGGATAAAGGTTTTTTTGGTCTTTTATACGCTATCGATTCGTCTATACCATTCTCTACTTCTGAACGTATGATGAAAAAATATGTATGAGCAGGAAAGAGGGGATGTCATGATCACAAAGAAAGCGGGAAACGGTGTTTCCATCATTGTATGTACCAATCGGCCACAATTCTTTGACAACATCCTGCAAAATTATTATCGACAGCGCTATAAGGCAAAAGAGCTAATCATCATTTTGAATCATGACAGCATGAATCTGCAATTATATCAAAATCGCGTTCGAAAACATGCGAATGTTAGCGTCTATCAAGTACCAGAAAGCATATCGCTCGGACAAAGCCTGAATGCTGGGATTACCCGAGCCCGATTCCCGTTGATCGCCAAATTTGATGATGATGACTACTACTCGCCTTTTTATTTGAAAGAACAAGTGAATGGACTAAGACGAACGAAAAGCGATATCGTGGGCAAACATTCGTGTCTGGTTTACTTGGGTGCCTCAAAAACGCTGCTGGTCAGATCACCCAAAGAAAAGAATAAACATGTGGAATTTATACAAGGTGGCACACTTCTGTTCAAAAGGGAGATATTAAAGAAGGTCCGATTCACGGATCGTTCCATTGGAGAAGATGTAACCTTTCTAAGACAATGCAGAAAAAAAGGTTTCAAAACGTATGCTACATCACCTTTTAACTATGTATATCACCGAAGACAAAATAAAAAAAGTCATACCTGGAGAGCAGATGATCACTTTTACCTGGAAGGAAGCAAAAGGTTAGCGATTACGGAAAATTTTAGATCATATGCAGATAAGGAATTATAGAGAGAACCTGATTGAAGTACTAGCTAAACACATTTATGGAGCCAAAAAGCCGCGATTTTCGCGGTTTTTTTATTAGAAGTAGCTATGTTTTTCAGAAAAAAGTGACTTGACTTTTGCAGACGTTTAAGCAGGTACTTGACAGCCGTATGGTATATTATAAAAAGCTCTTTAATGGGGAAAACATGATAATCATACAAGATGGGGTGTACGTGATGTTTCAATATAAGGATCAGGAATATGAAGGTGTACATTTTGAAGGACGTGACTTGCGGTATGGAGAACTAATCAGCTGTGTTTTCAAACAGTGTACCTTTATGAACGCTTCGATGGAAGAAATCGAGACAAGCAACTGCCGTTTTATCGAGTGTGACTTTAAAGGTGCTTCCATGAATGGCTCCATCCATAGAGAGTCGGCTTTTGAAAACTGCTTATTTGGTGGTGCTAATCTTTTCGCTTCCAAATTCACCTCCTGCAAGATGACGGGGTCGGACTTTTCCGGTGCGCAAATGGATGGTATTACACTAAGTCAAGGCGATTGGTCTTATACGAATCTGAGACATACCCGATTAGGGAAACAGGATTTGCGAGGAATTCGTTTCTTTGAAGCCGACTTTACGGACACAGATTTTACCAAAGCGGATCTGAGAGACTGTGATCTCACAAGAGCAGTTTTAAGTAGAGCCAAGCTGCAAGGGGCCGATCTTAGAGGCGCTAACCTGGAAGGAATCGATCTGAAATCATTGGATATTAAAGGCGTACGTTTGGATCGCGAACAAGCGATATTGTTTGTACGCTCTTATGGTGCGAAAGTAGATTGAGTTCAACATATACGGTTAGAGTTCATGCCAGTATTATAGAACGCAAGAACTTCATTCAGAAACAAGAAACCGCCTATAAGGCGGTTTTTTTGATATGGAGGTGTTCCAGATCAAGCAAATTTGCAGGAATAAGAGATATAAACAAGAAATAGTAAACATAAGTTTCAATAAAAGGAGGCCATTATGTCGACTACATTAATTGCTATTGTTGCTGTTATTGGCTTTGGGCTGATAACAGGCACAATCACTATGATTATGATATTTAAACTGCTCCATAACAATAAACAGAAACAGCACCTTCGAAAAAGCATTTTAATGGAGGGAATTCCCGCAGAGGCGATTATTCATGACATTACACAAACTTCATCCAGTATGGATGGAAGGCCGGGAATACGACTGGATTTGACCGTTACCCAAGTTGACGGCCGTACCTTTCCGACGATTGTAGAGACATATATCCCGGTTACACATATTCCCCAATTCCAGAAAGGAAATGTCATTCACGTAAGATACATAGCAAACGGAAATGAACGAAAAGTTGAGGTAGAGGATGCCTATATTCCTTAGGCGAGTAATCAATCCTCTTATTTTGACAAATTTCTAACGATCAGATAAATAGCATACATACCGATTAAAATAATAATTCCATTTATTATTGGAAACCACATGATCGTATATACCTCGCTTCATTTCATGAAATGAATTGCATTGCATTATGTTTCAACACCGTTTCTTTTTGAGCGTTTTAAACGCAAGGCTACCCAGCTCATGATCAGAGCAGCAACGAGTAAAAATAAAGTTAATCCTGCAATGACCACAAAGAAGGATTGGTCAAAAGCAGCAAAGGCGGCAAGTTTGAGTGACTCCGCAGACTCAGTAGGTAAACTTTCGGCAGCGAGAAGAGCTTCATCTAGACTGTCCTTCACATTAGCTGGCACATTAATCCCCTCAGGAATCCTCATAGCAAGCGTGTATACAAGAGTAGACATGCTCCCAATGATGGCAATACCTGATGCTCCACCCAGCTCATAACCCACTTCCTCAATCGATGCTGCCATACCTGCTTTGTGCGGAGGTGCGTAACTCATAATAGAATGGGATGCTGCGGTCATCCCTGCGCCAAGACCTGCGCCAAGCAGTGCTAAACCGAGGATCTGTCCAGTAAACCCTGCATTGAATTGCATCAGATATATCCCTATGCCCAGACCGGCGATCAAGAGAGAGAGACTTTTGATATATACGACATCTACACGATGCATGATGGAACCGACAATAGGGCCAGCAATGAGTGCTGCAACGGGTATAGATAAGGTAAAAAGTCCTGCTTGAAGCGGTGACATGCCCTCCACAAGTTGAAGGCGTTGAGTGACCATATATTGCACACCCATTTGCGCAAACAAACCGACCAGTGCGGTGATAAAGCCGGTGCTGAATCTTGGGATTTTGAATAAGGACAGATCCAAAAGCGGGTTGGTGCTGTTATTTTGACGGCGAATAAAGATGATAAGGGACAGCACACCTATTATTGCAGCGATACTGGCTAATGTCAGAGATCCTTCGCGTCTTGTGAATTCCTTGATGGAATAGATGATTCCCACCATGGCGATCATGATCTGAATGGAACTGGTGAAATCCCACTTTTTCGACGCATCACCTTGATGTTTAGGAATCATTTTTAAGGCGAAAACAAACGCGAGAAGGGCAATGGGGAGGTTAATCAGAAACACAGAACCCCACCAGAAGTGTTGAAGAAGCATCCCGCCGACAATCGGACCCAGTCCCGCACCACCTGATGCAATGGAGCCCCAAATGCCGATCGCGAGTGCAAGTTCTCGTTCATTCGTAAAGGTAACCCTGATGATCGACAATGTCGCTGGCATCATCATGGATGCGCCAACTGCAAGAAGAATTCTACTCATGACCAGTACAGCCGGTACTGGAGAAAAGGCAGCAGTAAGAGAAGCGACAGAAAATACGAGCAATCCCAGGGTGAATATTATCTTATGACCAAGACGGTCCCCAAGCGTTCCCATTGCAGGCAGAAGCCCCGCCATGACGAGGGAGTAACCGTTCAGAATCCATAATTTTTCTGAGGCTGACGCACCTAAATCATGGGTTAAGCTAGGTAAAGCGGTGTAAAGGATGGTCATGTCCATCACAATTAGTAATAGTGCACTTGATACAATAACAAGAATCATCCAACGTTTTAACTTTGACATGTTTCCCTCCAACAATATATATAGATAACTTGCATTTTCAAACCATAAACTATAGGGTAACCCTATAGTCAAATTTACTTTTGAACCATAGATTCTAGCGGAGGCATGTACAATGTCGGGAAACCATACACAACAATTTACTACCAGTGAATTTGCAAAAATCTGCGGAGTCACTAAACATACTTTATTTCATTATGATGAGATTGGACTGTTAAAGCCGGAGTTTACGAATTCCAACGGTTACCGTTATTACGGTATTCAGCAAACCTATGTACTTGATGTAATCCATGTGCTAAAGAAGGCGGGAAGCTCTCTCGAGGAAATTAAGTCTTTTATTCAAAATCAAAATACGCCTTTATTAATCGAGCTGTTTGAACAGAAAGTGAAGGAACTGGAGCTAGAACAACTCCGAATCAAACGTATGCAAAAGCTCTTGAATGGTGCCATTGTCATGACACGGCAAGCTATGAGTGCTTCATATGAAGGTCTGGCTTTTGAAGAATGCGAGAAAGAATATTTTATTGCCGTTCAACTGGAACGGGGGGATGGAGACAAGGAGTTTTCCCGCAAGTTTGTCGAATATCGAAACCATTGCGAAGAGCGAATGATCGAATATGAGTTTCCGGTATGGACTGTAGTTTGTCAGGAGAGTTTTGAGACGGGACACTTCTATCCGGACTACTTTTGCAACCAAATAAAAGCACCGATTCCTGGCGAAGCGATGCTAGTCAAGCCCAAAGGATTGTATGCTGTCATGAATCATCGAGGATCATATGAAAGCATGCCCAAAACGTATCTAATCATCAAAGAGTATATAGAACGTGAGGGATTTGAGATCTGTGGAAACGTGTATGCCATGGATCTGCTCAGTTATTTTGCGGAAAATAATCCGGATGAGTATATCATCAAGATATACGTAGAAGTGTGTAAGGTTGCAGAGACGAAATAAAGAACAGAAATCGATTTAATCAAGGGGGATATTTTTTGAAATTAATTAAAGCTTATGATATGGATTTGAACGAAGAATGGTCAACGCTTCTTCAGGAATTGCTTGTTGCCAGTTTTCCAGAGGTTTTTCCGAAAGACCGATTGTATTTCAAGCAAATTCCACATTGCAGAATATTAGCATTCACTTCAGATAATCAACTGATTGGGCATGTAGGATTAGATTACAGAATAATGAATTTAAATGGAAATGCAATAAAAGTCCTAGGGATCATTGATCTGTGTGTTTCCATTACACATCGCTCTCAAGGAATCGGTTCCTTTTTGCTAGCGGAAGTGGAGAAGCTGTCTAAAGGGCATATTGATTTTGTGCTATTATTTGCTGATCAAGAGGACTTATATAGCAAAAATGGATTCAAAACGGTTAACAACACATGTAAGTGGTTGAAAATTGACCATGAGACCTTAACTACAATTGGAGTTGGAATTCAGAAGGTCGAGGGGTTGATGGTTAGAGAAGTCGGAACCATGTCATGGAGTGAAGGAGAACTCGATTTTTTAGGCTATTTGTACTGAGTACAAATAGCACTCAACCAAAAAGAATGAGCAATACTTGTGCCCACATAAAAGGTGGTAGAGCCACGAAGTTTCGTGGCTTTTTTGTATTCCAAAAGAATCTGTTTATAAAATGAATTTGTTGAAAAATGACAAAGTGATAAATTTTATTTATCGAAACGAAATTGAATTTCATTCATGAAAGTTTCATGAGTTCGTTTACATGCCATAGAAAATATTTTATAATTGTCATCGGAAGAACTATAACTAACCAAAAGTTATTAAGTGTTAAAAAGAAATTAAAAAGGCGTTAAAACGTCAAGAGACATCATGAAAGAAGGCAATTAGTAAATGAACTCATTTTTTGTAGATTCCAATGGAAACTTAAAAACCTCTTTGAAAGGTAAGGATGTTCTGTCCAATCCCATGTTGAACAAGGGTACTGCCTTTAACGAAGAAGAAAGAAGAGAGCTTAACCTGAATGGCATCTTGCCACCGATGGTTTTAAATATTGAAGAACAAGTGAGTCGAGTATATCAGCAATTGCAGAATGAATCGGATAATTTGCGGAAAAGCATCATGCTTAGTGATTTGTTCAACCGAAATATTGTATTATTCTACCGTCTAATGAAGGATCACCTTAGTGAAATGCTGCCGATTGTGTATACACCTACGGTTGGCCAAGCTATTCAGGAATATAGCAATCAGTATCACAGACCTGGTGGTTTATATTTATCCATTAATGATATGGACGGGCTGGAGGAAGCCTTCCGTAACAGTGGTTTACACGCTGGAAATGTAGATTTGATTGTTGTGACCGACTCGGAAAGTATTCTGGGCATCGGAGACTGGGGCGTTGGCGGCATTAATATTGCGATTGGTAAACTCGCGGTATACACAGCAGCCGTAGGCGTTGATCCAAGCCGCGTTTTGCCTGTCGTGCTTGACGTCGGAACCAATAATCCCAAACTGCTGAATGACCCATTGTATGTGGGCAACCGTCATGAACGGATTCGCGGGGAAAAATATGATCAATTTATCGAAGCCTTTGTGAAAGAAACAACAAAGTGGTTCCCGGATATCCTGCTTCACTGGGAAGACTTGGGCAGCGTGAATGCCAGAAATATTATACAGAAATATGGGGAAGAACTGCTTACGTTTAATGATGATATTCAGGGAACGGGTGCGGTAACGCTTGCGGCAATCATGTCCGGAGTTCAAGTGACGGGTGTGCCTCTTCGTGAGCATCGTGTCCTTGTATTTGGTCCAGGGGCCGCTGGTATTGGTAACGCGGATCAGATTCTTGACGCCATGATGGAAGAAGGGCTTGAGAGGGAGGAAGCGGAGAACCGGTTCTGGGCTTTCGATTACCGCGGAATCCTTACCGATGAGACGGAAGGTCTATTTGAATTCCAGAAACCATATGTGCGTAAAGCTGCGGAAGTGAAAGATTGGGCATTGAATGAGCAGGGACAGGTCAGTTTGCTGGAAGCTGTGAAACAAATCAAACCAACGATTCTGATCGGCACTTCTGGTGTGACAGGTGCCTTTAATGAACAAGTTATCAAAGAAATGGCGAAGCATGTGGAACGTCCAATCATTATGCCAATGTCCAACCCGACTTCGCTTGCCGAAGCAGCACCAAGAAGTCTGATTGAATGGACGGATGGCAAAGCATTGATTGCAACAGGCAGTCCATTTGAATCTGTCATGTTTAATGACACTTTATATGAAATTGGTCAATCCAATAATGCTTTTGTGTTCCCTGGTTTGGGCCTGGGAGCGATTGTTGCAAAAGCATCGAAGTTCACCAAAAACATGTTCACCGCAGCTGCAGTGGCCGTAGCTAATTCGGTAGACTCCTCTGCACCAGGTGCTCCACTTCTGCCAAGAGTGAAAGAGCTGCATGCTGTTTCGTACAAAGTTGCAGTGGCAGTCGCCAAGGCGGCAGTGGAAGATGGCGTTGCGCGTGTAGAGCTGAAAGACGTTGAAGAGGCGGTAAAAGCTGCCATGTGGCATCCGGTGTACAAACCGCTGTATGCGGCCGTTTAATAATTGAAATAAATTAAATACAGCGCATGGTGACTATAAATCCATGAGGGTCGGGTGGAAGGTGGAGTTTAAAAGGGATCGACATGATTTCTCGCCTTGACCCATGGTTGTATTCCATGTTAAGTTTCTGGTATTAAATTATTGAGCTTTTAAAGGGGGATAGAGCGATGACTGAATTAGAGGTTGTAGATGTTTATGTGAACCTGTCAACGAACATGAACACTGACATGGTTCACAACATAACTAATCAGAATCCGGCACTTTATCCTCCTATGCATAGATTATCTTGGCGTTAAGTTCTCAGGCGCCAGGTTTATTTTATCGTATAGTCAGGTTGATGTAGTTACGCAAAAAAGCACCGGTGAATGGGGGCTTTTTTGCGTTTTTTCATTTGAGGATATTCTAATAACTCAGTGACACGGGGAATGGTGTCATTCATTCAAGAGCGATTAAAATTCTGATTATGTTCAAATATAAAGTGAGGGACCATGTCGTGGTAAATATCCCGTCGGTTAACTTTTATATTTCACATAAAAAGGATGATCTTTATGTCTTTAATCAACGTTACCAACCTAACCTTTGCCTATGATGGCAGTTACGATAATATATTTGAAAATGTGAGTTTTCAGCTGGACTCCGATTGGAAATTGGGTTTCACCGGAAGGAACGGCAGAGGCAAAACGACATTCCTCAATCTTCTGCTTGGTAAATATGAATACAGCGGAACTATTTCTGCGAATGTTAGCTTTGAGTACTTTCCTTTTCAGGTTGAGAATAAAGGAGCTATGACCCTCGATGTCATTGAAGAGGTCTATCCTGAATATTTGCACTGGCAGCTTGTGCGAGAGCTTAACCTGTTAAAAGTTTCGGAAAATATTTTGTATCGACCTTTCGATTCCTTATCAAACGGAGAACAAACGAAGGTGATGCTGGCTGCCTTGTTCCTGAAGGATAATCGATTTTTGCTCATTGATGAGCCTACCAATCATCTCGACATTCATGCGAGAAAACTCGTCAGTAATTATCTTCGCAGCAAAAGTGGATTTATTTTGGTATCCCACGATCGATCCTTTCTGGATAACAGCGTAGACCACATCCTGTCCATCAATAAAAATAACATTGAGATTCAGAGAGGGAACTTCTCAGCTTGGTGGGAAAATAAACAAAGGCAAGATCAGTTTGAACTTGCAAGTAATGAGAAATTAATAAAGGACATCAAGCGTTTATCCGACTCAGCCAAACGGACGGGCGGATGGTCACATGAAGTGGAAAGAACCAAAAATGGTACGAGAAATTCCGGTTCAAAGGTGGATAAAGGCTATATTGGACACAAGGCTGCCAAAATGATGAAACGTTCCAAAAATATCGAGCAGAGGCAGCAATCCGCCATCCAAGAAAAGTCCAAACTGCTCAAAAATATTGAAAATGCAGAACGCCTCCAGATTCATCAACTGGATTTTCACAAGAAAGAACTCGTCGAATTGGAACATGTATCGATTGCATACGACTCCAATACGGTATGTAAGGACGTCAGTTTCACAGTTGAAAAAGGCGATCGTATTGCGCTTTATGGTAAAAACGGATCTGGAAAATCAAGCATCCTTAAATTGATTTGTGATGAGAATATCCCATATACAGGCCTTTTTCGAAAGGATCATCAGGTTAAGATCTCGTATGTGTCACAGGATACGTCTGATCTCGGAGGCCATTTATCGGATTATGCTGTCACGCAGGGAATCGATGAAAGCCTGTTTAAATCCATACTAAGAAAGCTTGATTTTTCCAGACTTCAATTGGAGAAAGATATTTCGACGTTTAGCGCTGGCCAAAAAAAGAAGGTTCTGATTGCCAAAAGTCTGAGTGAGAAAGCTCATTTGCACGTTTGGGATGAACCTCTCAATTTTGTAGATGTCATTTCTCGCATGCAAATTGAAGAGTTGCTGCTGGAGTACTCCCCGACCCTTCTGTTTGTAGAGCATGACAGTGAATTTTGCGCAAATATTGCAACGAGAATTATCGAGCTATAAGCAAAAGGAAAGATAAAAGATATAAATTCTAAGAGCCGCCGCTTGGCGGCTTTTAATCATTACATATATCTTTGCAATACATAACCAATCAATAGGTGATGCTTGTTACGTGTTCAGCCATCGGAATTGTGAGCAACTATGCTATAATTTTAAAGTCACATTCCAATCAAATGATGGATCATTGAATCAATTTATAGAATAAACTCCGCAAGAGGTGTAAACCCGTTGAAAAAAGAAATGACATCGATGAAGCAAACAAGACTTAACTCGATTCTGGACGAAGCAACCAAACTGCTGATTGAAAAGCCCAATGCATCCATGAATGATATCGCAGACTCTGCAAAAATCGGCATTGCGACTCTTCATCGTTACGTGGAAAGTCGCGAACAATTAATGGTTTATCTGGGCTTGCGTGCGATTGAGGTGGTAAGTGAGGCCATGCAAAACATTCAGCTGGATGAGGAAAACTGTGAAACATATATTCCGCAATTGATTGAAGTGCTTATTCCGTTAGGAGATAAAATATTCTTCCTTACCCATGATGCAGCTATACACTATAACCCTGAGATTGAGGGAGCAGATTTGAAGCTGAGAGAGCCTATACTGCATGCGGTCAGCTTGTTGCAGCAAAAGAATTATTTTCGTCAGGATGTCAATAAAAACTGGATTGTAGATGTGCTATATTCTATCTTGTTTCTGACGTGGCAGCAGGTTGTAAGTGGTGATATTGCGCGTAAATCAGCAGCTTCTCTGGTTGTGGATACGTTCTATCATGGCTTTAGGGCCAGATAAGTAGCCACTACCTTATAACAACATATAATAATGCAATATAACACCCCATTGTGGAGTCGGTCGTGTCATTGGATACGGACTCACTTTGGAGGTGTTTTTTTGCGTGGAGAGCTATCAGCGATACTTGAAAGGCGCATATTTTCTTTTCAGTACATATTCAAATTTTAACAGAGTTCAGAATTTAAGATTTCAAACTTACAAAAAATGATATAAATTTCTAGTAGATTCAAATCATTACCAAATTAAGACAGTGAATTTGCGACAAGGAGGTCGATAATCTGCACTGAACGCGATACCGTTTCAACTCGCTTTTGCACTCATTCCGTCATATCCAACAGGAGGGATTCCATGCTTTACACCATTATTGTGCCAGTTAACCAGGACTATAACATTCTGAACCTGTTCACCGATTCATTGCTACGGACAGTAAGCCCGTCAAGTCAAATCATTTTTATCAACGATGGTTCCGGTTCTGCAGTCTTACAGCATCTGGAGAAACTGAAGCAAGAGGTAAGGGAAGGTGTAACAATTGAAATACTTCAGCATGATTTTCCACTCGGTTGTGCTGTATCAATCAATAGCGCACTTCGGCGAGCAGAGGGAGATTATATTTTCTTCCTGGATTCCGATACGATCCTTCAACCGAACTGGCAATCAATGATGAAAGAGACGATGGACAGCGACATTACGATCGGTATGATTGGCGGTGTTCTGCTCTATCCGCAAACGGGAGGTGTGCAGCATTGTGGTATTGCATTTGCCGATACAATTGGCCGCCACTTATTTCTGAACGCCTCGCCTGAAGACATTCCGAAGGAAACATTTTCAGTTCAGCTTGTCGTATTCGCCATGTTTGGTATGAAGAGGGAAGTGTATGAAACGGTAGGCGAACTGGATGAGAAGTTCTTTAACGGTTATGAGGATTTTGATTATCAGATGCGAGCAAGGGCAGCCGGATATGAAACGGTTATTAATCCGAATATTCTCGCCTATCACTGGGAACGGAGCAGTGGCATTCATCGCAACTTCAACCGGAAAAACAATCTGGCACGTTTCTGGAAAAAGTGGGGTGGGGAAATTGAGGCCGATGTTTGGCCATTCGTATTCGGTCATCTGAAAGAACAGCTTGATCGCCAGAGTGAATATCAACATTTGCCGATCGTTGGTATTGATCTTGCAGAAGTGCGCAGCGACGCAGATACATTCTGGACCAAGCTGGAGGAAGCTGACATTGCGCCTGTTGCTGAGGTGCGTGACTATTCCAACCGCTTTAACTCTAATGGAGCCATCTGGCTGCCGCAGGTTCTGGGCAAGGAGCTGATTCATAGCGAGAACCGATTGTTGTTTCTGGTGGACAATTTCGCTCGTTTGCTAGAAAACCGTTACTGGATCGAGATGAGACATGCTCATCGAGCCAAAGATCTGATTATTGATCTGTATGGCAATGTCATTACCATGGATCGTATATATGATGGCTGCTGGCCTGGCTCCAAAGTTCGCTAACTCACAAACCAAGTAAACAGGGAGGAACCAAAGGTGAAATCAAAAGAGAGCACGCTGGATCGTGCCGTAAGGTTTACACGGAATCTGGAGTGGTTGGAACATGTCGAAAAGGTAATTCCGAGCGGATGCAGTACGTTAGCCAAAGCACCAGAACGATTATTTCCGGGATATACACCCGTATGCTGCGCAGAAGCACGCAATTCCCGTTTTATAGATATCGATGGAAATGAATGGTTGGATTGTGAGATGGCCATGGGTACGGCGCCATGGGGACATGCACGGCACGAAGTTCAATTAACCGTCATCCATCAGCTGAAAAAAGGGACAAGTTATTCTATTCCTGCTGATGTTGAACTTGAATGCGCTGAATTGATTTTGGAGCGGTTTGAAGGTCGCTACCCCTCATTGCGATTCACCAAAAGCGGCGCCGATGCCGTCAGTGGAGCCGTACGTCTGGCTCGTGCTGGAAGTGGCAAAAGCAGGGTCATCGCGACGGCCTATCACGGGTGGCATGACTGGTCTGCCTATGGGTACTTGGCCGCGAAACGAAAGAGCGAGGCATCCCCGTGGATATCGAACGCACAACAATCTGGATAGATAAGCCCTCACCAGAGCGTATCGAGGCCCAAATCCAATCCTCTCCCGAGGATATCGCCTGCATTGTCCTTTGTCCGAATGAATGGAAACGTGACCCGTTGGCGCAAGTTGTATCCCTATGTCGGTCATTGGATATCATTGTCATATTTGATGAAGTCACCTCCGGTATTCGAATGGGCAAGCAAGCTACAGCTGGGGAGTATGACATCTGGCCGGATCTGCTTTGTATTTCCAAAGGCATGGCGAATGGACTGCCACTCGCAGCCGTGATGGGACCGGAACATCTGATGTCGTTATCAGGTCAGGTCAGATTCAGCAACGCGCATTCCAGCGAGACCACTGCACTCGCGGCAGCGATTGCATGTGAGAGATTGATGAAAAGCGCTAAAGTATGGCCTAGCTGGCGCGAGGCTACTATTCGGATTATGGATTTGATTGAAGCTGAACTCGTACTTCTTGGATTAACCGATCAATTGGTGTTGAAGGGTACCTATGCGAGCTTCTCCATTAGCTCTATTTCGGAGGAAAACTTTCATACCGATCCTTTCCGAGAGTTTATGGTCAAACGAATGGCCCACTTCGGAATTTTTACCAAAGGGTACTTTATTTTCTCAGATGCTCATACCCGGGATGAATTGTTGTGGGTGGAGGAAGCTCTCTTGCAGACACTTTCCGACTGGAAAGAAATGCTGAAACAGGAACACCTTTCGAATTGAGATTTACGAAAACGTTTAAAATTTTATTCAAATAAGAACATCGACTAGGAGGAATATTCAATGAAAGCACTCGTATATCAGGATCTTAAACAGGTGACTTACCAGGATATTGAGGAGCCAACCATACAAAAGCCAAACCAGGTAAAAATTAAAATCTATGGTTCAGGCATCTGCGGTACAGACCTGAATATTGTCAAAGGCAAAGTGCCAGCGAATAAAGGAACGATTATTGGTCATGAAGGTGTAGGTACAGTGATTGAGGTTGGCGACGAAGTTCGCGGTTTCAAGGTAGGTGATCGGGTATTGGTTGATCCCACGCAATCTTGCGGTACCTGCTCCTATTGCCGCGAAGGATTGTTCATCTACTGCGAGAATTTTGATGACTATCAAGTAGGGATGACGACACACGGAACCTTTGCTGAATATTTTGTTGGGGACGAAAAGTATATCTATGCCATCCCGGATTCCATGAGCTGGGAAACGGCCATGATGATCGAACCACTGGGATGTGTACTTCAGACGTTCATGAAAGCAGGGACTAAGCCTAGTGACTCTGTACTGGTCCTCGGGTCTGGTGCAATAGGTTCCCTATGTCAGCTTGTGAGCAAACGATTGGCAAGGCTTACTGTAGGCACGGAAGTTGATCCATTCCGCAAAGAGTTCGCTTCAGAGATCGCGGATCATGTGTTCTATCCTCAGGAACTGACGCTCGATAAAGTATACAAGATCAATAATAACAAGAAGTTTGATATTGTAGTGGACGCGGTTGGTAACCAGCTTCATGTAGGATTTGAGATGATTGCCAAAGGCGGCAAGATCATTCCTATGGGTTATGACGACAGCTATGAGGTCACGTTCAAATCAACTGCCGTGATTAATGATGGCATCAGTATCATTGGTGCGGTAGCTAATCACTCGATGATCAGTACAGCATTGAAATTTGCACAAAGTATTTCGGAACTGGAGCAAATGGTTACCTCTACGGAACTGCTGAGTGATTATGAACAGGCATTCAATGGGACAATCGGGTATCATCTGCGTACCGGAGAGAAGTTGCCCATGAATTCGGTTAAAACAGCTCTGATCTTGTAAGCATGTAGAATTGGTGGTTTTGCCGCTGCGAAAAGCAGGAATTCGCAGCGGTGAAACACCGCAGTAAAGGGGGAGATATCGATTGAAGCTGCTACAGGATTTGCCGAGAAATCCGCGGTACTCCATCTTACTTGAACCGGTATGGGCCATTCCGGGCACGATTGTTCTTTTTTATGCTCCCTTATATATGAAGGAAGCCGGACTTTCGGATATTGAAATTGGTTTGATCAATTCGGTGAATCTTTATTTTGCCTTTATATTTCAGTTATTTGCGGGTTCAATCACGAATAAGCTTGGTCGCAAGCGAACAACACTGATTTTTGATTTGATTGCCTGGAGTGTTCCCATGTTCATCTGGGCTTTTTCTCAGAATTTTTGGTTGTTTCTGATCGCTTACCTGCTGAATGCAACCTCCAAATTTGTGACGGTTTCCTTCAACTGTCTAATTATTGAGGATGTTGAAGAACACAAGCGATCCAAGGTATTCGCCATTCTCAACATGATCATTACGGGTGCTGGAGTACTGACACCGATCGCCGGGGTAGTGATTGCCGATTTTGGCATTGTGCCAACACTAGCCAGTATTTATTTTGTCGGTGGCATCCTCATGACCGTAATGTTCTTCATTCGCAACCGATATACGGATGAGACCGCAGTAGGGAAGGAACTTATGGGAATGCATAGCCAGACACGGGTGATACAGAGTCTGGCTTCCAGTCTGCGACTTTTCGGCAAATCGTTCTACAAACGGAGGCTTTTACCGATTATTCTCATCACGGTGCTTTCCAATCTGATCCTGCAGCTGAACTTTTTTCAGGTGATTTTTTTTAAGGAACAGTTAAAATTCAATGATCAGATTATTTCATTTATCCCGGTCATCACCGCAGTAACCGTCATGCTCTTGTATTTGGTCATTATCCCGCGTATGAAACGGCGTTCAGAAGAAAAGTATGTCAGTTCCTCGATCATTCTGAGTACAGTGGGTGCAATACTTTTTCTGTTGATCCCTGCGGGGAATATAGCCATGTTATTTCTGACTCTAATTGTACTGGCGGCAGGCAATTTCATCTTGCAAACGTACCGGGACTCACTGCTTATGAACCGATTGGGTACACATGAAAAAGCGGATATGTTCTCGGCTGTGCAGACCGTCATGACGTTAACAGCAATTCCATCAGGTTACCTTACAGGGCTGCTGTATCACTATAATCCCGTGCTGTTGTTCAGTGTCATTCTTGCACTTTACATCGTACTCATGGTCATAATGTTATTCCTCCCTGATCCCCAGAAACACTCCCAAGCGATCAGTACTTACAAAAATATGTAGGAGAAGGGGTTTTCTGTATATCGAACGAATATATAATACAGAAAATGAACCTGGGAGGCAAAGAGATGACAAACGTATTTGCAACAGAAACAAGAAACCAAATGAATTGGATCAATGAGCCGAAGAGCTGGTCTTATACCGATCAAGGAGTTCTGATTGTAGAAGCTCAGGCCGATACGGACTTTTTCCGGGACCCAGCGGGTAAACACATCCGTGCAACTGCGCCATTTCTGTCGATGCCCGTGCCTAACGATTTTGAAATGACGACCCAGCTAACCGTGGACATGAAAAATCAATATGATTCCGGATGTTTGATGGTTATGGCGGATGAACGAAACTGGTGCAAGCTTTGTTTTGAGTATGATGGAAAAGCAGCTACTATTGTGTCGGTGGTGACGAAGGAAGGTTCATCCGACGATTGCAATTCGGTTGAAGTTCCCGTAACGAATCCTTATCTGCGCATACGCAAAGTGGAGGACTGCATTTCATTTTTTTATTCACCCGATGGGGTGGAGTGGAAATTAATCCGATATTTCGGCATGCCGATAGAGGGGGAGATCCGGGCTGGAGTTGTTGGACAGTCACCAGCCGGAACGGGATGCACTTGTCACTTTTTATCGATGAATGTTACCCGTCCGGACGTGACTGCACGCTTTTAAGCCCATCTCCCTGCCAATCGGCTGATCATTGGAGGGAGAAAAGCGGAATGGTAAAAGCCTTTATTTTGGATTTTGATGGACTTATTGTGGACACGGAGACTCCCTGGTTCTATGCTTTTCGCGATATTTATAAAGAGCATGGACTTGAACTTGGCCTGGAGCTTTGGTCGAAAAACGTAGGAACATCGTTTGAAGAATTTCATCCTTTTCTATACCTGGAGCAAGCGCTGCAAAAACCGATCGATCACGATCATATCAAGTTGCTCTCTGAACAGAAATACGAAGCTTACCTGGGACAGGCAGCAATTCTTCCAGGCGTGCATGAGTTGCTCCAGTCTGCCCGTAAAAAGGGAATTCAACTTGCCGTTGCTTCCAGCTCTACCCGGGATTGGGTTCATGGTTATTTACGTACTCTCGGCATTTTCGAATTATTCGATGTCATTCATACAGCCGAGGACGTCAAGCGGGTCAAACCGGACCCGGAATTGTATCTGCTCGCCCTGGAGAGTCTCGGGATCGGGGCATCCGAAGCGGTTGTGTTCGAAGACTCGCCGAATGGACTGAAGGCAGCCAAAGCCGCGGGGATTCGCTGTGTCATTGTGCCTAACGAGGTAACGCGTAATCTGGAATTCTCGAAGTATGATCTGCGGTTAACCTCGCTGGCAGAGATCACGATGGAAATCCTTTAACTTTGGTATTGCTTGCGTAACTCGATAGGGGAGATCCCTTCATATTTTTTGAATACGGATCCAAAATAACTGGCGCTGTTGAAACCGACAGCCCGGGCAATCTCGTGGGCAGTTATTCCGGCGTCATGGACGAGCATTTCCTTGGCTTTTAACAACCGATATCGTGTCAGATACTCAAGCGGAGTCAGTTGGAATTCCTTTTTGAATATCCGATTCAAATGCTGTTCGGTGACGTCCATTTGGTGAGCAAGCATGGAGAGCGAGATATCCTGATCATAATTTTGCTTGATAAAAGTAACAAGTCCGGCTAGCTTTAATCGGGCATCCGAGCGTTCATAAGCACCATAACGATCTCCATCAATAGTTAGCCTGACCAGAAGCATGTACAGCAATGCGGATACGTGCCAGATCTGATCCTTGTGCCGGGACTGTAGCGCCAACGTTATTTCATGCAACAGGATATGAAGCATTCCGTCCGGCTTGAAGGCGCGCAGCTCCCCGATCTGCAAGGTATGCAGAAAGCGAGGCAATAAATAGCCATTAAAGGACAAACAATCGAACAACAATGAATCACTCAGATTGTCGTAACGGTATGTCACCTCCGGGAACATAATAAGAGCTGTTCCTTCCCGAATTGAAAATTCATGATTTTTCGCTGCGATTTTCCCTGTTCCCCCGATACACTGCACAATGCTGTAATCCCGTGAGTGGCCGTTCCAATTCATTAATTCATCTACGGTCAGCTGGTTTTGACCTGTAATCATAAGCGGCATATCGGTATCCAGCGAATTCCCCATACTAGGTTTCGGCATCGTTGTGTTATTCCTCATTTCGTTAAAGGTCGTGTGCGTAAATGGCGCGGATACAGAGTTAAAAGAAACTTGTTTTGAATTTTATTACATAAATAACATTAATTTAAACGGTCTATTCAATTCGATAACCTCTCATCGAAAACCTTTTAGGAATATGTATCATAATGTCGGTGCCTTGCCATTATCAGACCAAACAGTATACGCTATAATGGATACAGTGATTTAGGAAAGGGATGCAGTCATGAAGAAAGTCATCGTCGTAGGATCAGGAATTCTTGGGGCTTCCACAGCGTATCAACTGGCAAAACGGGGTGCGGAAGTTCTTATTATAGACCGGAAAGATCGAGGGCAGGCTACGGATGCTGCTGCCGGGATCATCTGTCCCTGGTTATCTCAGCGCCGCAACCAGGATTGGTATCAGCTCGCCAAGGCAGGTGCACGTTTTTATCCCGGATTGATTGAAGAACTCAAGAGCGAAGGGGAAACAGAGACAGGTTACGCTCAAGTGGGTGCTCTTAGTATTCATACGGATGTGGAGAAAATCAACAAGATGCAGGAGCGGGCACACCTTCGTAAAGAAGATGCACCGGAGATTGCTGATATTACTCGTCTGGATGCAAAAGAAACCCATGAGCGTTTTCCTCTTCTGGAGGAAAATGTTCAGTCAGTCTACATCAGTGGTGCTGCGCGTATCGATGGACGTGCACTGCGTGATGCCTTAATCCGATCCGCACAACGAAATGGAGCGGTCCTGATGGATGGGGAAGCGACACTTCAATATGAATCGGACCGAGTAACTGGAGTGGTTGTTGACGGTAAAGTCATATCGGCTGACGAGGTTATTGTGTGTGCCGGCGCTTGGGCTAATGAACTGTTGAAGCCCTTGGGCATTGATTTTAAGGTTCACTATCAGAAGGCGCAAATTATGCATTTGCAGGTTCATGATCGAGAAGACACTGGTAACTGGCCTGTGGTCATACCTCCTTCGGATCAATATCTGTTAGCCTTTGATCAACAGAAGATTGTGATCGGGGCGACTCACGAAAATGATATTGAAGGATATGATACAAGAGTAACCGCAGGCGGAATGCAGGAAATTTTGAATAAAGGATTGGAACTAGCTCCCGGTTTAGCTGATAGCACGTTTCTGGAAGTAAGAGTAGGCTTCCGTCCTTTTACACCGGGTTTTCTTCCGGTTATGGGTGCTGTTCCTGGTTGGAATGGCTTGATCACAGCCAACGGGCTTGGAGCGTCCGGTCTAACGATGGGGCCTTTTATTGGAAGTCAACTGGCCAAGTTGGCTCTTGGTATAGATTTGGATATCGATATTCAGCCATATGATCTTGGAAAAGCAATGGATGATCAGAAATGAGGTGAACCATGACGTATTCACAGCGCTTAACTCACGGCAACTCATCAGACATTATTTATCTGGAGCACCAAATTGGCATCGCCGAGGAGGAATTGGCAAAAGCCGAGGAAGAGCGGCGGACATACGAATCGGATTTAGATCAGTTAAGGACATCTCCAGCGTATCGTTCAACTTCTGCAACGAACATCTCGAATGAGCATAAATTGGTGGATGAGTTAAACAAGGTGCAAAGTATGATTAAGACCATCCGCACCCGACTTAAGAACTTGCAAGAAGATTTAGGGGAACTTGAAGATTAATAGGAATGGTTTGACATTTGGAAAAACACATGTTGTAATAAGCCTGAGCTATTTGCAGGGGGACTGTTCGCAGTTGAGAAGGTTAAAACCTGACCCTTTGAACCTGTTAGTTAATACTGACGTAGGGAGCAAATGACATGTACTCATGTTATTTTGCCCTTGCCGAAAATAGGACAAGGGCTTTTTGGTTTGCTTTTGGACAGGACGCGATAGCTTGATTTGAAGCTGGGACATTATGATTTTAATAAAAGGAGAAATGATCATGTCATTTTCAAGAACGTTAAAAGATAAGTCCATAACCGTATGGGAAGATGGATACAACCATCCCTTTTTACACGAAATGGGGAAAGGCACACTGGATCAGGAAGCGTTTAAGTTTTATCTTCTTCAGGACTATACATATCTGATTGAATATGCGAAGATTTTTGCCATGGGTGCGGTGAAGGCGACAGATGAAAAACTGATGACGAACTTTACGGTGATTCAACACGCTATTCTATACGAAGAAATGGATTTGCATCGAAATTACATGAATGAATTTGGGATTACGCTGGATGAAAATCATGCTGTCAAACCATCTCTTTACAACAAGGCCTATACGTCGAATATGATGAGTGTTGCACAAACAGGTGGGGTTGCCGAAATCATCGCCGTCATTTTCCCTTGTGCGTGGACGTATTACGACTATGCCACAAGATTAAAAGAACAATATCGAGATTCATTAGAGGGCAATTTCTATCAGACTTGGATCGAAAATTATGCAAGTGATGAATTCCGCGACTCATTCGAATGGTTCTATGATACACTGGATGCATTATGTGAACATAAAACAGAGCAGGAACTAGAGGCCATTGAAGACATATTCAGAAGAAGTGTTGAATTTGAATATCTGTTCTGGGATATGGCTTATAAAAGGCAACTCTCGTATTTCTGATGAATGAAATCTACTACAACCAGAGACAAGGATGAACATACAGATGGGCAATCATGGGGAACGCATCTATTTACGATTTTTGAACGTGGAGGACGCGGCATCACTGCTGGATTTGCAGTTCCGTAACCGGGCTGTTTTCGAAGAAATATCGGCAAGTGAACGATTGGAGACATTCTATACATTGGAGGGTCAGGTCGCTCTTCTTGAAGGTTGGAACAAGGCCAGGGAAGAAGAGAAACGTTACTCTTTCGGGATCTTCATGAACAATACGCATCAGCTCATTGGGGAGATTTCTCTGTTCGAACTTGAACTGGATTCCACAGCCAAATGGATTGTTGGTTATGTGCTTGATCAAGTGCAGAATGGCAAGGGATACATGAGTGAAGCCCTTCGGCTAGCACTGGATTTTGCCATGAATGAAGCGGGAATAAAACGAGTGGAGGCAGGCGCACTGCCCGACAATGCCGGATCGATTCGAGTGTTACGTAAAGCTGGCTTCCAGGAGACGGGCCACCAAAATATTAAAATCAGGGGAATAGGGAAGGAACATGTGATGTTTGCAGTGGATTTGCAGTAGATTATTAGATAGCGTAACGTGAACCACCTAAATCATCCAGGGGGAACTTATGAATAAACGGAAACAAATGTTATTGGACTCAGCGCTTGTGCTCTTTGAGAAACATGGAGTAACGAACACCTCCATACAAATGATCTTAGACAAGTCAGGTGTGTCCAAAGGAACATTTTATAAATTCTTTGGTTCCAAGGATGATTGTATTCTTGCTATTCTGGAGCAACGTGTACAGGAAGATATGATGATTCGCAAAGATTTGGAGAGCCAAAGCTATGCTTCCGATTTTGATTTACTGGTGGATCAGATTATGGTGCCGATGATTTTGCCAGAAAAAAAGCTTGTTGTGGAGCTATTCTGGACAGGCTTCTACTCTGGAGAATGCGATCTGAAAAATTTGACTCGCATGCAGTTAAATTGGTTATCTGAACGACTGGTACAGGTATTTGGGAAAGAATTAAAACCTTTTGCTTATGAAGGGGCTATTTTTGGTTTTGGCATGATCCATCAAATCTCGAACATGTGGAGAAACTTCCATCTTGACCAACCGGATTGGAACTATCTTGTGCCCAAAATCCTGAACTACATTGAAATCTTGCTTCGTTCCATGCTGGAAAGACAAGAGCATATTATTGATTTTCCAAGTCTTTTGATGATCGCTCCTGATTCCAAAGAAATAGTGTTGGATAAAAATAACCTGATTGCAGGTCTTCAGAAATTCAGTCATTCTATTCTCCAATTGGAAGTACCTATTAAAGCGAAAGAACTGACCAAAGGGCTGCTTGTTTTAGTTGAGCAGAAAGAGATCAATATCTCCATGTTGGAAGTAACGCTACAGGCGTTTCAAACGGAATTTGAATCGTCTTCTCTTCAGTGTGAGGCAAACAGGATTGTCAAAGATTGCAGATCGTATCTCGAACAATTCAGGCAGATCCTCATGGAGAGAACGAGTTAACGCAGCTGTTCTTACTTACGTGTGCAGGCAAATTGTTCATTTATATTATGTAATACACCACAAAAAAAGCGGCAGATTGGACGTAAAGCTTAGTGTCCTGATCTGCCGCTTTTTATATAAGATACAATAGACCCTACATAATGCAATTCATGTTAATGCTATTTTTAATTTGTATTCATCGAGACTTTTTGTCTTGCAGGCTGCTTGGAGTCTTCCTCCGTCGCTTGTTTGGTACGTTTGATGAAGAAGGAAAGTAGCAATCCGAGAACGGCAATGCCGATAATGACAACATAAGCATCATTAATTCCCTGGATCATGGATTCCATTCCCAACTGCTGCTGGGTTAAGCCTTTGGCTGCACCCGTTGCAACCATATCTTGAACATGTGCTGTTGTGCGGCTGGTCATTACACTTACGAGCAATGAAGTACCCACAGCGCCAGCTACTTGTCTGACGGTGTTGGATATTGCTGTACCGTGTGGTCCTAGTCTTGGTGGCAGTTGATTCAAACCTGCCGTTTGGATAGGCATCATAAGCAGGGCCATACCAATTCGACGACCTGTTGACATTAATACAAGGTAGGTATAACTAGTAGAATCCGTTAGATCGATAAAACCGATGGTGGTTACGATCGTGATAACCATCCCGATAATTGCCAGCCATTTTGCGCCAAACCGGTCAAACAATCTACCCGTTATCGGCATCAGGAAGCCCATGACAAGCGCCCCTGGAAGCAATAATAATCCGGACTCCAATGCTGTGTAACCTCGTGCATTTTGGAGGTATAAAGGAAGCAACATCATATCAGCATACATGATCATCGTGATCGCGATATTAATGATTGTTGTCAGTGAGAACATATTATACTTGAAAGCCCGCAGATCGAGCAGCGGATTTGCAGACGCGAGTTGTCTCCATGTGAACAGTCCAAGAGCAATGACTCCTGCTGCAATGCATATGATTACTTCTGCGCTTGACCATCCCAGACTTCCTGCCCGGCTGAAGCCATACAGCAATGCGCCGAATCCAATCGTGGACAGTAACACACTGAGTGTGTCGAACTTGAGATTGACTCGTTCCGATACATTTTTGAGATATACAAACGCAAAACCAATAACAATAACGGTTAGTGGGATCATCCCGTAAAACATCGTTTGCCATGTGTAGTTCTCAAGAATATATCCAGCAAGGGTTGGCCCAATCGCTGGAGCGAAAATGATGGCAAAGCCGACCATCCCCATCGCGGCGCCCCTTTTCTCAGGAGTGAACAAGGTAAGAATGACATGCATTAACAATGGCATGATAATACCAGCACCGGCTGCTTGAACCATACGTCCTGTCAACAATGTACCGAAATTACTCGCAAGGGCAGATATAATGGTACCGATGAGGAAAATAAACATCGAAGCTTGAAATAATTGCCGTGTCGAAAAGCGTTGCATGAAATAGGCCGTGATAGGAATGAGTACACCATTCACCAGCATGTAGCCTGTCGTAAACCATTGGGCTGTTGCTGCCGAGATATTAAAATCACCCATCAGCTCCGGAGTTGCCACACTCATAACGGTTTGGTTCAATGTGGCAAGAAATGCACCCAAAATCATAACAAACAGTATGGGGCCCTTTTTTACGTCATCTCTTTCTTTTAATCTAGCCTGGCTCAATCCATTCCATCCTTTCAATCCACACGTGACTAAATTTACAACGTGTTGTATAGTTTACATTGTATCTATTGAATTATATACATATTCCCGAAGATTACAATTTACGATTTTGGGTATTTTCGTTGCTTATTTTACGAAATAATAAAATATGTCGTCTAATTCGGAAATAAACGACTGATCATTTAAAATTGTAATTTTTAAAATTTGAGGAGTGATATTGTATGAAAAACGAAAAGAAGTCTTCTACAGATCCTCGTATACTTCGCACAAGACAGTTGATTCGTGATGCTTTTGTAGATCTGTTGCAGGAAATGGACATCGAGAAATTGTCCGTCAACCGGATTGCAGAACGAGCGACGATCAACCGTGTGACCTTCTATCTGCATTATCGGGACATCACAGACATGATGGAGAAAATGGCGGACGAGATGATCGAGCACATTGAACGAATTGTGGACGAATATGCTCCTCAATTTGAAGATGCTGCCAAAGACGATGGTTGGCCAGTGCTTGTGAAATTGCTTGAACACTTTGCTGAACATTCCAAATTCTATCGCGTCGTTCTCGCTTCCAGACGAACCCCCATTTTTACGGAGAGGCTCATGAAATTACTAACGACACTCGTTTCGGCCAAGATCGAAAGCTTGGAGCTGGGAAGCTCTCTTTCACAAGCGGGTATTCATAAGGAAATCGCTATCTGGTACAGTTCCTCAGCTCTGATTGGTACCATTGTATCCTGGCTTCGTAATGACATGCCCTATGCACCGCATTTCCTTGCCAAACAGTTCTCTTTAATTCGCGCTTATTCTTACAATGACTTGATATAACAAAAAAACATCCAGCTATAGTCAGACTCAACTATACGCAGATGTCTTTTCAACAGACTATAAATGGGCTAATCTCCTGTCGGAGTTCGTAATATCATATACAGCCCGATGAGTGCTGCCAGAGCACCAAAAATGATGCCTGACAGTCCATTGTAAAATGTAGGATCTCCTTTGTATGAGAATGACATGATCGCAGTTTGTGTTAATGAAAGTGAGATCAATGATGAAGAGAAGTTCGTCAGTTTGATGGCTTCAATGACCGGTTCATTATTCCGTCTCGCCATAATGGCGCCCCCAAGAGATACCGCGATTTCGGTAAAAGTAACGGCAGCTATGATGAAGGCGACATAGTGAGGATAATGTGTTTTGCTGCCTGTAACGAATAATAACTTACTGCAATAAATGATGTACACCGTACTTGAAGCGAGCACAATATTGCCTATAAATCGGTATGCCGCGTATTGTTTTTTTAGGATTTCCTCCGGGCTGGAATCATCAAGATTCGAGTCCTCATGTGCTTTTGCTGCGTAATACTTGGCAACAGCGATGCCAATATTATAAAAGGCGTTAATGCATAAAAAGAAGGAGAGCGTAAAGATTCCTAAAAGTATTTTTCCAACTGCGATAAGGGCATTAAGTGGAATAGATAATTTTGCAAAGTAGATAATGCGATTATTTTTAACTTTAAAGACAGATTCTCCTCTATTCACTGGACGTATCCAATTCACTGTATCCCTCCCGAACGTAACCCCGATGTGCAAAGAATGAGTCTAGTGTTCAAGCATACCATAGTAAACCATATGGTCTACGTATGAGGTTTAGACATGTTCATCCCTGTCTATCTGTAATCCCAGATTAATGATGTTTTCATTTCTTGAGCTTGTTTATTTTGCCCAAAAGTACATAACCCTTAAGAACTTAATTCTCGTCATTAAATATACGAATAGTATAAAAATATACCTTGAATTATCCAGATTATGAATATAGTTCGAAAGTTTCATTCCAAATAATATACGATTAGTATAAAATTGGTTGTGCGCTGAACTGTCAATTCATGTGCCAACAAAGGAGGAATCAAAGGGAGGCGAAGAACTGAAGTGGCGCTGGGGATGATTATCAGAGGCATGGAAGAAATCCCTCTTTCCTTTGGATAAAATAGTTCGAGAGGCGGTGTACTGGATGTACAAAGAAGTGATTCGTGTTCACGATATTACCAATTTCCAGTCCAGATCGGAAGAGTTTTTTCCTCTTCACTGGTTTCGGAAAATGTTGTCAGAGAAACCTGTCTACTATCATGAGGATACGGACACATGGAATGTGTTCAGATATGACGATGTCAAGCAGGTACTAAGCAATCATGAATATTTTTCATCCGAAGGCTCAAGAACAACCATTTCAGTCGGAGCTAAAAACAAGGAAGGCACACCGCCGGACAAAATGAATATTTCGAGCATAGATCCTCCGCGTCATCAAAAAAGCCGTTCGTTGCTCTCAGCTGCTTTTACACCACGCAGTCTGAAAAACTGGGAGCCACGGATTCGGAACATTGCGAAGCAACTGGTGGAGGATATCGAGCTCAATACAACGATCGACATCGTGCAAGCACTGGCAGCACCATTGCCTTCCATGGTTATGTCTGATTTGTTGGGCATACCGCTGACGGACAGCCACCGCTTCAAAAGTTGGGTAGATATTCTGTTTCAACCCGCCAATAGAGAAAATGCAGAGGAAATGGAACTGAAAAAGCAGGTCGCAGCACAGGAGTATTACCAGTTCCTGTACCCTATTGTCGTTCAGAAACGGACTCAGCCTGGCGACGATATCATTACAGATCTGTTGAAAGTGGATGTGGACGGCGAGAAGTTTTCCGATGATGAGATTGTTCGAACCACCATGCTTTTGCTCGGTGCTGGTATCGAAACAACCAGTCACATGGTATCTAATACATTTTATTCTTTTCTCTATGATGACCCCAACCTGTATGTGCAATTACGAGAGAACCCTGAGCTGATCCCACTTGCGGTGGAAGAGATGCTTCGTTATCGCTTCCATAATGCCAAGCGACATCGGACTGTTAAGAAGGATAATGATCTCTTGGGTGTAGAATTGAAAAAAGGGGATGTCGTTATCTCCTGGATGAGTGCGGCGAATATGGATGAAACCATATTTGAAAATCCGTTCGACTTGAATATTCACCGTCCTAATAACAAAAAACACCTCACCTTTGGGAATGGTCCGCATTTCTGTCTGGGTGCTCCACTGGCGAGAATGGAATTAAGTGTTGCTTTGACCGCGTTTGTAGAAAGGGTACCTTTCATCGAATCGGTTGAATCATTTGATTTGGAAAATAACCTTACCGTCTCGGCTCCAGGCCAGTCTCTGACGTACTTGCCTGTGAAGATTGTGCACTAGGAGAAAGATTAATATCATACAGTCAATATATAAAAGCCGTGATTGGATGTTTAACAACAAACAATCACGGCTTTTATAACGTTCAAGGTATTTTCCAGAAATGTCTGGCCCGGCTATATTCATTTTCAATAAACGGAGATCTTGTTCATTCGTCTCGATTATCTTTCCCAATGATTATTTAGTTGTTTTTTGTGCTAGGATGGTTCGTAGAATTAAACCATTTGACAGAGGGGAAGGTTCGTGGCTAAACAGGATCGCATGAAAAGATTGGCAAGTGAATTCAACGATTGTCTACAAGCACTGGTTGCTATTGGAGATCAGACACGTCAATCCATTATTATGGCATTAATTCAGAGTGAAATAGACAGTGATCGGGGAATCCGTGTGGGGGATCTGGCCAAACAGACAAATTTATCTCGTCCAGCGGTCTCCCATCACCTGAAGATATTAAAAGATGCAAATCTTATTGAAGTAAGTCGGGAAGGCACCATGAATTTTTATTTTCTGGATATTACGAAAAGTGATTTTTCGAAGCTTAGAGTACTTTTTGGTAATATTGAAGCCTTTCTTAATGAATTTCAGAACGAATCGTCCAAAGGGGAGTGAGTATGTGAATATCATTATTTTTGGAGCAACCGGAAGAACAGGAAATGAACTGATGTTACGAGCGCTGGAAGCGGGCCATACGGTTACTGCATTTGTCAGAAATCCATCCAAGATTAGTGTATCGCCTCGTAATCTGAGAGTGGAGAAGGGTGAGGCAACCCGTTATTCGGATATCAACGATGTGCTGAGCAAGGAGAAATATGACGCAGTTTTCTCTGTGTTGGGTGCCAAAGGAATGTTCAGAAGGGACTTGCCCTTGATCGATGCCATGAAGAACATCGTTCAGGCGGCGGAGAATAACGATACCGGGAAACTCATTCACGTATCCTTTATCGGTGTTCATCCAGACGCAGGGAAACTGGGCTTTTTATACAAGTACATCATCCCCACATTTATGACGAACTTGCTTCGTGATCACAGGGAAAAGGATGCAATCATCACCAGCAGCAAGCTCAATTGGGTTTTGATCCAACCTCCGGTTCTTACATCGGATGCACACAATGGAAACTATATTCATGAGGCAGAGATTCATGGGGATAACTCACGCAAACTGAAGCTGTCCCGTAGTAATTTGGCTGAATTTATGCTAAAGCTGGCAAATGATCATACGTATGATAAAACAGCTGTTTACGTAACAGAGTAGAGAGGGACTTACAAGAGCATCCATTCCATATTATATGAGAAGATCACATTAGAGGAGTTTGCGATGAAGACTCGAAGTGGTCTTCTTTTTGCGACATGTCGCTGTTTCCGTTGGGAACGGAAAACTGCTGAGCGAGACGCTGCTGTTCCTTGATGAGCAGATCGACTTTATGGTGCAGATGGTCCAATTGTTTGTTGTAATGCTTGTAGGTATAGAAACCAATCACAGCCTTAATTGCGAAGAAAATGACAGCTGCCGCAATAATCAATATATAGTTAGAAGCAATATGCCTGATCCAACTGTTGATTTCACTTATCACGTATAACCTTCCTTTCGCAAGAAATGCAAGAAATGCAGATTACTTCTATTCATTGCCTATACTATAGGAAAGATTACGTGGAAAATGTTCTCAAATGATTTCTTTCGCAAGCAGGATGGAACATGGCAACATTGTGTTTATTCCTGTTATTAAGTAGAATTATTTTAATTAATATTTTCCAAAGGAGAGCAAATACGTGCTGGAACTCAGCTTTAACGACCCGGAAAAACTGGTAACTGTAACCCATGCCCTGTCGACTCGTTCCCGGATTGACATTCTCCAGCTTCTTAATGCCAACAAATTAAACATTATCGAAATTGCCGAAGCACTTAACCTGCCGGTGTCAACGGTAGCCAACCATATTAAAGTGTTGGAGGCAGCCAATTTAATACATACGGAAATGCTCCCAGCTTCTCGAGGGGCCATGAAGGTTTGCAGCCGCAATTATGATGATATTCATATCGCCCTGGATCGAGTGACTTCCTTTCCCACACGGGATACAAATGTCTATGAAGTACAGATGCCGATAGGACATTACAGCGACTGTGAAGTCGCGCCAACATGCGGCATGGCGAGCACGGAGGACATGATTCTGAAGGAAGACGACCCGGCAAGCTTCTATCATCCTAAGCATATTGATGCTCAGATCATCTGGCTGGCAAAAGGTTATCTGGAATATCTGCTTCCGATGGATATTCCGCAAGGTGCAACGATTGAAGCTTTGGAATTGTCCATGGAAATCTGTTCTGAAGTAGCAACCTATAACAATGATTGGCCCTCGGATATTTCCGTTTGGGTGAATGGCACTGAGATCGGGATGTGGACTAGTCCCGGAGATTTGGGCGACCGCCGAGGTAAACTTAATCCGGCATGGTGGTCTGATGGTTCCACACAATACGGCATTCTCAAAAAGTGGCGTGTGGACGACAACATGACCACGCTGGACAAGGAGAAAATTTCGGATGTATCCCTGTCAGATCTTCATCTTGAGGATAAACCCAAGTTAAGATTACGCATTGGAATCCATCCGGATGCCAGGCATCAGGGAGGCATTAACCTGTTTGGCGATGAGTTCGGGGATCATGAACAGAACATTATTATGCAGGTAAGGTATACGATGAATGCGGGTGATAAGGATGCGAGATATGCCAAATAACGGTACTTCATGTATCGTGAGTATCGAGCGTTTTAAACCGAACTTGTTTCATCTGGAGAAGGGTGAAGGTATATTCAAGTCCCATTCACATGCTTATGATGAATTGACACTTATACTGGATGGAGAAGGGTATTACAGTTCACCAGAGCAGAATGTCAAAGTAGTTGCGGGTGACCTTATTATGATCCCGCTAGGGCTTTATCACGGTTATGTGTGTACCGAGCCATGGCAGGGCATTTCCGTGCATTATTATCATGACTACCTGCCCGTGCATTGTCGATATCTCTTCAATGGGCAGGACCATCAGAGGAATCGCATTCAGCTTGCCCATCTCAATCAAGATAGTCTTCGCTGGGCAGATATCAGTTTATCCGAATTGGAGAAGGAGTGGCGGTCCGAAGACAAGCGGAGCATTGACTCCAATCATTTAATACGTCTAGCGCTGGAGACAGCACTGCTACTGTTCCAGCGAAATTGCTCAATCGAAGCTCCTCATCCTGTGATCGATCCAACCGGTCAAGGTATCATTCAGGAAGTCCTGAAAGAGATTCATTCGGCATACTACACGCCGATTACAGTTAGTGAATTGGCCTCTCGACATTTCCTGTCAGAAAGCAATCTGCGAAAGAAATTCACGGAATCGGTGGGGGTTTCTCCGAAGCAATACATTATCAATCTTCGTGTAATGGAAGCCAAACGGCTGTTACAACAAACCAACAAAGCGGTTGAAATGATATCTTCGGAAGTAGGGTTCACTTCGTCCAGCCGATTTTATGATTATTTTGTCAGATCTGTCGGGGTTACCCCACTGGAATGGCGGATGCAAAGCATTCAGTAAAACTTCAACAGGAAAAACCGTCTCCAGGATGTTTTTTTTCGACCGACGAAATCGCTTGAAGGTTGTCTTTTTTCACAACCGAATTAAATCGTTTTCACAATTGTCTGCAAACAAATCCTGCCAGATAATAGAAAATAGCACGACATGAAGGGAGAGAATAGAGATGACAACCAGTACATTTTGTAATCCGGTGGCACTGCAATCCGCAGACCCTTGGGTCTACAGGCACTCCGATGGTCATTATTATTTTATGCGTACGCGCTCCAATTACCTGGAGCTTATTCAGTCCACCCGATTATCTCACATTGACGAAGGCAATCGGAAAATCATCTGGTCACCGGAGCCTGGCGGGCGTTTCAGCCATCATTTGTGGGCACCAGAAATCCATTTTTTGAACGGAAAATGGTACATATACTATACGGCCAATGATGGGGGAGGGGACGATTCACGGCGGATTTGCGTGCTGGAGAATGAAAGCTCGAATCCCATGGATGGCGATTGGGTATGGAAGGGGGCCCTGGACACTCCTGTCCCTGGTCTGGATGGTACCGTGCTGAAACTGGATGGTCAACTCTATTTTCTGTACGCAGGCTACGGTCATTTTCCGGAATATGGGTCAGCGATCTATATAATGCGGATGTCTAACCCTTACTCTTTTACAGGTGACCATGTGCTGTTAACAGCGCCGACCCTTTCCTGGGAAAAGCAAGGCGGGATGGCGATTAATGAAGGCCCGGTTACGCTGCATCGAAATGGACGAGTTTTTCTGATTTTCTCGGCCAGCACAACCTGGTCGGAAGATTATGCACTTGGCATGTTGACCATGAATGAAGAAGATGATCCGATGCTAGCCTCATCATGGACCAAATCCCCGCAGCCTGTTTTTCGGAAGAGTATGGAAAATGGTGTATATGCCACAGGACACAACAGCTTTACTACATCACCGGATGGTCTGGAAGACTGGATCGTATTTCATGCCCTTCCTGCGCCGGGTGCAGATACCGGTTTACGGGCAACGCGCATTCAAAAATTTGAATGGAACAGGGATGGAACACCTGATTTTGGTGTGCCTTTCAGCGATGATCATGCGCTTCAAATTCCATCGGGAGAGTAAGACATAAGACTCGAGAATAGTGGATAGGTATGCCTATAGTTACAATTATTTTGTAATTAAAAAGCAAAGCATATAAATACTTTGGTGAAAACGCATGCTGTAATTAGGCGAAGAAAGTAAAAAATATGTTGGCTTCAAACTGGGTTTTACCGCATTGAAACAGCATTTTAATGGAGTTTCCCAGTGAATAATTAACTTTCTCATGCTGTTTGAAGGGAAAGTAAGCAAGAATACCAGACGTATTTTATTACAAGAAAATAAATTGAAAACGTTGACATCTAATTATTGTGTAATTATACTTTGATTCAAATACAGAACAAATATTGCACCATTGTTGTGTCCACCATTCCAATACTGATGGTATATCCTTTCCTACAAAAGTACTTTGTAAAAGGAGTATACATCGGTTCAATCAAAGGCTAATAGGAGTGATTTACGTATGAATAAAGACAAGATGACACTGACACCACGCCCGGAATACCCTCGCCCTCAGTGGGTGCGTAACCATTGGATCAATCTGAACGGAACTTGGCAGTTCGAAATGGATCATGGCAAAAGTGGGAAAGAACGCGGTTATGAGCAGTCCGAACATCCCCTCTCTGGAACAATCACTGTTCCGTTCTGTCCAGAGAGTAAGCTGTCAGGGGTGGCATATACCGATTTTATGGCAGCAGTATGGTACAAACGGGAATTCTCAATCCCGGATACCTGGATGAATGGACGCATTTTGCTTCATTTTGGCGCTGTTGATTACGAAGCCGAGATCTGGGTCAACGGGAAAGCCGTTGGCAAGCATCGGGGAGGCTATTCGCCATTCCATTTTGATATCACATCCCATGTTTCATTGGGAACGAATGTAGTCACGGTTTATGCGGAAGACGATGTGCGTTCTGGACTTCAGCCGCGAGGCAAACAGAGCGGACGATTCCACTCACATGGCTGCGATTACACGCGGACTACCGGCATCTGGCAAACGGTATGGCTGGAGCAGGTGCCAGAGGTGTATCTCTCCGACATGAAAGTCGCGGCTGATCCGGATAATGCATGCGTGCACCTGGACGTGAAGATATGCGGTAACGCTGCTGGAGGGGAACTGGCTGCAACTGCCTGCTTTGACGGCAAGGATGTTGGATCGGCAACGGCGGTTGTTCATGGACCTGCTGTGAAGCTTACCGTCCCATTATCCGAAATCCATTTATGGGAGCCGGGGAATGCCAAACTGTATGACTTGGAACTGAAGCTGCATGGGCAGGATCAGACCAGCGACACGGTTGCCACTTATTTCGGACTGCGGACAGTGAGGCTGGACGGCATGGCATTCCGCATCAATGAGAAGTCTGTTTTTCAGCGGCTTGTGCTGGATCAGGGCTTTTACCCGGACGGGATCTACACGGCACCCAGCGACGAGGATCTGCGCAAGGACATTGAGATCTCCATGGAGCTTGGCTTTAATGGAGCCAGATTGCACGAGAAGATGTTTGAGCCACGTTTCCTGTATTGGGCTGATCAGCTTGGATACCTGGTATGGGGAGAACACGCCAACTGGGGACAGGATATCACAACGACCGAAAGTCTCGCGCGGTTCCTGCCGGAATGGATGGAAGGCATGGAACGTGACTTCAATCATCCATCGCTTATCGGCTGGTGTCCGTTCAACGAAACGTGGGATCGTGATGGAACCCGGCAGGATAACGACGTGCTCCGCATTGTCTATGAGATGACTAAACGTATGGACCCGACACGTCCAGTCATTGATACCAGCGGTAACTTTCATGTAGTGACGGATATCTTCGATTTGCATGACTATGATCAGAACCCGGAAACGTTCCGGGCCAGATATGAACCGATGAAAAGCGGCGGCGAAGTGTTCAATACCTTTCCGGAGCGGCAGACGTATGAAGGACAGCCTTATTTTATTAGCGAGTATGGTGGCATCTGGTGGAATCCGGATCAGCAAGATGAAAAAGCTTGGGGGTACGGAGACAGACCACAATCCGAAGAAGCTTTTATTAAACGTTATGAGGGACTAACCAATGTCCTGCTGGACCATCCAAAGATGTTCGGGTTTTGTTATACCCAGCTATATGATGTGGAACAGGAAGTGAATGGACTCTACACCTATGACCGGCGTCCCAAATTCAATCCGGAAACGATTCGTCGCATTAATTCCCGCAAGGCTGCCATCGAAGATTGAACGTTGAACTTCAGAAGCGCGCATGATTCATAATCCTATAGGGAGCGTGACTGTAGATGAAAATAATGAATTACAGGAACAAATTGTTGCTGGCCTTATGTGCATTTCTTATTTTCCCAATGGGACAGACGACGCATGCAGCTACCGTTCAGAATAACTTCTACAATGTGGTGATGCAGGATGGAGCTGATCCATGGGTATACAAGCACACAGACGGATTCTATTATTTCACTAAAACAACAGGTGGTAATGTTACCATCTGGAAGTCAGCTCAATTAACAACCATTGATGCGGCTCCAACCACAGTTGTTAATACCGGCTGCTGCGGCATCTGGGCCCCTGAGCTTCATTACATCAACGGTGCATGGTACATCTATTATGCCAAGGATAGTGGAGACAACGTAAATCACCGCATGTACGTTATGGAAAATACATCAGCTGATCCCACACAGGGAACCTGGCAATACAAAGGACAGATTACGGATCCCAACAACAAGTGGGCTATCGACGGGACGGTATTACAGGTGAACGGACAGCTCTACTTCATCTGGTCGGGCTGGGAAGGAGATACGAATGTAAGGCAAAATCTGTACATTGCCCAAATGAGTAATCCCTGGACTATCGATTCAAATCGCGTGGAAATTGCACGACCAACCTACGCCTGGGAAACCAATCATTCCCCGAATGTAAATGAGGGACCGCAGGTGATCGTTCGAAACGGTATCATCAGTCTAGTGTACTCGGCAAGTGGCAGTTGGACCAACGACTATTGTCTGGGGCTTATTACCGCTAACGCCTCAAGCAATTTGCTGAATCCGGCATCCTGGAGCAAGCGCACTCAGCCTATCTTCCAATCCGGCAACGGCTTGTACGGTCCGGGTCATCATTCTTTTACGAAATCACCTGACGGGACTGAGGACTGGATCATGTACCACACAGCGAAATTCAATAATTCCGGATGGAATCGTGAGATCCGCTTACAGAAGTTCACCTGGAATGCCGACAATACACCGAATTTGGGTACACCGGTGAATCCCAACGTACCTATTGCTCTACCTTCGGGAGAAAAGTCAATCGTTCGATATGAAGGAGAAGAGGGAACCTTTGGTGGGATCGCTTATGCATCCCAGAGTCCTTCTGGTTCAGGCGGCATGAAAGCTGGTCATATCGATACGGCGGACAGCTATGTAGAATTTAACGTCAATGCAGCAACTGCGGGCACATATATTCTCCTGGCGAGGACAGCGAATGGCACAGCAGGCGGCAACTGGTCCAACCTGCTGCTGAGTGTGAATGGAGGCACAGCCAGTCCTTTCTACATTACGAACAAGGGATGGGAGAACTGGGGACTGTCTACAGCGAGAGTTCAGCTAAAGGCTGGTGTGAACAAAATTCGCTTCTCCAAAGGTGAAGGATATGGAGAACTGGACTTCTTTGATATCAAACCTGCAAATTAGAGTATTATAATCCGATTCGAACCCTGCCGGTGTCCATTTGGACCTTGGCGGGGTTTTGTGATTTGAAATTGAAAACTTTCCGATTCCATTCATATTCAGTTCATAAAAGTACGATATTCTTCCCCTATAAACGATATGGGAGGAACCACAATTGACAAACATACAGCAAAGAACAACAAGTAATGAACTTGGAGATTGGGCCATTGAAGCAGAGGGGCTTGTAAAAATCTTTGGAGATAAGCGTGCAGTGGATGGTGTGAATCTGAACGTGAAGGCAGGTACGATCTATGGCGTACTGGGCCCGAATGGAGCAGGGAAAACAACAACCATTCGGATGCTGGGCACGCTGCTTCGGCCCGATGGAGGATCAGCCAAAATATTTGGACATGATGTGGTGAAGGAGTCACATATCGTACGCCAGCTAATTGGACTTACAGGACAATACGCATCGGTTGACGAGTCACTTAGTGCCAACGAAAATTTGATGATATTTTCACGGCTGCTGGGTCTTGGCCGTGCAGAATCGAAACGCAAGACTGCTGAGCTGCTCGAAGAGTTCGGCTTGACGGAGGCGGCGAAACGTCCGATCAAAGGGTTCTCGGGAGGCATGCGCCGCCGTCTGGATCTGGCAGCAAGCCTTATTGCTCAGCCGCCGCTGATCTTTTTGGACGAACCGACAACTGGACTTGACCCACGGACACGTGCACAGATGTGGAATACGATTCGCCAGTTGGTCAAGACCGGTTCAACGGTGCTTCTGACAACACAATATCTCGATGAAGCGGATCAACTGGCCGATCGTGTTGCCGTAATTGATCAGGGCCATGTTGTGGCCGAAGGCACAGTGGATGATTTGAAAGCCTCCGTTGGCACTGCATCACTTCAACTGCGCATCCAGGAACCGACACGGATTGAACACGCCCGTCAGATTGTGGAGCAGATCCTTCGCACAGAATCCAGCGTATCGGCGGAAGCAGGGAAGATTACTGCACCGATGGCAAATGCGAATATTGCAGCAGATCTGCTGATTGCCTTCCGTTCCGCAGGCATTGATCTGGCAGAGATGAGTGTCCAGAAACCTACACTTGATGAAGTATTTCTTACCATTACGGGCCAAGATGCGAGTGGCAATGCGTCTCATACGTCTCATACGTCTCAAGAATCAAAAGCAGTGGAGGAGTTGCAAGTATGAACAATACAATAGCGAAACAAAACCCAAGCCGTAAGCTGAGAAAATACACAAGCTTTGGGCAAACCGTCCGGAATTCCTTAACGATGGCTTATCGCGGGATCTTGAAGGTTAGACGAACACCAGAGCAATTATTCGATGTTACGCTACAGCCAATCATTTTCACATTGATGTTTACGTACATTTTTGGTGGTGCGATCTCGGGAAATATTCAAGCTTATTTGTTGGTCATTATTCCGGGTATACTTGTGCAGACGGTAATTACAAGCTCAGTCGTTACTGGTGTGCAATTGCGTGAGGATATGGATAAAGGGGTATTTGACCGATTCAAATCATTACCTATAGCACGTATTGCGCCACTGGCCGGAGCATTGCTGGCAGACACGATCCGCTATACCATTGCAACATTCCTTACCTTTACAATTGGATATTTATTAGGATATAGCCCTGCAGGTGGATTGGGTCATGTCGCCATGGCAGGATTGCTGGTTATTGTGTGCGCTTGGGCCATCAGTTGGATTTTTGCTTT
Organism: Paenibacillus sp. GL_099_B; assembly: GCF_057835695.1. Lineage (NCBI taxonomy): Bacteria > Bacillati > Bacillota > Bacilli > Caryophanales > Paenibacillaceae > Paenibacillus > Paenibacillus sp. GL_099_B. The sequence goes on from NZ_CM174430.1 coordinate 3,166,953, forward strand.
TCTCGGTGTTATTGCACGTACAGCGTCCAGTGTACAAGGGATTTCCATGCTTGTGTTGTTTCCGCTCACCTTTGCTTCGAACGCTTTCGTTCCGGTAGATACGATGCCGAATTGGCTTCAGTGGGTAGTCAATGTCAATCCGATATCCCATTTGGTCTCGGCTGTACGAGAATTGGCGAATCAAGGGACAATGGGCACAGATCTGGTGACTAGCCTTGCCGGAGCTGCGGTTATTGTAGCTATTTTTGCACCATTGACAGTACGTGCATATATGCGCAGAACGTAATTGGAAATCATCATATTTTGCTAAAAAAGTGTAGCATGTCAGGAAAGAGATGTTATGCCTTAATGGTATAAGGTCTTTTTCTTGACAGGATGTGGAGTATAAGGCAAGGTTGAAAAAATGGAGGTGGTCACTTTGACAAGCATATTGGTCGTTGATGACGACCCGCATATCCGAGAGCTGGTTGGACATTTTTTACAGCAGGAGGGTTTGCACGTAATCGAGGCTGTTGACGGTTTGGATGCACTGCGATTACTCGCTGACCATAAGGTCGACCTCGTCGTTCTTGATATTATGATGCCAGGCATGGACGGATGGGAACTCTGCCGCCAGTTGCGGCAGCAGACGGATCTGCCGCTGCTGATGTTAACGGCAAAAGGGGAAACCTCGCAGATCATCAAAGGTTTTACCCTTGGGACGGATGATTATCTGGTGAAGCCTTTTGATCCGCTGGTGCTGGTTGCACGGGTGAAGGCTTTATTGAAACGATATCGGATTATGACTTCACAAGTGATCCTGCTTGGTGAACTGGTCCTGCGGGGTGATACGTTTGAGTGCAAGAAAGGTGATCAGGATATTGTGTTGCCACGCAAGGAATTTGAACTGCTATTCACCCTTGCGAGTTACCCTGGCAAAACCTTTACCCGTGATCAGTTAATCGAAAAGATCTGGGGTTATGATTACGAAGGGGACGAGAGAACGATTGATGTGCATATCAAGCGACTTCGTGAACGGTTTCCGGAGGAAGAGCATGCTTTCGGCATTCGTACTATGCGAGGTTTGGGCTATCGCCTAGAGGTAAGGCAATGAAGCAGGAGGCTGGATTTCTTCATATTGCCAGAAACGTCATTCTGGTATCTCTGGCCCTGTTTGCCTGCTGGACAGCAGCTTTCTACCTTACGAGATATGTGTATTCCTTTATCCCATGGGAACCGCATGAATTGCTTGCTTTTCTGATCAATGCCATGCTCGGGTTCATTTTCTTTGGAATATGCATTACAATCATCGGTCCGCTAGTTAAAGGCAGGCAGTATGAATTTTTTAATGAGATGATTCAGGCATTGAAAAGTATTTCCCGGGGCGATTTTCGTGTGAATCTGGATGCGGAATTTGCCAATAGAAACGGGAGACAGAGAAATCCCCACCCGTTTGTCCAGTTGGTTGAAAGCATCAATGACATGGCGGCAAATCTCAAAGTGATGGAAGATCTGCGTCAGGAATTCATCTCCAATGTATCACATGAGATCGGATCACCGCTCACGTCAATCAGTGGCTTCGCCAGAGCGCTGAAAAATAAAGATATGGACCAGGAGAAACGGGAAAAGTATCTGACGATCATTGAGACGGAATGTGTTCGTTTGTCCAGACTGAGTGATAATTTAATGAAACTCGCCGTTCTGGATTCATCCGATCACGCATCTCATAAAACATCTTACCGATTGGATCGGCAGCTGGTGACCCTGGTTCTGGCCTGCGAACCCCAATGGGATGACAAAAAAATTGATATGAATGTAGAGCTGGAAGAAGTTGAAATCTTTGCTGATGAGGACTTGATGATTCAGTTGTGGATCAACCTGATTCATAATGCAATCAAGTTCACGCCAGAAGGCGGTAAAATTGATGTTTTCCTTACACAAACTGAAGGCAAGGTCAGTGTACGTATTACTGACAGTGGACCCGGAATCACAAAGCAGGATCAACTTCGTATATTTGAACGGTTCTACAAAGCGGATCAATCCCGTACACGTGCCTTGGGCGGCAGTGGGCTCGGCCTTTCCATCGTGCATAAAATTGTGGAGATGCATGATGGCACTGTCTCTGTGTTCAGTGAGTTGGGAGAAGGTGCGACATTTACTGTACAACTACCGGTCCATTCATAATAATAAAAAGGGTAATTGATGGACGTTGTCCGTCAATTACCCTTTTTATCTCAATTAATTAGGCTGTTATTGTACAAAATAAGGTATATAAGCGATAATCTGCAGGGTAGCCAATACATAATGCCGGAAGGAGTGAGCAATATGCTGATATCTCCCACTCAACAACAGCGTCTGATTGATGTGATGAATTCATACCCGTTACAACCAAAGTACTCCAAAGCAGAGCTGCTGATGAATGATCTGAAATTAAGCTCTTCAGGAGAGGTGGAGATGTTCTATTCTCCACATAATGAATATATCAATCCTTCCGCAAAAGTCATGCTTGTGGGCATCACACCAGGTTGGCAGCAGATGGAGATTGCTTATAGAACGGCTATCCAGGCTTTGAAAGCACACAAATCATATGAGCAAGCCTGTAAAGAAGCCAAAATAGCGGCAAGAATGGCCGGCTCCATGCGTACCAATTTGATTCTAATGCTCCAGGAAATCGGCTTGCATGAATATGTAAGTGTGCCCCATGTGCAAAGGTTATTTGAAGCAGATTGTACATTGTTACATACAACTTCTCTGATTCGATATCCAGTCTTGGTGAATAAGCAAAATTACAATGGACATCAGCCTTCCATTCCTCAAAGTGAATTTTTGTATCGAGCTGTACTTGAGTCATTTCTGCCTGAATTGGAACAGTTAAAGCATCCTCTGATTATTCCATTAGGAAAGTCGGTGGAGGCTGTACTACATCAATTGCTTGATGAACATCGGGTAGATGAAGGGAAGATTTTATGGGGATTCCCTCATCCATCTGGTGCCAATGGCTCTCGTGTGAAACAGTTTCTTCATAACAAGTCGGGGATGCAGAGCATTCTGAGGGGATGGCGTGATTAAATTTCTTACGTGCTTCTTGCTTTTTACAAATTCAATAATAGTATAATGATTACGACTACATGACATGGAAACAGGAAAAGAGGAAACAAATGCCTACAATACTAGTTGCTGACGATGATCCGAACATTCGTGAACTCGTCTGTTTATTTTTGAGAAATGACGGATTTGAAACGGCTGAAGCTGCGGATGGCAAGGAGGCACTGACCGTTTACGGCTCAACACATGTCGATCTTGTTGTGCTTGATATCATGATGCCTATCATGGATGGTTGGACGTTATGCAAGGAGCTACGAAGAGCCAATCCTGATCTTCCGTTGCTCATGCTGACGGCGAGAGGGGAGACCTGGGAGAAAGTGAAGGGATTCGAACTGGGAACCGATGATTATCTGACGAAACCGTTCGATCCGTTGGAGCTCACGGCTCGTGTTCGAGCATTACTGAAACGGTACAAAATCGGCTCCACGCAGACGATCCATTTCGGCAACGTCATCCTGGATCGACAAACCTACAAGGTGACAAGCGGAACAGAGTCGCTTACGTTGCCGCTGAAGGAGTTCGAATTGCTCTATAAACTCGCTGGAACACCCGGACAAGTCTATACACGTGAGCAATTGATCGATCAAATTTGGGGTATTGATTACGCCGGTGATGATCGAACGATAGACGTACATATTAAACGCCTGCGTGAACGATTCGCAACAACACCCGATTTTCGGATCGAAACGGTGCGAGGTCTGGGGTACCGGCTTGAGGTTTACGAATGATTAGATCGTTATATATCCGTGTGGTCCTGACATTTCTGGTCTCCGTCATCGCCGGCACAGTCATTTCTTTTTTTATGTCCACGATGATATTCGAAGATCAATTGAATGAAAATGCTCAAATTAACATACGTAACTTCGGCCAAGATGTCGTGCAGATTTACAAGACCCTTCCATTAAGTGAAGCAGAATCGTTCGTGAGTGGAATGAAGCTACTGAATTCATATCATATTCGAATTTACGATGCAACGGGTCAGTTCCAGTCGTATGGAAAGCTTAACGGACATAAATCGGCCACGGTGACGAAAGAGCAACTAAAGAAAGTGTTAGATGGAGGCGTAGTCCAGGACAATCCGAACGGTATTGCAACAGTTCTACTAGGTTTGCCGGTGAAAACGGAAATGGGAGCGAAAGCAATGTTTTTTGAGACGCTCGCTCCACCTTCTTCCTTGTTTGTCGTCCAATGGGCTTCGATCTTTGCAACCTGTTCATTGATTGCAGGAAGTATTATCATTCTGATTGCTTCCATATTTTTGGTTAGACCGATCAAAAAACTGACAAAAGCAACGAAGCGGATCGCTGCTGGAGATTTCAACGTCAAGCTGAATATCAAGCAAACCGGAGAACTGGGCACACTGGCGCGCAGTTTCGAAGAAATGATGCATGATTTGCAGCAGTTGGAGCAGATGCGCAGGGAATTCGTAACGAATGTGTCACACGAGGTTCAATCTCCGCTGACTTCGATATCCGGTTATGCTCAAGCACTGAAACAAGTAAACCTCTCAGAGCAAGAACGAAGCCGATATCTTGAGATTATCATCGCCGAGGCGAAGCGGATGTCCAAAATGAGCGATAATCTGCTCAAGCTGAGTATGCTTGAATCGCAATCACAGCAACCACGACTTAGCACACTTAGCCTGGATGAACAGATCAGGCGGGTCATTGTAACTCTCCAGCCACAATGGTCTGCTCGCAACATTCACTTTGAGCTCGATCTCCAAGCAGTTAAAGTCTTGGCTGATCACGACCAGCTGAACCAGGTATGGACGAATATTCTCAGCAACGGTATTAAATTTTCCAAGGATGGCGGCGTAATTCACGTCAGCACCAAGCAGGATATCAAGAACGTGACTATTCGAATCTCCGACACAGGTATCGGTATCCCCCTTGAAGACCAGAAGCGCATATTCGAACGATTTTTCAAGTCGGATCGTTCTCACAGTCGCAAGTATGACGGCAGTGGTATGGGACTTGCTATCGTTAAACAGATTGTATCGCTTCATCAAGGGGACATCCGAGTGGAAAGTGAACCTGGTCAGGGAACGACCTTTATTGTCACGTTGCCCATCACTCCACCAACGGAATAGTTAAGCTTACAGGATAAGGTGGATGTGTAGAATGTTCATCCGATTGTCTAAACCATATTTTCAGGCCACGTTTCACATGCAAGTTCCCTCGCATGTGAAACGTGGCCTTTTTTTTGTTAGTTCATACTCCGTTCATATTGTCGTCATGATGAGGACATTTTAGTTGGTTAGGCTTGTATTAACGGCTTGTTACGGCCAGTAAACAGATGAGGACAGGAGCAGATGAGTGTGACACAAGAAACAGAGAAGAAACAGTGGGGTGGAACCAGAACAAGAAAAGTGTTAAACATTTTGCTTAAAGTATTAGGTGCAATCGTTATAGCCATCCTACTTTTTGTGGCCATCGTGTATAGCGTAAACAAATTCAGTAGTCATTCGGAGCAAAAAAGAATGGAAACGTATGGACAGCATGTGTCTGTAGATGGGAAACAGATGAACGTCTCCATTCAGGGTGAAGGCGATGAAACCGTTGTGATTCTACCCGGTTACGGAACGGCCGCACCAGCACTAGATTTTAAGCCGCTTATCTCAGAGCTGACTCCATATTATAAAGTGGTTGTGGTTGAGCCTTTTGGTTACGGATTGAGCGATCAGACCGAAAAGGAACGCAGTACGGCAAATATCGTAAGTGAGATTCATGAAGCTTTACAGAGTCTCCATATTGATCGCTATATCTTGATGGGTCATTCCATATCGGGAATCTATAGCCTGGATTATGTGAACAAATATCCAAATGAAGTACGTGCATTTGTCGGACTGGATAGCAGTGCTCCAGCGCTGAGTGAAAAAAAGATTGATTCTTCCATGACTAGACCGCTTAAAATACTGCGAGAATTCGGTTTTGGCAGATTGCAATTGAAATTGGGGGCTGATCCCTATGATGGACTACCTTATGATGAACAAACTAAAGAACAATTGAAAATTCTGATAAACAAAAATATGTATAATACCACTCAATTAAATGAGGCAGAAAGCATGTATTCCAATTTTAAAGCAGCTGAACAACTAACGTTCCCTGTAAATCTCCCTGTGCTTTTCTTTATTCAAAAGAATCATCCTGCAACAGACAGGTGGATCCCTGAGCACGAGAAGTTAATAAAGGATTCTGTACATGGTGAAGTGGTACTGCTAGAGGCAAATCATTATTTGTATCGTTCCCATGCCAAAGAAATTGCTGAAAAATTCAGAGGATTTATGACGTCCCAGTAAATATTAATTTATTTACTTGTTCATATTCAGTTCATATTGACGTCACGGGGAGTACATTTTCATTGGTTAAGATTACATCAGCAGCACAGAAGAAAGCCGAACAAACAGTTCAAGACAGGAGAAGATGAGAGTGACACAACCAGAGGAAAAGAAAGCGAAGAATGGCTCGAGGGCCAAAAAGGTAAGAAACAATATACTTAAAGTACTAGGAGCAATCGTAATCGTCATTGTTCTGTTTCTAGGTATTGTTTATATCACGAATGTGATCAGTACCAATTCAGAGGCGAAAAAGATAGAGACATACGGCCAGCACGTATCTGTAGACGGGAAAAATATGAATGTGTTAATTCAAGGCGAAGGCAAGGAAACGATCGTGCTTCTGCCAGGCTATGGAACGGCTGCACCAGCGCTTGATTTTAAGCTGCTCATCGATGAACTGTCTCCATATTACAAGGTTGTGGCGGTTGAACCTTTCGGTTATGGATTAAGTGATGGAACTGAAAAAGAAAGAACGGCAGAAAATATCGTAAGTGAAGTTCATGAAGCTTTACAACAGCTTAACATTAACGAGTATATCCTCATGGGCCACTCCATTGCAGGCATTTACGGCATTGATTATGTGAACAAATATCCAAACGAGGTGACGGCATTTGTCGGAATCGATAGCAGTGTTTCAACACAACCGGGTATGGATGCCAAATTGCCTACAACAATGTTCGGATTCCTTAAAAAATCAGGTCTCCAAAGATTAGTGGTCAAATTTGGTGGTGATCCTTATGCTGGACTCCCATTTGATGAGCACACTGTAGAGCAGATGAAAATGCTGTCGAATAAAAACTCGAATAGTTCCACGATGTTAAATGAGATGGACCATATTTCTTCCAATTTCAAAGGGGCCCAAGGCTTAACCTTCCCTAAAGACCTTCCACTTCTTCTCTTTATTCAAGCGAATAATGAAGGTGTAAAAGGTTGGATACCTTTGCATGAAGGGCAGATCAAAGATTCGGTACATGGAAAAGTAATAACAATGGATGGCGAACATTATTTACACCATACGTTATTTAAAGAAATAGCTGAAGACTTTAGAGCATTCATGAACGAAGCGAAGTAAATATCCTGTATAAGTCTACACGTGATTTCACAGATGTGTATAAATGAAATATGAAAAGCCGTCCTGTGGGACGGTTTTTCCATAGTAAGTCCAATTCGGCCGATGTCCGTGATGAAAGAGAGGAATTCAAATGAGATTATTTGAAATACTTTTAGTTTTATCCTGTTTCGCTTTACTGGTAGATCTATTGTTTATTAAAAGAAGTGCAAAGAAAATAGGCTTGGGTTTGGGTATAGGAAGTAGCGTTATATTATTAGTTCAATTGTTTGTTGAGGGATACAGATGGCAGTTGCTTTTGGTATATATCATGACGGCTCTATTCATACTCATCGTTTTATTCAGACATTCCGAAAAGATGGTGAATCTAAAAATAGGGAAGTTCTTGAAATATAGTTTATCTTCCCTAATCGTCATTCTGCTGGTTGTTTCTACTGCCTTGTCTGTATACCTACCTGTCTTTAATTTACCGAAGCCGGATGGTCCAGAGAAAGTGGGTACTCAAACATTTCATTTTACAGACCAGAATAGAGCTGAAGTCTTAACTGAAGATCAGAGCGATAAGAGGGAACTAATGGTTCAAGTCTGGTACCCTACTGAAAACAGCAATAACCACAAGCGTGACACGCTGTTTCCAAATAATAAAGAAATGTTCAAAAAGTATATTCAGAGCTTCTCAACTTCTTTAAAACTGCCCGAATTTGTGCTCGACTACTTGAAGTATAGTCAAACCAACTCTTATGAAAATGTAGAAATATTACCTTCTACAAGTCCTTATCCTGTGGTACTACTATCTCATGGTATGGGAACCAGTAGAGTTCTACATGCATCACAGGCCGAGAATCTGGCCAGTCATGGTTTTATCGTGGTCACCATCGATCATACGTATAGCACCTTTGCTACCCTTTTTCCAGACGGCCGTGTAACGGATTATAAAAAAAGTACGACTACACTAGACGAACGTACAAAAACAGGGAATATATGGACGGAAGACGTGGAGTTTGTAATCGATCAAATCGAAAAGCTGAATTCAGGTGCAATCGAAAGTCAGTTTAAAGGAAAAATCGATCTAGATAACATCGGCGCGATGGGTCATTCTTTTGGGGGTGCAACCGCGTTTAATGCAACGTATTTAGATCAGAGAATCAAGGCCGGGGTTAATATGGATGGGTCACTATATGAAGTGGAAAATAGAGATGATATAAACAAGCCGTTTATGTTCATCCGATCGGGAAGTTTTGAAGACTGGTTAGCCAATTTTGAAATGGATAGAAATTCGGATGACGAAGTAACTAAATCTCTTTCAGATGAGCTGCACATTATGAAAAATGTTATCAATCAGGGGGGAAGTGTGGTTTATGTAGAAGGAACCCAGCACTTCAATTTCACGGACCTTCAATTCTATTCGGAGCTGATTAAAATGTCCGGGATCACAGGAGACATCAATGGTAAAAGAGGATCAAGCATCGTAAATCAATATGTACTCGATTTCTTTAACAAGCAATTGAAAGGAACGGGTGGAAATCTGATTCAGGGACCGAGCGACTTGTATCCAGAAGTGAAGTTTATAGATCCAAAAGAACTCTAATCAACCAAAATATTAAAATCAGGAGATGATGTGAATGGGACGACAAAAGGGAAAACGAACTTCAATCGCTGCGTTAACCCTGGTGTTAACGATGTTAGCTCCGATGTCAGTAATGGCCGCACCAACTGCCGATAACAGAAGCAATTTTTCGTATGAACCAACCAAGAAAACAGTAGCGGAGAAAGCCAAAATCCTTACCGAGACGTACGGTACGACCAGTGTGCAATATGCATTAATCGATGGTGGAGAGATTGTGGTGTCCGGTCAAACGGGCAAAAACGATATCAATAACAAGGTGCCTCTTACTTCGAACACGATCTATGGCATCGGTTCAACCAGTAAAATGGTACTTACAACTGCTGTAATGAAGCTGGTTGACGATGGCAAGATTGATTTGGATGTGCCTGTTGTGAACTATATCCCGGATTTTAAAATGAAAGATAATCGCTACAAACAAATCACACCGCGCATGCTGTTGAATCATTCCTCCGGTCTACTGGGCAGCTCCGGAAGCAATGCCACATTGTACGGGGATAATGACACGTATTCACATGATACGTTTCTTGATCAATTGGCGAATCAAAACCTAAAAGCCGATCCAGGAGAATACTCCGTATATTGTAACGACGGTTTTACGTTAGCTGAGATTATGGTTGAACGTGTTAGCGGCATGAGCTTTACTGCATTTATACACAAATATATTACAGAGCCCCTGGACATGAAACATACCAAAACACCACAGGATGTGGTTGATCCGGTAGCGATGGCGGGAATCTATTCTCCTTTGTATGAAGGCCAGCTTCCACAAGAGAATAATAATATCATCGCTACTGGAGGCATTTACTCTACCGCTGAAGATCTTGTGAAATTTTCACAAATATTCACGGGAGAGGTCGAAGGCATTCTTTCCAGTAAGTCGGTAGAAGCCATGGAGCAAGAAGAATACAAAAGAGGCATGTGGCCGGAGGATAGCGATACGTCTATATCTTACGGGCTAGGGTGGGATAGTGTGAACTTGTTCCCATTCAGTGAATACGACATCAAGGCCGTTACGAAAGGTGGAGATACCATATCGTATCACTCATCATTAATCGTACTGCCGGAATACAATCTGGCAGCAGCCGTTACCTCATCAGGTGGGACAAGTGCAAAAGATCAGTTCATTGCGAGTGAATTATTACTCAGCGCACTTGAGGAAAAGGGCATTATTACAGAACGGAAGCCGGAAAAATCATTTGGGGTACCAGTGAAGGCAGATATACCTAAAGAAATATCCACGTATGCAGGTATGTATGGCGCCAATAATTTGGTTAAGAAGATCGAAATGAATCATGCTGGACAAATGACTCTATCCACACTCGCAGCTCCGAGTGATTCGGCTCAAAAATACACATATACAGCGGATGGTACTTTTGTTAACGATAAAGGCACAGAAAAGTTGAAATTCGTTACGGAGCAGAATGGAAGTACTTATCTGTGGTCTCGATCTTATATATCCTTGCCAGGACTTGGGCAGTTGGCTTTCTCAGAATATACAGCGGAGAAGCTGGAAGCCAATGAATTATCTCAGGATGTTACCGCCTCGTGGGAAAAGCGTAAAGGTAAAAGATATTACGTGGTAAATCAGAAATATACATCAACGGTTTATCTCAATTCATCACCAATCATCCCTATTCATTCTAATAAAGAGACACCAGGGTATATGTCCAATAATAAGGTTGTTGGAGCAAACGAAGCAGTCACGGAGCTGCAAATCCCTGGCATGGCTGGACGTGATACAAAGGAAATTTATTTCTCTAAAAAGAACGGAGTAGAGTACATCACAGCGGTAGGTAGCATATTCGCCAGTGAGGAACTTGTACAACCACTCTATTCGGGTAAACAATCTGTAACAATGATTCAAGCAGATGGATATGCTAAATGGTTTTCGGTACCAGCAAATGTGAAAGGAAAAGTCATGACGGTGAAAATGCCTGCAAATGGCGCCTTTGCCGTATATGATCAGAATGGTGTTTGTATTAATCACACCGTGGTCAGCGGTAAGAATGAGGTTGTCTTACCAGAAAACGGCCGTATTGTATTTGCAGGTGAGGTTAATTCCAAATTTGAAATTTCATTGAAATAGACGAAGTCATTATCCCCTTTAAGTGTCTACTTAGAGGGGATATTTTTATGCCGAAAAAAGGATCAAGGATCGTAAATCATCATGTACTCGAATTATTTTGCCTGTTCATACTCGGTTCATATAGACGTCACGAGGAGTACATTTATATTGGTTAAGCTTATTTTAGAACCAAGCTAAGATACTCTAATAAATAAAGAGATACTGACAGGAGAAGATGCAAATGATACAACAAGAGAAAATGAGAGTGGTCAAGAGAACAGTCAAAAAACGAACTTCAATTGCAGCTTTAACGCTAGTGTTAACCATGTTAGCCCCACTATCTGCAATTGCCGCACCGGCTGCCATGAATAACAACAGCAACCTTACGTATGAGAAAACGAAGAAAACCGTGATCGAAAAAGCCAAATTACTGACCGAGACGTACGGTACGACGAGTCTGCAATATGCGCTCATCGATGGTGGAGAGATTGTAGTGTCCGGTCAAACGGGCAAGAACGATATAAACGACAAGGTGCCTCTTACTTCGAACACGATCTTTGGCATTGGTTCAACCAGCAAAATGATGCTTACAGCCGCTGTAATGAAGCTGGTTGACGAAGGCAAGATCGATTTGGATGTGCCTGTTGTGAACTATATGCCTGACTTTAAAATGAAAGATAACCGATACAAACAGATCACACCCCGTATGTTGCTGAATCATTCCTCCGGTCTTCTGGGCGGCTCATTCAGCAATGCCACATTGTATGGGGATAATGACACGTATTCACATGATACGTTTCTCGATCAATTGGCGAATCAAAACCTGAAGGCAGATCCCGGCGCATTCTCAGTCTACAGCAACGATGGCTTTACGTTAGCCGAGATTCTGGTTGAGAGAGTTAGCGGCATCGGTTATACCGCATTTATACACAAGTATTTTACGGAGCCTTTGGATATGAACCATACCAAAACACCACAGGATGTGGTGGATCCGGCAGAAATGGCGGGAATCTATTCCCCTTTTTATGAGGGGCAACTTCCAAAAGAGAATTATAATATCATCGCTACTGGAGGTCTGTATTCCACCGCTGAAGATCTGGTTAAATTTTCGAGAATCTTCACGGGAGAGGTCAATGGCATTCTTTCCAGTAAGTCGGTAGAAGCCATGGCCCAAGAAGAGTATAAAAGAGGCATGTGGCCAGAGGATAGCGATACGCTCATGTCTTACGGGTTAGGGTGGGATAGTGTGAACTTGTTCCCATTCAACGAATACGGCATTAAGGCAGTTATGAAAGGAGGAGATACGTTATCTTATCAGTCTTCATTAGTGGTACTTCCGGAATACAACATGGCTGCAGCCGTTATCTCTTCAGGCGGGTCAAGCTTAACCAATCATTTCATTGCCAATGAATTATTGCTCAGCGCACTTGAGGAAAAGGACATTATTACAGAACGGAAGTCGGAAAAATCATTTGGCGTACCCGTGAAGGCAGATATGCCTAAAGGAATATCCAAGTATGCAGGTATATATGGCGGTAATAATTCGGTTATGAAGATCAACATAAATACGACTGGACAAATGACTGTATCTTCACTTACAGCTCCGAGTAATCCGGCTCAAGAATACACCTATACAGCAGATGGTACTTTTGTTAACAACGAAGGTACAGACAAGTTGAAATTCATTGTGGAGAAAAATGGGAAAACCTACTTGTGGTCACGATCTTATATATCTGTTCCAGGACTCGGACAGCTGGCTTTCTCAGAATATAATGCGGAGAAGCTTGAAGCCAATAAATTATCCAAGGAGATTAACGCCGCATGGGCAAAGCGCGATGGTAAAAAATATTATCTAGTGAATGAGAAATACACATCAATGGTCTATCTCAATGCTTCATCGATCCTGCCTATTCATATGAATAAAGAGAATCCAGGGTATATGTCCAATAATAAGATTATTGGAGCTAACGAAGCAGCCAATCCTTTGCAAATTCCTGGTACTGCCGGACGTGATACGATGGACATTCATTTCTCCCAAAAGAACGGAGGAGAGTATCTTACAGCTTTGGGTTATTTATACGCCAGTGAGGAACTTGTAAAACCCATCTATCCGGGTAAACAATCCGCAACAACCATTCAAGCAGATGGATATGCTAAATGGTTCTCGGTACCAGCGACTGCGAAAGGAAAAGTCATGACGGTGAAAATACCCGCAAATAGCGCCTTTGCCGTATACGACCAGACGGGAATTTGTATTAATTACACCGTGGTCAGCGGTAAGAATGAAGTTGTCTTACCAGAAAACGGCCGTATTGTATTTGCAGGTGAGGTTGGCTCCCGATTTGAAATTTCATTAAAGAAGTAAAATGAATGGAGTTTCAAATGGCTGTACAATAAACGAACTCAACAGGAGAGAACCATCATGATGAAAAAAATATTTATCATTTTGCTCAAAATATTCGGTGCCATAGTTATCGCTTTTGCATTATTTATTGCCACTGTTTTTATTGTAAATGTATTTAGCAACAAATCGGAGGAAGGGAAAATAAAAGCCTATGGTCAGTCAGTAGCGGTTGACGGGAAAAACATGAATGTGTTGATCCAAGGAAAAGGTGAAGAAACCGTGGTATTGCTTCCGGGGTACGGAACACCTGCCTCAGCACTCGATTTTAAACCGCTAATCGATGAGCTATCACCATTTTACAAAGTCGTTGTCATTGAGCCTTTCGGTTATGGATTAAGTGACGTAACTGAAAAAGAGCGTACCACTGAAAATATGGTTAGTGAAATTCATGAAGCTTTACAGCAGCTTAATGTTACTCATTACACACTGATGGGTCATTCCATTTCAGGAATCTACGGACTGGATTATGTGAACAAATATCCAAACGAAGTAAATGCTTTTGTTGGGATTGATAGCAGTGTTCCAACACAGGGTGGAACAGATGATCCATTCCCAACAGATGTGTACAAACTGCTCAAAAAATCAGGGTTCTACCGATTGTTAATGAAACTGGCCCCAGACCAACTGGTTGCACCAGCCGTTGATGATGAAACCAGAGAACAGATTAGAATGCTCTCACTCAAAAATACGTTTAATCCGAACAACTTAAGTGAAGGCGAAAATATTGATCCCAATTTCAAAGCTGCTGAAAACTTGACCTTCCCCAAAGATCTGCCTGTCATTTTCTTTTTACAAGCGAATGATACCGAAACGGAAGGTTGGATACCTTTGCATGAAGAGCAAGTCAAAAATTCTGTACATGGAAAAGTGATGACTTTCGAAGGTGGACATTATTTACACCATACCCGATCCAAAGAAATAGCCGAAAACTTCAGGAAGTTTATGAACGAAGTAAAATAAACTTAGAACAAACGTAGTACCTTTCAGAATTGATTTCAGAAAGAATGAAACGCCCGTTCCCCAGTAGAACACCGTGGAACGGGCGTATTTTCCATGCTCATTATTATTGATTTGTTAACGAAATTTCGAACCTTGAACCAGCTTCACCAGCAAATACAATCGTACCGTTTTCAGGTAATGTAACTTCATTTTCACCACTAACCACGGTATGATTCGTACTAATACCCGTCTGGTCATATACAGTGAAAGCACCTTTCGAAGGCATCTTCACTGTCATCACTTTACCTGCGGCTGCTGCCGGTATCGAGTACCATGTCGCATAACCATTCGTTTGAATCGTTGTCTTCGATTGTTTCCCTGAATAGAGTGGTCTCACAAGTTCTTGACTAACGTAGACCTTTCCTCCTGCTGAGACGTATTCCACGCCGTCTTTCTCGAAGAACTTATACTCCATCGTATCACGCCCAGCCAAGCCTGGAATTTGCAGTTGGTTCACGGCCGAATTTGCATCAATAATTTTATTAGTATACACATACCCTGGTGCCTCATCGAACATATGAATAGGGATGATCGGCGTTGCACTGTCATATACCGTTGAGGTGTATTTTTCATTCACCAGGTAATAAATGTTGCCTTCACGCTTCTGCCAAGCGGCTGTTACATCTTCGGGTAATGTATTGGTTTCGAGCTTTTCTGCCTTGTATTCCGAGGAGGCGATCTGTCCAAGCCCTGCCACAGACTGATACGAACGGGACCACAAGTATGTATTACCGTTATCCCCTTGGGCGAATTTCAACTTTTCTGTACCTTGCTCGTTCACGAAAGAGCCATCTGAGGTATACGTATACTTTTGTTCCGTACTGTTCGGCGACAATAGCAGAGACATCGTTAATTGCCCTTCATCATTCACTTCCAACTTCAATAATGAGCTGCCGACAGCCCCATAAATGCCTGCATACTGCGTTAGTTCCTTCGGCATGGTTGTTTCTACAGGTACGCCAAACGATTTTTCCGGCTTCCGTTCTTTAATAATATCTTTTTCCTCAAGTGCGCTAAGCAACAGTTCGCTCGCAATCAATTGGTCGGTTGTGCTTGATCCACCTGAGGAGGTAACGGCTGCAGCCATGTTGTATTCCGGAAGCACAATTAATGACGAATGATAGGCAATCGTATTCCCGCCTTTGGTAACTGCCTTGATGCCGTATTCGCTAAATGGGAACAAGTTCACACTATCCCAACCTAACCCGTACGAAATAGATGAATCGCTGTCCTCTGGCCACAGGCCACTTTTGTATTCTTCCTGCGTCATCGCTTTTGCCGACTCACTGGAAAGAATACCTTTGAATTCTCCCGTAAAGATTTGCGAAAATTTGACGAGGTCTTCGGCAGTAGAGTAAATGCCTCCAGAGCCAATCATGTTCGTGTTCTCCAGTGGAAGTTGTTCCTTATTCAGCTGCGAATAAGTTACTGCCATTTGGTCAGGGTCAACCAGATCCTGCGGCGTTTTGGTGTGGCTCATGCCCAAGGGTTCGGTGAAATTCTGTTGGATGAAATGGCTGAAGCTCATGCCGCTGACCTTCTCCACTAGAATTTCAGCTAAAGTAAAGCTATCGTTACTATACACCGAGTAGGCTCCCGGATCTGCCTTCAAATTTTGCTCTGCCAATTGATCCAAAAATGTATCATGTGCATAGGTATCATTGTCCCCATACAGTATGGCACTACCGCTTGAGGTTCCGAGAATCCCGGATGAATGATTCAGCAGCATCTGAGGTGTAATTTGTGTGTAACGCTTGTCCTTCATCTTGAAATCCGGGATATAGTTCACAACCGGCACATCCAAATCAATCTTGCCTTCATCAACCAGCTTCATCACAGCGGCGGTAAGCACCATTTTACTAGTTGAACCGATGCCATACATTGTATTAGAAGAAAGGGGGATACGGTTCTCCGGGTCGTTTTTGCCTACTTGTCCGGAGATTACGATCTCTCCCTCATCCATGAGTGCGTACTGCACACTTGTTGTACCATATGTTTCGGTAAGGAGCTTGGCCTTCTCCATCACCGCTTTTTGGGTCACATCATAGGTAAGGTTACTGCTATTACTGGTTGCCGGCGCGGCGAGAGCAGACATTGGGGCTAACATCGTTAACACCAGGGTTACGGCAGCGAATGAAGTTCGTTTTTTCAGTGTCAATCTCATCTTCTCCTGTCTTATCTGTGGATTGGGGATCTCTGTGGTGGTACGTAAGTTAGTGTACTCTAGTACGGTGAACTGAATATGAATTGACCCAGAGTAAAATGGAAAAATACGGGTTGACAGAAAAATCCCTTGCGTATACAATCGTATACATAAAACAATTTGTATACGGATGTATACAAAAATGGAGGTGTTTCACAAATGAGAGAAAGACATATAAATGTGAACGAACAACCTGATCGCCATGGAGAGCGATCCAGACACGGTCGTGGGGAAGATGAGCAACAAGGTGAACGTTCCAGACGTGGGAGAGGGCATGGAGAGCATCACGGAAAACGGGGTAATGGGGCACAAACGTTTCGTCGTGGGAGAATTCTAGTCTTTTTGGAACAAATGCAGAATCGAAGAGCTACGTTGGCCAGACAGCTTGGTCAGGAGGAGTTCCGTAATATTCATCAGATGATAAGTGGTGAGCTGAAAGCCATTGATCAGGTCATTGATGAATACATCCAACTTTTTGAATTGCAAAATGAAGAAGAAAGCCCTAATCAGGATCTGGAGAGTGAATAAGAATGGTTCGTCGCTTTTTCTCGTATTATCGTCCTTACAAAAAACTGTTTTTAATTGATTTTGGTTGTGCAGTAATAGCTGGTTTACTAGAGCTGGCATTTCCACTTGCTGTAAGCAAGTTCATTAATGAATTGCTGCCAGGTCAAGATTGGCCGCTCATTATCCTCGCATGTATTGTATTGCTGTCGATCTATGCACTGAATACCGTCTTGAATTATGTCGTGACCTACTGGGGACATATGCTTGGCATTAACATTGAGACCAACATGCGTGCAAAGATGTTTGCTCATTTGCAAAAGCTGTCTTTTCGGTTTTTCGATAATCGCAAGACGGGTCATCTGATCGGTCACCTTACCAATGACCTTAACGATATTGGCGAGGTTGCTCACCATGGACCTGAGGATGTATTCATCGCGATTATGACTCTAATTGGATCATTCTGGCTCATGGCGAATATTAATTTAGAACTCGCACTGCTTACCTTTATCATTATCCCTATCATGGCCTGGGTTATTATCGTGTTTGGCGGGCGCATGACGAAGACTTATCGGCGTCTCTTCGGTGATGTGGGCAATTTCAATTCCCGTATTGAAGATAACGTAGGCGGCATTCGTGTCGTACAATCGTTCGCAAACGAAGAACATGAGAAAAAACTTTTTTCCGTAGACAACGAGAACTTCCGCAAAACAAAGCTGCTTGCCTATAAAACGATGGCGAAGAGTATATCGGTCAGCTATATGATGATGCGTCTGGTTACCGTGTTCGTTATGATCAGCGGTGCTTGGTTCTTTATCGATGGCAGAATTGATATGGGTGATTTCATGGCATTCCTGCTGTTATCCAACATCTTCTTCCGTCCGATTGAGAAAATTAACGCCGTAATCGAAAGTTATCCTAAGGGCATTGCAGGATTCAAGCGTTATCTGGAAATCATTGATACTGAACCGGAAATCGCTGATGCGAAAAATGCCGTTGAGCTAAAAAGCGTCCGTGGAGATATTCGCTTCGAAAATGTCTCATTCGGTTATGAGGAAAATCGACGTATTCTGAATAATATCAGTTTGTCCATCAATCCAGGGGAAACCGTTGCATTTGTGGGTCCTTCCGGTGCAGGTAAAACGACCATTTGCAGTCTGCTTCCACGATTCTATGAAGTAGAGGAAGGTCGGATCACCGTTGATGGAGTTGATATTCGTGAGGTCCAGCTGGAATCATTGCGCAGACATATCGGTATTGTTCAACAGGATGTATTTCTTTTCTCAGGCACAATTAAGGAAAATATCGCTTATGGCGATTTAACGGCAACAGACGAGCAAATCTGGGATGCAGCCCGTCGTGCATCTTTGGAAGAGTTGCTTCTTACTTTGCCAGAAGGGATCGATACGATCATTGGTGAGCGTGGTGTCAAACTTTCCGGAGGTCAGAAACAGCGCTTGTCCATTGCTCGCATGTTCCTGAAAAATCCACCGATCCTCATCTTGGACGAAGCAACGTCCGCTCTGGATACTGAAACCGAAGCATTAATCCAGAAGTCCTTGGCGGAACTGTCAGTGGGCAGAACAACCCTTGTTATTGCACACCGACTGACAACCATTAAAAATGCAGATCGCATCCTGGTAGTCAATGCGGATGGCATTGCAGAGCAGGGTAACCATGAAGAACTGGTCGCTGCCGGAGGCATATACAGCAGACTTCACCAGGTGCAATACAGCCATTCTTAATAGCCAAAAAACAAACCGTGCATTTGCGCGGTTTGTTTTTTTTGTTTTTTTTGTTTTTCAATAAAGTGACATTCATTTGAACTATAAAGTTCATCAATATTATATATTGTTGACAACGTCCACTAAACTGATTATTATAATGTTGACAATGTCCACTAAAAGGGAGGGTTTGACATCGACTCTCAGCAAATAAATGCAGATATGTTGACTGAAATGCGGCGTTTTAACCGTTTTTATACCAATATACTCGGTGTACTCGATAAACATATCCTAGGAACGGGATACTCCTTCGCCGAAGCAAGGGTCATTATTGAAATTGGCATTCAAGGGGAGAGCATTGCGAACAATTTGGTGGATACACTGACCATTGATCGCAGCTACATGAGCCGAATTGTAAGTAAACTGACCCGAGAAGGGCTGCTGATGAAAGTAGATTCGGCCGCTGACAGCCGGGTTAGTTTGATTCGCCTGACCGAGAAGGGTCAGGAGCTTTACGGTGAGTTGAATGAACGTTCAGATCAGCAGATTGTGAAGTTAATGCAAGGTTTGGATGAGGAAGAGATCAGAGAAGTTTACGCTTCAATGATGAATATTCAGGATAAGTTGAACAAAAGAGCAGGAGAGACAAGACGATGATACGATTTGAATGTGATTACAGCGAAGGCGCGCATGAGCGTATTTTGCAAAGACTGATTTCAACGAACATGGAACAAACGAGCGGTTACGGTAAAGATGCCCATTGTGATCGGGCGAGAAGTCTTATTCGACAAGCTTGTGAAAATGAACAGGCGGATGTACATTTTTTGGTTGGGGGTACACAGACCAATACAACGGTTATCGCCTCCATTTTGCGTCCGTACCAAGGCGTGATTGCAGCGACTTCGGGACACATCGCGGTCCATGAGACGGGAGCGATCGAAGCCACAGGTCACAAAGTGATCACGGTACCAAGCGAGGATGGGAAGATCACGTCAGATCAGGTCAAAGCCGTCTATGATGCCCATTGGAATGATGCAGCACCTGAACATTGTGTCCAGCCCGGAATGGTTTACATATCCCAGCCAACTGAGAACGGTACGATGTACAGCAAGGCAGAGCTGCAAGCATTGTTTAATGTAAGCCAACAGTGTGGTCTCCCGTTCTTTATTGATGGGGCACGTCTTGGGTATGCTCTTGCTTCCCGAAATTGTGATATGACTCTCGCTGATCTCGCCCGCCTATGTGATGTATTCTATATTGGCGGAACCAAGATCGGAGCATTGATGGGAGAAGCGGTAGTCATCCTGAATGACAAGCTTAAGCCAGATTTTCGTTATATGATCAAACAAAAAGGCGGCCTGCTTGCCAAAGGCAGATTGCTGGGCATTCAGTTTGAAACGCTGTTTGAAGATGGTCTGTATCTTGAAATTTCCCAGCATGCGGTGGACATGGCCATGTTGATTCATGATTCGCTTGTGGAGCAAGGTATTACTTTCCTATATGATTCACCAACCAATCAGCAATTTCCGATTCTGCCAGATGATCTGCTTCAGGATTTACGCAGCCGTTACTCGTTCACATTCTGGGAAAAGGTGTCCGATACACACAGCGTCGTTCGTTTTTGTACCAGTTGGGCAACCCAGCGGGAAAATGTGGACTCACTGATTCGTGATATTTCCCATGCTCTGAACAAATTGAAAGCTTGTGTGTAATCATTAATCCCTAAAGATAGTACATCGGCGGAGTAAAACGCCAAAGAAGAAGTCGCCATGTTAATGGCGACTTCTTTTTTTTGTTTACTGCTAAATGTTCCATGAATGTACTTCTAAAATTGAATCACGACCATTTGATGACAGGACCACTCCGGTATCGTGTAGGTCACAAGGCCGTTCACCTGACTGAATGGGAGACTAAGGTTCTGTGGCGCCAGATACACATCTTGTACTTGTTCGGCAGCCGCAACCGTCACCTCTGTATTGATAAGTGGAGGGATATCCTCGATAACTTCCACACCTTGTCCTCTACGTACTGGAGAGGCATACAGTAGATGATTCACCCAACGGTTCGAGTTCTTCTGAATCTGCAGCGTGGTAACCCCTTGGGCAGGTAGGTTGGTTATCAGCGACTTGTTGTTACTCAGTAAACGGTCCAACGCGTAACAGATGATTTCCTTGACAGCCAAGCTTCCCTTCGTCGCATAATCTTCAAAAACATTCCACGCGATATAGATTCCATCCTGACCTTCAGCCATGCCAGTTCCCGATTCCTGCAGATCAGAAGGGGTATGCTGGTGAGAGCAGAACGTGAACAAGTCACGGTTAAAATATGAATTTTCCTTACTGCCAAGTACGATGCCGTCTGTCGTGGGCACTGTGTTCTGTCCTTCGGTGTACATGACGAAAGAGGCTGTACGCAGCGAAGGAAGCTCGAAATTCGGACGGAAATAGGAGGGACGGAATGGGGAAACATCCTGATATTCTACACCCAAATCGAATTCAAAGCCCGTACCATCCGGTGAGAGTCCGGAACGGCCAGTGGCGAGAATTTTGCCGCCCCCGGCAAGAAATGCTGTCAGTTTGGTTTTGATTGACTCTGTAATGCTAATGGCATCCGGCAAAATAACAACTTTATATTTGGACAGATCAGCCTGTAGATCTACCACATCGAAGAGATAGTGGCCTTCCAGCAAAACTCTTACAGCACCGGTATCATGGTGGCTGTGCTGGAGATGAGGGTCGCCTCCGGCTTCCCATAAGGTTGCCTCCACCGATAGCAACGCGATATCTGCCTTAGCGGTAGTATCTCGGCACCATTCTTCCTTCGCTTCTACCTCACGGTAAGCTTCCCCAATCAACGAATACGTGGCAATATCCATCTGACCACCCGGATGCAGCTGATCTCCGATGGAGCAACGCGCTCCGTTCGCAAGGCTCAGTGCAGTTTCATAACGCAGCGCATTGGGATGCTTGTATCCACCGAATTCACCCCAGGAGGTATGGAATTTTCCGGTCATGCCGAGGAAATCCATGCCCAGTGTCTGCGCATAACGTGCAGAGAGCGGGAAGTGGTCGTACCCCCAGCCGCCCGTTGGTAGCGATTCCAACTCCAGATGGGTATTCACATGGGCGAGATCCCGCCGCCCACGGTCGACGTGACTGCTGTTGTGGAACACTGGTAATCCGGGTTTCACTGCGTGCACAGTCTCATTCATTCGATTAGCATAACGAGCGTAGGTCTGTTCCCACAGTTTTCTCATATCTTGAATGTTTCGTGGATCGGAGCCCTGTGAGCGAATCTCGGCAACACAATATTGACAATAACATTCCCGAACACCAACGATATCGAGGAAGATGCCGTCCACATCATATTTCTTTACGACTTCCTCGACCTGTAGGGTGAGAACGTCAAGATAAGGGGTGTTCATGCAAAATTGATGATATCCTGGCGTCATAAAGTCGGCTGTCCAACTGATTTGCTCCTGCTGATTGCGGATGAGCCATTGTGGATGTTTGCGTGCGAGTCGCTCATCCAGGCCAGCGGAGAGATAGACAGGTGTCTTCACGCCAATCTCATGAGCAGCCTCAATCTGGGCACCCAGAAGATCGAAATTCAGATGTGGATGCATTTGATTGGCGGTAGTTGGGTGATAGGCCCAGCCATGATGGCACTTGGAGAATATGGTGATGGAATCGACATACCCAGTTTTGAGCATCTCCTGAAATTGCTGCTTCGAAAAATCACGGCCAATGCCTTCAATGGCTTCTGACGTATGAAAATCGAGATGAACCTGACGAAATTTCATGCTTGCTTCCCCCTGGTCATTAAATGATAGAATCATATTATATCTACCACTCTAATCGATCATCCGCTTCGATACAGCTGACAATTACGACTATATATAGCACATTCTCTACATTTTGAACAAAGGAGGGATCTCATGCTTGTACTTGAACTTCAAGTTCCGCCGTTCCCGCTGTTAGCAGCAATTGGGCACACCGAATGGCAGCCGGGAATGCAACATGCCCAGCGTTGCTTTGATGTGTTCGATCTTATTATTTGCGCCAAAGGAGCGCTATACATGGAGGAAGATGGCCTCCGTTACGAGATTGCGGAAGGCATGATGCTGGTTCTTGAACCTGGCAAAGAACACCGTGGGTATAGACCAACGGACGTGCAGACGGAGGTATACTGGATTCATTTCCAGCTTCCCTCTGTCCCAAAGATGATATTGAAAGAAAAGACGACTTGGGAGCAGCCCTTGCTTCAGCAAACAGACCAGGATATTGAGGCTCCTCCTGGAGTCATTGAAATTCCCAAATTCGCCGCGGTGGATTTACGTAACCTGGAGCCGATAATGAAAGAAATGCTTGAGCTGCACCATGTACTCACCCGTCAGCGTTCCTTCGAGCTGCATGTTCTGTTAGGCCAATTCCTGCTGCAATTACAGAAGGGAATGAGACAGAACAGCCCGCAGGCTCGTTCCTATTTTCTAAGCGAGAAGGTGGCGACTTATCTTGGTCAACGCCTAGAGCAGCCGTTTGATTCAGGACAGATGGAGCGTGATCTGCTTTATCATTTTGATTACCTAGCCCGCTGCCTGAAGCAGTATACGGGGATGAGCCCGCTTCAATACAGGCATCACCTGCAAATGGAGAAGGCCAAGCGGTTATTGGCACATTCTGAGCTTCCACTGAAGCGTATCGGCGAGTTGTGTGGACTGCAGGACCATAACTATTTTACAAGGTTATTCAAACGTCAAACTTCCCTTACGCCTGGAGAGTACCGCAAGAAGCATCAGTTGTATTTCATGGAATAGATATGATCAAACAAAAAAACCGCCCGAAAGGGCGGTGGATGATGACTTATTCAATGTCCCGGAATTTCAAATGCTCAAGCTTTAAAGTCCTCGCTTCGTACAGGACTAGCATTCGATAAGGCCTGCCGAAGACTATCCGCTCCATGTTCCTGGTAACTGGGAGTCCCCGGTTGTTGGCGCCAGGATTCGTCCAATCCGCCGGCGTCTATGGCATCAAATCCCAACTCCTCGACAAGTTGAAGCACAATTTTCTTTGTATCAGGATCATCACCAGCTACCGGCAGAGCAAGTCGATCCGGTGAACCGGCAGGCAGTCCGCGTTCAAGCAGATTTATAGCGGAAATACCATTAAAGGCTTTGTTAACAGGATGTTTCAAGTATTGCTCGACCCATCGGCTTTCAGGTAAGCCACCTTCGATCTCAGCAATAAAGCCGTCACGCTGACGGGGGTAATAGTTCCCGGTGTCAATAATGGCAGCACCAGATGCAATTTGGTCTAAGATACCATCAGGGAGATCCGGAATATTCTTTTGTGGAATCGTTACAATGACCAGCTCGGCTCCATGGGCGACTT
Organism: Paenibacillus sp. GL_099_B; assembly: GCF_057835695.1. NCBI lineage: Bacteria > Bacillati > Bacillota > Bacilli > Caryophanales > Paenibacillaceae > Paenibacillus > Paenibacillus sp. GL_099_B. Next base: position 3,191,362 of record NZ_CM174430.1, read on the forward strand.
CCGTTACTTCAAGTGGTTTTGCGCCTGTCTCTTCAGCTAAATCCGTCAAGGTATGAGGACCGCGTGAGTTAGCAATCGAGACCTCATGACCAAGTTTGGCGAGACGACGGGTGAGATTACCACCGATATTTCCCGTTCCAATAATTGCGATTTTCATTTATTCCGACTTCCTTTCCCGATTTAATATGGTATGACATCTTCACTGTAACAGAGAACAATAGAGCTGTAAACAACTTCTTGACTGAACGTTACAAATTACCTATACTAAGATTTATTATTTCGTTGAGAAGGGAGGAAATGAAGTGACCAGAGGTGGAAGACCAAGAGAATTTAAGGATACGGCTGTGATTGACGCAGCCATGGATGCTTTTTGGCTGAACGGTTACGAAGGGTGTTCTACTGAGGATCTATGTAAACAGACCGGTCTCGGGAAGGGCAGTTTATATAATGCGTTTGGCAGCAAACATGATTTATACGAAAAGGTACTCCAGCGTTATCATGAGGAAGGAATACGGGAGCAAAGCGAGATTTTACAGAGCTCCTTACCGTTGAAAGAAAGATTACGCGGCCTGCTGGAGTGGGGTATACAGGAGGATTTTTCGGAATCGGGGCGAAGAGGCTGTCTCCTAATTAATGCAGCAATGGAACGGGCAAGGGTTGATCCTATGGTTGAGCAAGTGGTAACACGTCATATCGGATTTTTGGAGGATGCACTTTGTGATCTGATGGAGCAGGGTTCCCAGACAGGAGAGATTACTTCAGGGAGACCAGCCAAAGAGCTGGCAAGTCTGTTTCTAAGCAGCTATTACGGACTTCGCGTGCTTAACAGCTCTTCACAGAACCGTGATCTGGCAAAAAGTATTGTAGAAGGTACATTGGCAGCTATTTACTAGCCGGGTAATCCGGCACTTTTTTTGCATTAGTTTTGTACCGATCATTACAATAGTGTGATTTTATAACTCATATGAAAAGGGGAATTGAAGATGCCATTGGCAATCTATGTGCTTAGCTTAGCTATTTTTTGCATGACTACCTCAGAATTTATGGTAGCTGGAATGATGAATACACTTGCGGGGGAGTTTGGAGTATCTGTCTCGCAAGTAGGATATTTGATTACAGCCTTTTCAGCGGGGATGGTCGTGGGAGGTCCCTTACTAACCGCTGCTCTGCTGAATATGCCTAGGAAAAAAGCGTTTATTATGCTAACCGGTGTGTTTCTCGCTGGACAGTTGCTTGGCGCGATCGCAGGTAGCTATGAGGTTATGATGGCCTCACGCATCATAGCAGGTGTTGCTTCCTCGGCTGCTTTTGGCGTATCAATCTCGATCTCTGCTTCGCTCGTAGAGGAAAACCAGCGGGGACGGGCGGTATCAATTATCTTCGGTGGTCTTATGATCGCCACAGTTTTGGGTACACCTGCTGCAACGTGGGTGGCTGATGCTTTTGGCTGGCGTTTCAGTTTTTGGGCGGTCGCCATTCTTGTTCTACTCTCAGGAGTAACCGCATTGCGGTTGATCCCCGTATTATCCAGACCGGAGCCAACTAGCCTGCGCCATGAAATGAAATCTTTTCGCAATCGTAAGCTCTGGGCGGCTTACCTGACAAGTTTTCTTATTATAGGAGCCGCATTTGCAGCATTCAGCTACTTTGCTCCAATTTTTACAGAGTTGACGGGCTTTTCAACGTCCGCGGTGCCACTATTGTTTGTTGTGTATGGAGCTGCTACGGTTGTTGGTAATCTGATTACTGGTCGACTGGCGGACCGATACACTATGCTGATTCTAACGATAGGGCTTGTTCTCTTGACGATTGGTCTTCTGACATTCGCCATTGGTGTACATACAGCTGCCGTGGTTATTCCTGCCGTAATCATCATCGGGTTGGCCGGAGTTCCAATGAACCCGCCTATGGTCGCGCGAGTGATACGTACGGGAGGAAGTGGTCTGATGGTGAACACCGTTCACACCGCGATCGTCACCTTTGGTGTAGTGGTAGGGTCTTCTGTGGGTGGCTTGGCCATTAGTGCCGGATATGGTCTGGTTGCGCCGATCTGGGTCGGGGTTGTGTTGGCTTTGGTGGGTGTAATTTCGCTGCTTCCGTATATGCGTGGAATCTTCAAAGTTAAGGGTGTAGATATGGATATAAAGCATTAAAAAGCGTTCGATAAGCCGATTGGCTTTCAGAACATGGTGTTCAACAATATGAATAAAAGCAGCCCAGATACGATAAAAGTACTGGACTGCTTCTATTTTTTTGAAATGTGCCCCTTGACATTTCTTCGTATTATTTATGATCCTAATGAATTATCCTAATAGATTATTCTTCTGAGATAAATCTTTTGCCAAGCAACCACATTACGCCGCTAATGATTAGAAAATATAAAGGCATCATCAGCAATGAACCGTTATGCAGAGCACCCATTCCCCATGTCGTAAGGCTTACCAGCAAGTAGTAGCCTAAGCTGAATATAGCACCTGCTGTGCCAATTACATCTTGAAAATGAACAAGGGCAAGACTTAGACAATTGGGCAAAGCAATACCTGCGCCAATTAACAGAACAAACATGGCTGTTAACATGCAGATGATCTGCAAAAGATTGGGCACCAGAGACACGCTGCTTCCAAGGGTTAGGAGCAGAGCTCCGCTGGTCATAACCAGACAACCCAATCGAATGATCTTTTCCGGTGCGTAAACGGTTAATAATCTTTTGGAGATCATTGCACCGACCACCGATGCCAAGGCCACAATAATGCCCAGAAAACCATAAACGCCAGGCGACAGATCAAAGTGTTCTATGAAGATGAAGGGAGCTTCGGCATAATAACTAAATAAAACTCCGTTAATACCTCCGATCAATACCCCAAACACCATTACCCGCGGCATAGCGAGCATCTTTTTAACGACCGGAAGTATAGCCACCTTGGATCGTAAAGCAACGTTCGTTGTCTCCGGCAGTTTAAGAAAAGCATATATGAACAACAACACGCTCATCAGTACTAACGCCAAGAATACCCATCTGAAACCAAGGGCCTGATCAATCCAACCACCAATAAGTGGTCCAACTGCCGGCGTAAATGCAATGACAGCAGAGATTTGCGCAAACATCGCATGTCTTCGATCTCCCGATACACTTTCGCGAAGCATGGTTTGGGTGATAATCGAGCCAGTTGCGGCACCGAAAGCCTGTACGAAACGGCCGACGAGAAGCCATTGAATTGATTCCGAATAAAAGCACATCAAGCTTCCGATCCCATATACGATGAGACCGCCCAGCATTGCAGGTCTACGACCAATCAAGTCGGACAGCCAGCCCCAGCAGAAAACGCCCAAGGCAAATCCTATAAAATAGATGCTTAACGTGAATTGTACAGAACTATTAGATACACCAAGTGCTGCTGCGATATCTGGTAGCGATGGAGTGTAGATGGTCTCACTGATTTGTGGAAAAGCGACAAGAACAATCATTAAAAGCAAAGATGGTACTGCATATTTCTTCATAATATATTAGCCCTCCTACAAGCTTATACTCTGTTATGACAACAAGAATATGAGCCTAGCTAGGGAAAGGGGGGCATCATGATGGCGAGACGACTATAAATCATCATTTGTTGAATTACCTTTCATCATTATAAGAGTAGGAGGGTTTGTCAATCATTGTTAATACTCGGCCTAGGTTAACATGCTTGATATGGCAAGTCAACCAGCTCTGGCTAATCGTACGATTAAGCTGTTTTGTCCCAAGCTCTGAACGTACTAGACTTGGAATTATGAAATTTAATGAAGCTAGCTATTCGCCAAATGGCGATATAGGATAAGGCGACTACATTATTCAGGAATCCAAGAGTCTTGGGATCAATACCTGAGATGAACATGAAGTCAAAGAATCGGATCGAGAAGATAACAATAATTAAAACATAAAGGGATACGTTTCTTTTATAATACATATTGCCATCCGATTTCCGCTCGAATTGCGTCACCAGAATTAATGGGATCGACAGAATTGCACCTATAGCGATTGAACTGATCATTCTGCCAGATGTAAGCACCAACATTGGGTCGAACAACTCAAACAAAGATGTAGAGATATAAAGGATCGGAATTAATAATTTTCGGCCAGATTCGTGCAATGGTTTCTTGCTTCCTTGGATAACGCCCCTCAAAATAAGTACGACAATTAATAATGAGATTGTTAAAGATATTGGATTCATGGTAAGCACCTCGTCTGTTTTTTTTGTGTAACCTAAGTATCGAGGATATTTAAAATTTATATCAGTGTACAAAGTAATTCGTTTAAGGTGACTTTTGTCATCTTCCCACAAAGATTTGTTTTACAACATGGAACGTTTCCAAAACAAATAGGGCGACCTCTCCCCAATTGAATTCCGGGAAAAAGTCGCCGCTTTATTAAATGCCTTATTTATTGTCTATGTGACAGGGCTATGACCACGGAAGGCACCTGTCTGCTATTGAATGATCTGCTCATATCTCTCCTGAATCATCTATACGCTGTAAAATTACTAGACCAGCTCTTGCGATGGGCAGCTCGTACAAACCGTCCTGAAGCTCAATTTGACGAAGTAGAACAACTTGACCGCAGCAATTTTTTACAGTTAGATCGTAACGACCCTGATGGTGGCAACGCACAACTACTTGTTCGTTATAAGTGCCGTTGGCTACAATGAATCGGTCATAGGTAGCGTCCATTGGGACAACAATATTAGCGTAAACAGCGACAATTTTCGTACCTGCTCTTTGAGCACTGACAAGTGGGTAAAGTAGCTCGGGTTGTTCCGGAACTAACTTACCTTTCAGCAGAATGTCACTATTCTCCTTACAGAAGGAGAGCCAAAAGCGGATCATTCCAGCGTACGTTTCTCCAATCTCATCGAGACGAACAGAGATTTGAGGCACGGAGAAGAGAACGTTGATCAGCTGCATGGCTGCGCTTTCGACCGATTCTTTAGGGTTAAACATAATCATGTCGGAATGGACGGCTGTATTCCCCGACAAAAGTCGCAGGTCGAGCGTGCGGATGCGATTTTGGATGGAGTCGTTCGGGCAATCGTTGGCCCGGAACATGTTGCCGTATTTTCGCATTAGCGGACCGATGTACGTTTGGCGGAATTCGATGAGAATATCCGGCTTGATGGCTCTCAGTCGCTCCATAACATCGGAGAGCAGGCGGTCCACCGCTTCAGGCACTGATTCATAATCCCGTCCTTCCGCCGTTCCCTCCTTCTGATCCGGGCTCAGTCTGAAGCTATCCACGAAATCCAGCTTCAGACCGTCGATATCCCACCCGGATACGGCCTGTTCATAGGTGTTGATCAGGTATTCCCGGACATCCGGGTACCGTGGGTCCAGCACTCCCGCATTCAGCTTCTCATCTACCCGCAATAGTTTATTCTCGAACTTGCTCCATACCTTGCTGCGCTTCCCTACAAATGGCACGGAGTACCATAGCATATATTTCATGCCCAGCCGATGTACGGTATCCACATGAGCTTTCATGTCCGGAATCTTGCCCGCATAGACTTCCCAGTCCCCGGTATACGCATAACCCCGGTTGTTGTCGTCCGTCTGCCAGCCATCATCAACGATAATGGTGTCACAGCCAAGTTCCTTAGCAAGTCTGCATTGTTCCTCCAATTCGGCAGCGGTCAGTTTCTGATGATAGGAATACCACGTGGAGTACATGGGGCCGAGGGCCACATCAGGAACTGCGGCGGGTTCATAGCCGGGAAGGCTCTCCCACCACTCGGTTACCTCTTCCAGCGCATTATAGAAGGGAATATTCCTTCGGTCGATTCGGAGCGTGGCTTCGTAATGGTCCAGTTTCGGCATTGCTTCTTCAAACAGGGTAACAGAGCATAGGAAGGTGGAATCCTCTTCATGGATACCGGCTTTTATCGACACGTTGTTCAATGCATCAGTAAAAGCGAAGGTCATTCGATTTCGCCCCTCTAGATTATATAAAGAGGCCACAGGCGCGAGAGAAGTGCTTTTGGACTGGAAACCATCGCCCCAATCCACTTGAAGGGCTTTATTGCGGTCTGTTCCCGGATGCCATAAAGAGTGGATGTCTACGGCGGGAATAGACCACTCGATCCGGCACACTGGCGGCTGTTCTTTTTTCACAGCTGTTAACCGGATATGGACCAGAAAAAGGTTCTCCGTAATGGTTTCGATGTTGGTAAAGCTGTCAAATAAGGTGCTGTTACTGTTAATAATTACAGTGGGACAATCGTAGTTGATTAATGTTTTCATAATACCTCCTGCTTGTAGAAATAGATAATGGACTAATAATACCTTGTTTAGAGTATAATATTTACAAAAAGTTTAGTAAACAAATAAAATAAATAAACGTAAAACAAAATATAAATACCATTTTGTAGTATGAAAAATATATGTAAGCGATGACAATAAGGTGTTGTCAAACGATTTGATCTCTGTTATATTGAATCCACGCATTAGTTTGCTAATGTTTAGTAAACAAAACACAATGTGATTGGCAAGCGCTTGGCAAAACTATAAAATGATTGTGAGGGGTGTTTCCCAAATATGAAGTGAAAAGGTGATTAGTAGTGCCAACTATTCGTGATATTGCAAGTCTGGCGGGTGTTTCTCCATCTACAGTTTCGCGTGTACTGAACGGGGATCCTTCCTTATCGGTATTGGAGGAAACAAGAAGAAAAATTCTTTCTGCTGCAGAACAGCTGCAATATAAAGTAATCCAGCGTCGTCATACCAATCAAGCGGCGCAGTTGAAAGATTATAAAATTGGATTGGTGACTTTCTGTTCGGAGCAATTTGAGTCGGAGGACCCGTATTACCTCACAATAAGGCTGCAAATCGAGAAAGAATTCAATCTGCTGGGGCTTCACATTACTCGGACTATTCGCTGGGTGAACCATGATTCGTATGAAAGCCTGTCAGGGCTTGATGGCCTTATAGTGATTGGCAAGTTCGAATTCGATCCATACAATTTGTACTTCAGCCGAATACATAACATTGTTTTTGTCGACTATTCGCCGGATGAGGACCGCTTTGATTCCGTCGTCGTCGATTTTGACAAGGTAACTCGGATGGCTTTGGATCATCTTACCGGACTTGGCTATACAAAAATTGGCCTGATCAGCTCACGCGATTTCATCAATCGTTTTGGTTCCAACTCCGGTATAGATTCAGTGGATCAGCGGCAAAGCAGTTTTGAATCTTATATGAAGCAGAAAAATCTGTACCTGCCTGAGCATGTCCATATCGGTAATAATTTCTCCATGTCTACCGGGTATCAACTCATGAAGGAAGTGATTGATAAGCAGGATTTACCGGAAGCTTTCCTGATTGGTTCCGACCCCATGGCGATAGCTGCTGGGAGGGCATTAAAGGAAGCCGGTTTAAAGGTTCCGAAAGATATCGCAATGGTCGGCATCGATGATATTGAAATGGCTTCTTACGCCAATCCGCCGTTAACCACGGTGAAAATCTACACTGAACAAATGGGCCAGAGCGCGGTAAAAATGCTGCTCGAACGGATCGGTGGCAGAGAAGTGCCGTTAAAGATCGTGATTCCGTCGAAGCTGATTATTAGAAGTAGCTGCGGTGCGGAAGTCAGGTCCATAGGGAACGCGGAAGGTTGACCTTTATTTAAATATTCAATTCAATAGGGGGAAAAATGATGAAAAAATGGTCTTTGATTATTTTATCTCTACTTGTTGTAATTGCATTGTCGGCGTGTTCTGGAAATGAAGGGAACTCGTCGGAAAGTCAGAGTGGGACGAAAGACAAGGGGAAAATAACATTTGCCTTCTGGGGAGCTCAGTCAGAAGCTGATGCGATCAAGCAGGCCATTGATAACTTCGAGACAAATTACCCTGACATTCAGGTTGAGAGCCAGTGGATTCAGAAGGATTATCTTACCAAGCTACAGACGATGATTGCTGGAGGGACGACTCCTGATGTCATGCTGATCTCAGGAGGGGATTTGCCTGGTTTTGCAAACGCTTTCCAAGAATTGAAGTTGGATGAATCGCTCTTCAGTTCGCCTTCCCTCGTCGATTCCATGAGTGTGGATGGCAAAGCCTATGCAGCACCATTTATTATCAAGCCTAAGGTTATGGCGATTAACGTCGATCTTTTTGAGAAAAATAACATTCCGCTTCCAAGCAAGACTGAACCGATGACGGTTGAACAATTCAATGACATCGCAAAGAATCTCACATCTGGAGAAGGGGCAACAAAGATTTTTGGTTCAGAACCGCTGTGGCTCGGTAACTGGATTTATGCGTTCGGTGGTCAATTTTACAGCGATGATCTGAGTAAGTCGGCACTAGATTCACCAGAAGTCATAGCCGCTGCCGAGTATATTGTCTCTAGCAAACAAGCCGGCATTGTGCCGAACGATAGTGAGAAGCAGGGACAAAGCATGATGAACTGGTATTTGGGAGGAAGAATCGGCATGTTCACCGACTTCGGTCCTTGGTATTTGCCACAAATGGCTGATGTGCAGAAATTCAAATGGGATATTGTTCCTTTCCCAGGGAACGGCGGTTCCAAAGAAGTTAACGGGCTGGCTCTAAGCAAAGACAGCAAGAATGTTGAAGCCGCCGAAACTTTCATTAATCATCTTACACAAAACGAAGAAGTGCAAAAAATCATCGGAGGAAACAAGAATGCCTATGGGGTTCCGGTTATTTCCAGTGCAACAAGTGCGTTTGAAACGGTTTCCCCCGACAAGAACCTGAAAGCCTTCGTACTTGCCGCCGAGAAGCAGCATACACAAGAAGCCCAGAAGGGTACGAATGAAATCAACAACGAGATGAAAGCTATCGACGATACGACACCAATCGGAATTGGAAACAAGGATGTGAAGGAAGTATTCCCGCAGGTGGCAGAGAAGATAAACAAGATTTTACAACAAAACTAACGGGAGCAAACTATGAATGGAATAATAGAAGGGATCTACAATTTCTATGAAGGAATAGGGGCACCGGCAGCTGTGTTGCCTCTTCTCCCTTTTCTGACCGTTATCGTGCTAGTATTCGCTATTATTTTTACCATTACCAGAGTTCTTGTGAAAAAGAGGATTATCCATACCAAAACAGCAAGTTTTTATTTGTTCGTCTCAGTCTGGATTATTGGCTTTCTGTTATTTACGGTAGGTCCGATGATTTTCTCATTCTATATCAGCTTCAACAAATGGGAGGTCGTCAGCGACCCGAAATGGATCGGTTTGGACAACTACCGCATGCTGTTCAAGGATACTATGTTTTATAAATCGCTGTCCGTGACCTTCTATTACACACTCGTAAGTGTACCCTTGCAGGTCATTCTCTCTTTAGCGATTGCCTTGCTGATGAATTTGAAGCTACGCGGGATCTATTTTTTCCGTACCATCTATTATTTGCCAACGCTCGTGCAGGGTGTTGCACAAATGGTGTTGTTTATCTGGATCTTTAACCCGAATGTCGGTCTGGTCAATTCATTATTGCGTTTGATAGGTATCGAAGGCCCCGGCTGGTTCTCCAGTCCAGAATGGTCAATGCCTGCAGTCATTATCATGAGTCTTTGGACGGTTGGAGGCAATATGATTATCTATCTGGCCGGTCTTTCGGATATTCCACAAAGCCTGTATGAGGCGGCTGAGATTGATGGAGCAACGGCGGCAAGAAAAGCCTGGCATGTGACGCTACCACAGATTTCACCGATTTTATTTTTCAACACAGTTACAAGTATGATTGGGGCATTCCAGACCTTTACCCAAGGTTTCATGGTTAACGGTGGACCGGATAATTCGTTGTTATTTTATGCCTACTATCTATATCAAAATGCCTTTATGTGGTTCAAAATGGGCTACGGTTCGGCGTTAGCCTGGGTACTCTTTGTGATTATCCTCCTGTTCACTGCGCTCGTATTCCGCAGCAGTGCTTTATGGGTTTATTACGAAACAGAGCAAACCGGAAGGAGGAAGCGACGTGTCCGTAAAAAAAGAGCGTAAATCTGCTCACAAAAAGGTTCATTGGCTGGGCTATATATTGCTGCTGATCGGAGCCGTTATGTTCCTGTATCCCTTTCTCTGGATGGTTTCTGCCTCTCTAAGGAGTCTGGAGGAGGTCGCAGTTTCCGGGATGAGCATATGGCCTGATAACTGGCGCTGGGATAATTATGCGAAGGCGCTTACCGCGTTCCCGTTTGGTCGTTATCTAATCAATACTGTGATTACAACGGTGTTCCCTATCATTGGTACGGTTCTTTCTTCATCTATTGTGGGTTATGCCTTTGCCCGTTTGAAGGTGAGGGGAAGCGGGATATTGTTCGTACTGGTGTTGTCAACCATGCTGTTGCCAGGCGAGGTTACGATGATTCCGCAATTCATTCTGTTCAAGAATCTGGGCATGCTGGATACGCTTTACCCGCTGATCGTTCCAGCCTTCTTTGGATCGGCGTTCTATATCTTTTTGCTACGTCAGTTCTATTCCCGGCTACCCGTCGCATTGGAGGAAGCAGCGATCATCGACGGCTGCGGTTATTTTAAAATTTGGTGGAAGATTTTCCTACCACTGTCCAAACCAGCTCTGATGGCGGTTGGGGTCATGGTCTTTATGGGCTCCTGGAACAACTTCATGGGACCGCTTATTTATATTAACAGTGACAAATGGAAGACACTCACGCTCGGTCTCGCGGGGTTTCAGGGTACTTATGCCACAGATACCAACTTGCTAATGGCAGCGGCTGTTGTAATCACTTTGCCGTGTATCCTATTATTCTTCACCGCGCAAAAAGCATTTATGGAAGGTCTGACCTTCTCAGGTTCCAAGGAAAGTTAAACCGAAAAAGGACAGGAGTGACTTTGTCATGTCTTATGAGAGAGAAATAGAATCCCAAGCTGGTGCTGTAACTTTTCAATCTTCCGATAAGGAGTTGAATGAAGGTTTTGTTTGGGCCAAACGGCAGGCGCTGGAATATGCCCACTTTGGTGAAGATCCCGTCGGGCTATGGTACGAAGCCGCTCTTCCAGCCAGAGAGGCATTCTGCATCCGTGATGTCATGCACCATAGCACCGGAGCTGCTGTTCTTGGACTTCGTCTCCACACCAAGAATATGATCATGCATTTTGCCGAAAATATTGCTGAGTCGCGTGACTGGTGTACTTACTGGGAGATCAATAGGGACAATGTTCCTGCCCCAGTCGATTATGAAAGCGATGAGGATTTTTGGTATAATCTCCCGGCAAATTTCGACATTATTGACGCCAGCTTGCGTCAATACTTATGGACGGGCGATACTTATTATTTAAATAACAGTAAGTTACTGGACTTCTTCAATTTAACGTTAAATGAATATACAAGTACCTGGGACAAAGACGGAGATGGAGTATTGGAATATTATCCCGAATACGGACGCAGGGGCCTGGCTACATTCAACGAAGCTGGACATCAGCCTTTGATGGGTGGTGATATGATCGCTGCTCAAATTGCCGGTTACCGTGCATTTGTCCATCTGGCCAGTCTCAGGGGACAAACGGAGATAGCGGAAGTGTATGCTACCAAGGCGCAAGACTTGAAACGGCGTTATGAGCAAGAATGGTGGAACGAGGAGGAGGGGCGCTTCTTCGGCGCCAAGCTGCAAGACCATTCTTTCCTAACAGGCTATAATGCAGAAGGGACATTTCTCCCTCTCTATTACGGGTCGGTCAGTGACCCGGAGAAATTGCATAAGGCGCTTGAGGATGTCAAGATCAATCGTGTTGCTAACGTTGAAGGAAAGACTTACCTGCCGGATATTTTTTATCAGTACGGCCAAAATGAAGAAGCCTTTAGTGAATTGAAAGAGCTGGTAAATCCATCATTGGAGCGACGGGATTACCCTGAGGTATCTTATTGCGTGATAGGTTCCATGGCCTCCGGATTGATGGGAATTAAGGGAAACGGAGCATCCGTAATCAGCACCTTGCCAAGACTTACACATTCACTGGAATGGGCGGAAATGGGTAATATCCCTATCCTTGATCGGAACATTATGATTAAACATACTGGGAATACAGAGAGTGAAGTGACGCTGCAATCTGGAAAACCTTTTGTCTGGAAGGCTGCTTTTCCTGTAAATACCGAGACGTTATACCACAACGGCATAGCCGTTGCTGCCAAACAGGAAACAAACGAAGGTGGAGAACAGATCAGCTTTATTTCAATAAAAGTGGCTGAAGATGAGATACACCGTGTTTCCATTGCGCAGGAAGGTTAATATTCAAGATCTCTAGCATACTTGTGCCATGTGACAGAGAGTCATAAAATGCTTACTAGAGATATGTGCCTCATTTTTTGGAGGTACATATCTCTTTTTTTTAGTAATTTTTTGGGGGATATGTCCATTCATTCATTGCAGTGCTGGAGTGCGCTAAAAAATATCAAACGGTCGCATCATTTCGTAGTCTTCATGCTCAAGCATGTGACAATGCCATACATAACGTCCGGTAAAGGGGCCGAAACGAGCAATGATCGTTGTAACATAACCGAAGGGAGTTGCTACAGTATCTTTTAATCCCATTTCATACGGATTAGGAGGAGTGGGGGGGCCTGTGAAAATAAGTTTTCCGGTTTTCTGAAAATGAGAAACATCAAAAGGTTGACGATCAAGAATTTGAAAATCAACCAAATGAATATGAATGGGGTGAGGATCATCATCAATGATATTGATGATACGCCAGATTTCAATCGTATTTACTTCAATTCTTTCGGAAATTCGATCCATCCACATTTTTCCATCTAATAGATTTAAGGAGCGACCATATTGATCCTTCACTCTGACAAGTGTTAAATATCTTGTTCTCTTTGCCATACTTTTTGGGAGTCGTTCGAATGCTTCTAAATAAAATGGAAGTGAGCTGGTATCTATACTTTTTAATGGGACACTTATTCTGAATTGCATGATATCTATTGTTTCAGGGGACGCACTCTTGGTGACATTTTTGAGAATAATAGTTTGACCATAATATTGAGAAAAATCAATGATCACATCTATACGCTCGGCACTTAAAAGTACAAATTCGTTTATTCTTATTGTTGTCTCAAGAAAGCCGCTATCGGTTCCAAGTTGATAAAATGGTTGATTGGATTCCATTTTTAATGTAAGGATTCGACTATTGGATGCGTTTAAAATCCGAAAGCGGTATTTTCTTGGTTCTACCTCCAAAAATGGATAAACCTTGCCGTTTATCAGAATGGTATCCGCATCAAAAGGAGGAACAAGGGAAGGATGAGGCAAGTTTGCATCGTTTTGATCCGGTTTATTGGGGTAGTATAGAGATCCGTCCGGATTGAATGATCGGTCCACAATGAGTAGAGGGATTTCATATTTTCCTTTCGGAAGATTAAGGGATTGTTCATTTTGGTCTCGAATGAAATAAAATCCCGCGAGTCCTGCGTAGACGTTCAATCTTGTAATTCCTACTGTATGATCGTGATACCATAACATTGTAGCTCGTTCAATATTTGGATACGTATAAACCTCTCGTTCAAACAAAGGCCCCGTTTGCTCAAAATTTCTCGTAAACCAAGCTTCGGGGTAGCCATCACTATGAGCTGGCGTTCTTCCTCCGTGTAAATGCACAACGCTCCTACCCTCTGGAACAGTTATTTCCGAACCATGAATCGTAGTATCAACGGGAAGAAAGTGCTTATTGGGCAGGTCGTTCATCCATTTAACAAACACGGTTTCATTCTTCATCACTTCAAACGTAGGACCTGGAAATGTTCCGTCATAACCCCATAAACGGGTTGGTCCCAAGTCTCTATGCAGCTTCTGAGAAAACTCCTTCATAGTCACTTCGTAATAAGAACTATTACTGCTTCGCTTCTTAGGAGATAATGTGTTTGGAATAGGCAGTTCATCCACGAATTTTTGCAGTTTTATCTTTTCAGGCATAAGAATTGGGAGCCTCCCTATGGTTAGGATCACTATGTAATTTTATGATCTTGAACTTGTTCATTATGTTAGTTATATAGTGATTTCCGCAATCTTTCACTATATGATAAAAGAAACGGATGATTTCAATGAAAGGGAGCGTCGCTTTGGATCGGAAAAGTGGAACAAACACTCTTGGAAGGGCTTTGGATATTTTATTTGCGTTATCTGAGGCGAATGGAACATTATCGGTTAGTGAGATTGCGGAAAAGGTCAACATCCCGGAGAGCTCAACTTACCGTTTTTTGCAAACTCTTGAAAAGAACGGGATTGTGGAGCGTAGGGGCAAGAATCAGATCGGACTTGGTTTGCGTATTCTGGATTTAGCTCGTAGTTTGAACCAACAGATTCATCGTGAGTTATTATCACTTGCATTGCCTATTATGATCAATCTGATGGAGTCTACACAGGAAACTTCGTTATTGTTCGTCAGAACTGGAAATGATGCTGTATGCATTCAACATGTGAAAGGTCGAGGTCTTATTCAATTTGTAATAGAGAACGGTAGACGTTTGCCTTTACATCAAGGCGCTTCTGGAAAAAGTATACTGGCTTTTGAAAATGAGAAGACGATTGAGAAGGTACTAGCGAATATTACAAACGATCGGAACCGATCAGAATTGATTGATAGCTTGAAAGCTGTCAAGGAACAGGGCTTCGCTTGTACTGAAGGAGAATATGATCCCGATGTATTCGCGATTGGAGCACCGGTATTGGATAGTCATGGTCTTGTCGTGGCAAGCTTGTCTATTGCGGGTCCCTTATTTCGTGGGACGAAAGAGAGAATACCCGAAATGATTGATAGCGTTATGGAATCGTCCAAACATCTCTCCAATCTACTTGGAGGGGGATAGAAAAAAATCATCTATCACGATTAATCCCGATAGAAATAGTGGAATTAATGATTGACAAAAGAATGTTCTTGGTAATATTATTGGAATAAGAAATTTAATTATCGCATGTTAATAATAAATGACTGACCATAACATTGGAGGTCTTGTTTTTCGCCAATTGGCGAGAAACAAGGCCTTCTTCTTTTTTAGAAAGAATTCGCAATATTAGTTAAATGATGACTGAAGGATGCAAAAAAATTTATTTTTTATCCGAGTTAACAAATTAGTTTACTCTACTTTGAAGGGAGAGGAAGAACGATGACTGAAGCAGTGGCAGTTGAGTTCCAACATGTAAATAAAGATTATGGCTCCGGCAGTGTGCTACATGATTTTAATCTTAAGGTACCGAAAGGACAGATTGTAACAATTATTGGGCCATCGGGTTGCGGCAAAACTACACTGCTCAAAATGATCAACCGTCTTGAGGAGCCGAATCAGGGAAGAGTTCTTGTCGAAGGGCGAGATGTAGGAGCTGCAGATGCAGTCCAACTCCGACGCGATATCGGATATGTGATTCAACAAATTGGCTTGTTTCCACATATGACCATAGAAGAGAATATTGGCATTGTTCCGAGGCTTAAGGGAGCAAAAAAGGAAGAACGAAAAGAGAGAGTTGATCTATTACTGAACCTGATCGGTCTCCCAGCTGAACAATACAGCAAACGTTATCCCCATGAGCTTAGTGGAGGGCAGCAACAACGGATCGGTGTAGCTCGTGCACTGGCGTCAGACCCTTCCATTATTTTAATGGACGAACCTTTTAGCGCACTTGATCCCATCAGCCGGGTCCAGCTTCAAAAAGAACTGATCCAGCTGAATCAGCGGCTGCATAAAACGATAATTTTTGTCACCCACGACATTGAAGAAGCGCTGAAGATCGCTGATCGGATTATTCTACTGAAGGAGGGTGAGGTAATTCAGAACAGTACACCTGCGGAGCTGCTGGCTCATCCGGCAAACGACTTTGTGATCGAATTCATCGGTCAGGAGAGGTTTCGTCCTTCTTTTCCAAGTGGGATGGCACAGCATATTATGATTGACGGTCTCTCGATAAGTAATATCTCAACAATCGTAGAGGCACTTGATCTCTTGCGTTTGAATCAGGCTGATGCCCTTGCTGTGACCGGGAATTGGGGAGAGCTGCTGGGTATTGTAGGAATTGAAGAAATCAGTGAACATCTGCAGCAGGACAGCAAAATGAAGGTCGGCGATATTGTGAAAAATGGGACTCCCGCCCTCTTTGAGAACACACCAATTTCTGATGTGTTCGAACTGATGCAAAGTCAACGAATATTGCCTGTCGTGGATGATCAGAACCGATTAATCGGTACGGTAACCCGCTCAGGTGTTATTGAAGCCATTGGGAGACACTTTCACCGAGAGGAGACCAGCGCATGAACCATGTATGGGATACGTTAGCTGCTGACTGGCCGATGATCGTTGAGAAAATGGGAGAGCACATGTATCTGTCCCTCATTTCCGTCCTCATGGCGGGAATTATTGCAATCCCCCTTGGTATTTATCTGACCAGCCGCAAGCGGATGGCAAATACAATCATTACTGTAGTTTCTGCCATCCAGACCATCCCAAGTTTGGCCTTGTTCGGATTCATGATTCCGCTGGTAGGTATCGGCACAACACCCGCCATTATTGCATTAACCTTATATGCCGTGCTTCCAATGCTCCAGAACACCTATGTCGGCATTAATGGTGTTCATCCTTCTCTGATTGAGGCAGGAACCGGAATGGGCATGACCAAATGGCAGATGATGAAGATGATTCAGCTTCCGATTGCGCGCAGTGTCATCATGGCCGGCGTAAGGCTCGTCGCGGTGCAAACGATCAGCCTTACGACAATTGCGACCTATATTGCCGCAGGAGGCCTGGGAGACATCATCACAAGAGGCATTGCCATGATCAACACGGTTACCATTATGGAAGGGGCTATCCCCGTCTCGCTGCTGGTAATCTCCGTTAACTTCATTTTGCTGCTGCTTAACAGGGCGCTCACCCCGAAAGGTTTGCGGCATTTGAATAAATTTTAAGCTTTTACTTAGGGAGAGGGGAAGCAATCATGACAACCACAAACAAAAAAAGATGGAGTGTAATCAAAGGAGGCAGGCTGCTTATCACCTTTGGGCTGGTGTTGACGACCGTGCTGATAGCAGCGGGGTGCTCGAATTCCAATGCGTCCGGGCGCAACGATACCATCGTACTGGCCACAAAAGGATTCGCAGAGTCGGATATTTTGGCCAACGCCTTCAAACTCTTGGTTGAGAATGACACGAAGCTGAAGACAGAGATTAAGAAGCTGGACAACACACTGCTCTGGAATGCCATTGACTCAGGAGATGTGGATGCCTATGTAGAGTACAGCGGGACGGCCTTGATCAATATTTTGAAGCTGGACCCAGAATTTGATGCAGATAAAGCATTTAAAACAGTCGTAACCCAACTCAAGGAAAAGAACAAATTGATAGCGCTAGACCCCCTAGGGTTCAACAATACCTATGTCTTTACAGTACGTAGAGAAACCGCTGAGAAGTATGGGCTGAAGACAGCTTCTCAACTTGCTGAGAAATCAGGTGAACTGGTTTTTGGAGCCAGTGAGGAGTTTCTGAATCGCCCAGATGCCTGGCCTTATGTAGAGAGCATATACAAACCAAAGTTCAAGGAGACGAAATCCATTCAGGACCCTTCCTTGCAGTATCAGGCGATAAAGCAAAAGCTGATTGATGTGAAGCTCTCGTATTCAACGGACAGCCAAATCCTGGCGAATGACCTCGTAGCCTTGGAGGATGACAAGCATGTGTTTATTCCGTATGATGCATTTCCAGTGGTTCGTGAGCAGACGCTGGATGAACATCCGGAGTTGAAAGAAGTCCTCAACAAGTTGGCAGGAAAACTGGATGAGAAGGCAATGCAAAAGTTGAATGCAGAGGTGGAGCAGGATCAAAAGCCGGCACTTGATGTAGCGCGGGACTGGCTGAAAGCGCAGGGACTAATCAAGTGAGTTTTTCATGAGGGATCAATGATCAATAGCAATTGCGTTGTCTAACAACGAGTAATAAGAGAGGGTGATGCATTGTGAGTAATGATAATCGTCAGCTTGCGCTGGGGGCAATGATGTTTTTTCCGGCGGGTGAGCATATTTCAAGTTGGAGACATCCTGGGTCTGAAGCAGAGGGACTTCTTGATTTCAATTATTACAAAAGAATTGCGCAGACGGCGGAGCGTGGAAGATTTGACATGTTCTTCTACGCCGATGAACTGTATGTCTGGGACCGATTCGAATCGGGTATTAGCCATGCCAATAGCATTCGGCCGGAGCCGTTCACACTACTTTCCGCACTGGCGGCGGTAACGTCCCATATTGGTTTGGCGGCGACCATATCGACGACCTATAACGATCCGTATCATATTGCCCGGAAGCTGGCGACGCTGGATCATTTCAGTGGCGGGCGAGCCGCGTGGAATATTGTGACGTCTCAGACGGACGAAGAGGCCCGGAACTTCGGTAAGGAACGCCATCTGCAGCATGAGCTGCGATATGAACGTGCGAAAGAATTTGTAGAGGCAACGCAGGGGCTTTGGGACAGCTGGGAAGAGGATGCATTGCTGTTCGACAAGGAAAGTGGGTATTTTGCAGACAAGAACAAGCTGCACAATCTGGATTACGAAGGTACTCATTTTAAAGTAAAAGGACCCCTCAATATCTCCCGTCCGCCACAAGGGTATCCTGTTTTGATCCAAGCCGGAGCTTCGGAAGCCGGTAAAGAGGTAGCCGCGGCAACGGCAGAAATTGTATTTGCCCCTGGTGGCACATTCTCAGAAGGGAAAGCACTGTATGAAGACATCAAGGGAAGGCTTGCTAAATATGGCCGTTCTCCCGATGAAATCAAGATATTGCCTGCCTTGATGCCCATTATTGGGGCTACTGCCGAAGAGGCGGCGGAGCAGCTTGCTATTGTCGAGAATCTTACTCCAGACCGACTTGCGTTGGACTTGCTTTCACATTATATCGGGGTGGACGTTTCTGGCTATCCGCTGCATGAACCGCTGCCTTTCCTGCCTGAAGAAGAAGGCTTTAATCAGAGTAAAAGCGGTTTACAACGTATCCGACGTATCCTCAAGGAGGAAGATTTGACGCTGATCCAGCTTGCCAAACGGATAGTAAGCAAACGGGCTTTTGCCGGAACTCCCGAGCAGATTGCCGATCATATTGAGGAATGGTTCAACAATGGTGCAGCGGATGGATTCAATATTGCCTTTACTCACCTGCCTGGTGCTCTGGATGATTTTGTAGCAGAGGTAGTGCCCATTCTTCAGCGCAGAGGTTTGTTGCGCCTAGAATATGAAGGCACTACACTAAGGGACCATTTTGGACTCAGCAAACCAGAAAACCGCTATTCACAAGAAAAGATTACTTTAGGAACGGCAGAAAGATAACTCAACGAGGAAGTACAAATAACTCCAATGTAATGATATAGCAGGAGACCGAAAGCGAGGAGTGACTGTGAAAAGGATTGTTGCTGAACGAGGTGGCGTGCTGCGATGCAAAGGCTGGCGTCAGGAAGCGTTGCTGCGCATGCTGGAGAACGTGCTCGAGAACGGCGAGAACCAGAAGGAGCTGATCGTCTATGCCTCCCTTGGAAAGGCCGCCCGTAACTGGCCTTCCTATCTGGCAATTGTCGATACCCTAAAGCAATTGGAGGAAGACGAAACACTGGTCATTCAGTCAGGCAAACCGATTGGTGTATTCAGAACCCATCGGCAAGCACCACTAGTCGTGATGGCTAACTGCAATCTGGTCGGCCGATGGGCAACCAGTGAGAATTTCTATGAGTTGCAAGATAAAGGACTGATCATTTGGGGCGGCCTTACTGCGGCTGCTTGGCAATACATCGGATCACAGGGTGTCATACAGGGAACCTATGAAATCTTCCAAAGTATCGCAAGGCTACACTTCGGCGGAGATTTGAGAGGACGTTTCATTCTAACCGCTGGATTGGGCGGTATGGGGGGCGCGCAGCCTTTAGCGGGTTATATGGCTAATGCGGCAATCCTTTGTG
Source organism: Paenibacillus sp. GL_099_B (assembly GCF_057835695.1). Taxonomy (NCBI): domain Bacteria; kingdom Bacillati; phylum Bacillota; class Bacilli; order Caryophanales; family Paenibacillaceae; genus Paenibacillus; species Paenibacillus sp. GL_099_B. The sequence goes on from NZ_CM174430.1 coordinate 3,211,289, forward strand.
TAGAGGTTGCGGAGGAGAGAATAGACAAACGAATCGATGCCGGTTATTTACAGCGAAAGACAGATAGCCTGGATGAAGCATTGCTATGGATTAATGAAGCTGTAAGCAGCGGCACAAGCCTGTCCGTTGGACTGCTCGGAAATGCTGCGGATGTCTATCCAGAACTACTTCGGAGGGGTGTCCAGCCGGATATTGTGACTGACCAAACATCTGCACATGATTTGTTATACGGATATATCCCAAGCGGCTACTCACCTGCATCCGCTGGTGTGGCACGACAAGAGCATCCGACTGAGCTTCAGGCTGCTGCTGGAGCTTCAATCGCGAATGAAGTAAAGGCGATGTTGGAATTCAAACAACGGGGAGCGGTCGTTTTTGACAATGGCAACAATATCCGTTCACAGGCAGTGCAATATGGAGTTACGAATGCTTTTGAGATCGATATTTTTACGGAAGCTTTTCTTCGTCCCCTTTTTGCGCGGGCTATCGGACCTTTCCGCTGGATTGCTCTTAGCGGCGAGGCAGAGGATATACGAATCATTGACGATTATATCCTGAAAGAATTTAGTGATAATGACATCGTGTCCAATTGGATCAAACTCGCGAATACGTATGTGCCGTTTGAGGGATTGCCGGCCCGTATAGGCTGGTTTGGGCATAAAGACCGCAGCAAGCTGGCACTCTCGGTTAACCAATTGGTTCGAGAAGGAAAACTTGCAGGACCAGTCGCCTTCTCCCGGGATCATCTGGATGCAGCTGCTATGGCTCATCCCAACATTATGACCGAGCGGATGAAAGACGGAAGCGATGCGATTTCCGACTGGCCGTTGTTGAATGCCATGCTCAATTGTTCTTCCATGGCTGATCTGGTGGCGATTCATTCCGGCGGAGGGGGCTATTCCGGTTATATGACAAGTGCGGGAGTCACCATTGTAGCCGACGGATCAGAGGCAAGTGATGTACGTCTTCGTACAGCGCTTGACAATGATACTGGTCTTGGCGTACTCCGCTATGCGGATGCCGGTTATGAGCAATCGTTGGCCGAGGTTAAAGCAAAGGGAATTGCCCGAATTGATACCCATCAATATGAAACCATTTCATCCACTGTGAAATAACATCGGGAAATGGTCCAACAGAAATTTCATCCAGGAGGAGATTTTATGCGGGAATTAACAAGAGATGATGTAAACGCTGCTGTCAAAGGCGGCTCTGTATTTGCCAGCGGCGGCGGAGGCTGGGTGGATCATGGACTGGAGATCGGACACGCGGCACTGAGCATCGGACGACCGAAGCTCCTGTCGGTAGATGAACTGCCGGATGACGCCATTATATTGACATGTACCGCAATCGGGGCACCTGCCGGACGAGACTGGCAAATGCTTGGAAAGGACTACATTAAGGCTGTTCAGCTAATCATTGAAAACTATGATGGCAAAATAGCCGGGGTCATGACTCCGCAGAATGGCATGTCCAGTACCATTAACGGTTGGCTGCCGGCAGCAGCCCTTGGTCTTGCTGTTATTGATGCTACTGGAGATATCCGCGCACATCCGACAGGCAAGATGGGATCACTTGGCCTCGCGTCTTCTATTGATTACGAGACGATACAGGCAGTGGCTGGCGGCAAACCAGAGATTGGCAGCTACATGGAACTTGTGGTTAAGGGAACTCCGGCACGGACCTCCAATATACTGCGTACTGCTTCGGACATGGCGGGTGGGTTTATTGCCGCCGCACGGCACCCGCTCCCAATCAAACATATTAAGAAGCATGCTGCGATCGGTGGCATCTCGATAGCGATTGAGTTGGGCCGTGTCATTATGCAGGCAGAGCCGGAGGGACCAGAAGCGGTGCTAGAGGCTGTGGTACACAAAACCAATGGAAGAATCCTCGGCAGAGGGACAGTGACGACAAAAAATGTTCGTTATTCAGGTGCTTTCGATGTGGGTACGATCGAAGTATCCATCCCCAACCGTAGGCTTACGCTTCATGTGATGAATGAATATATGGCTGTCGAGGACGATGAAGGTACACGCCTGACCACATTCCCGGACGTAATTACTACGTTTGACCTGAAGAAGGGTCTGCCTGTGAGTGTGGGAGATGTTGAAGAGGGTATGGAAATAGCGGTCTTCGCCATTGATAAATCCAAGGTACCACTGAGCTCCAGTGTAAAGGATCCCAGCGTATATCCCGAGGTGGAAGAAATGCTGGGCATCGATTTGCAGAGTTTTGCTTTTGACAAGGAGAAAACAATCTATGCTTGAGGAGAGCATTCTCTCGCTCAGCTCGAACCAAATTGTATTGGACGGAAGCCGCATGACCATTGAGGATGTGGAGAGAGTAGCTCGTTCGCAGAGATCCGTAGTGATCGCCGATGAAGCCTGGGAACGACTAGTCACTGCACGTAAAGTAATTTATGAACTAGCTGCAGAAGGCGTTCCTGTCTATGGACTGAATCGTGGAGTAGGCTGGAATAAGGACAAGGTCATCGGAGATGATTATTTTGAAGATTATAACCGGAATTTATTGTTATCTCATAGTGCTGGGGTGAAGCCAGAGGCTACAGAAGATGTCGTTCGTGCTGTGATGCTTGCCCGGCTCAATAGCCTGCTTGCAGGAGCTACCGGTGCTCAGCCCGATATTGCCAAACGTTATGCAGATTTTCTCAATATGGGTATTCACCCGGTTCTCCCGCTTCGCGGATCTGTGGGTGCGGCGGATATTACCTCGATTTCGCATATCGGTCTGGCCATGATTGGTAAAGGTGAAGTGCACATGGCAGGCAATCGTATACCAGCGAGCGATGCGTTAATGGCAATGGGATTGGAACCCCTGCGCCTTGGCCCCAAGGACGGTCTGGCTATCGTCAGTTCCAATGCTCTCTCAGCCGGAAACGGAGCACTGGCGCTCTTCGACATCGAAGAGTTACTGGATACCGCAGACTCTGTATACGCGCTGTCTTTGGAAGCCATTCGGGGTAATATTAGTCCGTTGGATGAAGCGGTTCATCTCAAGCGTCCTTTTCCAGGGCAGTTAAAGAGCCTGGCTATGGTCCGGCGTAGTCTGCGTGGCAGCGGACTCTGGAATGGTTTTAATCCTGATTCGCTGCAAGACCCGCTGAGCTTCCGTGACGCTTGCCAGATTCATGGAGCGGCAAGAGATGCTTATGCCTATGCGCGCCAGCAGCTTGAAGTTCATCTCAATAGCTCGGACGATAACCCCTGTGTGCTGACGGAAGAGCGAAGAATCTTATCCTGCGCCAATTATGACCCCATAACATGGACACTAGGCTTCGAGATGCTTGGAAGTGCGCTGCATCATGTATCCAAAAGTTCATGCTATCGCATGATCAAGCTGGGTGACCCGGACTTTACAGGGTTAAGCCGCTTCTTGACGGCTGATCCGAGCCGCTCCGTCGGTTTCTGCACGGTTCAGAAAACAGCAACCTCACTGGATGCAGAAATTCGTCATTTGAGTAATCCCGTTTCATCTGATTATTTCTCACTGGCGGGAGACATGGAGGATCATGCTGCCAATTCTCCTTACGTTGTAAGCAAGGTAAGAGAGATTGTTGATCGTGTTACTTATATTTTGGCGATTGAAGCGCTCCATGCTGCTCAAGCTACTGATCTGCGTATGGATATGACTCTAGGTGAGGGGACAAGAGCAGGTTATGAACTGTTGCGTTCCGAGGTTCCTTTTTTGTCAGAAGACCGTAATCAAACCATAGATATAGAGCGTGCCTACCTTCTGCTTAAGGAAGGGAAATGGCTGAAAGCAGTTCGTGGGAAGATGAATTAATTCTCTCAATAATGATGGAAAGAGGAGGAAGTACAATGGCACATGTTGATCCCCAGTGGTCTTTACGGGACCATTCCCAAGAGGGCTGGCAAATTCGTGCGGAGGTCAGTCCAAAGTGGATTCGCGTAAAATTTGACGGAGAGTTTATCGCAGACAGCAAGGAAGTTCTCGTTGTTACCGAAACAGGAAGACTGCCCGTTTATTATTTTCCGAAGAAAGATGTGAACCTTGACGTATTCAAACCTTCAGAAAAGCTGGTGAATGATCCGTATAAAGGAAATCAATTGTTTTGGCATATTAGCAGTGGTGGACGTACGGTAGAGAATGCGGTATGGAGCTATTCGGGTGCGCAACAGGAAGAGGTCTCTTTGCAGGATCATTATTCTTTTTCATGGAAAAAAGTAGATGCCTGGTATGAGGAAGAGGAAGAAGTATTCGTTCATGCGCGGGACCCGTTTTCCAGGGTGGATGCGATTCCGGCCTCACGTCATGTTCAAATCGAGTTAGATGGAGTAATTGTTGCTGATAGCAAGCGACCTGTGATTCTATATGAAACAGGATTGACCCCGCGTTATTATCTTCATCAGGAGGATGTGCGCCTTGATTTGTTGAAGCCAGTTGATTTAACCACAACTTGCCCTTATAAAGGGATAGCCAGCTATTGGACTGCTTCAGTTAATGGAAGAGAATACAATAATCTTGTTTGGAGCTATAAGGACCCATTACCAGAAGTTCATGAAGTTGAAGGACTGTTATGCTTTTACCATGAGTCTGTGGATGCGCTCTATGTGGATGGGGTAAAGTGGTCCCTATCTGCTGATGATCGCCTTCCTTACCGCAATATAGGATGGGGGATAAAGTGAAATGGTAAATCATCTGGATTCATCTATTGCCTGCTCTCTGCGTCAGGAAGATAAACTAATGTTGAAGGCAGATCTAAATCCACGCCGGGTTCACGTCACGTTTGCTGGTGAGACTATTGCGGACAGCACACGTGTTATTACACTTCATGAGCGTGGCAAGTTACCGGTATATTATTTTCCACAAGAAGATGTGACGCAACAATTTCTGGTGAAGACTGAGTTGCAGACCCACTGCCCTATTAAAGGGGATGCTTCTTACTGGACCATTCAAGTGGGTGAGCGTATTTCTGAAAATGCAGTCTGGGGTTATGAGAATCCACTTAAGGACATCGAGTCGATCAAAGGTTTTGTGGCTTTCTATTGGAACAAGGTGGACGCCTGGTATGAAGAAGAAGAGCAGATCTTCGTCCACCCGCGTGACCCATACAAGCGCGTTGATGCGATCCAAAGTTCCCGCCATGTTCAGATCGTTCTTGATGGCATCAAGCTTGCAGATAGCCGCCGCCCGGTGATCGTATTTGAAACGGGAGTTCCCGTTCGCTATTATCTTCCGGTAGAAGACGTGGATCAGAATGTGCTTACCGCAAATGACAAGCAGACATCCTGCCCTTATAAAGGTGATGCATCCTACTGGACGGCTGTCCTCAATGGACAGACCTATGAGAATATCGTGTGGAGTTATCTAAATCCAATTCCCGAAATTCCAAAGATTGCTGGATTGATGTCGTTTTATAATGAGCAAGTCGATGTCTATGTGGATGGCGAGTTACAGCCCAAACCAAAATGGTACTATTCTGCACTTGAATTCTTTAATGAAACTGAAGTAACTGTCAGAAGACAATGATGAGTGTGTGATGGGGGACTCTGTCTGCTGCATAAGCGGATAGAGCCCTTTTTTTTGATGATTGCCTCAAAAGCCTTGTCAATACACAACGATTTGAATACCTTATGACATAACACAAAAGAGGAGGAGATTACATGAGTGAAGTAGGATATGGAAATGTTGGAGGTCTTGGTGGATACGGTGGTTTCACATCCATCGGAGCAATCCTTGTTCTGTTCATCTTGTTGGTCATCATCTCTAAAGCTTTCCTGGTTTAATTCTTACGCTCTTTGGAGGGCTCTACCGGCATAACGCTGGTAGAGTCTTTTTGTCATGATCACAATTTGAAAGCGTTTGACATATTGAATTATCAATCTATAATTATGGAGTTATGCATTCAACATAGAATGGATGAAGTTAAGGAGAATAGGTTGGAATGACACTTAAAAAAAGAATCTTTTTACTGTTTTTTCTCAGTGCGTTTATTCCCTTCATTAGTATAGTTGCGATTTCCTACTACACCATTGATTCCATTTTTGCGAACAAGATCGATGATGGCATTCGGAGCAATTTACAGCAAGTGACTTCCTCACTGGAGAATTCGATTACCAACCTGAATCATGTTACTCAGCAATTATCCTACAGTGGAACATTAGGCAAAAAGTTGGATGAGGTGTTAAAGCCGTCCTCCAATATATTTGAATTGATTGAAACTCGGGATGAACTAAAGAGCGAATTAAATGTCGTAACTTTTACCAACCCGAATATCGGTTTGACATTGTATTATTTTCAGAAGGATGGCTCCACACAGTTTGGAAACTTTCCTATAAAGGATCGTTTTGCACCCGAATCTTTGCCTGTGCTCTCCAAAGCATATGGGATTACCTACTATGGTCCTCATGTCAGTATGAACCGGTTTGATGATCAGCTCGTTTTATCCGCCATGCGGAAGGTAAAATTACCCCAGAGGGACGATGTTTATATTTACGTTGAATCCGGTTTTCACCTTGCACAGGATATATTGGGTTACAATCAGTACAAAGGAGATTTATCCCACTTGATCCTCGATGGAGAGGGGAATATTGTGTATAGTGAGATTCCGGAAGCGATGAGAGTCGGGGAGAATTTCTCCAGCTTTTCGAATGGTGCAGCATCCGACGGAATAGCTCGCGATTATCATTGGTTCAGACAGGGTTCCACTCAGAACTGGAGCGTTGTGTCGGTGATCTCGCAGGCCAAGTATCAACAGGAGAAAAACCAGTGGTTGCTTCAAATATTACTGGTCGCTTTATTTTTCCTGGGCTTTACGGTATTTCTGGCTTGGCTGCTGTGGAAGATGGTTTATAAACCCCTCGGTCTGTTCCATTCGGAGATCAACGGCATGTCTCAAAATCCACAAACGGCAGGCAGTCAGACCCGCACGCAGATTCCAGAATTTGATTTTCTGTTAGGCGAATTCTCGAATATGCAGCATCAAATCGGTGACCTCTTCAAAGAGGTGCAGCAGAAAGAGAAAATTCGTGCAGACCTTGAAGTGGAGAAGCTGCTGTACCAGATCAATCCTCATTTTTTGATGAATACGCTGGATACGGTCCACTGGCTGGCGGTAATGAATGGACAAGGGGAGATTGACAAGCTGGTGCAGTCCCTGAATAAGCTGTTGTATTACAATTTGGGTAAATTAGGACAGGTTTCCACAATGGAAGAGGAAATTGACGCGCTTAGACAGTACTTGATCCTGCAGCAAATCCGCTATGATTTTGAATTTGATGTGCGTATTTCGGCTGATGAACAAGTGCTTCAAATACCTGTACCTCGTTTTATTCTACAGCCACTGGTTGAAAACTCACTTTACCATGGACTGAGCGACGAAGGTTTTATTCAAATTGAAGTAACACGCAAAGAAACGCTGAACATTATGATTCAGGATAATGGAGCTGGCATGACGGAGGAAGCGATTGAAAGACTTCTGAACAATCGTGTAGCAGATCATCAAAAAGTAGGGATGGGCATCGGGCTCAATTATGTTCACCGCATGTTACAAGCACAATACGGGGATCAAGCTCAACTGGTGATTGAGAGTGAACTGGGAACTGGCACAAGCATATTGCTTATACTTCCGATCAAAGGAGAAGATATCTCGGCATGATTAAGGTATTGATTGTGGATGATGATAAATTGGTACGAAAAGGAATAAGCTCCGCAATGCCGTGGAACGATTTCGGCATGGAGGTTGTTGGAGAAGCAAGTAACGGGGCTAAGGCGCTGGATTTTCTGGAATCCAACTCGGTGGATCTGATGCTAACGGATCTTGCGATGCCCGTGATGTCAGGCATTGAACTGATGCGCGCTGCAAGGCAGCTATACCCGGAACTTCATATTGTCGTGCTTACTCTTCATCAGGATTTTGATTATATCCAGGAAGCGCTTCGGCTGGGAGCGATCGACTATATAGCCAAAGTTCAGCTTGAGAAGGAACAATTCGAACATGTACTGAATCGAATACATACCCGGATTGGTGAGCTCACGAATACAAGACGAAAGTTGCCGCAGCTAGGTGAAATCAACGTCCATTATCGTAAAGTGTATGCACTTGTTTCACTGGACCGAAAATCTGGCCAGATCTGGCCCATTGGATTCGAATCCGGTTCAGACGAGGTCCAATTTGAAGTAGAACGGAACAGCTGGATGTGGGCGGTACCTCAGGGTGGAGAGGATCAGCTATTTGATAGATTGAAGGGATATTTGGATCAAGTTCCTCAAGGTGCGCTACTGGTGTTGTCTGAAGTACAGGAACGGACATGGTCGCAAATTCAAAACTGGATTATAAACTATACAGAAACGTCCTTATTTTATGCGTATGAACCCCAAGATCCGGTTATTGCCGTTTCCATGAATGAAGAAGATACAGCTCCAACAGAACCTCGGGATGAGGACATGGATCGTATTAAGCGAAGTTGGTTTCTATCTCCGTGGACGCATAACGATAATTATTATAATCAGCTTGTTGAAGAGTTTAAATCTCTAAGGCTGCAAAAAGGGCAGCTGATGGGATTACTGTACTCCCTGGTCATGGAGTGGAACCATCTTTTCGCACAGACTACACTGGGCAGAATCTCAATGATCCATTCTTTTCAATCCTGGTACGAAGTGGAACAGTGGATCAAGCAGACCTCTGAGAGTATTCGAAAAGCGGATGAACAGGTTTCTTATTCTCAGGAAATGATAGATGGAGTGAAAAAAGCCGTGATGATTATGCAGAATGATTTGGATCAGGCATTTACAGCTTCAGGGCTGTCCCAGCAACTCAACATTAGCCGCAGCTATTTCAGCCAATGCTTCAAGGACATCATGGGAAAAACCTTTAATGATTATTCCCGATATATACGAATGGAGAAGTCTAAAGAGTATTTATTGAACACAAACAACACGATTTTCTGGATTGCAGAGCGGGTGGGTTATACGGATGAGAAATATTTCAGCCGAATCTTTCGCGAACTGACAGGCGTGCTGCCTAGTGAATATCGGCAGTTAGGCAGAGCGGACAAATAGTGTGCGCTCCACACAACCGACTGACAATCCGGTGAAAGAAGGGAAAGCAATGATCAAGAAGATGGCTGTGTGTGTTGTTGTCGTCAGCTTGATTGCAGGTATCGTATTTTTCAGTATTTCATACTTTCGGGAATCGCCAATTGGTCCAACGACAACCGCTCCTGACACAGCTGCCACCGAGCCATTCGGTAAATATGAACATCCCGTTTCCATCCGGTTGGGATATGTGGTTGACCCCACAGGTACGGATCTCTCCGAAGGAGAGACATTAGAAAAGAATATGTGGAAAACGATGATTAAGCAAAACCTCAACATTGACGTCGAGGTCATGTGGCAGGTATCTAAGGAGAATTTTGGACAGAAAATAGATCTGGCTATTGCCAGCAATGATTTGCCTGATGCGATGATCGTTAATCAAGTTCAGTTGAATGAGATGGTCAAAGCGGGAGAAATTGAAGATCTGACCAAGGCATATGCAAGCAGCGCTTCACCTGAGATGAAAAAAATTATCGACAGCACCAATGGATTGGCTCTGGAACAAGTGACCTTTGAAGGGAAAATGATGGCTGTTCCGTCTGTAACGGCGGAGGACTTCAGTATGCTCTGGATCAGGCAGGACTGGCTGGATCGTCTTGGATTAAAACCACCAAAAACAGTGGACGAATTGGAAGCTATCGCGAAGGCCTTTGTGGAGCAGGACCCGGATGGAAACGGAAAACGGGATACGATCGGGCTTGCCTCAAGCACAAGTCTGTTTAACGATTTCAACAACAGCGCTTTTGCTTTTGATCTAACGCCAATCTTCGCAGCTTATGGAGCTTTCCCTGGATATTGGCTCGAAAAAGATGGAAAACCTGTATACGGTTCGATTCTACCAGAGACAAGGAACGCCTTGGTCAGACTTCGTGATATGTATGCCAAAGGTCTCCTTGATCCAGATCTGGGTATTCGCAAAGAACCTGAGGAAACCGTCATTAGCGGGCAGGCGGGGATGTTCTTTCAAGGTTTCTTTGCAGGCTACTGGCCGCTCCCAAGCGCTTGGCTGAATGATCCCAAGGCGAATTGGCAGGCTTACGCGCTCCCACTGGATGCATACGGAGCATTTCGTGTGAAGGTGGATAATCCCTCAAGTTCTTTCCTGGTGGTTCGCAAAGGGTATGCTCATCCCGAAGCGATCATCAAGATAAACAATCTATACCTCCGTGATGAGTTCAAGTATGGTACCAGTTTTATGCTCAGCCGCAATTTCTTTGCTCCAGCAGATGAAGCACGATTTGAATCCAAAGCCGTGCAGGAGATTCTGGCCGGAACCAAAACCCCAGCTGATTTTAAGGACAAGTCCGAATATAAGCTGCTGGAAAATACAGTTTCGACGATAAAACAAACCAAGCTAAAGCCTTATGATCAACTTGGCATTTCGTATTGGGATCAGCACAACGAGAACTTTATGCGTGGTTATTCACTGCTCGTGGGTGGAAGAAACTTCTTTGATCCGAATATCCATAAAGTTCGAAGCCTTACCTATAAACGAACGCCTGCGGTGGAGAGATTGTGGAGCAAACTGTCCAAGCTGGAACATGATACGTTTTTGAAAATTATTTTAGGCGCTGCACCGATCGATTCATTCGATCAATTTGTACAAGAGTGGAAAGAACAGGGAGGCGACCAAGTGACTGCTGAAGTGACTGCTTCACAAAATCAACGCTGAAATGCTAACATATCTGCGTGAATCCCCACGCTTTTTACTCAATTCGATCATTCATAGCCGGTAGACTCCTGTTTAAGGAGTTTGCCGGTTTTTCTTTGTGCCACACTAGCTGTGGTACCCTAACTTATTAACGAGGATAGACAAATGTAAGTCAGTAGGTGAGATAAATGTTCACAACCTTCATGTTGATCGTTGATCCGAGCGAAAACTGTATACATTTCTCTATCCAAACTAGCGTTTAATCCCTATCTCGATTAAGCTTCTCCAAGTTTTATAATGAAAGCGCAAACAACATGATAGAGAAATAATCAGAACGAAGGGGAGTTGAATTTGATGAGAAATAATTGGTCAATAAAAAGCAAACTGTTGACGAAACGACTGGCTGTGCTGTCCATGTCCGCATTGATGGTTTCCGTCCTTGCAGCCTGTGGGGGATCCTCCAATCCGCCGACTGCTGAGGATGCAGGTCAATATGAGGTAACACCTGGAGATCCGTTCAGTGCTTATAAAGACGAAGTGACGGTAACGATGGGGCGTGTTACGACGGCGAACCCGAAATTGCCGGCTGGAGATACATATGAGAACAATGCGTATACCCGTCTGGTTAAAGAATCGTTTAACGCACAAATTAAGGACCAATTTGAGGCTAATGGTGAAGATTACAGTCGTCAGGTCTCTCTTGCAATCGCTTCCGGGGAGTTGCCCGATATGATGCGTGTCGATTCCAAGGATGAACTTAAAGAACTGGTTGATAATGATCTGATTGAAGATCTGACGGAAGTATACAAACAATATGCCACCGATAATATCAAGCAAATTTACGACTCCTACGATGGTCGTGCACTGGACAATGCCACGATTGATGGCCGACTGATGGGCCTTCCAGCGACCTCTCTGGACTCCGCACCAACTATGGTTTGGGTTCGTCAGGATTGGTTGGATGTGCTGGGAATCAAACTCGATGCTGACGGAGACGGTGCCATCAAGCTGGAAGATGTAGAGAAAACAGCAGAAGAGTTCCTGAAAAAAGATCCTGGGCAAACTGGGAAACCAGTGGGCATTCCTTTTGTGAACACCCTGAATACGACGGACTATAACGGTTCTGCCTATACCATGCTGGGTGTTGCTTCAACCGAAGGCGCGTATCCTCAATATTGGATGAAGGGTGAAGACGGCAGCATCATTTATGGTTCGACTACAGAGGAAACCAAGAAGATGTTGGGTGTTATGGCCGACTGGTTCAAGAGAGGTATCATTGACCCGCAATTTGGAACCCGTACATTTGACGATATCACTGCACTGTACACCAATGGTCAGAGCGGAATTGCTTTTGGACCGTGGCACATTCCAGACTGGGGACTGAGCAGTGTGAAACAGATGGATAAACATGCAAAATTCACGGCTTATACGTTGGAGGATGCAGACGGTAAGGTAAACGTGGCACATGCCAATCCATCCGGTCAGTTTATCGTTGTGAGAAAAGGTTATGAACACCCGGAACTCGCGATTAAAATTATTAATCTGTTCTACGATAAATTGGCAAATGACAAAGATGTCGCAACTACCATGCCAGAGGCAGCTAAGTATTTGGAAAGCGGCGTAGACGGTTCAACCAGACCTTTTAATATTGAAGTCAACTCGGCAACATCCCTGTTGGATGATTACTCCGACGTTGTTCGTGGAATTAAAGGCGAGATCGGTTTGGATCAGGTCCGTACAACGGAATCGAAGAACAATATTGGCAGTATCCAAACGTACTTGAAAGACCAGGATACGGATGATGTAACAGCTTGGTCGAAATATCACTCACGTATGAACGGAGTGGGGCTGATCGATAAGTTGACACAAGAAGGCAAATTCAACTGGATGACGCCAGCGTTCTCCGGAACTACACCAAGCATGAAACAGACGTGGGCTAACCTGACCAAAATGGAACAGGAATCTTTCATCAAAATCATAACGGGTGCAGAACCGCTGGATTACTTCGAAACATTCGTCACCAATTGGAAGAAACAAGGCGGAGACCAAGTGATCCAGGAGATCGAAGCCGAGACCACATCCCAAAAATAATTAAGCTAACACTGCTGATGGGCTGCGCTAAGCAGCCTTTCTTCAGGAAAGGGGTTCATCCATGAAGCAGGAAAAATATAAAGCAAGAAACCGCTTGGGCACAGGTGCCATGTATCATATGATGATGCTGCCAGGCATTTTATTTTTGCTGGTATTCAGCTACATTCCAATGGTTGGTGTCATTACGGCGTTTCAGGATTACGTACCAGCCAAAGGTATGTTTGGCTCCGAGTTTGTTGGGCTCAAGCATTTTATTTATATGTTCAAGCTGCCGGACATCGGCCAAGTAATCAGTAATACGTTGGTGATTGCCATCGCCAAGATTCTACTTGGCACCCTGATGGCCATCATTTTTTCCATTTTATTAAACGAAATCCGCTTTAAATTTGTTAAAAAATCCGTGCAGACCATTGTATATCTGCCTCACTTTTTGTCTTGGGTCGTTCTGGCCTCCGTGGTTGTTAACATGTTCAGCCTGGATGGAAGTGTAAATCAGATTTTAGCCTTTTTCGGCTTGGAAAATATTAATTTTCTCGGAAGCAACACCTGGTTCCAGCCGCTGATTATCGGGACGGACGTATGGAAGGAATTCGGTTATAGCTCCATCGTTTATTTGGCTGCAATTACCTCGATTGATCCCGGCCTCTATGAAGCGTCAGGGATAGATGGAGCGAGCTGGTGGAGAAAAGTCTGGCATATTACATTACCGGGTATGCTCCCTATTATCCTGCTAATGGGGGTTATGAGTCTGACCAATATTTTGAGCGCAGGCTTCGATCAAATCTACAATCTGTATAACCCGGTTGTCTATGAGTCGGGCGATATTCTGGATACCTATGTATACCGGATTGGTCTCGTTGGCAGACAGTATAGTTTTGGTACAGCTGTTGGGTTGTTCAAGTCAGTGATCGGTATTGTTCTATTATTGTCCGCCAATGAATTGGCCAAAAAATACACCGACAGAAAAATATTCTAAGGAGGCGAAACTTGTGTCTTATTCCGCAAGCCTGAAAGACCGAATGGGCCGGTTTGTCATCTACGCCATCGTTATATTGCTGGCTTTGATCTGCCTCCTTCCATTATGGAATATCGTTGCGATTTCATTCAGCAGCAGTGAGGCCGTATCGGCCAATGCCGTAGGTCTGTTACCCGTTAAGTTTACAACAGCCGCTTATTCGAAAATTATTGATGATGCGCAGTTCTGGCGATCCTTTGGCATTTCCGTTCTACGTGTGGCTCTATCTCTAGTGCTCAACATGATTCTTATTGTTTTGATGGCTTACCCGCTGTCCAAATCGAAAAGGGAGTTTAAGGGCAGAAATATATATATGAATATCATGATTTTTGCCATGTTATTCAGTGGGGGCATGATCCCTAGTTATCTGTTGATCAAAAACCTGGATATGCTCAATACGATTTGGTCGCTTGTACTGCCAGGTGCTGTTCCGATATTCAGTGTCATCCTTGTGATGAACTTCTTCGCCGCAGTGCCGAAAGCACTTGAAGAAGCGGCATTCATCGACGGGGCAAATGCATTGCAGGTCCTGTTCAAAGTGTATGTGCCCGTGTCTATTCCTGCGCTGGCGACCGTATCCCTGTTCAGTATCGTGGGCACGTGGAATGATTTCTTCAGTGGATTGATCTATATGACCAAAGTTAGCAATTATCCGCTAATGACCTATATTCAGTCTCTTAACGTGAATATCGCGGAGCTTCTTCAATCCGGCACGAACTCTGCTCAGCTCAGCAATCTAACTGAGATTTCGAACAAAAATCTAAATGCAGCCAAAATCGTAGTGGCTGTCATTCCGCTGCTGCTGATCTACCCGCTGCTGCAAAAATACTTTGTAACCGGAATTGTTGTGGGGTCGGTAAAAGAATAATAGTGAATGAAACGGGAATTGGATGAGCAGAATCTGGTTCAAGAGAAAGGTGGTGCGTTATGGGAAATAAAAATTGGTGGAAAGAAATTGTTGTATATCAAATTTATCCCCGCAGCTTTCAAGATAGCAATGGTGATGGAGTCGGGGATCTGAAAGGTATATTATCCCGACTCGATTATTTGAAGGATCTTGGCATCGGTGCGATCTGGCTGTCACCAGTGTGCAAATCGCCGCAAGATGACAACGGGTATGACATTTCGGATTACCAGGATATCGATCCGATGTTTGGTTCGCTTGAAGATATGGAATTGCTGATTCAGGAGGCAGGCAAGCGGGACATCCGAATTATCATGGATCTGGTGCTTAACCACTCATCCGACGAGCACCCCTGGTTTAAGGAAGCTCGGAAAAGTAAGGATAATCCATACCACGATTATTATGTGTGGAGAGATGGTATGGAAGGAACACCGCCGAACGATTTAGGTTCAACGTTTGGTGGATCAGCCTGGGAATGGGTTCCCGAGCTGGGACAGTATTATTTGCATCTTTTCTCTGTTAAACAACCGGATCTTAACTGGGAGAACCCCAAGGTACGGCAGGAGATATACGATATGATTCAATGGTGGATGGATAAAGGCGTAGGCGGGTTCCGTCTTGATGTTATCGATCTGATTGGCAAGCAGCCTGACCTCAAAGTTACAGGCAATGGGCCAAATTTGCACCAATATATGCGTGAACTCAGTAAAGAGACATTCCAAAAGGGTGATCTGCTAACCGTCGGAGAAACCTGGGGAGCAACGCCCGAAAGTGCCAAGCTTTATAGCAACCCGGACGGCAGTGAACTATCCATGGTCTTCCAATTTGAACATATTAGTCTGGATGAGCAGGAGGGGAAAGGCAAGTGGGATCTCCAGCCGCTGGATCTGCTTCAATTAAAGAAAGTGTTGTCCAAATGGCAGACCGAGCTGAAGGGAGAAGCCTGGAACAGCTTGTTCTGGAACAACCATGACCTTCCGCGGATCGTGTCCCGTTGGGGAAATGACGGGGAATATCGTGTACAGTCTGCCAAAATGCTGGCTACTCTTCTTCATGGCATGCAAGGTACGCCATATGTGTATCAGGGTGAAGAGTTAGGCATGACGAATGTACGTTATCCTATTGAAGAATACCGTGATATTGAGTTGCTGAATCTGTATAAGGAACGGGTCGAGAATGGGTATCCTGAGGAAGAAGTGATGGAATCCATTTATGCAAAAGGCCGGGATAACGCACGTACGCCGATGCAATGGGATGCTTCCGAAAATGCTGGTTTTACGGAAGGCAAACCATGGATTTTGGTAAATCCGAATTACACGGAGATTAATGCGGAAGAATCTATACATGATCCAGATTCAATTTACCATTACTATAAAACACTGATTCAGCTGCGAAAAGAGCATGAAGTGATCATCTATGGGGATTATGAACTGTTGTATCCGGAAGACACCAACCTCTTCGCTTACACACGAACACTTGGTGATACCAAATTGCTAGTCCTGTGCAACTTCTATGGCAAAGTTGTTCCATTCCAGCTTGCAAGCGAATTTGCAGGGGATAAAAGTTTATTAATTAGTAACTATTCGGACGTTGTTTCAGAGAACACACTTCGTCCTTATGAAGCAAGAATGTATCTGCTTGTGTAGTTCAAAAGAGGGTTAATGGCGAATAGCCATCAACCCTCTTTTTTGACGAAAAGAAGCTTTTGCAAGAAAACATCAAGCGCCATGGAATGTGAATGCTCGATGAGACGAATGATGGAGAAGCTGCGTTCAAGATGCAACTGTCTAATTCGCAATTCTTCAACTTCCCCGGTTGCCAGCTCCTTATGAACAATCCATCTGGATACCATTGCAATTCCGAGTCCCGCAGCAACAGCTTCCTTCACACCCTGACTGCTAGTGAAGACATAAGACCGCTTAGGGCGGATCGTAGTCTCTTCCATAAAATGATCGCTAAACGCGCGTGTTCCCGAACCCAACTCACGAAGAACCCAGACCTGATCCTGAAGCATATTCTGCTCTACCACGATGGAACCGGAGAGGGGGTGACCGGAAGGAGCTACTACGATCATCTCATCCTTCATGTAAGGGATAACGTCAAGGTCTGCCGAGGCTTGCGCTTCACCCTCCACAAATCCGATATCCAGCTGATTTCCCCTAACCGCAGACAGAATCTCCTGGGTATTGCCAATCGTAACCTGAATGTTGACCTGCGGATACTGTGATGCGAATTCTGCCAGCTTCTTAGGCAAAATATATTCACCGATGGTGAAGCTTGCCCCGATCTGAATGCTTCCGGTCACTTCATCCCGCAGCATCTGAATCTCCTGCCGCGCTTCATCGTAGCGGGCCTGAATGACTTTGGCATGTCTATAGAGGATTGCCCCCGCTTCAGTCAGGGACACTTGCTTTGGAGAACGATGCAGCAACTTGGCTCCCAGCTCATTCTCCAAATTTTTGATATGCAGGCTCACCCCCGGTTGGGACAGGTTCAGCAGTTCTGCAGCCTTGGAGAAATGGCTTTGTTCTACAACGGTAACGAAGACTTTTAACGCATCAGTTATCATTAGAATTCCTCATTTGAATAGTGTTATTTTATAGTTATAAGCCTATTGAGCTCATTTTAGCATAAGATACCTAACCAATCATAAGTTTTTATAATGATTAAGATCGCAGATTCATATTTCACTTCCTTCCTGTCTGCTTCTATAGTGGGGATATACTTTATCCCATAAGGAAGTGTAGAGCTATGATTTTACAGACACAATTGAGATTCGTAAAAAACATAAAAGTAGTTAGGAAAAGGGGATTTCTGCAGGGGATCGGACTGACTTTATTACTCTCGTTTATCGCCAAGCTGCTGGGTTATCTGCCGCTCTTAAATATCATGGGTCAACTCGTTATTGCAATTCTGCTTGGCATCTTGTACCGGGCGGTGCGTGGCGTTCCACTGACCGCGCAATCAGGGATATCTTTTTCGGGAAAACGATTGCTGCGGTTCGGCATCATCCTGCTGGGTTTGAAGCTGAACCTTATGGATATTGTCCATGCAGGATACAAAGTCGTTGCGCTAGCGGCAATCAATGTTGTTGTCACGATTTTTGTTGTCTACGGACTGAGCAAGTGGTTAAAGATCGACAAACGAATAGGGCTGCTGACTGCTTGTGGTACAGCCATCTGCGGTGCAGCGGCAGTGGTTGCGATTGCGCCACAGATCAAGGCCAAAGATGAAGAAACGGCAGTAGGTGCGGCCACAGTAGCGATACTCGGCACAATTTTCACTTTAGCCTATACATTGCTATACCCGGTGTTGGGTTTAAGTGCGAATGGATATGGCCTATTCACAGGGGCCACACTGCATGAAGTGGCACACGTCATCGCTGGGGCTGCACCTGGAGGGCAAGTGGCACTGGATATGGCAGTCATCGTGAAGCTAACCCGGGTCGCCATGCTGGTGCCCATTGCGCTGATCATTGGCTTGTGGAGTGGACGACAGGCGCGTGGGGGAGAGCAAAAATCATCTAAAGGAATCCGGTGGCGTGAATTGCCAGTACCCTGGTTCATTTTCGGATTTCTGGCTATGAGTGGTTTAAACACGCTGGGTATTATTCCGCAAGAGTTGATCTCGGGACTTCTGGTTCTCTCCTATATGCTGCTCGCGATGGCCATGGCTGGATTGGGGTTGGGTGTGGATATTGCAACCTTCCGTCGTCTGGGCAAGAAACCTTTTTTGGCAGGATTGCTGGGCTCTATTGTGTTGTCCATTCTAGGCTTCATGCTCGTTTGTAGCTTTGGCCTGAACTAGGTCGTGTGTCCAAAATTAGGTACTCCACTGCATGAATTTAATAAAAAGCACGCATTGACCCTAAGTGGATCAATGCGTGCTTTTTATTGTTTGAAAGAAGCTGGTCATCAGATCCAGAACGAACACGAAAGGAATAGTATAATTCCATCGCTTGAAAAAATATAAATATTTTCCTGTTTTGGTTCAAAAGTCCGAAATGCACACAGGAAAGTCTGGATAACGATGTATTTTCTGCTCGCAAGCCTTAAGGCTGCTCGTAAACATCCAAAAAGGAACATCAGAAGTCCGAATACCGTCTCTAGGGGTCCGATAAGGAGAATTGGAAGCGGTTTATACTTAATCTATTCCAGAGATGACAAATCCAAGCAGAAAAGCAAATCAGTTTATCCAAGAAACTCCTCAAGGTAAGTAGCGACCACGCATTACTGTCGTGTAATCCATGTTGTTGTATGCGTATGCTATTTTTTTGTCTTGTACTTTGATAAGGGGGTGATGATCGGCGCAGCGAAAGAATTAGGCAGATCAACCGTCCATTTTCTTTGAAAAACCATTTTGCTAATAACCTGAGGAGGAATTGAATTTGCGCAACAAGTACATTGTATGGTCACTCGTATTAACGATGCTGATCTCGAACGTATTCCTGACTGTCGGATTTCCATCTCCTGCATCAGCAGCCGAAAGACCGGACCTGGCACAGGGCAAACAGGTTACCGCGAGCGGGTACAACCAAACATACAGTCCGACCAATGTGATTGACAATAACCAAGCAACCTATTGGGAAAGTACCAATAGTGAGTTCCCCCAATGGATTCAAGTGGATCTTGGCACCAACACCAACATTGACCAAATTGTATTGAAGATTCCGACAGTGTGGGAAAAGAGAACCCAAACGATAACCGTGCAAGGCAGTACGAACGGTTCATCGTTCACAGATATCGTAGGTTCTGCGGATTATGTATTTAATCCATCGGTTGGGGAGAATTCGGTTAACATCGATGTTCCTGCTGTGGAGACAAGGTACGTTCGCTTAAGCGTAACGGGCAATTCCGAGTGGCCGGCAGCTCAACTGTCGACATTTGAAATTTACGGCCCAGGCAGTGAGGGACCAACGCTACCTGACCCCGATCCTGTGGATCCCCCAATCATCCCTACAGAGGGAAGCAATATCGCCATTGGCAAGTCGATTACTGCATCGTCCAGCACTTTATCCTTCGTAGCTGCGAATGCAAACGATAACAATATCAATTCGTACTGGGAAGGGGGCAGCAATCCAAGCTCATTGACGTTGGATCTCGGCTCCAATCATAAGATTACATCCATTGTACTTAAACTGAACCCGGATCCGGTCTGGAGCACCCGAACACAGACCATTCAAGTGCTTGGACATAACCAGGATACAACCACCTTCAGCAATCTGGTTTCCGCCCAATCATATACATTCAACCCGGCTTCCGGTAACACGGTGACCATTCCCGTTACAGCAACGGTTAAACGTCTACAACTGAACATTACCACGAACTCGGGCGCTCCTGCCGGGCAAATTGCTGAATTTCAGGTATTCGGCACACCTGCACCCAATCCTGATCTGACGATTACAGGTATGTCCTGGTCTCCATCGTCTCCAGTGGAGAACAATGCCATCACCCTTAATGCAATCGTCAAAAACATTGGTTCTGCCGCTTCTCTAGCTTCTAGCGTCAACTTCTATCTAAACAATGAACTGGCGGGTTCCTCCCCAGTAGCTGCTTTGCAAGCAGGGGCTTCGACTACGGTCTCGCTTAATGCTGGCAATAAAGCAGCTGCATCATATACGCTCAGTGCCAAGGTAGATGAGAATAACCAGATCATCGAAGAGAATGAAGGAAACAACAGTTACACACACACCTCTTCTTTGGTGGTTGCACCGATTACAAGTTCTGATCTGGTAGGCACGGTCTCTTGGAGTCCTGGAACCCCTACAGCAAACAGTACAGTAACATTTACAGTTAATCTGAAAAATCAAGGAAATATGGCCTCCGCAGGTGGTGCACACGGAGTTACAGTGGTTCTCAAGAACGCTGCCGGAGCAACACTTCAGACGTATAGTGGTTCCTATACCGGTACATTAGCACCTGGAGCTTCGGTCAATGTCAATGTAGGTACCTGGACTGCTGCAACCGGTAACTACAATGTGACAACTACCGTAGCAGTGGACAACAATGAAGCTCCGGTCAAACAAACGAATAACGTCGTTACAACAGGTTTGAACGTATATTCAGCCCGTGGTGCAAGCATGCCTTATACCCGGTATGATACGGATGATGCTACGCGTGGTGGCAGTGCCACACTGAAATCCGCACCGACCTTTGATCAGGCTCTGACGGCTTCAGAAGCCTCTGGCCAGCGCTATATCGCTCTTCCTTCCAACGGTTCGTATGCACAATGGACGGTTAGACAAGGGGAGGGAGGCGCAGGTGTAACCATGCGATTCACGATGCCGGATTCCGCAGATGGCATGGGTCTTGACGGCGCGCTTGACGTGTATGTTAACGGTTCCAAGGCCAAAACGGTTCCTTTGACCTCTTACTACAACTGGCAGTATTTCTCCAGCGATCATCCGGGGGATACGCCAAGTGCAGGACGTCCGTTGTTCCGTTTTGATGAAGTGCACTGGAAACTGGATACACCTCTAAAAGCTGGAGACACCATTCGTATTCAGAAAAACAATGGAGATAACCTGGAATACGGTGTGGATTTCCTCGAAATCGAACCCGTTCAGGCTGTGATCCCACGCCCGGCTAACTCCGTCTCTGTAACCGATTTCGGTGCGATTGCAAATGATGGAAAAGATGACCTTGCCGCATTCGAAGCGGCAGTCCAATCCGCGGTATCCACAGGCAAGACTCTATATATCCCTGAGGGCACGTTCCATCTGGGCAATATGTGGAAAATTGGTACGCCGACGAATATGATTAACAACCTCACCATTGTAGGTGCAGGCATCTGGCATACAAACATTCAGTTTACCAACCCTAATGCAGCCTCAGGCGGGATTTCTTTCCGTGTACAGGGCAAGCTGGATTTCAGCAATATTTATATGAATTCCATGCTGCGTTCGCGCTATAACGAGAATGCAGTTTACAAAGGCTTTATGGACAATTTCGGTAAAAATTCAAAGGTTAGCAACGTATGGGTTGAGCACTTTGAATGTGGTTTCTGGGTAGGGGATTACGCCCACACACCTGCAATCATTGCCGATGGCCTAGTGATCGAGAACAGTCGCATTCGGAATAACCTTGCCGACGGTGTCAACTTTGCCCAAGGAACGAGCAATTCGACTGTACGCAACAGCAGCGTCCGCAACAATGGTGATGATGGTCTGGCCGTATGGACCAGCAACGTGAATGGTGCGCCTGCCGGTGTGAACAACACATTCTCGTTCAACACGATTGAGAATAACTGGCGCGCAGCAGGCATTGCATTCTTTGGTGGTAGCGGACATAAAGCAACCAACAACCTGATTGTTGACACGGTTGGCGGTTCGGCGATCCGGATGAACACCGTTTTCCCTGGATACCATTTCCAAAATAACACAGGTATTCTGTTCTCCGATACAACGATCATTAACAGCGGCACAAGCAAAGATCTGTACAATGGTGAACGCGGAGCCATTGATCTTGAAGCTTCCAACGATTCCATCAAGAACGTAACGTTTACCAATATTGATATCCTCAATACGCAGCGCAGTGCCGTTCAATTCGGATATGGTGGTGGTTTCCAGAACATTGTGTTTAACAACATCAACATTAATGGTACCGGTCTGGACGGAATTGAGACGTCGCGGTTCACAACCCCGCATAAAGGTGCAGCAATTTACACCTATACCGGAAATGGCTCTGCCACATTCAATAATCTGACAACCAGCAATATTGCCAACCCTAATGTGAATCAGATTCAAAATGGCTTTAATTTGATCATTCAATAAATTTATTTCAAACAAAAACAGGGAGCTCAACGAGCTTCCTGCTTTTTATGTTAAGTAGAGTAAGTATGGGTGAACATTGATCCGGATCTGAAATATTGAAAAAAATAGCCGCGCAAAGTAAGTTTTTAAGATGCCCCATATTTGCTTCTGTAGTGACTAAATGTGAGAAGAGGCCAAATATATGTATAACTATGATAGTGGGAATAGAAGTTCCCGGGAAGACCAGCTCCTGTTGGATAAGTGGTTCTCCAATCGTTTTCGTGCATCGATGCAATAAGCATTAGAATGCCTTGATTCATCTCAGGTGTGGGTTTGGGTTGGACTGCAATGAGCGCGTCAAGTGCCCAGGCGGTTTGGGAGGGGGTGCTTTCCCCTAATGGCACATAGTGCAGGAGTCGGTCACTTTGACATGATTCTCCCCAGCCACCGTCGGAGTTCTGGATGCTTAAGAGCCACTGCGCTCCTTTTTGAACTGTATCATGGCCTGCAGGTAGCCCAACTGCCGTAAGACCGGTTAATGCTGCCCAGGTACCGTAGATATAACATACGCCCCATCTTCCGTACCATGAGCCATCTTTCTCCTGCTTTCGAATGAGCCATTTCGTTCCACGTTTGATCCATTCATGTCTGGTATCAAGCCCGGCAAAGTTACCGAGATACTCCAGGGTACGTCCCGTCAGGTCAGCTTCTGAAGGGTCTGTAGCCGCAGATTTGGCACCATCAATAGCGAGCCAGGTGAGCATCTCCTTGTTCGTATTTTTTTCAAATGCCGGCCAGCCGCCGTCTTTATTTTGCATGGACAGAACCCAATTCAGCCCGCGATTCCAGGATTCCTGAAATGTTGGAAGAGTAGTAGACAAGCTTCGGATAGCCCGTAAAACTGCTGTTGTATCATCCACGTCTGGATTGATCGTATTCGACTCCGAAAATCCCCATCCTCCAGGGACTGTATTCGGATTATGGATGCTCCAGTCGGCTGTTTTATCTTGCTGACGGGAGAGTAAATAGGTGGCCGCACGTTGAATAGCCTTATGGTCATCGGTAATGGAAGCCTCCTGCAATGCGTAGGTGATTAAGGCCGTATCCCACACGGTAGATGGGGAGTTTTGAATCGTTGTTTTACCTCCAGAAGAACGGCACTGCATTGCCGTGAGTCCGGTTATGGCTTTTGTAATCAGGGGATGCTGCTTATCGTATTTTAGGGCCAATAGGGCAAAGATCATGAGAATCGTACTACTGGCATAGCTGTATAATGTGCCATCAGACTCAATCCGCTCTATCATAAACTGTTCCGCCTTCGTTCTTGCAGTGTCGTGGATGTGGCGAGGGTTACCGAGCAGTCGGCTTCTCCCGCTTAGAATGTCGTCCTGCATTTCCTGATATCCCCGGGTAGTTGACTCATCTTCAACATTTCGTAAGTCGGTCAGATCAGACAGATCGGGAGCATGGGGTACTGTGAGGGCGAAGCGCAAGTCTGCCATAACGAGCATGGGAGTGAGGTGAACTCTGGAATAACCGGAAAATTCAAAATAGTTGATGGGAAAATAGGTAGGGAACATCAGTATCTCCAGGGGGATCATAGAGATGGATAAAGGCCATTTTATTTGTCCGGTAGCGGCAAGTATGGCTTTGGTCAAAATGCTGCTAACTTTTCCAATACCTCCTTTGGAGTGAATATACTGTTTGGCCCGCTGGATTGGCTCGTCCGTACTCTGGCTGTACCCGGAGTAGAGCAGGGCGTAGTACGCTTCAACCGATGCGGATAAATTTCCATCCTCTTCATCGGTGTACAATCTCCAGCATCCATCCTGTTGCTGTTCGTTAAGGATACGATCGTGCAATTCCCGGATCAACGCTTCATTCGGAACTTCCAATATCCGAAAGAGAATGATGACATAAGCATCAATTACCGTACCGTTCTCAAAACAAAAATGCCAGGAACCGTCTTGTTGCTGCTGTTGAAGCAAGGAAGTCGTCATCCGACTTATTTCCTCATCAATTGCGCTCAGTACATGGCTCATTCCGCGGATACCTCCAGAGTACGTCATTTTTGTATTATATGATGGCAATCAGGGGGAAATGAGGAGCAGAATGAGCGTGAAATCCAGTTCATTTCAGGGTTTTCTACAATTTTAAATAATAAAATGAATTTTACTATTGAAATTTTTTCCAATAAAGTGTATAAATATCTTTGTTAACGCTTACAAGATTTTGATCTATATCTTTCTCCGATACCCTTCAAAAAGGAGGTGTAAGTACTATAACATGCAATAACTGAAAAACGGACTTTATGTATTCGAAAATGAAATCGATTTCATTTTGTGTATTTGATATTTGGCTGTTCAAATTATAATAAATCAAAGGAGATATGTTGATGAAGATATGGAAAAAGAGTGCGTTAGTGTTGCTGTCCACTTTTCTGGTAACGGCGGGTTCATATAGTTCATATATGCCCAAGACTGCGCATGCAGCGGGTGAACAGGTAGAGGTATGGATTTCAACTTCAGATCCCAATTCCGAACCGGCAGTGGGGCTTAGAACAGATGCCAGACTCACCAAGATTGCATCAAAAAACTTCAGCAGCAACTCAGGCAATGCCGATGTTACCATTACGGTCAACGAAAACCAAACGTATCAGCAGATGGATGGTTTTGGAGTGTCATTAACGGATGCGTCCGCATGGCTCATGAACTACAAGCTGGATAACAATAAGCGCGCGGAAGTAATGGAGAGGCTGTTTGGCAACACAGGCATTGGGCTTAGCTTATTGAGACAGCCGATCGGAAGCTCCGATTTTGCTTGGGCCGCCTACACTTATGCCGATACGCCAAATGATACTTCACTCAACCAATTTACAATCGACCGGGACAAGACTTACATACTGCCCATGGTCAAAGCGGCAATCGCTAAGAATCCCAATATCAAAGTAATGGGTTCCCCATGGAGTGCGCCTGCCTGGATGAAGTATTCCAACAATCTGAATGGCGGCAAACTGAAAGCAGAACACTACGGAACATATGCGAATTATTTCAAAAAATACATTGAAGCCTACCAGGCTGAAGGTGTACCCATCTATGCTGTTACGTTGCAAAACGAGCCAATGTACGAGCCCTCCCATTATCCTTCCATGGGTATGAATGTACAGGATCAGACGGGCTTTATCGGCGATTATCTTGGACCAACACTCCGCAATGCCGGAATCAACACCAAGATTATTGCATTCGATCATAACTTTCTGGACTGGAACTTCCCGAACCAGGTCATTACGAATCTGAAGAACGCAGGCAAGGGCAGCTACGTATCCGGCAGCGCATTCCACCATTATGACAGTGGGGACGGATCGACAATGACCTCCATGCATAACAGTCACCCGGACAAGGAAGTTTGGTTCACGGAGGGTGGTTTCGGCAACTGGAATGATCCGCAGAACGGTACCTCATCGGGTTTCGATAATATGATGAACGAGTTCATTAATATTACGAGAAACTGGTCCAAATCGATCATTCTCTGGAATGCTGCCCTGGATCAAAAAGACGGTCCAGCATTGCTTTCACCGAACAACACTAACAAAGGCATGATTACAATCCGCAACTCAGACAACCGTAATGATGCTCCTGAGAATAATGTCACATATCACAAACAATATTATTTGCTGGGTCACTTTAGTAAATTTGTAGTACCAAATGCATACCGCATTGACAGCAACACCGGATCTGAAGTCAAAAATGTGGCTTTCCGCAATCCGGACGGTTCCAAAGTCGTAGTTGCCTACAACTCTTCCAGTTCGTCGAAAAATGTGAAGATCCAATGGGGCAGTCAAAGCTTCGTTGTCACCATTCCAGGCAAGTCCGCCATGACGTATAAATGGTATGGAAATGTTTCTTAAGGGGTAGCAGGAATTCAGATTCCCGCATCCAACAAACTAGGGGCCGCGAGCAGTCGCGGCTCTTTTAATTTGTTTTTATTTAAAGATCATCCATCGTATACATTTGTTGTGATTTTTACATATTCAAGGATTTTACAATTTTGATATTATGATTTCTTAGTTTAACTGTCCTCTTACATTGGGTTGATATACTAGCCTGAGCTTTTATATGGGAGAGGGGTTAGACAACTTGAAAGACATCAATCAACGCTGGGTAGCGATGATCCTTGTAGCAGTAATGGTTATCCAATCATTCTGGACATTTGCAGGAATCGGACATGCTGCAACATCAGAAAACCTTAACACCAGCAATTTGGCGAAAAACGTGGTGATCAGCCATTTTTATGGAGGAAAGAAAGACGACGTACTCGACGTGTACGGCAACGACTTTGTAGAACTATATAATCCGACAGCAGAACCTGTTTCGCTGAACGACTGGTCCATACAATTTGCGGATACCCAAAAGAATAATTGGAAAGTAGCTCAGCTAGGTACAACGACTGCCCAGATTCCGGCATATGGCTATTATCTGATTGCGCTTGGCAGCAACGGCAACGTCGGAGAGCAGCTTCCACAGCCGGATGCCACTGAAGCTTCATTCAAATTAGGCAACAACAGCGGAAAGCTGGTTTTGTTAAATACGACACAACTGTTGACAGCTAACGATCCAACGGCAGATGTTTTACAGGAACATGTAATTGATTTTGTTGGATATAGTGCTGACGCTTATTGGGGGAGTCCGGCGCCGGAAGCGGGCAAGCAGAGCACCATGCAACGTTTGGTGTATGATCCGCTAAATCCGGAGAAAAGCACTACTACAGCAGCGTTCCCTAATCACGGAAACAACTGGGACACTCGGAATAACGGAAATGACTTTGAGAAGGTCAAAGGCGCGAAGGCTCGCAATTCAAGCACAACTTCCGCCTATGTCATTCTGGAGAGTAATCAAAGGTTAGAGATGCAATCGGCTTCGAGCGTAGATCCTGTACATAACAAGATTACGTTAAATGCATTTGGAGGCTTAGTTAAGCAGGGACCATGGTCATCCGATGACTCCAGTGTGCTGGGCCTCCCGGCAGGATTCACTGCTGAAGCCAATGCGAACGGAGATCAGATCGAAGTGACCATAACTGGAGACGGTAATAGTGATAACACCTTTGGTCCAGATGAACTGGTGACCCGCGAGCAAATTGCGACAATGGTCGTTCGTGCAGCGCAGCTTGCTGATTCAGACAGTAATATCAGCTTCTCTGATGGCGCTGAAATTTCTGGTTGGGCTCGTTCAGCACTTGCTGCGGCCATTACCAATGGGCTCGTTAACGGCTATCCAGACGGAACATTGAAACCGAAAGGGAATACAACTCGCGCAGAAGCCGCTACACTCATAGAAAGAACTATTCTATTAACAAAACAATTGACAAAATAAATCCAAGAATTCAGAAAGGCTGCTCTCCAGCAAGTTTAACTTGTTGGGAAGCAGCCTTTTTGTATTCTTTGTATCTTTTTGTATCTGGTTCATTCGTTTTGTTACAACGAAATACCATTTTCGATAATGACGCGATTGAGCTTGGTATTCACCGGGTTGGAAATCGTATCACCTACAGGGCATTTGCTCTCCAGAAATTGTACAAATGATTCAACTTTTTCTTCAGATGAGCTGGTTTTAATATAAAACGTGTATCGAATATCAGAATAACCGGGACGTACATCAGATCGGTTAAAAAATCCGTCAAGATCCAGATCACCTTCAACATCAACTCTGAAATCATCAAGTACCACATCGAATTTGGAGGCATAAACCCGGGCCACAATGGATTGACATGCGCCAAGGGAGGCAAGTAAAGCTTCTACAGGATTCATTCCCGTGTCCGTACCCCCGAGGTTTGTTGGCTCATCGATGATCAGTTCGAATTGTCTTGCTTTGGTGATCACTTTAACCCCATCTTGTAGATGGGCAGTAGCTTTGAAAGTCTGAACATTAGCCATCCGATACCTCTCCTTTATAAAACATTGTATATAACTTGGTTTAGTATGGATTATAGTTCCATGAATCACAAGCTGTCAATATAAGGATGGGAATAGAATTAGATATTCACTCTTTAAATTAAGAAATGGATAGCCTAATGGCTATCCATTTCTCTAACATTTCAACTTCTCAGCCGATGTACTTATTCACTCATAACATGATCATATTTTTCCTTCAAACGTTTGATATCTGCCCTCGGCGGTGCGCCGAACATGCGGGAGTACTCCCGGCTGAATTGGGACGCACTCTCGTAACCAACCCGGAAGGCTACATCCGCAGCATCAGCTGACTCAGCCATGAGGAGTCGACGTGCTTCCTGAAGCCTTAGCTGCTTCTGAAACTGAAGTGGGCTCATGGCGGTAATTTCTTTGAAATGTCGATGGAATGAGGACACACTCATGTTGGCTGTCTCTGCAAGATCTTCGATTCGAAAAGGTTGCTCCCAATGTCGAACAATATGCTCAATGGCTTCCCTAATCCGGTAACTGCTGCTGCCTTCCACTGCAATCTGGGCCAGTTCAGCTCCATAAGGTCCCTGCAAAAGCCGATACAGAATTTCCCGCGTATAGAGTGGGGCGAGGAACGGGATTTCTCCCGGCGTATCCAGCAGCCGAACCAATCGAAGTACAGCATCTTGAATGGAGGGCTCCATCTGTCCAACAAATAGGGCGCGTCTGGCGTTTTCTTTAGAGGTGACCTTAATATTACAATCATTCAGTACTTCAAGAATCTGGTTCTGTGTAAACTCAAGCTTCAGACTCAGGTAAGGCGTATCAGTGGATGCTTTTATAATCTGACCAATCACCGGCAGGTTCATGGAAGCAATCAGATAATTGGATGGTCCGTATTCGAATCTTTCCTGTGCCAGCAAGATTTCTTTCAAGCCTTGAACGATAACACAAAATGAAGGCTTGTAAACCCGGTAAGCAGGCTCGCTTATGCTGGAATGCTGATAGACATACAAGGAAGGGATTTCCGTTTCCTTGGAGCTGTTATGAAGGGAGTGACGCTTAATTAGTTCGGTGAGTTCCTGTTTCTGCTGAACTGCGTTATCGGACATACATATCCTCCTTGCGAGTTGTTCTTGCTTCATTATAAGACTTAACGACCTTAGACAAAAGTGGACCTGATAGGATCAGGCAATCAATTAAGACAAATGATATACCGCTTCGCTCCTTCAGTTCGGCATAATAATATTAGGCTCGCAGAATCAAGCAAGGGGACACGAAAAGGCAATCAGACAGCATAGCTGTAGTACCTCTACGAGAATAGCAACTTTATCCTGAACAAAAGGAGGTATGGAAATGAGTCATGTATTAATTTTGGGTGCCAACGGTCAAATCGCCCGTGAGGCGATAGACTTGTTTCTCAAGGAAACCGATGTCAGGCTAACACTCTATTTGCGGAAATCCAGCAGGCTCGGAAATATCGATTCGAATCGTGCGCGTGTGATCGACGGTGACGTGATGGATCAAGTCAAATTGAAAGACGCCATGAATGGCGTGGACGTTGTCTATGTCAATCTTGCAGGTGATCTGGAACAGTACGCCAGAACCATCGTGGAAACGATGAAATCTGCAGGAGTGAAACGACTAATTTTTATCAGTTCCATGGGCATCTACGATGAAGTGCCTGGACAGAAGTACAGCAGCATATTGGACCCTTATCGTAAAGCTGCTTCCATTGTTGAAGCTTCAGATCTAGACTATACAATCTTACGGCCAGCGTGGTTTACCAGAGCAAACGAGATCGATTATGAAATAACCCAGAAAGGCCAGCTATTCAAAGGCAGCGAAGTATCCTGCAAAAGCGTGGCCGCTTTGGTTGTTAAGCTGACAGAGTCACCAGAGCTGGAAATACGTCGCAGTCTTGGTGTAAGTAAACCCCATTAATTCAGTGTACTCCTAAATGGAGATAATAAATTCATGTACGTTAGTTCACATTCACATCATTTGAATGAAGAAAGGAAGTTATATGATGCAAAAACGAACACTGGGAAATAGCGGGTTGGAAGTTTCGGCAATTGGGCTTGGTTGTATGGGAATGAGCTACGGGTATGGTCCGGCTTCGGACAAAACGGAGATGATCGCGGTCATACGGGAAGCTGTTGAACGCGGTGTAACTTTCTTTGATACCGCCGAAGTCTATGGTCCATATATCAATGAAGAACTCGTCGGCGAAGCACTTTCTCCTGTACGCGATCAGGTTGTCATAGCGACGAAGTTCGGATTCGACATTCAAGGTGGCAAACAGAGCGGGATGAATAGCCGTCCCGAGCAGATCAGGAAAGTTGCCGAAGAGTCTCTTAAGCGACTTAAGATCGAGGCGATTGATTTGTTTTACCAGCACCGTGTTGATCCGGATGTGCCGATTGAAGAGGTTGCTGGAGCCGTGCAGGATCTGATTCGAGAAGGTAAAGTGAAGCATTGGGGGCTATCGGAAGCTGGCGTGAACACGATTCGACGTGCGCATGCCGTGCAGCTGGTCGCTGCTGTTCAGAGCGAATATTCCTTATGGTGGAGACGTCCGGAAGAAGAACTGATTCCAGCGCTTGAGGAGCTCGGTATTGGTTTTGTCCCTTTTAGTCCTTTGGGTAAAGGGTATCTCACGGGAAGTTTTAATGCGAAAACGACTTTTGATCAGGGGGATTTGCGTAATATTCTGCCACGTTTCACTCCAGAGGCGCTCGAGGCCAATCAAGTGCTGGTTGATCTGTTGAAAGAGAAGGCGGAGAAGATTCAAGCCAGCCCTGCACAAATCGCACTTGCTTGGTTGCTGGCCCAGAAACCTTGGATTGTACCGATCCCAGGAACGCGCAAGTCGAGTCGTCTCAAAGAAAATATGGGTGCGGCGGACATTGAACTTACACCCGAAGATGTACAGAGCATTAATGATGCGGCTACAAAAATTACCCTGATGGGTTCGAGATATACAGAGGAGTTGGAGAAAAGAACGGGTCTCTGATCCATTATAGTATGCCAGAAAGCTGGGTGAAAAGGTTGAGTAAGTGGTTATTGAAGCAAGTGAAGCAAATTGTAATCGAGAGATTGGAGTCCCAGATCAAAAGGGAAGAAAATCCGATTTTCAAAGAATTGTATCTCAGTTATTGGATAAAATTAACTTCAGATGCATGTCCTTTGGAACGACAGAAACGTAAGGACACCAGAAGTAACCCATCAAAGGCTAACATCTTTTCCCAACCTAATTAAAGGAGTGTATGAACATGGAATATGTGAAGTTGGGCCGTACCGGGCTGGACGTTTCGAGATTATGTCTTGGTTGCATGAGCTATGGAGTCCCTGAACGCGGGATCGCCCCATGGTCGCTGAACGAAGAAGAGAGTCGTCCTTTTATCCAAAAAGCGCTGGACTTGGGTATTAACTTCTTTGATACAGCCAACGTCTATTCGGATGGTACAAGCGAAGAAATTGTGGGTCGTGCTTTGAAGGATTTTGCTCGTCGTGATGAGGTTGTTATTGCAACAAAGGTTTACTTCCGCATGAAGCCGGGGCCGAATGGTGCAGGTTTGTCGAGAAAAGCCATTATGAATGAGATTGATAACAGCTTGAAGCGCCTAGGGACCGATTATGTGGATCTGTATCAGATCCATCGATGGGACAGCAGTACTCCAATTGAAGAAACGATGGAGGCCCTTCATGATGTTGTTAAGGCGGGTAAAGCCCGATATATTGGAGCTTCTTCAATGTACGCCTGGCAGTTTATGAAGGCTCAGCATACGGCGGAACGCAATGGCTGGACCCCATTTGTCTCCATGCAGAATCTGTTGAATCTCATGTATCGGGAAGAAGAGCGGGAAATGCTGCCTCTCTGTCGTGAAGAGGGAGTGGGTGTAATTCCATGGAGTCCTCTTGCCAAAGGGCGTCTTACTCGGGATTGGGATGAGAAGACAGCCCGTTCATCGAACGACGAAGCAGGAGACCGACTTGCTGCGGGAATGGTTGATGCCGATCGTAAAATTGTGGAGACTGTCGCTGATATTGCGAACAAACGAGGTGTTTCCAGAGCAACCGTTGCACTGGCATGGGTATTGCAAAAAGAAGGTGTCACCGCACCAATTGTGGGGGCAACGAAAGAACATCATCTGGAGGATGCCTTGCAGCCTTGTCCGTGAAGCTAGATGCGCAGGAGATTGCAAACTTGGAGGAATACTACGTACCACACAAAATATACGGCATGTAAGTTCCCTCTAGCCTAGTAGCGAAAAAGGGTTGCCAATCAAAAAGAATTGTGTATAATTGGAGTCACATCAAAATATTCAAATGTTTTCTAGGGTTCCGCGACAGTTGTGTCGGTCTGGTCCGAGAGAAAACTCACAGCCTATTGGTTGTGTCACGGAGGGACAAAAGCCTGGGAGATGAACTGCTTAAATGCAGTTTATTTCCCGGGCTTTTTTATTTTGGCTTCATGTAACTAATAATACACGTAGCAAAATTTGATAAGGAGTGTGACAGAAATGAACAAAACATGGTTGTCCGTCGTTATTGCAGCTTTATTTGAAGTCGGTTGGGTCATTGGATTGAAACATGCCAGTGGTTTTCTGGAGTGGGGGGCTACACTGATTGCCATTATTGTTAGCTTCACCTTGATGATTGCGGCTTCCCGTTCACTTGATGTAGGGACGGTATATGCGGTATTCGTTGGACTGGGTACAGCAGGAACTGTACTGGCAGAGATTATATTGTTTGATGCGGCGATTCAATCTGGGAAAATGCTGCTCATTGGGGTTCTTTTATTGGGCGTAATCGGTCTTAAAATGCTCAGCAAAGGAAAAACAAAGGAGGTACATGAATCATGAACTGGGTATATCTTATTTTGGCAGGTGTCTTTGAAATGATTGGGGTTCTGATGATTAATAAATTGCACAAAGATCGTAACCTGATGTCAATCATACTGTTGGTTGCGGGTTTTGGGCTAAGCTTTTTATTCCTATCGTTTGCGATGAAGACTCTTCCGATGGGGACGGCATATGCCGTATGGACGGGAATCGGCGCTTCCGGGGGAGCTATTCTCGGCATGATATTTTATGGAGAACCTCGAAATGCGTTAAGAATTCTGTTTATTGCCATGGTGCTTGGATCAGCAGTAGGGTTGAAATTGGTGAGTTAATGAAACGGTATCGGGACTGAATTTTCAAAATATAATATACAGAAGTGCTTTTTAATGTTATCCTTATGTGTTACGTTTTGAAATGAGATATACGTCAAATGAATATTTGTTGCGTAAATTAAGGAGACCTAATGACATTTAAAGACTTGAATATTATACCCGCAATTTTGGAAGGCTTGAGCAAAGCAAACTATACTGCCCCGACACCTATACAGGAACAGGCGATTCCAGCCGTATTGGCAGGCAGAGATTTGCTAGGCTGTGCGCAAACAGGGACAGGGAAGACGGCAGCATTTTCTGTGCCTATCATTCAGTTATTAAGCGAAAATTCAAACGGCCCCAAAGCCGCACGTCATATTCGCTCATTGATTTTAACACCAACAAGAGAACTTGCGATTCAGATTTCAGATAATATTAAGGCATATAGCCGTTTTACCGATATTCGTTGTGCCGCAATCGTTGGTGGCGTTTCACAGAAAGTCCAGGAGCGTGCGCTCAATCAAGGTGCAGATATTATTATTGCAACGCCTGGTAGACTGATTGACTTGGTCAATCAAAAGCGTATTGATCTTAAACATGTGCAAATACTGGTTCTTGATGAAGCAGACCGCATGTTGGATATGGGCTTCATTCATGATGTGAAACGAATCATCGCGAAGATGCCGAGCAAGAAACAGACGTTGTTCTTCTCAGCTACAATGCCTCCGGAAATTACAAAAATGGTAAAAACGCTGCTAGTTGATCCGGTAAAAGTAGAAATTACGCCCGTATCCTCCACAGTGGATCGAATTGAACAGTCTGTGTATTTATTGGAAAATGGAAAAAAACAGAGTCTGTTGAATCATATCTTGCAGGATAAGTCCATTGTTTCGGCACTGGTATTCACTCGTACAAAGCGTGGAGCTGACCGTGTAACTCGTGATTTGTCCAAAGTGAATATTACGGCTCAGGCCATTCATGGCAACAAATCTCAAAATGAGCGTCAAAGAGCCTTGAATAATTTTAAAAGCGGCGTTACACGAGTGCTGGTGGCGACGGATATAGCGGCAAGGGGTATTGATGTTGAAGAGCTGTCACATGTAATCAACTTCAACCTTCCTAATATTCCAGAAACGTATGTCCACCGAATTGGCCGTACGGGCAGAGCAGGGCATAGCGGAATGGCGATTTCCTTTTGTGAAAAGGAAGAGCTTCCGTTCCTGAAGGATATCGAGAAAGTAATCAAGAAGACCATTCCTGAGGTGAAAAATCATCCATATCCGATGACAAGTGTGCCTGCTTTTGTAAAATCGAACCAAACATCGAAGTCTGCACCCCATAAATCTGCAGCCGATAAACCTGCGAAGTCAAAAGCGAATCCCGCTCGCAAACCCAAGTCCGAGTGGTTTAAAAAGAGCGGTAAAGCTAATCACAGTAAGCCAAACAGTAGTAAGCCAAATAGCAGTAAACCAAACCACAATAGTACAAGTCACAGTAAACCAAAGAGCAGCAAAGTGAATAAAGCTCTTTAAAAAACGATCAAAACGCCTTCTCCATTTCGTGGAGGAGGTTTTTTTATGAACACAAAATCGATGCGATATTGATAATCATTTTCAATAAGAATAGAATGATAGAGAGAAAACTTAAAAAAATGTCACAAGGCCATTGTATCCAAGCAGTGACTTGAGGAAATCAGGAGGCGTAATTCATGTTCATTCAAACTCGCGTTATGGTAGTCGAAAAGGGCCACAGTCATAAACTGGTGGAACGTTTCAGTGCCCCTAGCCCTGTAGAGGAAATGTCGGGACTGATTGATTTCAGTGTAATGGTTAACAAAAAGAGTAAAGAACACGAAGAAGTGATGGTGCTGATTCGTTGGGAATCAGAAGAAGCATGGAAGAATTGGGAGAAGAGTGATGTGCATATTAAAGGTCATAAGGAAAAAAGAGGACAGGAGAAACCCGAGTATCTGATTAGCACTACGGTGAATATGTACGAGGTACAGAAAGTGAAGACAGCTAGAGTATCGAATGCTTAATTCGAATGATGAAAAACCTATCTCATGATTTCTCATGGGAAAGGTTTTTTTGTTTGTATGTCCATAGAAGCTGTGTCGCATCATTTTCTTATAGAGGTTCATTATAAATACTATAATACGTAGTTAAGAACGCAAGTTGACAGGTTTTAACCATTAAAGTTATTATAGATATCTAAGATCTATAAAGGAGGTTGAGCCATGTCTGGTGAACAATTCAAAAACGAGCACACTTCAGTACCATACATCCATTCAACGGATTTCTTATCTAATCTGGGAGTGGATGTCCTGTCTTTATTGCAGCCGCAAACCGGGGAGCGTATTCTGGATATCGGCAGTGGCAACGGAGATTTGACAGCCAAGATCGCAGCTGCCGGAGGGATACCGACAGGTATCGATCTATCGGAGAGAATGGTGAAGCTTGCCCAACAGAAGTACCCTGACCTGAATGTTCAGGTGAAAGACGCTTCTCAATATCGGACAAATATACCCTTTGACGCTGTATTCTCGCATGCAGCTATACATTGGATCAATAATCCAGCGGCTTTGACACGATCCATCTGGTTGGCCCTGCGCGAAGGTGGACGATTCGTGGCTGAATTTGCCGGAAGCGGAAATGTCGCCATTTTGACCACTGCTATGAAGCAGGCTCTGGAGGAGCATGGCTATACATGGGCAGGACGGAATCCCTGGTATCATCCCACTCTTGGTGAATACGCCACCCTGCTGGAGCAGAACGGTTTCCGTGTCACATTCGCTCAGCATTTTGACAAGCCTGCTCCGCTCAAAGGGGAAGAAGGGCT
This sequence comes from Paenibacillus sp. GL_099_B, assembly GCF_057835695.1. Taxonomy (NCBI): domain Bacteria; kingdom Bacillati; phylum Bacillota; class Bacilli; order Caryophanales; family Paenibacillaceae; genus Paenibacillus; species Paenibacillus sp. GL_099_B. Next base: position 3,247,694 of record NZ_CM174430.1, read on the forward strand.
TCGGAATTGGCTAAACAGTTTTGCTGATTATTTCTTTAAGGACGTTTCCTCCGCAGACATGGAATCAATCTATCAAGCCATTGTGACTGAGGTTAAGCCCCACTTTGAGCGGGAAGGTCAATGGTTTCTCGACACAACCCGGTTACGTATCGTAGCGATAAAGGAACCTGTCTGAGAATATAATTCCTGCATTACTGGCTAATCAGATTAAATGCTTGATATTTACATGCAAACGTACATTCGGTATCATTAGATTGGGTAGGGATAGTTTGTCTTCTGTGCAAAGGAGAGATACTGAATTGATGGATAAGATTATAGAGTACTGTTTGAAGAAAAAAGGTGCAACGAAGGATTATCCCTTCGGACCCGATCCGGTTGTTATTAAAATAGCAGGGAAAATGTTTGCGCTTATGTTTGAGGACAAGGCAGATAACGTTCGCCTGAACTTAAAATGTGATCCGATCATTGCGGAAAACCTGAGAGAGCAGCATGAATCCGTTCAACCGGGGTATCATATGAACAAAAAGCATTGGAATACCATTATTCTAGATGGTTCCTTGTCAGAGCAGGATATCTTTGTCATGATTGACCATTCATACGATTTGGTTGTCAAAACTCTCTCCAAGAGTCTTTTGGAATCCATATCGTAAGTAATTAGGCCGCATGCAACAACAATTCAGACAGCAGGTGGTCGGCGCCAATTGCAGAAAATCAGCTTTGTTCGAAAAAGTAATAGCGGTAGTCCCAGGGTGTTAACTTCGTATCCTGAGACTACCGCTATTTTGGTTACGTGCACATTATTGTACGTTATCCCAAATTCATTTTGATTAATTCTCCTAATTGCTCAGACATGACCTCAGGTGAATGGGGCATTTCGTTCTTGATCCACCACTCAACAACCCCTACATAAGACATGACTACATATTGGAGAATGATATCCTCACTTAACCCGGATTTTCTGGCCTGAGATAAGTGTACTTCCTCCTTGAAATCCTCATTAAGAAACTCAACCAGCCGGTTGCGGAATTGTACCGCTCCTTTACTGGCCATCATCGTCGAGAAGAACAAGTAATTCTGTTCCAAATAGGTAAACCAGGGAATGATGGATTCTTTCCATTCCAAGTCAGCAACCGAATGACAAATTTCACTTAATTCTTTGATATGCCCGTCAATAAGCTTGTCCAACAGATCATACTTATCTACGTAGTGAAGATAAATGGTGCCTCTGCTAACGTCCGCTCTATCGGAGATATCCTGTAGGGTAATATCATCGAAATTTTTTTCTGACATCAATTCAATTACTGCTGCTTTGATGGCTTCTTGTGATTTTCGAATTCTTCGATCCACTTTGGTCATGTGATTCTCACCAAACTTTCTATAGATAATAAACAATTTTATGTTTAATGTTCACTAATTAACGAAACGCATTCAATTAACAATGGTAAGCTTTCTTATTCTGTCTATAATTATTAACAGATGTTCATTAATATATCAATATTTGTTTTTATACAAAGACAGGCCAAAACATAGATATCATAACTAGAGTGGGGAGGATGAATAATGCAACGCTTATGGACGAAGTCATTTATTCTGATGACGCTGGGTTTGCTTTTTTTATTTACTGCATTTTATATGCTGTATCCCACACTGCCGCTTTTCATTAAAGAGATGGGTGGCAATGAAAAACAGGTGGGCTTGGCCATGGGAGCTTTAATGTTATCTTCCGTCATCCTTCGTCCTTTTGTCGGTGGACTCCTGGATCGATTCGGTAGACGTCCGTTTATGATCGGGGGTTTGCTTTTGTTCATATTGGCGATGTACATGTACAACTGGGTTGGTGGAATCATCATGCTGATCGGACTTCGTATCGTGCATGGAATGAGCTGGGCTGTATCCACGACTTCCATGATGACAGCCGTGACAGACATGATTCCATCCGCTCGGCGCGGGGAAGGTATGGGGTGGTTTAGTACCTCTATGACGCTGGCAATGGCGGTTGGCCCCATGATTGGTCTGGGGATTATGCAGGGCACATCATATCAGACGATGTTTCTCTTTGCTGTTGGTTTGTCCGTCGTGGCCCTGCTTTTGACGCTGGGAGCGAAAATGCCATTTCAACCCCATACGGACAGGAAGAAAATTCAAATCTTCGAAAAATCAGTCTTGCCTGTTATGGCGCCAATCTTTTTTCTTTTCATTGCATATGGGGGAATTACTACATTTGTACCTTTATTTGCGGAGCAGATCAAAGTCAATTCCGGCACATTCTTTCTGGTCTACGCCGCGACACTTGCGCTATCCCGGCCCATTGCCGGAAAGCTGTCCGATAAGAAAGGAGAGACAGCAGTTATTGTCCCGGCTCTTATCATTACGATTATTGCTTTGATTGTGCTGAGCTTTGCAACCAGTTTGCTTGGCGTGCTCGCTTCAGCGGTTCTGTACGGGATCGGCTTCGGTTCCGCTCAGCCAGCCCTTCAGGCAATAACGCTTCGCCTCGCACCCGAGGATCGGAAAGGGGCGGCCAATGCCTTCTTTTCGACGGCGACCGATCTCGGTATCGGATTGGGTGCGATGGTCTTGGGTCTGGTCTCTGAATACATGAGCTATCACATATTGTTTATGGTCAGTGCCTTGTCGGTCATGGTTTCTTTTCTGCTTTTCATGATCTACGTAAGACGGTTGTTGAAAATCAAGCAGACGTTGCCTGCCAAAACGAGTGATTCCGTTTCACTGTAGTTGAATTGTAGTGTGTTGAATCAGATTTGTAGTATAATTTGTGCAGTTAAGAGCAGCAATTATTTCATGATGCGGAGGCTTACTGCATGTTCATTAGAGAGATAGAAGAAAAAGATAATCAAGAAGTAGAGTCTCTGATTCGAAGTTGTTTGATCGAATTCGGGGCCAATAAGTCAGGAACGGCGTGGGCTGATCCGAATCTGGGCGATTTTTATCATCTTTATCAACGCGAGGGCTCCAGGTATTGGGTGGTTGAGCATAACTCAACCGTTGTAGCTGGCTGCGGTATCGGACCCGTGGAGGGATTTTCACATATTTGTGAATTGCAGAAGATGTATGCATTAAAAGAAGCACGAGGCACCGGAATCTCATATGAATTGCTTCAGATTTCCCTTGATTTTGCCAAAGAACACTATGAACAATGTTATCTTGAGACGCTTAACAACATGGTCGCAGCCAACAAGTTCTATATCAAGAACGGTTTTATTCCATTAGACGAACCGTTAAATGCAACGGAGCATTTTGCTTGTGATGCATGGTATATCAAAACATTATAAATTCATACCTCATGCTCAAAAAAGCCTAGTTCAAGCGGCAGATTGCCGACGATGAATTAGGCTTTTTTTGCATTTTCATGTATCCCTATATGTTAAAGAAACGTCAAACAGAGCTGCTCCACGATGCGGTCGGGAGAGTTGCCGCGTACGTTTTTTTGAAACAGATACGAATCATTACTCATGGCAGTCAGAAGCATGTCCGTTTTGAACAAGCTGATGGCCTGCGATTCGTCGCTCTCTGTTGCCATCTCTTCGAATAATCCAAATAGCTGTTGATGCAATTGGTCATAAAGAGGACTTGAGGTTCTGGACTCTGATCCTTGATATACTGCATTCTCGATGCCCGAGAGCAGCTCCGCATTTTTCTCTCTAAACTGGATAAACAACGTCAGCAGTCCCCGTAATCGCTCAGATGGTAGATGCTGTGCGTTCTCCTGCACATATATCTCCACATCATCGAAGAACAGCGCTGCGTTATCTTTGATCAAGTCCATACATAACTCACTTTTATTGCGGTATCGGCGGTATAAGGTACCCGCTCCAATCTGCGCTTCGGAAGCGATCTGATTCATGCTGACCCGCTCCACGCCGTGCAGCTCGAATAATTTGCTAGCCATATTCAAGATACGTTGGCGATTCTCGGCAGCATCCCGTCGCTCCGAACGAGAGGTTGTATTGGTTTTATCCACTGTCTGTCACTTCCTATCCTTCGACGTCCAAAATTTGACAAGGGGAGAACCCTCCGTTTAATATCAAGAAGAGGTTAAGCGGAGAGTTCTCCCTTTAATCTTAATCAAAACGAGAGGGATGTGCAACCCATGGAGAGTCATCATAACCAATCTGCACTTCTGGTCATGGATATGCAGAACATCATTGTATCGCAATATGCGAAGCACGAGGATGCACTGTTCCCTTTTCAGAAAGCGTTAGAAGCAGCTCGCAGACATAACGTACCTGTGATTTTTGTGAAGGTTGGTCATCGCCAGGATTCCCCTCCAATTAGTGAGCGTAACAAGTTGTTTGGAAAAAAGTCGAGCCGTGGTGGAGAGAACGCAGCCAATCCGGCGATGAAAATGGCAATGGACATTCACGAATCGGTACAGCCGCTTCCAGGAGAGCTCATTGTGGACAAGTTCCGCGTCAGTGGATTCTCAGGAAGCAACCTGGAAGCCCTTCTTCAATCCCAGGGCATTAATACACTTATTCTTAGCGGTATCGCAATAAGTGGAGTAGTGCTGTCTACCTTGTGTGAGGCGGCGGATAAGGATTACGCGCTGACTGTACTTTCTGATGCTTGTCTGGATAGGGACCCTGAAGTTCATCGAGTTCTCGTAGAGAGCGTATTCCCCAAACAAGCTGATGTGCTGGTTGTAGATGATTGGATAAATTCATTAATGTAAACCAATAAAATGGTCGAAGCGAAGGGATGGTAATTATGAGTGAGTTAGATCTTAATGTTTCACAAAAAGCAGCGCTGGGCCTGTTTAGTGGGGATAGTGGTGAAAATCCGTTTTCACTGATCAAGCAATTGCGTGAAACAGGTCCTGTTATTCCAGTATCCTTGCCAATGGGTGGTACAGATCGCGGGCAGTGGTTGGTCACACGAATGGAAGAAGCGTCACAGGTACTTAAAGATCATGCCCACTTCACGGTAGACCCACTCTCCATCGACGGCAATGAGAATATTCTGAAAGCCTATGTGGAAAACGTAGATCCAGATGCTCCTCCAACGTTCTTTACCGGAAAATCAATGCTCTCTGTAGATGATCCTGATCATCGAAGATTACGTCGACTGGTCTCCAAAGCCTTTACCCCCAAATATATGGAAAGTCTTCGTCCACGTGTGCAGCAGATCGCTGATGAATTACTGGATCAGGTTCAATCCCAGGGTGAGATGGACTTGGTCAAGGACTACGCCTTTCCCTTACCGATTCATGTGATTTCCGATATGCTGGGAGTACCTAAAGCAGATCGCCCTCAGATCCAGACCTGGTCCTCCGCGATTGCACACGGTCTGGGCCTCGGAGTGCGTGAACCGGGAGTGGAGGAGCATCTCAAAGCTTTCGGTGACTATACTGCACAACTGGTAGCTGAGAAACGCAAACATCCTGCAGATGATTTGATCAGCCAATTGATTGCTATAGAAGAAGAGGGCGATAGACTCAGTGAACCAGAACTGCTATCCATGATTACGTTATTGATCTTTGCTGGCCATGAGACGACATCCAATCTGATTGCTACGGGTGCAATGATGTTATTGGATCATCCTGAACAATTGGAGAAGCTTAAGGCTGATCTTAGTCTGGCACCTTCTGCTGTTGAGGAATTGCTGCGTTTTAACGGGCCTGCAACCATTGCCGGACCTCGTTTTGCGACTCAGGATATAGAGCTGGCAGGACAACAGATCAAAAAGGGAGATATGGTCATCCCCGTGCTGAAATCAGCCAATCGGGATGAACTTCAATTTGAACAGTCAGAGGACCTGGATGTTGCACGTCATATTAATCGTCATCTGGCTTTTGGTCATGGCATTCATTCCTGCTTGGGGGCTCCACTTGCTCGTGTGGAGGGAGATATCGCCTTTACAACATTGTTAAAACGCATGCCTAATCTGCGACTTAATGTTCCTCGGGAAAACATTGAGTGGCATTTGGCGCTAAGTTCGCAGAGCTTGGCTGCATTACCTGTCGCATTTTAGCAGCAAGAGTTAGAGCTAAGCTTCTATTGGCAAGCAGAAAAATATATACCCAAAAAATCCGCCATGTTTGGCGGATTTTTTGGGTTAGGCTATAAGTTTCATGACGATAGGTAAAATCAACAATTCCAGTATCTATTTGCAGGATCTGATTGGGGAAAACACGAAATAATCTCTGACATGGTCTTATCTTGTTGATATAGGGGGGGGCGTCGAAGGAGGTGTATGACGAAATCATTTTCCAAGATAAGCATTGGCATCGTACTACTGATCTATGCTGCGCTCATCAGTATCCATATTTATCAAGGAAACTTAAGCATGACAACGTTAGTGTGGATAACGATCATTTCTACAGGGGTTATTGGCATTTTAGTTAGTTTACCGATATTGCTTTGCGCACATTAACCGGAAATTGTATGAAAAACGAAGAAGAATGATGAAGTAAAAAGTAATTTGATACAAAATAAATGATTTGTTACAATATTATCGACTGAATTAAACTTTACGTTTAAATTTCCTGTTCCATAAATACATAAGAGGTGGTGATACAATGCTTGAGCTGAGTTTTGATAATCCGAATGAGCTGGTCATGGTCACGCATGCTTTATCGACCCGATCCAGAGTGGATATTCTCCGACTATTGATCTCCCAAAACCTGAATATAGTAGAAATCGCGGAAGCTCTCAAACTTCCAGTATCCACGGTAGCTAGCAACATCAAGGTTTTGGAAGCTGCAAGGCTGATTAATACGGAACTGTTGCCTGCCTCTCGCGGGGCAATGAAGGTATGCAGCCGCAATTACGATGATATTCATATTGCTCTTAATCTGGAGAAAGCAATTCCCAAAGGCGATATTCAGGTATACGAAGTGGATATGCCTATTGGTCATTATAGTGATTGTGAAGTGTCACCAACCTGTGGCATGGCGAATGGCGAGGGCATGATCATTCGTGAGGATGAGCCCGCCAGCTTTTATCATCCGAAGCATGTAGGAGCGCAGATTATGTGGTTTCGTAAGGGCTATGTCGAATATTTGATGCCACTGGAGATTCCGGCAGAGGCGGTAATCGAATCGCTGGAACTGTCCATGGAAATGTGTTCTGAAGCGCCAAACTATGACCATAACTGGCCTTCCGATATCTCCGTATGGATTAACGGTGTGGAAATTGGCATGTGGACATGTCCAGGTGACTTTGGCGATCGGCGCGGAAAGCTCAACCCGGCTTGGTGGTTTGAATGGTCAACACAGTATGGTTTATTAAAGACATGGCGAGTGGACAAAAATAAGACGACGCTGGATATGGAGAAAATTTCAGCAGTTGATCTGGCTCAGCTTAACCTCCATAACAGCCACAAGTTAAGGGTTCGGATCGGTATTAAGCCGGATGCGGTTCATCAAGGAGGTGTAAATCTCTTTGGGCGACAATTTGGAGATTATGACCAAAATATCAAAATGACTATACATTATGCCATTCATTAGAATGGGATGAGGAAGAAAGGCCTCGGTTGCAGATATTATGTAACTAAGGCCTTTTTTTATTTTATAATTACACTAAATGTGTTTGAAAGCGTTGACAAGAAAGGATTACCCTTATATAATCCCCTATAGATACAGTAATAATGTAATAAAACAATTATATCGTTTGTATCTACAAATTAGAGTAAAGGGGATACTCGCATGAAAAAAAAGATCGGCTGGTTAGCACTGACATTATTGCTCTCATTCTCAACCGTTTTAAGTGCATGTAGCGGAGGCAGTAACGTGGATGGGGATAGTGGCTCCGGTGATGGAAAAGTGACATTGTCCTTCTGGACACTGTTCGATGGTGGTGATGGCGCAAACATGCAGACATTAGTCGATGAATTCAACAAAACCCACCCGGAAATTGAAGTGAAGAATACCAAATTGGCATGGGGCGAGTATTATACGAAGCTCGTTACTGCTGTTGGTAATGGTAATGGACCCGATATTGGGATCTCTCATTCCTCCAGGCTGCCTGATCTGATTAATCAGGGGGTAGTCACAGAGCTTGATACTCCTGCTACGGATGCAGGTGTGGATTGGAGCACCTATAACCAGAATCTCTTGGATGCGGTTACCGTAGAAGGTCAACATTATGCGGTCCCCATTGACACACATCCCTTTATCATGTTCTACAACAAGAAACTTTTAAAAGATGCAGGTTTGCTTGGTGAAGACGGGAAACCGATCTTGGAGCAATCTGCTGACGGGTTTGTAAGTTTCCTTAAGACTTTAAAAGAGAAGCTGCCTGCCAAAACGACTCCGTTTGCATTGTCCAATAATAATGATGACCCTTACCGCTTGTGGTGGTCCCTTTACTCCCAGTTGGGTGGTAACGACGTGGTGTCGGATGATCTGAAGTCCGCAGCCATTGATAAAGAGAAAGGCATTAAAGCCGCTGACTATATCCAGAAGCTTTATACCGAAGGCTATATCAAGAAGAATGATCCGGACTTTTATAAAAATTTTCAAAGTGGAACAGCCGCTATTATCATGACAGGGGTCTGGACGACAGGAACGTGGGAATCCACCAAAGGACTTGAGTTTGGAGCTATGCCGATTCCGAAATTCTACGACAAAGAAGCAACATGGGGAGATTCCCATACCATTGTTTTGCCACTGACTAAGGATGAGGACCCGGCTAAACGTAAAGCAGCCATGATCTTCGCCGACTGGGTTGCTGATAATGGTCAGGTCTGGGCGAAAGCCGGACATATTCCATCCAAGCCATCCGTCCTGGAAAAACAGGAATTCAAGGATCTGCCATACCGCAGTGATTATTCCGAAGTTGCAAGTGTAGTTAAATTCAGCAAACATTCCACCAAAAATGCACAAATCCGCGATGAAGCTGCCTTTAAATTTTTGAATGAAGTATGGATGAACAAAATGACCCCGGCAGATGCCATGAACAACATGGAGACAGCCATTCAGAAAATACTAAGCGAATAGAAGGAAGACGGGTCGCGCAAGCCTGCGTAATCACCATTTCTAGACAAGAAATCGCCGGCTTGCGTGCCAATCAAAGGGGAGACGCATATGAAGATCAGAAAAATGAGGGCGGATTTGCAGGCACTGGTATTTCTGCTTCCATTCTTAATTGTTTATGGTTTATTTACGATCTGGCCCATGATTAAAGGTGTGGAGATGACCTTCTACAAATGGACGCTGATCAAGAAAATGGATTTTGTTGGCCTGGATAACTTCCGAAAGGTTCTTCAGGACAGAGAGGTTTGGGAAGCGATCTGGCATTCAACCTTTTTTGTTTTCTTGAGCACACCGACCATGATTATACTCGCGATTCTGCTAGCTTTGATTGCCAACCGAAAATCGTCTTTGCAAAAGTTCTACCGCATCATCTTCTTTATACCAAGCGTACTCTCCGTCGCCGTCGCAGCTTATCTGGGTTTATTCGTATTTCAGCCTTATACGGGATTCGTCAATTCCGTCCTGCATCTTGTCAGGTTATTGCCTCAAAATTCCGAAATTTTCTGGCTGACAGAAACCGGGCTCGCCTGGGTCGTTATTACCGTAATTACCTTGTGGTGGACGGTCGGTTTTAACTTTATTTTGTATCTTTCCGCCATGCAGGAAATACCGGATGAGATTTATGAAGCGGCAAGACTGGATGGTGCGAGTGATACTCAAATATTTTGGAGAATTATTCTTCCTTATCTGAATCCATTGACCAAAACCATAACCATGCTGCAGATTATTGCTTCATACAAGGTCTTTATGCAAATTTACGTCATTACTGGCGGCGGACCGCTGGATCAGACACGTCCGATTATTCAGTTGATCTATCAGACCGGATTCAAGAACAACAACCTGGGTTATGCAGCAACGATGTCCTATATTTTATTCGTTATCCTGCTGGTGCTGTCGGCGCTGCAATACTGGATGAATAACCGGAAAGGGGCGGGAAACTGATGAAATGGCTGTATCGCATAGGATCTGCGTTGATGGCGGTTATGTTTGCGGCCCCACTTGTGTGGATGCTGATGGTCTCCATCAAAGAAGAAGGTATGAAGATTATTACAGTCCTGGACTGGTTTAAACCTCCATACTCACTTGCTGTCTATAACGAAATTCTGACAACGACAAAGCTGTCACAGTGGGTGGTTAACAGTTTGTTTGTCGCGGTGGTTGTGACCGTGTTGACTGTTATTTTCGCTGCCATGGCCGGATTTGCCCTGTCCAAAGTACCGTTTCGTTTCCGTACATTTATTTTCTTCTTCATTCTTGGCGGGTTGCTGATTCCTGGTGAAGCTACCATTATTCCGCTTTATCAGGTAGCCAAAGATTTGCATTTGCTGAATTCATACAGTGGATTAATCATTCCTGCGTTGGCTTCGCCTGTAGCAGTCATTGTACTCAAAAGCTTTTTCGATGGTATTCCAAATGATCTGTTGGAGAGCGTGCAAATTGACGGTGGGGGCTTTTGGCGGATTTTCACCAGCATTGTGCTGCCGCTGACCCGGCCAGCGATGGCTTCCATGGCAATCCTAACGTTTATTGGTTCATGGAACAATTTCCTATGGCCATTCCTTTCCATAACCGATGATAATCTGTTTACGTTGCCAATGGGTATCCCAACGCTAATGGGTCAGTATTCAGAAGATTACGTCAAACCGATGGTTATCAATGCAGTGGCTTCTGTTCCCATCATTATATTGTTTATCATTTTTGAGAAACAGATTGTTAAAGGCATCAGCATGTCCGGTATTAAGGGTTAACACTTTTTTAGGCCTATGAGCCAAATACAGAGGAGATCGGAGAGAACAAGATGACAACTAAATTTTACAACAAGGATTATCCAAGACCGCAATTTGTACGGAATGAGTGGTTGGATTTGAATGGAGAATGGGATTTTAGTTTTGATGACAATCAGGCGGGTGAAAGCGAGCATTGGTACGACCAGAATCAGTTTCCGGAAGGGACGAAAATCAAGGTTCCCTTCACGTATGAGACCAAAGCGAGCGGTATCGGAATCGAGACATTTCATCCTCTGGTCTGGTACCGCAGAAGTGTTCAGATTCCCCAGGAAGCAAAAGGAAAGCGGAGCATTCTGCATTTTCAGGGAGTGGATTATCGCGCAAAATGTTGGGTGAACGGAACGGTTGTTGGTGAACATGAAGGAGGGTACGCAGCGTTTTCATTCGACATTACCCCTTATATCACTTACGGCTCGGAAAACAACATTGTTCTTGAAGTAGAAGACAGTCAGAACGCGATGCAGCCTCGGGGGAAACAACGCTGGGTGGATGACAATTTTGAATGTTTTTATGTGCAAACTACCGGGATATGGAAAAGTGTCTGGCTGGAGCATGTGAGTGAAGCAAGGGTTGAAGCGGTCAAGATGACACCGGACATCGATCGTCATATGATTCGTTTGGACTTTCAATTGAATGGGATCGAAGGCAAGAACAACTTGCGTTTGGAGACACGGATTGAGCTGAAGGGTCAGCATGTGCAAACCATTAGCCTATCTCCAGACAGACCCTGGATGACCGTGGAAGCCAGTGTCAAACATGAAGCTGGCGGGCCGTGGAAACAGTCGTTATGGTCACCGGACTCACCGAACCTGTACGATATCGAGTTTGTGATGTACGAAGATGAGAAAGAAATCGACCGGGTTCATTCCTATTTTGGTATGCGAAAAATATCGATTGAAAATGGGCAGATTCTGCTGAATAATGCTCCGTTGTACCAAAGAATGATTCTGGATCAGGGCTATTGGACGGAGAGCCATTTGACCCCACCTTCAGTGGAAGCACTGATTGAGGATATCGATAAAATTGCCGAGATGGGATATAACGGAATCCGTAAACATATGAAACTGGAAGATCCACGCTTCTTGTATTGGTGTGATGTAAAAGGCATGTTGGTCTGGTCAGAGATGGCAGCTACCTTCGAGTTTAATGATGAGGCAGTGAACCGATTCACCAAAGAATGGCTTGAAATTGTACCCCAGCAATACAATCATCCCAGCATCATTACCTGGGTGCCATTTAATGAATCGTGGGGAATACCGACGATTGGTCACGAGGTAAGGCAGCAGCAATTCACGCAATCCATTTACCATCTGACCAAAGCCATTGATCCGTATCGTCCGGTCATTACCAACGACGGATGGGAGCATACGGTATCGGATATTTTGACAATCCATGATTATGTTGAGACGGGAGAAGCTTTTCTGGAACGGTATCAGGATAAGGACTTGATCGTATATAACAAGATTGCTTCCAATCGATGGAAGTTTGCTTTTGCTGAAGGTTACCACTATAAAGGACAACCCATTATCATCAGTGAATTCGGCGGTATTGCTTTCCAATCGGATAAAGGCTGGGGTTATGGCAATCAGGTGGACTCGGTTGAAGCCTTTATTGAACGTTTCCGTTCCATCACCGAAGCGATCAAAGCCATTCCCTATATCTCGGGCTATTGTTATACACAGGTCACCGATGTGCAGCAGGAGATTAATGGTCTGTTGACGGAAGACCGTAAACCGAAAGTGCCACTGGAAGTGATCCGTAAGATCAATCTGGGGTGACAGGAGAGCTGAACATCATGCTGCGACAGGATTATCCAAGGCCTCAATTTGTACGTAAAGATTGGCTGAGTTTGAATGGGGAATGGGAATTTGAATTCGATGATGATAACAAGGGGCGTTCGGAAAACTGGAGTGAGGGCAAGCAAGCATTCAGCCGCCGAATCCAGGTGCCATTTGCTTTTCAAAGTCAACTGAGTGGCATTGCAGATCCGAATTTTCACGATAATGTATGGTACAAACGGACCTTTGACATTCCTGAGAACTTCACTGGCAAACGTCTGCTGCTGCATTTCGGAGCCGTGGACTATGAAGCCTCTGTCTGGGTCAATGGACAGCTTGTGGTTCGGCATGAAGGGGGACACACCCCTTTTCATGCCGATATTACGGATTCTTTGCTCGAAGGAAACAATGTTCTGACCGTACAAGCGATTGATTATAGCAGGGATGTAACGTTACCACGAGGGAAGCAGTTCTGGCAGGAGCAATCTGCCCAAATTTTCTATACCCGCACTACTGGAATATGGCAATCGGTGTGGTTGGAAGCTGTTGCACCCGTTCATCTACAGAAGGTGCGCCTGACTCCCGATGTCGATCGCAACGAAATCGAAGTTACGGCTTATCTTCAAGGGAAACAAACAGAACCAAGGGATTGGGAAGCACAAGATATCAGACTACGTGTACAAATTGCCTATCAAGGAGAGCAGCTGTCTGAGGATGAATATCGAATTAGCGGCATGACAGAGACTCGTACTATCGGGCTTCACACCTTTAACGAGCATGGCCTTGGCAGGCTGTGGTCACCAGAGCAGCCCAATTTGTATGACATTCATTTCATTGTATTGGTGGATGGTGTGCCCGTCGATGAGGTCGATAGCTATTTCGGCATGCGCAAAATTTCCATTGAACAGGGCAAGCTGTTTCTGAATAACCGTCCTTATTATATGAAGCTCGTTCTGGATCAAGGGTACTTCCCGGATGGAAATCTGACTCCGCCAAGTGACGAGGCCATCCGGCGTGATGTGGAATTAACGAAAGAAATGGGATTTAACGGCGCCAGAAAACACCAGAAGATTGAAGATCCGAGATACCTGTACTGGTGTGATAAGCTGGGACTGCTGGTATGGGGAGAGATGGCGAATGCTTACGAGTTCTCTGAACAATACGTCGCCCAGGTAACACGGGAGTGGCAGGAGGCGCTGGAAAGGGACTACAACCATCCATGTGTTGTGGTCTGGGTACCTCTTAATGAAAGCTGGGGTGTTCCTAACATCCTGACCAGCAAGGAGCAGCAGTATCACGCCTTGTCGATGTATTATTTGACCAAGTCACTGGATTCTACCCGTCCGGTCATTTCCAATGATGGCTGGGAGATGGTTCAGACCGACTTGTATAACATCCATGATTATGAATGGAGAAGAGAGGTTCTGGAGGAACGCTATCGCACTCGTGAAAATGCGGTAAACGCCCTTCCGGGCAGTCGAAAGCTGAGCGTGGGTAACTATCGTTATGAAGGACAGCCCATTTTAATTACCGAATTCGGTGGAATCGGGTATAAGAAAAGTGACTGGGAAGGCTGGGGTTACTCCGGAGCGAAAAATGACGAAGATTTTGCACAGCGATTGCATGCCGTAGTACAGCCACTATTGGATTCTCCAGTAGTAGAAGGATTTTGTTACACCCAGCTGACGGACGTGGAACAGGAGATTAACGGTCTGCTGACGTATGACAGACAGCCCAAGATGCCGATAGAACAGATTCGGGCCATTATTGAAGGACATTATCCATCGTCCGCTGGCGAATAAGGAGGGGAACGCATGTTGAACACAAAGGAGACAAGTAGGTCCTGGGAAGGCGACTTTCAAGGGGAAAAGGCCATTTACCTTCGCTTTGGTTCCAGTGAGGCTGTTATGCTGCCGGAGATAGGTGGTAATCTGGTCGCTTATCGTGATCTTGAGCGAGGGCTTCGCTTCCTTCATGAACCGTCACCGGAAGAGATGGAATCATTCAAGGCAAGACCCATGATTCATGGAATCCCCGTTCTGTTTCCGCCGAATCGCTATGAGGACGGACGGTTTGCGTGGAACGGGGAGACACTTCAGCTTCCGGTGAATGAAGAAGCAACTGGCAATCATTTGCACGGATTTTTGTATAATACACCATGGGTTTTGGATGAGTATGGATATACCGAGAAGGAAAGCTATGTCTCGGTGTCCATTATCGTTGATGAAACTCATCCGGTATACGTATCCTTTCCTTTTCAATTCAGCATTACATTGCGCTACTCGCTGAGCAGTGATGGACTCATGCAGCATGTCAGGATTCGAAATCATGGAGCAACCTGCATGCCGTGTCTGTTGGCTTTTCATACTTCCATCAACGCGCCATTTACCGCAGATGGCTCGGCAAGGGATTACAGCCTCAAGCTAACCATCGGAGACAGATGGGAGCTGGATGAACGGATGTTGCCAACGACACATTTTCAGCCACTGGTTCCAGCGGAAGAGCAAATGCGTGACTCAGGGGTATATCCGTTCTTTGCAGAAATGGATAACCATTACACTGCTGTACCGAAAAATGGGAGGAACCGGATGGAGCTTCAGGATACGAAGAATGGAATGACACTTATCTACGATGTGGGAACTTCCTATAAACAATGGATGATATGGAACAATAATGCGGAAGAAGGGTTTTTCTGCCCCGAACCGCAGATTAATCTCGTGAATGCGCCAAATCTGGATATGCAGGCCGAGGAAGCTGGATTATTTAGTTTGCAGCCGGGAGAGATCTGGGAAGAAACGAGCAGATTATATCTGCGTCATTCGTAAAAATAAAGATGAGGGGAGCAGCCAGGACAGCTAATGCTGTGATCGCTGCTCCTTTTAAAACCATTGAAGGCACTGACTTCTGCCTGTCATCGCCACACTGAATTTAAAATAAGATAATGCCTGCTGCTCCAGCAACAGTGAGAATCAGAAGGGGATGAAGCTTGTACTTGAGCAGGAGAAATAAACAAACTCCGCTAATAAGCAGTGTCCCGATCCATACCCAGCTTATTCCTGCGTCTTCACTTGGATAACCAAAATGAATGGCAGCATAGATAATGAGTCCCGTCGTTACGGGGCGCAAGCCATATAAAGAGGACTTTACCCATGAATTGTCGTGAATCCGATAAAATAAGGCAGAGAGTAGTACAATTACGACGAGTGAAGGCAAAATCATACCTGCAGTAGAGACAGCTGCTCCTATATAACCTGCCGTCCGATAACCAATCAAGGTTGCGGCATTGGTTGCAATCGAGCCGGGCGCCATACCGGCCAGCGCTACGGTTTGTTGGAATTCTGCGCTTGTCAGCCATCCTTTTTCCGTTACCTCGTGTTGAATGATCGGAATAACGGCATAGCCGCCACCAAATGAAACGAGGCCTACACGTATAAACATCATGAACAGGTCCCAGTACATCTCAATCGCTCCGATTCGTCTTTCTTAAATGTAATATTCCAGTTCCGGGTAGCTGCCTGTTACAGACTTCTTCTCCATTTTCACTTGAAGACCCAGTTGTTTCTTGATCCGAATCACGGCCATGCCGCTTATCAATCCCGAAATAATAAGATAGAGGGGATGGATACCTGCAAACAACAGCACAGCTACGGTCACAATGGCAGCTATCGCTGTTGTTGTATCTAAGATGGAATACCTAGCCGTTCGATAAGCTGCCATGCTAATTAGTGCAATAATGCCACCGTTCATTCCTTTTAAAGCGGCTTCAACTTTGGGTTGGTTACGAAATAGGATGGCGAACACGCTAATCAGGATCACAATCAGAAACGTGGGACATGTCACGCCGATGACGGCAGACACAGCACCCGCAATTCCTGCCTGGCGGTGTCCGATCATCGCAGCGGCATTGACGCCAACTCCTCCGGGAGCCGAGCCGGCAAGCGATATAAGCTCACCAATCTCGTCCTCTTGCATCCATTTTTTCTTGTTCACCACTTCGCGTTCAATAATTGGCAGCATCGCATATCCGCCTCCAAAGGTGGAAGGGCCGATGCAAAAGAAAGTCCAGAAGAGCTCGGTCAGTAACATAAATTGTTCTTTCAGGTTCTTGATACTACCCCCATCCTTTCCATCAGGCATGATGAATTCGAGGCATTGGCATGGACTCTTTGCCAAGCTCGGCCCAGATATACTTGAGCAGAAGATCTGCCTTCAGATGGGTGTACTCAGGTTCGTTCCACAAGTTAAAGCGTTCATCAGGATCCTTTTCGAGATCGAAAAGTTCACCATAGGTTTGATTGTAATAGACGGTGATTTTATAACGCTGTTCGACATACGTTTTTTGATGAATCGTCGTGGGTTCGTGTCGAAATTCGCAGATAGCGTGATTACGAACGGCTTCCTTGGCGCCAAGCCAAACTTTCTTTTGATCCATGCCCGTCATGGCGTGCGGAATTGGAATGTTGCATAGGGACAAAAAGGTCGGAGCCAAATCGACCAGCGATTGTATGGCATTTGATTTTTTCGCAGCAGGCACCTCACCGGGATATCTTACGATAAATGGGATTTTGATAAGATCTTCGTAATGGAATCCACCCTTGGCCTGAAGACCATGCTGCCCGAAGAAATGACCATGATCGGTTGTGAAAACGACGATTGTATCGTCTGCAATACCCAACTCATCCAGTTTATCGAGAATTTTGCCAATATATTTATCCATCATGCTGATCATTCCGTAATACACGCCGACCAGTTTTTTCTTGTCATACGCCGTTAACCGGGATTTGTCGCCATATTCATAATAATGATGCGAACGGTAGCCGTGAATGCCGAAGCCGGTTTCAACCAGATGCTCAAAATTCGGATTCTCCTCCTGGGTCAGTTGAAAATGTGGTGGGTTACGATCATGCTCTCCAGGTGTTATCGACGGAATCGTCAGATCATCCGGGTCATACATCGAATCCCAAGGTTCCGGTACCAGATATTCCGGATGCGGGTCGAAAAAGCTGGCCCATAGAAAAAATGGATCATCAGCATGGGTGTATTGCTCCAAAAGGGAGTTGGTTCGTTCGGCTATCCAGGTGTTGTAGTGATATTTCTCAGGAATTGGCCACGTATAGGTTACGGAAGGGTCCATCGTCCCAGTTGGGGGAAGGAAGTAATCCCTCCAGTTCGTACATCCCTGTTCTTCCAGCCATAGCGCGTAATGCTGACCGACATGCGCTTCATTCGTATGATTACGTGTTAACTCAACGTGGTCAAAACCGTAAAACGGCCCGTGGAAATGTCTCCAGTACTCCAAATCCTGCAGGATTGGATACGCTTCTGCCGACGGGTATTCCTCCGTAGATTTCAAAGGCTGAAAATGTGCTTTACCTACTAGGGCAGTGCGGTAGCCTGCCTCCTTGAAACTGTCCCCGACGGTATGACGGTCTTCAAGCAGTTTTGTGCCTAACGTCCAGGCCCCATGCTGACTGGGGTACATGCCTGTAATAATGGAAGCTCGGCTAGGGGTGCAGGTAGGGTTCGGGCAATATGCCCGATCAAACGTTGTTCCTTGCCGGGCGAGCCGGTCCAGATTGGGTGTGGAGATTTCAGACTGAAAAGCTCCGATCGTGTTCCAGTGCTGCTGGTCACTAGTAATTAGCAAAATGTTAGGTGTTCTCGACAAGTGTAATCGCCTCCTAGTAAGATGATATTGAAAAAAACGAGTTATAAAAATAGCCCGGTGTTATATTTTTATTGTCATTTTGTTATGATCAAACAAAATAGGAGAAGGAGGGAACTCCCTACGATGCAGGAATATGAATACGAGTATGCAGAATTCATCTACTATAAGCCAGGTTATTTGGATAAAGAGGAACACATCTGGCCTGTCCGGGCAGGGCGAAGTATAGCCAAATCCAATTACCGGGTTGGTCCCAAACGTATCGAGTGTTACAGTCTTCATTTTGTGCATGAAGGTATGGTCAGGTTTGAGTTTGATGGCAAGCGAGTGGACCTGCAGAAGAATGATCTGTTTTGTCTCTTTCCCGGCAGAACCTATTACTATCACATGCTTCCCTCGGAATCTCCGCTGCAAATGAACTGGCTGGCATTGGATGGGGTTAAAGTGAAGCCATTACTGGAGCTCGCTGGCTTGACTCCGGAAAGTCCGTTCGGCAAGCAGATGTTATCTCCACAGGTTCAGGAAACGTCGGAACGTCTGATTCATGCATTGGCATGTGTGGAACGGTGGAAGCCAGCAGTATCGCTGGAGTTACATGGGTTGCTATATGGATTGTTGGCTAGTCTTGTTCCAGACACCAACTACGCACAGCCTACAGAACTGGCGGGCTGGATCCATGAATGCATGGATTACATGGAATTACATGCAACAGAGGGCATTTCCGTGCAGCAGGTCGCCGACTTCGCAGGGGTACATCGTTCGTACTTCTCCAACATGTTCACCACTCAGGTTGGTCTGCCCCCGTTAAAATTCATGCAGAGAATACGAATGGATAAGGCCAAACAACTTCTAAAGGATACGGATGCTACCGTTACGGAGATTGCTTTGTCGCTGGGTTATCCGAATCTATATTCATTTACCAGAGCATTCAAAATTTATTACAAAGTACCTCCAATCATGATGCGGAGAACCTCAAGCTGATCCTGAACAAACGGATGTCCGGTACGGAGAACGCGTACTTTTTTCGATTGGATCTTGAAAAAGGAGACTCCCACAATGAAGCTCTCTACATTGCAGAGATGGATTTCACCGAAACGCAGCATTCAAGGTAAAATTTTTATCGCTTTTATTGCCGTTACGCTAGTATCCATTATTTTGATTACGGTCATTGTTTATATGAGCATGCGTGAGACGATTACGCAAAATGCCATTACGTCGGTTTCGGACAGCATAAGGCAGGCAGATGAATCATTGAACATGATGCTGGAAGAGATCGACCGTCTGAATACTGTCGTGGTGACTAACAAAAACACGGTTATTGACACTTTGCTCAGTCCGAATGAGGAAATCAGTTATGAGTGGTTTCAGGAGCAGAAGCGGATGGATGAATTTCTATCGTCCCTGATCGATTATAAGGCTTACATTTCACGGATAGCTGTGGTGGGCCTGAACGGGAAGGTGTTTTTCTCAGGTGGACCTTGGCTGGACAGGACCATCTTGGGTACACCAATGATGAATTACATGCTGCAAAATGGATCAAGGCACGCGTATTTCAAGCAGACAGGAGTGTCAGATGCAATCACCATTGGTCGGGAGATTCGTTATAACCGTGCGTCCATTGGAGTTGTCATAGTGGACCTGAATTATGAGTTTATTCAGAAAACATACGACGTGAGGCCGACTACAGATAGCATGATCTATGTACTGGACAAGGGAAATCAATTCGTCTATGAAACCCGAGCTACCTCATCTCTTACTCCATCTTACCAGCAAATTAAGGAGATCAATCAGCAATTTAAAACGGATGGTGAAGCGGTCAGGCGGTATATTGATGGAAAAGAATATATCGTCGTTTGCCGTCAATCCGACTATACTGGGTGGAGTACTATTTCTTTGGTTCCGATGGATTCTCTTCTGACCGAATCGGTGAAGCTGCGCAAACTGCTGGCAGAGGTGTCCATTATCGTGTTTGTCGTTGTACTGATCGTTTCACTTCAAGTCTCTTCCCGAATTACCCTGAATATCCGAAAACTAAAATCACTGATGATGTTGGTGAAGGACGGAAATCTGACACTTCCCCAAAATGAGATTAAAAGTGAAGATGAGACAGGACAGCTGTACCATGTCTTTAACGGTATGGTGGAAGAATTGAAAGGTCTGCTCGAAGGAATCCGCGTCAGTGAGAAAGAAAAGCGGGAAGCTGAGCTAACTGCGCTCCAAGCACAAATCCATCCTCATTTTTTATATAATTCGCTCAATACGATCAAGTATCTGGCCAGGCTGAACGGAGTGCCGAACATTGAAGCGGTCTCGGGATCGTTGATTGAGCTCATGCGAAGTGTCCTCGGTAATTCAAGCGAATTTCTTACGGTGCGTGAAGAATTGGCATATGTTGAGCACTACATCTCCATCATGAAGTACAGATATATGAAGCCGATTCGTATGATTACCGAAATTGAGGATGACGTATTGCTGGATTGCCGGGTGTTGAAGCTGATGCTGCAGCCCCTGGTTGAAAACGCAATTATTCATGGAATCGGACCGCTCGAACAGGATGGATTCGTGTTGATACGGGTGTATGAAGAAGGAAACAATCTCAATATTGATGTGGTGGACAACGGAAAGGGGATCACGGAGAAGCAACGGGAGTATTTACTGAAAGGTACGGGTACAAACGGAGAAACATCACGTTTTAGTGGAATGGGTGTACGTAATGTACACGAACGAATCGTTCGAACGTACGGCGACTCGTATGGTGTCTATTTGTGCAGTGAACCGGGGTTGTACACTAAAGCTGAAATTCGGCTCCCCAAACTGGAGAAAAGTATGGAAAATACCAAACGAGAGGTGATATAAGCCATGTTTCAGGTGTTACTCGTCGATGATGAACCGTTAGTACGCCATAATCTATGGACGTTATTGGACTGGGCTGACTATGGATTTGAATTATGCGGTCAGGCGCATAATGGGTTAATCGCTTTAACGATGATTGAGCAGTCGCCACCGCATATTGTCATTATTGATGTAGATATGCCTGAAATGAACGGTGTAGAGCTCAATCGGGCAATTAATGAACGTTTTCCATGGGTTAAGACGATTATGCTTAGCAGCTATGACGATTATGACTATGTGCGGGATTGCCTGAACAATGGCTCCATTGATTATTTGCTCAAGCATCGATTGGACGAGTCAACACTGCTCAACATCTTGAATAAAGCCGTATCGGAATTGCAGCAGGAAGATCGGTTGCGTGAGAAACAGGTCGCCGAGAGCGCCATAGCCGAGAAAGTGAGTCCCGAGGTTATGCGCGATTATTTGCTGTATTTGCTCCAAAGACAGACGAAAACAACGTACGGGTTTGAAGACTTTTCCCAGAAAGACAATCTGTATCCACATGCGTCCAGATATGCAACAGCAGCTTTACAGATTGTTCCATTCCTGCTGCTGACAGAGTCATACAGTGATGTGAGGACCAATGGTCTGGTTCAGCAGGTCGTCGATATGATGCAGCAGAGCCTGGGTGATATCCATGAGCGGACAGCGGTGTACGTTGAGGAAGGGCGATTTGTTATCGTGTTTTCTTTCAGGGAACGAAGCGAGCACATCATGCAGCGTGAGGTAGACGGCCAACTGCGGAAGATTCAGCATGCATTGGAACTGTTCCTGAATCTGCAAAGTGTAACCGCAGTAGGACCTATATGCACCAGTCTGTCACAGCTGGCCTCCAGTTACTGCTCAGCGGAATACGAACTCGATGGATCTTCGTCTGTGAAAACGTTCAGAAGTCATACCCTCCAAATTGAAACTCCATGTTCCGACAAGCATTCACATGAAAACGATCAAAGTCAGCGAGTTTCACTGACCATTGAGGAGCACAAGCAGCTTCTGTTATCCATAGAAAGGTTTGACGAGCAAGGCGTGCATCAATTGATTTCCTCCATTATTGCTTCGATAGACTACTTGCCTATCCATTCACATACGGTTCAGATGATTGTCAGCGAGCTCATGCAAACGGGTGATAAAGCATGGAGGACCTGCTTGCCTTCCACAGATCCAGCGGTAGCTAATCTGCCATCAAGAAGCGAGCTTGGGCGGATGAAAAATGTAAGAGAATTGGAGCAAGGCTTGCAATCCTTCTTCTCCAGCCTGTTTCATTTGCTGAATCAACATCGTGTAATCGGGTCCTATTCTCGCCATGTCACGCAGACGATCCATTTCATTCTGGAGAGGTATCCGGGATATGTCACATTGGAGCTTGCGGCAAACGTAATCGGTCTGAATGCCTCCTACTTAAGCAGAATATTCAAGGAGGAGACGCAACGAACTTTTTCGGAATATCTGAATCAGATTCGGATTGATGCAGGCTGCAAGCTGCTGGACAGTGGCCGATATTCGATCAAAGAAATAAGCATGCAAGTGGGATTTACGACGCATAACTATTTTTTTAAAGTATTCAAAGAAATAACAGGTTTAACACCACAAGCGTATTTGAGCAATCCAGGAAAAAGGAAGAACGACACGAAACTCCCGTCTTTGCACTTGGGAAACTAGGCAGATAAGAGCAGAACTAAAAACTCGTAAAATATGTGGAGTAAAGGGTCATATTATTGTAATTACCTTCCATGCCCGGTGAATTATAATGAGCACACACCAACCGTGAACGCTTACAAATCACGTTGGTGATAAAGAATTGTGGGGGGCACAACTTTATGCGCAAACGCTGGGGAAGAAATATGATCATGATGATGATCGCTTCCAGTTTGATGCTGGCTGGATGCAATTCCGGTGGAAGCAATAACGAAGCTTCACCAGAGGTTTCGAAGAATGACGTTCATACGACCGGGTTTCCGATTGTGGACGAACCGGTGAATCTCAAGATGTTTACCCGAATTGCACCCGTAAATGGCCCTTTCAAGGAAATGCCGGTTTTCCAGGATTACGAGAAATTAAGCCATGTGAAGGTGGAATTCATTGAAGCGCAGACGGATGGTTTTCAGGAGAAAAAAAATCTGTTGTTTGCTTCGAATGAACTGCCGGATGCCCTGTTCCGTTCAGGTATTTCCCCGCTTGAAGCCATCCGCTATGGCTCTGCCGGCCAATTGATTCCACTGGAAGGCCTTATCGATGAATATGCTCCGAATTTGAAGAAATTAATGGAACAATATCCCGAAATTCGCTCAGGCATTACTACACCAGAGGGCCACATTTATACGATTCCGGGTATTGTTACGCTAAGTGCGGCGCGTACGGATAAGAAATGGATCAATCAGATGTGGCTGGACAAGCTGAATCTGAAAGTGCCGGAGACCACCGAAGAACTTTACAACGTGTTGCTTGCCTTCCGTGATGATGATCCGAATGGAAACGGCAAACAGGATGAACTTCCGATGACAGCTCGTGTTGGATTGGCTGTGGTTAACGCGATGAGCGGATCATTCGGATTGGATTCACAGCTCGGCTATAACATTAATATTGAAAATAACAAAGTAAGTATCTGGATGGGCAGTGACCAGAATAAAGAAATGCTGATGTACTTAAACAAGCTGTATAAGGAAAAGCTTCTGGATCAGGAAATATTTTCACACACGGAAGCGCAATATCTTGCCAAGCAGGGATCGGGCAATACAGGCTTTTTCTTTGACCAGACGAACAATAACTTTTTGTCGATAAAAGATCAATATACCGGTATCGCCCCACTGGAAGGTCCGCAAGGTGACCGATTGCAGAGTCAGGCTCTGCCAATCGCCAGAGATTTTGGAGCCTTTGCAATTACATCTGTCAATAAATATCCGGAAGTCACGATGCGTTGGATTGATTATTTCTACGGTGACGAGGGTTCTACCCTGCTCCGATTCGGAAGAGAAGGCGAGCATTACGAGATGAAGGATGGTATTCCTTACTATAAAGAGGACTTCTTGAAGGAAATCAGTAACCAGGCCAAGATTACACCTTATGCCGGCGGAGGCGCGCCACATCTCATCAGTGAACAGGTTGCTTCTTTTATCAATCCACCTCAGGTGCAGGAGGCGCAGCAAAAGCTCGATCCGTTCATGCCAAAAGTCCGCTATGCGGCTCCGATGTTTGATGAGCAAACCGCCCAGGAAGTCAACATTCTGCGAAATGATATTGATAAATATTACGAAGAACAGAGTACAAAATTTATTGTGGGTGCAATCGGTTTTGACAAGTGGGAGCAATTCCAGACCACGCTCAAAAAGATGAGAGTTGAGGAACTGGAGAAGTTGTATCAGGATGCCTTTGACAAGATGCAGAAATAATGCTGAAACATCATGGATGAGGAGCAGTTGCCTATGAAAAGCGTCAAAACCGATACAACGATTACGATGCCACGAAGCCATCCGAAAAAGAGTTCAGGACTGTTAAGGCAAATGGGCAAAAGATTAGACCTGTACCTTATGCTGCTTCTGCCAGTCACTTGGTATGTGGTATTCCACTATGCCCCGTTGTATGGACTGCAAATTGCGTTCAAGAATTTCAATCCGGCTAAAGGGATTCTGGGCAGCAACTGGGAAGGCTTTGGGCACTTCGAACGATTTTTTGATTCCTATTATTTCTGGAGACTTCTATGGAATACATTATCGATTAACTTGTTCTCCTTATTGATTGCCTTTCCGATTCCGATTCTACTGGCACTAATTATTAATGAAATTCGCAATAAAACCTTCAGCAAGTGGCTGCAAAATATTACGTATATCCCCCACTTTATTTCAGTGGTCGTTATCGTTGGCATACTGAATGTGTTTCTCTCGCCCCATACGGGTCCTGTCAATCTGCTGATTGAGGCATTCGGAGGTACACCGATCCGTTTTCTTGAGGAAGCAGGTTGGTTCAAAACCATTTTTATCAGTTCGAATATATGGCAGAACATGGGCTGGCAATCCATCATCTATATTGCAGCCTTGAGCGGAGTGAACCCGCATCTGTATGAAGCTGCCAAGATGGATGGAGCATCAAGGCTGCGGCGCATTTGGCATATTTCGCTACCCGGCATCGCTCCTGTCGTAATCATTTTGCTCATTTTGGATATCGGTCATTTCATGAACGTAGGGTTTGAGAAAATTTTGCTGATGCAAAACAATCTCAATCTGGAATCGAGCGACGTCATTTCAACGTTTGTCTATACGACAGGTATCCTCAAGGGAGAATACAGCTATACAGCTGCTATCGGGCTTTTTAATTCAATCATTAATCTGCTGTTACTTTTACTGGTCAATCGGATTGCGCGCAAAACGTCTGAGACGAGCTTATGGTAAAGGAGGCAAGATCCTATGTCCAAGCAGGCGACATTACAAGCCAGTTCCAATGAACGGATTTTCGATGTAATCATATACATCATAGCCTCGATCATTATCATCGCTGTGCTGTACCCGCTGATTTTTATCGTGAGTGCTTCGTTCAGTGATCCCACGAAAGTATTGAACGGAGAAGTCTGGTTACTGCCCAAAGGACTGACGTTGGACGCCTACACGAATATTTTGCACAACGAGAAGATTTGGCTGGGGTACCGTAATACGATATTTTATACGGTCGTCGGCACTGTGATTAACATTATCATGACCGTGTTGGCTGCATACCCCCTTTCCAGACCTGACCTTCCTGGACGTAATGTAATCATGGTGTTTATCACGCTAACGATGTTTTTCAGTGGCGGATTAATTCCAACGTATCTATTGATCAAAAATTTGGGCATGGTGGATACGATGTGGGCTCTGATTATACCCGGCGCGATCGCCACGTACAATCTGATCGTGATGAGAACGTATTTCCAGTCGAGTATTCCATGGGAGCTGCAGGAAGCTGCCCATATGGATGGGTGCTCCAATTGGCGGCTGCTCTGGAGCATTATTTTGCCCCTGTCCAAGCCGATCCTAGCCGTGATGGTGCTGTTCTATGCCGTAGGCCACTGGAATTCATTTTTTAACGCGCTCATCTATATTCGTAACGAAAATCTGCATCCGCTTCAGTTGGTACTGCGCGAAATTCTGCTGATCAGCCAGTCCGATGCCGTGGACGGCAGCCTTGGATTGGAAGACAAAATCCTGCTCGCGGAGAGCATCAAATATGCGGTGATTATCGTCTCTAGTTTGCCTGTACTGTTGATGTATCCTTTTGTGCAGCGCCATTTTGTTAAAGGGGTCATGATTGGATCAATTAAAGGTTAAATCCATGTCAACCTCAATAATGGAGGAGTTATGTTGAAATCAAACGCCAGAATTAGTATAGATTGTAGTCGTGCAAGTGAGCATACGGTCAACCCTTATTTGTTTGGGCATTTTGTGGAAGATATCCGGGATCATATGGAAGCGATGCTTGCATTTCCATTGAAGGATATGGATTTTGAAAGCGAGGCTGAATCAAGGACTTCCGTATCGGGGAACTGGCATGCCCACACCAACGGGAGAAATACTCAATATGCGATGGAAGCCCCGGCCCTCAGACATTCGGGTCGCGCTCAGCGTATTCGAATCTTAAGTGATGATGAAGCGTACGCCGGGATTGCGCAGAGGTCCGCACTGAAAGGGCCAATGGATTACACCATCCGTATAGTTGCGCGAGCTTCCATCGAACTCCAGTATTTGATGGTGGAAGCAGTCGATAGACGTACGGAAGAAGTGCTCGGTCAGTTGAAAGTCGAATTGGACAGCCATAACTGGCGGGAGTATGAAGGACGGCTGACGATCTTACGTGCTTGTCCCGATGCAGAGGTTCGGGTGTATATTCCGGCGGAGCATCCAAGATGGATCGATCACGTCTCTACGGGAATGCTCTGGCTTGATCATGTGTCTTTATTGCCTATTGATCATATTGCCCTAGTAAAACATGAAGTGATAGAGATGACCAGAGCGCTAAACGCAGGCATGATGAGACTCGCAGGTAACTACATTAGCGCCTATCACTGGGAGCATGGCATCGGGCCGGTTCTGGAGAGACCAGTCATGTACAACGAGGCATGGGGAGGATGGACCAGCAAGTATTTCGGAACGGATGAATTTATCCGTTTTTGCCACGAACTGCAAGTGGAACCTCTGATTTGCGTGAACGATGGATCGGGTACACCTGAAGAGGCCGCCCAATGGATTGAATATTGTAATGGAAGTGTGGATACCCCAATGGGTGCTCTTCGGGCGAAGAATGGATCGCCGGAACCATATCATGTCAAGTATTGGGAGATCGGCAACGAGGTTTGGGGGCAATGGCAAGTTGGTGCTTGCTCTGCGGAACAATTTGCGGAGCGGACCGTACAGTTTGCAAAAACGATGAAGGAAGCAGATCCTTCCATTGTACTGCTGGCCTGTGGACATTACGAGCAGGATTGGAATAAAACCGTGCTTGCCCTGGCAGGGGAGCATATCGATTATCTAACGTTACATTTGTATCATGGCTACGGTCCCTTTGGCATGAATCGGGATACGCCGGCTGAGGATCGGTATAAAGCAATGGCTAGTTATCCCGAGTGGACCCGGCATTATATACGCCAGACAATGGAGGTCATCCATTCCGACATCAAACATCAGCATGTAAAGCTGGCCATCACCGAATATAACACGATGTACTATCCAAACACTGTGCGAAAAGGACTGCCAGACGAACACACCCTTGGAGCCGCCGTGGCGAATGCAGCCAATCTGAATGAAATGATTCGTTGCAGCGATAGCGTGCACATCGGCAGTTTCTCCGATCTGGTCAATGGTTGGCTCGGGGGATGCATCCGTGTCGGGGATTTCTATGCCGATCAATATCGGGGCAAGCAGGCTGGATGGAGTGGACACCCGCTCACGATCTATGGAACTCCAACCTATGAAGTATTAAAGCTTTACGCGAATCGGGATATTCATCATATCCTACCTGTCGAAGCCGAATGTGGAACATTCTCTGTAGCTTCTAACAAAAGAACGCCTGTAGAGCTGGATGCACTCCCCGATCTGGATGTTGTGGCCGGAACGAATGCTGATGGCAGCAGGGTCACCTTGTTTGTTGTGAACCGAAGCTTGGAGGAAGTATCGATTGAGCTGGATTTACAAGCTTTCCATGCGAGCGAAGAGGGAACCTTATATGAGATTACCAGCGATTCGCACAATAACATCAACTCCGTGTTTCAACCCAATCATATCAAGTGCACAGAACGGAGTGTTTTGACCGAGGATTGGCAGCGTGGTTACGTATTACATCCTTCATCCATCTATGTACTGGAGTTTGGAAAGGCAGACCAATTGATTTGACATCCTGGGGTGTAGACAAATAGGGATTCAGAACTTGTACCTAAGTTCTGAATCCCTATTATCTGTTCTAGATGGTGTATCGACCACCATGATTCCGATACTTGCCCAATGGAAGCAGGCATTTTAAATAGTTACTTGCGTTCGCTTATACAAAACAGGTATTGCCGCTGCTATAAGGATCATGCCCATCACAGCGGGTGCGGCATGACCAAATGATACATAGATTTGACCTCCAATGATAGGACCAATCATTCTAGCTAACGCCTGAATAGATTGGCTACCCCCTTGAATCCTTCCTTGTTCACTAGAATCGACAGACTTGGAGAGCATGCCATTGAAGGAAGGCCCGAAGATCGAATCACCAAAACCAAAGATAAACATGCCCACGATAAACAATGGATAGAATGAGAACAAAGTAGATAGTGCGATCAGACTGTAGCCTATAATCTCTGAAATCATTCCAAGAATGGCTATCTGTTTATCACTAAGTCTTTTCAGAAGCTTGGGCATGATGAAACCTTGTGAGATGATGTCCTGGACACCCATAATCGAGAACATAAGTCCAATTATTGCAGGCTTCCAATTGAAAGTATCCATTGAAAATTGTGAAAAGACGGCCTGTAAAGATCCGTTGGGTATCCAAAGTAAAAAGGCTGAGATAAGTAGTCTGTTTAAGTTTTTCATGGAAAGCAAGTTTGCAAGTTGTATGAATGGATTAAGTCTTACAAGCGTAATTTCTTTCAGTCTGTGTTTCTTGTCAAGACTCTCAGGCATAAAAAAGAATCCATATATAACATTCACTAAAGTTATGATTGCTCCAAAATACATGGGTGCAGAATAATCAATCTTGGCGAGTAATCCGCCTACAGTCGGTCCAATGACGGTGCCTACACCTACAACCGCACTTACCCATCCAAAGTATTTGGTTCTCTGTTCCGGTGGGATGATGTCCGCGAAATATGCGAAGATTGTGCCTATGCTTCCGCCTGTTATACCCTCAATTATACGCCCCGCAAAGAGTACCCATAGAGCTCCACCTATGCCGAAAACCAAATATCCGATTGCGGAACCCAAAAGGCATACCAGGAGCAATGGACGGCGGCCATATTTGTCGCTCAGAGCTCCAAGCACGGGGGCCGCAAAAAATACGCAGAAGGCATAAACAGAGGTCAGGAGCGTAACAACGATAGCTTGTTGTCCCGGATTGCTTATATAAGGCTGTACCAGGAATGGGACAACAGGTGCGATGATACTGAATCCTATTCCACAAAGAAACACAGAGATCAGACCGAATAGTAAAGCGTGTTTGTCTATGGTTTGTTCTGTGTTCTGTATATGATGTGATCGTGATCGAAATTTAAACATTCAATTCTCCCCTCAAATGTCGTGATTTTATTTCCTTGGAAACATTAATAGCGTACAACTGCTTTGTTTCCTTGTCAACAAAATAATAACAATAAAAATGCAGCTGTTCTCAAAAGAGCCCAGCTGCATTTAATTTAACTTTCATTATTCAAATTTATTCCGACTTCAGATTTACACCCAGTTTCTTTATTTCTGCATCCAAATGTCGATTATACTTGTCCACGAAGTTAAGCATACTTTTAAATTGCTCGTCGGTTACCTGCTCAAATACGGCTTTATCTCGCTCTTGAAACTCGTTGTGCAGGTCCTCATGGATTTGATAAATGACTTTCCCTTGTTCCGTAAGCCTAAAATAGATTTCTTTCTTGTTATCTGATTTCTGGTAGCTTTCAATAAGGCCTTTTTCTATGAGCTTCTTCGTTAATTTACTTATCGCACCGCGAGTCATATAAAAGGAATCCGCAAGTTTAGTCACATTGGAATCTACATTTTTTTCAATGTATTCGATGCAATGTACTTCAGAGGGCTTATAACCCTTAAGACTTTCTTCCATCTTATCTTTATTAAGCCAAACCAGCTTGTTATATAAGTCCCTGAAACCCAGTAAGACCTGTTCTTCTTTGTTCATGGCCTATCCTCCCACCCGTTGGTGCATTACAATATTATATTAAATTTTGGTTTCCAGTTCAAAAATATCAAAATAATTTATTTCAGGAATGAAACTATACGTGAAAAAGAGAGTCAAAAGCTTCTAAATTACAGTGTAAATCAAGGTTGATTTCTGAATAAACTTTTTTCTTAACGACATACTACTTCAGAAGAGGTGGTAAAATTTGCAGCGAATCCATGAACAGGATCTTCACGATATAGAAAAGCAACTCTATGAGCATTTCAAAAAGAGCTCGGATTTCTTAAGCAAGAACGTGGTTATCGCCGATCAGGAATTCAGAGCGTATTACATGGAGACTCTTGTCGATCTTCCAACAACATTGTCTGCAGTTAACCAGGCGGCGAGTGGAAATAAGAACGGATCATTTCAAAATATGTTCAGGCCATTTGAAGAAGAGGCCGCCTTGTCAATGGACGAGATATGCGGCCATCTTTTGCATGGAAAGCTTGTTCTGTTCAGCACAGAAGGGACGGCAGCTGTCATGGAACCGGAGCATACTGACATTTCGCGTTCTGTCAGTGCACCGGAGAGTGAGAATCCCCTTCAATCTGCGTACGATGCTTTTACAGAAGATATTAATAAAAACATCGGTTTGCTACGGAAAAAGATGATTTCCGATGAGTTGGTTATTGAACGACGAGAGACAGGGACCCGGTCTACCAAGAAAATTGCCATGGTGTATTTGGAGGGAGTTGCCCAAGCTAAGGTCATCGCGTCTATTCGGGATAAGCTGGAACAAAATAAGGACAAGGAATTGACTACGGTAAGGGACCTGCTCAGTATACTGGGGCATTCGAAATTCTCAATAACACCAACGTATATCTCTTCGGAGCTACCTGGGGAAATGGTACAGAATCTGATGAACGGAAAAGTGGTTATTTTGATTGATCAATTTTCGTTTGCCTTTGCTTTTCCAGCCATCATAACGGATCTATGGTCAACAACGCTGGACGTTAACTACCCGTATTTGTTTCAAGTGTTTTTACGAACCGTACGGGCAATTGGCGCACTTTTGGCCGTTACGCTTCCAGGTATGTATATTGTGCTGAATTCGGTGAATCCGGAACTGTTGCGAATCCAGTTAGCCATCACGGTAGCCAAGAGCAGGGAAGGGGTTCCGTATCCTTCGTTGATCGAAATGCTGCTGGTTATGCTGCTTTTGGAGATGATTATCGAAGCCACCATTCGACTTCCCAAGAATATCGGACCCACCATAACCATGATTGGCGGTATTCTGTTGGGACAAGCCATTGTTCAGGCCAAACTCGTCAGCAATCTATTAATTATTATTCTGGTTGCCTCGGCAATTGCCAATTTTGTATTGGCAGGCTATATGAACACGACGGGCATACGAATGTACAAATATGTTGTCATGCTCATCAGTTCCTTTTTCGGAATATGGGGTCTTGAGGCTGCGATGATTTGGATTATACTGTATTTTGCCTCGTTGAATACTTTCTCCGTTCCCTACTTAAGTTTAAGTGTGAAAGGAAAGGCTCCGGATGAATAAAGCCCAGATTCTTACCATGTTTGTTCTGCTTCACCTCGCTTCGATCTTTGCCATCTTCCCTGAACGCATCATATCTGCGACTTCAAAAGGACACTGGGAACCCATAACGATCCTCTTTTTGGCAGAGTTACTGGTTCTATGGTTGTACTTAAAAGCGTTGTCGCAGTTTCCAGGGAAAACAGTGGTGGACATCTGTAATGATTCACTGGGCAAATGGGTAACGAGACTGATCGTTCTGCCGATGATGATTTTCCTATATATTGAGCTGCTATTGCTTATGTACTTTCAGTCAGTCGAAATTAAAGCCGTATTATTACAGAGAACACCGCCAGCAGCAACATCGGCTCTTTTTATCATTCTCTGCTTCTATGCTGTTTGGAAGGGACTGGGCGTAATGATCCGGGCTAGCATCGGATTGTGTATTCTCTTGATGCCATTCATTTTTTTCTCCATGATGATCAGCATCCAGAATTTCAGAATCAGCTACATTTTTCCGATTTGGGATAGTGGAATGTCATTTTTCTCCCATTCGGATTTCTATGTATGTACGGTAATTTCAGCCGGTTTTTTATTCCTTGGCATGATTCCCTCCAAGCAACGGCTTAGTTTTGGCAAAGCAGCAGCAGCGGTTGGTATCATATTTGTGTTTGCATTGGGATCTGTATACGTTCCGCTTCTTGTATTCGGACAGGAAACGGTAATCCATTTGCAATATCCCATGCTTATGGCATCAGACACCATTGATCTGGAGTGGGTTGTATTTGACTGGCTTCCAAGCTTTTACGTGGTGGCTTCCAGTGCGCTGGGTGTTTTGAAGGTTTCCGTTTTACTCTGGATTCTGGTATCCCTGCTGCATCAGCTATTTATGCCGAAAATCAATCGGTTATGGATTCTTTCCGTAGTGTGCTTCTCCTTGTACATGATTAGTCTCATGATACCGGATGTCAACGCTTTGAATTCATACCTGTACCTGAATTCTTTCTTTTGCGTTTATAGCGTTATCGGTTTTCCGATCATTGTATTCCTCGCGGCACAATGGCAGCGAAAGAAGGTGAGTACATGAACATGCGCACCATAAGGACTCTGATTGTAGCTCTTTCTATGATGATGTTACTTCCGGGATGTTGGGATACAAAGGATATTAACAAACAATATCTGCCTGTTGTCATGGGCGTGGGGAAAGGGAAGACGGAGAAATACAGGATCATTCTCCAAATACCCGATGCATCAGGCAAAACCCAAATTCTTGACAAAGAGGCGAAATCGATCAGTAAAGCCATTGATTTGATTCGTACGGATTCCGAAAAAAGCATCGAATTGGTACATCTGAGGTTGTTGTTAATCGACAGACAGGTCGCAGAGCAGGGGATAGATAACATCATCAATTTTGCTGTGAGAGCGAACGATATCTCCATCAAGGGCCTGGTAGGGGTTATTAACGGTGATTTTGAGAAGACGATGTATCATCAAATCTCGCCAACGCCTGAAATTTCTTCCTACGACTTTTTTAGCCAGGATGCCGGGTGGACGCCCAATCAATCCATCGTCCGAATATGGGAAGCCTATCAAAACCAAAATTCATATACGGAAGACATGGCCATCCCAATGCTCAAAAACGGCGATCGAACTTTATTCACCTTTAAAGGCACGGCCGTCATGCGGGATGACCGCATGGTAGGAACGCTGAATAAGGAAGAAACGCTTTTGTTTAATTTATTTAAAGGGAAATATTCGGGAGGAACCATTGAAGTTGCACAGAACACAAGTGTTCTTATTCAAGATACCAAAATCAAACACAAGACCTCTTGGTCGGAGAACGGGCCATCCATCCTCACGGATATTCTTCTCAATGTGGTGATTACGGAAAGCCCTGAAGGAAAAGGCAATGTGGTGATTGAGAAAGAAATGAAGGAACAACTGAGCAGACAATTCAATGAAACCGTGAGAAAGATTCATTCCTTAAAATCGGATGTACTGGGGATAGGCATGATATTCCGTCCAAAGATGTCTGAGGAAAAAATAAAGGAATGGAAATCCAAATGGTTTCCGAAGTTGGAGCAAAAGATCAACGTTCGTGTCAACGTACTAAACGAAATTTATTTTAAAGAAAATGCCAACGATAATGATAGTCAGGGGCAAATGTTAAAAAAATAGCTTAGCATTGTTTACTCCGCTATAAGCGAGGAAAATGCTATACCGTTATGAAGTCGCCCTGGTGGCGACTTTTTTATAAAATTTTTTTTCATGTAATATTATTTCCATCATTGCACGTTCACTGTTGCCCTCGTGGCTCGCATTATTCCGGGTTTTTACATCCTTTTTATTGTTCATTGGCTTTGACCGTAGCTTCGACACCCGTAAGCAGGGAAGAAGCTCCCAAAGCGGTATCTGAAATAATGCTTGGAGGTAATCACGGGAATGGTATTTGGCGTACCTTAAATAGAGGCAAGACCTGGCTAGCCATCGCTGCTGTTATCCTTATGGCTTCGTCAACGGAAAGTGTGAATAGTTACATCGCAGAGTATCTGGGCTCCATCACTCATATTTCGGGAAAAACATTGAGTATCGTGTTATTTATATATGGTTTAGCCAGTTTAGTGGGAAACGTGGTGGGAGCATGTAGGCTAAGTAACTTTAAGCAACCTTAAGTGACATACACAAAAGGGAAATGTTCATTATTCATCATCTTGCTTCCCGAATAATGAACATTTCCGATCGTGTTGTTTACTAATGCACGTTTTACAGCCAATTGTGAATTGCGAGATTATTTCTCATGCTTAATACTATACACATGACTAATTATTCTTCCGTGTACACCATATTCAGGTATCAGAGCTATTGCAAAGGTAACAACAACCATTGGAAAGCGAGGAACACGCAAATGGATTATGTGAAGCTTGGAAATACAGGTATGGATGTGTCCCGTCTGTGCCTAGGTTGTATGGGGTTTGGTACAGCAGTTCCTGGAGGCCATCAATGGGTCATTAATGAAGAGAACAGTCGTCCCATTATTAAAAAGGCGCTGGATCTAGGGATCAATTTTTTTGATACAGCGAATGTATATTCAGCCGGAACCAGCGAGGAAGTGATTGGGCGCACCTTACGTGACTATGCTAATCGAGATGAAATTGTGCTCGCAACGAAGATCAATGGTCGTATGCACCAAGGCCCAAATGGTGCCGGACTTTCCCGTAAAGCCATCATGAGTGAGATAGATAAAAGCCTGAAGCGGCTGGAAACAGATTATGTGGATTTGTATCAGATTCATCGTTGGGATTACACTACACCCATTGAAGAGACAATGGAAGCCTTACATGATGTGGTCAAAGCAGGGAAGGTAAGATACATAGGCGCTTCTGCGATGTACGCATGGCAGTTTTTGAAAGCTTTACATGTAGCCGAGCAAAATGGGTGGACCCGCTTTGTATCCATGCAGGATCACTACAATCTTATCTACCGCGAAGAAGAGAGAGAGATGCTTCCCCTCTGCAAAGCTGAGAAAATCGGTGTGATTCCGTATAGTCCGCTTGCGGGAGGCCGATTGACAAGGGACCCTCAGGAAAAAACACATCGTTCCGAAACCGATCAGATTGCAAAGCAAAAATATGATGCGACTGCAGTTACCGACCGATTGATCATTGATCAGGTTGCCGCGATTGCGGAGAAGCATGGGGTTCCTCGTGTACAAATCGCCCTTGCCTGGTTACTGCAAAAGGAACCAGTCACAGCTCCCATTATTGGCGCTACCAAAATATCGCATCTTGAGGATGGTGTGGCCGCTCTTTCAATTAAGCTGACACCCGAAGAAATAGCATCATTGGAAGAACCCTATGTGCCTTATCGAATTGTTGGTCATCAATAATCAAAATGATTGGAAAAGGAAGATGGAACCAACGTAAAGTAACAGGTTCATCACATATACAAACAGAAGTCGCCTAATTGGCGGCTTCTTTATGTTTTTATCTGGCGATGCAGCATCGAATTTATTCGCTTTAGGGTGTAATGGAATTAAGCATTCTGAGATGGGGGAAGTCTTCGTAAAATAACATATCGCAGTGCTTACGATTATAAGGCTTGGTTAAGGGGATAATTGTTAATTGGAGAAAATCATTCACAATATATAGCTGTAAAGGAGCGGGATCATGTCCTTCTTTAGAACACTATCCGTACGGGCAAGGGAAGATGAGTTGATGGACGATTTCTCCATAGGGGGAGAAGAATTGAGCGAAGCGCTCAAACATTTGAGACGGCTGAACAAAATATTTGCGGCTCCCGCTCCAACCCGTGCAGGTGTGGAGAAGTTATGGAAAGCGATTGGCAGTCCAACTACGCTGACCCTTCTTGATGTAGGAGCAGGTTCAGGTGATGTAAACCAGAAGTTATTGCGCTGGGCGGACCAGAAGGGAGTTAAGCTTGAGATTACTCTGGTCGATCTGACAGAGGAGGCATGTGAGGAAGCGAGAACCCTTTTCCGGAATGAACCGAGAATCAAGGTTCGACGTGCCGATGTCAGGGAATTGCCGGATGCCTCAGCAGACATCGTGACCGGCTCGCAATTTGTCCATCATTTTGAAGGAAAGCAACTCGTGGAGATGGTCTCGCATATGCTGCGTGCCTCCAAATATGGTGTTGTCATTAACGATATCCATCGGCATCCCATATCCTATGCAGCCGTATGGATAACCACTCGAATGATCTCTCGCAATCGGTATATTCGTCATGATGGACCTCTGTCTGTTGCAAAAGGCTTCACGGGAAGGGATTGGCGGGAATTGAAGCAGCAGTTGAACCATGACACGCTGACCTATGAATGGAAGCCGTTGTTCCGCTATTCCGTCGTGATACCCCATCATGGGACGTTATCATAGCATCATTTCATCAATAGGCAGTTATCATAAAGGACAAAGAAAGGCGGGTGTTCTTACGTGTCTAAACCAATGGATGTCATAGTCATCGGAGCGGGAATTGCGGGCAGTACCTGCGCGTTGCAGCTTGCGAGGCAAGGGCATCGGACACTGCTGCTGGATCGGCAGGAATTTCCACGTCACAAAACATGCGGTGAATTTATGTCGCCTGAGACAACGGAAATGCTCGATTACCTGGGTATCCAGCTTTGTGAACAAGAGATAAAGCCGAGCACCCTGGATCATGCCAAGATCATTATGCCTCAGCGCGGGGAGATCGAAGCTCCTTTGCCAGGATTGGCCTATGGCATTAGCCGATATGAACTGGATCGGATTTTACACGAGCAGGCTACAGCCGCAGGCGTTGAAATCGTTACGAGGGCAACGATAACTAACATTCAGCAGTTAGATGATTATAGCTATGAAGTCGAAGCCAAACAAGGAAATGAGCGGATTCAGTATAGAGCAAAAACCGTTATTGGAGCCTATGGCTCGAAGAAGCCGCGCGGGATGACCTCGCCAGCCAAGATGCGGGATAAAACAGCATATGTTGGTGTCAAATCGCATTATCGGGGAATCACCATCCCGCCACGGGTTGAGTTGTATTTTTGCAAGGGAGGGTATGTCGGTGTTTCGCCGATTGAGGATGGTATCGCAAATGTAGCTGCATTGCTGACCCTTGATACGGTGCGGGGAAGCGGCAAGTCTGTGAAGGATATTCTGCAGGCTGCATCCCTAACCAACGAAAGATTGGCAGCGAGGCTTGCCGAGGGAACCCCAGTCCCAGGAACACAGGTCTCAATTGCACCACTCCATCTATCCAATGTTCCTGAACCGTGGTCCCAATATCCTCATATTGGTGATGCGATGCTGATGATACCTCCCCTGTGTGGTGACGGAATGTCCATTGCACTTCGTTCCTCACTGCTGTGTGCTGAATGGACTGACAGGTATCTTCAAAGGAAGATCAGCTTTACGCAGTGGCAGCAAGAGTATTCGAGAGAAGCCAATCTTGAATTCTCCCGACTGCTCCGGCGTGCACGAAGAATTCAGAAGCTGGCTTTTGCCAAAACGAACAAATTCTATCCTGGTTTGGCCCGCATGGTCCCTGGTCTGGCGACTTATCTGGTGAAGGCAACACGGTTATCGGAAATCAATCTAGTCCATCGATCATAGATGGCAGCAAAGTGACATCCAAAAAATAAAATCCATAGGAACATGGGGCGGCTTATGTCAGCCTCTTTTTGTTTTTTCTCTGCCAATTTTGACGAGACCGTTTAGAAATCTGCCAAATACTCGTATAATAGAATCTAATTGTAGTTATAGAGACAAGAGTCAGACTTGAATTCGGGAGGCATTATTTTAAGATGAACTATTCATTTTCCAACCGGATTGCTGCATTGCAGCCATCCATCATTCGTGAGATCCTAAAGGCTTCTTCGGGTCAAAATGTAATTCCGTTCTCTGCGGGAAATCCCGCTCCGGAGACTTTCCCTATTGAGGCGATTCGCACTTTCACTCAATCGATTCTGGAACAAGACCCGGTAACAGCATTGCAATATGGAATTACCGAAGGCTATGCGCCGCTGCGTAATACATTGACTACACATCTGAAGACAGGCTTTGACACGGGTAAAGCATCGGATGAACTATTCATCGTATCTGGAGCACAGCAAGGAATTGAACTCGCTTGTAAAGTATTCTGTAATGAAGGGGATACGATTATCTGTGAGAGCCCGAGCTTTATCGGCTCACTGAACTCTTTCAGGGCTTCAGGTGCAAACCTGGTCGGCGTTCCGATGGAGACGGACGGTATGGATATCGGGAAGCTGGAGCATGCCCTGCAAACCGAGCAGAATGTAAAGCTGATTTATGTCATTCCGAGTTTCCAAAACCCTACAGGTTTTACCACCAGCCTGGAGAAACGCAAGGCAATCTATGATCTTGCCAAGAAGTATGGAGTCATGATCCTGGAAGATAACCCATACGGAGAACTTCGGTTTCGCGGAGAAGATGTAGCGACGATTAAGTCGATGGATGATGAAGGTCTGGTAATTTACGTAGGCTCCTTCTCCAAGATTCTGTCGGCTGGCCTGCGTGTTGGTTATGTTCTGGCTCCTTCCGAGGTTGTTCAGAAGATGGTTGTTGCCAAACAGGGAGAAGATGTACATACAGCCATGCTGCCGCAGATTCTGGCACATAAGTTCATGACTGAGTATAACTATGCAGAGCATATCAGCAGTATCCGTGCGATTTATCGCAGGAAGTCTGCCTTGATGATTGACAAGCTGCAGGAGCATATGGGTGAGTCCATTACCTTTACTCAACCGGATGGAGGGCTGTTCCTCTGGTGTGATCTGCCGGCTCATATTCCGATGCTGGATTATGCCAAAACAGCCGCTGCGGAAGGCGTAGCTGTTGTTCCGGGAACTGCTTTTCTCGTCGATGAGAACGAACCCTGCAATGCGATCAGACTTAATTTCTCAACACCTTCCGATGAGCAAATTGTGAAGGGCATCGAAATTTTGGGACAGGTTCTGCACAAATTCTAATTGGAGGCACATTTCATGAATCAACGTTTTCGGATCACTCGATCCATGCAAGAAAATAACGAGGAGCAATCCATCTCCTTGGAAGAATGCAAACAGTATTTTGCGTCCAAACCGGGCTTTACGTACTCGCCTGTTCTTACCGTCCAGGGACCGGAGAGCGTCATGTCCATCGATGGGGATTTCTTCATGTGGACGTATGAGAACCTTCAGATTCCATTTCGTTTGTATATGGGAGATCTGTATGTTGCCATTGTCAATGAAGCTGTCGTTCCGCAAATGATTGAGGTTGCAACGGATTTGCGAGCCGATGTGGTTGAAGGGTAAGCAGAGACTTGGAATCAAATGCATCCGTCCAATTGTAACCATATAAGTGTCGGAAAAGTCGCCAATTTGGCGACTTTTTTGCTGTGAATCTATTCGTCAGTTTGCTTATTGAAATATTCAATCGATGGGGAATTGACGCTAAGGACCTGTTCGTGATAATTTATATAAATCACAAAATCCAATAAATCCAATGAGGGAAAGGGGTTTTACGCAATGTCGTCGATCGTACTTGCTGCTGCCGAAGATATACGAAGCGAGGATTCGGAACTTTTAATCAAGGAGCTAAGTGAAGAACTGGGATTGTTATATGGCGGCGATGGGACGGCGGGATTTCAGCCATCCGACGTGGAGACACCGCGAGCAGCCTTTATTGTCGCGCGTTTGGATGGATATCCGGTAGGCTGCGGAGCCATCAGGCCCCTTGATGATACATCTGTGGAGGTCAAGCGTATGTACACACGTTCGGATTTCCGTCGTAAGGGAGTGGCCCAAGCCATTCTGGCCGAAGCAGAACGTCTTGCGCTCGAATTCGGCTACACCAATCTGAAGCTGCAGACTGGCCCCAAGCAGCCTGAGGCGGCTGCCCTTTATGAAAGAGTTGGGTACTATCGGATACCGATTTTTCACGGGGACTGGGATCGAGTACTTGCCTATCAAAAAGATCTGGTACTCAGTGCAACCCACAGAAACGAACACTCCTCATTGAACGCATAGATATCATCTATAACAAACGAACCGAAATCTCTTGTCAGCATCCAGAGATTTCGGTTCGTTTTTTTGTGTGTGAAATGCCAATGGGGTCAAGAATATCGAAATTTCTTTACTCTTTTATAACAGAGGCATGTACAGCGTCTTCCATCTGATTATTGTAGGTACGGAATAATCCAAGGCGCCAGAAGGCAGCTCCTTTGAGATCATATCGCTTGGCAAGACCCAGTTTATCATCTATGGAGGATGAGGTTTCACTATTTAAGCTGATACCGAGCAGAAGCTTTTGCTTGGATACGCCAGCATCTAGCGCAAGTTGGATGGCCTGATCCACAAGACTGTTCGGCTCAGGGACCTGCGATTTGGTTCCAACAGGATTATATTGATAAGCCATAATGATGATGTCATCTGCCAGCGAAGCGAGTGTTTTGTAATCATAACCTTTATATGCACTATTTAATGGGGGGACGGCCAAAGATAGAGCGATGTCTTTAGGCAAGTAATCCTTCAATTGCTTGACGTAATTGTTCAGCAGCTTCTGTTGCTCTACAGCGTCCAGCTTAAAACCCAGTCCTTCAAAATCAAGAACAACGCCTCCAAAACCATTCTCAGCTATGGCAGCAGTTATGCCCTCAATGGACTTCTGGCGCATGCTGCTGTCACTCAGCACCTTGGTCAGTTCTCCGTTTCCATCCAAAGAATAAACCATAAGATACGGTTTAATACTCTGATTTGCTGCATCAGCAACGATGGATTGAGGTGTAACGTCACCGGCAGCAGCAGGAATTTGATACTCATTACCTTGAAGC
Organism: Paenibacillus sp. GL_099_B; assembly: GCF_057835695.1. Lineage (NCBI taxonomy): Bacteria > Bacillati > Bacillota > Bacilli > Caryophanales > Paenibacillaceae > Paenibacillus > Paenibacillus sp. GL_099_B. The sequence goes on from NZ_CM174430.1 coordinate 3,289,002, forward strand.
GTAAATTGACCTTCGCGATCGATGCGACTCCAGCCAAAAGCGACGGAGTTCATGGATGGTACCAAATCGATTTCCTTATAGGATTGCAGCGCATAGAAGGCTCTCAAATGCATTTCACGTTGAGGTGAAACAAGAGAGACGGTACGAGTTGACTGGTTCCAGCCTACATTAACACCGAACTGACTACTGAACGAACTGAGTGGAATAAGCACACGACCTTCCCGCTGAACGGGTGGCGCTGCGAGCTTAACCTTTTCTCCATTGACGGTTGCTGTGGTGCTTCCCACTTGAAGCAGGACTTCCGTCGCCTGACCTTTCACATTTCCAATGGCTTTCACGGTTTGCGCCTTGCTATTCCAAGTAATGCTAATTCCCAGAGCTTCGCCAACAGTTCGGAAAGGGACATAGGTAACACCTTTATCAATCAGTGGGGCTGCATCGAATTTCAGAGGAACATCATCCAGCAAGACCGAAATGGCGGGTGCGGCATAGGCATCATTAAGGTTTGCAGTGGTTCCGAGTAAAGATATAGCAAGAATAGTGGCAGCAGCAGTCTTTCCTATTCGTGTATGTAACATATTTTGAATTCCTCCAACTCATCAAATATAGTAGAATGGCATCTCATCTTGACGGTGATCTAGCATAAAATAGTATAGCAAAATTTTCATAGAGTTCCAATTACAAGATATGATGGGTTAAAGTAAATACGCAAAGAAACGGAAATTCGTACAATTTCGGTTTCTTTGCGCATAATCGCATTTCCATTTTTTTATTTTTAAAGGGAATGAAATCAGAGGAAGTTGAATGCTCATTTTACAGCTGTGGTATTACCCATTTTATTCGTATCGGCAGCCAGATTCGCTGCTTCTTCCTCCGCTTTGAGGATCGAGAAATAACCAAGTATATCCCCGATCACGTTTAACGTTAGTCCGATTTTAGCTAATTCCAAGGAAGTTAGCTCCTCGTTCATCAGGTTATTTCTTTTGCCTTTAGCCACGACGTCACCCCGAAAATCAATTTTATTTCAACATATGTTAATCATGCTCTGTATACTTATGTATACGCCTAATTGTTGGATTAAATGGGCGGAGCAACAGTTGTCCCTTCGGACAGAAACTTCTGATTTTCTATTTGGTGCGAAGGATTTATATTGGCAGGGTAGTAAATCATAGGCTGGAATATTAACGAATGATATTATGAAGAGTAATAAATAAACCAGCGATATTAATTTTAGTCAGGAGGAGGAGATGCTAGTGGACTTTCATGAAAAATTACAGCGTTACGCAGCACTTGTGGTCAACGTTGGTGTTCATGTTCAGAGGGGTCAAACGCTTGTCATAACCGCGCCAATATCGGCTGCTCCGTTTGTTCGATTAGTTGTAAAAAATGCTTATGAGGCCGGCGCTCATGATGTTTATATCGAGTGGAGCGACGATGAGATTACGCGTTTAAAGTATGAACTTGCGCCGGACTCAGTGTTCCACGAATATCCGGCGTTCCGGGCAGCAGGTTGGGAGACTTTTGCCGAAAATAATGCAGCTTTCCTGACGATCACTGCGCCCAATCCCGATCTTCTGCAGGGAATAGATCCACAGCGGATATTGAATTTGAATGCATCCAAAGGTAAGGCATTAGCCAAATTTCGCAGCTACGGGATGTCCAACAAGATCAGTTGGTCTATAGTTACGGTTCCATCAACGGATTGGGCTGCCAAGGTGTTTCCTGATGTTGCCGAAGAGCATTTGATCGATACGATGTGGGAAGCTATCTTTAACGTTACGAGGATTAATTCGGCTGATCCCGTTGAGTCATGGAAGACACATCTTCAACTGCTTAGAAACAAGACAGAGCAGCTTAATCGTAAAAAGTATCGAGCACTTCGATACCGTGGACCCGGTACGGATCTGCGGATAGAACTGTCGCCTAAACATATCTGGGTAAGTGATGCGGATAACATCAACGAAAAGGGTGTTTCATTTTTGGCAAACATTCCGTCAGAAGAAGTATGGACTGTCCCGTTAAAGCAGGGGGTGAACGGCACGGTTCGCAGTACTAAGCCGCTAAGTTATGAAGGATATCTAATCGATATTTCTCCTTGACGTTTGAAAACGGGAAAATTATTAATATTCAAGCAACGCAAGGGCTTGAGGTGCTAAAAAGATTAATTAGCATTGACGAAGGCGCGGCCTATCTGGGCGAGATTGCGTTGGTGCCCCATCATTCTCCGATTTCGGAATCAGGGCTTGTTTTTTACAACTCTCTCTTTGACGAAAATGCATCCAACCATCTCGCGATCGGTAATGCTTATCCGTTCTGTCTTGAGGGAGGGAACGAGATGACTGAATCGGAAAAGGCGGCAAACGGTGTGAACTCAAGCCTTATTCATGTCGATTTTATGATTGGATCGGCTAATATGGACATTGACGGAGAACTTTCAAATGGAGGCTTGGAACCTGTGTTTCGTAACGGTAACTGGGTGTAGAATTAATAATCATAGATCAATAATTGGTAATAAAACGGAGGAGGATTCAAATGTCACCCAGAAACATTCTGAAGGACCAACAAATGAGAAAGGTACGCATTGAGCATATCTTAAATTCAGCATTACAAACCATGGCGAAACGTGGGATTGATTCAACCAATATTAAAGATATCGCCAAGGAAGCAAAACTTAGCGTAGGCAATATCTATACCTACTTTACATCGAAGGACGAAATTTTCAGTGAGGTTCTGCGCCGAGGACAAACGATGTATGGGAGGACTATTGCACAAATAGCAGACATGGATATAGATCCTCGTGAAAAACTATTCGAGATTAGCAAAGGGTGGTTATCAAACGAGAGTAACTGGGCCTTCACCATCATGCTCCAAAGTATACGAACAAATCATGCCGTCAGCACTGAAATAAAACAAGCTGCAACCCAGAGATTTACTGACAATTTGGAACCTTTGGCAGAGATTTTTCGCCAAGGACAGGAGTCGGGCGGCATCATACAAGGAGATACTCGACAACTTGCGTTTTATTTTGTAAGTCTGATTCAAGGTCTGACCTTGCAGCTCGCTCCCGGTTATGAAATACAAGTAGATATTGATCCCCAAAAAATTGTTCGACTTTTTATGGAACCAGAAACAGTGGTATCAACCGCTGGTCTATTTGAGGGGAATAACGATTTAAGTTACATAAATAAAAAAATGTTTGACAGGTAAGAAATGGTATTGATAATATATCGTATAACAAAACGAATCGAAATTCACTTTGTTGATTTGCAACCGTAGAGATTTACACTGCCCCGCTTTATTCGCAGTGGAAAGGGGTAAATCTCTTTTTTTTGTCTCAAAACCAAGTAAACATGTAAGTATTATTGATTAAATGCGAAAGGGTGTCTTTAATGTCTGCGGATATGCTTATGATCAGCGACCTGAACAAAACGTTTGTCGCCCCTGTTGGTGAAATCATCGCACTAAACAACATTCAGCTCAACGTTCGAAAAGGGGAATTAGTAACCATCATTGGTCCGAGCGGATGCGGGAAAAGCACTTTGCTTAAAATTGTGGCTGGCTTAGATACGCAGTATACGGGAACCGTCTTGCTCAACGGTAAACCTATTAAAGGCCCCAGCATAGAGAAAGGATTCATTTTTCAGGAGCCCCGGCTGTTTCCGTGGTTAACGGTGGAGAAAAACATTGCAGCCAATCTCTCTCTTAGAGATCCGAATGTCCGCCGAAAGGTGGAGGAACTGATTGAACTCGTCCGTTTAAAAGGGTTTGAAAAATCATACCCTCGTGAATTGTCGGGAGGTATGGCACAGCGCGTCGCCATTGCCAGAGCTTTGCTGCGTAACCCGGATGTATTGTTGCTGGATGAGCCTTTTGGAGCGCTCGACGCATTTACTCGGTCTCATTTGCAGGAAGTACTGCTTGATATTTGGCAACGCAATGGAACAACAATGCTGTTTGTAACCCATGATCTCGATGAAGCCGTCTTCCTAGGGGAACGAGTCGTCATTATGAATCCGCGTCCAGGTCATATTCGGAGTATTCTTTCGATTGACTTACCTTTTCCCCGAAAAAGATCAGGCAGTGCATTTCAGGAGATGCGGAGACTGGTATTAAATGAGTTCGAAAAAGTCGATGAGCCTTTATATGACGTAGGCGGCGGTATATAGCGTTGTCCATAGTATAAGAAGAATGTACAGCATATTAAAGGGAGAGTGGTTTATATGAAAAAATCTCATCTAGTTCTTGTTATGGTGCTCGCGTTGTCTCTGTTGACAATGGCTTGTGCATCAAAAAACTCAAATGATAACGCAAGTGGTTCAGGCACGAGCCAAAATGTAACCGTCAAAATCGGGATTCAGGGAAGTGGTGGCTTATTCGGTAAAGCACGCGAAGAAAAATGGTTTGAACAAGAATTTGAAAAAACAGGAGCCAAAGTGGAATGGATAGAGTTTCAGAGTGGACCGCCCATGACAGAGGCTATTGCTTCCAATAAGCTGGATATCGCCAGCCTGGGGAACATGCCAATTATCGCAGCACAAGCTGCGAATATTCCTTTTAAAATCGTATCGCAAGTTCTGGACGGAAAAAATAACGTTGCAATTATTGTACCTGCCGGTAGTACCGCCCAGTCCCTTAGTGACCTGAAAGGCAAGAAGATTGCCGTTACAAAAGGAAGCAATGCATATAACTTTCTATACCGTGGTTTGGAGAAGTCCGGTCTAACGGATAAAGATTTTGAAATCATTCAGCTACAGCCAGACGAGACACAGTCTGCGTTTGAAACCGGCAGTGTGGATGCCTGGGCGACATGGGACCCTTACATTACTCTCAATACCTTAACGGGAAAAGGAAAGGTGTTGTCCGACGGAGAGCAGCTTGGCGTATTGTCCCCTTCGTTTACGATCGCGGGATCTGATTTTGCAGAGGAGCATCCAGAGCTTGTGACTCTGTACTTGAAGGTAGTTAATAAAGCATTGAAGTGGGAAAGCGAGCATGAAACCGAAGCGATCGACAGATATGCAGCTGAACGTAACGTTCCTGCCAGTGTTATTAGTGGGACATTCGAACGTTCCCGCATGATTAACACGTCAGTTAATGAAAACATTGTAGATGAAATGCAGCAAACAGCGGATTTCCAATACCGAATGAAGAACATTCGAAATCAGGTTGTGATCAAAACTATAACGGACAATCAATATATCGACGCAGCTCTCAAGGATCCACTGAAATAAACATAATGACCCCTATAGAAGAGAGGCGTTCACTACATGCAAATGCGTGCGGAAAAGGCGGTTATTCCGCCTTTAATTCAAAAGAAGAACTCGGTTAAGAGGCGAAAACTTTACTTAAGAGCTAGCAATATGGTACTAGGGCTTATCGTTCCGGTGGCTCTGTTAATCGTGTGGGAGGTAGCCGGGGCTATGGGATATTTGAACCCGGTTCTGCTTCCAACGCCAAGCAGCATATGGAAAGAGCTTGTCAGCATGACGGAGACGGGTGAACTTGTGAAGCATTTGGGAATATCGACGTGGAGAGCTCTGCTTGGTTTTCTAATCGGAGGCGGTCTTGGTCTCACGATGGGGTTATGGGTCGGATTTTCTTACAAGACAGAGCGACTGCTGGACCCCTCCTTTCAAATGCTGCGGACGCTGCCTCACTTGGCCATTGCCCCCTTGTTCATTTTGTGGTTCGGTTTCGGTGAAACTTCGAAATTGCTGCTGATAGCCAAAGGCGCTTTCTTTCCGCTGTATGTTAATACTTTTCTGGGTATCCGATCCGTTGACAGCAAGCTATTTGATGTAGGAAAGGTGCTGCAATTCAGCAAATGGCAGATGATCACGAAGTTAATTCTTCCAGCATCTCTGCCGAATATCTTTCTGGGGATACGTTTATCCGTCAGTGTCGCCTGGTTGGGTCTGGTCGTTGCCGAATTGATGGGTTCTAGTGCAGGCTTGGGATACCTGATCAATGATGCTAGATCGTTCTCACTCACCACCGTAGTGTTTGTGGGAATCATTGTTTTTGCTGTCGTGGGCAAACTGTCGGATTCCATCATTAAGCTTCTGGAAGCGAGAGCGCTACGGTGGCAAGACGGTTTTAAAGGAGAAGAAGCAAAATGAGCAAGCTGGAGATTGGTAAACAAACTGAACGAGCAGGAGACTGGCTGATCAGGATTCCGGGTCGTCTTCACGGGTGGATTATTCCGTTGGTTATTCTCCTCATCTGGGAATTGGCTTCTGCCCTTCAACTGGTTTCAGCGACGATGCTACCTGCCCCTTCCAAGATTGCAGAGCAGTTCCTTCGTCTAATCTTGAACGGCGAGTTGCTGGAACACCTCGGGATCAGCTCCTATCGAGCCGGCTTGGGTTTTCTGCTCGGAACAGCTGCGGGGCTCATGCTTGGTCTATCCACAGGGCTTGGGAAATTGGCGGAGCGCACACTTGACCCCTCATTACAAATGCTGCGGATGATCCCGCTCCTTTCCCTCATTCCATTATTCATTTTATGGTTTGGTGTAGGAGAGTTTTCGAAAATTTTAATGATCTCGCTAGGCGCGTTTTTTCCTGTTTATGTGAATACATTTCTCGGTATACGAAATGTTGATATGAAGCTGATTGAAGTCTCCCGGATTTACCAGTATTCAAGATGGGAGCTACTTGGCAAGCTCGTTATCCCTGCGGCACTTCCTAATATTCTGCTTGGAGTGAGACTGTCTCTGGGCGCGGCGTGGCTAGTCCTTGTTGTTGCTGAAATGATGGGAACCAGTGCAGGCGTCGGCTACATGATACAGGATGCCCGTGCATACTCACAAACGGATATTGTATTTGTCGGTATTGTAGTCTTTGCGGTTGTAGGCAAGCTCTCGGATTCGGCTGTCCGGCTGCTTGAAGACAGATGGCTCCGCTGGCGAGATACGTTCAAGGGATAATCCAAAAATGGAATCAAGAAGGGAAGATATATATGGGGACTAGACAAGAGCAGCTTCATCTAGGGGCATTCATTTATTATACAGGTCATCATCACTATGGCTGGCGCCGCTCGGATTCAGGAGCTGAACAGATTTTTGATTATAAATTTTACCGATCCATCGCACAGACGGCTGAACGTGGGAAGTTTGATATGATGTTTCTGGCTGATCTTCTCTATGTAATGGGCGCTGATCAATCGGCAGCAGGGATGCTGGACCCGCTAACGCTCCTGTCCGCATTGGCTACAGATACGGAAAAGCTGGGTTTGACCGCCACGGTGTCGACTACCTATAACGAGCCGTATAACGTAGCTCGAAAATTTGCCACATTGGACCATATCAGTGAAGGACGCGCTGGATGGAACATCGTGACCTCCCAATTGGATGTTGAAGCAAATAACTATGGACGAACAGAGCATCCTGAGCATGGGCTTCGATATAAAATGGCGCGGGAATTTGTCGAAGTAGCCACTCTGCTCTGGGATAGTTGGGAAGATCAATCATTAATTGTGGATCGGCAGGCTGGACTATTTGCGGACCCATCTAAATTAAAGGAAGTTTCATATAAAGGGCAGTGGTATTCCACCCAAGGTACGATCAATGTACCTCGTTCGCCGCAAGGATACCCTGTACTCATCCAAGCCGGATCATCCGAACCGGGACAGGATTTTGCTGCCAACTACGGTGAAGTGATTTTCACGGCCCAACAATCTCTGAATGCTGCGAAAGAGTTCTACAATAACGTCAAATCCAAACTCGCTCTATATGGACGCGAACAAGGCAGCATGAAAATAATGCCTGGTTTATCACCGATTTTGGGTAAGACGGAGGAGGAAGCTCAGCGAAAATATGAAGAGCTGCAGGAGTTGATTCCTCCGGCAGCGGCAGTAGGTATGTTATCCGGGATGCTTAAGTTTGACCTTTCCGAATATCCTGTCGAAGGCCAGCTGCCTGACATTCCAGATCCCGTGGAAGCTTCCAATGGAATGAAAAGCCGGGTACAGCTGATTATGGACATGGCCCGACAAGATAAGCTGTCCATTCTTGAACTGGGTCGGAGACTGATAGGGGCAAGAGGGCACATGCAGTTTGTCGGGACCTACGAACAACTGGCTGATTTGATGCAACAATGGTTTGAAGAATATGGTTGCGATGGATTTAACATCATGCCACCTGTTCTGCCGGGAGATTTGAATGAATTTGTGGATCATGTTGTTCCGATTCTTCAAGCACGGGGGCTCTTCCGCACGGATTATACGGGCAGAACGCTTCGTGATCATCTTGGGCTGGATCGCCCGGGTATAAGTCATTTTCAAAAAGAGAAATCGGTAGATAAGACCTCCATAACAATATGAAAACACCTGTTTCAGTCTGATTTTCAATTGCTGGTCTTCCTAATGAAGAAAGAGAAAAGAAGTCGCCTATTGGCGGCTTTTTTCGTTTGGGACGATATAAGTTCTTGTTCCCAGATAAAAAAATTCATCTTCTTTAAAACTATTTTCGACTCTCAGCTGTCTAACATGCGAAACAACATACAAAGTAAGCTTTATTAAAAATGCGGCAATAATCAAAATATACAGTCGCAACGGGGGTGGACAAACTGAGCAAGGTGAGTACAGCACTAACTGAACAGCAGTTCAGTGAACGTCTGGAGGCATGTAAAGAAAAGCTTTATCGCTTCGCGTTCTCTTATGTAAAAAATGAACAGGAAGCATTGGAAATTATATCCGAAGCCTCTTTTAAAGGTTTTCTATCTTATGAAAAAGTGAAGAGTCCTGATTATTTTGAAACCTGGATGACCCGGATCGTCATCAACTGTTCTCTGGATCACATCAGACGAAAGAAGAAATACACGTATATGGAAGACAGTACAATACCGTTTGCAGCCGAAGAGAGTTCCATGGGGCTTGAAGAGCAATGGGATTTATACGAAGCACTTGATCACCTGCATCCCGAAGATAGGGCATTTATCGTTTTGAAATTTTTCCAGGATCAGCGATTCAAGGATATGGCGGAGGTACTCTCCCTGCCGGAAAGCACGGTGAAGACCAGGTTCTATAAGATCTTAAACAAACTCAAAAAACATCTGACCAAGGAAGAGGTTGATTTTACATGACAGGAAAAGAACGATATGAACAGATCAATATTCCATCCGGCCTTTCCGGAGTTATTCAGCAAGCCCGTCAGCGTGCACGAAACCAAAAGCGAAGAAAAATGATGATCTGGCGTAGTTCATCCCTGGTTGCTGCTTGTGCTGCGGTGATGATAACAGCTAACGTACCAGGTGTAGCCAAGGCTTTATCCGACGTACCTGTTATAGGTTCTGTCGTCAAGATTCTGCAAGTTGGTGGTGGCGGGGAGCGCACAGATGGTGTATCGGTTACAACGACCAAAGAATCGGATACACTAAACATCCATTTTCAGATCGATGGTGAGCAGATCAATTCTGCTCCATCCTACACTGTGGATCACAAAGAAGGTCCGAATCGCCTGATCTTCACCTTCAACGGGGTGCGTCATCTGGATTATGACAAGCTGGAAAAGGATATTAAAGCACTTAAGAATGTAAAAGATGTCTATCAAAATATCATTTTGGATGATTCCGCGATTGGCTTTGTGGTTGAACTTAAAGATGATGTGGATTATTCCGTGTCAGAGTATCAGCAGCCTGGATATATTCAGTTGAAGCTTTCTTCCGACGGGAAGTCAACGCAATCGCATGAACTTTTCTTTGTCCGTAGCGAAGACATGGAGCAGGGCGAAGCACTGGCCATGTTGGCTGAACAGTATTCTGCCGATGGCAGCAGCGTTGTGCATACCCAAAATGGGAAATTCACCGTCGTTATGGGTGCCTTCGATAACCGTGCAGATGCAGAGAAACACCTGAAAGAATTTACTGACCGGGAGGACTACAGTGAACCACTGCATGTCGACAGCTGGATGAGTAATGAAAATCCTCAATAATGGAAGAAGCCTGCCCTAGCGCAGGCTTTTTTTGTTGTAACTATGAGATCTGCAAATCTGTAATCTTACATCGTTGTCAGTTTTGTGTAAGTTTGATCGATAGGAGCTGAAGTAGCCCTAATATACACTTAAAACAATTCAACGCACTACATTCACACCTTTAGGAGGCCAAACAATGAAAAGTGCATATGCGGATCTACTGAAAATAGTAAGTAAAAACAAGCCATCTATTCGGTTGAGGAGATCATTCGGATGTACCGAGATACTTGGGCTGAAATAGATCTAACGCAAATTCGCGAGAATGTCATAGAGATCCGCAAATTTCTACCACGTTCGACCAAACTAATGGCAGTTGTTAAAGCAAATGCATACGGCCATGGAGATATCGAGACGGCCAAAGAAGCAGTAGAGGCAGGCGCGGATTATTTAGCGTGTGCCTTCATTGAAGAAGCCATCCGTCTAAGGAATGCGGGCTTAAGACAACCGATTCTTATTTTGACTCCGATTCGTCCTGAACTTGTACCTTTGGCTCTGGAACATGATTTGATGCTTACCGTTACACAAGCGTCTTGGTTTCATGAGATGAGAAAATACAAGCCTGTTCATACCCCGCATAGGTTATCTGTGCATGTGAAAATGGATACTGGACTTGGGAGAATCGGTATACGCACGAAAGAAGAGTGGCTTGAAATGGTTCCGTGGCTCAGAGCACCAGATGTAGTAGTCGACGGTTTCTATACCCATTTCGCGACAGCAGGTGAGGCAGACAACCGTTATCTACAGCTTCAGATTCAACGCTTCCTGGAAATGAAAGAGTGGAGCAGTATGTCACGGATTCCAATCAATCATTATCACTGTGCGGGAAGTGTGGCAGCACTTCGATTCCCGGAATTGTGCATGGATATGGCTCGAATAGGAGCTGCAATCTATGGCTTTTATCCGGAAAAACTAGTACCTAACATCCAACTAAAGCCAGCATTCAGTTTACACAGTAGATTATTGCAAACGAAAGGATTAAAAAAAGGCGAATATGTGGGCTACAACAATGCTTATCAAACAGACTCAGATCAATGGATCGGAACAGTGCCTATCGGCTATGCCGATGGATGGTCGCAGAGAATGCAAAATACAGAGGTGTTGGTGGAAGGGTATCGTGCAGAAATTATAGGGAAAATCTCCATGGATCAATTGATGGTCAAGCTTCCGATGTATTTTCCGGAAGGATCAAAGGTGACCTTCATTGGCTATTCAGGTGAGCGGGAAATTCCGATTCAAGCACTGGCCAATCATATCGGTGGTGTATCTCAAGAAATAACGAGTTCCATCACGGACAGAGTGTTACGAATTTATAAAGAAGGTGGGGAAGTTCATCATGAAATCACGGAAACTCGAACAAAAACATATTGAAATTAGCGTAAGTAACGAAGAAATATTTCAAGGGCACTTAGTGTTAATAAATGATCAAAACCCAATCAGAAGGCAAGTACAAGTCAATCAACTAGAGTCATTGGATTCCTTGCCTTCAATAAAGAAGTTAAATAAGGAGATGCTTCTGGAGAAGCAGTGTTTCAATCAATTTCATGCTCTGCTTAAAGCTTGTGGGGGGACGGATGAAATTGTCGCCGTCAGCGCATATCGAACAAAAGAAGATCAAGTCCAGATCTATCAAGATTGTTTGATAGAACAGGGTTCGGAATATACTTCCAAATACGTAGCCTTGCCTGACCATAGTGAACACCAAACGGGGTTGGCTATCGATGTGGGTAAATTGGAATCGAATATCGATTTTATTGCTCCTTCCTTTCCGGACACGGGCATTTACAAGTCCTTCAGACAACATGCCATACAATTCGGTTTTATCCTTCGATATAAACAAGAAAAAGAATCAATCACTCGTATTGCTTATGAGCCCTGGCATTTTAGATATGTAGGATATCCCCATTCCAAAATCATGGAAGAAAACAATCTATGTTTAGAGGAGTACATCGATTTTGTACAGCAATATCGGTACTCTGGAGAGCAGCTTACGATTAAAGAAAAGGACATGACAATCCAGATATATTATGTTCCCACGGATAAAGGGACATCTAGCCATATCCCGATCTTGAGTTGTGATTCTTATCGCATATCGGGAACGAATCGTGAAGGGTTCATTGTTACGACCTTCTCCAAAAATTAAATTATAGCAATAAGGATGATTTAGATTCATATCACATTTTAGGAGGATTTTACGATGCAGAAGAAGTCGATTGCGGTATTGTTTGGCGGATGTTCAGGTGAGTATAACGTATCTTTGAGCTCAGCCGCTTCAGTGATTGAAAATCTGGATACCGAAAAATACAATCTTGTGTTAATTGGAATTACACAGCAAGGTTCTTGGCTCAGATATAGTGGAACGGTTGAGGATATTCGCAATGATCGATGGCATTTGCATCCGAGTTGTATCCCATCCTTTTTCTCACCGAGCAGAGAAGTCAAAGGACTCATTGAGCTTGTTCATACAGAATATCATGTAACAACGATTGATGTTGTATTTCCAGTGCTTCACGGCAAATACGGTGAGGATGGAACCTTGCAAGGATTATTGGAACTGTCGGGCATACCGTTTGTTGGATGTGGCATGTTATCCTCTGCGTTATGTATGGACAAGGAACTGGCTCATAAACTGGTGCAGGCAGCAGGCATAGATACGCCGCGTTCCCTTACAATACATAGGAGTGAACGGATGGAAGAAGTGCTATCAGCAATAGAAGCACTGGGTTTCCCACTCTTTGTTAAGCCGGCTAGATCAGGATCGTCATTAGGCATATCGAAGGTGAACAATATGCAAGAGTTGATTACCGGAATTGAACACGCCTTCATACACGACAGCAAAGTTGTCATTGAGCAAAATATTAATGGTTTTGAAGTGGGATGTGCTGTATTGGGCAATTCTGATCCCATGATTGGCGTAATTGATGAGATTGAACTACAGGGGCACTTTTTTGACTTCTCGGAAAAGTACTCCTTGATCAGTTCGAAGATTCACTTGCCAGCCCGCATTGATGATGACACTGAAATGAAGGTTAAAGAGAGCGCTCTGACTATTTATAAAACGCTTGGGTGTAGAGGGTTTGCGCGAGTAGATATGTTCCTGACCACTGACGGAAGAATTGTGTTCAATGAAGTCAACACGATACCTGGTTTCACATCGAATTCCCGCTATCCTAACATGCTCCAAGCTAGCGGCATGACTTATGCAAATATTCTTAACCAGCTCATAGAGCTCGCCATTGATGAGAACTGAGAGCGGTTGAATGGAACATAAAACTGAAAAAGAAATATTTGATTACCCATTGTGTAACAATACACAATGGGTAATAATATTATCATGAAGGAATGAAGACATAATCTATTGTAAGAGAAGGGCGTGCGTCATTTAGTGATGAATAAACCAAGCTTGCGCGATATCAAAAGAGAGGCAACCACCAAAGCGCTGTCCAGCTCAGCGTTTGAACTTGCGGTTGAGCGGGGATTGGATGGATTCATTATCGATGATCTCGTTCAAAGGGCCGGATACTCCAGAAAAACGTTCGCCAATCATTTCTCCTGCAAAGAAGAAGCGATAGCCATGGCGGCAATACTTACAACAGATCATTACGATGAAGAGCCATTAAATGAAATTACACAACAAAACATACTGCCGTTGGATACTTTATATGTATTGATAAAGAGATCACTAACTGCAGAGTATGTTTCTAAAATGCGTCAACTCGTATCGCTTTCCAAACAGTACCCGACGCTCGAACCCTATCTTCTCAGCGTGCTCTCTCGTTTGCAAGCTACGGCTCAGGAAACATTAACCGATTTATCCCAGGGACGGTATCCCCAAGGATACTCCCATCTTCTTTCGGGGGCTGTATACGGTGCTGTCCTCGCGATATTCGACGGAAGTATCAACGTGCTACTTCCAGGGCAAGCAACAACGGATTCTCCTGGGGAGATGACGTTGGATCAATATTTGGATGACATGTTCAACTACTTGCGAACCGGATTTTAGAAAACTCCCGAAAGGATGGGGAACACGATGAGAGTTACAACTAAAATGATTGATAAACAATTAAGAGTGAAAGGTAAACTTATTGATTTATTAATGAAATCTTCTCATGAAGAAAAGTGGCTTAACTCGATGAGGAAAATCAAAAAAAAGATCGAATGCGACAGCGGGGAAAGACATCGACGGTTTACAGTGTAGTGAAGAGTGGATACCACGTACAAGTGATGGTTCCAAGATACGTGTTCGAATTTATAAACCTCTACATCCCCAAGGAAAAGCGCCAGGTGTTCTTTGGATACATGGAGGGGGATATGCGATGGGAAACCCGGAGCAATTCGGGGCAACCTACAAAAAATTAATTGATGCAGGGAATTGTATAGTCGTTGCACCGGATTATCAATTATCGATTGATGCTCCCTATCCAGCAGCTTTAAATGATTGTTATGATACCCTTTTATGGATGAAAAGCCATGTGAAGGAACTTGGGATTAGAGAGGATCAGCTCATGGTAGGCGGAGAAAGCGCTGGAGGGGGTTTAACCGCTGCACTTACTCTCTACGCCAGAGATAAGGGAGAAGTGAACATTGCATTTCAAATGCCGCTGTATCCCATGATCGATGACAGAATGATTACAGAATCCGCTAAGGACAATAATGCCCCAATTTGGAACTCTGATTATAATCTTTGGGCTTGGAAATTGTATCTTGGCGAATTGGCAGGGAAGGATGTACCTCCTTATGCGGCTGCTGCCGAGCTACCGATTACAGCAATCTTCCTCCGACAGTCACTTTTGTTGGTGATTTGGAACCGTTTCGAGACGAAACGATTCAGTATGTAGAAAACTTAAGAAAAGCAGGTGTACATGTCGATTTTGAGCTCTACAAAGGCTGCTTTCATGGCTTTGATATCATTCAACCCAATGCAGAAGTGAGTAAAAAGGCAGTTTCAGTTTTTATTCAATCATTTAAATATGCAGTGGATCATTATTTTGCTGAGCAAACAGCGAAAAGATGATAATAAAAGGCGGACATTCCATAACATAGGAATGTCCGCCTTTTATAAACGAATTCTTGAATTCTTTATCTATTCAACTTAAACCGTTGCTGCAACGTGCTTTTCACGAGCAATCTTGGTTGCATCAACCATGTTGCGCAAGGAAGCAACGGTTTCTTCGAGTCCACGAGTTTTGAGACCGCAATCCGGATTAATCCAGAACAATTTAGGGTCCAATACACGCAAGGCGCGTTCAATCATGCTCGTCATTTCATCCACACTTGGAACACGTGGGCTATGGATATCGTATACGCCAAGTCCAATGCCCAGTTTATAAGTGTTCAACTCAAAGCTGTGAATCAGTTCACCGTGACTGCGGGATGTCTCGATCGAAATAACATCGGCATCCATCGCTTCGATGGAATCGATCATGTCATGGAATTCGCAATAGCACATATGTGTGTGAATTTGAGTCGTATCTTGAACCGTGCAAGTGGAAATACGGAAAGCTTTGACAGCCCAAGCCAGATAATCGGCTTGCTCGTTTTCCTTCAACGGCAGTCCTTCGCGAACTGCTGGCTCATCGACCTGGATCATGCCAATACCTGCTTGTTCCAACGCTTCGACTTCTTGTCTCAGTGCATACGCCAATTGATATGCGATATGCTCGCGCGGGATGTCTTCACGCACAAATGACCAGTTCATGATAGTGATCGGTCCAGTAAGCATACCTTTTACAGGACGTTGTGTCTGGGACTGTGCGTATTTGGTTTCTTCAACGGTCATTTCTCCGGTAAATGCAACGTCTCCGAAAATAATTGGTGGTTTTACGCAACGGGAACCGTATGATTGTACCCATCCAAATTGTGTGAAGGCAAACCCTGCAAGTTTTTCGCCAAAGAACTCTACCATGTCGGTACGCTCAAACTCACCATGTACGAGAACATCGATCTCGATCTCTTCCTGAATTTTGATCCAGATATCAATTTGATCCCGGATGAAGGCCGCATACTGCTCATTGTTTAACTCACCCTTACGCCACAATTGACGTGCTTTACGTACTTCTGCCGATTGTGGGAAGCTGCCGATGGTCGTTGTTGGGAAAAGTGGCAATTTCCATTTGTCCTGCTGCGCGATATGACGCTCGGCAAACGGATGGGAACGTTCCGGCTGTTGAACGCTGAGTGATGCCACGGCTTCTTGAACAGCAACACGATTGCGCTCTTCGGATTGCTGGAGAGCCTGGATCGTACGATCGGAATTTTCAATTTCAGCGATGATTTCAGCGTTTCTTGAAGACAATGCTTTCGTCAGAAGAACGATCTCGTCCAACTTTTCATCTGCAAATGCCAGAGCATTTTTTAGTTCGGATGTGAGTTTAGTTTCACGCTCTGTCGTTACCGGAACATGAAGCAAGCTGCATGAGGATTGCACGAATAAACGTTCAGGTGTTACGAGTTCAGCCAGTTCATCCAACAGCTTCAGTTTTCCTGGCAAAGAGGCTTTCCAGATTCCGCGGCCGTCAATAACCCCAGCACCCAAAACTTTATCCGCTGGGAAACCGGACGCTTGAATGGACTGAATGTTACCAGTAGCTCCGTGTACAAAATCAAGTCCGATACCTTGAACCGGTAGGGCAACAATGTTGCTATAGTTCTCTACGGATTCAAAATAGGTTTGCAGCATAATGTTCAGACCTGGTACAGCAGCAGCAAACGTCTCATAAATTTTGTTCAGCAACTGTAGGTCAGCATCACTTGTTTTGGTAACGAGGATTGGCTCGTCAATCTGTACCCACTGAACACCTTCGTTTGCAAGCTCCTGGAGCACTTGTACATAGAGCGGAAGCAGACGGTCCAGCCAAGCGTTTGTTTCGGATTTATCATATCCTTTGGACAGCTTCAGGAAGGTCAACGGTCCTACAAGAACCGGTTTGCCTTCAATACCGAGCTTCTCTTTGGCTTCACGATAAGCAATAAGGGGTTTATTTTCCGTAAGAGCAGGGGAAGCACCGTCCAGTTCAGGCACGATATAGTGATAGTTCGTGTTAAACCATTTTGTCATTTCACTTGCTGCTGCATCTTTTGTTCCCCGAGCAATTCCGTAATAGACGGACAAAGGTACAGCGCCACCGTCATATGCAAACCGTTTTGGAACAATTCCGAACATAACGGCAGTATCCAGAATGTGATCATAGTAACTGAAATCATTGACAGGAATAAGATCGATGCCTTTTTCTTGCTGCTTGCGCAGGTGATCTAACCGAATCTCCTGCAATCTTGCTTGGAATTCTGTTTCTTCGAGCTTGCCTGACCAGAATGCCTCCAAGGCTTTCTTCCATTCCCGATCCGCACCAATTCGTGGATATCCCAATACACTGCTTTTTGCCATGACGTAAAACTCCTCTACAATATGTTACCAAAAAGTTATCACATATCCGGAGTTATAATGTAATTCCATTAAGTTATATCTAGCTATAGCCTATAGCTATAACCCCAAATGTTTAGAACACCACTGTCGATAGAGGCTGTGTTACTGGAACGTGTTAGTCTATAATGACGTTTGATTTAGGAAGGGAGAGGTCGTGGCAATAAAGAATCCGATTTTCTTCATTTGACTTATGATGGCGTGCATGTGCGCTGCCGGTTGTAAAGAAGATAGGCTCATAATAGAGGCTCCTTAACAAATGTTGGGGAGCTCTTTTCGTTTGTCCAATCGTTTTTTTATCTCGATTAGAAGGGACAACTATACTTGATGCATAATAATGATAACTAGATGAATTGAACTAAACATTTACAGGAGAACGTAGAGGACAGAAATAACCTGAAGAAGCGGAGCTAAAAGCTTTCTGAAAGAAAGCTGCATCGGAAGCATACACCTCGCCTTTATCCCCGGATTTTCCCCTTTGAAAAAGGGAATCCAAAAAATCTGGGGATAACAGCGATCGGAAGGTTGTTCTGTTATCGGAGTGGCAAGTGTAAATATTCTTTAGTTCAATTTATATAGATCATTGTTGAACTGGAAAATGTGGAAAGGGTGATTTGATGGGTGTACCTACTTTTCTTGAAACAGGTCATATGACAGGAGGTTTTCCAATCAAGGTAATTCATACCGAGGAACAGTTTAACTTTGCCGCACACTGGCATGAAGAGGTTGAATTGGTTGTAGTCAATGGGAAAAGCGCGAGAATTGGCGTCAATAACCATGTAGTTGACCTTGAACATGGAGACGTGCTGCTTATTAAACCGGGAGACATTCACTGTTTCTTGCCAGGTACAGATCATTTAACCATTATCCTGTTTCGGCTGGAATTATTAACGGGAAGCTTCACAAGCGAAAAAGAAACCCATGATCTCGGTGAGCTTTTCAATAAAACGACGGTCATCCCGTCCAACCCTTGTAATGAGAAAAATCTTGGGAAATATATAGATGCCTTAGTAAATGAAGAGAAAGATCAACAGGCGGGATATCGCTGGTTAATGGTTGCCAGATTATATGATCTCATCGTTCATATGCTGCGCACAAAGGCACCGATTACCGAGGAATTAACTTCAGGATGGCCATGTACACCTTCCAAAAAATTTGAATTTCTCGAATCGGTCTGTGAATACCTGGAGGAGCACTATGCTGAACCCATCAAATTGGATCAGGTCGCGGAGCACATTAAATTCAGCAAGTTTCACGTATGTAAATTGTTTAAAGAAATTAAAGGAATCACACTGATGGAATACCTGAATCATTTTCGAATAATCAAATCGGAGTGGGCCCTACTGTTTCGGGAAGAATCCATTCTGGATATTGCCATTGGTCATGGATTCAACAATGTGAACTCATACAACCGACTTTTCAAAAAATATAATGACTGCACTCCGTCTGAATTTCGTAAGAAGCATCGTACAAATATCACAACATATGAAGGATGATTCACAATATTTGGGGAGAAAGCCTTCTCCAAAATCCATATACTCTAATAAATTGTAAGCGTTTCCTTTTTGAAGGAGGGGGCCCATGAAGAAGTTTAAGCTTAAATATATCTCCATGATTGCACTGGTAAGTGCAGTGATAATGGTGTCCAGCTGCCAGCCAAGTGGAGCCAACCAGTCCAAGCAGGAGGAGATCACCATCTGGAGTTTTACGGATGAAGCGGGTTATGCCATTGAGAAATTCGAGGAGAAATATCCTGACATTAAGGTGAACTTTGTCAATATTCCGGGCAATTTCTACATCACCAAGCTTAAGTCTGCACTACAGACAACGTCTAAGGCTCCGGATGTGTTTATGATCGAGAATGCAAATATAAGAGAGCTGATTGATGTGCCTTACCTGGAGAATTTATCGGAGGCACCGTATAACGCCAATGAACTAATTACAGAGCAATATGCTTTTGTGCAGGCCAATGAGAAGGATAGCGAAGGAAATGTTAGAGCGATCGGTTATCAGGGAACGCCTGGAGGCATTTATTATCGGAGAGATTTGGCCAAAGAATATTTGGGTACGGATGATCCGGAGAAGGTAGCACCGCAAATTGATACATGGGAGAAGATATTCGAGATTGGAGAGAAGGTAGAGAAGCGAAGTGGAAATAAAGTTCATGCTCTTGCCAACTGGAATGCGATATCCAATTCATATGATGGTATCCCTTGGGTTAAGGATGGGAAGTTAGTCATCGATCCCACCTATATGAAGGTGCTTGACCTTGTTCGTGAAGCCCGTCAGCGGCATGTGCTTGCAGAGTTGGATGATGGTAGCGCCGGATATGCCGCTTCGATGCAAAAAGGCCAAGTAATGTTCTATCCGGGAGCAACCTGGGCGTTGCAATACACCTTTAAGGCGAACGCTCCGGATACCGAAGGATTGTGGGGTCTCGCGCCGGGGCCATCCGCTTTTAGTGCCGGTGGAACTTATATTGCGATGTACAGCAAAAGTGACAAAAAGGGTCTGGCCTGGAAGTTTATTGAGTTTTATAACTTTAATCATGATTTTCTGTCTGGGCTGGCGAAGGAACAGGACTATTTCACAAGCAACATGGTCGTTAATGATCAGCTTGCGGGCTCCGTATCTTCAGCATATTTGGGAGGGCAGAAGCATTTTGAGTTTTTCTCGGAAGCAGCCAAGCAGGTTCCTGTATATGAGCGAACCAAATATGATTCAATCATTAACAATGATATCTTCAAAAATGTACTCCAGTTGTATCTCAATAATGACATTCAGACCAAAGAAGAAGCCGTAAAACGAATCAATCGTGATGTCAAATTGAGATTTCCGGAGCTGGAAGTGGATTAGCTTAGAAGTAAGCGAATGCCTTTTAATCATCCGATGACTGGGGGTACAAATTATGTTTGCCAAGTCAATCCGCAAAGACCATTACGGATACTATTTCATTGCTCCGTTTTTCATTCTTTTCGCCATTTTTGGGCTATACCCCATTCTGTATTCTCTCTATATCAGCTTCACCAACTTTGATGGGATTACTACGCCGGACTTCGTCGGAATGGGTAACTATATTGCTGTTCTGCAAGATCCTTTGTTCTACAAGACGTTATTTAATACTCTTTTTATCTGGGGTGTCTCTGTAGTCCCACAACTTACCGTTTCGCTTGTACTCGCCTTTATTCTCAACGACAAGTTACTTAAGGGAAGAGATATTTTCAGAGCAGTTTATTTCTTTCCCAACATCGTTACCGCTGCATCATTGGGTCTGCTTGTAAGTCTGATCTTTGATTGGCAATCTGGCGGTTTAAATCATTTTTTGGTTCAAGTTGGAATCATCGATGATCCAATTAACTGGAAAAATGATCCCTGGTTTATGCGATTGATCGTTTCATCCATCCTGTTCTTTCAATACTTTGGTTACTCCATGGTCATCTATCTGGCAGGGCTTCAGGGTATTGATCCCGCTCTGCAGGAAGCCGCTCAAATGGATGGGGCGAAAAAGAAACATATTTTCATTCATATCATCGTTCCAATGCTCCGCCCAATCATTCTGTTTCAGATGATCACGTCCATTATTGGGGGTATTCAGATTTTCGATCAGCCGTTTACATTGACGAATGGAACGGGTGGTCCGGATCGTGCAGCCATGACGAGTATTATGTATCTGTATAATGTGGCATTCCAAAGTACACGTTTTGGTTATGGGGCGGCGATTGCATTCTGTCTGTTCATCATCATTATCCTGCTATCGGTCGTATCCTTCATGATGACGAAGCGCAAGAGCCGTGCATAGGGAGGGGGAAATGAAATGCAAACCGTCAAACCAGTCGAACAACAAAAAGTCATTCTACAGCAATACGATTCTGCGAGGCGTCTGACACTGGGCAAAGTCATTATTTATCTGTGTTTGATTAGCCTTGCCGTGATCTGTATCATTCCATTTTATCTCATGCTCATCTATTCTACACATAATAATGCAACGATTGCATCGACATTTACGTTTCTGCCCGGACCCTTCCTGTTGGATAATTATACGAACATGGCTTCCAAAATCAATATCTGGCGCGGGTTTGCCAACAGCTTTTTCATTGCCGGAACGTCTACGGTGCTATCCTTGTATATCGGTTCCCTGACGGCATATGGCTTCGCCAAGTTCAAATTCAAAGGACGCAACTGGCTATTCCTGTTTTTGCTTGCTACCATGATGGTGCCTGGGCAGCTCGCACTGATCGGGATGTATCGTCTGTTCAGTACGTTAGGCTTGCTGGACAGCTATGCAGCGATCATTTTGCCTGCAGCGGCGAATGCATTTAATGTATTTTTTATCAAACAATTTATGGAAAGCAGTATTCCAGACGAAATTATTGAATCTGCACGTGTAGATAGTGCAGGGGAGTTCCGTACGTTCAATCAGATTGTCTTGCCCATTCTGGGCCCGGCCATCTCGGCCCTTGGCATATTCACCTTTATCGGTTCGTGGAATAATTTTCTCACGCCGCTGGTCCTGTTCTTCTCCCTGGATAAATACCCGCTTCCGGTACTCGTTGCGCTGGTGCAAGGATATTATGGAATGGATTACGGACTGTTGTATTTGGGTGTTGCGATCTCGATCTTGCCTATTATCATTGTTTTTGCGATATTCTCCAGACAAATTATAGGCAGCGTTGCATTAGGTGCGGTTAAAGGATAGCATGTGTACGGAAATAGTCGCCTTTTTGGCGGCTTTTTGTTGTTTTACATGATATTTCTATGTCGCTGGCACTTAAATCACGGACATCGATGCTTGAAAAGTGGCGGAATACCATTTTGAAAGCCTTTCCAAAATCTATGATATACTACGATATGACTGGCATACCATGGAAAAAAATATACCGCCGTATCTTTTCCTTCACTTTCACTTGCAAAGGAGATGTCATGATGTTTAATGTTCTTGTTGTTGACGATGAGTGCGTACAAAGAGAAGGCATTAAGGATTTGATCTCTCACTACGGCTTTCCCTTTCAAGTATTGGAAGCCGAGAACGGGAAGAGCGCAGAGCGAATTCTGGTTCAGAACGCAATTGATATCCTCATCACCGACGTCAAAATGCCTCTCATGGATGGACTAGAGCTTAGCAAACAAGCCAGGAAAACGCAGCAGAATATAAAGATTGTCATCTGCAGCGGTTATGATGAATTTGAATATGCCCGCAGTGCAATTCGGCTGGGTGTAGTTAATTATTTGCTCAAGCCACTGGTCAGGGAAGAGTTTCTACAGGTGATGGAAGATATTACGCAGATCCGTGCTCATGCCGGAGGTCCCGAACCGGAATCCGTGGAATCGAAGGTCATTCGACAGGTGAAGGATTATGTGAAGGATAACCATCAGAGAGATATTTCATTATCCGAGGCAGCCCACGATGTTTATCTATCTCCAGGGTATTTGAGCATTTTGTTTAAAAAAGAGACTGGGGAGAACTTCTCGAAATATTTGACCGATTACCGTTTGCGGCGCGCAAGCCATCTGCTCGCTCATTCGAATATGAAAATCAATGATATTGCAGGGGCCGTTGGCATCGACAATCATTCTTATTTTGCGAAGCTGTTCAGAAACAGGTTCGGCGTCAGTCCGTTACAGTTCAGAGAGTGCGGGGTGCTTCATGATCGGATGGATCAAGAGCAAATTCAATGATATCAGGTTCCGAAACAAGCTGCTGTTATCCCATTTGGTGATTGCACTCATTCCGATCCTTCTGCTGGGACTGCTCTCCTTCATACAGTCCTACCGTATTCAAATGAAGGAGTTGCGGAGCGAAGCTGAAGCGAGTCTGGAGCAGGTGGCCAACATTATGGATTATAAGATTAATCGCTACAATACGCTAAGTGAGTTCATGGTGCTTAATCGGGACTTATCGCAAATATTTACGAAAGACTACGAGGAAAATTATTATAATATGTACCTGGATTTCCGGGACATTCTGGAGCCATTGATCTCGAACATCCGGCTGATGGACGATGATATTGAAGGCATTACCTTTTATACATCCGGGGAGTTATTGGGAATCCGCAATAATATTTTGCCAATTGGGGATCTCAAGAGTAAGGCTTGGTATGACGGATTTCGAGGCAGGCGCTGGATTGTGGATGGGGAGAAGCTTTTTCTCGTTCAGGAACTGATCAGCAACCCAAAAGACAGCAATTTTATGGTGATCTCCATTCAGCATGATAGCATCTTTGCAGATCTGGACAATCTGTCGGAACATGTAGCTGTTCATATTGAGGACGCGAAGCAGCATGTGATATTCCAGGAAAACCACGAGCGTGCTGCTGTGGCCGCAGAATCGAAGGTTGGGAAGTCTGGTGATCTGCGTCTAAGTCGCCCGCTCGCCAACAACGGCTGGACGATTCACTATAATCTGCTGAATACCAATGCGTACGCCAATGCAATGAGTATTTTTCAAATTACGCTGTTTGTCATCATCCTCAGCCTGATTATTACCTTCCTGCTCATTTATGTCATTTCTAATAACTTTACGCAAAGAATTATCCATATCAAGAACAAAGTGGACAAGGTGGAGCGGAACAATCTGGATGTAATTATCCGAAGTTCATCCAGGGATGAATTTGGTGAGTTGACTAACGGTATCGGTAAAATGCTGACAAGGATCAACAGCCTGATCTCCCAGGTGTATCACGCCGAAATTGCAAAGAAGGAAAGTGAGTATAACAAGTTGATTAGTCAGATCAACCCTCACTTCCTGTATAATACACTTTCATTTATACGCTGGAGGGCCGAGAAAAGGGCAGATATAGAAACGAGTTATATGGTATCCGCATTAGCCCGTTTCTATAGAACAACACTAAACCAGGGGAAGAATATGGCCACCATTGAGGCTGAGGTACAGCATATTAAGGCGTATCTGGATTTGCAGCTCATCATGAACGATGGTCGATTTGATGTGGATTACCATATCAATGACGAGGTATTACATACCGAGGTGATTCATTTTATTTTGCAGCCAATTGTGGAGAATGCCATTAAGCATGGTTTTGTGGAAGCAGATGCATCCGATTGCCACATTCACATTGGGGTTAACCGGGTGGAAGAGGGGATTAAATTAACCGTTCGTGATAATGGTGTTGGCATGACGCCTGTACAGACCGCAGGGTTGTTAACAGGAGAGAACGGCGGATGTGGTGTTCGGAACGTTAATGACCGAATTAAGCTGTATTATGGTCGGGGTTACGGACTTGTTATTCATAGTGAGCCAGGCAGCGGAACGGAAGTGTCAATCGTCCTTCCTGCCACATGATTGCGTGTAATTATATTAAAAACATAGCGTTAGTACTAAAGCGGTTGCTGTGGCAACCGCTATTTGTTACTGTTATAAATTTTTTTTACAGAGAAATAAAGTAAATTGGAGGTCATAAAAAAAGTGTTACATATCCGAAAAATGTGGCATATACGCCAATTATGAAAACGCATACAATTTGGTTATCAAAAGCAAATCAGATAAAGGGGATGACAGGATGAAGAAGCGCAGTAAGATGGCTACGCTGCTGATCGGAAGCATGATGTTGGCTGTAATCAGTGGCTGTACCGGAGGCAATAACGAGAGCGCACAACCGCAAATTTCAGAGCAGGACTATGAACCTTATGGTAAATATGAGACACCCGTGGAATTTACGATTGGTCGAAATACCAATCATGTGAACAACCTGCCTGCAGGCGATACCATTGAAAACAATCTGGCTACACGCTATGTAGAAGACCGGGTGAATGTCAAGGCCAAGGTAGCTTGGGAAACAGATGATATGGATCAGAAGCTGTCACTCTCGATGACGACAGGCGACCTGCCGGATGTAATGCTTGTCAGCCGTGAAATATTTAATCAACTGGTGGATAACGATCTCATTGCCGACATGACAGAGGTATACGAGAAGACAGCATCCGAGGGTGTTAAAAATATCTATGGTTCCTACGGAGATTTGCTGTTGAATCAGGTAAAGGTGGACGGTAAGATCATGGGTCTGCCTATGACGAATATCGGAAACCAGCATCAATTGCTGTGGGTCCGGAAGGACTGGGTGGATAAAGTAGGCGCGAAGCTGCCGGAATCTGTCGAGGATGTATGGAATCTGGCGAGAACATTTGTAGAGAAGGATGTCTCGGGAACAGGCAAGACGGTAGGCATGGTCATGGATTCGAATGCGATGAACTTTACGCCAATCTTTGCTGCGCACGGTGCCTTTCCCATGAACTGGATACAGAAAGACGGTCAGGTTGAATATGGATCTGTTCAGCCTGAAGTAAAACAAGCGCTGACAGAACTGAGCGCCATGTATAAAGAAGGTTTGATTGATAAACAGTTTGCTGTCCGGTCGAACGAAGAGAAGGAAGCCCTAGTTATCAACGGACAGGCAGGAATGGTATTTAATCCATGGTGGATCGGCTACACCAACTACAAGGATTCCATTAAACAAGATCCTGAAGCAGTCTGGGTTGCCGTATCTGCACCAGTAGATGAGAATGGCAAGTTCAAGACGATCCGGCAAGATCCGGTGGGCGGCGGCATCGTCGTTGTGAAGAAGGACTTTGCGCATCCTGAAGCGATCATGAAATCAGTCAATTTAACAACGGATTTTCTGTACTCCTTAACGGAAGACGCAATCAATTACAAGAAAGAGCATCTTGACGAGTTGCTGACCGATGCAAGCCGCTGGAATAATGATCCTACCCAGATTCCGATGCAAGTGGATTATGATGATGTACTCAAGCGTTATTACGATGATCTGATCAAAGCAGATGAGGCAGGTGATGCTTCTGCTGTTCAGGAAGACCGAGTGGTTTCTTTCAAGGCCTATCAGGAATTCAAAGAGAAAGGAAATGCGATTGATGCAAACACCTACGGTGAATACCTCTCCCGGATCGAAGGGCAGCGTGAGGCGAACAATCCGAACCTGGAAGTGATCACCGCAGGCTTTTATGGAACAACTGAGACGATGAAGCTGAAGTGGGCGAATCTGCAGAAGCTAGAAGAGGAAACCATGCTCAAGATCATTATGGGGGAAGCGCCTGTAGATGAATTCGATAAGTTTGTCGACACTTGGAAACGTACGGGTGGCGATGAGATTACAGAAGAAGTTAACGAGATGAGCAAAAGATGACGATTGCGTGAGCTTAGGTGCGGAAGCCTAATCGTGGACTTTCGCACGGGCTTTCGCCGATAAAGCCTGTCCAATTAGGCACATGATGGAGGTGGAAAGGACAATGGCTCAAATGGAAACAACCGTTAATCAAGAGCGGGAAGTGCGTTACGGGAGGAAAAAGAAACGTAAAACTTTTGATGAAATGACCTATCATTTTATGCTGCTGCCTGGCATGATCATGCTGTTCATTTTCTCAATTGTACCGATGTTCGGGGTTGTGATGGCATTCCAAAAGTTCATTCCTGCCAAAGGAATATTCGGGTCCAAATGGGCAGGGATATCCAATTTCACGTATATGTTTCAACTCCCGGACGCGAAGCAGATTTTCATTAATACATTGGTCATCGCAGTTGGAAAGATTGCTCTAGGGTTGATTGTACCCATCGTATTCGCTCTGCTGTTAAATGAGGTGCGTCTGAAAGTATTCAAGAGTACGATTCAAACCATCGTCTATTTGCCGCATTTTATGTCCTGGGTAGTTCTGGGCACGATGCTGACCATGATCTTTTCCTTCGATGGCATGGTGAACAACTTCCTTGAGTTTCTCGGACTGGAGCGAATTATGTTCTTGGCAAGTAATGACTGGTTCAGGCCGCTGCTCATTGTGACGGATACGTGGAAGGAATTTGGCTATGGGACGATAGTCTATCTGGCTGCATTAACGGCAATTAATCCTGCATTGTACGAATCTGCCGCAATGGACGGCGCAAGTCGTTGGAAACAGACGCTGAATATCACGCTGCCGGGTATGTTCCCGACGATTATCCTGCTGGGTACGCTGAGTCTTGGTAATGTACTGAATGCGGGTTTTGATCAGGTGTTTAACCTGTATAATCCGCTGGTATATGAAACGGGCGATATTATCGATACTTTTGTGTACCGTATGGGTCTGATCAACATGCAATATTCCTTTGCAACAGCGATTGGACTGATGAAATCGGTGATCAGCTTTGTTCTGATCGTGATTTCCTACAGACTGGCTTCGAGGTATGCGGGGTACAGAATTTTCTAGGAGGGTTAGCATGATTCAATCCAAATCACTCGGCTCCAGGCTATCCCGCCTGTTGATTATGTTTGCGTTAATTCTGATTACGTTCATGTCCTTGGCGCCGATTGTCAATACCATTATGGTGTCCGTCAGCAGCAGTACGGCTGTTAATGCAGGGCGCGTCTATTTTTTTCCAGTGGAGCTGAATTTCTCATCGTATGGCCAGATTCTGAATGATACGAAGTTTTGGAAGGCTTTTCTGATCTCGGTCGAGCGGGTGGTGCTTGGAGGAGCAATCAATATGTTTTTGACTATTCTCATGGCCTATCCGTTGTCACGAAGCGTCACACAATTCAGATCGAGAAACACATATATGTGGATTATTGTGTTTACAATGCTGTTCAGCGGCGGAATCGTACCCTGGTATATGGTCATCAGCAAGTTGGGATTGATCAACAGTATTTGGGCGCTAGTTTTGCCGGGGGCAGTTCCTGTCTTTAATGTAATTCTCCTCATGAACTTCTTCAAGGGAATTCCAAAGGAATTGGAGGAGGCCGCATTCATTGACGGTGCCAGTCCGCTTAAAATTCTGCTCAAAATTTTCATCCCCATTTCCATGCCGAGCCTGGCAACGATCATGCTGTTTGTCATTGTCGGGCACTGGAACAATTTCTTTGACGGAATCATTCTGATTAACGACAGCTCCAAAATACCGCTCCAGACCTATCTGCAGCAGCTCAGCCTCACACGGGATCAGATGCAGAATCTTTCAGTCGAACAGCTGCAGCAGTTTAACAAAATCTCCAATACGACGTTGAATTCTGCCAAAATTCTGGTGTCCATGATTCCCATTCTGCTGATTTATCCTTTTCTGCAACGTTATCTAATCCACGGAATCGTTCTGGGGGCCGTGAAGGAATAGTTCTGGCTATCAGCATCATTAGCCGTTCTGCCTGCGAAATGTGGAAGGGGGTGAAGGGGAAAGGCGCGAACAGAGCTGGAGCAAGGGATTGACACTGCTTTACGAGTGAACTGTTAGTTATACGTCGACTGGAGAAGGGAAGGGATCTGATGAGCAAAAGGAAAATGGTGAGCCTCACGCTGGTACTCAGCATTATTCTGGTCACCACCATGGGGGCAACAAGCGGCGGCAAGAATCGCTATGCCGATCAGGCGCAGTGGTCACAAGAGAAACTGCATGAATACTACTGGAACGATGCATCAAAAATGATGAATAATGCTTATCCATCAGCACCAGAAGGTGAACATGCCTTGAATTACTGGTGGAAGGCTCATGCGGTAGATGCATTGGTGGACGGATACGAACGTACAGGGGACAAGGCCTACACTGAGGATGCAGAAGAACTCGTTCGCAGTATCATTGCACGCAACGGTTCACTTCACAATGAATTCTACGATGATATGGAATGGCTCGCGCTCGCCGGGCTTCGTCTGTATGATGCAACAGGCAGTGAAGAGATGAAGGGATACGTACTAGAGTTGTGGGATGACATCAAGACCGCCTGGTGGGAAGATGAGCTTGGCGGTATGGCTTGGAAAAAGGATCAGCGTTATAACCGAAATGCGTGCTCCAACGGGCCTGCCGCCATCTTGGCTGCAAGGCTGTATGAACGTTTTGGCGATGCGCGGGATCTGGAATGGGCCAAAAAAATATATGATTGGGAGAAACAACATCTGGTTAATCCGCAAACGGGCCTGGTAGCGGATGGTTTGGTGCTGAAGGAGGATGGCACACTGGATGTGAATGAAGCATGGATCTTCACGTACAATCAAGGCACGTTTATCGGAGCGGGTGTTGAACTCTACCGGATAACAGGGAAGAAGACGTATTTGAAAGATGCCGAGAAAACGGCAGCAGGTTCTTTGAAGACCTTAACGGATGAGAAGACTGGCATATTTAAAGAGGATGGGGACGGGGACGGTGCGTTGTTCAAAGGCATACTGATCCGCTACATGGTTGAGTTGTACGAAATCGGGCATAACAAGAGCCTGAAAAAGGCAGTCTATCGCAATGCCGATGCCTTACTGAAAGGCAGCCGGGAAACTGGATTATTCGGTCAGGCTTGGGGCAAATCAGCCCAGAACCCACTCGACCTTACCGCTCAGCTCAGCGGCGTATTTCTGCTGGAAGGAGCTGCAAAGCTGGAAGCAGGCAAAGCGGATAAGCTAGGTAAACCGGAAAAACCAGTGAAAAAGTAGCCGTTTGAGTGGAAGATAGGTTAATAGGATAGTAATTATTAGAGGTCAGCACCTGCATGAGTCTTTCCAAGAGAAAGATCATGCGGTGCTGTTTTATGAGACTGTAATTCCATCATAGGGAACGGGATTTTCATCATATTTCGCAATGAGAGGGGTACGTAAAATGCATTCAATTACAGAACTCCCAGAAGCAATGAGACGTTTGACGGAAATAGTGCGGGAAAAGCAATCGGAGCGTACAGCAGACATGTTAGAGCAATGCTTGGCTAACACCTGGAACACCACCTTAAAGCGCATGGAGGACGGTTCAACTTTTGTTATTACGGGCGATATACCCGCCATGTGGCTGCGCGATTCTGCAGCACAAGTAAGACCTTTCCTGGTCCTATCAGAGGACCCGGAGATCGGGGACATGATTCAAGGCGTGGTACGACGTCAATTTGATTATATTTTGCAAGATCCTTATGCGAATGCTTTCAATGAATTGGCCGACGGTAAAGGACATCAGAATGATGCCACCGACATGAGCCTGTGGATTTGGGAGCGTAAATACGAGATTGACTCACTATGTTATCCGATCCAGCTCAGTTATCTGTTGTGGAAGAATTCCGGCAGGATTGATCATTTGGATGAAACATTCCGCGCAGGTGTAAGGCAGATTATCGAGTTGTGGAAGAGAGAGCAGCGACATGAGACGGACTCCGCTTATACTTTTGAGCGCAGCAATTGCCCGCCATCAGATACCCTTATTCGAGACGGCAGAGGGTCGGAAACGGGATATACCGGTATGACCTGGTCCGGTTTCAGACCGAGTGATGATGCCTGTACGTACGGTTATCTGGTACCTTCAAATATGTTCGCAGTGGTTGTACTCCGATATGTCACAGAAATTGCTAGGAGATTCTAATGGATGAGGAGCTTGCAGAAGCGGCAGAGAACCTTGCCACACAGATTAATGCGGGTATTCACCAGTATGGTGTGGTAGAGGATGATCAATGCGGTTCCATTTATGCATACGAAGTGGATGGGCTTGGCTCGACCAATCTGATGGACGACGCCAATGTTCCCAGCTTGCTATCCATTCCTTACCTGGGTTATTCAAATGCAGATGATCCGGTCTATGTGAATACACGGCAATTTATTCTGAGTGAGCGCAATCCGTACTTCTACCGGGGGGCGGCGGCATCTGGCATTGGTAGTCCTCATACACCGGATCAATACATCTGGCATATTGCGCTGGCGATGCAAGGCATGACCGCAAAGGATACTGCAGTACAGCAGCGTCTTCTGGAGCTGCTGCTTGCAACAGACGGAGGAACCGGATTTATGCATGAGGGATTTCATGTGGATCGACCGGAGGAATTTACTCGCCCTTGGTTTTCCTGGGCTAATATGATGTTTTGTGAACTGGTGCTGTTATGTTCCGGTGTCACTGTTAAACGGTAAATCAGTGGTGTGGTTTCATCCGAAAAAAGCATCGTACCCCATATATCAGGGGTACGATGCTTTTATGCGTCTGCAGATTCATTATAAGTAAGGTTATTACTTGCTAACAGGTAAGTGGTAACTTTCTCGGATTAAGGAGAAATAGTCATCAGCACGAACGACCTTGAATTCTGTTCCGAGTTCTTCAGTGATCGCCAGTGCATCGGATGGGGTCGTACTCCATGCAAGCAATCCAAGAGAAACGAACAACGGGGACTTGCCATCCCAATTCGCTTTCGCTTCATTCAGCACCTGTAATCCGTCCTGCACCGTACTTATTCCACGAATTGTGGATACGGGCAGGCTATCGTCAACGATTTCCACACCGTAGTTGTCTTCATAGCTGATGAATAAGCCGGGTGCATTATAATCCTGCGCGTAAGCCTTGGCTTTAAATGGCGTGAGAGGTACATTCTCACTGTCTACACGGTTCAAAACATAAGGAATGGTCATGCCGGTCTTTTTCATATATTTTTCGGTTTGCTGCAAAAATTGCCGGAAGCTTGAGTCGGGCCATGCCCCCGGATAGAAGTATCCTGCACCGGACGGTCCTGCGATCAGCAGATCATTCGGAGTTGCTGTGTTCACATAATAATTCAATATTGCTGGTGCACCTTCGTAGAGAAGCGGGCTTGAAGTCCAGTTAATCGGAACCTTACCCCTAGCCGGATCATCCCACATCACACGCATGCGATGCTGGTTATACTGAAAATTATCGCCTTCCGTAAAGGTATACGTTACATAGATTTTGTTCTCCAACGCAGGTCGCGGAGATTTTTTCACCGGGGTGAGTTTCGGCTTAGTTCCCGAGAAAACAGTCAGGTTGCTGAACCAATCGGCAGCGAGAACATAGACACCATATCGAGATGCGATCTCAACGGAGCTGAACTCACCTTCGACATCATTGCTAAACCAGCCAAGGTAAGGAGTTCCCGGTTTTACGTCAGACATGATCTTCTCGAAGAGTGCTTTTTGCTCAGGCACATTGGAATCCAACCAGAATACCATCGCTTTATTAGCGACTGCATAATCCCTTAAATATGCATAGGGCTCCCGTTGCTCAGCGGAGAGAGGGCGGATATTACCCGCGGATACTTTATACTGATTCCACATGTCCACTTCAGCCGTCAGGTTCTGAGTACCTGCAGGAGGACTGAATTCATAAACAAAATAATTGCCATTATCGGCGAAACGGTGGCCGCCTTCTCCTTCAGCAACCTTGGAATTCTGTCTGTCATAGAGGAATTGTTCTTCTTCCGGTGTTCCTGCGATGAAGTTAGCGATCTCTTTTCCATCCGCCTTAACCGTAACCTCATGTACAGCCGGTCCCCAGCCATCTTGAGTAAAGGCGTCATCAAATCGGAGATATACTGAAGATTTTCCCAAGAGTGTAGAAAGATCTAGGGAATACGTATCACGGTTGCTTGCATCTCGAATCTGTTGTTTTTCCTCCGTTATCGTAACAAAGGATTCAGGCATCCCGGAAGGGATGCGAATCGTTGTATCCGGATCAAGTCCAATTAACATCTGGTGGTTCGTTTTCTTCCACAGATTCTCATATTGCCAGGTATAGGCATCTATCCGACTATTGAATTTACCCCGCAGGTCATCCACAATCTTCAATTTGTAAGGGGCTTTGGACAATTTGACTGCTAACTCGGGACTGGCAACCACAACATTCTTCAGTCCTGCGAGCGTGGTTGCTACGTTGATCGTATCAGGTACTTGGGGATCATATACAACCATGCCTTTGACTTCGTCGCGATAAGCAGAGAACACTTCCCAATAATCCTGATGAAGCGTGTAAGGCACCTTGATGTCCTTAAGCCAGGTCAATTTTCCTTCTTCCTGGGACTCAATCAGATAAATTCGGGGTTGCTCTCTGTTAACGATTCCCTGTAATGTTCCCAGCAACAATTTGATGTCACCTGGCGCATCATAGATGTCGGCTGCATCCAAATGTTTCGGTTTTTTGAAACTTGGCAGTTCACGGTGTTTGGACCCATCAGGTTTGGCTGTCTGTACATCCGTTTCCGAAGCTGAAGCAGCGCCGGCGGTTAATGAAAAAGCGCATATGAGTGCTAAACAGAGCATCGTGAACCTACGAGCCATGGCGAATTCACTCCTTGTTATTGTCAAGAATTAGAGCTGTGCCTTCGTAATACCCACCCTCCTTTTTTGGTCAAAAGCCAATCCACACATCTCTATCCAACACATATTAAATATATTCATATATAATTTTACAAGGGGTTCGACAAAACTTCCCATTATTCCTGGAAATCAGGCATATTAAATGCGATGATATCAAGGAGATGTTCTTTGCAACTGCAGATAAGCTCAGCTTGTTTATTGCACTTGCAGGTGAAAGGATATATTATATATCTCAAATATTATGAATGAATTGGTGATGTGATCAAAATGAGTACAAATGATCGAATTCCACTGTATCAACAAATCCAGGACTATATCAGACATGTCATAACTCAAGAAAATATGAAACCCGGTGATCGCATACCGACAGAGAAGGAACTGATGGATCAGTTTCAGGTCAGTAAAATTACAGTTGCCAATGCCTTGACCGGATTAGCAAATGAAAAGTTAATTGCGCGTGTGCCGGGGAAAGGCAGTTTTGTAGCTGAAGAAGCGGATAGTGCTTCTATGACCTCAACGCAAGCGAACTCAATGAAAGGCAGAGAGGGGACACTGTCTACAGGAATGATTGGCATCATTGTGCCCTCCATCCATGATTATTTTGCCATCCGGCTCGTTGAGGGAATTGAGCAAGCCTTGCGTGACGAAGGATATCGCAGCATGATCATGTTTACGCATGGCAAGGTGGATAAAGAGAAGGATGTCATCAAGGAAATGAAGGCGCTTGGGGCAGAAGGTCTATTAATCTTTCCTGTGGATGAAGAGAACTACAACGAGGAGATCCTCGGCATGAAGCTCTCGGGTTTTCCTTTTGTACTGATGGACCGTTATTTGCCAGGGGTCGAGACACATTATATTGCGGCAGATGGCAGACGGGGCACAAGGCTAGCTGTGGAGCATCTATGGGAGCTGGGACACAGGGATATCGCTATTTGCTCGGATTCTCCCCTTCAGACAGTTACGGTTCAGGAGCGGATTGAAGGTTATATTGAGGCTTTAAAAGGCAAAGGCGCGTTAATCAATCCCGCTCATATGATCACGGATTTCCAACCGCTAACTGAACTTAAGGAAGCGGAAGCCCACCCTTTGTATCGATATATCCAAAACCGGATGGTCACAGCCTATGTTTCGCTTAACGGCAGGTTAGGTGTGCAAATCTATCAAATGGCCAAGCAAGCAGGGCTTCGAGTGCCTGAAGATGTATCGATTGTAAGCTTCGATGATCCCACCTCAATCGTGGAGGAATTCAGTATATTTACCCATGTTAAGCAATTTGAGCGGGATATGGGGTATCGGGCGGCTGCTAAATTACTTGAAGTATTACGTGGTCATGGGGAAGCGAAAAGTTATAGCAAAATGCTGATTGAACCCGAACTGGTCGTACGTCAAACCACCGGAACGGTTCCTCAAGCTTAATTTTCACAAGAAAAGAAAACCTTTTCCGGAGAGAAGCGGAGAAGGTTTTTTTTATGTTTGTATAAAAAACATATTGAATATATTCATATCATATATTATAGTCTAGAAAATGATGGATAGTCATACATTGCAACCCAAATCAAATACGAGCTGGGGAGGTTAAGAAGATGGCGAGAGATCGAAAGGAAGAGCGTACCGGATTTCAAGAATCTGCTGCTTACCATCCCGATTATGATCTGCAGACTGACTTTGTGATGGTTTACGGGATTGATGAGTCGATGCAGGAACGCATTCTGAGGTGGAAAGAAAAAGGATATGTGGTCCATTTGATGACAGGAGTTGCTTGGGGGACCTAGAACAGCTATCTGGATGGAGCAAAAAATTCCATCGCATATTGGTTTCCTCCAACGCAGACGTAATGTTGAAATCTTTGTTAATGGAGTACGGTTGAAAGCACTCTGGCCATCACTGTGGCAAGATATTCATTACGCTGGTGTGGACATTACAAATAACCTGGTGAAGGGCGAGAATGAACTCGAAGTTCTCACAGTTTCATTGCTGAAGCCTATGCCAGCCATTTCCTTTCCTGCTTATCTGATTGGTTCATTTGCTATAGAAGATCAGACAACATTAACCGTGGAATCCGAACAAGTAACTGGGGTTTGGAATGTCACGTCTTATATGGTGCGAGGTAATAATGTAATCGACATTCATGTGGCTAATACACTGGAGAATCTATACGGAAAGTCATCACTACCTTCGGGCATGAATGGGTCGGTAAAACTTGTAACTAAAATTTAAAATAATGCACGATTCAGGTCTAGGGTTTGGAATCGTCGGGGAAGAATATGAACACAATAAAGTCGCCATATTGGCGGCTTTTTTTTGCATTGAACAAAAAAGACTGAGCTTAGCTAAGCTGGAAATAATTATATTTGAACCATGTTATTCATCAAATGATTCAGACCTCACACGTTATGAAAGCGATTTAAATTTATGTTGACGAAAACCATTTTCATAATTAATATGTAAATGAAAATAGTTTTAGAGAGGTGGATATCACTGTGAAGCAATATTTTGAGAAGGCTCAGAAGTTTGGTAAATCGTTTATGCTTCCTATTGCTGTTTTACCAGCGGCGGGTCTATTACTGGGGATTGGAGGGGCCTTGTCCAACGCCAATACGATTAACTCGTATCCATTTTTGCAAATCACTTGGTTACAGCAAGTGTTTACGGTTATGAGCAGTGCAGGAAGTATTGTGTTTGATAATCTGGCTTTGATCTTTGCCATTGGTGTAGCCGTCGGACTTGCCAGGGCGGACAAAGGTACAGCAGGTTTGGCAGCAGGACTGGCCTATCTGGTCATGAATGCATCGATCAATGCGATGCTGGTCAATTCGGGGAAACTTGCCGCAGATCATTTGGCTAGTGCCGGTCAAGGCATGGTACTCGGAATCCAAACGCTGCAAACCGGTGTACTCGGAGGCATCGTCGTCGGATTGGTTACCGCATGGCTTCATAATCGGTACAACAAAATAGAACTTCCTCAATTCTTAGGATTCTTTGGAGGTTCACGTTTCATTCCTATCGTTTCATCTTTTGCGGCCATCTTTATTGGTATTGCTTTGTTCCTGATCTGGCCAACCGTCCAGCTCGGCATAGCACAGCTTGGCAGTTTGGTCGATAGAACAGGCTATATCGGAACACTGTTTTACGGATTTGTTTTACGGATGCTGGGTCCACTTGGCTTGCACCACATCTTTTATCTGCCTTTCTGGCAGACGGGAGTTGGAGGAACAATGGAGGTTGCGGGAAAAGTTTACGAAGGAACACAGAATATTTTCTTTGCTCAACTGGGAGACCCTGCAACCGAGAAGTTCTTCTCGGGAACATCCCGATTTATGTCAGGACGTTTTATCACAATGATGTTTGGTTTGCTCGGTGCGGCCCTCGCTATTTATCATACGGCCAAGCCTGAACGTAAGAAAATAGTTGGCGGATTGATGTTGTCTGCGGCACTCACTTCGTTCCTAACAGGAATTACGGAGCCTCTGGAATTCTCATTCCTGTTTGTTGCTCCAATCCTGTATGTCATTCACGCCGTATTTGATGGTTTGGCATTTATGCTTTCACATATTTTTGAGATTACAATCGGTCAGACTTTTTCAGGTGGATTAATCGACTTTATCTTATTCGGGGTACTTCAGGGTAATGCCAAAACGAACTGGATTATTGTTCCCATCATCGGTGTGGTCTGGTTCTTCCTTTATTACTTCACCTTCCGAATCTTGATCGTTAAGCTCAACTTAAAAACTTCGGGACGTGAGGAAGAGGTAACATCGGAGCCAGACGCCAAAACGCCAAGTCAGCACTCCAATACACCCGTATCAACGAAAGGTGAAGAACGTTCCATCGCTATTCTGAATGGACTTGGCGGTGCAGACAATATTAACGAATTGGATTGCTGTGCAACGCGGCTTCGCGTATCCGTGAAGGATATCGAGAAGGTTCAAAAGGATGCACTTACAGCTACTGGAGCCAAAGGGGTAGTACTTGTCGGTAACGGAGTGCAGGTTATTTATGGCCCTCAGGTTACCGTGATCAAAAATGAAATCGAAGAAATTATGGAAACGGAGTAATTGCAATGAATTTAGATAAATTAGGTTTACAAGGCGGTCTCGTTGTATCATGTCAGGCTTTGGAGCACGAGCCACTTCATAGTTCGCTGATTATGGGACGCATGGCAATCGCAGCAAAAGAGGGGGGAGCGATCGGTATTCGGGCGAATACTGCGGCAGATGTGAAAGAGATCAAGGAACAGGTTGATCTTCCCGTCATAGGTATTGTGAAAAGAAACTACGAAACCAATCCCGTATTTATTACACCAACGATCTTGGAAGTGGATGAGCTTGCCGAGGTCCATGCAGAGATTGTTGCGGTTGATGCAACTTTGCGTGCACGGCCGGACGGTAAATCATTGGATGAATTCGTACATGAAATTCGCACCAAACATCCTCAACTTCTATTAATGGGGGATATTTCAACCAAAGAGGAAGCCGTCAATGCAGAACGACTTGGTTTTGACCTGATCTCCTCCACATTGGTCGGCTATACAGAGGAGACAGCAGGGCTTAAGCTGTATGATAATCAATTTGCAGCCTTGAAAGAAATTCTAACTAGCGTACAAACGCCTGTCGTTGCGGAAGGGAATATCATGACACCGGAGATGGCAGCAACGTGTCTGGAAGCTGGAGTCTATTGTGTTGTTGTTGGAGGAGCCATTACGCGTCCTCAACAAATAACGGAACGTTTTGTCTCTGAAATTGCAAAATTGAAAAAGCCTTCTCCTTCTGTCTAATAAAAAGGAGGAAACAACAACCAGCCAACGAATCATGTTGGCTGTTTTGTTATTCAGCAGAATAAAGAGCTTTTAACGTTTGCTGCCGCGCACTAAGTAAATGTTCATCCTCAAGTAATAGAAGTGAAATCACATCCAGGATGTAAATGATAGCCAACTGGCTATTGATGAAGTTCACATCTCCGGTTCGCCCGATATCCGGTGTGAAAATGCACAAATCCGAGACTTCAGACAGGGGTGTGTGATCAAAATTAGTAATTCCAACAACTTTGCTTCCTCTTTTTTTGGCCGCGTTTAAGGCATCACTGACTTCTAATGTTCGTCCTGAATTGGATAAACCAATGACCAGATCATCTTCCCCCAAAAGAGAAGCACTCATAATCATCATGTGTGAATCGGTCACCGCATCAATGACGATATCCATCCGCATTAGTCTGTATTTGAACTCCAAAGCAGATAAACCTGAACTTCCCAAACCATAGACATAGATTCTGCGAGCTTTTTTTATGTACTGGACCACTTGTTCGATTCTGTCGGTATCCAGCATTTCCGCGGTTGCGTTGATGATATCATTGTGGATCTGCTGTGTTCTTATAAAGAAATCCGTTTGATTGCGGGGTTGATCCACTTCACGGTTAAGTCGAATTTTAAAATCTACAAAGGTAGAACAACCTACTTTTTTACAAAATCGAGTAATGGTTGACATGGAAGCATTGGTGTAAGCAGCCAGATCCCTAATATTAATATTATTAATGGATGTTTTATTGCGCATCACATAATCAGCTATTTCCTTTTCTTTCACTGAAAAACGTTGATATTCAAGCTGCAGCATGTCGATGACACTGGATGACATTATGATTCCCCTTTCCCAGAACATGTTAACTTTTGTATAGTCTATCCTCATTAGTCTACTTCCTAAAAGCCAATTCATCAAACCTTTAAAAATAGTCTGTTTATTTTATCCAAATAGGAGCAAAAACCATATTAATTATTATGTTAACTAAAAACCTTATCCATATTATAAGTCAAATAAATGTAAGAGTTTACATAAGTTTTACTTCCCGCTAACCGGATGCTGATCTTCTCTTGTTATGCTAGGCCTGTTTGGATTTACATAAGCCAACCAATCATACATACAAAGGAGAGAATTATGATCAGTCACCTCTACAAAAAGATGTTATCCATCCTGTTATCGATTGCTTTAGTATTCGGATGGCTTGCGGGATTTGGGGGAGTTAATTCAGCCCAAGCCGCATCATTGTCGGAGCCTGAGATGCTGTTAGAGCGTAATGCCAATTGGCATTATTTCGATCAGGGTCAGGATCTACAATCGGAATAGCGTGCTTCATACGATGATTCGTCCTGGAATTCGGGACAGGCTCCATTTGGTTACAAAGACAACGGTAATGGCGTAAGCACTTCCTATTTTGGATCACTCAAAACGGAAGTCAACTACGGTCAGGACAAAAAAAATAAACCTCGCACAACCTATTTCCGGACAAACCTAACCGTTAACAAAGATCAAATTGACGATTACGGGCAAATTCTCGGCACATTCGGTATTGATGACGGTGCAGTGATCTATGTGAATGGTGTGGAAGTCATTCGCTTTGGCATGCCGGATGGAGAGATTGGGTACTCCACCCAAGCAACCTCAAATAAGGACTTGCCGGTAATGTATGAGAATATCGACCTGACTGAGCCAATGAAAGCCAATTTGCATGAAGGCTCAAACGAAATTGCGGTTGAAGTACATCAACAGAGCGACAGCAGCTCTGACCTGTATTTTGACATGGAGCTTAAAGCCTTGGCTAATGCGCCATCGCTGGATATCAGCAAAGTAACGGTTACCTTCTATGGAGATGCAACAAGTAGCAAAGGCTTCACTTGGTATACTCCTCTTGCATCTGCACAGAGCACTGTTCAAGTGGTGCCGAACCAAGAAGGAGTTGCCGACTTCAGTCAGGCCCAAAGTTTCAATGGGCGTGCAACCGTAGCTTCCAACTCCCCAGGAGAAATGGTGCATAAGGCGGAAGCGACAGGCCTTTCCCCTGACACTTCTTATTCTTTCCGTGTTGGTGATCAGGATCTGGGCATATGGAGTGAGGTTGGAACGTTCAAAACGGCTCCGGTTGACGGAGCATTTACCTTTATTGACTTGACGGATACACAAGCGAAGGAAGAGGATGAGGCGATCCTGTCTGGATCAACTCTGTCCAAAGCACTCGCAACTGTTCCAAATGCTGAATTTGTCGTCCATAACGGTGACGTTGTAGAGAATGGCACTTCAGAACAAGAATGGAATTGGCTGCTTGGTCATTCGCAAGCCAGTCTCATGAACACGACCATTGCACCATCTGCTGGCAATCATGAGAATAAAAATTATGCATTCTACGATCATTTTAATGTGAAGCAGCCAGACGGCGCTGCAACGGAAACAGGCGCATATTATTCTTATAATTACAGTAAAGCCCATTTTATCGTATTGAACTCCAACGAGAATTCAACGGAGTACGCCAACTTCTCGAATGAGCAAGTCGCATGGATGAAGCAGGATGTAGCGGAAGCAAAAGCCGCAGGAGCCAAGTGGATTATCGTTAATATCCATAAAGGTCCATACACGACATCCAATCACGCCACCGATAGCGACATTATTGGTACAAACGGTGAACGAAAAAAAATCGCCCCGCTCATGAACGAACTGGGGATTGATCTGGTCCTTCAGGGACATGACCATATCTATGCACGGACGAAGCCGATCAAGAGCGATGGTACCGCTGAAGATGTGTCCAAAATAACGGAGACCTTCAATGGACAGAGTATCGAGTACTCGGTCAAACCGGATGGAACCATTTATATGATTCCCGCTACCGCCGGGGCCAAAGTATACTTCAAAAACGTAAAACCAGAACTTGGTGAAGCGTACTTCAGCTTGTTCGAGCGTGCGGAAGAAAACCACGCACGGCAATATGGCGACACCACGAGCGCAGCCAGAGGTCAGGTCCAAAACTTCGTTTCATTGACTATTGACGGAGACAAGCTGTCCGCCGTAACGTATGAGATTGACCAAAATAATAATGCAGAGCCATTTATCGTGGATACTTTCGGAATCATCAAGGAATCGGATACAGTTCCTGTTCCAGAACAGGTAAACAAGGTAACGGTAACGTTCCATGGAGATCCTACCAAGAGCAAGGGGTTCACGTGGTACACTTCCGATCAAGTAACGAATAGCGACCTTCAGGTTGTGGAGAAAACATCTGCAGCACCTGATTTCACGCAAGCCAAATCGGTTCAAGGGCGCTCTGCACAGCCTTCGAATGCTCCTACAGAACTGATGCACAAAGCAGAAGTGACAGATCTGAAAGCCAATACGACCTATTATTTCCGTGTAGGGGATGCTTCCCAGCAAGTATGGAGCGAGACAGGTACCTTCCGTACAGCACCGGAAAAAGGCAAATTCACTTTTATTGATCTGGCGGATACACAAGCGAAGGAAGAGGATGAGGCAATTCTGTCCTCTGAGACATTGGCCAAAGCATTGGCTACAGTACCGGATGCACAATTTGTCGTTCATAACGGGGATATCGTCGATAATGGTGTGAAAGAGGAACAGTGGAACTGGCTGCTTGGGCATTCGCAGGAAAGCCTCTTAAATACAACCATCGTTCCATCCGCAGGGAACCACGAGGACGAAAATTATGCGTTTATCGATCATTTCAACATCCAGTCACCGGTGAATTCCGCTACGGAGACGGGAGCTTACTATTCTTATGATTACAGCAATGCGCATTTTGTTGTGTTGAACTCCAATGAGGATTCGGACGAGTATGACAACTTCTCATTAGAGCAAGTCGAGTGGTTGAAGAAAGATGTTCAGGCTGCCAAGAAGAATGGATCTCAGTGGATAATCGTCAACATTCACAAGGGACCGTACACGACGTCAAATCACGCAACGGATTCCGACATCATGGGAGCAAACGGTGTACGTACCAAAATTGCACCGATCATGGCGGAGCTTGGCATTGATTTTGTGCTCCAGGGACATGACCACATCTATGCCCGCACAAAACCGATCGATCAGAAGGGGAAAGCGCGTCAGCCAGAAAGGATCACGGAGATGCAAAATGGACAGAAAATCGAGTACTCTGTGAATCCGGATGGCACGATCTATCTTATTCCGGCAACAGCTGGTCCAAAAGTGTATTACAAAAATCCGAGCACAAGTCTCGGTGATGCTTATTACAATCTTTTTGAACTGGCAGAGGAGAATCATGCAGCCAAATATGGCCCTGATCCGAATGACAACCGTCGTCCAATGCGCAGTCAGGTACAGAATTTTGTGGGCATTACGATTGACGGCAGCAAACTGACAGCTGTAACGTATGAAATTGACCAAAATCAAAATGGAGCAGCCCCGTTCATTGTTGATCAGTTCGGTATCGTGAAGAAGACAGAACCATCGAATCCGGGACCAGGAACGTCCAATCCGGGAACATCGAATCCCGGCTCGGGTTCAGGCTCAGGTAATGGGTCCGGCAGCAGTAATGGCTCCTCAGGAACCGGTGGCGATACAACAACCGGTAACGGTTCGAACAGCGGTACTGGCAGCGGAACTGATTCCGGCAACGAGCCGGGTACTGGATCAGGCAATAACGGAAGCGGAGGCGCTGCGCCAGCGTTGAAAGATACAGCCGGACACTGGGCAAAATCTGCAATTGACAAAGCCCTGGCGGCTGGATTCGTGAATGGCTATGGCGATCAGACCTTCCGTCCGAATCAGAAAGTCACACGTGCCGAGTTCATTACGATGCTGGGCCGTGCCTTGAATCTGAATACCGTAAGCGAGAGTATTCGCTATACGGATGATAACAAGATTCCTTCATGGGCGAAGCCTTATAGTACAGCAGCTGCATCCGCTGGCATTGTCAATGGTTACGAAAATGGCTCGTTCGGCCCTAGCAAGACGCTGAGCCGTGCGGAGATGGTAACTATGATTGCACGCGCTGGCGGAATTCAAACGAATGCCAATGCGAAACTGGATTTCAAAGATGCAAAGGATGTCCCTACATGGGCAGTATCCTATGTAGCTTCTGCCGTGGAAGCAGGTCTGGTGGGCGGTGTAGGTGGCAATCGATTTGCTCCGATGCAGACAGCTACCCGTGCTGAAGCAGTTACACTTATTGTTGGGCTTCTTGAACAATCGAAATAACGCTAGACCTAATTTCCAAGAAACCAATGCGGAACGTTCCCGCATTGGTTTCTTGTTTTATTCTGGAGACCGGGAAATATTAGAGACATTGCAAAAGAATCAGAGTCCCTGTACAGTGGATGAATCATTAAGCAACAAAGACTCCAAGAAGGAGGGTATCTATGAAGTCCCACACCTCTGAGCGTATTAAATTCCCGGCAGGGTTTTGGACAGGCTTGCATCAATTAGGGATTGCCGCCCACGATGTAACTCGCAAAGCACAACTGCCGCTCACGATTATAACTGAACCAGCTGTTACGACCGCTCAATATTTTGCGATCTGGCAGGCATATTCCGATCTCGTCGGTGACACTGCCGAAGGAATCATCAAGCTTGCAACCGTCTTTGAAACAGGGAAATACCCGCCAAGTGTCTTAGCGACTTACCACGCACGTGACTACCGTGATGCACTACATCGAATGGCTCGCTACAAACAACTTTGTCCCCCTGAAAGCTTGCGTATTACTGAGGAGGGCGATGAATGTTCAATCGAACTGGAATGGTTGACTAACGAACAACCAGGTCCGCCATTGCTGGTTGGAGTCACTCTGGCATTTCTCCTCGAACTTGGGCGCCGGGGAACAGGTCAACCTTTGACTGCGCGGCTTGTCGAATTTTCGCATACCATGGGCGATGTCCGCACCCTTGAGACTTATTTCGGCTGCCCAATTCGGATTGGTGCAACATGTAACCGGCTCACCTTACATCGTAAAGATGTGGACCGTCCGTTTCTTTCATACAACGAAGAGTTACTGGAGATCCTTACTCCCGCCCTGGACCGATCGCTGGATGAACAACAGGGCAGTCGTTCTATTACAGAGATGGTCAAATGGATTATGAAACGCAGTCTCACAGGAGGTCGCCCCGACATTGAGGTCGTTGCCAAGGAATTGGGTATGAGCGATCGGACCTTGCAGCGCCGGCTTACAGACGAGAATACAAGCTTCAAGCATCTATTGAGGCAAGCCAGACATGAGCAGGCACGAGCCTACTTGGCCGACCCTACACTGGACATTAAAGAAGTAGCTTTCTTGATTGGATATGAAGACCAGAACTCGTTCTACCGAGCCTTTCGTTCA
The DNA here is from genome assembly GCF_057835695.1 of Paenibacillus sp. GL_099_B. NCBI lineage: Bacteria > Bacillati > Bacillota > Bacilli > Caryophanales > Paenibacillaceae > Paenibacillus > Paenibacillus sp. GL_099_B. The sequence continues at coordinate 3,333,531 of NZ_CM174430.1, forward strand.
TGGGAAGGAGAAACGCCAACGAATTGGCGTACGGAATATTTAGGCGCGAATTCGCTATCCGAAGGACCGTCAGAATCAACAACTCTTCATTAATTGAATGCTTTGTATAATTTGGCGTGTTATGCAAGAACTTTGGCGCAACACGCTAGTTACTGGGCGAGGTAGACAAGGTAATATAAATCCTATCCGGAGCACAAGACTGTTTATAACATGATAACGAATCAGCTTGCCGCTACAAGACAATAAAAGGAGTAATGTGATATGGATATGGGTTTATACGGTAAAACAGCTTTGGTTACAGGATCGACGAAGGGGATAGGGAAAGCCATTGCCATTGAACTTGCCAAAGAAGGGGTTAATGTGCTCATCAATGGAAGGAATGATGCAGAGGTTGAGCACACGGTTCATGAAATGAAGTCCGATTTCCCTGCTACCTCGCCTCAAAAAGCTACAGGTGATCTGGTGGATATAGGTCAAAGAGAAGCCTTATTTGAAAAATACCCCCAAATTGATATCCTAGTGAACAATATGGGGATTTATGAAATGATGCAATATGAGGATATCAGCGATGAGGTTTGGGAGAAATACTTCCGTACGAATGTGCTCGCTGCAAATGCATTGTCCAAATTTTACATGCCTAAAATGTTGAAAAATGAGTATGGCCGCATTATCTTTATTGCGAGTGAAGAAGCCATCATGCCTTCAGGACAAATGCCTCAGTATTGCATGACCAAATCCATGTTATTATCGTTGTCCAAAAGTTTATCGAAATTAACGATAGGAACAGAAGTAACCGTCAATACAATCATGCCAGGACCAACCCTTTCTGAAAATGTGCAACAAATCATTGAGAGCATCTACCCTGATGAATCAATGACTTTTTTAGAAAAAGAGAAGGATTTTATGCAGAAAAACCTGCCTCAATCCGAAATCCAACGATTTATCAAGCCTGTTGAGATAGGCAGATTGGCCACATTTGTATGCAGTCCGTATGCATCGGCATTCAAAGGTTCTCCAATCCGTATGGATGGGGGAATGGTGCCAACCATCTTCTAAACTTACTATACAACTGAACGTAAAGAACCTTGAGCTAAGCCCAAGGTTCATTTTTCGTTTTTATATATCCATAAGCAGCATCTGTGAGTAAATGGGCTCAAACTGTTCGGAATGACTTACAATGAATGATGTTCTCTAACCGTATATATGCAGTTTCTTCCTCCTGCCATAATATACTCTCCACGTTCAATATGAACTTGATCCCCCAGAACCGTTTTGAATAAATGCAATTCATTCTTACATAACCCGGTACATACTGCTGCAGCTTCACAGATTGGACAATGCTTCTCTATAAACAACAGGCTACCATCGCCTTGATCCTTAACCTCGGCCATATATCCTTCATTTGTTCGAATTTCAGCCAGTTTCTCCAGCCTTTCCTTCACGCCGGATGCATCACCAATGTACTGTAGATATTGCTCTTGCATGTTCTTATTCCGCACATTCAGTAGCTTGTCCAGCCCTTCATTCCCGAAAGCTTCTTTCATGGAATTGATCAGACTGACGGATAACTCCGAATATCCACTAGGAAAAAAACGATCAGCAGCGGGGGTTAATCTCCATAGCTTGGTTGGTCGACCCATGGGACGAGCCTCTTCTTCGAAAGTAACCAATCCTTCTTCTTTAAGCGCATTTAAGTGCTGCCTGATAGCCATTCCAGATAACGCAAATTGGGAGGAGAGTGCCACAACATCCATTCCACCTTGCTGCTTAAGCAGGTTAATGATTGCTTTTCGGGTACTGGTTGAGGCATCCTTTTTCGTTTGATCCCGGCTCATGGTGAACCTCCTTTTTAAGCAACTGAATCTTCATTATTTCATACATTTTAAACAAAAACATTGACAAAGTCAAAGGCGAACTGTAGTTTAAACTTTGTAAAGTAAAATGTTTACTAAGTATCCGGATACGGTGTATACATAAAATTCTCTTGGAGGTCACATATCATGTCGTCCCATTCTCAAAAGTATTTTCAGTCCGCGTTATTTTGCATTATCTATAGGAATTATATTGTCAGTGATGGCTGTTGGATTTGAAGGTTTGTCGGTAACGACAATTGCTCCTTCCATTGCTGGAGACCTGAAGGGTCTTAACCTGTTTGGCTGGATATTCAGTACATATCTGCTTGCACAGATTATCGGAACCTTGGTTGTTGGTCGGATTATTGATAGAAGGGGACCAGCAGTACCATTTACTCTCGCACTTCTATTGTTTATTGTCGGGCTGGTCGCAGCCGCAACTGCAGGAGAATATGTATACCATGATCGCGTCACGGGCCATGCAGGGTTTGGGTGCCGGAGCTATGATGACTTGCGTGTACACGGCCATTTCCTTAAGTTATCCTGACGAATTACGCGCCAAAATACTGGGAGCATTCGGTACAGCCTACGTTCTTCCGTCCATGCTTGGTCCATACGTTGCAGGCCTTATTGCAGATCAGTGGTCATGGCGCTTTGTGTTCTGGGGGATTCTACCGATCCTGTTGGTTTCAGCGCTCCTTAGCTTACCTGCCTTTACGAAATTAAAATCACAGCCTGCACAAGGGGAGAATGGATCTGCCGCTACTTGGATGGCACTGCTATTAACGATAGGTACGGGAACTTTATTAGTGGGACTTGGCAAGCTTCCGTCAATTATTGGATTTGTTATCGTCCTTATCGGGGGAGTACTGATGGTATACCCACTGCGCAAACTGCTGCCGGAGGGAACCCTTGCTTTGCGAAGAGGTATGCCCGCTATACTCGCTACGCGTGGACTGTTCTTCGCTGCTTATACCAGTACACAAAATTTCTTGGTATTGGCTTTAATCGAGGTGAAAGGCATTACACCTTCTCAGGCCGGTTTAATTGTAGCAAGTGCTGCACTGAGCTGGTGTGTCATTGCTTACTTGCAAGGGCGTTGGGACTCAGCAGATCAGGGTCGTGGACGTCATACACGAATTATTGTGGGTGTTCTCCTGCTTGCCATCGGAATTACCATCGTATTTTGGGTTCCTGTTGTGACCGTTACCGTAGCGGTTATTGGCCAGATCATAGCTGGAATAGGCATTGGATTAGCGCATCCGATTAGCGGTGTTGTGGCGTTTTCCCAAACAGGAGAGGGCGCCGTTGGCAAAACCTCGGCAAATCTGCAATTTGCAGATTCATTTACACCGGGCGTAGTCATCGGGATCGGTGGTTCCATCCTGGTGGTGTGTCAAGCTGGCGGGATGTCATTGCAATCAGGATTAATCGTAACGATGGGCTTTCATCTGTTGTTGATTGTCTTGAGCTTGATTGCCAGTACTCGAATTGCACCAGTAACAGACCAAATAAGAACGGGACTGCAATCGTTAGGCTTGAAAAACAAATAAACGGGGGTAAGCAAAGGAAGGTGTGTTCATGCGATGTTGACTTCGGATACCGAGAAACTTTTCACAGCCTATCGTATTATCGGAACGAAATGGACGATCCATATCCTATGTACTCTTTCGCAAGGTCCTAAGAAATTCAGCGAAATTTACGAAAATGTGCCTTCCATCTCAGAAGCGATCCTCTCCAAACGATTAAAAGATCTTCAGAATGATCAGTTGGTGAAGAGAAAAGCCCTAACACATCCCATACAGATCATGTATGAACTTACACCCAAAGGGGCCGCTCTAGCTGCTTTCATACCCTGTTTGATGGAATGGTTTACTACAAACATGAATTAGCGCAAAGGAATATCCTGCGATTGCCATCATTTTATCCGGAGGTTTTCTGAATGAACCATGTGTTAATCCTATCAGATACGCATCACATTGTTAAAAGTTTGAGTTTGTTGATTCAAACCGAGCCGTCGTTACATGTACTGGACGCTACTCGTGATGTGATCGGTAACATGGATCAACTTCCGGATAATTCTGTGATCATCGTAGATATGAATGTGGACAATATCGAGCTGCTTATAGAACAATTTCCCGAGAAATATCGAGTGATATTGTATAGCGGGTCGCTGGAACTTATGGATATTCCTATCCATCTGCAATCAACAGGTTGCCGTTATTTTAATGCATATACGAGTCCTGAAGAAATCATTAAGATTTTAATGGGCTGTGTTTGAAAAACAACAGGTTAGCCAAAAAATACGTTCCAAGGAGGTATAACAATGATTCAGGTCAGTGAAGCAGCAGCAGAAAAAATCGTTGAAATCCTGGTAAGTGCGGATACCCAGAGTTCTTTCCTTCGGGTCGGGGTGGATGAGGGGGGATGCAGTGGTCTATCCTATACCCTTATCGTAGATGAACAGCAGTCAGAAGGGGATATCTTATTAGATAAAGGTGTATTTCGTATATTGGTTCACACCAATACGGTTCCATATATTGAAGGAATTGAGATTGATTACGAAGAAAGTGGAATGTTAGGGGGATTTACCATGAATAACCCTAATGCAAAAGTTTCATGTGGATGCGGGGCCAGCTTCCGAATGGCGAATTACCGTGGTGAGGTCAAAAAATGTGATTAATTGTCAGGATGACGGAATATTTTCAACCAATATCTCATATTAAACATACAATGAAGGAGCTTTCTATTCGCCGATCGTGCAATCATGTCTTTTCAACTCAGGGAGAGAATGTCATGAATATTTTTGAAAATCACATACCTTTGGAAAAATTGAAATGGAATGAGCCATTAAAAGACCACACGTATATAAAACTGGGTGGTAAAGCAGACATACTTATCCATCCTACAACGAAAGAAGAAATTGTTAACGCGGTTAACATTGCAAAAACATATCAAATACCTCTGACGGTCATTGGAAAAGGATCAAATGTCATTATCAAAGATCAAGGTGTACGCGGAATAACGCTCTCTTTAAGCCAATTCGATCAGATTAACGTCTATGGTGACAAGATTGTCGCGCAGAGCGGTTCCAACATTATTGATGTGTCACATACTGCTTTGCATAACAGCTTAACAGGTCTGGAGTTTGCATGTGGAATACCCGGAAGTACAGGTGGCGCTTTATATATGAATGCGGGAGCTTATGGTGGTCAGATGGATGAGGTCGTTGAGCGAGCGCTAGTAGTTACTAAAAATGGAGAATTGCTTAACATGGTCCGAGATGACATGCAGCTTGGTTATCGAAACAGTATCTTCCGAACGGATCAATACATCATACTTGAAGTCGAATTTAAGCTTAAACCAGGGAACAAGGATGTCATCTCCAGTACCATGCAGGATTTAACGTTTAAACGTGAATCCAAACAACCACTTGAATTTCCCTCTTGCGGAAGTGTATTCAAACGTCCAGAGGGACATTATGTTGGAAAGCTCATTCAAGAATGCAACTTACAAGGCACTCGCATTGGGGGAGCGGAAATTTCCAAGAAGCATGCTGGTTTTATCATTAATGCAGATGACGCCACTGCCGAGGATTACTTAGAATTAATCAAATTAATTAAAAAAACAGTACGTGATCAATTTAATATTGAATTGGAGACGGAAGTCATTATTTTGGGAGAGTAGGCTGCTATGAACAGTGAGCTAAGTGTTGTCGTCCAGCAGAGGTAGATATTCAGCTCGCAAGCATTTTCATAGAAAGTGAACAACAGTTAATGCAGCAGTTAGAAAAAATCACCCTAGGCAGTATGCTTCATGTGATGAAGGAATGTGCGTTGGAAACCATGGAATAGTTTGATGATGAAGAAGAAATCATAGGAGGTTAATGTTGTGAAATTAATCGGATTATCCGGGTCACTGATTGGATCAAAGACACCAGTGGGTGTGGATGCTGTACTCCAATTCGTAAAAAATAATCATCCAGAAATTGAAGTTGAACTCATAGATTTAAGAGATTATAAAAGGATCGAATTTTGCGATGGTCGCAAATTGGAGGATTACAATGAAGACACCCAGTTGGTGGTCCAAAAATTGATTGATGCTGACTTTTACGTGATCGGCACACCAATATATCAATCCTCTCTGACAGGTGTACTGAAAAATGTATTCGACCTTCTGCCTGTGCAGAGCATTTACAATAAAGTGATGGGTTTTATAGCAACCGGTGGCACCTATCAGCATTATTTGGTAGTGGAAAATCAATTAAAACCGATTGCCGGCTTTTTCCGCTCTTATGTCGCCCCAAGCTATGTATATCTGAATAGTGATCATTTTGATGCTGAGAATAACATTAAGGATACTGAAGCACTAAGTCGTCTGGAGAAGTTGGCTGAGGAGCTGGTCTTCATGCAGACTCAATTAAAAGCTTCATCCCACTGAAATTAGGAGTCGCCAATTTGGCGGCTTTTTTGTTTTGAAATCAATTTGAATCGTTTAACAAGAGTGTAACTATTAAGCAATTCAATGCGTTATATTCATAAAGATTATAGGTACGACAGCTCTCTAGAAATACACATCTATTAAGGTAACTAATGTAGAAACCATTACAATGGAGGGTATTATGCTCAAAACGAAAAAGAATCAGCAGTTTACGAATTTGAAAGGTCAACTATTCCGATGTATCGTCGCAAGCTTTACAGCTGTCGGGCTTCTTACTCTGGGGGGGAACGCCGTAATTCTGTCTCAGGCACATGCAGACGCACCTGATGTTTCGGTACGCAACTGGTATTCCTATATGGGGATATCGGTACCCGAACTTAAGCCTTCCTGGACTGCACAAGTGGACAATTATTTGAATATGAACGAACCTTATATTGGTCATCAGGCAGTAGCAGAAGAGGGGAAGGTATTCACTTTCGCTGATAGCAAACTGATCTCATTGGATGCAAAGACAGGCAAACGGCTATGGTCTTACGGAAAAGGATTAACACCTTATGTTGTTTATCATAATAACGTCATTTACGGTCTCACTGGGGATCATAAGCCTTATGCTTTGAACGCGAAGACAGGAAAAGCGATATGGCAATCAGGCTCATCCACATGGATCGATACACGGTATCGTACAGAAATGTTAGTTCCAACGGGTGATACCCTTTATATTATCCAAGGAAGTACAACATTTGCATTTGATATGAAGACGGGCAAGCTGAAGTTGAGGGCTGACGAGCCGCTTGGTGAAGGAAACGGTACCGACTACCTGGAGGAATCTAATGGCGTCGTGCTTCGAACCTTTTATGTACAGGGGGCACTTACGTCCATCCAACTAAATGCATATGACAAGAAGACAGGCAAAAAGTTGTGGGACGATTTCGGTCAAGGAGAAGCACTTCAAATTAAAGACGGTCTCGTGTATTCGGTTGATTATCATTCTTCCAAACTGACAGAATATCAATCAAAACCGGAACGTAAAGTGAGTGTGAATGCCTATAACCTCAAGACTGGCGTACAAAAGGGGAGCCTTGAATACAACTGGAAAATGAATGGTGATCCACCGTATGACTATGGGTATGGGGGTGTATTTGCAAGCAATGGAAAGTTATACATTGAACAAAGAGATCGGGTAGCGGAATACAACTTTGACAAATATACAGCTAATGCGGATCCGCTTCGGACTTATCAGCGCCCTTTTTATAAAGAAAATGGGCAGTCGCTTGGTATCGTGCAAGAAAGGCTGATATACAAAAATGAAACAACTGGAGAACTAGCGGGCATCAAGCTGGTGAATGGACAGGAAATCAAGTGGTATGGCAATGCACCTGTTGCTCAGATTAGCGTGTACGGCAAAGGAATGTACCGGACGCAGCGTAACGGAACAATGTTCGGGATTAATATGTTGACTGCTACACCCGTCTTTCGGGTAACCACCGGGGCCGATTTACACGAAGCGACGCTGAAGACAGACGGTATGATCATAATACAGGCGGAGGGTAAACTCCTCGGTGTAAAGCTGCCCGCATCGCTGAGATAAGCAAAGACTAAGTTGTGTTTCCATAAAAGAAAAGAACAGAGGTAGCTGGTCAGTGCGATCGGCTACCTTTGTTTATTTTTCATCTTCAAAAGTTAGCAGAATTCGTATTAAAGAGGTGAAGTAGCCAAAAATTATTTTTCCTCATGCGTGGCTTTTTTGCTTCCTCCGGTGTCTAATTAAATGTAAATCAAGAGGAGGTTCCCCACCATGTCAGGAGCTCATGACAAGAAACCTGTTTATCCGGATGAACAGGAAAGCATCGCTATCTTTGAGAACACGTATGAGCAATATCGTCAACGAATCAGCAAATACTTCTCACTGAAATTGAACCCGTTGGTTGCAGATGATTTGACCCAACAGGTATTTTTGAAAGCAGTCGAAAATATTCACAACTTTAAAGGAAGCTCTAATTTATTCACCTGGATCTTTAAGATTGCTCAGAACACGGTGAAGAACGAATATCGCAGGTTATCGCGACAAAAAGAATCTCCTTATGATTTTACAGCTTATGAATCGCAATCGATCTCTCTTGAATTTACGAAACATGTTGATATTCGAATTGATATTGGCTCTGCGTTACAAAAGCTGGATGAGATTGATCAGGAAATTATTGCATTACGCTTTTTCGTTGACTGCACCTTGCCCGAAATATCCAAGATTGTTGGACGACGGGAAAGCGCAGTAAAGAACAGACTGTACCGGGCTTTGGAGAAATTAAGAAAAGAACTGAAAGAGTGGGGGGATATTGCCATCATGTCTATTCAAGACCTGATTTTCATTGTAAATAAAGGTGAAAACCAAGATATGAATGATCGTACGAAGAAAGTGCATCAAGATTTGTTCGATGAGCTCAACAATAGTGTTGAACGAGTGTCGACCAAATATAAACATCATCCATCACAAAAGGTGGTTATTGAAATTTATCCTGATCTGCCAACGTTCCATCAAGCTGTCGGCGAAACAGATGCCCCGAATTGGTTTATGGGCACATATGAAGGGCGTACTCTGAAAATTGTCTCTCCATTGGAGCCGGGACCGGAGCATACGTATCAATCCATTCTGAAAGGCACAGTCCACTTGTTCGCCATGTGGCTAATCAGCGATATTAATCCTGCAGCTCCCAAATGGATCAGACAGGGCATTGGTGGATATGAGGCGAAACAGATGTCCCAAGATTTCATTAAAGGATCAACGGAAGATAGCATACGCAATCATTCGATTCCATCTTTTGATGAATTAAATAACGATACGTGGGATTTTGAAACGATGAAAGGTTTTCAGTTCTCTTATATGATGGTGGAATTTGTGGTTGAGCGATACGGAGTAGATGCATTGAACAAACTAATCCGCAGTCCTCAAGATTTTGAAGGGATCTTTCAATGTAGTGAGACTGAACTGCATGAGCAATGGGTGAAGTATATAAAAATATAACCTTATACTGTTGATTGTAGGCCCGGTGATGAACCGGGCTTTTTTGTGTTGGAAATGCCCTTCGTGAACAACCTCGTATGTAAAAGATGTTTTATAATCGTTTGTTATATACGCCTCCAATGGTCTGTTCTGTATAATTCGTTGTACATCTGGATTCACTTGCGGATGATGAACGAGGAGGACAATGATGACTTTTTTTCAAAATGGGACACATGAAGAACTTCAATGTTTGCTCGTTCAGGCAAGAAGTGTTTGTCTAAGGGCATTAGATCAGTATGAATTAGCATGGGATTGTATACATTTTATTCAGTTGTCAGATACCATCACGTACAAAATCGATACAGCTCCATCGAAAAGCTATTTGCTTCGCATTCATTCCAATCGGCTAAGTAAAGAGGCTATCCGTTCAGAACTTACTTTGCTTCAATCATTGGGCACATCCGATGATCTCCACGTACCTCAGGGTGTGGCGAGCCGCGGCGGCTCGTATGTTTTGTCCATGGACACAGAAGAAGAGGGACAGTACTTTGATGTCACGATGATGAATTGGGTGGACGGAGAGCATATGGATGGAAATGAGGTTAATGAACGTTGTGCATACCGTATGGGCTCTATGGCCGCAAAGCTCCATGAAGCAACTGCCCGTTTTGTACCATCTCTTGATTTTGCTCGGCCCACATGGGGCGAAGAGAGTTTTAAAGTGGATATGACCAAACTGAGACGTTATTACACAAGGTTTTTATCCGTTCAGGCATGGAAGACGTATCTGAAAGCATCCCATAAAATATTGTCCCAACTTGCAGACTTGGATCAGAATCCACAGCATTACGGAATCATCCACGGAGATTTACATATTGGCAACATCGTATTCAACGATGAACAACCTAATCCAATTGATTTTGGCCGATGTGGCTACGGATATTATCTTTACGATATAGCAAACACAATATTAGGGCTTTTCCCCGCACAACGTTTGGAGTTCATCAGAGGTTATGAAAGTGTAAGGACACTGCCAACAGATTATGTTGAGGTTCTGGAAAGTTTCTTTATCATGTGCATGATTGAGAATTACAGCCACCACTCATCCGACCCGAGAGAAACATCACGATTAATAGATGAGCAGCCGTACGCACAAGCGTGTATCAGAGAATATTTAATGAATGCTCCATTTCTTTTCAATGGGATAGAAGTACAGGAAGTCACCTATATAAATTGAACTAAAGAATATTTACACTTGCCACTCCGATGACAGAACAACCTTCCGATCGCTGTTATCCCCAGATTTTTTGATTCCCTTATTTAAAGGGGAAAATCCGGGGATAAAGGCGAACGCTCCGCTTCTTCAGGTTATTTCTGTCCTCTCCGTTATCGTGTAAATGTTTAGTTCAATTTATATAGAATGTTTAATTCAAAATTAACGGCTTCCCTTATTTTGGCACGTCATTAAAGTTCACTCTACTGCAAAGTAGTATAATTTTTCTACTTAAAAGTAGAGTTTTTGCTGTAGATGATGGATAAAGATTATTTGATAATGAGGGAGGGAAGACAAAAAACGCAAAGGTCAAAGGAGGAATGTTTATGAAGAGTAGGCTGGCATTAATTACTGCTATTTTGATGACAGTAACCAGTTTGATCATGCCAGGTACGATGAAACCGATTCATGCAGCTAGTTCGCATAACTTTTATGTATCGCATGAAGGAAATGACGACAATGCTGGGACTGCGGAATCGCCATTCAGGACAATTGAAAAGGTAAAGCAAGCGGTACGTGGAATTAACGGTGCCATGACAGAGGATATCTATGTGTATTTGCAGGATGGTGAATACATGTTAGATGACACCTTGGTTTTTAACAGTGAGGATTCTGGAAGCAATGGCTACAACATTATTTACACAGCGGATACAGGAGCAAAACCTGTCATCAGCGGAGGTGTGGATATTAGTGATGGGTGGGAATTATACGATACTGAAAAAAACATTTACAAAAGAACAGGGGTGAATTGGAATTTCAGACAGTTATACATCGGTGAAGATCGGGGTATAAGGGCGCGGCAACCGAATCTTACCGAGGCAGACGCAGATCTCCAGGGTCCATATTTCAGAGCCAAAAACGGGGAATATCCTTATGTGATAGGTGAGGATGCACGTGAATGGGGGAATATACTAAACGGCACCAATGCTGAGATGGTCGTGCTGCAAAGTTGGAGCCAGGTGCGCGGAAGAATTGATACGATTAATACCACAACGGGTCAGATTGATTTTAAATTCCCGGAAAGCGGGTTTTCTTATAATCATCATGGCCAGGGAAATTCACCATTCTTTTTTGAAAACGCTTTATCCTTGTTGGATGCAGAGGGAGAATGGTTTCTTGATACCGATGATCAAACGGTATATTACAAACCGAGAAGCAATGAAACGATGAATACGACGCGCATCATTGCACCTAGGCTAGAGACTATTGTAAAGATTGAAGGGACTGAAGATAGTAAGGTTCGCAATCTGGAATTTTCCGGACTTACCTTCAAACACAGCAATTGGCTCGCGCCTTCAAGCTACGGATATGTAGATGTTCAGGCCGGGTTCAGGTATCAGTCGGTTACTGGAGGTAATAACACAGAAATTCGCAATACAGCGCGTTATACTGCAGCCAATGCGATGCTGGAATTAAAATATTCGGGCGACATTAGGATTGCACGTAACACATTCCAGCACGCAGGTAGCTGGGGTATTATGGGTTATGAAGGAACAGAACACACCGATATAACCTGGAACACCTTTACCCAAAACGCTGGCGGAGGAATAGCTATGGGAATCGTAGGCGATCTATGGGATGACGATGAAGGTCAGAACCCTTCGTATACGCTACCTGATGGTCAAAGCCAGCACGATAGCATTACACATAACACGATTGATCGTGTTGCCCTGGACTACGGTGATATGGTGGGGATCGGAGCAATGTTACCGCAGCATATGACTATTGCAAATAACGAGATAAGCAATCTACCATATTCTGCGATTAGCATTGGCTGGAACTGGTCTGACTTGGATCATGGCATGACGAACAATCAGGTGCATAACAACTATCTCCATGATTCTGTCAAACTGATTCAGGATGGAGCAGGCATCTATACCTTGGGCCGAATGGATGGCAAATCAAATATCTACCATAACTACATCAAAAATATGCGGCAAGGGAAATACGCTGCCTGGAACCACATTATGGGTGTATATCTGGATGGCAGGACCAGCTACCGCATGGTTGAACAAAATGTAATTGACAACACTGAGCATGCTTTTTCAGGGTCAGATCACGATAATATTTTCAGATACAATTATTACAATGTTGATTTTGGCAACAATAATGCTTCAAACACCGCATATGGAAATGTGGAAGTTGCGGGATCGAATTGGCCACAGGAAGCATTGGACATTATGGCAGCTGCTGGCCCGGGTAAAGAACCGCTTCCGGCACCGAAAGAACCGACCAATCTTGCTTTAATGAAGCCTGTAACAGCTTCTTCACAGAGTAAAGATCCGGCATTTGCGGTTGATGGCGATCCGACTACGAGATGGGCGCAGGAGGAAGGAAGAGCAGACCCGCAATGGCTGATGGTAGATCTCGGGGACGTTTACCCTATTGCATCTACAAGTACCATGTTCGAACTTGAAAATGGTTACACGTACAAAATTGAATACTCCACCGATGGTGATGTATGGGATATGTACGTAAACAAGACAGCGAATGTAACTACCCAGCAGACGAATCTTGATCTAAAAGCTGTAGAGGCCCGTTATATTAAAATTACGATGACACATGATTGGGGAGGAAGTATCTATGAATTAAGCGTTTTCCCTGGAGAAGGCACAACGCTCCCGGAATCAAACTCGTTACTTAAAATCAATGGAGCCACTTTTGAAAAAAATCCAACCAAGCAAGATGACATTCGTGTGAAAATGATTTTCAACGGTGGGACGCTCAATGGCATCAAGCTTGGTGATACGTACTTGGTTGCAGACCGGGATTATAAGTTGTTCTGGGATCAAGTGATTATTCAAAAGGCGTATCTGGACACATTGCCAATCGGAGAGAACCACCTCACGTTTGATTTTGCTACAGGTGTAGACCCTGTGTTCAAGGTAACCGTTATGGAAAATGACGGCGCAACAGTAATTTCACTGAACAAGCCGGCGACGGCTTCTTCGCAGAGTTTAGACCCTGCCTTGGCTGTTGATGGCAATCCGAGGACAAGGTGGGCGCAGCAGGAAGGTCTCTGGCACACCGAAGGCTGGCTGATGGTCGATTTGCAGGGTGTGTATGCCATTAAATCTGTTACGACCATGTTTGAATTGTCCAGTGGGTATAAATACAAAATTGAGTACTCTATGGACGGGCAAAACTGGCAAACCTATGCCGATCGGACAGAGAGTGAAACGACGAAACAGACGTATCAAGATCACCATTCGAGTGAGATTATCTCCAGATACATGAGGATAAAGGCTCTTTATAGTATGGGGCCAAGTATTTATGAATTTAGTGTATATGGTGTACCCGTAGGATCAAACTCATCTATAAATCTTGCAACAGCTGCTTTCAACAAGCACCCGAACAAACAAGACGATATAATTGTTGAAATGAATCTTCAGGGGAATACGCTCACAGGCATTAAGAATCGTTCTTTACACTTGAAGCCTGACACAGATTATACCGTTGCAGGGAATAAGGTAACGATTCATCGTGATTATCTAACAAAGCTGGGTGAGGGCAAGAACCACCTGACATTTGAATTTAGCTCGGGTGAAAATAGCTTGCTTGAGTTAAATGTAACGGATGTAAGTGGTGAAGAAATCAATATTGCCCTGAGCAAAGCGGTCGTTGCTTCATCGCAAAGTAAAGATCCATTGTTCACAGTAGATGGTGATCCAGACACCAGATGGGCTCAGCAGGAAGGCCTGACTACTTCTCAATGGTTGAAAGTCGATCTAGGCGATGTGTATTCAATATCAGGCACAAAAACGATATTCGAATTAAGTTCTGGCTACAAATACAACATCGAGTACTCCATTGACGGCTTCAACTGGACTAAATATGTGGACAAAACAAGCGTTGCGACCACAGAACAAGTTAATGAAGATCGTAAAGATGCCGAAACACGGTATGTACGATTGAATATTACAGATTCGAGTGGGAATGGAGCAAGCGTACACGAATTTAGCGTATACACCGTAAAGGAAACTACTGTAACCGATGCAACTATTAATCCCGTTGCAGTTACGTTCGACAAAAATCCTTCACAACAGCAAGACGTCGTGACTAATGTTCAATTAAACGGCAATGTATTGAAAAGTGTGAACAATGGAAACCAATTGTTGAATTTGAGTAGTGATTACACCTTTGCAGGTGAGAAACTGACTGTGCACAAATCCTATTTAGCTTCCTTAGGGATAGGTACAGCGACGCTCACCCTAGTATTTGACCAAGGAAATGATGCTAAGCTCGAAGTGAAAGTAATGAACACCCAGGGTACTGGCAACAATGGCGGTAATAGTGGTGGTAACCATGGCAGTGGGAACGGGAACAGTGCCGGTAACCCAAATAATGGGGGGACTGAGAGCACCACTAAATCTGGTAACGAAAATAACGGTAATAATGGAAACACAGAGGGTAAGTCCGATGGTGAAGCGGGTGGGGAGAATGGTGTAGTCGTTCCTACGTTTTCGGATGTTGCTAATCATTGGGCGGAAGCCAATATCTATAAAGCAGCGAAGTTAGGCATCGTTAATGGTTATAATAATGGCACCTTTAAACCAAACAGCACGGTTACGCGTGCGGAGTTTACAGTTATGCTAATGAAGGCGTTAAAGCTCGCTGATAGCGAAAGTGAACTAAGTTTTACCGATGCTGGTAAGATCGGTTCGTGGGCACAGCAAGCTGTTGCTCAAGCTGTCCAGGCAGGTATCGTGAACGGGTATAAAGACGGAAGTTTCCGTCCATCCGCGAGCGTTTCACGTGCGGAACTGGCGGTTATGGTCGCCAGGGCTGGTAAAGTGAAGATTGCAGATGTGGAGACGACGGGTTTCGCAGACGATAACGACATACCGGCATGGGCAAAGAGCTCGGTATTCGCTTTGAAAGAAGCAGACATTTTGAAGGGAAGTTCAGGGAACAAATTTATGCCGAATGCATTAGCGACTAGAGCCGAAGTGATTACCATTATTATTAAGCTGATGTCTATAGATCAGTGATTGGGAAAATAAAAAATAGGCCGCCCACAAAGCAAAAGGGCGGCCTATTTTTTTTCAGACATACGATAGTCTGAGGGAGAGATGCCGTGCACTTGTTTAAATTTGCGGAAGAAATAGTTGGGATCCAGAAACCCGACTGCGTTAGCAATCTCCGATGCTTTTAGTGCTGTTGATACCAGCATTTTTTTGGCATTACCTAGCCGTATACGATTGAGATAATCGTTGAAGTATTGTCCCGTCTCTTCCTTGAACAATCTGCCGAGATAGACATTATTTACGTTGAAGCGCATCGACAGCAACTGTAAGGACAATTCCTCACTATAGTTTTTGAGTATGTAACTTTCTACTTTCCTCGTAATAGGATTCTGGGACAGGATACCAGCATCTTGCCCCGCATCATCCAACACTACATGATTACAGCTTGCTAGCGCTTCGCTGTAAGACTCATGTAATTGTTGGGGGAGGGTGATCACCTTGCCGAAATAATTGTTCCAGGGTGTTTTTAATATCTCTCCGTACCGCTGGGCAATATCATCCATCCAACGCTGGTTAATTATGTTGAATTTCTCTGTTTCAGTGCCTTCATCTGCGAATAAGACAATGATTTGTCTTTGTTCATTCAGGAAAGTGATACCACGTCCAGTTTCATGAAGTGCTTCTTCCATGCTATTGAGGATGGCAAAGGAGCGGAATTGTTCCTCCATATGGGATAGCTCACCTTCCTGCAGATTGCTCCAGTCAATAAGACATATTTGGTAGTTTTCATTCATGAGAAGTGGTAGCTGCAAAAATTTCAGCTTCTCCCGGAGCTGATCGTTTTGAATCCGATTTTGTGCCCAGCGAAGGAGAATGTTATTTTTTAATAGTTGGAATGATTCTCTCTGCATTTGCTCGGCAATGAATTGCCCCTCAACACGTTCGGTACAAGAAACGATAATCTGGGTCAGCTCGGAGGCATCAATAGGCTTGAGCAAGTAATCTTCCACCTGGAACTTCATTGCTTGCCTTACATATGCATATTCATTGTAACCACTCAAGACAACGATAAAGGTTTTCCATTTTCTCAATCGGATCTGCTCAATCAGATGCAGACCGTTACCCTTAGGCATGCGAATGTCAGTAAGCACGATATGTGGTTTATGGAGTTCCATAAGCTCAAGCGCTTCATAAGAGCCTCCAGCCTCGAGTTTCACATCGATATTAAGCGCTTTCCAATTGATTAGCCGTTTCAAGCCTTCTCTAATAAATTGATCATCATCAACAATTAATAGAGTGGTCATAGAGTACCTCCTTAAGAAGCTTGCTAGCGTTTATGTGGGAAAATCATGATAAGACGGAACAATTCGGTATCCTGTTGCATCTCAGGTAAAGACAAACCATATTCATTGCCGTAATAATGCTTGATCCTCTCATGTATATTCTTTAGTCCAAGATGCTGGTCAGGGAAAGTATTTGGCGTTTGCAGCAGCTCCTGCAATCGGCTGTAATCTTCTGCAGTTATACATTGACCGTTATTGCAAATTTCAATCGTAAGCAGATTGGTTTCTTTCTTAATTTCGATTGAAATGATTGGTTCATCATATTGCTCCAGCCTCCCATGCTGGATCGCATTTTCGATAACAGGTTGCAATGTGAATTTGAGCATGAAGCAATTTTCAAGATTTAGCTCGGAGATCACTCTCAGTTCAATGCGGTTGGACTTGCCAAGCATTAGCAGCTCCAGATAGTAGTTCGTATGTGCCAGTTCCTCCTGCACCGAGATGAGGTCATCAGTCGGCTGCAGCATCCAGCGGTATAGCAGTCCCAGATGGTATATTTTTTCTGCCAGAAAAGGTTGCTCGCTGATGACGGCCTGCATTCGCAGTGATTCCAACGTATTGTACAGGAAATGAGGGTGAATCTGTGTCTTTAATGCGATAAACTCGGCATCTCGCTTTCTAATTTCTGCTACATACACTTGATTGATATGATTTTGCAATTCCTCTGTCATCCGGTTGAAGCGCATAATCAGATCACTGATTTCATCGTCTCCGTTCACTGGCATCAGAGTGGTGAAGGGATTGCGCTGCACCTTCTTGAAATGTTTGCTCATCTGATTAAAGCGTCCGACGATCAGCCGCTGGATGATATGAATTATCATGATGCAGACCAACCAGCTTATGCCAAGTGTGATGAGGATACGTATCATGGTGTTGGCTAGCTTGCTCTCTATATTAGACTTGGAGCTAATACCGATAATTTCGAGATGGTTCTTGTCAATTGTGATCCGAGAAATCAAATCAGTAGATGTACTTAGATCAAATGGTTCATTTGGTTTGCTGTCCAACAGCAAATTGTTTCTTTGCTTGATAATGAGCCGATAATCCGAGTTCTGGGAATCAAATTCGTTTGTAATAACCCCTGTGTTCAAGACAGCAAGTTGGTAGCCGTATACATCCTCGGGACGAATACGAAGTGGATTATAAATTGGATTAGCAATATAAAGGATGTGTTCCGCAGGTGTTAGCAATTCATCCGAACTTCCAAAATAGGGGTGTTGATACGCTTTTGGAAAAGTTTCAAAAAATGGCTGTAAAGCAAATGCTTCATTAATACGGTATTTTTGCTGCTGCGATTCAATGAACAGTTGTCCATCTTGCAGCCGATACAATAAAACTGCCGAAGTGTAGGGATTGCGCGACAGCATATGCGTCAATACGTTTTTGATATAATTTTGCTGGGTTATCGCTTCCCGATCCTCCATGTCAGTAGGAATGTTACCGGGTAGAAACATCTCGGATACACTGGTCTGCATGTTGCTTCCCATACCTTGATAGATGCTTAATGTATCATACTGAAACCGCTCAATCATATCGACGAGTTGGATTTTTAACTTTTCGGTACGAATGGAAAGCATCTCGATCTCTTTTTTCTCCAGAATAGAATAGAAGTTATTATAAATAGCCATGCCTAACAGCAAGAATACAAGAAGCAGGGCTGTGCCAATCGCAATATTAAGTTTGCGAAATATGTATCGGCCAATCCATTTGCGGTAAAAGGAAACTATTGGCATCCAGCGACCCCTTTGATGTTCGTTTAATGTCATTTTATGTACTCCATTAAAGCGCTGTCAACATAGATATAGTTTTTCCAGTAAAAGTTTGGTTTTTGCTGTCGCAACTACCGTCAGGATTCATTTCATTTCTAATGCAAAAAAGAAGTTTAATTGTTCTAGCTAAAGTAAAATTTATGCTGTAGCTCCTTTAATTCAAACATTCCTATAATAGATTTTGAAGTTACTAATTGAACTGAAGAGGTGGGCGAAATGAAAAAATGGTTTACCATGTGCATGACACTCCTCATACTGGGCACGGTATTGGCTGCTTGTAGCGGCAGTGAGGGGAGCGAAGGAAACCAAACGAACAAAGAAGCTGGCAAGGACATAGAAATCGTCTTTCAATCCTGGGTGACACCGAACCTGACAGTCGACTACTATGATCAATTGATTCAACGATTTGAGAGCGAGAACCCTGGTATCAAAGTAAAGCGTATTCAGCCCCCTGCAAATGAGGGCTCACCTGACAGCTATTTGAAAGCATTGCTGGCATCCGGAGATTTTCCTGACGTTGTCCAGAACGCCACGATCCAAATGTTCGTAGACGCAGACGCGTTGCTTGAAGTACCGATTGATGATGATATTAAAAACATTAACAACTATGAAGCGGAGATGATAGACGGCAAACTGTACAATATTTCTGCGATTAGACAGCCGCAATCATTGATCTTCTACAATAAGAAGCTGTTCGACGAGGCAGGCATTGAAGCTACACCTAAAACTTGGGCGGAGCTGGAAACTGCTGCCGAGAAGCTAAAAGCCAAAAATATTACACCAATTCTAACAGCAGGGGATTGGACCGCCGGATTTACCTTCTCGGTTATGACATCTTCAAACATATACAAAGAAAATAGGAACTGGTACGCTGATCGCTTCGATAATAAAGTGAAGTTTACGGATGCGGACTGGATTGAGAGCGCAAGTTATTACACCGATTTGGTGAAAAAGGGCTACTTTAATAAAGGCGCTTTAAGCATCGATTACACGGCAGCTGAGCAGGAGTTCTTAAAGGGCAAGGGAGCGATGTATCCAATGGGATCATGGTTCAGTGCAGCTGAGGCAACTGCAGACAAAGATTTTGAAGTAGGTGTCTTTGCAACCCCTACCAAGGATGGGACACAATATTTGCTTGGTGGCGAGAATGCAGGCGGTTATGCAGTAGCCAAAAATAGCAATCACCCGGAAGAAGCACTCAAATTCGCCAAATTCATGATGCTTGATCCTGAAGCTCACAAAGGCTATTTGCAAGCAGATGCACTCTTCTCCAATTTGAAGGTACCGCTGAAATGGGATATGTCCCCATTGCAAACTGAAATTTATGAGCTGCTTCTTAACAATCCCCCAATGGTTGGCCATATGAACAATAAAGTTGGTAAAGTACCGGTGGCAGGCATCCAGGACCAATACAATAAAGTAGCGCAAAGTATTTTGCTCGGTGATACAGACGTAGAGAATAATATGAAAACACTTGATGAGTATTGGGACAAAAATAACAAATAAAATTGTGAAAAGGGACAGACAAATGTCTCTAAAAAGACACCATTAAGCTAATCTGGCGGTGATACGTTTGAATAAAAATGATCGATGGTCGTATACCTTAATGTTTTCACCAGGCATTATTATCTACTTCTGTTTTCTGTTTATTCCGATTATTCTGCTAGTCTATTATTCATTTTATAACTGGGATGGCGTTAGTCCATCCTATCAGTTTGCCGGACTAAGTAATTATATTGAAGCCTTTCATGACAAAGCATTTGGACGGGCGTTGGTCGTCACCTTATTTATCACTATTGTTGCAACAACAGTTGTCAATATACTCGGAATTGGCTTTGCGGTGCTTTTGAATAAAAAAGGGCGGATGACAAATTTCTATAGATCAATCTTTTTCTTTCCGCTGCTGTTAAGTACCGTATCCGTCGGCTTCATATGGAAGAGCATTTTAAGCTATAACGGGTTGTTGAATAACCTACTGGAAAGGATAGGAGTTGAACGCATCGAGTTCTTTGGTAATCCGAACTTGGCTGTGTTGACCATTACCTTTCTTGCAATTTGGCAGTCTACGGGCTTTGTTATTGTTATTTATTTGGCAGGTCTCCAATCTATTTCGTCAAGCTTGTATGAGGCAGTGAAAATAGATGGCGCGAACAGATGGCAGCAGTTTAGGCATATTACGTTTCCAATGCTGGCACCGGCCTTTACAATGAGCATCATATTTATGTTTACTGGCTCCATGCGAGAATATGACCGTGTCGCGGTTCTTACATATGGTGGACCGGCAGGAGCAACCGAAACGATCGCCTATCAAGTGGTCAAGATTGGTTTGAATGCCAACCGTCTGAGTTACTCTGCTAGCCTTGCCGTATATATGCTCGTTATCGTAAGTATTCTGGCTGTTTCTCTAACCGTTTATTTACGTAGAAGAGAGGAGAGGCTGCTATGAAGAATAATCTCTCGCAATATATCAGACATGTATTTCTGATCCCATTATCACTTGTATTGTTAGTGCCATTTTATATCGCAGTCGTCAATGCATTTAAGAAAAAAGCAGATATATTATCCAACCCGTTTTCTTTCCCGCTGAGCAACATGACCTTTGATAATTTTATTCGCTCGGCAGTGACACCTTCTTTTAATATTTTCAAAGCCTACTGGACGTCGATTATGATTACTTCCGTCTCGGTTGTGCTTCTCATCTTTTTATGTTCAATGATGTCCTTCGTCTTTGCGCGTGTGAACAATCGATTCTTATCTGTATGTTATTTGCTTCTTCTGTCAGGCTTAATGATTCCACCTCAGGTTATATTAATTCCACTTGTTCAAGTGCTGTCGAAGCTGGGGCTGATGTTTACACCACAGGGATTGATTCTCTATAATATTGGGTTTTATGTCCCCTTTACTGTATTTATATTTGTGGGCTTTATCCGTACATTGTCCAAAGAGCTCGATGAATCAGCGAAAATGGACGGTGCCAGCCAGTTGACCATTTTTTGGAGAATCATATTCCCATTACTGCGACCTGCTACAGCTTCTGCTGTAATCTTTCTGTGCCTATGGATTTGGAATGACTTTATTAACCCTGTCATTATTCTGGGTTCCACCAAAAGCTACACCGTAACGACAGGGATCTTTCAGGCAGTGGGGCAGTACAGCACAAACTGGGAGGACATTTTTGCGCTCGTTGTACTGGCTTCTGCACCTATATTTCTACTCTATTTATTTATGCAACGACAATTTATCTCTGGTCTTACGGAAGGCTCGGTTAAGGGATAATCGTGTCGTATCGAACCTGCATTTCGCAACGGTAACTTGGCGCAGTTGCTCTGATGCTATGATGCGAACAATTTGAAATTGTTAAGGAGTTCACACGGATTCATATCAATTGAGACACCCGTATTCGCGGGTGTTTTCTTATGAATGCGGAAAGGTTGATGTAAAAAAAAATATCTCTAAACAAAAGCCGTTATACCTGTGGTATGTTTTACCTACGAATATCCCGCTTCAATGTGAGAGGAGATTGTATGCGACAAGTGAAAAGAGTAATTCGAAGCAAGTGGTTTCTATGGATGACAGGTGTTGTCTTCATTTTGATGGCTGCATTTTGCGTACTATCCTTCATCCTTGTAAATTCGGTGTCGGCTACCTTCGAAACCGGAAGTGTTGAAGAGAAATATGCTCTACCCGGCACGTACAAGGTAGACATGCTGGAGATCAAGGACGAACAAGGGGAGAAGCTCTACAGGATTTATTCTCCGCAATCAACGGATGTCTTGCACCCGCTCATCGCTTGGGGCAACGGAACTGGGGCATTACCTGACAATTATGATCAGTTGTTAAGACACCTGGCCGGTTGGGGATTTATTGTCATTGATACATATAGCCAAACCACGGGTACAGGAAAAGAAATTATGGCTGCGATTCAATATATACTTAGTGAAAATGAAGCGACGGCCAGCCCGTTCTATCACAGGATTCAAAAAGATCGGGTCGGTGCGGCAGGGCATTCGCAGGGATCAACGGGTGTAATTAACGCTCATACGAATTTTGAAAACGGGGCTCTCATCAAAACGGTTGTATCAATTGCTCTGCCTGAGCTGAAATATTGTGATCCAGAGGACGTGTATGATACATCAGCGCTGAAGGTTCCATTTTTTGTTATAGGGGGGACCCGAGATTTCATCATCTCCCCGTCAGACTCCAACAAGTTGGCCTTGAATAATACCAACTCGGATCTTCCGGTCTTAATGGCCATGGCTAAGGGCGCTGCACATACAGCTATAGAGCAGGATGGAGGACAGCATAGAGGTTATTTGACAGCTTGGATGAGATATCAATTAATGAATGATTCGGAGGCAAGAATGGCCTTTGTTGGAAAGCATGCTGAAATAGGAATGAATAAACATTGGAAGGATGTTACTTCCGCAAATTTACAATAGTCATGGTTCACATAAATCGAAGGACCCTTCTGAAATGGAAGGGTCCTTCTTCGTAATTACGTGAAAACATTTTGAGGCATTGAAATGGCGTTATTTAATGCCACTATAAACGTTTTCAGTAAAGGCATCCTGTTGAACACCAAAAGTAACGGTAGCTATGATTTCGCCTTTGCTGTTGACTGTCTGGGAATAAGCATCGTGGGTAACTTAACCTGAAGGTACTCACTGCTTGGATTCTCAACTTGCTTCAGGATGACTCTGCCAGCTTCTCGCCCGAGTTCAAGTTCCTGCTGGAGAACAGCCGTGGGCGGAATGATACAGAACTCCGGAAATTCCACATCATCGAAGAACACGACAGATAAATCTTCGGGTACAGAGATCCCCATCTGCATCGCCGCTTGAATAACATGAGGGCTGAAATTGGAGGACAGAAGGGCCGTCATCTGCGGATTTGCCTGTAAAAACTTCTGAATCATCATGATAACCTCTTCATTGCTGTCACTCATGGCCAGGCGTGTCATCTGTATACTGCGATCAATCAGAATATGACGCTCCTCCAAGGCCTTCTCATACCCATGCAATCTGTCCTCAATACTTGATGTACCCTCAGCAAGAGTGGAAATAAAGCCAATTCGACTGTGCCCAAGCTCATGAAGATGCTTAACCGCCTGAATAGCTGCCTCATGGTTGTCCGAGCTGATGGAGTTGGTCTCCACCCCTTTTAGATTGCGGTCCAGAAGGACAAGTGGGAAGCGATTTAGCGTAAGCGCAAGAATCTCATTGTTATAGTGCTCACCCTCAACGGGATAGATAATTAGTCCTCTGACGCCTGCCTGTTTCATTTCCTGAATTTTGAGAATCTCCGTCTCTTGTGAATCATTTGTCTTGGCAAATAACAATTGATAGCCATTCTCTGAAAGGGTGTCCTCAATTCCGCTCAGTAGATTGGCGGTGAACCGATTGTCGAGACGGGGGAGAAGGAACCCGATTGTTGGTGCTGTGAGTTGCTCTTTTACCGCTGAAGTAATGTTACGAATTTCCTCCGGGCTGTGATCGTTAACAAAGGTGCCTTTGCCTTGAAGTCGGTAGACAACTCCTTTATCGACCAGAGCAGTAAGGGCATTTTTCACCGTGATACGGCTCACACTGAATTGTTCAGCCAGTTCATTTTCGGAAGGGATTCGGCTGCCCGGTTTCCAATTTCCGCTTCGAATCTGGTCAATGATATATGTCTCGATTTTCTTGTACATTGGCTTGAAGGTTCTCACCATCGCATTTTATCTCCATTCACTATTAGTTCGTTCTAAATATATTATATTAATACAACATATACAAGTGCTAAAAATCAATATCAAGTGAGTAAGACAAGAAGATTTAATTTACGAACAAATATGATAAAAAAACCTTATGTATAAACAATTTATTCGAAATACGTTCTGTTAAGTTGTATCTAAAAATAAACATTTACAAGTAAAAGTATGTTGTTTATATTGTTTTTAAAGTTGGTTGGATAAAGCGTTTCCAACGAGCCTTCAAAATCTTATCTATGTCACAAATTTTGTCTCAATGGTTCCTTAATTGAAAAAGGGGGTGCAGCGGTTTTTAACGCCAATTTGTTGTCGTGGAATATTCATTAAGCCAGAAACGAACCAAAATTAAAGATAAGGGTGGTTACGGGATGAAAAAAAGAGCAGGCATGATCGTTACTTTGTTAACTGTTTTCTCACTCATTGTAAGCGCTTGCGGTGATGCCCAGTCCGGGGGAACGGAACCCAAAGCGAGTAAAGAGCTGACGATGTGGACGTGGAAGGTTGCTTACACGCCAGGAATTGAAGCAGCCGCGAAATTGTATGAGGAGAAAACAGGAATCAAAGTCAAACTCGAGACCTTTACACCGGATGATACGTATCGCCAAAAATTCCAGGCAGCAGCCAACTCCAAAAATTTGCCGGATATCGTGAACTGGTGGGCAACGGCAGGCGATTCCATCGAGAACTCGGTGCTCGAGCTGTCTGGTGAAGTGAGTGATGATCTGTTGAACAGCTACTACAGTGCTGCAATGGACCCGATCATTGTTACACAGAGTCAGGTTGATTCCTGGAAAGAAGACAAGAATGCCACCACAATTCAAAAGTCACTGAAGACTGGCCAGTTCTACGGGCTGCCGCTCGATATCGGAGGATTCTTTACTTTCTATGGAAACAAGAAGCTGATCGAAGAAGCAGGGCTGACAGCGGAAGCGCCCAAAACGTGGGAAGAATTCGTCACAATGATGGAGACTGTCAAAGAGAAAACAGGTACTCCTGGGCTTGTGTTTGGTGCAAAGCTGCCTGATCTGTGGGAGAACTGGGCCGGTTCGGCACTGTCCATCATGCTGAACGAACCTCAAGGCTATATCGATCTACTCGAAAGAAAGTCCAAACTAAGCGACCCTTCAAATCTGCCGGTAGTGAAAGCGATGGAAACTCTGGCAAACAAAGATCTGCTTATGCCGGGAATTTTGTCAACGGATATTGATGGAGCAGACCAGGCGTTTGCTGCTGGCAAAGCCGCTTTCGATCTCGGTGGTTCCTTCACAATGTCTACGCTGCTGGCTATGGGAATGAGTCCTGACGATATTTTCACCTTCCCGGTACCGCCGCTTGAAGGATCGAAAATTAACAGCTGGACGACTGATCCATTCACGTTAACGATGTTGTCAGTAAATAAAGATTCGCAGAACAAGGCTGAAGCGCTCGATTTCATTAAATTCCTGACCGGTGATCCGGATGCTGCTGTTGCTTTTGCTAATGCGGCGTATACAGTACCTGCGCTGAATCTGGGCGATCGTGCAAATGATCTGGACCCGAACCTGAAATCAATTTCAGATGCATTCGCTGCCGAACCTGGTCCTTACAGTCAAGCTTCACCAGCAATCAATACGTATCGTGGCAAGCACAAAGAGTGGGAAGTGTATGCTCAGTCCATGCAATCCATGATCGAGAAAAAGATGACTGCTGAACAAGTCGCCAAGAAGTTCGACGACACCATGGAAAGTCTGAAAGCGAGCGGGAACTAGAACACCAAAGCAATTGGCAAGCCCCGTAAGGGGCTGTCGATTGCCAAATTGAGAGCAAAAGGTGATTGATCATGATAAAAAGTCGAAATAAGTGGATGCCGTATCTCTTTTTACTGCCTGGCGTGCTTTTGTTTCTTGCCATCGGCGTGTATTCGGTCGGATTCTCGATCATGCTCAGCTTTTATAACTGGTCCGGGATCGATTTTTCCACCGCAAGGTTTGAAGGTCTGGCGAATTTTCGTCAGTTCCTGCTCGGTGATGATCCGATCGTAACCCGGAATTTCTATAATGCCGTTCTGCACAATTTGATTATTGCGGTTTCACAGGTTGTGGTCGTCGTTCCAATCGCACTTGTGCTGGCATTTGTGCTGCAAAATACGAAGGCAGCTACTTGGTACCGGACGATTTATTTTCTGCCGATGATCGCATCTGGCGTAGCTATCTTTTATGTATGGAAAGGTTTGTTTGAACCTAGTGGAGCATTCAACTCACTCTTCTTATGGATGGGCTTGGATTTCCTTGCTGTACCTGGTGGAATGCTGGGGAGTTCGTCTACTTCTTTACTCGGTATTATTTTGACATCAATCTGGGGCGGTCTGCCTGGAACGCTGATTCTGTACTACGCTGGTCTGACTTCCATTGATCCGACACTGTATGAAGCAGCAAGTGTGGATGGTGCCAAGAAAACAACCATGATATTGAAAATTACCTGGCCGTTACTGAAGCCAATCACGCTTATTGCCGTCATTCAGATGGTGAACGGAGCCTTTCAGGCCTTTGAGAATGTGTTCATCATGACAGGCGGCGGACCGGCTGGCAGTTCGGAGGTTATTGGTACGCTCGTGTACCGTACAGCTTTTCTAAACAATGATTATGGTCTGGCCAGCGCTATCGGATGGGTATCATTTCTGATTACAGGTGCCATTGCTATATTCAGTATTCGCTCATTCAAGGCAGACATCTAAAAGGAGGAGCACATGGTCAAATATATTAAGCATATCATTCTAATCTTGTACGGATTGACCTGCCTGTATCCTTTTGTCTGGATGATCGGCACTTCGCTGAAGACATCACAGGATGCACTAGCCAATCCACAGAGTCCGTTTCCACAAGCTGCACCATTGTGGTCCACATTTGGTGACGTATGGAACAAATTGAACTTCTATCAGTTTTTCATCAACAGCGTGATCGTAAGTGCAGTCGTGATTATAGGCGTTATTCTCATCTATACCATGATGGCCTATTCGTTTGCCAAATTTGTCTATCGGGGCAAAAAGTTTATCTACTACACGTTTATTGCCTTGCTGCTCGTTCCAGGTGTAACCACATTGATTCCGCTATATATCAACATGACCAATCTGGGGCTGCAAAACACGTATATTGGCATGATTCTGCCCATGATTAATGGTGCTGCGCCCTTCGCCATTTTCCTATTCACCAGTTACTTCCGCACAATCTCACATGAGTTATACGAGAGCGCCGTACTGGATGGATGCAACAATTTCAAAATCTACTACAGAATCTATCTGCCATTGGCGTTGCCAGCCATCGGAACCATTGCGATTCTGAACTTTATCGGAAGCTGGAACAATATTTTGTGGCCGATGATCATCGTGGATAGCCGGGATATGTTTACGTTACCGATGGGACTCATGTATCTGGATTCATCTTCATTCAAGAAATGGAATGAACTCATGGCAGGGGCTTTGATTACGGTCATTCCAATCCTGCTTGCCTTCCCGTTCATGCAGAAGATGTATGTCAAGGGCATGACCGTAGGTTCAGTGAAAATGTAATACACAACAACTAAATCATACAAGATTGGAATGAAATGAATGACTACAAAAACCGCGCATATTGTCGCACATTCTCACTGGGACAGGGAGTGGTATCTATCCTTCGAGAAGCACCGAATGTTGCTTGTTCAGCTTATGGAGGATTTAATCGAGACGTTTGAAAATGACCCAGAATTTACGAATTTCCATCTGGATGGGCAGTTTATTGTACTGGAGGATTACCTGGAAATCATGCCGCACAGGTCGAACCAGGTCCGCAAGTTAATTGAAGATGGCAAGCTGATCGTTGGTCCATGGTATATCCTTCAAGATGAATTCCTCGTCAGCAGTGAAGCCAATGCACGCAATCTGTTAATTGGTATTCAAGCCTCTGAACAAATGGGAGGATATGCGAAAATCGGATATTTCCCGGATTCCTTCGGCAATATGGGCCAGGCACCGCAGCTCATTAGTCAGGCGGGCATTGAGGTAGCTGTATATGGACGTGGAGTGAAGCCAGTTGGATTCAATAACGAAATTCAGTCTGGCAACGAACATACCTCGAAATACTCGGAGATGTATTGGGAATCACCCGATGGTACTCGTGTACTGGCGATCTTGTTCGCCAATTGGTACAACAATGGCATGGAAATTCCGGTGGAACCGGAGAAGGCAAAAGCTTACTGGGCCGAGAAGCTGGCTGCAGCAGAAGAGTTTGCTTCAAGTTCGGAACTCCTGTTCATGAACGGATGTGATCATCAGCCGCTCCAGAAGGATCTGACGCAAGCGTTAAAAACAGCCACCGAGATTATGCCAAATGTGACGTTTCGTCATTCCAGCTTTCCCGAGTACATTCAGGCTTTACAAAAAGCGAAACCACAATCCTTGGACGTCATTCGCGGTGAACTTCGAAGCCAATGGACCGACGGCTGGATCACACTTGTAAATACTGCTTCAGCAAGGGTGTATATCAAACAGCAAAATGTAAAAAGCCAGACGTTGCTGGAAAAAGTGGCTGAGCCGCTGGCAGTCATGGCCTCTCTGTCCACAGGCATTTATCCACGGCATGAGCTGTTATATGCCTGGAAGACGTTACTGAAGAATCATCCCCATGACAGTATCTGCGGGTGCAGTGTTGACGAAGTCCACAGGGAGATGATGACCCGGTTTGCCAAATCGCAAGAAGTGGCTGAAGCCATATCCGTTCAGAGTGCTCGTACAATAGCCGAATCCGTTGATACATCAGGCTTTGACGCAGATTGTGCGTTGCCTTTTGTAGTGTTTAACACTTCGGGACATCGTCGATCCAATGTGATTGTAACTAGAATGGATGTTGAGCGACGGTACTTTGACCACCAGCCTCCGCATGAAAAGTATCAGGAATTTAAGCGCGAATATGAAACCTTTGACTCAAACGATTGGGTTGTAATGAACGCGGAAGGCAAGCAAGTGGAAGCCGTTATTACACCCGTTGGACCGACATTTGGATATGATTTGCCGGATAATCGATTCCGTCAACCTTACTGGGCATATCAAGTGGATGTAGAGCTTCATGTCCAGAACATCTCGGGTTTTGGATATCATACTTTTGCTCTTGTACCTAAGAGTGTTTCTGGAGAGAGTGCGCTTAGCGAACTGACTACCACTGAACTTGTTACAGAAGAGCAAGTGATGGAGAACGATTACGTGCGGATCGAGATTGCGGGGGATGGATCGTTTACCATGTTGGATAAAGTAAACGGTCGTAATTATGCAGGGCTTGGCATTTATGAGGATACGGGGGATATCGGAAATGAGTATATGTACAGACAACCGGATCAGGAAGCTCCGTTAACTACGCAGGGGCTGCCTGCCCAGATTAAGCTGGTACATCATACACCACTGAAAGCTGTTTATGAGATCGTGCATAACTGGGAGCTCCCGATAGGCGCAGATGAACTGCTGGATGAAGAGATCCGTTCCATGGTTCCATTTCGTTACCGGAAATCCCGGCGGCTGGACGAAACTAGAGAAGTGAGTATTCGTACAGAGCTAATCCTTGAAAAAACGGGACGTTCGGTTGGCATTAAAAGCTATATCGATAACACGGTTCAGGATCATCGTATCCGCATGTTGTTCCAAACGGGACTCGAAGCAAGTCATGTTACCGTTGACTCTATTTACGAACTGGCGCAACGCCCGATACAGCCGGAAGCAGAATGGAGAAATCCCAGCAATGCGCAGCATCAAAATGCATTTGTCAGTATCAGCAATGGTCGTGAAGGGCTGACGATTGCGAATAAAGGTCTTAATGAGTACGAAGTATTGGCTAATCAGAATACCATTGCTGTGACACTGCTGCGTGGGGTACGCGAGCTTGGGGATTGGGGAGTATTTGCGACGCCGGAGGCCCAATGTCTCGGACAGCACATTCTGGAAATGGAGCTCATCTCACATGATCTGGATGTTATTAAGTCCGATGCTTATGTGCAGGCGTATCAGTTCCCGGTTCCCTGGACCGTTCAACAGACAGGGTTACATGGTGGAACGTTACCCGCTACCCACGAGTTTTTGCAATGGGAGGGTGATCATCTCGCTTTTAGTGCGCTTAAACGGGGCGAGGCAAATGATGACATGCTGTTCAGGGTGTTCAATGTATCATCGGAGACGACTTCACTGAAGGTAACGCCTTCGTTTGAGGCTAAGGAAGTATACGAAAGTACAATTGTTGAAGATCAAGGTGAAGCCATGAAGGTAGCGGATGAGGGAAGTTATGTTTTGAATGTGGGATCGGCAAAAATTCAGACGATCGGCATTCAACCCACAACACGTTTAATATAAACAATTCAGTCTTGGAGTTCTCTCCACTGCTGCGGATTGAAAACGGATGCATCATGTTCCACATACGACAACCCTGTTTTCGTGCAGCTTGATTACATGATCAAGTTAATGGGAGGTACGATTGTGAACAAACGATTATGGTTAGGTGCCAGGTGTACCATTTCAATGCTGTTGACTATTGTCATGTTTTGTTCAGGGCTATACATCACACCAGCAACCACACACGCGGCAGCAGAGAGGGAAGATAGTACTGAACAGGGAGAAGTCCATCTAAATGATGTGTCACCTGACTCAGTAAGTATTACGTTGGGGGAAACTCCTGTGCAGCAGGGCATAACTGCTCGTCCCGGCGATGGACCTCCAGCAGGACTTCAAGTGGGGACGTCTGACGGCAAGGGATATTGGAAAACCAACCAGACGGTGAATCCAACAAATTCAGCCGATAACATCCTGTATTTTTACTTTAATGTTGCGGATGAATATTTGTTTGAAAATACCGATCAGGACGTGTTCGTCACTGTTGAATATTACGATAGCGATAGTGGAGCGATGTCTCTGCAATACGATTCGAAGCAATCCAATTTCAAAGATGCTCCTTTGTTCCGGTATGAAAATACGGGAACCTGGAAGAAACATACCTTCAAGCTCAGCGATGCCAATTTCGGTAACCGCACCCATGATGCGGATTTCCGAATCGGGGTTAGCGGCGCAGGGGCACCAGCCAACAATCCGGAACTTCATCTGGCGAAAGTAACTGTCCATAAGCAACCTCAGCAGCAGGCGGGTACTCAGACCAAGGTCTATGATCCGGAATTCCCTACATCAGATATCGTCATTGCAGATCGGAGCGTAACCGATTATGGAGCAATAGGGGATGGTGTCTCGGACGATACTCAAGCTTTCAAAGAAGCCCTTGCAATAGCCGGAAATCAAGGCGGCGGAGTTGTGTTCGTGCCATCCGGAACCTATAAATTAACCGGAGAGCTGGTTATTCCGACAGGCGTTACGCTTCGCGGAGATTGGGGGAATCCCGAAGAGCATGACGGGCTAGTCAAAGGAACGATCCTTGCTGTATACAGCGGCAAAGGTCAAGCTAACGGGAACAGCTTCATAAAGATGGAGCCTTCCAGTGGGGTAACACATTTGTCGATCTGGTATCCGGAACAGAATATGAATAACCCGGTGGCTTATCCATGGACGATGGAACAACTTCCAGGTGACAGTGCCACGGTGAAAAATGTAACACTCGTCAATGCGTACCAGGGGATTAAGATTGGCCCGGAATGGAACGAACTTCATTACGTGAAGGATGTATATGGTACCACACTGAAAACCGGTATTTTTCTGGATTTCACAACAGACATTGGGAGACTGGAAGAGCTTCACCTGTCCCCGGATGTATGGGCTAACTCAGGTTTGCCAGGAGCACCTGAGCAATCTCAACTGCGTGAATATATGATACAGCAATCAGAAGGTATCGTAATGGGGCGCTCGGATTGGGAGTATATGTCGAATATTCATATCTCGGGTTATAAGACAGGGATACGAATCACGACAAGAACAGGAAGCCTTGAAACAGCCAATGCGCAGCTGTACAAAATCCAGATCGACGACTGCAACGTAGCGCTAAAGATTGAAGGCGTCAATGATTATGGATTGCTGGTAACGGACAGTCAATTCGAAGCGAGTGCTGGTCCGAATCCTGTTGCCATTTATGCAACTGAAGGCTTTCACTCCATTGCCCAGTTTAACAGTGTTACGGTGGGCGGGGAGCCCAAACATGGGGTTGTGAATGAAGGGCGTGGAACATTGTCCTTTGAGAGCAGCTCTTTCGAGAATTGGGGTGAAGGAAGCGGAGATTATGCCATTGTTGCCAAAAGTGGTTCGCTTATACTGGGCAGTTCTACCTTCGCAAAGCCGGATCGGCACCTGCTTCTTCAGGGAGATGTGGCAACAATCAATGCCATACATTCCGGACACGAAGGCAACCTTGCGGTGAACGATGAAAGTACCTCGGCGGAACTGAATATCCATCAGGAAGAAGGTTTGATGTTGGAAGCCATCCCTGACGTTCCTTCAGTGGATATTGCTGTGCAGCCCAAGCCGGGTACACGCGAATTGTTTAACATAGTGAGCCAGCCCTACTTGGCTGATAACACAGGGAACACGGATTCATCCCAAGCAATACAACAGGCATTGAATGATGCCGAAGCGGCAGGTGGAGGTACGGTCTATATGCCGGCTGGCATATACCGCGTTGAGCAGGCTTTGGTGGTCCCGACTGCAGTAGAACTGCGGGGCAATTATGATGTACCTCATCATACGATCGGGAATGGAACCGTTATTTTTACGAACTATGGAGAAAATGCTCCGGATGCCGATGCCTTCATTCAGCTAGAGGAAGCAGCAGGATTACGCGGATTATCTGTCTATTACGATCAACAAACATGGTCTGATGCCAATCCGGTGAAGCCTTATGCCTGGACTGTGCAAGGTCAAGGGAAGAATGTATACCTAATCGATACAACCTTGGTTAATCCCTATCAGGCTGTTGACTTCGGCACCCATGATACAAGTGGTCATTATATCGATTATGTAGCGGGATCACCGCTCAAGGAAGGCATATATCTTGGTGGCGGGTCAGACGGAGGATATATGCGGAATGTGCAGTTCAATCCGCATTACTATGGACGGAACAATTATCCGAATCATCCATCGAATGATGAAGAATTTAATCAAATTTGGAATTATCAAAAAGAGAATCTGGACGCCTTCCGTATTGGGGATGTCACCAATCAGGTTATTTTCAATACATTCGTATACGGTTCAAAGTACGGTATTCATTTTGAAGAACAGAATGGAAGAGGACCCGAAGCTGTCGTTATTGGTCATGGCACCGATGGCAGCAAAAAGGGAGCCGTATTGCAACATGCGGGAACAGCAGGTCTTTCGTTTATCAACACAGAGCTTGTTTCCATGAGTACAACAGACAAGGTGTACGTGGAGGTTGGGCCAGACTTTGGCTCTAAAGCGGTGTTCTTCAATACGTCCATGTGGGGAGATACAACAAGGTCCTTTGATATTCATGGAGGAGATATCCGCATACAGCAGGGAAACTTCACGAACGTTGGTGAAATCGGTATTAACGCAATCGGTGGTGATATTACCCTCTACAATTCCTATGTTCAACAGCCTCGTACGAATCATGTGGTTGCAGGTCCAAACGTAGAGAAGATGGTGATATCCAACAACCTGTTTAATGGCGGTTTTCAGATTGAGAATGAGGCACCTCCTGGAAAAGTGACGGGTACCAATCTGTTTCCTTTGGCACTCAAACTGAACCAGCTTGGGTATGATCCATCCAGACCAGGTGAACTTGGAAGCACGCTGACTTTGACTAATGTTGCAGGTGCGGCTTTGCTTAAAGGGCAGATCGAACTGATTGAGCCGAGTGTGTATCATGCGATGTTTAAGCCAGTGCGATTTGAAGGGCTGGGCATTGGAAAAAGCATGGAAGTGGCGCTTCCCTATATATCAAGTGACTTGCTCAAATTCAGAGTAACGCTTGAGAGCGGGTTCCGTTATGAGACTTCAGTCAAGCTGTCACAATCCTTTGCGGCACAAAAAGATGCTGTTGGAACGCTGCCATTCATTGAGGTTTCCAGTCCGGAGCATTACAACAGCGTCGGTGGAAGCTGGGGAGGTCCGAATGACCTCAGCATTCAAGCTAAAGCAAGTTGGGATGCGGAAAATTTGGTTCTCAAGGTGGACGTCAAGGACGATATTCACCATCAATCCAATACTAATGGCGATATATGGCAAGGAGACAGTTTACAGCTCGGTATTGACCTTGGCAAAGAGGATGGTGCGGCCAGCAAACAGGTGAATGAGCTTGGTTTTGCACTGAATCAGGAAGGTGTCATCACGAAATGGAGATGGAGAGCTCCAGAAGGTGTTGCTACAGGATTATTGGAATCCGCTTCAGCAAACATTACCCGGGACGAGACGACCCATATTACTCATTATCAAATTACGCTGCCTTTTGCAGCACTTCATCAGGAAGGATATTCGTTCCAAGCTGACAAACCTATCGGTTTTGCATTGCTTGTCAATGAAAACGATGGCGAAGGACGATCAGGCTTTATGGAGTTTAATGGAGGGATCGGTACAAGTAAAGATGCGCGATTATTCGGAAACTTGTATCTGCTTACGGGTGATTATGTGACATTGTTGGAGCAATCGGCTGAGGCGAGTGTTCGTATTGCGGAGCAAAAGAAAGATGTTACCTCTATAGATACAGCAACCAACTTCGTTAATCTGCTACCGGGCGGCACGTTGAAGTCCTCATTACTCGTGAGACTCGCTGCTCTTACATCAGGTTCCAATCCGAATCCCGAGGGACCCAATCCACATCCAGGCTCGGGTTCTGGTTCGGAGCCAAGTGCTGGAGGGGGCTCTACGACTGGAGGGAAGAATGAAGCAACACCTGCCGCTCCTGGTGCTACAATGCAGCTACAGCCCAAGCTGGATAAAGCTGCTGCATTGGCAACAGCCGAGCTCACCAACAAGATGATGGAGGATGCATTCAATCGCATCACCCCTGATCAGGACGGGAAAAAGAAGCTGATTGTGGACATCGAGTCCGTGGATGGTGCTGAAGGATACGCTTTGACACTTCCATCGAGCTTTTTGCAGGAAACACCATCTACCCATTGGCTGGAGATTCGAACAGCAGGGGGAGTGCTGCTGGTTCCGAGCAATTTGCTGGCCAATACCCAAGGAACGATTGGAGAGCGTAGTACCTTGGTGTTAAGCAAGGCTGACCGAAGCACTTGGAATGCCAAGATGAAATCAGATTTAGGAGAGCGGCCTGCGATTTCATTATCTGTGATATCGGATGGCAAATCCGTTACATGGCAAAATTCCATTACGCCAATCACAGTAAGTTTACCTTATCAGCCTAATGTAACTGAACTGCTGGACCCGGAAAAACTTGCAGTACAACTTATAGCGGAAGACGGGCAAATGATCTCCATTCCAAATGGGAAATTCAATAAAAAATCGGAACAAATGATTTTCAAAACACGGCAAAACGGAGTTTATGCAATTACTCAGGATAATCAAACATTCCAGGATATACAGCAGCTATCATGGGCCCGCCATGCCATCGAAGTTCTAGTGTCCAAAGGGGTTATTCGTGGAATGTCAAAGGCAGAATATCAGCCTCGATCCATGATCCGCCGAGCGGATTTCGTAACCCTGCTTACCAATGCCTTAGAATTACAAACTGATCAGGGAACCAAGGTGGAACGCTTCGCGGATGTACCTGAGCATGTTTATTACGAACAGTCCGTGAATACCGCAAGAACGCTGGGCATCATTCAAGGGGCAGGCGCCGATCTATTCTCGCCAGCGTCTCCAATTACCCGGGAAGAAGCAGCGGTTATGATCTACCGAGCTATGCAAGTTATCGGGATGCAGCCTCTTCCTGAAGGTGAATCCAGTCTGGATGACTATAAAGATACTCATTTGATTAAGGCATATGCCCGTGATGCGATTGATTCGTTAACCAGATCAACAATTATGGAAGGTAGTAATGACAGCTTCCATCCGGAAGCTACACTTACACGTGCTGAGACCGCAGTGTTGCTGTATCGTTTATACAACCGTTTGCCTTAAATCCACTAGTATGATCACAATGGAGCAAATGAGGAGAGTGAACGCATGGCTAAAATTACACGGATAGAATGCCTACGTACAAGACACGACGGAAGCTGGACAATTGTGAAGATTTCGACGGATCAGGATGGTCTTTACGGATTGGGTTCTGCTTCCGATCTTTATAATCCCGAAGCGGTGGTACAGGTCATAGAACAACTGCTGGCACCATTACTTATGGGAAGGGATGCATCCCAAATTGAAGATTTGTGGCATCTCATGCATATGAGCGGATATTGGAGAAATGGGGCAATGCTTAACACGGCCATTGGTGGAATTGACATGGCCCTGTGGGATATCAAGGGCAAGGAAGCGAATCTGCCGGTATATCAATTGTTAGGAGGGGCCTGCCGTTCGGCAGTTCCCTGTTACGGCCATGCCGGAGGTGCTGATATCAGCGAGCTGAAAGAAGATGTATCTCGTTTTATGGAAGAAGGATACACGGTCATTCGAGTGCAGATGGGAGGCTACGGTGGCGGGGGATTTGTCAGCGGCAAGGACGCGAATTTGCCGCGCGAGCCCTGGAGCAGCGGTCCTGTATTCGATGAACATGCGTATCTGCATGCCATCCCTGACATGTTCGAGAAGTTGCGCTTGGAATTTGGTAATGGGATTCAGTTTACCCATGATGTGCATGAACATTTGTCTCCAATTCATGCCATTCAGCTGTCGAAGCGACTTGAGCCTTATCATCTTTTCTTTCTGGAAGATGCACTTGCTCCGGAACAGATCGGATGGTATCGACAGCTTCGTCAACAGAGTGCTACGCCGCAGGCAGTAGGAGAATTATTTGTTAATCCTCAGGAGTGGACCGATTTGATTCAAGAGAAGTTGATCGATTTCATTAGAGTTCGGGTATCGAAAGCAGGCGGAATCAGCGCTTGCCGCAAGATCGCTACGCTGGGCGAAGCCTACGGAGTACGAACAGCCTGGCAGGAGGGTGGGGAGAATGATCCCGTTAACCAGGCAGCTGCTGTCCATCTGGATATGGCCCTGTGGAACTTTGGTATCCAGGAAATCAATCATTTTAAACCTCATGAGTTGGAGGCTTTCCCAGGACATATCGTCAGAGAGGGCGGATATCTATATCCTTCCAACAAACCGGGACTGGGCATTGAATTGGATGAAGTGAAGGCCAAATCATTACTTAACGACTCGTGGGATCCCAACAAATATCATCGGCCGTATCCTCTGGACCGTAAAGCGGATGGGACATTGGTGCGACCATAACGAAGTGACAAGAACAGACAGGAGAGATAAAGGAATGAAGACTATTGCAGTTACAGGCGGAGGCGGAAAGCTGGGTTCACAGGTCATTGAGAAGCTGCAATTACAGGGTCATGATGTCGTATCGCTGGATAAACACCTGTCTGACCGGGTCCGTTGCAGACAGATCATTGTCGATCTGAACGATTATGGTCAAGTCGTGGGAGCGCTTGCCGGAGTGGATGCGATCATCCATCTGGCCGCGATTCCTGCGCCGCTTCACTACCCTCACAGCTACATTTTCGCTAATAATACACTTTCCGGATACCATGTGCTGGAAGCAGCCTCTTTGCTGGGTATAAAAAAGGTGGTCATGGGCTCTAGCGAATCATCCTACGGATTTGCCTGGGCCAACACCCCCTTCTCTCCCGATTATTTCCCGGTGGATGAACAGCATCCGCAACAGCCGCAGGAATGTTACGGCCTGTCCAAGATCGTTAATGAGCTCACTGCAGAGATGTTTCATCGGAGAAGTGGGATGCAGGTGATTTCCCTCCGTTTTTCAATGATTGTGGGACCGGGAGAGTACAGACATCTGGCTATTGCGAAGGCGGAAACGTTCAAGCACATATTGTGGAGTTACATTGATATCAGGGATGCCGTGGATGCTTGTTTGGCTGCTCTGCACGCCGATTATGATGGGGCTGTTCATGTTAATGTTACCGCTAATGATACGTTAAGCGATCGCCAAACGACAGACTTGCTCGCCACCTTTTATCCCGATGTAAAAGATCTACGGACACGTTTCTCTAATCGAGAAGCAATTGTCAGTAATGGAATGGTAAAAGAAGTTCTATCCTGGGGACCGAGGCATTCGTGGACGGATGAAGAACAGGAGTAGTTCACACGCAACTAAAATGAATAGGGGGATACTATGCTAAATTTCATGCAAAAAAACAAGAGGGTTTTGGCTTTTGCAAGTGCGGCATTATTGATTCTTACGTTGTGTTTGTCTATTTCTCCTTCCATCGTATCGGCAGCTTCCGCGTTTAATCAAACGCAGGCTTCCAGTTACAATAGTCAATCTGGAGTCCAGCTGGAAAGTTCCAGCGAGGGCGGGCAAAATGTCGCATTTATCGACAACGGCGATTACATTGTATTCAACAATGTGGATTTTGGCAGCGGTGCCAATTCAATCGACGTGAGAGCTGCAAGCAATAACAGTGGCGGTACCATTGAGGTCCGTCTGGATAGCCTAAACGGGACACTCGCGGGAACTGTTGCTGTTCCAAGTACGGGCGGGTGGCAATCCTGGCAAACCAATTCCGGGTCGATCAGTGGTGCCACTGGTGTACACACGGTCTATCTTAAATTCACTGGCGGAACCGGAAATTTGTTCAATCTACTCTGGTTCAAGTTCAGTGCATCCGCCGCAGGTAGCGGAGGCGATGTCGTAGGCAAACTGTATGCCGGATATCAAGGCTGGTTCAACGCAGCCGGAGACGGTTCACCGAACGGGGGCTGGGTGCACTGGTCCAAAAATAGCAGTGCACCATCAGCAAATGGCAACGAGAATTTCGAGTTGTATCCAGACCTTCGCGAATATTCCAAGCTGTATCAGACAAGTTTGGCGAACCTCGGCAATGGTTCTCCTGCCAAACTGTTCTCCTCATACGATCAGGAGACGGTCAACAAACATTTTGAGTGGATGCAAACCTACAATATCGACGGTGCAGCATTGCAACGGTTCGGCGCAGATGAGAGTGACACACCTAACAACTGGAAAAGCAACCGGGACAGCGTGGCCGTCAAGGTTAAGAATGCCGCGGAATCCTATAATCGCAAGTTCTATGTCATGTATGACATTACGGGAATGAATACGAGCAATTGGGTACAGGCAGTCAAGCATGACTGGTCGACTAATGTCGTGAACAATATGCACCTTCCATCATCTTCAGCTTATGCGAAGCAGAACGGCAAAATGGTTGTTTGTATCTGGGGTATTGGCTTCACGGATCGGCCGGGTACTGCAGCAGAGTCGGCCGATTTGATCGGTTGGTTCAAAAACCAGGGGATCTATGTCATCGGCGGTGTGCCTACGTATTGGAGAACAGGTAACAACGACTCCCGATCTGACTTTATGAATGTCTACAAGTCGTTAGATATGATCTCGCCTTGGTCCGTTGCACGCTTCGGCAATATTCAGCAAGCGGACAGCTTCAAAAGCAATCAACTTCAGCCCGACCTGACCTTCACCCAGCAGAATGGAATTGACTATCAGCCAGTTATCTGGCCGGGTTCGGCCTGGTCGAACATGACCGGTGGCCCAAGAAACGAAAATCCGCGTCTGCATGGTGACTTCATGTGGAGGCAGGCCTACAATCTGAAGAGCATCGGCATTAATACTGGATATATCGCAATGTTTGACGAGTACGATGAAGGCACAGCTATTGCCAAGATGGCAGAGAACAGCTCCATGATTCCAACCAATCAATATTTTCTGACGCTGGATGCCGACGGTGTTGCCGTATCTTCGGACTTTTATCTCCGACTTGCAGGGGATATCAATCGCATGTTCAAAAACCAGATTCCAGTGACTGCAAACCATCCAACGAGTCATCAATAGAGCCCAAAGGGCATGATTTTAACAAGTAAGTATACGTTCAGGAGGATTTAAAATGACTACTAATGATATTGACTTTGAAACCACACGCCAAAAGACTACATCCATGAATCCAGTAATTACATCCATATACACAGCAGACCCTTCGGCACATGTATGGAATGACGGTAAAATTTATATTTACGCTTCTCATGACATGGACCCAGCCCGAGGCTGTGATCTCATGGACAGATATCATGTTTTCTCCTCGGAGGATATGGTTCACTGGTTGGACGAAGGGGAAATACTCCGTTCGGACGACGTTTCCTGGGGCAGACCGGAGGGCGGCTTCATGTGGGCGCCTGACTGTGCATACAAGAATGGGACATATTACTTCTATTATCCGCATCCAAGTGATTCGAACTGGAACGATTCCTGGAAAATTGGGGTTGCCACCAGTCGCAACCCAGCGCATGGCTTTACGGATCAAGGGTATATCGAGGGACTTGGCGGGTTTGCACTAATTGACCCGTGTGTACTTGTAGACGATGACAACAGCACCTATATCTATTATGGTGGCGGCAGTGTCTGTCTAGGAGGTAAGCTCAATGAAGATATGATGTCTCTGGAAAACGGTATGACAGAAATGCAAGGTCTCGAGGATTTTCACGAGGCGGCCTGGGTATTCAAAAGAAACAATCTTTATTACCTTACCTATGCGGATAATTTGGAAAATAACAACCGTATGAGATACGCAACAAGCGAGAATCCGCTTGGTCCATGGACGTACCGAGGCATCTTCCTGGAGCCGACCGGCTGTTCCACTACCCATGGTTCTGTAGTGAAATTCAATGGGCAATGGTATCTTTTTTATCACAATCAAGCGATCTCTGGAGAAGGTACGCTGCGCAGCGTATGTATCGACTATCTGGAGTTCGATGAAGATGGTTCCATCAAGCCTGTGGTTCAGACAAGGGAAGGTGTGTCCTCCGTCGGTCCAGCCCCAGTTCCTGTCCAGCAACGGAAGGTTTATGCGGGCGCAGCCAGCCAGGTCTTTGGTGGAGCTGAAATCAGGGAATTGCAATCCGGGCAAACCGTGGTCGGGAATCTTCAATCCTCAGAAGCTTTCGCCTTGTTTAAAAATATAGATGGAGGCGAAGGCGGAAGAGCATCAGTTGAGCTTCATTATGCCACAGGCGAACGACTAGCCAAATTGCATCTGACGATTAATGACCAGGACTATTCCTTGCTGAATGCGTTATCCACTGGCGGTTTGCAAGAATTTAACGGGATCACAAATATCACCGTTCCTTTGGAGCCAGGCAATGTTAACACAATCAAAATTTCAGGTGGACATGGAGAGATCAATCTTTTATGCCTCACCGTTATCCCGCTGTTGGATTAATACGTAAGAAACGGGATATACGTCTAAACCTCAGGAGAGTTTTCCTGAGGTTTTTTCTTGTTTATATGAACGAGTGAGTTCTAAAAAAAGATAAGCACTTTTTTCCAACAAAATGCCAAATAAATGACAACGAAATGTTATTTCTATTTGTAACTGCTTACTTTATGCTAGATTTCAACACCAGATGTAAGACAGAAGCGCACGTAGAGAACCTTGATGTATTTGTAAGCGGTAACAAAAAACAGACTAGGAGGAAATCATGTGAGGAAGAGTCGTCGATTCATGTTCACGCTGTTGGTTATTTTATTAATGGTTTCGTCGGTGCCACTCCCTGCCAAAGCCTATCAAAATCCGCAAACGTTACCGGATGAATGGGGACAATATGGACTCGGGGACCCCTATGTATTGAAATTTAATGGATATTATTACCTGTATGTAAGCACAAGAGATACGGACGACGGTGTCAAAGTCTGGAGCTCCAAAGACCTGGTGAATTGGTCGTACCGTGGATTAGCTGCAACAGATCCTATTACGCACGGAGCTTATGCTCCTGAAGTCGTTTACTGGAATGGCATGTTCTACATGTATACATCACCTGCCGGAAAAGGTCATTACGTGCTGAGCAGCACAAGTCCTACCGGACCCTTCAATGTAGTAACTGGCAACCTTGGAAAGTCGATTGACGGTAATGTATTCATTGACGATGATGGCTCGTTCAGCTTCTATCACGCCGCACAGGGCCGCATAGATGCAGCACCGATGAGCAGTCCGACTGAGATCGGAGTGAGTGCGTCAACAGGAGTGGGGATGGGAGGCTGGACTGAGGGTTCAACCGTCTTCAAACGAAATGGAAAATACTATATGACCTATACAGGTAACCACGTATTTAGTAAAGGATATCGGGTGGATGTAGCAGTTAGCACCACAGGTCCGAGGTCAGGTTATGTTACTGATAGCACAAACCCGGTATTGATTCGTACAGAGGGCCCAACCGTGGGATTGGGACACAATACCGTAGTAACAGGACCTAATCTGGACACTCACTATATGATGTATCATAATTTGGAAGGTAACGGAATAATTGGACCTCTACGGCATCTGAACATGGACCGAATTGTATGGAACAACGACAAGATGATCGTGCAAGGTCCGACTTCAACGGATCAACCCAATCCAGAAATGCCTGTTTTCTATGATTACTTCGATCGTTCTGCAATCGGGAGCAATTGGTCCAACGTGAACGGTGGTAATTGGGGCATCTACAATCAGGAACTCATGTGGCAAAATTCAATGGGCAGCTCAACTTGGTATAAACAAGTTACCGCTTCGAGCAGCGCATCCGATTATACGGCTGAATTTAACATGAAGGAAATGAATCGGGGGACGTCCACCAATCCGAGATACGGCGCTACATTCTCCTATACGAATGAGAACAATTACGGTGTTGCGCTGATTAGTTCGAAAAACAAAAGACTTGAGACATTTTTCCGAATTAACGGAGTGGATCAGGCTTGGCAAACATTCGATCTGCCTGCCGACTTCAATTATTCGAAATGGCATAACATACGGAT
Source organism: Paenibacillus sp. GL_099_B (assembly GCF_057835695.1). NCBI lineage: Bacteria > Bacillati > Bacillota > Bacilli > Caryophanales > Paenibacillaceae > Paenibacillus > Paenibacillus sp. GL_099_B. Next base: position 3,376,768 of record NZ_CM174430.1, read on the forward strand.
AGAAAAATCGGGATCAACGTTTAAATACTACGTAGATGGTATGTTCAAAGCAACGCGTACCGCCAATGTAGGAGCAGGCAAAATTGGTGTTCTGACAGAGGATACGCATGCGGACTTCGGCTATACTGCTTTTAACAACGATGTGAACGGAAGCAGCGCATGGAATGCCTCCAAACCGATTCCAGGCACAATCGAGGCAGTTCATTATATGAAAGGAGGCGAAGGTGTCGCTTATCACGATACAACGGCCGGGAACCTGGGCGGGGCTTATCGGACCGATGCCGGGGATATTCGCCTGAATAACGATGGACTGTTCAACTTAGGCTGGAATCAGACTGGAGAATGGTATAAATACAAAGTAAACGTAGAGTCAAGTGGATATTACGATATTGATTTTCGCATGGCTACCTCGTTGGACGGGGCTCAGATCCGAGTGTGGGATGGTGCGACCGACTTAACGGGTATCGTCAATGTACCTAATACGGGCGGATGGGATAATTGGAAAAACATATCGAAGAAAAAGGTCTATTTAAACGCCGGACAACGGGAATTAAAGGTTGAGTTCGTAACAGGTGAGGCCGATTTCTCAAGAATGACGTTTCAGAAAAATGTTGATGTGACAAGCGTAAGCGATAATTTTAACGACGGCGATGACAATGGATGGACCCGGTTTGAAGGAACCTGGGCGGTGGAGAACGGAGAATACAGTGCAGCGAGCACCGGACCTGCCAAATCTACATTTGGGGATTCGGGATGGGCGGATTATACGGTCGAGGCAGATATCAAGATGATTGACTCGGGGGGAGATGGGGGCTTGCTTGTCAGAGTGTCCAATCCATCCCACGGCACTGAGCGAGGCCAAAACAATTATGATGCTTTACAAGGATATTACGCCTATCTGACCACAAGCGGAGTCAGTCTGGGCAAGATGAATTATAATTGGGCGCTCCTCAAGAGCAACGCGCAGTCATATTCCACCAATACCTGGTATCATATGAAAGTTGCCGTTAATGGTACAAACATCAAAGTTTATGTGGATGATATGGTCACTCCGAAGATCGATTATACCGACAACAGCTTGAATCCGTTCACGCATGGCAAAATCGGTGTTAGAACGGCAAACAAGCATACGCATTTCGATAACGTATCGGTTACTCCTTGAACCGGAAGCTAAGCGTTGAGAATGAAAATGGTTGTAACGAGAACTGAAATGCATATCAAGCCGCCAATTGGCGGCTTTTTTGCCTTAAACGATATAAGCTATTATAACCCAGTGGTGCCTTCCTCTGATCTCCTTCACCACCGTCATTTCCCATTAGCCAATCCAACCCATTTCATTGATAATTGAATAATGGATTCGACAGGAGAGGGTGGTTGGTAATGAAAAGTAGTGATCTGCTAATTGGATCGCATGTATCCTTTGGAGGAAAAGAGATGCTTCTCCAGGCTAGTAAAGAAGCTGCTTCTTACGGCGCATCTACTTTTCTGATGTATACCGGCGCACCGCAGAATTCGAAACGAAAACCTATTTCGCAATATAATATAGAAGCAGGACAATTGCATATGAAGCATCAGGGCATTTCCAATATAGTTGTGCATGCTCCATTTCTGATAAATCTGGCCAATAGTTACAAGCGAGAGGTGTTTGATTTTAGCGTACAATTTCTACGGGATGAGATCGAACGAACGGCATCGCTTGGATCAAATCAGCTTGTTCTTCACCCTGGGGCCCACGTAAACGCTGGATTGGACATCGGTATTCGACAAATAATCCGGGGATTAAACGAAGTATTACAAGACGATAATCACCCGGAGGTACAGATTTCGTTGGAGACGATGGCCGGAAAGGGAACAGAGTGCGGAACAAGCTTTGAAGAACTGGCACAGATTGTCGATGGCGTGCAACGGAATGAACGGATTTCCATATGTCTGGATACTTGTCATGTTCATGATGCCGGATACGATATTGTTCATAATTTTGATGGGGTACTTGAGCAGTTTAACAAGGTAATTGGCCTTGATCGATTAAAAGTACTGCATATCAATGATTCTAAGAATGTGCGGGGATCGAGGAAAGATCGCCATGAGAACATCGGGCACGGACATATCGGACTTCAGGCTTTGGATTATATCGTACATCATCCCGAACTCGTGTCACTTCCGAAACTGCTTGAGACGCCGTCGATTGGCAAAATAAAATATAAAAGTGCACCTTATCGACATGAAATTGCCCTGTTAAGAAGAGAGTGCTCTGAACCCGTGCAGAAGGAAGAGGATTCTTTAGAAAACAGTAAATAGAGAGTATTACAAATATTCGCTCACTCATTCCATGTTTATTCTCACGGGACATATGTTAAAATGGATGTAGAACGTTACTTTTTACTAAAAAGGAGGCCGCCATGCAGCCAATAGAGCCTCAAGACATCCAACACCGGATCAATCAACTTCTCGATCAGGACCTATATTTACACCTCGAACTCACGTCAGGTGCTTACGCCAGTCACTTCGATAGCACCAGGCACCCGGGGTCGGCATTCATTTCCAATGCGGTCATACGATATACGCAAGGATCTATCTCGGGCACGGGCCCATACCGAGTTGGCTTAAAGACCACTCACGGCTGGATATACGCTGAGGGACTTACACACATTGACGAGCTGGAACAAGAACGACTCATTCTGGCTGGTCACGATAGTCAAGGAAAGCTGGTTGTAGCTTTACAACTTAGTCGGGAATTGTTCTGATGAAAGCGGAGGATCAAATAAGCATGAATAACAAACAGATTGAACATCAGCGCATTTTAGTTGTGTTTCCCCATCCCGATGATGAAGCATTCACTGCTTCGGGAACGTTGGCGAAGTACATAGAAGGCGGTGCTCAAGTCACTTATGCTTGCCTGACTCTAGGGGAGATGGGACGTAATATGGGCATCCCTCCATTTGCCAACCGGGTCACCTTGCCAATAATCCGTAAGGATGAACTCATAGAGTCCTCCAATGCGATTGGTATTCAAGACTTAAGGATGCTGGGTTTTCATGATAAAATGATCGAGTTTGAAGACCCTGAGCTGCTAGATGGCCACATCTTGGCGCTGATCAAGGAGCTTAACCCATCACTGGTCATTACTTTCTATCCGGGATATAGTGTGCATCCCGATCATGATGCAACCGGAGCCGCAGTTACGCGAACGATTGGTCGATTGCCCGCAGAGGAAAGACCTATTGTGTACTGCTGCGCATTCTCGAACAATCACGAAGAGAGCATCGGGAAAGCGGATGTGATTGAAGATGTGAGCGGGTTCCTTGCCAAGAAAATGGCGTCGATTCGAGCTCACCGTTCACAATTCCAAGCGCCGGAACTTGTCGGCAAGCGGGAAATGGATGATGAACAAATCCGAAATCGGTTTGGAAGAGAAGCATTTTGGACCTATAAGTTCGATTGATTTTACAATCTGTAGAATCTAATTTGCGTAAAAAGTCGCCATTATGGCGACTTTTTTTTGTTTTAGACATACCATATTGTTCAGGTGGTGAATGGAGTGGGAAGGGGAGAGCGTATGGTTTCTATGCGCTTCCATGGGTAATAACATATTGACCATTAAACTCGTAAGGAGTGATACAATTGAAAGAACTTCGTTCTGTTTTTATTAAAATCCCGATATTCGTTATGTTTCTTGCAATTACAGCTTGCTCTGGAGAAACAGAGCCGCCTGCAACCTCTGAACCGTGAGCACCAACAAATGAGTCGGTTACAGCTCCCACCACAGAGAATGTAGAAACATCTGAAACGACACGACCGCAAACAGAAAGTTTTGATTTGATGACAGGGGAGGGGAATTCATCACAAACGGCAACCTTGCATCAAGGAGAGGGTTTTACATTGTACGTGTTCGAGAAGTTTTCTTTTGATGCTGCCAAAGGCCGCTTGTCGCTGACAAGCAATCCGGACTACTATGTGGATATTGAACCGCTGCCCTCTGATTATGATTTGAAAAAGCTTGAGACAGCGGGGCGAGAAGAATTGGAAAAATTCAGCGCGGTGACTGATTATAGTGGCGAGTTGATTGAGCACCCGCTTGGTTTTGCTGAGCTTTATCTTCAAGCTTCATCTGAAAAAGGGATAAACGATTATATGGTCTGGAAATCAGAAAAAGGTGACGTTTTTTTATTCCGTCTTCACAATCCCAAAGGTGACGAAGCCTCTGATTTCGCTGGTCCGGTCCTTGTGTCTTTATCCACGGTTCAGGACGAATAGTCATCATCATCTTAAGGAGTGAGTGGACATCGTAATGCCAAAAATGCGAAGCAAACAATTCATTCGAATTACTGCGATAGTCATTTTACTTTTGCTCATAACGTGCATCGCATTTGTTTATGTTAATGACAGACCTGGCGGACTAGCCGATCGGCGCATGTCCAAAGCAATGGGAATGAGTGAAACCATGCATATTCCTATAGGAAAAACTGCTGAAGAAGCGATCCAGAAGTTTAGAAATAATGATGATTCATTACAAATCATTCATCAAGAACCGGTAGACGGCGGCATAATTTTGTTTAAACAAAAAACGGGTCAGGAAAATAACAGCAATCTTCAGATGGAGTATGCTCGGAAAATAATATTAGGATGGAAGTGGGCATGGGGTGGCGGATATTCCATCGGTGAATCATCTCAGTTCACGTCTGCAATGGATTATATGAGCATACCTGGATTGAGTCATATATCGACACCTTTCCCTATGCTGTTTGGACATATATTAGACCCGGCTATTCAGCGTGTAACTGTCGAGTTCGAGGGGGATGAGAAACCAGTAGTTACCGAAGCCAAGCTGGTTGAGGTGGGACCGGAAAGCATAATCTGGTTTGTATACTTGCCCTCATCTGCAACTATCCCGTATGAAATGAAGGGATTCAACGATAAAGGAGAGCTCGTAACCCATAAACAAATTGATGATCCGAATGGCATGGGTTCCATGGTTCTGGGAGAACGTTAATGAGTGTTCGTACGGAACCTGTGAGTAGGGTAGGGATAGCCAAGTTTGGAATACAATAAAAAGGGAACAACCCATTGTTTAAAATGTACCCCTTGTAAAGGACAATTTAAAAAGGTTAGGCAACTTCAAGCTGCTGTCTGTATCGTGCAGGCGGCAGCTTGTTTAAGTTCCATTGACCTCGATAATGATTGTAATAAATCATGTAGCTTTTCACTTCTTGCTTGACCTCTTCCAAGGTCATACACGTTTTAAAGTTCGTTTCATCTTTAAAATGCCCAAAAAATGATTCTTGTGGAGCGTTATCCCAACAGTTTCCTCGACGCGACATGGATTGTCCCAGCCCCATATTCTTCACAATCTTTTGGAACTTTGGGTTCGTATAGTGAAATCCTTGATCTGAATGAATCAACGCATCTGAGGTGAGGTGACGATGCTTTTTGAGTTGATTCAACGTCTCAATCGCAATGTCCAAACCGAGTGAAGCAGAGACTTCATAAGCTAAAATCTCATTCGTTTCAGCATCTTTAATGGTCGATAAGTAGGCTCGCTTATTTTTCCCATAAGTTAAATACGTGATGTCCGTTAATAGTACCTTGCCTGCAATCCCTTGCTTAAAAGCTCGATTTAACGTGTTAGGACAGGTTCGATGCTCTTGGGTCGCTTTGGCCATACGACGTGCGGGATTAGCTTTTCGAATCGGACAAACGATGTTGTACTTTTGCATGACACGACGAATTCGCTTGAGATTGTATATGACTCCATATTGGTGCTCCAGCGTCATTTTGATTTGACGGGCGCCTTTCTTTCTTCCACGGTAATGGTAGGCTTTCAGAACGATCGCTTTCACTTTCTGATCGTCTTGTTCCTGATTTTGACGATGTAACCTGGCATCTTCGCTACAATATTGGTAATAGCCCGAACGTGAAACTCCAGCAATTTCACAAAGAACATGCACCTTGCGTTGGAAAGGGTATGTATGCATCATCTGTTGAATCAGTTCGAATTTTTGCCGCGTACTTAGTTGGATTTCTTTTTTCTCATCTGCCTTTCGAGTTGATCGAGCTTTTTTAAGAATTCATTCTCCGCTTCAAGCCATTTCATTTTCGCTTCCAAACGGGCATATTTTTCTTCAAGACTTAATTCACGGGTCAGAGAACGGCCTGAAGCGTGTATTCTACCGTCTGTTAATCCAGCAGGTCCTTGTTCTTGAAAAGCCGCACGCCATCGATTGGAAGCCTTTCGAATTCGGGTTGCACCCAAGACGTCAATGGGAAAGCCTGCTTCCTGAAAAATCTCACGGGGAAGCGTACCTTGACTGTATTCTTGAATAAATCGTTCTTTGAACGCATCCGTGTACGTAATAGCTTTAGCGCTGACATTTTTCACATAGGGATTTCTTCTTAACTGATCTTGCTCTTGAGTTGTAAAGCATTTCTTTGACATCCGCTTGACCACCGCTCGTTTTTTATTCATTGTACACAAAAAGACCCTACAAGATGACCTTTTTTAAAGTGTCCATCTTATAGGGTACATTTTAGTTTAGGGGTTGTTCCCTTATACGTTACAAGGAAATTCCGGTTTACAAAAAAATAAGTAAAAGAATTCCGACTACGAAGCAATAGTATGAAAAGTAAATCAAGTTCCCTCTAGCCATAATTCCCATGAACCATCTCATTGAAAAGTAGGTTACGATAAGGGTCGTAATGAACGCTAAAATGTAAGGTATAGCCAACTGCGCGCGGTGCGGATCGGTTACGATGTCAGATGCACCTAAAATTACCCCGCCGATGCTAATCGGAATGTAGAGCATAAAGGAAAATTTCAACGCTGTTTCTTGTTTCATCCCGACAGCAATAGATGCAATGACTGTTGCACCTGAGCGGCTTATTCCCGGAATAAGAGCCACCGCTTGAGCCAGACCCACCAGTACTGCGTCTTTCGCAGACAAATCTCCATCTCTTTTGCGCCCGCGAAGGTTTCGAATGAGCCACAGCGCAATTCCTGTGATCAGTAAACTAATCGCAACCGTATAAACAGAAGTGAATATTTCTTCAATTTTATCCTTGAATAGCACAGCCCCGATCGCAGCAGGGAGGGTACCAATGATTATGTATAGACAAAACATAAAATCTGCTCTGTACTCCGCATTGCGAGAGACTAGGAACCGCCAGCCTCCTACAATAATTTTTTTGATATCTTCCCGAAAGATAAACATAATGGCAATCAGTGAGGCGGTGTTCGTCAAAATTTCAAAGGATAATCCGTTCTGCTCCATGCCAAGCAATCGTTGAACGATAATCAAATGTCCGCTTGAAGAAACCGGAATAGGCTCTGTAGCCCCTTGTACGATACCTAATAACACATATTTCAACCACAAAATAAAGTCTTCCATTGTATCCTCCTACTCATGATTTTCGATTGGCTTTGACATATTTCAGTTGGGCAACAATGATGACACTAATAATCACCAAAAGGAACCACGAACTGATCTTGCTAAAACTGACCAGTTGCCAGGAGTCATGCTGGTCAGGGTATTTCCAGCCGTTAAAAAATGTAGCTATATTTTCAGCGGTCCAGATGAAAAAACCTACGATGATAAAAGCGAGTGTTAACGGCATTCGATAGGTAGTTAATCGTACCCGATAGATAATCCATGTTTTTCGAAAAACAATAAATACAAGAGCGGTCAACCACCAACGAAAATCGGGAATAAAATGATGTGTGAAAAAGTTGATATAGATAGCTCCACCTAACAGAACTGAAGATGCAAACCCAGGCCAGCCCGTCATGTCCATACGCAATCTGCGCCATATTTGACACATAAAACTTGCTACACTTGCATACATAAATCCGCTATAAAGGGGGACACCAAAGAGCTTGGTATACCCAGGCTCAGGGTATGACCAGGAACCCATCCATACCTTATACATCTCCAGTACCAACCCAATCACGTGAAATATACATATGACTTTGATTTCATCACGTGTTTCCAATCCGCTCCGGTGCATAAGGTATTGTACTGCTAATAATACAAGCAGAATGGCATCATAGCGATAAAGAAAGGGTATCTGAATTACGCTAGAAAGGGCCAACGTTCCAAAGATCGCCACAGGAAAAATGCAACTCATCGCCTGATGATAACCGAAATGCAGGAACTGTACTAAAGGTTTCAAGTTATGTTTATCTCCTTCCTAAGCCTTGTTCATAATAATATAGATATGGTCCGTTTGTAAAAAGAGAAAAAAAGATATATATATTTTCTTATTTTCAATTCGAGCTTATTCGAAGACAAATAAGGCCCCTCGTCAACTGGAGGGACCTTGTTTTTTGGCTAATCCATTTATGCATTTTCAGATAGCTTGTAGGCAGATTTAATCGTATGTTCGATGAGCGTCGCAATCGTTACAGGACCAACACCGCCCGGTACAGGTGTAATTGCTGAAGAAGGAACAAAGCAAGCTTCGTAGTCCACATCTCCGACGTTGCCTTTGTTATAACCTGCATCAATAACGACAGCACCTGGTTTAATCCAGTCGCCTTTAACAAAGAGCGGTTTGCCCACGGCTGCAATTATGATATCGCCAAGCTTCACAATTTCCTCCAGATTCACGGTTTTGGAGTGGCAAGTCGTCACCGTTGCATTCCGGTTTAGCAGCATGGCTGAGACAGGCTTGCCCAGAATTGGACTTCTTCCGATGACAACCGCATGTTTGCCCTCGATCTGAATATTGTAGAAATCCAGAATTCGCATAATAGCCTGTGGTGTACAGGAAGGGAATTCTGCGTCTCCAAAAGCATTAAGTGCAAAACCGAGGGTCGTTACACCGTCAACGTCCTTCTCGATACTAATGGCATCAAAAGCTGCTCTTTCATCGATATGATTCGGGACAGGGTGCTGAAGCAAAATACCGTGTACGGAAGGGTCATCATTTAGCTTGTTAATTTCTTGAATCAATTCATCCGTGGTGGTATCCGCAGAAAGAACGACCTTAATGGAATGCATGCCTAAACGAGCACAAGCATTTCCTTTCATCCGCACATAGGTCGCTGAAGAAGGATCATCTCCGACGAGAATTGTAGCGAGACTAGGCTGAATGCCTTTTTCCTTAAGAATGGCAACCTTCGAGGCCATGTCTTCCTTCATAAAATCCGCTACCGTTTGTCCATTCAAGATCAGTTTGTCAGTACTCATTTTCACATCGCCCTTTCAACATAAAAAAGAGGCAAGGAAATAAATATTCCTTACCTCTGCCCAGGCGTACGGCTTATTACAAAACCATATGCTCCCTCACGGTTCACCGTGTTCGCCAGTTACATATGATCGTTTAAATTGTTTAGATTGATAGTACTTGAAAAAGCAGAATTGTTCAATAGTTAATGGATCTCTCTTTGATTTGTATGGGTTATTAGTTTCCCTGGTAGCCCCAATCTTCGTTATATAGTTGATAACTGTTATCACTCGTGATATATTGTTAACTAGTAAATCATTTAATGTTTAATTAGTGAACAAAACTGATCATTTAAGGGTTTTTTATTGTTTATAAGTAAATAAGGAGCGATAGCTGAATGGATTCAAACGATCGAACAAAACAGTTACTGTATGACCAATTTATTCGGTTTTTACATGTATACGAGAATCACAAAGATACGGAAATTGAACATTTTCTAAGTATCGCCCAGCGGGAAAGCATGGACAAAATCCCTCAGCATTTGACCGCGGTTCATATGATAGATTGCATTGGCAAGCATGAGCCTATTAACAACACGGGTATTGCTGAGGCGATGAATTTGTCCAAAGCAAGTATTACCAAGATCGGCAACAAACTGCTGGAGGAAGGATTCGTCAAACGTACGAAAATGAATGACAACAAGAAGGAGAGCTATTTCCGGTTGTCACCGCAAGGCAAAAAGATCTTTGAACTGCATGAACGTTTACATGTACTTGAGGCTGAACGGTTCTATCGTTCTTTGGACAAATATTCGGAACCGGAGCTGAAAATAATACATCAATTTCTTCAAGACAGCAGCATGGATATGGAATCCAGAAAAACTGAAGGAGAGTGAAACACTTGAGTCTGGCAGAATTGATCAGGGAACGCAGAAGTATTCGTAAATGTAATTCTACACCGGTGGAACAGGAGTTGGTGGTTGAATTGCTGCACAAGGCCACACGGCTTCAACCAACTGTTGAAGCTGGCTCATGGCGTGTTGTTTATGCCGGAACTCCCGAAGCACGCAAACGGTTGGTTGACTGCATGCTGGAACAGATGTCGCAGAGCAAGCTCGGCAAGTTGATTCCGGGAAAACTGCTGGATGTGTTTAAAAAGAGGTTTACCGATATTCCTGCTCACGTCATTGTTATGTCGACTGTAGGACCGGATCGTCTGACCAATGACCGCAATTATGCGGCAGCCTGCGGGGTGATGCAGAGCTTCCAACTGCTGGGATGGGAACAAGGGTTAGGAATGCTGTGGGATACAGAGTCCATGATTCAGAATAAAGGCTTTTTCAAAGGAATTGGACTGCGTGAGGATGAAAGATTTGTTGGCATTCTTCATATGGGATATTACGACAAAGCGCCAAGAAGCCGGAAAAGAACACCAGCTGAGCAAAAGTGGACTGTATTTCAGGGTCAGACTACGTAGAGGGGAGGATGTAAAAATGGAATTGTCCGATCTGCAAGGAGGCATACACAGTCCAAAAGATTTTTTGGATCGACCGGTATCGCAGGAGCTAATCCTTGAATTGCTCAATCACGCCGTGTGGGCGCCAAATGATGGACTTCGTGAGCCGTGGCGATTTATTTTTGCCGATAACCGTAATGGGAAACTCATGCAGGGATTGCAGGAGCACGCTCCAGCCTATCTTCTGGTCTTGGTGAAGGAAGAGGCGGATCATCATAAGCGGGAAGAGGACTTTGCAGCAGTCTGCTGTCTGATCCAAAATTTTCGTTTGCTTGCCCATGAACAGGGCCTGGGTGTGCGCAGCACGTTGCATGACTGGATGTATGACAGGAGTCGTACTGAAACTCTTGGCGTACTGGGCAACGAGCGGATTGCTGCGGTACTAGAATTGGGATATGGCGCCGAACAGCCGGAAGGGAAAGCTGAGATAGCTGAGCCTCAGCTTCAGTTCGAACTGCTGTAGCTTGTAAGATGTAGGGAAGAGATTTCAATTGAAAGAGGAACGACAAAACCTTAGCAGGGATTGTCGTTCTTTTTTTATGCGGTATGTATCCGATTGGCAGATTAAAAATCAGCTAAAGCGGATACACACAACTAATCCAGAGATTCACCTCTTTAAAAAAAATGATGTTCCTATAATGTGTTAATTTCCTTGTTATGAGAATTAATTTGTGTTCTATTCTGTAAAGTAGATAAATCACCATCTAAATTCTTCAGGTTTGGAAGGAAAGCTGCGGCGGCCGAACAAAGCAAGGGGAGCAGACCCAAAGACAAGAATAAAAAAGGAATACCATATAGTTCTGCAACCGCTGCACCTACAAAAGCACCTACAGGCTGCAGTCCGCCACCAATGAGGAACCGTATTGAGTTAACTCGGCCTTGCAGGGGTCCGGGGACAAGTGTGCCATGTAAAGATGAACTGAGAGAACCAAAGAAAGGTCCTGCTGCACCAGCGGCACATAAGGCAACGAGTGCAAACGGGTAACTCGGGAATAGGCCCAGTAAGGCGTTAAAAAGCCCAATGGCGGCTAGGCTGCACAGCATGACTGTCCGTCGTCTTTTGATTTCACCCATCCACGAGATGATCAATAGTCCTACTAATGTTCCACATGCAGAAGCAGTGGTGAGTGTGCCCATTGCAGCGGCATCCCGATCTAACACTTCACGAACAAAAGGAATCATCATCGTCCAGATCGCTACAGAAGACATGTTGCTGATCGAAACCATTCCCATAATCGAGAGCATGGCCGGGAAACTACGATAAAAGGAGAAACCTTCGTGAATATCTCTGAGATAAGCCTTAATTGAAAAGGACGCCTTAGCTGCTACTGGCTTCTGCATTGTGGGCAGATAGAGTAACGTGGCAATGGCGGCGGTGTAACAAACGGCGTTGATGCCAAGCGTTGGCAACGCCCCGGCGGCGGCAGTAAGAGCTCCGGCTAAGGCTGGGCCCAACAAAGCAGCTGCATTACGGCAGCCGTCGATTACCGCGAATGCACGCACCAGTTTGCGTTCATCTGATACTCCCGGAACAATTGCCATTGCGGTGGGCATGAACAGGGCAGAACATGCCCCGCTTAGTCCTGCGGCCAGAAAAAGGTGCCATAATTGCAAGTGGCCTGCGAGTCCCAGACTCAGCGGTAATAAGAGAGCAAGCAACCTAACAGAAGCAAGGACTGCCATGAACCGCCCTCGGTGTAACCGATCGGATAACGGCGAGCCGAGCAACCGAATGGCCACTTCTGGAATGCTAAAGCTTAGTGCCATCGCACCCATGGCCATCTTAGATGCGGTTATTTCATAGACAAGCCATTCCATAGCCAGAAGACCAAATACGTCACCAAATGAACTCAGAGTGACAGTAGCTAGTAAACCATAATAACTGCGCTTAAGCATGGATGTTCCTCCGTGTGCGTAAGTTAAAGGGCACTATCATCATTCTTCAATATAAGCTGAAATCTGTTCCGAAAGCTTGTTGAGTGCTTCCAGACGCAAGCTGTAAGAGGTAGTTTTCTGATTATAATGCACGATGACAAGCCCCGCTGCCCTCAATGAAATCAGGTGGTAGTGTACTGTGCTCTTAGAAAGTTTAACCTCGCTAACGATCTCAGTGAATGTTAACTGCCTTCCAGCCAACAGACGGAGGATGTATAATCTGGTCTCGTCGGACAATGCTCGTGTTAGGCGCAACAACCGATGTTCAGGACGGCCCGTTGCTGGTGGGAGAATATCGGCAGAGTAACTGGTGAAGATCACTTCATCAAAGATGGCTGAGGTGACAAAGGGACGAGCATGATATTGAGGGATTAGAATCACTTGTTTGAGCAGAGGGGTGGGGTATAGACGCATACCTTCCGTTGCCTCCTCATAGACCACTAGGTCATTGGTTCCGTTCAGACTGGACTGTCTGGTTTCAGCTTCTAAGGCGAGACCTTCGATAATCGACGAATCAATTTGGCTGAAATAGTGGGTATTCCATTCACGAAGCGCTTCGGATGTCCGGCTTCGCAGTTCCGGGAGATTGGAGGGAACGGACAACTTCACATTAGCAGCGATGTCATATAGCTGGCCTGTGGTTAGGTCTTCAAGCCAATCCAAAAAACCACTCACTGAGCGTTCACCAGGACAACTCCAAATATAAGGTGCAAGGCTAAAATCATCTACAAGTTTCATCGTCTCCCGCATTTGTTGCAGTTTGGCAGGTGCGAACCGATCTTGCACTTCTCTGACCCATAGTTTTCCAGCATCCAGAGCATTATGATTCTGTTTGCTCATGAAAACCGTCAGGCTACTTACACATTCATAAATGGGTGCGAAATCAACTTCCACTTTGTAGTTCATAGCTCGAATTTTCCCTCGTCTTTCTTGTTCTATATTTATAGAACAACTAATTTGTTTTATTGTATACGAACAATTATGGGTTTGCAACAAAAATGTCCAATGATTTACTTATTCTCTTCAACGAAAAAAGACGTTCCACGGGTGGCGAGCACCTGAAGAATCGTCTTTATGATTTATACTGACAGCAAAATGAGCAGACTGGTTTTAGAATAACCGAATGATACTCTCCAAAAGTGTATATTGAAACTTTAATCTTGGATGAGTGCTGCTATCTGATCTTTCACATTGACATCACTCAATCCCCCGTGGTAACAAACGACAGATGTAATGTCGAGATCTGCATACTTTCTTAACGAGAGTTTTGCTGCGTTCATATCCGGTGTAGTCGGGGCGTGAATTCCCCCAAGCATACCGTCTACACTGTACATTGAATCCCCGGCAATGAGAGTTTTACTTTCCTTCAAATAAAGACTGATATGACCAGGTGTATGCCCAGGCGTGTGAATAACGCGAATTCCGCCGCAAAACGGTAGTTCCTGACCATCTATTAGGGTATGGTTCACTGTGCCCTTTGGCGGATTCTCCAGGTGACCATCTTTTATAAGAGGCAGTTCCCCTTGGATGTACGGCTTATCCAGTTCGTGTGCATATACTTTAATAGCGTTACCATGCGTCTGCAAAATCTCCGGTAGATTCCCTATATGATCGACATCCTGATGGGTCAAAATCACCGCCTTTAGTTTGTCTAACGAGACGCCAACTTTATCCATTGCCACACGTAAATCCTCATATTGACCTGGAAAACCAGTGTCTATTAGAATAGTCATTTCTTGACCCTTTAAAAGAATAGGGTGTATCACATTCCCATGATAGTCCAGATGGAGCATTTCGACTCCCTTTGAAATTTCCATAATATTAGTCCTCCGTAGAAAGAAATAGTATCTCTTTGTAAACGAATCAACTTCGTAAAAAGATACGGGGTAGAATTGGAAAATAGATTTGTGTTTTCCTGTGAACCAAACCGAGTATAGGATGATCTAATGAATAGAAGGAATGAGAGGAAAGGGGGAGCATTGGTGGATTTATCAGAAAAAGCAGAACTTGCAAGACAAGGAGATAAGGAAGCTTTTGTATTTTTAATACGTGCTGTTCAACAAAGCCTATTTGTTATAGGAAGATCAATTGTTAAAACGGATGAAGATTGTGCAGATGCGATACAGGAGACCATTGCCAAAGCTTTTTCTAATGTACATACACTGAAAGAGCCCACTTATTTTAAAACTTGGATTATCCGGATTTTAATCAATGAGTGTAATCGGATTATTAAGAAAAAAAAGCGAGTATCCCTTGTCCCTTATGATATGAGAAAGACATCATATAAGGGGGATTTTGAACAAATTGAGCTGTTTGAGGTAATTGACGAATTGGAGGAACAGCTTCAAACCATCGTGACACTTTTTTATATCGAGGATTTATCGGTCAAGGAAATATCTAGAGTGCTTGAAGTTTCTGAAGGAACAGTAAAGTCAAGATTATTCAGGGCCAGACGACAATTATCCGAGCTCGTTCTAGGGGAAGGAGAGGGCAAATATGAATTTTCATGATCCGGTTGACGGTGAGCTCAAGCAATTATTTAATACTAAAAGAAAAGACCTGATCATTCCTGATACAGTACAACTTGCTATGGAGAACGCACTTTCCTCCATTTCTGAGCAGAATGTAAAAAAGAGATATCCTCATAAACGATGGAGATGGGTAGCAGCAGTTATAGCACTCTTTTTCATCCTAGGAGCGGTTTCGATTTATTCCGTGCCAACATTTGGTGAGATGATCCGGTCTTTATTTGCTAAGGATAACCCAGATATTGGACTTTTGCGGGCACAAGAATTGGGACTAGTGCATAATCCTCATATCAAAGTAAAGGACAAAGGTTATACGCTGGTAATTGATGAAGCTGTTGCAGATCCTACACGAGTGACGATGGCTCTTCAACTCTTTGATAAAAAAGGTAAGCACGATCGCGATAAGTTACTCCTTGGAGATCTGAACAACATTACAATCAAAGATGCTAACGGTAAAGAATTAGACACCATGTACGATATGGGGTACACAAATGATTTTTATTATATGGTTGCTTTCTTCAATGAGCCATTGCAAACAGACAAGATTACAATAGAAGGGAATATTGGGACGCTTGGCAACAGGAACGAGCCTTCTGTTAAAGGAGATTGGAACTTTAGCTTTGATATAGATATGAGAGAGGCTAACCAGCAAACGAAAATAGAAGAATTGTCAGGTAGCTACTCAACGCCACACGGAATGACTGTCACTTTAAAGAGGTTAACAAGAATGGTGCAAGGAGTCCGTTTTGAACTGGAGACTGAACTTAATGATGCTGCAATGGCAAGGTCACCCGATGATTTATGGGAAAAGCAGATGTTGAGCTTTCACTTTGAAACCATAGAGAATGAAGAAATTCATTCGGTAAATTCGAGAAAGAATGGTGACATGGTTAGTCTGATGTCTACTGATTATGCAGTCATTGGAGACGGGAAGATTCGTTGGAGTTATATTTTCAAGTACTTGCCAGAGCATGAACCGTATCGTTTTATTTTGGATGGTTACTCGGTCGCCGAAATAGACGGCAGCAAAATTTCCTTTAGCCCATCGGAGCTGATAGAACCCAAATCTTTTAAAATATTAACAGATCGCATAGAGTTGGTTGGGACGTCGCTTGAGGACTCACAAAACCCTGATGCCACATATGAAACGGCCGTATCGTTCTACGGGGAAATGGATAATGAAATAAACAATGAAGAATGGAAAGCATACGATTCAGCAGGCAAGCAGTATGACGTTAGTAAGAGGGGGGTCTCAACCTTAAAAAATACGCTTACTGATAATTGGAGAGAGGGATTTATTAGTATGGGAAATCGCGATACGCAGCAGCCTTATGAATTCCGGATCACGGGGTTAGACCACATCCCGGAGGAACTTATCCTGGTAAGACGAGTTGTAGATAAAAGGTACAAAGACCCTGACTGGTCTGTATTGCTAAAATGATTTTTTAAATGTGTGGTCTATCGACCACTAATACCCTCATTATTACTTTCTCTGCCGCCCTTCTGGGCGGCTTTTTGCATATTGTTTTCTTGTAGGTACAGGTCGATTTTTAGAAGGAGAGGAGACATAAATCTAAACATATTAGAGATTAATCTTTAGTTTGTCAGGTTTATATGTAACCGCTATCATTCTATAATTTAGTCATAAAGGAGGTAAAAGTAAAAAAAAGAATTGAATCAAATGGTAATTGAGAACTTCAACCGAGAATCAGACGAAAACAGTAGAACGGGCAAATATAATCATATTGGGAGGTAGAGTATGTTTAAATTTAGTAAAAAAATGTTGACGGTCATTCTTGCGGCTTCCATGAGTTTTGGCGTGTTTGCAGCAACCTCAAGTGCAGCGACAGATTATTGGCAAAATTGGACCGATGGCGGCGGCACGGTCAATGCCGTGAATGGATCAGGTGGAAATTACAGTGTGACATGGCAAAATAGCGGTAATTTTGTTGTCGGTAAAGGCTGGAATGTCGGATCTCCAAACCGGACAATTAACTATAATGCTGGGGTTTGGTCTCCATCCGGTAATGGATATTTGACACTTTACGGGTGGACAAGAAATGCACTCATTGAATATTACGTCGTAGATAGCTGGGGCACGTATCGACCAACGGGAACGCTTCAAGGTACCGTCACCAGTGACGGAGGAACCTATGACATCTATACAACAATGCGATACAACGCACCTTCTATTGACGGCACACAAACCTTTGCCCAGTACTGGAGCGTAAGGCAGTCGAAGAGAGCGACTGGGGTTAACTCTGCTATTACATTCAGCAACCATGTGAACGCATGGGCAAGCAAAGGAATGAATCTGGGTAGCAGCTGGTCATACCAGGTGTTAGCGACAGAAGGATATCAAAGTAGCGGAAGTTCCAACGTAACGGTGTGGTAAGCAAACCACGGTGATTCGTTTAATGAAAGTAAAACAGATTTTTATACATTAGGGACTGGCTCAATGCCTTTTCCTCAGTTCTACCAACAGTCCGGATATGTTGAAGGCCGTTTCAGTCAGACAAACGGTCTTCGACGTTGCCGGATGTGAAAGACAGGTATCATAGCCAATCATTTTCCCATAAGCTTAAAGGAGATTGTTCAATGAGAAAGCTAGTAATGTTCTTTTTAATAGCAACAATGCTAGTGATTAGTGCTTGTTCGCAGGATAAACCCGAACCGAAGGATAACCTTGTATTCGTGCGAGGTGGTACGTTTAAGAACAACAAGTCCAATTTTGCTGGAAGAAATGCGACCCTGTCGAACTTTTATATCGGGAAATATGAGGTAACTCAAAAAGAGTGGGAAGATATCATGGGAAATAACCCCTCTGGATTCAAAGGAGATCAATTACCGGTAGAAATGGTGAGTTGGTATGACGCGGTAGAGTATTGCAATCAAAGTAGTATACAAGAGGGCTTGAAGCCTCATTACAACATAGATAAGGATACCCAAGACCTGAATAATAAGAATGATAACGATAATATAAAATGGACAGTAACGATTAATGAGGGAGCTAACGGTTACCGACTGCCTACAGAAGCGGAATGGGAATATGCCGCAAGTGGAGGTCAGGAGAGCAAGAATTACACATACAGCGGCAGCAACAACGCCGACGAAGTCGCATGGTATTGGAAGAACGCCGGGGACAAAATCTTAACTGGAGACTGGAACTGGCCTGCCATAGAGAGCAACAAAACCAAAACCAAATGGATTGGTACCCAAAAGCCCAACGAGCTTGGAATTTACGATATGTCTGGCAATGTACGAGAATGGTGCTGGGACTGGTACAGCGATGCTGAGAGCCAAATTGCTTCATTTCGGGTTGTGAAGGGCGGGGGCTGGATCGGCGGTGTTAACAATAACGAGATCGCTTTTCGAGGCAAATTCGATGCAAATGGTTTTGGTCCGGATCAGGGTTTTCGTGTTGTTCGCGGAGAATAGTCGAAACGTTGTAAAGTACCCAAATAGTTTAAGACGGCCTCATAAGCTGTAAAGTAGGTCGTTGAACAAAAAGAGATGCCCACGCTAATGTAGATTAGCCAGGGCATCTCTTTTTGAAATGCTTGTATTTCATTCTAGTGCACAGGATCGGAAACTTGATGCATTGTCGTACAATTTGAACCTTTATTTTGCAGGATCAAAAAGTATCCTACGACACAAAAATGATCGGATCATACAAAAAAGTGCGTACTATTCAACGATTAGAGAACCTGATAATCTAACATTCGAACGGCATGTTGAATTGTCATTCAATATAAAAATCGTACTGAAGGGGTGGGAAAAATGCCAGAGTATCAACTTCACTTGAAAGATAAACGGATCGTATGGGGAAACGCAATAGATGTAGAGACTCTCATTGGCACATATCCACAAGACTCGATTGGACCAGGCGAGAATGCGGCTTTGGATTGGAAATTGCCCGACGGAATATATAGAGCAAAAGAGGTCGTCATAGAGCTGGATAAATTGCTTGAGGCCATACTGGTTCAGCTTGGCGAACCGATAGATGGTAATCCTTCGGTGTTATTGGACAGCCTTCAGGCCAATTTGGCGATCTCCGGTGATCTTTCATCACTACCGCTTGGACCGTTGGCTTTGAAGGATAAAGCGGGTGTTGAACTTACAGCACAGGCGGCACGCATTGGTGAACAATTGGTTCTCTGGGCACGAGAGATTAATTCTGATAAGAAGGCACTGGCGCAATATGGATCGAAAACCCTTGGAGAGCTGGAATTTAGAAGCCATTGCTACGGTCATACCCTGATACCGGAAGCTATTGCTCAGGTTTGGGGTCCAGATGGGGGACCAAGAGTTATGCAGTTATATAATGAATACTTGCACCAATTTGTTTTGCTGCGGGATGCATTACTTCCTTTTTCCAATTGGGAACAAGTACCGTTTGAAGTCAAGGAACACACGCAATTCAAGGGATTACGTTTTCTGGAGCCTGCCCGTAAGGTCTTTTTAACTCAATTGCTCGGGAAGGAATTAACTCACAAGGCGATTGTTCAATATGCACAGAGTGTGCTTAGCTCGGGTTTGACCTCTGCAGGTTATGGCTTTCAATATCCTTTGGGAACCGTGTTGCCAGCTGGCTTGGGAGAGTCGGCTGGTACGGCTGCACGTTATCTTCTGAAGTGGCATTCGGTACAAACCATTGAGACTGAAGATACAAAAGATATAGTTGCCATCTCTTTCGAATATGAATATGACGATTATTATGCTGCACCACGCGACGAAGCAGGAACGGGTATACTTGGCAGCAAGGATCACTTTCACATTTCAGAAGATCACAGTGATCTTCCATCCATCGCTCGGTTGCTTCAGAATACAGATTCAGATCGAACGACCTTGCGTTTCAGACTGGAGAGGGAAGGTCATGTATCAACTAGTGTAGAATCTAGTGTGGATCTCGGTCAGCTCTTCAGGGGACATCGATTTTCATATCGGCCTGAAAAGAACAACCATTCCAAGGATGCTACTGTGAAGCGAACATCGACCAGCATTCATCAGGTAGCAGACATTCTGTCGCATTCCGGATTGGTGACAAATACGGATAATGGAGTCCATGTCATTTCAACAGGCGGAAATGAACTTGTACAATGGGCTTTGTTAGGCAAGCTGTATCCCGAAAATGTGGTGTTATTGGACAAAGGAGATCAAGAGGAGCTGGAAACAGCTTTGGTTTCGGGCAAGGGGTATGGAACGCAATTTCTGGTGTTGTAATGCCTTAAACCATTTGTGACAGATGATATGACGGCGGCAGCGTATTCGTACAGAGCTGCTGCCGTCTAATTACGACTATTTTAATTTACATTAGCGATGTCGCAGCGAGAGTCATTATTGTCGCAAGATACTTCGTCGGGGAATTTCTCGATATAAGTCGTGCCAAACTTGCACAACATCTGTAGCATGGGGGCCAGTTCCTCGCCCAGATCGGACAAATAATATTCTACTTTTGGCGGTGCAACCGGATAGACCTTGCGAATAATCAGACCGTCACTTTCAAGCATTCTGAGCTGCATCGTAATCATGCGTTGGGTTGCGTCAGGAAGAAGTCGCTGTAGCTCATTAAACCGAATGGGACCTTTAGTTAAGTGATTGAGTATAGAAATTTTCCATTTACCGCTAAGTAAGCTCATGACAATTTCCGAGGTACAGCGATAGGTTTTATTTCTAAAGTTAATCATCCTCCGACACACCTCTTTCACCTTGATTTTGTACACCCCACTCACATAAACCTTCCAGAACGGGCAATAACGTTTCCGCTTTATCGGTCAGACTGTACTCCACTTTAGGAGGGACTTGAGGATACTCTTTGCGTTCGACCATACCATCCGCTTCCAATTCTTTTAGTTGTGAACTCAGTGTTTTAAACGTAATCGCTCCAATTTGTCTTTTCAGTTCATTAAAGCGTACAGGTTGGTTTTCTGCCAAAAGATAAATGATGACCATTTTCCATTTGCCGCCAATGACAGACAATGTATAGCCAAAAGGCGTATCTTGAATATGTTTAACCTTACCTTGATATTCAGCCATGCTCATATTTATGCTATCCTTTCGGGTAGTACCTGTCATAATAGTGCGTACTACTTTTTGATTTGCGTTCAGTTTATACTAACCTTACTTTGAAGTAAAGGAGAGAAAAACATGAATCAAAAAACAATACGTCTGTTAATGCCACAATGGCAAGGGGGAAATAACCCTAACTACTCTTTTGGGGCGGAACTGCTTGCCTGGCTGGCTCCTGATAATGATCAACCACTGATTCAAGTTCCTGTACAAGCATATGATGGAACTCCACTGGAAAACGAGAATGGTGTAAATGGGAGAAAACAGCTCATTGAACAATTGGAAGCAGCCCAGCATATTATTCATGCTCACAAGCCTGACCGCATCGTCATGTTTGGTGGGGACTGCTTGGTCGAACAAGCTCCGTTTGCCTATTTAAATGAACGATATAATGGAGAATTAGGCTTGATCTGGATCGACGCGCACAGTGATTTGGTTGGTTACGTGGGTTATGATAACGGACATACGCTACCTCTGGGCAATCTTTTGGGAGAAGGGGATGAAGAGTTTGCAAAACATGTAAAAATCCCTCTAAAACCTGAAAATGTCTTTATCGCAGGGTTGGCAACACCTACAGAACAGGAAAGCGAATTAATCTCAGAAGCGTTTGAACGATTAGGTATAACGACTGCAGAATCAGATACAGAAATGATTCAAAGACTTGGCATTAAAACTGCCGGAGCCGAAGAATTAACGAAAAGTACAGAATCCATCAAAGAGTGGATCAAAGAAAGCGGTATTAAGCACCTGGCTATTCATCTGGATCTAGATGTGCTTGATCCTAAGGCTTTTCGCTCGTTATTATTCGCGAATCCTGAAGGACCTTATACTTTCTCTCCTGCAGGAAGCTTGCAAATCCCTCAGCTCCTTCATCTGCTCAAAGAACTGTCCGAAGAAACAGATGTCGTGGGATTGGGTATAACTGAGCATATGCCATGGGATTCAATTAACTTGAAGAACCTACTGGGGGAAATACCTATTTTAAATAAATAAAATAACATATACGAGTGGCAATCATCGTTGAACAATAACTGATTTATCTCACCGAAGCAAAAAAGGGCCGTATATTACTTCGGCTCCTTTTGGTTATATTTCTTATTGCTTGCCTCTATATGAAAGCTTCAATGAAAAGGAACTTAATGATCTCCCCGAATGGTCAGATATCAAGTTTACGTGTACCGAGCCAATTCACCATTTCTGGGTCGTTATGAGAAAAGAACAGACTCTGCTTCGTATCTAATGCAGTAATCGATTCCATATCATTTTGGCTTAATTCAAAGTCAAAGATATTGAAGTTCTCAACAATTCTTTCTTTACGAACAGATTTCGGGATTACAACGACTTCTCTTTGTGTCAACCAGCGTAACACGACCTGAGCAACGGATTTATTCACCTTTTCCGCGATGGATACCAATACTTCATTCTGGAACAGATCATTTCTTCCTTCAGCGAAAGGTGCCCAGGATTGAATCTGAACATTATTCTCTTTCATAAATGCAGCACTCTCGATTTGTTGATTGAACGGGTGTGTTTCAACCTGGTTTACTGCAGGAACTACCTCATTATGAATGATTAAATCGATCAGACGATCCATCTGGAAGTTACTAACCCCAATGGCACGGACCTTTCCTTCACGATACAATTCCTCCATTGAGCGCCAAGAGCCGTACACATCTCCAAATGGCTGGTGAATCAAATACAGATCCAACACATCCAATTGCAATCGTTCCAGAGATTTTTCGAATGCTTTTTTAGTGTTTTCATATCCAGTATCCTGAACCCAAAGCTTCGTAGTAATAAATAACTCTTCTCTTGCGAAACCACTTCGTTTAATGGCTCGACCAACGGCTTCTTCATTCAGATATGAGGCAGCTGTATCAATCAGGCGATATCCTGCCATAATGGCATCGTAAACGCTTTGTTCGCATTCATTTTGATCTGCAATTTGATAAACACCAAAACCCATAATAGGCATCTCCACACCATTGTTAAGTATTACTTTTTCCATGTTAAGCCCTCCTTATTATAGGTTTATTATGTACCAAATCATAATTCTAGCGTTATATCATTCATATCAAATGTTTGCCTAATTATCTCACAGGACGTATGAAATTCACTCCTGACTTTCAAATAAAAGACTTCTATTCTGCCTCGAATAGAAGTCTTTGGATTTCCTTCAGAATTTTCCACTTTTCCAACCATCCAAGCGGATCGAAAGAACTAACCTTTCTTCTTACAGCTTGACCCAGGCCACCAGCCCATCGGGTTGATCCGGGTTAATACCATTGCGTTCGGCATTTGCCAAAGCAGCGATTTGAGAGATGAAAATGAAAGGGATACCCCGCACCGCTGTATTGAGCGGATGACTTGTTGTGATCTCAAGGTCGATAAATTCCTGTGGGATGCCCATCGCACGATCGGTAAACGTAATAATGGTGGCTCCACGCTCCTTAATATCCCTCAACAGATTGCGCTGATGCTCAATACCGCTGTCCGACAAGGCAGCGATCACTAAAGTATCCGAACCCACGGTCACCATCGGCCCGTGCCGAACGTCAAGAAGATGGTATGCGTGGGCTTGTGTCTTGGCAATTTCGGTCAGAGCGATGGCACCCTCGGCTGCCAGGCCTTGTAGTTCACCGTCTGCAAGCAGGACTGCATTCGTCCAGTTGAAGTCGGAGACGTGGCGGATGCTGTCCTCTACACGTGCCATGTAGGCTTCACCTTGGTGAATCGCTTCCTGCATATCGATAATCAGCTCATCATCATCAGCAAGAAAAGCGGCAAGAAGCAGATTGGCTGCATACAGATTGGTTACTGTGCGAGTCTGGCAAACACTATGGTCGAAAGCCCATGGCAGTTCCAGAGGGAAATCAGCGCTTTTGGATAACGGCGAGTCCGTTACACAAGAAATCGTTAATAAAGGAATACGTTGATCGGACTGGAGTAAACGCAACGCTTCAACGACCTCACTAGTGCTGCCAGATCGTGACGGCGCTATGATCAGGCTACCCTCCAGCATGGGACGATAGCGGTCTGCATGGAGCATGAGATCACCAGCGGCAAGTGACATCGCAGGCAGGCCAGCACGCAAACGGAAGGAAAAAGCGGCCGCTTCGCTCAAGCAATAGCTGGACCCGGCGCCAACAAAGGTTACGGAGGTAATCCCTTGAGCTTGGACAAAGGCAGTAAATTCCGTGCGCTTGGCCAGTAAATAGTTGTAGGTCTGCTGCAGGGCCTTATATTGTTCTTTTACTTCACGATACGTCAAACTCATAAAAATACCTCCCGGGAACGATTTAGATTGATAACTTCAGTTTGTGATCTTTTCGATCAAATGTATAGTTAAATGATTGTGTTAATCATAATTATGCCTTTATATCCCTCTAAATTGCAATAGTTTTCCAAAATAATGATTGATTTAATCAAATAAAAAGATTATTATGATCACAAGCTAGAAATTATCAAATGTTTCCCAATCTCATCTGACCCGTGAAGGGAGGTGCAGGATCGTTCAAATCGTCGCTATGTAACCTGATAGAAGATGTTATTTTAACTCGAATCCTTGAAGCAGGAAGCGACGAAACCTTTTAAGGGGGAATGGATATGCCACTGATCTCGTCCACTGAAATGCTGCAAACAGCTCGCAGGGACCAATACGCCATCGCTGCATTTAACGTACATACCCTGGAGATGCTTCAGGCTGTCGTTGAAGCGGCTGTAGAAACCGAATCACCACTAATTATTCAAACCACGGTGGGCACAGTCAACCACTTGGGTCCGGATTACATTGCCCATGCGGCTAAAACCGCAGCGGACTTGACGGATATGCCCATCGCACTTCATTTGGATCACTGCACTGATTTTTCGACGATTATCCGATGCATTCGAGCAGGTTATACCTCTGTTATGATCGATGCATCCATGTACCCTTTTGAAGAAAACGTGAACCTAACCCGTAAAGTGATGGAGGTTGCTCAGGCATCTGGCGTGAACGTGGAGGCGGAGCTTGGCAAGGTCGGCGGCGTTGAGGACGATATTGTCGTTGAGGAACAGCATGCTTCCCTAGCAGATCCTGAAGATTGCGTGCATTTTGTTGAACGTACCGGCGTAACTACACTCGCTCCAGCAATCGGTACCGCACACGGTATATATAAGGGGCAGCCGAACATAGATTTTGAACGAATTGAAACTATTGCGAATCGAGTATCGGTTCCTTTGGTACTGCACGGTGGTTCGGGCATACCAGCTGAACAGATTCATCGGGCGGTTGCACTGGGGATGTCCAAGGTAAACATAGCCACAGAGCTGCGTATTGCTTTTTCCGAAGCTATCAAGGATGTATTTTTAATTCATCCGGAAGAGAATGATCCACGCAAATACATGGCTCCGGCGAAGGAAGCAGTTAAACGGCTTGCCATGGAGAAAATACGGTTATGTGGAAGCACTGGCAAAGCCGGCGTAGTCCGATGATTACGACAGTCACACTCCATGCGGCCATCGACCGGACGTTGTACGTTGACAAGTTTGGCGTAGGCCAAGTGCATCGGGTGACCCGACAGGTTAATGAGCCAGGTGGCAAAGGCAATAACGTAGCCAAGGTGATCCGGCAGCTCGGGGGACAAGTCACAGCCACAGGCATTATTGCTGGCAATAACGGTGAATTTATTGAGAGCAGTCTGACTGAACGGGGGATACGGACTGCTTTTATCCAATCAGCGGGAGACTCCCGAGTCTGCCTTAACATTGTGGACGATTCCAGTGGCAGCTCTACCGAGCTGCTTGGGCAGGGTCCAACCATGTTAGAAGCCGAAGTTGAAGCGATCAAGAAAAAAGTACAGGAGCTTGCCACCCAGTCCAGTGCGGTTGTCATGTCTGGAAGCTTACCCCCAGGTGCACCGGACACATTGTACGCAGAACTGATTTGTATTGTTCGTTCAGCAGGCGCGAAAGCCTTTCTGGATACAGGTGGAACAAGTTTCAGCATTGGGCTGAGTGCAACACCCCATTTCGTGAAGCCGAATGAGCAGGAGCTGGCCGAATGGCTGGGGCAGAAGCCAAGAAACGTGAGCGAATGGGCCCGTGCAGCGCACAGGTTGGCGGATCAAGGCATTGACGAGGTGTGCATAACACTCGGCAGTGACGGTGCACTGGCTATTTTAAAAGGAAATGCATATATGGTGAAGCCGCCATCCATTCAGCCTGTGAATACGGTAGGTTGCGGAGACGCCTTTGTTGCCGGCATGGCATATGCAGGAGAGCGCGGCGATTCGGCTGAGTCCAGACTGCGTACGGCTGTCACGGCTGCTGCTACGAATGCAATGTCTTCTAAAGCAGGTGACATCGACTATGTTCTGTTTGAGGAATACGAACATCAGGTGCAAATTATACCTTTATAATGGTTGAAGGTTTTGAAAATCAGCTTCATATCCCTCATGAATAACCGTTAGAGAGATGCTTTTCTTATGGGATGCAGTTCACGTCGACATATTGCAATCCATCCTTTCATCCTACACAATAGAGCTAGCACGGGCTGAAGTTAACGGATATCATGCAGGCCCAGACATATTAAAGGAGAGACTTATGCAATATTCAAAGGGTGAACTGCGCAGAGCACAAACATTGGAACTGATTAAATCGCATGGAAAAATATCGCTGCAAGAGATTGTCCAGACGGTTGGCTGCTCAGAAGCAACTGCAAGACGTGACTTGGACGCACTTGAAAAAGCGGGCGAGATTATTCGAACAAATGGGGGAGCCATATATGAAGGGGGTCTGACGTCGGCGGTATCGGAGCTGCCTTTTGCAGCAAAACGCGATTTCAGACGGATGGATAAGGAACGGATCGCCGCCACGGCCGCCGCCCTTGTTAAAGCGGGAGACATTATCTGCCTGACGGGAGGTACAACGACGTTCTTTATTGCGAAGGCACTCAAAAAGCACCGTAATATTACGATTGTCACCAACGCGGTGAATATTGCTTATGAATTGGCTGATGCCGAAGATATTCAGGTCGTGGTCATTGGTGGCGTTATGCGTTCCAAAAGCTACGAATTATGTGGTCCGCTGGCGGAAAGCGTGATCGACAAAATTAACATTACGAAAATGTTTCTCGGGGTGGACGGAGTAACGCAGAATTTCGGCTTTACGATGCATTCCGAGCTTGAAGCCCGTATAGCCCAATTAACTATGGAACGTTCCAGCGAAGTTTATGCTGTATTCGATCAAAGCAAGATTGAGAAAAGTGCTTTGTTTACTATTGCTCCCTTAACTCAGGTGACAGGGGTAATTACGAATAAACAGCCGGAGGGATGGTTTGAGCAGGCGTGCCGGGAGCATCAGATTGCGATACATACAACTACAGACCACGTTGCTTCTATATAAATACGCTTAATACTCAAACGCCCTTCCCTTCATATGCTGGCTAATTTGCAGGACAAGGGAGGATATGCGAATGCATTTTTCCAAGTTTATGCTGATCATTGCGATGGTTTGTGTTGTATTCGCTGAAGCGGGCTGTTCCAGCTCATCCTCTTCAGGCGGCGATACATCCGCAGACCCGCAAGGTAAGGTGAATCTGGTCTTTTGGAGTCATCAGGAAGACGCCATTGTGGGCGCATACAAGAAATTAATATCCAAATACCAGACCTTACACCCCGATATAACGATCGAGTATCAGACCTTTCCATATGATGTATACAGCCAGAAGTTGAAAGCCTCATTCTCCGCGAAGAAACCGCCCGATATTGCCGAATTCTTCGGCACGTGGGTGCCCGAATATTCCAAGAACGATCTGCTTGTCGAAATCCCTGATAGTGAAAATGTAAAAAAAGCATACTATGATGCCCCCTTGGGGGGATATTTGCGGGATAAAAAGCTATACGGACTGCCACTTGAATACAACATTGAGAACGGTGGCATGCTGATTCACCCGCAAATGCTCAAAGACCAAGGCTTCGACCACACACCGTCGAACTGGACAGAGCTTGTGGATTACGCCAAAAAATTGACTGTCCGTGATAACAATGTCATTAAAGTCAAAGGCTTCGATTTTGTATCGGCAGACAATATTACGTTTACTTTCTTATCCCTTATTTTGCAGCAAGGTGCAAGTTTTATGGGTGAAGACGGACATGTTAATTTCCACACACCGGAAGCGGACAAAGCGATGTCCACCTTGGTTTCGCTCGTGGCCGATGACAAAGTTGCGGATTTAACCACGTTCGGCGGTGAGCTGGATACCTCCGACTATTTTTTTCAGGGGAAATCAGCCATGACCTATCGCGGTCCCTGGACGATTGCTGCGGGACAAAACAACTATAAGGTTGATGATTTTGAATACGTTTCTGTGCCTTCCTTTACGGAAAATCCACCCGTTTTTGCTGCCGAATCCGGTTGGGGGCTTGCGGTGTCAAAGAAAAGCAAACAGCAGGAGGCTGCGCTTGATTTCATCCAATTCATCTCGGAGAAGGACAACCTCTCGACCTGGAATACGGACACCTTTACCGTTCCAGCCAAAAAAGAAATTGCCGAAAACCCGGAATTCCTGAAGAACAATCCTCATCTAAAGCCCTCGCTGGACATATTGGCGTTAGGTCAATGGATCGGCCCAATAGCAGACCGGGATTTCTTCTTCAAGCAGGTTAACGACAATTTCCAACTGATGGCCAGTGGACAGCAGAGTGTCGAGGACGGATTGGCGAATATCGAACAGACGATCAATGATAATCAGGATCAACATAAGTGATAGGGGTGCTGGGGCATGAGTACTGCTATATCTACCAACAAGGCGGACAAGGTTAACCCAGCGGTAAAGTCAACGGCTTACAGGGCAAAACGAAGGTTCATCATCATCTCACTCGTACCGATCTTGCTTTTGTTCGGGGTGTTTGCTTTCCTTCCCATCGCATGGAGCCTGGGCTTGTCCGCATTCAAGTATGACCCGCTCAGCTCAAACGCGATATTCGTGGGGGCGGAGAACTATATCCGCATGTTCCAGGATTCCATCTTTCTGAAGTCACTATGGGTAACCTTCAAATTTGTATTTATCGCCGTACTGATCAACATTGTCATTACGCTTTTGATTGCTTCAGCGATTCAGCGAGTCCGCATCCCGTGGCTTAAAAATGGCTTTCGGACCGTATTCTTTCTTCCCACGATCGCTCCGCTGGCGGGAACAGCCATCGTATGGAATACCATGTTCAATTACAATGACGGCTTGTTCAACATGATTCTCGCCAAGCTGAATATGGCGCCGATCCAGTGGCTCAGTGATCCGCATTATGCGCTCTATTCCGTCATTATGATGACCTTGTGGGCTGATATTGGCTATAATATCGTTCTTTTCATTGCCGGATTGGATTCCATCCCGGATATGTACTATGAAGCAGCGACGCTGGAGGGGGCGGGCCGCTGGCATGTCTTTCTTCACATTACACTGCCATTGCTGCGCAGAACGTTGCTGTTTGTTTCCATCACGACAGTTGTTTCCTATTTTCAGGCCTTCCCACAATTTCAGATTATGACCAAGGGCGGACCCTTTAACGAAACCCGAGTGCTGTCACTGCAAATTTATGAACAGGCATTCTCCAGCTCCAATATGGGGTACGCATCCGCTATGGCAACCGTGTTTCTAATGATCATCCTGCTTGTGACGCTGCTGCAACTTCGATGGGGGCGCACGCAATGGGAACATTGAGAGGAGAGGGGAGAAGAAGCCGATGCCGCGTAAATTTAGCCTGTGGGAAGGGTTTACTATCGCAGTTCTTGCAGTTATAGCTTGTGTTATGCTTTTGCCTTATGTCTGGATGGTGCTGTCATCTCTGAAAAGTAACATGGACATCGTCTCAGGTTCAGGCGGTTTTTTTCCAAGTAAGCCGAGTCTGGACGGATACCGAACGGTTTTTAGCGAGGCGCCGTTTGTCACGTGGTTGCTGAACAGTCTGGTGACTTCCGTCATCATAACGGTGGTCACCTTGTTTACTAGCGCTCTAGCCGGATATGTCTTTGCCAAGCATCAGTTTAGAGGTAAGAAACTGCTGTTCATTCTGATCCTGGCAACCATGATGATTCCCTTTCAGGTTATTATGATTCCCACGTATCTGATCACGGCTGAGCTTGGACTGGTTAACCATTTGCTGGCAATTATTTTGCCCAATCTGGTCAGCTCTTACGGTGTATTTCTGGCTAAACAATTCATAGAAGAGATTCCACAGGAGTTGCTGGAGGCAGCAAGGATGGATGGTTCTGGTGAATTCAGGCTGATGCTTCGCATCGTTATGCCGCTTATTCTGCCGATGCTGTCAGCTTTGGGGATATTCACGTTTATGAACTCCTGGAATAACTACCTGTGGCCACTGATTGTATTAAATGATGAGAGCAAGATGACCGTTCCGCTGGCATTGGTCTATTTTAACGGAACGCATCAGGTCAATTACAACGTCGTTATGTCAGCTGCGGTACTGATTACAATACCGGTTATTATAATGTTCCTGATCTTCCAGAAGCAATTTATTAAAGGCCTAGCTATGACGGGCATGAAATAACGGGTGAGGAGAAGAGTTATGACTAAAATCTCAATTATCGGAGCAGGCAGTGCATTTACGCGAGAGATTGCTATGGATATCCTGCTGATTGAAGGCTTGGAGGGTGGCACCATTGCCCTGGTTGATATTGACGAACGGCGGCTTGATTTGGCACGCAGGTTGGTGCTTCAAATCGTAGAACGGACAGGGAAGAAGTGGGAGGTGATTGCCTCTACTGATCGCAGAGAGGTCATCGGCGGTTCACAGTTCGTGATTAACCAAATTGAAGTAGGCGGGCTGGAGACGGTTCGTTATGAATATGAAATTCCGCTGAAATACGGGGTAAAGCAGTGCATTGGCGATACGCTGGGACCCGGAGGACTGTTTAAGACACTCCGTACCCTTCCCAGCTGGATGGAGATCGTACGAGACATTGAAGCGCTCTGCCCAGACTGCATCATTCTAAACTATACCAACCCGATGTCTGCGGTTACACTCCTGACTTCCCGCATTACGGATATTCCGGTAGTGGGACTATGCCACTCCATCCAGAACACGTCGGCTCAACTGGCCGAATATGCAGGAGTTCCATATGAAGAGATGTCCTGGAAAGCCGGAGGTATTAACCATATGTCCTGGTTCGTGGAGCTGTCGCACGCCGGGAGGGATCTGTATCCAGTACTACTGGAGAAAATACAAACTCCTGAACTGCTGCGGCAGGATCCGGTCCGCTTTGATGCGATGAAATACCTGGGTACATTCGTCTCGGAATCCAGCGGCCATTTCTCGGAATATATCCCGTATTACCGTAAACGCCAATCGCTTATCGACCAGCACTGCAACTCAGGTTATAACGGAGCTACGGGATTCTACGCTGACAACTGGCCGATCTGGCGGAGAGAAAATGATGAGCAGATCGTTTCACAGCTTGAGGGAACGGCACCGCTTGAGCTGAAATCCAGCAATGAATATGCAGCCATTATCATCGAAGCAGTCTTGAAAAATGAGCCGAAAGTCATTTATGGTAACGTTCCTAACCGGGGATTGATTGAAAATCTGCAGCCTGATGGTGTGGTGGAAGTGGCCTGTCTCGTTGATGGGAAAGGAGTTCAGCCTTGTCGCTTTGGAAGACTGCCCGAGCATTTGGCCGCATTGTGCCGCTCGAACATGGCTTTTTTTGACCTGGCTGTGGAAGCTGTGCGGAGGAGTGACAGGGAAATGGCTCGCCATGCACTGATGCTGGACCCACTATCTGCTGCGGTATGCTCCCTGGAGGAGATCGGAAGCATGTTCGATGAACTGTATGAGGCGGAACAGGGATTTGTTCCGGTGTTGAAATGATGCAGAGACAGGAAACAAGTCCCATTGTTGTTATCGCTGGCGAGCTAAATGTAGACGCCATTGTATCCGGAAAAGATGTGATGCCGGAATGGAATCGAGAGAAAATGGTTGATGGCTTCGAGATTGTACTTGGTTCCTCTTCAGCAATTACGGCCTGTGCGCTGGCCAGCCTGGGAGCGGATGTGAGATTCGTTAGCGTAGTGGGGGATGACGATTTCGGAAAATTCTGTATAGCTGAGCTGCAGCGTATGGGCGTAAATACAGAGCATGTAACCCGATTGTCTGGCATCAAGACAGGGGTAACCCTGTCGCTCTCCACACCTGACGACCGCGGGTTGTTAACTTACGCTGGCAGCATCCCGTTGTTGACACCGGATTATATTCCAGAGTCTCTGTTGCAGCAGGCCACACATCTTCATTTTGGTTCCTATTATTTGCAGGATGGAATGAGACCTCATTGGCGAGAGCTCTTTACAAGATTGCGGGCAAATGGGATCAGCACGTCTTTTGATACAGGTTGGGATGTATCCAATCAATGGGACCACGAGGGCATAAGTGCACTACTGACGGTGACGGATTTATTTATTCCCAGCGAGGATGAACTGCTGCACATTTTCCCTGCCGACGGGGTAGCCCATTTGCTTGACTCCATGCTTCCTGCTGTGGCAGGGATTGTAGCGGTCAAACAAGGGTCAAAAGGTGCTACACTGCGCGAGCTGGACGAACGGAGAATATCGGCCGGATCTTACACTTTGACCCCGGTCGATACGACAGGAGCAGGCGACTGTTTCAACGCAGGAATCATATATGGATACTTGCTCGGGATGAGGAGCGAAGAACTGCTGCGATTTGCCAATGCATGTGGGGCATTGTCCACACTTGGCATTGGTGGGACAGGAAGCCTGCCGACGATGGAGGCTGTTCTTCTTTTGCAAGCAGAGCATGAACAATAAATCCTGATTTTAATCTAACACAACCAAATTGATCAAAGGGAGTTGAGGAAATGTTGAAGTTCGGTAAAACATTGCTCGTGGGATTAAGTATGGCGGTAGGGATAGGCTTGGTTTCAGGGATTGAATGGTCCTCATCTGCTGCCGCAGCAGGTACGGATTACTATGTAGCGACAAACGGAAATGACTCCAATGCGGGAACGAGCAGCGCGCCATGGAAGACGCTTCAGCACGCAGCGGATGCTGTTCCTGCAGGCAGTACAGTGCATGTTCGTGGCGGTGTGTACAACCAGAAGCTGAAGATCACCCGCTCAGGCTCCGCTTCACAGGGGCCGATTGTATTCACTAACGATGGCACGGAGACTCCGATTATTGACGGCACAGGACTTTCTGTTAGCGGGATTGAAGGGTTGATTGACCTGACCGATGTGAATTACGTTACCCTTCAAGGGTTTGAAATTCGCAATTATACTACAGCTACTAAGGACGTCATGCCCGTAGGCATTTATGTTCACGGATCAGGAAGCTTTATCAATTTGTCCGGTAACAAAGTCCATGATATCAAAAACACGGCCACCCCAACCGGCAGTGATCTGCTTGGCCGTGACGCACATGGGATCGCCGTATACGGCACAAAGGCACCTGAATCCATTCACGATATTACGATTAATGGTAATGAACTGTACAATCTTGTGCTCGGCTCCAGCGAATCGCTGGTTCTCAACGGTAACGTGGACACCTTCTCGGTGACTAATAATGTTATTCACGATAACGACAACATCGGCATTGATCTCATCGGTTTTGAGGGTAAAGCGCCGAATACGGCTTACGATCAGGTACGGAACGGACTCGTGAAGGGCAACAGAGTCTACAATATCTCTTCCAATAATAATCCTTCGTATGGAAAGTCACTTCCGAATAACAGTAATGCGGCCGATGGCATTTATGTCGATGGTGGCAAGGATAGTATTATTGAACAGAACTACAGCTACAACAATGATATCGGTATCGAGATTGCGTCCGAGCATGCCGGTAAATCTACCAGCAATATTACAGTTCGCAGCAACGCAGTCTACAACAACCGACTCACCGGCATCGCGATGGGCGGGTACGATACCAAACGCGGCTCCACAGTAAACTGTAAGATCGTTAACAATACCGTATACAAAAATGACACGCTTGGCGATGGCAGCGGCCAGCTTTACGTTCAATACGATACACAAAATAACGTAATTAAGAACAACATTTTCGTAGCCAGCTCTACAGATGTATTGATTTACAATGAATACACCAAGAATTCCGGAAACGTTGTGGATTATAATCTTTATTTCGCCCCTGCCGGTAGCAATGGAGCCAACTGGACTTGGAAAAATAAAGATTACACAGGATTCTCCGCTTATAAAACGGGAACTGGCAATGACGCGCATTCCTTGTTCATTGATCCCAAATTTGTGAATGCTTCAGGATACGATTTCCATCTTCAATCTACATCTCCAGCGATTGATGCCGGGAACACGGACAATGCAATTATTGGAACACTGGACATTGAGGGGAAACCAAGAGTACAGGGAGCTGCTGTGAATATCGGCGCTTACGAATGAGACTTATAATCTAATGGGAAGATTCTTCCCTAAGACAAACTGACAAGGGTAGCTGAGTGATCAGCTGCCTTTGTTTATTTTATTTTAAGAGTAATAATCCTCTTTAAATAGCTGTACCTGTATTAGACCTTACGTAAACTCATATTTAGGTAGGGAGCGGCATTTCCATTTCGAGCCAAGGATAGTAAAATCGGTTATAGCATGATTAATGCTAAGGTTAATTCACAACTGTAGCAAAGAAAGGAGGGTATGGAATGAAACTCGATTCCCTAAAGCACTGCAGGGTCATATATTGGAGCTTAATCTTAGTGCTAGTTTTGTCTGCATGTTCCCAATCAGAGCAAAGTGAGAATCCGCCACCTCCACAGCCTGCTCAACCTTTACAACAGCCCGTTGAATACAAGCCGAACCCAAATGAACCCACATGGAAGCTTGATAATATGCCTGTGGATTTGACCTGGTTTGTGGGCGCGAACTGGTATGGTCACACATGGGGTGAGAGCATGACCTCCAAGGTTGTAACAGAGAAAACAGGCGTCAACATCAAATTCGAAGTGCCATCCGGCGAAGCCAGCGAACAAATTGCGCTCATGATGACTTCCGGTAAGCTGCCGGATTTGATGACAATAGGCTCGTGGGAAAGTGCAATTAATAAGTTGTGGGAAGGCGATCAGGTATATGCTTTAAATGAACTGGCGGAGAAATATGATCCCTACTTTTTCAAGGTCGCGGGGGACGGTGCATTGAAGTGGTATCGTCAGGAAAACGGCAATACATATGGCATTCCAAATGATTCATACAGCCCCAGCCTGATGCAGGCCACCGGTTTGACGGCTGCGAACCAAACCTTTTTGGTGCGAAAAGATCTGTATGAGGCTATGGGAAGACCGGATTTAAGCAATCCGGAAGGCTTCTTAAACGCTTTGCAACTATTGAAAGATCAGTATTCTGTGTATAAAGGTCAGCTCATCAGTCCTTTCTTTGCTCAGGGGAATGTCTCTTACGGGATGACCGAGTACCTGCAAAACCTGCTGGCTATTCCGCATGAAAAGGACGGCAAATTTAACGATCGTATGACCGACCCGGACTATATCACCTGGCTGAAAACTTTCCGCACAGCATATGAGCGAGGCTTGATTAATGTGGATTTTATGGTGGACTCGAATGCTCAGGTAGAGGAAAAAACCAGTAATGCTCGTTATTTTATGATGATTCGCGAGTGGACTGGCATGGCGGCTATCAATCCGATATTGGCCGCGGGTGCATATCCGAATTCGTACTACATCGCTGTGGATGGACCGCAAAACAGCCACGGTGATTCCGCCAGACTGTTCCCTGGCAACATGGACGGCTGGATGGTTACGATGATTAGCAAATCCACCAAAAACCCTGAACGAGCCATCCGCTTCTTGACCTATCTGGCCAGTGAAGAAGGCCAAAGGGATATATTTCTGGGCAAAGAAGGCGAAACATGGGCGATGGGAAATGGCAAGCCGTATTTGAATACGGAAATGGTCCTATTGCTTGACACAGATAGAGAGAGGCTGGAAAAGGAATACGGTATCATGGATACCTACTGGATGCTGCGCAACCCTGCCTTCGTTAACCAGTGGAGACCAGAAAAGGCGCCATCCGTTAAGCAAATGGAGGAGTTCGCGAACAAACAGGCCGATATGGACAGCGGTATCTATAAGGGAATAGATCCTGTAGGAGATTCCGATATAGCCTTATCCTGGTCGCGTATTTCTCAGAATTGGGAAGAAGTTCTGCCTGAACTGATTACCGCCAAAGATGAAGCTGCTTTTGATAAAATTTTCGAAAATTTCTTGGCCCGCCGTGTGAATTACGGTTTTAATCAGGTGATGGAATACCGTCAGATCGAGCTGGAGGCGAGAAAAGCCAAGATGGCTGAATAATATACCCCAACATCCTCGCTCTCTATCAGCTAACTTGTAATATATGGTATAACAAAGGTGGTGAGGGTTTCAGAATGAATTACCTACTGACTAGATTGAGGAAACTTTACCGCAATGCCCCTATATCCCAAAAGCTGTTTCTGGCGTTTAGCCTGATGATTGCCATACCCGTTATTTTAGTATCCTTTTTATATATTCGCATGCAGGAAACCCAGCTATACAAGGACGCTATGGCAGCAGGCAACAGCCACGTTTCGTGGCTAAACGAACAATTGCGCAGCAGAATGGACATCATTGATAACGCTTCCAACACTGCACTCACTCAAAAGTCATTTGTGGATTTTATACATTCCAATATGCTTGTGGATGGACTGCGACTGGTGAAATTTAAGCAAAACCAATTTGAGCAAATGCAAAACATCATTCAAAGTAATGCGATGATCAGTGAGTTCAGCTTTTACGTGGATAACCCGAACTTGTATGAAATCTGGCCTGAAATCTATCATTATCAGAAATTTTGGCCGCAGGATTACTGGGCAAAGCTTCGGGATGAAGGTGGTGCGGCTTACCGCTTATTTTCTTTTAAGGATGGTGAACATACGCTATCATACTACCGGCTGGTTCGCCTTCAGGGTCAGGAGAAAAAACGACCTAGTATTATGGAAATTCGCGTTCCGCACAGTATGTTTTTCAGCGACCTGCTCCAGGAGAGCAAGGGAGACTTCTTTTCTGTTTTGATGAACGAAAGCGATCCTCCCCAATATGTTTATAATCCCCAGCATGAATTTTCTCGAAAAGCCGGAGAAGGACTGGACGAAATCCTTGGCGGTATTCATCGCCAGTTGGATGTACTGCCACATGAAAGTCCAGTTAAGATTAAGGTAGGAGATCAGAGCTACTATGCACTGTACCGTTACATCGCTCCGTTAAACACTTATGTGGTCGATATTGCCTCCCATCAGGCATTGATGAAGGGGCCACGCAGCTGGTACGCATTTGTGGTAACGATTACATTATGTGTACTGCTGCTCATCATGCTGCTCGTATCACATACAACTCGGCGCATTTTCCGTCGGCTGGACAGCGTACTGGCTTCAATGCGTCAGGTTCGGAAGGGTGAACTGGATGCAACGATTGATACCGGCCTTGATGAGAACGAAAGAGGGGATGAGATCGATGAAGTGGCTGTGAGCTACAACAAAATGTTACATGAGGTCAAACGTCTGATGACACAGGTCGTGGATAAACAATTGATCGCCAAAAACGCACAGCTGCATTCACTGCATTCGCAGATCAACTCTCATTTTTTGTATAACGCACTGGAATCTATTCGAATGCTCGCGGAGGTTCAACGGCAACCTGCTATTGCGAATTCATTGGTATCATTAGGTTCGCAACTTCGCTACAGCATGCAGTGGCGCAGCGATACGGTTGCGCTTCGCGAGGAACTTGCCAACATTCAAAGTTACGTTCAATTTATTAATTTAATGGAAGGCGGCAGCATCATATTGACGGCAGATCTTCCGCAGGAGGTGCTCCACTATGCGATTCCTAAAATGTGCATGCAGCCTATCGTTGAAAATGCAGTGCATCACGCTGCACCTTCAGGCGGGAGTGTGTGTATTCAGATCACTGTTTCAGTGGAGAATGACCGCTTGCTCATTAACATACGAGATGATGGAGAGGGGTTAGACCCGGAGATGTTAGTTCGACTGCAAGCGGCACTGCGGGGAGACTCTGATTCGCCGATTGTTACCAGCAAGAACGGACTTGGTTTGGAAAATGTGAATAAGCGGCTGCAGCTTCATTTTGGCGAGGATTGCGGTCTTTGGATTGATAGTGTTCAGGGCGCTTATACCTGTGTAACGATACGTTTGCCTTGGGAAAATGTAAATCTTGGAGGGTGGTAGGACGTGATCAATATTCTGGTTGTGGACGATCAAAAGCACATACGTGACGGTCTGCAGGCGATGCTGCATCAATTTCCTCTGGAGCTGAACAACATTTACTGTGCCGCAAGCGGGATTGAGGCGCTAATCCTTTTGCGCCAGCATAACATTCACATCGTTATTACCGATATTATGATGCCGGACATGGACGGGCTGGCACTGATGGCACAGACCAAAGAGGAGCGCATCGAAGTGGAATACCTCATTATTAGCGGTTATAGTGATTTTACATATGCTCAAAGAGCCATTGAACTTGGGGCAAAGGGATACTTGTTAAAACCTCTGAAGCGAGAGGATCTGCAAACTTCACTAGAGCATGTATGGCAAGAAATCCAGACACGTCAGGCTCTTACCCACAACATGCAGCATGTCTCCCGTCTCGCCCGAGAGACAGATCGTAAAGAATTACGAATGTTTATGCAGGGAGCGTTAAACAATGAGGCCTGGATCCTCCAAATCCAGGAACAAAATCCTGCAATATGGCACAATTATCGCTTATGTTTGCTGCGAGAGAAATGTTGGATCAACCAGCCGGGTGCCAGCAGCGTCCATAGCATGGAAGCTATTGCCTATGGTGTGTTCGGTAGACAAGGTTGCATTTGCCTGCAACACAGCCCGTATCTGATCCTCGCAGTGAATGCCGCTTTAGATCCGGATGCTTTGCCGGCGTCGCTCAAGGAAGGAATGATCGATGCTATAACCGTTATGACTGACCCGCAGCAAGGATTAAAGATGTTGCCCGGCAGCTATACACAAGTACATGAGCTATACCACCATAGTTACTTGTTTCCAGATCAATATATCATCCTGCCAGCACATATTGAGCATATGGAGCAGCAGTGGCAACTTCCCTATGAAGAGCTATATGAACTGTTCCAGTCTGTTGGGACCGACGATAGTGGTAGAATCGCTCAGGGCCTTTCCGCAATATTTCACAAAAATGTGCTGCAACGCTATCATATTCGCTATACCCAACAGCTCTGCGGCGCCACAGTGCAGATGATGGAGGAATACGAGCGAGTTATTCGTCCCTACATGGGTGAAGAAGCGCTGGATCTTGAATCTTTGCGTAATCTCTTTGATTATCCGGGGATGCGCGATTATATTCAAGCGCTGCAACAGCAGCTGCTTCGACTGAATCAGTTCTATTTTGAATATAAGCACAGTTATCGCAATTCTCAGGATTTAAATGAAGCCATCCGTTTTATACACGAGAGCTATCATAAGCCGCTGGACCTCGCGATGGTATCCAATCATGTGTCGCTTAATTACGCCTATTTCTCAAATCTGTTCAAGAAGAACATTGGCAAAGGTTTTGCCGAATACCTGAGAGATGTACGTATGGATAAAGCGCGGCGTCTCCTAGCCGAAACCGACCATAAGATTGTTGAAGTGGCTGCTATGGTAGGCTATGAAAGCTACAAAAGCTTTACGCGAGCGTTCCGCCTTGTGATGGAAATTCAACCCACAGAGTATCGACAAATGATGCGCCAAAAGGTAGAACGTGAAGTACAATACCACAGTACAAATATATAAATTGAATCAAAACCCAAAAAAATGGGATATAACAAAAATAATTGTACCTTTTCAGCAGATTAACCTATTCGATAGAATAAAGATATTCCCCAATGTAAGCGATTACCTTTATACGCATAGATTGGGAGAAACTATTATCCTATCAAAGGAGGGCAATTATGAAACCATCTCACTTTACGGAGAAACGGTTTATGAAAAAGGTACTTGGTTTGTTCTTAGTGGTTGTGATGCTGGCTAGTGTTGGCGTGTTGCCAACTTCAAAAGTTCAAGCAGCTGGAACGACAGTTACCTCAATGGAGTACTTCTCACCAGCAGATGGACCTGTTATTTCAAAATCAGGGGTTGGCAAAGCCAGCTACGGATTTGTTATGCCTAAGTTCAATGGGGGCTCCGCTACGTGGAACGATGTTTACAGTGACGTGGGTGTCAATGTGAAAGTGGGTAACAACTGGGTTGATATTGATCAAGCCGGAGGTTATATCTATAACCAAAACTGGGGGCACTGGAGCGATGGCGGTTTCAATGGCTATTGGTTCACACTTTCCGCAACAACCGAAATTCAACTGTACTCCAAAGCGAATGGTGTTAAGCTTGAATATCAACTTGTATTCCAAAACATTAACAAAACAACCATAACAGCGATGAATCCGACACAAGGGCCGCAAATTACAGCAAGTTTCACAGGCGGTGCAGGCTTTACATATCCAACGTTCAACAATGATTCTGCGGTAACCTATGAAGCAGTAGCGGATGATTTGAAGGTGTATGTAAAACCTGTAAACAGCAGCTCATGGATTGATATTGACAATAATGCAGCCAGCGGCTGGATTTATGATCACAACTTCGGCCAATTCACTGACGGTGGAGGAGGTTACTGGTTTAACGTAACGGAATCGATCAACGTCAAATTGGAATCAAAGACTTCTTCGGCTAACCTTGTTTATACAATTACGTTTAATGAACCTACAAGAAATTCATATGTCATTACGCCATACGAAGGAACAACCTTCACAGCAGATGCGAATGGTTCCATTGGAATCCCGCTTCCCAAAATTGATGGGGGTGCGCCAATCGCCAAAGAACTGGGCAATTTCGTATACCAGATTAACATCAATGGGCAATGGGTGGATTTGAGTAACTCCAGTCAGAGCAAGTTTGCATACTCGGCTAATGGCTACAACAATATGTCTGATGCCAACCAGTGGGGGTACTGGGCCGATTATATCTATGGTCTTTGGTTCCAGCCAATCCAGGAAAATATGCAAATCCGTATCGGATATCCGCTGAACGGACAGGCGGGTGGAAATATTGGCAACAATTTCGTCAACTATACCTTCATCGGTAATCCAAATGCTCCGCGTCCGGATGTATCCGATCAAGAGGATATCGCGATCGGAACACCAACCGATCCGGCTATCGCGGGCATGAATCTCATCTGGCAGGATGAATTTAACGGAACTACGCTGGATACAAGTAAATGGAACTATGAAACAGGATATTATCTCAATAACGATCCTGCTACCTGGGGATGGGGAAATGCAGAACTGCAGCACTACACAAACAGCACCCAAAATGTATTTGTACAGGACGGAAAGCTGAATATCAAGGCTATGAATGATAGCAAATCTTTCCCGCAGGATCCGAATCGGTATGCACAGTATTCCTCCGGTAAGATTAACACCAAGGATAAACTTTCCTTGAAGTACGGCAGAGTAGATTTTCGTGCCAAGCTTCCTACTGGTGATGGCGTTTGGCCAGCACTGTGGATGCTTCCAAAAGATTCTGTATACGGCACATGGGCTGCATCAGGTGAAATCGATGTTATGGAAGCGAGAGGACGTCTTCCAGGGTCTGTAAGCGGTACCATACACTTTGGTGGACAATGGCCCGTGAACCAGTCTTCGGGTGGCGATTATCACTTCCCAGAAGGGCAAACTTTTGCCAATGATTATCATGTATACTCCGTAGTCTGGGAAGAAGACAACATTAAATGGTATGTAGACGGTAAGTTTTTCTATAAAGTCACTAACCAGCAGTGGTATTCCACAGCTGCACCGAATAATCCGAATGCTCCTTTCGATGAGCCGTTCTACCTCATTATGAACTTGGCAGTCGGCGGAAACTTCGACGGAGGCCGTACTCCGAACGCGTCCGATATCCCGGCAACTATGCAAGTGGATTATGTACGTGTGTATAAAGAACAGTAATAAAACAGCTTTTTCCGCGATTGGGGTCGTGTCGAGGCCATTCACCATAGTTATGGGTGATGAGGCAAGTTGAACGGAGAAGAAAAGACAGGGAAGACCAACAACAAAAATGTTGTTGGTCTTTGTCGTTTGAGAAGGTAGCCGGTTAGTCTCAAGCGAAATTTCTCTTCTCTACAATAATGAAGCAGCCTTCGTTCAACAATTGAACGAAGGCTGCTTGGAGTTTTATATCATGCCTATTTATTGTGTATTTCCATGAAAATGCTTTTAATGACGGGAAGCTGCTTGTGCCGAAGGGCGTGATACCACAGGAGCTTCTTCACGAACTGCCGCTTGTGCCGATGGACGTGCTACTAAAGCTGCATCTTCACGAACTGCCGCTTGAGCTGATGGGCGTGCTACTACAGGAGATTCTTCACGAACTGTGGCTTGTGCTGCCGAACGTGTTACCTCAGGAGCTTCTTCACGGGCTACCGCTTGAGCTGAAGGACGTGTTACCCTAGCTGCTTCCTCGCGAGCTGCCGCTTGAGCTGATGGGCGTGTTACTACTGGAACTTCTTCACGAGCTGTCACTTGAGCTGATGGACGTGTTACTGCAGGAGCTTCTTCACGGACAGCCGTTTGCTGCGATGGACGCGTTACCGTGGAAGCTTCTTCACTTGCAACCACCCTCGGAGTATTGCTGGAAGCCCAAGCCGTTGTCACTGTACTGATTGCAGCAACGAAGAATAGCGTCGATATCGCTATAACCAAGGTTTTCTTGTTCACATTCTTTACGTTAAGCATAAAAGTTAATCTCCTTTTTAGTTGTTTACCGTCCCCGGATAAAGAGGAGCAGAATTGTATAGGTAGATTCCTTGATCCTGCCACTACGTTCAGGATGGTTTCCCCATATCGTTTACGATCCGCAAGGGACATTCCCTTTACGACTTCTTCATCGCAGGACAGTTCACTCCACGTATGAATATCTTTGGAAAGCATATGGACCAATGGATTGAACCAATGCAATGCACGGGCTACTAATATGAGTGCCTTGATCCATAGATCTTTCCTTTTCAGGTGGATCAGTTCATGATGGAACACCATACCCATATCCACGTTTGCAGAATTCTTCATAGGCAGATAAATAGTAGGTTTCCTCAACCCAATTAGAAAAGGACTGCGAATTAGAGCGCTGCAAGCAAGCCGAACCTCGCTCTTGAGACCCAGATTCTCCTTGATTACAGGGAGCAGCATAGCAACTTCGCTGGTCTTCGGAACGATGGTTCGCGTAAGTTTTAATGTCTTGAGAAACCTGAGATAACTATATGTTTGCCATGCTGCAAAAGCTATGGCCCCGATTACCCATAAGCATATTAAAGCGAGAGCTACGTTTGTTGAAATGGTCTGTACCTGGATGGCAGGAGCCGGATTGAATGGTCCAGGTAACACTTGTTGAACATTTAAGGGTAACTCGTTTACTGTAGTACTGGATGTGAACAACGAAAAAATCCAATTAAAGACCAGAAAGATGGGCAATAGATACAAAACTAAAGCCATTTTCCCAATTCCAAAACGCCATTTTGCAGGAATGACTTGAAAGGGAGCAAGGCGCAAAGACAGAATGAAAGCGACAACGACACTTCCGGCAACAGTCAGCGTAGACAGTAATACAAGAATGGTATTCATAGACTACACCTACTTTTCTGAAAACCATTGTCTCAGCTCTGCAATGTCTTGATCAGAAAGCTTGTCGCCATCATACAAAGCTGAAATCAAATTTTTTACAGAGCCTTGATATAATCCATCCAGGACTTGTTGTGCCTCCAATAGCTTGTAGTCTTCGGGCGAAATACGAGGGACATACTTGTTGGTACGTCCATCCCTTGTAGCTGTAAGAGCCCCTTTGTCTACTAGCCGAGAGAGAAAGGTGGAGATCGTTTGCGCCTTCCAAGCTTTACCCCTTTGGGAAAACATGTTCAGCAGTTCGGTGGAGGTGACAGGTGGATCACACTCCCAGATCACTTCCATCAGCTCCATTTCAGTATCCGATAATTTTTGAAGATGGTTCACGGTGAACACTCCTTAACTTCGTTATGCGTCCATATCGAAGGTTATTACTACACTACGTAGTAGATATAAATTACTACAACGTGTAGTAGATAGTCAAGTGTTGAATGGATTTTGCGGAACCAGAGTCAGGTTTGTACTAGCTATATAAGTTCAACTAATGATTATTTACACTGACACTCCGATGACAGAACAACCTTCCGATCGCTGTTATCCCCAGATTTTTTTGATTCCTTTTTGAAACGGGGAAATCCGGGGATAGCATATGCTTCCGATGTAGCTTTCTTTCAGAAAGCTTTTAGGCGAACGCTTCGCTTCTTCAGGTTATTTCTGTCCTCTCCGTTCTTGTGTAAATGTTTAGTTGAAAATATATAGTAAGCTCAATCTTTGATTTATTATAATGCAAAGACGAATGTCTGGAGTATATACTTAGTCTTAAATCCTGAAATCACTATAGGGAGGAACTACATGAATTTGTTTCATATACAATCTACACTGCAAGAGACCGACTGGACCGCGTCGTTCCTGGAGAATAACTTTATCGGCATTGGTTGGCCTGCGACAGGAGATTTGGAGCACGAGCCTGCAGAAGAATGGACAGAGCAATTAGTTCAACGCTACAGGATAGGAAAGACGGAACTTAGTGATGTCC
Source organism: Paenibacillus sp. GL_099_B (assembly GCF_057835695.1). Lineage (NCBI taxonomy): Bacteria > Bacillati > Bacillota > Bacilli > Caryophanales > Paenibacillaceae > Paenibacillus > Paenibacillus sp. GL_099_B. The sequence goes on from NZ_CM174430.1 coordinate 3,421,699, forward strand.
TAGATACGCTCCATACTTTTGTCTACGTTATGCAGGATGGGGACTATGTCTTGATAGACGATGAAGAATGGGCATATGTTGGGGATTTGGGCGATTATTTTTACGATGATTCCAACGGAACCGGAGAGGAATACATATGCCACCGACGAGGAGTTACCTGGCTGGGACGCATCCCCTTAGCAGAGTTAAATGACAAAGTACTTGCACTTGTAAGTCATTACTCAATTATTGCGAAATTCGAACATCCAATTTCGCAGGCTCAATTGGAGCCCTGGGTTATGATCACCTCTGTAACGCCTGAAGGAGCTAATCATTCTTCAGTTAGAGTAGATGAAGGCACTATTCAAGAAGCGCTCAATGTTCTAAAAAAGGCATTGCAGAGCGAAGAAGAGGATCTGCGAATCCGTGCAGCGGCGGCTATTTTACATTATGCAAAAAAGGGATAAGAGGAGCGACAAAGGACAATATGTATATGAGGTGAATAATAGTTAGTGTTGACCAGACGCCAAATGGTGTCATAATATTTAAGCGACACTACATGGTAGGGAATGAAATTAACGGCTTTTTCTTGGCAATCATATGTAGGAGATAATCATTTTAGAAAATACAATAATATGACTAGCATGATGAAGGATGGTCCCTGATGACAACTAATAAAACAAATCCCAAAGTTGATGAATATTTAAAGAAAGCAAAGAAGTGGAAGGAAGAATCGGAGAAGCTAAGAGAGATCGTTCTTTCCTGCGGCCTGACCGAAGACTTTAAGTGGATGCATCCTTGTTACACGTTGGAGAATAAAAACGTCGTTATCATTCATGGATTCAAGGAATATTGTGCGCTTCTTTTCCACAAAGGAGCTCTGTTAAAGGATGAGCAGGGTATTCTAATCCAACAAACAGAAAATGTACAAGCAGCTCGCCAGATCCGGTTCACCAATCTTCAACAAATTGTTGACATGGAAACTATCCTGAAAGAGTATATTGTTGAAGCCATTGAGGTTGAAAAGGCCGGATTAAAAGTGGCACTCAAAAAGAATACAGAATATGATGTTCCAGAAGAGTTTCAAACTAAACTGGATGAAAATCTTGCTTTGAAAACGGCATTTGAAGCACTGACGCCTGGACGTCAACGAGCTTACCTTTTTTATTTTTCGCAACCCAAGCAATCCAAAACCCGCGTGTCCAGGATTGAGAAATCTACGCAGCAGATTCTGGGTGGAAAAGGGTTAAATGATTAAGCCGATAATGTAACCGGGAAGCAGTCTATATTAAAATTAATTTATATACGTTGAAACACTCGCATTGGTGGGTGTTTTTTGTTTTGTCATTTGTCGAATATGAAATCATCTTGTCAAATGTACTATTGCATGATATCGTTGATAACGATTATCAATATCATTTGAAAAAGGTGGGTTTATTTTGCTGAAACGAAGAAACTCGATCTGGCTTTTGTCTGCTCTCATTATATTGCTTGTACTGAGTGCATGCGGTCAGTCCGCAACATCAAGCAATACAATGGAGACCACAAACACAACCGGAGCTGCGGACACGGAATCATCAACCAACTCAACTTCTGTGTCTGATTCCGATACAACTACAGGTGCCGAAGGAGAGACTGTTACATATCAATCGGATGCAGGTGAAGTGGAAGTACCTGTGGATCCGAAGCGGATTATTGATCTGACCGCATTTTCAACAGGCTACTTTGTTGCACTCGATGCCCCAGTCGTCGGTGCAACATCAGGTGCAATAAACAACAAGTACATCAAGGATCAGCTCAAAAGTGAGGGGACAACAGATCTGGGAGAGCTGCCAACAGCCGAGCAACTGATCAGCTTAAAGCCTGATCTGATCATCGCATACACGGGTATGGAGGGTCTCGACAAGTTGTCGCAGATTGCACCAGTGGTACAGTTACAATATGGTAAGCGCAACTTCAAGGATCTCATGTTGGAGATGGGTAAACTGACCAATAGAGAAGCCGAAGCAAAAGACTGGATCACACAATGGGAAGCGAAAATTAATGAGCTGAAGCCAAAAGTACTTGCAGCTGTGGGAGATCGTACAGTCTCCATTTTGAATCCATACGCCAAAGGATTATTTGTATTTGGTCATAATTACGGTCGTGGTGGTGAAATACTCTATGACGAATTTGGTCTCAAGGCACCAAAAAGGGCCCAGACAGAGGCACTTGATAGTGGCACAGGCTGGGCCTCAATCTCGATGGAAGTGTTACCGGAATATGCAGGCGACATCATCTTCACCAGCCCATGGTCGGGAGATACAACCGATCCGAAGATTGTTTATGATAATACAGTGTGGAAAAATCTAACTGCAGTCAAAGAGGGCTATGTTTTCCAGCTTGATCCGACCTCCGATACATACAACGACCCTGTATCGCTTGAAGGTCAACTGAAGTTTATCTCGGACAGCCTGCTTTCGGTGAAGTAGTCCTTGGGTGAATGTTTGAAGAGGTCCGTGCATTCTAGCACGGACCTCTTTATTTGGCGATCTTAAGTCGCAGTCGCTGCCCCTAACCCTGACATAGTCTTTTAACTATCGTACTCCGTTGTCGTAGTAAAACCACATTAGCTTAGTAGTAAGGTTATTACATATTGGTCATATAAAATAGTTAATGCCCTTTTATCAATTTGCTTTTTAGAATAAGGCCCTTTGGTGAATCTGGACCAAAGGGGTTTTCAATTTCATTTTCATGATAATATAAGATGAAGTATGCGAAATAAATCTGGGTTAGGAGAAGATAACATGGACGTTTTTGCAGAATATCTAGCACGAATTGATAACCTGGGACATCGGGATCGTACGGAAGAAATTCTAGAGTGGATTATCAAGAAGTACCCAAATTTAGTACCAAAAATAGCGTGGAATCAGCCCATGTTTACCGATCATGGCACATTTATTATTGGATTTAGTGTATCCAAACATCATTTGGCTGTGGCGCCTGAAAAGGCAGGGATTAATCAATTTTCCGATGAAATTGTGAAGGCCGGTTATGAGCACACCAAGGAGTTGGTGCGTATCCGGTGGGATGGACCGGTTGATTTTTCATTACTGGAAAGAATGATTGATTTCAACATCACGGAGAAGGCAGACTGTTCAACCTTTTGGCGGAAATAGGCATGGCGGATACCCAATAACAAAAGACCTCGCTCTCACATACAACGGTGAGCGGGGTCTTTGTTATGGTCATTCAGCAAATGGTTTGGACATTGCACCAAAATAATCTATAACTACGTTGCGAAACGCGATAGCTGCTTTCGAGATATATCTGTTTTTATGCGACAATAAAGCAATTTCTCGCACAAGGTTCTGATCCTCGATCCGAAGATATACAATGCGTTCCTGTGAGTTTCTTGCTGTATTTGGTATAAAGGCAAGCCCAATCTCCGCCTCTACAAGTGCAGTTAATCTTGCAGGCTCATCTCCTTCGTAAACATACTTCGGTACAAACCCGACGGATTGGCATTTGGAGTCCACCAGATCACGAATACCATATCCTTTTTTCACCCCCACAAACCACTCTTCCTTAAGCTCTGCTAATGTGATACTGCTTCGATCCGCATATCGATGACCTAGAGGCACAGCTACTACAATAGGGTCCTGGAACAGCATCTGACATTCGATATCATCCCCTTGGATTGGAGGGGAGGACAGGCAAAAATCAATTTCGCCTCGGTGAAGAAGCGTGGACATGTCTTCCAAAGTAACCATTTGTACATGAAACTGAACGTTCGGTTTATTTTTTCGGAATTCCCGCAAGATTCCTGGTAATGTGCTTGCTGTAGTGACCGCCAATTGAAGTGTACCGTGCTCCGGGTTGGAAAGATCAGCAATTTCCTGTTTTCCCTGTTCCAATTCAAATAGGGCTTTTTCGGTCCGTCGAAGGAATGTTCTTCCGAATTCGTTTAACCGCAGCTTTCTGCCCAATCGATCAAATAGAGGTGCACCCAAGTCATCCTCCAAACGTTGTATCGTCTTGCTCAGTGAGGATTGGGTGACATGCAGCTTACCCGCAGCTTCCGTAACATGTTCACATCGGGCTAATGTCAGAAAATAGCGTAGCTGAAGAAGTTCCATTTCGCACCACTCTCTTATTCCTTTTAGTTCATCAAATCATAACATAAAATGCGTTGGAATAAATAACGGATTTCCATTAAGATGACAACAGAAGAAGGAGGGATATCCATAATGAACGCTCGAAATATATGGTTAATGACATCTGTCGGTTTGGGAATCATGTTGAATCCGTTAAATTCCTCCATGATATCTATAGCGATTGCAAGATTACAACAGAATTTTTCACTTGATGTTACGGCCGTGTCGTGGATTATTTTTTCCTTTTACATCGCAAGTGCTGTGGCTCAACCGGTCATGGGCAAGTGTAGTGATCTATTCGGCCGCAGAAAGATTTTCCTTATCGGTCTTGTTGTTGTCTTCGTATCCTCCATGTTAGCTCCGTTATCTCCAGACTTTTCTTGGCTCATCGTATTCCGGATCATTCAATCTGTTGGCACAAGCATGATGGTAGCCGTCGGGATGGCGATTGTAAGAATCCACGTTACTGAGAAACAGGCAGCCGCCTTGTCTATCCTTGCGATGTTCCTGTCCGGTGCAGCCGCGGTAGGCCCCTTTATTGGTGGTGTATTGATTCATTGGTGGGACTGGCCAAGCATATTCCTTGTGAATATTCCATTGGTAATCGCAAGCTTTATCTTCGCCTGGAAAGCCATTCCCAAAGAGGGGTCATTCAAATCCACGTCTGGTGACATGTCCATCAGAAAATGGTTCCTGCTGATTGATGCGCCAGGCATACTCTTGTTCACACTCGCTTTGGTGACTCTGCTAATGAGCGTGCTTTCAGTTAAATCAACCGGACATCTTTCAACATGGCACCTTATGGTAGGGGGAATCGGTTTGATTGCATTAGCAATTTTTATACGACATGAATTGAAAACACCATCCCCCTTTATCCCGCTGAGGGTATTCGCCAAATATCCCGAAATGACTTGGGTGAATGTACAATTTATGCTGGTTAACACTCTGTTTTACGCTCTGTTTTTTGGAATACCGTCTTATTTGCAGCAGGTACGCCATCTGAACGAAGTTCATACAGGAATAATTATGCTAACCCTCGGTTTATGTTCACTTATCAGTTCTCCTCTCGCAGGACGCTGGATTGACAAATCAGGTACGCGACCAGCTTTGATCGTTTCTGCGGTTTTAATGACGCTCGGGTCTGTCTTAATTGTGGCATTGGATAATGCTTCACCAGTGGTGAATGTCATCTTGCCTTTAGCTGTATTTGGAATAAGTAACGGGTTGAACAGTGTTGGTATGCAGGCGGCTTTATTTAAGAGCACACCCAAAGAAATGATCGGTGTCGCATCAGGTATTTTTAATACATCGAGATATCTGGGTACCATTTTGTCGTCGTTGTTGATTGGAATTGTCATGGGAGACACATTCAGTTTTATAGGATTTCAAACGCTCGGAATCATCCTGACGGTATTAGCTGCATCTTTAATCATGATAACCTTACGACGCCAGCGATCCTCGGCCACGCAGACGTTATAGTGTTAAATCACATTATTACGTAGTCATGTATTGCTTTCGAAATTGAAGCGGAGACAATCCGATATACCGTTTGAAACAGGCTGAGAAGTATGGAGCATAACGAAAGCCCACTTCTTCAGCGATGCGGTCGATTAACCAGTCTGTAGTAACCAGTAATCGCTTTGCACGTTCTAAGCGAAGTTCATTTAAATATTCAATTGGCGTTTTACCATACTTCATTTTCATGCAGCGGATAACATAGTTGGGATGAAAATGGAGAGCTGCTGCCAAGGTTTCATTCGTGACCTTTGTCTTGTAATTCTGTTGAATGTATATTACTGCTAGTTCTGCTAATCGATTCTGCACGGAGTCCATAACCCGTAAGCTGCCTTCTTCCAGCATGGAAAGCAATTCACCGAGCAAGCGCTGCTCCTGCCAAAAGGAGCTATCCATTTCCGGGGTCAACAATTGCTCCAGAAGGTTGAAAGCCGCTTGTGGATTGGCTAATCTGGAATGTTTAGGAAGCCTTAAGATATAAGGGTTGCCAAACGGTCTGGAGGAATCTTGCAACTCCGGTTCATGGACAGAAGAGGTTAGCAAACTTTCATATCTTTCAACATGCTCGAAATGCAGCCAGTAAAACACCGTTTTCTGCGTACACGGCCTGACCGAATAGTGTTCTCCCTCTGGCAACAGAATAAGTGAATCTCCTTTTTCCAAAGTCCATTGCTGATCATTCTCTCCAATATATAACTCTCCCTTGACCACAATCAGTACATCGTAGATACCAAGCTTTTTTCGGTTCGGATGATGATCTCCGATTTCATATTCAGAACATCCTGCTCCTAAATAATAGGGGAGTTGGGGGACTTTAAGCTCTATGATTCCATCTTCATTCAAAACAGATAGCCCTCCCTATTAGTGTTAAATTTTATAGAAAAAAGTTCATTTCAATTCTATTTTCCCATGTAATCACAGCTTATAATTGAAAACCACAAGAGTCAATTTTATAGGAGGAATTCATAATGCCAAAAACCAAAGTTGCCATTCAAGACACCTTCTGGAAAGAATATTCAGAATTGGTCCGTCAGACTGTCATTCCTTATCAATGGGAAGCGCTAAATGACCGAATCGAAGGCGCGGAGCCGAGCTATGCCATCCGTAATTTCCGAATTGCAGCTGGCTTGGAGAAAGGTGAATTCGGGGGATGGGTATTTCAGGATAGTGATCTCTACAAATGGTTGGAAGCGGTTGCTTATTCAATCGGTAACCATCCTGATCCCAAGCTTGAGAGCATTGCTGATGAAGTGATTGAATTGATTGGTAAAGCTCAACATGAAAATGGCTATGTAAATACCTACTTCACCATTAAAGAGCCTGGAAGACAATGGACCAATCTGTATGAAGCTCATGAGCTATATTGTGCTGGTCACATGATTGAGGCAGCAGTTGCATATTACCAAGCGACAGGGAAGCGCAGATTTCTCGACATCGCATGTCGGTTCGCTGATCTCATTGATAGCTTGTTTGGAACCGAGCAAGGTGAAATTCAGGCATATTGTGGGCACCAGGAGATAGAGTTAGCTCTGGTTAAACTGTACAACGTTACAGGGGAACAACGTTATTTGGATCTGAGCAGCTATTTCATTAATGAACGTGGCAACAAACCCAGTTATTTTGTGGAAGAATGGGAACGCCGGGGAAGGAAGAATATTTGGTCACAAGGAACTCCCAATCTTGAGGTATATCAGTCTCATCTGCCTGTGAGAGAACAATCGGTGGCCGTAGGTCACTCAGTTCGTGCCGTTTATATGTACACCGCAATGGCCGATTTGGCGCGCCTCACGAATGATTCAAGTTTGCGTGAAGCCTGTGAGCGGCTATGGAACAATACAACTCGCAAGCAAATGTATATTACCGGCGGCATAGGTGCAACACATCTGGGGGAAGCATTCACGTTTGACTATGATTTGCCTAACGATACGGTTTATGCAGAGACCTGTGCTTCCATTGGACTGATTTTCTGGGCACGTCGGATGCTGCAATTGGAAGCCAAGAGTGACTATGCTGACGTCATGGAAAGATCATTATACAATAATGTACTTGGCAGCATGTCCAAGGATGGACAACATTTCTTCTATGTAAATCCACTAGAGGTATACCCGGATGCAAGTGAAAAAAATCCAGACAAACATCATGTGAAGCCCGTACGGCAGAAATGGTTTGGTTGTTCATGCTGTCCGCCTAATGTGGCTCGTTTATTAAGTTCACTTCATGATTATATTTATGACATATCTGATGACGGAAAAACGTTGTACGTGCACTTGTTTATCGGTAGTGAGCTTCAATGGGTGACAGGAGACGGTTTGCAAGTGACAGTACACCAACGATCTGAATTACCGTGGCATGGAAAGGTGGAGTTCTCGATTTCTTTGACTGGTAATCAAGCTAAAGCTGCTCCATTTGAGATTGCACTCCGAATTCCTCAGTGGTTTCAAAGCAAGGATCCAATATTAAAGATCAACGGGGAACCCCAACATTATCGTAAGCATAATGGTTATGCAAAAATGGAACGTGCGTGGTCCGATGGTGATACAGTAGAGTGGATATTGCCACTTGAGACCCAATTGATCGCTGCTCATCCTCTGATCCGGCCAGATGCTGGAAAAGCTGCCATCCAACGCGGCCCGCTCGTTTACTGCCTAGAGCAAGTGGATAATGGATCTCCACTGTCTTCATTCTCCTTTGCCGAGGAGCCAGAGTTGAGAGAACACGAAACGCCTGAACTGCTTGGTGGTTGCATTACTGTAGAAGTTAATGGGCTACTTGTGGATGAATCGGTATGGTTGGATAATCAACCTTACCAGCCGCTACACAAAAACGTCAAACCAGTACAACTCACAGCAATCCCTTATTATTTATGGGGAAATCGACAAGCCGGAGAAATGAATGTTTGGCTTCGTACCTGATTCTATAATTCGTATGTGACACCTTTAATTGAAGATCGGTAAGAGACACAATTACTAAAAGTCGCCTAAATGGCGACTTTTTTGCTTTAAGATCATGCTCATTTAATGCAATCAGCCACTTTTTTTAAACGAAATTTAAGATACGCATTAAACCAGTGTAAGGTTGATCTTCTATACTTGCATCTGAGCTTCAAAAATCATTCGAGGGAGAGATTTATATCAATCATTCACGTTCATTCACATCAAATCGAATCAGAATAACAGCCATCAGCGCACTCGCTATGATTCTGACCGCATGCCCGATCATAAGTACGGGTAGTGCTGCCGCTAATGCAGCTCCTGTATCAGCTATTTCACAAGCCACAAAAGATATTAAGGCTCAAGCGCCTATCCAATATCGAATTCAAGCCCGGCTGGATGAGAAGAAGATGACGATAGAGGGGAGTGAATTCATTACTTACCGCAATACAAGTAAAGATACATTGAAGCAATTGGTTTTTCATACTTATGCTGATGCTAACCTTTCGGAATCGACACAGACGACCATGTTTAAACATTCCAATGAAGAGATTAGCAAAAATAACCCTGATAAGAAACCGGAAGACTTTCTTGGAGGAATTGATATTGAGAAGGTGACGACCGGCGGACAAGCCCTTGATTTCAGTAATAAAAACCAAGCGATGTCGGTGAAATTGGAGCAACCCCTTCTGCCTGGTGAATCCGTATCGGTTCAAGTGCATTTTAATCTGAAGATTCCCTATGGCTCACAGCGCTTATCGTATTACAAAGATATTATCAATGGGGCTCATTGGTTCCCTGTAATGTCAGTCTATGACGAGGCTAAGCATGAATGGGATAGCAAACCTTATAGTAAAACATTTGAAACGGATTACTATACTTCCGCGGATTATGAAGTTCAGTTCAATGTTCCCGATGAATATCAGGTAGTGATGCCTGGTACGATAACCACACGGGATGATGCAGAGACTGGACGCAAAGTGGTATCGACCGTAGCCGAGAATACGAGGGAATTTGCTTTCTTTGCCAGCCCGAACTTCAAAGTGGACAGCGTAACTCGAAATGGCCTCACCGTAGAGTATTATTATTTTGACAACCAGCCAGGTAAGAAAAAAATCGTTGATGGGTATGTTGATCAAGCATTCAAAGCCATTGATTTTTTCAGTGATAAATACGGTAAATACCCTTATCCTGAATTCCGGATTGTTGAATCGTATGTCGAAGGGGTAGCTATTGAGTATTCGAGACTTATCCAAATGGGGCAAATCGGAATAAATTCTGCTCCAGAACAAGACACCGTATTTGTGCATGAAATCGCGCACCAGTGGTTTCACGCGTTAATCGGGAATAATTCGGAGACAGAGTCTTTCCTGGACGAAGGATTTGCAGATTTCTCCAAAGTGTATTTTTCTGAGAAGCAGGGGGATACGATGAATGGCTTCAAGTCCATCCAATTTGACGATTCCACTGTGGATAAGGCCATTGCTTCAACTAATGACGAGGTGGGAGATTGGGCAAGCCCAGTTTATTACGATAAAGGCCGTCAAGCGATATACCAATTGTACCGTTCCGTCGGGGAAGAGAAATTCGATGCCTTTATGAAAGAGTATTTTAAACGCTATGTGTACCAAAACGCTACGATTGACGGACTTCTGCAAACGATAGAAGATGTACTGGGGAAAGAGGCGCGAGATGATATGAAGACGGCATTATATGAGCCCAATTTTACGCTGAAGCCCGAATATCAACTGTCGAATGAGGAGAAAACGGCATATCTGCATGATCAATTTCAATCGCTGTATGAATCAGCATTAACTCAGGTTCCGAATTTACCTTTTGAAACTATGAGCCGTGTGATGGATAAAGCCCTTCAAGGTGAGCCATTAGCCATTGTGCTCAGTGATCAGGTGAGCAAGGCAGCGAACAAACAACAGGAAGCTATGGTAAATCAACTGACAACTCTTCTGGATTTAACTGGAGTGAAGTATGACCTGATCCAGGACCGGCAGGAATTGAAGCAAAAAATGAAAAAGGAACTGGCTACCAGCAACCTGATTGTACTTGGCAACGCCAAATCAAATGGTTTTGTACAAGCTTTAAAATCCAGCATTATGGACCGTGCTAGCCGTATCGGGTTTAAATGGAAAACGACTATGAACCAACCGTCTGCTGCGGGAGCCTATGTGATTAAACACCCTTATAATCAAAATCGTTTGATGCTGCACTATTTCTGGAATGAAGATCATCTGAGCAGTGGGAGTCTTGAACCATTTATGATGAAGATGCAGCAATCCATTGGATTCAGCAGCGCTTATTATCAGTACTATATGTTGGACAAGACGGGCAAGGTAACATTGGATAAAAAAGTGGAAAATCCACTTTCAAAATTTTTCGCTGAAGAATAACCCGAAGAGTCCATTCTTATAAAGAAAGATTAAATACCTTGGCAATTGTCATGGGAAGATCATCATATTGTCTGTTACAGAGTCGCCTATATGGCGACTTTTTTTATTTAAGTTCAATTTAGGTTTCTAAAACCTGTCCTGAAGGGTAAATATAACGTGGATCTTTAAATGGATGTCAAATAAAACGCTGCGGAGGAACATGAAGAATGTTAGGGAAAGCATTGATTGTTAATATACTGCAAATAATAACAATATAATGTGCAAAGACACCTAAAACTGTACGACAGTAACATCAATAACAAGAAAATGATTAGGATTCGGAGAACACCGAGATGAGGAGGACATATGAAAACAACCAAGGTCTCATTTTTTGTACTATCACTAATTCTGCTCCTAGTGGCGGGGTTATCCGGATGGTCGGGGGATGCCAATGCAAACTCCAATTCAGGTAAAACCTATGTGATCGGCACGGACATCACATTTGCACCGTTTGAATATCAAGATGAAAATGGGGATTATGTAGGCATCGATATGGATTTGCTGGATGCGATCGCCAAAGACCAAAACTTCAATTATCAAATCAAAGCCTTGGGATTTAATGCGGCTGTGCAAGCTCTTGAGTCCAATCAGGTGGATGGCGTCATTGCCGGGATGAGTATCACGGATGAGCGCAAACAAAAGTTTGATTTCTCAGAGCCTTACTATGAATCAGGCGTTGTAATGGGGATTAGTGCCAATAATGATACTGTAAAAAGCTACGAAGATCTTCGCGGTAAAAAGGTCGCCGTGAAAACGGGAACAGAAGGATACAGCTTTGCTGAATCTATCGCTTCAAAATATGGTTTTACCATTGTTCCATTCGATGATTCTTCGCAAATGTATGATGATGTGAAAACTGGAAACTCGATAGCATGTTTTGAAGATGAACCAGTTCTAAGATTCGGGACAAATCAGAATAACGGTTTGAAAATCGTGACCAAGAAAGAAGACGGGGCTTCCTACGGATTTGCGGTTAGCAAGGAACAGAACAAGGAACTCCTAAAAATGTTTAATGACGGCCTAACAAATATTAAGGTGAGCGGGGAGTATGACCGTATTAAAGAGAAATACCTTGGTGAAAATGCCGTTGTTGCAAACCAAGGTCGTTGGGAATTAGTCCAAAAATCTCTGCCGGCACTGTTCAAAGGTCTGGGAAATACCCTCTTATATACGATTATTTCGCTGTTTTTCGCTTTTATCATCGGCTTGATCTTTGGCTTTATGAAAGTGGGTCAAAATAAGTTCCTTCGTGGTGTTGCTACCGTATTTGTGGATATTTTCCGCGGCATACCATTGATCGTTCTGGCATTCTTTATCTATTTCGGGATTCCTCAGGCCATGGGCTTCACCATGCCACTGTTCCTGGCCGCCATTCTGACATTGAGTTTGAATGCAGGGGCGTACGTAACGGAAATTATTCGCGGGGGTATTCAATCGATTGACCGTGGACAGATGGAAGCCGCTCGCTCATTGGGACTTCCTTATCGCAAAGCCATGATAAAGATCGTAATCCCTCAGGCCATACGGGTTATGATTCCTTCATTTATTAATCAGATGGTTATTACATTGAAAGATACATCGATCTTGTCCGTTATTGGACTGGTGGAGTTGACGCAATCCGGTAAGATTGTTATCGCAAGAACATTCGCCTCTTTCGACATTTGGTTGACCGTTGCGATTATGTACCTGATTGTTATCATCACATTGACTAAGATTGCTGACTACCTGGAGGTGAAGGTTCGTCGTGGGTAAAATTAAAGTTGAAGGATTAAAGAAAAGTTTTGGCACAAATCAAGTGCTGAAAGGCATCGATATATCGGTCAACGAAGGTGAAGTTGTCTGTGTCATTGGACCTTCCGGCTCGGGTAAAAGTACGTTTTTGCGTTGCATTAATCAGTTAGATGAGATCACAGCTGGACGGGTTATCGTAGATGATCGGGATCTAAATGATCCCAAAACGAACATTAACAAAGCACGCGAGAATATTGGAATGGTGTTTCAGCATTTCAACCTGTTTCCTCATTTCAGCGTGCTCAAAAATATCATGTTTGCACCTAGAGAACTTGGGATATTAAAAGAACAGGAAGCACGTGATACGGCACTTCGTTTACTTGATCGGGTTGGTTTGTCGGATAAAGCAGACAGCTATCCCAACCAACTTTCGGGCGGACAAAAACAACGCGTAGCGATCGCTCGTGCGCTTGCCATGAATCCGGACGTTATGTTATTCGATGAACCAACTTCGGCGCTTGACCCCGAGATGGTAGGCGAAGTCCTTGGTGTAATGAAGGATCTTGCGAGCGAAGGTATGACGATGATTATCGTGACCCATGAAATGGGGTTTGCCCGTGAAGTTGCGGATCGGGTTGTCTTCATGGACGGTGGATATGTTGTAGAGCAGGGCACTCCTGTTGAAATATTCGGAAATCCAAAAAATGAACGGACGATCAGCTTCCTGGAAAAAGTACTCTAAAAATCCAAATCAAAACCCTTCAAGATCAGTTCTTGAGGGGTTTTTGGTTTGCATTTGATTTAGTTATAGATTTGAATTACATAGCCGGCATTCACCAAGATGAATCTTGTTTAGGCTTCTTTTCCATCTGTGATGGCCTTTTCGGCCGTCGAATAAACCAATTGGTTGCGAACCAGTGAGGGCAGGAATTTCAGATAGAAAAAGCTGACGGCTATCGTGCAGAATGCTAGCATGTAATGCAGCCAGGTGACCGATAACCAGACTGGAAAGGCGAGGGCGATACATCCCAAAGCCAGTGAGTGCCCAAGCATCATGATCGGCTCGATCAATGAATTAACTCGGCCCATATTCTGTGGGGGAACAAGCTCTGGCATCCAGCTGCCAAGCGCGATGTTAATAGGAGCTATGGCGATTCCCGCCAACAGGATGAGAAAAAGATAGACTTCAATCCGCACAGTTGTTCCAAGTCCTCCGATGAGCAGGCTGGAAATGAATAGCCCAGATATCAAAATCGGAGTTCTTGTGAAACGCCGGATGAAGTGAGGAGCGATGATGCTGCCAATCAGAAAGCCGATCCCCAGAAAGACAGTAATGAGCGAAGACTGAACGACGTAATTGTCGGGGCTTAGCTTGTATTTCATGGTGAAGATGGGGAGTACAGAGAAGACACCGTTTACAATACCGAAAAACAGAAATCCACTAATCAGTACGAGAAGCAATCGATTCCCGGCAATATACCGAAGGCCATGCCAGAAATCCTTAAAAAGAAGTGATAGCCGTAGTTCCCGAATAGAGGTTCTTCCGTTGGGGATACGGGCACGTTCGGGGAAATCTCCCCAGGCTAACAGAAGACCGGAGATCAGGAAACTGACACAGTCGATGATAAAGGCACCTTTAATGCCGATAAAATGATAGGCCCCTGCTCCTAAGCTCATGCCAAAGAGCATGAACATCCCCATGATCATTTGATTGAGGCCGGAGGCCTGAACGTATTGATCCTGATCAATGCTGCCTTGCAGCAATCCCATTTCTGCTGGACCAAAAAATTTGGATATCGAGCTGCGTAAGAAGAGCATCAAAAAGCAGAAGAACAGCATGTCATAATGAACAAATAATAGCAGCAGTAGGGTAAGGCCTGCCCTGATCCAGTCACTGTAGGCGGCAATATGCTTGCGGTCGAATCGGTCAGCGATGACACCAACGATCCAGAACACAGTCAAGGTGGGCAATGAATACATCAGCTCTGCCATCGTAGCGAGTGATGGGCGCTCACTATACCTGTCTACCAAATAAAAGGCGAATGCCATATTTCCAATCACGGTTCCTAGCTGTGACGCAAAAGCCGCAATGAAAAGCTTACAGAACGTTGGATTACGAAAAAGCGACTTCATTCCTTCTCCTCCTAATGTTACGTTTCTTTGATCGATACTGGATGGAGCAGACTCTTTAAATAAAGCATCAGGGCATCATACTGCATCCGGGTGTTTGCTTTTTCAGGACCAATTGTGATGTAGTGGGTCATAATTCCCTCTTGAAAGGAAGCTGCGAGTCTGGAGATATCCATGATGTCCATGACAGGTGAGAACTCTTCACGTTCCACACCGATCCGAAGCAGCTCCGCAAATTGTGCGATTCCCTTTTCATACCGTTCAAGAAGCAGCTTGTGGCGTGGCTCATCGCGCCATCCGACCAGAAAGTACTCATAGAACGCAGGCATCAACCCTCCGTGAGGAGAACGATGGAGCTCCTGCAACTGCTGGGAGTAAATAGTAGTCACCATTTCCCATATGGAGGAAGAGGACTCCATTAGCTGATTGATATACTGTTCATAATCTGCGTCCTGATAATCCAGTAATGCTTCGAAAATATCCTCTTTGGTCTGATAATACAAGTAAATCCAGCCTCGACTCATTCCGGTTTCCTGAATGATATCCTTTAACGTCGCCGCGCCATAACCCTTTTCGGTAAACACCCGCTTAGCTGCTTCAAGTATTTGCAGATTTCTCCGTTCTTTTTGAGTATCTGTTAGTCTGGGTGACATTTCACCACTTCCTTCCCGTTTCATCAAAATGAACCTCATGTCATTTTAATAATAATGACACAAAGTTCATTTTGCAATAGAAAATAAAATAATCAAGACGAGAGAACTTCCAGGTGCTATATGATGCAGCGCACGTATATCAAATGGATGCTGTAGTTTAGTCCAATTCCTTACCTCTTCAAATTAAATTAACAGATTGAATAGTTGTGTACATTATTAAACAAATCGGACTTATTTAATAATTGTAGATGTTATGATCTTGTTTATAATAATATACATATGGTCATTAATTAGTTGGTGTGCATTTTTATAGCTCAACTAGTCTAGCAAAATGAATGCACCAAAACACAAGATACGAATAGGAAGCAGGAGATCAATTTTTATGGAAAAACAGAAATCATTATTCATCTTTATATTAACCATAGGTGTCTTCGGTATTTTAAATACTGAAATGGGTATCGTGGGAATATTACCTTTAGTAGCTGATCACTTTCATATCAGTGTATCCAAAGCTGGCTTACTAGTTAGTCTCTTTGCCATTGCTGTTGCAATATCTGGTCCTACGTTGCCGTTATTGTTCTCGGGTTTTAATCGCAAGAAGGTCATGTTGCTGGTACTTGGTGTTTTTGTGCTGGGGAGTATTGTGTCCATATTTGCGACAAACTTCAACGTAGCCTTAATAGCCCGCGTCATTCCTGCTTTTTTACACCCGGTTTATGTCTCTATCGCTTTGACAGCGGCAGCAGCCTCAGTTAGCAGGGAAGACGCCCCAAGAGCGACTTCCAAAGTATTTATGGGAGTAACGGGAGGGATGGTACTTGGCGCACCTATCTCAAGTTTTATTGGCAGCAGTACTTCAATCGAGATGGCCATGATATTTTTTACGATCGTGAACGCTATCGCATTCATTGCTGTGCTCCTGTTTGTACCCTCGATGCCTGTTCAGGAAAGGCTATCTTATGGATCGCAATTAAGTGTATTAAAAAAATCAATAACTTGGTTATCCATTATTGGTGTCATTTTTATTAATGCAGCGATGTATGGCGTGAGCAGTTATCTGGCGGAGTACCTTGAAACCATTACGAATGTAAATGGGGGCACAATTAGTTTAATGTTATTCATATTTGGCGGGGCAAGTATATTAGGAAACATTGTCGCAGGCAAAGTGCTTACTACGAATCCCTTGAAATCTGTAGCCTTGTTCCCATTTATCTTGGGAGTGGTATACATTGTATTATTCTTAATGGGAGAGTTCACTGGACCCATGGCTTTCATTGTTTTTGTTTTTGGAATAATGGTTGCTGTAGGAAATAACATTAGTCAATACTGGATCACATCAGCAGCACCGGAAGCCCCCGAATTTTCGAATGGATTGTTTCTAGCATCCGGTAATTTGGGGGTAGCTACAGGCACATCTGTTGGAGGACTCGTTATTTCAGGAATGGGTACACAGTACGTCGTATTAGGCGGACTCCTGTTCTTGATATTGAGTTTAGTCTTTATTTTACTGAGGAACTCCTTGCATATTACTCATCCAACTGGAAATTCTTCAACGAATATGTAGTCATTTGCATGTTTTTGGCGTAGTCGATTTGAAAAATACAGGAATATATCACGTTTAATACGTAATCAAAGGCAATTTGTGATGAAAATGTACCGATCTTTGCATGTTTTGTTTCGTCATTCGGCACCTGGATACAGATCGTACTCATTTTGGCCAACTCACTTTGATGATTAGCGGTAATCGTGATAAATGGAATTTTTTCGCGAGAGAAATGATGAGCTGCTTTTAAGAAAATGGGTGATTTTTCATGGTAGGTCAAAAAAATGGCGCAATCCTGTGCCGTAAGATTTATAGTGTGGTAAGCCCATTCGGACAGCTCTGTTGTGATCACGACGTATTTATTGATTTTAATCAGTTTATTCTGAAAGCTCTTCGCGCGGATTTGAGAATCCCCCAACGCATAGATGAAGATTCGTTTCGCCTGATCCAGCAAATGGGCTGCTTCTGTTAGAGAGGCTTCATCCATAAAAGCAAAGTTTTTCTCAATCGTTTCTTTCATTAATTCAGCAATATCTTTTGCCACCTGAAGTGAAGATTCACCAAGTGCGAACGGATAATTGGGATCAATATTGGAGATGTTCTGAGCATCCTGCTGAAACTCTCGGGCAAGCTTAATGCTGAACTCCTTAAACCCTGAAAGTCCAAGCTTATGAGTCAAGCGGTTGATGGCAGAATGTGACGTGTATGTAGCTTTGGCAAGCTCTTGAATATTTAAGTGAAGCATTAGCTCCTTATGAGTCAGAATATAAGAAGCGATGCTTTTTTCATTTGGTGTAAAGTGGTTCATGTCAGCTAATTGGGTCAATATTTTCAACAGGTTCACCCCGGGTTCATTGAAATAACGTTGATGTAGAGCGTCCAGTAAACATTTTGTTTAAAAAGAGGGCATCTGAAATACGAATTATTGGTCAAATGTACCGTAATTTCTTCAAAGCTCCTCCGGAGGATTTTCTTCTTCTATAATAAATGAAAAAGAGCCTAAGGGGGAATTCATATGTTGACCATCGGTTACATTGGCGATGGCAAAAGTACAAATCGTTATCATCTTCCTTTTTCATTGAATCGGGATCATTTGAAAGTAAAAACGATATACGCCCGCCATCCGGAGAAAACGGAGTGGGAGAAGGCTCCTGGCGTTCTGTATACAGATGATCTTGCAGCTTTAATGAAAGACGATGACATTCAGTTGGTAGTGGTCTGTACACATACCGAATCCCATTATGAGTATGCAAAGATGGCGCTCGACCACGGAAAACATGTACTTGTTGAAAAACCTTTTATGCTGACCAAGGAAGAAGCCGAATCCATTTTCCAGTACGCCAAAGAAAAAAATCTCTTGATTCAATGTTATCAGAACCGACGATATGATTCGGATTTTCTGACGACTAAGAAAGTGATTGAGTCAGGAAAGCTTGGCGATTTGCTGGAAGTGGAGATGCATTACGATTATTATCGACCGGAGATCCCCAATGCTACCACCCATTTTTCCAAATACAAAAGTTATTTATACGGGCACGGTGTTCACACCATTGATCAGGTATTATCCTATTTCGGGCAACCGCACAAGATACATTACGATGTTCGTCAATTGCTGGGTCCTGGCAGAATGAATGATTATTTCGATCTGGACTTTTATTACGCTTCGCTGAAAGTATCAGTCAAATCTAGCTTTTTCCGCTTAAAGCCCCGCCCGAGTTTTGTAGTATACGGCAAAAAGGGAGTATTCGTAAAACAAACTGAGGATCGTCAAGAGGAACATCTGAAGTTATTTTACCTTCCCAAAGGACATCCCGATTTTGGTAAGGATTTGCCTCAGCACTATGGCGTACTGACGTATCTGGATGACGCAGGAATATACCATGAAGAAAAAGTGATCTCTGAACAAGGCGATTATGCAAGAGTGTATGACGATATCTATGAAGCCATCAACCATGGCAAAGAAAAAGTGATTCAAGACAAAGAAACGATCGCGGTTATGGAAATATTAGAAAAAGGTATGGAGGAGTGTAACTAATATGAATCTGGGAATTGTCGGAGCCGGAATGATTGTAAGGGATCTATTAAGCTTTATTCATGAAATTCCTGCGATTACGTTGGAGGCCATATGTTCCAGACCTGCTCATCTGGATAAATTGCTGACTCTGCAAGAGCAGTATGGAATTGCTCGAATACATTCAGAATATAGCGAAATGATTACGAATGATGAAGTGGATACGATCTATATTGGACTTCCGAATCATCTTCATTATGCATATGCCAAAGAAGCGTTATTGGGCGGCAAACATGTTATCTGTGAGAAGCCGTTCACTTCCAACCTGCAAGAATTTCTGGAACTTAAAGAGATTGCACGGCAAAAACAGCTAGTGTTGGTCGAAGCCATCACAAACCAATATTTGAAGAACTATTTGTCCATGAAGGAGAATCTGCGCAAACTGGGTGACATCAAAATTGTGGAGTGTAACTATTCCCAATATTCATCCCGCTATGAGGCTTTTCAGGCTGGAGAAGTGCTGCCGGCATTTAATCCGGAAATGTCTGGTGGAGCCTTGATGGATATTAATTTGTATAATATTCATCTGGTCGTAGGGCTTTTCGGAAGCCCGAAGAAGGTGGAATACTGGGCCAACATGGAACGCGGGATTGACACTTCAGGTATGTTGCTTTTGGACTACGGTGAGTTCAAGTGTGTTTGCATAGGCTCCAAAGACAGCACAGCCCCCAATGCAATGAACATCCAGGGGGATAAAGGATATATCCATATGACGAGCTCGGCGAACAAATGTGAATCCTTTGATCTTGCGCTTCATAAGGAAGCGCCGATTCGGGTTGATGATAAGGATCATCCTCATCGCATGTATGACGAGTTTGTTGAATTCGAGCGTATGATTCGTGAACAAGATCTTGAGAAAGTCACAGTTATGCTTGAGCATAGCGAGAAGGTGATGGATGTTATTGAACAAGCCAAACAGTCCGCAAATCTTGTATTTGGACCTGATCGATAATATATTCTGAAATTCCAGTATGATTGTATCTTTTTGTGCATTTCCCAAGATGACTGTGTTAAAATGCGGTGAAAGATATAAAAATTCATTTGTCAGTGAACCAATAACAGTCTTCTTGGGGAGTATTTAATGATAACGATTAAAGATGTAGCAAAGTTAGCGGGTGTCGCGAGTTCAACCGTATCCTATGTACTCAACGGCAAAAAACATGTAAGTGAGCAGACAAGACAGAAAGTACTTGCGGCAGCAAGTGAGCTTAATTACATCAAGCATGGAGCCGCATCCGAATTAAAGCGAAAAAACACACAAACGATCGGTGTTATTGTTCATGATATGTCCGTTCCCTATTTTTCCGACTTGGTGAGTGGGATTGAATCCAGCGCGATTAGTCAGGGATACGACCTGATCGTATGCAGCTCTTTAGGCGGAGAGCGATCGACAGCCGCACGCTTTATCAGGGAGAGAAGGCTGGACGGCGTGATTGTAATCGCTGAAAATATTGAAGATGAGTTGTTGTTACAGGCTGCCGAAACGGGATTTCCTATTGTTGTGATGGACCGGGAACTCCATAGTGAGCATATTGTAAATGTTCTGATGGATGATGAGCAGGGTGGTTATATGGCAACCCGTTTCCTTCTGGATAAAGGTCACCGCGCAATAGCCTACATTAGTGGACCTTTAAGTTCGGATTGTAATCTGATGCGATATCAGGGTTATCTGAGAGCTATGCATGAAGCTGGGGTGGAAGAAAATGAGAATTGGAGACTTGGCGGCCAATTTCTGAAAACAGGTGGCTACAATGCAGCCAAGTTGCTAATGGAGGGAGAGCTTCCAACGGCAGTCTTTTTTGCGAATGATGAAATGGCCATTGGTGGCTTAGAGGCTTTTAAAGAACACCAGGTTTCCATACCCGAAGATCTATCCATTATTGGATTTGATAACATACATGTGACCGAATACTTAAATCCACCTCTTACGACTTTTCGACAACCCAAAACAGATGCAGGCTCCTTTGCTGGACATGTACTCATTCAAATGTTAAAAGGAGAAGCTGTTGAGTCTACTTATAGGATCAATATACAGTGTGTCGAGCGTGACTCTGTTTCGCAGATGATCCTTTCTGAAGGATGAGTGCACATACATTTTCAATGACCACCCTTACAGCCCTAATCACGGGCTGTTTTTCTTTTTAATACGAAATTATACTCGTAGACCTTCTGAGACTGTAAAAAAGGTATATAGTCTCATTCAAATGGACATCATTCCAAAAGCATTGATTTCCGTTTCCTGTTATTCTATTATTAAAAGCTAAAAAGGCGGGACTATCCATGTCCATGAGAAACGGAAAGATAATCAAAGCACCACAAGAGCTGGAACGTGCACCAGACAAGCAAGGAAGCTTAAAACAGAATGGGTTATCCGTTATTCAATTCTGTTTGCATACACAGGGGACAACAGGTTCATTTTTTCTGAAAGATCACATGTTGTTGTTCGTTATATCAGGTGTGTATACGGTCCGATTCAAGGATCAGGAGTACACTGTGCGCAGTGATGAAATGGTGTTTCTTCACAAATCGATTCGTATTGATTACATAAAGTCGGGTGAACCCGGCTCTGAATTTATGCTGGATTATATGATGTTTTTCCTGAATGAAAGTATGCTCGAAGAGTTTGTTCAGTTTTCTGGCTTCAAACAGACAAATAGCGTGAATGAAATCACTCCGGTGTCCATTATTCCGGTCAATGAACTCACTCGCTCTTATATAGCGTCATTGAAACCCTATTTCGAAAATCCAGACAAGGTACAAGATGGACTGATCCGGCTTAAATTCATGGAACTTCTGTTTCATCTGGCGCAAGCCAATGAACAATTCTTACATCAACTACTGCAACCGAATCATAATCAAAACAGTAACTTCGGCAAAATAATGGAGGAGAATATCACGAATCCCATCTCCATAAGCGATTTGGCTTATTTGTCCGGCAGAAGCCTGTCTACCTTCAAGAGGGATTTTCAGACGCTATACCACACTTCACCCTTGAAGTGGATTCGTAATCAGAGGCTGGACAAAGCCAAGAAACTGTTGGCCGAGACGTCTCTGTCCGTCACCGACGTCTGTTTCTCAACAGGTTTCGAAAACGTTGCCCATTTTTCCAAAGTGTTTAAGCTACAGTTCGGGCTTCCGCCCTCGGAGTTTAGACAGCAATGCAAACGAAGCGAGGAAAAGATTAAATAGGGCCAGTATATTCTGTCCATACTCTAATAACAAGTGACTATGTGCAACTTTTGTGTAAAGCGCTTCGCGATAAAATATCGTGAAACGCTTTTTCCTTATTCGAGACAAATGAGCTAAATAAACAAATCCAATGAGCTTAGCAGCAAAGAAATGCATCTATTTTCTTGTTATTCTTGACACATGCGTTACAACGTTGTCTCAACCTAAATGTCTGAGGAGGATTAACCAATGGAATATGTGAAATTAGGAAATACAGGCATGGATGTATCTCGACTTTGCCTTGGTTGCATGGGATTTGGTGAACCAGGACGTGGTTTTCATCAATGGGTGTTGGATGAAGAGAATAGTCGTCCCGTCATTCAGAAAGCGTTGGAGCTAGGCATTAATTTCTTTGATACAGCAAATGTATATGCTGGCGGAACAAGTGAGGAGATTCTGGGTCGGGCTCTCAAGGACTATGCTAATCGAGATGAAATTGTCCTTGCGACAAAAGTGTTTTCCCGCATGCATGATGGTCCGAATGGCGCTGGACTTTCTCGAAAGGCAATTATGAGTGAGATCGACAAGAGCCTCAAGAGGCTGGGAACGGACTATGTGGATCTGTATCAAATTCACCGCTGGGACAACCATACCCCTATTGAAGAGACCATGGAAGCATTACATGATGTGGTGAAGGCAGGGAAGGCAAGATATATTGGTGCTTCTGCCATGTCAGCATGGCAATTTCAAAAGGCTTTATATGTCGCTGAGAGAAATGGATGGACCCGCTTTGTATCGATGCAGAACCACTATAACCTGATCTACCGTGAAGAGGAAAGAGAAATGATGCCTCTTTGTCAGGAAGAGAAAATCGGTGTAATTCCTTACAGTCCACTTGCTTCTGGCCGGTTGACCAGAGATTGGCAGGAAACAACACAACGTTCCGAAACGGATCAGGTTCAAAAGGCAAAATACGATGCGACAGCCAGCACCGATCGATTGGTAGTAGAGCGAGTTGCAGAAATCGCAGGAAAACGCGGCGTTCCCCGGGTACAAATCGCTCTTGCCTGGTTGCTGCACAAGAATCCGGTTACAGCGCCGATTATTGGCGCTACGAAGACATCCCATCTCGAAAATGCAGCTGAAGCTATATCGATTGCGTTAACATCAGAAGAAATGGCTTGTTTGGAAGAGCCGTATGTGCCTCATCCGGTATATGGACTTAATGTTGGATTTAGCTCATAAGGTCCCATACGTTCTCAGGTGTTGTTTCTAACACATGCCAGATTCATCTTTGATAAACTCCTTTTTTGTGGTATATATATCAACACATGATATTTTAAGGGCCTCGGGAAATATTGAATTTAGCAAAGAGGAAGTAGCACACAGGATTTCTAAATGGATATGAGAAGGTGTCTTTTTGACTCTAAATATAGTTAACAGCGAGGTACACAGCCTTTTTGATCAATTTACTGGTCTGATACAAGCACAATCCCGCCTTCAGACATGGGAGCAGCATATTACAATTCCGCAAGAGATGGGCCAAGGAAGCATACACAGAACACGTATCCGTCCGGGTATGGAAATTGTTATAACCGATGTGACCTATGTCCAGGATATGAAACTTCGTATTCAGGAGGCTTGTCCGTTATTTGAGATAAGTTATTGTCTTAATGGCGATATCTATTGTGAGTGGGAAGGGAAGGAAAGCTATACCCATCATTGGACAGGCAACGTGTTATTTTTCGAGGATGAATTGGTATATGAAGAGAAAAAAGCGGACGTCCGGCATCATATGCTTGAAATTCGCTTATCCCCGCAGGAACTGTTGTATTATGCTTCAGATGTAACCGAGGAACAGAAAATGCAATCCTGGCTGCAGCGATATAAAGGGAACATTGATAACTATCCCAATACACCGGAGATTCATCGATGTGTTTCGAATATGTTGAATTGCACGTATAATGGAGCCTTGAAAAGGTTGTACATGGAGAGCAAATCCATGGAATTGATTGCTTTGTTTGGTGAAGTAGAAGGGCATCAGGCGCTGAATGAAAAAAGCTTCCTGAGCCGAGATGATCTGGCGAATCTTGATTATGCCAGGGAATTGGTTATTCGCCATTTTGAACAACCCTTATCCATTCAGGAGCTGTCCAGAAAGGTCGGGCTCAATGAATTCAAGCTTAAAAAGGGGTTTCGCGAACGCTTTGGCATGACTGTATTTGAGCTGGTACGCAAGCAAAGAATGGAAATGGCGCTTTATTATATGGAAGTACAGCGAATGAATGTCGGAGAAGCGGCGGTATCCGTTGGCTACAGTAATGTCAGTAATTTTGCGACAGCCTTTCGTAAGATTTATGGATATAACCCCAGTGAGCACCTCAAAATGTTACCTTAGCGAGATATAAAAACCGATTAGGGCAATTCAGAAGGAATTTCAGACATGACGATCATGTCGAAATTCCTTTTTTTATTTTTGCCCGCGCTCCTTTTATAGGGATAGAAAATCCCTATGCAGGTAGACCCTCTTTCCATCAATAACTGATAATTATTATCAATTGGAGAGGGATGGGAGAGGATCATGATCATGCATAAATCAACTGCAACAGTTACAAGAGAAGTATACACTGCACCTCAGGTGGACCCGCGCCGCTGGATGGCTTTAGTCCTGATTTTATTGCCAACGCTGCTGATTTCGCTGAACAATTACATGATTCAGGTGGCTCTTCCAATGATGCAGTCCAGCATAAAAGCAAGCTTTGGCGAGGCCCAGCTTATTTTTTCTGGATATTCGTTAGGGCTTGCAGTTGCATTGATTCTTGGTGGGAAAATGGGCGATTTATATGGTCGAAAACGGATGTTATGGATTGGCTTATTGGGCTTCACCCTGATGGGGCTGCTCGGAAGCGTAGGTTCTAATCCAACGCTGCTCATTGTCATTCGCATCATCCAGGGTTTATCGGCAGCGATGATCCAACCCCAGGTTTTGTCGATTATACAGAGCAGCTTTCCGGCGAGCGAAAAAGGGTTTGTTTTTTCCATCTATGGTGCCGTTATCGGTGTAGGTTTTACACTTGGGATCATATTAGGTGGCATATTAGTGGACTGGAACCTGTTCAATCTTGGCTGGAGGATCGTTTTTCTATTTAATGTGCCTATAGGATTGCTTGTACTAGCAGGGCTCCACATCATTCCCGAATCACGGGGACATTACAAGCAGAGTATTGACTGGCTCGGCACTGCTATGATCATGCTTGGCTTGCTTATGCTCATTTATCCGTTGACGATTGGGCAAAAACTAGGATGGCCGATATGGACTTGGGGCTGTGTGTTTGGTTCACTCTTGCTACAAGTTCTATTCGTTCTTCGGCAGAAACGGAGGGAAGAGGAAGGACGCACGCCGTTAATGGAGCTTTCCATATTCAAAATTGACTCGTTTCGGATCGGTATTATCACAGAAATCGTTGTATATCTGAGCATGTTCTCTTTTTTCTTCATCTTAAATTATTATGTTCAGTCGGGATTACAATTCGATGTTCAATCAACCAGTCTTGTTTTTTTGCCACTAGGCCTTGGATTTTTCGCCACTTCATTATTATCTTCGCGGATGGTGAAAAGGTGGGGAGAAACGGTATTGAAAGCAGGGACACTTACCATGGGTGGAAGTATATTTTTGCTGATGTGGTCTTTGCATGCCGACGCCGTTCATTTGTTCCAGTTCCACAATATATTGATTCTCTTGGTGTACGGGCTTGGTCTGGGCATGGCCACAACGCCGCTCGCCAATACAATCTTGAATCGCGTGCCAACGGCCTCGGCAGGAACCGGATCGGGGCTGTTCACAACCTTTATGTATTTGGCGAACACATTGGGTGTGGCAATGATCAGCATTTTGTTTTCTGCCGCACTGCGCTCGCCCCTTGCCGATGCCGGCCTTGGGGATTATGTAAGAGCTTTTTCCATTTCAAGCGCCGCGAGCGGCGTACTTGCCTTTGCTGCTTGTGGCTGCATTTACCTGTTAAAAGAAAAGTGATGTAATTGCATCAGACTAATTCTTTCATTGATTTTTGATCTCATTACTCGAATTCCGAAAACTCTTAGGCGTTTGGTTTTGCTGTTTTTTGAAAGACTGAATGAAGTTATTTACATGGTTAAAACCAACCCTATGAGCTATTTCGGTTACTGTATAATCGGTTGAAATTAATAACTCCATGCTTTTCTTGATCCGGTACTTAATTAAATAATCATACGGTGTCATATGAATGGTCTTCTTAAAACTCCGGGTGCACTCTGAGATGCTTAGATGTGCTGTATCAGCAATTTCTTGCAGTGTGATATTGATTGAATACTGTTGATGGATAAAGCTGAGCATGAGTTGAAGCCGCTCTTGCTGCAGCTTTACATATTTGGGTGCCTCCTCGGAGGAGAGGGTAATATTATGAATCAATATTAACCACAATTGTACGGTTTTGATGGAAACCTCATACTCCCATCCCCACTTTTTTGTCGTATCAAAACTCTTTTTCATATCCCATAACATATCTAGCACGATCTGTTGCCATTCAACATCACCCTTGATTACCAGCGACACCAGGGATGAGTCCGTATATGGTAATACATAATTCTTCTCCATGGCACTATCTGCATAGAAGGCTAACAGCTTTTCAGGGAAATTAAAACTCACATATTGACCGTTGTGGGTCAGATGCGTCGTAACATGCAGGACTCCCTTATTAATTAGGATGGCCTGGCCAGCCAGTAACTCATGATCGATACCGTTTACCTGTATAACTAACCTTCCTTGAGTAACCAATGTAATCTGTAGCTCTTCATGCCAATGCAAGTCATTAAATCCCCTACCTTCAGGAATAATTTTCTCGGAATTAGCCGTGTACATAATGTATGGAAATGAAGCATCAGGGAAAAGAATCGTCTCGTGAAGCTGCTTTGACATGGAATGGCATCCTTTCAAATGATGATATTTATATATAATATAGCGATATTATTACACAATTAAAATATTAACGATGATATTATTATATCCAATCTTTGTTTTATCACTATAATCCTGTGCACAGAATTTGGATAGAACATGTTGAAGGAGTAAGTATGAAAATGAATAAATCGTTGTATCCGCCTCATCCGTATATGTTGCTTTTTATCAGCATTTTGTCCATCTCGATCTCTTCCATATTGATAAAGTCCTCAGAGACACCAACCTCTGTAGCTGGGATGTACAGATTGTTCATAACTGTAATACTAATGCTTCCTTTTGTTCCTTGGAAAAGTCTTCGAAACCTTAAGATGAGCAAAAAAGATTGGAGTGTTGTATTGTTAGCGGGGCTATTTCTCGGGTTACATTTCTTATTCTGGATGGAGTCATTGGTGCATACCTCCGTTGCAAGTTCCATGGTCATTTTATCGTTGCAGCCCTTATTTGTAATGGTCGGGTCATACTTCATCTTCAAGGAACGAGCAAACATGGTTACGATTCTATGTCTGGTCACTGCTCTTGCAGGATCAGTCATTATCGCATGGGGCGATATCGGGGTATCAAGAGAGGCGCTGATTGGAGATGGATTATCTTTACTAGGTACAATTTCGGTTTCAGCATACATGCTTGCTGGACAAAAAGTCAGTCATAAAATCGATGCAAATGTGTACAGCGTTATTGTTTTCTTCCTTGCGGGAAGTGTCTTGCTTATCTACAGTCTATTCAATCATATCTCCCTGACCGGATATAACTCTTCAGATTGGATGTATTTCTTGTTGCTTGCCATAATCCCAACCATTTTTGGGCAATTTCTTATTAATCTATTGTTGAAATCTTTAGGCGCAACGACGGTTTCTGTAGGTATTATTGGAGAGCCTGTTCTTGCCATCATACTCGCCTTTGTATTTCTGGGAGAAACCATCTCTCTGTTTCAGTTTATAGGTGGGATGATGACTGTAATCGGCATGGGGGTGTATTTTTGGGCAAAATCCTGGCGATACACCGTTTCTGAAGTTCGAACTTGACGTGAATTTATAACAACTATTCTAACCATAAGACAAGTAGAAGAGGAGAATATATATATGGCTAACATTGATGATTTTTTGAAACTGGATATCCGTATCGGAACCGTTACAAAAGCTGAGTTTTTTGCAGAAGCGAAAGTACCTGCGATCAAACTTGAGATTGATTTTGGAGAAGAGATTGGAATAAAAAAGTCTAGTGCACAAATTACCAAAAGATATGCAGCCGAGGAACTGACCGGGAAACAAGTCATAGGGATAGTCAACTTTCCGCCGCGCCGGATAGCCGGGTTTAAATCAGAAGTATTGGTTCTGGGAGGAATACCCGAAAAAGGGGATGTCGTTCTGTTAAAACCAGATATCGAGCTGCCTGACGGAACTTCGATTGGATAATAGCTCGTTTTGTCATATTGGCGTAACAGACAACGGGTAAGATGGCTATCGAGGTGATTGTCATGAAGAAAATATCAACCAAATCGAGTTGGCCAATCGGAAGAAATGTTTTACTCTCGGCGGCCATTTTGGTTGCACTAGCTGGATGCAGTTCTAACTCTGCTTCTCCAAAGCCATTGGAGATTTCAGGGGTGAACAGCAGTCAGGAGGAGAAGGAGGCTGTTCCTTCGGAGAAAATGAGCTACTGGAATGAACAGCGAAAAGGGACCAATTTTATGAACTCCACATCTCTTCCTGACAACTATGAAGCAGCCAAGGAACAGGGCATAGAGTTTGTACGGCTTGCGCCCGATAAGTGGAGTAAGGATCGAGATTTTTTGTTTAACGACAAGCCAGATGCCAATATCAACGCAGATTTTTTGATAGGCAGCTCGGATAAGTACGAAGGTATCGTGGAAGAGGATTTTGCCCGACTCAAAGCGGATTTGGACGCCGCGGAAGCTAAAGGAATGAAAGTGATTATTACGGTGCTTAGCTTACCGGGAGATCGCTGGCGGCAGTTCAACGGGGCCAAGAATGATGATCGGATCTGGAATGATACTGAATATCACAAGCAGGCCGCTCAGTTTTGGAAGGATCTTGCACAACGATTGAAGAATCATCCTGCCGTCATCGGCTATAACCTGATTAATGAACCTCATCCGGAAACGGGTACGGGTTTTCATGACTTCTGGACGCAGGATTATTCGGAGTGGTATGCCAAAGTGGAACATACCGCAGCTGATCTGAATTCACTCTATGATACGATAACCAAAGAGATCAGGACGGTAGACCAGACAACTCCCATTATTCTGGATTCGGGGCTCTACGCAACACCTTGGGCTTTTACGTATTTGAAGCCGATTGATGATCCTAACGTGCTGTATGCTTTTCATATGTATGAGCCTTATGAGATGACAAGCCAGAACAAGAAAAAAGGATTTACGTATTCTTATCCGGGGAGCGTAAAGGTTGGAGATGATGAGACGGAAAAAGAGTTTAACCGTCAGACTCTGAAACAATTTGTCGAGCCTGTCGCCAAGTGGGCATCCAATCATAACATACCTGCAAACCAGATTATAGCTTCCGAATTCGGGACGAATCGAATGGTTCAAGGTGCAGATCGCTACATGTCGGATCTGATATCTATCTTTAATGAATACGGATGGCATTGGGCTTTCTATGCATTTCGTGAAGATACCTGGGATGGGATGGACTATGAATTAGGTAGCGAGAAGCCTAACTGGAAGTATTGGGATGCCATTGAAAAAGGAGAGCAGCCATTACGCGGTACGGTAGACAATCCGATTTGGAATGAGATCAAGGAAAGCCTGAGGAAGTGAAATGGAGAAGGATCACCATTGCATTATTGCTTGTTCTACTAAACCTAGATTGCAGAACAGCCTCCGAAAAATTATTCGGGGGCTGTTCTTAATTTGAAGTTCATTCTGATGATGAATTCTGGAATAACTAGCAGCAAAGCAATAGAGCCATAAATACTTATAGTGTAGCTTGTAACATAAGCCAACCCGAATCCCAGATGAAAAAGGGAAGTGATGAGGTGAATCAACATGTTCGTGAAGCAAAAGGCATAACTTCGAATCATCCAGTTCCGGTGTTGAACCATTCGTTTCTGTTTAATTTGAATGAGAGCGGTAATCGTAATGAATAGCCAGATGATATTAAGCGCATTGAAACCGATACTGCTTATTTTCCCTCCAGTAGCGTAAGGGGCCATATAACCGGAAGTCAGTACAACAAGCGCTACGGACACAATGTAAACATAACCGTTTATACGGTGGAACCTGCGGCTCTTTTCAAAAATTCGATTAGAGAAGTTGAGCAATCCAGACGCCATGGCCAAACATGCAAACGCAACATGAACGTACATGACATTCAGCCAGATCGGAAGATGAAGCTCACGCTTCGAACCGGTCTTATGGCTTAAAAAGCTTGAAGCTTCTGGGTCTATCCAATAGTTCTTCACTAGAGCATACACAATAAATAAAATACTGACGCAGGCCAGCCATCCGTATAACATTCCTTGTTTCTTCATATCGAACTACAACCCCCGAAACTCTTTTTTGTGCACATAGCTAACCAGGCTAGTTTATTCGTTTTCCTGTTAATTTGGAAGCAGGAAGAAGGCCAGCCTTAGCTATTCCCTTCATTTGATCTCCATCCACGGCAACTTCGAATTTCAGATTCAAACGCATAGGTTTGGTAATTGACAGGCTCCAGGTTAACTTGTTGTCGCAGAGTACAGGGTTCAAAAATGGGATTGTTTCGTTACCTTGTGTTGCTGTGCCCTGGATCACATCGGAAATTGTCTTTATGTAGAGTTTGACCTCCAGTTTACCGACAGGTGTAGCGATTGTTGTGTCCCAATTCCCATCAAAGACGGTTGTCTGAGTTTTCTCATTAAGCAATATGCCAGAGGTCACTACCGTTTGATTCATTACAATGTTCGGTTCGTTGTCCGTCAACGACTTGTGAGGGCTGGGTGCAATGCCTTTTGCTCTCCAAACGGTTCCTCTTCGCTCATACTCAAACAACTGCTCTATCTCGTGTGCGATACGTGGCCCCAGTTCACGTTCGACCAGATACAACGCAACATCAAGCCCCGAGGTCACACCGCCGCCAGTAACCAGATTACCATCATCCACTACGCGTGCCGGGACAGGAATTGCCCCAGTCGCACCAAGTAAATCCATACCCAAACGATGTGTTACAGCAGATCTTCCTTCCAAGAGTCCTCCCATAGCTAACAAGAGGGAACCGCCGCAGACTGTAGCGACTAAGATGTCTTTGTGGTCGAGAGCTGTCTTGATCATTGTAGTCAATTCCGTATTCATGGCTTTACCAAGAATGGCAGGAATCGAGTCTGGACCATCTCCTTCAACATTACCGGCTGCACCAGGCACAAGTATGATACCCCCACGTTCCGGGTCAAGAGTGTTGTTCGCTTCAATTGTCAAACCATTCATACCACTAGTCACTGGTCTTGGACCTTCAGCCGTGACCATCTCTACTCTTACGGCGTTGTCGGTATGCATGGAAGCGGCGCAAAATACTTCGTAAGGTGCAACGGCATCCAATAGGTCGAAGCCATCAAATAACACGATTTGAACAGTTAACATTTCATCCATCCCCTTATCTTTATTTCGTCAAAAGATTCTTCAGCTTGTGATATTCTTCTCGTCAATTTAGCCTTTAGCCATTCGACTGGACGAATTAGAATATAAGTCGTCCGTACTCACAGTTAGAATCGTAACAAACGAATATCTCAAAGGAAGTCCTAGAAAGGTCACAAAACTATAAACAAATCATCACAGAATTTAGTCTCGACTTGGTAAAGGAAGAAAAAATGATAAACTAGATGGCAGAGGTGGGATAAGCATGAGTATGTATCATACGATACTTGTTGTAGATGATGATCAGAGCATCGTTGAGCTATTAAGGGACTTTCTAGAGAATGACCAATTTCACGTAAAGACTGCTTGTAATACGGAACAAGCTTGGGCAATACTGCAACAGCATTCCATAGATTGCATTGTACTGGACATTATGATGCCGGGACAAAACGGATTTGAGCTATGCCGTCGAATTCGAGGGGACAGCAATGTTCCAGTCCTTTTCTTGAGTGCTCGCAGTGATGATGTGGACAAGATCCGTGGCCTTACGCTCGGAGGAGATGATTATATCGTCAAAACGGCTTCGCCTGGGGAAATTGTTGCCAGAGTGAAAGCCGTTTTGCGGCGCACTACTTCCAGACAACCCATGGAAGGGAAGATCTTGGATTATGGACGCATCCAGTTGAATCTGACTGCAAGAGAAGTCCTGGTCGAAGGGGGGAAAGTCGAGCTTACACCTAAAGAATATGAGTTGTTGCGATTATTTGCGGAGCACCCGAGGCAGGTTTTCTCCTACGAACAACTGCTTGCAAAGTTTTGGGAAGGTGTAGGCGACAGGCATACCATTCGGGTTCATCTTAGCCGGCTTCGCGAAAAAATTGAATCCGATCCAAACCATCCACAATTCCTCATCAACGTGTGGGGAGTAGGATACCGTTTTGAGGGAGTGTAACATGAGAAAACTCCGTATTCGTACATTTACTATGCTTTGTTTATTCTTCTTGCTTACATTGCCTTGGATCTTTTTTGTCACGGCTCACTTTATGGACACTCAGTCGTTTAGCATCTCTACAAGCCAACAGCAAAATGAAACGCTGCAAAGACATCTCAGCGAGATGATCCACATGATTGAAGTTGGTACGAACAAATGGACGGATACCGGTTGGCAAAACGAACTTCATACCGAGTTGAGCAAAGCAAAGATGGATGTGGAGATTGAATCTGCGTCCAATTCGGAAATTTATCGTTCCAGCCAAAAGCACCATAGTAGATTATCGTCTACTGAACAGTTTTCTGTCATAAAAGATGGACAATTACTGGGAAGGGTAGTTCTTTATCTTCCTAAATCCAATGTAGTTCCAATGCTTGCGGCATTTTTCGGGCTGCTGCTTGCTTTCTTTGTGGTTGGAGTTGAAATGAGAAGGTTCCTTCTTAAACCCCTTGAGAAAATGAGCAAGGCAGCCAGACAAATTACTGCTGGACATTGGGAAGTCCAATTACCTAAATCCAGAATCATGGAAATTGCCGAAGTCCGTGATGGATTCGAAGTTATGGTGAAGGGACTTGAGCAATCCCACCGTAAACAAGTGGAGCTTGAGGAAGAACGCAGATTTGTCACCGCAGCCGTTGCACATGATTTACGCACACCGTTGTTTGCCTTGCGGGGGTATTTGGATGGATTGGAACAAGGAATAGCTCAGTCACCGGAGAAGGTCACCCGATATATTGCCGTATGCAAAGAGAAATCCGCTCAATTGGATCGATTGGTTGAGGACCTCTTCACTTTTACAAAAATGGAGTACTTGGAAAGTGAACTTAACACAAGAACGCTAGATTTAACACAGATCCTCCGAAAGTCGATAGAGAGTGTGAGTCCACAAGCTGAGCAGAAACATATTTCTATCTTAAACCAATTAACTGACGGTTGTTTTATTAACGGAGATTCGTATGTATTGGAGCGTGCGATGAACAATATATTGGAGAATGCCGTTAGATATACGCCATCAGGTGGCGCAATAACAGTCCAATGCTGTAAAGACGGCAATAAAATCAGGTTTACTATCCGTGATACCGGACCTGGCTTCTCTTTTGAAGAATTAGAGCGCGTTTTTGAACCTCTGTATCGTGGGGAAACGTCTCGAAGTCGTGCAACTGGAGGCAGTGGATTAGGATTAACGATCTCACAACGAATGATGAAGCAACATGGAGGCGAACTTATGGTAAGTAACCACCCTGACGGTGGAGCAGTTTTGGCAGGATGTTTACCGTTAACTGACCCGAATTAAAAAGATTTGTGCGGTCCTTGTCTCCTAAGATTATGGTATGTTATTTAACGCGTATTACGATGGATTTTGACTTCAGACTGGAAGAGAGGTAAGCCTTATCCCAGCTTCCAGTCTGGATATCTCGATATTATGCTTGATTTGTTAACGTGTTAGATATAATATGTTCATATGTTTAAACTCTTAAACGTAATGGAGTGATTTAAATGAAAGCCATGGTAATTGAGAAATACGGGAAGAATGTTCCCTTGATACAGAAAGAAATGCCTATTCCTCAAATCGGAGATCATGATGTCTTGGTAGAAATCCATGCAGCAAGCTTAAATCCGATTGATTTTAAAATAAAAGAGGGCAAAGTAAAGCTCCTGCTGAATTACAAGATGCCATTGATCCTTGGAAATGATTTTTCCGGTGTTGTGGTCAAGGTTGGTAAACAGGTGAACGCTTATAAACCCGGAGACGAAGTATACGGCAGACCCCGTAAAGACCGAATTGGAACTTTGGCCGAATACATTGCTGTCCATGAAGAAGACATCTCTCTGAAGCCCCAAAACTTAAACTTTGAAGAAGCAGCATCCATACCACTGGTCGGACTTACGACATATCAAGCCTTTTACGATATTTTGAACCTTCAGAAAGGCCAAAAAATATTAATTCATGCAGGATCAGGAGGAGTTGGTACGTTCGCCATCCAACTGGCCAAATTAATGGGGGCTTATGTTGCCACTACTGCCAGTGATAGAGGTTACGAATTGGTCCAATCCCTTGGTGCGGATCTTATCATCAATTATCGCAAGGAAAATTTTGAAGAAATGCTGTCGGGATATGATGCGGTGTATGACACGATAGGAGGCGAGGTACTGGAAAAATCCTTTCAAGTACTTAAGCCGAATGGAAAAATAGTATCTATTTCCGGCTTGCCAAACGCGAGATTCGGGCGAGAAGCCAACTTGGGTTGGTTAAAGACCACACTGCTATCGATTGTGAGCCATAAGATTACAACTCTTGAGAAGAAAAACCAAGCAAGATATCATTTCCTTTTTATGAAACCAAGCGGGGTGCAATTAGAGCGAATAAAGGGTTTCTTGGAGGAAGGTCTCATTAAACCGGTTATTGATAAGATTTATGATTTCAAGGATGCCGGGCAAGCGTTTCATTATCTCGAAGGGGGAAGTGCCAAAGGAAAGGTCATCGTTAAAATGAAGTGAAGTGTTCAATGGAGATGGATACCGTTCTTGTCCGAATTGAGGGCAAGAACGGATAGTATAATTCTCTTATTTTATAGGTATCCAGATTTGAGGCGGCTGGTTAGGCCCTGGATATACTTCAAGCTCAGGTATACCTGCATGCTCGTAAGGATTGGAAGGGAACCATTCGGAAATAATCTGCTTCCATAAGCGCTGCATACTTTCCGGCATCGGACCTTCGACTTCAAAAACACTCCATTTGGAAGCTGGAATTGTGAATGATGATAATCCTTCAGGTATTTCACCATCATAAGCCGTAGCAATCCAGTATTCCATCTGTTTCTCCTGGATTTCGTTCTGATCCACACAGACGCCAAGCAATCCTTGAAGTACACCATTATTCAATTCAAATAAACGATCTTCTGTACCGCTCGTATACGCATCCTGCCACATCTTGGCTATACCTCGTAAGTTTTCCCCATCAATATAAGAGAAAGCCTGCTTTATCCCTACTAATGTAAACGCAGCTTGTTCAACAATTCTGTGATTCATTGGTTCTGCTCCTTTTAGACTTAATTGAATAACCAAACGATTATACGATTTGACAGAGGTACTGTTCTTACGCGCTTCACTGGGGGCAATTCCGTGCTGCCTACGAAAAGCTTTGGAGAAAGATTCAGGAGTGTCATAACCATACTTGAGCGCCAGATCAATGATTTTGTGATCACTCTGTATAAGTTCATTGGCTGCCAATGTTAACCGTCTTCGTCTGATATATTCGGCTACCGTAACATCAGTTAATAGGGCAAACGTACGTTGAAAATGAAAGGGAGAAATATGAGCTTGAGCTGAAATTTGCTCCATTGTCATATTTTCGAGTAAATGTTCTTCCATATATGCAATAGCTAGCTGTAATGATTCGATCCAGTTCATGCGGTTAACCACTCCTTGATTCCTATAATAGATGAAGACTGGTCCAAGAGCCTGTCATTATGTGCTTTGATTTGTCCGGTTAGGGAAAGAGGGAGAGGGAAACCCAATAGATACGTAAAAAAAGATGACCCCTGATGAATTCAAAGGCCACCTTTTGAGAAAAAAAGAATTGAACGAAAAATAACGCTATGATATAATCGTTAGCGCCATTGACAAACAAAAATAAAGTATGTACTTGTTTTTATCCCTACTTTAATTTTACATCTGGAATTTTGATTTGTCAATGCTCTTTTTCATCCCAAAAATAGGAAAAGGAGTGGTTAGAGAGATGCAAACAAAAGATTGGCAGCTGGAACAGGAGCGGCTGGAGTCTGTAAGGAACAAACTACAGGCCAAAATCGAAGAATTGGAGCCAGAGGTTGCCGGAATGCGTGACCAGGCTACAGAAATTCGCAAGCGCTTTTGGGAAGAAGTTACGATCAACACTAGCACTCACGAAGATTTCGAAGAGACCTTCTACACCATTAACCAGCAGTCTGCGGTATTGGCCGAGCGGGAACGTGGTCACATGCGGTTGACGCAGCAATGGAATAACATGAAACGTTTGCTCCCGTCCCCTTATTTTGGCCGCATCGACTTTCAGGAGAAAGGTCTGGCCCTCACCGATCAGATCTATATCGGCGTATCTTCTTTTGTCGACGAAGACGGATTGAGCTTTCTGATCTATGATTGGCGTACACCGATCGCGAGCATGTACTACGACTCTTCCCCCGGCGTAGCGTCCTATGTGACGCCGATAGGACGAATCGATGGCACAATGGAGCTCAAACGGCAATTTCAGATCCATAACGGACAAATCCGCAACATGTTTGATGCGAACGAAACGATTGGAGACCAATTGTTGCAGCAAGTGCTTGGCAAAGGTGCGGATTCACAAATGAAAAGTATCGTGGCAACCATTCAGAAGGAACAAAACGCCATCATCCGTAATGACAAAAGTCGAATGCTTATCGTACAAGGAGCAGCCGGTAGCGGTAAAACTTCCGCAGCCTTGCAGAGGGTGGCGTACTTATTGTACAAACACCGCCAGACGATCAGTGCTGATCAAATTGTTCTTTTCTCACCGAATCCGATGTTTGGCAGTTATATTTCCACTGTCCTTCCGGAGCTCGGTGAAGATAATATGCAGCAGACCACTTTTCAACAATTTCTCGACTATTGGCTAGGATCTTTGTTGCGTCCGGAGGATGTCTTTGATCAGATTGAATATGTACTGACTGCGCATGGAGCTCCGGGCTATGAGGCTCGGCTTCAGGGGATCGAATATAAAGCTTCTGATGCTTTTCTGCAAGCCTTGCAGAACTATGGAAACTGGTTGGGGCAGGAAGGCATGCGATTCAACAGTATTCAGTTTCGAAATCGTGATTTAATTACTGCGGAGCAAATGAGAGCCAAATTTTACGGTTATGATCGTTCCCTGCCCTTGCTAAATCGAGTTCTTCTCTTGCAGGAATGGCTGCTGAAAGAGCTGGCTTCGCTGGAACGCATGGAACGTGAAGAACCGTGGGTACAGGAAGAATTGAATTATCTCGACACTGATCAGTATGCGGATATCTTCGAAGTGCTGCATAAAGATAAGGAAGTATTCGATATCGCGGAACAGTACGCCCAAATTCGTGAGAAAATAAGCAAGAAGCGTCGAGAAGATGAAGGTGACTTTGACTTTGCGCAGAAGGAGGAGGAACTGCTCGGCCGCCAGATCGTGAAAGAACGTTTTAGCCCACTAAGAAAAGGAATCAAAAAATTCTCGTTTGTTGATATCAAAGGTATATATGGCGAATTGTTTGTTGACGAAGCCGCTTATCGGGAGAAAACGAATGCTGCGGTTATCCCCTCGCTATGGCCTGAGATATGCAGTCAAACGAAGGGAAGTCTGCTACGGAACGAGTTGTTCCATGAGGATGCGACTCCCTATTTGTATGTAAAAGAACTGATTGAAGGTGTCCGGACGAACACGGAAATCAAGTATGTCTTTGTTGATGAAGGTCAGGATTATTCAACATTTCAATATGAATATCTCAAAAAGCTGTTTCCCCGTGCCCGCATGACAGTGCTCGGCGATTTTGGGCAAGCTATCTTCACGCAGGCCACCAATTTGGCCGCAGCTGATTCACCACTGGTACGTCTCTACGGTGAAGCCGAAACAAGCCTTTTCTCCCTTGTACGCAGTTATCGCTCTACGAAGGAGATCGTTGAATTTACAAGAGCGATGCTTCCAGACGGAGATGAAATTGTACCATTTGAAAGAAAAGGCCTAAAGCCCCTGCTGACGAGAAGCAATGACAGGGAGAAGCTGGATGCACAAATGGTGGCAGATATCGCGGCGCTAAGAGCCGAGGGCTTTGATTCCATAGCTATCATCACGAAGACCGCCGCCGAAAGCCACAAGGCCCATGAATCGTTACAGATTCAAGGAGGAGAAGCGTTGCAGCTCGTTACGAAGGAAACATTCAACTTCGAAAAAGGTGTAATGGTCATTCCTGTGTACCTCGCCAAAGGTGTCGAGTTCGATGCAGTCTTGGTCTATGATGCTTCGTCTGGAGCTTATGGTCGAGACAATGAACGCAAGCTTCTTTATACGGCGTGTACGCGGGCTATGCACCGCCTTCATCTATACATGACGGGCGAGTGGTCGCCTTTCGTGCAGGCCTTACCAGCGGATTTGTACGAGGAATCGGACGTCAATACAACGGAGTAAACATGCCGGCATTGTCTGATCTAGCAGCGTATGCGAATTGAATCAATCAAATAATAAGTAACACTAGTCGCCTTTTTGGGCGACTTTTTTTGAATTTCTAAGTCATTATAGCGACGAACTTGTCAGCGACAACCTTTGAATTATTTCCATATTGTTATACTCGGCATAAATTTTATTATATGGGTGGACTAAGATTACAGTTATATAATAGTAAACGTAACCAGAAGAATAGATTACATACATAAAGTAATAGAGGAGCTGGGATCATGTTAAACAAAATTAACTTGCAGGGAAGCTGGGAGCTTCAACTGGATGAACATAAACAAGGCGCTCAAGGCCCATTTGACGACACTATAACGCTGCCGAACACGACTTCTCATGCACGCAAAGGAAGAAAGAGCGATGTGTCTCACATCGGGTCTTTGACCGATGAATATTCATATGAAGGATGGGTATGGCTGAAACGGGAGATTGATATACCAGCAACGCTTGCTGGCAAAAGATGCAGTTTGTATCTGGAACGCACGCGCATAACCAAGTTATGGGTCGATGGTGAAGAATATGGAGCGCAGGATAGCCTCAACACTCCCCATGTGTACAGCTTGCCGGAGGGGCTATCGGAAGGAAAGCACACCCTTACCATCCGGGTCGATAATACGGACTATCCGACGAAAGGCGGGCATCTTACATCCGTCGATACACAGACTAACTGGAACGGAATTACCGGGAAGCTGGAGCTTCATTTTTACCACGACGTGCACATGGGTGAGGTACAGATCTATCCCGATGCTAAAGAGCGAACATTCAAAATCACAAGTACATTATCAGAAGCGATACCAGGTACGGTATTGTCCGTTACTGCGCAAACCTTCAAACCCCTTAAAGAGATTCATGGATATGTGGCATCAGACAGAAATCATGTGGTGATTGAGCAAACCTATCCATGCAACCAGGACGAAGTTAATGTGCTCTACAAGATGGGAGACGACGCATTGCTCTGGAGTGATTCGGAACCACATCTCTATCTGCTGACCCTTACTCTGCTGGGGGAACATGGCGATGTGCTGGATACAACCGAAATCATAACAGGACTGCGAGATTTTGAAGCCAATGGAGCTGCTTTTACCATCAACGGCCGAAAGACCTTTCTTCGTGGAAAACATGATGGTTTAATATTTCCGCTTACAGGTTACGCGCCAACTAATCTGGATGAATGGCTGAGAATCCTAAGCATTTCCAAATCATATGGTATAAATCATTATCGTTTCCATACCTGTTGTCCTCCTGAAGCAGCGTTCACTGCTGCAGATATGCTCGGCATTTATATGGAGCCTGAATTGCCATTCTGGGGAACGATCACGGATGAACTTGACCCACAGCATAATCAGGCTGAACAGGACTATCTCATTCGTGAAGGCTTTGCCATGCTCAAGGCGTATGGGAATCACCCTTCTTTTGTGATGATGTCACTCGGTAATGAACTTTGGGGAAGTAAAGAAAGACTGAATGCCATTATTAAAGCGTATAAAGCATTTGATCCACGTCACCTGTACACCCAGGGTTCTAACAATTTTCAGTTCACTCCGCTTATTCTAGAGGAAGAAGATTTTTACTGTGGCGTACGTTTTTCTAAAGACAGACTTTTCCGCGGCTCCTATGCCATGTGTGATGCCCCGTTGGGTCATGTTCAAACAGACGTGCCTAGTACCCTGAAGGACTACGATGACATGATCTTGCCAGTTGGAACAGTTTTGGAGAATGAGGGAATTCAAGCAGAAGAATCTGAAATTCAAATTCAATATGGTACGGAAGCCAAGACCGTGAAAGCCGCTTCTGTTGAACAACGGCTCATTCCACATCTACCCGTCATCTCCC
This sequence comes from Paenibacillus sp. GL_099_B, assembly GCF_057835695.1. Taxonomy (NCBI): domain Bacteria; kingdom Bacillati; phylum Bacillota; class Bacilli; order Caryophanales; family Paenibacillaceae; genus Paenibacillus; species Paenibacillus sp. GL_099_B. The sequence continues at coordinate 3,462,615 of NZ_CM174430.1, forward strand.
ATGAAATTGGACAATATGCCATGTACCCCAATTACGAAGAGATCGAGATGTATACCGGGTCGTTGAAAGCAAAAAACTTTGAGGTGTTTCGGGAACGATTGCAATCCAAAGGAATGGGACATCTGGCTGAACCCTTTTTCAAAAGCTCTGGCAAGCTTGCAGTAGCCTGCTATAAGGAGGAGCTTGAGGCGGCATTTCGATCCAATCATCTGGCAGGATTTCAATTGCTCGATCTTCAGGACTTTAGTGGACAGGGGACAGCACTGGTAGGTATTTTGGATGCCTTCATGGATTCGAAAGGGTTGGTTACTCCCGAGGAGTGGAGAACGTTTTGCTCCGATGCAGTCCTTCTGGCCCGATTCGAGAAATTCAACTACAATTCGGGAGAAGATTTCAATGCCCATATTCAATTAAGGTACTACCGAGCAGATTCATTGAAGGGTCATACCGTGGAGTGGGAGATGCATGATTCGAATCAACTGCTTGCACATGGAAAAGACGAGATTCGCTTTGTTTCTGAAGAAACTTGGTTTGAAATAAGCCAGATAAAGTTCAAGCTGCCTGATGTGAAAAAGATGACGCCTATCACTCTGTCCCTGTATATTCCAGGTACCGATATTCGGAAACAATATGACCTTTGGGTATACCCTGAACATGATGTGACAACTATTGAACATGACCATATTTATAAGGAATTGACCGATGAAGTCATTCACTTACTGGAAAAAGGCGAGAGCGTGCTGTTACTCCCAACACTCGAAGATAACGATAGTTCAGTCAAAGGCACATATTGTACCGATTTCTGGTGTTATCCGATGTTCCGATCTATTTCGGAAAGCATGAACAAGCAAGTACCCGTCGGTACACTTGGCCTCTTAATTAATAACTCGCACCCGGCATTGAAGCATTTTCCAAGTGAGACCCACTCCACTTATCCTTGGTGGCATATTGTCATGAATTCACGGTCTATTATTCTGGATAAGCTCTCAGAAAAAGTTCAACCTTTCGTTCAAACCATCGACAATTTTGAACGTAATCATAAGCTGGGGCTACTGTTTGAATGCCAGATTGGAAAAGGCAAGCTGCTGGTTGGGGCTCTAAATTATGATAAATTGATTAGCCAGACGGAAGGGCGGCAATTACTTTATAGCCTTTCACAATATGTAAAAAGTGAGGAATTCCAACCGGAAGCCAAGATAGAGCTGGATGAGCTTCAACAGTTGTTAGGAAAGAAATAGAACCTGCATAATGCAGGTTATTATCGATAAGAACATACACCGATCAGATTCGCCATACTAAACGAGAAGTTTGTTTTCAGAAACTAACAAGAAACCCTTCAAACTGTTTTTTTTACAGTTCGAAGGGTTTTTCTTTAATTATAGGCGCTTAAAGAATCACTTAAGATCTGTTACCAAAAGTATCGAGACATCAACAGCAATGACATTAGTTAACGTAAACATTATTATGTAAACTAAATAAAAGTCAGTTTCATCTCTTTTTACCTTATTGACATAAAACCTCCATCATATGTAAACCGTAATGGGGTACGAATGAAGGAGGATACATATGAAAAGTCATGTGCATCGAAAAGAAGAAGACAAACTGAGCTGGATTAGTCTTTCATTATTTGGAGCAGGATGTACGCTGGGAACGGGATTTTTCCTCGGAACAAGTCTGGCTATTCATTGGTCCGGTTTATTCGTGCTTGTACTTTTGGTGCTGGCTGCTGCAGGGACCTATTTTGTATTTGGCGCATTGGCTCAGATGACGGCAGATGATCCGAAGGAAGGGGCTTTTCGAACATATGCCGGAGAAGCGTTCGGCCCATGGGCCGGTTTCGGAAGCGGATGGATGTATTGGTCTTCCGAAATGCTGATCATGGGAAGTTCATTAACGGCACTCGGATTGTTCTCTCAATTTTGGTTTCCCAAGTTTCCATTATGGGTGTTTGTGGCGGTATATGCATGCATTGGATTGTTCATCGCCGCATTGGGAGCCAAAGGGTTAACTCAAACGGAGAATGTGCTCGCAGTAATCAAGTTAGCTGCAACGGTTGCTTTTATCGCGATTGCAGCAGCAGCATGTCTGGGCTGGTTAGATGTAAAGATTACACCGCAGAAAATAATGAATGAATGGTTTCCTCATAAAATAAAAGGCGTGTGGACCGGATTTATTTATGCCTTTTTTGCCTTTGCCGGGATTGAGGTCATGGGTTTAATGGCAGCCAAGCTGAAAGAACCAAAGGACGCAGTGAAATCAGGACGAGTGATGTTGTTAACCGTTAGTACGCTGTATGTTGTGGCGATTGCCTTGATCCTGCTATTGGTTCCCGCTGCAAAATTAACACCAGACGAGAGTCCTCTCGTCAAAGCGATGTCATCCATTGGATTTACGGTCGTGGTTCATATTCTCAATGGAATTTTGATTATCGCGGGGTTCTCCACGATGGTCGCTTCAATCTATGCGATTACGTCCATGTTAGTTAAACTGGGTGAAGACGGAGATGCACCGAAGATGTTTACGAAGACTTGGGGGAAAAAGAGCATGCCTCTATATGCGTTAGGATGCACTGCAGCCGGATTAATCCTTTCTACTCTCCTGGCGTTATGGATGCCTAAGAGCCTATTCGAATATGTAACAACCGCAGGCAGCTTGGTATTAATGTATACCTGGCTTCTGATTTGCATCACGTATATCAAGAAAATGAAACCAAGAAAATGGAATCGTATCAAAGTATGGACCGCCATGGTTCTTATACTTGCAGCAGTAGCTGGGACGGGCATGGAAAAAACCAGCAGAAGAGGTCTGCTGGCAAGTATAGGTCTTGTTGTATTGATTGCCTTGATTACCTATATTATAAACAAAGTACGAAAACCGCGACCTTCACCATCCACTAAACCGTCAAAGTCCTGACTCCTGGATAGAGCTTTTCATACGTCTTGGCTGGTCTGCTGAGTTCTGGGTACTTGGGTTATGCTACTGTGTTGTCTTATATCAGCTATTTCGTCAATTTGCTAATGGCTTGCTTCATGCGCATAAAAGGACATTTGGAAGGGGTTTGCTCGTCATCGGGCAGGAAATATTGTTTCCATTCCAGATTATCCTGCTCCCCATACCACATGAGTGAAGGGTGAGCCGGAACGGCATCATAGGCTGCCAAGCGCTTGCGAATCAAGGTTTTCATTTTCCGGCCAAGAGGTGTGTTGTCATTAATCGATTCAAACACCCACCGTGGTTGAAAAGCAAACATAAGATAAGGGAAGTGCCTGCTGGCTCTAAGCTCGTGCGCGGGAGTGGCACAGAAACAAAAGTAGGGCTCCCCGCCAAAGCAAAATTCCCATGTGGCTTCATGCGGATCAGTCGAAATATGTTCAGGCCAGGAAGCAGCATCGAGTGAGCTTACCCGGTTAAGCATTTCCCAGAACAAGGACTGATACTGCTCCACTGTTGTGTTTTTTCTCAAATCATCCGATGTATCGCAAATGACTACCAAAGAAGCGTAATGTCCCGTGTCCCGTGAAACGGGTCCATATTGGCTAAGTAATTCCGCCATGTCTTCAGCAGAAGCTTGTGTACGCGGATCACTTGTGAATCCGTATCTCAGATGTCCTGAGAGAAAACCCATCCGTCCGGGTACACAAGGATACGTATTACCCTCATCTGCAATCATATTAGCGAATTGTGAATACGCGTCCTGCTGCCATTCGGGCAGACCTTTGAATAATGCATTTATTTCATCGGCACTGTACAGATCTGCCATGGATTCTCCAACTCCATTCCACATGATACCGTTAACGTATTAATGCGGATGGCGTTGGGTGACTGTCCAGTGTAGTTTTTATGTCAGAAAAAGATGGAGCGTACAGCTTCAAACCCGAAGTACAGGCCAAATCCGATAAGGCAGATTCCTGAGATGATGGAGATCCAGCGCAAAACGGTTTCGTTGCTGCGTTTATGAAATCGGCTGGCCATACCAGCCATGATAACGTCCCATACAAGGATTCCTATGAAAATACCAGAACTGTATAGTAGTAGATGAGCGGTGTCGGTATGCTTCACGGTTGTAGCAAGAATAGAGCCGTAAATCCCGAGCCAGAATAAAATATTCAGCGGATTGGACAGGGCCATGAGAAAGCCAGATATAAAGGATTTTCCAACCCTTGCATCTTCTGTAGAAGAGGCCTGGATGCCGTCTTTTAACTTGGACAGTGTTTCCACTCCGGTATATACCAAAATAAAGCTGCCAAAAGACCAAAGAAACGAGCGCATGAACGGCGTGTCCAGAAAATGGGCAACTCCAAAGTAAATCAGAAGCATGTACACCAAATCGGCAAACATAGCTCCCAGTCCCAAAATCCAGGCATGCATGAATCCGTGGCGTGCTCCCCGATCCAACTGAGCAGCATTGATCGGACCAATTGGAGCTGATAGTGAGATTCCCAGAATAATATAACTGAACAGTACAGACATATACGCGTTCACTCCTTAACGGGTCGACGACTTGTACCGATAAGTCACACACTTACGGGTACAAGTCATCGTATTCCCGTTTGGAGCAAATTAGAACAAGCTGTTAGCATAGAGCTCATTTAAACGGTCGTTGATTCCACGTCTAGTTGAACAGGAGTACAATGGTACCCGTTACAAGAACTCTCTTCACATGGACAAGCAGACAAACCGATGATCAGATCCATCAAAGCTTCCATTTCCACATAGTCACCAGCGCTCGATTCGGGTGCGATAACATCAATTTTCCCCTCGCCATCTACAACGGAATTCATAAATAGGTTGAAGGGATAATGCTGATCTGGGGGAGCGATGCCGAAAGGTTCCAAGGCTGTATTCAGATTATGATAACAACTGGGATGATCTTTTTTATCATATAAGACCTCATACATCTCTGGACGACAGGCCGAATTGAAAAAATCATGAATGCCTACAGTTTCTTGGACAATGGAAATGAGAGGTTCATAACGGTTAGAATACAGGCATTGTCCCGGTTTAATCCTGTATGTTCGCAGGACATCGAGTGTTACACCGGGATCAAGCCGATTATTGATATTTTGCGCATCGTAAGCAACAAAATCGACCACTTGCTGCCCCTCCAAATCGGTAACACGGATCAACGAACCTTTCTTCACTCTAAGAGCGTAACCTGTTTTGGCAGGAATATGAATAGACTGCTTATGGGTTTTCGTTGAATTCATCCGTATTTCCCCCGATGTTTTTTAAACTCAGTATGCGGAGATGACATTACTTTCATTCACTATTGAGTAATGCAACAGATGACTCTGAAGGATACGCTGTACGTAAGATTGCTGAGATACGTGAAAAAGGGAATGCATTTATACTGGAAAGAGTGGATTGCCTTTCATGCCGACCCAAAGTTCGGATGTTTCCAGCTGACCAGCCAGATGAAGCAACCAGTCTTCACGGCCTTTCGTTGCCATAATTTGTACACCCATGGGCAGGCCTTCAGGAGTCAGATGCACAGGAACACTCATGGCTGGTTGACCCGTCAGATTTGCGAGCTGAGTGAACGGAGTGTAGGTAAGACTTGGTTCAAACATCTCATAAATCAACTGTTGCTGCTGGATCTTGTCCAAATCGCTAATACGCATCAGATGCTGAATTTGTTCATCATGAGGTGTCAATTCTCCGATCTTGGGTGCTGGAAAAGCATTGACGGGTGTGACATAAAAATCATACCGTTCAAACAATGTGGACATCTGGGCTGCGGCAACATCCCATTCGGCCAGACTATGTACGAATTCGGCAGCAGATACTTTTTTACCCGCTTCAGCCAGAACCCAGGACTCGATCTCCATGTCATCAGATGTTAAAGATCTGCCCATAGAACGTTCCATGGAAGAGATCATCGCCGCCATTTCGCCGCTGTTCATCATGTAATAGTTCTCCATCAGTTTGACACCATTAACTGGACTCAGCTTTTCTTCAACCTCATGACCCTGTTCTTCCAGCCAGCGAACCATCTTATATACAGCTTCTTTGGCTTCGTCACTCACAGGTGTACCTACAGGAGAAGCTGTTGTGTAAGCGACTTTCAGTTTGCGTTGATGAGGATAGTGCATATCAGCCAGGTAGCTGCCTGGAAAGAGGGGAGCATGAAACGCAGCTTCGGGTTGAATCACTTGCAGTGTATCCAGTAAAGCAGCGCTGTCGCGAACGGAACGGGACAAGGCAAAATCAATCGAAGCACCTTGCCACTGACGACCAACCCCCGGTCCAACGGGTGTCCGTCCACGTGTAGGCTTGAGTCCGAACAAGCCGCTGAATGAAGCAGGGATTCGGATTGAACCGCCACCGTCACTGGCTCCCGCAAGGGGTACAACACCCGAGGCTACTGCGGCAGCGGCACCTCCACTTGAACCACCTGGTGAGTGATTCGTATTCCATGGATTTCGACTTGCACCGTGAAGACGGGGCTCAGTAATATTTTTCAGGCCAAATTCCGGCGTATTGGTATGTCCAATGATAATGAAGCCTGCATCGCGCAGACGCGAAACGAAATTGGAATTCCGCAGTGCACGATGTTCACTGAGAAGACGTGAACCCGAGGTGAGAATTTCACCCTCCAGGGCTTGGGAGATATCTTTCAATAACAAGGGCACGCCGGCAAAGGGCTGCTCTCCCGGGCGAACCATACCCGCTTCCTGACGTGCACGTGTTTCATATGTACGAATGACCGCATTAAGCTGCGGGTTCACTTCTTCCAGGCGTGCATACGCCGCTTCCAGCAATTCGACAGGAGATATCTCCCGTGCGCGAACCAATTCAGCCAAGCCTATGGCATCGTAAGATGTATATGAAAATGATGAAGATGAAGACATGATAATCGTTCCTCTCTAAATTGACTTGATCTACTATTCCATATGTCATCGTACCACCGGAATAGTGAAAAGACAAAAGGCACTGTACATCTCAAAGGATGTCCAGTGCCTTAATTGATTTGCTTTTATATAAAATTCAATCCGTACGAAGCTTTGGTGCACCGTCAGCCGGACTCGCTGAGCGTTCTTGCTGTTTGGAGATGGCGAATAGGGCAATCCAGATGAGGATGAAGCCCACCAGTTGCTCCCATGTAATTAATGTACGGAATGCAATCCAGTTTACCAGTACACCGGCCATCGGGAAGCTCAGTTCTGCGAGCGTTGCAACTGAGGCCTTGGTGGAAGAGAGACCTTTGTAATATAACAGAAGACTCAGTAACCCTGGCAGTAATGCCTGACCCAGAATATTAAGTGCTACAGCCGCCTGTTCACCTGTAGCGGAAGGGAATGTCCAGGCAGCACCTTCGTTCCACGTCATAAAGATCAGCAGTGGCAAGGCTACGACAAAGCGCAGAGAGGTGACCGTTTCATAACGGGTTTGCCCCAGCATCAGCCGCCCCATAACCGTTGAACCGCCCCACAATGCAGCTGCACCCAGCGATAACAGGCTGCCTGCATGAACCCAATTGTCCCAGTTGCCAAGGGGAAGGGTGAATCCGAACGTGAGCAGGTATGTTCCTGCAAGTGCAATGATAAACAGTCCACCGAAGCGGCGAGGCAATGTTTCTTTCAGCAGAAGCTTAGCCAGAACAATCGCAAATAGCGGCTGCATCTTTTGCAACAATAAGACGGTGTTGGGATCGTTATGTGTAAGCGCAAGTGTGAATAATACCGTGGCGAGAGCAGATCCTCCCCAGGAGATAAAGATCACGGCAATCCAGTGGCGTGCACGCAGGTTTTTCAGATCCGCCCGAAACTTCCACAGCACGGGAATCGCCACAAGGCTGACAATAATATGTTCCACAAGCACAATCTGAGTGGAGGTCATCGTTTTGAGCAAAATGATACGGAACAATGGATCTACGCCCCAAAGGGCGGCGCCGAGCACGACGAGCCAGAATCCGGTATTGCTTCGTTCCTTACGGTAAACCGTTGATGCAGTTTGGGTCTTTTCCATATTCAGGACTCCTTCGTCAGAACACGGAATCTTCAGTTGGCAAAATCGACAAAAGCCCCCGTTTTGGTATACACCAAATAAACGGGGGCTCAATCATTGACATGTCGTACGAAAATAAGCCTTTCCGTAACGGCATGTTAATGTGTTGATCTTCTCTCATCCGGACTGTACCGTCGGCCTTGGAGTCACACCAAGTCAGTCGCTGAATGTCCAAAGTCTGGTCAAACAGCGAGTCGCGGGCTGGTTCTTTAAGAACATCACCGCCGGTTGGGAATTGCACCCTACCCCGAAGATCCTATTCAATTATATTGTGTATTGAACAAGCTGTAACATTAATAAGTCCATCTTATTCCTGTAAGCGCTAGCAGTTCAAGTGTTTTTTTAGAATATGATATTCCAGCTTCCCTGTTGTCTGCGTAGTAATACAATCTGTCCTGCATGATACGCATCGTGGAGTACCCAGCGGGCAAGTTCATGTGCCCATTTTTCATCCGTATCCATGAAAGGGGCTTCAAGATCGGATTCTTCTAATGAAGCAAGCTGATGACGAAGCTGTCCGGCTAATTGTGTTGTATTTTGCATAAGTGTACTCCAGCCAGTGCTATCAGAAGGGTCGCCCGGATCTCCGAAGGTAGATTCATTGTTTTCGGCAGGTGTACCGGATGGTGTTGTACGCTGAATGCGACTCAGCAAGCGTTGATTATAATAATACATATGGTTGACCAACTGCCAGATGCTTAATCCACCGGATGATGGAACCCAGGCTGCCTGTTCAGCAGTCAGTCCTTCGAGTGCCTTGGATAAAGGCACAATCCAGTTACATTGATCCCAAGTGTCATCTTTCTGAATGAGCAATAGTTCTGTTGCTGTTGTAGTCATTGATTTTTCCTCCCTAAAATAAATTCATGGTAACTAGCTAAAGCACTTAAATGTGGTTACAATTAATATAACCCAAACATGAATAAATGTAACTATCTTTTTTCGTTTTAGATCGTTACAATTTAGCGGAGGTACGTATGGATAGACTATGGACTGATTTTGTAAACAGTGATTACCATGACTGGCGTGGCGGAGATCGTTCTGAGGACAGGCTTGGCAAAGCCGAATGGCAGCAAGCATTCATTAAACAATGGCAACTGAACGCATCTATACCTGCTTCATCTGAAGAGGAGGGAGCCTTGAGAAACTTCAGAAATGAATTGCAGGCTCTTGCAACTCGTTTATCTGGCGGAAATCCATTATCGAACAAAGACCAGGAATGGCTTAACGCCATGATGGAGGAAGGTCAAGTCATAAGAAGACTGAAGGCTGGAGATGAGGGACTGAAAATTTCACTTATTCCTGTAGGAACTCAATGGCAGCAGGTCATGGCAGAGGTCGCAGCCGATTTTGCGATCACAGTAATTGAAGGGGATGGCGGAAGAATTCGTATCTGTGACAATATGGATTGCCGTTGGTTTTTCTATGACGATACACGCAGTAGAACCCAGAAATATTGTGATGACAAGATGTGTGGTAATCTGATGAAGGTTAGAAGGTTTCGGGCAAAACAGAAGAAGGACCAGCAGCAAGAGTAAGGTGTATACAAAGAAAGTTTGATTTTCTGTACTTTGCAACAGACAGGAAATATTCAATAAGATTTTGGTAAATCCAAAATTGAATCTTCCCATGTAGTCCTATATAATGGTTATATACTTAAAATATTTCAGCTAGTCATTTCATCAGAGATTAACATCCGGGATTCAAGCGTATATCCAACAAAAAACAATGATTGGAGATGTGTCTTGTGGGGACAAGTTATCTACTGAAAAATGGTTGTGTATTGTCTATGGATTCGTCGGTGGGTCAGTATAAACGGGCGGACGTTCTCATTGAGGATTCTCTTATTACTGCTATCCAGCCCGATCTGAGTTGTATTGAAGCAGAAGTGATAGATGCATCGGAGATGATCATACTCCCTGGACTCGTAGATACGCACCGGCATGTGTGGGAGTCGCTTGTAAAAACAGCGGGAACCAACTGGTCACTGCCGATCTATCTACAAAATCTCTACTATGGAGCGATGGGAAGTAAACTCCGGCCACAAGACAGCTATATCGCCAATTTGCTCGGTTCTTTGGAAGCGCTTAATGCAGGAGTGACCACGGTACTTGACTGGAGTATGCCGTATTCACCGGAGCACACGGATGAACTGATTCGCGGACTTCAGGATGCGGGTATTCGGTCGGTTTTCGCTTATGGTGTACCGGGTGAGACGCCCTACTGGAACAGAGAGAGCCAGCTTACGTATTCGAATGATGTGAGAAGAGTCAAGGAACAGTATTTTTCTTCACGGGATCAGCTGCTTACGTTCGGCCTTGCTATTCGTGGTCCGGAGTTCAGCCATTGGGATACCACGGTGAAGGAAATTCAGCTTGCCCAAGAGCTGGAAGCGATATGTTCCATGCATGTTGGCTTTGGAAGCTGGGGATCTGTAGATCGTTCGATAAGTAAAATGTATGAGGCTGGTTTACTGAGTCCAGGTCTGAACGTCGTACACGGAAATACGATGGATACGGATGAGTATAAAATGTTGGCCGATAGCGGCGCCTCACTGTCTGTCACACCGGAAGTAGAGATGATGATGGGGCACGGGTATCCGGCAACGGGGTACTTCCTGGAAAATGGAGGAACTCCAACGCTCGGAGTCGATGTTGTAACATCAACAGGTGGGGATATGTTCTCCCAGATGAAATTTGCACTTCAAGCTGAACGTTCTCGGGAAAATGAACAACTTTTGCTGCAGGGTGAAATGCCTGGTGAGCTTAATCTGCAATCCAGTCAAGTGTTGAGATTCGCAACTTCTGCTGGGGCGAAGGCTCTTGGACTTGAACGGAAGATTGGCACACTTACGCCAGGTAAAGAAGCCGATCTGATTATGATCCGAACCACCGACCTTAACTTATTCCCGGTGCATGATCCGGTTGGAGCCGTCGTTCAATTTGCCAATCCATCCAATGTGGATACCGTGTTCGTAGCAGGTCGGCCGGTGAAGCGCGAAGGCAGGTTGCTGCATGTCGATCTGAACGAGGTCCGTCGGAAGGCTTTGGCAAGCAAGGAATATCTGCTATCTCAATATCGGATGTCGGATGCAGAGCGAATTGTATTTTCATAAGTTAGATAATCCATGTGAATGAAAGAGTGACTCTCTTCCGGAATGAAAAGAAAGGATGTTCTTATCTGTCTTATAGATCTAATAGTGTTTCGAGTGAAGAGCCACATACGGATATGTGGCTCTTTGGCGTACCTGTTTATTGTGCAACAAGACAGGGGGAGTAAGGAATAAACAGCAAAAAGAGGCGAAAAGGCACTGCATTTCTGTAGTTGCATGTAACAACGGGTTTATAATGTTTTGTTAAAGAAAAAAGCTATTAAAAAACTGCGCATAATATAAATTATACGCAGTTTTCTTTTAAATCGATTTTCATATTCAGCCCTGTCCAACAGATCATGATAATTTTCGTCTAGAACGCACAAAATATACTATCATCCCAAAATAAATTTAACCAAGCAACGCGACAAAGTGTAGAAATCGATAGATTTTTGTAGTTGGTCGGTAAGATAGAACAAAGGGCTTTTTCATAGAACAGATGAACAAAACAAAATATTTGAAGTAAAGAGACACATTCATCATTTTCAATACGAGAGGAAACTGTGTATGAATCAAAACCAGAATCGATCTTCCCTGTTTAGAAAAAAGCCGATTGCCACCGGAGATAACGAAAGCAACATGTTGAAAAGGTGCTTGGCCCATTTGATCTAATGACCCTCGGGGTAGGTGCGATCATCGGTACGGGTATCTTTGTATTAACAGGCGTTGCTGCTGCAAAATATGCAGGTCCCGGTTTGGTACTGTCTTTTCTGCTGGCAGGTATTATCTGCGCCTTCGCTGCATTATGTTACTCGGAGTTTGCATCCAGTGTGCCTGCTTCAGGAAGTGCGTATACATACAGCTATACCGCTTTCGGCGAAGTCATTGCCTGGATTCTGGGATGGGATCTAATTCTTGAGTATGGATTTGCGAGTGCGGCTGTTGCCAGCGGTTGGTCTGGATATTTTCAAACGTTATTGTCCGGATTTGGGTTGCAATTACCCCATGCGCTCACCAGTGCATTTAGTCCTGAAAAGGGAACCTATTTTGATATCACCGCAGCGGCGATCACGTTAATCATCACGTTCCTGCTCACCCGAGGGGTGAAAGAGGCTGCTCGTGCCAACGGAATCATGGTAGCGATTAAAATCATCGTGGTGCTGATCTTTATCGGTGTGGGTGTGTTCTATGTGCAGCCAGATAACTGGCAACCGTTTCTTCCGTTTGGCATCTCAGGGGTAACCGCAGGGGCGGCAACGGTATTTTTTGCTTACATTGGTTTCGATGCGGTATCTACGGCTGCGGAAGAAGTGAAACGTCCTCAACGGGACTTGCCAATCGGTATTATTGCATCCCTTGCGATCTGTACCGTGCTTTACATCGTTGTATCGTTGATCCTGACAGGGATTGTACCTTATCACATGCTAAATGTGAGTGATCCGGTTGCCTTTGCCTTTGAATTTGTGCAGTTGAAAGGATTGTCCTGGATTGTTTCGCTTGGAGCGATTACGGGAATTACCACTGTATTACTTGTAATGATGTATGGTCAGACACGTTTGCTTTATTCCATGTCACGGGACGGACTATTGTCTCCGGTGTTCTCTAAAGTCAGTGGCAAAAGCCAAACACCCGCTACGGGTACTTGGGTTGCTGGGATCATCGTCGCTTTATTCTCGGGATTCATCTCACTTGGCCATCTGGCGGAATTGACCAACATCGGAACACTGTTTGCTTTCGCGGTTGTGAGTCTGGGAATTATCGTATTGCGGAAAAACAACCCGGAACTAAAAAGGGGATTCCGTGTACCTTTGGTTCCATTGATTCCTATTCTGAGTGCTGTTGGTTGTATGTATCTCATGACACGTCTTGCGGCTCTGACTTGGATCACGTTCTTCGGTTGGTTAATTATTGGTTTAATCATCTACTTTGCCTACGGTCGTCATCACAGTCATTTGAATCCGGCACGGCGTATATCGGACACTTTCAAAAAAACAAAGGGGAAATAGCTGTCATAGCTGATTCCTACATTGTAGAGATATCGTGAAAGGTTAGTAAATTAATTTGTCACACTAGAACTATACGTAATAGAGTCAACTGCATTGTCTCATACCGCATCGCCAAAACGGCGCGGAATGGGGCTTTTTTTTGTGAGAGCAGTTCGTGTAATACAAAAAAAATGGTAATGTATAAGGCTATATATGGGTATCTAATAAGTAATACATCTGTCCTTGTGAGCGGAACCGGGGTTGCGGTCAGGGCAAATATGACATATATTTGGGGGTGTGACATGCCATCAGATATAGGAGAGGGGATGTATCATGAACACACCATTACATACCAATCAACATCACCAAAATTCGAATTTTGGTTTTGCATTGGCTGACTCAGCCGTACTTGCCGAGACGAAACTAATCATTTCACACCCAGGGGACACAAACGAATTTCAATTGGATATTGATCCGCAGCGCCGTTTGAAGGATGGACGCAAAGTATCGGTTGTTGCGCAGCAAATGGATGCACCGCCGGATCGGCAAGATGCCATTATCATATATGGGGAGGAGCTGGGATTTGTACAATATGCAGTTACCCTGCGACCAGACAGTACATGCTCACTCACTCCCATTGAAGGAATAGATCATCCGATCGTATTGAATTTGGGTGACTTTGCAGAAGGGGAGTACGAGCTGCGAATTTCACTGCACGTCAAAACACCCCGCATCGCAGAGGGACCACTGGAGCCCGAGCAGCATGCCATGGTGAAATATGCTCAGGTAGTAACTGTAGCGATATGTCTGTTTCCAGCCGAAGTTGTGCAGATGAACGCAGTACCCGAAACGGTCTGGACACGGGATAATCATGTGTTTGACTCCTACGGCAGTGGTGGCTTTATTCTCGCAGATCTGCCTCGTATGGCTAAACGTGTAGAAGATTTGATCGGTTCTGGAAACCATAATCTGATTGAACAATTCAGTGAGGGTGACCTTTCGGACACCTTGCTGGAGGAAGGTCTCATGGCGATTGCCTGGGGAGTAACACCATGGTGTTATTCGATTTATTCGGCTCCGGATGAACATTCGAGAACTATACTTTCGGTAGACAAGCTGGGTGATGAACCTCAGACCACGGGAATATACCGTGTGCATCCTGAAAGTAAACAATTAAGTATCGTGCCGGTAAATGAATTGGCTTACTGGCCATCCTGTGCAGAGAAAGCATGGCCTGTAATTGATGTTGCGGGTGAAGGCGAGACGTTGCGTATGGACTTGTATGTTCAGATCTGTGAATCAGTGAATGGACTGCACGAAAATCCACTGCCTTCATTTGTACTCACCCGCAGTGAGGGACAGCCCGAGGCGATCATCCCACTAATCGACGTCGTAATTGTAGACTAATAAATAGAAGTGTGGTGACGAACACAGATGATGACTGAAGAGATTCAGGAGCAATACGCCGATGAGCTTGAAGCTTTTCATATATGGATGAAAGATGCGGGCTACACGGGACATACGGTAAAATCATACACAGGTGACGTTGCTGAATTTCTCATCTCTATTAATGGAAAGTCACTGGAGCAGGTCAAAAAACTTCATGTTTTATCCTTCTTGTCCCGAGCTCGGGAAAGAGGGGTAAGTGACTCTACGCGGAATCGGAAACACGCAGCGGTGAACTGTTTTTATAAGTCATTGATTGAGCTTGAATTGGTGACCAATAACCCCGCTTTCGGAATTAAGAAATCCAAAACCGAGCAAAATCGTGCCCCCGTCTTCCTTGACGAAAGCGGTTTGGAACGATTTTTGCAATCGGTCGAGGGCAAGTATCGTACACGAAACCTGGCTATTTTTCTGCTCATGGGATACATGGGATTGCGGGTCGGAGAGGTTCATGCCTTGAACTGCAAAAACTATAATGCGGAACGGCGCACGCTGGACGTATTCGGTAAGGGCCGGAAATGGCGTACACTGCCTGTGCCTGAGACCGTTGCCGAACTGTTATCCCAGGCTCTCCAGGAGCGGCTGGATCCATGGCGTGCAAAGGAAGAGGCCTTATTCGTCTCGCAAAAAGGGAAACGATTGTCGATTCGCAGTATTCAGCTTATATCGACCGAAACCTTTGAACGCTTTCAGCAGGAATCGGCCTCCAATCAGCGTGTGAACTATTCCAGTCATAAACTGCGTCACTCATTCGCTACCATGATGCTTAGACGCGGAGCAGATTTGCGAACGGTTCAGGAGCTGTTGGGTCACTCCTCCATTCAAACCACCACGGTGTACACCCACGTAACCAGCCGTGAGAAGGAGGAAGCGATGGCCTTGCTGGATGTCAAACTTCCCGCGTTTGTGGCGGATATGTAAGAGATAAGCTTCAGTTATATATAGAAGGAAGTAATGATAGAGAAGCCTGTCCACGTGACAGGTTTTTTTGTAATTTCATGTAGAGGAGTGTTAATACATTTAATGGGAATATGAGAGGTGAATACTAATTTTAAATAAATCTGTTTTTTATTAACGGAACAATTATTATGTAAACTTAAATATGAAATCAATTTTTATTTTGCTATAATTAATACTTGTTTATAACAAGACCAAAGGACCACTCGCATCTTCATAAGGAAGATACAGGTGGTCCTTTAGTTATACAACCTTTACGCTAGTTGCTCATGATAAAATAACGTGATTAGACAAACACCTGGATTTACTCCAGTCCGGCAATCTGTTCCTTCAATTTGTTAGCAGAGGCTTGGAAAGCGACTTTCTCCGTCTCATTCAAAGGAAGGGGAAGAATCTCACGTACGCCGTTGCGATCAACAACACATGGAACACCCAGATAAACATCGGATACGCCATTGTAATCTTCCAGTAACGTCGATACATTCAATACGGAGCCTTCATTGCCGAGAATGGCAGCCACGATTCGGTCCAATGCAAGCGCGATTGCATAGGAAGTAGCTCCTTTGGCATTAATAATCTCATATGCTGCATTTTTGGTCCGGTCAAAGATATCCTGCTGCGTTTCTTCATCCAGCTCCAGATCCGTTCCAGCAACGTTGGCGAGACTCCATACCGGTACTTCGGAATCGCCATGCTCCCCAATAATATGGGCGTGAATGCTTCGTGGATCAATTCCTTTGTTTTTACCAATTAGGTAACGGAAACGTGCACTGTCCAGTAACGTACCAGAACCAATCACACGAGAAGCGGGCCAACCGCTTTGTTTCCACGAGGTATAGGACAAAATATCTACAGGATTCGTTGCAATCAAAAGAATACCATGGGAATTAACTTCAGTAATACGTTCAATGATCTCTTTGAAAATGCTTGCATTTTTCTTCAGCAGATCAATTCGAGTTTCTCCTGGTTTTTGGGAAGCACCCGCAGTAATAATAATGATGTCTGCGTCCTTGCAGTCGGAGTAATCGCCTGCCCATACTTTAACGCCTCCGGTAAATGGGAGACCGTGGTTCATATCCAGCATTTCGCCGGTAGCCTTATCATGATTCACGTCCACAAATACCAACTCGGACGAACGCTGTCTTAACATCAGCGTGTATCCCGTTGTTGTTCCCACCGCACCCATGCCTACAATAACGACACGACTTGGTTTGAGCGCTGCACTGTTTACCATTTTCATATCCTCTCCTTTTTGGGGTATACTTCCAATCCATATTAAGGGATAAGCCTGTGAAAAGCGAGCCATGTCTATAAACTTTCTCACATTTCATGTCTATTTGCGGAAGATTTCGTCGAAAACCCGGTTTATATTCCGCAGAAGAAACAGATGCAGCAAAAAAACGCTGCCCGCTTCCAGAGAGTGGAGATGAACCTTTTCGACATCGTTTGTGGTAGAATAGGAGTAGTGGATTCAGATGAATCGTAAATACAACATGAATGGACAGGCATGCGCGCCTGCTTATTGGATGAGAGAGGTGGAAACCACTTGCGTTCGCAATGGATCAAAATCGCGCAGACAGCACTGCTGTCTATCGGTATAGCTGCACTGCTGGCGGCTTGCACCGATTCGGGAGAGACCCCGGTGGCAGAGCCGCCGCAGGAGCGAGAAGATAACGGGAATATGGGCCAGACATTAACTGTTGTTCCCCCTGCAAACAGTACACAAGCTGCGGATACAGCCAAATATCAAATTCAGACCCGGTTAACGGATTTCCAGTTGCTTAATGGTAACGGTGGATTAGCATGGGGAGTGACGCGGAACGCCCTGCGTCTGTATTATACTCAGGATCAGGGAAGTACTTGGACCAACATCTCACCTTCGGAAAATGTACAGTTTCCGGCTAATCCGCAATATGGACAAAGCATTTATTTTGTAGATAGTACACATGGATGGATTGTTCGTGAAGGAATGGGCGGAACAGATACGATGGTGCTGCGCACGAACAACGGAGGAGCGAGTTGGAGCCTGTCCTCCTTGTCGAAGACGGATAAGGTGACGGCCATTACATTTGTTTCTCCTGAGAAAGGCTGGATACTGACAACAGTGGATACTTCCATTGGCAAGCAAGACAAGAAACTGTATCTTACCGAAGATGGCGGTATTACCTGGAATCAGATGACTTTGAGTGACGAAGATGGTAAACCAGCATCTGCAGAGATCCCTACACGGGGTTATTCCACTGGGATGACTTTCTCGGACTCGGATCACGGGTTCTTGACCGCTCTAGAGTTCGGTACGCCGAAATTGTACGTTACATCGGACGGTGGCCAACATTGGAAGGCGGGCCCGTCGTTCTTTGACCGAAACAAATTTAACGGATGTGGTAATTTTAACATCAGCTCGCCACAGTTTTTTGGACGGGAAGCTCAAACAGCCTGGATGTCGATATCCTGTTCTCAAGGGGAAAGCACCAAGTTCAACGGGTTTTTCACAACAAATGGCGGAGAGAGCTGGCAGTTATCAACGTTCAGTCTGAATAAACAAACCGGAATCAATCGCGGTCTGACTCCTACATTTCTGAATCCCTTGGAAGGCTGGGTCATGCAGAAAGGCAAGACTTATTACACGAAAGATGCCGGCAAGACCTGGAAGGCACTTCCTGTAAGTGAAATATTGGAAAACATTCTCAAAGAGTACCCGGAGATCGTCAAGCTCCAAATGGTTTCTTCGAAACTAGGCTGGATTTTGGTCGAAAATACGGATACCAAAAGATCACTGTTGCTGCAAACCGTAGACGGCGGTGTGCGCTGGAAAGTACTATAATTGCGTTGAAATAGAACGCCTTTAGAAGAGGAACCTACGGGTTTCTTTTCATTTCAATTACTTTGTGAATTAAATCACAATAATTCCCTTCAAATGATGTTATATTGAATTCAAGAAGAGATGGGAGTGATGAACATGAGAACGAATGAACAAGCTCAATTCACGCAGGCGGACGAGTTAACCAGATACATGCTCCAATTATGCTACACATGTGATGATGCCAACCGTTGTACCACCGAGGAAGAAGTCAAAGCTTGTATGGCGAAGTACGCACAGGCAGATGAACCGGAACAGACTGATGGTGGAGAAGTAACACGCGGATATATGGATCTGATGTACGCTTAAAATCCAAGTAGACGGAAAAAATACTGCTTTATCAACGATTGGCCCCCGATTGGGGGCGTTTTTTATTGGAAAACGAAGAAAGCAGGGCTTTTTTATCAACCAAGGAAGCTGACTTTTGTGGTCTGATCCGGGTATTACGGGAGCATTAGCGGACCCAAAACTTCTTTCCATACATTACTGTATCGCCTTTTACAGGCACCAAGAGAGTCATTTATTATACCCTCGCAGGCTCGCGATAACTTCTTTAACCCTAACGGAAACTCTCAGATGCCTATTGTACTGATCGGAAACTTTATTACTGTTACAATGTTTGCTCCGGATAACCTGGCTGCAGTATAGATGCCAACAACACCCCCCAGGGGAAGCTAGAGGTTTATTTTGGAACTTAATCACTTTCAAATAATTCAGAATTTAGATATCAATTGTAAAAAAAATTTCTGCTGGCTTAATGTTTGATAATAGCCTTTTTTATTTTTGTTTCACATTCGCCTTTTCAATAAATCCAAAAATAGAATACTTTATGACATACCACAAATGATGAGGAAAACGCAGGAGTGAAGTTGGTTATGAGGAAAGAAGATATGGTGGAGGGTATGGTGGTTTCACGTCCATCGGTGCAATTCTGGTACTCTTTATCTTGTTGGTCATCATCTCTAAAGCATTCTTAGTTTAATTCTTCAGCTTTAAAAAGAGCTCTGCTACCCAGGCAGAGCTCTTTTGGGTTTTGTCCCAGAGGGGGATCTAAGTCAACAATTATCGATCTGAATGGTCGGATACTCTTTTGCGCATTCCAGCTAGACCTAGTAAACCAAGCAAGCCCAGCCAGCCCCAATCCATACGCTTACCGTCATCTGTTGAATTTGCTCTTACACTGTTTGGATTATAATTGGAGCTGTTGTAATGGTACGTATTATTGTCACGACCATCAACAGTAGCTTCATTTACATTTTGAGCCGATGCAGGAACAGCTAAAGCTGCAAACAACAATATTGAAGCAAAAACAGTTGTTACTCGTTTCTTCATGAAAATAACCTCCTTAAAGCGTGATGAATTTAATTTCTCCAAAAATCAGTTCATTATTCCATTGTGAATTTTTCAGTGTTTTTGAATATGTTGTTATTTAATTAGGAACTATATATCTGGTGGAAAATAAATATTGAAGGAGCGGTTTTGATGGGAATATTAAGTGGAAATCCAAAAAATGAACCTATGCATTATGGCGAAATCTTCAGCGTATGGCAATGTTCAACGGTTGCAAAGGGAGCTCTTTCCTTCTACCAAGCATTTCTAAATCATGCAGGAGATAAGGATTTGAAAAAAACATTGGACGCACTGATTGATCAGGCTAAACTGGAGATTAAAGAGTGTGATACCTTGCTTACTGATAATGGGATTGCTCCAACACCAGCCTTACCAGATAGACCTCCAGTAAAACTTGAAGACATTCCTGTTGGTGCAAGGTTCACTGATCCTGAGATAGCGGCAAAAATTGCATCTGATACTTCGATGGGACTGGTTGCTTGTAGTCAAGTTATGGGTCAATCGATTAGAGAGGATATTGGAGCCTTGTTTGCCAAATATCACGTTACTAAAACCGCTTTAGGCGTTCGTATTCTTCAAATGAGTAAAGAAAAAGGTTGGCTTGTTCCTCCTCCTCTTCAAGTGAAAAGACCTGAAGCAGTTGAAGCTTAAAATTGATAAACTCCCTGCTGACTATAAACGTTGGCAGGGAGTTTTTGCCGTTGGAGTAATTTTTAGTGCCGGATTAGTAAGCAACCGCATATTATGGAATCCCCTTCTCTCTACTCCAGTGTTGTTGTGAACTTCCCCAGTATACCTCCAAAGCGTATGCAAGACGGCTTAAAGATCTTGGCGTAACCGGGGCGTGGAAACTGTTTTGATAATGCCTGTATCGAGTCTTTCTTCACACACCTTAAGACCGAAGAAATTTATCGAAATAAACCAAACTGCTTCGACGATGTGTAGCAAGGTGTGGATCGTGACATCGAGTTTTATAATAACCGCCGTTGCCAAATAAAACTCGGCGAGCGTTAACCTATAGAGGACAGAGAAACACATAAGGGCTAAACTACCATGTCAGTAGCCTTTTTTTGTTAGAGATAGCTTTAAAATAGTTGTTCGTCCATACTTCAAACCAACTTCATACGTACACTAAACTATGTTTATAGGGAGGTGTCCTGATTGAGTTGTCCAGATGAGAAAAAAAGGTGTAAGAAAAAAAATGTAACTGTTCATTCTCCAAAAGGAAAAAAAAAAATCGCCGAGTAATTAAAAAAATTGTACAGGTAAAGTGTCCTTCACCTGAAGTAAATGTTACTACGCCGACAGTTGTTGGGCCTACTGGTCCCCAAGGCTTACAGGGGATCCAAGGAAAACAAGGCGTAGAAGGCGTTCCAGGGCCGATCGGACCTCAAGGGCCAGCTGGAGGACCTCCAGGGCCGCAAGGACCTCAAGGGCAACCAGGTCCAGCGGGAGCAGTAGGTCCTCAAGGCGAAGCAGGACCTGCGGGGCCGATGGGCGCGCAGGGTATCCCTGGGGAACAAGGACTTGTGGGACCACAAGGTCCGCAAGGATTGCCTGGTCCAGCCGGAGCCATCGGACCACAAGGATTTCCCGGACCAGCGGGAGCAACTGGCCCGGCTGGTGCCGCCGGAGCGGCAGGCGCAACTGGTGTTGCTGGTCCGACAGGCGTCACTGGAGTAACGGGAGTAGCAGGTGTAGCAGGTCCAACGGGCGTCACCGGAACCACGGGAGTAGCTGGTGTAGCTGGACCAACAGGTGTTACTGGCGCTACAGGTGCAGCCGGAGGGGTTCTTGGATTTGCCGATTTTTTTGCTCTGATGCCTCCAGACAATGCAGCTACTGTTGCTCCAGGCACGGATGTAAGTTTTCCTCAAGATGGGCCTACTAGCGGAACGACTATTTCTCGAACGGGTCCTAGTTCATTCAATCTAGCAGCAATAGGCACTTACCAAGTACTGTTTCAAGTTAGTATCAATGAAGCCGGTCAACTTATTTTAACCCTCAATGGTGCTGATTTGGCTCCAACCGTAGTTGGGCGGGCAACAGGAACGTCTCAGATTGTAGAAGTAGCTTTAGTACAAACGACTGTCATTAATTCAATACTGACCGTACGCAACCCGGCTGGTAATTCCACTGCACTGACGATTACACCTCTCGCCGGAGGAACAAGGCCAGTTTCGGCACATCTGGTTATCACGCAATTGGCATAAAGAGGGTACAAAGGGTATCCTCAACTGGGATATCAGTCATTCATCAAGGCCGCTATCCCAGTTGGTGCCAAGGTTTTCAAAAAAGATCGATTGTATCCATAATAGTAAGAAGCAACGCTGCTCCAAAGTATTGATGAGTGGAAAGAAACGACTCTGGGTGCAGATTACAAAGCATAATGTAGTGCATTAAACGTTGAGAATAGTGCTCATTTTCGTTTGGAGGCAACCCTTCGGCATTCTGTCGGAGGGTTTTTCCCTTCAACCTTTTGGATTTGAATCAGAATAACAAGTTCCCTGTTAACGTGCATATATATTACAGAAGACGGGTCAAGACTCCGGCTGTCCTAGGTTTTATGAACGGAGGGGAGAGACATGGGCATTGAATCATCCTGGATGTTTGATTTTTTTGGAACCGTCTTTCCGGTAGTATTTGTCCTGATTATAGGTATTGTTCTTCTGTCGGTAGGGAAAGAAGTATGGAGATGGGGACGCAATAACTCAGAGCCACTGCTTACCGTACCTTCTCGTATTACCAGCAGGAGAATGCAGATGAGTCAGTCGCACTCCGAACCAGGAAGTACAGCCCGTACGCATTATTACATCACTTTTGAAGTGGAGAGCGGAGATCGTCTCGAATTCAAAGTGAATGGTGATGAGTACGGCATGTGCGCCGAGGGAGATGAAGGTCGACTCTCTTTCAAGGGAACGCGTTATGTAGGCTTTGAACGCTACAATCGTTTGTATTCAGAGCGTGTACGCGGATAAACCGGCTGGCTTGCGCCATAATGGCGTAAGCTTTTTTTAATTTCTTTTACGGACAAGCGTTTCTTAATGGGGCTAACGTGTTTTTATATAAGAAGAGACTTTATTCAATTTATGGTCCATATTCGGTGAGTTGATGTAGACTTATGTGATGAATGGACCATCCTAATAGAGGAGGAAATGATGATGTCATTTACAGATCAAGTCGTGGTTGTGACGGGAGCAGCCCAAGGAATCGGTCGAAGTGTAGCTGAGGCCTATGCGGTTGCAGGGGCTAAAGTCGTACTTGCCGACTATCAGGAAGCGGAAGGGGCTGCTGCGGCAGCTTCGATTCGCAATGAAGGCGGAGAAGCCATTTTTGTCCAATGTGATGTACGTCAAGAGAAGGATATAACGAACCTCATTCAAACTACAATGGATGAATTCAAACAGATTGATGTGCTCGTAAACAATGCGGGTGTCTCCAGATGGAAGTCTCCCTATGAGCTAACGCTGGAAGAGTGGGACGATATACTCAATACCAATGTGCGAAGTTGCTTTCTCGCAAGCCGGGAAGCAGCGAAGCATATGAAGCAGAACGAAAATGGTGGAGCGATTGTGAACATGGCCTCAACACGTGCCTTTATGTCAGAGCCGGAAACAGAGGCCTATACTGCGTCCAAGGGTGCTATCGTGGCGTTGACCCATGCGATGGCGGTCTCCTTGGGTAAGGATAAAATTCGGGTCAATTGTATCAGTCCGGGATGGATTGAGACAGGCGATGTTGAAAAATTGAAGCCAGAGGACCATGAACAGCACCCGGCAGGACGTGTAGGCGTACCTTCGGATATCTCCCGCGCTTGTTTATATTTGTCCGATCCGAGCAATACCTTTGTCACAGGGACCAACCTGATTATTGATGGGGGCATGACCCGAAAAATGATATATGAGGACTAGTACCGGGATTTCTCCGGTCAATTGTAAACTTTTGAAAACATAGCAGAAATAAGCCCAAGTTAAGCACTTGGGCTTATTTGTTTTTGATAACTCGGTTGCTATAATAAATGTGATTTTACCACAGTACAGGAATGGAGGGAGATTATGTTCGGGAACTCATCCCGGAAAGTGTTTTGGCTATTACTGCTGATTGGAGGGATTATAATGACAGGCTTTGAATCTACTGCGGAAGCTGACGCAGATATACGAGCAGCCTGGGTATGGCAGGCCAAGTCTGTCAGTGATGGAGGAAATGAGCTGCTGGAGAATGCAGCTAAACATAAGATTAACAGACTGTATGTGAATGTGGATATGAATCTGTCAGAGGAGGTTTATCATACATTTATATCCAAAGCCACCAAGGCTGGAATTGCAGTTGAAGCTCTTGGGGGAGATCCGTCATGGGCAGTCAGCGGTCGTGAAGGTCCGATGCTCAAGCTGGCGTCCTGGGTGAGTAATTATAACCTGGCTGCAAAGCAGGAAGAGCGATTTGACGCCCTTCACTTGGATATCAAACCTTATGTATTGCCACAGTGGAAAGAAGATGCCAAGCCGCTGGTCCAGTCCTGGGTTGTCAATATGAAGCTCTTGCTGGAACAGGTTAAACAGGCTGGGGCGGTTGAAGTGAATGTCGACTTGCCTTTTTGGCTGGATTCTTACACCGTGACGGGTAGCAGAACTACTGACGATGCGGATAACGAGTCGTTGTCACACTGGTTTATTGGACAATTTGATCATATTACGCTATTGGCTTACCGTGATAGCGCCCAAGGAAACAATGGAATTATACGTTTGGTAGAACAGGAAATGATATGGGCGGACGCCAGAAATGGTTCTATTACCGTTGGGGTAAACACCAAGCCCATGCCTGGGGAAGAGTTCACGACTTTTGCTGGCAAAGGTGCAGCGCAATTGGAGAGTGTCATAAAGGAAGTGGCATCTGCATTCACGGATCACGCTTCCTACTCCGGTTCGGCTGTGCATGACATTGTGTACTGGGGGCAGCTGGAACCAGAGGAACAGCCACCATTACCGGAGAATCCATCCAATCAACCGGAAATTCGGGGAACCTATATCTGGCAGGCTTCTCAGGTTACGAATGATGGTGGAGATCACATTTTGGAGTTCGCCAAAGAGCAAAACGTTAATTGGTTATACGTCCGGCTTGATTTGGATCAACCGTACTCCAGCTATCGCAGTTTTGTGAAACGGGCCCAGGCTCAAGGTATTGAGGTTCATGCCATGGGAGGCCATCCAATATGGGGTAAAGAGGAAAATCGGCCACGAATAAAGCGCCTGATCGATTATGTGAAGAATTATAACGCTGAATCCGAACCGGATGAACGTTTTAAGGGGATTCATCTCGATATTGAGCCATACACCTTACCTGAATGGGAAAATGATCGGGACAAGCTGCTGACCGAATGGGCTGCTAATATTGCTTATTTCCATGAAGAGACGAAAAAGGACAGTGATCTGGAAACGAGTGCCGATCTGGCCGTTTGGCTCGATACGTCCCCGTTACCGGGAAGAGACATGTCCGTCAGTGAATACATGATCACAACGCTGGATCACGTATCTCTGATGGCATTCCGTAACATTGCCGAAGGCTCCAATGGAATTGCCGACGTTGTCAGTCAGGAAATGAAAATTGCGGATCGTTTGGGTAAACCACTCCTGATTTCGGTGGAGATGAAAGAGAATTTTGAAGGTAAACATATTTCATTTTATGATAAGGGAGCAGCGGAGATGGAACGTCAGCTGGCACTGCTTCCAGATCTGTTAAGCGAGTATAAAGCCTACAAAGGCAATATCGTCCATGCTTACGATTACTGGATTCAAGCCAAGCCCTGAATAGGCAGGTTATATAGGAAATGTTATGTCTCGGGACTTCACATAGGGTGAGGTTCCGGGCTTTTTTTATGGGAAAAAGATAAAATCGTGTCACCGAATGGGCACCTGCACAATACGATATACGGTGATGAAGAGGTTCAACAAGGGAGGAAAAAGGATATGGCTGTTATTAAAGCCAACTCGGAAGACGTCAAGCTGCTCGCTAGACTGATGAGAGCGGAGGCTGAAGGTGACGGCGAACAAGGCATGCTGCTTGTAGGCAATGTGGGTGTAAACCGGGTGCTCGGCGATTGCTTGGATTTCGGTGATATTCGGGACATTAATCGAATGGTGTTTCAGAACCCGGGTGGCTTCGAGTCTACGCAAAAAGGGTACTTCTACCAAAGAGCAAGACAATCGGAAATACGCTTGGCACAGCGTGTCATTAATGGTGAACGCTTCTGGCCAGCTAGCAACTCCCTGTGGTTTTTCCGTCCGGTGGGAGAATGTCCGCCAACCTGGTATGACCAGCAAAATACAGGCCGCTTCAAGGCGCATTGTTTCTTCAGTCCGACAGGCGAAGACTGTCCAACAGTATATTAAATTTTGGGAGGAATCACAATGATTAATCAGCCATATCAACCAACACAGGTTATGGGCCAACAGGCCAATTCGCAAGTACAAGGAACTTCTTACAAAATTGGAAACGGAATGCCGATGATGTCGCCAACACCAGGCATGGTTTCACCTAGCTCCACAAGCGTACCTCCGCTCGTATCGAGCGGTGCTCCAATGACACCTACGGGTGGCGTTGTAACCACAACTGCGCCACAGTTCGAACAATCCTACATTGAAAACATCTTACGGCTCAACCTGGGCAAATGTGGAACATTCTACATGACTTACGAAGGAAACAAAGAATGGAACGCCCGCATTTTCCAAGGCATACTGGAGGCAGCTGGTCGTGACCATATCATCATCAGTGACCCGAACACTGGAAAACGGATCATTCTTCTGATGGTCAATTTTGACTATGCTACATTCGATGAGCCGTTGTTGTATCAATATCCAGGCGTGATCGGGAACTATCCGCAACAACCGAGCAGACGCTAATCTGTAGGGAAAAAAGAACATAATATAATACGGCCATACACAGGCTGCCTCGAATGTGGATGTTATTCCGCAAACGCGGCAGCTTTTCCTATATTATTAAATAGACGATAAACTAAACTAAAATTAAACATAAGCAGAAGTAACCTTTTTCTCAAAACAGGGCACTTAAAGATAAATACATCAAGCAGCAAGCGCACAGGAAGGAGCAAGACATATTGAAGACATGGATCGATGGAGCAATCCAGGGGGAAGCCGAGGCCTATGAACAACTGGTGAAGCAATTTCGTGGGATGGCACTGGCTGTCGCTTATCAAAAATTAAGGGATACGTTCCTGGCTGAAGATGTAGTACAAGAGGCATTCACGGAGGCCTTTGCGAATTTGTCCAAACTGGACAATCCTGATGCTTTTCCCGGGTGGTTCAAAGTCATCGTGGAGAGACAGTGTTACCGTCTAATGAGGCGTAAGCAGCATGGCACCATCCCGGTTCTGGAGATTCAGGATGTAATTCAAGAAGAGGATCAGGCTCATAATCCTGAAGAACAGGCTTTGAAAGGAGAGGTGCATCGTCTCCTGCGAGATTCGATTTCCATTTTGCCAACTTCCATGCAGCTTGCTGTTGAACTGTTTTATTTTCAGGGCTACTCGCTCAAGGAAATGTCGGAATTCCTCGGGGTTAATGTTCCGGCTCTAAAGAAACGGTTGTATGATGCCAGATCCAGGCTCAGACGTTCATTGCCTGTGGCCGATGTGATTTCAGTATTTAGTGATCTATACGAAGGAGGAAAAGGGATGCTTCACATTATGAATGGTGACCATGCGGCAGATCGATTAAGACAAAGTGGGATTCAAGGTGAAATTCTGGTCTGGCGAGAGCTCTATACATTTGGACCGATAACAAGAAATATGAGGAATGAGAAAGATCGAAGTGGACGTGCACAATATTTGGAGCAGCACTTGGGTATTCCACAGACTGAATACTTGAAAATTAAGGAACTTGAGCAGACACTTAAGTCATTCCATCAGCACGAAGAGATCGTCCTGTGGTTTGAGTATGACCTCTATGATCAGGCAATGCTATCGTATTTGCTGCACTATTTCAAGGAACAGGACTTGAAGAATACAAAGCTGAATCTGTTATGCATCGACACCTATCCGGATATTGAACATTTTCGGGGACTTGGGCAACTTACACCCTCACAGATCGGACGTTTATCAGGTACTTGGCATGTGATGGGATCAGAGGAAATCCAGGCTGGCAGCGAGTTTTGGACAGCATATGCATCATCTGACATTCAGGATCACAAGGACTACTTTCTGAAAAATACATCGGTGCTCCCTTTTGCACATGCTGCATTCAAGGCCCACCTGTCCCGTCTGCCTTCTTTATCGAACGGACTGGGCATAATTGAGCAATCCACACTGGAGGCCATAAGAGAGGGCGTGGACAGCCCGTATCCATTATTCAAGCATGTTGGAGACCAATTGCATATCTTGGGAATGGGTGATCTGGAGTACTGGGCTCATCTGAAGAGAATGACGGAGGAGCCTCATGCTTTACTTCGACTAAGTGGTGTAAAAGCTTTTCCTAACTTCCAGCAGCATCATGATGAATTCCGTCACGGTGTCTTGTCTTTGACCGAACTCGGTATTCAGGTGCTGAATGGAGAAGCAGATTGGGCACTATTAAGACATGATAATTCCTGGATTGGCGGTCTTCAGATTGGCGAAGGTAAAAAAGTAAACTGGCGTTGGGACACCGTTAATGAGAACGTAGTGATCCTATAGAGAGTGAGATGTCAGTAGAAGCAGAATAAAAGCAGTGGAGTGGTAGAAGCAGTAAAGCGGTAGGTAGGTGTGCTAGCTAATCCTCATCATCCATAAAATCATGAAAAAAGAGTATCCCGCCATGCCTGAGCATGGGCTAGGATACTCTTTTGTTAGTTCAACCGTTATTCTACTTGGACGCATCCAACTTCAATGCAGTTACCATCTTGCGGAACACGTCCGTATTATCAAGATAACCGGAGAACAGGCGGGACCCTGGTCCCGAGGCATTGATTGGCACATCGTCGAATGTGTGGACTTCCTGGCCTTCATCATGAGGCAAATTACCCGTGTAGTGAACACCGTCCGGATCTTTGTCCGGGTTAGCGATATACCATGTTTTGTCTTTCACGTTAGGGTCCTGAATGGTAGGGCTGATTGGCACCGGATTAGCAAGATAGTTCTCGTTGTTATCCGGCATATTGCCCCAGCCAACAGCAATCTTCCACTCGGAATCCGGGTTGTCGGGGAAGCCATCTCCGTTTGCATCCACATACGTCGGGAATTTGGAGTCAGCATATGTGCCGATCAATTCACGGAGTTCGTCACCCGATTTACCTTTGGCGGCTTCCGTGTTATACGTTCCGTTGAGGGTAAGAGAATGACCGTGGTCCGATGTGACGATAACGAGCGTATCCGGGTGTTCCTTGGCATATTCCTTAACCCGACCCACCGTTTGATCGAATTCAATCGCATCCCATACGGAGCGTTCAAAATCCATCGTGTGAGCCTGTTTATCAATCGATGCGCCTTCGACCATCAGGAAAAATCCGTTTTTGTTCTGTTCCAGCACCTGAAGGGCTGTGTCGGTCATTTCCATCAACGTTGGCTGATCGGTATCCTTGCCCACAATTTCCGCGTTGTTAGGCTGAGTATACTCCCGGTCATAATATACGTTCATGTTGCCTTTGCGGAATAATCCAAGCAATGATTTGGTAGAGGTAGACTTGTCCAGATTCGTTGCATCTGTAACGTAGGTATATCCTTCTTTTTTGAACTCCTCCACAATATTGCGTCCATCTTTGCGTTTTCCGCCGTCAGCTGCTGGAAGGAACCACTCCAGTCCACCGCCCAGAATAACATCCGGTCGATTGGCTTCATTCAGATACATGCTGGCGATCGCTTCTTGTTCCCCGCGCTTACGTGTATGTACAGCCATCGCAGCAGGTGTCGCATCTGTCACATCCGCAGTCGTTACTAGGCCAGTAGCCATGCCACGTGTCCGTTTGACCAGCTCAACGATGTTTTCCGCCTTCGGATCGTCAAAAGGGTCTGGTGTATTGTCGGGGTAGACACCCTCGGCGTTTACAGCTGTTTTGTGACCGGTTGCATAAGCGGAAGCACTATTGGCGGAATCGGTGACGATGGAATCCATGCCAGACGTGGTGACCATGCCCATGGCATCCATTTGTTCCATCTCCAGCCAACCCTTGAATTTGCCTTCGTTAATGCCCTTGGATACAACACGAGCGGCGGTACGAATATTGGCACTCATGCCATCGCCGATCATCAGAACGACATTTTTGGCTTGCTCACCGTTTGTCAGTGTGGCTGTGTCTTTAGAAGGATCGAACACTTGGTATACGACCCTTGAATATGTACGCTTGCCTGTAGCAGTCGTTTCGGCGGTTACCACAATGGAATCACTCTCTTTGAAGGCAACATCCCGGATGGTGTATTCTGTGCTCAGGTCGGTGCTGCTTGTCCATGTTCCGGACTTGCCGAAGTATTTGTCCGGTGACAGGCCATTAACCTGGATTTTAATGTCTTTCGATTTCAGCTTGGCACCGTTCAGCTCAACCCGGAAATCCAGCTTTTGTCCTGCCAGAATCTGAGCGCGGTCAATAGGTAAAATGGTAAATGCAGCCGTGGCCGTCTGTTGCTGGGCAGATACGGGTTCAGCATTGACCTGCCAAGGCACTGCTGTAATCGCAACAGCCGCGCTGAGTAGTAGAGCATTCCATTTCATAGCATGATGGCTTTTCATGAACATACCTCCGAGATCAAATTGTTGTTCTATTTGGAAGTATATAGCTGAATGATTAACTGAGCGTAAGAGAAAAGTTAAACCTAAGCAAGAAGATGCATATATTTGTTAGTAAAACGTAAAAAAAACTGCGCATTCGGTACATTTGTTAACGAAATAGCCCGTATGTATCATTTCGTTGTCATAGGACACGGATTGACTGTGTAGTGTAGAATTATATAATAAAAGAAGCATATCCTTGTTATTCGACAGAAGAAGGTGGAGGTGAACGCATTGGGAAGTTGAAACTGCATATGAGCGGCAGAATGGCAAATATCCTACATTTTCGAAGGAGGTGGACCTATTTGCCGAAGAATGACGGCGAATAGGATGATAATTTGAGTGACCCCTTACCGAGTATATTAAATTTATTTTTAATTGCTTTGCTTGTATTGATGAATGGTTTCTTTGTCTCGGCAGAATTTGCGATGGTCAAAGTTCGTGGTAGCCGGATTGAAGCCTTGGTGGAAACAGGCAATAAAAATGCGATTTATGCTTCCAATATTGTACGCAACATGGATGCTTATCTATCCGCGTGTCAATTGGGCATAACGCTCGCTTCACTTGGACTCGGTTGGCTGGGAGAGCCGGCGATTGCTCACCTGTTAGAGCCCATGTTTACCGCATTTGGAATGGGGCCGGTATACGTACACGGGATTTCCATTGCGATTGCTTTTGTTATTATTACGATTTTGCATATTGTACTCGGGGAACTTGCTCCCAAGACGATGGCAATCCGCAAATCAGAGACGATCACGTTATGGTCTGCGGCGCTGCTTACGTTCTTTTACAAATTAATGTATCCCTTTATATGGGCATTGAATGGTATGGCGAACAGCCTGCTGAGAGTGTTTCGCATGGCACCGGCCTCGGAGCATGACTCGGCGCATAGTGAAGATGAAATACGCATTCTGATGAAAGAAAGCAATAAGAGCGGTTTAATTGACAATACTGAATTGGCGCTTGTTGATAATATATTTGATTTTACGGCAACAACCGCCCGTGAAATTATGATTCCGCGGACGGAAATGATCTGCCTGAATGCCAATCAGTCCATGCTGGAAAATCTGGAAATTGCCAGTGAAAGCATGCGTACCCGTTATCCGGTTTATAACGGTGACAAAGACCATATTATCGGTTTTATTCACATTAAAGACCTGATGCGATCTCAGCTTACAGATACCATCTCGGTGATTCGGCCGATTCTCGCAGTACCCGATTCCACTCCGATCAGTGACTTGCTCAAGCGGATGCAACGTAGCAAGACACAGATTGCCATCCTGATCGATGAGTACGGAGGAACCTCCGGTCTTGTAACGCTTGAAGATATCATGGAGGAGATCGTGGGCGAGATTCAGGACGAATTTGACCAAGAGCGTCCGGCGATTGAGAAAGTGGATGAGATGGAATATTCCATTGACGGCCTCATGCTGATTGAAGAAGTTAGTGAGCGCTTTGGGCTGGATATGGACCGGGCGGATTATGATACGATTGGCGGCTGGTTATACTCCAGAGTAGAGGCCGTCCCACCAGAAGTGGGGCAGTCGGTAGAGTATGATGGATATGTCTTTGTTATTCAAGAGACCGAACATAAGCGGATTTCACGTGTGAATGTGATTAAGCTGGATCTGATGGTTGAAGGCGAAGGAGCCTGATCCAAGGTATTATTTTTGGAGACAGGAAAATCGGTCTATTGAGAAGCCGTACGGTGGAATATTTCACTGTGCGGCTTTTTGTTTACTCTATAATCGTAGCATGCACGGCTGCAAACAGGGTATAATGGAACGACTTTGCAAGATAGGAGAGGTTGAGATTGAGCTATCGCATTGAGGTTGGATTTACACCTGTATTTGAATTCATGGCCAGTTTGCATACATATATTTGCCGAAAATCGCATAAAAAGATTGATTTATCTATAGCCTGGGCGCAAGAAACAGAAGGGCAGCTAACCCCTGAGCTTGCTACTGTCTTGCAAGATATGAACGTGGATGATGATTGGAAATGGATGTATCTGCTTGTCTGTTTGCGAGTGGAAGCCGAGGAGCCGGAGGATTTTATTGAATGGTTCAGCAAACGAACAGTGCTTGAGCTCCATGACATTTTTGCCCGGTACAGCTTCCCGTATACGGACGATATCGCTGCTTTCCAGACCAAGATGACCTATGTCTTAACCGGGTGGAATGAGCAATATTTTTGCTTGCTTGATCCCGCGATCTTACAACATCTGCGCCAGGAGGTTCTGAACCGTAAGGAACAGTTAAGTCATTCTCCCCAGAAAGAGGTACTCGACGATGCGACCAACGGTTTGATGTTCCGAGATATGAAGGGTCTGGATAGACTGCTGCTTGTGCCACAATTTCATTTTCAACCGCTAAATGTCATCCTGCATTTTGGGGATACTCTGTTGTGCCATTATTCCTCCAGATTGTATATGGGAGACCATGAGTATATTCCGACTCATCATTTGCGTGTGATCCGCAGTTTGGGAGAGAAGAACCGACTGAAAATCATGCGTTTTCTGCATCAGGGACCGCGTTCGTTCATAGAAATTGTTCGTCACTTGAAGCTCTCCAAAGGAATTACTCATGACCATCTTTCCAAGCTTCGTGGAGCAGGGTTGGTCTACGCGCATTTTGAAGGAGAGAGCTTGGTTGAGTATTCTCTTCGTCTGCATGCACTGGAGCAAATTTTACCGAATGTGATGAATTATCTGGAGCAATAACGTTTATCAAAATGTGGTTTTTAGAAAAAATATATTCCTCCGATACAGCCGTATGTTTGTTGTGGCCGAACTGAAATTTATTCAGGAAATCCGCGCAAAACATACGGCTATTTTATCGCTTTAAAGTGGATATTAATGGGTTTAATATAAATATTTTTTTGTGGTTCTCTATTTACAGAACTAAATGAGGTTCTTATAATAGGGCTTATCGAACTTATACCTTACTAATTTCATAGGAATTATATATATTCTGGATTATTTCGGGAATTAGGAACGGCTGAGCGAGAAAAATATGGATCATTTATGAATTGGGGAGGATTTTATGAGATTGAAAGGTTTATCCGTGGCATCGTTAATCATCAGTAGTGCAATTGTATTATCGGCATGTGCTGGAGGTGGAGGAGCAGAGACCACTACCGCTGGAAGCGGGACAACAAATTCGGGCACACAAGCCACTCCGGTTTCAGCAGCACTGGATGCACCATTTCAGGCAACGGACCTGAATCAATTACCTGAGACGGCAAAAAAACGCACGGATACGGTTATTGTGGGACTTACGGATCCCAGCGGGGCTTTCACACCGTACTTCCATCAGAGCGGATATGATGGCAACGTTGCTTCATTGCTTTTTGCTTCGCTCGTGACCGTAGATGAGAAAGGATTACCTGTTCCTGATCTCGCTGAAAGCTGGGATGTGTCCGACGATCAGCGTACATACACGTTTCATCTGAGAAAAGATTCCAAGTTCAGTGACGGCTCACCGCTTACCGCAGATGATATCGCTTTTACATGGACCATTCTGCATGACAAGTCGTATGACGGTGGATTCGATATTTTCTCCACCAAGGTGAAAGGCGGTAAAGCGTATACCGAAGGAAAGGCAGATCACATCGAGGGTATTAAGGTCATTGATCCGTTAACGATCTCGGTCACGCTGGAACAGCCAAACGCAACTGCTCTGCTTACATTGGGCTCAGAGGTGTTATCCAAAGCCTACTACGGCAAAGACTATCAATTCGGAAAGCTCGAATACATTAAAAATCTTCATGCAACACCTGTAGGCAATGGCCCTTACAAACTTGAAAAGTTCATTCCGGGTCAGGAAGTACGATTTGTTGCCAACGAGTTCTACTACAAGGGCAAACCGAAAACCGAGCATTTCATATATAAAACATCGGAAGGAGACACCTGGCAGTTTATTGAGACCGGAGAGATCGACTTCACTTCGTTCACGGCTACTCAGGAGAATATTGATAAGCTGAAAAATATCCCATACCTCAACCTTCTGCCTTACACACCAAGTACATACGGATATTTACAGCTCAATCTGGAACATGAACAGCTTCAGGAAAAAGAAGTACGCCAAGCCATAACGTATGGCCTGGATCGTCAGTCCATCTATGTGGACGCTAACCAAGGGGCAGGTGCTGTTGCCAACATTCCGACTTCACCAATTTCCTGGTCTTATACGGAAGAAGGCATTAATCCATACGCCTATGATCCGGACAAAGCTAATCAATTGCTGGATGACGCAGGCTGGGTGCCTGGAGCGGATGGCATCCGTGAGAAAAACGGGAAGAAGTTGTCCCTGCATTTCCTCGGAACGAAAAGTCCGGCCACGGATATCTTCATTGCTGTAGCCAAAGAAAACTTTGAAGCGATTGGCGTGCAGTTCCAGCCTGAAGTGTTTGCCGATTTCAACTCGCTTGTCTCCAAAGTGGAGGGCGGCGATTACGACCTGGCTTCCTTCTCCACACCGATGTTAACGGATCCTTCGGACGGTGTGCTGCAATTTGTGGATGGTGAGCTGAAAGGGTACGACAATCCCAAAGTGAAAGAGCTTTATAACAAAGGTCTGGCTACGACAGACATTGAGGAGCGCAAGGCAGTATACAAAGAGTTGTACCAGTTGCTCAACGATGAGCTGCCTGTCATTTTCACCAGTTACAAAAAAACAGTCTATGCCTATAACGGTCGGATCGATGGACTCTCTCTCAGTCCATACCGCGGGATTGCAACCAGCTTGCCCGAGTGGTCTCTGAAATAAACGGTCGTACGAAGCAAGAAACATAAATACCGAAATAAACAAAACGTCCCTTGTGTTTGCGATGTCGCAGATACAGGGGACGCATTGATAAGGAGCCTGATATGAGCACTTACATTGTGAAACGGATGACATACATGGTTCTTATTTTGCTGGCCGCTTCCGTTCTGATTTTCAGCCTGTATGCACTTACCCCTGGCGACTACATCTCCAGCAACATTAAGTTGAGTCCCGAGCGCAAGGCCGAGCTGCGAGAATTGTATGGACTGGACAAGCCAGTTATCGAACGGTATCTCATCTGGATGAAAAATGCTGTACACGGGGACTTCGGATATTCATTGGCACAACAAAAGCCAGTGCTCACGCTGTTTAACGAATATATCTGGAATTCATTCCTGTTAGCTGCGGTGACCACGTTCCTGACCTGGTTCATCGCGGTTATTATTGGTGTGATTGCTGCCTATAAGCAGTACTCGTGGTTCGATACCTTCGTGATGATAGGCATATTTGCAGCCATGTCGGTGCCATCCTTCTTTATCGGATTGTTTTTGATTAAACTGCTGGCGGTTGACTTAAAATGGTTGCCTCCAGGCGGCATGATGACCACAGGAAGTAATGCCACCGGTCTGGCCTATGTCAAAGAGGTGATCCAGCACATGACCTTGCCTGTAATTGTTATGACTCTGCTCGGGGTAGGCTCACTTACCCGTTACTTCCGCAGCAACATGATTGATGTGATCAAGCAGGATTATATTCGAACGGCACGAGCCAAAGGATTAAAAGAAAGCAAAGTGTTATACACCCATGCCTTGCGCAATGCTCTGTTGCCTGCGATAACACTGATTGGATTCGAGCTGCCGTCCTTATTCGGTGGTTCACTGATTATTGAGAAAATATTCAGCTGGCCTGGTATCGGTCAGTTATATATGCAGTCCTTCTCGCTACGGGATTATCCGCTGCTGATGGGCTTTACCATGTTTATCGCCATCCTGACCGTCATTGGAACGCTGCTGTCTGATGTGCTCTACCACATCGCAGATCCGCGTGTCCGTTTGCAATAAGGGGGCTATGAAAATGACAATCTCTTCATCGTCTGTAACGAGAAATGCCGCAGAATCTGCCTTACCTTTAAAGGTTCCTGCCAAGTCTTCTTTATGGAAATTGTCGCTCCGAAGACTACTCAAAAACAAACTTGCCGTTGGCGGATTCATCGTGGTTTTGTTGATGTTTGTGGCTTGTTTCATTGGACCGCTGTTCTCACCTTATACCGATAACAAGATCAATATGACAGCGATGAAACAAGGTCCCGGCATTCATCACTGGCTTGGAACAGATGCGCTTGGTAGGGATGTGCTTACCCGTGTGCTGATGGCTGGTCGTATATCGCTCACCGTTGGTCTCGCCTCCATGGTTCTATCCGTATTTATCGGCTCCTTGCTTGGAGCTATTGCCGGATATTATCGCGGTATTGTTGATCAGGTCATTATGCGGATTGCCGACTTGCTGCTTACGATTCCGGGACTGCCGCTGCTGTTCATTTTCGGCGCTTTGTTATCGGATTGGAAAGTTCCGCCGGATTCCAGAATGTATATCGTCATGTTGATGCTCAGTTTTGTCAACTGGCCCGGTATGGCCCGAATGGTACGGGGACAGATGTTAAGCTTGCGGGAGCGGGAATTCATGCAGGCTGCTGTTGTTCTTGGCTTGCGTGACCGTCGCAAACTGTTTCACCATCTTCTGCCCAATATCGTTCCGCTTCTTATCGTCATGGCGACTCTGAATATCGGTGGATCCATTCTCAGCGAGTCGGTACTCAGCTTTTTTGGACTGGGTGTCATGCCGCCAACGCCTACATGGGGCAATATGATCGATGCGGCCAACAACATGATTGATTTTCAACAGCATCCGTGGTTATGGATTCCGCCAGGGCTGTCCATTTTCGTGACCGTTATAGCGATTAACATTTTTGGTGATGGTCTTCGAGACGTATTAGATCCCAAACAGAAGAGAAGGTGAGCACGCCTCATGCAAAATATGATTGAAATTGAACAACTTGAAACTCATTTTTACTCGGAAGAAGGCAATGTCAAAGCCGTCGACGGCGTAAGTCTGAATGTACGAGTAGGGGAGACGGTGTGCATCGTTGGCGAATCAGGCTGTGGCAAAAGTGTAACCGCCATGTCGATCATGGGATTGATTGAAGAACCGGCAGGCAAGATAGTAGGTGGTGCAATCCGTTTTGGTGGACGGGATCTGCTTCGTGAAAGTAAATCCTCACTGCGTACCATCCGGGGCAATGACATCTCCATGATTTTCCAGGAACCAATGTCCTCGTTGAATCCCGTGCTGAAGATCGGTGAGCAATTAATGGAGCCGCTGATTGTACACTTGAAAATGAGTAAAAAGCAGGCTCGTGCCAGAGCGGTTGAGCTGATAGCCGAAGTTGGCATTTCACGTCCCGAACAGATTGCAAACAGCTATCCGCATGAGCTGAGTGGAGGTATGCTGCAGCG
Organism: Paenibacillus sp. GL_099_B; assembly: GCF_057835695.1. Classification (NCBI taxonomy): domain Bacteria; kingdom Bacillati; phylum Bacillota; class Bacilli; order Caryophanales; family Paenibacillaceae; genus Paenibacillus; species Paenibacillus sp. GL_099_B. The sequence continues at coordinate 3,500,338 of NZ_CM174430.1, forward strand.
CATTATGATTGCCATTGCCATCTCATGTAACCCGAAACTGTTAATCGCGGATGAACCAACCACTGCACTGGATGTGACCATTCAAGCGCAGATATTGGATATGTTACAACACATCAAGTCCCAATCAGGAACCTCCATTCTGATGATTACGCATGACCTTGGCGTTGTAGCTGAAATGGCGGATTATGTCGTTGTAATGTATGCAGGCAAAGTGGTGGAAGAGGGGGAAGTGGTGCAATTATTTGAATCTCCCAAACATCCATATACCCAAGGATTACTACGCTCCAAGCCAATTATCAATCAACGGCAGGATGAATTGTATTCAATACCCGGACATGTACCTGATCCACTGTCCTTAAAGGATTCCTGTCATTTTGCTGATCGTTGTGAGCACTGTATGTCGATATGCACCACGCAAATGCCGACGCTGAAGCAGCTTGGACCTGGTCAGAAGGCTGCATGCTTTCTGTATGAGGAGGCATTGAGTCATGTCTGAACCTCTATTGGAAATTGAACATCTCAAAACCTATTTTCCAGTGCGCAAAGGCTTATTGAATCGTACAGTAGCCCATGTGAAAGCAGTCGATGATATCAGCATCACGATCCATGAAGGCGAGACGTTTGGATTAGTGGGTGAATCCGGAAGTGGCAAGAGCACCGTTGGAAGAACGATCGTGCGATTAACGGAAAAAACGGAAGGACAGATTCGTTTTCAAGGTGTTGACTTGCATCAATTATCTATGCAGGAAGTGCGGAAGATCCGTCCGCAGCTTCAACTTATTTTCCAGGACCCCTACAGTTCACTGAACCCGCGCATTCGCATTGGTGATGCGATCGGGGAGGCTGTATTGGATCATGGGTTGGCTACCGCAAGCGAGGTTCGTGATCTCGTCAAGGAGGTACTCGGAGCCTGCGGATTGTCATCTTATCATATTGATCGTTTTCCCCATGAGTTCTCTGGTGGACAGCGACAACGGATTGGGATTGCGCGAGCTTTGATCTTAAATCCGAAACTGATTATCGCAGATGAACCGGTATCAGCACTGGACGTGTCTATTCAGGCTCAGATTATCAACCTGTTCAGACGGCTTCAGCAAGAGCGTGGCCTTGCTTACTTGTTTATTTCGCATGATCTGAGTGTGGTGGAACATCTGTGTGACCGTATTGGAGTGATGTATCTGGGCTCCATGGTCGAGACGGCCTCCAGAGATGAGTTATTCGGCAATCCACTGCATCCGTATACGAAAGCCCTGCTATCAGCTGTACCTGTGCCGATTCCCAAATTGAAACGGGAACGAATTGTGCTTAAAGGGGATATCCCCAGTCCGGTGAATCCGCCACCTGGATGCAAGTTTCATACGCGTTGTCCATGGGCAGAAGATATCTGCAAGCAGCAAATTCCAGCGTATCGGAACGTTGGAGCGGATCATTTTGTAGCCTGTCATTTGGTCTGAAGCATGTGAGAGTAATTTCATATCAACGGTATCTTATGGATACGTAATGGAATTATTTAGGTTTCATCCATTCTGTATGTGTTCATTCGAAGAAGTATCAAAGTACCAAAAGACGCTGCCGACATGTAAGTCGGAGCGTCTTTTATTTTTTTGAAACCTTCTAACCACTACATCCGTTTAATATTTACACAAAATCAAATTTGGAAAATGAAGGGTGGATACATATGCGGAAATTAAGAATAACGTCCATGCTGAAAGTCATGATTGTTGCAGCACTAACGGCACCCATAATTCTTGCGCTACCAACCGAAGAGGTTGCTGTTGCCAGTCCAAGTATCCAGCCTCACGCGCTTACTCCACCGCCACCGCCTTTGGAACCAAGTATTCATGCACTGACTTCCCCGAAATATATTTATCAGGCAGAGGGGACTGTTACACCTGGAGGGGGGCTGACTGCGGTTGTAAATACAACAACAACGACCTTCTCGGAAATGAAATCGCTGCAAGTCGATTATCGACTTGAGCGCTGGACGGGATCGGCCTGGATACTCTATCAATCCGGTTCCAAGAAGAAAACGCAAACGCAGACCCTGAATGCCCAATCGAACCGGACCGTTATAACCGGATATTACTATCGAGTCGTCAGTCTTCACACGGCCGACGATGGGGTCAAGCCTGAGACGACAACACATATTTCAAGCAACGTATTATTTTAATTTACTTGCGAGTACTACCTGGAAATTTTTGTTCCTGCAGGTCATTGGCAATGGCAGTCATCTCTTCTTCCGAGACGGTTCCGAATAAGCTCATGTTGACAGAACCCATCATCCATTGAAAGGTATTATAAGGGGGGCCGAGGTACATAAATGCATCGCTGCCATCAGCCAATTTGACGATACTTGTTTCGCGAAGCATGGGCCCCTCAATGACCTGACCAGGCGAAACATAGGCATAATCAAACTGAATGACTTCTTCTTCACCATTTTTGCCTTCGCCGCTATAACGAACCCTCATTCGTTGAGATTCATAATAATCTTCCGGATTGACGGGATAGAGGGTGTCCAGCATAAGTTCATATTTGATCTTTGTAAACCGCTTAGGTATGGCTTTTGACAGCAGAAAGTCGCCCTTAAATCCCGATCGTGCGATATCCTTTGTTACTATAATTGGTTCAAGCATGTGTGACTCCTCATAGAAGGGGAGTTTAATCTCTCCATCTTCTTCTTCAGGTGTTTCATCCCCACTGGAAAATGTGGGAGCCTCATTGATTCCTCGTTCAGGAGGTGGAGGTGTCTTGGCTGTCGACGGATCAGCGCCCAATTGAGTGGTACGATCCTCAATAACAATGGATTTCATCCCATTGCCCCATTCCTTGATCGATTGTACAAAAGGGGAGACGGCTTGTGTCCCAGTGGGCATACTGAAGATGACGGCGCCGATGGTCACGGACGCAGCAACAATGACAGATAAACGTATGGTGCGCATTCTTTTCTTGCGTACGCCAACCCGGACAATTTCCTTTTGAACTCGGAGCCAGGATTGACGCATGGGTTCGGTGTTGGAAGCAGGGGTGGCAGATACAGCCTGATGGAAGGCTTCGTCAAAAGCCATATCAAACGCGGCATCGAAAAAATCGTCTTCCAGCTCTGAATCGAATGAATCAATATGCTTATCGGACTTGCCTTTGCTCAATACTTCCACCCCATTCCTTATGTAATTTCTTCTTGATACTTCCGCGGGCTCTGAACAAACGTTGCTTCACAATTTCTTCGGATGTATCAAGCAGATCAGCCATTTCCCGATAGGAAAGACCCTCTTTCCAGCGCAGCTCCACGAGTACACGGTATTCCGGCTTAAGCTGTTCCAGATAGAACTCGATGGATTCCTGCATCATTTGAGTCTCCACCGTGCTCTCTACGGAAGCTGCCGTCTGATTAATTGTCTCCATATCTATAAAAACACTATCCGTATCCAGTTGGTTACGGTTATTTTTATTTTTTCTCAGATAATTAATGGCGGTATTCCGTGTGACAACCTTCAGCCAGGCTTTCAGTTTGACTTCGTTGTCGAAGAGAGGTTTGTTTTTAATGATTTTGATAAAAGCTTCCTGAATGATATCTTCTGCTGCAGCACGTTCTTTGATGATGTAAACGATGAGACCATGTACCATATTATAGTATTCGTAGTACACTTCTTCTTGAAGCTGAGGGCCCAAATTATGGAAATCTGAGGCTAAGAGTAATTGGAGCCGATTGGCCATGATGTTCTCCTTTCTGGTGAACAATCCACAAACATTGGTATCATTTCATTTTACAACATTATATGGAAGCGATACAATGGGAGGTTAGTCCGACAAAAGCAGAAAAAGTCTAGCCGAAATAGAGAGAGGCCGCCTTACTAACCAGTAAATCATGGTCAGTAGGGCAGCCTCTATGTGTTATTTAATAATCGTAGAATAACAGATACGAATAGCTTAGAAAGCCCAGTCGCCGTTTAGGAAGATGGCTTCGCGCTCGCCATTCGCTGTCACGCCGTAAATGTTCGTTTCCGGCGATCCCATCATGAAGTCCACGTGTGTAATGCTGGAGTTCATGCCGCGAGCTGCAAGCTCTTCAGTTGACATGGTTTTGCCACCATCAATATTGAAAGCATAGGAACTGCCGATCGCGAGGTGACATGAAGCATTTTCATCATATAGCGTTGTGTAATAGAGAATACCACTTTCCGAGATTGGAGAATGGAAGGGCACCAAAGCGACTTCGCCGAGATAATGGGAGCCTTCATCCATATTGATGAGTCTTTCTAGTGTATCCTGTCCTTCTTCGGCGTGGAAATCAATGATACGTCCGTTCTCAAACGTAAGAGAGAAGCGATCAATGATACTTCCGCCATAACTAAGCGGTTTGGTACTGGACACTTTGCCGTTCACCCCATATTTGGCTGGTGCTGTGAACACTTCCTCTGTCGGGATGTTGGCCACAAAACGGGTGCCTTGTTCGTTTATGCTGCCAGCCTGCGCCCAAATGTGCCCTTCAGGAAGATCAACGGTAAGGTCGGTTCCCGGAGAAACAAAATGCAGAGTTTTATATTTTTTGCTGTTCAGGGCAACTGCTTTGAGCTCCAAACGCTCAATATGCTGCTCCCAAGCCGCTACAGGATCTTCCAGATCGGCTCTTACAGCAGCAAAGATGGCTTCCCAGAGCTGTTTCACCTGCTCGGCAGGGGGAAGGTCAGGGAAGACTTTGGCAGCCCAATCCGGCGAAGGACAGGCTACTCCTGTCCAGCTCATTTTGTCGGCCTGCTGATACTGACGGTATTTGGACATCGCCTGACCGTATGTACGCTGATGGGTGGAAATACGTTCTGGATCGATGCCTTTTAGCAGGTCCGGGCTGGATGACAATATGGTCAAGAACGCAGCATTGTTCGCTGCCAGCTCCTCAAGTTCAGCGGCATGCCATTTCGGTGGGTCTTGGAAAGAGTCCTCAGGCGCCATTTCAAACCGCAGCCTATTGACAGTTTCGTCTCCATATTTGACGATAACTTTCTTTGCTCCGGCCTCGTAGCCTTTGCGCACCAACAAACGCACGAATTCAGCTGTATCAATCATCGCGCTGATAACGAAGATTTGTCCGGGCTGAACGTTGGCTCCAACTTTTACGGCCAGTTCAGCATAACGATCCAGTTTTTGTTCAAAACTCAACATATCAAGTTCCTCCATATCATGAATGCCCCGCATACGCAGGAAAAGAGAGGAGTGACCCTCTCTCTCATTTACACCGTTTAATTTACATCGTTTAAATTAGAAAGCCCAGTTGCCTTGCAGGAAGATTGGCTCTTCGCTACCTTCGGAAGTGACACCGTGAATGTTCATTTCTCCTGATCCAATCATGAAATCCACATGAGTGAGACTGGAGTTCATGCCATGGCTGATCAATTCATCCTTGGACATCGTTTTGCCGCCTTCCAGACAGAAGGCATAGGCGTTACCGATAGCCAGATGGTTGGATGCATTTTCATCAAAGAGGGTGTTGTAGAACAAAATATTCGTATCCGAAATTGGCGATTGATGTGGAACGAGAGCTACCTCGCCCAGATAATGTGCGCCTTCATCCATTTCGATCAAGCTTTTCAATGAATCGAGTCCTTGTTCAGCAGTATAATCGACAATTCGACCATTTTCGAAAGTGATGGAGAAGCCGTCGATCAGGTTGCCACCATAACTCAGTGGCTTGGTGCTGCGAACTGTACCGTTAACTCCGGTTTTCAGTGGAGCGGTGAACACTTCCTCTGTAGGCATATTGGCAACGAAGACGTGTCCCTGCTCATTGATGCTGCCACCGGATACCCACAGATGGCCTTCAGGAAGCTCGATAGTCAGGTCTGTGCCAGGGGCTGTATAGTGAAGCTTTTTGTATTTCTTCTCGTTGAGCAGATCAGCGCGGGAGTCGAGATTCAACAAATGCGTTTTCCATTCAGCGACAGCATCCTGCTCACCAATGCGAACGGTTTTGAAGATGACATCCCACAATTTATCGATTTGCTGCTCTGCCGGAAGATCAGGAAATACTTTGGCAGCCCATTCAGGGGAAGGAACGGCAACGATGGACCAGCTGAATTTATCAGCCATCTGATAGGAGCGATATTTCTCCAACGCTTTACCGCGTACTTTCTGACTAGTCACGATCCGTTCTTGGGGTACACCGGCAAGCAGATCCGGATTTTCTGCAATAACATGAAGGATAGCAGCGCCTTCTTCCACGAGTTCAGTCATCTCGCCTGCGAACCATTTCGGTTCAATAGAGAAGGATTCTTCGGGTGCAAGGTCATAATGAAGGCGTGTAACCACTTCGTCGCTCCAGTTTACTTTGACCAGCTTGGCACCTGTGCCATAAGCGGCTTTGACGATCAGGCGCACAAAATGTGCAGCCGAGATTGGTGCGTTCACGACGAGAGTCTGCCCAGGATGGACATTGACACCGACTTTGACAGCCAGTTCGGCATATTGTTGTAAATTCGTTTCAAAATTGTTCATGCTATTTTTTCCTCCTGTTTGGTATAATGTCGTAGCTGTTTGTTATTATAGTCCTCATTACAGGTATGTAAGGAGTCAGTATGGTTCCCTCATTGAATAAGGTATACGTTGCTACGATATATATTGTACAATTAACCAATAATAATTACCAAACTAGGTTTACCATAAATTGTGGAGACCTGCAACTGAAGAGAGATTAAAGGAGAGAACGATTGTGAATATTGAGATTATTCGTGCAGAGATGCGTCGTGAAGATGAGAAGAATTATGTAGGAAATACGGTTTTTCGTGCAGAAGGCGAAAAGTCAGTTTATGAGATTACGTTTATGAGCAAGAACGGCAAGGATTGGGACTATAGTCTGCATTTCACTGAACAATCCGGTGATGAAGAGGAATTGCTGCGTATGGACGAGCTGCTGGAAAACGATGACGATATGTACAATCAGCTGCTTGATGCGGCACTGGACGCTTACCCAGCATAATAGGACCGAGAGGTTCTTGTTCTAATATGGAATGTAGCTGATTATACTAGACGGTGTATGCCTGAAACAGGGCGTCCACCGTCTATTTTATTGGGAATAAGGAATAGTTACTCCAGAAAAGGGAAGTCTATGACAGATGAATGGAACCAGAGAGACAATCCGCCTGAATGGGAGGTAACCGTGAATGGCATCTGACAATCTGATTACAGCAGGAATGACGGGACTTGAAGAAGTCGCGCACGATATCCTCAGTCTGCGTACACTGTTCGTTAATGTTGTGTTCATCGGGGAGCCTGGAAGCAGGAACTGGGTGCTCGTGGACACTGGAATTGCGAGTTTCACTGATCAGATTCTTCATGTTGCAACTGAACGCTTTCCTGGTCCACCGTCTGCGATTATTTTGACACATGGTCATTTTGATCATGTCGGGACCGTCATCGAATTGGAACAATTCTGGGGTGTCCCAGTGTATGCACACCCGCTGGAACTGCCTTATTTGACAGGTGTGAAGGATTACCCTCCCGCGGACCCTACTGTAGGTGGGGGTTTGATGGCAAGGCTGTCATTTGCTTATCCTAATGAAGCTATTAATCTGGATGATCGAATATTCAGTCTGCCGGATGATCATTCCATCCCAGGTGTTTCTGGCTGGGAATGGCTGCATACACCCGGTCATACGCCGGGCCATGTGTCGCTATTCCGGAAAGATGACCGTACCCTGATTGCGGGAGACGCGATCGTCACCGTGAAACAGGAATCGCTCTGGAGTGTGCTGCTTCAGGACAAACAGTTGCACGGTCCACCCGCGTATTTCACGACGGATTGGGAAGCGGCTCATCGATCGGTTCAGCATATTCGTCGACTGGAGCCCATAGTTGCTGTTACCGGCCACGGACATTCCTTAACCGGAGAAATGCTGAAAGATTCGCTGGAGCGACTCGATCTTGATTTCGAACAGACCGCCGTTCCGAATCACGGCAAATATGTGGATTAATAGAGCTGATGCCATGCATGGGTATTCCATTGAAATCTGGAATGATTCCATTACGGCAGCATAAGCGGATGGGGACAGCCACGGAGCTTCGTAGCTGTCTTTTTTGTCGTTCCATCATGAATTTGTTCTCTATCATAGATTGGTATTTTGTGCGCGGTCATGATATAGTCGAGCCGTATAATAAACCTTAGTATGCAGGAGGTACATATAACGATGACACAGCAAAATGCAGCTTTCGAAGAACAATTTGGAGGTATACCAGCCGTCTGGCTTCGTTTTAATCAATTCGAAGCGGCTGTTATTCCGAGCGTGGGTGCCAACCTTGTTGCTTTCCGTGATACAGAGCAGGGGTTCCGTTATTTGCGTGAGCCGGACCAGGAACATATGGACGAATTTATGGCTGCACCTGCCGTATACGGTATTCCGATTCTTTCCCCACCAAATCGCTATGAGGATGGCCGCTTCCCTTGGAACGGTGAAGTCTATCAACTACCTGTAAACGAACCAGCTACAGGCAACCATCTGCATGGATTCCTGCATGATGCCGAGTGGAAGGTTGAGGGCTACGGATCTGACGAGCTGGAGAGTTATGTTGTGCTTAGTCAAGAAGTGAAGGAAGGACATGTCTTCTACAAATTCCTGCCATTCACCTTTAAAGTGACGCTCCGTTATTCGCTGAGTAGTCTGGGACTTCAGCAGCAATTGAATGTCCACAATAACGGGAAGGAACGTATGCCCAACCTGTTCGCATTCCATACAGCCATTAGCGTACCTTTTGCACCGGAAAGCCAGGCATCCGATTACACGGCCAAAATAACGATTGGTCAGCGTCGTGAATTGAATGAACGTTCTTTGCCTACGGGACAATTTCAACCGCTTACACCAGAGGAAGAGCAATTAAAGGGTGAGGGTGTTAGTCCGTTTTTTGCAGCCATGGACAACCATTACACTGCAGAACCGCAGAATGGGCGCAACTATATGGAGCTTACCGATCATCGTACCGGTGACAAGCTTGTATATGATGTAGGCACGTCATACAAGCACTGGATGATCTGGAATAACAACATGACTGGTGGCTTCTTCTGTCCTGAACCACAGATGAACCTGGTCAACGCTCCGAATGTACAAGGCATTCCTGCTGAAGAAATCGGTCTTATTGGTCTTGAGCCAGGCGAAGTATTCGAGCAAACCAGCCGTCTTTATCCGATCAAACCGCAAAAATAAATACTCAGACATTTTGCGTCACGCTTACATTTTTGTCGAAAAGGTGAAAACCTGTCAGTCAATCATGTATAATATGACAAGATACACAAGCTTTGCTCATAAAAGCATTTTGCATAAATCCCAAAGGTGACTTTGGAATCAACAGATGCAAGATGCTGTGAAGAAAAGAATGTATACGTATTTTTGTAGAGACCCAAACCATCTTTTTGGAGGAGGAAAAGCAAGTGGAATACCGCATTGAGAGAGATACGTTAGGTGAAATGAAAGTACCAGCCGACAGGCTGTGGGGAGCTCAAACGCAGCGCAGCAAGGAGAACTTTCCGATTGGTCGCGAGCATATGCCGATGGAAGTCGTACGTGCTCTTGCCATTTTGAAAAAAAGCGCTGCTGCCAGTAACCATAAATTGGGTAAATTGTCCGCTGCCAAATCGGATGCTATCGCTTATGCCGCTGATGAAATTATTGCAGGCCGGATTGATGATCATTTCCCGCTCGTGGTATGGCAGACGGGTAGCGGAACACAGTCCAACATGAACGTAAACGAAGTCATTGCTAACCTGGGTAACCAATTGCTTGAACAAAAGGGCAAGGAAGAACGTCTGCATCCGAATGATGATGTGAACATGTCCCAGAGCTCCAATGATACATTCCCAACGGCTCTCCATGTTGCAGGTGTACTTGCTGTTGAAGATCAGCTCTTGCCGGCAATCGCGGTGCTGAAAGCCACTTTTGCAGACAAATCGGAAAAATTCAAAGATATTATCAAAATTGGACGTACACATCTTCAGGATGCAACGCCAATTACACTCGGTCAGGAGATCAGCGGCTGGGAAGCGATGCTCGATAAGAGTGAACGCATGATTCGGGATAGTGTTAATTATATGAAAGAACTCGCAATTGGTGGTACTGCTGTGGGAACTGGAATTAATGCACATCCTGACTTTGGTGATTATACAGCGAAGGAAATTGGCAAGCATACCGGCAAGGATTTTGTATCAGCACCAAACAAATTTCACGCGCTTACAAGTCATGATGAAGTGGTCTACGCTCACGGTGCAGTTAAAGCGCTTGCAGCTGACTTGATGAAAATTGCCAATGATGTTCGCTGGCTGGCTAGTGGTCCACGCAGTGGTCTGGGAGAGATTCGTATTCCAGAGAACGAACCGGGCAGTTCCATTATGCCGGGTAAAGTGAATCCAACCCAGAGCGAGGCGATGACCATGGTGGTTACGCAAGTGATGGGGAACGATGCGGCGATTGGCTTCGCGGCAAGTCAGGGCAACTTCGAGTTGAATGTGTTCAAACCGGTTATTATCTATAACTTCCTGCAATCCGTTCAGCTTCTTGCTGATTCCATCGTTGCATTTAACGATAAATGTGCGGTGGGCATTGAGCCTAACCTCAGTCAGATTGAACATAATCTGAATAACTCGCTTATGCTGGTTACTGCTCTTAATCCGCACATCGGTTATGAGAATGCAGCCAAAATTGCCAAGCTTGCGCATAAGGAAGGACTGTCTCTGAAAGAAGCTACATTGCAGACAGGTCTGCTTACGGAAGAGCAATTCGATCAGTATGTTGATCCAGCGAAAATGATTGCCCCGAAAGCCTAATCAATCATTATCATGCGAACTTCATTCTAATAAACAAGCGGCCTGCATATGCAGGTCGTTTTTTAGCTCGTGAGGTTCGTGAACGTGAACTAATGCTTGTCAGTCTATACGTATACATATAAACTACATATGCGACTTTTTTTTAATCGATCGGAATTGTTTATTTCATTGGAGGTTTCTGCGTTGTTGAAAAAGAGAAGATTCACGATACGCTCCAAAATTCTATTGGGCTATCTAGTGGTTGTGTTGTTATTTGGTGCCGTTTTGCTGGTGCTATCTGCCCAAATTGATGCATCGCAGAAGGAAATCGATTTTATCAGCCACCACGACCTGGAAGTGCATAACCTGACCAATGCAATTGAGAAAAATGTTCTGAATATGGAAACAGGACAGCGGGGATTCATGATTACCGGGGAAGAAAGTTATTTAGAGCCATACAACCAAGCGCTAACCCAGTGGAACTCCAATTATGCCGAACTGTATGAGCTGGTTAGCGATAACCCATCCCAGCAGATGACTCTGGAAACCATCAAAACACATATTGTCCGTTGGATTGATGTTGCCGGAGCAGCCTCGGTAGCCCTAAAAAGACAAGGAGATCAGGAGAAAGTCATTGAATTTTTCCATTCCGATCCGGGGAAAAGCGAAATTGATCTGTTAAGATCCCAGTTCGAGAACTTCCGCAACACTGAGTTGCGCCTCACGGAGAGCCGGGTGACCGAACTCGCAGCGCGAAGCTCCACACTCCTTACCATTATGTACACCTTATGGGCTGCCGTTGCCGGACTATCTGTTGCCGCAGCGCTTGTCATTTCGGGCAATATCGTCAAGACCCTGCGTGAAGTCAAACATACCATCAGCGACATATCTCAAGGCGGCAATCTCACACAGCGTATTCTTGTTCGAACACAAGATGAGGTCGGTGATTTAGGTAAAGAGACGAACATATTGCTTGACACGGTACAGGAACAGAATCGACTTAAGGATCGGGTTGCCAGCATAGCTACGCTCCTGCAGAACCCAACAAGTCTGGAGGGACTGTCACGGTTGTTCCTAAACCAAGTCGCGATCCTGCTTGAAGCCCCTTATGGCGTGTTATATGCAATGAAAGAGAATCGTCTCATTCGTGTAGCTGCGTATGCAGCAGATGGAGAGAAAGAGCGTTCCCTCGGTAAAGTATCCGTTGCACCGGGTGAGGGATTAGTCGGTCAGAGTGCGATTGAGAAGCGAGTTTTGCAGATGAACGACTTGCCTCAAAATTATATTCGCATCTCATCGGGACTTGGTGATGCGTCAGCTGCATCACTCACGGTAGCCCCGGTGGTATTTGAAGGTAAAACGATAGCTGTAATCGAACTGGCTTCCATGAAGCAGATCGAACCAAAGGAAACAAAGCTGCTAACCGAACTGATCGAAATCTTCGGGGTCTCGCTACATTCCACCGTAACACGCATGGAATTACAGCATTTGTATGATGAATCCCAGGTGTTGAATGAAGAATTGCAGACACAATCGGAGAAACTGCAGGCACAGACCGAAGAAATGGTGTCCCAGACGGAAGAATTACATATGCAGACAGAAGAACTGTACATGTTGAACGAGCGTCTGGAAATGCAGAAAAATGTGGCTGAGACCTCTGTCAGCGAACTTGCAGAAGTAGCGGATCAGTTACGGACAAGCTCTGGTTATAAGTCTGAGTTCCTGGCGAATATGTCGCATGAACTGCGTACCCCGCTGAACAGTATGCTGATTCTGTCCGAGATATTGGCTGAGAACAAACATCAGCACTTAAACAGTGAGGAACAGAAATATGCTTCGGTGATCCATACATCAGGCAAGGACCTGTTGAATCTGATTAACGATATCCTCGATCTTTCCAAAGTGGAGGCCGGAGAGATGGAAGTGGATTTGGATGATGTCTATCTTGGAAGCCTGCCGGAAGCGATGAATCAATATTTCCTGAAAACGGCGGAGCAAAAAGGAATTGATTTCCGGATTCAGCTTCAAAGCCCTCTGCCGGAAACGATTTTTTCCGACGAGATGAGGTTACACCAGATTTTGCGTAATTTGCTCTCCAATGCTTTCAAATTCACCAATGGAGGTGAAGTGGCCTTAACCATCTCCAGAGTGAGTCTGTCCAATGCTGAAGCGAACGGAGCAGAGACGGATGGTATAGCTTTCTCGGTTAGTGATACCGGAATTGGCATTTCGGACAACAAACTGTTGCAGATCTTTGATGCGTTCAAGCAGGCAGATGGAGCCACAGCCCGAAAATACGGTGGAACCGGACTGGGACTGTCGATCTCTCAATCCCTTGCCAATCTGTTGGGAGGATCAATCTCAGCAACGAGTCGCGAAGGACAAGGAAGTGTCTTCACCCTATTCCTCCCGCTTAGAAGGGAAGAGCCTGAGGTTATGCAGAACTCCAGATTGTTCTTGAACGAGGTTGCCGTGACTGCTCCTGAAATAAACAGTGCTTCAGGAATGAATTCAACCAAAATCGAGATGTTGCTGACTCCACTTGAAGAATCATTATTGAATGGTCGTCAGGTTCTCGTTGTCGATGATGATATTCGAAATGTATATGCCTTGGCAAATGCTCTTGAGCAGTATGACATGAAGGTGATTACAGCTCAGAATGGCTACGAGTGCCTGGAGATGTTAGAGAGCGGAGAAGCGAATCCGGATATTATCTTGATGGATATCATGATGCCAGAGTTGGATGGGTATGAAACCACTCGCCAAATACGTGAGAGATTAAATCTCAAGAAGCTCCCTATTATTGCTTTGACTGCCAAAGCCATGAAAGAAGATCGTGATAAATGTATCGCGGCAGGAGCTTCAGATTATATTAGCAAACCGCTCAATATGAAAGAGGTACTGTCCCGGATGAAATTGTGGCTGAGTCACGAAACATTGGGAATCTGATCTTTTCCGTTTGTAATTCAATATGTATCAACTCAAAAATAAAACCTATGCCAGTTGCGCAACGATTGCTGCAATTGTGTCATGGGTTTTATTTTTTTCTCATGTGAGCTATTTAAATAAAAATGATGTTATAATACTTAACAACATTCAAGGTTTATTTCAATAAAATGGTTAAAACCAAGTGTATAACCTTTGTTCAAGTCCAAATCAAGGATATAAACGGTTTCTTGAGTTATATATATGGGAGGTAATGTCCATGCAGCTCACGGTTAAAGAGGCTTTACAGGTATACCCGTTGTCTGAGGCCAGACTGGTTGCAGGTGGGGAAGGGACTTCGCGGATGATGAAATCCGTTAACGTCATGGACGCTCCAGATATAGCGGATTGGATCAAATCCGGAGAATTGCTGTTCACAACCGCATTTATTATGAAAGACAACGAGACCGATGCACTTCGTTTGATGCGCCGCCTGAACGAACGCGGTTGTGCTGGGCTTGGCATTAAATTGGGCCGCTTCTGGCAGGCCATTCCGCAAGGGATTATCGAGGAAGCAGATCGACTGCGGTTACCGCTGCTGGAACTGCCGTTTCAGTTTACATTTTCCGACCAGATGAATGCGTTATTCAAGGCTGAACATGAACGCAGCAATCGTTTACTGCACGAGGTGGTGCAAAAACAGAAAAAATTGATGCACTTTGCATTGCAACAGCAACAGCATCGGAGTGTATTTGCCGAACTCGCTACCGTTTTGAATTATCCGCTTGCGGTTATTGGCTCCCGCGGACATGTACTGTACGGCAGCGAAGGCATTTCAGGAGATGCGGTAGTACAGGGCTGGCCCTGGAAGTCCGTTATGCACCGAGTGAAATGGAATCAGGGAAGCTGTCACCGGGTACCTATCAAGCAGAATGATGAAGAATACGGATTTTTACTCGTCTTTACAGAGTCAGCGCTGTCACTTAGAGCGGAGGAAGAATTGTTTCAGCAGGCTGCGGATGTCCTGGCATTCTATATGGATATGACCTATCGAGAACACATTAACCCCACCGTTCAGGATGAGATGCGTACGCTGTTAACCCAATATCTAGATAACAAAATGACGGTAGATGAACTCACCAAGCTCAGCGAAAATAAAGGGGTTCATTTGTTCCAGGGGACCTATCAATGTGTATTGATCACGCTGGAACCGTCTGTTTTTGCAGAAGGAAAGCTACTGAAACAGATCCACCGCGAGTTGCAGTACAATCCGTTGATGCAATTCACGGCCTCACAACATTTTCAGATCGAAGATGGCATACTATCCATCTATACCTGTCCAACAGGGCGGGATTATGGAGAAGAATTATCAGCATTCCTGCTGAATCGGTTTGGTGATGTTCTTGCAGCACAGGAAGCCAAGGGAACATCTGCACCGCGGTTCTGGATCAGTAAAATGAAGCATGAGCCGAAGTCGCTGCGCGAAGCCTATCAGGAATGTCTGGATACCCGTCAACTGGCTCGCCGATTCGGGATGAAGGATCGTGCTCTTCAGTTCGAGATGCTGGAATTTGCCTATGTATTTCAACATGTTCCGGATAACATCATGGAGAATTACTGCAATAAAGTACTTGAGCCATTACTGGCCAGGGATGGCGATCCCAATCAGGTACTGATGAATACGTTGGAATCTTTTATCGAGAATGATGGACTCATTAACGAAGCTGCGAAGCAGCTGTTTGTGCACCGGAACACTGTTACCTATCGGATGGAGAAAGTCGGAAGTTTGCTGCAAATGGACTTTAAGAAGACTAATGATTTGCTGAAATTAAAGCTAGTGTTCACCTTCCGTAAGTTTGTACGGGACAAAACTGCGGCAAGGCCGTATTCGCAGCATCATTAATCTGAAGAGTGGACACATTTAATACGTAAATACTTTTATGATCATAATCATTATCCAGAACAAGTGTTGTGCAGCATGACAATGAAGCAGGCATGTCAGATAAAACCGTATTTCCCTTGAGGAAGTGCGGTTTTTTTCGCTTTTCATTACATTTGAACAACCAAATCCCGTGCATTGCTAACAAATCACATAACTGATGTTATGTTATATTACAAATTTGCGTAAATAATGTTGTCGCAGTATCGAGAGACACTTAAAATGAAGAACAACAATCCACAGAAGACCGGAGGTTCTAACATGGGCGACTTCATTAAACTCGTTAACAACTGGTCTATCACACAGTTCGTGCATACGTTTGGCGGACTATTCGAAGAATCACCTTGGGTGGCGGAGCGTTCCTGGCCTTCACGGCCATTCGACTCTTTTGAACAAATGATAAATGTGATGAAAAACGTAGTGCAGACATCCGACGAAAAGGTCAAGTTGCAGCTGCTTTGTAATCACCCGGATCTCGGGGCGCGGATCAGCATGAGCAGCAATTCCGTTCAGGAACAGGCTGGTGCAGGGCTTAATTCACTTTCGCCGGAGCAATACAACGAACTTAGTAAATTGAACAAAGAATATACAAGCCAATTTGGCTTTCCTTTTATATTGGCCGTAAAAGGTCACACAGCTCAGTCTATCCTGGAGTCCATGCGGAGGCGCAATCAGAGAGGAAGAGAGGAAGAATTCCAGACCGCTCTGAAGGAAGTGTTCAAGATTGCTTCCATTCGATTGGAGCAGTGGCTGGTACAGATTGGTCATGAACATGAGTTTGAATGTAAGCCATCCGAAGTAAAGCAGCGGACCATGTATTACGGCAAAGGGGACGTATGGATGTACCGCTCATACGCCAAACCGTTGACGGGTATCCAGCCCATCCCGGAATCTCCTTTCACCGGACGGAATAATATCCTGTTCGGATTAAACATTAAAGTAGCTGTGCAAGGCGACGAATTTCTGCCTTCTTTTATCGAAGGAGATAACTCTCACGTCGTTGCAACGGATTCAATGAAGAATTTCATCCTAAAACATGCTGCGGATTACTACGGAGCTACGGTGGAAGGTTATCTCGCTTACGTCAGCCGACGTTTTCTGGAGACATATCCGCAGATGACCAAAGTTCAGATGACGGCAGATCAGATTCCTTTTGAAGATGTGCCTGTTCGCAGAGAGGGAAGCCTTCGTGCAAGCGAGCTGGTATTCCGTTATTCCCAGAATGATCGGGCGACAGCTGCAATTGAAGCGCAGCGAAAAGGAAATCAGGTCGAACTGAGCAATCATTTCAGTGGTGTTGCAGATATCAGACTGATAAAGGTCAAAGGCAGTGAATTTGCCGGTTTTGTCAAGGATGAGTACACCACCTTACCCGAGACATGGGACCGTCCACTGTTCATTTTCCTGAATATCAATTGGCGTTACGAGGACCCGAGAGATGGCATGGACGATCAGCGTGGGCGTTATGTAGCGGCGGAGCAGGTAAGAGATGTTGCTGCTGCCCTGTTCCATGCGTGTCGTTCGGCATCCATTCAGCATCTGATTTATCAGATTGGACTAAGACTCTTGCGTCGATTTGGACAGCTCAGTGAAGTTTCATTTGAATCCAACAATCGGACATGGGAGACGGTGCTGGAGGAAGTAAAAGAAGGAGAAGGCAAAGTATTCACCGAGGCCAGACCTCCTTATGGGTTCCAGGGCTTCTCAATGACAAGGGATGATCTAGAGGCTGACCATAGGGGCTCGAAGAAAGACGGGGAGGCATGATGTCGGTGGCGGGAGGACGGATTACTACGCATGTGTTGGATACTTCCAAGGGCGTTCCGGCCGAAGGCGTTCGGGTTGAACTTTTTGTATTGCACAGGGATGGCGAGAAGGAAAACAAAATGAAAGTTGCTGAATCGGTGACCAATGCCGATGGGCGTCTGGATGCTTCGTTACTTGAAGGCGGGAAGCTTGAGCAAGCGGTATATGAGCTTCAATTCAACGTTGAGGGTTATTACGCACAGAGATCTCTTGAAGAATTGGGGCAGGCGTTATGGACAGTTGTACCGATTCGGTTTGCCGTATCTGATGCTGCAAGTCACTACCACATTCCTTTGTTGATTGCGCCAGGAGGTTACAGTACATACCGGGGAAGCTGAAATATATGAATCCGGTTCTGATCAGGGAGGGTCATCCATATGACAAGATTAGATACGATCATCCGGGGAGCCCGGGTTGTATTGAGAGATAGCGTGGAAGAACTGGATATTGGGATTACTGGTGAAAAAATATCTGCTTTGTCCTCACACCTAGTGGGTGATGAAGACACTGAAATAATAGAAGCAAATGGCCTCTCCGTGATGCCAGGGGTGGTAGATATTCATGTTCATTTCAATGAACCTGGACTCGCGAGCTGGGAGGGATTCAAGTCGGGATCAGCATCATTGGCTGCAGGCGGAATTACGACGTATGTCGATATGCCGCTTAACGGTGTCCCCCCAACAATTAGAACGGAGGCTTGGGAGTCGAAAATGAAAGCAGCCGACGGTCAATCTTATGTTGATTATGCGTTCTGGGGAGGACTTGTTCCGGGCAACCGGGTCGAGCTTGCTCCTTTGGCTGGTATGGGTGCGGCAGGATTCAAGGCATTTATGTCTGAACCTGGCGGAGAAGGGGAAGACATCTTCGCCAGAGCGGATGACGATACACTTTTGAATGGCATGTATGAAATTGCAAAGTTGAACCGTGTGCTGGCGCTTCATGCGGAAGACGAAGCGATGGTTGCTGAACTTGGTGCCAGAAGTATTGCAGACGGGCGAATTGGCCCGATGGATTACTTGCAATCTCGCCCAGCAGAAGCAGAGGTTCGGGCGGTGTTCCGAGCGCTGCAATATGGGGAGCAAACCGGATGTGCACTGCATTTTGTTCATATCAGTACACGGGAAGCGCTTGATCTGATTGCAGAGGCGAAACAGCGCGGGCTGGATGTAACTTCTGAAACATGTCCGCATTACCTGACTCTGACAGATGAGGATGTTGTCCGGTTGGGAGCTGTAGCTAAGTGTGCACCGCCATTGCGGAGTCAGGCTGAGCAAGATCAGTTATGGGATGCGCTGGAAGAAGGCCTAATTGATGTTATTGCATCCGACCACTCACCTTGTCCGCCATCGATGAAACAATCTGATAATTTCTTTGAAATCTGGGGTGGCATCTCTGGTGCGCAAAGCACGTTGCTACTCATGTTGGAGGAAGGACATCTTCAGCGAAATGTAGCCCTCCCGTTGCTCGGAAAAGTCCTGGCTCTGCAACCTGCCAGAAGACTTGGGTTGGAGAGCAAAGGTGAGATCGCCATCGGCAAGGACGCGGATCTGGTACTTATTGATTGGGTGAAGAATACAACCTTAAATACGGATGACCTGCACTACACACATAAACAGAGTCCTTATGTGGGACGCACGTTTTCCTCCAGCATTGCAGATGTGTTCTGCCGGGGCACACGAGTATACAGTTCAAAAACAGGATTATCGGATGAACCTGTGGGACGATTTATTCGTGCTAACTCATCTGTTCCAGTTGGTGTTGAAGGAACGGAGGGGATATCATGACGGACTTTGAAGTACACACGCCTTCTGGTACGGAACGTCCCATCCAGCCTTTGCCACAATTGGAGCAGATGCAGCTGAAAGGCATGCTTGACTGGTTGTCCGCCTATGGCGCTGATCCCCAGGGAGGTGTGACACGCCTATTGTATGACCAAGCATGGTGTGAGGCACAACATGCGCTTGCGGCAAAAATGCAGGAGAAAGGGTTGGCTCCTGAATTCGATCAATCGGGCAACCTGTATGGAACTCTGTACGGTACGGGTTTAGGAACAGGAATGGAAGAGGCGCCGATTGTTACGGGGTCCCATATTGATACTGTGGTACATGGTGGAAAGTATGACGGCGCATATGGAGTAGTTGCGGGAGTGCTCGCGCTAGAGTATCTACAGAAAAGTTTTGGGGCACCTAAACGAACGCTTCAAGTCGTGTCCCTATGCGAGGAAGAAGGTAGTCGATTCCCCTTTGCTTACTGGGGATCACGGAGTATAACAGGGGTAAGCTGGCTGGAAGAAGTTCAGCATTTGAAGGATCAAGAAGGCATTACCTTTGCACAGGCGATACGTGATGCAGGCTTTGGACCAGACAGCAGCTATAGAACGGCTTCACACACATATGGTGCGTTTATCGAACTTCATATCGAGCAAGGTCAGGTCCTTGAACGATTGGGCCATTCGATTGGTATTGTATCGGATATTGTAGGCCAGAAACGCTTTAGCATTACAGTAAGTGGCGAAGCGAATCATGCCGGAACTACACCGATGTCCTGGCGCAAGGATGCACTTGCAGGTGCATCCGAGATGATCACAGCCGTAAGACACATTGCGCTTGAAGCGGGAGAACCACTTGTAGCCACTGTGGGACGAATAACAGCTGATCCAGGCGTCGGCAACGTTGTTGCTTCACGAGCCGTATTCTCACTGGATATCCGGCATATTAGGCAAGAGAGCATTGACCGATGCTGGCAGAATATACTTCAGGCATTTAGCCGAATCGCAGCCGAGCAACAGCTCGGGCTGAACTGGGAAGAGCACTTGTCTGTCAGTCCCATTCCGATGAACGAACGGATTACCACAGACATTCGTGATATTTGTGAATTGGAGCAATTATCCTATATACACATGCCAAGCGGAGCAGGACATGATTCGCAGATCTTTCAGCCGGCTTGCGCCACAGCGATGATTTTTGTACCTAGCCAGGATGGAATTAGCCATAATCCCCTTGAATATACAGCTGAAGAGGACCTGATGAAAGGTTTCCGGGTTCTCGTCCAGTTACTCTATAAATACGGTTACGGGAGTTGAGTGAAGATGTCCAACTATAAAGAATTGTCCCCGTCCTTGCGAACGATCATGACACCGGGGCCAGTTGAAGTCGACCCAAGAGTTCTGAGGGCATTATCCTTCCCGATTCTAGGGCAGTTTGATCCGGAGTTCACTTCCCTGATGAATGAGACGATGGCCATGCTGCGTGAACTATACATGACAGACAATGAGTGGTGTTATCCGGTAGATGGCACATCTCGTTCGGGTATTGAAGCCGTGCTGGTCAGTCTGATCCAACCGGGGGACAAGGTGCTGGTCCCCATCTATGGTCGCTTTGGACATCTGTTGGTTGAAATTTCGGAACGCTGTGGTGCCGAGGTTATCTTTTTTGAAACAGAGTGGGGAACAGTATTTGATCCCGAAGAGGTAATCAAAGCGATCCATGCACATAAGCCGAGTTTGGTTGCGATGGTTCACGGCGAGACATCAACCGGGCAAATGCAGCCTCTCACCGAGATTGGTAAAGCCTGTCGTGAACTGGATATTTTACTTGTCGTCGATGCAGTTGCCACAATTGGCGGTACACCTGTTGAGACAGATGCCTGGCATCTGGATGCGGTGATGGGTGGAACGCAGAAGTGTTTGTCCGTTCCATCCGGGATGGCGCCAATAACGTATAACAGCCGTGTGGAGAAGAAACTGATGAGCCGCAAAACCGTCGAACGGGGACTCCGGGATGCAACAAGTGCTCGGGCTGAAGGACGCACGATTGCCAGTAATTATTTTGACCTGAGCCAATTGCAGGACTACTGGAGTTCGGCACGGTTGAACCATCATACAGAGGCTACTTCGATGCTCTACGGTCTTCACGAAGGACTGCGGATTTTGCTTCAGGAAGGTCTGGATGCCCGTTTCCAGAGACATCGGATCAATGAACGAGCGTTGGTTGCGGGAATTCAGGGCATGGGGCTCAAACTGTATGGAGAGTTATCTAGTAAACTTCCGATGGTCACTTGTATCGAAATTCCGGATGACATAGACGGAGAATCGGTACGCAGCATGCTTCTGAACGATTTCAGTATTGAGATTGCCAGCTCATTTGGACCACTGAAAGGCAAGATTTGGCGTATTGGTACGATGGGATTCAGCTGCCAGCGCAAAAATGTACTGCATGTGCTAGGTGCACTGGAAGCTGTCTTGTTGCGTCATCGTCACGCCTTGCCAGCAGGGGAGGCCGTGCAGGTAGCGCTGGATGTGTATGCTGGGAAGGAGGGTGTCTTATGTTGAACCAGATGCCGATATCCAGGGAGGTGATGGTTACCTCCCCACATTATTTGGCGAGTGCGGTTGGCAGCTCAATCCTCCAGCAGGGTGGTAACGCTTATGATGCAGCGATTGCGGTTAGTGCTGCACTGGGCGTAGTCTACCCGCACATGACAGGACTTGGCGGAGATGCTTTCTTTCTAATTCACGATGGAGCAAGTGGTGATATAACGGCCTACAACGGAAGCGGTCGTTCAGCAGCAGGTATTCATGCTGATACGTTTAAAGCGATGGGGATGAGCGCCATTCCTCAACGAGGCGTGCTTAGTGCCATTACGGTTCCTGGAATGGTAGATACATGGTGGGAAGTCTGGTCCCGCTACGGGAAGTTAAAGTGGGAACAGTTACTTGAACCAGCTGCGCAATATGCGGAAAAGGGGTGCCCTGTATCCCGAAATCTGCGCCTGTGGCTGGAACGTGATGAGGATTTCATTATGGGGCATACACCGCTGCGAGCGGTATTTGCCCCTTTTGGTACACTTTTGCAGGAAGGCGATCTGCTCTTGCAGCCTGATCTTGCCTCTTCCATTCGCCTGATTCAGGCAGGTGGACGTGATGTTTTTTATACCGGGGAACTGGCGGAGCAGCTAACTTCGGCTATTCGTGAGGATGGCGGCATGCTTGCCCTAGCGGATTTCGCGGCTCACAAGGGAGAGTGGGTGAAGCCGATCACTACCGATTACCGTGGCTATCAAGTTCACCAGATGCCGCCGAATTCACAGGGTTTCTCGATGCTGATGATGTTGAATATGCTGGAACATATTGATCTATCATCCGTGGCGCGTACGTCCCCCGAGTTTTATCATTTGATGGCTGAAGTGGTCAAAAAGGCTTTTCGTGACCGTGATCGATATCTCACAGATCCGGAGTTCAGGGATATTCCGCTGGAAAATCTGTTATCCAAGGTTTATGGAGATGCATTGTGGAACGAGATTCAGTCCGCTCCACCTGTGGCACAGCCTTTTCTGTCCAAAATGATGGGTCAGGATACGGCTTATGCGGCGGTTGTGGACAATGAAGGGAATGCCGTCTCGTTTATTCAGAGCCTGTACTTTGATTTTGGCGCTGCCTATGTGCCGGGCGATACGGGTGTGATCATGCAGAACCGCGGGTCCTTTTTCTCACTTGATCCGAAGGACGCCAACGTATTGGAACCGAATAAACGCTCATTCCACACCCTAATGCCGGGTCTTGTCACTCGTAACGGAAAACCATATATGCTCGTAGGCACGCAAGGTGGTGAGGGCCAGCCTCAGACACAGTTATCGGTTCTTACGGGTGTGCTGGACTATGGTCTGAACATTCAGGAAGCCATTGGGCTGCCACGATGGGTATATGGGCGTACCTGGGGCGAGGAAGGCGACACGATGCGAGTGGAGAACCGCTATCATGACGACGTATGTGACACGCTTGCTCGATGGGGGCATAATGTCGAAGCCAGAGCGCCGTGGGACGGGATTATGGGGCAGTCACAAGGGATTGTCATCCATGAAGATGGCATGATTAGTGGGGCAGCAGATCCTAGAGGAGATGGCATGGCTATCGGGTGGTAGCGTGATTTATGTGAAGCATCATGCATAGATCCAAAGAAGATCATCCTCAATATGCAGGATCAGAATTAGTAAAAATTACGCAGATAGATACGGATAGGGGAGATTATCATGGGAACGATCCTGCTAAAAGGTGCACAACTCGTCACAATGAATGCAGAAGAGGATGTATTTACGGGAGATTTGCTGATCGAGGACAATAAAATCAAAGAGATTGCAGAGCATATCGATGTTCAGGCAGATCAGGTCATTGATGCTCGAGGCAAAGTGCTGCTGCCAGGTTTTATCCAGACGCATATTCATCTATGTCAGACCTTGTTCCGCGGACGTGCAGACGACCTGGAACTGATGGATTGGCTTCGTCAACGCATCTGGCCGCTTGAGGCAGCGCATGATGAGGAATCTGTCTATTACTCCGCGATGCTCGGCTTGGGCGAATTGATCTCCAGCGGTACAACGACGATTTTGGATATGGAGACCGTGCATCATACCGATTCGGCTTTTCAGGCGATGGCACAGAGCGGCATTCGGGTGATTTCCGGTAAAGTGATGATGGATCACGGGGATGAAGTTCCTGAACCGCTGCGTGAAAATACGGCTACCTCGCTGCAACAAAGTGTCGATTTGCTGGAGAAATGGAACGGATTCGGCGGCGGACGCATTCAGTATGCGTTTTGTCCACGCTTTGTCGTCTCGTGCACCGAGGAATTATTGGTTGAGGTACGTGACCTGTCGAATAAGTACCATGTGAAGGTGCACACCCACGCCTCCGAAAATCGTGGCGAGATCGAATTGGTGGAACACGAACGTGGTATGCGCAACATCGTCTATCTGGATCATATCGGCCTGGCTACCCCAAGATTGGTGCTCGCCCACTGTGTGTGGCTGAGTGAGGAAGAGAAGGAGATTATTCGAAAACGCGGGGTAAAAGTCACCCACTGCCCCGGATCGAATATGAAACTCTCCTCGGGTATAGCGGATATTCCTGATCTGCTGAATCGCCAGATTGCGGTAGGGATTGGTGCCGATGGTGCGCCGTGTAACAACAATCTGGATATGTTCCAGGAAATGCGCCTGACCGCTCTCATTCAAAAGGTGCCTCATGGTCCAACAGTGATGGATGCCCGCACGGTGCTGCGCATGGCGACGATGGGTGGAGCGGAAGTGCTCGGAATGTCCAAGGAAATCGGCAGTCTGGAAGTGGGTAAAAAAGCAGATATGTTACTGCTGGATCTGGAAGATTTTCATACGTACCCTTCCTATGAGACCGATGTGTATTCCCGTGTGGTCTATTCCGCAACGCGAAGCTGTGTGGATACCGTTATTATTGATGGAAGCATCGTGCTCAAAAACCGGAAGATTCAAACGATTGATCGTGGTATCGTGCTTCGTGAATCGGATAAAAGTATTGCAAGATTGATGAAACGCATCTAGTCGAATGCAATCGGATGAAACTCATCCAATGAACTGTCTGAGCAAAAGTTGGACATTCAATATACGCTAGGAAGGTCCAGAATCACTTCTTCGGATTCGGATCCAAATCCCTGAAAGGATGGAGACGCGATGGAAATGCATGATCTGTGTGCAATTGCAGCGCGGGAACCGCGCTGTATTCTCGCAACAGCGGTTAAGGTAGAAGGTCATGCTTACCGTAAGCAGGGAGGCTCTATGCTTTTGACCGAAGAAGGTGTGATGTATGGCAGTATCAGTCCAGGTTGTCTGGAGAGTGATCTGCTGGCTAGGGTGGACCGTGTGCTGGATACACAAGAGTTGGAATTTGTGGAATATGATATGCGTCCCGAAGATGATTTGTCCTGGGGGGAAACGATTGGCTGCGGCGGGTTGATTATAGTGCTTCTAGAGCCGGTATGTGGTGAACTCAGGTCGATCTTGTCCCATATGCATACGTATTTTCAATCTGGATCAGCTGTTGAGCTAACCCGTTCATTCTACGATCAATACACCCGGATTCATTATGTGATTCAGCTCGCTGAGGATGCAGAAAGTCATACATCATTATGCCCTTCCCCAGTTGCCAAGGGAGCTTCTCTAGGTCCAATAAATACAATGTTTACAGAGGACACACCGCGACTATCGTTGGTCGTTATTCATTCGTCTGAAGCTGACGCTGTCGCATTTAATTCTGGAGAGAATGATCTTCAGAGGCATGAAGGATTGACTGATACAGAGCGGTGGGATGTCCCCCTAAAGATCTCTGCAAGATATGAGCCCAAACCCCGTCTGATTATTGTTGGAGCCGGAAATGATGTGATTCCGGTCGCCCGTCTGGGTAAATCAGCAGGATTTCGTGTGGTCGTAGCAGATTGGCGAGAAACCTTATGCACCGCTGAACGCTTCCCAGGGGTTGAACTTATCCATGGTTTCCCTCGTGAGATCATGCCTGTACTGGATATCCAAAGCGGGGATTATATCGTATTGATGAGTCATCAGTTTCCGAGAGAACGGGAATTTCTTGAATTACTTGAGGATCGGAATTATGCATACCTTGGTATCATGGGCTCCAGAACACGGACAGCACGTTTGCTGAACGATCTCCCCCCACTAAAACATTTGCATTCACCCGTCGGCTTGACCATTGGTGCCGACGGACCGGAAGAGATCGCAATCAGCATCGCAGCAGAACTTATTGCCTGTAAACGTGCAGTTGTTGCCGCAGAGCGTCGCAACGTACAGAGGGGGATTGCACATGCGACTGACGGGCATCGTGCTAGCGGCAGGTAAGAGCAGCCGAATGGGGCGTGATAAACTGTCTATCATCATGCCTGATGGAAGGTGTTTGGCCGCATGGACCTTGGAAGCTGCCTTGAATTCAGATTTGGAGAGAGTCATCTGTGTAGTCAAACCAGAGGATTCATTGGCATGGATCCCTTCCATGTGGCTCAATGCAGCATCATATGGCTGTACTCCAGATACGAGGACGAAGCTACAGATTGCAATCTGTACCGATTATGCATACGGTATGGCCATGTCTCTTCACTGTGGCATTCTGTCTTCTATGGCATACAGACCAGAAGGTGTGATGATGATTTTGGCAGATCAGCCGCTCTTGCAGGCACGGGATATAAACAGGGTTGCTGAGGCGTT
The DNA here is from genome assembly GCF_057835695.1 of Paenibacillus sp. GL_099_B. Taxonomy (NCBI): domain Bacteria; kingdom Bacillati; phylum Bacillota; class Bacilli; order Caryophanales; family Paenibacillaceae; genus Paenibacillus; species Paenibacillus sp. GL_099_B. The sequence continues at coordinate 3,526,809 of NZ_CM174430.1, forward strand.
AGCCGCCAACAAACTGTGTGATTATGCAGCAGCTACGGATGGCGGTGGAGGCAAGCCTCCGGTAGCCTTTCGTGAGCATATGCTGGGGCCTCTTTTGTCGCTCAGCGGAGATGAGGGGGCGCGAAAAATCATGCGCAATGCCAAATATGCAGGCACGCATGTATCGCTGTCTGATTTTAGCTTTTGGGATGCAGATACCGAACCAGAGCTGGAGCGCATTTTGGATTATGTGAATGGGGAAAATGAATGAAGATCACGGCAGAAGGAGTGATTCCTTGTGTATTATTCTCGAAGTAAAGAGGTCAACCAGACCATCTGGTTGGCCTCTTTATTGTTTTTATCTAATTGGTTATGAAGTGACTTGTGTTAGCTTTTGAGAGTTAATAATGCATCACACACAAATTAAACAGTGTATTTATACATTTATCCAAAATGATGTGAAGATAATTGACCTTATTGTTGCAGTCCCATATGATTTGAAGAATTATTTGGATCATTCGTTCATATCCAACACCCCGCAGATAGATTCCAGGTAGAGAAGGGAGATGGAAGGATGGTCATGCCGGCATATGGGTCTGGAGCGCAGCCAACGGTTTGGCAGCCCGTTAATCTAGATGAGCTTCAAGCTTTAAAGAGTGAACTGTCCGGGAACTATTGTTTTGCAGCAGGGGCCACATTATTGCGTACTCAGTGGGAAGGCGGCCTTGTTCCTGTACCTGAGCATATGATCAGTCTTGCCCGTATTCCAGGTGCAAGCGGCGTAAATGTGGATGGAGATGAACTGGTCATAGGAGCACTGACGCGATTAAGTCATTGTGCCACAGACGTTCTTCTGCAACAGTTGCCCATATTACAGTCTGCAATGAATGCTATCGCTGCTCCTTCTATTCGGAATGTGGCGACAATTGGCGGAAACATTGTATCGGGAGTCGGTGACTCCATCCCCGCACTCCTTGTCTACGATGCACAGTTATACTGGATGACGGAGAACGGCATGGAGATGCGCAGTCTTTCGTCCTGGCTGAACGGTGGTCGTGACGGCAGTCGCAATCCGAATGATGTGTTAATCGCCATTCATATTCCGATGAAGCATACGCCATTCCTTGATGTCACCAGCGAACGGACATCTGCGGAGCGTGAAATTTCATTTTACCGCAAGCTGGGTCGGCGGGAGACCTTTACAGCATCGCTGGTGACAATTGCATTTCACGGAGAAGTGGGTGCAGATGGCCGCTGGAATAAGATAGCGATAGCTGCAGGTGGAGGTTCAGGCATGGCCATGCGACTTACTGAGTCGGAAAAGTTGCTTCTTGGCGTGGAGGCTTCTGTTATGCAAGCTTCATCTCTAGCTGCCACGGCAGCTTCGGAATTCGTGACTTATAGTGATGCATTCGCTACAGAACAGTACCGTAAGCAAACGGCAGGTAATATGCTCGGTGCCGGACTCTGGGAAGCACTTCGCTCATAGAAGAAAACCATTTTGGAGAAGCAAAACGTAAGCCCAACAGCTTCTGAAGGGTAAAGGGGAGAGAGATCATGCTGTTGAATCGGAATAGTAGTGGGAAACGCTGGCATCTGCGGCCAGATGGCGTAGGCAAAGTAACGGGAAAGCTTCAATATCTGACAGACATGACGCTACCTGATATGAACCACGGAAGGGTCCTTCGAAGCTCTTACCCTTATGCCCGCATATTGTCTATCGATATTACCGGAGCGGAGGCTATGGAGGGCGTATTTGCCGTACTCACCTCCAAAGATGTGCCCGGTTTGAACCTCTTTGGCATTGCAACTCCAGATCAGCCTGTATTTTGCGAGCATGTCGTTCGTTATGTCGGTGATGCCATTGCCGCAGTTGCTGCGGATTCCCCGGAACGTGCAGCGCTCGCTCTGGATGCCATCCGTGTTGAGTATGAAGAATGGACTCCGCTGGACAGCCCAGAAGCTGCACTGGCACCCGGCGCACCAGAGCTCCATGAACATGGCCCCGGCAATGTGCTGCACTGTACCGAAATCAAGCGAGGCAATGTAGATGAAGGCTTTGCTGCATGCGAACATATTGTGAGTGAGACGTATTATACCCCTCGCCAGATGCATGCCTATATGGAGACGGAAGGCGGGTTATTCGTTCCTGATGAAAGTGGGAGACTCCATGTCTACGCGGCTACACAGCATGGTTACAAGGACAGGATGCAACTTGCCCGAATCATCGGGTGTTCCGAAGAGGATATTCGGGTGGTCTCGTCTCCGATAGGCGGTTCTTTTGGCGGGAAAGATGAGCTGAATGTACAGCCTTATGGGGCACTGCTCGCGTTAAGATCCGGACGTCCTGTGAAAATGCACAATTCACGCAAAGAATCCGTACGTGCAGGCTTGAAGCGGCATCCTATGAAAATTGAGATGCAGACCGGTATCAGCCGTGAAGGCATGATCCAGGCTCACCGAGTCCGTATTACCGCAGACACCGGAGCATATGCCACGCTGGGGGCGCCAGTCCTGAACTTTTGCACAGAACACTGTCTCGGGCCTTATTCTATTCCCCATGTAGATGTGGAGGGTGTCTCGGTGTATACGAATAAAGGGGTGTCGGGAGAGTTCCGGGGATTTGGCGGTAATCAGGCAATCTTTGCAATGGAGGGTCAGATGGATCGACTCGCCGAGATTATGAATATGGACCCTTGGGAGTTTCGGAGACGCAACATGAGAGAAAAGTCCGATCCTGGACCATTGAATCAACGGATTCTGGTCACGGATGGACTGTCGCAAGTATGGGAGGCGATGGATCGTTCGGAGTTATGGCAAAAGCATCAGCATCCCCCGGCAGATCTTGCTCTGCCTCCCTGGATTAAACGTGGTGTGGGTGCAGCCATCGCCATGCACGGGGCAGGATTGGGTTATGGCATACCCGATCCGGCGGGGGGCCGCCTATCCCTGAATGCCGAAGGTAAGATTGAAGTGGCATTCAGCTACGAAGAATTCGGTCAGGGACTCATTGCCACGCTTGAAATGATGCTCTGCGATCTGTTCCACTGTTCAACATCCGATCTGAGCATCATCATTGGGGATACGGATCGAGTGCCACACAGTGGTTCAAGCACCGCTTCGCGTTCAACGACGATGGCCTGGATGGCTCTTCAGCGATTACAGACACCATTCCGCTCCAAAATCTTGTCAGTAGCCTCTGCTTTGTCAGGTATTCCGGCTGACGAACTGATTACTGGAATAGAGGGAGTATGGCGCAAGGGACAGCTTTCTCCAAAAATTACTGCGAATGAACCGGCGATGAAATCCAGAGTTGTTGTTTCTTACGTTGATCTGGCGAAGCATGGAGAAGCGGAAGAATGGATTTTTGATACTCAATTTGAATATCCGACCACGCCGGACAATGTTGTGGGTGGGCATTATCTATATACGTATGCGGCAGTAGCAGCAGAGGTGGAGGTAAACACGCTAACCGGGGAAGCCAAATTACTGGATACGAGGCATGTGGTGGCTGCTGGCCCTGTCATCAATCCAATGGGATTCATCGGACAGATTGAAGGCGGGAGCGTAATGGCTCTGGGTTTTACATTGACCGAGGACGCCGTGATGCAAGACAGTCGCTATATGACAACCAATCTGGACACCTACCTGATTCCGACGATTCGCGACATTCACACCAACCTGGAGGTGGAGGCAATTGAAGATCTGCCAGAGGGCGATCCGTTTGGACCACGGGGGATTGGCGAGATTGGTTCGGTGGCGCTTGCTCCTGCCATCACCGCTGCGATTCATCAGGCTACAGGGGTGTGGGTTAATCGGTTGCCGATTCCGCGCGATCAACTAATCAAACCACTGGGCGTCTCGCTTCAGAAAGGAGTGAGCTTATCATGACTGAACCTTTGGGCAATTTCTGGACAGCCGTTGTGAATGGCGAGGAGAAACAATTGCACATCGCCCAGACAACCCGTCTTGTGGATGTACTACGGACGCAACTGAATCTGACCGGAACGAAAGTTTCCTGCGAAGTCGGCCGATGTGGTGCTTGTATGATACTGATGGATGGAGAGCCGGTAAATTCCTGTCTCGTTATGGCTTATCAATGTGTTGGCAGTGAAATAACAACAATTGAAGGGTTACATGGTGAAGAGGAAGGGAAGTTGCACCCAATTCAGCAGGCTTTTGTGGAAGAAGGCGGCTTCCAATGCGGGTATTGTACTCCCGGGATGGTGATTTCCACCAAGGCATTGCTGGATCGCTATCCGCAGCCTAGTCAGGAACAGATTGAAACGGGATTATGCGGTAACCTGTGCCGCTGTACCGGATATGGAGGGATTCTTCGTGCAGTTCGTACCGCAGGAGAAACCTGTTTATCATCATCTATTTTAACAACGGAAGAGAAGAAAGTAATTGACCTGTGATTGAACTACGGAATTAAAGAAGACCGGGCGCTGGAGGGAATATCTCCGCTTCGCTCGGTCTTTATTTCTAACGATTAATATTTGATAATGTACCATCCGCCCCAAGTCGAATAATTCAGACCATTTCCATAATTACGATCAGCTGTTTGTGGATTACGAATCGAATTACCACTGGCATCTCTAAAATCAATAGCAGTTAGCCCACGCTTATGTGACCAGCCACCATCAGCATCCTGTCTGTACCAATGATAATCATAATTTGGTGCAATAACAAGTGCTACCTTGTACTCTCTGTATCCAGGAACTTCACTATATGTAGAAGTTCGTAGGGATTTATTTAAATATGGCATGTCAAGCTTAGAGGCACTAATGATGCTCGAAGAAGTTAAACTTGTAAAAACTTTTCCGGCCAGTTCACCTGGTTGTAATTTATGTCCAGAATATGTGGATGTATTCAACATGTATGCATAGCAATTAGCTTTATCCGTCAAATTTTCCCATGCACTTGAAGAATACGGGTGTTCATATCCACCAGTAGGCATTGTTTCAAGAGCTTGAAGAGTTAATTGATCATTTGAGTTTGTTTTAGAATCAATAGTCTGGTTGTTGTATTGGGTTTCATGAACAGTGACTTCTGTTTTATTCAATAAGGCGAATTCAGCAGGTCGATAATTCACCTGTAATTGTTCTTCCTCTGTTAAACTGTTAAACCAGTTCAACCATTCTTTAGTATCTGGAGCGAAAGAAGCTAATGGGTCTACATTAGGTAACGATAGGAGGGCATTCTCGTCAAAAGATATTAATTCAGCTGGTTTGTAACTTACTTTTAATTGATCTTCTTTAGTGAGTTTGTCAAACCAATTCAACCATGTTTGAGTTTCAGCTGCGGGAGAAGTATCCTTTTTGGAACTGTTTGATTCAGCTAATACAGGTAACGCTAGTGTGAATAACAAGATCATTGCAAATAAAGATGAAACTAATTTTTTCATTGTTACGTCCCTCCTGAAATTTATTAAATATTTTGATTCCAAATGCGATGTAAAATATGTTTAACTCAACTGTGCTTATGAATAGAGAACCCCCTCTCGAATAAATTCTAAAAAATGTAATATACGGTAATTATGTTATGGTACAATAGTGACAAAAGCAAGATATTTATTACAAATTATTCCACATAAAATTTTAAGGAGGAAGAATAATGACAAAACTTATTCCTAGAAAACTCAGTTTAGTATTGTTGCTTTTGGTTGCATTTTGTTCAGGATGTCAGGCAAATAATGATCAGGGGGGGGCGAGTACATCCATTCCCTTAAAAAAACTGAATACTCTCGCAGAGAAAGGAGACAGCCTGACATGGAATGATTTTGCAGCGTACCCTTATGAAGATGAAGGATCGGGATTATATATTCGAAAATACAACATAGAAGGCGGGCATCAATTGATGATTAGCGGTAAAAGTTTGGACAAAAAACCAGACCATATTTATGTGGTGAATAAAGATGGGGAGAAAATCGACCTTTTAAAAGAAAACATCAAAAAAATGAACTTAAAATAACGTAACAATCATTATGTAAGCTTATTATTTTGGATTAACTCATAAGCTGTATCTATATTGCTTGCTAACTATCTCTAACGGACGATAGATAAGGATGATTATTACGAAAGTTTCCTGCGAAGTCGGCCGATGTGGTGCTTGTATGATACTGATGGATGGAGAGCCGGTAAATTCCTGTCTCGTTATGGCTTATCAATGTGTTGGCAGTGAGATAACAACAATAGAAGGGTTACATGGAGAAGTGGAAGGTAAGTTGCACCCAATTCAGCAGGCTTTTGTGGAAGAAGGCGGCTTTCAATGCGGATATTGTACTCCCGGAATGGTGATTTCCACCAAGGCTCTCTTGGACCGCAACCCGCAACCTAGTCAGGAACAGATCGAAATGGGATTATGCGGCAACCTGTGCCGCTGCACCGGATATGGAGGAATACTACGAGCGGTAAACAAGGTTATCGATGAGCACGATAGAATGGGTTCTACCCAATGATCATGGAAGTAGTGAGGTCCGAGCTTTCTCTGAATTTCAATATCATAAGAGTTTTTATAGACCAACCTATGTTCTGGGGGTTGGTCTTTGTTGTTTAATGAAACATCTTACGAAAATGGGTCGATGCGGGCATAGTGAAGACTTGTTCGTCAGTATACTTTTCAATTGTCCGTATGTTACTTATAATAGATGTCCAATGAAGATGAGTGTAATTAGTATTACACACAAGGAGGTGTGTTCTTGAACAAATCAGATCGTATGCTGGCCATCGTACTTGAACTGCAGCGAGGGAAGGTTCAACGTGCAGAAGATTTAGCCCTCTTGTTTGAAACAAGTGTCCGAACCATATACAGGGACATTCAAGCGTTATGTGAGGCAGGAGTTCCTGTGGTGGGAGAACCCGGAGTAGGATATTCACTTATGGAAGGATACTTTTTGCCTCCGATCAGCTTCACAGCTGAAGAAGCAGTAACACTTCTCATCGGACTTGATTTTGTGGAACAGCGCTTCGATAACTACTACAAAAGTACATCCCTTACGTCCCGTTCCAAAATTGAAGCAATCCTGCCTGTGCCTCTTCGGGAAGAGGTGGGACAGATACAACAGGGTATCCGTTTACTTCGTTCACCGGACAGTCATGCAGGCGAGCGAGAGATCGAACATATGGGAATCATCCGAAAGGCAATGCAGCATAAGCTCAAAATCCGCTTTCATTACCATAAACCTGGAACTATTAATGAAAACGTGCAAAAGACCATTCGTATGGCCTCCCCTTACGGGATGCTTTGGATGCAAGGCTCATGGATGCTGATTGCCCGATGCGATTTGCGACAGGAGATTCGTCATTTTCGTATATCCCGCATGAGCGACCTGGAGATTAGTACAGATCCATTCGATCTTCCTCCAGGTTTTAATATTCATAGCTACTCACCACCTGACAACCGTGATGTTCATGTCCGTGTATGGTTTCATGGTCGAATTGCAGATAGAGTGATTGAAGCGAATAATTACTACATGGAGAAAGCAGAACTGCAAACAGATGGATTATACGCAGATTTTCGTGTAAGGCATCCAGAAGATGTACTGCGTTGGATACTTGGCTGGGGAGCCTCGGCTCTGGTTTTAGAGCCTGAATCGTTGAGAATCCGTATTCGCGAGGAAGCAAGCAATCTCCTTAAACACTACTGACATAACGCTGTCAGTAGTGTTTGTGTATGATCGGTTTATAACCGATTGAAGGAGCTGTTTATTTGTATGGACACGCCAAGAACAAGGAACAACGATGAGATTCGACGTCATTTTGAACTGACGCTGGAACGTTATTTGCAGGAACTGGAGCTGATGAGCGATGCTCAGTTAAGCTACAAACCCAGTGAAATTGAGTGGTCGGTGGGCCAGATGTACCAGCATTTAATTCAATCTGCGATGAAAATGCATTTAGCCAATGTTCAACTTTGTATAAGCGCAGACGAGGACTTAGGTAAGAAGAAAAACCAGGGCAAAACAGAAACAGGTGAAGCTGTTTTTGCGCAAGCAAGTTTTCCTCCGATACGTATCCACGTTCCTGCTTCTCCTGAGTATACTCCACTACAACCGGATGGAAGAGAATCAATAATTCAAGGATTTAATGAGGTAAGGGATGAAATGCGGAGAATGGAAGTGCTGTTGGAAGAAACAACACAGGAATGTACGTTGGCACATCCAAGCTTCGGCGGTTTGAATGCAGAGGAATGGTTTGCATTGGTTGAGATGCATTATCGTCATCATTTCTTGCAGCTTGAGCGTCTGAAGAAGGCATGGGAAGAACGGGTGCAGAGATGAATGAACAGGCAAAACATGATTTGATGGCAAATAGCAAAGAAATTCAGCAGACTCATACGAGAGAATTTCTGTCCCATCAGTTAGATGTCGAAGCAGAATCAGAAGAAGGAAACCGCTACTTGATCGGCGTTGTGTCTGCATCACATGTGGAAAAAGGGGTTGAAGGGGGCTTCGCCCAGCTCTGTCACGGCAAGGTAGCTTCACTGCGCAAAATGAATGCAGGAGACTGGCTGATCTATTATTCGCCGCGAACAAGCATGCAAGGAGGCAAGGTACTTCAAGCATTCACCGCCATAGGGCGCGTAATAGACAATCAGGTGTACACCTATCGTATGTCGGATTCCTTTGTACCATATCGGAGGAATGTTCAGTATTATCCTTGTCAGCAGGTGAAGATCGCTGATTTGCTGGACCAACTGATCCTTACTCGGGGACAGGCACGTTGGGGATATCATTTTAGATATGGGCACTTGCAAATTCAAAGAGAGGATTTTCTGAAAATTGCAGTTGCCATGTTGAGAGCTGAGGTAGAAACCTGCTAACCTACAAAGTTTGGGGAAAGAGTCAGATCATATTTATCTGGGACACAAAGCTGAGGGAAAAATAGACCTATTTGAGGGGAAATATAAAAATCTGAATTTTTATCAACGTAATAATTATTATGTAAACTTATTATTTTCGATGACCTCCATAAGCTGTATCTATATTGCTAACGATTTTTAAAGCGCGGATAGAGTTGGATTTAGGTGGATTTTTAGTTCGAATCTTTGAAGAAAATGCCCCTCTTATAACACCTTCAATATAGTTCCTTTTGAAGTGCAGGATGGTTGTAGCGGGCTTATTATAAATCGTTTTCGATGAACGTGAGAATGGATGATATTTCTCTTTGTGAATTTAAGTTTAATCACACAAAAACCTTGTTATATGAAATGAGTTGCACTAAGGACAATCTCAACGCGATGAATATGGAGTTTCTAAAAAAATAAGATGAAATATGCTGCTTTAAACCTAAATTATTTAGCGGAGTAGACTCGTAAAAAGGCATGTTCAAACGTGTGTAAATGTGTTCATTTATCGATGAGGGACAGAATGGGGTGATTTCTCAAAATCGGGCTATTGCTCCCTTTTAAGATCAATTTCATATGGATTTGCGATGGATTTAGTACCGCTTTCAATGTATGCTTTTGGAAACTGGAAAGGAAGTGGGAAAAATGGAACGCGAACTGGCGTTGGAAATTGTCCGAGTAACAGAATTGGCTGCGTTAGCTTCAGCACCCTGGATGGGGCGGGGCGACAAGAATAGTGCAGATGAGGCGGCTACTTTGGCTATGCGCGCCATGTTCGATTCCGTGTCTATTCGCGGCACGGTGGTAATCGGTGAAGGAGAAATGGATGAAGCACCCATGTTGTATATCGGCGAGGAAGTCGGCAACGCTGAGGGCCCCGAGGTTGATGTGGCTGTAGATCCTTTGGAAGGTACAGAGATCGTAGCCAAGGGCCTGAACAACGCTTTATCGGTTATTGCAGTGGCGGGAAAAGGCAACCTTCTCCACGCACCGGATATGTATATGGAGAAGCTGGCTGTAGGGCCGGCTCTGGTGGGCAAGGTCAGTATCGAAGACCCGGTTGAGGTGACATTGGAGAAAGCCGCTGAAGCATTAAACAAAAACATCTCAGATCTAACTGTCATGATTCTGGACCGAGTTCGGCATGAGAGCACGATCAAGACATTGCGCAAGGTTGGTGTGCGAATCAAGTTCCTCAGTGATGGTGACGTTGCTGGCGCAATGGCACCTGCGTTCCCAGAGGCAGGTATTGATCTGTATGTCGGATCAGGCGGAGCACCGGAAGGTGTGCTTGCTGCAGCCGCCTTGTCCTGCCTGGGAGGCGAAATTCAAGGTCGCCTGATGCCTGCGAATGCAGACGAATTCCAGCGCTGCTTGCAAATGGGAATCGACAATCCTTACAAAGTATTAACGATGCAGGATATGATCGGCACGGAAGATGTTATTTTTGCAGCAACAGGTGTTACCCCTGGTGAGATTCTTGGGGGAGTGCGTTACCTCGCAGATGACCGGGCAGAGACCGATTCCATTGTCATGCGTGCCAAAACAAAAACGATTCGTTTCATCCGTTCTCAGCATTTCCTTCCTAATAAGGAAGTGTTGCACAAAGTGCGGCAGCTTCAATCGACACCTGAGCCTTCGGATCGCATTCAAAGTCATGTCACTATTTTGGAACAGGCTGAGTTCAGTCAATCATCCGTTGGTAACGGTGTGACGACCTGATGTAGCTCTGCACTTTAGTTAGCTGGGCCAACATGAATCCATGTGAAAGCGTGTGACGAAGAAGGTTATATAGGACAAGTTACAAGAAAATATATAAATTGAACTAAACATTTACACGAGAACGTAGAGGACAGAAATAACCTGAAGAAGCGGAGCTAAAAGCTTTCTGAAAGAAAGCTACATCGGAAGCATACACCTCGCCTTTATCCCCGGATTTTCCCCTTTGAAAAAGGGATTACAAAAAATCTGGGGATAACAGCGATCGGAAGGTTGTTCTGTCATCGGAGTGGCAAGTGTAAATATTCTTTAGTTCAATTTACATAGCAAGCAAGAGGTGGGGAATTTGTTTACACAAATCCTCATCTTTTTTTGTGTTAAAAGCATTGACAACGGTTACAACACATGAGAAGATGTACGCGCGTACATAATTATTTTGATACATGGCATCGGTTTTACATGTGTTCAGGAAACATGAAGGAGGTGAGATCCATGGCATCCCGTAAAGAAGTGGCTGAACTTGCCGGTGTTTCGGAAGCTACAGTATCCCGAGTTCTTAATGGCGTTGGTCCTATTAAAGAGGAAACCCGCCGTAAGGTCATTGAAGCTTCCGAGCAGTTGGGTTACGTGCCCAGCGCACTAGCCCGCAGCTTTGCGAGAAGCAAAAGCGGTAACCTTGGCGTGGTGTTGCCCTACGTTCCGAAGGCGCACTTGTTCTCGGCGTATTTCTTCTCGGAAATGCTGAGTGGCATTGGGAGCAAAGCCAGAGACAGCGGCATGGACTTGCTGGTCATGTTCAGGACACCGGGTGAAGTGATGAATTATACGGATCTGTTCCGCCGTCAGAAAGTGGATGCTTGCATCATTCTCGGCGCGCGAGATGATCATGGGGAACTGGCTGCCATGCAACAGCTTCAGCAGGAAGGGCATCCCTTTTGCATTATGAGCCAACACTTTGCAGGCGAATCATTCATGGAAGTGGATGCCGACCATGTGGAGGGCAGTAGGCTGGCAATCCGTCACCTTACCGATCAGGGCTACCGGAAAATTGCCTTTCTTAATGGTCCGGATAGTTATTCTAACAGTCAGGAGCGGCTTCAGGGCGTTCAAATCGGACTGAATGAGGCCGGAATGAATATGGATTCCAGTCTGTTGTTGGAAGGGAATTACGGCAGACGAAGCGGGGTGGAGGCAGCTGCCACCATTGCAGCCCGGCTTGACGAAATTGACGCTGTATTTGCTGCGAATGACCGGATGGCAATCGGTGTTATGCATGGTTTGCGTGAGCGTGGGATCAAGGTTCAGGATTTCCCCGCGTTTGTGGGTTACGATGACTCCGATGCGGCCGAGATGGCAGTTCCACCGCTGAGCAGCGTCAGGGTTCCCTTTTATGAAATGGGAGAACTGGCTGCATCCAAGCTTATTCATGGATCATTGGGGGCAACAGCTTCATCAGTGAATACCGAAGTTCCCTCAGAAACTGCAAGGCAGTTGTTGCCTACGGAACTGATCATCCGTGCCTCTTCAATTCGTAATTAATACATTGCTAGTTATATTCCAAAAGGAGGAAATGACCATGTCAAATCGTCTTCGTGTCGGAATGGTTGGATACAAATTTATGGGGAAAGCCCACAGCAACGCTTATCGCAGTCTGCCAATGTTTTTCCCGTCTGCCCCGCTGCAGCCGGAGATGTCTGTAATCTGCGGACGGAACGAGCAGAGAGTTCAGGAGGCCGCCAGCCAGTTCGGCTGGTCTGAAAGTGTAACGGATTGGCGTGAGCTGGTGCGGCGTGATGACATCGATCTGATCGATATTAATGCTCCGAGTGATGCCCATAAGGAAATCGCGCTGGAAGCCGCTCGCCAGGGTAAACATCTGTTCTGTGAAAAACCGCTGGCTTTGTCGCTAGCTGATTCGCGTGAAATGCTCCAGGCTGCTGAAGAAGCAGGGGTTGCACACATGGTCGGATTCAACTACCGTTTCTCTCCAGCAGTGCAGCTGGCTAAAGAGTTGGTGCAAAGCGGACGCCTAGGCAAAATCTATCATTTCCGAGCGTTTTTCCTTCAGGATTGGATCATGGACCCTTCGTTCCCGCTGGTATGGCGTCTGCAAAAGGAAGTAGCCGGTTCCGGCTCACATGGCGATCTTGGCGCACACCTAATTGATCTGGCACGTTTCCTGGTGGGTGAATTCAAGGAAGTAATTGGGATGAGCGAAACGTTCATTAAACAGCGGCCGCTGGCTTCGGAAATGACCGGACTTAGTGCCAAAGGCAGTTCGAACGCAGATGCTCCGAAGGGCGAAGTGACGGTAGATGATGCCACTTTGTTCCTCGCACGATTTGCAGATGGTGCGTTGGGAAGCTTTGAGGCTACACGGTTTGCAGCAGGTCATCGCAGTACCAACTCGTTTGAAATCAATGGCAGTCTCGGTAGCGTCCGCTTTGATTTTGAACGGATGAATGAACTAGAAGTGTATTTTACGAAGGATGATGAAGATGTGCAGGGCTTCCGCCGTGTTCTGGCGACCGATCCGGCACACAAATATGCTGAGGCGTGGTGGCCTGCGGGACATACGATTGGATTCGAGCATACGTTCACACATGAAATGCTGGAGCTGGTGACTGCGATCTCCGAAGGACGGCAGCCTGAGCCAAGTTTCCATGATGGGGTTGCCTGTCAAGCGGTATTGGAAGCCGTTGAACGTTCCGTTACAGAGCGCCGATGGGTGTCGCTAGAAGAAATGTAAGCATTGAACCACTGAATTGTGAAGTGGACATCATGTTGACACTCATTTGAAATAAATAAGCTAGATTTAAGCTAGGATGTTGACCTCGGAGAGGTCTTGAGTTTGCGCAAGGTCCGATAGAGAATGACAATAACTTAACTTCCGGAAAGCGAGTGATAGGTGATGAGCAAAGCACTAATCGTATGGGGCGGCTGGGATGGACATGAACCAGAGCAGGTAGCAGCGATTTTTGAACGCATTTTGAAGGAAGAACAATTCGAGGTCGAAGTCTCAGATACACTGGAAGCTTATGCCGATGCAGAGAAACTGCTGGGTCTGGACCTAATCGTTCCGCTGTGGACAATGGGACAGATTGAACAGGAACTGGTCAATAACGTATCTGCGGCTGTTCAGAGCGGCGTAGGTCTTGCGGGTCTTCATGGCGGGATGTGTGATGCGTTCCGCAACAACGTCGACTGGCAGTTCATGACGGGTGGACAGTGGGTTGCGCATCCAGGGAACGACGGCGTGGAGTACACGGTAAACATGAAGCGTGGTTCCAGCCCTTTGCTGGATCATATTGAAGATTTCCAGGTGAAAAGCGAACAGTACTACCTGCACGTGGACCCTGCAGTGGAAGTGCTCGCAACAACACGTTTTCCTATTGTTAACGGTCCTCACGCAGCGAATGGCCCAGTAGATATGCCAGTCGTTTGGACCAAACGCTGGGGTGCAGGCCGTGTGTTCTACAACTCGCTCGGACACCATGCAGATATTGTGGAGATGAAACAGGTTACTGAGATGATGCGTAGTGGTTTCAAATGGACTGCAGCAGGCAAAGCTCTTGCGCAAAGCCGCAAGGACGCAGTGACTGAAGTTTACACAGGAATGGCTGATAACCAAAATCACTAATTTAATTTAAACCTAATTCATATCAGTTGAGATCAATTAATTGACCCACATAACAGCGGTCTTGAGTTGTTTTGGAAGCGCTATATCAAGTGGGAACACGAAGGGAGTCCAAGCATGAAAACAATGAAAGTAGGCATTATTGGCTGCGGTAAAATCAGCGGTATTTATATGGAGAACTGTCACCGATTTGAGGTGCTTGATCTTGTAGCGGTTGCAGATCTAGATCGGAACAAGGCAGAGGAGCAGGCGGCTGCCTATAATGTTCCTAACGTATACACGGTAGAGGAAATTTTGGCAGACCCTGAGATCGACCTGATTATCAATCTGACGATTCCTGCCGTTCATGCGGATGTATGTTTGCGGGCGCTCGAAGCAGGTAAACATGTCTACGTGGAAAAACCACTCGCTGTTACACGTGAAGAGGGTCAGGCGGTCCTGGAAACGGCCAAGCGCAAAGGTCTGCTGGTAGGCTGTGCGCCAGAGACGTTCTTTGGTTCAGGCATTCAGACGGCACTCAAAGTGGTAGAGGATGGTGTCATTGGCAAGCCTGTGGCAGCTACCGCATTCATGATGAGCCGTGGACATGAGCATTGGCATCCCGATCCGGAGTTCTACTATGCAGCCGGTGGCGGGCCGATGTTTGATATGGGGCCCTATTATCTGACTGCGCTCGTACAATTGCTGGGGCCAATCAAGTCAATTGCTGGTATGACGGGCAAAGCGATGGAACAGCGGACGATCACGAGTGAGAAAAAGCGGGGTCAGAGCATCCCTGTTGAAATTCCGACGCATGTAGCTGGATTGTTGCAATTTGAGCAGGGAGCTATCGGCACGCTGATTACGAGTTTTGACGTATTTGGCGGAAGTGTATTGCCACCGATTGAAGTATACGGCACCCATGGAACCTTACAGGTTCCTGATCCAAACACATTCGGCGGTCCAGTTCGTTACCGTTTGCTAGGTGATGAGGAATGGACTGAGGTACCGCTTCTGCCAGGATATCAGGAAAATACACGTGGCATCGGTGTTGCAGATATGGCTTATGCAGTGGGCAGCGGACGTGCTCATAGAGCAAGTGGAGAGCTGGCCTACCATGTGCTTGAAGCCATGTGGGCGTTCCATGATTCTTCGGATGAGCAGACTTTTTATAAAATGGACAGCACATGTCAGCGCCCAGCTGCACTGCCGGCAGATCTTCCATTATACACACTTGATCAATAATCGATTAAGTTAGAAGTATAGCCCTGACTCCCGATACGAGGGAAGCAGGGCTAATTTCATTTTATATCAAGGCATAATTAGGGTTCGAATCCGGCCTGGCTAATCCAGATTTCATCTTCCTCAAAATGCGCCTTCATTCGCTCGACTACCATTTTGTATGCCTCAGGACTGAACCAATCTTCCTTGTCAACTTGTTCGTAAAGTGGCTTCATGCCAAGTCTCCGGGTTCGCTTGCCCTCACTGCCATCTCCCATAAAGTAATCATCAATGCATATTCGATCAACAAGCGGCCTCAGAATGGCTGCAAAGCTTTCGCTGCTGGGCAATACTGGCGCAATAGCAGCTTGTGTAGGGATACCGGCATCTCGCAGTTGTTCCAGTGCACGCAATCTGCCGGCGATTGGCGGAGCTGCAGGACTGAACTGCTTGCGGATATCATCCAGATCCGTTTCCACGGTCATGCTAACACGGACCCGGTCACCCAACTTTTGCAGCAGATCGATATCTCGGGTCACCAATGGACTTCGGGTTTGAACCAATATAAAATCGGGTGGATGCTGGGCCATCACTTCTAGCAAAGACCGCGTGATTTGCTCCTTATATTCAACGGGCTGATACGGATCTGTACTGGATGACATAAAGAGAGTGACTTTACCTTTCGATTTGGCACGCTGCAGCTCCTTGGCAAGTACATTGGCGGCTTCCTGTTTCACATCAACCCAGCTTCCCCATGGCTCTTTGCGAAATAAAGATACGGGCATTTGCCTTACATAACAGTAGGAACAGCTAAAAGCGCAGCCTGTGTAGGGATTCAGCGTATGTGTATAACCATTAAGGAACCCGGATCCTTTGTTCAGCAACGTTTTGGGTACTTTGTATACCAAGCTGGTCTTCATGATTGATCACGCCTTTGTTCACGGTAATTGGCAGGTGTGCATCCTGTATGTTTTCGAAATACAGTAATAAAATATGCCGGATTGGCTATGCCGACCTGTCGACCGATATCTGTAACGGTAAGCCGGGTACTTTCAAGCAATTTCCGGGCTTCGGTAACTCTTTTTTCCTGAATATACTCTACCGGAGTTAGGCCAATAATCCGTTTGAACACCCGATGCAGATGATAGGGACTACCGTGACTCACATTTGCAAGAATATCTAGTGTTAGCGGCTCAGCAAAATGATGTTCAATATAGTCTGTTACAACAGAAATCCATTCCTGATCGGGGACTCGCTCTCCCGTTGGTTTGCACCGTTTGCATGGACGGAAATGTCGTGCCAATGCTTCTTCAAGATTGTTAAATATAGAGACATTCTCATATTTGGGTGCTTTCGACTTGCAGGAAGGTCTGCAAAAGATACCTGTTGTTTTGACACCGTAATAGAATTTTCCATCAAAGCTGCTGTCGTTGTGGATAATGGCATTCCACTGTTTGTCATCTATAGGAACAGAATCTGTTTGGTAGGGGTTGTGACTTTCCAAAAGAATCACCTCAAGTCTCATTATACCCCTGATTTATGGAGATCGACGATGGTTCAAGCAAAAACGCAAGATATCAATATGTTGGAAATGTACTTCCCTTCAATCTGAATGAAATATAGGCTACAATGTACAGGATGGCAAGCTGTTTAAGCGTGAAATTTATTTACGAAAGAGGTAGATTGAATGGTTCGTTTTGGAGTGGTAGGTACCAACTGGATTACAGAGAGGCTTCTTGAGGCCGCTGCACAAGTCGAAGGATTCGAATTGACTGCCGTGTACTCAAGAACTGAAGATAAAGCTAATGCATTTGCAGATCAATATCAGGCTGCACTTCGATTCACCAATTTGGAAGAGATGGCGACGAGTGATGGCCTCGATGCCGTGTACATTGCTACACCGAATACCTTCCATGCCGAGCAGGCAGAGTTGTTTTTGAGAAACGGCAAACATGTACTGTGCGAGAAGCCTTTGGCTGCCAATGGGGCAGAGGTCCATCGTATGATTGATACAGCGAAAGAACATGGAGTTCTGCTCATGGAGGCTATGAAATCGACCCTTGTTCCCTCGTTCAAAATGGTTCAATCTCACCTACATAAAATTGGCCCGGTACGTAAATATGTGGCGAGCTATTGCCAGTACTCTTCCCGGTACGACAAGTATAAAGAAGGAATCGTCCTGAATGCGTTCAAACCCGATCTTGCTAATGGAGCGTTAATGGATCTTGGTGTGTATTGTCTCTATCCATTGATTACGTTGTTTGGAGAGCCTAAACAAGTTCAGTCCCAGGCATTGATGCTGGAATCAGGGGTAGATGGACAAGGCAGTGTCATTCTGAATTATGATGAGATGGAAGCGGTAGTGACGTACTCGAAAATCTCCAATTCTCATGTTCCAAGTGAAATTATGGGCGAACGCGGCAGCATCCTCATTGACAAAATTGGTTCACCCGAACATGCGGAGATACGCTACAATGATGGTACGGTGGAAAAACTCACTGCCGAGCAAATTTACCCGTCGATGTATTATGAGGTGGAGGAGTTTGTCAATCTGATTCAGCAGGGCAAAAAGGAATCGGATATGAACACCTATGAACGTTCCTATGTTACCATGCAGGTGATGGATCAGATCCGGCAGCAGATTGGTCTTGTTTTTCCTAACGATTAATTCTGAAAGTGAGCTGAGACGAGATGAGCAGAAGAGCGGAGTAGCCGGCCTGGAGCTGGCACAGATTATTTTTATCGGGCGAACCTTTGAGGAGTATATGAAGATGTTCAACTTGACCGTGGAAGAAATTAAAGGTAAGTCCATTCTCGATTGTCCGGGTGGGGCTTGTTCATTCAGTAGCCATGCGCGAGAGTGGGGTGTAGATCCCATGGCAGCGGATATCGCCTATGAACATGAGATCAGCCAACTGGAAGGGAAGGGACTTCAGGATATTGAACATACGATGAAACAAATGGAACAAGTACAAGACAAATATAGATGGGATGATTTCGGTTCGATCCATGGCTTGAAAGAAGAACGTAGACGTGCAATCACCGACTGTGTAACGGATATGAGACGTTTTCCTGACCGTTATGTGGCCTCTGTACTGCCGGAGTTACCTTTTGCCGATGAACAATTCGACCTGACATTGTCTGCACATTTCCTGTTTACGTATGCAGATCGTCTGGATGCCGAATTCCATCTTCAGACGATCCTTGAGCTGTTGCGTGTGACCAAACGGGAGCTGCGGATTTTTCCTACAGTAGACTTGTCTGGCAAACGTTATGAGCACATGGATGAACTAAAGGCTATACTGGAAGAACGCGGATATATTACTTCTGAAGAGAAAACCTCATACGAATTCCAGCGGGGAGCACACACGATGCTCCATATTGTGAAATCCCGGTAAAAACACCTGAATTGAAACAACACAGACAGTACTTCATTCATGAAGGTTTTAATAAGATACGCATGACCAGAAGAGGTTAGGAGGTTTTATCGGATGAAAAAAGTACTTATACTTGGTGGGACACGTTTCTTCGGCAAACGCCTGGTTGATCATTTACTGTGGGAAGGAAAGTCTCAAATCACGGTCGCAACTCGCGGAAAAACGGATGTAGACTTTGGACCTGAGGTCAACCGGATTAAAATGGATCGTGAAGACCCGAAATCTCTTGCCGAGGTTGCGCAGACCGACTTGTGGGATATTGTCTATGACAACATCTGTTACTCACCGGATGCGGCGAAGTCGGCTTGCGAAGCTTTTGCGGGACGGACCCAAAGATACATTTTGACATCAACGCTCTCGGTATATGGAGATCCTAAACCTGGATTTACGGAAGTCGATTTCGATCCGTACACCTATCCGGTGCAATATGGAAGCCATGAGAATTTCTCATATGGAGAGGGTAAACGGCTTGCGGAAGCTGTGTTTTTCCAGGAAGCGGATTTCCCGGTGGCGGCGATGCGCATTCCAATTGTACTCGGGATTGATGATTACACGCGAAGACTTCATTTTCATATTGAACATGTGCAAAAAGGAAAACCCATCGGCATGCCCAATCCGAACGCCGAGATTGGTTTCATCAATTCCACGGAGGCCGCGAGATTTCTCGCTTGGCTTGGACATTCATCCATTACAGGACCTGTGAATGCAGCGTCCAAAGGAGCTATAACTCTTTCCGCCATGATGCATCTGATCGAAACGGTAACAGGCATGCAATCCCAGGTACTGACCGAAACGATCAAAGAAGACATGTCACCCTTTGGAATCTCGGAATCCTGGACAATGGATACATCCAAAGCAGAGCAGGCGGGATATACGTTCGAAGCATTAATGGATTGGTTCCCGGGTTTAGTTCGGGAAGTCGCTCTGGCACTTCAATCCGAGGGATAAATTGAACTAAAGAATATTTACGCTTGCCACTCCGATGACAGAACAACCTTCCGATCACTGTTATCCCCAGATTTTTTGGATTCCCTTTTTTCAAAGGGGAAAATCCGGGGATAAAGGCGAAGTGTATGCTTCCGATGTAGCTTTCTTTCATAAAGCTTTTAGCTCCGCTTCTTCAGGTTATTTCTGTCCTCTACGTTCTTGTGTAAATGCTTAGTTCAATTTATATAGATTCCATATATAAGAGGTACATTTCATACAAAGAAAACAGGACGCAATCAGAGAGATATTCTCCGATGCGTCCTGTTTGTATTTGCTTCAACTAAACAGTTTCTCTCGAGACAGGGTTGATCTTCAATTGATTTTCCTCTTTATTCGCAAGGTACAGAGGCCGAAGCGCGAATACGCAGCTCAGATGGCATAATGACGGTCTGTGGTTCCTCAGGAGCCTTGCCTTCAATTCGGTCGATCAACATTTGCATGCCGATGGCACCGAAATCATAAGCAGGCTGTGCAGCAACGGTGAGAAAGGGATCAAAGGCAGAAGCCAAGTCCAGATCATCAAAACAGACGACCGAGATGTCTTCAGGCACACGAAGCCCCCGTTTACGTAAAAGTCGAATGACGCCTATGGCGAGCATATTGTTTGCTGCAAATATGGCTGTAGGTTTGTGCTGATGTGCAAGTAAACTGTCGATACCCACTTCATCGCTGAAATCCCGGTAGCCTGTTCGAAGGATTAAGCCTTCATCAAAAGGCAGCTCGGCTTCCCGAAGCCCCTCCATGTATCCTTCTTCTCGCAGCCGCGCAGTCGAAACCTCGGAAGAACCATTAACCAGAGCAATGCAGCGATGTCCGAGATTCGTCAGATAACGAATCAATTGAAGCGCCCCATCTCGGCTGTCCCCGGCGATAACGTCAGATGTGATTCCCGGGACAGTGCGGTCCAAAATAACAAACGGAATGTTACGTTCCTGCAGCTGCTTCAAGTGATTCAGTGAGCGATCTCCTGCAGGTGCAAACAGTACACCATCGACGCGAGTCGATAGAATGGTTTCCACATAATTTTTCTCCTTGTCGTAATCCTCGTCGCTATTGCTGAACAAGAGGCGATAACCACGCAGATTGGCAGCGTCCTCAGCCCCCCGCGCCAGAGTTGTATAGAAGGGGTTGGTAATATCCGTAATCAGCAGTGACAGCATCTGGGTCCGTTGCAGCACAAGACTGCGTGCATTGGAGTTGGGAATGTAACCAAGTTCCTCAATGACCTGTTGTACACGCTCGCGTGTCGCCGGGCTGATGCGACCTGTTTGATTAATGACTTTGGAGACGGTCATGGCGGAGACGTTGGCTTTTTTGGCAATATCATAAATGGTAATCAATAGGATCTAACCTTTCCGCAACATAGTCTTTCCATTCTATAGGATAATGCCGATTGACAGCAACATAGGCTCATGATATCTTAGGGTTACCGATAACCCTAATCGTAAAAAAGTTGATTTATTTCAGTATAACCGCTCTTCATTTTTGCTCACATCGCTTCCTTCATATTCCATAACAGGACAGCATAACGGAGTCAATAATATAGAGCGGTTTATTAAATTAAGTATTTGTAAACGCATTCATAATAAGAAAAAGAATTGACCGTTGGCATGCAATGGTAGTGTGTTACCTCGGGTATCGGTGAAGAGAAGGAACAGAATCCCTAATTTGCCCCATCAAACTGCACACGGACCAGTCACAAGTAATTCGTACCTATTCTATGAAACCATTGAAGGAGGACGTTTTAGTATGACACATCAGGATTATCGTTATAAACAGGCATTTCCCAAGATTGGTATTCGTCCCACGATTGACGGAAGACGCAAGGGTGTTCGTGAATCATTGGAAGAGCAGACGATGCGCATGGCGACGTCCGTTGCCGAGCTGCTCGCAGCAGAACTTCGGTATCCCGATGGATCGCCGATAGAATGCGTCATTGCCGAGTCCTGTATTGGCGGTGTGAACGAGGTAGCGGCAGCAGCGGAACTATTCAGTCGTTCCAACGTGGGCGTGACCATTACCGTTACGCCTTGCTGGTGTTATGGGACAGAAACGATGGATATGTCTCCTTCCATTCCTACGGCGATCTGGGGCTTTAACGGAACCGAACGTCCGGGCGCAGTATATCTGGCAGCAGTACTCTCTGCCCATGCACAGAAGGGGATTCCGGCCTTTGGTATCTATGGCGAGGATGTTCAGGATGGAGGAGATACGACGATTCCTGATGACGTTCGTGAGAAATTGCTGCGCTTCAGCCGTGCGGGTCTTGCCGCTGCAACTTTGAAGGGACGTGCTTATCTGTCTATCGGCTCGGTATCAATGGGCATTGCCGGCTCCATCGTGAACGATTCTTTTTTCCAGGAGTATCTGGGCATGCGGAACGAATATGTGGATATGAGTGAACTTACTCGTCGTATAGAAGAAGAAATCTACGATCCTGAGGAGTATAAGCTGGCGCTAGCTTGGGTGAAGGAGAACTGTAGTGAAGGACCGGATAACAATGCTGCCCATCTGCAGACAGATCGCAAACGCAAAGAGTATGAATGGGAAACGGTAGTCAAAATGACGCAGATCGTACGTGATCTGATGGCTGGAAATCCGAAGCTTGCGGAGCTGGGATTCACTGAGGAATCCATGGGCCACCACGCGATTGTCTCCGGGTTTCAGGGACAACGACAATGGACGGATCATTCACCAAACGGAGATTTTCTGGAATCCATCCTGAATTCTTCCTTTGACTGGAATGGCAAACGCTCGCCTTATCTGGTGGCAACAGAGAACGACAGCCTGAATGGTGTGTCGATGTTATTTGGTTCCCTACTTACACATACCGCGCAGATCTTCGCAGATGTACGCACCTATTGGAGCCCGGATTCGGTAAAACGCGTGACAGGGCATCAGCTGGAAGGAAACGCCAAGGACGGTATTCTGCATCTGATCAACTCCGGTTCTGCGGCATTGGATGGTACAGGGCAACAATCAAGAGCGGGTGAGCCTGTGCTTAAGCCTTTCTGGGAAATTACAGACGAAGAGGTTCAGGACTGCCTGAAAGCCACCTCATGGCGGCCGGCATCCGTGGAATATTTCCGGGGCGGCGGCTATTCGGCTGATTTCCTGACCAAAGGAGGCATGCCTGTTACGATGACGCGTCTCAATTTGGTTAAAGGACTCGGTCCGGTACTGCAAGTGGCTCAAGGTTACACCGTCGACCTGCCTGAGGATGTGCATGATACGCTGGATCAGCGGACAGATCCGACTTGGCCGTCCACCTGGTTTGCACCTGTTCTGACGGGCTCAGGGGCTTTTACTTCGGTCTATGAAGTAATGAATCAATGGGGCGCGAACCATGGTTCCATCTCTTATGGACATATCGGAGCAGATCTCCTGACACTGGCCTCCATGCTTCGTATCCCGGTCAGTATGCATAATGTACCGGAATCTGAGATTTTCCGTCCACGTGCCTGGGGACTGTTCGGCACAAGTGAACCGGAAAGTGCCGATTACCGGGCATGCAGCGTCTTTGGACCGTTGTATCGTTAACATCCAAACGGCTTGTCGCGGAAGGGAAGGAGGCATGAGAGATGGGAACTCAAGCAACACATGTGCTTGCTGCCGATTACGGCGCCGGAAGCGGCCGGGTGGTCCGTGGGACTTTTGACGGGAGCAAGCTTTCGTTAGAGGAAGTGCATCGATTCAGTAACGATCCTGTACACCTAGGGGATGGATTGTACTGGGATTTCCTGCGACTTTTCCACGAACTGAAACAAGGGATTGTAAAGGGCATGCAAGGCATCTCCCAACCGGTCCGTTCCATTGCTGTGGATACGTGGGGAGTCGACTATGGATTGGTGGACGGGGCGGGAAGATTATGCTTCAACCCCCGCCATTACCGGGAATCGCGTAATGCGAAGTGGATGGAAGAAGCCCTGCGCATGGTGGATGAAGAAGAGCTATATTCCATGTCCGGTGTCCTGCCACAACAAATAAATACCGTATTTCAACTGCTTGGAAGTGTGCGAGAGCACTCGGAAGGTCTTCGGCCAGATGTGCGCATGTTATTGATGCCGGATTTATTTAACTATTATCTATCTGGTCAACAGGCAAGCGAGTACACAATTGCCAGTACAAGCGGACTATTGCATGCCGGAGAGGCCCGTTGGAATGAACAGTTGATCGGCCGGCTGGGTATTCCGGAGTCGCTATTCCCACCTCTCGTACAGCCAGGAACGGTGCTTGGGCAGTTAACGGATGAGCTGCATTCAGAGTTGAAGACTGGACCGATGCAAGTGATATCTGTAGGTTCACATGATACAGCATCTGCATTGGCAGCCATTCCTGCGACAGATTCGGAATTTGCCTTTATTAGCTGTGGCACCTGGTCACTCATGGGCGTGGAACGCGACAGTCCTGTATTGGATAATCGTAGTCGTCAACTAGGGTTCACCAATGAGGGCACGGTAAATGGCAAAGTACGAACCTTGAAGAATCGATCAGGCCTGTGGTTATTGCAGGAGTGCAAACGGCAGTGGGAACGGGAGAATCAACGTTTTACCCATGAGGAACTGGTCCAGCTCGCTGCTTCGGCAACCGCTCATCAATTTTATGTATCACCCGGAGATAAGGTGTATTTGGCACCAGGCGACATGCCAGAGCGAATTCGGCAACAGTGCAGTGCCAGCGGGCAAGCAATACCCGAAACGATTGGAGCCATTGCGCGTTGTATACTCGAAAGTTTAGCACTGGAGTTCAGACAGACTCTGGATGAACTGGAGCTAATTACAGGCACTCGGCCACGGGTGATTCATATGGTCGGTGGCGGTGTGCATAATCGCTTATTGTGCCAATTTACGGCTAATGCAGCAGGTATTCCGGTGATAGCGGGTCCTGCAGAGGCAACTTCAGCCGGAAATTGCATGCTGCAATTCCTGGCACATGGTGAAGTGCGCAGCTTGTCCGAGGTGCGAGAAGTTATGGCTTCTTCCTTTTCTCCCGAAACCTATGAGCCAGAAGACACCGCAAGGTGGCAGGAAGCCTACGTAAGATACCAAAACCTAAATCAAACATTGGCGAGTAGATCTAATTAGATGGGCATTTTGTAAAATGCTTAAAAAGAAAAGTCAAAGGAGTGGAGCAGAACATGTCTGAACATCAGGTAAGGGAAGAATTGACCAAATATGCCCGCAGAGCGGTTGCTCAGGGACTGGTGGTTGGACCTGGGGGGAATCTTAGCGCCCGTTCCGAAGGAACGATGCTTCTTTCGCCGAGTGGTTACGCGCTAGAGGATCTGGAACCTGACGAATGGATCGCGATTGATATTGCGACAGGAGAGACACGTGCCGGATCAACACGCCCTTCCTCCGAGGTGTTGATGCATCTGTATAGCTATCGGGTCAATCCTGATATTCAAGCCATTGTGCATACACATCCGGCATACACCATCGCCCTGAGTCTCGTTTTCGATGAATTGCCTCATTTGTTCCCTGATCAGTCAGCACTGGTGGGCGATATTGGCTTTGTCCCTTATGTTCTGCCCACGACCAAACTTCTTGCTGATGCGGTGGCTGCCAAGGTTGAAGAGCACACAGCGCTCATTCTGGTTAACCACGGATTGGTCACGACAGGTAAAAACTTGCGCGAAGCCTACTACCGCACCCAGGTGGTGGAGGAAAGCGCCAAGGTGTACATGATCGCCAAGGCAGCAGGGGAGCCTAAAGTGCTTACTGCGGAAGAATACAAGGAGATCCAATCTCTTGAAAGTGAAGCTTACCGCGTACAGCTACTGCAACAACTTAAGTCATAGGCGCTCCCATCCGGGTTACATTTGATGTATACCTCGGGCACATTCGGCTATATTTTGTATTAATTGCTTATATAAAAGCACTCATTTTGACCCATAATCATCCAATAGTCCCTAATACAATAACTAACTTTTTTCGACAAGTATTGCATATCCCGAAATACCGAGTATAATACTGGGTAAATAGATGCAAAGGGGATGCAATAAACGATGAAAACACATTCTGAATTGAACTCACTTCTTGTTGACGATTATCTGGATCTCCTGAACATAGCGAAACAGCTAGGTGATGAGGAGTGGAAAGAGGCCATTCTGCAAGCATTGAAAGAAGAAGTGGATGCTAATCATCATCTGGATTCAACCGAGGTCAGACAAGATCTTTGGACTCAATTTGAAGGTATTAACGAACAGATGCATGATCTGTTAATGCAACTGAAAAATGCCGATGGTTCTGAAGAGAAAGAACAGATTATTGAAGCCATTTGGGGACTGAAAGTGGACCGCCATGCCATTACTCGCAAACTTGAAACCATGAGCCGTGCCAGCGCTGGACATCAATAAAGCTCTATCGTTTATTATAAAAAAATAAAAACCCGCGTGCCGCCCTAATGGAATTAATATTTCATGGGTTGGCATGCGGGTTTTGTCTTTGTTGCTGTACTTGTTCTAATTAAGGGTTAGAACTGTTTAGCGAGTGTACGTGCCTCTTCTATAGCTTGCTGTTTGATCTCATCTGCGCGTTCCTTATATTGGTTATGTCCTTCCACAAAAATGCCTTCAAGCTTCGGAACACCCAGGAAAGACATAATAATGCTCAGGTAACGATGACCGGATTCCATTTGGGCCGCAGGTCCTTCAGAATAAATGCCACCACGGGCCTGAATATGCAGTGCTTTTTTGTTGGAAAGCAATCCAACCGGGCCCTGTTCCGTATAACGGAACGTTTTACCAGCTACACAGATGGAGTCGATATAAGCTTTCATAATTGGAGGAAAGGAGAAGTTCCACATCGGTGTTACAAAAACATATTTGTCTGCAGAGGCAAATTGATCGGATAATTCATTCAATCGTTGGACCTTAGCCTGTTCTTCAGAAGTCAATTCGCTACCGGATTGAAGTTTCCCCCAACCACTGAACACATCTGCATCAATATGAGGAATATCCGAGCGATACAAATCCAGATGAATAACCTCATCCGAGGAATGGCTTTCACGATATGCATCCACAAACGCTTTACCTGCAGCCATGCTGAAGGAAGTTTCATGATCATGAGGATGGGCAGTAATATACAATAATGTAGACATACGGTTCTTCCTCTCTATGATGTTTTTTGCCAAAAAGGGCCCACATTAATAAGCGACCGATGTAGTATGCATCGTTTATAACGTTTTATACCTGGATAGTGACCTGGTACTCAATCATGTATAATAAATTGGTGTAAGGTGAATCGAACGATAATAGGAATGAGTGAGATGAGCGCATATGGGAATGGATCTGGAGAAGCAACGATTAAGCATTGAAGCAGCGAAATTGTATTATCAGTCGGATTACAGCCAGCAGGATATTGCGGTCAGGCTGGGCGTGTCACGTCCAACGGTATCTCGGTTACTTCAGTATGCGAAAGATCGCGGTTACGTTCGCATTGAAATTATGGACCCACTGGAGGATATCGACATTATCGCCGGGGAACTCAAGGCCAAGTATAATCTGGATACTGCGCTTGTATGTTTTGCCCCGTTGAAGAGTGATGAAGAAATATTAAAACATATTAGTAAAAGAGCAGCAGATTACTTACAGGATACGGTGCAGGATGCGGACATTATTGGCGTAACCTGGGGGACAACGATGAATGCCGTAGCCCGTCAGCTTCGTCCAAAGCAGGTCAAGGGCGTGGAAGTTGTTCAACTTAAGGGAGGCGTAAGCCATTCCCATGTGAATACGTATGCGGCAGAGATTGTTCATTTATTTGCTGAAGCTTTCCATACGGTTCCCCGATATTTGCCTTTGCCCGTGATCTTCGACAATATTGAAGTCAAAAAAATGGTAGAAGCAGACCGACATATTGGCAGGATTGTGGAGCTTGGCCGACAGGCGAATATTGCCATGTTTACTGTAGGTACAGTGAAGGAAGATGCACTTTTGTTCAGACTGGGGTACTTTAATGAAGAAGAACAGCAATTGCTGATGCATTCAGGTGCGGGTGACATTTGTTCACGTTTTTTTGATGCCGAGGGTCGGTTGATCAGTGAAGAAATTAACAACAGAACCGTCGGAATTGATCTGGCCGAGCTGCGAAATAAGGAAAAATCGATTCTCGTGGCCGGGGGAAGCGTAAAATAGAAGCCATTCATGCTGCGCTCAAAGGCCATTACGCCAACATTTTGGTAACAGACCAATACACAGCTCAGGCTTTGCTCCGATTATAATTCAATGGATGACAACATCTGCCACGCGACATGGGCGGATGTTTTGCTTTCTTAGGCAGAAGCTATATTGTACGATTTCATCCCGGTGAGGGAAGCCTTTTGTTTAATGAAGTTACCATGGAATGTGTTAAGATTTCAATGATGAACAAAAGTTCATATTGATTTTTACATATGTTCATGTTAGGGTAGGGATATAGAAAATAACTAGTTCAGATAAGGGGAGATTTAAATGACTACACCACAATTAGCCAAAATGATAGATCATACCTTGCTTCGTGCAGATGCAACACAAAGTGAAATGGCCAAATTGACCGAAGAAGCGAAACAATATCAATTTGCTTCTGTATGTGTTAACCCGGGCTGGGTTGCTTATGCTGCTGAACAGCTTCAAGGTACTGGCGTAGATATTTGTACCGTTATTGGTTTCCCTCTGGGAGCTTCCACTTCCGAGACCAAAGCGTTCGAAACCAAAGACGCCATCGCCAAAGGTGCTACTGAGGTGGATATGGTCATCAACATTAGTGCTCTGAAAGACGGCAAAGATGACGTTGTGGAACAGGATATCCGTGCAGTTGTTGAAGCAGCAGCGGGTAAAGCTTTGGTGAAAGTCATTATTGAAACTTGTCTGTTGACGGATGAAGAGAAAGTACGTGCATGTCAGGCAGCAGTAAAAGCTGGAACTGATTTTGTCAAAACGTCCACAGGTTTCTCTACGGGTGGAGCAACACCAGAAGATATCGCTTTGATGCGTCGTACGGTAGGCCCAGATGTGGGTGTTAAAGCTTCCGGCGGTGTGCGTAGTCTGGAAGATATGCAAAAAATGATCGATGCAGGAGCAACTCGGATTGGCGCCAGTTCTGGTGTGAAAATCATGCAAGGCGAACAATCTACATCTAATTATTAATTTGTGAGTAACTTAGCTCGATAAATTCCACTAGATGGAATGCTTGGATGCTTTAAAAGGGTTTAACTTGTTCTTCATATCTCTAAATGGATGTGGAGAACAAGTTTTAAAGCTGATCCAAATTTTCTATATTTTAATTAAAACAGAATCATAAAAAACCGAATTTATTGTAAGCGCTTCAACCGTTTTCTGAAAGGTTAATTCATCACATATATGGGAAACCTTTGAGCTGAATGAACATCCGGCTTAACTACCTTCAAAGGAGAGATAGAATGAAATTCCTAATTGCCCTTCTTGGTATACTTGTTGTATTTGGACTAGCTTATCTGGTCAGCAACGGTAAGAAGAAGATCCGATATCGCCCACTAATTATCATGATTGTTTTGCAAGTTATATTGGGATACGCATTGTTGAACACAGAAATCGGTACCTTTTTGATTGGCGGTTTCGCGACCGTATTTGAAAGTTTGCTTGGCTATGCGAATGACGGTATCTCATTTGTGTTCGGTGGCTTGACTACCGTTGGAGCAGACAGTGGGGGCGCGCCATTCTTCCTCAGTGTATTGATGCCGATCGTCGTCATCTCAGCGCTCATTGGGATATTGCAGTATATCCGAATCTTACCTTTTGTTATAAAATATATTGGTCTGGTATTAAGCAAAGTCAACGGAATGGGTAAACTGGAATCATATAACGCGGTTGCTTCGGCTGTATTGGGGCAATCTGAAGTGTTCATTTCTGTTAAAAAACAAATTGGGTTGCTGCCGAAACATCGGCTGTACACCTTGTGTGCCTCGGCGATGTCCACGGTATCGATGTCGATTGTCGGTGCCTATATGTCCATGATTGATCCGAAATACGTGGTTACGGCACTTGTGCTGAACCTGTTTGGCGGTTTTATCATTGCTTCCATCGTGAATCCTTATGAGGTTTCCGAGGAAGAAGATATATTGGAAGTACAGGAAGAGGAAAAACAATCCTTCTTCGAAATGTTGGGCGAGTACATTTTGGATGGTTTCAAAGTCGCCATCGTCGTAGCAGCGATGTTAATCGGTTTTGTTGCTTTGATCGCACTTGTTAACGGGATCTTCAGTGCAGTGCTCGGCATTTCGTTCCAGGAACTGCTTGGTTATGTGTTTGCACCATTTGCCTTTATTATGGGTGTTCCGTGGAAAGAAGCGATTCAAGCGGGAAGTATTATGGCTACCAAAATGGTATCCAACGAATTCGTTGCCATGCTTGATCTGACCAAACAAACTACATTATCTGCCAGAACAACAGGAATCGTATCCGTCTTCCTCGTATCTTTCGCCAACTTCTCCTCGATCGGTATTATTGCCGGTGCGGTGAAGGGACTTCATGAGAAACAAGGTAACGTGGTGGCCCGCTTCGGTCTGAAACTGCTTTACGGTGCATCGCTTGTCAGCGTGCTGTCTGCGATCATCGCCGGACTGTTCTTGTAAAGCCGGATTATTGGAAGGAGTGCTTAAGTTATGTCAACATTTAAAAGAGTACATCTGATCGTTATGGATTCAGTGGGAATTGGTGAAGCGCCGGATGCAGCGGAATTCGATGATTTCGACGTCGACACCTTTGGTCACATTGCACGTGAACGCGGAGGTTTGAACATGCCGCATATGGCCAGTCTTGGACTGTCCAATATTAAGGAAATTGAAGGTGTCCCTATAGCGGATACACCAAAAGCCTTTTACACCAAGATGCAGGAAGCATCCAGAGGAAAAGACACCATGACGGGTCACTGGGAACTGATGGGCCTATACATTGATACGCCATTCCGCGTATTCGCAGACGGGTTCCCGGATGAGTTGATTCAACGCATTGAGGAAAAAACAGGCCGTAAAGTGATCGGGAACAAACCGGCCAGCGGCACGGAAATTATTGATGAATTGGGCGAAGAGCATGTGAAAACAGGTGCCCTGATTATATACACATCCGCAGATTCGGTTCTGCAGATTGCAGCCCATGAGGATGTTGTTCCACTGAAAGAACTGTATGAAATCTGTGAGTTCTGCCGCGAGATTACTCTCGACGATCCTTACATGCTGGGCCGTATTATTGCCCGTCCTTTTGTAGGCGAAGTAGGTAACTTCAAGCGTACAGCTAACCGTCATGACTACGCACTGAAACCTTTTGGCCGTACCGTGATGAATGAACTTAAAGATGGTGGATTTGATGTGATCGCTTTAGGTAAAATCGCAGATATCTACGATGGCGAAGGTGTAACCAAGTCTGTACGTACCGTCTCCAACATGGATGGCATGGACAAACTGTCCGAAACGATGGATGAGGCGTTCACTGGACTTAGCTTCCTGAACCTGGTTGACTTCGATGCCCTGTTCGGTCACCGTCGTGATCCACAAGGTTACGCTCAAGCACTTGAAGAGTATGATGCTCGTCTGCCTGAGATCTTCAGCAAAATGACAGACGATGATCTGCTGCTCATCACAGCTGACCATGGTAATGACCCAACCTACCGCGGGACGGACCATACACGTGAGTATGTGCCACTGCTTGTGTACTCTCCACGCTTCAGTGGGGGCAAAAAGCTTGAACTGCGCAGTACGTTTGCGGATGTTGGAGCAACAGTAGCTGAGAACTTCGGAGTGAAACTGCCGGAATATGGTACAAGCTTCCTGAAGGATTTGAAATAGTCAGCATTCTTATCTTTAACTGAACTTGGGGAAAGTTGTTATTTTCTTGAAACATAAAGTTGGACAGGATAACCACTGGGGCAGCTTCGGCTGCTCCGATCCCTGGCCTTCATTCAATCATATGGATAACTGGAGGAGATTTAATCATGAGTACACATATTGGAGCTAAACCCGGAGATATCGCAGAAACAATCCTTTTACCAGGAGACCCCTTGCGTGCAAAATTTATTGCAGATTCGTACCTTGAAGATGTCGTTTGTTACAACGAAGTTCGCGGAATGCTCGGATTCACGGGTACATATCAAGGACACCGTATCTCGGTGCAAGGCTCGGGCATGGGGATTCCATCGTTCAGCATCTATGCCAACGAACTGATCAGCGAATATGGTGTGAAAAACCTGATTCGTGTAGGAACTTGCGGAGGTATGCAAGAACACGTTCGCGTTCGTGATGTTATCCTTGCTCAAGCTTCATGTACCGATTCCAGCATGAACAAGCTCGTGTTTGGTGGATATGATTTCTCCCCGATCGCGACGTTCTCCCTGCTGAAAGAAGCCTATGACCGCGCAACTGCAAAAGGTATGAAAATTCACGTCGGTAACGTATTCAGCTCCGATTCCTTCTATCGTGACGACCGTTCCGTGACTGAGAAATTGATGCAGCACGGCGTACTGGGCGTTGAGATGGAAACAACTGCACTGTACACACTCGCAGCCAAATTTGGCGTAAACGCACTGACTATCCTGACTGTAAGTGACCACTTACTGACAGGTGAAGAGACTACTGCTGAAGAGCGCCAAAAAACATTCAACGACATGATGGTGGTAGCACTGGAAACAGCAATTACGCTGTAAAAATTACTTATCAATTGATTTTGATCGAAACTTTTGTTTCAAGCACGTAGTGGAGGACCCGGAATCGATTCTAAAGAAGCGAAGCGTTCGCCTTTGTCTCCAAATTTCAACCTTATAAAAGGTTATTCAAAGAAATTTGGAGACAACAGCGATCGAAAGAACGATCCGGGGCCG
Organism: Paenibacillus sp. GL_099_B; assembly: GCF_057835695.1. NCBI lineage: Bacteria > Bacillati > Bacillota > Bacilli > Caryophanales > Paenibacillaceae > Paenibacillus > Paenibacillus sp. GL_099_B. Next base: position 3,559,442 of record NZ_CM174430.1, read on the forward strand.
TAACGGACTAACAACAAAGTGTTCTATACAAATCACCCACAACGAAGGAGAGATCATCATGAGAATGGTAGACATTATTGCTAAGAAACGCGACGGAAAAGAACTGACAACAGCCGAGATTGACTTTGTTGTTCAAGGATATACACAAGGCGAAATCCCTGATTATCAAGTCAGCGCTTGGGCGATGGCTGTATTCTTCAAGGATATGACCGATAAGGAACGCGCAGATTTGACGATGTCCATGGTGAACTCAGGCGAAACCATTGATCTGTCTGCCATCGAAGGTATCAAGGTAGACAAGCACTCCACGGGAGGCGTTGGTGATACTACAACGCTGGTACTGGCACCGCTTGTTGCTGCTCTGGATGTTCCAGTTGCCAAAATGTCCGGACGTGGATTGGGTCACACTGGTGGTACAACGGACAAACTGGAATCTGTTGCAGGTTTCCACGTCGAGTTGGAGAAAGAAGAGTTCATACGCCTCGTTAACGAACATAAAGTTGCCGTTATCGGTCAAAGTGGCAACCTCACGCCGGCAGACAAAAAGCTCTATGCATTGCGTGACGTTACAGCTACCGTTAACTCCATCCCACTGATTGCAAGCTCCATCATGAGTAAGAAAATTGCAGCAGGTGCCGATGCAATTGTATTGGATGTCAAAACAGGTGCTGGTGCATTCATGAAGACAACAGAAGATGCAAAAGAACTGGCACATGCCATGGTAAGCATCGGTAACAATGTAGGACGTAAAACAATGGCTGTTATTTCCGATATGTCCCAACCACTGGGTCTCGCTATCGGTAACGCGCTTGAAGTAAAAGAAGCCATTCTTACGCTGCAAGGTAAAGGACCGAAAGATCTGGAAGAACTCTGTCTGGCGCTTGGACGTCAAATGGTATTCCTTGCTGGCAAAGCAGACTCCCTGGAGCATGCTGAGGAGAAATTGAAAGAAGTAATCCAGAACGGTAAAGCACTGGATAAATTCAAAGACTTCCTGGCAAATCAAGGCGGAGACGCTTCAGTTGTAGATCACCCGGATCGCTTGCCACAAGCGAAATATCTGGTTGAAGTACCAGCAGATAAAGACGGATATGTAGCTGGTATCGTCGCTGACGAAATCGGTACTGCTGCAATGCTGCTTGGCGCAGGCCGTGCAACAAAAGAATCCGAGATCGACCTCGCTGTTGGCTTGATGCTCAACAAAAAAGTGGGTGACCAGGTTAAAGCTGGCGAATCACTCGTAACAATCCATGCCAATCGTGAAGACGTAGCAGACGTAATCGCGAAGATCAAAGAAAACATTACCATTGCAGATCATGCCGATGCTCCGGTATTGGTGCATGATATCGTAACTGAATAATATATCAGGCAAACAAGGTTAACCTTATGCCTGAATTGAATTTAAAGCCCCGAAGCTGTGCATTCCATAGCTTCGGGGCTTTTTCTTATTTATTATGCAAATTATCATACGTCACAACTGAATCTGCACTGGTGTAAATGTAAGGGGTGGATGGCTGATCAACCGGAGTTACCTTCGTCGCCCGAATCTCAATGGTGTCCTCGCCATTCACTTGAGCAGAACCAATGGTGCCATCGATTTGTACCCAACTGTCTGTAGGAAAGCTGTCTGCATTCGGGACATGAATCATCACGCCAAAGGGTGCAGCGTCTGCCGGGCAGCACATCACAAGAAATCTTCCTAATGCAAAATGAGATTCATGCTCCATGCTTTTGTCTCGATATACAAATCCGGTAAGGCTGATGGCCTTGCCTGCGAATTGTCGTTGAAACATGTCGATTGACCCTAATGTCTCGGAGAAGATTTCGGGATATACCTTAATGACAGATTCCGCATATAACTTCTCTGCAAGTTCAGCAAATTCACGACTATACTCATCCGGGGGAACAAATTGTACTTTCGTGGCAGGCACAGATGATTCAACATTTGCAGTTTTTTTGGATAGATCTTTAATGTCCAGTTCTGCTGTATCAGGTAAGGTTTCTTTTCGACGAATCTCCGGAGGTCCATACGTTAGGGACATACCTTTTTGACTGGCCATAGAACTGCCTAGTGCCTGATCCGGCAAAAGAAAACCAAGTACTAATGGAATGGCAATCAATCCATACATCAGCGAGCTGCGTACCCATCCTGAAGGAGGTGGATGCTCACAGTCACAATGGAGCTGGCTAGTACCAAACAGTCCGTGCCAGGCCATGATGGCGGCAATAAACAAAAAGGGAACAGGGCAGCATAGAAGCAATCGCTGCATCGTTGGAGCCAAGTAATAATGAAGAGAATCCGTTGAATTCAAACGAATGATGTATACAGCGAGCCCGCCGATCCACAGCGCACGAATCAGGTTATGCCATTGGATAGGATGAGATTTGGTAACCGGAGCTTTGGGCGCTGTATAACCAGGATGGTTCATGTAATCACCTCTTTTGATCAGATAATACATTCATACATGCTCATACCAAAAGGTTAATCAACCATGACCCTGCGAAAACCAAAGCAATAATGGCCAGGCTCAGGCCAATAACAAACCGGGTGCGGAAGGTGGAAAGCAGCATCAATGTGCTTTTGAAATCAAGCATTGGACCGAGAACCAGAAAGGATAACAGCGGTCCCAACGCAAACGTGTGAGAGAAGGCTGAGGCTACGAACGCATCGGATGTCGAACAGAGAGACAATACATACGCAAAACCCATCATGAAGACATAGGAGGCAACAGGCCCATTACCCAGAGAAATGAGATCACTGCGGCTGATAAAGGTTTGAATGCAGGCTGTTATTAGAGCACCAATCACCAAATATTTGCTCATATCTACAAATTCGTCACCCGCATGGATGAAAAAGCTGCGCCAGTTTTTATCGTGAACGTGATCATGATCGGCAGAATGGGAATGAGGCTGTGCCATTTTAAATCCGGGATGTGTTTTGACCTCCGTCACTGTAGCCTTCGGTTTGCGCAAAGGATTCTGACGGACGAACATATACACCAGACCGCCGATAGCAGCTGCAACAGCAAAGGCCAGTCCCATACGGGCGATCGTAATTTCGGGATGGGAAGGAAAAGCGAGCAGGGTCGCGGTAAAGACAATTGGATTTACAACAGGGCCACTAAGAATAAAGGTCACCGCGATATAGGACGGCATGCCTTTATGCATCAACCGTCGAACGACCGGAATCATGCCACATTCACAGATCGGGAAAATGATTCCCAGTAAACCCGCCACCAGCACGCCTCCGACGGGGTTCTTGGGCGTTAGTTTGCGAATCATTTCCTCAGAAACAAACCATTGCATTAGCGAAGATAACAGCACCCCTATGAGCAGAAATGGAGCGGCTTCGAGAAAAATGCTGATGAATACCGTTTTCATATTTTGTAAGGCTTCACTATTCCATGCTTCTTTCACATTGGGAGCCATCGTGATCAATACGGGAACAAGAAATGCGCAGGGAATCAGGAATGACAGGAGCTTAAGATTGGCTGCCATTTTCATGGGATAGACCTCCAGAACCGGGACTTTGCTAAAATATATGCTTGTACCGTCCGCATCATACTCGTTCTCAGTAATTAATCAACATTTTTACGATTTACATATCTGGAGCAAAACTTGTTATATTGACAGAAGAAACGAGGTTCAGGTATAGTTTATTTTGGTAATAGTAATAATTACTATTAAGTAATGATTATTTTTCAGCCCATCGGTCGAGTGGAAGCTACATAGCATTCCGATTTTTTAGTTTTAAGAGGATAAATGGAAGGGAGTAATTGAAATGACAGAACAACAGGTACAACCCCGAGTTCCGGTGACTGTATTAAGTGGATATCTGGGCGCAGGCAAAACGACATTGCTTAACCATGTGCTTCACAATAGGGAGGGCATGCGAGTTGCTGTCATTGTGAATGACCTGAGTGAAGTTAATATTGACGCTGGTTTGATCCGGGATGGTGGTGGATTGTCACGTATTGATGAGAAGCTGGTGGAGATGTCCAATGGCTGTATCTGCCGCACGCTGCGTGAGGATTTGCTGAAAGAGGTGGAGCTGCTTGCACTGGATGGTTCTTTTGACTATATATTGATTGAATCTACAGGTATTGGAGAGCCAGTCCCCGTTGCCCAGACATTTACGTATATTGATGAAGAGCTGGGGATTGATTTGACGAAATTTACGCGGCTCGACACGATGGTAACGGTAGTTGATGCTGCTCAGTTCTGGCGTGACTTCTATTCCAAAGAAACGTTGAAGGATCGGGGGCAGGAAGCCGGAGAGGACGATGTACGGGGGATCGTTCATCTGTTGACGGATCAGGTTGAATTCTGTGATGTGCTGATTTTGAACAAGTGTGATCTGGTATCGGAAGACGAGCTGCTCAAACTTGAGAAAGCATTGCACGCAATGCAGCCGGAAGCCCGACTTATTCGCACAACACATGGACAGATTGACCCAAGGGAGATATTGAATACCGGTCGGTTTGATTTTGAAAAAGCAAGCCAGTCTGCGGGTTGGATCCGCGAATTAATGAAGGAAGAACACACGCCCGAGACAGAGGAATATGGCATTCACTCATTTGTGTACCACCGGAAACGTCCGTTTCATCCGGATCGTTTGCTTCGCTGGATTGCGAAATGGCCTGATAGCATTGTACGTTCCAAAGGCTTAATGTGGCTGGCTACACGTAACCATATGGCGGTGTCGTTCAGTTATGCGGGAACATCCAAACAGTTGGGACCAGCGGGGTTGTGGGTAGGCGCGATGAGTGACGAAGAGCGACAAATGCATTTTGGTGATACACTTCCGCCTATTCCGGATTGGGATGAGCAGTGGGGCGATCGGGTTACGAAACTGGTGTTTATCGGGATTGACATGGACCGAGCGGAGATCGAACGGACGCTAGATGAGACGCTCCTTACAGAAGAAGAGATGCAAATGAATTGGCGAGAACTGAAAGATCCATTTCCAGCGTGGAGTTGACAAACGTAAAAGCATGGGCTAATATCAATAAATAGTAATGATTACGATTAATTAAATCAAAGGAGGCCATATCCATGAGAGTCATTGTAACCTTAGCCTGCACCGAGTGCGGAGATCGCAACTATACAACAACTAAGAACAAGCGTAACCATCCGGAACGGATCGAATTGAAGAAGTATTCACCACGATTGAAGAAGATGACCATCCATCGGGAAACAAGATAAATTTTTTTGTCATTTTTACATCGTAATATTTACGAAAAGAGGAAAAACCATGATTCTATCTTCCATGCGTGATGTGGTATTCGGATACAGTAAAGAGCCGGTCATTGACCAACTGTCGCTGGATATCCATGTAGGGGAGTTTGTGGGCATTACAGGACCAAATGGTTCGGCCAAAACAACCATGCTGAAATTGTTGCTGGGGCTGTTACAGCCCTGGAGCGGCACGGTACATATGAATGCACAGTCCGTACGTGGCAGCAAGCTGAACATCGGATATGTACCCCAACAGGTAGCATCATTCAACAGTGGATTTCCCAGTACGGTGATCGAACTGGTGCGATCCGGATGTTACCGCAAACTCGGCTTGTTCCGCAGATTCACATCCGAGCAGGAAGCCATTGTGGAACGCAGCTTGCGGGAAGTCGGCATGTGGGAATACCGCAACGCCCGGGTTGGGGAACTATCTGGTGGACAAAAGCAGCGAATCTGCATTGCCAGAGCCTTGGCAGGCCAACCGCAGGTACTCGTGCTGGATGAGCCGACTACAGGTATGGACCGGCGCAGCCGTGAAGGGTTCTATGATCTGATGCGCCATTATGCAGACGTCCATGGACTGACCATTATTATGGTCACCCACGGACTGGAAGAGATGGGCAACCGGTTGGACCGGACGATTACCCTGGAGCGGCAAGAAAGTGAGGAATGGCAGTGTTTGAGTACGAATTCATGCAGCGTGCTTTCTGGGCAGGCGGACTGATTGGAGTCATTGCTCCAATTTTAGGAGTCTATCTGATGCTGCGACGGCAGGTGCTAATGGCGGATACGTTATCCCATGTTTCATTGGCAGGGGTTGCCCTGGGTTCTGTGATGAACCTGGATCCGGTGATCTGTGGATTTGCGATTGCGATTATCGGTGCATTGCTGGTGGAACAACTCCGGCGAAATTACCTGACATATAGCGAGGTGCCTGTAGCTATCATTATGACGTCGGGGCTGGCCCTTGCTGTGGTGCTCATGAGTCTGAAAACCAATCTGTCCAAGACATTCAGCTCTTATCTGTTCGGTTCCATCGTTGCAGTTAGTGATATTCAGTTGTGGATTATGACGGCTGTGTGCGTCATCGGACTTATTTTTTTCATCGTGCTCCGAAGACCATTGTACAATTTGACGTTTGATGAAGAGACAGCTTCCATTGGGGGCATTCAGGTTAAAGGTTTATCATTTGCATTTGCCATTCTGACAGGAATGACTGTTGCTTCAGCCATGCCGATTGTCGGCGTATTGCTTGTGTCTGCTTTAATTGTACTGCCCGCTGCCTTGGCACTGAGATTGTCACGCAGCTTTGCTGCAGCGATCCTTATTGCCGTCGTCACCGGATTAATCGGTATCTTTAGCGGACTAACAACCTCTTACCATCTAAACACACCACCGGGAGGAACGATTGCTCTCATCCTGTTGGTCTTTCTATTGATTGGCATATCAGCACAAAAGCTGATTGGACGATATAACCGTAAACGTCATCGTAAAGAGAGAAAACAACAACGTGCAACTCTATTCATACATTCAAGGGAGAATACACCACATGAAATTCAATAAAAAATCAGCTCTTGCGCTATTATTCAGTTTTACACTTATCGTAGCCGGTTGTGGACAAAATCAGTCCGCTTCCGATTCCAGTACCAGCTCGGCTAACACGCCAGTACCAGCCGAGACCGAAGAGGCCAAACTGAACGTTGAAGTCAGCTTTTATCCGATGTACGAATTCACCAAAAATGTGGCAGGTGATCTGGCTAATGTCCATACACTCGTTCCTGCGGGTATGGAGCCACATGATTGGGAACCAACACCACAAGATATTGCAAGCATCGAGAAAGCGGATGTGCTTGTCTATAACGGGGCGGGTATGGAATCCTGGATCGATCAAGTTACGGATAGTCTGAGCAGTGCCAAACTCATTCAAGTGGAAGCGAGCCATGGGATTGATCTGCTTGAAGGGTCGGAAGAAGATGAGCATGATCACGAACATGCCGATACAACGGACACGCATGACCATGCGGATGAAGCCACAACAGAGGAGCATGATCACGATCATGACGCCGAAGCAGAAGAAGGACATACACATGATCATAATCACGGTGGACTTGATCCCCACGTTTGGCTGTCACCTGCACTTGCCGTGAAGGAAGTACGGAATATCGAGGCTGGACTTGCACAGGCTGCGCCTGAACATGCGGAGCAATTCAAGCAAAATGCCGACGCCTATATTGCCAAACTGGAGGAACTGGATCAGGATTTCAAGGCGGCTGTGGCAGACAGCAAACGTAAAGATTTCATCACACAGCATGCTGCATTCGGCTATCTTGCACAGGAATATGGTTTGCAGCAAGTACCTATTGCCGGTCTATCTCCTGAACAAGAGCCTTCCGCAGCGCAAATGGCAGCCGTTATTGATTTTGCCAAGGCGCATCAGGTGAAAACGATTTTCTTCGAAACGTTGGTTTCATCCAAAGTGTCAGAGACTATCGCCAGTGAAGTAGGGGCCAAAACGGCTGTGTTGAACCCGATTGAAGGGTTGACGGAAGAGGAGATCGCAGCAGGAATGGATTACATCGGCGTAATGCGGCAGAATTTGGAGGCACTGAAACTGGCACTGAATGAGTAGCGCTTTTGCTTCATTAACAAGCCGAGTTTACGAAAAAAGAAAACCCATTTGATGCCTGTCATCGAAAAAGGTACAATAATACAACATGCTGAGGAATGGCAATGCCGTTCCTTTGCCTTTTGCAACGCAGAGAGCACAGGGATGTGCTCTCTGCGTTGTTCAGGGTGACGGAGATCATGCGGGGAACGGGAGGAAAGCCTTATGGATTCAAATGAAGAACAGGAAGTGCTGTTAAGCCAGCAGCCCGCCCCTCTATGGAGAAGACGCAAGCTGGAGTTAATGCAGTGGACGGAACGCGAGAAGCAGACGGTGACAGCGAAGAGAACGGAGATTTGGAACGATGTTGAAGTGGATGCTGAGCTTGTGGATACCTTGACTTTGCTTCACAGAGCGGGCGTACGTACTGAGTTTTCATGCGCTGGTGTAAGCCCACTCGATGAACCGGTAGATCATTCTCTCTATGCCTATGTTACACTTGTACAAAATGAGGCAGCCGATCGATTTGTGACCTATGCGCTGTTGCAGATGCGCAACAGATTGCTTGCCACACTGGAGACAGGAACGGGTCGTTATGATCTGTCTTCTTTTTTCATTGGCCATAACCGGAGTTTCTGCTGGTGGATGCAATATTGCGCCGCACATTTCATGGATCGAAACGATTACACTGTAGCCACGTAGTATAGTGATAGGTATTTTTACTCGGAGGCAAGGGAGGTAGGACCGAATTGAATAAATGGCTCAAAACCATACTGTTCTTGGTGGGTTCAGCGATACTAACCCGCTTTATCCCATTTTCTTCATTGTTCCGTAATCTGGATACGATGATTCACGAATTTGGTCATGCACTGGTAACACTGTTGTTATCCGGCAAAGTATTGCGCATTGAATTATACGCTGATCACAGCGGCGTTACGTATTCATCCATGCTGACACCCGGCAGATCTATATTGGTTTCCTTAGCTGGGTATGTCACGGCATCTCTCTTTGCCTGGCTGCTATTCTATCTATACCGGAAAGGACGGCACATGTGGGGGCTTGGCATCATGACGGGTGTAGCTCTTGTGTCGCTTCTCTTCTATGTAAGGGGAGAATTCGGCATGCTCTGGCTTACAGGCTTTAGTGCGCTGAATGTTGTGATTATGATCTTTGGTGCCAAAATTGCGAAATTCTATTATTTGTTACTGGCTTTTCTCACACTGGAAGAGTCCGTAGTTAGTGCTATGTACGTTGGACTAATGTCTTGGACACAGCCGTCACGCGCAGGGGATGCAGCCAATCTGGCTCAGCAGACATTCCTCCCAGCGCTGTTCTGGGGAACGTTATTTGCACTGTTTGCACTGTGGTGTGCGAAGGGAGCACTTACGCTCTTTTTCCGAAAAGAAAGCACGGCCCGCACGTCAAAATCTCGTGGATTACGAGGGCGTAATGTTTAGAAAACAGAGAAGGCACTTCCTTTTTTATTAAAGGAGAGTGCCTTTTTGTGTGTCTTCGGGTCAATCTCCAAGATTGTCCCATAACACATAAAAGTAATAAATTTCTTCCATAATCGCCTTATCATCTTCTGCAGCAACGCCGCCTTTCATCCTTGCCAAGGTACCTAGAATATCGTAGATCGTCTCACGCTCCACACTGAACTGGATGCGATTGACGATCTTGTCCCAGGCTTTCATCGCGTAATCGATTTGGGACCTGGCTTCAGTCCATTTTTTGCCCTCAACCTGTTTCTGCAATGTTTGTACAGATTCAAGCAAGCGATCATCAGCACCAAAGGGCTTTTTGAGAAGGGCTCCGCTTGCCATTATCGCAACGAACACAAGAATGAGGCAGATCGGAAGCACATACAGCAACCAGAAACGCGATTTCATTCAATCGCCTCCTTCATGTAAATTTAGAAAGGCCCCTCATAATCGCCCATATCGATTTTTTCGGTGATCTTATCCTTAAAAAGATCAATATACAATTTATCGTTAGGCAATATGGCGGCAAAAGCAATATCCTGTATCGTCACTTTTTGCTTCTTAAGCTGCTCGCTGAGCCAATTCGTATCCTTGTTTCGTTCCTCCAGATTTTGCTTAATCAGCACGCCATCAATAATAATCTCGGTCATCAGCTTGCTCTTGGCAGGATGCATATGCATGTCCTTCGCGGTTACCGGTTGATTCTCGGGTTTCAACACAACAGAGAGACTGCCGTCCGGTTCAAGAATGGCATAATCCAACGTAGTGATGTCAAAGACATCCTTTTGCCGCAGCATCATGGTCAATTCGTCGAATTTTACACGCATTTTATGCAGGTTCTGTTCGAGGATTTTACCGTTCTGGATGACAAGTGTAGGGTCGGAGTCCATCAGTTTGGAGATGGTACGATTTTTCAGCGTAATATACTGAAAGATAATCGTGATAATGGTGAAAATGGTCAAGGCCACAAAATGAATCCACGCCTTGGAAGATAGATCGGTCGCAAATGTACCTGCGATGGAACCGATCGTAATGCCGTTAATGTAATCAAAATACGTCAAGTTGCCCATTTGTTGTTTGCCCAGCACCCTGGTATAGATGATCAGGGTCAGAAAGGCGATAATCGATCGCACAGCAACAACCCATGTTTCTTCCATCATGTATGTATCACCTTCCTTCGCTTCATCATACAAATTGAAAACGTTAATGCTTGGAGCCAATATTTATTTCCACCCAGCATATTTGTGGGCTATAACAAGCTTTTCCTAGGCTGGATAATCTTATTCTTGAACGGCAAAAAACCGAAACCTGGATAAGAACTCCAGGCTTCGGTTAATCATTCGAAAACATATATTTAATTCGGTCAATCCATGTAAAAGGAAAATAGAATAGAGGTCATACACCCGAGTAAGCCATAAACCCGCCATCCACAGGAATAACCGTACCTGTAACAAAACCGGACTGCCGTTCATCTGCCAGCCACATCAGCGTGCCCAGGAGATCTTCCGGTTTGCCGAAGCGCCGCATTGGCGTGTGCGCAATGATTTTGCTTGAACGTTCGGTCGGCGATCCATCCGGCTTAAGCAGCAGATTACGATTTTGCTCAGTCAGGAAGAACCCTGGTGCAATAGCATTTACCCGGATTCCCGATTCGGCCAGATGTACTGCAAGCCATTGCGTGAAATTGTTAATCGCCGCTTTGGCTGCACTGTACGCAGGAACTTTGGTCATGGGCGAAGGGGCACTCATGGACGAAATATTAATAACGGTAGTAGGAACATCGCGTTCAATCATTTGTCTTGCGAAAATCTGGGTAGGGATGAGTGACCCGACAAAATTCAGATCCATCACCTGACGGAAACCATCGACACTTACATCAAAAAAAGTAGTGATATCCGGCTGCTCCAAATCTTCCTGTCTGAAAATTTCATTTGTGGTATTGGCGCTGGCATGGTTGCCACCCGCTCCGTTAATAAGGATGTCGCAGGGTCCCAGCTTCTCCTGAACAACAGCTGCTGCCGCTATTACGCTATCGGCCTGGGTCACATCACAAGCTACTGCGATCGCTTTTCCGCCTTGAGCCTCGATTGCTGCAACGACTTCTTCCCCTTTGGATACGGTACGGTTCAGAATGGCTACACTTGCGCCATGACGCGCGAGCTCCTCAGCCATAGAACGACATAGAACACCTGCCCCGCCAGTAATTACAGCTGTTCTGCCTTCCAGACGGCTTGATCTTTCTTTGGCAAAGTCATTCATGCTTTTGACCTCCTTTGCAGGGAGTCCCAGACGCCCCACAGATACATAATTCCCAAAGCCCGATCATAGAGTCCATATCCCGGTCTGCATTGTTCTCCCCAGAGATGACGTCCATGGTCCGGTCGTGCATAACCTTCAAATCCAATATCGTGATAGGCCTCCACAACACCAGCAATATCAACATTTCCATCCTGACTGCGGTGAGAGGTCTCGATAAAGTCACCATTATCGTAGATTTTGACATTACGGATATGAGCAAAAGGAATACGGTCCTTGAACTCGTGAATCATGCCGATGATATCATTGTTTGGATTGGCTCCAAGAGAGCCGCTGCACAGCGTTACACTATTGTAAGGGCTATCATACAGGTTCAGATATCTGCGAACATTGTCTTGACTCGTAATAATCTTTGGCAGACCAAAGATTGGCCAAGGCGGATCATCCGGATGAATGGCCATTCGAATACCTAACCGTTCAGCAGTAGGAATGATCTCCTGCAGGAAATATCGAGCGTGTTCCCACATATCTTCCTCTGTTACATCCTTATAGGCTTCGAACAGACCTGTTAAATACTGCAATCGTTCCGGTTCCCAGCCAGGCATCGTCAATGCGGAATTTTCAGTAATGCGTCGAACCAATTCTAGCGGTTCAATATCGGCGATTTTGCTATTCTCGTAGAAGAGGGCGGTAGAGCCATCTTCCATCTCCTTATGCAAATCGGTACGCAGCCAATCAAAGATAGGCATGAAGTTGTAACAGATCACTTTAACGCCTACCTGGGCAAGTTTTTCCATCGTTTTTTTGTAATTCTCAATATATTGATCACGTGTAGGCAGACCGAGCTTGATGTCTTCATGAATGTTAACACTCTCAACGACATCCAGATGTAACCCGGCCTTATCTGCAGCAGCTTTGACTGCCAGAATTTTGTCCATGGGCCATTCCTCACCTGCCGGAACATCGTGCAGCGCCCATACAATGCCTTCGACTCCGGGAATCTGCCGGATGTGGTCAAGTGTTACGGTATCATTGCCTTCTCCAAACCAGCGAAAAACCATTCTCATCACATTCACCTCATCAAGATTAGTTTAAAGAACAGGTAGATCCATCATCATCATTGAAAATAGGAAGGGTATGTATCCCGCAGGACAGCAAGATCCGTAACGGTCAAATGCAGATGTTCCTGCATAATGTGCTCCGCCGTTTGGGCATCGTGCTGTTGTATCGCCTGAACCATGGATCGATGCTGTTCGAGCAAGTGATCCCAATGATGATCCGAAGACAGACGGAGCATTCGGCTCCGGTTCAGATGCACGTTCATATGCTGGATCACGGACCAGGTGTTTTTTTTGTTACAGCCTGCAAAGAGAGTACTATGGAATTCCTCATCCAATCCGAACATTCGTTCATCATCCGGTTCAAGTATGCATTCCTGCTGCTGCGCAAGATTCTGCTCCAATATTTTCATTTGTTCATCTGGAAATTGCACACACGCGAGCCGTATGACGGCACGCTCAAGCTGTTCACGCATGAATCGAGCTTCCTCCACGAGATCAACTTGAATCAGAGATACATAGGTACCTCGCTGCGGATAGACTTCCAGCAGACCTTCCTGCGCTAATCGGACAAAGCTTTCTCGAACAGGGGTCCGACTTACATTGAACTCAAGCGAGATCTCTTTCTCCGAGATGGCGGTACCGGGAGGCAGCTTCAAACTCAGAATCAACTGCTTCAACGTCGTATAGACCGCCTCACGAGAAGAGAATGCCTGTTTGTTCAGAGAAGACGGGTTTATTAAGGATGATAATAATTCGGCTTTGGACGAAGACCTAGGGGGAAATTCCATAATCTCAACTCCTTCAAGGACATACTACCATACTTGTATGGTAGTATGGAAGCGCTTTATATAAGTTATTCACAATTTATCTGACACGGCTTGCTGTTAGCGGGATGGTGGAGTAAACTATAGTTATTAGGTTCAAATGTTTAAACCAACAGACGTGACAAATGTGATATCTGTAGAATATATAGAGGTGAAACCATGGGACAAAAATCGATATCTATTTTTCAAACCTGCATCCCCTTATTCCAGGTACTTAGCGACAATCATCGTCAGGCGATTTTACTTGCTCTTAGTGAGAAGGGCAGCATGACAGTAAATGAAATTACAGAACAGTTCAGTCTATCCCGGCCTGCTATATCCCATCATCTCAAGCTATTGCTTGAGAAAGGACTTATCTCCGTGGAACAGAAGGGCACACAGCGATATTATTCCGCTTCATTAAGGTCCTCGGTGGAACTATTGAAGGAACTGGTTGGGGCGTTGGAAGAGGAGTGCTTATAGGCAAGAGTTGTTAACATGCCTAGGCATGTGGTCTATACGTTCGTATGTTTAAACGAATCATCATTAACTCGAAGAGGAGTTGGATTATATGAGTGTCATGCAAGAATTAAGCAAACATGAAGTCGAAGAAATTTTACAGAATCAACGGCAGTTTTTCCGCTCAGGGGCTACTCGTTCGGCCGAGTCTCGAATTGCACATTTAACCCGGTTGAAACAGGCGATTCAAAAGTATGAGTCCCGTCTTACCGAGGCGCTCTATCAGGATTTGGGCAAGAGTGAGTTCGAATCTTATACTACAGAGATCGGATTTATGCTGGATAGTATCACGCACACCATTCGCCAAGTGAAGAAATGGGTCAAGCCGGTCAAAGTTAAAACTCAATTCGCGCTGGTCGGTTCCAAAAGTTATATCATTCCTGAGCCGTATGGTGCGGTATTGATTATTGGACCTTTTAACTACCCATTCCAGCTATTAATTGAACCCCTGGTTGGTGCGTTGGCAGCAGGCAATACGGCAGTCCTCAAAGCATCAGAGAACACACCAGCCGTCTCCGCTGTTATTCGCGGGATGATTACCTCCGTATTCGAACCAGCTTATGTTCACGTGGTCGAAGGAGCCAAAGATACAACCACGGCGCTCATTAATGCGCCATTTGACTATATCTTTTTTACAGGAAGTGTACCGGTTGGCAAAATCGTCATGGAGGCCGCTGCCAAAAATCTCGTTCCGGTTACGCTGGAGCTTGGTGGTAAAAGTCCGGTTATCGTGGATAAGCACGCAGATCTCAAAGTGGCTGCACAGCGCATTATATGGGGGAAACTGCTTAATACGGGTCAGACCTGCATCGCACCGGATTATCTGCTTGTGCATGAACAGGTGAAAGATTCGTTGATCACCGAAATGAAAGCAGCAGTGGAGTCGTTCTTTGGCACAAATATCCAGCACAATCGAGACTATGGTCGAATCGTCAACAAGGCCCATTTCAAACGTCTCACTACCCTTATTGAACGCGATCAAGCCCTCGTCATCTATGGTGGTTACTCCGATGAGGAAGATCGCTTTATTGAACCGACGTTTATTGATGCCGAATCGTGGGAAGCGGCGACGATGGAGGACGAAATTTTTGGTCCAATTCTGCCGATTATCAGTTATTCCCATATTGATGAGGCGATTGCAGGTATTGTGAAGCGGCCGAAACCGCTGGCACTCTACCTCTTTACATCTGATACACAACTACAGGATAAAGTGATGCGTGAGGTTTCTTTTGGGGGCGGCTGCATTAACGATACGATTACCCATGTAGCCAACCCACGTCTGCCTTTTGGAGGGGTAGGACATTCCGGTCTTGGTTCATATCACGGGCGTTATAGCCTGGAGACCTTCTCTCATATGAAAAGTGTGCTCAAAAAGAGCACCAGGTTGAACCTGTCTATTTTATATCCGCCATACGATAACAAGCTGAAGACGATTAAACGTCTATTAAAATAAAAAAACTGACGTTTAATCGTAAGCAAATTAAATACCATACTGGAATGATGTTCAATGAATGAGCTCATTCGGGAGCAGGCTGTTCCTGTCTGTAACGTGAGGGTGAAATTCCTGACCAGCGCTTGAATTGACGACTGAAATGGGCAATATCCTTGTAACCTAACATGGCAGCGATGTTCTGCACCGACAGCTTGGGGTTACCTAGCAGAACTTTGGCTTCATGCAAAACCATTTCAGATAAATATACACGCGGAGACTGACCATACACCTGCCGAAATACACGGTTACAATGTGAGGAACTGATGCCCAGCTCTGCTGCAATATCATCAATGCCATAATGGCTGTCGGACTCACGTCCCTGTTTGAACTGCTGACTCACCAGTCCTTGCAGCCGGTTACGAATTTGATGTGCCAGTTCGATCTTCTCATATCCGTCCGTGAACAATTGAGCGGCTTCCTGAGAGACAGCCTCCCATAAATGGCCGAACAACTCAAATACCGCCGATTGCAGCTGCATGCGCTGTACCATCGTACTCGCCGCCCGGTTGTCCGCAGAAGACATTAATTTGCGAAGGACAGGCTCGATCTGGCGGGTGACCGGACTATCTACATCGAACAAAACCTGCTTGATTCGTGCAAGCAAAGAGAGAAATAACTGATCATCGATATCAAAATGCATGCAAAAATACGTAAACCCCTTGCCGTTATGGCTCAGGCTGGAATGAATACTTCCTGGAGGAATCAGGAGTAATTCTCCAGCCTTTTGAATATACAGCTTGCCGTCCACGGTCATGTATTGTTCGCCTTCCGTTACATAATTCAGCTCATATTGTGGATGTTCGTGGGCTGGATAATCCCAATCGGCCCCGACACTTCGCAAATGTATGGCGAACAAATTCACCGTTGTTTGTACATCCGGGTAGAATACTTCATGTACACTCTCTCCCAAAGCGGGAGGCAAATAGGTGGAAGACATGGAAGACCCCCTTGATAAAAAATATAGAAACAGATGTAACCGCTTTATTTATATTATAGTCTATTAGCTTGATTTGGGTAAATATCCGATTGATTTGACCATGGTCTACGGTGGAATGCCCATGGTAGGATGGGGCTAATGAAAACGCATGCAAACCATTTTGAGAGGGGTCATCGTTCATGAGCACATCCAAATCCATCTTTTATAATGCCCATCACTCACCGATCGGGGCTTTTGCCAGCTTTACGCTTGGATACAAAGGAGCCAAAGGCGGACTAGGCCTGGAGCTTGGCAAGCCAGCAGATCAGAACGTATATATAGGTTTACAATCTCGCGACAGTGAGAACTACGAAGCACTCCCATTTTTCGAAGCCGTTGAAGATGCAAGCGTTCGATATGATGTAGAGAAAGTGGAGAATTCGGATTCAGATCAGGTGTCTTCGGCCTCGACGGAAAGTGGAGCGAGCACGCCAGCGGCAGTTGCAGCACAGGGAACACGCCCACTGATTTCAGCGTTCCGCGATGAAGAGATTACCCGCGAGTTCACTTCAGGAATAGATACGTGGACGGCGGGTGATCTGACTTTCCGTATTTACTCACCTGTGCGTCCTGTACCCGAACCGCTGAGTGGCGATCGTGAAGCAATAATGGATGCGCTTGTGCCTGCGGTGCTGGTGGAGATGACAATTGATAACACGCAAGGACGGCAGTCGCGTAAAGCATATTTTGGCTACCAAGGTAATGATCCTTACTCAGCCATGCGTATCATCGGAGGACCTGAGGGTGGGGCATTAACCGGAGTTGGACAAGGTCGCCTAACCGCCATTTTGTCTGCGGATGAGGGGCTATGGCCTGCACGCGGATTTACTCTGGACAAGATATTGCAGGAGAAGCATCGTGAGAATCTGGCGTTCGGACTGGGCGAAACAGCTGCGTTGTTGATGGACGTCCCCGCTGGAGAGAAGCGTACATACCAATTTGCCGTCTGTTTTTATCGCGGCGGGATCGTTACTTCGGGTATGGACACGACCTATTGGTATAGTCGTTATTTTGCAGATATCCTGGAAGCCGGAAAATACGCGCTAGACCGTTTCAACGAGCTGACTGCTTCCTGTAAGGAAGTTGAGCAACGTCTCGGTGTATCTGCTTTGAGTGAAGATCAGTCATTTATGCTCGCCCATTCCATTCACAGCTATTATGCAAGTACACAACTGCTGGATGAGGACGGCGAACCGTTCTGGATCGTAAATGAAGGCGAATACCGGATGATGAATACACTCGATCTGACCGCAGATCAGTTGTATTTTGAACTTGCCTTAAATCCTTGGACCGTGCGTAACGAGTTGGAGTGGTTTGTGAAACGCTACAGTTATACAGATCAAGTGCGGTTCCCGGGCGAAGAGAAGGAATATCCGGGCGGCATTACTTTCACGCATGATATCGGCGTGGCAAATGTATTCTCACGTCCGGGGCACTCGGCATATGAACTGGTGGGTATTGATGACTGCTTCTCGCAAATGAGTCACGAGGAACTGGTCAACTGGCTCTGCTGTGCAACTGTATATATTGAACAGACGCAGGATCGGGACTTTGTTAAAGAGATGCTGCCCGTCATTCGGGATTGCTTCGAAAGCATGTTAAACCGGGATCATCCGGATGAACAACAACGCAATGGCCTAATGGGGCTGGATAGCAGTCGCACCAAAGGTGGAGCCGAGATTACCACATACGACAGCCTGGATGTGTCGCTTGGACAGTCCCGTAACAACATCTATCTGGCAGGCAAATGCTGGGCCGTCTATGTAGCACTGGAGAAGCTGTTCGCTGCAGAGAAGCTGGCTGAGTTGTCTCATCACGCAGGACGTCAGGCAGATCGCTGTGCAGCCAGTATCGCAGCCCAGTTAACCGATGGTGGCTACATTCCGGCAGTTATCGCCGAAAATAATGATTCCCGTATCATTCCGGCCATTGAAGGCTTGGTGTTCCCATACTTCACCGGCTGTGAAGGCGCGCTGGATGTAAATGGCCGTTTCGGTCCTTACCTGCAAGCGCTTCGAACCCACTTTAAAACCGTTCTTGTCCCTGGCACTTGTTTGTTTGAAGATGGAGGCTGGAAGTTGTCTTCTACGAGCAATAACTCATGGCTCAGCAAAATATATCTGTCTCAGTTCATTGCACGAGAACTGCTGGGCGTGGAATGGGATGAAACAGGGAAGGCTTCTGACGTTGCTCATGTAAACTGGCTGCTGCATCCAGAGGAATCCTACTGGTGCTGGAGTGACCAGATCCTGGCCGGTGTAGCGGTCGGAAGCAAGTATTACCCGCGCGGAGTAACATCGATTCTATGGCTGCTCGAAGGCAAAGGTAATCGTCTGGAGCAGATCTATGCTAGCAAGGAGGCTGTACAATGAGCAACACAACCGTTCAATCCAATATCTCCGGCCCGCAATATGATGCGTGGCTTGGATATCTTCAAAGTCAATCCGCAGTGAAAGGGAACGCCAAAAAGGCATCCCCTGCCTGGAGCCATACCGTGTCGGTGGCGGAAGATCAGGAAATCATATCAACAGCAATTGCCGAACTGACACAGGGGCTGGATAAGCTGTTTGGCATCAAGCCGAAAGTTAATCATGAAGTTGCCAGCCAAGCGAGTGAGCCGGATTTAGCGAACCAGGAGGCACAAGGGATATGGCTTGGCACATGGACGGGATCGGAAGCTGTAGCTCAGGCCTTCAGCGACACGGAACGCTCTACCGTGCAAGGAGAAGGTTATATTATCCGCGAAGATAAGGAACGGGGCAGGCTGATTATTGGTTCTGAAACCCCTCAAGGTGTTCTATATGGTACCTTTCATCTGTTGAGGGAACTTGTTTTGGAGCAAGAAAACTCAAACGATGTGCATCCTGCTACGGGAAGATTAAGCTATATTTCTGAGCAGCCAGTTAATGCATTACGCATGATCAATCAGTGGGATAATGTGGACGGCAGCATCGAGCGTGGTTATGCTGGAAAATCCATTTTCTATGACAATGGAGAATTCACTCGTGATCTCGGACGTATTCGAGATTATGCCAGATTGCTCGCTTCTACAGGCATTAACGCCATTTCAATCAATAACGTTAACGTTCATCAGCGTGAGAGCCTGTTCCTGACGGAACGTTTCCTGGGTGATGTTGCGAAGGTTGCTGCCCAATTCAGAGCGTACGGCATCCGATTGTTCCTGAGCGCCAACTACGCAAGTCCGATAGAGATTGCTGGATTGCTTACGGCAGATCCGCTGGATGAACAGGTCCGTGAATGGTGGAACATTCAGACAGCCAAGGTGTATGCGGCAATTCCGGACTTTGGCGGCTATCTGATCAAAGCGGATTCGGAAAATCGGCCAGGACCCTTCACATATAACCGTGATCATGCCGATGGAGCGAACATGCTGGCCGAGGCACTTCGCCCATTCGGTGGACTGGTGATTTGGCGCTGCTTCGTCTATAACTGCAAGCAAGACTGGCGTGATCGCTCCACAGATCGCGCACGGGCGGCATATGACCACTTCAAGCCACTGGATGGCCGATTTGCGGATAACGTCATTTTGCAGATCAAGAATGGACCAATGGACTTTCAGGTTCGCGAGGCCGTATCTCCGCTGTTCGGGGCAATGGAGAACACAAATCAGGTGTTGGAATTCCAGATTACGCAGGAGTATACGGGCCAGCAGCGGCATCTCTGTTATCTGATTCCACAATGGAAAGAAGTATTGGATTTTGATACGTTTGCCAAGGGGCCAGGTTCTGAAATCAAACGTATTGCTGACGGTTCTCTGTACGACAGACCGTATAGCGGCTTTGCCGCAGTATCCAATATCGGTGCAGATGAATGCTGGACAGGACATCCGCTCGCTCAGGCGAATCTATATGGATATGGGAGACTTGCCTGGAATCCAGAGCTGTCATCGGAAGAGATCGCGGAGGAGTGGGTTAGACTTACATTCGGACATGACGAAGAGGTCGTTCGTCTAATCTCGGGCATGCTTTTGAATTCATTGGATATCTATGAAAGTTATACGGCACCACTCGGTGTAGGCTGGATGGTTAATCCAGAGCATCATTATGGGCCAAATGTGGATGGCTATGAGTATTCCAAGTGGGGGACGTATCACTTTGCCGATTGTGATGGCATTGGTGTGGACCGGACAGTGAGCAGTGGAACAGGATACACTTCCCAATACCACCGCGAAAATGCCGAAAGATATGAATCCCTAGATTCCTGTCCGGATGAGCTGCTGTTATTTTTCCACCATGTCCCGTATACACATGTTCTGCATTCTGGCAAAACGGTCATTCAGCACATTTATGATACACATTTTGAAGGTTCAGAGCAGGCTGCGGCATTAGCTCAGACCTGGGGACAGCTGGAAGGCAAGATTGATTCTACTGTATTTGATAAGGTGTCTGCGTTACAGGCAGGGCAGGCGGAGCATGCCAAGGAATGGCGAGACATGATCAATACGTACTTCTATCGCAAAAGTGGTATTGCAGATAAACAAGGAAGAACGATATATTAATCTGGATACGAAAGCTAGAACTGTCGGATCTTCTCCGGAGGAAAGAACAGCGTTGGCATACATGAGAAGGAGGGAACATATGGGACATCATCAATTACCCGAGACCATGAAGGCTGCTGTAATGACAGAGCCTGGGCACATCATCATTGAGGAACAGGCTGTACCACAGCCGGCTGAAGACGAGGTACTCATTCAAGTGATGGCCGTTGGCGTCTGCGGATCGGATGTGCATTATTTTGAACATGGCAGAATTGGCCGATTTGTGGTTGAGAAACCAATTATACTCGGACATGAATGTGCAGGTATCGTAGCAGCTGTAGGCTCGAAAGTATCACGGCTGAAAGAAGGAGATCGGGTAGCCATTGAGCCTGGGGTAACCTGCGGACGATGTACGGCATGTAAAGAAGGCCGTTATAATCTGTGTCCCGATGTGCAATTTCTGGCGACGCCTCCGGTAGATGGGGCATTTGTACAGTACATGACCATTCGGGAGGATATGGTTTTCCCTATCCCGGATCATCTGTCTTATGAAGAGGCAGCCATGAACGAACCTTTCTCGGTTGGCATTCATGCTGCAAGACGTAGTAAACTGGCTCCGGGAACCACACTTGCTATTATGGGCATGGGACCTGTTGGACTGATGGCTGTTGCAGCTGCCAAATCGTTTGGCGTAGAGCGCATCATCGTCACAGATCTGGAGGAAGTGCGGTTGGAGGCTGCTCGTCGAATGGGCGCCACCCATACCATTAATGTACGGAACGAAGATGCACAGGCGGTGATCCGTGAGTTAACGAACGGCGTCGGTGTAGATACAGCTTGGGAAACCGCGGGGAATCCGAAGGCGCTTCAGTCAGCATTATATTCGCTCCGCCGCGGAGGCAAGCTTGCTATTGTAGGACTGCCTGCACAGGACGAGATTGCCCTGAATGTTCCTTTTATCGCGGACAACGAGGTTGATATATACGGAATCTTCCGTTATGCCAATACGTATCCAGCGGGAATTGAATTTCTGAGCTCAGGCCAGCATGATGTGATGTCCCTGATTACTGACCGTTATTCGCTTGAGGAGACCCAACAGGCCATGGAACGAGCATTGCACAACAAGAGCGGAAGTCTGAAAGTAATGGTGTATCCGAACGGCAAATGAATCTATTTCGAAGGAGCCCTGATGTTTAGGGCTTCTTTTTTTGTATTTTTCGCCATAAAAGGATTAAACAAGCTTCCGTAACGTGGTATAATGCTTGAAGATTTTAATATATAAAATTATACACACCAAATATGTTGAATAGCATCTAGCGAAAGGAACTGAAGGTTGTGAGAACACATGAATTTATGATTCACTCTGATTTCCAACGGGATGATCTGATGTCTGTATCTTCTCAAGCGTCGCGCTTTGCATCGGATATTTCATTGTCATTTATGGATGCGAATCATGAGCATCGTGTAGATGTCAAAAGCTTGCTTGGTATGGCGCTTCTTCCCATTCGACATGGCAGTGTGGTGAGATTACAGACACGGGGAAGAGATGAACTTGAAGCGTTGGAATATATGCTAAATGTGCTGGAGAAGGGCTTAACTTGAACTCTGAAACCTGTACAAATCACAGTGAATTGTAAAATATTTATCGTTTCTTTAATTCCGACTGGTACTTCGTCCAAAAAAAGAGTATAATAAAATTTAGTTCTATTCTAAGAAGTACCCATATTAAAGGAGTGTAAATAGATTATGCCAAAAGCTGATATCCATCCAAAGACACAAACAGTAATTTTCTTCGATGCAAGTGCTGATTACAAATTCCTGAGTTCTTCGACTAAATTCTCGAACGAAACAATGGAATGGGAAGATGGTAACACATACCCAGTAATCCGTGTGGACACTAGCTCCGCATCCCACCCATTCTTCACTGGTAAACAAAGAAACGTGGACATCGGTGGTCGTGTTGATAAATTTAACCGTAAATACAACATCAAATAGGTTGTCCAACCATTACAAGAAAACCTCGGGATTAATCCTGAGGTTTTTTTTGTTTGCATACCGATTAGTAAACCCATGTAATTCAGAGTAAAAGTAATTCTAATACTCATACATATTCATTTCCTCTAAAATTAATTCAACCAATTATTGCGCTTACAACACATTCGGATGTACACTAGAAAACAGAATCAGACATATTGGAGGAGGAAATAGAGATGAGCAGCATCAATCATATGGTAACGTTTACACTTTACGCGGGTAAAGATACACCCGAAGCAGAGGCATTTTTGAAAGAGAGTGCGGATGCACTGGCGAATATCCCCGGTGTAGAGCAATTCCAGATCCTGCGTCAGGTAAGCGAAAAAAATGAATTTGACTATAGTTTTTCAATGGTGTTCGCCAATCAGGCTGCATATGATACATACAATGATCATCCGGTTCACCGCAAATATGTGGAAGAACGGTGGGAAAAAGAAGTTAGTCGCTTCCAGGAAATCGATCTCATTCAGCACGGGAAGTAATGAAATGATGAATCTCATTGAACCAAACAGAAGATAACATGAACTTCGAAAGCGTTTTCTAGTTTGATTAATGAGGGTTAAATCATTTTGAAATCCTTCTTTCTTCATCACTAAATTTCGTGTTTACACATGTGGCTCAAAGGAGGGGACTTTTCCCTATGAAATTGGATCTTACAGGTAAAACGGCACTGGTGACAGGCGCAACCGGTCAATTGGGAAGGGTCATCGCTCGTACGTTGGCAGACTGTGGTGCTGATCTCGCGCTGCATTACATAAATAATGAAACGAAGGCTAAAGAGCTACAAGCTGAGATTGAAGCCATCGGTCGAAAAACGTTCATTGTTCAGGGCGATATTACGAAGCAGGATACGGCATTTCGGTTGCGGGATGAAATTCAGTCCAGCCTCGGCGATGTGGATATCGTGGTTGCCAATGCGGTCATCCAATATGCCTGGACAACGGTGCTGGAACAATCACCGGATGATTATATAAGCCAGTTCGAATCATGTGTGATGCAGAGTGTGTATCTTGCCAAAGCATTCATCCCTTATATGAAAGAAGCCAGAGCTGGTCGATTCATTGGTATCAATACGGAATGTGCGATGCAAAATTTTGCTACCCAGTCTGCATATACAGCGGGAAAACGCGGCATGGATGGTTTGTACCGTGTGCTGGCAAAAGAGGTAGGCGAATATCAGATTACGGTCAACCAGGTTGCGCCTGGATGGACGATCAGTGAGCGCGACCGCAGCAGTGAATCGGGGCATGATGAGGGTTATATTCAAACTGTTCCGTTGAAACGTAGGGGAGAAGATCAGGAAATTGCCAATGCGGTAGCATTTCTGGCATCCGACCTGTCCTCGTTTATTACAGGAGCTTATATCCCAGTCAGTGGTGGCAATGTGATGCCTGCCATTTAATATTAATTTATGGATGTGAATGAATTACTAAACATGCAATGAACCGCTTTTTAAGCCATAACAACCCATGATCCGTTTGTCAGTCCATGACAAGCGGATTTTTGTATATATCTATAAATACATATGATTTTGTTTCTAATTTCAAAAGATTGGGGTAAAAGAATAGGTAGTTTAACGCGGTGGAAACATAACTCAAAATAAGCGAATAAAGGAGACCGACCTGTCATGAAAAAAACAATTGCAGACGTTCTGGTCGAAGCACTATTGAACGCAGGCGTCAAACGCATCTATGGTATCGTTGGAGACTCCTTGAATGCGGTACTCGATTCCATCCGTCGTTCGGGTAAAATTGAATGGATTCATGTCCGCCATGAGGAAGTAGCTGCTTTTGCGGCCGGGGCAGATGCCCAAGTGAGCGGAAGTATCGCCGTATGTGCGGGCAGCAGCGGACCGGGAAACATGCACTTGATTAACGGTCTGTATGACTGTCATCGGAACCGTGTACCGGTACTTGCCATCGCAGCTCATATTCCAAGTGATGAGATTGGGAGTGAGTATTTTCAGGCGACTCATCCAGAGTATTTGTTTCAGGAATGCAGTCATTATTGTGAAGTGATCACAACAGCCAAACAGATGCCGCGTTCCTTTACGATGGCAATGCAGACCGCAGTAGCGCGTTCAGGCGTTTCCGTCATTATACTGCCGGGTGATGTAGCGGCTTTAGAAGCGGCCGACCTGCCTGTGCCGGAGCATGTATATCATGCGACACAGCCTGTTGTACACCCATCTGAACCTGAACTGCGGAAACTGGCGGAATTCCTGAATCAAGGCAAAAAAATCACTTTGCTGTGTGGCGCAGGCTGCGCTGGTGCTCGTGAACCTCTGATGCAGCTCTGTGATCGCTTGAAATCCCCTATGGTTATTGCTTTGCGAGGCAAGGAATACCTGGAATACGATAACCCGTATTCGGTGGGCCTCACGGGGTTAATCGGGTATTCCTCCGGTTATCATGCCATGATGGACTGTGATGTGCTCCTGATGCTGGGAACAGATTTTCCGTACCGTCAATTCTTCCCGGACGATGCGGTTGTACTTCAAGTGGATATTCAGTCTTCACACCTTGGTCGCCGTACAAAGCTCGATTATGGAGTGTGTGGAGACATAAAGGCCACCATTGAAACATTATTACCTTATCTCACGGAAGAGCATAGCGACAAACATTTGCATAAAAGTGTGGAACGTTACGAGAAAGTTCGCAAAGAATTGGATGAGCTTGCCGTAGGTAAACCCGGAAAAACACCAATTCATCCACAGTATCTAACCAAGGTTATCAGCGATGCTGCAGCAGAAAATGCAATCTTCACCTGCGATGTAGGTACACCTACGGTATGGGCGGCTCGTTATATTGAAATGAGTCGCAATCGCCGACTGTTAGGTTCATTCAGTCATGGCACTATGGCGAATGCTCTTCCACAGGCAATTGGAGCGCAGGTGTCTGATCCGGGAAGACAAGTAATTTCTTTGTCCGGTGATGGCGGCATTGCCATGCTGATGGGTGATCTTCTGACGCTTAAACAGCATAATCTCCCGATTAAAGTTGTCGTGTTTAACAATGGTGCACTCAGTTTTGTTGAACTGGAGATGAAAGCTGCCGGATTGCTTGAATCCGGTACCGAGCTTGTAAATCCCAACTTTGCGATGGTAGCTCAAGCGATGGGCCTGGAGGGGATACGGGTTGAAGATCCGGCTGATCTGGAAGGGGCTGTAGAGCGGGCATTGCAGCATGATGGCCCTGTTCTGATTGATGTTGTGGTGAACCGTCAGGAGCTGTCCCTGCCTCCGAAGATTAATATAAAACAGGCCGAGGGCTTCACCTTATGGATGATGAAGGCGGTGCTGAATGGACGTGGCGATGAGCTGATCGAGCTGGCCAAAACCAATTTGCTAAGATAAGTATTAGGTTTCCTTAGCATTATCGCACTTTGTTCATCCGTCGATCTGACAATGTAAATGCATGAAATTAAACTGTACATCTCACCAAAAAGAAGGGGAATGTTACACGCTTTTATTAAGGAGTTCTCCTTCTTGAGATGTGTGGAATGTGATGAATATTATAGTATGTGCTCATATTATATGGTTTGTTTTTAAATTGAAACTCCTTTAAAATAGGTAAAGTCAGGCAGGATTCAAAGCTTTTTACCCTACATATGTTGCATTCCAACGCAATACCGCTTCATATCGAATTAATCGATCCGATGACAGATGACGAACACACATGGAGGAGATCAAAATGAGTCACAAAGGAAAAGTAGCAATTATCACTGGAGCAGGAAGTGGATTAGGCCAAGCGACTGCACTGAAGCTGGCAGAAAAGGGCGCGTCTATAGTGGTCGTTGATCTCGTGGCTGAAACGGGTCAGGAAACTGTAAAACAGATTGAGAAGCTGGGCGGTAAAGCCATTTTTGTACAAACAGATGTAAGCAAGGCGAACGAGGTAGAGAATTATGTTAACAAAACGATCGAGGAATTCGGTCGAATCGACATGTTCTTCAATAATGCCGGGATTGCTGGTCCTGGTATTAAACTAATTGAGCATACTATCGAACAGTTTGACCAAATCATTGATATTAACCTGAGAAGTGTATTTTACGGATTGAAGTATGTGATTACCGAAATGCTCAAAACTGGCGGTGGTTCCATCGTCAATACGGCATCTACAGCAGGTATTGTGGGTGTTCAAGCAGTTGCACCATATGCAGCGACGAAGCATGGCGTAGTTGGACTAACACGTACTGCGGCCATTGAGTATGGCAAAGAAAACATTCGTGTGAATGCCATTGCCCCAGGTACGATTGAAACTCCAATGGTGGTTCAGTTCGGGAAAGATAATCCTGAAGTATTCAAAGCGACCCTTGACAGCATTCCATCCGGACGTCTTGGTAAGCCTGAAGAGATTGCTAATTTGGTATCCTTCCTGCTGGGAGAGGAAGCTCCGTATATCAATGGCGCTGTTTATCCCATTGATGGTGCTGTAACTGCACAATAAGGCACCAATCAGACTGAATAAGAAAGAGAGGCGACTGTAATATTACAGTGCCTCTCTTTTTGAGTGTTATCATTTTATTCTTGAGTTTACGCTCCATTATGCCACATTGGAAGATTCATTCTGAGCTGTTGTGGCAATTGCCGGACGATAGGCAAGAATGATGATGATCATTGCAATTAATACCCCTGCAGCTCCAATCCAGGTGATAGATGGCAATGATACTGAGCTGACGGCGATTCCCCCAATACCCGCACCAGCAGCCATGGCCAGTTGCATAACTGAGCTGTTCAGACTTAACATAATCCCGGACGATTCTGGAGCCATTGTAACCAGATTATATTGCTGTGTTGGGCCGGAAGACCAAGCGGAGAAAGACCATA
Source organism: Paenibacillus sp. GL_099_B (assembly GCF_057835695.1). Classification (NCBI taxonomy): domain Bacteria; kingdom Bacillati; phylum Bacillota; class Bacilli; order Caryophanales; family Paenibacillaceae; genus Paenibacillus; species Paenibacillus sp. GL_099_B. The sequence goes on from NZ_CM174430.1 coordinate 3,587,233, forward strand.
GAATCAACACAATGAAGACGGCCATACCTGAATGAGCCGTGATGTTCAGCATCAGCAGACTTACGACATGCAGGGCCATTCCCAGGATGAGTGTTCGCTTAACTCCCATACGATCGGCGCTGTATCCTCCAGATTTGGAACCAATCAGACTTGCGATACCAAAAGCCAGCAAAGCGGAACTTAACAACGTTTCGCTCATGCCTGCAACAGATACCAGGTAGGGTGAAATGTAAGTATACGCAATAGAATAGCCTCCTAACCAGAAAAAGCTGACAAGTAGCGCAAATCCAATACGAGGTTGTTTAAGGAGAGCTAATTGTTTTTTCAAAGGAACGGGTGCTTCGCCTTCAGATGGCGGGATCGTAGATGCAATAACAATCATGGCAATCACACCCAAAATTGCGATACCTGCAAAAATAAGTTTCCAATCCCAAGCTGCAGCAACCATTCTTCCCAGTGGAACTCCCACGATCAGAGATGCGGTAAACCCCGTAATGACCGTTGCGATAGAGCTGGCCTGTTTGCCTGCAGGCGCTATTTTGGCAGCGACTGTCAAGGCTGTTACAACGACGACTCCGGCTCCCAGCGCCATGAGGACACGTGCAGCGATAAAGAGTCCATATCCGGGTAACAGGTAGGCCAAGACATTACCAACGACAAAAAGTCCCAGAAAGTAGAGCAGCAGCTTTCGTCGATCCATGCGGGATGTTAAGGCGATAATAATGGGCGTACCGAGTGCATAAATGAGTGAAAAGATTGTGATCAGCTGTCCCGCAGCAATCAACGATATATTCATGGTGTCCGAGATCCGATCCAGAATGCCCGCAATGACATATTCGGAGGTCCCTACAAGAAAGCTGACCAAGGCCAGGACATAGATTTTCCATGTGTTAGACATGAGTATATAACCTCTTTCTGATTATAATTATTATATTTTTAGAAATATAGAAATAAAGACGAGAGAACGGGATTAAGAAATAACTAATCTACCAATGAGGCAAAGCGAGTACATAATCCATCAAATGTACCGCGTGCTATAACAAAAGGGTATTTATACGACTACGATAAGGCTCAGCGGACTAGGTAGCATTACCAATATAATGATTTTATATTTCTAGTATTATAGAAATATAAAACAAAAATTTTATCTCTCCAACAGATAAGGAGCGAATCTCTGTACAGTATCCGTATTCAGACTGTAGTAAATATACGTACCTTTCTTTTGTGAGGTTAACAAACCACAATCGGAAAGTTGTTTCAGGTGATGAGATAAAGTGGAGAGTGCTACGGTCACAAGCCGATTCTCCAAATCAGCTGGGCAAAGATTGCTTTCACCCGAAAGGATCTGAATGATTTTATATCGCGTTTGTTCGCCCAGAGCTTTATGAATTTTGACAGCCTGTTCAGTATCAATCGGATTGGATTGCATCAAAATCGGTCCTTTCGTCTTTATTTCTTATTTCTATAAATATTGAAATAACAGTATCATGTCTTTAGAAAAAAGTAAACTCCCCGCGAAGATCCTTGTTTCCAGTCAAATATGAATCAACTGAAAGCAAAAACCTTTGCAGGAAGTTGGGAAGTCTATCTACGCTCACTTATTATAGGCGTTCAAGATATTCGACGTATTCTTTGGCATCTTTCAACGACAGGTTTCTGGCTTCACGAGCCTTTTTGATTGCAATTATTTTCTTGCCCTGTTGTGCAAGTGCCTGCAATTCTCTATCAAGTTCAGTCAGGTCAGCCTGTGTCGGTGGAGGCGGGGACTCATTCACTGAAGAAGTGTTATAACTGAGAGGGGAGTGTGCGGTACTGCCTGAACCATTCTCCAGACGTTCTACATCCCTTTTCAATTCATTCAGCTGTGTCTGCAAGCTGATGACGCGAACCAATAAGATAAGAATAAGAAGTAAAAAAACGACTAAAACAATGGTGTTAATTTCCATGCAAGCAGGTGCCTCGCTTTCTTGCTTCAAATACATATCTATTTGAGTTGTACCGGGATCTCCTTAACACCACGAACAATCATGCCGGGTCTCCATTCAAGTTCATTAACACCAGTCTGAAGCTGCATATCGGGAAAGCGGCGAAGCAGCGTATTAATGGCAATCTCGCCTTCCAGTCGCGCGAGAGGGGCTCCCAGACAGAGATGAATGCCTTTGCCAAAAGCCAAATGTGCGCTCTTCTCGCGAGTGATGTCAAAAACATCCGCATCCTTAAATTTCTCTTCATCCCGATTGGCTGAATCCAGAGCTACAATAACAAGTTCACCTTCAGCTATGTGATGCCCATGAAATTCAATGTCCTCGGATGCCCAGCGGGACGTGCTGAATTCAACCGGGCCGTTATAACGCAGCATTTCTTCAACAGCATTATGGATTAACTCAGGTTTCTTTATCAACAGGTCGCGTTGTTCCGGGTGCTCCAAAAGGGCAAGCACACCATTACCGATCAGATTAACGGTTGTTTCGTGTCCGGCGATGATCAGCAGAGCGACAACACCAAGCAGCTCCTTTTCAGAGAGTTGTTCTCCTGATTCTTCAGCCACTACGAGCTGGCTGATCAGATCGTCACCCGGTTGCTTACGTACTTTGGCAAACCAGGCATTCAGGTAATCAATGAATTCCTGGGCATGCTTTTCAAACACTTCGGAATTCTCCGCACTTGTCGCATCGATGATGGAATTGGACCATAGACGGAATTTGTCCTGATCCTCAAGGGGTACACCCAGGATCTCACTGATCACAATGATCGGTAATGGAAAAGCAAACTCATCGATCAGATTCATCTTGTCCTGGGAATCGAGATTATCCAGGAGATCGTCGGCAATATCTTGAATATGGCTTCTCATGCCCTCAATCAATCTGGGAGTAAAAGCCTTCTGTACGAGTCCACGCAACCGGCGATGATCAGGCGGATCGGAAAAAAGCATGTTATGCACGAAGATATTTTGTTGATCGGGTCCGTAACGTTTGACTACATCCTTACTGAAGCGGTTGTCTTTTAATACTTCGACTGCATCCTCATATTGGGTAATAATCCAACCGAAATCACCATGAGGGAACAGGACTCTGTAAATGGGATCATTCTGTCTCAGCTTTTCATATACGGGGTAAGGGTTCTGTGTGAATTCTCGGGTGAAGAACTCAGGCTGTGAAGTTTCATTTGTACTCAAATGGTTAATCTCCTCTCATCAAAAGCTCGTAATGTTACGCATCTTATCTAAGGGATCATATGTTAATTTCGGTGGCTTCATACGAAAAGCCTGCACCATCTATATATTCAATATTGGAGCGATTGAAACCTTGTTAATCTGCTTGAACCATATTACAGATCGTTTAATGAACTATAGGGACGTATGGCCTATAATATGAAGTTTTCTACAACAACAACGTGGACTCAAATTAGTTTTGAAGCAGTTGTCATAATGCAACGATATAAGTAATTCACAATTGTGCTATGAACCATGTCTAAGGACTTATGAAGAATGCTGATAAGAAGGACGTTTCAACCATTTTTGTCGTTTTCTAAGTTCGTTGAAAGGCTGCTGTGATAAGATAAAACTTTATAAGAACATACGATCTGTTTATGCGAGAGGAGAAACCTTGACGATGGAAATGCTTAAGCCACCCGCCGAGACATTATATGAGACAGAATTACGGGCACTGCGAGAAGAAGATACAGGAAAACGTCCTCCAAACTGGCTGCTGTCCCCGGCCTATGTCAGAGATTTTATTATTGGCAGGGATAAACCTGCAATGTTGGATGGAGAAGAGGTTCCCATTACGCGGAAATTTTATGGCAACGATGTCCTGATTGAACGTTCCGTGGTAACTTTGGCAGGCAATCGGGGCTTGATGCTGGTAGGGGAACCCGGGACAGCCAAGACCATGCTTAGTGAATTGCTAACCGCAGCTATTTCCGGAACAAGTCTGAACACGATTCAGGGTACGGCAGGTACAACCGAAGACATGATCAAATATTCCTGGAATTATGCCATGCTGCTGGATAAAGGCCCATCCGAAGCGGCACTTGTACCCTCACCGTTATATAACGGAATGAAGAAGGGGATTCTTACCCGTTTTGAGGAGATTACACGTTGTCCTGCTGAAGCACAGGATAGCCTAATCAGTATTCTCAGTGACAAGGTAATGAGTATTCCTGAACTGGACGGCGGTGTGCTGTTTGCCAAACCAGGGTTTAACGTGATTGCTACGGCGAACATTCGCGATAAAGGCGTCAATGAAATGAGTGGTGCGCTGAAGCGCCGTTTCAATTTTGAGACGATCAAACCGATTAGCAGTGTGAAAATGGAAGCCAAAATTATTGAATCCCAGGCGCAAAGCCTGTTATTACATAGCGGGATAGACACCGAGATTAATTCGGATGTGGTTGAATTGCTGGCCACGACATTTATGGAGCTTCGCACAGGAATGACGCGGGAAGGTTACAAGTTGGATACGCCCCAAGCGTCCATGAGTACGGCTGAAGCCGTATCTGTATATGTACAGAGTGCAATGACTTCCTATTATTACGAAGACAAGGGAATTACATTGGATCGGCTGGTGCAAAACATGTTGGGGACGATAGCGAAAGAAAGCGACAAGGATCTGTCCATTCTCAAAACCTACTTCTCCAAGGTCGTGAAGGAGCGTTCCAGAGAAGAAGGGATTTGGAAGGATTACTACGAGGAGAAGAAATGGATCGGTTAACAGGAAAAGCTGATCTGGATGTTGCCCAGTTACAGACGCTATTTGAGTCTCAGGTCTATAACCTGAACAACGGAACGCTTTATTTTCCCATACGCCATCATAGCCCAGCCTGTTCCTATCATTTGCTGCGATTGATTGAAGAATACAAGCCGGACATCATTCTAATCGAAGGCCCTGAGAGCGGCAATCCCTTACTTCAAGTTCTGGCTGATGAGGCAACCCTACCTCCTGTCAGTCTTTACTACACCTATGAGAGTGAAGATGAGAGAGCGGCCTGTTATTATCCGATGCTTCGTTACTCACCTGAATATGTAGCGTTGAAAGAAGCAGCTCGGCTGAGCATCCCTGCAACTTTTATCGACCTGGACTATCATCATTTCTCTAAGCCCAACAAGGCAGAACAGCGGGAAATTTCCATTCAAGATGAAACTTTGCTCGCAGGGTCTGAGTTTATCCACCGTTTATGTCAAAAAACAAACTGTCGAAGTTTCGATGAATTGTGGGAGAACGTATTTGAAATTGGTGGTCTGGAGAAGTCAACACAGGCATTTGTACAGGATGTATTCACGTACTGCACCTTATCCCGGATGTGTTATTCAGCGGAGCGGTTGCACAGTACAGGTGATTTGGCAAGAGAAGCTCATATGAGAAGTCGTATTAAGCAGGCTGGGCAGGAGCATGAACGTGTGCTTGTCATCACTGGCGGATTTCATACGTATGGACTGCTGATGCCCGAGAATCATGAGACGGACTCAGAAGAGATGACGATGCAAGAGCATGCGAAGGCTCAGAATTCGGTGCATCAGCAGATGTATCCCATGGTCTACACGTTTGCCGAAGCGGATCGGCTGAATGGGTATGCAAGTGGTATGCCTTACGTGAATTATTACGATCAGATCTGGACCCAGCTGCTTCACCAAAAGAACTCCGTGTACAATTTGACCGCTTTGGACTTGTTATCACGACTAACCCGCAAGCTTAGGGAAGGACATGAACATGTATCAACTAGCGACGCTATTGAGGCGTACAGCATGGTGCAAGGACTCGCAGGACTAAGAGGAAAAAGGGAAGGTGGAGTCTATGAGCTGATGGATGCAACACTTTCTTCCTTTGTTAAGGGTGAACTTACGTTAGCTTCAGACAAACCAATACAAGAACTGCACAGATTGCTAACCGGGGATGTCATCGGAAAAGTGGCTCCCAACCCATTCAGTATTCCGATCGTTGAGGATTTCAAAGAACGTTGTACAGAATCAAAACTTCATATTCGTACTACAGGCCAACATAAGAAGATACTTGATTTATATGCCAAACCAGATCATCGTCGGCAAAGTCAATTGTTTCAATGTATGGTCTATCTCGTTCCGGATTTCGCGAAGCGACAATCAGGCCCGGATTGGATTGCACAGCGAGCCATGAACCTTGTTCGGGAGACGTGGGTATATTCCTATTCCTCCAGAATTGAGGCTCGATTAATCGAGAACTCGCTCTTTGGAGGCACAATTCGGGAAGCCGCTACGCGCAAGATGGAAGAGGAAATGCAGGGAATACCGGATCATCACAGCGGTGACCTCGCCAAATCCATGCTGCAGGCTCTGCTCATGGGCCTGCAGGATAGCGCAATGAAGCTGTATGAACAAGTAAAGTCAGCGCTCCGGAAGGATGGGAATTTCTTGTCACTGTGCGGAAGTCTGCATATTTTGAATCGAATTCAGCAGCATCGCAGACTTCTTGGGTTGTCTGAGGAACAGCAGCTTCTCAACCTCGTGTCCGAAGCCTATAACAATGCCGTGGACAAACTGATGCAGCTCTCAAGAACGAATCCGGATGAAAATGAAGCGATTGTCCAGGGACTGAAGCTGCTTGCCATGCTGGCAGAATCGTCCGAAGAGCATTTCCGGGATGAACCATTCAGGGCACATCTGGATGAACTTCTGTCAGACAGCCAGCTTCCGGCACAGCTGGAGGGGGTGTGTATTGCCATATCTTCAGGACTTGGCGATAGGCATAGAGAAGAGATCGTGGATCGAGCACGTGCATACATCCGGGGATCGCAGGAACAGACCCGACAGACTGCACTTTATCTACAGGGCGTGTTCTCTGTAGCACGGGACGCATTTTTATATGAAGATCAGCTTTTATCAGAATTGAACTATATGATCGAGCAGCTTGATTATGAAGAGTTTATTCGTATGATCCCTGAACTTCGTTTGGCGTTTACTTACTTCACACCCATGGAGACAGGCCTGATTGCGGATCGGGTTGCGAGCTTGCATCAGGTAGAGAACGAAGAGATGTCATGGCCTTCCGTTGACGAGCGATTGCTGATCCAGACGAAAACATGGGATGAAGCCCTTCGGAAGGAGTTTGACGCATGGAAGCTGATCTGAATGAGCTCAATACAACCAAGGAAATTGTGAAAGACAATGCAGAGCTGAACCGGGCAGAAACCTTAAACCGTTGGCGCCTTATTCTAGGTGAATCTGCCGAAGAAGGACTGTCCAATGCAGAAGACTACTCCCCTGATGATTTTAAATATACCGAAGTCGATGAGATTCTCGGATATCTGTATAATCGCGAATACGGTGAAGAGCAGGGTTACAGAAAAGGGGGAGGAAGGGGCCCCTCGGATCTTACCGTCCCCAAATGGTTGCATAAGGTCAGGGAACTGTTCCCGAAATCAACGGTAGAAATTCTGGAGAAACAGGCGCTTGACCGTTATGGCCTAACTGAATTGTTAACGGACAAAAAGCTGTTGGAATCCCTCGAACCCAATATGAACCTACTCAAGAACATTATGCAATTTAAAGGACGAATGAAAGGCGACGTATTAAAGAGCGCCAAGGAAATCGTACGAGTCGTGGTTGAAGAGCTGCGACGCAAACTGGAATCTCAGACCAAAGCGAGCATTATAGGGAAACGCAGCCGTTATGCATCCAGTTCAGTGCGTTCCTTGCGCAATTTGAATTTCAAGCAGACGATTACCAAGAACTTGAAGAACTATGACAAAATCAATCGAAGATTTGTAATTGATCGTCTATATTTTGACGGGAATATCCAGTCTCACAACAAGTGGGACATCATCATTGGTGTGGATGAGAGTGGAAGCATGTTGGATTCAGTGATATACAGTTCGGTGATGGCAAGCATTTTCTATCGCCTGAATGCACTGCGAACGAAATTGTTCATTTTTGACACACAGGTTGTCGATTTGAGTGACAGGCTGGAAGATCCGGTAGATGTGCTCATGAACGTGCAGCTTGGCGGGGGAACGCATATTACCAAGGCACTCCGTTATGGTGAGACGTTAATCGAAAATCCTGGGAAAACGATATACATTCTCGTTAGTGATTTGGAGGAGGGTTACCCGATCCAGCACATGTATAAAGCATGTAAGGATATTCTGGATACGGGCTGCAAATTGCTTGTGCTGACTGCACTCGATTTTAACGGAGATACCGTGTACAACAAACATGCTGCGCAGACGTTATCCAATATGGGTGCACATGTAGCTGCGATTACGCCCAATGAGTTGGCAGATTGGATTGGCGAAATTATTACTTAATTGGTTATATACAAGATCATTTATAAACTCATATTCGAGGAGGAATGTGTAATGTTAACCGCAGATCGCGCAGTAGAAGCTCTGGTGGAGAAGTTTGCAGAGGTGTGTTCCAATGAATATTCGTTGAAAACGGATCGGAGTCCGGAAATCATAGATTATGTGATGGGAACGACGGATAAGTTTCCCGATATGATGGGAGGTTCCAGCCATTATGCGTACCAGACGATAGAAGTACTCATGAAAATTGCCAAAAAAGATGACGGAGACATCTTTTTTCGAGCGGGAGCCATTGTAATTCATATGGAATCCAATTATTCCAGAAGAAATTCGTGGAGAACCGATGGTTTTACGCTCTGCCTTGGAAACGACTCGGAAGCTTATGGACTGAGTGGAAAGAGCAAAACCAATGATCGGATGGGCGAATTGCTGTCCCGTTTGGAGAAAATCAATCGCTATGCTGGAGAGAAGGAAATTCTGGATGAATTAAAGAGCAGACTGAAGGGGAATTTCCATGATGTAATCAATGGAATGATACTCCTTCGACTCTATTCAGATCTCAATAATAGCCCTTCCCATCTTGCCCAGGTGCAACAGTTCACTCAATCTCTGCCTGCATTGTTTCAACATGTGATGACCCATGATACAAATAAGCTGCGGAAAGAATTGCATGCATTGATTGAGCCATTGGTGGTTTGCAATTTTCAAACGAAACATAACAAATCTGCATATGAATTAAATGATGAATTCCTCCAGGAGAAGCACAATCAGGTTATAGCTGAGAACTATTCGAACACTTCTCTTTCCAAAAAGGAGCAACTGTCTTACAGTGAGTTCGACAAGACGATGATCCTTTTGAGCAATGCTTTGTTGTATTTGGTTAACATCAGTGGCGGCAAACAACGTTTCCTTGAAGACAAAAGTGAGACCGGTCTTATTTTGCTCGAAGCCATAAACCAATTACATGAGATCTATCCACTTGAAGTTCGGCGCTATTTGTTAAGTATGGATACAAGAACGAAAAATGCCAACGAATTGCTGTCAGGGCTGGTGCCCCTGGACGAGCCATATCAGCTCATCGAAATGTTGCGTAATGAACTCGAATCGTACACCATACCATGGCAATTTCTGCAATCAACGATTGTGAATGATCCGAAACAAGCAATTCGTGCATACCACATATTAAAACCCCCATTCCTCAAATTGTGTATTAAAAAAGTGCTGGAGGATCATGGAATCGCAGTGCCAGATGTGGATGAAACGGTTGAACAAGCCGTATTCAGCGCTCTACGACATCCATTAGATGGAGGCAGACAGGGACTTGCGATTGCACGATATTTGAACGGTGAAAGCTCCTTTGAAGAATACTGGGAAGATCCGAATAGTCGAGGACTGTTTAATAACCTGAATCGTGACAAAAGGCGCGTTCATAACTTGATCAGCATTAGTTTCCTGCCTTTGAATTCGGAGGCGATGCGTCGGTTCTTGATTCTAACCACGTATCCCGAGTGGACACTGGATATCGTTTCTGATATGTATCAATCTTTCGCGTTTAGCGGTGAGAAGCTGTTGGAACTTTACGGCCAAGATCCAGAGGTAAAACAAGAGAAATTGCTGTCCAGTCTGATTTCTCTCAACGGTATGACCGATTATAAGTACAAATCGATGCCTCAGGATGAATATCGACGGATCATTCAGCAAAATCTGGACTTTGCTCTGGGACAGTACAAGAAACTACCCACGGACACGCGCATCTTAATTTTGGAAATCACCTTTGAACAACGTCAAGAGCTGTCAACTAAACAGGTAGCTGAAGCAATTCGTGCCGGATTGCAGGATTCATCCAAAAAGGCAAATGGCGTGGCATTATCTGAATTCAATCGGATTCCTGACCAGGACTTATACACGACAATATATCGTTCGGAGAAAAAAACGGGTGTGAAAGAAATGGCTCTGAGCGCCATCCGCAGTTTGGATAATAGCAAGGATATATACCTTGAGCTTCTGAAGGGTGAGAAGTCTGCCGAATGGAAGAACCTGATTCAAATTCTGCTGGATACCGCGGATCAAAGTCCAGAGTATGCTCATGCGGCACTTGCAGATCAGGCAGATGCCAAAAAGCTGACCAGACTAAGTTGGTTTTCCTTGAACGATCTTCCTTCTCTGATACGTTCAGAGGACAATCAACCATTAGATGATCGAATCAAGCAATATATCTTGGTCCAATCAATAGATCATACATCTGCGCCGAACGAAAGACTGAATGAACTCCGTGAGTATGTAAGCGAGGAATCGCTCGCACGTTTTGCTAGCGAGCTGCTGCAGTTGTGGATTCAGGAGAGTGCTTCTGCGAAGGAGAAGTGGGTAATGTACCTCTCGGCACTCTTTGGCGATACTCAAATTGTGAATATATTGGCTCCCCAAATTAAGGAATGGACAGAAAACAGCCGAGGCGCCATTGCGGCTGATGCTGTAAAAGTACTGGCCTATCTTAAGGAACCTTCTGCTCTTATGGCGATTGACAAGATTAAACGCACTGTGAAGAACCGCCAGGTTAAGGGTGCTGCTGAAGAAGCGTTGCAGCTGGCAGCGGAAAATTTGGGACTCACCTCGGAACAACTGGAAGATCGACTCGTCACCACACTTGGTTTTGATAAGAATGGAACGATGCAGCTGAGCTACGGGGAGCGTTCATTCCTGATTAAAGTGAATGGAGATCTGCAGGTCGTTGTTGTAAATGAAGAAACGGGTAAATCTGTGAAGAGTCTACCTGCTCCTGCACAGAAAGATGATGCTGAACTTGCAGCACAATCTAAGGCGCGTTTCACACAATTGAAGAAGGATCTCAAAACAATGGTTAACATCCAGGCGCAACGTCTGGAAGAATCTTTGTCAAAACAACGGCTGTGGTCTGCTGATGAGTGGACAGCATTGTTTGTACAGAATGTAATCATGCAGAAATTTGCTGTAGGTCTGATATGGGGCACATATGAAGATGGTCAGTTGGTCACCACGTTCCGTTATATGGAGGATGGCACGTTTAATACCGTCGATGAGGATGAATATGAGCTGCCTTCGGGATCGCTGGTGGGATTGATTCATCCACTCGAACTTGGCCAATCTACGCTCGAAGGATGGAAAACGCAGCTGGAGGATTATGAGATCAAGCAGCCGTTTGAGCAGCTGAATCGTCAAATTCATGTGCCTGAGGATGAAGACAAAAACAAGGTTGAATATGACCGCTTGCCGGAGTCTGATTTCTCTCCCACCGCATTCCCCAAAGCACTGGAGAAATACGGATGGATCAAAGGTCCAGCACAGGATGGCGGCTGGTATCATGAATTTTACAAAGAGTATGGAGATCTTATCGCAGAACTTCGCTTCAGTGGTACCAGCATTTCATATTATGAAGGATTGGAAGATATCACGCTGGAATCTCTGCACTTCTTTAAACCTGCAAGTCAGAAACACTATTATTATAGCGATCACAAGTCCATTGCTTTGGGTGAAATTGCAGGTCGTGTGTTCAGTGAGACGATCTATGATATTTTAAGAGCGTCAGGACGTTGATCACGTGAGTGGATTTGAACAGAAATTTCGGATATTTTCGGAGCTATGTACAGAGGATTATTTGATTCGATACGCTAATAAGGGATTGTACAAACGGTCTCTGAAAGAGTTGGATAATGGCGTGACTGTGCAATACACATGGAATGAAGCCTCTGTGAGTTGTCAGTTGAGTGATGGTACACATTGTACGCTTGAAAATACGCTGGATCATTGGGAATGCTCCTGTCCGGCAGACAACATTTGCAAACATATACTGATTTCGATTTTGTATTATCAACGGGAACATCAGACAGAGGATACATTAAATCAGGGTGAAGCAGCGTCATCAGAAGAGTTGGAACCTGAGTCTGGTCTGGTAACGGAGTCCCGCTTCCGCTGGATGGTTGAATGGGATCTTGCTCCTTTGATTAAATCGTATAGTTCTTCCTTGATTGAGGAGGTTCTGTTCCGATTAAGATATCCTGAGCAGATTGAAGTATTGGAAGATTCTCTTCTAACGGTGCGTCTCGTGAAACAAGAAATTGAGGTTTCGTTTACAGAGGAAGCTAGTCTGGCTAAGGCCCTGTGCAAAGTAAAACAAACTGCGGGCAATATGGCCAAGCTTGAAGCATTATTGCGGTATCGGATGCAACAAGGTTTGGATGATACGGAAGCCATAAGTGGAAGAGTCCATGATGCCACGTTTTCACTTCAAACGGTGCAGGAATGTCGTTCCATGCTGGCAGGCCTGCTAAAGACGGGACTTGCTCGTCTACCGCAATCGTATATGGCTCAATTGGAGACACTGGCGATTGCGGCCCATAGTGGTCATCTTCCTGACGTTGAGCGGAGTTTACGTGGGATTCAGGGGGAACTGCAACTGTTTTTTAACCGACACGTACGGTTTTCCATGCAATCGATGCTTGATCGGGTAAGCAAGTTGTATCTTGCATTACAGGTGCTTGAACAAGAGAAGGTATCTACTTTCAAACAAAGTCAGCTCATTGGCAGTTTCCGAAGTAAATACTATGCGGTTCCAGAGCTGCATCTGTATGGATTGGGGGCTGATGCATGGGAGACACGCTCCGGTTACCGCGGAATCACTTATTATTTCTATTGCTTTGATGATGCGGAGATCTATACGTACAGCGATGTGCGGGCGGTATACTATGAAGATAATCAATTCTCATATACAGAGCATTATGGTTCCTTTACTCCATGGTTGCCCAATCTGACTTTTCGTCAATTTGCCGGGGAAGAGGTGGAGTTTCGCTCGGTTAAAGTAAATGAAGAGCATAGACTCTCCTCCGGGGAAGGCGCAAAGCTTACACTGTTGCCACGAACATCAGTGGAAGAGATGAATCTGGGCAAGTACATGCAAGATATACCCTCCGTACTCGCTGAGGATGCACGCTCATTTGAGTTGTTTTCCGTTCCGAAAGAACGACTGGCGATGATCAAGGTTGCCCGGGTTGTAGAGCATCGCTTCGATAAGCAGTCGCAGAACCTTATTCTAACGATGGAGAGTGACCATGGGGAGACGTTAGATCTAACTCTTCCTTATTCAACGGAATGGGAGACCATGATCAAACGGCTAGAGTCTGGCTATGGAGCAGGAACACTCGAAGACTTCTATGCTTTTGTACGTATAGAGCAACAACGGATATACCCGATCAGCTTCCTGAAGGGTCCAACAGTGATCAGTCTGAAACTGGATACGGGTTATGGAAGGACGGGAAGAGTTGGAAGACTATAATCAGTTGATGCAGAAGATTAGCAGCTGGTCAGAAGAGCTGTTGCTTCGCGGATTATCCCAATTCACACTGAAAGATATTGAAGTATTGGAACAGCTAATCGCGGAGACCTTGAGGTTTCAAATGACTTTCCTTCGTGAAATACTGGAGCTCATGATCGAAGAGGGCCGAAAAACTGCTCTGGGGAACGGTGATGAGGAGCTTATGTTGCTTCATTATTGCCGCCTCACCCAGTATGTGCAGCTCAGCACTCAAGAATCATCCTGAACCGATTGATACATAAAGAATTGCAGAAGCGTGAGCCTCTGCAATTCTTTTTATTTTATTTGAGTAAAATGGATTTCTGGATCGAATCTAATATGGAAGGGAGGGTGAGCATGAAGGAAGAACAGATCAGGGAAGCAGTCGCTAGACGTGACCATGAAGCTATGGAATGGGTGATGAATAACTATGCTGGATTGTTGTGGAAAATTATTTATTCCATATTACATAATGCCTCAACAGAAGAAATCGAAGAATGCGTAGCAGACACCTTTTTTTCATTTTGGCAAAATCCACTTTCTTTCCAACCCGAGCGCAGTAGTTTGAAAAATTATCTGGCAACCATTGCGAAGCACAAAGCCATTGATCGTTACCGGAAATGGAATCGGAGAAGTGAGATTTCATATGAGGAGAGCATTCATTTCGTTCAAACTGAGGACATTCTCTCTAAATTAATTAGTAAAGAAAGGCAACTTGAATTGGAGCAGGCTATTGAATCATTTCCTGAACCAGACCGAGAAATTCTGAAACGCCGATTTTACGAAGGTCAGAAGCCATTGGAAATTTCAGAAGCATTGTCTTTGCACGTCAGACAGGTTAATAACAAAATTTATCGTTCGAAACAGTGGTTGCGTAAGTGGTGGTTGCAGAAGAAATAGAGGAGGTGATTCCCATATCGAATCCAGGAGATCATTTTACGGAACAGAATCTAACCCATATCAAGAAATTATTCTATGAGAAAGCGCGCCTTGAGGCAAATTCTCAACGTAATTCAAAGAAGAATAGCACACAACTGTATAAAAGGAGAATCCCTAAAATAATCTATATCCCCATTGCAGCCATCCTGTCTTTAACTATTGTTACAGGTGCAGCAGCGGCCATGGGAGTAATTGATCTTTCATCTATTCTGCAATTTTTGAGTGGAGATCGAATCAACATTCTTCGTCCCGTAAATAAGACCAGTGAAGATCAGGGCATACGCATGCAGACTCTCGGTGCAGTTCGAGACGGCAGCACAACTGAAATTTATGTAGCCCTCAAGGATTTAACAGAAGACCGAGTGAATGCTTCGCTTGATGTATATGATTTTCATGTATCAGGTGGTCGGTCACATAACGCAAAGTTAGTACAGTATGATCCTGATGAGAAGACTGCGATTATTCGATTTCTGGTTCAGGGAAAACGACTCAGTAATCGAATGAGTGTCCAGATTAGTTCTTTTTTATCAGGTTCAAATAAAGAGGAGAACTATGATTCTGGGCTCAATCTCTCAGAACTCCTGAGTAAGAAACAGCAGAGCGAATATGACACTCTTGATCCACTCAAAGACTGGATTAGCGGGTGGGGAGGTGAATCCGCTCTGGAATTAAGTGAACAGGAATTCATTCATGTACTTCGTCAGGATCAAACTCATATTAAGTTGCCTGGGATCAATTGGATGTATATATCCAATATAGGTTTCGTTGATGGGAAATTGCATATCCAGATTAATCCAAATGACGAGATGGGTAGATACAATCATGGTTATTTTTTCTTCACTGATGATCAAGGGAACAAGCAGGATATCCCCATGAATAGTGTCTCCTATGGCTCTTATATCAAAGGTGGTACTCGATACGGTGGGGATTATGAGGAGTATATTTTTGATATTTCGGATATCAGTCAACTCAACAAGCTCCAGCTTAAAGGAGATTTTACTAGTTATGATCAGTTCGTTACGGGTAATTGGGAAACAACTTTCGATCTAAAACAGGATTCATTAAGTAAAACTGGAAAAGCAACTCTTACGCTGGATGAGGAAATACGTACAGAGATTGTAGTCTCCTCCCTGGGTGTTACGCTCATGGGCAAAGGCATCAATCAAATAACGCCTGAGAATCTTCAAATGGAACTCTATCTCAACGATGGCACGAGCATTCTTCCCAAATCGGGGTTCCTGAACATTGACAACAATTTGATGAAGTGGATATCACCCCAGACAATAACGGTAAATGAAGTGAATTATTTGATGTTGAACGGACAGAAAGTCTTATTGCAAGATCCTTAAGGATGGTTACAAATAAAATGGGCGGTCTTCACGACTGCTCTTTTTTATAAAATTTTGCTATTCGCTTTCAACTTTTCAAAGTTAACAGTTATATTCGCTCAGATGTCATATCCCCGCTTATGATGCATACCCATACCATTAGGCGAATGCTGTCTTAAGGAGGAAACAGGCATGTCCATGAGCGAACCTCTGTTAACACAAATTGTCAATCAACATATCCCGGCTGACGCGACTGTCGTCACCATTGATAAACCGGTCAAACATCCGGCCATTTATGCTTCAGATTTAACCGGAGACGGAATGCCGGAGATTGCTGCTGTATATGAGCAGGGCGGAGAATTAATGCTGCTTGTTCTGAAATTTTACCAGGGTCACTGGATCAAGATGTCTTTGACGAAAGGCCTGGGTTATGGTGTTACCTTGCTGACAGCGGCATCTGTGACATCCACGGCGCGGAACAATCTCATTGTTGGCTGGCAGGTCGGTGCGATCTGGTCGAAGCTTGCTGTATACGATTGGACGGAATCAGGACTGACAGATCAGGCGCCAGAAGATTTGTATTACAGCCATGCGGAAATCATCGATATGCCGGGTCACCACGGCAGAGATGGCAAAGTAGAGATTGCACTCTGGATTCATGATACAGGTGAAGCTTATCGGGTCGAAATCATCCGCTGGCAGAATGGGAAATGGGTTCCTGCAACAGATGTATCCCCGTATTACTTTCCTAAGGTAGTAAAATATTACGAACAATTGGCTGAACACTATCCAAACTACACTTTCTATTGGTACTATCTCGCAGATGCCCAGTACAAGGCCGGATTATTTCCTGCCGCGCTCGTTTCGGTCCAAAAAGCGCTAAGCTTCAATGAACCATACCCTTCACGGGAAGTTCTGCTTGAGCTGGAAAAAAAGATTAGGCAAGCCATGGGCACAGAGGGTCCGCGTGAAACGACGTGGTTGTTTCCGATATCGGTCAGAACAACATCTGGAACCCGGTGGGGTTATATGGACGCCCAAGGTCGTATTCGACTTGAACCGATACTTGACGATGCCCAAGACTTTCAACGAAATGGCCTGGCTGTCGTGGTGAAAGACGGGAAGACTGGCATCATCAATCTTAACGGGCAATTTGTCGTTCAACCTGTATACGATTCCATTAATTCTTTTTCAGAAGGTCGGGCCATTGTCATTGATTCCCAAGGATTCAAGATGATTGATGAACAAGGCGCAATATTGACCAAACGGGCATATCCGTTTATAGCCGATGTGAAGGACGGTCGAGCGTTGTTTTACCTTTCAGACAGCAGTCAGGCAGGCGGGGAAGTCAGTCGTTACGGTTATTTGGACACCTCTGGAAATGAGGTCATTCGGGCGCAGTTCCCTTCAGCGAACGATTTTCAGGATGGCAAGGCCGTTGTTCAGATCAAGGAAAATGAATATGCGTTAATTAACCGAAATGGTCAACGGCTGGCGACGTATCCATATGCCTATGTAGGACCTCTAGGTGACGGATTACTTCCTTTTCAGAAAGAAGCATCAGGTAAATACGGTTATATCGACGAAAGTGGTCATATCCGGATTCAGCCGAGCTTCACTTCGGCATTTCCGTTCAGTGGTGGATACGCTATTGTGAATACAGCGGAGGATTACAACTACATCTATGGCGTTATTAACACACAGGGCACATTTACCATCCCACCCGCCTACAATGACATTCGAGACCTGGGTGAACATCGGCTGGCCTTGGGGCAAGCGATTGACCCCAAACAGTCTTTTCTAGGTTCGGTCTATGCAATTGCAGAGGTCACTGGTAGAAAACTTTCGGATTTTGTATATACGGATGTATCAAATTATAAGGGAGGCCTGGCTTCAGTCACGAATGGAACACAAACGTTCTTTCTGGATCTAAATGGGCGACCTGCATCGGGATACCCCCGTGTTGAAGGCTCGGGCACACTCGAATTGGTAGCTCCCGATCTGATCAAGGCGTATGTGGACCAGCGCGTATCCTATGTAAACCGCGCAGGGCAGATCATTTGGCGGCAAAATACAATCGTTCCACTTCACCCGCCATATCGCGTACGGGAAGAGAAATATAAGCCAAACCCCGATTACCTCGTGTATTATCCGCAGGTTGAAGGGTTAACCGATCAAGCCGTTCAGCTTGCAGTAAACGCCAAGTTAAAGGCACTTTCCCAAGTGAAGCCAATCCCTGCGGATCAGAAGCTGGGTTACACATATACAGGGGATTTTGATATTACGTTCTATCAGCAGCAATTGCTTCAACTCAAGCTCACGGGTTATAACTACCCGGCGGGTGCAGCACATGGCATGCCGACGATGATCTATGCGATTATTAATCTGAGCAGCGGCCAGATGTATGAACTCAAGGATTTGTTTAAACCGAACAGTGATTATGTAAAGGTGCTCAGCAAAATTGTAGGTGATCAGATCAAGAATGATCCACAATACTCTTATGTTTTTCCGGACACATATGAGGGAATCAGCCCGGATCAGCCGTTTTTTGTCACAGCCGATGCACTGCATCTATATTTTAGCCCTTATGAAATCGCTCCTTACGTTGCGGGATTCCCGACGTTTACGATTCCTTTTGCCCAGATCAAGGATATTATTAATACAGAGGGTTCATTCTGGAAAGCTTTTCACGAGCAGCCGTAACCAATCCATTTCACCCCGTAACCTAATGCCTACGAATGGTGTTTAGATAGGGGAGGGGATTTTGAGTGTTGCTGAACGCTGTTCAACGTTTTCTGGTTTTGGGGATTGAGTTTGTTATCGTGATGCTGAGTGCTGTGGTCGCAGTTGAAGTCCTGGAAGGATACAAAGTTACAACGACAGAATACTATGGCCTGCGGAATGTGGGTCACATCTTTTTTCTCCTGATCTTTATCACCTTTAGCCCACACGTATTCACTTTTTATACTGTAGTTGTAAGTCCGATTTCATGGCTTCTGCGTAAATATGTCCCCTTTATTATCGCCAGGGTGATTGTATATAGTGTCGGTTGCGGGTTACTAGGGTCGTGGGTATTTGATCAGATGTTCAGAGACCATATCGTGGAGACATACCATTTGAACCGAACGACTTCCATCTGGCTATTTGCTCTTGCGGGGATGATCTACGCCATAGTAGAAAATAGGGTTATACAACGGTATAAGATGCGAGCAGAGAACATGGGAATTTCCAATAAGGGTTGAGAACGAAAAGGGTGAAAGATCCCTCAAAGGGAACACTATTCTGCCCCGGAGTATTTTTCACGATATCCATTCATCATTGGTAAGAGGCCATATGTCACATATGGTCTTTTTTTGTTTGCCTTAATTTTTAGATGAAATAAATCAGAATGATCCTATTTATTATCCGTATAGAGGTATTTTTGCTCCGTTTTGAGGTAGTATCTGATCACTGTGCTGTGAGATATTAATTGGGCGTATATAACACTGCGTGATATTGAGAATGATTATTAATGTCAGGAGGAGCGGGATGAACACCACATCTGAAGTATCCGGTTTAATGGAAGTAACCAAGGAGCGGAAAGGTTTGCTGATTACAGCAAGTATCTTCTCGATTTTATCGAGTCTGCTGCAAATGGTTCCATTTATCGGAGTGTATAAAATCGTCGAAGAACTGTTAATCCATGCTCGGGAGCCATCTGGCCTAGACAGGGATTTGCTGATGTATTGGGGATTCGTCTCTTTTGGAGCGCTGATCGCCGGACTTATTGCGCTCTATATCGGAGGCATGTGCTCGCATATCGCTGCGTTCAACATCCTGTACCAGCTCAGAGTAAAGCTTGCCGATCATGTGGCAAAAGTGCCGATGGGGTATCACACTCGAACTACGACAGGTGAGCTGAAAAAAATTATTGAAGTCAGCGTTGAGAAAATAGAGAAGTTCATCGCGCATCAGCTTCCCGATCTGGTGAGTGCAATTGTCATTCCACTGGTGCTGCTTTGCTATTTGTTCTGGCTAGATTACCGTATGGCACTGGTTTTGCTAGTTCCCATGATTATCGGGTTCTGGCTGCAAAGCAGTATCTTCCGAAGTGAGCGGGGGAGTCAGGCATATCGTGATTTTCAGCATGCGATTGAAGAAATGAACTCAACAGGGGTTGAATACGTAAGAGGAATGCCGGCGGTAAAAGTATTCGGTATTACAGCGGACTCGTTTCTCACCTTTAAACAGGCAGTAACGAGATATCGCGATATCTCGTTGAGAATAACCGATTTATGTAAGACGTCGTATGGCATGTTTTTCATCATCATTATTTCGCTGGTTACCTTTATTGTTCCGATCGGCATTTTACTTTCCAGCGAAAACGCAGGCAATCAATCTTTCGCGATCACCTTTATTTTATTTCTGATCATTACACCGAGTTTGTCCGCGCCACTACTGAAGCTGATGTATCTGGGCAGTGGCATGCGTGAGATCGTGGAATGTCAGAATCGAATCAAGGCTGTATTTGCCGAGTCGGTTGTACAGGAACCTCTCTCTCCGCAAGTGCCCGATACATATGAAGTGGCTTTTCGGCAGGTATCCTTTGCTTATGAACAAAAGGAGAGCCAAGCGTTCAAACCTGTACTTCAAGAAGTTGATTTTGTAGCTAAAGCAGGAGAAATGACCGCATTGGTTGGACCTTCGGGTGGCGGAAAATCTACCATTGCCAATCTGCTTCTGCGTTTCTGGGACGTGCAGCAAGGCGAAATTACGATTGGCGGGGTTCCCATTCAGGAAATGGGGACAGAGAAGCTGATGGAGACGGTTTCGTTTGTATTCCAGGACGTACATCTGTTCTACGATACGATTGAGGAAAATATCCGCATGGGCAATACAGCTGCATCGCGGGATGATGTCATTGCTGCGGCTCGGACAGCTTGTTGTCATGAGTTTATTGAGAAGCTGGATGAGGGATATGACACCAAAATTGGAGAAGGTGGTACGTACCTGTCTGGTGGTGAAGCTCAACGGATTGCCATTGCGAGAGCTTTGCTCAAGGATGCTCCCATCCTCGTATTGGATGAAGCGACAGCATATGCAGATGCAGAGAATGAACATAAGATCCAGCAAGGACTTGCCAAACTGGTTCAAGGTAAAACGGTCCTGATTATTGCTCATCGTCTAACAACGATTCGGTCAGCTGAACAGATCCTGGTCATTCGCCAGGGTACCATTGTTGAGCGAAGTACACATGAACAATTACGCGAAGCAAACGGTTTGTATGAGAAGATGTGGCAGGCCCATATTCATGCAGCTTCCTGGAAGCTTGGAGGTGCGAAGCAATGAGGAACTATTTATACAACATATCGGGTGGTAACCCCCGCAGTCTGCTTCCATCCATCATAGCCGCCATTCTGGACGGGATTGCCAAGATCATTCCGGCTGCGCTGCTCGTTGATATTTTCAATACGATATACAAATCCTTCGCTGAACCGGATAAGGGACTGGACATCCAGCGAATGTGGATGGTGTGCTGCATTCTGTTTGCATGGCTGTTGGTGGAGTATGCGGCTTACTCTTCTCTCTATGATAAAACCTATCGGGCAGCATACAGCCTCGCCGCAACGGGACGTTTGAAGCTGGCTGAACATATTCGTCATCTATCATTGGGTTTCTTCGGCAAAAGGGACCCGGGAGATCTGACCAATCTGATTCTGAGTGATTACGGACAGGTAGAGCATACGATCTCTCACAATCTGTCACAGCTCATCAGCGCAATTGTGCTGCCGGTGTTGGCTTTTGTTGGACTGCTGTTTGTAGATTGGCGAATGGCAGTTGCGATGTTCGTCGCTGTTCCACTGGGGGTGGCCTTGTTATGGATGACAGACTCCATTCAGGTTCGCTTAAGCGAGAATCATGTGAGAGCCAAGAATGAAGCGGCCAGTCGGCTGCAAGAGTATTTAACCGGTATTCGTGAGATCAAAGCCCACAATATGGGTGGAGAACGATTTGAACGACTGCGTCGTTCTTTTGACGAGTTGAAGTCGGCATCCATTCGGTTGGAAGGCATTATGGGTCCGATGATTATGGGGGCGATGCTTCTTGCGCGTTCCGGCATGACGTGGATGATTTTGGCAGGGAGTTATTTGCTTGCTGGCGGGGAATTGACATTGCCGATATTTCTGCTGTTTTTGCTAGTCGGTACGAAAGTGTTTGAACCTCTGACTGTTGCGCTGATGAGTTATGGTGAAATGCGATACTCCGCATATAGTGCACGGCGCATTATGGAAGTGCAGCAGGAGGCGCCGATGACAGGAACAGGAAGCGTACAACCTAATCAAGCCATCTCGTTTGAACGCGTAACCTTTGGTTATGATGATGAGCTGCCTGTGCTGAAGAATTTGTCGTTTACCATTCCTCCGCACACCATTACTGCACTTGTAGGGCCATCCGGTAGTGGAAAAAGTACGGTTACCCGTCTCATTGCACGTTTCTGGGATGTGCAGTCAGGTTCCATTACCATTGGCGGGCAGCCAATTAACCGTATGGACCCGGAGAAACTGTTGGAGGATATCTCTGTTGTCTTCCAGGACGTCTATCTGTTCCAGGATACGATTGGTAACAACATACGTGTAGGGAAGAAAGAGGCTACCCAGGCAGAAATCGAAGAAGCAGCCCGCCGGGCTTGCTGCCATGAGTTTATCGCAAGTTTGCCTCAAGGATATGACACGTTCGTGGGAGAAGGAGGCTCGACGTTATCTGGTGGGGAAAAACAGCGTATATCGATTGCACGTGCGTTGTTGAAAAATGCATCCATCGTATTGCTGGACGAAGCTACGGCATCACTTGATCCGGAAAATGAAGCCGCAGTTCAGCAAGCGATTAATGAACTGGTCGCGAACAAAACGGTAATTCTAATCGCCCATCGTTTGAAAACGATTCAAAATGCGGATCAGATCCTTGTCCTGGATCAGGGCCAGCTTGTGGAACAAGGAACGCATGAGCAATTATTGCTAGGCTCGGGGATCTATTCGCGTCTGTGGCAATTACAGCATGATGCCGAGGGATGGCAGGTAAAGGTATAGCGATGAACGCAGTCGTCCAAACCAGATAGATGAATTTACTCAAAAGGAGAATAATTTAAATGTTAAAACGAATTTATATATGGATTGCACTATGCTCCATGCTGATACTTGCGGCTTGCGGAACTGAACAGACAAGCAGTCAGGAGGTTAGTTCGTCAGAGGGAACGACGCAAGCGACAACGAAAGTCATCACCAATCCAAATGGAGAGGAAGTTACAATCCCCCTTAATCCGCAGCGGATTGTGGATCTGTCCGGCTCAACAGAGGAATTATTGATCGTTGGCAAAACGCCTGTCGCGACGACCAGCGCCGATTATGGGCAGCAGGATCAGATCACTCCACCCCTTAAAGACAAATTGGATGCAAATACCGTGGTTCTGGGGTGGCTCGGCAGCAAATTCAGTATAGAAGCGGTGACTGCGTCGAACCCGGATCTGATCATTCTGGGAAAGGATTTTAATACAGATCAGTATGAAACCCTGTCCTTGATTGCACCGACAATTGTTTTGCCATACTCGTATTATGATTGGAGAGAACGTCTGACGTTCCTGGCAGATACGTTCGGAGAAGAAACCAAAAAGGATGAGTTCCTGGCTAAATATGATGCAAAGTCGGCTGAGTGGAAGCAAAAACTTGAATCGGCTGTGAACGGTGAATCTTTTGCGGTCATCGAAACCTATCCTAACAATCTGGTGATCTATTCGAATAAAGGTGCGGCAGAGATGTTGTACGGCGAGTGGGGACTAAAACGCACAGAAGGTATTCCTGAGCCCGAAGGCTGGGGAGGCAAACAGATCAGTATAGAGGCGTTGATCTCCGTCAATCCGGACCAGCTGGTGCTGATGGAGAATAGCGAGAACAAGATGGAAGACAGCAAGGTGTGGAATAACATGAATGCCGTCAAGGATGGGAAGATTTATAAAATCTCCAGCGTAGATAACTACAATTATTCTTATACGGCTATGGGACGGATGGAACTCATGGATCGTTTGGGTAACCTGATTTTGGAAGGACAGAAGCAACGCTGAATAGAAATATAACAAAAGATTTAAAAGTTAAAAGGTTCGCCATGAAAAGGCTTCTCAACAAAAGTTGAGGAGCCTTTCTCGATTCCTTGAATAGGATGATTAAGAACTTAATGGAATATTTTTCTGTTATACTACATGGATATGTGTCTACATACATTCAACTAAATCCATATGAAAGGAGGCATTCATTTGAGAGAAGCAGGTTTTTGGGTTAGATTAGGAGCAAACTTGTTAGATGGAATTATTGTTTCAATCCCTTTAGCCATTATTGTAGGTGTACTGACTGGAAATTATGATAATGACGAGCCTTTAGCTAAACTACTGAGTGGATTATATTCCATTTTATTACCTGTATTATGGAGTGGCCGAACGATAGGAAAACGTATTTGCGGAATTCGAATTCGAAAATACGATACACATGAGCCCCCTGGAATTGGAACCATGCTCATGCGAGTTGTTGTTGCAGGACTGGTATATGGAATCACATTTGGCATTGGTTTCATTGCGAGTGTCATCATGGTTGCTGTACGAGAAGACAAACGTGCAATACATGATTTTATCGCAGGTACCGAAGTTGTTTGGGACTAAAAATGCGAAGGTAATCCCCGTCACAAATATTGTTTATGTTCCAATCCACTCATATTCATCCACGTTACAGACGATGAACCTTGTTCATGGTCTGTTTTTTTGTGCTGCCATAAGTACAGTCACAAACCCGCGCCAACACTGTAAGATCAAGGCATTGCAGATAATTATATAGAGAATTCGTCTATCGTTTTGGCTAAATGATCATTTGGTTCTGACGAAATCAACATGTCATTTCATCTTTTGCGAATATCGCTACAGTGCGCTCTCCCTTACTCTGAGGTAGAGCACAGACATTCCCAAAAGGTGGAGGATAAGGTCCATGAGAAGAAAAGTGTTATCTACGAGTTTGATGATCCTGTTATTAGGTACAACGATCCTGGGGTGTTCGTCCGGAGACAGTAAAACGGGCGATGCTGAAAAAGGCACACCAAGCGGATCAACGGAAGCAACAACCTATCCAATTCAAACGGATAAGACGCTTACGTACTGGGGTGAAATTAACGGAAACTTGATCGGGGTCAAAAATTCGCACAGCGAAATTCCATTCTTTCAAAAATGGCAGGAAAAAACCGGCGTGCCACTCAAATTCACGGCACCACCGACCGGTCAGGTCAGAGAATCCTTTAACGTGATGCTGGCTTCCGGGGATTTGCCAGACATGCTGGAGTACAATTTTATCGGAGATTTCCCTGGTGGACCGGAGAAAGCCATCAATGATGGTTACATCCTCAAGTTGAACGATCTGATTGACCAGTATGCTCCGAATCTGAAGAAATACCTGCAGGACAATCCGGACATCGACAAGATGGTCAAAACGGACAGTGGCAGCTACTATGTATTTCCGTTCATTCGGGGAGATGAGTATCTTCGTGTCTTCCAGGGACCAATCATTCGTCAGGATTGGCTGGATGAGCTGGGACTGCCAGTTCCGGAAACGATTGATGAGTGGACAACAACCCTGAGAGCTTTCAAAGAGAAGAAAGGCGCAGCCGCTCCGTTCTCTGTAGTAAGTAAGCCACGATTCTTTAACGATTCCGGTAATGGTGCTTTCCTGGGTGCCTTCGGTGTAAACCGCGGATTCTATCAGGAAGACGGACAGGTCAAATTTGGTCCTGCGGAAGAAGGTTTCAAAGAATACTTGACGTTATTCCAGGAATGGTACAAAGAAGGTTTGATTGATAAAAACATCTCGACAGCTGATACCAAATCTGTTGATGGTAACCTCGCTTCTGGTGCTACTGGCGCTAGTGTCGGTAACGCAGGCGGAGGTATCGGCAAATGGCAGCCGCTCGTAGAAGCAAATGATCCGGATGCTGTTCTGGTCGCTGCACCATATCCGGTACTTAACAAAGGTGATATTCCTAAATTCGGCCAGCTTAATCAGGGTTATGCCTCGGAAGGCACGGTTGCCATCACGACGGCAGCCAAGGACCCGGAACTTGCCGTTCGCATGCTGGATTACGGCTACAGTGAGGAAGGGCACATGTTCTTCAACTTCGGTGAAGAGGGTGTCAGCTATAACATGGAAGGCGATTATCCGAAATTCACGGACTTGCTGCTAAAGAATCCGGATAAACTCGCTCCTGCACAAGCGATTTCACTATATGCCCGCAGCAGCTATAACGGTCCGTTCGTTCAAGACAAACGTTATGCCGAGCAGTTCTTTGCATTACAGACTCAGCGCGATGCCATTGATGTATGGAAGAATACACAGGCCGCAAAATATAATCTGCCTTCAATCACACCTACACCTGAAGAGAGCTCCGAATACGCGACCATCATGAATGATATCAACACGCTCGTCGATGAGATGACCATCAAGATCATTCTGGGCAACGAACCGGTGGATCAATTCGAGAGCTATGTCGCGAAAATGAAATCGTTACATCTGGATCGAGCAATTGAAATCCAAACAGCAGCACTTGAACGCTACAACAACCGGTAATTGTAAAAGGGGAGGGCACTAGCCCTCCCGATTGAAAAGAGGTGAAAAGGTACATCATGAGCAATCGTCAATCCTTTAGAAGCCGGTTCGTGCGGGACTTCATGATGAACAAGTATTTATACATCATGATGATTCCCGTTATTGGATATTATTTAATATTTCATTACGGTCCGATGTACGGCGCAATTATTGCCTTTAAAGATTATTCTCCGATGAAGGGTATTTTGGGGAGTGATTGGGTTGGGCTGAAGCACTTTGAAGAGTTTTTCAACAGTTATTATTTCTTGCGTGTTCTGAAGAACACCCTTCTTATCAGTTTGTACACGCTGGTCTTTGAATTCCCCGCACCGATTATTCTGGCGCTGCTCATCAATGAAGTACGCAAGCGCGCGTTCAAGCGGGTCGTTCAGACGATAACGTATATGCCTTATTTCATCTCTCTCGTCGTCATATGTGGTATTATTACGGACTTCACGAACGCGGATGGTTTAATCAACCGCCTTATCATGATGCTCGGATATGACGGTCAGGCGATGCTGCAAAAGCCGGAGCTGTTCCGTCCGATCTATGTTCTGTCTGAAATATGGCAGCGGATCGGTTGGGAATCCATTATCTATATCGCTGCGTTGATGAGCATCGACCTGGAGCAGTATGAAGCGGCGAAGATAGACGGAGCGAGCCGTCTCAAGCAAATGTTTCACATTACGCTACCCGGATTGCTGCCTATTATTACGATCATGTTCATTCTCCGGATGGGTAATATGCTGAATGTCGGGTTCGAGAAAATCATTCTCCTTTATAATCCGGTGACCTATGAAACAGCAGATGTAATCTCCTCCTTCGTATATCGAAAGGGATTGTTGGAGTTCGGATGGAGT
The DNA here is from genome assembly GCF_057835695.1 of Paenibacillus sp. GL_099_B. Taxonomy (NCBI): domain Bacteria; kingdom Bacillati; phylum Bacillota; class Bacilli; order Caryophanales; family Paenibacillaceae; genus Paenibacillus; species Paenibacillus sp. GL_099_B. The sequence goes on from NZ_CM174430.1 coordinate 3,614,603, forward strand.
TACAGCTCGGCAGTCGGTCTATTTAACTCGGTGATCAATCTCGTTCTTCTGATTTCGGCGAACTATATCAGCCGCAGAGTGAGTCAAAACAGCTTATGGTGAGGTGGTAACTTTGATTAAGGAAAGCGGTTGGTTTGACCGAATCTTTACGATCTTCAATTATACGTTTCTAATCCTGCTCGTCATCGTCACATTGTATCCACTGCTCTACGTGTTATTCGCGTCCTTAAGTGATTCGGCGCAGCTGTTAGCAAACAAAGGTCTCCTGTGGAAGCCGGTCGGCTTTAGTCTGGAAGCTTACAAGAGTGTACTTGCCAACCCAGGTATAGCCACAGGTTTCCGTAATACATTGTTTATTCTTGTGTTCGGCGTTATCGTCAACCTGTTCATGACTGCGCTTGGTGCGTATGTGCTATCCCGTAAAAACGTGATGTGGAACAAGGTGTTCATGTTCTTTATCGTTTTCACGATGTTCTTTGGCGGCGGGTTGATTCCACTGTACCTGGTTGTAAAAGGCGTTGGCCTGTTAGATACATTGTGGTCGACCATTCTGCCTTTTGCCATCAGCACGTTTAACCTGATTATCATGCGAACGTCATTTATGGGCATTCCGGACAGTCTGGAAGAGTCGGCCAAGATTGATGGAGCGAATCACTTCACCATTTTGTTCCGTATCATTATTCCGTTGTCCATGCCAGTCATTGCCGTGATGATTCTGTATTACGCAGTCGATAAGTGGAACGGATGGTTCTATGCGTCTGTATTTATCAAAAGTCGAGAACTGTTCCCATTGCAATTGGTGCTGCGTGAGATTCTGATCGCCAATTCCACGGAGAGTATGTCGGCCGGTGCTTCGGCTGGGGATCGTTTCCAGATCGGGGAAACCATCAAGTATGCGACGATTATGGTAGCGACGATACCAATCCTTTGCATCTATCCGTTTTTGCAGCGCTTTTTCGTGAAAGGTGTCATGGTTGGTTCATTGAAAGGTTAATCCAGAGAATTTAATAACGGTAAGGAGGTATGAGGTTACATGAGCGTATTAAATGAAGTGAACAAAGACGTGTGGGATCAGATTAAAAGTAAAGCCGATCAGATGCTTGCAGCCATAGGTGAAAAGTCTCCGCATGTCGCTGGAGCAAATGGCATCTATGACGACATGAGAATCGATTGGTGGACCTCGGGATTCTGGCCGGGTATGTTATGGATTGTGTACGATATGACGGGTGATGAGAAATATAAAGAGGCTGCATGGAACTGGGATGAACGGCTATCGGAACAGTTTCTCGAAAATAACTACTTTGATCACGACGTGGGCTTTCATTTCCTGCCTACGGCTGTCATCAAATACAAACTCACCGGAGATGCTGATGCCGCAAGGCGTGCCTTATTTGCCGCCAACTTCCTGGCTGGCCGCTTTAATACCAAAGGTAGCTTCATCCGGGCTTGGAATGGAGACATGCTGGGCTGGTCGATCATCGATACCATGATGAACCTGTCGTTGCTCTTCTGGGCGTCTGAGGAGAGTGGAGATCCGCGTTTCAGCCATATCGCCAAAGCTCATGCGGATATGGTCATGAAGCAATTTGTGCGGGAAGATGGTTCTGTGCATCATATCATTCGATTTGATCCCGAAACAGGTGAACGGGCAGAAGCGATAGGGGGACAGGGAGCGGCGCCGGATTCGGCATGGAGTCGTGGAGCTGCTTGGGCTTTATATGGATTAACGAATATGTATCGATATACAGAAGACCCGTCATATCTGGATGCTGCACAGCGTGTGGCAAACTTCTTCATTTCCAGCCTGCCTGAGGATAGCGTTCCGCATTGGGATTTCCGTGCTGAGCCCGAAGAAGGGGAGGAGGTTCCACGAGACAGCTCCGCTGGTGCCATTGCTGCTTCCGGATTGCTTGAGCTTGCAGATGTACTTCCTGATCCGGAAGGCCGACTCTATGCTACCGTTGCCAAACGTATCCTGAGTTCCCTGCGGGATCATTATGGAACCTGGGATCTTCCTGAGCACGAAAGTATGCTTCTCGAGGGAACCGGTCATAAACCGGCAGGTCAGAACGTAAACGTCTCACTCATTTACGGTGACTATTTCTACGTGGAGGCGAGTGCCAAATTAAACGGTTGGAAGCACCGCATTTTCTAAAAAATTTATAAGAATATTTAAAAAACATTTTCAACTTGATACCGACTTGATACCGAATGCCCGATAGACGAAATTAGTCTATTCGGGCTATTTGTGCTTGATTTGACGGGGAAAATCGGTGGTGGCTACCCTTTTTGTCAATCGAATTGAACTTTTTATCTATATCCCAATCGCGCTCTTACCGTTATAATAAATTCCTGATCCAAACATAGATAATCTACGAAGAGTTGGGTGATGAGTTGTTGCTAAACATTCGATATTTGTGGCAAAAACGAGAAAGCATAATTGTGACCTGGCTTGTCTCTTACAGTGCTGTTTTGATTGTGCCGATTCTGATCAGTTTGGTTATTTACATGCAAGCAAATGAGACATTGAAGAGTGAAATACATCGGGCCAACGATTCTTTATTGAAGCAGATGCGTTATACGATCGATACACAAGTTGATCTGATGAAGCGGTTAAACATGGAGATGACGTGGAGCCCAAATCTGCAAACGCTGATGTATTCCAATCAGCCTGCCAAAGAGGCGCCGTACACGGCTTACCAACTGGTAAAGGAACTCCGTCTCTATAAAACATCCTACGCATCCATCGATGAATTCTACGTCGTGTGGAAAAAAGACCATTCCATTCTCCGTTCAGGTAATATTCGGGATATGCGAACGGCATTTCATACCATACATAACACAGGTGCAATGTCTTTCGAAGCGTGGCGGGATCAGATCCTGGGTACAGAGACGAATCAGTTCGTCATACTGCCACATCAGAATGCCGCTCCGGCGGAGTCTTCCATTGCGTACATTACACGTCTGCCTGATGATTTGAATGGTCAGGAGACGGGTACGGTTGTCGTCATGGCGGATACGCGAAGATTCCAGGAGGCGATTGAGAGCATTTCGGGTTTTAGTGATGCCACGCTGCTGATTCTGAACCAGAATAACGAGATTCTGATGAGCAATCATCCGGGGTCAGAGGAATTGAAGCCATTCATGAATGGCAATCAGGTTCAATTGGATAACGCCAAGGTAGGCAAGTCGGAGATGTTCTACATGGACTCTGCGGTTTCCGATCTCAAGTACGCATTGATTATTCCCAGCAGCCTGTATTGGGAAAAGGCAGTATATGTCCGCAATTTTACGTATATCAGTATCGTGGTGAGTCTCATTAGTGCAGGTGTACTGACCTGGTTCTTCATGCGCCGGAATTACTCCCCAATCCAACAGCTCGTGGAATCACTAAAAGACAAAAATTCGCAGAACGAACCTGCTGATCGGAACGAACTTCGGTTTATTCAGAAGGTCATCATGAACACACGTTCAGAAAAGAACGAGATTGCCCAGCAGTTGCAGAAACATCAGCAGGTGCTGCGCTCCAATATGATAAATCGGCTTCTCAAAGGCAAACAGGATTCGCTCGTGCCTTATGAAGATGCATTCCGTTCCTTTCATATGCCGCTGTATTCAAGTGAATTTGCTGTTATCTTATTTGTAATCGAGAATGAAGAGAATCTCTATGGAAAACTGCCGGGTATTGATATCAACGAACGAAACAAATTGATCCATCTCATTATTTCCAATGTGGTTGAAGAACTGACTTCGGAGCACCAGCACATCGGATATGTAGCGGAAGTCGATGATATGATGGTCTGCCTTGTAAATATGAAAGCGGATTCTTCGGATTGGAATCAGGATCTTCATCACATTGCGGCAGAAGCGCAGCGCTTCCTGGAACGCTATGATATGGAACTGACGATCTCCATCAGCGGACGCCATACGTCGTGGATTGGCATCGCCGAAGCATACCAGGAAGCAGTAGACGCGATGGAATACAAAATGGTGCTTGGCAAGAAAGGCATCATTACCTATGGGGATGTCCGCAGCGATGCGATGGCGGATGACCCGTTTGGCTACTACTATCCGCTTCAGGTAGAACAACAGCTTCTTAATTTTATCAAGGCGGGAGATACTGAACAAGCAAGCGCTTACATGAACGAGATTACAGAGCGAAACTTTGATAAAACGATTATGTCGATTACACTCGCTCGTTGCCTGATTTTTAACCTGGTAGGTACGATGATAAAGGCCATCAATGATCTGGGGGACAGGGATAACAATACACTAACTCACTACCCGCATCGGATTGATGACATTATTGCCGGGGATACCATCCAGGAGATGCAGGAGGCTTTGCAGGGTTTGCTTGAGGAGGTATGTGCCTATGCCGGTGAAAAGCGCGCAACGAATGTATCACAAGAACGTGAGGATTCTCTGCGTCATCTCAGTACCCAAGTCACACAGTATATTGAGAGTAACTATACGGATGTGAATTTGAACGTCAACGCAATTGGTGAGCATTTTGAGCTTAAGGGCAGTTACTTGTCCAAACTCTTCAAGAATCAGACCGGTGAGGGTCTGCTGGACTGCATTCATAAGTGCCGTATCCGACAGGCTAAAGAAATGATTGAGCATAAACAGGAATCCATTACAGAAATATCCCGATTGGTCGGGTATAACGATGCAGCAACTTTCATCCGGGTATTCAAGAAATACGAAGGCATTACGCCTGGTAAATATAAAGAAATCAGTTGATTTGAAAGGAGACCGGAACATGAACGTAAAGAGGAAGTTGGCATTCATAGCAAAGTTGACAGGATTCATCCTGCTGCTTGGCATGCTGACTGCTTGCGATCAGAACGGGACAGATTCAGATGCCAAGCTGGATGAACGTTCCGGCTCATCAGAGTACCAGACCGTCTCAATTGCTGCACCCAATGACGATGGAAGATTAACCTACTGGGCAGAATTGAATGGCAATGCAGCGAGTATTAAGTCCAGCTTCAATGAAGTTCCTTTTTTTCAGGAGTGGCAGCGGAGAACCGGAGTCAACCTTCAATTCATCCGGCCTCCCGCCAATCAGGCCAAAGAAGCGATTAATGTGCTGCTTACGTCCGGAGAACTGCCGGATATGATTGAATACGAGTGGAGCAATTATCCCGGTGGGCCGGAGAAAGCGATCAAAGATGGATATATTCTGCGATTAAACGATGTTATTGATCAATACGCACCTCATCTGAAGCAGTACCTGACCGAGCATCCAGACATTGATATGCAGATTCGCACAGCGAACGGAAGTTATTACGCGTTTCCTTTTATTCAGGGAGATGATAAGCTGCGAACCTATCAAGGACCGATTATCCGGAAGGACTGGCTGGATGAACTTGGACTTGATGTGCCAACCACGATTGACGAATGGCATACGATGCTTCAGGCATTTAAGGACAAAAAGGGAGCTGACGCCCCGCTTACTTTTCTAGGTGTTCCGAATCCGTTATTTGGTATCGAAGGTGGTGGTTTTATTGGCGCTTTTGACATTAAAAAGGGGTTCTACGTGGAAGATGGCCAAATTAAGTTTGGGGCACAAGAACCTGAATATAAGGCGTTTCTCTCCTTATTTCGTGAATGGTATGCGGAGGGACTCATTGACAAGAATCTGGCTGCCGTCGATTCGGAGACTCAGGATACAAACATGACCACAGGACGCAGCGGCGCGAGTATCTGGAATGCAGGGGCGGGGATTGGTACATGGCTACCCATCTTGCAGGAGACGGATCCCCATGCAAAGCTTGTGCCAGCGCCATATCCTGTCATGAACAAAGGAGACCGCCCGAAATTTGGTCAACTTGCTCCCGCTATCGGTTCCAGTGGAGTCGCCATATCCAGCAACAGTCATCATGTAGAAGAAGCAGCACGGATGCTGGACTACGGGTATGGGCCTGAGGGACATTTGCTATTCAACTTTGGCATCGAAGGTGTCAGTTTTGAGATGAAGGACGGGTATCCGACGTATACCGAGACTATTTTGAAAAACCCTGATAAGTGGTCGCCGGCACAAGCACTAGCGATGTACACCAGAGCGAGTTATTTCGGTCCATTTGTACAGGATACGCGATATATGGAACAATATTATATTTTGCCGGAACAGAAAGAGGCGGTGCAGTTATGGTCCAACACGGATGCTGTTCTTCATCAGGTACCGACCCTGCCCAAAACCGAGAAAGAAAGCACGGAGATGTCAGTTATCATGCAGGAAGTGAACAAAGTAGTGGACGAGATGTCGCTTAAAATCATTTTTGGTATTGAGCCGGTGGATGCTTTCGATACGTACGTCGAGCAAATCAAGTCATTACAGATTGATCGTGCGATTGAGATTCAGCAGCAGGCGTTAGAGCGGTATAATCGTGCTGTATCCTCGAAATAAATCCTTATATTGTATAAAATAGGTATTTAAGTGTCGTTTTTGTTGATGTAATTTCGTTCCCTCGTACTCTACAATCGGTTATGACATGCTGAGATGGCATGCACATGACTCTTGCTTGAGCAGAATCGGAGGTGACTATAGGGTTTCTTGAAACCGCTCACATACTCTGAAATCCAAAAGGAGGAGAACGAAAGCATGCGTAGAAAGTGGCCTTTTTTATTGTTGGCATTTACGTTGACTGTTGGGTTGTCTGCACCTGGAACCCAGGAAGTTCGAGCGTCAGAGGGTGACTCACAGCCATCTATTGATCGTGCCGGTGAGAATCTGTCTCTGAGTACGGATGGCAGAAGCAGGCTCTATCCAAACGATTGGTATCCAGGATTTAAAGATGAACAGGGAAGGTTTCTGCATGACTTTTCGTATGCCGGATATCGGCGTGGGGAAACAGAACTACCTAAAACGGCTAAAAACAAACGTATCGACGTCACGAAAGCACCGTACTTTGCCGATCCTTCAGGGAGCCGTGATGCAACACAGGCTATTCAAAAGGCAATTGATACTGCTGTGACGCGAGGTGGCGGTGTCGTGTATCTTCCCAAGGGTACATATCAGGTTAACCCTCAGGACGGCAAGGATTATTCACTAAACATTCCTGCAAGTCGTGTGGTCCTGAAAGGTGACGGGATGAACAAGACTCATATCTATAATGCACAACAAAATATGAAAAACAAGGATATTATCCGGATCGGTAACGGAGATTGGAAGAAAACCGGGATTTCCACGAAACTTCGCAAATCCGTTACCGATCCAACCGTCCTGCTGCCCGTTGAGAACACAAGCGGGTTTGCAGTGAATGATTACGTGGTCATTTCATTCGAAACGACGCCAGGATTCTTACGTGAGCTTGGTATGCAAAACAAGTGGTCGTCACGTCTCGGGAAAGTAGAACCGTTATTCTATCGCCAAATCGTGGGGGTAGATCCGGAGAATAAAACGATCACGTTAGACATTCCGACGCGTTATCCAATGAAGCTGCGCGATGATATTACGATTAGTCAGACCGCAGATCCAATTGTCGAGGTAGGGTTGGAAGATTTCTCGATCGCAAACATTCAAAATGCGAAGTCGGGGCTTGGTGAAGATGACTTCAAAGTCGTTGGGACTGCTGGATATGAAGCCGATAATGCCAAAGCGGTCAATGTGATTGCAGTGGCGAACAGCTGGATTCGAAATATCAATACCTATAAGCCAGCTGGCAATACAGATTATCATCTGTTGTCCAAGGGTATTATTCTGGACCGTACGAAGAACGTCACTGTGGATCATGTAACCATGCAGTACCCGCAGTATCGTGGAGCGAACGGAAATGGTTATTTATATCAATTTATTGGAAATGATAATCTCATCAAGAATAGTAAGGCGATCGGAGCTAGGCATAGCTTCACATATGCCAACTTCTCTGCGAACGGGAATGTGCTGCAAGGCTCGTATTCTGAGAAATCTTCATTATTGACTGATTTTCATATGTATTTGAGCATGGCGAACCTGATCGATAACCTGGTAGTTAACGGGGACGGGATCTCTGCCATTACACGGGATTATGGATCATCCGAAACGAATCGTCATGGGGTCGTTACCACTGAAAGTGTGTTCTGGAATACGACCGGTCAGGCGGCCCATCCTAGTAAATCCGGCGTTATTGTAGAATCAGAACAATTCGGGAATGGATATGTCATTGGAACAAAAGGAAAGGACACCGGCGTGAACGTTAACATTGTTGGTTCCATTCCGGATGCGAATACGCAGCCATTTGATATGGCGGAAGGCATTGGGGAGGGCGATCGTTTGTCCCCGCAAAGTTTATATCAGGATCAGAGCAAGAAACGAATCAAAGATCTTCATCTGGGGCTTCAATCCCTGTTGGTGAATGGCGAAGCTATAGGGGGTATGCAGTTCTTAAGAACGGATTACGTTCATACTTTGCCTTATGGCACAACCGAAACGCCGATCATCTCTGCAAAAGCTTATGCCAAGGATGCAAAGGTTAAAATTAAGCAACCGCAAGGGACTAATGGAACTGGAGAGATCACTGTATCCTATCGGGGTCAGAAACAGAACGTGCGAGTGAAGTTTAAGGTAGCTGATACACCCGTACTTCCAGAGAATATCTCCATAAGTCCCAATAAAGCAGTACCCGGCTGGAGAGTCGCAGGTAATGCGATCAGCGCAGGCGGAAGCGGAGAATTATCCTCGTTTCTAACATTAGATAATGGCGAGATCGTAAATATTGCAGAATTGAATGTTCCTGTCACGTACACATCGAGTGATGATACGATTGGATATACGGAAGGAACTACTCTCCATGCGTTAAAAGCGGGAAAGGTCGACATTGTCGTGAGCTGCGTCTTTAATGGCGTAACGGTCGAGGCACGGGAGAAATTTGAAGTCAAAGAGCCTATGGCCGAACCGGAAGGACCGTTCGCTGTTGTAACCAAAGTTACGGCAAGTGCAGATGATGGCAATCTGCCGATCCATACCATCGATCGTGATCCAGACTCCAGATGGTCTGCTGATGGAAAGGGACAATACCTGCAATTGGAGCTTGAGCAACAGACCCAATTAGGGCAGGTAAGCATTCAATTCTATAATGGACATACGCGATCCAATTATTTTGATTTGGAAGTTTCATTAGATGGTATTAATTACCAAAAAGTATTAAGTAATGTGGCCAGTCAAAAACAGGCGGCTTATGAAACATTTGAATTTGAACCGGTTCAGGCCAAATTCATTCGATTTGTCGGGCAAGGAAATGAATCTAATACCTGGAACAGTATTATTGAATTTTGGGTGCACGGGAATTAAAAATGACATAGGGTAAAATCAAAAGAATTCAATTCAAATTCAATATCGAATATAATATGTGCTCATTTTAAAGCTGGAATGGGTGCATATTATATTTGAGATAACTGAGTTGTGTGATACGACAATTAGAATAAGTGAGATCACATATTTATCCATACGAAATTAAAATTATCTCGGGGGTTATAAAAAGAAAAAGCCACATTTATCCATGTGATTAACAACAAGATAGGATGTTCACAGAAAAGTTGATTTCATGTTTTAAAATAACAACTGTTTCACAAAACTCGTATTTTGTACATATGTATATAATCAGCAGCCCGCCAAATTATTGACAACACTCTCTATCCTGTCATTTGTTAGATAAATGTATAGTCACTCTTTACTTTGAATTCGATTGTTGTATTTTTAGATATTAGATTTTATCATTCGACCGTCCCCGATCGATCAAAGTTCTAGGAACGGCCATTATCAAATCTGTTAGTATTTTTCAAGTTCTGTCTTTAAATCCTCAATCAGTATATCGACTTCTAATACAGCAGAATCAGCATTATTTAAGAATATTGAAGGTTTAAAACCCTCTTTTTTTAAATTGGGTAGAAACTCGTCTATGAACTCGTACAAATCCATACTTTTACTTGAGTAAATTTCCCAACCATCAGTTGCACAGTATTCCGCGAATTCTTTCTTAGGCCAAAATGGAAGTAATTTATTACCTTCATCATCTTCAGTAACTGACCAACCATTCTCATAAAGTCCCCACACTTCTTCTGAATCTACTACTCTTTTGATGAAGTATTCATAACGAATATTTGCAGGGAGATTGATGACAGATTCAAATTCTTTCTGATTCATATTTCCTCCTAATGATGTTTTATCTTATTTTTCCATTATTATCGTATCTATGTTGTGTCTTATGGTTTTTTGTAATATTTAAAACACTGTGTTCGTAACCGTAACCCTTTCTTGCCTCGAAACCACGTTTGTGCTGCATTTGGTATCCCTGAGGGACTCTTACATTTTTGCGTTTTTTTCTTTTAATTTCATTTAGATCACGTTTGATTTCTCCTCGTAATGAAGTTGAAACCTTAGCATCATTTGCTATTTCTTTGAGTCTAGCTTGTTTTCCTGACCTCCCCGTCTTCTCTGCTGCTGCAGATGATGTTCCCTTTTTTATTGCTTTTACAGTAGCTTTTTTCGCAGCCTTCTTGACTCCTGTTTTGACAACTTCCTTAACGACAACTTTAACAACGAAAATAACTAAATAAATTATAAATGGGTTGTTTCCATTATCATCTACATATGCAACTGGATTATTTAGTCCGTAGCTGTATCCATTTCGATTCAGCGGGTTATCTAGATCCAAGTCTTGTTCCGAGTCCAACGAGATAAAGGAACCAAGCTGCGGATTGTAGTTTCTTGACATCAGGTAATACAATCCAGTTTCTGCATTGTATCTATAACTAGCATAACGGTATGGGTTTTCATCCGCAAGCGAGCCACTCTGATTTACAATATTCCCCCATGCGTCATATTCATACTGTGCTACTTCGTTACCAGCCTGATCTGTTAAACTGACGACATCTCCATGACCATTCAAATGGTAATAATAGGTCAATCCATCTTTAGTCATTGCTACCGGACTTCCACTATCATCCCATGTGTACTCTCGAAGTGTTTTATTATTTTCGTCCGTTTCATAGATGACTTCATCGCCATCGTAGAAGAAATTCACTGTTCCGGACTGACCAGTGGACTGAATACGTCTTCCATTCTCATCATAACTGTATTTTTGTATTCTCTGACCAGATTGATCTTGCACTTCAATTAATTGATCCAGTGCATCATATATATACGTTTGTTTACCATCGTTTACTAGGTTTCCATTATGGTCATACTGATAAGCTTGTCCATTAACATAAGTTAATTGATTGGCGTTATTATGCTCGTATACAGTGATTTGCTCCTGCCCATTGATGACAACTACTTTTTGTGTCCGATTACCTACATCGTCATACCTGTATTTAATCGTCGTCCCATCGGGTAGAGTTTCTTGTTCGAGTTGGTTAAGCGCATCGTACTCATAGGTTGTATCGCCTAATTCCGAATGAATTGTTTTTACATTCTCATTGGAGTCATACGTGTAGTCGTACTCCCGAATTACACTCCCTGTACTAGAGTAATCACCGTAAGTGCGCAACTGTTCCCCAGTATCGTAGTGAGCCTTGGTTACAATTCCGTTTGCCCGATCGGCTTGTTCCATTGCAGCCATATCATTGTACTGATAAGAAACGAGGTTTTGATTATCCTTGCTAATGCTTTTGACTTGATCTAACTCGGTGTAATCATAACTTACAGTAGACGAATGTGCACCGGTTGAATATGAGAGCTCCTGAAGTCCACTATTCGCATTATAGATATATGACTTTTGATGCCCTCTATCTACCTCTGTTTCAGGTAATCCATCAGGCTTATACGTAAAGGAACGAGCACCATTGTTTACATTGACCAGTAATCCATTTTCATCATATTCATAAGACCACTTTTGTTGCCCATCTATACTTATAGTTTTGAGTTGATCCAAAGCCGTGAATGTTGAAGAAATTGTGTTCCCATTAGGAGTCGTGGTCTCCATTAGGTTGCCATTTGAATCATATTTGTTATCTGTCACCTTGCCAATGGCATCTGTCTTTTTCATTAACTGATTTTGCCCATTGTACTCATACTGAACTACAGCCTGTTTTGGATTAATCGTTTTAGTCAAGTTTCCGGCTGTATCATACTCATACGTTGTCTCTTTTTGCTTCGGATCAATTACAGTTTTCAAACGATTTAACTTATCATAATGGTAATCGGTACGATTGTTATTTCCGTCGGTATTTGCGATCATATTCCCAACCGTATCTGTTGTCACTGTTGTTGTGTTTCCTGCTGCATCTATTACCGATTTAATATCGTTACCTTTATCGTCGTAGCTGTAGGTTTCTATCGATTGGTCTGGATACGTCGTCTTTTTTAAGTTTCCATAGGTGTCATATTCATAACGCGTAACCTTTTGCTTGGCGTCAACAATGGTTTCCAAATCACCAGCTACGGTATACGAGTAATTAGTCACATTCTGTTTAGGGTCAATTTCTTTAGCAATGTGATTCAAATCATTGTACTCGTATGTCGTAACATTTCCGACTTCATCGGTTTGAGTCAGAACATTACCTTTACTATCATATGTCTGCTCAGCAACAGTTCCATCTGGGTTGGTTACTTTCTTGACATTGTAGTTTTCATCTAGGACATACTGGGTAATTTCACCTTTGGCATTTTCGATTTTCTCTGCCACGAAGTTAGCGTTCAGCGTATAGTTTGTCGTATGGCCATTTGCATTTGTTACGTCTGCTGTACGAGCGGCGCTGTCGTATTTGTACTGGGTTGCCGGCCGATCACTTGCATCTGTAACCGAAACCGTTGAAGGTTCCTGCACTTTAACCAAGTACTCTTGATCATAGGTAAAAGTGGTTAATCGATTATTCGGGTCAAAGATAGTTTTAATGTAATTGCCGCCATAACTAAACTGAGTTCGGCTGTAAGTACCATCCTCACTATACTGATCTACAGTGACTAGCTTTCCATTTTGGTACGTATAATCCGTCTTACGCCCTTCTAGCATGGCATAATCAACTAACCCATCTGAAGTATATTCAAATGTGATGGTACGGCCTGATGGGTCCTCTATACCCGTTAGTGCTCCGTTCCCATTCCTTTTATACGTTATTCGGTTTCCATGCATATCTTGTTCATAACTGAGTTTGGCTTGAGTAATGCTTACTTGATCATCATTGGAGACCGTATCGAAATGCATCAGGTATCCATGTTTGTCTGTTAACTCATAACCGGTCGTGGCCCCTGCGCTACTTTTCACCTTTTTTAGTGTCAGATAATCGCCCGCTGAAGGTGTATACGTATTGTTTGTTGCGTTATATTTGAATTCATAAGCAGATCCAGTGTGGTCTGTAAACAATACGTCTCCGGTTTTGTAAGCATCTACGATGGTTTCACCACCCGTATAATACCATCCGTAGCCAAACGGTGAAGACTCGCTAGATTTTGAATTATATGTCCGCATGAAGTCTACGGAGGTATCTCCTCTACCAGTTAAGGAATAATCATTAAACTGGATGATATTGTTCCCCGTGCCCAAATTGGTATAACTAGTTCCGTTAGCTATCGGATGACTATCATATGTCCAATAATCTTTTAGACCAAGTCGGCTAGCAGAGGTGTATGTCACGCTTAAAAGCGGCGTGTAATCCGGATTGGCCGTGTCATCACCGGATATAAACTTCTTGTAGCTGTTTGTTGTTTCTGAATTGCTTTTCAACATAAACCCTTTGTTTGTTGTGGGGTCATTGATCCACTTTTCTAGCATATTGGCAGGCAAGGACCACTTATAGTTTGCTGAAAGTGATGTTAAAGGTCCGACAGCAGTTGTAGCGACTTGCGAAGCATTGAAATCTCCACCCTGTTTACTCCACAAGTTCGTAGCATCTGCATACATCCAGGATGCAGAGTATTCCGTCCAGGCTTTATTGACACTATTCAGTGTGATATCTACATTAGTATTATTTGAAACGGACGCTAACCAGAGATTCAAGTCAGCCGTTAACACCTTTGCCCCCTGTGGGATCGTCGATGTGTCAAACTGAATGAGAGAACGGATGACATTAGAGCTAGTAGCGTCTTTATATAGACCTACACCTAGTGTCGTGTCGGTTGCTCCAGTTTGTTTGGGAAAAGCACTACGTATATTGGTATCCGCTAAGCGGTATGTCGGTTGAAATTTAACAATGGTCGGATCGATGGTGACTGGGTATACACGGGACGCATCATTAAGCCATGCGAGACTGGGGATCACGTCAATGTTTAACTGTCCCTTTTTCTCTTTCAATTCATAGTGAATATCGTAGGAAAGAGATTCTTCAGGGTAAGCATTAACTCCCCCTACCTGCTGATAACCTTCGGGTATAAAAGAGTCATACATCAACGGTTTATCGATGATATATTCAATATCGCCAGTAGATGGGTTAATCAAGGATACGGAGCCATCCTGTTCCTGGCGATAATCCAGATTACCTAGAGTTAAGGCAAATGAGTAAATCACTGACTTCTTGCCTGTCGGCTTCTTGCTGAGTTTAAGCTCTTCTTTGAGTCTATCGTTTCCCAGGGTATAGATTAAATCAGTATCGGGATAAAGTCCCTTATACGTCATTACATTATTCTTAACAATCCCTGCAGCCTTTGTGCTAGAGATGCTTTGCGTAGTTTTTACCGTATTTGTTTCCGATATGGGGTTTAAACCAATGCTGAATTTATCCTCTTTGATCTCTACCAAATTATCAGAAACAGAATGTTTCTTGTTCATTTCTACTTTGAATTCATGATTATTATTGTAAGCCGTTTGACTCGTCGTATTTAAACGGTTATCAATAGGCTTCCACTCTTGATTTGAGGAATCTTGATAGTGAATGGGAGTTTCAGAAATTTGAGTTGTGTACGTTCCATTCTCATTTGCGAATGTCTTCGATTTCTCACTTCGAAGCGAAACGATCTCTTTTGGGGTGTTGTTGGACGACAAGTTAGAATCGTCGGAAATGTTGCTTTCTTGAAGCGTTGATCTTTCGGCAGAGGGGCTTCCCCAAGCAGTGGTATTATTGAGCGATGATGTAGAGATTAAGGAACCAGCAATAATTAAGCTAATTACCTTATTCCAAAATTTGTGTTTCTTTTTCATGTTGTATCCCCTTGTCTATTTTTTTACAGCAAGAAGAGTTATACCATATTATTGGAATATTTTCTAAATGAAAAATTTCCCAAAGTTAATCTTTCCAACATATAATTATTGTATTGATTAGATATAGGTCTAATCGGAAATAGGAACATGTTCTTGTCCAATACGGTAATTGGTACAAGTTCTTGTCCTCAACTGCCAGTTTCAGTCCGATATTTCACCTTTTTAATACCTAGCAACCGTGTTTAACCTCTCATCTTGTCATTTGTCACATAACATTGTGAACATTTTCATGTATTATGGTACTTAATAAAGCTTTAAGTGCATGTGATCGATGTTTAGATGTACATCTAATCGGTAATCGGGCTATGTTCTTGTCCAATACGGCAATCGGGACAAGAACTTGTACCGATAAAATAAAAAAGCCGCTAAAATAGCGACTTCAATGGGACCATGTTCTTGTCCCTCGACAAAAACAAGTTCGTGTCCGTCGACACTTGTCCTTGGCTCGGGACACGAACTTGTACCGATAAAATAAAAAAGCCATGTGACCATGTTCTTGTCCTTCGACAAATTTAGACTCTATTTGACAGTTTCTAAAATTCTCTAACAGATTGAACTGGAATTTGACGAGATGCTGCAACAGTGTCTTGCAGTCGCAGTCCCCTTCACCGACAAGGTGAGGGGCTTTTTTCTTTGGCCAGATACAAAGGGATAATCTGCCCTACTTGAGTCTTGGTTAGATTCATACGATTTTTATGGTCTTAATAAGATTTTCCCCGTGCTTTTGCGGCTTTCCAGAAATTGATGCGCTTTTCTTCCATCTCGTAGTGCAAATACCGTAGGCTCGGATACCGTTATTTTCCCCTCTTCGATCCAGCGGAACAACTCGGCTGAACGGGTTGCCCGTTCCTCGCGGGAAGTAAGGAAATTCCAAAGATCGCCACCAGTCAATGTTTTTGACGTATCCATCAACATCCTTGGGTCAACTGGAGCAGGGTCTCCCCCTGCCATTCCATAAAATACAACCGTCCCCCCAATGCGAGTGACTGCAAAACTATCTTCGAGCGTCGAGCCTACTGAGTCATAGACAACATCCACACCTTTTCCGTTTGTCTCCTCCATGACTCTTCTCTTCCAATCATCCGAGTACAAAAAAACCTGATTCCCTCCAGAGTTTTTAACTGCCGATGCCTTCTCCATCGAGGAGGTTAAACCGATGACCCTTCCACCGAAGAGCTTTGCAATTTGAACAAGCAACTGTCCAACGCCCCCTGCTGCGGCATGAACTAGAATTACATCATTCTCCTTAACCGCATAACTATCTTTTGTTAAATAGTGGGCAGTCAACCCTTGCAGTAAAACAGAAGCCGCCTTATCAAATGAAATGGTCTCTGGAAGAGGAATTGCCTTTTCTATAGGAACAGCCACTTTTTCTGCGTTAGCATGGGGGACATCTGCAAATGCAATAGGGTCGCCAACGCTGATTCCTTGGACATTAGCTCCTGTTTTTTCAACGACTCCTGCCCCTTCATAACCTAAAATAAACGGGGAGTTCCCAGTAAGATGATAGTTTCCTTTCCTTCTATAAATATCTGCAAAATTCAATCCGATGGCTTGCATCCTTACTAATATTTCGTCAGGCCCGATAACTGGATCCGAAATTTCAAGATATTCTAGTACTTCCGGTCCTCCGAATTTATTAAATACAAGTGCTTTCAAATGAGTGGCCTCCTCTTATATATTTTTCAAAAGCTCTGAAAGAACGGGCTTCTTTTATTGACTCCAAAACTTGCCTCTGCTTATGATACGGTTAACCCCGCTGTCTGTAACAGCATGTTTATTTCGAAATTTAGGGAGCACAAAAGTACTCCCTCGGACAGAAGTTCTGTTATTCCAATTCCAAAATTGATTCACCGCTAATAATAGTACCATTATTATTTCCTTCACAAATCTCTTTCATTGTGCCTGGCTTGTCAAAATTAAACACTTGCATGGGCAGATTGTAGTCTCTTGCTAAAATGAAAACGGATTGGTCCATTACCTTTAAGTTGTGTTTTAAGACATCGTTGTAATGAAGCGAGCGAAATTTCCTTGCATCCTTATCCAATTTAGGGTCTGCGTTAAGAACACCATCAACACCTTTCTTTGCAACTAATAAAGCGTCACAATGAACCTCGATGGCTCTTGGTACTGAAGGATAGTCTGTTGTAACGTAAGGTTGACCGTTCCCCCCTGCAAAAATTACAATATAGTCTTTTTCTAGATGGTGGATTGCTCTTAGACGGATGCATGGTTCTGCAACTGAAGTAATAGGTATTGCCGTCATTACCCGTACTTCCTTTTTGGTCTTGGCTTTAAGAACTCCACGAAGCATTAAACTATTTACTACAGTCGCAAGTGTACCAATGTTATCAGCTTCTGCCCTTTCTATCCCCCAGCTTTCCGCCATATTCCCTCTGAAAATGTTACCCCCACCTATAACTAATGATACTTCAACGCCTAAGTTTACCACTAACATAATTTCATCCGCAATATGGTCCAACCTTTCTGGCTCAAAACCAAATTCGGAGTTTCCTGCTACTGCTCCACCACTTAGCTTAACGAGAACCCTTTTGTACCTTGACAATGATTACACCCCCATAAAATAAAAACACTAAAGCAATAAATGCTTTAGTCAGATTGTCGAGAAACCCGACTCTCGAAAGAGAACTGGGTTTCTCGACAATCTGAAAAGTAGCCGATCTCGTAGATCGGCTACTTTTCTTCTTGGTAATATTGAATTATTGTATCCCGTTACCTCAGCAGTGAGGAATCTTAAAGCCTAAAATGCCTCCAATTCCCTTCGGAAACCACTTCTACTGCTCCATCGATCACCTTGATGGCGGTCTGATCATCGATTGCATATGCCGGCCCTTGAATCTCTGCGACCCAGCTCTCAGCTGCAGCCATAGTGTTATCTGGCAGCATGACGTGATCAAGATGCGGAAAGATTGCAAAATCAACCAGTCCCTACGTTTCATATCCCACCGGTAGGTGAAGTCCACCACACAAAATATTCCCCGACCTTAGGTGCCATCACCATACTGCCGGCGCTCATTCCCACATAAATGGCCTTCAGTGAAGGCAAGAGTTCTGCCAGTCCGGATTGTCGCATCCAATGGCATAGGAAGAGAGCATCGCCATTCGATACCAGCAAGACGTCTGTCTCCCGGACCAGGGGCTCCCAGTGGTCTCTATTGATGCTTGGCAGTGCGGTGAGCTCCAGCACGCCTACAGACTTCCAGCCGAGGTCGACCATGGGATTCTCGGATTTTCCGCTGATAAACTCTCAGGTTTTTGACGCGAGGGCCAACCCAGGGATGCGCGTACATCGCCGTGGGAATGCACAGGGCATTGGAGTCAGCAATCGGCTTGTCCAACATGCGCCTGCAGATGTCAGTAATAATTTCATACCCTCACTCCTAGTCAATTGACCTTCATAAAATCCCCTTATTATCTAGTGTTCGATAAAATGGCTATCCTGTCCTGCCTGTTAGTTGAATAAAAGCAGCCGATCATATTGATCAGCTGCTTCTTCGTATTCTTGGACTATCGTTTCCCGTTAGTTTAATCTATAAATCTGACGGCTATGATCCTTAGCGTTATCTGGATACAAACTTTTTAGCGAATGCTACGCACAATACGACACCAATGTTTACAAAAAAGATGAGCCATCCAACTGACTCATGTAGAATAAGAGCTGAAAGTAACAAGCCAAAAAATGGCTGTAGAAGCTGTAACTGTCCAACTCCTACAATTCCCCCCTTGTGCAAGGCCTCGATACCAAAATACAAAGCCAATAGCCAATATACATACTAAAAAGCGATACATATACAAGACTTATGAATGAAGAAACGCGTATATCTCCCCAAGATTGCGGCATATACAAAAATGAGAGTAACAACATTACTGGGAGCGATATGATTAATGCCCAGGAGATGACTTTCCAGCCACCTAAACTTCTAGAAAGACGTGCGCCTTCCGCATATCCATAACCACACACAATAATTGATGCCAACATAAGTCCATCCCCCACTGGAGAAGAAGCTTCCCCGCTTAACAAAGCAAACCCTACCACCAAACCACTGTCTAAAGCTGATAGCACCAAAAAAATTGGCCGCGCATTGTTCTCCGCCTCGTAAAACTCCAAAAATAGCGGTGGAGAGAGGCAACAGACCGATATAGATAATGGCATGAGCGGATGTAATATATTGTAGAGCCAGCCCTGTCAATAGTGGAAATCCCCACACCAAGAGCTACAAGAATGAGTGGGATAATATCTCTTCGGACAGGAACCTTTTGCTTGAATAAGAGAAGGAATATACCAGCCAAAATCTCAGCAATTGCTGCACGAGAAACGGTGAGAAATATAGGATCAAAATCCATAATGGCTAAACGTGTTGCTGGTAGAGAACCACTGAAGCTGGTCTCTTGATCATAATCCATCCTGTAGATTGTTAAAAGAGACTAACTTCTACACTTAGATATTAATCTAATCGGAAATGGGAACATGTTCTTGTCTATTTCGGCAATCGGTATAAGTTCTTGTCCTCAGCAGCTAGTTTCAGTCCGATATGTCGTCTTTTTAATACCTAGCCGCTCGTCATAACCTCTCATCATGTCAGTTGTTCCATAACAATGTGAACATTTTCATGTACTATGGTGCATAATGAGGTTTAAATGCATGTGCTTCATTTTTTAGATACATCTAATCGGTAATCGGACTATGTTCATGTCCATTCCGGCAATCGGTACAAGTTCTTGTCCTTGGCTCGGGACAAGAACTTGTACCGATAAATTAAAAAAGCCGCTAAAATAGCGACTTCAATGGGACCATGTTCTTGTCCCTCGACATTCCTTAACGCAAAAAACCCGGAGTACATCCTAGTCGCAGACCGGTCATATGGCAAACATAAACAGTTTGACCGCTACCAGAAACAAGAAAATCGGTAGTGCTTTGTCATTCGGTTCCGCGATCATACCACCTTTCCCCTTCCAACGCCATGGGTATGCCAACGTCCCTTAGGGAAGCATTGAGCAAGATTTGATCTGCCAGTTAGGGAAAAACAAGGCCCTTTCCAAAAACCGGTTGAGTCTGCATACGGTCAATAACCCCGGTTGACCAGCTACAAATACTTTTATGTCGATATACCTCCAAAATGTTGAGGGAGATCATAAAGCATCATATTCTCTCTACGCTTCTAAGCACAACTGATTAACTATTTTTCAAACAACAATTCTGTAAATAGAATGCAAAGCATGCTGTATTCATTTGCATATGTTTATTATCCCCATCTAACTTGCTGAGTAAAATGCCTCCTTCGAGCAAGGAAAAGGCAAATGAAGCAAGTGCATCCGCATTCATATCCTCCTTAAACTCTCCACTATATATTCCGTTAAGAATTATACTCTTTATCATATCCAAATGGTTATGCAGCCCTTGTCTTGCCCGATCTCGAAGTTCCGTATGAGTATCGTCACTTTCTACGGCTGTATTCTGCATAGGGCATCCGCCAACAAATGGTGGATTACCAATAACATCTTCATAAACACGAAAAAAAGCAAGTAACCGCCCTGACGCAGACTGCTCCCGTTCGACCGCCTCAGCAAATTTGCTGTCAACTATACTGGCGGCGTAGTTGTAGGCTTCAAGCGCAATCTCATCTTTATTTGTAAAGTGTCGATAGATGCCCCCCTTCTTAATCCCGGTGTCGGCAATAATATCGTTTAACGATGTACCGGCATAACCTTTTTGATTAAAGATTGCTGCCGATTTCATAATAATGTGCTCTCTTGTTCGATCTCCTTTTTTCATAGGTTCCTCCGAATGATCTTATTCTAATCTAACATTATATCAAATTTTACGGCCGAAACCTTGCCAATGTCATAAATCTTGATATAATAAAGGTACCGATCGGTATCTTTATTTTAAAAACAAACCATTCCAAAGGCAAATTGGACAAAAAAATGGGGAATGGATTTCGAACGAAAACAGGAGGTTTATTCAATGAGTATAAAAGTAGGCATTAATGGTTTTGGGCGAATCGGTAGACTCGCTTTCCGTCGAATTCAAGAGTTAGAAAATATCGAGGTTGTAGCGATAAACGATTTAACTGACGCAAAAATGCTGGCGCATCTGCTCAAATATGATACTACACAAGGCACTTTCCATGGTGATATCGAAGTTCATGTTGGAGCCTTTACTGTTAACGGTCAAGAAATTAAAGTGCTGGCTAACCGCAACCCTGAAGAAATCCCATGGGGCGAGCTTGGCGTAGATATCGTACTCGAATGTACAGGTTTCTTCACCACCAAAGAAAAGGCCGAGCTTCACCTGAAAGGCGGAGCAAATAAAGTTGTTATTTCCGCTCCGGCAACAGCCGACATGAAGACCATCGTGTATAACGTAAACCATGACACACTGGACGGAACGGAAACCGTCATTTCCGGTGCTTCTTGCACAACGGTCAGTCTGGCTCCCATGGCTAAAGCTCTGAACGATAAATTTGGAATTCAATCCGGGTTGATGACAACCGTTCACGCCTATACAGGCAACCAGAATACCCTTGATGCGCCAGATTCAAAAGGAAACTTCCGCGCAGCACGGGCTGCAGCAGAGAACATTGTTCCTTACTCCACCGGTGCTGCTAAAGCCATTGGCCTCGTTCTTCCTGAACTGAAGGGCAAACTTGATGGTGCATCTCAGCGTGTACCTGTGCCAACAGGCTCCGTAACAGAACTCGTAGCCATTTTGAACACGAAGGTAACGGTTGAGGAAGTTAACGCCGCTATGAGAGAAGTATCAGATCCAGAAACATACGGATACACGGAGGACCAGATCGTATCTTCCGATGTTAGAGGAATGACATTCGGGTCTCTTTTTGATGCAACTCAAACAAAAGTTCTAACCGTTGGCGACCAGCAACTGGTGAAAACTGTTGCCTGGTACGATAATGAAATGTCTTACACCGCGCAACTGGTTAGAACATTAGAATACTTTGCAAAACTCGCCAAGTAACATCATTGCAGTTCTTCTTTACCCTAGCTGCAAGCATCAAAAGAGCAGGGTTTATATGCACTGTACGGAAAGCTGCATAAGCAGGAGCAAGATCGGTACTTCCGATTTCTAGAAAGTTATTCCAGGTGAAGAGTTAAGTTTTATCAAGACATGATTGATGAATTAGAAAAATGCGAACAGTGAAGCTGATAGCACAGCCTCTATGAAAGGAGTCATGAAATGAGAGATTCTGAGGAATTGTTCAAAGATGTAGATGATGTATTGAGAAAACTGCGTCCTTATTTAAACCGCGATGGTGGAGATGCCGAATTGGTTCAAGTTAAGGATGGAGTGGCTAAACTAAAATTCTTGGGAGAGTGCAACGGCTGTCCTAGTGCAACGATCACATTGAAGGCTGGCATAGAACGTGCCATTTTTGAAGAAGTAGATGGCATTCATGAAGTCGTTCAAGTCTTCTAGAGAAAGGGTGACCAAACAAACTACTTCCTTGCTGACATACGTTTGGACCTACAATAAGAGCGTAAACCAAACTTGAAACGAATGCAGCTTTATGATGAAGATTGCGCTAGATCCAACAAAAGTATGCGCTTCCGGAAAAAACGGCTTTTCCAAGTGCTTCAAAGGATCACGTTTCAAATCACATTTAGGAGGAACATTCATGTATAATGCCAGCTCCACCCGATATGACAAGATGACATATAACCGTACTGGCCGCAGTGGCCTGCTCCTGCCAGCTATTTCTCTAGGTCTGTGGCATAACTTTGGCGGGATCGATAACTTCGAGAACGGCAGAGCGATGGTGAGAAGAGCCTTTGATCTGGGGATCACCCATTTTGATTTATCCAACAACTACGGGCCTCCTGCCGGTTCCGCAGAAGAGACTTTCGGACAAATCCTGAAGAAGGATTTAGCCGCTTATCGTGATGAACTGATTATCTCCAGCAAAGCCGGATATTATATGTGGCCAGGCCCTTACGGAGAATGGGGCTCCAAGAAATATCTCGTATCCAGTCTGGATCAAAGCTTGCAACGGATGGGACTGGATTATGTAGACATTTACTACCACCACCGCCCAGACCCTAACACGCCGCTGGAAGAAACGATGTCTGCATTGGATCTGCTTGTTCGCCAAGGCAAGGCCCTGTATGTCGGCATTTCGAATTACAGTGCGGAAGATACCCGCAAAGCATCGCAAATCCTGCGCCAGCTCGGAACTCCATGCCTGATTCATCAGCCGAATTACTCGATGCTGTCCCGCTGGATTGAAGGCGGCTTGCAGGATGTACTGGACGAAGAAGGTATTGGAAGCATCGTGTTCTCACCGCTGGAAAAAGGCATCCTGACTGACCGTTATCTAAACGGCATCGCAGCCGATTCCCGTGCCGCCGGACCAAGTGTCTTCCTTTCTGAAAAAGAGCTTACGGATGATGTCCTCGGTAAAGTACGGAAACTGAACGATCTTGCCGCTGCTCGCGGACAGAAAATGTCGCAGTTGGCTCTCTCCTGGGTGCTTCGCGGCGGCAGAGTGACTTCCGCCCTGATTGGAGCCAGCAAGGTAAGCCAAATTGAGGATGCGGTCGCCTCCTTGAATGCACCGGAACTTAGTGCAGAAGAGCTGGAGCAAATCGAAGCCATTTTGCCCGGATAGTTTACTTTTCAATATGGAGGGCGGGGACAAGGTCCCCGCTTATTCTATTCTATCTACAGCCCATGCATGGGCTTGCGCTCTACTGAGCCTTTTCACTCTACTCCTTGTTCATCCCTTTTCATTACAGGTTTATATTCCGGATCGCGCTGATGACTCTAAATAACATGTAATGGAGTTGCGCCATGACGATTAGTCGCAGTCTCTTGTTCTCGCTTAATTGCTGTTTTTTCATTTCACTGTTCACATTCGCCGGTTTCCATTTTGCCCGGTTGCGCAGTCAACGTGATTTCTCGTCGATTGATAGGTAACGCGCCCAGGCTGATGAACACTAAAAGTGCTTTCCGCCTCCTGATTACCGTTGCTGCACACTTCGTCTTCTGGACGCTCTTGAATCGTTTCGCCCTGGATCCGGATGCGTCGGTTTTTTTGAGCCACAAGACCAAGCTCATCCGTCCGATGAATTTACCTGTCTTGCTAAATATGCTGAACGTTCACGTCATCTTCGCCTGCATCGCAATCGCTGCGGGAGTCATAAACTTTGCTAGTGCCAAGCTCCGTAAGTACCGGAAGATGCATCATATTCTCGGCTACGTCTATGTCGTCGCCGTACTGGCCGTATGCATCACATCAGGCTATATGGCTCCTTTTGCGACCGGAGGCAAGGTCGTGAGTATAGCCTTCAATTTGCTTAATATCATTTAGATATTTATAACAGTGAACGCATACTTGCATATTCGACAAGGACGGGTTGATAACCACCGCCGCTGGATGATCCGCAGCTACGCGTTCTGCTTTACAAATCAGATAATACATACGCTTATGCTTCTCTTCATCAACGTGCTGGGAATGAGCTACGAGGTACGGCGAGTGTTATAGGAACGATCGTACTTCTTTTCTTGGCGGCGGAATGGACCATTCGGAGACGAAAGGCTGGCGAGCAGGCTTCGTAAAATATGGCATATTACTTTGCCTGGGATTAAGCCTACCATTGTTATTTTGCTAATTTTACAAATCGGGAAGATGCTCTGATGAATCTTTGATTAAAGATTGATTCCTAATAGAAAAATATCAGTATATCTTTTTTCATTTTCACAGTAGTTATACAAAATAATATAAATAGGAGTGAATATTGTGTCTGTTACCAAATCAAAAGCATTTTTTATTTCCATCCTAGCTTTAGGGATTTTTGGAATCATTAATACAGAGATGGGCATTATCGGGATATTGCCACTCATTGCTGAAAACTTTGGAGTTAGCGTTTCAACTGCAGGCCTGCTTGTAAGCCTATTCGCACTCGCAGTTGCAATTTCAGGTCCTATCTTGCCATTGTTATTCTCAGGATATAACCGTAAAGGTGTTATGCTTCTTGCTATCGGGCTATTTGTGGTTAGTAACGTTGTTTCTATGTTTGCCCCCAATTTTACAATAGCCTTAATAGCAAGAATTGTTCCTGCATTCCTACATCCAGTTTATGTGTCTGTTGCCTTTACTGCAGCTGCTTCCTCAGTTAGTCCAGAAATGGCTCCAAAAGCAATCGGTCGTGTATTCATGGGTCTCACCGCGGGTATGATTATTGGAATTCCAATTGCCTCTTTCATTGCGGACTATGCGAATCTTGAGATAGCGATGTTATTCTTTGCTGTTGTAAATGCTTTAACATTCTTGGCCATTCTTCTCTTTGTCCCTTCCCTTCCCGTGAAACAAAAACAGTCTTATGGCTCACAGGTTCGTATTTTGAAGAAAGGTGTTGTTTGGGCAGCCATCTTTGGTGCAATCTTTATCCTTTCTGGTATGTATGCAACATTCAGCTTCTTTGCAGAGTACCTCGGGCGTGTAACGGAAATGTCTTCAAATACGATTAGCTTAATGCTTATTCTATTTGGTTTAACAGGGATGATAGGTAATTTACTCGCAGGTAAATTACTTACAAATAATGCGTTAAAGACTGCCTTTGTCTATCCACTCGTGTTTGTTGGTAGTTATTTGGTACTATTCTTGCTCGGATCGTTTACTGTTCCCATGATACTTCTTATTGCTTTCTGGGGCGTATTGTTTACTTTTGGCCTTAATATCACCCAGTACATGATCACTTCATCCGCGCCCGAAGCACCAGACTTCTCTAATGGTCTGTTCGTAGCGTTTTCAAATCTTGGAGTTACCATTGGTACAATGGTTAGTGGTGCATTTATCAATGGCATGGGTATTCAAAGCGTCATGTGGGTAGGAATTGTCTTCTTGTTACTTGGGTTCTTATCTATCCTATTATTTATACATCTTACCCGTAAGTCCAATATAAAAGATGCATCCAAGTTAGCAGCTTGATATCTCTCCAACAAAAAAGGTCCTGAAGCGTTTGGTATTCCAACCTAACGATTCAGGACCTTTTCTATTTATCGATCAAGGTTTTTAAAAGCAGGTGCTCCTAATTGTGGAGTTGAAGTGTTTTTTGTTATAGTTCTGTGCTTTTCCAATCTACAATTTGAAATCAAGCCACCTATTCTGCTGAACGGGGTATTGATGACATTTAACGTACTGCCATCCCCTTGCCCCCACAGGATACGTTCGGAGCCGGTAGGAACCAGCTTACGGTGCTTGCCCAGTAAAGTCCCGTCCGGCCTGATATAAAACATTATACAAAGTGCCCGTACTGAACTCCTGATCCCTCTCTAACACGCCGATAATCAAATAAACTTCCAATTCTTTTGCCAATTGGCCCAACATTTCAGTTTCGGATCCTGGAACGTCAATCGAACTTTCCCAGTAGCGCTGCCAATCTTTTCTCCCTTCCACTTTACGGCTGCATACCGAAGCTGAGACCCCGGGGATACCCGGGCAGGAATATCTCGGGGAACACGATCAGTTGCGCTCCTTGTCCGGCAGAGCTCCAAGTCCCGTCCCTGTTGTGAAGATGGTCCAATCCGTGCCGCTTTCGAGCAGACGAAATTAAACTATTTTAAACATTAAGTATTTTATAACATACTAAAACTCATATACAACTCTGAATTCCCGTCACGGAATTCGAAGTTGTATTTAATAAGTTGATTTTCGACTTTTAGAAACCATATTTTAAGGATATATCGAGCACTGTTACGCTTCCTAATTAGGCTACAGGAATATCGATAAAACCAGCACTGTCGGTATGTACTTTTAGAGAATTTATCATCACAAGCAAATAAAATAAGTTACGGTAACCTAATCCTTGAGTGTTCATGCGTCCGAAGCATCCCATTATGGTCATTTTGGACATTATTCGAACAGCTGATGGAACAAACTCTTGTGTAACAACTCGTCTTCATCATACTCCTCATCCTCGATCCCATGCTTCTGAGAGTCCATTAACGAAGGATGAAGAGTAGGTATAAGCAGGCCTATCCGTTTCTCAGCCAGCCCGACTTCGCCAGCTCGTAAGCATCCTGTTATTGGATCTATTCGCTCCAGCCGGCTGAGGTAATTCTCGTAATGATGCTCGAAGCTAAACGGCAGCATCTCACCATTCACTCGGTCTGTTCGTCCGCATTGAATCATTGGGTGTCTGTTATGCATATCGACGCGCCCGCTCAACGATATCCTTTTGATATGAATTCAGACCAATTTTCGGGTTAAAGAACGATTCAATCGACGCTACATAAACTGCTGGTGGAAGTGATGGAGATGCAATTAATGCTTTGTGTGTCAATTTGTAATTTATATTGCACCATTTTTAAACTTATTTTGCGTAAGAATACACAAATAGACAATAGCTTGTATCACTTAGTTACAAGCTCCTTTTTGTACTAAAGTCCCCTTTATTGAATTAACCCTGTGTGATCTTATGCGACGTTGGTATGGATGTTTTAGATTCATTAGTATAAATTCATTTGGTATGAGAAGTTTGTTTTCAAGTGTGTTTTTCAAGGTGAAAACATCGCTTATCATCTCAAGTAGAAAAACAATGCCTGAATTAGCGAGAGAGCCGATAACTGCATAATAGGGTTATCGGCTCTATGTCTGTACGGCTAGCTCTTTGACATGCGTTTATCAGCAACCTCTCGGTTATGTCACTTGTTGCTGGTCTTCTTGATCAAGTCCACGCCATCGTATGCCAGACTTTCCACACTTGCAGCCTTCTGCAGTATGTAATGATCAAAAAAGTTCTTCGTATAGTCTGTAACAAGATTTCGCATCTCCATAGCATCCCGTTCGCCTCTGAGTTCCTCATTAACACTAGTAAACACGATGTCGCAATAATCTAAATGCGCAACACGATCAACAGAGAAATAATAGGTTTCCATGCTATTGTTAGCGCCAATTATCGCATTCATGTTATAGTTAGGTTCACAAAACAGTAGCAAGAAGGGTTTCTTAAGGTCGCTGCCCTGAAGGCCGAATGCACCACTATCCAAGCCAATTCCGCAGGCGAACCGCTCGTCGTCCCGGCAAACCATCGCCGTCGTAAGCCCTCCATAAGAATGTCCGACTATGCCCATGCCGATGTCAAGCAGCAATCTTCCCTTAAAGATCGAATTCAGATCTCCAGAGTCCAGTTTGTAAAGATAATCGGCTACATACCTTACATCTTCTGCCTGTAATTCACTATACTCTGTTACCTTGGCAAGTATCGGCAGTGTAAGCACGTTACGGCACATCTCAATGGCAGTTTCATCGTCAGGCCGCATCTCCATCTTACCAGCCAACGCCAGCATCTCCGGATCTTCAGATAACGCCATAATGACATCCGAAAAATCCTTTGATACATTAAACAGGCGCCTATCTTTACGCTTATACATCGTGCTATTCTGATGGCCAATGCTCACCACAACATATCCCATGCTTGCCAAGTCTGTACAGATCACTGTACCCCATTCTGGAGAACCGCCCCCGCCGCAAACATAGAATAACACCGGATAGCGCTCTTCCTTTCCGGAGAGAGCAAGGTCGTCGTAACACTGGGTCTTGATATCTATAGAGAAAACATCCTTCAACGCAGTGATAAGTGGCTGCTCATTAAACATCTCGTAGACCTCAGGAAACATGTACGTTGATGTAGTCTTACCTTCGCTACTGTCGGACGGATAGTACACAAACGCCGTCAGTTCTCTTGTTGAGTGATCTGATGCCGTGTACTCCAAATCCATCTGAGTCCGGCTGACAGTATGGCTGCCAATGGGTTCTGGAAATGCGTCATACGTTTTCATTTTCTTGTTCCCCCTTAATTAATAAAAGTAGCGAATGTGAAATACATACATTGTGCTATAAGCTCTTTTCAAAACTGTGAAACGATTACATCCTATCTTCAGTGAATCATATATCTACTCCTTGGCTTTCTTGAGAACAATTTCAGAATATTTATGATCTTCAAGCAGCCCATGACCCATAAAGTCAGCAAAGTACTTGCTAATCTTATGTTGCAGGTTAGAGTCCTTAATATCGAATTCCCTAAAAAACATGACTAAATTAAACTGCATTGACTCAAACATAAAAGAAATCAGGTCGTCGTCAAGATCAGGTCGGAGATATCCATCAACCCTCATTCGGCGTAAAATGTCCTTGATTAAGGGGAATGACTCGCCCTTTAGCACATTCAGATATATTTTAAGCAAGATGTTCTCAGGAATGTATAAAAATGTTTCAGTGAGTTTGATTTCCAACTCATTCAGTGGCTCTGTCACAATGCCATTAACGTTACCAAATAAGCCAGTAAGGAAAAACTGGAAAAGGGAATCTTCATTACTGTTATTAAAATACGCAGCTCTTTTCTGGGTCACATTACGTATTAAGAGACAATAAAGGTCATCCTTGTCTTCAAAATACCGATAAAATGTTCCGGGGTGCATGGACAAACTATCCAAAACCATCTTCATAGTTAAATCCTCGTAAAGATGATTAACAAAAAGATGCATAGCGCTATTAGATATTTCCTCGCGCCTTGCTTCATCTAAACGAAAGAAAGTATTTTTTGGCATAGATTACTCCTTAGTGTATAGTGTGAATTGATTCACACTATACCGATAATACATTCACATGTCAAGGAGTATTTGAAATATTTATATCTTTATAAAAGATTAAAACCATTACATAGAACGTTATCCTTCCTAAGGATAAGTTAATGGAGTTATATTGTTTTTTAATATGATACAATCATAGAGAGGTGAAAATAATTAGTGGTGTGAATAAGAAAAGAGAAGGATTGACAGAAATTTTAGATTTTTGTCCGAAAGGAGACACTTTAATTGTCTGGCGCTTAGATCGTCTCGGAAGAAATATACAAGTGTTGGAGTAAAAATTACTGCTTCTTTAAATGACGAGCATCAAACGGGTTTTATTAGAAGAATGGTATAGGTTATGAAAGGTGGTTTAGCAATGAAGATTCTCATAGTTGGCTATTTTAGCGAGACTTCAAAATCAAATATTGCAAGGTATTTTCCTGAAGACTGGAACGTTGTAGTTGCCCCGCCCGGAAAAGAAATGCTGCATCATATTGAAGATTGCCAGGTAATCATCCCTGAACATATTAAAGTGGATCATAGCCTGCTTTCTATCGCAAAAAAATTAAAATTGGTCCAGACAGGTGCAGGATTTGATAATGTAGATGTCCCTGCCTGCCTGTACACAGCTCGGCATTTGGGTGGCCAATGCTGCAGGAGTGAATGCACAGGCAGTGGCCGAGCACGTAATGGCACTGATATTGTCTTATTATAAAAACATACCGTATCTTGATACTTTCATGAAAAACAAGATGGATGAAAATCAATTGGACTATACAGGGAGTGAATTACAGGGCAAAACGATTGGGATTATCGGTTTGGGCGCAATCGGAAAAAAAGTAGCTGCGTTTTGCAGGGTTTTTGATATGAATGTGCTGGGTTATTCGAGAACTGCCATTGTACAATCGGACGGTTTTGTGAAAATGACGGATTTCGATACTCTTGTAAGCACATCGGACATAATCAGTGTACATATACCCTTGAATCAGCACACCAAACAGCTGATCAACAAAGCGACATTCAAGAAAATGAAGAATACCACTCTTTTTATCAATACAGCTCGCGGCGGGATTGTCAACGAAAGAGACTTGATTGATGCATTAAAAAAAGGGGATATTTCAGGCGCATGCCTGGATGTGTTTGAATCTGAACCGCTTCCTATTGACAGCGAGCTCCGGAATCTGGGTAATGTGATACTTACTCCCCATACAGCAGGAATGCCTGATGGTCGGAAATTTCATAAAAAAAGATATGATTTCTTTATAGAGAATATAAAACGTGTAGAAAACTGTGAAGAGCCTGAAAGCAAGCTCAATCAGTTATGATAGTTTTGGTGCAATAAAAATCGATCGCCCCCTACTCCCTTACCTTCAATGATACCAATCTCAGCAGCTTTTTAATTTCGATTGCTGCATAGGATACATCAATATCTTTAAATTCTACAGAAGATGAGTTGCTTTTGTGACTAAGTTATTTACTGGTATTCTTAATAGGACTCATTGGGACGGTTAAATGGTTACAAAACAGGGAGCAGTGATGATTCACTAGGAAGACTTCTGCATAGAAATCCATTTGGAAGAAGATGATGCACGTACAAAGTGACTTCTAAGTCTTTGGCAATCAGATGATTCTCTTCATATTTCCCACTGGACAAAATTTCTCAATGTTGCTACTTGATTCCACTGCTAGATAATTCAATATAATAATCGAAAATTCATTGTGGCGTGTTCAAGTGTAACTGTGCCCATACATACCCCATTTCTGCACCTATTGTCCATTAGTTATTTGTTAACCTCAGCTCAGGAAAATGAATTTGTTCACCAAAATTAAAAACCTCAATTTTAGCGAATTTTGATGCTATTGGTGTTTTTGTCACGAGACATTATTCCACCACACTTTATTCAGATAACAATCTAATCCGAAATGACACAATGTTCTTGTCCTTTTCGGCAATGGAACCAAGTTTTGGGACAAGAACTTGGTTCCTTAAAACAAAAAAAGCCGCTATAATAGCGACTTGAATGGAACAATGTTCTTGTCCCGCGACATCTTTACTTAAGCTCTCATGTTCTGACTTAATAAGAAAGATTATTAATGGTTTTTATAAAATCTTCTTTCATCTTTGTATCATAAGATTTAGGCAGGTTATTCAGCAATTCATCCACCTGTTTTTTGAATTGATTGATTTGTTGTAAATCATATTCTCCTCGTACATACGAAGAAAGCACCTTAAACATGGATTCATTAACCATCGCCACTTTGTCATCAAGGATTGAGGATTCTAGATTCGTTGAAGCCATAGAATTCTCAAATTTAATATAAGAATTCATTGCAAGGTTTAACCGCTCTTTTGCATTAATAAGAATATTCGTATTTTCAGATTTAGAATTTTCAGCTTTTAAAGTACCTATCGATTCACTAAAATAAGTCAATCCATGAATAAAGGTTCTATAGGCTGAAGGATCTCCAGATGCATAATCACGTTGTTTATTTAAATGATTGTTATACGAGAGAATAACGAGCAGTACATTCAGAAAAATGGATGCAATCAGAACGAGTTTATAGGAGTTTTTTCTCATTTCTACAGTCCAATCAAATAAATTTAATTTATAGTGTGATTAAAGTAAGCTGTATTACTTGAAGCATAAATTGTTGGAAAATATGAACCTCCAAAAGGAACAGGATGTATGGAGTATTTTATTTTTGTTTGGGGGGTCACAATAACTCTCTTACTGCTGCTAAACATATCATATGAGAAAGAAGCAGTCACACCCTTTTCTTTCCCAACTCCCTTAGTTTTATAGTCTGCTTCTTTATAGCTAATGCTATTTGGTAGTGAAGACTTGTCCGAATCAGGCAACTTAAACTTAACAGATTGTATAGTCCCTGTTCCTCCAGAAGTGTCTGTACCTTTTTGAACTTTAATATTATTCATAACCATATCAAATGGAGCTGCAATGATGTCAGATCCAGGGATAGCATAATTCAAAATAGTAAACATCATACCCACGCCTCCAGTGAGATAAGGGTTTACTGTGTATTCTGTTATGTTATGCTTTGGTACTGTACTGTAGATATCAAAATCGGTTGATAAATCCATAACCCGAAATTTCACTTCAATTTCATTTACTTGTGCCGGATAGTATAATGGACTTGGATAAAGTCTATTTATTGTATCTAGACGTGACCAGGCTGTTATACTTTCCTTGCCACGATCGATTTTAGGATTGTAATTAGCCTTCGCAGTAACTACTGCTGTGCTCAATGAAGTATCGTTAGAATTCACATTGCTATTATCCCAGTGGAGTAAATTTGCATATGATTCACCCTTATACCAATATTCTCCGTCTGAACCTGAAGAAGCAGCATGAGAGATATTACTAAAAGGAAGAAATAAAGCACTGACAAGAGCTACACTGAGTCCCAAAAAACTCAACTTTCTAAAATCATTCATACTTAACCACCTGCGTTCTCAAGTTGTATTTTTTGTATCTCTTCATTTAGGAAGCTCGTATCTCCAAATGTTAGATAAGTTAGTTCTTTGTCTCCCAGATTGCCCATTGTCAAACTAAAGTACCTCTGACCAGTTTCAACAATAGCTCCTATCCCTATAATAATATCTTTTGTTTCCCCAGTTCCAAGTGTCATCTTAGCATCTAAAGGTCCATATACAAAAGTTTCTCCTGATTCCAGTTTAGCCTTAGAAATTATAGACTCATTTAAAGTTAACTTACTTGTTTCTCCTAATAAAGTGATACTGCCAGATCCTTTGACAGAGAAGAATTCGCCTTCTGGTGTCATTGTGAGCTGAAGGTTAATATCATTATTATTAGTGACCATTGTTCTCAGAAATGTTCTCTGATTATCAATTGTCTCTCTATTCAATTGTTGGTTTAGATCGTTTTTGAGATCATCAGGGAGAGCATCTACGTACTCCTCAGTTGCATTCATGGTAATTTCGCCATTACTTTGAACTTTCGTTCCAGTTTCATCACTGAATCCCGTCCCTATTATCACCGCAAAACTAATCATAAAAGATAAAAATATTAAAGCGCCAAGAAACTCCTTCTTCTTCAACAAAAATCCTCCTAGAAAAAAATTAACGCCATTTAAAGTGTTGAGATAGAATATGTATTCACTCCTTTTTATCCAGAATCTTTTAAAAAGACGTGAATAAGAATTTAACATATCAACTAATTACAAGTAAAACGTAATTAATACCAAAACAGATGATTTACCCCATTTTATTCATTGTAAATCCGTTCCCGCTAACTCCTGCGCTGCAAGCGTAAGACGCCGATTCCTCACGTACTGAGTTACGGTCACACCAGTTACTACATGAAACATGCGCTGAAAATGATATTTGAACTCATTACTAACCTAGCACTGTCCTCAATCTCAATCGGTAAGTGCGGATGTTGTTCCACATAATCAATGGATTGACGAAGCAACTTAAGCATCTCCAAGATCTCGCATCTCCTTTCTTGTTGTTCCATAACATGGGGATATTTTCATGTATTATGGTACTTAATGAGGTTTTAAGTGTACCTGCTGAATATTTAGATATACATCTAATCGGTAATCGGACTATGTTCTTGTCCATTCTGGCAATCGGTACAAGTTCTTGTCCCAATAAACTCTTCATAACTGTACATTCACTCACTGTCTCCCCTTTCATAATCTCCAAGGACTTCTAGGTTTCTGTTTATTCCAATCGCAATTCTTGAAATTAAGTACTTTATCTCTAGCGTGACATTTTTATTATGTATTTTGAACTTAGATATGCATCTAATCGGTTATCGGAATATGTTCTTGTCCATTCCGGTAATCGGTACAAGTTCTTGTCCTTCGACAAATTTGCATTTGAATTGTTCCATCTTTTTTAATAAAAAAACGCTGGGTATGACCAGCGTCAACAAATTATCACTTCACTCTTTCGGAAATATTTTCACTTATTTCTTCAGGATTATCAACACCAATGATCAACTTTGATATTTCGAACTTACCAACTTTAAAGTTATTCAAATCTAAATGAAGAGTTTTAAGCTCATTTTCAAAAAAGTGTAGTTGATAACCACTATTTGATCTAAATAACCCATTTCTCATTTCTCCTAATAAAGCACCATATAGTTTAAAAGCATTTGGTATCGGTCTACCTGTTGTTATTCCTTTGATTGAAGAGTATGGAATTTGCAACCCTTTATCTAATTTTAAAAAGGGTGAGTTTCCAAAGTCGATATTTACGTAGGTTTCCATTAGTTGAATTTTACGTTCCATATTTTGATTCCCCCATTTTCTTTTCAAATAATCCATTTATTTCACAACCCATAATTACATATAATACCACAAAAACCTCTTTTGTTCATGAAAGTCTAAGCACTGCCATCCGCGCCTTCGCGGGTTACGTCCTCCTTTTTATATTTCATTTCCAATCACCTAATAAAGAACCTACGCGTGTAGCATGTAGTGCTTAAACAGGGACTTATCTTTAACCTAAACACTAAGAAAATACTATATTTTCACTGGACAATTAGTTTATTTTTCCTACACATTTGTTAAATGAAATTGCATGAAACTTAGTTGGATGTTTATCTAATCGGTAATCGGCTCATGTTCTTGTCCTTTTCGGCAATCGGTACAAGTTCTTGTCCTTGGCTTGGGACAAGAACTTGTACCGATAAAATAAAAAAGCCGCTAAATTAGCGACTTCAATAGGAATATGTTCTTGTCCCTCGACAACAAAGTTCCCTACTTTCATGCAATTAAGCCCTTTTGTCTTTAATTAACGGAGCAAATTTGGAACTTGGTAGGCAACATTATGATGTCATTCTCCAGCCTAGTAGGCAACTTTATGTGTCATCCTCCAGTCTGGTGGGTAACTTTGTGTCAATTTAAAGATTCAGTGGCCTATAATCTTTTGAATTAACAGTGTTTAAGGAAATAAAACAACCAACCTCCGTTAGCCTAATCAAGGACTAAATTAGTTTCCGAACCCATGTCTATTCATCTCTAAAGGCCTCCTTACTTCTTAAATAGAAAAATCTGTATTTACATTAACATAAAGATACTATTTTTATACTGGTACAGATCCCAGTCACATATAATGAACGTTTATCAATAATTGTCGTTCACTGCTTTGTGGAGCATATTCAGACACCGATCAAGATTCGTTTTTACCTGTTTCTTATATAACTCAGCTTTCTCCGCACCATCATCTGTGAAATGATAAAGAACGATTTCTTGAAAATCGACCTTCGGATCATTGCCCTTCAGTTTTTTCGTCCGATACAATACACCCTGCTGTACCAATTCATGTAATGCCCGATAAATTTCACTCTGGGGTGGAACGTAACCGTAAGGTTTGAATTCCTGCTTCATTGCCTCCAGCATCTCGTAACCATACCCCCTGTGCTGTTCAACCATCGTAATCAGATATAGCTTGATATACGCGCGTTGAGCAATCATAAAACCCATGTTCATCTCCTCCGAATCTTCTTGTACATCGTTCTATCTTAATCTATAACATCACTCTTATCTGCCCCATACTCCTGCATATGCACCGATAATTACTTATCTTATTTGATTCTTTCAATATTTCCAACAAGCATCCGGACCGAGCTTAAAACGTATCTGTTTTTTCTAAACAGAAAAGAAACCAGTGCGAAGATGGAGCACTCTGGTTTCTTTTCAACATGACTATATGAAGTGTTTTACTTACTCAATAAGGGTCATAATAACTCCACTTTTCTCATCCGCCAGCTTGTTAAAGACGAGATATTGATCCGAAGTTAGCACATCGCCCGGAATGCGGGCGCGGATCATCATGCTGTAATGCCGCTCCTTCCCCTCTACCTTAAGCTGTGCCCGTAAATCCCGATCATCCTGCTGATAGACGCCATGAAACTTGAGCACTTGAATATTATCCTCGGAAAAATACGGTTCTTCGTCCTGCAACGCTTCCTTTATTGTGCCCCTAGATGACGGCCCTACCGCTTGATGATCTCGACCTTGGATATCTTTTCGTCATTTGATGTTTTCATAAACCGAACTCACTCCCTTATTTAATTCTGATTTGATCAAAATGATAAACGAAAAAACGCTAAAAATAACCATCCAATATCGGTATATTTGTACCCACCCATTCTGGTTGGAGTTACCCTTTACCCGTTATACAACAAATAGCCTCCGTTTGTGTGTGTAGTTCTAGTCTGACACTTCAATTCTAGCTCAATGCATTAAAAAGACAAAATATTTCATCGTAATTGCAACAACCGCTTTAAGATCTTTACGGTCAGCTCCATTGATTGCTTGATTTTTCGCAGACATTTTCACATATTCCGTATTTAACCTCAGGTACACCAGCAATCAGGATAAACTCCTTCTTCTTGTTAATGCTGCTACCAACATTAATTACACCATCTCGGTAAAGAATAAATGCTTTCATCGTCAGTATGCCTCCTCTGCCGGCCGAGACTCCCTGCAACTGGCTCACGGCTACGCGCTGCCAGCTTTTGGCCGGCAGCTGCCTCACGTAATTGTTGATCTGCTATCGGTATGCGTCCTGGTGCAGATCGATTTGATTAGTTTACTTTTCAGTGGCCTCGCTATAGGCATAGGTGTTTTGCTTAACTTCTAATTACATATACCTTTGCATTTTTGCTTCAGTTTGGTATTAGTTTAATGTAATCAATTGACAGATCGTAGTCTGAACTTGAGCCATTTTTACCTGCAACGTTAAACTTAAAAGATTTATCGCCTGCCGAGTTGAAGGTGATAGTAGCAACATTCAGTTCTACATAGTTAAATGCAGAGGAATATAAATCCTGAATCAGACCATGATTGACACCGTTTACAGACAATTGAAACTGCCCTCTGTTCGCTCCCTTTTTCACGCCGACCCTTACACTATAGCTTCGCACTTCGGGCACATTCACCGTGTATGTCACAAAGTCGTTGACTGCATTGGCTTCCAGTGCAGTTCCAAATCCACCGCTCAAATTTAGGTCTCGACCGGTTCCATTCCCAAACATGGTGTGTTTGTCGCCTGAGGTTGCGCTTACAAATAAATTTTCTGTTTCATATCGGCTGCTTTGAACTGAAATATTATCAAATTTGGCAGCTGAATCATGCGTTCTAAGACCAACACTGCCCCCAATATAGGTTGAATCCGTTACATTAATCTTAGGTATCGTCATATCATCAACATAGACCTTAATGGAAGCATCTTGTGCGACGATTTTAACATGATACTTTGTATTAGCCGTTAAGCTCATAGAAGCAGTGGAAAGCAATGTCCAATTGTTGTTAGCCTTTCCGATCAAAACCTTCTGTTTGGAAACATCGAGTCCAGCATAGTAGCCTTGGTAAGCATCCGCACCCGTTCCAGGATTGGATACTCTAAATACCAGACCCGCATTGCCGGTTGACCCCGGTGTCACATCAGCTTCATAAATTACATCTGAGAAATTGGTATCCAAAAGTGCCTTGGCACCCGGATTTGATGCTACATTATACTGGCCGCCAGATACGGTCCATGCACCGCCATATTTGGTCCATCCCGTATCAGTACTGTCATCAAAGGTATCTTCTACTGCCATTTCGACTGGTTTTATCGTATTATCAGCATTAAACTCAAATTTATCAAATGCCAGTACGCGTTGTGAACTGCTCAGATAACGCTTATGGTAAAAAATGTACCAATCATTTGTTGTAGGTGATTGAACAATACCGTTATGACCAGGTCCATCTGCTGTTGTCGTATCGGTATGTAACATAATACCTTGCGGTACAAATGGTCCTGTTACAGAGCTGGACGTTGCATACATGACCTTATAAGATGAATCTGCCCAAACGCCTGCAGCATAAGTCAAATAGTATATCCCGTTTCTCTTGAACACTTTAGGCGCCTCAAAATAATCATTATCGCCCGTTTTAGTGGGCGTAACTTTCTTATAGACGGTTCCGTCAGACCATGTTCCCAAAGACTTCATGTCCGCGTTAAGTTTTACAACATTACACTCGCCCCAACTTCCAAAATACATGTACGCTTGACCGTCATCATCTATAAATACATCTTGATCCATTGGGCCTGCACCATTTCGTACAACGTTGATAAGGGGGGCGCCAATCGCATCGGTATATGGACCTTGTGGATTATCAGCGACCGCAACGCCTATTCCGCCTAATTGTCCATCGCCATTGATTGCGTTAGCAGCAAAATAGATGTAGTATTTCCCATCGCGATAAGCCCCGCTCGGCGCCCACAAGGAGTGTTGCAACCATGAAATATTGGCCGAGCTTATGACATTCGAGTATTTTGTCCAATTGACCATGTCTGTTGAAGAGAAGATGTCCACCGATTTTGCGCCAGTGTCGGATTCACCAACTTGAGTCGAACGAGTCGGATACACCCAATATGTGCCATTATATATCTGTACGTCAGGATCTGCATAATAGCCATCCACAAATTGTGGACCAGCGTGAATTGGAGCAGCATTTGCTAGTCCCGGTAAAGATACAATCAAGCAAATTACAATCGAAAAGCAAAACAATACATAATTAGATTTTTTAGTTTTTTTCATAATACAACCTCCTTCTGTAGTTGACAGTTTACTCCCCTCGTTACAAGATGACGCTTACAAATTAATGGAATTTGAATGGTTCATTACTGAATCACCTATTGAATCAATCGTTACATATTGACCTCCTCCTAGAAGCTGTCTTCGCCACTGCTGCCTAGCTGATATGGATGCGTAGTCTTGTCCTGTAATCCCGATTATGAATTGACACGCATTGTTCCTTGAAATCTTTCTCTACGGCCATGTGGTCTCCGCTCAGCACAAATGTGATTCGACAGGAGTCCTCTGTCGGTAATCTTAAACAGAGATCTCATGTAAAGTATTATACGCTCATGAATTTTGATTAAAATGTAATTCTATAAATGATTTTTGCAAAAAAATAAAGATTTGAAGAGATGATAACAATGCACTCCTGCTGTCCAAAAAAAACAGCGTTACCGTTTTAATTTGGTAACGCTGTTTTTTTTATATTTTTAATCGAGCTACAACTGGTCTACATATTTTTTTGAATTGTTTGTTTTGGCCAGTTGGATTTGAATACTTTGGATTCCCCGCCGGTAATGGGTTATTTAACTAAAGTTGCATTAGCTCAACAGCCGCTTCTGATAGGTACTATTTTTCTGCAGATAAACAATTATGGCAAACAATTTTGCATTTGAAATAGGATACGTTTTCTGCATTGCCGCAGAAGATACAAGCAGGCTCGTATTTCTTAAGCATAATACGCTCGCCGTCTACATAGATCTCCAGAGCATCTTTCTCGCCAATACCAAGGGTACGGCGCAATTCGATTGGAATAACTAATGTAGTGTAGTGCTTTGAAAAATGAAAATGAGCCCATCACCGAATTTGGAAGCTTTTAGTTTCCAATTTTACATGGCAATGGGCTATTTATGTTCAATGTAAAGCAGCATCAGTCTCCGCTTTCCCATTGCATGAGCGAATATTCCCCTATCGATCCGTTATCCCGTCCATGACGGCATATAAACTGCTTCGGGGAGCAACCAAAATGTCTTCTAAACAACTGATAAAATTGAGCCGGGCTTGCAAATCCCACTCTGCCGCTGATTTCGGTTACCGACCAAGACTCCGTGAGTAGAAGCTGCGCGGCCCGCTTCATTCTCCGCATTTGCACATAAGACGTAAACGTCATTCCCATTCCTCTCTTAAACAGCTTGGAAAAATAACTGCCGTTGTAATTCAACTCTTTGCCGATATCGGCGATCAGGCAGGATGTCTCGAGCTGCTGCTCAATCAGCGCTAACGCAGGCCGCAGTTTTTCCGCCAGATGCGGGTCCATCGGCGCAATAACCTTCCTGTCATCGATTTGAATCAGCGTATACAAAAGCATTTTGAAGCTGGCATTAACGGCGAGCTCGTATCCTCTTTTCTTGGCCGTAATATCCTGAAGCATTCTATTGAGCAACTCCAAGGCTTGTCCCTTTGAGCCGGACTTGCTTAACGGCTCGTACAGCGTCGTCAGATTGGCGGATTTGCCCGTAAAAGCCGCATAATACGTCAGCAGGGACGGGTCCATAAAAGCGGTCATATCAACGTGGCACACGATGTAAATCAGTTCGGAAGTTCCGTATTTATAGGATCGATGAAGCTCATTTGAGCCTAACAGCATCACGTCGCCGCCTTGCAGCGGATAATGATGATTCGTTGTTTCAATGGCCATCGTGCCCTTCAGAACAGCAATCCACTCCACTTCCTCATGATAGTGCCATGGTCCGTATTCCTCGGAGGTTAAACTTTGGTGGTTAATCTTCCATATTTTCATGCGAAAATATGGATCGGCGTAATCGACCTGTTCCCTGTCATAAGCACTGAAACTCACCGTCATTTTCCTGCCTCCACATTGGCTATAGTGCCTTTATCGTATCATGAATGTCCGTTTTCAAGACAAAGGAATCGGCTATCAAGAGGCTTTTTCGGGCACCTTGCCTTTACAATAAAGAGAAAATGCCATAGCCGAAGGAGCCGTCCGACATGAATGACTATCAGCGCCTTTCCAATAATCATGACTTGAACCTGCCTTCCTGGGGACCTTATGCCAAGCAATATATAGGTATCTCCCACATTAACGATCCGTCGAAAGGAGTTCGATTTGATTTAAGCTTAATGCCCGGATTCTATCGGCGAAAAATAGACATTCCTAATGTCTTATGGGAATCCGGCTATCATCCCTGGGAGGCTTCGCCGGATTTCAGCCATTTCTCCCATCGTCATGAACTCGAATGGAAGGACCGCGTCTACGCGGATATATCGTTCAGCCGGATTGATGAGCAGAGTCGGCTTATCCGCCTTAACTTCGCCAATCAAACGGAGTATCCGCAAAATCTGGTGTTGCACGCGATGGCTTCGCTCCAGCCTCCCCGGCTGCCGGGACACGGCGAAGTCCAAATCCTCGCGGAAGCACGGCTTCCTGATGGAGCAAAATGGGTAAATGCGCTGGATTACAAGGAATTGATCTTTGCCAAGCCACGGCCTGCAAACGGTCTTGTCTACGACGGATTGGCGCGCGGGGAAATTCGCGGACAGCATTTTACGGGCGGGTCGGCTGTTGGCAGTTCATTCGGAACGGATCCCGGAGATCTGCTCCGATATGAGATAAACCTCGAGACCTCCCTGAAGGACGCCGTGTTCCTGCTGCGCTGTCAAGCCATTCGAGGAGCGGAGCTCGAGCTTCGGCTCGGGGAGCAGAAGTACCGGCTTCACCTGGAACCATC
Source organism: Paenibacillus sp. GL_099_B (assembly GCF_057835695.1). Taxonomy (NCBI): domain Bacteria; kingdom Bacillati; phylum Bacillota; class Bacilli; order Caryophanales; family Paenibacillaceae; genus Paenibacillus; species Paenibacillus sp. GL_099_B. The sequence continues at coordinate 3,656,637 of NZ_CM174430.1, forward strand.
CGGCAGCTTAACGTTGTCAGAACTGCATATCGGGAACTTGCCTGCAGGAAAAGTTGCCGTTAGTCTTCGCACGCGGAGTGCTAACCCGCTTGTTCTTGACGGCTTTACGCTTGTCGAGCAGCAGACTTCCGAAGAGGTTGCGTTCGTGGATCTCCCTTGGGGCTTGGAACCGAAACTACTGGAAGGTCCCGTTCCCGGCAGTCTTATTCTTCATTATCCGGATAACCCCTACTATTACGGCTTGTTGTGGAATTATCCCGATGCGGAGATCAGACAGTTCAGAACGGACGAGCTTGATCATTTCGCCCGTCACACGGTGCACAATCATGTGAATGCTATTTTGCAAGGCAACGGAAAAGGAAATTATACGAATGTGTTTATGCGTCCTATTCCCCTAAACCCGGCTTCATCCCTTGTTCTTCACGGATTGGTGTGCGGCGGGACTTTGGAAGAAGTACATGCCCGTCTGGCATGCTTTGCATTGGATGCCAGCAGCTGCGAGTCTATCTATCTAGCGGAACGCAAAAAGCTGGAGTCTCCTCCCGCTTATCCTTCGGGCGACCGATATTCCTTCAGCCAGCAGCTCATGCGGGCGACCTTGCTGACCAATACGGTTTTCCCGGTCTACACCAAGCGACAATTTATTCGTCACAACACGCCGGGGAGATGGTGGGATTCCCTGTATACATGGGATTCCGGGTTTATCGGACTTGGCTTCGCCGATCTCGATGACAGCCGGGCGATTGATTGCTTAAATGCTTATATGACGGAGCCGGGAGATCCTGAAGCAGCCTTTATTCATCACGGCAGCCCGGTTCCCGTGCAGCATTATTTGTTCCACGAGTTATGGAACCGCAAGCAGTCTCCAGAGTTCCTTAACTATTTCTACCCGAGATTACGGCAATACTACTTATTCCTTGCAGGCAAATTGAATGGTTCAACAACGGACGTATTTCAAACCGGTCTGCTTCAAACCTGGGATTATTTCTATAACTCCGGGGGATGGGATGACTACCCTCCTCAGAAATACGTGCATGAGCAAAAATTAGAAAATAAAGCAGCTCCCGTCATTACGACGAGTCAGCTCATACGAATCGCCAAAATCCTTAGGATGGCGGCGGCATCTTCTGATGATTGGGATATAGACATCCAGGAATACGAGAAGGATATCCGTAGATGGAGCAATGCCCTTGACGCTTATGCCTGGGATGAGGAGACCGGCTATTACGGCTATGTGCTGCATAACGAAAAAGGAGAATACGAAGGTCTTCTGCATCACGGCTCCGGAGCGAATTACAATAGGGGGATGGATGGTTTATACCCACTCCTGGCAGGGATCTGCAGCAAAGACCGTGCCCGGCGTCTGATTGAAGCCTTGTTTGACGAACAACGTTTCTGGACGCCAATCGGCTTATCCACCGTTGATCAAAGCGCCCCGTATTATCGGGCAGACGGTTATTGGAACGGTGCGGTCTGGATGCCTCATCAGTGGTTTTTCTGGAAAACGATGTTCGATTACGGTTATCCGGACCTCGCTTACCGTATTGCAAACACGGCGCTGGAATTATGGAAACGCGAGAACGAAGCCACTTACAATTGTTACGAGCATTTTATCGTGCAGTCGGGACGCGGCGCAGGCTGGCATCACTTCGGAGGGTTATCGGCGCCTGTCATCAATTGGTTTGCGTCCTATTATCAGTTGGGAAAGGTTACTACAGGCTTTAACGTCTGGATGCTGCAGCAACGCATTAAGGATGACTTTACGGAATATGAGGCAGAGTTTCATTACGCCGGACAATCCGATCAGCCCTTTCATATACGGGTCAATCTGGCCGAAGGATTCGAATACGAGGCTAACTGCACAGGATGCGAAGTCGTATGCACAAGCCACCCTGACGGAGGAGTGGAGCTCATGATAACCAACTGCCTGTCGCAAGCGTCGATCCGGATTCAGCCCGCTGAATAAAGGTAAAGGCCTGAATACGCCATTCAGGCCTTTACTAGTTGCCTGCTATTCCAATGACGGAATCTTAACGACTACAGTTGTTCCATAGCCAATCCGGCTTTCTATGGTGATCCCATAGCGCTCTCCGAAAAGGAGCCGAAGCCTGTTATGGATATTGGTTAATCCGATGCTTTGCGACGGTTGGCCGTCTTGCGCGCGTTCCGGATAATCCGTGTCCAGCTTAGCCTGGAGAGCGGCCAGTTCCTCCGGTTCCATTCCTTTTCCGGTATCCCTGATACAGAAGCACACATCCCCCTGCTCATCCATGCTCCCGGTAACCTCTAGCCGCCCCCCTTGGTCCATCCGCTCGAGCCCGTGATAGACGGAATTCTCGACAATAGGCTGGAGAATCATCTTGGGAGTTCTCAACTCAAGCAGCCGCTCTTCCACATCCACGTTCATAGAGAATTTATTATCATACCGAATAGAGATAATCTTTATATAGGCCTGAATACAGTCCACTTCTTCCTTGATCTGCACAAGCTCATCTTGCTTGATGCTGTACCGGAAAATTTTGGACATGCTTGACGTCATTTGCGCGATTTCCCTGCTTCCGTATTCCAATCCGATGCTGCTGATGCAATTCAGCGTATTATACAGGAAATGCGGGTTGATCTGGCTCTGCAGGGCAGAAAACTCCGCTTGCTTCTGGCTGAGCTCGGATTTGTACAATCTGGCTTGGGTATTAAACATATCCCTTGTCATTTCCTCCATCTCATCCATCATCCGATTGATATCGCGAGCCAGCGAGCCTACTTCATTGGTAGAGCGGACTTTAATTCGGAAGCCCCTGTCCCTTCTCCCTACCCTCTTCATATCCATAACAAGCCCCATCACCGGATTCATCAGGCTATTCATGAAGAAAATGCCCATCATAATCAGAATGAGAATAATCCCGATCCCCACGATAATGCTGACCTTCCTCATAGGGTTCATGTCCGCAGTTAGTTCATGAACCGGAATCAAACTAACAATTCGCCACCCATCCGCCTGCTCCAAACCTTTGACCTGAACGAGAATACGTTCCCCGTCGATGGTTGTGTTCACGCCGTTAAGCAGGTTGTCCTTATTCAAAGACAGTACATCCTTGAACAACATGCCTCGTGTCTTGGCATTCGTGGACGCAATAACCTCATCCTGGCTGTCCAGAATGTACAAAGTGGAGTGCGGCGTCAATTCCGTATTTTCCACAAGCCCCTGAAGCTTGTCCATATTAACCATTACGGTGAAGTAACCTGTTATTTGCGAGAAATAGATGCCACCAATAGATTCCAAAATCGGCGCGATATAAAAAAACTGTTCCGATCCCGTGCTATCGTCTTTTAAAGTAGTGGTGAACTGCCCCTTTTCCCGAAGCGAAGGGTCCTTCTTATACGTCTGGATAAAGCTTTCGTAACGTTTTAGAAAGAAAATATCGCCGCCCGAGGAATCCAGACTGTAAAGCTGCTTCCCCCGAACGTCATCAATGACAATTCCGCTCACATACGAATTAAAGGATCTCATATAATCCATGAGATCCAGTGCATAATTACCGCTATCAAACGCCCTTTTGTAATCATCATCCACTACGGTATATTCCTGAATCAGTTTGCTGTTGACCGCAATGCCGGTGCTGACCCGGATATCATTAAACACGGTATCAATCTTGCTTCGCGTTTGCTCTATCATTTGGTTTCCAAAATTGGCGGCCCTATTCTGGGTTAGATGAGAGAAGCTATTGAAGAAATACAACACCATGACTGTAAATATAACGATAGCGAAATAAAAGATAAGCCATATTTGATGTTTCAATTTCAGTCTACTGGTCTTCATGGCCTGCCGCTCCGTTCATCGTTAACTGCTTTTTCTGAATTTAGAAGGCGTTATTCCGCAATGTTTCTTGAAAACCTTATTGAAATAGTAGTATTCCACATACCCAGTCTGAATGGCGATCTCCTCGATCGACAGGTCCGTTTTCCTCAACAACTCGCGGGCTTTCTTAATCCTGAGCTCCGACACGTATTCGGAGAAGGTTTTGCCCAGATTTTTCTTGAATAATTGACAGCAATACACCTGATTAATATAGAACTGGGCGGACAAATCTTTCAAATACAATTTCTGTTCATAGTGACCGTCGATATAGGCTACCATTCGGTTAAAGCAAGATACAATGTCCCCTTCCTGCAACGGTCGGTTGTTCCCTTGCGTAATGGAAGCGAGGACGTCATGCAAAAAGCTGCACAAAGATTCGAAGTGTTCGAATCGTTCTTTAATCTCGGAATAATTGAGGAATTCCATTTCCATATCCTTCAATTCTTCGGCGTAGGCGTTTATAAGGATCCCGACTGCCTGGTTCCATAAGTAGACAACCTCGCTCATGCCGAGCTGCTGTTCTTTGAAGTATGCCTGCAGCCCGTTTAAGTACGCATCCATGTCGCCAGGCTGGTCCTCCCGAACGATCCGATTAATCTCTTCGATACATGGTTTCACCAAATGAACCTTCGGTTCGTAATGAACGACCCTTCCAATTTCGTTCAAAAAAACCTGTGAGGCAGACAGATCCGCCTCTTTAATCAGCTTGCTCATATGCGTTAGCTGACTGGAAATGCTGCTGACGCCCACCGTATTCATGCCAGTATTGTTCGCGACTAATTCATCCCAAAGTTCTTCCAAACAAGCTTTATGTTCCGTTATCAGAACAATCAGCCTTTTACTCGTTCCGGATTCAACGACCACAGCCGTAACAGGCTTTTCTTCCAAAGAGAGCAGCTTTCCGAAATCCTTGTTGCCGCCTGCGAAATCGATGGAAAGCACTTGGTAGTAACATACCTCCCCGCTACCCGGAAGAGGCAAATAACGTTTGATCTCCTCCTCATTGGGCGAGGTCAGCGCATCCAGAAGGAGCTGATTGCGTGCCGCGCTTCTTTTGGAGAAATGCATGGCAAGTTCCTCAATAAAAGAATCTGCCATATCTACGTCCAAAGGCTTCAGGAAATAATTAAGCGCGCCGTAGCGCAGCGCTTCCTGGGCATATTTAAATTCCGCGTATCCGCTAACGACGACAAACTCAGTGTCCAGATTATGCGATTTGGCTCTCTTCATGAGATCAAGTCCGGAAAGGTCCGGCATGCGTATATCCGTAAATACCAAGTCAGGTTTCTCTGCTAGAATAGCATCCCACGCTTTGTAAGCGCTTGTAAATTGGCCTATAATTTCAAAACCGTAATTATCCCAGTCAAAGGCGTTGCGAATTCCTTTAATCGCCCACGACTCATCATCAATAATCATGACCTTGTACATGGGTATCCTCCTGAACTTGTGGATTTCTTCGAAATGATAGCAAAGCTTCCCGGTAATAGCAATCTAAAATACGGATAAACCACGGTCATTAGCAAACGATGGGTTTATCCGTATCTTATGAATTACTTGCTGCTCTCTTTAATTTCTCTGTACTGCTTCACGTTCTCTTCTTGAACCGCTTTACCGCCAGCGTCCATATATTCTTTCACCAACTTGTCATACAAGGCGTCGAATTCGGCCGGCTTGACAACAATCAGCCGATCCATCATTTGCTTGTTCATATCACCCAGCGTTTTGCCGTATTTGATGCTGGCTTCGTTCGGGACACCATAGTAAAAGCCGGTATAGCCGTCTGTCGTGTTGATCTTATAGGAATCAACAGCCATTTTCTCATAGTCTTTATCTCCGGTCGCCAAGGCTGCCGCGTACGTTTTGACATTCTTTTCGGTGTCGCCCAGCTCCGCGCCGTTAACAACGAGCGTATAATCCAGATTGAGATTGCTCATCTGCATATTTTCGCCGGTTTGCGCAATCCCTTGCGGGATGCCGTCTACCATCGTGTGGTTGACGCCTTCTTCGCCGAACTGCAGGAAGAACAACACTTCCGGATCGGCCATCCAGTTCAGATACTTCATAGCCAGTTCCGCATGTTTGCTGCTTTTCGGAATAAAAGAGAAAAGTCCGTTTTCATTATACGTCTCTTTGATATATTTTCCTTCCGCGTTCTTGAAGGCATCGATCGGAACATAGTTCGCGTCCGGCGCATTTTGTTTCAGCGGCTCGCGAATTTTTTGCACCATCGGATAATCCCAGTTGGCCCCATAGAAGCCTACCTTGCCGTTCGTTACGTCGGCATCCGCCTGCTTAGCCGTTTTGTCCAAAGCAAAGTCGGGGCTGATCAGTTTTTCCGCGTACAGCTTATTCAGCCATTTATACGCATCCTTGTTGCCGGGCTTCAGCCAGTTGGTGGTGGTAACGAATTCTTCCTCTGACATAGGACTCCAGAAGGATGGAACCAGATTGCCAAAGGTGTAGTTCATGCCGGCAGCCGCAGTCGCCCACGGAATGACGCCATTTACATTGTCGGGGTTCTTGTCACGGAAGGCAACGAGCGTATCGTACAATTCGTCCTTGTTCGTCGGAACGGGCAGTCCAAGCTTATCGAGCCAATCTTTGCGGATAAACAATCCGTTCCAGGCAAGCAAAGTCCGCTTCGCCGGGATGGAGACCTGTTTGCTATCGTATTTCCCGTAGTCAAGAACGGTATCGCCGAGATAAGCTTTCAATTGCTGGCCATCCTTCTCGAGCAATTCGTCCAGCGTATAAAGGCCATTGTTTTTGGCAAAACGGGTTACGGTCGTACCGTCGTAGGTGAAGGAAATATCTGGCGCTTCGTTGGCAGCCATGAGTACGTTCAGCTTGTCGACTTCCTGGGAACGAGGCACGGAAACAAATTTTACGACGGCGTTATTAGGCTTACCGAATTTTTCGTTGACGTATTTGGTCCACGTGTTGTTATTCAAGTCCGGCTGTCCTTGAATCCCTCTATCGAACACTTCTACAGTCAAGGTTTCAACGGGACCAGAAGATGATTCTGCTGCCGGGGATCCACCGTTTGATGCCGCCGGTTCATTATTGCCGTTATTCCCACCGCAGCCTGCCATAACACCGGCAAGCAGCGCTGTACTAAACAGAATGGCTGCTTTTTTCTTTATACCAGTATTCACTCAAAACCACCCTTTCAAATGATAGATATGAACTGATTCTTATCGCAAAGCCTCTTTACATCCACCAGCCCAGCCCGGCAATCACCCCTTTCCATCCGAATTTTATCCTTATCAGCCCTTAATGGCTCCCGTCATTACGCCGTCTACGAAATACTTCTGCAGCTTGGGATAGATGAGCAGGATCGGTATGGTCGTAAACATAACGCTGGCCGCTTTCAATGACTCGGGCACAATGAAGGAGCCGGCGCTTCCTTCTCCGCCTTGCTGGCTGTCCAGCTGCTGATTGGCCGAAATGATCTGGTACAGCTTCATCTGCATCGGATACAGATTTTTATCCGTAATGTAGAACAGGGCATCCTGGAAACCGTTCCATCTGTCCACCGCATAGAAGAGGCTTAACGTGGCGATCGAGGGCAGCGACAGAGGAAGCACGATTTTCATGAGAATGCCCAGATCCGAACAGCCATCAATCGCAGCCGATTCTTCCAGACTTTCTGGAAGATTGGTGAAGAACGTCTTCAGGATAATTAGGTTAAACACGCTCATGGCGCCCGGCAACACCAAGCTCCACACCGTGTTCATCATCCCCAGGTTTTTAACCAGTATATAAGAAGGAATCAAACCACCGCTGAAATACATGGTGAAGACCAATGCCGACAGGATAAAGTTTCTTCCCATCAGCCGCTTTTTCGTCAGAGGATACGCTCCGCAAATGGTCAGGAGCATACATACCACGGTGTAGAAAACCGTAAGCAGAATACTGTAACCAAGCGTATACAGCATCTCCCCGTCCCTTAAGATGGTTTTGTACGTTTCGAGGGTGAAGCCCACCGGCCACAGCCCTACCTTTTGAGAGATAATCGCTTCGTTGGAGCTTAAAGAAAGCGCAATCATATAGAGGAACGGAACGATACACGTGATGGATAACGTCACGATAAATACGATAATGACGATATCCGCCACGCTCATTTTTTTCTTTTTGCCTAAACTGCTCGCCATGCTCACCATATCCCATCCTCACCCAATTTCTTCGCGATATAGTTAGCACCCATCAGCAGGATTAGGCCAACGACGGATTGGAACAATCCTACCGCAGTCGCTTGGGAGAAATCCCCCGAACTAATACCAACTCTGTATACGAATGTACTGATCACGTCGGAGTAATCGCTGACTAATGAATTGCCCATTACAAACGGTCGATCAAACCCTATGGAAACCATTCTGCCAATCTGGAGTATCAGCAAAATATTGATCGTTGACTTAATGCCGGGCAGCGTAATATGCCATACTTTGCGAAGTCTGCTGCATCCGTCAATATCGGAGGCCTCGTACAATTCCTTGTTGATTCCCGTCATTGCCGCCAGATAGATGATCGTTCCCCAGCCGATATGCTGCCATACGCCAACCGAGATATAAGTCATTAACCAAGGCACCTTCTGCGACAGAAACTCGATCTTCACAAGGCCCAGGTTCGCCAGGAACGTGTTGACCATGCCGCTGTTGGAGAACATCAGATAGACCATGCCGCCAATAATCACCCAGGATAAAAAGTGAGGCAGATATAATACGGTTTGCGTTATTTTCTTAAATTTCGCCATTCTCACTTCATTGAGCAAAATCGCTAGAATAATCGGCGCCGGGAAGCCCGCGATCAAGTCATAAACATTCAGCAGCAGCGTATTCTTGAGCGCACGGTAGAAGCTGTCCTGCTGGAAAATGAACTCAAACACATCCAATCCAACCCACTCACTCCCCTGTATTCCCGCAAAAATATTGTAATCTTGAAAGGCCATAACAACGCCGTAGATCGGGGCATACTTGAAGATCAGGATATAGGCAAAGGGCAGCAGTAAAAGAGCGTATAACCATTTGTCTCTTTTGACGTTGTGAAGAAATTTATTTTTCTTCTTAATTGAATCGTAGTCTTGTTCTAAAACCGCTTTCATTTCTTTCCTCCTTCCGGCTGTATTAAGAGGAGCTCTCATATTTTCATTATAGCTACCGGGGAAATTATAAAAATGTACTCATTTAAATGAATTTTGTAATAACTTAAAATCGTGGTGATATAAGTAATCCGAAAGAAACCCGTAAAGAGCCTTGATTGCTCAAGGCTCTTTACGGGTGATGCCTAGCTAGCGCGAAGTTATAAAGCGGGCAAGTATGGCAGCTACTTCAGCTCGAGACATGATCCCTTGCGCCACAGCCCAGTTATTCGACGACACACTCCCATTAAGCCTGTCCACATATAGTAGACGATAGATTTGAATCTCTCATTGCAACCCCTCCTTCCTTATGCACACAACCAATATAAGTAAATCATCCGTGAATTTATCAGTAGAGCGTAATTCGTAAACAGCTTGTCTATCGATTCAGATAAGATATGATAAGCAATCTAACTCGAATTATTAACAAATCATGTCGGAGCTGCTAAAAGATTTGGCTGGCTGTTTGCTTCCCTACTCCTCTCATTCCGGCTGCTCACTCTTGTATAGAAAGACAGAAGATGATTTCAAGGTTTTCACATGTATACGAGTTGTCGAATATTTACTAAATAAAGCCTGATTACTCAAATCAAGTAAGTAATTTAAGTCTTTTGTATCTTCCCCAGGGGTGCCAGCACCAGTGGCTGGATGAACAATTAAAGCATCGTTTTCAGCATTTACTGTTGGTTCAGATTCCGAATAAAGAAGCGTCTTAGATATTTGTCCCTCTTTTACTATTTCCAACGGGAATGCGTTACCACTTTGTTTATTGATTGTAAATACATACCCTTCCAATCCATGCCCCGTTTTGTATTGTGGGGTAAGGACATTAACTTCCGACTCTTTAAAATCCACCTTTTCAAAAGTTATTTTTTTGTCAGATGGCTGGACGAATAGATACGCCGGCAATTCCAATAAAACTCTATCCTGACCATCGTATCTATAGATGATAGAATATTAGAACCTCGAGATGTTGTTCAACTAACCTGCCCGTTAGTTGAATGGATTAACGGGCAAACAACGATTAGATATACGGCTAATCGGCAATAGGAATATGTTCTTGTCCCTAACATTGACAAATCAGCACTAAGTACGATATCTGCATATGTTTCCCCTCCCTTGATCCAAAATAACATTCTGCTTCCTTCCCTTTTCTTTGCTAAAGTGCTTGTTAACGAAATTGTTTTATCCATTTCAAATGGGAATACAGTTCCAGTGAAAATACCTCCTAGCGTTGAAGCTGGTCTCTTGATTATAATCCATCCTGTAGTCTGTTAATCGCTAAAAGAGACTAACTTCTACACTTAGATATTAATCTAATCGGAAATAGGAACTTGTTCTTGTCTATTTCGGCAATCGGTACAAGTTCTTGTCCTCATCAGTTAGTTTCAGTCCGATATTTCTTCTTTTTAATACCTAGCTGCACGGGTTTAACCTCTCATTGTGTCAGTTGTTCATAACAATGTGAACATTTTCATGTATTATGGTACTTAATGAAGTTTTAAGTGCATGTGGTCGATGTTTAGATATACACCTAATCGGTAATCGGACTATGTTCTTGTCCATTCCGGCTACTGCTCTCATCGTATCATTTGTTATGGGGTACTTAGTGAGTTTTTAAGTGCATGTGCTCAATGTTTAGACATACATAAATCGGCAATCGGAATATGTTCTTGTCTATTCCGGTAATCGGTACAAGTTCTTGTCCGTTGTTTTTTCCTTCCCCTATGAAAGATATGAAAAATCGACAGATTTGCTTTTTTTGATGGGACAATTCTTGCCTGCGCACATATTATTTTTACTTTCATTTTAAAAAAATAAAAAAAGCCGCTGAATAAGCGACTTCAATGGGAAACACGTTCTTGCCCCTGGACATATAAACTTTATGTCTTTCTACACGTAAAAAAGACATTCATCTCTCACGGACTTAGGAATTATTGAATCACCAAGTCATGAAACGTTCCGTGGTTCTTCGATTCCTGAGTTTGAATTTGTTGAAAAGCTTGCAGGAAGCTTTCTGCAGACTGTGGACTCTGGATCGAATACCGACCATTGATTATAAAAAATGGGATCGACCGAATGCCTGCTTTTTGTGCAAAACTTACATCTTCTCTGATTTCCAGAACCCCTTCTTTGTCCAGTAATCTTTTCTTTATATCCGTTTGATCTAATTCGGCATACTTGGCAATTTCCAATAATACATTGATGCTGCCGATATCAAGCCCGTCTTCGAAGTAAGCTTTAGCAATCAAATCTACGATTTTTGACTTTTGATTCTCAGGTGCAAGTTTGATCAACTGATGTGTTAGCATCGTGTTGGGCATATATTCAATCCGATTAAAGTCAAACTCGAGACCACATGACTCACCTATTTTGCATACTTGCCCAAACATTTGGTCAGTTCTTTCCTTACCTCCAAACTGGTCAATTACGATACTATAATCCCGACCTTCCACGGGCACGTCCGGGTCCAATAAAAATGAACGAAAATCAACTTCTATTGGATCTCCTCGCCACTCCTGCAACGCTTGAAATAAAAACTGCTTGCCAACGCGGCACCAAGGACAAATCGTATCAAAAAAAATATCCACTTTCAATTAAGCTTCATTCCTTTCGTGTGCTCAAGGCACAAAAATTAATGAACGTGTTTTCCACACTTTTAGTTGATTAATTCAATGTGTGGAAAAGCAGATCATAGCACTAAATATGAATAATCAGTTCACTACTGCCCCATATTAAGAAGTCCCTTTACTACTTCAAGTACAAACAAGTTTAGCACCTAAACCTTTGCATAAACAATATCCGTTTAAATATAGCAAACAGTCAATGTCTGCCTTATGGTATACCTTCGTCTTTATATCCAATCGTGATTTCTAAGGTCTTTCAAATTTAACAGAGCAAGATGCACAGCAATTTCAACCCTATAATAAGGAATCAGAAGACCCGAGCTTGTTAGTCCATAGGCAAATACCTTGAAAAACTACAGTCGTTGTCTTCTGATTTCCTTCAATATTCACCACTTGTACTGGCGGTGAATTAGGAATAAACAGCAGCACCAGAATTAAATGAATGACTGCATATGAGAATGTGAGAAAAGACCCTCTCCAACTAAATGCCGCGATATATCCACCAAATGAAATGAAGAACGCCCTCGAATGATCCTTACGGCCGACAAGTTCCCAGAAAATTTTGCTGAGTGAACAATCCAGTTACTGCGCCCCAGAGATGCACAAAAGACAAATATCCAAGTCACGGAATTTGATGAATCGCGACCCAACACCGCAAAACGCTAATAGTGAGAACCTGAAGTTTCTTTTAATTTACTTGAAGTGAAGCAATCGCATCCTTCAAGTGGATAGGATTAAAGTACTCGCGCCAGAGGCCAACACGACCGTCTGATACGCGCAACAAACTAATATAGGACTGTTCGTATACATGGCCACTCTGGGCCACAACCCCATTTCCGTCCATTTCAGCAAAATACAAATCCGGTTCGTCAGTAGGATAAACCCTTACATTGAAAATATCCCACGAAGAATACATCCCATTTTCTTTACCGATAAATTGATCCAGCATCTGCACTAACGACTCTTTTCCCTCTACACGATTTGATACTCCCGGCAGGGCAAAAGGCGTTTCATATACGATATCGTCCGCCATAAGTGCTGCCATGGCTTGAACATCCTGTTTGGATTCTGCTTCCATGAATTTTACAACGATCTCTTTTGCATTCATATTGTTTCTCCTCTTTTCAATTTAATGTGGTTTGTATATTTAAGTCCGTTACTTCTTGTGTGCCGAGCGAAATGGCTGAAACTCCAGCCTATGCTTGTTCGAACCATTTACTTTGATAACAAATGCGCTTCATCTCCATCGCGAACTGTTAGATGATTTGGCTGTTTCACCGTAGTTATTCGTCATAAAGTTGCCCAGGATATGGTGTGTCCACCTCATTTCTGACAAACTTACGATTATAGAATCTTTTTTGGATTATCGATTATTACGATTAAACCAAGTCAAGAAGTTATCTACAACGGAATCCAAAAATTGAATTGTCGGTTCGTGAGTTAGATTGCCCTCTTCGTCAAATTTTTCATGAACGGCCCCTACATAGACTTCATTTCCAGGAAGAAGCGGAGATGAAATGCCGAAGGAGAATAAAATTTCTCGTAAATGCAATTGTGCTTTAACTGTACCTAAATTCCCCATAGAGGATCCGACGATCCATGATGGTTTTCCATTCATAACCATGTCCACGCGGGACAACCAATCAATGGCATTCCCTAGCACACCTGGAATCGTACCATTATATTCAGGCGTCACCCATAATACTGCCTCTGCATTGGCCACCTGATCTTTGAATTTTTGGACTTCTTCAGGAGGGTCATTCTCAATATCTTGGTCATAAATCGGCAGTCTAAGGTCTAGGATCTCGAGTTCAAACTTATCGCGGTATCGATTCTTAATAAAATGAGCAAGCTTTTTATTATATGAATCTTTACGAATACTCCCTACAATAGCAACGACTTTCATGTTTAAACCTCCGTTGGTTACGATATGATGAATTGTTGACACAAACGCTTTGTATCCTTTCTGTATTACTGAGCCGTTAAGCCTCCATCTACAATGAATTCAGCTCCAGTTGAATAGCTCGATTCGTCCGACGCCAGATATAGAACAAGGCTGGTTACCTCTTCAGGTAGAGCTGCTCTTTGAAGCGGAATTGCGCTTTCCAGTTGAGCAAGAAGTTCAGGAGTAAATCCTTTCAACATACGAGTCTTAATGGCTCCTGGGTGAACAGAGTTAATACGAATATTATCTTTACCCAGCTCCAGTGCTGCCGTTTTCGTCATGCCTCTAATGGCGAACTTCGAAGCCGAATATGCGAGGTGTTTCATTTGGCCGACGATTCCAGCAGTAGATGAAATGTTTATGATAGAGCCACCCCCAGCTTTACGCATCGAGGGCACAACGCTTTTCAAGCCTAAGAACACACCAAGTTGATTGATATCAAAAACTTTTCTGAACATTTCCTCAGATGTCTTTTCAAGTGCGTACTGAGGAGCTATGCCTGCATTGTTGACAAGTACATGAATAGGACAAAATACTTTTTCCGTTTCGGAAATAACTCGTTCCCATTCCTCTGCTTTAGAAACATCCTGCTTAATGAATTTCGCATTCCCGCCAACTTCTTGTTGAAGCTTCATTCCTTCTTCTTCAAGAATGTCCGTAAAGACAACTTTTGCTTCTTCTGCAACAAATCGTCGAACATGTGCAGCACCTTGGCCGATAGCTCCGCCAGTAACGACAGCTACTTTACCAGTTAATCTTGCCATTTCTATTCAATCCTGTTTTTTGTGGTATATAAAATTCGGGCTGAGGTCCGAATCCAATTTGGTTTTGCCAAAATAACACATCGGACAAATAACGTCAGACCAAACCACAATTTTAAGTTTTTCTCCTCCTCTCCATTTTTGAATGCATGTTTGATTGTTTATTTGTGTAATAAATGAACATTGTTTGAATAATCAACATGCATCTATTAACATTATAATTGCTTACCGAACAAACTCAATGGATAATATTCGACTGTTTGTTTATTAATCAACAAAGGAAATAAATTTGTTAATTAACGGTTAAAATTGGAACTATTAAACAAATGAGCAAAGTGGAAGCCGTGGCTTCATTTTGTAGTGGGTTTAATCCTTTTAGATTTTTAGTATGAGGGTCATCTTGTCTTGCAGAGTGGAGCTTCTGAAGATGCCGTATACGCGGCTCTCTTACCGGCGAAAACATCGGGGACAAGTCAGCCTGTACGGAGCGTCCGGTCGGCAATAAAAAGCGCTACTCGGTTGGAGCCGCTCGACGCGATCTTAACCACGCGTCGGCTATTACAAAAACGTATCCTATCTGCGAGAGCTCAACTCAGTATCCCCTGGCGTGTAGTCGCTTACGAAACGTTTGATGGTATCTTAAAAATGCGTCCTCTCGCTGAGTTCTGCTATGACAACTGCCGGAGTGAAGGAACCAATTCTCACACCACTTGTTTAAAAACGGCGTGGTGACGGTTTCGAACTTGATGATGGGAGCCATGATTTATATTTCCTTCTACGAGCAGGGCGTGCTGGCCATTTCGTTGATCTATGCGGGTAATGTCACGCTGCCGATGTCGCAGTGTATGGTGATCACAAGTATCATTACCGAACAATTGATCTCCAGAATCGGGAAATACAAGCGCTTTGCCGATCCCACTCTTGATTATTGGCATGGGCCTCATGATCTTTATGAACAACATCACGATGACGATCTGTGCTCGATAATCTTCGGTATCGGTTTGGGTCTCGGGATGCCGGGATTCTCCCTGGCAACGCAAAATCCGGTTACGCATAATCAGCTCAGTTTCGTTACCGCATCGACGCATCTGTTCCGGTACCTCGGCGTAACGACTGGCATCGCCGTGATGAGTACGTTCATGTCGAACAATCTGACGAAACATTTAAAAGAGGCCCTGGAGTCCCCGAACGTTCCGGATTTCAGTTACCTCGATCCGAAGACGGAGTAGGTCATGCTCGCCTTCGCCAATCCGCAGACTCTCATGAACTAGTCGCTGGTTGAGAAGACGGAAGCAAGCCATCCAGAGAAAGTAAGAGCGTTGTTCGTCCAAATAACCGAAAGCATCCGACATGCACTGGGCGATACGCTCTCCCTGTGTTCCTTACGGGTACACTCCTGAAGAATATTTTAGTTCTTCATTTCCTTTTCCGTTCAGGCAAACACGAAATCATAAAAAACCGGAGAACCATTTGGTTCTGGTTCTGGTATTGTTATCGATTATTTCAAGAGTCCACACTTTTTATGACTTTAGATTACTGTGAGACCAACTGTCGTTTATTTATTCAGTTCCCTTTGGCTGCTCGTCTCTTCTTTAGCCCAAGCCAAAAAGAGAAAAAGGCCCTTAGGCCTTTTTTGGGGTTAGTATAAGGTGGCAGGCGCCGGGGAATATGAAATCGTAGTCTTACTCGGAGCAATTAATTCGGGCCGATTTCCAACCAGGAAACTGGTAAGATTAGGCAAGTCGGTGAAGCCCTTGGCAAGATTAGCTACGCGCAAAGTAACCTCTCCTAAGATTGCATCAAAGGCACCTAACTAAGAGATGGTCGGACAAGCTCCTAACGAAGTTTTTATCTGGTTATTAGTTTGTTAGCGCTGCATAATCTTCCTCGCTTAGTTCGAGAGTGGCTGCATGCAAATTGTCTTCCAAGTGAGTAGGAGAAAGTGTTCCGGGAATTGGTAGAATTATTGGTGAGCGCTGAAGAAGCCACTTTAATGCCACTTGCCGAGTTGGAACACCTAATTTGTGGGCGATATTTGCTACCCGTTGTTCCACCTTGGCCGTGTCGCCAAGCAATCCACCCAAAGGAAACCAAGGTATGAAGACAATCTGTTGTTGAGTACAATAGTCAACCAGCGCTTCATGCTTGCGGTTGACCACATTGTATTCGTTCTGGACGCTCACTATCGGAACTATTTGCATAGCCTGCTGAAGTTGCTCAACCGTTACCTCAGATAAACCGATGTGTCTAATAAGCCCCTCGTCTTGGAAGCTTTTGAGCGCCTGCATAGTCTCTTTCAGTGGAATATTAGCATCAACACGATGGAGTTGATAAAGGTCAATTCGGTCTGTTTTGAGTTTCTTCAGACTTTCTTCCAACTCGCGTCGTAATTGTTGGGGACCAGCCTCCGTCGCACCACCTTTTGTGGCTACAACTAGGCCATTGCCGTAAGGTGCCAAAGCATTTCCAATGGCCTTCTCGCTCTCACCGTCACTGTAGACATGTGCTGTGTCAATAAAATTAATGCCCAGTTCAAGGGCTCGTTTTAGTAGATTTTGTGAATTTGGCGTGTTAGTAATACGGTTAGTTCCCAAGCCCATACGATTGACGGTCAGGTCACCTAGTAAAATGGTGCCCGCCTGTGCCGCAGAGATAGTTTCCGACATAATTCCCATCCTCCAATATATAATTATCGATTATTACGATTAAACCAAGTCAAGAAGTTATCTACAACGGAATCCAAAAATTGAATTGTCGGTTCGTGAGTTAGATTGCCCTCTTCGTCAAATTTTTCATGCACGGCCCCTACATAGACTTCATTTCCAGGAAGAAGCGGAGATGAAATGCCGAAGGAGAATAAAATTTCTCGTAAATGCAATTGTGCTTTAACTGTACCTAAATTCCCCATAGAGGATCCGACGATCCACGATGGTTTTCCATTCATAACCATGTCCACGCGGGACAACCAATCAATGGCATTCCCTAGCACACCTGGAATCGTACCATTATATTCAGGCGTCACCCATAATACTGCCTCTGCATTGGCCACCTGATCTTTGAATTTTTGGACTTCTTCAGGAGGGTCATTCTCAATATCTTGGTCATAAATCGGCAGTCTAAGGTCTAGGATCTCGAGTTCAAACTTATCGCGGTATCGATTCTTAATAAAATGAGCAAGCTTTTTATTATATGAATCTTTACGAATACTCCCTACAATAGCAACGACTTTCATGTTTAAACCTCCATTGGTTACGATATGATGAATTGTTGACACAAACGCTTTGTATCCTTTCTGTATTACTGAGCCGTTAAGCCTCCATCTACAATGAATTCAGCTCCAGTGCTGTCATATTCGTCATGTCTCTAATGGCGAACTTCGAAGCCAACACATCGGACAAATCACGTCATAGCAAGCTTCAATTTTAAATTTTTCTCCTCCTCTCCATTTCTGACCGCATGTTTGATTGTTCATTCGCACAATATATGAACATTGATTGAATTATCAACATGCATCTATTAAAATTATAAATACGTGCCGAGCAAACTCAATGGTTAATATCCGATCGTTTGTTTATTAATCAACAAAGAAATGAAGTTTGTTAAGTAATGATTCAAAATTGGAGTGATTAAACAAATGACTAAAGTGGATCGAAGAATATCAAAAACTAGGGATGCAATCCATAAAGCCCTTTTTGAATTAATGACTGAAAAGAGTTTTGACAACATTACGATCAATGATCTCTCAGAAAGGGCCAATATTAACAGGGGAACTCTATATCTTCACTATGCGGATAAATATGATTTACTGAACAAAACCATAGAATATCATTTAGGTAACATGTTGCATCGCTGTGCTGTAGCAAATCCAGAGAGCGAGGGACTAGGTGTTCTACAATTTCTTCCCGTGTTTCAATACTTTGATGATCATTTTTTATTTTATTCCTCCATGCTGACCAACAAAGGCGTGACTCGCTTTCACGATCAGTTGATGCAAGTGATCATAAATAAATTAAAGGAAAGAATGAAAAAGGAATACGATAATCATGGGATTGATAAAGAAGTTGTTGTCCAATTTATGGCATCTGCTTACGTCGGCGTCGTGGAATGGTGGATTAAAAATAATAGACCCAATCCTCCCGAATTTATGGCTCAGCAAGTTAAAAATATCTTTGAAAGTAGTCCTCTATTTAATCTCAACTGAGGTAGCATTAAAACCTGTGGTAAGCTTATGAACCCCTCCTTATCAAGGGTTTTGAACAAGAAATTGCAACGTTAAATCAAAAAAAACACGCTATACGAGAGGTCCGTCATCTATGCCGCGAATTAGGCACCGCTGAAATAGGGGGAAATTGAATTGGCCAACTTCTTTCCAATACGCCTTCGGGTGAAAACAGCTTAGGCAATGCGAAGAGGTCTGTGAGGAGGCAGTGAAAGGTATAGCATCACCAGAACAAGGAAGGGGATTTTATATCGGTGTTCATACTGGCGCGACAAAGGGGGGAAACAGGAGCTCGAACTCGCTGAAAAATACCATTCCTTCGCTGAAAGTCTATACTTTGGTTATCCATACGTTGGGAGGATTCTTCGAAGAAATAGCCAGATCCTATGAACAGGAAGCCAGGTGGTAAGACTCCGAAGTTACGATCTCCAACAAATAATTATCATATTTGTTTGTCTGAGTTTGTTTAATGATCAACTATCTTCTTGTCCATTCCGGCAATCCGTACAAGTTCTGATCCCTCTATCCCTCTTCATTTGTATTAAAGTAAGCTAACCTGTTTGTTGGCTTACTGGAACAGATTAAATATCACACTCGAAAGTCCGTAATTTAAGCAGTGGAACGGAGATTTTGCCTTCAGAGAGCGATTTTTGCTTTTATCTCATCACATTAGTTCTGACATTTATCTAGGTAACAATCTAATCCGTCAATGACACAATGTTCTTGTCCTTTTCGGCATAAGCGTACAACTCCTTACAGTTGCACGCTCTTTTTTATGTCTTTGTAAGCCACAAATATCCATCCAACTAATTACTAAAAAAGCATGTCAAACGTAAACCAAACGTATCTTTTAAATAAGTATCTGTTGCTAGGATAATTTGTTTCATAGAGTTTGTGATATCTAATATTGATACCCCTGGTTGGACAATAGAAATTTCAAATTCTGTCTCATAACCAGCTCTCACCATCTTTTTTAACATATTTAAAGTTGGTAAGTTCCCTTTTTCGAACCGTGTTTCACCATAGCTTTTCTGTCTCGAATTTTCCCTTTCAATCATTCTTTGTATTATTTCTAAAATGATGAGTATCGGAATAAATCCTTGCTTCCGATGTCGCCAAGTTGGGGTAATACCATTGTAGCTGTCACTAGGGGCAATATATATGGATATAAATGTAATATTCCTCTGGATATAATGGAAAGTTCTTTTCAAAATAAAACCAATTGCATTTTGTTCATTTGAATTATCGTTCTTCGTTAGAGTTTAACGTAAATTTCTTATTGACGATGGAATAGCTTTTCAGATTTCGGGTCTTTTGGCTTCTCGTTGATTAATATCTTTTCTTTTTCTAGATCACCTCTATCCTATTCACCGAAAATTTTCCTGCATAGTTCTTTAATGGAGGGCGTGTATTCCCCTGAAGTGTCAATAGAGAATGTAGGTACGTCGAGCCGGGGTTCCTCGTAAGGGCTCACGCTCAGCTCAATTCCTTTTCTGGCCATGTCGACTTCCGTATCGCCATGGAAGTATTCCCGAAGCGGGTTGTCCAGACCCCTTCGGACAAACCTGTCGAGCGCGATCTTGTCGTCAACCTTGCAAATCAATAAACAGAGCCGCCCCTTTCCCATGAACTCTTCAAGCATGGTCGACCATCTCCTATGCTGTCCATTCCGGCAATCGGTACAAGTTCTTGTCCTTGGCTCGGGACACGAACTTGTACCGATACATAAAAAAGCCGCTAAATTAGCGACTTCAATGGGAATATGTTCTTGTCCTTCGACAAGTGTCATCCTGGTTTTGTATTTGGTGTCATCCTTTATTCCGATTCTCCGAAATCACCTTGCTTTTTAAACAACCGTTATTTAAACAAAAACAGCCGATCACATTGATCAGCTGCATTTTTAGTCTTATTGTGCAGTCCCTGCCGGTCATGAACTTAAATAGTCAGTATCACAAGACAATTCTACATTACCTATCATCTTTTACTCCTACCGGTTATAGGTTGTAAGTAATCCCGCCTAAGTGCATTTTTGACAAGTACCCCACAAAACCTTAGATACTATTAGTAAATAAATATTATAAGCGACTCAATTTATTTAATAAGCGAAACTAGCGTATTTATTTCCTTATCTATCGACAGAATATTTCCCCAGACCTTCTCATTAAATATTCCATCTTCATTGATTAATTGACTCTGCTGTAATGAAAGGTCTTTATAGAAAATAGATAATTTTTTTAAGAGATCCATTTGTTGCGCAGTAGGGTTATTTTCTTTGATTTTTAGATAAATATAGTCACTCGTATTCGGGCCATTTAATAGATGTTGATACTTCCTTTCAAGAGCAACATACAAGGCATCGGATTCATAACCGTTAAGTGTCAGCAATGAACGAACAAATTCTGTTTCAAGTTTATTATTCTCTACCGCATAGGTCAACGTATCACTTATTCGCAATTGAGTTTGCCATATTACTCCGTTTAATAAATATAAAGTATGTGGGATATCGTTTTGTTTATCCTGGAATTTTTCTTGGACTACGTATGCTAAACCACAGATAACGATTAAAATGCTTAAGATATATATGATCTTTCTTTTCAAGTGAACACCCCGTTAAAATTTTGGTTGAGTTAATGAAGTCGCTCTAATGAGAAAATACTGACTAAAACTCATGATTATAATATGTCTCAATTTTTGGCGTTACGAAGAACGCTAGTGATTTTCCAATATTACACAGGTATACTGCCTTAGCTTTAATAAACATTTTATTTGTCCCGTCTGTTTGCTCTTCAAAGAAGAAGTATGCAGCAGTACCTCCATTTAAATCTGCGGATGAGGTCACCCCAGCAGTCTTACTTGGAAGATCGGCCTTTTTGGCAATTGCACCGCTCCCTGTCGTACTTCTTATTTTGCGTTCAGCATAGGCCTTCCAACTACTCATCACATTAGAATCTATTGTGGTAGTAGTTACCCCTAATGTTGCATTTTGATAAGCAGCCCAAGTAGTAGCCAATAGATTAAAAGATTTTTTCAGATATCCCTTTAAGATTGGAATTTGTAATGCTTTAACTGGTGTACTATCTATAGGGTAACTTGTATCTTTTCTATAATTGAGAAGTAATGATGAATTACCTGCACCGACAACGAACATGTCCAAGTACGCCGTCATCACTTCTGTTCCATACATATTGTCTTCGGTAGCTTTAAGATACTCTTCTACAGCAGGTGTGTTACTCCAAAGCCTTGTTTCGACCATAGAAAAACCATTTCCCGCTTGTGCTCTCTCTCTAGCATATATATTGACACCTAAAGTAGCATATTTTGCTGCTGGGAAACTACTAGGCGTACCTGTAGCAGTTCCTGTTTTACCTATCGCTTGAGTCATAAATGATGTTTTATAGTTAAACGTACTCGCGGAGGCCATTACAAGAGTTTCAGCATCTGCCACTCCTAATCCGAAAAAGCTGTTCAGATCAAATTTAGTAAGTGATGCTACCTTTTGTTCATTAGCGTGTTCCATATCTGAAATAATTTGATCTTTTAATTCCAAGTAACTTGAGGGCACCTCTCCAAAAGACAAAATGCCAACCCCGTTGTCACTTTGTAATGTTCCATAGGTCTCAGTTACATATACTTCCTCTGTTTGAGGATTAATGTACACTGTAAGTACCGTATCGATATCTATGTTTTTTTCATTTTTAGCCTCAGCAATAACAGGACCAAAATAGACAGTTTGATCATTTACGGTATACTTCGTAAGTTCTCCATCCATTAAAAACTTAAATTTTTCAATCGATTTAACTTTAATCTTGCCTTCCCCAATAATATGTACTGACGTTTCATCTATTTCATCAATAGAAAACTTCAATTTTGCAGATCCGTCTGTTTTATCCGAATTTTTGAAATCATCATTAAGAAAGTGTTTATTACCTTCTTTTAGGGCGTTACTCCATAGAAATGAGTCTGTTTCTTTTGGGTTTAACGCAAGCTCAATATTATACTTGCCATTCCCCTTTGCCATCGTATGGAAAGGAAAACTCCCCAACACTATAGTAAAACAGCAAATCAAAATAAGTATTCTTTTAGACATTTCTTTAGCACTCTCCAATATGTAAATTTAAAGCTTATTAAATTTATCACATATAAGTTTATGTTTTAACGCCCAATTAGTGGTAATCTAATCTGGGTATGAAGCAATCATTACTCATATACATTTCCGGGTTTCGTGTAAATACTACAATCGTCCACTAGGAACGCAAACAAACGCTTATGAAGACTATATTTCCAAATTCAAGAGTGTTTAACCTTTCATCGTGTCAGATGTCCCATAACAATGTGAACATTTTCATGTGTATTATGGTACTTAATGAAGTCTTAAGTGCATATGATCAATGTTTAGATATACATCTAATCGGTAATCGGTCTATGTTCTTGTCCATTCCGGCAATCGGTACAAGTTCTTGTCCTTGGCTTGGGACAAGAACTTGTACCGATAAAATAAAAAAGCCGCTAAATTAGCGACTTCAATAGGAATATGTTCTTGTCCCTCGACATTCACTAATAGATCTGCTGCTTTCTTTGTATTATTGCTCAACTGTGCTTTTCCCCTTCCTTAATTTCGAAAACTCCGTCGATGGCCGGTAAGGCGATTCCAATCAGCAATGCCGCCTCCCAGGCCCCCGTCGTGTTGTCGATTTTTTAATAATTTATTTTACTTTCTCTAGATTTATTGAAACCATCCCATCATTATCTTCATCAATTAAAGCAACTTCAGAATCAGATATCCATTTAAGCTCACCTAGATGCCTAGCATAGGCGAATTCATTCGGAAGTTCTGAAATCACTTTTTCTAACAGTATTTGTGTTCCGTCTCGGTGCATAATAGAAAGGTATATATCCATGCTTTCTACATTATGTTGACAAATAACCTTAGCACTATAGTTCTTTTTAGGACTCTTGATAACTTTCTTCCAGACCCACTCATTTACATACCCTAACTCTTCAATTTTCAGAGCAGTCTCTTTAAATGGTGTAATATCCCAGTTTCTATCCGAAACCAGTTTTTCAATTCCATTCATAAGCAATTGGAGCGTCGTTCTTTTTTTCTCTGTCTCATTTTTTACGCTGAAGTCATCCAAATTAAATTTAATTTGAACTAAACAGACTCCTGAATTATTAATAATCCTCTCATCCGAAATGTTTTCAACGCAATCCACAAGAATTTTCCAACAATCTTTCGTTTTTTGTTTTCCGATTAAACGTTCAAACATAGCAGTTATACAACGCGTCTCCAAACTAAATGAACGCCGTTTCCATTTCCAATTTAACTCGTAATCCTTTTTTGTCGCATCGTCATATTCACAATTTTCTTCTTTCATTATTGATTCGACATTTTCATCATCAATTATATAAGGCAAATCTAGATCAAATGCTTTTAGATACAATACACTCATCTCCCTCTATTTTTCCCATGGACGTGGTTGTAGATGTCTACTCATTGAATTGCCTTTTTTCCATAGACTCATAGCATTCGCTTTCTCCCAATCGAGGGCTTCCTGTCTGTTACGCATGTTAGTTTTCACCACTTTTGCTTCGAATGTTATACTTCCTGCATCTTTATTCCATTTATTCACTTGGCTATTTGCTCGTGGTGATGTACCATTTTTATTTAGCCGTTGACCACTAATCCCCGTTTTCACAACATCACCTGATGACTTGTATGATATTTCATAACCGTGTTGTATTTTATTACTTGTTTTACTGTTACCATGTGTTGCCTTAACTGCAGCTTTTTTTGCCGTCTTCTTAACAACAGCTTTGAATACTTTTAACTTGATCTAACCCCGTGTAATCATAGTTAACTGTAGACGAACCTGTACTTGTTGTATATGTGAGTTCCTGAAGGCCACTATTCGCATTATACGTGTAAGTCTTTGTATGAGGTTTTAACTACATATGCTTATTATTTAGATGATCATCTAATCGGTAATCGGAATATGTTCTTGTCCCTCGACAACATTCATTAAGGTAGTGCTAGTTTCCGTTAAAGTATTCATAGATTCACCCTCAGCTTTCTGGATACATGATTACCTTGCCGATCAGTTCTTTTCTTTCCATTAAAAGCTCAAACATTGCTGGACCCTCTTCAAGTTCTTTACCTGGGAATGGTGCGGATACACAACTCCATGATCCCCACACGGTTAACTCACTTCTTAGCACTTTCTCAAAATAAAATCTTTCCATCGCAACGTCTGCATACGGGATACCTAGGAATACAACTCCGCCGCCTTTTTTGGCGTATCCAAACACAGTTGCTGCTGTTTGTGGCGTCCCAGCTGCTTCAACTACAATATCTGCATTCATGCCATCCGTATACTCAGCAACCTTTGTCAGAATTATCTTCATTCAGAGAATTAATCGTATAATCAGCGCCTAATTCCTTCGCAATTTGAAGTTTTTCATCGTCAATATCAACCGCGATTACTTTTTTCGCACCAAATATTTTTGCCCATTGAACAGCAAACAACCCAATGGTCTGAATCAGTTTAAGCTAAAGCTTAAGTTGTCCATTATAACCAGTAGAGTTCCTGTTTCTTTCCATTTTTCCATATCTTCTTGAACACTTGCGATTTTTCCAGTTGCAATTTGATAAGCATCTGCCCCCAAGAAGAGAAGTTTAGGAGGACTTGAATCTTTTATACAGTTAAAAGATGAGTAGTGAGAAATATGTCCCTAAAGGTATACAAAAAAAGGATCGTCAACATTTCTGCAACGATCCCTATTGTCAGCCGCTAGTTGAAATAGCAGTTGATCACTTTGATGCCTTCTTATTTTTATTGAACTAATGTTTCCCGTTAGTTTAGTGAATCAAAGGAGCCTCCTCCCTTCTAAACAGATAACCTTTCTAGGTACCGCGCTACAAGGGCCAGTCTCAATTTCACACTGAGTGAGGCTATAAGGAGAGGCAAAGCTGTTTCCCCATGAGTCACCCCCTACCGCTGAACCTTTTGATCGCTTCCTCGGTCACCGGCTTGAAGAGGTTAATGAGGTTGCCGTCGGGATCACGGAACAACACAGCACGGTTCCCCCACGGCATCGTGGTCGGTTCCTTTACCCACTCGTCGACAAACGGCTTCAAGCGCTCGTATTCGGCATCGACATCATGGACGAGGAACTCGAGTTTGGCCTTGCACAAACGGGCTGTATTGTCATCAAGAAAATGATGACTGTTAGCAATGATCCGATACATCTTTTCATTTCTGAAACCCTCATTCTCAGCACTTTTAAGGGTATTTTTCACTAAATGAAGAGAATTTATTATTGTCCGTTAGATGAAAAAAAGCAGCCGATCAGATGAAGTGACCCCTTAAAGTTAGACAAATATTTTTATGCAACTTGTTTGGCATGAGCTCGGTATTGTACCGGGCTCATGCCTTTTAATTTTGACTTGATGCGTTTGTGATTGTAGTAATCCATGTATCGTTCTAGTTCTTGCTTGAAGTGATCTACGCTTTCAAACTCATGAAGATAAAGAAACTCTGACTTCATAATGCCAAAGAAGTTCTCCATTACTGCGTTATCGTAACAATTCCCTTTGCGTGACATGCTCTGGGTAATCGCTTGTTTCTTTAAAGCCTGTCGATACTGCTTCATCTGGTAGTGCCAGCCTTGATCCGAATGCAGGAGGAGCTCATCTTCGCTGGATAAGCGTTTAAAGGCTTTATTTAGCATTTCGGAGACTAATGAATACCGTAGGGCGAGACCCTACTGTGTAAGTGATAATTTCACTGTTAAACAAGTCCATAACAGGTGATAAATAAAGCTTTTCTCCAAACAACTTGAATTCCGTAATATCGGTGACCCATTTCTCATTTGGTTTTTTCGCTTGAAAATTACGATCGAGTACGTTAGGTGCAATTTTACCTACGGTTCCTTTATAGGAACGATATTTTTTCATGCGTACCACAGATTTCAAGCCTAATTCTTTCATGATACGTTGTACCTTTTTATGGTTAACTCGGTGTCCACGATTAAAGAGTTCATCACGGATACGGCGATAGCCATAACGTCCCTTATGTTCCTCATAAATGGAGCGAATAAGAAGTTTCAGGTCTATGTCTAGATCGGGCTTGCCAAACTGTTTCACCCAGTAATAGAAGGTACTACGTGGGACTTCAGCGAACGCTAGCAATGCAACCACCGGGAATTCAAGCCTTAATTCATAGACTACTTGTGCTTTGTCTTGTTTGGTGATTTTTCCTTGTTTTGAACTAAGGCATTCAACTTTTTTAAGTAGGCGTTTTCCATTCGCAAACGTTCTAATTCAGCTTGTAGAGCTTCAAGTGATCCCTCGGCAGGCTCTTTCTTTTTAAGCCCTTTTTTATTCTTATCAGTCATATGATGACGCCCCTTTATCTTTGGTTTTAGGGCGTCGATTCCATTTTCATTGAACTGACTACGCCATCTTCGAATAACCCCTGGAGAAGAGATATTGAAAATGACAGCTGCTTCATTTGGAGACGTCCCATTTTCGTTCATATAGTTGAGTACGTCTAGTTTATATGGAAGGGAGTAAGCTGTATAGGTTTTTTCAAAAGCTTTTATACCGTGATATTCGTATTGCTTGATCCACATACGCAGAACTTCATGATTAATTCCTAAGGATTTCGCAATGCTTTTAATCCCTTCATTTCCTGATAAGTGTTGATGAATAGCTTCTATCTTCAAGTCTAAATTAAATTTCGACAAAAAAAACTGCACCTCCAATTGCTAGATAGTGTCTAACAATTGGGGTGCAGTTCACAGATTGGTCAGCTGCTTTCTTAGTTGTATAGAGGTATCGTTTCCCGTTAGTTGAAAAGAAAAATGATTATCAATCAGCCAATTTTAATAATCTTATCAAAGCAGTATGAATCTTTGTCATAGCCATTATGCTCGTAGAAAGCATGGGCACCCGTTCGTTTCATCCCGGTACATAAAATAATGCTGGATATTCCGCTCTCTTTCGCATAATTTTCAGTGTATCGTAGCAGATCAGTTCCTACTTTATGACGTTGAAAATCATTATGAACAGCAAGTCCGGTTATATGCAGATAACCATTCGCAGACCCTACTGCTAATACATGGACTATAGATATGAAACCAACAACATCATTCCCAAGTAACGTTAGCTTAATGAAACAGATAAAATATTCTAATCGACATTGATACCATGTTCCCAATCTTTTCAGCAATGGAACTGAGTTCTTGCCTTCAGAAAGCGAATTGTGCTTTTATCTCGCCACATAAGTTCTGTCATGATAATATTCAGATAACAATCTAATCCGAAATGACACAATATTCTTGTCCTTTTCGGCAAAGGAACCAAGTTCTTGTCCTTAGCTTGGGACAAGAACTTGGTTCCTTAAAACAAAAAAGCCGCTATAATAGCGACTTGTATGGAACAATGTTCTTGTCCCGCGACACATTTACAATTTGTTCGTAGAAATAATCTAAGTGATCCTCAATTATCAAAGGAGCTTCCTCAGATATATTAATATTTCTTATAAATCGCCCTGCGAAATGAGATGCAGAACGAACCCCCCTTCCTTACTGTATATAGCTGCTCCTCATCATCACAGATTGCAATATTGAACATGGGGGAACATCCTCCTTTCATCGACATCGACTCTGAATTTCACTCTCGAATATACTATTTTAGCATAGGTTTCGGAGTCGAATTGGGATGAATTGCATTATTCAGACCCTAAAACGCAGTTCAAGCTCAAAAGTCGCCACATTGGCGACTCTTGAGCTTGAAACCTTCTCCATCCATTCCTATGAAAAATCCGGTCTGTTATTCTGTTTTTTTGGGCATAGCATGGCGGTAATATCGTATTACCTTACGATACATCGTCTTGTCCTTTAATTGATTGAATATAAATGGGTCCGGTTTGACATTCACCTCTATAATCCAGGGTTTCAGACTGTGGTCAAGGCCGATATCCACACCGATTTGCATTAGATAAGGGTACTTTTTTTTCATATGATGAGCTATGCGCAGGCTAAGCTCATTCATCTCCTGAACCAGTTCATTCCTGCGTTTTGTGGATGCATGCGATTGTAGCAGCTTGTGAATATCCATCGGTGTACCACCACTATGATAATTGGTTACGATTTTCTTTGGATGACCCAGTCGGCCGATGATTCCGGTAGCTTCCCAATGTTTGGTCGGGCTTAGCTGTATCATGACTCGGATGTCAAAACGTCTGTTATTGTGCTTAAGCAGATGGATTCCTCTCTGAATCAGATAACTTCTTTTATGCACCAAACGAGTCAGACTGCTATAAAACGATTCAAAGCTGTCAAACGTCAGGCGTTTTTGCTCTATCTGATAGACAAAATGTTGATGACTTTCCATCTCGGCCTTAATAACACCCATCCCGAAAGTACCTCTCTCGGGTTTGACATAGACCATTCCATATTTGCTGATCATGGATTTCAGATTCGTTTTGTTATATTTCTGTGTGTCGGGGATAAACGGTTTAATTAATTCATTATTAATGATCAATTTTGTTTTTAACCACTTGCTTCTTAACGGCTGCAATTTATCAACTCCCATGTCGTAAACTCTCCCTTCAGCAACCGCATCAAAGCCCGCTGTTTGATCAAGATCCTGCATGCATTATATGTAATACCGATAAAGGAACCCTCAACAAAAGCCCCTATTCGTAAAAATGTATATTTGCACATGCCCTGACCAAAACACTTTTGCACACATACCATATAATAAGTCATCACGATTTGTGCAAGGAGTTGAGAAGATGTCCGTCCAGCATGGAATCCGGTTGAATAATGCGCCTAAGATTGATGTTCTTATACCAGCGATCGAGAAAGATTTGGCTACCCTTCCCCTCGTCATCGATAACATTCGCCGTTATGTAAAGCATCCCATTGGAAGCATATATATTGTTTCTCCGGTCAGCACCAAAATCAGAAAACTTTGTTCCCGTAAAAACTGCATTTTTGTTAATGAGCGATCCGTCCTGCCTATAACCAAAAACGAGATACACTACCAGTCCTCCCGATGGAATCGGTCAGGCTGGTTATATCAGCAGCTGCTCAAAATGAACGGAGATTCCATTGTGAAGGCAAAGTACTTTCTAGTCATGGATGCGGATACCGTACTGATTAAACCTCATTCATTTAATGTAGAAGGCAAAACAGTATTTTACTGTCGTGACTGGAGCCAGCCGGAATATTTCAATACCTACAGCAAGTTGTTAAGCATGAAAGCTCCGCGTCCCCGCTCTTTTGTCACCCATTATATGCTGTTCGACAAATCTAAACTCTCTGCCTTGAAACAGAAAATTGAAGCGGTTCATAAGCTGCCATGGTACAAAGCGATCATCTCCAATATCAATAAGAAGAAGCAGTTTGGTTTCTCCGAGTATGAAACGTATGCCAATTTTATGTATACGAAGAACCCAGGCAGCATGGTCCTTAGAAGTTCCATGAATAAAAGTCTGAATGTGAACGCTTCTTCGTTAAAAGAGCAACAAATCCGTAATCTGGCTCTTAAATACCGTTCTCTTTCCTTTCATAAACGGAAAATCTATAGTAAAGCTCCCTGAGCTTAAGGAGGAAGCCCATGCATATCGTACTGCTGTGCGGCGGCTCTGGCAAAAGGCTCTGGCCGTTATCCAATGAGCTTCGCTCCAAGCTGTTCATAGATATACTTCCATTACCCGCTGGAGGTAGGGAATCCATGATCAGCAGAGTATGCCGCCAGCTTGACAGTTCATCCCTAACGGATTCAACGCTCATTATTTCACATCAGGATCAGGCTAATATTACGGCTCGACATACTCAAGGCAAAATACCAGTCATCGGGGAACCTTATAAACGAGGCACTTTTACTGCGGCGGCCTTAGCGACGTTATATCTGCAATCCTTCCGGATGGCCAAAGATGACGATGTGATCTGTATCGCGCCAGCTGATGTGTTCGCAGGTGAAGATTTTTTCGGCAACTTCCAATTACTGCCGGACATATTGAAACATTCTCAAGCCGATATCGCTTTAATTGGGACAAGGCCTACACATCCTTCAGAACAGTATGGATACATCCTGCCGGGTGGGGAAGAACGTAATGCTTATGCGCCCATAACACAATTTATAGAAAAACCCGAAGCCACCATTGCTGAAACTCTGCTACAACGTGGGGCACTATGGAACTGCGGTGTGTACGCGTTCACCGTCGCGTTTATGATATCCCATATTAAAAAAATGGGGCTGCCGGTTCATTATGATCAATTGTCGTCCCTGTATGAAGCGTTGCCTGAACGCAGTTTTGACAAGCATGTTGCAGAAAAGGCGCAGCGGGCCGTAGTCCTACCTTATAAGGGAGTATGGCAGGATATCGGAAGCTGGGATACGCTGTGTGCACAGTTAGATTCCCATGTATTCGGACACGGTGGAATCTCGGGCTCTTCCTCCGATTCCTATATTATTAACGAGCTTCCCTACCCCATCCAAGTCATTGGCGTGCCAGGTATTATCGCTGCCGCAAGTCCGGACGGCATTCTCATTGCCAACAAAAATAATTTAAATGAAATTAAAGCGCAATTGGGCAGCTTGCCATTAAAACCGATGTATGGTGAAGCAACCTGGGGCAGTTATCGTGTCATTGAGAGTTCGGTAGAAGATGAAAATACAACTGTAACCACATTAAACATAACAGTTCTACCGGGCAAACATATCGGGTTGAAATGGCACCGGGCAGGATGTAGAGCGTGGACGGTACTTGCAGGCAGCGGTCAATTGCTTATCAACGGACAGGTCACACAGATGACTCTGGGCACTCAGTTCGCGATGATCTCGGAGAGCGTCTATTCTATTTTCGCTGAAACCAGGTTGGTCTTCCTTGAAGTACAGATCGGCGAACCCGAGGATGAGAACAACATCCTTTTTGAAGAAGAAGACTGGAATATAATCGTAGAACGCGCAGGGTCGTATAACTATGGAGTATAAATTGAACCGTTCAAATCTTAGCCCCGTCCATTCGTGGGGGCTATTTGCTTTGCGTATCGAATGAAACAAGGGGAAAACAAAATATCAGTGTGCTAGGGAATATGTTCTTGTCCCTCGACAATACTACTATATTGAAAGGGTACTCTTCGACATTGAAGAGTTTATCACTCACGCGCCAGAGCAAACTCTCTTTGTCATCATTATAAGGTTTACCAGATCAAATGCTAAAAACATATTTCATCTCATAATTGGTAAGATCAATTTGTATACCATGACTATCTAAGTGACGCTTAAAGACGTATCCTCACTCACTGCTCTTTGAAGATTTAGTAGGGATTAGGAAAATAGTCGAATTGAGGACAAGAACTTGTACCGATTCCCGTTTACTTTCCCATTTCTTGAAATCGCTGACTTATGGGATAGTTATAAAAAGTAGTTAAGTTAATTGAGTAGTGATAGTAAAGTAAATGAGATGTTTATTTTCGGGATAAGTTAAACTCCCCCTAGACCACAATTCAGCAGATCGGAGGCAAAGTTTTTGTCTCAAAAATTTAAAAAGGCAGCTGTATTAGCTGCTTCTAATGGAACCATTGCTGTATGAAGATTACAACCCATTAGGGTAATTGCATTGCTTTATCCATAAATATTTTATCTACTTCACTTACAGTCATCCCAAAATGCTTACTTGCTTTTTCGATTACGATCGGATCATGGACTTCAGGGACGTAATTTTCACCGTAATTAGTTATTACATCAAATTCTTGCATGATATACTGGTAAACTGCATCCTCATCTACTGATCTAGCTGTACTATCTTGTGTGTTTTCAGCAGTACTTGGATCATACTTGAAAGGCTGTTCCTCTTTTTCATGATATGATACAGGTATTAACGCTTTTATATTGTTTTCATTGGAATCAGATGAAACATGTTCACCGAATAGAAGCTCACCTTCTTCACCAATAGTCTCTTTAACTACCTCAGATTGCTCTTTTGGTGTAGGTGATGTGACTAATACTTCATAATCTCCAGGTTTTTCTTCAAACCATTCACTGCTAAACATTCCATTTTGAACGATAACCGTACTTTGAGACGTGAATCCATTTTTGTTTGAAATATTTAATACAAACTTCATATCTGAAGGTAAATTAGTAGAACCATAAAACTTAAGTCCCTTCATCTGGTCGTACTCTTCAACGATAGCTAAATCCACCTGAATCTTTTCCTTTATTTCTTCTTCCACTTTATTAGTTGAACTCACTTCATTAGGGACTACTTTCTCAGAGTTGCAACCTACTAATAATACAATCATCACTAAAAGTAGTATTTTTACTGACTTTTTCATCTTTGAACTCCTTTTAATTCTATTTTGCTTTTAAAATCTATGTACTCCACTAGCCTCTTAGATTTTCATAATCCTCCGCCCTCCTTGGACTCTAACATGGATGGCTAACTCCCTTTCTTACTTAATATATCGGAAAAACAAATCGATAAATTAGATAATCACGGAGTAGTTACAACATGAAATGAAATGGATCGAGTTTTTGCAAACAACTATTCATTTATAGAAGATCATTTGCTAGAGTACATAGCCAAGAGCAAATTCCAGCGTAGAATCACTCACAACAGATAAAAAAATCCCGTTGTAACCAGCGAGAGAGTGAAAATTACGGGATCCACCTGAATATCTGTATGTATTCATTGGTGACTAACATCAACGTCAAGTGTCATAACTACCTATACCTCACAATGAAGCATCGGATTAAACCACTTAAACACGCGCAAGAGAACCCAGTATTTTGCAAACAGCTGCGACCGGGAGGTAAGACACTTACGCCTATGAAGCCGCCGGCTTAATATAAAGTTCAGGCGTATTTTCTGAATAAGTAAAAAGGACTCCACAGGATCCATACGCTTTTCAAGGGCCAACGGATAAAAGTAGTGGATGATAAACGAAATAAGGGCTACACCCGTACCAACCCCTATGGTCAGGATTTTCGAATACCCATTTAAACTCATAAATAAGACAAGCAAGAACACGGCGACATAAAAAGCAACTTTCAATCGAAACTTCATTATTACTCTCCTTTGAACATAGTAATGAACAAGCAAGTCTCTATTATACCCAAATAAATTCTCTTTTTATGTAAAATGTTAGGAGTGGCGGTTTGCTATTGCCCAGTCGTGTCAGGAGATGATTCTGCTCGTCTTAAGGTACAGACTAGTAAAGAATTATCTCTACAAAAAATGATTACAATGTGAGGAGGAAGCTTGTTCACATCCAAAACTTATGAATTAGGCACTCCACAGGGTTGACTCTAAAAAGAACTCCGATATCCCTAAATGTAGTGGGTATGCGGAGTTATTTATTATCCTATTCGATCGTCTCCTGCGTGGTGCTCGCCATGACTGTCGAAGGCTCTGGGTGATTACCGTCGGTGAATCATTGCATACGTGTAAGGGGTCACATCCGTCTCCTCTATGTACGCTCAAACTTAAAATATAGTAATATACCCATATCATGATAGATCTAAGGAATGGACATTATACGAAAACATGAAGAGTTGGCGCAATGGACTAGCGATTTGTATTGGTAAAATTTACTCATTAAACTGTGTTCTCATCTTTGTTAAAGTGGATAAGCATTATGAAGACAAAGACGGGAGTTTTAATTGACATGAACGTTCGCACCAAATCCATCATCGGCCTGCTTTGCGTGACGACATTAGCAGGCGCGTATTTCAGTTATACCGAGCATCAGGATAATCGACAATGGAAGCAGCAACAACAGCGCAATACGCAATACTGGTCGCATATGCAAGCGATCTACCTGCGCGATTTCGACTATGCGCTTGCGGAGGCTCTTGCGGCATCTACTATTGCAGATCGGCAAGCAGCACTTCAATCTGCAATTGAACATGCCAATTTTATCTTGGAATATGTAAGGATCGGATCCGTTACAATGAACTTTCCATCTTGGTCCTCGTATGAGTCATTTATCACGGACGGCAGCCGCTACTTGGCCTATCCCGCCAGCGAGAAGGGAATGTCGCTCAACCCGGATCAATTAGAAAAAATTCAGCGCTTGAGAACGTTCGCGAGGACCGCCCTACCGTATCTCGAGCAGATGAGAAAGAAAGCTGTTGATTCCTCTTTATCAGATATACAACAGATTTCGACCGAAATGGAAGAGGCCTTGTCTCAACTCGACTCGGTCTTTACGTCCGGCAATAAAGCCTTTAACGAGTTCCTGTACAACCAGAATCCTTACATACCTCTGAAGCCAGGAACCGTGTTCGCCGGGGAAACCACGTACAAGGCTACGGAGCTTGCGGCCAAAGCGAAAATTTTCATGGGCGAGGCTTGGAATAAAGGAGCAGGTAAGCAAATCGTCCACATGTCCTCCGACGGGATCGGCCCCGAGTTCGGAGAAGTCATGGATTTCAATTTATCGGACACCGATGGGAAACCAACCAGCTATTATATTGCAACACTGAGTAAAAGCGGACACGTGCTCCAAGTGAGACGCAAGGGCTCGATCTCCGAAAAAGGAGATGTAGAGCAATCTATGGACTTAAAGCAGGTTGTCGCGGTTGCGGACACCTGGATGGCTCGCTGGTCTGACGAACGTCTGACATTAGTAGCGAAAGAGATAAAAGAAACCTCCATTTATCTCACGTATATTCCGGTCCGGGAGCAAGTTTCCATTCCACAGATGAAAGTCGTATGGCAATTTGATCGCCGTACCGGTGCGTTAAAGAGCTTTGATGCGTCTAAGTATTTTACCCATTACAATAAAACCTTCCCCATTCACCCGAAGCTTACAGCGGAGCAAGCCTCAGCGAAGCTTGGTCCAAAAGTTAACGTTTCGGGTAAGCCAAAGCTGGAGCTCCGCAACGACAAGCTCGTATATGCATTTCCCGTCACTGGGATCGAAGGCGTTTCTCATGTATACATCAACGCCCGCACAGGCGCTGGCGAAGGCATTAATTACAACTTATAACCACAATTGAAAAGGCAGCCCCACGAATACCTTTGCTGCGGGCTGCTTTAATTTTTGCGTGTCAATCTTGGCTCACCTTCTTTGGTACTTACTTATGTCACCGAGAGC
The DNA here is from genome assembly GCF_057835695.1 of Paenibacillus sp. GL_099_B. Taxonomy (NCBI): domain Bacteria; kingdom Bacillati; phylum Bacillota; class Bacilli; order Caryophanales; family Paenibacillaceae; genus Paenibacillus; species Paenibacillus sp. GL_099_B. The sequence goes on from NZ_CM174430.1 coordinate 3,692,297, forward strand.
CCAACAAAAAAATGAGAATCGGTTACCTTCTTAGAGTATTGAACTATCGTTTCCCGTTAGTTTAACGAGTTTTAATAATTTCTTGCCAGTTAGGAGGCAAGTCATAATCCCTAATGTGCTTATACTCAAGAACCACTACTGATCCGGAGTTATCTATACTAAACCTCATCGAGTCGAGTCCAACATCCAAATGAGGTCCTACATACGGGATTGTTTTAACCTGAACACCAATATGCGAAGAATGATATTTAACGTCTACATCAGTTCCATCCAAAAAAGGCGAAAACGTAGGTGATACAGTTAATTTACTTGTATAGTATTGGTTAATCTGTTCCTGTATTTTTGGAGCTAACAAAGTAAGTACAAGCCGTTTCAATGGTTCATCGTTTGGCTTTGCACAAACGGGCTGTATTGTCACAAAGAAAATGATGACTGTTAGCAGTGATCCGATACATCTTTTCATTTCTAAAACCCTCATCCTCAGCATTTTAAGGGTAGTTTTCACTAAATGAAGAGGATTTATTATGCTAACCTGCCCGTTACTTGAACAAAAGCAGCCGAACACTATGGCCAGCTGTCTCCTTGGTTTTATTGGGCTAACGTTTCCCGTTAGCTTAATCTTGACAATGGATCGCTTTCTTTATAACGATCTCTCTTAAGCTTTTGGGTTCCATAGGATAGCAGTGGATTTAATCTTGAGCTTCTTCGAATAACGCTCTGAGCATCCTATCCTTGTTATTCACAAACTCTTTCATAATCATATAATGGTCGGTTTCTTCCAATACTTGGACTTCGATACCATCTGGCTTTAGATTGTAAATAATCGAATCTGGATATGCCATAAGGATTGGGGAATGGGTCGCAATTATAAATTGAGAGTTTTGCAAAACAAGTTCATGGATTCGTGTCAGCATCGCCATTTGGCGAAGGGGAGACAATGCAGCCTCAGGCTCATCCAGTATATATAATCCATTCTCCCCGAACCGATGAATGAAAGTGGAAAAGAACGACTCTCCGTGCGATTGCTCATGCAATGACTTGCCACCGTACGATTCTATAATAGGGCGAGCAAATGAAGGTTGGCTGTCCAACTCATCGATCGTCGTGGCTAAATTATAATAACTTTCTGCCCGGAAGAAGAAGCCATCCCTCGGGCGTCGCGGACCTCTGATCAATTGTATATATTCATATAAGCTCGAGTGAGTAGCCTGCGTTGAAAAGGAAAAGTTGACCGTCCCACCCTCCGGATTAAATCCCCATGCGACAGCAATGGACTCCATCAGTGTTGATTTACCCATCCCATTTTCACCTACGATATAGGTTACCTTGGGGTGGAAATCAAGAGTATTTAGGTTTCGAATGACCGCCAAATCAAAGGGGTAACGATTATAGGTGGGTACTTGTTGCCTCTTAAGCTGAATTTGTCGTAAATAGGGATGCTGTATATTAATATAGTTCACTCCCTTTTAAGCCTTTGATCGTTATGCTTACCTTTGTTGGGTAACGCTGACTCATGTTAGTCTCACCCTTTAGTTTACTCCATCAAACAAATAATACCACATACCGAAACTAACCTTCCCGTTAGTTTAATGAATTGACGGGCAAAATAACGATTAAATATACACCTAATCGGAAACGGGACCATGTTCTTGTCTATTTCGGCAATCGGTACAAGTTCTTGTCCTTGGCTTGGGACAAGAACTTGTACCGATAAAATAAAAAGCCGCTAAAATAGCGACTTCAATGGGATCATGTTCTTGTCCCCCGACATCTTCCCTTTATTCACCAAACATTTCGGCCTCCTTCCTTCACTACTTAAAGTTAAAAGAGCCAAAGCGCTAAGTATAGTTTGGCTCTTTTAATTTTAAGTTTAGTTACCATTACAATTCTGCGAGATATTTGGCGGTGCGAATCATTTGGCTGGTAAAGGAGTTTTCATTATCGTACCATGCTGCTATTTTCACCAGAGTATCTGTTCCTAGTTCCGTTACCTTTGTTTGCGTAGCGTCAAATAAGCTACCATAGGTTATGCCGATAATATCGGATGAAACAAGTTCTTCCTCTGTATAACCGTATTGCTCCGATTGGGACTGCTCCATTTTCTTGTTGATCTGCTCTGCAGTTACGGAACCGCCCACGACTGCTGTCAATTCTGTCAAGGAGCCAGCCATAACCGGTACTCTTTGGGATATACCATCTAGTTTTCCATCCAAAGAAGGAATTACAAGTCCTATTGCTTTTGCTGCCCCAGTTGATGTTGGGATGATGTTGCCGGCGGCAGAGCGCGCCCGGCGCAAGTCGCCTTTGGCGTGAGGGCCGTCAAGGGTATTCTGGTCGTTTGTATATGCATGTATCGTCGTCATAAAACCTTTTTTAATCGGCGTCAGTTCGTTCAGGTAATAGACCATTGGGGCCAGACAGTTCGTAGTGCAAGATGCAGCCGAAACAATAGTATCCTCTTTAGTTAACGTGTGTTCATTAACACCATATACAATAGTGGGAACATCGTTCCCAGCTACGGTTGAGATGACCACTTTTTTTGCACCTGCCTCAATATGAGCTGTAGATGCTTTTTTGGATGCGAAAAAGCCTGTACACTCCAGTACCACATCAATTTGCAATTCATTCCATGGGAGTTTACCGGGATCTCTTTCAGCATAAATCGGAATAGACACGCCGTTTATGGTTAAACTGTTATCGCTGTACTCAATTTTCTCATTATAACGTCCCTGCGTTGTGTCGTGCTTTAGCAAATGCGCAAGCATCTTCGGACTCGTCAGGTCATTAATGGCGGCAATACGATAACCTTCCTCACCAAAAAGCTGCCGAAGGGCAAGCCTGCCAATTCTGCCGAAACCATTTATTGCAATGTTAATTCCCACTATAATAACCACCTTTCTTCAACTTAGATAATATTATATCCCTGGAATCTTTGTGTTACACTGATTTATGTGAATACATTGACTATACTATCTGTTAGGAGAGCACTATGCCGCAAATTGACCGCCACAAAGACAGAATGGTAGATATTGAATTTGTTGCCGCCGATGATTTGGACTGTCTCCCCTATCCCGAGCGGTTTACATTAATCTTTGTAACTTCCGGTAGCATCAACGGTGTACTCAACGAACGACCAATAGCAGTTTCAGCACCCGGCGTTCTGTGTTTGTCTGAAGATGATACGATACAAATTTTCAAGAAGCATAATATCTCTGCGCAATCATTCAGTTATCATCCCGATGTTCTTAATAGCATCCCGATTTCTGAAACGGAAGACTACTTTCCAATCCATCCTAAGATACAAACAGGGCTTTCGCTTTTTCAGAACAATTCAACACGCACCGGAGTACCTTTTGTTACCGAGAAAGCCTTTCCACAATTAATGGAATGGTTTTTTGTGATTGGAACAGAAGTTTATGCGCAAAGCGATGCAAGCTGGGTATGTAGAATAAAAAAATATCTCATTCAGATATTGGGCGTGCTTGAGAATTTGAGCCTCAAAAATGAACAATCACCGGTTGATTTAGTGCTGGAATATATACACACTAATTATTCCAATAAAATCACCTTGGAAGACTTAACGAAATGCGTACACTTAAATCGAGTATCGCTCAATAAGATGTTCCAGGAAAGATGCGGATTTACAGCAATGGGATATTTGCTGTCCCACCGCTTGAAAGTTGCGGCGGATCTTCTCACCCACACAGGGATGAACTTGAACGACATTGCAAGTGCCACCGGATTTGAGTATGACACTTACTTCATCAAACAATTTACGGCTAAAAGAGGGTTGTCACCAACCGTATACCGGAATACCTCTCGCCAGTTTGCTACTTCTCAATAAGGGATTGTTCATTAATACCTTGGCTAATTCCAGAGCACTGATCCTTAATTGGGAGAAAGGTGCTTTTTTGTTTGTCTTAAACTAATAAAAATTTAACTATATGTCACGAAAAATATTATTGACATATATAAGGTGAATAGTAAACAGAAAGGATGATACTATATTTTTACATATTCCAATTCAATTAAAAGGAGCCTTTAAAATGAAAGAAACACTTGATATAAAAATAGCATATTTAGATATCCATCGAATCGGCAATCCGACTATGTTCTTGTCCTTGGCTTGGGACACGAACTTGTACCAATAAAACAAAAAAAGCCGCTAAAATAGCGACATCCAATGGGATCATGTTCTTGTCGCTCGACAACAATTTCCTCTCAGATGCCTGTTCTTTATTATCACGCCGCAGTTATTCGAACAGATTGGTCTACTGACAGTCGGTGCTGGGACAAACCCACGTGTTCAGTTTAAAGGAACGGTTTCCGTTACACTCCCGTTAGCCCTTGCTGGGATAACGATTCGAGTCGTACGAGGAACCCAGGCAACTGACCCTGCAGCCGATCACAATGGGTCAGCTGCTTTCTTATTGTATTGAGTTAATGTTTCCCGTTAGCTTAACAGGACCGGAAGCCGAATGACCCGAAGCGTGAATATGATGTTAGCTGATGGATACGCCTTCTTTGAACTACTTACTTACACTTTTCCCCTTAATCAACTTCTTAAAAGCAGTGTATTCTTTATTAGATCTTATAAAATTTAATATCTCATTGGCACACTCACTCGATCTCATTATTTCAGTATTAAATTCAAGATCATATTCATTAAAGCAATACACGTTATCGTATTGTGAACTTGCTAAACCAATCTCCCTGTCTCCTCTATGTTCTTCTCTTCTAGCAAGTTCTTCCTTTGAACATTTAACTACTACGAATATGACAGGGTGATCTGATAATAATTCAATACAAGTATTGAACCATTTGTCATTACCTATAACAGAATCTACAACTACGTTGTTTCCCATCGCAGAAAATAGTTTTATTGTCGAGTAGTATAATGAAATCAACGGATCTGCAAGAATTTGATTTACTAATTGTCCATCCTCTGCACCATTTATTTCATTACTCGGATATGTGCTGTTAATGAAATCTTTATAACTATGAAATATCCCATTATTAAAATTATCAAATGATAAATGTTGAAATGGGATATCAATTTGAGTTAATAATTGATTAGATATGCTTGTCTTTCCAGAACTTGAAGTACCATTAAGAAGAACTATAATCCCTGGCTTCAATAGAATCCGCCTTTCATCATTTTATTTTTGCGTTTCTTTCAGCTAACACTGAACTTCACGAAAATTATCCATTTTAAAGTATTCGCGAAGTTATTGAACAATCCTACCCGTTCGTTTAAAGAATTGACGGGCAAAATAACGATTAGATTGTGGTCGTCCCAAGTCCTTCCCTTTTTTCTTGGTTTCAGCAATACCTTCAACCTGTATTTTTTATTCCCCCATATGATTGTTATTAATTAGGTTTGAACTTAAAAAGTTGGAGGCGTCGACACGGCAATCACCAGGGTCTCACCTCTCCATACATTCTTATAGCTATGCGGCGTCCTAGCATCGAAGTAAATACTATCTCCTTCTTCTAGCGTATATCTGTCATTCCCAAGCATAAACTCCAAGCACCCTGACTGGACATACAGAAACTCTTCTCCTTCGCTGTGTCCTACGCCAACATCACCAGAAGTCGCACCTTCTTCAAGCACACCCAAGATGGGTCCCATCTTATTTCTACTTCCTTCGCTAAGGGAATACCACGTAATACGTGAGCCTTCAGAATGTACCAATGGTTTACGTTCATTTTTTCTCACAACGATGCTTTGCTCTTTCTCTCCAAATAGATCTGTAAAATTCACGTTCAACGCATTGGCAATCCGTTTTAGGACACTTATCGACGGATTTGCTTTGTTCCGTTCGATTTCGCTAAGAAAAGATAAGGAGATAGATCCTGCTTTTGCTACTTCTTTAAGAGTTAATTTCTGATTTTTGCGGGTGCTTCTAATGACCTCGCCTATAGAATTCATAATTTATTTCTCCTGCATATTTATTTTTTTCGCTCTCAGCGAAATTTATATTTTGATATTAATCAAAATACCGAGCAATAGCAAGCTTTCTTACGAAGGTTCAATTTCGGTGCAAAAACGTTGATTTACCAGCATTATTGGACTAATATTTTAACAAGGCTGATGTGCAAATATGATCCCGGGACATTTACACATAATTCTTCTCAATATAGCATTTCATTTTCAGCGAAATTTTAAAGGAAGGCGATGAGCCATATGACTAAGCTACCAAAGATTTACACCGTAGGCGATACTACGGTTACCCGAGTGACGGAAATGGTAATCAGTGGCGTTCCACCAGAAATTTATTTCCCTGGCACATGGGATCCCTCACTTTTGGAAGCGAAAAAAGAATCCTTCCCAGCGGGCTTGATTGATGAAAACTCGCAACTTATCGTCAGTATAGGCACCTGGGTCGTGAAAACACCCCATCACACGATTCTTATTGATACAGCCACAGGTAATGATAAAAACCTGCCACTGAATCCGGATCTTGCTAATCTGCAGCTACCTTATCTCGATCGACTTCAAGAGGCAGGTGTTACTCCGGAAGAAGTCGATTACGTGTTACTAACTCATTTGCATGTGGATCACGTCGGTTGGAATACGAAGCTGGTTGACGGCAAATGGGTACCGACATTCCCGAATGCAAAATACGTACTCCCTAGTAACGAACAAGAGTTTTACTCCAGCGAAGCGAGCCATAACAAAGAAAATGAAGCGAACTTCAACGTTTACGAAGAGAGTGTACTTCCTATCGTTGAGGCAGGCATGACGGAAACAATCGGTCCAGAAGGCGGAAAGTTTCTAGAACTATTTACATTCATTCCCACTCCGGGTCACAGTATTGGACAAATGTCTATTCGTCTTTCATCGGGTGGTGAAGAAGCTTTGTTCGGCGCCGATATCATGCATCACCCATTCCAAGTTATGAGACCGGATTGGAATTCGATGTACTGCGAATTTGGCGATCAGGCCCGAATTTCGCGCCGCTGGGCTTTGGAATATGTTGCCGATCGTCCAATTATTTATTTCAGTACGCACTTCCCAGAGAGTTCAGCGGGATACGTCACCCGAAGCGAAGACGGCTTCAACTGGCGCTTTATCTAATACATCGAAGAGGGGCGAAAATATAATGTCTAACAACACATTCAACAAATCTATTTCCATCGTATCTGAGAACTTTAACATAGCTAGCGATTCGCCAGGTATTGAGCTATCGGTCCTTAATAAACGTCCTGCATCTATGACTGTCTTCTCTAATGAGAAAACAATCGTCATGGTCCATGGTGCTACTTATCCAATTGGCAGCCTATATGATGTGGAGCTAGACGGTTTCACCTTCCTTGATTACCTGGCTAGTCACGGCTATGACGTCTATGCAGTAGATGTTCGTGGCTATGGTGGATCCACAAGACCGCCAGAAATGGAGCAACCTGCTGATCAGAATCCTCCGCTTGTCCGTACAGAAACCGGAGTTCGTGACTTTGGCTCGGCCGTAGACTTCGTCCTAGAGCACCGCAATCTATCGAAGGTCAATGTACTTGGGATGTCTTGGGGCGGTACGGTGGCTGGGGCATATACAAGCCATAATAACAATAAAGTGAACAAGTTAACCCTTATTGCTCCTCAGTGGCTGAGCAACAAACCAATCCCTATTGATACAGGCGGCCCGCTTGGCTCTTATCGCCTTGTGCCCGCAGGCACTACTAAAAAACGCTGGTTAAGTGCTGCTCCTGAAGGAAAACGTGATAGCTTGCTCCCTGAGGGTTGGTTTGAAAAATGGGTTGAAGCAACGCTGGCCTCCGATCCCAATAACAAGACTGCACACCCTGAGCATATTCGCGCTACCAACGGACCGATTCTAGACATACGTGAATATTGGACGGTTGGCAAAGCCTTCTATGAACCAAAAGATATCACCGTACCTGTACTCCTCATTCATGCGGAGTGGGATATCGATGTACCGTTAGATTTGGCACAAAACTTCTTTACTTCCTTAACTGGAGCTGCTTATCGCCGTTGGGTGGAAATCGGAGAAGGTACTCATATGGTACTGCTCGAGAAAAATAGAGTTCAAGCGTTCCAAGCTGTTCAATCATTTCTAGACGAGAATTACACACCTGCGGGTCAATAATAACGCGATTAGCGGATTTCAATACAATCTGACATCCGCAGCTTATTGCTGCGGATGCTTTATTAAACGAACAAAAACGACAATAATTCTGTATTCATTAAAGGAGGAAAATTCACCATGAATCATACTATGATTACATCCGCACAAGTTCCGGCGGCAATCGGCCCTTATTCGCAAGCCATTGCTACCGGAAATGTTATGAAGGCCAATTAAAGTAAGGCATCATTGCACAAACTCAACAGATCCTGATGAACCTTCAGAATGTGTTATCTGAAGCTGGTTTCACCCTGGAAGACGTTGTGAAAACCTCAGTTTTTATGACGAATCTAGATCACTTCGGGCAAATGAATGAGGTTTATAGTCACTATTTTGGTAACCATCATCCCGCAAGAACTACCGTACAGGTAGCTAAGCTACCACGTAGCGCTGAGATTGAGATCGAACTGGTTGCCATCAAACGACAGCTTAACCAATAAGGCTATTTGGATTAGTCAAATTTTGAAAGAAGGCGCATTGGCTTGCGAACTTATCTGTTTCTCTTATTTTGCGCGACTCTTTATGGAAGTAACTTCGTATTCGGCTCACTCTTGCTGCAGGAGTTTCCTGCAATGCATCTTTCCGCATACCGCCTTGCCGTCTCATCCGTGTTCCTAAATGGCTATCTGCTCTTGTCAAGACATATGATTCGATTGACTTCACGGGATATAATCTACTTAATTCCGCTCACTCTTATTGGGATGTTGCTGCATCAGGTGTCTTTCTTTACAGGATTGCAGACGATAGATGCAACGACAGCTTCGCTTATTTTATCGCTCTCACCTATATTTACCGCTTTGCTAGCGCGACTCTTCTTAAAAGAATCATTCACTCTGTGTATGGTATTAGGATCTCTGGTTGCACTTATCGGTGTTTTTTTTGTAGTCAGCCAAGGTAGAGGATTACATGTATCACTGACAACGGGTATGGGAATCATGTTTATTTGCATGCTCGCATTCTCCGGTTCTACCATCCTAATGAGAAAGCTAACAGAAAAAATGGATGCACTCGGAGCGACTGCGTATTCAACATTGCTGGGCTGCATACTCGTGTTTCCGGTGGCAGTATGGCGCGAACCTTATGAGCAGAGCTCTCATTCCATGGGGTGGTGGGCGTTCTTAATCGGTTCTGCTCTACTCATTCAAGGCTTATGTGCAATCATCTGGAACAATCAAATTCGGAAGGTCGGCGCTGCCAAAGCATCCGTTTTTCTGAATCTTCAACCATTTGTGGCCATGGTGCTTGGATACTTCATGCTCGGCGCCCCAATTACCTTCACTCAATCTGGTGGTTCCATCCTCATTGTAAGCGGAGTAGTTCTTTCTACTTTGGGGGGTTCATCAATAAATAATTCGCATAACAATGAATTAACACCACCTACAGAAAAGGGATAATTCTATTTAGGCTTATGTATTTACTGTTACGGTGATGAGTGTCGTATAAAAGCTGTGTTTACGTCTCATCGTGTCAGTTGTTCCAAAATAGTGTAAACATTTTCATGTATTATAGTACTTAATGAGTTTTAAGTGCATTCGCTAAATGTTTAGATATGCATCTAATCAGAAATCGGAATATGTTCTTGTCCCCCGACAGCCGCTCTTGATGGTATTACTCTGTGATACTGAATCAGTCTGGTTCATAGGTCTCAGAATACAGGTTCAAATTCATCAATTTTATTTATGTTTTAATCTTCTATCTCGGTAAGTTGGCATACAAAAGCTGTGTGCATTAACTCTACCCTTTTTCTGTTTCCACTTTAATGTCTACATAAATGAATAATTCACGTGGGTTAACGTGTAGCGGGAAGATTAATTTGTTTAAAGACTTGCAATCTATCTAAAATACATCTGATCAACCGTAACTCTAAACCAGACAGTTTATTAGATTCAATCGAATTTATCTACATTTTAGCGTTTCCTAGTTGAAATATCCTAAGACACCCAATGGTATATAAATAATTTAATATTAATACAATGTATAGGCTGTTGACTAAGTTTACTTAAGGGGGCAATTAATAATGATTAATTTCCAGAATGAGCGTCAGATGATACCGCATCCAATTCTTTTGGAAGCAAAACAGAGTGCAGCAAATCAAATTCTGATTACGTATGATCAGCGGACAGATTTAGGATCAGCAACACATATTTCAAACTACTGGATTAGGAGTACTATGGAAACACCTACCGGTATTGCAACTGTGGGAATGAGTGATGCACTGATGTCTTCAAACTCAATACGTCCAGATATGGCCCAGATCGCACCAGTCGATAACTCAAACATGAGATTTCATATCACGTTTAGGGTTAATGCAGTGTCAGGTGTATTGTATACCGTACTTCCTTGTTTTGTTAACCTTGAGGGAATGACAGGTTATAAGGGGGCGAATTGGGGCCCCGCAAGTAGAAATGTACTTATTGGTATGTAGATAAATTATAACGCATACTCATTTACTCATTGTTAAGTGCCAGAAAGCTAATCAGTGTGGGCAACTCTACCGTTTCACAAGAAAATAATTAGCAAATGGTCACTTTGGACCCAAAGACAATAGGAAAAAATAATTGCTGAATAAATTAGAAGCCCTCCATCTCCTACGAAGTGCAGCCCTTAGAATAGACCTTGGAATAACCTGATTTATCCGATGAAATCTAAGGGATGCATTTTAATGTCAGTGAAAAGAGGACAGAAAAAAAGTATTTATATGAGATTAAGGTCGAGGGCATACGCGTAGACGTCAACGAAGGCTGGACTTACGGCAGAATCATGGAGAAGTATATATTCCAAAACGACACTGACTCAAAGTCTAGACTGCAACTCATTCAAGTTGCCTAGCTTTTTTTATAATGTCCTCTACAAAGGATATAGTTCAATAATATTGGTATTATTTTTTTAAAGGTACAGTAAACCAAAAGGAGTGCTCACTTCCTTTTGACCGCAACCCTGCTTTTCCACCCTGCTGCTCTATAATTTCCTTCACTAAAGATAACCCTAATCCTGATCCTCCTGAATCCCTACTGCGGGATGAATCTACCCGATAGAATCTCTCGAATATTAGAGATTCATGTTCTTCTGGAATCGGCTGACCTAAATTCTTGACGATTATTTGGTAGTTTGAATCCTTCTGCTTCCCTGTAATCTCAACCCATCCACCCTCGTCATATTGCATTACATTGGTCAGAAGATTGTGAAGCACCTGTTTTAGCCCATCTTCATCTCCTACTACTTTTGCTGCTTCCGTCTTGAGATCAATAATGACTCCTTTATTCTTGAACTCCAATGAATAGTGATCCGTACAGGATTCAATCAGCTTTTCTATAGAGAGTACATTCATCTTATTCTCATTGGAAATCTTCTTTCCTTGCCACACATTCAATTGGTGTAACTGCTCAACTAAACGGGTAATGCGTAACGATTCTTCGTGAATGGATTCGAATAGCTCTTTATTGCCCGGAATAACCCCTGTGCTTAAAGCTTCCAAATATCCGTTTATATTCGTTAATGGTGTCCGCAGTTCATGTGAAATATCAGACAGCATTTTTTTTCTTAAATCCTCTACCTGTTTCAATTTCAGGCTCAATTGATTAAAGTCAACGGTTAAGAGACCAATTTCATCGTGAACACGAATCGATAAGGGTTTTGGCATTTCCCCCTGAGCCATTTGTCGCGTTGCATGGCCCAATTCCTTAAGAGGAAGAATCAACTTTTTTACAAAAAAGTAGTGGATGAACGCTGCAATCAACACAGCCGTCAGACTTGCTTTAATTAAAAAAGTCTGCATCGTTTGAGTGAAAATGGCGCTTTCTTCTGGAGTCACAGACGGGGAATTAGCAAACAACAGACAAGCATAGTCTTTTACCGAAACTCCTGCGAACCAAATGGCAATACCAATGACCGCGACATTGATCAGTGTAAATTTCCACATGATGTTGATTTGTAATGGATTATTTTTGAAACGCAACAAAGCGATACCCCATTCCTCGAATAGTTTCGATTAGTGCGTTGTCCCCATCCCACATCAGTTTTTCTCTCAATCTACCTATATGAACATCGATCGATCTTTCTGTTACTGCCTTTTCATTATTGGGATACAGTTCATCAATGATCTGTTCCCTAGTTAGAATTTGATTGGGATGCACCATAAGAAAATACAAAAGACGGAACTCATGCTGTGTGAGTTGAATGGTTTCCCCATTATAGTGTACTTCACCCCGTAACTGTTTGATGGTTACTCCGCGGTATGTAAGTTTGCTACACCGCTGGCCCGTTCTCCGCAAAATGGATTCTACCCGTGCAACCAATTCACCCGGACTAAACGGTTTCGTTACATAATCATCGGCTCCCGATTTCAATCCTTCAATCCGGTTATTTTCCTCTACTTTAGCTGTTAACATAATAATAGGAATTTCTTCCTTCAAATCTCCTCGAATACTCTTACAGACTTCTTCACCACTTATTTTAGGAAGCATTAAATCCAAAATAACAAGGCAAGGGTCATTTTTTTTAAAGGCATCTAGAGCTTCCTCCCCATCTCCAGCCTCAATTACTTCATACCCTTCCTTTTCCAGATACAAGACGATCAGCTTTCGAATTTTCACATCATCTTCTACTACTAAAATCCCGGTTCCCTCTGCTATCATTCCAAATACCTCCAAATTTACTTAGCGTATTTCTTTAACTAGTTTTTCCATCATCTCATAATTCATTGGACCTGTAACTTTTTGCTGAATAATACCCTGCGAATCAATGATATAGCTCGTAGGAAGAGCATAAACCTGGTATATTTCCCCTATGCTATTTTGCTTATCTAATAAAACTGGGAATGTAATCCCAAATTCATCTAAAAACTCGGGAATTCTATCTACACTTTTCTCTGAAGTTGTCATATTTATTGCAATTACTGTGGTATTTTCATTTTTATACTTATCATAAAATTTTTGCATATCCGGCATTTCTGCTCTACAGGGCGGGCACCAGGTTGCCCACATATTGACGATTACTTTTTGTCCTCTGAAATCAGAAAGCTTAAAACTTTTACCATCTAGACTATTTAACACAAAGTCTGGTGCAATGTTCCCTTGGTTAATACCAATACTCAGTGAGGAGTCATCTATTCCCTCCATTGCTGGTTGGCTACTAGCCAAGTTTGCTTGACGGTCACCATTTTTCTTACTTGTATCATAAATCCCCCACCCAACCAAACCGATTAGGATAACAATGACGATAAAATTTTTTTTCATAGAAAAGATCATCCTCTTTTATTAGAATATTGGCGCGAAGGAAGCGAGCCAAGCACTTAACTTTTGCAATTGGCCCGAAAATAAAAGAAAGCCCATTGCGATCAAAATCCATCCGTTCAGCAGTGCCAAAAGCGGTAACCATTTATTTATTTTTCTCATGATACCCTTAGATTTCGTAATTAAGATTGATATCAATAAAAAAGGAACTCCTAAACCCAACGAATAAAACAACAATAAAAAGATTCCATTGTACATCGTTTCAGAAGATCCGGCCAACAACAAAATTGAAGATAATGCCAGACCGACGCAAGGTGTCCAACCCGTTCCAAAAGCAACTCCCACGACAAATGAATTCCACCCGCTTCCGTTCTTTGGAGCTTTGGTTTCCCGCTGCTTTTGAAACATGAGAAAACGAAGATTTAAAATCCCTGCAATCTGTAGGCCAAATATAATAATGAGTAGTCCACTAATCTTTTCTAACAACCCTCGATTCGCAGTGAAAATTTGTCCAATCATACTCGCGGAAGCACCCATAAGCAGGAAAACCACAGTAAAACCAAGGATAAAGAGAGTGGAACGAATCATCAGTGTTCTACTAGAAACACTGGTTTTCTCCCCACTCCCATAAGAGCCTGTAAGATTAGCAAGATAAGCAGGCAAAAGCGGAAAAATACAAGGTGAAAAAAAGGATAGCGCCCCTGCCGATAAAGCAAATAAAATTGAAATATTGTCCATTTGTAATTCCTCCAGGAAAGTACTCTTAACAACCATAACGGAGGATTGTTAAGATTCATTTAAGCTCTTTTTTTTATAATGTTGTGAATAGTCAAACAACATAGAGCAACAGCCAAAAAAACAAGCTGCTCACTAGAAAATCCTAAGAACACTACTACAGAAAAGCTTTTAAAAAAGTAACAGAAAATCTGTCCGATGCTGAACCAAAGAATAAGTTGATTGATTTCTTGTGGATTTTCAAAGCCCTCTTTTCTGCAATACATCCAAACCAATAGTACGATTGCTAAAACAATTTGACTAAGATCATACAAAAATGATGATGTTGCCGGGTTGTTAAAGATGAGCTTGAACATAGAATAGAACATTATATAAGATAATAAGCCTGCCGCCAACACTTCCGCATACACCCTGAAGGTAATTCTACGCTTACTACTTTGAATAGATAAGAAGATAAGAACTACAATCGCCGATAGCAAGATCCCACGCCCACCCCCGGTAAAATAAAGAATGTAGTACGGATTATTCAAAACAGTGACGGGATTAAAAATAATCACACTAAACTTCCAAATCAGGAACGCCCATAAAAGTACATTGGTTATATCATTTAGTATAGGCCTGCTTAAATCGCTCTTACCCTTCAACCAATATTTCATGGTTAAATATGCTATCAGTACAGAAAAGATTATTGCAATCCAATTGTATTTAATAATTAACGGCCCCCAAACGACAGCTTCTTGCATCATGTTTCCTCCTCCTTTTTTATTACTTTATAACCTAATTGTTAAGATTCGTTTAACTAGAATACACCTACTATTAGGCATCTAGCCTATCAGTAGGTGTATGTTCTTTATATGCATTTTGTTGATTGTGCAGCTTCATACAGTATGATGAATAAGAGTTATTTAGAGTTCTGATACGCCAATCTGGGTCGAAAAAGAAAAATCTAGTTCCTATCGTTATTCCAAGCGAAGTCTTATATTAATGTGCTTGTATCTCGCCACAGGAGATCCATCATGATGCTAGTTAGATAACTACCTAATCCGAGATGACACAATGTTCTTGTCCTTTTCGGCAATGGTATAATGTTCTTGTCCCTCGACAAGCTACCAAACGGCAGCAGCTAGCTCAACACCACCACCTACCCGTTAGTTGAATAAAAGCAGCCGATTACATTGGTCAGCTGCTTCATTGGTTTTATTGGGCTAACGTTTCCCGTTAGTTCAATAAGGATGTGCTTTAAAAGTAATCGGGGATATCAAGTGATATGGAGTCGATATCATTTTCTTTTGAGTAATACATACAAACACTGTCTTTATATTTTTGACTATTGTTAGGTAGTACAATAAAACCTAATCCTTTGTAAAATTCTATCCCAATATCACTATAAAGGAAAAAGTTGTTACACTTTTCTTCCTGTTCAAGTTTATTTATCGTTTCTTTGACCAATAAAGAAGCATATCCTTTTTCTCTTAAATATAAAGGGGTAGCGATTGAACCAATCCCTTTTACAATTTGGTCTTCAGAAAGATTTAGTTCATATACGATGAGCGAGCTTAATAGTTGCTTTGTATCTGTTGCTTCAAGAACGTACCACTTTCCCTTTTTATACTTATTGGAAGCCTGACACATAGTTATATATTCTTCATATGGCAGATTATCTCCCCAAACATCATAGCCCATCTTATAAATTTCTATCATTTCCTCTTCTGTTGCTCCCCTAATTTTTTTCAAAGTACCCCTCCTTCTGTTTTATGCGGTTATACATTCTTTTCGACATTAAGCTTATCAAGACCTCTATTCTTCTGAAGCTAAACTGCCCATTAGTTGAATAAATTAACGGGCAAAATAACGATTAGATATACGCCTATTCGGCAATAGGAACATGTTCTTGTCCAATACGGTAATGGGTTCAAGCTCTTGTCTCTAAGAATGACAAATCAGCACAAAGTACGATGTCTGTATATGTTCCCCTCCCTTTGATCTAAAACCACATGTCAGTTGTTCCATAACAATGTAAACATTTTCATGAATTATGGTACTTACTGAGGTTTTAAGTGCATGTGCTCAATGTTTAGATGCACATCTAATCGGAAATCGGACTATGTTCTTGTCCATTCCGGTAATCGGTACAAGTTCTTGTCCCTCGACACATGTTTTAATTTTGCATACCTCGGTCCGTCCTGTTGCAAACTTTATGCCGTGTTCTTTATCTGATAAGCCACAGACACGGAAATGTCTGGGCTGGAGGATGAAAAAAGAAGCTGCAACAAAAGGTCCGGGTAACGCAAACCTCTTGATGCAGCTTCTTTTGTATTTCTACTCGCTTTGCACAGCGAATTCATAATAACTTTAAGCCTTGCGAAGCATTTGTCTCTCGCTTAGCTGTGAAAGCATATCCTTCGTCATGGCCTTCAGGTCGTAGCGGGCATGAAATCCCCATTCTGTTTTCGCTGCAGTCGCATCAATGGAATGCGGCCAGCTATCGGCAATCGCCTGTCTCTTCGGATCAACGTCATAATCGAGGATAAAGCCGGGAAACTCATCCCGAATCGCTGCAGCGATCGCCTCCGGATCCACGCTCATTGCGGTGACATTAAATGAATTTCGGTGCATCAACCGGGAAGAATCCGCTTCCATCAATTCGATGATAGCGTTCAGGGCATCCGGCATATACATCATGTCCATGTTTGAGTCCTTGGCGATATAAGATATATACCGGCCAGTCGTCACGGCTGCGTAATAAATTTCCACCGCGTAATCCGTCGTTCCTCCGCCGGGAGGCGTCATATAAGATATCAAACCCGGGAATCGCAGCCCCCTAGTATCCAGGCCGTATTTGTGAAAATAATAATCACAAAGCAGTTCGCCGGACACTTTGTTCACGCCGTACATCGTATTGGGCCTCTGGATCGTATCCTGCGGGGTATTGTCTTTCGGAGTCGAAGGACCAAAAGATCCAATGGAGCTTGGAGTGAAAAATTGGCAGCCGAGCTCCCTTGATATTTCAAGTGCATTCATCAATCCGCCCATATTCAAATTCCAGGCAAGCAGCGGTTTCTCCTCTGCGGTAGCCGACAGCAGCGCAGCCAAATGGATGACGGTATCAACTTCGTACCGCTTGGCGATTTCGAACATCGCCTTATCATTCGTCACGTCCAGCAGCTCGAATGGCCCGGATCGGGTAATTTCGTGGGCTGATGACCTGAGATCCGTAGCAACGACGTGATCCGCACCATAAATTTCACGTAATTTAACAACTAACTCAGAACCGATTTGGCCCAGTGCTCCGGTCACCAAAATCTTGTTCATAAGACATTCCTCCCGAAATATACTCCCGCGAATGCAGCTAAATCAGCTTCATTTCCTTGCCAACTTTCTCATAAACGGAGATCACCTGGTCGAGCATCTCCTTGGTATGGGCAGCTGTCGGCATGTTGCGTATTCTTCCGGTTCCTTTCGGAACCGTCGGAAACAGGATTGCCTTGGCGTAAACGCCTTCTTCATAGAGCCGTTTGCTGAACTGTTGGGTGGTTACTTCATCGCCAATGATACAAGGTGTGATCGGCGTTTCGCTTTGGCCTACATCATATCCAAGCCGGCTCAAGCCATTTTTCAAATCATTGCCGTTCTCCCACAGCTTCTCGATCAGTTCTTTGTCATTCATCAAAATGTCGACAGAAGCGCTGCAAGAAGCGATTGCAGCCGGAGGTAGCGATGTCGAGAACAGAAACGGACGGCTTCTCAGCTTCAACCATTCGATCAGTTGTTTTTTACCCGCCACATAACCGCCGACAACGCCGATCGCCTTGGAAAGAGTACCAATTTGAAAGTCAATGCGGTCGGACAATCCAAAATGCTTCACGGTTCCCGCACCTGCTCCGAGAACGCCCGAACCGTGGGCATCATCCACATAAGTAATCAGATCGAATTCTTCTGCTATTTTCACGATTTCGGGCAGCTTTGCTATATCACCATCCATGGAGAAAACCCCGTCGGTGATGACCATAATTTTATGGTACTGACCGGATTCCTTGGCATCTTTCGCCTGCTGTCTTAAATCATTCATATCCGAATGCTTAAAGCGAATCACCTTGGCTCTCGACAGGCGGCAGCCATCAATAATCGAAGCATGGTTCAGCTCATCTGATAAAATCGCATCATGCTGGTCCATTACCGCGGATATAGCAGCCATATTGCAGTTAAATCCCGATTGATACACGATAACGGCTTCCGTTTTTTTGAAACGGGCCAGTTTTTCTTCAAGCTCAATATGAAGATCCATCGTACCATTAATTGTTCTCACAGCCCCTGCGCCTGCCCCGTATTTCTGCGACGCCTTAACTGAAGCATCAATCAGGCGGTAATCTGTTGCCAGTCCCAAATAGTTATTGGAAGACAAATTAATTAGGGACTTTCCGTCGATACGAATAACAGGACCATTTGCACCCTGCAGCGTATCGATGACGTTATATAGACCTTTAGTCTTTAGATCTTCGATGTTCGAACTTAAAAATTGGTCCAATGCTTGACTAGACATTCCATTCCCTCCTCGATATACGTATGTCCTCGTACAGGAGACATAGTATTTCTCCAAAAAACCCTGTTATAAAAGGAATTAAACTAAGTTCAATGTATCATCTTTTTTATTTTTTGTACACATGTGGAGGACAAAAAATAAAAATATCCGCAAAAAAACATAGCGATTGCTTCCCCCATTCCCAGAAGCAATCGCTACTAAATCTTTGCTTATATCTTTTGCTGCTCGGTAACTTCTTGTGCAGCCATTATTTCTTTTGCTTATTCCTTTAAATCAATCGATTTACCCCGGTTCAAACGGGATTCTTCCGCGGCAAACGCAATGAGATGACTCCGTACGGAAGCGCTTGCCGAGGTCAGGCTCTCCTTACCACTATAGTTCCATAGCTACAAACTCCTTAAGGTGCTAGTATTACCCATGCCAATAGCGCTGTTCGGATGATCATGTTCGCCTGTAGCAAAAGCTGCCTCTTCAATATAATAGACACTCGTTTCTTCCGAAAAATGTCGACGCCATCATGAGAGAAACGGGTGGCCGCGGAGTCGATGTCGTGTTCGACACCATCGGCGGCAACACATTATCGCGCAGCCCCGACACGCAAGCACTCCTTGAACGAAGATATTTTTCAAGCCCTTGCGCAAAGGGATACTGCCTTAGCAAAAAAAATCATGCATCAGTCCCAATGGAATATCAATGAAGGTGTCGTCAGCATCGCGAAGGGCTGACAACGGCGAAGCACTTATACGCTCATTATTATTCATTAATATTACCAATGAAGTAACAGCTCTACCCTGAAATGGTGAAAAAAAGACCTACAACATTGGTGTAGGTCTTTTTTTAATGCAGCGTTTACTCGTACGCGGACACAAATCGCCCATACCAAGTCTACAGCATCACCCCCCCCGTCGATCTCAACATTTGCTGCCGTATTCCATGTCATTATAATCCGGTTGCCGACGCAGTATTTTGCTTGAACCAATGGACCTGCTTTACTAGATCATTTCGTTGATAGTGACATAGATATATACCCTCCTTCTTTACAGCTCTTTTATGATGAATATACACAGGTAAAAACACAAAATATCAATATCACCCGGGTATATTTATTAAATCCTATAGATTCTGTGCACTCTTTCTAGAGCATCACATTACTTTTTTGGTTCGTATCACTGACCACTCGTATTTGTATTTTCTTAATATTGGACTGGATATTAAGACTATTTTGCCCATTAGATTTACAAAAGAAAAAATAATTAAATATATGCCTAAAAAGCCGCTAAAATAGCGACTTCAATGGGAATATGTTCTTGTCCTCCGACAGCACGATCTCTTGATCTTCTTACATGTGAAGTTCCCCAGTTCTATATATATTATCTGAAGCTACTAGTAACCTTCAAAATTCTCTTAAACTCGTTCAACAATTTTATGATCTGATAATATGACTACTCCCTCGATGAGATTGTTAGCCATTGTACTCGTTCAGTTTCTTCCATCGTTTCAATACTTTATCGCAATTGATTTTTTGCAATTATATTTTCAGGGTCAATTTTTAAGATGCGGATGTAACAAGCTCTTTCTTTTTCTTTTAAATGGATCAAACTATAAATTTGAGCTAATAGTAACAAAATATCTATATCAATCGGGTCTAATGAAGAGGCATGTTCTAATAGTTTGATTGAGGCCTCATAATTGCCTTGTCTCTCAAGCAACTTACCTTTGAAATAAAGCGCAACAGTATTATTTGAATCAAAACTTAATATTGAATCTAAATAATATGCTGTTAATTCAAATTGATTTTCTTCAAGATAAATTTTTGCGATTTGTAACCTTACATCATAATCTTCAGGTTCTGATATTAGGATGTTTTTAAAATCGATAATAGCTTCCTCTTTTTTTCCCATATGCTTTAACACTAATGCTTTGTTATACATTGCATTAGTTGATGACGGATCTATCTGTAAAGCCCACTGAAATTCGTCGAGCGCTTCTTGATTATTTCCTAATTCATGGAAAATCAATCCTAGGTTAATGTGGGCCTCTTCTTGATTAGTATTAAGTGCTAATGATTTTTGATAGTATTCTATTGCTTTCTTATATTCCTCCTTTTTTTGATAACAAAGGGCAAGATAATACAAAGCATCTTCAGAATTTGAGTTTATCATTACTGCACGTTTACAAAAAATCAGTGCATCTTCAGTATTGCCTAATTGTAAATAGACATAACCTTTATTGAAGTATAATCTTTCCCATGTAGGGAATAGTCTAATTGCCCTGTCGTAAACTTCAATTGCGGCATTATATTCTTTTAACTCTGTAAGACATCTTCCCATGTAATTCAGTGTATCTTCGATATCTATATTATCATTGAGAGCTTTTTTAAAGTAAACTAATGCTTCATCATAATTACCTTCTTCATAGAGCTCTTCCCCTTGTTCAAAAAAAGTCATTTTTCGCATCTCCTTTTTATAATATTGACCCCAACAAATAAGTTGTTGAGGTCAATATTACAAAGGTCAAATTAATAATTAATTATCGATACATGTCCAAATCATTCCAACTTCTGTTGTTATCATTTCTTTGATCTCTTTTATCTCGGTGTAATTCTTTTGTACTTTTTTCCCTTTGAGACCTTGAACCACATTTATCATTTATTTGTTTCTTTTCTCTTTTTTCCGCCTCGCTCCCTCTCATTCTATCGTTCTTAGCCATTTTGTCTCTATTCGCGAAATACTGATATCCTTTTTTTAATTCCGTAACCTGCCGCTATACCAAGTCCTACTGCTGCAGTTACGCCCAAAGCGACTTCGCCCACACCTGGTATCGCATATACACCAAGTGCCCATGTAAAATCTCCATTAGGATCAACACTGTTAATTGGATCATAGGCAGCATAAATGTACAAATTTGAATCGATTGGCTCAATATTATCTTGGCTAATAAAACGACCATCTTGTGGGTCGTAATATCGGTTGAATAGGTAAAACATATCCGTTTCTTCATCCAAGTAATAACCACTATAAGTGAACGGATTATATAAAAACCATCGCCAGTGCTGTACGTCACTTGGCGATGTTTTAGAGGAATTACGCGTGTTTGGAAGACCGATAAAGGGAAATCCTCGCTCAGCGCTATTTCAGTATGTATTTGGTCAAGGTGTTATCGAAGAACTCGTTCGTGAGATAAAGCTCGCCGTTTCCGGCATAAATATACATGTGCCCGGCTTTTTGATCGAGCCACAGCGTAGAAAGATGGTATTTGATCTGCAAATTCCTAGGATCCAGCACGTAGAAGTCTTCCCTGGCCCAATCTCCCTCAAACACGTTCTCATCAATTATAGGTGGACGCTCCTGCCACTGATACTGCTTCTCCACAGTAATCTCGCCCGAAGGCGTCATATGGTAATTCCAGTTCTTATCGCCAATTTCGCCAATTTGCTGTTTGCCGAGAAGCTGGTTGTCCTTGCTATACAGCTTATAAATGTTGTCGTTCCGAACCAAATAGTTGTTGCCCGTAATATCGATCTGATCATTCACTTTAGAGTACGCACCCACTTCTTCTTGCCTTTCATATCGTAGCCAACTACCAGCTTACCATTCTTACTGCTCAAATAAACGATAAAGGATCCGCCTTTGAATGGCTTCACCTCGAGATAGGGATCTTTCATCGATTTGGGAGCTGTATAGGTGACTAGTGGTGTTTTCAGCGCACTCAGACTCCGGTAAACACTAATGCTACCTTGCTCAGACAATTCATGCACCACATAGCCGTTTGGAAGTACCTCTAATATCCCTGTAGTCCATTTGTTGGTTAAGTTTAGCTTTCGAATCTGTTTCCCGCCCTGGTTGTATTCAGTGAAACTAAGGGAAGTTGTTTTGTTGGGGGCGAAGGAACGAATGACAAAGTTACCGTTGTCGAGCACCACTGGCGTGTACGAATCAGTTATATATTTTGTCCATTTCAAATTTCCCGTCGGATCGACAACTGAGAGATCATAGGCGATGGCGCCTTTCATTTTGAAAAAATAACTGTAGCCATTATTAGCAGAATAAAGCTTCGTAGCGGTAAAAGGTTTGTCGTTGACAATGTCAGAATAATCGTACACCCAACTCGTAGAACCATTTATGCGATCAATGGACGCGTAAACCTTATCGCTGTATTTGATCTGGGAGGCTGAAAGCTTCACTTTCTTGCTCAGTTGAATAAACATTCGTTCCTTGCTTTGCAAGCTGTCCAATGTGTTCCAAAAGGTGTAACCCTCTGGTAGCTTATAGCTCCATTCCGGCTCCGGCAGTTGTTCGATGGTTTTGCCTGCGGCTGCCGATCGCCCTGAGAAAAGAACCTGCACGGCAAGTAAAAGCGTTAGCGCAGCGGCGAAAAACGGTTAATGTTGTGAGTCTTAGTACTAGAGGTCAATAAGCTGTCCGAGTGGAGCAGATCTTTCAGTTGCTTACCAATATCGGTCTATCCGTCTATAATATCTCGATTCAACAGGGTATTTGAATCATTCATATGTTTCTTTTCTGAGTCATCCTGCTCAAAAAACACTTTGATAGTGGTTCCTTAAGTCACTGTCTAATCAACAGAAATATGCGAAGGACCAGTACCTTTCCAAGAACATCTGAGCTATAAAAAGACAAGAATCTTTATCCCTCGAATCATATTGAATGAAATAATTATTGGATTTTATTATTTACCGTTAGTAACCTGATTGTTTCCTTTGGGAATTTCACAAAAATCAAATCTCGAACTTTCGAACTTTGGCTTTGACGAACGATAAAAAACGCGAGAAATTTTAGATCCGATAGCCATTCAAATGGTTCCGACGGTACCTTTACACGAAATAAATGAACTTCAAAAATTTGCATCATTAAAAAAGCTGACGATTCTTTAATTCAAAAACCGCGTTAAATCAACGACTCCAGTCTAATTCTTTATTTTCACCGAACATTTAGTGTTATCTATATTGTGCTGCTTTAGACAGTTTTGGACCCTATCCCATACTGAAAGTACTTAGGGGTGCAATGGACATGCAATTCAATTCCCACACTAGCAGCAATTTGCTCAATCTCTTTATCGCCAAAGAAATTCTTCACTATAGTAGCATGATCACCATTATTAAGCTTCCGAACCATCGTTTGCCCAGATGTCCCCACTACATGAGACTCACGGGTTCCTGCTACTTCTCGATCATCGATAAAGAACATTTTCCCTCCGGGCTTCAAACAGCGTGATACCATGGTAAAGAAGCTCGCCAGTCTCTCTCTGGGTAAATGAGATATCCAAAAAGTAAAAGCAACTGAATCGTATAACTGATCCGGAGACCAACTGAAAAGATCTGCAATGATCATTCTTACATTGAGTTCAGATACTACCGGATTATGCGAAAGCATTTCTTCGGAACCGTCTACAATGGTCAATATAAGGGCTTCTTTTAAGAACAGACTACTCCAAGTGCCAGTTCCCGCCGCAAGTTCAAGGAAGTCACCATGAAAATGTTCAGCTTTAAAGGCATCCTTAATCGTACTGATCTCATCGAACCAGATTTGGTTGGCTTCGTCTCCTTGATTAAATGTGCCTCGACGGTACCACCAGTCATCATACTCTGGAGCTCGTTCTTTATAATATTTCAACTGATCCTGAAGCTGCTGATCTGTCACACTTTCGTTTGGTTTCCTTGCTGTTCACGCAAACATCTTTCCCTTCTCCCATCAGGGCTAAGTCAATGATTTTCCCATTAACAAAAGTCCTAATAAAATTAAATTTTCACATACTTTCGTTGAATATCTCCTCGCCAGAATTCGGCTTCCTACATAGTAAAACCGTTCAATTGGAAGCAAGCACTTCTGGTTCGCGTTTGAGCCGTTCTCAAGGTAACGAAAACGAATTATCCAGAACACTCTCTTGCTTCAATTCCCTCATTAATACTCTGTGTAGTATTGTTAACATAATAATCATAGAAACAATCAATTTCTTTCCAAGATGGTACGCTAATTTTTTTGCTCTCTTCCCTGCTACCTCTAACCAAGAACAGAAGGAATTATCACTGAATTGCATGACTAGTTTTTCAAGAACCCAGGAAAGAATCTCCACATCAAGCCTTTGGTTGATTTTCATTTGGCAACTGACAACTCGATCAGAGAAATACTCCAGATTATCCCTAATAATTAGTGGTGCAGCATGAAAACTAGTCCAGATTGCCTGAATGAAATACCTTATTTCTTCAGGGTCATCCTTAACTCGACAACAAGAAAGTATTGTTGTCCTACTGGTAGGACAAACGTGATTCAATTTGAGATCATGAAATACTAGAAGAATGGGTGCTACTGTCCTTAACCACGTGTGCGAAACGGTGCCTCCTTTATGCCTCATTCATACATAGGCTTACAGTTTATTCTCATTCTGTAGACGAAAAACTTCCCTTGCTGTTTCTATAAAAGATAACATGATTGGTGAAAGCCACTTGTCTTTATGCCACAACATCTGTGTATACACCCGCAAATCCGGAATTTGCCATGGAAGAACAACAAGTTCCCCGCGTTCAACTTCGGCTTCTACAACGATTTCAGGAAGAAAACCGATACCGATTCCCGAGATCGCACATTGTTTAATGGCCTCGGCACTTTGAAACTCTAGATACGTGATGCTATCAATGCCCTCTTTCTCAAATGACCGATCAAACATCGTTCGATATGGACAACCTTTTTTATTGGTCAGGAACACTTCTTCATGAAAATCTTCCAATTGCAGCACAGTTCGTTTGGCGAGTGGGTGATCTGGAGCAGCTAACAATCGGAAATTTTCTTCCAGCAAAGGTTCCACGGAAAGTCCACTCGAGCGAATGGGTTCATCCAACATATAAACAATATCCGTGGTTCCCTCAAAGAGCGTTTGCTTGAGCTCTTGATTCGGAACTGAGCGGAAGATTAGACGAACTCCCGGATGCTGCGAACGAAACCGTTGGAAGACAGGTGGAAGCCGGTAGGAACAAATAACCTCATTCGCACTTATCGTTAAGGTACCAGTTAGTTTTTCATTATCATGGACAGCACTACGAGCTTCGTCCATTTTTTCAAGAACGCCTTGGGCGTGTGTTAAAAAGCGTTTACCCGCAGTTGTGAGCGCGAGTTGCTTGCCCAATCGATCAAAGAGGCGAACACCTAGCTCATCTTCCAATGCTTTAATTTGCATCGTGACGTTGGAAGGAACGTAGCTCAACACTTCTGCTGCCCGCGTGAAATTCAATGTTGTTGCAACCGTACAAAACGTATTCAGTTGACGCAATTCCATCCGATGCTCCCCTCCATCTTTCAATTTTATTGAATACTATCTTGAATTCTATTCACTTTTATTGAGAGTATCACAGCGCTATACTGAGCACAAGAGATCACAGTGAACATGTGGTTTTCATTTTGAAGGGAGCGACTATACGATGGACTATGAAATTTTTAATTTGGGTGATGTACTCTTACAATCAGGAGTGACGTTACCAAATGCTTTTCTTGCTTATAAAACATACGGAAAATTAAATGAACAGAAGGATAATGTTATTCTCTATCCAACGGCTTTTGGGGATCAGCATGTTCAGAATGAATGGCTAATTGGCAGCGGGATGGCACTCGATCCAGAGAAATATTTTATTATCGTTCCAAATTTGCTGGGCAATGGACTATCTTCATCTCCCAGTAACACACCTCATCCATTCGATGGGGCTCATTTTCCACAGGTAACCATCTATGACAACGTTCGATTCCAGCACCAACTGCTGACCGAAAAATTCGGTATTCAAAAGATTGCTCTCGTCGTCGGGTGGTCGATGGGCGGCATTCAGGCATTTCAATGGGGGGCAAGTTACCCGGAGATGGTCGAACGAATTGCACCTTTCGGAGGCATCGCCAAACCATGGCCTCACACATATGTGGTGCTGGAAGGTGTAAAAGCTTCACTGCTATCTGCGGTCGGCTTCGACTCAAGTAAACTAAACCAATTAACTTCTGCAGACATGCGCGCCGTTGGACGGGTCTATGCCGGATGGGGATTATCTCATGCGTTTTACAGAGAGGAACTTTATCATGAGATGGGATTTGAATCATTGGAGGATTTTGTAGCTGGTGTCTGGGAAAATAGCTTTATGAATATGGATCCACATAATGTTCTGTCCATGTTATGGACAGGCCAGCATGCAGATATTAGTGCCAACCCCTCCTATAACGGAGATTTCGATAAAGCACTTCAGAGCATAAAAGCTCTTGCCTGTATCATGCCGGGAAGCACGGATCTCTTCTGCACAGCGGACGATAATGAATACGAAGCTAAGCGTATACCTAATGCTGTCTTGAAACCAATCCAATCGATCTGGGGCCATTTTGCCGGTCGTGGAATCAACAGTGCCGATAATCAATTTATTGATGACAATCTAAAACACTTGTTGTCACTTAGCACTAATGAATAGATCGTCACTTGCATTGGATGTCTGTCAGGCCTAGCAAGATTCCCTGTTCTTTAGCCCAGTTATATCTCTCATAAATTATAACCTAACCGATCGGATTTGAGGTCACCAGAACTTACTGGTTTGACCTCTTTTTTCTGCGATCGTACTTCCTTTAACGAATTCAGTGAACGCTGAAATTCTAGTTTAATCCAAATTGAATGACGTTAAGTTCTGTAAACAAATGACTGTAGCATGTCTTAAATTTCAAAAGAAAAACTTATTTTTTATCGTTCGCATACTTTGAAGTATGTTCACAAAATTCAACAATCCTGCCATTAAATGAAGATATTATTATGTGAGCATGTTTTTCCCTCGAGATAGGTTTCTTCATCAAACAAAAACCTTAAATTTATTTTTTCGATAACTTTCAGATTTCAATGTTTAGGATTCCATCTATTTTCGCTAATTCCCTTTTAATTGTATTGTCAATTTTGGTAATTGGCACAAGTTCTTGTCCTCAGCTCGGGACAAGAACTTGTGCCAATATAATAAAAAAGCCGCTAAAATAGCGACTTTGAATGGAACAGTGTTCTTGTCCCGCGACAATAATCGAGCGACGTCTCTGCATATGCCTTTACATCTTTGTATTTATTTAGCTACACAGAATTCCATTATCCTGCCCGTTAGCTTAATTAGAAAAACTAACTATGACTTCGGTAAGATTGATACCCTACCTCTTCTTTTTAACAATGATGCTGGCTACGATAGCAAGTAAAAATAATATTCCGACTCCAATGATTGCAGGATTCATGAATGCTGACTTCTCTGTTTTGTTCTTATCAATATAGTCTGATGTATTGTCAGATGATTTACTACTATCTGCATAGTCTGTTGTATTCTTAGAGGTTTCATTACGATCACCATCTGTACGAGTTGTCTGACCAAAGGAATTATTTACAAAAAGCAGCAGTTTGTCGGCTAATGCTATACGCTCTTGTTTTAGTTTAACAGTCGAATCCTCCTTGGAACGCTTGGAATAACTCCCCTCCTCAGATAACATATCTGTACCATGTTCACTACTATGCAAAATGTTAAACTGCTTTTGTTTTGAAGCAGATGCCTCATAAAGAGCCTTTACTTCATCATAATAACTTCCGGTAGGATCTTCTTCTGATACCGCGAAAAAAGATGGTACTTCTACCTTTTTAACAGCCTCCAGCGCGCTTATTGGCGGACTAACACCAAATTGTCGTGGTGAAGATAATATCCCTAAGCCTACTAATTCCGGTATATTTGGCGCAGCGACAGCTGTAGAAGTACCACCAATGGATGCTCCCATAGCCAAGATTTTAGTTGCACCGCGCTCTCTTAAAACCTGAGCAGCAGCCAGTACATCTAAATCTCTACGATAAGTTGCTTCTCCAGATACCGAATCAGAAGGTTCATCATTTCTAAATGCCCAAAGAATCACCATATACCCTTCCTTTACAAGTCGTTCAGCAAAAGGAAGCCAGCTATCAACCATCCATCCATTTTCATGACCAAGTGTGATACCTTTATTACTATTACCTAATACATAACCCGTTAATTTAACTCCATCTTGCGTAACAAACTCAACAGCATTAGCAGGGTATTTCTCTGGAAGACTTCCTAGAATACCACCTGTAGGTACATCTTTTCCAGTTGCTACAATGATGCTTGTTTCATTTTTATCTTCAGCAAATACAACGGTAGGTAAAAACATCACCACTAAACAAAGTATTGTAATAAGATGCATAGCTTTTCTTTTCAACTTAATTCATCTCTTTCTTCTCGTATTCTGCATGGTGAAATATTGCATATAACGTTTCATATTAATTCTATTATTCTTTAATATCTTATCAGATTGTCGCACTGAGAGATGCGTTTTATGAGAATAGCCTTTAGCTGGAGAGATGTCAAATGTCCTCATTGATCTATATTTTCAATTCACGTAAGGCACCTCTTCGTCTTCAAACTATAACCTGGAATGAGTCAACTGAAGTTTGCTCGTTTCACTGTCTCGTCCATGAGTGTCGTTTGCCGCTTCATTCTCATGAGTCCCACAACAAATATAGCAGCAATTGCGCATGATGTGGCTAACGTCCCCATTTCCAAGCGACTACCGTTCTCTTCTTCGAATTAGAGAAGCATACCAATATTTATCAGCGTATGGAAAGAGGTGGCCAAGAAAAGTTTCCCCTCCCTAACATCACTAAGGTTTGTTTATCCCCTTTGTTCAAGGAACAGGCTGGAGATTCTATTATGGAAACATTGATGAAACATCGGTTGAAGCAAGCCGAGAAATTACTTTTTATATACACTGTGACCTATTGCAGAGATTGCTTTGGGGGTTGGATTCAATACGCCGGACTATTTCTCCCTTCGTTTCACCGGCTACTATGGTCTCAACCCTTCGAACTATCGAAGGAAATTTAAAGAAGGAGTGTAGGGATCTCAGAGTTAAGAAATTTATGTTCACGAGCGTATTCGAATAACATCTAATCAGCAAAAAGTGTTCTTATCCTGATTTCTGAGCAAGAGTTCCAATTCATTAGAGTTGAAAACAAAAAAAACAGTGTCATCCTATGTAGTAATTTTTCTAATTAAGCAGAGGGATTATCTCACTTCCTGAGGCGCGCGTAGTATCTTATCTGGATTCCTCTTTCTGGTACTCGTTCTCGCACTTCCACCGTGCCCACGTTGATCTAAAGCTAAAACGCGGTATTTTTCTCCTAATGAAGCAGCCACTTGATCCCATGATTCTGCACTTTCTCCAAGTGCGTGAAGTGCAACAATCGGTGGTGCAGACGGTTCCCCGCTCTCGCGATATTGAAAAGTGAGACCATTCAATTCAATTCAATTTGATTCATCTGTGTTTTCATTTTTTAATCATCTCCTAAGGGAGGGCGTCATTTGAAAACGCCACTTTATTGGGTATCCATACCTATATATTTCAGCGATAAGTGAATATTTCCTTTTCTCTTAATAAAATACCGTTAGAGAATAAAAACTTGTTTGTACCCATACCGTTAAACTTGCCGAACGTACTGTCATGAAAGTCATGGCTTTTACATTGCTATAGACTCGTTATGAAATTACAAGGATTGATCCGGTACAACTGTATTTTTGTTCAACACTTCGCAGGAACGACTTTAATTTTGCTTAGCATAAATTTCATTACTTTTTATAAAAGAACTAGAAACCATAAAAAGTCTCTATGGGGTACAGTTTATATTGTCTTGACTCATTTTGTTGACACCTCGCTCACTACTACAACATCCACCTGATGACTTCTTCACGCAACTCAACTCCGAGATGCAATTTCCCACCGTTACTTATGGTATAGTTCCCCGCGATTGATCTTAAACTATCCTACCCGTTAGTTTAAATAAATTAGCAGGCGAAAATTAATTAGGTAGATGTCTAATCGGAAATCGGACTATATTTTTTCCATATCGGTAATCGGTACAAGTTCTTGTCCTCGACTCGGGACCACGCCCCCCCTGCTGTCGCCATCAGGCCCCATGTCGATAATCCAATCCGCCTGACTGATGACGTCAAGGTTATGCTCGATAACGATGACTGTATTGCCCTTAATCGCCGGCCGCTTCAGCACTTCTGCCGCAGCGGTTATAGGTCATCGTCGCATAGCGCTCGCTTGACGCCACGTAGTTGAATCATTGCTTCAAAGGTATAACCATGTTCCACGTATCGGAAGCGTCCTTAAAACCATCACTGCCGTCCGAAACGGCCGCGAACAAATGAGTCGGCTTGCCGTTCTGGAACAACAGGAACGGCCGCTCCAGATTGCCCAGCGTCTGTACCGTGCCGTCATCCCAACGCACCGTCCGGGAATAGCCTTGCGGCTGCCCATGCAAGCTCCATTTCAGCCCGTCCGGCGACTCGGCGAAGATGCCGCCGTATTTTTCTCCACATAGATGCCCTTCCATATCTTTGGCGATCAAATGGTATCCTTCGTTTGTTTGCCAGATGAAAGGGTCTTCAATATGGAACGACTCTGGAGGAAACACCGGCTCGTCACTCAGTACCCGGTACAGCCCCTCATAGTGATCCGCATACGCAACGCCAATTGTCATGCCGCCATGCAGGTTGCCTTCGTAGTGACGTGCCTTGTAGATCAGCAGCACGGAACCGTCCTCCCGGACACACGGAGCCGGATTGGAGGTCAGAAAGCTATCGAATCGGCCGGGACGTGTGGGCAATATCGGTTCGTCCGCTCTGCGCCACGGGCCCAAAACGCTGTCCGCTATAGCCAGACCTACCCGTTTGTTCGCCCGCGCCACGATGCATTGAGGATCGGTTAACCCGAAATTCCCGGGCGGCTCTGGATCGCTTAGCGGATGGGTCGAACCCGTATAATAAAGCAAATATTTGTTGTTATGCTTGACGATATGGGGGTTGTGCGTGCAGCGTCCGTCCCAATATTCCGCTCCCCTCGCCGGAAGCGCCACCTCGCAGAATCGGTACGGTCCCTCGGGGGTATCCGAGTCTGCCCTGACAATCTCTGAAGCCGTCATCCAGCCGGGATGCATCGGCAGTGTCTTCGGCCAGCGCGAGGCAAACATATGGAATTTGCCGTCCTCTCCCTGCACGACGGAACCGCACCACACCCAATAACCTTCCATACGGAAGCCGCCGCCACGCGGAGCCGGCAACATTGTGCTAGTATGCATGTAAAGTCACCTCGTTTTTTTCCGCTGCTCCATCATTGCTGTGAAAC
Source organism: Paenibacillus sp. GL_099_B (assembly GCF_057835695.1). NCBI lineage: Bacteria > Bacillati > Bacillota > Bacilli > Caryophanales > Paenibacillaceae > Paenibacillus > Paenibacillus sp. GL_099_B. Next base: position 3,724,137 of record NZ_CM174430.1, read on the forward strand.
ATGGTCTCCCATCCTTCCAAATGAAGTGAATCACAGGACTGCTCCATACACCAATGGATCGACATAGTCATGCCGGCGAACCAACCGCCGGCATGCTTGCACATATATTGATTCTAATGCGTATTCAGCCCCACATCGTCGGCCGCTAGCGGGCGATTCAGTAGAGGCGCGCCGGAATATTCGTCCGCCCCCCCATCTGCTGTCGCCCGCATTTGACCGTCCATATCCGCCAGCACGAACGCGTATGTCCCCATAGCTGCATCAATTGCCGGGCTGCTCGCGGACAGTTTCTGAATGCCGCTCACCGTAATCAGCAGCGGATTGATATTTCGGATCTGCTCCGAGCTGCGCGATATGTTGCTAATAGTGCTGCCAAACCCGATGTTGCCTTGGAACAGTGTATTCGTTGTCGCCGCCTCGTAATAAAGCGTGCCGGTGCTGTTGTATACGATATTGTTCGCCACGACGGAATCCTGCGGAGCATACGCTTTGCCGGAGCCGATGACGATACCGGTTTTGCTGTTTACAATCGTATTGTTGACGATAAGCGCCCGGTAAACTTTCCATTGTTTGCGCAATTCCTCGACCGTAGGACTTGGAGGGGAGCCTCCAGTACCGCCGTCGAAGTCGCCGTTAGGCAAGTAAATTGCTTCGCCAGTCAAATTCTCAAAGTAGTTGTTATAAATCTTATGGTCATTGCCGAACATCCGGATGCCTTCCTGATCCGACTCCACGCCGTCCCCGAGGAAAAAGTTTCCATATACGCTGTTGTTATGGCCATGCCGCAGCGTCAGGCTGCCCTTGGATGTGCGGAATGTATTGAAGCGCACCGAATTGCTGCTACTCTTGACCGATATGATTTCCGGCTCTCCATCGCAATTCTGAAATACATTGTATTGTATCGTATTATAGCCGTGGGAGAGCGTAAGACCGGACAAGCCGAGACGAATTGTCTCTTTGCCGTTAGCTACCCATGGGCCTACATCATGGAAATAGTTGTATTCGATAATATCATATTGCGAAATTTGCCCTGAGCCGTTCTGTCCTTCGTAAGCGATCAGCGGTTCGGTGTCGCTCTTCAGTCCGAAGTCGTTCCGGTCGATGCGGTTATGATGGCTGTTCGTGCCCCGCACTTGCAGCCACATCAGGCCGCTCCCCGAGCTTGGAAGCGCAAAAGTATTACGGGTCAGTCGCACATGGTGCGAGCCTTCCAACACCACTGCGCCATTGCTTGTGTTCGTAAACTTTAATCCGTCCAGCACCACATGCGAGGAGTTCTCGACGCGGAAGCCTGACGCTCCCGAGATGATAGCCTGACCGCGGTTTTTCGCTTTAATGACGATTGGCGCGTTGGCAGTGCCGTTTTTGTTCTGAACAGCAAACGGGCTTGTACGCGAATACGTGCCGTTTGCCAACACAATCGTTTTACCCGCCGTAGCGGTTGCAAGCTCGGCAGCCAACTGCGTGGAAGTGCTAACTTCGACGACCGTCCCTTCGCTACCGCTGCCGCTTGAATCGCTACCATAAATTTCGACCTCGGCAAAGCTGTTCCAGGCGTTCACCGAGTTGCCGTGGCCAACAATACGAACGTAGCGTACGGGGGCAGCATCGGCAAAATCAAACGTCTGCAAGCTGTTGCTCAGACTGCTGACCGCTCCCGAAAGCACTGTACTGAAGTTGTAGCCATCATATGAAGTCTGGATATCAAAAGCGAAAGTTCGCTCCACCCCGTTGGTGAAGGCGATCTTCACGTATTCCACCCGCTTGCTCGATCCAAGGTCGTATTGGACCCACTCCCCCTCGCCACTCGCTGACCAGCGCGTGTTAAGATCGCCGTCGATTGTATACGCGACGATATTGCCGTCATCTCCGCTGGCCATAAGTTGTGGCACGGTAATCGCCAACTTGCTTGCGCCTGGCGGAGGGCCGCTCGCTGTGCCGTACAGTTCAACTTCGGTATAGCTGTTCCACAAGTTGGAGGAATTGCCGTGCCCAACGATCCTCACATAGCGAGTAGAATCGACATCCGGAAAATCGAACGTTTGCAGACCTTCCACAAGGCTGCTCACAACTCCGCTGCTGACGGTCGTAAAGGTGGAACCGTCCGTAGACGTCAAAATACCAAAAGTAGAGGTGCGGCTTGCCCCTTTCAGAAATGCAATTTTGATGGAAGACACTTTCCGGTTTACGCCCAAATCGTACTGAATCCATTGCCCGTCTCCATTTGCCGACCACCGTGTGACGAAATCGCCGTCCACCGTGTTGGCCGGAACGTTGCCGTCATGTCCGCTCGCCGTCACGTCGGAGCTGCCAATTGTGAACTTCGCATCGGCCGCCCCCACTACTCCAGGCATTAACGCAACCAACATACAGAACAAAATAATGCACGTCATACTTTTGGTTCCCATAATTCATTTTCATCCTTTCCATTATGAAATGATGGTTATTGAATCATTCCCTTCGTTAAGTCCGGCACTTTCTCTCAAGAATACGGAAGTTGGGAGGAGCTTCCTGTCCTCGCGGCCTCGTAATTGCAGTCCACTTAAAAAATGTGCTGGCTCCAGCCTTTGCTCTTCGCCAAAGCTTCAATATAATAGTAATCGCCGTAAATCAGTGATACGTTGATGTTGGTATTGACTGGCTTATGTCCGGTTGCGCAGAGCAGGATGCCTTCATACTCCGGCTGGTCGAGCGCACTGTAGTTGTTCGACAGCGATCGAAGAATGCGCGTGGCCGCGCGCTGATATAAAGTGGCTTCCTCAGGAGCCACCTGCGACGCGATATCGATCAAGCCAGATGCTGCGCAGCTCGCCGCCGAGGTGTCGCGTGGCTCGTCCGTCAAGTCGGTCGCAGCACGGAAATCCCAATGCGGCACATCGTCTTCCGCCAACGCGCTGATGAAATAATGCGCCACCCCCTTCGCCGCATTCAAGTAACGCGCTTCTCCCGTATAGCGGTAAGCGCAGCTCATCCCGTAGAGCGCCCAAGCTTGGCCCCGCGACCAGGACGATTGCGGCGCGAAGCCCTGTCCGCCGTCATAACGCTCCACTTCGCCCGTCTCCGGATCGAAGATAACGATATGATGCACTGAGCCGTCGCCTCGGATGAATGAGCGAAGCACCATATCTGCATGGGCGACCGCAATATGCTTGAAGCGCGGATCATCGCTTTCTTCACTCGCCCAGAACAGAAGTGGCAAATTCATCATCGAATCGATGATCGACCAGCCCGTCTGGTTGCGGGGCCAGGCTCGAATGAACTGTCCTGCCGGGTTGTACCTGCCCGCCAGATAGTTGGCGGCGAACAGCCCGCGCCGCCGAGCGTCCGGGTCGCCGGTCAGCTTGTAGCGGATAACGGATGTCGGCAGGAACTGAAAGCCGACATCGTGGTGGAAATGGTTGTCCCGCAAGTAACATTTCTCCATGCGTTCGTCCCAAGGCTCGGCCTCCTCCCGATATCGTTGCTCGCCGGTCATATCGTACAGAATCCACAGAATGCCCGGCCAGAAGCCCGAAATCCACTGATCCACTTTGATCTGGTCATATTTGCCCGCCGCCGAAACATGCGGCGCTTCTGTCCAGTCCGCTTCGATCATATGATCAACTTTAATCTTCACTTTATCCCACCAAGCCGTCAGCTCGGATGGTTTCAGTTTCACATTTTCATTGCTCATCTCTGAATTCCACCCTTTCTCCTAACCTTTAATGGCACCGATCAAGGCGCCTTTCACGAAATATTTTTGCAATAGCGGATAGACCAGAAAAATCGGAAGGGTCGCTACCATTATCGTGGCGTATTTCAATGTCTCGCCCAATATGATGATCTCATCCTGGGAGGCTCCTTCCGCCATGGAGTTTGCATCGCCAATAATCAAAATTTCTCGCAGGATCAACTGCAACGGATACAGCGACCGATCCTGAAGGAAGATCATGGCGTTAAACCAGGAGTTCCAGTGGCTTACTCCGTAATACAGCCCTACCACTGCAAGCGCGGGCTTGCATAGCGGCAGGAAGATGCGGAACAGAATGCCAAAGTCGTTAGCGCCGTCGATCTTGGCCGACTCTTCCAGCGCATCCGGCACTGCCTCGAACGATGTTCGCATGATAATGAAATTGAATGCACTTATTGCGGTAGGCAGGATCAGCGCCCACAGCGTGTCCGTAATGCCCAGCCCTCTGACCAGCAAGTAGAACGGAATTAATCCACCGCTGAAAAACATGGTAAACACGATAAACAACGTAAGCTGCTTGCGATATTGCAACGTTTTTCTGGACAAGGCATATGCGGCAAAGGAAGTAAGCAGCAAATTGAGAGCCACGCCTACAATGACAATAAATAACGTGTTGCGGTAGCCGAGCAGGATCATCGGGTTGCTGAATACCGCCCCATATGTTTCAAGCGAGAAGCCCAGCGGCTTCCAAAGAATGCCCTTATGCGCCATCATCAGCGCTGGTTCGCTGAATGAAGCAAATGCCACGTATAGAATTGGGTACATTGTTACAATCATGAGCGCGGACAAAAACAGCGTATTGCAAACCCGGAATATGTGTTCACCCAAGCTTACTCGCATGCGAACCCTCCTCTACCACAAACCCGTATTGTTCAACTTCCGGCTTATCCAGTTGGATCCGATAACAAGCGCGAAGTTAATCACGGAGTTGAACAATCCGACAGCGGAGCTGAAACTGAACTGAAAATCTTGAAGCCCGATCCGGTACACATACGAGGAAATGACATCCGCTGTCACATAAGTGGTCGGGTTGTACAACAGAATAACTTTCTCGAAGCCAACGCTCATAATTCGGCCAATGTCCAGGATGAGCAATATAACGAAAACGGGGAGCAGACCGGGTAGAGTAACATGAAGCATCTGCTTCCAGCGTCCACCCCCGTCGATCTTGCAAGCTTCATATTGCTCAAGATCGATCGCAGACAGCGCGGCCAAATAAATAATTGTACCCCAGCCTATATGCTGCCATATATTCGACGAAACGAAGATTGTCCGGAAAAAAGACGGCTCCAGCAGCATCGTAACCCGCTCACCACCGAAAAATGCGATAATATCGTTGATGACGCCATCACTGCTCGTAAAATCCTTGATCATACCGCAAATAATGACAAGCGAAATAAAATGCGGCAAATAAGTAATCGTCTGAACCGAACGCTTGAACAGCGTATTTTTTACCTCATTAAGCAACAAGGCGAGAATAAGCGGAGCGGGGAAACCGAAAATGAGATCGTACAAGCTAATCATCAGAGTGTTTTTAAGCACCCGCCAAAAATACATCCCGCCAAAAAAGTCTTTGAAATGCTCCAGTCCTACCCACGCGCTGCCCCCAATTCCAAGCCGGGGGTTAAAATCCTTGAACGCAATAATCGAACCGTACATCGGGAAATAATGAAAAATAATGAAATATAACAAAACAGGAGTAAGCATCATGTACAAATACTTGTTCTTAACCATGTCTTTCGCGATATTAAGCGGCACACGACCGACATGCGTGACTTTGCTGCGTCCCAGCTTCAACTGAGCCATCTCCTACTCCTCCTATCCACATCCAGCATCATCGGCAGGGGATCTGTACCATTCCCTTGCCCCCACGGCAGCCTGCAGCCAGCCGTGGGACACTACATGGAGTTATCTGTTGTTGTAGCGTTCCAAGGCGCCTTGATAGATGTCGATTACATCACGAATCCCCATATCTTCCAGCTGCTTCACAAAGCTGTCGAACTTGTCGAGCGGCTCGTTGCCCATTACAAATTTGATGAACATTTCTTCCAGATACGTGTTGATTGCCGTCATCGTCTGCGCTACCTTCTTGCTCTCATCTACAGTAGGCGTAATAAACGCGGGCAAAATATGTTTCGCCGCATCGGTCTTCGACCAAATCTGGACCGCCTCGTCCTGTTGCGGGAACGTGTTGGTCGTTTTTTGCTCATGCATCGGAAATGGACCGTTCGGAACCGTATACTGCGCCAACATCTGCTGTGAAGTGTACTTATCGTTTTTTACGATCATATCGGTAAATTTCGGAACGCCGTTGTCCATCGTGTAGCTTTCGCCTTCAACGCCGAAGTTGTACATCATGGTTCCTTGCTCGCTAAATGCGAAGTCCAGCCATTTTACGATCGTTTCCAGATCTTTCGCCGATGTCGTCACGGCCGCGCTTGCTTTTGGGTTATATTTGAAATCGCGCTGTCCGGTGAACGGTTTTTCGCCTGCTTTCAATACCGGATAAGGAGCCGCTACGAGATCAAAAGCCGGATTTTGGGCTTTGCCGGACTCCAGCCATTTGCCCATGCCACCGCCCAGCAGGAAAACAGTCGCGCCGGACTCGCCGTTCAGAAGCCGCTTATCCAGCGTGTTGCGCTCGACGATCGGGAAGTCTTTATCAATCAGCCCTTCGGAATACCACTGGCGAAGCAACGTCATAACATCCTTGTATTGCGGATCTAACGGGCCGTATTTCACTTTGCCTTGGTCGTCAATGTAGAAGCCCTGCGACGTTTTGTATGCGCCGAAGAACGCGTCCTGCAAATTCATTTTGTTCGCGTATAGCGCCGTCAGCGGTGCTACGGCGCCTTTTTTCTCTTTGAACGCCGTCAGAACCTTATGCCAATCGTCTATCGTTACAGGCAATTGCAGCCCTAGCTCATCCAACCAATCTTTGCGCAGCATGGGTCCGCGGAAAACTAATCCTTCCGCGTTGCGCACCATCGGGAAGATGTAATATTGGCCGCTGTCGGTTTTCACCATTTTATCCAGCTCTGGATTAGCTTCCAGCATCTTTTTCAGGTTAGGCGCATATTGGTCGATCAAATCGTTTAGCGGTACGATAACCCCGTCAGAAATCGCCTTCTCCGGTCCACCCGGATAAATACTCCAGTCATACTCCAGCACATCCGGCAGCTTACTGGAAGCCAGCAACAAATTAAACTGCTCTTCAGCTTGACCGTCGGTCGGGTGGATGTAGTTCACTTTCACGCCGGTTGCTTCTGCAATCGCCTTCCCGATCGGCGCTTCCGCCAGATTCGTTGTAAATGTAATCAGGTTTCCGTTGATTGGAGCCCAGTACGAGAAAGTATCTTTCGTATCCAGCGGATATACCGGATTATCCGATCCCTCGTTGCCTTTGCTTACACCATCGCCGCCCTTATTGCTGACGGCGCTTTGAGTCGGCTCTGTCTTATCCTTGTTCCCAGAGCCCCCATTACTGGAGCATGCGGTTAACAACAATGAAAGTACCATTACGATCCCCAGTGTGAGCTGCAGCCTTTTACGAGTCTTGCCGTTGCGATTTTCTGCCATTGTTCCCCTCCGTTCTTTTCGTCTCGAACAAGTTGGTTTGATTACGCTTTCAACATAACGTTAATTCCGTGCCGCAAACCATCGTTAAAACCTAAAATGTACTACAATTTCTCAAAAATGAGGGTAATAAAACCGCATGTTTACCACTTTTTCTTGAAAAGAAAAGCCCGAGAGCTACTTGACTTCCCTGTAGCGCCCAGGCGTTATCCCTTCAAATTTTTTGAATATGCGGTGGAAGGTATTCACATCGTTGTAACCAACCTTCAGCGATATTTCGCTGACCGTATATTTCCCGTCGGTAAGCAGCAATTTGGCCTGCACCAGCCGCGTCTTGTTAATATAATCGAGCAGAGATTCGCCGGCAAGATCCTTGAACAGTTTGGACACATACGACGGCGTCATGGAGAAGGCTTCCCCGATCATCGAAATGTTCAGGTTCTCGTCCTGATAATACTCGTTGACATATTTCATGACCTTATCGATTAGCGGATTGCTGCAGTATTCGCGGTTATTATTAACGTAGCTGCACAGAAGCTCTAGCATATCGTAAAGCTGGTTGCGCATCTCCCCTACCGTCTGACAATGCATCAGGCGTTCGATGGCGCGCACTCCGTCAGGCATATCCGGCTTGCCCGTGATGCGGATTTCACCGATTACTTTTTGCAGCGTAGCCATTAGATCGAACATGAGACATTTGGCTGTATGAAAGGGAAACGGCTCCGCCGTCACATTTTTCTGAATGATCTCCCCAACGAACGCTTTCGCCTTATCAAGCTGCCCTTCGCGAACCATAACGATCAATTGCTGCTCGGCCTTGAGGGGATAAAAATAACCACCTGGACCAGCCCCTAGGTTGTCGTTGCCGCTTAGGTCCCCATAATGAATAATACCCCCGCTGCCTGCAATGATACGGTATTCCATCGCCTCGATCGCTTCCTGGAACGCCTGGAAAATGCCATATTCGCCCTCCTGTTGCGCGCTGATGGCAGCGGTCAACTGGACATGGGCATGACTTCCGATGAACGACATCGTTTCTTCCGCGATGTGCCCCAGCTCCCCCCGCTGCTCCGCCGGCGATGCAAGCTGATGGTTGACGATGCAGGCGAGCAACTCCTGGTCCAGCTCTACCGCATAGGCGTTTACTGACTTTCGCGCGACCTCCTCGACCACGTTGGCGATCAGGAAGTGCAGCAACCGCTTGTTATGGACCTGATCCTCATCCTTCCGATGGAACTTGCCGAAATGCTCGATGCGCAGCAAAATAACAGAAAATCCGCCCAGCGGGAAACGCAGATCATAGGCTGAGAACGATTCGTGCAAAGGGATATGGCTGTCGAGTTGCCCCTTCAGCAGCCGCTGCAAAAAGTGCGATCTGAGTGTATTGTTATGCTGATTCAGCTTGTAATGAAGCTCCTCCTTCTCATGGAAGGTGCTGCTCAGCGCCTGCTCCAGAAAGGAGTATTCATTGGAGCCGCGATCAAAGGTAAAGCCCGCCTTGAACGACAAGCTCTGGATCAGCGCATGGATCGGCAGGTAGTTCCGCTTGAGGAGCCAATACGTCACGCCACCGCCAACAATAAGGCACAGCAAGATGCTGGCGATCGTCAATTGCTCTACCACGTTCATCTTCTGGTGATATACGTTCGCCGGCAGCGTCATCACATATTTCCATCCCGTAATGGATGAGGTTGTGTAGGATGCAACAAGCCGGCGACCGGCAGTCTCGATCTCAAGTTGTCCCGATTCTTCAGGCATATCGCTGTAGTGTAGAGCAGGTTCCGACAGCGAGTCGCCCGTAGACGCAATGAACCGGTTGTCTTCATCCAGAATAAAGATCGTACCTTTCTCAGGCGCCGAAGCTTGCTCCAGCAGCTTGCTGCGGTCAATCATGAACAGCAAGACAGCTCCAGGTTGATTCATGATTGTTGAGTTCACATTTTGGGCATACATGACCGTAGGCCGCCACTCATTCTCTTCAGGCACAACAACGGAGTGGTAGCCTTTAATGTACCATTGGTCAAAATATTCTCGAAACGACTGGAACGGCATATGCTCTTCAAGGCGAATATGGTCGTATAACGCTTCGATGTTCATACGGTTGTTGCGGGCGATGACCGTATCGCTATTTTTGTAGTAAATATAAATGCCTTCAAGAAAATCGTTAGCGATTTCATATACGCGCAAATCATTAGCGATTTGGTATATATCGTAGTGGTCCGAATCAGAGAGATTGGTATCGGCCGAAATAAATGCTGCGATTCGCCTGTTGAGGCTCACCTCGAGGCTTAGATTCTCGATTCCTTTGAACTGGCTATCTATGGCTTGCTCCATCTGAAGAAGAATAGATTGGTTGGCACGGTTAATTTCAGCCTTTACAACGTTCAGCGTCGCGCCGTATATAACGCCGCTGATCAGAATGGGCACGAGCAGCACCGAGACGTAGGAAAGCATCCAGGTCAGGAATACGCTGCGATTTTTATGCCGGAGCTGCTTCAGATAGATTGTCCACCGGTTTCGAGTTTGGGCCATAGGTTCTCCTCCATGTTAGCTTTAGTCGGAGTCGGGACCGACGTCAATTCTTGTCAGAATAGCCGGACAACGAATATCCGCGACATCCGCTTTATGATTGTTAATGCATACCGCCGGAGACGGCCGGTATTCATAGATGGCCGCCTGCTCCTTGCCGCATACTCGATTGTAAGCGATTACACATCGCTCCGGCGCATAAGGAATCCGCTTGCCGAGCGTAATACCGTGACGACAATTGACAATCGTATTATTCACTACACTGGCACTATAGACGCGCCAATGTTTCCTCAGTTCCTCCTGCGTCGGCGCCTCGGGATAGCCGTCCGGTCCGCCATCGTAGTTGCCGCCGTCAATGAGCAGCGCATCCAACGTCAAGTTTTCCATATAATTATCAAAAATGTGATGGTCGTTTCCGTAAATGCGAAATCCGCCCATTTCTTCCTTCACGCCATCGCCGATAAATACATTATTATGAAAGCAATTTCCATGTCCGTGACGCGCTGTCACTTGGCCGGCGGAGTTAAGGAATGTGTTGTACCGAACTGTATTATAGCAGCTTTTTACCGATATAATCTCGGGCTCTCCGTCGCAATTTTCAAACAGGTTGTGTTGAATTGTAATATAGCCGTTCGAGAGAGAGATGCCGGACAGGCCGAGCCGGATCGCTTCAAGCCCATTGACGACACGCGGGCCTATATGATGAAAATAATTATATTCAATGACATCATGCTGCGAGATTTGTTCACCGTCGCCATCAAAAATAACGAGCGGTCCGAGGTCGGCCTTTGGCCCGAACTCGTTGCGTTCGATCCGGTTCCAGCCGCTGCCGCTTCCCATCACAGACAGCAGACTATACTCCGCCCCAACCTGTCGCGGCTCAAATCTATTCCGCGCAATCCTCACATGCCGCGAACCGTCCAGAATGATAGATTCGCGCTGCTCGACCTTGAAATGCAGCCCCCATACCTCTACATAAGCAGAGTTCAAGATGCGTATACTTGATTCTCCAGCTATCGTCGCTTTTCCTTTATTTACAGCGCGAATGCTTAATATTGCGGTGTCCGATCCCACTTTGCCTTCAATAATATAGTCTTCATTCCGGTCGTAAACGCCGTCTGCCAACAAGATCGAAGAACCAGGTTCTGACCGGTCAATGGCTGCCGCCAACTCGTCGCTACTCGATACCCAATAAATAGTGGTCATTTTCCCACCTGCTTCCTATAGAATAGGCGGATATGATCCGTAGCCTCTGCAAGATCATATCCGCAACTTCACAACCTCTATTATGAAAGATACGTTTCCCATGCCATAGTGTAAAAAAATGAAGCAATCATAAAAATGTAAACTGAGGCGCAAAATGAGCGGGAATTATCGCCTTGCAAGCTGTAAATCGCAACCTGCCGGTGTACAATAAATGAGAAAGGACGTATCCCGACATCAGATCGTGGATACATCCCCATTGTTGTTGCCTGCTCTCCTGCCCGCTTACCCGAAAAAGAAGTATGCAACCTTCATCTCTTCTTCTTTCAACAGCAACTTTTGTGCCGCTTCAAGCAAAGGCGTGCGGTCATAGACAAGACTTTTCATCGCTATTTTGCCATCGGTAATCGTGAAATAGTGCGCTTCTTTCGACGGATCGTCGCGACGGCGGTAGGACACGCTTCCCGGATTCAGCCACAAACTGTCGTCACTCAAATAATGAATGCATCTGCGATGTGTATGTCCGAAAATAATGCGGCGATCTTCTTCGGCCCCAATTGTCCTGCCGTTGCGTTCTGCCCAGAAAGCATCGTACTTGGGCAAGCTATCAATCGTCAAATAGTTTTCGTACAGATGCTGCATTGTATAGCTATAACCGTCCATCTTGAATGTGCGGTAGACCGGTGTGCTTTCGAGGAAGGAAATTTCCGCTTCGCCGAGCAGCCTTGCATTGTAATGCGCCCACTTGATCTCATCCTCCGCCACATCATGACCGCTATTGCCGTTTCGGTACAGGTCGATAATAATGTCGTCATGGTTGCCGCGAACGCAATTCGCATCGTTCTTATGCACCCATTCGATAACTTCCCGCGGGAAAGGCCCGTAGTCTACAAGATCTCCCGCGCAATAAATCACGTCACAGTCGGATTCTGCCTTGCAGATCGATTCCAGCGTTTTGACGTTGCTGTGAATATCCGAAATAATTAAAGCTTTCATAATCGATTCAACTCCCTAATATTTAACATTCTCAGCAGTACCGTCACCACATCCGCCCACGTAGCTGTATCGCCTGGCATGAAATGGTCCCGCACCTCAATGATTCCCGCGGCAGTCGTCAAGGATACAGCCTGCCTTTCCCAGTCAGGGGTGTCTGGGCTGTCCGCAAACCATTGCGGCGCAGCGACGCCGTCCACAACATTGGCCGGGACATAATTGGTGGCTGGTTGCGACGAAATGGCCGTTACGGAACCTGCGTGTGACCATCCCGTCAATCGGTAGCCTTCGGATAATATTCAGGCTGTAGACATTACGTATCAGACTGTTCTCTTCGTTTTTTATTCCCGTGTTCAATCGATTCATCCCCGGCAAATGCGTAATGCTGTCTCCCGAAGACAGCAGCAAACACTGCGACATTCCGGATTTAAGTGTCTCCCATTTGTCGAGCGCACTCTCCCTCCTTTATATAAAAAGATGGAACCTTGATAAATCGTCAAAAGCTAAAATCCCCCTCAAATATTCCAACTTCTTATCTACAATTTTTGGAATGGACATCAAATCTTAAAAAAATCACTCATGTGATGATCGGTATGTTTGGAGGAACAGCCGCTGCCACAACTAAATAATCTGGTCTCTTTGTCATGGACACTTAAAAAGAAAGCTGCTAGGTAGCCGACAAAAGAAATGTACAATTTAATTTTCGTTTGGATAACACAAGCATTGCTGAAATATTAAGTGGCCAAACACCTAGTCGCAATGGCGGCGGGCTACAAGTCACGGAACCTCCACAGAGGTTCCCGCTCCCGTTTATGCCGGAGCTTCCTAATAAGCACAGTCCAGGGGTCTTTTTTTTCTCCCTGAATCGTTAATGATCCTTGGTCCGAAATGTTTTCTACACATTCTATTAGGACTTTCCAACAATCTTTCGTTTTGTACTTCCAAAATAAACGTTCATACATCGCTGTAATGCAGCGAGTTTCCAATCTGAATGAACGTCTTTTCCATTTCCAATTCAACTCATAATCTAATTTTGTTGCTTCGTGGTACTTACATTTTTGTTTTTTTATTATAGATTAAATATTTTCATCATCAACAATATATGGTAAATCTAAATCAAATTCTTTTAGATACATTTGATCCTCTCCTTATATTACTCCCATGGGCGTGGCCTTTGGTGTTTACTCATTGAATTGCCCTTGTCCCATAGTTTCTGTGCATTCTTTTTTTTGCAGCCTTCTTAACAGTAGCTTTAACTACTTTTTTAGCGACTACCTTACAACGAAGACAATAACAAATATTATAAATGGATTATTTCCATCGTCATCCACAAATGTAATAGGATTATTTAGTCCGTAGCTGTACCCATTTCGATTAAGCGGGTTATCCAGATCCAAATCTTGTTAGGAATCCAGAGAAATAAAGGAAATTTATTTAGATCACCATCTAATCGAATTTGACACAATGTTCTTGTCCTCCGACAACATCCGATGGATGATATGGCTTTCATCTTTAATTCCACGGGATAACTCACTCTAGTTGCCATTACAAAAACACCTTCAAGATGATCTCCCTATCTTACGACAAGGTTTCATTCTCTTGAAGGTGTTTTATTTGTCTCACGTTATGGGGTCAGTCATACATATTCCTAATGAGTATAACTGCAATTAAGTAAGTACGGTCATCGCCTCTCTTGTAAATGGAACCAGATCATCGGTACGTCCTTCTTGAATTTTCTTAGCCCATTCAGGGTCGACTAGAAGAGCACGCCCTACAGCAACCAGATCAAACTCATCATTCTGAAGTCGTTGTACCAATCCATCGATACCGACGTTACTTGCGCCTTTACCTTCTGTGAACAGACTTGTAAAGTCACCATCAAGACCAATCGATCCAACGGTGATTGTCGGTTTGCCAGTCAGTTTTTTGGTCCATCCAGCAAAATTCAGATCAGACCCTTCGAATTCCGGCTCCCAGAAACGGCGTGTGGAACAGTGGAAGATATCTACTCCAGCTTGAACCAACGGTGCGAGAAGCTGCTCCAGTAATACCGGTGTTTCAGCCAATTTAGCCTGATAATCATCTGTCTTCCACTGAGATAAACGCAGTACAATCGGGAATTCCGGTCCCACTACTTCACGGCAAGCCTCAATCACTTCAACTGCAAAACGTGTGCGAGCCATCATATCTCCACCGTAACGATCCGTACGAGAGTTGGTTTTCTCATACAGGAATTGGTCGATCAGATAGCCGTGTGCTCCATGGATTTCAACACCATCGAACCCAACGCGTTTCGCTTCTGAGGCTGCTTGTGCGAATTCCTGAACAATTGTAGCAATCTCAGCTTCCGAATAATCATTAACATGACCTTTGGCTCCCATATGCCAGATCTGTGGAATAATTCGACCGCCAGCTTCATGTACTTCAGATACAACATGTGCCCAGCCATTCATTGCAGCTTCGCCATAAAAGTGCGGCACATTGGCTTGATTGGATGCATCCGGGTGATTAATTATCGTCCCTTCCGTCACAATAAGCCCCACTGCGTTCTCTGCTCTGCGGCGGTAATAACCAGCAACATTCGAACCCGGGATACCGTCCGGAGAAAATTGACGCGTCATCGGCGCCATCACGATCCGATTGGATAACTTCAAGTGACCTAACTCTATAGGTTGGAACAATGCTTCTACGGATTGAGAAAAATTCATAATAACCTCCACATATTTCGTTTTATATAGTTGACCTAGGAGATGTTAAACAGCAACCAGCCTGGTTAACAGCTAGACGTTACTTCCAAATGAATCAATACACGATTTTTATCGAAAAGCCCCACCTCCTTCAAGGTTTCGTGGTGTATTAATACGCCTTCAATTATTTTTGACTTCGTAGTCAAGAATTTCACAAAAAAAAGATCAAGACATGATCATGCCAAATGAAGTACGCAGAACCGTCTCGATCTGTTCACGGGATGAACCTGATTTCTCCATAACTCTCACACCAAGAATGGTGTTATTTAGATAAGATGCAAGCTCTATACTCGTATACCGGTTGGAAATTAACTGTTGTTTCTGGCCACTACTTATGATCTTCTCTAATACCAGTTGAACCTCTTCTACCATGAGCTCAGCTTCGCGTGTGACTTGCTCGTCATCTGTTCCGAATTCGAGTGATGCATTCACAATTAGACACCCTTGGCAGCCAGTTTCATCGTCTAAAAGGGAATATCGTAAGGCATCCAGTTTATCACCGGGAGACGAATCCAGGGCTTCAATCTCCTTCAGTTTCGCTATAACCTGTTCACGGTAAAGTGCCAGCGCCTTCAGGAACAACGATCGCTTGTCTTTAAAAACACAGTACAAACTTTGCTTTTTGACTCCTGTAGTACGCGTAAGGTCCTCATAAGAAGTTGCTTTGAAGCCTTGATTCCAGAACACTTCCATAGACTGGTGTAATACACGATCAACATCAAATTCTCTTGGTCTGCTCATGGGATTAATATATCAGTTATTGACCATACAGTCAATAACTGATCATTTTACATCCTAATCTCTACGGAAATTTCCTGCAGGTCCCTTGAATGCGGTCTAACTCTTCCGGTAAGCAACCTTGTGAAAAGCATTGATATAACGAAACAGTGCTTCACCATCATCAGGCACATGAGTGCTTCTATCCAGTGGCTGCATCATTGCCTGATACGGCTCTGGCACCATTCTATATTGATGGACATAGGAAGTCAGGATGAACCCGTTGCGTTGCCAGAACTGAATGCGTTCCTGATGAGCCTCCGTTGTTCCGGACTCCGCCTCGATAATCATACCTTTGATCCCGTGTTCCCTTAACGCCCAGGCTCTGAGCTGCTCTAGCATCCAGGTCCCTATGCCCAACCCGCGCAGCTTCTGTTCAACCGCGAGGTAATCGATGAGCAGAATGCGGTCCGCAGCCTTCCCCTCCAGTCCAGTAACAGCCATCGCAACCACTTCTCCATGATGCACGCCCGTGTGTAAATAACCAATCCCCCGGTCAAGCATACTGCGCAGAATCGCTTTTGTCTTAGCGCCGCTTTGAAAAGCCTCATGATAGATTCGCTCCATCCGCGCCCACAATGCTTCATCCCACTCCTCTATAGTAGTAAACTCTAATTCAAGCATCTTATTCGCCTCCAGATTTCTATCATAACAAATCCCGCCTCTGCTAATAACACTGTTAAACGTCTGTAGAAGACACTCTACTGTCTAGTTCTTTTCTAAGTGAGTCAAAGAAAAAGCAGTGTACACCACTTGTACGCTGCTTTTTACTCGCTTTTTGCTTACACCGAATTCAAAACATGTAAGAGATATTCCTTCCGATTTAATGGATTATGATCGTATCTTGTACACGATGGCACTTCACCATCGAAGGGCTCATAGCCATAAAATTCGGATAGCAATACACCTTCACCTTGGGTCCAACCCGGAAGTTGGTTCTTGAATGACTGAATATTCTTAATCGGGATCATACCATATATCATAAATACCTGGTCATTCTGAATCGGATCCTGATAGGTTGAAGAGGCTTGAGTTAGTTTAAATAAAATCCTACTTAGAAAATTAACCGGAACCTCTAATTCGAACCGATGAATGGGTTCATAAATTTGAGTAGTTGCTTCAGCTAGTGCTCTCATTAACACAAGAGGCGTTAATTTTCGAAAATCACTAGCTGTACTAACTGCACTTGCATAGGCGGTATCCGTAAGTGTCACGATTAGATCGCGAACTTCCCAACCATATAGTCCTTGCTTAAGCGTCTCATAGACGGTTTCTTCAATTGCCTTATGAAACGATAAAGGTAGGGAGCCGAGCTCTACTTCTAGATGATATTCAATACCGGTTGAACGAGGATTCGGATCAATCCGAAAGCCTACAGTACTATAAAATGGGTTTCCCTTGTCTCCCATTCTCTCAACTGCCTCCCCTGTAAAGATAGGCTTTTCAATATAAATAGGCTGTGTCGCAAGAAATTCGATATCGATTTGAGCGTCTTTTTTCAGTTGATCCCGAATCACTTCTTTTTGAATTTCACCATAAAGATGAATAGATAGCTCCCTTTGAAGAGAATTCTGTTTGATATGAATAAATGGATCCTGTTCGGCTAATTTTTTCAATGCTCTGAATAAATGAATTGTCTCGTTTTCGTCAGAGGCTTTGATCGTTGTTACTAAACTAGGCGGCGAGAACAGAGTTTCAGTCGTTTCATTGGAAGGAACACCGATATCATCGCCAACCTGGCAGTCTGTTAACCCCATAATCTTTACAATATCTCCGCTTGCAGCAATTGTTCCATCTGTTGTTTTTCCAGAAAAGAAGTGTTTCAACCCCGTGACCTTGTTGGTAAATTTGATAATTTCTCCTGTTTGATTCATCCGATAATAGGAAAGACTCTCACGTATCTTGATTTCACCAGAGAAAACTCGTACGTAAGCGATCTTTTCGTCGTTTTTTCCACGTTCAATTTTAAAAACTCTCCCTCTTGTAAAAGAAGTATTTTCATAATGAACGGAAGAATGGCAATTCTGTATGGCTGTAATCAAATGGGGAATGCCCTCACCAGTAATTGCTGAACCAAATAGCACCGGATAAAGCTGTGCTTGCTTGAACTGTTCTAGAAACTCCGATTCAAAGTCAACGGGGGCTAAGTCTTCAGCGCTGTAAAGATATCGTTCGAGAAAGCGTTCATTATTATCAGCTAAACGATTTGCTAGGCCCTCCATAAATTTCTGATTGTTTTCCGTGAACAATTCCATATGCGCGGCTGATGTGCCGATATTATAAACAAAGCCCATTGCTAAAGCATGGGGTGTCAATTTATCATGGATCTCAGTTAGTAACGATTCGTACCTAGCACCCACACGATCAATTTTATTGATAAAAAAGATTGTAGGGATTTTCAATTTAGCAAGTGTCTTCATCAAAACTCGTGTCTGAGTTTGAATACCTTCGACAGATGAAATGACAAGGATGACTCCATCTAATACTCGTAAAGCCCTCTCAACTTCGGAGATGAATTCGGGGTGACCTGGTGTATCAATCAAATTCACTTTCATATTATTAACCGTAAAGGAAACGACAGCAGATTGAATGGTAATTCCTCGTTGTCGTTCCATTTCCATAGAATCTGTTTGCGTATTTCCTTTATCAACACTGCCGATTTCAGATATGATACCCGTTTCAAAAAGTAATCTTTCAGTTAAACTCGTCTTTCCTGCGTCTACATGCGCAAGAATCCCTATATTTATATTTCTCAATCGTTATCATCCTTTTTATTTTCATATTATTCTCCTTTTGTGTAGTCATAGTATTTTTTCGCATACTATTCACGCTCCTTATATGTAATACTCTTATTATACTTTTTATGAATTTTATTACAAACCTTCAACATCAGATTCGATATCCATCTAGATAAACACAAGTAAAAAAGACCGTAAAGAAACTAATTCTTCACGGCCCTTTATGTAAGGTAGGTCAATGATTCATATAATAGTCATATAATTGCTCGAAGTTTGTAAAACGTTTGACTTCTCTGCCAACCTTATTATACTCGTCTAGATATTCATCCATCACTTCAAGGAACTTCTCTTTCATTACTGGTAAATCACTTGCATCAAAGTACTGCATAAGATCAAATTTCTTGGTCCCCTTCTCCACAGCCATTTCATCAAGATACCCTTGTGCTCCAAAGGCCGAAAGAAAGACGTAGGAAGCATCATTTGTTGTAACACTGTTCAAGATTTTATTGTAGTAGTTGCACCACAATTCTTCGTATGTTCCCCTCAGATTATCAAAGTTAGGAGCAGGTTTAACAATGAAGTTATCGCACATCGTACTATGTAACCTTGTTACGCTATTCAACATTTTAAAAGATGCTATTCGGATATCTTCAATGGTATGAGCTTCGATGATTGACATGTATAAGGATTCGAGATCATCCGGAACATAGCGAAACGAGCGTATCTCTTCCAAATATCGCTTGATTCCTCGTTTGATGCACGTGTTATTCATACTGACCAAGGCATTGACTAGATTGTACAGAACGTCGGCAGATGCATGTCGCACTGAACCGATATCTTCACTTAGCATCGTATCGCTGTATGCTTGCTTAGCCAGATCGATCCATTTTTTTGCTCGATTAAGACACGCTTCTCCTATCGGGCTCGCAAGTGCATCAAGAGCTTTTTGCCTGAAGTCATTCAATTTCTCCAAATCCTCAGGCTTTGAATAGTAGAGTATTTTGAGCTCGGTTAGGCTTGATACGTTGGGACTCTCTAGTGTGGATTGCTCTTGTATTCTTGAATCCCATGGCGTGCAATAGATGTCATATCCAACGTCATCCAAGATGAAGCAATCGGATATTTCCCATCCCCTTTCTGTATTGTTGATAATAATCAAATCAAGATCGCTCTTCTCGTGAAAGTCCCCGGTGCTAAATGAACCCGTAAGCCCAATAATGGCGATATCGTCTAGAAAATCTCTTTTTGCGCGTTCGATAACCATGTTAATCAGCAGTTCATTTTTGCCCAGCAGCTTCTTCTTCATGATTTCGTTCATTCGTTACACCCCTTCGTATAAGCAGGCCGTTCTTCATCCCAACAACCTTAACTTGAGTCTATCGATGTAGAGGTGCGGTTTCTATGTATAAGTTGATTTAATCCATCTTTGCACAAAACCCGCTAAACCGTCGATACGACCATTTAGCGGGTTTCATTAGTTCTTACTATAAACAATTTTCTTTATGCTTTCGTAGGACAAGAAATACTGACCCGCCAACTCCTCTATGCTGACTCCATTGCGAAACAAGGATTTGATCTCAGCGTTTCGAGCAGAGACCCTACTCTTGCTGTGTGTTTTCTCGCCCCATTTTAGGTGTGCCTCTTTAGGTTTGGGGATATAAATCAATTCGCCTTGAACGTATTCTTGAATGATACGTAGCAGTTCTTCGGGAAAAACAAACTCTGCATTTGAATATTTCATGGGCCTCACTCCTTATTTAATAAGTCAATAAGGTGCAAAGCCAGTTAGTAGAATATTACGATTTATCGTTGGCAATGTGATTGTCCCTAAGCTCTATGCAAAGCATTGCCATATCCTTTACTGGCTTTGCATAGAGCCATGCATATAAGAACCCTACCCCGATTGTTTTCAATAGCCTCACCTCCATAGAAAATAGCTAGATTAACCAAGAAATCGCTAATGCGAATATTAAGTATCTCCGTCTCTATCCAATTCCCCAAGTAACCGATAAGTTTCGATTTAAACTTTTGAATCTTATAAACAACTTATTGGTTGTCGAATAAGACCTCTGCGGTTAGTTGGATATGTGCTCTAAAGATCTGTGTAGCACGTTCACCATCGCGGCTAAGAACGGCATCTGTTAATGCCTTATGTTCAGCGAGGCCATCGCGGACTTGCTGTTGCGGGGGGGAACAATGTCGATAAAATTCGCTCAAATTCCAAAGGTTGCTGCAGATATCCAAGAGAACTGGATTCGGACATGCGGCAATAAGCTCGTAATGAAATTGACGATGAATCTCGGACCATTCTTCGCGGACAACAAGCTTTTCATTCACTTCCTTGTACTCAGCCGTTTGCGATAGCTTGTGATGCACGGCAATTACATTGGATTCCCATGTGAGATCACCATAGGCGATGGATAGGCGTAAAGCTTCGGATTCATTGATTAACCTCGCTTGTATGATGTTGTTCAGTTCTTCTTCCGACGCCGTCTTTACTGAAAATCCGTGGTTAGGATTTTGCTGTACCAGACCCTGAGTCGCCAATCGCGTCAACGCTTCGCGAACAACAGCAACTGAGACTTCGAAACCTTTAGCTAATTCCGAAACTTTTAATGGAGAGCCCGGTTCATATTGTCCAGTCAAAATATCGGATTGTAGTTTCTTCCTGACATTCTCGCTTAAGGTGGACGAACCATTCCTTTTGGCCATGAAGCAGCACCTTCCTTCTTACACATTATAATTCTACGTAATTGTATGTAGATAGTTTACACCGTTATTAATAAAAAACAAACATTAAATTCGATAGTAAATTATAAAAACGATTATAGTTTACAGAATCGATTATTTAATGTATTATCGAAAATGAAAATAAAAGGAGGTAATTTACAATGAACAACAATCCATTTTCCAAATTGCCAGAAGTAGCAGTCTTTCAGTTGGAGAGTAATGACATTATGGAGGGACATCCTCTACCGACCCAGCATTATTCGGAGATGTCAACACTAGAGGGAAGTAAAGATCTCTCGCCCCATTTGAAGTGGTCGGGTGCACCCGACGGGACAAAGAGTTTTGTCGTAACTGCATATGATCCGGACGCCCCAACTGGATCGGGGTTGTGGCACTGGGCCGTTATCAATATCCCTGCCAGCGTAACCGAGCTACCCACAGGCGCAGGTGACGAGCATTCCAGCGGTTTGCCGCAAGGCTCCCTGCAACTACCGAATGATTTGCGACTGGAACGCTTTATCGGTGCGGCGCCTCCAGCGGGACACGGTCCTCATCGATATTATTTTGTTGTTCATGCGCTGGACGTCGAAAATATTAGTGTCGCCCCTAATTCCACGCCAGCTCTCCTTGGATTCACCATGCTGAGTCATACGCTGGGAAGAGCAGTTCTCATGGCAACAGGGGAAATCAAGTAAACCAAGATGTTGATGAAGCATAGGAGAGAATGATATGAAAAATTCCGAGTATCTTATGCGTGTTTACGATTTTTTTTGCACAGGAACTAGGTTTGAAAAGCAAAGTACTCCATTCATATGCGGAGTCAAGTACGGAGGAAGTGGTGAAGCTGAACGATCAGCCACATCATCATGTATGCCCCAATTGCCAGGAGCCAATTATAATTTTGAAGCATACCGTCATTTGCGGCTGTGGGAGCAAGATTAAAAACAAAGTGAAATTTAAAATATATCCAGAAAAACTGAAAAGTCCTCATAATTGAGGACTTTTCAGTAAATTAGCGTTGACCATCTCTGCCAGCGAAGTATTTAAAACATTACATTGTCGGCTTAATCAGATGAAACTTTTATCATCAAAGGAATACAGGCTCGTTATTTCATCAATACAGTTTTATCCTATAGAAATGAGGCATTCCAATGCAAACCAAACATAGCGTTCAAAAAAATAAAGGAGAGTTATTACTTGGTTTACTTGTCTTTACACTCATAATATCCGTCATGAATGCAACCATGTTTAATATTGTACTCCCTAATATCAGTAAACAATTTCAAATTTCTTCATCGCAAGCGAGTTGGATCATCACAGGCTATATGATTGTGTACGCAATTGGCTCGGTAACTTACGGTAAATTGACAGACAGATACAGCTTGAAGAATTTATTGACGTTTGGTCTACTACTTTTTGCAATTGGGTCTGTCATTGGCTTAGTGGCTAGTGAATATTGGATGGTCATTGTGGGGCGAATTGTACAGGCAGCTGGTGCATCAGTCATTCCGGCGATTTCTATGATTGTACCAGTACGTTACTTTACATCTGAAAGGCGCGGTCGTGCATTAGGTACCGTTGCAATCGGATTTTCACTCGGTTTGGCCATTGGTCCGATCATTGCCGGCGTGGTAAGCAGTACATGGAACTGGCGGGTACTATTTGTAATCTCGCTTTTATCATTACTTACTTTGCCGATGTATCGGAAATATTTAGATGATGAAAAGGGAGTTTCCAGAAAAATGGATTATATCGGTGGAATACTTCTGGCCGGTACCGTAGCCATTTTGTTACTGGCTTTAACAAACGGAAGTGTTTGGCTTGCCTTAGGGGGGACTCTTACTTTCATTTTTTTCCTACTACGTATACGCTATACTCCAAACCCATTCATAAACCCGGCCATATTTCGAAACAAACCGTTTTCATTCGGTCTAATTATTACTTTCGTCATGATCGGGATTGGCTTTGCCTTTCCATTCATTACACCTCAGCTACTTTCTTCTGTAAACGACTTGTCACCGGTTTTCATCGGAATAGTTATGTTGCCGTCGTCTTTAATGGTCGCGCTTTTGGGTCGACGAGGCGGTAAATTAGCAGATGAAAAGGGAGATCGTTTCCTTATGTTTACTGCAGCTGCACTTCTTATTATCGGTTTCATCTCTTTGTCTTCAGTCGTTGGTATGTCGCCAGTATTTATTGCGATCTTTCTTGTTTTTGGTATTCTTGGTCAATCGTTCATGCAAATTGCAATGTCAAACACTGTTTCACGTACACTCTCAAAAGAGAATATTGGCGTAGGGATGGGATTATTTTCGATGGTCACTTTTATCGCTACGGCCACATCAACAGCTGTTATCGGCAAGATACTAGATTTGGGCACATCGACCATTAGCTTAAATCCGATACCACAAAACAGTGCAACTTTCGTATATAGCAATATTTTCCTGACACTTCCCATTCTTATCGTTGCCGTAGCTGCATTATATTATGTACAATTTAGGCGAACAGGTAAACTGGCTAAGGACGAAAAGATGAATAGTGAACCAGTTACTTAGTAACGGTAATATAGAAATGCTAGGTCAGATCGGGTTAGATAACATCAAAAATCAAATCTAGCCTGCTTAATCAAAAAAATCTGCATGCCAGTATATTTAAAGTTAATACGAGTCATTCTTCTTGCTGAGAATCCTATAACTCTTAGGTTCTATGCTGTTAATTAGAATCACACTTATTACGATTCCCCGCGCTGTCTGTAACGGCAAGTTTAAAGGCCATCCTTTGTGGGATGGCCCTTCCTTTTCTGGCTTTATTAATGTATCGTACTCGTTAACACAAATAGTCCATATCAATATAGGGAGTGTTATTTAACAAATTTTCATAGTAGAAGCGCCGGGCTTGCTCATCCCATTCGCTCCAATCAGGAGCGTTAAAATCTCTGCTTCTATAGAACGCGGCTAAAACTCTAGCTTGCCTTAAATTAATAAATAATGGGATTTTGTTTAACCAACCTTGACTCACCGTATTTTCCTTACAATAGCCGTTTAAGAAGTTGCAATAGTAACGCTTTGCAATCTCCTTCCTTACATCTCCAGACACAACCCACGGAATAGGGATTTCATAAAATAATGGGGTAGCAATATCAGAAACAAACCAGCTATATTCCGCGTCGTCATAGTCAATAATAAAGGCTTTGTCCCCATCATTAAGATAATTGCCAGGGCTGATATCCCCATGAATAAGACCGTACGTATCTTTTTCCTTGGGTAGAGCGCTAACTTCAGTAATTAAACGATCAAAGTTATCGTGTAATTCTAACGGACAATACTTCTTAAATGAGGCTAATAGGGCATTATCATTCCATTCAAAGCGTGAATGTTGGGACGAATAATTAAGTGAAAACTTATGTATTTTCCCGACCATTTGACCGATATTCTCATAAAACGTATTGCTCTCTTCGGCTATTACTGCATTTCTGCCGGATGTTTTCTCAAAAGCTGTCACAACAAAGGACTCGTCAATGATATGAATAAGATCCCCTGATAAAGACTGAATGGGCCTCGCTACTTTCATTCCGCGATCAGCCAGGAACATGATAAAATCTAGTTCCGCTCTTGTTAATAATTCATTCCGATGTGTGACATGGGCAATTCTTAAAATAACTTCTCGATCTCCAACTGCCCCGGAATAAACGAAATTTTGAAACCCATTTAATTCGAGAATTGAGTCTTCACGTATTCCAAAACATTGCGCGGACTGTCTCAATATATCTTGTGTGTATAGTAGTTTAATCTTTTTATCCATATAACCTCTCCCCCTTTACTTTTATGGTAACAAAAGGTGCTGATTGAAAATATACTGAATTTGATTCAGAATCAAATTCTACACAAAAAGCCACATCGGAAAGCTCGATGTGACTTACAAGTGAATCTATTTTCTAGAGTAAATGATTTTCTTAATGCTTTCGTAGGAAAGACCGAATTCATTCGAAAGTTCATCGATCGACTTTCCATTGAAATATGTTTGACGTATCGTTTCGTTTCTTAGACTTAGCTGTTCTCTACTCCCCGATTTTTCTCCCCATTTTTTGTGCAATTTTTCTGGGGTCGGGACATAAACCATACGGCCGTGAATGTACTTCTGAATTTCTTTTAGCAACTCTTCCGGAAAGATGCTGTCTGCATTTACATATTTCATGATAGCTCTGCTCCTTAAAATTTTTTTGAAAATTTAAGGGAGCAAAGTCATTCTATAAACAGTAACATCATGCCAGAGATGATTCAGCGGTTATATTTCGCTATTGCTCCATACAAACAACCGCCGTTGTTTATAGAAAAGACTTTGCATGGAGCAGATTGTGGATTTTCCCATCAGTTGAAACCCTCCCTCCCAAAATTATAAATGTAACGCATTCCCAAATATTCGTAATTACTAGTTCTCGACTATTTCCTTCACCGCACAAATACCGCGATAGCTCAAAACCGGTTCAGGGGAGCTTTGGGACATATATTATATTCGTGACCTAGAACTACGACCCCTTTTTCGATGGGGTTATTTTCTTTTTCAGGCTGAACATCTCAATTTTATTGCAATGGTCTTGGTGGTCAAACCCTCGATCCCTCCATCCGCATAGCGGGTGGTTTTTTTGATTCGCGCGTTTCACGTACTCAACTGGCTAAGCCATAATAAAAAAGTCGCTAAAACAGCGACTTAAATGGTAATATTTCCCTGTACCTCGATGCTCCCAAAATGACACAAGTTCCCTACTATCGTTATAGTCTACTCAGAAAATTTCTAAAGCCAAAAGACTGCACTTTGAGATACTGGCCTAATCGATAATAGGAGAATGTTCTTGACCCTCGAAACCTGTATACTACAGGATCTAGCTATCATCGGCTCTTTCTTTGAATCAACATTATTAAGCAATTAAGCTGAAGGGCATATCACACCAAGAATTTCCGCAACTCAAATCGCCTTCTATCTACCAACGGCTCAACCGCTTTTCTTAATAACGCATTTTGGAACTATTCTGTCCATTAGCTTAATGAAGCAGAAATCAATTAATAATTAGTTATTTGTTATCCTCATCTCAGGAAAAAGAATTGTTCACCAAAATAAAAACCTCAATTTTAGCGACTTTTGATACAATTGGTATTTTGTCACGCGACATTATTCCATAACACTTTATTTAGATAATAATCTAATCCGAAATGACACAATGTTTTTGTCCCTCGACACTATCTGTACATTGTACATTGACAAGAAGTTCCCTACTAAAATGACACAAAATACCCTACTTTCATGGAATTATGCCCTTTTATTTTCAACATCATCCATCATTCGTTATGTAGCCAAATGTAAGTGTGTAACTTATGGTACACCATTGTTCCTATCTGACCAGTCTCGTTTTTCATCTGTATTCATCACCATTTACGATGCAGCCCAGGCCGTTCATTACATAGAGACGAACAATGTCTACAAGCTCATCGGTTCGATCCTTTTCCTCGACATTTAACCAATAATGCGCAGCGCCATAGATCGCTGAAGCTGTCATGGCCGCCGCAATTTTTATATGATGCTTGTCCGCCCCATGGTGGGTATCCCCTTTCAAAAAAATGCTTTCTATCGTTTGCTGCAGCATTTTCTTTATTTTTTCATCGACAAGCTTAGCCATCGAATTGGAATCTATTCTGCAGATCCGATAAAAATCTACGATGTATTGATGCGTCAGCAAAATCAACTGGTCACATATTTCATCCGTAAACGCCTGTGCATTCGCCACATGCTCAGGAATCATCTCATGAAAAGCCTGTTCTGTGACTTCGTCAAGTAAAGCATATTTATCTTCAAAATGGGCATAAAAGGTGGCACGGTTAATGGTTGCTTCCTGTGCGATATCTTTGATCGTGATTGCATCAAATCCCCTTCTCCGCAACAATTGTCTGAACGCTGTTCTAATTAACTGTCGTGTACGCAACACCCTCGGATCTTCCTGATTTACCATTACTGTATCTCCTTGTTAAACATCAATTATCACAATGTGTTGCCTATGCAACTTCCCACTAAATCTGCCGGTTGAAATCATAGGCATGCGATATTATTATCTTATCAAACAGGTGTTGCTTAAACAATCTGTGAATAATTCTTTGAAAGGAATGATCATATTGAGCACCAGACCACATAGACTTTTGATATTTGGCGCCGGCGTGATTGGCAGTGTATATGCACTCCGATTCGCACAGTCGGGACTAGACGTCACTATACTTGCACGAGGAAAGAGACTGGAGGCGCTGAAAAGGGATGGACTGAAATACAACGATAATGGAACGATAAAGAAAATATCGATCAAGTCGATAGAAAAGCTTGATAACGAAGACATTTATGATTTCATTTTGGTTCCAGTCCGATATGATCAGGTTGAATCTGCCCTGTCTGCGATCAAGCATAATCGGAGCAAGACCATCGTCACCTTAACCAACACCATTGGATATGATTCTTGGCTTGAAATCGTGGGAGATCGCTTACTTCCGGGCTTCCCTGGTGCCGGTGGAGACATCAAAGAAGATGTTCTATACGCCCAATTCGGTTCCGAAAAACATCAAGGAACCATTTTTGGTGAAATAAATGGACTGACGACCGAGAGAGTGAAAGAGCTTGCCCAAATATTTGAATCGGTGGATTTGCATTATGAAATCCAAAAAGACATTCAAGCATTCCATATTTCGCATACTGCGCTCGCGATCGTTAACAAGCATTTCTATACGAATGACGGAATGGTAGATATAGATACAGCAAGAAGTGTAAGCACTTTAAGCAAGATCGCCGCAGATATTAAACAAAACATTCATCTGGTAGAGCAAGCCGGAATTCCGGTAATCCCACCCGAAACGAAGGAAATGGGAAAATTGACTGACAGCGATATTATTTCCCGTTACCGTCAGATGCTCAGCAATGACTTCATAATTGATGTAAAGCTTGGGAACCACGCCATCAGCCAAAAAGCAGAAATAATGTTATTAGACGAGATGTTTCATAAAATGATATCCTCCAGGCGATGACATCTCATAGGCCTCGTGTTAAATCGCTCTGTAAAAAAAGAAAGGCTCGCACAGGCAGGGTATTATTACTTCCCTGCCCAATACGAGCGTCTACGTCAAATTGCACTCAAACGGTTGATCCGGGTGTGTACTTTTAGCAATCGTTTCATTTCATGTAGCGATATTCTAGTAGATCCTTCAAATTTGAGATTTTCTGCAGCAGCTTCTCCCCGACATTGGTTTCCCTCACCAGCTTCCGCGCCAGTTCTTTGTCCACCAATCTTTTTACAGATAACACGTCCGTTCCGTTACATAAGACATCTTCTTTTGAATTAAATTTCTGATGGGCGACGAGCTGCATGCCAAAGGAATTGTACAACAAGGTATATCCGGCAATGCCCGTTGTGGATTGATAGGCTTTGGAAAAACCGCCGTCAATCACGATCATTTTTCCGTTTGCTTTAACAGGGTTCTCTCCACGACTTTCTTTGACTGGCGTGTGGCCGTTAATGACATGTCCATGATCTGGATTCAAATCAAACTCCAGCAAGATTTTTCGACAGATCTCTTCATTTTCACGTAAATGGTAGTAAGGATTCTTTCTCTCCTTATGTGCTTCTTTATCTTGGATAAAATACCGTTCAAAAGTGGTCATTTCTCTCTTTCCAAAGAGCGAGGAACATTCCCCTGTCCAGATGTACCATACCATATCCGTCGCCAGATCTTCTGTCTCTTCCGGATGCGCATAGGCGTAACGTAAATATTCTTCAAAAACATCAAGCAATTGACGGCCCGCATATGTCTTGTCTTCAATCTGCATTTCTTCCATATTTCCTTCTTCATCCAAAGGAATACAGCCGTGGATTAACAAATTCCCGTTATATTTTAAATAAAGGCTACCCTTTTTCATAAGAAAATTCATATGTCTGGCCAGCTTTTCGGAATGCTGAACGGAGAACAGCAGCTTTTCCATCACCTGGCGTTCTTCCTCCAGCAATTGTTCAGGCTTCTCCGGATTTACGGTTGCGAAACAGGTGTTTTCCAGCAGGTACGTTTTTCCGCAGATGTTGATTTCATTTTTGTCGTAATCAATCTGCTCCAGCAAAAGTCTTTCAGACATATTAAAGTATGGGCGTCTCTTGATAATTGGGATTTCAAGTTTAAACTGGATCATGGCAATGGCTTGGTGAATTTTGGTGATCTGCAGAATTTCCTGCTCCGATACGTTATGGCCAGCCTGTAGCTTAGGTCTGAAGGGCGAATTGTCTTCATAGTATTTCTCCGCCAAGTTTAGCAGGGGGCGTAGATTGATTCCGTATACATCTTCAATGATGTCCAGATTGTCGTATCTGGCGCAGATCCGGATAATATTCGCAAGGCAGACCAGCGAACCCGCGTAGGCACCGATCCAGAGGACATCATGGTTCCCCCACTGAATGTCTACAGAATGGTAGTTGATTAGCGTATCCATAATTTTATCGGGGTCCTGCCCCCGGTCATAGATATCTCCAACCACATGAAGATGGTCAACCACAAGGCGCTGGGTCGTATAAGCAAGGCCGATAATGAGCTTGTCCGCCTGGCCCAAGGATATAATTTGCCGATATATTTCCTCGTAATAAGGATCTTTATTGTTGGTCGAATCCGTCTTGTATAGAAGCTCTTCTACAATATATACATACTGCTCCGGCAGAGCTTTACGCAATTTCGAGCGCGTATACTTGGAAGAGGCATAAGAAATAAGCTTAAGCATTTGTTCAATCGTTTGTCTATACCACTGGTTCAAAGCCTGTTTATTACACAGTTCCCCTATAACCAGCTGTATTTTTTCTTCCGGATAATAAACCAACGCCGCAAAATCATTGATTTCTTGATCCGTCCAAACCTCCCGAAATAATTCTTTGATTTTCTCTTTGACGGTACCTGAACCGTTTCTTAGTACATGCTGAAAAGCCTGGAACTCCCCATGCAAATCACTGACAAAATGCTCGGTTCCCTTCGGGAGATTGGAGATCGCTTCAAGGTTGATGATCTCTGTTATGATTTTTTCTTCCGTATCATATTTCTGGGCCAATAAATCTAGAAACTGCTCATCCAAAACAGATGTCCCCCTTCAAGGAAGTATGGTGATGTATAGGTCAATAAGGCTCGAATATATCGCTCCATATGTGGCATTGATTATATAGGAAATTTCCAAGGACAATCCTTTTGAACAATAGCTAAAAAGAAAAACATTAGTTTTTGGTAACTCTTTACCTGTATGGTTAACAATAAAAATAAAATTATTTATATGGTGATTATCAGCATTGCCTTCCCCCATCATACTCCAGTTTCTCATATATGAACAAATTTCATTAAAGGGATGTATTTTGGAGTTGCTCATTTAAGCCCACTGACTCACGTAATATCCCGTTGCTTAAAACTTTCGATACCCTAACTATAATAGTGATTATGAATGAAACAATGTTCTGAAGTTATTTTGAAATATGAATTGTGTTCTATCTGTCCATAACTTTTGAAAACAGGATTAGGAAAGAAGCGAGTCTAAATTCTCAACCAGCATCATTGGCTCCCCAAAAACTTTGGTCTTCCTTTAAAGCTATAGTACCTCCTGTTAGTTGAACAAAAGGTAGCCGGTCAAGTTAATCGACTGCCTTCTTGGATTTATTGGACTAACGTTTCCCACAAGTTCTTGTCCGTTCCTTGGAACATGAACTTGTTCCGATAAAACAAAAAAGCCGCTAAAATAGCAGCTTCAATGGGAATGTGTTCTTGTCCTCGACATTATTCGTCTTTATTGAAGTTCTTACTGTATTTTTCTATAATCTGAAATGACGAAGCCATCAAAGTTCTCAGCGGCCATTTCCAGCAAAACAACGATCACAATTTTTACCGCTATGAGACTGGAGGCTTAACCACCAGGGAATGAAGAAGAACCGATCACTTCTTCATGGCCGGCTCTTCTCATTAAAATCTTATAAAAATCGCGAAATTATGTCTCTTGTGCAATATGTGTGTTATCCGGCACTTTGTGGTTCATGATCGGAACCATGACCAGTGCGCCAAGAAGAAATAATAATCCTGCACCACCATATATCGTCCCCAGCGAAAAGGCACCCTTTAACGCGCCAGCGAAAGACATGGAAACGACCATCATGCCAACGAACATCGGATTCAGAACCCCATTCACCCGGCCGACAATCGAAGCCTCTGACCATTTCAGA
Source organism: Paenibacillus sp. GL_099_B (assembly GCF_057835695.1). Lineage (NCBI taxonomy): Bacteria > Bacillati > Bacillota > Bacilli > Caryophanales > Paenibacillaceae > Paenibacillus > Paenibacillus sp. GL_099_B. Next base: position 3,755,418 of record NZ_CM174430.1, read on the forward strand.
ATCATTGTGCTGATCCCAATATGAATGCAAGGGAAAACAAGTCCATTCAGAAATTGAACGGTTAGGGTGAGCGAAACGCTTGTCGAATACCCTACAATGGCTGTGCAGACTGCGCCTGCGATCATACCTATCGCAAGAAGAATCTGCGGCGGAACCCGCTTGGCGAAGACGGCTACGATTCCGCCACCAATCAACATAGCTGCACCATTCACCATTAGCAGATATTGCAGGAACTCCTCGCTTCTGCCCAGCCGCTCCGTTACAATAAACAAGTTGAGCGCTTGGGCTACGCCAACAGCCAGTCCCGCGAGAATAAACGCAAGTCCGAGCATCCGCAGTACTTGGCTTTGCCAAACATAGCGGAAGCCTTCAATGAATTCTTTGAGGAACTGCCCTTTTACAGGGACGGTTTGAGTTTGCATATGATCTTCTGGCAGACGAATAAGAACGAGTGCAGAGAGCAGAAAAACCAAGCCCATGACAGCGATCGATATTTCAAGGCCAAACGTGCTGTAAACGAAGGTTCCGAGCATAGGACCAAGCACCATGAAGATGGCCATCAGCGATTGGAATAGAGCCATCCCTTGCTGGAGCTGTTCTTCCGGCACATGATACTTAAACAAACGCATGCTTGAAGGTTGAGAGAACTGCGAAAGAATAGCTGAGATGAATGCGACAAGGTAAACGGAGTGCCAAGAACCGTAATGTATGGTCAGAAGTACTACGAATACCGATACCGCGGATAATAAATCGCACCAGATCATCGTTCGCTTCGGCCGCCAGCGGTCAGCAAATGTACCTCCGATGAACGAAAAAACAAAAATTGGTGCGAATTCGGCTACGCTGATTAGCGAAATGGCGTATGGATCATTGTTTGTTCTATCCGCAACGTACAGGAGAATAGCGAAATTACGTACCCAAATGCCAACCTGCAGGAGCACACTTGATAATAAAATCGTCTGCAGGAACCGATTGCGAAACAAGCTTGGTGCATTCATGGTTTCTTCGTGCCTATTCAATCTTTTCAACCTCCAATTTGTCCCAAATGATGCCCATTTTGAGTAAGATACGACTCTCCTTTCAATTCCTAATTATACGGACTTCATCATCGTTCACCTCATACTAAAGACTGAATTTTCAGAGTGCGTCTCCCAAAACTAACCTTTTCCTGCCAGGGCTGCACCCCGCTCTTCAAAACAAAAAAAGCCACCATCAAAGATGGCGACTGTGTTGATTATAATGGTGATATTATTCATCTCATACTAATTAGCAGAGAGCACTTCATCTTTAGTTGCTAACACTGTTGGAGTCTTTTGATTCCGTTGACTTTCGCACCTATCTTCTGCATAGTAAGGTCTCACTTATTTAATAACTTCAACCTTTTTATCCCCTGCTGACTTCGCTACCTCTAACGTTGTATTACCTTGGATAGCGACGATCACGCCAGTAGCCAGCATAGAAACGATTAAAGCTGCGCTGAGGGCTTTGGAAATTTTCTTCTTGACCATAACCATACCTCCGATATCTAATTACTTAGACTTCACTAATCAATTACAATATTTCACTTTTTATGTTGGGTAATCCACCTGGTGATTGTATTATAACGTACTGACAATGATTGTAAAAGAATTTTTTCCTTGTGTTCAAATAAAACAAATTAGACTCGGAAAATAAAGTTGTAGACTAAGCAAAGGCACCTTTGACTGCATCGTTATATTCTAATGCAACTGTCGTACGGTTGCCCTCTATTGTGACTGGATATGCGAGTGGATTTTCCGTGTCGCCTTAACGAAACAACATCCAGTTCGCGCAATCACCAACCCGCTTCTCCAGCTCAATGCGAAGCTTAGACGGCTGGTTTACATCTATTGCAAAAATATCTTGATGATCATTTCCTTCAAGAGTTCCGGTAGACTAAGATTTCTTGGGTTATGTCTAATTCGAGGGGTAATATCACTGAGATAAAAAGCTGCTAACTTAGCAGCTCTATGGGCATTTATTTTATCAACGATTCAGGCGTATATCTTTCAATAATCCCACTCTTTTAAATCCTGGATGAACTTGCTCGCAAAAACAAGTTCATCAGCTGTATATTTATCTAGAAAATTCATGAATCGTTCTTCAATTTCTTGATGGACTCGATTATGGATAACATAAACTTTTTGTCCTTTTGAAGTCAAACTATAGTAGACTTCTTTTTTATTGTCATTAATCTGCTGTCTTTTAATCAAGGCCAGTTTTAGAAGTTTTTTGCTAATTCTTGTGATGGACCCTTTGGTTAATCCCGTTTTTTCTGAAATGGAGGTGACATTAATCGGTGAGAAATCTCCGATACATGCGATGAGGTGAATCTCCGACAAGGTCAAATTCACCTTTTCGCCAAATTCCTTTTCGAATTTATGTAGTTCCTCACTCATTCTGACGGATAACTTGCTTTCCCTTACGTCCTGTTGACTCATAAGATGAATAAAGCTTTTAAAAATCCATTGTTTAGAATGATCCATTGGCTGCATTTTCTTTGGTCTCCTCTATTCGCGTATCTCTCCTCATTATACATAATTGTTTCGCAAAAAACATTTGATACGCTTATTTTTGGAAACTTGTAGACCAAAGTATCCATGAAATAATGGGATTAGTTGCTTCCAAGGCTTTGAACAACTTGGGTGGGACTCATCACGGCTAAGGCTAATTTCCCCGCGTTGAAATTTGCGCCCCAAAACGTAGCTGACATCGCGAGTGTAAAGTAAGAAAACGGAACGTTTCTCATATCAACATCTCACATAGAAAAAGCCCGGAAAGCGATGATTCAGAGGCTTCCGGACATTTTTTGTTTCTCACAAAACAATAAGAGTAAAAAAAGTTACCCTTTGCTGATGCTCTTAATACCTTCCTTAATACTTTGTTCCAGTTCACTGTCTTGATCGGAAATTGCCCATGCGATATATCCATCCGGACGAATCATTGCTGTGTGCACATTGTTCCAGTCCAGGGCTGGTTCCGCCAATATTGCAGTAACACATGTGAAATGCTGATTGGGCAAACGACGAGTGATGCCTTCCACGAGTTGATCATTAACGAGATTTAGCAATATGTATTTGCCTTCCCGGAAAAGTTCGTAACTGCTGAAGATATCGCCGTTATTCTTGCGCAGTTTGATCTCTGCCAGTCTGCGACCATTTAACGGATGTTCAGAAACAGTATCTGGCACTGTATAGCCAACATCCACAGCTGCAATTTGACTCGCTAAGCGGTAGTTAGCTTCCGGAATTTCCAATAAGTTGGATATCAATCTCCGCAGATCGATCGTAGTCGATGAAAAATCGTTACCAAATAGCAGCGTTTGTACACGTGTATTCTTAAGCAATGCTGAATTGACGGGAAAACGCTCTTCATGGTAACTATCGAGCAACCCTTCTGGTGCCCATCCTTTCACTTCCGCAGCCAATTTCCAACCGAGATTCAAGGCCTCTTGCAGTCCCACATTCATACCTTGACCTCCGGCAGGGAAATGAATATGAGCAGCATCCCCTGCAAGGAATATTCTTCCCTCCCTGTAGCGGTCAGCTTGTCGGGTAGCATTGCCAAAGCGAGTCATCCAGTACGGATCTGAAATCCCATAGTCGTCCCCTAACATGCGGAGCATTCCTGAGCGTAGTTCCTCCAGCGTGACCGGTGTGTCCTTAGGAATAGATTTTCGATCCGGATCGATAAAAACTACACGATGCAACTCTTTAGACACAGGAACGATCATGATCATTCCGTTCTCGTCAAAGCTGGAAACGACATTCGTTGCAGGTGGGCGTTTAAGCACAACATCGCCTTGGACCGAAGTAAGTGTTGTATCCGTTCCGTTAAAGGGAATGTTCGCCTGTTTACGTACAATGCTTCCGGCTCCATCTGCACCAACCACATATGCTGCTGTTAATGTCATTTCGCCTTCAGTTCCAGTGGCTACCACTTCAACATATTCTGAATTTGGTGAGATGGACGATACTTCCGTTCCTCGCCGTATTTCCGCACCTAGCTCTCTGGCTCTGCGCTCCAGTATCTTTTCGGTTTCGGATTGGGCAATAAACAATGAATAATTCGATGAAGAGTCGATGACCGTAAAGTCCAACCGAGTTTCCAAGCCTGCAAAATGCCCGGTCGGCAACGGTTTCCCGATTTTCAACAATTCCGATTTTAAACCGCGCAAGTCCAGCATTTCTATTGTACGAGGATGGATACTAAGTGCCCTAGAGTATGGGGTGGTATCTTCTAATTTCTCCAAAATACAAACCTTGACGTCCGCCAAAGCGAGTTCCCCTGCCAACATCATGCCGACAGGTCCCCCGCCGATAATAATCACATCATAATTCATTTTCATATTTCTCCTCTCTTAGTTGGAAATCGATGCAATTGCATCCAATTTAGCAAAGACTTACTTTGCCTGAAACAGATAGTCATCCTTCTCAAGTAGCTCGCCTTATTCGTTTAATGCAACTCGTCCGGAAATAAAAGCTAACGAAGAAGCGGTAATGACGATTTGTGAAATGAGATCTGCCGCTGTTTGTGTGAGGATCTCGGATTTATTCTTTTCATGCGCTGCCTCCTTATTTTTTTTGTTTTACACATAACAAAAACTATGTATTGTTTTGTATGAAACAAAATTATAGTATCATCAATATTAGATTTAAACAATATGAATTTTGCGAATTGTTTTGATTGAAACAATATTATCTAAAATGATGAAATAATATTCTAGGCTTTTGACTTGCATTCTTTCCCTCGGCATGGAAACAGTTTTTGGTACCTTGAAACAGAATAAGCCGCTAAAATAGCGACTTCATTGGGAATATGTTCTTGTCCCTTAACACACTTTCTCTTAAAGCACAAAATTTGTACTATCCTGCCGATAGCTTAATGAATATCACTCTAATATAATATTCCCGTTCTCTACCATCCCTATAGGTATACAAAAAGGATCGTCAGCATTTCTGCAACGATCTCTATTGTCAGTCCCTTAGCTGAAAACAACAGCTGATCACTTTGAAGTCTTCTTCTTAGTTTTATTGAGCTAACGTTCCCCGTTAGTTCATCATATCAACTCTGAGATAAACATTGGTGTAGCTCCATCCTCTGTATTAAAGCCACATTTATTATAAAAATCCACTGCATGAGGATAAGAAATTAATACTTTTGTTTTACACCCTTTATATCTATCAAGCATTATATTCATCATTTCCTTACCTATACCTATACTCTGATAACTCGGATTAATAAGCATATAATGAAAATATACCGTTAAAACACCATCTGACAAAGCATTTATTAAACCGACAAGTTTTGCTCCTTCCCAAGCGGTAACAATTGAATGAGACCCTGCGATTGCTTGTAAAAGCTCGTCTGGATACTTGCCAGACTCCCATTCTACCGAAAGAAATAACTCTTGGAGTGCATCCTTAGTGATATCCCCTTTGCTTGAAGCGTAATAAATACTCACCCTTATACCTTCCTTTCATAAAACTAACTACGGCACAACATCTGTTTTAAACTCCCATATTTCGATGGTTTTGCAACCCGTACGTAGCCATAAAATAATACCGACAAAGCAATTTCGGATTTCTCAAAGTGAATAATCACTTTATTTACCTCAATATACTATTAAAAATATGTATAGAAAATGGATTAACTGAAGTGCAATTTGTATTTATTTACATTAGAGATTCATGAAAATACTTCTTTTTACTTAAGCAGACTAATCCTAAGAGGCTTATCGTGTTAATCTGCCCGCTAGTTCAATGAGATAGAGGAGCAGTATCGTCCGGGTCTGAACCAGCTGATCCCCTTACTTCCCCATCAAGCTATAACCGCCACCACTCCATTTAACTGGCGAATCAACTGCTCACAGCGGATCGGCGTAACGCCTCCCAGATCATCTTCTCCGGATAGGGCAGCAACATACCGCCAAATTCTTCCTTGCTTCGGATCAGTTTGACCTTCATATCGCGCACCTTCATTGATTAGTTATACATTTCTCACAGGAAAAATTTCATGATATGTACGCATATATTTCCTTCCAGAACCGTTCATCGTCCAATCGGTTTTCAACCTATTCCTATACCAAATGTTCAGCCTTACGTGTTTCTGAAGCTTTATCATTTGAGTTAGACATAGTGCAGGTGACAAATAACCGACTGACTTCCTTTCCTTCCCAACTGGGGCAAAACGGAAAATTGATATTCTGTGAAAATAAAGTTTTAGAATAGGTCCAATAAATAAAGCGGCGACAGAACAAGACTTGATAAATAAAGTCTTAGACTGCCGCTGTTGTTGTTCAATTATCGTTTCCCGTTAGTTTAGTCAAGGATTACCGATTTGATATCATTTTGACTTAAAAATTTCATTAAATCATTACTTAGCTGCACAATCTCATTGTTAGCATTATTCGCATAATCCGGCAACATCATATCCCTTACCATTTTAGTTCGTAGCCATGTCATAAAGAAAAGATCCAAAAATATGTTTGGAATTTTAAGTACCATTCTAAGCATTGGTGGATCAATTGAAACGCCAGCTTTTTGTATTGCCCTTAGATGCGCTTTTAAAGTGACTGTTATTTTGCGTGCCGTCTTTCTGGTTCTGGCAGTGTTATTGTCAATGATCTTATTCTCAGAATGCAAAAAGCTTAACATGGCAATGTCTGATACGGAATGTGTGATTAGATACGCTTGCATATCCTTTTTAATAACGTAAGGAAGCTTTGCTGTTTTAAATAATGTTGCGAGGTTTTCTATACGTTCTGTCACTACACCATTAATTTCTCCAAAAGCAGTTGCCGCTATAAACTTTGGTAGAAATCGAGCATGCAATACTCCATCTTTAATCTGTCCGCCGAAGCCTGGAAAAGCTGGTAAAAGTCTATCCCCTACGATATCCAGCCACGAAGAAAATCCAATTGAATTACTAGTCATCGTAATTATATTTTTGCTTTGATTATCTTTTAGCGCTAACAACGCTGATTCGGACCGATCATAACGAACGGTAACGAAAATAAAATCGTATATATCGTCATTTTCGAGCGTATCAATGACATTCACTTGTATCGATCTAACTGTATCTTTTTCTTTATATTGCAGGCCATTTTCTCTTAATGATTTAAATCTATTAGAATGTGCAAACAGGGTAACGTCGAACCCTGCTTCAATAAGCTTAATGGCGTACATGCTCCCGATGACACCTGCACCAAAAATTAAAATTCTATCTTGTTTTGCTGACATATAAACCACCCCTACTTATTAGCATTTCCTTTTGATTACCCAACAACATGTTGTATGATGTGATTGTAAATCTTTATTATTCCTTGATCAACCATCAGATTTTCATGATTTGTCGGATGATATTCTTATTCGCTAGTAGGAGGAAAACATGAAAAAGCAACCCCAAATAACGGAGAAAACAAGACAACAGTTTGTAGAAGTTTTTTGTGAGTTATATAGCCAAAAGCCAATTGAGAAAATTTCGGTTCAGGAAATTGCGAATAAGTCAGGATATAACCGCAGCACCTTTTATCAATACTTTACTGACATTTACGAATTGTTAGACTCTGTTGAAAATGACTTATTCAATGACATGAAAAAAGAAATGGCGAATAAAGAGCTCTCGATGAATATGGTTCAAGATACGCTTTATTGTCTGGATAACAGAGAACACCTCCTGGTTCTGAATGCCCTTTTGGGTGATTATGGAAGTGCACGTTTTTTAAAACGCTTAAAAAAAGAAATCACTTTACATCAATTGGAATTAAACGTTCCGCAAAACCATTCCTTAACGCCATACTTCATTGAGTTTTACCTGACAACTTCTCTTTCTTTATTCCGTCTTTGGATCCAGCGTCAAAAGGATTTATCATCAGAAGAATTTTTCAAGTTAGTAGAGAACCTATATTCAAGAGGGATTACGCCCTATTCTAAAGAATGAGTCTGTCATTCAAACCAAATCCATATGTTATATAACAATAAAAAAGCGCGCATAAGTTGTTCACAAAATATATCCCATAAAGACTGACCTAACCTACTCTTAAGGGTCCGCATTCTTTAAATACAGACTTCTGCAAGTTTTTCTTCAGAGAAATTGCCTCTATTTGTGCTACGGTTCTCCGCGCTGTCTGTGACGGCAAGTTAAAGGCCATCCTTCGCCGGATGGCCCTGATTTTGATTTCGCTTTATACAATTATCGTTCTCCGATAGGTTGATGTAGTTTTTTCTCTCATTTTCTTAAGAAAGGCTTCTTCGAGATATTCTTTTAATCCATCACATTGACCTTTTATCAGTCAGATATCACTATTGATCTGCTCCTTGTTTTGAATTGATTATCTACAGTAGACAACGTATAGGTGATAAAATATAGACAAGAATTTCTGGAGGTGAAGGTGTGTATGGCTAAATATAAAGTTAATAGAAATTTGAACTTTTTAGTACGGCACCTAGATTGTGATAACGCTCACAACTATTCATCTTTCCCTTATCAAATATATGCTTTTAAATTATCTCCCTCAGGAGGGCCATGCCAATGAGGGATGCTGCGGAGGATCAACAGAAGCACGGGCAGCAAAAACATATTGAGACGATGCCGTTGTTCTCCACCATGGACAGGAACGGAAGGATGACTATGCTCCGGCCGGGACGTCGTGTCGGACGTGCGGCTCCGATACTGCCATGGCTGCTCACAGCTGCTACACTGTGGGCAATGACAGGCTCCGTTCCGTTCGGAGCACTGCTCGGTCTGGCGCCGACACCCGCGATCAGCATTTTCCTCGGTCATCCGGTCACGGTGAGCATTGCCGTGGTGCTGCTGCTTGTCGCGATCGGTGCAACCGGTGGAGTGTACTCGCGAGCGGTCGAGCAGTTCGGACAGACCAGGGTCGCCGGCCTTTTCGCGACACTAGCGATCGCAGGAGGGCTGGTTACAGGGGCGGGAGTCCTCCTGCTCTGGACGCTGACAAGCAATCCGGCGCGGCCCTTCGACATCGCAGCCATAGCGACGTCGCCGACGATCCCGCCAGAGCTCGGCGCCATCGTCGGAGCTGGCTTCGCCCTTATGGCGGCTATCATGCTCGTACAGTTACCCGGCTCAATCGCCCACGCCGCGCGACGTCAGGCGGACATCCAGCGCCTCCGCTTGGAGGGTTCGTCATTCGCAGGGACATTGACTGCCGTGAACTTCACTAACCGCTGGCTCTTCAATTTCCCGATGTTCACGGTCGAGGTAAGCTATATCGTCGACGATGCTCCTATTATCGTCTCAGCGCACATGCGTACCAGCGCCGATCGCGTTCCCGTCGTTGGCTCGCGCATACTGGTGCTGACCGATGTTCGCGGAACCACCCATGTGGAGCTAGACTTGTCCAATGGAGTGGTATTTGAGCCGGACGTAACGAAGTACGCCGCACCGGAATATTGATTTTACGCCTCTGATGCAGCGTGAGTCCGCGTGGCCTTCCTCAACACTCCAATATTTTTGAACTCACTTGTGGTACGGCTCAGCTTAAGTTCTTGACACAATGTGCTTGTCCTCAGATTGGGACATGAACTTGGTTCCTTAAAACAAAAAAGCCGCTATAATAGCGACTTTGAATGGAACAATGTGTTTGTCTCGCGACACCATTCATTCTTTACTTTTTTCTACTACTTCTTCTTTTTTCTGAAGAAATCGAACTTGATCACATAATCAAAAAGAGACGTAATTACAACAACTCCAAGTGGAAACAATGAATAAACCCAAAACGGATTATTTGGAGCTTCACCAGGGGGGGCATCAGTTAAAAAAACATAAAGAACAACACAATAAATTATGGCCACTACAATACCAGTTATGTTTCTATTTTTCATAGCTGTTTTCCACCTCTTGTTCATAGAAATTCAAAGTATTGTATCTTCCACCCAAGAATATTACAACCCATATTTGGAATAATTCCCTCTATTTAATATTCTATAATATCGATTGTATAAATACTAGTTTCTGTGAACCCAGGCTTCCGCCTCAACTCCGCACCTCATCAACCGCTGCAAGACTTCTACAGAGTTAAGTTTATCGAAGACGGCCTTTTTCACGTAAACCTGCTGGAAGAATTGATGGGACCTTTTTCTATTCCATCAAAACGTTGTACCTATTCCCCAAGTACTTATTGATTTCTGAATAAAAAATCCTATTTCAATGGAGATTACATTGCTTGAAGTTTTTTGCTATGCTGAATGCAAACATTTAGATATGGGAGACAGAGCATTAATGCCTAAAATACTGATCGTGGACGATGAAGCAGATCTTCGAAAGTTGCTGACCGATTACTTTGAAATAAACGGATATTCCGTCATGACGGCCAAGGACAGCCGGGAGGCGCTGCGGAAAGTGGAACAACAACCCGATCTCGTTTTGCTAGATATCAACATGCCTGAGCAGAACGGCCTTCAATTGTGCGAGAAAATTCGTGACTTCGTCTCTTGCCCAATCTTATTTTTAACGGCTCGAATCGAAGATGCAGATAAAATAGCCGGATTTCGGGCCGGAGGCGATGACTATATCCTGAAACCTTTCAGTATTCACGAACTGGGGGCCAGGGTCGAAGCGCATATGCGCAGGGAACAGCGAATCCAAAGCAAATCCTCGGTAAGGTTTAACGAAGACTTGGTCATTGACTATACAGCCCGGGAACTCTACTACCGGGAGAAGCGAATTCCTCTGGCCAAAAAAGAGTTCGACATTATCGAATTGCTGTCCATGCATCCCGGCATGGTGTTCGAAAAAGAACGCATGTACGAAACTATTTGGGGCATGGACAATCAAGGCGACAGCAGCGTGATCGCGGAGCATATCCGGCGTATTCGCTCCAAATTAAAGGAATACAGCTGCGATAACCGAATCGAAACAGTTTGGGGAGTCGGATACAAATGGCCAAGCTCATGAATAGGCTGCCGCTTAAGCGATTTAGCTTATTGCAATCTTTTATCCTGTTGTGCGTGGTCACGCTCATTGCTGTGCTGGTCGTCATAACCATGGAGTTCTCCTGGGCAGAGAACCTGCGGCTGCGTTTTGGAGAAACGGATTGGGTGCTGCCCTCCCTTGTCGCGGCTGTTCTGCTAACCGTGGCCACAGGAATTGTCACTATGGCAGTTCTATTTTACAGATGGAAACTAAAACGTCCGCTGGAGCTATTAAAGCAAGCATCCGAAAGCATTTCGGCCAACGATCTAAGCTTCAGAATCTCCTATGACAGCCGGGACGAGATGGGCGAGTTAATCGCGGTATTTGAAAACATGCGCTCACAGTTGGAGAAAAACGTAAAGACGCTCTGGCGTTCGGTTGAGGAGCGGAAGCAGCTCAATGCGATTTTTGCCCATGATCTGAGAACCCCCCTGTCGGTGTTAAAAGGAAACGCTGAGTTTCTCGCCACTTATCTGCCTGAGAAGAAGTTATCGGAAGAAAAGGTGCTGGACCTGATCCATACCATGAACCTTCACATCTTGCGTCTGGAGAGCTATGCGGAGGCCATGAACTCGATTCAGAGACTGGAAGATGTCCTGTTGAACTTCAAGTCGATGGATACGATCTCATTGACGACTTTACTGGATAGCAGCGGCGAACAAATAGCAAGGCAGTTCGGTATACGCTTCGTCTCTTCTTTGAAATATGATAATGCCTCAATACATGTGGATCCCTATCTTGTCATGCAGATTTTCGAAAATGTGGTCGCCAATGGGGTGAGATACGCATCCAGTCAAGTGAACGTTTGTTATGACCTTCAGGAAGGCACGATGAAAATTACCGTTTCAGACGACGGTCCTGGTTTCTCGGACGAAGCCCTGGTTAAGGCTGTACTCCCTTTTTACCGTGGCGAAGTGTGGGATTCGTCCGAACATCGCGGGTTGGGTCTTTACATTTGCAAGGTGTTTTGCGAAAAACACGAAGGAAGTCTCCAGGTCGCAAACGGACCTCACGGCGGCGGAAGCGTGACGGTAAGTATTGGGACCCAAGTTGATAAATAGTTGAAAATTATCTGATAGCATTTCCTTATCTTGAATTCAAGGAGTGTTATCATGTTAAAACTGAGAAAAAGAATGTATATCACAATTAGCTGTTTATTGTTGTTATTTACCATGTGGGGAACCCCCGTATCCGCCAATGCAGCCAGAGACAGGACAGAAGTCTTGCAGGAGATCGACGAATATATGAATCGGACCATGAAAGCCAATCACATTAAAGCTGCTTCACTGGCGATTGCCAATAACGATGAGGTCTTCTACGCAAAAGGCTACGGGACATTCGCGGATGGTCAAAGCGTTACGGGAGACACCCCTTTTCCTATTGCTTCGTTAAGTAAGTCCTTTACCGCATTGGCCGTTCTGCAGCTGGCGGAAAAAGGCATGATTGATCTGGATGCGACTTACGCTTCCTATTTTCCAGAGCTTTCTCCTCAGGATCCCCGTGTTCTTGACATCACGATCCGTCATTTATTGAATCAGACCAGTGGTCTCAATGACAAAGTAAATCCCGATATGACGAGAAATCCGCAATTCCAATCGCTGAATGAGACGAACCGATTATTAAACAAGATTCAACTTGCTCATAGCCCCGGAACAGCATACAGCTATCATAATCCCAATTACGTATTGCTGGCGAACCTCGTGGAGAGCGTCAGCGGTGAGTTCTTTTCAGATTACCTGAAAAAACATATTTTTGAACCGTTAGGAATGAACCATACCTTTAGCGTCACCACGACGCAGCAAATCTATGAAAATAAAACTATTCCGCTAGGGCATTACTTGAGTTTGGGACGTTCCATAGGTCAATCGGAACCGCTTTGGTTCATTGACGGTCCCGCTGGCATCGCTTCAACCGCGGAGGACATGTCCCTATGGATGCTTGCCCAATATCATGGCAGCTTGCTTTCCCCTGCGTTGATGAAACAATATCATACAGCTGGAGCCATCGGTCCGTACGGTATAGGCTGGCTTGCAGACCAAGACGAGTCCGGCCGGCGAACGATCTCCCATAGCGGCATTTTCTGGACGTACAAGTCGGAAGAAATGGTTTATTTGGACGATCAGTTGGGTATAGCGGTGATGTTTAATTCCGGATTAAACGCTTTTGTGAATTACTCGGCTTTTATCGATGGAATCGCGAATATTATGAGGGGTGAGAAGCCCACAATCTCTTTTCTGAACGGCCGAAATATGGAAACGATCATGATTGCGCTGATCCTCGCTACGCTTATATGGGGCGTGTATGCCTATTTTCACATCCGTCGGAGGAACAAACGCCTAACGATCAGCAAATTGATTCTAATAATTGTCGGAAGGCTGATCCCGATTCTAGTTCTCTTGTCCCTATCCCCTCTGGTGACGTTTATCGGCGGAGGACGTGTGCTGCCTTGGTTCGGCATCTGGACTACCCTGTCGTCTCCAATCATATGGCTTGTTGTATGGTCGTTAGTCAATTTCGTACATTTGGCTTGCTATTATTACATCTATGTTGAGAACAAAAAGAACGGCTATGCATAGCCGTTTCAATTTCTCAAAATAAACAAAAGTGCTACTCCTCAAAAATGATGAGGAGTAGCACTTTTTATATACTTACCTTACTTCGTTTTAATCACTTAATGTTAATGGAATGCCTCAAACATTTCAGCTTACTCTCGTACCGTCACGTTTAATTTGGATGATTTGGTTTCTCCTGAAGAATTACGAAGTACAGCTTCATACTCATAGATTCCAGGTACCCTTCCAGAAATTGCAGTAACCGCAGACTGTGCACTCGGCGTATGAGCTTGCAGCGATTGAGTGTCGATCAAAACGCCATTTTCGTAAAGTTCGTATTCGGTCGCGTTCGTTCCCCACCACAGATTCATGGTGACATTAAAGTTACCGTCACCGTCCCAGTTGTCGTTCGACAGTACAGATTGCCCCGGGGAAGCATCCGTGACGATGACTGTCAGCGGAACACTCGTGGTCGTACCCAGTGCATTGATCAATTCACCTGTATAAATATAGGTGCCATTTTTCTTTCCAGTAATATCAACTTTAACAGACTGGGCGGATGGGGATTGATCGACCAGAGAAATTTCCTTGATCAATTCACCATTCTCATACAATTTGAACTGATTGCCGTTATTGCCCCACCATAAATTCATCGTTACAGTATAGTCTCCGTCTTTGAGCCCCGTGTCGTAACCGTTATTGTCAGATAACACCGGAGTGCCAGGGGCCCCATTTGCTAGTGGGGTTGCCTGCTTGAGCCATTCTTCCAACTTAAGCAGCACATTTGCCTGCTCATCCGTAAATACGGTTCCTCTAGCTGCTTGAACGTCATTACCGTAGGCTGCAAGCAGTTGACGCGCCTTTGCTCCTTCATGATCGTTTGCTGCCTGGTTGGCTTGCTGTAAGGTGTTCGCAAGCTGATCAGCAAGAATACCGGCATTAGGATCTATCGATTCATCCGCAAAGGAATTGGTCAGATTGATCAGACTGTCGAACGTAGCAATAACCCCGAAACTATATTCAATTGTCTGTTCCCAGCCAGCCAAATCGGAGACGGTTGCCGTAACCTGGTTCAGGCCGGGTTCCAGTGTATACGCCGGAGTGTCCAGGAGCACACCCGTCGGTTCTGCCACACCGGATACCGTATCGGAGGCTGTATAGCCAATTTCCACGTGCTGATCAATGGTGTACTCGGTTTGCCCATGAATTTCAATGGTTGGAGGTACGAGATCAATGGATACAGACAAAGACTGTTCACTCTCTGTGTTACCGTCAACATCGACGCTCCAGTAGGTGATGGTATGTGTTCCTTCTTCAGTTAGGGTCAACTGCGTACCACTCACCGTTTCGCCACCATTGATTTTATAATAGGTCCCTTCGATTTCGGAATCTTCATCGGTTGCTGTTAAGGTTACTTGTACTGGAGTCGTATACCAGTCGTTCTGGGATTCTCCTTCCACAGTTGCCGTAGTATGCGGGGCTTCCTGATCAGGTGACTCCCCTTCCAGCGTGACAAAATCAGATAGCGGTATATTCAAATCTTTCACAAGACGTGCCACGAGTTCGGCTACCTTGATTGCACCATTCATCTGCAAGTGTGTATTGTCCTCAGTTGTACCTACCCACATGAATATCGATTTGGTTCCTTCTGTTCCAAGCTCCTGGAAATGCTCCCAACTGGCCTGGTTCAGATCAATGATGAGTGTTTCCGTTTCCTGCGCCGTTTCTTTCATCGCCTGTACGTATTCCGGGAAGCTCTTGTTCAGCACCTCTCCGGTAAAATCGCGACGGTTCACTGGCGTGACCAGAACCGGAATTGCACCTCTCTGCACAGCACCGTTAATGTATTCTTTCAAATATACTTTAAACTGCTCGGGTGTAAGATAACGCTCCGGACGTGACGGCGTGGAATCGTTATGAGACCACTGCATGAACAGATAATCGCCTTCATGAATGTCGAGCAAAATATCATTGAGATATCCGCCTACCAGGAAGGTTTTGCTGCTCAATCCTCCAACTGCCCGGTTATCAATGCTTACCTCATTCTGATCAAAATATCTCCCCAACGTTTCGCCCCAACCCGCTTGCGGACGATAATTCTCCGCGTAATTGGCCACAGTGGAATCACTAGCCAAATAAATTACAGGTTCATCGCTTGCGCTGTTATCTGGCAGGCGCTCCAGCTTCAGTGCATTGATCTTCGGTGCATTTCCGGTGAAGTCGAAATTAAAGACGCCATCGATCAGAGCAATGTCATACGTAATTTCTTTGAATTCGCCCTTGGCAATGGTTGTGAGTGGCAGCTTCGTCATCTGCTCTACAACGACATTCGCGCTGGTCGATTCTTGGGCATCCCCGATGGTCATCGTTACCCGGTAATTGGCCGGTTCCATTTCCACCAGGAAGGAGGTGCCGTTTACCCGTGTGAAATCCTCCTTGAGCGCATCTCCGGTTTCCCGGTTCTCATCTTTGGTTAGCGTAGTATCGGCAAAGCCATACCCATTACCTTCAATGTACGCTCTTTTTGCATCTACATTGGTGTATCCTTCGGCAGCGCCGCCTGAACCAAAATCAAATTTGTATTCGCTAATCTCTTCGCCCGGTTCACTTGTCAATGAATCTTTCGCCACAGTTAACATGTTAAACACATGATCAATTTGATTCTGAGTGGCATCTGTATTGAATATGGCTTCCGCAGCTGCCAAAGCCCGGTTCACTACTGCTTTCGATGCTTCTGTATAATCCGACAGATCCAGTGCTTTGATCTCATCGTACAGAGCGATTAAGGCAGCTTGATCGCCGCCCTCCGAAGGAAGCTCCGTGCCTTCAATTCGCACGTTGTCGATCTGCGTAGTCCAGTTCAGCGTGCCTCCACCGCCTTTTCTCGTCCCCAGGAACCGAATGGCTCTGACGTTGTCCGCATATACACCTGAACTCAGCGGGATATCTGAAATCGTTTGTGTAACTGTCGGATCCGCCAGATTCTTCAATGTCAGATCCAGTGTTTTCTTGGCAAAATTAACGGTTGCATCCACATCGACCCACTGGTTCTTGGAAATCTCTGTAGCCGTTCCCCCTTCGGGTAAGGCCGTATCGCCCGTACCGTAGTCCGGATTATATGCACCGACAAAATAATGAATTTTCGTGCTTCCGGTTTTCGTATACAGCGTGAAAAGGGCATTTTCGTTAGAATCCTGGACCGTGAGATGACCTTCTGACGGATAGGCACTCACATTACCGGATTGCCAGTCAAAGTTCACTTTCACCTGATCGCCGTTTACGGCATCGAACAGACGGAACACCTTGGCCCGATTGCCCGATCCGGACCCCGTAACGGACAGTACCTTATTTCCAGACTGTTCAACGACCGTACCCGTCATGGTTCCTGCAATACCCGTAGCATTGACCATCGCATACTGGTAGTCGGCGGCATCACCTTCAAAATCCTCCTCATATAGCTGGATTTCCGGCTCTGGTTCGGGTTCGGAAATATCCGGGTCGATGACCAGCGATGAAATGCTCAGCTCCATGTCTTTGACCGCGCCAGCAACGAGTCCGGCAATTTTCTGTGCACCATAGCTGCTGAAATGGGTATTATCGTTGATCCCATTCGGGTATTTTGGATATTCACCCGGATTAGCATAAAGGAACACTTTCTCCGTAGCTGTATTACCAATTTTATCGTAGTACGCAACACTTAACTTACTGAGATCAACTAGCGGCACGTCAAGCTCCTCTGCCACTTCTTTGGCAGCCTGCACGTATGCCGGGAAGCTGACGTTGAATTCCTGAGTCACCGTATTGAAATCTCTGCGTCCAACCGGAGTGATCAATACTGGTGTAGCGCCGCGCTGTTTGGCACCGTTTACATAACGAGCCAAGTAAATCTTATAGTCCTCCGGTGATGCATACCGATCCGGTATCCCTACACTCGCGTCGTTATGACCAAAGGAAATGAAGAAGAAGTCCCCCGGTTTGATTCGCTGCAGGATCGTGTCCAGACGGCCGTCTACCATAAACGATTTGCTGCTTCGGCCACCGATTGCATCATTCACGATGACTGCCCCATTCGAGAAATAACGTCCAAACTGCTGGCCCCACCCTTCTTGAGGAGCCTGCATTTCACTGTAAGATTGCATGGTTGAATCACCGGCCATATAGATCGTTGTTGCTGCACCGGCCACTTTCTCTGGATATTTCTCAATGAGGATATCCTGGATGTCTATGGCTGTACCGGTGAAGAGTAAATCGAGCTGCCCATCCACCAATGCAACATCATAGGAATATTCCAACGGTGCTCCGGCTGCAACATTGCTTACGGCGAGCTTTTGCACAAATTCGGATTTGACCCCGACGTTTGAGTCATGCGTATCGTTGCCCAAACGTAGTGTAACCTTATAGTTGGCATTTGGCAGGTCAACAGCAAATGTCGTACCTGTCGCAACCGAAACCTCATTTGCTCCTACGGTAACACCGGTTGTATCCACGAACCCGTATCCTGGATTTTGCGCGTAGAGCGTATCCTGTATGTTCGTACTTCCCGACGCAGTCTCTGTTCCGAAATTAAAGCGATAGACCGGCTCCGGCATTTCTGCTTCGCGAGTCAGCGCCAGATCGGCTTTAGGGAATGCGGTAGCTTCCGCTCCAAGATAAAAGCCGGTATGAGGCGGCTGGTTGTAGGCTACATTTTGCCAGGCTACGCCGAGTCGATACACAGGGTCCTGCATCAGCGTAGGGATGCGATAGTCTGTAGGAATGGTTGTTGTATAGAGACGATACTCCGAACTATCTTCGCTTCGCAGCAGAATTTCCTCACGCCAGTCGCCCAGAATGTCCGCCTGAAGCGCCGGATTCCCTTTGGTATGGTTGTTCGTTAACGTACCGGTCGCCCGGAAGATTTCATTTAGCTTTTTGTTTTCGTAATCCCATTTATAAATGAGCGGGATACCTTTGGCTGTACTGTTATCCCACTCGTGGTCAAACAGCTCACGCTGAAGATCTCCGTCCCACCAGATGGCGAAATTGGCAGTTTCGGGCCCTTCGTCCACCGTGTAGATAGCCTCTCCGGCAGCTGAATAGGTATTGGTTACGGGAACGCTCTGCCCATTGGTAATCGTTGTGGCCCATGATTCGTATCCCGGATAGTTCGGATCAATATCCGCCGACATCCCGCGACCGGTGTCAAAACCTGTTTTCTCTCCCCAGAGAATTTCACCTGTTGCCGCATCGCGCATCTCCAGTCCGTATGCAGCATCTGAATGCTCATGCACGCTTACCATCTGATAGCCCTCCCGGTTTGGATCGAGCTGACCGGCGTGCATGGCATCGCCGTGGCCGAGTCCGGTGCTGTACATCAAGCTGCCGTCATCGTCTATGGCTAGAGCGCCAAACATGATTTCGTCCTTGCCGTCATTGTCGACATCCAGCACACTTAGATTATGATTGCCCTGTCCTTCATACTGTTTTCCTGCTTCGTTTGTGTCGAAAGTCCAGCGCTTGACCAGCTCCCCGCCAACATAATCATAAGCAACAAGCACTGTGCGGGTATAATAACCCCGGCTCATTATGACACTTGGCTTCGTGCCATCCAGATAAGCGATGGCGCCAAGGAAACGGTCTACACGGTTGCCATAACCGTCACCCCAATCGCTGACGTTTCCTCTTGGCGGATCATAATTCACCGTGGACACGGCTGCGCCAGTCTCACCGTCAAACAGCGTGAGATATTCAGGCCCTGACAGTATGTATCCGCTCTCGTTACGGTAATCTTTCGTGCCGTCGCCAATGACCGTGCCTTGTCCGTCCTTCGTGCCGTCCGCCGTCTTGACCACAACTTCGGCCTTTCCGTTGCCATCGAGGTCATACACCATTAATTGCGTGTAGTGCGCTCCGGCACGGATGTTAACGCCCAGGTCAATCCTCCACAGCTTCGTGCCGTCCATTTTGATGGCATCGATATAGACATTGCCGGTATAACCTGCCTGCGAATTGTCCTTGGAATTGCTCGGACTCCACAGAAAGACGATTTCATATTCGCCATCGCCGTCCAAGTCAGCTACAGATGCGTCACCTGCATAATACGTATAGGTTCCACCGTCTTTGGTCCGACCGTCGGCCGGTTTATCCAGCGGAATAGGCAAATAATCATTATGCCAGACCGAGACAACTTCGGGCAGCATTTGCTCCTTTCCCGCAACGATAGTGGATATTTGGTACTGCGAGCTGTCGAAACCAGTGGTGTCCACATAGTTCGTCACGTCGCTTATGGGCGATGCGTTCACTTTGGTTCCATTTTTATATATATTAAAAGAGATATCATCAGGATCATTATTTAAATACCTCCAGCTTAAAAAAACACCGTTGTCTACAAGAACCGCAACCAGACCCCGGTTAAGATATTCTCCTTGGCGACCCGGTAGGCTAATTGGTGACTCTGCACGCACAGGCGCCGGGGGTATAACCAGTGAGATAACCATAAGGAGCGCTAATAAAGATACAAATATCGATTTCTGGATGGAAACAGTTCTTCGGTTCATCGGATTAAGTCCTCCTTATCGAAAAATTCATTTTAGAATCACAAGTTCGATCTGCCCTTCTGGTTGTCAAATGAACACAAACTACAGTCACCCCCTTTTTATGTTACCGCTTACATTTATCTTACAGGTCTAAAAAAAGACAGACAATCTAAAAAATGTGACGTATTATATAAGATAATTGACTTTTTTAGGAAGGAGATGAAACGATGGTTCATACGGTCTCTTATGCTTTTCGTAATGACGATACATCAATCATGACACTGGACTCTATTGGATGGCAGATCGTTTCTAGCGAGGAATATCGTTGTCCAAGTGACAATAGACCGGACCCGGGACACGTCGTTTTTCAATACACGCTTAATGGTCAGGGTTATCTGGATATTGAAAATCAAACGATTCCTTTACCGAAGGGACATGCACTACTTGTTAAAATCTCCGGAGAACATTGCTATTACTATAAGCAAGAGAATAACGAACCATGGGAATTTATATGGATAAACATTCGAGGGGATGAAGCCAACCGAATTTGGGATATGATCCATGATATTGAAGGACATGTCATTCGACGAAACGCGGACTCTCCTTTGATTCAAGAGTTATGGCAAATTATCCATTTGATTCATCAAGAGAAAGTTACGGACAAGTATCGCTTGTCCGAGCAAATCTATCGGTGGTTGCTTATCCTAGTGCAGACGAGTCGGGATGCGGAGAAGGATATCGGTGCCCTTTCAATAACAACAATTGAGAAATGTAAAAAATTCATCCGAGAGAATTATGCAGCTCCATTGACGCTGGATCTGCTGGCCAGCCACTGCGATATCAATAAACACTACTTGTGCAGATTATTTCAGAAATCCGAGAAAACATCACCGCTAGCCTATCTCAAAGACAGACGCATTGAGGTTGCAATTCGACTACTCCGCACGACGGAACTTCCGATTTCCCAAATTGGTCAACAATGCGGCTTTGAGAGTCCCAGCTATTTCGGCAAAGTTTTTCGGCAATATATGTCCATGTCGCCTAAAGAGTATCGCATGAATAAGTTAGAGTTTCCTTACGAGGCCATTTATTATGAATAGCCAAACTCGCTGTTTGCGAGGAATCTTTCAAGCTCTTCACGTTTAATCTTCGGCTTCATATAGAAGTAGACATAAAGAAAGGAATTCAGGTATACAACTATCATAGATAGGAACATATTCTTATGATTGGATTTAGACATGCGGTTTTCAGTTGTACCGATAATATAAAAAAAGCCGCTAAAATAGCGACTTTCAATGGAACAATGTTCTTGCACCTCGGCAACTATAGCCCTTTTTGCTGTAACTGACTTCACTTTCTTGTAATCATTTCAATCAGAGAGCTGTAATTAAAGCAACTTAATCAGCTCTTCTAGCTCATCAACCAATACTTTTGCAAGTTCAAAATTAGTATCTTTCAAAGCCAATTCTATTTTCATTTCAACAGACTTTTTCTTTTGTTCAGTTTCTAGATAGTCTTCATTAAAATGACTCGCATAAATCATCTGTCTAAATTCTAGTATACTCATTTTACTAATCGTCTTGTCCTCAATAATTAAAACATAATCCATACCATTAACAACAGAATAGAAATCATGAGAAATCATGAGAATCGCACCTTTGTAGTCCTCAATAGCTTTCTCCAATGCGATTTGTGTATAGATATCTAAATGGCTTGTCGGTTCATCAAGAAGCAATACGTTTGCTTGACTGGCAGAAACTTTAGCCAATTGAAGCATGTTTTTTTCTCCACCAGATAAAGACTCTATCTTTTGATCAAGAATTTCTCCTTCAAAGCCATAGTTTGAAATAAATGATCTAATCTCATCATAAGTTTCAAACCCAGCCTCGATGAATTCATCTAATATTGTATTGGAATCCTTTAGCATCTCGCCTTGAACCTGAGATAAATAAGCCACGTTAACATCATCAGCATTTATTTCAATGGAATCCTGATTATTTTTAAAGATTTCTCGGAGTAAAGTCGTTTTCCCGGTACCGTTTGGACCGATCAGGGCTACTTTATCTGTCGATTTGATCTCGAAGTTCACATTTTTCAAAAGCAACTCGTCAAAGGAAACGCTATAATTATTGACGTTAACCACAACGGTGTCTTCCATTTCCTTATCGATACCAAAACTGATATTCGGCTGCTTGATATCGACAAATGGCTCTTTTATTCGACGCGCTTCCAATCTCTCTTGAAACTTAACTCTGGCTTTTAACGCTCTGCCTCTGGAGGCTTCCGAATTATACGTGGCGATCTCTCTAAGATTGTCGATGATGTGATCGTATCTCTCAATTTCTTCAGCTTCAGCAACCGCGATTTCTTGCAGTTCGATCTTAGTCTGAAGCAGCGAGAAGTTATAATCGATATATCGCCCGTCAAACTCTTGGATCTCCGTGTTTTCAAGGTGTATAATTTTGTTGAAACAATGATTCAATAGATATCGGTTGTGCGTAACAACTAGCAGCATTCCCTTGTGGGAATTAATCAATTTTTTAAGCGCATTTAGGTTTTCAAAGTCTAAAAATACATCGGGTTCGTCCATGATCATTAAGTCCGGACGACTAAGCATTTCCTTCATCACTTGAATGAGTTTGAATTCCCCGCCGCTTAATTCGGATACATTAAGATCTTTTAGCTTCATGAGGTTGGCCAGGTTTAGCTGCTTATTAATGGTGTTTTCGAAATTATCCCCATCCATCGCCTCGAAGGCATCCAAAGCCAATTGAACCTTTTCCAGCAGCGAATCCATATCCGACGTGGTGGCCATTTCCGCATAAAGGGCTGAGATTTCATCTTGTATCTTGATGAATTCTTCTCCGATATATTCAAAAACGGTCATTTCTTTCGTTTTATCTACTTGCGAGAATTGACTTACATACCCGATTCTGCAATCCGGGTCTATCTCTAGCTTGCCCTCGAACAAATATCTTTCAGGATCCATCAGTATATCGATCAGTGTACTTTTCCCACTGCCACTTGTTCCGATAAAAGCGCAATGTTGTGCCTCTTCAAACGTAAATGAAATGTTGTTATATAGTTCTTTTTGTGGAAACGAGAAGGATAAGTTATCAACTTTTATCATAGTGTTACCTTTCTTTATAACTAAAATGGTGAGTATTTTGTAATGTATTGTCGAACACAGACTTTTAGAGTAACACTGTTTACCCCCAAGTTCAATTCATTGTTGCTCTTACCCTCACTTCGAAGTTCTAATACTTTCTATAGAATGATGACTTGTTGGACGATTTTCAGAATCAATCATTGCTTACGATAATGAAGATCCATCAAAAACGACTGAAGAAGCAGCAGCCTGGACGTTTATCCAATCCCATGAAAATACATCAAAAAAATCATGACAACGATCCACCCTACACATATTATGGGACCAAGCTTTGTGCCTTGGCACAAGGATATGATTTATGCCATGCTAGGATCAACACGACCAGTACGCTTCCCACTCCCAGTCACGTCATTTTTTCTTTCAGCATTCTCATGATCATCTACTCCTTATCTGTTTATAATGAACATATAGTTGATGATCTCTTTGCAATGTTCATCTTTTCCGTATGTATAACTGCTCCACACGGTCATTTAATTGTACTGAATAAAATAAGCGTTGCTACAGCAACGCTTCTATATCTTTGAAGGGAGAATTTATCACTCAAGTACATTTCGCGATGCGAAAGACATCACCGTAATTAAATTCGGTGATGTCTTTCTTGAAATTCAATTGGGCCAAACTCAAAACCTGCTGTTCGAATTTTTTCGTTTTTCTGGCGGCAGTATGGCCTCTACGACGTCCCAATGTTCGGCGATTTTACCAATCTCCACGCGGAACAAATCATAGAAAGCAGTAGGTTGACCGTCGAGGAGACCTTCACTTACTGTAAGCACAAAATCACCTTGCCCAATCACTTGATGGACATGAGTATATTCAAATTTAATGTTTTTTTCCTTCAGCGCCTGCAATGCAACATGGAGGCCGGAAAGGCCGTCTGCAATATGCGGACTATGCTGAATGTAATTATCACCATCAAAGTAAGAAGCTAGCAGGCCGGGATTCTTCCCAAGCAAGATGTTTTCAACATAGCTTTTGACAAATTCTTTGTTAGCATCTGTCTTGTCAAGATCCTTTATCGTTACCGGTCCGTCAATCATCGTATGATTGCTCGGTGTCTTTCCTTCCATCTCTTGCATATTATCCCAGTGTTCAACAATCAGCCCATCCTTAAAACGGAAAATATCAATAATGATTTTCGGGCCAAAAAACTCATATACGGAATGAAGTACCACATAATCCCCGTCGACCAAAGCACGCTTAATACTTACTTTTGTACCAATTCCTTTAAGTGGTCAAGTGCACCAAGCATGGCCGCACGACCATCAGATAAGCCTTGATTGTGCTGAATATATTGATCTGGATGAACGTGAGCCGTGATCGCTTCAGGGTTGCCGCTCTCAAAACTATCCAGCACGGCGACTGCCTTACGAACAAGCTCATTTTGGTTCTTTGATGTCATTTGTATATCCTCCTGAATTTTATAGTCACTAGATAAATAATGAACGTTATGTTGTTTATTTATCTATCGCTCATTATAATAGTGGGTAATACCAAGCTCAATATTCAATATTTTTAATTTTGAAGGATAACAGACATCTCAACAAATTTTGTCGCTTAACTGCTTAAAATAAATTAAAGGGGACAGAAAATAATGAATAAGAAAACCGACCTAAGAATACTTCGCACGAAGCAATCGGTTCGAAAGGCGTTTTATGAGCTTATTCAGGATAAAGGATATGAAGCGATAACGATTCAGGATATTGCCGATCGGGCTATGATCAATCGAAATACATTTTATCTTCACTATCAAAATAAACCCGATTTATTAGATACATGTATAAATGAATTGTTAAGCGAACTAAAGGATGCCGTCATTCTTTGTCCCATCAGCATGAATCCCTTCAGTATTTCTATACTTGAGACTGTCATGCAAACTGTACTGGAACATATTTCTCTCAACACTACCTTTTACAACGCCATGTTAATTGAAGAGAATAGAATCTATCAGTTTCGAGCAAAAATGGAGAATATCATTAAAGACAAATTAAATGAGGGGTGGAGTCCTATTCAAGGACAATCCCATTTAGTGATATCCAAAGAGTTGCTGCTCGAATATCTCGTATCGGCTTTCATGGGGATTGTCATTTGGTGGATTAAAAATGATCAGCCTCTTCCTGCGGATGAAGCTGCATCTCAGTTTAGTAGAATTGTTACCTATGGGCATTTGAAAGCTGCCGGCATCCACCTCGAGGAATAAAATTAGCGAGGGGCGCTATTCTGCCAGTTAGTTTAATAAAAAGACAGCCGATCATGTTGGTCGTCTGTCTCCTTCGTTGTATTGAGCTATCGTTTCCCGTTAGCTTCAAGATATATTTTCACCCACGCTCCCATTGGAGGGCGTCGTTCTCATTGAATCATCGAACATGTTCTTGTCCTTTTCGGCAATCGGTACAAGTTCTTGTCTTTGGCTTGGGACACGGAGTTGAATGAATTTGTGCTAAGACAGCACTGCCTCAATATTGGGGTCCATTCCTTGACATATTATTTTGTGTATTTTTTGTCTTTGGATATTGTCGCAAAATACGTTGTTGCCTACTTCCTTTTTCCTTTCATTCTTGGTTATCGTACAACCTCTTACTTCAATATACGTAGGAGAGAGCTCTGCGATACGGAAAGGAAGGATGAAATGGCCTTTATTGAAAGGTACTCCATTAATGAAAATGGAGCAATTACCTTCACTGGGAATACACTTGGACTTAGCCGTTCTGGAACCCCTGGTGTTCCCGGAACGGTTGATAGTATCGGTGCTTATATTACAACAGACACAACGCAACAATTTGGGACCTACCCGCCAGGTACAACCAGTGTCTTCCTCAACAACAGCTCAGCCGCTGTACTTCAGATTCCCGCTGGCAGCACGGTTTTGTATGCGGAATTGATTTGGGGTGGTACATACATCGATGGCACGGAAAATAATTCTGCTTTCATTAACAACCCCGTATTGTTTACTACTCCATTAGGTCAGACAAGTGTATTGCCCGACACGGCCACTCGTTTTGAGGTTATCCTCTCCACTCAAGCTGGCTTTCCCACGACCTATGCCTATGTACGATCAGCGGAAGTTACCAATCTGGTCTCCGCTGCTGGTGCAGGAGCGTACACGACAGGAGGCGTAGTCGGCACACTTTCGATCCCTGATCCAACATCGAACCATGCAGGCTGGACCCTGGGCGTTGTGTATCAGAACCCGGCTCTGCCTCTGAGAAACATGTCTATTCGAGTGACTGCAGATGTCATTCTCTCCACTTCAGGTCCTGTTAACATGGTCATTGATGGTTTTGCTACTCCATTTATGGGGCCTCTCGCAGGAAGAGCGTTATTCAGCAGCCAGGAAGGTGACGCTATAAAGACAGGGGATCAGGCACGGTTTGGCCCGACCATTGGAACGGTCACCAATCTGTCAGGCCCCAATAACTTCGCGACCAACTTTTTCGCTTCACAGATTAACAATGATGCCGGCCTTCTGGATACATCGGGAACCTTCGGTACACGCAATCAAATCAATGGGACACCTGGGACCAATATCATAGGCGGTCGACAAGGTTGGGATATTACGAATGTTGATGTTGGCTTTACTTTGCATAATACACAGACTCAAGCCACGTTCCAACTGACCACCAACGGTGACGGTTACCTTGTTGACGGAAATGGCCTGCAGATTGATATTAATACTCCCGTATTGACTGCTGTAAAAAGCGCTAACGTCGCTGATGCCATCGTTGGAGATACCGTAACGTACTCTATCGTGATCTCGAATACGTCATTGTTGGATGCGACCAATGTTATGTTCTTTGATAACATTCCGGATAGTACTACTTTTGTGATGAATAGTATTACGATTGACGGGGTTCCCCAGGCTGCCCTTGATCCAATCACAGGTGCCCCCATTGGCATTCTTGTTTCAGGTGCATCGGTAACCGTTTCCTTCCAGGTCGTAGTCACTTCGCTTCCAGCACCACCACGATTATTCAATCAGGCCAAGGTTGGGTACACTGCTCCTACGGTACCGAGTGGCCCAGTCATTAATACCGCTGTGCCTACCAATGCCATAGAAATCCCTGTCTTTCAGCCTAATGTAGCCATTGTTAAGAGTGCGGAGACGTCAAACGTCCAGGTTGGCGAGAACGTGACCTATACCCTTGTTGTTACAAATACGGGCAACATCAGTGCAACCACTACTGTGCTGGACAATATTCCGGATGGATCTGTGTTTGTGCCGGGGAGTGTTACAATCAATAGCGTTGTTCAACCGGGTGCCGACCCTGTGACCGGCATTCCGATCGGACCGGTTGCCCCAAATACGGTGTTTACAGTTACCTTTCAAGTTAATGTGGTTAGCCAGCCAGCCGGATTTCAGCTCGTGAATCAGGGTACAGCTTCCTATACGTACCAACCGCCGGATGGAAGGGTTATCCCTGGCTCCGTAGTATCCAACACCGTTATTATTCCAGTGACATTACCCTTCGTTAGTGTAGTGAAGTCTACCCCCGTCCTTGATGCTGTCGTTGGAGACACGGTGACCTATTCCATTGTAGTGACCAATCAGGATACGATTCCCGTCACTGATATTCTGTTGACCGATGCTATTCCTCCAGGTTCTGTGTTTGCAGTGGGCAGCGTAACGGTTGATGGAGTTTCTCAGCCTACATCTGACCCCATGACAGGCATAGCAGTTGGGACCCTATTTGGAGGCGCTTCTTCAACGATTACCTTTAGTGTGAATGTCACTTCCCTACCTGAACCTGCAGAGTTAACAGACCAAGCTCAAGTTACGTTCACGAGCGGCACTTTTAGCGGTGCCTCTTTTTCCGACGTCGTGACGATTCCTGTCTTTCAGGCGATTATCGGCATCACCAAGACCGCAGTTCCTACCTTTGCTGTGGTTGGACAGATTATCTCATTTCAATTCATCGTTAACAATACAGGGAATATTGATGCAACTACCCTCCTTACCGACATCATTCCGGCTGAGACCGCTTTTGTTCCGGGTACGGTACTGGTGAACAACATTTCTATTCCTGCAGCAGATCCCAATTCAGGATTTTCACTGGGGATCGTACCTGCTGGAGGTTCTGTGCTCGTCAGTTTTCAAATTGTTATCAATTCGTTGCCTGAATCATTCCAAATTATCAATCAGGCCACGACAAGCTTTACCTACACACCACCAGATGGCCGAGTTATACCCGGAGCAGCTGACTCCAACGTCGTCGTCATCCCTATCTCCGCAGACAACGTAACAGTCATTAAGAGCGCAAATGAGCTCCAAGCCATCGTGGGTGATATTGTTACGTATACACTGGTTGTCCAAAACAATGATGCCATTGATTTGACCAGCGTCATCCTAACCGATCCTGTGGCCCCTGCCTCCGTTTTTGTGACAGACAGCGTTACGATAGACGGGGTCTCTATCCCTGGAGCTGACCCTGACACAGGTATAGCCATTGGTACCATCACGGCCAATGGCACTGTAACCATCACGTTCCAAGTCACTGTTGTTGGAACAGCACCTCCGGTACCGTTCCCCTTATTCCTTACGGATCAGGCTACCCTAGTGTTTAGCACGGAAGACTTTACAGGAGTTTCCTTATCCAATATCGTAAATGTCAGAGTATTTGAACCTATTATCAATCTCGTAAAGTCAGCCGATACCCTAGCAGCTATTGTAGGCGATATCATTGCGTATACAGTGGTTGTATCCAATCTCGGGAATTACAATGCTGACGTTGTTTTACTGGACCCGCTGCCTGCAGGAGAAACATTCGTAACAAACAGCGTGCTTATTAACGGGAATCGCTGGAGTAGTGCTGATCCAACAACTGGGATTAATTTAGGCACTGTACAGCCTCAATTTCCGGTTACTGTCACCTTTTTAGCAACCGTTACTTCCCTGCTAGACCGGCCCGAGTTAGTCAATCAGGCCACCGGCGATTTCACATATATCCTTCCAGATGGGCGAGTTATTCCGGGAACATCTCAATCCAATATAGTGACCATTCCGGTGAGCGATCCTGGCACAATCACAGTCACAAAATTATCTAACCAAACGATAGTAACTTCGGGGAATATTGTAACCTACACATTTTCTGTGCTTAACGGTTCAAGTGCGATAGCAACTAATGTTATTCTCACTGATCCCATTCCAGATGGATCAACTTTTGTTCCGGACAGCTTAACCCTGAACGGGGTAGTACAGATTGATGCTGATCCTTCTGATGGATTTTTAATTGGCAGCCTTGCAGGGAACAGTTCTAATACGTTGACCTTCCAAGTAAGTGTAGATAATTTATCCGTGCAGCCCGTTCCAAACACATTAATAAACCAAGCCAATCTGACCTTTATTCTAAATGGGTTAGGTGGCAGCACCTCCTCCAACCTTGTAGAGATCCCCATTCTAGCACCGGTGATTACGATTCTCAAATCCGCATCCCCTGCTGAAGTAGATCTCGGGGATACCGTGCAATATGTCCTTAGTGTTCAAAATTCGGGAAATACGGCAGCAAACGTCACCCTAGTTGACCCCATTCCCCTAGAGGCTGTCTTTATTCCGGATTCCTTAACAGTGAATGGAGTGCCTATTATTAGCGATCCTGTAGATGGAATTCCGATAGGGACCCTCCCACCAGGAGATATCACCACCGTCGCGTTCGCCGTAAACATATTAAATTTCCCTGCCAATAATCAGGTTGTAAATGAAGCCATAGCCACGTACACCTATACTCTGCCTGACGGTAGCGTCACAAACAATTCAGTCAATTCCAATTCGGTCGTAACGATAATTTCAGACCCACTGGTGGACATTATCAAAACCGCTTCTCCCACTCAGGTTGCTCCAAATCAAATCATTGATTTCTCGTTCACCTTGGTAAATGGCAACAACGTGTCGTTAAGTGATGTTTTGTTCTTTGATCAGATTCCTCAAGGAACGACTTTTGTAAGTGGAAGTGTTACGAGCCGAGGGGTAAATATACCGGGAGCGAACCCGGCAACTGGAGTTGGTATCGAGAATGTTGAAGCCGGAGCTACAATCTCAATACGTTTCCAAGTCACCGTAAATAGTGGTATTACTTTAACTCAAATCACCAATCAGGCCAGTGTGGAATATCGGTTAGGTTCAATTCCATTCAGAGTGGATTCCAACATCGTCATCATTCCCGTCACAGCAATTACACCAACAGTGCCTATAATTCCGTCAGGACCAGTACCTTCCACTCCCCCTGTAGCTTCGGAGGCTGGATCTGGGGTATCGCAAACCTCTTCAGCGCCAGCCATCCCTGTGCAAAAAATGGCTAACAAAACGGTTGTTGAAGTAGGTGAAACTATTAATTATGCCATCCTTATTCAGAATACGAGCCCTTACACCGCAACCCAGCTTGTTTTAAAAGATAAAGTACAATCGGAAGCACACATCGTATCAGGCAGTATTCACGCCCCAAATCTTCCGCAGACGGGCACCAATCTAGAACAAGGCCTGATATTAAACCAATTGCTGCCGGGAGAATCCATTCAGATCCATTATCAAGTTCTGGTCAAGGGGCAACCTGCGAATAGCAAACTGGTGAATCAGGCTTCATTATCCATTGTTTACGTCATTCCTGGTGCAGGCACTGCTGCTATAACCCTTGCATCAAACACCACTGTAGTCACCATTGTGGAAAGTGAAGAATAACAACTTATCGTTTTGTACCTACTTTTTTCTTACCTACACTTGTTTTCCGATTGGACTTGGCCCTTGTTTTGGTTCCAGAAGATTTTTGCTTGCCCCCTTTGCTACTTTTTTTAAGTATAGGGGGCTTTTCTTCTACTGACTTATTTAGAGACTCTTCCTCTCCAGATGAGAGGGAACGAAAATGATCCAAGTTGAAGGATTGTTCCTGTTCTTCTTTTTCTGTTGTTCGAATTCGTTGTTCCATCACATAATCCGGTTCTTCCAGTCTTACGGTCCCTTGAAGACCGGCTATTTCCGCTTCGGGCATCGGTTCTTTCACGACCAGAAGATGATACATGATTTGATGAGCTACGTTGAATTGTGATTGTCTGAGAAGTCCCAGCTCCACTTCATTGTATAAACCATGGTAGGCAGGGAAATAAAAGAATTCCATCTTCAGCATTCGGAAGTCAATCCGATTTTGGGACAAATCCTCTTCTACGGGGAAAGCGACCGATGGATACAGGGAAAGCTCACTATCGTCTTCCATACGTCCTGGGTAAGTCGTCCAATATTTAGGCGAGTGCTCGTTGAACTGTTGCTTAAACTGGGGATTTACCATATGAACACTGGCATGAGCATAAGGAGCAACAATACATACTATTGCTTTGTGTCGGCAAATCCGATAAATATCCTTCATAACCAAAATCAAATTATCAACATATTGCAAACTGTGAGAACACATTATAAAATCGACAGTGTCGTTTTTAAGTGGAATAGGCAAGTTATAATCATGAACAATGTCCGTCATCTCATAACGAATACGATCAATGCCAATGCAATCTTTGAACTTATTTATGCCGCTACCCAAATCAATTCTCAACCTACTCACTTCTTCCTAGTCAGTTGTTTATGTATGTTATTCATTGAAGATAGGAATGTATAAGCCATTCTCCCATGTCAATTTGCCCTTTGTGGAGCTTCGTTTGAATTTCAGGTCATTTTGCAACAGTGTTGAGTGTATTTGCACTATTGTCTACTCATTCAGTGAGCCAGCTTCTTGGCACAATTGATCACGACCACCTTGTAAGGCTCACCCTCTCCTCAACTGAAAATTCTAGAGTTAAGGTCCGCATACGCCACGGACTGGCCAATCGACTGAATACGCCTTCCCTGTTCATCATAACTGTAACGAATCGTCCTTCCATCCGGTAGTGTTTCTTGTGTCAATTGGTCGAGTGTGTCGTACAGATAGGCTGTACCACC
Organism: Paenibacillus sp. GL_099_B; assembly: GCF_057835695.1. Classification (NCBI taxonomy): domain Bacteria; kingdom Bacillati; phylum Bacillota; class Bacilli; order Caryophanales; family Paenibacillaceae; genus Paenibacillus; species Paenibacillus sp. GL_099_B. The sequence continues at coordinate 3,787,524 of NZ_CM174430.1, forward strand.
AGCATCAGTTTGAATTATTTTTACATTTCCATTGCTATCATATGTATAGTTGTGCTCACGAAGTGCACTACCAGTGCCAAAGTAATCACTGTAAGTAAGCAGCTGATCCCCTTGATCGTAAGTAGCTTTAGTTATAATTCCGTTGGCTCGATCGACTTGTTGCATTGCGCCCGTATCATTGTATTGATATAAAATGAGGCTTTGATTATCTTTTGCTATACTTTTGACTTGTTCTAACCCAGTGTATTCAAAATTAACTTTAGACGCACCTGTACCTGTTGTATATGCGAGTTCCTGGAGGCCACTGTTCGCTTTATACGTGTACGTTTTTGTATGTCCCCGATCTCCTCCATTTCTGTACTTGTTGTTGATATCATTTAAATCAAGTTGTCTAATATGTTTCAAGATAAAAAGTATGCCGCCCATCAGCCTATATGTAAATATAAATCTAGGATTAGTCTTCATTTCCCTCTTCGATTTTACGATAAATAGAATGGGGTTATACGAATAACCATATTGCTTTACTACTTCCAAGGGGGAACAGAACGTGAGACAGACTCGCAAAAAAAAGATGGATTTAAGGTTTAAACTTTATTTGATCATTCTGGTTCCGCTGCTGGCCATGGGCGGTCTAATCATGTGGACCACCATTGATTCTAGTGAAAATGCATCATTAATGACCATGCAGCATAACAATCAGCAGCTGGCAGTGAATACTGCTTCTCAACTAGGCCAGGAATCGGAACTAATCAAGACATTATCCTCTACTGCTTCAGAGGAGAGCAACGAATACAAAAGTCTTAGAGACGAACTCGTTAAAGTTAGGCTTCAATCTGGAGCCTTATATGTTTATATGTATAACAAAACTTCAGACGGTTGGATCTACACCGTGGATGGAGCGGATTGGGACGATAGGGAATACAGCCCTTACGGGACTGCAATGGAATTCAACCCCCAGATTCAGGAACGCTTGTTACGCGGTGAAGTCGTCACAACAGGCATTGTAGATGAGCCAACCTGGGGACAGCTATTGTCCTCCTTTACACCAATCAAGGATTCGCAAGGTACTGTTATTGGCTATCTGGGCATTGATATTTCTGCTGGAGCAGTGAATCAAGTCTCCGCGACATCCCTGAATAATGCTTATCGGACCATTATCCCGATTTTTGTGGTTGTTCTGATTCTGTCTTTGGTCATGATGCTATTCGTAGTAAGAGGCATTCTCAGACAAGTACACGATATTAAGTCAAGCCTCGAACAGGTTGCTGATGGGAATCTCAAAGTTGTATCCACACATATGACAAATGATCAGCTCGGTGATATCAGTGATTTGATTAATGTCATGGTTGCCCAATTGACGAACATTCTGATGGGAATACAGCAAGGATCCAATACGTTGCAGCAGTCCTCGAAAAATATTGCGGAAACGGCTCAAACGAATCAGCGTCAGACCGAAGAACTTTCCAAAGCGATCGAAGAAATTGCTATAGGCTCCGTGAAACAGGCCGAAGAAACAGAACAATCCGTCCAGCACTCAGAGAATCTCGGCAAAATAATGGATGAAGTAGGTTCATATGTGCAACAGTTTACCCATACTTCTGAGCAGTTATCTGCCGTGCAAGTACAAGTTACACGTGAACATGAGGTTCTGCTTGAAAAGAGCCGCGAGAATGCGAAGCGTGTTGAGCATCAGCAGGAAATTTCCAGTTCACTGACGACTCAATCGGAACTCGCTTCCTCCATTAGTGGACAAATACACAACATTTTAAAACAAACTCAAATTCTATCGCTGAATGCTTCAATCGAGGCAGCCCGCGCTGGCGAAGCGGGTAGAGGCTTTGCGGTCGTTGCTGGTGAAATGGGACAGCTCGCTCAGCAATCCGAACGTTCGATCCAGGAGATTGATGAGATCCTGAGTTCATTTGTTCAAGAGATACATCGTATGGGCAGTCATTTTGATGCGAATATGGTGGCGGTCAAGGAACAGGAAGAACAGATCGCTGATTGCCTCCAGACGTTCAGACAGGTTAGCCGCTTATCGACCGAGGTGCAGGAGCTGGCTCAACGTTTGGAAAGCCGGACGGTGGATATGCACTCTATTCGTCAGGAAGTGGAACAGCATTTGAGCTATATTGCTTCCGCAACCGAGGAAACTTCAGCCATGGCCGAAGAAGTCACGGCAAGTGCTGTGGAGCAGCAGCGGTCGGCCAACGAACTGTCGAACATCTCCGGGCAGCTCGCCAGCCTTGCAGGGAACCTCAAATCATATTCCGACCAATTTCAGATCGAAGTCCGTAAATCAGATTCATAATAATGAAAACCCCGTTACCTGTCGAATCAGACGGCGGGGTTTTTACTTTTTCTAATTGGCTTATATATTTGAATCTATACCATTCTGTCCGGATTTCCCATCGAATCAAGCGTTTAACCAAATGCAATTTTAATGGATCATGTGTGTATTCACTTTTATTACCATTGTGAATCTTGCTCCGGATCATGGAAGGCGTACTTCTTCCCCTTTTTCTTATGTCTGTATGGGCCCTTGAATTTCATTGAATTATTATCCATATAGTAAATATATAGTTATTTTACAAAGGGGATTAAAACACATTTGGTAGCCTGTTCCGTAATTTATAATAGCGAGGTTATGAACTTCACCTCCAGAAAGCGGCTATCCGGTCCTTTCATTAAGGCTCCGCCTTGATTTTTCAGATACATATCGAAGAAATCCAGCATATAAGCATTGATAACGGAGTTCGCTCTTTCTGGCGCAATCTTTCCTGTAATGCCCAGCATTTTGAAAATCGGAGAAATGAACTGTACGTCGGCAAAATTCAAATGCTCTGTATTTTCGATATAAAGGATTTGTCCCCCTTCGTCGAACGTTTCGCGCATCCGTTCAAGCTCCAACTTTTTATCTTCCGTTACTTGATCCATCCACTCTCTTGTTGAGCCCATACGGTTAAGCTCTGCATCTGTGTAGACCCGGTTATTCATCACCATTTTTAATTCTTCGAAATAGCTTTCCGAGTTGATGAACAAAAACGGCTTTCGCAGATCCTCTCTGTCACGAAGACGATAAAGCCCTCCATCCAAGTCTATTCCAACCGTGATTCGCGGATCGTAAGAAGCGTCGTAGGCCGTCGCCCCGCCGATGGAATGACCGAACACCCCGACATGATCGAGATCAATTTTCCCTTTTAGATGACTTGGAATCTGTCCCGATTGGATGAGCTCGAATTGGTCCAGCGTAAACATCACATCGCCGGTTAACACTTTTCCCAACTTGTCGCGAGTTTCTCTTCCCGTTTGGTAATCATCGTCGGGCGAGAATAAGTCGTTGGTTGTGCTGGTCGTGATTCGACCGTCCGGAAACTCGGTTGCAAATGTATTGTAGGTGTGGTCGATCACTGCCACGATATATCCGTGACTCGCGAGATTCTCAGCTTGCGACGTATGGAGGAACCTGGACGAGCCAAAGCCGGGATTCGCAAGGATCAGTGGATATGAAGTCTGAGCAGAAGAGACTTCGGCCCCCGAATAAGCATGACTGGATACGTACTTCAAGTGCTGAAGAGTAAACTCAGGAAGGCCATAGTTCGCGGCCATATAACGTAAAATCTGGGTATCGGGAATAAAGGGAGCGTACTTGCCGGTGCCATCTTGAACCGGATACCATACCTGAACCATCAACTCTCTCTTACCACTTCTGGCTTCGTCGAAAATCTCTTCCCTATTTGTATCCACGAGATGAAAAGTTTGCGTTCCTACCTTAAATTCGCCTGTCGGTTCAGGTAGTTTAAATACAGGAAAAGCATACATAAGACCCGCTGTTACGACCAGCGTTGTCGCTATAGCGGTATAAGCTGAACCCAACATGAATCTTGGGATTTTTTTTTGGCCGTTTTTTTTAAAGTAGCTATAACTTGAAATGGCTAAAAAAATGATAGTTATGAAATATGGGAAAAATAGCTGAACTCTGTATCCTTCCACCATCCAATGAATGACCAGTAAAAGTGTGGCGATCCCGCTTGCAACGAATACTGGAATTCTACGCCGTCCTTTTTTTAATAGGAATGTTAATGCAAACAAGCCGATGTTTGACAAAAAAAGCAACAGTTCAAACAGCCTCATCTCAATTCTCCTTTTAAAAAATTTCTATTTTCGTTTGTTCCAATATTATCCTGCCAGGCTGGCCTAAGCTATCGATTCAACTTACATCTACCTTACAATTTTGTAATTCTACCTTGCGGTTTTGAAGGACTCGTAAAACTGTGGAATTGATGCATACGAACCGATGCATGTTTAGATCACCTTCTAAACGGAAATGACACAATGTAATTGTGCTCAGCTTTGGACATGAACTTAGTTCCTTAAAACAAAAAAAGCCGCTATAATAGCGACTTTGAATGGAATAATGTTCTTGTCCCGCGATATAATAGAAACTAAACAACCGTTCCCTGGTAGAATACCGGGAAACGGTGCAATTTAAAGATCGTTTTATTTATTTTGTCTACTTGACTCCTTGTAAGCGCCTTTTTAACAGATAACGTTGTTGACTAATTTTAGTCAACATATGTCACTCACAATGATATTTCCCCATAAACTTTTTAATGTTTTACCATTAATCTTAAATTCATTTAATAGTTGTTCAACTGATTCATACTTAATTTGCGCTTCTTCATTTTCTTTAATACAGTACCAACCACTTTCATTATAACTGATTAAGAAATGTGTATCATTCAAGATAAATTCTATTTCGTGTCCGAGATTTAAGTCTTCAGTGAATTCATCGTAACTATATATCTTGAGTCACCCTTCACTATCTCCATGGACTTCTAGGAACATTCTTATTCCAATCCCAATCATGTGTCTGTGGGACTTTAGGTGTGCTTGGGATTTCTATGTTTCGTATAATCGATGTCTTTTTTAGCATTACCATTTTTATCATAAAATCTTCTTTGAGCAAATTTACCATTATTATATATTTTATCCATATAAGAACACGGTTTTTGTTCCTTAGCTAGAAGTTTCTCAGTTTGCTTTCCGGAATATGATATTTTTTTAGCGGTCCCACCAGAACCTCTCTAAAATACCTGTACCTTCGACTGACAGTGTGAAGATCGTTTCCTCAGACGATTGTTTTACACATATGTGCCTCCTAGTGTCTAGTGTTTTTCAAGTCCATTCACTTGCCACACTATTTTTTTTGGAGAAAGCAGATGCTATACTTGCTAAAGCGTTACCTGTCGGCTTTTGTGTGTTGATTTATTCGGAGGCAACAAGCTGCTGCATGGCACCTTTCGGCAATATGCCTATTTCTTTATATAGGGGCTTTCCATCTTTGAATATAATGGTTGCCGGTATGCTCATAATCTGAAATTGTGAAGAGGTTTCCGGATTTTCGTCTATATTAACTTTAACTACTTTAATGGAATCATTTGCTTCCTTTTCAAACTCCTCTAAAACAGGTGCAAACATTCTGCATGGACCACACCAAGGAGCCCAGAAATTCACTACTGTTATACCTTCATTTTGCACCATCTCTTTAAAAGTAGAATCTTTCGCGTGTTGAATAGCCATCGTGATCATCCTTCCGAATTAAATATAATAAAGATGTATTATATCCTTAATTGTACATGAGATTTCAACGGTTTATCTGTTGGAGATTAATGCTCCGTTTCACTTATTCCAATGTCCGGCATTATGCGTGGCAGTGTCGTATTTAGCATTTGTTGCAAATAAGGCGAAAAAGAACGCGGAGCCTTCGTTCCAGATTCATCACCAGAAGTTGTAGCGTGATGACCGATTAACTTGTCTTTGCCTGGCGTGCCCGAAGACAGTCAAGCCCGTATTTGCACTTGCCTTCAATCGAATTTCGTTCACCTGCGTCCTGTTTGACGACTTGTTTCTCTTCGCTTATCGGGCCGTTATTCGGCTGGCGTCCCAATGCCGGTCCTGAGACGGATGCCATTCTGCTTGCAAAACTGTCGGTTCTCTCGTGTTCGTAGGTTGATAGCCGGATAGCACCCCATGCGTTCGCGGTACTTCTCGATCACTTCTTCTATAATCCTTCTCACCTCCTTTCATAGGCCCAGTTTCGATTTCCGTGGGGAACTTTATCTGTGCGTCACGGGGAGCCTATAAGGAATTTCTTGGGGCAGCATTGAGCTCCACCGGCCCCATCGATAATGGCACAATCCCAATCGTCACAATAAAATTCTCTCCTGCATCGCATTTATTTATAGATATTATAGCTATATAATATCTATAAATAGCCCAAAATTCGATCGATCAATCCATTCCTTTGAATTGCCCGGCCAGTTCATAATTTTTTTATTTTTCAGATACTGCTCCATTTGGCGTCCTGCTTCGGGGACAACTTGTTGAATCAAACATTCGCTGCCGTGATCAAGACCGCACTCGAACAACGAAGCGTTTCCTTCGATAACATCCAGCAACGAGATATCTTCCCGATAGCGCAGAGGCCGGTTACCCTCCGTTCACGCCAGACACGGACTGGATGAGTCCCGTCTTAACCAGCTTTGGTCAGCATTTTAGACCGATATGTTTAGGTAACGCCTAGTTTCTCAGCCAGCTGTTGCAAGCTTACCGGATTATCCGGCGCTGTTGTCACCAAATAGAACATCGCGTGAAGCGCATAGTCGGTTGCTTGTGAATATTTCAAAGTGCTCTTCTGTTTGAATTATAGATTTTATGAGTCTATAATAACTTTAATTTGCGTGAAATGCAAGCGCCAGAATCAATTGAATTAACTCCCTTTATGAGGAATCACTTTGTTCGGGATGAGTAAAAATTCGGTTACTCCAGTAAAACTTTAATTCAGTTCTGCTACCTCTCCTAACAAAAGCTGCAAGTGACCCTGTTCGTAGCACTAGCTTGAACTAGTCGTTTTGAGTCGACGGTCAGCTATGGTCAAGATTAGTGCGATGATGCTTACCACGATCATTATGATGGCAATGTGATGGAGGCCGCTATCTGTAATCTTTGTGTGAAAAACAATGCCGATTAATGCTGAGGAAGCAATAGAACCAATATATCCGAATGTACGGAGAAAACCTGAAGCTGTACCAATCTGGTCTTCAGAAACCTGCATGTACAACGCTGTTTGGTTGCCGCTAGACATTGTACCCTTCATGATACCGAAGATTAGAGTAATTAACACAATCCAAATCATTGGCGTTCTAGTCTTGAGAAAGAATACCCCAATGGAGTCAACGATAGAGGAACCCGCGACAACAATGAGTGGTCCACGAACCAAATTTCGTTTTGAAATTGGCCCCACTACCAAAGCCGAAAGTACGCTCATAGGTAGTATTAAAAGTCCAGCTTCAAGTGCGGACATTCCGCGTGCAGCGCTAATCCATGCAGTAACACCATAAAGCACGGTATACAAGGACAAAGTCATCGATGCAAACCATGCATAGGTACCGGTGAGCGCTAGGTTCGAGGCTAGCATACGTATATCGATGAAAGGATTTTTTGCTCGCAACTCCCACCGTAAGCATAACACCCGACACAATGGACAGACCAAGCGCAATCCAAATTGGGCGGGTTAAAGAGAACAGGAATATCATGAGCGTGGAGATTGTGGCAGAAAATCCTATGATACCCGTAATATCGATGCGCGATGACAGCTCCCGTACTGTCTTCTTTCCCTCCATATGAGTATCCTTAGGAATCCAAAACATGGTCATGACAAACGTGATGAGTGAAAAGGGATGTTAACGAAAAACGTTGTTCGCCATCCCCCACGTATCCACAACCAAGCCGCCAATTGGTCGCTAGATATAGAGCCGTCACTAGTATTGTGGTTTGAGCCACTGAAATCTGTATAGATGCTGCAGCGATCGGCACTAGTGGTGGCAATCATGGAGCTATTGATTGGGTTAAGCGTAGACCCCATATATAGCGGTACCACGAACCGCCAAGAGTAAGGGTTCTCGGTTGGCATGATTCTTTCACTCCTTACTCTGTCGTGATGGTGACAACTATTGCTATTGAAGAAACTACGGCAGTATAAACTTTAAGTTGCTCGAGTTAACTACTTAAGTCAGACTTTAGAATCTTTAAATCATTTACGGAATGCTTAGCTATAATCTTAGTTTTTCTAACTTCCAATTTACTTAGACTGGTTCTCTCTTTAAACCTACACCATTTCCATTTCAGTCCAAATTCTTTTAGTAAATAACTTTTATCGACTTTTTATGGTAATGTGCTTTATCACGCCACATAATTTCCATCACTCAACTGTTTAGATAAAAACATCGGGATGACACAATGTTCTTGTCCTGAGCTTGGGACAAGAACTTGGTACCTTAAAACCAAAAAGCCGCTATAATAGCGACTTTGAATGGAACATTGTTCTTGTCCCTCGACTATTTACGCAATTTTTTCAACCGGCTTCTTCACTGACGGCAGAGCGGTGTTCATGAATTGTGGAGGCTAACACCTAACATCCTTTTTATTACTTTCCTCCAACATGAAACACACCAATTACAGTTGCACTATCAACATCAAACATCGGAATATCACGACCATCTGGTGATCTACTGTTCTGTATTGCAATGGCTTCCTCGGGTGATTTTGGTAGCTCACCGTCTAAGTCTTTTTTTAGCACATATCCTGCAGTGCCATCCTCACCTATAGTACTGATTAATTCAGGTTCCGTTTCTGGAGAAGTAGCATCTGCGCTTGAACCGTATGTCTGTCCATTTTTATATTTAGGATAGTTTATAATATTAGGGCTAATATGAAAAGAACCAATTATGGTTTTCCCATAAACATCATACAGTGGGACATCACCAGGTTCACCGAGATAATCTTTTTTCAGCAAGTACCCTTTAATGCCATTCACACTTCCTGCATAGATTAAATTAGGTAGCATTTCAACTGAGGTGGCTTCTGCAGCAGAACCGTATGTTTGTCCTTGTTCATTTTCAGGATAGTTAGGAGAATTTGTGTGGCTTTGATTAGTCGTACTTTTAGCATATGTGCTTTGGAATACTGTTACACCTCCTACTACACAAACTATAAAAACCACACCTATCAATATTCTATTGCTTTTAGAATACATCCTCACATTTTAGCTCCTTTCTCACTCTTCACTTTGAAACCGTTCGTTCCGTCCTTTTCCACTCCACATACTACACCAAATAATGGAATCTTCGCAAATCTTCCCGTTGTTCTCGGCTCAGGACAAGAACTTGTACCGATAAAATAAAAAAAACCGCTAAAATAGCGACTTCCACTGGGCTCTTGTTCTTGTCCCTCGACAGCTCACTCTTTATTGTAAATTACTCTGCACTTGCTGACACAGCTACCCATTCAAATACCCTACTAAGTTCCCTAAAGAAATACCGGTGATATACTTGAAAAAGGATAATTCGGTAATTTGACGTTCACCTAAAATTTTCGTGATTAGAAACAAGATAGTTACAGCAGTTAAAGTTCGTATTGATAATTCCATCAACGGAGGAGATACTTTTTATCTTGAAACCGACATAATGATATTCTGAGTATCGCTCAAAGAAACAAACCAGTCCTGCAAAACAGTATTATGGTGTGAAATGATTTGATCTGCTTTCAAGATGGAAGTATCGGCTGAACTATGACCATCTTTTATTAGAATAACGTCATATCCCATGCTAAATGCTCTTCGGCATGTCGCATCAACACAAATCTCCGTTTGAATTCCCGCGATAACCAGTTGATTAACGCCTAAACGAGTTAAATGTGAATCCAGGTTTGTTTCCTGAAATGAGTCTGGGTAGTTCTTTTCGATCTTCACGTCATCAGCTATCAAGGGTAACGTAGGATGAATAGACCACCCAGGAGATAATTTCGAGGTAGTCGTTCCCGGTTTACCATTATGCTGAGTAAGTATGACTGGAATCTTACTTATGTGTGCCCAAGTAATAAGTTGCTTGATATTCGTTAATAATTTTTCACCGTGGTGAATAAAGAGAGGATTTTCAAACGGTCCGGCTTGTATATCGATGATCAATAAAGCTGGCCTGTAAATTATAACTTTCCCCTCCTCATTCCATCCTGGTTACTTCTTCATTATATTTCTAGAGGTTAGAATTGCCCGCAATCATAATAATATACGTAATTGTTTATGCTAAAGAATTGACAGAGCACCTGTTTGGATCATCATCAAATTGGTAATTGGAATCGGAAAATGTTCTTTTTCTTTTCGACGCTTACAATCTATCTAATATTAAGTTATCATCCCCTTATTGGGATATTTTGATGCCTCTTTTCGGCCTTTCTGTACTCATCATTTTTATCATTCTAGTACTCTACCAAAAACAATGTACGAACCGCATAATAAAGCGCCATTAGCGGTTCATACATTTCGCTAGTTACACCATATACAAGTTGACAGAATGGCGGCTTCTGCTCTACTCCTCTTTCTGGGCAGTATTCCGCTAGGCTATTTTATTCGTACCTGTAGTCACAACGTGCTTTCAGGTGCCGTTGGTGAAGTAGTTGGCTCGGAGATTAATATAGTCTTCGCGTCTTTCGTCAGGAATGTGATCAACTCATGCTTATAGGCCGGGAAGATTCCCGGACTTGGTTCCCACCCGATATGGCGTCGTAATGCCTTCGTAATTCAACATCATGCTCATGCCCATCGAGGCGTGCTTGAGATTGTGGCAATGCACCATCCAGAGGCCCGGGTTGTTCGCTTCCAGGTACAGCTCGTAAGTCTCGCCCTCCTTCGCTTACTCGCTCTCAAGTAGACTTGATGATTTTTTTCTTTCCCATTAATATAGAAATCACTGCAAATACAGTTGCAAGTATGACGACTAAACCACCGACCCAGCCGATCGACGACAAGGTTAACCGCTCTACAACCACTCCCCCCAAAGCTGCACCCAGGGCAACACCAAGGTGGAAGGCGGATGAGTTCAAACTCAGTATAATTTCGGTTGATTTAGGAGCCATCGTTACCAGATAGAACTGTTGTGCAGGAGCAGTTGTCCAAGCTCCAAGCATCCAGAGTGCAAGAATAAACATGGCACCTACAAAAGTAACCGCAGCGAACGGGAGGAAAAACAAGGCAATAACATGGATCAACAGACTGACAATCAGTGTAGGGGCTATTCCCCATTTATCAGCGCCGTATCCTCCAACACGTGCTCCAACAACAGCCATTAAACCCATGCCAAGCAAGACGAGACTAATTGTATTGCTATTGAGGCCAGCATTTTCGCGTAGTAACGGCGCAAGGTATGTGGAAACAACGGAGTAACCGGTAATAAAGAACAAGGAAGCTAATAAACCGCTGATTACTTTGAAATCTTTGAGAATAGCCAATTGCTTGGATAAAGGAATCGTTTCTTGTCCAGACATTTTAGGTATCGCTTTTACAATCGCAATAATAGGAATGATGGTGATAATACCAAGAATTGCGAAGATCCAGCGCCACCCCATATATTCACCGATTAAGGTTCCTAAAGGAAGGCCGACAACGAGCGCAAGACTCGTACCCATCAAAATCGTGGCAATCGCACTTCCTCTTTTCTCTGGAGGAGCAATTTGTGCTGCAATCCCCAATGCCACTACCGCGAATACCCCAGCGCTCACACCCAAAATAGCACGGGATATCATCAATATAATAAAGTTAGGGCTAAGGACAGCAATGACATTACCGATAATAAAGATAAGAAGTGCTATGAACAGCAGCTTTTTCCGATCTATTTTTGAAGTGATCGCGATTAAAATTGGTGTTCCTACCGCGTAGGCTATAGAATACATGGCAACCAATTGGCCAGCCAAGCCAATAGTGACATTTATATCAGCGGCCACCATATCCAGAATACCTGTAATAATTGATTCCGCAGTACCGACCACGGTTGCGCCTAATGCAAGCAAGTAAATAATCCATTTGTAGTTCTTCATGAAAGAATTGATCCCCTTTGTTTGTCTAATCTATTGTTTTTAATGTTTGAATTGATACCGTTTCTTCTTTTGGATAACTTCTCACTCTATGGGAATCCATGCCTTGAAAATTCGATTGCAAAAATGAAAATCACCCCCTTTAAGTTTATCGAACGATCGATCAAAATAATTCAAAAAAATTTATTGAACGATCGATCAATTTATAATAAAAAAAAGAGCTGACTATACTTTAATCGCATCCCAGCTCATTTGAATCATTTTCTCAATGTTTATTGGACTGAACTCATACGCCCCATTTAAATACTCTTTTCCCATTTCAACAAAAGGTAAACAGGAATATGTGACCAATAGATTCGTTTCCAAATCCTTAAAATAACCTTCTTTAATTCCTCTTTCAAACAAAGGATACATCGGCTTAAACACGCCACCATTGTGATCCTTACATTTTTTACGTATAAAGGGTGAGTCAATAAACTGTTCCATTAACAAGAAGCTGTCCTTATTATTTAAGATATAATTTGAGTAATTACGCAGAATATTCTCAAACCCCACTTTTACGGGTGTACTCTCTGTTACACCATGAAACATGAGCTGGTGCATTTGATCCTTGAGCAGAAAATACAATTTGATCAACATATCCTCTTTGCTATCAAAATAAAAATAAATGATCGAAGAAGAGATTTTCGCCTTTTTAGCAATTTTTGAGATAGATATTTCAGAAAGGCCACTTTCATTCAGAAGTTCGATCGTAGCCTGATAAATAAGATTCACTTTGTTTTCGGATTTAGTTTTCATACTCGAAATATAATCGAACGATCGATCAATGTCAATAAACGATTTGACTTTTGCATTCGCATTGTAACTGATATGAAGTAAGACGATGGTTAGCAGCAAGTACATCCGATGTGACGCTTACAGTATTAGATGCAGGCAACGGGGACGATGATGAAGCAGAGTAAGTTGTTCTTGTCCTCAGCTCGAACAAGAATATGATCCGGCATAACTCTAAAAAGCCATCTCGATATTATTTGTTTTCTCCCTAACCTTGTGTGTCCGCTAAATCGTTATCCATAAAATCGAAATATCCCGGTGTTCCAATCGAGGCGGTAGTAAAATAGAAATATCGCTTCTCGATCTCCTGATTTTCTTCGCTCATCTCCAGAAAGAACGGGTCTTTCATGATTTCATCATTCATAATACCTTCTCGCCAGAAGCTTAGCTCAAGGTCTTGAATCGCAAAGGAAAAACCTGTCCTCGGATCATCATCTCCGACCATTGAGAACTCTTGCCTAAGCGAGTGGATTAAATCCTCTACCTTCGTCGTGAAGACGTCCACACCTTGATATAAGCAGGGAATATAGAATTGCCCCGAGTAACGCGGATTAATCAGTTGAATGAACTTCACCCGCGCATTGGAATCGTATTCGAAATGTTCGCGCATAAACAGCATCTCGATGTAGCTCGGATTCACGGATATACCATCATCAGCTCTCCAATGGTTTAGATTTTCAAAAATCTGCTCCACCTCTTCCCTGCTCATCCCCAGCCGAAAAGGACCGATGCCGACAAACGGCGTTATCATGATTGTGTCCACCTGCAAACTCCTTTCAAAGACAATTCTCTCGTTTAGTATACAGAATCCAGCTATCATAGGCATGCTAACCTGCCCGTTAGCTTAATAAATTAACGGACGAAGATCGATTAGATACATGCCGAATCGGTAATAGGAACATGTTTTTGCCCATCAATATTCACTTCTCGTCCCTTGATATCTAGATAAAAAACCCTTGAGGGTAATGGGCCCTTCAAGGTTACATTGAACATAAACTAATTTGTATAAATTAACTCATTATAGTACGGGTCCCATTCTCCAGTTACAAACCTAGCATTGACTGCTTTTTCTAGACCAACAGGTGACCAAGACTCCAGTTCGGGGACTTCTTCAATCTCCGAAGCACTGGGATCTTCATTCACAACATCACCCTTATGATCTACCAACATGTATCCATCTTCAGTTTCCACTTGTACAACGGAAATGTCATGCTTGGTATTGGCCCATTTCCAATCACATTCCAGATACCATCTTCAATCCTAGAGTTTACAGTCTGTATTAAGAAAATGATGGGTTTCGAGGTGATTTCACTGACCGTTAGGTGTTCCATGGATACCAAATCATATACAATCATACAATCTGATATTCTTCCTTCAGAAACAACTTGTCCGTAACAATAACGGTCCTGATTAAGTCTTATCGCGAAGACATCTCCTAACTTCACTTTAACCCTTTTCTTTCCTGCCATTATTAGCCTCCCTTACTATAGCGGCTTTTTAACAGATAACGTTGTTGGCTGATTTTAGTAAAAATATGTCACTCACAATGATATTTCCCCATAAACTTTTTAATGATTTACCATTAATCTTAACTTCATTTAATAGTTGTTCAACTGATTCATACTTAATTTGCGCTTCTTCATTTTCTTTAATACAGTACCAACCACTTTCATTATAATTGATTAAGAAATGTGTATCATTCAAGATAAATTCTATTTCGTGTCCAAGATTTAAGTCTTCAGTGAATTCATCGTAACTATACATCTTGAGTCTCCCCTCACTATCTCCATGGACTTCTAGGAACCTTCCAATCATGTGTATGTGGGAGTTTAGGGTGTTCCTTAGATTTCCATGGTTCGTATGATCGATGTCTTTTTTAACATTACCATTTTTATTATAAAATCTTATTTGAGTAAGTTAACAGTTCCTGGGTTTTTCTGAACTAGCGATAAAATAAAAAAGCCGCTAAAATAGCGACTTTCAATGGGACCATGTTCTTGTCCCGTGAGATATCTGTTGAATAAAGCTAATGAGTATTCCTTTTGAGAGATCAAATTTTCTGTAATCTGTTTAATTACTTGTTTATCACGTAGCTCCAGTAAATCTGGAATCAACAGATCCTTAGGTGCTATCCATTTCGAATCAATGATCTCAGTTGTATAATCCCCTTCACTGACTGTTATACTTGTTTGATTTCGAATATCAATTATACTAATGGATGTGGTATATAAAGTTCTTCTAAACTGGTAATTTCTTCAGGCGTTAATTTAACCAATAACGCTGAAACCGCATCTTCGAGATGGCTGATTTTGGTCGAACCGATTATTGGTGCTGTGACCTCTTCCTTTTGCAGCAACCATGCAAGAGCAACTTGTGCGCGCGGAATCCCTCGGTTAGCGGCAACTTCCGCTACTCTTTCTGCAACTTTGCGATCAGCTTCTTCCGTTTTAATAAACAACGTTTTTGCTATTTGGTCATTCTCGGATCGCGAGGTCTGTTCATTCCAATCCCGGGTTAACCGGCCTGCCGCCAGAGGCAGGTAAGGAGTGATGCCAACCCCCTCATCTTTGCAAAGGGGGAGCATTTCTCTTTCTTCTTCCCGATAAAGCAAGTTAAGTCTATTTTCCATGGAAACGAAACGTGTCCAGCCATTGCGCTCCGCGACATGCTGCGCTTTCGCAAATTGCCATGCCAACATGGAGGATGCTCCAATATATCTAACCTTTCCCGCCTTAACTAAATCGTGAAGAGCCTCCATTGTCTCCTCGATTGGTGTATTAGGATCCCAACGATGGATCTGGTACAAATCGACGTAGTCCGTTCCAAGCCGTTTTAGACTGTTATCAATTTCGGTCATGATGGCTTTACGGGAAAGTCCCATTGCATTCGGACCTTTGCGCATCGGAACAAATACCTTTGTAGCAATGACGGTTTCATCACGACGGGCGAAATCCTTTAATGCACGTCCAAGAAATTCTTCACTTGTTCCGTCCGAATACATATTCGCAGTACTAAAAAAATTAATGCCCATTTCGATTGCTTCTTTAATGATCGCTCTGCTGTCCTCTTCATCCAATGACCATGGGGTATTGCCGCGTTCAGGTACGCCGAAGCTCATGGTTCCAAGACTTAACTTCGAAACATCCAAACCGCTTTGTCCCAGTTTCACATATTCCATTTAATAACACACTCCTCATATTTGTAGGCGTTACGCCTTATATTGTCCGTGGATCTTCTGGTGAGTCAGTACTAGAGATTAAATCACCAAGGGAGCTGGCGTTTCTCATTTGAGAACGTTCCCGTCGGCCCGTCTTCGCCGAGCATAGCAAGGCGTACAGGATGACGAGCAGCCTGTTGTACGGTGCCCGTGCCCTCGAAATTGTTAAGATCTGTTGCGATGAAGCCCGGGCATACAGCATTGACCTTAATTCCTGTGGACTCAAGTTCGATTGCGAAAGCAAGTGTAATCGCATTGAGAGCGGTTTTCGACGGACTATAAACGGCACCGAACATTTCGCGATGCGAATTGGCAGGATCTGCGTTTAACGTCAACGAACTCGAGCCGCTTGATACGTTAACAATACGTGCCACTGCTGCTTCATGCAGAAGCGGCAGCATCGCTTGCGTGACAGCAATTACGCCGAACACGTTCGTTTCGAAAACTGTGCGTATCTCGTCGAGAGACGCGACGCTTGGGCGGCCGGACCTTCCAACTTCCTCCAGCGGCCTACCTGGCAGACCTGCGTGTGATATGCCCGCGTTGTTAACAAGCACGTCAAGACGGCCGAGTTCGCTGCGAATTCGTGCTGCAGCAGCTGAGATGGAATCCTGATTCGTGACGTCGAGCTGTATAGCACGAGCATCTTCACCGATACTTTTTGCTGCTGCCTCCCCTTTTTCGAGATTGCGCGAGCCGATGAGTACCGCAAAGCCTTGTGACGCGAGATCTTTCGCTATTTGAAGCCCGATTCCTTTGTTTGCCCCAGTGACCAAGGCGACAGGTTTATGCATTTTTTACTCCTTCCTTTACATCTTTTGCAGACCTTTATAATTTTCTCAGGTTGACATATCAACCTAAAGACAAATTCAACCCCATTGGTTGATATGTCAACTCACAAAACAAACTGTAACACCTTGTGGTTGATGTGTCAACCATGGTATTATATTCGCATGGATATTAATGAACTAAACGAAGACGAAATGCGACTATGGAATACGTGGAAAGGCTCCTTTAAACGAGTCTTCGGTCGCGTTGTAAAAGAAATGTCTGAATATACAGGACTATCAGAAGGTGATTTTGGAGTATTAGATCGTTTAGTCCAATTTGGGGATGGTAAACTTCGCCAACAGGAATTAGCTGACTCGATGGACTGGGATAAGAGCCGACTATCTCATCATCTAACGCGTATGGAAAAACGAGGTCTAGTTCTGAGGAAACCACTAGACACAGATCGCGGTGTGCAAGTCATTATTACTTCCGTCGGAAAGTCAGCCTTGGATGAAGCCCTTCCCATAGTCTCAAAGGCAATACGCAAGTATTTTCTAGATCTATTAACTGATCAAGACATTAAGTCAATAACTGAACTGGCGGAACGAACCAAAAAAAGTGACATATCGCTTTAGTAACGACTCATCATCTTGATCGCTGTTTTGGATGGCATGTACAACATATAAGTACTGCAATTGACAAGTAACGGGCCTCTCTCGCTGAAAATAGCGGAGGGGTCAGTTTAATTTTTCCAGTAGAAGTCGTATAGGTATAATGCAGTCGAAACTTTATTAAATAATCATCAAATCAGTAATGTTATTGTTTTTTTATTTGGCACTAGTGTCCTAAAACAAGATTAGGGCAGCGCGATAGAACACATCGATAACTTACGTAATTATCATCTTTCTATGCTTGAAGCCCAATTTTTAAAGTGAATTATTATCTCTTCTAGATTCGTTGCTCCGCCTGCACCATGAAATACTCCATCCCTCACAATACAGTAGAACCAATCTTCATCAGTTCTCTCTTCTTCTATCGAATCAAATGGCGTATCCTCTAAATAAGTTTCAGCCAAATTGATTTCAACAGACCAACCGGGGTTATCCACTGTATCAATTTTCACACCATATGAATGTTCCCAATCTCCATTACAGTTTTCATAATACCAGTTCTGAAGCCATTTTAATGTATTCATCATCTCTACCTCTTCTTTGGAATTCCATCTGGTCTAGTTAGTCTAACTCCCCCAGGTATTGACTTACAATTAACATGAGGTGTTGGCACATTTTGTTTTGTTATTTTATTGATGTGACCTTTTCCTTTTCCATCAAAACGTTGTACATTTTCAAATCCACTTCTAGGAACTAACAAGACCTAAACTTAACTATAAGATTCTAAAGTACTAAACAAGCTTCGCATCTGAGTAAAATGAATCGAACCCCATTTTTGTACAGATCCGTTCAATCTCCTCATCTGGAAAAATCGTAGTTCTGCCCATCGAAACGAGATTGGTGTAGAAATCATTCATCACTACGGCTATTGGAGCGTACCGCATGATAATCTTTGCTGCTGGATCCATCAGCTCTGGCAACTCGTCGTGCTCAGCACAACGGCGTATGTAGTCTATACGTTCAGTTCGGTTTACCATGCCAACCAATGCCGTTACAAGCCAGTTCACTAACGTTGTTACCACATAACACCCATCATGAGTCTTGTTCGCTTCAAGAAAATTCAATTCGGAATCGGACAGTTCAAACCGAGAAGACGTCGCAAGACCAAAGTCCGAAATATAAACACGGTTTCCGTCGGTTAAAACATTCTTAAAATGAAGATCGAAATGATGTAACTTGTTTGCATTCATAAAGGAGACAGCGGATTGCAGATTCAAATCCACCATGGACAGTGCTGAAGCGGCTTTACTCTCACCAATAGCAATCTGTTCGGAAAGCCAGTCGTGCAGGTTGTAGGGAATGTACTCACAGAACAGTACAACACTGTACTCGGATTGTTCAAGTGCCTCAATACGGTCACGCATTTTTGAAGTATCCCAAAACTCAACCATACGAGAAACATCGCTCAGTTCATCAGAGATTGGAGTTCGTCGTTCTGGACTTTTTAACACTCGCCAGTGGTACATTAACGGAAAACTCGCACAGTGATTTGCCAGCACCCAGTTGGTGGTCATGGTATGGGCTGCAACCTCGCGCCACACACTAAAACCTGGAGAACCTATGCCATACTGGCAATATGGAGGAAGTTTGAACACGTTTTCCGTGGACATGGCATTTTCAGTGAGCCTTTCTTTTTCCGTAAGTGGTATTATTTTCACGAAGATGGGCGTTTCCTGAATCTGCATCAAAGCCGTTGCACCACCAATGCCAGTATCAAGGCCCATAGCATCTTCTACTCGTTCTCGAAGCTGTTCATCACTGAGCAATGTTACGGCAGTGGACACGATAGCATAGCGGGTAAGGCGAGTGTCATGAGACACATAAGACTCCTTCGGTGATGATTTCATAGGGGGTATTCTCCTTTTTTCCCAGATCGGATGGCGTGAAGTATGTACATTTTGTACATTGACATAAAGTTCCCTACTACCTCCCTGAAAGACAGGAAAGATATATCCACTCTTAAATACGGCCGAAAGAACAGCTCTTTACATAAGGTACTCCCTAACTTTCTCTGATCATAGCATATTCAACGACGTTCCATTGCCCTTGCTGGTAAGCAAGTTTCATGTCTAAAGAGATTGATCCCTCGTTTGCACGATACTTACTAACCTCAATAGTCATCTCATCTGGGTTGATCGATTGCTTCTGCTTTTCAATGGTTAGAAGAATGCCTTTAAGCATCGTTTTCCCCTGCTCATATAACTTTTGCTCTATTAATTGTTCATAGGTGTAGTTATAAATCTTGATGTTATATTCTTTTTGTAAGTATTCTTCAATAACTTGTTTATCAGAACTTTTCAAAATAACTCCCTCTTCCCAAACCAGAGAAATGTACCCCATATCGGCATTAAGAGCTGTATCATTTGAAATCACTTCATCCAACGCTACGCGATAAGGTCCAGTAAGATCCTCCTGTGAACCTGAACTAGTCAAACTGCTGGAGCAAGCTGATGTTAGAATAATCAGTATAATGTTGAGAATAAAATATAAATATTTTACTTTTATTATAATCCTCCCCCTTTAAAGTACTCACTTAAATGAACGCAATACAACTATATAATGTTGCCAAATAACGAAGCAATGCTCTTGTCCCGTGACAAGAAATGGTTGGGGTTCTGGATTAACTACTCTTCTACGGTCTCTCGAGTCCCCCCAAATAAAAAATAAAGTGTCGAGAAAGTCCCTAAGACTTTCTCGACACTTTAAGGAACTGTGATCACAGTTCTCTAACATATATAAGCTACATCTCATTTATATAAAAATCTAATTTATTCAGTGAACGATTCGCTAACAATGATGTGTTACAATATCTGACGACTATCTTTAAGTAGAACATCGTGTGCACTACCCTCAACAATACTTGTAGAAGAAACTAAGGTTATCTTAGCATTTTTTTGTAGTTCAGAAATTGTCAGGTAACCACAATTACACATTGTTGAACGTACTATGCTTAAAGAAAGTCCAACATTATCTTCTAAACTTCCTGCATAGGGTACAAACGAATCAACTCCTTCTTCAAAAGAAAGTTTTTCGTCACCGCCTAAGTCATATCTTTGCCAATTTTTTGCCCTTGTACTTCCCTCTCCCCAATACTCCTTCATATAATTACCGTTTATATTCACTTTTTTAGTGGGGCTCTCATCAAATCGGGCAAAATATCTGCCTAACATTAGAAAATCTGCTCCCATCGCTAGTGCCAATGTAATGTGATAATCGTGTACAGTACCTCCATCAGAACAAATTGGTACATAGATTCCTGTCTCATTAAAATATTCATCACGAGCCTTCGCTACCTCAATTAATGCGGTAGCTTGACCTCTCCCTATGCCTTTTTGTTCTCGTGTAATACAAATTGCACCGCCGCCAATTCCTACTTTTACAAAATCGGCACCAGCTTCTGCAAGGAAACGGAAACCTTCTTTATCAACTATATTTCCTGCCCCAATTTTTACGGTATCACCATAATTCTTCCGAACGTATTCAAGAACAATCTTTTGCCATTCTGTAAATCCTTCGGAACTGTCAATACAAAGAACATCTACTCCAGCTTGAAGTAATGCTGGAATTCGTTCAGCATAATCTCTAGTATTAATACCTGCACCAACCATATATCTTTTGGATTCATCAATCAACTCATTCTCATTTTTCTTATTAGTATTGTAATCTTTTCGAAATACCATAGAAATCAATCTTTGTTCATCATCAATGATTGGAAGACAATTTAATTTGTGCTCCCATATAATATTATTCGCTTCTTTTAATGTGGTATCTTTATTACCACAGATTAATTCTTCGAACGGTGTCATAAAATCTTTAACTTTAGTGTCTAAAGTCATCCGACTAACTCGATAATCTCTGCTAGTTACAATGCCTACTAATTCACCTCTAGAACTTCCATCAATTGTTACTGCTATAGTTGAATGATTTGTTTTCTTCTTTAACATTAACAGTTCTTCTAAAGTAGCTTCAGGAGATATATTTGAATCACTAACAACAAATCCAGCTCTATAACTTTTAACACGAGCAACCATTTGTGCCTGACTTTCAATAGATTGTGATCCGTAAATAAAAGAAAGTCCACCTTCTTTTGCTAAATATATTGCCATTGTATCATCAGAAACAGACTGCATAATTGCTGATGTCATAGGAATTTTCAAAGACATAGGTGGTTTATTTCCCTTTTTAAATTTCACTAAGGGTGTTTGTAAGCTAACATTTGCCGGTATACACTCTACAGATGAGTAACCTGGTATTAGTAAATACTCACCAAAGGTGCGCGATACTTCATTCAGATAAACTGCCATATTATTTTCCCCCTTGTTCTTGAGCTGTTTTTTCCATAAGTTTATATAGACCTTGATACAATCCCATAAGCATCTCATCATCGAAGTCAGTAAATAACTCCTCTATATACTGTTCTTCCTCCTTACCTCTTTCCAAGTAATACTTTTTACCCTTAGATGTTAAAGCAACACGTAAACTCCTTCTATCAGTTTCATCTTTTCCTACTGTAGCAAAACCTCTTTTCTCAAGAATATCTATGATTTTTTTCACATTCTGACTCGAAGTACCGACAATTTGAGCAATATCTTTTAGGTTAAGAAAGTAATCCTCATAAAGAGAAATATTCCACAACACAAAAGCTTGTTTTAATGAAAGATCCTTATATCTTCTATCACCTAAAAGTTGCAAACGGTTAGACAATGTGAAAATTGATCCATAAACATAGGCTTTAGGTGTGATTTTTTTTTCGATTGGAAATTCCAATATTTCCACCTCCAAAATAGGTAACTGGTTATGTATTAAAATATCTAACCAGTTACCTTTTGTCAAGTAATTAAGAGGATACAAACGAAAGATTTAATAAGGAAAGTGGATTTTTGCCGGCTGCCTGCGTCACTTCGTTTACTTATAATGATAGGGAAATGAAGATATAATTGCATTGCTTGAAAGTGTTAAATGGCTTGGTAAAACTGTTCATTCTAATTTTTTGCTCGAATTACTTCTTAGCTAAATATCTCCAGTGTTGTTCACTCTGTACTTCAGTTCAATCATGACCATAATCACCTGACGTATTTTCTCATACTGCCTCTCACTGATGATGGGTTGACTACCGCAAATCCCCTCTATTCGACACTCCCGATTTACGATAGTCAAAAACTGGAGAATAAGCGAGTATACAACCGTAGCGTAGGAACGCTGCTCCCTCTCATGCTCCACTTGGAGTTCAAGAAGAAGTGACCGCAGCCTGTCCATGGCTGGATGATCACGGTGGATCAGATTCATGTAATGTTTGTCTATTTCGCGGAACGGGCTGAATAGCTCCGGATCGAATCGGAGGTTATGAATAAACCAGGTCGAATCGAACGTAATGACAGTCATGACAAGATCCTTCGTTTCGTAAGCGCAGTGAAGATCATTCGAATTGATGAGCAGCACATCTCCCTGCTGGAAATCAAATTTTTGCCCGTTGATGATGTAGTACCCCGTGCCGGATTTAATATAATTAATCTCCAGAACATTATGCCAATGAAGCTTTTGATAAGGGATAGTCACACCAATCGTGTCGCCGACATAAACTGGATAATTCTTATTCATTTTTACCTTTTCCTTCGGAACCGCTTCTTCCCTTATGATAGATGGCATTCATAACTCCCCCCACATTTTTTGTAAGCGCTACCAAATACATATCTTGTAAAAAACTCTATCACCTATATTCCAATTGTTGTAAATAAAAAATGCTATCCCGAGAGCCACTACTGACCCGGGACAGCTTTTTAAAAGGTCACTACAGAGTAAACTTTGTAACGCCTTCAGATAATCCATAACTGCTAATTCTTCTGGACTTCAATTTCTGCCTATATCACACAGAGTTATATTCAGATTATTTCATCTTATTTGTAAATTCAGTTAAAAAACCCATCTTTCAAACGTCAGTTAGCCGGTTTAAATTTGATCCAATCAAAATAGGCACGTACCGGCATACCTGGGTAATTGAATTTTCCTGTCCATATTTCAGCCGGTCCCGAGCCCGACCACAGATTAACCATAATATAGCCAGGACTGGTCGGAAGTGTTCCACGTGATCCATTCTCCGTGTGGACCAGTTTACCGTCTACATACCACTTAATGGAAGATGGCGACCATTCGAACGCATAATTATGAAAATCGAGCGAGGCATCAAACCCCAGATTGATGATCGTGCTATGTTGACCTACACCATTCGTAAAATAATTAGTTTCCATCTTCGTCGTGTCTTTGCCCAATATTTCAATGTCGATTTCGTCATTGGATGTACCTGTTCCTTGCCCGGAATACGTGAAGAGGCTTGTGACGAGACCGACTCCTGAAGCCGCTTTTAAACGTGCTTCAACCCGGCCATAGCCATACTTCACATGGGTCGAATATTCAGCGGAAGCATAATTTTTCCCCGAGCAACTTGCGGGATACCCAGTATTGTCAAGTCGCAGAGCCATAATTCCATTCACGAATTCCTGATTAACCGCCTTCCAGCCCACTCCGAAATCTGGACCATTAGCCCATCCATCTGAGGTATAGAACAAATATAGAACAAATTAGGATTCACGCCGTTTAAAGGTTCGTTAAAAGCAATGTCTGCCGCCGACGCTTGAATGGGTAACAGCATCGCGCATATCAGGCCACTTGCCATTAACACGGCCGACATTTTCTTTCTAAAATCCATTAACTTTTTCATGAACAACACCTCTTCCTTGGAATGTAATTAAGAAAACATAAGCACGACAAGTTATGCACTTCTGGGATTCCGGAATGAATAATTCCATCCTGAATCATCTTCATACTACATGTAAAAATGTAGTAAATCTCAATCATTTCAATGATTAAACTGCACTATTAAACGGTTTTTCGCATCAGTCCATTAGTAAAAAGGCTACAAACAACCTATAGTTCCTTCCTGTTACGACCTTCTTCAGCCACCTTATCTAATCTTAGGTAGCTATGTGCGATAGTATTTTTCAAATATTCTCGGAAATCTGTGCAGATTGGAGTACTATAGATGACGCTATTGCCAATGAACTGTCCTGTCGGTTAGTTAAATAAGAAGACAGCCGATCTTAATCGGCTGTCTTCTTATTTTTTTGCGCTATCATGTCCCGTTAGCTTAATGATGTGTGTTGCTTTATTTCTTGTATCATGTATTCAACGAATGCTAAAAAAATTTGTAATTCAACATTACTATTATCTATCTGTTTCTCTTTTATCTTAGTTAAGATCCATATTTCGCATCATGAACACTTGCTCAACATTTGTTGTGAAACCTAATTTTATCAATAGATCGTTCAGAGATTGATTGGATTTACGCAGGTTAGATGTCCCTCGTCTGCAAACATAGTCTAACGGGGCGAACAGCTCACTGAGAGCAAGCTTATAAATCTCCTCTGCATCTTCCCGCCCAGGAAGGACCTCACATTGATAGAGCGAAATGGTTACCAATTTATCCTCTTGATCAAATGTTCGCTTATACAATGCATAGCATACAGGCTCGCCATCTTGTCTAATAATTATAGATTCACCCTCCTTCATGCTAGGCCATTGTGTCTGCCAAGCAGATAAACCTCGATAGAAGTCTAGCGCATATACATCACGGGGCAATCCTTTGGTGATAGAAAAGGGATGCTCAACAGATCGCTTCAATAATTGGGGATCTATTGTACCCGTATGTTGTAAAATCATTAATCGATCCGTAATTTCATACCCCACATACTGATATAGCTTGATCGCACTCTCATTCTGGGTGAGCGCTTCAAGTAACGCAAGTTCCACGCCTTGTTCTCGGTACAACTCTATATTTCTTAACATGAGCGCTCTGCCAATGCCCTGCCCTCTAAATGCAGGCGCAATACCTGTCCCACCGTTCCATGCCACTTTCTTTCCATCTACGTCACGAAATCCATTCATGACAAACCCTGAAAGTTCACCATCCACATAAATAGCGAGTGAATTCTCCAAGGAAAGTCCTTCGTTAACAATCCTGGTCATCAAAGCATCAATCGTCATGACCATCTGTATAAAATAGCCCTCGAATCCTAGATTCCAAATACGTACATTTTCCTCCATCGATAGCTCACTTAGTTTCCTAAACGTCATTGTCATAAGTACAAACCTCTCTTTTACTTCGTTTAATGTGATCATTTTCGTATTTTCGCCCAGCTTATATGCATTCTACTTTAACCGCTCGATAATGAAAAGTAAGGGAGCCATGGTCGAGTCGAACAACTAGTTCAAATCTCCATCTCACGCCACCGGCTTCATCGCATTTTTATACCGTGTATTGGAACTATGTTCAATAAATATCAAAATCTATCCGAAATATTGAATAATCAACTGGTATATTGCTATAGAAAGCCCTAAAATACTCGCTTTCATCTTAGAAGGATGATTTCTTTCGCTGCGAAACAAGTAAAAGAAAACCACTATAAATCCTAAGGGAATCCATAACTGAAAGACACCTTCTGTTGTAGCACGAGAATAAATAGAAGTAATGAAAGTACTAATTAAAAAGTAAAAGAAAACCGTAAAACGTCTTATTTCTAATTGCTTGCTCCACCTTATTAAAAAGAGAATAATAATTATTGCGATAATTGTAATGTGTAAAGGGGGTAGAAGAATAGCAGCGTCCCCAAACTTGAATTCCATTCTACATCGTCCTCCTCATCTTTAGTACATCGCCAAATTTGATCAATATGCAAATTTTGATCAAATTCAAACTGCATATACAGCTATCTTAAGATAGATTAAGAATTAATTACAGATTAAAGGAAGGCCCCACTACTTTTATTCCGAACTTCAAATTAATCTGTTGTAGTTGGACAAAAGTTGATGCATGATTATTTCGGCCATATCTTCGGGGGATTCGCGTTTGTTATTCTTAATCCACTGGACCAGCACACCAATAGACGAACCAACATTCGCAGCCATTACATACTCTACATAGTCTGAAGGTATCCCATCCAGTAGATAGGTATAATCATCGTAATATTGTCGTAAAACTTCTACATAAGAATCGCTCAATATGTCAATTCTATTGATCTTGATTAACGCTTCAATCAGAAGAGTGTTACTAGACCAGAACGTAAAAAAAGGTTTGCTAGAGGCCGGCCCTGGCGGTACGTCATACTGTGTTTGGTAATCGGTAAGATATTCTCTTAATCGGAGGCATGTTTGGTTGCATTTGAATTTGAACACGTCGTCTTTTTGGTCAAAATTTCGGTAAAAGGTTGATCTTCCAACCTTGGCGCGATTTACGATATCCGTCACACTTATTTTCTCATAATCCATTTCATCTGTTAAAGCCAGCAATGCTTCGAAGATCAATTCACTCGATTGAATTGATCTTTTATCACGGTTTATATGGTACAAATCTATCCCTCCTGTTTCACATCATCTTAACTTGTTGACAACCCATATTAGTAATTATAAGATAACGACTTATACGGTACAAGTGTACCATAACTTTATGGAATTAGGAGTAGATTGCATGAGTGAACTTGAAGTCAAAAAAAATAAGAATCTTATCATCTGGTTTTGGGCCCCATTTACGGTTTTTGCACTTATCACGGCTTTATTATTATTTACTAGAGAAAGTAGACTGCTCGAGTGGGTCTTGTTCGCTGTAGTAGGTACAATAGCAATTTTTATGCGAAAACCGCTTGTTCGTTTGAGAACTTTATTCAAATTCGCTTCCTGGATATTGACATCCGCTTTTTTAGGCTTAATAGTGATTTTGACCGGTCCCATTCTTGTGAACAGATCAGTATGGAACGATGAGATGGAATCCATGCCAACTGAGCCGGTGGAGACGCAAGACGGCTTGATCTCGGGACTTTATAACGAAGATAAATCTGTCAGGGCTTTCGCTGCAATCCCTTATGCTACCCCGCCAGTCGGAGAATTGAGATGGAAGGCTCCGCAACCGGTCCAGCCATGGAAAGGGGTACGCGAACTAAAACGTTTCCCGAATGCGGCCATGCAGAAAAAAACACCGTCTATTTTAACAAACTTCATTAACTTACGACTTGGCACAAGTGCATTCATGGACAATTTCAGTATCAAGCATAATGAAAAAATAAGTGAAGACAGCTTATATTTAAATGTATGGTCAGGTGCTAAATCAGATCAGGAGAAGCATCCTGTATTGGTGTACATCCATGGAGGGGCATTCAAAAACGGATCAGGTTCCATGGACTTGTACAACGGCGAGAACATGGCAAAAAAGGGTGTTATATTCGTAACGATTAATTACCGACTCGGCATTTTCGGCTTTATGGCACATCCAGAGCTAACCGAGGAATCCGATTATGGAGCTTCGGGAAACTACGGGATTCTGGATCAAATCGCTGCATTGAAGTGGGTCAAACGTAATATTGCTGCTTTCGGTGGCGATCCGGACAATGTGACAATTGCAGGGGAGTCGGCCGGAGCGGGCTCGGTTAATATTCTAACGGCATCCCCCTTGGCTAAGGGGTTATTCAATAAAGCAATTGCCGAAAGCGGTGCTTTCTTTGATATGGAGCGAGAGAGAACGGGTGGAATCTATACGCAAACGCTGGCCCAAGCCGAACTTCACGGAGATGAATTCCAGAAGTCGCTTAATAAAACTTCTATTAGCGATTTACGGAAGATGTCCGCAGCGGACTTACTTCGTGCTTCTGCAGACGAGACGATCGCCCCAGCTATAGATGGTTATGTATTGCCGAATACCGTTTATAACATTTTTGAAACTGGAAAACAAAATGATGTTCGCACTTTGATCGGCAGCAATTCTGATGAAGGAACCCTTCTCACGATGCCTTGGCCCATATATGCAATAAAGGATGTCGATGAATTCCAAGCTTCTGTTCGTAAACGGTTCGGAGACAAAGCTGATGAAGTATTGGAGCTGTATCGTTCGGATAGTGATAACGAATCCAAGCAGGCTCAAGTCGATCTTTCGACGGACAAGCTGTTCACCTGGCAAATGCACACCTGGGCACAACTTCAGAGCACAACAGGGAAATCTAATGTCTACTATTATATCTTCGATAAGGGGCAGCCCGGACCATCTAGATTTGAGACGTTAGGAGCATACCACTCCGGCGAAATCGTGTATGCATACAATAATTTGGATAAGGTGAACTTGCCCTACACCCCCGAAGATTATGAACTGGCCGATCGAATGTCTTCGTATTGGGTAAATTTCGCCAAGAGTGGCGACCCTAACGATGATAAACTACCATTTTGGGCGCCATATGATGCTGAAACGGATCAGGTTATGACACTCGGAACGAAATTGGGAATGATCGAGATGCCTCGCAGAACATATATGAATTTCTTTGACGATTATGAGAGTGAATTAAGATCTTCATTTAAAGAATAAAAGACATTCGTAAAAGTTTCCGGTTATGAGAAAGGAATCTACAATAACACCCTGTATGATCAATTCGATCAGCTTCTCAGCTCCTCTGTTATTTCTGGATACAACCAAGTTCTTGTCTCGTCTCGGAATAAGAACTTAATATAATGTAGCAAAAAGGACGGCTTCGCCGTCCTTTTGTACTTTATGGCAACTACAATTAGTAACCCTGCTTAAGAATTGATAAGCTAACGAATTGTTCAGCAATTTGAGGCAATATCCCAATAACGCCGATTTCAGTTTTTAGAATACGTCCTTACATCAATAACAATATTCCTGTTCTTTTTATCATAAGGTTTTTAATTTTTGCTTATTATGAACTAGTTTCATTTTTTATTTATTCTTCTGTGCAATAATGATATAGACGGGTTGATTAGCAATTTGCGTTGGTGAATGAAACATATCAATAACTGAAAAGCCTGCCTTAACGATTTCTCCCTCCATTTCCTTCGATGAAACCCTTGGAGCATTAGACATCTCCGACATCTTCGACTTCTCTAATTCAATGCACAAAAAGATCCCTTTGTCTTTTAAAACTCTGTGGATTTCATCCAACACCAATGAAAGAGGTTGAACCTCGTGTAACGAGATTGAAGCAACAGCTTTTTCGAATCTTTCGTTCTCTAATGGCATTTCTTTAAAGTTTGCGGCTGTGGTTTCAATATTGGTTATCCCTTTTTCCTTAGCTTTTACCTCTAGATACTTTAAAATATCATTATCGTAATCAAAGGCAACTACCTTTTTCACATATTTAGCAAAAGAAAAGCTTATATAACCTGTACCGGCTCCAAGATCTAATAGTTCGTCCTCTTTATTAAGCTGTATATACTCAAATAACTCCTCTGCTGGGAACCTCTCGATATTCTCCAAGTGCTCAATTTTTCTTTGTAGTTTTGGATTCATTTTTATACTCCTTGTATAATCGTATTTGTAAGAATACTTGGTTTTTTCCAGCTGACGTCGGGATTGATCTCAGTCCTGCCTGTGGAACTAAGGCAACAAGTTCTGCTTAAGAGATTTTCTATAGGCTTTTTAGTTCATATTTTATTCTAACCACTTGAATATAAACCACTGGATTTTTATTATAGATATTGATTATCTTTAATAACTATAATGCATGAAATAAGATTTGTATATAGCAATGTTTAACACAGCAACCCCCTAATCTACCTAAACTTGACTCCAGAGTTGACCTAACCCGATATTTCATACAAATTGGCAGAGCCCTCCATCTCTCACCAACGATCCAAGCGGGCATTCTGCTCAAGTTATTGAATCGCGTTCTGGTCATTCAGAGATCAGGCCGTTTGCGTATGACAGTCTCTTGGTAGGGGACCAATTTATTGAATTTTTATCCATAAAAGAAAAATATATGATATATTTGACGAGTAACTTAGAACATATTCAGGAAAAGAGGATGCTATATGAAAAAAGTCTTTTTATCTTGTCTGGCCATGCTCATGTTTTTGATTTCATTTTCCCCTGTGACTTCCGCCGCCAGTGGAGATCGTCTGATTTATGACACGATGTATAACGTCGCCGGTGGGGGGTTAGTGTCAAACAATATCAGGTTTTCGTTTCAATTTGATAATTATGGTGATGCGCAGATCTGGGATGTCAAGTCACGCAAGATGATATGGAACAGCAAAACCAAAGACACGAGAATACATAAACTCCAGATTAATTATTTCAGCGGGAAGTTGGTCATATCAGATCCGCAAAACACACCTTATTGGACGTCAGATAACCTGGCGTGGGCTAAGACATATTATGGAGCAGACAATGTGCCAGCCAATCTTAGAGGCAATGTGCTGATCATGCAAAATGACGGCAATCTGGTACTGTACAACAATGAAAATCCGGCCTTGGGCTGGTATCCTGTCTGGGCTTCCGATACAGGTGGACATTAAACACCATAACAGTACCTTGCAAATGGATTCACGCACTCATCTGTCATCATTATGTAATGTGATTTCCATTAAAAAGTTGTTGTACACCAAAAGATCTCTTCAGTAGTGAAGAGATCTTTTGGTATTTCACATATAACCGACATCTGAAACTCAAAAAGTTCAATGATTCTCGCTTGCTCACTACATGCGAATACAAATTGAGGGTGGTGACTCTTCTTTGTCCCGATTTAAAACTATTGCGCCACCCCACACATATGAAGACACACAGCTTTATCGCTTCCGTATCGGTATCCATATCTCGCTTCTGTACTGCAAAGAAGTGACATCCTTGTGCTCATTCCACAGTATTTCCGGTCCTTCGCTCAGCTCATAATCCGTAGAAGGAAACCACTCGGAATAGATTCTTCCCCATACATCCTGAAGCGTACTCGGAAAAGGACCAACAGCAGTAAACACTGCCCACGTTGAGGCAGGCACTTCCAGTTGTGCCAAACCCTCGGGAGCCTCTTGGGTCGTGGCTGCACCGATATAATGATCTAGTTCCCCTTTTCCCTCCATCCGTTCCTCACTAAAATGAGTCGAGGCACTTATTATCCCAAGCGGCTGAACATTGGATAACCCCTTAATCGTCTCAATTAATTCCGGCGTAAGATGTTGATACATCGCAGCAATGTCCGGGTTCACTCCGTTGAACACGATCGGCACCCTTTTACTGATGCCCACAATCCTAAAGGCCTCTTTGTCTTCAATACGGTAGTTCATTTCGCTTCCTCCTTGAATGGTCAATTGAAATGTCATTCGAGGGAAGGCCTTGAGAGATGGACCATGATTTTTCGCTTCCGAGGGCGTAACACCATGCATGCTCTGAAAAGCCCTAGCGAAGGAATCCGGAGAGGTATATCCAAATTTGAGGGCAACATCAATGACTTTACTGTCATTCCGGCTTAGTTCCAGAGCTGCCAGCGTCAAGCGCCGACGTCGGATATACTCTGATAAGGTAATGCCGCTAAGAAAGGAAAACATACGTGTAAAATGGTATTCCGAGCAGCAGGCGATTCGTGCTACCTCTTTCATATCCACGGAATCCATTAGATTCTCCTCAATGTAGCTCAGGCCCTCATTCAGTCGTGCTAGCGTATTCATGATCTTTCCCTCCCTCGTTGATTCAAGCATATCAAATCCTTTCTTCTTGCATCCGACATTCCCTGCACCATTTTGCAGGCATTGCTGCTTCATAATTTCCTGACCTGTCCCATTAACCTCTACATGATGATACATATTATGTTGATTCTACTCTAGAAATAGGATGGGGACCATGTTCTTGTCCCTCGACATAAAAAAAGCCGAATGGATCGTTCTCATCCACTCAGCTCTTAGGGTTATTTAACAATAACTTGTATAACATCAATTCAATAACTCACATGTACACTAACTGGCATCATGTAAACATGTCGCAACACCTCTATTATTCAGAAAGTGTTGGTTCACCTGGCGCCTCACTTGCAAGCAGCTCCGAACCATCGGAATGCCGTTCGAACATAACTGCGTCAACCCTCGTATAGATCATATCCGCAGGAAGCGTTGGCGGGTCTACCGTTGTAGGAGTAACCCTGGTTAACCGGACATACTCGCTACCGTCACCCGTAAAGTCGAACGTTCCTAGATTAACCCACCCCGATGAGCCGACCGATGCATCGATATAGGTGACTTCGGTACCCGTCTTATGCTTCACTTCTACTTTGACATTATTATCGTTTGCCGTCGTATGAACGAGCTTGTAGATCGAGACCGTATATTTCCCCTCTGGAAACTGGCCTTTCCACGTTGCTGATGATCCTTGAACTGTAGAGTAACGGGACTTAACCCCAATTTTGTATCCGGCTAAATTGCTTTGGCTCCAAGACCCTTCTGTCGTGTATAACCCAGTTGTATTTGTACTATCGACGATAACCGTTAGGTCCTTGATCGTGATGTTCAAAGGCGGTGTGGTTAAGGTCACACCATCAATCGTTACAGTAGCCCATACCTCAATGTGATCCGTGTCTCCATCGAGATTTAGAAGGGTCAACAACCCACTGCTATCCACTTCGGCCAGATCCGTACGATCAACGAAATACTGAACATTGGCCTGTGTTAGATCACCGATCAAACCGTTATCCAAATAGCCGGTTACGCTCAGTTGTGCGGTTTGAGTCATCTGCAACTCGTTCCGATCGGACAGGATCACAGCAGACTCCAATTGCGGTATCCTGTTCGGGTCCACCCACATGATCGCATCGGCAACGACCCTGGACTTGTTAGCCTTGTTGGTTAGCTCAACGTACCCGCTATCGCCTGCAGCAAAAGGATAATCCCCTAGGTGCACCCAAGTACCATTCGCCGTTGTCTCATCAACAGTAACCGTCTCGGAGCCTCCGCTGTAATACACGGTAAATGAGGCATTCGTTGCCCAATTTTCACTCGCAGCGGTGATTTGCGGAATCTTGTAATACACACTGTAAGTGACACTTTCTGCCAGCTCAGGCCGCCATCTCATTTTGCTTGTCGCTGTGCCGGCCGTAGATTTGGCATACACATAGTTATCATAGTAATAGTTGTCAGCCGTCGTATCCCTTATCCAGACGCCTTCTGTCTCCGCCTCCGTATTATCCACAATGATAGATGAACTATCCTGCCCACCGGGTTGGACTGGAGTTTCCGTTACCTGATCAGGCAGATAGAGTGTCCGCTTGCGGGTCTGTTTCCCCTCCGATTCCACGTAATAAGTGAAAGTTTGTGATAAATCGTTTACCCGTATCGACCATTCCATCGGGTATATCGTATCTGGGATGGTTGTATACGTAGCCCCACCGTCCAAGGAATAATGGATTGTCGCTGGTTTCGTCGTTTTGGCCTGCACATAAGCATCATAGGCCGTTTCGTCAGGCTTAACCATCAGCATGCCTTTAACCGCATCAATTGGACTGTGGATATCGAAGAAATAGCTTGCATCCGATGTATCAGCCGTTCTGACCTGATGCAGCGGCACATCAATATCGAGACCCTCTACAATGATCGCGGTGATTCCCTTGCCTGAAACCGTAGCTTGAATGATTCCGCCACTCATAACTGCTTGCTCTGGTGTACCATTGTCGCGGATGATCGTTACGGTATAATCTTGTGCCGGGTTGAATCCAATGATTTGTTCATTCAATTCGATCGGAGTCTGAACTTCTTCTGACGATGCATTGCTTAGGCCGATGTAGAATTTATCCCCGCTCTCACCCGTTATCCAGTTCAATTGAGGATGATTAGTCTTAATAATCCCCTTGGGCATCCAGAGCCAAACGTCGGAATTACCATAAAATTGACCTGGTTTATTCCCATAGAGGTGATATTTGAACCATAAAAAATTCGTTTCAAATACGGAAGGAAATGTAATACTGCCATTTGATTTTAATGATTGTTCGCTGATCAAATAATCCATCGTTTGCCCAAGCTGCCCCGGAATATGGTGATAATAGATGGATGTAGCCCCGCTTGGGCCTTCCAGAGGAAAATCCGGTTCAAGTTGGCTAACGGCAAATCCCTTATAGTAATAACCTGGATAACTGGAATATCGACCAATAACCGCATTATGAGCAATATCCTGCAGCAGTTTATCACCTGTATACTGCGCCAATCTCAGCATGAATGGGGCTTCCTGAGCATTCATCCGATAATAGCCGGTTGTACTTCCCGCTTCAAACGTCAATCCATTGGGAGAAACCAGCCAACTATCCGCTTGAACGCCTCCGGCTATATCTTCTGGAAGCTTGAGCCTAGGATATTGAAATTTACCACTTTCCGGCCAATGGAACGACTCCGCGTAATTATACGTCTCAGGCTGAGGAATCGTAACGTTACCTTCAGGAACTGGACGAGCAACGAACATGGTTGCATACCGTTTGGCTTCCTTATAAGCGGCATTCAAGTATTTGGGATCCTGAGTTTCCTCATAAAGCTCCAAGATCTCCATCCACAGCTTGCTATAATAATAAATGAACTCATTTTTACTCACATCCACAGATGTAGGCGTATCGATATATTGCATGATATAACTATCGGCTGCATCCTTGGCAGCCTGCAAATACTGCGCCTCTCCCGTCATACGATACATCATCAGGGGTTGAATGACAGGCCCCCGGTCTTTCTGGTCAGGATCACGCATGAGATACTCTTCCTGTGCCAGCGCCCCAATTCCTGCCGAAGTGCCCATCATCTGATTGACAGCGGCTACGCTTGAAACATCGAAAGGCAGAGTAGCCATTTTCCATAAGGAAGGCACACCGTATACTTTTTTCTGCGTCGGCGACCAACCGATACCATTTCGCGATACACCATACTGGACGGACGGCAGTGCTCTCGTATCGTATAGCTGGTCATCCCCAGTCAAATAGTAAGCCCCCAGAAGAACCGCATTCGAGCTTGTTCGAACGCTATCCTCGTTTTCGATATCAATAAAGCCCTTGGCACGGCTCCACCACCCGCTGGGTGACGGGACATAATTAACAGAGTCGTCCCCTTGCGGCTCAATCTTAAGCAAATCGATCATATTGAACATCGCGTCAGTAAGCGACTGATCTGACACATTTTCGCGGTATGCTGAATAACCGTACTCATTGCGAAGAATATCCGCGTAGGACTCATACAGATTGCTTTTTTGAGCGATTAGCCCCATATGAAATTGATAAGTGCTTTCTGCAGTCATTTGAGAATAAGTCCCTAATTGAGGCGCATACAGGATTGGTTGCACGCTGCCTTCGTTGTTGACCAGGCTCATGCCAAGCCGTTGTTTCGTAACGCCTCCCGTCGGTTCAAATTCAACCGGAAGCTCTGCCGAAGGTACAAATACGCCATACGTCAATGGATTACCCGAACCATCATTCTTCTCAACCAGGCTCATCGGAGCGCTCAGCTCTCTCAAGCTTGTTGATTCCACCGTACCTACCATTTTGGCATGCGACCTGAATCCATTTAACACTTCATTGATGCCGGAGACTGCCTCTGTTGTGAAGGACTGATATCCAATCACATAATTACCGTCGCGGCGAGGCGTAAAGGCGAAAGAAACATCTGGTTTTTCCCCTGCCATGGACCAGTTCACTTCAAAATCGTAATCACTGCCATGCGTAGAATCGGTTAATACCGCCGTGTGGCTGTCTGGAAAATGGACCCCGTCGAATGTAATCCAGTGTTTGTTCATCGTATCGTAGTAATTGGTTCGGCTGCCCGCATTCCCATCCAATAAGACCCATTGCTCCTCAAGTCTTTCCGACACATTATTGATTGGCATCCAGTTTCCCGTGTCCGTGTTCTTGTAGAACATGTCACGAACGATGGATTTGCCCCCATCCCATGCTGCCTCATAGAAAGTCGCCTTATAGTTAGCATTTTCGATGCTGCCTTTTTCCGTGTAACTGAGATTCGCTAAGGTACGGCTCCGCAGCGGGGGCAACGGCGGTGCTTGCTGCCGGATATTCCCTTCGAACTTGACTGCATCGGCCCTAGTAATAATTGTACCCGTCGTAGGTTGCGTTCGAGTCAGCCTGACAAATTCGCTATCATCACCACTAAACTCGTACTCCCCCAGATCCACCCATCCAACCGATGGACCTGACGAAGGTCTTAGATCCATAAACTTAACATCCGTTATCCCGTTATGAACAATCTCAATCTTCACATTACTATCTGCTTTATCCGCCCAATCCAGCTTATAGAACGATATTCTCGCCGTCCCTGCTTCCAAGCGCGGATTCCATGTGATAGTTCTACCTACGGCATCCGTATATTTGGAACTGGAATTATTGTATCCCTTCACTCCTGCGCTTGTGGTCCAATAAGGAGCGGAGAACCCGTTATTGACGTTGCCTGAATCAACAGTGACGACATTATCAATCGTAAGGCTTCCATCATCAATGATGATCGTCTTATGTGGCTCTTTCTGCCTTATATTCCCTTCGAACTTGACCGCATCAGCACGCGTAAGGATCGTGTTCGTGGTGCCGGTAGACCGGGTCAATTTAACGAATTCTTCACCAACCCCGGAAAAATAGTACTCTCCCAAATCAACCCATCCCGAAGGAGCGCCAGATGAGGGTCTTAGATCCATAAAGACTACATCCGTCGTTCCATTATGAACAATTTCGATTTTCACATTGCTATCAGCGTTATCCGCCCAATCCAGCTTATAGAACGATATTCTCGCCGTCCCTGCTTCCAAGCGTGGATTCCATGTTATCGTTTTGCCTACTGTACTCGTATATTTGGTGCTGGAAAGATCATACCCCTTCACCCCTGTGCTTGTGGTCCAATTTGGAGCCGAATATCCATTGTTCTCGTTACCCGCATCAGGTTTCACAACATCATTAATCTTAATGCTACCGTCATCGATGATAATCGTCTGATAAGGTAAGGTCTCCGCATAAGCGGCCCTTATTCCGATCAGGCTGGAAGGAACTCCTATCGTCAACATGAAAACGATTAAGAAAAACAGCTTCCTTTTGACCATACAACTCACAGCCTCTCCTATTAATGATAACGCTTCCAAAAAAAAGATGCCCTTTTGCTCAAATGATCGTAAAAAAGCAATTAACCTTATCCTTCTGGCTAATCCCGCTCTGTCGTTTTTATCTTAGCATGTCACATCACCGTGAAATTTCTTTCATTTTAAGAATTTCTTATAAGATTTTAAGTAAAAAAAGAAACCTACATCCTAATTGATTGCTCAGTTGCATTCAGATAGAATATAGGTCTTCCAAGTGGACTAATCAATTATAATGGCGGCTGCACCAATAGCAACTTCCCAAGCTGAATGACCGTTTGATCATACCAAGCCGGATGTTGCCGAACATGTTCCATACTTCTTTCATTGCCACTTGCCTCAAACACGGCCGCTTTGTCTGTCTTCTTGTGATCGATTTCGAAGCAAACCGTATGTTTCCCATTCTGTAGCTCCGGTAAGAAAACATATTGATTTCGATTATGATCGTTATATGAAGTGAATCGATCGATAAGAAAGGGTTCCTCTCCATCCACCGACACCTTCAATCTGCCGGAATCCGGCCCCCCGATATCGAATAATCCGATGTGGGTTCCCTCAAACTCCACTGTGATCGTCTCTCCGGGATCGACTGCTCGCCATAGACCGGGGAACAACCAATCGTACTCACGCACTAAAGGAAAATCATCAGGGGTCATGTAAGACCACCCCGCGGAAAAATGAGTAAGACTATCCAGTGGCAGCATAGTTGCATACTCCCAAGGATTGGCCGGGACCAATGGGTCCTGCGGCAAGTGATGCTCGACCTTTCCCACGTGATCTCGAAGTTCGCTCATTTTCTCAAACGACCGGGTGATTGTATCCGTGTAGATCTGGTGTCCTTCGGGAATCGTTGGATGGATCGAATCATGCGTAAAAATAACGGCTCCGGGAATAGACACGTCTGCTCTTAAGGTGAAAATGAGCTTTCCATCCAAAACCAATTGACTGACCGCTACGCCCAGATGAATCGAAGGAATGCCGTAATAGTCGGCGACTTCCTCTTGCATACGAGCGCCCTTCTGGTATTGGCCGGATTGAAATGAGGTCAAATCCCGTTCCTTAACCGTATACACAAACAGGATATCGGTAAACCGGCTCCGTTTGCGAATCTGTCGGACAATGCCTTCGATCCGCGCCTTGGATTCGGGAACTCCGCCATCGTTACCAACAAATTCAACAAACACGAGATCAGGCTGATGACGCAGTACATCTGTCTCCAAACGGGCGCAGCCGAGGTCCGATCCTGTCCCATCAATGCCTGCATTCACAGAGCGGATATCTGCATTGGGATATTGCCCTCGCAGCCAATCCGCCGTCATGACCCTGTATCCTTCAGAACGCGTATTACTGCCGCCAAAATAGACAATTGTTACTGTTTCCCCATTTTCCAACTTTTGAATGACATTAGGCAGCCCTCTTCGAGGGAAAAATTCCTTCATCGTGACTTCACCCGCCCTCACTTAGCGTTTTTAGGAGCAAAAAATTTTACAGCAAACACTTCATAATAAGGCGAACCATACGTTGCACAGAAATCAAACCGGATTCGGGTTACACCTTTTTCATGCACCTGATGTTTATTCAACGAAAGATAATTATCACGGATATTAATTTCACTCTCGGTTCCATCTTCTAAGGTTAAGATCACATCATAATCTTGGATAAGTGGCTCGATCGGATCGTCGAAATGCTCCAAATTCAGCTGTGAATTGAAAACAAGATGGATTTCTTCCAGATTCCTGGGGCTTGCAAAACCAAATTCCAACCATTCCTGTCCTTCCGTACGTTCAGAAATCCAGCCGTTCGGCAGACCATAAGGTCTGGAGAAGCCGTTGACGACATTCTCAGGGCTATACATATTTTGGGAAGGTTTCAGATCCTTGAAGCAAATACTCTTATTAAGCTTCTTCAATTTGGATGGCTCTTCTGGTCTATAATAGAAGCTCACCGCCCCTGTCATTTTTTCTTCATTGCCATATACGGCAAGGCTCGCCGTACCTTCCAATACGATGTAGATTTTGTCGTCAGCCGGCTTCTTGCAGCTGAGGTCCAGTGTAATCCAGTCATCGTGACCCGCTGAAATAACCAAGCGGTAGTTTTTTAGCTCGCTGGTGGGAATATAGTTCTCCTTCCGTTCCCCGCCAAATAGCTTCACTTGCAACGTTTCCGAACTCTCGGATCTATTTTTAATTTTGATCTGCACACTTTCAGCCACGGATGTCTGAATTGGCAAAACCAAACATAACGCTTTCTCCAAGGAGATCTCTTCGGTTGGATGAAGATGTTCATAGCTTCGCTGAGACGAGGCACGAATCGTTAATCCGTCAGCGAAATAAGAATCCAACTGCTCTTGAAGCCCTACAATCGTTTGCCCGTCTCGAAGCAGCTGCGTCTGAAGCTCACCCATATGCGCTTTGACTATGTCCGCGGGGTCTGTATCATATTTTACGCATAACGCAGCAGCCGTTCCTACCGCCTGCCCCATACAACCACAGGTTGCCATCACCCTTGTAGATCCGAAAGCCACATGGGTAGCGCTTATATTGCGGCCAGCGAACATGAGATTAGGAATATTATGTGAAAATAAGCTGCGGAAAGGGATATTATACAATCCCGGCACGAAATTCCACGCTGTAGCGGGTCCCTCATCGTAGATGCCTTTATTCGCATGCAGATCCATATACCAACCTCCGACGGATACAGCATCTTCGAAATGAGTCTTTGCTGTAAGATCGTTCTGAGACAACATGTGTTCCCCTATAAACCGCCTCGACTCCCGTTTTCCCGGAATCGGGCATACATAATCCAAGATGAGATTGTCTACATCATCAAACTCGCCGCTATTTTTGATATAATCCCATATCCCGTACACCAATTTCCGCAGTTCCAATGCGATGTCTTCATTATTCTTGATAATATCCATATGTCCGCCGTATTCCAGCCACCACAATCCGCCAAGTCCATTGATTTTCCTTGGAAAAGACCGATGGTTTAATCCTTTTCTGATACTATCGAAAAACTCCAGCTTCGTGATATCATACGCAAAGCCAGGCCTTTTGTAAGGAACGGAATAGTTTACGTCACGGGCTTGAAACAGAATCGTATCGCCCATCGTGTAATGATCCGCCACTTCTGGAGCAAGCTCCTCCTTGTATTCATGCTTCGCTTCTCTTCCCCATCGGAAGTCAGCACCTGCTTGGTATCCAACAATTCCATCACCGGAGCAATCGATATAGGTTGGGCTTTCAAAACGAAATTTTCTTTCGGAAGCTAATTGAAGGCCCTCCACCCATTGAATTCTGCCGTTCTCCATGCCCGTTTCATGTATACATGTATTCAGAAATAGAGAAATGTTAGGCTCATCATAAACCATGTCGAGCAAGACCGTATCCGAAAGCGAAAGCATAAGCTTCTTGTTGTATAACGGATTATAATGAAAGATCTTCAGCTTAAGTTCTTCTACCAACCCGCCCTCGCGGGCATAATAGGATGGACTATTTCCGAGATATGCCGACCCGTTGATATGAACTCTGACCTCGCTGCTCGCATTTCCCCCAAGCACCGGCCGATCATTAATAAGTGAAACCTGCAGACCTTGGCGTGCAGCTGCAATGGCAGCGCATATCCCTGCAATACCTCCACCTACGACGGTTACATCTGCTTTCATAAGCTCCATTTTGATAACCTCCATGATTAGATGCTCCTATCATGGTAATGGTTTTGGCCCCTTTTTTTTTACAGGATTTCACGAAAAAATCATACATTTTTTGTATTCTTATTTGGATTCGTACCGTGTCATTTTTATCCGATATTGCTTAGGTGTATCACCCGTATATTCTTTAAACAGTTTGCAAAAGTAACCTTCATTGACGATGCCTACTTCCTCGCACAATTCCAATAAAGAATAATCCCGGACGTTTAACAACTCGAGAGCGAGATGGATTTTTTTACGGTTGATGTAGCTGATCACGCCTTCGCTCATTGTTTTTTTGAATAAGCTGCTAAAATACGATGGCGCTAGATTCACTTCCTCCGCAATTGCCTCCAACGTTAAGCGTTGTTTCAGGTTTTTCTCGATAAAATGCATAGCACTCATGATTTCTGCACGATGTAATAGTTGGCCCGCTTGTACGTATTCGAATGTGAAGTCACCAATATAGGCGAGCTGCTCCTGAAAAGCCATAAATTCCATGGGGAAGTCTGGGACTTCCGTGGCCATCTTGTTCCCTGATTTAAACTTTACGGTAATGTCTCTGTACAAGTCTCTAATCATTGGCGCCATGATGGACTTGTGGATTTTATGGTCCGAAACAAATTGAGACAGATCGGCAAGTGCATTCTCCAGCTCTTCCTTGGAAATCTTCCTTTTCATCCGTATAAGAAAATCAGCCAGCTTCTGCTGAAAGTCTGCTTTTTTGTCATTATGGTATTGGAACCGATGCATCGGTGTTTTTACTACTTTCTCGGTATGATAATAGAAATCCTCACTCACATTTTTAGCTTCCGTGTACGCCTGTTTGATCGATTCCCAGCCTCGGTGTGGACCGCCAAAAGCGACAGATACCCTTTGATTCAAATATTGATGCAAATGAGAGACGATCTGCCCTCCCAAGGATAGGCAAGCATATTCCGTTTCCATATCACTGCGGTTATTTTCCCAGGATAGAAAGCCAATAAAACAATTATCGGACAGATCCGCAGCTACCCCACTACCACCATTCATCACCGTTTCTTCGATGATATTCGTAATCGCATATTTCAAGATGTTTTGATCTGTGGCTGCGTATTCGTTTCGGAAACTTTCATACGTATTCATTTCAACGATGAAGCAGCAATAGTTGGCTTGAAAGAAATGAAACTGCATGCGATTAGCAAAATCCGATGCCCGATGAGAAGGAATTTCGCCTCTGATCAGTTCGTTGAAAAATTGCTTGCGCACTCTATATTTGTTTTCAAGCACGGATACGTTTAAAGATTGAAATTCCGCTTCTTTTTTCTTAAACTCATTTAAAATTCCGGCTGCTTTATCCAAAGCTCGATTCAAATCTGCTTCCCTCAGCGGAACCTTTACAATGTACTCCAATACGTTGGCTTGAATGGCTCGCTGGGCGTATTCAAAGGATGAATAGGCGGTCAAAAGTATGTATTGCGTATGGGGGAGCTCCGCCTTGAGCTGCTCAATCATGGAGATTCCGTCCATTCGCGGCATAACGATATCGGATATGACGATGTCCGGCTTAAGTTTTATGATCTCCTCGATCCCATTCAGCCCATTATTCGCTTTGCCCACTAGAACAAATCGCTTATCCCTATGAGAGAGTTCATTAAAAAACAATTCCAATCTTTGAATGATCAGGTCTTCATCGT
Source organism: Paenibacillus sp. GL_099_B (assembly GCF_057835695.1). NCBI lineage: Bacteria > Bacillati > Bacillota > Bacilli > Caryophanales > Paenibacillaceae > Paenibacillus > Paenibacillus sp. GL_099_B. Next base: position 3,830,212 of record NZ_CM174430.1, read on the forward strand.
CAACAATGAAGCAGGTATAGTCTCTCACCATTATGCATCTCCTTTTTGCAATTCTGCCGGGAATAAAGCGCGTATACGGGTTATTTCCTTAGGTATGCTAATGATTTGCAGTCCGAATTGATTGCCATAGTGAAGTCTTATTCGGCCATGAATATTATTTAGCCCGATCCTTTTCCTTTTTAATTCCATTTCACTCGGTTCTGAGATTAAAATATGCTTTATTTTATCAGCTGGAATCCCCTCGCCTTGATCAACAACTTCTATGATGACGATACTGTCCTCCCTGTACGCATGAATCGTAATAGGTCCCTCAATTCCCCCTCCGTTATAACCATGGAAGATGCTATTCTCCACAAGAGGCTGCAGCAGCATTCGAAAAACCGGAAAATCCATTAACCCTGCTTCGATATTTTCAATCAAGTGGAAGTTTCGGTTATACCGAACGTTCTGGATCTCGATATAGTCCGCTACATTACGTAGTTCCTGACTTAAGGAAACCTTCTCTGAAGCATCGTCTATCCCGTATTCCAATAATGAAATGAGCGATCCGATCACCACATCTACTTTCTCTATTTGTCCGAGACGTATAACGTTGCTGATCGAACCAAGTGTGTTATACAGAAAATGAGGGTTAATTTGAGACTGTAGCACCTGGATTTCCAACTTCCGCTCAAGCTCATTATGAAGTTCCGCTCCCCGAATCAGTTCCACAATTTGCTGCAGCATACGATCGAATGCTCGTGAAAGATCTCCAAACTCATCGTTTCGATTAACCGTAATTGTCGTTGTGAGTAAACCCTGCTCCACTTGCTTCATTTTTGTTTTGAGTGTATAGAGTGGTTTCCTTATATATTTGGCAACCAAAAAAGAAATGATCAAACTTAAGAGAAGACCTGCAGCTAGAAGCTCAATATAATAGGTTTCCAATCTGGACAAAGCTGCTTTCAAGCGTGATTCATCATTGATTGAGATTATGGTCCAGTTGAATTTCTCCGTCGGTTTTTTCAGAAGGGAGACCGGAATGCCATCCATGGTATGCAGTTGAAGACTTGTTTCTGTCGTATCCAGGATTTGTTCAGCTGACGTTTCCCCGATCGAAAACGTATGATCTTGAATATTCAGTAGTCCTTTATTTTCAGAAAATCCGGCAATGATTTTACCTGACGCTGTGATCAGAGCCAGATTCATTTGTTCTTGTTTATTAATCTTGAACAAGGTTTCTTCAATGGCATTTAGATCCAAGTCAACCGCAATGGCCATTGGAAACGGAGCACCGTTTAGATATCGAACCATCGTAACGGTCCAGCCAGAATACTTCGATTTGTATGGTTCACTAACAAAGGTAGTCCTTCTGTTCTTATCAGCCGCATCAAACAAAGGTTCTCTTTCAGATAAAGGTTCATCGAATATTCGAGTAGCTGTACTTCCGCCTAGAATGGATAAATCGCTTTTGATCAAATAAATATTACTGACGTAATTACTATTGAGTTCATACAGTTCTCTTAATTGCTTTTTAATCACTTCCGCATTGTCAATATTGGCTTTCACTGATGTTTCGACTGAGAAGAGAATCGTCTGGAAGGAAGAAAAATTAACAGTGAAGTACTGGTCTACCTTGTCAAGGATTTGGTTGGTGTAAAAAATGTCATTGGTTCTTATTTCCTTTTGGACATAGCGATAAGACAATTGGCTTATCAAGATTATGCACCCTAATACAAATGCAAACACGAGAAAAAATAATTTTAAAGGCAAGCTGATTCTTCTTCGCATCCATCATCTTCCTTTTTAGTTCCGTTTTAAAATAAGAATAGCATATGCTAATAAAGAGAGGGGCTACGAATAGCCACTCTCTTTATTTTTTTATTTTACTTGATAAGGCCGGCTTCTTTAAATTGTTTGATTGCTGTTTCCTTATATTTCTGCATGTCAAACTTGGTATCCAACGTTTGGAGGAAATTGTCCCAGTTGGAAAGAGGCTCTTTGCCCGTCATAAATTTAACTAAACTTTCATTAATGAAACGTGTGCGGTCAGCATCCAAGGTATCGCTGGGGTCTGGGGTCAATAAATTTCCGGGCAACGTTGGCCCCACATATTGCTGATTGTCCTTGAAAGCTTCCGCCGTCTTAGGATTCTGGAAGCTGAAGTACTCCGCATCATCACCACGGCGTGGCATTCTATAATGATCGACCCACAGGTACTTCTCTTTCATTTCCTTCGATAACTCGGAGGTTTTATTTTTGATCTTGCCGTCCACTACATCCCAATGAATACCTTTAATTCCGTATGCAAAATTCGGATAAGCTTCTTCGTCTGTAAAGAGATAATTCAGCATGGACAAGATCCGAATGATTTTGTCCTTATCCGCTTTCGCGGAAATGGCCCATGAATTGCCTTGGAATGATTTTCTTTCTACAATTTGATCCCCGTAAGGACCTTTCATCGGAGGAATGACGATCCATTCCGGCACCTCGCCACTAATCTCTTTCATTTTCTGCTGATAATCCGGCTCCAGCCTACGGGCATCTCTGATCATGAAGCCAACTTTACCCTTAAACATCTTTTGGTCTAACAGATCAGGTGAATTCATCGTCACCCAGTCTGGGTCTACCACGTTGGCTGCCATCATTTTGTTAATGTAAGCAAGCGCCTCTTTCATTTTGGGATCGATAAACAGGAATATCGGTTCATTATCTTTTATTTCGATGGCCGAAGGAGGATTGACGCCAAACATCCACATCAAGCTATCGAAGCCGTAGGTTTGCAGATTACCTTCTTTGTTCATACCGCCGATGAATCCGTACGTATCGTTTTTGCCATTACCGTCCGGGTCTTTCTCTGTAAAGGCTTTCATAACTTCGAACAGCTCATCCGGTGTCGTTGGCACTTCCATATTCAGCTTTTTCAGCCAATCATTACGGATGAAAAAGCTTCGACTGATACCGTTTACATTATCATAGCCTGGAACTCCAATCGTTTTTCCTTGATAGGACATTGCTTCCCAGGAGTCGTTGCCAAACCGTTTCTGTAATTCAGGGAATTGATCCAGATACGGTGTCAAATCCGCAAGAACGCCTTGGTCGTAATATTGCGCCAGATCAGCCCGACTCTTCAAGAAGATCAAATCTGGAATATCTCCGCCTGCAATGAGCGTATTCAGTTTGGTTGTTGCTTGCCCAGCTTGAGGAATCATCATATCCAAGTCGATGTTCATCTCTTTTTCCAACATTTGACGTTGAACATCTTCATCACGTGGAGGTACCGGAGCAGCAGCGTTGAAAGTGCCTTGGTTAAACATTGAGATTTTCATTTTGGTTGCAAACTGGCCAGACTGCCCTTGCGAATTACTTGAAGCTGTCGATGTAACTTCTTCATTTCCCCCACATCCTGCCAGTAGCGTTCCCAATCCTAAGATTGCCGACAGAATAGCAAATGAAATCTTCTTACGCTGCATATTGACCTCTCCTTTGCTTGTATATTATCACGGTTTCACCGTAATAAGTTAGGTTGGAACACCTTTTAACCTTTAACGGATCCCAAGAGCACACCTTTAGTAAAATGTTTTTGTAAAAATGGGTAAACGATCAAAATCGGAATCGTAGTCACAACAACTGTAGCCATCTGCACAGCGAATGTACTTACAGCTCCGGAATTGGCGAGCGACTCAGCGCTTTGTGTTGCGACGTTAAGCAGGATGTTGCGCAAGACTACTTGAAGCGGCATGAAGTTGGAATCATTAATATAAACAATAGCATCGAAATAACTGTTCCAATGTCCCACTGCGTAAAATAAAGAAATAGTGGAAATGACGGGCAAAGACAGTGGTAAAATGATCCGCCATAACGATTGAAGTTCACTTGCACCGTCAACCCTCGCTGATTCCTCGATTTCACCAGGCAATTGCTCGAAAAAGCCTTTAATGATCACCAGATTAAATGCACTAATGAGATTTGGAATAATCAATACCCACGGACTGTTTAGCAACCCCAGAGAGCGAATTAGTAGATAAGTCGGAATTAACCCCCCACTAAACATCATGGTAAACACAATGAATAGTAAGAACGGACTGCGTCCCGGCAAATATTTTTTGGATAACGGATAAGCTGCTAAGACCGTAAAAAACACATTAAGCATCGTGCCTACAATCGTTCGAAACAACGTAATTTTATACGCCTGCCAGATCCCATGAGAGATGAATACTTCTTTATAGGCCAGAAAGGTAAAAGATTCTGGTATAATAACGATCCCTCTTCTTAACACTTCCGATTCTGGCGTCACTGAGACAGCAATCACATATAGAAAGGGTAGTAAGCAAAGTAGTGATAAAAAAATAAGAATCACATAAACGATGGATTGCCAGACTTTTTCCCCGATTGTCAAATTGATCATTTTAAAAACCACCTCACCAAATTTGCCCATCGAATTTTTTGGCGAGCTTATTGGCTGCCAAAACTAAACCAAATCCAATGACAGCTTTAAACAATCCTACAGCAGTAGCCAAGCCAATCTTAAGACGCTCCAACCCTTCACGGTATACCCATGTGTCGATAATGTCGATCTTCTCCTGGTTAAAGGTGTTGGCAAACATAAATATTTGGTCAAATCCAGCATCCAGAATATGGCTTAATTTAAGGATCAGCATCAGAATAATGACTCCACGAATGCCGGGTAAAGTGATATGCCAGAGCTGTCTCCATTTGGAAGCGCCATCCATTCGAGCCGCTTCATATAAGCTTGGATCAATACCTGCTAATGCGGCGAGGTACAGTATCGCTCCCCATCCAATGTCCTTCCATATTTCAGATGCGATGACCAGCAGTCTTCCCCAAGCAGGCTCCGTTAGAAATGAAATGGGCTGAAAACCACTTTCCTTCAAAATCATATTAAAAAGGCCATCGCCTGGGGCTAATAATGCTACCATCAATCCATATACAATGACCCAAGACAGAAAGTGGGGTAAATAAGTAATTGTTTGTACGATTTTCTTAAACCAATGGGTATGAACTTCATTGAGCAGTAAAGCAAGTAAGATGGGAGCTGAGAAACCGAACAATAGCTTATAGAGCGATATAACAATCGTATTTTTCATGATGTCCCAGAAATAAACGCCGTTCATAAAATCCGTAAAATTTTTGAATCCCACCCACGGGCTATCCCATACTCCCAAAGCCAGGTTGTAGTTTTTAAAAGCAATCAATATTCCCGCCATAGGAATGTATTTGAATACGGCAAAGTAAATTAAGGCCGGTAATAAGAGAGCATACATCACTTTATATTTTTGGATCGTCCTTATCCATGACTTCCGCTTTTTGGAGAGGGGAATGGCGTCCGCTGCCAATTTCGCTTGCATATCATCACCTCGTCTTTATTTGTATTTGTATATTAGCACCCCCCTATCGGATAAATTTCTGAAATTTCAAGAATTTCTTATAAGATATTAAGGAAGTGTGCCTTGGATCGTTCCAAGAGCTCATCCCGGGAAGCGGGACAAGAACTTGTACCGCTAAAATGCATACGAAAATGAATCGAAGTTTCAAATCAATAACGTTGAGAATTAGCAAAGCCAGTTGCTTTATATTTGCAAAACAGTTCTGGAGCAGAAAATACTTACACAGCAGAACCATCTACTACCACAACTATTGATGGTAAATATCAATTAACAACCCATATTCAATATGGAGAAAAGTATCCAAGAAGTTTTTTAAATATCATTACACCAGATGGTCAAAGGCAACTCGAACTTATATTCAGAGAAAACTAGCCTTCTTGGATAGTTTAGATTAATGATGATAGAAATATAAAAACAAAAAAATCGTTGCCTAAGTACGAAGTAGGCAACGATTTTTTTGTTGAGTATAACATTGACAGCAAGGCGTTTGATTCATTCCAGTTAGGGAACGTAGTGAACATTGCATCAATCAGGGTAATTAAACAAACACTTTTCATTTTTAAAGATAACTCGGAACATTCCCACCAAGAAATTCATGGTTATATGTATCAGAGATTTTATCCAGCACACGCTGCGCATGTTCTGTAAATTTTAAGTCCGCAACCCGATCTTTCAACAAAAACACTTGAGAAGAAACCCTGTGCCAACTGCGAACGGAGAGTGCTCAGATCTGGGAGCCGCCTCCGTCAACAGGGAACTCAGCCCCGGTGGTAAAGGTGGCCTCAAATGCTAGGAATGATACGGCTTTGGCGACCTCGACCGGATCGCCGAAACGCAGCATTGGGATCTGCTGTTTTGTCTGCGCCCCGATCTGTTCTGCAGCTTCCTTCGGCATCGACCTTTCCAAGATACCGGTGTCGATGGGGCCGGGGCTTACCGCGTTAACGCGAATCTTTCGCGGTAACAGCTCGCGAGCCAGACTGCGAGTCATGGAGCGCAACGCTGCTTTACTGGCCGAGTACGCACTGATCATCGGGATACCCAATACGTTCGTGATAGAGGTAGTGAGCACCACGCCACTTCCTGCGTTTAGCAATGGGGCGAGTTTCTGTACGGTGAAGTACGGACCTTTAGCGTTAATTGTATGTAACTCGTCGTACACATCCTCGGACATGGATTCGAAGGGGACGTAGCGCGTGATGCCGGCGTTAACGAACAGGGCATCGATCGTGCCGAACTCGGCCTTTACCCGGTCGGCTAACTCGTCGATATCCGTCAACGACGCGGCGTCGCTCAGCACTGTGACCGCGTTGTTGCCGAGTTCTTCACGAGCCGAGTCGAGCTTAGCCTGAGTACGTCCGGTGATCAGAACGCGTGCTCCTTCATCCACTAATAACTTCGCCGTTGCGAGGCCAAGTCCGCTGCTTCCTCCCGTGATCACGACTTTCTTCCCGGAGAATTTGCCCTTACTGAATTGTTCCATTTGAATCGTCCTCCCTTTGAGTAATCCGCAAGCGGATGATTAGGTACAGGACCGATTATATAGTAATGATTTTATTAAGTAAACAATTTTAATACATTTAGTTCATTTAATAAATTATATACATAAATGGCGGCAAGTTTGTTATAATGATATTTATAGGCATAAAGGGAGGTACTTACCTTTGAGAAAAGCTGTGAGTGTTGATACATATGTGGAAAAAATAAAACCCATAATTAGAAGAACAAAATTCAGCCAACTGAAAGTCGACGATCTCGCAAAATATATGGATATTAGCAAAGTGACACTCTATAAGCATTTTTCCTCTAAAGACGACATCATCGAACAAGTTGTGGATTATTACATTGAATACGCAAAGAATGCTGACACCGTTGTCGAAGACGACTCCGTTTCTTATTTGGATCGTTTTCAAATCACATTTTTACAATCTTTTATGTGTGCCACGTATATCTCTGATTTATTCTTGCAAGATCTAAAGGAATTTTATCCGCACCATTTCGAGAATTTGTCAGTTGCCCTACAAAATCGGAATAAAAGCTTACAAACTTTTTTTGAATCAGGAATGGAGCAACAGATTTTCAACAGAATGAATGCCGTGTTATTTATGGTTCAAGATGACGCTGTGCTGCGGCGCTTTATCGAGCCATCATTTTCAATTCAGTATGACATCACCTTGAAGCAAGCGATTATGGATTTCTACCGCATGAAGCAGTATCAATTGCTAAAACCTGAATATCTGAAGATGATAGACGACTCCGCTGTTGAAAGGAAAATCGTTAATATATTGCAAACCATTTCATAAATGTCGTATTTTTACGCACCCGAAGAAAAGCAAAATGCCTTGGTCGCAGGACCAAGACTATCCAGTTTAACACGTCTCGGTGGTTAAAGCCGAGGCGCTTATTTGCAGTTGCGTCAAAATAAAAAGGCTCAAAAATACTTTGTGTAACCTCTCAAACCTACTAAAATGAATGCGACTTGTTCTTGTCCTTTTCTGCAATCGGTACAAGTTCTTGTGCAAATGAGAGAATAAATTTTGTTTTATAACCAGCATTAATTCCAGAAGAAACTAAACGACCCTTCCCCGGTAGAATACCAGGAAACGGTCGTAGCTTAAGTTGTCTTTTTTCGTGTTTACTTGACTGGGTTATGACTATTAATGCGACTTTCTTTATATATACGTTGTTGTCATTTCATTCTCATTCCTTCCTTCCAATTCCCTTGCGAAACGCCAAGATGCGATCGTTATTTTTTGTGAACTACATTTATCTAACGCTATTTTGTGAAATAATGTCCTTGCTCCAGATCTGCGAGAAGTCCATGCTGGACAGGCTTCCAGCCGAGAAGCTCCTTCGTCCCTTCACTTGATCTTGCTAAGTCAAGCGACGCGACCATGCCTAGAAAACCGAAGATTGCTTGCGCTTCTTCAGGCGGGATGCTAACTACTGGCACATCCACATGACGACCAATGGCTGCGGCAATGTCGCTGAACGCAATGCCTTCATCGTGCACGCCATCCAGTCGTGAGCCTGCAGGCGCAGATTCTACAGCGAGGCGGAACAAAACTGCCGCATCCAAGCGATGAATCGCTGGCCAACGGTTAGAGCCGTCTCCAATGTAAGCCGAAGAGCCTCTTTCCTGAGCGATCCGGATTAATTCCGGCACGAAGCCTTTATCTCCTTCTCCATGAACGGAAGGTGCAAGCGAGACGATCGATGCTCTCACGCCTTGTTCTATAAACGCAAGTGCCGCATCCTCCGATGTTTTGCCATTCGCATGTGCTGTAATAACAAGTGGTTTACCGGAGCTGGCAAGCGCCTCTCCCATTGCTTCGATGGCGCGTAGATCAGTTGCCAGTGATGCGTCGAAATTAGAGAAATCGTGGTTAAATGCCAGATGAATAACGCCGTCTGAAGTGGCTGCACAGCTGCGCAGTAAATCCAGATCCTCTAAAACACCGCGAGCCACCTCAGCTCCCAAGCTTTCTAATACGTGAGCACCACTCTCCGAACGGGTCAGACCAACTACCTGATGGCCCGCACCGATGAGTTCGCGGACAACGGCTGTACCAATATAACCTGCTGCACCAGTAACGAATATACGCATAAAATTTTAACGCCTCCTTAAGTATTTGACGAAGATATGACTTCAGTCTAAACTATGAAGTGAACTCTAAGGCAAGCGTTTGGAGGTATGATTTCATATGAAAATTCAAGAATTAGCAGATTTGATGGGTTTAACCCCCCATACCATTCGATTTTATGAGAAGGAAGGCTTGCTTGATAGCAGGCATATTCAGCGAGAGAAGAATAATTACCGCAACTACTCAGACGAAGCAATTGAGCGGTTAAGGCTGATTAAGAAATTTCAAGGCATCGGCTGCTCGTTAGCCGAGCTGAAGACGATTTTGCAGGATCACGATACGAACGCACGCACCAACCATGAAGTAATTGAATGGATTCTTCAGAAGATTAATGAGATCGAGCGCAAGAAGGAAGAATACGATCATATGCTTTTAACGCTGAATTGGATGCTGACATACAGGAAGCTGCTGAATGAAGATCCACAACAAGCTGAGGCTATGATGGCCGAATTACGTCTTAAAATCAACATCTAGGCGTACAATCGTGAAAAAGCTTTATGGACGTAAATTCCACAAACATACCCAGGTATAGCTTAAGGCTATACCTGGGTATCATTTTGGAACTATACTTCTCCCCAAAAAATCTCAGTTTCATAATCGAATTCAACAATACCATCTTGATTATTTCTATCAAATAGATTCCGCAGTTCTGTCATCATGGGATCATAATTTGCATGCCCGGGTACAGGGCTGTAGGAAGAGGATAGCAACCGGCCTTTCAAGCCCTCGAAATCGAACTCCTGACTCATTCTGAATCGCATTTTATGCATTGAACCTTCCTTGAAAAAAGAGAGCAGCATCGTCTGAGAAATATTTTTATGATTGACTTTTTCGTAGTCGGTTCCGTAAGTATGAAGCAGATGATTGTACTCTTCACGAAATGGAGTACCGTTTGTAAGACGTGAATTCCAGATGAGTATTACTCTCCCACCTGGCCGTAGAATTCTGCGAAACTCGATTTGTGCTGCGGAGCGATCGAACCAGTGAAATGCCTGAGCGCAGACAATAAACTCAACCGACTGATCAGGTAATCCAGTAGATTCTGCAGAACCTGATGTACTCTGAAATTTCGGATTACTTTCTAACATTTGCTCGGCGGCTTCCCGCATTGCCTGATTTGGCTCGACCGCGATCACATAGCTTCCGCGTTCCAGAAGTAGCTTTGAGATGATCCCAGTACCTGAACCGATGTCTGCTATGTTACTGTTCGCACGTAAACCGACGAAGTCGTACAAATAGTCGATAGCCTCTTTTGGATAGCTCGGGCGGTATTTTAAATACGAATCGACCCGGCTCGAAAACCGTTCTCTACTGTTCATCGATCGTCACGCTCCCATCAATATTTTGACAGCCTATGTACCGGCCACAGTACCAACCTCAAAATCTCGCGTCCCCAAAAAGCAAATACCGTCGTTCCGGTCCATGAGCTGCGCTTATCTTGGCTGTATTGATCGTTGATCATATAAGTCCGAGTCGAAATAGGACTCTTCAGACCGAACTGTTCCCATTTCGCCGGATCATTCGAACCTCCAAGTTTTCTAAGCATATTCGCCGACTCATGATCTATTTTAGCCGGAATTTGCTCGAATGCTTGGGTGATTTGCGTATGAAACTCGTCGATCGGGTTGCGACTGGTAATGCTCTCGAGATGGATGCTTTCGCGAATGTAAGAAACGTATGACAGATGGTCAGCCCAGAACTCGTCGATATAAAAAAGCCGTACCCGCTGCTCCGATGGGCTCATCGGTCTCTCGCCTTTCAATATTCCGAGCCGTTCTTCGTATAGGATTCGCCTCTGATCCTCCACCATATCCGAATAACAGTTCAATTCCCGCTGAATATCGAAATTTTGACCTATGATAACGCGCTGAATATGCTCGATTTTGCTGCGGAGCGCCGGATCATCAAGAACCTCGTCCTGCCTGGGAGCGCGAAACAGTCTATGAATGCCGAAGCGAAGCATCAACTCGTCTTCCAGGCTTATATAAAATACGGAAGCTCCCGGATCACCTTGGCGGCCGGAACGCCCGCGCAGCTGGTTATCAATCCGCATGCTTTCGTTCACATATGTACCTATCACGTATAATCCCCCCAGCTCGGCAACCACTTCTGCCTGCGCTGGGTTGCCGCCGCCGAGACGAATGTCGACGCCGCGTCCTGCCATATTCGTAGATACCGTTACGGCGCCGATTTCTCCCGCTTTGGCGATGATTTCGGCTTCTTTCGCATCGTTTTTCGCATTCAGAACCTGGCAAGGTACGCCGGCAACGGCAAGCGCCTCCGCCAGAATGTCAGACTCCTCGACGCTTGACGTACCAATAAGAATGGGGCGTCCCACCCTATAGACGGAAGAGATTTCTTGTACAAGCGCCTTATATTTGGCTTCTTTATGGGTGTAAATTCGGTGCTTGTGGTCGATCCGTATGTTTGGCTGGTTCGGCGGAATTTGCACGACCTGCAGCGCATAGATATCTTCGAATTCCATTGCTGAAGCGTGCGCCGTAGCCGTCATTCCGCAAATTCCTGAGTACAGGCTAATGAAGTGTTGAATGGTGATCGTACCGAGAATTCTACCACCGGCCTTCCACTGCAACCCTTCTTTCGCCACCAGTGCAGCTTGCAGCCCGTCCGGCAAATACCTGTTCTCAGCCACACGGCCGGTATGTTCTTCGATTAGCTCAATTTCACCGTCCCGGACGATGTAATCGACGTCTTTTTTTAATAACGATTCCACATGCAGCGCACAATTCAATGACGTTAACAAATGACTATTATGGCTATCGTACAAATTGCCGCATCCCAGCAGCAACTCCGCTTTCGCAGCACCCGCATCATTCAAGTAAACGTTCCGCTGGAACTCGTCAAAATCGTAATGCTCTGCTGGCTGCAGCTGCCGGGCCACTTCTGCGAAAAGAACGCCGTCACTCTTGGAAGCGCTCGAATCGCCACTAATGACTAACGGCACCCGTGCTTCGTCAAGAAGCAGTGAATCCGCTTCGTCGACGATGACGTAGTGGAAAGGACGGTGTACGGTATCAGCTACATTGAATGCTATTGTGTCACGCAAATAATCGAACCCCGCTTCTTTAGCCGTAACATAGGTTATATCCTTGGCGTAAGCTTCCCGTTTCTCCAACAGTCTCATGCCCGCTTGAACCGAACTTACCGTTAACCCGAGGTAGCGGTAGATTGGGCCCATCCACTCTGCATCTCGATTTGCCAAGTAGTCGTTAAATGTGAGCACATGAACGCCTTCGCCTGTCAACGCGTTTAGATAAGCAGGCATAACAGCAGAGAGGGTTTTTCCTTCACCGGTATGCTGCTCGATCAAAAATCTCTCGTGCAAAGCAATAGCAGCCATAACCTGGACATCGTAAGGCTGTAATCCGAGTGTCCTCTTCGCAGCCTCGCAGACTAACGCATAAGCATCAACAAGCAACTCATCCAAAGGCGTGCCTGATCTTGCTTCTTCTTGCAGCCGAAGGGATTCCGCTTGCAGCCGCTGATCGTCCCAAGCTTCCAAATTCCGTTTTCTGATAAGCTCCACTTTGTCTCGATAGTCTTTCAACAAACGTCGGGTATCGCGCTCTTTGAATTCACGTATCAACTTGACGACTACATTCATCGGAATTTGATTCCTCCTCAGTAGAAATAAGCAGTTTTAAATATGGCTTTTTAAGCGGCATCCATTCCTTATATCCTCATATTCCCAGTGAAAAGAAAAGACTCCTTAAGGAGTCCTTCTTTCAATAGTTAATACGCCAACCCAATCATTCATTCCCGCTCTAGCTTATGAGAGACAACTACATCATTTCTCCGATGGAAGCGGTGTAAATAGCAGATTGACCGGCAGGTTGCTTCCTGGCGCGGCAGAGAAAAGAATCGTTACGCTCTCTCCATATGCCCCTGTGCGGTAAAGAACGCTTTGTTCACTTGAATTGCTAACAGCAACGTTACCTTCGGCAATGGATACAACCTGATTGTTCACTAGAGCAACTCCTGAGTACTTCCCTCCACGAGGGTTAAATGAGATTAACGTACGTGGAGCCACATTGCTCAACGTGATTTTGTACAATACACCAAAATTACCCGCGTTGGATGCGTCTGTGTAAGCCATTGGATCTGTTCCAACCAGATTGGGATCGCTTGCGTTATCACCCAGTGGCAGACGAGCTGGTTTGGCTCCCACTTGCTGATCATACGTTATGATACGAGTCGCATTCGGGTACGTTCCACGGTTGTGCACACCGTCACGATCAAGCACAGGCAGCATTGGTAAAGCCTCGAACGGATCTTTATTTTCTTCGACCAGGATAACGTTATAGTCCAGGGAATAATCACTATAAGCATCCGAATAGAGTGAGATCACTTGTCCTTCTTTCATCGGAGTTTTATTTAGTTCGGTCAAAATCAGTTTGCTTTCTCCAGGTTGAATAACCTCTTTCTTCTGATCGGCTCCGGTCTGAATCGATTTGAACCATTTATCAATCGACAATTTCCCAGCTACGGTAGCATACGGTGTAGGCCCAGCAAAGCCCATATTTTGTTGTTCGAATACTACCGGATTTGGGTTGTTATTGGTTGCAATAACATACATTTTCACTCTTTTTCCTGTATTGTTCACGTGGTGAATCATGAACCGGGTCTGCCCCGAAGATGATTCTTTGTACACGATGCCTTCCGTATTAACCGTTTCAGGACTGTTACTGCGGATCAGCAGACTTGGTTCATCCGTGTAGGTATAAGGCAATTTTTCCATGGAAGTTACTTCGCCACCGTTAAAGGTAAATTTCTGTCCTACCGGCGTGAAGAGTAAATTGAAATCGGAAAATGAATATAATGTCTCATTGGTTATGGTTATAACTTTGGAGTACGTGTTCGTCGCGCCGTGATTGTCAGTAACGGTGAGTGTCACCGTTTTGGGACCGGGTTCAAAGAAGGCCAGCGAATTGTTTTCCCATACCGTTTTATCAATACTGTTTTCATCATCTGTACTTTGGTCGATGTATGTTATTTTTTCGCCCATTTTATATTGTTCCTTGTCTGTGGTGAACATGGCTACAGGAGGAAGATTAGGACTCAAAACTTGAATCGTCATCGAATAGGGATCGCTCCATTGACCGTTGGAATCCTGTACTTGATATGAAATCGTATATGTACCCGCTTGATCAAACGATTCCTGACGACCTGTCCAGCGTTCGTCTAGGATATCCAATCCATTTGGAGAACTGGAAGAAGTCACATAGTCCACCTTATCGCCCGCAAAAATTTCCTTTTGGGAAATCACAAAGCTTGCAACGGGTTTAGTATTGAGATTCAACACAACCGTTTTAGCAGACTGATTCACTTTATAGGTGATGTTCAGAGCTTGAGTAATGGAAGTTAAAGGCACCATGAACGTATTTTTTTGCTGATAAGCAGGGCCTTTCATCGTTCTGGACTCTCCATTTACGGTATAGACCGTGCTGTTGGTTTTGAATCGGAGCTCATTATCACCACTGATGATGATGGTTTCCTTGGTTTTGTTATCGTATTTGACCCCGTATCCCACACGGTCCACCAGTGCACGGATCGCAACATAGGATACGCCGTTCTTTACAGTCATTGGCTGACCAGCAAGATACGTTTTCCCATCCTGCTCCATTTTGTTGCTATTCATGTACAACGTCAGATTGCCGCCTGCTGCTACGGCAGAATTTCCATCAATGGATGGTTGCTCTATTTGAGCAGGCGTAGCTGGCGTTTCAACATCCTCAGTGGATCCTTCCTGAATCGTAGTAGACCCCGTACTCGTTTTGTTTGTAGTCGTCTCTCCCCCATCTATGGCGGGTTTCTCGATATCTGTTTTAGGTGTTGCCTCAGTGCCTGTCAAAGTTCCGCTTTCTTTTACTTTAGTGGACGGAGTACTGCTGGATGCGTTACTGCTACCCGTTTTCACTTCACTCTCTGCAATCGGCTGCTCTTTCTTCAGCACCTCAACCGATTCTACTTTTGCTGTATTTACTGACGCTGTGTCATCTTGCGGTGCTGATTGCGCATTCACAGAACCGACTGCAAATGCTTGAAAAACGGCTAAAGCGGTAAAAATGGACAATTTCTTCTTCATATTCATGCTTTGTCTTTGGCTCCTTCTGCTCCCAAGTAATTTGTTATCCTCTCAAAAAGTCATACTATTAGACGCTTGGTTTAGGAAAAAGTTTCTAGCAAACTTGTAAATTATGGATCAAGGGCAGCAATTTTCAATGGAAATACTATTCATTTAACAAGAATGATACGTATTTTTAATTTACAGCTTTTGTTCCTCCCTGCTAAACTCTTCACGTTCTCCGGTAATCGGGACAAGAACTTGTTCCGATAAAACAAAAAAGCCGCTTAAATAGCGACTTTCAAAGGTGTATTCTCGTACCGGTTCTCACCTGTGACAAAACTGTCGAATGTTATTTGCTAGTTTTTCCGCATGAGTAAGGACAAGCATATGATCGGCCCCTTTGATTTCGGCAAACCTAATCGCAGGTACACGCTTGAAGTGCTCGGCGATCTTATACATATCCGGCCATTCTATTGTTCCTTGTATAAATAACGTACTTGCTGCAATTTTCTCTAAACGTTCAATCGAAGGCGGCTATGGCCAAAGGACCTCAAAGCTTCTCCACTCGGTAAATACCCTTGCCATGTAGTGAGCATGCATTTCACTCAGAAAACTCCGATGGGGGCTAGCCATCGTAACCCGATAGATGGGTCCGGCTAAAGACAACTCCACAAGTTTTGAAATATCGGGAGCGGCCGCATTCACCGATGCAATATATTTGGTGAATTCTTGCGAATACGCAAATCCCGTTAATGAAGGGGCAATCACCACTAGCCGCTCAACCATGGAAGGATATGATAACGTAAAATCAGTCGCGACTTGCCCACCGATAGAATGGCCAACAAGTGTGACACGATCTAGTCCAAGATGTTCGAGAAGTTTGCGCAAATCCTCCACGAGTGAAGTCGGTTCTTGTATAGCAGGAGAGCGGCCGGTTCCTCGACCATCGAAGGTAATGATCTTGAATGATTTTGCCAGTTCAGGCACCATAAACCTCCACACCCTTGAGTCGACGCCTCCCGAGTGAATCATGACAATCGGGACTCCATTCCCTTCGATTTCGTAAAAAAGTTCCACCATGTTCCCCTCCTTTATTATGGAAATATTTTCATTATTATAATTTTAATGGTGATTGAGCGCGCTGTCTATATTAAAAAAGATATCTAGAAAATCCCTTTCAAGTTCTTCAGAGTTTATCACTAATATGGATACATTGATAAATCCGTTACCGCGAACATAGTATTCGTTTCCATATCCTTATCAGTTCTAGTTTCAGTTTTCTGATTGCCTTTCTCATGACCTTCATATTTACGCTTCCGCTCAGTCAGGCGTCATTCCCCTGATCTTCAAAGCAGATCACAGATAGCTCGTCATTGGGGTAGAAGGTGATCTCTCCTCCCATCCTGATGAAAACAGTAACTCTATGGATCGTTCGTAAACAGCAGCATAGATCATCCCGCCATGCATCAGAAATATACCAGAACTGCAATGGGCCTTCATATATCCAGAAATATGATTAAGCTGCAAGGTGGTACGTTAACATTAAATCACACGAACAACATTATTATTTTGACTGTGCCACTTGATCACCGCTCCAGAATATATCCACTTTATCAAGTCTTGCCAGTAAGTTGGTAAGGCTTTTTGTCTTGAACGTAGTTATTTGGCTTTGCTTATGTATTCTTTAGATTTTCTTCAGAAATATGCTCATTAATTCCTTAGTTTTTTTCATTATGATTTCTGTATCGACACGAGAGGAGGCAAAACAATGATCAGTAATACAATCTTAGAGTTACTTCATCAGTATGGAAATCTGATTTTTTATTTTGCCTTCTCGTTAGGGCCATTCGGAATTCCAATTCCGAATGAGATCACGATGATCAGCGGTGCCATTTTGAGCCACACGGGTGTTATCAATTCATGGATCACATACTTCTGTATTCTAGCGGTAACCTACTTCGGCGGTCCATTCTATCTACGCTTCATTTATTACATTTCTACTGGTTTTGATAACATACCATCACATATATGGAGGAACCACAAAAATGAATTCCAATGAACCTATTTTATTTCTGAAAAGCTTTCTTCAAAGCCCTAAACATGTTGGCAGCATCATACCCAGTTCCCGGTTTCTCGCTAACAAAATGGTGAACCAAGCTCCTTGGCTAGAAGTAAAAGCAGTCGCCGAACTCGGTTCGGGTACAGGTGCCATCACTCGTTATATTCATCAACAGGCAAAAGATTGGACCAAAGTGTTATTGTTTGAGATGAACGAGACGATGAGGGATAATCTGCAGACCACATACCCGGAATTCTCCTGTTATCCAGATGCCGCTCGATTAGTAGAATCCATGAATCAAGAGGGCATTCAGCAACTGGATTATATTTTTAGCGGGTTGCCTTTCTTCAACTTCGAGGCTGAATTGAGAAATACTTTGGTAGACCAGATCCATAAGGCACTCAAACCTGGGGGGTTATTCATCGCCTTTCAATACTCACTTCAAATGAAAAAAACATTATCCGAGCACTTTATCATCGAAAAAGTTGAACTAGTGCCTTTGAATATCCCTCCTGCGTTCGTTTATGTCTGTCGCAAAAAGGAAACAATTTAAACATTCTGGGCTATCGTTTACACTGATGTTATCCTCTTTATAAGGATTAGTAATTTATTTATATATAACAGGTCATAAAAGGAGTGTTGAATGATGAATACCATTCTCGTTGTTGATGATGAACCCGATATCCGTGATGTCATTCATGTCTATTTACGTAACGAAGGATATCACGTCATTGAAGCAGCCAATGGTGAAGAAGCACTAAATATTATCAAAACAACATCAGTCCAGCTCGTTATTCTGGATGTTATGATGCCCATTATGGACGGGATCAAAGCCTGCTTCAAAATAAGAGAAGTATCAACCACTCCCATTATTATGTTATCCGCTAAGGAGGAGGACATAGATAAAATCACAGGCCTGACTACCGGGGCTGACGATTATATGGTCAAACCGTTTAATCCGTTAGAGTTACTAGCCCGCGTTAAGGCTCAGCTACGACGTCAAACATTGATTGGAAAAGCAGAATTCAATTCACTTATCCTGATCAAGGACCTTGTCATTGATACAAGTAAACATTCCGTGAAGCTAAAAGAGAATGACATTTCGCTTACACCACTGGAGTTTTCTATTCTGGTGTTGCTTGCCAGCCATCCTGGACAAGTATTTAGCTCCGAGAAGATTTACGAAACCGTATGGAAAGAGCCTTATGGATATTCGGATAACACGGTGATGGTCCATATTCGTAATCTACGAGAGAAACTGGAAGTGAATCCACGAGAACCTCAGTATATTAAAACGGTATGGGGAGTGGGCTATAAAATTGACTGATTTATCTAACCCATCACATCGAAATCGAAAGAAAAAAATTCAGGTTAACATTTTGATCCGAATTATTTTGAGTACCATTGTTGCAGCTGGCTTTAATAATATGCTCATTTTCCTTTCTATAGATGTTTTTAAAGCTTGGGAGCAGGCCTGGTTCCGCAACTCGCTTCCGTATGTTATTACTCCAATTTTCATATTAACTTTTATCTTAACCTTTCTATTTTTAACTCGGCGAATGGTTAAAGATATCATTCACTTGGAGCAAGGACTTCAACTCATATCTGAGGGCAACCTGGACTACCGTGTACCCGTCAATCGACAAGATGAACTTGGACGAGTCGCTTCCAACATCAATCACATGACTGAACAGTTGCAGATGCAGATCATCAAGGAGCGCGAGTTGGAGAAATCCAAGATGGATATGATTACGGGCATCTCACATGACCTGCGCACACCGCTTACCAGCATAATTGGGTATATTGAGCTTCTTAGAACAGAATCCTTTCAAGACAAAGCAGAGTATGACCGGTTTATTCAGAATACCTATAACAAAGCAACGCATTTGAAGAAGTTGCTCGATGATTTATTTGAATACACGCGTTTAACCTCAGTAGATACCCAATTGGATATGAAAAAGGTTGACCTATATCAACTCTTGAATCAGTTACTGTTTGAATTTGAACCTTTAGCTCAGGAGAATGGTATTCACATTGAAAAAGAGATCGGCGATGCCCCAATCATAGCCTGCGTGGATAGTGATAAGATTGCTCGGGCCATCGATAATCTTCTCATGAATGCCCTAAAGTATTCCTTCAAACCTGGTATAATCCACATTCGAATGAGTATGCGTCAAGAACACATTACCATTGAAGTCGAAAATAAAGGTATGCCGCTCACAATAGAGCAAAAGGATAAACTGTTTGATCGTTTTTACAAGGTGGATTATTCAAGAAGCAGCGAAGGCATTCAAACGGGGTCTGGTCTGGGTCTTTCGATTGCAAGAAATATTGCGGAGTTACATCGGGGTGCCTTGATACTACAACATACGCATAACGTATTTACGTTCCAGTTAAGCCTGCCTTCCAACAACATCCAGTAAAACATCAGTGAATTCAACAATGGAGGATACAGCATTGAAAACATCCGAACCTCTTCTTTTCCTGCAAGGATTTCTGAAGAACCCCAAACGAGTAGGAAGTGTCCTGCCCAGTTCAAAATTTCTGGCCAATAAAATCGTCCAGTCTGTACGATGGGATGAAGTTAGAACCGTTGCAGAGTTGGGTCCAGGTACAGGTGCCATCACACGTCTCATGAGAGCACACTTACCGAAATCTGCAACCGTGTTTTTATTTGAGAGAGACCCAAAAATGAGAAGTAATCTGAAGAAAAAATATCCTGAATTCATGTTCCATTCGAATGCGTCCTATTTATTGAAAAGGATCAATCAAGAACATGTTCATCAGTTGGATTGCATCATTTGCGGACTACCGTTTTTTAATTTTTCCAGAGAAATGAGACAATACCTCCTGTCGCAGATCAATACAGCGCTCCGACCTGGAGGCATGTTAGTGTTATACCAGCACTCACTTCATATGAAGAAACGGTTGGCTGAGCTATTCGATATTGAGAAAATTCAATTTGAGCCCTTCAGCCTCTCTCCTGTTTTTGTGTATATTTGTCGCAAAAAGGAAGATGAGGCACACAGTGAAACGAGGGAATTGGGCATATAGTGTTTTGGAATACGAGAAATTTGTACAGCCTTCATTGAGATCTCTCCTATCCTTTATTTGGTACAGTTATTACCCGCCTGAACTACAGTCTATTAAGTCAATCCCCTGATTTTTCATTTTCTTGCATAAATAATATGAGTCTGTGGTGTATTTCCCTCTCTACTTTACACTCCGTGGTGAAGAAAACTTCTCTTTGCTTTAAACCCTTCCCGTTTACAATGGCAGAGCAGTTCTCCCAGTTCAGATCCTCAATGTTTAACCTCTCGACCTCTCCAATTCGGCAGCTACTAGAGCAATTAATTCTAGTTTGCCTCTAATAGGAGGTTTTAGACTATGGATTCAACTAGCGTTTCTCGTTAGTTCAATGCGCAAACTTAATATCTATGCCAATTGCTGCGCAATCTCCCAGACATGTCCTGCCGGATCTGTGAAGGTAGCAGTGCGTACACCCCACGGACGGTCCACTGGACCATGAAGTAGAGCAACGCCTCGTATATTTAATTCCTTACATACTTCATCTACATCACCCACCCGAATGGTAAACTGGAAACGAGATCCGGATTCTCGGCTTGCGACTGTCCCAGGATGGATCAGACCGTACGCCTCGGAAATATTCAGGAGGTTAATGCTCATATTTCCGAAGTTGAATACCGCAGACACATCGTCTTCATATACGGCGTAAACACCAAATACTTCTTGATAGAACGCCCTCACCCTTTGCAAATCCTCCACAAACAAGGTAATCACATCAACATTCATGGAACCTAAATTCTTCATACGTACACCCCTTCACATTCAGATTAATTTAAAACACAAGCTTTTGTACCAGTTCGTCCTTTTGGCGCAGGTGATGGACAAAATGCATACCTACCAAATCGAGCCACTCGCGCGCGTTGAGCCACCCAAAGCCGTCATGTCTTCGCTTTTGTATGACTCAATTAGCTCGGTACAAATCAAATAGCACACCTCTTTATCCGAATATATACTCCATAGCATCACTCGATTGCTCTTCAATTTTTATTTATTGACGTCGATTTATCTTTTAAAAGCTTTTTGATGGTAACTCCAAATAAAACACAGCAAGTAAGTGCAGCACATAAATCTGCAATGGGCTCAGCAATAATAACTGCATCAGTTTTCGGGCTAATAAAATTAGGGAGCAAGAGTACTAATGGAATAAGCAGAATAATTTTTCGCAAAATCGCGATGAATATAGAAACTCTAGCTTGTCCCAAAGCAATAAAGACCTGTTGAAAGGCTAATTGTATACCATAAATACACGTTCCCAAGAAAAATATTTTCATTAGTCTAGCCGTCAATACAATAAGCTCTAGATCAGTGGTAAACATGTTAATGGGTAGCTGCGGTATAAAAATGGCTATGCCCCACATCAAGAAGCCTATAGTAGCGCAAATAATACTACAATATAAAATTGTGGATTTCACTCGTGAAAAATCTCGAGCTCCGTAGTTATAGCTAATGATTGGTTGTGCGCCCTGTGCAAAACTGGATAGCATCAGCCCAAATATTTGCATCAGTGTTCCCAAAATCCCCATAGCCGCAACATACATATCACCACCATATCTAGCAAGAGACGTGTTAAATACAATTTGAATTAAACTTTCCGTCGACAACATAATGAATGGAGAAAGCCCCAACATAAGAACGCTTGTCGCTTGTTTAAGGTTGATGCGCATATTGGATAAGCGTAAGCGCAAATAGGCACGTTTGGACGTTAAAAAGCCTAAAACCCAAATCGCCGAAATAAATTGTGCAATAACAGTAGCCCAAGCTGCACCCTTAATGCCCAAATTCATCCCAAAAATAAAAATGGCGTCGAGGATGATGTTCACAACCGCACCAACACATACTGTGAGCATGGCCGTTTTAGCATATCCTTGTGCTGCAATAAATGGATTCAATCCCAGAGAAATGAGTACTCCCAATGTACCAAAAAGGTAAATGTCTAGAAAATCATTGGCGAACGGCAATGTTTCATGGCTTGCACCAAATAGTGTTAAGAATGGTGACTTAAAGAGAAGAAACACAGTTGTTATTATTATAGATGCCATTAGTAGCATAGAAAAACAACTACCTAGTAATTCTTCCGCTTTTTTATGTTCTCCTTCGCCCATTTTTATAGAAGCTAGAGGAGCTCCACCGGTTCCAAATAAAGCTGCAAAAGCTGAAATCAACATAATTATCGGAAAAGACACACCTATAGCCGATAAGGCTAGCGTTCCACTCTCTTCCATTCTGCCGAGGAACATCCGATCAACTACACTATACATAGCATTAATCAACTGAGCTATGACGGCAGGAGTAGCTAACCAAAAAATTAGCTTGGGAATACTTTCGTTCGCAAAACGATAATTCATTCGATTTTTCATTACAGTTGACATCCTTCTTTTTGATCTTTAAAAAATGTTAAAAATGTTACTGATGCTAACGAAGCCAATATCACTCTTCGGTTTGAGGTCTCTCCTTCTCCAATGAAAGTAGTAAAACTGCCTTTCTAAGGATATGGTGAAATGCCATTCTTTCAAATATAACGCTAATCATGTTGTTAGCTGAACTATGCAGTGAAATATACACTTTTCTGCCTTGCTGTGATCATTATTCCGTTGGCTGCACTCCAGTAACGTACGGCGAATGAAGTTCAGGTATGAGATGAGTATCCTCAAAAAAAAAGATGGGAATCCCGTGTTATTCAATGGTTAAAGCTGCCTCCATTATTCTCGTTCTAATTGTTCATGAAGTTCAGTGTCCAGAAATGTTAGATTCGAATCAACAAATACAGATTAACACAATAAACCTCGTTGTAAAACATCGATTTTAACACCTCTATTTCGCGCCTCATAACCCTTAAAAGGCATGGTTAACCCCTATATACTGGTATAGTAATATGAATAGTTATACGTTGAAATGTAGCGTCTACAAAATAAATACTCCATAGCATTTCAAGCACTCTGGCACCAACGAGGCGGGAACAAAAACCAATTCACACCGTAACATCTGAATACACTTCTGCGAAATATCCAAAAGGTGATGGTGTTACAAACAATATGTGGATTAGGCGATAACAAGAGTAGTTTAATATTGATGTCAAAACTGACTGGGTCAGCGATGAGTACGATACCAAATTGAATTTGGCTATAGCATCGAACGATCTTCCTGCGTGTTTAGTGTTAATCCATCACAATTGAGGCAGTTGGTCGAAGCTGATATGGTGATGGACCTTACTGATGTCTTTGATCAACACGCACGTAAAGCGGCAGCCGAAAGCATTGTGCTTCTGAAAAACGAAAACGCCATTCTCCCGCTGCAGCCGGAATCGATTTCGTCGATGGCCGTGATTGACCGGTTTGCCAAAAGCCCAGAATTCAAGGGGCGGGCAGATGTTTACTCCTGGCCCGAGCAACAATTCCGTGTTCCAAGCGGAGCCTATCGCATATCCTGTTGGGTAACAGGTCGCGGGAACATTTTCTGTGGTGATGCCCATTTCTTCATCACTGTTCGTTTACGGATCCGGTTTGTTCATTCCCCGAAATCATGTGCTACCCGTAAATGGCATGAATAGATTACGTTGAGTCTAAGTGTGATATAAAAAAGGAGAACTGGCTGTATACAAGCAGTTCTCCTTTTTATTAAAGCGTTTCTCTCAGTGATCCAGGAATACAAGCTGAATGAAGAACAATACCGCAAAAATGTAGAATATCGGATGAACATCCTTGCCCTTTCCGCGAAGCAGCTTGAGTACCGGATAGAAAATGAAGCCTACGCCGATGCCTGTCGCAATACTGTGCGTCAACGGAGTAAGTATGATTATCAAGAAAGCAGGAAATGTTTCTTCGAGATCCTTCCAATTGATTTTGCTGATTACGCTAATCATAAAGTAACCAACAATAATCAGTGCCGGAGAAGTGATCGCCGGGATACCTGATATCACACTTACGATAGGTGTAAAGAACAAAGTAAGAGCAAGCAGTACACTTACCGTTACCGCCGTCAGTCCTGTTCTTCCTCCTGCAGCCACCCCTGTGCTGGACTCGATATAAGCCGATGTTGGGCTCGTTCCGAGCAAAGCGCCAGTGGTAGTCCCTACGGCATCAGCCAATAGGGCGCCGCGTGAGCGCGGAAATTTACCTTCCTTCAGAAGTCCTGCTTGTTCAGCAACTCCGAGCATCGTCCCCGTCGTATCAAACAGTGTGATCAACAGGAAAGTAAATATGATGGTATACAAGCCATTAGAGAAAACGCCTGCCAAATCCAGTTGGAAGGCCGTTGTTGTGAGGCCTTGCGGCATGGATACAATCGATTCCGGCATTTGAAATAGTCCCATAATCCAGGCAAGTATCGCTGTTACCACCATTCCGATGAACAGATAACCTTTTACATTGTAAGCCATAAGCACAACAGTGATAATCAAACCGATAATGGTCAGGTAAGTCATAGGCTCTGCCAAGTTCCCGATCGTAATCAAATTCGATTCTGAATCGGCAATAATCCCGGCATTTTGCAGACCTACCGTTGTAATAAACAATCCGATACCTGCTGTTATCGCGTGCTTAAGGCTCGCAGGAATGGCATCAAGCAGCATGTAACGAAATGAAGTAAGCGATAAAATAATAAACAAAAGCCCTGCTATAAATACCGCTCCTAGTGCAACCTGCCAAGATACACCATATCCAGCAACTACACTATAGGCAAAGAATGCATTCAGACCCATACCAGGCGCTATGACAATCGGATAATTGGACCCGATTCCCATAATCAGCGTCGCCACAATACTTGCCAACACCGTAGCAATGAATACTCCGTTAAAGTCCATCCCTGTGCTGCTGAGTATTCCTGGGTTTACGATAACTATGTATACCATCGTGAAGAATGTCGTGATCCCTGCGATGATCTCTGTTGAAACAGTCGTGCCTCTTTCTTTTAGTTTGAACCAATTGTCCATGATTAAAGCCAGCCTCCAACCTTCAAATTATTCACCAAAGCTAAAAACAAAAAAAATCCTAATCATCGTAATAGGATTGTAATATTATCGCTCCTATATTCGTCATTAGGATTAAAAAGCTAAGATTCTAAACCAATGATAAGGATACTCATATCTGCTTTACCCTGATGCCCCTTTCGAATTTTAATAAATATAACACTCATTGTCAACGAATTAACGTATTGTTCACAGTTGTTTACGAACTATATTGAGATGATATTAAGTATTCATTCGTTTTTTTAGAACAGGCTATACTGAATCCAGACCACAATTAGCATGTTATAGATTAAATGTTTTTACATACGGGATAAAGAAAACGCTGACATAAGGCAAAAGAAGCCCATTCCTTTAAATGCTTATACCGATAAAACAAAAAAGCCGCTAAAATAGCGACTTTAAATGGGACTAAATTTTTGTCTTAGATAAAGTAAAATTGACAATAGAAAGTTCCATTGTTGTTTGATACCCCAAGCCTTCATATAAGCGAACAGCAGGTAAGTTATTTGCTAATACGCCCAGATAGACATCTGGTGAATTTTTTTTACCGAGGTGTGTCAATTCACTTAAATCCTCTTCCTCTGTAATCTAACCTGGTAACAATGTTCCCAAGCTCTACTAGCTGAGGGTCATAAAAATGGTAGCCTCCTACAGCTATGAAATCTTCCCCTTCCTTAATTCCAAGAAAAGGATAATCCTCTAACTCACTCCTTGTGAAAAACCTCATTTCCCCACTATGTAAAAAATCAATTACCTTAGAATAATCATTTTCATTTATCTTTTTTGCAATGTTAGATTCAAGGAGTTTCGATTCATCCTGATGTTTCATAGTTAAAAAACGTTGAGGAATTCCTTTGATGAGACCGAAGGATTGAAAAAGTTCAAGGTCCCGTTGACAGAGTATCGTGCCACATACAGCACTTTCGTCAAGTTTGATAGTTTCTCTTGTAAAAGCAATTAGTTCTGGAAAAAAGATATCACGATCTTCAACTCGGAAGAAAGAAAATGCAGGAAAGGATAGTTCGCTAAAATAAGCTAATACGGCTGTAAGTTGGCTATTAAAAAATTGACAAATATATTGGGCCTTATCCTTACGTTGAGTTAAATAACTATAGAAAAGCAGATTCTGTTCTGTATTAATGTGAGGCAATAATTTAATAATTGTATCGTGAATAAGCAATCGATGCGAAAGCATTTTAACACCTCTCTATCTATAATTTCTATTCTAATGGATAAGGCGCATAGACATAAAGGGAAATTTTGAACGAATACTTACAGATCTCTTTTATAAAATTCGCTTCTGCTTCCAGAAGTAGAGTATAGTAGGCGTAGTAAAAAATATATTCCAGGAGGTTACAACCATGCCACAGGATATCTGGATTAACCTGCCAGTCAAAGATGTTGAGAGGTCAACTGCCTTTTTCAATGAGATTGGATTCCATGCGGTGAGCGTTGGTAACGAGAGAGCAAAGCTTTCCATAGGTCAAACAACGATTCTGCTATTCCCGGAGTCAGCGTTTGAAAAATTTACAGGTTCAAAAACAGCAGATACTTCCCATAGCGCAGAAGTAATATTTTCCATTGGTGCTGAGAGCAAAGAAGAAGTAGATGCCTTCATTCAAAAAGTGGAGTTTGCCGGAGGAAACATCTTTGGCAAACCGAGTGAAATCGACGGCTGGATGTACGGTGCAGGATTTGCCGACCTGGACGGTCACCGCTGGAACCTGCTTTACATGGATGAGAGCAAAATGCCGAGAAAATAAGTGAAAACGCCGGTCACCTGTTAAGGTCCACCGGCGTTCCTCCTATAGTCTCATATCGTAATTAAATCAATATCGTGACTTGGACGGAAAAATTCGTAGGTTCATTGCTTTTACCAAGAACTCACTACAAATCTGGCTAATTCCCTCAAATGTAACCACAGTATCCATGCGTTCCCTTTATGAAAAGTCCCTACACATTTATCATACCTTTGGGCTAAATTGCCCGTTAGCTTAATGAATAAGTGGACGAAAATTGATTAGATATATGCCTATTATTTTGCTTTTCCAACATCTAACCGCCTCTGTTTACCTCTATATACTATGTCTCTATCTATTCTTTTCCTCATCCTCAATTTCAGCATAAGAGTTACTAATTTCCGAACTAAATGCATTAATTAGTGTATTATTTTCATCGAATCTATTGAATAATACAATACTCTTTTCGCCTTATAGGAATTTGCAAAACCATATATATGAGAAATATCTTCGATGTGTTGATGATTTATTCTTTCAACTAATCTTCTCCTTACTTCTTTTAACAGGATATGATAAAATTGTATTGATTTATTTTTAAATTTCACATATTTGGAGGCGTATTTATATCATGCGGCAAAACAATTCTGTAAGGGTACAACATTTAGGGGAAGACGCATAATTGACCCTATAAACTGCGATTCCCCTTCATCTTAAAGGGGTTATATGCAAGTGCTACATCGAAATGAAGTTCACGCGTCACGATTCATCCTTTGGCTGAGCATTTTAACGTTTTTCAGCGTTATGAACGAAACCATGTTTAACGTAACATTGCCGGATATTGCCGCTTATTTTGATATTCCACCGTCGGCGGCAAATTGGACCAATACCTGCTTCTCGCTATCCTTCGCCATTGGCATCGCTGTGTACGGCAAGATATCGGAACATATAGGTATGAGGAAGTTGCTGTTATTCGGTATTCTGATCTACGGTTTCGGTTCGATTGCCGGCCTATTGTGTCATACCTGGTATCCGGGCGTTCTGATCGCGCGTTTTTTTCAGGGAGTTGGCGCTTCGGCAGTTCCATCGCTTATTATGGTGATCATCGTCAAGATTGTCGAACCGGGAAAACAGGGCAAGGCGTTCGGCCTGATTGGCTCTGTGGTTGCATTTGGCGAGGGGATCGGCCCGGTCATCGGAGGTGCGATTTCCGACTATATTCATTGGTCCTTGTTATTCGCACTGCCCTTGCTGTCGCTGCTAGCCCTTCCTTTCGTACTACGGACTCTGCCCGACGAGACTTCGGAAAGAAAATCATTCGATATTACCGGGGCCATTCTGCTATCCGTCGGCATTCTCTCGTTTGCGCTGTTCACGACGCTTTACCATTGGATTTACCTCACTGCGAGTCTAGTTCTGTTCGGGCTTCTCGCTCTTCATATCCGCCGGCAACAGGCACCGTTTCTGGAACCGTTCCTATTTCGGAAGAAAAGGTATATTGCTGGTGTGCTCACCGGTGCCTTGCTGCTCGGCACGGTCGCCGGTTTCTTTTCCATGGTGCCTTATTTGATGAGAGCGGTGTACCATATGCCGACCGGCCTCATCGGAAGCGCCATTCTGTTCCCGGGCACATTAAGTGTCATCTTGTTCGGGATGCTCGGCGGGATGCTGGCTGACCGCCGGGGCCATATTGTAGGGATGTTGTCCGGGCTTGGCATGATTGTCGCCGGTTTTCTGATCGTACTCTTCTATACGGATCGAGCGCCTTGGCTTATTACAGGTTCGATGATCCTGACGTTTGGAGGTCTTTCGTTTGTAAAAACTGTCATTTCGGCAAGTGTCGCCAAGACGCTCGAGCCGGATGAAGCAGGTTCCGGAATGGGCATGCTCAACTTCGCCTGTTTCCTTGCCGAAGGTATTGGCATTGCCGGTGTGGGCGGACTGCTGACGAAGTCGTGGCTAAACTCCCCCCTAATCGCGACCGTAACCAGTCAAGCAGCCGCGCTTTACAGCAATATGATGCTGATATTTATTGCGCTCGTCACGTTTGGCGGCCTCCTGTTCGCCCTGTCGTACAAGCGCAATCGTCAATGATTTACTGCTCTAGGGATTTTCTGGAGCTTCATTAATTAGAACATGAAGCCTCCAAGTCCATTTTCAATATCATCCATATTAGACACTCCACATGTGGTGGCTTCTACTCTCAACTCAACTCTCCGCTGTATCAGTATGTGCGATACACACACCGTGCTATCTGTAACGGCAAGTTTTTGGGCCATCCTTTTGCAGGATGGCCCTTTCTTTAATCTCGCTTTGTTCGACTAACGTTTCCCGTTAGCTTAATGCCAATATGATTTCAGACTTGTATTAACTTAACCTAAATTCACATCTCGAAGCGACTTAACCTCCTGAAGCAACCAGCATGTAGAGCAGTCATTCACAGCGTGGGATTTGCCTACACATGGCCAGGATCGATTTCAGAAGAAACTAAACGACCAAGGTTATTAATCATAACTATAGGAATTATTGCGCCGGTCCGTATACCTCAAATTCCCAAATTGAATACCCATAAATCGTTGCCCGGGCGGTTCCGTACATACGAACATAACGAGCTTCCACTTCGTTAAAAGTAATCCTCTCTAAACCACCTTTGCCGTTTGTGGTGCTATAAACGTCCCTCCAATTCGCCTCCTGGTTTGGATCGTCAGTTACCTGTATGCGATAACTTTTACCGTAAGCAGCCTCCCAGTACAACCTGACTTCATTGATCTTTTTGGTTTCTCCAAGATCCACATAAATCCAGCCTGGGTCCACTCCGCGCTTTGAACCAAAGCGGGTTGTTAAGTTTCCGTCGGTCACATAAGGTGCGGTGTTCTCAACCCCGTCATTGGATGAAGCTACCGCTGGACGATGGAGCGCCAAATTAGTTAAGGGAAGCGGCTCATTATTCTGAACCGGCTTAATCGTTACTCCGCTGTAATGCTCTTTATTTAGGAAATTCATCTCTTGTAGCGTACGTGCAGGGGTACTGCTACCAGGCATATAGACATTCTCAAACGTCAAATCAGAGATCATGGCTCCTTCCAATCCTTTAATCTTGGCAAAGCTTTCCCCTGCGTCACGCACCATAATATCTTTCACTGTGACTCCTCGAATGGGTCCCACTCCATGGTTGCCACCATTAACCGTGAACAGGGTCATCCAGGCACTATTGTCTTCGTTACTTCCACTGATGTCCTCGACATCCATCGATTCAAACCTCACATCACTGACGATTCCGGTCCCATATTTATGATGGATAGCGAAGCCCACTGCGGCTTTATAAACGACTCCGTTTCTGAATACAATATTAGATTGATCCTGCATAACGCCTTGACCAATCTTGTACCCATAGCATAATGTCCACGCTATCGTATCCTCGAATAACACATTTTGTCGCAAATATCAATGCCGTCATTCTCTCCCATTCCCAGACTGTTGAACAATTTCAAATTCGTGAAGGTTAGATCATTAGAGCGAACCGTAACAACGGCCCAGCCCGATGATTCCCTTATAAGGATACCATCCATGACAAAATTGGAAGTGGCAATTGGAACAACCAGATTATTGATCATTCCTTTACCATTGGTAGTCTTATTATCGTGCAAGGCTTGCCCGTTTCCATCGAGCGTCCCCCGCCCATATATCCGGATATTTTCGGATTGGAAAGCAGTTGAGATCCACCAGGTAGCTGGCCTACCCATGGAATCCTTAAACCAGTGCTCCTTATAATCAACTGTTTTACCTGTACCAATGAACGTTGCTCCGGGTTCCATATAGACTGCTGTATTACTTTTCAATACCAGATTGCCAATGTAATAGGTTCCGGCCGGTATATAGACAATGCCTTGTCTACCGTCTCCTTGAAGAGTACCGTACTGGCTGGCATCATCAATCGCTTGCTGAATTGAAGCCGTTCTTGTGGATACTCCGGATCCTGGTGTGCCTGAGGTCACCACATGATATGGTGCGGTTGTAACATTAAAAATGCCGTCCCCACTTGAGGCGGGAACATCAGTCTCCATCGGATCTGCAGCAATGACCATGCGCGTTTGACGATTATTCATCGTTACGATCAGGTATTCGTCAGATTGTGTTGTGAAGGTAATCGTTTTTCCCTCTATCTTGTCAGCTTGTATACCGAGCTTCTTTGGACTTATGGAATATTCATGCACTTTATCGGTATTTAAAATCGTTAATTCATACGTAACAGGCCCTTCCGACATGGAAAAATGTGCATAGTCATAGTCACTGAATCCTTTGACAACCGGTATAACCACCCCGTTCGCTTTCAGAGTATAGTTGGCCGAGTTGGAATAGCGCACTGATGGTTGATAAGTGTGAATTGTAGCTGGTGCCAAGCGAGTTCCTTCCGGAGTACCTAGTCCAGATTGGGCATTCGAGGTAAGTGTAAAAATGGTAGCAACTAACATCAACCCCAGAGTAGAGCATAAAAATTTTCTAATCATTGTCATCACATTTGCCTCCTTAATCTTTTTTGAAAGCCCTTTCAAATTAAAATGGATGGAAATTGCAGTCCGGCCGGCATGCAATTTCTCCCAGCACAATCATTATAAACTTCATCTGAAAATCAGATAATGAGGGTAATTCCACAAAAAGGGCAGATTACACACATTAATTAAATACACAAAGTATAACTCGCCTTCCACTGTGAGAGGTGAGTTATACTCATATTAATTAAGTGAGCATCTGCCCTGAAAGGGAATTATTGATTAACACGATATGTCCTTTTGTAAAAATCAAAAAACTTACCTATCTTCTTGCTCTTTCATGTCATCATAACTATTCGTGGTGATGTACTTAGTCCAAAGCGAACGAAAGCGTAATGAGATTGGTACAAATTGATATCTGGGTCTAGGTCTCTATCCGTCCAACCGACTGTATTTTTAAAACTGTCTGGGCCAACCTTCATTGGTTCTCCTTTCACATGATGGTGAGGCCCAAGCAAGTTTCTACAACTGCTGGTCAACTCCAGCTCAATCAAATTCTCTCCTTGTTGGAGATATCCTGAAATATCTGCTTCATAGGGTTCCCATAAAAAGGTACGAACTTCTTGTCCGTTAATTGATAATCTTGTAACAATCGCATCCGGATGTGAGCCGTACTGCCATAGCCATGAAGCGCTATCTTCCAGATTTATTGCAACCGTCTGCATCACTCGAATGCTGCCTGAAAAGAAAGGTAAGCCCTGACAGCCTAGATCAGTTGTCAGTACATATTGATGAGGAGATTCTTCAAGTACAAATGGACCATCTGTATATATAACAACATGCTCTCCATTTTTATAAGGAGACTCCGATTTCACTGCAAAATGACCAACTAGATACACGCTTTCAAGCTCCGTATCAAATGTCAGCTTATTCCCCTCAGACTCAAAACTTTGAGCACGTTCCATAGCTTCATACGTTTCAGGAGAGTTCCAGAAATCCAATGTTAAGCTGATAGTATGAGATGCTATCTTGCTTCCATTAATAATAATTCGCGCTTTCTCTGGATTTTCCAATACCAGATGCATTTCCCGCGTAACCATAAGATCATAGGCGATCTGAAATTCGAATTCCAATTCGACCTGAACAGGATAACCAATCTTTAATAGTTTTTCCTGGATAAAAATGAGAGGCTGCGACTCAGACCACTCACCATTCTCCAACCGATACCTGCAGGTATCCAAAGTCAAGCTATTGTGATCGATATGATCAATCTTCCATAATTCATTTAGTTGTTGATTGTTAACTTTTGAATGGTCTACTCTGAGTTCAGTTACCTGATCCACTTGCGATTGATCTTCCATCAAAACTAGTCTGATGACATAGGATTGAGCAGGGTGCAAAGTCAGTTTCAATTTGATGCCGTTCTCTGCTCCTGTATACTTAAGCGGCCTGATATCGCCACTCTCCAAATCAATTAGAGTCAGTGTACCCTTCGGGTGAAAAGTTACCTCTATACCTGGATAACACTTTTCTCCGGAATTCACCAGGTAATAGAGATAGGAATCGTCTAACCTAAGTGACTGGATATTGACCATGTCCGATACGATGGGAAGTCCCTCCCTGTCAGCAACAGAGATCGATGGAGAAACGGTTCTGGAAACAGATTCTACCAAGGCGTTGCGATTCCAATCGGGTTTCACTGCAGCGTTCACTAAACGACTGATTTCTTCATTCGGTTGTCCATTGATGAGGAACGGAACAGGTTCAAATACGACTAAGCTTCCACCTTGCAATACAAACTGATTGAGCAATTTCACCGTCATCTCGCTTAAGGTCACACTCGGCGGAACAACAACCACTCGGTAACCAGCCTTACCTACAAAAAAAAGATTTCCCTCTACTTTACCATGACGTTCAATAATTCCCTCGCTTCCATAATCATGCTCGATAAACGTTTGGCACAACCAGCGAGACAGCTGTGCAAACGATTCATGATATTGCTCAACCTGTGATGAGTTAGAACCCTCCAGTTCCACCCAAGCGGTTCGGACGGGATGAAGCAGTAATACCTCAGCTTGCCGTGCTCCTTCCACCACTCTCCAATTTGCTTTGCGTAGGACTCAGTAAACAATGTGGTGACACATGACCAATAATCATGCCTAATTCTGCGACAGTCCTTGGTTTCCAGGAACAGAGCTGGAAGTACCTTGCGCAGCGAATACCCGTGCTGGTTCTGAAAGGCATTTTCGATTTCTAGCGACCATGGAAGATCTCCGCGTCCAAATTGCGGTTCATCCGTGAATATTCCTTTCAACACAGAGCCGAATTGATCACCGAACTCTGCCCAGTAAGCATTATAGGTGGAATCAATGAACGCAGCTACAGCCTTTTTGCTTAACGTGTCGATATAAAAAGGATTCAACTCGTAATATACTCGGAAGTCAGGATTACGTGTGTCGTCAGCGGTGAGTAGATGCAGTTCTTCCTCGGACTGGACATAGGAGGCAATCGTCACTTTATTACCTCTATTTAAAGGAGCCCTTTCATAAGCCAACGCTTCTGTTGATAAGCCACCCCCAATGTAGGCACCTTTCCGTCAGCGAAACCGCTTGGCCAGCCATTCTCATCATAGAGCCATGTTTCCATCCCGAGCTCCTGGCTTTTCTTGATACAGATCTGTATGGCCTTCATCCACTCTTTTCCCATGTAAGGTACAGTAAGACCACCACGAGCATGTATGAAAAAGCCTCCGATTCGAGCTTTGTGCATCTCTTCGATCTGCCGTTCGAGCTCATTTTTATCCAGATCGTCATTCCAGGACCAGAATGGCACTGTACGATAATTAGCAGGAGGATGTTGCACGAGATCCCATATGGTCATTGTCTCATCCCCTCCTGTTAACCCTTCAGACATAACTGGATCAAATCATCGATGTGCGCTGTTGCGAGACATTCAATCGTGTCTGCTGCACCATAATAAATCTTAACCTCACCATCATCTTCGAGTATCATTCCGCCTGGGAAGATAACGTTATTACGGAAGCCTCCTTCGATCTCATAGCTAGCTTCTGGTGCCAGCAGCGGATTCTGATACATGCCGATTATTTTTTTGGGATTATCCAAATCAAGCAGCATTAAGCCTGCAGTATACCGTTTCTGCCACGACGTTTCCCACCCGTTCTTGCCTCTTGCAGGGTCAATATCAACGGCATGAAATGTAGTAAGCCATCCCTGCTCTGTCTTGATGGGGGGAGCTGCAGGACCGATCTTATCATTGGCAAATGGTACATCTTCAACAGCAAGCAGCAAGTCAGAATTTCCCCAGTACCTCAAATCCGGAGATTCTGATATCCACATGTCGAATCGGTCGACTCCCCCGCGGCTGTATACTGTGAAAGGCCGTTCAAGCCGCATGAATTTCCCGCCAATCTTCTCCGGGAATAGTACCATGTTTCGCAAATCTGGTGTCGACAAACTCAATATTTCAAACTCTTCAAAATCGTCGGTAACGGCCACACCACCGCGAATGCCATGGTGTGTGTCTACGGCAAAACACATATAACAGCGGC
Organism: Paenibacillus sp. GL_099_B; assembly: GCF_057835695.1. Taxonomy (NCBI): domain Bacteria; kingdom Bacillati; phylum Bacillota; class Bacilli; order Caryophanales; family Paenibacillaceae; genus Paenibacillus; species Paenibacillus sp. GL_099_B. The sequence continues at coordinate 3,865,234 of NZ_CM174430.1, forward strand.
CATCAATTACAGTAAGCCTTGGGTCATAGGCGCGGATAATCTCTTGGTCATGTAGCTTAAAACACGGCTTCGGTTGTACCTCCCAATGAATCCCGTCATCGCTGAAGGCAACACCAAGATCTGTTGTATGATGAGCCTCAATCGTCTGCTGCTCCAAAGAGCCGTAGTCGTTTCGAAAAACCATCACATATTTTCCATTGAATTTCGTTACGCCTGCATTGAACACAAGCGCCGTGGGATATGGGACGCAAGAAGCATCTAGAATCGGGTTGTTCAGATAACGTTTAATTACAGAACTTGATGCGAGTTTTCCGATATAAGGTGAATTCATTTCCATTCCTCCTGATGATGTTAAGAATACTACTAGCCCTTTAAGGAGCCCGCAGTCATTTGCATAAAGGATTTGTTAGCAAAAATATAAGCAATAAGGATCGGGAGAATGGACAGGCATGCCCCCGCCATCATGAAGTGTGTCTGTGAAGCAGCCGAGATACCGTACTTCAGATTGGCTAGTCCCACGGTCAATGTCTGCAGCTCGGGTTTACTGAGCGTAAACACAAACGGAATCAGGTATTCGTTCCATGCTCCCCGGAAGGCAAACAACGCACACACACCGAGCCCAGGCGTAAGCAGCGGAATAATGATTCTCCAGAATGTTCTGCCCGGAGAGCACCCATCGATGCGTGCAGCCTCATCAAGCTCTTTGGGAATTCCGTTCATGAAACTGAGCAGGATAAAGAATGCTGAAGCATGTGTGCTGATCAGAATCAGAATTACGCCCCACAGCGTATTATGCAGATGAAGTTTAATCATCAGCTCGAATTGAGGTCGAAGAACGACGGCTCCGATCGCTACAAACATAGTAAATGCCTGGATGCTGACGTATAGTTTTTTGCCGATAAAGTCCATTCTGTTCACGACATAGGCTGCCATGGACGAGACGATTAATGTTCCTATGGTTGACGCGACGGCAACAAATACACTATTTAGTGTGTATGTTGAAAAATTCGCCTGTTTCCATGCTTCGATATAGTTGGTGAACTGCCAAATAGCTGGAAGAAAAGTCGCTCCGGCAGTAAGTTCGGCATTCGTTTTAAAAGAACCAAGCAGGGTGATAATTATAGGAAACAGCGTTAGAAATGCGACCATTAGCAGAAACGCCCACAGTACGGTATTCCATGCGATTCTCATGAACGTTCCTCCCTTATTCGTTATGACTCATCCGTTTTGATCCATAAAAGTAAAGTATCGTGATGATACCGACAATAACAGCTGTGACAAAAGCCACAGCACTACCATAGCCAATTTCTTGAATTTGTGTAGATGCCGTGGAACCCGCAGGCGGGAAAAACAATTTATATACATATAAAAACATGACATTGGTTTTTCCAATAGGCCCGCCATCGGTCATCACCATAATACTCTCATAACCTTTTAGCGCATTAATAATGGCTAGCATAATTATCATTTGCATGACAGGGCCGAGCATTGGAATGGTAATGTAGCGAAATTGTTGGAATTTGTTAGCCCCATCTAGAGCAGAACTCTCGTACACATCTTCCGGGATATTTTGAAGGCCTGCTAAGAACAAAAGCATGTAGTTCCCAACCGCCCCCCATACAGCAACGAGGATGATCGTCAGCATGGCATAATCAACACCCAGCCAATCAATGGCACTGCCGATCAATTTATATTTCAGAAGGAACTGATTGAGGATGCCATTATACGAGTTAAAAATGGTGAAAAATACGACCGCCATAACTGCTGTACTAATGATCGTAGGCATAAATATAATGGCTCTTAGCAGATTTCTTCCTTTAATTTTCCAATTCAGAATGACGGCTAATATCAGAGCGAGCGGTATCGATAGCAGGAGCTTGCCTCCAGCATAAACGAACGTGTTGGCTACTGAATCCCAGAACTGATGATCTGTCATGACTCGTTCTAGATTTGCCAGTCCTACAAATTGTGCAGTCCCAAACCCTTTGTAATCGTAAAACATATATCTCATGGCCCACATAATCGGGTAAATACCCAGAACGATGGTTAGTATATAGCTGGGCAAAAGAAAGCTGTATGAAAAAGCTAGATTCTTTGCTTTATTCATATCCTCTCAACTCCTTGCAATCTCTATAAGATTTAATGAAGGATGGAGCATGCCCCACCCTTTGAAATACCTCTATTTTACGTACTTTCCTGCAAGTTCCGCTGGATCGAAATCCGCAATAGGCTCGGCTTTCACGTCACCACTTGCAATTGCTGTATCCAAAGCGGCATTATAACGTGTATTCAAATCGTTGATAATAGAATCTAGATTACCTCCGCTTAGGATGTACTTTACGAAGGCGTCGTCAGACTTCATACCATGTACCGGCACGGTTGGGTAGACCGGCCAGACACCGTCGTACTTGTTGGGCAGGAAACCTTCTATACCTTTAACCTCTGGCTTTGCTGCAACAGCACTTACTGAAGGAACCATGGATATTCCAAAGCCATTCTCTTGATATTGTTGAAGGACAGATTCATTATACATATACTCAAGGAACTTCCAGGCTGCTTCCTTATTTTCGGTCTCTGAACTTATTGCCAGCCATTGGCCCCCTAGGAATCCAGAAGCACCATTGAAATTGCCGTCAATGGAAGGTACAGGTGCTGCGGCCCAATCGATTTTGGCTGGAAATTGAGATTGGTAGACCCCCGCTTCAGCAGAATAGGACAAGTACATTCCGATTTTCCCTTCAGCGAATTGAGCGCGTAATGGATCAATATCAAGCGACTCGACACCCGGCAACATACTTCCGTCATCCTTGATTTGCTTAAATGCTTCCATGATGGATTTAAAGCCGCTATAGTCATATCGTGCTGTCTTAAAATCATAACCATACCCTCCATAACCACTTACTTCTGCAATAACACGGGCAGATCGGCCCAAGGCGCTGGAAGGACTCTTGAAATTCTGTGCGAAACCGTAGGCTCCGTTTGACTTACCCACTTCCGTAATTTTCTTGGCTGCCTCGACCAACTCATTCAATGTCGTCGGTGGTTTTTCAATACCCGCTTTGGCGAAAAGCTCTTTATTGTAAATCAGACGCATCGTTGTACCATAGTTCGGCAAGCTATAGCGTTTTCCATCGAAGCTGTTCAGATCCTCCATAACAGGAAATGTATCTTTTATTTCTTCTGTGAGGAACTCGTCAATTGGAGCAAGGAACCCTTTCTTATAGAAAGTCTGTATGGTGTTTTCTTTAACACGAATGATATCCGGTGGCTCTGAAGTCTGAAAAGACATATCTAGTGCTTGATCGAAATCGTCTCCCTTGATGACCAGTTCCACCTCAATGTTATCCTTATTCGTTTCATTGAATTTATCGATCGTCTCTTTCACAAACTCAGAATCGTGGCGGTCTCCAGTCCAGTAGGTGATCTTGGTTTTAGCTGATGTTCCGGTTCCTTTTTCTGTGGATTCAGGACTACTGCAAGCTGCGAGACTTCCCGTGAGAACGATACACAGTGCAGTTAGAAGGAATTTCTTGCTTAACTTCATACATATTACCTCCCTTTTTTATCTAATAACTCTCTTTCTCCTCCATTATAGTTTCTTGTAATCGTTTACATAATGCGGTAAACCACACATCAAGGGCAGGTTTTCTTATGAATCTGTCATTAAAAAACTAGCCCTGCATCCGAAACTCACGGAAACAAGGCTACTCTTACGAATTATGATTGCTTATGAGCAAGATCTAAAGGTTGACTGATCTTCCCCGTACTATATAGCTTGAATTCGGATGGGGTCATATTGGTATGCTTCTTGAAAATTTCGCTAAAATAACGCCGATGCTCATATCCTAATTCCCTTGCAATCTCCTGTACCTGATAATCATCGATCAGCATCTCTTTAGCCTTTTCCATTCTCTGATGGATCACGAATTGCTGAAATGAAATATTCAGTACTTTTTTAAATAAATTCGAAAAATATCCGGGACTTAAATTGAACTGCTTTGCACAATAATCAAGAGATAAATTTAAATTTAAATTGGCACATATGTAATCCTTCGCCTGATAGATCAACTTAGTTGATTCATCCGAGCGTTCCTGCTCAATCCAAGAACACGCTTCAAGACAGAGTTCTCTCACCGTATCCCGCATAATCTGAAATGTAATTACACCTGTACGCTTCACATGGTTCCATTGTTCTTCAAGTCTCTTCACGCGATCGGGCGGGAATTGTTCTAACATGACTCGACATATTTTGGATGACAATTCATAGCATAGATTGTCGACTTGTTGCGGTTTGGGAAGAGGATCTCGCTGCAATAGATCATTGAAGATTTGCTCTAGGATAAGCCGACATTTTTCCCGATTGCCCGAGCGTAGAGCCATGAGAAACTCGTGCTCAGTTGACGCAGTATAATTAAGCAGTGTTTTCTCGTCTTCGGATATGCCTGAATAACTGTTAACACCATTACCATCTGAATAGAAATGATAGGCCAGAGCACTTAAAGCTTGCTCATATGAATCCGGTAATTCATCGATAGAAGTAACACAACTACCAATACCAATTGAGATGGTAGAGTTCGTGAATTGATAAATATTCAACCTGCATGCTTCAGAAATTTGCTCTGCCATTATCATATCTTCACAATTAATTAAACAGACGAATCGATTTAACGCTTCGCTAAAAACAACACCTCCACTTATAAAAGCTGCGATGGTTTCCTCCAAAATATTTCGAAGGCTGAACCTGATCAATTCGACTTCCCGTGCAGGTTGTGCTTTATATTTGTCCATGAAACGGTCTAGCTCTACGATAAAGAGGTTGAAATTTTGAGGGGCAAGTTGAATGCCGAGTGTTTGCCATTTCTGAAAAGCAGCGACAGCATTCGTCCTGTGATGAACAAGCAAGGACAAATACTCCTGCTGCAATACCGGTAAACTCTTCCTTACCTGTTGCTCCATTTCAATTGCCTTACTCTGGCCCTGCCGTTCTTCTTCGAATGCAGCCTTTGCTTTCAACACGACCTGAATGATTTCATCTATAGAGAAAGGTTTCTTTACAAAATCAAATGCACCTAAACGAATCGCTTGTCTTGTAAATGAGAAGTCGGTATACGCGCTGAGAATGACAATTTTCGTGGAGGGAGCGCTTACGAGAATTTCCTGCGTCATGGCCAACCCATCCTTTTTGGGCATCCGTATGTCTGTAAGAACAATATCAGGTTTGGTTTCTTTCACCAGTCGAATACCCTCCTCACCATCGAGGGCCGTACCAACCACTTCAATGTGATGTTCTCCCCAAGGCGGCTTCTGAGAAATCATATCGACTACACTTCGAATATCATCAATAATGCATAATTTAATCCGTTGGGGTTCATTTATCATGATTCAACTTCTCCTTTTCTAATCGGAATCCAAATGTCAGTTCTCGATCCTTTGCCAGGAAGGCTGCAGAGTTCGATTCGCGCTTCTTCTCCATAAAACAGGTTGAGCCGATTCACGATATTGTTCAGAGCATAACCCTTCTTGGAGACTGGCGGTTGCAACATCGCTTGACTTACCATCGCCGCATTCATGCCCACACCATTATCCTCAATAGTCAGATGAACCAAATTGTTTTGCCTGTCCACCTGTAAATGAATCTGACCTCCGAAAGTAATGTCCTTAAAGCCATGTTGGATACTATTTTCCACAATCGGCTGCAAGAGAATCTTTGGCAAAAGGCAGTTCAGCACAGATTCATCCAGTACGGTAACTTCAAGCTCAAACAGCCCTTCATAGCATTTTTGTTGAATCAGACAATACTGCTCTGCGTGCAACAATTCATCTTGGAGCGTGTTCCAGTCCTTCCCTCCGCTCAAGCCAAGCTGAAACATCTGGGACAAGGATAGAATCATCTCATTGACTTCCTCATTTTCCCCCAGGACTGATTTGCAATAGATCGTATTAAGAGTGTTATACAAAAAGTGTGGTTCCATTTGCGCAGTTAAAGCTCGCATCTCTGCCTTACGTTTTCCGGATTCGCTCAACTTTACATCATCGATGAGTCGGTTAATTTCATCCAACATGCGGTTGAACTGGAATCCGACCTGAGCAACTTCGTCGGAGGAACGGCTGGTAAAGCGAACATTCAGACGGTTATTCTCTACTTCACGCATAAGTCGCTGAAGTTTATATAGGGGATTTAGCAACAGCGCCGTTAGTTTATTGGTTAAAAGGCTAGTGAACAGCAGGAAGAAAAGCATAATATACAGGGTGGTACGCTTTACTCCGTTCATTTGTTCAAGCAGTGTATCCTTCTGTTGAATACCGAACAGGCTCCAATCTTTGACTACTGTTGATCTTGTGTAATTAACCAAGTAATCGGTTTCATCGAACTTATGAAAGAAAGAGCCCTGATTACTCTCAGATACATTGTACAAGAAGGGTTTATCTTTCATTAGATTATGGCTGGATGACCATGAAGTCCGGATTACTTCCTCGCCTTTGGAATCGATTACAAAATAATCGCTATCATCATTTGAAGAATGTTTGTTAACCAGCCCAATTAATCCACTCTCATTAACATTCACGACAATAAATACATTTGTGTTGGGGACATTCTCTTGAGTTCCCTTTGTAACAAATGAAATGGCACGCTTGTTCCCAGTAAAAAGCTTATCCGTATGCCCTTTTATCCACTTCCCACCATAATTCTCAATCATATCGTAATACATACTGGATTCATAAAAGGACTGTGTCTGAGAACGTCTTTGTGAAATGGGATAAAAATCTCCAATGGGCGTAGCAATAAGTATGCTTTCGATTAGAGGTTCGTTGAAATAAACCTGTGAAAACACATATTGGAGCTCGGACAAATGCACATAGTAATTAGAGATATCGTTACTCTGTACATCCAGCATCATATCCTTGAAGGCATAACTAAAGGTCAGTGAACGAATGGAGTTGGAAATCCCCGTTAATTTGTCGTCCAGAATTTGAGTCGTTTTGTTTACGGTTTCTTGACTAGTCTCAAATGCGTTCTTCTGGAGCTCCTTGGATGCAATCCAATAAGTTGTCATGCCCACTGCCCCGATTGCAAGCGTTATCATAGTGATGATAGATAAGCGAATTCTCTGTTTGAAGGAGCTGCTGTAAATCAAACGATTGAATTTGTCGGTGATACGATCTGCCCACAGTCGTCTCATAAATTTCCATATCAACCTCTCTTGAAAATAAAAGAAGTCTTGCCGAGATTAGACTAATCTATTTGCGAATCATTTTAGTCATTTTACATTAAAATATCAATTTAGCAATAGATTGTTCATATCGATAAGGATTAATTATAAATGGTCCGCAACCGGAATAACTCCTGAACTATGGCCAAAATGTTGCCCAGCTCCGAATTTCACATCAGTATCTTTCGCCACAAGATCTTTGTATAACTCTTTGTTTAGCCCGGCGTAACCCCACTCTCGTTCGATCAAAGCTTTCCCTCTATTGTGCAGTGAACGCCTTGATAAGCTCTTTCTTGATTGCTGGTCCGTCCGTTCATCACATTTTCTATTTTTTTTGAATACTTGTTACTATAGGCGATGAGATATGTCTATGTTGAGTCTTCTACAGCAATCATATCTACACTGTTTTCGTTTTTGATTTTAAATAGTTTTGTGCCTGATCTAATTGTCCTTTGAGTTCTTCCACATTATGACAAACAACTGAAGAATTCATCAACATGAGTTGTCCCCATTGATTGATATTGAATTCACCTTCAAGTAGACAAAAGATAGGTTTCTTATGCGCATAAGCATAACCAATCTCCCAAAAGGCATCACTTAAATTCAAGTCATTGTTGTTTAAAACAGCGACAAACATATCACATTCTTCTATCGCCTTAACTGCAAATTTGAACATTTCATCTCCACTTTTTGAGTGTACAGATTGAGTTTCTATGTCTCTATGCGGTAGATGTGTGGTTAAGAAGTGTGCTTCCATAATCGTATTTAACTGTTCCAACTTCCGTCGTTCCTCAGAAGTAAGTACAGAGCCTGACAAATATACATTTTTACGCAAATATCCCACGCTCCTTTTCACATGCTTCGTCATATAGTAATTTCTATTTGAATGTTTAGAGCAGTCCTACTGTAAATCCATCATTTTTTGAATGGTTGTAAGAACGCCGTTTTCTTCATTAGATTTTGTGATGAAACTTGCTGCTTTTTTGGTGTTCTCGCAAGCATTGCTAACAGCAAAGCTGTATTTAGCAATTGCCATCAGTTCAACATCGTTTTCTCCATCACCGAACGACATCGTTTCCTCCGGGGTCACCCCCAGCATATCCTGTAATTTTTTTACCGTTTCACCTTTATGGGTATGAAGAGCAGTAATATCCAGCCATCTGGCTTCAGAGTCGACAATATAGATTTGGCCATTTAACGTTTGTTCTACATGTTTTCTAAGCATTGTGCTTCTGCCTTGTGTATCAAATACGGTTATTTTGATAAAATCACTATCGATTTCGGAGAAGGATTCCATTTTTATGACTTGTTCATAAGAGCCCTTAACTACGTTGTACATATCATCAGAGATAGAGGAATGTACGTATGCTGCATCGCTTGCACATACAATGATTGTCATTTGGGGATCAAAACCTTGAATTTCTTCAATGGCTCGCAGAACGAGTGTGCGATCAATGCTAAACTCTTTGACGACTTTTCCATCTTTCTTGATTCTGGCCGCGCTATCTCCAAGAATCCAAATTCCTTTCCCATGGTCACCAAACAACTTTTCTACTCGTTCACACTGTTTTCCCGTGCAGGCAACAAACGTTATTCCTTTCTTTTGCATTTCTTCATACACTTCATTAAAAAGTTCAATATCAAACGAACCTTGATTATTCAAAAATGTTCCGTCCAGATCAGTTACTACGAGTCTAATCATTTAAAATCCTCCGAATTCAAGTTGGATTTATTATTGGGTTCTTTGTTGGATACAGGTTTACTCATCTTTAAAATAGTTTTCGTCTTTATAAAGCGTGCTTATTAAGTGTCCATGGCAATTCCTTTAGCTATTCAAAGAGATCATTAATTGATCGAATTGGCTTCACTTCAATAGGCTCACTCGACAATTTCAAAGTCGCATAAACCCCAATCCAAATGATAGCTGCTAAAATTATATATACCATGACTCTCACCTCCCGTATCTAAATGCAAAAAAAATCATCCCATATTCATTGAGTATGATGAATACAAGCAGATTTAGTAAAACACGCACTTAGAGCCTAGATCCTTCTAATGTGGTCAGCTCTTTCTGTAACCCTCTTTATAAAACAACTTTATAAAGTCAGTATGCAGGAAACTTTAATGCTCTGTCAAAGGGTAATTAAGGAATCTTCTATAGGCTACGCCGTATGTAAAAGAAAACCTCTAAATCAATGAAGAAGTCTTCAATGATTAGAGGTTTATTTCGATTTGTTAATCTGTTTTCAGATACCATCTTTTATCTGACCAAAATTAATGTGCGGTATAACCTCCATCAACAAGCAAGGTCGTACCATTCACGAAACTAGCATCATCGCTGGCTAAAAACAACACAGCTTTTGCTACTTCTTCTGGTCGGCCAAGTCTGCCCTGTGGATGAAGTGAAGTTAAATATTCTTTGCTTTTTTCATCTACGTTCTTCAACAGAGGCGTTTCAATGTATCCAGGACATACCGCGTTGACCCGGATTCCCTTGCTTGCATACGCAGTACATAAATTCTGAGTTAACAGTTTAACGCCTCCTTTTGCCGAGGCATAAGCTGTTGTTTTAGGCAATGCAACAAAGCTGTGTATCGACCCAGCATTAACAATAACTCCGCCATTTCCTTGCTTAAGGAACTGCTCAATAGCATATTTATCGGAAAGAAATACACCTGACAAGTTAATATCGATCGTTCGTTTCCATTTATCATATGACAATACATCAGCGGTTTCGTCATCGGCAACCCCTGCATTTGCATACATAATATCCAGCTTACCGTATTTCTCAACAGTTTCATTAATCATGTGCTTAATATCTTCTTCTTTAGTCACATCTGTTTTGACAAATAACGTATCATGACCTTCCCCGTTGAGTTCGGCAGCTAGTTCTTTACCATGTTCAGAGAAGTCAGCAATGACCACTTTTGCTCCTTCTTTTGCGAAAAGGCGAACGGTGGCTTCACCAATCCCACTAGCACCACCTGTAACAATAGCTACTTTTTCATGTAATTTCATAAGATTCAACCGCTCCATTTCATCATCAGTTATATATCCATATTTTGCCCATTCATTAAGATCTTATCAATCCTAATTGGACTCAAAAGACTCAAGAACTTGTACTCCTCAATATTACTCCTTTAATTTTGAAATACTATCCTATAAAGTTCTGTGTAATAATGGATTGTATACCCCCCATTTGTAGGGTATTTCATTTGAAGGGAACGGCTTATTATGACACAAAATTTTCATCCATATACTGAAATGACTTTTCAGGAATTTGTATTATTTTTCAAAACGCATAGTAAACAGCTCGAAGAAAACACAAACATTTACCTGATCGCGGAAGCTAATATCTCTGAGACACATCGGAACGAAACGGAAGTACTGATGAGATCTTTTTTCCAGATGTTTACTTATTCAGACTTGGATCATATGGATAATCATTATTCTTCTTATTTGGATACCTGGGTTCAATCCCAGCTAACTATTTTAAATATGGCAAGCTTACAATGGCTTCAAATTATATTGGAAAAAGCTTTGCTGACACTATTAATCCAATTGAAACATCAGCGGATGATGGACCCGCTCATGTTCCTGTTATCTGTCTTTTCGTATCTGATGCATAGCTTTCATAAGTGGGCTGATACGGAGTCTGGTAATCATGAAACGGAGGAAAATGACGAATTAAAAAGGCTGCGTTTGCTGGACCAATTAAGCCAACTCCTAGTCAGTTCTTCCGGAGCTTCAGATCTTGCCTTTATCCTGAAAAAATGTGAGAAGTATTTCAATTATAAACGTTGTGTCTTCTATGCATATGTACCTTGGTCCAACCAGTTCTATGGGGTCATTGGCGAAGAACTTCCGAAAATTCAGAGTATGAAAGGACAATTGACCGAGCAAAATCTAATCTTCAACTCTAAAAGACCGATCTATTTGAAAAATCCAAAACCTTATCTAAGGGACGAGCATATCCAGTTATTTCAGTTGTCTTCGATTATATTTATACCGATTGCCCACGAGCATCAATTGTATGGCTGGGTAACTTTTGACCAAATGGGAGATTCATTTGATTGCACGAAGGCTGAGCTGGATTTGCTTGAACAAGTGGGAAAAAGGATTGGTTTGTTTTTATCTAGGAAAGAGAAGGAAAACACCGCCAAAACGATGGCCATCGCTTTAACAGAAAGAGAGGCAACCGTTCTCGAACTTCTGGCGGAAGGTTATGATAACAAGAAAATCGCTTCCTTGTTGTTCCTCAGCGAGTATACAGTGAGAGATTACGTAAGCAGCTTGATGACCAAGCTACGTGCAAAAAATCGGACACAAGTCGTTGCCTATGCTTTCCGTTGGGGATTATTGAGTTAGTATGGGTAAATGCACAATAACATTGAATTGATCGCCGTGAATCTCGACTTTGATCTGCCCTCCATGCAACTCAACGATGCTTTTCACAATAGCCAGACCTAGTCCCGATCCCTCTGTCTGGCGGGATTCGTCTGCTCTTTTGAAACGTTCGAACAGTTCTTCCGCATCAAAATCAATCTCATAGGCAGAGGTGTTTTGAATTTTGAATCTTACCAGATCATCAGTCTCGTCCAAATAAATATAGATTCGGGTTCCTGGAAGCGAATATTTCTGCGCGTTGCTAATTAAATTTTCGAATACACGCCATATTTTATTACCGTCCAAATGCGCATGGATCGGGAACTTGGCAATCCTCTCCCGCATTTCGAGCGACTCCTGTACCATATGAGTGTTGGATTCCGCTATCGCTTGTGTCAATAACGTTGCCACATCGACGTACTCCATATCCAGCTCTATTGTACCGCTGGCCATCTTAGAGATATCGAACAGGTCTTCAATTAACAGTTTCAGTCGAAGCGACTTGCGCTCCAGCGTTTCAATATAGCCTCGGGTTGTCTCCGAAGAATGATTTTCTTTTTTTAATAAATCGACATAGTTGATAATCGAAGTAAGCGGAGTCTTCAAATCATGCGATACGTTGGTTATCAGTTCCGTTTTTAACCGCTCGCTTTTCATTTGATGTTCCAATGCGCTTTGGTACCCGGCTTTCATATTGTTAATATAGCCAGCAAGTTCAGATAGGGAATCGTTTCCGGCAGTATCTTGAATTGAATTCTGAATATTCCCTTCGGATATCTTTTTACTTCCATTGATGATGGCGATGAAACGTCTAAGCTTGGAGAGCATATAAGGAACCACAAACAGCACAAATAGCAACAAATAAAGGATGAGCCATCCCTCACCGTAATATGTGACTGCCTCCCAAAAACAAATACCGGTTAATGCAATCAGCAGAAACATAATAATGAGGCCAAACGTTAGTCTCCCGTTTTGCAGACTGGCTCTAAAACCGGTTCTCCAAATATAAAAGTAATCTAGCAACACACTGCCATCCCAGAAGGTACGTTTATTATGAGGCGCCTTAAAATAACGAAACAGTCTGGCTACCAACAAACCCAAGATAATAATGGAAAGCAGTTCCAAAATAAAACGTGAAGTTGAAAATCTCAGACCCACCCCCAAGTATGAATACTCGTTAATAAGTAAGAAGATCCCTAAAATAACTGCGATGATGAGGACAAGAGGGTCAATTCCAATCGTTCGATCCGCTTTACTTTTTCTCGATTTTGTATCCAATTCCCCATACCACCTTCAAATATTTTGGGTCTTTAGGATTGATCTCAATTTTTTCACGAATGTTTCTCACATGTACGGCAACCGTATTCTCTGAAGCAAAAACCGGCTCATTCCACACGCGTTCATAAATTTCTTCAATGGAGAAAACTCTGCCCTTGTTCTCCATCAACAGCTCCAAAATTTTGTATTCCTTCGCGGTCAGTCTAACGTCCGCTCCATCCACCTCAACAGTTTTCGAGCTTTTGTTCAACACGAGTCCTTTTACTTGAATGATCTCTTCCCCGATGGAGTGAAAGGAACCTAAATTCGTAAACCGGCGTAGCTGAGATCGGACTCTAGCGACCAGTTCCAAGGGATTAAACGGTTTCGTTATATAATCGTCAGCTCCAACGTTGAGTCCCAAAATCTTGTCACTATCCTCCGATTTGGCGGAAAGCATAATGATCGGTATATTTTTATCTTCACGAATTTTAAATGTCGTCTTGATTCCATCAAGCTGCGGCATCATGATGTCCATGATAATAAGATGAATCGTTTCTTGTTCAAGGATCTCCAGTGCCTCCAATCCGTTAGAGGCCGTAAATACATCTACATCATTGCTTTTTAAGTAAATAACGAGAGCTTCTCGAATTTCCGGCTCATCGTCTACAACAAGAATCTTATTTATTTCCATATTTCTCACCTTCATCGCGTAATTGCTCCTACAACTCTACAATACTTTCTGCGGAGGCACCAGTTATGTAAAGCGAATACATTTTTCCATTTTCGATTCATCAGATCATCATACACAATCTACATGAAAAATCTCTGTTATAAAAACGAAGGAATTTATGAAGTTTTTATACATCGATAGATAAGTGATTGAGACCTTAGTGAATCTCATGGCCAATGTTTATCCAATATGGTCATGCGGTTCATTTTTTTTCACTGCAACTTCTTTAGATTTTCTTTAGAAATACTCTAATCAATTCCTTATTTTTTCTCGTTAAGATACATCTATCCACATGAGGAGTTGAAAAAATGATTGTTCATAACGTGCTAGATCTTGTCCATCAGTATGGTTACCTTTTCTTTTTTCTCGCCTTCTCCCTAGGCCCATTCGGAATCCCAATTCCTAATGAAGTAACCATTCTTACCAGTGCCGTTCTAAGTCGCTCGGGTTTTATCAATCACTGGGCTGCCTATATCAGTATTCTGATTGGTCTGATAACAGCGATCACGATTGCTTATTTTACAGGCAAATTATTCGGCCACAAATTTAAGAATAAATTCTCACACAATAAGCACTATCTCATAGCCGAATCCATTTTAAGAAAAAGAGGCCATGTAGCGATGTGTATCGGAATGTTTATCCCGGTTGTGCGTTATTTCATGCCTTTGCTCATTGGAGTGAGCGGTATTCATTATACAAAATTTGCTCTTATAACATACTCCAGCGCTCTATTCTGGACGATCACTTTTTTTTGTTTAGGAAATTTCTTTGGAATCCCAATCTTATCAATGCTGGAGGACATACAATGAAATCAAAACACAAAAGTTTTATTATTTGAAATGGATCAGACGATGCGCAGTATTTTTCAAAATGAATAAAAATTTATTATTGAAAAATTAAATTTGTACCTCTGAATATTCCCTTCGCATACGTTTATGTGTGTCCTAAAAAAAGAAAACTCCTTTGTAATTTCTCAAACTGCATTCGAGGGTAAATAAAAAACCAGTGAATGAATTAAAATTTCACTGGTTTTACATTCTCATTTTGTTTACACGGATTCCTTCAATACATAGGAAACCTAAGGTTACCGGCACCATTCATGAAAAAGAATATCTGAAAAGCCCATAGTAAAGAGGTCCGATCATGATAACTAATGTTATTAACATCCAAACTCTTTTCACCCCAATCGGTAACTCCTCTAGTATTTCTTGACCTTCATAATCCTTTAGGAGCATCGTGAATGATATATCCCACAAAAGAGCTGCCACTGTAACAATTTTCCAGAATATAGGAGTTAGAATAGTGGTTTCCGTAACGAACCCTAACAACCCAATCCATGTAATGACAGATACGACGAAATCTATTTTGCTAAGTTTTGATTTATACTTTCCTTTTAATAAAAATGCGAGAGATGCTGTTCCTAGCAATCCAAGATACATCGTCCATAAAAAGTAAATCACTTACATTCCTCATTTTTGTATTTTTTTTATAAATTTCATTTCTCCTTTTATACCTTTTGCATTATAGCCAATCATTTTCGCAATTGATATATTAAAATACTTCCATATATAGGTGCTATTCCGCTATCTGCTCACGGCCTACCCTGATAGACTTGAGCTACAAATCTCATACTGCCTCTGCCGTGGCATTCGGCGCGTTTCACAAGCTCTGCTTATTCTTCTTTCCTTATACCGTGCGATTTCTGGAGGCGCCCAAGCCAGACAGGAGCAGCAGAGCACTAACGACAAGCAGCAGCAACAGCGGGGAGTTCCAGCTTGCCGTGATGTCATGAAGCAAACCGAACAAGATCGGTCCGGTTGCTGCCAGCAAATATCCTACGGATTGCGACATGCCAGACAAAGAAACTGTATCGTGGGCATCTTTCGTACGTAAACTTAAAAAGATCATGGCCAAGCTGAACGCACATCCCCCACCAATTCCGAGTAAAACTGTCCATAACGAAATGAGAGCATTTCCCCCAAAGTAAAGGCCTCCCAATGAAACAAACAACAGGATAGTCATTATGATGACCAGTAAACGTTGGTTCTTCATGCGTCCCGCAACAATCGGCACGATGAACGCTACGGGCAGCGCAGCAGTTTGAAACAGCGATAGCATCCAACCGGCGCTGTCTTCACTCAATCCCCGGCTTGTCATGATTTCTGGCAACCAAGCGACTAAAACATAGAAAAAGAGAGACTGCATCCCCATAAAAATCGTAACCATCCATGCCAGAGGCGAACGCCACAGACTTCGGCGCTTGGACGCACCACTTGTTGCCGCTACGGCAGACCCCCTACTCGCCCGTGCCTGAGGCAACCAGAACAGCGCGGCCAACAAAACGAGTACGCCCCAAATGCCAAGCGCGCCATTCCAGCCGAAACCGAGGTCGCGGGCGACCGGAATACTGACACCGGATGCAATCGCCCCGGATAAATTCATCGACACGGAGTACACACCGGTCATGAGGCCGACTTGATGAGCAAAATCACGTTTGACCAGACTTGGAATGAGCACGTTGCACACCGCAATCGATAGCCCAATCAAAGCAGTGCCTGCAAACAAAGAAGCTGTTGCGGCCAACGAACGGATCGCGATACCTACTATGAGTAAAACCAACGCATAAAGAAGGGTTCGTTCCACCCCAAAACGGCGTGCCAGAATGGGGGCGAACGGCGAGAGCAACGCGAAAGCAAGCAACGGCAGCGTAGTGAGCAGACCTGCCGTAGCATTTGACAGTCCGAGGGATTCGCGAATCGAGCCGATCAATGGGCCTACCGATGTTAACGGCGACCGCATAATCATTGCAATCAGGACGATGCCGAGGATAATTGGCCAAGCCAACGACAACGGTTTCTTCCCAATCGTTGACTTTGTATCGCTTAGTACGCTCATGGCTGCTCGTCTCCTTTGACCTCAAGAACAGCTTTCGATTCCGCAATATGACGGTGAACCGCTGCCACGGCACGATCGGCATCTTGATCAACAATCGCTTCAACCAGTTGCCGGTGCATCTCCTTGAAACTCGCTTCGATTTCATAACGAGTCAAGCTGATAATCGTATCTTGTGATGCGTCCGCGATATGATTGTATAATTCGATCAAGATTTCATTATGAGACGCCGCGATGATGCCTTGGTGTAGATGGATATCCTCCGTTACAATACCATCCATGTCACCGCGTGCTGCCGCCCCCTCCCAGCGTTCCAATTGGAGAAGAAGTTCGCGCGCCTCGTCGTCCGTTCTGCGCTGTGCGGCAAGATGGGCTCCCTCGCGCTCGAGCGCATGCCGGACTTCCAATGTCTGCATCGTGTCGGAGCGCATGATTCGTTTATGTAGCACAACTCCCAGCACGCTCGAAGAGCAGACGTACGTCCCGTCCCCTTGCTTCGTCTTCAAGAGTCCTGAGTGGACCAACGCCCGAATGGCTTCCCTCAATGTATTGCGGCTAACATTCAACTCGACCATCAATTCCGGTTCAGCCGGAATACGCATCCCGACAGCCCACTTGCCAGATTCGATCTGTCTTTCCATTTGCAATGCGACTTGCTCGACCAGCGTCAGCCGATTTGTTTTCTGAAGCATACGTAAGCCCTCATTTCATCAAACGTAGGATGTTTGGTTAATAGGTACTTTAACACACTTATATCCTCTAGGCAACTCCTTGCCTAAAAACAGCCTATGAGTATTCAGGTCAAGAACAAAGTTCCATAAAAACAAAAAAACCGCTAAAATAGCGGTTTTCTTCAATGAGTTTTCGTAAGAGATCTTTGCATTTCCCCTAGGTTTTTGACAAAAACATCGATCGGTACCTCTTAGCTTGTCTCTTCTCGCAAATCATGCTCCATGAATAGAATATCTCGTTTCATTTCCTTCACGCCTTGTCTTGAAATCCTTCCTGTCTCGAACATGGACTGGATGTTGTCTCTCTCCAGCTGAATTCCGACTCGGGCCAGCTCCTGCATCGATATACCAAACTCTTTTCGGGTGCCGGTGTCCTTTTCATTTCTGGTCAGACCCAACAGCATTCGTTCATACTGCAGAATTAGCGAGCTGACCATCTCCATATCCTGCTCGCCTTCTGCGAGTAGAACATTTAGCTGCTTAATGACATAAGCAATATTTTGAATTCTGAGACTATTCAATTCAGCCCGTCTTTCTCGGAAGCTTAACCGGACTTGCTGCAGCATCCCGAACACTTCGTCCCAATGCTTAACGGGGAAAAACTCTTTTTTATAACGGGCATCTCTTGTGTGCATAAACAACAGTTTGTTAATTCGGTTAAGATAACGGTACGCTGTGTATGGATTCACTTCTTTCTTTTCAAGCGCATGCAGCGTATTCTCTCTTTCCCATTTCAATACGGACAAACCCAAGGATCGCTGTGCCTTATCCTTCTTCTCATCTTTCTTGAGTGTTCGTATTCTGGAAGTATACGTATTGATGATTTGGGCGGTCGCAAGACGATTCTGGTCCGTGGTCAGTTCATTTAATCCGGTAACCACATTCCTCAGAATCTCAATTTTTGCCTGAATTTCGTCCTCTTCCTGTTCCGTTTGTGTTTCTTTACCCAATAAAAGCGGCAACAGATAGTTGGATGCCAGAAGAGTCCACAAGATAACTCCAGCCGCGAGGAAAATGATCAGATCTCTGGCTGGAAATGCAGTGCCATCATTAAGTAAAAACGGCAGTGACAAGGTACTCGCAAGTGTAATCGTTCCCCGAACTCCCGAAAGACTGAGGATAAGCGCCTTCTTCAACCTCAGCGCCCAAGGATCACGCGGTTTGGTCCCTTCGGAAATATCCATCAGCATGGCCCAGATGAGACGCAGTCCGAGTACAGCCAAAGTCAATAATAGTGTGTACATAATGATTTTAAAATTACCTATTTCGGGGTTACTCCAAATTGTCTGGATAATCTCAGGAAGCTGTGTTCCAAGCAAGAGGAAAACGAGTCCGTTTAATACAAAGATAATAACTGACCAGGTGCTTTTGGATACAACACTTAACTTGGCTACCTCAGGGTTCATTTTCTTGTAACCGAAAGAATGGGCAATTCCTGCTGCGACAACGGCCAGGATACCATTGACCCCCAATTCCTCTGCAGCCATGAAAATTAAAAATGGAGTCAGAATCTCAATCAGCATGTGAAGCGTGACATTCTCCATTCCCAGTTTGCGCAACCACTTCACCACACCATATTTTACTAAGGTGAGCAGCAGACCCAACACCACACCACCAAGTGAAATCGCAATAAAGCTGATACTGGCCGTTTTGAAAGAGAATACACCTGTGACCATTGCGGCTACGGCAAACTGAAAGGAGACCAGCCCTGATGCGTCGTTTATTAAAGACTCTCCCTCAAGAATTTGCATTGTCTGATGGGGGATCTTCACTTTCTGCTCCAGTGCGCCTACGGCCACAGCATCGGTAGGCGCCAGTGCTGCTGCCAATGCGAAGGCTGCCGCCAGCGGAATGACCGGAAGTAACCAATTCAGGAAATATCCCATCACAGCTACCGTTACAAAGACCAATCCTAGCGCTAGCAAAAGGATCGGTTTCTTTAGCTTCCACAGCGCTTCTTTATCCGCATGCCTACCATCATTGAACAGCAACGGGGCAATGAATAGAAGTAAAAACAGCTCCGGATTTAATTTCAGTTCATAGTGCAAGGGCAGCAAAGTAATCAACATCCCCAGCACGATTTGAATAATAGGCACGGAGATCGAAGGTATAAACCGGTTTACTAAATTGGATAAAGAGACCGCCACCAGCATCAATAAAATAAATTCAAACAATTCCAAACGAATCTTACCTCCATATTTATCTGTAATAAGCAGCTTTTCGTAAAACAGGTTTCGGTTACTAACAACAATTTATCTTATTGTAAATTGCATTTATGAACTGTATATGAATCGCTTGCCCCTAGGCTGCCCAGAGCACTCTTCCACAATCCCCCCAGCTATTTTTATCGGAATTGCCGATAATTTCATTAACATCTTCTACTCGAAATTTCTTTTCAGGAGGTACCTCGTGCTCTTGAAAAAACAAAAGCAGCCGCTGAGCGGCTGCTTCTGCATAACTAATTACTCGTATATTTAACCCAATCGTATTCAGCGTACAATGGATTGGCACCGTTATAAGCACCTAACCAACTATCAACCCCGGTCCCATTCCATATGTTCATCATAATTTTACCGGGAGTTATGGGGATATTGCTGGTTGCGGTATGCTTCAATACGCCATCAACATACCACTTGATATACCCTGGTTGCCAGTCGAAAGCATAGGTATGGAACCCCTGTGATGCATCAAAGCCAAGGTTAATAACCTTCTCATGACCACCGACCCCATTCGTAAAATAATTAAACTGTACTTTGGTCGTGTCTTTTCCTAAGAATTCAATATCAATCTCATCCCATTGCGTGCCATGAGCAGGTCCTGTGTAGGTGAAAAAGGAGGATACGATGCCTGTATTTTTGGCAGGCTTCATGCTGACTTCATACAACCCATATCCGTAATTATTAGTGGAGCGATACTCCCCACAATCAAACTTGGCTTTTCTTGAGGAAAATATCAACCCCTGGCTCTGCACGAGCCGTTCATATTCAGTTCACAAAGCTATTTTATTCTATACAACATCATTAGAAATAATATTGATCACGGGAGGAACGAGAATATGAAAAAAAATATTCTAGTTAGTGGGGCGAGTTTCGCCGGAATTTCAACAGCCTACTGGATGAAGAAGTTTGGCTACAACGTGACCGTTGTTGAGATTGCTGAAGGTCTTAAAAAAGGCGGCACACCTGTAAATATCCGCGAAAATACCGCCGACATCGCGAAACGTATGGGGCTTCTAGACCAAATCCAGTCGAATAAAATAGACATGGAATTAATGGAATTCAAAAATTCCGATGATGTCACTGAAAGAGTCGAAATCCGTGAGCAGCTTGCAGAAGATGAATATGAAATTGAGCGAAATGTATTGCTGGATATCATGTTCGAGGCTGTCCAAGATGACGTTGAGTTTATTTTCGGGGATAGCATTACGTCTTTGAAGGAAGAAGCTAATGGCGTTGAGGTAGCTTTCAAAGGAGGACAAAAACGCTCTTATGACCTGGTGTTCGGCTGTGATGGTATTCATTCGGTCGTCAGAAAATTATGGTTCGGCGAGGAAGCGGAATTTTCGCATTTTCTTCAAACGTATTTCTCTATCACGATCGTGGATAAGTTGTTGATCCGGGAGAATACGACACAGATGTACAACGAGCTGGGCAAGGCGGTCATGCTAAACTCTTATAACAATAAAACCGATATCGTGCTCTGCTTTTCTTCGGAGAAGGAGCTCCCCTACGACTACCGAAACGAGGAACAGCAGCGGGATATCATTTTGAATCAATTTTCCGGACTAGGCTGGCGAACGCCAGAATTGCTGGAAGAAGTGAAGAACTCAATAACTTTTTACTTTGACAAACTGTGCCAAATGAAAATGCCCTCGTGGACAAAAGGCAGGGTAGCGCTGGTCGGTGATGCTGGATACTGCGCCTCTCCGGCTGCTGGCATGGGTGGATCACTCGCAATCGATGGGGCGGCAGCCTTGGCCGATGCTTTCCATAAAAACCATGGGAACTATGAACTTGCGTTCCAAGAATATAATCAGAGTTTCCGTCCTTTCATCGAGGAAGTGCAAGCAAACGCGGAATTGATGGTAGATTTTCTTGTCCCACGAACTGAAGAAGACATTCGCGAAAGGATTTCGCAAACAGCATCTATCAAGGACATCTAGGGACCGCTCTGTAGGATATTGAGAGGATATCATTTGATGGTATTTTTTCAGTGTGTATTTGTTGAGATTAATAATTAGATCAAGTTCTTGTCCTCAGTTTGGTGCAAGAACTTGGTCCTTCAATTAAAAAAGCCGCTATTATAGCGACTTGGGTTGGTAGTATGTTCTTGTTTGATCCTTCGTACACTTTAAACACGCCTTTGAAGCTTGATATCACATTCTGACATAGTCCCAGTGACGTATTCCATATAATTCACAGAGCCATTAAAGTTCAAATAAGCTTCATAACGCATGCGGATGGCGGGTAATGTAATCAAATCTAGAACATTCCCCTTGGGAACCCACCTACATTCGCTTGTTTCATCAGAAGTCGCTAACTCTCCACCTACAGCTTTGCAAACGAAATCAAACATGACCTTCGTGGGAACATCGGTCACACCGTCATACCACTTATGGATCGCTGTATTCGAAACAACATTAATTAAATGGTTAACCTCGGCATCTATTCCACTTTCCTCTTTAATTTCACGAATCACGCCATCAATCAGATTTTCTCCCACTTCAGTTATACCACCAGGATACACCCAACCATCGTCATGGGCTTTTACTAATAGGATATTTCCATTTCCATCTTCTACAATTCCACCTGATGAGACAATATGTGTCGGAAACGCCATTTCACGACCTCCAGATTCGGTAAAGTTGTATATTTATTCCACACGACTCCTGAATTGTCCTGCTTTTGTGAAATATGCTTGAAAAGCCCCATTTCGAGTTCAATTGTATTCAAAAGAGAAATGATTTAACTAAAATATAATTCCGATAATTATGGCGGATAAAACGCTTACAAGTGTGGCGCCATATAACAGCTTCAATCCAAAGCGAGCAACAATATTCCCTTGTTTTTCATTCAGCCCTTTTACTGCACCCACGATTGTACCAATGGACCCAAAGTTAGCAAATGAGATTAGAAAAACGGAAACAATGGCTGTAGTACGCCCACTTAAACCGTCTTGAATCTTAACAAAGTCAAGCATGGCAACAAATTCATTCGCAACCAGCTTCGTGGCCATGATACTCCCCGCATGAACAGCCTCATGCCATGGCACTCCGATCATAAAGGCAATTGGTGCAAAAACATACCCTAGCACTCCTTGAAACGAGATACCAAATATACCACTGAAGACTCCGTTAATTAAAGCAATGATTCCAACAAAACCAACTAACATTACTCCTACTACAATGGCTACTTTAAAGCCATCCATAATATATTCGCCCAGCATTTCAAAAAACGTTTGTTTGCCCTCTTCCTGAACTTCAACAATATCTTCTTCAGCTGTAACTTCATACGGATTAATGATGGATGCAATGATAAAGCCGCCAAATAGGTTTAATATTAATGCAGCTACTACATATCTAGGTTCCAGCATCGTCATATATGAACCAACAATGGACATGGATACCGTTGACATTGCAGATGCACATAATGTATACAAGCGATGTTTTGGTAATAATCCAAGCTGATTTTTCACAGAAATAAATACTTCATTTTGTCCTACAATTGCGGCTGCAACCGCATTATAAGATTCCAATTTTCCCATGCCATTTACTTTACTTAGCACCAGACCAATATACTTGATAATGAACGGCAGTATTTTGTAATGTTGCAGGATTCCTATTAATGCTGACATGAAAACAATTGGCATCAACACAAACAGGAAAAAAGTATGAGCTCCTTCATTGGCAATCCCACCAAAAACAAAGTTCGTTCCTTCATTGGCATATCCAAGTAATTTTGAAAAACTATCGGCAAACCCTTTAATTAAGAATTCCCCTATACTCGTTTTTATTATAATTAATCCCAAACCTATCTGAATAACAATCATTACTATGATTGGACGATATTTAATTTTCCGCTTATTATTACTCGCAAGCCAGGCCAGTAATAGAACAATAACCAGACCGACAACTGAAATTAGATAATGCATGTTTAACCCTCCAAATTATCGATACATTTTTTTGGAATCCTCATATCGATTTGCATGTTTCCACATTAATGCTTGTTCCAAAATAATCGCCAATAGACTTCCGCAAATTAACCCATTATTTAAAATAGCTATTACAATCGGAGATAAATGGCTCATAGCGGATGTAGGGATAAACATTAAACCCACACCAACTAAAAGAGAAACTCCACTAACAACAAATGTTCGTTCTTCATGAAGAACCTTTTTCAATTCCTTCAGGGATAATCCAACCATCTTCACAAAGATGACAAATGTAACGGCATAGCCTATGGGCGCTGGAATACCGGATATTACGTTCATTATTGGCGGAAACAAGGATACAGAGATTACTAAGATGCATCCAATTAAAAACGATTTCCGTTCCCTCATCCCTGTTTGTTCAACATACCCCGCTGCTCCCGAAATAGGCACTGAGCCAATCGCTCCGAAACTGCCACCAATAAAATGGGTAATGCCAGAAGTAAATCCAGCACGTAAATAACGGTTATGGTCCAATTTCTTTTGTTTCATAACGGTCTCCATCAACCGAATAGACGCAAGCGCATTGGTTATTAACAATAGTGTTAATAGAAAGGCAGTTGTGACTGTCCCGCTATCAAATCTTGGACTTCCAAAAGGAAATATTTTTGGCAGTTTAAATAGCGTATCCGCCGGTGAAATCACCGGCATCTTGTCGCATATGATAAACAATAAGCAGCCTATCGATATACTGATTATTACTGAAAATTGGCGCAGCAAAACAAAGCGACTGTTCCCTAACCCAAAGGTAATGCAAATCACAATCACACTCAGCAAGAACACTTTAACATCTAACAAGGTGTGGCTTGAAGTGATCCCCATCATACCTTTCATAAAAGAACCGCTTAATTGAAAGATCAATAAGAGCAAATATATAAAAGTGACCGTTGGCGTAAATAGACGAGCGATTTTATCCATTAGCTTAAATGCTGAGATTAGGATAAATAAAACTCCACTACAGATCATTCCCCCACTTAAAGCTTGCAGGGCAGCAATATTCGAAGAATACAATACCCCCACTAAACTCGCGTAAATGGTGAAAATGCTCCACCATAACCCTGCTGGACCTTCATGAATAGGGAATTTATGGCCGATGACACCTTGTAAAAATCCAGCTATTCCTAAAGTAATCAGTGTGCTCTGGATGAGTCCAGACGTCTCCACAGGTGTTAGGTTATATAAATCTGCGATAGCAATTGGCGCAGCGATTGCACCTGCAATCATAAACATCATCCACTGCAACCCAGACAGTATTCCCTTCATTTCTTGCTCACTCTCTTTTCTTGCAACATTACTCTTATCGATAGATTAGCTCTCAATGGCTGTGTTAAGAGCGATTTCGACCATTTCATAAAATGATTGTTCACTTTCTTGATGAGTTAAGTGCTCCTGTGTTAACAGTTGACTGCCTACTGTCAAAATGGATAGCGCTTTCACACCATATTTAGCGGCTAATGTATATAGGGCTGTGCTTTCCATTTCTACCCCTAATACACCAAAATCCATAAACTTGTGAAGTCGATCTAAGCTCTCACGATAGAATTCATCCGAGTTATAGATGTTGCCAACAAAGACACTTACTTGTTTAGCTTGTGCTTGTTGATACGCTTTCATTAACAATGAGAAATCTGCTGTAGGTGCATAATTGCAGCCATGGAAGATCTTATCCGTCATATTACTATCTGAAGACACGGATTGGGCTATTACAATATCGCGGATATTAATTTCTTTCTGCATCGCGCCACATGTACCAATGCGAATCAATTTCTTCACTTCATAATCGACGATCAATTCCGTTGCATAGATACTCATCGATGGATTTCCCATCCCTGTCCCCTGAACCGATACCGGTATCCCCTTGTATAATCCGGTGTACCCATACATGCCTCTTACTTCGCTATAACAATTGGCCTCATCTAAAAAGTGTTCTGCTACAAATTTTGCACGCAAAGGATCTCCTGGAAGCAAAACGATGTCCGCTATTTCTCCTTTTTTCGCGCCTAAATGCCTACTCATATTTCTGCCTCCTACTCTCAATGTTGAACTCAGGCTTACCGAAATCTCTTCCGCTTGCCTTCAAGAAAATCTGTTCGGAAAGTACATTGAGCATAAGATTTTTCAGCATAACAAACTAGACCAAAATCTTACGGAGGGTAAGGGAAATAATTGATCAAATTATAAAAGCAATTCTTTACGAATATTGTCTAGATCTCTTTTGGACGGGATTGTAGAGATAATAACAACAGGCACGGTCTGCAATGCAACCGGGATATTACTAATGACAAAATCAATCTGATGTTGCTGCATCATTTCGTCGGAGAGACCTTTCATTATGGAAGTATTGATGATCAGCTGATCTCCAATTTCCTTCTTTATCAAATCCGCTATGTAATGACGAATTGAAAATTCTTCACCAATCACCAAGAAGGCCCTTTTCCTTTTATATCGTAAACTGGAACGAACAATTAAGGTTAGCTTGGTTAAATGAAAATTATTGTACAAAACGGCTGGATAAGCTTTACTCCACGTTTGCATGCAGGTTTGCAGTTCTTGATAAAGCTGCTGGCATTCCTTTTGAACATATGCCGTTAAATTACTTTTTGATATCATCATCCATTCAGGAATTGCATTATCGATTAATAACTTGTCAAAGAAAGCGTAAATCTCCAATACAAATCGTTCTTCCATCTCCAAATTGGGGTATACGTTTGCCAATAGTTTTAGAAGCAGATTACCCATTTGATATTCTTCTTTGTCTTTATGCAATTCGACTTCTTTCATCGGCGTAATTTCTGATCCTTCATAATAATGATATTGGCTGAGACTAACCTGGGATTGCATGAAGCAGATTTCACTATTGGGAAAATTAATGGAAAGTTTTTCTTCAAGACTCTTTGCAAGGGTCTTCACGGGCATATAAAACATCCCCTTTTCCCAGGGGTAACCACTTTCGTCGATTTTTACGCATTTCCCTTTAGTGACTCTTTCCACAACAATGGCCAACAAAAAGGATAATCTCCTTTTGGAATTGATAAAATACACAATATTTTTCTCATTCTCTGTATTTGTGATTAGCTGATTGATATATGCAAAATCGACATTCGCAAAGGGCCATCCTGTAAACTCATACGCATCACAATATAACTTCCAATAGAAATATCGGATATTCATTTCATTTCCTTTGATTGTCGGGGTTGAATATGTAATGCGTAACTTATACGCTTTTAGATCATTATTATTTAATTGTACAATCAGTTTCTTCAACGACGAGGTACTCATAAACATGACTCCGGCAAGCTCCTCCACGGACAGTCGATCCACATTCATGAACAATACATTCATCAGTCGATAAAAAATGGTTTGTCTGAACATCGTAGAAATCACTTCACTCATCGTCTCACTTCGTCCATCTCGCCGAAGAACGATTCCCTTTCCTCTAGAAACTTCTATGGTCACAGTAGGAGGTAATTGCTTGCTGATTTCCTCCACCATTTTACGTATGGTTTTATCTGAGATACCTAAACTTTTTTCAACTTCGGCTAAGGTAAACCATCTTTGTTCCGTATCCAGCAGCGTTAATAGTTGACTAGCTAATGTAAATCCCTTATCCATGTTTCCACCCTATTTCAATTTAATTTGACTGTTATATTGTTTTTTGCTAAAGAAAAGTCGATTCCCTCATAAGGAAAGAATCGGCTTTTTAATGTGTTTAAATACGATCTATGATAAACCAGTGTGAATAGCTTAAACTATCCCACCCGTTAGTTCAATCCATATACAAGCCGACCCTTTCGGCTACACCATTGATCATTTTTTCCTTTTTTATCCATAAAAAAACCCCCTCCGCTCAGCAAGATTAAGTCCATCTTAGCAGATGTCTTTTTTCTCTTGTCTACAAAAAGGGGATAACAGCAATTTATCCTATAGTTCTTATACCTTATTATTCAATTTGTGTTGTCTTCATAAAGGTTTTTTTCAAATTGTTCTTCTAGATGCTTTACGTAACTGACAACTCGTGGGGATTCCAATAAACTACCTACTACAAAATATAATCCAATCAAAATACATACTGATATAATGATTTCAACAATAAGTGGCATCATTTTCCCATATTCTCTCCTTGCCAGGTAGCGTCTAATCGGCCCAAGTTAGATTTGATTATTTGCTTGGTTATCCATTACCATTCCACTTGGTCGAAACGCATGTTTTTGTAGTAATACTCTCTGTCATGATCCGTGATATCACGTAGGACCCTGCAGGGATTTCCGACAGCGATTACATTACTAGGGATATCCTTGGTTACCACGCTTCCTGCACCGATCACACTACCCGCACCGATAGTAACTCCTGGCACAATCACAGCGCAGCTACCGATCCATGCACCATCCTCGATAACTACCGGTAGAGCGAACATTCCACCTTCTTTGCGCTTTTCTGGGTGTACTGGATGATTGGTTACAGCAATCGTGACATTTGGGCCAAACATGACATCGTTTCCAATCGTGACTTTATAGTCATCGACAACAGTTAAATTAAAGTTGATATAGACATTATTGCCTACTGTAGTGTTTGATCCATAAGACATCCGAATAGGAGGTTCCATCCAAACATTTCCACCAATACTACCGAAAAGTTGTTCCATCAGAGCCTTACGCATTTCAATATCATCGGGATGTAAGCGATTGATCTCATAACATAGTGCCTTTCCTCGTTGACGCGCCCGAGCCAGATCAGAAGCTTCCTGTGGATAATTCGCATCGTGATCCGTAAACAGTTGTCGGTTTGCCATTCGTTCTGTAATATTCATGCCTTAGTCCCCTCTGCATTTAATCTATTTATTTTAGTTGACCTTACATTCTTTGATCGCATATTTCTTAACTGGCTGGCGAAAAAGTCCTTGTAATATTATTTAGCCATTTGTATTGGCGGTAACGAATAAATGCCAATGGCAACTTAATGATCTCATCCAAACTAATAACGATATATAACACAAGGGGTGATACGTTCCATACAAAAGCACAGAAATAGCCAAGCGGCAAAATAATACCCCACATTACAATCGAATCACACCAAAAGCCAAATTTAGAGTCACCTCCTGCAGTGAATATTCCTGAGATATTGGTTGCATTAATGGATTTAGCAATACAATAAACTGCACTAATATATAACATTCCATCCAAGTAGTTTTGAGAAATGACATTTAGGTTTACTACGGAGAAAACAAGCGGTTTTATCAGGATAATTGTGCATCCTGCTATTATTCCAAATAGTAAAGCATATAGATTCATTCTGTTTCCCACCTGTTTGGCTTTCTCGATCTCCCCTTTACCTAGATATTTCCCAACCAATATAGATCCTCCACTAGCAATACCTCCACACAGGACAATGGTTAAATTCTTAACCACGGATGCAACAGAATTCGCCGCAACCATATCAGCACTTACATGTCCAATAATTGCAGCAGTCGCAGTTAGTGCCCCTCCCCAAACAATATAATTGCCTTGTACAGGCATGGTGTATTTCAGGAAATCTTTTAAGAGATTGCGTTGAATACCATCCCATATGGGAAAACGAAAGCGAATCGATCCTCTCGTCACGGAATAAATAACACAGCAGCCCAACTCAATAAACCGAGCTAAAACTGTAGCAAGAGCTACCGCCATGATTGCCATTTCAGGTCTGTCTGGGAAAAACACAAAGATGCATAACGCATTAAACAAAATGTTTAAACTTAAACATAGTGAACTAATCCAAGCACTTAGTCTTGCATTTTCCATACTTCTAATCACGCTTAGATACATTTGTGAAATGCCCATTGCAAGATAAGAAAACGAATTCATCTTTAGAAATATTGAACCATACCGAATTAATTCACTATCATTTGTAAAAAAACGCATTAACGTTTCAGGATATAAAAAAGATACTAAAAAAAACAAAATTGAGATACTAAATGAGAACAAGCAGGCAGTGCTGAGAATACGCTGTATGGTTTGTACATCTTTCTTCCCCCAATATTGTGCAGTTAAAATCCCTGCTCCCGTAGCCATTCCCATGTAAAACAATGTCAATGCAAAGGTGATTTGTCCCGCTAGCGATACGGCCGACATTGTAGATTGGCTAATCATTCCCAACATAACTACATCAGCTGATATGACTGTGGCTGAGATTAGATTTTGTAATGCAATGGGAATGACAAGCGTGATTAATTCCTTATTAAAATCTCGCGTCATAGGAGTAGTTAACTTTATAGGCTTTTTCTTTTTAACTTACATCCACTCCTCTCTGTTGCTTTCCATATTATCAAGATAGGATAAATCCATTGTCCTTTCCATAAATATTGGCTATACTTTTATCAAAATCGTATATTTATTGGAGGCACTTTGTTGGATGAAAAATTTAGAGGTATTTTCTGATTTATCGGAACGATTGAATTATAATCTACCTGACCTACCCTTGTATGTCCGGAGAGGAAGCTTGAATGAATTTGATAATTTTACAGCTGCCGCTCATTGGCATTCGGACGTAGAGTTCATTTACATTCTGGAAGGCTCCATGGAGTATTCTGTTAACGGACAGACCATTAAATTAGAGCAAGGAAATGGGATTTTTGTGAATAGCCATCGTTTACATTTTGGTTTTTCTCATACTCATTGTAATTGTTCATTTATTGTTATAGTGATCCATTCATCTCTCATCGGGGAAGGTTCGTTCATAGGAGCTTACTGGGAAGAGAAGTTTGGTCCAAACATGGATGATTTTGTATTACTAGCAGAACAGATATCCTGGCAGCACGAGATATTGTTATCCATTCAATCGATCTATGCTGAAATGCACAATAGCTTTGCTCCAAATCCGTTCCGCTTAACTTCACAGGCTTTATCTTTATGTGCTGGTATTGGAGATCACTTGCAACAGAAGGTGGGGGATATCCATGATGTGCAATTATGGACGAATATTCAGAAAATGACTCGATTCATTCATCAAAACTACGAGCAAAAAATAACTCTTGAAGACATTGCGTCCTCAGGAGCCGTTTGTCGAAGCCGCTGCTGCACTTTATTTAATAAATACGTGGGTCAAACTCCCAACAATTACTTAACTCGATACCGCCTTCATAAAAGTTGTGAGATGTTGAGGGAAACCAAAAGATCTGTAAGTGAAATCGCACTTGCCTGCGGCTTTCAAAGTGTGAGCTACTTCTCATCCCTTTTTCGCAAACACATAGGATTAGTTCCGCTAGCATATCGAAAAAGCGGCATAAATGGCTTAAGTAAAACGGAGAATTAAACCGATTTATGCCCCATTCTCTAATTTCTCTTTCAGAATCGGATGCCGGATTGTAATTCGGGTGCCTACGCCCTCCTTGGATTCGATTTGTAATTTATACTCTAAACCAAAATAAATCTTTAACCGCTCATTGACATTGCGCAGGCCGACACCAGATCGCCCATTCATCTTCTGATCCTCATTTTCCTCCTCCAATGCCTGTATAACTGAATCGGGTATTCCCTTCCCGTTGTCTGTAATGTCAATGACCAGATCCTGTTCTTCTATTCGTCCGGAGAGTATAACTTTGCCATGCTCGAAATTCCCACGTATGCTGTGTTGTATCGCATTCTCAACCAGAGGCTGTAGTAAAAGGCGCATGAACGTTATATTCAGCATATCCTCATCAAAAAAGTACACCACTCGCAGTGGCATCCCGATTCTGGCCTGTTCGATTTGCACGTAAGCCTTCACCTGTTCGATTTCACGACCAACTGTCGTAATATCCTTGCCCTGATTGAGACTGAGTCGTAATAAATTGCCTAATGCGGACACCATCTCACCAATATCATTTCGTCCATGATTCTCCGCTTTCCAGCGGATCGATTCCAGCGTGTTGTACAGAAAATGCGGATTGATTTGATGACTGAGCACTTGAAATTCAAGTTCTTTTTTGCTCCGTTCGGCTCGGGTGGATTGTGCAATCAAATCCTCGATTTTACGTACGATGCTGCCGAATCCACGAAACAGCCACCCTATCTCGTCCTTGCGTTCTTGATGCGGGATGTACATTCCAAAATCGCCTTCTTCAAGCTTTCTCATCAGACGTACCAATCGAAGGACAGGCTGCGTGAAATTTCGGGTAAGATAAATAACGACGCCAATGGATACAAGTAAATAAACAATAATAATGACAAGGAGCAGCCGATTCATCTCCATAACGGGCTCCACTAGAGCATCCATCGGAGTCAGACTGATAATCGTCCAGGGGAGGCTGTCCATCCGGACGAAAGTGATCAAATGCTCTTGATCATAAATCGACAATTTCTCCACGCCTTCGTTATACAGATTGCGCTTGGCCAGCAGTTGTGGAGAAGGTAAAACATCACCTGTCCATTCGTTCCCGGCCGAATCAAAAAGAATGGCCCCTTTTTCATCAATGATCAGAAATTTTTGCCTTTGCAGTCGTTTGGTAGGTGAAAAGAATCGGCTTAGGTGATTGTCAGCCAGATCCGTTATCACAATGCCGCGGGGCGTCCTGCTATGCAGACTTGTGAACGTCTTGATATAAGACAACAGCGGACCTCGATTCGGACCATCACTTACTGACAATTGCCAATATGGCACGTTACTGTCCGCTGCTTGCCGAAACCATTCTTCTTCACCAACCGAGGCAGATTCCTCCAAAGCTCTCATATAGGTTGGATAATCTGCTGGAATTAGTGGATATAATCGAATCTGCAGCGCATCCATCTGTTTTTTCTTTTCATATACGATACTCAGCATATCAACGGAGTTCGTCTCTTCTTCCTTTTGACTTAACGGCGGCCTCTCCAATAAATACTGCAATGTTTTGTCACCGATCAAGCTATTGATACCTTCGTTTAACTGAGCTAAATAAGTTTCCACGTTTATCTTGGCTTGCTCCAGATAACTCATCGAGAATGTAATATTGGCTTGCTGAATGCCTTCTATTGATTTGGTATGGGCATATGCAGAGAATAGGATGAAGGGGATGATCGTTATCGAGAGAAAGATCAAAATCATACGGTTACGAAAGGAAGATGCCAGGCGCAGAAAAGCATTAATCATCCGAAATCCCCCGTAATCTACGGAATTCTTTCGGTGTCACCCCGACATGCTTTTTGAACAATTTTGAAAAGTGAACCGGATCCTTATAGCCAACTTCATATGAAACATGATAAATCTTATATTTTATATCCCCCAGCAATTCTTTGGCTCGTATCATCCGGATACTTGTTAAATCCTCCAGAAAGGTATGACCCCGTTCTTTTTTGTAAAGCTTGCTGAGCCATATCGGAGTAACATGAACCATCGATGCGACGTATTGCAACGATAGATTCTCGTTGTAACGGGTTCGGATCAATTTTGCAGCTTCCTGCACAATTCTGCTGGATGAGTTATCCATTTTATGAAAATCAATTGCTAACAGATGCAAGTTTTTTTCTACATGCTTCTTTAGGGATTCCAGAGTGTCATATTGTTCCAAGCGTTCCCACAACCCAATAGGATCGCGTTCCCATGAACGGTCTGGCCAACCAGCGGATGCGGCGATTCGATAGATGCCCATTAACCACTGGAATATTTGCTGTTGAATGTCTTTCAGACTTAAGAGCTCCCAAGATTTAACCATGTCTTCGAAGCCTTTCATGGATTCAGTAATATCCTTTTCTGTACCATACCTGACCAGATCCAGCACTGCCGCCGGTTCGCTAATGGACATCTTCTCATTCTCAGTATCCATCCCATCAACGGATTCAGTGAACAACCGATTGCCCCCATAAATGACTTTCTGCCCTAACGATTCGACGCATTCAACGTACAAGGCATTAAGATGCTTTAGCTCCTTCGGGAAGGCACTTACTGCAATACTGGCCTTCACTTTTACGAATTGATTGATCCGTTGCAAGCAGATCTCAGCCACTGATTTGCATAACTCCAGTATTTTGGGATCAGGACAACTAATCACAGCCACCCAACGGTCCGTGGTATCCTTGAATAATGCTGCGGGTACATTCAATTCTTCAGCCAGTGTCTGGCTGACCACATTGCCAATCCCGAAGAGTACAAGATCCTTCTCAGCCGTCAGCATTTGCATATTGACCAGCGCCTTCAGATCATCTCCTTCAACGACCATCAGCAGCAAGGGAGATTCTTTCATCCAGTCCAAATGCAAGGACTTCAGCCGATGAGTGATGCGGGTTTCTCGATACGGATTGTATTCGTTTTCTACCACTTCGCGCAGAAGTTCTTCTTGCAATATGGGAACAGCAAATTGAACCTGGTACGCAATATTCGTTTTATTTTGCTCCTCTAGCCTCTCCCGCCTGATGTGATCCGTTGCCTTGCGCACAATCCGTTCCATTTCATCCATGTTGATGGGTTTCAATATGTAGTCGATAGCACCCAGATGAATCGCCTGCTTTACCAGGGAAAAATCATCATAACCGCTAATCAAAATTGCTTTCCAATCCTTAGGTTCCCTCATCTGCAATTCACTGAGCAGTTCAAGTCCCGACATCCGGTTCATCTTGATATCCGTAATGATCAAATCGGGTTTGTACTCCTGTGCAATCTGTAGTGCTTCGTCGCCATCGGAGGCAGAACGGACTGTTCCAACCCCATATTCATGCCAAGGAAAGCGCTTACGAAGACCTTCACGAATTTCATACTCGTCATCAACAATTAACACATTAATCATGAAGTAAGCCTCCCGGAAGTTAGTCAGGGTAATTCGACGCCAGATTCAGATCGACTTGCCGCTGCACCTCGCCAATGATTTTATCAAGACCGATGTTCTGTTGTTTTATTCGGTAATCCGATACTGCCTCCTTAACATCAGATACCAATCCGAATTCAATGGACCGACCCATATCTTCATACAACTGAACCCGCTCTTCAACTTCCTTGCTGATCGCATATTCACTAAGCAGCAAGCCTTCTAACGGCGAATCCAAATTGACTGGTATTTTGGCAAACCGTGCTTCCTCTCCCCAGAAATCCCCTGGGTATGTCTCCGTGGACCTGATGAATCGCGAATTCCAAAGCGCCCATTGTCCGCCCCAGCCCATATAGTTGCTTGTCGAATCACTTAAGTTGTGCGGATAAACCACCTGTTCCCCGTCCATCTGATACGTCTTGCCTTCAATGCCGTAGATCACTAAGTCATACAGTTTTCGATCGGTCTCCATCATATCGAGAAATTGCAGCACCAATTCAGCATTCTCCGAGTTACGGTTAATGGCAACAACGTTCGAAATTGGACTGCGGTTGACTTGCTTCTTATCCGGGTACAGAAGAGACATTTGCTGACGATAGTTTGAATCAACAAAACCCTGATCAGCAGCATGTGCCCATTCATGCGAGGTAAGTGTAAATAACACTTTACCATTGCGCCATTGATCGGAACTGTCTGCTCGGTCAATCAGTGATTCTGGACTCAAAATCTTGTCCTCATACCATTTCATGCTCATCGCTGCGGCTTCCACATAGAAGGGTTGCTGCTCAATGGCCTGCACTTTATGATCAGGGTCATTCAGATTAATACCTAGTCCATGAAACCCCAAATCCAGCCACTCCTCTCGCACGAGATAGAATGGAAGTGCTGTAATACGAGTCACTTTACTATTCGGATAAGCATGCTTTAGTTCATGTAAGAGTACGTCTACATCTTGAACCGTCTGTACCGAATCCGGTTCCCGGTAAATTCCCGCTTTCTCTGCGAGATCTACACGCCATCCGGCATATGGACGCTGATTCATTTTGATAGACCATGGCAGTCCGACAATATCTCCGTTCATCGTAGTAGATCGCAGGTTACCATCCATCTGATATTTTTTATAGAGGTTTGGCGCATACTCGGGTAAAAGTTTATCCAAGGCCATATAAGAACCCCGCGAAGCCATCTCTCTGAAGGAAGAATCCGAATCAAAATTAAGGTCCCACCGATCACCGGCGGCAGCCATAACTAGAAGTTTCTCCGGATATTCAGGCCAGGAAATGAAATGAATAGAAAACTTTACATTCAGTCCTTTGTCTTTTACGTATTCGCTGACTGTCGTCCATACTTCATCGGTCGCTGCTTTTTTCTCTCCGCCAAAATAAAACTTGAGTGTCACTTCCGGCTCACTAGGATGATTAGATGATGTGAAAAAATCATTGATATCTGCCCCTGGGTTGCCCATGCATCCAGACAATGCCAAAGCCATGCATAGTAGATAGGGTACCAGCCACCTCTGGAATCTGAAAACGGAACTCTTCATTTAATCCCCTTCCATTTCTGAAATACGGACATCGCCATCCATTCAAGATTTCTATATCAAAAAAAGCATTCACCCGTGTTCACTGTTTAAATATACCCACTTCTTTTTAGTAAAACAATGGAAATTATATATCTCATCCAGTTTAAACGATGTTCTTCTTCAGCCAAAAAAAGGAGGGGTTATTCTCCCCTCCATCTGCATTTACGAACGATCAGATTTCTTTCTCCATCCATTTCATGTACCAAAACTTCCTGTTGTATCAAATAGTACCGATTCCCCTATCTTTCGTTTGGATGTCGAGATCCGCTTCTTCAACTCGGATAAATACAAATCCTCGTCAATTGGAAATTCAACGGTTTCACCAATCCAACTGGACAAATGCATGGCGTTCGACAACATTAAGCTATGGATGCCTTCCTCACCGTCCGCAATGAGCGGTGTTCCGTCCAGGATCGCGTTCGCAAATGAAGCGATGATACCCATATGCTGGCTATTATCCCCTTCCGCTGGAACGACGGATACTTCAACGGACGGCGTTGTGAAGCCTTCCTTCGATTCGAAACAATATTCACGTTCATTTTGGCTGAGCTTATGCAACGTCAGTTTACCGTGTTCACAGACGAGCTTTCCCATCTCCAGCGTAATCTCAAGACGGTTCGTTCCTGGTAGATCCGCGGTTGTGGTTACAAATACGCCAGTGGAACCGTTCGGAAATTCCAAATACGCCGTCACATCATCTTCAACCTCAATATCGTGCCACTTACCTTCATGGCAAAAAGCACGTACTTTCGAAGGCATCCCGCAGATCCATTGGAGCAAGTCGATGTTATGAGGACATTGGTTGATGAGCACACCACCGCCTTCGCCAGCCCAAGTTGCGCGCCAGCTCCCAGAATCATAATAAGCCTGAGTTCTATACCAGTCAGTAATGATCCAGTTCACCCGTTTGATGGCCCCAAGCTCGCCACCTTGCACCAACTCGCGCATTTTCCGGTACATTGGATTTGTGCGCTGATTAAACATCATACAGAATACGACGCCACTTTCCTGCGCCTTCTCGTTCATCTCTCTTACCTGTTTTGTATAGACTCCGGCCGGCTTCTCGCACAAGACGTGCAATCCTTTGCTGAAAGCTTGTATCGCAAGCCTTGGATGATCGTAGTGCGGCGTAGCGATAATAACAGCGTCGCAAAGACCGCTGTCTATCAATTCTTCCGGACTATTAAAATAGCCTAATGTCTCCGGTAAATACGTCTTGGAAGCCGTAATCCGCTTTTCATCCATGTCTGATACGGCGGTAAGCTCCACCTCCGTTACGGTGCCATTAATCAATTTTTTCGCATGGTCCGACCCCATATTTCCCATTCCGATAATACCGATACGTAATTTTTTCATGATCGATCTCCTTTTCCTCTAGCGATAGCCAAGAGAAGCCAAATTGTTGTAGCTCGTCTGCAAACAATCGAACGGACTCGTTTGACAAACGTCCTGCTCTACGAGCAAATATTTCGTATTCGCATTTTCAAGCGCTTTCAAAATTCCCGTGAAATTCATGTTACCTTCCATCACCGGTTCCATTTGCTTATCCGAACCCATGTCCTTCAAATGCACGCAATGAAGGCGGTCCTTTAATTTGTCGATCCATTCGCATACGTCAGCTCCGGCAGCATGTACCCAATACGTATCCAGAGTAATTCCCAGTTCCTCGGGTGAGAAATCCTCGATAAGACGTTCGATCATACGCCTGCCATTCGATTTCTCAAACTCGAAGTGATGGTTGTGATACATGAATAGCTTTCCGGACCTGGCGATCCGCCCAGCCGCTTCCCGGAAGTCACTCGCGAAATATCCGTACCAATCCAGTGACCGATATTTATCCGGCATAGCTCCGATACCGATATAATCGCAACCAAGAATGTTATGCTCCTCAATCACTTGATCGGTTTCATACAATATCCGCTCAGGGCTCGTATGCGTCAGAGCAATTTGGAGCGATAACTCGTCGCACATGGCTCTAAGTGTTTCCGGCTTGATTTTACCGATTGCAGAAACCTGGATCGATGTGTAACCCATCTCCGCAATTTTTTGCAATGTACGTTTGATGTCTTTTTCAGTTTGAAGAAAAGAACGTACTGTGTACAACTGTGCACCTAAAATCACATGAAACAGCTCCCTCTCTACGTTTGGAATATGTCTACATTAATTAATTATAGTTCTGACGTGTAGATTTTCCATTGTAAATAGGAGCAATTACATTGCAAATATAGCGTCGATCTATTAGACTAACTTTACACCGATTGGAAGAGGTGACTGAATGAATACTGTCAATATCCATACCGACTCGTTAATTCTTCACCATGCTGTAGACCATAAGAAGACTGAACAATATGCACTTCACTGTCACAATTTCTACGAGGTGTTCTATTTCGTTGCCGGTGATGTGAGCTATCTTGTAGAAGGCAAACATTATGTTCCCAAGCCCCACAGCCTCCTGCTTATTGCTCCCCACGTTTTTCATGGGGTCAAAATCGAAAGCGACATTCCCTATGAGAGAATATCGCTACATTTTATACCTGGCTTTCTGCCTCTTGAAAACCAGTCAGTCTTATTATCTCCGTTCCATCCTGATTTCGGTTCGGCTGACATCTATTACATGGATAATGGGGATCAAGTTATGTTTCCTTTTTTCAAACAATTGATCGACGCCAGACTTGCTGACGAAGCTATTCGTGAATTGTCGCTTCGCGTGCGTCTCGAAGCTCTTTTATCACAAATATTGATAAGCAGCTATTCACTCAAAGGGGCATCTGAATCTTCATCATCCACTAAATCCGTATCAAAAATCATTGCTTATCTAAACGATCATATTACCGAATCTATTAAGCTGGACGATTTGTCTGCTGAATTCTACATCAGCAAACACCATCTGAACAAAATGTTCCGGAGAGCAACAGGCACAACGGTTGGCAATTATGTCATTCATAAACGGGTCACTATGGCGCAAAATTTGATATCGCAGGGCCAAACAGCCAATTCCGCAGCATCAGCCGTAGGCTTCCACGATTATTCATCTTTCTTCCGCGCTTATAAAAAGGTTCTAGGCTATGCACCTTCTGTCAAACAAAATACAATGCTTCTCAAGTGATGGATTTATCGTTCTGTAATTCTATTTAACATTCAACCATCACTGTTTTATTTTAATAACTCACCTTAATGGTCTTGATTTCAAACGGTTTGAAAACAAGGTTCATATTAGAATCCAAGCTTTCTAGCGTTTCTTCCAACATATTAGTTATTTCCATTTTGTCAAAAGAGATATTTAAATTCCAAGAGGTGATTGTGTATGCTCCTTCTGCCTCATACATTCGAATGACAAATCCTCTATCATTATTCTCTAACGGTTTGATAGCTTCCACGAGAATATTATCAGCCTCTAACGATAAAAGACCATTTTGCTGAAATTCCCCTGCCAAAATAAGCGGCTTCATATTGAATTGATATGCAGGATGCACAACATTTTTCGCACAAAAGCTACCATCATGAGGTAAGAAAGAATAACTGCATTCATGTAAGCCTTTATCCCCTCGAGGATCTGGACGGTTACCTCCCTTATGTAGCGAAAGTTTCATGCTTGAATTTTCCACACTGATTCCATACTTACAATCATTCAATAAGGTGGCCCCATACCTTGCTTCAGACAGATCCGTAAATTTATGATTAACCACTTCAAATTTAGCTTTTTCCATAGAATTATTTCTTGTTGTTGGACGTTCAATATATCCAAACTGTATTTCCTGTTTTGCAGTATTCGTAAAAATAGATGTATCAAAAGCTGTTTTCAAGAAACGATGTTCGTCTTGCCAATCAATCAGAGTATCGAACCTCACTTGCAGACTGTCACTATAGAACACCATATCCTGAATGATGGTTGTTTTCACTGTAATTTGATACTTGCTTCGAATACGTATTTCAAGAGGGCCATTAGAAATCAATTCTCTTGAAATCATTGCAGCAGTATCCGCGAATTTATACTGGCTATCAACATCCAGATCCCAATTATCCCATGCAGTCGGAACATCCTCGGCTATAAGGAAGGTATTGAATGCGTAGCCTTCACCACGAAGTTCCCTCTTGGCTTTTTTGTCAAAGAATGATTCAATATAACCCTTTTCATTAAAACTTACTTTGATTAACGGCGTTTCTAATTGATTCCCATCCAAACTAAACGCTGCTTCAACTTCAGGCGCACCTTCCTCCAGTTTTAACACGATGCTAGAGAAAGCTGGAATCATAACTTTTACGGCTAGTTTCTTGTTCCCGTGAATGTCGGCAGTCACTTGTTGAAGATAATCTCCTTGCACCTTTAAACCGTCAGTATAATCAAGATACACTACTTCACTTCGGTCAAAAGATAAGGTATTGATAACCGTTCTGGATAGTGGTCTGTTCTTAGGTTTAATCAATTCTTGAATGTACCTGGCCGATTTTTCAATGATTGCAGATGTTTCAGCTAAGGATTCATCATGGACTCGAGCAATACTTGTACCTGGCAAAATATCATGAAATTGATTAACCAGCATATCTTCCATTAGTGGACGGATTTTCTCGTCACTGGCTATTATATTTTTCCTAATGGCTTCCCGTACCGTTACATACTCTAGGTTTCTTAAAGAAATTTCGGCCAATCTGTTATTCCTTTTGATATTATGTTGATTGGTTAATGTTCCGCGGTGTAGCTCCAAATATAGTTCTCCACTGAAAATGGACGGATCTATTGCAGTTTCTTCGAGTTCTTTCATGAACTCACTTACTGTAGTGTGCTTTGCTTTAGGAATGCCTTCTAAATCCCTAACACGACGTGCCATTTCAATCATTTCAAATTGTGGACCTCCACCGCCGTCACCAAAACCATAGGCTAATAACCTTTGGTTTGTAACGGATTTTTCCTTGATTCCCCTCATATCTCCCCCCGCAACATAATCTACCAAGCTTGCAGCATCAGGCCATATATGAGTTCGATTAAAATGAACGAAAACTCTCGATCCGTCTAATCCTTTCCAAATAAAGGTGTCATACGGGAATACATTCGTATCATTCCAGTCCATTTTCGTTGTCAAAAAGTATTTTATTCCGCAGCCCTTCATAATTTGAGGCAAAGAAGCGCTATAGCCAAACGTATCCGGTAACCAGAAACAATCCGAACGGTAATTAAAATTCTCCTGCGTGTATCGTTGTCCCCAAATAAATTGGCGGATTAAATATTCACCATTAGGCAAATTACAGTCACTTTCGATCCATACCCCTCCATTGGGTTCATACCTGCCGTTTATAACCTGTTCTTTGATACCTTCAAATACTTCAGGGTAATGCCGCTGAACCATTGCCGTATGGTATGCGGAACTTTGTACAAATTTATATTCATCGTACTGTTTCATAAGGTTTAATTGATTGGCATAGGTGCGAGTACATTTCTTCAATGTCTCGTCTTTATGCCACAACCACGCTGTATCCATGTGGGAGTGTCCAATAATTCCGGCACTTGGTGCGGATATAGAATTTTGATTTTTTAGTAGGTTTTGCAGAATCGGATGTGCTTTTCGTATAGCGCCCATAAAAGTATCGTAATCTACATTGTCGTAATCGTAGTACAATACTTTATGCACTTCGACTAGCTGGGCAACGATATTGCTTCTAACGAAGTTGTTAGAATCCAATTTAGCAACAACTTGATTAAGTGTTTTTAAATCAAAATAGAAGTCGCAAATTTCATCATTCTTGGTGCAAATGTCAACGCTTTCATATACATAAGTAAAGTTTCCTTGACTCTCTGTCTCCAGAGGTGCTACACCCGGAAAATCATGATGAGCATAGACTTCCAGAGCGATCTCTATATTCTCGCCACCTCTAACCTGCTGTTTTAACATGTCGCAGTAATGGTTACCATGGCTGTTCACAATGATTTTGGAGCAGAAAATTCCAGACGGTACACCGTCGACCCACATCATCATTTCATATCCACCGATGTGAGGATACAAATATAAATTTTGTCCGGCGAGATTACTGAGTACTTTGTAGCTTCCTTTAAACCAGCAGTATGTTTTTTCTCCTTCCCAAATATCCCCCTTCTTGCAATCCTTAAAATTCGATTCGTCTGGAATCGAATATAGAGATTCAGTTGTATGGTATTTCTTCATCGGCACTTCATCCACTTTGGTAAACATAAGAGGTTCAATGGTCTTGGTAAAGCGAACTAACTTCCCGAGCATCCGTTCTAATTGTCTATCTGGCATCATATGAGTACCCTCCATAACATGATTTGGTAGGCTAGCATTCATTGTTACTTCAAGCATGAGCGGAGAAATTCCTGTCAATTCAACGATTTCGTTCTCTCTTTTATCTTATATAACACCAAGTAGAATAACCGCTGATCATAGGACCAACGGCTATTATTTTCACTTCAGGTTACTTCAGACTTTCGCGTAACTCTAGCGTTTTTTTGTTCCAGGCTTCGGTTTCCGGAATGATATCGTTAATATCACGATCTCCGAAAATAATATCGTTCAAGAGGTTATTATAGTTGTATTCTCTCCATCCCACTACGGTCAAACCAGACTGGATTCTAGCGTTTTGCTGTGCAATTTTTACCGCTTCAATGTTCTTACCCTCCCATATTGGAGCTTCATCGTAATAAGCGGTGATTTCCGGATCGTTGACCGATGCATTTGCCCCTTGGTCAATCTTCCATTTCTGCGCTTCTGGCGTGAATTGGAAGCTGAGCCACAGGAACGCGGCCTCCTTTTGTTTGGAGCCTGCGAGCATGGCGAGCGGTCCATAAATGGAATACCCCGGCTGGCTCACTTTCCCTTTAGGGAACGGAAGCACATCCCATTGAAATGGCGCCTTCTCCTTCAATGTCGGAAGTACCCAATCGCCGCCAATTGCAAAACCTGTTTTACCATTTATGAAATCCTTAGTCACATTTCCGTCTGCTTCTGCGGCTGCGTTACTCTGCATGGAGCCATCCTTGGTAACCAGCTCCTGGAACCACTTCACTTCGTTCATGATCTCCGGCGTACTCAGCAAACTCTGTGTCATATCTTCGTTCATGTATTGGTGGTTCGCAGCATAACCATCCGCGATCGCTTTACTGGAGAGCATGCGCATTTGAATTTCTGGTTGGCTAGTCACTCCATACTCGCCTGCATTCGAATCGGTAATCTGCTTAGCAATATTTCGAAAATCATCGTAGGTCCAATCATTTGAAGGCATATCGACGCCATGCTTGGCAAGTAAATCTTTGTTCACCAAGATCCACATCGGTACATCGACCATCGGTATCGCAAGCCTTTTGCTGTTGAACGTCATGGTGTCCAAGAAACCCTCAGGAAATTTGGCATTCTGGAAAATTTCGCTTTCTTCAATGTAAGGTGTTAAATCTTCAATGAGACCCCCCTGCTCAAAAGCCACCAAATCGGTATCGATCTCGGTCACATCGGCCGGCGTTCCGGCAGCTTCAAGTGATGCAATGATTTCCATGATCGGTTGCTTATTGACCGGAATTTGTTCAATGGTTATCCAAGGATATTTTTGATGGAACAGTTCATATAAATCGTCATAAGTGCCCTCTTTCCAGGAAATGAACTTCAGCGTAACCGGCTCCCGGTCCCCATCCTGACCCGGCTCCGTTACTACAGTGTCATTCCCCGCTGGTGGTGAACTCTCCTTATTCCCGCTAGTTCCTGAATTTCCGCTGCATCCCGCCAACATAAAAGTCAGAGACAAGACTGCAGCCAATATCGATGTTCCTAACCGTTTCTTTTTCAAGCTTTTCCCTCCCCATTTGATCTTATTTGTGATCATTCCTTCAGAGATACAGACCGCCCACAGCCACTACCGGCCAGCATTCCCCCTTTCCAGTGAATTCAAAGTTATAATCGCTATACCTCCCCATTAGTGATCTACTCTACAATTCCAGTTCGTTCAATTCCGGTGATGAACCAGCGCTGAAGGAACATGAAGATCAACATTGGCGGGAAAATAATAAGGAATGCCGCTGCCATTTTGGTCCCTTCCGTAACCGGGTTATTAACCGACTCCTGGCTGCTGAGCAGAGAGGGATTCAACACTTCTTCCAGATTGTCCAGACGTATCGACAAGGGTGTAAATCCCTTGGCCAAAAACATGGATGGTTCATAATACATGTTCCAATACCAGATGAAGGAGAACAGAAAGACGACCAGACAGGCGGACTGAGCCAGTGGCAGCATAATTCGGAAGTAAAGTCGGGCTGCAGATGCACCGTCAAGCTTCGCCGCTTCTTCAAGGCTAGGGGGCTGGGATTTGAAGAACTGGCGGAATATGAGAATAAACAGCGCTCCCTTTAAACCCTGGCCGAAGATCGCTGGTACCAGGAATACAAACAACGAATTTAGTAGTCCTAACTTGCTGAAAATAACATACAGCGGAATAATGATGACCTGTGGAGGTATAAGAAAGGTCAACAATACCAGTGCTGTAATTAGTCCTTTGAAGGGGATTGCTAGCCGTGCAAGTGCATATCCGGTCATAGAACAGATCAGCACCTGTACAAGTGAACAAGTAAGAGC
This sequence comes from Paenibacillus sp. GL_099_B, assembly GCF_057835695.1. Taxonomy (NCBI): domain Bacteria; kingdom Bacillati; phylum Bacillota; class Bacilli; order Caryophanales; family Paenibacillaceae; genus Paenibacillus; species Paenibacillus sp. GL_099_B. Next base: position 3,909,526 of record NZ_CM174430.1, read on the forward strand.
AATCACCGCCGTATTCCGCAGCGCTTCCGGGTATTGCAATCCCTCGTAAGCCTTTGTCATGTTCTCCCATGTAACGACGCGGGGGATCCATTTCACAGACGGGTCCAACAGGTCGCTGACCGTCTTTAGCATCGTGGTGATCATGTAGAGAAGTGGCTGCAGATACAAATACGCCACAATAGACAGCAGCACATAAATGATCAGTTTAGCCAGCAATCCGTCTGACAAATTCCTGCCCATAAGCAGAGCTTTAAGCCTTTGCGACTCTCTCCGCCACAGCAGATCTCTTGCATAATTTTTGGCCCGATCGAACCATAGTTCTTCTTTCATGATCTTCTCCCCCTCTGGCGCATGCTATGGCTGAACATTCCTAGTACTATCGCGATCAGGACAAAGATGAATCCGAAATAGATCCAGGCCAACGCACTTGCATATCCGTATCCGGTATCCACTTTGAACATATTGTCGCGAATATGCTTCAGCACCGGATTGAGAGGGAAGGTGAATAGGTCTATGATGGTATACAGCACATTAAGGCTTATGAACGGAATGCTGGCAGGCAGCGTTATTTTCCAGAAGCTGTCCCAAGGCGATGCCCCATCAATCCGTACTGCTTCATAAATGGATGGCGATATCGTCTGAAATCCGGCGATAAAGATCAAGATCTGTACCCCCGAATACCAGAGAATTAGGACAACGCGCCCCAGCACTTCCATGATCATCTTCGCCATTTCGCCTCCGACATATTGCTTCACTAACGGTTCCAGATTGTATTGATCCAGAAAAGGGATATCGCCTGCCCCCTGCGTAAACAGCTCCGACAACACCTGACCAGTGGCGAAGATGACAGGTAGAAAGAATAAAGCGCGATAGATGAACCTGCCGGGAAACTTCTGATTCAGCAGCAGCGAAATAAGCAAAGCGAAGATGACGATAATCGGAACCATCAACAACATTTGCTGAAAATAGGTGATCATCTCGATCGGGAACACATTGTCCTTTAGGAAAGCATCCCGGTAATTTTGAATGCCGATCCAATCATACTTAAATCCGCCTGGCACCACCGCCACCTTGTGCAAGGACATGAACATTGACCAACCGATGGGTATGGCTACGAACACACTGAATCCGATCATCCAGGGCAGCATGAAAAGCAAGCCGACGCCATAGCGCTTGAAGTGGTACTGAACCGCCTTCTTCTTGTGTTCTTGCAACTTGCTCATTGGGCAGCCCCTTTCTCCACCTTGAAGCTCTTGGCTGCATAATCCACAATGACGCGAGTTCCATTCTCATACGTGGTCATATAACGCTCATCACTTATTTGCTCGTGATCAACAATCCTAAGCGAATAAAGATCGCTTAAGCTATCAAATCGTCCGTATTCCTCCACAATGCGGCTCTCCCACTTGTCGAACCTGCTGCTGTATAGCCCATATACAGGTGTGTTTTTCAGCTTCCGGGAGTCATCATGAGTGACGAAAAAGGATGGCAGCGCTCCATATTCTATCGCCTTCAAAAATTCAGTATCCTCATCATCGCGCAAATTTCCTGCTTCGAATGTGTAAGGTACGTTGCCATGCAGTGCGATTGGGTAAAACGGAACGGTCTCATCGATCATGAAATCATAACTGGAGGAGGATGCCATTCCGTCAATGAAATCAGTGCTGCCAAGCACATAAGCATTGCCGCGTTCAACGCTAGCCGATCCCAACTCCTTGCGGGTGTAATCAAGTAAACCGTTGTATACGGTCTTCGTATATTCTCTTGTACGGATGCCGGACAACTCATAATCATGCACAAGAATCTCGCCCAATCCGCTGTAATGGATCCCATGCACTCCAATATCTTTTAGCTTGTCGATGGTCTCTGCTGCACTTACTGCGGTGTATACTGGTTTAGCAAGATACCACCCATCAATGTTATAAGCCGTGCCATCAATACCGCGGATGGCATCTGTTTTGCCAGAGAATGATGACTCGCTATCCACCCATAGGAAATCCTCTTGGAAAGCAACATCAATACCGGATTTCTTCATCGAAGCGACGAAGGATTTAGCTCCAGCCTCCCCTCCGAGCGAACTCTCAATTGGGAAACGCTTCTCCATGTTGTAATCGCCCTCGTTCTGCCAGCCATAAAATATCGTCTTAAGCGAAGCGACACCCTGCTGTTGCAGCCGCTCTGCAATCTCAGTCGCTTGATCAAACGTAGTGGTAGCAACATATTGCACTCTTCCAAAAGCTTTCTCATAATTTCCGCCCATCAATTTCAGGTAGAGGGGTATATGCTCTACCGGTTGCAAAGCTTCTCCCAACTGGCCGGATTCTTGTAGATAATCTCGGTAGGCATTCGCCATTCCGACATAAGAAGCTTGCTCCCCATTCAGAAAGCGGTACTCTACCTCACGGTCCAGGTCCAATTTTTGCTTCTGAATGGCCTTGCTTGGTGTAGCCAACCTGCTCATTCTGTATAAATACTCTTCTCGGTATATTTGACTCGAGTACACATTGTAGAAGGATGAGCGTTGTCCAGGTGCCATTGCGACTACATTAGCAGAATCCTCGCCCTTCCTCATGACAGCGACATAAGCATGATCTCCCCGTTTCAACCCGAATACCGGATAAGCGATATCCTCTCTGTTCTGAACCATTAAATTGATATTCCCTGCATTGGTCAGTTCCTGGCCATACACCTGATGGATATACCCTCTGGACAGGCTTGCCTTTGCCGTATCATAGCGGATCAGTCCGCCAGGACCATCAGGCACAAATAAATATCCATCTTCACTAGCCATAGCAGCGCCGAAATGAGGCAGGACATCCAGTGAAAACAACACGTGATCTCCTTCTTCGCGGATGCCTGCTGCCGGCACTTTGACCTTTAATCCGGATTCCGTCAATTCGTATTGAATAGCAAAACCGATGCGTTTGTCAGGAAACCAGTATTGAATTTGAAGTCCTTTCATACCACGGATCATCGTCGTCTCTAAACCGGGCGCTTTACTGTTCAAAGTTTCCCTAACCGTTTGATCTGCCCCTTGCGTACGTACATGGGTTAATACAAACGGGGACTGCAAATTATCCAACAGTTGCCCCTTGACGGTCTCATCCGCGAGCTCAACTTCAGTCGGATTGCTGGTCCAACGGTATCCACTGCTTTTGTCCAGAACGTAGATTTGAGTATTGAGCGGATTCACATACAGAGTGTACTGATCGTTATCTACCGCAATTGCATAACCATCTGCTTGTGTAGCAGGCTCCCATCTTTCACCTTGATAGAGGGGATCTTTCTCTGGCAGCAGCATTTGCATTCCAGTAGCGGCAAAACTCTCCGTTGTACTCTGCTGCCATGGTTTTATCACCAACATGATCAGCATCAGGCCAAGCACCAGCACAATGATGGCGGACCACCCTGCCCTATTCCATTTTCGTTTGAGTGTGTTATAGATTGATGTTCACCTCTTTGTAAAGCTCATAGAAAAAGTCATACAGATTAAAGGACAATCCGAATATAATGAAGCCAAACATCCAGATCGTCAGAATCGCAAACACAGTAACGGCCGAGTTTTTGATCGTTTCCACAAATTCAAAATTGTGAATTACTTGCGTCATCACAAAGAACATTGAGAGAAGCCACAGTACCATCACCATATTCATCGCATGAATGATGATCGCTTCATCCAGTGAGACGATGTTGGACAATAACAGTAGTGGAATCGAGAAGAATACGTAGGGTGAGAGCGCATACACACTTCCTTGAATTACTTCCCGGAATTTACCCTCACCGTCTTTAACACTGCAAACTAAGTAATTGGCAACAATCCAGGTGATCCAAGGTAGGATGAAGAACCCCATCTCTTTCAGTAAATTAACTTCTGAGAGTTCTACTGGATGAAAGAGGAACCCAGTCCAGTAGATTGTGCACAATTTGATGGCCAGGACGAGAAACAGCAGTGCTATCGTAATCCATGGTGCAATTCTCGCTTCCTTGATCCGGTAGAATCCTTCATATGGATGAAACATCACATAACTGAAATTTTTTAAATCAGCCAGAGGCTGCTGCCAGCGCTCGGGAAGCGGCTGCTTCCGAAGGTATGCGCGTAATCCGCGTATACCAAAATGGAGGAAGAGTCCACCCCCTATTAGGCTATATATCAGGATCATAAAGTGGTTCTGCAACCAGTCTAGCCTCAGCTTCCAGAATGCTTTGGAGTAGCCTTCCGTATCAAAGGCTGCCTCCATAAACATCAACGCATCATCGTTCCGTCCTTCATGTAGAAGCACTTTTCCTAATCCTTGAAAGGTCCCGTTATACATATCGTTACGGGCGTACACGGCTTCCCAGTAAGGCTTGCTTTGCTCGTATTTCCCTTCTGCATACAAAGCTAGCGCTTTCAGGACATCCCGCCCCAAATCAGTACGCACATATTTGTGGACGGTATTCGTACCGCTGTCCGAGATCCAGATCGCATGATGGCTGTCCACCCCGATGCCTGTCGGATAACCCAATATGCCATACTGCTGCGTATCTTTACTGACAAGACCAAACTCAAACATCGCTTCCCCATTACGGTCGTACAAATTGATGTGCATAGAGTCAAGGTCAATATTGTAAAGAAATGCATCAGCATCAATCGCAACATCAACAATACCGTGACCGTTCTCTAACGTCTTATTCTTGAATATGTCCACGCCACCTGCATTCAACTTACGGATGGCTCCCTTCCCCTCACCGCCAGCAGTCGAGGTAAAGATAAAGCCGTCTTTGTCTAGCGAGACATTCGTAATCGGTTTAGGAAGCGCAGCCTTCTCCTTGGCCAATTGATCTTTATTCAGAACCAGTTTCTTCAACCAGTTGAGCATAGATTGATCAGCTTTATTAGCACCGAAGTAACCCATGAATTCACCTTGGGGATTTAACCGTACAAGTCCTTGATAAGATGAATTCAGTTGTATGTACATGACACCCCGACGATCAACGATCAACTTGACGGGCACAAAGTGCTCGGATCCCATTAATGGTGTATCCGGTTTTTTGAAATCACGCTGAAATACCCCGTTTTGATCAAATACCGCGATCCTCTGATTACCTGAATCCGCAACATACACTGCTTGCTCCGGTGTCACAAATACACCTTCCGGTGAAGACAACTGTCCTGATCCTTCTTCTTCACCGATCGTACGCAGCAGGCTACCATCCTGATCCAGCACTACGATTCGGTTCTGCTTCTTATCTGCGATGTAGACCTTGTCGTCTGAGGCGACATCAAGGTCTACCGGTTCCCCGAAGTCGGCGGAATAGGCGCCTGCTGGTCTATAAATCGGCTGAATTTGGAACCAGTTAGACTGGTTACTGTCATAATAAGCCGTCCAGTATGGAAGACTTGCCGAAGCTACCTTCGGCAGAACGGTTAACGCAATCAAGCCTATGAGTGCCATTGATAACCATTTTTTCATCGCGATTCTACTTCCTTTACTGATGACTTTACTTAATACCGGAATGGACCATCGTCTCCAATACCTTGCGTTGGAAGAGCAGGAAGATGATCAAATTTGGAATGAAGATGAGCAGTCCGGCTGCTGCTGCCATATTCTGTCCTGCGACATTGTTCTGCAGTCCGCTAAGCAGACTATTCACATAGAACGGTAATGTACGCATTGCCTCTTTTTGCATGAACAAAGTTGAGGTCTCGACATCGCCCCATACATTTTGAAAAGTAAGAATGGATATCGTTGCAATGGCTGGAACGGATAAAGGGAGAATGATTCGTCTGAATATGCCGAAATGACTGGCTCCGTCAATCTTAGCAGCCTCCATCAGATCATTTGGAATCTGAGAAATAAATCCGACCAGCATGAACACCGCTACCGGTGATGCAAGCGAAGGTAAGATGTGTCCGAAATACGTATTGTTCAGTCCAAGAGCGCTGATGACCAGATAACGTGGAATGGAAACAGTTTCGGGTGCGAACATAAGGGAAAGCGTGATCATTCCCATAATGAGTTTCTTGAAATGGAACTGATATTTTGCCAATACATAACCTGCCATTGTACTGACCATGATTACACTGATCAGTGTAAATGACACAACAATCATACTGTTAAACAGGTAACGGGTGAACGGTACCATGGCATTGGAAGCATGAAGAAACAACGTCTCAAAGTTATTTAGTGTCGGCTGTTGTACAAAGAATTGAGGTGGAAACAAAAACAATTCATTTTGCGGTTTAAAGGCATGATTGAAAATAAATACAATGGGCAAAGACATAAATACTGCCAGGCAAGTAAACAACAAGATCAGGATGACATCGAAGGATGATACTGAACGGAGCTTGCGTAATTTGGCTATCATAATTACAGCTCCTCCTTCGAGTTGAACAGCCGATATGCAAACCTCATCACAAAATAGCTGAACAACAGCAGCATGACCGACACTGCAGAAGCATAACCAAGTTCAAACCGGATGAATGCATAATCGTCGACATGATTAATAATCAGATGACCCGCATACTGCGGAGTCACCGCCATACCCGTAAGCTGGGTCGAAATACTGCCTGCCTTCAGTGTAGACACGATGGTCATGACGGCACTGAATAACATCTGTGGCTTCATCGATGGGATGGTGATATAGAATACTTCCTGGAGCCGATTGGAGAGGCCGTCGATGCGACCGGCCTCATACAGCTCGCGATTGACCGTTTGCAATCCGGCAAGCATCGCCAGAAAGCCTACGCTGAAACTCATCCATAAGGAGACCATAATCATAATAGGAAGCAAATACTTGGGATCTTGCAGCCAGGTGATTTGGGAGTCAATCCAGCCCATTCGCAGTAAAAAATTATTAAGATACCCGACCCTGTCTCCGCTGAACGCTGCGATCCAAACGACCGATAATGCTACCCCACCGGCCATAGAGGGTGCATAGAACACTAATGTATAGTAATCCCTGACCCGCAGAGGCAGCTGATGGATCAGCCAGGCGAAGAAGAACGATAGAATATAGCCACCCGGCCCAACAATTAATGCAAACAGAAATGTATTCGGAAGTGCTTTGGTCAAGAAAATAATATCTTGCGTAAATAATGCGATAAAATTGTCAAAACCGATAAAATTCAGACTTCCAAACCCATCATAAGATGTAAAACTGAGTGTGGCCGCCATCACGACGGGAATGACGATAAATACGAGAAAGCAGATCAGAAACGGTGCCAGAAAAAGATAACAGAAAGCATCTTTTCTAAGCTCTCTCAGAAAACGCATCCACTTTGACACCAAAGGTGAAGGTCGCTTAGCTGGGTGTAACACGGGAAAAACCTCTGTTTTCACGATTCTGTGTCCTCCCATACGTAGGGCTCTGTAATCTGTGGAATATTTAAACTTCTGCCCATGATACCGAAGTTCCGCTGTCTGCGGTCCATCTCCCGTTGCAGGGACAAATGCGCTTCTTCCAATGATTCATCCGCTGGTATGCCGTCAAATACTGTTCGGTTCCATGCAAAATCCATCTCCCTGCCCAAGAAATAGTATCCCGGTACATTCGGCATGTTCAATGCCCAACTGGCTTGTTCCCGAATAGCTTTCAAATCATCAGAAGGCCAGTTTAGCGATTCCATCGCGTTTACGTTGGCTGTATTCCAGCGGTATTCGATACCATAAAATGATTCCATATCCGCAGCATACCGAGATTGCACTTCTCCTGAAGTCCACCACTTCAGAAATTCCCAGGCTTTGTCTTTCTGCTCGCTTTTTTTCATGATCATGGCGCCAGTTAAGCCTTGAGGAGACCAGCGCACAACCTCACCATTTTCCTGCTTAATTCCAGGTAACGGAGCGACCTTCCAATGTCCTGTAATTTCCGGAGCAGCTACTTGTAACTGGACATAGGTGTTAAAATCAGATATCCCAATCGGAATATCCCCATCCCGAAAGTGCTGAAAGAAAGCCGGGATATCAATGGGCAAATTGTATTTGGTAAACATCTCGGTCCATAATTTAAATGCTTGTTGTCCAGTGTCGCTGAATATATTAGATTTCAGACCGTCTTTTGTGTAAGGGTCGGTACCATGTTCCAGAAACAATGTGGAATAGTCACCTTTTGGCACGTTCATGGTCATCCCATTCTCTTGCAGAGTGGGTAGGATATCAAACACATCGTCCCAGGTATCTGGCACTTCTAAATCCAGTCTTTCAAGTATGTCCGAGCGGTAGAACAACAATTGAAAATTCTGTACTTCTGGCAGTCCATAAGTTCCACCATCATACATCAGAGCTCTGGTAACACCCGGTATGAACTGATTCATCACGTCATCAAAACCCGGATACTGTGATAAATCCTCGACAGCATTCCGCATGGCATAATCTGCCGGTGTCGATTCTCCGACTCCTAGTGCAATATCAGGAACTTCTCCTGCTGCATTGCCAAGGATTAGCATGTTGGGATTTGGCATAAGATTGATATTGACTTCAATCCCTGTCTTTGGCGTGAAATCCTGGCTAACCAGTTCGCGCAATAAATCAACATAATCCCGCCCTCGTCCGACCCAGATCGTCAACGCACCTTCTTCTTCTGGCCCTCCGAGATCATAATCTACATAGAAGGAACGTGAGAAGTCCGCTAAGGAATAAGGTATCCGCGAGAGTGCAGTAGGCTCTTTGAGGCCTGTCTTAGCATCCGGTTTCCGCACAACTAGATAATCGAGAAGCAACGGTTGCTTGGTCAGAGTCGACATCCATGTCCCAATATTGGCTTGTATCGTGGAGAATTCTTTGATTTTGCTAGGAATTTCGTTCACATCGCCCAGCATATCCTCCAGAATGGTGACCGAAGCTTTAATGGCCTGTGATAGATCTGAATCCCTCTCATTGACCGAATTCGTATAGAGGCGAATCATATTCAACCGGTCTGTAATGGCTTGAAGCTTGTTCTCAACTTCCGGATCGTACTTTTTCATCTCCCATGTCCGGGTTGAGTCAATATTGGAATCGGACGCGCTCTTGCTGTAGTTTCCGGTAATCAACCTCATCTCACGGTCAAAAGAGGCGATCTGTAACAAAGTATCTTTAAGGGCAATCAATATTGGCTGTATACTTGATGAATCCGCGGTCATGCGTATAGAGTGCTTTCCTTGTTCAAGATAGAATTTGAAGGGTTCCCCGGAAATATTAGATAGGGTCGTAATTTCAAATTCCTTATGATAATCAATTGCGTAGTTCAGCATCTCCTTGAAAGGAACTTTACCGTCAATGGAGATGGTACGATAAGCTTTAAATCCTGAACGATAGTTCTGGAAGTTCTTGAGATCAATCTCGTACCAGCCGTTTGTTGGCACTTCAATATCCCATTCCACCCATTCACCTGGTAAGTTCCAGTGGTTTCCACCAAGCACATTATAGGTGATCCGTCCCTTGGGATCCGGTGATATGTAGGGCTCTGCCCAATGATCAGTCTGAATCGATAGATGTGATTTGCGTTCAAATTGCTCTGCTTCCCTCACCATGTACCAGTCGGAAGCATCCGATGCTGAAGGATATGCCCCCTTATATTCCTCATACGGTTTGACATGCTCCTGACTTTGGAATGACAGTTGTTGCAAAGCAACTCCACCCCGTTCGCCCACTAGTCTTAGCGTGTGTTCCCCTCGCTCCAGCCGAAACAACAACGGACGGGAGGAAACCGAATAATCTGATAGCGCTTTACTTGTCCATTCGTTCAGTTCCGTCTGTTGTGGTCTTACCTGCATGCCTAGTTCGTTGCGGTCATACGGATACTTAGCATCCTTCCACATCCGTTCCAACTCAACACGTTCCGACTCCTCGAAGGGGTAACTGCCATCAATCATTACTCCCCGGATCACGGAACTGTTACTGCCCGCCAAGGGCTTATAATCCAAATGAAGTTCATACCAGCCGGCTTTCGCTACATGAAACGTCCAATCTACTGACCCTGCTTCGTTATGCCAGTTGAGCACCGTTTTTCCGTCTTCCTTCGATTGACTGAGTTTGGTTATCGGTGCTGCTATGTCATATTGACTAGGATTGATCCGTATTTCATTCCCTTTTTCTCCAGAACGTTCTTGTTCGCTTACTCCCTGCATCAGGATGGCATAAGGGTTTTTATCGCCTGCTGGCTGGAATTGAAGCAGCTGATCAGCTGTGACACTACCAGAGTAAACAACCTGTTCCTCGGATGTCATCCACCGGATAACTCCAACAACCAAGGCAGCAACGATCAGTATTTGTATCGGAATGCGAAGATAGCGGGGAAATGGACGCTTCTTCATGTTTCATCTCTCCCAAATACAAGTTCCGTAGTCTCATCAAAAAAATGTATCTTGTTCATTTGAAGTCCAACCGATACGATCTCATCCGTTTCATATCGCGAGACTGGTTCTGTTCTAACAATTAGCCTGATATGCCCAAGCTGGATGTAGACATAAGAATCGGCACCAGTCTCCTCAGTCATCTGTACAATGCCTGGTAGGAATGAAGGATCATCAATACGTCCACGGCGAAGTGAGATGTGTTCTGGCCTCACGCCCAGAATGACGTTTCTAACCGCTCCAGATTTCCGTTCTAATCGAGAGACACAGTTTTCTGGAAGAAGCAGTCTCATCCGTTTGTTGGAGAAGTAATAGAACCCATCACTCACTTCGATCGTGCCCTTAATGAAATTCATTTGGGGAGAACCAATGAAGCCTGCTACGAAAACATTCGCAGGTTCATCATAGAGCTTTCTTGGGGGGGCGACTTGTTGAATAACCCCATCTTTCATCACAACAATACGTGATCCCATCGTCATTGCTTCCACCTGATCATGCGTGACATAAACGGTTGTCCGTCTTAGTTCCTGCTGAAGCTTGATCAGCTCTGCACGTGTCTGTGCTCTAAGCTTGGCGTCCAGATTGGAAAGAGGTTCATCCATCAAGAATACTTGTGGTTCTCTTGCAATGGCTCTACCAAGGGCCACCCGCTGCTTTTGGCCTCCAGATAACTGACTTGGTTTGCGGTCCAATAGATGCGAGATTTCCAGTATCGAGGCTACCCGTTTAACACGGGTATCAATCTCATGTTTCGCGGTCTTGCGCAATTTCAGACCAAGTGCAATGTTCTCCAGTACAGACAGATTGGGATAGAGTGCATAATTCTGAAAGACCATGGCTATGTCCCGGTCTTTTGGCGAGACATAATTAATGAATTTCCCATCCAGGTATAACTCTCCGCTGCTGATTTCCTCTAACCCGGCCAGCATACGCAGCGTTGTTGACTTTCCGCATCCAGATGGTCCTACCAGGACGAGGAATTCCCCTTCATCAATCGTTAAATGAAAGTCGTTGACGGCTGGGCGGGATTCGCCTTTATACCGTTTAAATACATGATCAAAAGTAATGCCTCCCACCTATTCTCACCTCTCCCTTACTCAACTTCCGTTTGTATTCTCAATGGTAGCGCAAACATTTCCAGTAAAAAATGAGATAAAATTAATCTTTGTAGTTCATTCTTAATCTGTATTTCAAAACAGCAACTAAAGATAACAAAAGCCCGTGTATGGAGCCACTGATCAGTGGCTCCATACACGGGCTTAGTTAAAAGATTGAGATTAGTCTTTAAAATATTTAGCTATTTTGGCAACAACGCCACGGTCTGCATGATGAGAATATTTAGAACTTCAACGCTCACACGTTATTTCATCGAGATCTTCCTTAGGCATTTCGTTAAAGAAAGCTACATCATCGACTACCAGCCTTACCGTCGGATGACCAGGCTTCGCCGCCTTGCCGATGGCGATCAGCATAATCGGAACGTAGCGTTCGGATATGCGGAAAGCTTCCATGAACTTTTGTTTATCGTAGCCGCCCATCGATACCGTGTCGTAGCCTTTAGCCCGGGCGACAAGCATGAGTTGCATCGATACTAGCCCGCCGTCAGTATACACTTTTTCGCGGATAGCCTCGGGCGGCATGCTCGAATACATCCCGGTATAACGTTCCACGAACGATTTAGCCGTCTCTGCAGGCATGTAACCCGCATCGACCGTCATTCCGTATATTTTTTCGGCCAATTTATAACATTCTAAATCTCCAAGTACCGCAATGACAGCCGAAGCCTCGACCACTTGCTGTTGATTGAATGCAATCGGAAGCAGCTTCTGCTTCAGCTCCGGCGAGTCGATTACGAGAAAACGCGACGGCTGCAGGTTAGCGGCTGAAGGAGCCAACGTGGCTTGCCGCAATATTCCGGTCAATTCCTCCCTCGAAATCTTGATCTCGGGATCATAACTACGAACCGACCGGCGTTCTCCAATAACATCAAAAAAAAGTTGTTGCTCCATCGTTAGTGACGGTTGTGAAGCTGACATGGTTCTCTCCTCCTTTTGGAAAAGCAGCGTTCTGCTTTGGTTTCAATACAACATGAGTAGTTTGAACAACACTTGTTGTATTTGTATGTTATAATACCAACCGAATGGTACGCAATCATCAATAACCGTAAACCGTTGGATAGACAACATCACTTCTATAATGTCGTTTTATGAGGGGAGATTTTAACGATGACAAATAAAAAGAATGATGCTGATCCTCGTGTGATACGTACACGGCGACTCCTTCAAGACGCTTTTGCTTCATTAATTCAAGAAAAAGATTTTGAATCGATCACCGTCAGGGATATAGCAGAGCGGGCAACTGTTAACAGAGCGACTTTTTATGCGCACTTTGTTGATAAGTTTGAAATTCTTGAGACCAAACTAATGGAATCATTTATGACAATCATAGATCGTAGAATAGACGGTCACGAAGTGTTAAATGAAGAAACTATTCAGAGTATTTTTCTAGGTGTGTGCGATTTTCATGAGGGTCTAAGTACGATGTGTAAAAGAAGGTATACATCGCTTGGATCTGTATTCGAAATTCAAATAAAGGAAAAAATCCAATCGATACTTCTTTCCTTTATACACAAAGACAAGATGCCATCGAATCCAAACGCTCACTTACTCGTAAATACAGCTTCTATCGTGTTAAGTTGGGCGATGTATGGGGCGGCTTACGTTTGGAACAATGAGGGGTGTCCAATAAGTGCGGAATCATTCGTTAAACAGACTATGCCCTTAATAATGAACGGAGCCAAGGAACTAAAATCGCTAATTTAGCGACTTTCAAGAGAACCCTATTTTTGCCTCACGACATAACGGATATTAACAGTATAAAAATTCTTTTAGTTTCATTATTCCACTCATCTTTTATCTTTTTTTCCATTATGATCGTATCTGTTCTAGGGTTACCGAAACCTTCTCATCACCTTTTTTATTAATCAAAGCAACTTCAAAATCAGATAACCATTTAAGTTCACCCAGATGTCTAGCATAGGCGAATTCATCTGGTAGTTCTGATATGACCCTCTCCTTAGATTCCTTTCATGGGTTTGTCTTTGGAGTTCACCCTCTTATGAGCCAGATACTTCTTCCGTTTTTAACTCACTCTTTGCTGTATGGATGAAGGCAGCCATTGATGGAGAAATCCATTTCTCACGATGCCAGAGCATCTGTGCGGAAAAGGATACATCCGATAAATCCCATGGTAAAGCAACTAGCCTACCCTCTCTTAATTCTTCCTTCAAAGCCATCTCAGGCAACAGAGCAATCCCAAGACCAGCCACAGCGCATTGTTTAATTGCTTCTACACTATGAAACTCCAGTTCTGTCAAAGCATCGGCGCCTTTTTTCAATAAGGACTGGTTAAAATGAGTGCGATAAGAACAGTTTTTTTCAGTCAACAAAAAGTGCTGTTTGTGAAAGTCATCAATGATCAATGAAGAGCGAGTTGCTAACATATGATCTGGAGAAACCACCATTTTAAAATACTCATCTTTCAAAAATTCTGAATGAAGGTCTTTGGCTCCAACGAATTCATCCAATACAAATATCACATCTGCAAGCCCTTCTCTTAGGCTATTTCTAAGCTCTTGTCCGGACAAGGGACGAAACAAAAGTCGAACGTCTTGGAAGTCTTCACGGAAACATTTAAACAAAGCAGGAAGAAAGTATGCACAAAGAACTTCGTCCGCTCCGATAGTAACGGTTCCTGTCGTTTCCCCGTGCTGACTTGATACAGACTTGGCCTCTTCTACATCGTTCAAGATTTTAGTAGCATAAGGCAAGAATTGTTGGCCTGCATCCGTTAACATGACATTCTTGCCTAATCGATCCAGCAATTTCACGCCCAATTCTTCCTCCAAGGATTTGATTTGCATGGTTATGGTGGATGGTACATAGCTCAATAGTTCAGCAGTCCGACTAAAGCTGCGCGTAGAAGCAAGAGTCCAAAAGGTTTTTAGTTGACGTATTTCCATTAATCGAACACCTTCTTTGTTCAAAAAAATTGAATGTTATATTCAAAAACGTTTCGTTGATTTGATGATAAGCGTATTGTAGAGTGAAAATCAAGTTATAACTAATTTGGTTATGAAGGAGCATCCATCAATGAATGATTATGAAACGTATCCCCTTGGAGATATATTGCTTCAATCCGGTCAGCAACTCCCTCAAGCATTTATTGCTTATAAGACCTACGGAACTTTAAATGCCGCAAAGGACAATGTTATTGTGTATCCGACTTGGTTTGCTGGTCTTCACACAGATAATGAATGGTTAATTGGAGAGAACAAGGCACTAGATCCTAATCGATATTTTATCATTGTGCCCAATATGTTAGGTAATGGATTATCGTCCTCTCCCAGTAATACTCCCGCTCCTTTTGGTAAGTCCAATTTCCCACTCATCTCTATGTATGACAATGTACGTGTTCAACATCAACTCATTACTGAAAAATTTGGTATCAGCAAAATTAAGCTGGTTGTGGGCTGGTCTCTGGGAGCAATGCAAGTTTTTCAATGGGGAACGAGTTATCCTGAAATGGTCGAACGTATTGCACCATTTGGCGGAACGGCGAAAACAAGGCCTCTTGCACAAATGGTATTCCAGAGTATGATCGCCGCATTACAAGCGGATTCAAAATGGGAAAAAGGACTTTACAAGCACCCACCTGTTGACGGTCTCGCAGCAATGGGGAGAGTTTATGCCCCTTGGGGATTTTCAAATTCATACTATTTGGAGAGATTGTATCAATCCGAGGGATACAGCTCATTGAAACATTATGTAGAAGAATACTGGGATCAAGTGTTTTTATCCTTTGATGCTAATGATTTGATTGCCATGTTACGTACAGGAATAAGTGGAGACATCAGCGATAATCCCGTTGACCGCTACAACTTCGAACAGGCATTACGTAAAATCTCCTCTCCTGCACTCGTTATGCCCGGGACAAGTGATTTATTTTTCACTCCAGAGGACAGTGCGTATGACGTTCAATATATACCGAATACTGTTTTTCAACCCATAGAATCCAAGTGGGGACACTGCTTTGGAATCGGTGCAAACGAAGCGGATTCACTTGTTATAGATAGTCATCTAAAGCGATTTTTGAAGTTAGGCTTTCAATGGGACTAAAACCTTTAATCATTTTTAAGAATTCCCCCAGGTTCTCTAAATCGTAATCACATGCAAATCCGGGACAACCTATTATCAAAGGAATAAAATTGTCCCCATCATTTCACAGGAAATTTTCTTCTTTATATCGTCTCATTGATTTTGATCAACAATTTCTTTAATACTTGCTTCTCTTCGTCAGTAAGGACTTGGACGATTTCTTCCTCCACCTTTTGGAAAGAGTCTTGGAAGTCTTCAATCAGTTCAACTGCTTTTGGCAGTACGTATATATTTTTTTGCCGTTCATTATTGGCCGGGATTTTACGCTCGATTAACCCTTTTTGCTCTAGAGCTTGAAGCATACTTGTAATGCTGGCCCGACTTAGATGAAACCGATCTGCAAGATCCATTTGAATAATATGACTATTTTGGTTTTCGTAAATATAATCGATTACTTTTCCTTGTTGAGCGTTTAAGCCCAGCTCCTTTATACTCTCGTCCGCTCTTTTCTTTAACTTTAGACCGATAATCTGAAATAAATCCAGATAAGGTGTTTCCTTTCGGGATTTCATAATCGTCCCCCCTGTGATTGTTAGGAATCTAATTGTAAGTAAATAAACTATACAGCGATCCTATTGGCTTGTCAAAAAAATATTAGTTTGTTGACAGTTAGATAACTAACAGTTATGATTCGAATTGTTCGAGACAAAAACACTTGGGAGGAAGTCAAATGGAGAAGGTAACTCAAAATGCTGCGATAGAACAAATTACAGCGATTACAAATGTACGTATCTTTGATGGGGAGCAAATCATTGCGCCTAGACATGTTGTCATTAAAGGGGAGTCTATTGTTTCAGTCGGTGGAGACCTTCCGGCCGATGCAACGATTATCAATGGAGAAAATGCGACTCTAATGCCTGGTCTGATTGATGCACATGTCCACACTTCCATCGGCGGATTACGAGATGCTCTAAAATTCGGCGTTACCACTGAACTCGAAATGAACGGTGATTTTACTAAACGAGGGCGCGAAATTCAGTTGAAAAATGTGAATGACATCGCAGATGTACGTTCTGCTGGCACAGCAATCACCGCTCCGGGCGGACATCCGGATGAACTATTGCCAGATGGAGATGAAATACCTGAATTCGTATTAAAGGAACTAGAGAAATTATCGGAGGAAGACCGGGAAGCAATGTTAGCCGCATACGCTCACGATCACGATGAAATACCGCAAGTGACAACGGTCGAAGAAGCGATTAAACATGTGCATACCCAAGTCGAGAATGGGGCCGACTATATTAAGATCATGATTGAAGAAGGTACGGTCATGGGTGCACCTGGCCTGCCTGTATTGAGTGACGAGATTCTAAAAACAGCCGTGACAGAAGCCCACAAGTCCGGTAAGCTGGTCATCGCCCACGTCTTGACGGCTCTTTCATCGCAACAAGCCATCGATTTTGGAGTCGACGGTTTGGGCCACTTGTTCATCGACAGACCCGAGTACACCTCCGAGTTAGTGAAATCTATAGCAGGTTCAGGCGCATTTGTTACTCCGTGCTTGGTGTTGAATTCATCGATTATTGGAAATACGGCATCCGAATTAGCGAATGATCCGCGTGTGCATTCCAAATTAAGTCCTGATTGGATTGATATTTTGAACTCAAGCTTCAATACGTTCCCTCAAGGCAATATGGAGAATAGCTTTAAGAATGTGATGGACCTTCACCGTGCTGGAGTTGATATTCTGGTAGGGACAGATGTCGCACCGGTTCCCGTTCCAAACCTCGGCGGCCTTGCTCATGGGGCAAGTGTCCACCACGAGATGCAGTTGCTAGTGAAAGCCGGATTCACTCCGATCGAAGCTCTGCAGTCGGCTACTTCGAAACCGGCCCGTTGCTTTGGTCTTCACGATCGCGGTCGTATTACCGAAGGTGCGCGTGCTGACCTCGTTCTCGTAGACGGTGATCCAACAACTAATATTTCGGATACCTTGTCGATCAAATCCGTGTGGTTTAATGGTTCTCAGCAACTAGGTTAATCCCATTCGATCTGCCCGTATATTGGAAAACTCCGTGCTTTGGCACGGAGTTTTAAGCATTTTCTTCTTCTGCACTACTACAATGTTTCTTCGTCCAACGTCCCCGGTAATCCTCAAAACTCTCCCCATTTTGGATTCTGGCTTGTGGCCTTTCTCCGCTGACATAACAAAAATCCCCTTCGGTATCCAGTGTTTGAGTTCATTGTAACATGTCCTCTTTTTTCACTGTCTACCATGAGGGGATAATACCAGAGGTTATATTGGAATTCGTTCCTTTTCAGGATCTACGGTTACAGAGAAAAGGACATCGGTTCCCATTCACATCCATTTCACTTCTCTGGATACGGATCAATCATGCGAATCGTGCCATTCGGATTGTATGTTAACTCAGCAAACTTGACGCAGCGCTTGTAATCGACGCCGCCGGAAAGGGAACAATCATGATAAAACAGATACCACTTCTCCCGGAATTGTACAATCGAATGATGCGTTGTCCAGCCCATGACCGGCGGCAAGATGGTCCCTTGGAACGTAAACGGTCCCATTGGATTGTCGCCAATGGCGTACACCAGCTTGTGCGTCGTTCCTGTGGAATAGGATAAATAGTATTTTTCATTATATTTGTGCATCCATGGTCCTTCAAAATATCTGCGATCCTCGTCCCCAGCGGTTAGCGGCTTTCCTTCCTGATCCACAATGGATATCTCCAGCGGCTCCGACACCATCGATAGCATATCTTCACTCAGCTTTGCAACTCTTGGTCCGATCGCCGGAGCATCCTGAGCAGGGCCCTCCGTATGTTCCACATAGCTTCCTGTCTGCCATTTTTCCAACTGTCCCCCCCACAGCCCGCCAAAGAGCATATAGACCTGCTGATCCTCGTCCACGTACACAGCGGGATCAATGCTGAAGCTGCCCTGAATATATTGCTCTTCCGGCTTGAATGGTCCTGCCGGAGACGACGACGTAGCCACGCCGATGCGGAAAATGCCATCATTGTCCCGAGCCGGGAAAAACAAATAATAGTTGCCGTTTCTGTACGCAGCATCCGGGGCCCACATCTGACTGGACGCCCAAGGTACATCCTTTACGTGCAGCACCTCGCCATGATCCGTCACGGGTGAATCTGTGTCCGCCATAGACAGCACATGATAATCCTCCATCTTGTACTGATCCCCGTTGTCATTCACCGGACCGTCGTGATCCAGATCATGGGAGGGATAAATATAAATGCGATCCTCGAACACATGAGCTGAGGGATCAGCAGTGAATATATGCGTAACTATAGGTTGATGCGGTTTAGGAAATTCGGACATACAAATGGCTCCTTCCAAAAGATATGCAACCTCGAACATCTCTTCGAGACTGCTAGGGGTTAAACGATATTGATCCGTTCACGTCACTTGGGTACAGCGATTCGCGCAACACGCTGATAGGCTTCCTTCGGACGATGCGACTCATCGAACAAGAATGGCCAGTTTTTCCGCCCTCGGACAGGGAAATTGTCAAGCCAGGTGTAATCATCGGCAGCCCCCCAGAATGTCACGGCGCTAATATGTTCCTTATATTCGTGAAGCAGGCGGAAGATAGATTCGTATCGCTCGGCTTGCAATTCCAGCATCTCTTGCGAAGGCCGAACAAGATCCGTACGCTTGTCTTCAAAGCGAAATACCGATACATCCAGTTCAGTGAGCTGGAGCTGCAGGCCAAGCTGCGCATACCGCTCAATCGCGGCGCGCATATCATCCAGGGACGGATCATACAGATTCCAGTGTGCCTGCAGACCGACACCATGAATCGGCACACCTTGATCCAGTAACGAACGAACGAGCCGAAAGATGCGTTCCCGCTTATGCGGATTGGATTCGTTATAATCGTTATAGAACAACAACGCCTGCGGATCTGCTTCATGGGCGAATTCGAACGCTTTGGCAATAAAATCCTCTCCGGCGATATCCAACCATTTGGATGGCCGCAGTAATGCATTTTCGTCATCTGCATCATCGGAAATAACCTCGTTCACGACATCCCATGCATAGATAACGTCCTTATATCTGCCAACGACGGTCTGAATGTGCGCCTTCATTCTCTCCAGCAATACCCCGCGCTCCACCAGTCCACCAGTTTCATTCTCGAACAGCCAATCCGGAGTCTGGTTGTGCCAGACCAGCGTATGCCCGCGCAGCGCCATACCTTGCTCTCTGGCAAAGGAAGCGATGGCATCTGCATCCTCAAACGTATACAGCTCCTGCTGTGGATGCACACTGGAGAATTTCATTTCATTTTCTGCTGTCAGGCTGTTGAAGTGATATGCAAGCAATGAACGCTGACTTTCAATCGTCTTCGGACTCACTGCTGCTCCAATGTGGAACGCATCCTTGTACAATTCCTTCAGTGGAGCCTCTTCTCGAAACGAACCCATGATTTCCCTCCTCTAAACTCGATCCAATACATTGCCAATCTGCTCCCAATGAATGAGACCCCGGCTCCGAAAGATCGGCACTCCGGGAACATATTCTTCCGACTTCACGATGCTGGGATCTGGATAGAATCCAGGAAGGATCGGGTTGGCATAACAGATGGTATTAGCTTGGAGCTGCTTCATCTATTCCTTCACACTCCCTACATTAAGTCCAACAACAAAGTACTTTTGCATAAACGGATACACCAGCAGAATCGGTACCGAAGCAACAATTGTAATCGCCGCTCGGATCGAAATCGGTGTAACCTGGGTTGAATGCTCCATGCCCACGCCATTAGCTACCGAAGGATTGCTATTCGCATTCATGCTGGAAGACAATAACTTCATCAATTCATATTGCAGTGTGCTTAGCTCTTGACGGGAGGATGTGTACAGGAAAGCATCGAACCAGGAGTTCCACGCACCTACTGCAACGAAAAGCGCGATGGTTGCCAGCACAGGCTTGCAAAGTGGGAAAATGATTTTCCAGAAAATTCTGAAATCTCCGGCACCGTCGATTTTCGCTGATTCGATCAGGCTCTCGGGAATCGTGTAAATATAGGTACGAATAACAATAAGGTTGAACGCACTGATTAGCGATGGTAAAACATACACCCAAAATGAATTGATTAAGTGCAGGTCCTTCATCAGGAAGTACCCCGGAATAAGCCCTGCGTTGAAATACATGGTGAGTACAAAAATGGTCGTAATCAGCTTGCGGAAAATATATTCCCTGCGGCTCAGCGTGTAGGCAAGCATCGTTGTCAGGAATATATTCAATACAGTGGACAGAACCGTCCGCGCCACGGAAACCAAAAACGCGTTATAGATCGTGCCAGACGCAAATACGGCTTTGTAATTCTGCATCGTGAAATCGCGGGGCCATAAATATAGTCCCCCCCGAATGGTGTCGTTCCCTGCATTGAACGAAACGACAATCGTGTTCAGAAACGGGTACAACGTTACAATGACCAGCAAAATCATGAAAATCGTATTGAAGGTGTTGAACAGGAGCGGTTCCATGCCCCTACCACCCGGGCGGCGAACGGAAAGTGCCGCTGTATTTCCTGAACCAGACAGTGGTGTTTTTTTCGTCATTATAACAGCCTCTCTTCCCCAAGCCGCTTGGCGGTCCAATTCGCGATGAGCAACATGGTAATGCTGACTACCGTTTTGAATATGCCACCGGCAGTAGCGAGTGAATAGTTGCCCTGGGCGATCCCGTATTTGAGTACAAAGATATCAATCGTTTCCGACCAGTCAACAACGAGTCCGTTGCCCAGCAAATATTGAACCTCAAAACCTGCTTCCAGAATATGTCCTATCGACATAATCAGCAGGATGACAATGGTAGGCTTGATTCCCGGCAAGGTGATGTTCCACATTTTTTGATAGCGATTGGCTCCATCAATGTCAGAAGCTTCGTACAACGCCGGATCAATAGAGGCTATGGCTGCCAAATAAATAATCGTGTTCCAGCCGACTTCCTTCCAGACATGGGAACCCGCAACAACACCCCAGAAATATTTCCCTTCCGTCAGCCAAAGAATAGGCTCATTGATGAGATGTAACTTCATTAAAATATCATTGACAATACCATCTGAAGCGAGCGAGGTCGCCACGATGCCAGTAACGATAATCCATGATAAAAAATGGGGCAGATAAGAGATGGTTTGCACCGTCCGCTTCCACATGACCTTTTTGATCTCATTAAGCAAAAGGGCCAGAATAATAGCGGTTACAAATCCCAATATCAGATTAATGACGCTCATGGCCAGCGTATTTCGCAGCACTCGCAGGAAGTTGTCATCCGTGAACAAAAATTGAAAATGCTTGAATCCTACCCAGGTTTGCTGGGAGAAGTTTCTCGCAGGCTTATAATCCTGAAAAGCCATCGTCCAGC
The DNA here is from genome assembly GCF_057835695.1 of Paenibacillus sp. GL_099_B. Classification (NCBI taxonomy): domain Bacteria; kingdom Bacillati; phylum Bacillota; class Bacilli; order Caryophanales; family Paenibacillaceae; genus Paenibacillus; species Paenibacillus sp. GL_099_B. Next base: position 3,931,402 of record NZ_CM174430.1, read on the forward strand.
CCCAGACAGGCACATAAGCAAAAGTGACAATATACGCGAGCAGAGGAACAGACATCCAAATCAGCTGTCTCTGCGCTTTGATGTTCTGCCAGGTCAGCCGTCGGATTTTCGGTTTTTTCTTTGGGCTGAGCGGCTTGTTACCCACTACAATTTCCTCCATAATATCAAGCTCCCTATCCATCTTTATAATGAAAGGAAAAACGTCGAGCGACACATTTCCCACAATGACAGACCGCGTCGAGCGACATGTTTCTTTGAAAAATCAGGAAGGAGGGTAGCCTTCCTTCCTGACAGCAATTTCTTATTTCACAGACCAGTTATCGATTCTCCACTGCAATACTTCATTGATGCGGCCTTCGAAAGCCTTGATATCCAGCTTTTGAATTTCGGAAACGTATTCGCTCCATACACTGCTGAATTCCGATGTGTTAGCCAAAATCGCTTTCGGCAAATATTTGGTTGATAATTCGTTCAGCTTCGTATTGGCAATTTTGGCTGAAGAGCCCTCAACCAGATCGACGGACCAAGCCGGGTAATAGATCGGGTTTTCCGGCGGATCACTGAAGAAGTCTACAAAGCTGTTGAATCCATATGAATCCAAAACTTCTTTATCAAACGGTTTCAAGCTAGCCTGATATTCCTCTGGCTGATTGCTTGCCGAAGTGGCGTTGCCATCGCTGAAGTAACCTTCCATCTTCGGCCCAGTGCCGTAGAAGGCATCTGCTTTGTTGGCCAGCTTCCAGGCGGCATCCGCAGAATTGTCGCGCTGCTCTTGGGTTTTCATGAAACGGCCTTCGTCGTTGACATAATAGTCTTCATCTTGAATGCCCCAAGTGAGTGTCTTTTGCCAATCTTCTTCCATAAGCTTGTCGAGCGCTTTAATGATTTTCACAGGGTCCTTAGCACTTACAGTGATGCCGTAACCATTGTTGAGGTTAAGCGCTGCGCGGTCGCGATAGTAGTCCTTCGTGCTGCTGTCGTATACCAGCGGGAAGCCGACATACGTGCGTTCGATTTTGTCCTGCGTTCTCAAGGAATCTTCCGCGCTGCCGAAGTTCCAGTGTTGGTCGAACATACCGAGCACTGCGCCGCTAGACAATTTGGCCATGTACTGATCATAGTTTTGGGCAAAAGCCTCCTTGTCGAGCAAGCCTTGGCCGTTAATTTCATTAAGTTTCTCATAGTACGTTTTGGCATAATCCTTGTCTGCAAAGATCTCTGCCTTGCCGTCGTTTACAACGACACCGCCATCATTCGGATGGCCGATCAAATGCTGTGGTGGGTTCAGCAATCCCCAGTTTTTCCAGTCATAGTTCAATACTTCAAAGCCAATGGTCGGCTTGCCGTCGATCGTGGGATACTTCTCCTTGTATTTCGCGATCAAGTCGAAGTATTCGTCCAGTGTTTTTGGCGTCGGATAACCAAACTCTTTCAACACGGCTTTCTGAATCCAGAAGGCCGGTCCGCTGTAGTAGGTATCCGATACCTCACCGTTGTATGCACCATAGTTGGGCAAGTAATAGATATGTCCATCGTTAGGGTCCTTCATCTGGTTCCAGTACTTCTCATAGTGCTTCTTCAGATTAGGCGCATGCTCCTCGATCAGGTCTTCCAACGGAATGACCGAACCAGCTGCTGTCAGCTTGGTATCCGCAGAGATCAGATCCGGATAATCTCCTCCGGCAATCATGACGCCAAGCTTTTGGTTCTTGTCGCCAGCCAAAAATTCAAATTTGAATGTAACGCCAAGCTCATCCTTGATTTTTTTGTAGATTTTGTTGTCAGCGGTTGGCTGTTGTCCGGCCTCGTTCAGAAATACCGAGATTTCTAACGGATTGTCAGCCCCCACCTCACTACCTTTACTGCTCTCTTCTCCGCTACCTGAATTGCCACCTGAGCATCCTGCTAGCACAACGCTCAACGACAATAACAGTGTTGCCCCCATACGGAAGAATGATTTTTTACTGTCCCCCATAAAGCACCTCCAAAGTTTGATCTCACTATATGAAAGCCCTTTCATTTGAATAATTTAATTATAAATTTACATCACTATGGAAACTATATTCGAATTATAGCTCTTTCCGAGAAAAGCTCAGGTTTTCTTATAATATCGAAATGGTTAAACTTCAGAGCAATGCTTCCTGATATTTCAAGAAAAACTTCTACTAAACGCGGTCTGGCTTCTTTGAAGGTAGATCGCTAGACGTTTTTCTTATATTCGTTAGGAGACATGCCCATGCGTTTCTCAAATTGCTTTAAAAAATGATGGTAATTGGCGTATCCAACCTTTTCCGAGACCTCGCTATTTTTGTGCTGATTCATCTGTAGCAACCGACATGCCTCCTCAACCCGCAGGTTATGAAGCAGTTCATTGAAGCCGATCCCATTTTTGCGTATCAACAGTTGTCCCAAGTAGGCCGGATGCAGGAAGAAACGTTCCGACAGCAACTTAATGGTCAATCCCTCCCGGAAATGCGTATGAATATAATCGTTGATATCCTGTACAATACCCTGCGCTTCGAAGACGCTCTCTTTGAGCAAAAACTCAAAACAGACTCTTCCGCACGAATGCAGCATGCCGATCAAATCATCAAAGGTTAACAGTGCTTCATCCAGATCCGGAATTTCGAACATACGGTAATTCGCTGAATCTTCAGCCATTTGCGCCCTCATGTAAGCCCGAATTTCATGAAGAAGGTAAATCACAAATTTTCGAGCTTCATCCGGATGGACCCGCATCTGTCGAAAGGATTGCTCCATAAACTCCACAGCGGATTGGTAGTTGGCGTAATCAATGAGCTGAAGTGCTCCCAGTACTCGCTCGATCAGTTCAACCTGTTTGTTATGCCTTTGAAAATCATGGTTCTGGATATCAACATAATCCAATATGCTGTTCACTTCCGCTTCATAAAAAGCGTGGAGCAACGCCTTCTCCGCTGTTATTCGGGAGTTGCTGATGTGATGAAGAGAGGATTCGGTTGAGCCAATCGCCATATATGTACGAAAGCCCGCCAGACGGCGAGCCAGTATTTCTAATTGTTTTCTTAAATTCCTGCTCGTTATCTGAGGTCCGGGGGAAACATCGCCAAACACAATGGATACAAGATCATTTCGCATACGAATGAAATAAATGACATGCCTTCCGTTCAGAACTTCTGAAGCAAGACTGCTCCACCGACCAAACTCTTTCTCGGATACCTGAACCAGGCATACAATCCAGGATTGAGCTGACCGGGACAGGGACTGCATTAGTTGATTCCCTTCTGTAGACAGCACTTTGCCTAATAAAGCCTGCTTCATCGTCAAAATTTCCTGCTCTCTCAATGCAATCTGTCCAATATAAAGCTGCTCTTGCTCCTTTAGCAGTTCCATGCCCATCGTGCGAATCTCGGACTCCGCCTGTTCCTCATCCAGTGGTTTTAACAGATAACCGGAAACTTTGAATTTAAGCGCTTTTCGTGCAAACTCGAAATCGCTGTACCCCGTAAGAATAATGAACTTGGTCGACCAGTTTCCTCTACGTCGCCATTCTTCAATCATTTCTAGTCCATTCATCATTGGCATTTGAATATCAACCATGACAAGATCCGGCTTTAGCTCTTCCATTCGTTTCAACCCTTCTGAACCGTTGCCACACATAGCGCATACCTCAAAGCCAAGTCTTTCCCATGGAATCCACAGCTGCAAACCCTCTATCGCCCATGGCTCGTCATCAATCAGGAGCACTTTGAACGCCATTGTCCCTGCCTCCTTCTTCACCCTGATGCTTTAGCAGTTGCAATGGAATTTCGAAGGAGACCTCTGTCCCCTCACCTATTCTGCTCACCAGGTTAAAATTCACTTTATCGTCATAATACAATTCAAGACGGCGATATACGTTACGTATGCCAATATTACTCCCCCCGCTCTCCTCCTTGCTCCGCATATGATACAGAACCTCTTGCAGCCGTTCCTTATCCATGCCCTTACCATTATCGGATACAACGACGCGCAGGCGCTCGCTCACAACTTCCGCTTTAATCTTCACATAGCCGAGCCCCTCAATAGCCTGAATCCCATGTTTACAAGCATTCTCGGCCAATTGCTGGATACTCATTTTTGGAATTCTATACTGACTCGCCTCATCGCTAATATCAATGTAATATTCAAACTTGTCTCGAAAACGGAATTTCTCAATCCCCAGATACATGACCGTAAAACTCATTTCCTCTTCCAGCGTGACCACATCGTCCTTCCAATTCAACAAACGGCGAAGCAACTTGGATAGGTCCTTGATAATATCTTTGACATCCGCATAATTGTTTTTGGTGCTGACCACCAGCAACGCATTGAGCGTATTAAATAAAAAATGAGGATTCATCTGGCTTTGCAGCAAATTCAGCTCAGCGCGAATGCGCTCAGCCTCCTGGCTCCGTTGCTGAATTTCAAGCTTGTACACATTATTGATCAAGGAATGGATCTGAGCCGTCATCATATTGAAATTACGAATCAGATGACCTATCTCATCCTGTCCACCATCAATGTTGATCAGATCAAATTTCTCGTTCCCCACTTTTTGCATATGTCTGGACAGACGTTTCACTCGATAATTGTATGAACGCAGCATGACATAGATGAAGATGGAGGTAACCAAAGTAATGATACCAGCGAGCATGCCGAAATAAAGCTTCATGGAGAGCATCGCTTGTTTGACACGTGTTTCCTGAGGCACGCCAATGAGCTTCCAACCTTTCACATAGCTGGCCTTGCCAATCGGAACGATATGTAGGTCCTTGTCCGCAGCCTTGCTCGTATCAAACAACGCATAATCACTATCTACCTCGCCCTGATATTTGTCATCTGTGGACACGATAATCTGATTTTTGGCGTTGACCAAATACAGATCCAGCGAACTTTTCTCTCTCGCAATAACGTCATAGAATCGATTGAGGTAAAAATCAATACGCACCAGCTTCTTGTAAGAGTTGTCTGAGTTGTAATAGTCCATTTTTTCAATCACGCTAAAATACGATGAGGTCGCCGCGCGATCATTCGCTGCCTGATCGCGATAAGCGAGCACACTCAGTGATTCCCCTGCCGTTTCCCATTGTCTGAACCAAGCACTGGCATTCTTTGAGCTGTCCAGGTAATAATAGTCCCCTCCAGATACGATGGTTGGGTTATCTGTGTAGATGCCGATTCGCTGGATCTGATTGTTCACGGGAATATAAGAAGTCACCCGATGGCGAAGCTGTTCATCGAACGTATTGTAGAAATCCAGTTGGCTATTGTATACACGATCCATGGATTCGGACAACAGCTTGTCCGTGATTAAAGCGTGACTGACAGCGATCCCCCCGTCAATCATGGTATGAATATCCTTTCTGGCCCGCTCCAGCGAGATTTGCAAATTCTGCTCTTCCCGCTCCTTGATTAGCCCCGACATACGATCCATGAACAAATAATTGCTTGCTATGATCGGAAGCAAAATACCGATGACATAGATCAGCATAAACTTGTAGTTCAAAGGAATATCGTTCACGATGCCGCGAAATCGGAATTTCTTAAACATGTCTTCCATCGCCATCCTTCATTTGTTACTTGTCGAGTTGGATCTATGGTTGTTTACGGTATGCTGAAGGAGCCATCCCCGTCATTCGCTTGAACTGACTTACAAAATAGTCGGCATTAGGGTACCCTGAATGGACCGCAACTTCGGCTACGCTGGAACAGCTCTGACGTAACAGCCTCTTGGCTTCCTCGATCCGTTTATCATTCAGATATTCCCGAAAAGACTTGCCAGTCTGCTGTTTGAAGGCTTGCCCCAAATAGTTGGCATTCATATGAAATTTCTGTGCAAGATCCTGGAGCTGCAGCTTCTCCCGAAACTCATGATTAACATACTGCACTACACGAAAAATCGTGCTGCATTCCTTTTCTTTCCGCTGCTCCTGCAAAGCTCTCAAAGCGTTGAGACTTAATATAAGCGCATATTCCCGAAATGCAGGATAGGAGTCAATGTCGGTTAAGCCACCCAACATATGTTGTAACTGCAACACAAACCTGTCTACATCCCCATCCAGCTCCTTCAGTTGCTTGAGAACTCCCATTTCAAGGGCAAGCAATTGCACCCGAACATATTCTATATCCGACACAGGCAGCCCTGAACCTGGATTCGCAAGCAGCTCATGTATCTCTCTCTCCAGCCCATTCTCCTCACCCTTTAAAATGGTTTTAAACAGGTTAGTCAAAGCTTTTTGGTTCACAATCGCCAAACTACCATCCCTTGGCAAATCTTGATCGCGAATAATGCCGCTCCCTTTTTGATAACGCTTCCATTTCAAAGCAGAAAATGCTTTTTCATATGCCGGCCGCATAGCGACTACTCCACCTGAATGATATCCAAATGCCACAATAATCGATCCATGACCGGAGTACATCTCAAACAAGGTTCTCCCTAGCCTCTCAAGCCAACTCAGAGAATCCTCAATTTCAGCAGCAAACACACCAATTCTTCCTTCAGCATCCATAAAAAATTCGTAGTGATGAGCGCTAGCAAAACGCTGTACCTGTAACTTTATCTCCTCATTGCAAGTATCCGTTTCAATTAAAAGACAGGCCATGTTCTCATGACCCTCCATTTGCAGAATACTTTCCACTTCGGCTTGCAGTTCGCTGCTGTCCTCACCCTGAAACAGGCGGTTGAACAAACAATTTACATATAAAGTACGCTCGTGTTGATGCAATTTCTCAGCGACAAGCTCGTTCTGAATTTTACGACTCATCTGTTCTAATACCTTTTCAATCTCAACCTCATCAATGGGTTTGAGTAAATAATCCTCCACACGCTGTTCCAGCGCTGTTTTCGCATAATCGAAGCTATCATATCCGCTTAATATGACAAATCGCGGCGGTTTGGCAAGTTTTTGTATTGAACGGTCAATCAGTTCAAGTCCGCTCACAGAAGGCATATGAATATCTGTAAACACCAGGTCTGGCTGAAGGTCCTCAATAATGGACCAAGCGGCGTTTCCGTTCTCGGCTTCTCCACAAATTTGAAAACCGTATTTGTTCCAATTCACCATTGTTCGCAGACCTTCCAGTACCCATGGCTCATCATCCACTAACAAAACATTCATCATTCTTGTTTCCCCCCATAGTGATGAGTAAGCGTCTTTACCTCGGACACAAACATGATTCATTCTGATTCAATCTGTCATTGTACTGCTCGAATTTACGACTTTTATTTAATCATAACATCCGAGAAAAGAATGCCAATACTTCAAGCCAATATACAATGATTTTTAAAGAAAATGCTTTAATTTGACCAGTAACTTGTATGCTATTCTATAAGAAATACAAAAACAATGGGGGAAAAGAACTTCACAAGAATATTAGAAGGCGCTCACAAAACTTCCGAGTATGTTGACAACCTTACTGCTTGTATACACGCCCTGACCTGATCTAATGATCATGAGCAAGAATATTGATTAGCTTACCAAATGGATCACGTACATAGAATCGACGAACTCCCCAAGGTTCATCCGTAAGTTCATATTCTATTGTATAACCCGCGCTTTTCATGCGTTCGTACACTACATCGACATCATCGACTTCAATCGAAAGATCAGGTGTAGGTGTATTGGAGCCACCTTGTGTGGCGATACTGATTTGAACGTTCTCCTCCCCAAGTAATCCGTATGTTTCAATCCAACCATGATTCATCAATAAATCAAGTTCAAGCACGTCCTGGTAAAAGCTTTTTGCTGCTGGAACGTTTTGTGTATTAATATTGGTGACAATTCGTTTTACCCTCATTTTCAGAACCTCGATTCAAATAGTATATTCCCACAAAGAGGAAGCCTCGCCCTTATTTCACATTATCATCTAGTACCACGTTATTCAATCGGCACGCCAAATCAAATTCTAAAACCTTCCAGCTAATATCACTGCATGACGCTTGCTAGAACCTGATGCTTAGAAACGGTAAAAGACCTTAGACGCCGTAGTTTATGCGGGCACCAAGGTCTTTTATATTTTGTTATTCCTTAGGCATTTCGTTAAAAAAGCTACAGTTATTGCGATTCAAGAATATATCGATTCCATTTCTGCTGCCAGGCGACATCGTCCCAGAAGGGATGATGCGGTGCACAGTTAGAGCATAGAGTCATTCCCCAGAAGCCAAGTGCTATTCCTTTACGCAGCGCGTACTCTGCAATAAATTTCCCGACAGGCCCTTCCTCGAATCCGGCTAACAGCGGCGTATAGCCCACATATCCTTCCCCTATAACAACCGGTAACCCGGAATGAGCGGCCCATTCGTTAGCTTCCTCGAAACGCATATCTGCCTTTTGCAGCATAGCCAGCTTATGTTTACTATAATTGTCGTATAAAAAAAGATCCCATTGATCTGGCTCCACCCAGTCATGCAGATAGAGCAATCTTAGCCCTACTGGATTTCCTTCCATCCTCCATTCTTGGCCGCGCGGTAGCGTATACTCTTCAAATGGAGGCGCATCCTCCCGCAGGAGTGATTGGACGAATGCGCCGGGAAAAGGTGCCTGCTCATCATCAAGTCCGGCCGCTTTGGTTAGTTCATTCAGTACCCCTTTGATATACAGATGGAAATGTGCAACCTGTAAATTCCCCGCTACATATGATTTGGGGTAAGCCTCATTTAATGTATAGCTTGCTGTCATCAGGATATCCGGGTGGACACTTCTAAGATATCCGACAGCTTCTTCAATATATGGCTGCATGGTTTCCACCAGAGCCGGCACATTGGACAGGGCAATGCCTTGAGCGGTTCCAATGTCGGTCAGTTGCCCGAACTCCACCTCATTATGCAGCTCCGCGTAGACGATCTGCTTGTCGTACCCTTCCGATTTTATATACCGGATAAGCTGATCCATGGATCTCGCAATAGCCATAAACCGCTTCTCCGGAGCGATGGCAGCCAGCTCGTCACGCAACCCGGGAAAGGCCAGGAAGCTGGGGCTCTGCTGATATTCCCACGAAGACAGGATGATATAACAGCCATGGGCCTTGGCCTGTCTGAATAACTCCAGCAAATGCGCGTGCCCATCCAGCTGGGCGCCGCCCCGGCAGTTGTACCAACGTGTCCGCTGCCCGATCTCTCCAAGGCTGCCGAAGTGTAACGGGCCCGGCCGCTTTCCTTCCGAGGTGAACAATAAAAAGGGCATCGCACAGATTCGGATCGTATTGTAGCCTCTCTCCACCGCTTCCTTAAATCTCGCCTCAAGGTCGCTATAGGGTTCTCCCGGTAAGGTCATGGTGTACCAGGAAAAATCCCACATCGTGATCGTCAGTTTGCGCGGCAACTCCCTAAGCCCTACATCCATTATTATTACACCCTCTTTTTTTGTTTTTAGCAATACAGATTTCTTCTCTGTAAAGCGGCCAATGGACAATATCTCTACATCTCTTTGATGATGGAGTATCAAGGTTGAAATCCTTCGTGCAGTTGCCGGGGATACCGTCTATGAACCATCGCCCCTTGATGATTAGGCTCCATTTCCAGGGCCAACTCAAGTTCGGTTCCAGCTTCTTCGTCACGGCCAAGCCCCAGAAGTCCCAAGCCCCTCATGTACCGGCAATGGATTACATTGCGCCGGTTCAGGTCATCCTCAAATACTAGGAAGTCCGGCAAGGATACAGCAAAGTAATCCATTTTGATGTCGTCAAAAATATGCTTTTCAGCATAATCAATCAGTTTATTAAAACTGCGCTTAGCTTCCTTCCCGTTACGGAGCTTCAACCAAGCCAACCCTTGGTAGAAGATCATTTCTGGCGGCTGATCGTTGTAGAACAACGCACTTGTCGGCTCATCCAGACCCTGTGAAGCTATGGTGTAACTGGAGATGGCTTCTGTTTCCCGCTGCAGACCTTCGTAGGCCATGCCGAGATAATAATAAATATTATTCTCCTGAGTTCCTTCCAACTTACCTTCACCCAAATTCAGCGGATACACTAGTGCTTGTTGTAAATACTGAGCTGCTGCTTCATAATGACCGTTCTGCAGCGCTTGTTTACCAAGCTCGGTATGAGCCAACTTATATTGCCCCGTCACTTTCCCCTCTCCACCTTCCCACGGATGGAAATTGCGCAGAGACAAGGCAGCGATTGCCTCTTGATAATGTTCAAGATTGTTTAGCAGGGATACGTATTCCACATACAGATCATCTCTCTTCTCAACCAGATCTCGCCGCTCTTCAAGGAAATGGAGGCGTTCGTCTGTTGACCACGCAAGCTTCTTACGCAGCTGATCCAGTTCAAAGAAAATACGACCATCATCCGGTGCACAAGCAAATGCCTGTTCAAGCGAAGCTAGGGCCGCTTGCGGATTGTTCTGCTTGTTATAGTAGGCCAACCCCAAGTTTCGGTGTACCGTCGGAAAATCATCCCGCAGTTCGCGGGATTTCTCCCAGCTCGCAATCGCCTCAATAGGTCGTTTCTTGTCATAATAGAAGTTTCCGAGATAGTAATGAGCCTTGTCGTCCTTCGGATTAGCATGAACTGCACTTACCAGCAGCTCAAGTTCAAACAAGGTGTTTGGGAAACAATAGGTGGGGTTGGCCATTTGTCCATTACGACGAGCTTCTTGAGCATGTTCATGTTGTCCGGTACGTTCATATAATTTAGCGAGTGCATAATGCAGCATTGGATAGACGGAATTCTCCGAATTCATCATCCTTTCCCCAACTGCAATGGCTTCTACATAGAAACCGCTGTCCATATAGTCTGCGATGACATTCAGATAGTTGTGAGCGTCATTTCTCATCAATTGCTGCAATTCAGTCAGAATACCTTGTGCAGCATCCTTGTCTCCCATAGCTGTATGAGCCAAAGCCCACTCATTATAAGCTCCAAAATCCGCAACATCCAATTCAAGGGTTTCAAGCGCACAGGCCTTTGCATTATCAATCAGACCAAGCTTGCGCAGCAATGCGGCTTTCAGATTACGTGCTTTGTAGTTTCGTGAATTGCGGATGAGTGAACGATCAACTTGCTCCAGAGCCTCGGTGTACTGGCCTTTCAAGCTGGAGATCTGAGCAAGTGAGAGGTACCCTGCATCCTGCCACGCCGCCGACCATACCGATTTATGATAAGCAGTAAAAGCTTCATCCAAACGGCCTTGACCACGAAGTGCTACTCCCAGCTGATAGTAGGCCTCGCTGTCATATGGGTTCGGATTGCGCCAGGTCAACCGCTCAATCGCTTTGCGGAAATACTGTTCGCTGTCTATATATAATCCACGACGAAGCAGTAAAGTTCCATAAGCTACATTCAACCGGATATCACCGTTATCCCGCTTCAATCCTTCCAGATAGTACGCTTCAGGCTCAAACGTAGCATGCCGATATTGCTCCAGATGCTGGCCTGCCAGATACAGTTCTTCGGTCGAACGCAGTTCTTCTGGTGCTACCAGTGGTTTAGCAGCTTCAGGGATCTGTTCAATAGCCGGACGTTTCGGTGAATAGGAAATTAGCAGCCTGCCTTCCCTATTTCGGACCAAAAGCTTCAGATCATGCTCCTGCTCCCCGCTCTCCAGCGGTATAGCCTTCTGATATACATCTACCGGGGACAATTCAACCGTTTCCTGCAAATACCGGGTTGCTGCCCCACTCAACTCCACAACGGCATGTTCGAGTTTAGATGTTGCATATACCTTGATCACTGCCTCTCCGGCTTCAGCATCAACTTCCAGATTGATGGCTGCTTCGATGGAGGCATTTTTTACGACACCGATGTTTTTGTAAGGCATGAAATACTGGGTGAAGGTCTTCTCCTCGTAGGGTTGTAGCCAAGTGAAGTCAGGCTGATTGTCTGTGTACACTCCAGTCATAAGTTCAATATATGGGCCATCTTCATCCGTCAATTGACGGTCCCACGCCTGACCGAACTCCCCATTCCCCCAGGTCCATTGTTTCTTGCCGGGAGAAATATGATGATTCGCCACATGCAGCAATCCGGCCTCTACGCCGTGATCATATGCGCCGACGAAATTATAATCGGATTTATAAGCCATGTACGAAGTCGGAACCGGGATGTTCTTATACCGGGAAATATCTACGCCTTCCGAGTAATCCTGTTTGTAATAGGTTCCAGTAGCGATAGGGAAACGCGAGACATCCCTTTTGCCATGATCAAATACAGCCGTTACGTCTGGTGGAAACACGGATTGCGTATATTCATTAACTGCTACGGCCGGATTTGCCCACCACAGGAAGGTCTGCGGCTCAGGTGTCCGGTTGTATAATTGAGCATGGATTTCCAAATAGGCCTTGTCCGGATAGAGCTTGAAGGCTACAGTGACTTTTGTGCCGTACATCCGGTCAATCTCACTTACCCATACTGTAGCACTGCCATCGTTAGTTGCTTCGTATTTGTATTCAACTGGACCAAATGTATTAGGACGGTGATGCTGGGGCCAGTTAAATTCAATTCCTCCGGAGATCCAAGGACCAGCAAGGCCCACCAGCGCAGGCTTAATGACGCGGTTATAATAGACAAAATCATAATTGTTCGTTTTATCAAGCGCACGATAGATTCTACCGCCGATTTCCGGCATGATCTCAATACGGATATATTGATTCTCCAGAATAACCAATTTGTAATTTTTATCATGCTTCACATCCGAGATACTCTCGATCACCGGATGCGGATACACACGGCCGGAGCTTCCCTGATAGACTCTTTTCTCCAGAAACATAGGATTCGGGTCAGCTTCACCCGCCTCATATGTAGGTATCAACACGCTTGTCTCCCACACTTGTACCTGGCTGGAACCGGTTGGATCCGCCTCCAGTTTATGATCCACAGCTTCATGCTTCATGTTACAACTGCCTCCTTTGTCTTGATAGTTATACTGTATATTCAGGCAAGGAAGGTTCCAATTGACGAAATGCGGGAAGTGATGGATTATATTCTTATTCTGATTATTAATTACGGGGGTAACTGGAATGGGTCCTGACCATATACGCAAGCGTGAAGGATTTGTAGAGGAGAAGCTATATGTACTTCCAGAATACTGGATGAAAGAACTGGAACAAGAAGAACTAACCTCTACCTTATTTATTACGGACATCGGCTATTTCTCTAACGCTCAGTATCATTTCAGGGAGCGCCTGGAAGGCAGCCCCTCGCATATTTTCATCTTTTGCGAAGCGGGAGAAGGATGGGTTGAGCTGAATCATGGAGAACGAATAATCATGCAGCAAGGAAATATGATGATAATCCCGCCCGAAACTGCACACCGTTACGGGGCAATGCAGGAGAATCCATGGAGTATCTACTGGTTTCATTTCAAAGGTAGCCATGCGGATAGATTGGTGAAGATGTTTGGTTTATCTAACGCATCACTCGCTTTATCCCCAAGCGGCAAGGCCCGTTTAATGGAATGGTTCGTACCTACCTATGAAATGCTGGCCGAGCGGACATATGCCCTGACTACCCATGTACATGTGGCCCAAACTACAAGACAGTTGCTCTCCGGGATTGGCTTAAATGCCGTCAAATCGGCACAAGAGAAGAAACGTGAAACTTATCTGGAACAAGCGATTCAATACATGAATGCACATATGAGTGGCTCTATTTCTCTTACGGAGTTGGCTAATCATGTCGGGGTGTCGAAACAGCATCTGATCTTTCTGTTTAATTCTGAAACGGGCGTCGCTCCGATCGAATATTTCCTACGGCTCAAAATTCAGCGGGCAGGTCATCTTCTGGATCTTACCGAAATGAGCATCAAGGAAGTCAGCTCTACAGTGGGCATCAGTGATCCCTATTATTTCTCCCGACTCTTCAAGAAGATTTCGGGATTCTCCCCTTCCAGCTACCGGAAGATCCCGAAAGGCTAGACTTTCGAAAGTTCTTTGCCGTCTTTCCTTCATTACCACAATAAAAAAAACCGTTGAGTCTTTAAATTAAAGTTCAACGGTTTTTTTATCTAATAGAATCAATCCCTCATATTCTCAATTAAAAGTTAGAATCAGACTGAGCATGTTGAGGTGTGTGATGCGAGATGTTTTTAACGAGTAGGAAGTACGTAAGAATCGCAACGAGACTGGTCATTAATAAAGTGAGTCCAAGCGGGACGGCAGTGTCTTCACCTGCGATACCAACCAGAGGAGCAACCAGGGCGCCTAAAAGAAAAGGAACAACTCCGAGTAGCGCTGCTGCACTTCCAGCCATCTTGGCTTGGCTCTCCATCGCAAGTGGGAATGCTGCAGTAGACGTAATACCTATGGAGCAAACAAAGAAGAACAATGGAATGACCAAAGCGAACAGCGGGCCATGAACTAAGGTCACCACCAAAGCTGCAACACTTGCCGCTAAAGCAAGCCACAGTCCAGATAATAGAAGAGTCTGCTCAGGTATACGTTGTGCTAATCGACCCACAATTTGGGAACCGATGATCAAGCTGATCCCGTTCGAAGCAAATAAAATAGCAAATACAGTCGGTGTGACTCCATAAATATTTTGGTAAATAAATGGTGTTCCTGCTACATATGCAAAGACCCCAGCCGTCATGATTCCCTGTGCAAGCATATAGCCAACAAACTTGCGGTCACGTAGAAGCGTTCTGTAATTGCCCAACTGTTGTTTGAAGTTGGGAGCCATACGTCGTTCAGGCGGGTTGGACTCCTTCAACCCCCATTTGGTCATTATTAATAAGAAAATGCCCAAAAATGAGAGTGAGATAAACACACCAATCCATGTCGTAAATGAAAGAATGCCACTTCCAGCGATCGGTGCTGCCAAAGGCCCCAAATTCCCTACAAGCAACAGCAAAGAGAAAAATTTAGTGAGTTCATGTCCACTATAAAGGTCCCTAGCTATCGCACGAGAAATGACAATTCCTGCTGAAGCCGCAAATCCTTGAGTGAAGCGAAACAAAATCAATAGTCCTATATTAGGAGCAAAAGCGCACGCCAAGGAGCAAATAATATAGGCTGCCATGGAGATTAACAACGGTTTACGTCTACCGTGAGCATCACTCAAAGGACCCATAACGAGTTGCCCCACACCTAGACCTAATAAACAAGCAGTAAGACTAAACTGAACAAGTGATGCGCTTGTATTGAAATTCTTTGCAATCTCAGGAAAAGCCGGTAAATACATATCAATAGTAAATGGACCTAATGTTGAAAATAAACCCAGCAACAATGCTAGGCCAAATACATTCCAATTTTTACTCTTTATCATTGTTGATTAAATCTCCAATTCATTACGTAATTTAGTTTATTTGAATCGTCATTACAATCCATTATGCATTACCTATCCCCCGTTCACACCCCACGTCTTATTGATCCTAACAAATTGTAACTGCCCTGCTCCAGAAAAGCCACTTATTTTTCTTTCCTATTCGGAGTATAAGACATAGAGTTAACTGTAAGTCAAATCATATATTTAAAAACGGGTTTGGGCTTAACTACTGGATTCGCTTATCCGCTTCATATTGGAAACCAAAGTTCGCTTAAAAACAATAACCCCCTACTAGAGCAAATTATAGTTTTGCTCTAGTAGGGGGGTTAGATTTTCTTCATTTCGTTCAAACGGGAACCGTCATCTATGAGAATCATATAGTCGAATTTCAAACACTTCTGCCCGATCGCCACCGTGCGTTTCCTTGATGATGACCCTAATCCGTTTTGATTGTATCGGATTCTCAAGACGATGAATCTTTTTGCGAGTAAGGTTATGGCTATCACCAGCAAAACTTACCCACTTCCCATTAATGTATGCATGCACCTCATAGCTTTTAACCAACTCCGGAATGATCAGAAACGGTGTTTCATGATGATGCAAATTGATCAAATCCTCATTAACATCGTCATTAAAGGTAAGGTGAATTTCCCGAATATCCACTGGTTCTGGAAGTTTGACTTCAATCCATTCTTCACGGCCATTAGTGATGGGTTCCGATACCCACAGCTGTGGACCGCCAAACGGGCGGACATAGCCGTTGATTACTTTATCAGGTGAATAAGCGCCAGTCTCAACTGCAAAACAGAATGGCTTTCGAACAAGGCGCTTCATCGACCATTCGATAATGGGCTGATTCGGCTGATGATCCTCCAGATCAGAGCTGACTATTGGCTTAACTCCCCGCTCAAACGCGAGGACACCGCTGATCGGAACAGCTGATGTATAGAGACTGGCCGATTCATTCGCACGAACAATGATAAATACATTACAAGGATCGCCTCCAAACATTGCACTGTCTGCAGGCACATCCAACCATTGATTTTCACCTGCATCGACCTGGATATGCAAAGCTTGCTTGAAGTTTGCCGGTACATAATTCTCAGGGCGACCTGTATCCCATAGTTCTATAGTCAGACTTGTCGCTTCACGGGCAGAGACCAACAGCGTAAATCCTTCAAATCCACCCTCGGTCGGGAACAGCCATCCAACGTCAGTGACCAGCCGGTATTCCTCGGAAGGTTCGTTGATCAAAATTCGGGTCATCGTGCTTGAAGCCGTGATGGTCCCCTTTCTCGCAAGGTCAGCAGAATCCATATTTCTCAGTCCTATAATTGAGGCATCGGTCCGTAACATCGTTTGTTGCAATTCGGTTAAATGCTGCTCACGTAGCTCACGAGGCGTGATGCCTTTGATTACCGACAAGGCAGCGCCTACACCTGCCGCTTCTCCCATTACTGCACAAGTTGCCATAACGCGGGTTGTTCCAAATGCAACATGCGATGCACTGATATTACGTCCCGCAAACAGCAGATTGCTGACATTGCGGGAGTACAGGCACCCAAACGGAATATGATATATGCCATCCGCATGCAGATGTTTGGAGCCGCTCTCACTTGCATACATCCCTTGTGGGGGGTGCAGGTCGATGGACCAACCACCAAAGGCGACCCGGTCTTCGAATGGACGCTGAGAGATAACATCATTTTGCGTCAGAATCGTATCACCAAGGAAGCGACGGTATTCCCGTTTGCCTGGAATCGAGCCTACCCATTCGAGCGTCATCTCCTCGGCTTGAAACTTGCCGGAGTTCTTAATATAGTCCCAAACTCCATAAATAACAGACCATAACTCATCCCGAATCTGCTCATTCTCATGTACCGTATCCAGCTCGCCGCCCCATTCAATCCACCAGTAATGACAGCCAGAATCTCCACTGCGGATCACACGCTTTAGCGGAATTGGGGTTGTAGTAATGTCTTGAGCAAACGATGGAGCTACAAACCGTACCGGTTTTCCGGTATCTTTCGTATAGAACAACAGTGTGCTGCCAAGCGTAATATCATCAGCAACTTCCGGTGCCCATTCTTCCCCGAACTCATGACGGGCTTCACGGCCAATCCGGTATGCTGCTCCAGCGAGAAATCCGACGAGTCCGTCACCTGTACAGTCAAGAAAGATCTTACTTTCAAACGTAATCTCACGCTCGGAGCCCATCATCCAGCCTTTCACGCTACGAATTATCCTTGCATCCTTCTCACCGTCTGCTTCTACTTCTCTAACATCCGTATTCATAAATAGAGTCAGATTAGGTTCGGCTCTTACCGCCTCCAGCAAAGTAACGTCCCACAAATAGGGGTTGCCTTCCGGATTCCGTTGTTGATTTTGAATGAATAATTCACCCATAATGCCGGTCTCCCGGGCGTAACGGTTCACGCCATGCCCCGTTGCACCGCATACCCATACACGTACCTCGGAGCTGGAATTGCCGCCAAGTACAGGACGATTATGCACGAGGGCAACCTTTTGACCTAATCTTGCCGCTGCAATAGCCGCACAAATCCCGGAAAGTCCTCCGCCAATGACCGTAACATCGAATAATAGTTTCTCGCGTCTCATTATATAAGCCTCCTTTGAATTAGCCTTTTACAGCTGAACTGGATACACCTTGAATAATATATTTCTGACCAAGCAGAAAGATTAAAATCATAGGGATAATCGCTGCGGAAGAAGCTGCCATCATTCCGTTATAATCAACGTTGTTTTCCAAAACGAAATTTTGTAGACCAAGCGGAATCGTATAAAGCTTTGGACTCTGCAGGAAAACCAGAGCATTCTCATAATCATTCCACTGCCAGGAAAAATCGATAATCGCAAACGTTGCAAGCGCTGGTTTGGCTAACGGTAACACCAGCTTGAAGAAAATTCGAAAATGACCCGCACCATCGAGTAATGCAGATTCTGTAATCTCGTTCGGAATACTGAGAAAGAATTGACGGAGCATAAATACGCCAAATATCGAGAACATGGCTGGCAGAATTAATGCCCAATGCGTGTTATAAATATGAAGCCAGTTAAACAGGATAAACTTCGGAACAAAAACGACTTGAGGAGGAATCATCATCATGGATAGATACACGATGAAGAGGGTATTACGTCCTTTAAATTCCGTACGGGCGAAGCCATAAGCAGCAAAGGCCGACAAAAAAACGGCACCAGCTGTACCAATCACGGCAATCTTAATTGAGTTAAAATAATAAGGGAGAAAATTATAGTTTCCCGTCCAGATTCGCTTATGGCTGGTCCAGTCCAGCTTCGAAGGAAGCCATTGGCGGAATACTTCACTCGGGGTCTGGAAGGAAGTACTGAGCATCCATAAAAAAGGGACAATCATAAACAACCCTGCAATCAGCATAAGGATCGTGACAGAAAGCTTAACCGAGCGTGTCTTCGTTGTTCTAAACATAGAGCCAGCTCCTCTCAGTAATGGACCCAGCGTTTTTGGCCGACCCATTGGATGATGGTAATGACAAGAATAACCGCAAACAGGAACCAGGAAATGGTTGACGCATAGCCCATCTCATAATAGCTAAATGCTGTTTTGTAGACGAACAGAGACAGAATCATGGTGCTTCCGCTTGGGCCGCCGCCCGTAATCGCTTGGATGAGAGAAAAGGATTTGACCGTCATAATCAACCCCGTAATCAATAGCATAAATGTCGTTGGACTAACAAGCGGCCATACAATTCTCCATGTAATAGTCGCTTTCCCTGCACCGTCGATACGTGCTGCTTCAAGTTGCTCCGTCGAAATCTCTTGCAGGGCTGCCAAATAGATAATCATGTTGTAGCCTAACATAAACCATATTTGCACGACGTCAATTGCATACATCGCCGAACTCGAATCGGCGAACCAGCCCGGAGGCGATACAATGCCGATAAAGCGAAGTACTTCATTAATCGGCCCCTGGGACGGCTGGAACAGCAGCATCCATACAAAAGCAACGGCAACACCGCTTGAGATATATGGCAGGAAGAACATTCCCCTAAGCAATCCTTTCAAATACACGCTCCGGTTAAGCACAAGGGCAACGAGAAACGCAATTGCTAATGAGACCGGAACGGACATCAGGAATATGATCGTATATTTGATTGAAGCATAGAACTGATCATCACCAAAAAGACGTTTGATATTATCTAATCCGGTGAACGTCCAATTCGGATTGGCGAATTGATAGTCCGTGAACATCATAAAGAAGGAGTACAAGGCAGGCAGAATAAAAAATGCGAGGATACCGAGCATATTAGGCAAAATAAATACGTAGCCTACCCAGCCTTGTTTCCGAATCCAGCTGTTCCTTTTCACAGAAAACGCCGCCTTTCTTCTCGTATGGAACTTTTTAAATACAGCAAAGAGAGAAGACGGAAGCGAAGAATCCTTCTTCTCTCTTAAGGATATTGTCAATATTCGATTATTTGATATATTCCTGATGGCGTTTGGCCATATTCTTAAGCGTTGTATCAATATCCTGCTCATTCAGGAAGTATTTCTCGTATTCTTCCTTGCGGGCATCCAGCGCTTGCTGCGGTACATTCAGTTGGAATGATGGGAACTCACCGAACACAACGCTATTCATCGACTCTGTATCGTATTTGTCTTCAACACCCTTGAGCAGCAGGTCCATCGCCTGCTTGTTATCAACGCTCTTCGAGGATGGAAGGCGTCCTCCGCTTGCCATCGGCAACATTCCGCCGTCCGCATACCACTTTGCGAATTTCCATGCCGCATCCTGATGCTTGGATTTTGCATTAACGGAGAGCATATCACCTAAACCGCCAGCATATTTATAATCCTTCTGATCGGCAGATACTTTCGGAATCGTTGCGAATGCGATTTTGAAGTCGTGCGGAAATTCCTTCAGGTTATTGGCGTTGCGGAAAATAAATTCTCCTGCAGCTAACATAGCTGCCTCCCCTTTGAGGAACATTGTATCTACCGGCATCTTGCTTGTTACTTGTTCTCCATATTCGGGTGTCGATTTGTCCACAAACATCATGTCATGCACGATTTGAAGCTGCTTTTTCCAAAGATCATTATTGAAGTTAGATGTTCCTTCCGGCGTGGTTACGCCAAGACCTGCTATGGTACCGTCAATTGCAGCGGTAATGGCGGAATCATGCTGCATAAGACCGTACACATTCGATTTTGTTAGCGCTTTCGCATATTCTCTCAAGTCGTCCCATGTCCAATCGACGGGAGGAATCGGAAGACCGGCTTCATCCAGCATGCTTTTGTTAAGCCAGATGAATAACATGTTTTTCTTTGTCGGAATGCCATAATACTTATCCCCAATTTTCCATTGAGCGGCGTCTACCCCCATTTGCTCGTCGATGTTGTAATCTGTTCTGCTGCTCAGATCCAAAGCGACTCCTGCATCAACACGTTTCTGTAAACGGTTAATCGTGTAGTTGACGAACAAGTCCGCGTCCTGCCCCGTCATGAGCGCCGTATCCAGCTTCAGGTTGCCGGGGTCATCATTTACATAACGGAAGTACTCGACCTGAATGTCAGGATTTTCTTTGTTCCAGCTGTCAATCACTTCTTGAGGTCCAGCCTCGGCAGGAACAGCTCCCCAAAGCGTGAGGTTGATGGTCTCACCGGCATTTTCATTTGCTGATCCTGCACTCGCTCCCTCGTTGTTAGCCCCTCCGCACGCGCTGAGCATCGAAGCTGTCAAAGTCGTAATCAAAGCTACCTTTAACCAGTTTCTATATTTCATTTACAGTCCCCCTTATCGAGTTGATAAGCTGCTTGCTACGTCTTTAACTTTATCACCAGCCTGACATTGGGGGTATGAACGGTGTTTGGATATTCATAGAACGATTTTTTGTTCTTTCCGGTATTCGTTCGGGGTTAACCCGCACCACCGCTTGAATATTTTAATGAAATAATTGTCGTTCTCAAAGCCTACCAACCTGCCAATTTCACTCACCGTTTTCTCCGTCTCTGTCAGCAGCATTTTCGCTGCTTGAACGCGGCGGTTCTGAATAAAATGCGTCATCGTGATCCCCATCTTTTTCTTAAATAAGTCACTAACATAACTGGCATCCATGCGAACATATTCAGCCAATCTCTTTAATGTCACATCCTCAGCGAAATGCTCCTCAATGTAGGTAATCATTCGGTTAAGTTCCGGATGATCCGTTGGTTCTTGGGCGGTCTTATCTGGGAACCATTTATCTGCCAGGCGAAGCTTATCCATTCTCGTCAGCTCTCCGGCTACTTTGTCCATAGTTTGCTTCAGTTCCTTCAAATCCAGAGAAAGTTTCATCAAATAACCTGAAGCTCCGTATTCCACAGCTTGTCTGGCATACTCGAATTCACTTACTGCCGTCAACATAACGAATCGGCATTCATGTCCTTCCTTTCTCGTGAGCTGGAGTAAACGGATGCCATCCATTAGCGGCATGAAAATGTCGGAAATGACAACATCCGGCTGCAGTTCCCGGATCAACTGCAAACCCTCCTCGCCATTTACCGCCTCGCCTATTATTTCAAACGGGATATTCGCCTTCGCAAACAATTTACGCAAGCTTGCTCTCGCGTACTGTTCATCTTCAACGATCAATGTGCGCCACAATGGTGCTCCCCTCCTTCAAATATGGTTTGGATAACAATAATGGGAAATGTATTATGACCCGCGTTCCTTCGTCCGTCGACTCTATCCGAAGTCCTGTTGGCTGGTTCTTAAACATAAGCTCCAAGCTCTCGCGAAGGTTCTGTACGGCAATGCTTTTTCGTTTCCGATAGGACTGATTCGCCTGGGATTTTTTAATTCCTATGCCATTATCCGCAACCTCCAAAATAAGCAGCGAATGGTGGATTGATGCACGAATGTCGATCCGCCCCTCAAGCTGTGTTTGTCCAAACCCATGAATCAACGAATTTTCTACCAGCGGCTGCAGACAAAATTTCGGAATCAGTGCATACTCCAGATCCCTGGAAACTTCATAATGGATCTCGATGCCATGTCCAAACCGTTTCCGTTGGATATCCATGTAGGATTCAATTAGCACAATCTCCTCCTTCAGAAGAATAAGATCAACCTCCAGATTCAGCGTAGTTTCTAATATTTTTCCTAGCGATACACAAATCTCGTAAATCTCATCTTCATCCTTATCCAGTGCAATGCTCTTGATTGTATTCAGCGTATTCAGCAAAAAATGAGGATTCATCTGACCAAGCAACACCTGAAATCGGACAAACTGCTTTTGCCGCTCCTCAAGCTTTAACTGTTCCAACAGATTATTGATGTCTGCGATCATGAAATTGAAGCTTCGGGTTAGCGCCAGCAATTCACCTCTGCCTTGTTCCGGCAGCTTTGTCTTCAAATTCAATTTTACTGTTGTCTCCATCTTTCGTTGAAGGTGCTTTAAAGGACCGGTAACGGTTGAAGAAATGAAGTAAGTCAACAGCACAAACAGTAGCAGGATGGCCCCATATACGGTATAGAACCTCAGCTTCTGTTTGTTCACTTCTTCAAATAGCAAGGACAGGGGTATCTTTTTCACAAGATAACCGTCAAGCTCTTGAATCTTGCTATAGGTATACATCATATGGTTGTTCACAATGGATTGGGAGGAGGTAACCTGTCCCTGGCTCTGACTTGCTGCTGTAATGGCAGATGACACGGTAGAGGGTACGTTATCCCCCGACTTGGATTGAAGCATAATATTCCCATATCCATCCATTAGAAAATAGGCTCCTTCCCTATCGCTACCGAATGTATTTTCCTCCGTTTTTTCCTGAAACCATGCTTCATAATCGATACTAAAACGTCCATAAGCGAATGGTTTTAGTCCATCGTCACGCAGCACTTCGTAAAGGCTCAGCATCCGATTTCCTTTTCTCTCACGAACGCCGATCGTCAAATCATTGGATTTCCATACGTACCGCTGTCCCTCAGTTCTCTTCAGCTCCTGTACCCAGGGCTCGGAACTGATGTGGGCATAATTCAGAGAATTCTCCGGCGTATACGAGGTGTAAGCGTTTCCTTTTAAATCGATCAATGTGTAGAATACGGTAGCTCCCGTAAGGAAAAAGCTGTTTTCAATACTAGCGAATTTATTTTCCACAATTCGCTTTCGATGGATGGCATCATATAATTCCGGCTTCTGCATCACTTCGCGGAGGACAGAATCCTGATCTAGCAGCATCCCAGTCTTCATCACAAGACTCATCAAATCGATAAGATCGGCTTTGATGCCTTCGAGTTGCTTGACGTTAATGTCCGAAGCGTCCCGCTGGAGCATAACTTCCGTTTCTCGGAAGTTGTAGAGGAATAATATGGCTATAGGCGTCAGGAGGAATAACAGAAATGAAAATAGTATTCGGTGTTTAAAAGTGCCCGGCGTTATTCTTCGCAGCCATCTGGTCAACATGATTATTGCTCAACCCTCCCATCGGTGTATACCTCCCAATTTACTGAACATTATGGCTGATCGCAACAGTAAATTATAAGCCCTCATATGAGGAGTTGGTCTCCTCTTTCCTTTGGATAAAAAACGACAGCCAAATAATTGACTGTCGTTAGGTTGATGCTATTTCCGAATCGACTTAAAGAACTCCGTCTGCTGTGTAATGCCTTTCTCTGCCGCAAAGCGCTCGATGCTGGATGCGCCGAAGAATCCATCGATGCCCTTCGTTCTCTCAATGACATAGGCCGCATCCTCCGGCTCTGCAATGGGTCCACCGTGGCAAATAATCATGATCTCCGGGTTCACAGTCCGCCCTGCTTCAATAATAGCCTCAATTCGTTGTACACAGTCGTCCAGGGTCAGTGCTGTTTTTGCACCAATGGAGCCCTTGGTCGTCAAACCCATATGCGCAACCAAAATGTCAGCCCCCGCCTCCGCCATGGCTTTTGCCTGAGCAGGATCAAAAACATACGGCGTAGTCAGCAAATCCAATTCATGGGCGATACGGATCATTTCAACCTCCAGGTCGTACCCCATACCGGTTTCCTCCAGGTTTTGTCTGAACACCCCATCAATCAAACCAACGGTTGGGAAGTTTTGAACTCCGCTGAAGCCCTGCTCCTTCAACTGCTTCAGGTATACCTCCATTATTCGGAAAGGGTCGGTGCCGCACACCCCTGCCAAAACAGGCGTATGTTTGACGACGGGCAGCACCTCGGCACCCATCTCAACGACGATTTGATTGGCATCTCCATAGGAGAGCAAGCCCGCCAGCGAGCCGCGGCCCGCCATTCTGTACCGACCGGAATTGTATACGATTAACATATCTGCTCCGCCCGCTTCACTGCTCTTGGCAGTAATGCCTGTACCTGCCCCGACACCTAGTAGGATTTTACCCTGCTCTACCTCTCCCCTAAATTTGTCCATAATTTCTGATCTGTTCAGCTTATTCATTTCGTTATCCTCCTTATTGGATTCATTAGGAATTTGATGTCATGAGAGCGATCAGCTTTTGTGCTGCGGCTTCTGCAAAGGCTGGATCGTTGATGGCGCAATCCATTTCAATCACTTCAACAATTGAGCGATCGACATGCTGGCGCAGGGTATCAAACAACATCCGGTCCTCCTCCGGTCCGTAGAAAGGCTCCCCCTCCACATCAATTGCGGATACGCCTCTAAGCGGTAGCATTAGCACGGTGCGTTCCTTTGCCATGTTCAGCTTCTCCGCAAGCTTCCTGCCGATCTGCTCATTCTCTTCCACCGTGGTTCTCATCAGGGTTACCGTCGGATTATGCTGATAAAACGTATGATCCTTGAATTTCTCCGGCACAGTATCGCTCGGCCCAAAATTGCACATATCCAAGGCGCCCACCGAGACTACCTGCGGAATGCGATTGTGGCCTGCAGCCTCTAAACGATTCGGCCCCGCATTTAAGACACCGCCGATGATTTCATCCGCCCACTCCGTCGTGGTCAAGTCCAATACCCCTTCAATGAAGCCTGCTTCAATCAACGCCTCCATCGACTGCCCTCCGATGCCCGTGGCGTGGAACACAAGCACCTCGTAGCCACGCTCCTCCAAATATTTTCTTGCCGCTGTCACACATGGTGTTGTCACTCCAAACATCGTAGCTGCAACCAGCGGCTTCTTATCCGGTTTGTGCGTATGCTCAAACTTGAGCATACCCGCCATCGCAAATAATGCATTAGTAAATATTTTCGTGGAAATTGAGTTCAACCCTGCTACATCCACCACAGACGGAATCATGACAATATCACTCGTGCCTACGTATGGAGCTGTGTTTCCAGAAGCAACGGTTGATACCATCACCTTAGGGACACCAATCGGGAGAGCTCTCATGGCAGGTGTGACCAGTGAGGTTCCACCAGTGCCACCAAAGGAAATGATTCCGTCAAATTTACCTTGTTTGTACAACTGTGGCACCAGCTTCTTCAATCCTATGGACAAAACCTCTGTAGCCAAAGCCCGATCCTTCTTTGCCGCAAGCTCTTCTATGACCATGCCTGCGGCGTGGGCGACTTCCTGATTGGACACATCCGGAACAAATGACGGTTCGAATACACCTGTATGAATCATCAATGTCCCCAACCCAAGCTCCTCTGCAATGCTCTTGATGTAAAGGTATTCATCACCCTTCGTATCGAACGTTCCAATGATTGCGACGGTCTTCATTCCACGGCCTCCTCGTATAACTCTTTAGAAACCAAGCTCGATCGCAGGTAGCATGCTGATTTTTTTTCGCTAATAGAAAAACCAGTACGATCGCTATAACTCCATCATACTGGTCCTGTTTATTTATGAAAACGCTTTTATGTTCTATGTTTTTGTGTTTAGGTTAGATCTGTACTTTTTGGGAGAGCAGCCCTTAAGCTTTTTAAACATTTTGCTGAATTGTGCGTAATTGGGATACCCAACCATCCCGGCCACTTCGGATAATTGAAGCTGCGGCGCATGAAGAAGCGTGACGGCTTTATTTATACGGAAGCTCACCAGATAGGTCTGAAAGCTGCAGCCAACCTCCTTTTTAAACAAACTGCTCAAATAGCTGCGGGAAACATGAGCAACCTTGGCCAGATCCGAAAAAACAATTTCACTACTATAGTTTTGCGCCACATACTCTTTGACAAACTCAACGTAATCATAATGCTGGGTGATACCTTTCAGCATTTTGACCATAAAATCGTCCTCATCCAGTTTACCCAGGCGTTTAAAATCGCGAGTAATTGTCGTAATCGACTTCTCGGAAGGAATTCGTTCAAAAGCAGACCCACCAATATAGCCCATAATGTCTGTGTTGTCGCTATACATGTACTGGACATCGACCGGCGTCTTTACCGGACCGCCATAAATCATCTTGATCAAATCCGGCTTAAGCTGATTGCAGGTATCAAAAATACGCAGTGCCTTTGATTTGGCGGCCTCCAAGGATACAACCTTCCGTGCACCCAATAACCCGCCTTCGGTCAGACCGAGATGAGCACAGATTACATCTGCTCCCGCTTCAATCATCTGGGCCGCCTGAAGCTCATCAAATACGAACGCCACCGTAAACAAATCCTGTCGATGGGCCAGGCGTATGGCCTCAACCTCGACGTCATAACTAATCCCGTCGTCCTCCAGAGCCTCTCTGAATAATCCGTCTATTAAGCCGACCGTAGGATAGTTGTTGACTCCCGAAAACCCTCTCCTCTTGATTTCCTCTATATAATCAACCATTTCTATGGTTGGATCATTCGCATTCAGTCCAAAGAGTACGGGAGAATGCCTCACGAGTGGCACAATTTCTCTTGACGCAAAATCCATTACCATATCATTACTGTTGCAAAACGGCAAAAAGCCCGCTAGAGAGCTTCTCCCCATCTGGCGAAACTTGCCGGAGTTCAGCATTAATATAAAGTCCGCTCCACTCTGAGCTGCATACTTGGCTGTGATTCCCGTTCCTGTCGAGACACCGATGATGTGATTCCCCTCGCACAGCTGTGATTGAAGACGCTCCAGTATGACTGCTCTGTTCATGCTCCATCCGCTCCTCATCACAATTTAACAATTTTAGTTTTTGTTCCTCAATATTATTATTGTACATCATTCCATATAGCTCATTGCCTCCTTCCTCGAACCGTTTTGTTAAGGGGCATCAAAAAAAGCCGATTTCCCAGTTGGGAAATCGGCCTTAGACAATGCTCTTGATATTATTGTGTGACAATAATCGGACCATTTTTAGTAAGGATAATCGTATGTTCGACTTGAGCTACATAGCTTTTTTCTGTAGCAAAGGTCCATTCGTCTTCTTTTTGATACACCTGTTCTTCTAAAGTTGAGATAAATGGTTCGAATGCAATAACCATGCCTTCTTTTAATAATTCATCATCCGATGTATCGTTATAATTATAAATATGGTCAGGTGCTTCGTGTATGTTACGTCCAACACCATGTCCTGTAAGGTTTTTTATAACGGTTAATCCATGCTGTTTTGCTGTTAGGAATACCGCTTTTCCGATGCCGCTTTTTTTGGAACCAGGTTTTGCTTTCTTAAGACCTGCTTCAAATGCTAGTTTAGCAACGTCGCATATTTTCGTTAACACTTCTTCTCCTTCGCCTACTACAAACGAGATTCCTGTATCAGCGAAATAGCTGTTCTTTGAGCCAGAGACATCTATATTGACTAGATCCCCTTCTTGAATAACCCGTTGCCCCGGAATACCATGTGCCACTTCTTCATTAACACTAATACAAGTATAGCCAGGAAAATTATATGCACTTTTTGGAGCTGAAACTGCCCCTTCTTTCTCAAAAAGCTCTCCAGCTATATCATCAAGTTCCTTCGTCGTTATGCCAGGAACTGTTCTTTGTACCAATTCATCTCTAATAAAGGCAACAATTCTGCCAATTTCCTTCAAACCATTAAAGTCTTCTTCTGTTTTTGCAATCATTGTTTTCTGACCTCACTATCTTTTATCATCAATTAAATGTATAAGCTGAAACAACCAATTAAATAATCATATCCAAATGGTCAAAACTTCGCAACTTTTTTTAAAACGTCGGCAGGTTAATGAAATGCTCTGTATCCCCCTCTACTTTTTAGTTAGGAAAGACGTTTCTCATGTTGTTCCTATACGTATGCTTTGTGAAACATGAGGTGACTACATCGCCGGGTGTAAAGCGTCGAGAAAAAAACTTCTCTTTAGCGGGTTGTTTGCTCCCAAAGAGGGGCTAAATTGATGGATAAAACCTCAATGACTTGTTCAAACATCGTTTCGAATGAGCGATCTTGGGGGTTCCGGCTCCACTGCAATGCCGATCCGAATATGCCCCAACTGACAACGAGTGCCAGGGCTTCTAAATTTTCTTGCGAAAAGCCCTGTGTGCGCACTTCATTGATCCGTTTAAGCAGGAGTTGATGAAGATCCTGATGCATGGCATTTTCAAACATGGCTTCAAACTGCTTGTCTCCTGGTGTACTACATTGTTGAAACTGCAAAAGAAAATCATATATGCTCTGCATAAGGATTCGCAGATTTTCCGCATTGCATCTTGCTTCTTCCGGGAGTCTATCCCTTATCGTCATTTGAAATTTTTCCGTCATCCAATATTCTAGAAAGTCATATTTATCCTGAAAGTGCGCATAAAATGTTGTCCGATTTACGGTTGCTTGATTTGTGATATCATGCACAGAAATGGAATATACGTTTCTCTTTTTCCCAATCAAATCGTTAAAAGCCTGTACGAACAATTGACGGGTTCTTTTAACACGCGGATCCTGCGGATTAACCGACATTTCATTCCCTCTTTCTCTTGTAATCCACTAACAGACAAAAGGACAAAAATGTTGGGAACACAACAAAAACAGCCTTTTGCATGTTGTTCGCACAACTCAATCCTTATATCCTTTGCTTATGCGACTTTTTCAACACGCATGTATACGATTATGATGGCACAAAAAAAATTGTATAACAAGAAACTCTTTATTGGATTTGCAAACGAAAGGATGAGTGTAGAAATGATTGTTGTTACAGGAGCGAATGGAAAATTAGGTCGCAAGGTCGTAGAGGAACTTCTCAAGCGTGTTCCTGCCGAGGACGTTGGTGTGAGTGTCCGTGATGTGAACACCGCACAGGATCTAAAAGAACGCGGGGTTCGTGTTCGACAAGGACATTTCGATAATTCCGCGAGTCTTCTTCATGCCTTTGAAGGAGCATCTCAAGTTCTAATTATCTCGTCCCATTCCTTGGGTGAAGTTGCTATTCGTCAACATCAAACCGCAATTGACTCGGCAAAGAAAGCCGGTGTTAGTCGACTTCTGTACACGAGCCAAATGTTTTCATCTTCAACATCGCACTTTCCTCCCATGGACGTTCATGCGGCTACAGAAGAGATGCTAAAAGCTTCAGGAGTACCTTTCACTTCGCTCCGAAATGGTTTCTATGCTGCATCGGCGATGATGTGGATGGGTGATGCCTTGAACACAGGGGAATTGATTGCTCCGGAAGACGGTCCTGTTGCCTGGACCACCCATTCCGACTTGGCTGAAGCCACAGCGGTAATCTTGACAGAACAGAGATATGACGGTATAACTCCTCACCTTACGGCTTCCGAAGCGATCGACATGGATAAAATCGCATCGATTGCTTCCAAAGTCTTGGATCGACCGATTCGGCGAATTGTCGTGTCGGATGATGAATATCAGAATCACTTGACGTCCCGTGGCCTACCAGAAGCGATGATCAGCATGCTTACAGGTATGTTTCAGGCAAGTCGACTGGGCATATTTTCGCAAACCCATACCGCTTTGGAAAACCTGATTGGCAGATCTCCAGTGAATTTTACGAATTTTTTAAAAGACTCGATTTATCAATAACACCTTGACACTAAAAAAGAAAAGCCCCTTAAGTCTAAGGGGCTGAATATCAGATTATACCTCTTCCTCTTCGGCCTGACTAGGTGGGGCCATCAGACCTTTGACGGCACCCATAAACGGATGGATGGATTTGATCATGCCGTAGCCCATTTTCATGACCGGCATGAATTGCTGGATCATGCCGAATATCCGCATTCCGCCTCCAAGCATACCGCCAGCCGAAGCCGCACCGCCAAGCCCGCCAAACAGCGAACCCATCATCGGTAGAAAGGACGAAACCTGCGCGCGCGACACTGTGCGCGAACGGGTAGAAGGCTTGCGCGTACCATTCGCCCGTTTCTGGTTCTGAGAACGACCGCTCTTGCTGCGTGAAACGACCTTTCGGTTGGAACGTTGGGAACTGTCCCCTGTTGTTGCCTTGGGGGATATCTTTCCTCCCCCGGTAAGCACCACGCCTCCGTTATTCACGTCAGAAATGTAACCGATGTAGGTTTCACCACTATGAAGAGTCACGCAGACGGGCCGGGCCTTATACCGCTTTGCCTTTAGGCGTATTTCGTTGGTTTTAGCCATGGAATTTCACCTCGCTCTACTGAATCTACTTCAGTTTACGCGAGAAGTGGACTACTTGCCTGTGCGAATGAGACATACGTGTGGTATTCGCTATAGGTCAATTCATCAAAATAAGTGATACCACTGGAAAACTATAAAGATCATGATTTTTATTGTATTTTTGACAGAAGTCTTTCTCAGACCTGGATTACTTTTTCTGTCATCCAAACTAAAGAGCTAAGCGGGACATATGCCGCCCAGCTCCTTGGTCTCTTTAAATCATAACTCTACTTATTCAGCAAGACATTGGCCTTCTTCGCCGCTTCAGCTACAGCGACCTCTGCCGAAACGGAAGAATCAACAACTGCACGAAGAATCTCATTCTTGATAATCTCACCAATCTCTGGATAAACCTTCTGCATTGGACGTGGACCCGCATATTCCAGTTGGTCTACAGCCACCTTGAACAGCGGCTTTTCTTCATAAAGCTTCTTCATTTCATCGCTCTCCACTGCACTGATTCGGCTAGGCAAATAGCCCGTGAAGGAACTTGCATAAATCGTTTGCTCTTTGGAGGTCATCCACTTGATAAACTTCCACGCCGCTTCCTGCTTTTCTGGCGACAGGCCAGAAGTCATAACCAGGTTGGCACCGCCTGTCGGCACTCCATACGTATCATTTGCAGGCATAAATGTCGTTCCGAGTTCAAAGCCCTGCTCTTCTGCAACCTTCATATTATTGGTCAGATCCGCAGTTGAGGAGAACAGCATCGCTGAACGCTGATTGTGGAAATCCGTTTTTGCTTGCGTACCCGCATCATCGGTCGTACCGATGCTCATAATACCTTCATCCTTCATCTTGAGCCATAACTTCACAGGTTCAATGCCGGTTTCATTATCGAATGCCGCACTTTTTCCGTCCTCGCTGATCATCGTTCCTCCACTCTGCCTCACAAAAGCCTCATAAAGCCAAATATCGACAGGCATCGAGATACCGTAACGCTGATCCTTAATCGTTAGCTTGCGTGCATAATCTTCAAATTCCGCCCAATTCTTAGGTCCAGCAGGATCAAGGCTGGCCTCCTTCAGCATTGTACGATTCAAATAAAGGATAGGTGTGCTGCGTAAATACGGGAGAGCATATAGTTTTCCATTCACATAGGAATTTCCCATTAGCCCTTGAATGAAATCTTCCATATCAAGCTGATCCTTCTCAACAAAAGAAGTCAACTCCTGCGTCATACCTGACTCGGCAAACACACCCACTGAAGCAATTTCATTTTGCCATACTTCGGGGGCATTGCCCGCTGCGAAAGCAGCCTGTGCCTTAGAATGCTGATCTGCATACGTCCCTTGATATTCCGCCTTCACGATCACTTCATCTTGGGATTCATTAAACATTTTCACCAAGTTCTCATTGTTCTCGGCGATCTTGTCTCCCCAAGAGTACCAATAGGTAATCTCTATTGGTTTGTTGGCCGTATCATTGGAATTGCTACCAGAAGCAGCGCCGGCCGAACCATCGGAGTTGGAAGCACCACAAGCCGTCATAGTAAGCGCAAGCGTTGCCGCTAACAAAACAGATCCAAATTTTTTCATGAATAAACCCTCCTGTTAATCTGATTATTTAACACCCGAATAGACAAATGCTTTAATAATTTGGCGTTGTCCAAATAAGAAAACGATAAGAATCGGAACGACCAAAATCATGTTTCCAGCCATTAAAATATGCCAGGCAGCTCCTCCGTCAACCTCGCGCAGCTTAGAGATCCCAATCGGAAGCGTTCTTGCTGCATCAGAAGTTGTCATCACAAGCGGCCAGAAATAATCATTCCAGTGTGCAATGAAGCTGAACAATGCAAATGTTACTAACGTTGGACGGGCCATTGGCACCATAATCTTAAGAATGATCTTCCATTCAGGTGCCTGGTCGAGTCGCGCCGCTTCAATAAGCTCTTCCTGTACTTGCTTGAATGACTGCCTGAGCATGAATATGCCAAAGGCGCTGGAAGAGAAGGGCAAAATGAGTGCCAGCAAATTGTTAATGAGTCCCCACTTGCTCATCAACAAATACACAGGTAGGAAAATGAGCTGACCAGGAATCATCAAGGTCACCATCGTTATCCCGAATAACAGCTTGTCTCCTTTGAAGGAGTATCTTGCAAAAGCATAGGCTGCCAATATTATGGTCGTGAATTGAAGAACGAGTATGCTGACCGATACAACAACGCTGTTCATTAGATATTTCAAAAAAGGCCCCGATTCCCACGCCGCTTGGAAATTGCTCCACATCACCTTGGAGGGAATCCACTTGGGTGGAAAAATCACCGTCTCCGGGTAAGACTTCAAAGATGTTGAAATCATCCATAGAAAAGGGATAGCAAAAATCGCAACCAATGCTATTGTGGCAGTAATATTGAGCATACGCAGCAATGACTTCCTTGCCATAAAATTTTCTCTTCTCCTCTCTATTGGTAGTGAACCTTGCGGCTCAGCAACTTAAAGTAGACTAGCGTAAGCAGACCAACGACAACAAGCAGTATAACTCCCGCTGCCGATGCATAACCGATCTTGAAGTAGCGGAATCCATACTCGTAGATGTAAAAGACGAGCGTGTTGGTTGAATTGATCGGACCCCCGTTGGTCATAATGGCAATGGTCTCAAACACCTGGAATGAACTGATCAGATTGATGATTATTAAGAAAAATAGTGTCGGCGAAAGCATGGGAAGCGTAATTTTGTAGAATTTACGCCACCAATTGGCCTCGTCCAGAGCTGAGGCTTCATACACATCCCTGGGAATGCTTTGGAGGCCCGCGATGAAGATGAGGGCGTTGTAACCCACGCCTTTCCAGACCGAAACAAGCACAAGCGACAGTAATGAACTGTCTGGACTACTCAGCCATGCCAGCTTAGGCAAACCAACCATATCAAGCAAACCGTTAAGCAAACCGAATTTGGGATCCATTAGCCACATCCACACCAGGGATACCGATACAAGTGAAACAATATGCGGACTGAAAAGCGCACCCTGAACAAACCCGTACCATGCCCCTTCCCGATTCAGCCAAATCGCAAGTAGAAGCGAGATCACAATGGATAAGGATACCGAAAGAAGCGTATAGTTCAAGGAATTGCTTAACACCTGAAGAAATGCACTATCCTTAAATAGTTCAACAAAGTTGTTGAATCCCACGAACTCCTTGACCGGATTAATAAAATCCCAGTTGTAAAAGCTTAAGAAGATCATATAGAAGATCGGATAAAGGAAAAAAATGGAGAATATTGTGATGGAGGGAGCCACCAATACATAGGGACGGAGCTTGGACCAGACGGTCATGAATATCCTCCTCCCAGGACAATCAGCTCTCCCGCTTCGGCCAGCTCATGCTGACGAGCACGCACACCGTTCCGATCAAAATAGTACAGGTCCTGCATAGACACGATGATGTTTACCTCGGAGGCTGACTCCAACGGTTTCAAGAAGCTCTTTACGGCGATAGGTCCAAGCGCGGAATCCAGTTGATAGATGATCTCTGCTCCCAGTGTCTCGCGTGTCATGATATGAGCCGAGAACTGAATATGCCCGGTCTGCGGTCTGTTCTCAAGCGTCATCGTTGCTTTCTCTGGTCGAAAGCCAATATGACCAATATCATCATGAAGCTGCCCATTCAAAAAAGGCAGGATACGTTCACGATCAATCACATTCATCGGCGGTGTACCGATAAACTGCGCTGTGAAAACATTATCCGGATCATCGTAGATTTTCATTGGACTGTCTGCTTGTTGAATACGCCCTTTATCCATGATGACGATACGATCTCCCATCGACATGGCCTCAACCTGGTCATGAGTTACAAAAACAAAGGTTGCGCCCAGCCGTTTGTGAAGCTGAATCAGTTCCGTGCGCATCTGATGGCGTAGTTTGGCATCCAGATTCGACAAGGGCTCGTCCATCAGGAAGACTGCGGGACTTTTAACCATGGCCCGAGCCAAGGCAACCCGCTGGCGTTGACCTCCGGACAGAGCTTGCGGTTTTTTATGCAAATACTCTGCCAGACCGACGACCTCGGTGATCTCCTTTACAAGACGCTCACGCTCGGGCCGAGGCACCTTGCGATTTACTAATCCGAATTCAATGTTCTCCTTGACTGTCATCATTGGATATAATGCATAGTTTTGAAATACCATCGCCACATTACGCTTGCCTGGCTCTACTCCATTGACACGATGGTCCCCAATCCAAATTTCACCTCCCGTTTCTTTCTCAAGTCCTGCGATCATGCGGAGTGTCGTCGATTTTCCACAGCCGGACGGGCCGACCAATACCGTAAAGGAACCATCCTCAATGGTCAGATCGAGACCCTCGATGACTTTATCCTGCTTGAAGCTTTTTTCGATCTGCTTTAATACAATTTGAGCCACGACATTCCCTCCTTTTTCTTCACATTATTGTGCGGCCGATGCTATTCGAACGGATAAGATAAGGTCGCTTTCTTCACCCACTGCATTAGCGACAGGTCCAAAGCCCGGCGTATCATGACAAAAACTCTGAATATCATTCATGAGAACAGCACCCAGCATTCGTTGGTGAGTGATTACTACTTCGCCCTCATCAACTTCAATAACGCGGTATGCCGGCACATCGAGACAAGCTGCGGTCTGTACGTAATGCCATTCTCCTTGCTTAACGATGGAATTCATGTGATTATGCCCGCAAAAATAGATGCCTCCACCTGGCCGACTATTGAATACATCCCTCAGTTCATCCTGCGGACGGATGTAAAGCTTATCTAGTGTCGAGCGCGCAGTCGTATCGAATACCGGATGATGCCCGAAGACGAGCACTTGCTTTTCATGTGAATCGGCAATTTGGCCTTTAATCCATGTCAGCTGCTCTTCGTCTAGCTCCCCTCCCCAATCCTCACGGTTCATTTCCTGGGTAGTATCCAGAAAAATTAGTCTGGCGTGAGACGTATCTATGGCCCGATAGCGTGCCTGACCTGTTAGCGTGGAAATTTCATGCTTTGGCAGCGAATACGTATCATGATTACCCAGCACATGAATGAATTTCCGTTCACTTTTTGCAAGAATGGAGAAAATGGATCGAAGTTCCTGAGCCGTTCCTTCATGCGTTAAATCACCAATTGAGATATGATAGTCCGCATCCTCCTTCAGAAAAGCCTTGAGCATATGCTCGTATGCCCGGACTCTTGCAGCCCTCATTTCTTCCGTCCCGTGACTCATGCTTGAATAGTGAAGATCACCAAGTAACGCCAGACGCATAAACGCCACCTCCATCTTTATTTTGGATACCTTCCGGTTCAAGCCTTCTCCACCTGCAACACATTTGAAGGCTTTGGATGGGCCTGCTGCTCCATAATGAATTCGTTGAATGAAGGCCATATATAATCCGGAACGATTTTTGTCTTTCCGATATCCTCTCTTGAAGAGATCCCCGTAAGCACGAGCGCAGTCTTCATTCCATTTTGCTGTCCAAATAAAATATCTGTTTCCAGCCGATCACCTAT
This sequence comes from Paenibacillus sp. GL_099_B, assembly GCF_057835695.1. Lineage (NCBI taxonomy): Bacteria > Bacillati > Bacillota > Bacilli > Caryophanales > Paenibacillaceae > Paenibacillus > Paenibacillus sp. GL_099_B. Next base: position 3,967,546 of record NZ_CM174430.1, read on the forward strand.
CATGAGGCATCTGCTGCGATCCACATCCAATAGCTGAAGCGCCTTCTCTGCATAATAGCGGGAAGGCTTGCCAATCACGACCGATGCTTTCTGCTGACTGGCCGCCTCAATCGAGCTTAGAACAGCTCCGGTATCCGGAATGATATCCCCTTGAACGGGACAGCAGTTGTCCGGATTAGTTGCGAGCAGAGCCGCTCCATGGCGCACTGCTTTTGCCGCCAGATGGAGCTTATCGTAGTTAAATTTCCGATCCATTCCGACTAACACATGTGTTGATCGATATGGATCCTCGGTAATTGCTACCCCGAGTGCCCGAAGCTCCCTCCGCAAAGCTTCCTCACCTACAACCAGCACCTTGGCGTCCGGCGCATGCTCTGCAAAATACATTCCCGAAAGGTAACCTGCAGTCAGAATTTCATCAGGCTGGCACGAAATGCCCAAACTCAGCAGCCGTTTGTAGCAATCTTCCTTGGTATGAACGGGAGTATTTGTAAGGAACAGCAGGCGCTTGCCTCGTGTACGCAAGCTGTTTATAAAGCTATTCACGCCAGGGAGCCTCATCTGGCCAATATAGATGGTCCCGTCCAAATCAAAGCAATAAGCATCGTAAGCATATACATCTTCCATCACATTACTCCTGCCCGCTCACAATGAGCTGGACAACTCCAATACATCTATGAAGCATTCCAGTTCGTCAGTGCAGACCCATACGGACGGATACTCCTGAAATTTCTTCATGACGGAAGTCTCGTTGATTGTCCACGCCATCAATTGGATTCCTAATTCTTGGCATTTATGAATGTAATGCTCGGTCACAAAAGCATGGTGTATGGACAAGAACATCGCCCCCATCTCTAATGACCAGTCCAGAATAGCTTTCGAACAGCCAAAGGTAATGAGACCAATACGTACATCGCCAGATCGTTCCCTGATCTTCTCCAGGGCATCGAAATCAAATGACGTAATTACCACCTGATCCAGCATGTTGAATTCCCCGATAACTTCAAGTACCCTTTCCTCCAGATGAGGGTAATAGCTTCCCATCTGCTTGAGCTCAATGTTAAGTTGAATCTTACCCTTTAAAGCACGCAGCACCTCTTCAAGGGTTGGAATATGTTCATCTTGCTTGATTTTTAAAGATTGCAGCTCCGAAGCAGTATAATCAGCCACCCTGCCTGTTCCATTTGTCATGCGGTCAAGCGTATGGTCATGAATCACCACTGGAATTCCATCCTTGCTGAGATGAACATCCAGTTCGAGATGTGTGAACCCAAGCTCTACCGCTTTTAAAAAGGAAGACATCGTATTTTCAGGATACTTGCTTGGATAGCCGCGATGAGCAACTGCTTGAATGATCATGCTCTATTACCTCCCGTTATATATTTTTGGACAACACAAAAAACCCAGCAGCAAATCACCCTCCTTCAACATCAAGGTTGTATTGATTTACTTACCACCGGGTTTTCTCGTCGTCTCCACCCAAGGATAGATGTATGATATTAATTAATTCCAGAATTTCTCATGGCCTACTGAAACAAAATCTGCCCCGCTCTTTAATGCTTGTTGTATTTCTTCCTCATACCGGATAAGGCCACCCACAATCAATGGCTGCGAGATGCGTTCTTTCAGTTCTTGGATGACTCGAGGCATTAATCCCGGCATCAGTTCAACCTCATCAGGCTTATAGCTCATAATCATACGAACCGCAGTCGTTATTGCTGCCGTATCAATGGCGAATATGCGCTGAATGCTTAATATGCCCGCTTGCTTGGCCGCAGAAACTGCGTTGCTCTTTGTCGTCACGATCCCGTCGATTTTGAACACATCTGCAAGATATTGAATTGCTGAGGCATCTCTCCCAATCCCGGATACCATCTCCGTATGCACATAAACTTGTTTGCCACTTCGATGCAGACTGTCTATGATCGAACCCAGATTAGTAATGTTTCCTGTCATCAGAATAACTCGCTGTACATCGCTTGCTATAGCTTGTGAAATTTGTTCATCTGTCGTGATGGAGGCTATGATCGGATAATTCTTCATGTGTCAGTCCTCGTTCCCTCGTTTGTCTTCTTAAATGTTAAAGCTAAAGTATTCGTTATGTATCATTGTGATGTAAACGGGTTGTTAATTTTCACCTTTGTAAAAAAAGAGAAAGTACTGATCCTGTTTTTCCATCAAAAAAAAGCGCTCCCTATAAAGGAGCACTTCAGCTTTTTGAAACCCGTCTAAATCTTCGCCTTCTCCTCCTCCGCCATCGACCGGATGTAGAAAGCACCCAGCACCGAGCAGAGCAGGAATGAGAAGAAAGCAATCGCTGCGGCTTGTTCGCGCTCCTGGAAAACGCTGAATACCTGCTGCATGGAGACACCAAGCATCTGCGGAGAGTTGGCTCCGATCAGATAGGGCGCAGTGAAAGAGCCGATGACCCCCATGAAGACAAAGGTCAGGGCAACAAGAAATGTCTTGTACGACAGCGGGAAAATAAACCGAGTAAACAGCGTCAGTCTGCCTACACCCACGTCCTTTGCACTCTCAATGATCGATGAAGGAATGCCCGACAGCGCGGAACTGAGCAGCATCGTCGTAAATGGAATGTTGAACCACAGGTTGGCGATGATGATTCCTTTCTCGTCAAAGATGATGCGTGGCAGCGTGATCCCGACCACCTCAAGCATGCGGGCGAGCCAGCCATGGTTGCCAAGCAAGTTGATTAGACCGTAAGTTGCGATGACACCAGGGATGAACAGCGGGATCATGTACGTTTTACGAATCAGATTGACGATTGGCCCCTGGTTGAAGCGCATGTAGATCGCCAGCGTGTAGCTGACCAAGATCACGACAACGCACGTAATGGCAGTCACCCGAAGCGTAAATACGATATTGCTACGCATCCCCTTATCAGTGAACAGATACGTATAGCGGCTCAGATCGTATCCACCCGAACCATTGCTCAGGCTCATGATGAAGGATTGAACAATGGGGATAATGACGACGATCAACAGGATGGCGAAGGAGGGGAGCACCATCGCCAAGCCTGTGATCGACTGTCTGGCTTCCTTACTCATTTCGCGGCAACGTCGCTCTGCCAGCGTTTGTTAATCTCCGTGCCCAGATCCCCGATGTTGAACGTGCGGAAGCCTTCGGCCACACCGTCGAACTTATCCTGCATTTCCTGCGACATGTTGGAAAGCTCAATGCCCGGGAAGCCATTCATTTTGTCGACGATCACTTCCTGCGCTTCAGGGGACAGGACAAAATTCAGGAATTCATTGATCGCTTGCTTCTTGTCCGACTCCTGGTTGACCATCAGATAAGTTGGTCCGCCGTTGAAGCCCGGCGTGATCTGCTGCATCTTAATCGTATCCGGCAACAAACCTTCGTTCAGCTGCTGCAATACCATGTCCGACCAGGCCGGAATTAAGGAAACTTCGCCATTCATTAACAGATCCAGCGTACCCTGGTTTTTCTTCGGATAGATGCCCTGCCCGTAGACATATGGTCCGATCTCTTTGAGCGTGTCGAAACCGCCGTCCCACTTCTCCATGATCGCCGGATCGGAGTTGTGAATGTCTTCTTCCGGCAGGTCTTTGTAGACAATCGTCTGGACGAACGAGCTGCCAGAACCGCCCGTTGACGGGTCATTGTAAGCGAACTGCTCGGGATTGGCTTTGATCCACTGCAACAGCTCGTCCAGCGTAGTTGGCGGATTGGAGATTTTGCTGCTGTCATAGGCCAGAACCACTGCGGACGAACGATACGGAACAGCGAAGTTGTCCACATCCTTCATCGTGTCTGTGTTGACTTTGCTTAGGTTAGGAATGTCTTTCTCGTTCAGTTGCTCCCAAATACCATCCTTTGTGCCCTGCGCGACGGAGGTGATGCCGTCCTCGTACAGGTCGATATCTCCTGAGCCCTTACCCGCTTTCTTAGCGGCTACGATCCGGTCGTAGGTCGGCTCAGCGCCAGTACCGGACGGGATATAGACCAGGTTCACGTCGATATCTGGATGCTGTTTCTCGAACATCGGCTCCAGCGAATCCCACAGATCCTTGACGTTTTGTGAGCCGGTAAAATAGAAGTTAAAAGATACCGGATTGCTCGATGCAGCAGCGTTCCCCTCGGTGTTTGAGGTACTTTTAATCTCGCTTCCGTTTCCACACCCGGCCAGCAATGACATTGACAATCCCACAACAGTCAACAATGATAAAAATGGCTTTTTCATACGCATATCATTCATCCTCCTCAGTTCGATTCATCGACCGGGAATCCGGTCATTTTCGAGATCGAGACGCCGACGTCTTTTCCTACCTGCAGTTGCTCAACGAATTCCTTGTTCAGAAAAGCACGTATAATGCCGAATTCCACCAGTTCCACGGTAACTTCGGCGTAATGTCCAAGAATCATTACCTGCTTGACCTTGCCCACCAAAGTACCTTCACCCATCACAGTACTGCTCACCTGTACGTCTTCTGGTCGGACCGCAGCCGTCACCTGTCCGCTTAACCCCTTCTCGTTCGGCAGGCAAATATGTCCTATCCGGATGTTCCCCCCTTCCGCCACCCCCTTCAGGAAATTCATTTTGCCGATAAAACCGGCGACATATAATGAAGCGGGCTCATCGTAAATCTGCTGCGGAGGAGCAATCTGCTCGATGCGCCCGTGATTCATGACGATAATGCGGTCAGATAACGACAGCGCTTCTTCCTGATCATGCGTGACAAAGACCATTGTCAGCCCGGTCTTCATTTGGATCTCACGCAGCTCCTCACGCATTTCGTGCCTCAGCTTGGCGTCCAGCGCCGAGAAAGGCTCGTCCAACAGAAGTACCGCCGGATTCAGCAACAGAGACCGCGCCAGTGCAACTCGCTGCTGCTGTCCGCCTGAAAGCTCGGCCGGATACTTCTTCCCGAAACCCGACAGTCGAACCAACTTGAGCGCATCTTCAACCGCTGTGCTGATCTCTGCCTTCGGCATTTTGCGGATCTTCAAGCCGAACGCCAGATTGTCGTATACCGACATATGTGACCACAAATTATAGCTCTGGAACACCATCGAGGTCGGCCGTTTCTCCGGTGGCAGTTGAATGACACTCTTGCCTTCGATCAAGATGTCACCGGAGTCCGGTTCGAGAAACCCGCCGATGCTCCGTAGTACGGTAGTTTTCCCGCACCCGGAGGGACCAAGAAGGGTGACCAGCTCGCCTTTTTCGATATCAATGTTGATGCCGCTGACACCGTCACCGGTTTTGTAACGTTTGGCTAACTCTCGTACAGACAACTGCATACTTCTGCCTCCCTTTGCTTCGGAATATAGAACGAAACACATTTTTATTTCATTTGAAAACCGCTCGCCAGCACGTCCGCGCTCACCAGCCGCTGGGCTGCCACCAGCAGAATAATGGTTGGCAGCGTCAGTATGATCGAGAATACGGCTCCGGCGCTGCTCGGAAAGTCGGAAATAATGGAGTACATGACGATTGGCATCGTTTTGTAATCCGGGATGCCGACCAGGAACGTCCCCTGCGCTTCGTCGAGCGAATTGAGGAACGTGAAGATCGAAGCGACCATGATGCCAGGCATCGCCATTGGCAGGGTGATGCTACGGAACACTTTGAACGGGCTCGCCCCGACGTCCCGCGCCGATTCCTCCTGCGCCCGGTGCACGTTGCGGAAGGCGGAGGTCGGAATCCAGGTCATGAACATCAACACGTTGATCATATGAATCAGCACAACGCCTAGCAGCGTATTCATCAGTCCAATCCGGTAGAAAAGGACCGCGATGGAGACGTACAACCCCATTTTCGGAAAGGCGTGCGTCAGCAGGAACGAGAACAGGAACATCCGCTTCAGCGGAAACTGGAGTCTTGCGAAAGCGTACGCTGCTGGGATGCAGACGACGATGGACAGCAGGGTCACCAGGGTAGCAATGAGGAAGGACAATGAGATCGACGAGACAATATCGTCCTTCGCCAGTACAAACTCCCACCATTTGAAGCCCCATACCTGGGGCAGAATGTCCGGATAATTCCACTTTTCACTAAAGGCAAGCACAAGCAGGTTCACCAGCGGACCCGCGAAAAAAACGGCGAACACGGTCAGCAACACAAATTCGATTATTCTTCTCGGACCTACGTGTTTCCAGTACCAAGACATGTTCCGTCCTCCCTTCCATTCGTCGATTGACGAACAATCACTTCGCTTTCGTATTCAATCAGGCGCGGCACGCTCCCCTCGCCGCTAATCAGGCGATCCAGAACCGTTACCGCGTCTCGGCCGATACCAGACGCATCCACACTGACAGTAGTCAGTGATGGGTGGTACATGCCGGCCACTTCAGTATTGTCGTAACCCATAACGGATACTTCCTCCGGAACGCGGACGCCGCGCTCCAGCAGCACCTTCATCGCGCCCAGTGCAAGCATGTCATTTGTACTGAACAGAGCGCTGTATTGTCCCTCCCGGAATGCCGCATAATGCTCCTCCATCAGCTTCCGACCGGAATCGAAGCTCGATTCCGATGACTCGACGACGGTAAACCCGTCCTGTTCAGAACTAACGCCGAGGGATTCCAGCCGTTTTCGGAATCCCTCCAATCGCAGTGAGTGGCTCCGATGCTCGCCCGGTCCGGCGATGATAAAGAATTTGCGGTGTCCGCAGTCATATAAATGCTGTGCCGCCCGTTCTCCACCGGCTTCATCGTTGCTCACGAGATGCACAACGTCCGGATCTTCCGTCGATCCGTTCACCATCAGATAAGGGATATTGAAGTTTTTGACGTAATTGATGACGTTCTTCTGTAGCCGGCTGACGAGGATGAGTCCATCCACCCGCTGTTCCAGCATATAATCGGTGGAGCGTAGCGACATTTCCCTGTCGGTCTTCAGGAAAATTGAGTAGCCCATCTCTTCAGCGGACATCAGTATCTCGTCAATGATTCTGCCGTACAGCGTGTGGGACACGATCGGAAGCCTGTCACGGAAAACGATGACTCCGATGTTGTACGTGCGCTTGGCGACCATCGCCCGGGCGACGGCGCTCGGCTTGTATCGAAGCTGCTTGACCGCCTTGAGAACGCGATCCCGGACTTCGGGACTCGCGTATCCGTTTCCGGAGATAACCCGAGAAGCGGTCGATTTCGATACACCGGCCAGTTGGGCCAGTTCCCGCAAACTATGATTCAGCTTATTGTCCAATCCCTATTCTCCTTTGCAAAATCCGTTTCTTCCCGGACAGCAATCAGCTTCGCCGGATCACGGGTTGTTATCGAATCGACGCCCAACTGTGCAAGTCGCCGCATGTCGTCAGCCTCCATGACCGTCCAGACGTAGATAGCCAGACCGCTCCGCTGCACAGCTTCCATTAGTTCTGGCTGAACTAGCTGATACGGCACGTTAATCCCAAAGCAGCCGGCTTCGCGAGCATTTGTACACGCCTGGAACATTGCCTCTTCGTAGCTCAGACTCCCGAAGCTTTGCATGTTCACATTAAGCAGCCTGCGGATGCTTGGAGCGTTCCGGCTAGCTTTAACCGCTGACCCGTATTCGCAGCCACTGATAAACACCATCTCCTCCATGCCCATCCGATCAACCAGGGCGGAGACCGGTCCCAGAGCGCTGTCTGTTTTGATATCAAGATTCATGATTTTACCTGCTTGGCGTATCTGTTCAAGCACATCCTGAAGCGTCGGAATGGGTGCTAATCTAGCGGTGTTCAACTCCTTCAGTGTCATTTCTGCAAGACTGCCTCGGCTTCCATCTGCCAAAACGATATCGTCATCGTGGGCGAGCACCGGCACACCGTCCTGAGTCGATCGAATATCGTCTTCGTAAATATCCACGCCAAGTTTTAAAGCCGCCTGAAGTGACTCGAAAGAATGATTGGGATGGCCCATGCAGCCAGTATGGGCTGTGATCAGCGGAAATTTGTTCATTGCGAGTATCCTCCTTCTTCGAAATAGATGGCGTTGGTAAAGGCGATCAGCACATGGACCCCTCGTACGGTTCCCCACAGCTCGGCGCGAATCCACCTACGGGGGGTATCTAGAGCGGACTCCCTCAGTTGGGCTTCAAATTGCATTATCTGTTCGTCCGATGAAGACGGAATTTCAAGGTTAAGCTCCTCGCCCAGATTGGAACACAGCTTCAATCTGCAGACCTGCTTCGGTAGCGACCACAGTCCGGTGCGTACCGAGAAGTCCAGCGTCAAGTTCGCCCGGATCGGCTCCTCTGCAGCTTCCCGTCTCTCGACTACTGTTGGAACCGTAGAGCCTATTGCATAGAATGCACCCCCAGCTTCCAGCGTCAGGGTCAGCAGAGGACCTATCGTTACGGACGCGCGCCCTTCCCGCAGCGCTTGGATAAGCGTTTCTTCATGGAGCCAAAGGGCTGTCGAGTCCTCGTTCCCCGCCACTGCGTCGTCCTCGATGCCGAGGTAAGTAACCGAGATCGGATCGTCTGTCTCGCCCTGCGCGTGCCAGTCCCTGCCTGAAGTGGCCGCAATCCGATATCCTTCATTCAGCTTGTATGTCCACAGATCAAAAGCCCGCCGATTGTTTGTCTGAATGGAAGGGAACGTACCGGACCAGACTTCGATGTAATCGACAGCGGACCAGTTCCCAATCTCGTATTCCCAAAAGCAACCGGTACAGGCCGGACTGCCGATTCGGAAGGGATGAGCAAGCCCGGCGATTCCACCGAGGCGATGCACGTTCTCGATCCCCTCATCGATCCCATCACGATCCGCTTGACGCCAGTCGGCAAAAGCGCTCAGTCCTATCGTCACCATATGGCCGTAAAAAGTTGTCCACTCCATGCCGGGGATGATTCGCAGTCCGTACCTCTGCTCGATTTCCTCTTTGCCACTCAGGCCGGACATCGTGTTGTGATCGGTCAGCGCGATGGCGTCGAAGCCCAGATTTGCTGCTCCCGCTGCCAGTTCTCCCAGCGACTGACTGCCATCGCTGTGCAGCGTATGTGTATGCAGTTCACAGGCGAACCACTTCATATCGAGCCCTCCTCTGTCGTCCAGATTTCCAGTTGATAATCGCAAGTATCGGTCACGATGCAGTGCAGGCTTAATGTGACGCTCCAGGGCCCCGGAACCAGCTCGCCCGCCATAAGGCCGGGCGAAGCTTCTCTCTCCGATACGTATAGATCCTGCACCTCGTCTTGGCGGTGGCACGCCCCTCGGTATCCCCGCGCATCGTCCAGCGAGAGTGTGATTAGATTTTTCAGGGGGAGATGCCGGTCAGCATTGGCAATCGCGTATTCCCGATTTTCCGGCAAAATGTATAGATCGTAACTGTCCTTTAGCAGCCGTAGCGCCTTCTCCCGATTTTCGAGCGTCTTCGGCGTATATTGTAATCGCAGGTTCAGCTTCCCACAGCCCTCTTCCAACTCAAAAGGAATGCGGATATGTGTTTGGGAATCCTCCGGAGATGCGTACCCTTTTAGATCCAGCAGCTTCATTGCGGCGCACCACCTTTCATTAATCCGTTATCTTCATGACTTACGTTATGCACTTCTTGCTGAATGTGGGACCGTTCCCACATCTAATACTTATGTTACGGGTAAAAAATCAGGTCCGTATCTGCATCGTGTTAATATTCTGTAAATGCAAAAAAGACCAGACTTCTATTAAAAGAAGACTGGCCATTTTATCTTTTTATCGCTAGATTGTTTTCGCACTGCATACGAGGGGCAGCAGATGCAAAAAACGAGCTGCGCGGAATCATGCCGTAATGGCGGCCCGAATGCAAAAAAAGGTGGAGAATCAATGTGATCCCTCCCCCTTTCTGTTATTTAATTAGCTTATTTACGGTAGTCATCAGTTCATCCAAAACTTCGCGGTCGCCTTCTTGAATCCGTTCAATGACACAACTCTTTAAATGGTGTTCAAACAGCTGTTTACCTAACCCATTAAGAGCCGATTGTATTGAAGCGATTTGATGCAACACATCATCACAGTACGTGTCTTTTTCGATCAGTCCCTTTACCCCGCGTACTTGCCCTTCGATACGATTCAGCCGATGAATCAAACTGAGCTTTGTTTTTTCGGAATGATGACTTTTCCGCTCTGTAGAAGATGTATGGTCAACTGAGGTGACCTCGTGTGTTGTTTTATCCATTTGAATCAACTCCTTTTATTCAGATTAACATCCCCCACCCCCCTATGTAAAGTGAGGCTCCTTTTAGTAAGTTTCCTTTGATCGAAAAAGCAGCTCAACTTGAGCGTGAGCTGCTTTTTCCGTGAACTACATATAAACAGACAGTCACTTTACTCTTTATTCAACAATTCGCTTATTTCACTGAGATTCTCCGCGAAGCCGATAAACACCTTATCGCCAATCACAATCGTCGGCACAATCTGTTTTCCAGTCAAGTTCCACACTTCTTCTGGATACTTTGGATTTTCTGTGCAGTCAAAGTCTGTATAGGGAAGCTCATTCTCTTTGAAAAACCGTTTAGCATAACTGCAGTCACTACAGGTAGGAATCGTATAGATTTTAATTGTTTTTTCCATGCTCGGTACACTCCTTATCGAATCATTTGATGTCGACTGCGAAAGGTACAGTAAAAACTTCTCCTTGGTGCTGAAATTGGCCCCATATTTTATAAGTCCCACTTTTCGGAAAGGAAGTCATAAACTCCGCTTTCGGACCGGTCGCTTTTTCGTCCATTGGATGAACATGGAGATATTGCTCCGCATCATCTGATAATATAACGACATGTCCTACAGCATCCAGATATTGCTCCAGGTTGCTAATCCCTTTCTTTGTTTGTGCGTCAACAATATTAAACGTAAGTGTGATTTCATCTTTCGCCGTTGTGTTGCTTATGGTAAGTTCAATTTCTTTACCATCAACAACTTTCACAAGCTTTGTATCAGCTTCTATAGGCTCCAGTGCTTTTTCTTCTCCCTCCACTTTCACCCATTCACTGAGCGTAGTACTCGATCCGCCTTTTGGAAGGATGTCTGCAAAGAATTTGTATCCTCCACCTTTCAGAAACGTTGTATTGATTTTGAAATTGCCGTTTCCATCGTACTCAGGGTGAATGTGGCTAAAGTAGGAGAGGTCTTTATTAACAACGATGAGATGGAGCAATTTCTCATGGCTTCGTTCAAATTCTTTGACCAAGTTGCCCTCATTGTCTTTAATTTGAATATTCAATTCCACATTCGTGTTCGTTTTTGCTACTCCAGATGCAAACGTAAATGAAGCTTTAAGGTTACTTGCAGTCTGTACGCTACTATCGTGATCACCATGACCGATGTGACTATGACTGGTGCCACCATGGCCGTCTGAATGATTACTTTCCTTTGGATTTCCATAGTGCGGCAGTACGCCGAAGGCAAGAATATTTCTTATCATAAAAATATCGCTCCAATCTGATCCTATTTAGTTTCGTATTTTCACACGTTGCAAACGAAGCGCGTTAAGAACAACGGAAACCGAACTCATTGCCATCGCTGCACCGGCAACCCACGGTGCTAACAAACCAATCGCAGCAATTGGAATCCCTAGTGTGTTATAACCAAGCGCCCAAAACAGGTTTTGCTTAATATTTCTCATGGTCTTACGGCTCATGTAAATCGCATCAGGAATGCTGGACAGGTCTCCGCGCATAAGGGTAACATCTGCAGCTTCCATGGCTACATCTGTCCCTGTGCCAATTGCCATACCAATGTCTGCCGTCGCAAGGGCCGGCGCATCATTGATACCGTCTCCGACCATCGCCACTTTTTTGCCTTGAGCTTGTAGTTTTTTCACTTCTTCTGCTTTTCCTTCAGGCAAAACCTCAGCCCGTACATGGTCAATACCCACTTGAGCCGCGATGGCCTTAGCTGTCCGTTCATTGTCGCCAGTAATCATGATGACCTGAATTCCCATCTCTTTTAGACGACTCACTGCAGCTTTGGACGTTTCCTTAATTGTATCCGCCACAGCAATCATACCTGCATATCGATCATCAATCGCAACCAGCATGGCTGTCTTGCCTGACTCCTCTAAACGAGACATCGGTTCGTAAGCTGCCTTCGCGTTAACTTTATACTTTTCCATCAATCGGCGTGTACCAATCAGTAATTGTTTCCCTTCTACAACGGCCTTGATTCCGAATCCTGGAATGGCTTCGAACGATTCTGTTCTCGGCAGCTCAATATTTCTTTCCTGGATGCCTACCACGATCGCTTCCGCAAGCGGATGCTCCGAATTTTTCTCCGCCGCGCCGACCAGTCTTAGGAATTCTGACTCGTTACCTTCAGCTAATACATCTGTCAGTTCGGGCTTGCCTTTTGTTACCGTACCGGTTTTGTCGAGAATGATCGCATCGATCTTATGGGTCTGTTCCAGATGTTCTCCACCCTTAAACAAAACACCAAGTTCAGCCGCGCGTCCCGATCCCGCCATGATTGACGTCGGAGTTGCCAATCCAAGCGCACATGGGCAAGCAATAACCAGTATGGCAATTGCTTTTTCCAAAGCTCCTGCGAAATCGTTGGGTGTCACGAGGAAATACCACACCAAGAAAGCAACGACCGCGACGCCAACAACAATTGGAACAAATATACCCGAGATTATATCCGCTACCCGTTGAATTGGTGCTTTGGAGCCTTGTGCTTCTTCCACAACTTTGATAATTTGCGCAAGCGCCGTTTCTTTGCCGACTTTCGTTGCTTTGATTCGAAGAATACCGTTTTTATTAATCGTGGCTCCAATAACCGCATCTCCGGCTTTCTTCTCCACAGGGAGACTTTCGCCCGTAAGCATGGATTCGTCTACCGACGACACGCCCTCAAGCACTTCTCCATCCACCGGCAGTTTATCCCCTGGACGGACAAGAACGACATCCCCTACGATGACTTCATCCACCGGAATCGTCAGCTCTTTGCCATCGCGAATGACCAAAGCCGTTTTCGCTTGTAATCCCATCAAGGATTTAATTGCTTCGGAGGTCCGGCCTTTCGCGTTTGCTTCGAAAAGTTTCCCCATAATGACCAACGTAATCAGAACTGCACTTGTCTCGTAGTACAAGGACGGTCCATGATGCATACTGTCACCCATCGCATACCAATCGAGGGTCAAGTACAGGCTGTAGAAATAAGCAGCGGAGGTTCCAAGTGAAACCAGAACGTCCATATTCGCACTGCGATTGCGCAGCGCCTTATATGCGCCTACATAAAACTGTTTACCAATATAAAATTGCACCGGAGTGGCCAAAATAAGTTGAACCCAAGGATTCATCAGAAAATCTGGCATGTACATCCATGAGGTAAACGAAAAGTGAGCAACCATCGTCCATAACAGCGGGAAGGAGAAAATCGCCGAAATTAACAATTTCCGTTTCTGCTGACGTATTTCATTAAGACGGTGGTCATCCGCATTTTGATTCTCCTGCTTGATCATGGCTTTATAGCCAAGCTTTTTGACTTTGTTTTGCATATCCTCAATCGTGACATCTCCCGATGAATACTCCACGCGAGCCGTTTCCATCGCGAAGTTTACAGTCGCATTTGTAACGCCTGGCAACTTGCTTAGTCCCTTTTCGATTTTGTTAGCACAAGCAGCACACGTCATGCCTTCGAGATTAAACTGCGCAACTTCCGTAACAGTGCCGTATCCAAGCTTTTTAATGGTTTCCTCTAGAGTATTCCTATCCACTTTTACCGGATCGTACGTTACATTTGCTTTTTCCAACGCAAAGTTTACGTTAGCTGAAGAGACTCCTTCCATTTTATTGAGGCCTTTCTCAATTCGGTTTGCGCAAGCGGCGCAAGTCATACCAGTAATTTGCAAAGTTGATTGCTTATTCTGAGCGGCTGTTGATTCCACAAAGATTCACTCCCTCGTTGTCAATTGACTTACACCACGTCGTATCCCTGATCTTCTACGGTCTCCTTAATTCGATCGATTGTTATTTGATTTTCATCAAACGACACATCCACTGTGTTCTTCTTAAGATCAACCTTCCCTTTAGCCCCAATTTCTTTAAGTGCGCCTTCAATGGAGTTGACGCAATGTTGGCAGCTCATACCTTCAACTTGAAGTGTAATGTTTTTCATTTTTCCTCATCCCTTCGTTCTGATATATTTATTAACGCCCTTCTTAAATATAGTATACCCCCCTACCCTATAATAGTCAACATGCTTTCTCTTTTGTTTCATCGTCACTCTCTCTTGAACTCGCTCCATGATGAGCTTTTGAGATACTGCTCATACAAAAGCGTACCCTTTCCATTCACAGCGGAATGATTTAATTCAGTGAAATTTAGTATAATTGAGCAAACCCGGTCGAGCTTCGACCGGGTTTGCTCATTACACCACAAATTTCAGTTAGATCCTCAAAACCAATGAAATCCAGATAAACTGTACTTTATAATGGCGTTTGGCAAAATTATAGTCATAGCAGCTTTGGATGGTCACTGTCACACCAGAACGTTATAACCCTTTTTCCGAATGGCTTCCTCAATTTCGGAAATCTGAATTTTTTCTTCGTCAAACCGAACATCTATCGTGCCCTGCTCAAAATTCACTTGCCCTTCAGCTCCGATTTCATTGATCGCACTTTCAATTCTAGGAACACAAGAACGGCAAGTCATGCCTTGTACTTGAAGGCTTACCTCTTTCATAGTTTTCACCTCCTTTCAATGGATTTCTCTGCAATCTGTTGCAACTGCTCAAGCGAAATCCGTTTTACGAATTTGCTGAACTTTTCCTTGCCTTTTGCCTGTTCTTTATAAAAATCAATGATGCCTGTAACAGCGCAAATAAGCTGATCTTCCGTGATTTCTGAACAAAGCAATTTGGCGAAGGACGTTTTAAGTCCCTTCGATTCACCGCCAACGTAAATATCAAACTTATCGCGCATTTTGACAACGCCGATATCCTTAATCAGCGGTTCGCTGGTACCTAATGCGCAACCCGCATAGCCGATTTTTAGCGGTGCAGGTGTCTCGATGCCAGCTATTGCTTTATTCAAGGTTTTGGCTGTTTCAAGCCCAGCTTCTTCGGCACCTTTACAGAAATTGCAGGCAATTAGACTTTTGGTTACAAACCCCGCAGGATTCACTTCAAGGCCAATACGCTCAAGTTCTTCCTTGATTGCTTCTCTTTGCTCGATCGGCACTTCTGCATAGAGCTGTTTGAAAGTGGTCATTTCCACTTTAGCATCTGTTCCTACGCTATTTCCGATTTTTACAAGTTGGTTTGGCGTGAACAAGCTACCGCCAAGTTGAATCACTGGGCTTATGGCAATTTTGATTTTTTCAACCACAATTCTTCCTCTCCTCAGTTCAAACTTAACGAATCACTCGATATCGACTACGAAAGGTACAGTAAAAACTTGCCCTTGATGCTGAAATTGACCCCATATTTTATAGATTCCACTTTTCGGAAAGGAAGTCATAAACTCTGCTTTCGGACCAGTCGCTTTTTCGTCCACTGGATGAACATGGAGATATTGCTCCGCATCATCTGATAATATAACTACATGTCCTACAGCACCCAAATATTGCTCTAGATCACTAATGTCTTTCTTCGTTTGCGCGTCAACCATATTAAACGTAAGTGTGACTTCGTCTTTCGCCGTTGTGCTGCTTAAAGTAAGTTCAACTTCTTTGCCATCAGCAAATTTCACAAGCTTTGTATCAGCTTCTATAGGCTCCTGCTCTTTTTCTTCTCCCTCTACTTCCACCCACTCACTGAGTGTGGTGCTCGCTCCACCTTTTGGCACAAAATCTGAAAAGACTTTGTACTCACCTCCATTTGGAAACGATGCTTCAATCACAAAATTTCCATTTGTATTATAATCAGGATGAATGTGGTTAAAGTAAGAGAGGTCTTTACTAACCACAATAAGGTGCATCAATTTTTCATGACTCCATTCGAACTCATTTACTGAATTGCCATCGGAATCCATAATTTGAATATTCAAATCTGAATTTTCGGTTGCTTTCACTGTTCCAGATGCAAATGAAAATGACGCTTTAAGGCTATTTGCTGGTTGTTCCTTAGTATCATGGTCACCGTGCTCTCCATGGCCAGTACTTGGAGTTGCTGAATTTTCATTTTTTTTGGAGGTACCGCATGCAGACAGCACACCGAGGACCAAAACAACTGTTAAAATAAGCATCATTTTTCTTTGCATTTTGAATATTCTCTCCTGTTCAATAGTAATTTTTAATATTTTGAAGTGTAATGTTTTTTTATTTTTCCTCTTCCTTTCGATTGACCAAAATAGACATTGTTTTTAGCATTTCTTGTGCGATGGATTCGCTATGTTTTGAGTCGGCGCTTGCCGCGTATGACTTCAAATGATTCGACATGAGCAATATACCGACTGCGCTCAAAGCGGAATGGATAGCCTCGACCTGGTTTAAGATTTGATCACAATAATCATCCCGTTCCATTTGCCTCTGTACTCCGCGAACCTGTCCTTCAATTCGATTCAATCTCATCTGGATGGAGAGTCGATCCTTCAGAGTCAGGTAATTTGATTCTTGATTTTTAGGAAATGAATATATTGATTCATTCGTATCCAATATCATCCACCAACTCTTCTTAAGCATTTTTAGTATACCCACCCACCCTATATTGAGTCAGTATATTTTTACCATACCCATCTACCCTATATTAACAAAAAAAAGAAAAAGGTGTGAGTAGTATCCCAAGTTTATTTTATTAACTTATTCATGGTTACCATAAGCTCTGTTAACACCTCGGAGTCCCCTTCTTGGATCCGCTCGATGACACAGCTTTTGAGATGATGCTCCAATAAGAGCTTTCCGACCCCATTCAAAGCCGATTGTACCGAGGAGATTTGGGTCAGTACTCCATCGCAATACGTATCTTTTTCAATGAGTCCTTTAATGCCGCGTACTTGCCCCTCGATCCGATTCAATCGGCTTAGTATACTGTTTTTTACTTTATCCGAATGATGACTTTTTCTTGGTGTTCCATCAGCAGAGCAGCAACTCGAATCATTTCCGCCTTCATGTTCAAGCATTTCTGTATCCATGTGCACATAGCTCACCTCCTCATAAAAGATTACCTATACCCATTACCCTATACAAAGTTATAACTATACGCCCGTTTGTTTACCCGGCTTCGGAGAGCGGATAAACAGAATTGCCAGGATAGCACCTGCGATAGCGATAATTCCTGACCATAGGAACGCTTGCTGAAACCCTTCGTTCAACGCAATTAACTGATCAGCACCAGCTTGGGAAGCTGTTCTTGATGCAGCAATCGCAACCATGATGGCCAGACTTATCGCTGAGCCGATCTGATAGCTTGTATTAGTAAGGCCGGATGCGAGCCCTGACTCTTCCGGCTTGGCTCCCGACATGGCAGACATGGTAGCCGGAATATAAGCAAGCGACATACCAAGCGCGCCTAGTAGTGAGGCTGGAAGTACATTTGTTGCGAAATTACCATCAACCGGTGTGTTTGTTGCAAAGAGTAATAACGATCCTCCAAGAGCTATCAATCCGATAACCACATTGGATTTCACGCCAATTTTTCCGATCAATTTACCGGAAACAAAAATCATACATATGGCAATAAGTACGGTCATAGGTAGCAAACCAAGTCCACCTGCGAAAGCAGAAAACTTCAATACTTGCTGCAAATAGAGATTAAGGAAAAACCATAACGGAATCCAAGCGGCGGACAGCATAATGAGTGCGATATTACCTGCTGCCAAGTTTGGCGCCTTAAAGATCCTGAGAGGAATAAGCGGTTCTTTTTTTACAGCCTGAATGATTAAGAACAGAATAAATAATACGGCCCCCAAAACTAGTGTCCATACGGTAGTCGGTGCGCTCCATCCATTGTGTTCAGCAGTAACAATGCCGTACACCACCAGTACCAATGAGGCTGTTACGGAGATAGAGCCGATAACATCGATACTTCCTTTTCTTCGAACCCCTTTTGATAAAATTCTAGGGGCTACAAGCATGGCAACGATGCCGATCGGTACGTTAATCAGAAATGTCCATTCCCAGCTTAACCACTCGGTTATAACACCTCCTAGAAATACACCAGCCGATCCGCCGGCAGCAGCAGAAGCACCCCAAAACCCTAATGCTTTACCTAACTCTTTGGGGTTACCACTAAACAACATCATGACTATGGTTAATGCTGAGGGGGCAATTAATGCGGAACCAAATCCTTGCAATGCACGCCCGATGTTAAGCGACTCCTCGTTCCAAGCCACACCTGCAAGCAAAGAAGCTAACGTTAGGATCGAAAATCCCCACATGAACATGCGTCGCTGCCCAAACAGATCGGATAAACGCCCACCGAGTAACAGCAAACCGCCAAAGAAAATGACATATGCATTAAATACCCATTGCAAATTAGCCTGTGTATATCCGAGCGCTTCTTTGATTGCCGGCAGCGCAACCCCAATAATTGAGGTATCCATAATAACCATAAAATTTGCAATGCATAACAAAGCCAGTGCTTTCCAACGCCTTGGATCCGGCAGAGAAAGAGCTTGATTCATCATAGTATACTCTCCTTGTATATATCTTTTTTTGCTCTGACGGCCGTCAAAAGCGAGATCAAAATTATTACAAAAATTTCCCTTGCCGACAACTATATAGTATAGCCCCCTACCCTATATTGTCAATTCAAATTTTAATATGCTGGACTTAAATCAGATAGTTGATGATGAAAAGAGTAATGCTCACAAATGAAGTTTCTCTTTAATGGGTTCTTATTAGAGGTTTTGGAGGATCCTGCCCGATAACTAACAAGGCTGCCGATTTATGTCGGCAGCCTTGTTAGTTATCGTAATTGTTAAGCCATAGTTACTTGATAGTTTAATAATTTTTATTAAAATCGATTGATTGAAAATGGAGAAATATTATGTTCCGTTTTCCCTGAAATAATCAAATCACTTAAAATCTGTCCAACTACACTACTAAATTTAAAGCCATGTCCTGAGAAACCTGATGCAATGGCAACGTTAGGATAGTTAGGATGTGTATCGATAATGAAATCTTCGTCAGGAGTCATTGTATACATACACGTTTTACCGAACTTCAATTCTTGTGCTGAGGGCATATAGTGTTGTAAAAATTGTTTTGGATCTGTTGTGTCTTCCTCTAGTTCACCAAATCCCAGGATGGCTTCATCTGGATTGATTGTATCTCCTCCATCATGTCGGCCTACTTTTAATCCAGAACCATCGATGCTTGGAAAACCATAATAATGTCCGTGAGATGTCTCAAACGAAAAGGCTGGGAACTCCTTATGATTATATAAATCTTCATTAGTATCAAACCAAGCAAATGTTTTTCTTATAGGATTAAGAGGAAG
This sequence comes from Paenibacillus sp. GL_099_B, assembly GCF_057835695.1. Classification (NCBI taxonomy): domain Bacteria; kingdom Bacillati; phylum Bacillota; class Bacilli; order Caryophanales; family Paenibacillaceae; genus Paenibacillus; species Paenibacillus sp. GL_099_B. Next base: position 3,986,871 of record NZ_CM174430.1, read on the forward strand.
ATTTAGATCCAACATGGAAAGGAGACTTCCTGACCAGGCCCCTGCTGAAACTACTAACGAACTAGCACTAAAAGTATGATTATCGGTCTTGATGTTAACTTTTTTATCATGAACCATGATTTCTTTTACTTTACTATTGGTTATGATGGTAGCTCCGTTTTGCTCTGTGAGTTCTCGATATGCTTCAATGCATTCCTCACATTTCAACACTCCTGAAGTTGGTTCGAAGCAACCAATGTAGTTGTTCGGTAAAGTGATGCCTGGCCAACGCTTATTTACTTCAATGGAATCTAAAATCTCAAGTGGTAATGAATAGGTTTTTGAGCTTGAAATGATATTTTGGATAAAATCTGTTTTCTCGTAACCCACGTTTAGAACCCCAGTAGGGAGAAATAATTGTTTTCCCGACACTTTCTCTAAGTCATTCCATAATTCTTGAGCCTTGAGCGCCAACGGAACATAATTTTCACCTTCACCATACGCGTGTCTAATGATTCTCGTCTCTCCGTGATGACTGCCTTTGTTATGGGGCGGGTTAAAGGAATCTATTAATAATGTACTTTTCCCACTCTTGGATAAAAAATAACCAGCCGCCATCCCCATCGAACCTGCTCCAATTACAATTACGTCATAATGCATTGTAAGTTACCTCCTTGTAAGAAATCCCCATGTAACTTAAGTATTAAGTATGGCTAGTATTCTCCTATATTACTAATGATTCTAACACTTAACAATTGCTCCAACCTGAAGATGATATCCAAGTCATAATAAAAAAACCGCATAACAACGCGGTTTTCTTAGATTCGTAAATTTACTAACCTGTAAAAAACTTCCCTGGTCCCAAGCTGCCTCCACTCTTTTTCGTCGTTTTCGTTTACGAATTTACGTCAGGATCAGCTGGTAGGTTGGCGACCTATTTACTAAAATGATGCGCCCGTCCGTTCGCATTTAATCTTACTGAGCCGTTAAAATCAGCGGTCCGTCCGACGTTATTGCGATCGTATGCTCATATTGCGCCGACAACTTGCCGTCGGCCGTTCTCGCCGTCCACCGATCGTCGTCTATCGTGATACGGAACGTACCTTCGTTAATCATCGGTTCAATCGTAAACACCATACCTTCCTTTAATCGAATGCCTTTGCCGGCTACGCCGATATGCTCATAGGTCGGCTCCTCGTGCAAGCTCCGTCCGATCCCGTGCGCCAGCAGATCGCGTACGACCGAATACCCGTGCGCTTCCGCATGCTGTTGAATCGCCGACGTTATGTCGCCGAGCCGCCCCCCGGGTATAGCCCGGGCAATCCCCAGATCCAAGCATTCCTTTGTCACCTTCATTAATTTTTGCACTTCCGGCCGAATATTGCCCACCGCATAGCTCATGCACGAATCGCCGAACCATCCCCCGTATTCCACGACGATGTCGAGTTTCAGCAAGTCGCCGTCCATGATTACGCGGTTCGAAGGAATCCCGTGGGCCACCACATCGTTAATGGAAATGCAGGTTTCGGCGGGGAAACCGTTATACCCTTTCGTAAACTGCTTGCCACCCATCTTGGTGATATGGCTGGCAACAAAATCATTGATTTCTAGCGTGGTTATCCCAGGCTCAATCAGTTTGGTCACCTTGCGGTAGCAGTCCGCAACGATTTGGCTCGCCGGCTTCATCTCTTCGATTTCCCTAGGTGATTTTATAATGATCATCTTTTGTTTATTCACTCCTTATGCATCCTATAATTTTAAAAACCGGACGATATCCCTTGCCTCTTCGTGCAGCTTTTCGCGGCGCAGCGAAAGCGAGGCGCAGCCAACCAAGGCGGCCACCAGCATTTCCGCACGCTGTAGCCGATACGGCTGCTCCGCCGCGTTTCCGCCGAAAGCAGCATCCTCGTCCGCCGCACGCCCGGTGTCCACCAGCGCAGCAAACGGCGCGAGCACCTCATCCTGAAAAGCAGCCGTGAGCTTGGTCGAGCGTGCTTCAGGTAGCGAGGCAAAGCCCTCAAGAGCCAGCTTATACAGCAGGTATAGGGCGTGGTCCTCCGCCCAAAGCTGCAGAAGCCGGACGCTGGCTGCGGCGACGGTGCCAAGCTCTGCGGAAGCGGGCGTTTCGTGGCTTCGGCTTCGGGAATCCACAGCAGCCAAGTCGAAATGCCCGCCCGCTGGCTCCTCTCCCAAAGCCGAGGTGCGCGGGGCCTCAGGCCATTCCCCGGCCCGCTCCAAAGCGTCCCACAGCAGATCGTGGAGCAAATCGCCCTTATTGCTGTAATAGTGGTATACCGTGCCATACCCGAGTCCCGCCTGAACGGCCACATCCCGAATTTCAAGTAAAGGCCCTTTATTCAGAAACACATCGGCAGCGGCTTTACGGATTTGCGCCAGACGCCGCAGCCGGATCTCTTCGTTTTGTTCCTTCGTGCGTGGAGTCATATCGTCCGCTCACCTCTTTTGTTTTTGACCTACTCTTATGTCAATATAAAGCATTGGCTTGCGAATAACAACCCACGACAGAACGATTTTTATTTTCTTATCAAGGCAAGCTCATCATTGCTGATGGTTAACATTGTGTTTTGGATGACTAAGGAATAATCCTTGAGCAAATCCGATGTCATACTCTCTTTAGTATTTCCATAACTGGAACGAGAAATCTTTCTGTATGCTATCGTCCAACATTAACGATCTTCCTGACCCATGCTGGCTCACTCGTCGCCGCCCGCAACAAAAATACCATTCGCCTTCCCTTCAAAGAACAAGGGAACTTGCTTAATTTGCAAATGAACGATATCCCCATTTTTATGACTGCTCACTCAAAAACTTTCTCATACTTCGTCCTATCCTCCGCCAGCACAGCTGTAATTAGTTAGAGTAACTTTACATTACTTCAGCGAATTTTGTCTTAGTTTGATAACGCTAAAATTAACCAATTAAACCCGCATACGCCTGCTAAAATTAAAGCGAAGTTCCGGCTCATTCAGGAAAGTGAATCCCCTTTAAATATCGTTCTGATAAATCAAAATTTCAAACAAAGTAATTTGCTTGTAAAAGTACCTTGACAGTCAAGGTAGTGTGTCGTATTATACAGTTGCGAGGTGATTAAATGAGCCAGAACAAAATTACATCCGACCTACTACGCGGACATACCGATACGATGATTTTACGGCTCTTATCCGAAGCTGACAGATATGGATACGAGATTGTCAAAATGATTGCTGAGCGCTCGGGCGGTGAGTACGAATTAAAAGAAGCCACAATGTACTCCAGCGTTCGGCGACTTGAAGCGGAGGGCGATATCGAGTGGTATTGGGGCGATGAATCTCAAGGTGGACGTCGTAAATATTTTAGGATTACCGAAAAGGGTAAGACAACGTATGACAGCAACAAAGACAACTGGGAGTACGCCAAGCGCGTTCTTGAAAACTTATTATAAGGAGTGTTGAGGTTATGAATGAGAAATTGACCAGCTATTTGAACGGCGTTTTCGCACCGTACGATGGGGTAAAAAGCGTCACTGAATTAAAAGCAGACCTGCACTCCGATTTGCTGGAGCGATTCCGTGATCTCAAAGCCGAGGGCAAGGATGATGAGACTGCTTTTGAGATGACCATCGAGAGCATCGGCGATATTGAGCAAACAGTACAGGAGGTTGCCAACCTCTCCCGCTCGCTGGAGCGGCAGGTGGTGACAAACTTTAGCGCGAGTAACCTGCCAACGAGCGACTTTGCTGGCGTTATCGCGCATAAAGGACAATTTAAGTCTAGCGCGTTGCGAGGTTCTAATTTCACGAACGCGGACTTAACCGGCAGCTCTTTTGCAAGCAGCGATGTGCGGGATGCCAATTTTGACGGTGCAAACCTGACTGATTGCATCCTCTCCACACTTGACCTTTCAAATGTAAGCTTCAATCAATCGATCCTTGTACGCACTACCTTCAGCAAGTCGGGACTGGACCGAGCAAAATTCACAGCTGTAAGACTGACCGACGTCACGTTCTCCTTGACTGATCTTCGAAAAACAATTTTTGAAAACTGTATCTTTAATGGCGTGGAGTTCAAATCATCCGATCTGGGAGGGTTGTGTTTTGACGGGCAAACCTTCATCGGCGTCAAGTTTGACAAGGTGGCACTGAACGAAGTTTCCTTTAAGAACGCGACCCTCAAAAATGTATCTTTTCCAACGTCTGCGTGGTCTAAAAAATATTATCGTATTATCAAAACCGTCTGCTTTGACGGCGCGATGATGGATAAACTGACTTATGCCGCCCTTAAAGGCATGGATGCTAATTTGTCAAAAGTTACGGTTATATAAGGAGGGATAACATGCCAAACAAGTCCATTCAAGTGATTGGTCTGCAGAAATCCTACAAGCAACTACATGTCCTCAAGGGCGTAGATTTCGAGGTGGAAAAAGGTAGTATCTTCGCCCTACTCGGCTCCAATGGTGCGGGCAAAACAACAGTTGTAAAAATCCTGACCACGCTGCTCCAAAAAGACAGCGGAACCGCCACCGTAAACGGATTCGATGTTGCAACAAAACCCGACAATGTGCGGCAGGCAATCAGCTTGACCGGGCAATTTGCCGCCGTAGACGAAATTTTGACCGGGCGAGAAAATCTGATCATGATTGCCAAACTTCGATACCTCCAAAATCCGCGTCAGGTTGCGGACGATTTGCTCAAACGCTTCGGCCTGACAGAAGCCGCCGACCGCAGGGTGTCGACTTATTCTGGTGGTATGCGCCGCAGGCTCGACATCGCCTTGAGCCTTGTGGGAAAACCGCAGATCATTTTCCTCGACGAGCCAACTACCGGACTTGACCCCGAGGCACGTATCGAGGTATGGAAGATTGTAAAGGAGCTTGCCGATGGTGGCACGACGGTATTCCTGACCACGCAGTATTTGGAGGAAGCTGAGCAGCTTGCCGACCGAATTGCCATTCTGCATGAGGGCAGGATTATCGCCAGCGGAACACTCTCGGATCTTAAAAAGTTGATCCCGTCCGCAAAGGTGGAGTATATCGAAAAACAGCCGACTTTGGAGGATATATTCCTCGCAATCATTAGCAAAAAGGAGGAAAACTAAATGGAAACGGTAAAAAAACACTTTTTTAGCGACATGAGCGTTATGCTTGGACGTTCCTTGCGCCATATTTTCCGCAGTATGGACACCATCATTACGGTCACCATTATGCCAATCGCATTTATGCTGCTGTTCGTTTACGTATTTGGCGGTGCCATTCAAACTGGAACGGACAACTATGTGAATTACCTGTTGCCCGGCATACTGCTGATTGCTATTGCTAGCGGTATATCCTACACGGCTTACCGTCTGTTTATCGATGTGCAGCGGGGCATATTCGAGCGGTTTCACTCCATGCCGATTTCACGTTCTACCTTACTGTGGGGGCATGTACTGACTTCGCTGGTTTCTAACGCCATATCGGTTGTCGTCATCCTACTGGTTGCGTTGATCATGGGCTTTCGTTCATCTGCAGGGGTACTTTCTTGGCTTGGCGTAGCGGGTATACTCGCTCTGTTTACGCTGGCATTAACCTGGGTCGCAGTGATTGCCGGACTGTCCGCCAAATCCGTTGACGGCGCAAGTGCCTTCTCCTACCCTATTATATTCCTGCCTTTTATCAGCTCTGCATTTGTGCCAACCGAGTCGATGCCTTCAGTCGTTCGCGCCTTTGCCGAAAACCAACCGGTAACCTCGATTGTGGAAGCTATCCGTGCACTAATGTTAGGTCAGCCGGTCGGCGATGATATATGGATCGCTCTTGCGTGGTGTGTGGGGATCTTGCTTGTAGCATATATCTTTGCAATGAGAGTATATAAAAAACGAGTATGAATAAAATTAACCCGCTCCATGAGGCATATACTTTCATATTTCAGATATTAGCGGGTTGCTGCATACTTAGGATTATTGTATCTATTCTACGCTAAAGCTTTTGGACCATTCAGCGACTCTCCGGCTATTTTCTTCTTCTGACAAATCTTCAATCCGAGTCATAATAGACCATCTTACTCCAAAAGGATCCAATATACTTCCGAATCGATCACCTGATACAGAGTTTATCACCGGTCCCCTTACTATCGCTCCTCCTTTAAATGATCAAAATTTATCAAGTGAGATCAATCATCCATCTAGATAATCAATGATAGTCATTATTATAAAATAACTTCACTGACAACTGGCTGTCAGTGAAGTTATTGACGTTGTTACCTCTTTGTATATTTCGAAATGTGTGTAGAAATTGCAGTGTTTTGACAGATGTGGATTACCAGGCGTACACGCCCTGCTCATTCAAGAATTCGCCGTTATGATGTTTGCCATCTGTCGCATAACCCACGATAATCGCAGCGGCCGCTTCTTTTGATTTACCGCCTTCAGCATTGCCGTTAAGGTCTGTTGATGTGAATCCAGGCGTTACCGCAAATACTTGAGCCCTACTACTTTTCAGTTCATAAGCCATCGAAACTGTCATGGCGTTGTTGGCCGTTTTGGATGAATTATAGTCAAATGCGTTTAAAGCAAATCCCGCATTTTGCATATGATCCAGGGAAGCCATGTCGGTCGATACATTAACGATTGTGCCTTCGTTATCTTTGATTAACGGGAACAAACGCTGGTTCAGCCGGAAGGTTCCGAAAAAGTTGACTTCGAAAGCGTTCCTCAGATCCTCCTCTTTGGTATCCGTAAAAGAACGGGAGAAAGCACCGGGCATACCCGCATTATTGATCAGAAGCTTTAAGTCCGGATAATCCTTGGCAATCGTATTGGCCGCCCTTTCGATGGTTTTCAAGTCACTCATGTCGATTTGCACAAATTCTATGTCTAACCCCTTCGAAGTTAACTCGGTAACAGCCGCTTCGCCCCGTTCGGCGCTGCGTGCACCAAGGACGACTTTCCAGCCGGCTAGACCTAACTGCTTAACGATTTCGAATCCGATTCCTTTATTTCCTCCAGTTACAAAAGCGGTCTTCTTCATGCGAATCCTCTTTTCTCTAATTTGATTTCATTAACAATGTATAAGTTACTATGCTACACTTAGTGTAGGTCAACCATAAATTTTGATAAAAGAGGGTTAGCATGTTAACGATTGGAGAAGTAGCGAAGAAAGTCGATATCACTATCGGAGCGATCCGTTTTTATGAAAGAAAGGGACTGTTGAAGCCTGCTGCGCGAAGTGAGCAGAATAACCGTCTTTATACGGAAGATGATCTGAACTGGCTGGTTTTTATCAAATGTCTTCGCGAAACCGGGATGAGTGTGGAGGACATCAAAACGTATTATGACAAGGTAAATGAAGGAACCTCAACCCTACCGGAAAGAACCAAACTGATTCAAGATCAAAGGCAAAAGCTGCTGGAAGATATCGAGAAAAAAAAAGCGCAGCTCGTTCATTTGGATAACAAACTGGAGCGCTACTATCGCGGAGAAAATTATTAAGATAAGCATCAGTACAAAGAAGACGTTAAACCAAAAAGACAGTCGATCACGTTGATCGGCTGCCTTCTTGGTTCTATTGAGCTATCGTTTCTACGTTAGTTCAACAATCCGGCCATTATATGCATTCACTTATTTTCAATTGGTAAATGGGTAGCTAGCTATTCGGTCGCTGCTCTCGACTCACTTTCACTCTCCAATGGTTCTATGAAAAGAACCATTAATCCGCCCCGAGGTGTTTGATCTCTCTTGATCCTCCATTGGCGTTCCTTTATTTGCTTACCGGTCAGACGGAAACTATACACACCATTCCACTCATCCGTTACCTTGTAGATCCTATTGTCCGAAAAATCCGGAATGGTCACCGAGATGTCTGAGTCCTTGTCATGGTAAGGATTACTCGCAATAAGTAAATACCCTGTTGGAGTTTGATAATAGTAAGGAACAGGAAGATTATCGAGGGATTGGTGTTGTGCAGATTGCGGTTGGCTATTCCCGTTATCCTTTCCGAGTTGAAGTGGCTTGATAACCGAACGATATTTCTTGCGTAACCTGATCATTTGCTTCACATCTTCCAGCATGGCCCTGTGCTTCTCTTGTTCTAGCTGGCTCCAATCTATCCAACTGCCATAGAGCCATTTGCCACATCCCGCATCCTGTCCACCAAACAAGTGGGGACTTAACTGAGGGAGAGGCCGATATTGTGCATCAAATTCCTCTCCAGCCATAAACACCGGGATAGCCGGAGCGAAGATGAAAGAATATCCAAAAACACTTCGTTTGCCTTGGGCGACGTAAGGAGTTTTCTCCTCAGGGTATCCTTCCCATCCGTCATCGTGGCAGCTCAGTTGGAAGGATATCTTCTGTCCCGTTGGGAGGCGCACGGGAAGGGACAGTAGAATGACTTCCCCCTGCCGCTCACTCCGGTGAATCCGGTAATCAGGAAATAAAGTATTCTCCAACTGCCACTCGTTGCTATCATAATCCATCACAAACAACTGCTTGATTTGCTTCGACGGATCAATTCCTCGTATCGAAAGTAAGAAATATTCCCTTTCATACCCCTCATGCCGTCCGTCAGATGGAACTGGTTTCGTTTCTTTCCCTTCGACTGCAAGGGTAAGTACATAATCATGTTCAGGTCCGCTACCAGCTTCCGAATCATCCTCATACAGCACCTTGACCTGAAACATATTCGGTTGAAGACGGTTAACCAGTTGGAGATATGATGGCAAATCAGACAAAACTCGGCTCTGCTCCTGAAGACCATAATGATTGTTGCTGATTCGGAAGCCGTGCTGTAGAAAATCAGTAACTCCTTGCACGGCGGGTCCTTTCTCAGGAATAATGACAATCGGATGTCCAAGCGCCGAACATTGGCTCCGGATTCGTGCCCAGAGATCGAAACGGTATGTGGCAACGTCCAGCCTGAAACCATCGATACCGAATTTCTGCACATAGTCAACCCACACCTTCACCCACCAATCATCTAGATCTTCATGGTCGCCAAACCAATCGAAATCCGTCATTCCCCACGATCCGCCCTTGAACCATTCCGGATGGGCCTCGATCAGCGGACTGTCACTCATAACCCCATGGGTAATGACGTCCAGGAACACTTTGATCCCGTTGTGGTGGGCTTCCTCAATCAAAGCTAGGAATTCTTCTTCTCCCCCCAAAGAAGGATCTAGCTTATCATGCTGAATCACCGCATATTGGTTCCAAATGTTGTAGAAATGATCAGGGTGGCTAAGTGAATGCCCTGTGAGCCAAATTCCGGTGATTCCGAGATCTTTCAAATATTCTAGTTTTTCCTTCAAGCTGGCGAAGGTCCCGCTTTCCGGCCCATTGGGAGAAGTGAAGGATTTCGTTGGAATTTCATAGATGATTAAATCATCGGTCCATTCCGGAGATTGTTGAAGCTGTAGCTTTCGATCCATTTAGTGAGTCAGCCCTTTCTTTAAGATCTTTTCTGAACCTGATCCAAACGTACCATGTCTACAACCTAGCAACCACCCAAAAAAGTGATCTCCACTTATACTTTTGTAGTATACTTTATGTCAGAAACGAAACCATTCCAAAATAACGCGGGGCGAATTAATGCAGCATGTATTCCATATCCCAAACTTATACAACGATATTCTCCTTGATACCTTCCACTATGGTTGCTTTGAGAAAGGCTGGAGCAACTCTAATTGCAGGCATTTTTTCTACGAATTTATTTATTGCGCCAAGGGCTCGATTGTACAATGGATTAACGGAGCCACCTATTCTCTACAACGTGGCGATTTTCTGATTATTAAACAAGGTCTGCAACACCATACTCCCCCCCTTGGAGAAGAAACTGAATTGTTCGTTTTTCATTTCGATTTAACCAATCAGCAAGTTCGCTCCATTTTCCAAATGATTGAGGATCCAGTTGTTCGGTCAGGTCAGCTGCAGGCAGTTTCTTTAGAGAAATGGGTCGATCAATTTATGAAGGAATATAAAGAGTTGTTTCTGCAAGCTGGCGAAAAAGACACCGTCACCAAAACCAGGTTAACCTCTTCCGTCGCGCTGTTACGGATGCAATCCAAAGTTTTGGATTTAATCGGTCAGATTGCGGAGTATTTCCTTCAGGAATGCAATTGGAACCATCTTTCCATAGCAACACCTGCACAAATCGAAATTGCCCACAACGCTGCCTATCAATTCGAACTTCAGGCACTAGATGGAGTAAGGATTCACGATCTTGCTTCACAACTGGGTGTTTCCAGATCTTATTTATGTGAATGCTTCAAGCTCATTTATGGCATTTCACCCAAGGAATATCTATCCAAAACCCTAATGCGACATGCCAAAAACGAGCTTCAGAACTCCACTCTGTCCATAGAAAAAATTGCGGAGAAGCTCCACTATTCCTCTTCTGCCCACTTCAGTAAGGCTTTTCGCTCAAACGAAGGAATAACGCCGTCCCATTATCGAAATCTAACCCGTTCAAACTTTATCAATTTTTCGGAAATATGAATCAAAGAGGGATTCAAAAAGGAAACGAAAAAGAGCAGGTCCTGAAGACCTTGCCCTTTTCCGTTTCCATGTTCTCGGAGAAGGAGGATAGGCGGATGTACTCTCGAAACTCTCGAAACTCCCGATAATCAGGTTCACGCCCCTGAATGCAATGTCCTATCTGCTCTCTCGATAATACGACTTTCCGCTCACCTGCAATATACCAAACTTCCACTTGCTAGTGAAGAGCATTGCCTAATCGAAAACTTTCATCCTGACTTTTGGGGATATGAAACTCGCAAACGAAATTCACCGTTGATGGCAACAAATCCGTTTGGATCATTCATTCAGCCGATCGGTGGCGTTAAATGAATTTGCTGTCGATAGGTTTGATTAACCTTTTCTTTTTCCTCACTTATATATCGATTAGCCCTATCTGTTGTATACATCGTTGCTACCTGCTGTTATCAATTTCTCGAATCAAGATCTGATCTATCAAGTGGATGGTGAATTTTCAACCATAGCAATGGCTATCTGAATGGTAGCCCCCGTGACGATTATGAATATCGAATCACTCCTCCATTTACGTGCAACACTTGGCCGGTCACAAACATGGAATCGCTGGCCGCCAAATAGACGTAGGCTGGCGCCACCTCGAATGGCTGCACTGCACGACCGAACGGGCTGTCGACGCCCCATGTACTCACCATCTCAGCAGGCCAAGAGCTCACTGTAAGAGGCGTCCAGCCAGGCCCTGGAGCAACTCCATTAACCCTGATTCCCTTGTCCGCGAGCGATATGGCCATCGTACGAATGAAGGATACAATAGCTCCTTTGGTCGCCGAATAGTCAATGGCGTTTTTGTTACCCTCATAGGCCACCCTTGAAGTCGTACAGATGATCGCGCTGGCCGGATTAAGAAAAGGTATGGCAGCTTTCGTCAAATAAAACATAGGAAAGACGTTCGTTCGAAACGTATTTTCCAGTTGTTCGTCCGAAACGTCCAGAATGCTGGGTGTGTACGGCTGAACGGCGGCGTTGCTGACCAAAATGTCCAGCCTTTGATAATGGTGTATTGTCTCCGCCACAATTTCGGACGAGGCAGCCGGATTGCGAAGATCGCGAGGCAGGATCAGGCAACGAACCCCGAATTGCTCAACGTACCGTTGTGTCTCTTCGGCATCCCTGTGCTCATTCAAATAGACGAGCGTCAAATTGGCTCCTTCTTTGGCATATGCCACCGCGATAGCGCGGCCGAATCCGCTATCACCGCCGGTAATGATGGCGGTTTTTCCTCTTAGCTTACCACTGCCAACATAACCGGGATTATCAAAAATAGGCCTGGGTTCCATCAAGTACTCCAAACCGGGTATCTGATCTTGGTGCTGCGGCGGAAATGCCACTGGCTCCATAACGGTCTTAGTCCGCCAGCCGATGTAGGGATACATAGGATAACCTTTCAACATAGCCCCTCCTCTCTTGAATTTCTCATGTAAAGAGTCTGTGGCTTCCTTTAACTTGTTACATAATGATTATTTTATTATCAATTTATGAAATCTTTTATGAGAGTATGAACGGAATAAAGCTATCGAGGGTGAGAAGGCTTTGTAATAAAATTTGATCCAACTGGACTCATTTCCAACAAGTTGATTTGCTTCCCTTAGTTGAAACTAATATTAATGCTGACGGATAGACTATATATCAGCGATAGTATGTTCCTATACAAAACGAAAAAGGAAACTCAAAACCTCAAAACTGCCGATGAAGACTTATGTACCAATCATTACTGTGAGCCCTTCAGGCAACGGGTTAGTGGTAGGGGTAAGTGGGATCTATCAGATAACGATATCAATTAACGCTGAAGCAACGGTTAATCCAGATCCTACTCAAAAATATTTAGATGCTATTATTACTAATAATGGTGCGCCTATTTTCGGAGATACGACCACCTTTTTCAAAGTATCGAATAGAAGTAGTTCATCGTTTGTAGCCAAGAAACCTCTTATCCCGTCTTTCCGTTACTCCTACAAAAACAAAACAAGCCGCTTTACGCGACTTATAATGTTGACACATCCTTGAACAGTTCTACTATGTTCATTTCCTCAATTGATTTTGATTGAGGAAGTTCTGTCGCTCCATCCTTCTGGAGTTAAAGAAGAATCATCCTCTGTTCGGACCAGTTTGGCTCCCTGAAAGTTGTCATGTTCATATAATTCCACGGTAACTCCGCCGAAGACGCGCAGCGACGTAATATCATCATTTTGGATGCCCGCTTCTCGTAGCGCTGCAAGAGTGTAGCTTCCTGGCGCCAGTGTCACCGCATATCCACCATAGCTCCCATCCTTATAGAACACTGCACCCTTATCCAGTCCGTAAGCCTCTAGTTCATAGATCCGCGCCGACGTATCGGTGCTGAGCACCCCGGCGTCCGTAATATATACGCGGATGTATCTCCCGAAGGTATTGACATCATGCAGAGTAACATCCCGCGTATTTCCCGTCACGGATGCCGCGTCGCTCCATGTACTTCCATTATCGCTGACCTGGATTTTGAAGTCGCGGGTATTGATGCTCGGCGTCTCACCTCCCGCTGCCGCATGCTTCACTACAAACCGGTACAGATTATATTTCTTCCCGAGATCAATCTGCAGCCAATGCGGCTCGGGACCGGTTGAACACCATTTGCTGTTACCAAGAACAGTTCCGTCAATAGCTTTATTGGGTGCTTCTCCCTGCACATAACCATCCGCACTGGCGGTTCCCTTTGCTGCAACATTAACGTAGCCACTAGGGAGCGCTTTGCCTGTGCGAGGGATTTGAATAGTCAACTGTACCGGATAGTGATCCGATGGATATAATCCATTCTCGTTATAGCGGTTAATCTCCATTGATTCAACAGTTCCTGCACCACGCTGAAAAATCCAGTCAATATGGTGATCTGTCGTGTTACCGTTGTAGTTGCTGACGGTAGAAGCATTGTTGAAGTTATGCCCGCTTTGGGTCCAGACATCGCTAAAATCCGACTGCTCAATTATGGAGTAAGCGCTCTCCGTTTGTGGCGAATTAAGATCTCCTCCAATAAATACAGGCGTATCCGGGGAGGTGACATACTCCGAAACCCTGTTTAATATCAACTGAGACGATAGTGCCCGGGCGCTGCTGTTCAAAGAAAAGTGGGTATTGAAATAATAGAAGACGGTCCTCGGATCGTCTTTGGCCTGGAATTTAGCCCAAGTACATATCCGAGGCCATTTCGTATCATATGAACTACGACTTCCGACGACATCGGGCGTTTCACTAAGCCAGAATTGACCTGACTCCAACACCTGAAATTTATCTGCTCGATATACAATGTTGGAGTACTCATCCGTCTTGTTTCCATATCTCGATGTACCCACGGATTGGTAGTTTCCGTTAAGATGACTTACAAAGTAATCGATTTGCACAGCATAGGCTTCCTGCATGCCGATAATATCGGGACCAAATGAATTGATGACATTCACAGCCCTGTCTTTGCGGTTATCCCAAGAGTTTACAGTGCCATCATCCCCATGCAGGTTGCGTACATTAAATGTCATTAACTTCAGCTGTGCTGTCTGCGGACCTGCCGCAGCTTTTGCCGTCGTTAACGGAACAACTACACTTCCGAGTCCGACGATCCAAGCACCTAACATCATCATTACCATCCATTTCTTCCTCTTCCTCATCTTTAACCCTCCCCATTTTCAGATCTTCTCTTGCTCCTTCATGGTAAAATAGCCGCCGTGAACCTGTAAATTTCAAAAAGCTGCATTTCCTTGCACTTTTCAGCTTTTTGTCTTTTAAAATTCCGCTACGGCTATCAAATTTTGAAAATGGGACGTTTCTATATCCCCCTCTTTCATTTTAAGAAATGGCAATGCTCAACGTCTTGATCTCATAAGGCGCCAAAGACAATTCGATCTGCTGGCAATCGAATAGTAATGCAGTTGGATGCTCCTCCATAAGATCGGTTTCCTCTACCGAGCACAGTTGACCTAGGTACGGTTCAACCGTTACAGACGTTTTCGTACGGATCCCTCCGAATTCATACAGGCGCACAATCAACGTCTTGCCATCTTCAGCCTTTTTGACCGTGTCGATCATGACATTACGGGCGTCTGTCTTTATCATTCCAAGCTCTTCTGGAGTATGGGAGCTACCTTGCACAACAGCTGCGATCAGTGGTGCATTCAGTTCACACGCTGCCTGATGTGTTCCTGCTTCATACCATCCCCTATTGTGCGGAAACAGAGAGTAAGTGAACTCATGCAATCCCTGATCGGCATTGTTATCCGGGTATATGGCGGATTTTATCAAACTCAAACGTATAACGTGATTGCGAATGTCATGCCCATATTTGCAGTCGTTCAGCAGACTAACCCCATATCCACCTTCTGATAGATCTACCCACCGCTGAGCAACTGATTCGAAACGGGCATAATCCCAGCTCGTGTTCCAGTGTGTCGGCCTCTCCACATTGCCGAACTGGATTTCATACGTCGCTTTGGTCGAGCGGATATCCACGGGGAAGGCTGTTTTCAGTAGCTGCTGATGCTCATGCCAATCCACTTGGGTTTTGAAATCAATACGCGGGTGATCGCGGTACACGATCAAATATTGCTCGATCGTAGAACTCTCATAGCTGTACAGCAGTTTCAGCACTCCCTGCAGCGGTCCATCTTCCAGCACTGTCAGTTCCTGCAGTCTGTCCACAACGGTCATTTTATCCTGATAGTAAATGTCAATATCCCAGGCGTCATGCGCCATTGGCTTATCTTCGAATACCTGCAGTATGTTAGCTGGCTGTCCCTTCTTCAGTACCTCACGTCTCGCCTGTTTATCATAGAGCGAAGCGATCTGACCTAAATCGTTCAGGCGAATGCTGTAGTAGGGGGTCTCAAGGTGATCGACATTAATACTCCAGGATTCAAGAACTGGAGCCTCGTACCAGTTATCCAACGCCAAATCCTCCTGCTCCTGCTCTGCTTCGTCCCGTCCATAAATAGTCGTATAACCGTAAGCCGGTACATCCCGAACTGCCACAAGCACCCTGTTTAAAGCTGTCAGATCAGCAGTTTCACTTGCTACTATTTGAGCATCCAGCTTGAATCCCTCTGCTGTATACCATGTATACTTCACTGCGTCATTTATATCGACTTCCGCATGGAATGAACGTTTCCAGCCAAGTGCATTAAAGATGCGGACAGGTATCCCCTTTTCCCCCGCTTCGCAGTCCATTGTTCGATTCAAACCAAAACTGCCAAGTCCTTGTTCAATCGCAGCAAGTGCGAGCCGTTCCGATTCCTCGTATTCGATTCTGCTGTCCTCATACACCTCATAAATCGAAGATCCAGGAATAATGTCATGAAACTGGTTACGCAGCACGATCTCCCAACTGTCATTCAGCTGAACCGACGGGTAGGCATGCTCCGGATTCAGCACAAGCGCGAACATATTCAGGAATTCCGCGTGATGCAACAGCATCTCCATCCGGCGGTTCATGCGCTTATTGTAGGCCTGGGAGGTGTACGTTCCGCGATGGGATTCGAGATACAACTCGCCATCCCATAAGTGAAGCTGCGGCTGATCCTTGACCTGTTTCTCAAGCTTTACAAAAAAATCTTCCGCTCCCCCTGTCTTAACCTGAGGAGCACCAGGCATATCCTCATACCGCCGTACAGCCTCCAGCATATCACGGGTGGGTCCTCCACCCCCGTCACCCCAGCCATAGGCCAGTAGCAGCTCATTATTCATACCCTTCTGGCGGTAGTTGTTCCATAAACCTTGAACTGAAGCACCGGTCACATTTCCATTGTACGTATAGTACGAGTTATCGCCATTATCAGGCGTCGTAATGTAATGTGTCAGAATCTCTGTTCCGTCGATCCCCCTCCATGTAAACGTATCGTAAGGGAAACGGTTGTATTGGCTCCAACTGATTTTGGTCGTCATGAAATAATCAACGCCACTTTTCTTCAGAATCTGTGGAAGCGCCCAGCTGTAGCCGAACACGTCCGGGAGCCACAGTACCCTGTTGTCTACGCCGAATTCATCGCGGAAAAAACGTTTGCCAATCAGAAGCTGACGGACCAGCGATTCGCCAGACGGAATGTTGCAGTCCGACTCCAGCCACATGGCACCGGTAGCTTCCCAGTTTCCACTCTGCACGCGATCCTTGATTTTGGCATACAGCGCAGGAAAATCCTTCTTCAAGTAGGCATAAAGCTGCGGCTGTGATTGCAGGAACACATATTCCGGAAAACGCTCCATCAGCATGAGCACCGTTGAGAACGAGCGTCCAGACTTCTCGCGCGTATGGTGCAGGCGCCAAAGCCAGGCTACGTCGATGTGGCAGTGTCCGACTGCCGTAATCTGTGGACGGGGTCCGCGCGGGACCGCTTCAAGCCGCTTTCGCAGCGTTTGGCAGGCCTGTACCGCGGATGCGTAAAAAACTTCCGAACCAGGTCTGCTCCAGTCCAACTGGCGAAATGCCGCTTCCAGCGCGTCCGTAAGCTCATGTCTTTCCAGTTGGCGTTCGTCCAGCTGCTCCACGGTCTGAAGCATATGCAAGGACGTATAATACAAGTCATCCACTGCCGCATCAAGTACCGCGATGCTTAGCAAATCGATTCGGTGATCAAACGGGGTGCGCCCATCTGGCACCTTCAGTCCGCTCCACGCATAAATAGCAAGTTCCACACGGCCTTCCTCCACTGCGTCTTTCGGGAAAAATAGCTCCGCATGATTTCGGTCCAACGCCTGCAGCGGCTCCCCTTTCAGATAAACCTGTGCTTCATACCCTCTGGTGTTACCACCGCTTGTTTCCCCAAGCTTAATGAGACCGATCACATCCTGTCCCTTCCAGTATGGAGGGAATTCGACGTCTGTAATAAACCAGGCATATCGGTCTCTACCTCCCCAGCGGTCACCAACATGAACCGCTACTCCACCTTCCAATTGCTGACGCGCTTCATGCAAATCTCTCACATCCGGAACGATGTAGACGTCACCCAATGTCCGACTTTCACGATATCTTAGTCCAGCCAGTTCTCGGATACGGCTTTCCAATTTCTGCAGAACGAATCTCATACTTAATTTTGCTCCTCCTTTGTACTTCGATTTCCTGACTATGATAATCTCTCTTTGAATCCGAAAAAGATCCATATCTTGTTACCTTCTTCAGGCTAAAATAGTAATTGAACGCTGTATATCTCAATAATCTACCTTTCCTTCCAAATTGCAGTTTCTCATTAATAAAAATCGGCTAAGACTATTAAATTTTGATAAAAATGCAGGTTTTAATCCCTTCTACCTCTAAAAGCGGTAGATTTTATTACTGTGGATTACTTCAGCAGATTATGGGCAAGAGAAAACAATTCACTCTCGAGCGTACTTCTAGGGGCGCTACTCCCTTTTGAAATGTTTAGTATGTAGACCCGAAGTCCTCCGGTTCCGAATTCCAGTTCCTTATAGAAACGGTCTACGATTTCATGCTCGTTATTCCTGATTCCGTGAAGTTCGTCCTTAGACGCTTCGTCAATTACCTGGCTGCTCAGCCATTGCTCATAAGCCTGTATCGCTTGTTCTTGAGTTTGAGTTGTCATGATATAAATAAACCTCCATCCAGGTATCAGCCGTTCACTCTATTCATCGCGCGAGCGCTGTCGAATCAAGTTCCATTAAAAGAAGCTACGATTATCGTAGCTTCTTTTGTCTGTTTCTATTTGTACTTACTATATTGAATTCACTAAGTAAGTTTGGATCAACTGGGCTACGCCGTCCTCATCATTGGTTCCCGTCACCCCGTCCGCGGCACGCTTCACTGCATCCTGGGCATTGCCCATCGCGATGCCCAGGCCAGCGGCGCGGATCATCTCCAAGTCATTCAAGCTGTCGCCACAGGCGACGACCTCTTCCATTCGAATGCCAAGCAGCTGGCAGACTTCCCGAAGACCGCTTGCCTTATTGATCCCCTTTGGATTGACCTCAATGTTCCGCGGGCTTGAATTGGTCAGCTCATATCGCCCGGTTGCGTCCAGTGTGCTGTGAACATCCAGCAGGCACTCCGGATCGTCACAATGAAATCCGAATTTCAGCCAAGGATCGCCATGCAACCGCTCAATCCTTTCCGGCCAATTCGCTGTTGTATACACATCCTTCACGGTATAAGCCCAGTAGCGGCATTTCTTTTCCACTGCTAATTCATGCATTTCCTTCACCCAGTCCTCCTCAAGCGAATGGCGGGCCATGAGATTGCCCGGCGCATGCCAAACCTCGCTGCCATTGACTGAGACGAGAGGAGATTTCAAGCCCAGCTGTTGCACATAAGGCTCGATACTCTGAACCTCGCGTCCGGTAGCGAACATGACTGCGACTCCATTTTGAATCGCCCGATGAATCCATTCACAGGTATGCTCGGAAATCTCATGGTTGCTGTTCAGAACAGTACCGTCCATATCGAGAGCGAGCAACTTGTATTTTGCCAACAGGCTCCCTCCCTACATTTTAACTTCCATCTGTTTCACTTCAGAATCTCTTTGCATCGCAAACTGCGAAATTTTCTGCTTTATCTCAGAATTTTTATTCAACAGGACAAAGTCGAGACGGACAGTTCCTTCCTCCAGGCTCTCCATTCTAAATGATTTCACCCGGATACCTTCATCGCGAAAAAAGTTTAAAAACATACCCGGATCACCATCCCTTCCTACCGTTACCGAATAAGTCGTTGTCTTGTTGCGCGGGATTATGCGATTCTCAACTCGCTGCAAGACGAACAAACTAATCAGTACCGAAACGAAGGTAAGCAGAGTACCGTAATAGAATCCTGCCCCAACCCCAATCCCCATTGCGGCCACAACCCATAGGGATGCTGCCGTGGTCAACCCGGAAATTCGGTTACCGTTGCGCAGAATGGTTCCAGCTCCAAGAAAGCCAATTCCGCTAATAATTTGAGCGGTGAGTCGCGCTGGATCCATTCGCACATTCAGCTCGCCCGCAAACTGGCTGAATCCATAAATCGAGATAAGTGTAATCAACGTGGAGCCAAGGCAGACCAAAATATGTGTCCGAAACCCAGCATGATGCTGACCGTGTTCCCGCTCTAGGCCAATGATACCGCCAACGAGCAGGGAAACTCCAACGCGGATGCTGATCTCCAAATGATCAATATGCCATACAGTCAGATTCACGGTCATTCATGCCTTCCTCCGCTATACAAGCTGCCCATGACCCTCAAACGGGTAGTCAATCGTGATGCGGCCTGCCTGGCAATCTCCGATTCCGCTATATAGATCGGCTTTTCCATCGGGTCTCGTTACAATGCCGGCAGTAAACGCACAGTCGACCAGATGTCGAGTCTTTGACGGTCCCGCTGGATAACAGGTACGACTGCCAATTACATGAAGATCGGTAGCCTCCCTAGTTACTGGATCAAAAACAAAGGCCATATTGAGATACACCTTGACTTCCCCTCCCTCGGCATCCCGGTCCCGGTAGCAGTTGTGACCAATGATGCCGATCTTCCCGCTGTCCAGTAGGTAGGCTTGATTGACACCGCCCCATTCCCCCTCACCGAAAATCCCATCAATATAAGGGGCATTTTCAATAACTTCAGCCGTCAGTTGGTCCAAACAGTCGATGATGGTAAAGCCGATCATTGACTCACTGCCATACTTTCCACGCGTTTCGGCTCCGCGCGGACGAGAGAAAACACCGATTTTGCCGTCCGACAATTCGACTAGGCGAATATCCTTCATTTTGTTTGGTCCGGTGGTAAAATAGTATAGATTGAGAAACTCGGTCCCCCGATGGAAATAGCCAAAATAGGTTTTCACTCGACCCGCTTCATATTGGACATGGGTCCCCCCCATCACGATTTCATTTCCAATTAGACTGATATAAGGGTCTTCTAGAGTGTAAATCATGCTGCCTGGAACCAACGTCCATTCATCATGCCCTGTCTCCTCGAAGAGGCGAACCCAGGAACGTGCCCATTCCTCACGTCGTTCTACTCGTCCAAAAAGATAGCGTTTACCAGACCGTTCAAAAGGAATCGAGATATTATATACATCGAACCCCTCCACCTCGTTAAAGGTCAGTATGGAACTATCATAAATCTTTTTCTTTTCTTCAAATTGAATTCTTTGATCCAGCAATGTCATATCGTTCACTCCTATTCGTTTCACTATTAGTTATCAATTAATTTCCTTGATTGGCTTGATATTCTTGGAACTGTCGTTGATATTCGGCGACCACTATATCGAGCCCAGCTTTCTTCATTTTATCGAGTGCAGCGGGGAACGCCTTGTCGTAATCCTGTACCCCCATATAGATCGGCGTGATACTGGCGGCTGCTTCTGACGCAATATTGGTATATTCCGTTCTTACATTGGTCGGATCAAATGCGAAGTTTGCCGCAATGCTATTGACTGCCTCCGGGTTTGCTTCGAATAGTACCTTGTTATTTTCCGGAATGCTGTTCTCCAGATCGAAGCGCATAAAATTCACGTTGCCGTTTTGAGATTCCGATCCTCTATAACCTGGCTTATCGTTGTTACCAGGATCATTAATGGCTTTCATGCCTTTATCGCCATCTTTGGTGTAATGCGTACCTTCGAGCCCGTACTGGACAAGATCATAATTCTCTTGGCTGGCTAGCATCCAGTCCATAAATTTAACCGCTTCTTCAGGGTGCTTGCTATTAACCGGTACTGCATTACCGTTCTTGAAGGTGAGCGGTCGCAAGTATTCTTTTTCTGGATTGAACCAAACCACACCAACATCCTCGACTGTTACTTCCGGATTGTTCTTTTTAAGGGAGCTTAGACTACCCGCCGTACCTAGGTTGACAAACCAGTCACCGCTGTCGATCTGGGCTTTGAGCTGCTCCCCCTTCATGACGAGAATATCAGGACTTGTCAGACCCTTCGTATACAACTGACGCATAAATTCGGCATCCTTCTTAAACTCTTCTGTCTCAATCCAGGATTTAACATCTCCGTTCTGATTAACATAGAAAAACTTGTCCTTGACCGTGAACGGAAACATATCGTAAGTACGGTGCAGAACCGTTGTATGCAAGCTGACAGGGTCGAAGTCTGCCTTATTTGAAAAATATGGCTTTTTCCCACCCTTCCAGTTCTTCATCACTGTCTCCCAACTACTAATCAATTCTTCCGGAGTAGACGGCTCCTCAAGGTTGTTCTGCCGAAGAATGTCCCGCCGGATATTGAACTCACCTTCGCTTGCCATCTCCACCCAATAAGAAGGAACAGCATAGTATTTCCCGTCAATCTTTGCACCGTCAAAAATATCGCCCGGGATATACTTTTTCAAATTTTGACCGGACTGCTCAATTGCTCCGCTGATGTCCGCCAGAGCCCCACGATTGTAATAGCTTGAGAACGGTGTACGATCCTGCATGATATGGAATAAGTCAAAATCCTCGCCGGTGGACAGCATCAGATTTAGCTTCTGATCCCAGGCATCACTTGGAATATAGATTTTCTCGACTTCCACGCCTACGCCGTCTGCGGCCAGCTTTTCATTTATCTTATCAAACACCTCTTTATAATCCTTCGGTTCCGTACCAGGAACCACGTATTTGATTTTGACAATCCCCCCTTTCTTCTCATTCTCCTGATTGCCTCCCGTGCTCGCTGTCTTGTCGCTGCATCCAAACAAAGTAATGCATGCAAGCATGGCCACGAGCATCAATGTAACGATCTTTTTCATACCAAATTGACCTCCCTAACTATACATTTTTATATAAATCCCGAAGGAGTTATATCATCCCTTGACCGACCCAATGACCAGGCCTTTGACAAAGTACTTCTGCAAATACGGATAAAGAAAAATGATTGGACCAATTGTGACGATCGCGGTGGCCATTTTGACCGATTCAGCGGGTAGTGTAACATCGTTCGCGCCACCCAACATCGTCATTTCATTGAGCATGCTGATCTCAGATTTCATTTGTAGCAGCATGAACTGCAGCGGATATAGATCTTTGTTGTCGATCAGCATGATCGCATTCCACCAATTGTTCCAATAGTCCAGCCCGTAAAAAAGTGCGATGGTGGCTAATACTGGCGTGCATAACGGAAGATAGATACGGAAGGCGATCGTTAAATCGTTTGCTCCGTCAATGGTTGCCGATTCTCTCAGCGAATCCGGAACCCCATTCATAAAATTACGCACAAGAAAGAGATTAAATGGACTGAACAGTAACGAAGGAATGATTAACGCAAAGATATTATTTGTGAGTCCCAGTGAGCGGTTCATTAAATACCAAGGCACGATTCCCGCAGAGAAGATCATGGTGATGAAAAAATAGAGCGCCAGTGTGTTACGGTATTTCACGCTCTTATTGGCCAGTGTGTAACCAGCCATTGCGGTAATTAGAACAGCGAGAATCGTGCCGATGACTGTGACAAAAATCGAAATCATATAGCTTTGTAACACCTGAGATCCACCTGTGAAGATCAGTTTATAGGCATACAAGGAGAACTTCTCCGGAAACAGACTGTAACCGTTCTTCAGAATCGCGTCCTCGTCTGTAATCGAGATCATGAGGACCAGTATCATCGGAAGCAGACACATCGCGGAATACAGGGTAATGCAGGTATAAATGATTGTTTGGCTGATTAAACCCTTTTTCACTTCTATTCCTCCTATTACATTTTGCGGTAACTAAGTCCGTAACAGACTTCTAATAAAGCGCTCCGTCTTTGAAAAATCTACGAGTAATTGCATTGGTACCAAAGACGAGAATAAAGCCCACTACAGATTGGAACAGCCCGACTGCCATCGCTTCGGATGGGTCGCCAATCTGCCGCAATGAACGGAATACATAAGTGTCAATAATATCCGTTGTCTGGTACAAGGTGCCATTGTCGCCGATCAACGCATAGATCATCCCGAAATCACCGTACATGATCTTGCCGATAGAGAGCAGTGTCAGAATGACGACCGTCGGCATCATGAGTGGAAGCGTAATCTTCTTGCACATCTGCCAGCGGTTCGCTCCATCGATCTGGGCCGCTTCATACAATGTGTCGTCAATCCCGGTAATGGTGGCCAGGTAAATCACGGCGCTCATCCCCGCTCCCTTCCAAACGTGCATTAGGGTCAAAATGGCTGGCCAGGCCTTAGCCTCCGTATACCAATTAACAGACGGAAGTCCGAACTTGTTTAAGAGCTGGTTTACAATCCCCATATCCATGGAAAAAAAGGCATAAATCACATAACTGATAACAATCCAGGAAATGAAATTTGGGAACAACATAACCGATTGGCTGATCTTGATGAAAAGCTTTTTTCGCAACTCGTTCAGCAGCAAAGCAATAGCAAGTGCCGTCAAGGTGCCAAAGAAAATAAAGAGGAGATTCAAAAAGATCGTATTAAAGGTAACTATAAGGGCCTTGTTGGATCGAAAGAAAAACTCGAAATTTTGCATACCGACCCATTCACTATTAAAAATCCCCTTTGCGTAATTGAACCGTTGAAATGCGATCAGCATATACGGATAGGTCATATATCCGAAGATGAAAGTGTAGATCATGGCTGGCAAAATCAACAGATAGGAAGTTCCATTTCTTCGAATATCGGATAAGATCCCGATCCTGCTGTGCCAGCGAAGTTTCTTTTCCAATTTAAAATCCTCCCAATGCGGATAATCATTTCTTGCTGCCTTTCGTAAACAAAACTGCTAACGCAAGTCAGCCCATCTTTTTGAATTTTTCATTCCCTTCACTCCCCTTTCTGCCTGGATCCAAAGTAATCGGCTGTCTCTACTTAATCGTAGATGGGGCTATCCGCAGTGTCCATTTCAAATATCAGAAATAGGTTTCATAATGCGGCTTCGGCCTTTCAAAAACAATAAAGGGCTTTCATTTTTTAGAACAAGTAGTACCATTTTTTGAAGTAATGTCCTATAGTTAAGAGGCAATTTAGCAGCAATGGAGGAATGAATACATGCGAACCACCTTGAGCCGGCTCATCCGGTATAAAACATTCCAAAAGCTCACGGGCTCGTACTTTCTACTCGTTTTGGTCACCATTAGTCTACTCTCCAGTGTTCTCTTTTCTCTTTTTTCAGACAGCGCTGTTAAAGAGATCGATCGCAATTCCAAGGCGATGCTGTCCCAGGTCAGCTATGCATCCGATGTTGTTTACAATCAGGTCATGACAATTGGAAGCGCTCTCATAAACGACCCGAAAATTAAAGGATTTCTGAACAGTAAGAAAGAAGATAAAACGGAAAATTACCATATTTTGCAGCAACTTTCGCAGATTAAAAGCGCCTATCCGTTCATCCACAGCATTGGGATCTACCGTTCTTCAACCGATACAAATGTGGAAACTTCCGGATTTTCGTTCGACAAGTCTTTGTATGCGAAAAGTGCCAAGCAATACATGGAATTCTATCCGCGAAAATTAACCGTGGCAGGATTCAATAATAACAATCCCTTTCGATTTCTGACCTTCTTACTGTATCCGGACTACTCATTTCTTTCCTCTGCCAATCCGCTTATTTCCATCAATGTGGAGGAACAGTCGATACTGACAACAATTCGCAAGATCGCCAGGGCTGATTCCATGAGTAACGTGTTTGTCATGAACAGCCAAGGACAAGTACTGTCCCATACCGATTCCGAACTGTTTCTTAAGGATCTATCGCAAGAAGAATATGTTCAGCGAATTCTTAGCGAAGGAAAGTCAGAACATAGCTTCACAACGGCAATTCTCAAAAAGAAACATCTAGTTACCTATGTAAAGTCAGCAGAAATGGATTGGTATTTTGTAAGCGTGGCCCCTTACGAGACCTTGATTTCCAACATCCACAAGCTGCGAAACGTTACCTTAATTGTAACCGCGGCGCTGGTGTTGGCCGGTCTTCTTATATCAATCTTTCTAACCAAAAATATATATAAGCCAATGTCATCCTTATTTGATACAATCAAGCAGAAATCTCCACCTATGCCTAACTCTCACTCCATAGACGAATATAAAATTCTAAATGAGGTATTCACAACGCTGGAGGAGAAGGAACGTTCGATGAAATTTGTGCTGCACCGCTCCTCGCAAACAGTCCGTGAGCATTATTTGCAGGCACTTCTGAAAGGAAATATCTTTAATATTGCCATTCCGAGAGAGATTGTCAATGACATTGATGAGCAGCTACCCGGACCTTATTTTTGTACAATGGTATTCAAAATCGACGAAATTGAAGCGGTAAAAGAGAGGGTAAGTATCGACCAGCAGTCTCTTCTGCGGTTTGCACTCGGCAATATTGCAAAGGAAATTCTAGAGGTATTCGGAGCCTGCGATCTGTTGATTACGGATGAAAATGAGGTTGTGGCGATCAGTCAGTACGAAATAGATGAGCTCCCGGATGGTTTGAAGGAAGCCTTACGCAGCGTGCAGGGTTTCCTGAAGCGGTATTTCAAACTGACGGTTTCCATCGGAATCGGAGATATGGTATACGGCAGGAAGAACATCCAGCAATCCTACATCTCGGCCCAGCAATATGTGAAGTACCGGCTGATCTACGGGAAGGAGTCCATTTTAGATTTCGCGATGACACGTCATCACTTCATGACGACCTTAAGCTACCCCATTGCTTTTGAGAAAAAGCTAGTTGAGGCGGTTCAAATGAGGAAACAGTCCGTTATACAGGAAAGAATCGAGGAATTTACCGAACTAGTCACCTCTGGTTCCAGCAATCAGGTAACTACATACAGTATTCAATTGCTGCTTTCTCTGCTTAAGCATTTTGACTACCTGAAATCTTTGCCGGATACCAATTTCAACGAATACCTAGATGCAATCACAGATATCGAAGCCGCGGAGACCCTGGAGGAAATTAAACGCATCCTTAGTGACTATTGTGCAAAATTATGTGCTCTGATCGATGAGAAAAATCACTGGCTCAACGCACAAAAACACAACAAAGTGA
This sequence comes from Paenibacillus sp. GL_099_B, assembly GCF_057835695.1. Taxonomy (NCBI): domain Bacteria; kingdom Bacillati; phylum Bacillota; class Bacilli; order Caryophanales; family Paenibacillaceae; genus Paenibacillus; species Paenibacillus sp. GL_099_B. Next base: position 4,013,274 of record NZ_CM174430.1, read on the forward strand.
TTGAGGAAGTACAATACTATATCCGCGACCATTACCCGGAACCGAATCTATCACTTGAATTAGTTTCCAGCTCTGCTGGTCTGTCGCCTAGCTATCTCGGTAAGTTGTTCAAAGGCTCCACCGGCCAATCCTTCAGCGAGTATCTGAATCATACGCGGTTAGAGATGGCACGGGAACTACTACTTACCACCAAAGATACAGCTGCCAAGATCAGCGAAGCGGTCGGGATGTACAACATCACTTACTTCTCCACATTGTTCAAAAAAAAATACGGAGCCTCTCCTTCCGCTTACCGCGAGCAGGCCGCTATAAGACGAGTCGAGGGTGATTTATATATTGGAAATGAAAAGAATGAAGTCAATCGGGGATAATGCTGATTGATGTTTATAAGATGCCGCACCAGCTGGTTAAAATTGCTCAGGTGCGGTTTTTTTATTTTATAGGTTGACAATGATAATCGTTATCAATAATGTGGAGTGAGTTGTACAATAATTAATCTCAGAATCATCGGCAACCTACTATCGAAATGAGGCGCGCAACGTGAAAATAAACGTGAATCAGTTAGCAGAACATTTTGCACACATTCCTTTTCAAGTAGAAGGAATATATCGATATGCTACAAATCCAGGAGTGCCTCACGCTGATTATACCGATTCTTTTCCCGGATTTGTGTTTCCCCTTACAGGAAAGATACAATTTCAATTTAATGGAACGCCTTATATCCTTTCGCCAGGAAAAGTGGTGCATGGTGGTGCAAAAATGAAATTGGATGAAAAAACGTTTGATAACTCCAACTGGGAATATATCCTTGTTTTATACCGGATATGCAGCTCGGAACTAGATGAGTCAAGCTTTTCCCATCAGCATTTTGAATTATCAACGGGACAATCTCCTCGTCTTATCGAATTAATTATGCAGCTTTGGCATGTGTACAATCAAGGTGGTGGCATTTCGATGTTTCAGACTGAAATGCTGTTTCGTGATGTACTAAACGAAGCCTTAATAAGTGTGGCGAATAGACAAATGAGCAGTGAATCACAGGTTTTATTCGAACGGGTATCTAATTATATTCATGAATACTACTATCATAGCCTTACCATAGCATCGCTCGCAGAACAATATAACGTTAATCGAAATCGACTTTCTTACATATTTAGAAAACATGCAGGCATGGGGCCTGCAGAATATCTATTAAAACACCGTCTCAACATGGCGCAAAACATGCTATTTACAAGTGATGTGCCAGTACAGCAAATTGCACAAACGGTTGGAATTGCTGACCCCTTTTATTTTAGTAAAGTGTTCAAGAAACAATTTGGATTTTCTCCTACTGAATATCGACGGAAGTTCATCAATAATCCATGCTAACTTCAACAGGCATCCATTTTAAAGCGAAAATTAAATCAGTATACTTATGGCAGACCAAGGAAACATCATCATGTCTTGAATTGCGTATGCAGCATTATATTGAAGGTGAAAAATAAGGAGGGATTACTATCCATTATCAAGCGATTAAACTAAGCGAGGAACTATCTAAATTAAACGATAATTGGTCCCCCCAATTAATTGGTGAAATGAATGACTATCAATTTAAGATCGTTAAGATTACTGGGGATTATGAATGGCACGTTCATCCCGAAACCGATAAGTTATTTTTCGTGATTGAAGGCGAGATGATCATTGATTTTCGTGATGGTCAGGTGAGAATCTCTAAGGATGAGATGTTTATTGTCCCGAGGGGTCTTGAGATCAAACCCTCTGCCGAAAAGGAATGTCATATCATGTTGATGGAACCTAAAAGTGAAGGAAACACTCGCGGGACTGAGTCCGCATAAATAGCCTTCAATGGTGCGTGGAACTTGTGTTTTTTATTGAGTTAACTTTCCCCCGCAAATTTTAACGAGAAAGGCAGCCAATCTATTCCGGCTGCCTCCTCGTTTATTCGGTCGATAAACCGTTGTTAGACTTAAAAATTAAATAAATAGATTATGATTTGCATGAGCTGCCTGCCCCAGATAGTAACCCACTCCACCAATGTTAACCGAATCCATTAATTCTTCTCGCTGAATGCCCATTAAATCCATGGACATCTGACAAGCGACAAACTCAACTCCCTGCGCAGTTGCGGTCTGCATCAATTCTTCCAGAGAAGCAACATTATTATTCTTCATAATGCCACGAATAATCTTTGGGCCAACTCCGAGCATATTCATTTTGGACATGCCTAGCTTGTGGCTGCCGCGCGGTAACATTATGCCAAACATGCGGCCGATCATTGTTTTGGACACAGGCTGCGGCTGATGCTTACGGATAATATTCAATCCCCAGAATGTGAAGAACATTGTTACTTTACGTCCACTTGCTGCTGCCCCATTTGCAATAATAAGAGAAGCAATCGCTTTATCTAGATCGCCACTGAAGACAACCAACGTGCTGGCAGGCTCCTCTTTAGGAATTTCCATAGCTGAAGATGCGGTCTGCACGGTATTCTTCGCAATTACAGCTTCAATAATACCGCCTTTGGATCGTTCCAAGTGTATAAGTGAGGAGCCAGACATCGTTGCCCATGCTTTCACATCTTCATAAAATCCTGGATCGGAAGCTTTCACCCGCAGGGTCTCTCCATTCGATAGTTGATCCATTTTCTGCTTAAGTTGTATCAGCGGACCGGGACAACTTAAACCGCACACGTTCAACTCATTATCAATACGCTGTGGCTCTGCAGAGATTGGATTGGAGAGCTCCGTTTCCTTTAAGGCATGTATCGGCTTACTCTGATCCTGTCTGCCATTATTATCATGGTTTTCGGTAGAAAATGGAGCGGGCTTAAATTGTGCTTGGCGGTAGGTTTTATAACCTCCACTCAGATTTTTCACATTAAAGCCATGCTGACGCAAAATCTGCGAAGCCGTATATCCACGCAGACCAACCTGGCAGTATACCCAGATATCTTTGGTTGAGTCTAATTCATCTAACCGCTGACGAAGCTCATCCACTGAAATATTTATGGAGTCCGGAATATTCCCATTGCGATGCTCCAGCTCACTGCGTACATCCAGCAATATCGACTGCTCCGGCTGGCGTTCAGATAGCTGATCATAAGTGAACGTTTCAACACGTCCAGCCGTAATATTTTCAGCTGCGTAGCCAGCCATATTAACTGGATCTTTCGCTGAGGAATACGGTGGCGCGTAACTCAACTCGAGCTCTGTCAAATCACTGATGTGACCTCCAAAATGAATGGTCACAGCAATGTCATCAATCCGCTTATCTACACCGTCATAACCAACTGCTTGTGCGCCTAAAATTTTACCTGCCGGTGTAAACAGCAGTTTAAGAGTAATCGCGCTGGAACCCGGATAATACGATGCATGAGAGGCAGGATGCACGATTACAGTTCGATAATCGATGCCGAGACGCTTTAGTGTTTTCTCATTACTGCCTGTAGTTGCTCCGGTCATTCCAAACACTTTAATAATGGCTGTCCCTTGTGTTCCTTTATAGATGGAACTTAATCCGGCGATTCGATCTGCAACAATTCGTCCCTGTTTGTTGGCAGGTCCAGCAAGCGGAATAGCTGTCTTTGTGCCATGAATGGTTTCAGTTACTTCGATGGCATCGCCAACAGCATAGATATGTGGCACACTGCTCTCGAGCGCTTCGTTGACAATAATATGTCCACGTGTTCCCAGGGAAACTCCGCTATTTCTCAGAAAAGCTGTATCTGGAGTTACTCCTATCGCAAGAATAACCAAGTCAGCTGTCAGAACATGACCATCAGCAAGCTCAACACCAATGCCATGCTCAAGTGAACGAAAGCCCTGTACACGCTGGGAAAACAGCAGCTTTACCCCATTTTTCTCCATTTCCTGTGCCAATGCTGCTGCCAGTTCTGGATCAAACGGAGTGAGCAATTGACCATTACCCTCTACCAACGTTACATCCAATCCGGCTTCCTTTAAATTTTCTGCCATTTCAACACCAATAAACCCTCCACCTATAACAATCGATGATACGTTGTTAGATGAACTTATTTGCTTCTTGATGCGATCAATATCTGGAATGCTACGAACTGTATAAATCAGTGGATTATCCGTACCCGGCAGATCGGGAATGATTGGTTTTGCACCTGGTGACAAAATCAATTCGTCATAGCTTTCTTCATATTGACCGCGCTCCTGGCTTTGCACCTGAACTGTACGAGTGTGCGGATCAATAGCGACGACCTCGCTTCGTGTACGCACATCAATATTAAAACGATCAGCCATACCTTTAGGAGTTTGTACCAGCAGACGCTCCCGATCCTCGATCGAGCCACCAATATAATAAGGTAAGCCGCAATTGGCAAACGATATATAGGGTCCTTTTTCAAATATGATAATTTCGGCATGTTCATCCAGACGGCGCAGACGGGCAGCTGCTGATGCACCACCCGCTACTCCGCCCACAATCAGTACTTTTTTACTCATGATTCACAATCTTCCTCTCCAAACAAAATAGGTATCATCTGTTCAATCCGTTGGTCGGCAAGCACATAATTTACTTCAAGGCCATTGCGCTCGGTCGTTACAATACCTGCACTGCGTAGCTTCTGTAAATGCTGAGATACTGTTGATTGGGGAAGGTCCAGACACTCCTGCATATATGAAACATTACATTTCTTTTTTCGCATCAACCCGCGCACAATACATAGACGAATCGGATGAGATAAAGCTTTCAGTAGATTAGCAGGTTCGTCGAACTGTTTTAAATTAGTGCTATCAAAAGCTTCGGTATTCAAAATTACCCCTCCTGAATCGTTATATCGTAATATTACGATATTTAAATTGGAATGTCAAAATATTTTCATCTTATGCTCATGACCCTATATAAATACTTCCGCGACATTTACTGTATCACTTTTAATTGCCCCTCTCGTCGTGATCTTTTCTTGGAAAGAATTATTACCAGCCAAGTGAAGTGATTCTATACCTAATATCTTGCCCATGTTGGATCAGGAAAGTTCTTTCTCATTTTGACACCTCAGTTTAAGTAACAATTCCGGAGTGAAAACATATCAATCACGTTTACTATGTCCCATCAATATGTTATATAACACCCATGGCTAAAATAAACATCTCCATACTAAATCCGATCATACTAATAGAATGGCTTCTCTCCACAATGTGTCGTCCTCTGTTTATATGACTTAAGCCGCTCGGCTTATACAGGAATTTAACGTTTTTTTCCCACTAAAATCTAGAATAAATATAAGAAAATAAAAACATTTTTCGGAGGCACTTTTCTTTGTCTTCAAGTGTTATAGGGATAAAAGGTCAAGGAGGTGTTGGCATCGCCGCAGGAATACATTAACTCAGAAGAAGTGGAAACGCTTATCTCCAACATTCAACAAGGAAATACAAACGAATATGAAGCGATCATCAAGATATTTCAACAGCCGATTTTCCGCTATTGCTACCGTTTGCTGGGCAACAGACAAGACGCTGAAGACGCCGTACAGGATGTTTTGGTCAAAGCCTATCAATCGCTGCATCAATACAAGAAAGAGAATCATTTTTCGGCTTGGCTGTATCGGATCGCCTATCATCATTGCCTGAATCTGCTGCGAAGACGCCGTATTTATCTTAATGTATTGAAGATTATTTCCTTAGAATCCGTTGTAATAAGCTACGAACAGGAGCTGGATAATATTATTGTACAAGCCTCTATGGGCTGCAGCACTGTCTCGATTATCACTGGAGGAACGAAACTTGCTTATACTTCGGGTGTTTGAAGATAAGACTTTCGCGGAGATCGGCAACATTTTGAAGGTCAACCCTAATGCGCTTGTAAAGAGAATGAAACGGATCCAGCAGAAGATTCGGAAATCCATGAAATTGAAGGAGGAATTCGTTTGGAACGAAACAGAGTTGCCCATGAATACCAAGATTTAAAACAAGCATTGAGCAACGAGAGGATGCCTGAAATCGACGTCACCTGCCAGGTAATGCGCAGAATCTCTTTAATTGAAAGCCGCCGTCATTCGGTCTTGAAAAAAACAACGAGAAGCACTGTTGCAATGGGTGGCATGCTCGCCCTCATTTTGCTAATCTCAGTCAGCGCTTATGCCGCTTCGGAATACATCCAGCTCTTTACTCGTGACGGGGTCGTTAAGGTCCAACATGTTGCTTCGGATGAACCTGCTACTGGCACGGCTAACGTATATGATTATTCTGCTGCCCAGGTGCAGGACTTTGCTAAGCCGGGGGAATTAATCGCTTATTTTGTGAAAAGCAACAGAATTTCAGAAAGTACAGAGCTTGGACTACGTTTTGAGTATAAAGAACAGCAAATAACTTCGTACTCCGACTTCTTGAAGGAAATCAAACGTACAGGAGCTCCTAACCTGCCTCTAACCGCCATGGGCTATTCCTTCGAGTATGGAAAGATAAACCCAAAGTTTCCAACAATTGATGTGCAAAAGAAAGACTCCTATTACCAGAAAGTATATAGTGATCTTAGAGTTCAAGCTGCCAAATCTTCTTCAGGGCAAAAGGTGTTCATGAAGACCGTACCATGGTCAGAGCCTTTAAGCATTAGCGGAATATATTCAAAAGGAAAGGCCCATATCGGAATTTCTGTCATCATCATGAATGGAGGAAATATGGTTGTAGAGCAGGAGAAAGAGAATTCAACGGACAAAATTTTAGTCGCCGGAACGGAAGTTGTCTATAACAGTATGAAAAAAAATGCCGTAAGTTATCATTACCTAAACTGGTACAATGAAGAGCAAGATGCATATTACACACTTTCTAGCTTTGGGGACAAAAAATTAACCAAAGAACAATTTTTACAATTAGCCAGAGAGCTACTAAAAGAAGAAACATCATAAGAAAGGCCGATAAACACACAGAAGCTGTGGTGTTTATCGGCTTTTTTTAACTGCCCTTATATCATGAATGACTATTTCAAGTTCTTCGGAATCAATATAAAATTAAAGACCTGATAAGAAAGAACGTACACAAAACACCCAGCAATAGAAACATCATTGCTGACTGACGTTCATTCTCCCACAATCGAATTGTATTAGCAATACTCAAAATTGCCAATGCAAGCATATTAATTCTAGTATTCATTTCAAAAAAACTAATACACAGTAGAATAAACACCACTATCCCGACAAAAAGAAACCATATTGGTATATTCTTAGTAAGCCGTTTAATCATTTCATTCCCCTTTAAAATTTATATTCTATTTCTAATAGGGTATTCTTCAACTTTATTGAAATACCTTCATAATTTCAAAAAAGTAGGAATCGTAGGCATCCACGCTTTTCACGAAGATTTTTTTACGCTGTACAGCCTCAAAACTCTTCCAAAACCTTGGATTTGTCCCCATGAACTTTCTCCAGATGTTCTTCTCCCCAATAACACAAATGATCTAGCGCGGGCTTTAATCCCCAGCCATAGGATGTTAACTCATACTCCACTTTGGGAGGGATTTCTTTATAAATCTTTCGTGCAACAATCTCATCCTTTTCTAAACCTCTTAATTGAGTGGTCAGCATTTTTTGCGTAATGTCACCTTGGCATTTATTTTCCCAATTTGGTGGTGGCATTTGCCAGCGATGCTAAAAGGTTATATTGACCGTGTATGGAACAATGGATTTGCCTGCGGTTCGAACCAGCTTCATCATCAGCATGCCTCGTGGATTGGTTTGGCGGGCGTTTCTGGATTCCGATCCCGAGCATTATGAAATGCTGCAGAACCAAGCTCATCACTTAGGGTTGAATTGCCAAGGAACAGTAAGCTTTAAGTTAAGTTTGCGCTATCTTCAAATAAAATAAAAAAGGATTCAAAACCATTACGGTTAATGGCCCCTACTTTGCAGCTGGGTTAAACAAATAATCCTCAAATAATAAGGATACTTCTTAGATATAAAGGTGCTCCCTCCAAATCCCATAAAAAGTTTAACGCCATACTCATTGAAAAATCACTCTTACTGTGGATGTTAAATAAACTTAGATATACTTTTTCCCCATATGACACGGTGTCATTTTTATTGTTGACTTGTGACACAAGTGTCATATATAATTCATTAATCAGCAATTGTGACACGGTGTCACTTATTAGGATTGGAGGATCATATTTGCCCAAAAAAACATTTTTTCACTTATCGAAAGATAAACAGGACACTTTAATTCAATGTGCTAAAAGGGAATTTTCTCGAGTTCCATTACACGAAGCATCCATTGCCAATATCATCAAAGACGCGGGGATCTCTAGAGGAAGTTTTTATCAATACTTTGAGGAAAAAGAGGATCTGTATTATTACCTGTTGAACCAGTCCTCACAAAAAAATAGTGACCGATTTATCGCAGCTTTAAAGGAGAACAACGGAGATATATTCGAAGCTTTTATCGATTCATTTCAATTTATGATTCAGAATCACACCAATCAAGAACACAAAAACTTTTTTAGAAATGCCTTTTTAAATATGAATTATAAAACGGAAAAAACATTTACGAAGAACATTTATGAAGAAAATCGGGATAGCCATCTTTTACCTATCATTGGGTTAATGAATACGGAAACTTTAAATATACAAGGGGACCGAGAATTGCAGCATATTTTAAAAATCATTATAGCTGTAACCTTTGATAACCTTATTCAAATATTCGTAAAAGATTTAACCTATGATGAAGCTTTAAAAAATTATGGTGAGCAAATGGAACTGCTAAAAAAAGGATTTAAAAAAATTTAATAAATAGATGTTTATACACAAATATTTAAACGACTAAGGGATTAAATGAAGTGTAAAAAAGGAGAAAAGACATATATGGATTCAGCTTTACAAGAAAAAAAACCACCCTATTTAATGATTGCGATTCTTTTTATTGGTGCATTTGTTTCATTTCTAAATAACTCGCTCTTAAATGTAGCGCTGCCATCCATCATGGTGGATTTGAACATTAAAGACTATTCCACAATCCAGTGGCTTTCTACTGGCTATATGCTGGTCAGTGGTATATTGATTCCGGCGTCAGCATTTTTATTAACACGTTTCTCCAATAGAAGCTTGTTTATTACTTCCATGACCATTTTCACTTTAGGTACGGCCATAGCAGCCGTTGCACCAAACTTTGGTATATTGCTTACAGGAAGAATGGTTCAAGCAGCAGGCTCTTCAGTAATGGGACCACTGTTAATGAATATTATGCTGGTAAGTTTCCCACGCGAAAAACGCGGAACAGCAATGGGTATTTTCGGATTAGTTATGATTACAGCCCCTGCAATCGGGCCAACATTATCAGGTTTCATTGTAGAATATTATGACTGGCGTTTACTTTTCGAAATGATTTTACCGTTAGCCGTCATTAGTTTACTGTTAGGGATTTGGAAATCCAAAAATGTAATGCAGCAAAACAAAAATGCAACATTGGACTATTTCTCGATCATATTATCTTCCATCGGTTTTGGTGGTTTGTTATATGGGTTCAGTTCTGCAAGTTCAGATGGCTGGACAGATCAAGTTGTCTTAATCACTTTAATCGTTGGAGCTATTTCCCTGATCACTTTCGTTGTCCGTCAATTGAAAATGGAGACACCATTATTGGATTTACGGGTTTACAAGTATCCGATGTTTGCCCTTGGCTCTGTTATTGCGATTGTAAACGCAGTGGCGATGTTCTCCGGAATGATTTTAACACCGGCATACGTACAAAACGTAAGAGGTATTACACCACTTGATTCAGGTTTAATGATGTTGCCTGGTGCGATAATCATGGGGATTATGTCACCCATTACAGGTAGACTATTTGATAAATATGGTCCACGTGTTCTTGGCGTAATCGGGCTTACGATTACAGCTATCTCAACGTACATGTTGGCAAACCTACAAATCGACTCGACTCACACATATATTATCCTTGTGTACACTCTGCGTATGTTTGGTATGGCAATGGTGATGATGCCTATTATGACAAACGGCCTGAATCAATTGCCAACACGCTTAAATCCACATGGTACAGCTGTCAACAATACAGCTCAGCAAGTGTCCGGTTCGATTGGTACGGCTATTCTGATTACGATTATGAATTCGGTGACAAAAACAAAAGCTGAAGATTTAATGACTGGTGTTGATCCAACAACTTTGACAGCAGCCAATAAAGCTTTATTAACCCAAGAAGCGTTATTAGCCGGAATCCAATATTCATTCTATATCGCACTTGGCATTAATATTGTTGCATTAATATTAGTTTTCTTCATTAAACGTGCGGAAGTAAGTGATGAACCTGTCGAGGCTTTAAAAAATCAGCAGGGTAACACTAAATCTAAAACCGCAGTAAACTAATTAAAAGCATTTGATCAAAAACAATACAGACAATATCAAAGAAAAAAATAAAAATGGAGCCTACTATCTTAAGGATAGCAGGCTCCATTTTTATTTTCTCTAAACTTACATGTTATGTATGTTTTCAATCTAATCGACCGGGTAAATATTCATCAATGATTTGTTCATTTGGGAGGTTAGATAAATATGTTTATGGAATTAACCATCAAACTAGTGATTAGCTTTTTTGGGCTATGGGCCATCACTTTTATTACTGGTAGGAAAACGCTCAGCCAACTTACACCACTAGACTTCCTATCTTCATTAGTACTCAGTGAAATTGTAGGGAATACGCTTTATGATGATCAGGTCAACATATCTCAACTTATATATGCATTGGCAGTCTGGAGTGCCCTCTCTTACCTTTTTGAGAAAGTAACAACCCGATTTGTAAAATTCGGCTATGTAGCAGAAGGCCGGGTTGTTCTTTTAATTGATAATGGAGAGGTAAATCAAAGCTTGCTCAAGAAATATGATATTGAGTTTAAACAATTGCTATCCATGCTTCGAAAACAGAATGTTTTTTCGCTTCAAGAGGTCAAACATGCCGTCTTAGAAATAGACGGGTCTCTGTCCGTCCTTCGCAAACCTGAATATGAACCACCTTCTGCCCAAGATTTGGGCCTCGAAGCACATTCCGATAGTTTTGCTATTACAGTGATTGATAAAGGGGAATTACTGAAAATGTCGATGAGAGGAAAGGAAATTGATACGGATAAGGTAAGAATCGAAATGCAAAAACAGGGATATGACAATATTAAGGATATAGCTTACGCGGAGTATGGCGAAGATGGGACGCTTTATATTATACCGAGAAAGAGAAAGAAAAACCGAACGATCATTAGAAATATGACATAAAAACTTACTTTCCCCTCTACCTAAAGAGCTCCATTAAGTCCACGCTTGTCCTATTAGTATTATTGAGAACCACATCATTTAACCACTAAACGATAAGCAACCTGTAGCCGTTTAATAGGCTACAGGTTGCTTAAACTTAAAAAATGTTAGTATTACTTCTTAAAAAAGTATAATTCCTGTAGAGAGTTTTCTTGGGTTTCAATACTTAACCTCAATCATCAAGTCTGGTCCCTTGCCTAAAACCTGTACCCCTTTCACCATTTCTTGGCCGTTTGGAACAATAACAGGACTCAATAGGTCATAACCGGCCGTCTTGATTAAAGGAATATCAAACTCAAGCAGCACTTGACCTTGTACGACATGATCTCCGGTTTGTACATGAGAAGTAAATCCTTCACCTTTTAAAGATACCGTGTTCATGCCGACATGAATTAGAATTTGAACACCAGAATCGTGCTCAAGAATGAGTGCATGCTTGCTCTTCTCCATGATATGGGCAATCTTACCCGAAAATGGCGCTGTCACTTTCCCTTCGGAAGGTTCAACTGCAAATCCGTCGCCCAACGCTCTGCTGGAAAAAGCTTCGTCTTCTACCTCATCCAAAGAACGAGTTGTACCTTGAATTGGGGAAAAAATCTCCATTGTATGTTCTTGTTTTCTTTTAAATCCAAACATGTTGTTTCCTCTTTTCCTTAGCAGAAGTCTGCCTCTAATCCCATTACTGTCTTTAATCTTCTAAATGCTCACCGTTACTTTTGATACAATTCTGATACCAATAAAAAGAATCCTTTTTATATCGTTTATTCGTACCCTGTCCGCGGTCATCCCGATCAACGTAGATTACACCGTAACGCTTCCTCATTTCGATCGTACCGCAGGAAACAATATCAATAATCCCCCACATGGTATAGCCGATTAATTCAACTCCATCAATAATAGCCTCTTTCATTTGTTTGAAATGTTCCTTGAGATAGTCAATCCGGTAAGGATCATGAATCTCGCCTTCATTCAATTCATCAAGGGCACCTATTCCATTTTCCGCAATGAAGATGGGCAGTTGATAACGATCGTACATTTGGTTTAAAGAAACCCTCAGACCAATCGGGTCAATTTGCCAGCCCCAATCACTTGCTTTTAGATACGGATTTTTGTTTCCTGTCACTAGGTTCCCACCGGTTCGATCCCAGTTTTTATCGGTTGTCGCTACCATGGACATATAGTAAGAAAAACTCAGGAAATCAACAGTGTATTCTCGCAAAATATTATCGTCATCAGCTTCTTTATGGATATTTATGTCGTTGTCATTAAAGTAACGTTCCATATAAGCGGGAGACTTGCCTCGCGCCATAATATCTGTATAAAAATAGTTGGCATATTGTTCGTCTAAAATGGACTGCATTACGTCTTCCGGCTTACAGGTCGCAGGGTACGTCGTGAAACGGGCAATCATACCGCCTACCTTAGAGCCCGGGATGATCTCGTGCGCCAGCTTAACGGTTAGGGCATTCGCTATGAATTGGTGATGTAGACATTGGTAAATTGCATTTTCATAGTCTTCTTCCTGATCTTTTATCAAGCACACACCGTTATAGGGGTTAAACTTGCCGGCATTGATCTCATTGAATGGCAGCCAATAATCCACCCGATCTCCCAGTCTTTCGAACAGCACTCTGGCATATCGCAAATAAAATTCGATGGTTTGCCGATTTTTCCAGCCGCCGTATTTCGTAACCAAGTTAACCGGAATATTGTAATGCAGGATTGTGGCAAAGACTTTCATTCCTCTTTTGCGACATTCATCAAACAAATCAATGTAAAACTGTATACCTGTCTCATTCGGCTCTGCATCATCACCGTTAGGAAAGATTCGAGCCCAGTTAATGGATGTCCGGAAGATTTTTAATCCTAGTTCTTCCATCAATCTTAAATCCTCTTTATAGTTGCTGTAAAAATCAATTCCCCAGCGAAATGGGTAATGGGTCATATCTTTGTCCAATAATGCTTGCTTGAACCGCTCACCAGTCATGTTGATGTTACGATGATGGTCACGCTCCTCTTTGGTCCAGTTGCTGTCAAAATAACGCAAGTCTTGGGTATCCAAACCTTTTCCGCCTACGTCATAGGCACCGTCCGCTTGGGATGCTGAAATTGCCCCACCCCATAAGAAATCTTCCGAAAATCCTGTTCTCATATTCATATCCTCCAATCAATATTTACATTTTTCTATTTTTGAATGGGGTTTAATCAGAACCCTTATCCTTATCATATAAAGACTTAAGTGATCGAACAATGTCAAAAGATCAAATAAATATAACAAAAAGTAAGATTGTAAGTCTAATGTTTAGATTTTTTCAACAGCACGGTTGTTAAGAAGTAGGACAGTACAAAACTGATGATGGCGCCGATAATTGCATACACAAGATTCATCGCATGATTTGGATCTGCAAAAATGGGCAAAGTCAGTAATCCAGTCGGAGCAAGAGCCAGTCTCTTAACTCCCATAAGGCCAACAAACAAACCACTAATTCCTCCGGCAACCAGTACGGCATAAAATGGTTTTTTCAGCTTGAGATTCACCCCGTAAATGGCAGGCTCTGTTATGCCGAGGAGAGCGGTAAAAGCTGCGGAGTTAGCCAATACTTTAAAATCCGGATCATTCTTGACATGTCTGCCCACCGCAAATGCAGCTGCGCCTTGTGCAACGTTAGCTACCAGAAATCCGGCGCCAATCATATCGAACCCATAGGTTGTAATGGATTGAATGACAATGGGTATGGTAACAGCGTAATGCATACCCAGCATGATAAATACCGGCCCGAAAATACCAAAAATGAATGGTAAAATCCACACGAGATGGTTATTCAAAAAATTGATTCCCACTGCAACATATGTTCCGACGATGTTACCTAGTGGAGCTATAAAAATTAGGGCAACTGGTGCCATTACAAGTAATGTGATTAACGGTTTCATGAAGAAACGAACTGATTTTGGGGTTACCCGATCCGCAAACCGCTCAACATAAGAAGCAGCCCAAATCACCAAAATAATCGGGATAACGGATGAACCATAGCTTACCAAGGATACGGGTATCCCCAAAAAGTAAACAGGGTCTTTGGCTTCTACCATAGCCACAAAACTCGGGTGTAATAGAACGCCGCCTAAGGATACAGCCATCATTGGATTCATCTTAAATTTGTTTGCTGCTGAGAATGCCAGCATAACTGGCAGGAAATAAAAAGCCGCATCTGTAACAAAGTTAAGAATGGCATAGGTTTGTGTTTCTTTAGACATGAGATGAGTCATCGTTAAAATGATGAGAAGCGTTTTGAGCATTGCAGCCCCAGTGATAGCAGGCAGTATGGGCGTGAAAATCCCAGAAATCGTACCCAACAAACGCGAAATGACAGACTCTTTTCTTGCAGAGACGTTTGAATCTTCGGTTTTGATCTCTTTCTGGTCAGAAGTGTTATCGCTTAACAATGGAACGATCTCATTGTATATTCGCGCCACCTCTTGTCCTACGATAACCTGGAACTGTCCACCGCTGTTAACCACACCAAGGACACCAGGAATTGCCTTCATCTTCTCTTGATCTGCCTTAGCTGAATCTTGGAGTGTAAAACGTAATCTTGTAGCGCAATGCGTTAACTGGTTGACATTCTCTCTGCCCCCGATTTCTTTTATGATGTTACTTCCTGTACGCTTGTAGTCCATATCTTCTTCCCCCTATTCCCTGACTTAATATCACTTTTCAATTTGCGGAAAATGTATGACCAGTGATACACTTAAATTGTAAAAGGCTTTGGAAGCGGTAACAATATCATAAAGAAAGCTATACTATATCAAAAGGTAAGGTTGAGTGATATGGACTATAACCAATTGGATTTTTTTCTAAAATCATACACCGATAGTGAAAAAAAGTATTTGGCTAATCCGGATGCGGTAAGCCCGATCTACCAAAATATGATTCAGGTAGATGTCCGGGGGCATATGGTCTATCGCTTTAAACCTCTAAATGTCATTGAAACCGGAATCGCCATAAGTAAGGACTCTCGCTTTACTAGCGTTCCTCTTTACGTTCATACCAATGTCAATATGAACTATATATACTCAGGAGAATGCACCTATGTGGTGGATGATAAAACCATAACTTTAAAGGAGGGTGATGTTTGTATTTTTGATAAAGACGTTATTCGTATGAAGAACAAGATCGGGGAAAACGATCTTGTCATCAATATCAGTATGAGTGACCAATTTTTATCAAGTAATTTCCTCAGTCGATTAGCTAAACAAAGCATTGTATCCAACCTAATCCTTTCAGCAATATCCAACAGTCAAAATCATGATAACTTTCTGATCTTCCGTACAAAAGGAAACCATAAAATTAAACGCTTGTTTGCCGATTTGCTTTGTGAGTATTATGACTTGCGTATGTACTCAAGTGAGATTATCAATTCGTATCTGGTGATTATTTTTACAGAACTGCTGCGTATATATCAGGATGATTCCGAAAATCAGAAAATTCAGTTATCAAACGATTCTTCAGGCAATATAGTTGATATCCTGCGCTACATTGAAAAGGAATATTTGAACTGCACTTTAACATCATTATCCAAACAGTTTGGTTATCATCCGAAATACCTTTCTTATCTTATCAAGGAAAAATCCGGAAATAATTTCAAAGAACTTCAGGTTTCTTTGAAATTGAAGTTGGCTTGTTATTACTTGGCTAATACCTCATTATCGATTCAAGAAATTGCAGAGAAGGTTCAAATCAGCAACCTGAATTCGTTTTATCAAAAATTCGGAGTGACTTACAATATGACGCCAAAAGCTTATCGTCAGGCTCATAGTTAACTGATTTGGAGAGTAACGTATGAGAACACATCATTAGCTATGGTCTTTGAATCATATTCTTCCCCATGAATTCAAAATGTAATAAAAAAGCCGCTGATCTGTTCAGACCAGCGGTGGTACCCTTAGCTGCTAGTTCAGGATCAATGGCTACACGAATCGCATTGATTTCTTGCAACACATCATTCTCCAGACTTCAGTCCACTTCTTTAAACTGTCATAACTAACGGCTTCTTTGGGCTCCCACGGTATAATCACGGTGTGGTTATTCGAAACTTTCTGAATCTTCTGAATCCATTCGCGCTCAGCTATTGCTCGACCTCGCAGAATTGGATCTATCGTGTTAGTTGCAGCAAAGCTCTGTTTGTGTTATTTTCCAGTTTCAGCAAACGTCTTTATCCGCACCCCAATCTGGTCACGAACCCTTTGGAATACAGCCCATTTCTCCTCTTCTGTACCTTGCGCTTTCGCGGGATCATCGAATCCCCAGTGTTCTCGCTTCACTTGTGGTGGGGTCATTGGACATTTATCTGCCGCATCCCCGCATAATGTGACGACGAAATCTGCACTGTTCAGTAGCCCGGAGTTAATGATGTCCGAAGTTTGGCTTGAAATATCGATACCTACTTCGTTCATCGCTTCCACTGCTTTTGGATTCAAACCGTGTGCTTCGATTCCTGCGCTATAAATGTTCCAGTCCTCACTCAGATATTTCTTGGCCCAACCTTCAGCCATTTGGCTCCGACACGAGTTGCCTGTGCATAGGAAATAAAGTGTTTTTTTGCTCATGTTCATCATCTTCTCCTTGTTGTTTGAATTTATAGAATGCTTAACCACAGATATAGACCCACTAGCGTAATGAGTAGAGTCGGAACTGTGATAATGATACCTGTCTTAAAGTAGGTGCCCCATGAAATCTTGACGCCTTTGGTGCTGAGCACATGAAGCCAGAGCAGTGTTGCCAGTGAACCAATCGGTGTAATCTTGGGACCTAGATCGGAACCAATAATATTGGCGTAGATCAACGCCTCCCGAACGGTTCCCGTAGCAGTTGTTGCGTCAATGGCGAGTGCGTCAATCAAAACCGTAGGCATATTGTTCATCAGAGATGAAATGATCGCAGCAATAAAACCCATACCAATCGTTGCGATAAACAATCCTTGATCTGCCACGGCCTGGATGGCTACGGCCAGCAGATCCGTCAGACCCACGTTACGCAAGCCATAGACCACGACATACATACCGATAGAGAAGAATACGATTGCCCAAGGCGCTTCCTTAACGACTACTTTAGTCGGTACAGCAGAGCTTCGAGAAGCCATAATCAGGAAGAATATAGCCACGACTCCTGCCACAATAGATACAGGCACACCAACAAATTCACTGCCAAAGTAACCGACGAGCAGGATGCCAAGTACAATCCATGACAACCTGAACATCTTCAGATCTTTGATCGCTGTTACAGGTGCTTTCAGTTCACTAGCATCAAACCGTTTGGGAATGCTTTTCCTGAAAAAGAGATACAACACGCCGATACTTGCAGCCAGTGAAAACAGATTAGGAATAAACATTCTGCCTACATACTCCATGAACGTAATACCGAAGAAATCGGCAGATACGATGTTTACGAGGTTACTTACAACCAGTGGCAATGAAGTTGTATCCGCAATAAATCCGCTGGCAATAATGAAGGGAAACACTTTTTTCTCATCAAAATTCAGTGCGCGGACCATAGCCAGAACAATTGGGGTCAGAATCAGTGCTCCTCCGTCATTGGCAAAGAAAGCAGAAACTACAGCTCCTAAGATTGAGACATATACAAACATACGAACACCTCTGCCATGAGCTGCCTTGGCCATATGTAAAGCTGCCCATTCGAAGAAACCGATACGATCCAAAATCAATGAGATGATAATAATGGCCACAAAAGCAAGTGTGGCGTTCCATACCATTTGCGTAACATCCCAAACATCCTGGAAATGAACTACGCCTACAAGTAACGCCAGAATTGCTCCGCCGCAAGCAGACCACCCTATGGACAGGTTTTTAGGCTGCCAGATGACGAGCACTAACGTTATCAAAAAGATAATGCAAGCAAGAAAAGTAGAAAACAAACATATACGCCTCCAATCAAATTAATTACATTTGCATAATTATATAACAATATACTTATATATTGCCCAAAAATTAATTACATACGGATGAAATGTTCTCTTTATTTAAAGACTTAAGAATGGCTGCAGAATCTGGCATAAATTCCAACACAGATTTAATATAAGGTGTATCCTCTACATTCAAAGAGTAGTATACCCATTGTCCACGTTTATTCTCTTTGACCAAGCCTTGATCCTTTAACTTGCGCAAATGCTGACTGACCCCAGGTTGTGACATGTCCAGAATGTCTACAAACTCACACACACACCATTCACGTTCTTTGAGGAGTGTAAGTATCGTCAGACGAGTCTTATCCCCCAGCAATTTTAACTTTTCCGATGCTTCTTGAATAGAATCCATATCACTTACCTCCTTCTCTCTATATAATCATATGCTTATATTATAATGCAAAAGTCTTATTGTCAATTTTAAATTCCAAATGAACCTGAAAGTATTGGTTTACAGTTGAACCAACACTTTCAGGTTCATCAGACCTATTCTATATTAATTGGAACAAGATGAACTACAATCACTTGTTTGCTCGGCTACCTGTACTTTTGGACGTTTCAGACTGCATACACCCGTTTCAGGTAGATCCAGTTCTACTTTTGTAGCTGCATCCAGGTCACCTGCCAGAAAAGCAACCACCGAACGAACTTGTTCATATCCGGTAGCCATCAGGAAGGTTGGCGCACGCCCATAACTTTTCATCCCAACAATATACAATCCTTGTTCCATATGACGCAATTCCTTCTCCCCATGAGGACGAACAGTGCCGCAACTATGAACATTCGGATCGATTAACGGAGCAAGGGTTGCCACACTTTCTGTGGTCGGGTCGATACTCAGCCGTAGCTCCCTGAGGAAGGACAAGTCAGGCCGACTTCCGGCATTTACGATGATCTCATCAATATGTGCTATCACCTGTATCAAACCATGTTGCTCTCCGCTTATGATAATCTGCTTCCCATCCTGCTTCAGTTCCTGAATATGAAACGGTGTAACAACAGTAATTTTTCCGGAATCCACCAGTTCATGAATACGACGTCCCAGTTCTCCTCGTGCTTCGAGCTGATCACTCGCTTCTCCGCCATATGCTTCCTCCACGTGATCTTTTCTCATAATCCAAGTCAGTGTCATACCGGAATTTAATTCTTGAAGCTTGGCAAGATCAAGTAATGTATTCAAGGCTGAGTGTCCGCTTCCTACTACTGCGATATGTCTATCTGTGTAGCGCTCTCGATCTACTCCAAACACATCCGGAATGCCATAAAATATTTGGTTACGAAGAGCTTGTTCCCCAGGAGTCAACACGCCGCTGGCGAGTACAGGGTTAGCATGCCCCCAAGTTCCTGAAGCATCAATGATAGCTCTCGCCTCATACCGCTTGGCCTTACCCTCTTCTTCAACGTAGATCATAAAGGGTTGTTTTTCTCGGTTCGCTGTTTTCATTTTATCTATATTTTTGCGACTGATCCCCACAACACTTGAATTTAAATGAAGATTGGACTGAATCTCCGGAAGTTCTGCGAGCGGGAGCAAATACAGATCTCGCAGTTCATGCCCTGTCGGTAAATCATCTGGAGCAGGGGCAATCCATCCCTTCTTGGATAACAATCGTCCAGCCGCTTTATCTACGTTATACTGCCATGGTGAGAACAGACGAACATGGCCCCATTGGGAGATATTCTCACCTACTTTAGTCCCCGCCTCAAGAATAATAAACGATTGGCCCGCTTCAATCAGATGAGCTGCTGCAGCCAAACCAATAGGACCTGCACCAATGATAACAACAGGTAAATGGGTTAACTCTCCTTGGTTTAAAGATTCCGAAGGGGAAACCTTCTTTTTCTCTAAAGTGAGAGCACAGCAAGAATCAACTTGTTTGAATTCAACGTTTTTCATATCAATGTACCTCCAGTATGTTTAAATATACTTGCATTTTGCAAGTGTTTGAGCAATGTAACGGGGTAATGAAGCCCATTACCCCAGCGGCGTACAACACATTTTCGATTTTAGCATGCTCTCATTGAGCAGTTTAATGGATTGAATGACGGTCTCCTTTTCCGTATCCGTCATGAAAGAAAAAACCTCATCCAGATGAGTATTCATCCGATGATCTATAGCCGTTGTTACAAATTCTCCTTCGTCTGTCAAACTGAGAATGTATACTCTCCGATCCTCAGGCAGCGGTGTTTTTTGAACCAAATTTTTCTTAATCAGTGTCTGCACTTGACGACTGAAGGTTGTGATATCCATGGCGAGCGTTTCGGCAATTTGTTGCATGGACGGCTCATGTTGATGCTCAATTTCGTATAGGATATGGCTCTGAACCAGCGATATTTCATGCTCTCCAACCGTGCAACAATTTTTATCCAGTAAACCAAAACGACGGACCATGATTTGTAGTGGCTCCCTGGGATTTTGAATTTGAATATCTGACAACATGATCACCTCTTGGTCATCATTATAACCGAATTACTTGCAATTTGCAAATAAATTTTGAGTTATCGACTAGAATGATGCAAAGCGCTTCTCTGTTTTTTCTAATGCTTTCGTTCTAACTTCTAGTGTACGACCATCCATACCAGCATAGTTATACCATTTCAACTTGTGAAACCCCATTTTCCGAAATGTACCACGAAATAGTATTTTAGTTATGGGATTACCAAATATCCATCTATATAAGAACCCTGGAGTGGCCATTACTGTTAATAGCGATACTCCCTTAAGCTTTTTTAACTGGCTAACAAAGGGCCTACCTTTTTTAGGTTCCTCATAAATGATTCCTTTGGCAAACACTTTATCCAAAAAGCCTTTCGTTGATGCAGGCATCGATTCCCACCATATTGGGAAAATAAAGATTATGTGATCCGCTGCAAGCAATCTTTTTTGATAATCTTTTACCAGAGGATCGAGGGTTTTCTTTTGTCTCCACGCCGAAAGTTCTTCCCCTGACATCACAGGATTAAATCCATCTGCGTGCAAGTCAATGAGATCTACGTTGTGTCCACTGGATTGTAGACCTTTGATAACTGAAGCCAATAATGCTGCTGAATAGCTTCTATGATGAGGAACATTCTCAGAAGAATTAGCTGTGTAAGGATGGTCAAATATAATAAGCACTTTCATAGAACTCTTTTCCTCCTGTTATTCACAAATAATAGCGTCTTTGATGTTACTAAAGAACATCTGTTCCCAGAGACCTTCCTGCTGATGTACCTCTTGCTTCCCATTCTCATTGACGGTCAACTTAACTGTCCCTATACTACGAACGTACGTTGGATTTATTTTCAAGACTTTTACAGCCACACGCATCGGTAAAGAAAGCTTCATGCCCTCCAATAAAGAACTTGCAACGATATCCGCTTCCCGATGGTACTCAATTTGATAAGAAGTGTTATTGCCAGAGGACTGAATAAACTTCAATTGGTTATCCATGAATTTCTTCGTAAAGGGATGCTTAATCGTATCCATTCGTTCTATCCTCGTGTTCTCCTCACGATCTTCCAGAATCACACCGTCTCTAGCAATCATGATGATAGGCATGCGTGTATAACCATACTTTTTCTCCGCAATGATATCGCAAGATATCACGGTATAAGGTCCAATATTTGCACGGCACCAGTACCAATGGTTGATGAGTTTGTTCATTTCTGCGTTTCCCCAATTATGATCGTGATATCCATTACCAACTAATTCACGACGTTGTCCATTTACAGTAAGTACGGCCTCCAGATCGGCAGAAGGCTGGGCAACGAACCATGCGAAGAAGTCCTTTTGTTTTTCTCCAAAAAATATATGTCCTGTTTTAGGTCTCCACATGGGCACGATAGATCTCATGGTACAGCGATATTCAATGTCATCGTCAACGAAATGGATTATATAATCCCCATTGGAGTATTGGATACTACTTCTATCAATTTTCACATCACATGTTTCTTTGGAAGCGCGGATCGTACTACCTTTCTCTTCGGATAGTTTTTTCGAAATGTTTCTACCATCCGGCATCGTCAGATCAAACCTTATTGTTGGGCATGCTTCACCTTTGAGGTCGAACTCATACTTCGTGTAAAACACGACAACAATCTTAGTTCCATCTGTAAATTCGGCGTCAAAATACCACCACTCATAACTACCTGCTTGACCATCTGTTCTCATACCATCTTCCCAATTGGCAGGTTCTTTCGTAATCCCTAATCTTTTGTAATCTTCATTGGTATGTGCTAAAGTCACTAACTTGTTCATCCTAAATTCCTCCGCATCCCATTAGTGTCACACTTGTGTAACTTGTTGGGTTCGATTATAATTGGATGTCTATAAAGCAGTCAATACGTGTGACAGAGGTTACACATTAGAGGTGATTTGTGACATGTCTACTCGCGTTAATCCTATTGCTCAACGATCAAAGAGATGGTTATGTGATGCTTTAATTGAACTTTTACAGGAAAAACCCTATAGCGCAATCACGATTACAGAGATGTGTGATAAAGCCGGACTAGTTAGAAAAACCTTTTACCGCAACTTCACATCCAAGGAATCTGTACTCGTCGAAATCATTGATTTAATGTTTCAGGATTTTTTTGAATATATTAGTGATCAAAACTTAGGGCCTCATGAAATGCCCCTTGCCTATTTCACATTTTGGGAGAAACATAAAGTTTTTCTTCACATTTTAATCGAAAATCAATTATTTGGACTTCTTAACGACCAATACGTTCTTTACTTGGAAGCGATGGAGCATATCATAGGTACTAAGCGTGAGTACCAGAGCGAAATAGAAAAAGATTATATGAGAACGATGGTGGCTGCGGGGTTATGGAGTATATTGAAAAAGTGGATAATACGCGGTTGTACGGAGTCAAAAGAAGAAATGGCCAAAATGACACTTGATTTTTTTGATATAGATTGAAACTTATATTTAGGTTAGACCATGCTCGAACTAAGAACTAAACGATGAATGATCTTGATCGTAATGTTAATGAGTAGATACCTACCATCATTACTGTAAGGATATTAGGAGGAATAAGATTGTGTTATTAGCGATATTAAGTATAGTTATGGTCGTTCTGTTTACAGCATTCATTGTTCTTAAAACGTATAAGCGAAAAGAAAAACTTACAGGTATGCCTGGCATGATGATCGCTATGACCATTGGCATGATGTCCAGCCTTGTACTTGGTGTACAATTAGGCATTGTGTTTCCACGTGATTTAACAGTCCCATCAATTGCCGCTATATTGTTCGGCTTAGGAGCTGGATATTTCACAGGCAAACCTATCAGTATATTGGCAGCTTTGGATGGAATGTTGGCAGGAATTATGGGTGGCATGATGGGAGCAATGCTCGGGGTAATGATTGGTCCTTCCTATATCATGATGATATTTGTTGACATCCTATTCATTTTTATTTTGAGCGTAGCTCTTCAATTGTCGAATCAAGAAACGGATACTAGCGATAAAACAAATAAAAGTGGGATTGGTATGCCGTTTATTGGAGGTATACTTACTGTAGCTTTTGGAATTATAGCTGTGGGTGCAACGTTATTTTACCAATATCAACCGAATGATACATCGGCAATTAAATCACAAGAATCTCAGAGTGAGCAAGCCAATTCTATTCAAGAAAATTCGGGATATCAGATTGTTTCTGTCGATGTAAAATCAGATGGTTTCAGTCAAGAAAATATTGAAGTAAAAGCTGGCGTTCCAACAAAAATAAATTTTATAAAACATACAGGTTATACATGTATAAGAAGCGTTCAGTCTAAAGATTTAGGAATAGATGTGTATCTTGAAAAAGGAGATAACTTCATTACCCTAAAAGATCTGAAACCTGGAACGTACAACTTTAATTGTGGCATGTACATGTATTATGGAACGATCACCGTAGTATAAGCGAGAAATGTAGGATCATAGTAGGGAACTTTATGTCAGTTAATCATGACACAAAGTTCCCTATTAAAATTGTTTTTTATTGATCTTTATATAACAAAAAAAAACCGCCAGCGAAAGCTAGCGGAAATTCAAAAGCTAGTATTAAACCAAGAAAGCTTTGGAGATGATAACCAACAGAATAAACAATACCAGAATTGCACCAATGGACGTGAAGCCACCATATCCTCCACCAAGTCCGCCTACATTTCCATATCCAACTTCGCTCATGTTTCTTCCCCCTCTTTTGTGGTATGTGTTAGATTATTCAGGATTTGTTAATTTGACAAGGCTAAAAATAAAAAAGGCTACTGCTTCCTCCTCCCTTTCAACTGTAAGCTTTTTGTAAGAATTAATTAATAGAAAATCAGGATTTACACTCTAGAATGAAGATATATCGGTTGATATCATTCATTTCTATGAGGAGGACAACAATGAGTTTAACGATGGAAATTCGCAGCTTCAGGAAGTACATAGTAGGGTTCATGGCATTATGGATTGCATTAGCAGGCGGTACAGGTACCGGTTATGCGAGTATCGAGCCTGCGGCGAGGCAAACGTTGGTGCTTGAGCATGCGACGATTGTGGATGTAAAGTCCGGAAAGTTAACTAGCGATCAGACGATTATCATTAAGGATAATAAGATCAGTTATATTGGAAACAGCAGTCAAACGGCCATCCCCGATTACGCGTAAGTACGGGATGCTAAGGGCCAATACGTTATACCCGGTTTGTGGGACATGCACGTCCATCTGGAAGATAACTATAAAGACGCCTTCCCGCTCTTTCTGGCTAATGGTGTAACCGGAGTAAGGGAGATGGGCGCGGCACTGACAAACCTCGATATATGGAAAACGAGCATTCAAGCCGGTATGCCTGCCCCACGTCTTGTCTATGCGGGTTCGACCCTGAATGGAGGTCCCGCTGACGAGGCTCCCCACATGTTCTACTTGAGTACAGAGGAACAGGCACGAGATGCCGTACGTCTCAATGTGGCAAAAGGCGCGGATCATATCAAGGTATACTCTTGGTTGCCACGTCCTCTGTTCTTGGCGGTCTTGGATGAAGCCCAAAAGTACGGTTTGCCAGTGGTCGGACATTTACCGGTAGAGGTACGAGCCAGCGAAGCCATTCAACTGGGATTTAAGAGCATAGAACACCTACACGGGTTGTTTATTGCCACTTCGAGCATCGAGGATGAACTTTTTAAAAATGCCGACATGAGCGATTTGCTCGGTTATTCACTGGCAGAAATCGAGGCCTCTGAATCCTACGATTCCGTCAAGGCCAGCAAACTATTCCGCAAGTTCAAAGAAAAAGGTGTCTGGCCTGTACCGACAATGGTTACCTATTTGAATATGGCCAAAACCGAAATCGATTCGCGTTCCAAATATGTCCCGACTGCCGTGCAGAAGCAATGGGCTGAAGTGATTCGCGCCACGCCTCCCGAACAAACGGAATTGATGACGGCCATTAATTCCACCACGCCAGGCATGGTCAAAAAGTTGAATGATGCTGGCGTGCCTATGCTTGCAGGTACCGATTCCAGTTTCGAAATGACCAACTTTATATACGGCGTTTCCTTACATGATGAACTTGAAATGTTAGTTAAAAGCGGCCTCCCCCCACTCCAGGCCTTGCAGACAGCAACGTTGAATCCGGCACGATATTTGGAAAGAGAGCAGGAACTGGGTACCGTAGAAAAAGGAAAACTGGCCGATCTCGTACTGCTGGACAAGAACCCGTTAGAGGATATCCGAAATACGACAAGCAACTCCGCCGTTGTCTTGGATGGAAAACTGATGGAGAAGCAGACACTGGACCGTGCAGTTAAAACATATCCCGTGATAAAAGTGGCCGATATGAAAGATGCAACGCAATGATCCGGGTCATCTGCCAATAAAAACATTCTTTATAAGCATTAATGCAGCCAAGCCCTCCCCTTCCCGAATACGAAGCGAATTCTTTCCGTATCCGTATCTACTCAACAAAAAAAGACTATTTCCGAGTCAATGTAATTGCTCAGAAAACAGTCTTTTTCCTCTTTATTTAGCTTGCCAGATATCGTTCAGCTTCCAATATGACAACTCTTTCACTTGAGCCTCTCCGCCCTCAGTGATGAGCTCAATACCTAAGAGCTTCTCACTTGGGTAGATACGACTTGTCATCGTAGCTTGCCCTTCATTTGCAAACATTTCAATGGATGAACGATCCAGAAATACATGTAATGTCAGCTGTCCCTCAGCTTTTAAGGCTGCACGACGAACGCCATCCGTCTTCTTCCCCGTTTTGGAACAATCAAGCACAAGCTTCTGATCCGGAATGGAAAAAGTGATCACCGTTTCCTCATGACCTGTACCGCGAAGCTTCAAGCCTACCCGTTCCGCACTTGTCTTCGTCAGGTCGAACACAACCTTCACTTCTAGCAGATCCGCTTCAACCTCCGTCAAGGAACTTCCAGAAATCACGTGATCATGATACACAACATGTTCACTTTGACGAAGCAGCTTCATTTCGTCTACTGGATTCATCAGTACCTTGTCATTCTCACCCAATGTAAGCACACGTGGAATCGTGAGCGCACCGCACCAACCGTCTGCTTTTGTTGGCATATCTGCTTCCCACATATCCATCCAGCCAATCGCAATCCGGCGACCTTGATCATCTAAGAAAGTTTGAACCGCGTAGAAGTCATGACCATTATCAAGCTCAATGAACTCCCCATGCTTGTATTCATTTTTTTCATAATCATATTCCCCAACATAGTACCCGGTCTGGAATAAATTATTGTACTGATCTCCTTCCGCATCAATGCCTTGAGGAGAGAACATAAATACATACTTGCCGCCTAGTTCAAAGAAATCCGGGCACTCCCACATGAAGCCCATATCTTTGTCTCCCTGCAGAAGCACACCTTGATAGCTCCAAGCTCTAAGATCGGGAGATGAATACAGAATAACACGCGGTATATCTTCTTTGGTGCTGTTACCCAGGATCATGTACCATGTATCCTCATGCTTCCATACCTTCGGATCACGGAAATGCTGGGAGCTATCAGCCGGAGGCTCAGCAATCACGGGATTCTGTTGTAATTTTGTGAAATGAATACCATCTGTGCTTACTGCAACATTTTGATTTTGGAAGAAAATATTGTTCGGTTGATCAATGTAGTGATGTCCAGTATAGATCAATGTCAGTTCACCGTTATTATCTACTGCGCTGCCTGAGAAGCAGCCATCCAGATCACATGCATCTCCAGGAGCTAATGCAATCGGACTATGCTCCCAATGCACAAGATCTTTACTTTTTACGTGCCCCCAGTGCATGGGTCCCCAGTTCTCATCATACGGATGATGTTGATAGAAGGCGTGGTATTCGCCTTTATACTGAATTAATCCATTTGGATCGTTAATCCAGTTTGCGGGTGCCATAATATGATACCCCAAGCGGTAACGCTTGTTCATTTTTCCTTCTGCCTGTTTCAAAACTTCCTCAGCTTGCTTCGTATTGTTGTGATAAGTGTTCATATATTTTCCTCCTATGCTGTTTCAATATGCGAGTTAGGTTTAGGATCCAACTTATTCAAATTTTTTGGATCTCTCTTTAAGGTAAAGATTGAGATTGTCGTAAAGGCAAATACGAATATACCCATAAACACGTAAGTATTCGAGAAGCCTCTGATGTCATAAAGCGTACCGGCGATTGGTGAGAAGATCGAAGCTCCTACCTGACTCGTAAACTGGAAGCCTACCAGATACAAGATCGATGACAGACGCGTGTCGAAATTAGCAGCCAGATATTTGAATACAGAGATTAGCATAATGGGCAGTTCCAATGCATGAATCAACTTCATAGCCGAAATACCGTAAGGTCCAATAACCAGGCCGGAGCCCATGATACGGAATGCCATTAAGAACCCTGCCAATATGAGACCCTTCTTAGCTCCAGTTTTGTTTACGATAAACGGTGCTAAGAACATCATGCCTGCTTCCAGGAACACTTGGAACGAATTTAAGTAACCGTACACTTGATTGCCTAATGCAGTGCTTGAGAATGTCGATGAGAAGTAAATCGGGAATTGCTGGTCATACACATTGTATATACACGTAACACCGAGCACATATAAAATGAAGAACCAAAAATGCTTATCTGCAAACAAATTACCGACTTGCTTAAAATTAATAGATTCAGCCCGTTCCATTTCCGACTCTGTCATCTCGACCTTGATTGTCATCATGATAATAAACAGAACGATAGCAGATACGGATGCAATCCAGAAGTTAATGTTCGGGTTGATATTAAAGAACTGACCGGCAAAGAATGTTGCTGCCGCCCAACCTAGCGAGCCCCACATACGAGATTTACCATATTCAAAGTCATATTTACGGCTGACTTTCTCGACATAAGATTCAATAGCCCCAATTCCGGCCAAGAACGAAACACCCAAGTATAGTCCACCTACAACTGCGCCAAGAAATACATTGTACTGAAGTAAAGGTCCGTAGATAAAGATGTAGAACGGACCAACGAGTAAGAGCAAACCGCTGATTAAAAATAAAATATGCTTTTTCAATCCGATCTTATCGGAGATATAGCCATAAAGCGGTTGCATACATAATGCAAAGATAGCGTTTACAGTAAAGATAATACCAGTCTCAGCACCATTCAGACTGATTTCTTGCCCCAGCCAGATGGAGAACAATGAATAACTTGCTGACCATGTAAAGAAGAAAAAGAAGAAATAGGCGCTTAGTTTCCAGTACATGCTCTTTGAATATCTCATATCGAACGCTCCTCTAAGTTGAACATTTAATGTGAATGTAAGCACTTTAATGCGCTTGCAAAATCGATTATATGTCAACCGGTTTCATATGTCAACCGCTTGACATATTTTCGAAAGAAAAAGGAGCTTCCCTTAGTCCCAGCATCCTAAGGTTAGCTCCATCCGTCTTGTATTCAAAGTAATTGTAGCTATGAAAATTATATTACACTGTACCAGCTTCAATAAGTTTAACAGGCAGATAAGTTTCTCGCGGCACCTTACTGAATTCACCTTCAATTTCTTTAATAACTAGCTCTACAGCAGACCTCGCAATTTCCTGTATAGGTTGCTGAATCGTTGTTAATTCAGGAAGCAAGTTACGAGTCGTTTCTGTTCCGTCATAACCAATTACACGAATATCTTCAGGAACACGTTTGCCACGTTGTTTTGCTTTAGCAATGAATGACGCTGCCACCAAGTCATTACTCGCAAACAATCCATCTACTTCGGGATGTTCATCAAGCAAACGCCCAATCGGTTCATCGTGATTCTGTTGATGGAATGGATCATATACTTCATAAGTGATCGCCTCGCGACCATGCTGTTCCATAACATCTTCGTATGCTTTTCTTCTTAGGCTTGCCGGAGTTTCCAATTCGACTGGTCCATTAATATGCAGGATGTGCTTACATCCCTTCTCAATAAGCAGTTCAGAAGCCATTTTTCCGCCCATATAATTATCCGATCCTACGACAGGAATCGTATCCGATAAGAAGCGATCAATCGCAACGACCGCAATATTTTTCTGATCATAATTCACAATTCCTCGGTTATGTGTCCCTACGATAATGCCGTCAACTTGATTGCGCATAAGCATATCCACATATGATTCTTCTTTATCCAGCTGATTCAAGCTATTACAAATCAGTAGTTTGAAGCCTGATGAGGCACAAATATTCTCAATATGAAAAGTCAACTCTCCAAAAAAGGGGTTGCTTGTTGTTGGTATGATTAATCCAATGAGATTGGTTCGTTTACTAAATAATGACCGAGCTACATCATTTGGAAAATAATTCAGCTGCTGCATCGCGTCATGGACTCGATTCTTCGTTTCCTCACTAATATAGCCTCGATTATTGAGCACACGAGAAACCGTCGTTGGTGAAACTCCTGCTAAATCTGCAACATCATTAAGTTTAGGTTTCATTGATTGCTCCCTGCCTTCTTTCCATGCCTAATGTCCAATTATCCCTCCATTTTAACATGGTTAAACGTGAAAGGACATGCAACAGCCTATAATGAGTCGCAGCTCAAATGAAAACGACAGCCCAGTAATTTACTGTTCTGCCGTTAAAATAAACATGATATTTATTAGATACTTGGTGATCAAGCGAGCGCATCTGCTCTTATAAATTCAGATCATCTGCGAGTGCTTCAACTCCTGTGAAGATAGAATCCCCATAACCCCAGAAGTTGTTGAAATCAATAACATAAATTTTCTTGTTTTTAATCGCGTTAATACTTTGCAATTGCTTGTTGGCTAGCAGCTTTTCAATCGTTTGTTCTGGATCAATACCGCCAGCATATTTCGAAATAATCATGGCATCTGGATTTATCTCGATTAGCTTCTCCAAACTGAGCGTGCCTTCTTCGTTAATGAGCATATTATGCATATTGATTAATGACATTGCACTTTCAATAAATGTGTCTCCATTTCCGTTGTACACTCCAATGGTTCCATCACCATTATCAAAAAAAGATGCATAGTTGATCGTTTCAGCGCTTGCTCGAGCCGATAACGCTTTCTCACGTGCTTTGAGCTGTTCGATATATGCCGCTGCATTCGCTTGTACGTTAAATATTTCACCTAGCTCAGTGATATCCTGATATAAATTATCTAATTTTGCATCAGTAACACTGGTACTTTGTACAAATGTTTTGATACTCATCTCATTCAGACTGTTTACAGTGCCAACGCCCCAATCAGCATCTTCAAACAATCCCCCGCGCCCCATAACCAGGTCAGGTGAAGCACCTATGGTTACTTCTTTTCCTACATAACCTTCAGATAACACAGGAATTTTTTTGAAATCTTCAGCAATATCATCAGGTACATTGCCAAACAGCGCTGCTACTCCAACAATCTTGTCAGTCAAACCAAGACGAATCAATAACTCAGCTGCACCTTGTGTATTGGCAACCACTCGTTCAGGTGCTTTATCAAAGGTTTGTTCCTTTGCCACCCAGGTGCCGTTTTCAGTTGTATAGTTTGAAACAACGAATGGGTACGTTGTTTGAGCTGCGCCTGTAACATCTGTATCCGTTTTTTGCTCATCTGTTGAAGCATTCGTAGCGCTATCCATCACTGCTTCCTGTGAGCTAATGTTTGCATCTTTGCTGCTGCCATTACTACTGGAGCAAGCTGCAAGCACAAAAACAAGTGCAGTAATTAAACAAAGGATTGCTCCTTTTTTTACTGGTAAAAACATTCAAAATCTCTCCTTTTTCTTTTTCTTTTGGCCATTATGTATCATAGTCATTGTCAGTATACAGCAAATGTCGAACCGCGTAAATGAGAATGATAACTATTATCATATTAAAGGAGTTGCGACTTATAAAAGAATCACATTCCATTGGTGAAATTTCCAATACCGATCAACTATCCATTCCCTCGAGGCCGTCCGGTTCTAGTAACAAATCCCGATAAAACAAAAAAAGCCGCTACAATAGCGACTTTCAGTGGAGCCCTAACCGCTTGTCCCAACCGGAACGTGCCGTCTTCGAACCTTCTACTCATTCGTTGCCGCTGATATTAACATTAATTATATTGACGGATATCAGGCGGTACATAAGTACTTATAAAAGTGTTAATTTCGTCTAAAGAATCTGTAACAAGTATCTTTTGTCTATCTGTTTTCGTTAAAAAACCTTCTTCGACCATCTTGTCATAAAATTGGCCGATCAGATCATAATAACCGTTCACATTGTAGAAGATGCATGGATTGACGTGCTGCCCAATTCTCCCCCACGAAATGACCTCTGTAATTTCTTCAAGTGTTCCCGGTCCACCTGGAATTGCAATATAGCAATCTGCAAGTTCAATCATTTTAGCTTTACTCTCATGCATATTGGACACAATAATGATTTTGTTAAGCTGCTCATGGGCCAGTTCTCTCGCTTGCAAAAAGGTAGGAATAACCCCAGAAACAATACCACTACGTTGAATCACAGTATCAGCGAGCACTCCCATTAATCCTGCTTTTCCGCCACCATAGACTAGTTCATGTTCCTGGTCAACAATCCAGTTACCTATCTGAACGGCAGCTTTCTCGTAAATGGCATTGTTACCTTTACTTGCACCACAATATACCGCAATCCGTCTCAATTCAATTCCCCCGTCTACTCATACTCATTAAAAGATGGCTCTGTTCAACCGACTATAGACTCGGTTGAACAGAGCCTAATCTATGTTATCAAAAAAAGAAGGAGCATGCTATATTGTTATGGATATAAATGAATACCAACAATAGATTAGCTACACCAACTGCTTACATCACATTGACCATATTCATTATCCCCCACAGCCACCACCGTACCGTCTGATTTAATGCCAAGAGTATGAGCACAACCCGCAGCAATCGCCACAATATCACTCCAGTCACCTACATTGCATTGATCGTGCTTATTCCAACCCACGGCAACCACCGTACCGTCCGATTTAAGGCCAATGGTATGTTTACTTCCTACCGCTATCGCCGTAATATCACGCCAGTCGCTTATATCGCATTGGCCATGTTTATTCCTACCCACGGCAACCGCCTTACCGTCCGATGTAAGCCCCACGGTATGAAGATACCCTGCCGCTACTTCCACAATGTCGCTCCAGTCGCTTACATCGCACTGGCCATACTGATTATTGCCTACAATCGTCACCGTTCCGTCTGATTTAAGTCCGACGGTATGCCAGTCACCCGCCGCTACCGCCACCATATCACGCCAGCTGCTTACATCGCATTCACCTTCATTATTTCGTCCCACAGCAATCACTGTGCCATCCGATTTAAGCCCTACGGTACGACGCCACCCTGCGGCAATTGCTACAATATCGCGCCAGTACTCTACATTGCATTGATCATGCTTATTCCAACCCACAGCCACTACAGTGCCCTGAGACGTTAGGCCAATGGTATGCGCATTACCCGTGTTCGTCGCCATATGAACATTACCAGCCGCTATCGCCACAATATCGCGCCAGCCGCTTACATCACATTGGCCAACTTTATTATCACCCACTGCCGTCACCGTTCTGTCCGATCTAAGACCAATAGTATGACGTCGCCCCGCCGCTATGGCGGTATATTTAGGGCGCTTCACCTTTAACGCCGCTTCAATCGGCGAAGTGTAATCCATGTTTTACCTCCTTAAAATAAATAGGCTGAACCCCGTTGCAGTATGAATATTATTTTTTTCATCTTACTCTACAATAAATAGTAAATACAACGATTAGAAAGGTCAAAAAACCGTTAACTCTTCTCAGAATTAACGGCTTGAAATCGTACCCTATTTTAATTTAGCAGGTGGAATACTTTGCGGGTTATTAAACACATTTTTCGGATCATATTTCGCTTTTACTTTTCTCAATCTGGCATAGTTCTTGCCATAATAGGTCGGCCCTGGATTTTTAATACCTTGGTCTGGTACGTTAATGTAGGACCCTACAATATAAGGTTGCAATTTCTTTCTTGTGTTCCGAGTCAAAGCAATATTTTTAGCTGCACGCGATGGCTTCACCCATGAGCTGTTCCATTCCACATAAAATTCAGCTTTTCGCCAATAAAACGCAGTTGCTTGAGGAGCGACTCGACTTATAGCTCCGCCCCAGTTAAGGAAATAGAAACCTGCTGGTGTACCTCCCTCTGCATTTTCCAGAAACTCACGCATGACTTTGAAGGCTTTATCCGGGAATGGCTGTTTACCAAAGCCACTGGAAAACTGGTTGCTGTACCTTTGAGTGAGCACAGGATCTGGGGCTAGCAAAAACTTCGTGGCTGCCCTGTATGGCAGGTACAGAATGCTTTTTTTAGTAGGCGTTCCTACGCTAAGAATGGGTTCCAACTGACGGAGGGCTTCACTCTTCGAACCGAGGTATACCCCTAGCATGCTAACATTTCCGCCTTTTTTGGGACCAACACTTAATTCACTTCCCAGCTTGTTACTGGCCTTAGGCGCCCATACTTGCCATTTCTTCACGACTTTTTCGAACTGTTCCCATGGCCATGTGATACTAAATACAGTAGCTTTGGCTGGAGAGCGCCGCACTTTGAATTTATATTTAGTGTATACACCGAAGTTACCGCCTCCGCCGCCACGTGTAGCCCACAAAAGATCGGAATTTTGCTTTTTGTTCGCCCGAATAATCCGCCCTTTAGCGTCAACCATTTCGAGCTCGATTAGATTATCACTGATGAGACCCGTTGTCCTTTGCAGTGGACCAATTCCTCCACCAGGTGTTATTCCACCAATCCCAACCGTTGGACTGTCACCAAATGGGGCCATAAAACCTTGTCGAGCCAACGTATCCACGACTCTTCCTACCCGATTACCTGTCTCAACAACGGCCGTTCCGCTTTTTTTGTTTAACTTGATTCTCTTCATTTCGCTAACGTCGATGATAATGCCACCATTGACTTGTGAAAGGTTGGGCTCTAAGGCATGCCTCCCACTTCTCGGCCGAATAGGTACCTTATTTTGGCGCGCCCATCTTATCGCATTGGCTACATCCTGTGTTTTTTGAGCGAACACAAAAACTTTAGGGAATCTGTCCGTATGCGGATCCCAGTTCTTCCGAGCCACTTCATATCCAGGGTCACCTTTAAACACCACTCGCCCTGTAAGCTTAACTTTTGAAATCACGTATCTATCCAACTCCTTAGTTATGAAAACACATAATTTTCATTAACAAATTAGGCTGATTCCATATAACCTATGAAGGAGAATCATGTTGTGTTTGGGCTTATAAAAAAGAAAAATATCGGATCACGAGCAACCTACGCTCAGATCCGATATTTTCGAGTGAAATCATTTTTCCTTATGCAATCACTTTAGTTGAATCTTGAAGACATCTCCCGCTTCACCACCAAAGACGATAAAACCACCTTTGGGAAGCAGCGTTGATTGTTGATTGGTTGCTTTCGAAAATTGTACCACTTCACCTTTATCGTTATAAACCGCATAACCTCCGCTCTCTGGAGAATCCACGGTTAACGTTTTGTTCGCCGAGCGGGAGTTGATGGCATACCACCGAGCTTGACCATTTGACGGGATGGTGGTGATGCCTGTTTTCCCACCGAAGATTGGTGTAATGGCTTCCTCCGCAATATACTCCTGTCCATCCTGAGTTAAGTACTCCGCTTCGTTCTTCGTGCGGAAATGCAGATCGAAAGCATCTCTTCCGTTCATCACAGGAATCTGGGCAACATTCTCTGCATTATCCGGATCAACAACACGGGTACCATTCGCATATCCGTTCTCCACATCTACGGACAGGTTTTTGATCAGCATCGATGGAACCAGATAGAAGATCGACGTTATCTTTTCATCCAGCGCGTAATATTTCGAGCCGTTTCTGGCCTTCCATTTCTTTTTCGATGCTGTATCTAGCGAATTATTTTCCAATTTTTGATAATCATATGTGTTCATCACCGTTTGGCCTAGTCCAGGCAGCGTGATATTCGCCTGAACTTTAAAATATACCTTGTCGTTGCTTTCTTTCTCGAAGCTGACCTTCACACTTCCATCGTCACTCGTAAATTCCCCTTCACCCGTGTACACGTAATTCTGCTCCGGGATAAGTCCTCCTTGCATAGCCGGAAGTGCGAGTTCTCCATTCTTAACCTCTATATCAAGGGTTGAACCTACCGTACCATAGAGGCCGGAATACGCCGTTAATTCCGATGGCATCGTTGTTTTGACAGGTGGTGAGAATGTTTGTTCAGGCTCTATTTCGTCGATGATTCCTTGATCCTGAAGAACCTCCAGCAGAACTTTAGTGGCAAACATCTGATTATAGATAGAAGACCCGCCCGAAGATAGGACCACTATTGATATATCATGTTCCGGTATAGTGATTAATGAGGCATGATACATCATGGTGTCTCCACCTTTGGCAAGTGCGGTGATGCCATAATCGCTGAACGGTGCTAGTGCTACAGCATCCCATCCGAGACCATAATTGAAGGTATTTCTCTCTTCGGACACCCATATTCCCCGACGATATTCATGATTTTGCATGGACTCTGCTGCTGATTTGGATAGAATATCCGGTTTGTTTCCTATCAGTACTTCAGCGAACTTGCTTAATTCTTCTGCAGTCGAGTAGACTCCACCTGCACCGATGATATTGGCATTTTCAACAGGCAGTTTTGTTTCAAACGAAGGCCAATATGTTTCGGATAATTGTTTTCTATCAAAAGAATCAAGCGGTGTCTTGGTTGCTTGCAGCTGTAACGGCTCACTAATGAACTTGGCAATAAATTCGCTGTAGCTCAATCCACTCACACGTTCAACCAATATCTCAAGCAATTGAAAGCCATCATTGCTATAGACGGAATAGGCTCCCGGGTTTGATTTCAATTTCTCTGACTTTAGTTTGAGTAGTAATTCATCATGATTGCGGGTATCGGTATCGTCAAATAACATACTGTTTCCATAATGGGTACCATAAAGCCCGGAGGAATGGTTCATGAGCATTCGCGGAGTTATTTGGGTATACCGGGCATCTGCCATTTCAAAATCTTTAA
Organism: Paenibacillus sp. GL_099_B; assembly: GCF_057835695.1. Taxonomy (NCBI): domain Bacteria; kingdom Bacillati; phylum Bacillota; class Bacilli; order Caryophanales; family Paenibacillaceae; genus Paenibacillus; species Paenibacillus sp. GL_099_B. The sequence continues at coordinate 4,050,006 of NZ_CM174430.1, forward strand.
TATAGGAAGTGAGGGGCTGATCCAGATCCACTTTACCGGAATCCACCAGCATCATGGTGGCAGCCGTGACAACCATTTTGCTAACGGAACCTATTCCAAACATGGTATCCTTGTCGACTGGTGTTTTGGATGCTTTGTCCTGGAATCCAACACTGTCGGACAAAATGATCTTCCCTTCATCCATGATCGCATATTGTAAACCTGTGACACCATAATTCTGCACCATCTCTGTGGCGAGTCGCCCAGCCTGATCTTCAATCGCTCCCATCTTGTTCGTCTCTGCACTGACATCTGTCATCGGAATGACTACAAGTACAGCCGTACATAGCATACTGATTAGTTTCTTCATTATAATAACTTCCTCCCTTATGATACTGCTCATATAATTACATTCATCATATCGGGGAAGAAGTATATAGAACGATAACGAACCCTGAATGGAAAAAAACAATCCCCGAACGGTATGTTCAGAGACTGTTCATGTCAAAAGGAAGAACGACCATGTTATTAAATGTCCGATGATGATTCTCGATACTCATATGTCCGCCATACTTGTCGCACATTCTCGATATATTGGTTAAGCCGATCCCATGGAACTCGGGATTGGGCTTCTCACTCTTGAAGTGAGTCAATTTTTGCTCCACATGATTTAGAATCTGGATTACAAGTGCAGACGCTGTGGAGTGAATTGCAACCAGGATATACCTGTCTTCGGCATGTCTAACTTTCTTGGAAGCTTCGATGGCATTATCCAACATATTACCGAGCACAACGCACAGATCATAACGATCGATATGGAGATGTTGTGAATGGAGTTGAATACGGGTGTCGACTTTGATCCCATTTGCCTGCCCCACGGCGATGGTATTTGTAACAAGGGCATCGATAACAAGATTGCCGGAGTTCACCCGCTGGTACGCTCCTTCAATCTTATTCAATGTGAGTTTAATATGCTCACCTGCGGCATCAAGCTTGTTTTGCTTGATACACTCTTCAATGTACAGGAACTGCTGATTGGTATCATGGATGATGCTTTTCACGTTTTTGAAACTGTGCACTGTCTTCTCATAGTTGGCATCCTGATAGTCCATCTGACGCTGTAGTTGAACATTTTCATGTGCGAGCTGAACCTTTTCTACCATATTATCGAATAGATAAACAATGAACACATTAAGAAAAAGGGAGCCTAATACGGAAACGACATAATATATGTTTTTTTCACTATAAGTTGAGGCCACATTGATCTGATAGATCGTAATGGTAGGTACGATCAGAAACAAGAAATAATAACGATAATGCATAGCGAAACTTCTTCGTTTGGCAATCAAACGCACAATCTGGATAACAATGAACATGATACCGCAACCAAGCAGCATCACTTTGGAGAACACCCAGTGATAATCCACGTTGAAATGATCCCATATGCTGTAATCCGTGGAATCGATCGCACTCATAATATATACGGCAATGTAATTTACCGTTGTGAGCAGTACTGCATAGAGGATGGTAAATGCAATTTTTTTGATGAATTCCACCTCATAGGATTGTGCCAGGCTGAAGATGAATAACAATGCAAAAGCGGACGAAACGACAGGTGAAAATGAAGATACCAAATAGAAATACCCTAGTACGATAAATACAATGAAATAGATTACTCTGTATGGCTTTCGTTTGGACTTGCCCAGCACGGAATTGAAATAAAAATTCACCTGGAATGCCATAAGTAAAGGGACGACGAAGATGGACAAGATTACATACATATCCATTTCACTGAATCCTCATGATCATATATTTGGTATAAGCATCCTTGACTTCCTTGACTTTAGAGCGGCCTATAGGCAATTCCGTACCATTTAACATGACGACTTGAGTACCCGCAAACTTCTGAACATGCATCAGGTTGATGATAATCGAGCGATGAATTTGCAAGAAACCATGATCTTTCAAGGCGGTGGCATAACCGGATAAGATGCCTTTGCTCTCATGCGAATTTTCCTGAGTCACAAATTTCAATTTGTTCTTGATCGTCAAACTCTTCATGACCTCAATCCAGAGAATATCATCGTATTTCAATAGAAGTTCTTCATAATCTGACTTAATCAGTACATACTTTTTGTCCAGCGCTTGAAAATATTTGCACAGCTTAATCATCTTCTCCTCGAAGATATCCGGCAGGATTGGTTTGATCAGATATTGAAAAGTAACCACATCAAAGCTCTCCACCATATACTCTGGATAGCTTGTCAGAAACATGATTTGCACATCCAGATACTTCATATTCCTGATTTCTTGGGCTGTCTGGATTCCGTTCATTCCGCTCATTTCCACATCCATGATGAGGATATGAAACGCGTCTCCAACGTTTTTATAATGTGAGACGAGCTGCTCACCGGATGCAAATAATGTAATTTGAAAATCAATATTCGTTTTTAGAGATAAGGAGATAAGCATCGTTTTTACAAGTTCTCTTTGTTTCTCCTCGTCATCACAGATTGCTACATTGAACATGTTTGAACATCCGCCTTTCATCGACATCGATGCTGAATTTCACTCTCAAATATACTATTTTATCACAGGTTTAAGGGCGAAATTAAGATGAAACGCATGATTCAGACCCTAAAGCACAACAAAGCCGATCAATTTTATCCATTGATCGGCTTTTCTTGATATCCATTCCTACTTCATTCAGGCTCAATACTCATATACAGCGTTGTGTAGAATCATAACACTACTTTAAAACCTCTGTTCTATTTACGCTTACCAACCGCGGTTGGACATGCGCTCTTCTGGAGCCAATTTAGAAATTTCAATGCCTTTCATAGGGGCACCCAAGTTTTTGGATACTTCGGCAATCAGTTTGTAATCCGTGTAATGTGTTGTAGCTTCAACGATTGCACGAGCGAATTTCTCAGGGTTATCTGATTTGAAAATACCGGATCCTACAAACACACCGTCTGCTCCCAGATGCATCATTAGTGCAGCGTCTGCCGGAGTGGCTACACCGCCTGCTGCAAAGTTAACGACAGGAAGTTTTCCATTTTCATGAACATCGCGCAGTAATTCATAAGCTACGCCCAGATTTTTTGCTTCAGCGTATAACTCGTCCTTGGACATGTTTTTCACTTTGCGGATCTGGCTGTTAATCAGACGCATATGACGAACTGCCTCAACAATGTTGCCCGTTCCAGGCTCACCTTTTGTACGAATCATCGATGCGCCTTCGCCAATACGACGCAAAGCTTCTCCCAAATCTTTGGCTCCACATACAAATGGTACAGTGAACTCATGTTTATCGATATGGAACACTTCGTCTGCAGGCGTAAGAACTTCACTTTCATCGAGATAGTCCACACCTAGAGATTCAAGCACTTTGGCTTCTATGTAATGACCGATACGCGCCTTGGCCATAACCGGAATAGATACAACCTTCATAACCTCTTCCACGATGGTTGGATCTGCCATGCGAGCTACACCGCCAGCTGCGCGAATATCGGAGGGTACCCGTTCAAGAGCCATAACAGCTGTTGCCCCTGCCGCTTCAGCGATTTTAGCTTGCTCTGCATTCATGACGTCCATGATGACGCCGCCTTTTTGCATCTCAGCCATTCCTCTTTTTACACGATCTGTACCTGTTTGCATGATTGTATTCCTCCTATTTAACTTTATTGTTTCACTTCAACCTATGATTTAGTATAAAATGAGAATGGACAACTAAAAAGATCCAATATTTTTGGTTTTTATTGTACCACTTCTAAAATAACCTCTGGAGGGCATATGCAATTCCATGTAGCTTACAGTTCATATTTGAACCGAAAATATACCAAGATGAAGGCTCTCTACCATGCCATTCGTGATGCTATTCATGAAGGTAATCTGGTGCATGGCGAGAAGTTACCATCTACGAGAGAGTTAGCTGCCACGTATCACATTTCCCGAGGAACAGTGAATCAGGTATACGATACGTTGACTGCTCAAGGTTACATTCATTCAGAGCATGGAAGAGGAACCTTTGTTGCTTATCAGTTGGATTTAAGCAATGATGCGTCCACCGTGAAAGCTTGCGCTCATCACTTATCAGCCTGGGGGAATCGTATTCAGCAGTTTGAACAGCACACAACTCAAAGGAATTCACAAACAATTGCACAAAAAAGTGATTCCAGACTAGAGGGCGACGAAGTTATTGACTTTAGCAAATACCAGCCTGATTTCTCCAAATTCCCTTACGATGAATGGAACAATCGATTGTATGCTGAGATACGAAATCGAGAGCATCACATAGAAACAACCTCTGCTCTTGTTAGTTCAACAGGGGAGCCGAAATTGCGAGAAGCCATTGCTGCCTACCTACGGCGGATGCGGGGGATTCAAGTCGATGCAGATCACATTGCAGTGACTGCAGGTTCTATGCAAGCTATAGCTCTACTCACTCAATTACTTGCAGATCCTGGGGATCATGTAGTGACGGAAAGTCCTTGTTATATCGGAATTTCACAAGCCATTTTGGCTGCAGGTGCAAAGTTGATTGAAGCCAATCTCGATGGTCAAGGCGTTGTTCCCCAAAACTGGGATGCACGTATGTTGTTTGTCACACCATCACGACAATTTCCTACTGGCGAAATGCTCAGCCTTGAACGCAGACAAACATTGCTGGACTGGGCACATCGTCATGATGCTATGATTGTGGAGGATGATTATGATAGTGAATTCCGATATCGCGGAATGCATGTTGAACCGCTGAAAACACTTGATAAAGCGGGACGCGTAATCTACCTGGGCAGCTTCACGAAAACCTTGCCTTTAGAAGTACGGCTTGGTTATGTGGTTCTCCCCCCCACTTTGGCAGACACCTTTAGAAAAGCACAGGCATTATACGAGCCAAGACCCGTCAATCTGATCGAGCAGCGGGCATTAGCAGCATTTATGACAAGCGGCCAATATGAGCGTCATCTGCGTAGGATGAATCGTTTATACAGTCGCAAATTTCATCTGTTACTCAAACTTTTGAACCAGCAACTCTCCATCTGGTTTGATTGGGTGGAAAATGAAGCAGGTCTGCACGTGTTTGGCTGGTGGCGAGGTGATGCGTCCACTTATGAAGTCTTTCGGACATCGGCTAGGTCAGAAGGGGTTGTATACTCAGAAGTCAGCAGTTCAACGCCTGACGGTACGAAGTATGGTATCTATTTGTCATTTGCACATTTGTCAGATGTTCAACTACAGGAAGGCGTATCCAAATTAAAAAATGCCGTCACAGCTTCATTGTGAGGACTTTCTCTCGTCTCTATCTCGACTTTCAAAACGGAACACCAAAAATCCCCTCTTTTGTACAGTGAGAGTCCACAATCATGGAATATCTATTGACCTGTCCACCCTGAGGGGATTTTTTGGCTAATGCGAGTACTCTGGTTGATGCATCGCACTTTTCATTTGATTATTTATTGAAAGTATCCTTCTCCGAACCACCTTCAAGAATGATCGACGTGTCCCGCGGTTTTGTTTCTGCGATTTTGCGGCCACCTCTATACGAGTAGAGTACACCAGCCTGTTTGCGAACAGCCTCGTATTCGTTCTCTGCTTCAAGAACAATGAAGTTGGCAGGTTTTCCCATTTAAATGCCGTATACATCCTCGATATGCAACGTTCTTGCGCTGTTTTTCGTAATGAGATCGACCGAATTTACGATTTGATCATAACCCAGCAACTGCGAAGCATGAATACCCATGTGCAGTACTTGGAGCATGTTGCCCGTTCCTATCGGATACCATGGATCGAAAATGTCATCATGACCGAAGCACACGTTAAGACCAGTTTCCTGCAGCTCTTTGACACGTGTCAGACCTCTTCTTTTTGGATACGTGTCGAAGCGTCCTTGCAGGTGAATGTTGACCAGAGGATTGGAAACGAAATTGAGGTCAGCCATCTTCAGCAATCTGAATAATTTGTACGTATATGCGTCATTATAAGACCCCTTCGCCGTCGTGCGAGATCCCAATCCGCGTTCGTAGGCTTCCTTGGCAACGACTTCCACGAAGCGGGATTGCTCGACACTAGGATTTCTTAATAAAACCAAAGACCACGTTAACCCTTCTGAAGGAAACTACGTGGTCTTTTATCGTTATCTATATCTTAGCTATACTGCAGTCTGTCCTTGTACCAGACGTCGGGAATCATATCACGCTCCAGTTCCAACAATTCATGAATGATCTTGTCCGCGTCACTGATGGAATTCACGAGTGGATCGGTGAGCATCGCCCTTCTCAGCTTCTCGTAGCTCTGTTCCAGAACAGCTTCGACCGTAAGCTCATGCGTATCCAGTACAAGTTCTTGCATACCTCTTACACCGCGCGGCATCTCGCCTACAAGAACTGGCTTCACTCCATCCATGCCCACGTCGCACAGCACTTCCAGGAACGAATCTGCATTCATATTGGTTACCGCGCCTTGATTAAGCGTATTGATGAAAAACTTCTTCCCCAAATTTCCTACCATGTTCTCAATGATATCAGTCGCATGATCCGGGCCAAAGGTGCTCATGTAATCGGCAATCGGGATATTTCCCGCAAGAAAGTCATCCACCTGACGCCACATTTCATCGTGACGCTGATACCTGTCCTCTGTCTCCCAGATGGATAATGGCGGAATTGCGTCTGTAGTCTTGCCCAGACCTTGCCAATACCGAACGTATTCCTTCGTATGCGCGGTGCAAGTGGGAATGATTCCGAAAATATCATACAGTTCGTAGGTAATAGCATCGTTAAAAATAGCTTTTGCGCCGCGATCACCGCCGTTGTTCTCATCACCTGCCATTTTGCGCATGGCTTCCGCGATTAGGGGCATCACATTTTTACCTTCGAATTCCGCTTTAAGCAGCCAAGTGAAATGATTGACGCCAGCGATGCGGAAATCGAATTTCCGGTCGATCTCATTGGTGAACTCGTCTGTCTTTTCGATGATTCCAGCTCTTACAGCGTAATATGCTTTCTTGTGCGGCATATGATGACTATCGCACAGGGCAAATGATTTAAGCTTCGGCGCATAGCGATGTAACGCGATGCCATGTACGGTAGACGGGTTAATATAATTAATTACCCAGGCATCAGGGCATAGCTCTTCAATGTCTCTGGCGCATTCCATAATAACCGGAAGCTCTCTCATTGCCCTAAAGATTCCACCCGGGCCAATCGTATCGCCGGAACACATGCGAATGCCGTATTTTAGAGAGACTTGGCAGTCAATTCCCCGGTATTTGACTGATTGCTCTGCAAAGCTAAGCACAACGAAGTCCGCTCCCGGCAGCACTTGTCTTCGATCCACCGAACCTTCAATCTTTAAGGATACATTGTTTTCCCGGGCGACCCTCTCTGCAAGTGTTACCATTTTCGAGAGCCGCTCCTCGTCCGTATCCACTAAAGCCAAAGTTCCCTGGTTCAAGTATGGTGAGTGAACCATCTGCCAGATGGACTGACGACCGAAAAACAGGCTGCCCGCCCCAATAACAACTACCTTTGGATGCTGTGTGTTTGTAGCATTCATCAATAACCCCTCCTCGTAACGATATAAGTTCATTATAGGTGAGTGGGCTGGAATCGGAATGTGTGATAGTTTTCAAAACATGTCATATGGTACGATGATTAACAAGGGATAAACCCTTTTTCACATTAGTAAAAAATGAAGGATGTCATAAAGTGGAGGGATGATGAGTTGGATCAGACGCATACAGGGATTGTAAATATGAGTATAATGGACGAACTTTCGGAATATATCACACTTCGCATGAGCTCTTATTTGGAACAAACACACGACAGCAATTGGATGGAGCACAAGTCTCATTCCGATTATGATCTGTGGTTTATTACAGCAGGCTCCGTCAAGATTACAATCGACGGGATCGAACATATGGCGGACCCGGGTGACGTCGTGTTTTTTTATCCGGACATGCCCTATATTGCTTCCACAACCGGAGAGCTATGCCGATTCATATACATGCACTTTGATTTCAGCATCGCTGAGCAAAAGCGAATACTGGGTGAGTTTCAACTGCCCGGCATCGTACCTGGCAACCTGGTTCGGGAGGAATCTACGCTGTTCACCTCGTCCTATCGAAGGTTCAAGCAGCAGGACAGCGGCGCTTCCGGAAGTCCACTCTACTTGAAGGCTTCTCTGCTTCTGGTTATTGCAAAAATTTTGGAGCTTCACGGGCAAGGTCTGTATAATGGTGAATTTCTAAAAGACCGAAAACAGAGGAAAACGGAAGGAAGTCTGGAGGTTCTGCAGAACGTATTCCCATACGTGGATGCGAATCTGCATCGTGTCATCCGAGTTAACGAGCTTGCAGCCATTGCAGGTGTCTCTGAGAAATATTTCATTTCTTTGTTCAAGAAAATTCTGGGTATTACGCCAGGACAGTACATCAATCAAATCAAGATGAACCGGGCACGGGACTATCTGTATGAGAAAAAATATACGGTCCAGCAAATTGCCGGATTTCTGGGCTATCCAGATCCCTTCACCTTCTCCAAAGCATTTAAAAAATTTTACAACGTGCCTCCTTCCAAATTTGAATAGAGTGCCATAGCTAAACAAAGAGGCAACCGGTCTATGCCGGCTGCCTCTTTGTTTAGTCACTGGTTATTCATGCTTCATGTGAATGTTACTTCAGCGGTCCTCATAACGTAAAGGGTGCTTCACTCGAATACATGTCATGGAAAAATCCCCTGTACGGTATATCCTCTTCCAAACATTTAATGAGATACAACACTTCTTCGTTATCTTCCAGTTCTTCGCCAGTATGCTGCATTTCCTCAAATTGACCTAGTATATTCTCCAAGAGGGTGACTTGAATAAATAAAGGCAGCTTCTCCAACATCGAATCTTCGATCTTGGTTTCAGAAGTATAACCAGCGAGGACGGTTTCAAAATAATCATGCATGAACGCTTTGCGTTTATCAGCGTCAGGTTCAAATTGTATCCAGCCCACACCGTGTGTCCATAGATCTGCCAGATCATACATATACCAACCGAAGCATGAATTATCGAAATCATACACCGTGATTTGACCCGTATCAAAATCGATCGAGTAATTCCCGTCGTTATAATCGAAATGGATCATCCCGAATATTTCCTGGTTTGTATCCAAACCTTTTAAGGTATTCAGGAGCTCAACCATCTTCTCCTTAAGCAGAGAGAATGATTCAGGTATCAAGTTATTGATATATTCACCTTTGTAATTATCAAAAAAATGATGCCGGCGATGGACGGGACTATATTCTTTCGATACTTGGTGCATTTTCCCCAGGACTTTACCGCAATTATAATAATGCTCGGTAATTGGAACGCCTTCCCGGTACTGATAATTGTTCTCTACTAGCAATTTTCCCTTAGCCTTGTTAAACAGGCTGACAAAAAACGTATGATGATCATAAGTGATCTCTTCCAGCAGATTGCCCTTCTTGGAACTCACCACATTCGAAACGCTAGCTCCATGATCAAACAGATACTGGACATATTCCAGTTCGGCAATGTAATCTTCCCGCTTTCTGTCAGGCAAAAAAGACACTCGGAGAATTAGCGATTCACATCCCTCTTGCTCACAGGTGTAAACGACATTCCGCCCACCCTCATGAGGTGGAATAAGCTGAATGTTATAACCCTCCAAATCGAATAACTCGGATACCAATGCCAGTACGTGCGTATTGCTGATGATAACAGCTTCGTTAAAATTAATAATAATCTCCTCCAGTAAACATTGATGGGACGGTTTCCCGCACTGCAATGTCCACAAAAGGAATCCTTGTTACGCAAATATCCTTCTGTGAACCTAAAGCACAATCACCTTGTTAGTCATTTGAAATTCGCTCCTTTTTGTTCAGATGTATATATCTTAACCTAAAATTCCAGATTATTCTATTGTTTTTGTTAATACTGCTGCCACGTAATAATATCGAATCAAAATATCTGGGTCGTTGTCATTGGGCCATGAGTAAAAAAAGATTTGGTGAAAAGTAAAAAAAGTGCACAACCCACTTTTATCATTTCTCCGCTTTAACCCAAAAGTAAAAAAATATGCGGGTTCTCGTCAATAACCTTTATATCCCGTTCTCCCTTTCTCGTTTAGACTATTTTCAAGAAAACGTATTCAAATATGACGCTTAAGGGGGAAAGGAAATGAACAAGAAAACCAAAACTTTGATGTTGTCTTTATGCCTGTCGACCTTATTGGTCGCCGCCTGTACGAATGGAAGCAGCACCGAGAAAAGTACATCCAATACCGATTCGGATGCCAACGAGGGCGGAATAACAACCATCCACACCGTAACGTCAGAATATACTTCTGCCAAATATCCAAAGGGCGATGATATCACAAACAATGTGTGGATTAAGCGATACAAAGAGCAGTTTAATATCGATGTCAAAACAGACTGGGTCAGCGATGAGTATGATACCAAATTGAATTTGGCTATAGCATCGAATGATCTCCCCGACGTATTTAGGGTTAATCCATCACAATTAAGGCAGTTGGTCGAAGCAGATATGGTAATGGACCTTACCGATGTCTTTGAACAACACGCTTCAGAACGTCTCAAAGGCTACATGGAAACGGATGCGGACAGTTATGAGTCTGGTAAGAAGGACGGCAAGCTGTACGGGATACCGCAGATGCACTGGGGATTAATTGAACAACCAGACTTCATCTGGATTCGGAACGATTGGAAAGAAGAACTGGGTCTCCAGGATCCAAAATCTGTTGAAGACATCAAGAACATTGCACTGAAATTTATGGAAAAGCATGGCGGGTATGGTATAGCAGTAGATCAATCGCTCGATTACCTCAACCTTCTCGCCATTGCATGGAATGCGCATCCAGATATGTGGATGGAGGATAACAGTGGGAAATTAGTGTATGGCTCAGTCCAGTCTGAGATGAAGAATGCACTGGCTGAGTGGTCGGAATGGTACAAGCAAGGTATCATTGACCCAGAATTTGCAATCAAAGACTTTAATGCGATGAACGCGGATATCGTAGCCGGCAAAGTGGGCGTACAGCCTTATTACCAGTGGTGGGGTTATAATCCTGGTGTTGATACAGTAGCCAATCTGGGTAAGGAAGCGATCTTTTATCCGTATATTATCCCTACCATCGATGGAAAGGAAGCGAAACAATCCATCTTCTTCGCCAACAACAATTATATTGTCATGAAAAAGGGATTTAAGAGCCCTCAAGAGGTGATTAAGATTTTGAATGACTATGCTTATATCGTTGATGAAGGCAATGGTAAGGAATCCAAAGAAACACTATCCGCTTTGCTCGACAATGATATTGCCCATGTGGTCGGGGCGTTCCGTGTACTTAATCCGAATTCAGATTACGAGCAGTTCGAGGCTGTATCAGCAGCCCTCCAATCTGAGGATACCAGTGGACTCACAACTTCGGGAATGTGGCAGAAATATAACAACAGTGTTGAGTTTATGAAGAATGCAACACCGGGAGCAGTTGGTGATTATCTGCAACAGGGTGCTCCAAAGAATGCGTATGGTCTGGCTAAGAAAGTACTCGATAGCGAGAACTACACAAAGACGGCGCTATGGGGTGTTTCACCGGAGGTGCTGTCAAGTTACGGTACAACGCTGGATGATATTCTGACAGAAGGCTTCACCAAGATCATCATGGGTAGTGAACGTATCGATTATTTCGATGTTGTCGTCCAGAATTGGCGAGCGGCCGGAGGCGATGAAGCAACCGAAGCAGTTAATGATGCCTACGGAAAATAATAATGCGGTTGCCAAGAACGGAGGAATATGAATGCTGAGAAAATGGAAGCAGCAGAGTCCCTACCATCTCATGTTGATCCCAAGCCTAGTCTTGGTCTTCATCTTTAGCTACATCCCTTTTTACGGGCTTATTATTGCATTTCAGAAATACAATCCGGGTCTTGGCTTTAACTCTCCATGGGTTGGATGGGACAATTTCTCGCATGTATTTAGTCAGCCTAACTTCGTAAGAACTATCTGGAATACACTGTATATGTCCGTCTTTAAGATTATCGGGGGTATTATCGTGCCTGTTATTTTCGCATTACTGCTTAACGAAGTGCTGAACAGTGGTGTCAAACGTACATTTCAAACCCTGGTTTATATTCCGAACTTTCTGTCTTGGGTCATTATGGCTGGCATCATGCTGGATATACTTAGCTCCGATGGCATCATTAACACATTTCTAGGCTTATTCGGGATTGCACCTATCTCTTTTCTGGGCACACCGTCCATATTCCCTTGGACCATGATCGTGAGTGATATCTGGAAAGGCTTCGGATTCGGCACGGTTGTATATCTAGCAGCCCTAACCAGTATTGACCCTGGTCTATATGAGGCCGCGGTAATTGATGGAGCCAAGCGATGGAAGCAGACCATCTACATCACTTTACCTCTTCTCATGCCAACGATTGTCTTAATGACTGTATTGTCACTTGGTAACGTCCTCAATGCCGGATTTGACCAAATCTATAACCTGTATTCCCCTGTCGTGTATCAGACGGGAGATATTATTGATACCTATGTATACCGTCTGGGAATTCAGCAGGCACAGTATTCGATTGGTACCGCTGTCGGATTATTTAAATCCATCATTTCCAGTGTTCTCGTTGCCGTATCGTACTTCCTGGCTTACAGGGTAGCCGGCTATCGTATCTTCTAAGGAGGAACTATCATTATGATCTATGATAAAAGTATGAGCAGGCGTTTGTTCCATATCCTAAACTACACGATATTGCTTCTAATCTCCCTACTCTGTATCCTCCCATTTATCAACCTGTTGGCTGTTTCATTCAGTAGCAGTTCCGCTGTATCCGCGGGCAGTGTTACCTTCTGGCCAGTCGAATTCACGACTAAGGCTTATGAATTTGCATTAACTGGAGGGTCATTTTTCTCCTCTCTCTGGGTGGCGATCCAACGAACCGTTCTCGGAACGTTTGTGAATCTGGTTCTGATCGTGCTCACGGCCTATCCACTATCCAAATCCAAACAAAAATTGATGGGCCGTAATATCTATATGGGATTTTTCATTGTGACCATGTTATTTAGCGGAGGATTAATTCCTACCTATCTGGTGGTCGTCAAAATGGGCTTGATTGATTCGATTTGGTCTCTGATTCTGCCCGGAGCTCTGCCCGTATTTAGTATGATTATTCTTATGAATTTCATTAGAGGTTTGCCAGAGGAGATTGAAGAATCAGCGATCATCGACGGTGCAGGGCCTGTGCAGGTATTGCTTCGTATTCTACTGCCGCTCCTCAAGCCCGCTCTCGCTACGGTCGGTTTGTTCAGTATCGTCGGCCATTGGAATTCATGGTTCGATGGCATTATCTATATGAACAATCCAGCCAATTATCCATTACAAAGCTACCTGCAGACCCTGCTGCAGAGCTTTGAGCAAATCATGCTAAAATCTGGATCAGACTATACTCAACTGTTATCTATGATGAACGCCAGAACTGGACGCGCTGCTCAAATGTTCTTGGGTGCCATTCCGATTTTGCTCGTTTATCCGTTCTTGCAGAAATACTTTACAAAGGGTTTGGTACTCGGTAGCGTCAAAGGATAATTAAAAGAGCTTGCAGTTAATCCTGCAAGCTCTTTTGGTGTGTTCACCCTACGAAACATAGTTGGAATCGTTCTACTATGTAAACGTATGCATGAATCCATGTATGACTACGTTATTTCTATGATGGCAGGTAGCAGAATGGTAAAAGTCGTACCTTCTCCAATCTGACTAGCCACCTGTATTCCATAAGGCTTGCCAAAATGAAGTTGAATACGCCGCTGCACATTATGCAGGCCGATTCCTGATCCTTTGTCTGCTTCGAGCTTATCTTCCATAAAGTTCTGGATCGTATGTTGATCCATACCAATGCCATTATCGCAGACTTCGATCACAATATCTCTGCCCCGTGGTTGAATCCGAATGGTAATGACTCCGTCTTCTTCAAGTTCGGCCAGACCGTGAAAGATCGCATTCTCCACAATGGGCTGCAGAATCATTTTGGGCATATGATAATCGAGCAGTCTATCCTCAATCTCATATTTCATCTGAATACAGTCGTAGTACCTGACATTCTGGATCGTCACGTAATTCGCTATATTATCGATTTCCTCACGCATCGTTACGAGGGTTCCATCGGATCTTGTTGCATAACGAAGCATCGAGATTAATGCATCTGTCATTTCCACGATTTTGTCAGCCTGCTGCATGGAGGCGATCCATTTCACTGAACCCAGAGCATTATACAGAAAATGAGGCTTGATCTGGTCGTGAAGCGCACGCATCTCGGCCTTTGCCTTCTCTATCTCTTCCTGTTGCATCCGCTCAACCATACGCTTCAATTCATGTGACATCTTGTTAAATCGAACCGATAAATGCCCAATCTCATCGCGAGATCGAATATGTTCAACTTGTTCAAACTGCCCCTTCTCGACCAACGAGATATTGCGCAGCAGCTTCTTGATGGGGGTGGTGATGACATGAGATAGAAAAATCGAAATAATGGCAGCAAAAAGAACCAGGACAATGGACAGTGTCACCAGATTATGCCCTAATATTTTGCCGTCGGCAGTCAGCTCATCCAAAGGCATGTATAAGTAAGTAGTCCATTTCTGCTGACTAAGTGGACTGGTCACCACAACATTTAATGATTCGGGAGGACGAACGTTGTCCCGGAACAATGTACCGATTAAGCGGTCATCTACGTTATAAACAATTTTGTCATTCTCATCGACAATCATGAACCTGGAACGTAGCCCTTCCTGCAAGTTAAGATTAACGATTTCGATGAACTTTATATCAATGCTGACGACAATCACGCCAAGCAGTTCCCCGCTAGCCACATCATGAATTTTACGAGCGTGTGACACTGCCAGAATTTTATTCTCCAATTGCTCATCGATTCGGGTTGTCAACGTGATGGTTCGATCATTATCATGCATGAACTTTTTAAACCACAATTCGTTCGCCACTTTGAAGTCCGGGTCAATAGGCTGGTTAGGACTGACGAAGAGATCTTGTCCCCCGTTCAAATTATAGAGGTAGATGGAAAATACGCGATCCTTCATCATGATATAATTCATCAAAATATTGTATGCGGCAATCTCATTTTGTTCATCACCCTCTCGCAGGAAATCCTGGATCGGAAAGCTTCCTTCATGGGTTGCAGATAAATTATCGCTAAGTCCATTACTGGCAAGCAGTGTGATCTTCTCAATCTCCTTTAGGAACTCGTCAATGCGAATATTCGTCTGCTTGGCCAGATCGTTGAGCAGATTTGTATAATTCTGTGCCAGTAATCGCTCAGAGGAGTAATACGAACTGATCGTCATCACAAGTACTGGAAGAATGATGACTGTAATGCATATCACCATAATTTTGTACTTGATTGGTAAGAGCCGGGCATGCTTCATATGCTGCACCTCTATTCACCGATTACATGAGTCCCTGCTGTTGATCTCGATATTCCTCAGGAGTGAATCCTACCGATTTTTTGAAAATCTTACTGAAGTACGTGTAATTATGGTAGCCCACCTTGTCAGCGATTTCATATACTCTCAGTTCCCTGCTCAATAGGTAAGCCTTGGCATGTTCAATCCGAACTCGTGTCAGGTATGCGATGAAGTTCTCTCCTTTTTCCTGCTTAAACAATCGGCTAAGATACGAAGGATTGACACTGATCTGGCTAGCAATACTATGCAACGAAATATCCTCGGCATAATACTTGTCCATTAACTCAATGGCGAGGTCTGTGTAGGAACGTTCCTGCATGATCTGGGAATCGGTTTTAAAGTAATACGCAATATGAGCCAGCATATCTTGGTGAATATCCTCCCAATAATCTCCACTCAAAACGATTTCGTAAGGCGATCTCTCAGTAAATGAAGGTTTGCCTCTTTCAATAGCTCGTGAGAGATGGGAGTGTATGGTTTCCATCACCATGATATATTGCTTGCGAATACTGCTCTCATCTGCTAGTTGCACCTCCAGATCAGAGCGAATTTCTTCAAGGAATTCCTCCGCTTTTTTGTTATCTTTACTCACCCATAATTTGAGAAAATCTCGTTCCTGCTCCGGACTGAGCACTCCATTCACTTCTCTCCGAGATGGAGCTTGAATCACGTCCGCGTAATACAGTATCTGGTTACTGCCTTTAAAGAAACTTTGTTTTAGGGCGAATTCCGCTTCTCGACATGCCTGTCTTATGCCATGGAAATCGGAAACGATTGTACTTACACCCGCTGAGAGTGACAGATTCATAAAATCTTTGATTGAAGACAGAAGCTTATTACATAGTTTGTTTAGATCAGCTTGCACAGACTCACTCCCAGGAAGAACATTGACAATAACCCAATATTCAGAGGAGCTTTCCACGAAAATCTCTTTCTCCCATTTGGATGGAATGATCTCTTCCATAATATTCAGAATAGAGAATCGAAGTAGTTTTTCCCCCTTCTCGACATATTTCCTCTTCGCTTCCTCGTAATAGTCCACAATAAACTGGATGACGACCAACTTGTCTGATCGTATACGGAAATGCATTTCTTCAGCTTTGGGAACCATATCCTTTTCATTTATGAATCCGCTTACAACATCTTGGAAGAAGCTATCTTTTAGATGTCTCAGGCTCTTGAAATAGTCGTGTGTCATAAATGGTACGTTGGTCTTAGTGTCACGTTCACTTTTTAATTTCTCTTCAATGGTGATAAGAAGATCAACTAGAGAGGTTTCTGTAATCTCACTTTTAATCAAGTAGTCTACAGCCCCAAGCTTCAGTGCCTCTTTTACATAATGGAATTCGTCAAAATTGCTCAGGATGACATATTTGCAGGTTTTCAATAAACAAGATGCCTCTTGTATGAGCTCTAACCCATCCATGATCGGCATCTTGATATCGGTAATAATTAGATCAGGGGTCACTTCTAGCGCGAGTTCCAACGCTTCCTTCCCGTTCCCCGCTTCTCCCGCAACATAGAAATTGTAGTCTTCCCAGTTTAGCATGGAACGAATTCCAACCCGCATGAGCAGTTCATCCTCTACGATCATCAGTTTATACATGAGCATCCTCCAACATGAACCATTTTCACTATTTTACCATTAAACCGTTTATTGCAAAGATGTCTAGCCGCCCTATTAATTGTGATTTCTAATCAAATGGATGTCCCTTTCGTTCTTGTTCTCAACAGATGTATTTCAGAGACAGAACGATTAATAATAAGACCTTTAAAGAAAGACGACTATGAAAATTGGTTAAATGCATTTGAAAACCGTTTTCCCTCCCAACACCGCCACGATAAAGGGAAAATGGATATGACTGAATGTACACCGGATTGGTTTCATCATCTTGTAGATCGACATCAAGAGTTAGCGCGTACAGATGCCGTTTATGTATTTGGTGTATTTAGAAAGGAAGATGGTACACATCTGGGTATGATTGATATTGCGACTTTAGCAAGAGCGGATTTTCAATGGGCAAGCTTCGGATATACCATCCATAATCAGTATTGGAGAAAAGGCTACGGCAAAGAAGCCGTGAATGAAGCTCTTCTTATTGCATTTGAACAACTGAAATTCCACCGTATAGAAGCCCATATTAATATGGATAATATACCTTCTATGAAACTTGCGGAAAGTGTAGGCATGGAATTTGAATGTGTTCGCAAAGGTTTCATACACGAAAACGATGAGTGGACAGATCATTTGGTTTATTATAAGAATTTCAATTAATCAATTCCAACCGTTGATTAAGAAGAGCGAACAAAGCACTGGTGTGCCCTGTTCGCTCTTCTCCTTGTCTTCATATTACTGTCTTCGTCTTATTCGGCCCAATGTTTTTTCGTATCTGACCAATTGGCTGGTTGCTTACCTTCCACCGCTTCCTTATGAACACTTGACTGTTATCTCAGTATCTAAGATAATTACAGTTTGACTAAAAAATTCCTTGCAAGAAGATCATTCATTTGGAAGAGGGGCGATCGTTATGAATTGGTTAAATGAACTCTATACGATAAATAAGCGGGAATCGAAAAGGGAAATCGAACGTTCTTTGGTTAACGCCATCTTCCGAATCTATGATCGGTTCCCTCGAATTGGTCTTAGAGAGCGAATCGGGCAGCAAGAAATGTCTCTCGATATAGCCGATGCTTATATCCACGGGCATAACGCCATGATTGAAGCTGGTGTCGGAATCGGCAAGTCTTTTGGCTACCTGATACCGAGCCTGCTCATGAATCAAATGTCGCAGAAACCGGTCATTATAGCTACATCTTCCATTCAGCTTTCGGAACAGATACATAAAGATTTAAGGGTCATTGGTAGCCGGTTGGGCTTCACAACGGTTCGCTCCGTCGTTGGGAAAGGTATGGGTCAGTATGCCTGCCGAAGTAGGGCCGCGGAATGGAACAGGTCTGATGATCCGAACTCCTCACTGTCTACCCTTGCCCAGCGCATTTTAGATTTTGAAATTGATGAAAGAGCGGATATTAAAGCTGGAATTAGTGATGCCGAATGGTCCAACTTTTCCGTAAATGATTGCAAATTTGAACGTTGCCATCATAAAAATGCGTGCTTGTTTTACGATATGAGAGCTAAATTAAATGCAAAGGCCCATGAGATTGATTTTATTATTGTGAACCAGGACCTGCTCATACGGGATTTGATGAAGAAAAAAGAAGGCACCAAGAGTATCATCTCAGAACAGCCTGCTCTGATCGTCATTGATGAAGCGCATAATCTGGAAGCAAAAGTTCGAGATGCCAGAACGCTCGAGTTCACTTATCGGGGAATCTGCCGCATACTGGATAACACTGTGCAGCTTCTCACGAAGCAGTCCGGGGATAAAAGTCTCTTCTCACAATCCAAGTTTATAAAAAAATGTATTGAACGCATCTTCCAACAGATAAATGCGGATCTGCTCCACCATGCCAAGCAGGATAGCGACCGTATAAAAGTGTCGGAGATCAAAGGAATACCGTTATATCAAGTCTCGAACGATTTGAAAGATCTCAGTCTTCGCCTTTCCATTTTGACCTCCCGTCACGAACGGGAGATTGATGACGCTTTTGAAGCTATAAACGGGCTAATTACCCTCATCCATGTTTTGGCTGAAATAGAGGATAACTATCTCATATGGGCAAGCAGTCCCCTGGGAGTAGCCACGATCAGCATCTGTCCCAAAGATATAAGCCAATTTCTGAAGTATGCTTTATTTAATGGCAAAGCGCCTGTTATCCTAACGTCGGCAACGCTGTGCCAAGGCGGGGATACGCTGGAGGAACAATACTCTTATTTGACGCAGTCCCTCGGTTATAAGGGTGATTTTATGGATCGAAAATCCTCCCCTTTTGATTACACCAACCATACCATGATGTACATCTCGAACGTAGTCCCATATTACCACCATGACCAGCGCGAAAACTATCTTGAAGCAGCCTACAACGAATTGGTTCAACTCTGTGATTTAACACAAGGAAGAACGATCGTCCTTTTTTCAGCAAAGGAAGACATGAAATACATTCATAAGAAGCTGATTTCAAGGCCTGATGAATATACATGGGCAGTTCATATTCAGAAAGAAGGATCTTCCCAGGACAGTGTTATCACTGAATTCAGGAAAAGCAAAGGTGTGCTCCTGGGTACAGGTGTATTCTGGGAAGGCGTGAATATCGAGGGTTCTGACCTGTCACAGGTCATTATTTTCCGGCTGCCCTTCCCTGTTCCTTCGGACCCTATTTATGAATATAAGGCATCTGTAACGAAGAATTCGTTCATGGAGGTGTTTGTACCGGATATGCTTCTCCGGTTAAGGCAAGGAACGGGACGCTTGATTCGCAGTGAAACGGATCTTGGCATACTCAGCATACTAGACTCCCGTCTCAGCGCAGCGGCAAAAAAGAATTACCGGGAACAGGTGCTGGACACGCTACCATTCAAAGAAGTGACTGAGGATTTTTCGATTTTGGAGAAATTTGTTCAACAAAAAGGGATACGACGTACGGATTGAAAGTGGAACAGTCCAACCATAAAACTGTGCAAATCACATGAAATCGGCCCTTCCGCCCATAAAGCGGAGGGGCCAATTTCAATGCTGGAAGTAAGATATATGCTACAATATATTCCAGAGCTATGAATCCCAAAGGAGGCATTTACATGGTTGAAAGACCTACTACAGCGGAATATGCAGCTTTTTATGAAGGTTACATCCGGCTTATTCCTGAAGGAAATATCATCGAAAGGTTAGAGCAGCAGGCCAACATCGTACAAACTTTGCTTTCTTCATTAACAGAGGAGCAAGCAAATTATCGTTACGCCGAAGGCAAATGGAGCGTGAAGGAGGTCATTGGCCACCTTTTGGATAACGAACGTATCATGAGCGGCCGACTGCTTCGCATCGCCAGAGGCGACAAAGCGAATCATCCCGGCTACGATCAGGACGTGCTTATGCAGAGCCATCCTTTCAATGCGTATACCGCAGCCGATCTGAACGAAGAATATGCCGTCACACGCCGCTCAACCATTCTTATGCTCCGTCGCCTCACGCCGGAAGCTTGGCTCTGTAGAGGGATCGTCAGTGATAATCCTGCTTCAGCTCGATCGATCGCATTTGTTATGGCTGGACATGAGCTCCACCATTTGTCAGTACTTCGCGATCGCTATTCGCTGGATGTGAAATTATAATCACTACTAAATGATAGCTCTGGCTTCTTCTACCATTTGATTAATGATATCGCTTGCAGATTGGTTATCTGTTAACATTCTCGTTCCCTGACCTGCCCAAAGGGCCATATACTCGGGATTATTTTGCTTAGCAGAAGCATTCCTGATCTCGCGAGTTAATGTATTTTGGGTAGGAAAGGTTAGCGGCTTAATACTGGATGCTTCCCAATGCTGTATAAAGTCGTTCTTGATGCCACGCGCTGGCCGTCCAGAAAAGGCATTTGTAATTACAGTGCTTTCCTCTGTGCTATCAAGCAACGCACGTTTATATACCTCATGTACACCAGACTCAACTGATGTCAAGAAACGAGTCCCCATTTGCACCCCTTGTGCTCCCAAAGCAAGTGAAGCCACCAGCCCTCTACCATCCATAATTCCGCCTGCCGCAAGGACTGGAATATGGACATGATCTACAATTTGTGGGACAAGTGCCATGGTTCCGATATTTGCTCCACTGAGCTGAGATGATACATCAAAAGTTCCTCGATGCCCTCCTGCTTCACTACCTTGAGCAACAATGACATCACATCCGCGCATCTCCGCTTGAATAGCTTCCTCTACCGTGGTGACCTTACTCATAATTTTGATGCCTAACGATTTTGCCTTCTGCATATGATGCTCGGAAAATAATCCAAACGTTGTACTAATAATCGGAACTTTTTCGTCCAGCAAGATGGCAAACTGTTCTTCAAAATGATTGGGTGTACGTATTTCATCTTGAACACGCTGCTTCACACCCAAGGATTCTCGAATCGGTGTCAACTCTCCGTTTACCGCCTCAAAATTCGTATAATGATCCGGTCCAATATGAGCAAAAATATTTACGGAAAACGGTGCTTGCGTCCGTTTTTTAATCTCGTGTATAGCGCCTCTTAGTTCCTCAGGACTCATATAGGCAGCGCCTAACGTCCCTAACCCACCTGCATTAGAAACCGCAGCGACTAGGGGTGCCATGTTTGCAATACCGGCCATCCCTGCAAGAACGATTGGATAACGAATATTGAAGCTTTCACAGAACTTACTGTTTAATTGAATAGACATCGAGGTTCCCTCCTCATCAATTCGGATTCCATTCTTTATAGTTTACATCGAGTTTATCCATCTTGTATAATCCGTAAATCAGATGTTACATATCATGATTTCAGATAGATTGTTTTCTAAAGGAGGGTCAACTTGGATATTCACTTGCTGGAGATTTTCATCCAAACCGCTCATGAAGGAAGTATTTCCAAAACAGCTAAAAGCCTAAATTATGCTCAATCCAATGTTACACACAAAATTCAACAGTTAGAGGCCGATCTTCAGACCGTCTTATTTTACCGTCACAAAAAGGGAGTTACGCTTACTCCTTCTGGACAAGTTTTAGTAGGTTACGCCGAAAAGATTCTAAATACCATTAACGAAGCTAAAGCCGCCGTAGGAAGCAGCTCCACTCCTTCAGGTCCTCTCATTATCGGTTCTATGGAAACAACTGCAGCAGTCCGGCTGCCTTCCGTTTTCGCGCAATATCATTTGAAATATCCAAATGTAGATTTCTCATTAGTTACAGGGCCAACAGAAAAGCTGCTTCATGGAGTCCTGCATTATGAACTGCATGGAGCTTTTGTTTCCGGTCCGATAGAACACCCAGATCTCACGCAGGACAAAGTCATTGAAGAGAGGCTTGTTCTTGTTACTTCACCCAACCATCCCCGGATACAATCGATTCATGATTTACAAAATCATACGATGCTCGTTTTTCCCAAAGGATGTTCATACCGAGCTAAGCTTAACACTCTCTTACAAGAAGAAGGATTATTGCCTGTGAAATTAATGGAATTTGGAACCCTGGAAACGATAATTGCTTGTGTTAGCGCAGGTATGGGCATTACATTACTGCCTTATTCCATCATTGCGGATTATGAAGTACGTGACAAGGTAACCTGCCACTCCTTACCGGAGAAGTATTCTTCAGTAACGACCATGTTTGTTAAACGAAAAGACACCCTCATTACACCGGCACTATCTGCTTTTTTAGATGAAACCATGAAGGAAATTCTCCAAAGCTAGATAGCTGTTATAGGAAAAGCATCAACAACAAATAAAGCAGTAGCTCAATGCTATTGCTTTATTTGTTGTTGATGGAAGTATACCTTCAGTTCATCCCTTGTAACTCGACGCATATCTATTGTGTGGGATCTTCAAGCCAAGATGACCCCTCAGTGTATCACTTTCATAATCCATTCGGAATAAGCCTCGCTTCTGGAGTACCGGTACCAGAAGTTGCGTCACATCGGCCAGCATACCCGGCACTTCACTGTGCAGAATAAACCCGTCGGCAGCACCCGTTTCAAACCATTCCTGCAACCGATCAGCTACTTCATCCGGCGATCCGAAAAAAGCCGGTTTGGGCTCAGCAAATGCCAGCACCGTTTGGCGTAGCGTTAATCCACGGTCCCGTGCTTCCCGCTTAATACGTTCAGTAAAGCTCAAAAAACTTTTGTGACCCAGGTTTCCTACATCCGGGAATGGCTCATCTAACGGATATTGTGTAAAATCATGAAAGTTGAAGAACTGGGCAAAGTATCTGAGCGCCTGATCAAATGAAATGAACGAAGCCGTTTTGGCATACTTTTCTTCGGCTTCCTCCCTAGATTTTCCAACAACAATATTGGCACTTGGCATGATGATCAACTCGTCGGGATTCCGCCCAGCCTGGCCAACCTTTTCCTTTAGCTCCTTGTAATAGCGCCTCGCAGCTTCAAGGTTGGTAATACCGGTCATAACCGCATCAGAGTTAACCGCAGAGAAATCCTGTCCATCTGTAGATGAGCCCGCTTGAAAAATGACCGGATGGCCTTGTCTTGAACGAGCAATGTTGAGCGGCCCTTTTACAGAGAAAAACTCTCCGCGATGATCTAGCGTGTGCAACTTGTTTGGATCAAAAAAGATCCCGTTCGACTTGTCTCGTACAAATGCATCGTCTTCCCATGAATCCCATAGTCCACGCGCAACAGTTAAGTACTCACTTGCCATTCGATAACGAGTGTCATGTCCCGGATGATCCTCCTCGGATTTGCCAAAATTAAGTGCTGCCGCTTGTATGCCGGTCGTCACAACGTTCCAGCCCGCTCTTCCACCACTAATATGATCGATTGAAGCCAGTTGACGAGCGGTTGTATAGGGATCGCTGTATGTCGTGGATAATGTCCCCACCAAACCGATACGTGAGGTGGCGTTGCTGAGCGCGGACAGCAGCGTCATAGGCTCCAGGTGATTTGCATAGTGCGGAGTGGATTTCTCGTTGATATACAGTGTATCAGCGATAAATACAAGATCTAGCTTGCCCGCCTCAGCGATCAATGCCTGTTCACGGTAGAAGTCGAACGCAATACTTGCATCCGAACGAACCTCTGGATGCCGCCATGCACTTACACTTGATCCGACACCATGTATCATTGCGCCCAGTTTGATTTGTCTGGGATTGGTTGTCATCATCAACCACCAACCTTTCTTGTTGTTAAGTATAATCTGTATCGAAGCGGCTAAGGAACTGTCTTACCCGCTCATTGCGACTCTCTCCGAAAAAATGGTCTGGTGTGCCCTCGTCACCAATGACGCCCTTTTCCATGAAAATGACACGATCCCCAACCTCTCTGGCAAAGTTCATTTCATGTGTCGCTACCACAAGTGTCATCCCTTCACGGGTTAGCTCTTTCATGACAAGCAGTACTTCTCCAACCAGTTCTGGATCAAGTGCAGACGTTGGCTCATCGAATAACAGAATTGCAGGCTCCATCGCAAGCGCTCGAGCAATACCGACGCGTTGCTGCTGTCCGCCCGACAGCTGTGCCGGGTAACGGTCGGCAAAATGAGCCAAACCAACCTTATCCAACAGCATTTTGCCTCGCCGCATTGCATCAATCCGATTCCACCATTTGACAACGATTAGCCCCTCAATGACATTTTCCAACGCGGTGCGATGGGGAAACAATTGATGACTTTGGAACACCATCCCCGTTTTTTGCCGGTAACGAGTTATTTCACGAGTTCGCTTTCCCCTCCCCTCTCCGAAGGTCATCCGCAGGCCATCCAGCTCCATTGTTCCGCCATCGGGCATTTCCAGTAAATTCAGACAATTAAGCAAGGTCGATTTTCCTGATCCGGAAGGGCCGATGATAATCGTTGTTTCGCCTTTGCCTACATTCAGCTCGATATCCCGAAGAACTTCTGTTGTTCCGAAACTTTTACATAATTGCGAGATTGTTAACATGAATTTTCCTTCTCCTCCTTTAAAGGGAATATTGCCCAAACTTCCTCTCCAACCTGTGCTGCAGAACGGTGAGTACAGAACAAATGGCCAGGTAGTACCCGGCCGCCACAATATAGAGCAACATCGGTTCAAAAGTGGAAGCCGCAATTTGCTTGGCTACGCCAAACAAATCCGGTAAAGTAACCAGTGCAGCAAGTGAAGATGTTTTAAACAGACTGATAAACTGACTGCTAAGTGGAGGAATACTGATCCGGGCAGCTTGTGGCAATATGATCCGTCTTAGAACCTGAAAGGGGGACATTCCCAGAGAGTAACCTGCTTTCCACTGTCCCTGAGGCAGTGACTTGATCGTTGAGCGCATAATTTCCGAGCAGTAGGCCGTTTCAGACACCGTAAGTGCGATGATCATCGTCGAAAACGCAGGGAGCACAATACCGAAACTTGGCAGTCCATAAAAGATAATAAACAGTTGGACGAGTATCGGCGTCCCTCTGACTATCCACACATAAAACCGCGAAGGTATCCAGAGATACGGTTTGTCAGATAACCCCGCTAGCGCAATAAAAAGCGCAAAAACCAGGGATAACCCAAAAGAAATAAGCGCGAGCGGTATGGTGTAGTTAATCATGCCCTGCAGCAGCGGCCACAACGAGTGGATAAAAATGTCCCACAATCTTTCCGAACGCTCCTGACTCATGTCGATCCCTCTTTCTTCCCTCTATTTCAGCACATTTTCTCCAAACCACTTCATCGACAATTTCTCGTATGAACCGTCCTCCTGGACACTCTTCAACGCCTTGTTAAACGCTTCTATAACAGTTCCATCTCCTCCTTTGACCAATGGTAATGCCACAAACTCCTGCGTATCCCCCTCAGCTGCTGCTCTCAACTTCAAATCCGTGCGACTCTTCTGAAGTTCAAGGAAATATAAATTATTAAAAATAATAGCATCCACCCGCTTTGTTTTGAGCAACTCGACGCTCTCGCCCTCCGGTACCAGCACAGCTCCATAGGATTCAGCCAATTTACCATAGATACTTGTATTAGAGCCGTACACCTTTTTGCCATTTAGATCCTCAAAGCTATTAATGTCCTTTGTCTCGTCCAGCACGATCAACGTAGGATACGCAATCAGATATGGATCGGTAAAATCGTACTTCTGCTTGCGTTCATCCGTTACACCGATTTGGTGGATGGAGTCAAAGCGACCCGCGTCAAGACCAGCTAACATCCCGTCCCATTCCGCTTCCTTGAACGACGGCTTTACGCCTTCGACCCGGTTCCATACCTCTGTTAAAAGCTCAATATCAAATCCCGTCAACGGACGCTCGTTGCTTTCTTCGTGAAACGCATAAGGAGGATAAGTTCCTGTAGTGGCGATGACAAACTCTCCCTTTTCCTTCAGCTTGTCCAATGCAGTTTGCTCAGCAGCTGGTGGGTTGGAAGGAGATGAAGCTTGGGACTCACTTGCTTTATTGTTTGAGCATGCCGACACAAAGAAGACCAGCATCAATGCTGCAATCCAAAATATGCTTTTACTTTTTATCATATCAATCGCTCCTTGTTGGATATATCGTTATACGTTTCGTTCGCGACGCTCTGAAATCAGTCAGACCTAGTAACATCGAATTTCGTAGATTGAAGCGCTCATAGTACCGTTTGTAGCATGAACAACAACTCGAATCCGCTCAGTCAGAACAGGTTCAGAAAGCTGATGCGAAACATGCCTCTGATAGTTATCATATATTTTGGCGACGGAACTCCACCCTTGGTTAGTCCACACTTCAATGCTGTAATCTCTGGGGCAATCGGGTTCGCGGAAAAAGGCAGGATATTGATTAACGTCCTGAAGCAAGTGACCTGGAAAAGTGATTTCCACAGTTTCAATCCGCTGCATTTCGTTCCAACGAAGCTCAAGCCACTGTGGAAGCTGCTGCCCTTGTTTCGAACGCCACAAATTGATCGCGCGGTGCGGCCTGGATACCCCGTTAACCGTTCTGGCTGGTCCGAACACCGCTTGTGGCGGTGATACGTAAAAACTCAATGTTCGCCCGTCCTGATGACTGCGCAGCCGGCCTTTGTCCACTTCGCTTGCAGAAGGTAGTCCCTGTTGAATACCTGCAGCATGAACCCACGATAGCTCCTTACTTCCGAACAGATCAAGACGAATATATCCGTCTTCGGGAAAGCTTTCTTGGCATTGTGCATCCAGTTGGATCTGCCACTGCACCCAGCCCGTATAGGCAGCTGGAACATGTAACTGCGCAGTAGCCAGTTGCCCTGCAACGAGGCCAAACCCAGATTCGCCTCCGGTTTCAATCCTGCGCTCACTCTCCTTCACAGTGTAATCCCAGATATGATCTGTACAATGCAATTCCGCGCAGAACGTTTGGGGATGGTCTGATACATTTGAGATCCACATGCCGATTGAATCTAATGAACCTAAAACCGGAATCCATTGACTGCGGCGAATGTCGAGCGATTCCGCCCCATCTCCCGGCTCCACAGTAACCAAAACATCTTCACTGCTGGCTGTGACTTCCGCAATACGGGCAAGATCCTGCAGATCTGTATTCGTCACATTTGGCAGGAAGCAGCCCCTACGTAACAGCCTCTGTTGCACCTCGGCAATGGCCAAGTCTGGTACATCCGGAATAGCAATGTTTTGTAATAAGGCTATGGCGGCTGCCGTTCCGGCAGCTTGTCCCATGACAGCAGTCGTCGACATGACACGAACTGTACCCAGAGCGGCATGCGTAACACTGACGTTACGGCCTGCCATCATCAGGTTGTCAATGTCCTTAGCAATCAGAATACGCAGTGGAATGCCATATGGACTAATGATTTCTCTCCCGCCTGGTAGCTCGCTCGTTGGTGCAAGCAGACCACCAGGGATGTGCAAATCCAGGTACCACCCTCCAAAGGCGACTTCATCAGGGAATTTGGTCCCTTGCTGAACATCGTGTTCGGTCATAAGGTAACGTCCGATAATGCGCCGACTTTCCCTTTTCCCCGGTATTTGACCAATCCAGTCGAGCGCATAATTCACCGCTTTGTCTCGTGTCATGGGATCTTTATTTTTAATCCAATCCCATACACCCAGGACATGACGTGTAAGCTCATGTCGAATCGTCTCTGCATCTTGGATCGTATCCCACGGGGTACCCAGCTCAAACCACCAGTACCCGGCTCTAATGTCTTGTGGGTTACGATTATGCTCATAGAAGAAGGTCGGGTCATCATAGTTCACAGCCCATGAAGGTGCCCGATAAGGTGCAGGTTTGCCTGTATCTCGTGCACGAAAATGAATAGAGCTGCCCATCGTATCATCGCTTGCCATTTCCGGTGCATGTTCTTCTCCGAATTCATCACGTCCTTCTGAACCCATCCGCCATTCGTTGCCGGCCAGTGCGGCAATCGTTCCATCACCAGTACAGTCGATAAAGATCCGTCCTTCAATTCGCAAGTCCGTCTCTGCACCCAGAATATGTCCGGTAATCGCCTCGATTTTCCTCTCCTCGCCCATATGTACCCGTTGTACTGTGGTGTTTAGATAAACAGTCAAATGCTCTGTCTGCACAGCCAAATCATACAATGTCATATCCCACACACTGTTCGTCCAACCATTATTGTAAAACTGTTCATGATTGTTGGCGCGATCCTCACAAATAAGCTCGGTAAGGATACCTGTTTCACGTGCATACGCATGAAATCTGCCAGCACCGTGCGGTGTAACGCGAATTTCCGACGAACTGTTGCCTCCAAGCACAGGTCGATCATGTAGCAGTGCAGTTATTGCACCCTCCCGTGCAGAGGCTATCGCAGCGCTAAGACCAGCCAGTCCCCCACCTATGACTACCACATCATATGAAATGATTTCACTCTTCATCTTTTCCTCCATTCCTATCTGTTGTAACTCCCGTATAACGGGATGCTCTCCGATAGACCGCTTCTGCCACTTCAACGGATTGAATTGCCGTTTTTATTCCGCCCGTAGGTTGCCGACCAGCTCGAATGCCATTAAAGAAGCCCGCATTCTCCTCATAAAATCCGTTAAACACATAAGGTTCTTGGCTCTCGGCATCGGTTACACCGCTCCAACAGGTCCTTCGTTGGTTGTCGACCCATAGTTCGGCTTGCCCCGGCGAATCATGTGATGTCCAGAAAGGAAGTTTAAGCTGTATGGAGACTCCTTCTCCTGATACAACCACTCGCTCATACACAGCCCCGGATACCGGATAATAGTTCAGACTGAACGTTAACCCGGAGTAAAATTCTCCTTCTAACGCCACATTGGTTACCGTGGCTCCCAACTGCGGCAGCTTCCTGTACTTTAGACGAATTTCCCGGTAATCGGAGCCCGCTAACTCCCGCAGCACGTCTATACCGTGAATCATCGTAACCGATGCATCTTCATCATCGATTCGACCAACTCTGCTTATGTTGTACGCAATATGATGAAGACGGCCGGCAGTATGCCACTCCTCCATCCAGCTTCGTGCCTCTTGGACAATTGGCATGTAACGACGGTTGAACGCGACCCGATTGGGAAGCTCGCTCCCGTCTGGACGCTTTGTGGCAGCAGCAATGCTCAGCGCCTCTTCCTTTGATACCCCAGGGGGCTTTTCAAGCAATAGCGGAAATCCGCGCTTCAGAATTATGATCGCCAGTGTCGCAATGTTAGAGGCTGGCACCAACAGGCAGACTGCATCGGGGCACTCTCGATCCAACGCTTCCTCTACACTGTCATATGTCCGGGCAAACCCAAACTCTGCTGCGAACGCAGCGGCTTTGACTGGATCCGCATCGACACAAGCGACAAGCTCTGTATTCGGATGCTCTGCCGCATAACGCCGGTAAGCAGGCCCATGTCCTCGCCAGGCAATACCTCCACATCCGACCACACAAATTTTAAACGCCATTCTCTTTCCGCTCCTTCGCCATTCTATCTGCATGCTTTAACGCTTCTAGCTCCCTCGGTAAGTGAATATCATAGGGCTCCCACTGAAACCATTCCCCGCTTAGATAACCTGAATAGCCAATTTCATACAAAGCACGTATAACTTCTGTATGAGCAATGTCCCCTCTGCCAATGGGACAATAGTGCGGATGCCCGTCCTGCCTTTTCGGACCTTCAATGCCATCATGCACATGTACGTGCTGAATCCACTTTCCCAGCATATGAACCACTGCTGCAGGGGAAGCACCTGCTTCATGCTGGGTGTGTAATACATCCCACAATACGCCCACATGAGGATGATTTACTCTTTGAAGTAAATCCAGAAGCGTATCCGGAGCCGACCAATCATCATGTGTTTCCAGAAGCAGCCTGACTCCATGAATTTCAGCAATTGAAGCCAGCCGCTCAATTGAAGAGACAACTCTATTCATTGCTACCTCTAGTGAATCTTCTGTAGCAATTCGTCCACAAAACAATCGCACAAATGGAATGCCTACTTCCTTCGCCAATATAATGGCCTGAACTGCATCCGCTATTTGATTCTCGGAATCTGCAGCCGTTGTAAACCGGGAGGAGACTCCCAAGACTGTCAGTGCAATGCCACTTTTAGCTACTTCACGCTTAAGAGCTGCACGCAAATCCTTATTAGCCCCCACTTCAATACCATGCGCATGACCTGCACCGCTGCGAATTTCTAGGCCACTATAGCCGTAATGGCTCGCCACTGCCAGCAATTCCGTCAACATCAGATGCGGAGCGGATGCTGTGTTAAATGCATATTTTATAACATTCCCTCCCTCTAACTACATTTGCGCACAGCGAATTAACCGGTGCCCAGCATCGTGGGCTCTAGTCACCGGCGTATATTTCACTGTATGAATGTGTGACCTCTTTTCAAACCTGCTGTGAACGTTTACGAAAAGCTTGCGGCGAGAGCCCCATTTTCTTCTTAAATGTTTTGCAAAAATACGCACTGCTGTTGAATCCGGTCTGCTTGCCGATCCGCATGACAGGAAGATCAGTTACCGAGAGCAGCAGGCAGGACTCACGGAGCCTGCGAGCCATAATATATTGGCTAAGGGTACAGCCCGTTTCTTCACTGAACAAATGCGAAGCATAGAACGGAGAGACATGCAGACTTTCTGCCAGCTTTTCCAACGAAAACTCCTCATGATAATGCTCCTCAATCCAATTCATCATATGTTCAATGTGGCGTCCTGCACGTTTTTCCGAAATCTCAAACGGTTTGTCCTGAGTGGATCTTTCGTATATCTTGCGCAAAGTTCGCATGAAATCCATCAGGAACAGAAGCAGTTCCTCCTGTCGCTCATACGAAGAAACCTCCGTCAACCTCTGTTTGAATTGTCCATACAGCCCGTCCAGGGAACTTGCCTCCTCTGGGGTTAACGAGAACAACTGGTGCTCCATTCTGCCTTTCCATATTCGTTGAAAAAAGGCATACAATGCCGGAAATAATGCAGCATATCGGTCAAATAAATAAGGATCAAACAACATTGGCGTACGTACATAAGGCGGATCCATCTTGAAGTGGTGAAGCTGATAGGGCTGAATGACAACAAGTGTACCGGGACCGATTGTGTGAACCTTTTGTTCCAAAATGAGCTGACCATGCCCCTCAAGGACTAACACAACCTCAATGCCCTGGTGTGCATTAATAATTTCCAAGTGACCCTCTCGAGTTTCAAGGCGATGAAAAAAAAGAAAGTTTTGCTCGACCAACTGAGGAACCGGATTAATTAGACGACTCATGTATACCCGTCAGCTCCTTGTGTAGCCAATCAAAGGAGTGCACTCCGCTGATTTCATGTCCACCTTCAAACACATCCAGCTTGAACCGATCCGCTACGCCTAATCTTTCGTAATACTGCCTCAACGCTTCTGCCGCTTTGAGCGCGCCTTCTAACGGAAAAAGGTGATCCTTTTTTCCAACCTCCAGAAATAGTGAGCGAGGAGCAATGAGTCCGATTAAGTCATACATATCACCTAGTTCGACAATGCCAGGGATGTAGTCACACATGCAATTTTGGTGGGAGAAGAAGTTACTGTCTTCATACGTGTTCGGATATCCGCTCAAGACGACCGATGTTAATCTCTCATCGAGCGCTCCCGCCAAATAAGCTACGAAAGCACCTCCCGATAAGCCCATCACTCCCAAACGATCTCCCGCGATCTCAGGCCTTGCCAGTGCATAATCTGCTGCAATTAACGTTTCCAATGCACGAACGCCAGCAAGTGTTTCTCCCAAATGGATTAAATAAGAGGATAGCTTGAAACAGGAGGAGTTGCTAATATCTCTTGCGGGTTTGTCCAACAGGATGTCCTCTGCCAATCGTCTTTCCCCGAAACCGAGTAGTTCCGGCACGATCACAGCCAGGCCCCGTTTTACTAGTGATAGCGCGAAATGTTTGTGAATGCCTGTCCCTTCAGGTTCGTCATGCCCTTCCGGCGTAAGTCCGACCAGTTCACGGCTTCCATATCCGTGGCCGTGCAGCGCCAGCACCGCGGGTACAGGGTGATCGGCAGAAGCAGCTTTTGGAAGCAGTACATAGGCAGGCATATGGAGTCCATCACGAGTTTCAATCTCAATCTTCTCTCGTATAAAGTGCCCGCAATCAATGGACTCTTTCCAGAAAGAAGGTGGTGCGTTACGCTTGTGATCTTTATTGTCTCGTGTAGTAACATAAGCTGACGGGACGCCAAGAATTTGGGCGAGCCGCTCTTTTCGTCTCTGCTGTTCGTTATCATTAAGAACATCCTGTAATCCGGGTGCCTGTTTCAACTTGCTCTTGTACAACGTTTCGATAAATGCATTGGGGGAGCCACTTCTCATACTTTCGCCCTCTTTCTGAACCATTTTAAATTTCTTCCAAATTACGACAAACCTATGATTAAAATTGTACTCCGTTGTGATCGAAATCGAGCCGCTAAACACTGTATTGAATCCATATTCCCGCCTGTAAGTTGGGATAAAATATGCATAGCAGCAAGGGATGATGTAACTTTTCAACTAGCATAGTATGAGTTATCCTAGAAGTAAAGTTGGATATCCAATCATAGCAATATGGTTATATTTAATCACAATGCAAGACAATGTTCGCAACATCATTCAATTTTTGCTCAACACGTTATCTCCCAGATCGATTATGCTTGAAAGCAGAAGGAAGTGATTCTTAATGAACCGTTATATTCCATGGACGATTGCCAGTGCGGGGCGCGCGTTTCGCGATGGGCGTCTATCGCCATTATTACTGCTGGAGTTGCATCTGCAGCGCATTCGGCATGACGAGGAACTCTATCACACATTTATTGTGGTCATGGAGGAAGAGGCTCGAGCTCAAGCACTTCAGGCCGAGCAAGAACTGGATAGGGGGCTGGATCGCGGTGCATTACACGGTATTCCAATATCGATCAAAGATATGATAGCGTATGCGGGTTTCCCGATGACGAATGGTTCAGGACGTACGCCCCCTTTCCTGCCGTCTACACATGCTCACATTGTAGACCAGCTTCTCTCAGCAGGCGCGGTGATCATCGGTAAATCCCATCTGCATGAATTCGCATACGGCAAACACAACCCCGCGTATGGTTCGACGAGAAATCCATATCGTTTGGATCGGTTGCCAGGCGGTTCAAGCTCCGGCTCTGCCGCTGGTGTTGCTGCCGAATTCGCTCTCGGATCAATTGGAAGCGATTCTGCAGGTTCGGTGCGGGTTCCGGCCAGCTTCTGTGGAGTTGCAGGATTTAAGCCAACTGCTGGTCGCCTCAGCCTGTCAGGAATTACACCGCTAGCTCCTTCGCTGGATCATGCAGGTATTATCGCCCGTACATGCGAAGACGCTGCACTACTATTCAGCGAGTTGGACCAAAATCCTGACAAGGTACCCACGCAATCTTTGACTGCGCCTCCTACATTTGGAGTCCCCCTCGCCTACCTGCAATCGCCAACCGACCCTGAAGTCCGCAATGCAATACTTGATACCGTTCGCATCCTTGAAATGCAAGGCGCTTCCATACATTGGCTTCATAACGATCTGCCCATTCAAGAAATCAAAGACAAAACATGGACGATTCTTCATTATGAGGCATACAACACTCATAACAATCTCTTATCGGATTGGGCAGAAGGCTACAGTGAACATTTACGAAGCAACTTAATGTTCGGACATGGGATCACAAAGGAAGAATATAATCGTTGTTTAGCTTGGCGCGATTCATTTTTTAAAGCAAAACAGCTTTTTACAAATGTGGATGTAATCATCACGCCTACATGCCCCGTCACAGCTGGACCCATTCATTATTCCAGTCCTGACAGGCCAACCAATGGAGAATTTACACCATCAGCCAATCTGTGGGGACTTCCCGCGTTATCCCTGCCGATCGGTTTGTCTAAGGAGGGTATGCCAATCGGTTTACAGATAACAGGTTGCAGCGAAGATGATAAAAATGTGTTGGCAGCTGGTATCTACATCGAACAGATTCTTGATGAATTCAACCTATGGAATCTGCAATAAGTATTTTACAAACTTTCATCTTTTCTCAAATGCTAAAAAGCCGCTGATCGTTAAGATCAGCAGCTTCCCAATGGCACCAAACATGCGCTTTTGTCCACTTCAATACTCTCTCTTGATAACAAAAAATGAGCCCCGGATGGTTCCAGCTAACTTAGATTTCTGTCTGGCAAACTTAAACTTGCCTTCCAACTCCGCTGGAACTTCCATCCCCTCAGAAAGCTTAAAACCCACGGCCCGCTTCTTAGGGTCATCCACCGTATACATGACATTGAGTCCAAGACCATCTTCATAAAAGACGTAGGAAAATCGAATGTTTTCTACTTGAAAAGCGGATGTTTCCAAAGGCTTGGCTGCAAACTCAATATCACGTTCTTCCTTCAAAATTCGTGTTACATAGTCAAGGGTGTCCTGACTTTCGCTAGCAGGAACAACCGTAAATTCATGCTTATATTTGTTCATAAAATAACGGGCTTCATTTGCACGTAAACCTGCAAGTGCTGCTGCTACTGGTGAAGACTCTAATCCGACCGTAGACACATTTTTAAAATCAACGATATACGACATTCCGATCTCTCCTTCAAGTTTATTTCTTAACAACAGGGATCCATATTTCACCAAATAACAAGCCGTTTCGTTGTCCCATCTCAACCGTAGTATTTGGCCCACCGACATAAGCATAATCCGTTTCCGTTGGAAGGACTTGACCAAAAGCAACCCCAGTAAGGTTATTACTTAACTCATCAGATGTTGCCCCTTCCCCCTTAACGATCAGGTATTCACCTTTAGGAAATTGGATCACTCTGGTTGCTTCTGGCAGTGTTTCTTCTGTCATGACGCCAGCATAATGCATCATCTTGTTATTCACCGCTTCGTTCACGGCAAAAATATAGTCATTTGTCGCTATTGCTTTTAAAGAGTCCAGACTTCCATCTTCTTTCACAGCCGACCAAAAATCAGCCTTTTCTTTGTTAATACCAGCATAGTCTGTGTAGTTACTCTTCAACTCAGTTCCAATACCCAAAACGATAAAGCTGTCTTTTTCTTCAAAATTATAATTACTCATTCGTAACACCATCCTCTTTTAAATTTATCAATGCATTTGTCTTTTCACTTGATGGGTTTATAATAACCTTAAATCATGTCAAATTATGATACTGTTTAGGAGGCCCCGATGAAAAAAGTTGAACGGATTAATATCATCATGAGGTATATTAACAACCGCGCTCACTTTACCATTTCTGAAATCATGCGGGAATTTAACATCTCTCGTTCGACTGCTATTCGAGATATCCGAGAAATTGAAGCTATGGGTATGCCACTTGTCGCTGAAGTTGGAAGGGATGGGGGTTATTTTGTCATGAACAACTCTGTCTTGCCCACGGTCCGCTTTACGGATAATGAAATTAAAGCTCTTTTTCTCGCCTTTATGGCAACCCGAAATCAACAACTCCCTTATCTAAAGAGCCGTCAGTCTTTAACCGAAAAGTTACTGGGCCTCATCTCCGAAAATCAGCAAGATGACCTTGTTCTTTTAAATCAAATATTGCTTTTTGAAGGGACCAACCCCCATAATCCCGACTTGCTTGATCTGTCAGACCTGCCCCACCCTATGTTGGAAAAACTCATTCAGCTTCTTCTAATAGAAAGCTCTTTGTTGGTTACCGTCCAAGAAGAAAGGGAAATAAAGTCGTATCCCATTTATCTTCTACACCTTTATCGCGAAAAAAGCTTATGGATCATTGAAGGCTTCGACTTAGAGGAAGAAAAGAGACGGATTTTATCTGTCGACAATCTCACCCATATTGAACCCTTTCCTACGAAGAAAAAGGTAAGTAAGAAAAAGATTTTAGAAAGATTAAGTAAGCAGGAAGAAATGATCAACCTTGTCCTTGAACTTGCTCCAAAGGCGATTGCACAGTTCAAGAAATACCATCCTTTAAAGCTTTCACTTTCTTATACGAACCCTTACCAAACTACAGCCGTGATAAAGACGTTTATTAACGTTCATCATGCAGAAGAATTAACCGAAATAACCAATTGGTTGCTTTTCTTAGGTGGAGATATCAAAGTTAAGGAGATGCCAGAAGAAATTTTAGCAGGTGTACAAGAGAGATTAAGCTTATATTGCCCTTAAGTAGCGGATAGTTAAAACCAGACTTTGAACTTAATCGTGCTTTTTATTATCTGCTGTTTCTACTGAGATCTACTATGGGACATTACCCCAATTCCCTAAGCTTTAAGGAAACGTTTAGCAATTAAAAAAACGCATTGAGGAATTATCTCCTCAACACGTTTTCTGGCGATCTACAAATCGCTTATATCATCTGTTATTGTTAAGCTCTTCAAAGCACTTAATATTAGTCTCGAAATCAGGCACAGTTTGAGATTCTTCAGCTTGTTTAACTAATCTTACAACCATATCATTATAAGGTGTTGAGATTTGTTTGCCTGAAGCTGACCGTGGAACTACTCCATTGATATAATCAATTTCGGTCTGCCGTTGCTTTTCGAGATCCTGTAGCATGCTTGCTTTTAACAGTCTGGAGGACTCCATGAGAACCCGAAGTGTTTCCATTCGTTCCGGGATGTCCTTATCACTTTGTATTTCCAAAGATTCAATATTAAAGCCACCCATCGTGGCAAATTTCACACCATTTGCGTGTCCAACTTTGATTGTTTCATCGGCAATACGGACGGCACTTACAATACTAATATCATGATCAAGCACAACGCCATACTCCACGTTTAGTGCTGCAGATAGACCGCTAAATGCATTGTTAATAAGCAATTTAGACCACTTCGTGCCCACCAGGTTATCGGAAATATGTGTTCCACCCACAAGGTCTAGTATAGATTTGATCTGTTGAATTCTTTCGGTTGTTTCACCATTTAATTCGCCAATTTGAAAAGCGTACTGCTTAAAGCGATTGAACTCTGTTGTAAGTCTCGATACTCCCGGTTCAATAAACGTAGCACCAAATTCAACAGATCCGGCAATGACCCGTTCTCGGCCAACAATGGAAGCCACCTTTTCTTCAGGGATACCGTTTTGCAAGGAAAGCACAACACTTTGGTCATCTAAATACGGCAACAGGTCTTTTAGAACGGACTCGTTATATAGCTGTTTAGTTAGAAGCAAGACTAGATCATAAGTTCCTGACATGTCGTCAGGAGTAATGGCCTTCACCTTTGCCTGAAAATCCGTAGTGCCAGTAATTTGGGCCCCTGTCTGGTTTAATGCGTCCACATGTGCTTGATAGACATCGATCAACTCTACATCTTGTCCGCCGGCAGCAATATATGCACCAGCAATGGTTCCTAAGGAACCTGCTCCTAAAATTGCAATTCTCATATGAATTCCCCTACCTTTTCTTTTTGATTGCTTTTAATGACGTTTATTTTTCATCAGCTAAATAATCATATATAACTGTTGGAGAAGGCAGTGAAAGCTCTGTGATGATATGGGAAGCCGAAACAACCTCAATTACAGGCAAATCTGCCATCGGCGCAAGAGCATGAGCGAATAGCTCCAGTCTTGCAGGGCCTGACCAGGCACCTTGTATTTTAATATCCGTAATTTGGCTCCGGACCAATTCACAGATTCTTGGATATCCGTCATAACCAGGCATCTTTTTCAGCATATAATTTGGTTTAACAATCTCTTGTAGCGCCTCCGAATGATCAAGTGGAAAATGCTTATATCCCATGGTCGCGGTAGCCACTCTCAAAGAGCCATAATCCATAAGCCCAACCAATGTGTCGGAATCTACATACAAACTGGGTTTGCCCATTTTTTTAGGATAGGCACCTATTTCCCTGCCTGATGCGATTGCAGGAAAACTGTCTACGTACATTGCGTGGAGATAGTCTCCTTCCTCCCCTTCAAAGCTCACAGGTATCACCTGACCACATTCTGTATAGGAACCAAGGCCTGTTACATCCGGCATTTTCATAATCTCAAACTTTACAAGCGGAGAGGTAACCTCCAATGGCTCCGGAACGATTTTTCTTAAGCGTTCCAGATCAGTTCTATATAAAATGTTCAAGTATTCGCGATTATAAAAACGATATGGTCCCAAAGGAAATGCCCCTGCATCCAGCGGAGTTGTAAATTGCTTAACCACTTCTTCCTTTCTCATCTGAACGACACCTTCCGATCTCTAATTTCTTCATTCTGTTGTCTGATTTCTCTATCGAAATGATGATTACAAAACCCATTTTACATCTCAATTTACATTTAATCTAATACATGATAATATATAAACTTATTTATTCTAATAAATATAAGGGGTGCACTATAGTGGAGCTGCTTCAATTGAAATACTTTCAGACAGTCGCTTATACAGAACATATTTCTAAGGCTGCCGAACAATTAAATATTGCTCAGCCTTCTTTAAGCCTGACGATAAAGAGACTTGAGGATGAGTTGGGTACAACCTTATTTGATCGGAAAGGGAGAAATATACAATTGAATGCATCCGGAAAAATCCTCTTGAACCATGTCAACAGGATCTTCACCGAAATTGAAAATGCAAGAATGGAAATACAGACGAAGGATATGGCAATTGACCATACCATCAAAATATCGATTTCAAATCCGAGGTTCCTATCTGGATTGATCAGCAGGTACATTACCCAGTGGCCGGATACCAATATACAACAGGGACTCGGAGCTAGAAATGACATCCTTGCAAGCTTAAAAAAAGGGGATATTGATTTGGGGATCGCAGGTCCACCTATAGCGGACGATGAGATTGAAAGTTGTGTCCTTATTAATGAAGATATCGTGCTAGTTTTACCATCCACTCACAAGTTTGCGACAAAATCTGAAATTTCGTTAAGTAAAGTGGCCGATGAATCTTTTATTTCCCTTGCTAATAATGAGGAATATAGCTTTTTTACAACCGAGCTTTGCAAAAAAGCAGGATTCACTCCCAAGAATATTTTCGAGGTAGATTCTCATTTACTGGCGGAAATTATTAAGGTCAATCAGGGTATCGCGTTGCTCCCTATTTCGGTCTGTAGAAAATTGGATTTGAATTACGTCAGAATCGCGGATATTAATCCCACCTATCCAGTAGGACTATCTTGGGTGAAGGATAGACATTTATCTTCTTCGGCCAGAAATTTCCGGGACTTTATTATTGCATATTTTAATGATCATTACGCATTGTACAAAGTTTGAAAAACTACATATTCGGAGCATTCTGTGACTTTTTGCGACTTGAAATTAGTCATTGGTTTTCATCTATAGTGCTGTAAAATATCATTTACTGATTGCTCAGGGGACTGATCCGAACTATCGAGCCAAAATCCGATTTGAGGCGTTACCTTCAAGAAGTCTGAATACAAATTCTCTACCGTGAAGCCAGTGTACCCAACTTTCCCTCTTGATTTTTCACGCTCTTTTACCACCTCTACCTTAGGACACAGTACAACTAACTGAACCGGGTAATCCTTTAACTGCTCCATCATATAGACTAATTCCGCACCGTAGTAATTATCCTGCAAAACAACAGAAAAACCATTCTCATAATAGGTTTTTGCGGCATTTGCGGCTAACCGATAACGCAAATATAATTGATGGACTGCTTCTTCCGACGGTTCAGCGGACATGTCTTCGCGTCCGGATACAATCATGCGACGGAATATATCGCCACGCAGATGCACGGCTTTTCCCAGCTTGGAAGCCAGCAACTCCGACACTGTTGACTTACCAGAAGCCATTACGCCTGTAATTAAGTAGATCACTTTTTCCATAACTAAATACCTCCTTAAGAAATGGGTTCTTAGACATATTTATTTATCATGGCATTTAGAAACTCTCGAAACTCTTCAACATATGCTTTAGGTTCTACGATTTCCAAATCCGTTCCGAAACTAGCTAAGAACCGAAATCCAAAGTGGTTTTGCGGCATATCTATTTCGGCTATAAGGAGTTCAGAATTGTAGGCTACAATCCTTTTTTGACCGTATCTTTCAATAAATTGATCTTTTATTCGATGTGAGATCAATGCTTTAATTGTAATTAGTTTCGGTTGATAATATTGCTCTGTTTTCTGTTCAGTCAGATAATCTCTAGCAACAAATGTTTTAATATCGATGTTCAGATTATCCGTTCTGGACAGTTTAAAAGTTCGATATTCCATTCGATCTAAACAAAACCCCTTCAAATACCAACTCATTTCACTAAAATGAAGCTGGTATGGCTCAACCCGTCTTTGCGACTTGACTCCACTTTGATCTATATAATCGAATGTAAGTAACCT
Source organism: Paenibacillus sp. GL_099_B (assembly GCF_057835695.1). Classification (NCBI taxonomy): domain Bacteria; kingdom Bacillati; phylum Bacillota; class Bacilli; order Caryophanales; family Paenibacillaceae; genus Paenibacillus; species Paenibacillus sp. GL_099_B. Next base: position 4,090,768 of record NZ_CM174430.1, read on the forward strand.
TCCTTGCTCTATTGCTTCCTGACAAGTCTTTAAGATTTGGACAATTTCAGGACGACCATCCCAATTATAAAAAGACAGTTGAATTGTACCTCCTGAAGTCGTTGAACCTATCATCGATTCAATCTTTTTAAGCGTTGATTCTACTTCGTCACTAAAGAGAATTTTCCCTAATCCGCCCAGTGCAGTTAGTATATTTTCTAAGTCTTTGCTACTTAAAAGTCGTTTGTCTATTTTGTATTCATCCATAATCCCGTATCCACCGTTCACTCCATTTATAGAATAAATGGGAATGTTAGATAATCCGAGTGTTTCCATATCACGTAGAATCGTTCTTTTGGATACTTTGAATAATTTAGCAAATTCGGTGGCTGATACCACATTCTTTTGCAGCAAGATCATTATGATGGATATTAATCTTTCAATTTTGTTCATGATAGTCCTCTTTAGGTAAATAAATTTTGATCATAGCTATAATAGGTGACAATCTTGCTGTCACCTATTATAGCTTACACTTCATGTATTACAAGAAGGAGGTTTTATCATGTCAGTTATTGCATATTTAAATTTTGATGGGAACACAGAGCAGGTCATCGCGTTTTATTCAGAAGCTTTAAACGCAAGTGAGGTAAAAAAAGTGAAATTCAAGGATTTTTCACAAGATCCAAACTACCCTTTGCCAGAAAATGAGTTGAATATGATTATGGAGTCATCGTTAGAATTCGCTGGTGGAAAAATAATGATGTCGGATATTCTTCCTTCGATGAAGAACGTAACGGGTGAGTTGGTTAAAGGTAACAATGTAATCATTAGTGTCATTATTGATGATAAACAGGCAATGGAAAATTACTTTTCTAATTTGTCTGTAGGTGGCTATGTGATCATGCCATTATCAGAAATGCCTTGGTCTTCCTGCTTCGGAATGTTGGTTGATAAATTTGGTATCGTTTGGAAGTTTAATCGCGACGCTGATACATTCCTGGATAGCGTAATTTCTAATGCTACTTAACGAACTGCTTCCAGCAAAGTCAAAAAGCGAATTGAGATCTTGGTTTCAAGAACATTGTTTGACTGAAAATTCTTGCTGGGTCGTTGTGAGTATGAAATCAACACCAAGTACGTTGATGTATCTGGATGCTGTTGAAGAAGCCTTGTGTTTTGGATGGATTGATGGACAAAAAAAGAAAATTTCCGAGACTCAATTAGCTCAAAGGCTATCTCCTAGAAGCAAAAAAAGTTCATGGACTGAATTGAATAAAGAACGGGCCCGTCGCCTTGAATCGTTGGGATTAATGACAGATGAAGGTCGAAAGGCTCTCCCTGATCTCAGTTACGAATCATTTAAAATTGACCCTATTATTGAGCAGAGGTTGAAAGAGGAAACGGATGTGCATCAAAATTTTGCGGCATTTCCAGATCTTTATAAAAGAATTCGAATCGACACCATCCAAAGCTATAAAAATCAACCTGAGTTATTTAACAAAAGATTAGATAAATTTATAACAAACACCAAACAAAATAAAATGTATGGCAATTGGAATGACAATGGACGCCTTTACACCCAAAACACCTCACCTTGAATATTCAAGGTGAGGTGTTTCATGATAGAAAGCGGCATGATCGAAATCGGAATTTAAATATTTCAATTATCATTTGAAATTTTATCAGTCAAAAAAATCAGATTGGTGGATTTGTTTCATTGGATTTGTTGAGTCAAACTCCATGATTATTCACCCAGGTTGTTCCAGAACGCTTGGAAGGCACCTTTCTCGATTTCGAAGAATACCGGTACATTGCCGTAACGCACCAGACCTTCCCCAAACAGGACTAATTGGACCTGCGTCTTATCTTCGAGCGTCAGGTAGATGATCTTGCGATCTTCCTGCCCGTAAAGGCGCTCCTCCAGTTCAGGGCTAGTTGCTACCGGTTTGGCAGCGTATAGCGCTGAGATAAAGTTGTTCAGCGATTTGTCTGCTGCGAGCGGCTGCAGCTGCTGCAAGCCGTTGTTCCAGCTGGCAAAGGTCTCCCACTGCGCCGAAGTGACGTTGCCTTCGAGGTGAAGCTTGCCGATCAGGTCTTTGCCGCTGCCGATAGTGATGCCGTTGCTCTGGTCAAACATTTGGGCGTACATCTGACCGTCGATCTCGGTGTAAGACATGATGCGGAAATTCGTGTCGTAGCCGTTGACCGCATAGATGTCCGCTTCTCCAATGTTGGAGGCCAGCTCCGTGTACTCACCCTTGTCGCTCAGCTCATGAATGCCGCCGGTCGTAGTACCCAGCTTCTCGCCTCGTAGGGCAAGCGCATCCGTACCGTCAAGCGATGTAGCAGACTGTGTATAGATGTTGCCCTGATAGACCACCAGTTGAACCATATCGGCCTTCACACCATTCTTGGAATCCGGCAGCTCTGTCTTCGGAATCACCACCGGGTCGAATGATGCGCCCGGAGTGACCTGTGCCACCTGCGTCGCTGGCGCGGCCGGTCCACTCACTTGCTGCCATATGCTTGGCGCCGCAAGTCCAACACTAGCAGCAATGACGAGGCTTGCTGCAATATATAGAGGTTTTCGCTGGCGCTTTTGTTCATGGCGTTGTGTGTTCAAGGTTTGCTCTATCCGTTTTTTCATTTGGTCATTTGTTTTCATATGGTCCACCGCTTTCTTATAATTTCGTTTGAATTGTTCATCGTTCATTGGGGTTCTTCTCCTTCCAGCTCCAGTTTTAACAGCTGTCTTCCCCGCTTCAATCGCATCTTCACTGCAGATTCGCTGATCTGTAGAATCTCGCCGATTTCCCGGATCGGATAATCTTCGTAATAGTACAAATGAACCACCGATCTATACTTGACAGGCAGTGACAACACGAGTTCGATCAGTGCTTGATCTTCGGGGTTGTCTGCTGTAAGGGGATCTTCTCCCTCCAGCTTGACCTCCCGTTTGCGCCAGCCTCTGCCTAATAAGGATTTACAATGATTGGTGATGACCCGGATCAACCATGCTTTCTGATGTTCTGCATCGTTGAACGTAGGGGCTTTTTCCATTAACTTGATGAAGGTATCCTGAGTGGCTTCCTCCGCGTCCTCTCGCCTACCGAGGTGCACCATGGCAATCCGGAACAGCGTATCCGCGTAAGTCTCATAGACTTTCATCACATGATCTCCCCGTTGGGGCACTGATCGCTGCATGGTTGTTCTGCCCTCCTTTATATCTCTAACACTCTCAAGGACGGCATTTGGTCACATTTTGTTGTAAATTTAATATTTAGATATTTTATCTATCCAGGGTTCGAACCAATTTCTTGATCTCGATACGGTACATGGATTTGTACAATAAAACAAAAAAAGCCGCTAAAATAGCGACTTTTAATGGGATCATGAGTACCAACGACCAGTTGGCCGACTGAATTATTCGACCCGTATGCGTAAAGTTTACAACCGGCAAGTACTTAGTAGTGAGAGACGTCCCCATATAGCTCAATGGATGGATGAGAATTATGAAATGTAATTTTGCTTAAGCTCGCTGAAGGAACATCCGGCAAATTCCCCATATCACTTAACTTCATGCCGTAATAATGGTTCATTAACGTTTTAAGGGTCATACGGTGACTTACAACCAGAACGGTTTCTCCCTTACATTCTACTAAAGTTCTTTCCACAGCCATTACCGCCCGATGTAACAGCTCCGAAAAAGTCTCTCCCTGTCCTGTTGCACGGTATATGTGAGGGTTATTAAAAAAATGATTCCACTCAGCGGTATGCTCATTCTGTATTGTTGCTACACTTTGTCCTTCCCACAGCCCCATATGAATTTCCTTTAATTCATCTAATTTAATGATACTTTCCGAAGTGCTTCCACAAATGATCTGTGCCGTTGCCAACGCTCGCGGACTTGGACTCGAATATATCGCATCAAACGTGACTGTCTTTAAGCGGTCATGCAATCGGGAAGCCTGCCGTTTGCCTTCAGGTGTTAAAGGTGAATCCATGTGCCCCTGCATCTTCTGTTCCAAGTTCCAATGGGTCTGGCCGTGTCTTACGAAATAAATAGTGGTGGTCGTCATGTTGCTGCCTCCTTTTTTGTGTAATTGAATTATAGATTTACGATGTATAAAATAAAAATATAAGTTTTATATTATGTATCAATAAAATATATAGAAGGTGATTGGATTGACTATCAATCTGCATGCATTAATGCTGTTCTATAACGTTGCTCTTACCGGAAGCGTCACTGAGGCATCGAAAAGGCTGAGTATCAGCCAGCCTGCCATCTCTGCCCAAATTCGGAATTTTGAGAAGCAATACAACATCATTTTATTTGAGAAAAAAGGAAGAAACCTGGTTTTGACCCCTTTTGGCCAAAAGCTGTTAAAACCCACCGAAAAACTATTTCTTCTCGAAGAGCAAATCGAAACGATGATTGAAGATTATCATAAACATCCACAGGGAAAACTGCGGATCTCTGGAAACTACTTGGCGACCAGCTTTCTAATCCCCAAGTGGGCTTCCTTATTCAAGCAAAGGTATCCGGACGTAGAAGTGGAAATTACGACAGTGAATTCACAAAATGCACTTGAAAGATTGATGAATTACGAGTCGGATATCGCGATCTTTGGAAACAACGAAGTTACCCATCCCAACGAAAACCATCTTCATTTTATGGAATTATATCAAGACGAATATAAATTTGTGGTTGCCTCGAACCATAAATATGCCAATAGGCAAATTTCTCTGGAAAACATGGTGAGAGAACCGTTTATTATGCGGGAGGAAGGCAGTATGACCCGAAAGAGACTCCTTGAGGTATGCAGTGCTCAGGATGTCAGTCAGCCAAAGATCGAATTGCAATTTAGCGGCATTAATGAAATCATTCAGGCCGTGGTCGCCGGATATGGCGTCAGCTTTGTATCTTCGCTTGTAGCCAGTCCATTTATCCAACGAGGAGAATTAGCTATAGTGGATGTAATTGACGTGCGTTTTACCAACAATATCGTGCTTTGCTCTCATGATAGAGATGTTCTGGAGGGATTCATTCGAGATTTTATTTCAATCGCAAAAACAGTTCGATAACCACTATAAACGGATTTGAATGGTACAATGTTCTGTCTCCTAATCCCAATGGTTATCTGCATAGTATTCAAGCGTCATTGAACTGAATAGGCATAAAAATAGCTGTCGAGCACTTCCTCGACAGCCTGAGCTTACGCTCTGCACAATCATTTTCCTAACGTATTCCTTTACAGATCGTGTATAGGTAAAAAGCGAATCTTAGCGCAAACGGCTTACAACATCAACACCCACGGCGGCTAGTACACCTACGGCGATCGTCCAGACCAAGACACCGATCGTCATCCACAATGTTACATAACGCCTCGATGCTCCCGATAGGAGTGAAATAAATGCCCCAACATGATGGCCGAATACGAGAGGCCCGATCAGCGCGACACCAGGCACGCCGTATTTGTTGAATAGCTTGCGAGCGAGCTCCATTCGCTTGTTCGAACGCCCCTCCCTCTGTTTAGCATTTCGGCGATGACGTAGCTTATCATACAATACAATAATCGCCATGATAGACAGCCAGTTTCCAACCGATGCGGCTATTATCGTCGGAACGGCCGGAATACCGACAATAATCCCGACTGAAGCCGCAACATAGCCTTCAAGAAAAGGCACAAGCGAGAGCAGAAACACAGCCCCTAATTGAATAATAATATTCGCTTCCTTTACACCTTCTAATACGCTTCCAATATCCATCTTCCAACCTCCGGGCGCTGCCAGTATAACAGCATATAATTTAATATCATCCTCGTTCCACCACTAGTTCTATATCCCATTTTTCAAATCAAAGCATTGAGGTTATCAAAACAGAAAGTATTGTACCTAAGGCATTATTCACCATATGCACAACCACCCCCGGCCAAATAGACTTGGTTCGATAAAACAAGTAAGCTGTAGCCACACCCGTAATAAATGCTATAGGCGTAATTTCATTTAGACCATGTGCTACTGCAAAGACAAGAGCACTTACGAAAATGCATACCCAAGGTTGATACCTAAGCAAGGCACTCGTAAGAACGCCTCGAAAAGCCAGTTCTTCACCAATTGGTGTCGCGACAGCGATTAATAGTATCTGGATGATAAAGGAAAGGAATCCGCCTGTTGCAGCTGTACTATAGGATTCCTGAATATTAGTAAACTGGAACCCAAGCATCAAGTAGAGTATTGAAGAAATTTTTGCGAGTGCGAATACACCTACCCCAGCCCCCAAACCGACCAGCAGCCATCGTCCGGATACGCGACTTAAGCCGAAGGAAGCCTTTGTCCGGATTCGAAGGAAGTATGCTCCCAAGAATGCACATACGGCAGCAAATGCGGATAGTGCCGAGAAACTTAATCCAAAAAATACAGTATCCTCCGGTATAAACGCACTGATAATTTGTACCATGACCAAAACGACTACAACATATATAACAAAACACACTACAATTTCAGGCCAACCTGGGCGACGCAGTTGATTCATTTCTTCATGCATTTTTACTTCAGTCATCTTCAATCACCTTATACTGGATATTAAATTCCATTTTCAGATTCAATCAAAATAAAATAGGTCTTCAAACTTCTTATCCAAAGCAATACAAAGAATCAAGGCCAGTTTTGCTGTTGGATTAAATTGGCCTGTTTCAATGGAACTAATGGTATTCCGAGAAACGCCGACTAATTTTGCGAGCTGTGCCTGTGATAAATTTTGTTCAGTCCTTACTTTTTTCAAATGATTTCTCAGGATCAATTCATCTTCCATTGGATCACCCTATATAAGTTGTTATCAATTTATAAATATGGACAACCGATAAAATCAGCGTTGCAAGTGTATAAATAATTGAAAGCACAATATCGTGTCTAAGTTTCATTCGGATTGCTTTGACGATGAAGCCAGCGGCGGAAATAGAAAAAATGATGGCATATAAGCCAAAATCCATACCATCCCCAATCAGACTTTGTGTTACAAAAAAGATGGTGGCTATTATGATCGCCGTAATAGAACCAACATTTCCCGCATTTATCTGAACTTCCATTTTAAATAAATCCTTATTCTTGTTTTCTTTTCTGCTTTTCGACAAAATTTCATCTTTATTAATACGAATCCCTCCCAACCTGTTTGCCAAGTTTACTTGTCATATTATTAATATATATATGCCAAGTTTACTTGTCAATATTTCATAAAAAATTTGGGTGTCGTTATAACTAAATGGAGGTGTATCTATCCGAGATATAGCTTACAGTACTTACTTGTCGTTAGATGATTGATGGTTGCGGTCCTACAAAAAATGCCCCCTCAAAGTTAGATGTCATCTAACTTTGAGGGGGCAGCGGAAGATACTTAAGCAATTACGTCCATGCTTAGAAGAAAGACCCTGTGTCTAATCCTCATATCACAACAATAAGCCTTATCAAAAACCGCACATCCGATATCCGGATGTACGGTTTTTTTTACATTCTAATTTTCTTGTTCCTTTATCACCTGCTCAATTCCCGACAAAATCAGCTTCAAACCGAACTCAAACGCTCCGTCGCTCCCCATCATCTCAAACAGCCCGCCCTTGTGCATTCTCCGGAACAGTCCTGCTTCCGTCTCGCTCATGGAGTCCAGAAGCTGAATCATCTCCCCGCCCGGAAGCTCTCCCTGGTCCTTAATCATTACGGAGACCGTGCGCTGATGCTCATAATTATCCAGAACGAAGAAGAAAACATAGTTCACAAGCGTAAGAACGGCTTGCAATTTCTGCTCTTGCTCAAGTGGCGTCGATTCCATGCAGAGCAGCATACGGTTGGTGAAGCGAATCATGTCCGGCTCATGGGGCAGGGTCTGCATCATAAGCTGCGTGGAGCAGGGATACCGGCGGAGTACACTCCGTATCGATATCGCAAGGCCCTCCATTTGCACCTTCCAGTCCCCGTCGGATTGGAATTCGTTCAGGATCATTTTCGATATCTGGTTGGCCAGATGCTGGTAGAGATGCTGCTTGCTCTTAAAGTACCAGTACAGAGAAGGAGCTTGAATACCCAGCCGATCGGCCAATCGCCTCATACTGAATTTCTCAATGCCTTCATCCCCAAGAAGCTCCCAAGAGGTTTCCAAAATCTTATCCTCCGAAATCTGAGGCTGTTGTTTTTTCATCCGTATCCGCCCTTTTATCTAACAGTGTAAGATATGCTTTACAGGTTCATAAGTTCATGATAACATCTAACACTGTAAGGCACAAACTAACACTGTTAGATTGGAAATTGGAATATCGTTCGAATTCCAAATCATTTCAAAAAATAAATGAAGAAAGTAGTGACTCACACATGGATGCAGAAAACCTCCATTATTTTGAAAAAGCACCGATCGCAAAAGCCGTAGCTCACTTTGCTGTACCGATGATGTTAGGTACGTCGATGAGTGTCATCTATTCTATCCTGAACGCCTATTTCCTTGGTACACTGGGCAACACTGCCATGTTAACCGCACTCGCTCTAACCTTGCCATTATTCGCTGTAATTATGGCGCTCGGCAACTTGATTGGTATGGGTAGCGGTACATTTATCTCCCGTTTGTTAGGAGAAAAAAGATATGATGATCTAAAACATGTTTCTTCATTCGCCTTTTACAGCAGTTTAGTTCTTGGTCTAATCGTAATGGCCATCGGCCTCCCGCTGATCGACCCAATTGTTCATAGCCTGGGAGCAACGCCTGAATCCTTCGGATTTACAAAAGACTATGTCACGATTATGCTTATCGGTTCGCCATTCGTCATATTATTCTTCACGCTGGAGAACATCGTGCGCTCGGAGGGTGCAGCAATCACATCCATGATCGGAATGATTCTTAGCGTGGTTGTAAATATTATTCTTGATGCGATTGTCATCTTCATTTTCCATTGGGGTGTAATCGGCGTTGCTTCTGCAACGGTCATTTCTAACTTGGTTGCCAGTGTTTTTTACGCATACCATATGGGATATAAAAGCCAATTCTTGACTGTCTCTGTAAAATGGTTCAAGGCTTCCAAGGAAATTATGAGTAATGTTTTCAAAATCGGAGTTCCTGTCTTTATAATGAGTGTCTTCTTGGGTGCAATGTCGCTCATTTTGAACCATTTTCTTGTCGAATATGGAGATCAGGCCATAGCGGGATACGGAATTTCATCACGTTTGTTGCAATTTCCTGAGTTTATTCTGATGGGCTTATGCGAGGGAGTTGTGCCGTTGATTGCCTTCTCTTTTACAGCGAATAAATTACGTATGAAACATACTATTGGATTTACGATCAAAGCGATTTTGGCGTTAGCTGTTGTGTTCGGCGTTGTCGTCTATTTGATTTCCGACCACTTAATTGGTTTATTTACGAATGACCCGCAATTAATTGAAATGGGTAGCTACATTCTGCATGTGACGTTCCTATCCTTGTTCATTACAGGAATGACCTCGTTGTTTGTGGGGATCTTCCAAGCAACTGCGCAAGGAACGGCCGCGTTTGTTATGTCAGTCATTCAAGGAATTACTCTGATTCCTGTACTCTATATCGCCAACCGACTAAACGGCTTCCACGGGGTTGTATGGTCACTCGTCATTGCGGATGTAGTCGCGTTTCTTGTTGGAGCCATCATGCTGTATATTCTTCGTAACAAATTGCAGCCAGATTTAGAGAATCTAGTGCACTAGAAAACAGTTTTCCACCTAATCAACTAAATACTAATCAAAATAAGAAAACCGTTCCTCTTGTCTAGGATGGTATTATCCCCTTTAAGTAGACACTTGAAAAAACCTTCATGTTATCATGAGGGTTCAAGTGACACTTGGAGGGGATATTTTTATGGCCAAAAAAGGACAAACATTTCAGACGTATACCGAAGAGTTTAAATTGAATGCAGTTAGATCCTATGTCGAAGGTTCTTCAAGTTACAAGGTGGTCGCTGATCGCGAAGGAATTCGAAACTGTTCACAACTGAAGGTGTGGGTGAAAAAATGGAAAAACGGGGAAGCGTTTGATGAGCGAAAAAACAATGTTCCGAATCCAATGAAAGGACGTCCTCGTACGGCCTTTAGCAGTGTAGAAGAAGAACGGGATTACCTTCAAGCAAAGGTGGATTATTTAAAAAAGCGGTATCCAAATCTAGTAAAGGAGAAGCGCTGAGCCAACGGGAGAACTACGATATCATAGACGAATTGCGCTGCTCGCATGGCATTACACGCCTATTATCGATTACAGGAATACCCCGTTCCAGTTACTACAAATGGCGAGCAACACAGCCGCAGCGAGACGCAAGACAAGACCGTGAGCGTGAGATCAAAGAACACATGATGGCTATTCATTTTGCAAACCGAGAGTTTGGTTATCCTCGCATGACAACGGCGTTGTGGGAGGCTGGTCTGAACGTTAATCACAAGAAAGTATGGCGAATCATGCGGGAACTATCGATCCAATCGGTAATTCGTAAGAAGCGGAAGAAGTCCAGCTATACGCCATCTGTGATTTATCCGAATCGCCTGAAGCGCAAATTTCATGCCACAGCACCCCAGCAAAAAATGGTGACGGATATTACTTATATTTCAGATGGAAACACATTCGTTTACCTGTCTGTGATTCAAGACTTGTTCAACAACGAAATTGTAGCTTGGCAATTATCTAAACGGAACGATGTTCAGCTCGTATTGGATACGGTGGAACAATGGACACAAAAAAGAGACGTTTCGGAAGCCGTGCTCCATTCGGATCAGGGCTTCCAATACACGTCTCAGGCGTACAACACACGATTAGAAGCATTCGGCGTGAAGGGCAGCCACTCTCGCAAAGCAACCTGCCTGGATAACGCATGCATCGAATCCTTCTTTTCGCATCTCAAGACAGAGAAGCTGTACCTTAACCAGTGTAATTCAGAAGTAGAGATTCGACAAGCCGTGGAAGATTATATGTACAATTACAATTACCGACGTTTTCAAGCCAAACTCAAACAGCGCGCACCGATTGAATATCGATGCGCACTGGCAGCATAGCTTTTTTCATCTGTCTACTTGACAGGGGTAAGACCAAGGAACGGTTTTTTTTTTATGTGTTTTTATTCAATTACACTGCAATCAGCCAGAACTTCCGGTTTATAACGCATGCTGTCCGATTCTGTGATGGGGCGAATGACTCTGCAGGGTACACCCGCTGCAAAAGAGCCCTCAGGAATATCTTGGGTCACTACACTTCCAGCACCAATGACGCATCCGTCGCCAATGGTAACACCGCCGCATACGGTGACGTTAGCCGAAATCCAAACATCATTTCCGATGGTGACAGGTTTAGCATAACAGAGCGACTTAGGTTCCCCGTTTTGGTCCAGCATTTGTCGACGTTCTGAAGCAATGAATGGGTGAACCGGTGTAACAATAGTCACATTAGGTCCAAAGCTGACGTGATCACCAATGGTAACCTTAGCATCATCCTGGACGGTCAGATTGTAGTTCGCAAAAAAATGGTTACCGATTTCTGTGTGAACGCCATAATGAAAGAAAATGGGGCCTTGTATAAAACAACGCTCTCCTTTTCGACCCAGAATCTGCATGAGTAATGCTTCGCGTTCCTCCGTTTGATCCTCAAAAGTACGACTGTATTGACTACTAAGATTGTGAGAGCGAAGCTTAATAGCCTTAAGATCAGGATGGCCGGGACTAAATAAGATCCCATTAAAAATTCGTTCTTCTTCAGTCATGTTATCAACTCCTGTTATGATTACTTCGATACATGAATCAACCTAAGACTTTGTACAATACCTTTATAATGAATATTTATAAAGTGTATAAAAAGCATCCTACGAAATCAACTACAAAACAAGTGTATTTATCCACACCATTTCTGTCAATGAATACTCGGAGGCTTTTCGTTCTTCCCAAAAAGTTTATTTTCCCTACAAACTGATTCCCTTTTCATTTCGTACTTTGTCCGGTGTTACATCATTTCCATCTGGATCAAGTATGGTAAGCACTGAAAAAGTGTTTAGAACTTGCCCACGAATTTCCCGTAAATAGTCTTCTCGTAATACTTGTTGTTCAACTCGTTCCGCATTGGTCAAACCTTCTTCACGCTCTTTTTTCGCCAATTCATTAATGCGACCTAAATGTTTAATCATCCTTTTCCTCTCCTTCTTTACAATTAATCTTACTGGTAGTCTAGCACCGAAATGCATACATTGCACCTATTTATTAGATAACGCCGGGAAATATGGAACCACTTCCTCCCCTAATTCTTGAATCACCTCGTCAACCGGACGTGTTCCATATTTCAAGTTGAATGCAAGATGATTCACACCGATTCCTTTTAAAGCATTGAGGTATTCAATTAAATTAAAAATTTATATCCGCTCCTAAATCCTAAGTGTATAGGGGTTGGATCTTCATCTGGAGGTTAAGGCTTGGTGAATGAATTACCGGGAAATTGAATGATTAGCGTTATGATGAAGCAGGAATAAACGAGAACTGTCACGTTCGACAGTCCCCGTCTCCTAATTACTGAATGCCTTGAAGCTCCTCATTCCATTCCTGCTTGAGCTCACTCCAATGTGCTCGTTTTTCCAGTGCAGCCTGGAAATCACTCCAAGCCTGTTCAAATTGTGAGTCATCCTTAGCCATAATCAGCTTGGCTTTATACTCTTTTCGCACATTATCAAGTTCAGGCAAATATTTCTCCCATAAGCCACCCGGTTTGGCCTTCACCATATCGTAGTTTTCAGCAACCCTGGTCCCACCCATTTTGCCAATCTTTTCGGTGAATTCGATCGTTTTGAATCTTCCTTTCGGATCAGTAACCCCATAATTCCACCATGGATACCAGTCATTACTATAGGAAGATGCCGCGTAAAGCTCTGGCGTCGTGCTTGCCTTCTTCGCTTGATCTCCAGAGTCATGCAAAGCTTTATATTTCTCGTCTGTGTACACCCATTTTCCTAACGGTTTATCCACCCAATCCCAGAACTCCCCTGGCGGACCTTCATTCACAACCTGCTGCTGTTCGGGCTTGGGCTGTAATGTGTAATCGAAGAAAGCAAGAATGGAATCGAGATTTTTTGTATTTTTATTGATAAATACGTCATTAGCAGGATAAGGATTGATAATCTGATTAGCGCCAATCTCACTCACGCCATCCACTTTCGGATAGGGAATGACATCATAGTACCATGCCGGATCGGTTGGTCCGTCGAGAACCTCCCATAACTGGGCGTCCATATTAAAGAACCCACCTGCATTCAAGGCTACACGTCCGGATTTGTTTTTCTCTTTGTAACGCTCCTTCTTGTCTGTGATCGCTTCGTGATCCAGAAGCCCTTCCCGGAACATGTTGTTCATCCATTGGTAAGCCGCTTTATATTGCGGATTGTCATAGATAAACTGATAGTCATTACCTTGCTTCTCTACTGGAATGACGCCGCCCGCTGTGCTGACCGTAACGCCAAATGTACTCAGGATGACATTTTCATCGCTTGCGTCAGAGAGAAAACTAAGAGGAATCAAAGGTTTCCCGTTTTCATCCTTCTGCTTAGCCGACAATCTCAAATACTTCTCTATACCGTCCAACGATTTCAGATCATCCATCGTCATGCCGGTTTTCTCCAGTACATCTGTACGGACAAACCAGCCGTAGGAAGCCCAACCGGGCCAAGGATCATCGGGATTTTGATCAAACCATGTCGGAATGGAATAGATATGTCCGTCCGAAGCTTTCATTTGATCCAGATAGATTTTCGGAATGGAGGCCAATCCAGGATATTTATCCGGCATATCGAAGTATTGCTCCAGCGGAAGAACACTGCCCGAACGCGTCATCGCAGTGGTCACGACATCACTACGTGAGAACAGAGCTGCATCATCAAAACCACCAGTATTCAATTTCAGGTTCAGCTCTGTCATTACATCGCCCTGCGTAGCCTCCAGCCGAACGTCTATGCCCGGCTCCTTTTCTTTCCAATACATTTGGACCATACTTTGGTTATTAATTGTTGCGTTCCACCCTAGCCATAGCTTAAAAGAATCTGCAGAACTGCTGCCACTCTCCGTACTGCTGCTTGAGCATGCCGTTATCCCAAACATCAGTAGAGCCAAGGATAATAGCGCCAGCTTTCTTCCCTTTTGTTGACGTAAACTCATCACATGCGTCCCCCTCGGTTATTTTGAAATTGTATAGGATTAGAAAACCCATTCTGTTGCTTCATTTTTCATTGGGTTATCCTTTTACTGAGCCGATAAGCACACCTTTTACAAAATACTTTTGCAGGAATGGGTACACACACAGGATCGGAAGCGCGCTTACCATGACTGTCGCCATTTTGATGGACATGAGTGTAACGTTAGAGAGCATGGTGCCCCGGGCAAGCGCTTCCTGATTATTGTTGGATCCGAGGACAGTCGAAATATCCTGGGCAGACAGCAGTTGTTGCAAAAACGTTTGAACCGGAATCAGATTCTGATCTGAAACATAAAATGCGCCAGAAAACCAGTCATTCCAGTGCCCCACTGCAGTAAAAAGGCCAATGGCTGCAAGCATGGGTTTCGAAAGCGGCATAATAATAACGAAAAGAATGCGGACAGGATTGGCGCCATCAATCTCAGCCGATTCGATCAGTGCTTCCGGAATCCCCTGGATGAATTTCATCATCACAAACATATTCCACGCCGAGAAAGCGGACGGAATGATATACACCCAGAATGAGTTTAATAATGACAAGTGATTAAGCTGGATATACAAAGGGATTAATCCGCCACTAAACAGCATCGTAATCAGCACGTATCCCAGGAGGGATTTCCTGAAAGGAAGCTGCCGGTAGGACAAGCCATAAGCCGCCAGAAGTGTGATGAGTAAGCCGACAAAAGTGCCTACGATCGTACGGGATATCGTAATTAAGTAGGCATGTTGAATAACCGAATTCCCAAGCACAACCTCATAATTGTACAAAGTAAACTCCCTAGGCCACAGATAGACACCGCCTTTTGCCGCATCGCTGCCAACGTTTAAGGAAACGGCGAGCATATACGTGAATGGATAGATTACCGAGATACAGAGAAGTGCCAATAGAAACACAATAATTGTCTGGCCCACCCGTTCCCTCATAGAAGTTCTCATATTACCAAAGCCCCTCTCCGTTGAACTTTCGAGCCATCTGATTGGTGCACAGTACCAACACCAGACTGATGACCGAAGAAAGGAGACCCACTGCAGTGGCCATTCCAAAATAACCTTGCTGCAAGCCATTGCGTAAAATATATGTGTCTAGCACATCCGCGACTGGCTGATTGGCCGGATTCATCAAAGGATAGATTTGATCCATGCCTACTGCAATCAGTCCAGGCATACTGAGAATCAACACGATGGAGATGGTCGGCATTATACCCGGCAGCGTAATGTTGCGAATTTGTGCGAGCCGCCCTGCCCCTTCCACCCTTGCGGCTTCATAGAGCTGCGGGTCAATCGTTGTAATTGCTGCCAGATACAAGATCGTATTCCAGCCGACCTCCTTCCATAAACCGCTCACTACGATCATGGGCCGGAACCACTCTGTGGATCCCAAGAAAAAGACAGAATCTCCCCCGAGCTTCTCAATCAGCTGATTAACTAATCCGCCGTCCAACGTCAGCAGGGATTGCAGAATATAAGCCACCACGATCCATGAAAAGAAATGCGGAAGATAACTAACGGATTGGACAAACCGCTTGTATTTGTTGTTTTTCACCTCATTGATGAGCAATGCCAAAATAATAGGAGCTGGAAATCCGAATACAAACTTGAGAATCGCGATGTAAATTGTATTCTTCACCACAATCCAGAACTGTTCATCTTGCAAGAATGAGAAGTTTTCCAAACCAACCCATTCACTACTCCACATCGTGCTGCCGATGTGAAAATCCTTGAATGCCACCTGGATGCCCACCATCGGAATGTAGCTGAAGAGAAGCAGCAGGATCGCACCAGGTAAAATCATTACATATTGCCAACGGTATTTTGCCAGTCGTTCAATCATTTAACCACCTCTGCCATCAGTATAGAGATCAATTGAAAGCGGTAACATATAACAACGATCGGATTTCTATCGATTGGATTGGCAATATCAGAAAAGTCGAAGTAACAACTTACAAATCAAATACGCTGCGTACGATTAGCTGTGATTGCAGTTCTTCAAGGGATGCCGATCTGTTGAGATCATCTTTCCTCAGAGAAATGGTCTTTCTTTCACCTGCTGACAAGTCAAAATAATTGTTACTGAAAATACCGTCTAATTCACTGAAATCCAGTTCCACAAACCGTGCAAAGGCTTTCGAATCAACCGTAATAACAAAACGATCCTCTTCTTCCGTCATCGTGGTCTCAATTGCAGGATCAATAAAACCAAAATGCTTTGGCTTCACAAATAATACTGTACCTTCACTGACAACTTCACCATCCATCACAAAGGAAAACTGTAAATACGTATTCCGTTTCTTGGCAGTTGTATCGAGCATCTCAGTGAAATCAAGCTGTTCGAATAATGATGTTGATAACGCTTTCAACTCGATTACTTTTGAAGAAGCTACGATTTCATTGGAATTCGAATCCATGAGCCTCCATTTGAATTCTCCTTGTACAGCACTCCTACTCTCATTCGATACGTGAAGTTCTACCTTCGAACCATCTTCCCGAGCCGATACAAGAACAGGCGCGAAAAAGCGTTTGGCTGCATAATGCAGTGCTTTCCAGCGACCAAAGTAATCGATACTGGACCAGGAAGCAACAGGCCAGCAATCATTCAACTGCCAGTACAGTGCTCCCATACAGCGTCCACGATGTCTGCGCCAATGCTCTACCCCACATGAGATACCTTCAGCCTGAATGAGCTGTGAAGCGTATAACAGGGAACTGAAATCTTTTGGCAAGCGATACGTCTCCCCAATGTAATACAGAATTTTCTCATTTCCCGTACCATTCTTCTGATGAGATTCCATGACCGGTGAGAAGATATTGCGGTCTTCCGGCAACGTAAACGTCTCTATGGTCTTGTGATTCGGAAAGGATTGCAACCCGAATTCGGACATGTAGCGCGGAAACAATGTGCGGAATTCGGTAAAAGGTTTCTTGCCATGCCATACATCCCAGTAATGCATGTCTCCGTAATTTTCATCGTTTGGATTGTCAAAGCTGCCTTTGGATGAAGGCGAAGCTAACCAGTAGAACGTGTTCGGATCATATTCCTTCGCAATAGCCGGAAGTAATACCTCGTATTGCTTAATATAGTCTGCTTGTAACTGTAAGGATGTTTTCTTCGCCCAGTCCCATTCGACCCAAGCCATCTCCTGCTCATTGTTTCCACACCAGATTCCTAATGAGGCATGATGACGCAAGCGTTTCATGTTATCGATGGTCTCTTTTGTAATCGATTGCTGAAATTCCTCAGTCAATTCATATACACCGCAGGCATACATCAAGTCCTGCCATACAATCAAGCCGTATTCGTCGCACAAATCATAAAAGTAATTCTCCGGATAATGTCCGCCACCCCAGACACGAATTGTATTGAAATGGGCTTGCGCACAGCTCTTGATCAATCGTTCTGTCCGATCTGGGTTACAACGCGGCAAGATGTTATCTTCCGGAATATAGTCAGCACCCATCGAGAAAAAGGATACACCGTTCACTTCGAATTCGAAGGACTCACCCCACTGATCCTGCTCTTGTTTAACAGTTAATGTTCTCAGTCCAATGCGCTTATCATCACGATCCAGCTCCACGCCTTGTTCCATAAGCGCAACGCTCAGCTGATACAATGGCTGATTGCCCAGGCCATTCGGCCACCATAACTCGGGATGGTCCACTTCGATCCAGATATGATGATCCCCATCATTCACGACAGACGTGCATCCTTTCAATGTCTCCCCGGAAGGAGTATCTAAGGTGACCGTGATCTCCCGCTCTTCTTCGACCCAACCAGATGCCCTTACGCGAACATCTAGGGTCACTTTGCCTTCGCTATGCATCTGTGTAATGTAGACATCTTCCATACGGGCATGGTCATAGCCTTGAATGGAGATATTCCTCCAGATTCCCAAATCAGGTAATTGTGGACCCCAATCCCAACCGAACATGGAGTGTGCTTTACGCAAATGTGAGATTCCTTCTACTGCATCACTGCAGTTAATCAACGGGCGCTCCGCTTGTTTACGCAGTACATACTCCACAGGGGAACGAAGAATAATGTGTATGGTATTTTCACCTTGTTTGATAAAGGAGGTAATATCGATTTCATAAGTACTGTGCATATTACTTACATTCGCGATATTCATTCCATTCAGAAACAATTCACCAATTGTATCCAACCCTTCACATAACAGGATGATCCGGTCATGCTTGAGATCCGCTTCGTTCACTTCAAATGAGTGTTTGTATTCATAATCATAATTACACAGTTCAAGTGCCGCCTGCTCTTGCTCGCGGTAGTAAGGGTCTTCCATTTGTCCAGCTTGAAGCAAATCATTAAAGACCGAACCTGGAACCGTCGCCGGAAGCCATTCGGCATGATCCACTCTCTTCATTTGCCACCTGCCATTGAGATCGATAAGCAACATTTGCGATACCTCCTGATGTCTTTGTAATCTATTTCATTCTATCAAGAGGCCTTCATACTTTCTTATGTTGTGTTCACGGAATTCGTGTGCTATTTTGACATTAATAACAATAGGAGAGGATCGAGCCATGATCAAATACACAGCGTCTACTCACATCCATCCCGACCTGCTCGTAGATCCATTCTGGGTCGATTCCTTATCGAAAGTATCACCCGAGCATACCCATGACTTTTACGAGTTCTTCATTCTAAGTGAAGGGCAGTGCCAACATATCGTCAATGGAACAACCCAGCATTTAAGGCCGGGCTGCCTTGTCTTTATTCGACCGCACGATATTCACCGTTATGAGCCGGAAGGCACTCAGGACTGCCGTTTTCTGAATAGCCCTTGTCGATCTGCAGTAATAGAAGAAGCTTTTGCCTACTTGAATGAACAGAAGTATGCACAAGGACTATTGCAGGCACCCGTTCCCCAGATCGCCATGTTATCTCAGTTAGAAATGACAGAGATGATTCGAAGCTTTGAACGGATTATGATGCTCTCCACCGTTGATAAGAAGAAAGCTCGCGTATATGCAAAAGGTCTGATTATTCAGATCTTGACGCAGCATTTCTTTGCGCTGGAAACCATTGAACAACCCATTCTCCCGCTATGGTTTGAGCATGCGATCTCCAAAATGCAGCTGAAAGAGAACATGAATCGTGGTCTTCATGCCCTCTATGAATTGTCAGGTCGAAGCGTTGGTCATGTGAACCGCGCCTTCCGTCAATATCTGAATCAGACACCAACAGAGTATATTAATCAGCTTCGGCTAAATGTAGCCAAAAACTTGCTGCTCACGACTGAGCTTCGCGTGCTTGAGATTGCACTGGAAGCGGGATTTGAGAACGTCAGCCACTTCTACCATCAGTTCAAAAAATTCTATAATCAAGCCCCGTTAGATTTCCGTAAAAACGCGACAATGAATAAGGTATCGCTGCTGCCATAGGGAATTCAAAGCATTCATGCGGTGAAATCTACAGCCTCCCATCATATCCGTACTAAAAACTCAAAAAAACTCTCCCTATATGCAGGGAGAGCAGAGTAAACACAAAGCACCTTAAGCGGAGTATTTATATTGGCGACACGAACCCCTTCGAGCATTTCCTCTATTTCTCTCAATTCGAGGTTTGGTGCAACTAGAAGGGCATAGTTGCCATCCTTTCCTTTCAGACACGTTGAGCCGCAGGGAAGCCGAACGAGATTACAGCTCCTCCCTCCTTACGGTTGGTAGCCTGAATCAGCCCGCCGCAGCGTTCCACAATGGCCCGGGCAATCGCCAGACCCAGTCCGGACTCACCGTCTTTTCCTTTGACAAAACGGTGGAATAAGGTGGGCAGCAGCTCCTGCGGAAAGCCGGGACCGTCATCTGAAACGGATAGCGCGATCTTCCCTTTTTCCAAGTTCACAGTGATGTGAATTTCTTCTTTGGCGTATCTTGCAGCATTCGTCACGACGTTGAGCAGTGCCTGCAGCAGTTTATCCTGATCAGCCATGACGAACAGCTCCTTATTCTCCGGACAAGCGATATGGAGTGTAAGTCCTTTCTTTACAAGCAGCGGATTGACACGTTCGGACGTTTCCGTCAACAATTCATTCAGACTGACCTTGGAAGGTTTGAAGATATCCTCTTCACTATCCAGCTTCGCGAGCAGCGTCATTTCGGTAACAATCTTTCCTAATCTGCCGCTCTCCCCCAGGATCACGTCCAGCCCTTTACGAACGTTCTCACCTTCAAAGATCCCATCTCGAATGCCCTCCGCATAGCCTGCAATGGACATCAGAGGGGTCTTCAGCTCATGAGAAGCATTCTGGAAAAACTGCTTCTGCACCTCATTGAACCTGTTCAGTTCACCAGCCATCTCGTATACCGTCTGTGCTACAGCTCCAATCTCACCGCCAGCCTTGACCAGCTGCACATCCGTGAAATGACGTTGTTTGACCTTCTTAAGTTCCTGCTTTAGATTCATCAATGGCTGAATCAGCCTTTTCGTAATAAACAAACTGAGCAGGAACATCATGGCTCCAACAATACAGATCACCAGGATGAGACGCCCCAGAAGCGCCTGTTCGATTGCTTTGATCTTGCTCATAGGAGTCAACAGAGTCAGGGTTCCTTGGGGGATGGGACTGACATCCATCACATAACGCCCATCGGTCCCCTTCCACAGGTCCTTGATGCTGGATGAAGTGACCGCTGTGTATTTCGACAAGTTTGCTGGTACGGCTTCAGTCAATGTGTTACTGCTCGCCATTCCGGTTGTACCACTCACAGACAAAGTCCCTGACAGCACATTTCCGTTAAAATCAGTGACAAAGGCTTCAACATCCGCAGGAATGAGTGTTGAAGGAGCACTCGTAGCCTCTCCCGTTACCAACTGGACGGACTGCATACCCGTAATATTCAAATTAGGCATTGTGACAGCAGTTCCAGTGGTAAGTACAGGACTCATTGTGAGATCCCCCGTTTTCGTTATAGAAGCGGACATCGCCGCACTTAACGTCTTGAGATCATTCTTCTCTGTCCCAATGAAATGATCCAGCAGCACATAATGAAGTAAAACAGCCGTGACGGAGAGGATCAGAACCAGTGACAATCCGAACGCAAGATTAATTTGATGAACAAGTTTCATATTAAACTTCACTCCGATCTGTACGCATACGATACCCGTGTCCCCACACCGACTCGACGGGAAGTTCCTCAATCTTTTTGCGAATCCGCTTAATTAAATGATCCACGGCACGGTCACTGCCAAAATAATCTTCTCCCCAGACAAAACTGAGCAGCTCGTCCCTCGTAAACGCACGATTCGGATGTTCAGCCAGTACCTTGAGCATGGTAAATTCTTTGCTGGTCAGGTCCACTTCTTCCCCTCGCCATATGGCCCGCCTCTCTTCCAACATTAATTGAAGCTCCCCCGTATTGATTCGTGGTGTCGCCGCTTCGCTTACAACAGCTCTTTCTTCCGCACCGGTAAGTCTAATCCAACGTTCCAGCTGCCGCTTGATGCGGGCTACCAGCTCACGGGGGCTGAAAGGCTTCACCAAATAATCGTCACTGCCCAGCTCAAGGCCAAGTATTTTGTCCACCTCATTATCCTTCGCCGAGATCATAATAATGGGTACCTCTCCTTCATTACGGATGCGTTTGCACAATTCATAGCCATCCATTCCGGGCAGCATAATGTCCATCACCCACATGCTCGGCGGACTTATTCTATATAAAGACCAGGCATCCTCGGCATTAGCAAGGCCTATCGTTCGATAGTTCTCTTTGTGCAAATAAGCTTGAATCAGTGTGCGTATATTCTCGTCATCATCTACAACCGCGATGAGGTAATCGTTATTCATGAACGGGGCCTCCTGTACTTTTCTCTATAGTGAGTATACCAAAGGTATATATATGGGAAGAGCTTTGCCATTGTTTTTCCACAATTACACCAATATTGTGCCACACTCCTTCGGTAAATTGATAACTGTAAGACAAACCAAACCATAAGGAGTGTTACGAAATGAACTACAGTTTTAAATTCAGAAATGTTGCCCTGTCCGCCCTGCTGCTCACTGCGATCTCCGCACCGATTGTCGCGAATGCCGACAGCGCCGCTAACGCAAATGCTGTTACAAATGGAACTGCTACCTTGAAAGAAGCTAAATCCGCCATTGCGACCTTTACATTGGCTAATCCAGTGGAGCAGGCCAAAAAGTACGCGCCAGAAACAGTAAGCGAATGGGAAAAAACGCTGGCCCGTTACAATAAACTGCTTTCACAAAACTATACATCCCAAGTAATGGCCACTTTGGTTGCTGTTGACGTAGACTCTGACGAATGGAAGAAAGTTTCCGAGAACGCCAAACCAGGTGAGATCAAAGAAATGCAGGCCTTAAAGGTTGAGGAAGGCAAACTTACCTCAGTTGAGAGTGTAAAAGCCGAAAAATTACCTAATTCCGAAAATAAGAACACCTTGTCTTTCTCCATTACCACAAGCAGTTCGGATCTGAAAGGATTAGTTGAGAATGCAGAATCTGGAGTGGCAATTGCCCTCAGCCCTCTGAATCTTGACGAAAAATCAACCGGAACAACAAGCGCGGTTATAGCAAATGCTGAAAGTCTTCAATTTAGCGGTACTACAGCTGCCAGTGCATTCTTCTTAGCACAAAGTAATTTGAATAATGCTGTAACAGCTAAGGATGAAGCGGCAATCAAAACTTCCCTTGCCGACCTTCTGAAGCAATACAAAGCGCAAATTACTGAGCTAGAGGCAGCTCAAGAGTAGGTTTAAATACATTTCAGCTTTAACAACATCATTAAGCAAAAACGCCAAATCTTACACGAACTAAAAGACCGAACGCCAACAACCAGCAAACCTCCACATGGAAGCCTGCTGGTTGTTCTTTTATTGTCTATAAGCTATCTCTGCTACGTGTTATCTACTGCCTGACCTGATCTTAAATGAGTTAGGGCTTTTTCCACTCGGTTTATTTTTCATTAACCCGGGTAACCACAAATGGCTCGTTCAACGCATGCAGAGCTGCGGCCATATCTTCAGCCGAAAACCTGCCGCCTGCCGAAATATGATATTGAAACTCATAGAAGCCGCCCAAGGTCGCTTTGAAATTCGTTTCCCAATAATTCGTCATCAGCCAGGCATAAGCTTCCGGTTGAGCGTCAGGCGTTTGCTGCGTGTGGACCTTTCTGGTCCCGTAATCCAGCGTTCCCCATTGCACGAGAGGTGTGTCCGGGACAGCAAGCAGCAGACTGCGGTCATTATCCTGCCAGGCAATGCCCGACTGTACAGCGGAATAATCCAGGCAAGTTCCCGGAATCTGATCCTTCCAGGGGCGAACGAGGCCTCCTGGCTTGTCGGCAAACAGGGTAACTGGCCCAGTGCCTCCTGGGGTGAACGGCAGAGCCAGATAAACGTTCTCCGGATTCCAGATGCTCTCTTTATGGAACCGCGCCGAAATATCCATCCGGTTTTGACGGGTATAGATCCGCAAATGCAGTGAAAAATAGGCGATGCCCTTGAGCTGATAACCAAGCTCAACGGTAGCATACAGCGGTCCATTATCCACCGCGCGTACAGAGATGAGCTGACCAACCGAACGCTCCAGGTTAAGGCCTTTACGGTTGCGTCCCATTTTGGAACGGACGCTCCAAACCTGAGAAGCATCCGTAGGGTTCGCTGGATTTGTCACCTCATAGATGGGTGTAAATGCCCCATACAGATCATCTGCTTTCAGCAGTTCGCGTCCTGTCTCCTTATCGATCCACGAGATAATGCCGCGCTCTTTCGACCAAGTCAAGCGTACAAAAGGGGACTCCAGCCCAGTTTGGCAAACGGAGACCGGCGCTTGCTGTCCGCCTGTCGTTAAGGAATACATATCCTCCATATCGTACACCTGGTCAGCGCCGATCAGCTTCGAATTGGAGGTTGACGTTAAGGAAGAAAGACTCTTCTGAACTGCCAGGATTGGGCGCAGGATCAGTATGCAGCTCTCCATGCCTTGGAGCTTAAGCTCCGCAATAATCGTCTGTGGGTTGCTTGACTGCTGGATCAGCACCTGTCCCGTGTCCTCCCGGATTACTTCTACTCCGTTCAATAGCTCATCTGGTTCCCATCCTTCAAGCTTCAACTGAACCAACTCGGTTACCTCCCGCTCCGAGAGATTCGTGACCTTGAAGCGATAAGGACGCCCCGGGTACAAGGTGGCGGCATTATCGGCAAGCAGCACCTGATCTAGCGCGCGGTAAGCAAGCCTGCTTGCCTCTGCAGCGTGAGCTGTCTTGCGAACCTCAAGCATCTGCACATTTTTGTGCCACGGTTCATAAACAGAGGAGTGATACCCCCAAGTGTGTTCGGCATAAAGAGTAAGCGCCTGCTCTACAGCCTCGGTTTCCTGAAGACTAACACTTTTCTGTTCAGGGTCGAGCTTTTCCACCTTGCGAAGCGTCCGCTGTGCGTCACGGTAAATCTGAGTGTGCATCGGTGTGGAGCTTACACCGTCCGACCACCAGTCTGGCCAATCCCCTTTATGCACAGGCAGACCATCCGTCCCTTCCTCCTTCAAGCGGGCAAAAAAGCCACTCAACGTACTCATCTCCACGGAAATTCCCTCGCCGTTTTGACGGTTCCATGCATCGATCCATTCCATGATTGCGCTATTGGGCGATCCGTTGTCTGTGGGCAATCCGGACAGCATCATCGGCACGAAATCATATGGATACTGTTCCGCCTCAAGCTGGGCTAAGTACCGGTGGATGCGAATATTGGCGATTTGATCATGAATGTTCGCCGGTTCCACAAGTCTGTGGCCGAATTCATCACGAATCATGTATTTGCCAAGCGCACCAGGGCAGAAGCCAAGCTCGTTGCCAAGCATGTAGTGGTCTCCATTCCAGACCAGCAGGCGTTCCCCACTTGGAGCTTCCCACCAGAAAGGGGCCTGCTTGCGGCCCAGCGCATACATGCCGTGATGAGTATGTATACAGCTGAATAAATGTTGGATTCCGTTTTCCAGCAGGCTGTCGGCATATCCCCAGCTGTAGCCGTTGATATCCGCCGTCATCGCACTGTCTATTGGGTGACCGATAGATCCGGCATATGTCTGAGCTTTACTGTGTATTTTGTTCAACAACTGTAGGTCGGGCAGCTCGGTCATATTCAAATACGTGCCGGACAGCTCGATATCGCCCCGTCGCACGGCTTCGGCAAATGCACCTTTTTCTTCGTCTCCGGCCTGCTTCAGGAATTGCTCCACGGCCCAGAAGGTCTCGCAGGTCCAACGGAACCCTTTCCACTCGGGGTTTACGCCGTTATGAGCATCATTAACAATACGCAGCGCCTGACGGATAAAATCGATATGATATTGTTCAATCTTCTCCTGCCGATCGGTATAACCAAGGTCGGTATGGGAATGGTGAATGACGTATATCTTCCATTTCCGTTCAAGCGTCGGGATGGCGGCCTGTTTGATTTGTTGTTCGAGTGTCATCTTTTTTTCTCCTTTATTGGTGGATTAGGTACCTTTTACGAGTTGGAAAATCCCGTGGAACACATGCTCCTGCATTTGTTTCTCATTATGCTGAGCAATCCTCTCGGGCAAGAGCGCTTCCGAAAGTGCGCTGCCAAACAGATCATGGGTTTCGGCAATTTGTCCCCCCAGGATCAGACGAGCGGGGCGAAACTCTGCCACGTACGGACGCAACATTTCCCCAAGCCGCTGTCCGTAAAGCTGCCATACACGGATGGCGGAGGAATTTCCCTGTCTGGCCGCTATGGCCAGATGGTACACGTCCTCTCCCTGCCTTCGAGCATCATGGCTATCTGCCAAGGCCAAAATCCCTCGGCTTCCGAACAGATCATCCACGGTTCCTCCGTTGTATTGCTCGGCATACAACATGCCTGAGTCGGGAATTCCCCATTTTCCGCTGACAATGGACCGGTTCTCAACAAAAGCGGAGCCAAGGCCCGTTCCCAATGTAAGGCAAAGCAATCTGTCCTGTGGAAAAAGCCTGCTGACCCCCATAGCGAACAGAGCAGCATCATTGCCAAAACGAATATCTGCGGCGGCAAGCTGGGTCATCCATGTAGGAGCAGTGCGCTCCGCTGCAAGCGCCGTTAATTCACACCGCAGCAGTGTTTTTAGATTGAATTCATAAAGCTGCTCGTATTTATTCAATCCCTGGATACGGGAAACGCCTGTGTCGTATTCAAAAGGTCCGGGGAAAGCAAAACCGATGTGAAAATTGGCAAAAGTGGCCCGGGTCCCTTTATCGGTACTTAGCCTCTCCATGTAGGCGACGTATGCAGCGGCAAGCTCCTGGATCACGCCAGCCAGATTGGAGGCGATTTCATACGGGCTACTGTCGGAGTGTGATGACCTTTTGACATAAAGTTGTGGTAGAAGATTCCCGTCACTCAGTACAACGGCACCCTTCAAAAAGGTTCCCCCGGCATCAATGGCAATCGTGACGTCAGGGTTCATAAAGGTTCACCAGATTTCCAGTGATGCGGAAGCAGAGGGATCTTCCAGTCTGGCGAAACCTGTGCCCGGATTAGAGTGCACGATCGGTCACCCAGAGACTCCAGACGGAAACCTCCGACGGAGGCAGGAACGATATACGCTTCGGCGTACCCCCACTCCACGGCCGCTGCCTCATCATCCAGCGGAGTCAGCCGCACACGGTCGCCTTCTACGAGGTTGAACATAACAAACTCTCCAGCCGTATCGTCGATCCACTCTCCGTCCAGTTTTAATCTTTTGATCTGAAAAAGCAGATCCTCCCGTTCGCCCAGCAGCTCTTCCCTGCTGTCTCCCTGTACCCGGCTTTCCTTTGGAACCGCTATCAAATGCTTCTGAACGTAATCAGTGTCAAACTCTTCCTGCATGTTGGCTCTGGCATGATCGCCGTTGATCGGACGCGGCAGTCCGTCTCTGTCTAGCCGCAAATGGTCGTATATTTTGAAGGTAAACCACCAGGTTGTCGAAGAGATCTCCAGCACCAGATTGTTTTTGCCCGAAAAATGTACGGCTCCCGGCGGGATCAGAAAAAGGTCACCCTTACTCGCTTCCCAAATGTTCACATATTCTGGGATCTTCAGCGGTTTTCCCAAAGTGTGGGCAGATTCAACCGCCTGAAGCAGATCCTCCCCGGTTGTGCCCTCTGTGAAACCCAGTCCCACAAAAGGTTTGGCGCCCTCCTTCTGTTCCATAATGTAATAGGATTCCTGCTGCGTCATCGTTTCGTTGAAGGTCTGCTCGATGTAAGCCTGCTGGGGGTGGACCTGCAAAGACAGATGATCCCCGTCGATCGTATCGAGATAATCAAACCGGATCGGAAAATAGTCGCCAAACAGTTGGACATTGCGCTCGCCCATAATTGCTTCTGGATGAGCAGACAACAGCAGCGGGAAAGGAAGCTCCACTATAAAATCCCGATAACCGATTAATAGCGTGTTCTCCGGTGCGATAGGTTCAAACCCCCATGCGCAGTTATTCCAATCCTTAGGCAGGTCGCATAGTTCTTTTAAATACTGTCCGCCCCAAATCCCCGGTGCAAAAAACGGCTTTACTCGAAAAGGCTGCTGGGCTGCTGAAGCCAAAAGTCGGCGCAGCATAGGGACGGTGACCAAAACGGGTAGTTCCCGGTTGTTCGTATCCACATAGTAGTCAAAGTCATACAAGTGGCGTTTGCGATATTCCTCCCAGACGGGCCATTCCAGAAACAAGGCCTGTTTATAGGTTTCGACCGTATCC
The DNA here is from genome assembly GCF_057835695.1 of Paenibacillus sp. GL_099_B. NCBI lineage: Bacteria > Bacillati > Bacillota > Bacilli > Caryophanales > Paenibacillaceae > Paenibacillus > Paenibacillus sp. GL_099_B. The sequence goes on from NZ_CM174430.1 coordinate 4,118,665, forward strand.
CGGCAAGGACCTAACCCCAGGGAACCCATCCCCTGCTGATGCAGGTTCTGCTGAGCTTCTCTGGATAAGTCGCAAAAAAGAGAAACGTTGGCCGCACCCGATGCTGAAGAAAGGAAACCGGAGCCTGGCCCAAAGGTCACAACGATGGGGGCCATCTGATCTGCCTTTGGCGACTGGGCCACTGCATATTCAGCGGAATGAGAAAGCCGCAGTTGATCGTCTACATCACTGAGCCAGGCCGGCTGTGCATGTGGCCGGAAATAATTCTCAACGCTGACGTCCGAGGCCACAACGCCAAAAGCACGGTTATCCGTCAGATAAGGGTGAAACTGCTGAAGCAAATCTGCAGAAGACTTTAAATAATCAGCGCTGTCTATTTCAATTAAAACCCTGCTCTCTAGGTGGCAGCGCGACCGAAGTATTTCCAGACATTCGCTGAATGCGGCACCATGCGTACCGTCAATGACCATATAAAAAGGAAGCAAATCATTCTGTACACATTCGGGCCAAATTTGATCAAGCCATTCTTCATACGCATTCCAGATCCCCGGTTCTGCCTCTTGGTCGGGCTGAAGCCGAATGAAATTCACTGGGTTGGTTTGAAAGGCCAAAGGGGCTATTCGGGGCATGTTTAAACCTCCAACTCTATATCGATTTATGTTCATCATTGTATAGGGAGTTGGAGGTGCTGTCTTTAAACGATCAAGCTGTATTTTTGTACGATCAGGACATTCGGGGTGGGTAATGCATTTTGCCAGAGCGGCCTTCGGCAAACTGATTGCGTCGGAATTTGGCCGGGGAAACACCAAGCTCGCGGGTAAATATCCGGGTAAAATAATGCACGGATTGGAACCCGCACTGGATGGCGATATCTTTAATTGGTGTCTGTTCATTTAACAGGAGCCCAGCGGCTTGCTGCACACGTCGTTCCTGAATGTAGTGGACAAAGGACTGCCCCAGATTTTCCTGAAACAACCGGGTCAGGTGGCGGGACGAAATGTGGAGGTGCCTTGACACCGTCATAAGCGTAAGCTCATTGATCAGATTATCATCAATGTACCGTTTGGCCTGTCGGAACAACGTATTTGGTTCCACGGGCTGCTCTCCCATGTCGGCCGAATCTGATCGAGTCGGAACGTGCAAATCTGCTATGGATAACAGCAGAGAAGCGGAAATTTGCTTTACAGCAAGAGGAAGAGTTGCCCCAGGCTGGTCGAAAGAAGTAATGAGCGCTTGCCATAAATGGCCAGTTGGCGTAAGGTCCGCTTGCTGCGCTACGCTTTGCCCAAGCTCGGCAAGACGACGGAAGGATTCAGTATAATAAACATCTGTGTGGGCTTCATCCAGTTCGAAAGCCACATAAGAAAGTGTCAGTCCGGTCTGGCTGCGAATTTGATGCCATACGCCTGGAAGAGATAGAAATGCTGTTCCTTTATTTAAAGCATAATGCTGGTTTTGTTCTATGTAGCTTCCTTCACCGTCTACCACATAACAAGCCTCAAAAAAGGAATGCCGGTGGAAGGCATTGTCGAAATGATCGGGCATGAATCCCCAATACAAGATGGACAATGAAAGCCCTGTTTGCTCCACTTTTGTAATATAACGATTGCATATCTGATTGGCCCGGCGGAAGCTGGCTTCGATGGTCATGGCGTTCCTCTCCCTTCAAGCTCTCATTATACGTTTGCATAGCAAAAAGGCAAACCGGAAGTCGGTCTGCCTTTTTGAATATAACTAGGTAAATCAGATGATGCCCTTTTCGCAATACGTTAATAATCTGCTAAATAAAACAGCTGCCTCAGCCCGGGTCAGATTACGTTTCGGATTAAGTTTGTGATCTGGTGTTCCTTGAATGAGATCAAGCTCAATGCAAATCGCTAATGCTTCCTTGGACCAGATTCCTGCCTTATCCGCATCTTTGTACTTAGACAGTACCATTTGCGTTGTATTGGAGACTTCTGGCAATCTGCCCTTCATCTCAAGCATTCTTACTATAATAACGGCCATTTCTTCACGGCTTAAGGGTTTCATAGGTTTAAATAAATTACCCGCATAGCCTTTAAACAAACCTGCATCCGTCGCAGCACGAACATCATCCTTATACCACTTATCTTCTGTTACGTCTTTAAATGATGATGACCCATCAGCCTTAAGACCAAATGCTCGAGTTAACATCGCTGCGATTTCAGAACGGTTTATCGTCATATCTGGAGCAAATTTCTGATCATTCATGCCCTTGATAATACCTTTGCTCACAAGAGCTTCAATTTCCTTGTTTGCCCAGTGACCAACCGTATCGAGAAATGCTTTGGGTTTGGTGTTGCCCGTATCCGGCTTAGCTCCAGTTTGGTTATCCTGATCAGACCCATTATTCGTTCCTGTACCAGGATTAGGCTGGGTATCGGGTTTCGTACCAGTGCCTGGATTTGATCCTGTGTCTGGGTTTGATCCTGTTCCTGGATTTGTACCCGGATTGCTGCTGTCCTTCGCCTTTACTTTGACTGTCGCAATCGCTTTAATGTCCGTCCCATTGACCTCGCCTTTCACCTGAAAAGTACCTGCCTGTGCATAAAGGGATGGATCAATCGTTTCCCATACAACGGCAGCATTCTCAGTCGTATCATTACTCAATGCCACAGTCACTTGCGCAGGCAATATCGGTGTAGAACCAGCTTCCGTTTCAACCTGTACATTCTCAATGGATACGATGTTAACTACTAATTTTTCTTTAATGTAGAAATCATCCAGAATGAAGGCGTAATCAGAAGTAGGGCCTCCAGCGCCTTTGGATACCATTTTGAAAATAACTTGGTAATCATTTTGATCACCTGTCGTGAATTTTTTCTGGAAGCGGATATAACCCCCATCTTCACCCGCTTTATTACCCGGATTAGGTAGTGTGCCCAGTGTTTCCTTCAGCACAATTTCCCCTGTAGAACGTGATTGTACAGAAACCTCATAACCAGCATACTTTTCTAAGGTGTAAATAAAGCCTAAGTCATATTCTGTGTTTGGTTCCATTTTCACGCTGGATTCATTCGTTTTTATTAATTTACCAACATCTGTTTCATTAACTTTCAACGAATTCTCACCATCCAGAACCCAGGTCATTACAGGACCAACCTTGTTCTCAGATGCGGATACAACGGGATTGTTATCCTGTTTATTGCTCTGATCGGTTGCTATATGAATCTTCCTATCGCCACCACCGTACTCAAAAGGACCCCAGCCTTCATACACATTTTCAAAATCCTCATATACAACGTAGCTCTTTTTCGTAGGGTCTTTCTCTACAGTTGTATGCTTCCAAATTCGTACGTCATCAAATTGAACAGTACCCGCTCCCGGATCAGCTACAAGCTTAACTGTCGCGGAATTAATGCCTGCTGGAACCTTGAATTCAACATTCATTCTTTGCCATTTGGTGTCCACGTACTTGAAGGATGATTTATGGATGCCATCCTGACCTGTCACATGATTGGAATAGGTTTGACCATTAACCGTGACCTGAAGCGAGGATTTCCTCCCCTCTTCAGTCTGTGTCCACACTCCGACGGTGTAATCCTGACCAGGCTGCAATCCGGTAATCTCCTGTGAGATTACACCTGAATTACTACCGACCTCTGCGTATCTGTTCCAATTCGATTTGTTCATTTCTTTAGTGATATCGTATTCTGTATCCCCTTGAACAGTCTTGATTGTAATGTTTGCTGGATCATCGACTGTCCATGAACCTGGAACATTGAACTTCTCTGAATTGAAGGCAAAATCCTTGATCAAACTGCCTTCTCCCCAATTCCCTGCATTAGGCACCAAAGTCAGGGCATCAGCAGTTGCTGGATACAATACATAAGGCGTATTTTTCTTTGCCTTAGTAATCGTAAGAGATTCATTCCGAGCGACCAGAGTATCCACTAGAACTTTACCTTGTTGGGTCAATTCGTAAATATTAAACTGCTTCACATCTTTAAATTCATCCGTCAACTGCCAAGTGGTCGAGTTACCTGTTGTGTTCCAATGGTACAGCTTCGCACCATCGTTAACACCCAAGATTTGATTTGCTTTGATATCCCAAACCCATGGGATTAACGAGTTAGCCTCACCTGTATGGCGCACTGATTCATCGGTAGTTGTCCCTGTATCTTTCCAAGAAGAGATCAGCTTGCCATTCTTGATAAGTTCAATCATACCGGTGGATTTATTTCTCTTAGAGACGACATCATTATCAAAAGTTACTTGGTCTTCTTCATATTTCAGCACACCGAAATGCTGCATATACTTCGTCGGCAATACTTCATTGAAGAATACCGTTACACCCTGTTGTACGTCTGGCTTAGAATCCCCCCAAGTGGTCACACCAGGGATTTTTTGCCCTTTAAATAAAGCATTCCCCACAAAAATATCGAGATTGTTCTTCACCATTCTAGAAAGGATACTCTTGTTCCCTTTATTGGGATATCCCAAATCCGGACCCCAGTGAACGAAATCGACACCCGGTTCAATCGGACCTGAGAATTCTGTTCCTACTTTGACTCCAAGACCATTGGCATATTGCAACAATTTATAGGCATTGTAGTCATTACCGGTATACACGTCTACATAATAGAAATCCAACGCAGGGTCTTTAGGGTTGTTGGCGTCCTTCGTGAGATTATATAGATTGGTTAACCGTGATTTCAGTTCACCACTCAGGACATCCTTCGTTTGATCTACATAATAAGCCGTATCGATCCAATCCCAACCTTTGGAGAGTCTATCTGTCTTCGGTCCATTAGCTGTAGCCCCAGTTAAATTGGAGTAATCCAATTCGTTGGCATCAAGATGATATTCGGTTGCATTCAGATGCACGCCGACGTGAAGGTTGTACTTATCCCCCTCATCGATCAAATAATTGAAATCATCCAATCCACCTTGTCTTACACCAATATTGGAGTAGGAAGGAATATCATCATCATGCCCCTCCGCCTGATAGCCCTTATGCAGAATCATCTGTCCAAAACCGTCTGTAAAATTATATAGAACTTTTCCCGTATCCAAACTGTTCAAAAACGGATCATTGGCTTGACTAGCAAAGTTGAAGGCAATATACATCATATTGTTCTTCATATCCTGCGCGCCAAATGGCTCATTGTAAATTTCCGTTCGGTAAGCGACAGCAGCATCCTGCCAATCTGTCTTATCATCGTTATTGCGTTCCCCAGTGACGACCACTTCATACCATGGCAACTCTTCAGTCTCACTACTTTGAAGATGTCGATACGTCCAACTGCCTGGCTTCACCGTTATTTTATTGACAAGCGGTTTTTTCTCTGTGGTGATTATCAATTTATTGCCACCGCTCATGACGTTGTCCTCTGCCGATGCTGCCAGGCCATCTCCACTCACCATAGCCATCGTTACACCGGTCGTACCGCTTTGCTTCATAAGTGACATATCGTCAACCAATTCCTCCGAGACTCCGTGCCACTCCCCGTTTGACTTACTCCATGCATATGATGCGTCTTTCATTGAACTATTCACATGGATCAGAGCGTTGTTCATTTGAATTGAACGCACTAAGAAATCCGGGCCGTCGGAAATTTTATCAATTTCAAATCGCACTACATTGTTCGCCTTTGCCTCGAGATGCCCATCAATCACAACGCCGATCTCATCAAACGTCATCGTGTACTGATATGTGCTAGCACTCTCTTTCTTCGATACTGTACGCGGTACATAATCCTTATTATTAATCTTCACGCTATTCGTCTGCTCTACGTCGGCCTGTAGCGTGTGATGATCCACTTGATACTCTACAATGCCTGGTAAATCTTTATATACAGTAACGGTCATACCATCATTCTCAATCATATCTGTCTCTTGCGCCAGCTTCAGCTTAGGTAGCGACTCAAGTTCGACCATTTTGAGGTTACTCACCGTCATTTGTTTGGTTCCATACCATGAACGAAGACCAAACCAACCCGGCACAACAGCCATCGATTCTTCAGATATCGAACCCATATCTGTACCTACGCCATCAGGACCCGTAATATTGAGACTAAGCGTTGTTCCCACCAAACGAAGCTCAATATGATAATTTGTATTGGCCTGCATCTGATACGTATTGGGAAAGGATATCTCATTCCCGTTACTTGTTGTGACCTTCCACTTCCCATTAATATCATGAACGACACCTATATATTTGTCAGCTGCCGAACCTCTCACGATAAAACCATAACGGCCACCATCTGCTCCAGCGGAAACATTCGTGTTAAAATCAAAAGTGAGTACCTGATCAGCGAATTTAGGGCTATCCTTATCCACTGCTAATGAAACCCCTGGCATGTTCAATCGGATTTGGCTGTCTCCATTGGCGAGAACCTCTGGTTTACTGTTATCAAGAGGACCCCAGTTCTGCGCATTATAATCTGGTGCATACACGCGAACCTCTTCTGCAGTGATCGCGTCTATGTTGGCTTGAATCGCATGGGTCGCAGAATTGTAGATGCCAAATGAACCTGGTGTATATCCAGTTACATTCACACTGCCAGCCCTAATTCCATTCACGTAAAGGCCTAGCTCGTTCTCGATCATTTCTACACGTAGCGTGTAATCTTTGCCAGAAGCAAGTGCAGTAGTAGCGCCAATTGCAAAGGCATCTCTACTACCTTCCAGCTTGTATTTCCAATTCCCCGGACTTTCTTCGTAAATCACGATATTTCCAAGTGTAATCCCCGCAGCTCCATCCGACTGCATTTTCACTTGATATATGCCGTTGGCTACTGGTGTTACATCCTTATTGATAGCAGCCATTTCAGCATTCAACATCCCTTGCAAATATCCACTAGAAACTTGCGGCGTATCCTTGAAGCCTTCCCAATTTACGATTGAATCACCTTCATAGTACTCTTCATATCTCAGCTTGCCGACATGGGATGAAGACGTATTCATATCAAGGAATTCTTCAGTAAAAACAACATTATCAATATAAATGTAATTCTGAGCAACTACCCCAAAAGACCCTTCACCGAGTTGCTGCCCTGTCGGTAAGTTTGCTTTCAAGGTAGCGCCATTAATACTTAAGACCACAGAATGATCAGAGTATTGGAGTCCAACTTTGTTCCAAGTATAAGGTAAAGGACTAAAGTTCAGATCATCAGAAACGACAAAGTCAGTGCTGGTCCCCTCCTTATTCAACAATACCCATTTCGTACCCTCATATTTAACAATATCACCATCGCCTATAACAAAACCGATATCTGTCGATGCAGGTCTCACATCCAACATATATGTGGCACTTTGCAAAGAAGGTGCATCCAAGTTCATTACGTTGTCTTTGATATTGGAAAGTCTCAATACCCGATTACTGCCTTCTGTAATAATAGTAGAATCTGCACCAGTCCAAGTACCTTTAATTCCATCCTCAAAATCATTACTGTATTGTGCAATTTGTTTGGGTTCAATGATCTCATTCGTATATTGTACATTGTCGATTTGAAGCTCTACAGTGCTTCTAATGCGAAGTCCGAAACGCCCAGCTGCTTCAGAATACTGTTCAAACGTAATGTCGCCAATCCGCTTTTTATTCAAAAAAACCGTTATAGTCTTACCATTAAAATTAAACATGAGATTATTCCAACGCCCTTGCAGCGGATAAGGAATCTCTTGCTTATCTCCCCAACCCGTATTGGATTCTGGGATCCAGCTGCTCGGATCAACCCCGAGTTCATTGAAAATACTTGCTGAATCATTCATTCTGAAACCAAAAGCAAATCCTTGTCCGCTAACCAATTTGTCCGGATTAACCAGTTTGAAATCTAACGAAAGAGTTCCTTGTTGAATTTGTGGCGAATCCAGATCCACACCTCGTTCGCTAGATCCTTTTTTAAGGGAGAGAACTTTATTGCCCGTAATATCCGTCACGACCGTTGCTTTCAGTCCCAACCAATGGGGTATATAATTTGTGTCTTCGTAATCTTGAACATAATTAACAATGTTTGAAGGTTTCTCCTTCGTGCCTACACCTTCAATTCTCACACTCTTGATGGCAATCTCTCCTGTAGCATAGCGCTTATACAGTCCAATTTGACCTAATCCAGATAACGAACTCAATAAATCAGTATTCTTATTGTAATAAGTCACGTCGTCTACAATGATCAAAAGCTTCGTACCATTAAAGCCGATCTGAATGTGATAATCTGTGTCCATTTTTAGTTCTGGTCCGTCAAATGTTTCCCACTTACTTGTACCATCCGGACTCTGAATAACCCAGGTTGTGCCGGCATCATAACGAATAGCTATGCCTTGGTTACTCTCATTAGATCCTAGAACAAATCCAATATTGCTTTGATTTGTGCTGGTATACCGCATCATTGTATCTATGATTCCTCCGGAGAGCCAAGGAGCCTTATCCCATGTTGCTATAGCTCCACTACCTCCCAGATTACTGATCGATACTGTCAATCCATTGTTTACTGAAGTCGTTCCATTTCCTTTGACGAAAGTCATGGCTTCCGGTTCCATAGACTGATAGTTATTCGTATAAGAAACAACCTCTTCGTTACTTGGAACATTATTTTTTAATTCTGCCAAGAATGTATCTATATCTACATTTCCGTTTGTTTCCTTACTCTTTTCAAGAACCGTGATTGCAACTTCAGCTTTAATACTCGTTCCCTCTACAGATCCCTTTACGGTAAATGTCCCTACCTGTGCATACTCAGAAGATTCAATTGAATCCCAGCTCACCATGACTTCTGCGGTAGTGCTGTCACTGTAGACTGCTTGTATTACCGATGGAATTGCTGGCTGCTCATCAACGTATGTTTCAACATTAATCGAAGGGATGCTCTCGATCGTTTTTTCCTGTGGCTCAATCGGCAAATCACCAAATTCTCCGGAAGTAGCATAAGCAGTATTGCTTGGGAGTATCATCAACTGACTTGAAGCAACCAATAAAACCATCATCCAAATCCATAATTTGAATATCATTTTATTATTTTTTTTCCGCATCAAATCATTCCTCCTACAATAGAATGCTGGATTTTTATATTTCGTACCACTTGATCTCATTTGCATCCAACTTCAGTGAGAAGCTGGAGCCATCACCGCGGTAAACGACCGTTTCCTGTGGCTCATACGTATTATTCACCACGCAGTATTTTCCTTTTTCCACATAAGCATGAACCTCAACATTATAGTTCTCACTGAACCAGCTGTTCAGCTCCTGATCGCTGTGGGCGCTCCAAAGGATCGCACGGTACAGCAAGCGGCTGTTCTCGAAGCTGTATGGTAAACCGCTTATATATACACTTCGCCCGTCGCCGAATTTGTTCACCGCAAGTTGAACTTCCTTGTCCGTTTGACGGAGAATCGTAGTTCCTTCTAGGGCAAAAATATTTTTCTTTCCTTCGCCAAAGTCGATTTTCTTGCTTCCATCCGGATTGTTTTTACAATCTGCCGTAATGAAATGTTCATGCTCATCCCAGTTATATTTTTCATAACCCAGCGTAAAGCCACGTTCTTCCTCTACACCGAGGATATTGGCCAGTTGGAAAAAGCGTCCGTGCGCTTGATGCGCTGTGGGTTCGCCAACACCGATAAATCCACCGCCTTCATAAACAAACCTTTTTACGGCGGTAACGATATCCGTATCCAGCCACCATTCTCCACCCGTATAGGCTGTATCTGCATCGCCAACGTTTAATATGACGTCAATATCATCTAAGACGGAAGGATTTTCTTTGATATCGTCGAAGCTGATGAATTTCACTTCGAAAGGTGCACCAGAGAGAGCTTCAATAATACCGGCATAACTGTAATTTTGCTTGTAATAAAGTGCATGATGGACCATATGGTTCCCCCAGGCCCGCATTTTGCCCCAACAGTTGAGCACGGCTACCGACTTGACGCAATACGGCAAGCTTCCCTGTACATTGTCATAGAGCGTACGGAACTCATCCGTAACGCTTTCTACATATTCAATAAACTCGGGGAAATCAAGGGCTAGCTTAAGATATCCGCCGTAGCCGATCCGATCGATCGGTTTGCGGAGAATCGCACGTCGCGCGGTGACCCAATTTACTTTGGCTTCCTTTACGGGGTCCCCGCCTGTATGAAAGGTATCCGGAAAAAAGTAAGGTAAGAAACGGCCTTCCGTATATTGCACGCCTGGGATGTCGCTGATCAGTCTTAGTGTTGAACCGTTACCTACACTGCCAACTACTGCATCCAGACCGATTGATACAAATTCCTCCATGAATGGTTCTGTGCCAATCCAATGATCACCCAGGAACATCATGGCCTCCTTACCGCATTCGTGGGTAATATCGACCATTTCTTTGGCAAGGCTCGCCACTTCACGACGCTGGAATGCTTGAAAATCACGGAACTCCTTTGTAGGTATTCGATAGGTGTTGTTGTAGTAACCTTGGTCGATAATAAATTCAGGTCTGAACCTGTACCCGATCTCTTTCTCAAACTGTTCGAGGATATATGGGCTAACTGAGGCTGAATAGCCGTACCAGTCCACATATTTTTCACGAGCGAGCTCATCAAAAACCAAGGTGAATTGGTGGAAGAAGGTTGTATAGCGAATCACATTGACATAAGGATGATCTTCGATAAACTTGCGAATTCGCTCCATCGTATACTTACGAGTCTTCGGTTGACGAACATCAAAGGTAATTTGATGCTCGACATCTTTCCATTCATTGGTGACCGCATTGTACATATGAACCGGATCCCACATAATATAAGCCAAAAAACTAACGGTATAGTCATGGAACGGCTGGGTTGTGATGGTGACATCGCCGATTTTGTCGTCATAGCTCCATTGTTCGGTCGGAACGACCTCTCCGGTTGTACGATCGATGACTTCCCACCAGCGCTGAATATCGTCGCGACAATTCACTTTGAGCATGTCGGGATAAATCCCCTTCATAAGGGAAATGGAAATGCTATCGCCTTCAGCCGTATGAATGGGAGTCATCAAATACATTTGTTGAATCTCTTCAGGGTTGGCATTAGCCCATACGTTATCCTTACGGGTTGTATAATAAGTGGAATAGACCTTGGCATCGATATCCCGCAGCTCGGCGGGAAAGTCAGTTCCATCACAATCGCGCACAGCGTCTGCTCCCCAGCGTTTCATGATCTCCAGGGTTTGCGGAATAACGTCCAAATCAGTAGGGATCGTTACACGTCCTCTTTTTGTACTCATGGTTGAAAACTCCTCTATTTATATTTTCGGTTATATAGCCATAGCAGACCGATCAGCATAGCGAGACCAAGCAACATCAGACCCAGTCCGGGAGCTCCAATGTTCTTTTGGCCAACAATGACCAATCCGATACCGACGATAAAAACAATCAGCATCAACAAATTACGCAAATAATTCTTTGTAAAGTCTTCCATCATCGCACCTTATCCTTTCAGCCCGCCCATCGTCATGCCTTGGGTTAGCTTTTTTTGTACCAGAATATATATAATCAAGGTTGGAAGCATGACCAGCACCAGACCTGCATACATCTGACCATATTGAACTGCGGATTTTTGCGCTGCCATCAGATTCATTAAGCCGACAGGTAGTGTCTTAAGGGTCGGTTTGGTCAGGAGCGTCATAGAGATAATATATTCGTTCCAGTAGGACAGGAAATTGAACAGAATAACCGTTACGATGCTGGGTTTGGCCATAGGCATAATCACTTGCACCATAGTACGGAAATAGCCAGCACCGTCCACCGAGGCTGCTTCCTCAAATTCTTTGGGCAGCGATTTAAAATATCCCGACATGAGATAGATCGTGAATGGCAGTGCCATCGCAGCATAAACCACCGCAAGAACAAACAGGTTGTTCAGCAAAACTGGGTGCCCCAGCATGCCGCGGAGCATCTTGTCGCCGTTGTTAAGCATCAGAAAGATAGGAACAATGATATAGTTGACATTAATAAACAAACCCGCCATAAACATCATATTCCAGAATCCGTTCCCTCTAAATTTAAAACGAGAAAGTACATAGGACGCAGGCAATGCCACAATAAGTAGAAGCACCAGTGCGATTACCGTCACCAATACGGAATTGAGCATAAAAGAACCCATTTTTGCCTTCAGCCATGCATCAGCAAAGTTCTGTAGATGCATCCCGACGGGTAGTGCCCAGGGACTGCCGTAAAACTCACTGTCTTGTTTGATGGAGGCCATGAATGCCCATAGAACAGGGATGAGGATGAGAATGGCTAAAGCGATCAGTATAACGTAAATGAAGCCTTTATATAATTTGTCGCTAACACCTCTCCGTGAGCGGTTGTTTGTATTCATCTTATTCCCTCCTAAAATTCCAAATGCTCTCGTCTGGTAACTGCGTTTAGTATCCCAGCAAGCGCAAACGAGAACAGGAACACAATTACACCGATGGCCATCCCATAGCCATAAGAGGAATTAGTATAAGCTTCTTTATACATATAACTGAGGAACACTTCGGTGGCACCGTCGGGACCGCCGCTTGTCATCGTCATCACGAACAAGAAACTCATGTTAATCGTACTGATGATGAAAAAGGTGAGCGTCGTCCGTATGTTCGTCCAGATTAAAGGAATGGTGATCTGGAAAAACTGAGCCATTCGCCCTGCCCCCTCAAGTCCTGCCGATTCATATAAGCTCTCTGGAATGTTGGCCATACTAGCCATGTACATTACCATGTAATAGCCTATAGCCTGCCAGATCATAGCGCCTGCAAGACTGAAAATAACCACTTTCTGATCTCCTAGCCATAGGACGGGCTCTGCTTGTAACCCTCGAAATAGCTTTAACAATGAATTCAAAAGCCCACTGTTCGGATCGTAAATCGCTGAGAAGATCGCACTGATGACAACTACAGACAGAATGTTAGGAATATAGAAGATTACGCGTAAAACATTTTGTCCCTTGAGTTTTTCACGTGTGAGCATCGATGCAAACAGAAGTGCCAGAGCAAAGGTCACGATTGTAACAAGAACAATGAGCAATACACTGTTTTGAAAGGTCTGATAAAACTTGTCGCTATGAAACAGCTTATTGAAATTCTGCAAACCTACGAAGGTTTTGTCATCGGTATAGCCGCCCCACTTGTACAATGACATCCGAAAGACATCGATCGTAGGAATAATTAAGAAAATTGCAAAAAGGAGGACGGCGGGTGCTAGACAGAAGAAGATAAAACGTCCTCTTCCTTTTTTCATATCCATGGCTTTCTCTCTCCTCCCATAGGTCAGATCATGGTGGTCAGCGCACGTCGCCCACCATGATCCTAATACATTCTCAAGGCCCTCGGCCTCTTTATTATTTCAATGCTCCCCGCAAGGCGTCGCTTGCTTTAATGATTCCCTCAACCCACTGTTGCTGTGTTTTAGCACCTGTGACAAGGGAGTCAATGGAAGCAAACACTGCATCCGATATATTCACCCCTTCGACAGGGTCTGTTGTTGCAAATGCACCCATAGAAGCCTTTGCCCCATTGTCATAGATGCTGTAGAAAAGCTTGTTGTCTCCATCCAATTTGTCGGACATACCTTTGATCGGTTGAATCGCGCCAACCTTTGCAAAAATAGCTGCTGCCTCATCGGAATAAAGATAAGCAATAAATTGTTTTGCCAGATCCGCGTTTTCCGCTTTGGCAGGAATCCAAATTTGTTCGAAGAAGGTATACGAATAACGGTCGCCACCGTCTTTTATTGCCGGAAGAGCTGTGAAGCCCCATTTGAAGCCTTCTGCTCGCGGAGCTTTGCTCATTTCGCCAACGACCCAAGTACCGTTAGGCATGAAGAGTGCTTTATTGTCCAGAATCAGTTGTTGGTTTTTGGTAAAGTTATCTTTGTTGGCATTTGCGGGAACCGTTTTTTCGGTGTAAGTAGCCAGTTTACCGATCAGTTCAACCGTTTGTTGAGCTTCTGGGGTTTGCCAAATGCCTTCATTGTAATGCGTCACTTTAGTGAAGAAATCCGCGCTGCCCACCTCGTTGAGCAAGGCATAGAAGAAAGAGTCAAAGTAACCTGACGTCGGATAAGCAAATAGTGAAATACCCTCGGCTTTAGCTTGATCACCTAGAGCCCACATTTCTTCCCAAGTTGTAGGAACTTTCCAACCTTTTTGTTCAAACAAACCCTCGTTATAAAACAAACCGGTAGGGCTGTAGAACATAGGCATGAGATAGGTCTTTCCATCGTTATACGGATTCGTGATCGTTGTATCAGTGAAGCCTGGAATCAGCTTATCCTTGACGGTTACACTTTCGCCGGGTATGGTCATGGACAGCACATCTGAAAGGTCAGTTAGGTTATTATCTTTGACAAAGGTTTCAGTCAAGCCCTTCGGCTGGCCCGTTGCCAAATGGATAACATCAGGAAACTCACCAGATTTCATGCCGGGTCCGATGACATCTTCAATATTTTTGTCAATCGTCGTTTCGACTTTCACGCCAGGGTTGGCGCTTTCGAAAGCAGCCGTGATTTCTTTCCATACATCAGCACCGTAAGCGGTTTCCAAAGCAGCTAGCTTAAGAGTACGTTGTTCTGTAGACGTTGCCGAGTTCGTATTGGATGAATCCTTCGTTGAATTAGAGCCATTTTCAGAAGAGCTGCCGCATGCTGCCAAACTAAGAGTCAAAGCTGCCGTGATTGCAAGGCTAAGAATCTTTTTCATAAATCCATTCCCCCTATATTTAGTGATCATACGTAACCGCTTACATTCTTTCTCGCCCTTTTAATTTATCTTAACGGCCTCTTTATATCTACATACATGTTGTCGTTGATTTTATATATCTTGCTAATATAATAAATTTATAAATTAACAATTTCTTCACAACATAAAACGTTGAAATTGGTTTAACTGTAGTTCACTAAATGAGATTGAGGAAAGGACGGACTGCAGATGGGAAATGTACGCTATTGGCTTCCCGGAAAGGGACGTGGAGAGATTCCCGCAAAGTTAATCTATGTTAGCTCTTCCATTTATGAAGAAGATTGGTTCAGCATTCGTCATTCACATAACTTCGCGGAGCTGTTTTATGTCCGAAGTGGACGAGGGAATTTCATCGTAGAGGATGAGATTTTTTCGGTGCAGCAGGACGATCTCGTCATCGTGAACCCGAACGTAGAGCATACCGAAGTATCCATTGGTAGTGACCCTTTGGAATATGTAGTGCTTGGGGTTGGGGGGATGAGTTTTGATTTTGGAAAGCAAAGTGGAAACCGTAATCATGAAATTATCAATTATTCAAAACAGAGGAATGAACTCTTGTTGTATTTCAACGCTATGCTTTCGGAAACCGAAAACAAGAATGAGAACTATGAGGACGTCTGTCAAAACTTACTCGAGATTGTAATCATTAGTTTAATGCGAAGATCTGGTCATCCCTTCTCTGTTGTAACCACGCAAAGGGCTGACAAGATATGCAGCCGGATCAAGCGACATATCGACTCGAACTACGCTGAGGAAATCTCGCTCCACTCTCTTGCAGAAAAGGCGCATATCAGCAAATATTATCTGGCACATACTTTCGCTAAATATTACGGCATGTCACCTATAAATTATCTAAATGAAGTCAGGATTCGTGCGAGCAAGGAGCTGCTAGAAACCACAGATCTTTCCATTGCTCAAGTTGCGGAATCTACTGGTTTTTCCTCTCAAAGCTACTTCTCACAAAATTTCCGCCGGTGTTGTGGCCTAACTCCAAGCGGTTACCGTCTTCAGACAAAAAAATGAGCTCAAATTAACCGCCATCTAGGTAACTTCTAATGTGGCTATATGCTTGTCTTCTGACATTAAAAAATCCGATTGCGCTCAGTATCAGCAATCGGATTTTTGTATAACAATTATTGTTCAGCCATTTTCAGAAAATACGCTGAGGCCAAACGGACAGCCAGGACACTCGCACTATTGAGGGAATTATCAAATATAAGAACATGGTTGTTTTTTACTGCTTCCAGTGAGTTCCATACCTTCGAAGATTCCTTTTCCTTCACGGCTGCCTTTGCAACGTCAATATCATGCTGGATAATAATATAATCGGGATTCATGTCGTATAGCCCCTCCAGCGTGAGCGCCTCGCCACCCTCAGGATATCCCTTCGGTGCCAACAATCCAAAGCCTGCAGTTTGATTGTAGTACATTGTATTTTTAGATCCTTGAGCATTAAAATTGGCTTTTCCATCAACCCGCAACAAGGCAAAGGTCTTATCCTCAAGAGTACCTAACTGATCTTTCGTTTGTGCTATCATTTCTTTGGTTTCCTTAATCAATTGTTCTGCGAGCTCTTCTTTTCCAACAACCTCAGCGAGAAGCATCGTTGTGTTTTCCCAGGTATCGGTGTAGTCGATCAAAATAACTGGAGCAATCTTGTTCAACTCATCATAAATGGTATCCACAGACCCCTTAAAGGTTACTATCACATCAGGCTGGGCCTCAATAATTTTTTCTAAATTCGCTGAGTCGCTACCCAAATCAATAATATCAGCAGACCCGGCGTAAGACTGTAAAGTAGCAAACTTCTCCATCGCTTCCGCCGCGCTTATTGATGCGATTGGAGGAGTATCCAGAGCAAAAAAGTAATCTAAGTACAATGGATGCAGCACCGCTATACGCTCTGGTCGTTTCTCAAGCACCACCCCATTATCGCTGGCATCCTTAATGGTTCTTGGCCATGCTTCACCCTCGATCTTGCTGGCCTCAGGAGTAACTGCAACGGGCTTTTCGGAGCATCCAGCCAGTATCCCCCCTGCAAGTATAATTACAGATAAAATCAATCCAGTTAGTCTTTTCATATGTCCTCCCCAATTACTGTGTATACAATGTTTTATTAATTCCCTAAATGATCGCGCAAGGTTTCCCCGGTATATTCACTTCTGAACAGTCCTCTTTCAACCAACTTCGGAATCAGCTTTTCAAAAAATATTTCCATCGATTTTTCTGAACCGCCTGGCAGGGCGATGAATCCATCAATAGCACCAGTCTCAACCCGCTCAATAATATCATTCATTACGGTCTCGACTGTTCCCACAGATACCCAATGGGCAGATCCGACAACCTCTGGCCGATTCAGAATATCTTTCACTGTAGGCTGGTATTTTGTAATATATCGGCGCAACAGTTCAGCATGTGTGCGGCTGCGAACAGCCTGATCAGGATCAGGCAGCATATCCTCGGTTACGCGTTGATCCAAGGGGAAACTGCTTAAATCAAGCCCCATCAACGATTTCAGAGATGCGTGTCTGCGCTCAAGACTTAAATGGGCATGAGCAGCCTTATGTAATTCAAGCGCTTCTTCGTGCGTATCAGCCAGGAAAAAATATAAACCCGGCAAAACTTTAATCGTGTTCGGATCGCGCCCATGTTCTGCAGCTCTTTCTCTCAAATCATTTCGTAATTCCACGCCCGATTCAAGATCCGGCATCGCTGCAAAAATAGCATCCGCTACGGAAGAGGCAAAGTTCCGTCCAATATCCGAAGCACCGGCTTGAAACAGAGGAATGCTTCCCGATGGATGAGAAGGTAAAGTAAGTGGCCCTTTTACATTGAAAAATTCACCGGAATGATGAATAGCAGTCACTTTTTCCTTATCAGAAAACATGCCTGACTCACGATCAATAACAATAGCCTCATTCGGAAAACTATCCCAAAGCTTGCATACCACATCCGTAAATTCGATTGCCTTCGCATACCGTTCTTCCGGTGATGGCATTGGTGAATTCCCGAAATTATCGGCGCCTTCAATAGAAGTGACAATATTCCATCCGGCACGTCCATTGCTTAGCCAGTTCAAGGATTGTAGCTGCCGGGCAACAACATAAGGCGGATTAAACGTGGTGGAAATGGTCGTAACGAGTCCGATCCGATTGGTTTCACGAGCTATTGCTGCAAAAAACAAAGCAGGATCCGGGCTGCCGAAACTAGAAGAATCGCCTAACATCTGCGGGCTAATATACAGATAATCAGCTCTGAAAAGAAAATCCAGCTTAGAGTTCTCCGCCATTTTTGCCCAATGAATATAATAGTCAATGGTTCCTGTCTGCTCCACTCCGCTATCCGGGTGCCGCCAACCGTCACCTTTATTCCATGTTGCATTTAAGGACAATCCAATACAAAGTTGTCTGTTTGAAGTCATTTCTACCAACCTTTCTTAGTTCTTATCATTGTTTTGCTCCTGGAAAGCCCTCCCGCTCAAAATCGAGTCACTTTCAATAATAATGATTCTCATTATCAAAACAAAGTTTAGCAAGGATTCAAGCAAATTTAAATACACAAGTTACAAATTCGACATGCACAATTATCTAAACTATGGTTGGACGGCAAAAGGTCAGGTTCTTGCCCCACGACAAAACAAAAAAGCCGCATCAATGCGACTTTTATCTTTAAACGCTCTAACTTGTGTCCTCTGTACTGTCCCACCTATTGTCTCGGTTCCAATTCGACCTCTAAATTAGTCTTATAATCAAAGTAACTCCAGAGCTTTCAACAAGGCATACTCACTAGAGTTGGCACCTATTTGAGAAAAATGTGCATTCGGAAACATTGGAGCCAAATGATGATATCCAGGGAGTACTTGCAATTCGATCAAGACACCGTCAAAAGCTAGTTGTTTGGCAAATAATAAGGTTTCATCTATGAACAGATCAATGCTGCCTATGCTCATATAAGTGGATGGTAAACCGGCAAGAGATTTTGCACGCGCTGGCACGTAATACTCACTTGTTTCCTCTTGTCCGGGTTCGTGACCTAATACCGATTTCCAGCCGAAATAATTGCTTTTTTTGGTCCAAACAAACTCACCGGCATATGGATGGTCTGGCAAAATACTTGTACGGTCATCGAGCATTGGGCTGCGCAGTCTTAGATGATGGATAGCGAATTCCTTCTGGTCGCGAATGTACAGGGCTAACCCCGCCGCTAATCCACTGCCGGCGCTGCTGCCCGCAAGAGCGACTTTCTCGGTATCTATCCCTAATTCCCGGGCATGCTCAATGCACCATTTCAGGCCGGAATAACAATCCTGCAATTGACTTGGCTGAATATGTTCTGGCGCTAGTCGATAGTAAACAGATACACAGCAAAAACCATGTTGCACAGCCAGTGCCGCATTGCCTTGGCGGTCACCGACCGGACTGCCCATAACCATTCCCCCACCGTGAATTGAATAATATAACGGCATCTTACTGTACTTTAGTTGGCGGGGTTTAATAATCTCTATACGAATATCAGGTCCGCCAAAATAACTTGGCACCGCCCTTTCTTCGAATGTGACAGGAAACAGCTGCGTTACATCGATTTGCTGCATCATTTTTGTTTGACTTTTCCGTGCTTCCATTAGTGTGGCAGCGGAAAGATCGGTGGTTGGTATTAAATCAATCGCACTTATTATCTCCTGATCGATCAGATGTCTGCTTCTGCTTTTTGGTTCATTCATATTTACCGTTTCCTCGCTCTCTTAATTATGTCCAATGAAGTGCTGCTCTCTCCAATGGTCCAGTATTCCCGATTTGAATCCAGATCAAAAGTTACATTTTCTCTCACTGTATCGACTCCTCTTCTGCCTAATCCTATTGTAAAGAGCGCAATAAGCTATTCAAATGAAAATAATAAGTTAGAATCGTTTTTGACATAAAAAAACACTGATGAATTTCTTCATCAGTGCCGTGTACTACTTATTTTTGGAATAAACAATTTTCTTAATGGTTTCAACAGAGAGAAAGTAGTCCTTAGCAAGTTGCTCAATGCTGCTATTATTCTTAAAAGCTTGTCTAATAGTGGCATTTCGGTGATCTAACCATTGCCTTCCGCCACTCAAACTTCCCCAATGATTATATTCCTTTTCCTGTTTCGGAATGTAAATCGTCTCTCCCTGGACATACTCTTGAATCATTATAATTAACTTTTCGGGCAATATTTTTTTAGCGTTTGTATATTTCACTCTGCTTCACTCCTTATTTTTGAAAATAAGGTGCAAAGCCAAAATATTAGAAAAGCTTATTTTAGCGTTAGAAAAGATTTAGCCCCATGCAAAGTAACGCTTCTCCAATACTGGCTTTGCACAAGTGAAGAAAGTCACAGACAATCTTAACAGATTCTCCATCAGTAAAGCACCTCCCTTTTACGTTGCCAGTATACCATATTTCTAATTACTTGGGACTATCTCATGATCAAAAGTTAGTCGTTCCTATGCATATATTTAATCAACTTAACCTTACCGGAATCGATATCAAACGCAATAAACTCCTTTGCATTTGGAGGATTGTGTGGACTAAACCATAACTTGGCTTCGGCTTGTGAATTTTTTGATAATACTGAGTAATCAGCAGCTGTATGGACGGATTAAGTAACGTTAAAGATAAAGGTTTAAACTCCTCCTCATTCACTGTGTTAGGCTCTGCATAGGCTAAAGCGCTTAGATTTAGCGTTAGAATACAAATAACAAATATGCTTAATACTTTCCTCATGTTTTCCACTCCTTCTCCTATCAAGTTTCCCAATGGTTGATTTTTTTAACATAAGTCAACGATAAGTCGCTTGGGAGTTGATTTTATAAACCGTATAATCATAAGCAGAGGTGACGTTGATGAACGAAATTAATCTTGCATCGGTCCTTGTTGCAAAACGCAGAAAAAAAGGATTAACCCAGGACGCGATTGCTGCATTTATCGGTGTTTCCAAAGCGTCAGTTTCCAAGTGGGAAACGGGGCAAAGCTATCCCGACATCACATTTCTGCCGCGGCTTGCGGCCTATTTTAACATCAGCATTGATGAGTTGATGGGTTATTCCCCGCAAATGGAGCACTCGGACATCGCAAAACTTTACACCCGACTGGCCAATGATTTTGCTGCCCTTCCTTTTGATGAGGTAATCGCTGAATGTACGGCGATCATCAAAAAATATTACGCCTGCTTTCCACTTTTATTGCAAATGGTCAGGCTGTACACCAATCACTTCACGCTGGCGAGAACACAAGAGCAAAAAGAGACTCTTCTTAACGAAACCGTAACGCTGTGTGAGCGGATTCAGGGCGGAAGTGGCGATATGCAGCTTTCCAACGATGCGATTTTGTATCAGTCGGTTTGTTGTCTGGCACTAAGGGACCCGCAGCGGGTCTTAGATTTACTTGGGGAGACCGTCCGGCCCATGATGCCAAAGGGCGTATTAATTTCACAGGCATATCAGCTTATGGGCAACATCGACAAAGCCAAAGAAACCTTGCAGGCTGAACTGTATCAGCACGTAATGGCAGTCTTTCAAGGGTTGCTGAACGTCCTGCAATTAAATATTGAACATATGGAAAAAGCCGAAGAAGCCTTTCTGAGAGCGTTCGATTTTGCACGGATTTTTGATATGAAACGGCTGAATCCAAACAATGTCGTTCTGCTTTACGCACTAGGCGCTCATCTATATTGCGTGAACAAATCCCCTGAGAAATCGATTGAATTTCTTGAAAAATATGTGGATACCTGCGTGGAAGGATTCTTTCCTTTTGAGCTTCGTGGAGATTCCTTTTTTGACCTGATTGATCCGTGGCTGAAAGATTTCGACGTCTCCGCCCCACGCAGCGAGCAGGTTATAAAGAATAGCATGATGAGGGATGTTCTGATGAATCCAGCGTTCAATTCGTTACGTGAAGTACCCGAATATCAACGACTAGTTCAAAAAATGAATAGGTTTATAGAATAAACATGCTGATCGGAGGTTATGGGAATGAACGAAAAACTAATCATTGGCAAAAGAACGAAATATCCTCTTAATGGAATTTTGTCACTGCCGGAGGATTGCTCATCAAAAGTTCCGGCAGTAGTACTAGTACATGGCTCTGGCCCTGCGGATATGGATGAAAAGGTGGGAAATAACTTCCCTTTTAAAGACCTTGCAGAAGGGTTGTCCGACAAAGGAATTGCCGTGCTGCGATATGACAAAAGAACACTCGTCTATGGAAAAGAAATGAAAAACGATACCGGCTTATCCGTTAAAGAAGAAACGATTGAAGATGCTATCCTCGCAGCAGATTTATTACGTAAAGACCCACGTATTGATACAAACCAAATATTTATTATAGGTCATAGTTTAGGAGGGATGTTAGCTCCACGAATTGATGCAGAAGGTGGGCATTTTGCTGGTATCATTATTATGGGTGGGTCCCCACGGAAGTTAGAAGAGATTTTGATGGATCAAAACAACGATGTTTTAGACTCATTAAATATGTTTTTGAAAATGATTGCGAAGAAACAAATAGCAGCATTATCATCCAAATTTGATAAAATTTATAAGTTAAGTGATGCAGAAGCAAAATCAACTGTGGTTTTGAGGAAATATTCTAGAGCCTTCTACTTCAAAGAGATGGGAGAACATCCATCCATTAATTACCTTAACGTATTAGATAAACCCGTACTCATTTTGCAAGGAGATCAAGATTTCCATGTATCCGTAGACAAAGATTTCAAGGTTTACAAAGACTTATTGGGTGAAAAGCCAAATGTAACGTTTAAACTTTATCCCAACTTAAATCATTTATTTATGCCAGCTGTTTATGGAGAGATATTAAAAATGAAAAAAGAGTACAAAGTTGCACAACATGTAGATAAGAACGTGATCAATGACATTTCCGAATGGATTCATTCTGTTTGGAAAAAGCCATTAGTAATCAGTAACTGACTGATTTCTTCAAAACTTCTATACTTTCCTGAAGGAATGATTGATTTCTTTCAACTCCTCTGTTTTTACACCAAACAACGGCACTGAAAGCATCATAGAAATTATAAAACGGCAATACGATTTCGAGATTTAATATGGTCCGAATGGTTTGATAACCTTCGAAGTACGGGGACTTCGTTCTCGGGTTCACTTCCCAAATATATCTATTGATTTTAGTAAAGTCTATTTCAGAGGAGCCACCCCGGGTACTCTCAAAATCAATAATGCCAGTAACCTTGTTACCATTCACCAATATATTGCCAGGTCGAAAATCCATATGTACAAAACAGGGTCCGTCAGGATCAGGTAAAGCAGAGAACACACCATCAAAATGAAGAATACATCGTTCATACAATGCTGGTTCGAGGAGCTCTTTGCAGGGCTCTTTCCACTTTTCAAAATTGTTTTTGATATGTAGTCTCCAATTATTCTGGTCAAGAATATTAAACCCATCGGTTGAATGGTAACCGTATCCTGGAGTTTTTACCTCATGGAGCATCGCATGATACACACCCATTTGAAAAGATAGCTTTTCATCCATATTTTCTGTACAAGGCACCCCTTGAATTGCGGAGAGAAGCAATGCTCCAGTATTACTATCATCCCCATACCAAATGTCCAATACCTTAGGAACAGGTATGACGTCCTTCAATATTTCAAGCATCTGAAATTCGCGAAACAGCTTATCCTTGTTAAATGGAATCTTTACATATACGTCTTCTCCACTAACAAGAGTAAGTTTATATATATCAGAACTAAATGATTCCGGAACATTTTCAATATTCAAGACATTCAACTTCAGCTTTTCTATAACGTTTAGAATTGAACTCATGTAGCACCTCCTTTTATTTAGCACTCTAGTATAAATCAGCGAGCCCGTTAAGATGTGGCTCGCAAGCGGATATAATGCTGCTAAACAGCGATCAATTCTTTACTTTTTCAAGCTTTCCATAAAATCGTGCAGCGCGTTGGATACCCACTTCTTCGGATGAAGGACGAGCTGTATTTCGAGTTGGAGCTCTGCATGTTCAAGGGGTAAGGCTTTCAGCTCCCCCCGCTCGATTTCTTCCATTACAGCCATCTGTGGCAGAATCGAAATACCCTCACCTGACTTAATACTTCTTTTGATCGCTTCCGGATTGCCAAGTTCCAGACCGATCCGATAAGGGATTGAATTTGCGCGAAGCACTCTTTCAAGCAGCTGCCTGTAATTGCAGGTATCCTCAGGCATAATCCATTCCATATCCTTTAGATCATTCAATTCAATCTGCGTTTTGGCGATCAGCGGATGCTGCGGATGGACGATCAGCAAAAGCGGTTCTTGGCGAATGGTAATCCACTGCAAAGCCGGATCGCTCGAATCATCTGCGAGAATAAGTCCGATATCGGCTTCACCTTCCCTGACCTGATGCAAAATTAACCCCTCACGGTTCGTATGCAGTCGTATGTTCAGATCCGGGTATTCCTTACGGGTGGCTTGCATATATGGAGGTAAAAAGTAAGAAGCGATAGAATCCATCGTACCGATCGTTAAGGAGCCACCGCCCTGCTTCGCCATTTTTTCCTTGGACTGCTCAAACAATTCCAACATCTGTCCAGCAAGCTTGAACAGCTCCTCCCCGGCAGAAGTCAGACGAATCTTGTTATTGCTGTAGCGTTCAAACAGTTTGACTTGATATGCTTTTTCCAGCTTCTGAATTTGCGTAGTAACACTGGATTGTGCATAACCCAGCACCTCTGCAGCTCTGGTGAAGCTCTCACGAATTGCAACTTCCCTGAACGTCTGAAGATAGATTAAATCCAACTTGCTCACCTCATCGAAAATATTGATGACAACTATCATTTGTTATAGGTAACTGTGATGCTGGTTCCTATGTTACATTAGTTTCAATATAACGGGAAGAGGTAGTTGATTATGATGAATGAACAACATGTTCAAGGAATTTATATACCGGTAATTGCCCCTTTTTCGGATGACAACAAGCTCGACATTGAATCGTATCGCAAATATGTTACCCATCTTGCCAAACATGACATTCAGGGATTGGTCGTAAACGGTACGACAGGAGAATCTCCGACTGTCTCCTGGGATGAAGTAAAGCAGATGGTGGAAGTAACGAAAGAAATTTTGATAAGTCTGAACAAAACCATCCCCCTCGTCGTGGGAACAGGAACAAATGATACCTATTCGACGGTTCATCGGACTGAAATGGCCGCTGAATTAGGAGCAGATGCTGCCCTGGTGGTCACTCCTTATTACAACAGACCGACGCAAGAAGGAATTCTAGAGCATTTCTCCAACGCGTCCAGGACAGGATTGCCGATTCTAGTCTATGAGATTCCGGCTCGAACCGGTAGTCGCATGACCTTGGATACGATGAGAAAAGTCATGGATCTGGATAGGGTTATTGGCCTGAAGGACAGCACTGGCGGTTTGGATCTGCTGCTGGCTCTAACCCAATATGAGACGAAGCCTGTACTTTGCGGCGAGGATGCGTATTTCCATGCGATGCTGTGTCAAGGTGCCGCAGGCGGGATGGTGGCCTCTGCCAATATTCATACCCAACGGTATGTGGACGTGTATCAACGCTTTACATCTGGTGACGTGAATGCGTCAAGAGACAGCTTTAAGCAACTGCAGCCGCTGATTAGTGACGTGTTTGCAGAACCTGCTCCAGCCTCGATCAAATGGTGGCTTGCTCAGCAACAGCTGATCGCCACTGCAAAACTGCGTCTGCCGCTGACTGCCGCATCGGAAAAAGCAAAACAAAGGTTGTCGGATACACTCGCAGAGATGGTCGTACCTTCTTAAACAAGCGCATATCTTGCTACGATTTATGAATACATCCAGTCTGATAAATTGAGACATCATAGATTGGAAATAAAAAAACAACCAGTATTGATTCATCAATACTGGTTGTTTTAACTTTAAGCACAGATCTCCAGATGGAGAACTAGATATTGCAATTTCACTATTCATCAGGGAATGCTGATCACTACTTTGATTATTAAAAGTAATCCGAAAAGTAAGGCGCCTGCTGCTCAATAGCATCTTCTAACAAATCAAGCGTTTCTGGATCACATTTAATACGGCCAATCTTATGCAAATACTCAGGACGCTTATAGCCTAACAACATCGTCGTCATGGTTTGGATACTTATGCTATCTTCACTACGACGACTTTGACTACGAGTCACTCTTCCGCTTCCATTCGGTTCAATTTGTAGAGTAAATGTGCCTTGATTCCATGACAGCAACGGGTCTTGCAAAGTAAAGGTCCACTCTCTATCCATCGCTGCGGGTTTGAACGGATATTTTGAGATGAATTGCTCAATGTCCACGATCCGTGCCATAAAGTAAGGGGAAATGGTTTCCTTAATATCAGCATCTTCCAGCAAAAAGGCAAGCTGTTCATCGGTATGAATATTGCCTACCACTTTGGATATCATTGAAAAATGCGCACTAATGAAATTCCACAGTCCACTTCGTGCCTCCTCGTGAATGAAGATCATATCTTTGACGTGAAACACTTCTTCTTCAATCCAATATAAAATGTAGCCATCCGGTTGTCCGTCTTCACCATAATAGACAGCTGCAGTTAAATCATCTGAATCCCACCGCCAGTACTCACTCCACGCAAGTTCTTTCCGCAGCATGGCTCCATGGGTTTGCATTGAAAAGCGTTCATAAGCAACCTTCACATCTTCGCTTTCGGGTTCTACACGTGCCACATCACCAGGAACGGGTTTGTTTTTGGGTAATTGGAAGTCTTGAACCTCAAACACGATTTTATCAGAAATGATCTCCCACCCTTTACGGCGATAATACGGTATGGAGTAAGGATACAAGTACGAAATGGATTGTTTCTTTTCACGCATATTGGTGAGAGCTTGCAACAGCAGTTTATTCATTAAGCCTTGACCGGAATATTCAGGGAAAGTACCCACACCAGTGACGCCACCCATAGCGTATGTTTGGTTAAATATCCGAACCTCAAATGGATATATCGATACCTGAGAAATCAGTTTTTCTCCATCGAACCATCCAAGTACATCTGCTTGTTGTAAGACAGGTGACTTTTCATGGAGAATTTCGCTTTCTTTCCAACCATGTTTGTGAAGATCATTATGAGTGACCTGAAATACATAGCGTAACAGTTGACTATATTGTTCTAAATGTGATAAATCCACCTTTTTCATCTTTAAATTTTGCTTACGATGCATGCCAGTTATTCTCCCTTTGTTTTAAATTATATTATTTACCAATTGCTTCAGAATAATGCTGAAAGTGACCTATATTAGGTTCGTTCTTTTGCAAGTCCTTCTGTAAATGCATTTTTTAAACAAATAAAAAAAACCATTTAACTCTTAAAAGTTAAATGGTTTTAAAAATTCGGTTTTTCAAATTCAATCACGTCTTTGTTGTTTTACAGACCATCATCCAATTGAAAAATTGGTTCAATTTCTTAACTCCAATGTAAATCCTTCCAACTCTTCTTCAGCTTCATGCATCAGATCCAACAAATGATCTGCGTACTCTCCAAGGGACATCCTGGTTGCATCAAAATCAGTCCACTGAATGGTAAGTGGCATGGCGATCAATCCAGTTAAGCAATCCCATAATGCATCCAAATTTCGACCATAAGTTTGACCTAGTTCAAGACTGGTCTGAAGGACGTCATGTAATTCTTCTTTTCCATGAATGTCCTTTCCATTGATGACAACTGTCTTCATATGATCACCCTTTCCTTATTCGATTTGCTCAAACGTACGGTAATGATCGGTTGTTTTATAGATTAATCCATCATTGGAGTATAAAATCCGATCACTCCCCCGCGTTCCTCCCGAATAGTTAATGTCTGCTTCGTACCAAGTTCTTCCTTTTTTCTTGGGCAATAGCCCTTCTCGATTTTGAAATACGTCACCGCCAATGCTTTTGCCTGGTGCCACTTTTTCCAAATTACCTTTGCTAGGCTCCCATCCTAATTCTCTAGCCTCTTTCTTGGTTATATAATTTTCCGGAAGTTCATTATTCTCCGAAATATACTTGGCCACTTCATCAAATTGCGTGAGAGCTGCACTCTCTTGAGATGAACCATTTAATGAAACCGTTTCGAGTGAGCAGCCTGTAAACAGGAGGGTCGCCAGAATAAAAAGTAAAGCACCTAACCATTTTTTTACAACCATTGATTTTGATCTCCTTCTGAAAAATTAGCATCCTCCCCATCATAACATGTTCCTTTTGTATACTCCTCCTTATATTCTTTTCTCGCGGCTTTCCAACGTCCCCAAAATAAAAGGCTGGAGCAGAGGATACCCCCGCTCCAACCTTTATTATTCTTGCCTGCTTACGGCTCAATCCCCCACACCAGTTGTCCGTTGATATACCCAGTAACCTGTTCATGGTTTGCGAACTGGGTACTCGATGCCTTAAACGAGTAATCGTTAGCCTGGTTGTAATTGGACCAGTTATTTTTGGAGAAACGTGCTTGAATTTCTGCGCTTTGTCCGGCATTAAGCGTTCCGGCAGAACTCGTAAAACCAACTTCCAAATAATAATCCGCTCCGGCAACTGGCGTTGCCAATTTAACGAATTTGCTGGTTACATTTGCACTCCCGATACTGGCCCAGTCAGACCAGAAACTCTGCGCTTCCTCCCCGTCCATCGTATAGTAATAACGGAGTTTTACATCACTCAACTGAATCGCCGAATTACCGGTATTGACCACTTTGAATTTAGGTGAGATTCCGTTGGTGGACGCACTTGTATTGCCGTTAAAGGCTTGGATCGTCAAATCCCCAGAGGGTAAAGAAACACTGCTGTCCACTACGTTTACTGTAAGAACCGCGTTATTCCCTCCGTTAAAATGAAAGGTTATCGTATTCTGACTTAGCGGTAGCGTGGAAAGGTAGGATTTGCGCAGAACGATTGCAGTGCTTGATGCCGTATAATCCTGGCCCGATACAAGTGTATAATTTCCATTCGTTATGCTTGTAAGCTGTTTTCCGTTTAAGGTAAGGGACAAGGAAACATCCTGCGCCAGATTCGCTGCTTTATCAAATGCTGCATTCACGGGCGAAATTGCAGCGCTTGTGCTTGGCGTTGAATCAACAATTTTAACTTTTAATACAGGATCTTGCCCTTGATTAAAATCAAAAACGATGGAATGTTCGCCAACCGGCAGCGATGTCAGGAATTCTTTTTTCAGCAGCAACGTACTTCCGCTTAACGTATAATCCTGATTTGCTGTCAATAGAGTGGTACCTACCCGGAGAGCGGTTAACGTATTACTGTTAAAATTCACGGTTATGGCTTTGTCGCTTGGATTGGGCGTGTGTTTGTCAAATTCAACGGTTGTAGGTGTGAGGGACGCGTTTGGTGTTGGATTGTTAGCCTTCAAATTAGGCAGTTCATCCAGCGTAATGACATAATCACTTTGATAAAGCGTTTTCAGAGTTGCTGGATAATTAAAGGCTGAACTCATGAGATGCTCTCCATACCACGGGCAGAAGTAGAGCCATCCCGATTTTTCCTCTGTCAGATTCTGTACACTTGGAATGGTGTCGTTCTCTGTCATGGCCACCATTTTCTTGCCGTCCGTTAAATCAACCAGTTGATAGAAGATCGAGGTAATGGCATCCTCATTCGGTACGCCGGACAAACCGTCATTGCGGTTGTAGATCGTATTGTATTTATCATAACCGACAATATCTACCTGATCGTCGCCAGGGTACCATGCAGGAGAAGTGTTATATACGTAGCTGTTGTAAGTCCAAATCAAGTTGTGCAAACCGTATGTCTCTGTAAGTTCAGTGTAGAGCATATCCCACAGTTGTTTGTACACATCCGCACCTGCAGAAGCCCACCAGAACCAGGCGCCTTCCCCATTCAACCCACCGTTGCCCTCCGCCTCATGATAAGGACGGAAAAGAACGGGCACATTGTTATCTTGAAGAATCAACAGTTGTTCCGCCAGATCATCAATCGTACTCATTACGTATTGATATTCTTTCGTACCAGGAATTACGGCGTTGGCTGTATTAAAATTAGTTTCTGTTGGTTTATAAGTAGCCTCTTTCCAATCCACATGATCCCCAAGCTGGTAGGTCGTGAAATTTCGGGGCACATTGATATGCCAGGAAGCTGTCGCAATTCCATCCCGGTTATTCACCCAATCGATCATTCGATCGGTTGTACCGTCTTCCCATCCGTAGAGCGGATTATAGTTCATAAAATCAAATCCGCGGATAGCTGGATACTTCCCGGTTAAATTATGAATCCAATCAAACTCCAGCTCCGTATTGCCATCGTTTCCACCACCGTAAATCTCTTGTTGGCCAGAGATAATATGATTGCCATAAACCTCCGTTAAATAATTCATCAGAAGTTGACTTTCCGGTGTGGCTTGGGAATCAGTAAGGACAGGCTAAACATCCAGGGGATCAAGATTGGCATAGTCCACAGTGAAGGTGTCGAAATAAGCGAATCCCCAACCAGCCTTCAATTGAATCGTGTTACTTCCCTGATTCAGCTTCTGAAAACCAAAATTGAAATCAGACCATGTTGTTGTGTATGGCAGCATATACGAGCCCTTGGTAACACCATTAACGGATAGATATTGAAGTCTGCCATCAGCACTAAGCTCCTGCATGTATCGGGTGGAGATTGCATACATGCCCGTTTCCGGGACAGTCACAGTGAAGGTTATCGTGCCAGAATTCTGCATCCAGACAAATCCACTTCCAGAAAATCCAGGCTTGGGTTGTCCGTAAATTTCTGTCGTCACTTGAAGATCGGAGGAAAGTAAAGCGTTTTCGCTTTCGATCGTGAAAAGTGGTGAATCTGCATGAACGGGTACTGTCATCAATCCAAGAAGCAGAGTCAATGCCAGCATTAATACGCCTGTCTTTTTGAGCAAAATCTTCATCATCATCTTCCTTCCCATTTTAAAATATGATAAAGAATAATCCCTCTGTTCACTCATGATGGCGCTTTCATTGTAAACATAGCATATGTATCAATTTTTGCAAATATATGGACAAAAAAAGCCGCAATTTGCGGCTTTCAATATGTCATCCATTCATTTTCGGCAAATTTAAGTCCTCTTATTGGGCGGTGTATCCACCATCCACGATTAGACTATTTCCTGTCATATAGGATGAATCGTCGCTAGCTAGGAACAGTACGGCTTTGGCCATTTCATCTGCTTGACCGAGCCGCTTCATTGGTGTTGCCGAAGAAAGAACCTGTTTGCTCTCTTCTGGAATAATCGGTGTATCGATGAAGCCTGGGCAAAGTGCGTTCACCCGAATATTTTTCTCAGCATACTCCAGCGCGAGCGAACGAGTCAGATTCACAACGCCACCTTTTGCTGCATTGTAGGCTGCAGAACCAGGTGAACCAACCCATCCGTACATGGAAGCCGTGTTGACGATAGTCCCACCGCCAATTTTGAGCATTTCTCGGATCGCTTCACGCGCGACCAAGAATACGCCGTCCAGATCTACATTCACCGTATTGCGCCATTCAGCATATTCAAGCTCATGCGAAGGATGAACACGCCCGATTCCTGCATTGTTAAATACGATATCCACTTTACCGAAAACCTCTACGGTTTTTTTGAAAATCTCAGCAACCTCTTGTTCACTCGTGATGTTCGCTTTAATAAAAAGAGCGTCAGCTTTAAGCGCTTTCAGTTCTTGCTCAAACACCTTACCTTTTTCTTCATTCAGGTCCACCAAGACCACTTTGGCTCCTTCTGAAACGAATAAGCGTGCTGTCGCTGCGCCGATTCCGGATGCCCCTCCCGTAATAATTGCCACTTTGTCTTGAAGTTTGCCCATGATTGAATCCTCCAGTATACTATTTTGAATAGCACCTATTTGCATATGTGCTATATGACGTTTACAAACATAATTGTATGCTTAAAATTGTAACAATCCAATCATTAAGATACGATGATATGTCTACTACATAGACACTTGGTGAAACAATGTCTATTTTTATAGGAGTTTTTATGTATGAATGATGAACAAATTTTGAAATCTCAACAGCGCAATCGAACAGAAGAGCATCTTAAAAGCGCTCTGATCCAACTCATTAAGAAAAAAGGCTATCATGCCATCTCTGTCAAAGACATCGTTGATCAGGCAGGTTATAATCGCAGTACTTTTTACTTACACTACCAAGATAAATTCGTGCTCGCCGAAGAATTGTTGAATACGAAGCTCGAAAGTTTGAGACTCGCCGTAGGCAAGCCATATTCGCATGGCCAAAAGGTCTACACCAACAAGCTTAATTTTGAATCCTTTCAAATCATCGATTATATCTATGAAAACCGAGACTTCTTCGAACTGATTCGATATGATGATACGTTACCTGGTCTGCATACAGGTTTTCCTCAGACAATCCTGAAAATCTATGAGGAGCAGTTTATCTTCGAGACGATCAACGATTCCCCTGTTAACATGGAGTATTTCAAGTACTACACAGCTTACGGCTTTTTTGGAATATTGAACAATTGGATATTAAGCGGTTTTCGCGAATCACGCGAGGTGTTTATCAAGAACGTGATCGAACTGTCAAAAACGCATATTCATTCTTTTCATTATGTAGGGAACAAGTTGGATTGATAACACCGATGAACTTTTAAATTTAAGGGTATTCGGATAAATTAAAACAAAAATAGCCGCTAAAGTAGCGACTTTATATGGTAATATGTGCGGCAATTGTGGTGACGACTGCCCGCAAATATCACAGGCAGTCATTAATTTAAATCGTAGTATGCTTCTCATCATATTCGCTTGATAATTGTTTAAGCGATTTGATTTTACCATGAGGATGCTGTTCTTGCTTTCGTGACTTCCAAGCAGCTTCCTGCCTTTTCTTCTGGCGAGCCATAAAAGATCTCCTCCTCTGGAAAATTAGAGTTATACTACTTCTTTATGATGTCATTTATGGATTATTTTCATTAAAGGTCAGCAATTGATTTATTGTTAGTTATACCAGTAGATTAGTTAAATTTCATTTAGAGACAAAGAAGGGGAATCTTATCCTCCATTCTTTGTCTTTTTTTCTCTTTTGCTTATCGAATTTATTTGGTATTTACTTTCTCAATCTACCATATCAATAAATTTGCCTCTTGAGTAAATTTGCACAATGGGCAAATTGAAGTTATGATAATTCTGAGTAAATGCTTGCTCAAAAAGTTAACAATTTTAGTTTTCAATATTACGGAAAGACAAATGTAAGCAGCAGAAAAGGAGTTGAGCGAATACCGAATGAAAACAATGTACTATTGAGATAGAAAGATATTTTCTCCAAAAGCATGCATGTGGAGGTGTACGCATTTGATAGCCAAGCAGACCCTGCGACATTTAAAAAAAGAAGCCACTGAAAAAGCGCTAGCGAGCGCAGCATTTGAACTTGCACTTGAACATGGTTTAGATGGTTTTGTTGTCGAAGATATCGTGCAAAAAGCCGGTTATTCCAGAAGAACTTTCGCAAACTACTTCACATGCAAGGAAGAAGCAGTAGCAAGGGGAGCCACATCAGTTAATAACACTAGTGAGTTTGAAAATTTGCTCACCAAAATCCCACCAAATTCCTCCTTGCTTGACGTTCTGTATCAACTTATCCAGATGCAACTTACAACAGATCTTATTGGAAGATTGCGTGAACTTCTGTTACTTTCCCAAAAATATCCTGTTCTCGAACCGCATTTCCTTGGAGTAGTACACCAAATGCAGACGACTGCTCAAGAGACCTTATTAGACTTATCAAACGGGAATGATGACGAGGTATATACTTATCTACTTATAAACGCGGCCTACGGAACCATTCTTCCATTAATTGACGGAAGACTTAATGTGCTGTTGCCAGGACAAAACATAAGTGACCACCAAAGAACTGGGGCTGTATCGTTCGATGAGTTTTTAGAAAACATGTTTGGTCATTTGCGCAAAGGATTCTAATACAGTAGCAATCCATATTCACCATAGAGGGAGTGTAAAACATAGATATGTCTACATTATTATATAGAGTGGGGAAAACCGCTTTTCGCAAACCGGGGTACTTTATACTCGGATGGATTTTAATTTTAGGAATTGTCGTCTCGATGATCGGTGTGAATGGTGTGCATATCAGTTCCGAAATGAAGATTGAAGGCACAGAATCTCAAAAAGTTCTGGATCAGTTAGCCAAAGAATTACCTGCGGCCTCAGGCGGTCAAGGGAGTGTTGTGTTTGAAGCACCTCCAAACGAGCGTCTAGATACGCCAGAACGATTGGCAGCAATCACAAAGGGTGTTAATGATGTTTACGGGATAAAAGATGTGATTAACCCTGCAGATTATGCTGCTGAAGCCAGCGGCGCAACTGCTGAGATGGCTCAGGCTGCCAATCCGGATCAGTCTGCAACAGTGGCTGCCCCCTCCTATGGTCCTCTGATGGTGGATGGTGTTCCAGTGCCTGGTGTTCTTCTCTCTCCAGACGGCAGAATTGCTTTGTTCCAATTTCAGTTTACCATTGAGCAGTCTGCTATCACGCAGGATGTTTTTGACTCCGTGATAGATTCCGTCATGACTGTTGAGAAAGGAACCAATATTACTGTCCTACCAGGCGAAACACTAAAAACCGTATCCATCGGTGTAGGATCAGCCGAAATCGTTGGACTTGTCATTGCCGCGCTTGTTTTGCTGGCCACACTTGGATCCGTTGTAGCGGCAGGACTGCCTCTTGTAACTGCACTTCTTGGTGTCGGCATCGGAGTGGGCGGAGCATTTTCCATTTCCAAATTCATTGAAATGCCTAGTGTCACTTCGGTTTTGGCTCTTATGGTTGGACTAGCAGTTGGAATCGATTACGCTCTATTCATTGTAAATCGTCAACGCCGAATGATTATCGATCAACGTCTGAGTGCACAAGAAGCTGCTGCCAGAGCAATTGGTACATCGGGCAGTGCTGTATTTTTTGCAGGTTTGACGGTTATCGTAGCTCTATGCGGTATGTTAGTAATCGGTCTTACGTTCTTATCAACGATGGCGTTGGTAGCTGCTGCAACCGTGCTCATCAACGTATTCGTTGCCTTAACCCTTTTACCGGCGCTGCTCGGGTTGGTGGGTGAGCGTATCTGTTCGCCTAAAGCTCGTGAGAAAAGCGCCAAGTCTAACAAAGCGGGTGGTCGTGGCGTAGCTGACAGATGGGTTAAATTCGTTATCAAATATCGTTGGGCCACAATTGTCGCCATCATCGTACTTCTTGGTGTTGCAGCAATTCCGATTACGAAAATGGAGATGGGCATTCCTGGAGCTGCCTCAGCGAATCTGGACACAACGGCAAGACAAAGTTATGAAGCAATTTCCGAAGGCTTTGGAGAAGGCTTTAACGGACCACTTATTCTGGTCGCTGAGCCCAAGGATTCTTCAACGCAGGTCTCTCCAGAACTCTTAGGCAATCTTGTGAAAGAACTTCAAAGTCAAAAGAATGTTGCGCAGGTTTCACCTTTAGGCATGACTGAGGATATGGCTATTTTTAGTCTGATTCCTGAAACTGGCCCTAACGATAAAACCACCAAAAATCTGGTAAATGATTTACGTTCTTCTGAGTCGAGTATTGCACAGACGTATGACGTTAAACTTGGAGTTACCGGATTCACGGCCGTAAATATCGATATGTCGACCAAGCTGGCTGAGGTGTTCCCTATATATGTAGGAATTATTATTCTGCTGTCCCTTATCATTCTACTCTTGGTATTTCGTTCAATCATCGTGCCAATCAAAGCAACCATCGGCTTTCTTCTTAGTATTCTTGCTACGTTCGGAATCACGACAGCTGTGTTTCAGTGGGGATGGCTCCACTCTCTCTTCGGCTTCGATACAGGTGGTCCGCTGCTAAGCTTTATGCCGATCATTGTCACGGGTATCCTTTATGGGCTCGCAATGGATTATCAGGTTTTCCTTGTCAGCTCCATGCGGGAATCGTATGTTCATGGTCATCGGGGGACTGAATCCGTCGTTCATGGGTACAAACAGGTGAGTCGTGTCGTAGTAGGAGCCGCTGTAATTATGGTTTCTGTTTTTGCAGGGTTTATTTTCACGGATGATGTCATGATCAAACAAATTGGTTTTACATTAGCTGTAGGAATCTTGATCGATGCCTTTATTATTCGAATGGGATTGGTCCCAGCCATCATGGCTATTTTCGGTAATAAAGCGTGGGCGCTTCCGAAATGGCTGGACCGTATTCTGCCGAACCTTGATGTCGAAGGCGAGAAACTGATTGCTTCACTCAATGCTAAAGATAACGAACATCACAAGTCTTGATGTAGCATATTATTATAATTTGACTTTTCGTTTGGATATAAAGACAAGAAACAGCAGCTACTTACTGACTGCTGTTTCTTGTCTTTTGTCATATTTCTTTTCTTTAGCTTAATGGGTCTGGAATTCCAAGAAGGAATGTGCGTCATTGTAAACAGTGCTCAGTTTATTTCAAACCAACAATGCTGCTGTTTTCCTGCATATTGTTCCCTGGTAACAGTTCAATGGGACCCGTTCTTTTCTCTCCAATGGTAATCATATTTTTCATAGCAAACCTCCACCTATGTCGCGTTTTAAATGGTATTGAGCTAACCCACCATCGTCACTAAACTGTGATAAAACGTATCAATCCTAACAGGGCAAAACCAAATAAAACCGTGCCAGCGCCAATACCCGTAATCGCACTGTTCGCTACTTGAAGCTTGGTGGATAAATATACGGCAATAATTGAGATGGCGACCATAAGCGCTGCTAGAATCCATAAGCTAGGATCATTAAATACGCTTTTGAGGCTAATAAAATGAATACCAACGATAAAAGCGATCCAAGGGGCGATATAATCTTTGCGCTTCAATCTGATTAGTACAAATGCACCAGCACCAGCCAAAATAAATTCGGCATAAAAGGAAATCAAATAATTTCGGAAGGTGGACGCTTCCCTCAAAGCCGATGGTGCACCCCAGTTCGTTACACTTAAATAGACACCCATTAAGCATACTAAAAGAGCAATACAGGATGCTATGCCAATATATAATCGCCAACTTGGTCTGGGACTTTCTTGTGCCCAACCGAACCAAATGAAACTAAACATGCCAAATACGGATGCATACATAGCGTAATCCCTAACGTACTCCATTAACCACACCTCGTTTCATTAGTTATCAACCCTATCTAATTACAACTTAATTGCAACTAACCCATTAAAATCTTGATTCTAAATTTGAACTTCTTTTACCATTTCCACAAAGTGATATCAATGATATTTGTTGTATGGGATGATTATACTACTTAAAAATAAACAACCAGAAACAACAAGTGAAATGTCGTTTCTGGTTTATGTTTGACATTAGTTCATTTCAGTGCCCCCAGAAATCGGAGTGTACGTTTCGGCAGGTTGTACATCAAACTTGATTTTATGCGTTTTGCCGAGCGATCCGGATACATTAACCTCCAGTTTAATAGTAGCATCCGTCCTTATCACCGTGATCCTATCGTCTTTAATGATTTCATTCACGTTTCCCGCTACCAACATGATGGAAGCTTAGTTCCTGAAGTACTGCCTCTTGGTCACTTTCGGTGATTTCAACAATAACACCCCGGATTTTGATCGCAGGGATACGAATAATTGCCTTATGACCTATATGCTGCCCTGCATAAATGGTCACAGGTCGTCTTGACTTTTGAGTAATGATGTCAATCTTGAAGCTTCGTATATTTTCACCAGATGTAAGATCCTCTTGGATGATAACGTGGTCGAGCAACTGGGGCACCTCTGTCTCGTAAACCCACGATTTTTCAATTCTTCTACATTGCTCAATTGTTGCAAATGGACGTTCGAAACGGCGAATTTCCGAACCGAATTCCAACAGTCTCTCTACATCTTTCTACGGAAGCAGACCGTTGCGATCCGGTCCAATATTCAGGAGCAAGTTTGCACCCCGGCCAACGGAATGATAATAAATGCCCATAAGTTCTTCCGTGCTTTTCAGGGTATGTTCATCGCTATCGCTATAAAACCAATTTCCCCGCATTTGGACGTCACATTCCGCTGGCAGCCATAGTTGTTCACCCAATTGCTCTTTCTTTTCCGTTAAAATTGAAAATTCGGTTGAGTCCACTTCATTCCAGCATGGAATAGGTGCAATACCATCCTCGTTCCCAACCCACCGAAAATCGGGGTCACCCATATTGAAAATTAAAATATGAGGCTGCAAGCGGCGAATTTCACCAATAATACGTTTCCAATCATACGAATGTCCTTCAGAGCCACAACCGTCAAACCACAGGATATCGATGTCACCATATTGTGTGAGCAATTCTGTTATTTGATTGACGAAATAATCGTCGTACGCCTTCGCATCTTGGGTGTAAAAGTCAGCTGAACCATCATACGGGGAATAGTACAAGCCTGGTTTCACATCATATTTTCGACAAGCATCAACAAATTCGCTTATAATATCTCCTTGCCCATCCTTCCACTGAGAAGCCGCCACACTAAATCGACTGTAGTTGGAAGGCCAATTAGAAAAGCCGTCATGGTGCTTCGCAGTTAACACAGCATAGTTCATTCCGGCTTCTTTGGCCGATCGGATCCACTGCTCACAGTCTAAGTCAACAGGATTGAAAGCAGCCGGGTCCATTTGCCTTTCATCGAAATCGACATATCCTTCATAAAAGGTGCGCAGTCCGAAATGAAGAAACAACCCAAACTCCCAATTTTGAAAAGCAAGTTGTTTGGCTGATGGCGTTAATTTTTGAACAAGATTCATATGATCACACCTTTCTCTTCCCATTGTTTAATACAGCTGTTCATTCTGTTTGTCCGTTCTAAACCTCATATAATCGATCGTAGTCCTCAATATTAAAACTGTATAACTGCATGGCCGTTTTGCCAGAGGAAGGAGCAAGCTCTCTCGGATGATCGAATCGGAATACTTGCTGGAGAATCTTTTCAACCTGCTCTTCCTGTCCATTCTGCTTTGCTATCTGCATATATTCGTAATCGCGGATGCCTCGCTGCAGCCACTTATAACGCAGTGAAAGCAGCGGTTTGCCCCTTTTTCCCGGGTAAACGAAATTCGTATCCCCAGCCTTCCATATCATAGGACGATAGGAAAGCCTCTCCAGTGGCTTGTCGGGCCACACGGTATAATTCCACCGTAGAAAGCCATCCAATTTCAGCTTTTCTGCGAGCCAAGGGATCACCCGAGACTCAATCGACGGCGAACTGAGGAACGTATTGGGTTTATCTGGCGAGCAGCAAACGTAAAACGTAAATGTCCCCTTCACGTCCTTTCTTAATTGCTCTAGCTGTTCAAATTCCTCTGCAGCACAGTCAAGGACAGGCACATAATCAACGATTCCTTCGATATGTTTACGAATAAACTCGGTATGATTGATTGCTGCTTTATAGCGGAATGATGGCGCCATCTCGCGTAAGCATGCTAAACTTTCCTCAAATAAGCTGATATCAGCCGGTTCATCCGCAACAACGCGAACGCGGTCCATCCACTTTTTCGAGATAAAATGCTGCTCTAATGCCACAATATAAGCACTAAGATCTGATTTATTTCGGATAAACATATAGCTCCCGGTTTCTTCATCATAATAGCGGACGCGAATGGCATCGGGATAATCATCCACAACTCCCCCGAACCCTTCATCCTCATGCTTCCAAATATTGATCAAGCCGAATACTTCTATTTCTTTGCATATTCCGTGCTTCTCTCCTATCTCAACATACCGATCCAAGTTCGTAAAATCATAGTCAAATCGACCGTCGCTCCGTCTCACGATTTGAACGATACTATATTCATTCAAGTCGGATGGCTCAGCATCGATAAATGATCGTTGTCCGCTCCATGGCTCCTCTGAAACAACAAGCGTCAACGCCTTTTGTCCGAGCTGAGACAAGCTGTGAAGATACGAATCAAGAAGCAAGAAATGTTCATCGGACCAATAGGAAACATCATATTTTCTTGCAATATTACAGTTATGCTGCCACAAGTCCAAAACGAACGTATAATTTTGAGGCTCTGGCAGCACTTGTTCACTGATCGTTAAACGAAACGTCAGTTCTTTCTCCAAAACCTCATCCTCGAACATCGTATGCGTGTAGAATTTCAGCTTGCCTTCATATTGACCGCTTACAACGGAATCATCGGCATGAAGCTCCACCCACAAAGGTTGAATCTGACGCTTCCTAAGCCATTGATAGGGTTCATCCAGCAGAACATCTGAAGTCATAACACGATTATCGTCCTCTATCAACCCGATAAGCTGAAGATCGATCTTGCAGGGAGCATCCGTTTCCACCTCGCAGCGCACGATTTTGATCGGCCCGCCCTTCCATAACAATGCATCCCGGTTAATCGTAACCAGCATATCCTCTTGATCTGAGCTGACCAATGCCTGGAAGGCGGCGCTGTCATTTTTACAGCAGCGAAGTTCCAAGTGTTTCACCTGCGTGTCTTCACGTCCCTGATTCCACCAATTGGACGACCACACATACTTATAGAACAAGTTCTGCAAACCACAGTTCACTTTAAAACTGCACCTCCGAGTCTGTTCTGAAATCCACCATCTCCAACCTCCAGATCAGACTCGAAGGTAGAATTAGTTAGGGAATTTCGAATTATTTCGTATCAATGGCCTTCTGGTAAATTTCTATATACTGGCCAAGCTGCAGGCCATCCAGACCTTTTACA
This sequence comes from Paenibacillus sp. GL_099_B, assembly GCF_057835695.1. NCBI lineage: Bacteria > Bacillati > Bacillota > Bacilli > Caryophanales > Paenibacillaceae > Paenibacillus > Paenibacillus sp. GL_099_B. The sequence goes on from NZ_CM174430.1 coordinate 4,159,091, forward strand.
TAAGAATCCCATTCTTTCTCGATGTCCTTGCTGCCCGTAATGAACTGAGCCATATTCGACTTGACGTAATCTCGGATTGATGTTTTCAGTTGAGCCGCAACCTGTGTGTCTTCCAAAGCGATGAATACGCTGGACGGATAATTCTCCTTCGATTGGAACGGCTCATATTTTGCTGATTCACGCTTCAGACGAACCTCGTACGCGCCTTCAGCAAGGGGATCCTGCAGAGCCGCCCATGAGTCGCGATATTGGTATGTGCGGAGCGACGGTCCAAGCTGATCCCAACGGTCGTTATACGTAATTTTAGTTTCACCATCAGAAATAATTGCATAAGTTGCCGGTTTGCCGTCCATACCCAGCTCGCCTTCCTCTGCTTTACGCCATCCTTCGCCTTCTGGACCATGCTCTTGGTTCACAATGGCTTCTTCTGTGTACAAGTAGTCAGCCAAACGGATTGCGGCGATTTTCTGTTCATCGGTCGCTTTGTTCGTAATGGCCATCTGCGATACACTTACTCCCGCAAAGTACCCAGCTTGCTGCACACCGTTCGGTCCTTTAAGGGGAGGCACGGTGACATACTCTTTATGACGTGGGTGTTTGTCATCTGGGCTGTGGGCGTAACTGATTAGAGCAGTTGTAATGCCGCCAATCACATTCGCGTCTTGACGGTTGCCCAACTGCTGGATGGCATCGGAGTTTTGTGTGAATGATGCTGGATCGATCAGGCCTTCCGTGTAGAGCTTTTTCAGGTACAATAATCCTTGCTTCCATTCTTCCTTATTGGCGACGAAATCCACTTTGCCGTCCTTCACCTGGAGAAAAGTCCCGTTGTCTTTGTCCACCTGATCGTCGATGATGAACGAATTCATCAAGAAGGAAGCGACGTTCCCTGCCCACATGTCGTCAGCGCCAGTAAGCGGAATTTCGTCTTTTATACCATTACCGTTCGGATCATTTTCTTTAAAAGCTTTTAGCACTTCATAAAACTCGTCCGTTGTTGACGGCATTTTCAACCCAAGCTTATCCAGCCAAGACTGATTGATCCATAGCTTCTGTGCATAGTTGCAGTGATAGCACTCGTTCACTTGCGGAAGTGCATATATGTTGCCGTCCGGTGAAGTGATAGAGCTTTCCAGGTATGGCAGTTCAGCCATTGCTTTTTTGAAGTTAGGCGCATATTTATCAATCAAGTCGTTCAGTGGAATAAACACACCCTCTTTGCCGTACTTCATCTGCTCTTCTTTGGTTAAGCTCCCATGCAAAATTACTTCAGGATAATCACCGCTTGCCAGCATCAATTGTTTACGGTCGTTTAGCGCTTTTTCAGGTACGAGATCCCATTTTATTTGAATATTCGTCTTGTCCTGGAGGTATTTCGTGAATGTATTGGTTTCCATATTCTCTATGACAGCGTACTGCGGAGCAAACATTTTGATCGTCATGGGCGTATTGACAATCGGATATTCTCCAACGGGCGTAAACACGTCGCTTGCTTCTGGTGCACTGGCAGAAGGTGTATTCGTAGTTGTGCTCGAATCCCCGTTACAGGCGCTCAAGACGAGTGATAAACAGAGTGCAGCTCCGAGGACGCAAGAGAATGATTTTCTCCATGTTTTCATAGTTATGACCCCTCCCATTTATCGAACATAAAATTTCAATTACGGAAGCATTCTATCTGGTCTTCAACCCCTCACCTCCTTAAATGCTGGTTGAGCTACCTCCCCGTCACTATCCTTTTAATGAACCGATCATGACACCTTTAACAAAGTGCTTCTGCACGAACGGATAAATGATCAGGACAGGTGCGCTTGCGACAACGATAAGCGAATATTTTAGCAAGTCCTTCAATCCTTGCTGCGCCAACATCTGATCAACATTGGTCACCATGGTCGGATCGATCGAGTTCAGAATAAGAATGTTACGCAACACGATCTGTAACGGGAACAAATCTGGAGATTTCAGGAAAATTAATGCATCGAAGTAAGCGTTCCAGTGGCCCACAGCATACATCAGCGTGAGCACAGCCAAAATGGGTTTGGAGAGCGGAATTACCATACTGGTAATGAACCGGACGTCACTACAGCCATCGAGTTCGGCAGCTTCCGCAATTTCCTCGGGAATCGTGGTCTGAAAAAAGGTCCGAGCGACAATCACTTGAAACACCGCCATGGCTCCTGGCAAAATCATCGCCCAACGTGTATCGAGGATATGAAGGTTTTTTACTACGAGATATAAGGGGATAAGCCCTCCTTCGAACATCATCGTGATGACTAGAAGTACCATGATGAAATTACGGCCGTAGAACGTTTTTCTGGCAAGCGGATAAGCAAGCATAACAGTCAAAGCAACGTTGACTGCTGTACCTATGACTGTATAATAGAGCGAGTTCAAGTACCCGAAAACGATTTGTGGATTTCGAAACACCGCTTTATAGCCTTCCAGCGTAAAGTCGACGGGCAACAGCCACACCTTGCCGGATACGACGGCTTGCGGTGAGCTAAACGATGATGAAACGATAAAGATGAGAGGAAAAAGGACGACAATCGTCACTACGATCAAAAAAGCATAGACACTGAGCAGAAACAAACGGTCACCATACGATTCCCGAATCTTTGACGCCTTGAACATATTTGTTCCTCCTTTCTGCTGATTTGCTGTTACCATAAACTCGAATTGGATAACTTCTTGGCAATGTAGTTAACGCTCACAAGAAGAATCAGATTGATGATCGAGTTGAAGAAACCGATTGCAGTCGAAAAGCTGAAGCTGGAGCTGAGCAGTCCCACCTTATACACATAGGTAGAAATGACTTCAGAAGTGCTGATGTTTAGGGGATTTTGCATCAAATATACTTTTTCGAAGCCAACCTTCATGAAATTCCCTAAATTCAATATGAGCAGAATGACGGATACAGGGATAAGGCTCGGCAAGTCAATATTAATAATTTTCTGCATCCGAGACGCACCATCCACTTTTGCCGATTCATATAGTTCAGGGTTGACTCCTGCCAAAGCTGCAATGTAGATAATCGCACCATAACCTGAAAATTGCCATACATCCGACCAGACATAAATCGATTTGAACAAGCTGGGAATTCCCATGAAATTTGTATTTTCAATCCCGAGTAGTTGTGTGAACTTACTAATAATCCCAACACTTGGCGACAAAGTTACGATGAGAATGGAGACCATGATAACCGTTGAAATAAAGTAAGGCGCGTAGGTGATCATTTGTACACTGCTTTTGAAAAAACCGTTACGAATTTCATTTAATGCAAGTGCCAATAGAATCGGAGCAGGAAAACCAACAAGCAAACCGTACATATTAATGCCAAGCGTGTTCTTCAAATACAGCCAAAAGTTTGGTGATTCAAAAAATTGTTCGAAATATTTCAGTCCGACCCATGGGCTACCCCAAATACCTTGGATAACGTTGTACTCTTTGAAAGCAATGACAACGCCAGACATAGGTATATACTTGAAAATGACCAAATACAGCAACGGCAGAAATACGACCAAGTATAACTGCCAGTGACGCTTCATTTTTTTCCCAATGAAGCGTAATGATGATTTGCTGTCAGGCAATGCAGGTTCATGTGGCTGGACTTGCATTGAAGTTTCGGGTTTCCTGATTCTCTTTTGCATGCTTGACATATGCTCCTTCTCCTTTCGTTCGATCTAATTGTTTGCGCTTACATTCTACATAATAAAGTAGGATAACGAGGTGCAGCAAGAAACAATAATCGTTAACTTAACCGTCTTCGCATGGCCTGAAAATGCGCAGCAGCTCCGGTGTTTAGCCGGAGCTGCTGCATGAAATACATTATGAAACTGCTGGGTAAGCAGGCGTAGCAAACCATTTTCAACCAGTTAACCAAATTCAACCGATATGTCTGCGCGCTGCTTCTTCGCGGAATTCGCTTGGGGAGTAGCCTACCACTTTCTTAAACACACGGCTGAATGAGATCGCGCTTGTATAACCTACCTTCTCAGCTACCTCCTGCATGGAACCTTGTGTTTCCGTGAGCAAGCGCTTTGCGGCCTGCAGGCGGATGTCAATCAAGAAGTCGACGAATTTCTGTCCGGTCTCTTCCCTGAACAGCTTGCTTACATATTTTCCATTAATGTTAAAGATTGAACTGAGATATTCAAGCGACATGTTCGGATTGGCATACTCCTCTTCGATCATTTTCCGCATATCTCGAATGGTAGCTGCATGCAGACGCCTGTTTTGCGCTTCCTTCAAATCTGTGAAAAAGCTGTTCAACACGCTCAAAGATTCTTCCCGCATTTGCTCGAGTGAATGGCACTCATCTATGATTTTACTGAGCCTCGGTAATCCATCTCGCATCCATATTTCTTGGACCTCTTTTGTCATCCCGGAGATTTCCAATCCCAAATAGTAAATTAAATAGTTCATCAGATTTGTAATTTCATCTTTCGTTAACAACCCTAGCTTCATTTCATTCATGAGCTTGTCGTACTTCGTCTTCCATTCGTCCTCAAGAAGTCTGAACGACTGGATGATGGATCGAATTACGTTTAATTGTGAGAACACCTCAACCTGGCCGTGATTTGCGATGTGTTCGCTAGTAATGAGCCTGTTTTCTCCTAACACTATTTTATATTTAAGCGCCCTAAGTGCCTCTTTATAAGAATTTGCGACGCTGGAAAGCTCTGCGACCTGTTCACCGATGCCTACCGTTACCGTAAACTTCAGATTTTCCTGTACCCACACACGAACGCTCTCGAAAAGTTTGAGTGTTATGGAAGTACTTGCTTCCTCCTCGCTATCCACAAATACCATGACGCTTAGCTGAAATGCCGAAGTCCACTCGGACCAAAGCGCGAGCCCATATTTTGGAGCAAGCTCCTGAATAACACTGCGTAGCGCGAATTTAAGGAGGTTTTGGTCTCTGCGGGAGTATTGGCAGCAAAAATCACTGTATTTATCCATTTCGATCACAAGTACGACTTGTTTATTAAACGTGTATGGAAGCTGAAGACTGTTTGTTTCTCCTATCCATTCCTCATGGGTTAAACCCATGTCACCTTCAATGAGTTGGTGGAACAAGTACCTTTTTCGCAGATGCAGATCTTCATCGTGCTTTTGCTGATACTGATTCGATTGCTCAATAATATTGGACAAGGCCGATTCGATGAAGGAAAATTCATCTCCCAACTCCTTGGACAAAGGGAGACGGTAACCGCGGATTCGCGCCACAATCTGTTCCAGCGGTCTTGAATTGCGTCTGGTAACATAGAGTAGCCATACAAAACCACCCCCGATCGTCACGATACCGATGATAAACCAGACATTATATAATGAAGAGATCACATGGAACAACTTTCCATTTATAAGTCCGCTTTGGTAGGACCATCCGGTATAGCTCGATACATAATTGGAGAAAATCTTTGATTGTTCTTTAGAATGCAAGTCACTAAACAAATCGTTTCCCGCGGCGTCCCGAATTCCGATAAAGCTTGTTTTTGAATCGTATAGGTCTGCGATACTGTTCTGCAACGAATCAGTTGCCACATTGACGACGATCATGCCTTTCTCGCCTGTAATAAATGGCGCTCCCCGTACCAAACTAACGACAGGCTTACTCCCTTTTGTAGAAAACTGCTCGAAGCTTCTTACGTCCGACCATTGCTTGGATGCGAGCGGATCCATAGCCTTTTTAATAAATGGCTCATCCCTGTAGTTGCTAAGTTGATCACTTGTCGCATTACTGAGCACGAAATTGTCTTCATAACGCACAAAATAGATCGAATCAATCATGGGGTAATAGGATATCATATCCTGCATTCTTTTAACTGCGCTTATGTTGATGAAAATGTTATTCTTCTCTTCATTATTGAAGAAATCAATCAACTGCTTATTATTTATGGTTTCCGACATTATCATATTGTCTATCGCCTTCAGGGAAGTATCGATCAGACGCATCGCCTGTAATGACAGCATTTTGTTGGCGTTAAGCGCCTCCTTACGGCTTTGTTCGCTTAATATCTGAAAAAAAACAAAAAACGTAAACGTGATCACGACAATAAAAATCGGCATATAAGAAAACAGCAATCGATTAAATAACGTTTTCCTCATATCCAGCCCCCAATGTTTTTAACGGAATGATATATATTTACATAGTGTACACGCTTACATCTTAATACGTCCATACAAACGGTAAGTCCACCCCTCAACAATATGTAGACGAATTGCCTCTTTTTTAGCCACACAAAAATGCACCCCCTAGAATTTCATCGGCTAAACCCAGGGGTTTTTCCAATGTCTATTCTAAGGGGTGCACTTCACTCAACAGTAAGAGTCATTCTCTTAACTGTCTAACTGGAAGGGGATGGCTGACCTTTTTCACCCTCCCGAACCGGTAGGATTCACACTCACTAAAATGCGGTCGATATCTGGGGCATAACCCGTCGGCTGTGAGAATAGCAGCGTATTAGATCCCGCCTGCAGATGTACTGTCGTCTCCTGAGAAGCAACTGTTGTCCAACTGCCGGAACTTGGGAAGTTGAGCGATATACCAGCCGCTCCATTCACACTTAATACGGCGGAGCGGATCGCTTCACCATTCAAGTACTGGATCGTCAATTTGTAGTTACCTGCTGACGGCACTGTCACACTATTGAACTTCAGCGTTCCGCTACCGTTGCCTAGATAACCCACCTTTGCCCCACCTGAGCAAGTCGTGCAGTTCGCAATGACCGCTGAACCTGCTAACGTGTTTCCTGCTGCCTCTGCCTCATAGGCGCTAACACCTGAATTCGGAGGTGTGACTGGCGTCACGGGCGGGTCAGCCAGTAAAGTAGAAGTCGTAGCACTCGCAGAAACGTGGAAACCAGACAGTGTTAGCCAGCCATCTCGGTTCGCGTCCTGACGCGTATTCGCAAAACGAATGGTCTTGCCGCCGGTGAGTGGATTGACAATTCGCATGACTAACCTGTAATCCCCTGCGGGAAGGTTGTGATTCGCACTATATGAGAAGGAATAGTCCGAGTCTTCAGGCAAGATGCTTTTCAGATTCCATGATTTCGTGCCAAGCGACTTAACCCATGTATCGGAGGAATTCAGTACGCCGAACTCGACCTCCCAATTGTAGTAAAACGGAGCAACGCCCTTGTTCTGGAGTTTGACGTTGACTTGCAGTGAGGACGCCGATGAATCACTCAGCTGCACCGATGAATTGTACAGCGTATAACCAAGCATTTTATGAGCTCGCAGCGCATTAAGCTTAGCCGTCTCGTCAGGCAAAGAATTTTTGTACACACGATCGTACATTAACCAAGAGGCGTGTGTCGTTTCGACCGAGGTCTGGAAGTCTTCACCGTTTTGGTTGGGCCAGTGCTGCCAAAAACTCGTATCCTGCTGGAGGGGTGGGTATAATTCGCCACCAATCGGATGAGTCTTCCAGATGTTCTGCAGGCCGTTCTGCGTAATCAAATTCCAGAACCCCCAGTCATTCTCGAACAACGTTTCGTATGAAAAAGAATCATCATGGTAGCCGAAAGCGTTTTTCAAATCTGCTGTACTCGCTGAATAAGGGTACCTGGCAAGAACCTGGGTCTTCTGGAACGCACCCTTGAATGCCGAAAGCAACCCGTCACGGTTACTCTGGTTCATCTCCCAATTCGTTGGGTCCGTATTGTAGGGCCATGTATGCCACTCTCCCCAAAATCCGTATAATCCTGTTGTCAGGAAGCCAATCCGAGGATCGCCATCATAGCGGGCCCCAAGTGCGGTGACGAACTGTCGCAAAGCCTGATTCAGATTTGCGTCGTTCCAGTCGGGGGCCAGACTGTGGGTGGATGTATCATGATTGCCGTTCTGATCATAATCTCGGGTCATAAGCCCGCCATTAATTAGAAACTGCGGAATACCGCTTGTACGCCCCGGGTAGTCAACGTAGACACGGAAAGCCGCCTGGTTGCCCCGACTAGCGATATCATTTAGATAGGCATCCAGCGGGGCCCAGTTGTATGTGTTCCAATCCGTCATCAGGTCACGAAGCGAAACGTAGAACCATTCCATGCTGTGCGGAAAACTGTTGTTCGGATCAACACTGTCCGAAGGAAGCTTGGAAAAGGGTAAAAAGCCCTTCAGCGGGTTTAACTCCAGCCCCGCTTTGTTCGGGTCATAGGTTTGGGCTTGCCACTCCCCTGACGCATAGGCATGGTTGGGCTTGAAGTTCATAAACATTACCGAGCCAAGTAGACAAAAGACGACCATCATCAATCCTAGCCTTGCAAATCTTGCATTCGACATTGCATCGTTCACTCCTGTTCGCATGAGATTAACTATTAAATATGGCAACGAACTTGCTCGCCAGCCTTACTCACCTCCTCTCCAGCTCTGAACTCTACGCATTAATGAGAACACACCTCGTCACTACTTGATGTAGAAAGCTTAGTAAACGTGGTGGTACGCTCAGTCCATTTTCACAGATTACATCGGGGTAATTCAAAAGATCATCCCTTACTGGCACTAAAGGCGACACCCTCAATGAACCGCCGTTGGAAAATGAAAAACAGTATGAGCATTGGAATGACGGCCATGAACGCACCAGCCATCAATACAGGATAATCCGTACCGAACATGGAGACAAGTGTGGCAAGGCCTGCCGACAGCGTCAATTTTTCAGGTGAACTGTTGATGATAAGTGGCCACTGTAGTTCATTCCATGACCAGAGCAATTGGATAATGACGACTGCAACCAGTGCTGACTTGACAAGCGGCAGCATGATATAGCGAAAGATTTGGAACGGATTGCATCCGTCGAGCACTGCTGCCTCCTCCAACTCTTTGGAGATGCCGAGGAAAAACTGGCGCAGCAAAAAGGTCGCAAATGGGCTGACGAGCGACGTGATCCAAAGTGCGGTCGTCGTATTCACCAATCCGAGTTTGCTCATCATCAAATATTGAGGCGTATAGAACACCGGGTTGGGAATCATCATGACCGAAATGATCAGAAAAAAACACAGCCCTCTACCCGGAAAGCTAATGCGAGCGAATGCAAAGGCAGCCATCGCGCTGAAGACGACAGGGAATAACGTCTTCATGAACGCAGCCATCAGCGTATTCGCATAATAATGCAAGAAGGCCGATTGCCTAAGGGCGTCTACATAACCTCGCAAGCTCGGCTCGGCAGGTAATATCGTAATCGGAATCTGGGTCGCCTCCGTTGTCGTCTTGAGAGACGTAAGAATCATCCAGAGAAATGGAAGCACCATGACGGCTGCCCCAGCGATCAGAACCAAATGAATAATAAGGTTGCTTCTATGCTTCGAAGAGACAACTCTGCTCACTTTTGTACCTCCTCAATCGTAAATCACCCATTTTTTTTGCAGCATGAATTGGATACCCGTCAAAACCAGGTTGATCACCAGCAGAATGTTGACGATCGCTGCTCCATAGTTCTGATCGTAATAGATAAATGAATTTTGGTAATAAGCGTATACAAGAGAACGCACGGCCGGTAGCGCAACGTTCGTTTTACCGATAATCAGATAGATACTGTCAAAAATTTGTGTGGCACCGATCACCAGCACGATCGACGTAAAAAATAGTGTTGGTGTTAATAGCGGAAGCGTGATAGAACGAAACTTGCGAAAACCGACAGCACCATCAATCTCAGCCGCCTCATACAGAGTACGTGGAATGCCTTGAAGCCCAGCTAGGATCAGCAACATGTTAAAGCCAATCGCTCCCCAAACACCGACCATGACAAGAGCATACATGGCGAAACGCTTGTCAGAGATCCACGCGATGTGTGTGCCGAGTACAGAGTTTAGTAGTCCGTAATCCTGAGCGAAAATAATGACCCACACCATAGCAGCCGCGGCCGCCATCGTAACCTGCGGTAGAAAATAAATGACCCGATAGACAGACTGGCCCTTGATCTTCGCGTTCAGCAGTACGGCGAAGAACGTCGACAGTATAATCGTCGTAGGTACAAACAGCACGACATAAAGTATCGTATTACGTAGATTTTGCCAGAACTCCTCGTCCATAAATAATCTCTCGTAGTTGGCCCAACCGACCCAGTGGTTGACAAGGCCGAAGTTTTCGGACTTCAGGAAGCTCAGATAGATGGAATACACGGCTGGCCAGCTCCAGAAAACGAGCGTTCCGATCAACGTCGGAGCGATCATCATATAAGCCCATATATATCTGCTTTTCGAATGCATTGCCTTCACCTCATTTGTGCCATAGGTATTCCGTTAACCGGAATACCATCGACAATTTTGCCTGGCGTAGGGCGCTTACTTTGCGTCCTCAATCGCCTGATTCATCATTTCAGCCACTTTCTTGGCGCCTTCTTCGATTGAAATCGCGCCGCCCCATGCCTGTGACATGATCTCTGCCTCTTTCGAGAACCAGACAGGGTATGATTTTGAACCACTCGGGTACGGAGTCGCGTCCGCCGCCTGATCAATGAATACCTGCAGGTTCAAATCGGGATTGTTCTTCACCCATGCGTCTTGCGTATTATTGAACGCCGGAATCGCGGCACCCATCTCTGCCGTGATCTCAGCGGCCTCCTTGGAGCCGAGGAATTTCAGGAACTGCCATGCTTCATCCTTGTGCTTACCCTTAGTGGACATGACGTTGCCGATGCCATTAATGATATTGCCACGCTTGACCTTCCCCTTCGGCAGGGGTGCCCAATCGTACTTTCCTTTGATAATTTCACTACTCGCCAGATTGCCGTTGTCCCAAGATCCATCGAAAATCATCGCGAGCTTGCCAGACTTGAACATTTCGACCGAATCCGTGTCGGTCATCTGCTGGTGCGTCGGCGAAGCCTTGTCAAGAATCATCTGGTAACGGGCCTTTAGTGCCTCAATCGAAGCCAATTCGTCGTAGCCGGATTTGGTCATGTCGTCATTTAAAATAAAACCACCGTTCGCTAACATGTCGTTCCAGTAGCCCGCTTGGGTGTCCAGCTTTGCGCCAAAACCGTAAATGCCCTTGTCTGGCTGACTTAGCTGTTTGGCGACTTCAGCAAGCTTGGCATAATCCCATGTATCGTCTGGATAAGGAATGTTCGCCTGATCGAACAGCTCCTTGTTGTAGGCCAGACCAATGGTATCGAAGTCCTTTGGAATACCGTAGTTTTGCCCGTCCAGCGTATAGATGGAGACGAGGTTGGACGCGTAGTTGTTCAGATCGATTTCATTGGCCTGCACCTTGTCTGTGATCGGCTCGAGGAACTGCCCTTCTGCGTACTTCATAAACTGACCACCATGCATCCAGAATACATCGGGCAGCATTCCCGCTGGCGCTGCAGCGGACATCTTCGTCCAATATTCGCCCCAAGGAATAGCATCAACTTTTACCTTGATATTCGGATGCTGCTCAGTGAACGCATCGGCGATCGCCTCCATCGCCGGCTGCTGGTTTTTGTCCCAGATCGTATAAGAAATCGTAACGCTCTTCTGGGCACCACTGTCGGTAGCCCCGCCCCCGTCATTAGAACTATTACAGCCCGCCATCAACGAGACAAGCAGTAAGCTGGCGATCCCTGCCGCCATTTTTTTTCTTATATTCATCGTCAAACTCCCCTCGACTTTTCTTAAAAATGAAGATTGTACCCTTACGTCCAGCAGTCATACTCCAAAAGCTGGAGAACGGAAAAAATGCGCGTTTTTTCCGCCAGTCGATCGTCGTGAGCTCTTGACGTTCTCATCATAAATCAGGAAAAATCCGGTTTAAATGCCCAAATTTTAAGATTCAAACCACATTTTTAAGATCCCCTTCCCAATTGCGGATGATCTCTGCATAATAAAACCCGTATCAAAATTCAAACGATTGGGACAAATCATCCACAAGATTTTGTCCGCAATTCCAAAGGAGAATTCTCCCATGAATAATATCTCAATCGCCCGGCTGCCTGGCGAATACTGGTGGGGCGGTGTAATCAACGATGGCAGCTCCATGCCATTTGGCCAGACAGCATATACAAGGGATTTGCGTGTGACGGATGACAATCAGGCCTCGCCTTTGCTGCTCTCCAATAAGGGCAGATATATTTGGAGCGAGGAGCCGTTTGCTTTCCATGTGGACGAGAATGGACTTTCCGTCTTTGATAACGCTGGTGAAGTCGTCGTGGAAGATGAACATAGCTCACTGCAGGGCGCATACCGTCATGCTGCCGGCACACACTTCCCTCCTTCCAAGCAAATGCCCGACGCCCTCGTCTTCACAGCCCCGCAGTACTGTACCTGGGTCGAGATGTTCTATAACCCCACGCAGGACAGAATTATCCGTTATGCAGAATCGATTCTAGCGAACGGGCTACCGCCCGGCGTCCTCATTATCGACGACAATTGGATGATGGATTATGGCATGTGGGACTTTGACAAGTACAGGTTCCCGAATCCGCGGGAGATGATTGATACGCTTCACGGCATGGGGTTCAAGGTGATGCTCTGGATGTGCCCATACGTAAGTGCGGACTGCACGATGTTTAAGGAATTGCGGGCGGGTGATCTGCTTCTGACAGGCGTGGACAAGGCGCCAATCATCCGACATTGGTGGAATGGTTACAGCGCAGTTGTGGATTATACGAAGGAGGAAGGTGCGGCCTGGTTCAAGCGGCAGATGGATCGTCTGATCACTGATTACGGTGTTGATGGTTTTAAGCTTGACGCCGGCGAGCCGTTCTTGCCGGGCGGAGCGGACACGACCCAGCCCATTGCATGGACTCGTCCCCTGCGTCAGCTTGAAGACTGCGAAGCTTACGCCAACCTCGGAGTTGGCTATTCGCTGGTTGAGCTGCGGATGTGTTGGAAGCTCGGTGGCCAGGGACTCATCCAGCGCCAGCGGGACAAGACACATACGTGGGACGCCACTGGGCTCAGCGGACTCATACCCAACGCGATTGCTCAGGGACTGCTTGGCTACGCATTTAACTGCCCCGATATGATCGGCGGCGGTATGGACGGCGATATCAACTCCCCGGAATTTCACTTTGACAGCGAGTTGTTCGTAAGGTACACCCAATGTGCCGCGCTGTTCCCTGTGATGCAGTTTTCCATGGCACCCTGGCGCGTGCTGAAAGGTGAGGAGCTAACCTGGTGCCTTGACGCCGTAAGGTTAAGATCCGAGCTCGGCCCCGAGCTGCTCACGCTTGCTCGCCAGGCCGCTGCAGACGGTTTACCGATACTGCGAAGCCTGGAGTTCAAATATCCCGACTGCGGCTACGAGCTCGTAAATGACCAGTTTCTCCTCGGACAGAATCTGCTCGTTGCGCCAGTCGTCGTCAAGGGACTGACATCCAGAAACGTGGTTTTTCCTGAAGGTCAATGGCAGGACGAGGATGGGAATATCATCAACGGGCCAACCGAACTTCAAGTTGATGCGCCCCTCTCACGTCTGCCTTGGTATCGCAAAATCCAATAGGAGGTATATCTCCATGAAAAAAATAAAGCTTGCCCTGATTGGAGCAGGCGCCCGAGGGCTGCTTAGCTATGCTCCCTATGTACTCGCCCATTCGGACGAGGCCGAATTCGTAGCGGTCGCCGAGCCGGACGCGGCCAGGCGGAACGAAGCTGCGAAGCAATTCGGCTTGGCATCGTCTCAACTTTACGAGTCATGGGAGCATCTGCTGGCACAGCCAAAACTCTGCGATGCCGTCCTCATCTGCACGCAGGATCGTATGCACTACGGGCCAACCATGGCGGCACTGGACCGGGGCTATCATGTACTCCTTGAAAAACCAATGTCAAATGATCCTCTGGAATGCTTAAAGATGGCGGAGGCGGCCGATCAAGCGGGACTTCTACTCACCATCTGCCATGTCTCTCGTTATGCTTCCTTCTGGCAGAGACTCAAACATTTATTGGCAGGCGGTGCAATTGGCGAGATCGTGTCGATTCAGCACAATGAGAACGTAGGCTACCTCCACTACGCACACAGCTTCGTCAGAGGCAACTGGCGCAACGATCAGTTGGCCAGCCCAATGATATTGGCGAAATCCTGTCACGATATGGATCTGATCCGGTGGCTGATTGACGACGAGTGTGTACGCCTCAGCTCATTCGGTTCGCTGAAACACTTTCAGATCAGCGAGGCACCTGAAGGATCGACGGAACGGTGCACGGACGGCTGCGCGGTGGAAGCCAGCTGTCCTTACTCCGCCCCCCGTTTCTACATGCAGCCGCTCGAAGACAATGGCTTCGCAGCACTCATCGCGACTCCTCCCACAGAGACGAATCGAATGAACGCTATTCTTCACGGGCCCTATGGGAGATGTGTGTACCGGACGGACAACAACGTCGTTGATCATCAGATCGTTAACATGGAGTTCGCAGGTGGTTCCACGGTGATGTTCAGTATGTGTGGCTTCACGCGCGACATCAACCGCATTGTCCAAATTATGGGCACTGGGGGAGAGATTCGCGGCGATCTGCTGAAGGAGGAGATCGATCTGTTTGAATTCTCCAGTGGGAAGCGCAGTATCATCACCACGTCCGCTGGTGCAGCTGGACACCAAGGCGGTGACGAGGGTATTATGAGTCGGTTCCTGGCCGATCTGCGCGAGGGAAATCATAGTGGCACACTCACCTCCGCTCAGGCCTCGCTGGACAGCCATCTGATGGCATTCGCTGCCGAGGCGTCAAGGCTGAGGCAGGGATTAGTCGTCGAGATGAGCGAATTCAAGGCAACGATTCTGGCGTCTTCAGCCTGCAATTGACAAAGGAACAGTTCTGCTCAGATAATAAAAAGGTTGAAGATACCTCAACCGTAACAAGCGAAAACTGACTGGGGGATTTAAGCATGTATGAGCTACTAATTGTTGATGATCATGCTCATCTCGTGGACAGTCTCGAACGCACCATGCCGTGGGAAGCTCTCGGCATTGGCAAGGTTCACAAGGCTTTCTCTGGCGAAGAGGCACTCGAACATTGCAAGAGCTATCCCGTCGATATTATCATCACCGATATTCGAATGCCCGGAATCTCCGGCCTGGAGCTGATCGAGCATATAAAAAAATACGACAAACACTTCAAAAGCATCCTGCTATCCGGCTACGGCGAATGGGACTACGCACAGGAGGCGATCAGACAACAGGTGGATGGTTATCTGCTCAAGCCAGTCGACCAAAGAGAGCTGGCCGACATGCTGCGCCAACTTACGGAAGCGCTTCATCTGGAATGGGACGAACGGGGAAAACAGGTGAAGGCAATGAGCATGCTCAGCGAACATATGCCATTGTTTCGAGAAAAGCTGCTTATGGATCTGCTTCAAGGTAGAAAGCTTCCTCCCAAACTGCTCGAAGAAAAAATGGCTTATTATCGGCTGCCGTTCTGTCCGAGCGACGAAACTGCAATATGCCTCCTCCGCATTGAATCGTCTGCTGAGGAGTTGAACTGGAAGGACCAGTCCCTGCTCTCCTCGGCCGTCGCAAATATCGCTGAGGAAACCTTCTCGGAATTGTTCCATGTCTGGCACGGGCGTGATGCGTACGAGCATGAAGTCTTTGTTCTCAAGGTACGGGAAGAGTCGTGGCTAGCGCGGGAGAAGGAACCGGAGCTTAATCGACAGCGGTCCCTCGAACATTTGGCGGCCAGACTGCAGCAGCACGTCAGGCACTTTCTCAAAAGCAGCATTTCAATCGTCGTGAGCCACTGGCAGGTCATGGCTCACGGCCTGCGTGAGACTTACCAGGACTCACTGGCTATACTCACCCGCCATCTTGGCGGTGAGACAGACCTCTTAATCCGCCTACAGGACGCCTTAGTGCCCGAAAAGCCCTACCGCGTCCACAGCCTTTACGAGTCTCCCACGATGATCCAGTTGTTTGAAATTTACCAATGGGAGGCGATCTCTACCAAGTGGGACGCCATTTTCCTTGAGGTGACAAACAAACGAATGGATTCACGGGAAACGCTACTTGAGCTCTATTATCACGCGATGGGAGCCTTCAGCTTTTTTGCCCACAAAAACGGACTCAGCCTGCTTAAGATCATCCCTCCAGAGCTGGACAAGGCCACTGAAGCCAACCGTTTCCGCCATATGTACCAGCTTCAGGATTGGATAGTACTCACGCTCGACCGATTGCGGGAGATGACCAAAAGCGAATGGAACAATGAGCAAGTAGCGCTCATCCGTAAGGTCCAGCAGTTCATCACCGCGCATCTCGCGGACGCCACGCTGCAGACGGCAGCGGATCACGTCGGCCTGCATCCCGCGTACCTGTCCGCTCTGTTCAAAAGTAAGGCAAGCGAGAATATTAGCGAATATTTGTACAAAGTGCGCATGCAGCGCGCGCGGGAAATCCTTATCGAGCAACCAGAACTCAAGGTTAGCGACGTTGCGACGGCAATCGGCTACCATAAGCCGCAGTACTTCATCAAGTTGTTCAAAGAGCATTTTGGACTGACACCGCAAGACTTCCGTCATCAATCCTCCTGACCGAACGGGGACATTATAATGAAACTAACCATTTTCACAAAAATTGTGCTTGTCATCTTTCTACTGCTCGTCTCTACCCTGCTTCTGTACTACCTGACCAATCGCTCCAGCGTGCGGCTCATTAAGCAGGAAATTCAAAGAGTGAAGTTGAATGAGCTTACTTTCCTGGCCGGAGACATCGACAACAATCTGTCCAAAGTATCGTCCTTTAGCGATTTTCTCGTACTGGACAAAGATGTGCGACTGCTTGCGACTCCTTCCTTTCTGGAAGGAGATTTTGAGCTGAACAAGTTGAAGCTGAGGGTATCGGACAAGTTGAACCTTTTGCATGCCCTGAACAACTGGAACGCCGAATTCATGGTGATTTACGATGAGGATAGTTCATCTTTCTCCTCAACGTCCTCTTCGTCAAAATTAAGCGAACTGTACCTGGAGACGCACTTCCGTCCGTTCTGGCAGTATGAGCAGACGGGCGATGGCACGTATTTAACGTATTATTTGGCGCATCCGTACACCTTCCGCTTTGATCCGGAGGAAGTGTCTTATGTCGTCAGGGCCAAGATCGACACCAAAAATGTACTCGCCTACTTGGACCGTGCCAAGGGAACGAACGACAACAGCGCAATCTTGTTGTCTGCGGCCGGGGATGTGCTGGCAAGCGACACAGAGAAGCTTCCTTTCATCCGTGAATTGACAAGCCAACTTGAGGTTGGTAAAGAAGTGAGTGGTAACCGACTTATTAAACTGAACGGTGAGCAATACCTCGTTAATTTCACTGCTCTGAGTAACTTTAAAGATTGGTACATTGCGGACTATACCCCGATAAGTGAGGTACTCAATCCGATCTATGCCAATCAGCGTCTCTACTACTTCTCTAGCGTTTTCCTGCTTCTGTTCAGCATCCTGCTCGCCCTGCTGTTATACCGGGACGTGCAGATTCCGATACGTAAACTGCTCTGGGGCGTCAGGAAGATCACATCCGGCCAATATTCCATCACGCTCCACCAGGAAAGTAATGACGAATTCATGTATTTGTTTGAGCGCTTCAACGAAATGTCCAAGGAAATCAAAGAATTAATTGAAAGGGTTTACATGGAACAGATCCGCTCCAAGGAGGCAAAACTGCGGCAGCTCCACTCCCAGATCCAGCCGCACTTCCTGTACAACTCGCTTGCGTTTATCAAGAGTATGACCGAATTAGACGAGAAGCAGGCCGTCATTGACATGTCCATAAGCTTAAGCCGTTATTTCCGGCAAACGATCAAGTTCGAGAACACATATACAACGGTACGGGACGAGCTTGAGCTCGTCCGGTTATACCTGACGATCCAGAGCCTTCAGATGGACCGCTTCGTTTTCACCATTGATGTCGAGGAGCAGCTCCTCGATATACAGGTGCCGCGGCTGCTTCTACAACCTCTCGCGGAAAATGCCATTCTGCACGGCATTGAGTCGCTGCGCATGGTTGGGGACATCCGAATTAGTGGCTATTCCAACGGAGAATATTGTGAGCTGATTGTGGCGGATAACGGCTGTGGTGTCGAGCCCGGTCAACTCGACACGCTTCGTAATGCAATCTACTACGGCACGGACGCCAATACTGCGTGGGCGCTTCACAATGTATATGAGCGGATGAGAGCGTTGCTCGGCTCGGAGGCCGATATGGAGCTGGCTAACGGAGAACTGGGCGGACTTCAGGTGACGTTGCGCTGGAAAGTCGTCCGTGAACAGGAGGCAACAGAGATATGAGAAGCTGGAAATGGTTGAAGCAGACAGGGCTATTTGGCCTCGCAATCATCTTGTTCCTCGTCGTCATGATTTTTTCGTTCATCTTTTGGGAAGATCCAACGGGACCCTCCCAACTAGAGGAGAAAGAGAACACGTCTGTAGGACCTGCCCCTTCGTTCATCGATGGAAAATATGAGTCTCCTGTGGTCTTGACGACCGTTGGGCATTTGTACCCGGACATCGAGTTCAAAAACGGTGAGGATCTGCAAAACAACGTACTGAGCCGACTGTTTGAGGACAAGCTCGGCATCAAGGTGAGCTACCTCTGGACGACGACTGGTGATGAGGACGTCTACATCAATAAACTGAACACCTTGATCGCGACCGGTCAGTCCCTTCCCGACATCGTCACATTCAAGGGTGGACAAAATATGTATCCGTTGCTGCGCTCCGGTGCCTTCCGCGACGTAGGAGAGTTGTTCGAGCAGTATGCCTCACCCAAGTGGAAAGCAGCCATGGCGCAGGCACCCGAGTCGTGGGACCGGTACATAATCAACGGCAAAAAAATGGCAATACCGATCCTCGACGGCAAGATGAATTCGAATGAGGTATTGTACATCCGTCAGGATTGGCTTGATAAGCTTGGTTTGAAGGCGCCCACCACCCTGGAAGAGATGGAGTCCGTCATGGATGCGTTCGTTCATCTTGACCCGGACGGCAATGGTAAAGACGACACCTATGGACTTAGCATCAGCTTGAAAAATTCGTTTTTCACCTGGATGTCGGATGCGGGCTTCGTGTTTGGGGCTTACGGGGAAATGCCGGACGTCTGGAGCACAGACGCGGACGGGATGCTGTCTTACGGCTCGGTCCAACCAAGTGTTCGGCAAGGTCTAACGACGTTAAAACGCTGGATGGAGCGAGGCTACATACCGAAAGATGCTGAGATTCTCGATGAGGTTCAAGCGACGGAATCATGGAAGCTTGGCAAGGCAGGCATGATTGTGGCGCCGCTGTGGGCGGCCGGATGGCCGTTAGGGAACGTGACTGCGAACGAGCCGGACGCCCGGTTCGAGGCGTACCCGATCCCCCTCGGGCCGAGCGGCTTATCCGGTACGCGTGGCACGCCGCCAGAATATGGCGCAATTGCTATCAACGCAGATATGGCGAATCCCGAGATTTTTTTCAACTATATGAACTTTGTTTATGACAACTTCATTGATCCTCCTGCTGGCTCACCGTATCGCTGGGGAATCGCTGAAGGCTACGACTACGGCTATGAGGATGGCAAGGTGACATTCCTGGAAAGCCAGGTTCCGGGTGGCTTTGCAGACCCCCAGAAGTATCTCTTAAGCCTGTCTCTCCCCTCGGTCCCTAACTTGCTCAGTGAATCGATTGCTCGCATCAACAGTGGTGCATCCGATCAGACGTCATATGACATCAAAAATAAGCTGCTCCGTACACCTCAGGAGCTGAGGGGCTGGCAAATCGTAGAAAGCAATCCCTCCGTCTATAAGACAGATGCCTTCACAGGAGCTCCGACGCCTACGATGGAAAAGATCGGTGACGCCCTTGACGAGTTACTGCATGACGCGATGCTCAAAATCGTATATGGGCAGGAGCCGCTGTCAAGCTTCGATCTCGTCGTCGTTAGATGGCACGAGCTAGGTGGCGATGAGATAACTGAAGAGGTGAACGACTGGTACACATCGCTGGGAAAAATCAATCAATAATCGTTGTTTTCTGTGGGTTATCTAAAAATTGAAACATCGTTTGGATCTGAGCAGGTATATTCCTTTCCAGGGAGAGTGCGGGAATTTCTTTTCTATTAAGGAAGCCAACCTCTAGGATCAGATTAAAAACATGGCGCACAATGTTTAGTTGTACGCCATGTTTAATGAAATATTAATGCAGTGCTCCTATGATTGGATAGATTGGGCTTCTCAGATTGAAATTGTAGTTCAGGTCTACAATCCCTACTACTTCGCTGTTATCATATAGATCTAACATGAAACCTGCCATTTCTTTGGCAGTGTGGTATTTAGACATGTTTGCTTTGTAATCAAAATCTTCTGTATCTAATGATTTCTTCACGAATTCCGTTTCCGTTATAGCTGGAGCTAGGACCTTTGCTTTTAGATTTGCACCTTTTATTTCAAGTTCTTTGGCAAGCCCTTCTGTGAAGGCACTAACGTAAAATTTCGTTGCTGAATACGCAACACTTCCAACAGCAATGGCATATCCAAGTGCAGATGCGACGTTAATTAACTGAGCTCCCTCTACATCTGCATAATCTCGCACATAGAGTGTGGAAAGGATCGTTAGGGACTCAATGTTCACACGCAGCATGGTTTCAACTTTCTCCAGATTCTGTTCTGCTACAAAAGAACCTTCACCGAGCCCCGCATTGTTAATCCAAGTCTCAATTTGGTATTCCTTAAGAGTGTTATAAAGTGTGTATACCTGACTTGTATCCGATAGATCACTTGTATGAGCAATAACATGTACAGCAGGATCAATATTCTGAATTGCTGATTTGAGTTCTTCTAATTTGTCCAATCTTCTAGCTACCAAGATTAAGTTTTTGCCTCGTGCAGCAAACGCCAATGCTGTCTCATATCCAATCCCTGAACTTGCACCCGTGATAACTGTATATTTCAGCATATTTTCTCCTTCTCAACATGTATTTTAGTATAGATAAGCTTTCAATATTAATTTAGAACGATCATTCTTAATTGTGTAAAAAAAACAGTTAGATCTAACTTGCTATTTAGAATATCATTTCTAGAACGAACAGTAAAGAATTATTTTCTGACTACTCTATAATGATGTTGGAACAGGGAACTATGAGTTTTGCCAGACATGCGATACAAGTTCTTTATAATGTTAACAGGATAAGAACCTGTATCACTAAAACAAACCAGCCTTCATGGAGACAACTCCCTCTTTGCCTGCCATATTATAACTCCACTTTCAATCTAAAACGGATAGTGTCATTTCCATAATATTTTTTAATTTTTGCTGATCCGTTGTGGTCTTAACCAACGTTCGTATCCCCACCCAAGCATTCATTAAATAATGTGAAATAACTACAGGGTCAACGTCAGCCTTGATTTCACCCGTTTGTTGGCCTTCCAAAACAAGGTTTCTCAACAATTCCTCCGTTCGCAAATAACTCTCATTAACCAAGGATGCAACTTCAGGATCCAATACGCCCAGTTCCACGCCTGAGTTTACAAGAAAACATCCTAAAGGTTGTCCTTCATTTCTTATTGTTGAATCAAACAAAGCCCGAATGATCTCTTTGATTGGTTTTTGTGTATCAACTAAAAAGCTCATTTTGTTGGTCTGCTTCGTTTCATATCGTTCAAGAGCTTTCATAAATAGAGCGTGCTTATCCCCAAACGTATCATAGATACTTCTGCGGTGAATGCCCATAAATTCAACCAAATCTTGCATTGAGGTTTTCTCATATCCTTGGGTCCAAAACAAGTGTATTGCTTTATCTAATACTTCATTAACTTCAAACTCTTTTGATCTTGCCATCATCATCACCTCGAATAATTATTATACATTTAAGTGCACGATTGGGAAACTCGCCTTGTTGCAGAGCTATAAGGTTAATTTCGAAGGAACAATAGCATCATGTCCCTCGATTCGTATTTTTCCAATAGCCATAATAGTTGGGTTGTTTTCAAAATCATAGAAAATCATTACCATTTAGCTGACAACTCTTTGAAACTAGCTACATAAGATATAACAAAATTATAGATTGGAGGAATTGCTATGGTTCGTACGCATGACGCCCGTACTTCGCTCGGGTCTAACGGTGTTGCTCCATTTAATGTCCCACTCGCTCCAAATACGCCTACTTTGGTGGGTGTCCTTGGGCTAAACATTGTCAATCCAGGATTAGTTATTCGCACTCAGTTTAACGGAACCTATCGGATTTCGGTAGCAAATTTGTCCTCACAACCTTCTTCAATTCGATTTGAAATTTTCAGAGGCTCGACCTATACAGGCACGCCAATTTATGTCGTTTCCCAACCCATATTTCCTTCTGTGGGAAGCATACTGGCAAGCTTCGATGGTTCTGATTACAATGTGCCTCCTCCTCCTTCCGGGCAGCTTATCTATTCTTGTTTTGTGACATTTGTTCCGGCATCCCCATCAGAGCAAGCCAGCCGCGTTGGACCAGAATGTTTCAATGCGGTTGCATACAGCGACGATTAACTCATTGCTAATAGGACTCTATGAAAATACGGAAGGAGGAATTTTCATGGTTAAAACGTTAGATGCACGGACTTCCCAAGGCTCCAATGGGCAGCATGTTTTAACTCCCAGCTTCACGAATGGTGTCCCGCTATTGTTTGCCCAGGTTGGATTGCAGATCAGCAACCCGGGTATGTGGATCCGGACTTTTTTTTCGGGGATAGTCGAAGTTACGGCAAGTCAGTTGCCTGTTAACGGGAATCTTGTCATAGAAGTATACAGGGGGTTAGGCGGTTCGCAACAGCTTGTATATCGGGCCACTACAACTGTATTGGCCAACCCTTTTTTCAGTCCTTGCATTTTAAGCTTTACCGGTTCGGAGTACAATGTCCCACCCCCTGGCAATGGACAGCTCGTCTACTCAGCGTACGCCACATTCTCCTATAATCCAATTTACAATGTGAGTAACGTACGCTTGGGGCCTGAAAGTTTCAATACAACCGTTTATTCTGATGATTGAGTCAATATGTTTGAACCATATTATGAAAATAAATTAAACCATCTCAATTATTGAGATGGTTTTTTGGGATCTTTTTAATTTGATTTCTCCACACTCAGCGAGTAGTATACCCATGGTCCACAATTGCACTCTTTCAATAAAACCTGATCCTTCAGCTTTCACTTAAGCTTACATTCAATTATTGCTATCAATATAACTTTAGCGATTTCCAATGAAACCAAATTTTGTTCATAATCAAGCTTCAAGAGCAATTTATTTTTCCACAACGTCATCCATGGCCTGAACAGCCAGTTCAAATGCTTTAATTCTTCTTTCTATAAGCGTTTTTTGAGGGCTACCGGTTTTTGACTTATCATACATGTTATCAAGTAATGGTAATAAACCAGCCAAAACATTGCGAGCTTCAGTTAAATCTTCCTCGGTGTAGTGATGAGGTTTTAGATTCCAAGCAGTTTCCAACATAGCTAAGCCGATGTACAAAGCGTTGAGGCGTTTATCTAATAAGGTAGTGTTACTACCTTTCTGAGACATATTAGCCAGGGCGTTTTCCGATTTGCGGATTGTCGATTGAAAGGCTTGAAATGATTCCATTTTAACTTCAGTTGATACGTTTTCCATGTATTGCAGACCTCTCTTTATATCTGAGATTCTTATTCCGCTCACTCTTTCGCTCTGTTACATAATAGGTGTGAAAGTCAGCAATGTAAAGTTGTAATTCTGTAACTGTGGTCCCGTCCGAAGCGGGTGAATACAAAGCGAAAATCCCGCTCTGGAGTTTTGTCCAGAACGGGATTTACAAGGATATTTAGTTGTTTGCGTTTTCCTTGGTCACCAGCTTCAATTCAGCCGGAATCGATTTCTCTACCTGCTTGCCGTCCAGCACGTCCAGAGCAGCTTGCACCGCCAGCTGGCCAATCAGTACTGGCTGCTGAGCGACCGTTGCCGTTAACTTTCCATCCTGAATGGATTTGATCGCATCATCGTTGCCGTCAAATCCAATCACAGGAATGTCTTTACCGGAGCTTTGGATCGCTTCGATCGCGCCCAGTGCCATCTCGTCGTTATGGGCAAATACCGCCTGCACGTCAGGATTCCCTTGCAGCAGATTCTCCATCACATTCAAACCTTTGGAGCGATCGAAATCGGCAGACTGTTTGGCAACCACATTGAGTTTTTGGTCGGCAACCTCATGGAAACCTTTCCCCCGCTCTCTTGTTGCGGAAGCTCCGGGTACACCCTCAAGTTCAATCACCTTTGCTCCCTCGCCAAGATGTTCTACGAAATATTCCGCCGCCATTTGTCCACCTTTGACGTTATCCGATGCGACCAACGCTGCCACGTCGCCTTTGTCGGCCGAACGGTCAAGTGTAATCACAGGAATACCCACACTATTGGCAGATTGAACGGCCGTGGAGATCGCCGCTGAATCCGCAGGGTTAATCAGCAGGGCTTCTACCCCCTGTTGAATAAGGTCATCTACATCATTGGTTTGTTTGGCTGAATCATTTTGTGCATCAACCACGATGACCTGAATTCCTTGTTTTTTAGCTTCTGCAACTACCCCGTCTTTGAGGGAAACAAAGAAGGGATTATTCAACGTGGAAACCGACAGGCCGATTTTTTTCTGTCCATTACTTCCGGCAGAGTCGGGCTTGGCCCAACCCGGAGGCTCCAGAGAGCATCCTGCCAGAACGATCATCATTACGCTTACAAGCAATAGGGTTAGTTTTTTCATGTTCGCTTCTCTCCTTAAGCCGTTTTCTTGCGGTCCAGCAGGACAGCGATGGCAATAACGACGCCTTTCACAACCATTTGATAAAACGAGTTCACTCCGAGCAGGTTCAAACCATTGTTCAACACGCCGATAATCAGGACCCCAATCAATGTACCGACGATCCGTCCTCTACCGCCTGACAGGCTTGTTCCGCCCAGAACAACAGCAGCAATAGCGTCCAGTTCATATGAAGTACCTGCTGTTGGCTGCGCAGAATTCAGACGGGAGGTCAGAATCGCGCCTGCCAGCGCTGACAGCATACCTACCAGAGAGTAAATCATGATTTTCACGCGATGCACTTTAATACCTGAGATAATGGACGCTTTCTCATTGCCACCAAGCGCGTACGTTTTACGGCCGAAAGCCGTTTTGTGCAAAATCATCCACAGAATCGCAAAAGTAATCAGCATTGTGATCGCTGGCACCGGTATACCAAGCAGATAACCACGACCGAACAGTTGGAACAACAAGCTGTCGCCCAATCCAGTAATCGGATTACCGTTCGTATACACCAGAGTCAATCCCCGGAACACCGTCATCGTCGCCAATGTAGCAATAAACGGAGCCATCTTGCCCTTCGTAATCATCAGCCCGTTCACCATACCCATGACACCGCCGAGCGCAACCCCAATAATGATCGACAGAATCGGGTCCAGGCCAGACAGCATCATATTGGCTACAAAGGCGCTAGATAAAGCCAGAATGGAGCCCACCGACAAGTCGATGCCGCCTGTCAGAATGACAAATGTCATACCAAAGGCAATCAGCGCGTTAATCGAAACCTGGCGCAATAGATTCAATATGTTAAGCGGTTCCAAAAAGCTTGGATTCAATACCGATACGATGATAATCAGAATGATCAGTCCGAGCAACGGACCTAATTTCTGTGTTAGATTCGTCAAGCGGAAACCGCTTTTGGCGGGTTGGTTTTCCTGCAAAGTTGTCATATCATTGTCCCCCTGTAGCCAATGTCATAATGTTTTCCTGTGTTGCCTCTTCTTTTGCCAGTTCACCGCTAATACGGCCCTCATGCACAACCGCGATTCGATCGCTCATGCCGAGCACTTCGGGCAGCTCGGAAGATACCATAATGATGGCAACTCCGCGGTCTGTCAGCTCGTTCATCAACTGATAAATCTCTCTCTTGGCTCCAACATCCACGCCACGTGTCGGCTCATCCAGGATGAGCACACTCGGTCCAATGCCGACCCATTTGGCGATAACCACCTTCTGTTGGTTGCCCCCTGACAGGTTTCGTACCGCCGTTTCGGATGATTGCGTCTTGATTTGCAAACGTTTGATGAGCGTATCGACGAATTCCTGTTCTTTCTGAGTCGAGATGAACCCCTTACTTGAGAAGCTGAACAGATTGGGTAAGGCCATATTCTCACGAATGGAGAAATCTAATACCAAACCTTCATCCTTCCGGTCTTCGGTAATAAATCCAATTCCATGTCTAACCGCGTCGGCAGGCTTCCGAATATGAGCCTTTTTGCCTCGAATCATAATTTCGCCACCGTCCAAAGGTTCCAAACCGAAGATTGCCCGCATGATCTCTGTCCGTCCCGAGCCCATCAGCCCGGAGAATCCGAGGATCTCGCCTGCTCTTACCGTAAAGCTGATATTCTGGAACAATTCTTTGCTGCTTGCGTCCCGTACTTCCAGGACCACTTCACCGTACGAAGGATTTCGTGCCGGATAACGTTCCGTTAGCTCCCGCCCGACCATCTTCCGCACCACTTCGTCAAAACTCGTCTCCGGGATCGCCTTGGTGTCTACCGTTTTGCCGTCACGCATGATCGTAATCCGGTCGCAAATTGTGAAAATCTCCTCCATCCGGTGCGAGATATATACGATGGAGACACCGTTTTTCTTAAGAGAAGCGATCACGCCGAACAACTTCTGGATCTCCCGCTCCGTAAGCGCTGCGGTTGGCTCATCCATAATGATGACTTTGGCATCGGTCATCAGTGCCTTGGCAATTTCAATCATTTGCTGCTGACCGACAGAACATTCCCCGGCAGGACGGTCCAGCGGGATCTGCACGGAAAGCTTGGCAAACTGCTCAGTGGCAAGCGCTTTCATTTGTCTTGTGTTCAGCAATCCAAAAGACGAAGTTATTTCCTTACCTATGAAGAGATTATCAAGCACTGTCATTTCTGGCCAAACGTTTAACTCTTGATGAATAAAAGCAAGCCCCATCTTCTCAGCTTCCTTCGGATTGGCAAAATAGGTTTCTTTGCCGTCAATGGAGATGGTTCCCTGATCCCGCCCATGAAGACCAATCAAAATGTTCATTAACGTGGATTTGCCAGCCCCGTTCTCTCCCATCAGGGCATGAACCTCGCCTTCTTTCAGATCGAAATTCACCCCGCTTAGCACTTGGTTTGTACCAAACGCTTTATATATGTCTTGCATCTGAATATGCATGATACCGTCCCCCTTTTAACCGAAAATGACGCCCGATTGTAAGATGCAATTGGCATACGGCGTAGCTTCTCCCGTACGAATGACTACTTTGGCATTCCGGGTCAATGCCTTAAATTGTTCATGACTGATGGAAACGTCAATGGCTTCATCGCCAAATTTCTCAGAAATGAATTGCAAAGCCTCTGGATTCCCTGCCTTGATCTCTGTTGCCAAAATCACTCTCTCTACGACCATATCGTCCGCTATAAGCTCCACGACCTCTTGAAAACTCGGTGTCCCCAGTTTCAGGGACAAATCGATTTTGGGTACCCCTTCCGGAACCGGAAGGCCAGCATCCGCGATGACAATCGTGTCCGTATGACCCAGATCAGACAGCACCTTGGAGATATGACTGTTCAATATTCCCTGCTTCTTCATTTCAGGCTTTCCTCCACTTCATCCCGTGTCGGCATGCCTCCTTGCGCCCCGAACTTGGTCACAGATAGCGATGCAGCCCGGTTGGCGAATCTAATGCTGTCTTGTAGCGGTTTGCCTTCCGCCAGAGCAACCGCAAATGCGCCGTTAAACGTATCACCCGCTCCGGTTGTATCCACTGGTTCCACCTTGTAAGTAGGTACAACAATTTCCTGCTCCCCGTCAAAGTATCGAACTCCGTTGCTGCCCTCCGTAATAAACAACTTGTTTGGATATTTGCGCAGCGCCTCTGCCGGAGTCATGCCCTGAAACAATATCTCGGCCTCATGCTCATTCGGTGTGATATAAGCAGCTTTGTCGATGACATCATCCGGTACTTTTCTAGCCGGCGCTGGATTCAACAACAGGGGAGTTCCGCTTTGGGCGCAAATCTCGCTGACACGAACAACGGTTTCCTCCGGAATTTCCTGCTGAATCAACACAATATCGGCACGTTGGATCACTTCTGCCGCTTCATCGACATAGGCTGGTGTAACTTCGCGATTTGCCGCTTCAACCACCACGATACTATTATCACCTTCAGCCAGCACGATATGAGCCGTACCGCTCCCCATATGTGTAACCGGTTTCACATTCTGCATATTTACAGCGTTTGCTTTGAAATTATTTAAAATAGCCGTACCGAAAGCGTCATCGCCCACCCGGCCGATCATGGAAACGTCGGCCCCCAGCCTTGCGGCAGCGACTGCCTGATTTGCTCCTTTGCCGCCCGGAACTGTTTTGAAACTGTCGCCAAGAACGGTTTCACCCGCCCCCGGCCGCCTTGCAGAAGTAACAACTAAATCCATGGAGCTGCTGCCAATTACGCATATTTTAGCCATCTGAATTCACCTTTCTTGTTGTGCCCCGTTCAATGAAACTGACCGGAAGCTGTATGTGTTTGTTTTCGATTGGAGCTTGTTCCACCAGTTTGATAAGCAAACCGGCAGCTTCCCTTCCCATCTCGTATGCCGGTTGGCGAATGGTCGACAATGCAGGAGATAGCAAGCTGCTCATCGGGATATCGTCGAAGCCGATAATCTGCATATCCTCAGGAACTTTTTTTCCAATTCGCAGTGCCTCGTGCAGTACTGCCATAGCTGCGATGTCATTACTTGCAATGACTCCGTCCGTATCGCCATACTTGCTGAAAAGCTCATCGGCCCATAACCCAACATCGTTAAAGGAAAATGATGTCGTTTGGATTACGCGGTAATCCAGACCCGCCTGACGTATGCTCTCGATTGCACCTTCAAAACGGTCCTGTGCAGGTTTGATATGTGCCGGTCCCTGCATAACTGTAATTCGGCGGCTTCCGCGCTTGATGATCTCCCGTGCAGCCAGACGTCCACCCTCTCTGCCATCCGCATATACGGAAGGACTGTCCAGAGGTGTTCTGTCAAGAAACACCACGGGAATTTTCAAGTTCTCATATATTGAAGAATGAGGGTAATTCGTTGAAGAGATTACGCCGACTACATTATTCTGGATAAAAGTCTGGATATAATCCTTTTCCTTCTGTTCATCCTCATCACTATTTCCGAAAATCAATCTGAAATCCTGCTCCTGCATCCGGTCCTCTACGCCGCGTGCAAGCTGCGGAAAGTAAGGGTTTGCAATATCCGGTAGCAGCAGGCCAATCAATTTGGACTTACGCTTGTATAAAGAGCGGGCCACTTCATTGGGAGAGAAGTTAAGTTGCTTGACCGCTTCCTCCACTTTCTTGCGAGTGTCCGCATGAACATAACCTCTTTCATTAATGACCCTTGATACGGTGGCTACTGAAACGCCAGCCAAATTAGCTACATCTTTTATTGTTGTCATGAACGTTCACTCCTATGTGTAACCGGTTACAGATATGAAAATATCATATTTTTTTTAGTTTGACAATCCTTTTGTTACTGGAAATTTATCCAAGTTATCTGATAGAGACCTGATTACAGCTGTAACATTATGCCATAGCATCATCATGAACAGATCAATATATTCAAGCAAATTAAACAAGTTCCATCCGTTGCAACTCAGGTTATTGGCTAGATTATCGCCTAATCCGGGGGGACTGACTCAGTTGTCTTGGGGTACACCATCTCATGGCTGAGAAGTTGCGGATCTGGAATAAGCAAACCGATTATAGGGGATTCTCCTTCTAGGGGATCGGTGTTTTCGGAAATCGAACTGAAATGAGCTAATCTTTTCAACTCTAGACATGAACTAAAAAAAAGCCGCTAACTTAGCGACTTTTTTTAAAGGGTCATTGTTTTGTCCATGTTAGTTCAGGCGATTGACCACTACTCTTTTGATGAAAAGGGAGAGTACAAACCCAACGAGGGCAACGATCATGCCGAATATGAACGCATCCTGTACACCGGCAGTCAAGGAAAACGGGATAAGTGAAGGGTCGTTTGGATTCGTGGCTTGACTCATATATTTCGCTTGCCCATTACTCATTACGCTGACCGCAACAGCTGTACCAATCGCACCAAATACCTGCTGCATCGTGTTAATAATTGCCGTTCCGTGCGGATAAAGCTGCGGTGGAAGCTGGTTGAGACCATTCGTTTGGGCAGGCATCATGATCATTGAAACGCCAATCATCATAATAGCATGAACCGTGATAATAAAGGCGACCGAGGAAGCCAGCGTAACTCCAGAGAATAACCAAAGTGCCACAGCTACTAAGACAATCCCTGGAAGGACGATCCATTTGGGTCCATATTTGTCGAACAGCTTGCCCATAATTGGAGCCAAAAGTCCGTTCAATGCACTCGCGGGCAGCAGGATCAGACCTGCGCTAAGCGTGGAGAAGGCAAGCCCTACTTGCAGGTACATTGGCAGCACGAGCATCGAAGATAATATGACCATCATGCAAAGTGCCACCATAAGAGCGCCGATTGCAAACATCGGGTACTTAAATGCGCGCAGGTCAAGCAATGGATTGGATATTTTCAACTGGCGAATTGTGAAAAGAATAAGAGCAACAAGACCGATTGCAAGAGATATTACGACAGTAGAACTGGTCCATCCCCCATCTCCTTCACCAGCGCTACTGAAACCATAGACGATACCTCCAAAGCCGAGGGTCGACAGTAACATGGATAGTAAATCAATGCGCGGCCTGGTCGTTTCGGAAACATTTTGCATCGTGATAATCCCAATGATCAGGGCGATAGCAAGAAAAACGAATGAAAGCCAAAAGATATAATGCCAGTTCAGGGCTTCAATGAGCAGTCCGGCAATTGTCGGTCCGACCGCAGGGGCGAACATGATAACGAGCCCAACTAGGCCCATTGCTGCACCGCGCTTTTCGATCGGGAAAATGAGCAGTATCGTATTGAACATAAGCGGTAGTAAAAGCGCAGTTCCTACTGCTTGAATAATGCGCGAAACCATCAACACCCCGAAGCTTGAAGCAACTGCTCCAATCAAAGCACCGAGACATGAAAATAAAAGTGATGTCACAAACAGCTGCCTTGTTGTAAAACGCTGAATTAATAGGCCTGATAACGGAACTAGAACCCCCATGGTCAGCAAATAGCCTGTTGTCAGCCATTGAATGGTGGCCGATCCAATGTTGAATATCTGCATCAAATCGGTAAGCGCGACGTTTAACGCCGTTTCACCGAACAGACCGATGAACCCACTCATCAAAAAAGCAAGAACGATGGGAAATACTTTAATGTCTTTCTTGGCTGCTTTAAATCCAGCTCCAGATGTGGCTGTAGAAGCTTGCATTATTTACACTCCTTTAGTTCTGTTATGTATCTCCTCTACCCACCCTTCTCCATAAAATAATGTTGCTTCCAGTCCACTAATAATGATTCTCATTATCGATATACACAGTGTAGCAATTACTCCTACAAATGAAAATACACAAATCCCGAATGCGATATGTATAATTATCTAAATCATGCTTGAAAATGTTTTCATTAACGCAAAAATACAGGGAGACTTAGCAATGGGTATAGAAGTATACTACCTGTACGGGCTATGTTGATTACTGACATTAATACATAGCTATAGGATTTAAATCTTCCGTGAAAGTCCTAAAATTTCAACAAGAGGATATATGAAGTATAATCAAATGTTTGCCTAGTTGATCCATGTTTAAATTTGCTTAGTACTCATTTTGGGCACTAAAGAATTCAATAGTTTTTGTGCAACCTCTACATGGGTATAATAGAACCTAAGATCCATGTTCTAGGTGATCCTACTTGCCTTAAATTCGACTTATCCTTTAGAGTAGCTATTGGAGGTGTACATCATTGAAATTTAACGAGTATGTTATAGGCGAGACCTATAGAACAGAGTCTATTCAATTGTCAAAGAAGGATATTATTGATTTTGCAAAAATTTATGACCCTCAATATATGCATATAGATGAAGCCAAAGCCAAAGAAGGCCGCTTCGGCAGCCTCATTGCTTCGGGTATGCAGACGATGAGCACATCTTTCAAACTTTGGGTGGAACTCGGGATATATGGAGAAGATGTTGTCGCAGGAACCGGTATGAATAACATAAAGTTCATCAAACCTGTGTTTCCAGATGATGAAATCAGTGTTCTATCAGAAGTGATTGAATTGGCTCCAAGAAGGAGCAGTGGTGGAATTGTCACCGTGCTGCTTACTACTTTTAACCAAAATAATGAGAAGGTCTTTCAGGCAGAATTAAGTGCTCTGATTAGTAATTGAATTTGTACGATTCGTTTCCGTTGTTGACTTTGAAAACAAAAACGATCGCACATCAGGTCTGATGCGCGATCACTACTGTACAATCTCAATTCGTATATCATTTACAATATTTCGATATATCCTTCTGTCCCATGTACCCGAATTCGCTGCCCATCTTTTATTCGTTGGGTAGCATTCTCCACTCCGACAATGGCTGGCAATCCATATTCACGCGCAATCACAGCTCCATGGGTCATCAGTCCACCCACTTCGGTAACTAGGCCTTTTATAGAAACAAATAATGGTGTCCAGCTCGGATCAGTATAGGGAGTCACTAGTATATCTCCATCTTCCAGATCAGCATCTTCAATATTGAAGATAACACGTGCACGGCCCTCTATCACTCCGGAAGAAACAGGCAGGCCGACAATGGCTTCGGCTGACATATTTTCACGTTTATACTGACCTGTAATGATTTCACCATCAGACGTGAGCACGCGAGGTGGAGTTAGCTTTTCATAGATTTTGTAATCGTCTTTCCGTTGGGTAATGATCTTCCCATCCAGTTTATTGGTGCGTACAACTTCACGAAGTTCTTCAAAAGTGAGAAGGTATATATCTTCTTTTTCGGCAATAACGCCCGCTTGTGCAAGTCGTTCGGCTTCTTTCAATAAAGCCTGTTTATATACGAAGTAACGATTGATCATGCCGTATTTGGGATATTCCCGATAACCGATGAAGTTGCGAACCAGGTCAATCATTCGTTTCGTTTCCTTGGCTTTTTGTTCACCATCAGGCAATAGCTTCAATCGATCCAATATTTCCTGTTCTTTCTTCAACGCTTCCTGTCGTCCCTGCTCAAATTTCCGTTTGCTTGCATTAGGCTCAAAGTTTTTGATGTTACCCAGAATCAACGGTACAAGTGTAATGGGTTTTTCCATCCAACGGGTTCTGGTCAGGTCGATTTCTCCGGCACATCGCATTCCGTATTTGTCCAGATAATCTTGGATTGCGTCCCTTGTTTCCTGTCCACCCTCAACCTTAACCAGTTCATCCATAAAGTCATCCTCTTTCACATGCTGTAAATAAGCAATGACTTCAGGATAGGGACGAATTACATCTGCAACATCCAGTAATGCCAGACCCATTTCCGAAGTGATATTGTTAGGTACAGATTGAGACAGCGTATCTGCTGCATTTTTCTCACCCAACCACTCTTTCATGTTTTCATTGATCCATGCTGAAGCATTCATGGCAGTCATAAATACATTTGAGCTTTGTGGGTCAGATAGAAATTTCTTCAATTCTTGCAGATCTTCAAGGATAAATTCAAACAAATCCAATCCAGATTTGTTTTGGATACTCCTTTTTAACATCTCTACTGAGGCTTGATTGCTCTTAATCAAATCAGAGACGATGGTCGATTCATTTTCAATATGTGCTTGAAAACCCTCAGACGTGCTCTGTAGATTGTTAGTACGTGGAGTTGGTGCTGGCTGATCAATAGGTAACGATTTTATGAAATTCCCGCGCTCGATTACAGTTGTAAGTGCGTCCTTAAGGAGCGGATCGGATTGTCCCATGGTATTTATGAAGTTTTCTCTCATGACAGGCGAAGCCAGCCTAGGCGTAATATCAACAAACAATCTTCCACCAGCTATACGCATGGGTGCCGGAGTCGTTAATAGAAAGAAAGATAAGCCCAGCGGTTTCATGGGATCAGTCATCATTTGTTGATGACCCACAGATAGGTACACATGATTTTCTTGGTCACTCGCTTCAGGAATCGGGTATAACGTTGTGATTGGCCGACTTTGGACTATATAAAACGTATCATCCGCCAAACACCATTCGATATCTTGCGGAAAACCAAAATGAGCTTCGATCTGTCTTCCTATACGTGCCAGTTCTAAAATTTGTTGATCAGTAAGTGTTTGCGTCTTTTGCAGAATGGGATCGATCTGATGAGTATACGTTCCACCATCTTTGCGTCCATAGATAGCCAACGTTTTGGCAGCTATCCTCTTATCGACAATTTCACCTTCCCGTACTTTATAACAATCGGCAGATACCAAGCCGGACACCAGCGCCTCACCAAGTCCAAAACTGGCGTCGATGGAAAGCAGTTTCCGGTTGGATGTAATCGGATCAGCCGTAAATAAAATCCCTGAGGCCGTTGGGGAAACCATCTTTTGAACGATAACGGACAAATGAACTTGAACATGGTCAAATCCATTTTGAATACGGTAGATTACTGCGCGATCCGTAAACAGGGAAGCCCAACATTTGCTGATATGCTGCATGATTGCTTCTTTCCCAATGATATTTAAGTAGGTGTCTTGTTGACCCGCAAAAGAGGCATGTGGTAAATCTTCAGCGGTCGCACTGGAACGCACTGCATACGCATGCTCCTCTCCAAACTTGGAGAGATGGTGAGTAACTTCTTTTTCAACATCGGAAGGGATTTCTACGCCTATAATAAGTTCCCTTATCTTCCTGCTGATTTCACCAATTTGCTCTCGTTCTTCTACTTTCAACAAGGTTAATTGATCCAGCAAAGCATGATACGTTTCATTTTGTTCAATGGCTTTTTGATATCCGACGGTTGTAACACAAAATCCATCGGGGACCTGTACTCCTTCAACCTTTGATAACTTCGCTAGATTTAATCCTTTTCCACCAACGAGCGCAAGCTGCAATTTTTCCATTTCCTGAAACCTGATAACCAAAGAACTCATTCCGTATCTCCCCTAACCAATAAATTGAGAAAAAAACATTTGACAAAGAGTTTACCGCCATGATAAGATTTAAATATAAGATAAGATATTTATGTCTAATTATCTCAGGAAACTGTAATCTGATTATATCATTGTGTTTGTTTATATACAATATTGAAGAACCGGGGATAATCACCCAGGTTCTTTTTTTGATTTTAAATAATATTAATCCTATAAAAACATGCCTCTCCTCAACCAGATTACAGTCGTGCAGCATGTTCTGTATTACAGATGTAGAAGCCAACAAAAAAAGCAACCTGCCCTCAAATGAGGTTGGTTGCTTTTTCCAGTAAAGACATTTTCCCAAGACAGTAAACATTTCAACAAGGTAAAAAAATCTCAATCTTCGTACCTTGTCGCACTTTGGATTGTACATGAATTTCTCCGCCGTGTGCTTCCACGATCGTTTTGGCAATGCTCATCCCGAGTCCAGAGCCAGCCGTCGATTCCTCTGTATTTGTTCCCCGATAATAACGATTGAACAAATGCTGCAGCGTTTCCTCGTCCATCCCTTTCCCATTATCGAATACGCGAATACATGCCTTATTGTTCATTCTGCCGATGGAGACGGTGACGTTCACGCCTGGCGGGTTATGCTTCACGGCGTTGGACAGCAAGTTATCCATTAACCGCAGCATCCAGGTTTCATCAGCCTGTACCCACAAGGGATGCTCCTCCCCAATATAGTGAAACTGGTATTCAGACAACGTAGCGTCATTGACATACTTCAGCACGGAGCAGCGCACCAGCTCAACCAAATCGATTTTCTGAAGCTCCATAATCGAATCGCCTTGCTTGAGCTGATGGATCATGGAAAAGTCAGAGATCAGCTCGAGCATATAATCCCCCTTTTCCCGGATCGTCGCCCCCATGGTACGCATCTCTTCTTGGCTCCATTGTTCCGGTAAACTCTCCAGCATATATCCATAACCTTGAATTGTGGACAGCGGCGTACGCAGATCATGTGAAATTCCTGACATCCACTCTCTTTGATCTTTCTCCAGCCGCTCGCGCTCCTTCTCGGTTTGGGCCAATTGATCAGCCATTTGATAGAAGGATTCAATGACTTCCTTATAGAGCCTGTAACGGTTTCGCATCGTGCCATTGGAGCGGAATATCTTGCGTTTGTCCTTGGAGGTAAGTATCTGATCATACTGCCCACGCCCCATACGTTCGAACCAGCCTGCGAACAAAATCAGCGGCTGACCGTAACGGTAGCCATGCCAGATCGATATGGGTATTGCCAAGAGCAGAGCTAGACCTGCAAACCACATAAGTCCGCGCGTTGCCGTATCCATCGCCGGATGTTTCAAAGGACCTCCCGTTGGATTGGGCGTATAAAGGATCCAGGTCATTCCACTGAGCTGGTCCCGATGGGCGACAATATTCGTATCGTAGTTGCTGGGCGATTGCTGGATTGCCAGAATGTCCAGTGGACGGTACCCCTTCTGTAAATACGTTCCATCGCCGATGGCTTGTTCGATATGACCCGTGGAGTTGATTACCTGCAGATAACTGCCTGTTTCACGCAGTCGTTGATCCAGAAAGGATACCTTTTCGCTAGATACCATGCCCTGCTGCCCGTATTCGTCAAACCAGGCCATGAGCTGGTCAAGGTCAGAACTTTGGTAGCCAAGGATGTACAGAACCGGCACATTAAAAGCAAAGTTCAGATGAGTTTGAACGGCATACGTCCCAAGTGTCCGCGTCTCCTGAATATCAAGTAACTTGGTGATAGAGTACGATGGCGACAGCCCATCATGCGAATTTGTATTTACTTCGTAGATGACCTCACCTTCGGCATTTACAACCTGCATCCACATTCCTTTTTCCTCAATGAGCTTATCCCACTTAGGGGAGATCTGAATCGTCCCGTCCTTTGAAGAAGCTTCTTGAGCAATCAGTTGCAAGGCTCCCACCGGAAAGTTCCGGCGCAACTCACTATTTGTCGTGTTTTGAAAGAATATAATGCAAGCAATGAGGGTAATGGCCAGAATGATCAGGGCATAAAAGATCAATTGATACGTGAAGTGGAATGACATGCGCTGTTGTATCTTCATTGCTCCTGAAACTCCTTTGACAGCTTGTAGCCGAGCCCACGTACGGTCAGCAGCAGCTTTGGATTTCCTGGATCGATCTCGATCTTCTCTCGTATGCGCCGAATATGCACCATTACCGTCGAGTCATCTCCCTGTCCATTGATCCCCCACACCTGATCGTAGAGCTGTGTTTTGGAAAATACGATCCCCGGAAACTTGCAGAAGTGCAGCAGCAGATGGAAAACCTGTGCAGGGCAAGGGACGGGCTGTCCCTCCACGATTAACTCGCCCTCCGCCTCATTCACGGTGAAGCGGCCGAATTGGTAAATCCCTGGTTCAGGACGTTTCACCTGACTCACAGTTGGAGTTTCCGGCTCCAAACGGCGTATGCGTGCCTGAATTCTTGCAGCTACCTCCAAAGGATTGAAGGGCTTGGTAATATAATCGTCCCCGCCCATGGCGAATCCCCTCAGCACATCGAGATCGGATGCCTTAGCCGTCAGAAACAAAACATGCGGATTTCCGTATTCACGAAGCTTGGAGCAGAGCTCCAGACCACTCCCGTCTGGGAGCGTGATGTCGAGCAGGACGATATCCGGGGAAACCCGCTGTACCAGATTGAGAGCTTCCGCACAGGTGGAAGCATCGTACAGCTGATGAAACCCTGCCCTGCGAAGCACCATTTGCAGCATGGTGACTATTGAGGGTTCGTCGTCGACGATTGCGATTTTAATATCCGTTTGATTGGTCATCATTTTCACCCATTTCATAGTAGCATACTCACATTAACAGAACCTAAACGGCCTGTGCAAACTTAAACAATTGTTCATCAACTCGTTAAGGCTCTGTTTCAATAACACTGTTAGCATAGGAAATGAGAACCTGATTCCGACAAATCTATTTTATTTTAGGAGGAAAACATTTGATTATTACAACAACAGCAATTGTTGAAGGTTCCCCCGTCAGACAGTATATCGGCGTTGCAACCGGTGAAGTCATTATCGCTGCCGATGTCGGGAGGGACTTTCTCGCTTCATTCAGAGATCTTGTAGGTGGGCGTTCTCGTACCTATGAGAACAAGCTAAAGGAAGCAAGAGACGCTGCCTTTGAAGAGATGACCCAGCAAGCCTCACAGATGGGAGCCAATGCCTTAATCGGTGTCGATCTGAATTACGAAGTTGTTCGTCAAGGTATGCTCATGGTTGCTGTCAGCGGAACGGCAGTTATTATCTAAACTTCAACGGTATTATCGCGCTGTCCTGAAATAATCCTCATGCTTTATCAATTCACAATAAGGAGCTTACATGCAAATGAAAAAAATCACGGCTTCAATTCTGTCCTTATGTTTACTTACCTCTGGACTTTCCTCCGTTCATGCAGCAGAAAAAGCTATATCCGTATCGCTGAATGACGAGCCAATCCAGTTCAACCAAACCTCAGCGATCGTAGAAAAAGGGATAACTCTGGTTCCAGTACGTCTCCTATTGGAGAAAATGGGTGTCCATGTGAAATGGAATAAATTGAACCATACTG
This sequence comes from Paenibacillus sp. GL_099_B, assembly GCF_057835695.1. Classification (NCBI taxonomy): domain Bacteria; kingdom Bacillati; phylum Bacillota; class Bacilli; order Caryophanales; family Paenibacillaceae; genus Paenibacillus; species Paenibacillus sp. GL_099_B. Next base: position 4,197,658 of record NZ_CM174430.1, read on the forward strand.
TCACGGGTGTCAAAGATGGCCTCTCTTTATCCCTGAAGGTTGGCAGCACAAATGCCATTGCAAACGGCAAAACAGTCACGTTGGATGCAGCACCAAAGCAAATTCGGAATGTAACGTATGTGCCGCTCCGCTTTGTCGCTGAAACTGCAGGTTATCAAGTGGCCTGGGATCAATCGCTGCGCCAAGTTTCCCTTACTTCTAAGCATCAATCCGATGAAAGCCGAGGCTTTCTGTGGAAAGTAGAGCATAAAGGCAACACGGTATATCTTCTCGGTTCAATTCATTATGTACAGGAAGGCATGTACCCTCTTCGTCCAGAGATTGAAAATGCGTTAAAAGCTGCGGATTACTTGGGCGTGGAGGTTGACTTGTCCAAGATCGCTCCCGAAGAATTGCAAAAACATATATTGGACCTTGGGGTTTATAAAGACGGAACCACACTGAAAGATCATATATCCGCTGATACGTATACCAAGGTTACCACATTATTGAAAGCCAATGGGCTGCCGGAAAACAGCTTTGATAGCTTCAAACCATGGTTTGCTCAACAAAATATTCTGGGCATTATCGTTGGAAATGAAGGTTATCAGTCAGAGATAGGGATAGACCAGTACCTGATCGATAAAGCCAATCAAGCAAACAAACCGGTTATTTCGCTGGAAACTCTTGATTCCCAGTTCCAAACGAACAACAACTACTCCGACGCTCTGCAGGAAAAGCTGTTGCTGCAAACCGTGGACCCATCTGCTCCGGTCACCCTTGCTCCAAGTGGTGGACTCGATGATCTTTCTAAAATGTGGACAGAGGGCGATGATAATGCCTTGAATGCATATACTAATTCTTCTGATTGGGATGCTGAATATCACAAAGCCCTGCTCACTGACCGCAATGTAGAAATGGCTGAGAAGATTAAAGGCTATCTGAACAGCGATAAAAAAGAAACGTATATGGTGGTCGTTGGAATGCTGCATATGCTTGGAGATCAGGGCGTGGTTCCATTGCTGGATAAAGAGGGCTTCAACCTGGAAAGAAAGTAGTACTTATAGGATCATTGTTCATAACACGGCGGAGCTAACCTTTCAGGTTGGCTCTGCGCCAAAAGCGACTATACATAAATTCATAGTGTATAAAAACCTAACCAAAATATAAGTCTATTAATTTTTGGTCATCTATTTCATCAGATAAATCAATAAAATATTCTTGTTGCCACTTTTGTGTTTGCGCAGCTGATTTATTTAACTCTTTTTCCCCAGAGGGGTAAACTCTAATAGCCATCTTCCCTTTAGTGTCCTCGTTTTTCAAAATTCCTTTTTCGAGTAATTTAGATTTTGGAAAAACAAACTGTCCCTTCATATTTCCATTTATAATTGAGATTATTAGTTTGTCTGGACTTTCGAAAAAGGAATACGGTTGATTTTGATTTTTTTCGTCTTTTTTCCAAAACACAACAAAAAATCCTTTTTTCTTTGGAGTTAATTTGGCGAGGCGACTTCGATATTTATAATCTCCAATATAGATAATCATTCCTTCGTATTCTCTATTATGCTTTTCTTCAATGATGTTCGTAATCTCTATATTATTAAAGTTAGCAAGTATACTATCTATTAGTTCTTTAGATTTAAACATGCCTTCATCCCCTCAATCATTTTTCACAACGTTAATTATAGCCTCTTAGTCTTGTTATGAAACGGAATTTCATTTTTTTGTTACAGCTACTAGCAGTTTGTGATATGGTCAGTGAGGTGCGATCAGCCCGTACACATTTACATATCATGCGAGGAGAAGATTGAAAGTGAATGAAATAAAAGCATTGGAGAACCCGAATAAGTTTAGTGATCCTTTATTTGTGACACTAGTTGCAAGTTTATGTTGCTTGTTATGGGGGAGTGCCTACCCGTTTATTAAGCTAGGATATAGTGCTTTTGACATCCTGGCAGAAGATATTCCATCCAAATTTGTATTTGCGGGTTATCGATTTATTTTAGCAGGATTACTGCTTCTATTCCTGTTTCGTGTCATTAGTAAACGGAAATTTGAACTGTCTGGACGACAATTTTCAAGTTTAATATTGCTTGGCATGTTCCAAACGGGGCTGCAGTATATGTTTTTTTATGTGGGTGTAGCCAATACAACAGGTGTCAAAGGTTCGATTATGAATGCGACAACGACCTTTTTCAGTGTTGTTCTAGCTCATTTTTTATATAAAAATGATAAACTGAGCAAAAATAAAATAGTCGGCTGTTTACTAGGATTTATTGGCGTAATTATTGTTAATTTCCACTCCAATCTGCTGGAATTCTCCTTCTCTCTCACAGGTGAAGGTTTCGTTATTATGGCGGCTCTTATTTTTTCCATTACGGCCATCTATGCAAAGCACTTAACAGGCTCCATCGACGTGCTGGTTATTACCGGAGTTAGCCTGTTTGTCGGCGGACTGGCACTCACCATACTGGGACTCCTGCTTGGCGGCCGGGTTACACATTTTACACTTGAATCAACGGGTATCCTGATTTATTTAGTTTTACTTTCATCAGCCGCATTCTGCTTGTGGAATCTACTTCTGAAATACAACAAAGTGGGGAAAGTATCTGTGTATAACTTCCTTATCCCTGTATTTGGTGCATTGCTATCGGCGTTGTTTTTGGGAGAAACGATTATGGAATTCAAAAACCTAATCGCATTGCTGTTCGTGTCCATCGGTATTTATATGGTTAATCGCGTAACCTCTCGAAAGTTCTCAAATACCCTCGAACCTTAGTTCAAAAAGAAAAGGAAAAAATAATAACAGGGGCGCGACATTGCTCGCGTCCCTGTTTGTTTCCAATTGTACGAATACTCAACATCAAGTCGTTGAATTAAGCAAAATGCCTCGTCAGATTCCACTCCCGCTTTACAAACAGGAATAAACAACATTACGCAAGCGGCGATGAACATAAGGCTCCTGATTGTTCAACAGATGCTGCGCATACATGACCGTGAGTTCAGAATCTGGATCAATGATGGCCATGCAGCCGGCAGCACCACTCCATCCAAATTCACCAAGTGGGCTTAACGAACCGCTGCCGGCTTTGGAGATATGCGTACGTACACCCAGCCCATAACCATACCCTCCCATATGATCCCAGGAGTAATCACCACGGGTCAGATCGTTCAGATGGTCTGTGCGCATCAGTTCAACTGAAGCCTGTGACAGAATGCGAACGCCTTTTGGACTTGTTCCTTTTCCCGTCAGCGCGCTAAGGAACAGTGCATAGTCGCTAACGGTGGACAATAGTCCGGCACCGCCGCTCTCCAAATCCGTGCCTACCCGGAATCCGTTTCCGTCCATTCGGACGGGTTTTTCAAGCTCATCATTGTAAGCATACTGCGGAATCAGGCGGGTCTGCTGTTCCTCGTTCAGGTCGAATGTCGTATCGTTCATACCTAGCGGTCCGATAATTTCTTCTTGCAGATATTTACCAAAACGTCTACCACTCACAACCTCCACCAAAGCTCCGAGCACATCGTGACACATGCTATAGTTCCAATGCGTACCTGGCTCAAACAGAAGCGGTTCCTTGGCGAGCGCTTTCGCGAAGTCTCGTGTCGATAATGTTCCGTTGGTGCTCTGCACAGCTTCCTGAATGCTTGGCGAGCCAATATCATAGGAGAACCCGGCAGTCATCGTAAACAAGTCACGTACTGTAATCGCCTTTGTCGCTTTTTCCAATCTGACCTCGCCGCTCGATAATGTTTTCTTCACCGTCATCTCGGCATATTCAGGCAGATAGTCGGATACCGGATCGCTCAGCAGCATTTGCCCTCTCTCTACAAGTTGAAGCGCTGCCACACAGCTCATGATTTTCGTCATGGAGTAGAGATTAAAGATCGCCCCATCGCCGATGGGCGTTTGTTCCTCCAGATTAGCATAACCATTCCGGTAACGGAAAACGGTATCATTTTGATGCATCACAAGGACCTCTGCCCACGGAATTCTCCATGATGTAATACGGTCAATAAATGAAGCAAGCGGTTTAAAGTCCATATTTCCCCGTCCTTCTATGTAGAATCGTTTATCGTAACACAATGTGGATCTGTATCATACCCAGACCCACATAGTATTAATATACGACCATTCACGTGCGTTGACCATATCTAATAGAAAGCAACTTTTAAACAATCTGTACAATTTTTTAGGAGCGATAAGATTACTAGAGTGTCTTGACCATAATAAAATCGATTTGTTCCTCGTCCCCCATATAAAATGAGTGTGAGCCAGTTTGCACAAACCCCATCTTCTTGTAAAAAGCAATGGCATTGTCATTCTTTTCCCATACTCCGAGCCAGATTTCCTTCTTTTTGTGTTCCAATGCGGTCTCCATGGATTTATTTAGCAGATATTTACCTAGTCCATGCTTTTGGAATTTTTTCCTAATATAAATTCTCTCAATTTCAAGTGAAACATCACTCATTTGTTCGGATTGGGCGCCATCTCTGTTCACTTTTAGATATCCGGCAAGTTCATCATTGTAGTAGACGAAAAAGATGTATGAACAGCTATTGGACAGTTCAGCTTCCAACTGTTTAGCGTTAAATGCTCTTTCCAGATAGGCTCTCATATTATCAGGGGAATTCTGATCTTTAAATGTATCGTTGAATGTTTCTATACTTATTTCTTGTAGTATTTTTAAATCCTCGTGACTGCATGCTCTAATTTCCACTGTCATTCTGATGAATCTCTCCTTCTATAAATCAATTACTTGTTTAAAACAGTTCGGTTTTTTGTTGCAAATACAACATTAATCACACTCTTAATCTACTCTAAATTTGTATAGTTTGCAACATAAAATAATGAGACCAGGCAGATTAAAATACATAGCAAACGTTTTCGGAATTTTTAATATGTTTTCCTCGGTCAGACTATTTAAGCAGTATTTCTTTATATTCTGTCGGACTGAGTCCCGTATATTCCTTAAACACCTTGGAGAAATAATGCTGATCACTGAACGATAACAGATCCGATAACTCCTTAAACTTCATATCCGGTTGACATTCCATCAGTCTGCATGCTTCCTTAATCCTAAGCTTTGTATAATACTGCACAAACGTGACTTGCGTTACGTTTTTAATGACTCTGCTAACGTAAGAGGGGCTGACGTGAAACTTCATTGCAATGTCATTGATCGATATTTGGGTATACTTGTTCCGTTTGATGTACTCATCCATTTGCACAAACAGATCTTCTCTGCTTTTCCGACCATGGGATTGAAGCATTTCAAAACATTGTCCAATCCATTCCGTTAATTCACTGCAGAAATCACCATATGTTTCTTTATCAAATAGTTTTTTTGCTCTAAGCTCCAGACCAAGCCTAATTCCCGCCCCTTGCTCTTCAACCAAATGTGCGAATGTATCCACCACTAAATTGATAAATCGTTCCAATTCCTTTACATGTACGTTATCCTCCGTCCATCGATTCATCAACTCGGACAGCTTAAGGGTAAGATGCTCCTTCTGACGAGCTTGTATCATGTGGACAAAAGCAGATTCCAATGTGGAATCCAGACAACCTGCTTCAGTTCTTGTTATGGAGACGGGATTTCCGCTATCCAGCACCAATCCATTGTTCAATCGCTGATGCATCGATAAAATGGACGATATTTGGTGATAAAGCTCCGACAGATTAGCGGATTCCGACCATACTAGCTGCCCAGCGATTGTAGTGTCCATACCTTGTACAACTAAATGACGCCGCAACGATTCGAGACATTCATGTACAGAAGAATACAAATCAAGAATCCCCCTGTTTACAAAAACGATGAATTGCTGCGGAGTTTGACTTAGAAAAACTTTACATGGACGAGGAGCAAAAAAATCTTCTAAAGAAGCCTGTAACGTCTTTTGTCCCCAGCGTTCCCGTTCCGAGGTGAAAGGCTGTCTGCGCAGAATGATCATCATTTGGGCCAAAAAAGCAGCATGTTCTCCTGGCTTAAGTTCAGCATAACTATGGGGATCAACGATCTCCTGCAACTCATGGAAGTTCCTAGACCTCGATTGATCGAGCTGTTTAATAACTCTGCCCATGACTTCCTCCAGCGCCTCAGGTTCGACGGGCTTCAGCAAATAGTCGAACACCTGCAAATTCAATGCTTTTCGTGTATATTCAAAATCACTATACCCGCTAATTAGAATGACCTTCAACTCAGGCTGGGCTAATTTCGCCTGCTCAATTAGTGATAAGCCATCCATCTTGGGCATCCGTATGTCTGTCAACAGGAGATCAATTGGCTGCTTCTGAAGTGCTATTAACGCCTCTTCCCCATTTGTGGCCGTAACTGCCACGTGAATGGGAAAATCCAGCTTATCCATCAGCATTTTAATATTGCGCAATATAGGTTTGCTATCCTCAACGATCATGATATTGTACATGGTCTATCCCTCCTGTGTTCAGTAAAAATCCCTCGTCATCGATCCGATGATTTGAATGGTTGCTCCTTTTTCATTGTCTGAATGATTGTTGTAAATGTTAAATAAAAGCCGATTGCTATACATCAGTTTAAGCCGATTGACGCTATTGACGATCCCCATGTTGCCAAGAGCTGTCTGGCGATCGGGGGTTTGATTCATTCCGGAGCCGGACTTCTGAATATTGGACAAAATCTCTTCTATTTTGTTTGGTTGGAAGCCTTCTCCGTTATCTTTGATCTCCAACGCCCATAATCCGTTATACTGCTTCACGGTAATTTGGATACGCCAGGGAGGTGTGGTATTAAAGAAAGCGTGCTCAATACAGTTTTCAACGAAAGGCTGAATGACCAGCCGCGGCAGCCGGATTTCACTCGTCAGTTCATCAGCATCGATGTTCCACTCCAAATCTTCTTCATACTTTTGTTGTACCAACGACAAATAATGTCTTGTATGCTCAAGCTCATCCGTCATCGTCACATGTGCATAAGGAGATGAAACAATATAACGTAAACTGTCTGACAGATGTTTGCACATATCGGACACGACTTGGGTTCTCCCCTCTTGAGCAGCAATGCTGATCAAATAAAGGACGTTATGAAGGAAATGGGGAGCAATCTGGGCTTGCAATGCGGAATTCCGCGCAGTGACTTCTTCATGTAATGCCTTCTTCTCACGGTCAATGGACTGCTGTAATCGTTCCATCAAGTCCTGAAAAGCTTCATTCAGCAGAATCAGGTCGTTATTTTTGGGTCGATCATCGACTTTCAGCTTCATATTGCTGTAGTTGATGCGCCAAATCTGGCTGCGAAGCTTACGAATGGGAAGCAACAGGTTGCGTGTGGAGAAGAAAATATACACGAAAGAAATGAGCATTAAGACAGTAATCAGTAGAACGGACATGCTTTGTACAGAACGGATCGAGCCTAAAACCGAATTTTTCGGCGTTATTATAAAAGTAATCCAACCCGTATGGTGAGATGTAGAATGCGTAACGTAATTATTTTGTTCATCAACTGCCAGTCCTTCGTCGGATAATGGCTCTTTCCACACCAATGCGTTCTTTCTCGCTTCCGAGCCAGTCATTTGCTCACCTTGCTTGTTCAAAATGAATACATCTCCTGCTGTAATTCCTTCCGTAAGGTTTTGAATGTATGCTTGATCCATTTGAATACTAAGATATCCGTATAGCTTGCCATTCTGATCGTTGACCGTACGGACAAATGAGATGGTGTCAGCCTCTCGAAGCAGAATAAAACCGTTCCCGGTCCACTCTCGTCCACTCCTGCTTTTTTCCGTTAGGGTACTTAGGATTGTTGGAGGATGCCCTGAACCCAGATACGATGTGAGCAGCACACCTTGATTATCATAAATGGACATGTCCTTGATGTTCATGCTGGGGCCAATAGCCTGAAACATGATATCTTTTAGTTTCCGAATCTGCTTTAGTCTTTCATAATTGCTTGGGGCTAAAGAACTCTTGTCCATCGTTGCAAAGATGTCCTTATTGGACAATATGCGCTGGGACATCTGGTTTTGCTGCTCTACATATAGGTCAACTTGTTCTCGTACCTTTGTGGCAGTGACCAGCGTATCCTCCTCCGTTTTTTGTGTGAGCGGGCGGATAACGACAAGGTTCACATAAACGATAAAGCAACCCAGCACGAACAAAAGAAGGGCCAGAAATGTCAAAAGTACTTTTGTCTGCAAGCTGAATTGTGTGGCTCTATGTATAAATTTAGCCATGCTTCGCGAAGCCTCCTGTCCTGTCATGCTGTGAAACTCGTCTGGATCATGTCTTAATGTAGCATGGGTTTGAATGAAATGATAGCGATTTCAAGTTCAGGATTTTACACATAAATATTCAAGCACAGACATGTACCGGAGAAGAAGTGGATTTTATAATTGAATTTGTAAACGGATTCATTACATGTTTCAGAGGGGGATTTGCGTTGAATATGCATAAAAGAAAAAAAGCAGCATCCATTGTACTGGCGAGCTTGTTGTCCATCTCACTGACCGCTTGCGGATCAGGTGGCACTGATTCTAATACGTCTGCAAGCAGTGGAAATAAGAACAGCAAGGTCACACTGGAATTGGCCATTTCGAAGAGTTCACAGGATTCTGCCTTTATCCAGCAGGATATTCTCGATGAATTTGAAAAACAGACCCATATTTCTGTTAATCTGCAGCTCATTCCGGCTGAGCAAACAACGACCGTACTGCAAACCAAGCTGGCTGTAGACGAAACGCCCGACATCATTCAATACAATTTGGCCAGTGCGGTTACGGATTTGAATCTTGAACGCAATTTCGAAATTCTGGATAACGAGTCCTGGGCCAGCAGAATTGTAAACAAAGACGTACTCTCCGCTGCCGGCCATATCTACAGCTTCCATGTCAGCCAGGACACGGGCATGCAAGGCGTCGTGTACAACAAACAGATTTTTGCTGACCTGGGTCTGTCCATCCCTACAAGTTACGAACAATTTTTGGCTATTTGTGAAAAAATTAAAGCTGGCGGCATTACTCCGGTATTCATGCCCTATAAAGATGCATGGGCTGCGAACATCTGGCCTGCGGCAGCATTTGCCGATTTTGTAGCCAAAAACGATCCTTCTTTTTTCGATGAGCTCAACAGCAACAAGAAAAAATGGTCCGATATTCCCGAGTTCAAAACATTTTTGCAGCAGCAATACGAAGTCTACACCAAGGGGTATACCAATACGGATGTGCTGAGCGATAGCTATGACATGGCGGTTGGCAAATTCCTGAACAAAGAAGTCGCCATGATGTTTATGGGAGATTGGTTAATCGAAGGCGTAGCAGAACAGGATCCAAGCATGGAACTCGGCGTATTCCCAATTCCGTCTTCCGATGATGCCAAACTGGGTGCAAGTCCGCTTGGAGGACAGCTGTTCATTCCGAAAAAGGCTAAGCATTTGGACGAAGCCAAACAGTTCCTGGACTTTATCGCCTCCAAGGAAATTGCACAACAGATCGTCGATTCCAAGGGCTATGTATCCAATTTTAGCGATGTTACTACACCAGAGTTGCCTGCTTACAAACAGGATATCGTCGACAATTACATCCTGCCCAAGAAAACTGTGTTGACAACGGATGCTTACATGCTGGTAGATCGCAGTGAGCTATACAGACTGTTACAGGATCAATTCGCTGGTGGTTTGACTCCGGAGGAAGTGCTGAAATCTTGGGATGAGAAGTTCAGTCAATTGATGCAAGATAAAGGCGTTTCCGGTTTCTAAGAAATGAAATACAGGGCACCATGTCATTCCTGAATGATGTGCTGCCTAGCCATAACGGAGTGTGAGACATGAAAAGGGCTAAAAATTTATATTCATATTACATGGTATTTCCGGCACTACTCATCTACTCTATCTTTTTTGTTATTCCGGCACTTGCTGCTTTCTACTACTCCTTCACGGATTGGCGTCTGGATCGTATTGATCTGAAGTTTATCGGATGGGACAATTTCGAGAAAATTTTCTCAGACAAAACGCTTATTTTGGCGCTTAAAAATACGGCGATTTTTGCCGTTGTTACGGTTGCTGGCAAAAATATTATTGGTCTGCTATTAGCCGTGGCCCTAAATATGAGATTAAAAACGAAGAACCTGTTGCGCGCTATTTTCTACTCCCCTTCCATACTGAGCATTCTGGTCATTAGCATCCTGTTCACACCAATGCTGCGTACGGAGGGTACGATTAATCACGTATTGGAAGCAGTCGGATTACATTCATTGAGTCAGGCTTGGTTGACCAATCCTTCCCTTGTCATCTGGACGATTGCCATAGTATCCATCTGGCAAAGCGCGGGATTCCAAATGGCCATCTATCTGGCTGGTTTACAATCCATTTCTCAAGAATATTATGAAGCCGCTACGATTGACGGAGCAAGCTCCTGGAAAAGTTTTTTCAAAATTACTCTGCCCCTTTTGTTGCCAGCCATCAATATTAATCTGATGTTGACGCTGATTGGCGGGCTTAAAGTATTCTCGGAAGTGTATGTCATGACCGGCGGAGGTCCAGGCAACGCTTCACAAGTTGTGGGTACAATCATTCTCCGCTCCTTCGGCGAAGGAAACTGGGGACTTGGTACCGCAGTCAACACGCTTCTGTTTGTGGTTGTCACGATTATTGCTATACCGCTATTGATTTTCATGCGGCGCAAGGAGGTTACGGAATAACATGGGATATACACGCAAACTCGCTATTCGCAACTATGTTGTTGAAGGATTTTTGCTCCTCGCCTCTCTACTCATACTGTTGCCTCTGGTGATTCTAATTCTGGGTTCGTTCAAAACGAGCGCTGAAGTGCTCAGCTTTTCCTTAAGTCTGCCGGATAAATGGCAATTTTCAAACTATGTCCGGGTATTTGAAGAAGGCGGTCTGTCCCGAGCATTCCTGAACAGCATCTGGATTACGGGGATCTCGTCAATCATCAACATTGTGGCTTCCTCAGCAGCGTCCTTCATTCTGGCACGCCGGGACACAAAACTTTCAAACACAATATATATGTATTTTTTCATGGGACTGATTGCACCGATGTCGATCATTACGACGATCCGGGTCGTGCAGGGGTTGGGTTTTTACGGCAGCATATCAAGCGTCATCCTGATTTACGCTGCGCTTAATACCGCTTTTAGCGTATTTTTATACAGCGGATTTATCAAAACCATTCCGAAAGCACTGGACGAAGTTGCATTTCTGGAAGGTGCCAGCGTATTCGGTGTGTTTTTCCGTATTGTTACACCGCTCATCCTGCCCGTTAACGCAACGGTAGCGATCATGGTGTTTATGTCGGTATGGAACGATATCACGATTCCGGTATACTTCCTAACGAATAGTTCAACATGGACGATGCCGCTTTCGATCTATAATTTTTACGGCAAATACAGCCGAGACTGGAATTTGATTTTTGCTAATCTTGTACTGACTTCACTTCCTGTGTTTATTCTCTACTTGTTTGGACAGAAATATATCGTTAGCGGACTTACTGCGGGAGCAGTCAAAGGGTGACCATTAGTATTTAAATAGAAATAAAATTAGGACGCTTTTGGGAGGCAACTCTCGAAAGCGTTTTTTGTTCATGCCCTCTTGACGTTTATTTACAATACACACATCTATGTTTATTAATGAACAAATTCAATGAATCTAACAATTGATTATACGATACTCTCTTATATAATAATAGATAGATGTTCATTATTGTATGTATGTAAATTTAAATTACATCCTACAGTAATGGATGATGTTACTTTCCCCCTGCAATCCATTCATATAGAAAGGAGATGCTACGATGGACAGACCCTATATGATTTGTCATATGCTTAGTTCAATAGATGGCAAAATTATCGGGGATTTTTTGGAAGATGATCGGTCAACCTACTTCATTAATGAGTATGAACATATTCATGACCGCTACGGATGTGATGCTTGGATGTGCGGACGAGTCACGATGCAAGAACATTTTGCACATGAATATATTCCTCCATCCAATCAAGACAAGCAGTCCCCGATTCCTCGAACGGATTATATTGCGCAGAAAGACGTTGAAACTTATGCCATCGCCGTAGATCCACACGGCAAATTGGCTTGGACCCATAACTATATATCCGAAGAGAATGGCAACAGAACTAAGGATCACATCATTGAGGTACTGACTGAAGAAGTACCCGATGCTTATCTCGCATATCTACAGGAATTGGGCATCTCTTATATCTTTGGTGGAACGAAAGAGCTTAACGTTGTGACGGTTGTAAAAAAACTGAAAGCATTGTTCTCCATTGATCGATTATTGCTTGAAGGCGGCGGTGTCTTAAACGGCTCTTTCCTGAATGAAGGTTTGATCGATGAGTTAAGTCTCGTATTCGTTCCTTTTGCAGAGGCAAGCTCTCCGGCTTTGACCATCTTTGAGAATGGTTCGAGTTCCAAAGAAACCTTCCCCGTTCATTTTGAATTGATAAGAGTCGAACAGATGGAACATAACGGATTGTGGATGACTTATCGAGTAGAAGGAAATTCTAAATAATTCTTAAATGTACAACGAATGGAGGATCACATAGCTATGGAAAAAAAACAAACTGCTGGAAGAGATATATTGGGTGACTTCGCCCCCAAATTTGCAGAGTTGAATGATGATATTCTGTTTGGCGAGGTATGGTCAAGAGTAGAAGAATTATCTAGTCGTGATCGCAGTATGATTACCGTCTCTGCACTTATTGCCGGTGGGAATTTCGAACAATTAACCCCACACCTTCACAAAGCAAAGGAAAATGGAGTAACTCGTAATGAAGTGGCTGAAATGATTACTCACCTTTCCTTCTATGTGGGCTGGCCGAAGGCATGGTCTGCGTTCAATATTGCAAAAGATATTTATAAATAAAAAAGAAAGCAGGGATTCATTATGACAAACGAACATTTGAGTAACAGCACCATCTTCCCACTGGGAAAGAAAGTAGAAGCCAATTTTATTGGAGACGCATATCTGGAAATGGTCTTTACAGATGAAACTCCACTTAATACAAGCATTGGAAATGTCACTTTCGCGCCAGGAGCACGCAATAATTGGCACTCACATGTGGTAGGCCAAGTGCTACTCGTTACAGGTGGTGAAGGCTGGTACCAGGAAGAGGGTAAACCTGCACAATTACTTAAAACCGGAGATGTTGTAAATATTGCTCCGAACGTTAAGCACTGGCATGGGGCAACAGCCGAAAGCTGGTTTGTGCATCTGGCTATGACACCAGGACAAACGGAATGGTTAGAACCTGTGAATGATGAGTGGTACAACGCGCTCTAAGGCGAAAGAATCTGTATCTAAATGAAAGGAATGAAATTGAATATGTCTAATATTGCGGGTAAAGTTGTAATTCTTACGGGAGCATCCAGTGGGATTGGAGAAGCTACCGCGAAAGTTCTTGCTTCGAAAGGAGCCAAGCTGGTATTGGCAGCTCGCCGGGAAGAACGTTTAGTACAATTGCAAAGAGAAATTCAGAACAATGGCGGTCACGCTATTATCAAACCAACAGATGTGACTTCGCATACTCAAATGGAAGATTTGGCTGAATATGCACTAAGCGAATTTGAAAAAATTGATGTTCTAATCAACAATGCAGGCATCATGCCTCAAGCCTTTCTTTTCAAGAAAAAAGTTGATGAATGGGACAATATGATCGATGTAAACATTAAGGGTGTCCTCTATGCTATTGCAGCGGTTCTTCCGTCCATGAGAGAACAGAAATCAGGTCATATTTTGAACCTTTCCTCTGTTGCTGGACATAACATATATCCGGGTGGAACTGTATACTGTGGAACAAAGCATGCCGTTACAGCAATCTCCGAAGGGTTGCGTCAGGAAGAAGCCATGAGCGGCACCAATATCAGAGTTACTAATATTTCTCCAGGCGCTGTCAGCAGCGAGTTACTGGAAACGACAAGTGATCCTGAGTCCAAAGCAGGTTTAGATGATTTCTACAAAACGGCTATCGATGCCGATAACATCGCACGTGCAATCGCATTTGCAATTGAGCAACCATCGGATGTTGCTATTAACGAAATGATCATTCGCCCAACGGTTCAAGTGGGTTAATTGTATTGATTCACGAAAAAAAGGAACGAATGCGAGCTTCTTATCGAGGCTGCTTCGTTCCTTTGTACATAGATAAGCTTAAAATTTCCGAGCTGTCACGATAGGCTGGTAATAACCTGTGTCCACGGGGAAATGCCATTCCATATCTGTGAAACCAGTCGAACTTAATACGTTGTTAATATCTTCTCGCAACAATGCTCTAGAACGGAATCTTTCATTTCCAATCCCCCTCAATTCGTCATGTTTTATGATACTAAAACGATTCTGCCCGTTAGTTCAAGTAAGATGCCTTTTTAAAAATTATATCAAGAAGTCCAAGCATACTAGTAACCTTTGAATATACTATTCTATTCCACTGATTAGGAGGTAGATTCAATGACAACGTTTATTGATGCGAGAACATCGCAAAACGCAAGTTTGGCTAACTCGATTGCTATTCCGATCCTGGTAATCAACACACCGCAATTGTTTGGACAACTTGGTCTTCAGACAGTAGGTGCAGGTACTAACCCCAGAGTTCAATTTAAAGGAACGATTTCTGTTCAAGTACCGTTAGCTCTTGCTGGAATAACGATTACCATTGTAAGAGGAACACTGTCCACTGACCCTGTAATATACTCAGCAACTTCCACTTTTAATTTGAGTGTTTTGGCACCTCAAATTATTACGTTCTCTGCGGATGATTTCAATCCGCCAATTACCCCTCAATTGACATACACTGCATTCGTAAGCTCCAACTTGCTGGGTACAATCCGTGTAGGTCCTGAGAACTTTGATGGACTCATCGTTTCAGATTAATACAACAGCTCGTCTTTCTAGTTCTTTCTTTCAGTCTCCTTCATCATAAAAGAAGAAAATCCAATCGCAATGTTATGAGCGATTGGATTTTCTAATTTCTATTTATAGATCAAATGGTGAAAATCTTTACCGATTACTTTGTGACTTAAATTGTGCTAGTGTCAATTACGAATCTATACTTCACATCTGAAGCTAATACGCGTTTGTATGCTTCGTCAATTTGGTCAGCTGAAATGACTTCGATCATAGGGACGATACTATGTTTTGCACAGAATTCAAGCATTTCCTGAGTCTCACGGATGCCCCCGATCATTGAACCTGCAAACGAACGACGGTGACCGATGAGGGACATCACGTTTACTGCCAACGGCTCCCCAGGAGCACCCACATTAACCAGCGTGCCATCCAGAGTGAGCAGTGAGAAGTAAGCATTGATGTCGATATTTGCACTTACCGTGTTAATAATCAGATCAAAAGACCCGGCGAGTTTTGCGAACGTATCAGGTTCACTTGTGGCATAATAATGATCTGCCCCGAATTGCAAACCATCCTCTTTTTTCTTCAATGATTGTGATAGAACAGTTACTTCTGCGCCCATGGCATGTGCAATTTTGACAGCCATATGACCCAGTCCACCCAGACCTACAACCGCTACTTTTTTACCTGGTCCCGCTCCCCAATGATTTAACGGCGAGTATGTTGTAATACCTGCACATAGTAGAGGTGCAGCGACATCCAGCTCGATGTTATCGGGAATACGAACGATGAACTCCTCGGTTACGACAATGTGGGTGGAGTACCCGCCTTGTGTAGGTTCGCCGTACTTATCAACACCCGCGTAGGTAGGAACATTTCCTTTGAGACAGTACTGCTCTTCTCCTTGGCGGCAGTTTTCACATTCGCCACAGGAGTCAACCATGCATCCGACCCCTACTCGGTCACCAACTTTGTACTTTGAAACTTCGGATCCTACATCGGTGACAATTCCTGCGATCTCATGTCCAGGTACGAGCGGATAGTTTACGGGGCCCCATTCGCCGTGAGCAGTATGGATATCAGAGTGGCATATGCCAGCATATTTAATCTCGATCAGGACATCGTGCAAATCCAGATCGCGTCGTTTAATCTCAGCCGCCCGGAACGATTGGTCCGGACCGTCAACAGCTCGTGCTTTAGCAGTTATCATAATAAAACCTCCTAAGATTGTCATTCTTCCTTTTCCCTTGCAAAATTATCTTAATCCCTCTAGTTAACTCTAGGTCAAATGTCTTTTGAAATTTTGACATCCTACAATATGCGTGGTAGAATCCCAAAATAAACTAGAGTTAGCTCGAAGTCTATATTAGTACGAAAAGGGGAAAATAAATGACATATTCAATTAGCGAAGTTGCTAAAGAATTGAAACTAACCGTATATACATTGCGTTACTACGACAAGGAAGGACTCATGCCCTTTGTAGAACGTACCCCTGGCGGAGCTCGAAACTTCAAAGAATCAGACATCGATTTTTTGAAGATCATTCAATGTCTGAAATCTACCGGGATGCCGATCAAGGATATCAAAGATTTTATTGCATGGTGTTCCGAGGGTGACTCCACCTTGCAGGAGCGATATGACATGTTCACGGAACGCAAGGCGAGTGTAGAAACGCAAATGGAAGAACTTAGAAAGACCATGGAAGTTATTGAACATAAACGTGCATATTACAGGACTGCTCTCGATGCTGGAACGGAAGAGATTCATAAAAGCAATCGAATGGGGAACTTCATTGCTAACTAAAAGCGTTATATTTAACTCACAACAAAGAGCCTAAACGTCTATAGACGTTTAGGCTCTTTTTGCTCAATCCACTTTTGCGTGACGTTATATTGTTAATAACCCATATCCTTTAATATTTTGGATAATGTACGCAAACGCTCACCAATCATTTCATCGTCATCACTCAGAGCTTGGCTGAAAAGTTTAATATCTTCATTAATTCTCTCATTATCCGTACAGATCTCCACGGACATTGCATCCCCTTGTAGGCCAACACGATCGATGACAGGCTGCTCTGGGTCATATAAATTCTCATATCTATAGGCCTCGCGAAAATGTTCCAAAGACCGACAGATCAGAATGGACAAATCCAGCACACGATGGAGAGGCAGTTCCTCAGATTGTCTGGACCACTTTTCTCCAGTGTATCTCCATACTTTCGCTGAAATATCAACTTTTCCTCTATCGTTCCACTGGGCCAATCCCAGGGAAAGACCTTTTGCGTCCGTGTTTCCGGCCATTCGGCCGTCAACCTTTTCATAATTATCTGATACGATAACAGGTTTATGTTTTAACGTTGTAGGTATTTTCAATTACATTCCCTCATTCCGTTTACCTTTTTACTAATTTACTAAACGACGGTTTCATCTTATCTTGATTTTCACTGTTAGTCAAATTCGTTTCCTGTGACATTATTTAATTCTTTGGAGGTCTATTATAGCCCTTGTCTCCGTAGGGTTGTAACTTCTGAAGCCACAGCTTCAGGATTTGTTTTTGTTCCCAACGTATATCCGTCACCTTATCGATTTCCTTCTGTTCCAGAACCTCATAAGTGAATGCCTCTTCTCCGAATTCTCTCCATTCTTTTTGCAACTCGGCATTTGCAAATCGTCCTTGATCTAGTTGCATCTGCAGAGTAAACCATTTGTTTTTCAAGTTGGGATAGCTATCGATATAGATTTTACCGTTTACTTTGTTTTTAATTTGGGCTACGCCCATATACGTCTTGATCTGCTTATATTCCTCCAGCAGCTCCCTGCGCTTATTCATATCCATGTGTCTCTCACTCCTTATTGTTGCTAATGAACTTATTTCTTCTTTCAATGACAATAGGGAGCAATAATAGCGCACCGATCATCACAAAAACACCACTCGCTATAAATACACTAAGCAGGGAAAACGTATCCTTAAGATATCCGGAGGTAAGCATGCCAATCACCATCATTCCCATAAAAATCGGCATGATCGTTCCGGATACCCGGCCAATAAATGCCCCTTCCGTATTCCGCACAAGAAGCGTCTGAATTCCACCTTGGATACAAGGGAAGAACAAACCGCTGATTACGAGGAAAATAATGGTTAACCAAATTTGTGTTGATGCGCCCATTCCAACCGTACAGATGGCATTAACAAGTAAGCCGACTAAAAGCAATAACTGTGGCTTTACTTTTTTAGCGATCGCAATAATTACAGCACCTCCGACCAACATGGCCGCCCCATTTGCCATTACGAGCCATTGTAAGAATTCTTTATCCTGACCTAAATTTTCAATGACAAGAAAGAGCTGAAGCGGCTGAGTCAGTCCTGATGCCAAACCAACTGCCGAGAAGGTTAATCCAAGTGTTCTCAAGGATTTATTCGCCCTGATATAACGCAGGCCATCCGTCAGTTCTTTGACGAAGCCACCGGTATTCCCTGATCTTGCTTCATCTACATCCCGGGGAAGCCATGATAATACGAGCGAAGAGCCCAGAAACATAACTGCTGTCAGGATGAGCGATACGCTAATGCCAAACTTAATGAAAATAAACGTGCCGATGACCGGCCCCAAAACCATAAAGACAGCAACAAGCGTTTGGGACATTGCCATAACGCCCTGCAATTGTTCGGCTGGTACATGCCGTTTGTACAGTTTCATCGCGGAAGGTTGAGAAAACTGTGACAAGCTGGCAGAAACGAAAGATCCAATCAGAAGTGCAATCCATCCACCATTCATGACCGCAAGCAACACAACGCCCACGGACAAACCTGATAACAAATCGCTCCATACCATTGTTTTTTTCGGCCGCCATCGATCGGCAAAGGTACCGCCAATCAGGCCAAATATAAAGATCGGTGAAAATTCCGCTACCGAAATCAGTGATATATCAACCGGATTATTATGCGTCAATTCGGAAACATAAAGAAGAACGGCATAATTCCGGATCCAAATTCCGAGTTGCAAGAGCACCCGGGAGAGGATAATTGTTCGAACATATGGATTGGCAAACATGTTAATACCCCATATCCTTTAAGTTTTTTGCTAACGTGCGCATCCGTTCACTATTCATTCCATCATAAAGCAACGGCTTCTTTCATTTTCCCCCTCCTATCCCCCAACTTTTTATTTAGTAATTTACTAAATTACTAATTTACTAATTTACTAAATAACGGCTTTATTCTATACAGGATATCTTCCTTCGTCAACCGTTTTTTTGAATGCTTCCTTTTCAATTCCGCTTTTGAACAAAAAGTGATCCATGGGAAAAAGGTGCTGTTCAGCTTATTTTCACAATAATTTTTGTGCTAGAAATCTATCCAAAAAAACAAAAAAAGCCGCTAAATTAGCGGCTTTCCGTTGCTCGAACATGTATGATAATGTCGTTTCAAGTTGCTCACACTCAATGAAGTCACACTTGTGGACCAGAGTAGCAGACTTCAGGGCAACTAATTGGGACTTGGAATCGAATAGTCTACTTTAGGAGCGGTGGCTCCCTCCGGCTTCAATTGAATGGACCGCTGGCAGATCGCTGTGATTACAAAAGCCATCAGAGCTAGTATCACAGCTACTGGTGGCACCCAGTTTACACCACCTAAATTGACAGCAAGCCCGCCAATTCCGGAGCCAAGTGCTATCCCCACGTTTGCTGCCACAGGCAGCAATGTGGACGCAAATGGTCTGGAATTCGGCACGATCGCTCCGGAGACGTCGAACAGATAGAGCTGGGACGCCGCGCTCATGGATGATGACAGGCAACCGATCAGGAACAGGAACGCCAAGCCCAGCCACAGGTGAGACACGGTGAAGCTGAGTCCCAGAAAGATTGCAGCTTGAATGACGAAAAGCCATTTAAGCTTGGGTAAGAAATCTCCTTTGGCTATTTTGGCACCGATCCAGTTGCTCAGTATGCTGCAGGCACCGTAGATGAGGAGTACAGCGCTAATCCAACTTGCAGATACACCCATGGAGTTCCCCAGCAAAGGAGTAATATAAGTAAAAATTACAAAAACACAACTGTTTCCAAGAACCGGAATCAAGCAGGCCAGCAATATGCGCGGCTTCATAAATAGCGCCATTTGATCACTGAATGAACCGGCAATGATCGTAGTTTGTCGCGGAAGAATCCGGAACATGAATATGAATGGCACAACCCCGATGCATGCTGTAACAACAAACGTCATGGACCAGTTCAGATGCTGTCCGATGAAGGTTCCAAGCGGGACGCCAAGCACATTGGCAATGGAAAAGCCGCCCAGTATCCAGGCGATCGCTTCCCCTCTCCTTTCCCGGTTAACTGCATCACTTGCAATCGAGATCGAAAGCGATATCGTAAGTCCGCATGCTACGGCTGAAACGATCCGAATAACCATCAAGGAATAGAACGTCGTTGAGAAAATGGTAAGTACGTTCAAGGCAAGCACGACTGCAAACCCGATTAAAATGGAGTTTCTTCGGGGAATTTTGGCCAAGAAAGCAACGGCAAACGGTGTTCCGATCGCATAGGCAATGGCGAAGCCGGATACGAGCGCGCCTGCAGCAGCCAGCGATACTTTCATATAGGTTTCGATTTCCTTCAATACGCCCACGATTACGTATTCGGTTGTTCCCAATACAAAGCTAACCAACGTAAGTGTTAAAATAAGTAAATTTTCTCTTTTTCTAGTCAATAATAAGCCCTCACAATTCTCTCTAATGTTGCAAGCGTTTCATTTTCTTAAATGGATTCCATTCTTAACAAATTTTGCTTTCACATCCCTTCAATTCGATATATAGTACATATTATTGAATAGTGAAATTGTACTGTCAGACATGCTAAGCGACAATCAAGGTTGTTGTGATCTTCATCCAAAACATTATGTATATTGTCATTTCACCACAGAATCTTGAAGGGAAGACATTAATGAATACACGCCATGAGCCCGACCGACTGCATGAAGATCAAGATTGCATTATTATTTATGTAGGGAAGTTGGCAGACAATCCACATTGGAGTTTTCCGACCCACAAGCATGACGATTTGCATGAGATTATTTACGTTAATGAGGGTCAGGGTTCGTTCACGATTGATGGGACAAAGCACTCAGCTCAAACGGGAGATCTTCTTATTTATAACAAAGGAACACTTCACGAGGAAAAATCGGACCCCGAGTTCCCTTTATCCACCTTTTATTGCGGCTTTCGTTTCAAAGAGGGTACCCGTGCCAACAATGATTGGGTTGTTCCTCCCGGTAGCGAGCCAGTCGTTCGTGCCAATCGTTATTCGGAAGAGATCCGTTCGTTAATGCAGACCATGTTCAATGAATTTTCAATCCGGGAAGAAGGATACAACTCTATTTCCCATCATCTACTGAATGCCGTTCTGCTGATTATCGATCGCATGTCTCACCATCAGCGCACAGCAAATGAGATCGTTCGGAGTAATACCCTCGCTGAAAGCATCAAAGACTATTTGGATACGAACTATCGTCAAAATATTAAGCTGAAGGACTTGGCGGACCAATTCCATATCGACTTCTACTACTTGATCCATATGTATAAAAATTGCTACGGTACCTCCCCCTATCATTACCTCATTCAGCGAAGAATGGGAGAAGCGACCCGATTGTTGGTTTCGACCAAGAAAAAAGTATGGGAAATCTCCAAGTTGGTTGGGTACGAGAACCCAAACTACTTTACGATTCTATTTACCAAAACAGTCGGTGAATCTCCGAGAAGTTTCCGCAAAAGAAATCAGAAGGACATGTTCGGTGACCCTTCCAACTAAAAAACAGGTAGCCCTCCGGCTACCTGTTTTGTCATACGTCAATAAGAGTATGTCCTTTTTTACTGGCAAGTCCTTATATTTGCCACTCATGTTTTATAATTGAAGTGCTTCATTAGGGGCTTCATCCGAGTCTGGTTCAACATGGACATGAACAGTGTATACCTCATGTTCCTTTAACAATTCGTCTTCTACATTTGTTGAAATATCATGAGCTTTCTGAAGATCCAAATCCGATCGTACAAGAATTACCACATCGACAACGGCATTATTACCGTAATTCCGGGCTCTTAAATCTTTAACCGCCTCTACGCCATCTACGTTGGCAATTGTACTCCTGTACTCCTTGATTAGCTCTTCGTCAAATCCATCTGTAAGATGGTGTGTTGCTTCACGAAAAATGTCCCAAGCGGTTTTACATATTAGAAAGCCCACCGCTACAGCTGTTAATGGGTCGAGCCATGGTAGGCCGAATTGGGAACCAATAATCCCTATAACTGTCCCTATACTAACCCAAGCATCAGAGATATTGTCTTTTGCAGCTGCCATAACTGCCTGGCTCTTGATCTTCAAAGCAAGTCTTTTGTTATATCGGTAAACCAGATACATCACAGCGGCACAGAAAATGCCTGTCCATGCTGCGATGATGTCCGGAGATTCGCTTTTCCCCTGGAATACGGATGTAATCGCTCCGTAAAGCACTTGTAGCCCAACTACCATCATTATGAAAGACGCAACCAGTGAGGCAACGGTCTCTGCTTTCCAATGTCCGTATGTATGATCTTTATCAGCAGGTCGTTGAGCAAGTCTCAGACCGATAAGAACCGTGATCGAAGCTATAATATCGGTAGCATTGTTTAACCCGTCGGCTTTCAAAGCTTCGGAGTTAGACATATAACCGATAATCATTTTGATTGCAGTCAAACAAATATAAGCAATAATACTGATGATTGCTCCCTTTTCACCCAATTTTAAGTTGTCGTACTTTATTTGCTCCACTAACGTAATCCCCCTGATTCCACCTGTTTTCTAGCACTTGTACGATGGTATCATCACGATGTTGTGTGGGTCTAGAGAAACGTTTTGAACCAAGTAAAACAATGTCTGCACAACGAAAGAGTTTGACCTCGGCCAAAAAAAGTTGCGATAAGTAAACTTTTAGATATTGTGAATCGCCCCCTTTATCCACTCACAATGCTCCTCTCCACTTCGGTCTGCCCCACCTTTTCCGCCATATTGCTTGACTCTGGTATCGTACCAGGGTTTATCGTGATGTATAACAAATATGGCTTTACGAATCAGGAGTGGATGAAGATGATGTTGCAAAAACAGTTTGACCAAGTGTTTGAAATCATGAGGCAGTCGTTTCCCGAAGCTGAATATCGGGAATATTCAGAACAGAAGAAGCTGCTGTCCCATTCATGCTATCGCCTTCTTACAGAGGAGAATGAGCAGAATGAATTGATTGGCTTTCTCGCAGGCTGGGAGTTCGAGTCGTTCAGATATGTTGAGCATTTGGCTGTTTCCCCGAACATTCGTGGAGGCGGCATAGGCAAGCGGTTAATGGAGCGTTTCATGAAGCAGTCCACCAAGCCGGTTATATTGGAAGTTGAATTACCAGAAGATGAGCTGAAGCGGAGAAGGATCGGATTTTATGAGCGCCTGGGATTCTGCCTGGGGGACCATTCTTATGTTCAGCCGCCCCTTCGTGCTGTAAGGCAGCAAACCTTATCTTTACAGATCATGAGTTATCCGGAAAAGTTGACCCCGACACAATTTGAAATGGTGAGAAAATTGCTGTATAAGGAAGTGTATGGCGCGACTTCAGCATACGCGCACGCATATAATAGCTAAGTGCAAATGAGGAAGAAAACCAATGAAAAATGATTATAAAATCAATGAAATCTCGAAGCTTTACGGAATAGGTGTTGATGCACTGCGTTATTACGAAAAATTAGGGTTGCTGGAGCCCCGGCGAGACGGAAACGGGTATCGTCTGTATAGCCTCCAGGATATGTATAAGCTGAATATCATCCGGGACCTGCGCCAGTTGGATTTTACCATGCAACAGATCAAAGCTTATTTGGATCAGCAAAGTGTCGAAAATACGCTTGAATTGTTATTGACTGAACAGGAACTAATTAAGGAACAAATTGCAAAGCTCGAAATTACGCAGCGTATTATTCAGGGCAGAATCAAGGTATTGACTGACGCAAGTAAAATTCAGACTGGGGTTTTCTCCATCAAAACATATCCTGACCGGCTGTGTCTGCAGCTCAATACACGCATAACTAGGGATGAGGAGATGGATTATGCCATTAAGAAGCTGCACCAAAAGCATAAAAGTCACATTCCGGACTTCGGTAACCAATTGTATGGTGCATCTGTGTCGCTAGAGGAATTAAAACATGGCGTGAGAGATGTTTTTAACTCTGTCTTCTTTATCTTTAATCCTGGCGATGCCGAGAGGATCGATTATGATTACAGCCTGCCAGCTGGTGATTATCTGTCGCTCTTTTATCGGGGTAACTACCGTCAAAGTCATGAAAAAATGCTTGAGGTCGTTGCTTATGCGAGTGAAAAAGGGGTCCGTGTAATGGGTGATCCTTTTGAAATTTATGAAATTGATAATCGTGATACAATCATTACCGAGCAATTTCTGACCGAAATACAGTTGCGGATTTGCAAAGAATGATAAACTCCTAAAGGTAGAAGTTATTGGATACGACTTGATACCATAACTTCTACCCTTAACATACAAAAAGCCGCTATATTAGCGACTTTTTGTATGTTAAATCCTTTTCTCCCCGACAGTAAAACTCCTGCTCACTGTAGTAATTAGTGAATATCTTTCTTTTTGAAATTGCCGCCCTTAACTTCGGCTACATCGTAAACTACAATAAAAGCATTGGGATCAATTTCGTGAATGATATCCTTGATTTTGCTTTCTTCCATACGGTTGATTACGCAGGTAATCTCTTTGAATTGTTCA
This sequence comes from Paenibacillus sp. GL_099_B, assembly GCF_057835695.1. NCBI lineage: Bacteria > Bacillati > Bacillota > Bacilli > Caryophanales > Paenibacillaceae > Paenibacillus > Paenibacillus sp. GL_099_B. The sequence continues at coordinate 4,222,282 of NZ_CM174430.1, forward strand.
TTGGAATAACCACCGTAAGCATCGGTATAGGTTGCTCCACGACCTAACCGGTCACGAATGGTTTCGACCATGATCTCAGGTTGATTGGTGATAATTTTAAAGGTTTTGGAGCCGCTCAAACCTTCTTCAACGATATGTATCACTTTGGAAGCGATGTAATAAGCAAGTGCAGATAGGATCGCCCCTTGAAGACCAAATACAGTGGATACGACAATAAAGACAAACATGTTCAAGAATAAGATTAGATCACTGGTTCCAAAAGGTAATTTTCGTGAAAGCAGGACAGCCAACATATCAATTCCATCCAATGCCCCACCATTACGCAGCGCCAAACCCATACCAAAACCGATGATAATCCCGCCCACAACGGTAATTAACAATGTATCCCCTTGAATAATTGTTGGCACATGGTGCATAAGGCTTGTACCGACAGCTAGCGAGGCAATACCGATAATGGAGTAAATAGCAAAGCTTTTACCTATTTGTTTGTAGCCTAACCATACAAATGGAATGTTGATGATACCAATCAGCATCCCTAACGGTAAACCAAACAGTTGTGAGCCAACGATACTAAGACCTGTCACACCACCGTCTGAGACATTGTTTGGAATTAATATGGCTTCCAGACCATATGAGGTGATAAAAGCCCCGATCATAATCAATAATACTTTGGAGATGATTTTCAGTTTGTTAGATTTTTGCACGTTCCTTTGATTCATTCCTTTTCCCCCTTGGACAATTAACCGATAAAAAATAGTCTATAATAAATATCACTATTTTGGCAAATTAATAATCTTTATTAGCAAGACTGCTTCTGTTGATTGTATCAATTACTCCACAGCTCCAGTGGCGCCGATTCGAAGATCAACTTCTACATCAAAATGGGCTTGGGATAGTTCTTCCCCCCAGTTTGCCTGTGCTTCCTTGTATAAGGGGTAGTGATATGCCCTGGCATAAAACCCAAACCCGAAAGGATCGATATCATAGTCCTGGCACTTTTTGATGAGCGCCTCAATGCTTTTTTTCATTTCCTTACTCAATTTATTTTCCATTTCCTCGGAATTTCCCAAAAGTTCAAACTCAAGAAATTTTTCAGTTATACTGACGATCGACTTCACTTTAATTTTGTATTGAAATCTGCCATTTTCATGAAAGGATTTAGTTTTTACGGAAATGTCACCTAAAGAAAAACTCACTTTGTCGATGTTAAATGGCAATGATTGTTGTAGATCATCAACCTGAAAAGTGAGACTGACCCCTGGCTCAGCTTCATTTTTCAAAATGTGAAGAAGTGTCGTTTCCTGATAGCTCAGAGAAGTTCTGTATTGCCCTTTTTGAGATAAAAGAGTCGTCCCTTTTAGCATGATCTTGTTATTTTCGATCTTGATTTCCGAGATGGATGGCGTCATCGCTCGGTCATACAATTGTCTATGTAGCTCCTGCGCGGTTGTTTTTACAGTAGATGAACTTCTACTGCCTGAATCGACAATCGCTTTTACAAATAAAGGTAACGGCGGTTGATCTTTTGGTTGAAACTGAAAAATATCCGCAATAGAACCATCAAAAGCAACGATGCGATCGGTAATCGTATTGCGAGGATCGCGGAACGTGACATCAAGCACTTTAAACCAATCCTTATATTGAAGCAATTGTTTTCCTACAATAATGACTTGAAAATTACGTCCCGCAAGCGAACCCGGAAATTGGGCATCCTGCTGATTCCTCGACTGTCTTAAACCTTCTGCTATTCCTCCCCCCTCGCGGCTTTTCTTTTGAATGTCTTTACTGAATACAGGTGCAGATATATAATAATGGAGCTTTTTATCTATGACATCCAAACCAAGAGCCAAAGGAACCGTTGCATCTTCTAAATTGGTTTTGTCATTGGCGCAACCTGCGAGCGCTGCCAATAAAATGCAGGACACACTCGAGATAATGAATTTCCCACCCCATCTCATGTGCGTAGCCCCCCTCCCATCTTTTTGCGGATCGCTACATACAGAAGAACGCCCGCAGGCAGAGCAAACTCCATCATAAATCCAATGTAATTGAGTGCGTAGTTTATTTGGGCAGATTCGATAAAGCTAGGACGATAGAGGAAAAAGCTAATTTCAATGACAATACACCACACTGCAAGGTGGTATCTTTCCTGACCTTTTCCTACCAGCGACGCTGAGCACCTCGATACAAGATACATGGAGGGAATCCATATGCATGAGAACACAAACAGATAAAATGCAATGAATAGCACTTCCACCCGCTCAATAAACTGGAATTCAATGGACTTCATAATGCTAATCACCGGGTCGTTATACTCCCCGATCTCATCAGGGCTAAAATACACGTAACAAATCAGGGTGATTCCCAAGTAAACCATGCAAGTGAGCGTGTTTGATATCACCATGGCAGGCAATGCCTTTTCTTTGTTAACTAGATGGGGATAGAGAAACAAAACTAAACCGATGCCGAGCATTGGATAGATCATAAATTTTATGGATGAAAGAACTGGAAACCATCCCTCTTTAAAGATGGGCAGTAAATAGAGCCAATGGGCATGACTCAACGTAGATACATAAATGAACGGAATCCATATGGAGAGCATCGTGACAATTTCACTGTACCGCCCAATCGCCTGAAAGCCATGCTGCGCAATCTGAAACGTGGGGATGAGCAGCAGCAGGACTAGAATATAGATATATGTGCTTGGCAATAACCATAATTTAATGACAAGTGAGGCAATCATATAACCGTCATATGCCAGAAGCAAATAATAGGCCAAAAATATAAAAGCAGCCACTTTTGCTGCCCACACGCCGATATAACGCTGAATCAATTCGAGTATTGAGCTGTTGGGATTATATTTCATTACCTTGACGATCGGTACGGAGGCCAACGTCGCCAGTCCCCAGCCCAAGATAATCACCAGCCAACCATCCGTCCCCGCATGCCTTGCGAGCTCTCTTGGAAGAGACAAAAAAGCAACGCTGATTTGGAAAGTAGAAATAATAAGAATGAATTGAAGCATAGTTACCGGACGAAAAATCTTCATGTGCTAGTTTTTCTCCTTCCATCCTCTGCTTTTCCCCTGGCGTCTTGACTGACGTGATTGCGTGCTTACGGGACGGTTGTTCATCATCCACAACGGTACCCTTAATAAGGTATCCTTCCAATCCGCGGCCCTAAATGGAGCTATAGGTGTGCTATAGGAGGTATTGAGGGAGTTTAATGTTATTAATCGGCCGACGATGGTCATCATGCCCACGACCAGTCCGATGAACCCAAACCAGGTAGCGAGTACCATCATCATGAACCGCATGATGCGTACAGCTGCCATCATGTCTTGATTGGGAATAATAAAAGATGAGATAGCTGTAAAAGCAACGACGATAACCATTACATTGCTGATCAGCCCAGCCTGAACAATCGCCTGCCCAATGACAATACCTCCGACAATCCCTACGGTCTGCCCTACCGGAGCTGGAAGCCGAACCCCCGCTTCCCTTAGCATCTCAAGCGTGATTTCCATAATGATTGCCTCAACGAATGGGGGGAATGGAACTTGCCCCCTTGATTCACCAAGCGTTAATAACAGCTTCATCGGTATAATCTCAAAATGAAATGAAATGACTGATATAAAAAATCCAGGCAAAAAAATCGCGATGAAAAAGGCAAAGATACGTAAAATTCTAAGAAATGACGAAATGGACCATCTGGAACTGTAATCATCAACCGTCTGAAAAAAGGACATGAAGGTAACAGGTGCTACCAACACACTGGGCGAACCGTCGACCACAACGACACATCGGCCTTGCAGTATTTGAGAAGCGGCCGTATCCGGCCTCTCTGTCGTAATGATTTGGGGTAGCAAGGCAAGCGGTTGGTCTTCAATAAATTCAGCTAATTCCCCAGTGTTAATAATGGCATCCACATCTATGGATTGAATCCGTTCTTCGAGTACTTTAATCATCTCCGGTTTCGCCACATCTTCCAAATAAAGCAAGGATACTTCCGTTTGGCCTCGCTTCCCAACGATATACCGCTTGAGCTTTAACTCTTTGTCCGCGATATAACGGCGGATCATGGCTATATTTTGAGAACCGGTTTCAATAAATCCTTGATGGGCCCCTTTCAGTGATGGCTCCTGCTGAGGATCCTCAATCGCTCGCTGCGGAAAACCTTTTGTATCTAGTGCATAGGCAACACTTCTTCCTTCGATAAACAGCACGCTATAGCCGAGGATAATGGAAAGTTTGAGATCATCCCACTTGGAATACGGCTTCATATATCCAACCGTTGTTATGAAGTCTCCGGAGGGGTTTCCGGTTTCGAGCTGAAGCGGAGCAAGAACATCATGATTAAGCGACGTTTTGTCTGTCAATTCTTCCATATAGATGATGGTAGCTTGTTCTCCGGTTTGTTTTATGCATAGCTTTCGAATGATCAGATCGGGAGTATCCGTAAAGATTTCTTCAATTCTACGGATGGATTCGTCCAAACTTTTGGTGATGCTTTCTTCTTTCCTGTTCATGGCAGATTGTTCATCCACTACCCTAGCCTCCCTTCTTCCAGCAACTTTTCCTTATTATGATGATTATTGGAGACGATATGCATTCCACTGAAATCTACATCAAAGTTAGTCCACAAAACCTATTTTATGTAAAGAAAAATGTAACAGTTGTCCCTTTCAGTCAGGAAAAATATACATCAAGTCAAATATAAAAAAGACGCTCCTAGTACCAAATTGGATTGGTACAGGAAGCGTCTTATATTCGATCATTTCCTAACAGAAACGGATTTATTATAAAATAGACCACTCTGTCTGAAAACGAAGTATAAAGTAAGAAATGATTAAGTTAAGCCAATCTCATTTTGAAGTCCTGATAGCCGAACTCGCGAACCACTTCGCAATCGCCATCTTTTCTTTTCACTGCAATGGCTGGCAGCGGCATGCCGTTAAATGTATTGGTTTTGACCATGGAATAGATCGCCATGTCCTCAAATACCAATCTGTCATCCGTTTTAAGCGGTTGGTCAAACGAATAATCGCCGATCACATCACCCGACAGGCAAGTTTGTCCACCCAAACGATACAGGTGAGGTTTTTCTCCCGCTTCTCCCGAACCGATAAGCGGTGGGCGATACGGCATTTCCAGCACGTCCGGCATGTGGCATGTAGCCGAGGTATCCAGAATGGCAATGTCCATACCGTTCTTGTGGAAATCGAGTACAGAAGTCACCAGGAAGCCCGCGTTCAGCGCAACCGCTTCGCCCGGCTCCAGATATACTTCCAGGCCATATTTCTCCTGCATGCGTTTGATGCAAGCTTCCAGTCTTGGAATGTCGTAATCCTCGCGTGTAATGTGGTGTCCACCGCCGAAGTTGATCCATTCCATTTGTGGCAGCCATTGGCCAAACTTCTCTTCTACCGCATTCAGCGTCGTCTCCAGATCGTCTGAATTTTGCTGGCACAAGGTATGAAAATGCAGTCCGGAGACTCCTTCCAAGAGCTCCGCACGGAAATCCTCTTGTTTGGCACCAAAACGGGAACCAGGAGCACATGGATCGTAAATCTCATGACCCTCCTGAGTCGAGCATTCAGGGTTAATACGCAGGCCCACTTTGCGGCCAGCCTGAAGCGCTTTGCCCTTGAATTTCTCCAGTTGGGAGAATGAATTGAAGATAATATGATCGGAAATCGAAAGGATTTCATCAATCTCATCTTCGCGATAGGCCGGGGCAAAGACATGGTTCTCTTTGCCCATCTCCTCATGACCGAGGCGGGCTTCATACAGCCCGCTTGCCGTCGCACCGCTCAGATATTCTCCAATGAGCGGATACATCGTGGTCATAGAAAATGCTTTCTGAGCCAGCACGATTTTGGCTCCTGTACGTTGCATGACACCGTTCAGGATTTTGAGATTTCTTTCGATAAGTCCTTCGTCAACAACAAAACATGGTGTCGGTAATTGCTCAAACCGCATCTTAACGAACAAGCTCCGATTCTTTGACTTCTTCTGGCAGTTCGTCAACGAGTACTGGATTGAAATCTTCAACCCACGGGAGACCCCATTTGTTCAACTCTTCCATGAATGGATCTGGGTTGAACTCTTCAACGTTGTATACGCCTGGTTTGTTCCATTTACCAGTCATCACCATTGCTGCACCAATCATGGCTGGAACGCCTGTTGTGTAAGAGATGGCTTGGGAACCCACTTCTTTGTAGCATTCTTGGTGATCGCAAATGTTATAAACGTAGTACGTTTTGTCTTTGCCGTCTTTTTTACCTTTGAAAATGCAGCCGATGTTCGTTTTGCCCACAGTACGTGGTCCAAGGGACGCCGGATCTGGCAGTACCGCCTTCAGGAATTGCAGCGGAATGATTTGTTTTCCTTCGTATTCAATAGGTTCGATCGAAGTCATGCCCACATTTTCAAGTGCTTTCAAGTGCGTAAGGTAGCTTTGACCAAATGTCATGAAGAAACGGATGCGTTTCAGACCAGGCATGTTTTTAGCCAGGGACTCCAGCTCCTCATGATAAAGCAGGTACATGTCTTTCTCGCCAACTTCTTTGAAGTCATAGACACGTTTGATTTCCATTGGTTTCGTTTCGATCCATTTGCCTTTTTCCCAATATCTTCCGTTAGCCGAAACTTCGCGGATGTTGATTTCAGGGTTGAAGTTGGTTGCGAACGGATAGCCGTGATCCCCACCGTTGCAGTCCAGAATGTCAATATATTCAATCTCGTCAAAGTAATGTTTCAGGGCATAAGCAGAGAATACACCAGTAACACCTGGGTCAAATCCACTGCCAAGCAGAGCTGTAATTCCCGCTTTTTCAAAACGCTCTTTGTAATCCCATTGCCATTTGTATTCGAATTTTGCCGTATCTTCCGGCTCATAGTTGGCTGTATCCATGTAATTAGTTTTAGTTGCAAGGCAAGCATCCATGATTGTCAGGTCTTGGTAAGGCAATGCCAGGTTCATGACAAGATCCGGTTTAACTTCGTTGATGAGGGCGATCAGTTCGTCAACGTTGTCGGCATCCACTTGGGCTGTCGTAATTTTTGTTTTGCCGCCGTCCAGCTTGGCTTTAAGATCGTCACATTTAGATTTCGTACGACTTGCGATGCAGATTTCCTCGAATACTTCGCTGTTTTGAACGCATTTATGAACTGCTACTGAAGCTACGCCGCCGGCGCCGATGATTAGTGCTTTTCCCATTTTCCATTCTCCTAACCCAATATGAATTTTTTTAAATTAACTTCATTATTTTTCTCATTTTTCAACTTTTCGCCCGTTTTGAACCAACAAAAAAAGCAAGGTGAAAAATGCCCCAAACGCGCATCATCACACTTGCTTGTCGATATACATCATTAAAAAGACGCAAAGTTCCCATAACTAAAAAAGTTCAAAAGAACTCCTCTAGCGGAAAGCTTCTTCATGTATATCAATATCAGATCAGAGTCTATATAGCAAATAATTCGCCTTTACCACTCTTATTGACCGTTTCACAAGTTGATGTGCAGATGCACTGGTTGTAAAGTAACCAACTTATAAAATTTGAGCTTTTAACTCAATCAATAAGGCAACATAAGTTGCCAATCGGCGTTTGACCCGGCTGTCCGTATGGCCTTAACTTCCTTAAGAGAAGTGGTCAAAAATTATCTGCTGGAAAGGCCTGATTTAAGTTGATATATCTGCTTTCCAAAATCACAGGTCTTACAATATCAGATACATTGAAAAAAATCAAGCAATCACTAAAAAATAATTATTTCATCATATTGGAACACACATTTCGCTCATAAACATACTTGATTATTGTGGCGAATCTTTCGCCTCAGAATACCATGTTGAAACGCCTAAATCTAAAGGTTTCATAGTCCAAATCGTTCATTACAAATTTAATTTTTGATCGGAAACCATCCTGGAGTACTGATTATTTTTTTCCACAAATGATCAGAAATCCCTAATTGGCCCTGATCATTTAAAGTTATCTCCGTACGAATTTCACTTTCCCTGCCTTGTGCTATTTTTCTAACCCAATTCGGATCGATAATGAGTTCTCGGCCAAGTGCTATAAATGGGGCACCAGATTGTAACGCTCTAAGGGCCTCGTCCGGTGTTTTGATTCCACCTACACCGATCACAGGCACTCTTTGGCCCACGAGCTCATAAATGATTTCCATTCTGGAGCGATTGTCCTCTACTCCCCGTCTGGGCTTTGACCAAAAGTCCATTAAAGAAACATGCAAATAATCCAAATTTTTATTGGCGAGTGCATCCACCAATTTTAGTGTATCGTCCATCGTAATACCAGGTGTCATTTCTTCTTCTGGTGAACAGCGATATCCGACAAGAAACGGCCGTTTGGCGTGTTGATTCACCACTTTTTTTACTTCATCTACAATAGCGATCGGAAACGCCATTCGTTTGTCCACACTTCCTCCCCAACGATCATCACGTCGGTTCGTGTATGGTGAAAAAAATTGTTGAATAAGAAATCGATTGGCCCCGTGAATCTCTACCCCGTCATAACCAGCCTCGATTGCTCTGCGTGTGCTAGCCCCAAACGCATGAATCATCTCTAAAATCTCCTGCTCCTCAAGTGCTCTGGGCATCACACTCAACCCTTCTTTAGCAACGGCGCTCGCACTTACGATCTCACCATTCGCGACCACTTCAGGCAGACTTTCACGCCCCCCATGAAAGATTTGCAGAATAGCTTTTGCTCCGCCCTTCTTAATTGCTGTTGCCAGGCGTCGTAGGCTTGGGATCATCTCATCACGATCTGCCGCCAGTTCCCCACCAAATACCGTGCCATTAGGTGCGACTAATGTACTCCCGGTGACAGCCATGCCAACACCATTCGAACGACTTTCGTAATACGCGAGCATCGCCTCAGACAGCGTACCGTCTTGCTGAGAGTAAGAAATCGTCATTGGTGCAAGAACGACACGGTTCTTTACTTCGACTCCATTCTTGAAAAGAAACGACTCCATTATCGGTTGATATTTTGAGTTCATAGTTCCACTCCTTAGTTAGTTTTATAATTTCACATTCGTTCGTGTTTGCTGCTGTCTCCTCCTTCCCTTGTAGGACATATGTTATTTGTTGAAGTCAGCTCAAAGTCAAGACATGAATTCAAATGTCGTTTTACTAAGGTTAAAGACTTGACTTGGAGCCGACTCCAAGATGTACAATACCCCCAAGTCTCAATTTCCGGAGGTGCGGAATGATAACCGAGCAAACGTTCACGATAAAACAAACCGCGGAGCTAACTGGATTTTCCGAGGACACGATTCGTTATTACGAAAAGATTCAATTGCTTCGTCAGGCGGACAGGAAGGACAATGGGCATCGCGTCTACCACCAGCAGGACATCCATACGATCAAATTGATAGGCTGCCTTAAAAAAACGGGTATTTCTCTGGAGGCCATGAAGCCATTCTTGAAGCTCTCCACTAATGCTGACCCCAAAGAATACGATGAGTTGGTCGAGGAATTAAGGAGCCAAAGGAATAATATTCTCGGGCAAATCTCATCCCTTCAGCAAATCGTTGATTTTATTGATATCAAGTTGGAGGAAGGTAGGCCACAGCCAGACTGCTCCGATCAAAGTTTAGACAACGTTCTAGAAGAACGCGACGAGAAAACGAACATACAACCCATTTCCGTTGCAGAGATGAATTATTTCTCTGGAACGGAAATGGGTAAGATCCCAAGTTTAATTAGATAAAAAAACGCATCTAAAATGCGAATTAAAGGATAATATGTACTGAAATTCTTGCACTAACCACAACAAACAGAGCTCAGAATTAATGAGCTCTGTTTGTTGTTTGAATATTTTTGTCTCCGAATGAGCAATTCACGTATATCTTATCCTCTTACTCTCCAACTTCTCCGATCATTTGCCGCTCGATCTTCTTCATCTCATAAAAATAACCTTTTTGCTCCATTAACTCCGTATAGGAGCCTGCTTCCACTACCCTTCCCTGTTCCATCACCACAATGCGATCCATCTCTTCCAGGCCAGTAAGCCGATGACAGATCAGTAGAAGCGTATTCTCGGCTGCTTGTGCATAGAGATGTTTCATCACACGTTCTTCAGTAACGTAATCCAGTGAGGAAGTAGGTTCGTCGAGAAGCCATAACCGTCCCTTGCGAAGCATGGCCCGTGCCAGAGCCAGCCTCTGCTTCTCGCCGTCCGACAGGTTTTCCCCTTTTTCATATACTACATCGGTCAAAGATATATTCGGCAGCTGTACTTTTGCCAGCACATTCAATAGTTGATCGTCCGAATGTTCTTCATCATTCAACAAAAGGTTATCCCGGATCGTTCCCCGGAAGAAATGACTTTGCTGCAGGACAACATTGGCCGTTTGCCAAATGCTCGCCTCATCCAGTTCCTTCACCGAAATGTCATTTAGTCGAATCTCCCCAGTCGTAGGTGTTCGCAGTTTAAGCAGCAGTTCAATAATTGTTGATTTTCCTGATCCGCTCGGTCCGACAATCGCCGTTTTGGAGCGGGGTAAAATATGCAGCGAAATGTCCTTTAACGCCGGTCTCCACTCCCCTTCATATTGAAACGTAACATTGGAGAGATCAAGCGAAACAGCCTGATTGCCAGATAACGCGCCTTTGGGCTGCGTAGACACAGACTGCCTATCGGAGGTCTGTATGGAATCCGTCAGTCGCTTGGCTGCGTGTTCGCTATCCTGCTTATACAAGGGTAATGTCGCCATTGCCGCAGCTTCTTCGAATACGGTTAGTGAGGCCATGACCAGCATAGCAAGAAACACGCCAGCAAGCGCTCCATCGATAATTAGATAAGCACCAAGTGTCAGCACGCCCCATGAAATAAGGAACGTAACCAAAGCATGCATGGATTGCCCGCGCAGTAAATGTCCGGCAGCCCGTTTCTGCTGGGTCGTCAACGCAGCAGAAGCCAGCTGCAGCTGCTGCTCCCGCTGATCCAGTTGCCCGTACACTTTCAAATCCCGGAATCCATACAATACTTCGGTAACTTCCGTGGAAAGCAGCGCCCGTTGCTCGCGAACGTGTCCATGTATTTTCCGCTGCCCAAGCAAAACCAGTCCGGGTACAACCAACGCCGTTATGAGCATACCTAATACAAACAGCCCCGCAATCCAGAATGAAAAAGCAGAAGTAAACAACACTGTCGCCAAAAAGACCATAACAACAATGATCGGTGGGTAAGCGACGCGCAAAAAATAATGTTGCAGGCTCTCCACGTCCCCAACAATGCGGGCTAGCAGGTCTCCACTTCGCTTTTTGTTCAATATTCCCGGCGTCAAAGGAATGAGTCGTGCAAAAAAGGATGTACGCAAACGGCTAAGCATGGAAAACGTCGCCCGGTGGGAATACAAGCGCTCTCCGTATCGGCTCGCCGCCCGAAGCAGTCCAAGCAGCTTGACCAGCGAGGTGAGTACAATTAAGGTGTACAGCGGGGGCGCAAAGACCGTTTGCGAAATCAGATAGCCGCTCGCCGAGAAGAGGGCCACTCCAGCTATCCCGGCAATAAACCCACCTAGAATGGAAAGGATGATATCCTTGCGCTCCTGAATCATGGCTTTGGACAAAATCGCTAGCTCATTCATGCCAAGCCCCCCTTTCGTTGAACATCAATCATCTCGGCATACTGGGGTAGGCGCGCCATAAGCTCTTCATGGCGTCCCGTATCCACTAACACACCTTGGTCCATAAACAATATGCGGTCGGCATGTTGAATGGTATATAATCGGTGAGCCACTGTAATCATCGTCGCGGTATCTGCCAATGTGGCAATGGAATGTTGCAGTATCTGCTCCGTGTGCAAATCCAGTCCCACCGTAGGTTCATCAAATAATATGATGGAAGGCCGCTTCAAAAAAGCGCGTGCCAAGGCAAGTCGTTGCTTTTCCCCACCAGACAGCCCCCGTCCTCCTTCGCCAACCAAGGTATCGAAGCCATGCTCCAATTGGGCAGCAACTTCGGCAAGCCCGGCATCCTCTGCCGCCTGCTCAATTTCAGTCCTGGACACGTTCCGACCCGCACCAATCGCAATGTTCTCAGCAAGTGTACCTGCAAAAATATACGGATGCTGTGTAATGTAGCTAACCTGTTCGAACCATGAAGCCTCATCATATTTGGATAGCGGTTGTCCATTTACCATAACTTCTCCTGATGCTGGCTTCAGCAAACCCGCAATGAGATGGAGCAACGTCGTTTTCCCTGAGCCACTTTTGCCGACAATGGCAATATGTTCTCCCGGATCAAGCTGGACCCGGCCAGTCTCAAGTTCGAATGATTCAGGCGCGTATCGAAATCGGAGATGGTTTAATATCATGGATGGCGGCATGGAACTGTCATTGGAACGGTCCATTTGCAATGTCCCTATCCTGTTCTCCCTTTCCATCCGATCCATGTTATCGACCTCGTCAATCCCATCGGATGTACCTAATCCTTCTTTTCCATCTACCGACGTGCTCCCACCAGCCGTTTCCTCAAGCATCTGCTCTACCTTACGAACCGCTCCCATACTTGTTCTTCCGCTGTGAAAAGCCGTTCCCGTATTTTTCAACAGACTGTAAAACTCGGGAACGAGCAGCAGCACGAGAAACGCGGTGTGGAACGACATCGATTTGAATACAAGCAGCTGGATTGCAAGTTCAAGAGCGACGATACCGATGCTAAGCATTACAATCGATTCCAGCATGAACGTATTGGTAAACGCAATCCGCAAAATGCCCATCGTGGCATCGCGGTAACCCAGGCTGGTGCGTTCAATCTCCTGCTGCTGACGGTGAGCCCGTCCAAATATTTTCAACGAAACCAGCCCTTGAAGAGAGTCCAGGAACGTACCGGAAAACTCGGCCAGCTGCGCATATTTCTCCTCTGATTTGTTCTTCGTCTTCAGTCCCACCAAAATCATGAACAAGGGGATAAACGGGGCCGTAAACAGCATAATGAAGCCTGAATTGGCATGCTGCATAAACGTTACCACCAAAATCAGAATCGGAATGATGGCAGCCTCCATCATACGCGGCATATACAGACTGAAATAACTGTCAGCCTCATCCACAGCATCCAGAGCAACACTGACCTTACCGCCTGTTTGTCCACGAAGGGTTGATGGCATCGACGCATGGGTCAAATGTTGCAGCACGGCTGCCCGCATATTCGTCTTCGCACTGGAAGCCATATGCAAACCAACTTTTCCGTTCCCATAAGACAACCCTGTACGTACGACCATGACAGCCAGGAGTATCCCCAGCAGCATGACGACCGACGAAAGGGAAGCCTTCTCCACGAAAATGCGTTGCACAGCTTCAGCAAGCAACGCAGCCTGACTTACAATCGCTGCACCCAGCGCAAGTGAAATGACTGCAAGGAGCACAAGACGTTTTCGCTGGCCAGACATTTGTTGAGAGATCAGGCTTGTTTTTTTCTTCATGTAAGCTCTCCTCCTTTCTATGAACCTGTGAGATTACTCCCTTACATCGCATAATGAATTCAATTTATTTTTTTCCTTTTACATAATCCGCATCAAACAGAAACAGTTTGAAAACCAGAATCAAGGAAGGAATCAACATACACATGCCACCGATAAACACAACAACCAGTGCGAAGCCCATCGCTGGTGAGGTTACACTGTTTTGAATTGTAATGAACGGATCAAGGATATAAGGATATTGACCAATTCCGTAAGCGAAAAAGGCACAGAAAAATTGCAGCATGATACATATAAACGCTAATCCGTAGCGGCGTCCGTTATAGATCAGCCACATCGCAATCATGAAGAATGCAACGGAAAGTGCAAGCAGCCACCATAAATCCATCATATTTTGAAAATGTCGCTCATTGTGCTGTCCCAAATAAATAAATGCAGTCAGTGCGATGATAATCGTCGGTGTGCTCCAGAACAGGACATAGGTCCGTACTAGCTTCAATGCAGAGTGATCCTCTGCCCGCGATGCATAAAAGGCTAGAAATGAGCTGCTAATGAACAATACGGACACAATCGCCAGTCCAACAATGCTCCATGATAACGGATTGGTAAACAGCGTCCAGTAATCCAGCGAAACCGTCGAACCCTGCTTCACGATAAAGCCACCTTCAGACAGGGTTAACGCCACTGATAGCGAAGCGGGAATAAGCAACCCCGAAGCTCCATATAGAAACAGATACACGATGTTATTTTTGGAACCATAGTTCTCAAAGGCATAAAACGACCCACGAATGGCGAGCAAAATGACGGCAATACTCCCTGGTACGAGCAGTGCTGATCCGTAATAATACGCCGTATCCGGAAAGAATCCAACGATGCCAATATAGAAAAAGACAAAAAATACATTCGTAATCTCCCATACCGGTGATAAATAACGGGAGATCAGACGATTAATCAGGTGATCCTGTTTCGTCAAGCGTGCATAAAAAGCAAAGAAACCCGCCCCGAAATCAATGGAGGCAACAATTAAATAGCCATACAAGAACAGCCAGAGTACCGAAATGCCAATCAGTTCGTAACTCATGCACGCTCACCCTTTTCTGTAGACTGATTGTGCTTCTCTTTCATCCATTTCTCCATCTCGACTTCTGCCGGATTATTGTTGAACAAACGTCTTAAGACAAGAACACACATAACTCCCAGAACGATGTAGAGAAGCAGGAAGAAGAAAAAGATCATTCTTATGTTGGGTGATGAAGTGGCTGCTTCCTCCACACGCATATATCCTCGGATAATCCACGGCTGTCGTCCCAGTTCAGCATAGAACCAGCCCAGCTCAACTCCGAGAAAAGCCATCGGTGCGCCTAGCGCTATGATCCCAAGCAGCCACTTGTTCAGCTCATTGCGTTTTTTCCAGAACACAAACAGGAAATACAGGACTGAGATAACCAGCAGTGTAAATCCAATTCCGGCCATTAAATCAAACAGGTAGTGAACGAGCAGCGGCGGCCATTCGTCCTTCGGAAACTCCTCCAGTCCGGTTACCTCTGCATTAAAGTCACTAAAGGCCAGGAAGCTGAGCAGTTTCGGCAGGTGAAGGGCACCTATAATTTCATGCTCTGCATTCAGCCATCCCAATAAAATCAAATCTGCGCCGCTCTCCGTCTCAAAATGCCATTCTGCTGCTGCAAGTTTCTCCGGCTGATGCTCGGCCAAAAACTTGGCGGACACATCTCCCGCTAACGTGTTCAGTAAGCCGAACAGCAGAACCACCGCCATCATGAGGTTCAAGGCTTTTTTGTGGTATGCAGATGCCCCTTTTCTCAGCAGTGCAAAGGCTGCAATTCCGGCTAACAGGGCAGCTCCTGTCAAATAGGCCGAGCTTAATACATGAAACACCTTGGAGAACGTCGCCGTATTCAGCATCGCCTGCACCGGGTCAACCGCTGTGAATTGGCCTGCTTCCATGACAAAGCCTCCAGGCTGGTTCATGAAGCCGTTCACCGTCGTAATAAACACAGCCGACATGCCTGCTCCCGTGACGATTGGAATCGTCAGCAGCCAGTGAATGTACGGATTTTTGAATCGACCCCACGTATACAAATAAATGCCCAGGAAGATCGCTTCAAAAAAGAACGCAAACACTTCCATGAATAACGGAAGTGCGATGACATTGCCTGCCAGTTTCATAAAATTCGGCCATACCAGGGCCAGTTGAAGTGAAATCGCTGTACCGGTCACCACACCAACCGCCACAGAAATGACAAAACCTCTTGACCACCTCTTCGCCATCAGTGTGTAATGGGGGTCCTTCTTGCGAATCCCCATGAATTCTGCAATTGCGATCATTAGAGGTATACCTACGCCAAGTGTCGCAAAAATAGCGTGGAAGCCCAGCGTCATACCTGTCACCAGCTTGCTCCACATCACCGTATCGATTGCCATTCTTTACTGCCTCCTTTCAAACTCTGTTCGATTTTCGTAATGTTTGAATCTTTAAATTATTAGGTCAGTCAGCCCTTGGACTGCGTTCTTTATCAGGTTGATAGGAGCCCCACGAGACTGGTTCAGAGTTTATCTACAAACCGTTCCTCCATCGTTGTATGTACAAAGAGAATTTTTTCACAAAGTAAGAGACGAAGGAGCTTTACCACACCATCATTGTGTATTGCTACACATAGTCACTGGGCTGAGCATGGGTTGGCGAGCTATGTTTTACCTGATACTGAAGGGCCAAAGTACTTAACAGGACCTAATAGTTAAAATTATTATATCTTTGTGAATTAGCAATACAATCACTGACACGTCTTCGTCCCTAAATGTTCAAGAAAGGATCAACTCTTTCTGACAACTCGGTGAAAAGCGTAAAAAGCACCCAAAGGGGCTATTGATTCATTAGGTACAACCGTGGTATTACGATTTCAATTCCACTATGCGTGCAAGGTGTTCGTGAAAAAATAAAACAAAAGAAGCCGCTTATATAGCGACTTCTTTTGTTCTTAAGTCTTGCAAAGCTTTAATTCTTTTGCTGTACGGTCTCCACCAGCCATTGCTGCAAGGGAATATCTTTGGTCAACTCACCGAGCAGAATGTGACTGAATATGCCTTCCTGATCTATGATCATGGTCGCTGGCAACCCGGTGATGCGATACTTGCTGGAAATCTTTCCGGTCACATCAATGATAACAGGGAAATCGAATTGCTGTTTCTCCATAAATTCACGAATGGTGCCCTTCGCTTCCCCCACGTTGACAAACAAGGTCTCTACATCGTTTTGATATGTCTGAGCGATCTGATTAATCATTGGCATTTCCCTCACACAGGGCGTGCACCATGAAGCCCAGAAGTTAATCATGACGACTTTGCCCCGATAATCGGACAGCTTCACCTGTTCTCCTGCTGAATTAATCGCAGTGAATTCAGGAGCAGTTGCACCGGCTTCAATGGCACCGGTTCTTTTGGGCTCGGATGATGAAGTCCCCTGGTAAATTGCCCACGCAGCGGCCAGTAAAGCAGCCATTCCAATCAGGAAAGTAATCAAACGTCTCATTTTCGTACTCATTTTTTTACTCTTTATTTCCAATCGATTCACCTTCATTTTAAGCCAAGACTATGATGAAAAGCAGCATGAAGCGACCCGAACTGTTGACGAAAGTCTTCAGTAGAGCCATTTCCCACATTACGTCCTTGGTTCATAAAAACAATCTGATCGGCAACATCATCTGCGATCTCAAGCTGGTGGGTGGAGAACACGACCATATGCCCCTCTTCCTTGATCTGTTTTATCAGATTTGCAAACTCCTGCATCCAAAAGGGGTCCAGTCCATTCGTTGGCTCATCCATGATCAGCAGCGGAGGCTTGGACAGCAGAGCCTGGGCAAATAAAACACGCTGCCGCATACCTTTGGAAAAGGTCGTGACCCGTTTCTTTTTTTGATCGTCCAAGCCTACCATAGTCAGCACTTCCGTTACTCGCTCTTTGGGCACTTTCCTAAGTGCTGCCCAGAACTGGAGCACTTCCTCTGCCGTCAAACCCTGGTTGAAATGATAATCATCCGGCATATATCCGATCTGTTCCGAATATCGCTTTCGTTCTTTGGACCAGCGCATCTTGTTTACAATGATTTCACCCGAGGTAGGTTGAAGAATACCTGCAAGCATACGCAGAACGGTGCTTTTTCCGGCACCATTTCCGCCGCATAAGGCAAGCACATGACCGGAAGAAACGCGAAAGGATATATCTTCAACAATCTGTTGTTTTTTTATGGATTTACACAGTCCAACAATCTCTGTTTCCACGTTATCCATGGGAACGTCCCCTTTCCCATATCCCGTATACTGCCACGATAGAACATGTAATCCACAGCAGACATATCCCCATAAAGATCCAGCTCCCGCTCGATGGATGTACCCAATCTACCCACTGATAATATTCAGGTCCCAGTATCGAGCCCCCGCCAAGTTTGATCACCACAAACAAACGTACCAACTCAGCCGGATTGATGAAGGTTAGAACGGTGAGTAAGGGTTTTACCCACTGATACGGCATGAGTCCCAGCACGGAAATTAGAAGCGTGGGCCACCCGATCACAGCAAAAAACCAAACGGATACCGATATCGTTAACGCTTGCCACCGATTTTTGGATAACGAACCGATGAACAGTGCAATAGTCAGAAATAGCAACACCAGTCCGCAGGAGAATATCAGAAACAAAAGGTATGTCTTAACATCTAAAGGGCTACCCACCCATCCGCTAAGAAGTCCCATCAGGCCATATCCGAATGTAACTATCGTCATTAATACAACCGACAGCCCCAGATATTTGCCAACAATAAAAGACATCGTGCCGATGGGGTAAGTGGACAACAGCTGCCAGCTGCCCTCTTCCTTTTCAGAAGTCAACGAGAACGAGCCCAGAAAGAGGGTCATCAGCGGCAACAGATAAAGAATAAGATTTAACATGGAACCTGTAGTGCCAGAGTATCCTGCTACAAAATTCTGAGAATTGATGATTAACAAACTCAGACTAAACACGCAGAAAAGAATCAAAAATGAATATGACCATGGGTTGCGAAATCCCATTTTCATTTCTCGTCGAACGACTTGTACCATATCTCCCATCATGCATCACCATCTTCATTGGTCATTACTTGTGGCCTGATTCTTCCGTTGATTCGCTTTCCCCATGTGTTTCTTCATGCATGCCTTCACCCATACCCTCTTCGGAATGCCCATGCTCACCCATCATATCCATCGTCTCTGTGTTTTGTTTCCAATCGTGGGATGCGAGGTCTTCAGCGGTCATGATCGTTCCCACACCCTGCTCGGCAACAAATGCTTCGGCAGATGGTTTATCCTTGAAATTGAGGATGCCATAAGCCATCGGTGTACGCAGTGAAGCATCATATACATAAGTGGCTTTGCTGTACTCAATCCATTCCTTGTCATTATAATCACGAACAAAATCCATCCCGATGTTATCTGTTCCGTTCTCTTCTTTCCACTGGTGCATACAACCAATGTCATCAAATTTATAATTTTTACCGTCTTTCGTGGTAAGCTGCGTGGCATAGGCATCATCTTTCACCTGCATTTTGCAAATGGCACAGATATCCACTTCTTCATTGATGGGCAATGCCTCGTATTTTTTTCCGCAAGCTGTTAATAACAGCACCCCAAAGAGAAGCACCATGACTGTTTTCCAATGTGTTTTCATTCTCATTTTCGTAATACCCCCATATTGATCATAATAAAAGTGGCCATGCCCAGCAGAATGCATCCGATGATCCAAACCCCAGTTGTCTCTTTGACCGCTTGTGTACCTGTCTTCGTCGTCAGTGATTCCGCTTTCATACTCATTAATGGCGATCTGTCGCTTGTCCACTCTGCCTTGCCTTCCGTAAACAAGTTGCTCATAAAGATCATGCCTGGAGATTGAAAGAAAAGCTGATAGGCCGAATTTCGGTTGACCACTTGCTCATAAAAAGGGTTAATCCCATAGGAGAGTTCACTAACTCCATCATCGTTCAGGTCAAGACCCTGAAAGGAATCCCAATAATTTTCCTTCATCTCATTGTTAGGGCTGTCCATCGCTGAAGCTTCAATCACATTCGAAACAAATTGGTTTCTAGTAAACTGATTATCCTCTGCAAGAACGAGCTGAATCCCGATGAAATTCCGGAGCACCGCATTGCCGCGAATTTCATTTCCTGAGGATTCAGCAATGTTCATGCCCACACGATTACCTTCCACGACATTGTTATGAATCGAGGATTGCTGTACGTCATACAACAAAATCCCTTGTGAATGCACATTTTCGCTCTGTTTGCGAAAGGAATTTCCCGATACAGCTGTATTCTTGACGCCCATGACCATGGCTCCGGTACTGTTGTTCTCCCCCACATTGTCCACAACAGAAGAACCATCGATATACATACAATGAATGCCATACCTGGTATGTAAGAGCGTGTTAGCCTTAACCGTAAGATTGCGACTATTCTCCAGGTAGATACCGTCCCGCATACCCGTAATTTTGTTGTCTTCGATGTGGGTACGATGGGAATTGTACAGATCAATGCCGTTCCCCTTTTGACCACTGGAAGCAGACTCCGGTCCAACCCATGAAATGGTATTGTTATGTATGAGCCCGTCGACGGAACCCCGCAGCACGATTCCAAAACTTTGACTCTGAATATCCAGGCCCGTGATCTCTACTCGATCTCCTTCAACCTGAATCGCTGCAGTGGGTTCGTTTGTTAAGTGTCGTACCGTGAAACCCTGCAATGTCACTCCATCTGAACGAATGGTAATCGTGGATTCAGCTTCCGTATTCAATACCATTACGGATGAGTCCCCTCGAATGGATATATTCTTGTCTATACTTACGGGACCAGAATATATACCCGGCTCAAGCACAAGCACCTCTCCAGGTCTAGAACCATCAATGATTGGCTGGAGCGGAATAGCATCTTTGGTTTCAAGAGCAGCGTTTGCAGAGTCAAGTGAGTAAGATAGCGGGATCGCCAGTATACCCACAAGCAGCAACATGCCTAGGACAATCCGTTCGCTTAACATCATAACCTCCTTCATGAAGCACACTGCTCATAGTGTACATAAAAACAAATTTTTACCATATAGCTCAATCTGGCTATAGAGTTGGAAGTTTTGTGTCCAATTTGTGAGGTCATTGTGGTAAAAGTAGAAAAAATGACATCCCCTAAACAGAAAAACAGAAAGAACACTCGGATATAGTGAAAAAGCTTATTACAGACGATTATGGTCTGTAATAAGCCCTTGCTCCAATGCGTAACGTGTCAGTTGAACACGATTTTGAACCTGTAGTTTTTGCAAAATGTTTTTCAAATGATTCTTGACGGTATACTCTGAAATCGTATAATTTACAGCTATTTCTTTGTTCGTCCATCCTGCAGCCACGCCATACAGAATATCCTTTTCTCTTGTGGTTAGTGGAACGTCAGGTTCTTTTTTCTCCGTGAGTGAGACATCCTTCAGGATTTGGTAAGCCACCTCGCGGCTCAATGGAGCTTCTTCTGTAACGATGGAATGAAGATATTCCAGCCACATGGACGGTTCAAGGTTTTTGAGCAGGTACCCCTGAGCTCCCCGCTTTAACGCTTCCAGAAGGTGGAGCACATCATCAGAGACGGTAATCATGACAATTTTCACATATGGAAAGGCCAATTTGATCCGCTGTGTTGCTTCAAGACCGTTCATAATCGGCATCTGAATGTCCATGAGGATTAGGTCGGGAAGCCACTGTTCTGTATAATCAATCGCCTGTTGACCGTCCGATACGACGCCAATCACTTCGAAGCCGGGATCCATGGATAAAATTTCACATATGGCTTCTCTCGCATGAGCGTGATCGTCTACAACAAGTACGCGAGTATGGCTCATAACATCTCACCATCCTTTGAAAATTCGACAACAGTAAGCTGCTGTTCCCTTCGGAATTGCATGTTAAAGTTCAGTTCATTCATCCGCTCTCTCATGATTTTTAGTCCATATCGATCCTTCCGTTCAAAAGGATTCATCTCGAACCCTATTCCATTATCTCGAATCGTGATATTCCAGCACTTCTTGTGCCCATTTCCCTGAATCCATCCTTGGGAAGCAGATGCGTGCTTTTGAATATTAAAAAGAGCTTCCCGAATACAAGCGAGCAGTTCTACTTTCTCTTTGTCAGTAAAAGCATCTTCCGGGATGCTCCAATCCAATTCGATTCGGACAGGGATATCTTTGGCAATTCTTCGAACTTGACCAAGTAGTGTGGCCGATTCGTTCATAGCCAAGGCATAATTAGCGTTAGGATCATAACGCAAATCTGCAATGGCCTGACGTACATTGCTCCAGCTCTTCCTGAATACGTTCCAACATGAGAAACAGGCGAGTTAACAACGTTATACTCACTACATATACAATGACAGGCGTAAGCCAGTTGCCCAAATCCATCGATATATAGGGGAGCAGAAACTGATGTCGTACATACTCCCACAGTCCAACGGTCAAGGTGGGAATGAGCAAGATCATCCACTTGATTTGTTTGTAAGACATATTCTCCTCCTGAACTGCAAGATAAGAATCAGTGAGGCAAACGAAGAATATAACCGAACCCCCACAGGGTTTGAATCAGATCCTCCCGATTTGGCACATACTCGGATAGTTTGTCACGCAACCGTTTCACATGGGTATCTACAGTCCGATAATCCAGATCTTCCTCATGCTCCACTTTCCAAACAATTCTCAGCAAATCCTGCCTGGAGAATGCTATTTCCGAGTGTGTCGCCAGATGATAAAGCAAATCAAATTCTTTGGGGGTCATATGAATCTCCTCTTGTTCTACTGTAACTCTTCGGGAAGTTGGATTGATTAGAATGGAGGAAATCAACACCTCGCTCGCTGAATGATCTTTTGGCGCAGGTTCGATTAATCCGTTATAACGAGCCATCATAGTTTTAATGCGGAGCACAACTTCCCTCGGACTGAATGGTTTCATCACAAAGTCATCCGCCCCTGCTTTGAAAGCTTCAAGCCGATCAGTCTCTTCTGACTTGGCTGTCAGAAACATGATGGGTATGCTTAAGTTGGTCCTAAGATAATGGCATATTTCAATCCCCTTAATATCAGGGAGAATCCAATCGAGAATGATCAAGGCATAAGAACCGTGATGAAGCTGCCCAAGGGCTTGCCAGCCTAGCGAAGCCTCCTCAACGATAAATTGTTCTTTCTCCAAATACATGCGAAGAAGTCTTCGGACCCGTTCATCATCATCTACAATCAATATTCTATTTTGCTGCAGGGTCCCGTTCATGTCATACCTCCAAATCTTTGCAATATTCGGGTCATTTTCTTAGTTTCTCATTGTAAATCCTCAAGCCAGTGAGTGAGCTTGATGTAATCAGCATACCTTCAACGTACACAAAAGGCATGACTCCATAGAGCCATGCCTTTAATAATCTATCTCTGAATTGTAGACAATGTATGAACGATTATGTCCATGCTTATTTCTTGCCGGTGACGGCTGCTACGACATCGTCGGCCACCTTGCCGTCTGCAATTGGGCCGGACATCATCCAATGTCTGGCTGACACTTTGAACACATGGTTGTCCTTCACAGCAGGCATCGTTTTCCATACATGAAGTTTCTCGACTTCCGTTGCAACGACACTGTTCTCATTGAACTCTTCTTCCGTGCTAATCGATCCTCCGTAGATGGCAAACACATAATCAGCTCCAATGGAGGGCAGCTTCTCTAGAGATGTCGTGACTCCCCAATCGTCCGTAGTATCCTTCTGGAATGCTGTAACGCTTTCGTCTGGATTCAACCCCAATTCAGTGTAGATGAGTGGTGCAAAGCTCGGGAAGAACACCTGCAGATCCTTGTCCGATGGACGCATGAAGACAACTGTTTTGTCCGGGCCCACAGCCGAAATGATATCTTCCTTGGCCTGTTTCAGTTTGTCAGTGTTCGCCTGAAGCACCTCTTGTGCTTTATCTTCCAGACCCGTTGCCTTGCCAAGTTCCACAATGGTTGTCTCCCAATCATCCGGTGAATAAGCAATGGTTGGCGCAATCTTGCTCAGTTCCTCATAAGCTTTGTCGTCAATGGCGTTTCGCTGAACCACGATAAGATCCGGCTGGGTTGCCAGGATGGCTTCCAGATTCGGATTGAAATCTGCATTTCCAGAGAGCGGAATGTTCAGTGCTTTGAGTTGGTCATCCAAGTAGTAGCCATCAAAGTCGTATGCATAGACCATCGGTACGCCCAGGGACAATGTAAGATCCTCAAGACCAAATACGGCAACACGTTTTGGATGCAGCGGAACTTCCGTTTTGCCCATGGCATGTTCGATGACCTGCGTCTGAGGCTCTTCGGCAGTTTGAGTCGCTGCGCTTGCGTTTGTCTTGGTCGTTTCTGTTGTGGCTTGCTCCCCTGCTGTATTTGTTCTATTTCCGCAGGCTACGACCATAAGTGAAAGAACCAACAGCAGGAGCATCAATCCTGCAAATCCGCGTTTCCTTCCAAGTGTAGCCTTTTTTGAACGACCTCGTCTAAAGAGATCATTATTTTCTGTGTGAGACATGAGTTCCCCTCCGCATTTCTGTATTGAGAATGATTATCACATGATGATTATACAGATGTTCCTCAGCGAAGAAAATAGAAGAAGATGTCTACTTTCGCCCATTACCGGGCACTAAATAGCAAGTTTACTTCCTGAAGCAGAAGTTCATGCCGATTGGCTGTATGTTCCAGGATCGGTTCGCTTAACCAATGGCCTCCCTGTGTCAGATAGACGTGCCGGTTTCGTACGGCATGCAGCTGCTTCCAGCTTTCCGCATGTTGAAGTCTCTCCCACACCATCTGGGAATGATGGTCCTTCATAACACTAACGATGATGACGTCCGCATCGAATGCAGCAAGCTGTTCGGCTTCCACGTATCTGGTAAATTCGATCTGATCCACACCTGAAGCCGCGGCAATCTTCAAATCGTCATAAAATACAGTTCCTGCTCTTCTGCCCCAGATCTGAATGCCCCGGGGAGACACACTTAATGCGATTAGCTTACCTTGTTGAAACGAATCAGGAATATGATGAAGAACCGTTTCCACCTTTTCCTCATATCGAAGAAGCCATCTTTCACTTTCATTCTCCCGATCCAAAAAACGGGCCGTTCGCCGCAGATGTTGCCGCCAATCCTCTCCGTGCCAACTTAGAAACAACACCGGTGCGATGTGCCGCAGCTTCTCTTTCTCCTCTTCGGGGATCATCTCGTCCAATGCAACAATCCGGTCTGGCCTGGCCCGCATCAATGCTTTGAGGTTGAAATCATAGTCGTGGCTGAGTGCTACCTTGACATCATAACGATATTTCCGACGGTAATCATCTGTCCAAAACTGATCAATGGGCGCTGCGAAAGGGATGATTTGCAGGGTCAGCAAATGCCCAATATTGGGCCAGCTGTACGCAGCTGTTTTGCATTTCCTGTTTGCCATATATGTACGAGGCGGTAATCCGACCTGCTTTTTAAACTGGCTGCTGAAATAGTGTTGGTCCTTGAAACCCGCCAATAGAGCAATGTCTTTCAGTGGTTGTCCTGCTTCCATCAGACGTTTGGCTTCGTTAGTACGAATCTCTGCCAGATAGTCCATCGAACTCTGACCGAATTTCTCTTTGAATGATCTCATGAAATAATAGCGGCTCATGCCCGCCTCATCGGCCAGGTCCTCGACTGTGATTGTATCCTGATAGTGATGCAGCATGTATTCCCGTGCTCTCTCAAGTGCGTTCTCGTGTTGGTTCTGCTTCTTGAACAACAGATGCAGCAGGTCCTGGAAACCTGCTTGACTTGCGAAACGATCTGTTGAATCCCCCGTATGCCAGTAACCGACGATTTTTTCGCAAAGTTGCTGCACCTGTGCATCTGGAACCGTGATTGACCCACCAAGCTCCGTTAACAAACACTCAGAGGACACCTTCTGTCCATCATATGGAATGATGCCGATATGAATCCGGTATACGATCTGCTCTCCATCCGTTAAATAAACGGTCTCGACCCGTTGGCCTGGTAATACTAAATGGGCACTATTTGGAACGAACGGATGAGGTATGCCATCAATGACGATTTTGCCGTGACGATTTGCAGCAACAAGAATGACATGATCTGGTGTTTCTTCGTATATCAAACGGTAGGCCTTGTCGACCGAATCCTTGAATACGTTCTTTAATCCATACCATGCGAGATCTGCTACTGTCTGTCCTTCACCCTGCGGGTGATTTTGTTGTAATTGTGTCATCATAGCGCATCCCTCTTTTCGAATCTTCTTCAAAATCCTAAATGATAACAATTCTCAATGTCAATCATAATTCTCTCATGCACCAAATATCGTGTCTTCGAATATGGATATCTACTAAGCCACAAATTTTTTAAACCTAGTAATAGAGCCCATTCATCCGGTTTTTCACAAAATTGATACCGATAAGCATTTGACAAAGCTATATATTGATATAAAATTAAGAAATAGGTCTATATATAGTGTTTGTTTTTGATCACCTTTCATTTGTCAAGGAGGATATGATAGTGCTAATTGTGTATGATTCTATAACCGGGAATGTTAAGAGGTTTATTTCCAAGCTTCAACTGCCGACAGTTCAGATTCAGAATCAAATGACGATTGATGAACCGTACGTACTTGTGACATATACAACAGGTTTTGGACAGATACCTGATAAGGTGTCTTCTTTTTTGCAAAAAAACTCTGAATACCTGATTGGCGTGGCCGCCAGCGGTAACCGAAACTGGGGTGAGCGTTTTGCCAAAAGTGCTGATTTGATATCTGCATCTTATAATGTCCCTGTTATTAGTAAATTTGAATTATCGGGTTCCAAAAGAGATGTGGAGTATTTTGAACAGGAGGTGAGCCGCATTGCGTCATATTGAATTAAATAACATGTTGTTAAAGCGCGACTCTGATGGCTTTTTCCAGTTACATAAGGATAAAGAGGCTGTAGAGGAGTTTATGAAAGAAATCAAAGATAAAAGTATGGCTTTTGCCAACATTGATGATCAAGTCAAATTCATGATTGATCATGATTATTACGAGGATTTCTATGCTTCCTATACAACCGATGAAGTTAGAACAGTATTTGAAATTACGCGTGGCTATCAGTATAACTTTCCTTCCTATATGGCAGCGTCTAAATTCTATACTGATTATGCATTGAGAACATATGACCGCAAAACATACCTCGAGCAATATGCAGATCGGGTAGCAGCCGTAGCTCTTCACTTGGGTCAAGGACACTTTGATACGGCTTGTTTGCTGTCTCGTTCGATGATGGAGCAGCGTCTTCAACCCGCAACCCCCACTTTCCTGAATGCGGGAAAAAGTCGGCGCGGTGAATTGGTTTCCTGCTTCCTGCTTGAAATGGATGATTCACTGAACTCCATAAACTATGTACTAAACACTTGTATGCAGTTATCCAAAATCGGTGGTGGAGTGGCTGTCAACCTTTCGAAGTTACGTGCTCGTGGTGAAGTCATTAAAGGGGTTGAAGGTGCTGCTAAAGGCATCACGCCTGTTCTTAAGCTGATGGAAGACGGCTTCTCCTACGCCGATCAGATGGGTCAACGTAAAGGTTCTGGCGCAGCATACTATAATATTTTCGGTTGGGACGTTATGGAACTGCTGGATAGCAAAAAGATTAATGCGGATGAGAAAATCCGGTTGAAAACTCTCTCTATCGGACTTATTGTTCCCAATCGTTTTTATAAGCTGGCTCAAGATAATGAGCCCCTGTACCTCTTCGCACCTTATAGTGTTTATAAGGCGTATGGAACACATTTGGATGATATGGATCTGGACGTAATGTATGATACCTTGCTAGCTGACGATCGTGTGAAGAAGAAAAAATCGCTCAGCGCACGGGATATGCTGACCAAGATAGCGATGACTCAACTTGAATCCGGCTATCCTTACATCATTAATAAAACCAATGCCAATCAAGCACATGCCTTGAAAAACGTAGGACAAGTCAAAATGTCGAACCTCTGCACAGAGATCTTCCAGCTCCAAGAAACTTCTGAAATTACAGACTATGGTCAACCGGATATTATCCGCAAAGATATCAGCTGCAACCTGGCCTCCCTCAATATTGTTAATGTTATGGAGAGTGGCAAGATCAAGGAATCCGTTCATGAGGGCATGATCGCACTAACCTCCGTCAGCGACATGACGCATGTTGCCAATGCTCCCGGTGTGGCAAAAGCCAATTCCGAAATGCATTCCGTTGGCTTGGGTGCCATGAATCTGCACGGTTACTTAGCCAAAAACAGGATTGCTTATGAAAGCTCGGAAGCCAAGGATTTTGTACGTACCTTTTTTATGACCATGAATTATCATTCTCTTGAGAAAAGTATGGAGTTTGCAGAGCAAACGGGTCAACGGTTCTATGGATTTGAGCAATCGGATTATGCGTCTGGGGTATATTTTGATCGTTATGTGACTACGGATTACCGTCCCACCACATCGAAAGTACAAGAATTGTTCAACGGAATTGCTGTTCCGTCTCCCGAAGATTGGAACCTACTTAAGTCTAAAGTGATGACAAATGGTCTCTATCATGCCTATCGCATGGCTATTGCTCCAACGGCCAGCATCTCTTATATCCAAAACGCAACATCCAGTGTAATGCCCATCGTGGAACAAATTGAGACACGGACCTATGCCAATTCAACCACGTATTATCCGATGCCCTATTTGCAAAAGGATAACGTCTTCTATTACAAATCAGCGTATCAAATGGATCAATTCAAGGTGATTGATTTGATTTCGGAGATTCAGCCGCATGTGGACCAAGGCATCTCAACCATTCTTCATGTAAACAGTGATGTATCCACGCGGGAGTTGGCTCGCTGCTACCTGTATGCTGCTCATAAAGGGTTGAAATCTCTGTATTATACAAGAACCAACAAGCTGACGATGGAAGAATGCATTGCTTGTTCAATATAAATAATTTCCCTTTAGGGTATTACGATTGGAGTTTGATATACCATGCCGGCAATTCAAGCTGTGAACTGGAATCGGGCGGATGATGATTTCACACTGATGTTCTGGAATCAGAATATTATGCAATTTTGGACCGATGACGAGATTCCTTTATCCGATGATAAAATGACCTGGGGCATGCTCAGTGAGATAGAAAAAGACGCTTATATGAAAGTTTTGGGAGGCTTAACCCTTCTGGATACGATCCAGGGCGGTGTAGGTATGCCACAGATTATGGAACATGTGGATGGACTGCAACGCAAGGCCGTACTTAGTTTTATGGCAATGATGGAACAAATTCATGCGAAATCATACAGTAGTATTTTTACCACGTTGGCATCAACCGAAGAAATTGACAGTGTATTTAAATGGGTGGAAGAAAATCCATATCTGCAAACCAAAGCGACGGTTATACGTCAGTATTACATGAACATTGAAACTTCAAAAGATCTGTATATGGCGATGGCTGCCTCCGTTCTTTTGGAAAGTTATTTGTTTTACAGCGGATTTTTCTATCCACTCTATTTAGCCGGACAAGGCAAACTCACATGCAGTGGTGAGATCATTGATCTGATTCTGCGGGATGAAAGTATTCACGGTGTATATGTGGGCGTGTTGGCCCAGGAAATATACGCGAGCTTTGATGAAACGCAGCGGAACGATGTGTATCAAGGTTTGGTTGATCTAGTACAGCTTCTTCATGAAAATGAGTTGAAATATACGGAGGAATTATATACCCCTATTCATTTGACCGAAGAAGTAGAAGCCTTCCTTCGTTATAACGCTAACAAAGCTATGATGAACCTCGGTTTTGAGCCATTATTTGATGACGAGGAAGTCAACCCGATTGTGTTAAATGGAATCAGTACACATACCAAACAGCATGACTTTTTCTCTAAAAAAGGCAATGGGTATATTCGTACTCTGAATGTAGAACCCCTGACTGATGATGATTTCAAGTTTGAGTAAGTTATTAAGAGTCATAATAAGGCTAACGTGTAGCCTATGAATATAAATAAAGAAGGCTGTTCCTCCTAGAGGAATAGCCTTCTTTATTTACTTTTCGAGCAATGAAATCAGTCTTTGCAGCAGAGCAGGCTCTTCCTTTCGGAATTGCTCCAACCGGAGCCTTACCTTCGCAAACACTGCCTTGTCTTCACGAATTTCATGACGGATGTATTGATCCCTTAGCTTCATTGCCCTGGTGGTTATATCCTGATAACCATTCACGAGTTCTTCGTCGTATGGGATCGTCCTCTCATCTATCAAGTAGGCAATCCGTTCACTCATCATTTTTTTGTGCTCCCAGAGCACATGAAGATGCCTCACATCGTTGCGGTCACCAAGGCGAGGATCGTTGCTCTCTACGGCATCATAGTACATTTGCAGATAGTCGTAGACATTAATTCCGAAAGCCTGTTCATCGTCAGGATTGTAATTAATGCGGTTCAGATGGGTCTCTCCGTTCAGGTAATCATACAGTTGGTCGAGTGCTACGATTCTATCGAAAGGATAAGGAGAATGCGGCTCGTATTTGTAAAAATAAGTGTGATGATCCGCGGTGAGTCCCTCTCTGAGCAGATGTCTCATGGAATGGATAGCATCCAGGAACTCCCTGAACGGAATCTGTACATTGCGGTAAACTCCCGTATGGTCGAACATGGAAGCATCAAAAACACGTCTCTCCCAATGGAAACCGTATAGAAAAAGATGATGCGGAAACGGTTCTTTCTGATAGGCCGCCGCTGGCGGTAGCTTAGCTTCGTCCAAAAACACGACACAATAATAGCCGTTGCGAATCTGATCCGCAAAAAATTGGGGCCAGGCGTCCAGTGCCAAATGTTCCAGAATCGTATAATTCACAGAGCAAGTGAGTAGAAATGGATTATTGAAATTCAGTTCGTTGGGTTTGCCCCGAAAAAAATCGATATAAAACTGTCTTCCATCCTCCAGAAAGGTTTTCTTGCAGGACAACTGAATGAAATTGCTGTAATACCAAGGAATCGTTTCCTCATGTGCACTGGTAATCGAAAGCGTGTAAGCCCACCGCAGAAATCCTTTAAGCGGCGGATTTAACACGGGCAACTGAACAGCATTCATTCTTTCTCCCCCTTAACTACTTGCACTACTATATCCCTTCACAGCCTGTTTCCAGAGCAATCGTATAACTGTGAAGAGTATAAGCGAAGCGACCAGCGCCAGACCTGTATAGAGCCAGCTGAGCTGTCCTAGCAGGAACATCGGCCCGAAATTGGTAATCAGGAACAACGGAATGACAAAGGTACCGATGCGCCGGACCCAAGTTGGGTATATTGCCATTGGAAAATTGTTGGCATCCCAGGCGGAATGGGCGATCTCCGATGCAGAACCCGTCTGAACGAACCGAAATGACAGCAATGCAGGGATAATCATTAGACAGTATGTGAAGATAACGGACACGAATAACAGCAGCATAAACCCGGCTAGCTGGAGAAACGTCAGGGGTATGTCCATGGCATGCCAGCCAATACCAATCATGACAAAACCAACTAAAATATCAGGGATTGGCAGCGCCAGATCGACATAACGCAAGGAAGCCATAAATTGAAGAGAAACCGGCTTCGTTAGCATTAGATCAAGCGAGCCGTCCTTAATATATTCCGGAATTTTCGTGAAATTTGTAAAAAACAGCCCGACATATATTCCTGTCACCACGGTGTGCATGCCTATAAATAGAAGCAGCCCTTCGGGCGGTATGCCGTCGACGTGAAGATCGGTGCGGAACACAACGAGTACATATAACAGCTTGGCGAGCAGGTAGACGGATTCCACGAGCAGGCTCATCAAGAAATTGCCCCGAAACTCCATCTGGGCAATGAGACAATTTTTGATGAACATGCCATACAAATGTGCGTATTTTCTCAGGACTCTAAACATATGGAATCTCCACTACCCCCCAACCGCTGAATATTTCTTCATGGATATGCGCCACGTTAGACGGGATAGCCATAAGAACAGGAGTATCCACCCCAACTGGATGAGCAATCCTTGATACATCGCCGCCACTTCCGTTTTGCCGCTGAGCACATTGACCGGAAAATAAATGGTATACGGAAACGGTGTGTACTGAAGTGCCTCCACTATCGAATCCCCGAAAATCTCCAACGGAAACATACCTCCGCTCAGAATATTCACGAGCAGACTCGTAATGACGAAAAAATAAGAGATTTCATTCAGATAAAAAGCACTTGCACAGATGCAGTAAGAGATCAAGAAATTGAGCAATAGCGCCCCCGACAGCGTGACGACGAACAAGATCATCCGTATGACCTGGAACTCAAGCACACCACCGGCAGATGAGATCCAGATAATCCCGACAAGCAGCACAGCTGTAACGCCGTAATAGATCGCTTTCTGTCCGAAAAAAGATACTAGCCGATATCCGAAGTAACTAACCGGTTTGATCAAATACTTGTTGAGGCCGCCGTTCTTGATATCGTCGACGATCTGGTGCTCGAACTGGGTAGCGATTAGTTTGGATACCAAACCCGCCAAGATCGTATACAAAATAATTTGATTATATGAATACGAGAATAGCGCCGATTCGCCGGAATGTTGGTACACCGCTGTCCATATAAAATACTGGACAAGAATCGGAAACGCGGCTCCGAGAAGACCGAGAAAGAAGTGAAATCGGTATTCCATCGATTGCTGCACACCCATCGAAAAAACAGCCGTGTACAATTTGCGTCCGTTCATCCGACGGATTCCTTTTGGTAGAGCATTGAGATACTCTCCTCGATCGGCACGTCCTCAATCGTCCAGTCAACAATCGGAAACGAATCGAGCATAGCACGCGACACTTCTTTTAGCCGGTGTTTGGGCAGCTCCAGAACAACGCTGTAGTCGTCTGCACTGATCATTTTTCCGAATTTGGCCAGCCGCTGCTCGGCAACCGGCTCCGAGAACTGCAACTTTACAATTTTGTGCTCGCCAAAAAGATCGTTAATCTTATGAAGATCTCCGTCATACAGAAGACTTCCTTCGTTAATGATGATCGTTCGCTTGCACAGGTCCTCCACGTCCTTCATGTAGTGGCTCGTCAGCAGGATCGTGGCGCCAAACTGCTCATTATAGTATTTCAGAAATTCCCGCACCCTCTTCTGAGAGGGGAAATCCAGGCCAATCGTCGGCTCATCGAGATACAGCAGCTTTGGTCGGTGGATCAGAGCGGCGATCAGCTCCATTTTCATACGTTCACCCAAGGACAACCTTCGGACCTGTACATCCAGGAGATCTTGTACATCAAGCATTTCCGATAGTTCGGCAAGACTTCGACGATAGAGATCATCCTCGACGTCATATATACATTTGTTCAAATAAATCGAATCGCTGGCGGGAAGGTCCCACCAAAGTTGATTTTTCTGACCCATTACAATGGAGAACAGCCGTTTGAATTCGTTCTTTCGTTCCCAAGGCACATAGCCAAGTACGTCGGCTTCTCCGCTTGTGGGATATAGAATGCCTGACAACATTTTGAGCGTTGTGGTTTTACCTGCTCCGTTCGGACCCAGAAATCCAACGCACTCTCCGGGGCCGATATCAAAGGAAACGGATTTAACCGCTTCCTTCACAAGTGATTTGCGAGCAAATAAGTTTTTCAGTGAATGTTTGAGTCCTGCTTCTTTCCGGTAATATACGAACGATTTGTGCAGTTCCCGTACACGGATAAAGTCCATCCCCGCTCCTCCTGAATAATTGCATGTTTTCCCTTATTGGCGGCTTAAAGTTAAAGCGATTAAACTCCGTTGTTATACAGAAGCACGCATTTGGAGCAAATCGGTGTCAGACCGCAGGCCAGAATCTCGCGTTGTTTTCGCAGATCCTCACCGTGGAAAATATCGGCCACACTTTCTTCGTATAAATTACCGACACTGAATTCCGGAAAAAATTTGCATGGATTGACCTTACCGTCTGGCATCACGTCCATCCGGTTCGAGATCGAGAAACACTTGGTCCGATTCATGGCCGGCTTTTCGCTACCCCGAATAAAACCTTCTACCTCTTCGGGCTCCAGCGCAGGCTGATAGCGGATACGTACATTCCACACTCGTGAATTGACTCGTTTAAATTCCTCGATTAATGTGTCGAAACGATCCGGTGAGATGTGAAACGTGAAAGAGTGCCAGCTATTCTTGTGGTCGCTCGCAAAGCGGGAGGCAAGGTGCGGAAAGTGCGCATCAAAGTAGGTGTCCATTTTTTCCGCCGTATCGGAAGGGATGTACCATGGGAAGCAGAAGTACACGGAATCAACGCCCAACCCTTCAAAGAATTCCATCAAGCTATAAAGCTGATCGACCATCTGGTCATTTACTGTCAGAGCTACGGACACTTTTCCTTTGTACAAGCCCTGCTTTTGCAGATCCAACAACAACTGTATGGCGTGAATCACTTTTTTGAACGTGCCTTTGCCCCGGATCGCGTCGTTCTCCTTCTCGAATCCTTCCAGGCTGACCAGCATGACTAAATTCTTAGACATTTTCAAAATAGAATCCAGCTTTTGTTCAATGAGAATCGCGTTTGTACAAATGGTCGTATGCCGATCTTCCTTAGCCAGCAGTTCTGCCAGTTCATCGAACTTGGAGTAAAATAGCGGTTCTCCGCCCCACAGGAACACACGTGATTTGCGTTCTCTCGTTTCGGCCAACAGTTTCTCCACGACAGGAATCTCGATTTCGTCTCTCTTCACTTCACTGGCAAAGCCGTGATGGAAGCCATCTGGATTCCATTCAAAGCAATGCTTGCAGCGCAGGTTACAGCCGTTATTAAGCTTGATTCCGATCTCATAAGGCACGGGTGCGGCATACGTCGGGTCCTCCCGGCGTTTCCTTCCCGTTTCCGCGAGCGGAACGAGGGTTCTTTTCATATTTTGGAATGTAAGCTTATCAAACGTAACTGCTGTTTTCGGCTGCATGCGTTTTCCTCCCCAAATGATTGATTTTTGATCGCTGCTTCAGCAAACGTCTGTACATTTCTTTGAGATGTTGTTCAGAGTAATCTAGGGCTTTCCATTCCGCGAATCGTATACCGAAACCACAGGACTTCCAATAGTTTGAATTCTGAAGCTCATGGTCACCAAACGGCTCTAACATGACAAAAGGTATTCCATAGGACAACGAATCGTTCAGTGTCGCTCCTCCCGGCTTGCTGATAATGGCAGCACAATTGCGCATCAGGTCCGTATAAGCAGAGTAATCACGGAGCGGAGTTGCCCGAAGAATGCCCTCTTCACGCACATATTGGTTCATTGGCGGAAATGAATGCCGCCCCTGGGCATCCCGACTCCATGGATTCCATGAAGCCTCTGTTCCGAAGTAGCGTGTGCTCCCATCGTCCTCCTCCACCTCGGAAGGATCGTAGACGATCACATCCAGCAGGTAACCAAGTTGACGAAGCTCTGCAATCGTGGACGCGTACGTTCCTATCCCCCAGCCGCCGCCATGAATCAGAATGCGTCCGTCACGCTGTGCATAAGGCAGGAGTTCCTTTTCATCTGAGGCAATATAGCAGTCTGGAGACAACCTTGAAGGCTCGTAAAGCCAGACATTATCGTAGTCCGGATACAAGGACTTGTGTACTTTAAACGATGGCGTATCGCATGCATCCAAGCGGATTATTTGAATATCCAGAGGCTTGTGCGCAATGGCTTTGTAGCGCTCCAGGATCGGGAGCCAAAAACCGGTAAACACAGCAAAATGAGACACCCCATCACGTATCCATGAGTCCAAAAGGAACTGGACTTCCTCTTCATTCAGGGAAGAGTCTACAGGCTTGGCCAGTTTATGCCCCATAAGGGCAACGGAGAAATCGGCATGAAATGCTTTTTTGGTGGAATTAATCTTGCACCTGATTTCTTCTTGATACAGGTTCTCCAGAACGTGAACGTCCGTTCTAACACCTCTATCTTGCAGGTACGTGTTCAGATGCATAGCCGGAATGTATGCCCCAAGCGAATTGCCTGACGCAAGCAGGGTAACCGAAGATGAATTCATGCGCAGCCTCCGCATTCCAGAATTTAGTTGTACACTTTAATGGACAAGTCAGCGAGTACCTGCCTCAGACTCACGATCAGTTCACTGCGATGTTCGTCGTCACGGCCCACCACCGATATATACAACCGTCCCTTCGGCATACCACGATGACTCTGGATTCCCTCGGATATACGCCGAAAGGTCAGAATTTCGTTCACCATTACGGTGTTAGATGAAATAGGCATAATTCCGTACTCACCTTGCCCTCTGAATAGAAGACCGGATCCATGCAAAGCGTCCAGCAAACTTTCAAACGTAAAGCCTTCAGGTAGACCGAGAGACAGAAAGGTAAGCAGTCCACTATAGCCGTACGTTTCCCAGCCTTTATCAAGATATGCATTAATGAGACCCATGGACTTGCGCGCGTTAATTTCTACAATGGGTACGACATCTCCGTCCTTCAGAATCATGGAGTCGAAGCACACGAAGCCATGGTATCCGTCCTCGAATAATACCCGAAGTGCCCTTTCTATCGTATCAAAATAACCCGCGTTCTCCAGCAGAAGGAGCAAAGCCTCATCTGCTCTAATAGACCCGCCGTAATTCTGCTGCTGATTCAGCATACGCTGAACCGATAGGAAATCCCTCTCACCGCTCTTATGAATGAACCAATGTGAGCTGAAATCGATCTCTTTTCTCAGCAGTGGTTCCAGCAGGAATTGCGAGCGCAATCCTCTTCTCTCCTGCTTGTCCAGGTGCTCTGCTATTCTTCGTTGCATGGCTTCATTTTCAATGAGCATATTGCCCTTGCCGGAAACACCGAATGGATCTTTCAGTAAATACGCCCCTCGCTTCAGCAGCGTATTTCCGACAGCCTGCACTTCTACTACACTGTTCACTTCCGTACCATTACACTTCTCTCCGATCCTGGTCAGGAGTCGGTTGGAG
Organism: Paenibacillus sp. GL_099_B; assembly: GCF_057835695.1. NCBI lineage: Bacteria > Bacillati > Bacillota > Bacilli > Caryophanales > Paenibacillaceae > Paenibacillus > Paenibacillus sp. GL_099_B. Next base: position 4,258,755 of record NZ_CM174430.1, read on the forward strand.
TAAAATTTGGAATTTACATGCTTAACCGTCTCAAGGTCGGGCAAAGAACCCAACGATCCTTCGGCATGCAGGTACTCCTCCGTATCAGCCGTAATGGCATAAGGAGAGAGATGTTTTACGTTGTGGGTCAACATCGCTTCACGCTGTTGATCGTCTGAAGCAAGACTGAACATGCACTGCTTGAAAACGTCCGGTTCGGGTAAGGAACTCTCCACATCGTTCAAATCAAAGTGGTAACGGCTACGAAAGGAAAAACCTAACCCGTTCAGATACTCGTACAGCTTTGGATCGATTTTGCAGCGGGTGTAGAGGATATCGTCTGGCCCGCAAAATGGAAATAACAGCTCGTCCATACATAGGACAATGGATTCTCTGTCCTTATCAGGCATAGCAGGTAGCTTGGATAAGTCCGGATCCCTCCATCGCGTTTCAGGATCAAACGTCCCCATAACGATCGTTGGAATTACCCCGGCCTCACTTCTGGACATCTTCGTACAATGATTGCTCTTGAGACTGGCAGCTTTTCAGAAATGTTATAAATGTGTCGATCGACTGGAGATGTTCATAATCGAATTCGTCATAGTCAATGATTACGTTTAACTGATCCTCGACTTTGAGCATAAACTGGATCATTTGCAGAGAATCGAGACCAATATCGTTATTCAGTTCCGTTGCTGGGGAAAGGGATTGGCGTAGTTCCGGTTGGTCTTCTTTAATAGCGCACAAAATATCTACGATTTTATCGTACATGACTACACTCCTTTAAAGTGATAATTGTGTGAGGTACAACCGAAATTATTGCGCTTACATATGCCATTCAAAACAAACCTCGTTTGGGTTTTGTTTTTCTCCTCCCTCTTCCAAAGTTACAATTATTATCTTTATAATGACATTTTATGTCAAGGGATAAAAACCTATGATATTCTACTCACAACAAGGCTTCTAGCCACTAAAAAACCGCTATTTTGGCGGCTCCCCAGGGTCGGCCCTCCTCATCTCGTTTTAGACGATTTTCTCCCTTTGATAAGATCAAGACAAATTGTTAAAATTTATGTACTAACGTTAGAATCCATCCATTTTATAGAAAATGAGGCGAGGATATGATTGAAATTACGATTGAACTGGTTCGTCAATTAATCGATAGTCAATTTCCGAAGTGGAAAGGCTTAACGATAACACCCGTAGAAAAAAGCGGGCACGATAACCGCACCTATCGATTGGGAGACGAAATGACAATTCGTTTACCGAGTCACGAACGTTACGCCTCTGCTGTAGAAAAAGAACTGAAGTGGCTTCCTGTTTTCAAACCTCTGCTATCATTGCCCGTTCCAGCTCCCATTGCAAAAGGTGAACCTTCGGAAGAATATCCCCTTCCCTGGTCGATCAACCGATGGATTAAAGGTGAGACCGTCTCGCCTGCCAATGTACTCGATCTAAGTGTTTTTGCCGAAGACCTCGCTAAATTTCTGAGAGAACTAGAAGCCATTGATGCTAGTCACGGCATACCCGCAGGCATTCAAAATTTTCATCGCGGCGGGAACTTAGCGGTTTACGATACAGAAACAAGGACCGTCATTGAAAAGGTATCCGGCCAATACGATCCAAAACTCATGACTGAAATATGGGAGCTTGCCCTTGCATCGAAATATCAAGCGGCACCGTTATGGCTGCATGGTGATGTTGCAGTAGGCAATCTGCTCGTGCAAGATGGACGACTGTGCGGGGTCATTGATTTTGGAACTATGGGCGTGGGCGATCCTTCAAGTGATCTTGTGATGGCATGGAATTTTTTTGATGATGTAAGTCGTGAGATATTCCTCAGCTGCATGAAAGTTGACCAAGATACGGTTGATCGTGCTCGTGGCTGGGCTTTGTGGAAAGCACTCATCTCCTACGATTGGAATGAACAAGGCTCGGAAGCCTCGAATTGGGGAAAGCGTGTCATAGATGTCATTATTCATGACTATAAATCGCTCTAAGCATATTAGCCTACCAAATCCCTACGCAGGGCGCACAGCCCCGCGTAGGATTTCTTTCTGCTTATCCGTAGATTTGTTTTGCATTTATTTCAGCCATCCCATTTAACCTCTAAATCTTGCAATATTAATTACAAATCAGTGTTGACATTGAGCTTAGGATAAAGCAGTTCGTTATAACAAGCTGGTGAGATGATGTAGTGGTGATGCAGATATGAACTGGGGAGCGTAAATTGATCTTACTATTATGAATTTTTCATATGTTGAAATAATAATATAGTGTGTGAAGAAAGATGCAGGTGAGTTAACATTTGAAGCTACACGTTTAAATTCTCACTTAATTCTTGGATGGAAATCTGGCGAAAGCAACCCCATTCCTATGGACATAGCCAGTACGCTTTTGTTGTTGTGAATTTTTCATATAGTGAAAATATAAGGTTGTTGCCAATAAAAAAGCCGCCTTTAAGGCGACTTTGTGATTATCATGCTATTTTTATAGCTGAAAGAATCAAGTTCGTCCAGTCCAGTCAGCTCCCGCTATTTCTTTCCAACGTTCTCTAATCTCGTCATATAGTTCCTTACTCAGAGCTCCTTTGGCGACAAGATCGGCATTTTGCTGCCAACGGTTAGGTTTGGCTGTACCCACAATCGCCGTGTCTACCCCTTCTGTACTGAGCGTAAAACGTAATGCCGTTTCAACGGCTGCTTGTGCATCTTCGCCCAGAAATCCATAACCAAGTTCATTCAAGCGCTTCCAGTATACAAAGGGATATGCTTCTTCCGGAAGCGAGTCATACGTCCATGCCGCATTGGCAATGGGACGTTTGGCAATAACCCCCATATTCCTCTTTCTCGCTTCTGGCAACGTCAGATCGATGGCTTCCTGATCGGCAATGTTCAGCGAGGTTTCCAAGCTGTCGAACACACCTGTCTGAATCGCATAAAGTGCATCTGTCGTATCGCCACTATATCCAATAAATCTTGTTTTCCCAGCTTCCTTGGCTCGTTGCAGCACTTCAATGACCGCTCCTTGCCGAAGTACTTCTTCAGAGCAACTATGAAGATGGATTACATCAACGTATTCCGTTTTTAGTCTTCTAAGACTACGGTCAATCGTTTGCTCTAATACTTTGGCGTCCCAATCTGGGCCATCTATCCCAGCGGCATGTCCACATTTGGTAAACAAATAATAATCGTCTCTGCGATGTGATAGCACATCTCCAATTAACTCTTCACTATCCCCATAACATTCAGCCGTGTCAATGACGTTTAACCCTGCATCCAACGCACTGTTAAGCAATGTTTCTACATCTGCTTTGGATACGTTTTTGCCGATCTCCGCTCCACCAAACCCAAGTGTACTTACTTTCATGCCAGTGTTTCCGTAATTACGCAGTTCCATGGACATTTCCTCCAAGCTTCGTGAATTTGGTTACAGATAATGAAAGTTCATATAGTACAAAGTAGTCTTCGGTGTGTATTACCCTTATGTTGGGTATTACACCCACTTGTTCATCTTACTTTATTTCCTCCAACACGGATACATCCGTTGAATCAGGTTACGAAGAACTGACTCGGGTTCCCCAGTTCAGGATGAAATTTCTCACGAAAGCGGCCTCCCGTGTATTCCCCTATGATTTTTCGCCAGAACGCCTGAGCAATGACATTGTTGCGCACCTGGGTTACTTTCCACCTTCCCGGAAAACGTTCAAACAGCTCATAAGCTGCCCGAGTACCCACTCCACTACGCCGGTATTTCTGCATTACAAAAAACTCGGTCAAATAGTAGTCATTATCTTTGCTGCCTGGTTCACAACGCTCTACTAATGCAAACCCTGCTGGTGCCTCATCACTCGTAATCAAAAAAGGAAACTTATGGTCTTCCTCTGACCAAAAAGCGTCCAATCCGGGATACTCCGGGAAAATACCGTTACTATCCACATCAATATTCAAATATTTAGTAAAATCATACAGATAAAATTGCATTAAGTGCCTAATCACCTGACTGCGTTCCCGGGGAACCAGCTCTATTTTTATATTCATCCGGTTCACCTCCTCTGATCTACTTATAACTCATACTTTAAAGCTTTACACCGCCAAGGGCAAGGAAGCATAGATCTGTGTTATTCCGGTTCTGTGAACAGGCTGTGACGATCTAAATATGGTAAACTAGGATATAGCATATTTTAGAAATTATTTTAACATGGGGGTGCCGAACTTGACCAATGTGCAAAAAGAGATTGACCGACGCAAGCTGGATGACAAACTGCCTTCCATGCCTTGGTTCGTTCAGCAATTCATTGACTATAAATTACCTGATTTATCTCCTTCTACTTTGCTTGAATATTTAAGGGATTATGAAGCCTTCTTTGGCTGGTTACGCGCAGAAGGATTGTCCGAAGCAAGCTCTAATAAGGAAGTTACATTGCTTGAACTGGAAGTCCTTCGAATGGAATCAGTGACATCATATCGATTATTTTTGGCCACCAAGCGTGAAGGAGCCAACTCCAGAATCACGGTTTCCCGCAAACTTTCTTCTCTGCGTTCGCTCTTTCATTATTTAAGTCAGATTGCGGAAGACGAAGATTTCTATCCACTGCTGAAACGAAACATTATGGCGAAGATTGAGATCAAACGTACCCATAAACCCAAAGATACAGCAGCCAAACTAAAGGGTAAACTTCTGGAAGAAGAAGAGTTGCTGGAGTTTATCGGATACATCCTTGAAGGATATGCCGTGGATATGGAAAAGAACAAACAGGCAATCTACTCACATGAGCTAAACAAAGAACGGGATGCCTGCATCGCCAGCCTCATTCTGAATTCGGGTTTGCGTGTATCAGAAGTGGTGAACCTTAACGTGGATGATCTGGATCTGAACAATAAACTTCTATATGTATATCGCAAAGGTAATAATGATGAGACGTTTAAGACGCCCGTGTATTTTAGAGAACAAGCCAAGGATGAACTCGCAACCTATATCAATCTGCGCCAGTCACGTTACCGCACACCCAAACGGGAAAAAGGCTTGTTTATCGCTCTGCGCAATGGAGATTCCGAAGGAAGTCGGATGACCAAACGGGCCATACAGGCCATGATCATGAAGTATGCCAAACAATTCGGCAAGCCGTATCTAACTGTGCATAAATTGCGCCATTCTTTTGCGACTGACTATTATTTGCAAAATGATATCTATAAAACGAAGGAACAGCTTGGACACGCTTCTACAGAAACAACCGAAATTTACGCGCACCTCACGGATAAAACGATGTCTGAAGCAATTGAACGCCGCACTGATGACGGGATATAGTCTATTTTTACAGCTCAAGTATGATTCGATTCCTTACAAAATATCAAGCTAACTTAAAAAAGCGATTCTTTCAGGAAAATGTTCCTGCAAGGTTCGCTTTTTTTATTTTTATTCACTCGCAAAATTAATGAAAACATACTCTTTTCCTTACATTTCATACCATTAAGTTTACATAATAATTATTTCGTCATAATTTTCTTTTCTCTTCATGACGCTCAAGCGAGACCAGCCATCTTGCTATATCATCTGTCTCATGAATAGAATGCCAAACGAGGCTCCCTCTTGCCTTCACACATTCTCTCCTTTCATCCGTCAGCCATGAAACAATCCCAACTACATCCTGTAACGTCTCGATTAGAGAAAGGTCCTTCACTTCACGGACCATGACCAATTTGGGGTAAGGCGCTTGTTTGTATCCCTCAATGAGAATCCAGTCGTACGCTGACAGATAGTTTATCATGTCTTCCAACGGAGTTGCTTGTCTTTCAATGAGTGCAGTACGTTTATCCGACATGACAACGACTGCATCGGCCCCCGCCTGAGCAAAGCTGTAGGAATCTGTTCCTTCGTGATCCATCTCAAAATGATCATGTCCATCATGTTTAATTACAGCCACTCTTCGTCCAGCAGAAGTAAGGTATCGGGTAAGTGCAGCAATTAAGGTGCTTTTGCCTGTGTTTTTATATCCAACAATCTGCATGATATGTGGTGAAGTGCTGCTTATTTCAGACATGTATGACCTACCTGACATGACCCGTGGGAAGTCTGAGAATTCGAACCTGTTCACCAGCAGGAATGCCCTTTTTCTCGGGCGGAACAACGATCAGGCAATCGCTATCTTTAATAGTAATCATGACACTGGATTCGTCCACACGCGAGGCAGAAGGTTTAGCATACACCATTCCGTTACGTATCTCTGTCCGTCCGCGTACAAATCGTGTGAAATTGTTGACCTTTGTATAGTCATCATCCAAAATAGCTGTCCATTCCTCCAAATAAGGATGAGCATCGGCCTGCATCGTGCGAATCGTTGGCCGAACAAACAACCCAAAGCCGACAAAACAAGCTCCAGGATTGCCCGAAAGCGCAAATAGGAGCTTGTCATTAACCACAGCAGCCGTCGTAACACTACCGGGACGCATAGTCACTTTGTTAAACAGCATCTCCATATTCCCTTCCCGAACCAGGTCACCCATAATATCATAATCTCCTACGGATACCCCACCTGTTGTGACCACCATATCATTATGTTCAAGCGCTTCTGCAAGCTTCGTACGTGCGGTATCCACATCATCAGCGATTGAACCATACATAACCGGTTCGCCTCCCGCCTCAACGACCAGAGAACGAAGCATATAGCTGTTACTGTTTCGGATACGCCCTGGTTGCAATGGCTCGTCCACTTCCAATAATTCTGTACCTGTTGCAAAAATAGCTACCTTTGGGCGTTTATATACAGGCACTTGACCTACGCCGAAAGTCGCCAGCACGGATTGTTCACCTGCCTGAATAATCGTTCCTGCTTCCAGCAGCAATTGGCCCTCATGAACTTCCAATCCAATTGGCGTAATGTTAGCATCAGGCTGAATATGACGCTTCAGGGCAATCCATTGTTCCCCGTGCTCTTCTTTACTTTCAGTCATCTCCATCATAACAACAGCATCTGCACCTTCCGGTACTTGAGCTCCTGTCATGATCCGAGCAGCTGTACCAGATGTAATCGTAAGATCCGATGTATACCCGCATGGAATTTCATCAATGACACGGAACCAAATCTGCTGCTCGCTGGATGCTCCAATCGTATCCGAACTTAGAATCGCGAACCCATCCATTCCGGAACGACGAAAGAATGGGTAAGGATGGGGAGCATGAATTGTCTCAGCAAGCGTTCGACCATGTGCTTGCTCAAGTGTTACTTTTTCTATTGAACCCGAACTGACATGAGCAGCAACTTTCGCCTGCGCATCCGGTACTTGTATAGCTTTACGGATAAATTTCGCAGTCGTCATATCCGTTGAATGTGAATTTATTTTCAATGGTGATAGAACCTCCCTGGGTCATTTGTTCATATTAAAAAGTGTAGCCCGAAAGCTAGGTCATGACAAGTACTCTCCAACATACCATTCACATGAAAGACGAATTGACAGACTATAATATGTAAGAGAAAGGAGCTGACCTTTATGAACCAACGATGCGAATTATGTGGAAGGGAGCCTGTCGAGACAACAGTCCATCACCTGACACCGAAAGAAATGGGTGGAACGCACATGCCTACTGCCGAACTCTGTATCCCTTGCCACAAACAAATTCATTCTTTGTATACCAATCGCGATATTATAACTTTGGGTTTAACTGAGATACAGGCACTAAGGCGAGATGAGCGCATCGCTCCTTATATCCGCTGGATTCGCAAACAACCTGCCACAACCATTCCTCGTGTTCGAAAGTCCCATCATGTCCGCAAATCGTAAAACAAAAAGAACAGCGTCCAAGGTCATTTTCAGTGGCATAGCTCGCTCCACCTTACCTTTTCACTGTTCTTCTGCGAATGATTTGATATTGTGGGCCCCATTCATGAGAAGTGCTACCTACGCCTCATGATTCGGCCGCCGCCAACCCTCGTTTTGGGCTTTTTATAAGAGCTCTTCGGTGAATCAAATAATCCTCCAAGGCCGCCACTACTTTTATTACGATCAATTGTGCCTTTGCTTTGTTCCTTATTTCGGCTGAATAATCCTCCACCGGAGCCTACGCTGGAATCCTTATCGCTACCACGCCGGGTAATTGACCCTTTCCGGTCAACGGTAATCGGCGGAGCAACCTTTTTATCTTTACTCGTCGGTGTCCGATAGGAACCTTCACTTGGTTTGTACGTGTCCTTGTTCGTATAACCCCGATACGTACCGGACCCTCTACCCCCAAACGAATCAAACAAATTACCGATTAATGTTGCAGTTAAGTAACCTTGCAAAAAGGACGAATCATAATTCTGCCGAACATATTCCTTGGAATCCACCTCAACCAAGGTGTCTTCCGCTTTATTCGGGTCTTGCTGCAAATGATAATACTGGTCCTGATACACCAGGAACATCCGCTCTGTATTTTCCGCCGAGATCTGATCCGGCTTCCGCTGTTCAGATAATTCCTGAGCAACCTCTGGAACGGTACGATCGGCAGCTCGGTACACATAGGATGTCGTGTTACCACTGCCACTGACCGATTCAAGCGGATATGTGTCCTGAACGGAAGGTGCTCCGCACGCGGACAGCAGCGACATCACAAGGCTGAGGACCAGCATTAATTTTAATCCATGTGCCAAGCGCTTTTTCATTGGAACCTCTCCTAGCTCGAACGAATCACTTTGATATCCGCAGGAAGAATGGACTCACCCTCATACAGCGTAAATCTTCTGTCTTGCCACTCCACACGCAAAAGCATGTTATCATCAGACTGATATTGCCATACTAATTGTTCCCCAGCCTGACCATAGGGTGTCCTGCCTGCAGTGGTTACCATTCCTCCGTATTCTTCCTCCAGATGATACGCACGTCCATCCAGATCCAGCAACGTAGGCACCTCGTCTGGTGCATCAAGACGGCCATCAATTGGTGTATAGAGGGCATACCGGGTCATTTCCCGTTCTTCAATATGCAAATGTCGGATTGCCGTACCATCCTGCAACGTGAGGACAGCCGCATTCCGTGCTCGATGATGTACCCGCCCAACAACTTCATAGGTGACCAGCGAAACCTCACAGATATCACCAGGTGCCAGCTGAAGCATTGTTTTCTCTGCCTGGGGCGGTTCAGGTTTGGCTAGTATACCTTTAATCCGTTTCCACACACTCATGCCCATTACTCCTGTTCTTTATCTTATAAACAAGCTGCAATAATTAATGCGCCCACGATATGTAGTGCACCCGAGAACAAACCGTAACCTGTCTTGCCCTGCTGTATTCCCGTATCCAGATCCAGATTGGCCCATCTCCGAATCATAAAGTGAACCACACTCTCCAGAATCAGCAAAATGATAAATGAAACAACGGATACCAACAACGCTTCTCCAAGATGACCCGCTGTCGAAATGGAGGTGGCGAGTACATATCCCTGAGCAAACAGCTTCATAACCATACGTGTCGTAACGGCCATATTGCCCGCCTTCACTTCGGCAAAATCCTTATACTTCGTGAACAAAGAATCCACATACATTAAAACAAACAGCAAAACCGAACCCGATAACGTCCAGACCAGCATTGCCAAAATGTTCAAATCCATTTACATAGCCCCCACATTTCAACATGAACCGCAATTAAAAGCGAAGGAGAAACGCTGGTCTCTCCTCCGCTGGTGCCCCTGCTTGCTTACAAGGTTTAGTTCTTATTTTCGTATTGCTTCATCAATGCTGCCAGTTCATCCTCAACAGCCTGATCCTTGCCAAGCTTCTCAAACTCATCATCCAGCGATTTTCCTTTGGACGACATTTCATTGCTGGCCTCAGCCTGAGCTTCCATCTGCATCATTTTTTCTTCCATACGCTTCATGCCGGCACTTGCAGTATCGGAGCCAAATCCGTTCAGCGCCTTGTTGATTTCGGTTTGAGCTTTTGCAGCGTTGTAGCGCGCAACCAATGTTTCACGTTTATTTTTCATTTGGGTCAATTGTTTACGCATTTCGTCCAGCTTGCCACGAAGGTTATCGGCAGAAGCCTTGTTTTGATCATAGCTTGTTTTGTATTCGGCCATCTTCTCTTCAGCAACTTTTTTCTCTTCCAGTGCCCGACGAGCCAAATCCATATTCTGTGCACGTGCTGCTGTATGTGCTTGCTCCTCACGTTTCTTCACGAGAGCTTCCTGTTCTTCGAACAGCTGCTTGAATTTCTTCTCAATGGCGATCTGTGCAGCAACAGCTTTCTCCGCGTCTTCCAGATCTTCCTGCATATCTCGGATATATTGATCCGTCATCTTGATCGGATCTTCTGCCTTGTCAATAATAGAGTTAATGTTAGACATCGTTAAATCGCGCAATCGTTTGAAAATGGACATTATGGTATTCCTCCTAGTCGATAGTTCATCCTTGTATATAATCATACATACGTGGCAATGTTCTACTCGTTTCAATTTTAACAAAAAAAATCATAAAAAACGATTTTAGCCTGCTTAGCCTATATGGAACTATTGAATCAATCGACCCGTTTGGCACAGCTCTTCATCAAGCAGCTTCTCTGCAGTCTGCACAATCTCATCAATCTGCATCCGCGTAATTGCATCAAAGTGAATCCCCATTATTACGGTTACGGTTACCTTTAAATGAAGGGCAGCCTTACGTGCGAGCCTTTCACACAACTCTTGTTCTTTATGCCCTGGAATATGCACCGTAGCCCCACTCACTCGTTCAAGGTCTGGATAAAATGTTGCTACTGCTCCAATATGTGATCTTCCTCCAGTTACCATAAACACTTTGTCTTCCCCTGCCTCAATCACCTGTAAACGAACGGAGTTTAAGTCGTATGTACTCATCCTGCTCCACCTGTCCTTTTCTATATATATGGTGGAATTATGGCTCCGATTTAGCGAATCAGCAATGAAACATCTCACATCATGCATAAATACGGATGGCCCCGGGCATACCAAAGAGAACGCAATTTGGGAAAAGGAGGCACGAACATGCGTATACGCCTCATAATGTTATCCATCATGGTCATTCTTCTGGGAGGAAGTTATGCTCCTGCTCAGTTATGGGCTTCTTCAAGCCCGCAAGCCGAACCTGCTTCGAAGTCTGATTCTCCTGAAGAAGAACAGTTAACTCTGGGACAACTCAGACAGAAATATGCGGATACGTTCAAAACCAATGGCCCCTCAACAAAAAAGGTCGCTCTGACTTTTGATGACGTACCTGATCCAAGGTTCACACCGCAGGTACTGGATATTCTAAAAAAATACAAGGTGCGGGCTACGTTTTTCATTGTGGGAAATCGCGCTGAGAAACATCCGGATTTAGTGAAACGCATGGTGAAGGAAGGGCATATTGTGGGCAACCACAGCTACAATCACCCGGAGTTCAGTAAGTTATCCATGAATGCATTTCGCAAACAAATCTTACATACCGGGGATATTATTCGAAATCTGGCGGGTTACACTCCCAAAATGATTCGTCCACCCTATGGCGACATTAACGAGCAACAGCTGCAATGGGCAGCCAAACAACATTATAGCATTGTGAACTGGAACGTCGATTCTCTGGACTGGAAGGGCCTCTCCAAAGAGGAAGTCAAGCAAAACATCCTGTCCGCCGTCAAACCGGGTTCGATTGTTCTGCAGCATGCAGGAGGCGGTGTAGGATCAAAGCTGAGTGGTACCATTGAGGCGTTGCCTGAAGTTATCGAGGAATTGCGAAACCGCGGGTACGAGCTGGTGACTTTGGACGAAATGCTGGAACTGCCAAAGGGTAAATAGGTCAAGATCCCTTTAAGTCGGATATTCAAAAGGGTGTCCTTCAATCACATTATCGTGATTGGAGAACACCCTTTACTGTTTAATTTAGATTTAGTTGGAGTCACATATGATGATGTGAAGCTTGCTTTGATTTTATTTCAAAATGTAAAGTTCAACATCCTGAATACCAAATGTGCTCACGGATTGCTTGCTGCCAGGAATAAAGATATCGATCTTGTGACCTTTAATGGCACTGCCCACATCACGAGCCGTAGCGACAAATGCCTGTTTTGGCAGTCCTGGATGTGTATGACCTGTCACCAGTACCTTTGTACCCAATGGAATGATACTTGGGTCTACTGCAATGGTACCCAATTCAAGCGGATTACCGAAGTAATCCACAGCTCCCCAGCCTCCATTTTCGGAAGCGTCGGCGGAGTATGCTGTTGCTTTGACGTCGACAGCTTTGCTGTAATCAAACGTTTTCCCCCAGGCTTGAACAACCTTACTGTCCGCGTTAACGTCAAGACTTGCGGCAGTTACCGTTTTAGCTGCTGCAGCAGAAGCTGTGTTCGTTGTTTTACCAGGAATCGTAATTTTCAAACCGCCATAAATGTTGTAAGCTGAGATATCATTGTTAGCTTTAATAAGAGCGTTAAGTCCAACTCCATATTGTTTGGATAAGGTGTAGAAGGTATCCCCCTCTTTGGCCATATGAACTGAGTCAGCATGAGCCGGAACGGCCTGAATGAGCATTGCTGCTGTCAGCAAAGCTGTTGCTGTTTTGGCTATACGTTTCTTGTTAATCATGGTCTTCCTCCCTCATTATGCCTGCGAAGTTAGTTGTCGGATTCGGATGGAGGAAACCACCCTATAGGTTCAATTACATTAAAAATTTATGTAGCCCTAATTCACCCCAAGCCGTGTGCAAATGATTCTTCCCCAAGCACACCTTGCATCGTTACATCCCCCACACTCCCAACTCCGGAAGTTTCGGCAGGAACAAATATATCACAATTTTGTAACCAAGAGTCGTAGTAAATGTTACCATCTGGCTAATTCACTTCAACATTTATGCTGAATTCTAGCGACTTTTTCAAAAAAATGTCTGTTTGGGCTTATATCGTTGATGACAGAAACGTTACTTTTTATGTAAATCCGTGCGTATCCTTACATAACAAAACAATCCCTATTGACTAATCGTCGACAGGGATTGTTTAGGGGATGAAATTCTCATCCGCAGTATAGATTTTGTATTTTCATCTTGATCTTCATCCTTAATGACTTGGATGTATTAGAGCACTTTAGCGAGGAAGTCACGTGTACGTGCATGCTTAGGCTCACCAAACACTTCATTAGGCGTTCCTTCTTCTACAATAACCCCACCATCCATAAACAGGATGCGATCACCCACTTCGCGTGCGAAGCCCATCTCATGCGTTACAATAACCATAGTCATGCCACCCTCTGCAAGCCGCTTCATGACATCCAGTACTTCACCGACCATTTCAGGGTCCAGTGCAGAAGTAGGCTCGTCAAACAGCATGACATGCGGCTGCATCGCAAGAGCTCTTGCAATGGCTATCCGTTGTTTTTGTCCACCGGACAGCTGATTTGGAAAGGCGTCCTTTTTGTCAGACAGGCCAACCGTCTTGAGCAAGTCTGCGCAGATTTGTTCCGCTTCGTGTGCAGACTGTTTTTTCACTTTAATGGGAGCAATCGTAATGTTCTGCTGCACCGTTTTGTGCGGGAACAGATTGAAATGCTGGAATACCATCCCCATTTTTTCACGAGTTGCATTAATGTTATGTTTGGGGTCAGTGATCGAAACTCCCTCAAAGTCAATCTCACCGGAAGTAGGCTGCTCCAGTAAGTTCAGACAACGTAAAAAGGTACTTTTCCCCGATCCGGACGGACCGATGACCACGACAACCTCACCTTTGCCAATCGTTACGTTAATGCCCTTAAGCACTTCGTTCTTATCATAGGATTTATATAATTGTCTAACGTCTATCACTTGCACTCAACTTCCTTTCCAGTCTACCCAGCAGCTTGGACAAAATGAACGTCAGCACAAAGTAGATGGCTGCCGCAATCAAGAATGGATTCATCCCTTGATACGTAATGTTTTTGACCACACTTGCTTGGTACATAATGTCCACCATACCGATAACGGAGATAATGGAGGATTCCTTGATAATGGTCACGAACTCATTACCGATCGCCGGCAACACCGCTTTGAACGCTTGTGGGAGCACGATGAAGCGCATTGCCGCACCTCTGCCCATCCCCAGAGAACGAGCTGCTTCCAGTTGGCCGCGATCCACACCCTGTATACCTGCGCGGAAAATCTCAGCAAGATAGGCACCGCTGTTAATGGATAGAGTGATAATCCCCGCCTGAAGAGCAGAGAAATTAATTCCAAAGGTCAATGAAACACCGTAATAGATAATCATCAATTGCACCAGCATTGGCGTCCCACGAATGAGCTCAACATAAGCTGTTCCGATCCAGCGCAAAATGGCGATGTCATGCAGACGGAACAAACAGATGATTAGACCGATGATAACACCGAAAAATACACCAAGTGCAGAAAGCAGCAATGTGTACCCTAATCCCGTGGCATAAAAGCTTTTGTATTGCCAAAATACTTCAAAAATATTTTGTTTACTCTTCTCTGCCATCATCTGGCTTGCTTCCGTAACCAATTGATCGATTTTATTTTCGCTTTTCAGACGTTCGAGCGTTCCGTTCACTGCATTCAGCAATTCCGTATTGCCCTTACGAATCCCGATTGCCGCTTCGGCCTGCTCCTCATCCGGAATAGCGGGAGCTAGTCCAATAACATCATCTAGATAACCGGCAGCTACCGTATCCTCAACGATTGCAGCATTTACACGATTAGTCTGCAATTGCAGCACGATATCGGATATTTTATCAAGTGCTGTCAGTTTTGCGCCTGGGATTCCCTGGCCAATCGTTTCCTGAATGGAGCCTTTTTGGACACCTATTTTTTCATTTTCCAGATCAGCCATGGTTGGATATTTATCTTTATCCGCATTGCGAATCATGATGACTTGCTTTGATTTATAATAGGTATCGGAGAAGTCAATGCTTTGTCTACGCTCATCCGTTGGTGTCATTCCCGAGATGACCATATCCACACGACCACTCTGTAACGCAGGAAGAAGTCCGTCAAAACCCATATCCTCTATTACAAGCTCTGCGCCTAAATCGGCAGCAATTTCTTTAGCAATCGAAATATCAAATCCGACTATTTGGTCTTTACCATCAATCACTTTATGGAATTCATATGGTGCAAAATCGGCACTTGTACCGAGCACCAGCTTTTTACTGCCTGAACTGCCTGTAGTTCCCGCTGCCGACGCAACAGGAGCAACCGTAGTTAGCAAGACCACAAGAGCTAGCAGCATCATGGTGTAACGACTAATCAATTTCAACCCTGTTCTCCCCTTATAATACTTTGTATGCTTTCTGTTGTTGATGCCTGAGTCATTATAAAGTAGAATGCATGATTATGCAATGCATTTCGACATTACAAATCCTGACTAGTTTCTGAAAAATAACCGCAACTATGATATAATTATTGAATTATTTTCATTTTTGCTTAAGGAGTCCACCATGACACATACCAAAACACAAATTTCAACTGTAATTGATCAATATGCTTCCCGTTTTAAGGAGATTTCATCATACATTGGTGCCAATCCCGAACTTGGTAACGAAGAATACCTCGCCTCTGCTCGGTTAAAAGAAGAACTAGCCTACCATGGTTTTTCCGTAGAAGCTCCTGTCCTTGGCTTGGACACCGCATTCATCGGAACGTATGCAGCATCCAAGCCAGGTCCGACTATTGCCCTGTTATGTGAATACGACGCACTACCGGAAATCGGTCATGCTTGTGGGCACCATCTAATCTGTATGATGAGCCTCGGAGCTGCAGTAGGTCTGAAGTCCATACTGGATGAAGTCGGCGGAACATTGAAAGTGTTCGGTACACCAGCGGAAGAAACGCGCGGCGCTAAAGTGCCTATGGCTGAAGCAGGGTTATTTGACGACTGTGATGTCGCGCTAATGGCTCACCCTTACTACGCCTATGAGAAATCTGGCAGTTCCCTGGCTATTGATGCCGTACAATTTGAATTCCATGGAAAATCTTCACATGCTGCTGCAAGTCCACATGAAGGCATTAATGCCCTGGATGCGGTTATCCAGACGTTTAACGGCATTAATGCGTTCCGTCAACAAGTGAAAAGCACAGTTCGTATTCATGGGGTTATCAATAGCGGAGGACAGGCAGCGAACATCATACCTGACTACGCTTCTGCCCAATTCTATGTGCGTGCCTCGACGAGAAAAGAGTTGAATATTCTCACTCAACGCGTAATTCAGATCGCGGAAGGTTCTGCTCTGCAAACCGGATGCCGGCTTGTTACATCCAATTATGAGACTTCCTATGATGAGATGGTCACGAATGAATCGTTATCTGCTGCTTTTAGTGCTAATCTGCTTGAACTCGGCATTTCTCAAGAAGAGATCGTGAGTGGTAACGACCATGGTTCCATGGATATTGGTAACGTATCCTTGCGTTGTCCTGCGATCCATCCTTATATCCGTGTGGTGGACGAAGTTCATACGCTTCATTCCATTGAATTCCGTGATCTGGCGCTTCAGGAACGGGCCCTGGATGGTATGATCCTTGGAGCCAAGGCACTTGCTGCAACTGCTTATGATGTTCTTACACAGCCTGAACTGCTGCAAACCATTCAAACAGAATTTAAGCAAGCAAGTCGCTAAATTTTTCGTAAACTGCTGCGTATTAACAGCAGGGTGTTCTGCAGGACCTGCATTTCAGGTCTTACAGAACACCTTTTTTGTTTATCATAAATACGTATATACGGACACAAGCTGGAAATGCTGTGAAAAGAAAACGTTGAAAAATGTTGAAATACTTACATTTAGCGGCTGAACTAATGGTTCACATGCTGTCTAACTTGGTTATTTATAGCTATAACTTTATCTTGAGTTCAGGAGGTGTTGTCATGCTGCTCGAAGCGATGTATCACGTTCCCCGCGATAAATGGGCTTATGCTTATAATCCCTCGACGATTCACCTGCGCGTACGAACGAAGAGAGACGATGTACAATATGTGACTGCACTGACTGGTGATAAATACGATTGGAATGGAACCTATAAGGAAATTCAATTGGAAAAAGCGGCTTCAGACAGTATGTTTGATTATTGGGAAACTGCAGTTAAGCCCAAATTTAAGCGTCTGACTTACATCTTCCGTATTACCGCTGGTACCGAAAATATATATTTGGCTGATAACGGAATTCATTATGCTCCCCCGTACCCTACAGGAGGATATTATGAATTTTCCTACATTCATGAAATTGATGTATTTAAGGTTCCCGAATGGGCCAAAGAAGCCGTGTTCTACCAAATCATGACCGAAAGGTTTGCCAATGGAAATCCCGACCTGAACCCGGAAGGAACCCAGGAATGGGGTGGCCGACCTGAACTGGAAAACTACTTTGGCGGAGACCTGCAAGGTGTGCTCAATCACCTGGATGATCTGACTAAACTCGGTGTTAATGCCATTTACTTTACTCCATTGTTCCAAGCAAACTCCTACCATAAATACGATACCATTGATTATAAAAAAGTAGACCCTCAATTCGGGGACAATGAAATGCTCAAAAAAGTAGCAGAACAATGTCATCGCCGCGGAATCCGTGTCATGCTAGATGCAGTTTTTAACCATTGCAGCGAAGACTTCCCTCCTTTTCAGGATGTCCTGAAGAACGGCAAAAACTCCAAATATGCAGACTGGTTTCATATCAATGAATATCCGGTGCAGATCAAGGATGGTATACCAACCTACGATACCTTTGGGTTTTATGGCAATATGCCCAAGTTCAATACCGCTAATCCCGAAGTAAAAGACTATTTGCTTGATGTGGCTGAATACTGGATCAAGGAGATTAAACTCGACGGTTGGCGACTCGATGTTGCGAATGAAGTGGATAACCATTTCTGGCGCGATTTCCGCAAAGTAGTCAAAACCGCCAATCCGGAAGCCTATATTGTAGGCGAAGTTTGGAGTGATTCCCTGACATGGCTTATGGGAGATCAATTTGATTCCGTAATGAACTACCCTTTTGCTGACAAGGTGCTTGAATTCTTCTGTGGCTCTATGGATGGTTATAACTTCGCTAACGAGATGGGATCACTCATTATGCGTTACCCGCAACAGACGAATGAAGTCATCTTCAACATGCTATGCAGTCATGACACCCCACGTCTTCTTACTCGGGCTGGAGAAGACAAACGCAGATTAAAATTGTCGGTTGTGTTTCTTTTCACTTATATTGGTACGCCCTGTATATTCTATGGGGATGAGGTTGGTATACGCGGAGAAGGTGATCCAGATTGCCGTAAATGCATGCAATGGGATCCTGCCAAGCAAGATCAGGAGCTTTATGACTTCTACCGCCTGATGATTGATTTGCGGAAAAGTAATGAAGCTCTGCGCAAAGGCCGCTTCCGTTTTTTGAAAGCCGATCACAATGATCCATGCATCATTTATGAACGTATGGATGACACTCTTCACTTTACGGTGTGGATGAACAATACTCCGCAAGAACGTACCCTGTCACATCCGATGGAAACCAAGGACTGGAAGGATGCCCTAACCGAAGATGCTGTTGTTCCCACCAATGGAATGATGAATATTAAACTTGATCCTTACGGATACCGTATTTTGTATAGACAATTAGAACCGAGCTAATACATGCCAGGAAACTCCTGAAATAATGAATGACCCTATAATAATCATCAGATGCTTCAGGAGTTTTCTGACGAAGAGCTGAACTAAAGCTATAACTTCGCCGTTTTCAAATCCCCTTTTGCATCTATGGTTATTCTCCACCGCGTAGAATTTGGACCAAGCATGACAATTTCGTTTACTAATTGATATAACGTTCCATTATTATCTTTAACCAGATCAACGACTACGTTTTTCCCATTTGTAAAGGGACTTGCGCCAAAGAGATAACGTCCCGTCGCACTTGCCGCAACTATCAGCATATTATCTCTTATGATGTTGCCTTCCACCGTGTTATTAACAATGTCCAGATGCACTGCCCACCATGTTCCCTCATATTTTAAGCGATTTCCAGTTACGATATTATTGGAGCCACGTAATTGAATACATGTACCTTTTCCTGCAACTGAATTATGAGAAAAGGTACAATCATTATGCAAACTGACCATTCGGTCAGGATTAGCAGTTTCAAAGCCGGGCTCAATGATGTTGCTCGATGCAATCACTCCATTGGCAATATCCATGGCTATGCCCGCTTGTGCAATGTAATTGCCTTTTACGATGATATGACCATCCGCGACAATTCCCCAGTGTTTTCCTCTTGGAATGATGATGTTCTCTGAGATAATTCCGATGTCCATGCCTTCTGCACCTGTACTGGTTTTCGCTTCAATGGCAGCAGTAGCACTTGACCTAGAGATGGTGTCGATCAGGTTGCCCTGGATTACAAACAGATGGTTGCTTAGACCGTTGGGATTGTATCTGGAGGGAAAGAAAGATACCGAAATGACAGAAGTGATTTTGATATCCTTAAAGACATTGGAGGTTACAAAGGCGCCTTCAAAACCGATAAGCCCCACACCAAAAGCTGTTCCAATCAGGCTATTGCCATGTATATGCAGATTTTTGGCTCCAGTCTCGCCTCCCTCATTGTTACAGGTAATCCCACCGCCGACTGCAGGCATATTACTCACTTGTTGTCCGCCTGAAAAAGCAGCATAATCTGAATCACTGGATAATACAGGAGTGTGCAGAAAGTTATCGGTGATCGAAACATGCCAAGTTCCCTTGACCAGGATGCCATCCCCAAGATATCGGTAACAGTCATTCTCACGAATCACCACAAAAACCAAATGACTCCGAACTGCAATCGGTTCTTCTCCCAAGTGATGAAGTTTATTGTTTCTTATCACGACATTTCGGGCGGGATTGTCTTGACTGCTGGAACCATTGACTCCAATCCCATCGGTAAATTTACTAATATCGTTATTTTGCAACAATACATTGCTTGAATTCTCGATGTATAAACCTGTCTTGTTTTTACTCCAAGCTGCTTGAGTCGTACGAACCAAAGTCACGCCACTAATCTCTACATGATTGCTTCCTTCAATTCGGATTCCCTGATCCGAGACCTCCAATATTGCTCCTGGCAACGCCTTGATGATGACAGATCTTCCACTAAACATATAGAACCAGCCCATCTTGACAACTTTATAGTGCCCTGGCGTAAATAATAAAACATCACCTTCCTGTGCCGAGTCAAAAAAAGCTTTGATCTGGACTGTCTGATCGCTTCCATCTCCCGGAGCAAAACTCCTCACATCAATAATATTGCCTGTCAGCGTGGATTGCACAGCGGCGATATTACCCATGATCTGGCTAAATATTTCATTCATTTTGACGGCATTATACCCATCGGCACTGCTTAAAGCCTGCAAATTAGGATTGTAAGTAGAGGTAAAATTAATGTAGTTGTTCATTTTAAATTCGCCTCCTCCTTATGATCGTACAAAAAAGCCACAGTACGATATACTGCGGCTCATTTGTGCAAATCTATTTCACAGATTCAAGCGTTATGCGGCGATAAATATCCATATACTCTTCAGCTGAGACGTTCCAGCTGTAGTCTCCGCTCATTGCATTTTTCACGATCTTTTTCCAGTGCTCTGGCTGACGGTAAAATTCTTCAGCACGGCGAATGGTGTTCATCATGTCATGGGCGTTAAAGCTGGTGAAGGAGAATCCATTCCCCTCACCGCTGAATTCATTGTATGCCTGCACCGTATCGTTCAGACCCCCTGTTTCCCGGACAAGTGGTACGCTGCCATAACGGAGTGCAAGCAGCTGGCTAATGCCACATGGCTCGAACCTTGATGGCATCAAGAACAGATCACTGCCGGCATAGAAACGGCGGGATAACCCATCATTGAAGGTAATCTGAGCAGACATTTTCAGCGGATAACGATTAGCTGCCTCACGGAACCAGTGCTCATAAGCCGGATCCCCGGTACCCAATACTGCGAATTGAATGTCGTCATAGTACAATAATTCATCCAGTACACGACATACCAGATCCAAACCTTTGGAATCCACAAGTCTTGTAACCATCACCATAAGTGGAGCATCCGGACGTACAGGCAATCCTAATTCCTTTTGCAGCTCGATCTTGTTCTCGATTTTCTTGGACAGGCTAGTTCTGTATTTAACCGCAATTTTATTGTCCGCTGCCGGGTTGTAACTCTTAGTATCAATACCGTTGACAATCCCACTGAAACGATCGCCCAATGAACTGAGCAATCCATCCAGACCATAACCATAGTAGGAGGTTTGTACTTCCTTGGCGTAGGTAGGGCTGACGGTTGTTACATGATCCGCAAAAACGACTCCTGCTTTCAGGAAATTGACATTGCCATAATATTCTGCCCCGTCCACCGTGAAATACCGATCATCCAGCTCAAGCAAATCACTGAATAAATCATGTGGAAACACACCTTGATATAACAGGTTATGTATCGTAAAAACGGTTTTCATCTCACTATAAAAGGGATCATGAGCAAAGTGAGCCTCCAGTAGTAAAGGAATCATACCCGCGTGCCAATCGTGACTGTGTAGCACATCCGGCTTGAATTCAATTTGCGGCAACACCTCGAGAACAGCACGATTGAAGAAGGCAAAACGCTCCCCGTCATCCATATACCCATACACGCCATCCCGTCCAAAATAGTATTCATTGTCCACAAAGTAGACAGGAATCCCGTCATGGACCAGCATCTCTATTCCACAATACGGTCTGCGCCAGCCAAGAGGAACATCTGTTGTGATGACAGGCTCCATCGCCTCTTTATACTCATCAGGAATGTCCTTGTATTTGGGTAAAATGACACGAACATCTGCCCCACTCTTCTTTAGTGCCTGTGGTAATGCGCCGATGACGTCAGCAAGGCCTCCTGTTTTGATAAATGGATGTACTTCAGCAGCAGCAAATAGAATATTCATGCCTTCGTCCTCCTTTTAGGTTTAACTGTAGTGCTGTCTTTTGTTTTACTGGTTTTAGTGGTACTGACTTTTGCTCTGACGGATTGAACTTCAAAGGGCAATGCATCCGTTTTCCGACGTGTGCTCTTTTTTAAAATAACTACACTTAGCGGTGGCAAAACAACTTCCAGACTATGTGGTTGCCCATGAAAAGGAATCTTTTCTGTAGTAAGCTGCATATCATTGATAATGCCTGATCCGCCGTAATCGGAATGATCACTGTTCAGAACTTCGGTATACATACCGGGACGCATGACACCAATCCGGTAACGCTCCCGCTTGACTGGCTGAAAGTTAATGAGCACAAGGAGTGTATCCGCAGATTTTTTTCCTTTGCGCACATATGAAATGACACTTTGGTCCTGATCATCCGGAGTGATCCATTCATAACCCTCAAAGGAATGATCAAGCTCCCACAAAGCTTTTTCGCCCAAGTATAGCTCGGACAGATCCCGTTCAAACTTGTGGAGTTTACGGTGACTGTCGTAGTTCAGCAAAAACCAGTCCAGTTGATCTTCATCTTTCCATTCGATAAACTGGCCAAATTCTCCACCCATAAACAGCAGTTTTTTGCCTGGGAATGTCATAAAGTACCCCATGAAGGCACGCATGCCGGCAAATTTCTGCTCGTATGTTCCTGGCATCTTGTCTAGGAGCGACTTTTTGCCATGAACGACCTCGTCATGAGACAGAGGAAGCACGTAATTTTCAGTAAAGGAGTATACGACCGGGAATGTCAGCAAATGATGTTTGGAAGGACGTTCGTGAAAATCCGATTCCATGTAATCGAGTGTATCGTTCATCCAACCCATGTTCCATTTGTAGTTGAACCCTAACCCACCCTGATCTACTGGTGAAGTAACCATCGGCCATGCACTGGATTCTTCTGCCATCATCAGCGCATAGGGAAAGTACTTAAAGACCGTTTCATTCAACTGCTGCAAAAAAGCAACAGCTTCCTTGTTTTCCAGGCCACCTTCGTTATTCGTTCGGTATTGTCCTGGCTGCTTTTCGAAATCCAACTTAAGCATACTGGTTACCGCATCGACCCGAAGTCCGTCGAAATGGTACATCTCCATCCAGTACAACGCATTAGAGATCAAGAAAGAACGAATCTCGGGTTTAGAGTAGTCAAAGCTGAGGGTGCCCCAGCCTGGTCTCTCTGCTAACAGTGGATCTGCATATTCATACAAAGGCGTTCCATCAAACAAACGCAAGCCATGAGCATCCTTGGCAAAATGTGCGGGGACCCAATCGAGCAATACGCCTATGCCTGCCTGATGTAGAGTATCAACCAGATACATCAGATCTTTAGGCTGCCCGTAACGGCTTGTTGGCGCAAAAAATCCTGTGTTCTGATACCCCCACGAAAGGTCGTAAGGATGTTCACTCAGGGGCATCATCTCAACATGGGTATATTTCATCTCCAATAAATAAGGAACAAGCAAGTCCGCAAGTTCACGATAACTGTATAGAGTACCGTCCTCTTTTCGTTTCCAGGTTCCAGCATGCATTTCATAAATATGTAGAGGTTTGTTATACACGCCTCGTTGTTTGCGTCTCCACGCGCCATCATTCCATTTGTAACCTTCAATGGAGCTGGTGACAGATGCCGTACGCGGACGAACTTCAGCCTGGAAAGCATAAGGGTCAGCTTTAAGCAATTCGGTCCCCTCTTCCGTTAATATACGGAATTTGTATAAAGTTCCTTCACTGATTTCCGGAAAAAAACGAGTCCAAAATCCAGAATCGGGTATCTTATATAATGGTTCCTGTTCACCTTTCCAATCATTGCGATCAAGCGCTAGACCTACTTCTTTGGCATTAGGAGCCCACACGGTAAAGCGATATCCCTGACGATGATCTTCGATCGCAGGCTGTGCGCCCAATATTCGATAACTGTGATGAAGGTTTCCTTCATGAAACAAATAAATATGCTCCGGCGATATTTCCGGGTTTGCCAATGGTTGAATGGCCAAGAGATCACCTTCTTCTCCAGAAAATAGATGTAACAGTAACCATTACCCCATTCTAGCCAAGTTGAAAAGAAAAATGCGGTGTCTAAAAAAATGTTGTAATTTTTCAGGATTTTTACAGTATACATCGTTTCAATAGCTCCGCATTGCGTTTATGTATGTACTACACTGGACAAATATCTTGGGAGGGAAACGATTATGTTTAATAAAGATTGCATCGCTATGCTGTTGGCGGGAGGAGAAGGGAAAAGATTAGCCCCTTTAACCTCAAGTATCGCAAAACCCGCTGTACCGTTTGGCGGGCACTACCGGATTATCGATTTTCCCCTCAGCAACTGCGTAAACTCAGGCATAGATACTGTAGGTGTTTTGACGCAGTACCAAGCTGATTCATTGCATGATCACATTGGTGGCGGAGAACCTTGGGGACATGGTACTTCAAGTAAGGCAGGAATTTCCTTACTTCCATCTTATCATACAGGAAATGACGAATACTTGGGAACCGCGGATGCTATTTATAAAAATATAGACTATATTGACCAACAAAACCCCGAAAATGTTCTAATTTTGTCGGGTGACCATATTTATCATATGAATTATCGTGAAATGCTGGAAGCTCATACAGCTAATGAAGCGGTAGCGACGATTTCCGTTATGGAGGTTCCTTGGGAGGAAGCCCATCGCTTCGGCATTATGGCAGCTGATGAAAATCTGAAAGTAACGGAGTTTGCCGAGAAACCGGCCGAACCGAAAAGTAATCTGGCTTCCATGGGTATTTACATGTTCAAATGGGAATACCTGAAGCGCCACCTTCTCGAAGATGCCGCTAATCCGGAATCCAGCCATGACTTCGGTAAAGATGTGATTCCTCAAATGTTGAATGAGAATACCCCTCTCTTCGTATATAACTTCAATGGTTATTGGAAAGACGTGGGTACCGTGAAGAGTTTATGGGATGCGCACATGGATCTGCTTCATAACGATGATGACTGGAGCCTGCAAAAAGAAGACTGGCCGATGTTTACTCGTGACTGGAGAACTAAACCGAGTGCATACAAAGCACGTCATACGCGTGCTGAGCTCCTTCAGTCCATGATCCATGAATCCTGCAACATGGATGGCCGTGCTGAACGTTCTGTTATTTTCTGCGGAGCCGAAGTTGGTAAAGGTTCTGAAGTTAAAGACAGCGTGATAATGCCAAATGCACGGGTAGGTCGTGGTGTTCATATCGAGCGCGCCATCATTGGTGAAGGTGCCATTATCAAAGACGGTGCCATTGTCAAAGGCACCGCGGATGAAATCGTGGTTGTCGGACCGAATGAGATTGTCTCGGCCAAACCGGCTGTGCGCACACAACCTGTACGCATGCTGAAAGATGTTTATGAAAAAAGCGGGCGTCTGCGCGCTGGAGAGCTTTCTTCATAAGCATTAAGAAAAGGCGAGCCATATATGGCTCGCCTTTTTGGTGCGTTAAATCCAAACGATATTTTAAACAATACAATATACGTTGCCTTAACTTTGTAATTAGGGATTATGTTTCTTCCTTATCGGTGTTTGTCTGCTGGGCCTGTGTTGTCTCCTGCACTTCTTCAGAGTCACTGTTATGCTTAGGAGCTTCACTTATCACAGCCTCTTCCTCAGGCAATGCTGGCAAAGAAACAGTAACCGTGGTTCCCGACCCAAGCTCACTCTGTATCGTGATCGTACCTTCATGCAGTTCCACAAGTTCCTGCGTAATGGCAAGACCCAGTCCTGTTCCCCCGTTTTGGTGATTCACTTGGAAGAAACGGTCACGTACTTTTATGAGATGTTCTTCACTGATTCCGATACCGGTATCCTGAACAGCAGCTATGATCTGCCCCTTCTCTTCTTTAACAGAAAGGAAAATCCACGAATTCTCATGAGAAAATTTAATCGCATTGTCAACCAGATTAAGAAAGACTTGTTTCAGCCTATTGCCGTCTCCAAATACGTTAAATGCACGGGTCTCATCCGTGTCCAGCTTGAGATGTACTTGCTTTTGCTCCGCTTTGGCCCAGACGTTCAACATCGTTTCCTGAACAATTTCTCGAATGCTGACCGAGCCTTTTACAAGCTTCATCTGATTTTGCTGCAATTTGGAGAAATCGAGCATTTCTTCAACAAGACCGATCAAGCGCTCGGTTTCTTTGGAGATAATACTCATTCCAATTCTCGTCTCATCGGGATCGTACCCACCTGAATCCAGGGTTTCGCTCCAGCCTTTAATGCTGGTCAGAGGTGTACGCAATTCATGCGAAATAGATGAAATAAAGTCGTCTTTAATCTGGTTACTGCGTACAATCTCATGTGCCATGAAATTCAATGTAGATGCCAGTTCACCAAGCTCGTGCTTGTAATTACCTTTAACTCTGACATCCAGACGTCCCCTGGCCATTTGAGCTGAAACGGCTGTAATGTTATTGAGGGGCCGCACAATTGAATTCGCCATTCCGATACTTATAATTAATACAATGACTAGAACGGCCACACCTACAGCAACAGCAAGCAGCCCCATAACCAGAAGCTTGGAATTAACCATATCCAGCGAGGTGAGGTACCTCACAATATAAGTATTTTCGCCACCCAAATCTAGCTTGTGGGATACCGCCATGACTTGCTCACCCGTAAGGGGTTGTCTTCCCACCCAACGGCCAATGCTTCCGTTCATGGCCTGTGATATATCGCTCGTTTGAAGAACGGCATGCTCGGACTCAAAAGCAGTTGAACTAGCCAAGACTCGGCCATCCATATCAAGGATTTGCAGCTCGGTACTACCCAATTGTAAATTAGCGAGCAAATACGATAAATTATTAGCTTCATCCGTACGAGATAACGTTTCTTTAAAATCATTCGTCGATGTAATCTGCTGATTAATCGTATTATAAATACTCTCGTAATAATACCTTTGTACTGCAATCAAAAATACGAATTCCACCAACAGCAGAGCCAGGAAAACTACAATGAAGTAATGTAGTACGATCTGCCGTGTAATGCCTTTTTTGATCATTGATCCCGGCCCTTCCATTTGTACCCGTGACCCCATACAGTCTGCAGGTATTCAGGTTCGGAAGGATTGTTCTCAATTTTCTGGCGCAAGCGGCGAATGTTTACGTCCACGATTTTGGGATCACCCATATACTCTTTGCCCCATACGTGATCCAGCAGCACATCTCGACTAAGCGGTGTATTTTCTTTTTCTAAGAAAAATTGAATCAAAGAAAATTCAGTTGGTGTTAACTCAATTAATTCATTTTGTTTCTTGAATTGCTTGGAAATCAAATCCAAAGAAAATGGACCAGATTGGAATGTAACCTTGGCTGCCGTCTCGCGGTGAACGTTCACCCGGCGAAGCAAAGACTGAATGCGTGCAATTAGCTCGGTTGGACTAAACGGCTTACTTACGTGATCGTCTGCTCCAACTGATAGCGCATATACCTTGTCCTGCTCCTGCACTTTGGCTGTCAGGAAAATAATACCCAGACGTTCATTCGTTTCACGAATTCGTCGACACACTTCAAACCCGTCAATTCCAGGAACCATAACATCCAGCAAAGCTAAGTCAATATCTGGTACGGTTTGAAGAATACGAAGCGCTTCATGTCCGTCTCCCGCTTCGAGCACTTCGAACCCGTTTCTCTTCAAATTAATAACGATAAAGCTGCGGATGGATTCTTCATCCTCAAGAATAAGTACTTTACTCATTAAGTTCTTCCTTTCTATTCAGATGCGACATATTGTCCAGTAATCCACCATCGTTATTCGCAGATTGCGCGCCACGATAAGCAATCACTCGATCGTTCGATTTGGTGATTTCTTTCCACCCTTTACCTTTGTCTTGTTCCCATTGCGTAAGTGTGAAATATTTGATTTCACCCACCGTTTCATCCGTATCAATCATTTTGAAACGAATATATTTCCCCTTTTCCGATTTGGTATCTATTGTAACTTTTCCGTACCAATCCGTTTTCAGGTTAAGATGGAATGCATTCGCATCATCACGATATTGAAAGGATACAAAATCTTTGCCATCCTTACCATTCCATTGATAGAAAGTATAGAACCACATTCGAGCATCAAATACGTAATGTTCCCAGCCTCTGGGTGTTTCCTTCAATCCAAATTCAATAATACCATCATTATTAAAATCACCGCTTAAAATTTTGTCATCTCTATAGGTTTGATCAGGGGAATTGAATGCATACACCAATTTGTTGTCCTTTACATAAACAATCTGTGTAAAGGTACTTCGGTCGTCCAATTCGGCATCCAATACGAAGCCCACTTTATCTTTGGCAATTTGACCACCAAGTGCATTATAAAATTCTTTTACTGTATAGTCCGTCTGTATACGGTCCACTTCCTTGAAGCTTCCATCATCATATTGATATAGGGCAATGGAGGAAAATCCGCTGGTATTGAGCGAAACGATAGCAAAATCATTTTTTTTGTCCCCGTTTAGATCCAAAGGATTCCCTTGTAAATCATCAATAATTAACTCATTATACGGTACTCCGCCCATCACCTGTTCAAGGGCCCCTCCTTTGTAGGAATAGGCCATTAAAGCTTTCTGTGCTTCGAGGCTCACTCCAAGAACAATATCAGGATTACCATCGTTCGTGATGTCCAGCAGTTTAAAGGATTGCAAGGTATTTCCCGGAACATCAAAAGTAAGTTTTTTCACCCAGGTATCACCCTGCTCTTCGAGAAGCATGCCATGAATCCGCACATTTTCACTCGGAGTTTCGTAGAAAACAATGGCTTCTCGGGTTCCATCCCCATCCAAATCTGCCACCCGTATCATGCTTGTATTGTTCAAGTCTTTGGGCCGAATTAATTGGCTTTCAGGAGGTTGTTCTTTCTGTACAATTGTAAGAAGTCTCTCCTTGTCCATCGACATCATGGGTTGTTTCATTAAAAGCTTGGGATCACTCAGGACAGTGCATCCGCTAAGAACGGAGCCAAGTACAATCATAGCAGCTCCCCCCGCTAACAGGCGCCCCCACCGTGAATTAAGCAAATTCATCACTCTTTTCAATAGTTTAAATCATATTTTTTTCTTGCTGTGTCAACCGACGTCCACGTATATCAAAAGCAATCTTGCCTTCCGCAAGACCCCAGATGCGGGTCGCATGTTTCTCTGCCATTTCAATAGGCAATACCGCAATCACGGTAGCCCGTTCCTCTTCGCACAATTTGCGCAGTGTTTCCAGCACCGTATCTGCTGTATGAGGATCAAGTCCGATGACAGGCTCATCCGCCAAAACAACTTTGGCACCATGCGCAAGCGCTCTGGCAATCGCAACACGCTGCTTCTCGCCACCACTAAGCTTCTCTGCCGTCTGGTGTGCTTTATCCAGCAATCCCAGCCCTTCCAGATAATCCATCGCACCCATATAATCATCGGAACGAACCATACCTGTTACCATTCTCCACAAAGGAGTTTGACCAGACCGACCGATCAATACATTTTTCAAAGCTGTACGTCTCGGATACAATTGCGGATTCTGTTCCAAGTATGCCCATTCCCGTTTAATTTTCCGTTTTCCGGACCAACCTTCTTTTATAATCTCGGCGCCGTCCACCGTAAATCGACCACTGTCCCATTTTTCCATCATAGCAAGGCATTTAAGCAGCATGCTTTTTCCGCTGCCACTCGAGCCCACTACACCAATCATTTCTCCCTGTTGCATATCGAATCGTATATCCCGCAGAACCGGAACTCGGTCCGCTCCAACGGACTTGCTTAAACCCTCAACTCTGATCATCGCGATGTCTCCTCTTGTCCATGTTTTTCCCTACTACTAGTGTACTCGGAAATGGACATCAATTTCCAAGCGAACACCAGCTTCTATTTTACCACAGATTCGAGCAAAGGTTTACGACGAAATAATACACCTGCTGCACCAAAAAGAAGATACATGAATCCAAGCAAAATAAACATGCTTCCTGGTGAAATCCAGTTGATCACTTGCCCACCCAGATTTGGTCCAATGATGCTTCCAATTGTAAAATGAAATGAGGCCACAACGTTCGCTGCAGGCAGCAGCGCTTTTGGCAAAATATCTGCGGCATAGGCCAGGCCAAGCGAGAAAAATGAACCTACCAGACCTCCTGCTATGGTCAACAGCACAAGCGTCCACCAGAAATGTGTACCGGCCATAGGAACCAGCATGAAGATGATACCGCCAGTAATGCCGGCAAACATTAACGTTTGCTTTCGACCATAACGGTCACTCAACATGCCTAGAGGCAATTGCAGAAACAAACCACCAATTCCGACAAAAGGTAGCAAGGACGATATCTGATTGGCATCCAAACCAATACGCAGTCCGTATACGGGAAAATTGCTGTTCATTCCGGCTTCCATATACCCGTACAATAAAGCAGGTAACAGTGCGTACCATGCCCAGGCCAGACTGCGACGGAAACGACGTTCAGGCAGTTGTCCATGTTCAGCCTTTTCCGGCTTCGTATCGGGAAGCTTCATTAATACAAGGATAAGTACAGCAGCCATACAAACAAACAATACCCAGAATGGTACGGCATCCCCAAACCCGAGCAGCTTGATTCCCAATGGGCCAATACTGAATCCTAAACCATAGGACATGCCATATAAAGAGATGTAACGTCCGCGTTTTTCGGGTGCGGTCACCAGTAGTACCCATAACTGGGCAGAATAATGGAGTGCACTATCACCGATTCCGACGACGAGACGCAAAATAAACCAAATTTTGATATCCGGAAAATAAGGAAACAGAATCAGGGGAATCATGACAAATAACAGTCCACCGATAATCAGCTTTTTGAAACCAATAGCTCCCAGCAGTCGTTCCGCCACCAAGGTCATGGCAAAAGAGCCAACGTACAATGCGGCTGCATTTAATCCGTTCAAACCCGGTGAGACTCCTTTTTGCTCCAAGAAAATGGAGAGCACCGGCAATAAAAGTCCCTGACTGATCCCCGCCACAACAATAACGGTAATCAGAATGAGATAGTTTGATGTAGAATGTGATAATTTGGGGGTGGTTATAGATGACACGAAAATCATTCCTCCTGCAAGCATACAAAGAAAAATCGCCATCACTGACGACCTTTCGCATGTTATAACTATTCTATTGATCATGCATGGTTACGCCAGGGGTTTTGCCCTGGACTTGAACATTATAGTGGACAACGCCCTGCAAAACAAGCCATAATAGTACTTAAGTCGCTGCGTACATTTAGATGTGACGGGAGGATTCTGCATCATATGGCTTATCATGTTAAAATCGATGTTTCACCGATATATGAAATGCTCAACAGCTTTTTGGTATATGTAACGAAGAAGTGGATTCAACATCTGGATGTTGGCCCCGAATGGATCATTGAGGTGGAAGGCAAACTAAGTTCCAATGTTCGAGCAGCGCTCGCACCTGCTGCCACCTGGCCTTTTGATGACTTTGATGTTTTGTTTGCATGGGCGGCCTATCGGAACGCTTCTAATGAGAATATTGATTTTCTGGATATGCTTGCTGGACTAACAGCCGAAGAGCTGTTCGCACGCGTATCTGTTTTGCTGCCCCATCTTACAATAGAAGAATCTACACGTATTCGGGATAGCTATGTGCCACTTTTGCGACTCTGGGATCAGCATTACTGCCAGAATATGAGTGAGGATTATCGTACCTGGCTCGAGGAAGACGCTGAAGAGAAACGCGTACTGCTTGATAAAATGGGGCCTGAACTCCTTATTGAATACGCTACTGCGGGTGTTCTGGTTGAACCGATGCCTGGACTGGATGAAGTAATCCTGTTTCCAACCGTTCACAATCGCCCCATTAATATGTACTGCTTCTATGAGGGCATGATGATCATGCAGTATCCTGTAGATGCACCCGAAGAGGATGAAGACCAACCACCAACCTGTCTGCTTCGTTTCACACATGCCCTGGCTGATCCGGAAAGACTCCGTCTGCTCCGCTACGTTTCAGGTGAACCGAAGTCACTCGCTGAGATGTGTGAGGAGTTGGGCAAAGACGAGGATATGGTTAAAGATCAGGTTATGGCATTGCGCATCGCCGGACTGCTACGAACCCATCTGCTCGGCAGTAATCGCAAAGAGAAATACAGTATTCGACCAGATGGCGTATCTGAATTGAACATGTTCCTGGAATCTTATATTCGCATATAAAATATGAACAACTGTGCTGCTGCAAGGAGTGAATTGGATATGAAAATAATAAAACAACATATTTTGTTTGATCTCGATGATACACTCGTGTACTGCAATAAATATTTCAACCTGGTGCTTGGTGAATTCTTCGAGAACATGCAGGAGTGGTTTGATGGACATGCCCTAACGGTTCAACAAATTAGAGAGAAACAGCTGGAGATTGATGTAACCGGGGTCAATAAACTGGGATTTGCAAGTCACCATTTCCCGCAATCCCTTATTGATACCTACCGTTACTTCTCCCAGAAGTTCGCAAAGCCCACCTCTCACCAAGAAGAGTCTTACCTCACCAAATTGGGAATGAGTGTATATGACCAAGAGGTTGAGCCTTATCCTCATATGGTTGAAACGCTGGAGAATCTTAAATCAGCTGGACATGCCCTCTATCTGTACACGGGTGGAGAAACCGTAATTCAGCAGCGGAAGATTGACCAGATGAAGCTCTCGGCTTATTTCGATGACCGGATCTACATTCGGCAACATAAGAATGTTGAAGCGCTTGAAGGTATTCTCTCTACTGGCCCGTTTGAGCGTCGTGCAACTTGGATGATTGGAAATTCACTGCGCACAGACATCATGCCAGCAGTGACGGCCGGCATCCATAGCATATATATCAAACAGCCGAACGAATGGCAATACAACATGGTGGAGCTTCAACCTAATCCCGAGACATCGATGTATACCATCACTGCCCTGGAAGAGGTACCGAAGGTCATCCATGAAAACATACAACAGCAGCAACAAAAAAGGACCCTTGGATAAGGGTCCTTTTATTATTTGTTTAATTAACAATTGAATTTGACGCTGGCACATCAGACTTCACGTTCTTATTACAGCCTTTACATCCAATAAACTTATGCATCTTGCTTCTCCGCAGTTAGTTTGCCTGTTGCCTTATCTTGCAAAATAATACGCGCCTTCACCGTACTTCCGTCTTTTCGTTTAAAAGCCAGTACCTGAGTACTCCCCTTCTCAATCAACGCTTTCAACATCGTACTGGTAATTTTCTTGCCGACGTACTCTTTCCAAATGACAAACCCGCAGCCTTCTTTGAAACGTGTACAGCCATAGCCTTTCTTGCCTTCAATAATCTGACCGGTGCAACCCGGTGATGGACAGGATGCCAGCATTTCACGAACGCCAGAATGACTGGAAGTCGAAGATCGCGTTTGCGCCGTCGCGTTCGCGACACTGGCAGTTCTGGATGAAGCTCCCGACGTTTGACGTGAAGTCTTCGAACCTGCACTGGTACCCGAGCCAGTACCTAATGTCTTGGCAGACGTTGTTCTGGTGCTGGATCTCTGGGCTTTGGCTCCCTTGCCTTTACCCCGCCCCCCACGTGTATCTTCCCCAAAAGCATCCGCTGGTGCCGGTGCCTGCACACGTACTTTATCAATGATGGACATCGTAAATTTTTTGACGTTCTCCATAAACTTGTCCTGGCCCGCTTCACCTTTGGAAATTTGGTACAATCTTCTTTCCCATTGGCCCGTCATTTCAGGCGAAGTTAACAGATCTACGCCTGCCTTGCGGATCAATTCGATGGCTGTCCGACCCTTCAACGTCAGTTGCATCTTTTTACCCTGCATCGTAATGTAACCCACGTTTTTAAGTCGTTCTATCGTTGCCGCACGAGTCGCTGGTGTACCCAGTCCACTGTCTTTCATTGCATCACGCAGCTCTTCATTCTCGATCTGTTTCCCTGCACTCTCCATTGCTTTTAGCAACGTTCCCTCAGTATAACTCTTGGGAGGCTGTGTCGCCTTCTCCTTGAATTCACTCTTGGTACATTGAACAGGCAATTCAGGTTGAACAGCAAATGCCTTGTCTGTCCATTCCTCTGCTTCCTCTTCTTCATTGCTGTTTTTCTTTGTCTTTTTCTTGCCCGTCTGCTCCTGATCTGAAGATCCCAGTACCACCTTCCACCCCAGTGACAGCAGTTCTTTCACAGATGTCTTGAACTGGTGCTTCTCAACGTCAGTGAGCACGGTATGCTGCTTATACTCTGCTGGCGGATAGAAATGGGATAAGAAACGTCTTACGATTAGATCGTAGATATTCTGCTCATCTTTGGATAACGTACCCGGTCGCTTCAATGTAGGCAAAATCGCATGGTGATCCTCAACTCTGGACGGGTTACATACACCCTTGTTTTTCTTATGAACGAGTTCAGGTTTCGCTCCTTGCGCCAGCTCACTATAGGTTCCATTTTTAAGCAGATTCAGCGTTTTGTGCATACCTTCAATATTCTGTTCCGTAACATAGTTTGAATTTGTCCGTGGATAAGAGATCACCTTATGTTTCTCGTAAAGCGCCTGTGCAATATCCAACGTTTTCTTAGCTCCATATCCATACTTGGCATTTGCTTCACGCTGCAAAAGGGTCAGATCATACAACCGGTATGGATACTCCTTGGTCTGTTTAGCTTCGTACTTGGTAATCTGTCCCGTCTTCCCCTTCACACTGGTCGCAATCGATTCAGCAACGGCGGGGTCGGTCAGCTTGTCCCCTTGACGTAAGCCCCTGTACTCCACTCCTTCTTGACGAAACCAAGCAGCTACTTCATAAAAGGTCTGGGACTGGAACGCTTCAATCTCGATTTCCCGATCATAGATCAAGGCCAGTACCGGAGTCTGCACCCTGCCTACAGAGAGCAATGCATTGTGTCGGGTAGTGAAAGCCCGGGACGCATTCATGCCAATCAGCCAATCCGCTTCACTACGAGCCCTGGCAGCATGGGTCAAATTCTCAAATTCCGAGGCATCTTTCAAACCGTCAAAACCACGTTTAATACTCTCAGCGGTCAAATCCGATATCCACAGACGTTTGACAGGCTGACGCAGCTTCAACTGTTGTTGAATTAAGGCAAAAATATACTGTCCCTCTCGCCCTGCATCACAAGCATTAACGATGGCCGATGCCCTTTTCGCAAGTTCTCCGATCATTTTCAGTTGATCTTTCGTTCTGGGGTTGGGCACAATCTTGAACTGATCCGGAATGATCGGCAGGTCGCCGATATTCCAGCGTTTATACTTTGAATCATAGGCATCCGGTTCAGCAAGTCCCAATAGATGACCAATCGCCCAGGTGATAATGTAATGCTCACCTTCCAAATAATTGCGATTGTTCTTGGCTCTTGGTTCTATGACGGCGGCAATGGTTCGGCCCATGTCGGGCTTTTCCGCAATAACCAGTGTCTTCATCCGTCCATCTCTCCTCCTTCACCGTCCAGATGACGGCAAAAAGGGGCCTTCCGCCCACGGAAGCCCCTTGCTTCTGAAACTTATTATATCAGATTTTGGTTGCGGGAGCATCCTCCCCATTGGATTTACCCTGCTGCTTGTTCATTCAAAGCCTGCTTCGCTCTGCACTCTTTGCATACGCCCTGAAAATCAAGCCGATGGTCTGTAACGGCAAAGCCGTACTGACGCTCGATTTGTTGTTCCAGACGAAGCAAACCATCCTCCATGATCTCTTCTACAGTGCCACACTCTGTGCAAATCAAATGATGATGGTGATGTGAGCCATCCGTACTTCGCAGGTCGAAGCGCGCAGCACCGTCACCAAAGTTAATCTTTTCTACGACCTGAAGGTCACTAAGCAGTTCAAGCGTACGATATACCGTAGCCAAGCCAATCTCGGGGAATTGTTCCTTGACCAGCAGAAATACTTCCTCTGCGCTAAAATGATCCTTCTCATGCTCAAGTAACACACGTACCGTAACTTCTCGTTGCTGTGTCAGCTTATACCCTTTTGCAACCAACTGTTTTTTAATGTCATCAATCTGTTCTGAAATGGATTTGTCCCGGTTACTTGCCATAAAGATTGCACCTCCGGATATTATAATTTCACAATTCGTGTAGTTTTCAATTAAGTGTCATTACGTTTCTTATTTATAATCATTATAATGTAATAATAAATCTTTATGAGATAAAAAGCAATGCTATACCTCACAGTTGCCTAAAATAATTGTAGCTGAACGTCTCAAGTTATCATAAAAAATAACAAAAAACCCCCGCTAATTGCGAGAGTTTTGTTGTATCATTTATATATTTTATTCAAAAATTGCAAATCCATATCCATATGCGGCTCATTAACTCGTTATACGAGAACTGTAGCACCCATCAAGTATTTGTCCACTTCACGGGCAGCTTCACGGCCTTCATTAATTGCCCATACAACCAGACTTTGACCACGACGCATGTCACCTGCTGCAAATACTTTATCCACATTGGTATTGTATTTGCCGTAACGCGCCTTAACGTTGGTACGACGGTCTGTTGCAAGTCCAAGTTGTTCCACCAAAGTCTGTTCCGGTCCGTCAAAACCGATAGCAATCATTGCCATTTGAGCTGGGAAGATACGTTCTGTACCCGGAATCGGCTGATAGATTTTACGTCCCGTCTCATCTACAATACGCTCGATTTGAACGGTGTGAAGTTCTTTGAGATTACCCTCATCGTCACCCACAAATTTGGTCGTCATGATGGAGAACTCACGCGGGTCGTCACCGAACAGTGCTTTCGCTTCTTCCTGTGCATAATCAAGAGTATATACGTTCGGAAATTGCGGCCAAGGGTTGTTAATGCGATCACGTTCCATAGGAGCTTGAGTATGTGTACCAAATTGAGTAATGCTTCGACAACCATGACGAAGCGATGTAGCTACACAGTCGGAACCTGTATCCCCGCCACCGATGACGATAACATCCTTGTCCTGTGCTGACAGGTAGTTACCATCCTCCAGGTTGGAGTCCAGGTAACTTTTGATGCTGCCATTCAGGAAATCCATGGCGTAGTGCACGCCTTTCAGATCACTGCCTTCAATGTTGAACTCACGCGGTTTGGTTGCACCTCCGCACAGGACAACCGCATCATACTCATCCACCAGTTGTTGCGCAGCAATATCTTTACCGATCTCCGTGTTTGTTACAAATTGAATGCCTTCTGCTTCCAGCAAATCAACACGACGCTGAACGACGTTTTTGTCCAATTTCATCGTAGGGATACCATACATCAGCAAACCACCGACACGATCGGAGCGCTCGTATACGGTTACCGAGTGACCTGCTTTGTTCAACTGAGCTGCCGTAGCCAGTCCTGCAGGACCTGAACCTACAACTGCTACACGTTTACCCGTACGTTTCTCCGGAGGCTGGGGAACCACCCATCCTTCTTCAAAACCCTTTTCAATAATCGCTTCTTCAATCGTTTTGATGGTTACAGGTTCACCGATAAGTCCCACTGTACATGACCCTTCACAAGGAGCAGGACAGACACGACCTGTAAACTCAGGGAAATTATTCGTTTTGTGCAGACGATCAAGTGCTTCTCTCCACAAACCACGATACACCAGATTATTCCATTCTGGAATCAGGTTATGCACAGGGCAGCCCGACGTTCCGCCAGTCATATCTATACCTGTATGGCAATACGGGGTACCACAATCCATGCATCGTGCACCTTGTGTTCTGAGCTCTTCTTCAGCCATATGTTTATGAAACTCTTCCCAATCCTTAACCCGCTCCGCCGGCTTACGGTCCGCAGGCAGCTGCCGTTTGTATTCCATAAATCCAGTAGGTGTAGACATCTTACGTTTTCCCCCATCCGTTCTTGTCTTAATCCTTTCATCTGCATGGTTCTATATGAAATGGATTACTCATGTTTGAGTTTTTGTATATTGTATCACAAAATCTTCTCGAAGATATTTCAATTATAGTAGCACTTTGCATGCTGAATATTAAATGGATTATCCGAATAATTATTTGTATTTTATACATCATATCGTCCTAGTCTACCCATGGTCAATACCCTTAAATTGGTTATTTCTAAGGTGTGGCTATAAGAAATTAGGCGTTTAATTAATGAAAAAACGGACGGAACGTCATTTAAATGTGAGGTAATTTGTCATTAAAAACAACAATTTATGCTGTTTTACGGTACCAATTCCGACTAATATCTCATTTTAGGGCTTTACAACGGTGAAACCCTACAATTTTTATACTTTTTTACCACAGAGTGATTATGGGGCTATGTATTGCATTCATTTTTTCATTATTTTTACGTCATATTCATGTCATTTACATGTTAATTCGTATTTATTTCATTCTATTTTTAAAAGAAAAGACGCTGTTCACGAATATTTCGTAAATCAGCGCCCCTATATTTCGTAAATAGCGTATGTTTGGGCTCTTCTACTTCATCTTATGTCCCTTTTACCGTTTACGTTCATAGAACTCAAACGTATATGCATAAACATTTTTCTCATCCTGCTCGCCTTCAATCTGTTCTGTTAGCTCCCACTCCGACCAATCCACTTCTGGGAAAAAGGTATCTCCCTCAAAATTCTCATGGATTTTGGTCACCACCAGGCGATCTGCGAGTGGCAAAAACTCACGATAGACCTGGGAGCCGCCAATGACGCAAAGCTCTTCGCCTTTTGTAACTTCCAGACCCTCTTCAATCGTATGCACCACTTCAGCCTGATTCGCTTTGTAGTTCAGATCTCTTGTTACAACAATATTCCGACGTTGCGGAAGTGGCTTGGCTCCAAAGGACTCCCATGTGTTGCGTCCCATAATAATCGTTTTGTTTAACGTACGTTGCTTGAAAAAGGCCATATCTTTAGGCAAACGCCACGGAATGGAATTATTTACTCCTATAACGCCATTCTCGCCCATCGCCCACACAAGTTCAATGCTCAAAGATTACACACTCCTTCAATCCGTGTTATACCGCAATCGGGGCTTTAATACCCGGATGATGCTGATAGTTCTCAAACTCAAAATCATCAAACGTATAATCGAAAATGGAATCCGGCTTACGCTTGATAACCAACTTAGGCAACGCGAATGGCTCACGCTCCAACTGGGTTTTCACTTGTTCCACATGGTTTGAGTAGATGTGTACATCCCCACCGGACCAAATAAACTCCCCAACTTCAAGATCACACTGCTGGGCAATCATATGTGTCAGCAGCGCATAGCTGGCAATGTTAAATGGCAGCCCAAGGAACGTATCTACAGAACGCATTGTTAGCATACACGATAGTTTACCCTCAGCCACGTAGAACTGAAACGCGAAATGACAAGGAGGCAATTTCATGTTGTTAATCTCCGCCACATTCCAGGCGCTAACGAGGTGACGCCGCGAATCCGGATTATTTTTAATCGAATCAATAACAGCAGTAATTTGATCGATCTTCTCCCCGTTAGGCGCTTCCCAAGTACGCCATTGTGATCCATATACCGGACCCAAATCACCATTTTCGTCAGCCCAATCGTCCCAGATCTTTACACCATTTTCCTTCAGATAGGATATATTCGTATCCCCGCTCAAAAACCACAACAACTCATGAATGACTGATTTCAGATGAATTCGCTTGGTTGTTACCAGCGGAAACCCTTCGGATAGGTCGTATCGGAGCTGTCTGCCAAATACCGACTGTGTTCCAGTTCCGGTGCGATCTCCCTTATGCACGCCTGTATCCAGAATATCCTGTAATAAATCAAGATAGTTTTTCAAATTATATTCCCCTCGCACTTCTAATTTCATAGCAATAAAAACAAACAAGAACATTCACACAGCTGGTGTTTGCTCCAATTTGCCTTATTTGAAAGCAGCATCGACCTAAGGCTCTATGCTGTCATATTGGTTGTTCCAGTGTACCACATTGAGCTTCTTATTGCATAATTAACAGACGCTCTCTTTATGAGTTCACATAAAAAAAAAGGGACAGACAACGCTGTAACACGTTATCCATCCCTTCTTGATTTACGTATAATGCCGGACGAATCCGAAGCTTAGACGATATTAGCGGGAAATGATGTGGATCGGGTGACCCATAACCAATTCCGCAGCTTCCATCACGATTTCGCCCAAAGTAGGGTGAGCGTGAATAGTCAGCGCCAAATCTTCCAGAGTAGCTCCCATTTCAATTGCGAGGCCAAGCTCAGCAATCAGGTTGGAGGCTTCCAGACCTACGATTTGGCAACCCAACACGAGGCCGCTTTCTTCGTCAGCAACGATTTTCACGAAGCCTTCAGCGTGGTTCAAAGATACAGCACGGCCATTACCCGCATAAGGGAATTTGCCAGCTTTTACTTTGTAGCCTTTTTCTTTAGCTTCTTTCTCAGTGTAACCTACGCTGGAGCACTCAGGATCTGTGAACACAACTGCCGGCATACATTTGTAGTCAACTACAGATGGTTGCCCTGCGATCGCTTCAGCAGCCACTTTACCTTCATAAGAAGCTTTGTGGGCAAGTGCCAGACCAGATACAATATCACCGATTGCAAAGATGTGAGGAATGCTAGTACGGCCTTGGTGATCAACTTTAACGAATCCACGCTCGTCAACGTCTACGCCAATCAGGTCCAGACCAAGCTCTCCGTCTGTATTTGGACGACGTCCAACAGTAACGAGCAGATAATCTGCAGTTACTTCTTTGGATTCACCATTTACAGAATATTTAACAGTTACATCTTTATCCGTTTGCTCAGCACTTTCAGCTTTTGCACCCGTTACGATTTCGATGCCTGTTTTCTTCATGTTTTTAGCTACGAGGCTAGTCATGTCTTTATCGAAACCTGGCAGTACAGTATCCAAACCTTCGATGATTGTTACTTTTGCACCGAATTTAGAGTACATTTGACCAAGCTCAGCACCGATATAACCGCCACCGATAACGATCATGCTTTTTGGAACTTCAGGCAAGTTCAGAGCTTCTGTTGAAGACAGAATGCGTCCGCCAAACGGGAAAGGTTTCAGCTCGATTGGACGGGAACCTGTTGCAATGATTGCATTTTTGAATTTGTAACGTGGAGACTCGTGATCATTGAATACACGAGCTTCGTTTTCGTTGATGAACATGCACTCACCGTTGAAAACTTCAACTTTGTTGCCTTTGAGCAAACCAGCTACGCCGCCAGTCATTTTCTTAACAACGCCGTTTTTGAATTCTTGAGTTTTGCTGAAGTCCACTTTTACGTTCTCAGCAGAGATACCAAAAGCTTCGCCGTGCAATGCAGACTCATATTGGTGTGCAGCCGAGATCAGGGCTTTGGATGGAATACATCCGCGGTTCAAACAAACGCCACCTAGTTCGGATTTGTCTACGATCAATACGCTTTGGCCCAGTTGAGCAGCACGGATGGCAGCTACATAGCCACCAGGACCCGCACCAATTACTAATGTGTCGATATTGAGAGAAGCGTCGCCTACTACCATATCTTACACCTCCATAACAAGCAGCTCAGGGTTAGCGAGCAGCTGTTTAATGTAGTTCATAAAGTTTTGTGCTGTTGCGCCATCGATGATACGGTGGTCGAAGCTCAGGGAAAGAGCCATTACAGGTGCTGCAACAACTTCGCCATTTTTGATAACGGCTTTTTCGCTGATGCGTCCAGTTCCGAGAATTGCAACTTCAGGGAAGTTGATGATCGGAGTGAAGAACATACCGCCAGCAGAACCGATGTTACTGATGGAGATTGTGCTTCCTCTCATTTCGTTCGCACTCAATTTGCCATCGCGGCCACGAGCTGCCAGATCACGAATGGAATCAGCGATCATCCAGATGGATTTACGATCAGCATCTTTGATAACAGGAACGATCAAGCCGTTGTCTGTATCTGTAGCGATACCGATGTTGTAGTATTTTTTGTATACAATTTCATTAGCTTCTTCATCGATCATAGCGTTCAATGCTGGGAACTCACGGGAAGCAGCAACCAGAGCTTTAACGATGAATGGCAGATAAGTTACTTTTGTACCTTTTTTCTCAGCGATAGGTTTCATGCGAGTACGGAAAGCAACCAGTTCAGTTACGTCCACTTCGTCCATGATTGTAACGTGAGGTGCTGTGTAAGCCGATTTAACCATCGCATTGGAGATCGCTTTACGGATACCTTTGAATGGTACGCGCTCTTCTTCCACACGTTGATCAGCTGCAGCAGCTGCTGGTGCTGCGGATTTTTTCTCTTCTTGAGCCGGAGCTTCGGAAGATGCCGCTGCGGAAGAACCGCCACCGTTTTTGAAGGATTCAACATCTTCTTTGGTAACTTTACCGTTGTTGCCAGTACCGTTAACTTGAGCGATGTCTACGCCTTGTTCGCGAGCAAATTTACGCACGCTTGGTGTTGCCAGAACGTCTTTGGCAGATACTGCCGGAACGCTGTTGTTTCCGCCTTCTTTAGCTGCATCCGAGCTGGAAGCTGCTGCGGAAGAACCGCTTGTGTCAGCTCCACCTTGAGCTGCATCTTTTTCTTGTTCGCCTGCAGGAGCGTCGTCTTGCTCTGGAAGCTCACCTTCAGCGTCGATGATTGCAACAACTTCGCCAACGTGGCAAACTTGGCCATCTTTTGCGAATACTTCTGTTACTGTGCCGTTAACCGGACAAGGTACTTCAACGACCGCTTTGTCATTCTGTACTTCCATGATGATGTCGTCGTCAGTTACTTTGTCACCGACTTTGATGTGCATCTTGATGATTTCGCCTTCGTGAAGGCCTTCGCCCAGTTCAGGGAATTTGTATTCAAATTTAGCCAACTGAAAAACCTCCTTGATTATGTCTCAATCCTGAAAACAACCCTTAACTCCAAGAAACAACCGTTACTGCTAGTGCA
Organism: Paenibacillus sp. GL_099_B; assembly: GCF_057835695.1. NCBI lineage: Bacteria > Bacillati > Bacillota > Bacilli > Caryophanales > Paenibacillaceae > Paenibacillus > Paenibacillus sp. GL_099_B. The sequence continues at coordinate 4,301,467 of NZ_CM174430.1, forward strand.
ATAAACTGTTACTCAAGGGGCTAATGGCTGTTTACAGTGCAGCTTGCGCTGCGGTGTGGATCACCATACTGCGCCTTGCGGCATGTCAGATGATTAAATTAGAAATTTACGACTTTATTAACCGCAGCAACGATACGCGCTGGGTTAGGAAGCCATGTATCTTCGATTTGTGCAAATGGATATACAGTATCCGGACCAGCTACACGCAGAACCGGAGCTTCCAAGTGCAGGATTGCTTTTTCATTGATTTGTGCAATGACTTCAGCTGCAACACCTGCGCTCTTTTGAGCTTCCTGTACAACAATTGCACGGTTTGTTTTCTTAATGGAAGCAACGATAGTATCGATGTCGATCGGGCTAACCGTACGAAGGTCGATAACTTCAACTTTGATTCCTTGTTTTTCGAGCTCTTCTGCTGCTTTCACAGAAGTGTGAACCATCATACCGTAAGTAATGATAGTTACATCAGAACCTTCACGAACAACGTTCGCTTTGCCCAGCTCAACTGTGTAATCTTCTTCAGGTACTTCTGCACGGAATGCATGGTACAAGTTCAAGTGCTCCATGAAGAATACAGGGTCGTTGTCGCGAATAGAAGCGATCATCAGACCTTTTGCATCGTAAGGGTTAGAAGGTACTACCACTTTAATACCCGGAGTTTGCGTAAGCAAACCTTCGAGGGAATCTGTGTGCAATTCTGCCGCTTTTACACCGCCACCGAATGGTGTACGGAATACGATTGGAGAATTGTATTTACCGCCGGAGCGGAAACGCATACGAGCTGCTTGAACTACCATTTGGTCAAGTGCTTCGAAGATAAAACCAACGAATTGGATCTCGGCAACCGGACGGAAGCCTTGAACACCCAAACCTACAGCCAGACCGCCAATAGCGGACTCAGCTAGTGGTGTATCAAATACACGCTCTTCGCCAAACTCTTTTTGCAGACCTTCCGTTACACGGAAAACGCCGCCTACATTACCTACGTCTTCACCGAAAAGCAGAACGTTAGGATCACGTTTCAACTCAACGCGAAGCGCATCACGGATTGCTTCTTTCATGTTCATTTGTGCCATTTGCTTCATTTCCTCCTTAAACATTGACAGTTCACATTTGAATTCATACATGTATACCGGGACACCGGAACACGTCCCGGATGTTTATGCTTTATCGGAAAAAACTTATTGGAAATCAGCTTTTTGCTCTTCCAAGTGCTTAGGCGTTTGTTCGAACATGCTGTCGATCAAGCCTGAAATCGTCATTTTCTCGGTTTTTTCCGCTTTTTTGATCTCTTCGTTCACTTTTGCTTTTGCTTCTTCTTTCACACGTGCTGTATCTTCTTCAGTCCACAGACCTTTTTTCTCCAGATATTTAGCAAAACGCGCGATTGGATCTTTAGCATTCCATTCAGCCTCTTCTTCTTTTGTACGATACTTGGAAGCATCGTCAGAAAGGGAGTGAGGACGGAAACGGTAAGTAACTGCTTCGATCAGAGTTGCGCCTTCGCCGTTACGACCACGTTCAGCAGCTTCCTGAACCGCTTTGATAACTGCGAAGATGTCCATACCATCAATTTTAACACCTTTGATACCTGCTGCTACCGCTTTGTGAGCGATGGATAGAGCTGCCGTTTGTTTGGCAAAAGGAGTTGTGATAGCATAACCATTGTTTTGTACGAAGAAAATAACAGGCAATTTGTAAACACCAGCGTAGTTCAGACCTTCATAGAAGTCACCTTCTGAAGAACCACCATCACCTGTGTACGTAATTACAACTTGTTTTTGTTTCTTCAATTTGTAACCCATAGCAATACCCATTGCGTGCAGGATTTGTGCACCAATGATGATTTGCGGCATCAATACATTAACGCCATCCGGAATTTGTCCACCATGTTGGTGTCCACGGGAGTACAGGAACGCTTGATAAAGAGGAAGTCCATGCCACACGAGTTGCGGAATGTCACGATAGCCAGGACATACAAAGTCTTCTTTTTCAATTGCAAATTCACTACCAACCATTGTAGCTTCTTGACCAGATACTGGAGCATAGAAACCAAGACGACCTTGACGGCCCAGGTTTACTGCACGGTCATCCCAAGTACGGGTAAATACCATGCGATACATAATTTCTTTTAATTGATCGTCGGAAAGCTTAGGCATCATGTCTTTGTTAACGATTTCGCCGTCAGGAGACAGCACGGACAGAGCTTCTACATCCTCCGTATATACTTCATAAGGAACCTTGCTCATTTTTTTCTTCACCTCAACAAAAAATTTGAATATCAAGTTCCGCTGTTATAATATTATTATACACCTGTTTCACTTCATACGTCAAAGATATCCGTAATTTTTTTATGTTTCCTTCCGGATTGTATGTATAACAGGGGCTTAATATTGGTATAACAGCATAATACATGTTTGCGTATTTGACCTATCTCCGCACAAGGTTAATCTTACCGTATTGCGCGGTCGAATGCAAAAATTAACCGAGAAAGGTGACGTTTTATGACGGATTCCCGCTATTTGAAACGCACGATTGTGAAGGAAGAGATTGAGAGCCGCTATCTCGGAGAGAAGCGCACATTACGAATTTATCTTCCCCCAGGCTATAACGAATTGTTATCCTACCCTGTCGTTTATTGTCAGGACGGTGAAGAATTTTTCAACTTTGGACGTATCGCCACCACTGCCAACCGCATCATTCTCGACGAGGGAGCCGAACCTTTCATTATAGTAGGAGTTCAGGTTGACGTGTCTGTAAGAACTCAGGAATACGCCCCTTTCGGCGATCGGTTCAAGGCGTATACCTCATGCTTCGCTGAAGAGATTATTCCCTATGTAGAAGAGAAATATCCTGTGCGCCGCTCTCCGCAGGAACGTGTTCTTGCTGGCGACTCACTGGGTGGGAGCGTTTCGCTTCATCTTGCTCTACTCTATCCAGACCTGTTCACACGTGTCATCAGCTTGTCTGGAGCTTACTACTCTGCTTCCCAGGAAATCTACGCTGCAGCTGAAGATTTGTCCTGGTTATCGATCTGGATGATTGTTGGTTTGCAAGAGACTGCCTTTGAAGCCGACACCGGCACATATGATTTTGTTCAATTAAACCGGGATACCCGTGATTTGCTGGAAAAACGAGGTGCTCTCGTCTCCTATCAGGAGAAAGACGGGCATCACCAATGGGGATTCTGGCAGAACGAGCTGCCGGAAGCATTGCTTTACTTTCTTCAAGAAAATTAATTCGATCATTGAACAGGCGGCTGAAATGCCGCTTTTGTTTCACAATCATATGATACCGCTTACATTAACACTCAAAAAAGAAGCAGGTTTTCATCTGCTTGTCCGTTCCGGCTTCTTCTTTTGTATCACACGTGTCATTCCTAGAAAACATCACCGATTGTTATATCAAAGAATGTTCCTTTTCAATCCGATCTAGCAACACGTCGCAGCCTGCATCTACCAGCCTGTACACTTCTTCAAAATTCCCCGTATAATACGGGTCGGGTACTTCTCGGAGCGTCTCGTCAGGCAGCAGATCCATCATCTTGATAATTTCCGCATCCTCACCACCTGTTACACTTCTTACGTTAGCTGCGTTGGAATCATCCATGCATATAATGTAATTAAAATGTGTGAAGTCCGTACTCCCAAATTGTCTTGCCGCCATATTGGCATAAGAAATTTGATATGAATCCAGCAATGCTCGAGTCCCCTCATGCGGAGGTTTGCCAACATGCCAGTCTCCTGTACCTGCTGAGTCTACTGAAATCTGCTGATCAAGTCCTCTTTCACTCACTTTATGACGGAGGACAGCCTCAGCCATCGGTGAGCGGCATATGTTGCCCAAACATACAAACAAAACGTTAATCATGTTATTCCCCCTTACTCAAGGTGCGGTTTAGTGGCGCTGGTGCTGTCTGAGGTTTCACACTCTCCGTTTGTACCAGAGAACGACGGGGCAGCTTCCATTTATAATGAACAGAACACATCCGGAAGAACACAACTGCGGCGAAACATATTAAAAGCCCAACGTTCGTTGTAAACCATCCCATACCTATGGCAAAACCAGCTGTAATTGCCCACACGGCATAAATTTCATCGCGCAGTACCAATGGCTTCCTGCCTGCCAGCAGATCACGAATGATCCCTCCGCCTATACCAGTCATCACTGCAGCTACAATAACGGCACTAATGGGATGTCCCATATTGGCCGCGTACAGCGCCCCTTGAATCGCAAAGGCTGCAAGTCCAATCGCATCAAACAACGCTTCTGTCCGCTTCCAGTGACCGATCCACTTAAGAGGTAGTACAAACGCAATCGCTACAGATATTAGGGCGAGCATAATCAGCATTCCCTGGCTCCACAGCATCGTTACGGGTACACCAATGAGAACATTACGAATGACTCCGCCTCCAAATGCGGTTACGAGTCCCAGGACCAGCACGCCCAAGATATCATATTCCTCTTCCATTGCCACGAAAGCTCCGGACATTGCAAATGCAATGGTACCTATAATGCTGAATACTTCAAAAATGTGCAAGTCCAACCTGTTCAAACCTCACTTTTCAAGTCATCTCCATGTTGCTCTACCCATTGTATCCGCGCATGCTGAAATTGTGCAACCACATTTTGTGGATTATACTGGTTTTGTGAATGATTTTTGCATCATACTAACACTTTAATTAGAAGTGAATTGTTTCTTTATTGATTAGGAAGGATGAAATAGAATGACTAAGAAACGAATTGTTATTTTTACAGGCGGAAACCTCTCTCCTCAATTTCTAAATGAAATCGTTAAGGATGACATCATTATCGCAGCCGATCGTGGGGCGTTATTCTTAATAGAGAACGGGATTCAGCCACATATCGCAGTAGGAGATTTTGATTCCATTACCGAGCAGGAATGGGAGAGTGTACGAGATAACAGCGAACGGATAATCACCTGCGATCCTGTGCATAAGGATTTGACCGATACCGAGATGGCATTTGAAACAGCATTGGATCTTGAGCCTACTGACATTCTTATGTTGGGCGCAACGGGCACACGCATGGATCATACACTGGCTAACGTACATATTATGGTCCGCGCTATGCAGCATCATATTTCCTGTACTCTGAAGGATGAACACAATTATATGATGCTAACGACCTCCGAAGCTTTTGTGGAAGACCGTGGATATGAGTACATCTCCCTGCTCCCACTTACTAATGAAGTAACAGGTATTACACTGGAAGGTTTCATGTACCCGCTAGATCAAGCTACTATACGTATGGGACAATCTTTGGGGATTAGCAACAAACTGCTCGGAAAGTCTGGCACCGTCTCAATCGATAGTGGGTTATTACTCATTATTCAGAGCAAAGATTAACCTTCCGCCTTACTTATTACGTTTTTGTAACCTATGATTTAGATTAAAAATAATCGTATAAAACAACGAAGACCCTTGATATATCAAGGGTCTTTTCTATGTTTGTAGCATTCGAGGTTCGTCAATGATTAATTTTTTGACATTTTTAATGGTATTTTAATAAACAAACCCAAACTGTTGCGCCCCTAGGGATGATTAGGTTCCATCCAATTTCTAGGCTGTTACAAAGCTGTTATACTCGCTCTAGCAACTAAACGAAAACGAATTTTGGAGGTACTCACATGAAAACAAACATCTTTGTCCAAAAGGCCGTAACCGTCGGGTTGTGCGCTACACTAGGTTTTGGAGCTGTATTAATGACTAATGCACCTGTCGCACAGGCAGCAAGCGCTTCTGTATCCACAGGACAACAAATCGTAAACTATGGTAAAACCTTTACAGGAACACCATATAAATTTGGTGCGTCAACTTCTACTACCAAAAATTTTGACTGCTCTTCTTTTATGAAATACATCTTCAAAAAGTATGGTGTAGACCTGCCACGTACATCCGTTAAGCAATCCCAAGAAGGTGTAGCTGTTTCCAAAGCTAATCTGCAAGTGGGAGATCTGGTCTTCTTCTCCAGCGGTAGTCGCTCTACAGGCTCCAATATTACTCACGTAGGCGTATATGCAGGAGACGGAAAAGTTCTGCACACGTATGGATCGCCAGGTGTTACTCTCTCCGACTTGAACTCGGGGAACTGGAAAAAAACATATATTAAAGCTCGCCGCGTACTGTAGCTCATATTTCAGAAAATAACGAAGCGAGTGGGGCCGGATCTAATGATCCGGTCCTTTTCTATTTACCCAGTGAAGTTCTCTCTCCAATGTGGTAAACAGGAACTATGTTCGGCGAGACGACCTCTTTTATTGGGTATGAAGCATATAACCGATGCCACGAACGGTATGAATTAATTTGATACTCCTCCCCTTATCCACCTTCACCCGTAAATGTTTGATATACACATCCACTACATTGGTATCCATTGCAAAATCATACCCCCATACTTCCCTTAAAATAACGCTCCGGGGACACGCTTCGTTCACATGACGGGCCAGAAACTCCAGCAATTCGTATTCTTTCGGAGTCAATACCAGATATTCGCCTGCACGACTTACACGACGTGAACGCAGATTGACCTTGAGATCATGTACTACAATGACTTCTTCATCTTCCTGTGAAGCATGCGAGAATACACGTAAAAGATTTCGTATTCTGGCCATCATCACATTACCGTGAATAGGTGCTTCCATCACATCATTAGCGCCGTAATCGAGCAATTCCACAATCAATTCAGGCGATATCTTGGGAGTTATCACAAGCAATGGAGATGTGACTCCTATGTGCACGAAAGACTCTAGTCCACTTTTCAGGGTATCTTCATGACATCCTTCATTTATTAATATGATCATATTGAGATTCGTGAGTGTTAGTTCAGAAAGACGGTTCAGATCCGTCCATTCCATTTGCTCAACTTGGTACCCTTCAGCACACAATATGCCTTGAATAAAAGAAACCAGATCGCCCCTGCCAACCAGTAATATGGATGTTTTCATTTTTTCACCCGGCCTGTCTAATACGCTGCTACATTGATTGGTTTCAATTACACTGGGGCCCACATCCTTGTGACCACTGTGCATCGCAGCATTGTTGTATGTTTATCATGCCGTAAAATGAAAAAGTCCATTCCCGGAAGGAACGGACTTGGAACATTCATTTATTTTTTCTCTAACCAAAGTAACGATGAACCAGCGTACGCGCCTCTGCCGTGTCCTTTGTTCCATGAACCAGAACGCGACCATCCTGAAAAATGACCATCCTGTGCACTCCCGTTGTAAAAGAAACCAAAAATGCATTAGCCTCCACTTTGCCTTCATCCAGCTTGCCGAGACGATCAGCTGTATGCTGTAAATCCAGATTCATCCGCCGTGAAGGGCGAATCTGTACCGTATCCCTACCACATAATACGTCTGTTTTTTCCAGGTTTGAGGCAGAGAGGTACGGATAGTTAGCCTTTACTCCGCAGGAAGGACAATCTTCTTTTCGGGCACCGTCGACGTTAATGGATATGTATTCATTTCTCCACACATCGAATGATAACAACTTGTGTCTCAGTGCATCTGAATTACCACTGAGAAACTTCATCGCTTCGGCAGTCTGATTAGCCGTAACCATCTGCACCGCCTGAGGGATAATGCCTGACGTATCACAGGTATCCCCACCTAACGGAACCTCACCCAACAAACAGTTTAAACAAGGCGTTTCTCCAGGCAGAAACGTGTAGGTAATTCCATAACTGCCCACACATCCGCCATAAATCCAGGGAATACGATACTTCTGAGACATATCATTTATTAATAGCCGGGTATCAAAATTATCTGTTGCATCCATGATCAAGTCTGCGTTCTGAACCAATTCCTCCAGTTCATCTACTCTGACGTCCATCACTTTACCTACAACCTCAACGGTAGAATTAATGTCAGATAGGCGCTTCTTCGCTGCCATCGCTTTGGGCATTCGCTGAATGGCGTCTTGCTCAATATATAATTGCTGTCGCTGTAGGTTGCTCCACTCCACATAATCACGATCTGCAATGGTAATATGGCCAATTCCTGAACGTACCAGTGTTTCAGCAATACCCGTACCAAGCGCGCCCGCTCCAACAATTAATACTTTGCTGTTATTCAATCTATGCTGACCTTCCTTACCGATAGGTGCATACCGTTCCTGTCTGGAATAGCGGTCTCCCTGTTCAGAAGATCGTGTCTGATTAGTCATGTATGAACCATTCCTTCCGCCTGACTACTCGCTGCTGCATAGCGCTTAACGGGAATCATGCCTGCCTCATAAGCCAGTCTGCCTGCTTCAACCCCCATTCGCATTGCCTTCGCCATCTTCACCGGATCTCCGGATCCGGAGACAGCCGTATTCAACAATACACCGTCAGCTCCCAGCTCCATTGCATGAGCAGCATCTTTAGGTGCTCGAAGTCCTGCATCCACAATAACAGGAACGACGGCTTGTTCAATAATAATCTCCAGATTATAGGGATTAATAATTCCTCTCCCCGCCCCTATAGGTGAAGCCCCAGGCATGACAGCATGTACGCCGAGTAGTTGCAATCGCTTGGCCAGAATAACATCGTCCGAAATATAAGGCAGTACCGTAAAGCCCTTTTCAAGCAAGATCACGCAAGCTTTATAGGTTTCAATCGGGTCGGGAAGCAATGTGATTCCATCGCCGATAACTTCTACTTTTATCATATCACAAAGTCCTGAAGCCCGAGCAAGTTCAGCGATTCGTACAGCCTCCTCTGCCGTTGAAGCGCCCGCTGTATTGGGAAGCAGGGTATACCTTTTCAAGTCCAGTGTGTCCAGAAAGTGCTGTTTGTTTCGATCTTCCAGATTCAAACGCCGAACCGCGAACGTTAATACTTCCGTACCTGAGGCTTCAACCGCCTGGCTCTGCACTTCCAAGTCCGAAAATTTGCCTGTACCCAGAAGCAATCTAGACTCAAACGTATAATTTCCAATCCTCAACATGATTCAACCACCTCCCACAAAATGTACAATTTCAATCCGATCTCCGTCTCTTAACGCTGTCGTTTCATGATATTCCCGCGTTAAAATTTGCCGATTCAATTCAACCACGACAGTTTTCACTTGCAAATTAAATGAATGGAGCAATTTGTCCACACGATTTAAGCTATCTTCAATTTGCATGGTTTGTCCGTTGACAATGATGTTCACTGCAACATCTCCTTTATGTTCAAACGTTCTGGACAAAGGTCCTGAATCCCCAGTTCTTCTGAGGTTTTGCCACAAATCAAGTCAGCCATGAGGCTTGCTGTAATCGCACTAAGCAATATTCCGTTGCGATAATGTCCAAAAGCAGCGAATAAACCGGGAACACTTTCACAAGCTCCTACATAGGGCAATCCATCTGTAGTCGAAGGACGTACACCAGCCCACGCTCGAATAAAATGTGCTTCCTTCATGCCGGGTACCCAGTTTGTTGCAGCTGCAAGCAGCTTCTGAATGCCTTGAACCGAAACTTTCATGTCTGTTCTTCCTGGAAGGCTTGTTGCACCGATCCACACTTCTCCATTGGCTTTGGGAACAATATATATATCCTCTGCATACACCGTTTTGTCAGGTCTATAACCGGCATGGTGGGGTGAGAACTGCACCGCTACAATCTCCCCCTTCACAGGCAAAACAGGCGATTTCAGACCCACATGCCTCATCAATTCTTCACCATGTAACCCTGTAGCAATAATGACATTTCTCGATGTCATCGTTCCTATTGAAGTCTCGATCCCTTGCACTCCATTCACATCCGTATGCAAACGGACATCCTGTACGCCTTCCATCACCCTCGCACCCATGGCTTGAGCCGATCTGACATAAGCCTGCGTTAGATTGACAGGAAGAACCTCGCTCTCGGAAGGTCTGTAATATGCTCCATACGTATCCCTGTTTAACCATGATGCTTCCTGCTGGACAGCGACACGATCCCACCAAATATGGTCTGTAGATAAGGTAGACGATCGATTATTCTTGTAACTGCTGACCTCACTATATGAACGAAAAGGAGTAATAAAGCCATGCTGTTGCAGCCCCATTTCCACTCCGCTAAGCGAACTGATTCGTTCCTTCTGCTCATGAAGTAAAGCTCTGCTCTGCCGTGCAAGTTTCGCCATCACAGCATGAGTGAATTCTTCACTGTCAGCAGCAAGCATCCCGGCTGCTGCACAGGAAGTTCCCCCAGCGATCCGCGCACGCTCAACCAGAAGAACGTCATGGCCTCGGGTAGCGAGTTCACATGCGATGGCACAACCGATAACTCCTCCGCCTACAATAATGGTTTCTGCATGAAGCTTGCCTCGAATTTCCGCTCCAACTTTACTTCCCGAAACTATTCCTGGATGATAACCTGAACGATTCCTGCTTCGACTTCTTGCTTCCTCTCTCATGATCTCATCTCCTTGGTTCGGCGTACTTCTCTGAATCCGTGAGCGCCTGTCGCAATGAAGCTGCAGCCAGTTCCGGCTTATCGTTCGTCCAAATCGTTGAAATCACAGCGGCTCCTCTGGCACCAGCAGTTCGAATGGTAGCAATATTCTCAGGTCTAATCCCGCCAATCGCGATCACCGGAATTGAAACATTGGAGCATACCTCGGCCAATGCACTTAGCCCTCTCGGTTCGCTATTCGGTTTACTATTTGAAGCATAGACATGCCCATAAAAGAGATAATCCGCTCCACGTTCTTCTGCAATTTTTGCTTCTTCCAGAGAATGAACCGATATGCCTACGCGCAGCCGATCGACTCTCTTCAATTCATCCTTATCGTAGCTGCGAATAACTGCTTGACCCCAATGCACACCACCAAGCGACGCATGTTGATCCAGCTGATCTGAGCCATTCATAATGATTCGGTTAGATGGAACACCTTGTGTTTTCAGACTTTGCGCCCAATACATCTGTTGCTCAAGGGTCAGCTTTTTTTCCCGAATGTGGATATAATCGACCCACCGCCATATATCCTTAGCAATATTCAGAAAAGAGTCCAAGTCTCCTGTACCTGGTGAAATCACATGCAGTTCGAATGATCGTGTTGTTGTTACATGTTCGTGGAAGTTTGCCGTCCTTTTCACCCTCCTCTTGCATGATTTAAGCTGATATAAACAACAAAAAAAGCCACTCCCGTAGGGGAGTGGCCACGAATTTAAAATTCATGGATCAACTGAATGACTGTCGCATGCAATTACTCTATACATAACGCATAACAACTATTAGAATCCATCCATAGTCGCAACGCTGTATACACAGAAACCGCATGATTCATCTTGCAGGCAATATCGCAAAGTCAACGATAACGCTCTTTGTCATTAGCTGAAACGCGCCACTTCCCTACGCTGGTATGATCCAGATCAGGTACAAAGGGTCCGGAATCGCATTCTTCCATCTCAGCCGCCTCGTGCGGCCCCCCTAGTGTTCATATGAAGCTGTAGCCTATGTTACCATAGACACCTTTTTTTGTCACCGTACATTTCCATGAATTACGTTGTTCATCCATTGCTGAAGTCATGTAGTTATCGAGGTTGCTGTTCTGGTGCAAAGAATGGTTCGAAGAAACTATTGTTTATCGGACCAAGCTTCAACATCCCACGTTTTGGTAACCCAACCTTCATAAAATTCAGGTTCATGGGATACGAGCAGCACGGTACCCTTGAATTCTTGCAAGGCACGTTTTAGCTCTGCTTTGGCCGTCACATCCAAATGGTTTGTAGGCTCATCGAACAAAATCCAGTTACTTTCACGCATCAGAAGCTTACATAAACGAACCTTGGCTTGTTCACCACCACTAAGCGCGTTAAGCGGACGGGTGATATGCTCATTTTTCAATCCACAACGTGCGAGATGCCCCCGGACTTCATTCTGTGTCAGATGAGAAAATTCGTTCCACACATCTTCGATCGGGGTAATATTACCTGCACGTACTTCCTGTTCGAAATAAGCTGTTTCCAGATAATCACCCAAGAAAGTCTTACCGCTGATTGGTGGAATTTTCCCCAAGATAGTCTTGAGCAGTGTGGATTTACCTACACCGTTACAGCCAACAATGGCAATTTTCTCGCCACGCTCAATCGTCATCGTCATTTTGGGCAATAATGCATATGAATATCCAATTTCAAAATCAATACCCTCAAAGACGGTTTTACTACTCGCCCGGGCATCCTTGAATTTGAATGTGGGTTTGGCCGCTTCGTCTGGACGATCAATCCGTTCAATCTTGCCGAGCTGCTTCTCACGGCTCTTGGCACGACCTGAAGTAGAAGCGCGGGCTTTGTTCCGCTGAATGAAATCTTCCTGCTTCTTGATAAACTCCTGCTGTTTCTCATAAGCATCAATATGTTGCGCCTTATTCATGTCGGCCATTTCAAGGAATTTGTTATAGTTCGCTGCATAACGCGTCAACTTGGCAAATTCCAGATGATAAATAACGTTTACGACCTCATTCATAAACTCTGTATCATGCGAAATCAGAATAAACGCATACGGGTAATCCTTCAGGTAACGGGTCAGCCATTCAATGTGTTCCACATCGAGATAGTTCGTCGGCTCATCCAGCAGAAGTGCTGTGGGTTTCTCCAGTAAAAGCTTCGCAAGCAATACCTTCGTACGCTGACCACCACTAAGCGCGGCCACATCACGATCTAGACCGATGGCGGACAAGCCAAGTCCATTCGCCATCTCTTCCACTTTCACATCGATCAGATAAAAATCACCTTGCTCCAATTGCTCTTGAATGTCACCCATTTCTTCCAGCAACAATTCGAGCTTGTCCGGATCGGCGTCTGCCATCTGATCCGTGATGGACATCATTTCTTTTTCCAACTCAAGCAAGGGCAGGAACGCATCCTTAAGCACATCACGAATCGTTTTCCCAGGCGTGAGCTTGGTATGCTGATCCAGATATCCATAACGAACTTTGGGGGTCCATTCGACCTTCCCTTCGTCCTTTAACAATTTCCCGGTAAGGATGTTCATCAGTGTGGACTTGCCTACACCATTTGCACCAACAAGGCCAACACGCTCTCCGGCAAGTAAACGAAAAGATACATTTTTAAATAACGTGCGGTCTCCAAAATTGTGACTCACGTTCTCTACTGACAATAAACTCATAAGATGAGGTTGCTCCTATCTATTGGACATTACTATCGTTCCGAAACCCTATTTTAGCACAGGTGTCGCCTTTTCTGAAAGTAATGTAAACATCTCATGCAACCTCGCTTTTATATTACAAACAAACTGCCTTTAATTTATGGAACAGTTATACTCAAAATAACCTTGTGCTGCCGCTTGTTTGGCATTTGTAAACACTTCTTCGGCTCTGTAACCATTGCTACATGTGGAAAGGTAATAGTATTTAATTCCACTTACCGGATCAACTCCGCCAACGATCGCTGTTTTCTTCACCAGTCTGCCACCACCAATGGCATAATTGTTAATCTTTTGGTTACCTACAGGTATCCCCTGAATGAAAGCCATAAGCCCCGTGTCATTAATCGAATTGTACCAGTCTTCCTGGGAAATCAAAGGCATGGTAAAGGTGTAGGAAACACCATTCCTTCTTGCAAACTCATTATGCCGGTTAATAACATCTGCCAAATCTTCCTGCACACTTGTCACGATCCGGCTTCGTCTGACCTGCTCAAACGTCTCGGTATTCTGAAGCAGAGGGATTTGTGTGCTGGAGGCCAGTTCTTTCTGGAAACCCTCAACCCACATGCCCAAGCCTGCATCATAGGCATACACATACCCATCAAGTGTGAAGTTAATACTGCTACCATTTGAATCAGAATATGTATAGGGCTTTTTGGGACTCCAAACCTGCCGGAATGAATCTTCAAGATCACCAGTCATCTCTGTTTCGTTCGCCAAAATATAGTAACCATCATAATCCAGCACGACCATTGCAGGAATGTAATTAAACATGGCCCGTATTGCAGCAGGATCATCCTGAATCCCCATATTTAGAGCCATTGTTTGGGTAAACGTAGTTAAGGCAAGCTCTTTGTCCGCTTTTACAAATTTGGTCGAATCATACCCTGCTTCATCGTTTTGCTTCTCATTTTGATGCATCACGGCCCCTGCATCCAGTACAGCCGTCTGAAGTGCCATCTTATATCGATTGCTTAAATATTGTGCCTCTTGGGCATTGTCTGTATTGTGAGAAATAACCCAGAATATAGGTAAAAAGATAAGCACAAACACAATAGAAAGATCAATAGAAATAGGTAAGGATTTGATATGATCACCGCCTTTTCCCCTTCTCCGCACCGTGCGTGCGACTTTCATCGCACACGGCGCTCCATCTTTTTAGATTTTCAATACAATAGGTTCCAAGTTACTCATTTTTCGGTACTGATTGATTTTCAGAATCGTAGAGTCTGAAAATCCAAAGGGCGACATGAGTTTAGCAATCGTCTCTAATTTTGTAGCATGAACGAGCTTGTGGATATCTTTGTGTAGGATACGTAGATTGCTATACTCGTCTGTACCACCTAAGTGAAGTGGCAGAAGGTGATGACAATGCACGTAATCAGCAGTTAGAAAGATGCCGGAAATTTCGCATTTTCCAGCCTGCATACTGTATCTACTCAGTCTGTTATCCAAATATTCAACGCTACGATAAGGTATGTTTGACTGCATTAGCTTAATTAGTTCATATCGAATATCCATGTTTAGTTCCTTATGGAGTCTTTTTCTTCCTTCTGGTGTATACGGATTTAACGTTTGCTGAAAGCATAAGTTATTTACCGTTTTTACATCCCTGAAGGGGAAGAGATATACTCCTGCGACCTTAAAAGTTCTATACCTGTTCTTGTAGAACTTTTTGTAGGTTGGTGGGGCATTATCAGGATATTGGTACTTACCAATTACTTTGAGACGATTGTATGTGAATGCCTTCAGATCATAAGCAAGTCGTGAGAATTCCACACTAACATGTGTTGCACGTGAGAAGTAATTGTGTAAACCAAGTACAAAGCTGTTGAAAAGAAGAGCGTTTTGAGTAATTGGTGACTTGTGCAGAATCTTTATGCGTTCTCTTGCTTGTTTCTTGATTTCTGCTTTCTTCTTCTCGTTTATACCCGTATAGGCAACTCTTCTTTTTCCTTTTTTCTCGGCCCATATTGTGAAGCCCAGGAAATCAGATTTACGTTTCCTAAGATTTACAATTTGTGATTTCTCAGGTGAGATATCAAGTTTGAGACGGTCTCTAAGATAGAGTTTCACAGCGTGATACCACTTTTGAGCCGATCTCCAATCCCGACAAAGAATTTTAAAGTCATCGGCATATCGCACGATGTATCCCTCTTTAAGATTGGTTTTCTTAAGTGCTCTGATCCTGTGGAAGTCTCCTGCATAGACATGTTGAGTTTTGAAGTTGATCCATTGTCCTGCTACCCAATGATCCAGGTCGTTGAGTACTATATTTGACAGGAGCGGAGATAGGATTCCACCTTGTGGTGTTCCTTTCAACGGGATTCCTTCACCTTCAATTTCAGCCTTAAGCATTTTGCTGATGATTCGAAGTACTCTTTTGTCTCTAATACCCATATTCCATATTTGTTTCAGAAGCAATGTGTGGTTGACATTATCAAAGAATCCCTGAATGTCTACATCAACAACATAATGAAGGTTCACCTGGTTTATGAGGTGTTGTACTCTTGCTAAAGCGTTATGCGTTGATCTTACAGGTCTGAATCCATAACTGTGTTTATAGAAGTAGGCTTCCGCAATGGGTTCAATGATTTGTTTAAAACATTGCTGAATAATTCTGTCAACTATACATGGAATACCTAATGGCCTTTTCTTTCCGTTAGGTTTTGGTATATAGACTCGTCTAACCTTTTTGGGTTGATAATTCAACAGCTTGTTTCTTACGTGATTCACAATGTCTTCTTCTGTTAGTGTCTTTATATCCTCTATCGTTTTGCCGTCTGTTCCAGGTGTTTGTGAGCCTTTGTTTGATTTAATTGTTCGAAAGGCTAGGAGAATGTTTTGACTTGAGTTTATAAGTCCGTATAGATTATCAAACTTCTTCCTAGCTAGTGCTTTTTCGTGTAAATCAGTGAAGGTACTCGTCATGTCATAGTAATCCCAGTATCGAAGAGTTTGCACTGTGGCTTCACCTCCTTACGGTGATTCCCCACGTTCTTACCTGATCGGTGCAATTCACTTTTCGGAAAAATTGTTTATTATCTAAAAAGACTTGAGGCTGTTCCTCCACAACCATTACAGCCGCTTCATTGGTCGTGCCTCTACTCTCACAAGGATTAGTACATTTCAGCAAAGTTTCTGCCTTATAGTAGACGTCTAGGATGACAGTCCTTTAAGCCGACGTTCCTTGCTTTCCTTGTACCTTGAGACCTAGCTATGCTTGCTAGACCTTAGGTGCCTCCTTTGAGCCTGTGGACTTGATATCGCCATTGTTCGATATAGCGTGTTTCCTAGATTACAGTCGTACTCTACGCTATCCACCCTGACTTTTGTCAGTACATATGTTTCCATATGTTATGAATTTAGACCCGTACATTCGGAGGTTCGTCAGGTTTTAAAACCATTCTCACCATAGTCCGCTTTTCAGCCATCCGGCATATCAGTTAGCATACCTTCTCGAAGGAGTGGCTTTAGCTTCCCTTTTGCCGACTTCACCTGTGCTTCATACCCAACACGCTGTCCGTGTCACGCACGCAGGAGATTAACGGAATTGTTTCAGGATACATGGTTCCCTCTTTCCAATTCTCGGTCGCAAAGTTGGACTTATTTAATTAAGTCCCCGCTTTTCCCGAGTTGTTCGGTTATAGCGGAACAAGTCACACGTAATCTTCATTGAGCACCATACCCCCATATGTGGTAAACACGGCTGCAGCCTGCGCAGACCCGTTCAACCACTCACGAATCAACATGGCAGGTGTGCGATTGGTATTTTTGACGGTTACTGTGAAGAAATCCCCCATTGCCAGTGTATATCTGCGCCCAGGATCGTCTAAAGCTAGCACACCGGACGAAGGAAACAGCTTTGCTTTAATTTGGGCTGAATAATATCCATCTTGCACAGTTTCATAGGTACCAGAGAATGTGCTTTGATCCATCGGATCTGAGTAATGAGGAACATATTTTTTGTGCAAATGCTCCATGGAAATCTCATAGGCGTTCCCCGTTCGGGCCATCTGTTCTTCGAACTCTGCATACATGGCAGGGGAAATGTATCCCTTTGTTCTGACCGCATCAACAAAACGGGTAACCGTCTGAACAACGGTCATACGTGCCATGTCATCCTGTCGATCAGCAGTCTCTGCTGCCGGGTATACATAAAGTAAAATCACTGCCAGCAAAACAGCAAGCAGCTTGGATGCAGCATTAATCAAGGGGTACTGGCCTCCTTCCAAAATGCAATCTTCAGCAGTTCGCCAGCCTCACTTCTTATGAACTCGGGTCTATACGAAGCAGCAAGCTGGACAGGTATGGTTCCTCTTCTGTTTACAAGGGGATCAATGACATATGCATTCCCGTTCACCTCCACACTGACCGCTGTTCCTGTCATTTGCCTCACAGTGTGTAAGACTTCAGCACCACTATAACGGATTGGCTCGCTTATACGCAGAGTGGTATTCAGCCGTCCTTCCATGTCTTCTGTCGTCTGCACCAAATGATTCAAAGCGTCTGATAGAACCCTAACATTCTGCTGCCCGTACAGGCAGGCTGTCACAAATAGGACAACCGCCGTACAGAACAACATGAGCTGCTGTGTATTCTGGGGACATGTTAAACCAACTCCTGTCAGGATTGCTGGAAAATAAGCCCTCTTACCACATTGGATCTGTCTTTTACGATAATTGCTTTGAATTTACCACTTGGATTGACATATTGGTTGTCTTTTTCACTCATAGTTTGATTAATAATGCCTACTTTATCATCTGGAGAAATAACTGAACCGTAATCTGCGTTATTGAGATCCTGGGATATATTCAACTGATTGCCATACCATTGACCTCCCTTGTTTTTACCTGTAATAACTTGAATACCGAACTGATCCTTGTCCGCATATTTACGCAACGCGTTTGTGACCTGTGATCCGCTAATGGTTGTTCCGTCATAAACTGTAAATGCAGCTTGGGACAACTCGGTCTGGATATCGGCAAAATTGTTCTGTGCCGTTTTGGTCGCCTCCTGAGCCGAAATAAACAATAGAACCACAATCGTAATAAGGGCGATGGTCAGAAAGATGCCGGCTGCCACCTTTAAAGCGCTTGATGCATTGTTCATGATAAATCCTCCTATATCGTTTTTAATTTATTTCAGACTGTGACGTACATGTTCGTTACAGTTTCTGAATCTGTTCATAATAAATGTTCATTTGCAGGAAACTCATGCCTACCAGCGGAATGACCAGGTAGAGAAAGATCAGGGCATACATCGGTGTAAACCCGATCATTCTTCCCCATGATGCTTTAACATCAATCATCTTGGTGTATTCCTGCTTCCGTTGTTCAAAATAAAAGGCCATCATACTATCCAGATCATCAAATGCTTCTCGAATCGAAATTTTCCCAAGTGCAAGTTGCAGTTTTTCAACCAAACGCTGAAATTCAGGCAGGCCTGCATCTTCTTTCAATTGTTCAAGTGCATGCTCCGGCCCATGTTCAAAGTGCAACAGACATTTTTGCAGTGGTCTTTTGAAAATAACTGCAAAGCGATTGAGCCATTCCAATATCTCCTCTACAGACATACGATCCATCTCCCGCAAGATCGATATAACCGTCTGAAACTGATAGATTTCATGCCTCATGTCCATACTTCTCATCTTGCGCTGGAACATCATTAGCCAGATCGGCATGTGATAACCCGCTATACCTATCATCATTGCAATAATTAACTCCCACCAGTGAAGGTATTGCTTGTTGTAACCTTCCAGCTTCTGAAGGATGCGTGCAATAGTTTCATTCTGTGTATCATGATCCAGTTGAACGGGATTCACGGACTGCAATGCAATGGAGATCTCATCAAAAGTTGCTCCTCGCTTCATTTCAATGCGCTCGAGTACAGCTTGATCCAAGCTTGTCTTTTCTGTAGCCTGCTTCAACTCCGCCTCTCCCATCGCGCCAAACATCCGGTCATCTCTGACGGGATCATGTAAGATGTGATTTCGTTCAACCTGATGCAGTAGAAAGACACAGCCAATGGTCAGTACAAAACAACTTGCAAATAACATCAGCCTTCGTATAGCCAGCCATTCATATTTCAGTTCCGAGCTACTTTCCCTCATCAGTCTTACGGTTTGACTGTAATGGGTACTGCCAGGTTTGGCCACGAACAACATCGCGACTTTACGAATGAACATCTGCTTGTATAGGAACTGATCGATCCTGGAATGTTTGCGCCCTGTCCGATAACGAGTTTCATCATATTGCTGAAGTCTTTGCAAAAGCAGGTAGGCAAGTATGATAATGACGTAGATCGATATTTTGGTTACAAACCCGATTTTGCTGCGATAAAATTCATCCATAGTTGGAAAACTTCCTCTGGCCCAACGTTCGATTGGAGCTGTGAATAGAACGGGGGCCAGGGCGATGATATTCAACCCTTTTAACAGATAGTCCAATTTGTCCCGCCGCAAAATCTCCAGATGAATTTCCTGCGTCAGATTCCCCAGGCCTTTCAAGTAAATCGAACCCTGTGCTCTGTCTTTATCCCCGAACTCCATCACCATATATGAAATACCGGCAAAACCTTTAAGAAAGCGATTTGGCGCAATCTCATAGTACCGTTCCAAAGCTTCGTTCGGATCCGGAGAAGCCAATGCTTCATAGATCAACAGCACTTGCTCGGCAGCCTCTCCTTTACCTGCTTCCGCCGCTTCATAAAGTGCCTCCTCTACCATTCCATGCTGATGATACCGATGTCTCACGTCGGCAAACAGGTCCAGCATCTGTACCAACAGTCGCTTCTCCATACGATTCAGACACATATCCAGTACAAGGCTGTTTAGAACTACAGCGCAGAGTACCGACAATATAACAAAGGCGATACCCGGCTGCATAAGGAAAAGGATTACACTGATACTCCCGTATCCTCCGAAGATAATTAGAACCACGTTCATAGTCATTCGTCTTAATGCTAGTTCGTCGCCGACATGCCGGAATGAGATTCGTTTCTGTACTTGTAAAATATAAGCAGAGAATAGCGGCACTTTCATGCCCCACCGATAAGACTGTAACAGGACCGATCCCCACCGCAGCGTACGAGTGCCGTTTAGCGTAGCAATCCCGATAGATTTACTTGCATTGTCTCCTCCTCTATGACGTAACAGGTTCAGTACAAGTAGCGTGATTATCAAGCCACCTGCACATATCCCCAGCACCAAAAGAAGAACAAACTTAACGGTCATAGGTATCACCCCAATGTTGCTTGATGAACTGTTCGAACAGCGCAGCGTCCTGCAGTGTCATCTGATCCCGCATATCCGTAATGCTTCCTATCGAGATCGGAGCTGTAGCGACGTAATTGCCATCCTTGTACTCGATCACATTGCGAAACGTAAATCCTGCCCGTTCCTCCACGCTATCCCCTTTATTCGCACGTGGCAGACACTCCGTAATTCGTTCGATATATCTTCGTCCCTCTGCGTCCTTTCTCATATGTACATCGAAATTAATGACACTTACTACTTGCTCCTCGGCAATATGTTCATGTTGGAACATACCTGTTTTGAGCAGTGAATTACGGAGGGAGAAAACCAGATCACGAAACGTTTTGGCATGATGGGTAAACAGGGTGAACAGACTGGCAACCTGGGACATCTGAATCATCCATGCGGCTACTTCGTCACTTGCGACCTCACCGAGAATATTTACAGTACCATCCGTCTTTTTCTGTAAGTCCAGTCCCTGTTGACCTGAAATGTGCTCGGTCTCCCGGAAGCTTAGAATGTTACGCCGACTGTATATACGCCGCAGCTGTAGTTCGAAAGCCATCTCCTGTACACGCAGGGTATACGATGCGTAAATATGCTTCACCATCGCCATAAGCAGCGTCGTTTTACCCGACCCCTGCGCTCCTGTTACGGCTGTAATTCGACTGCCTTTCATCAAATATTGCAGCAAAGTGATTGGCAGCTCTGCGTTGTTCCCGGTAATCAACTGTTCTAGTGAAGCATTGGGAATATCGAATTTCCGGACAAAGAATGCCCATGATTCGGCAAAGGGAGGACGCACAACAACGACACGTGATCCATCCTTCATCTCGTTCACCTTGTATCCATTTGCTTCCGAAAGCTGTCCCGGATAGTTGTATTTATAAATATTTTGACATACCCTCTTCAGTTCACGGATACTGCCAAATGACAGGAAGGACAGATGAATGGACTTACCTTTATAGAAAATCCAGACACTTTCCATTCCACTAAGTGGTTCTTCGAAGGGAGCATCTTCAAGTCCATCCGCGAGCAGATCATTCCACGAAGCTGGCTGCCGTAGCCCCATATCCTGAAGGGCATCCAGCATACCGCTCACACCACCACTAACGCCATCTATTCGTTGATCTCTTATTTCATCAACCACCGAGAAACCTTTGTAATGCTGGTAGATACGTTGAACGATGATATCTGTTTTTTCTCTGAATCCAAGCTCTCTATACTCACACTCAAACACATATCGGATGTCCTCCTCGGAGATATAGTAACTTCCTCCGTCGTCTGCACCTTCACTCAGCCTCAATCTGCCAAGATCATAAGTGTCAATCATGCGTGACAAGGCATCGACACCAAATTGCTGCCGGTATAGATAAAACACGATTTCGAATTGATCCTGAACCGTCAGTAACTCAGTGTCTCCGAAATAAATGACCTCATCGATATTTGACTTATTCAGTCCTATACTGCGAGTAAGCAGATCACCTATCAGATTTTTGACATACGTTTTGTCACTAATGCTTCCTGATACACAACCTTTAAGCGCCTTGCGCATCTCGGCACGCTGATTGATTCTTCGGCGATATTCTTCTTCATGCAATCCTGCATCAGCAAGTTGACTATGACTAAGCTCATGAAGCGAGTTCTTTACTTTCTCTGTCAGCACTTCAATCGTGAAGGATTCACGCTCAGGAGCACGGTTATTTTTTTCACGATGGGAAGCTCTGTATTTGAACCAAACATACGCAAGACATAACAGCAAAATTAAAATTAACCATAGGGTATTCCAGAGCATCAGATGTTCAGGCTCCCCTTTCCAGCCTTTTTAGTACGGTACGCATCCCTGCCCCATCCATAATAAGACGAGCGAGTTCAGCCATACTTGCGGCAAAGCTCCCTTTACGAATATCTTTATTGTTGCTCAGACCTTCCAATTGCAAGTACGCAGCCGCATCACGACGATTGAAGGCATCCAGAAATCCGGTGGTATAAGGCAACATTGATATCGAGCCTTTGTATCGAAAACGCCGACGAATATTGGTGGTGGTTGCGCGTGAATGAGGATCATACTTATTCAGCACGATGTGCAGTTTCTGATCACCCATGCTCTCGGGTCTGATTTTTTCAAAAAAATACTCCAGATCCCTCATATTTTGATTCAGGTTCACCACAACATAGTCCGCTTGATCCAGCAGAACCTGGTCACTAGTGCCTGCGCGATCTGCATCGAGAAGAACCAGATCATAATATTCATTGGCTACGTGCAGCAGCCTTTTTAATGTCTCCACATGCTCTTCTGTTGAACGTTCCAATCGGTTGATTCTGCCAGTCAACAAATCCAGACGGTCATTGAGGAGCGGCTTGGTATAATCCCTCAAATTATGCTTGTTCAAACTCCCGCTGATATGCAGCCGTTCCACAGCATCCCATCCCCCCTCCTCGAATGTAAATGCTGATCCCGTGTCCTCTATTTCTTTAGGTGGAAGGGCAGCTTCTGTGCTGCTCCCGACTGGACCTGTATTTACAAGCAAAATTCTTGTCCTATATTGAAGTGCCATCGCATAGGCGCCGATTAACGCACTTGAGGTGCTACCTGTTCCTGCAAAAGGACTCCAAAACGTAATGGTGCTCATGCCCTCATCCTTTCAGCTTCTTTAATGGCCCGGCGACTCTGGACATTTTCCCATCCGGTCAACTGCTCCACTAACCTGCATAGCGATTTTTTATAGTTCCGTGATAACGGCCCCAGACGTATCCTACGATGATGCTCGTTTTCCAGTTTGACTGCTGCAGTCAGTTCATCCCATGGCAACATCAGCGATTCCCCTGTCCATACAAACGGACTGCCTTCCAGATACGCCCACAAATATCGAGCTTCCAGTTTGCAATCAACGGCATTGATCAAAATACGCTGAAATGGCAGTTCTGCTGGCAGGGATTGTTCTTCAAGCAGCCGCTTGAGCCAGCCTTTGCCCCGTTCCAGGTTGTAACGTTCATAATCACTGACCCAGACACGGATATCTGCCGTAAGCCATAGATCACGTGATGCAAAGTGTGATGTCTCCATGTCGTAAAGGACGTAATCATAGGTCTGCAATTTCTCGCCACTCGCTTCAAGATGACTCTCAACCGCTGTTGAAGTTACGAACTGACAAGCAATATCAAAACCTTCAAATTCTGTAATACGCAGAGATTGCTGACTTTCCCCAACGCCGTATCCATATTTCTGTTGCAATGTTCCATCAACAAGCAAGACACGTTTACCGGAGGACGCCAGTATTTTGCAAAGGTACAGCATCAGGTCATTCTTCTCGCATAACCCGGCAAAGATCCATGTATGCATAGCTATCAAAGCCCCTTTTAATTTCTTTTAAACGTTGTTACATGAATAATAAATTGTTTCTCCTGCATTTTACTCTCCGCCCGTCAGCAATCTTCTCTGCTCATCTGTACTCGAAGTTGATGCAGAAGAATCATTGCTCCCTGTACCAGTCGCTCCACCGCTACCTGAACCGTCATTCCAGATAACACCATCGGCAGATGAAGAGTTATTCGCTCCGGGGCGATTATTGTATGAAACGGAGGAGTGCGCAACGTCCTGCTCCACACCTTGGGATGGCGCTGACATGGATGCGGCGAGTGAGCTTTCTAACGAACTCCGTACCTGCCGTGCCAACTCCACCTCAGCCCGGCGCACAAGATTAGGATCACTCTCCAGCAGTTTTAACACCTCATTATTGGCAGGGTATGTCGGGATTGCTGGTGTCTGGAACTGTGGTTCTACATAGGTTAGGGCATAGATTGAAGCTTTATGTAAATAGGCATCTACAATTGCACTTGAAAGGGACAGGATCTCCTCCTCCGTCATCGTAATCCATAGCGTAGCTGCATTTAATCTTTCGACTTTCTTTTTGGACAGGAGAATGTAGTCTTGCCCCGTTGGAAACTGAATACGAATATCAATGTTATCACCCTTCACGAGTGAAGAAGGTAATAACACAACCTGTAGTTCACGGTTCCTTAAATCCGGCGGTGCCGGGGTATCCTCATACACCATTTCAGTTGTAATAGCTGTTCCCTTTTTTAATTCTATTTTCGCCACTTGACCATCCATCTGCTTGGAGCTGGACCAGAGATTCCTTGGTGCCTGTGCATCCGGAACGGCTATGAGTTTGATATCCTCGGGCAATATCGACTCTCCTGCTTCAACATCCCGTATTGTCACCCATCCCTGTGCCCCCGAGTTCCATTGTTGCATCAATTCAGCTTCTTTTTGTTCGTAGGCTGATGAGTATCGGGCCTCCACTTCAGACCTCGTATCACTCATGGTTTTGACATTGTAAATGACATATGCCCCAAATAACAAACCAATTGCTCCCGCTCCCGTCAGTCCAGCATAAATCAGTTGACGGCTTTGTTTTCTTAATTTAGACAAAAGAGGCTCTCCTTTCGCAATCTCTTCTAATCATGTACTCTTTTTCTTGCAAAGAATGAACGTTTCTTGGGAAGCTGCCCCATCATATGAGTCAGAATATGAGTAAAAACCTTATCCATCTGCGGTTCCCGATCAAAGGGATCGATATGTAAAGGCAGACCGTAGACACTGGAAGTGTCCAACGTTTTGCGCATGCGCTGAACGGCGTCAGCTGCTGCGAGTGGCAGGCAGTAGATCCATTTGTCTCTCGGGTACCGGTTGTGTGAACGGACAAAAGATCCAATCTCAGCTTGTCTCCATTCGGCACCGGAACCTATAACAATCGGCAAGTCAGCTCTGAGAAACTCTTCAAGCCGGTTCTGATCCTGACCACTGCCCAGATCCATCACAATGAACTGATAGCTGCCTCCCAATAAAGACAGGATGTCTGCACGTCCCGATTGTTTCCAGTAATGTACACCATCCACTGCAAACTGTCTGCCTGCTGGCACGGGTTTACCTGCATGCGCCACTTGTTGAATCCGTGCAAACGATTGGGAACGTGGCGACATCTCGATTATGGCCACTTTGAAGTTCTGCCGCTCCAGATAGTGACTGATGGCTATGGCCGTATGCGTAACCCCAACTCCGGATGATGCCCCCGTCAAAGCGATCACTCTTGTCCCTCCGCTTATCGTCACCGTCGTTTCTGAACCACCAGCCGCTATTCCCGGTCTGCGCAGCAGCTCCTTACGAACTTCATCAGCCGATTGAAAGCGCTCATTCGGATTCAGTCGCAACAACCTTCTCGCAACAGGAATATAGGTACGTGGAACATCACTGCGAATGGAGCTCTCAACTCCCTGAATCCATTCCGTATAAGTTCCACAAGTCATGAGATAGAGCAACAATGCTCCAAGCCCGTACAGGTCAGAACGCGCATCAGTCTGTCCTGAACCATATTGTTCTGGTGCAGCGAAGCCGGCCGTTCCCAATTTAACCGTATCATCGACTCTTTGTGCTTTATAGCTCCGCGCTATCCCAAAATCAATCAGTCTGACTTCATGTTCCGGTGTAATCATAATGTTGGATGGTTTCAAATCCCGATAGATGACAGGTGGGTCCAGACTGTGCAAATAACTTAATACATCCAGCAGCTGAAGCACAAACTCCGTCATATGTTCAAGCGGAATCTTCCCCCGACATTGCTTGAAATAGTCACTAAGTGTCAATCCCTCAATGTACTCCATAACAAGATAGGTATACCCCAGCTCATCCGGTACAAAAAAATCTACGATTTGCGGTAATCTGGGATGCCTCAGAGATGTAAGAAGAGCAGCTTCTGACTCCATACTGCCTTCGTATGGCATCGCCGTCACGCTTTCTTTGATCGCCCAGGTTTTGCCTGGCAACTTCAAATCCTCTGCTTCATATACATGACTCATTCCACCCGAACCGAGAATGGACACGATACGGTACCTTCCCCCCAGCAGGCTTCCACGCTCGAGCCTGGCCGGATGTCTCATATAGACTCCTCCTTGTGTGCATAACAAAAAAGGGAAAGCTTCACCGAAGCGGAACAGACCGGATATCCGGACTCTTCACTTCGGGATGCTTTCCCTCAACTTGTTATGGTTAATATTGGTATCATTATAGTATAGGCAATAAGGTATTGTAAAGCATAAAATTTAATGCCTTTAATAACTTAATACTTAATCATATATAGCGTGATTTCTTCACGGTTGTGAAACAACTGTTTGGAACGCTGAATCTGCATCCGGGAGCGCTCAAATGTATCGATGACTTCTTTAATCAAAGCGAGCGGCTTCTTATGCAATAACTTCACCGTTACAACCGCTGTTCCCCCTGATTGGAGGCTGTATAACAAGTCCGATATAAGACGGCTCATCAGCTTAGGGCTCCAGCTCATATCACATACGAGCAGATCGAATTCTCCTTCGCGGAAACGTACATCACCTGCATTTTTTTTCAAAAAGGTCAGTTTGGGTGATTGCAGCAAGGTCGCATCCATCTTGGCCGGATCAACAGCTGTAACTTCAAGCCCGCGCTCTAGCAGGAAAGAGGTCCATCCGCCTGGTGCAGCACCGATGTCCAATGCTTTGTGAAAAGAAGTAAAGTCGATGCCAAATGTCTGCTCAGCTTCAAGCAATTTGAATTTGGCCCGAGAGATTTGGCCCTCTTCCTTCTGAAAACGAACTGCTCCGCCACTCCAGTCCGACAGATTTTGATCAGGTCTGGATACACCGGCATATAACATATCATCCGCAACGAAGACAGATACAACATGATCCGCATCACGGACAACCCACTCACAGCCAAGGTCATCCAGCTTCTCGGTCAAGAGCTGTTTCAGAGAAGCAGCGTTCTCCTGCCAGAAGGCACCTTCGGTTTTACGAACTTGTAATGTAACTTTAGTGCCTGTTAACTCTGTATGGTTCAACACAAATGAAATCAATTTTTCCATTGCTTGCGCTGAATCTTCCGTATTTTCCTGAAATTGAACAGGTTGAATATGACGTAAAAACGTCGGGCTTTCTTCCAAAAGCTTGATCGCTACCTCTTCTTCCGCAATCGGAAGACCGGCAAGCAGAATTTCACCTGGTACGAGTACCGTGCTCTTTACTGCCCCAAACGTACGGCGCAATTCCTCCTGAGCATAGGGCGCAAAACCATGATTGGCTGTGCAAATAAAACGGGAGAAGTCTCCTTCACCCCAAGATGACTGTGTACTCAAAATGTGTTACCCTCCAGAACGTACGCGAATCCAGGGACGTCCATCTTCCCACTGGATATCAACCGGAACATCGTACGT
This sequence comes from Paenibacillus sp. GL_099_B, assembly GCF_057835695.1. Lineage (NCBI taxonomy): Bacteria > Bacillati > Bacillota > Bacilli > Caryophanales > Paenibacillaceae > Paenibacillus > Paenibacillus sp. GL_099_B. The sequence goes on from NZ_CM174430.1 coordinate 4,329,108, forward strand.
ATGCTTAATTGTATCTTGTGTTAAAACTTCATGTTTGGGCCCTGCCGCAGCAATACGTCCATCGCGGATCAAGGCCACGTGTGTGAACAAAGGTACGATCTCTTCGACGTGATGAGTCACATAAACGACAGTGATATTTCGCTTACGCAGTCGATCAATTTCGGCCAACATTTTCTCGCGTTCATACAGATCGAGTCCGGCACAAGGCTCGTCCATAATCAGCAATTTGGGATCTGCCATCAATGAACGAGCCAGCATTACTTTTTTGCGCTCCCCTTGAGAAAGGGTGCCGAGCGGATGATTAGCCAGTTTTGCAAAGCCCATTTCATCAAGCAGGTTCAATGCTTTGGCCTTCACATCATCCGGGATCGTTTGATAGAAACGCAAAAAAGCATAAGCTCCTGTTGCGACAACTTCCCACACCGGATCTCGAGGTGTCAGTTTCTCAATCAATGTCTGACTGATATAACCAATTTCTTTTCGAACCTCCCGCACGTCACATTGACCATACAGATTTCCCAATACTTCAATGCGCCCCTGACTTGGAAACATATATCCATTCATCATTTCCAGCAGCGTTGTTTTACCTGAACCATTACGCCCAAGAATCACCCAATGCTCGCCTTCTTTAACATGCAGATGGACGTCATCCAGAATCTGATTGTCTTCGCGTCTAAGAGAGACATGCTCCATCGAGATTACACTCATTTTAGCACCGCCTTTCGGATTTCCCCTAACAGATGCTCAACAGAGTTCATCCGATAAACCATTCTGGGCACATCATGTTCTCCATTAAACAGCATAACCGCAGGCACGCTCGAAATCTGAAACTGCTGCACAAGTTCCGGGATATCGTGAATATTCATCTCGGTCAAAATCCCTTCAGGCAGCAAATGCTCGGCGATCTCAAGCATTCGACGTGCTGCTGCGCAAGTTCCGCATAGCGGGGTATAGATAAATACAGCCTGAGGCATGCCTTCCCATACATCACGCATTAACATTTTGGTCGTAATTGACTTCATCAGCTTTCTTCTCCCGCAGCAACACGCAGCATAACCTCACCGGACATCGGATCATTATGGACGGTAACAGAGTCTGGTTTATTGCTGTACAACAATTCGTACATCTGACGTTTGCCATACATGCTGGACGTGTGCAAATAGATCTGGCGTGGAAACAAACCTTCCCGGACGATCGAAGCAGCAACTTCTCCGCCATTCGGTGAATCTGGACCCAGTTCAAAATCCAGGGATAGAATGTCCACGTCACCTTCTCTAAGCAGCATCAGGCATTCTTCTGCATTGGTAGCCAGAACAAACCCTTTCGGACATGCCCGGTAATCATCCAAAAAAACATGCATTACAATCGCTCCTCTCCCCATTTAAAGCCAGGAACGCATGAGCTCAATGTCACCACGGTGTGTTCCATCTTCGCCTGATTCGGTTTCCAGCACAACTACCGCTTGCTGAAATTCAGGCGCACATAACAGTTCCTGCATCGCTTTTTTCCCTATATAACCCTGTCCAATCCGTGCATGTCTGTCCTTGCATGAACCGGAAGGATATTTCGAATCATTAAAGTGAACAGCAGCAAGAGCATCCCAGTATCCCAGCAGTCTGCCTTTCTCCAGCATCGATGCCTCATTACCTGACGTCCACATGCCTGAAGCAAAAGCATGACACGTGTCAAAACAAAAAGCAATATGTTCAGGATACCGGCTTAGCTTACGAATCTGTATCAACTCTTCCATCGTCGTACCCATGGGACCATGATCCCCAGCCTGATTTTCAAGCAGAACCTTAGCCTGTCCATCCCAATCTGCTAAAGCGGTATCCAGACAGGATATGAGATTCTGATATCCTTCAAGTGGTTCATTGCTCTTGAGATGTCCAAAATGGACTACAGTCCCTACCGAACCGCAGGCATCTGCAATATGCAGATCATTTTGTATCGATGCGATGGTTGCATGAAAACCCGCCTCTCCTCGGGTTTTGCCCAAAGCCGGATTCGTGGGATAGGGTGAGTGGGCAATGGAAGATATCCCCTGCTTCTCACACCAATCCCGACACTGTTCAGCATCTTTGAGGTCCAGTTCTTTCAAGCCAAGGCTCCGCGGGTTCTTCGGAAAATATTGAAATGCCGTAGCCCCCATCTCATATGCTCGCTTGGCTGCCTGAAGAAATCCACCTCTGGTGCTGACATGTGCCCCGATTCCGATTTTAAGCCTCATGCTGGCAATCCGGACAGAAGAAAGCCTTCTTGCCCGTAATTTCCACGCGCGCTATCGTCCCCCCACAACGAGGGCAAGTTTCCCCTTCACGATCATACACTCGGCAATGCTCGTCAAAACTTCCCGTCTTGGTATCTCCCTGCATCAACGGCATTTCCATATAACCGCCTTCCGAGGCAGCTTCCCGCAACACGGATTGCACAGAATGGTACAAACGTGCTGTGAGTTCAGACGAAGCAGCAATATTTTGCGTCTTGGAGCTTGGTCTCAGGCCTGCTGCAAATGCAATCTCATCCGAATAACAATTTCCGATGCCTGCAATAATGTGTTGATTGACCAGTGTAGTTTTGAGTGTACCCCGGCGTCCTTTCAACAGGGCAGCAAAACGTTCTGCATTCATGCGCCGATCAAGAGGTTCAGGTCCAAGGTCAGACATGGCCTCTTCCGTCTCTTTGGAAGTAAGTAGATGCAGATATCCTAAACGGAGCCCAATAAAGAATAAAGTATATTCTCCAAACTGAATTTCCACTTGAGTGGAACGATCAGGACGTTCAGCTTCTGTGCCCCAGAAAATCATTCCGCCCAGCATAAGGTGCAGCACAAGCCGCTTACCATTAGCCAGATGAAAAATCAAATGTTTGGCCCGCCGCTCTACAAATATGATACGATTGCCTGTCAGTTCACGGGTGAACACATCAGGATCCGTATTAATCGACTTTTCACGGTTAACCACCACACCTGTAATCGGCAAATCGAGTATTTTCTCGGACAGCAAGGTCCGGTAGTTTTCCATTTCCGGCAATTCCGGCATCGTACATCTACCCCTTCTTGGATGCTTGGCTTGTCGTCTGCGACAGCCACTCAATCAGTTTATGCAGATCTTCAAACACATGATCAGGACGAACCTTGGTCGCCTGGATGTGGCTATCCATATTGTCCCGTGTCGTTATTCCAGTAAGAACCAGCAGGGTCTCGCATCCCGCAGCTGCTCCTGCCGCAATATCTGTACGCATATTGTCTCCGATTACAGCAACTTCATCAGACTTTAAGTTCAATCGGCTAATAGCCGACTTCATAATAATACTTGACGGTTTGCCAATGACGGTAGGATGAACTCCGGTTGCTGCTTCTATCGCTGCCCCAATCGTCCCCGCTCCCGGCGTAAGCCCATCATCAGAAGGTAGCTGCAAATCAGGATTGGTCATGACAGATTTAGAGCCGCCATTGATCCAGCGAAGCGCTTTGGTCAATTTATGATAGGAAAATTCACGATCAATTCCTTGTATAACGTAATCAGGTTCATCATCCGTTAGTGTAAGCCCTGCAGCTTCTATCGCTTGCAACAGCCCTTCTTCTCCAATACAAGCCACTTTCGCACCCGGAGACTCTTGGGCCACGTATTCCGCAGCCGCCACCGCAGAAGTGCATACCTGAGATGCATCGGCGGGGATACCCATCCCGTTCAGATGATCTGCCACACCTTGCGGTGTACGAGAAGAATTATTAGTCACAAACAAATAAGGCATGCCTTGTTCATTCAATGTCTGAATAAGCTTATCGGCTCCTTCGATACGATGTCTGCCATGATAGAGCGTACCATCCAGGTCGATCAGATAGGCCTTAATCATATACAGCACTTCCTTTCTTTATTCCATTAACATTTCATGTCCTTAACCATTTGCATCGAACTTCAATGCTAACCTATGTATACAGTACATAAAAATGGCTTGCTCGCATCTGCACGCAACACGTCGAACCGAATCGAACACGGACGTCTGGCCCCGCGCGTCTTCTGTACAAGCTTGTCATTTCCTGCGCTTTCCCGGAAAATAATTGAATCATTTCCCTGCTCATATTGCCCATCCTACACGCTTTCCGGCCAGATTGCAAAAGGGACCTCGGGAGTAACTTCCCCTCAGTCCCGTGCAATTAACGGCTTGTTCTCCCGTCGTGTTTGGCTGTACTGTTTCGCACATCCACCATTAGGATTCGCTCTTACGGTGAACAACTGGAATAAGCTCGTGTTCAATCGCAAGTTTCGTATTCGGGAATATCGATTGAGCTTCCTCCAGAAGTGGCTGCAACTGATCCTCATCTTTGTAGCGAGAGCTAAAATGGGTCATGATCAGCTGTCCTGCACCTGCCGCTCTCGCCGCCTCAGCCGCTTGCTTCGAAGTACTATGATAGTACTCATGCGCCGTATCAGCCAAATCATGCAGAAACGTAGCTTCGTGTACAAGAACATCCGCATTTATAGCAAGTGGCTGTACATTGTCACATGGGCGCGTATCTCCCAAGATGGTAATGACCATCCCTCGCTTGGGTGCACCCAACACATCTTCTGGGCGAAGGAAGTCCCCGTTGTCGAGGGTAATCGTTTCTCCCCGCTTCAAGCGACCAAACAGCGGCCCTGGCTTCAAGCCATACTCAGCCAGTTTCGCAGGGTCCAGACTGCCTGGACGATCCTTTTCGGTAATCCGATACCCGTAACTGTCGATACGATGTTCCAGCAACGCAGATTCCACAATGAAGCTCTCATCTTCGAAAAGCACTCCGCCTGTATGTTCTACAATGCTTAGATCATAGTTTAGACGTGACTGACTCAGCTCCATGGTTGTCATGATCATTCGTTCAGTTCCTGGCGGACCATACACCGTTAACGGTGTAGTGCCACCCTGATATGCTCTGCTGGAGAGCAGACCTGGAAGTCCAAATACATGATCTCCATGTAAATGGGTGATAAATATTTTCTCCAATTTGCTCAATTTAAGCGGAGAACTTAAAATCTGATGCTGGGTTCCTTCCCCGCAGTCAAACAACCACAATGCTCTGCGCTCATCCAACATGCGCAGCCCTATGGAAGTTACATTCCGCTGAAGCGTAGGTACACCAGCGTTAGTTCCCAGGAAGTATAGTTCCACTCTGGATCGCACCTCTTTCTGCTGCCAGCAAAAAGCCTCCGACAATGCGGAGGGCTTTGCCTGACCTTTTACTTTTAAGCCTTCTCCACGTTAAAATACTTCGCTTGCGGATGGCTGAATACCATCGCCGATACGGATGCTTCAGGTTCCATCATGAAACCTTCAGTCAGTTCCACACCAATATCCTCAGGCTGTAACAACTTAAACAGTGGCCCTTGGTCTTCCAAATCGGGACAGGCCGGATATCCGAATGATACCCTGATTCCCTGATAGCGTGCTCCATGACGTTGCTTCATGGTCATCTGTGCTGGATCCGGGAATCCCCAGATATCTCTCATCATATGATGAACCCGCTCAGCTAATCCCTCTGCTACTTCAAGCGCTACGGATTGCAGAGCATGTGAACGAAGATAATCACCTTGCTCCTTCCAAGCTGTCGATAACTCCCGTACACCGTGCCCAGCAGTTACGACCATGAAACCAACGTAATCCATTTGTCCGGATTCCACTGGCTTCAAGAAATCGGAAAGGCACAGGAATGGTTCGACTTTTTGACGAGGGAACGTGAATGTATGCAAGATATTGCTTGTATTCTCAGGGTCATAGATGATGACGCTGTTACCACTGGACTGAGCCGGGAAGAAACGATACATCGCGTGCGCCTGAATAATCCCGTCACGAACAGCCTCCTGCATAATATCATCCACTACCGCTTTCAGGTCAGTCGCTTTCCGGTCACCCGAAGCAAGCAGCTGCTCTACCGAGCCGCGCAAACCAAGATGATGCCCGAGCAACATCTGCATGTTCACATACGGTAATATGTGTGATAGCGGATAGTTCCGCATAACATGTCGTTCCAGATCCGGTGGAACGAGAACCGGGTTGTCTATTGCGATATCCGAACGCTCTACCCGAGTTAGCTCGGGAAGGGATTTAACAGTTTCTGCGCCAGCTGCGTCCGCCTCTTTTTCAGCGTCCATCTCCAACTGCATCACTTCGCGAGTGCTTGGGTTCATCAGCTTGTTGGCCAAATCCAGGCCGTCCATCGCATCTTTTGCATATACAACCATTCCGTTATATTCCGGGCGTATACGGTTCTTGGTGAATTTGCGTGTCAATGCCGCTCCACCAACCATAATAGGCACATCAATACCTGCTGTGCGTAAGTCCTGAGCGGTAAGAATCATCTGTTGCGCCGACTTTACCAACAGACCGGATAGACCGATCGCATCGACTTTTTCTTCTCTGTACGCCTCGATAATTCGCTCTGGTGGTACTTTTATACCCAAATTAATGATCCGGTAACCGTTATTGGAAAGGATGATCTCCACCAGGTTTTTGCCGATGTCGTGCACATCGCCCTTGACCGTCGCTAGAATAATCTTTCCTTTAACTGACGTCTCATTCTTCTCCATGAACTGTTCCAAATAACCTACCGAAGCCTTCATAACTTCCGCGCTCTGAAGCACTTCTGCTACGATCAGCTCATTATTGTTAAACAGTCGCCCTACTTCTTCCATGCCCCTCATCAACGGGCCATTGATTACTTCAAGGGCTGTATATTTGGCGAGTGCCTGCTCCAGATCGGGCAGCAAACCTTCTTTGCTTCCTTCAACAACATACGATGCGAGACGTTCCTCCAACGACAGGTTTGAAATCTTTTCTTTTTTCTCAACCTTTTTGTTACGGAACGCCGCTACAAAAGCAGCCAGTGTTTCGTCATTCGTATTGTATAACAGCTCTTCCGAGAGTCTGCGCTCTTCTTCGGGAATGGATGCATAACGCTCTAGTTTCTCTGTGTTAACGATGGCATAATCGAGACCCGCTTTGGTACACTCATATAAAAATACAGAGTTCAGCACTTCACGCCCTGCTTCAGGCAATCCAAATGAAATGTTACTGATCCCCAGTATCGTATGACATTCAGGCATCGCTTCTTTAATGACACGAATACCTTCAATTGTTTCTTTGGCCGAACCGATATATTGTTCATCGCCCGTACCTACTGGAAACACCAGGGTATCAAAAATCAGGTCTTCGGCTTTTAATCCATATTTGTTCACCAGCAAATCGTAAGACCGCTTGGCTACCTCCAGCTTGTCCTCACGACTAATTGCTTGACCGCGTTCATCAATCGTTCCGACAACGACAGCACCGCCGTATTTATGCAACAACGGAGTGACCAGCTCGAACTTTTCCTCGCCGTCCTCAAGGTTAATGGAGTTAATTATCGCTTTACCCTGAGAGTATTGCAGTGCAAGGTCGATGACGGCTGCATCTGTCGTATCGATCATAAGTGGCACCTTTACTTTTTTGACAACAAGTTCAAGGAATTTCTCTATGTCTTCGGCTTCTTCACGGTCCGGGTCTTGAACACAAACGTCGACAACATGTGCCCCATTTTTTACCTGAGCTCGAGCAATTTCTGAAGCTTCTTCATATTTTCCTTCAACAATAAGGCGCTTGAATTTCCGTGATCCAAGTACGTTCGTACGTTCCCCAACCATGTAAGGGCGATTGTCCTGTTCAACGTAGACTGGATCTATTCCCGACAACGCTGGTGGATGTGTTCCGTTCATTTCTCTTGGAGGGTACTTGGCAAGTGTATCCCGCATTGCCCGAATATGTGCAGGTGTTGTTCCACAACAGCCACCTGCGATGTTCAACCAGCCCTGTTCGGCAAAAGCACCGATCTTCTGAGCAAGCGAATCAGGCGATTCATGGTAATTACCGTTTTCATCTGGAAGCCCTGCATTTGGATAACAACTTACCGCAACTGAAGCCATCCCGGAAAGCGAGCGAATATGGTCACGCATGAATTCCGGACCTGTAGCACAGTTTAGTCCAACTGAAATTGGGTTAAGGTGTTCTAGGGATATATAAAAAGACTCAATGTTCTGACCAGCGAGGGTTGTACCCATCGGTTCGATCGTTCCTGAGATCATCAGAGGAAGCTTGATACCACTTTGCTCGAATGCCTGTTGAATTCCAATGCTACCTGCTTTTACATTGAGCGTATCTTGTGAGGTTTCAAGCAGCAGCGCATCAACGCCTCCCTCAATTAAAGCAAGCGCTTGCTCAAAATAACTGTCGATGAGCTCTTGAAAAGTAACTCCACCTGTTACTGACAGCGTTTTGGTTGTAGGTCCCATGGCGCCTACCACATAACGTGGAGACTCCGGTGTCGAAAATCGATCCACGGCCGCTTTTGCAATTCTGGCTGCTTCGAGATTAATTTCACGTGCACGGTCCTGAATGTCATATTCAGCAAGTACAACAGAAGTTGCACCAAACGTATTTGTTTCAATTAAGTCAGCACCGGCTTCCAGATATTCCTCATGAATACGCTGGATTAGCTCTGGACGTGTAAGTACAAGCATTTCATTACATCCATCCAGGTCTTCTCCGCCAAAATCTGCGCCTGTGAGATCAACTTGTTGAATCATGGTCCCCATTGCACCGTCGAGGATCAATATTCGTTGTTTTAATGCATCGTGTAGGCTAAGCTTATCCAATATCGTCACCTCCGCAAAACGTTAAATCTTAGTTTAACAGAAACTAACTTAATGTGAAAGATCGGGTTTGATCAGTCCCCTGGCGGCTTTTATGAAGGTCGAATGAATTTGTGAATCGACAAAAATAGCGGAATCCGATATAATAGCGATTAAACCAAGTGGAAAAGAGGGAAAGAACATGGCTGAAATTGTAATCCGAAATACGAACGAACGTATCACTGGAGACGAAAATGTTCGAAATTTCTTAAACAAATATGAAGTATTATTTGAAAAATGGGATGCGTCCAAATTAAAAACGGATCTGCAAAACAACTTTGGACTCACCGATGAACAAAAAGAAGAAGTACTAAAAACATATGACTATGAAATCAGAGACTTGGCTGCGCGACGCGGGTACCAAATCTGGGATGTCATTACGCTGTCTGAACAAACACCAGATATTGAAGAGAAGCTTGCTAAATTTGAAGAGATTCACACTCATGCTGAAGATGAAATCCGTGCTATAGTAGCCGGCAAAGGGATCTTTGTCATCAAAGCTACAGATGATGTAGGTTACTTTAATGTAGAATTGTCTCCTGGAGACGTTATCTCGGTACCTGAGAACACCCCACACTTCTTCACTTTAATGGAGAACAAACAAATTATTGCCGTACGTCTGTTTATTGAAAAAGATGGCTGGATCGCAGATCCTTACCCGGATCCAACGTTTATCAAACAAGCATAATAAGCAAATTATATTATTTGCTCAACAAACCCCTGTTCAATTCGAACAGGGGTTTCTGCATATTCAGATAGTATACAACATTAGATGTTTTAGATAAAATAATGTGGATATTTTGCCTTCATCTTCTCTTGTTCAACAACAACTAGTCTGAGATGAGCTTCCATAACTTCAACAGCTCGCTCGGTTTCACGTTCCGTGATAAGTCGGTATATTTCTTTATGTTGTGAAATAATAACCTCTGCATCGGAATCTTCAGACAAGCGTAATAAACGAAGGCGATTAAAGGGAATATTGAGCTGCTGCAGCATTTTCCAAGTTCTCATTTTCCCTGTGCCTTGAAACAATATCTGATGAAACTCTTCATCCAGTTCAAAAAGTCGATAGAAATTATTTTTCCCTATACATACTTCCTGCATGGCGATATTGGTTTCAAGCCTGAATCTGAATTCTTCCGGAAAAGAAGCACAAGCCAGAGTGACAATTTCCTTCTCCATCTTCTCTCTCATAAACCGGCCTTCTTCAACATGCTCCAAATTAATATGGGAGACAATGGTTCCACTCTGTGGAATGATATCCAGTAATTCTTCTTCAGCAAGCTTCATGAATGCTTCACGTACTGGCGTTCTGCTTACTTGCAATTCATCCGCAATTTCCTTCTCGGAAATCTTGGTACCAGGCTCAAGTTCAAGGTGCAGAATGCGTTCCTTTATCAGATTGTATGAATAAGCCCGGGTCGAACCTCTAATCTTTTGATTAAGTGACATTCCTTAACCTCTTCCTCTCAGCCGTATTCATCCATCTTAGCACAATTTGCCGCTCCACTAAATTCCCTAAGTGAAACGGCAATGGGCAAATTTCAGTTCAGAACTATTGTTGCTTGTTTTCTTTGTACTTCTTATATGTGTCATTGGAAAGCTGCATATACTGAGGCAAGCCTTGGCTCTCCAGCTCTTTTACAAATGCGTCAAACTCAGAAAGTTTACGTTCTCCCAAAATGAATTTAAGCGTATTTTGATCCGAAAAATCCTTAAGCGGTGTGCTAAGCAGCGTCACCTGTTCACGATCGATATCCGAGTAAGGAATTGGCGGCTCGGCAGGAACCACTTCTTTGATATCTTTCATGTCTTGCTGGAATTTCAGTTCTTCCTCACTAAACATGGAGTGCAACAAATCTGTCGTTCCTCCATAGGCAAACACACCACCGGAGAATCCGTAATCGATGCGCAAGTCCTTCGTGCCTTTTGGATTCAATCCGTTATAGTTTACATCTTCGGCCAACTTACGGACGCCATCTTGTTTGGTGAATGTTTCGCCTTCTACGCCCCATTTGGCAAATTCCTGACCTTCATCACTATAGTATAACCAGTCAATAAATTGCATGGTTGCTTTGAAATTCTCGTTGTCTTTAATTTTCCCGGAAATCATGACACCGTTTTCAAGTCTGGAGCCAGACATCAATTGACCTTTTGGACCACCAGGAACTGTAATTTTGGCGATGGAGAAATTCCCTTCTCCCAACGTTTTGTTCATGTCGTTACGATGAAGTACTACTGTTTGCGAGTTACCATTGATAATGAAGGATTTTCCAGAAACAAATTTTTGAATAGCCTGGTCATCGTCCTGGGTAAAGCTTTCTTTATCCAGCAATCCCTCCGATACAAGCTTGTTAAAGAAAGTTAACATTTCCTTGTATTCAGGCGTAGTCGATGTGTATACAAATTCATCCTTATCTTCTTTATACGTTAAACCATTGCCAAATCCCCACCCAGCTTTCGTTCCAAAACTGGTAGCAGCAATATTCAAGGTACTGTTAAATTGGAAACGATCTGAGAACGGAACGGAATCTGGATAGATTTCTTTTAGCTTTTTGGCTGCATCATACAATTCATCCCATGTCTTTGGAATGGCAATGTTATTTTTCTCAAAAATATCAGTTCTCACAATAAGGGTATAGTCCGGCCAAACCTCTTCATGTAAACCTGGGAGTACATAATATTTCCCATCTTCTTGTCGAAGACCCTCAAGTTCATCCTGAAGTCCCCATTTCTCTACTTTATCCTTGAAGTTAGGCATCAAATCAACATAGTCACTCACTGGCAAAATCGCACCCGAGGATACAAAAGCCGCTTCTTCACCCGGATAGGTTTTCGGAATAACCAGTGGGGCATCTCCAGAACTGATCAGAAGGGATCTTTTCTGGGAATAGTCACTCATCGGAACGATGGTAGGATCGAGCGTGACTCCTGTTTTTTCCGTGATTTTTTGGAACAGGAGCCAATCCTTCTTGTACGGGTATGCTGGTTGGTCACTGTACAGAATAGATAGATTAAACGGTTCAGCTGCTTTGAAGGTCTCCCCTACACCATAGGATTCCATGGCTCCCTTGGATTCCGGTTCGACTTTCTCTCCACCAGCTCCGCTGCTACATGCTGCCAGAACGACACTCATCATTGTTGCCAATACCATCTTGCCTACCAGCTTTCGTGGTCTCTGTTTCATTCAATTCTCCCCCTGCATGTGGTTTAGATTGGCCTTACAATCAAGATGTTGAACTATATCGGGTTAGGATTACTGTTTAACAGATCCCAACATGATACCGGTTACAAAGTACCTTTGGACAAATGGATAAATCGTTAAAATAGGCAAAATGGTGAGTACCATGGTGACCGATTTGATATTTGCAGAAATTTGAGTCAGATTATCCGCTGAAGCACCAGCCGAAACACCACCAGTTGCACCTGCAATCATGTTGCGCAAGTAGATCGTAACGGGAAACAGTTCCTTTTTGTCGAGATACAGGAAGGCAGGAAACCAGGAGTTCCAGTGTCCCACAGCGTAAAACAGAACCATCGTTGCCATGACAGCTTTACTCAGCGGTAGAATGATCCGTAACAAAATGCCATACGTATTCAAACCGTCAATAGCTGCCGCTTCCTCAAGCTCTTCAGGCATGTTTTCGAAAAATGATTTCATAATTAACATGTTATAAATGCTGATTGCACCAGGCACAACCAATGCCCACATCGTATTATTGAAGCCCAGAGAGTTAATCAGGACATAGTTAGGAATCAAGCCGCCACTAAAAAACATCGTGAACACTGCGAACATCGTCAAAAATTTACGTCCCATCAATCTTTTCTTGGATAAGGCATAAGCGAAAATGGTCGTCATGAACATGGAAATCAACGTACCTACAACGGTATATATAATTGTGTTTTTATAGTTGGTCCAGAACATGCTATCGCGAGAGATGGTCTTGTAGGTTTCTACATTAAATCCTCTCGGGATAATACTTACCTTGCCTGAATTGATATAAGCCTCGCTACTGAATGATTGGGCCACGACATTCAGAAACGGATAGAGCGTGATGAACACCACAAGCAGCAAAAAGATGGCATTGAAAACTTTAAATACTTTGTATGATTTTGATTCCAGCATATTGCTCCTCCTTTACCACAAGCTTCGTTGTGTCAGTCTGCGTGATATTGCATTAACCGAGAATACCAGGATCAGTCCAATAATGGATTCGAACAAACCAATGGCGGTAGCATAGCTGAAATTGCTCGACTGCAAACCTACCCGGTACAAATAAGTAGAAATCACGTCAGATGTCTCGTAGATCAGCGGATTGTAAAGGAGCAAGATTTTCTCAAATCCAACCGCAAGGAAATTACCCATGTTCAAAATCAGCAGCGTAACGATAGTTGGGAGAATGCCCGGTATGGTTATATGGAGGGTTTGCTTCCAACGGTTCGCACCATCAATCCGTGCAGCCTCATACAAAGAATCATCAATTGTTGTCAATGCAGCCAAATATAAAATGGCTCCCCACCCCATACCTTGCCAAACCTCAGAGGTGATATAGATCGTTCTGAACCATTCCGCTCGCTGCATGAAAGGAATACTGTCTCCGGTAAAAAATGAAACCATTCCGTTAATCGAGCCATTAACTGCCGTTAATTGCAGAATCATTCCGGCAACGATGACGATGGACAAGAAGTGCGGAAGATAAGATGCGGTCTGCACAAACTTTTTGAAACGTTTGCTTTTCACTTCATTCAGTAGCAATGCAAAAATGATCGGAACTGGGAAGGTGAAAAGTAACGCAAGTCCACCGAGCATAAGTGTGTTTCCAAATACTTTCCAAAAGGTTGGGTCTTGAATGAACATCTGAAAATACCTGAATCCAACCCACGTCTCTCCAAAAATACTGCCACCCGGTACAAAACGTCTAAAGGCGATTACATTACCGAGCATCGGCCCGTATTTGAAAATAATAAGATAGATAATTGGAAGAATTAACAGTGAGTACAGCTGCCAGTCTTTGCGAAGCAGAGCTGCAGCTGTTCTTAACCTGCTTTCTTTACGTAAAGATGTCATCGTTAGCGTGGTTTTAGCGGTTCCCGACTCCATATGTTATTTCACTCCGATCTTACCTTGATAAAATAAAAGCGTTTTCGATCAAATCCCATCATCTCTTCTTTTTGTAGAAGACAAGTAATCAGATGAACTTCACCCCCACTGCAGAATAAACAAAACAGAAAATGTAAGCGATATCAATTATGTGAATCACTAGAGATACATATCGATTAAGACGCTTACCCTCATTTTCTTACAAACCACTTCATGTTGTATTTCCAGGATTAAATGGTTTCCTCCGATTATGTAAAGCGCTTACAATGGATATGAAAATAATAGCGAATAACTCCGGCTTCCACTTCATTCGAGTAAGTCAAAAGATATTCGCTGCATTCATTCGCATACTAGTCATACTAGTATGTTAGTTATATTTTAAATCAGCAGTTCTATAATTTCAATAACTTTTAATAAAAAATTTTATCTTTTGTTATTACGGTATAGTTCAAGCAGTCCCAAAACAAAAAAACATTGTTAGGTTTTATGGATAAAATACATCTCATAAAACCTAACAATGCTTGAGTAGTACACTAAAAATACGATTTATGATGCACTGAATTCAGCAATGATTCGTTCCAATTCGGATAAATGCTTGATTTGATGGTCAGGCACATACGATTCGGTATTCTCTTTATTCTCACGGTTAATCCAAACAGACTGAATGCCTGCAGACAATGCTCCACGAATATCAGTCGTAAGCTTATCTCCAACCATCATGCTCTCCTCAGGTTGCACTCCCAGCTTACTCAATGCGTGCTCGAAGATCGAAGGATCAGGTTTCCCTTTACCGAACGAACCCGAGATAATAATTTCGTCAAAAAAAGGAGCCAATTCAGGAACGCCATCAAGTTTCTCTTGTTGTAAAGCAGGACAGCCGTTGGTTAAAAGCAAAAGCTTGAACTTCCCTTGTAGATGACTCAACGTTTCCATCGTTTCTTCATAGACATGGGGTCTTGATCTCCGCTCAGCCCCAAATTGTGAGGCGAGTTGTTCCGCAAAATCTTCACGATCAACACCCAGCTTTAACAAGCCTTGACGCCATGACTCTTTACGATATGCGGGTGCAAGCTGCTCCAACTGGCGAAACTCCGGCTGGTCCCCACCCGTGAAGTTAGCCCAAAGACCTTCAAACGGGTTAATCCCAATCATTTTGGTAAACGAAAAAGTTTCATAAGACTCATACAGATTACGTGCCTCATTACGAACAGCTTCTTCAAGGTCTTCGGGTTTAACGCCCGTCTCTTCAGCTGCGATCAAGCAAGTCTCATGAAATGCCTCTCGAACACTGCGCTCATCCCACAGTAAAGTATCATCTAGGTCGAACAAAATCGCTTTTAACGCCATTTCGGTCATCTTCCCCTTTATGCAAAATTACTTTTTCTCGTATGTTTCCACGGTGATCTGATGTGCTTTGGCGAATTTCAGAAGACGTTCAGTTATTGCATCGGTATCATAACGATTGAGTAGTTTGGTAAATACCCATCTCTTACCTCGTGCATTATGCTCAATCACAACCGTACCTGGCTCAATTCTGAATTTCACGATATCGTCGACTCCAATTGAGCGCTCACGGTTCCCTTTTGTCGTCAAAATCCGATTACTTCCTATTTTGACATAAGGACGACGGAGCATGAAGATGACTGCCAAAAATACATACAGCAACAAGGTCACCCAGTCCCAAGTGGTCATCGGAGCTTTGACAAGAAATGTACTCATAAAGAGGTACAGGAATGCTAGTCCGATCAGAAAAATAGGAAACAGAAGACTGCGTCCTTTAAATACGTCCTCACCTGGTGTACCGGAAACCGGTTTACCGCTTTTTTTACGTTGCTGATTCAACTGCTTAGAATTTTTCCGAACCGTTCTCTCGAACGAACGCGACATGAGAATCCCCCTTAGATGTTCTTTGTATCGGCTTACATAACTGCAAACCAACATTTCCCCCTATAATTTGCAACCTCTAGATAACAGGAAGAAACCTAAATATCATAATGATATCATTAGGTTTCCTTAATGTTTGAGTTTGCCTTGGTGGCCTTGATCGTTCTCATCATCTACAATTTCAATCGTATCCAGTTGTTGTCTGAAATTGCTTCGAATGTTATTCAAATAAATTTCTCTAAGCTTGGCACGTTCTGCGAGCTCTTCCTCTGTCAATCCAGTGGATTTTTGCTTACGGGCCAATTCATTAATACGTGCTACCAGACTATCTATATCCAAGCTTGTCCCCTCCAAAAATACAAAGTCACATTAACTTTGACATGATAAGGGCAGCTTGTCAAGCTGACACGCATTAGCGCGTTTGGATATGCAGATTTATTCTGTGAATTGAGGCAGTATTAAGACTTGCCCCACCTGTATTGAAGTTGAATGAAGTTGATTCACTTTCTTGATTGCTTCTATATATACACGTGTATCCATTGTTTCAGGTTTGTGATCCAATGATATACTCCATAGCGTATCTCCTTGTGAAACTGCCATCTTCCCCCCAGGCAACAGATCGTTCTCATTGCCAGCGAACACAGTCAATACTGTACTGCAACCAACGAGTATGATTAAGCTTACGATTATTAATTTCAAGACCCAAGTTGGGACATTACCTTTTGCAAAAACCTTCTTAAAATTCCTTATGTTAGTTTCAACCACTTCTGAATGCACCGGTTCGTAAATACTTTGATAAGTAGAATATCTCATTAAATATCGACCTCCAAACGTTTGTTCCTATCCGTTGAAATCAATATAACACGAACAATTGTTTTGTACAATAACTTTTTAGAACAATTGTTCGCTTTTTTTTGTTGCATCCTACATTCTATTATCTTTCTTCTATTGTATAGAAACTGTCATTTGCAGTATTTGATTAGACTCAAAGAAAATTTTCATCTTTATTTGCAAAAAAACATTGATTTTATGGCATTTTATTTAGAACTTATGTTTGTACGAACGGAGGTTCTATGTTATAATTTTCCCAAACGTTACTAAATGGGGTTGATACGGTATGTCGAAGATATCCAGCAGGCAACAGGCTATTCTGGAGTTTATACGCAATGAAGTCCGGTTGAAGGGGTATCCTCCTTCCGTACGCGAAATTGGTGAAGCTGTTGGATTGGCTTCCAGCTCTACAGTACATGGACATCTGGATCGTTTGGAGAAGAAAGGTCTAATTAGACGTGACCCAACCAAACCAAGAGCCATTGAACTTCTCAGCCAGGAAGAGTCAGAGCATTCACATCAGTTTGCTCACAGCGTTGCTCGCATTCCTGTCGTGGGTAAAGTTACTGCAGGGGTTCCGATCACAGCAACAGAAAATATCGAAGATTACTTCCCTCTTCCTACGCATTATGTAGGCGAACAGAAAGTATTTATGCTTTCGGTCGTGGGAGACAGTATGGTTGAAGCAGGCATTGTTAACGGAGACTATGTTATCGTACGTCAGCAGCAAACTGCAGATAACGGCGATATCGTAGTAGCCATGACTGAAGACGATGAAGCAACGGTAAAAACGTTCTACAAAGAGAAAGATCATATTCGTCTTCAACCGGAAAATTCGACTTTTGAACCGTTGCGTTTGAAACACGTTAGCATCCTGGGCAAAGTCATTGGCCTTTTCCGTGATATTCACTAATATGTATTGAAGTTGTTCAGATGTTTCACAATAAGATACTTAGAGAGGTTGTCCCGTTAAACGGGACAACCTCTTTTTTCTCATACTACTTATATTGTTCTACGTTAGCCGACTATTCGCTGCGTTTAAGAATGCTTTTATGATGAGAAAACACATCAAAACTCTGTTGGCCATGGTAGGAACCCATTCCACTTTCTCCTACGCCGCCAAACGGGAGATAATGTGATGTCATATGAGACAATGTGTCATTAATACAACCACCACCAAAAGATACTTGATTCAGAACCTGATTCTGCAGATCCTCATCCTGAGTGAAGAGATATAATGCCAGTGGTTTGGGACGGCGAACAACCTCATCTAGCATGGGATTGAGGTCGGTATACTTAAATACAGGAAGGATTGGACCAAAGATCTCTTCTTGCATCACTGGGGATTTCCAATCAACTTCCCCCAAAACTGTTGGTTCAATGAGCAGCTGATCACGTTCAGAACGTCCACCGATCATTGCTTTGCCATCTTGGAGCAAAACCGATAAACGATCAAAGTTACGTGCGTTGACAACGTGCGGAAAATCAGCATTTTTCATCACATCGTCTCCAAATTTATCCTGAATTTCTACGCCGATTAATTCCAATAATTTGTCATGTACGTCCTCGTGTATAAGCAAGTAGTCCGGAGCGACACAGGTTTGCCCTGCATTCAGAAATTTACCGCGAACAATGCGCTGAGCTGCCAGCTTCAAATCCGCATCCTGATGAACAATGACCGGACTCTTACCACCTAGTTCCAACGTAACTGGAGTCAAATGCTCAGCTGCTGCCTTCATAACAATGCGGCCAACACCTGTACTGCCTGTAAAGAAAATATAATCAAACTTTTCTTTCAACAATGCTGTGCTGGTCTCTACTTCCCCTTCCATAACTGCCAGGTACTCACTAGGAAATATCTCATGAACCAAATCATAAGTCAGACGTGATACGGCTGGGGTTAATTCAGACGGCTTAATAATGGCACAGTTACCCGCAGCAATGGCTCCAATTAGAGGGCCGAAAGCTAATTGGAACGGATAGTTCCATGGTGCAATAATAAGAGCAACTCCATAAGGTTCAGGATAAATTAAGCTTGTGCCATCAGGTATAGCAGAATTTGTAGGCACAGGTTTTGGTTTAGCCCATTCCTCCAAATGTTCCAATGCAAAATCCAGTTCACCCAACACGATCCGAATCTCAGAGCCATAAGCCTCTGTTTCAGATTTATTTAGATCCGCACGAAGTGCGTCAAGAATACGTTGCTGATACTTCTCAATTCCCTGTCTTAATTGCTGAAGAGCACGAATACGGTACTCAATAGACTTAGTTTGACCTGTATAAAAAAATGTCCGCTGTGCGGCAACCAGTTGCTTCTCTTGTTCCATATTAACATCTCCAATTAATTGTTCAAAATTTAATTTCTAAAAACATAAATGAATTATAACGCAATTATATGAAACTATCAACATATAGATACTGTAAAAATAGAGCAAACAATTAAAACGTACTCTCGCTTCAACGATATGATCATAATTTAATTAACCATTCTATTTCTTATTGACTACATAAAAAGCCTTAACACTAATATGCTAAGACTTATTCTACGAATACTAGCTTCCTCTTTACATTCTTATTTCCGTTCCTGTATAACTCCAACGTGATGTATCCGCCCTTCCAAATGGTGGACACGTGTTCTGTCTATATTTACTCTTCCTGAATTTTTTCTTCATTATATACACTTTGAGGGAGGTTACTTACTGACATCTCTTTATCAGAATAGGATTGACAAAAAAAGAAGTGATTGCTACAATGGCCCTCATATCAAAAGGAAGGATGATTCAGATGATTCGTCGTCTAAAAAAACTAAAGAATGTAGCTACCGCATCACGCTTCTAAGTTACTCAGAAATATAACTTAGAAGCGAGGAAATTAAAATGAATATAAACCAATTTAATCACTGGTCTGAAATTAAGTATTTAAAAGATATTGTAACCAATCCATTAATCGAAGTTGGCGATTACTCCTATTACTCTGGTTATTACGATAACAATTCTTCTTTTGAAGATGGATGCGTGAGATATTTATGGGGAGATGAAAAATCGAGGAGCTTATTCAACCCTATTGAGGAATTTGGATGGCAAATAGATCGATTAATTATTGGTAATTATGTATGTATCGCAGCCGGTGTCGTTATTCTTATGGGAGGAAATAACAATCATCATGCGGAGTGGATCACTGTTTATCCGTTTGCTGATCAAATTAGCCGTTCCTTCTCAACCAAAGGTGATACCATTATAGAGAGCGATGCATGGATCGGCATGAATGCAATGATTATGCCGGGTGTTACCATTGGTGAAGGTGCAATTGTTGCAGCAGGCTCAGTTGTAACAAAAGATGTCGCCCCTTACACGATAGTAGGTGGAAATCCTGCAAAAGAGGTAAAGAAGCGTTTCTCAGAAGAAGAAATCATGAAGTTAAAAGAAATGCGCTGGTTTGATTGGAAGAGAGAATCAATTGAAGCAGTCACTCACTTGCTTTCGAGCTCTTCAATAAACAAGTTATATGAGCATTATTTATCAGAAATTAAGGACTGAGCTCCTATAGACATAAAGCTAGGTAGAATAATATTCTACCTAGCTTTTTTATATCCCCTTGCCCACAAAAAGAAAAACCCCTCAGCGCTAGAGCGCCAAGGGATTGAGCTATTAGTACAACGTGATATATTGATCGCGTTCCCATTGGTGGACTTGTGTACGGTACATGTCCCACTCAATTTCTTTCAGCTCATAGAAGTGAGCCAGGGCGTGGTCGCCGAGAGCATCACAGATGACTTCGCTGCGGATCAATTCGTTCAATGCTTCTTTCAGGTCAGCTGGCAAGCTTGGAATGCCTTCTTCCACACGCTCTTCTTCTGACATGATGTAGATGTTACGGTCAATCGGAGCTGGTAAGGAAAGCTCACGTTTGATTCCGTCCAGACCTGCTTTCAATAAAACAGCCAAAGCCAAGTAAGGGTTAGCAGCCGGATCCGGATTACGAACCTCAACACGTGTACTCAGACCACGGGAAGCTGGAATGCGGATCATTGGGCTACGGTTACTGGCGGACCATGCTACATAACAAGGGGCTTCATAACCTGGTACAAGACGTTTGTATGAGTTCACAGTTGGGTTCGTAATTGCTGCAAACGCACGCGCATGCTTCAAAGTTCCAGCCATGAAGTGACGTGCAGTTTTGCTCAGACCCAGCTCGTCCGACTCGTCTACGAATGCGTTCACTTTGCCTTGGAACAAGGATTGGTTACAGTGCATACCGGAACCGTTCATACCAAACAGCGGTTTCGGCATAAAGGTAGCATGTAGACCATGCTGACGTGCAATCGTTTTAACAACGAGTTTGAACGTTTGGATCTGGTCTGCTGCTTTTAGAGCATCAGCATATTTAAAGTCGATCTCATGCTGACCTGGAGCTACTTCATGGTGGGAAGCTTCGATCTCAAAGCCCATTTCTTCAAGTGTGATAACGATGTCACGACGACAGTTTTCACCAAGATCCGTAGGCGCTAGGTCGAAATATCCACCTTGGTCATTCAGTTCGTTAGTCGGGTTTCCTTTTTCGTCTGTTTTGAACAAGAAGAACTCTGGTTCAGGACCGACGTTGAAGGAAGTGAATCCCATTTCTTCGGCTTCTTTCAGGTTTCGTTTCAAGATGCCACGCGGATCTCCTGGAAACGGATTACCATCCGGAAGATATACGTCGCAAATCAGTCGAGCAACACGGTTCTCGGCTACCCAAGGGAAAATCAGCCAAGAATCGAGATCCGGATAGAGGTACATGTCGGACTCTTCAATACGTACATAACCTTCAATGGAAGATCCATCAAACATCATTTTATTATCCAGAGCCTTGGTAAGTTGGCTCACAGGGATTTCAACGTTTTTGATTGCTCCAAGCAAATCGGTAAATTGCAAACGAACGAATCGTACATTTTCTTCTTTTGAGATGCGTAGTATGTCTTCTTTAGTAAAACTCACGATACCCTCTCCCTTTCTTCTCTGCGTATTTGGCTTGCCTGTTATATTTGTACATTAGAATATTGCATGGGTCAAGGAGTCCTCCTACCCAAAAGCAGGATTTCCCCTGACCTACGAGGTTATACGAACTTATTTTTTATTAAAGAAACGGGAAAGCTCTCCCTGGATGAGAGATACTTGTCCAGGTCTCTTACCTGACACCAGTTGTTGTTTAAGCAGACGATGCAGTTGGGAATCCGACAGCTCTCTACGTTTCACTTCCGTATCGGGTGTAATAACAGTCGCTTCTTCTGACTCTTTGGATACAGGATTCATCACTTGTTTAATGCCCGCGATGTTAACTCCTTTTTCAATCAGAGCCTTGATTTCCAGCAATCGTTCTACGTCATTGAAAGAGAACAAACGCTGATTACCTGACGTTCTCGCAGGAACAATCAAACTGTGCTGCTCATAATAACGAATCTGACGCGCGGACAGATCCGTAAGTTTCATTACAATACCTATCGGGAATAAGGCCATATTTCTGCGAATTTCGTCACCCATCATTCATCAACCTTCCAGTCATCTATTCTTCACTCTATTGTACATTTAGTTATTACTAAGTGTCAATGATGTGTTAGATAAACTCACAATAATTTACGTTCTTTCATGGTCTGTAATGCCATCAAAACGCCATATTTAACATGAGAGTACGTTAAACCGCCTTGCATATAGCCAATATAAGGCTCACGGATAGGCGCATCTGCAGACAATTCAAGGCTCCCACCCTGTATAAACGTACCTGCCGCCATGATGACAGGATGCTCGTAACCCGGCATGTCCCACGGTTCAGGAACAACATGGCTATCTACTGCAGCAGCCCGCTGTATCCCTTGAACAAAGGCAATTAAATGCTCTGCCGAACTGAATTGAACAGCCTGAATCAGATCTGTACGCATCTCGTTCCATGCTGGTTTGGTTACAAATCCGGATGCGGCAAACATCGCCGCAGCGAATGTGCTCCCTTTAATGGCTTGTCCTACAATTGTCGGAGCCATGTAAAGTCCTTGGTAGATGCCACGAGTCGTTCCTAACATCGCACCAACCTCACCGCCAATTCCAGGAGCAGTCAAACGATAGGCTGCCAATTGTACGTACTTTTCCTTCCCGCATATGTATCCTCCGGTTTCCGCCAGACCTCCACCGGGATTTTTAATCAGTGAACCTGCCATCAGGTCTACCCCGGTTTCTGTTGGTTCACGTTCCTCCGTAAATTCGCCATAACAGTTATCCACAAATACGATGACATCTTCCTTAATTGCCTTTACACGTGCAACCATATCAGCGATTTCATCGATACAGAAGGAAGATCTCCAATCATATCCTCTGGAGCGTTGAATACCAATGACTTTTGTCGCTGAATTGATACTTTTCTCTACTGTTGCCCAATCTACTCCGCCATCTTCCAACAGAGCCGTCTCTTGATAGCCAATGCCAAAATCCCGTAACGATCCTGTTCCATCACCAGGCTTGCCTATGACCTTATGCAATGTGTCATAGGGCTTACCCGTAATGTACAACAACTCGTCGCCTGGACGGAGTACACCGAACAAAGCTGTAGCAATAGTATGTGTACCTGATGCAAAATGAGGACGCACCAGTGCCGCCTCTGCACCGAACACATCGGCATATACTTCATCAAGTACCTCACGCCCACGATCGTTATAAGCGTAACCCGTTGAACCCGCAAAGTGAAAATCGCTGACTTTTCTACGCTGAAAAGCATTGATTACTTTCCATTGGTTGTGATCAGTGATACGGTCAATTTGTTGCAATTGCCCCTCAATCTGACGTTCAACCTGTTGTTGAAGTTCAATAATCTCTGAATCAAAGCTTGCCATCTTGCTCCATTCCCCTTCATAGCACGAATCTGACGTCAAACATCAATTATCGTGTCAACTTATCATACAAATATGTCATCGATGTTACAGTTGTATGAAATCTTCAAGTAAATAACCGAATTTCTCATATTCGCCTTTTTGCAATTCCACTTCATAAATTACATCATTATCTTCAAATGTGGTCTCAACAACATCGCCTATTTTGTACAGTACAGATGTAAGATCGCCACGCTCAGCCGGAATACGGAACCGTTTGGTAGCGCCAGTCAATTCAGCCTGGATAAGCTCCCGAATTTTCAGCAAGTCATCTGCATCCAGAGCGCTCACTTTGATATGTTCTTTATCCAAAGGAAGCATTTCAAGCTGCTCCGGTGTACAAGCATCCTTCTTGTTATACAATACCAATTGAGGCTTGTCCCCTGAACCCAGTTGCTGCAAAATCGTGTGTACCGTTTTCATCTGGTCTTCACGCATTGCAGACGATGCATCGACCACATGTAATATAAGGTCCGCTTCATTCACTTCCTCCAGTGTTGCCCGGAAGGCCGCAATCAGATCATGAGGAAGGTTCTGTATAAAACCAACCGTATCTGTGAGTACGATTTCTTTACCACTTGGCAGTTCCATCGTCCGTGAGGTTGGATCCAGTGTGGCAAACAGCTGATCTTGAATGTAAACATCTGCCGCTGTTAATTGTTTAAGCAAGGTGGATTTACCCGCATTCGTATAACCTACAAGGGCTACCTGAACGATCCCCGTCTTTTTGCGACGCTCCCGGTGCAGCTTGCGATGACGTGTCACTTCTTCCAAATGACGCTTCAAGTCATCTATGCGGCCACGAATATGTCGACGATCCGTCTCCAGTTTACTTTCACCTGGACCCCGCGTTCCAATTCCGCCACCAAGTCTGGACAAATTCTTCCCGTGACCCGACAAACGCGGTAACAAATAGCTCAACTGTGCCAACTCAACCTGGATAATACCTTCTCTTGTGTTGGCGCGCTGCGCAAAGATATCCAAAATCAGCTGGGTGCGGTCAATAATTTTGAGATCCAACGCTTCTTCCAGGTTACGAACTTGAGCACCGGACAGCTCCTGGTCAAAAATAGCTGTTGTTGCTCCCATTTCCTCAGCCACTGCACGAAGTTCTTCCACTTTCCCCTTACCAATGAACCATTTGGTGTCACGGGTTTTCAGGTTCTGTGACAATACACTCAGCACTTCCACGCCTGCCGTCTCGGCTAGTTTTACCAACTCCTCAAGGGAGTACTCCGGATTAATACCCGAACGTTTGACCTCATCGGTAACCAGACTCACCAACACGGCGCGATCCTTCTTCACCATATCTGTATCATGTGTTCCATTTGTCATCGTGTATATTCACTCCTTCTATTACGTTTCCGCATATATTCTGTGCCACCATGGTTCCATGGCATGCTTTAAGCCGAACCGGTTAACCCGGCCGGCTGCTTCAAAAATTATATTATCGCTTACTTTTACTCAAACTTCAAATCCTCTGTGCGAATGGTCATCAGCTCCAGTTTTCCCGGATTCCCCTGGGTATACTGTTCCAATAGTCGAACTGCCTGATGACGAATCGATCGTTCAATGGCATTTCGGACATATCGGGCGTTGCTGAACGCATGAAGAGACTCATTTTTTTCCTGAAGCAGATGCTGCTTTAATTTGAGTATGGTCTGTGGCATGAGAATATAGTCACGTTCCTTGGCCATAATCTCGGAGATTTGAATCAATTGATCAATGCTATAGTCTGGAAATTCAACCTGGATCGGGAAACGGGAAGGTAATCCGGGATTCGTCTGCAGAAAAAAATCAATCTCTTCCGAGTAACCCGCCAGGATGAGGATAAACTGATTCTTATTATCTTCCATTGACTTTACAAGTGTGTCGATAGCTTCCTTCCCAAAATCCTTCTCGCCCCCGCGAGCCAGACTGTACGCCTCGTCAATAAACAAGATTCCACCCAATGCCTTCTTGACCAAATCCCTCGTTTTCTGTGCCGTATGCCCAATGTATTCCCCGACCAAGTCTGCACGTTCCACTTCAATCAAATGACCCTTACTCAGTACACCCATCTTCTGAAACAGCTTCGCAACAATTCGTGCTACCGTTGTTTTTCCAGTTCCCGGATTGCCTTTAAAAATCATATGATACACGTGCGCCCCACTTATCAGTCCAGCTTCGGTACGCATCTGGGCAATCTGTAAGAAAGCATAGATTTCAAATACTAAATCCTTGATATTTTCAAGTCCAACCAGTTGCTCTAATTCACCTTGAATCTCTTGAAAATGCGCATGTTTGGCTAAGCCTTTTGCTGCTTGTATTGCTGTCTCTTCTTCTTTGACCAGCATCTGAGGTTCCTGGTTACGCAAAACAACATTAATTTGTCTGGATGGTCTGCCTCCCGGTTGCCCTCCTGCAGCCATGACCCGTCCGTTCATTCGCCATCACCTCTATTTTATCGGGCTGAACTCTCCTGATTATTAATGTATTCTATCAGGTGCTCTAATATTAGAAGGATGGTGAAGAATTCTGCGACTTTTCCATGACTCAAATCTGAATATTTTTTTTGAACTCTCCATTCTCAAACAGGGTCTGTCTATGCTTCAGAGACAGTTGGAAATAAGGAAACACATGTGCATCAATAGCATGCAACAATTCCTTTGCTGTCCGGTTAGCCAGATCATAATCCCCCGTCGTGATGTGCTTACGTGAAAGAGCATCTTCAAGTTCATCCTCGTCCAGCAAAAATATTTCTCCATCCTTCAGGACAACGACATCCAGATACAGATCATCAAACCACGGAACACCCTGATCGGTTATGCCCTGGCTGCGGCATGTGTCAATGTACCATTCAACGATCCGCTCCTGATCGTCAAACATGGCCGTAACAACAAAGTGCTCGCCTTTCGGATAATACTGCAACCAGGAATAACCTTTGTCCGCAATGCAGAAGGTACTTCCTCCATAGGTTTTCCACAAAGGCTCTTTCAAATCTTGGATTGTATACAACGTAATGTAACCAGTAAAAATTTTGGATTGAACGAACCGGCATGTAAATTGTCGGTTCGTAATCCGGCGCCAGTTCGCGCGGTCCCCGAATTTCCGTTTCATACGAACCCCTCTTTGCCGACCACAGGTCCGTGACCTGCTGATATTGGTGAACAGCGAATAACGTCCGCATTGTCGATTCCACAAGTGCCTGAATCCGCTTTGCACAACGTATTACGAATAGTTACAGCTTACCATATTTAAGTTATACACTCAAAATCAAGCTTTGCCCCATCTATTGGAGAGCTCTGGTTCCACGCCAACGTTACACAAACCAAAAAACCTGCTTCCCTAACATCAGGGAGCAGGTTTTAGGTTGTAATTTTTTAATCCGGCTTATTCTCGTTAACCGCCAGTTCCAGCTTGAGAATCTGTCGGTTCATCCGTTTCTCCAGTATTACTATTGTTGCCACTACCGGGTGGCGTGACTACTTCGCCCGGTGTCGTTACAGCCCCATCATTGGAACCCTCACCCGTACCTCCAGGTTCTGTTGTTCCCTGCCCAGGCGGTGTGTTTCCTTCTCCGGTCTGTCCGTTCCCTTGACCTGTCCCGCCATTGTTTCCATTATTCCCGTTACCATTGTTTCCATTATTCCCGTTACCATTGTTTCCATTTTCATTACCGTTGCCATTGTTACCCTCAGAACTTCCATTCCCCGGCGAACCGTTGTCCGGATTTTCTGTTCCTGGCTGTTCTGTACCCGGTTCCGTTCCTGGCTCCGTGCCCGTATCTGGCTGTTCCGGTTCCAATTCCTCCGCTTCAATCATGAGAGAAATGATGTTGGACGGATTCGTCTCCTGTCCGGAAGCCAGATCATAGGCTGTCACATAATACTCATAAGTGAGACCAGGGAGCGCACTTAGATCCTGCGCACTGGTCGATCCAACCGCATCAATGAGGTGGGTGAACTGACCCTCAGATGTTTCTTTTCTGTAAATCCGATACTGTGTCGAGGAATCCCCCGTTGCAGTCCAATTCAACGATACAGTTTGCGTGGATGGATCATACGCACCATTCAAACCACTCACTGAAAGCGTTGGCTGTTCTGGTTCTTTTTCCGGCGGAGGTGTCTGGGCTCCTGCTGGAGCTTTGAAGTCCTTCACAGGAACTCCTTTCAACGCGTCCCCCATAACTTTGGCAAAGAACGCCGCTGACAGCTTACTGCTATTCTTGAGCATATGGGTTGCATCAGGATTGTCATAACCCATCCATACTGCAGCAGTCCATTCAGGCGTATAACCGACGAACCAAACATCACGGTTGGCGCTATTGCCGGATATACCACTTTGAACGGTTCCCGTCTTACCAGCAACCGGTCGATCCAGACGTGCTGAACGACCTGTACCGTCATTCACGACATTTTGCAGCATTTGAGTCAGGGAATAAGCATTTTGCTCACTCATAACACGTGTTGTTTCCGATTTATCGTGTTTATAGGTCGTTTTCCCCGCGCTATCCTTAATTTCCTTAATGGAATACGCCTGCTGGTACTCACCCAGATTGGCGAATGCGCTATAGGCTTGCGCCATTTCCAGCGTATTCGTACCTTTGCTAAGACCACCCAGCGCAATCGCTAGGTTTTTGTCTTCATCCGTAAGTTGGATACCTACGCTTTTTGCAAACTGAACACCTGTATTTACACCAATTTTGTTTAGGAGCCATACTGCCGGGATGTTCTCCGATTTTGTAATGGCATCTGTCATGCTAATGGTTGAAGAATACCCATGCAAGTTACCCGGACAGTAATTGCCGAAGCATTGCTTTTCATTACTGAGAGCTGAGTTTGCATTGTAATTACCTGATTCAAGAGCCGGTGCATAAGTCACAATCGGTTTAAATGCCGATCCAGGCTGTCTGCGGCTCTGTGTTACCCGGCTGTAGCCCTTCGTTTGATAATCCCGTCCGCCCATCAAGGCTACAAGACTGCCATTTTCATGGTTCATGATTACCATGGAGCCTTGAACTGGCTGATCATCTTTGCTTGACTCAAACAAACTATCATCCGAGAAGGCACTCTCCATGGCTGTTTGAGCCTGAGCATCCATCGTCGTGTAAATTTTGTACCCGCCGATATTCAGATCATCCTCCGTTTTACCAGTCACTTTCTCCGCTTCACGAAGAACATAGTCGATAAAGGCTTGATACTTCTGATCTTTCTCAGGCGGTGTATAGTCATAATCTACTTCTTTGGCTTCATCCATTTCCGCCTTGGTAATATAACCTTGCTCATACATCAGTTGCAATACCACAGCACGACGTGCTTTGGAGTCGTTGGGATTGCTCAGCGGGTTATAGGCAGAAGGCCCTTTAGGCATCGCTGCCAATGTGGCAATTTGCCAAATTTCTAATTTGTTAAGGTCAGATACCCCAAAATAAAATTCGGACGCAGCTTTAATTCCATAACGCTGATGACCAAAGAAAATCCGGTTCAGATACATCGTCAGAATTTCGTCTTTTGAGTACTTGCGCTCCAATGCCATTGCAATGGAAACCTCCGTTGCTTTACGGAAGAAGGTCTTGTCACGGGACAAGAACATATTTTTCGCAAGTTGCTGAGTCAGCGTACTGCCACCCTCCACCATGGAGCGGGCCATGACGTCTTTAACTGCCGCCCGTCCGATGGACCAGATATCCACGCCCTGATGCTCGTAGAATCGTTTGTCCTCCGTAGCAACAAAAGCTTTCTTTACTAAGTCCGGAATATCTTCTTCATTGACCGGCTCCAGCTTTTGAATGGACAACTCGCCCATTAACTGTCCGTTACGATCATATACTTTTGAAGTTTCATTGATTGTTGTTTTGTCCTTGTTGGCTTTGAGCAGATTTTCGCCACTCACCATAATAAATAAATATCCACCCAGTGCACAGAATATGGCGATTGCCATGGTGAAAAACAGTGTCCACCCAACGCGTTTACCCGTAATTTTTTTCTTTTTAGAGGTCTTTGGCTTCGCTTTTTTGGTTGACTTGTTATTGCTGTTGCGATTGTTAGACCTCGACAACGGATCGTTTGGCATGTTACCTCCTGACTCCCTTTCGGTTGCATAATTTCTATTCGTCTGCTGGCTCAAGCTCCTATTGAGCTTATTTTGCCCGGAATGAAAAGAACAACCCTTATTCAGGTTGCTCTGTTTCAATTCCTATACTTGTAGACGAAATGTTTGATAAAAAGGTTTCGTAATTTTTTAAGCTTCGCCGCTATTATCTTGCTGCATCAGCGATACGCTGCGTTGCGGCGTGAACGTGGAGATGGCGTGCTTGTAGACCATTTGCTGGCGTCCGTCGCTGTCAATGACGATCGTAAAATTGTCAAATGCCTTGATCGTTCCGCGGATTTGAAAGCCATTGGTCAGATAGACCGTAGCAGGAATGTTTTCTTTCCGCAGTTGGTTCAAGAACGTATCTTGGATGTTGATGGACTTGTTCATTAGCCGTACCCCCATTGGTTCATTTGAATTCGTGTTATAAGTAATATTCAATATCGCTGAGTAGCTTTCGTGCTATTATATCATGAACGGATTCATATAATCCACAAAAACCCCTTGCCTGCTATTTTGCACCTATGCCTGAGCTTCGCTTGCAACTAGAAGACTTATCCATTATACACCGCTTGTCAGAATTGCAAAAGAGGGACAAATTCTACCTTTTCCCACGTTTCCTTTCTACTTTTCCGGATCTGTGTACGGTTTCCCTTCTTCTCTGGCTAACGTAATATTTTGCCGATTTTTTCTATCATTGATTAAGAGTTTCAGGTATGTATTGGTATTGATTAGAACGATAATTAACCAAATTAAGGCGATAAGACCTCCAATGGCAATACCAATTCCAAATAATCCTGAGAAAAAGAGATATAAACTCGCCACTCCGCTCGGTTCTGCACTCATAAAATCTCCCCCTTCACCTTAGGAACAAAACCAAACAAACTGTCATGTGAATTCATTTTAATATTTATGTTATTTTTTTACAATGAGTTTTTCTGCTTAAATCTGTATACACGACCGATTATTCCCTCTTTAAATGACGTCATTTTATATAAAAAAGTAAAGAACCTCTACCTTTTATTTCTAAAAGATAGAGGTTCTAAAGTCCTAAATATCGGGTGCAACATTCACCTTCTATATTCATTCAAACTTGCGTTTGATCATCTCACATACATGGGCATAATTCACTGCAAAATCTTCGGTATCCGTCATATCCACCCATTCAATGTCCTTCATATGACGGAACCAGGACAATTGCCGCTTGGCAAAACGGCGCGTATCCCTTTTCAGCCACTCTACAGCAGCCTCCCAGCTTACTTCACCCTGAAGATAAGCCGCAATTTCCTTATAGCCGAGCCCCTGCATGGAGATATGTCCTCTCGCTACGCCGCGCTCCAGTAAAGACTTAACCTCCTCTACCAGGCCCTGCTCGATCATAAGATCAATTCGCTCTTCCACTCGGGCATACAGCTTCTGACGATCCATTGTCAAACCCACAATAAGCAGGTCATATGGAGACTCTTTCTTCTGGGAAGCCAGCTGCTCGGACAACTTCTCACCTGTGAGGTGATAGATCTCCAGTGCACGAACAATTCGGCGCTGGTCATTCGGATGCAGTCGTTCTGCACTAACCGGATCAATGACCCTCAGCTTATCATGTAACGCCTGCGGGCCATGTTGCTCTGCATAACGGAACTGTTCATCCCGGAACGCTTCATCCGAGCCGCTGTCAGAGAATTGAAAGCCGTAACATACCGATTCCACATACAGACCGGTGCCACCAACAATAAAAGGCAACTTGCCGCGCTCATGGATTTCCCCAATCAGACGTGTGCAGCTCTCCTGAAATTCCGCCACGGAATAGGGGTATTCCGGTTCATGGATGTCGATGAGGTGATGGGGAACACCCTTCATTTCATCGCGAGTAATTTTGGCCGTACCGATATCCATTTCGCGATATACCTGCATGGAGTCCCCCGAAATAATCTCACAATTAAACGCCTGTGCAAGTTCAATACTCATTCTTGTTTTGCCCACAGCTGTTGGTCCGACCAGCACAAGCAGCTTCGGTTTAACTTCAGCTTTCAACATTAATCACTCCGTACAGTGTTTTTGCATTTCCCCGGTCATGTACTTCAAAACCGAGTCTTGTAAACTCCGCGCTGCCGCGCTTCTCTTTCATAACTACCCGCTTGCGGGCAACTCTTTTCGCTTCAATAATACTCTGTTCATCCAGTGCACTTGGATTCGCATAATCTCGCAAAGGCTGGATGGCGCTTGAATCGAGCATCGGTTCACGGAACATCGGATCGAAATAGACCGTGTCACAACTTCGGTCTGGCAAGGAACGCAGCAAATCGAGATGATTCGCATGACGCAGATCAATGCGCCGGAAAGCTTCGTTTACCGCAGGCTTAATGCTCTCATATTGAGACATGCCCTCTACCAATAGCGTGTACAGCGGAAGGGAGCTTTCACATGCGATTACCCGACCGCTTTCGCCTACTGCCACCGAAAATACCAAAGCATCGGTGCCCAGTCCGGCTGTACAATCGATAATGCTATCCCCTTCTAATACGGCGCCCGCTTCCAGCATTGGGTCTGCCTCTCCCCTTAATACACGTTTGGCGCGAACAAATCCCATACTGGGGTGAAACTCGAGCAGCGGTGAATCCGGACGAAACAAACGAACTTTACCCTGAAGCACAACTATAATCTCATCAATCCCATAATGTGCAATCATTGCAGGTAAAGACATTCTTTTGCGTGATACATAGGTTCCTCCCGTTGTTTCCGCAAGGTTTCGTGCACGTTCCACAAGGTGGCCTGCTTCCTTTTCACCGGTTGTAATATACATAATTTCCTCCTAAATAGCTACATGACCCGTTTGAACAATTTCTCCAGATCATAGGTTGAAAATGACACCACAATCGGTCTCCCGTGTGGACAAGTATACGGTTGACGGCAAGAACCAAGACGCTGAATCAGCACTTCCGCCTCCTGATCCGTCAATTTCTGATTGGCTTTAATGGACGCTTTGCAAGAGCACATAATGGAGGCCGCTTCTCGCATCTTGGCAACATCAATACTACGTTCACTCAGAACCCATTCCGACATCTCTTCAATAATGTCTTTCTCATCCCCCTTGGGGAACCAGAACGGGTGGGAACGCACCCGGAAAGTTTGCCCGCCGAAATGTTCCAAGTACACACCCGCCTGCTCGAACCAAGCCAGTCTTGTTTTGAGCTTTTCGGTCTCGGATGGTGTGAACTCCAGTGTAATGGGCAGCAGCAACTCCTGCGAAGCCTGAGCCGGATTGCCAAACTGCTCGTAATAATACTCATAATTCACCCGTTCATGGGCTGCATGCTGATCAATCAGATATAGACCATCTTGATTTTGTGCAATCAAGTACGTCCCGTGATGCTGCCCAATCAGACTTAGTTCAGGAAACGCAGGCATGGAAACATCCGATTTAACGGCAGATGCCAGCCTTGCTGGGTCCGGTAAACTTGGAGCCTTCCAGCTTCGCTCTCCTTTTGCACCCGCCGCAGATGGATTATAAGATGAACGACCTTCTCTAACCGGAGAATTCACCGAATTGGAACGATACGCAGAAGCCGGAGCCTGTGAAGTAGATAACCCCTTATCCTCAGTTGAAGGTAAGGCATCTTCCGCAGCACGATCTGTAGTAGCACCGGTACTTCCACTCACAGCAGAAGCTGGATCGCTATGGGAATTTTCGTCATGACTAAAATTATGCTTCAGAACATTAGATCCTGAGTCCCCGCTCAACATCCCGAATGGATCATAGGATGGTGGAATCTCGGGTGGAGCTTCAGGCAACGGCAGCGTCTGACCCTCACCGTTTCCATCAGGACCTGATTGCACATCAGCCGGAGCCACATCAGCTGGAGCATCCAGATCATCGTCCTCTGAAGTCATTTTAGCGAGTCCTGCATTTTTCCCTAATGGACCTTGTTGCCCATACCCTGCGGATTCCGTTTTGTCCTTTAGAGGACCTCTGGGGAACAGGAACTGTTCCTGGATAAAGGAACTGTTATCTCCACGTCTGATTTGCTGCTTGGTTACCTGTGGAATGAGCACTTCCTTCCGCAAGATTCCACGTAGTGTCGTTTCCACAAACTCGTACAGCTCCGCTTCCTTGCTGAAACGAATCTCCAGCTTCGCCGGATGCACGTTCACATCGACCAGGGATGGATGCATTTCCAATTGCACCACGACAAGTGGGAACCGATTAATGGGCAGCAACGTATGATACGCCTTCAGAATAGCCTGGTTGAGCCCGTAATTCCGAATAAATCGTCCATTCACAATGGTCGACATGCCGCCACGATTGGCACGAGTCCATTCCGGCAAACTGATCAGCCCGCTCAAACGGTAGTCCAGACTTTCTCCCTGAATGGGGAGCATAGCTTTGGCGGCACTAGTTCCATATATCGCTGCAACCACTTGCAGCAGATCCCCATTGCCCAGCGTCTGAAGCAGCGTATTTTCATTATGTCGCAGCGTGAACGAGATGTTAGGATGAGACATTGCCATACGATAGAGAACATCCGAGATATGTCCCAGCTCGGTCTGGATCGTTTTCATATATTTAAGCCTGGCTGGCGTATTGAAAAATAGTTCTTTCACCTCAAAGTCAGTGCCTTGCGGTGAGGTTTCATCCTCATGTGAGAGAAGTTTGCCGCCCTCAATCACGATTCGGCGCCCTCGCCCGTCATTCCCGCTGGCCGATAACACTTCCACTTTAGAGACAGCGGCAATACTCGCCAAGGCCTCCCCCCGGAATCCAAGACTTGTAATCTGGAACAGATCGCGGCCATGAGCTATTTTACTGGTTGCATGACGATAGAAGGCTGTTTCCATATCCTCTGGCTCGATACCAGCACCATTGTCTTTGACTCGGATACGGAGCAGGCCGCCCTCTTCCACCGTAACTTCAATTTTGGAGGCGCCTGCATCCACCGAGTTTTCGAGCAGCTCCTTGACAACTGAAGCAGGCCGTTCGACCACCTCACCTGCCGCAATCTGGTTGGCAATATGTTCATCAAGCACATGAATTTTCGCCACAGGTTTTCCCCTCCCCTATACTCAGGATAATTGCTGTGCCTTCAATTTGAGATCATTCAGTATTTGCATCGCCTGAAGTGGCGTCATGTTCATTACATCAATATCTTTCATATTACGAATAAACTCCCGGGCAGGCTTGTCAAGGGCAACCACCTCCGTTTTCGGAGTTACACTTGGCTCTTCATCTCCAAAGATGGACAGTTGAACCACATCAGTATGTTTGGAGTCTGACTGCTGCTTACCGTTTTGTTTCTTGTCATGTTGTTTCCGTGCTGGATCTTCAGTCGCAACAGTGAGTTCGACAGGTTCCGTAGATTCCTGCTCCCGAATCAATGACGAATGATCAGTTGACTGGAACTCTGCACCAACTCGAGCATGATCACCCGATTGCTGCTTGTCATTCCCGGCAAGTTCACTTCCAACCGCAACCTGAGCCGCCGCATGCTCGAAACCGTGCAGCAAGCCATTTGCCCGTTCAATGATGCTGTCCGGTAGCCCTGCAAGCCGTGCACAATAGATCCCGTAGCTACTGCTGGCAGCCCCGGCAATCAATTTACGCAGGAAATTAACCTTGTCCCCGCTCTCCTGAACAGCCATGGAGTAATTCGCCAACTTGTCCAAACTCTCTTCCAGATGAGCAAGCTCATGGAAATGAGTTGATACAAGCGCTTTGCACCCAATGATATCGTGCACATATTCAATGACGGACTGCGCAATCGCCATTCCCTCACTGGTAGACGTTCCCCGACCCAATTCATCGATAATAATCAGACTGCGTGGTGTTGCTTTATCCGTCATGACCTGAATGTCGGCCATCTCTACCATAAACGTACTTTGCCCGCCGATGAGATCGTCTGCCGCACCAATCCGTGTGAAAATGCGATCCATAATCGGTACTTCAGCTTGTCCTGCCGGCACAAAACAGCCAATCTGCGCCAGAATCGAAATCAGCGCCACCTGCCGCATATACGTACTTTTCCCTGCCATATTCGGGCCGGTAATCAGTAGAATTCGGGCCTCTTCCTTCTGCATCGCAGTATTGTTGGCAATGAAAGCTCCATCTCGCATCACTGCTTCAACCACCGGATGGCGCCCCTGTTCCAAGACCAGATCGTAACCATCGGTCAATGTAGGCCGTACGAAATTACGCTCTGCACTTATGACGGCAAAGGATTGATACACATCAATCTCCGCGACCAGCTCAGCCAGTTTTTGCAGCCTGGCGATCTCCTGATTAAGCCGTTCCCGCAATTCCGCGAACAAGCCGTACTCAATATCGACCATCTTGTCCTGAGCTTCCAGAATTAGCGTCTCTTTTTCTTTCAGCTCCGGTGTAATATAACGCTCAGCATTGGCAAGGGTTTGTTTCCGCTCGTAACGGCCTTCTGGCAGAGAAGCCAGGTTCGACTTGGTAATTTCAATATAGTACCCAAATACTTTGTTGTAACCAATTTTCAGCGAGCGAATGCCAGTCGCTTCACGTTCTCTGGCCTCCAGTTCAGCAATCCACTGCTTGCCATTCAC
Organism: Paenibacillus sp. GL_099_B; assembly: GCF_057835695.1. Lineage (NCBI taxonomy): Bacteria > Bacillati > Bacillota > Bacilli > Caryophanales > Paenibacillaceae > Paenibacillus > Paenibacillus sp. GL_099_B. The sequence goes on from NZ_CM174430.1 coordinate 4,365,154, forward strand.
CGAGGCTTCCCGAAGCTCATCCAGCCGCTCGTGGTACCCCTCACGGATTAAGCCGCCATCTCGCACCGACACGGGCGGCTCATCAACGATAGCCTGACCGATTGCATCTCGCAAATCACTACAATCATCCATAATGCCAGCAATGTGCTGTAGCGTCGTGGAAGGCGAACCTGCACAATACTGACGTAGCCCCGGAATTTTGTCCAGTGACAGCTTCAGCGCATTCAGATCCCTACCGTTGGCATTACCAAAGGCAATTCGACCCACCAGACGTTCCAGATCGTAGATGTCTTTGAGTTCTGCACGCAGATCTTCCCGCAATATAAACTGGTTATACAGCGTATCTACTGCTTCCAGACGTTCATTGATTTTTCCTTTTTGCAGCAAGGGTTTATCGACCCAGCGACGCAGCATGCGGGCCCCCATGGACGTCTCTGTGCGGTCCAGGAGCCAGAGCAGCGAACCTTTTTTCGAACGTTCACGTACGGTTTCCACCAGTTCCAGGTTACGCCGAGTAAAGGGGTCCAGAATCATAAAGTGATCCGGCTCATACGTTGAAATCTGTGTCAATTGTCCAAGCGAACGCTTCTGTGTCTCACTTAAATAGGAGAAAAGACGCGCTATACAGGCTTGACGTTCAGACTCCAGACGTGCCCATACCGCTTCGCCGAATTGCTGACGCACCAAATCTTCCTTGCTCTTCGTCCATGGTGTGTATACTACAGGTCGACCAATTGGAGATGCCTGGGTAGCCACCGTATCCAGCAACGCAGCATCCCCCACCAGTTCCGAAGGTTCATAGATCCCGATCTCATCCTTGAGCCACTCTTGTGAGTATGGAACAGAGGTCACGTAGAGCTCCCCTGTGGACAAGTCACAGGCAGCCAGTGCAAGTGTGTTCTGATTCCCTGTCAGGCAAACCATATAGTTGTTGGACTTGTCCCCTAATGTCTTGCCTTCCATTACCGTTCCGGGTGTAATAACTCGTACAATTTCACGCCGCACCATGCCTTTGGTTACCGTTGGATCTTCCATCTGTTCGCAGATGGCTACTTTGTATCCTTTTTCAATCAAGCGCTGTATGTAATTGTCAGCCGAATGATAAGGCACACCGCACATCGGGATCTTATCTTCTCCCCCTCCTGCGCGTGCTGTTAATGTAATCTCTAGCTCACGGGAAGCATTAACCGCATCCTCAAAGAACAACTCATAGAAATCACCTAATCTAAAAAAAAGAAAAGCGTCCTGCGCTTCGGCCTTCACTTGCAAATATTGTTGAATCATTGGCGTATACTGAGCCATGAGTATCCTCCATCCGTTCCAATGTTGTCAGGAAGAGAAGCTGTCCCGGAAGGAGCAATAAGGCGGTCAGGCACCTTATTCGTGCCACCGCCTCATGTTTCGGCATCCGCCGCTTCCCTCACAGGTTGCTGTTCCATTTCTTCCGTAACGATGATCAAAATCGACTTATTTCTCATTATACCAAAAAAGTGCCCACTCTTCATGAACCTGCTCGAATATTCCAGAGTTTACGTATATCCCGACTCTCGTCCCATGTTCTACCCTGTCTTAGCTGGCTAATTAATGGAGCGGCGTAACGTTCATAACGCTCATTACCGTCCATTTGCGTCAGATCATCCAGCAGTGCCGGAATATGCGCCTGCATTACCTCACGGTTTCCTTCATAAAAAGCAGTATGAACAGCCGCCTTCGCCAAAGGACGTTGACGCAGCTGATGATAGCCTCTCGCGATAAGACCAGCTAGAGCAACAACACCTTTGGCAACCAGAGGAGATACCAGAAAACTGGGTAACGTGCGGTATTCGAATCCACCGTATGATTTCAGTCGGAAATCACCCAATGCCCCATAACGTGGACGCCGGCCTGAACCTCGTGGGTCCTGAAGAACGGCAAGCGGCAATGCCAAATAATTGTCAAGTGCACGCAGCAGCTCCCCGTTTAGTGTAACGCCACTGAAATGAACATGTCCGCCGAGCGGCAAGCCGCGCTGGGGCATTCCCCCTGCCTGCCAGATCAGCGAGTGATCACTAATACTGCGGGATGCGGCCGCAAAGGCTCTCATCAGATGAGCCAGCAGTTCGCGCGGCTCAGAGCTGGGGGCGGGTCGCAGTTCGGCTACAGGATATATTCGTCGTCCACCGATCGTCACGGAATCACAGCCGGCTACACCTGTTCGTTCGAGAAATCTGGAGGCGGGCACGATTTTGGATTCTGGCATTTGCACAAGTAGGAACTCAGGGTCCATTCCAAGTATGGGGGCTGCATTACGATGCCGCTCTTCATCCAGTTCGGACTGAAGCTGTTTCCAGCCTGCACGGTACATGGCAGAGAGATCTGTCATGCCCTTCCATGGCCTTGGGTCAATTGAGATGACAGAACAACCGCACTTTCCTGACGCTTCCAGTCTTACAGCGCCGTGATCCAGTCCAACCGTATACAATGTTTTGGTGGCAAGCCGTTCAATGCGTTTGAATAACGTTGATGCCGCTTCACGATCCAGCACACTTTCTTGCGCTCCACCCATGCCACTGGTGTCCCTACGTTTGATGCGAATCGCTTGCAGACAGCATATCTCAACATCGTAACGCACACGCAGACCCAACTCCCGGTCACGCCTGCCCTGCGATGCTAGCACTTCAATCCCGGATCGTTTGAGGCGATCTGCTCGTTCACGAGGGAGCATGCGTTCATATCGGCGCACCGCCTCCTCGGCCTCATCTATCACATTCATCCTGTCCCACCTCCCGATACTCGCCCAAAATGAAAAAAGAGGGCTTACGCCCTCTTCATTGCCGCTTGCGGCGCATATGATACCTTAAGTTTATGAATCCGGATCGCTGAGCTTACAGCTCATCGTCAAGCAGGTCGGGATCGAGATCGTCATAATCTCCATCGCCACTGCCGTAGTCATAATCCTTGTCTTCGTAATCTCCACAGCCATCCGTGCACACTTTCACACATACTTTGGTCTCGGCGACCAGTTCAACAGCGAATTCCCGTTCTACCCGGATAATTACGCTGCCTCCACCTGCCGACACCGTGGCTTCCACACAGCTCGGTTCCTGCGTTGCATCCGCAGATACCTCTACAGTGGCGGCCCGGTGTTTCGGGTCCAGATAGGACAAAGGTACATGTTCTACATACGACACCGTTTCTTTGGCTACATCCGTCTGTGAATTTTTGTCATAGGAATACCAAATGTTGATATCGTAAGTACCAATAACTTCAATTCCGTCCCCCGCTGATACGGCTTCATATTGGTGGTTGATAATCCAAGCCCCCAAAATACTGGTCGGACCATGTGGCGGAGTCACGGTATGTGTTACGGTAGAGAACTTACGACCTTTGCCGCAGATCGCCTTCGTGATGATCTCTCTACATTGATGTTTATGACTCAATGACATCTTTAAACCTCCTCCATACAATCATTCTTTACAAGTGTATGCAGGGCATCCGTCTAGGGTGACAACTATTTTCTATTATTCATTTGTAGATTGGGACCGGTCCGATACTGGAGACGGTGCTTTGTCCTTCTTGGCTATTTTCAGATACAGCGCGAGTTCCCGGCACAGCTGGAGAATCGCGGAACGAATCTCGAATTCTTCCCTTGTATCCGGCAACTCCATTCGCTTGAATTCTTCTTGCACATCTGCGAGAAGTTTTTCAGTACGTCCGGTGTAAGATTCAGTGAGTACATCCTGACTGAGCTGGTCGAACAGCTCAGATACCATTTCCGCATGCGGCATCTTCTGATAGATCTGTGATACCAGATGCATCATATGCTGGATGGAATCCAATTGCGTTTTGCGCATATAAAAGTAAACACTCCATCCCTCGTTCGGGTGGATGACCTGATTCTCCAATGAACGTTTGGCCGCTTCAATGCCGCCCAGTACAGCCTTGTCGGCTTCGATCAGCTCTTTCCCTGCCCACACTTCATTCGGATTGCGCAGCGTGGCGGCAAACTCCTTGAAGATAACCGAGAATAACTCATCAATTCTTTTGCGAATACGCAGCATCTGCGGGTCCGCAGCCGGCATATACGCCAGATTGACAACCATCGCGGAACCGAGACCAATCAGCAACAGCCCAATTTGGACCAAAACCACATGTACGTCCATTTCACCGCCGCCAAATACCCGGAACACCACGACAGACCCCGTCACAATGCCTTCCTTGAATCCGGCCCGAACTATAACCGGAAATGCAATCAGTATGTAGACCGCCAGCACCCAATAATGGAAGCCAAGAAAGTGAAAAAGTACACTTGCAAATAAAAGCCCCACTACGGAAGCGAAAAATCTCGCAGATATGGTGCGAATACTTCTTTTTCGTGTCACATCAACGCCGAGTATGGCTAACAAGCCCGCCGATGTTGGTCCGGGCAAGCCGCACCAGTCCGCAATCAGCACGGCCATCAGCGCGGCTATTGCGGTTTTAATTACCCTAAAACCCATCTAACTCCCTCTCCTCTAAGCTGCAAAAATGTCAAAGCCAGCGAGCCATACCTACCCAGGTGAGCGCTTGTCCAATGCCTGACAGCGTGTATCGTCATATATCATATCCCTAGTATTACACATCCTGCCAAAAACCATTTCTTATCTAATCAAAAGAATCATTCTGGAAGAACCGTATATCGATTTCGCTGCTACACTCATAAACGGCATCAACCGACATGCATATGCATGTCGGTCACAATAACGCGCCCCGGATGAGGGACGCTGGCAATTTGATTGATGCGACGGAAGCCTCTAGGCCCTCTTCTCCAATCGTCGCATTCATTCCGGACTGCGCGGAATATTCGTATTAGTATGGTACTTGATTTTACGGGTTCCGGCAACGTGACACCTCTTGTGAAATTGTATACATATCATGAAGCATTCTATTTTGCATGCACGCTTTGAAGAATTACCTACGTCCTGCCAGCAGCTTGCGTTCTACATATACAACGAGCTGGTACATCGCTGTAGCTACAGCGGCAATAATCAACAGGCTCGAGAAAACAAGGGTAAAGTTGAACACTTGAAATCCGTAGATGATCAGATAGCCCAATCCCTGCTTGGCGACCAGAAATTCACCCACGATCACACCGACCCAGGCCATGCCCACGTTTACTTTTAAGGTAGAGACAATCGCAGGAAAGGAAGCGGGTAATACGACTTTGCTGAAAATCTCGGAGCGGTCGCCACCAAACGTACGGATAACCTTAATATAGTTCTGATCTACTTCATTAAAACTGTTATACACAACAAGTGTAGTTATAATGACTGTGATTGACAAAGTCGTCATGACAATGGCTGTAAATCCTGCACCAAACATGACGATAAAGATTGGACCCAGCGCTACTTTGGGCATGCTGTTGAACACAACCATATAGGGATCAAGCACTTTGGACAAAAAAGGAGACCACCAGATCAGAACCGCAAGCAGTGTTCCGACGAGTGTCCCCAGCAAAAAGCCGACTGCCGTTTCCCCTACGGTTACCCCAACATGCGCCCATAGTTCTCCACTGACGATGTCCTTCCAGATCTGATTGAAAATTTTGCTGGGATAACTGAACAAGAGCACATCAATCCAGCGTAGCCTTCCCGCCAGTTCCCACAGCAAAAACATAAACACCAGCATGGACAGCTGCACCGCCAGCACTTTATGTCGCCATCTGGCAACCTGCTGGATATGACTTTGGTGTAGCTGTCTCATCCAATCATCACGCATTTCCTGCTTCTGGTTCGTCTGATTCACCCGTTCTTCTCACCTCCTCCGGACTGATCCAGTTCACTCCATAACGCCTGAAACAGCTCATTGAACCCCGGCTGCTCCCTCGCGTGAAAAGGCTGTGCGTTCCGCAGATCTTCGGGAATGATAAACTCCCGCCGAATGCGACCCGGATTGCGATCAAGCACAATGACGCGGTCACTGACGGCGATAGCTTCGGACAGATCATGGGTAACAAGCACCGAAGTTTTGCCGGATTTCTTCAATGTGTCCGAGACCAGATCCTCCAGTTGCAGCTTGGTTTGATAATCAAGTGCGGAAAAGGGTTCATCCAGCAACAGTATTCCCGGATCCGTAGCCAGTGTACGAACCAAAGCCACCCGCTGCCTCATGCCCCCGGATAGCTCGGAAGGATACTGGCTTTCGGTGCCAGCTAGACCCATACCTGCCAGCAGCTCACGCGTACGCTCACGACTCAGTTCATTGAGCGCACCTGTCAGTTCAAGTCCGATCAAGGCATTATCCAAAATGGTACGCCACGGAAACAGATAATCCTGTTGCAGCATATAGCCAATCTGGGCAGACGGACCTTCGATGCGTTTTCCTTTTACCTTAACCTCGCCTGCGGTCGGTGTGAGCAGCCCGGCGATGATCGACAGCAATGTAGTTTTACCACATCCGCTTGGGCCAACAAGACTAACGAATTCTCCTTGCTCGACCTGAAGATTCAAATTTTCGATAACCAGTGATGCTTCACGCTCGCTGACATAGACTTGCGAAATCCCTTCCAGTCTGATCACCGTTTCGGATTCAGGCATACATGCTCACGTCCTTTCCTGAATACCTGGTTACTTCGCTGATGCTGCTTTTTCTGAATAGGAATTATCGACAATCGTTTGAGAATCGACACGCTGTTTCAATTCTCCCGCAGCACTCATGACGTCCAGCAAGTTATTCCATTCGTCCTCATCAATAATTGGATCGGTTGCATATGTGCCCTGTTCTTTATAACGGTTCACACTGCTTACCAGAATGGCTGGATCGATATCTTTAAAATAAGGTTTGATGACTTCAGCGATCTCTTCAGCGGTGTGGGAATCCACCCAGGCCTGTGCCTTGTGCAAGCCGTTAGTGAACTTCTGAACGATGTCCTTGTTGTCGTTGATATAGCTTTGTTTGGTCATGAAGACCGTATAAGGCAGATGGCCACTTTCCGTACCGAACGAGGCTACTACCTTGCCGCGACCCTCTTTCTCAAAGATGGACGCCTGAGGTTCAAACAGCTGCACATAATCCCCCGTACCTGAAGCAAATGCAGAAGCGATGTTGGCAAAATCCACATTTTGAATCAATTCCAAATCATTCTGCGGATCAATGCCATGTTTTTTCAGCGTGAATTCGCCTGCCATTTGAGGCATGCCACCTTTTCTTTGTCCAAGGAATGTACTCTGTTTCAGTTGATCCCAATTGAATTCACCTTCGGGATTGCGGGCAAACAGAAACGTTCCGTCCGTCTGTGTAAGCTGGGCAAAGTTAATGACCGGATCTTCTGCGCCTTGTTGATAGACATAAATAGACGTCTCTGCTCCGACCAATGCGATGTCTACTGAGCCTGCAAGCAATGCAGCCATCGTTTTGTCTCCGCCAGCCGTCGTCTGAATGTCCACTTCAAGCCCCTGTTCCTCAAAAAAACCTTGGGCCACGGCCACATACTCAGGTGCGTAAAACACAGAACGTGTGACCTCACCAATCGTAATTTTGGTTTCATCCTTATCTTTATTGCAGCTGGTGAGAGCCACTATGATAATGAGCAAAATGACGATGGCCCGGATGAACCAGGGCGTGTATTTCATGATATTTCCCTCCTTCACTGGTTTCAGCTGTTCTCTCTATTATTGATATGCTGATGCCCAGCAAAAGGTTAAGAACTTGCATGCAAAAGAAGAGCCGGGCAATCCTGCCCCGCTCTTCAAGAATTTGATGATGATGTTATAGCTGTCTACAGCTTGTAAATCTCGGCATATTTCGCTTCCAGATAATCAGCCAAATAGTCTGGGTTCAACTCTTCACCCGTTACGGCCACAATCAGTTCGGAAGGTGTACGGCTTTTGCCATAACGATAAATTTTGTCAGTCAACCATTCCTTGATGGGAATCAGGTTACCTTCGGCAATATGGGCATCGAACTCCGGCATCTCTTTGCGCAGTGTATGTAGAATCTGTGCAGCATACATATTGCCGAGCGAGTAAGAAGCAAAGTAACCAAAGTCACCACCCGACCAGTGAACATCCTGAAGCACACCCATACCATCATTCGGTGGCACAACGCCAAGATATTCCTTGTATTTTGCATTCCAAGTCTCCGGCAGGTCCTTGACTTCCAGACCTTCGTTAAACAGCATTTTCTCAATTTCATAACGAATGATGATGTGCAGATTGTACGTCAGCTCATCTGCTTCAATCCGGATTAGAGAGCTTTCAACCCGGTTAATTGCCCGATAAAAATCTTCCAGTTCAACCTCGTTTAATTGAGGGAAGTGCTGTTGCAAATCTTTATAATAACGCGTCCAGAATGGAAGACTACGGCCAATCATATTTTCCCAAAGACGAGACTGGGATTCGTGGATACCCATGGACGTTCCTTCGGCAAGAAGAGTACCAGCCAGGCTGTCGTCAATATTTTGCTCATACAGGGCGTGTCCGCCTTCGTGTAGTGAACTGAAGACCGCACTCGTCACATCATCCTGCAAATAGTTTGTCGTGATCCGCACATCACCTGGATTCAGGCCCGTTGCAAACGGGTGAACGCTCTCATCGAGTCTTCCGGCTTCAAAGTCATAACCCATTTGTCCCAGAATAAACAGACTGAATTTCTCCTGTTGATCCTTGTCAAACAGCTGGTTCAAGAACTCCGTGTTCGGCTTGTTCGCCGAAGCATTGATCTTCTCTTGCAGCGGAACCAAACGGGCTTTGAGACGGGCAAATACCGCATCCACCTTTTCTACCGTCAGTTCTGGCTCATACATGTCCAGAAGGGTATCATAACGAGTATCTTTCACACCCCAGTAGTCAATGAACTCTTGTTTGAGCTTCACAATATCGGTGAGGTAGGGCGAAAAACCAGCAAAATCGCTGTTATGCTTGGCATCTTCCCAAGCCGTTTCTGATTTGGCGGTAAGTACGGTATACGCTTGTACTTTTTCTGGTGGTACGGACTGACTGCGATTATATTCTTTCTGGCAATCTTCCACCTGACGGCGGTCGATATCTTCCAGCTGTTCTAGCACCGCTGGATTTGTTAATGTATCCAGGTAGGATTTCATCTCAGCTGAGGTTTGCAGTTTGAATGCTTCGGTTGACAGCATCCCAAGTGTTTCCGAACGTGTCGGGACACCTTTTTTGGGCGCACCTGTGCGCAGATCCCAGTGAAGCAAACCAATGGCTTCATGATAACTCTTAATTTTGCGAGCCAGATTACGGAAGGATTCCAGCTGTTGCTGTGTTTGTTGTTCCATTGTTAACGTTCACCTCTTCAAAAAAATGTTGTTTTCCCTATTGATGATACTTTTTGCAATGCGTATAATCAACTTTTAACAGATGCAAATTGCATTATTCCTCCAAACCGAGGAATAATGCAATTTGCTGACCGTGGTATAATAAATGAACCCAAAGGGCGTAGGACAAGCTGCATTTGATGTAAGTGGCTGTGCTCATCGTATTGGATAACAGGAGGCAATGGACATGAACAACATTCAAGAGATTCTGGCTTACAACAAGACATTTGTCGAGACCAAAGAATACGAAAAGTATACGGCTGGCAAGTTTCCAACCAAAAAGATGGTTATCATCACTTGTATGGATACCCGTCTCGTGGAAATGCTGCCCAAGGCCATGAACCTGAAGAATGGCGATGTGAAAATTATCAAAAACGCTGGCGCAATCATCTCTCAACCTTTTGGGTCTGTTATGCGTAGTGTTCTTGTCGCCATCTATGAGCTTGGTGCCGACGAAGTACTGGTTGTTGGACACACGGAATGCGGTATGGCTTCCCTACACGCAGAGACCATGATTGGACATATGGTCGAACGGGGTGTATCCGAGGAAGTCATGAGTACACTGGAGAACTCGGGCATACGTTTACAAAAGTGGCTACGCGGGTTTGACAGCGTTGAAGAAGGGGTAAAACATACTGTGGAAGTGATCAAGAAACATCCATTGCTTCCGCCTAATGTACCCGTCCACGGCATGGTCATAGACTCCTACACAGGTGAACTTGATCTTGTCGCAGAGGGGTATGGGCAACAGACATCTCTCTAAATGGTTTTGGGTGCGGACCTCGAGGTCCGCACTCTTTTTTTGTCTAAATTGAGGCAGTTGTTCTGTCAGGTTGTCAAACCATACAGTTTCAGTGTACACTTTTATGAAAGCGGTCAAAGAAAGCAATTTTTATTGTTTTTGCTGGCCCAGCCCTAATATTAAGGAGACATGTGCATGAACATACTTTCCTACGGATTGCTCGGGCTTCTTACCCGCGAGGAGTCATCAGGTTATGATCTAATGCTGAAGATCCAGCCGCATTGGCAGGCTAAGCACAGTCAGATCTATCCCCTCCTCTCCAAAATGGAAAACGATGAGCTTTTAGCCTCCCGCTGGGTGCAACAGTCTGACAAACCGGACAAAAAAATGTATGCAGTCACGGAAAAAGGTATTGAAAAACTGCTGGGATGGATGATCACTCCCGTTACCGCTCCGGTTACGCGTGACGAGTTCAATCTGCGTATTTTATGTGTCGGCATTGCGGAAGATGGAAGCATGAGACGCATTCTGAATGAGCGCAAAAACTGGTTTTTGGAACGCATCCGTTATTTCGAGGATTTGAAATCCCGTATACCTCAGGATAATTTGCGAGTAGGCAGTCGGGAATTCGGAAGTTACATTCTGGTACAAAAAGGGTTAATGAACGCGCAAACAGGCATCGAATGGTGTAACTGGGTAACCCAACTACTCGATGGTCAAGCGGCAATTCAGGACCCTTGTCCAAGTATTTCAGAAAATTAAACAAAATTTGAAACGTTCCTGCAAGTTGACCGTATTACTTGAGTAAGGCCCATTTTTGGGCGAATCAAACAAATTAATCGGGGGGTTACGATCTTTACAATGAAGAAAAAATTCGGAATTAAACATCTCATGATGGTTTTCATGGCCTTTACATTACTGTTTGCAACAGTTGGAGTCGCGAATCCAGATTCTGCTGATGCTAGACGTGGTGGCGGTTTCAAATCGGGAACAAAAAGCTATACCAACACACCTAAGAAATCCGATTCCAACAGCAATGTGAGCAAATCGAATACGAATAACAACTCCAGCAATGGAGCTACAACGAACCGTGGCGGATTCTTCGGCGGTGGCGGTGGATTTATGAAAGGTATGATGCTGGGCGGTCTTGCTGGTATGATGTTCGGCGGATTGTTCGGTGGCATGGGCGCTCTGGGTAACATTCTTGGATTGCTCGTAAACGTAGCTGCAATTATGCTGATCGTTATGCTCGCGATGGCCCTGTTCAGAGCCATTACGAATCGCCGTAAACCAGCAGCAGATGGTCGTTATGACCGCAAAAATGATCGTGATGATGATGACCGTAACAGAAACGGACGGTACTAAGCTCTATGGTTCTAAGCATGGATGAAATTGTCAACGCGATCTGTATTCACATGGCTGAACGTAAGGGTGTTCGCCCAACCGATGTCAATGTGGAACTGAGCTGGGAAGAAGAAACGGGATATTCCGCTGAAGTCTGGATTCAAGGCCGCAGTCAGTACCTGGTTGAATCCAACATGATTGAAGCGATCCTGCGCTACCTGCACAGTGAATACGATATTCGGGCTTACCGTGAGAATGTAAGACTTGATCTGGATGAAGAGATCACAGCGATTGTGAATCAATAAATTAATAACTAATAAGCCATTTGCGGATGGAATATAAAAAGGACCGTCTCCATGATGTCATTGACATGATTGGAGACGGTCCTTTTTTTGTGTTGCTTGGGAAGGTAAGACCTTTGCTTCTACCTCCCCAAGATTCATGCTGCAATATTATTGCTACTTCAATTTCACCAGACTGTAATTTTTCTTGCCTTTGCGGATAATGATGAATTTACCACCGATTGCGTGCTCTGCAGAGACCGTGAATTCAAGTTCCGTAACTTTCTCACCATTCATGGAGATAGCTCCTTTGGTGACATCCTCACGCGCCTGACGTTTGGATGGCTCCAGGCCAAGATCCACGAGCCAGTCTACAATATTTTTCGCTTCACCATCGGTTTCGAAGGTCGGCATTTCTTTAAAGCCTTGCTCGATTTCGTCTGCTGTAAGGGAACGAATGTCTCCGCTGAACAGTGCTGCCGTAATGCGCTTAGCCTGCTCCAGCATATCGTCGCCGTGAACAAATTTCGTCATTTCTTCAGCGAGTGCCTTTTGTGCTTCACGCTTGTGCGGCTCCGTTTCTACCTTTTCAGCCAAAGCTTCAATCTCCTCTTTGCTTAGGAATGTGAAGTATTTCAGGTATTTGATCACATCACGATCATCCGAGTTCGCCCAGAACTGGTAGAATTCGAATGGAGTCGTTTTATTCGCATCAAGCCAGATGGACCCGCCTGCGGATTTACCGAATTTTGTTCCGTCGGATTTGAGCATAAGCGGGATCGTCAGACCGTAAGCTTTTGCTTCTGGCCCTTCTTTTTTACGGATCAGGTCCAGACCGCTTGTAATGTTGCCCCATTGATCGGAACCGCCAATTTGCAGCTGTACATCCTCATGTTGGAACAGGTGCAGGTAATCGAGCGATTGGAGAATCTGGTAGGAGAACTCGGTAAACGAAATTCCGTCTTCCAGTCTGCTCGCAACCACATCTTTGGCCAGCATCGTGTTGAGGTTAAAGTTTTTACCGTAGTCACGCAAAAATTCAATCACATTGATTTTGTGTGTCCAGTCGTAGTTGTTGACCATACGTACCTGATTGTCGCCATCCGTTACAAAAAGCTTTTTCATTTGTGCAGTCAGAGCATCCACATTGGCCTGTACCTCTTCCAACGTTTGAAGAGAACGTTCCGATTGACGACCACTTGGATCACCAATAGTTCCTGTTGCCCCACCAATCAGAATAACCGGACGGTGGCCAGCGAGTTGGAAACGTTTCAGCATCATGAACGGAATCAAATGTCCAATGTGCATGCTGTCTCCTGTAGGGTCAACCCCGCAGTACAAGGAAACCGACGTGGTCTCGGTCAGCTCACGCAGACCCTCCGCATCCGTCTGTTGGTTAATAGCGTCGCGCCATTCCAGTTCATCAATAATATTCAAAACAAGCAACCCCTTCTCTATGCATTGGTATTAGGCCATGATCTACGTTAATTCACAAGGAGCTAAGCCGGGCGAGGCTTTTTTGGACACAAAAAAATCGCCGCCTTGTCATCAATAGACATAGGGACGATTATCATAACCGTGGTACCACCCAACTTGCACAGACAACAACTCACGCGCTGTCCATACCGCTTTCAGCAAAATATCGTTTGCCATTCCGCTTGGCATTACCCAAGTACTCCAGAGTGTAATTCGCAGCCCTTGTATGTATCAGGTTCCATCAACCCCTGACTTTCTGTAACAGGGACAAAGCCGCTACTGCGCTCTATCAACGTAATTCATGTATTCAATTTATAGCCAGTATAGCCGAACGTTAATATCATTGCAAGGTCAAGTATTTATCTTTAGATAGAACAACAGATGAGTGCCTGCGCCAAAGTTTATAAAGACATCATGTTCAACTTCTCGTGGTAATATGCATAAGCCTTGTCTGCAATCTGATCTTCATTGTTCCAAAATTGCTGATCCAGCGTATCCAGCTGTTCAAGTTCCTGTGGGCATGATAATGAAAAAGCTGCCATTGGCAGCCTCTTCATAACAAGTTTTCAATCAGGTTCCACAGAAAGTCCGGTAGGAGGCATCGCACTGCGCAGGCAGTTTCGCGTACTCAGCCTGTTCGGGAGAATGTGCAAACGGGTTTGAAAGAACAGCAAGAAGCTTCTCCATCACACTAAGATCTCCGTGATTCTCTGCTCGGTCCAGTGCTTCTTCCACCCGATGATTACGAGGAATCACCGCCGGGTTGCTAGACTTCATCAATTGCTGCGATTCTTCTTTCCCTTCCTGCTGTCTGCCTAATCTTGCCTGGCGACGCTCATTCCACTCCGCAAACTCTGAAGTATCGAATAAAGGAGCTCCGTTGAGCGTATCAAAGGTCAGTGCGAGGAACGTATTTGTGTAATCTGCACTATGCTTCTCCATCAATTCAAGAAGATCTCTGATTAACGCTTCATCCTCAGCCTCTTCATTAAACAAGCCCAGCTTACTCCGCATTCCCGAGAGCCAGTGGTGATGATACAATTCAGAGAATTGTGCAATCGCATCCTGGGCGATTTGTACAGCCTGTTCTTCATCCTCATGCAGCAGTGGCAGAAGCGTCTCGGCAAACCGAGCCAGATTCCAGCCGCCAATATACGGTTGATTTCCATAGGCATACCGACCTTGCGTGTCAATGGAGCTAAATACCGTCGCTGGATTGTAGGCATCCATAAACGCACACGGCCCATAATCGATGGTTTCACCACTGATGGCCATATTATCTGTATTCATTACGCCATGAATGAAACCAACCTGTTGCCACTTAGCGATAAGTGAAGCCTGCCGCTGAATGACTTCCTGAAGCAACAGCAGATAGCGATTATCGGCTTCCGCAATATCGGGAAAATGCCGTTTCAGTGTATAGTTAGCCAATGCTCTGAGCTCATCAATCGATCCCCATCTGGCTGCGTATTGGAAGGTTGCTACACGTAAATGACTTGAAGCTACTCGAGTCAGGATAGCACCAGGTCGCTCTGTTTCGCGTGTAATGTTTTCTCCAGTAGAAACAACCGCCAGACTTCGCGTTGTTGGAATGCCGAGTGCATACATCGCTTCACTAATAATGTATTCACGCAGCATTGGCCCAACAGCAGCACGTCCATCACCTCCGCGAGAATATGGGGTTCTTCCGGAACCTTTCAGCTGGATATCCACTCGCTCGCCTTGTGGCGTGATCTGTTCTCCCAGCAGCAAAGCCCGTCCATCACCAAGCATGTTAAAATTACCGAACTGATGACCCGCATAGGCCTGAGACAGAGGCTCGGCACCTTCCGGAATCAGGTTTCCTGCAAACACCTCCGCTCCTTCATCACTGTTCAGTGCCTCAACATTCAGCCCCAGGCTGGCTGCAAGCAACGTATTGAAGATGATCAACTTCGGTGATTGAACAGGTACCGCACCCTGATTTGTAAAAAAGGTCTGTGGCAAACGTCCATAACTGTTGTCGAAGTGCCAGCCTTTTTTCAGCGTTTCTTGTTGCATGGTGATCACAACTCCTTTTCTGTAACCAAGCGATATCAGGATATCCCTTCGTTTATATTTTAGCCTTGTGAACCAATGCTCATTTATGTAGTCGCATGGAAATTCAACGGAAAGAACATGTAGCATGTTCATGATGAAACTTTAGCATATTTATATCCCTTTTGCATTCATCCCGCTGTAACTTTCATACCCGGGGCACCGTTTAAGTTTCAAGGGGGGATCAGATTGAGAAAATACATCTATTGGATTGGGTGTATGACACTTTTGTTTATGTGCCTTACGGGTTGTTCAATGGGCGAAATACAATCGAAAGGAGATCAGGTTATCATTCAACAGTCGGTCGATGAATCAAATAAATACACCCTTCTTAGAGAAATTACCGACCCGACTCAGGTGCAAGCCATCAGGAACATCACCGCCTCTATCCCATCGAACAATACTATAGCGGATATGGTGCGGCCTCCAGATTATAAATTCTTTTTTGAGAATAACAAATCATCCTCAGATAAAAGTGTCATCTATAATCTCTGGATCAGTCCCCATCAGGATCAGGTTGAGATCATCATTGAAAGCAAGCCTACTTATGTTCAATTAACTAAGAAGAAATCTGCAAAACTTTTCGAACTTATCACAGGTGAAAAGCTTCCGGGGTATGTTGAGTAAAACAATCCACTGGTACTCATCAGTTAACACAACATAAAAACCCAAGAGGTTCATTGGCGAGGGGAATCATTCCGATCATCCCACCCCACTCAACACCATCTTGGGTCTGTTCCATTTATTCAGATTACATGCCTACAAAATAATCATTACGTATGTGCCTCTTGAGCCTGTACGGGCTGTACGGGCAGACTCTCCTTTTTAAATCCGAGGTTAAAGAAGATATTGAGCAGAATGGCGCACAGACTTCCTGTGATAATACCATCACCAACAATAATGCGGATACTTTGAGGCAGCTGGGCAAACAGATCGGGCACAGCCGTGACGCCAAGACCGAGTGAAACCGAACAAGCAACGATCAACAAATTGGATTGCTTACTGAAATCCACATGTTGCAGCATTTTAATCCCGGATGAGACCACCATGCCGAACAGAACAACCGTTGCCCCGCCGAGTACCGCGCTGGGGATAATCGTTGCGAATGCCGCAACTTTGGGGATGAGTCCGAGAAAAATCAGAATACCTCCGGCTGCAACAACCACATTGGTCGTTTTCACCTTGGAGAGCTGAACCAAACCGACATTCTGGGCAAAAGTGTTATAAGGAAAAGCATTGAAGATTCCACCAAGCACAAACGCCAGACCTTCTGCGCGATATCCTCGTGCCAGATCCTTTTCGTTAATCGGTTGATCACAGATTTTGCTCAAGGCCATAAACACACCTGTAGACTCAATAATGACAACCGTACCGACAATAATCATGGTAATGATAGGACCGATTTCGAAGGTGGGCCATCCAAAATAAAAGGGCTGTGGCAAGTGGAACCAGGAAGCTTCCTGTACAGAGTTGAAATTCACTTTCCCCATGAGGGCAGCGACGAGTGTACCCACAATAATACCGAGGAGAACTGCGAGGGATTTGACAAAGCCGCGAGCATATCGATTCAGCACCAGAATGAAGAGCAATACCCCGAATGAGAGAGCCAGATTGTCCAGGCTTCCGAAATTCTCACTGTTTGCTCCACCTGCCATGTTTTTGATGCCCGTTGGAATTAACGCCAGACCAATAATGGTCACGACTGTTCCAATCACAACGGGAGGAAACAGTTTGACGATTTTACTAAAGAAGACAGCACATATAACGATGAATATTCCTGCTGCAATGATGGAACCGTAAATGGCCGGAATTCCATATTGTGATCCAATCGCAATCATGGGAGTCACAGCAACAAATGAGCTTCCAAGAACCGCTGGCAAGCCTATCCCCAAATACTTCCCTTTACGTGCTTGAAGCCATGTCGCGATACCACAGGTTAACAGGTCAATCGATACCAAGTACGCCAATTGTTCTGCAGTCAGGTTTAACGCCCTTCCCACAAGCAGCGGAACCAAAATGGCCCCGGCATACATCGCCAATACGTGCTGAATTCCCAGTGAAAAAATCCTCATTCTCTTGGTTTCTCTCATCCCTACCTGCCCCCTGTAATTTAGAATCACTTTACCGCTGCAAAAATCATGTTATGTTGATTCACATTATATAAACAATTGCGGGAAGTTCCATGATTCACAACATAGAATTGTTGCAGGTTATAAAGTGAACTCAGTATATTGGGCGTTTTGTACAAAAAAAGAACGAAAACACCTTCTTTTCTTGTTATATTATCTCACATAAAAATCATGGAACACCTTTGCCTCTCCTCACTCCATCCCAATCGAAAAACATAAAAAGGTCAGCCAGAAAATTCTGGCTAACCTAATCATCTGAGAGCCACCGCCATGGCGACTTCTTATGCATAATATATTATGGACAATATGAAGACTCAGATCGAATAATCGACCACAATCACATTCTCCAGCCACTCATTCAGAGAGGCTACAAATGCCTGATGTGCAGGATGCGGGCCATAAGCACGCAGCGCTTCCTGATCTTCAAACGTCACTCTCAGGCCAAGTGTGAAGCCCTGAATATGATCCGTCTCCTCTGTTACATTAATGCCTGCGGTGAGATCCACAATTCCAGGAATCTGTTCCTGTAACGCGAGCAATTGAGCCACCAATTCCTGCTGTTTGACCGTAGTGATTTTATCGTTCAATTTGAATGCGACCAAATGTTCATACATTATCTTCTCATCCTCATTCCTTTAACGAGTTATTTAGCTTTTTAATACTCTGTTCTGAACATGATGCAGAAGTTTCTGAAGCCATATAACATCACTTTGAATAGAGTGATATGCATGATCTCGCATCAACAACAGTGCATCTTTCAGATCCTCCTGCACATCAATCTCCTGAGGTGTATGAGAATCAATATATTCCAGCCTCTTATTCATCTTCTGAATAATATCCTCAATCAAATACGCGATCTTCTGATTATCCACCTTATCCAAATGGACCAACGCAGCGTATAAGGACTGTACATTCGTAAACTTCTGGAACACCTTATATATGCTCTGTTCAAGGGACTGACGTCCTTTTTCGGTAATTCCATATGTCGTTTTGTCTGGTCGATTTTCACTCTGAATCGTTTCTACCTTCTCAATAAGACCCTTCTTCAGCAACACTTCAAAATTATAATAAATGGTGCCTTCCGTAATCTTGGCATCCGTTTGATCCAGATGTTTACCAATTCGCTTCTTAATATCATAGGGATAATAATTCCCTTCACTTAGTGCACCGAGTATAAATATTTGAATCGACATGTGACTGCCCCCATTCTGCTAATCCAAGGGCATAGCTTCTTCTTAATCGCCTACCCTCATATCTTCTATTTTATATCATAACGGGCTGTTGTACAGACTCCTGTGTGGTACTAGTTTGCTTGGCTTTTTTGAAATGATGAATGGCTGTATTGATAACAAAGGCTCCCACACCAACCAATGCCAGCCCAACGGCATAATGCACCGTTCTTCCCCCACCGAAGAGAATATTGTAATCCAGATGCGTTGAATAGAACATCGGTGTAATCTGACTTACGAATTTGAAATATCCTGGCATCATCTCCGGTGACATGGACGTCCCGTTTGCAATGGATTGGCTGAGTACGAATATCATATTGATGAGCATTCCGCCTTGACCCAGAAGCATGATAAAGATACTTGTGAACTCAATCGACACAAACAACTGCAAACCATGCACCATCCACAGTTTCAAAAACGCTTCCACCCCATACCCTTGCACCATAAAATAAATGCCTATCCCTACAAGTGGAGCAAGGATGGAAACAAGCAGGTTGACTCCTCGCATTGCAAAGAATGCTTTCCATTTACCCATCTGCCCTTGCAGTTGTTTCATTCCGCCAATGCTTTGCATCGCATAGATCATGGCTCCAACATAGAGCGCCATTGTGATAAACATCGGTGCCATCTGATTTTGCATGCCTGCTGGTTGCGGGTTGCTCAGAACGATGTCGGATGATACTTTGCCCATGGTCGATTCCACAATCTGTTTCGATTGCTCCGCAGGAACCTGCATACTGCTCAGCACACCCTCGAAGCTCTGTGCCTGAACCTGAGCACCGATCTGCGCAGTGATTTGAGCAGCTACATTTTTCATTGAACTGGTGATCGTTGTTGGGTTCGATTCATTAATCAGGTACTGGAGCTGAGCTTTACCGCCCTGTTCAGACAGTTTCTCCGTAAAATCACCCGGTATACGTATGATCATATGAATATCCCGATCTTCAAGCCCTGTCTTTGCCTGTTGCAATGATTCGTTGGTTACTACCTTAAATGGCAATTGTTCTTGCAATTTTTGTACAAATTCAGTACCGGATTGCTGGTCCTCGTTGACAATGGCGACCGTAAGATTGGTTACATTTTTGGGGATTGCGCTATATCCCGACATAAAAACGGTCAACATTACAATTTGATAAAAAACGATCATGAATATGCCTGCCTTGACTCCGCCGTGCTTCAGTATGTTCTTCACTCTCTACTCCACCTTGTTGTTTTAATTTAAACTACTTGAATTAAAGTACTCTTATTTGTTATATTTGTCAATGAGACCAACCAAGGAGGCGAAACGAATGACGAAGAGCTCTATTATTTCTCTGTCAGAAATCACGAATTTCCAATCGAAAGAAGAAGAATTCAGTCCCTACCGTTGGTATCGCAGCATGTTGAATCAGGAACCTGTCATCTACAATGAAGAGACCGATTCCTGGCATGTATTCAAGTATGATCTTGTCAAAACCGTGCTTAATGATCACGAGCACTTCTCCAGTGTGAGAAAAAGATCAATTGTGAACGTGGGATATTCAAGTGAAGAAAAAGGGGCGGACAGCGAGCATCACATGCCGGACAAGCTGGATATTCACAATGTAGATCCGCCGGATCATCGCAAGCGGAGATCATTGCTGGCAAGTGCGTTTACACCGAGAAGTCTCAAGCTTTGGGAACCGAGAATAGAGGCTGTGGCCGAAGAGCTAATTAGAGAATTTGAGCATCAATCAGAAGTAGACATTGTTGAAGCTTATACGAGCATGTTTCCTGTCATTATCATGTCTGATCTGCTTAGCGTTCCCTCCAAAGATCGTCATTTGTTCAAGGGTTGGGTGGACACCATGTTTATGCCCACTACCGATGCCACCTTTGATCAAATTAATGAAATGAAAAAGATTGCCGGCGAAGAATATTTTAAATACTTGTATCCCTTCGTTGTGTCCAAAAGATCCAATCTGGGAGAAGATATCATATCCGACCTGATCCAGGTGGAAGTGGATGGCGAGCACTTTACGGATGAAGAGATTGTGCGAACCACCATGTTTATTCTGGGCGCTGGCATAGAAACAACAAGCAACCTGCTGGCCAACTCGTTCTATGCCCTTCTGTATGATCAACCGGAATTGTATGCCGAACTCAGGGATAACCTTGATCTTGTTCCAGCCGCGGTAGAGGAAATGCTGAGATATCGCTTTCACATCAGCAAAATGGACCGGATGGTCAAAGAGGATAACGATCTGCTTGGTGTTAAACTGAAAAAGGGAGACGCTATCGTGGCGTGGATGAGTGCAGCCAATATGGATGAGAACATGTTCGAAGATCCGTTCACCTTGAATATTCATCGATCGAACAATAATAAACAGCTTGCATTTGGTTTTGGCACTCACTTCTGTCTGGGGGCTCCCCTGGCGCGTCTGGAGGCCAAAATTGTACTGACCACATTTCTAAACACCTTCACCAGAATTGAACCCGTGGAAGGATTCAATCTGGAGGAAAACCTGACCGCTTCTGCGGCCGGACAATCTTTAACAAGCCTTCCGCTGAAGCTATATACGTAAATCCATCTGACGTAAATTCATTTATGAATTGATAATCTTCGCTATATTTTCGATGGATAAAATCAAAACAAAAAGAGCAGATCTCATCTGCTCTTTCTCTTTACCCTTCGTTACTTCAGCAAACCTGTTCCATTCATCATAAACGGCACCACTCGCTCAGCTAATTCAGCCGGGGATTCCTGTCTTTCCTCCAAATTCCAGCGATACGTCACCCCATAGATAGACCAGCTTAGCATAGTTGCCAAATACGCCAATGTTTTGGGTGGCTCTGCACCCTCCGTTTGACTCATGGCAAGCTCTAGAACAAGCTTCTCTAACTGGGACTTAATGTTTTCTTCAAAGATTGGCGCTACGGACTCATATTTCTTAATACATTGGTTGCTTGAGTCATGATAATTACATAACGAAATCACCAGTTGCTTCAGGGTCTCTTCTGTCAAATGTGCCTCTACATCAATTTGTTTAAGCACATATTCTTGAAAAGCGAAAGACAAAACGGATTCAAGCAGTTCATATTTGTCTGCAAAATGGGCATAAAATGTGGCCCGGTTAATCGTCGCCTTTTGCGTAATATCCTGAACCGTGATAGCTGAGAAATCCTTTTTATTCAAATGATAAAAAAACGCATCCTGAATTAATTGACGGGTTCGGATCACCCGTGGATCATTGGGATTTGGAGAAAACTCACCTGACATATATAAAGTACCCCTTTTAATCGATCTTGTAATCAAACTTCTCAATGCTTCTATTATAAATAGCTCCCGTTAGGTCAACAAGTAATCCAGGGTTAAACCAACATTATTATGGTCGCTTTGCTTAAGCAACACATTGGTTAAATCGTCGGTTGATGCAGGCACTCTCCATTGATAATATTGCACTCGTACCCCGCTTGGAGGTGCACTATTATGGAGGTGTTTGACTTGAGTAATCATCAACAGCAACAAGTTCAATCGACGGAAAATCTGTTTCAACCTTATACGATTCATAACTTAACCCTGCAGTCTCGTATCGTTATGCCCGCTATGGGTCGGGCTTTCTCACCGGATGGTGTACCGGGTACCGATGTAGCGGCTTATTATCGCAGACGTGCCGAAAATGGCGTCGGACTTATCATTACCGAAGGTGTAACTATTGACCATCCGGCGGCAACCAGCGAACCGCGTGTGCCCCGTTTTCATGGTGAGGAAGCATTGAACGGCTGGGCAGAAGTCGTCAGACAAGTTCATGAAGCCGGGGGCAAGATTTTTCCTCAGCTCTGGCATATGGGTATGGCTCGTCCAGCGGGATCACAGCCTCATCCGGAAGCTCCTTCCATTGGGCCGTCGGGTATTGATCTGGAGGGAAAACTGACGGGTGAACCAATGACCGAGGAAGAAATCGCCAACATCATTCAAGCCTTTGTGGACGCAGCAGTGCATGCCAAACGGCTTGGGTTTGACGGCATCGAAATTCAAGGAGCACATGGTTACCTGGTTGACCAATTCTTCTGGGACAGAACAAATACACGAACAGACCGCTACGGCGGTGATCTTATCAAGCGTACGCAATTCGCCACCGAACTTATTCAGGCCATTCGCGCTGCTGTGGGTCCCGATTACCCGATTGCCATTCGTTTGTCGCAGTGGAAAATGAGTGATTATTACGTCAAACCGCTGGACACACCGGATAAGCTGGAGCTATTCCTGAATGTGCTGGTAGAGGCCGGCATCGATATATTCCACTGCTCAACACGCCGTTTCTGGGAGTCGGAATATGAAGGTTCGGAACTTGGATTTGCCGGATGGGTGAAAAAACTGACAGGCAAACCAACGATAGCCGTGGGCTCTGTCGGTCTGGATGATGAATTTACCAGTCTCTATACTGAAGGTAAAGGGGCAGGACACAAAGATTTGGATGATCTTCTCCATCGTTTGGACCAGCAGGAATTTGATCTGGTTGCCGTTGGACGTGCACTTCTGGCTGATCCGGCGTGGGCTGTGAAAATCCGTGATGGCCGTGTGAATGAAATTCAGGCCTTTTCGCCAGAAGCGCTTGCTACGTTGCTATAAGAATAATTTAGGTCTAAGTTAATATTGTTATCCGTTGAATGAGCAATAATTGAACCAAAATACTCGTCATCCCATTAGTGAGAGGCAGCGGGTATTTTGGTTTTTTATATGTTTGAACAAAACAGAGCGAGCAATATCGTCCAAGAACGTTCCTTCTTTTCATATTATAATGACATTAACTTACCAGAAAGAAGGTGCAACAGGTGACTCGCGAAGTGCGAACCGTCGTGTTCGATACCGATCTACAGCTAGAAGCCTATCAATTCGAAGGCATTATGCAGAAATTCCCCAATCATTTTCATGACTATTACGTCATTGGATTTATTGAGCAAGGCAAGCGCCATCTCGTATGTAATAACGAAGAATATATCCTGAACACTGGAGACATGATTATTTTTAATCCGCATGATCCCCATGCCTGCGAACAGGTGGACGGCAGAACCCTGGATTATCGCTGCATCAACATTCAACCTGAGGTCATGCGCCAATATGTACAGGAAATTACCGGACAAGCTTACTTGCCCCGGTTTACTTCTCCTGTTCTCTACCAAAGCGAACATCTTGGTTCCTTACATGAACTGCATCAGATGATTTTGGAAGAGCAAGCTGACTTTCACAAAGAAGAACTGCTGCTCTTTCTGCTGGAACAGCTGATGAGAGAATATGCGGATGCCGAACCGCCCATTTCCGCTCAGGACGTCACCATCGAAATCAGACGCATATGCGAGTACATAGAGACTCATTATATGGAGAGCATTACGCTGAACCAATTAGTCGAGTTAACAGGGCTGAGCAAGTACCATCTATTGCGTTTATTCACTCGTCAAAAAGGGATATCTCCCTACCGCTACCTGGAAACGATTCGCATCAATCAGGCCAAACGGCTATTGGAACACGGCCAGCTTCCGATTGAGGTCGCCGCGCAGACAGGTTTCAGTGACCAGAGTCACTTTACGAATTTTTTCAAAAAGCTAATTGGTTTGACGCCCAAGCAATACAGACGCATCTTCAACCATGAAGTGGATTCCAAGCAGCGTACAGCGGATGACCTGTCATGACAGGTCAGAACAAAATCTCCACTGGACACCTGCTGGCCTTACTTACGATCCTGATCTGGGGAACAACGTTTATCTCCACCAAGGTGCTGCTGATCGATTTCACCCCGGTGGAGATTCTCTTTTTCCGTTTCGTAATTGGCTATGTAGTGCTCCTCCTGATCCATCCGCGTTTGATGCGAATTACCTCACTCCGAGAAGAAATGCTGTTTATCGGTGCTGGATTATGCGGGGTTACGTTATATTTTCTCATTGAAAATATTGCACTGGTGTACACCCTCGCTTCCAATGTAGGTGTTATTGTTTCAATTGCCCCATTCTTTACTGCAGTCCTTGCACATTTCTTCCTGGATGGAGAAAGATTGCACAAGCGGTTTATCGTGGGCTTCGCCATTGCCTTGACTGGCATTATCCTTATTGGACTTAACGGCAGTTTCATTCTGCAACTGAATCCGCTGGGGGATCTGCTCGCTTTCGTGGCACCTGCTGTATGGGCGATCTACTCTGTTCTCATGCGCAAAATAGGTGAACTTCCCTATCACACCATCGGTGCTACACGCAAAGTATTCTTTTACGGACTATTATTCATGCTTCCGGCTTTGTTCCTATTCGAATTCCACTTCGATCTTGGGCGCTTCGCCAACATGGCCAACCTTTCGAACCTTCTCTTTCTCGGACTGGGTGCCTCAGCCTTATGTTTTGTAACCTGGAACCGGGCAGTGAGTCTGCTGGGAGCCGTTAAAACAAGTGTGTACATTTATTTGGTACCTGTCATTACCGTCGTCGCTTCTGCACTGATTCTACATGAACGGATTACCTGGATAACGCTGCTTGGAGCTCTATTAACGTTGCTCGGATCATTTATTTCAGAGAAGAAAGTACAAAGAAAAAGAATTCGTAATACGTTGCCGAAACTTCATTAATATATGGTTTCATCGTCCATAACTCAAAAAAAGAGGCATTAATCCATAAAGGATTAGTGCCTCTCTTCATTTTGCCGGGGACATTGCTTCGATGCCTTTCTCTAATTCAACATGAATAGTAGGTTCTCCAACTCCTGCTTCTCCAGATATCTCCATTGCCCACGCTCCAGTCCTTCCAGCGTAACATTCATAATTCGGATGCGCTCCAGCTTGAGCACTCTGTAACCCAGCGCTTTGCACATTCTGCGGATTTGCAGATTAAGCCCCTGAGTCAAAATGATACGAAATACGTTCTCACTTTGCTTATACACTTCACACGACTTCGTCACCACATTCATAATCTCAACCCCTTGCGACATCGCCCGTACGAATTCGTCTGTCACTGGTTTGTCTACAGTTACTACATATTCCTTGTCGTGGTTATGCTCCGAACGCATCATCTTGTTCACAATATCTCCGTCATTCGTCAGAAAAATCAAACCCTCGGACGCCTTATCCAGCCTGCCAATCGCAAAGATACGCGAGGAATAATTCACATATTGAATAATGTTTCCCTCCACCTGTTCTGCTGCGGTGCAGACAATGCCGATGGGTTTATTCAGAGCAAGGTAAACAGGCTCGCGATCATTGAAAGGAATCTCCTCACCATCAATCAGTACGATATCCTCGGGCTCTACGTCCGCACCTTTTTCACACACTTTACCATTAATCGTGATGCGCCCGGCTGCAATTAATCGGTTCGTTTCCCTGCGGGAGCAGTATCCCGTTTCACTTATGTATTTGTTAATTCGCATGCTCCACCACTTCTCATCTGTAATATTGCCGCTGGTTCATTAGCGAGTTCATGTCGTCAGTTCATCCACTTCGTTCAATAGGTTAGTACCTTGTACTGATTTTCATCCCACATCATCTCACTTATAATGAAACGAAGCAAATGAATTGTTATACGGAGGTACATAGGAAATCCAAAATAAACTGAGGAAAGGAGTTAACCATGGACAAAAAGTGTATGAGAGTGCTTAAAAAGTTATATTTACACGCCAATGGTGATTATGACAGAGCACGAGAAGTAATGATCTATCAAACGGATACACTAACTGCAGCAGAACAGGAGCTATTGACTGCACAGGGCTGGGTGGCTAATGATCTCGAGCTGATCCACCATGATGATATCCTTCAACAACTAATCGCTTTCCAGCAGAATGAACGTCTTTCCTGGTCCACGATTACCCAAGCATTTATTGCAGGTGTCGGGGGCAGTTATCCACGAGGCATATCTACGCTCGCAAGCTACCATATGATGATTCACTCGCAGATGCATTCTTATGAGGAGACTGAACAGTTCCTTGCTTGCAGAGTTTGCGGTTTCAGTCATAGCGATGAGGGCTGGAAGAATCTATCCAATATCCGTTACGCCCTTCACCAGGGTTATGATTACAGTGGGTCAAGCGTAGGTGCATACGCCGATCTGACAGAATTCATCAACTTACTTGAGAAGGAACCTATTAAACCGACTCCCGAGGATATCACCATATTCAATCAACTGCTTTATATGCTGGATCAGGCTGAAGACGAAGAGTCTCCGGGGAAATTTGAGAAACGACTCACTGCAGAGAAATTGGTCAAAGGACACGCCGGGATTCGCCGAAGTATTCTTCAAGCGCTGTCCAGGGTAGGTGTACTGCCCAATCAGGTTCTCTCCCTCAGTACAGACCATTGGAACAACAACGAGCATATCCTGAACGGTGAGTTGCTGCTTAATAATACCAAAGGCCGCTCTGATATGGAGATGCCTTGGGCGGGCTGGCAAGGTAAACTTGGCGTCGATTGGGACAAAGTGCGCAAGCTGTTTGGACACGTGATTCAAGTCAAAGAGTGAACGGCTAGCCCGTTATAAATTAATATATTGTTCTTTCAAACAGCTTAATCCAGATACAAAGAGGAGTTTACCATGCACAAAGTTAACCAGCTTTCAATTGACCCTGATGTTCTGAACCAGGGTACTGGCATATGGATTGGCGGAGAAATCGCATATGTTACAGATTGGCCGCTTAATCAGGAGAGCCAACCCCTGTTGCATCTGTTCTCCATTGATTGCAATACACTTTTACAACAGCTGCATGTCCCTTCGTTGCCACCCGGGAAGTACATTTCGGTCTTCTCCACCTATTCCGCTTCGGAATACTTTTTGGATCAGGTAACCTATACGGGGGATGAGTTGGAATGGAAGGAGAATATTCTCGCTGGATGTACATACGTATCCGTATCTTCAGAGCCGCTAACTTCCGTATGTCCCATTCAATCCATTCCTTTATGCGGAGTAGGATTGACGGAAATAGAGATAGAGGAACAGGATTTCCCTGATCCCTATCAGGATATACTGGGACTTTCCGATGCTAATGGATATTTGTTATTACGAACTGGCCCTGCGTCTGCTCAGGCACCCTTGGAAGGAATTTTCTTTGTGCAGACTGCTTAGTGTGGGACGACAGCTTAAGTTAAATCATATTCGGATTAATGTTCCCGAACGTCAAGAAGTTTCCTGTCTATTACAGACAAGGAAACTTTTTTTGCTTCGACACGAAATCGTTTTAGGTTGAACATTGTGTGAGAAAGATCATTCATTCGTCAAAAGTTAACATTATTTTACAATAAAAAGCATGTACAATTGCATAATTATGGTATAAGTTATATACGAAAGAAACATTATTTACATAATATAAAATTTATATCCATCTTAGGAGGACAACTTATGAGAAGAATTTTCGCTTTAAGCTGCGGTTTTTATCTGTTAATCGGCATAATCAGCGTTGTACTCGGTGCACTTCTACCCGTTTTATTGACACATTATGAGCGTGGTTATAGTGATGGCGGATTTTTGTTGTTTCTGCAGTTCCTCGGTTTTCTTGTCGGGGTGCTCGTTGCTCCTTCCATGACTGCCCGCATCGGCAGAAAATCCATGTTAACCATCGCATTGATCTGTATTGTGGCCGCCTATGCCGTTCTCGGATTCTTGCCATCCTGGACAATCGTTCTTCTTCTAACCATTATTGTCGGGTTTGGGTCTGGCATCATTGAGCCCTCCGTTGGTGCGTTTACGATAGAATTTACGGAAAATCAGAAAGCAGTCGCAATGTCCAAGCTTGATGTGTACTTTGCCCTTGGAGCACTTCTCATTCCGGCAGTCGCTGCCTTATACATTTGGCTGGATCTTTGGCATCTTACGTTTTATACCGTTTCCGCGTTATCCCTTATTCTCATGCTGCTATGGGTGACCATGCCCTCCTCCGCCGCTTCTTATTTGAAACAAGCTGGTGAAAATACAGTTGGACATGCAACAGGCAGGGCCCAGTATTCCAGAAAACATCTGGGGCTGCTCACGATCTTCGTTATCTTTTTCTTCGTTTACATGGGTCTGGAGTTAGGCCTGATGAACTTCCTGCCTTCCATCCTGGTCGAACGATTGCAGTTACAGGAGTCTGTCGCTTCACTCAGCGTATCTATCCTATGGATTGCTATGATTATCGGTCGTCTTTTTTCCGGAAAAATTGCTGAAGCCGTCAACTACATGCCTTTCCTGATCTGGAGTACGGTAGGTACACTTTTGTTCGCCGTTGCCATGGTATTCGTAACAGGCCAATGGGCAACATACCTGCTAATCTTCGGAACCGGATTGTTCATGTCAGGACTGTTCTGTATCGCACTGGTCTATGCCAACATTCTGATTCCGGGCATGACTGAGCGCACAACCAGCATTCTGATTGCATCAGGCGGTATCGGTGGCGCCATCCTGCAGTATGTAACCGGATGGAGCATGAGTGCGTGGCCTGTAGTAAACACGATCTGGATTTTGGCCGGATTTTGTCTGATTCTGCTCCTCACTCTCGTACTCTCTTATCTCTGGAACGTAAGGAACAGCACCGTAAGTGGAACTCTCGCACATCAAAGTAAAGAGATTTAAACGTTGCTTCTTGAGAGGGGTGATGCCTGCGTAAACCGGAATTTTTGATCTTCGTTCAGGCTAGAACATTACATTTATGGAGGGAATCATATGCAAACCTTAACCAAAAACCGTTTCAGAACCGGACAAGGGATTAAGTTGATTGACGATGCAGGCGTTGAATATCTGGATGGTGTCTCCGGTACGTTCAACCTGTCACTGGGCTACAATCACCCGCATGTCGTGAGCAAAATTCAGGAACAAGTCGGCAATCTGACGCATATGTCTTCCTCCTTCACAGAACCGTATGTGGATGAAGTGCTCGATCATCTGATTGAATATGCTCCAAACGACATCAATGCCGGATGGATGCGGGATATTACGGGCTCAACCGCCAATGAATGTGCCACCAAAATTGCACAGAAATACACGCAATCCACAGACATTATCAGCCTGTACCTGTCCCATCATGGTCAGACCCAGTTTGCAACAGGGATTTCGGGAAATGCCTTCCGGCGGAAACGGTTTCCAAATTCGGCTGTTGCCAACTCCGTTCATGTGCCTGCACCATACTGCTATCGTTGCCCATTCAAATCCTCAAGCGGAGACTGCGGATATCAATGCGTTGAAGCTATCTCTGATGCCATAGAATATGCGAGTTCCGGCTCAGTCGCCTGCATGATTATTGAACCGATCCTCGGCAATGGCGGCAATATCATTCCTCCTGCTGGTTATTTCAAGCGCCTGCGTAAACTGTGTGATGAGTACAATATCATTCTTATTGCCGACGAAGTACAGACGGGAATCGGACGTACCGGGTATATGTTTGCCAGCGAACTGTTCGATATCCAGCCTGACATGATTACCCTTGCCAAAGGTCTCGGTGGTATCGGTGTGCCTGTTGCTGCGGTATTGATGCAGTCCCGATTAAATGTACTGGAAAAGCATGAACATTCCTTCACCTCAGGAAGCAATCTGATCTCTGTAACCGCAGCCAAATCTACCCTGGAGGTTGTATCCGAACCCGGATTCCTGGATGACGTGAAACGCAAAGGTGAAATTTTAGGTGGATTACTGCAAGATTTGGCCATGAAATATCCAAGCATTGGTGAAGCTCGCGGAGTCGGCCTGATGTGGGGATTAGAAATGGTGGGTGACAATAACGAACCGGATACGGATAAAACCAACGCCATTATCGACCGTGCCTTCACGGATGAGCATCTGATTTTAAGAGGATCACGTTACGGCTTCGGGAACGTAGTTAAGGTCAGACCATCGCTTACCACAACAGAAGATGAGTTGGTTGAAATTGTAGAGCGACTCGATTCGGTGCTTGCCAGCGTTCATTAATACGTAATTCAAATTACACTCGGACACTACGCTAACAGAACAACCTTTCGATCGCTGTTATCCCCAGATTTTTTTGATTCCCTTTTTCAGGGGAAAATCCGGTGATAAAGGCGAACGCTCCGCTTCTCCATTTTTGTTCTGTTCTCTTCGTTATCGTGTAATCTGAATTACATTTTATATTATTATAAGGAGGTTTTATCATGTTAGCATTGGTATACAAATCGGCTTGGGATGTAGCGCTTGAGGAACGGCCTGTTCCGGAAATCACGAGAGATAATCAGGTGTTGGTTCGAATCCGGGCAACGGGTGTATGCGGTACCGACCTCGGTATTGTTAGCGGTAAATACCATGCGGTTCCTTCCGTCATTCTTGGTCATGAATCCGCCGGGGAAGTTATTGCCGTGGGCTCTGCTGTAACGACACTGCAACCGGGCGACCGGGTTGTCATCGATCCTACCTATTATTGCGGGCAATGCGACATGTGCAGAACAGGCAGACAAAATCACTGCACACATAAGTCGGTTACGGAGACAGGTGTGAGTGCTGACGGTACATTTACGGATTATTATGTAACCGAGGACCGCTTTTTGTATAAGTTGAAGGACCATGTGAGCTATGAGGAAGCGACCCTGACTGAACCACTGAGCTGCATGCTTACAGGTATTAATCAGATCCATCTACTGCCGAATTTTAGAACAATTATCCTCGGTGCGGGCCCGATTGGCATTCTATACAGCTACGCACTCGCTTCCAAAGGTGTCACTGGCTGTCTCGTCGATATCTCCGAAGAACGCTTGGCTATTGCAGGTTCGATTGCACCGGACCGCTGGGAGGTTCATTCATCCTTTGAAAATGCGATAGAGTCGCTGGCACCCACAACCAATCAGGTTGATATGATTGTGGATACGACAGGCGTCGTGGGCACACAAGTGCTTTCCCAGCTCGCCAGCGGCGGTTATCTCATGCTGGTTGGTCTGAGAGATGGAAACACATCGTTCAATCCCAAGGAAGTTGTGGACCGCAGTCTGAAAATCATTGGTTCCATCGACTCCCTGGGCACATTCGCAACAGCACATTACATGATTGAGCAACAAATTATCCCGGCGAAAAAAATTATCACCCACTCGTTCCCGTTGGAGGATTACGAAGAGGCATTCCGCACGCTCGGCTGCGATATACAGGGACGCACACTTCAAGCTTCTTCACATGCCATCAAAGTGGTGCTGCAATCCAGCGGCTCCAGTATCTAATGTAGCAAGTTAATCATGATTGAGATAAATTAGAGATAATTGCTTACAGAATCCTGGAGGAGGAATACAACATGGTAGCAAACAAGGAGTTTGACGGGCTGGGAGAGTCGAAGGATGACAGCATTCAGGCGGTCATTTTTGACATGGATGGCGTACTGATTGACAGCGAACCGATTTATTTCGAGATTGAACGCAACTCTTTTGCCCATTTTGGAGCAAAGATGACGGAGGCGGAACATCACACCTATGTTGGAGTTACGCTGGAATCGATGTGGCGGCAAGTGTTGGACAAGCACCAGTTGACCGCTACCGTGGAAGAAGCCCTCGCCTACCATCAACATAATGTGATGCAGACGATGCTGGCTCACCCGAAGCTGACGGCCATGCCTTCCGTAGAACGCTGGTTAAGCTGGCTGCATGAGCAGCACATTCCGATAGCCGTTGCTTCTTCATCTCCACGTGCACTGATCGATCTGATCATGGACAAGACCGGACTTGGAAAATACTTTGAGGTCCGAATGACAGGTGAGGAAGTTTCGAACGGCAAACCGGCTCCGGATATTTTCCTGACTACAGCTGAAATGATTGGAGCATCCCCTTCGAACTGTCTTGTCATTGAGGATTCGCGCAATGGCGTTCAGGCCGCCAAAAGTGCAGGTATGCGCTGCATCGGATACCGTAATCCAGGATCAGGTGACCAGGACTTATCCAAAGCCGATCTTCAGATTTCCAGTTACGATGAGTTATGGACGCTGAAAGATACACTTCCGTTGGAAGGCCGATCTCCAAGCTTGTCGGAGATGAACTAAGATAAAATAAATAACCCAAACGGCTTCAATTCCTTGGAATTGGAGCCGTTTGGGTTTTGCTTGCTGCAAATTTAACGCGAGGACGCAAACTCGAATATCGTCTAGACTGAAATATCCAGACTTCCACCCAGATTGGGATGAGGAGCCGGAACCGACTTTAACATTTCTGTTAGTTGCTGACCTTGCTGCTCCGCCATGTCTTTCGACATTGACATGACTTGCAAGCTCGCCGACTGTGACACTGAGACTTGACTCATAGCCATTGATAATGCTGCAATATCCATGTTCTGCACTCCTTTCGTTTTCTGGTCAATAAGCATACCTATTTTATATCGGTCAGATGGGAGAAAATATGTAATTCTCTCCTTCATGTTCAAAAACTTAACATTCGCCCTAACCCAAATATTTCAATACCCCATCTGTTTCCTTCGCTCTCAGGGTTACTTTGGCTAATAACTGTTCAGGTTGCTGAAAATCCTCTTTGATCTCTGCCATCATTTCCTTTACCAACTCTTCAAGTTGCGCTAATGTTGTTTCTTTAGGTAAAATACGAGTTCTTGCGATCTCATGTTTACGAAAAGAATCGTCGCACGATGGTACTGTTTCCTGACCGAATGCACTAATTTCTAGCTCAACTTTTATTCCTTCAGACATTGGTTTCACCTCTTCCACTCGTTTGGGGTTGATTAGGACTCAATCAATCCATATTTCACAAAACTGTGGTACAAACCATCTTCTTCAATAGTTCCAGTTATATCATCTGCAATGGCTTTGAGACCAGGCTTGGCATTGCCCATCGCAATCCCTACAGCACAATACTCCAGCATCTCGGCATCATTCATGCCGTCCCCAATGGCGAGTGTATCTTCACGTGACATGCCCAAGTGTTTCAGCAAATCTGCAATAGCAATAGCTTTATGAATGCCTGGGATCATCAGTTCACCGCTTCCTTCACCGAAGATAGGCACCGTGCACTGAATGACTTCGAATTTGCCTTCGAACTCCTGCTTGATTCGATCGAACGGAATTGTAGAGCTTTCCAGAAAACAAACCTTGTTAACGTCATCCTTGTACAAGTCGGCTTCACCATACGTCAAACCAGCAATAAACGGATGTGGCTTTTGTTCTTTTTTCACTCTGGCATCTGGATCATTCTCTACATCACCATAGATGCGGCGTTCCAGATGAGATTGAAGATTGGCGCTGGCGTACAAGGCCGAATTCGATTCCAAGTAGAAGTCAATCTGGTGTTCATTGAAGAAATCGACCATATGCCGTACATCTTCAGCCGTTACCCTTTTGTGATACAGCACATCCTGACCGAACTCAACATATCCACCACCGGCACCGATCAGACCGTCAAATCCTACTTCCCATATAGAATCGTAGATTTCCGCCTTCGATCGTCCTGTACATAAATAAAGCAGATTTCCTTTTTCACGTGCCTGTTTGCACGCCTGTTGTGCAGACAACGGAATGTTGCCATCATCATCTACCAATGTGCCATCAATATCTATAAAAACAATTTTGCGATTCGTTGTACTCATCTCGTATCCCCCATTAAAGTAATCCAAACGCATCACCCTATATTCCCCTTCGGTATCCGCAGTTCCTACATCAAAGTAAAAAAAGTCATAATCACTTATTTTATAGCAACTTGTCCATATGCACCGTCTGCCAATCATCGTCCTGCTCAACAACAACCACATATCCCTGCCGTTTCCAGAAATCGACGGCTCCAGGCAAAAAGCGATGCGTATGTAAATACAACGTTGTATAGCGCAGCTCTGCCACCACGTTCTCCAGTTCTCTTACGAGGAGTGAACCGATGCCGTATCTGCGATATTTTGAATCCACATAACATTTCACAATTTCGGCGGCAGACTGCTCAGGGTATCGCCCATTCACAACTTCGATACGCCCATCATAAGGCAGGATGCCAATGGAACCCACAATCTCTTTGTCTTCCGTGACCGCAACCAGAAAGACAGCATCGGCTGAATCCAGATAACGTTCTTTGAATTGCTCCAGATCTACTGGTAATTCCTCATGATCCAACATTGGAAATACTTCTTTGCGGACACGCATGGCAAAATCAATTGCATCATTCATTTGGTGCTCCTGAATAGCTATCACTCTCGGTACGGCCTGAAGATGTGTCACAAAATCCACATTCCTTATCCTTAGATTCGAGCCTTTTCAGCTCCGTATACGAACCCAACTAAGCGCAAGTTCGCTCTCTGCTTACAATTCTACCGAAATAAACTCTTCCTATCAATCTATCTAAACTACTAACCAAAATAGAAGAAAGCCCGCGCGATTTGATAGAGATCGCATACTATAAGGCGTGTCATCAATCAAATTCGAGGGGGAAGAACATATGTGGTTATCGCTAGGAATCTCTGCTGCAGCCCTGCTGGCATTGGGTTTCGCCTATCGTTATGTGGAAGATAAACTTGCAGCCAAAAAGTTTCATCCCCACGCACCCAAGCAGCTGTTAATCAAGTTCAAGGAAGGTACGACAGCCGACGAGATGCACACCCTGCATAAAAAAGCAAAATGCAACGTAGCCGAAACGTATGAAGATCTGGGCTGGTATCGCATGGAATCAAGAAAGAAAATGCAACGTATGTTAAAGCACTACAAGGACCATGTGCTCATCGAGCACGCTGAACCGAACTACTACCTTCAGGCATCGTTTACACCAAATGACCCTTTTTTCCCTTACCAATACAACCTGCCAAAAATCAATGCTCCTGCTGCCTGGGATATTTCCCAGAGTAACAGCTCGGTTAAAATCGCGATCATTGACACTGGCGTGCAGTTAAACCACCCTGAGCTTGCTGGCAAGCTCCTTCCCGGATACGATTACGTTGATTATGATAGTATTCCCGAAGACGGTAACGGGCACGGCACCCATGTAGCTGGAATTGCGGCTTCTATAACAAATAACGGAGTTGGCATTGCAGGTACGGCACCACTCGCTTCGATTGTCCCGCTACGTGTATTGGACAACAATGGACAAGGTACAACGGGCAACGTCGGAAACGGACTTGTTTACGCGGCCAACAACGGTATTCAAGTCGTTAACCTGAGTCTCGGTGGACCAACGGGAGAGGCTTTTCTTCAGGCAGCTGTGCAATATGCATGGGATCGGGGCGCTGTCATCATCGCAGCAGCAGGTAATGATAATACTTCTTATCCGATTGTACCTGCATCTTACCCCAACGTCATTGCGGTTGCTTCAGCCAATCCTTCCGACCTCAAATCGAATTTCTCAAACTATGGATCATGGGTAGATATGGATGCACCGGGTGATACCATTCTGTCCACATACCTGGGCGGCTCTTATGCCTATCTAAGCGGAACGTCCATGGCGGCTCCCCATGTAGCGGGAGTGGCTGCATTACTGGCTGCCCGCGGGAAAACCAATGCGCAGATTCGCGATGCCTTATGCTTCGCATCCGATCCCGTATCCGGTTCTGGTATTTACTGGACGTATGGGCGACTGAATGCCTATCAGAGTCTGCAAGTGCCATAACACAATTACATTCACTCATAATGGCATGGATCATCGCCATTTCCATTTCTCACGAATAAAGAAATAAAAAAACCATGGGGCTTCTATCGAAGCCCCATGGTTTGAATAAGTTTATTTGGTTCTACACTTTTGCTGCCCAAATTTCGATTTCAATTTTAATTTCGGGTAGACCTAACTCCGTAATATATCCAATTGTCATCGCAGGATAATCATGACTGAATAATTGTCCCCACTCAGCGTATAAGAAATCCCAATCGATTTTCTCCGTTGCCCATACGTTAACTTTGATAATATGTTCAGCATCTAAACGCTCTGATTCGAGCACTGTTTTAATATTATTGAATGTATTCGTGACTTGCTCATTCAGACTGTCCGGAAAGTGTCCGCTACGATCTGCTCCAATTTGACCCGACGTCACGAACAACTCTGCATTCCTCGGAATTCTTGTAATATGCGTGTACTGTCCTACAGGAGCTGGCATATTAGCTGGATTTTTTCTAGTAATTTTGTCGGTTTTCATGTTGATTACCTCGTCATTCTTAAGATTTTTCTGCGGTATTCCCTAGTTTTCTTCCTAATTTGGGCACACTTCTCTCTTGGAATAGATTCTAGAAAAAGACAGCAGTGGAGTATCCATATCCCGGAGATATAAACGCAAGTGATTTTTTCTTCATGATTGGATGCTCCTCCCTTCTTAAGTGACAAGATTCTCTTGATCTTTTCATTATATATTTGAAACAAATTATGAGTCAAATTCATCCTTCATAGCAAAGAGCAATCCCGTGTGAACGAGACTGCTCTTTGTAATATTCAAAAGGGACTACACCTGGAGTTAAAAATATTGCGCCCCATTATTGGCAATAACCCCTTTGTACCAATGGAAACTTTTCTTTTTCACTCTGCGAAGTGTGCCGCTTCCATCATTACTCCGGTCTACATAAATGTAACCGTACCGCTTCTTCATCTCCCCGGTACCCGCGCTGACCAGATCAATCGGTCCCCAGCTCGTGTAACCCAGAAGCTCAACCCCGTCCTGAATGGCTTCAGCCATCTCGGCAAAATGACGATTCAGATAATCAATGCGGTAATCGTCTTCAACGGTGTCATTGTCTAGTAAAACATCCGTTGCACCAAGCCCATTTTCCACAATAAACAATGGTTTGCCATAGCGATCATACAGCTGGTTACAGGTAATTCGAAGACCCTTCGGATCAATCGTCCAGCCCCATTCTGAAGCTTGAAGATACGGATTCTTCACTGAACCAAACACATTGCCCTCGGTCGAATCCTTCAAAATCTCTGGATCGGTACTTGTACAGCGGCTGGCGTAATAACTGAATCCGATATAATCGACTGTATTCTGCATGAGAATATCTGCATCTTCCGGCTGCATATCAATCACAATTTCGTGTTCTCTGAAGAAACGCTTCGTATACCCAGGATACGCTCCTTTGGACTGAACATCGATAAAGAAGAACGACTCCCGATCCTGCTCCATGGCTTTCCATACATCGTCTGGATTGGAAGTGTACGAATAGACCATGCCTGCTGCTAGCATGCAACCAATCTGTGCACCTGAAATGATCTCGTGACAGGCTTTCACAGCCAAAGCACTAGCAACCAATTCATGATGCGCCGCCTGATAGAGAACCTGCTCTTTATTCTCACCTTCCTGGAGAACAATACCCGCTCCAATGTACGGAAGATGCAGCAGCATATTGATTTCATTAAACGTCATCCAGTATTTCACCTTGTCCTTGTAACGATCGAACAATGTCTTGGCATAAGTCTCAAAGAAACCAATCATCTTACGGTTCTTCCACCCGCCATACGTTTCGACCAGATGTACAGGGACATCAAAGTGACAGATTGTGACCACAGGTTCAATATTGTACTTCAATAATTCGTCGAAGACATCATCGTAAAACTGCAATCCCGCCTCGTTCGGCTCAGCGTCATCGCCATTAGGGAAAATCCGTGCCCAGGCTACAGAGAGCCTGAAGCACTTGAATCCCATTTCCGCAAATAGTGCGATATCTTCTTTGTATCGATGATAGAAATCAATCGCTTCATGCGAAGGATAAAACTCGCCATCTTTGGGCTCATATGAATCGACATTTCCCAAAGCAATCGGGAAGCGATTAGCCCCCGTGGGGATCAGGTCAACCGTAGTTAACCCTTTGCCACCTTCAAGATAGGCTCCTTCAACCTGGTTCGCGGCCGTTACTCCTCCCCAGAGAAAATTCTCCGGGAAGGCTGTTAATTTTTCATACATTCACGTCTACCTCCTATCCATAATGAACGTTCATTTAACCGAGCACTGTAAGCAATTTGTCTTTCTCTTTCACAGATGCATCCTTCGTGCCTACTACATCCAGATAATTGGACGTGTTCGTAATAATAATCGGTGTAACCGTCTCATATCCGGCATCCTTGATCGCTTGCAGATCAAATTCCATGATCAGATCGCCCACATTAACGCGGTCGCCATCTTTTACATGAGCTGTGAAATGCTGACCTTTCAATTGCACAGTATCCTGTCCGATATGAATCAGCATCTCAACACCATCATCAGTGACAAGTCCAATGGCGTGTTTGGTGCGATATACCGTTTGTACGACACCCATGATTGGAGATACGACTCTGCCGCTGGTTGGACGAATCGCAATCCCTTTACCCATATGCTCTCCTGCAAAGGTAACATCATTGATCTCTTTCAGTTCAACCACTTCACCAGCCATTGGGCTGAAAATTTCATATCTGTTGTTCGGGTTTGGATCAAGTACAGGTGTTGGCGCTGGAACTGCGTCTGCTTTGTCTTTGAAACCAACAACATACGTAAGAACAAAACCAAGGATGAACGCAACCGCTGTAGCTACAAGAGCCATGTAGAACCCGGAATCAACGCCTGTTTTTGAGTTGATGAAGGTCGGATAGCCGAATACGCCAAGTCCGCCAAACATGTACATTTTCGATCCGAATAATCCTAGAATTCCGCCTCCAATACCACCTGCGATACAGCTCATGATAAATGGTTTTTTCAGTGGAAGTGTCACACCATAGATGGCTGGCTCAGTTACACCGAAGATCCCCGAGATGAAGGCTGGAATACTTAATGATTTCAATTTGGCATTCTTGGTTTTTAACATAACAGCGAGTACTGCACCAATTTGGGCAAAGGAAGCGGCGAAAGACATCGCAACCACTGGGTCAGAACCGGACGTACTCAGGTTCAGAAGCATGACTGGTACGAGTCCCCAGTGAAGACCAAACAATACAAACACTTGCCACAAACCGCCAATGACCAAACCTGTAACGAGTGGGCTTAATTCATAGATGCCTGTTGCTCCCGCACCAATCAATTGACCTGCCCATGTGGATATTGGACCAATTACAAGGAATGTTGCAGGAACGATAACCAGCAGTGTGAAGAATGGAACCAGGAACGTACTAACCACTTTAGGAATAACATTTTTGAAGAATTTCTCTATTTTCACTGCAAAGAATGTAGCGATAATGATCGGAATAACTGATGATGAGTAATTCATCAGGATTACAGGAATACCCAAGAACGTAATGTGAATTGGTGATTCAAATAATGTACCTGCGAACAACGTATACAGTGGATCACCCGCAGTCAAACCGGACAGCGTAGGATATACGAGTGTAGCTCCAATCGCCATACCGAGGAACGGTGAGCCGCCAAATTTTTTGATGGCCGTATAACCCAGGAATACCGGGAAGAAGTAGAACAGACAGTCGCCCGTTGCATTCAGCAGATGGTACGTACCTGATGTGTCCGCTATCCATCCGAAGGATAAAAACATGGCTGTAAAACCTTTGATCATCCCCGTCGCAGCCAGCAGTCCAAGCAGCGGAGTGAAGACACCAGAGATCATATCGATAAAGCGACTAAACAAACTCCCCTTGTTACCAGAACTTTCCTGTTCTTCTGGAACCTGACCCTCAGCAGGCAGATTACCAGCTTTTACAACAGCTTTATATACATCCGGCACTTCATTGCCGATTACGACCTGATATTGTCCACCACTCTGCATGACGGTAATGACACCCGGCAGATTTTTAAGTTCTTCCGTTTTTGCAACGCTTTCATCTTTGAGTTTAAAGCGCAATCTCGTTACGCAATGGAATACACTGTTTACGTTTTTAGCTCCGCCTACACCAGACAAGATGTCTTTGGCCAGTTGATCGTAGTTCATAGTAATTCTCCCTCTCTAAGTAGACTCCCGATGCTTGTGAAACAAAGAAAACCTGAACTACTGAACATACACAACGCACCGAAAAATCCGGAAACAAGTCGTGATATTCAGCAATTCAGGTTTTGCCCTTAACGGTTGCAACCCTGTAAGGCTGTACACAGCGATATTCAGTTGTAGCATTAACAACTTCATCTTATAGTAAGTTGCAACCCATCTTTACGGACCCAGAGTGGTCGGAAGTATCGGAATTGCCTGATTGAACAGTTACAATCCGATTGATGTATGCGCTTACTTTATGGATTCATAATATAATAACTTCTAATCTTTTGCAAGCGTTTTTTTAAGAATCTTTATTTTGTAATATCGTTACTCTGAAGTGGCATGCACCACACGCTCAATATGAATGGTTAAATACATCATTTCTTCGTTAGTCAGTTGATACGTGTAGTTATTTTCAATGAATTTTCTAATCTTCTCCGAGCACTTGTGCGCTTCAGGATACTTTTTCTGAATCATCTCGAATAACTCATCGTCGTTGTTGCTCTTATAATGCTTGCCTTTTACCAGCCGTTGGGCGAAAAACTTCAGATGAGTCACAAATCGATAATAATTCAATGAGTTCTCGTCAAAGTCCATTTTGAAATGATATTTGATGATCGTCAAAATCTCCTGCATGACCTGAGTCATGCTTCGGATGTTAGGCATCTCTTCGTTAAGTGCTGCATTTACAAAATGAAGTGCCATAAACCCCGCCTCATCTTCCGGCAAAAGCACACCAAACTGATCACAAATCATATTTAACGCTTCCAGCCCTACCTCATATTCGTCCTTGTAGAGTTGCTTGGTCTCCCACAGCAGTCCATTACGGATGGGCAGATTGTTACGATAACGTTCAATGGCAAAATGAATATGATCCGTCAGATGCAGATAGATACTCTCGTTTAGCTTTTTCCCAAGCTTCAGCTTGGCATAGGCAATAATCTCTTCAGACACTTTCATGTATTCCAGTGGTATGCTCGCGATTAATGCCTTGAAATTTTCCTGAATATTTTCATTCTGTAAAGTAAATATCTTATCAATATGCTGCTCCGACACCTCATCGCCGGCTCGCTTCTGAAAAGCAATTCCCCGGCCAATAACGATGACTTCACGTTCATCTTTAATCGCAACTACAGCATTATTGTTTAACACCTTCTCGATCTTCACTTTATCCACTCCAATATACAGAAAAAGGCAAACCGTGCCTTCCATGAGGTCACTGGCCTTGCCCATTTCACTTCAATGTTAACTATATGTGCGTTCATGGTATTACATTTTTCTACATTGTGCAACAAAAAAATCGATGATGCTTTCCACCTAAAAAAACACTTTCTGAAGGCATAAATGAATCTGTTTATCTGCTTTGTATTTTTTTCTGTTTGCGAATAATCATTCTGTATCTATCTACCTTCCCATTATAAGTACTCCCTTAGCATGACATCTTATCCAGGGAATTATACTTGCACCCAGAGCTCCAGATCCAGAATTTCAATACCTGTCTGTATTAGATCTGTATCATTCAGCCTACTCCTCGCCTTCCACTTCGTCCATTAATAAACCAAAATTTATAGATACGTTCATGAACATTTTCGCGCCAGTTCAGATAAAAAGTGCTTGCACTTATTCACTATATTTTTGATTATATGCTTCTTAAAATCCTGTTGAATTCGGATCATAAATAAACAAAAAAGCCCTCCTAAGAGGAGGACTTAATGTGTCCGAATGATGAAAAATTGCATACAAAAAAAATAAATTATCATTATTTCGTCACGCTTTTCTCACTTTTTTGCAGACATATATCATCTCTCGAATCCATTGGCACCCTATTTCTCCCTTTTCGTGAAGTCGGTTCATCATGATTTATTCTTTTTGCTTTCCTTCTCCAGCTCTGCTTCGATTCTTCGATTAATGATCTTCAACTGGTCCGAATCCAAGTGTTCGATATCCGTTAACTGTTTATCGATCTGGTACTCTTCCGCTTCACCCTTGTGCATCAGTCCCAGATGATGCTTGATGGATTGAATATCCTCGCGCATACTCATGGTCTGACGATAATTGTCTGCAACAAGTGCAAATATAATCGCGCCTGCCAGAATCGTACCATATGGGATCAGAAGACACAGAACAAATCCTACTATTAAAGCCAAAATGATATACATGCTTTTCCCCTCCACTTTCAATTACAGTTTGAATCGTTCTTGGATCAGGTGCGCCACGTCTTTCGGGCTCTTGTCGGTGTTATTAATCCGAATATATTGCTCATACGTAATTTCTCCGGGCTCAGAGTTCAATCGATATTTCTCCATGCTCGAAAGCAAATCCTTCTCTGACCATTCGACATTACGCTTCGTTGCTTTGTGCAGCAGCCGATGTGGACTCTTGTTACGCTCCAGTCGTTCCGTCGGCTCAGCCTCCAGTTCAACATAACATACCTCTGCACCTCTGGACTCAAACAACGCACTGACTTTGCGAATATACTCCCAATCCTCTTTCATATCAAATGCCCACACAAATGTAAAAATCAAACCGGGCAGCTCGCTCTTCGCCACTTCTTCAAAAATCTCCTGACGGAACAGATTAACAAGCCTCTTTCCTTGAGATGTACCATAACTAAAATAAGGGGACACGAGTTCAATCGTCATATGATTGTGAAACAATTTCAGATCGGTGATCTTCTCCAATTCCTGACCCACCGTCATTTTTCCCACAGCCTGTGGACCAAAAATAATGATGAACTTCATCCCACCACTCCTGACATCAACGATATGTGTCCCATTACTTGAATTTTATGGACATTAGTCCATAATAACGCCTATTGGACAAATAAAAAAGAGATTTCAAGCCATCCGCTGAATGTTCAGGGCTTGAAATCTCTTCTTCGGTTTTACTTTATATTCATCGTTTCATAATCTGCCCAACGTTAACGTCCGATCAGAACCCATCCCCACTTCATTCGACGAAGCCCCATGGCAATCATCCATGAGAGTAAAATCGCCACAACATAAGACAGCATAATGCCAAGGCTGAAGTGTGGGGCGAGTTCCACGGTGAGTTCTCTTCTCCAGAACAACAGCACTAATGGATGTATTAAGAATACACCAAAGGCCACCGTACCCAAAGAGTTTAGAATGCGAGTTGTCCGATTAGATCCATTCTGTTTCCATGCACCCATTCGTTCACATACGATCAACAAGAGTAAGCAGGCCGAGAGGGTAAACAGATTACGGAATAGAAATAGCAGCGTATAGGTTAGCGCCGGAGTTGCGGCGAAAGCCGTTTTCACATAAGTATTGCCATAAATAAAGACTACTCCTCCGCTTAACAATGCAGCCATCAGCACATAACGGTACGAGAACAATTTCTTCAAAGCCGCATCGAAGTTCAACCCAATCCATGCACCGAATCCAATAACAATTAGGTAACTGGGCAATAAACTCCCCATCCGTGAGAAATGAAACTGCAAATGCAATGCGTAAAAAACAGCCTGCGCCGCAATAAAGAACAACGGTAAATATCGATTAAATAAACGATAACGAGTTAACGAAAGAAGCAGTGGAAAAACCACATAAAATTGCAAAATAATCAGAAAAAAATATAAATG
The DNA here is from genome assembly GCF_057835695.1 of Paenibacillus sp. GL_099_B. Taxonomy (NCBI): domain Bacteria; kingdom Bacillati; phylum Bacillota; class Bacilli; order Caryophanales; family Paenibacillaceae; genus Paenibacillus; species Paenibacillus sp. GL_099_B. The sequence goes on from NZ_CM174430.1 coordinate 4,409,039, forward strand.
CGTGTGTGCAGTACCGGTTAACAATTGCTCCGAGAACTGCTTCACATGTGCCAAAGGCTCTTTGCCTGCTAGCCATTGTTTGACGATAAAATAAATGAGTGACCAGGCCAGATAAGGCACAAAAACATAAAATAATCGCTTTTTATAAAAAGCAGGCATCCAGCCCTTTTCCTTCATCTTGGAGCTGTAATTGTAGAACAACACCAATGAGGACAGGAACAGAAATGCAGGTACGGCAAATTGCAGAAAGCTGTTCCAAAAATAATAAAAGTTATGATCCAACGTGTGCTTGGGATAATGTGCAACTGCTGTTGAAGTCGCATGAATGGCGACCACTGCCATAATTGCAAAAGCACGATAGAGATCCAGATACTCAATACGCCGGGGCCGATTAACCGGTTGATTCATAATAAAACCTCACTTATGCCTGATAGGATGATAGTTTCCGGCCGCAATCCAGATTCTAACCTTTATTTTAATCAGCAGACGTAAGTAATACAATCATGATCTATATTATTTTTGTTAAATTACAACAACATTCATCATTATTCGACATAAGCTAATTGCCTATCCAGAACCGCTCAACGATATTCCCGTCAGGCTCTACATAGTCTTGATCCTGGATGCCACCGTTACGAAGAATAACTCTTCTGGATGCCTCATTATGGGCATCACATACGACTAATACTTTGGTAATTCCGAGATCTTTGGTAATTTCCAAGGAAAGCTTGAGGATCTCCGCACCGTATCCATTCTGACGCTCGCCTGGACGAATTCCATAACCAATATGCCCTCCGCTATGGAACAGCTTCTCATTCAATTCATGTCGTATATTTACGGCTCCTACAACTCGATCACTCTCCGTCACAAGCCAGTATGTACTGTCCCTAACCCAGCCTTCCGGGATATCAATGCCTCGTTCACTGCGTTCCAAAAAAGCTAACATCTCTTCAAAAGGAAAGGGCTCTTTCGAAATGACCCATGGTACCATCGATTCTCCGCTTGCAACCCAGTCTTCATAAAATGCTACATACGTTTCTTTATATTCTGCTGAAGGTTTGACCAGTCTAACTTTTTCTTTGCTCATTCTAAGTACGTCCTCCTCACTCATATTAAGATATTGCTATGCTACTTCACCCTAATACACTAATTCACAGTCATGATGCTCCCAGACGTCGAACAAATTACCGTCCAAATCCTCAAAAGTAAAAAACTTTCCGTATATGCCCTCATCACTAACTTTGCCAACACGGACATGATCAGCAGTGAGTTCAGTATGGAGTTTAACGATATTGTCTGTAAAAAAGGTGATCACCCATCTCTTTTTCTGCTTCACTTGAAATACGGCTCTGGAATCATGATCACTTTCAATCAGATCGAGAATTGGCCTATTGTCTCTAAAGAGGCTGATATAGCCTTCTCTTGGCTGTCTAATATTAAATCCAAAATGGTTCACAAACCATGCTGCTGACTGCTCTACATTTTTTACAGGAATGACATTGTATGCAATACCCAATATTTTTCCAGTCGTCAAATTTATCCTTCTCCCTTCATTGCATTAATGAGTTGTAATCCTTGTATCGTAATGCAGAAAAGTGTCTCTATTCAAGTAAAAAAAGAGAACCTGCGTGTGCAGATCCTCTACTCGGGTCCAGCTTTCGCAATTATATTAGTTCACGATCCTGTTTGCAGATTCCTCTAATGCACACCAGTTATACTGATTCCACCTGTTGTGCGTGCACTTCCTGATCTGCTTTAATTACCTTGTATGTGAATTGATAGCTTCCTGATCCCAGAGCAATTCGTACATCCGATCCCTGCGTTTTAATTTCATGAATGTCCGCTACTTGGTCCACAGCTTTTCCGTTCTCCAGAACTGTCTGCACATCTGCTCCAGGAAGAAGGACCGTGCCCGTCGTATTGGCAGGAATGGTCACACGAACCTCCATCTCGTTATTATCGCGGCGATACCAGTTGGATGTGACAGAACCGTACATGGTCTCGAAACTCGCTTCGACCCACTCCAGTCCTGGTCCTGGTTTGGGCTCGATGTGTACGATGCGGAACCCGGGCTGTTGCTCATCTGTGTTAATTCCGGCAACATAACGATATAACCACTCCCCTATAGCGCCGTAAGCATAATGGTTGAAGGAATTCATGTCTGCACTCCACAGACTGCCATCCTCCCTGATTCCGTCCCAATGCTCCCAAACCGTAGTCGCACCTTGTGTCACTTGGTATAACCAGGATGGATAGTCTTCCTGAAAGAGCAGCGTATAGGCCAGATCATGATGTCCTGTATCACTCAATACCAGATTCAGATAAGGTGTTCCAACAAATCCGGTGGTCAAGTGGTTTCCAGCGTCCGCAACCAGTTTTCCCAATTGATCAATGGTACGTTTCCGAGCTGCAGAATCCAATAGGTCAAAATGCAAAGCAAGAACATGCGCGGTCTGAGTGGGGACTGCAAGTTTGCCCGCAGGTGTCACAAATTCATTTTGAAATGCAGCAACAATGTTGTCATGCAGATTATCATAATAAGTTACATCTTCCTCCTGCCCTAACACCTCAGCAGCCTTCCGTGTTAGAGAAACAGAATAGGCATAGAATGCAGTTGCTACAAAATCCTTATCTGTAGCCCCAATATAGCTGTCCGGCTTGGAATCCAGCCCGAGCCAATCCCCGAAGTGGAAGCCAGTATTCCACAAGTAAGGATTCTCTCCTTGAGCATGAATGTAATTAATCCAGCGCTTCATGCTGTCATATTGCTCGGCCAACAGCCTGACATCACCGTACATCTCGTAGATCGTCCATGGACAGATCACTGCGGCATCCCCCCAGGCAGCAGAAGAATGATTCGTGTCCCCCCATCCGTCTGACGTGGAACTTCTCAAATCAGGAACGTAGAAAGGAATGCCTCCATCCTCCCCCTGATCCGCCTGCAAATCTCTCAGCCATTTGGTGAAAAAAGGCGCCGTGTTCATCAGGTATGAGGATGTTCGTATAAACATCTGCGCGTCTCCTGTCCAGCCCAGCCGCTCATCACGCTGCGGACAATCTGTCGGTACGTCAACGAAATTCCCTTTTTGCCCCCACAATATATTGTGATGAAGCTGATTCACGAGTGAACTGGAGCTTTTAAAATCACCGGTTCGCTCCATATTGGAATGAAGAACTATACCAGTGAAATCCTCGAGCCGAATCTCGTCCGGAAATCCAATCAACTTCACATAACGGAATCCCTGAAATGTGAAACGTGGCTCATATGTCTCCACTCCACTGCCTTTTAGGGTATAGCGAATGCACTGCGTTGCACCTCGCAGGTTTTCAGTGTAGAAATTACCCTGATGATCCAATATCTCGGCATGTAGCAACTCAACCGTATGCCCCGTTTCACCCTGAATTCTGAATCTCACCCAACCGACCATATTCTGTCCCATATCCAGCACACGTTCTCCCAGTGGAGTTGTAAGCAAGGCGATAGGTTTAATTTGCTCTATTGGCGTTACGGGAACGTTCTCTTGTGCAATAATAATCTCCTTCGAGTAATCCAGCACACGTACTGGCGACCATTGGACTGAGGATGAATCCTGCCAATCAGATTCCATACGTGCATCATACGTTTCACCCATATAAATGTCCGAGCTGCGAATGGCGCTGGGGGAACTCTTCCAGTTTCGATTCGAAATAATATGTTCTTCTGAACCATCGGTATAATGAATATGAAGTTCCAGCAGCAAGCCTGCGTTCGTACCGTATATCTCCTGCTTTTTCTCCCATCCCAAATGTCCTTTGTACCAGCCATCTCCCAGATAAGCACCGAGTATATTCTGTCCATTCTGAAGCTGATCGGTAACATCATAAACCTGATATTGCAACCGCTTACTATAACTGGTCCAGCCCGGGGTGAAGTATGCTTCGCCCACTCGCTGGTTATTCAGATGAAGTTCGTACAATCCAAGTGCAGTCACATATATTCTTGCCGAAGCTACAGGCTTTTTCAGTTCAAACAAGGTACGCAGACGTGGGCAAGACTCATCCTGCTGAGAGGAAGGATCGACTGTGATCCACTCCGCCTGCCAGGCATCTTCACTACCCATGAATCCCGTCTCGAAATACGCTGTCTCCGACCAGTCCGATTCATCTCCTGCACGTTCCCAGGCACGAATGCGATAATAGTAGCGGGTTCGTGCTTCGGGCACCCAGTGCTCCAGTTCAACATGAATGGACTGATCAGAGCTTTTTTTGCCGGAATCCCACTCAATCTGAGCAAAATCTTCCGTCCGTGACAACTGAATTTGATAATCTGACTGTACACAATTTCTGTGATCGGATTGCAAATGCCAGCTTAATCTGGGTGACGTGATATCTAGTCCAATCGGATTTATTCTATACTCACAACGCAGATGACTTACGGTCAACATCAGAGAAACATCCCTTTCCATCGTGGTTTCCAATTCAAGGTTACGATATAATTATATCGATTCTGTGATCGGAAATACCCGGCAATGAGGACAGTTTAACCCGGTAATCTGGTCATTCCAACCAAGGAGGCTATTCCGTGAATCCAACCGTACAACTGTTCAAGAGTGAATCCTTTTTCCAGAATAATCTGAAGCTGTTCGTGAACCGATGTTCCGAGGATTTTGTGGTTCCTTTTCACGCACACGAATTTGTTGAGTATAGTTACGTGGCTGAAGGAAAGGGCTTTCACCACATTGGTGAAGATATTATTCCGGTACACAAAGGGATGTTATTTGTCATTCCGGTCGGCGTTCCTCATGTATTCCGCCCGGTTACAGCGAATGTATCAGAGCATCCACTCATTATCTATAACTGTCTGTTCAATTCCGAACTGATCCACACCCTGTCCATTATTATTCAGGAGGAGGAGATTCGAAACCATCTGACAGATCTGGAAAAGAATCGGGTTCCTTATGTATCCATCACAGATTACAGCCAACGGATGGAAGAATTAATGGTAAAGCTGTACCGCGAATCTGCCGTTCCGGGAATCGGCTCTTCCACGATCCTGTACACGCTTGTTAGTCAACTCGTCGTGACAACTTACAGGCAGATCCATCAAGCTACCTGCAATGAGAAGGAAAATGCGACTGATATGGAACATATCCTTCATTACCTGGACCAACATGTTAACGAACGAATCCGTCTAAGCGAACTGGTGAGTATTTCTGGTTGGAGCGAAAGACATATTGGGCGGATGTTTGTGACCCATACCGGGCGGTCGTTTGGTGCCTATCTGCAACATTTGCGCATACAAAAAAGCTGTGAATTGCTAAAGAATTCACAACATAAAGTCAGTTTAATTGCTGAACTTGTAGGTTACCGGGATGTAGATTCATTTTACGCCGTCTTTAAACGAATTACAGGAGAAACCCCGCAGGGCTATCGCAGGAACTTCAGAGCTGAACCATTGAATTAAGTGTTTCTGCCTTCCGTTCCTCTCTCAGGGTTCATCTCTTTACAGAATCAAACTTGCTCTCTGCAGCTTCTGTTTCAAGCAGACGATCCACATAAGACTTTGCACCTTTCCATGAGGTCATCAACGGAAACTGATGTTGCTCCCGTTCGTTTATATTCCATGGATGAGGGATACAGATGACTTTTTTTCCGTCATTCATCGCGGGTATCAGATTATGTGCTCCATCATCAATTAACAGATCGAAGTTAATCAAGTTTTTCCGTTTACAGGTTATAAACTGTTCTGGAGATATGTAGGGCATATGCTTCTGGAGCCAATTCCACTTCTCCACAACCGTTTTGGGCTCAGCCGCCGTTAGGATCAGCAGATCATAGGCTTGATGGAGCTTTTCCACCTCTTCTACTACATATTCATCGTAAATCTCCAGTTCCTCAAACAGCCCTGGCCGACCGTAAAATACATCATGCGTACATTCTGGATGGCGCATGTGGGATGTATCCCAATGTATCATATCCTCATATCGCAGCGGATGGGTTGGGAAGTTGATGTTGTTATGATAGATGGCTCGCTTGACCAGATGACATATTGTATCATCCATATCTACAGCAATAATAGGTTTCTTCATCTTTATCCCCTCCAATAGGATCACAGTATATCATCATCGTTGTAACAGCGCTATCCTTTTTGAGCTCAAAAAAAAGCGGCCCCTGCGCCGCAATAACTGCTGCGCAAGGACTGCCCCCGAAATCAACCCAAATCTTCGCCATTCGTAGCGATAACCTTTTGATACCAACCAAAGCTCTTTTTCTTATAGCGATCCAATGTGCCTTGTCCGTTGTCGTCTTGATCGACATAAATTACGCCATAACGCTTGGACATTTCCGAAGTGGACGCACTGATGATATCAATCGCACCCCAGTTGGTATAACCCATAAGGTCTACCCCATCCATGACTGCTTCTTTCATTTGTGTAATATGTTTTCTCAGATAATCAATCCGATAATCATCATTAATGGAACCATCGGCCTCTACCGTATCCTTGGCACCGAGTCCGTTTTCCACGACAAACAAAGGCAATTGATAACGATCATACAGCTCTTTCAACGCCACACGAAGTCCAATCGGATCAAGCTGCCAGCCCCATTCTGTACGCTCCAGATTCGGATTCTTAATCGTACTGTACAGGTTGCCCCCAGTTACCCCATATTCCTCCGGATTCACTGCGGATACCAGCGATGTATAATAACTGAACGAGATGAAATCAACCGTATGCTCTTTCATAATCGCTTCGTCTTCAGGTTCCATCGCAATGGAAATGCCATGCTCAGCCCAATAACGAGCCATAAAGGTTGGATAACTGCCTCGCACCTGTACATCGGTATGCAGCAGATTCAGCTGATTATCGATCTGAGCTTGCAATACATCCTCCGGCTTCGACGTTGCCGGGTAGTGAATCATGCGCGCAAGCATACAGCCAATCTGGAAGTCCGGGTTAATCTGACGCGCCTTCTGCGTTACCAGACTGCTGGCAACAAACTGATGGTGAAGTGCTTGATAGGAAGCTTGCATCACGTTATCGACACGATCTTCAATGATGCCTCCACCCGTGAATGGCTCAATAATGGTCGTGTTGATCTCATTAAACGTCAGCCAGTATTTCACCTTGTCTTTGTAGCGATTCATTACGGTCTCGGCGTATCTTACAAAATGTCCGATAACTTCCCGTCCTGCCCAGCCATTGTACTTCAGCACCAATGACATTGGCATTTCATAGTGAGAGAGCGTCACGAGAGGTTCGATATTGTGCTTCCGCAATTCGTCGAACACTTCATCATAGAAACGCAATCCTTCTTCATTCGGCTCTGCGTCGTATCCGTTCGGGAAAATACGCGGCCAGTTGATGGAGAGCCGGAATGTCTTGAAGCCCAGCTCGGCGAATAGCGCAATGTCCTCTTTGAAGCGGTGATAGAAATCAATTCCGTAACGCTTCGGGTACCCTTCCGCGCTGTGGTGAGCCATCGCTTTCTCAACCGTTGCACTGGTCACGTGCATCAGTTCTCTAAGGTTGGTGTAATCCTTCTTCTCAAAATAAGGAACCATATCCGCCGTGGACCAGCCTTTGCCCCCTGCATCAAATCCACCTTCAGCCTGGTTGGCGGCAATTGCGCCGCCCCACAGAAAACCTTCTGGAAACCCTTGTCGATTGATCATGCATATCTCTCCTCTTCTTATTGATGTCGTCTTAAGTTCGTCTTTAGGCCTTAAATTTCAGCTTTCAATACTTCTTCACCAGTCGTAATTGCACCCAATTTCACAGGCAGAACCTGCTTGTAATCAGCCGTATTCGTAACGACCATCGCCGTTGTAATGTCATATTCCTTGGCGATTTGATCAAGTTCAAACGCGAGTAACTTGTCTCCAGCCTGTACTCGTGCTCCCGTAGCGACATGGGCTTCAAAATACTGACCGCGCAGTTTCACGGTGTTGATCCCAACATGGATCAGAAGCTCCATTCCGTTATCACTGCGGACCACGATCGCATGTTTCGTTTTGAACACATTCATGATGGTACCTGTAACTGGTGACACCAGTTCGCCCACCGTTGGAACAAATGCCACACCTTTACCCATCAATTCATCGCCAAACGTTGGATCATTAACTTCTTTAAGTGCGATCGCTTTACCCGTCATCGGTGCAATGGCTACCGCATCACTTGTTGGTGTTGGAGCACCCATATCGTCCACGTTCACAGTTGCAGCATTGTTGGACGGTGCTGCCGCTGGTGCCTCAGAAGCGCCTGGTGAAAATTGAGCCAACGCCTCGGCATCACCCTCTTCTTCCTTGATCCCGAACACAGTAGACATAATTGCACCCACGACAAAGGCAAGAATCATACCACCAAAGGAGTACCAGAAGGTTTGTCCGATCAGGGATGGCAGACCCGGAAGACCACCGTTACCCGCAAGCACATAAGCTTTGGCTCCAAAAGCAAGAGCGAATCCGCCACCCACTGCACTACCAATCATCGCAGCGGCAAACGGTTTTTTATACTTCATATTCACGCCGTACATGGCTGGCTCTGTTACACCCATCAGAGCTGTGAAGCTGGTGGACAATGCAACGGTTTTGAGCTTTTTGTCTTTTGCACGGAAGAATACGCCCAACGTCGCTCCGGCCTGTCCCATATTAGAGATGAACGTCAGTGGCAAGAATTTATCGAAGCCTAATGTAGCAATATTGCTCAGGATGATCGGTACGAGCGCATAGTGCATACCTGTCATAATAATGAGCGCCATAGCGCCGCCAAGAACAATACCTGCAATCAATCCGCCTTCATTCAGCAACCAGTTAATACCGCCGGACAAGCCGCTACCTACAAATGTACCCAGTGGACCGATCGCAATCAGCGTTACCGGAACCATGACAAGCAAGGTAATCAGTGGCACAAGCAGAAGCTTCAATGCTGCCGGGATAACGCGGTCAACCCATTTCTCAACATAGGACATTAACCATACGGCAAGCAAAATCGGAATAACCGATGACGCATAACTAACAGCTGTTACCGGAATGCCAATAAAGGCAACCGAATCACCACTGGATAGCAATGCGCCCATATCGGGATACATCAGCGCAGTACTTAGCGCAATGGCTACAAACGGATTACTGCCGAATTTACGAGCGGCACTAACCGCAATCAGCAGCGGAAGGAAGTAGAATACGCCATCCCCAATGGCTGAAAGGATACGGTACGTGTCAGTACCTGCTGACATCCACTCCAGAGATACGAATAATGCAAGCAATCCCTTGAGCATACCCGCAGCTGTAATCGCTGGCAGCATTGGTGCAAAGACACCTGCAATTGTCTCAAAAATATTGAGAATCACATTTTTACTTTTTTCCGGTTTAGGCTGTTTATTTTCTGAACTTTGCTGTATTGCCGGATGTTCCTTCACCATAGCATCGAATACTTTGGACACGTCATTCCCGATAATCACCTGGAATTGATCTCCTGAGATATTCGTTCCCATGACTTTATCCAGTTTCTTGAGTGAGTTATTATCCACTTTATCGTTATTTTTCAAATCAAATCTCAGTCGTGTGACGCAATGATACACCGAGTTGATATTGTTTGTTCCCCCAACGGCTTTGATGATTTCCTGTGCCGTTTCCTGATGTTTCATGATCATTTCCTCCTCATTTTTCCAATAAAAAATACCCGAACAAATAGCCACGTCTTCTACGTGTCATTCATTCGGGTATTGCCTGATTGAACAGTAACAAGCCCATTTGATATTTAGTTAGGTTCTGGTTCATGTGCTGATATTTCATTGGTCACGCTTCGGTTTCATTAACCGCTCCAGATGAAGGGTCAGATACAACTGTTCCGAATGAGTCATATCATACTGATAGTTCTTATGGATAAAAGTCTCAATCTTGCCGATACATTTGAAGGTTTCGGGATAGTTTTTCCGTACAACCTCGTATAAATACTCCTCCGCATCGTCATGTGACGAGTGAGTAATTACCCGTTGGCAGAAATACTTCAAATGAGTAATGAAACGGAAATAGTTGACGCTATCTTCATCCAATTCGACATTGAAGTGATATTTGATAATGTTCATGATCTCCTGAAGAAGCTGCATCAAATGAGTAACATCGTTCATGGAATCATTGACTTCCGCATTGATGAAATGCAGCGCTATGTTGCAAATTTCATCCTTGGGAAACTCCACATCCAGTCTTTCCTTCAGCAAGGTGAGCGCTTCCCGGGCCACGTCGAACTCGGCCTTGTAGAAATGCTGCACTTCCCAGGAGAGCGGATTTCGTGTAATCATTCCCTTTTCCAGACGCTGGACAGCAAAATGAATGTGATCCGACAGTGAGACATAAATCCCGTCACTGATGGTTTTGTTCAATTGCGTACGTGCCAGTGTCACAATATCATCTGTCGCCTGCAGAATTTCAATCGGCACTTCCGTGACAATGGACTTGAACTTCTCATAGATCGATGCATCCTGAAGACGGAATACTTTCTCAATCCGTTCTTCATCAATCTCATCGCCTGCCTTGAACTTAAACCCGATACCCCGGCCGAGGATCAGCAGTTCCTGATTTTTGTCATCCACTGTACTGACAATATTGTTATTAAATATCTGTTTAATAATCATTATGGACCCACCTGTTTTTTTTGAGGATTAAAAAAGGGCAAAACCAAAATAGAAATAATAAAATCATTTCCATAGTGGTTTTGCCCGCATTACCGGTAACAAGCCTCGGATATAATTTATCATAACCTGAAAACGGTGTCAACAGGCAACCGATGTTTGAGTGTATATAGTTATGCAACATTTTACTTTTATGTTACATTGAATGATATGTAAGCATTGATATTTATTAATATGACCTAAACTAAACAGGAGGATTCATTTTGAAAAAAATCATTTCAATGACCGTAGTCATTGCCGCCATGTCACTATTGTTATCTGCGCCGCTCACCTTGACCGCAAAATCCAATGACCTCTCGTTGATACAGAATCACGAGTCTGCTAGGCGCCTGGATCGGAAGACGCAAAAACTTTTGAGTGATGAACTAGTTAAACTCGTGGGGAAACAGAACATTCAATTCACCACAATAGACACATCATTTGATCCGTGGATCATTAACGGAACTATAGATGGAACTGGGTTCGCCGATTTCACACAAAGATACGATCCTGATACGAATCGTGTCTTGTCCACCCTTCTCACGTATGATACCGCTGATCTGAATAAAGTAATGGATAATGCGCTGCGCTTGAAGCTCGATGCCTTCTTAAAAACATTTGAAGATGAAGATATCTTCATTAAAGGTTCTTTCTGGCGTTTCAAAGCCAATGATCAGGAACATGGACATTTACTCCAAAACTACTGGGTCATCTTTGGACCAAGTCAACAACTTTACATCGATGTGGACAAAGGTAATCAAATGTCGGCAATCCTGCAATATAAAATCGATGATGCCTATGCCTGGATGACAGACATAGCACGAAATTCACTCAAAAAACTTGGAATCCCCTCAGTAAAAGCTTTTGATTACACCTTATTTACCATAGAAGGAAAAGATATGTTATGGCAGTATCGGGATGACGACAATCTAAATTACGTGCATATCGGCAGCAAGACCGGAAAGGTATGGAAAGTCACAAACGAACTAGGTATTAACTGGAAAAATGATACTGATTTCAAAAAGTCTTTTGCCAAGCCTAAGCTGAGCAAAAGCAAAGCACTATCCATCGCTACACCTACAGTCAGATCTATATTTGGTATTGAGCTAAAAGGTTATTCCGTTCGTATCCAAGAAAACGAATACACCTTCACGAAAAAAGGAGCCATAACGATTATCGGTAAAATCAATAAAAAAGGTGCATTTTATTCATTTGAAGCCATTCCTTCAAAAGGGGAAAGAAACTAACTTACATAATAAAAAACAGGCGGCTTGAACTCCGATTTCCGGGAGATCGAGCCGTTTTATTTTACTAATTAATCATTACCCATCTAAATTTGCATAAGAAATACTCCGCTTTATGATGACAGTCTGTTTAATCTTGTCATCATATGCGGAGCCGGTATCATTAATCTACGCAATGACGTACTTATAAGGCAGCCCTTTTTCACAGAGGCTTTCCATCATTGTTGGAAAGTCACATTAATCTGTACAATCTCCGAACGACTGCTAGTACGAATCGGAGGTCCCCAGAAGCCGAAACCAGAGGTCACGATAGAGTGCATGGACCCTTTTTGAAGATAACCCCAATCATTCTCGTATATGGCCTGTGTAATAAACTGAGCGGGTGCGATCTGACCACGATGGGTGTGACCAGACACTACTAAATCTACATGGTTTTGCTCCGCAATATCCAAATCATAAGGCTGGTGATCCATCATGAGCACAGGCTTGCTCAAGTCGGTATTCTGCATCAATGTTGCTACTTCTGCCCGATCCTTCTCTGTTCGGTCTTTGCGTCCAATTAGAGTGATCTTGTCATCCAATGTAATTTTATCATCATACAGAACTTGCATATTACTCTTCTCCAGAGCAGCAATCAGATCCTCGATCGGACCATTATACTTATCGTGATTGCCCAGTGAGGCGTACACTCCATAAGGGGCCTGAATGCCGCTGATAATATCCGCAATCCCACTCTTGAGATACATATCCAGGTTGTCATCGATAATATCACCAGGATAGAGCACCAGATCCGGCTTCAGTGCGTTAATTTCTTCCACCATGCGTTTAGCATGAGCAGGACCGGACAACAGACCAAAGTGCATATCTGCAGCCATAACAATGTTGAGGCTGTCGACACCTTCCACTTTTTTATCAATCTGAATGTTGTATTGTCTTACGACTGGACTATAGGCGTTATAGATACCATAGCCCAGCGTGGACAGCAACAGCACGAGGGTGACCACACCTGCCCATTTATGAGCGTAATGTCTTGGAATACGGGTTAGTCTAAGTAACCATAACGTTAGATGAACCACTGGCAGAATCAATAACAGCAAAGAAAAGATCGCAAGCCAGTAAGAACCAATTACACTAAGGAAGGAAACACTTCCAAACAACCGTGCCAGTATGAATGAAACTGCGAGGAATACAAGCGCGACTATGTAAAACCAACGAAATCTAGCAGATACGACAGGCTTCATCCAACTCCAGCCGCTCCATCCTATGTAAAACACTAATAAACCGTACACAACCAAAAACAAGATGCCTGCAAGTACGAACATGCCTCCGTTAACCTCCACGTCAATAAGTTGATTGCTGAATTTTCTCTTTAAACGAATTCCAGTCCATCTGAACAAGTATAACGCAGTTAAAGGGGTCAGGACATCTGTTTCCATCCCTCAGATGCGTACATTTTATTACAATTTGGGATACTTAAATTCCAATCATTATATATCAGCCGATACGTCAATCCATAGCCTGTCATTTGAATAAAAAAACATTCCTGCGTCCGCTCATGACTAAAACATCATGAACGAGCACAGGAATGCTGAATGATCTCGAATTACATATTACTCGTTAGTGTCCATCCATTGGAAGTGGAATGAACCTTCTTTGTCCACACGTTTGAATGTGTGAGCGCCAAAGTAGTCACGTTGTGCTTGCAACAGGTTTGCAGGCAAACGCTCAGTGCGGTAGCTGTCATAGTAAGACAACGCGCTGGAGAATCCAGGAACCGGAATTCCTTGAGTTACCGCAGCTGCAACGACTTCACGCCATGCACCTTGGTAGGATTCAACAATGTTTTGGAAGTATGGGTCCAGAAGCAGGTTTTTCAGTGCTGCATCCTTATCATATGCTTCCTTGATGTTTTGCAGGAACTGCGAACGGATGATGCAGCCACCGCGGAATATCATGGCGATGTTGCCGTATTTCAGATCCCAGCCATATTCGTCTGAAGCTGCACGCATTTGAGCAAAGCCTTGTGCGTAAGATACGATTTTACTTGCAAACAGCGCTTTGCGCACATTTTCGATGAACGCTTTTTTGTCGCCAGAGAATGCATCAACCGCAGGTCCATTCAAGATTTTGCTTGCTGCCACACGCTCGTCTTTCATTGCAGACAGGAAACGGGAGAATACGGATTCCGTAATCATGGACAATGGTACACCGAGATCCAGCGCGCTTTGGCTTGTCCATTTTCCTGTTCCTTTTTGTCCAGCTGCATCCAGAATGACATCAACCATTGGTTTGCCCGTTTCCGGATCGTATTTGGAGAAGATGTCTGCCGTAATTTCAATCAGGTAACTATCCAGCTCGCCTTGGTTCCATTCAGAGAAGATTGCATGCAATTCTTCAACGGAAACATTCAGCACGGATTTGAGCAAATGATACGCTTCTCCGATCAACTGCATATCCCCGTATTCGATACCGTTGTGCACCATTTTCACATAGTGTCCGGCACCATCTGGTCCGATATATGTGCTGCAAGCATCGTCGCCTACTTTAGCGGAAATGGCTGTCAGAATGGGTTCAACGAGCGCATACGCACTTTCTTGTCCACCTGGCATGATTGCCGGGCCTTTCAACGCGCCTTCTTCACCACCGGATACACCCGCACCGATGAAGCGGAAACCTTTGGCTTCCAGATCTTTGCTGCGGCGTTGGGTGTCAGGGAAGTATGCGTTCCCTCCATCAATGATGATGTCGCCTTGGTCCAAGTGTGGCAGCAGTTGTTCAATAGTAGCGTCCGTTGCTTTACCTGCTTGAACCATGATCAGGATTTTGCGTGGGGATTCCAGGGAAGCTACGAACTCTTCAATCGTAAATGCGCCTATCAGGTTTTTGCCTTCGGCTTCTTTGAGAAGATCGTTCGTTTTCTCCGGGGAACGGTTAAATACCGATACCGAGAATCCTTTGCTTTCAATATTAAGGGCAAGGTTCTTACCCATTACTGCAAGTCCGATGACACCGATCTGTTGTTTACTCATTATGTCCTCCCAATACTCTTTATATATAGTAGGTTAAAATTCGAGATCAACAATCCTTTATTACTGAACTGTTTTTTTCCAGTCTGCTGCGAATTTCTCCATGCCTTGATCTGTCAGCGGGTGTTTGGAGATTTGTTCAATGACGGAGAATGGAACAGTAGCAATATGTGCTCCTGCCATTGCTACACGTGTAACGTGGTCCGGATGTCTTACAGAAGCCGCAATAATTTGTGCATCCAGGTTATGTGTACGGAACAGCTCAGCAATTTTGGCAACCAATTGTACGCCATCTTCGGAGATGTCATCGAGACGTCCCAGGAACGGGGATACATATGTTGCACCGGCACGAGCAGCAAGCAGCGCCTGGTTCACGGTGAAGATCAACGTTACGTTGGTTTTCACGCCTTTTTTGGTCAGGTAACGGCAAGCTTCCAGTCCTGCAAGTGTCATTGGCAGTTTGATTGTGATGTTTTTGTCGTTGTTATTGATTTTGATCAGTTCGTCTGCTTGAGCAATCATCTCTTCAGCTGTGATCGCATCTGGTGTTACTTCAGCAGATACGGATTCAACTTCAGGTACCTCACGCAAAATTTCTTCAATACGATCTTCGAATTTCACGCCTTCTTTGGCTACCAATGACGGGTTTGTTGTTACACCAGACAAGACGCCGATTTTATATGCTTTTTTAATGTCTACCAAGTTTGCTGTATCGATGAAAAATTTCATATTCAATTACCTCCAAGGGATATGTTTTTTTGTTTTTTTATGTTACAGATTTGCATTTACAGCCAGAGGAACTTCAATAACATCTTCAGCCTGCTGATCGGCAGGTTGGTCAAACCACCAGTGGTGCCCTTCCGCAGCGAGCATCGTATCCGACTCTGCTGGTCCATAACTTCCAGCTGGGTACAGATGAAGTGGGAGCAAATTCTCCTGGAATGCATCCAGAATAGGTTGTACCCAAGCCCAAGACAGTTCTACTTCATCCCAATGGGCGAAGAACGTTGGATCACCATGCAATGCGTCATGAATCAAGTTCTCATAAGCCTCGGCCAGATCCTCACGATCTGGTGACAGATCGATATGAACAGGTTTGAACTCCCCTTTGTTTTGCGGGTCGCTCGCATTCAGCTGCAGCGTCATGCTCTGGTCAGGACTCATCTCAATTACAAGCAAGTTCGGTTTAGAACCGTTAACCACGTTAGCCTGTCCAGATGGTTCCTTGAATTCGATGACAATGCGAGTTGATTTCTCCTTCATTCGTTTACCGGTACGGATATAGAAAGGTACTCCGCGCCAGAAGAAGTCATCAATCTGCAATTTGGCAGCAATAAAAGTATCATTCATCGTATTCTCGGCAACACCCGGTTCAGCTGCATATCCGCTAACGGATTTGCCTTGAATGTTTCCTTCAGCATACTGTCCGCGAATGACGCTTGCACCCACGTTTTGCTTTTGCAGTGGCTGGATCGATTCCATGATGTGTTTTTTCTTCAAACCGACTTTTTCCGTGGTGCTGTTATATGGAAGCTGGATAGCCATCATCATTAGCAATTGCAGCATATGATTCTGGAACATGTCACGCACGGCGCCTACATGATCATAATAGGATGCCCGTTCTTCCACGCCAACAGTCTCATTAGCGGTAATCTGCACATTGGAGATATAACGGTTGTTCCACAACGCCTTCATGATCGGATTGCTTTGATGCAAGGTTTCAAGACGCTGTACCATCGGTTTGCCCAAATAGTGGTCAATTCGATAAATTTCTTCTTCGGTGAACGCTTCGCTTAATTTGCGATTGAGGTCACGAGCCGATTGTAGATCATGTCCAAATGGCTTCTCGATCACAAGGCGTTTCCAGCCCTCAGTTGATCCAAGTCCACTACCCTGAATGTTCTCTGCAATGGGTTCGAAGAATTCTGGACCAACCGAAAGGTAGAACAGACGATTGGATGGAATGCCAAGTTCAGCCTCTCTTTGTTCCACTAAATTTAACAACTCTATATAATCTTCCTTATGGCTTATATTCAATACACTGTAACGGAAAGCCTGCACAAATGATTTCACAACTTCAGGATCAGCAGGGCGTCTGGAAAATTCATTTAATGATTTTTCCACTTGTGCCTGAAAGAATTCATTAGACCATTCTCTGCGTCCCAAGCCAATCAGCGAGAAGGATTCCGGAAGTTTCTTCTCAATGTATAAATTATATAATGCTGGATATATTTTTCTTTTGGCTAAATCGCCAGTCGCACCAAATAAAATAATGCTCGTTGGTTCCATCTCACTATTCTCCTTCCAAGTAACTCTGGTTTCTTTGCTGTAGTTACACTATAATACGTTTCATAGCCATACAAGTAATTAATATATTTCACAGGAGCTATAGACGATATCTATGACAACAAATTATGAATTATATAAGGTATTTTATTGGGCTGCCAAAACAGGCAGTTTAACCCAAGCCGCCAAAGCGCTATATATTACTCAACCTAGTGTCAGTCACGCCATCAAACAGCTGGAGGAAAGTTTTGGTCTTACGTTGTTTTACCGGAATTCCAAAGGAGTTGCTCTAACACAGGAAGGTGTAAGTTTGTATTCCTATATTGAACAATCCCAGATTCTGATCTCGCTGGCCGAGGAGAAAATGGCCGCATTAAAGAGTTTAGACAACGGAGAACTAAGGATTGGTGGCAGTGATTCGCTGTTCAAGCATTACATGCTATCCTATCTTGAAGAATTTCATGTGCTCTACCCTAACATCAAGCTGCATTTAAGTCATGGGACAACGCCGGAAGTCATCACGTTTTTGAAAGAAGGCAAAATTGATTTGGGTGTTGTGCGGATGCCCATTGTTGATCCGCAACTTGAGGTCAGGGAAAGTATCCAGCTCAAAGACTGCTTTGTCGCGGGCGAACGTTATGCTCAACTGAAGGATAAAGTTATGACATTGGAAATGCTGCTGGAGCATCAACTGATTCTTTTCTCCAGAAACAGCCGGGTTCGGATGGCAATTACGGAACTGTTCAATAGCTATGGCTATACACTCAAACCCGAGATCGAGGTCGGCAGTGTGGATTTGTTGATTGAATTTGCACGGCGAGGATTGGGCATATCGTATGTCACTCGTGAATTTATTTCCAAAGAGCTGGAAGAAGGCTCTCTCTTCGAAATTCAGTTGGATGTTTCTTTGCCCCCTTCACATGTAGGCATCATGACAAAGCGTAATATGCCAATTTCCCTGGCAGCCAACCGGTTTATGGATCTCATTTTCAAGGCGGTTTAGATTCGTTGGTCTACAGGTCTACAAAAAAAAGTGCCTCTTCACCCCAAAAGGATGATGAAGCACTTTTTCTCATCTTAAATCAAGTTCTCTCAATCTGCTCTCAATTCGCTCAGGAATCATAGCAAACAGTTGCTCCCAGGGCATGAATAGACTCGGCTCAAGCAAAAACTCTTCAAACTCCATTGAGGGAACAAACGCCTTGGTCTGCAGAAAACTCCGCACGCTGGCGTCAATTTCTTCATTGGTTTCGAAAGAACCTCTGAACATCTCGTTCACGAGCAGGCCGTCACAACCCGCATTAGCCCCTGCTGCACTATACAAATCTGGCAACAGTTCAAACACAACAGGGATTGGTGAAAAAGCATGTTTCCCTGGCTGCGAATATAGACACACATGGCGTCCAACCACATTAACTCGATCCTTCAGCAATCCCCGAAGTACTCTGCCATGGAAGCTGGCTTCACAATCCACGACTTCACCGTCATCGCCCACATATATCCACACATGCTCCATTTCGTACAAATGCCCAATTTCATAATCCCACCAAATCGAAAATTCAATCACATATTGGACTGCCTCCACCGGAAAATGAATTTCCCGCTGAAATGACGGTGAAGGTCCCGATTGATCCAGAATGGAAACGCCTACAAAATCCGGGTAAAAGGGTTCATTTCGATCAAACATCAATACAGGTGCATAGCTCATCGCGGTTTCCAGCATTTCCTGCTCAGTCATGGTCATGGATCGTCCCTCCACATTCTTTGAGTGCTACTACTGTAACAAGCCAATGTTATGCCTATCTTAACAGAGAATTCGGAATGTGTTAATTGGAACAAAATTTAAGCCCGTAATCGGATAATTTTCCGGTCACGGGCCTGAAATCGGTCATTTGAAAGGAGAACGAGATAACGTTATCCCTTTGAGTTTTTGGTTGATTTAGAAGCTTTGATCGCCTGATCGGAAACAGAATCCACACAACCAATCGGCGGTCCCAAAATAGCGTCATTTTTGATGGATGCCACTGCCGTCCTGTACGCCTCCTCATCAATACAGTATGCACGATGGGCAACTTCAGGCGGTGTTGCAGCCAGGAAGTCAGCCCCCAGCACAATGTCTGGTGTAGGTTGG
Source organism: Paenibacillus sp. GL_099_B (assembly GCF_057835695.1). Lineage (NCBI taxonomy): Bacteria > Bacillati > Bacillota > Bacilli > Caryophanales > Paenibacillaceae > Paenibacillus > Paenibacillus sp. GL_099_B. The sequence goes on from NZ_CM174430.1 coordinate 4,428,373, forward strand.
TCAAAAATCGTCAACAAGTGCACATCATCGGTCTCCGCCACAAACCAGTGAAACCATCCTTGAGGGAATATCGAAACCTGACCTGGCTTCAAGTGATAACTTATCCGCTCCCGCTTGAACGGATCGTAGACAGAGGTGGTAATTTCCCCGTTGATCAGAACGACCATCTCGGTCACATTTGTATGCCAGTGTGGCTGCACAATAATTCCTTTGCTCATGTGTACATTGAAGAAACCATTTTTGATCGTAGGTAGCTGCGGTCCAAACAACTGGGTAATATAATTGCGCGAATCACGCTGATAATTCAACACCGCTGTCGAATCGGCCGCCAGCTGAACATTCGGGGCTTGCAGAATCGGATTAGTCATACCGCTGTTTCCTCCTTATAGGCATACATCTCATTGTTGTACTGTATGCGCTAATTAGCGGAGATAATACCGAGGACACGGTTCCATTGCAATTTTTAACCGCCTGTGTAACTTCATAATATATTAAGCAAGCCCTGGGTATCTTCCCCCTGCGGCAAATCCTTTGGGAGATATCCGTTCAATCTCAGCCAATTCATCATTAGTGAAAGAAACGTGCAAGGCACCAAGATTCTCATGAACTCTCTCCAAACTGCGAGTACCAGGAATCGGAACGATATGTTCTCCCTTTTCGAGTAACCAGGCGAGTGCAAGCTGAGAAGCAGTGCATCCTTTTTGTATAGCCAGCTCTTGGATCAGGTGCACCACCTCCAGATTTTTCTCGAAATTCTCACCCTGGAAACGTGGATAATGACGACGATAATCGTCCTCTGGCAGATCGTCTATCGATCGGATCTGGCCTGTTAGGAAGCCACGACCCAATGGACTATAGGGCACAAGACCAATGTTCAACTCACCGAGCAATGGCAATATCTCATCTTCGAGTTCACGACTCCACAATGAATACTCCGTTTGGAGTGCTGTAATGGGATGAACGGCATTCGCACGACGAATAGTCTCTGCAGACGCTTCAGACAGACCTATATAACGGATCTTTCCCTGCTGTACCAGATCAGCAAGTGTTCCCACCGTTTCCTCAATGGGAGTATTGGGATCAGGGCGATGTTGATAATAGATATCTATATAATCCATGCCCAGGTTGTACAGACTGGCATCTACTGATTTTTTGATATACGCCGGATCTCCCTTGGGGCCCTGGGTATGTGTTATACCGAACTTGGTCGCTACAATAGCATCGGATCTTCGCCCTTTGAGCGCACGTCCAAGTAATTGTTCGTTGCCTCCAAATCGCTGCTTTTCATATTCACCGTACAGATCAGCTGTATCGAACATCGTTACTCCTGCATCTAGCGCACCCTGGATTGTATGAACGGATTCTTGGTTGTCTGGCATCATCATCACGCCCAGCCCAAGCCCGGATACCTGCAATTTATCGCTTCCCAACGTTCTTGTCTTGATCATGTGGTTCCCTCTTTTCGTTAATAAATAGAAAGATATTGAACTTGTATTCATTCTATTTCACGAACAGAGACCCAACCACAGTCTGTTTATGCTAGTACTAGAATTACCACCCTGATCGTTATTGTCACTCCACAACGGGGATGTACACACAACAATGAATACCTGACTGTTCGTTGAGATTGCTCATGGAAAAAATATCATAGGCATGGGCAATGCCATCCGTCCGATCTGTGGTCTCGAGAAAGATCCGGTTGACTTTTTTCTGTTTTATCTGGTGAAGATTCCAAATGTTTTGAAAATCTGTGCTGTCCTCGTTCAACTGTTGAACTATTTTGGAAAACTCCGGTTCACCTGGATACTTGTCATAGTACGTACGAAACACCGCTACCGAATGTCGTGCAAATTCATCCCAATTATGCATACGTTCTCGGAGCGTTACATCCAGAAATAACATTCGCATCATCACACGATCTTTCAAGTTCATCGAGGAAAAGTCGAACAGCTTTTCATTCGCTGCCTCATTCCAGGCAAGTACTTCTGACCTTTCATTCGTAATAAAAGAAGGGTATGCAAGTTGACTAATGATGCTCTGCCATCCCGCTTCGAGATGTGAATAGGAGGCAGGGAATACATGCTCTGCATTAGGGTCCCATAAACGAAATAGGTGGTCCTTCTCTTCCTCACTTAACTGGAGTGCATTTGCTATACTTTCCATTACCTCTCGAGACGCGTTAACCTCCCTCCCCTGCTCAAGCCACGTATAGTAAGTTGCACTGACACCTGCAAGTACCGCGACTTCCTCACGTCTTAATCCAGGCGTTCTGCGCTGTCCATACGATCCGGTGATCCCGACTTGCTCTGGCTGAATCCGGCTCCTCCGAGATTTTAAAAATTCACCCAGCGTTTTATTTCGGCTAATACCTGTAGTCATAAATAACCTCCCTTAAATGTTAGATCTCTATGGATTCAAATACGGCTCTATCCAAAATGGATGTGATTGAACGCCTTTGATATAATTCTTTTATTATCTTTTTGCAAAATCCTTAGTTTACAAGAAGCTTAGCATTGATTCATGCATAACGAAAGGAGCACTACATGGTCCCAACGGTCGGAGACATTTACTGTGTATACGTCGGAAATTTACAACAATATGCTGCCTGCCAGGTCACTGGCCTGAAAGAAACCGGGAGTAAGGGATCACGCCAGCTTGCCGCAATCCTGCAATTGGACTGGACAGGAGATCAGCCGCCCGATGAAACGGAACTTCTGGATATGAAACCACTGAGCTGCAATTACTATTTTTGGAAAGGCGATTGGGATCACAGCTTCGTGCAAGCTGTGATTCCACCGCATTATGTTCTTGCTGGTAATCGGGCTCCTCTCGTAACGGAAGAAACCCGAAGTTATAGCTCAGGGTGGCAGATTGGAGAGAGTCTATATCGGCAACGTCAATGGGATGCCATCGATGAATCGCGAAGGGAACACTTCAAACAAGCTGCCGAAGACTATAGTGTAATTCCATTAGGTGATGCAATGGTGAGAAAAAATACCAGTATCTTGCGCAACTTCAGACCAACGTCTGCCGAGGATGTCGCAGCACTTGTTCAGTTTCCTTGTCTTACACATATCGAAATGCACGGATATACGGAAGGCATCATTCCTTTTTTGGAGCAGAATCCCTTTATATATGAACTTCATATTCATGAACACGGACAATCCGCGCTGGATTTAAGAAAACACAACTAACCAAACTTGTGCTGGATATGAACCGTTTGAACAGCTTGACTCTTCATTCCAGAATCGACTTTCTGAGCTTCATGGGAGACGTGCCCCCTGACTTGCATGTGAATGCTTATGAAGATGGCCAACGAATGACGTTGAGTGTAGCATCGACTGTGCCTCAGGTTATAGCATTATCTCGGCTTGGAGGTTTGCATGTTCGAGAGATTACGGAACTTGATTTACAGCCTGTTGTACATACTTATCCTGAGCTTACTGAATTAAGATTGTGGGGAAAATCCGGCAACGTAAGCAATATACAGTTAATTCAGCAATTGACCTCTTTGAAGACCATATCCCTGAACGATCTTTTTGGATTTAAAGGAGAAGATTTTCCTGGCCCCGAGCATTTTCCCGAACTAAGTACACTCTCGCTGACCAGCCTTCCCTCAGACGCCGCCAAATCCATTAAGGCAAACTATAAAAAGGCGGCGCAAACCCGAATCGATCTGGAGATTGGGAAACCACGCAAACCGGAATGGCTTTCCGAAAATCTCAGCAATCCCTTTGGGGATTGGGACGGAAGGGATCACATCAAAGCAGCGCATGCCAAAAGAGCAGCTAAAACCTACAAACAACACCTCAAGGAAATTCGAAAAATAAGTCAAAATATGAGCGATTTGGACCTTATACAGAAACAACTGATGTTATTAGTGGAGGTGTACACCGAGACGTTTAACCAAATGGAGGCCAAAGCCAACTTTATTGATACAATCGAACGTGAAGAAATTTATAACGCCCTTATTGAATTGTTGGATCAACTGGAATCACAACCGGGAATTGACCAGACAAGTGCTATTAAGGTTAATCGCAAGGAGCTGGATGAAGTGTTTGAACGCAGGAGAGTTTTTTAGATTCAGTATGAATGAGATAAGAGGTTCTTTCTCTTACTTTTATCCGCAAAACGGGCTAAAAGATAAAAGGCTGACTCCATGTAGGAATCAGCCTTTTATCCTTTTCGTATCCATTCTCAACCATTTTACAGTGCTTCAACAGTTGTTCCAAAATACTCACAATCCGTGGATTGCTTCCGATATACCTTCGCCTTCGCCCCACATCCCGGACAACTCACCGAAACCTTCCTTTGTGGTTCATCGACCTTTTCTTCAGTGTCTTTCTCATCGGATGTATTAAATTCTGTATAGTTGATTGTATTGTGACTGGTGTAACTAACGGTATTGGTATTGTAACTTGAATAAGCATGCACATTTTCATTTTCGCGATCAAGATTACTTCCATAGTCTGCACCATAAAATTTCCGTTGTGGGACACGTTTTTTTCTCAGCATTTTAATACCAAAATACAAAAAAATACATTCAAGAATAATAAATTCAACGACAACAACCATATCCAATCTTTCGATGAGATTCTCTTCCATAAGAAGTCTGATCGGCATGGCAATTGCAAAGAACATAAAAAAGAGTCCAAAAAACGTTCTCAACTTCATTCCTCCAAATAACAAATAGAGCAAACTGTGGTTACAACTCGTATCAACAAAATGGTCAGATGTCTATTATTTAAGCTAGGAGATCCTCATCGTTGTTCCGCAATACTCACAGTCCGAAGACAAATTCGGATATACCTTTACTTTGGCTCCACACCCCGAACAATTCACAGATACAGGTTCTTGCGGTCCCTCGTATTCATGATCGTGGTACTCATCCTCATAATACCCTTCATCATCATATTCCTCTTCATTGTCATAATGGTAGTGATAATGATCAACCTTGGGATGGAATTTAGGTCGACTACACATTTTAATTCCTGTAACAAGTACGATAACGCCGGGTATAAAAAGAATAATCGTACTAATAATAGCCATTTCGGTTCCCTGGGATATTAATAATATAGATAATAAGATCGTCAGAGATGAAAGTATAATGAATATAATTCCAAAAAATTTCTTCACAGCTTTTCCTCCTATGAATTTATGATTTGCTTGTCACGATCTGTTGATTCCGCTCTTTCAAACGGGACTTTAACCGGGATAGTTTTGAAGCAAGATGCTCGCTATTCACCAGTTCCCCTGCTTCGTAATGAGTTGAAAGCTCACTGTTCATCTTTTCAATATCCATCAAAATCTGGCGGTCATTATATTCAAGTGAATGTGGAGTGATCGGGTCACTATATTTTACAAGTTCTATTAATGTTTGAAGGGTCTTCCTCTCTTCTTCCGCAGTCAGAACGGAATGGCGCTCCATCGTGTGAAGCAGCTGCTCCAAAGCGTTTTCAATCAAATGTAGATTGACCAATTTCGTTTGCTCAACGGCTTCATTACGACGTGTACTTTGAATAAAGATCAAAATGATGCCACACAGAATGAGGGCGATGGCTAGAGTTACCGTATGTAACAAAACGAACCAGCGGAGACCATGATCTGCTAAACCTGTAAACAGAGAATATATCATTACACAGATCAGATACATCACCAACACGATCCCTAACGCTGTGTAACCAGGAACCAATTCTTTAAAGCGATCCATATGTAGCATAACATGCCTTATATAAATCCAAATCGCCGTAATCGCGACATAAGAAGCCACAAGATTCATCCAGAAAGAAAGCGATACAATGGCATGATTAAACACTGTAAAAGAAACGACTGAGGCTACCAGCATGCTGATCAGATAGATGGCATCCAAAATGAAAAGTTTGCTCCGTTTAATTATCACTATGCCTGCCCTCCATCTTGCAGATTGTTTCCGCAATCCAGACAGAACTTCTGACCGGGCTTCACTTCATGTTGACATTGACTGCATTTCAAGGACAGACTGGAGCCGCAATTGCCGCAAAATTTAGTTTGACCCGAATTCATATGATTGCACTTGGGGCATGGGCTAGGCATCGGTTCGTGACACTGAACACATTCCAAAGCATTCTCCGCATTATCCGCCCCGCAGGATGGGCATGCATGATATTTGTCACCACAATTGGGACAAAATTTGGTCCCTTTTTGCAAGGCATGTCCACAGTTGTTACAACCGGTCGTTGCTGATTTTTCGGCAAGTGAATTGCCACACTTGCTGCAAAAAGAACTATGCTCCTGGTTCGGATGACTGCAATGTTTGCATATGCGTACAGCAGGCGTTTCCGTTGTAGCCATCACTTTGGACATCTGGGACATCTCGCTGCTGAATGATCCTCCCAGTCCAACACCCATCCCCATACCAAGCCCTGCACCCATTATATCCGATTGCATGCTTCCTTCATTTTTGGCTGCACCTTCAAGCGTATCGAATGAACGCTCCTGTTGATAGGTGTACCCGATAATATCCATTTCGGCTTTGCGTGCCAACGCTTCTCTCAATCGTATGACCGAAGGGTCCTCTTCAGGCAGATTGACATTGTGGATATACAGGTTGATTAACTCAATACCAAACTCTTCAAAAGCAGATGCAATCGTATCAGCAAAATGTCGTGATATTTCTGCGATATAAGCATTGATTTCCAGTACACTTACTTTTCTATGTATTAGATAGGAAGACAGCATGGAGTTAATGTTCATAATAATTAGCCCGCGAAAGTAATTGACCATATCAGCCTGGTTAAATTCAGGCAGTGTTCCCACAAGTTTGACCAGAAATTTGCGAGAGTCTGCTATTTTTATTCCCATCTGTCCAAATGCTCTCACGGGAACGATAATATTATATTTTGGGTCCTGTACCTGAATTGGATTTGCTGTTCCCCATTTCACGTCTAGTGCGCTTACTTGGTTGACGTACCACACTTCTGCTGTAAAAGGTGATTTACCTCCGAACGGAAGGTTAACGAGTCGGTTTAAGATCGGGATATTCGCCGTACTTAGCGTATGTCTTCCTGGGCCGAACATATCAAGCGCCCTTCCATCCTTAAAGAGGATTGCCTGTTGGGATTGATTCACAATCAACTGGGTCCATGTTCCCAATTCATTCTCAGGGTGCTTCCAAGCAAATACATCAGGTGAACCGTCATACTTGATTACGTCAATAATGGCCATTTCTCTTCCTCACTCCATAAGTAGAATACTATAATTTCATTGAAACAATCGTACTAACAATCGCTTTCTAACAATCTAAAGTTAAACCATTTAATATCTTATTTATCTGCTAATCTTTCAACAAAAATGTTTTTTCATGTTTAGGCATTGCTATTTTACCATTTATAACCTCCTTTCGCACTAGTATAGTTCATATTTCATGAGATATTTTTCCTATAGATGAATGGTATAGACACTAAAAAACCTCCTGTATATCGACAATATACAAGAGGTTCTTGTGATAGTGGAGTCCCTCTGGTTAATTCAGAAGATTATCCATATATGATGCGGGATCGGCCATGAACGCTTCGAACGTGGAGATCGTTCCAATCTCCTGATGTTCAATATCTGCGTAGCCAATCATTTTTTTGCTTGGATTCCAGACGATCAGGATATGGGAGTACTGATCCACGTCAGAGGATATGCGCAGCAGTTTCTGTCTGCCCAGCTTCATCTCTACGGTATCGATCAGATGAAAGAATTCGAGGTATCCCACGCCGGACGAATTGTCCGGCAAGTCGATTCTTCGCGGACCTTCCGTTAGAAAACGGATTAGTGCACCAGGCAGCTTGTACGCTTTGAGCACATGCAATTTATTGCTCAGATTGTGAAAGTCATGCGGCTCATGAGCTTTCAAATACTCTGCCATTTCCGCATTCTTCTGACTGATCGCAATCGTATACGCCCGCTCCCCATCCTTCTCTTGAATGGTCACATCCGCCCCCTGTTCCACCAGAAATTGAACCATCTTCATATTGTTGTTGCGAGCCGCTACCGTAAGCGGTGTGGCTTTATAGGGATACACCATATCGGACTCGTTGTAATTAATGTCCACGCCCTCGTCCAGCAAATACTGGACCATCTTCATATCGTAATTCGAAACGGCTTTTCGTAACGTTTCCCCACCATATTTTCGAATATCCAGTCCGAGGTCCTTCAGCACTGCGATGTTCTTTTTGTTACCGTAATAGGCTTCATCATACGCATTCGACTTCACCTTGCTCAAACCACTCAATTTGGCACCCTTCTGATGCAAATATCGGATGATCTCTTCCCCGCCATATCTGACCGCCTTAAGGATCGCTGGATTATCCTTTACATTCAAGTTTACTCCGTTATCCACCAAAAGCTTGACCACTGCCTGTTGATTGGTGATTAGAGCAATATCTAATGGCGTCAATGCTATGTATTTGCTGAGCGTAATCTCTTTTTCGAGATCCATGCCCTGTTTAATGAATTCTTCTACAGCAATAACATCTCCCTTGTAAATCGCTTTGGCGTGATCAGGCAACGTTTCAAACATTCCTTGATTTCCGATTTTGAACAAAAGGTGTAACCTCCCTCTGGTTAATATCTCATGACTAAAAGCCCCTGATGCTCATTATTATTAGTATACCTGCTATCCTTTTCATTTGTACAAACCTCTACCAAAATCATGATTCCAGTCCTAAAGCCTTTCATACAAACCAACCCCGAAACATATAGTTCCGGGGCCAATATCATCCTTTAAACCACATCACACCAACTCAATCAATCATGCGCTAAATTCGTTGGGTCTGTTGGCACAATATCACCCCCCTTCTCTAACCCCTTAATGGATTTAAGTTGAGAAGTGATGGCTGCAATAGCGATAACAAATACTCCTGCAATAATAAACAACAGCGCAATGCCTCTTCCCGGGCCAACGCCGATATATGATCCTACGGTCGAAGCGAGTGCTCCACCTTCCAACAAAAGCGGGTTAAAGACACGGTCTGCCAAAAATCCTGCGAGACTATAGGATACAATAAAACCCAATTGCGATAAAATGCCGATGATGCCCCACACCCTGCCTTGCTTCTCGTTGGATATGTTATTGCGCACCAATACATCTGCACTCATGTTGACAAAGGGCAGGGAGGCCAGAAAAAGGAAACCCGCAAAGATAATGAAATAAATATTTATTGAAAATCCCAAAAGGGAAAATGACAATCCGGACATGATCAGACCCAAAACAAGTGTTTTTGAATATTTTTTACTTAGGGTGAACATGCCAATACACAGACTGCTGATCAGCATACCGATCGCGCTCACAGATAGAAACGTGCCAAGCATCCTTGAATCCGAAAATGATAAGATCATAGGACCAATGAGCGTCTCAAGGAATCCCAGATAGAACGTGATGATCGAAATAATGATAACAAGCAGAAGCACGCCTTTATTCGTCGTGACTTCAATCCAGCCTTCGTTAAGCTCAGCAAGCCAGTGGTTCCTCTCAGCATCTCTTCGCGCTGCTTTAATGCTTTTACGGATAACAAGCACCGCCACGATCGCAACCAGATACGTCAACATATTAATGACCAGAATGACTTCAATGGTTGTTATACCGAGCAGAATGCCCGCTATAATGGGCGAAAATAGAAACTTGGATGATTCGGCAAGCTGCATCAAGCCGCTGCCCTTTGAATATTGATCTTTATCGAGCAAATCGGTAGCTGAAGCCTTGTACGCCGGACTTTGAATGGCCGAGAACACGGAACTGAAAGCGACACCAGCATAGAGATGCCATAGTCCAATTTTTCCCGTCAAGATCATGGTCAAAATAAAAATTAGTCCAGCTGCAGAACCAAGATCACCTATGACCATCATCGTGCGCCGGTCAAAACGATCTGCAAGGACTCCACCTATAGGACGCAACAAGATATTAGGCAAAAAGGTAAACAGTGTAATCAGCGCCACAGCTGTCGCCATATGGGTTTTCTCAAATGCGTACACTCCAAGGGAGAATGCCGTCATTCCGATCCCCATTGTAGATATGAGCTGTCCGAACCATACCATTAAAAATTTTCCAAATGACCCGTGTTCCATCTGTTTCATTGGATAAGCCCCTCTCCAATTAACCGTGTTAGAACCCGTGATTCGTTAGCCACTTACCTAAGCTGCTCTCTCTCGCCTTAAGGTCATGCTGCTTGTTAAACTTGCCCATGTTATGATCTGCCACCAGTTTGCCGTCCATCATGAATAATACCCGTTCAGATCGAGCTGCGACTTTGACGTCATGGGTAACGATTAATATCGTTGTTCCAGAAGCATTAATGTCTCCAAGAATATCCATGATTTCATTGGTTGAACGTGAATTCAGTGCCCCTGTGGGTTCGTCGCCAAACAGAATATCAGGCTGATTGATCAGCGCCCTGCAGATGGCAATCCGTTGCAATTGCCCACCCGATGCCTGAGTGATATTATGGTTGGCCAGTTCATTAATCCCCATTTTTTTCATCAGTTTGAGCGCGCGGGTATTAATGGAATCTCTACTACTTTTTTTTGCCAGATAGGCAGACAGAATGATATTGTCGAGTAGATTCAAATTTTTCAACAGATGCATGTTCTGAAATATAAATCCCATCTTGTTCAAGCGAAGCTGTGCCAATTCTTTCTCTGAGAAATCCGAAATTTTCTTGCCAGAAAAATAAACACTCCCGCTACTTACTTGATCCATGCCACTGACATTGTATAGCAAGGTTGATTTTCCTGAGCCCGACGGACCCATAATGGAGACAAATTCGCCCTTCTTCAATTGAAAACTAATATCCTTCAAAATAGGATGCTTCTCACGCTCACCAGTACTGTACGATTTGTTCACGTTTTTGGCTTCCAGGATCATAGTCATGGTCGTCCCCCTATTCGACAATCATTTTGGAAATGCTGGTTTCTTTGATGGATTGAATACTGATTAGAGCGGTACAGATAATAGTTGCTGCCAGCAGCAGCGGACAAAGTACGTATGCTTGTAGCGGGTCAATGACAAAAACAATATGGGACGCTCCGAAAGAAGCCATTATTGCACTGATCAACCACTCGCCTGCCGTATTCGATAACAAGGTTCCTACAAGGACCCCAACACCCAAAACAATAAGGGACATCGATACATATTTGAATTTAATTGTGGAGATGGCAAATCCCAAACTTCTGAAAATCGCGATATCACTGCTGTCCTTTGCGACAAGCATTTTCAGGAATAATGATGTGATCAGGATAGTAACCAATACTGCCACAACAAGCGCCAACACCGTAACCAGCTTAAGCTGATGAATTGTTCCTCCAAGCGTTTGATATAAGTACCCTTTTAAACCGGTCACCTTTGCAGGTGAGAATGCCTGCTCATATTCCGAAATTTTATCTGAGATCTTACTACCGTCATCTTTCAAATCCAGACTCAAGACATACCAGAGCACACGATCTTTGTTATAGGGCAGCCGTGATTTTGCAGTCTTTCCACCATTGGTCACATCCTGATATACACCACTGACGGTCATTGTTTTTTCCTGTCCATTTACGATCAGTACCAAGGTATCTCCCGTCTTCTTCTCCATGTCACTACTGTTCGCATCAGACAAAGCAATTTCATTTTCATTTTTCGGTGCCGTGCCGTTCACGTAAGACAAAGGAAAAACGTCAAAATCACCTGTCTCTACGCTTAAATGATCATAGCTACCTTCACTGTTCAACACTTTGAATTGGCTTGTGACAAGGGGTGAGTATCGAAGTACGTTCTTATCCTTTTGAACATAATCAATTAATTCTGCGTAACGCTGCTCGATATCTTCAGAGTGCCTCATATCAATACGCATATCGCTTTGACCTACACCCATGTAAGAAATGAAGCTAGGAGCTTGTAACGTATGGAGGAAATTTATAGGTACGATCATAATAAATGAACTAATAATAAACACTAACAACAGCAAACGGAACACTTTCAGTCGTTGGATGACTTCTTTTAAGCCCAGAAAAACCGGAACCGATAACCATCGATTTTGGGACAGGCTTAGTCTGTTTTGACTCATTCTCGTTTCACCCAGACCGCCTGAATGTAATGCTTCAACAGCTGAAATGTGATCAAAACGCCGAAGCACACGGTTGCAGAAAAATACAACGATGGCAAAAATGAAGACAGCCGCAAACAATGTTATGCCGTAGTGCAACCATGTTTTGGGAGCTGCCCCCATGTAGAGCATCATATTGGACATGAAGAAACGGTTAACCCATAGTGATGCAAGAAAGCCTGCGATGGAGCCCAGTCCTGCCATAACAACATATTTGCTCAAGTAGAGTTTCTTAATATCACGCTCGGATATGCCAATAGCTTTCATGACGCTAATCTCTCGATAATCTTCTTCAATGGTAGCGAGCATGGTGAAACGAATGCAGAGTACAGCGATCACAATCAAGATCAAACTAACCAGAATGACTACAGCTGCGACTACCCCATCGGTCAACGCATTCAACAACTGAAACAGATTGTAGTTCACAACAGGACCAGCGTTCGGCAAACTCGTATTTTGATAGGCTTGGGTAAAGTCGCTGATCATCTTGGAATCTCTAAGTCGAAATTCAATCAGATACTCCGACTCTCCCGTATTTTGTTTCAAGGTTTGGAATTCACCCTGACTGATGACAAAACGTTTGGAGTGAATAATTGATGGATTCATTTGAGCATCACGTACAAATTCCACGATCTTGTATGTTCTGCTGAAAGAACCGTCTTTAATATGAATACTGTCACCAATGCTCAATTCCTTCTGCTGCAAGTAATAAACGGGAACCGCAATTTCTCCATCATTCACCCGCACAATCTCACTATCCAGATTCAGCAGAAGATCAAAATCCTGATTTTGTACAACAAAATCAATATCCATAATACTGTTTTTCTCGGCCTCCGCTCCAAACAACAAATGAGAACCGTCAATGTTAATCATTTCTACGATCTGGTGTTTATCTACCATCTCATTGGCCTGTGCCCACTCATTCACCTTTGGTTCATCCAACTCACCTGCGTGCATTTGCACCACATGTGGCGTCTTGGATTCTGTGAATAAATAGTGAATTGAACTTGTTAGCTCCATAATCATTCGTGTACCTGAAGAAACAAGTAAAGCCGCTAGTAAAATAAAAACAAATAGAGCGATGTTGATTCCTTTTTTCCTCATAAGATCATTTCTCAACATACGTAATAGCATGAATAACCACTATCTCCTTTGTATGGAACACTACTTTGGAATAATCAGGTACACTTTATGTAATTTATTTCCATGTATGTCGAACCCTCTGAACCAATATACACGCCCTTTCCACCTGTAAAATATACCCATATGTTACTGACCTGAGTGTATCAATAAATATGAACTTCTGAATCAGTCTGCGGTCCAGTCCTTTCTAATTCCCGAGTCTGAGGTGTATGGATTGAGAACTTATTTATTCGTATGCTAAGATAATGGTTCAAACCTTTTTCTAGAACAATCAATTTATGGGATAAGACCCAAATAAGAAAGGACACTATGAATCCTTCATCCATACCATCCCTGTTGCAATCAATGATTCCGCCGCTGGATCTGCGTAGTTGCTTAGTCAGCGTACGTGGTGAGCTTATATACGAGCACTACCGCAATCAACAAGCAGCAACTCATATTGCAAAAATCAATTCCTGTACCAAAAGTGTGCTGTCCGCACTCATATGTATTGCGATGGATCACGGGTGGCTGTCCAAAGCTCCTACTCCAATCTCCACCTTTTTCCCGCAGTTGGTGTCAGACCCTGACTCCCGTAAACCGGAGATTACGTTAGAGCAGTTATTAACGATGACGGCCGGATTCAACTGGGACGAATTCGGAGGACAGAATTCATTTCCGCGCATGACACGTACGGATCACTGGGTAAAATTTGCGTTGGAACAACAATTAAGTCATGTGCCAGGTACATATATGGAATACAATTCGGGGGTATCACAAATATTGTCTGCCATCCTCATGCAAAGTACAGGTATGTCCGTAGCCGAGTTCGCGGAACGTTATCTATTTGGTCCTTTGGGGATCCAAAACTATGAATGGGAAAGTGACCCACAGGGTGTGCATACTGGGGGGTTCGGCTTAAAGATGTTGCCTCAGGATTTGCTGAAATTCGGGCAACTGTTTTTGCAACAAGGCATGTGGAACGGGCAGTCGCTAATTTCAATTGATCTGGTTAGTCGCTCTACAAAACCTGCCATTACAGTTACTCCACCCAATCATGGTAGTTACGCTTGGCATTGGTGGGTGGATGCCTATACCAACGAAACTTCAGAAGCTAAGGTTGCGGAACAGGAACAGCCCACTCCCATACTCCATTATTACTACGCCCGTGGATTTGGCGGTCAATTTGTATATATCGTCCCGGATCTGGAACTCGTTGCCGTGCTCACCAATGACAAACGAAAGAAGGAAAAACCGCCGCTGGATGTGTTCCCCAAACGGATTGCACCCCAATTGGCGAAACTCTTATAGACCTTTTCTTTAAGTTGTGGATCATACAAAATAACCCCATAGTTTACCCGGCATTCACCGGTAACTATAGGGTTATTCAATTACTTCTTAACATCAATCCTCAGACCAAGGTCATCTCACCAGAACCTCTTCCACAGCAAAGGTTATGGGATAAGGACCCGATTCTTTGTTTGAGAGGACAACAACTTGCACGTTGTGATCTGGATATACGGAAGACATGAACGACACGCCAGGATCGAAACCCATCACATGATATTTAAATAACTGTTCCCCTCTCCGATCAATCCAGATCCCCTGCCCATAATAGGTTTCATCATCCTCATGAACATATGGCATGATTAACTTTCCCGTTGTTTCTTCGCCCAACAGTTCATTACTGAATAACGCATTCCAGAAACGAATCATATCCGGCGCTGTTGTATAAGCTCCACCATCAGCCCCACCCTTAACAGGAATGGAAAAAATGTTACTTGTCCACGAGCCGTCCTCCTGATCCATATATCCGATCGCAGTATTACGGGGAAGACGATCTGTCTCGAAGTAACCCGAATCCAACATGCCGCACTTGTTAAAAATATATTGCTCTACATAGTCCGTAAACGACTGCCCCGTGTGTTCTTCAACAATGAGGCCCAATACGATAAATGCCGCATTATTATAATGGAACCGTTCACCCGGAGCTGATTTCATGTGCTGATGCTGAAACATCGGCAGAAAATCATTCAATTGCCGCATCGAATAGACGGGCCGTTCCTTCCACAACTCAGCGAAATCCTCCATCACTTCTTCATCAAAATAGTCCGGGATGCCTGAAGTATGTGTTAACAGCTGCTGAATTGTAACTCCTTGATCCCATAGAGGAAACTTAATGCTCAAGACATCTGCCAATCTGGAATCATACGATAATTTCCCTTTTTCAATCAATTGGCATATACTCACTGCCGTAAAAATCTTGCATCCAGATGCAATGGCAAACCGTGTATCTGGCTGATTCAAACGTTCATCACTTCGATTGGCATATGCACGAGTCGTACTTAATAGTGTATGCCCGTTTTGTTTTATCAAAACTACGCCCGAAAAATCAACGTTCTCCATCACTTCTGTTATTCTGCGAGTTAGATCCGTTATACGCTTCATTCATCGTTCACCTAACTTCTTCTAATTCAATTTCCATGCTCAGATGCTGTTCAATCACGTTATTGTTCCAATGTTAAACAGTCCATTACCGCAAGCCTTGCAGATCAGCCTCTGAACTTCCGACCTCCGTCTTCCTATCACGGGAAGATCTCGTATTAATTAGGTAGTATAACGTTGCGTAGACCGTAAGAATAAACATGCCAAAGAACATACAGAAAGCCAGCGATGGACGACTTACACTCTCATGCATAAGTTCAACTAGCGTCTCGCGATTGGTTAACGCATCCCAGCTGTTCAGGCGATATACACGTCCCAGCAGAACACCGTAACTACCCAGAGCACAACCCCCAAGCACAAAGATCCATGAAACCCAACGTCCCATTTTGTAATGGATCACTTCCTGAAGCTGATACATCGACAGGAATCCGAGCAACAAGCCCGTCCAAACGAACATTAAGACCACGATTAAGTCATACCAGTACTTGTAGTCCAATCCATTGCCTCCGCCATAATAACGGGAACTGCGTGCCGTCAGGTGAACAAGATCCGTTACAATGTAGGAAGAGTTGGGAAAGAACAATAGCCATAGCAGTCCGCTCGCAACGCCAAGCCATGCTGCCCCTTTCCATTTTACATGGCTAAAGCCATAGGCCACATATGAGAATACAAAAGGTATCCAGCCCAAGAACAGGTTCCAGATGAGGAAGCGAAAATAGCGCTGATCCAGCCAATCTGCAGCCGCGTAATACAAACCAAGGGTCACCATCGTGACCACACTAAGGAAAATAAATATTTTGATATAATTCAGTTTTCTCAATGATATTTACCTCACTTGATCCAATGAAATACATTCAGTTCCGAAAATAGCGGATAATCTCTTCCTTGTTCTTTTCCACACGTAGATTCAGTCCACGTTTATCCTTTAACCCATATTGCTTTAGTTCATGTTCCGGATCAAGCACCAACGGTTTGGTTGCTACATCCTCCAACAAGTTCATTGTCAGTTGATAGGCTTCACGAAGCTTATCCACCGGAATAATGGATTCATACCGCTTAATCAACTCAATCAGACGTTCCGCATACACCAGACGCACCATACTGTCCGCACTCGTCAGTTGTCTTGATGCGAAGGCTGTAATTGCAGCGATAATCAGCGGATTCGCATGATATCTGGCAATCGACGTAAGCTCATCAACTGCGCCCCAGTTCATGATGGATAATTCAGAAGTTAACTGATGTATCCTTTCTTCCATCCATGACTGCTCCAGCTCTTGCGGCACATCCCATTGTTTATATTCCGCATAAACACCACCATGATGCATTTGAATAGCGCTCCCATAATGTTTAACGAATAACCCTTTGGGAACACTCCAATCGGTTTCCATCCAACCACCACCATACCTGTCTCTATTTTCGTTTATAACCTACACACATTACATAAATTTACTGTTGAAGACCATACTAGGATCATACCACTTCCCAAAGGAGAATCAAATTCACAATGAATCCAAATTCAATGCAACCCCAAAACCAAATGCAACCTACAACTAATGCAAATCCAGGTCTCACCCCTCAGATGAACCATGGCGGACATGAAATGTTCGATATGCATGAAATTCTGTCAGGAGCCATCAACGTGTTGGATCAATACATGATCTTCAGGACATTTGTACAAGACACTGAACTTCTTAGTATTCTTGATCGTCAATACAACTTCATGTTGTCCCAATATAATCTGACTGCAGAATGTTTCTCAACTGGACAAAAACCGCATCAGGAGACGGCAACCTACATGATTCCGAACATCGTGCCACCTGTATATGGCCTCAAACCATCCGCTCCAAAAAAGCCAAATCAATCCCTTTCGGATGTCAAAGATGCAGGCATCAGCGGTCATATGCTGGGATTAATTAAGTCTCACGCCTCTTTGCTGGCCATGTCTGCACCTGAAATTACGAATGGAGCTGTACGCCGGGTTATCGCTTCGCAGGTTCAACAGTTTATCGAGATGGCTTACGAAATTTTCACGTATCAAAATCAACATGCCTACTATCAAGTGCCTCAACTCAGTGCAAATGATACCACACAGATGCTTCAGGCCTACGTTCCAGCAAACGGCACACCTCAGATGCCAATCAACAATAAACCACCTCTACATTAATTAATTTAAAATAAGCTTAATCAACAAAGAACAGTATCTTCAACCCACTCAAGGTTGAAAGATGCTGTTCTTTGTTATTTCCAGAATCATCTCATGTTTGCAGCATATCTTGAATAACACATTTTATTTTTAAAGAATACTACCTTGAATTGATTGCCAGAAACTGGTTTAATCAGAATGTGGTCACAACTACTCATTATGTAACATGGGAGGTTTTTGAATGCGGTTGAATCCATCAATTAAACTTGGTTTTCTAGCCATTACATTAAGCTTTACGGCCATCTGTGCAACTCTGATAACATCCCAAACTACATTGGCTGCACCTGTCCCAGCTTCCAAAGCGGTATATCATCAATTTCAAATGTATTCAAAAAATGCAGTGAAATCCACGCCCAGCCTGGTTCAGGCACGTAAATATCTATTGAATCATATCGATGAAGTCGGACCTTGGCAGGCCACCTTGATGACCCTTCAACTGGAGAATTTGCAAAAGATCAGACTGGCTGACTTGGATCATAAAATGTATACGGAACTGTTTCAAAGCGTTCTCTATGAAGCCCATACCAACATAGGTTATGAACAAAAGCTTACATATAGCAGTCTGCTCAAAGTGATTAAAGATCCAACGGTTCGCAAGCTCTTGCAGGAAGCTACCGATCTGGGATTCAAACTGGAAACCAGTGAAGGTCTATACTATCCCATCATCAATTATGAGGTGTACAAAAAGTTTCAGCCCTACGTGAAACCTGACATTGTTGCTTACATTGATATTATGGCTGCGGAATCCAACCAGCCCACAACTTCCGATGCGGCCTTTATCATAACCTGGAATGAACTCATCCGGCGTACTCTAGAGAAGGAAGCTTTCCTGAATAACTTTCCAAGCTCTAATCGTGCGTCAGTAGTCAAGAATTCACTGTACGTTGGTTACCTGTTTTATGGAAGTGATAACTCTCCCGCCTATGATTGGTACACGGAAGAAGAAATTCGTACTATCGATCCAGAAGTGAAAAAAGCATACCAGAAGGCTGTGGCAAATAGGGAGCCCAATACGAAGAGTGTCCTTCTGGATACAGTGGAGAAGATTTTACATCTTCTCGATGAGAACAATGACGAACTTACCCCGGAAATTAAAGAAATCACTGACCATGTTGAAAGCCTGTTTGCCAATGATTAATGAGTGTAACCGGTCCAAAGTAAAAAAAGCGGCACCCTCTTTACAGGTGTGCCGCTTTTGCTTGCCTTTATGACTTCTTATTCCATTCCGTTCCAATATTGTACTATGTCGTCGATACTGATGTAAGTTTGTCTGGATTCACAACGAGATAGAATCCCTCAATCCGTTCTCCGAGAGAGTCCAGCTCCAGACACAGCACTTCGGACAACCGCCCGTTCTCCAATAACGCAAAGTGAGACTCTCCGTTGATAACTGTGGGCACCCACTCTCGTTCTCGCAATCTGGTAAGTACCCTGCGAGAGGTCAACAAAGCGAGTACACCTTTATGAACTCTCATCGTTCTCATGACCGTATGCACACGTCCACCGCCATCTGCCGTAAAAACGGGTTGTTCGGCAAGCAGCTCAAGCATCTCGGAGACATCATAATTTAGAAAAGCGGTTGTAAAACGAGCCAGCAATTGCTTTTTTGCAGCATAATTTGCAGAACTCTGTTCCATCGGCGGAAGCCTATCGGGAAGCTTGCGTCTGGCCCGACTAAAGATCTGACGGCAGTTGCTCTCTGATTTGCCCAACCAATCCGCTATTTCCGTATATTCATACTGGAAAGCCTCACGAAGTACAAAAACGGCACGCTCTATCGGGGAAAGCTGCTCCAGTATAACCAGATAAGCATAGGAGATCATCTCCTTCTGCTGCACGGTTTCTTCCGGAATGTTTCCCATTTCACCGTAACTCATCGGCTCGGGAAGCCATTCTCCAACATAACTTTCCCTTTGATTACGGGCAGAGTTTAGCAGATTCAGACTCCGGTTTACGATTAGTTTAGCAATATAGGACTTGGCATTACGGATATCATCAAGAGACTTGCTCTGAAGCTCTGCAAAACAATCCTGCACAATATCTTCAGCCTCCACAACACTGCCAAGCATGCGGTAAGCAATGGAAAAGGCATAGGCTTTATAACGAATATACAATTCACCAACTTCCAGAGAAGACACTTCTGGCTCATTGGTGAGGGGATTGAATTTCATGAGAATGGCCTCCTCTGGCAGATGGTCGAATGTTTACTTAATTAAAGCAGCCTGGATACATCCCTGTTGTAATGGCAATCCGGTTCCAGCTATTAATCGTGTTGATCGCCATGATCAGATCCAACAGTTCGGCATCACTGAAATGTTTTTTAACTTTTTCATACAATTCAAGTGGCACGCCTTGATCCGAAATAAGGGTTACGGCTTCAGCCAGTTCCAGCATAACACGTTCTTTTTCCGTAAACAAAGGTACCTCACGCCACACACTCAACAGCAAAATGTGATCGGCGTAATCTCCAAGCTTCAACAGATCTTTGGCATGCATATCGAGACAAAACGCACAGCCATTGATTTGCGATACACGGATTTTCAACAGCTCATATAACACTTTATCTTCAAACTGACCCGAAACATGCTGCTCCATAGCCATCATTGCTTTGAAAGCCCCTGGATTAGCCACTCTATAGTTTACTCTTAAACTCATTGCATTCGCCTCCGTATTTTGGTCTACAACCTTAAGACAAATCAAGGCTCACATCTGTGACATTTTTTCTATAAAAAATTTCTTCAGCATATTCGGGCACAGATTTAGCTTAAAAAAGTTAAGATGATTAATCTGCGTGGAGCTTGCCCGGCATGAATATATTTTACATAAAGCGTTATGTATAAACTGATAATTCCGTATTTATGTTAGCTGTTTGATGTTTTGTTTGTGATTTTGAACAAATAATGATTATACATATTGATACACGAAACAAAAGAGTAGTAACATACGGCTACAAAGTAAACTTTCCTAACATAAAAAAATGAACGATTCATTATCCTAGCAAGGAGTGACTTCCATGATAACTTCCAATTCCAATCCTCAACTTACATCCGAACTGCCTCGCGGCTGCACGTTCTCCGCTGAAGACTGGCATGTATTATCTCAATATTGGTATCCGATTGCCCAGGCAAGCGAAGTGACAGATAAACCACTGGCCGCTCAATTGCTTGATGTCCGCTTGGTCCTGTATCGCAGCAACGACAAAGTTGTAGTTGCCAAGGATCTTTGTTTTCACCGTGGTGCTCCGCTCAGTAAAGGTTGGGTGGAAAATGGAGAAATTGTCTGCCCTTATCATGGTTTCCGTTACGACTGTGAGGGTAAATGTACCGTAGTTCCTGCACACCCAAGCTCCAAAATATCTCCCAAACTGAAACTTATCGTATATCCTGCGGTCGAACGTTATGGCCTGATCTGGACTTCACTCGCCGGTACCGACGAGCAGATTCCTGCATTCCCGGGATGGGATGATCCGGATTATATCAACATCCTGCCCCCGAACTTTGATATCGCAGGTTCTGCTGGGCGTCAAATGGAAGGATTTCTGGATGTATCCCATTTTGCCTACGTGCATACCGAGACGTTCGGGGACCGAAACAACACGGAAGTGCCCCAATACAAAGTAAAACGCGAAGGCAATGAACTGCTTGCCGAATACTGGAGTTCCGTTAGCAACTATGGCAAAGGTCAGGATAATGTGGCACCCGAAGGTTTTCAGTGGCTGCGTGAATTCCGCGTATTTCCACCATTCGCCGCATCACTTACCGTTCACTTCCCGGAGAACGACAAGCTGAACATTCTGAACTGTGCCTCTCCCATCTCAGCACGTTTTACGCGGTTGTTCTGTCCGATTACCCGTAACTTTGACAAGGATGCTCCGATAGAAGATACAATCAAGTTTAACTTGCAGGTGTTTGAGGAAGATCGTGAAATGGTGGAATCACAAAAGCCAGAGGATTTGCCGCTGGATCTGCATGCAGAAGCGCACATTCCCGCAGACCGTACCTCTATCGCTTATCGTCAGTTATTGACAGAACTTGGTTTGGGACGAAATTACACATCATAAATTGAACAAAAATGAACAAAAAAAGAAGTGTTCATACGAACGCTTCTTTTTCTATAATTGCTACACTTTCGCTCGTGACAATGTACTGGGGTTGATCCCACTTATGATATGCCTATCTGTGTGACTTACCCTTGATTACTCGTGCTTACAGGAAGTTCTGTATAATACAGACAGCCTGGTTCGTGAATAATACGGGGATCAACCCATGTTCCCCAATATGGAAGGCGATTCACATACGGCTGTGCGTTAGGCTGGCTATTCGGGTGTGGCATGTTTGTGGCTGGGGAAACTTGAGTAACACAGTCCACAGGCGGTCCAACGATTACCGTTTTTTGAATTGGAGCAAGCGTTTCCTTCACCTTGTTCTCATCCAGACAATACGTGTGGGCCAGAACACTCGCAGGTGTCAGTCGTAAAATGTCCGAGCCAAATATAGCTTCAGGAACCGGGGCATCGAAGATAGCCAGCAGATGGGTCTGATCTACCGTTGCAATTTCATAGTGCCACCAGCCTTGCGGAACATTCGCTACTTGACCCGGGGTAATCGTAAAGTTTAACAACTCATTGGTAAATGGATTGATGAGGGAAACGACGGCTGAACCACTGATACAATACACCAGCTCGGATGCATTCTGATGAATATGAGGTTCAACCACATTGCCCGTGCTAAGAAAAATGTCCAGCAAGGACACGTTTCCCAATGTGTTTAGTTGATGAATGGAGAGAAAGTTAATATAGTTATTTCCGTCTTTTTTGAAGAAAGGATTCTGGTTCACGTCAAATGTAAATTGGGTGGTTGGTAAGGTGTAGTCCATATAGGAAGTTGCCAAAATAAAACGCCTGCCCTTCGCTCTCGGTTTAGGTGATAACCTATACGCCAGCTTATGCTCTGGGCTTTTATGCGTGAGCCCATTTATGCCCAAGGCTCGTTTATCTAAACAAACCCTGACGCTGAAAGCATGATTAGGGTTTGTTCGTTATTTGTCTTTTTTCATGTTCCAAACCTCTTGCCAACTGGTACCGAGCGGAATGTTCATCAAGTCCACATACTCCAACCAGTTCATTCGTGTAACGATATCTGGTGTCCCATCAATTAATGAATTCGTAACCAGCAATGCCCTGAGGTTTTTAAGTTTCACCAGTTCGGGAGGAAACTCTCGTATACCGGAATAAACAATTTCCAGATATTTGAAGGTAAGGCTGGAGTCTTCGCAATACTTTTGAAACCCCTGGTGGTTCGTCTTCATTGTACCGTCGTCTGTCAACTAGTAAAAAACGATCAGTCTTCTCGATCAATTCGTCAATCAACTGTTCATAGGCAGTGCCTCTTGGATCAGTATGAAAAGAAACGGTCAACACTCATCTCCCCCCTCTGCGCTTGTTTCGTTATGTTAAATCCGTTGTGTCATCTGTTTACATCGTGGCATAGGCTAATATCATCAATTGAGTCATTGGAGGCATGCAACATGGCGTACGGCCCTAGTTCTGTTTCGTCCCCGCAATCAGCGGGTTATCCTTACCCTTATTATCCACCACCACCTTATCCCTACCCTTATCCATATCCATACCCACCCTTCGTCCCGTTTCCACTGCCATTTCCGATCGGTGGTCCTTGGTGGCACGGTGGCTATCCGGGTGGTGGCTACCCAGGCGGACCACACGGTACATTCCCTGGAGGCGGCTATCCTGGAGGTCCTCATGGCGGAGGACCTCATGGAGGAGGGCATGGAGGACCAGGGGGGCCTGGCGGAGGTTTCCACGGCCATCGTTTCTTTCAAGGGTAAAATAGCAATGCAGGAGCTGCTACCGGCAGCTCCTGTCCTTGTTCAACTTTCTTTTAAAACATCTCATGATTCCCTTCTTTTGAACGGCTTACTGCCTGCTCAATACTCAATCTCATCCATAATCTTCAGATTACGGTTGGACACTTCCAGCAAGTCTCTAAACGTCTCAGACACATAATAAACAAAATCCGGATCATGCACATACATAATAATCTGTCCGTAAGTCCCCTTCTCTGCCGGATCAAAATCAAGCATCAAATAAAGGGAGCCTCCCGCCATCGTTGCAAAAGGTATCCACGCTTTATGGAATAAATAGGGCTTAATCTCGGGGTCCAGTTTGCTGATCTCTTCCGCGGAATAGTACTCGTCTAGCTTCTCATCCACTTCACAGAAGTATTGTTTGGTTTCTCGAATTTCCTTCAATGACATCAGATAAAACGGGTTACATTCCTCTGCCTCCGCATCACCCGGATACAAGATATGAAATGCATAACCACTACCGTCCTTACGCTTATAGAAGGCACGGAAATCCTCTGGCAGCTGGACGCCATACTCCGTCTCAAATGCGGTTAGGCTGTGCTCAGAAGCACCCTCCCGATGCTGGTATTCCTCGTATAACTGTCGAATTTCGTCATCTTGGATTTTTTCGTTCAGGAGCTCATTCAGCGCATCGAACAATTCATTCCATTTTGCATTAGTCTCAGGTGTCATGATGCATCCCTCCTCTTCCCCACCGTCTTCGATCAGGACCATAACTTCACAATCTAGCGTAGGTCGATTCAGTACAGGAGCCAAGACATACAAGATTCCCATAATTACACAAAAATTTTCTTCAGTCTTGATCTTCATTTATTGGGGTTTACCAGCGTAAAGGTTCTTCTCCACGCCATAACACATAGCGCTCAATTTCACGGAGGTTGCCTGTGCCTATGCCATACTCATCCATCAGATAAGAGTGTAGATCAAGAATATGCAGCATGCCCCCGAACGTACCCACTGCAAGCTTGGACTGGTCAGGAGAGCTCGCCAAGGAATAGATGGTGCTGCCTACAAAATGTCTCCACACTTCCTGCCCATCACCATTCACACAATATAAATATCCGTATGCGTCACCAAGCACCATACCTGCATCCAATTCTACTGCAGCATAAACACGGGCATTCTCATCCATTACAGGCCAATTTTCATTACTCTCATTACCATCGATCGTTTCCAGCTGAACTTGTATTGTAACACCGTTATAAAAGTGACAGGCATTAAACCATACCTCTAAGCTGTCTGCAGTGAATACCGCATAATGTGGATAGCTGGATGCAGGATAAAGCGAATATGTCTTATTCTGTTCGCGATCCAGAACCATATGGTTACTAACCTGGCTGCCGTAGGCAATCCAGCGACCGTCACGTGAGACTGCTGCATGACCCATATCAATCTGTGTATCTTCCAACTCATATTCTTCGATCTCTGCAGGATCCGGGTGCAGCAGGGATACCTGCTCTTGGTCTACCAGGTAGATTCCATAATTGGAGAAGATAAGAACGGATTTCCCATCATTAAATGGAATAAGTCCTTCAAGTGTGCGTTCTGGATGCTCACAGTCAGCAAGGGATTCAATGCGTGGCAAAGCCTTCTGAATACTGGATTGAATATCTTCCCAGCTATGCACCGCAAGCTCTTTTCCTTCCAGTTGACGATCTGGTTGTCTGGTGATGCGAATACCTTCCGATCCGGCCAGCGCATAGTCTACGCCGTCTGACGAACAACCTGCGAAGGTATACTGAGAGAATGGCAACCATCCATCTTGATCAGCCGTATATACACAGCCATTCTCCGTGAAGGTGCCGGTTGTGAATACTATTGTTTCTGTGTTCAGATAACCTACTACCCGAACGGCCTGCATGGAAGATTGAAAATTTTCGTTCATTGGCCATGTTGCAGCAGGCAGTTCAAGCCGAAGCCGTTCCAAATCCCCTTGAAGATTAGCTTGCTTCACCATCTCCCACACTTCAGTGCTGATCTGCGTTCTGGCATCCTCCGCGAGCTCCGATTCATCCAGTTGTTCTCCTGCCATGCCTCTGCGTACAAGTGCATTGACATCTTTTGCGTATCGTTTGCCTTCATTACGCCATGTTTCCGCAATTTCTTCGTTTATCCAACTCAATGATTATTCCTCCACTCCGCCTATGTCCATAACTGTACAGTGATGTGCCAGCAAAAATTGATCCAGATCATGATCCGTTGCACCTTCCATCCCAGGCATTTCTTCATAGAAAAGCGCAATTTCCCTGCCGTTCGTATAATTAAAGCGTAAATAGCCACCCATGGAGACCCTAAAAAGCTTACATGTATACTCATTTTCCATCACTGCATCCCACTTGAATTTACTTTTACACAAATCGGCCATTTCTTTCATGGAGCCTTCACGCTCAACGTTAACCAAGTGGTAGAACGTATGGTTTCGCAGCTCGTTCCACGGTTCAAAATACGCCGGGGTCAGCGGTTTATCCTGATGGTAATATTCGCAATAGATCTGGTCCAGTGTCTCTCCAAAGTCTGCTTCAGAGCATGTCCATAGAATAATATGCTCATCATGACGCGGGAGCCACAACAATCCCTTCACATCTGGATGAATCGCCAGGAAATCACCATCCACCGAACTGCCGATACTGATGCACTCCTGAAGCTGATCCTGAGTAACTGGTGTATCCTCCGTGTGCATCCAAAAATCATATTCAGCAAAAGGTTTCAGTACCTCCTGATCCGGCCGCTGCACATTCATCCAGCCCGTATACGTGCCTTCCCCGTATTGTTCCAGCCATTGGCGATATGACGCAGGTAACGAGATGGAATGCTGTTCTTCAAAATGATCCAGTTCCTTAGCCGGTACGGGCTTCAACGCACGAGTTACTATATACATTCACGACATCTCCCTAAGATCGTTTCGTTCAATTCACGACAGTTCATTCAATCGATCAGCAATTCAACCAGGTTAAGGCTAAGCCAATTCTTCCTGCACAATCTCGGTTAGTACACCCTTGCGGTTTACAATGCTAATGGCAAATGCATCATAGCCGTCACGTTTCACCTGTTCAAAATCCATGCGCTCTCCCGTAATTAATTCGTAGGTTCCGTCTTCATCTACATCTTCCCCGAACTCATCATCCCACGGTACGTTGTAAAAGGCAGATAGCTTTACTTCAAATATGTCTTCCCCTTCGACGTCCAGGTAGGGCCTTAGCGGCCTGTTATTATGGTCTTCCTCTGGATATGTCTCACACAACATGGCATCATAACCATGTTTGGCTGAATCGATGAGCAAGTAACGTTCCCCTGTTACGGTATGCTCTGCATATACAATGAGTGGTGTCGAATCATGCCAGGTTATCAGATCATCTTCGGTTAAGTCACCATAATAAAAAATATGGAACTTGTCATGTCCATCGCTCGTTTGCAACTTGCCTTTCCATTCGACTTCATGAGTCTGAACATCCGAAATCTCCCGAACCAAACCTTCCAAATATGTAGGTCCTTTATGTACACCAAATAAATTCATGATCTCGCCTCCGCTTTATTCATTCGAATAGTTACGACTTTATGTTCTTCATCCACATCCAGCTTCACATCGATGTCTAACTTATCATGGAACAAAGCCGTAACGTTGATATAAGGATCACGAGCAGCTTCGCTGCCTCCATTGCTAGAACGACTCATCCCCTGATGAATGATAGATTGAACCAGCTGTCCATCCCCTTTTCCAGTATTTTGATAAGTATAAATCACTTCTTTGTCCTTATTATAAAAATTCAACACCGTTGTAAAATCTTTGGCATTGGTATATTGCTTTTCAGATTTTACATATTCATTTTCTGTGGATTGATAGCTCACTGTACCCGCCAGAT
This sequence comes from Paenibacillus sp. GL_099_B, assembly GCF_057835695.1. Lineage (NCBI taxonomy): Bacteria > Bacillati > Bacillota > Bacilli > Caryophanales > Paenibacillaceae > Paenibacillus > Paenibacillus sp. GL_099_B. The sequence continues at coordinate 4,455,990 of NZ_CM174430.1, forward strand.
AGGGATTATCTTCACTGGGTCGAACATCAAACTCCTGATAAGCGATGTGAAAAAGGTATTGGATATGATTCATATCTACACGGTAATATAACTGCCTGTTGTCTTCCTCCTTGTCCATGGCAGCGAAACTGTTGATGAGCGGCCAGGCTTCATAGGATTTGCCATTCACGTCGACAGCAAGAGCATAATCAGAGAGCACCTTCTCTTTTTGAAACACACCATACGTCTGTAAAATGAAATAGGCTGGAATGAGTAACGTGCCTATAATCACTGCAAATATAGTAATCTTTAAACGAAATTTCATGATCATCCTCCTTTATAACTCCTTCAGGAAAAATCATAGAATGCCGCATTTCATTACCCACATGGAGTATGACCGAATCCAAACAATCAACATTTACCAGTTGTACTATCTAAAATTATATGAAACTATGTTGCTGATCACAAGAAACCTAATCAGATAAGCTCATCGTTTTTACAAAAACGACGTCACAAAGTATGTTTCGCATCACAAGGTTGTGGCCTCTATGTTCTTAAATAAGAGGAGACTCTTAATGTTTGGGCTCTCATGATGGTGTATACTCTAAGTCAAAGATTAATTTGCCATTTGTATTGAAATTGGAAACATACAAGAACGCGATTCGATGTGGTACTATATAGCAGTAAAAATAATTTCTTGGGATTGTGATAGGATATGGTTAAATCAGTCGAACATACCTCCTAAAATGAAGAATTCAATATTATTTTTAGGAGGTAATAATTAATGATTTTTAATCGGATTGACGTAGAGAACTGGAGCAGAAAGCCCTATTTCGAACATTATATAAACCATGTTAGATGCACCTATAGTATGACGGCTAATATTGACATAACCCGGTTGCTAGCCAAACTTAAGAATAAGGGAATTAAGCTTTATCCAACCCTAATCCACATGATAACAACGACGGTAAACCGCCACAGGGAGTATCGCACCAGTCTCGATTCCGATGGCAGATTGGGTTATTGGGACAGAATGTCGCCTAGCTTTACCATTTTCCATGATGAAGATAAGAGTTTTTCAAGTATGTGGACTTTGTACAGTGAAGATTTTAATGATTTCTACAAACGATATCTTGATGATCTAGAGAAGTACGGAAATATTAAACAATTTGTTGCGAAACCAAAAGAACCACCAAATACCTTCCCCATTTCTAGTATTCCGTGGGTCAGTTTCTCCAGCTTCAATCTGAACGTCTATAACGAAGGAACCTATTTACTACCCATTTTTACAATGGGAAAATATTTTCAGTCTGACAGAAAGATACTGCTGCCACTATCGGTCCAATTCCATCATGCCGTTTGCGACGGCTACCATGCCAGTATGCTGTACAATGAGTTACAATCACTCGCAGATCAGTATACGAAATGGCTGTGAATCGATTCATTAGTTAATAAAAGTTCAAACAAACAGCGTCAGCCCAGGACATCATTTTCTCGTCCCTGGCTGACGCTGTTTTAATTCTCCAATTTTCATAGAGAAGCTATATCATCAGACTGATAAAACAATAAACTATGTTATCCTTACTGGGCCGTTAAAATCAGCGATTCGTCCGCCGTGATTGCGATCGTATGCTCATATTGCGTCCACAAAACCGCTAACTCTAAACCATCATTTTGCGTAGTGAAGATATATATCTTGAACGAATGACGAAGAAATAGAAGGTCTGTGCCAGCAGAAATGCACCAAATACGGTTAATACCGGAACAGTATAATTCGTAATACCGAATTCAGTCAGAAACGGCTTAACAACAACGAGCGTTTCAACAATTGAGATCAGGATTGGGAAGAAAAAGAGAACCGCGATCTGAATTGTGGATGATCGTTTCATCTCCTGAAAACTGAGACCCATTTTAGACAAGGAATGCACCATTTTCCCATCTGCCTCCAGATCCGTGTGCAGCCTGAAATAGAGAAAGCTGGCTGAGGAGATCGAGAAGATCAGTCCAATGAATATCCCCAAAAAGGTAAAGAGTGCCGTTGTCTGTCTGAATTCTTCGAAGTCAGCATATCGCGTCGTGAAAAAGCCAGAAAAGTCTTTATCATTAGAGTTATTCCTAATGATCTCATCCATGCCCGCCAGCCGATCGCTAACCATTGCTTCGGATGATTGCCGATCAGGGACCGATCCCCCCCATGAAGGGATATGATAAAGATATTTACCGGACACAGAATCTTTGTCCAATTGTCCGGAAAGAGCCTTAAACTCTTCATCACTTACAATAACTAGGGCTGAGGTATACAGAAGCCCGTTGAATTCCGGTTCATTTTCAGTATATTTAATATCGAATGTAACTGGCCCTGAATTCATATCCAGCGTTAACTGATCGCCCTTGGCATAGGAACGAAATCTTTCTTCATGTCGAGGCTTCTCCACATTGCGTGAATCAATGAATATACTGGCATGAGCTGAGAGCGTATAGGTCGGTTTGTTCTGGATTGTGTTGAACTGGTTGAAATCACTTAGAGACATTACACTGATGCCGCTATCATCCGTACTTGTCCAAAAATATTCCAGATAAGCATTCTGATATTGAAGACCCGCAGCGTCAAGAACCTCATTGACGGGTGCCATGTTAGGTTCTTCCGATGCACTGTACACGTTATAACGAATAGGAAAATGATTGTCTCTAAATACTTGTCGATTTTGTTGATCCAGCGACAAAATGACCACTGCACTCATGGAAGCAATCGCAATAACCACTGTCACCATAAACAGCATGCGTGCGTTATCTTTTATTTTGTAACTCATCTCGGAAATCCATAGCAAGCGTGTACCATGCCACACCCGTTTGCGATTACGTTTCAACAGACGAATGCCCAGCACGGATAGCTGCGAGTAGAAAAAATACGTACCTGCAATGCCTGTCACAGCAGCGATCAGAATACTCTCACTCGACAAACTGCCGGAAAGCGCAATGAATCCCGTAGCCAGAAACGCAAGCCCGAGAATAGAGAATATCCATGATGCTTTAGGTTCCTTTTTGGGTTTGCTCGAACCCGTTAGCAGCTCCAATGCTCGCTTATTTCCGATAAAGACCAATGTAAACAGGGAAATGCAAAAGAACAGTACTATAAAAGCAATTACCGTAATCAACATGGCCTTCACAGGGAAATAAAAAGGAAGATCTTCCATACCGATAAATCGGGTGGTTAACATCAGGAACAGCTTGGATAATAACATGCCTCCACCTATTCCAGCCACAATGGACAGACATCCGATAAACATATTTTCCAGAATGACCAGTCTTCGAATCTGTCCTGGTTCTGCGCCCAAGATGGTAAGAATACCGAATTCCTTGTTCCGTGATTTCAGAAATGCACTAATGGAATACATAACAAAGAAGATCGCGAAAACGTATACGATGACGGAGGCAACCTGCATTCCCGCTGCCGTAGTCTTGCCTATCGGCATTTTCTCAACAAACGGATGATAGATAAACATCGCATATGCAAAGAAAATCATGACCATGAATGCACTACTTAGGAAAAAGGCGATGTACGCTCGCCCGTTTCGACGAATGTTGTTAAAGGCGAACTGAGGAAAGCTCATGCGAATTCCCTCCCCAGAAGGATAATGTATCAATAATCCGTTGAAAGAACGTTTGGCGGTTATCGCCACGATGCACTTCGGCTGCGAGCTTGCCATCCTTGATAAACACAATCCGATGGCAATAACTTGCGGCAAGTGGATCATGCGTGACCAGCATAATCGTTGTTTTCTCTTGCTGGTTGATCTGTTCAAGCGACTCCATTACCGCTTGAGATGACGTGGAATCCAGCGCACCTGTCGGTTCATCGGCCAGTACAATAGATGGCATATTAATCATGGCCCTGGCAATGGCTGTACGCTGCCGCTGTCCGCCCGAGATTTCATAGACGCGTTTATCCAGAATGTGATCAATTCCAAGGTGAGTGGTAATCCGATTGAGTCTGTTCTCCATCTCCTTCAGCTTGACCTTGTCCAGCGTCAAGGGGAGTACTATATTTTCAGCAACGGTCAAGGTATCGAGCAGATTAAAATCCTGAAATACAAACCCGAGTTCACGGCGTCGGAACATGGCGAGTTCTTTCTTTTTCATATCAAACGGATTCATGCCATTAATCAGCACCTTGCCTGAACTTGGCTCATCAATGGTCGAGACCATATTGAGCAACGTCGTTTTCCCACTGCCCGATGGCCCCATAATCCCTACAAATTCACCCTGCTTGATGGTCAGATGAATATCACTAAGGGCTTGAGTCTGCACTTTGCCCTGATACACTTTGTTTAGTGCCGAAACTTGTAACATTTCCATGGTGTTTCCCCTCCAACTAAACTATGCTTTCTTTTCATATCCTTATCCTAAACGACCTCCTACAACCCTGCTATCGATTTACCTTAAACTTTCCTTACACAGCGTTTAAGGTTATGTTCCCCCTCCTTCCTATTCCATAAAAAAAGCACCTCGCCCATAGGCAAAGCACCTCTATTTTCGATTCATCCAGCTGAATCGGACCAATGTTCCTTCATCCGGTTTGGAGAACAATTCTATCTGGTTACCCAAACGTGTACTGATCTCACGGACCAGATATAATCCCATACCCGTAGATTCATGATACTGTCTTCCCCGCTCTCCGGTGAAGTAAGGATTAAATACACGTTGAATATCTTCAGCCGATATGCCGATACCCTGATCCTGAATATCTAATACGATTCGTTCTTCCTTCATATAGGCAGTAATCATGACTTTTTTTCCTACTTTGCTATCTGAGTAATTGACGGCATTGGTCAAAATCTGGGTAAACATGAACCGCAGCCATTTGGAGTCACTATAGACTCGAAGGTCGTTGTCCATTCGGATATCCGGCGTAATTCCTCTGCGAATAAACAAACGTCGATTCTCAGCTACGCTGCTTCTAACCACCTCGGGTAGAGACAGAAGCTCTACGCGAAAATCCCCTTCGAACTGTTCCAGGCGTGAAGAATGAAGTACCATTTCCAACCCTTTGCGAATTTTATCCAGCTCATCCTGTATGCTGCCAGCAGTTTTATCATCATCCACATCTTCCAGGGTCAACTGAATAATGGACAAGGGTGTCTTCATCTGATGGACCCAACGATTCATGAATACAACCTGCTGCTCACTATGAATGCGCAATTGACCCATCTCATTCTGACGGTTACGCTCCAGTTCATGCATCAATTCCTGTAAAGAATTAGCCACAGGGGCATTACCAAGTGATTGGAAAGGCTCTTGTACCAGCCGTTGTGGTTGCTGGAGCACACGGTAATATGGATGGAGCTGGAAATAACGCACGGTCAGATACACGAGCAATACCACTGTACTCAGAAACATGCCATAAAGAACAATCCTCATGGGGCGATCCTCACCTGAAAGCCAATATACACATGGGACAAGTAGCATTTGCAGCAAATAAAATCCGATGAGGGGTAGCTGATCTCTTAAGAACAGTTTCATTGTCGGTCCTCTTGGACAGGTGACTCCAAATCAAGCAATCGATAGCCCGCTCCGCGAACGGTTTCCAAAACTTCTTCAGCCCCCAGATCCTTCAGCTTGCGGCGAACACGTGTAATGTACACATTCAACGTATTATCATCAATAAAATGCTGATCCTCCCACATCAGTTCAAGCAAACGTTCCCGGCCCACGACCCGACCTGCCTTGGCCATCAGCGCTTCGACCAATATGGATTCCTTCTGAGTCAGCTCCACGTAAAGACCATTGAACTCCAGTACATATCTTTCGGGGTACAGCAGCATAGAGCCATTTTTCACTTTCATTTCTGGTTGAACAGCTGCATACATCCCATATGCTCTACGCAGGTGACTACGAACTTTAGCAAGTACGACCTCATATTGAAAAGGCTTCGTAATATAATCATCCGCCCCATGTTCCAGCGCCATAACCTGATCCATGCCACTGTCACGAGCCGAAATAAATAGAATGGGACATATGGAATGCGAACGGATCTGTCTACACCAGTAGTAGCCATCAAATTGAGGCAGATTTACATCCATCAATACCAAATCCGGGCCGATCTGCACGAATTCATCCAGAACATGACGGAAATCTGCCACAATCTGCACTTGAAAACCATTTCGGATCAGATATTCACCCAGCAATCCTGCGAGCTTGGCATCATCTTCAACCAGCAATATCGATTGCATCGTCAACCTTCTTTCCGTTCCCTGACATATCTTCTACATCTAGTTTACCATTCTAGTCAAAAACGGATTGGAAATAAAGGATCAGACCACTAAACGTCCACGTTTCTCTGCCAAGCCAATGGTCGCTTCCACTCCGGAATTAAATTCGAGAAAGTCCTGTTCTACCCCATCACTGAAAATAACACCGTCCTCCGGCATCTGGGAGACAATCTGCAAAGGCTGTTTCGGATGAATCTGTCCAAACACGAGATCGGCTGCAGTCGTCCGGCTGGGGAAAGGTTCACGTACTGTAAAATACAGATAAGGCGCATCCCAGCCAAAGTGATTCATGTCGCTCATACTTCCCTGTGCAGATGCTGTCGCAGCGATATGTGCTTCTGAATAACCTTTCCCTCTAGGGTTCGAGTTTGAATGAGGGCTTCCGCTGTCTCTATCGGGAAGGAACGCTTCACCCGATTGGATGTGCTGCCACGCTTCCGAACCCACGACTCCAGCAGCACCTGCCAGCACACTTTTGAACCAGCCCGTCGATCCCATTCCCGTGGATACAATCACTCCGCTGGAGGATTGTTGTTCTACCGATGAACCCATGCGAACTTCATAACGAGCAGATACATGCGTCTTTCGGCCAATGAACAGATCGTTGACGCCATAGAGATACTGTCCATCATTCAGCTCCACTTTGGCCAAAGTCACTTCTTTCAGGGAGCGACGTTTACGAATAACATCAGGAATAATGAAGCTCAGATCCTCCACCGTAAATGGCAGCAGTACCCCATCCCAACGCATTGGATCAGGATTTACACCAATAAGCGGTTGCTCGGTTACATACTTGAGCGTATTGGCAACAAGACCGTCCTGTCCAATCACTACCACAATGTCCTGTGCTCCAAAAATAAAGTTGGGCACATGTTCCCGATCAATAGTCTGAACCCGGCCCAGTTGGCTGAGCTGCTGCTGGGCCTGCTGCACGGAATGATGATAACGTCTGTCCTCCTCCAGGTAATCACTGAAGTCTGCTCCCAAGCGTTCAATATAGAACTGGGCTTGTTGGACCGTGTTATAGCGGACCACCAATTCTTCCAGCCTCGTTCTGCGTTTGACCAGAATCAACTTGTATTCGGTCATTGGTTCTCCTTCAGTAATGTGTGCGGCTACAGTCTGACTTGCCTTCCCAAGTCTCATCGTGCGCGACCTCCCTGCTCTCTTGTCGGTGGGTTCATCAATCCTTGCAGCAGATCCGGCGAAATGTTAAGCTGTCCGATTTTCCCGGCATTCTCAGCCAGCTCCTGGAATGCAAGGGCAATCAGTTTATCCGAGTTCATACCCATGTTAGCCATCGCCTGTAGCACGCTAGGTTCCACCTGTTGTAACGAGTTCATCACGGCTGCAATTTCATAGGCTTTGGCATCAGCTTCAGCATTCTGATTGGCAATCGTTAATTCAATAAGCTGTTGTTTCCGTTCCTCCATCGCCGTATTGAATTGGAGCTGTTCCTGTTCCATCTCATTCTGTTTCTGTTTCACCGAACGCTCAGCATGTAATTGCGTTTCTCGAATCTGCTGTTTCTTCGTCTCAACGGCAATTTCTGTGTTCAGTTCGTTCTCCTTCACTTTCCGCTCCTGTTCAATGGATGCATTGCGACGTACATACAGCGCTTCGTCGGCTTGGCGTAAAATCTCTTCCCGCGCTTGTGCTTCCAGTGCACGCATCGTCTCTTTATTGGGCAAAATGGCCAGAATGGACAGACTCATCAGCTCTACGCCCAATTTCTCCAGTTCCTCACTCTGCACCACTTCCCGTTTCACGCTGCTGGCCAGCCGTTCACTCGATTGAATGGCTTCCTTCAGGGGCATTTGCTCCAGATGTTTTTTGGTCAGCACTTTGGCGGTCGTAATCACACGTTGATCCAACTTGCCAGGATCGTCGGAGATATATCTGTTTTTGCGCAAATTGTACGTGTAGTTCAAACTTTGGGTGATTTTCATATAATCAACGATACGATAGCTCAGTTGACCCTGAACCGTAACTGTTTGATAATCGGCTGTTATTTCTTCGAACATAAAGGGCACATCCACCGAAGATACAGGCAGAACCACCACCGATGTCGTCGGCTCATAATAGTAGAAGGACAAACCCACACCTTGACGTTGCACCTGCCCATTCTTCACTTTCATTACGTACTCACTGGGTTGAAACTTCACGAATCGGAATCCAAACATCGCTCATTCCCCATTTCTTAATATTGTCATTTTGATATTGTCGAAATGATAACAAATGAATTTGATATTGTCAATATGACATTAACGACTTTTTTTGCTTATGACATAAAAAAAGACCTACCTTAGGCAGAAACCATAAGGCAGGTCGATTTTCTATAATTATAGTCAGTAATGACAACTCATTATGTGTTAAGTTATGCGAGGCGCTAGCCTAACATTAGAAGTCACCACGTTGTTAAACAACGTTCATCATTTATTTGTTTTGTTCAGCGCTCTTCAAGATCAGATCAACAAACAAATCAATCTGGGCAGTAATGGCGATTGGATCATATCGATAGAATGTGTCAAAATCATTCTCGAAGAATCGGTGATTCTTCACCGCATCCAGGCCATTCCATACTTTGGACTGTTTGAATTCCTTCAGCGCTTCGCCTTTTTTCTCAGGATCGTACACCGTCATGAACATGTAATCAGTAGCATATTCAGGCAATACTTCGAGCGATAGCTGCACGGTCTGATTGTCTTTGCTCACTTTGCTCGGCATTTTCAGCTTCAAAGCATTGTATACAACTTGTCCGCCCCGGCCTGCGTTGTCGCCAAAGATCCACAGATCTCCTTTGTCCGTCAACTCGTATAATCCAACGGTCGTATTTTCGTCCACGATGCCTTTCAGCTTCTCGCGTCCTGCTGCTGCCTTTTTCTCATAATCGGCAATGAACGCCTTCGCCTGATCTGGTTGACCAATCAAATCACCAAACAGTTCAACTGTCTTGTAGATATCTGTCGCTGTACCATATGGGATATGCACAGTTGGTGCAATTTTGGAAAGTTCCTCGTAGTTATCATCATACATCACAACGATTAGGTCAGGTTGTAATTCCAGCGTCTTCTCCACGTTCACTGGATAACCCACATCTGTGGTGTCTTTTAGCTTGTCCTTAATGAACGGGTTATCAAAGGCACTTGGCTCTACACCAATTAAGTTACCGCCTACAGACAGAATCTCGCCCCCGTAGTAATCGGTCACGATGCGTTTCGGATGTGCAGGAATGGTAACCGTCCCTTTATCCGTCTCATATTCACGTGTTTCACTTTCCGATGATTCATTCTGAGCTGTATCGGTTCCAGTGGATTCCCGATTCTCAGTCGTCTGTCCTGAGCCGCTTCCCGTTTCATCCGTTGTCTTTCCTGCATTTCCGCAGCCCGCAAGAACTAGCGTAAACACAATAAATAACGTGCAAATGGAAAGAATCGATTTGGATTTAAACATAAACATGATGCCCCCTATAATTCAACGCTTTTTGTGATAATGGTAATCATTATCATTGGAATCATAGCAGAATTGATTACTAACTGTCTACCATTTTAATTGAAATCCATAAACATAGGGAACGAGTCAGAGAGACCCGATCCCTATATCATATATACACTTAGAATTTATAAATCTGCTCCATCATTCTGGCTACAGCGACTGCACCCTGTGCACGATTAGCATGCAGTTTAGGCGCAAACGAGCCATCTGCCATTCCTTTAAGCAGGCCTTGCTCCTGCATCGCTGCAACAGCTTGTTTTGCATATTCAGCGATATCTGCGTTGTCATTAAATGCGGTGCTGTTGGGTGTTGTATCAACGGTTGCACTGGTGTTCTGCTTCATGACCTGTACCGCACGGTTTAACATTACCGCCATGTCCTCACGGGTAATACGTTCATTTGCTGCAAACGAACCGTCTGCTCGGCCTTGCACGATCCCCATCTCCAAACCAAGGCGTACGAAATCTGAATACCACTGATCACTCTTCACATCCATTGGAGCTGAAGTGGATGTATCCGGCAAACGTGATTCGCCAATCCCCTTCATGATCATTTGCAGAAATTGTGCACGTGTCAGTTCTGCTTGCGGACTGAACCGGGTATCTGTCATGCCTGAAATGATTCCTTTTCCATACAGATTCTGAACCTCTTTAATGGCCCAGGAGTAGGATTGCAAATCATTCAACGGCACCTGCACTTCAGTAATCACGAAACGGCCTGACTGAAGCGGCTTGTAAGCCAGACTTTGGGTCATTTCATCATATTGAGTAAAGGTTACCGGTTTCATTCCACCATTTGGCAAAAGGGATTGAATAACCAGCACAACGTCTTCTGCATTTGAATTTTGAACATTCGACATCGCTATTTCAATGGATCTGTCTGTCCACTGTAACGGCTGTCCGTTTAACAAGAGATCCACACTGACCACGTTGCGGTTACCGATGGCTTTCTTATGCGCTTCAGACAGATTGGCTGTGGAGTCTTCGGCTAGAATTACATCCATTGTACCCCCATCTTCATTACGAGCATCCTTCAATACACTTAACGGGATGCGGACAGATGTCTGCTTCATGATGAGCTCCAGCGACTGTAATGCCTGAGTACTTGCCCATTCCTGAAGTTGATTTGCATTGAGCTGGAAGGTCACAGCCTTTGTATCCTTGGGAACATCTGCAATCAAGGTTAGCTTTTTGCTCCCTGCTCCCATTCCGTCAATCATTTGAGACAACTGTTTCATCTCAGGTTGAATCACATAGGTGCCCGCTCCGGTACTTGTCCCTTTGAATGTAATGGAACCACTTTCTCCTGGATTACTGGATTCAACAGGTGGCGTTATAGGAGAATTGCCGGGATTCTGGGATGATCCAGGCGTGGAAGGCTGTGCAGGTTGACCCGGCTGTGATGGCTGACCCGGGGTCGACTCTTGCCTTACAAGCTGACTAACCGCCTCTTTCAATGCGTTATCCGCAGCACTGATTTCCTGTGCGCTGGCTTCTGCATCATCCATAAGCACATGAGCAAACGACAATGCCTGTGCAAACCCATTCCAGCTTGCGGCCGTGTAATTACTTTGATGCAGCTTCACAGCGGAATTCACTGTAGTCTCCAGGGCAGATTTGTCCGCCGGGAACACCCCGTACGCTTCAAAATCCATAAAGCCTACCCACTGAGAACCAGCGGTAATGGTCAGTTTAATATAACGCGCCTCCGTGCCTGCGGGCAGGATATGTCTTGGACTGGTGGATACAACCACATCACTTGTTGTATCCACGACTTTGACAAAGTTCTTGTTATCGTTGGATACTTCGATCTTGTATTTAATGCCTCCACTCCACATGGACATTTCCAGCTTACGGATCACAGCGGTCGCCCCCAGATCCACTTGCCACCAACTATCCACACTTTGGTCTGTTCCCCATGAAGTAGTGGGGTCACTGTCAATCGCTCCCCCAGGCGAGTTGTCTTTTCCACCACCTGTACCGGCACTGCTTGATGCGGTAGCTGTTTTACCTGTTGTTAATGCCTCCAGCAAAACAAGGCTGTTGTTCGCTTTTTGAAGTGTTGTCAGAGCCTCCTGCACTTCGGCTTGAATAGCATCATGCTTGTCTCTGACCGTGATTGCCGATAACAATGCCGCTTTCAGGTTTGCCCAGCTTCGCTGAGTATAAGAAGATTCGGTCAGCTGCTGGGTTTCACCGATAAACTGTGTCAGCTCCGTTTTGTCTACATTGGACAACCCGTGAATGGCTGCTTCCACTTGTTTTGCTGCTGTATTCACCTCGGTCTGGGTGGCTCTTGGATCTGTCATAACCTGTTCTGCACGAGTAAGAGCCTTGGTCAGAACAGCCCATGTTGCAGCAGACCAATCCGCTTGTTTATATGTTTTGGCTTCGGCAATGATTGCCTCGAGACCGTTCCGATTCGCCGCTATAACATCAAGCTGCTCCATAACCTCATTAAGAGCGGCAGTCGCAGCGTCCGTATCCTGTTGGGTTACACCACCAGATGTATAAGCCAATTTGTACGTATTCTCGGCTGCTGCAATGGCTGGAGCGAGTGTGGTCCAGCTTTCAGATGTGAAATCACTGGATTCAAGCGCCTGTGCATGTGTAATGGCTGCCGACAACTCTTTCCGATCTGCAGGCAGAATCTCCAGGCCACGTTTGTACACATCCAGCGATGGCAGAGCACGTCCTTCATACGAGTAACCGCCATTCGCCGGATATTCGTCATAATCGAACATGGCGTGATTCTCCCATGCGTCTCCCTCGGAAGCAATCCAGCCTACATCGGCTGCAATCCATGCAGGCTCCCAATAGAAGAACCCTGCTCCCTTCTGATCCGGAACTTGTGAGATCATGTCCATGATGCCTGCAATGGCATCGTATTGTCCCTGTACAGTTGCCGGGAAGGTAGCCCCTCCCACATTCAGCGTTTCCGGGTTGCCAATAATATTGCCATGAGCGTCCCCGTTTTTATACGAGAATGGATATGACGTTTCAGCAATAATGACTTCTTTTCCATATTTCGCAGATACTTCATTCATCGTTCTGCGCACATCTGCGAATGTCCCATGCCAGAATGGATAATAGGAAAGGCCGATAATATCGTACTCCAAATGACGTTTCTGCAATTCGCCAAAGTACCAGTCAAATGTATCGGCTTTACCCCCTTCAGCCAGATGGATCATGATTTGAACCTCATCTCCGCCTTGGATACTTCGAACGCCATCCACTCCTCGCTGAAGTAAGGCAACGTTCTCATCAAAGTCGACATTACTCTTCAATCCGTTTAACACGCCGCTGTTGATTTCGTTACCGATCTGTACCATGTCGGGCATCGCGCCCGCATTCTTCATCTCGCCTACCACTTCACGCGTGTAATCATATACAGCTGTCTTCAGTTCATCAAATGAAAGGTTTTCCCAGGCCTTCGGACGAAGCTGTTGGCCCGGGTGTGCCCATTCATCGGAATAATGGAAGTCGAGCAGGACCTTCATGCCCTTGGCCTTTACCCGCTGGGCCAGACGAATCACATCTTCCTTGTCGTTATATCCATTGGATTTCTGTGGATCATTCCACAGACGAAGCCGCACATAGTTCACGCCACGGTCTTTGAGAATATCGAGCAAATCGCGTTTTGCTCCATTGCTGTCCAGATAATAACCTCCATTATCCTCAATAGCAGTTAACGTGGAAATATCCACCCCTCTGACAAAATCACTGCGATATCCTTCTACCGTAACGGTAGCTTCAGGTTGAATGGGAGCACCATATACATCACCCGTAACAGTAAAGCTGCCTGCTGATGCATATTGTGCAGGGGCAACTTCCTCCCATGCCACCGGGACAAGGCCCGATTTCCCGTTCTGGTAATGTGCCGTGACTTTTGCTGGCAGAACAGGAGCAGTACGACTTACGGTAGACACGTTGACTGGATCATATTTCACGATATCTGCCTGGTTCCGTACCTCTTCCTCTCCCCAGATTTGAAACTCGGAAATGCCAGGCCACCAGTCGGTACCCGCATAATAAGGAATCGTGACCTTCACATACTGAACCGCATCTGCCTGAAAATCCAGATTGACCTGTGATTCCGCTTTATCGTTGGCAGAGTGGTCTTCAACAGGTGTCCATGTATTTCCGTCCTCAGACACTTCAACCAAAAACTTCACAACCTCGTTTTCATCCTTCCACGTTAGTTCTGCACCGGAAAGGTTGTATGAAGCCCCCAAGTTTACCGTCAGCCAATGCGGTTGATCTACTGAAGTAGGACTGTCCGCACTCCATTTTGTATCTCCATTGCCATCCACCGCTTTTTCTTTATAGCCCTCCCATTGTAGATCCTCTGAGCTAACCGTAACCGCCTTATTCAGCGAAACGTTTACTTTCGCCGCTGCCGCTGCGGGCCGAACTACTAGACCCAGATCACAGAACAACATCAGTAATACGAGACAGCCGCTTATGTATCTTTTGTGCACGCTTGATCTCCCCCTTATCATTTGTCTGGTTCAACTTTGAACAATGAATGTTGTAAATCATTATCATTGTAAGCGCTTTACACCAAACGAGGACACGGTATTATGCCAAGGAAACAGCAGTTATTTTAACACATCGAATGGTAATTCCTGCTCACTGTGGATCGATTCCCATTCCTAACAAAAAAAAACTGTCCCTCTGCCTCATTAGGCAGATTGGAACAGATTTTAGCCTTACTATATGCTTACTTGCTGAGCTTCAGTTCCAGTTGAACCTGAATGTCATTTTCAGTAGAAAGGACCACCGAATGTGGATTCTCCATACCAAAATCTTCAAAGGTAACCATCGTTGTGGCGGACAACAACACCTGGTCATTTTCGTAAGCAGCTTTTACGTCAAACATTACCTCTTTTTCAATCCCTTTTACCGTTAGGGTTCCGTTCATTTTAAAATCTACAGTTTGCCCTGCTGGCCATTCCGTGGGTACACCTTCAAATGAGGTAGCCTTAAATGTAGCTTGTGGATAAGTGCTTGCATCGAAGAAATCAGCCCCCTTCACATGATTATCCCGCTGACTGTTGCCCGAGTCTATTGCACTTATCTCGATCTGTCCATCCGCTTTCACCTGGGAAGCATCGTCTACATTAAGGGTCAGGTTACCACTAACCTGCTCGTCCGCAAAATTGACGGTCTCCTGTGATGTCGTTACCGAGAAATATACTTTTGAACCTTCGCTGATGCTCCAGTCTCCATTCAATTGCTCTGCTCCCGCTGCAACGTTGGACACGCTTGTGCCACTGTCCGATCCGGCTTCCGTTGTGGACGCTGCAGTGCTGGCAGGAAGCACCTGTTCAATCTCAACGTTGTTCCCCAGGTAATTGTTCGCGAAATAGTACCCTCCGCCCCCAAGAATAACGATTGCTGCCGCACCTGAGATCATCCATGTTTTTGTCTTTTTATTCATCTCTATTTTCCTCCAATGGGTAACTGTATAAGTTGGTTATTTATCAGCATCTTACCAGCCCAATGTGTCAGGATGACGTCAAGAAATGATGTGCAACGCATTTTTTTCTGAAAATAATTGCCTCATTGGCATTGTGCTGCCACTCATGTAAAATCAGTACACAAGCTTCTGACGTGAAAGGAGACACCTTCTTGAAATCCATACTCATCGTCGAAGATGAACAAGCCATTGCCCGTGTGCTGGCTGCCTATCTTCGAAAAGCGGGATTCGACGTTCGTCATGCAGCGGATGGACCCACTGCCCTAACTCTATTTGATTCGGATGTGCCTTCCTTGGTTTTGCTGGATGTCATGCTGCCCGGAATGGACGGTTGGGATCTGCTGCGAATCATCCGCGAAAAAAGTGCTTGTCCCGTCATTATGTTAACCGCACTGGATGATATTCAGGACCGCCTGAATGGGCTGAATGCCGGCGCTGACGATTATATGAGCAAACCTTTTGTGCCCGAGGAAGTGGTCGCCAGGGTCAATGCTGTGCTTCGCCGCAATCCACACTGGACAGCTGAAGGTGAAGGCAAACGTTATTTTGGCAATCTGGTCATTGATCTGGCTGCCAAACAGGTACTTTTGAACGGTGCCGAGGTTGCACTCACACCACGTGATTTGTCACTTCTTCTGTTTCTATCGGAATACCCCAACCGCACATTTACCCGGGACCATCTCATTGAACAGGTATGGGGCATGGATTATGACGGAAGTGACCGGGCTGTGGACCTGTCGATCAAACGGCTGCGTCAGGCGTTATCCCACTGGCTGCCGGAAACGGGAGAAATTCGGACTTTACGGGGAATGGGGTATCAATTTTGGATCGCCAACTAAAACGAAATACAACCAAACGTAAAACATCCATTCTGTCCTACTGGACGCTTCGATATTTTCTAATCCTCTGCATCGGTTTCACCATTATTGTTGCAGGGGCACTCTACTGGATCAGAACCACTTCCATTGAGAAAGGTCTCAAAACGGCCCAGCTGCTAGGGTTGGAAATCGCCGAAAAGGTAACGGGAGCGGAAAACAAACTGCATATTCCCCCGGATCTCGACAGGCTCATGGACAAACGTACCAAGCTTTTCAATACAGATAATTACTTTTGTATTATGGTGCTCGACAACAATAATCAATTGATCTATTCGAAACCGAAAATGACACAGCAAGATGTGTATAATAGGCTGTCTGACGACCTACGCGAACCAAGAAACAAAAAATTCGCCGGGGTGACGGTCAACGTCACAGATGACGATCAGACGCTCGGTAAAGTGTGGGTCATGCAATCCAAAAAGTCCATTGCATACAATCCGGAAACGATGCTGGTGGTGTGCATCCTGTTCGTTGCTTTAATTCTGTGTGGTTGGTTTACAATCTACCTCCTGTCCCGCAAGCTCTCCAGGCCTATTCGCCAGGTCGCCCACGCCGCGGAGCAGATTCGAAACGGAAACTATGAAGTCAATTTGGATCTGAACACACGGGAAAGGGAGATGAATGAACTCGTTGAATCTTTTCGCGAGATGTCCATTCGTTTGCAGCAATTGGAGGAATGGCGTGCCCTGTCACTTGCTGGGGTAACCCATGAATTGAAAACGCCGGTAACGTCCATTAAAGGACTTTTGATGGCTGTCCGGGATGATATCGTTAGTCCGGAGGAAGCGAAGGAATTTCTGGACATCGCACTCAAAGAATCCGAACGTATGGAACGCATGGTCGCTGACCTGCTGGATTACAATGCGATGAGCGCTGGAAGTGTCGCTGTTCGTCGGGAACGCATAGATTTGAATTTGCTGGTGGGTGAGATTATCTATCAGTGGAAAATCGCTTATGAGGACAAGTCTCCCGAGATTGAATTGCATACACCTTCGGGTACGCTCTATACCATCGGTGATGCCCTTCGCATTCAGCAGATTATTGTCAACCTGCTCAATAACGGACTGCAAGCAGCCGCTTCCGACCAAGCTGCCGTCTTTCATATCCGTTTGCGCGCTGAGGCGGAAAACTTGTTTGTTGATGTGCAGGATAACGGTACGGGTATCACTAAAGAAGATCAACCCAAGATCTTCGAACGTTTTTACCGTGGCGAGATCAAAAAACGCCGTACCCGCGGGCTAGGTCTGGGACTGACCTATAGCCGCTTGCTTGCTCGAGCCCAGGGAGGGGATTTATCCCTGACCTCCAGCAGTCCTGAAGGCAGCCTTTTCACCTTAACTTTGCCACGATGGTCTGGTCCAGAAAAAACAGAGATAGAACCATCTTACCGCGCAACGGCTAACGCGTAGCAGGACACGATGTCTGCATCTCATAAACGGGCTTTCTTCATCTGCCAAAGAACCCAGAAAAAACGGCCCATACAACTTGCTGAAATATCGAATAGCCCGACATTCCTTTATAGGAACCGGGCTATTTATTATGTGACAGTGGTTGCTGATATTCATATGCAAGCTATGTGGCCAGTACCCGCGGCATATATTCTGCATACGCGTCATTAATTAATTGCTCATGTAATGGGCTGTTAGCAATAATGGCTTTCCGCTTAGCTTTTAAAACAATCTGCTCTACATCCGCATAACTGCATCCTGTGAGGCGTTCACACGTGAATTCTTCCAGTCGGCTCTCCTGCTCAAACTGCCCCATCAGCTTGCTAATATATAATCTACGGCTTGATTTATCCGGCATCCCATAAGTCATTTTGGTATCAAATCGCCGCCATATCGCATGATCCAGCTGTGTCTCCAGATTCGTAGCGGCAACCAGAATGCTGTCACCATCGAATTCATCAAGACACTGCAACAAGGTATTGACGACACGAGCCATTTCTTTAACCTCATCATTACTTTCACGTGTACGACCTACGGCATCAAATTCATCTAGAAATAGCACACAGGGGTTAGCCCGTGCATATTCGAATAGTTTACGGACATTACTTCCCGTCTCCCCAAGATGGCTATGAATAATGGCATCGAGTCTCACAAGGACCAGCGGAAGCTGAAGTCGGTGTGCTAGATGGAAAGCTGTTAATGTTTTGCCTGTGCCCGGAGGACCAAACATCACCATTTTGTTCGGCATTGGCACATCATGTTCTGTAAACTGATCTTTCATACCGAGAATGGTAATAAACTCCTCCACAACCCGTTCATTGTCTGCGGAGAATACAATATGCTTTGCCTTGCGTCCACACTCTTTCGGTGAATAAAAAGCGGCCATATCAATGCCTTTAGCTCGGGGTATCCGATTTATATGGTTGGTTTTGCTCATCGTTAATCGTTCTCCTTCTTCTATGTCTCAAGGGATCATCCAAGTTAAATACTATCGATTCAATCTCATTCATAAGTTAATGATCTTTTAATCGTAAT
This sequence comes from Paenibacillus sp. GL_099_B, assembly GCF_057835695.1. Lineage (NCBI taxonomy): Bacteria > Bacillati > Bacillota > Bacilli > Caryophanales > Paenibacillaceae > Paenibacillus > Paenibacillus sp. GL_099_B. The sequence continues at coordinate 4,474,575 of NZ_CM174430.1, forward strand.
TATTACTATTAAATCATAACATAATACGGCCTCTTTGCAAAGTTTCCGTGACTTGTCCATCATTTTGCTTAAGGTCTCGTCCAATTTGTTGCAAGCGGCAGCAAATTTTGCTATTCTAAATATGCATCGTTGAGTATAACGCAAAAAAAGCCCTCTTTTTACTCGAGAGAGCACAAAATTTTTCCAGATTTGCAAGCGGCAACTTGCCAATTCCGGATGTCCTTTTATACCAACGAATGTAATCCAATCAAAGCGAGGTTATCAATCATGGCAAAAGACGTATTATGTGAGGTTAATTCCTGTCGTCACTGGGCTCAAGAGAATAAATGCAACGCATCTTCAATCTACATCGTGAGTCACAGTTCCAAAAAAGTAAGTGAATCCGCTGAAACAGATTGCAAAACATTTGAAGTAAAATAAAAAAATCAAATTGTACAAGTTAAAGGAGCCCTCGCGGTTCCTTTTTCTTTTTCTATTGTAACAAGAATGATAATTATTATCAAGCTCTTTTCTGCAAAATCTGAACTCCCTTCTCTTCATGCACATTGGACTGCCTATTGACGTACACTACGAGAGCAGTCAAACTGCCCATGAACGAATATATCATAGAGGTGAGTAACGATGCCCGTAAAAAGTGGCAAACAGTATATCGAACGTATCGATGCCCAGACGGTCCCCTGCTGGTACAAAGGAGAGCTTGTAACTGGAAAACGTTCTGAACATTTTGCGTTTGCAGGTTTAATGGATACACAAGCGAAGCTGTACGATCTACAGTCCGATCCACATTTGATCGATACGATGACTTATGCATCCCCAGCTGATGGAAAACCAGTAGGTATGTCCTTTTTGCCTCCAACCAGTGTTGATGATCTGCGCAGACGTCGAGAAGCAATGAGCATCTGGTCAGGGGCTCACCATGGATTTCTGGGACGTTCACCCGATTATATGAACACAGCAATTATGGCCTTTTATACTGGAGCAGATATTCTTGAAGAAGTATCACCACAATACGCCGAAAATTTAAAAAACTACTATGCCTACTGCCGGGATAATGACATTACTCTCTCCCATGCCTTCATCCAGCCTCATGCCAGTAAAATTTCGGGACAATTGGACACGACCGAAGATGCAATTGCCGCCAAAGTGGTTGAGCGCACTGAAGAAGGTCTGATCATCAATGGTGCATTTATGATGGCCACTCAGGCTGCAACGTCAGACGAAATCCTGGTGTATCCTTCTCCGTCACCGGCACCGTTCGACGATGAAAATCCGTTCGCTTTTGCCTTTGCTGTACCGAATGACCTGCCAGGCATCAGTCTGATCTGCCGGGATACCTACGCAGCCGAATCCAATTTCAACTATCCACTCAGTTCCAGGTATGAAGAGATGGACAACATCGTCATATTTGACCATGTGCTTGTTCCTCATGAACGGATATTCTTTGCCGGTAATGAGGAAATGTCCGGCCGCCTTTTTAGTGGAAGCCATTTTCATATTCACGCAGGACATCAGGTCATATGTCGGTATATTGCAAAAACAGAATTTGTCTTGGGCATCATTCAGCTACTCGCGGACACACTCGACCAAGCTGCCGAAACTCATGTGGTGGAGAAAACAGCCAGGGTACTGTCCAGCCTTGAAACGTTAAAAGCACTGGCTCTGGCATCAGAAGCCGGTGCTATAACAGATGGACGGGGATTTGTATTACCTGCTCCCAAACCATTAATGGCAGCAAATCTTATTTTCCCCAAGCTGTATCCTGAGATGATTGAAATCTTGCAGCTCTTGGGTTCCAGCGGCGTAATTATGGTGCCACAGGAAGAAGACTTCCGCTCCGATATCGCGCCACACCTGGATACGTACCTGAGAGGAACCGACATGGTATCCCAAGAACGCACAGCGCTGTTCCGCCTGATCTGGGAGCTGGGAGCAGGATCTTTTGGAGGTAGACAGACCCAGTTTGAACGGTTCTTTTTTGGCAACACGATCACCGTGTCGAACCGGCTGTACTCAGCATGCTTCGCAGATCAATCATATCGTCAGCTCGTTCGTAATTTTATTGCCAAAAACGGGAAATAAGAATGAGGAATGACCCCCTCGTTTAAACCAGATGGTCGTAGACCGTCATCAGTTCAGAGGCTGGTCTGCCTGCGTCGGTGCCCCGAAGTGCAGACTGGTCTCCGTAACCGATGTGGAATACACCCAATACCTTTTCTTCACTCGTTAAACCCATCAAGTTCATAAACACGGGATGCTGTTGATAATCATTGATCTTCCAGACGGCATTCAAACCTTGTTCGGCAGCCAGGATGCAAAAACGTTTGCTCCAGGCTTTTGCAGGCAATAAATGGTCTTCCCTGGCACTTGAAGGGGCGACAACAACCAGATGTGCTGGGATTGCTTCTGTATATTGATATGTAGCCCAGTCCCCGTAGCGATCTGCCAAATGTGGTGGGTAACTCTGTCTGACCGCCTCCAGATACAGTTGACGCCCTTCACTGGCGAACAGCATAAACCGCCAAGGCTCTGAGCTCATTACATATAAAGATGGATCTGCTTCATCCAGTAACCGTCTTATAACCGACTGTGGTACAGGCAACGGGCTGAATTCACAAGTTCCTGTACGTTTCTTGCCGTTTACTGCATCTTGTCTCAAACCGGTAGACATGGCTCATCCCTCCTTAATCTGCACGATATATCACAACATCCCTTGTCTTGCTTTACATCAACCAATTTTTTTTCAGTTCAGTCTCACTTCTCCACCGATCGACCTCTTCATGCACTCTGGCTTTGTCCCGAACCGTAAATTGGTCAGACTCCACCTTCTCTGTGCTCGGAATGCTGTCACGAATCAGTTGAATATAATCCATCGAGCGGACAAGCGATTGACGTCCCGGAATATATCGAATCTTGCGACCTTCAAGCAAACAATAGATTTCGATCATGCCTGGCAGCTTGCCAAATGCTTCCCAGCAGAACACGCTCACCATATGCTGGAACGCCTCAACCACGTGTGGATCATGGACAACCATATATTTTTGGATGAGCAGTGAATCCCAGCCCTCAGGCTGCCAGACAGCCTGGAAGATCATGGACAGATGCATCGACAAGGTAGGAAGCTCCGTTCGCCATTGTTCAAAAAGAATGGTCGGATGCTTCAAATCATCGTTCATGGCAATTGCAAGGGATAATTCATCTGTAATTTTGTTTTTTACATCCCAGTAATGAAGTACCGATTCAAATCCAGTTGCCTTTCTAGGCCACCACTTTTCGAGTAAATATTGTACAGGCACCTCTTTTCGCACTTCCGGGTCCATACTGTAAAAAGCATTAACTGCATGGCTGACTGCATATTGTACACGGTGTCTCCATTGCAGCGGTGAGCGCTGTTCAGCCTCTGGTTCCGGGCGGATGAACCGATGCGGGCTGCGCAGTATCTCTTCCAATCTGTAATCTTCAAGCAGCCGTACCGGGGTGTCTGACATTCCCGGCTGCAGAGCTGCCTGAACATTATGTCTTAACATGAGTTCTTAGGACACCTGTAATCCGGCAGCAGCAAAACGTTTGCCAAAGTCACGGCACGTATCCTTCTCCTGCTCCATCGGACTGTATTCAATCTTCAGCATCTCTGGAGATACCTCCGCCCCACGCTCCACCAGCTTCGCTGCCGCGAGATCAACGGCTCCGCAGTACTGCTCGTAAGAAGTATCCCCGCTTCCGAACACCGCTGCCCGTTTGCCACTCAGATCTAGCTCATCCAGCTCTTCGTAAAAATCGAGGAATTCATCCGGCAGTTCACCGTCTCCCCACGTGTATACTCCAATGAGAAACCCGTCATAATCAAGCACATCAGCTGCATTGCAATCTGTTACGGACTTGAGATCCACTTCATGCCCACCTTGTTTAATCCCTTCGACGATCAGTTCCGCAATCTCTTCCGTATTTCCTGTCATGCTTGCATAAGCCACTAACAATTTAGCCATCTATTTTCCCCTCACTTTTTATTGATCATGTCATACTGTTCCTGAAGAAGTAACATTTGAATTTATCAAAATCATATGTGATAATGATTATCATTGTCAAATTAAATTTTCACTCGGTTTCCATTTCAGTATATGGTGATGGACCAAATTCAACACCGTATTAAGCAATGCACCCTTTCAGGCGCCCCCCACAACTGGCGTCCAGGCCCTTTTTTGTTGTACAATAGTATCCAAATGACTTTTGAAGGATGGATAAATCATTATGTACGTAGCAAAGAACTGGAAGGACTATGAAGTAATCGATACAGGAGGCGGCGAAAAGCTCGAGCGTTGGGGTGATGTGATTTTGCGCAGACCCGATCCACAGATCATTTGGCCCCTTGAAAAAGAAACCAATGAATGGCGCCAGGTTCACGGCCATTATCACCGCAGTTCTTCGGGCGGCGGCAGCTGGGACATGAAAAAACCGATCCCGGAACGCTGGACCATCGGATACGAGAACCTGAAATTTCATATTAAACCAACCAGCTTCAAGCATACCGGCCTGTTCCCTGAACAAGCGGCCAACTGGAGCTGGATGATGGATAAAATTGCTGGGGCAGGCCGTCCCATCTCTGTACTAAACCTGTTTGCGTATACAGGCGGTGCAACAGTTGCTGCTGCTTATGCCGGAGCTTCAGTTGTCCACGTGGATGCAGCTAAAGGCATGGTACAGTGGGCCAAAGAAAATGTTCAATTATCTGGCCTCGCGGATCGTCCTGTTCGTTTCATTACAGATGATGTATTCAAATTCGTACAGCGCGAACAACGTCGCGGCAATCGGTATGACGCGATTATTATGGACCCGCCTTCCTATGGCCGCGGCCCTAACGGAGAGACATGGAAGCTGGAAGAGAACCTCTATCCTTTCCTGAAATCGTGTATGGAAATTTTGTCGGATAACCCATTATTCATGCTGGTCAATTCCTATACAACCGGTATTTCCTCTACCGTTCTGCGCAACATGCTGACAATGACGATGTCTGCCCAATACGGCGGTCAAATTACGGCAGGTGAAATTGGTCTTCCAATTACCCGTAGTGGTCTGGATCTGCCATGCGGCATCTTGGGCCGCTGGGAGTCCTGATTATGTCCGAACATTCGCAAACAACCGGTAATATTCCGATTCTGTTTGAGGACAACCACCTCCTAGGCATTACGAAACCGGTTAATGTACCTACACAGGAAGATGCATCAGGTGATCCGGATTTGCTTACACTGCTGAAACAGGATTTGAAAGAGCGGTATAACAAACCTGGTAACGTTTATCTCGGATTAGTGCATCGTCTTGACCGCCCCGTTGGTGGTGCGATGATTTTTGCCAAAACATCGAAGGCTGCTTCAAGATTATCCGAGACAGTTCGGGGACGTCATTTCCGCAAAATATATGCGGCTGTTGTACATGGCAAGCTGCCTGCACAGCAAGGTACGTTAAAACACACGCTGCTGAAAGATGCGCGTACGAATACCGTCACTGTTGTGCCTAAGGGTGCAGCTGGTGGTAAAGATGCTGTTTTGGATTACCAGGTTATCGGCGAAACCGACCGTTATAGTCTGGTTCACATCGAGCTGCACACAGGCAGATCTCATCAGATTCGGGTCCAAATGAAAGAAATTGGCTGCCCACTGTTCGGAGATCAAAAGTACGGTGCAGGTGTGAATAAGCCCGGACAACAAATTGCTCTCTGGTCTGCCATCGCTGCTTTTCCCCACCCGGTAACGAAGGAGGAAATTGTCCTGCAGTCCCTGCCTCCTCGTGAATTCCCATGGACAGAATGGCCGGCTGCTGTGTATGATAATGCATTTAAAGCGGATTACTAGTCATTACGTTTAATAAAATCAATCATATTCATACATCAGGTCAAATCTGACCATAAACCGTGTCATGCAGATTCCGTATCTGAATGGCACGGTTTTTTGATCTCTTTCCATTCCAGCGATATGATAAACTGTTTTTAAGGAATTACCACAATACTTAGACCCATATTGGTTTACTCAAATGGAAAGGAAGACCCACTACTATGACACCTTTTACGAAACAGGTCGTCGCCATCATCGCAGCAATCCCTGAGGGAAAAGTCATGACCTATGGACAGATTGCCGCTCATGCAGGCAGCCCAAGAGCTGCCAGACAGGTTGTACGTATTCTGCACTCCATGAGCCAGAAGGAACGCCTTCCCTGGCACCGCGTCGTCAACGCCAAAGGTCTGATCTCCATTCCCGACGAGCATTCACGTCTGATGCAGGAGACGGAGCTTATTAGCGAGGGCGTTGAATTTCAAATGGATGGGAGCATTAACCTCAGACTCTTCGGTCATGATCCTGGTCCTACATTCCTTCTTGATCCATCGACCGATGAAAAATAAAGCCAAAACAAGGCATAGCAAAAAGAGAGTTCAAGCAGTGTGATCTGCCTGAACTCTCTTTTGTATATTTAAAGCCTTTATTGAATGAATAAGAACATTAACCTAAGTACGGTTTAAGCTGTTGCATTCACTTTTTGCTGCTCAACCGTTACAGATTCAGTAGCCGGTTTTGTTTTACGGATAAAGAACGCCAGGAACAAAGCAACAACTGTCATTGCGGTCGCTATAATAAAAGCATAGTTTACCCCGTAGATGGTTGCATCTGCGGTAGCACGGAGCATTGCAGCCTTATCATCTGTAGCGATTTGGCCTGTAGCCAGGGTATCTGCCAGATGGGATTTCAGCTTACTGCTCATAATTGTAACGAGAATCGCTGTACCAATCGCACCTGCAACTGTACGCAGTGTATTGGACATCGCTGTACCATGCGCGTTCAGGCGCTGTGGAAGCTGATTGAGACCTGCCGTTTGAATTGGCATCATCAACATCGACATACCAAACATACGAGCTGTGTAGATAAACATCATGTAACCATAAGTTGTGTCGATCGACAGGCGGCTGAGCCCCCAAGTTGTGATGGCGGTAATTGCAAGACCGGCAACGGACAACCAGCGTGCTCCCACTTTATCGAAGATGCGACCTGTGATAGGAGACATAATCCCCATCAGGATAGCGCCTGGCATCATCAGCAAACCAGATTCAATCGGTGAGAATCCACGAATATTTTGCAGGAAAATCGGAAGCAGAATCATACCGGCAAACATCGCCATCGTAACGAGCATGTTAATGATCGTTGTTAAAGTATACATGTTGTATTTGAAAATACGGAACTCCAAAAGCGGATGATCTGTTGTCATCTGTCTAATAACGAACAGAATCAGGGATATGGCCCCTACGACCAGACAAGCAATAACAATTGCACTGCCCCATCCGTCTGTACCCGCATCACTGAAGCCGTACAACAAGCTACCAAAACCGAGTGTGGATAAAATAACACCTGGATAGTCCAATTTAGGTTTGGATTGACGTGTTACATTTTTGACAAAAGCAATACCGATTGCAGTTGCAATAACGGAGAATGGCAAAATGATATAGAACAACAGTCTCCAAGAATAATGCTCAACCACATAACCCGACAACGTCGGTCCAATGGCCGGAGCGAGAATCATCGCGATCCCCATCGTACCCATAGCTTGACCACGCTTCTCAATCGGGAAGATCGTCAAGAATACAACCGTCATCAGAGGCATCAGGATACCTGCGCCTGCCGCTTGAATAACACGACCTACCATCAGGATACCAAAGTTCGGACTTAAACCACAGACCAAGGTTCCTAATGTAAATAGCGTCATGGCTGTAATAAAAATTTGACGTGTCGAGAATTTGGCGATCAGATACGCCGTAACCGGAATCAACACACCATTGACGAGCATGTAACCCGTAGTCAGCCATTGGGCTTTATTCGCTCCGATGCCGAGGTCCTCCATAATTTTAGGAAGAGCTACGTTCATCAAAGTTTGGTTCAGGAAGGCGACGAATGCACCGATTAACAATGCGGCCACAATCGGGCCTTTCTTAATGTTGTCCATCGCTGAGGATGGCGCTGCTGCTGCAGTAGTACTCATTGGTTGTTCATCTCTCTTCCTTCTAACTTTTCAATCATTTGATTATGAATTCTTAGCAGATGCTCAAGGTCTTCCTTCGGGATATCTAGGATAGGTGACACTCGCTCCATCCACAAATGGTGTGTTTCCTGCTGAGCCAGTTCCCCTTTGTCCGTAATCTGAAGCTTTACTGATCGGCGGTCCGAGTCGGAACGCGTTCGAACAATGTACTCACCCTTGACCAGACGCTCCACTACAGCACTCATGGAACTGCTGCCCATATGACAGAGTTCAGCCACTTCATTGATACCGATAGAAGGACGCTCCTTCAAAATGGATAACACCATAAATTGAATCGAAGTGAGCTCAATTTCCTTGTTTTCATTCCAGAATGCCCGGAAGAGCAGTTGATTGACCTGCCGAAACGAATTAATAATGTAGAATACTTCGTATGTGTCAGACATTAATTCACCCTTTTTACTTATGGAATATAATATTTCGTACACGAAATATCAGGGGAACAATTACTTATTATAACAAAAATATTTACATAGTCAACTCTTTACATATAACGGATTGTCAAACCAAGTGCGACAGTTCCTTTATGAAAGATTCGTGAGCGGTTTTCCAGCCCAGACATTTTCGGGGGCGATGGTTGATTAAGTGAAGCGAACGCTCCAATGTTGCATCTGATATTTGCTTAAAGTCCGTGCCCTTGGGAAAGAACTCTCGAAGTAAGCCGTTCGCATTCTCATTCGAACCGCGTTGCCAGGAAGAGTAAGGGTCAGCAAAATAAATCTGTACGTCGTGTGTTTGTTCCAGGTTCGCGTAGCAGGCGAACTCCTTGCCACGGTCTGCCGTAGCGGTTCGAAAAGCCTTAGTAGGATACTGAGCAGCGGCTACGCCAAAGGCGATCTCCATCGACAAAGCCGTCCGATCGGGCATTTGAATCGCGGTGTACAGACGTGTTTTCCGTTCAATGAAGGTTGCTACACAACCCTTGCTCTTTCCACGTCCCGAAACCACCGTGTCCAGTTCCCAATGCCCAAATGTTTCCCGAGAGCGAACGTCCTTCGGACGCTCGGAAATGGGTCTGCCTACAGCAAACTTACCGCGTGTTTCCGCAGGTTTCTGACGTTTACCTTTGTGCCGGAGTACATGCAAAGCACCTTTGGTTAGACGACCTGCATAGATCCAGCGGTAGATCGTTTTAAAACATACGGTGGGTCGATTTTCAGTTTTAAAGCGCTCCACGATCTGTTCAGGGGACCATGTGGCGTGCAACTTCTCTTCCAGCTCTTCAGCATGTGCTTTCGTCCATCTACCCTTGGATACGGAAGCTTTGCGGCGCTGCACATAAGCTTGTTGTGATCTTTCTGCCTGATAAGATTGTAGTTGAACATTCCGGCTGATCTCCCGGCAAATGGTCGTATGATGCCGACCAAGTTCCTCGGCGATGGCTCTTGCACTTTTCCCTTGTCGATGTAGGATTTCTAGCTTGCTGCGTTCGATTATGCTAAGATGTGAATAACTCATGGACTGATTCTCCTTGTGTGAATGCTGGTGTGGTAACTTTCATTCTACACGAATCAGGCTATGAGCCATTTTTTATTTCCAGTAGGTGTCGCACTTCATATTACAATCCGTCATATAAAATTTTAGAAATTATTCTTAGTCATCCAATGAAGGCAAAACTCTTAACTATTTCATAAATAAAAAATAACCACAGCCCTCCTGCATTTTCAGCAAGAGTTCCATGGTTACTATTATTCGTGCGTCCATCGTCATTAAGATGTGGACAAGGCATGCTCTTTTGTTTTTGGTGTCGTCATTTTGCCTAGCAGATAAATCAGCAACTGCTGGTTGTGCATTGAAATGTTGCTGAGAACCGAATTCATAAATTCATTGCGAATCGTGATTCCCCGTTCAGTCTCCATGCGTCCCTTATCAGATAGGGATACCCATACAATTCGTCGATCCTGATCATCCCGATCCCGGCGAATCAGACCGTTTTTCTCCATACGATCCAACAACATCGTTACTGCTGCGGGTGTTGTGGCCAGAAAAGGAATCAGATCGGATGGTTTCATCTTCTCGTGATCCTCAAGAACCTCCAGTACGGCCAACTGCGCCTCTGTTAACGACGGTGCCAGCTCATGATCCATATGCAGCTTGTAGTCCTTGGTCAGCCTCGACCAGCACTTGGCAAAATCGGAATTATACATCTTGCATCGCTCCTCTCTGCAACCGGTTATCACTTCACCTGCTTAAGTTTTCGCCCTTCAAAGCCGCATTCCTGCTGCCTTTTTTCAATTTCCCAGCGATCGACCGTAATCGACGAAGGTTGTTAAACTTCGCATGGAGGTCCTCTTTTAATCCGCGCCTGAACAACAAAATAAGACTCTTTGCATGACAGGTTCCCCTGCTCTGCAAAAAGCCTTATTTAAATCCTTATTATGATGAAGAAGCTGCCTGATTCTCCGTGAGATCCATAATAAGCTCCACAATTTCATCCTGTTTGTCTACATGCACAAGCAATTTACCGATATGCTTCCGTTCGGTAATAGATACCGCTTCGGAAGAAATGTGATGTGACTGGCCTTCTTTGGTCATCACCGTTACATTCCGTTGTTTCCGACAATAGAATGCTCCGGCAATTCGGCTTCCATTCGGTTTCACCCGTTTGCCTTCCTTGAACTCAAATGTTGCCAGTCCCTTGCCGCCGCGGCTCTGCAGAGCGTAATCCAGTAACAAGGAGCGTTTGCCATAACCTAAGTCAGACAATACGGCAACCTCGCCTTCATCGCCTTCCACCCACAGAACAGAAACGACTTCATCCGTTTCTCTTAACTGAATACCTCGTACGCCTCCAGACACACGTCCCATCGGATTCACTTCCTCCTCACGGAAACGGATCGCCATGGCTTCTTTGGTAACGAGCATGATATCCTTACCACCTGTACTTAGATGAACCGATAATACCTCATCATCCTTGCCGACTTTGCAGGCTGCCACTGCACCCGATCGCTTGGTGACGTATTCCTTCAGCTCGGTACGTTTCACCTGTCCTTTGCGGGTAACAAAGACCAAACTGTGATCCGGTTCTTCGAAGGATTTAACGGCAAGCACACTTGAGATCCGATCATCTTTTGCCAGAGGAATAACGTTGACGATCGCCGTCCCCGGATCTTTCCACTTGAATTCCGGCACCTGATGCACAGGTAATAGGAAATACTGGCCTTTCTTCGTAAATACCAGCAGGTTCTCAAGCGTGTTCACTTCAAGAACCTGAGCGATATAATCGCCTTCCTTCACACCACTTGCGTTACGTTCCCCGCCGGATCGTGTGAATGACTGCATGCCTGTACGCTTGATGTATCCCTCTTTGGACAATGTGACAAATACATCTTCGGCGTTCACCAGCACTTCCAGATTAACCTTCAGTTCTTCCACTTCCCCCTGGATGGCAGAGCGACGGTCAATTCCGTATTTCTCACGAATCTCCATCAATTCTTTGCGAATGACACCGATCAGCTTGCGATCACTATCAAGAATAGAACGTAACTGCGCAATCTTTTTCATCAGTTCGCCGAGTTCCTTTTCCAGAGAAGAAATCTCCAGATTAGTCAAACGGTACAATTGTAAAGTCAGAATGGAATCCGCTTGCCGTTCCGAGAAACCAAACATCCACATCAGGTTATTTTGAGCATCCTGACGGTTCTTCGAGGCTTTAATAGCCGCAATTACCTCATCAAGGATGTTAAGAGCTTTTACCAGACCTTCCAAGACATGTGCACGGTCTTCCGCCTTCTCCAGCTCAAAGCGGGTACGGAACGTCACAACTTCACGCTGATGGGCAATATAAGCCTCGAGGATTGATTTCAATCCCAATTGCTGAGGAGCTTTGTTTACAATCGCAACCATGTTGAAGTTATAAGTGACCTGCAAGTCGGTTTTCTTCAGCAAATAAGCCAAAATACCTTGTGCATCCGCTTCTTTTTTCAGCTCAACCACGATTCGCAGGCCTTCACGCCCACTCTCATCCCGCACTTCGGCAATTCCTTCAACCTTTTTCTCCAGTCGAATGTTCTCCATTGCTGTAACAAGACGGGATTTTACGACCTGATAAGGAATCTCGGTAATAACGATCTGCTGTTTGCCACCGCGCATATTCTCGATATCGGTTTTGGACCGGATATAAATCCGCCCTTTACCAGTTCGGTAAGCATCCAGAATACCGTCCCCGCCCATAATCAATCCGCCAGTCGGAAAATCGGGACCCTTCATGAACATCATGATCTCGTCCAGTTCAATCGATGGCTTCTCCATAATGGCAATGCAGGCATCAATAGTTTCACGCAAGTTGTGCGGAGGAATCTCCGTTGCAAACCCGGAGGAAATACCACTTACACCGTTGACCAGCAAGTTCGGATAACGAGATGGCAATACAACCGGTTCTTTGGCCGTATTATCAAAATTATCCTTAAACAGAACAGTCCGTTTCTCGATGTCGCGAAGCATCTCCATAGCGATGGACGACAAACGGGCCTCCGTATAACGCATCGCTGCAGCCGGATCATCATCCTGTGATCCCCAGTTACCATGACCGTCCACGAGCATATGGCCCATTTTCCATGGCTGTGCCATCCGCACCATACCTTCATAGATGGAGGAGTCCCCGTGAGGATGGTAGTTACCCATGACGTCCCCAACGGTTTTGGCTGACTTCCGATATGGTTTCTCCGGCGTATTTCCTGAATCGTACATGGCGTACAGAATACGCCGCTGCACAGGCTTCAAACCATCCCGTACATCGGGAATGGCCCGATCCTGAATAATGTATTTGGAGTAGCGACCGAAACGGTCACCTACGACCTCTTCGAGAAAGGCCGGCATAAATTGTTCTGATAGGCTCATTCCAAGCACCTTCTATTCTTCGTACTCTGTAAAGTCGACGTTCTCTACAATCCAGCGTTTACGCGGATCAACTTTATCACCCATAAGCGTAGATACTCGACGCTCCGCTTTCGCTGCATCAACGATCTGTACCTTGAGCAATGCACGTGTTTCCGGGTTCATTGTAGTCTCCCACAGTTGATCCGGATTCATCTCGCCAAGTCCTTTATAACGTTGGAGCTCCACATTGGTTCCAAATTCTTTCATGTAATTCGCCAACTCTTCATCGGTCCAGGCATAACGTACACTTGCCATTTTGCCGGATTTGCGCGTGAGTTTGTAAAGCGGCGGCTGAGCGATATATATTTTCCCTGCATCAATTAACGGTTTCATGTAGCGGTAAAAGAAAGTCAGCAATAGTACCTGAATATGTGCACCATCCGTATCGGCATCCGTCATAATTATGATTTTGGAATAATTGCTGTCTTCAACTGCGAATTCGGTTCCAATACCCGCCCCGATCGCCGATGTAATGGCCCGGTATTCTTCGTTTTTGAGGATATCAGCCAACTTTGCTTTTTCCGGATTGAGCGGTTTTCCCTTAAGCGGGAGTATCGCCTGGATCTTGGAGTCACGTCCCTGTTTGGCTGAACCGCCTGCGGAATCCCCTTCGACGATAAATAGTTCATTCCGGGTAAAATCCTTCGATTGTGCCGGAGTCAACTTGCCATTGAGGTTGGAGCTTTCGCTGCGTTTTTTGCCCGTCCGCATCTCATCACGTGCTTTGCGTGCAGCTTCTCTGGCTCTGGAGGCCTGAACCGCTTTGCGAATCAACGTTTGCGCAACCTGAGGGTTTTCTTCCAAAAACCGCTGGATATTCTCGGACACGACAGAATCCACTGCGCTTCGCGCGGAAGCGCTACCGAGTTGATCCTTCGTTTGTCCTACGAATTCAACCTCCGACATTTTGACACTGATAACAGCCATCATGCCTTCACGCAAATCATTACCTTCAAGGTTTTTATCTTTTTCCTTAATCATGCTGGTACGCCGTGCGTAATCATTCATCACACGTGTATAAGCTGCTCTGAATCCGGTCTCATGTGTACCGCCGCCCCTAGTAGAAATCGAGTTGACGAACGACGCCAGAGTTTCCGTATAACCCGCGTTATACTGGATCGCCACTTCGACCTCAATGTCATCCTTCTCCGCATAGAAGTGAATGACATCATGCAGCACATCTTTATTTTCGTTAAGAAAAGCAACAAACTGGCTTGCTCCGCCTTCGTACATGTACTCATCCTGATTGCCTGAACGTTCGTCCTTGAGCATAATTCTCAGACCCGAGTTCAGGAAAGCAATCTCCTGAAGACGTTCTGCCAGTGTATCATAATTAAATTGAATGCCGCTCTGGAACACGCGAATATCCGGTTTAAACGTAACTTTGGTTCCCGTTCGATTGGTATTGCCCAATACTTCGAGACCAGACACCGGTTCTCCGACATGCTCAACGCCTTTTTTGTCCTGCCAATACTCGAATCGTTGACGATGAATCTTGCCATCACGGAAAATCTCGACTTCAAGCCATTCGGACAATGCGTTCGTAACTGACGCACCTACACCGTGCAAACCGCCTGATTTTTTGTATCCTGATCCACCGAACTTTCCGCCTGCGTGCAAAATCGTAAACACGACCTGGGGAGTAGGAATCCCTGTTTTATGTATACCTGTCGGAATTCCCCTTCCGTTATCCTGAACCGTAATAGAACCGTCCTTATGCAGCGTGATATCGATTTTGGAGCAGAATTTGGCGAGATGTTCGTCGACAGCGTTATCCACGATTTCCCATACCAAATGATGTAGACCCGAAGAGCTGGTGCTGCCGATGTACATCCCCGGCCGTTTCCGTACCGCTACCAGTCCTTCAAGTACTTGAATGTCGTCCGCGTCGTAGCCTGAAGACCCTTGTCCTCCGCCTGTCGAACCTGCCGACATATCGATTTGCTCGACCATTCATGCTCCCCCTTCTTAACTTGCAACTAAAAAAATGCCTAAAATGCAAACAGATGTTTTCTTATCCTTGTCCATTTTAATTCAAGATATCCCGTTTCGTAAAGACAATGAATGACACAAAGAGTGAAGCAATGCCCCAAACACTAAGCACAATAAGGGAAAAACCTAAATTCATCCCTTCGATTGGTGGCAATCCGCCAGACAAATAATTCGGAAGTTCGAGGTTAACCATGAACAAATATTTGGCTGACTGCCAGGATGCGGCCATACTGGTGAGAATAGTTCCTGCTATGAGTGCTGCCATCATGATGACAATACTTGCTGCTGTACTTCGCACTAACACAGAGACCATGAAGGCAAGCATCGCCACAATTATACTGACGAACCAGATCAGCCCTGCCTGCATTAGCATATACAACCATTGGTCCACAGCATGGACTGCTGACATATCGACATCTGTACCCACAACTTTGAATCCGGTAAAGATCGGCATCCCAAAACCTTTATATCCGAATACCGCTCCCGAAATGACATAACAGATAACGTACGCCGACACCACAATAATCGACACGAACATAATCAACGTGATGAGCTTACTCAGCAACACTTTCCAACGTTTGACCGGACGGGTCAGAAGCATTTTAATCGTACCTGTGGTACGCTCACCGGATACCAGATCCGAGGCAATCGCCATAATGAGCAGTGGTATAAACAATCCAACGGCGTTATTCATGAATTCCCGCGTAAAAGTTACACCGCCAGGCTCCTTTGGATTGATGTCATTCTCCAGATAGTATTGCATTTGCTGGATGTACACAGTCCTGTACTTTTTGTATTCTTCAGGTACCCGGTCACTGCCAAGTGAGTTCTGATTATCCGTAATGGCTTGTTGAAGCTCAAGCCGCCAGTCGCCGCCAAACTTGTCACGATTATTTTCCGCAGATTTCATCTGGGCATACGTAAACATCGGAACCAGGACCGCGAGTACGATAAAAATAATATAAAGACGTTTTTTCTTTACCATTTTGATCGTTTCGTTTCGGATCAGCGGCATGATGTTACTCAATGGATTCACCTTCTGTCATTTTTAAGAATAGCTGTTCCAGCGTAGGCTGAATCCGCTGCACTCCTTCAACCTGAATTCCGGCTTGCACCATTTGCTGGACTAGAGCCGGAATTCGATCTTCATGCATTTCAGCAACGACAGCATTCGGACCAAGCCCTGCAACAATGGTATCGTCCATAACATCTGCAGGCCGATCCACCAGGGAAACACCTGCTTTCAGCAGCATTTTTTTACCTTCCTCCAGCGGAGTAACATGCCATATCGCCAATTTGGAATGGTCTTCAATCAGTTCATTGACGCCGCCAACTGCCAGCACGCGCCCTGCACTGATAATCGCCACCCTGTCACAGAGAAGCTGAATCTCACTAAGCAAATGACTGCTGACGAATACAGCCATGCCTTCACTTGCAAGTTGTTTGATAAAGACGCGAAGTTCCTTAATCCCTTTGGGATCAAGTCCATTCGTTGGCTCATCCAGAATCAGCAGCCGTGGGCGTCCAAGCAATGCTTGTGCAATGCCAAGCCGTTGACGCATCCCTAGAGAGTAGGTTCTTACTTTATCATGAATCCGCTGATCGAGGCGTACAATATCCACAACTTCCTGAATACGGTCATTATCCACGCCTGGCTGCATACGGGCAAAATGCTCAAGATTTTCCCATCCGGTCAAATACGTGTACACTTCCGGGTTTTCAACAATGGAACCCACATATCTCAGGGCCCGTTCAGGATCACGGTTGACATCATACCCACAGACTTGAATTTTACCTTCTGTTGGTTTAATCAAATCAACTAACATCCGGATGGTTGTTGTCTTCCCGGCACCATTGGGTCCCAGAAAACCAAAAATTTCGCCTGGTTTAACGTCAAAAGTAACATCCTTAATGATCCATTTGCGTCCAATCTTTTTCTTCAGATGTTGCACGGACAATACGGAATCAGTCTGTTCTAGTGCCATTTATTTTCCGCTCCCTTCTGCTGGAGTCTCTGTCTGATATTCCTGTGCAATCCGAACCGCAATTTGCTCGTAGCCTTCTCCATTGGGATGAAAATGATCTGACGACAGGTACTGTCCCAGATGATTTTCAAACAGATCAAATGTAGGCACAAGTGTCATCTTGTCCTCATTGTTCAGAACCTTCATTGCAGCATCGTTCCATGCAGCTACAACCGCATTTCCTGGCTCTTTAAGTTCTTTCACATCCCCAAACGGATTGTATAGCCCTATGTAGGCAATCTGTGCATCAGGGTTAATTTCTTTCACTTTCTTCAATATCTCCTGCAAACGCTTCGACGTCTCCGGTAATGCCGCAGCAAGTGTCTCTGCCGTTGGCGCGTCTTCTCCCTGTAGAACCTGTCCACCCTGGAATAGATCATTGGCTCCGATCGACAACAGAATAAAGTTGGACTGTTGTAAGACATAACGTACGCCTTGTTCATCTAGCTTGCTCAACAATGCGTCTGTTCTCAAACCATTCACACCCATATTGTTAAGCACTTGCACATCATATCCCTGACCTTTGAGCAAATTACCTGCCCGTCTTACAAAACCAAGCCCCTCATCATCCCCCGTGCCTCTTGCCAGGGAATCACCGATTACAGCCATTCGAATTTTGCCATCTTTCACCACAGGTGTTGATTGCCCGCTATCCTTGGCAGGTGTCGTTGTCTGTTGTCCTGTACCTAATTGGGCATCTCCCTCAGGAAAAATGACGTCTTTAATGGCATATCCAAATCCAAATAGCAGCAGCAAAGTTGTCAATATGGATACTGTGCTTATGGTTCTCCAGATCCATGGCGCTGAATCAAGATTTCTTTTTTTCATTCATCACATCTCCGCTCATGTACACCTGGCCGGGTGCTTAAAATTTAAAATGATTTTACATTAAGATGACGCTTTTTCTAAATAACATAAATGTTCTGTCGTTAATTTGCAAATTTTGCCGCTGTATTAAGCAGAATTCAGTTTCAAATATGCTTTTACAAAAAAAAGCTATGTCACGCACAGCTTCGAGCTGTGATGACATAACCTTTTTTTGAACTAAAATCAAAATATTCTTCAATAAAATGAATTAGTTACCGATAAATTCTTGAGCCCAATATCCGTTGTAGAATCCAACACCAATTTTCGTAAAGTTTTTGCTTAGGATATTCGCACGGTGGCCTTCGCTATTCATCCAGGCTGTAACAACCTCTTGAGGTGTTTTTTGCCCTTTCGCGATATTCTCGCCAGCATAGCTGTAAGTTACTCCGAATTGTTTCATCATGTCAAACGGAGAACCATAGGTCGGTGATTGGTGATCAAAATAATTGTTGTTGCTCATATCTTTAACTTTGGCTACAGCCACTTTGTCCAAAAGAGCATCGGAAGCCAATGCGCCCAGACCAGCTTTGGCACGTTCAGCGTTCACAAGTTTTACTACTTGAGCTGCAAAATCCGATTGTGTACTCTCGCTACCACTGTTGCCTGTATTACCTGTAGTCGTTCCAGTTCCAGTT
The DNA here is from genome assembly GCF_057835695.1 of Paenibacillus sp. GL_099_B. Classification (NCBI taxonomy): domain Bacteria; kingdom Bacillati; phylum Bacillota; class Bacilli; order Caryophanales; family Paenibacillaceae; genus Paenibacillus; species Paenibacillus sp. GL_099_B. The sequence goes on from NZ_CM174430.1 coordinate 4,493,041, forward strand.
CCAGTTCCGCTATTTGAAGGATCTTTGGCTGGTGTAGTTGCCGGTTTCTCTTCTTGAGTTGGTTTTGCAGGTGTTACCGGTTTTGCAGGTGTTGTCGGTTGAGCAGGTTTGGTAGTTTGATCAGGTTTAGTTGTTTGATCAGGCTGTGTTGCAGGCTTCTCTACCGTTGTTTGCCCTTCGCCAGTGGATACAGTGTAACCATTATCTTTTAGCCACTGTTCAATGTACGCTTTTAAGCTATCCGCACTCGTAATTTTAAACGTTGTAGTTTTAGTAGTTGTTTTATATGATGCATCTGCAGCGGAAGCAGGGAGCATAACCCCTACGGCGAGTACGGCTGTCAGACTGCTGGTTACCACGGTTTTCATCCATTTCTTCTTCAAATTCATTCATCTCCTTAGGAATATTAGTTATGACAACTTTGTAATTAATACTCTAGGAGTATATCAATTGGATAGTAGATTGTGAACCCATAAATTATGGAAAAGTAACTTTTTTGTCATTTTTATAACCTGTTTCAAGTGCGTGTAGACGGTTTATAGTACATTGCCCCTATCCTACAATCTGCTCTTAAAACCCTGGTATATCAACTAAAACTCCAACCATCAACCTTAAAATACGGCATAAAAAAATGGCATCCGGACAAAAAATCGCCGAATGCCACTTATCTTTTATTTATCATTCACCACACGAAAAACGTGAAGATCGCGATATAATAAAACTCTTTTTCTATAGAAGGACTTTACTGAAACGGTAGCCTCTCTTCTGGAAACCAATATGCTCGTAGAAAGAATAGGTTGTTGAAGTCACTTCACGGTTCGCTCCGGTGACAAACAATTGTTTCCCACCTTGCTGTCTGCCCCAATCCTCGGCACGAGCCATCAGACGACGGCCAATTCCGCCCCCACGATGTTCTTGCCCTACTATCAAGGACGTAATTTGTGCGGCAGGTTCCGGATAGGCATGACTTTGCACACATTGCAAGCCAATCACACCAATAATCTGTTCATCCACTTCGGCAACAAGCATGCACGCGTTTGGATTACTTTCCAAACATTCAATGCGCTCTTTCATGACATTGGCTGTTGTGGGATAGCTGACCTCTCGCATCAGTCCCGTTACCGCTTCAGCATCTCGCAGTTCACACTCTCGGATCATCAGTACAGGGGCCTCAACATTATTGGACATGATTTACCTCCACTTTCAGCATATTAGCGGCTTGTACCGCTGTTTTACGAGCTTCTTCCACATCTTGGCCGGCACTTAATGCTACGGCCATTCGGCGTCCCACTTTGGTCTCAGGTTTGCCAAATACACGAACCTGAGTACGAGGAAGCGCCAGTGCTTCTTCAATCCCGCCTACAGTAAAGTCAGATGATTCATCATTAGCCTTCAGCGTTGCTGAAGCTCCCGGTGTCAGTAAATGTACACCTGTGACCGGAAAACCAAGAATTGCACGCACATGCAGCGCAAACTCGGAACTATCTTGCGTTACCATAGTAACCATGCCTGTATCATGCGGACGAGGCGATACCTCGCTGAACACAACTCCATCTGATGTCAGGAATAATTCGACCCCGAACAGTCCATAACCACCGAGTTCATCCGTAACAGACTTGGCAATATGACAAGCTTGTTCCCATTGCTCCGGTGTCATCGCATGAGGCTGCCACGATTCGACATAATCCCCATCTTTCTGAATATGGCCGATCGGAGGACAAAATACAGTCCCTGAGACAGATCTAACAGTGAGCAGCGTAATTTCGCTGTCAAACTTCACAAAGCTTTCCACAATGACTCGTACGGATTTGCCACGTGCTCCCGAAAGAGCAATGTTCCAGCAATCCTCTACGTCATCCGATGTACGGCATACACTCTGCCCTTTACCGGAAGAACTCATTAGTGGTTTGATGACGCATGGTGTACCCAATTCACGAACAGCTTCCTGCAGTTGTTCCAGGTTGTCCGCAAAAAGATAGGCCGCTGTCGGAAGGTTCAATTGTTCGGCTGCCAGACGGCGGATGCCTTCGCGATCCATCGTTAAACGGGCAGCACGGGCCGTAGGAACGACACAAAATCCTTCTTCCTCAAGCTCGAGTAAAGCTTCTGTTGCGATTGCTTCAATCTCAGGTACGATGTAATGAGGTTGTTCCTTTCGGATCAATTGTTTCAGAGCTTCGGCATTTAACATGTCGATGCAGTAAGACCGATGCGCAACCTGCATAGCAGGTGCGTTTTCGTAACGATCAACAGCGATCGTCTCTACTCCCAGTCGTTGAGCCTCAATAACGACCTCTTTTCCCAATTCTCCGCTGCCCAATAGCAGCATTTTTTTGGCTTGAGCCGAAAATGGAGCACCCCACATGTTCTTTCCAATCCTCCCAAAGAGAAATCTTCTATATCTATCTCTCTATTTTCGGGGTTTTGGTTAAAGAATGCAAGAGTGCTCCCTATTTTTCTTGTGAATTTTACAAGATTTTTTGTGTTTTTTCGATCAATTTTTACAAAAATCTGTATTGAGCTTCTATTAATCCATTATAAACTCCTTGTTTCTGGATAAGTTGCTCATGGTTTCCTTCTTCCTTGATTTCACCATGATCCAGCACGATAATGTTATCCGCATTTCGGATCGTCGAGAGACGGTGGGCCACCATAAAGGAAGTTCTTCCTTTCAGCAGCACTTTCAAAGCCTCCTGAATTTTGAGCTCCGTTTCGGTGTCGATGCTGGCAGTCGCTTCATCCAAAATCAAGATTCGAGGGTCAGCCAGCAGGGCACGGGCAAAGGATAACAATTGCCGTTGTCCCATGGATAATACATTCCCGCGTTCTTCGACTTCCGTATCGTATCCACCCGGCAGCTTCATAATAAATTCATGGGCATTAACTGCCTTCGCAGCTTCTTCCACTTCTTCATTGGTTGCATCAAGCCGTCCAAAACGAATATTATCGCGAATGGTGCCAGAGAAGATAAACGTGTCCTGCAACACAATACTGATCTGGCTGCGCAGACTTTCAACCGTTACATCCCTTACATCCTGACCATCAATAGTGAGACGTCCGCCTGATATGTCATAGAATCGGCTGATGAGATTGATAATGGTACTTTTACCTGAACCCGTATGACCTACAAGTGCAATCGATTGTCCGGCATCTGCAGAGAAACTGATTCCCTTCAGCGCCTGTCTGCCCTTCTCATATTCAAACACCACATTGTCGAATACAATATCTCCTTTAATAGAAGCAAGCGGCTTGGCTCCAGGTTTATCTGCAATACTCGGCTCCTCATCCATAAACTCGAAGATCCGTTCGGAGGAAGCCATGGCAACGAGCAACTGATTGTACATCTGTCCCAGACGGTTAATCGGATCCCAGAAGTTGCCGACATAGTTGGCAAAAGCTACGAGTAATCCGATTGTCAGCTGCCCCTCTTGAATCAAATAAGCACCAAACCAGAACAGGATTAACGTTCCGAAGCCGCCTGTAATTTCAATCAGAGGACCAAATCCTTGGTTCATGGCCGATGCTCTATCCCATGATTTTTTGCTCGACAGATTCATGTTGTCAAAATACTTCATGTTTTCTTTTTCCTGCGTATAGGCCTGAGTCACACGAATCCCCTGAATGGATTCATTCAAATGGGAGTTGATACGTGAGTTCTTCATACGTACATCCTGCCAGGCACGGCGGATCAACACGCGCAGTTTGGTCGAAATGATAAACATGAGTGGAACCGTAATAATGACCGCAAGACCGAGTTTCCAATTGATCAGCAGCAATATGACGATAATTCCCAACAGCTGCACACAGTCAATCATGACGTTGACCGCACCGTTAGTGAACAGATCCTGCAGGGAGTTGATATCATTGGTGACACGCACCAGTACCGAACCCGCAGGTCTTTTGTCAAAAAAGTTAAAGGACAGCTTCTGGATATGTTTGAACAGATCCGCGCGAAGATCATAAATGACCCGTTGTCCGATAATGTTCGTCAATTTGATTCGGTACGTATTAGCCGCCCATTGAATCAGATACAACACAAGCACAGAACCAGCAATAATATAAAGCATCGTCAAGCTTGGCAAACCCGTTGCAGGTGCAATTGCTTTATCAATCGCCAAACTGATCAAAAATGGAACGGACAATTTCGTAATGGTACCCAAAATCATCATTAGAATAATGAGTGGCAAGAGTTGTCTTGCATAAGGTTTCATGTAAGAGAACAAACGTCCGAACTCACGCCAGTTAAACGGTTTTTCAATTATTTCGTCGTCCTGATATACAAAACGTTCATTCATTTTCTTGTCAGAGGTCTCTTTGACCTCGCGCCTATCGGCTACCGTTTCGGCACTCATGAATTCACCTGCTCCCCAGCCTCCCGCTTACCGCGGGCAATATAATCTGCGTATTGAATCTCATATACGTCCCGGTAAGGCCCAGGCTCTTCAATGAGACGTTTGTGTGTGCCACGTTGAACGACACGTCCTTCATCCAGTACCAAAATCTCATCTGCGTGACGCAAGGAAGAGATCCGATGCGCAATGATAAACGTCGTTCTTCCACGCATGACTTCCTGGAATCCGGATTGAATTTCATGTTCGGTCTCCATGTCGACTGCACTGGTTGCATCATCCAAAACGAGAATTTTCGGGTTTTTCAGCAGAGCTCTAGCAATTGCAATCCGCTGTTTTTGTCCTCCCGACAACCCCATTCCCCGCTCCCCTACGACCGTATCGTATCCTTCAGGGAATTCCATGATGAACTCATGGGCTTTGGCCAGTTTGGCTGCGCGGATAATTTCATCCATCGTGACATTCTTAAGTCCATAAGAAATGTTGTTGCGAATGCTGGAAGAGAACAGGAACGTTTCCTGGAACACAGAAGCTATCTGGCTCCGAAGGCTGCGAATTCCAATATCCTTAATATTTTTTCCATCCAGCTTAATGGTACCCGAGTTCACATTGTACGCCCGCATCAGAAGCTGAATAATGGTTGATTTACCCGAACCTGTTCCTCCCAGGAAGCCAATCACGGAACCAGGTGGCGCATCAAAATTAATATCGGTTACTGCCGGCATTTTATTGCCGTAGGCAAAGGTAACCGATTCAAAGGTCACATGCCCATTAACTTGATCAGCCTCCACAATGACTGGATCTTCTGTCTCTTGCACATCTACCGGCGTATTCAACAGTTCTAACACCCGTTCACCCGATGCTTTGGATTGCGTATAGTTGTTGATATGGAAACCAAGGTTCCACATTGGACCAATTATGTACCAGATCAAACTGAAAAAGGCAACGAGTTGACCGAGTGTTAACGATTTTTGAATAACCATGTTTCCACCAACCAGGAGCAGCAGGACTACGCTGACAGAAGCGAGAATCTCCATGATCGGAAAATAGTGGCTCCACAATGTTGCTGCATGAATCTGATTTGTTTTGTAACGCTCGTTGCGAACGGAAAACTTCTCCACTTCGTGAGGCTCACGTGCAAATGACTTTACAGTACGCACACCTGTAATATTCTCCTGTACTGCTGTAGTCAAAGAGCTGAGTGCCAGCCGCATTTCTTGGAACGCAGGGTGAATTCGGGATTCGAATCTCAGCGCCACGAAGGCAAGCAGAGGAATACATATGAGCGTTAGCAAGGTAAGCTTCCAACTCATGGTCATCATCATGATTGCGCCGAATATGACCATCAGAACCATGTTGAGAATTTGAGCGAAGCCAAATCCGATAAAGTTGCGGATCGCTTCGAGATCTCCCGTGAGGCGGGACATCAAGTCTCCCGTTTTGGCCGTATCGTAATACCGGAAGGATAAAAATTGAAGCTTTTCGTAACAAGCGTTACGAAGTCGGTACGCCAAGAAGTTTCCGAGACGCCCTCCAAAAAGACCGTGTAAAAATTGCATTCCCGCTTTCAAAATAACGACACCTAATACCGTTAAAGCAAGTTTGGGAACGTCTTCAAAATTGCGCGGAGTGATGACGTCATCAATCAGTATCCTTAGCAGGTTCGGATACACCAGTCCAAGCGCGGTCGCTATGGCGAGGCATAAGATCGATAAAAATAAATACGTGCGCTTCTCCCAGAAAAAGATCTGCAATTGCCTGAGAACATCCATGTCTCTCCTCCTCTTATATCGTTCAAAAACAGTATGAACATTTATGAAGTTTATCACCGTCCCCCCTTCGCGGCAAAGCGAATAAGCGACCATATTCAGGCTACTTTCACCTTAATGCGGCATTAAGGGAGGTAGATACCCTCCTATCAATCAAATGTTTGAATATTCTCTTCCTTTCAGGTTGTTCGTACCAAAAAAGGCTCCCTGTATACCTTTAGAGGCAGGGGCCTTTTTTGGTACAACGACAAATTTCAACATATCGCTGTATAACTCATTTTGTTTTAAAACCGTTTCCATACAGACATGGATTTGAATACCTTTTATTCACGTTCAATCTGCCCCAGTTGTACAGACAGACTCTCCCATTCTTCGGCAGGAATTCCACTGGTCAGTGTCTCATGAAGGGCACCAACGGCCTCCTCAAGTCTCTCTTCCAATTGACGGGATTGATGCTGCAAAGACTGCTCAAGCTGGTTGTCATAGAATTGAACCAGCTTATTCTCCGCAGCAGGCAGAACATCAATCACCATTTGTTTAATAACAGGATCAAGTGCCTCCTGCAGCCGTTGTCGTCCATCTCCTTCGAAGAACTGTTTCGGATTACGGAAATAACTCAGATATGCTTTCCAACCCGAAGGTTCTTCCAAACGCACCTCTTCCAGAACAGGCGTGCTCCAGCGTTCGTTCAGTGGCAACGACAGATCCATGCCCCCGGACAATCGTTTCAGTTCATCTACACATTCGGTCACTTGCTTGTGCAGCCAAGTCTGACCCGCCTGTTCGAGTCTGAGTGTGGTTGCGAGCAGTTCCTGTTCCAGTTCGATGGCAATCATGCGCAGCAGTTCGCGACCGCAGGCTGCGAAGGCTGCTTTCAGATTCCCGCGATCCTCGCGAAGGACTGAAGGATGGAACGCTTCTGCCATGAACAGACCAAAACGGTAACCCAGGCGCTGCCGCACATGGAACAGAAGTTCAGCCGTTTCCTGAGCCAGTTCTGCCTTCATGGACCGTTCCGCGAGCAAATGTACACTCTGAAGTGACTGTTCCTGGATTGAGCCAAGCTCATCCCGACGTCGCTGTAGAACCTCTTCCCCCTGGGTCGCATCCTCGGCACGTGTCTTCAGTCGTTTTATAACCCGTGCGATCTCTTCAGAAGCCCCACCGACCGCAAGATCCGCAAGTTCTCTTCCTGCAAACCGGTTAAATTCTTCCTCGAACTGAATGAAGCCGGATTGCTCCAGTAACTTCGCATCGTTGGCTGTCTTGCCTTCCATTGCTAACATGCTGGATACAGGAAAGAGACGTGGTGCCCGAATGCCATTACTGCGCAGCTGTGTGCTCACATGGTCAAGAACCTGCTCCAACTCCTCTTCTGAGGAAGACAAATCACTCGCATTAACCACAAAGAACATTTGATCCATCGCCGAGCTGTCTTTGACTCGTCCCAATTGATTCAGGAACTGTCGGTCTCCTTGAGAGAAGGCATGATTGTAGTACGTTACGAAAATGAGTGCATCCGCATTCTTCATATAATTGAATGTGACGCCCGTATGACGGGCATTCACGGAGTCAGCCCCTGGCGTATCTACAAGGACAATCCCTTGTTCTGTCACATCACAACTGTAGTACAAGTCAATACTGTCGACAAAGCAAGACTTCTTCTCATTAGCGACAAAGTTACGATATCCGTTCAGATCCACCAGCACATCCTGGCCGAGTTGATCTGCGGTATCCTCCCAGCCTGCTGCGGCTGCCTGCAGAAAGCTGTAATGCGGACGTCCCGCCGGATGCACATCCTGTGGCGAAAGGGCTTTGACCCGTTTTTGCCAGTCTGCCCCAGGCTCGCCCAGTCCAAGCAAACGGAAGGAATACGCGAGATCCTCCTGGAAGGCGTCCGGGGTCTTCATCCGGACCCGGGCTGTTCCATGCTCCGCGCCACCGGACGGAGCCATGATCCGGTTAATTGCCGCTGTCGTTGGATGCGGCGAGACCGGTAACACGGCTTCGCCCAGCAACGCGTTGGCGAAGGAGGACTTGCCGGCGCTGAACGCTCCGAACAGCGCCAGCGTAAACGTGCCGCCCGCAAGCGAAGCCGCGCGTGCACGCAGATCCCGTACCGCCGACCCCATGGCGGGGTACGGCTCTACCAGCGCAGCGGCGGCTTCCAGCCGTGCCGCCGCTGCGTCCAGGCGCCGGCGACGCTGTGCGCCAGCCGCCGGCTGCCCGTGCACCGCCGCTTTGCGTGGCGGCGGTGTCCCTGGAGTCTGTGGCTGCGCAGCCACAGACTCTGCCGTGCCCGTGTGCGGGCCGGGTGCTTCACCCGGCTCGTGCGCGGCCACGGGCGGGCCCTGCACCTCCGGCAACAGCCCGGAGGTGAGGGGGCCCGCAGGCGGCAGCAGGCTGCGCAGCCCTGCTGCCTCGGCGTCGGCGGCGCGCTGTAGCGCCGTGTAGCGCGCCGCCGACGCGGATTGCGCCAGCAGCGCTGTGCGGCTGGCGTCCAACGCCTGGAGCGCGGCTTCGCCCTGCGCGCCCAGCGCTTCAAGCAAGCGGTCGGCCAGCATCATGGCCGACCTGCGGTAACGGGCCTCAATCTCGCCCCGTATATCTTTGCTGAATTGAAGCACATACTCGGGAGATACCTCTGCACTGGCGCTCCGTTTCATCTCCAGCAGTGCTTCATCTACCGCAGGCAGCTCCGCGTTCAGCGCCTGCTCCCACTCAGCGCCCCACAGCTGATGAACTTCACCCAACTGTCTAAGCATGGTACGGATATGCACCTCTACTTGCCCCGAGGCCTGATCTTGCAAAAGTCTTACAAGCTCAGCGGCACGACGCAGTTTCTCCTGCTCGGTCTTACCACCAGAGAACAATAAGCCTACCCGGAAACCGGGTTTACGGCTCTCCAAATAGGCCGCGGCAGAGGTACGAATATCCGCAGGGGTCAGGTTCGCATTTGCCAGAAGGGGTTCCAACTCCGCCCGAAACTTCTCCCGTTCACGTGATGGTTTGGAACGAAGTTCAGCTTCCTTTTGATCCAGGAGACCCAACTCCCGTTCCAGACGTTCAATACCTTCCTTGCCCCCAACTTCCTCCAGGAGCGCTGTCTCTTCCTCTTCGCGTTCTTCGGCACGTCTAGTCAGGTGCTGTTCAGTCACATGGCTCGCTGAGCTTGCAAGGCTGTGCTTGATTAACCCTTCCTTCTCATTCATCATATGTTCAATCAGTTGAGGAAGCTGCTTCCACTGGCTGTAACGATGCTCCTTGTCCCGAAGCGAAGTAAACAGCAGACCATCATACCGGACTTCCCAAGCTGCAAAAATAGCTTCTACACCTTCAACATATTGGTCAAACGAAAGCTCCTGTTCCCGATGTTTATCAATCTGGTTTACGATAAGAAACAACGGTTTGCCCCAATCGGATAGACTTTTGGCAAAAGAAAGATTGCTTTCCGATTGCACATGGTTATAATCCATCACATAGAACACCACATCGGCAAGATGAAGTGCTGAATGTGTTGCTAGGCTGTGCCCCTGATCGGTCGAATCCACGCCTGGCGTATCAAGTAATACGGCATCATCTTTCAGTAGGAGAATGTCATCCCATACTTCAATGGAGGTGTATGCCCCACCATTCTTGCAATACTCTTCCAATTGTTCTGGAGAAACCTCAAGAACTCCCGCTGAATTGTCAGCGCTTACGTTCGACGACGTATAAATAAGTGCTCTCGGCTCACCGTTACGGATGGATACAACATTCGCACTTGTAGGTACAGGACTCGAAGGCAAAACCCGCTTGCCACATAAACTATTGATTAGACTCGATTTGCCTGCCGAGAAGTGTCCACAAAACGCAATCGTTAACTGTTTCATTTCCGCCTTACTGATCAAATCCGTTAAAGCCTGTACAGCTGTATGGTCCCCTGTCTGCTCCATCGCTTCTCGCAGTGGAAGCAGAGGTTTGGCCATCTCTACTGGGTAATCTGTTCTGGACATGACTGGCCTTCCCCCTGGCTCCTCTAATTTGACATCTGGTCCGATGTCTTTATCTTATAATTCATTTATTTTACCATTATCAAGTTTGAAATTGAACGGTTTGAATGCAAGATGACTGACAAAGAAATTTTCACATCGCAATTCTCCACATAAAAAAATAAAACCGATCCTGTCGGTTTTATCTGTGAAACGATTGTATTCCATAAGAAGCATGCTGCGTCCATGCCCAATGGGATCACCTTCAAAAGGATAACCCAGTGACATAGAAGCAGCATATCTTATTATTCCAAATCTCTTAAGAAACGGCGTTCTCCATCGAAGGCAGCAAAATTTCAAATACTTGTCCATGCTGCAGAATCGTAATGTCACGACCTTTGTCTCTCATGACAACCACTTCTGGTTTCGTGGACATACGCTCCAAATAATGTTCAGGCACATCGCCAGAATGGCTTACAGTGATGCCTTCTACTTCTTTTTCTTCGTTTTCAGCCATTTCCTGTTCAACGATTTGTTCGAAAATATCGGAGAAGGCCTCAAAATTGTCAGTGTACACGGAAATGCATTTCATGATTACTCATCCTCTTCTACTCATTAATTTATTTTTCGTTTTGGGGTTGTGGCACGTTCCTTATCTTTCCTGATTTGGGACGTTTTCATACGCTTTTTACCTTCTCTGCATATGTCCAGCAATGGACAGACATGACATTGAGGGTTTTGTGCCTTGCAATGGTAGCGTCCAAAAAATATGAACCGATGATGAGTTAAAGTCCACTCATCCCGGGGTACGCGCTTCATCAGTTTTTTCTCGACTTCAAGTACGGAGTCATCCCAACCTGCTAGTGCCAGCCTTTTGGATACACGTTCAACATGCGTATCCACCGCAATTGCCGGGACTCCAAATGCATTGGATACAACGACATTTGCAGTTTTCCGCCCGACACCAGGGAGCGTCACAAGCTGATCATGTTCCTGCGGTACATCACCGCCATACTGCTCTATTAAAATTCGGCACATGTTCTGAATATGCTTGGCCTTGTTTCGGTACAAACCGATACGCCGGATATCCTGTTCCAGTTCTTCGAGCGGAACAGACAGATAATCGGCAGGACTGGTGTACTTTTTGAACAAGTCTGCGGTTACCTTGTTTACCGTTTCGTCGGTGCACTGGGCAGACAATAGGACGGCTACAGTCAATTCAAACGCATTGCTGTGATTTAATTCGCAATGTGCATCAGGAAACATCGCTTCCATTGTATCGAGTATATGCCTATCAGTGGCTGCATTCATGAAGAGCTACCTCCCACAAAATGACTCCACGCCGTGGAGCCTTACTTCGAAGCTTCTTTCGAGTACTTTGCGGGGACCCCAAAAATCTTGCAAAAAAAACGTCCTGATACGGGAAAGATCCCGCATCAAGACGGTCATTCTTTTGATCCTCGAAAAGAAACGATTACTGTTTTTGGATCTCCAGTACAACGTTGTTCAGGAGATACAATACAATATTATCATTATCTTTGAGAGATTGCACGCTTAAAGTGTTGTCACCCTGGTGAACAAATGCGCCTGTACCCAGTGCAAAACGATAATTCGTGTCAGATGTGGACTCACGTTTAACCAAAATTTGGTTACCTACTCCATCATAAGACCAGAACTGTTTGCTCATGACCGTCAACACTCTGAAACGGGTGGAATTATCCGTATCCTTCGTCATTTCAACACGATCACCTACAGTAAGACTGCCAAGAGTGGTTAACGTAGATCCCGATTTGACCACTTTTACAGAACCACTAACAGGAACCGTCTCACTTTGACCATTGAACAGTTTCAGTGTAACTGACGAAGCGTCAACAGATGTAACCTCCGCAAGCGTACGTTTAACGACTTGAACCGCTTTAGGCGTAGTTCCCTCAAATGTAACATTAATCAGGTTGCCCGCTGTCAATTGTGACGCCGTAATAGTCTGACCACTTTCTCCTGTCAAAACCGCTTGATCGACATAAAACTGACTTGTCAGCGAATCCGATTTCACACGAACACGTCCATTGGTCTCTACAGAGACTACTTCAAATTGAGCCACGGTGTTCAAAGCCACTTTCTGCACATAGTCCTGATTCGAACCCAGTGTAACTGTGACACTATCACCGATCTTCAGATCACTCAGACTTGCCCCAGATTTGTTGTAGATCTCGATTGTTGGAACCGTAGAGTACGGCACCGTAATCGTTTGGTTTCCAGACAACAAACTGATTTTTCTGCCCGAAGTATCAATGCTGCTGATTGTGCCTTCGTATTTGTAGATCACTTTAACGGATAACGCACGAGTTCCCACATACGTCAGATCCAATTTGCGACCATCATTTAACAAAGACTCCAATCCAGCAAGTGTAGGCTTCGTTGTGTTGTAGTCCAGCTTCGTTTTGTCATCCAGCGTGAACACAAACGGTTTTTTATTGCTGTCCAGAACCGTCAATACTTTTGTTTTACTGTTGTAAGATACAACAGATACGCCGTTCATCGGCTCCATTTGACGTCCTACCACTTGAATGCGTGTCACGCGATCTTCAGAGTTTAGCGTAAGCTCAACCTGATCTCCATTGGTTGCGTCCGTAATCAGATCATTCAGCGTTGCATCCTGGATTCCGTTAATGACAACTTCCGGCTTTTCTGCAAGCAGCTTCGCTTCCAGCGATCCACCTTCACGTTTAAACGTCAGTGTGGATTGGTTACCACCGATCTCCACTAGTGTACCGCGTAAAGACTGCTCTACACCTTGCGATAATTCAATCGTTTGCAGGATGCTGTCTTTCACCGTATACTTCACTGCACTTCCCGCTTTGAGCTCAGCCAGGGAAAGGATTCGGTCCTGGTAACGAATGATTAGATTATCATTATAGGTGTATTGCTCTGTAGTTCCGGCTGCATTGGTAAGCTTAATCGTTTTGGCAGAATTCGTTACTTCAGCAACGACACCACTATCACTTTTATTGACAATACCGGACTTCACACGAATAACAACAGTCTTTTTGTCAGCCGAGAACGTCTCACGTTGTACTTCAATGGTGCTGTCTGCTGTAATATCAGACAGTTTGATTGCATTTCCGTTTTGATCGATAAATGCTGTTGCCTCATCATAGCCGTACGTTTCATAATTCTCGCCTACAAACAAGCCAATTTTATTACCTGATAATGAACGAGCAAAAGTACCTTCAACGCTTTCTACCTGCGGTGTAGCATCAACCACTTCTACATAGGAAGCCGTACCGGTAGTACCTACAACCTGAACTTTTGTATACAGCTTCACATCCGCAGACGATGCACGGGATTCACTGTCTTTTGTAAAGTAAGGCGTACTGCTATTCACTGCGAAGTTAACAGCTTTTCCGTCCACAACAAGTGTAATCTGCCCATCTTTTAATCCTGTTACATAACCTGTGGATGTGTTCGCATACTTCGTATCCGTTAACGTTTCGCCACGGCTAAAGAATGTAGCAAGTTGGGCACGAGTTACAGAGCCCGTTGGATTAAACTTGTTGCCTTCTACACCTTTGGCCAGATCCAAACTTACAGCCAGATTGATGTACCCTTTGCCACTTTCGGAAATGCTATCATTATCAGCAAATCCGGTAGATTGATTATTTTGTGCCTTCGCTTCAGCATCTTTGTTCAACGAACGGATCAACAATTTTGTAATCCATTCACGTGATGCCTGTTTCTGCCCCCAGGATGTTTTGGACACATCCACTGTAGATTCTTCCGTTTTATCAATCAGTCCCAGTTGAAGCGCCAAAGCGACATATGGCTTGAAATAGTTTCCCACTTCCATATTTGTCGGTAATGCCGTAGCCGTGCTGTCGTTCAACTGGTTCTCCTTGTTCATAAAACGGATCGCCATCGTCACAGCTTCCTGCTGCGTTACCGCGTCTCCCGGACGGAACAAGCCGTTGTTACCGAGAAGAATGCCTTGATAGGCCAGTTTGTACACATGTTTCTCAGCCCAATATCCGACCTTGATATCACTGAACAAACCGGTTGGTGCAGCTGTATTGCTTACAGTTGCAGTCTGGCCTTGCCCCGTATCTGTTGATTCTGCTGCCATGGCAGCTCCGCCGGTGCTAAGGGCCATCATGCCTGCAAGCACGGCTGAAACTACTTTTTTAGAGTGTGATGGATTGTTATATTTAAAAGTCACCTGTGATTCCCCTCTCTCATGTAAAACGGCCGATATTCCGCAGATTCACGGTAAAACAACATGCTGTACAACCTATTCGGATCGTGTCATTGGATGCTCCAGATCCACATGGCCCATCAAACTCTCGGATTGCTGGCCATCTACCAGCAGATCAAGTGATTTGACTTCATCAAACTGGAAAAATGTTTGCTTCAAAGCATCAATGGCAAACACTTCGCCACCTGCACCAAGACGTGCTGTATCCGGCATGTGGATATCCAGGGTAAGCGCACCGTCTTTGAACTGAACAGATTTTAATTCAATTTCTTTCGCCCAAAGCGGAACGAGTTTGTCGTCCTTGCTTTGTTGCAGCGCTGCAAATGCTGCCTTGTATTTGGCATCATCTGTAGCGTAAGAAATATCTGCCGATGCTTTGTGCAATTCCAACTCTTCCAGATCTGTGTAGTACACATCAATGGTCTTCTTCTCATTGCTTTCGGAAGTTCCAGGCTTCTCCGAAGTAGTTCCACCCGATGGAGTCGTTGTACCCTCCGTACTGCCTTCTGTGGTACCCGGTGTCGTTGTCGTTGTATCCTCCGGATCCACGGTTACAGGTTCAGTAATATCCGTCTCATTCTGATCCTCAGACGCATTATTCTCCGTTCCCGCACCTTGAGTCTGATTTGGAGCTGGAGCAGCTGTTGGCTTGCTTCCACATCCAGCAGCAACTGTCATAACCGTTACCAGCAGCGCTGCAATCCATAATTTTTTGTTCATTCTAACTCCGCCTCCTGATCATAAGGGTTAACCCTTATTTAATTCCCAGATACTCCTTGATCCCCGCAACAATCCCTTTGGCTACACTGTTCTGGAAACTTTCAGTGAACAATGCGGCTTCATCGCTCTTGTTGCTCAGGAAACCGGCTTCCAGCAAAACAGCCGGCATCGTTGTTTCACGGGTTACGTGGAGACTTGCCGTTTTTACTCCGCGGTCCTTCAGGCCAGATGATTGCAAGAGATACTTGTGCATCACCGTAGCCAATGCCTTGCTATTCGAACGGGTGTAATACGTCTCCACACCGTTTGCCGCTGCAGACCCGCTGTTCGCATGAATGGAAATAAAGATATCCGCCTTCAATTTTTCAGCGATCTTTACTCGTTCACTCAAAGCCAAAAATGTATCATCGCTGCGCGTCAGCACAACGTCAATGTTAGATTCTTTTTTCAGCAATGCTTCCACTTTCAGAGCCATTGCCAGATTGAAGTCTTTTTCCTTCTTGCCGGTTACACCGATGGCTCCCGGGTCCTGATTACCATGACCAGCGTCTACAACAACAACTTTTTTGCCGTTGTTTCCAACAGGAGGCTGCGGTGTTGTAGTGCCTTCTTTGTTCAGATCAATCATAACCAGACCGGAGTCACTTTGCACGTCATAACCTTTGGCATTGCTCAGATCAATGACAAAACGAAGAGTAGAAGGATTATTGCTGTACAAGGAATAACGAATCTTCGACACATCCGGATATCCACTCACTACAAGCTGTCCATTCTGGTTGCTGTCCAAAGCTTGTCCTTCACTAAAAGAGTCAGCAAATGCGGTATTTGGCAAGTCTATAACGATTCGATCCGGTCCTGTCATCGTGAAGACGTTCGGCTTCGTATTTCCGCTTGTTGCAATCAAAAAGCGGTTGTCACTGAAGCTGATGCCGTTCACCAGTACAAGACCATCCTGATCCGATCCTCCACCTTCATTACCAGAGTTCGGAGGAGTGGTTGTCCCGTTTCCGGAACCTGAATTCTGGGTAACTAATGTTACCGTCTTCGTTGTATTGTTCCAACCCACCTTAAGACCCATTTGCTCACTAATAAACCTTAAAGGCACAAGTGTGGTTCCATTTTTCACGAGTGGCGGGGCATCCAGGTTCACGTTACTGCCGTTCACCGTTGCCGTCTTCTGTCCAACAATCATCTGCATGGCAGTGTTGTCTTTGCTAATAGTCACGGTGCTTGTTGCCTGTTTCCAATCCACACCATATCCCAGGCTCTCCGAAATAACCCGAATCGGAACCATCACTTTGCTATTGATGATTTCCGCTTTGGCATCCGAAGGCTGCACAATTTCTTTCCCATCTAGGATAATGTGCGTATCTGCTGCTGCATGACTATAGCCCGGGAAAACGAGCCCAAAGACAAATAACAGTACCAAAAAACCGAACTTCTTCATCCTTCACCCCTACCATTCTCATATTTTTTTGCCGCATGTTGTGAACCTTCAGCTTCGACTGACCACTGAGGCATTACCAGACACCTATTAGACGCCTCGTACTCTCAAAAGTTGCGAATATATTCCAACATAACAGAAAAAAAACGTTGTCAAATCAAGCTTTTTCTACATTTTATTGTCTGTATTTTTCCTTAATTATCAATTATGCATCTCGAAACAACGCACTACCCTGACCTTCATATTTGCGCACAACCCACATTAAAGACCCAAATATTCTACAATTCCGTCTACGATGGCCTGTGCACATTTGTTCTGATAATCTTCAGTCAGCATCATTGCTTCATCAGCTGGATTACTTAGAAATCCGAGTTCAAGCAGAACTGCGGGCATCGTTGTTTCACGGGTTACATGCAGACTTGCCGTTTTGACTCCCCGATCCTTAAATCCCGTAATCTGCAACACATGCTTGTGCAAAATGTCGGCTAAATCCTTGCTATCTTTACGACTGTACAACGTTTCAATTCCATTAGGAACAGGAGTTGTAAACTTGTTTCCATGGATCGACACAAAAATATCCGCCTGATTCAGTTGTGCAATATCTACACGCTGTTGCAGGGATAATTCCGTATCATCCTGTCTTGTAATCACCGTCTGAATCTCCGTATGTTGTTGCAGAAGTGCCTGAACTTTGAGCCCCACAGCCAAATTAAAGTCCTTCTCATAGGCGCCTGTCACACTGACGGCCCCCGACTGTCGTCCACCATGTCCTGGATCAATAATGACAACCTTTTTGCCATCATTGGTTGGCACAGCAGGCTGACTTGTTGGTTCTCCATTACTCGCCGCAAGGTCAACAAGCAACACGTTGTTCTCGCCCAGTGACCATTTGGCAGTCGCCAACTGACTCAGATCAAGGACCACACGCACTGTTGAAGGCGTTTGGCTGAACATTGCATATCGCACCTTGGAAACCAGCGATGAATCCGTAACCAGAATAGTTCCGCTGCCATCCGGATTGGAGGCCTGTCCCTGGATGAACTCCTTGGCAAATGTGGTGCCGGGCAGATCTACGATGATACGATCAGGTCCGCTGAGACTGGAAACCTTCGGTGTGATTTTCCCGTTCGTCGCCAAGATCAGACGATCCCCACCGAAGCTGATACTTTGAAGCTCAGACAAACCTTCCGGTTCAGGAGCTTCCACCGGGTCATTTTCATTTTCGGTACCTGCTACAGGAGGAATGCTAAATAGGCTTACTGTCTTGGTTCCATTGTCCCATCCCACACGAAGACCCATGCCTTCACCGACAAAACGTAACGGAACCAGGGTAGTCCCCTGTTTAATTAGAGGCGGAGAATCGAGACTCACCCGATTTCCATTCACGGTGGCCGCATCTTCGCCTGCCGTCATCTGGATACTGCTGTTACCTTTGAGAATACGAACAGTCTGAGTGGCTTTCTCCCATTTCACCTGATAACCGAGGTTTTCAGAGACAATCCGAATGGGCACCATCACGGTTTTGCCAGTATTTTCGGCCGGAGCCCCCGACTGCTGATTAATGGTCACACCGTCCAGCACAATCGAGGGAGACGAATCGGCATTTGCCATGACAGGAAATAAACACAGGAACAGAAAAACAAAGACTGCTGCCGACCATTTCTTCATACATCAACCACCATTCTGTTTGTCTTTTGAACCTTCGACCTGATTCGCTGTGATGCAACACTCGACTCTATCTACTCTTCCATAATCTACTAATCAGTTTATCAGATATTGTCACTTCATCCGGTTACAACGTTGTCATATTTAGTCGGAATACCCTGCAATTCGAAGACATAATTGCATCATTGCCAAATGCAAAAAAACCTCCAATTCGAACAAGGAACGGTGAAGTTCCCTGCACGATTGGAGGTTTGATATACGAACTACAGATGAAAGATTAGACTGAGGCCGTTTGTCCAAACAATTTAGCCGAGTGGCGCTCTTCATAAGCTGTAA
Source organism: Paenibacillus sp. GL_099_B (assembly GCF_057835695.1). NCBI lineage: Bacteria > Bacillati > Bacillota > Bacilli > Caryophanales > Paenibacillaceae > Paenibacillus > Paenibacillus sp. GL_099_B. The sequence goes on from NZ_CM174430.1 coordinate 4,511,544, forward strand.
TTTCATCATCATGCTGGAGTGTCAGGCCGATATCATCCAGTCCCTGCAACAGGAACTGACGACGGTGTTCATCCAGATCAAAATCGATATGCAGTCCGTATGCATCTGTAATCGTTTTGTTTTCCAGATTCACATTCATCTCATAACCTTCATGTGTCGCTGTACGCTGGAACAGATCTTCAACCTGCTCTTCCGACAGTTTGATCGGCAAGATCCCGTTCTTGAAACAGTTATTATAGAAGATATCTGCATACGATGGTGCAATTACACAACGGAATCCGTAGTCCATTATCGCCCATGGTGCGTGCTCACGAGAAGATCCACAACCAAAGTTTGCGCGTGAGATCAGAATGGATGCCCCTTCGTAGCGAGGTTTATTCATTTCAAAAGTAGGATTGTTGTTACCCTCTTCGTCAAAACGCCATTCGTAGAACAAAAATTGTCCAAATCCGGTCCGTTCAATCCGTTTCAAAAATTGTTTCGGAATGATTGCATCTGTATCTACATTGACCCGGTCTACCGGTGCAACGATGCCTTGCAGTGTTTTGAATTCTTCCATATCATTCGTTCTCCCTTCAATCCGTTCGTTGTTAGATAGCTGCTCCCGTTTTGAAATTCCAGTCACGTACGTCAACGAAGTGTCCCTTAACTGCTGCTGCAGCCGCCATTGCAGGAGATACGAGGTGAGTACGTCCTCCGCGTCCCTGACGTCCTTCGAAATTACGGTTGGATGTCGAAGCACAACGTTGTCCTGGTTGCAATACATCCGGGTTCATTGCCAGACACATACTGCATCCTGCATCACGCCATTCAAATCCAGCCTCAGTAAAGACTTTATCCAGACCTTCTTTTTCCGCCTGAATTTTAACACGTCCCGAGCCTGGAACAACGATCGCTGTAACATTACTGGATACGGTGTGACCTTTGGCTACCTGTGCAGCAGCACGCAAATCTTCAATCCGTCCATTGGTGCATGAACCGATAAATACATAATCAACCGGAATTTCGGAGATCGGTGTTCCAGGTTCCAAGCCCATATATTCAAGCGCTTTTTCAGCTGCTTTACGTTCGTTTTCAGTTGGCAGTTCAGCCGGAACAGGAACTTTCGAAGAAATGTCGGTTCCCATACCTGGGCTAGTACCCCAAGTCACTTGCGGAATCAATGTTTCCACATCGATTTCAACCACATGGTCGAATTCAGCACCTTCGTCGGTTACAAGCTCTTTCCAGGCAGCAACCGCTTCATCGAATTTGCCATCGGCAGGTACGTATTCACGTCCACGCAGATATTCAAATGTCGTTTCATCCGGAGCAATCATGCCCGCTCTTGCTCCACCCTCGATGGACATGTTGCACACAGTCATACGCTCTTCCATGCTCAGTTCACGGATCGATTCACCTGTATATTCAATAACATATCCAGTAGCAAAGTCTGTACCGTATTTGGCGATAACTGCGAGAATCATATCCTTCGCCGTTACACCCGGGTTACGTTTGCCGACAAAACGAACTTCCATTGTTTTGGCTTTGGCCTGCTGCAAACATTGGGTTGCCATAACATGCTCTACTTCACTCGTTCCGATCCCGAATGCGAGTGCGCCAAATGCACCGTGTGTGGACGTGTGGCTGTCACCACATACAATCGTTTTACCTGGATGAGTCAAACCGAGCTCAGGGCCCATAACGTGTACGACACCTTGATCGATTGTATCCAGGTCATACAGTTTTACGCCGAATTCACGGCAGTTTTGTGAAAGTGTGTCGATTTGTTGTTTGGAGATTGGATCCGTAATGTTGAAACGATCCTTCGTTGGAACGTTGTGATCCATTGTTGCGAACGTCAGCTCAGGGCGACGGACTTTACGGCCGCTCAGACGCAGACCTTCAAACGCCTGTGGGGATGTTACTTCATGCACCAGATGCAGATCGATATACAAAATGCTTGGTTTGCCTTCTTCCTGATGAATCACGTGGTTTTCCCAAATTTTCTCAAACATCGTTTTTTTACTCATCATTTTCACCTCATCATAAGTTCGGTCCTTGGAAGAGCCTCATACGTTCCTCTAAAAGTGAAGCTCTTGAATGACATAAATATATCACCCTGTCCTTCATTGTTCCAAGATATAATATCTATAGATGTAATAGGTTTAACCTATAATGAGAGAAAAGCAAAATAAACCACTGCTATATGCAGAGGTTTAAATTGATAACAATTATCATTATCATATAAGTCTTATACTACGTTCCAGCTTCTTCGCTGTCAATGCTTTTTATATAAAATAGAAAAAAGCAGTCCTGAATTCAGAACTGCTATGACTAAATCTCATCTGCTCAAAACAATCCCCGTCCACACTCAGTACAAACGACATATAAATAACTTAATGAAACAAATGAGACAACCAAATCAGCGGATTGATCCCTGCCCTAACATCCCATTAATGAAAGGTATGTGTGAATCAATAACTAGCTACCTCCGGTATTCCCCACATCTATCCATTCATTGCATTCCTGCCTCTGCTGGAAGTGAATTACTTCTTATCCCCACTGCTTTAATAACGAAATTGTAGACTTTTGAAGAATCTATGCCGTTTAATGTATAGCTGTAACTCGTCTGACCGCTTACCGCCGGCACATACACGCTCCAATTCGTGCTGACTTTATCATTCTTCTCGTAAATTCGGTAACCTCGCACCGGCTCAGAGCTAGTTGCTGGCGCTTTCCACGAAAGAACTGCACGGTTCGCTGACTGTCTGACTGCGCTTGGATTTTCGACTGTGCCGGGTTTGACATCAGTCCGTTTAATACTGTAAGCATCATAGACGGCAAGGGGTTTATCTTTAACTGCTGTGTAGGATGTAACTTTTAGCACATCGCTTGTAATGGAAACATCCAAGAACATTTTCTTGTTGGGCTGATCGTTTTTTGCTGCAAAAAACATGTCTGCGTCTGGATTAAGAGCATAGAATTTCGAAGCGGCCGAGTTGCCCATTAGATATACGGTCCCTTTGGGATTCAGTACATTTCCTTGCTCATCGGTAATGACATTCTTAATCGGAACGTTATTCAGCATTTGAAAAGATCTCATATACATATGGTCATGTCCCTCAAACACCATATCCACACCCAGCTCATCAAATACAGGAATCAGATATTTCCGGTAAAATTCTACCCGTTCGCTTTCTGCCGAAGCATTATCCCCTGAAGAATAAGCTCCCTTATGCATAGAGACGAATTTCCACTTCTTGTCGGTCTTTGCCACCTGATTCCGCATCCATTCCAATTGCTTCGTGAACTGAATATCTGCTTTGTACGGCTTGACCTCTCCTTCGTACTGGGAATTGATTTGCATAAACAGGGCATCGCCGTATTCGAAAGCATACACCGACCCGTCATGAGCACCAGTCCCCACATCTTTTGGAAGATTAAAATGGTTATAAAAATTATTATTCGGATAATCCTCGATCTCATGGTTGCCGATTATCGGGGCAAATGGCACATTGGCAAATTCTTTTTTCGGCACACCCAAGAACCACTGCCACAGCTGCTCCAGATCACCGTCATCCGTTAGATCCCCTGTAAGAAGAACAAACTTGGGATCTACCGTTTTCTCAATAGCTCTCTTAAAAGTATCCTGCCACAGATCGAAATTGGATTTACTTGAGCCTTGGGTATCTGTTACATAGAGGAAATGGAAATCCTGATTATCCGCCTTGTCTGTGGTAAAAGAACCCGTCTCGCTCCAGCCGTCCGCATCACCGTTACCGGCGCGATACATATACTTGGTTCCAGGCATAAGACCGGTTGCAATAACCTTGTGGCTGGCGAACTTCTTATACTTCTTGGAACTTCTGTCTCCTGACGTCATTAAGGTTTCAATAACTGTTGAACTACCCTCATACGAAGTTGCCAGTTGTTCCGGGAACTCGATTCCTCCAGCATTCGAGGCCTCCACTACTTGCACTACTGTACTTCTTACGGTTTCGGCCGTATACCAGTCAAAGGCGATACTTGTCTTTGGATCCCCATTAAAAGTCATATTCAGCAGCGTTGGTGTTTTGTTGCCGGTATCTGGAGACTTCGTCTTAAAGCTCCAAGTAATATCGTTGTCCGGTGTCCGGCCGTCCCCAGTCCCCTTAACAAGTTCTTTAGGGATGGTCACCTTGTAAGTTTTGCCGGCAGTAAAATTAGGATGGCTGACTTTAACCGTGTCTTGACCGAGGAGCGAGGCAGAGATGTTGGTAAGAGGGACATTGTTTTCCGTGATTACAACTTGATGACCACTAACGAGACTAATGGCTTTATTAAACTTCACTGTAATCTCTGCGTTAAGGGAAACATCTGCCGCCCCTGAAGCGGGAGTTTTATTTACCTCAAGTGTGGGAGTGTTCCCTGGTTCGCCGCTGATGCGTGTTCCTTTAATTACCACATCTTTGATTCTGCTTGAGCCTGAGCTGGACACCGTTCCCCCGCTTACGCTTTTCGCAGAGTTTACCACCCAGCGGATATAGAGTACATCTTGATTTTTTGTTTCCGCAGGCAATGCGAGGTTCGTTAATTTGCAGGAATTATTGGAACAATTAAAACTGTTCTGGGCGAGAACAATTTTGCCGCCCGAAATATCTGTCCATTCCTGCTGATTTGTACTGTATTGCACCTTAAAATCCCTAGGTCCTGTGCTTGAAGAAGTTTGCTGCGAAGAGAGGACGATACCTTGGAAGCCTTTGGTCGAAAGCGTGGCAAACCAGTATTTAATGCCCGTTCCTTCATGCCAGCCCTGGTTGCGTACGCTGTTCTCACCTGACTCATAGGTGTATGCATCCGTATTTGTTCCTACATCACGAATGGATGAAGCCGTTTGATATACCCCGCCGGTAGCCGGGAATACTCCGTTCTCACCTTTGTCTTTAAAAATCCACTGGGCAATCGTTTCCTGAACTGCAGTTGCTTCACTTGCAAGATCTTCCTCATTTCCTTCCCTTCCTGCTGAGACAAAACCGGTCAACTCCATGGCAAGCAGCAAACCTATAGCCATTAGACTGATTACCTTGGAAAATCTGCTCTTGAGATAAGATTGGTTGTTGTCCATTCGGCCCATCTCCCTCCTGTTATTTAAGTTCCCAGTTGGTGACTTGAAGTACTGCCGAATCTGCGCTTTTCAGGTCTGTCTCTCCCATGTTCAGCAAATTGCTCCACTGCTTCACACGATTCTTCCCGTTAGGCGGAGAGTTGTAGTCATTAGTATCCACAATCTTGGTCCGTTCTTTATAGAATTTGGTCATGAAAGTCTTCTCATCCGTGCTGCTTCCTGATTTACCCAAAAGCCCTTGAAGGGTCTCAGAGCCGCCGGTAGCTCCATGGTTCAGCGCTGCGTCCACGAAGGAACCAATCGTTAATGCCGAGTTAAAGCCGCGTTTGCGGGCCTGATCCACACTGTACTTAATATAGACATTGTAGAACGTTTTCCACATAGCCTCTCTCCACTCGGGATCATTTTGCAAATTGCCGATCTTTTTGCAGAAACTCTTTTCGCTTTCATTGATTTCGAGGATCTTCCCTTTCATCGAACCCTTGACACCGATCCGGGCCAATGCTCCCTTAACCGAAGGATTACTCGCGCCTTTGGCAGCGTCATATTCCTTGAACAGATCCGGACCGTCGGGACCAGTATCATTGGAGCCGCCTGTAGTCGCACCGAATATTCCAATCGTGTACCCGCGGTTATCATCAATATCTTCACAATATCCGTAAAACTTGGTCCAGTTCAGATCGTCCTGCTCCGGTTTGTTGACAAGCATCATAATATTGTTCCACTGCTCACCATCCAGACCTGTGTTGACACGCAAGAATTGAAGTGTTGCCGGTGAGAAATTAGAATTAGGGTTCCCTGCCGCATAACTTTTCTGTTGAGACGCATTGGACAGAGAGCCATAAGAAAAAATCATTGAAAAACTGAGCAGGATCATCAATGAAAATTTCATCTTCTTGAAAACCTTACTGTTCGTTGAATTAAGCACCGCAATCTCTCCCTTAGTTAAATAGTATAAGCGCTTTAACTTTTAGCAGCAGAAACTCTATACCCAAACCTATCCAAGCATGACACCCCTCCTTTTTTTTCAACGATTGGTAAATTCCATTCAAGCTTATCTCAAAAAATTTATCTATACAGCACGTATTTTCTTGTAATTATTAAATTTTAATACATATATTGCTATCAACCTTAGATCAAGTCTACAATCCTCTTAGGAGGTGCTGAATGAAGCCGGTATTTTATGAGTCTACTCTTTTTGACATTAGCCGCAAGAAACAGGTATACACCAGCATGCCTTCAAGACACTATCATGATGCATATGAGATTCTGTATTTAATATCCGGGGATTTTTATTATTATATAGGGGACAGAACCTACCAGGTTGCGGGCGGAACACTGCTATTTATGGATATTCACGAAAGGCACAAACTGGTTAATTCCGGCTGCAATATGTATGAACGAGTTACACTGCTATTTAAGAAAGAATTCCTGCAGCATTTCTGCACTCGCGGTCAATGTGAGGAACTGCTCGAATTGTTCAAAAGTGATTACCGTGCTTTGAAGATGACCGGAAAGGATCAGCATTTCATCGAACAGCTTTTTCAGAAGATGATCCAGGAAGGGAAAAAGCAAGCCCGCGGATATGAACAGTACCAACAAATATTATTGGTAGAGTTGCTCCTCTATCTTAATCGTAAACTATTTGACAGCCTTGTAGCTCCATTGGAATCCAATCGTACACACAAGAAAGTCCTGGACATCGTTAATTATGTAAATCAACATTATATGGAACCGCTTAAGCTCTGTGAGATTTCGCGGCAATTCGACATAAGCTCTTCCTACCTTTGCCGAACTTTTAAAGAATCCACCGGGTTCAGCTTCGTTGAATATATCAATAACATCCGTATTAAAGAAGCGCGTGATTTGCTGGTTGGCTCTTCTTTTAATGTTACTGAAATTGCGGGAATGGTTGGGTTTGATAACACCTCCCATTTTGGAAGAACCTTCAAAATAATGATGGGCATCTCGCCGCTCTGCTTCCGCAAACAATTTAAGTCTTAATAGCAAAATCACTGAAATACTCATCATTAGAGTCAGATAACGATAGAATATTAACATTCCGGTTAGTGAGATCACCTCATATACTCATTCGTCAATCATTAAACGTTATCACAAACAGTGTATCAACTCTTTTAAGCAGTTTAAGCGTTTCAGTTAAACTAATCATTTCTTATTTGTAGTGATATAATGATGGCATAACGAAAGGAATGACGTGTGGATATGGAATTCAGACAACTTCAATATACGCTGCAAATCGCGGCAGAGCGGAACTTCTCCCGGGCAGCCGAGAAGCTGCACATTGCCCAGCCTTCTTTAAGTCAGCAGCTATCCAAACTCGAAAAGGAACTGGGTGTACTGTTATTCCAGCGTAATACCAGCACCGTGGAGTTGACTCATGCAGGGGTGACTTTTGTAGAGCAAGCTCAGAAAATTATTGATGCGGTCGAGCTGCTCAGACAAGAAATGTCGGACATTTCCCAGCTTCGTAAAGGTAAAGTCGTTGTAGGCAGCATGCCGATTACTGGCTCGCACCTGCTTCCGCATGTGCTTCCCGCATTTCAGCAGGCTTATCCCGAGATTGAAGTAACCTTGCTGGAAGACTCCGGGCTGACGCTTGAAAAGTTGACGGCCAGTGGAAAGGCTGACTTAAGCCTGCTCTCCCTCCCATTGCAGGAGCCAAGCCTATCTTATGTAACGATTGGTGAAGAGCGAATTGATCTGGCTGTTCCCCCAAATCACCCTCTGGCACGCAGAGGAGATCCGGAACATCCGGTTCCAGTACGGATGGAAGAGCTTCGCGATGAACCCTTTGTTGTACTGAAGAAAGGACAGGGCTTCCGCAAACTTACATTTGATCTGTGTGAGGAAGCCGGATTTGACCCCAATGTGGTGTTTGAGAGTACGAACATCGAGACGGTGCAGTCACTGGTAGCTACAGGTATGGGGATTACGCTGGTTCCGCGCTTTATTGCCCGCGCGCCCCGCAGTGAATTTGTTCCTGTTTATGTACCGCTGGCCGAGCCAACCCCCAGTCGTACCCTTGTAGTTGCATACCGCCAAGGACGGGTTCTCTCCAAAGCCGCGGAGGCATTCATCCATACGTTTCAACAAACCGTTGCAGAGCTCTCTCAAGGAGAATAATCGGACGATCAGCGTATTAGCCCCGCCATACATGGTAATAAAATAAACAAAGGCTTGACCCATAAGGGCCAAGCCTTTGTTCTATACTCGTCTCCCGCATCCGCAGGATAAAGTTCTTACATGGTATTAGCAGTACATCGTTACAGTACAATGTTGCTGATATCATCATTGAATTGTTAACGTAGAAACGTACATATGAGAATTTCAAGTTTGGCGGTTTATTTTCGCAAATTACGTTCACTTGTCAGCCTGTTCTGCTGATTCACAAGGCGGCCTTCGTCCTGAACAGATTGTTCAGGGGGTGATAGCCCTCCTGCCCCATTCTCTAAGAATGGCCTCAAGTGATCTACCCTAGTGTTTTCCTGTTCCAGTCTCCTGAGCGTATCTTTCACATGGTTGTCCATTGATTGATCATCCTCCTTGGTGACGGGATAGTTATCATTACCCGCCTCCCGGAAGAATAAACACTTTACTGGGAAATTACATATTTTTATTTGCTGCCAAAATAAATGCCAGGTCTGCGGTCTTCGAATACTGGAATACGGCCACGAACCTCATCCACAAGCGAAGGACGGATAACTCCGGTCACGATCTCTTCTGCTTCTCCGCCTTCAGCCACTATTTCACCCCAAGGATCAATAATGAGGGAATGTCCGAAAAATTCGGTATCTCCGCCTTTCCCTACGCGGTTGCAGGCAATAACGTACATCTGATTCTCGATGGCCCTTGCTGTAAGCAGTGTGCGCCAATGGTGCAAGCGCGGGTTCGGCCATTCAGCGGGGACGATTAATGCTTTGGCCCCGTTCAAAGCAAGCGTGCGAGCAAGCTCAGGAAAACGGATATCATAACAGATCGAAGCTCCAGCGGTAAGGCCGTTCTCCAGTTCGAATATTTCTGGTACTGCACCAGGTTGCAAATACTTTTCTTCATCCATCAGGCGGAACAAATGTAATTTATCGTAACGTGTCACCTGAGTTCCTTCACTATTATAGGCGTACATTGTATTGTAGATTTGGCCGTCACGTTTCTCCGCAATGGAACCGCCAACGATGGAAATTCGATGTTTTTGGGCAAAAGCCGCGAGCCACTCTCTTGATTTCTGGCCCTCCGGGTCAGCAAGCTCATGAATTTGTTCCAACGCATAGCCCGTATTCCACATCTCGGGCAGCACAGCCAATCCCAGATCGGGATACTGTTCTACCGCTTGTTCGAGCAAAGACTGCATATGTTTATGGTTGGCCTCAGGGTCTCCGAGCTGAATATTGCCCTGAATCAGGGCCACACGCATTTCCCCTTGTTGTTTTTCTGTCATGACAAGCACTCCTCTGAACCGTAATACCTGTAATCATAGCTTGATCATTCAAACATCTGCAACCTGTTTTCGTTCTGAACTCCTACATAATAACTCGGGCAGCAAAGTTAACAAACGGTTGCTAGTCAGTGCATCGCCCAAATTCCATGTTGTTTCCTCCACTCCGTACACCTGTCCCTTCTGCACGGCTGGAAGTGCTCGCCAGCTTGGACTCTGCATCAACTTCTCTGTGGCCTGTCTTGCAATAACCTCTTCAGTAAGCAAGACAAATATATGGTCACCCGCATACTGACGAATCGCTTCTGACGAAATTTCCTTATACGCTCTGCCCGCGACAAGCGCCTCCTTCACTTTCGTAACGGGTCTGAATCCCATCGGATGATACAAGAGCGCGGCCAGACCAATATTGCCCATGACAAATAATCGGGCACCCCGATGGTATGTGAATACGGATGCCGTTTCCCCCGGTTCAATTGAAGCATGAATCTTCATCCACATCTTTTCCATACGTTGCTGATAGGAGGAGAGCCATTGTCCAGCCTCTGATTGCTTGCCAAACCAGCTTCCCACCCTGCAAATCCGATCTTCCAGCGTTGCATGAGAGTTATATGCCAGTGTGGGTGCTATTCGGGAAAATTGTTCATATTGTTGTTCGTTAGTGCTATCGAAAATGATCAGGTCTGGTCTCATCCGGACTGCCTCTTCCACATTAACCGGGGCAACCGCATCATATGCCTGATCTCCTAATAAACCAATGCCTAACACTTGCAGATCTCCACCGGAATCACCATAATACATAATTCGCTCAGGCTGTGCCGGAATATTCACATCATGACCTAACCAATCCTGAACCAGTGTTTGTTGCTGAACAGATCGGTCATATTGACGAGGTGATAATCCGGTCATTTGACGAAAACGCCTGCTAAAATAATACTCATCCTTAAAGCCCACCCGGGTTGCTATATCCCGAAGCGGCTCATCGGATTTGCGCAGCCAATCCTTGGCATGTTTAATTCGTACATGGTTCACATAATCAAGCGGCCTGTGGCCTGTTAATTGTCTGAACAAGGTTGTATATTGCACGGGGCGGATATCTGCAAGACGTGCCAGTTTCTGTACCGTGATTTCTTCAGTGTAATGGTCTTCTACATATTGAATCGTACTGTGTAGTCTGGATTCTATGCTCTGCTCCGTTTTTGGTGAAGAGTACCGGGTGATGATCATCTCCATCCATCTCTGAAACTGTGCATTCAAATGGCTATATTCGGCATCTGTTTGATAATCCCGAATGGCATACAATTGCTCCAGCAGCCCACTTAATGGGGCATAAGGATAGCCGTTCAATTGATTTTTAGGTTCAAATACAGGGCGCGTATACTGTTCCGGATCTCCCGTCAACACATGAATAACATCAAAAGATATCACCATATATTTCAATTCCAATCGGTTCCCATGTTCAATCTGGTACCCCTCACCCGGAGAAAGCGGGTACACACATCCGGTGGTAAAGGGAAACTGTTCATACCCTATATATAAGCGACCTTCCCCTTCTTCGCAGATCAAGAATGTATGTTTGTCGCATGTTACTTCCAGCATCACCTGTTCAGGTTGTTCAACTCGTTGTTCCAGATGATCCAGCCGAAACATGAATGTTGAAAAATATAACCCTCCCGCACCGGCATTCAAAGCCTGCATGATGGTTCACCTCGTTTTTTAAATGAGAATTATTATCAATTAATCCTATGAACTGATTATAAGCGAGCTTTTGTCATTAATCCAGATCTGGCTGTACTCAGCACAAAAAAAGAGCTTTCAACGAAATGTTGAAGGCTCTTTTTTAGTCGGCATTTTCGTTCTATTCCAGTAAAATATTATGACTTATAATCCATCAACGACTATTGAATCATCTGTTTCGGCAACTCTTTCAAAAGCCATTCTCTTGAAGTTGCATCACTTGAAGCCTTGACCAGATCAAAACGATATACTTTTCCTTCTTTTACAGCGGGCAAGTTCTTCCAAATCGGGCTATCCAGCAATTCTTTGGTAGACTGCTTCGCATCATCCGTTACTGGATCAAGTATAAATACGCGGTCACCTGCAATTTCAGGAAGCTTTTCAGTAGAAATCTCTGCAAAGCCCATTCCTTCATCTAATACTTTCTGAATTTCCGCGGTTGGCTTCATCCCATTGGCTCCATATAACAACTGTGGCAATCCTGCTCCGGCCATTACAAACAGTCGATTACCAGGATACATGGTGAATACCGAAGCCGTTTCCCCTTCTTTCAGTCCATTCTCATGAAGCTGCTTCCACATCTCTTCCGTTGCTTTTTGATGGGCTGTGATCCAAGCTTCCGCTTCTGGCTTTTTGTTCAACAGATCGCCAAGAGTACGCATGCGGTCTTCCAGTGAGGCAAACGAGTCAAAGGTAACCGTTGGCGCCACCTTTGAGATTTGATCATATTGTGCCTCATCGCTATTCGAGAAAATGATCAAATCAGGATTCAAGGTAAGCGCCTTTTCAACACTCATCGGGAAACCCACATCTTCCGCTTGGGCCACCTGATCATCATATACTGTTCCATCCTGGCGAAGAATACCTACAGGTACAACGTCCAGCGCTAGCAGATCTCCTGTAACTTCACCATGATAAATCACACGCTTTGGCGTAACCGGAACCTCAACTTCATGGCCTGTCCAGTCCTTGAACATCCGGGTTTCACCCTCACTGTTATCCGCGGATGCCGTCTGTTCCTGATTGGACTGATCCCCATCTGTCTGTGTTTCATTGACCGTTTTGGAATCATCCGTTCCGGCAGATGGAGTTGAAGCCTGATTTCCGCAAGCCAGCAGAAGAATGGACAACCATGTAACCGTCAATAATACTGCCGTATTTCGTATACCCTTTTTCATTTCTATTTCTCCCCCTAATAAGTGCTTCGTTCCTATTTATCAATGATATTGATTATCATTATCGGATATTATCATAAAACATGCTTTCCCCTAATCTCAATGGACAAAACGAAATACCTCATTTCAGTTTTGTACAAAAACTCAAATAATGGTTCCATTCAAGTATTCATGAAGTGTTTTCCCCCTATACAGCTCGGGATTGACATGATAAATTAATGAGTACTATATTGCCATCTTTAATAACCGGAGTGATGTATAGCATGACTAATCAGCCTAAAGCATCGGGTCGTTCAGCCTTTACCATACCTACATCCGATGTAATGACACAGCTTCCAACGCAATTTTTTGCTACCCTAGTTCAAAATGTAAACCGGGAAATCGCAAGTGGTCACGACGTGATTAACCTAGGGCAGGGTAACCCGGATACACCTACACCGCCCCACATTGTTAAAACATTGCAAGAGTCGGCAGAGAACCCGCTCTATCACAAATATTCGCCTTTTAGCGGGCATGCTTTCCTGAAGGAAGCCGTTGCAAAACGTTACAAGGAAGATTACAACGTGGACCTGGACCCCGAAACGGAAGTTGCGATTTTGTTTGGCGGAAAAACGGGCTTGGTCCAGTTACCTCAGGTATTGCTCAATCCTGGCGACGTATGTCTCGTCCCTGATCCAGGTTATCCCGATTATTGGTCCGGAGTGGCACTGGCGAAAGCGCGCATGTCTTTTATGCCACTGCTGGAGTCCAATGCATTCCTGCCTGACTATGAAGCAATCTCTACCGAGGATCGGGAAAAGGCCAAGCTGATGTTCCTGAACTATCCTAACAATCCAACATCGGCAATCGCCCCGCTTTCCTTCTATGAAGATACGGTAGAGTTCGCCATTCAAAATAAAATCGTCGTAGCCAGTGACTTCGCCTATGGTGCAATCGGATTCGATGGACATCGTCCAGTGAGCTTTTTGCAGGCACCAGGTGCCAAAGAAGTGGGCATTGAGTTCTACACATTATCCAAAACCTACAATATGGCGGGTTGGCGTGTCGGATTTGCCCTGGGCAATGTAGACATCATCTCCAAAATCAATCTGCTGCAGGATCATATCTACGTGAGCCTCTTCGGAGGCATTCAGGCCGCTGCTGCGGCCGCACTGACATCTTCCCAAGAATGTGTCACTTCACTAGTTGCACGCTATGAATCACGTCGCGACGCTTTCTATGACGCACTTTCATCCATCGGCTGGCAGGCATCTAAACCGGGAGGTTCCTTCTTTAGCTGGCTGCCTGTACCTGCAGGATTTACTTCTGCTTCCTTTGCTGACGTGTTACTGCGTGAAGCAAAGGTCGCGGTAGCACCAGGTATTGGTTTCGGTTCACATGGTGAGGGTTACGTGCGCGCAGGACTGCTAAGTGATGAAGAACGATTAAGGGAAGCTGCGGAGCGGATTGGCAAGTTGAATTTATTCAAGTAATTTACAGGTGCATAACCCCTTTGCATCTGCCAAGTTTCCATGGTATGTTATAAGGAAATATTGAACGAAACGTGATGACGGGACCAGTACGAGAGGATCAGCCGCGCCCAGAGAGTAAATTCCATCGGGCTGCAAGAATTTACCGCGGCTTCTCTCCGAAACCTACCCCTGAGCGGCCTGTGATGCACAGGACAGTGCCTTCTGTTACAGGGCATGAAGCCGGATGATCCAATCATCAATAAAGGTGGTACCGCGGAAGTAACGAACTTTCGTCCTTTTTAACCAAAAGGGCGGGAGTTTTTTTTGTACCCAACGGTCTGCTCCAGGGTCAATCATTAATATTGTTTAAGGAAGTGAAAACATGACCTCACGTATTGTAGTTAAGATCGGAAGCAGTTCGCTTACTACGGAAGAAGGCGGGCTTGATCGAAGTGCCATTACTTTTTTTGCTGGAGAAATTGCTGCCTTGGCCGAACAAGGCCATGAGGTTCTTCTGGTCACTTCGGGAGCAGTAGCTGCCGGATTCCGAGAGATCGGTTACCCCCAGCGTCCCAAGCAGTTGCATGAAAAACAAGCCGCAGCGGCTGTTGGGCAAGCTTTGCTGATGCAGGCATATCAACAGGCTTTTGCAGCGCACCGCGTTACTACAGCACAAATTCTGCTCACCCGTACCGACTTTCACAGCCGGAAACGTATGGGCAATGCGGGCATGACCGTGGAAGAACTGCTCAAACAGCGCGTCATTCCGATTTTTAACGAGAATGATACCGTATCTGTCGATGAATTGAAGTTCGGAGATAACGATCTCCTGTCTGCTCTGGTAGCGAATCTGGTCAAGGCACAGCATTTGGTCATTCTTACAGATACCAACGGTCTGTACACGGCCGATCCACGAAAAGATCCGTCTGCGTTTCGTTATGACCGCATCCCCGAAATTACAGCAGAAATTTACGCCTATGCTGGCGGTTCTGGATCATCCGTAGGTACGGGTGGCATGCGCTCCAAGGTGGATGCAGCCAAAGTGGCAACGCGTGGAGGCGTGCCTGTTTTTGTGGGAAGTGTGAAGGAACCTGGAGATATGCAAAGAGCGGTTGATGGCACCGGAAAAGGAACGTATTTCGAGACTCGCCTTGCCGCTCTCTCTCGTAAAAAGCAATGGCTTGGCTTCATGTCTACCCCGCTCGGTACCGTCGTTGTGGATAATGGTGCCGAAGAAGCACTGGTCCATGGTGGTCATAGTCTCTTGCCTGTAGGCGTCAAACGCGTGTTGGGTACTTTCCACGCCGGAGATGTTGTAGAGGTACTGGGTATGGATGATACCTTGCTCGGTCGTGGTATCGTCAATTATGATGATGACCAGCTACGGCTCATCGCAGGACTGCCAAGTGGCGAAGTGATGAAGCAGTTGAACAGCATCCATCGACTTGAGGTTATTCATCGGGACGAGTGGATTACTTTAAAATAGAAAACCTATAATCCTACCGAGTGTACTGCTCAGGATCATATGATATAGCCATTAAATAATCTTACGTTTCCACTTTTATATATGGGAGGAATTTATGATGAGTGAAGTCAGGGAAAAAGCGAGCAAGGCCCAAGCCGTGGTTCCACAACTGAATCGACTGAGCACAGAACAAAAAAATAACGCCTTGCTGGTCCTGGCGGACGCATTGATTGCCCAAGCGGATTCCATTATAGCAGCAAACGCTGAGGATCTGGAACGTGGCAGACAGCAAGGCACTCCGGAATCGATGCTGGATCGCCTCGCTTTGAATAAGGAGCGTATCGCCGGCATCGCTGAAGGACTGCGTCAGATCGTGGAGTTACAGGACCCTGTGGGCGAAGTGCTGGAGACATTCACTCGTCCGAACGGATTGCATGTTGAAAAATTGAGAGTGCCCATCGGTCTGATCGGCATTATCTATGAGGCCCGTCCTAATGTTACAGTAGACGCAGCCGGACTATGCCTCAAAACAGGCAACGCTGTACTGCTGCGAGGCGGCTCCTCTGCCCTCTCCTCCAATCGCAAAATTGTGGAGGTACTCCATCAGGCACTGGCAACAACAGACATGCCAGCTGATGCCTTGCAGCTTGTTGAGGATGCAGACCGTTCCTCCGTGGACGAAATGCTCAAGTTAAATGGACTGCTCGATGTCATCATCCCACGCGGCGGAGCCTCACTGATTCGCAATGTGGTTGCCAATGCAACAGTGCCTGTGATCGAAACTGGCGCAGGTATCTGTCATACCTATGTGGATGCATCTGCCGATCCGGTCATGGCAGCGGAGATTGCTGTTAATGCCAAGGCACAACGTCCATCCGTTTGCAACTCCATGGAAACCTTGTTGCTGCACGCCGTTTACGCGGAGGAGAATCTGCAGACTCTGGCCGAACAACTCCGTGAGGCGAATGTCCTGTTGAAGGGGTGTGACACGGTTCGCCGTCTGGTTCCCTCTGCCCTTCCTGTGACGGAAGAAGATTATGCTACAGAGTACAATGATTATATTTTAAACATCCGTGTAGTTCAGAACCTGGATGAAGCGATGGAGCATATCGCATGTTATGGCACGAAGCATTCAGAGTGTATCGTCACCAAGGATACCAGCAATGCAGAACGTTTTTTACATGATGTAGATGCAGCCGCTGTATACCATAATGCTTCTACTCGTTTCACAGACGGGTTTGAATTCGGTTATGGAGCCGAAATTGGGATCAGTACCCAGAAGCTGCATGCTCGTGGACCTATGGGTCTGCCTGCATTGACATCAACCAAATACCGTATCACTGGAAATGGACAAATCCGGCAATAATATCGCAGCTACAGTTATATAGGAGGAACGATAAATATGAGTCAAGAACAACAGACGTTATTACAACAAAAGATTACTTTTCACGGAGCAGGTGCGATGGCTGAAGCCATCGTGCGCGGATTAATTTCCCGCCTTGTCGTTCGTCCTCAGGATATTACGATGCTGAACCGCAGCAACCAGAAACGTCAGGAGGAGCTCAGTACCCGTTATGCCGTACATACCGGAACTGCTGCACAATCGCTGGATCATCTCGCCGCTTCTCCGGTTATTGTACTCTGCATGAAACCGAAGGATGCTGCCGCAGCGCTGCGTGAACTTGGGCCGCTCCTGTCCCCCGATCAATTAATCGTCTCCGTTATCGCCGGATTATCGATCCGTACGATGCAATCCCTACTGGGACGCAAGCAACCGATCGCCCGCACCATGCCGAATACGTCCAGTACAATCGGGCTCGGCGCAACCGGACTTGCCTTCTCTGAAGAAATTACCGATGAACAGCGCAGTACAGTCATGACGATGTTCGAAGCTGTTGGAATCGTGACCATCGTACCTGAAGATAAACTCGAAGTGCTCACAGGTATTTCCGGAAGTGGTCCGGCTTATGTATACTATTTGATGGAGGCCATGATTGCCGCAGGTATTCGTGGCGGCTTGTCCAGCCAACAATCCCGCGATCTGACTGTTCAGACCGTGCTGGGTGCTTCACGCATGGTACAACAGACTGGCTTAGAGCCAATGAAGCTCCGTAGTGATGTGACCTCCCCGGGAGGCGCAACTCAGGCAGCACTAAAAACGCTGGATGAGGGAGATTTCTTTGAAAATGTAATCGCAGCCGTCAACCGCTGTGCAGAGCGCTCACGGGAGATGGGAGCTGCTTTGGAAGGAGATTTAAAATGAATAATATGTGCACAGCCACATATCGTCTGCATGATGATCGTGCAGACTTCCGCAAGAAGGCTGAGTCCATTGCTGTCGGCATGACTGTTGGCAGTTGGACTGAATTACCTCAGGCCAAGCGTGAGGCTATGCAGAAACATCTGGGTGAGGTCATCAGCGTTGAGGTGCATGAAGCTGAGGGCATGGCCCCAGGTGAGCGTTACGCCGATATTACCATCGGTTATCCGGATGTAAATTTCAGCCGTGATATTCCTGCACTGCTCGTGACGGTCTTTGGCAAGATCTCAATGGATGGACGCATCAAACTAACACGGCTTGGATTCTCGGACGGCTTCCTCAGCGCATTCCCCGGTCCCAAGTTTGGACTGAACGGTGTTCGTGATCTGCTAGGTGTACATGATCGTCCATTGTTAATGAGTATCTTTAAATCAGTCATTGGACTGGATGCAGACGAATTGAGGGAACAGTTTATTCGCCAGGCTCTTGGTGGAGTGGACTTAATTAAGGACGATGAAATTCTGTTTGAGAACAAACTGACTCCGATTGAGAAAAGAGTCGAGGTCTGCATGAAAGCTGCAGAACAGGCACGCAAGGAGACGGGTAAGAAACTTCTTTATGCCGCGAATTTGACTGGACCTACTTCACGCCTGAAACAACAGGCTGAACGCGCGATAGATGCAGGAGCAAATGCGCTGTTGTTCAATGTCTTGTCCTACGGATATGACGTGCTGCACGAACTTAGCAGTGATCCGGACATCAACGTGCCAATCATGGCTCACCCTGCGCTTGCAGGTGCAGTGTATCCTTCACCACATTATGGTATCTCGGCATCCGTTCTGCTGGGTCAGCTAATGCGACTTGCCGGAGCGGATCTGGTGCTCTTCCCTTCCCCTTACGGATCGGTAACGATGCCGAAGGAGGAAAATATGGCCATTACAGAACAATTGCTGTCACCTGAACTTCCGGTCAGAACCAGCATGCCTGTGCCTTCAGCAGGTATACACCCTGGGCTTGTACCACTTATTCTGCGTGACTTCGGCACCGATGTCATCGTTAATGCCGGCGGAGGTATCCATGGACATCCCATGGGCACTGAGGCAGGCGGACGGGCATTCTTGCAGGCAATTGAGGCAGCCCAGCGTTCCATTCCACTGGCAGAATATGCAGTTGAACATCCTGAGCTGAAAAGTGCACTGGATCTATGGGGTGGCGAACGATGAGAAGTAATAAAAAAACGGTCATTTTCTGTGATTTTGATGGCACGATCACCCTTTCGGACAATATCGTAGCGATTATGAAACATTTTAAACCCGAAGGTATTGAAGTGATTATGAAAGACACGATTGAACGGCGAATCTCGCTCCGCGAAGGTGTTGGAGCGATGTTCGCTCTGTTGCCTTCTTCGCAGAAAGATGAAATTGTGGAATTTGTACTTGGACAGGCTG
Organism: Paenibacillus sp. GL_099_B; assembly: GCF_057835695.1. NCBI lineage: Bacteria > Bacillati > Bacillota > Bacilli > Caryophanales > Paenibacillaceae > Paenibacillus > Paenibacillus sp. GL_099_B. Next base: position 4,530,619 of record NZ_CM174430.1, read on the forward strand.
GCATCCGAGAAGGGTTCAGCGAATTTCTTGCATACGTTCGGGACGAGGGCATTGAATTCAATGTCACCAGTGGCGGAATGGACTTTTTTATCGAGCCTTTGCTCGCTCCATTCGATATTCCACAGGATCATGTTTATTGCAACGGGGCAGATTTCACAGATGAATTCATACGTATTGAATGGCCTAATCCATGTCAGCCTCCTTGTGAGAACGGCTGCGGCATGTGTAAAACGACGGTTATTCGTACATTCCCGGAAGAACAATATAATCGTATCCTCATTGGAGACAGTCTAACGGATTTTGAAGGTGCCAAAATCGCTGATCTTGTCTACTCCCGTTCCATCCTGACGGATAAGTGTATAGAGCTGGGTGTGGATCATGTCCCATTCACAACCTTCTACGATATTATGGAAGATATGAAACAGAAGCAAACACAAGGAGTGCTGTAAAGATGGGTTTTGAAAAGATTACATTAGAACATAAACGCCAGGTGCTTGAAGAACTGGCTGATATCAAAGCGCTGTTTGCCAGCCGTAACTGGTTCCCTGGTACAAGTGGCAACCTGTCGATGCGTGTGGGCGACTTCGATCCGGAGCAATTCTACTTTGCAGTTACTGCATCAGGCAAAGACAAATCTCTCCGTACACCGGAAGACTTTCTGTTTGTGGACAAGCATGGTACGGCCATTGAGACTACGACCTTGAAACCGAGCGCTGAAACGTTGATTCACTGCGAGATCTATCGTTTAACCGGCTGTGGCGCCGTGTTCCATGTGCATACCGTATTTAACAACCTGATCAGCGAGTTTTTTGGAGCAGATGGACACGTACCGATTCAAGGCATCGAGTTGATCAAGGCTTTCAACATCTGGGAAGAAAATGCGGAGATTCGTGTACCGGTTCTGCCTAACTTCGCGGATATTCCATCCATTGCTGAATTGGTACCAGGTGTACTTGACGCCAAAGTACCGGGAATTTTGCTGCGTAATCACGGTATTTATGCATGGGGCAAGGATGCTTTTGAAGCGAAACGTCACCTGGAAGCGTTCGAGTTCCTGTTCGAAGTGATGTACCGTCAACTTCTGCTGAAGGGTGCTACGAAATAGCAATCATTTATTCGAAATCAAAGCTGCAAAACCAAAAACACGCCAAGGCTAATATACATAGTCCTCGGCGTGTTTTTTATGTTTGGGGAATTTCTTGTTTTCTATGATTTCTTTGTTCCCATTCGGAAAAAATCTGTAAAGTTCTACAGTCGATCATCCCGATCCTTGAATAAAAAGAGACTGTCTGCTCCCTCATCATTTCGATGAACCGCACTATGGACCCCCGTCCCCCTCTGCTTGCCAAACAGCAGCTTTAGACCGCCAAAAATGAGCAGCAAGGACACAATGACGGTGTTCACATACGAACGAATCTCGTACGTCATAAATGCATCCGGGAACATCTCATTCAGCTGCGGAATGACCAAGCGGATAAACAGATAGTACAATCCCAATGCAGCAATTCCGAATCCAATCAGGCGCTGGTGACGAGCCCAATCCTTGAAAATGGGTTGATCTGTTAACGGTTCTCGGCCATACCGGCTTGAACACTGAAGTCCGTCAAAGAAGCTGTAGAACCAGATCAACGGAATCATGAACAGGAACACCGATAAATGAAGCAGGTCCAGAATGTAGATGCTGCCTAGGAACAGGAACATGAGTTGCATGCCTCTTTTTTGCAGTCCCAGATACAGATGTCCCGCCCCCGGAAAGGCTGATAACAAGGTTGCCAGCACTTTGCTTCGCCGTCCAGAAGCCCTGCCCATCTCCAGTTCCTCGAACAAGGTCCGATCCTGCAATACCTCACCGGCCTGCTTGCGATGCACGTGCTGGACGGCATCAAACATGCAGTATACCCAAATGACAGGCAGAATGAGCAAGAACATCAGAAATACGGATTCATTCGTAATGGAAGCTACAAAAACCATCATGGCAAATGAACCGAAGAACGCGATCAGGAATGATAAACCGCGATGTAACAGTCCGAGATGAAGATGTCCCAGACCTGGAACAAAGGAAAGCAAAATTGTAAAAAATCGTTCGCTTTCACTACCTTTCCGATAGATCGGTTGACCGTAAGCCCCTTCGGGGTTACCATACTCACCACCCTGATGCTGATGTATTCCCTCCTGGTCCATCTCCATCTGTCCCAGATGACCTTCCTGACCAGCGTATGCTCCCTGATGCTGTCCACTGTAATGTGCGCCATATCCATGGTATCGGGCATCATTAGGAGATGGGGCACGCAGCAGAACGATAATCATATCCAGCATGCTGACACACCAGAAGAATATGGCCCCCAAGGCTCCAAGAATCATTAATTCCCTCTCACTCACCAGAATTGCCAGCATAAACGAACCAACAACTGTCCCAAAAAAGAGTAATGGATAGATTACAGCTCTGGCAGGCCGACCCCAATAGAGAAAACCCAGACCCGGAATCAGGTTTAATAAGAATGCAAGTAATTTGTTACGATCTGATTGCACAGTCTTCATCCTTTCTTTTCAGGCAATGCGAATAAATTTATGGTCCAGGCTTGAAGTGATCCAGCCATGAAGTGGCTGCCTCCGTCCATTTTTCCGTAAATGACCCCCTGTGATCACCTTCCTGGAACTTATGATAAGGCGCTACCTTGTCAAACAGTCCTGAGGAGAGGAAGATTAACGTCAGACAAGCCGCTACTGCATAATGAAACACTTTGTGATCCAGCCAGAGACGTCTTCGTCCGGAACGCGATTTGCGCTTTGGCTTGGAGGATTGCATTTCCGTAATTTGGTTCATGACCGAATCGGCGAAGCCTACCGGGTCCTTCAGTTGTGGCAACTCCCGATGAATGCCGAGTGCTTCGAGATAGTTGTCCATCGCTTCCGGAATGTCCATAAGCATCTGTTCCATCATACTTGCCTGGTTTGCAGTCATTCGGCCTTCAATATAATCAGTCCATTCCTGGACGGTATACATCCTTTTAATCCTCACGCCACTCATCCTCCTTCCAATGATTTCGAATCCACTGCCGGGCACGATACAGACGGGACTCCACGGTTTTCACTGCCACCTGTGCATCACGGGCAATCTGCTCATAATTTTTTTCACTTAAGTAATACGCAGTAATAATGTCCCTATGCTGGGCAGGCAGCTGATTGATTCGCTCGCGCAACTTCTCCTGACGCTCTTCACGCACGAGGCGGGCAAGAACATCTTCTTCACGACCGGGCATGTTCATTATTTTTTCTTCTCCGCCCAGATCCTCAGCGCTTCGTCTGCCCAGCTTGCGTTTGGCATCAATTGCTTTGTGAAAGGCAATTCGGGTTAACCACGTTTTGAAACCTTCGGATCGGTAATCGGGGAGAGATTTAACCATCTGAATGAACGCCTCCTGAGCTGCATCCTGTGCATCCTGATCGTTCCGCAATACGGAGTAGGCCACATGATATACATGCTGGCTGTACTTTTCGATCAACAAGCGCATCTGGGATGTATCGCCTTGACGGATTTGTTCGATTAAGCGCGCTTCATCAATGACTCTCCCCTCCTCTCCACTACAATAGACGACAACTTGTTTGTTGAACCCTGCGTATTCGTTCGTTTTTTTATAAAAAGGTTACACATTGCCTGAAAAGTCAGTTCCACCGGGAACTTAACGTGTCTAACTTAACGGTCTTTATAATCTAAAAAAACAGGCTCAGAATATCTTCTGGCCTGTTTTTGGTTTATTCTGAATGAAGTTGTTGCCTAATCTAACATTGGTGTTAACGTCCTCCGTTACGAAACCGCTGCGTATATGCCTTGGCGTCCTGCACATTCTTCACGCGGTTACGGCTCCATTCAAGCAGAATCCGGTCGATATACCGGAAGTGCACTTTACCAGCAAACACCGCTTCCTTCAATGCCATGAGAATCAGTTCCTCCTGATAGCGATCCTGATCCAACCAGCTGGATATAGTCTCGCATTCCATCGGGGAAAGCGGGCGGCCAAATTCTTTTTCAAAAATAGAGAACATATTTCGTTCTTCCTCTTCTTTTTGAACACTGTTCGAATCCGGGCGCAATGCATTACTGTCCTGCTGCTGCTTACGAGCAACGGCCAATTCCTCTGCTGTACATCCTGCCAGCTTCGCATATAATCCATGCAAATCATAACGTTCATACTGAATGTCACGCTCTTCATCCCGATGCTCGTCAATCTGAATGTACCCGTCTCTCATAAGACGTTGCAGCATTCTGGCGATGCCTTCAGGAGCAAGACCCATACGGGTAGCAAGCTCTTCAAGCGTTGGGAACTCATTGAATTCGACTTGCCGGAAACCAAACAATTGAATCAGCAGAAGCACCTCTGCGTCACTTAACCCCAGCTGATGATAATAGCGCAATAAAGCATATGGGAGCTGCGCTGTCCCTGATGCCATACCGTAAGCTGCTCCATTCAACCAGGCTTTGGAGCCGGTTTCTTCCATGGACTCGCGGTTAAGCATTAAGGGTACAGACGATAGAGCATACGTGGGAATGCAATCGTCTCACGTACGTGATCCAATCCACAGATCCATGCTACCGTCCGCTCCAATCCCAGACCGAAGCCGGAGTGAGGAACCGATCCGTATTTACGCAAGTCCAGATACCACTGATATGCCTCTTCCGACAAATGATGCTCATCAAAGCGCTGCTGCATCAGTTCCGGATCATCAATACGCTGGGAACCGCCAATGATCTCTCCGTATCCTTCTGGTGCGATCATATCTGCACAGAGGACAACTTCAGGACGATTTGGATCAGGTTTCATGTAGAATGCCTTGATTCCAGCCGGATAATGGGTAATAAACACCGGTGTTTCGTATTTCTCGGCAATTGCCGTTTCGTGTGGAGCACCAAAGTCTTCTCCCCAAGGAATATCGAAGCCTTGTCCATTCAGGAATTCAATCGCTTCATCATACGTAATGCGAGGGAATGGAGCTATAATGTTTTCAAGCTTCGATACATCACGTCCGATGGACTCCAGTTCAGCACGGCAATTTTTCAGAACTGTTTGAACCACGTGAGCAATAAACTTCTCTTGCACTCGAAGGCTTTCCTCGTGATCCACAAACGCCATTTCCGGCTCAATCATCCAGAACTCGATCAGGTGACGACGTGTTTTGGATTTCTCGGCACGGAACGTAGGACCGAAGGAGTACACTTTGCCCAGCGCCATTGCTGCAGCTTCCATATACAACTGTCCACTTTGTGTCAGATAGGCATCTTCATCAAAGTATTTGATGTGGAACAAGTTCGTCGTTCCTTCAGCAGATGAAGGTGTAAGAATCGGAGGATCAACCTGTGTGAATCCGTTACCATCAAAGAACTGCTGAACAGCGCGGATGATCTCAGCACGAATGACCATAATCGCACGTTGTTTTGTCGAACGCAGCCACAGATGGCGATGATCCATCAGGAAGTCTACCCCATGCTCTTTCGGAGTAATTGGATAGTTTTCAGTCAGATGGATAATTTCCACGCCAGTAACCGTCATCTCATAACCGGATGCACTACGTGGTTCTTCGCGGATAATACCTGTTACATACAATGAACTTTCTTGAGTCAAGCTCTTCGCAGCATTCCAGATATCTTCGCTGACTTCACTCTTAACCACTACCCCTTGAATATATCCGGTTCCATCACGCAGTTGCAAAAATTGAATTTTGCCGCTGGAACGTTTGTTGTTAATCCAGGCGCCGATTTTAACAGTCTCGCCCACATGCTCACTCACATTACGAATTACACAATCCGTACTCATGCCCATATCTCTCCTTGGAATCCTGAATTTGAAAATGCAGCGGGCAGGCATATGCCTGTCCCCTGCACTTCCTTGTCATGCTATATTCACTTTACAATTAGATTACAGAGAATTCAATACGATTCGGTGTGTATCTCTTGCAATCACCAATTCTTCGTTCGTAGGAACTACGAGAACGTCCACTTTGGAATTCGCTGTTGTGATGCGGCGTGGTTCTCCAGAGCGAATTGCATTCAGCGCTTCATCCAGTTCAACACCCAGGTACGTGAGTTGCTCACATACTTTTTGGCGAAGAACAACGGAGTTCTCACCTACACCAGCCGTAAATACAATCACGTCTACACCGTTCATTGCTGCTGCATAAGAACCGATGTATTTACGCAAACGATATTCGTACATCTCGAATGCAAGCGTGGAGTTAGCATCGCCAGCCTCCATACCTTCCGTGATTTCACGCATGTCGCTGCTGATGCCGGAGATTGCAAGAAGTCCACTATGTTTATTCAACATGGAGTTTACTTCGCTCACGCTCAGTTCTTCCTTGTTCATAACATAAGGTACAATTGCCGGATCCAGGTCACCACTACGTGTTCCCATCATCAATCCTTCGAGTGGAGTCATGCCCATGGACGTGTCCACGGATACGCCGCCTTGTACAGCCGTTACGCTACCACCATTACCAACATGACATGTGATGACCTTCAGATCTTCCAATGGACGATCCAGATATTCAGCTGCTGCCTTGCTTACGTAATCATGGGAAGTACCATGTGCTCCATAACGACGCACTTTATACTTTTTGTAAAGCACACGTGGAATGGCATACAGATATGCTTTTTCCGGCATCGTTTGATGGAAAGCCGTATCAAAGACCATTACCTGTGGTACCCCTGGCATATTAGATTCAGCCGCACGAATACCCATCATTGCTGCAGGGTTATGCAGTGGAGCCAGATCGAACAGACGGCGGATTTCTGCTTTGGCAGCATCATCAACCAATGTCGATTCCTTAAATGCTTCACCACCGTGAACTACACGATGTCCAACAGCCTGAATTTCATCAACGGAACCAAGCACACCGTTTTCTTTGTCTGTCAGGATGTCAATAACTTTACGAATCGCTGTAGTATGTTCGAGAATTTCGCTAACTTCCGTAACATCCTCGCGGCCCGTTGGTTTATGAGTCAGAATGGAAGAGTCCATGCCGATCCGCTCTACCAGACCTTTTGCCAATACGGATTCATCCGTCATGTTATACAATTGATATTTGAGCGAGGAACTCCCCGCATTAATTACGAGTACTTTCACAGCCGGTCACCATCCTTGTCGTACTTGAAGAATCCTTCGCCTGTTTTAACACCCAGGTGTCCTGCACGCACCATTTTCTTCAGGACTGTGGAAGGACGATATTTCAATTCACCGAATTCACGGAACATTCTTTCGAGTGCAGCTTCTACTGAATCCAATCCGAAACGGTCTGCCATCTCAAGCGGTCCGTGCTGGAAATTGTATCCGATACGCATAGCGTCATCAATATCTTCAGCGGAAGCGACACCTTCCTGCAGTACATGTAGCGCTTCGTTGATCAGAAGACAGATCAGTCTGGACGTAACAAATCCAGGCGATTCATAGATCATAACGCCTTTTTTGTCCGCTACTTCTTCCACAAAACGTCTAGTTTCTGCAAAAGTGCTATCGGATGTTTTAAGACCACGAATAATCTCTACAAGATCAACCCGGGAAACCGGGTGAATAAAGTGCATACCAATAACACGCTCTGGGTATTTGGTTGAGCTTGCAAGCTCAGTCAAACTCAGCGTGGATGTATTACTTGCAAGAATTACGTTGCTTGGGCAAACTTGGTCAAGTTGACTAAATACCGCTTTTTTCGCGTCCAGATCTTCAGAAATAGTCTCTATAACCATATCGCAAGTTCCGAGTTCAGCCAAATGAGCAACTTTGGTAATACGGGAGAGAATCAATTTCTTCTCAGCCTTCGTTATAGCCCATTTCTCCAGTTGTTTATCGAGGTTAGTCTCAATCATGTTATATGCATGATCAAGCTTCTCCGTTGTGTGTTCCACCAGAAGCACATCAAGTCCTTTGGCTGCAAGCATCTGGGAAATACCTTGCCCCATCGTGCCGCCGCCGACAACTCCTATCTTTTTGAAAAACATGGTTCTGCTCCATCCTTTCGGTTCTCTATTCTCTATTGTACCCTGTTCGCCGAAAATTACAAATTTCGACCCAACATATAATAATATCTTAGCACGAGTGAAATGTAAAAAAAAATAACCGACATAAATAAATTATGCCGGTAGAAGGGCGCTGTCACGAAATTGACAACGAAATTGATCGCCAGACAATACTTCTTCCCTGAGCAACGTGTCGAGGGAATTGTCGAAAATTGTCCGCTGTTCTTCAAGCAATCGTTTGGTCTGTTCCATCAGGTCTTGCAGGATCAATTTGTTCTCCCGCATTAATTCTTCCGTAGTTACCATATCCATGTTAACAATACCCAACGTCGTGAGCCCGGAAGCCATCATCGTTTGTACCACATTCGTTGCTTGTTCAAAGTCATTGCGTGATCCTGTACTGCGTCCACCGTAATACATTTCCTCCGCTGCTGCACCTCCGAGAGCAATCATGATTTGCTCTTCAAGGAAACGCTTCGTGTACAGAAATTGCTCTTGTTGCGGGTTATGACGTACATAACCCAAGGCCTGTCCACGAGGGCTGAGTGCAACCTGACTCACACTGCCAGGACGAACCAGTTCAGCCATGATGGCATGTCCCAATTCATGAATAGCCACTCTTTTCTTCTCTTCCACGCTGGATTCGCGGTCTGTCTTCTCACCCATCATTACTTTATCAATCGCAAGGGACAGATGGCGCTGTTCAATGTTGGGCAGCGCGTCTCTCATCGCGTAAATTGCAGCTTCGTTCATCACGCTTTCCAGCTGTGCTCCAGAGAAACCATAGGATTCTTCTGCTGTCTTCTCAAGGCTCACCCCTTCCAAAAGAGGTTTATTGACTGCATGCAGCTCCAGTATGTGTTTTCTGCCTTTCTTATCCGGCAAATCCACCTGAATATGACGGTCAAAACGACCTGGACGTGTCAGCGCGCTATCCAGCATTTCTTTTCGGTTCGTAGCGGCGATCACGAGTATACGTGGTGTTTCGGAAGAGTAAATGCCATCCATTTCCGTCAACAGCTGATTCAGCGTCTGATCATATTCACGCTGTTGTCCACCTTCGCGTTTTCCACCGATCACATCAATTTCATCGATAAATATAATAGCATTTTCCTTATTTTCTTTAGCGGCACGTGTTCTTGCATCACGGAACAAATCCCGTATTCTGCCTGCGCCTACACCAACATACATCTCAACAAACTCACTGCCTGAAGCAGCTACAAAAACAGAGTCGGTATAATGAGCAGCAGCTTTGGCCATCAAGGTTTTACCTGTTCCTGGAGGGCCAGTAAGCAGGATACCTTTCAAAGGACGAATACCAAACTTCTGAATTTCTTCATGTCGAATGAGAAAATCAAGTGCTTCCCGCAGTTCCTGCTTGGCACTCTCCTGACCACCGATTTCTTCAAAAGTCAGCTTGGAAGGTCCTTTTTTCTTGCGTTTACGTTCCTGACCTGCCCCCACCGTAATCCCACCACGCATTTGCATCATGAGCAGCAGAGCACCCACAAGCATTGCAGCGATCAGAATGGGAATCATGTTTACACCGATAAAAGCGAGAAAGATAATCAATACGGGTACAAATCCAATGGCAATTTCTTTCGTCCATTTAGGCATTAGGCCACACTCCTATCTGACCGGGCACACGCGGCAGAATAATAAACTTGCTGGCATCTCCATCTCTGAGACTGACATATACATTATTGTCATCCATGGCTGTGTTTACCTTGATCCCATTCGTAGCCATTTTAGACAAAGTCGGTGTAATCTCGGTGTATTGCTTGTTCTCCATCGCTTGAGCTACGGTAAACATCGCGCTTCCCCACCAGCTCTCTAGCGCTTCGTTGGAATGATCCACGACATCCAGCTTCAACGAACGAGTGCCAATCAAGGTCTGTCCTTCTTTGTGAATATATTGTACCAACCTGCCCAGATCAACATCCGGCTGCAGATCAAGTTTCAACTGTACATCATTGCGGTTAATAGTTAATTGAACATCATTGACTCCATCGTACTGGGTAACCATCTTTTCAATTGGGCTTTGCACAGCCACATGACGATACACAAACCAACCTCCAAACAACACAACGGCTGAAATGACGGCAGTCAGAGCAATAGGCAATACTTTTATCTTCAAGTGAGTTACCCCTCCTAAATTTTGGCCCATCCTATAGCTTGTAGGCAAGAATATGAATATGTGTACGTAATATCCCGTGATGTGCCTAACAGGATTTATTTGTGTATGATGTATCCTTGAATACATATCTGAGTATATCACATCGTATATACAATATCTAAGGCGAAAATATGAATTTTAACTATTCAAATCCAAAATGATCAGGAAAGTACGTCAAAGAACCGGTCCAGTCGGGTTTCCGTCTGCCGGTTCTTTAATGTATTCTTTTCAAACGGTAGTACCTCTGCTAATTCTAGCTGTTTGGAATCGTATAGACCAAGTCCACCTGTTCCCCGTTACTGAAGCGGTAAAACCGATAATAGTTATGAGTATCATCGTTATAATACACTTGCCATACATAGATTCCATTCACAACGCCTGGCATGATTCGCTTGATCTCTCCACCGGGAACTTCAGAGCTGAACCGATTTCGTATCTGAGCTTCAGACATGCCGTTCTTCAACAGTTCACCGTGCACCGCATTGGTTCCCGTCACAGGTTTGTTATTCTCATCAAACTTGATCCACACCATGACATCCTGGTTATCCTTATTTTTGCCGATCAGGGTCCAGTATATGTTGTCTCCGCCGTCTTTCTGCCCCCAGACATACTTACGCAGCTCTTCGTGGGACGTAATCCCCAGCTGTTCCTGGGCCGCCTGTATGGCCAACGCCTCTTCCTTGCGCTGATCCTGGGTAACATAGACATAATAACGCTGAAGTCCAAACAGAATCAGAACCAGGAGCAGCAGCGATATCCATATCCACTTCTTTTTTTTCTTCAAAAGCCGAACTTCCTTTCCCTATGACGCTCCTGTCCTTGTAATTAACGGGCCAGAAGACTGTCAAATGCCAGTTGAGACTCACGCAGAATGCGCTCTTCATCCATCGAAAGACATTCGCCATGTTTAACCACTTGTTTACCATCCACCCACACATGCTCCACATCTTTGGCCGATGCCGAGTAGACCGTATGGGAAATCAGATCGGTATGAGGATAGAAATGGGCTTGTTCGATGTTCAACGCGATGAAGTCGGCCTTCATGCCAACTTGCAGAGCTCCTGTATTGTTCAGGAATATGGATTTGGCACCATACGAAGTTCCAAGCATAAGCGCTTCCCCTGCCGGCACTGCAGTAGGATCACCGGATACCCCTTTGTGAATCAACGCAGCCAGTCTCATTTCTTCAAACATATCCAGATTATTGTTACTTGCTGGTCCGTCTGTTCCCAGGGACACGGTCACGCCTGCTTTCAGCAGATCAGGTACACGTGCAACACCCGAAGCCAATTTCAGGTTACTGCCTGGATTGTGGGAAACTGCTACATCATGCCGTGCGAGAATCTCGATCTCCTCATCATTCAGATGTACCGCATGCGCAACCAGAGATGGACGGGAGAAAAATCCTAGCTTCTCCAGATGTGCGACCGGACGCAGTCCGTAATCAGCCACGTTCTGCTCCACTTCGCGAAGCGTTTCAGACATATGCGTATGCAAAGGCAGATTCAGGTCATGAGCAACCTGTACCAGCTTCTCTATGTAATCCGAAGGGCAAGTGTAAGGGGCGTGTGGAGAGATTACGGTTGTAATTCTTCCGTCTGCTTGTCCATTCCATTGACGGGCAAATGCTGCGGATTCTTCCAGCTTGCGTAGTTGTTCTTCTTCTGAGCAAAGTCCGATTACCCCACGTGCCAGAGCAGCCCGAACGCCAGATTGTTCCACCACTTTCGCCACCTGATCCATATGATCATACATATCCAGGAACGCTGTTGTTCCGCCCTTCAACATTTCAAGCACGGAAAGTGATGTGCCCCAATATACGTCTTCAGACGTCATTTTGGCTTCCATTGGCCACATTTTCTCCTGCAACCATACTTGTAACGCCAGATCGTCTCCATGACCTCTCAGAAGCGACATGGCCGCGTGACCATGCGTATTGATCAGACCCGGCAAGAAGAACAGTCCTTTTCCGTCCACCTTTGTCAGACTTTCGTCTCCTTCCGGCAATGTCTCACCAATATGCACAATCTTGTCATTCTCGACAACCATAAAACCTTGAACCACTTTCCAATTCGTACCCTCACTCACGGCAAATTTGCCGTTGTGAATTACCCATCTATTTGTCGTCATCTTCCTCGTCGTCCTTTCCATTCTCCAAGTAATAAGCAAGGCTTAGCAGATCCGTCGTAAAATCGGCATGATGAATGCGAATATGCGGCGGGGTCTTTAGGATCGTTGGCGCAAAATTCAGGATCGCTTCAATTCCTGACTCAATCAGCTGATCTGCAACATTTTGAGCTTCCGTATCCGGAACCGTGATAATACCTATACGAATGTTATCTTTTTTGACCGAATCCGTTAATTCATTCATCGGCTGCACCGTCAGACTGTTGATTTGACTCCCAATCTTCGGACCGTAGGCATCAAATACAGCGACGATCTTCATGTTGTCTTTGAGGTAGGCATTGTAATTGGACAAAGCATGTCCCAAATTACCTGCTCCAACAAGAGCCACATTGATCTGCTGGTCTATTTTTAAAATATGGCGGATTTTCTCGATGAGATATGAAACGTCATACCCGATCCCTTTACGACCAAAGTCACCGAAGTAAGCCAGGTCTTTACGAATCTGGGCAGGATTCAAATCCAGCCTCAGTCCAAGTTCTTGTGAAGAAACCGTATTGACTTCGCGCTGATGCAGTTCATTCAAATAACGCAAGTAAACAGGCAATCTACGCACCACGGCTTCCGAAATTTTATCTGATTTCATTCATTGCTCCCCCTTACCAAGGCCACGATAGATAGATCAAAAGATGAGCACCCTGTCTAAAACGATGCAAAAATGATTACTGAATTAAACAGGATGCTCCTTGTTATATAATGGATAATTGCTTAAATTATTCCTTTAATCATTTTACTCGCATATCCATGAACGAATAAATGATATTACTCAATTTTACCGCCAATCAGTGGCGTCATGCAATAATGCAAGGTACAGAGCATATCTGTTATTGTTGTTCATCGGTTGGTCTCTCGAGCCATTCCGAAATGCGTGGAACCATCTGCTCGGTGAGCATGTGCTCCATTTTGGGACCAGGTAATGAATATAAAAAGTACTTGCCATAATACGCTTCAATGACGCGTGTATCGTATACAATCACTATGCCTCTGTCTTTACCTGTACGAACCAGTCTGCCAAATCCCTGCTTGAAACGAATGACTGCTTGTGGCACTGACAGCTTCATAAACGGGTTTTTCTTCTGCTGTTGCAAAAGCTCGCTCTTCGCTTCGACTAATGGATGATTCGGTGGCTGGAACGGCAGTCTGACAATCGCAAGACAGGTCAGAGCCTCTCCCGGAATGTCCACTCCTTCCCAGAAACTGCTTGTGCCAAGAAGCACCGTTGCTTTCGCATCTTGGAAGCGGCGTGTAAGCTTAGAACGACTGCCGCTGTCCACCCCTTGCCCAAGTAAAGAGATATCATTGCCTGACAAGGCCTCCTTAAGCGGGTCATAAACCTGACGCAGCATGCGGTAGGAGGTGAACAACACCATCATGCGTCCACGAGTCGCGATAGCCGTTTCCGCGAGCGAGTGCACGAGCATATCCACAAAGTGGGCATCGCCTACACTGCCCTTCACGCTTGGGAAATCACGTGGAATGACAAGCAGAGCCTGTTCGCGATAGTTGAACGGTGACGGCAGCATGGACGTTAACAAGCGGTTATTCTCGGCAGCTTCCTGCAAGCCCAGCTGTTCGATCATGAATTGGAATGACTTGTCAACGGAGAGCGTAGCCGATGTAAGCACAACGCTTTTCTTTTTATCAAAGAACATATCCTTCAATTGTGCACTGACATCGACAGGAACAGCATAGAGTTGCAGTGATTTACTGCGGAACTGGCCGCTGGCCTCCATCCAGTACACGGTATTGGCATCATCCATCCGCATGAAGAAACGCAGATTATCCTTGATCGTTGCCAAGTCCTTGAGCAGACCTGAGATATCCGTAATCAGACTATCGGACTGGTAATCGTCCTGATCTTCTTTCACTTCAAGCAGCAGCTTGTCTCCTTTACGAATCAAATCGCCTAGAGTTACATAGATTTGGTTTTCAACATCCTGCAATTCCTGCCATTTAGCTGGTTTTTGTGAAGGTTTCAGTCTAAGAGAGAATTGTCCTGTCTCGCCTGGAGAAGCATCGCTACGTTCAGGCAACAGGCTGAATAGTGTATCACTTAGTCGATCCCATGTCTCCTTGACTTCGACGGCAAGCGGGAACATCTGATCAATCATGGAGCCCCACTGTACCGAATTTTCATGACCCGACAATTGAGAACGAAGCATAGGCAGTTGGCCATTACGGCTATCTTTAAACAGTCGGGTCAGTGTATGAACCAACGTGAAATATTTCATATGAAGACCAAGGTGTTTACCCGCTACATCCTCCAGATGATGTGCTTCATCGATGACGAGACTTTCGTAGGCTGGCAGCAACTGATGCGCTGCTTTGACATCCGTAAACAATTTCGAATGATTCGTAATAACGATATCGGACAGCCCCGCTTCATGTTTGGCCCGGTGATAGAAACATTTGCGGAACCAAGGACAGGAACGTCCAAGACAGGATTCAGACTCACTCTGTACCGTCTCCCAGAAGTCTCCTCCGCGCCCGCTTAGATTAAGCTCCTCGTCGTCTCCAGTCTCCGTCTGAGTAAGCCAGACAATCATCTGAGCCGCTGTAAAATAATCCTCTTTCGGTGTAGCAAATTCACGTTTATTGATTTTATGCTCAAACTTACGCAGACACAGATAGTGCCCACGTCCTTTGAACACCGCTGCCTTGAACGGGAACGGAACCACTTGGGTCAGCATAGGAATATCCCGCTCTCTCAATTGCTCCTGCAAGTTGATGGTATGTGTGCTGACCATGACTTTCTGTTCCTGTTTTACACTTTCATAGATGGCAGGCAACAAATAACCAAGTGATTTACCTGTACCTGTTCCAGCTTCAATCAATAGATGTTTCTCTTCATCCAAAGCTTGTCGTACACTGCTGAACATCTGAGTTTGCGCCTCACGCTCCTCATAATGGTCCAGCGTCTCCTTCAGGTTATCTCTAACCTGATCCATAAACTGCTCAAAACTTACGCCTTCCAGCGGATTACCCTCTCGCTCCTCACGTGGTGAGCCTATATCGGTCCAGTCACTCACGTTCAGGGCAAGCTGGCGGTAATACGTATGACCATCCAGATCCTGAATCGGCTCTGCTTCCTTCTCAGTACGCATTCCATCAAAGAACCAACCCAAGTCACTGTCTTCGGGTGCAAACAGGTCACTGAGGCGCTGAATCGTGATCAGAGGCAATGCACGCAGCTCATCGAGACACTTCAGTAATACAAAAGCTGTTGCAAGGGCATCACTGTCTGCCTGATGAGGGCGGTCATGCTGAAATCCGAATTCTGAAGACACATAACCGAGTTGATAAGAACCCAGTGACGGGAACGTGATCTTCAGGAAATCAATCGTATCCAGAATCCGTCCGGTAAACGGTAGATAGCCGCAGCGATCGAGTGCATTTTGAAGAAAATGGAAATCAAAAGCAACGTTGTGTCCAACAAGAACCACATCGTCAAGCAGCGGAACCATCTCCATCATCATCTCTTCCAATGAGGGAGCATCCGCCACATCTTCATCAGTAATACCGGTTAACCCCGTAATAAACGGAGGAATCGGTACACCTGGGTTCACATAAGAACTATATATTTGAGTTATGCTGTAGTCATGATCTATGATGGCAAGTCCGGCCTGTATTATCTCACCGTCGGACTGCGTGCCGGTTGTTTCGAAATCCAATACGGCAAATTTCATTGCAATGTACGGTCCCTTCCATTCCAGTCTATGTTACAGCATAGCAAAAAAAAGGGCATTTGAAAATTAACTGACAAAAAAGGCGGTGTCCCCGCCGCTATGCCAGAGGAGGGAACACCGTCTTTATGCCGCCGAATAGCCCTTAATTTAAGGCAGTCAGCTGATTTGCATATTGCAATTTTCCGCTGTTTAAACGACAGGCTTCCATGTTATACAGCGGTTCGGTCAACGTTGGGTCATACTGAAGCGCCTGTGCAAATAGTGAACATGCTCCATCAGGGTTCGCAAGCTTGGCCTCGATACAGCCCAGGACGTTACATACCAGTCCTTTCAATCTCGGCGAACCATTCAAATGCATAATCCGCTGCAAGTGTATTCCTGCTTCCTCGGTTTGTTCCAGGTTAAGATGAGCAAGAGCCAGGTAAAAACGAGTCAATGCACTTTCCGGATAGTCGGTCACAACCCTAGAAAATTGCATAATCGCCTGCGGGTACATTTGCAGTTTGAAATATCCCTGACCGCGACTGAAACACTCCAGATGCAGTTCTGGCAATGCGGTAACAGCTTCCTGTTCAGGTTCGAGGGAAGCAGGCTTATCCATATCCCTTTCCCTCACCTGGCTCATTTTTTCTTCAAACATCAGCCACTCGTCAATCATCCCGTCACTCATCCGCTTCAGCAAATTCCACTTTTGCAGCAATTCCTGTTTGCTTAGGCCTTCAGCAGAAGGGTAGCGCTTGATAATTTCATCTAACATGTCGTTCATTTCTGCGAAAACATGCTGGAACATCGATGCATCCCCACCCTTGAAAAAATGGATTAGTGCAGTGACCTGTACTCATTTTTTGTAGAATGGGTCGATTTCATTCCCCTTACCAGTCGATTACATAATCGTCGCATGAACTTCTTGCTTCATCGTTTGCACAGGTTTATTCTGTCCATCCACAAATACAACGGTAGGCTTGTGATTATTTGCCTCTTCTTGAGACATCATCGCATATGAAATGATAATGACGGTATCCCCAGGCTGTACCAGACGAGCTGCTGCTCCGTTCAAGCAGATCACTCCACTTCCACGTGGACCTGGAATGACATAGGTTTCCAGACGTGCACCATTGTTGTTATTCACAATTTGCACTTTTTCATTTTCCATCAGATCGGAAGTTTCCATTAGATCTTCATCAATGGTAATGCTACCCACATAGTTCAGGTTTGCTTCCGTAACGGTTGCCCGGTGAATTTTGGATTTCATTAGTGTTCTAAACATGGGACAGCACCTCCGATTTTTGCAGCCTTATATTGTCAATCAATCTTGTTTTGCCGAATTTTACTGCAAGTGCGATCAACAGATCGTCACGACCATGAACTATTTCCTGATCCGCAAGAGGTTCCAGGCTTGGAAACGCCTGAATTTCAGCATAATCAATCACGGCCATTGGTGAACGTTCAATGTTCTGACGCAATATACAGCGAATATCCGCTGCTGTCATCGCCTTACCTGCATCTACAGCTTCCTGAGCCTCACGCAGTGCCTTGGACAGAACAAGAGCTTCCTGACGCTGTTCTGCGCTGAGGTACACGTTGCGCGAACTAAGCGCCAAGCCATCACTTTCACGAACGATAGGACAAGGTACAACCTCAACTGCCATGTTCAAATCGTTAACCATCTGCTGGATCACAGCTACCTGCTGTGCGTCCTTCATGCCAAAAAATGCACGTTGCGGTTGTACAATGTTAAACAGCTTCGACACGACCGTAGTCACTCCGTCAAAATGCCCTGGACGTGATGCACCGCATAAGCGATCCGTTAGACGAGAAACCGATACGGTCGTTTGTGTAGGCTGTGGATACATCTCTTCAACAGAGGGAATAAATACGATATCCACCCCTTTTGCTCGTGCTGTTTCCACATCTCTGGCTTCATCCCTAGGGTAACTGTCGAAGTCTTCATTCGGACCGAATTGAATTGGATTTACAAATATACTCAAAACCACGATATCACTTTGTTGTTTGGCCGCATGCATCAAACTTGCATGGCCTTCATGAAGAAATCCCATCGTAGGCACGAGTCCTACAACGGACTCTCTGGACTGAATCGACTGACGTTTCAAGCTAAGTTCTTGTCTTAATTCTGCGATTGTCCGTATCACTTTCATGCGTTGGTCTCCACCTTTTCTTTGCGATGTCCGTACAATTGATCTAGAACGCCGTCAGCGGCGGTAAATACATGCTCTTCTGCCGGGAATGAGCGATCCTTGACTTCTTTCACATAGGACTCAATGCTATTGCGAATCAATGTACCTACGTCTCCATACGATTTAACAAAGCGTTTTGGCGTGTATGGGGAAGCATACTGAACCACATCATGGAATACCAGTACCTGACCATCACACCCTCTACCTGCACCAATACCAATCGTGGGAATAGAAAGTTCTTCCGAGATCGCTCTTGCCACTTCTTCCGTAACCAGTTCGAGTACAATGCCGAAAGCTCCAGCTGCTTCAAGCGCCTTGGCTTCGTCCATCAGCCGTTTGGCATCTGCAGCATCCTTGCCCTGAATACGATAACCGCCAATTTGATTCACGGATTGTGGTGTAAGCCCGATATGTCCAAGTACAGGTACACCGGCTTGCACAACCGCTTTTACCGTATCCGCGATTTCAAGACCGCCCTCCATTTTGACCGCTTGTGCATGACCTTCCTGCATCAGGCGACGGACACCTTTAAGCGTCTCGTCCAAGCTGCCATGGTACGTCATGAAGGGCATATCAGCCACGATAAACGTATTTCCCGCTCCACGTACGACAGAGCGTGTATGGTACACCATATCGTCGATCGTAACGGGCAAGGTCGAGTTATAACCCAATACCACGTTTCCCAGTGAATCACCAACCAAAATTAGATCGATACCCGCTTCCTCGGCCAATTGGGCTGTCGGATAATCGTAAGCTGTAATCATGCTAAGCGGCACGCCGTCCTGCTTATATTTTTTCATTTTCACAATATTCAATGCTTGTTTGTTTGCCATTTTTGTCATGGCTCCTCTCACCTTTTCAATTTAAACGCAACAAAAAAACCTTTTAGTTTCCACTAAAAAGTCCCGAAAAGTCAAAAAAGAGTCACTTGCGATCGTCCCTTCTGTCTCGGTCCTCTTCGGCTCAGAGCAGAATCCAACAACTCACTTTACTACCATTCCTGCCTTGTCACTACAACATTTTAAAAGCAGAACAAAGCATACTATTGCCGGAGTGCAATTCGGTCTGCATTAGCCGATATCGCCTCACGAACACAGTATACCAAAGTTCTGCCCAAAGTTCACGTCTTATGTTCATTTTAACGGTGTAAATTCGACAAATTGTTTAATTCACCAATGAAACTTCACCGGAATAAACCGATACACGCTCACCGTTTTTCTTCACCACAATCAATGCCCCAGAAGGATCAATGCCTACGGCTGTACCTTCGATGATCCCCTGCGGATTAGCCACCTTAATTTCGCGATTCATGGATACGGACAAAGCTTCCCAGAGCGAAGAGATCACGCCGAAACCTTCTTTTTGATACAAAAAATACAAACGCTCCAATTCCGAGAGAATGGCCGCTGCAAGTTTTGTTCGGTCTATGGTTTGTCCGGTCTCCATCTTAAGTGAAGTTGCGATTGTTATCAGATCCTCGGGATAATCCTTGGGATCGAAGTTCACATCTACGCCTATGCCTGCGATACAGTAACGTAATTCGTGGTCTTCAACGGTTGATTCAAGCAGAATCCCGCATACCTTGCGACCATCAATCAAAAGATCATTAGGCCATTTGATTCCAGCATCAGCACCTGTATATGACCGAATGGCACGACACACGGCCACACCCGTTAATAAGGTAAGCTGTGGTGTATTTTGCAGTGCAAGCTCCGGACGCATTAGAACACTCATCCAGATGCCTCTTCCCGGTGGTGAGAACCATTTACGTCCAAAGCGGCCTCGTCCACCCGTCTGTTCTTCCGCCAAAACCACAGCCCCTTCGCCCTGCCCCTGTTCAGCCATGTGCTGTACATCACCTTGGGTGGACAATGTGGAATTCAGAATGACCGCCTTCCGACCAAATACCGTCGTTTCTAGTGCCAGCTGAAGCGCTGTGGCATCGATACTGTCCGGTTTCGTGACCAAGCGATACCCTTTGCGAGATACGGCTTCAAACTCATAACCCATGTCACGCAGTTTGTTTACGTGCTTCCACACGGCCGTTCGGCTAATGGAAAGGTTGCGACTAATCTCTTCACCAGACACAAACTCTCCTTCGGCATTCAGCAACATATGTAACAGTTCCTCATGCTTTGTCATCTGCAGCCACCCGCTTTACTTCGTTGGTCAGCATGTCATGCTGATTCGCTAAATTTCCGATCGCAGTCTCTCTTAAAAGATATTTCATCAGTTGTCCCAGCCATGGTCCACCCTTGCGCCCAAGAAGCTGCAATACGTTCTCACCCGTAATATGCAAATCTTTCAGTTCATGCACCTTCATGGATTGACTCCATCCAGCACCTTGGGATTCTATTACCACCATCTGTTCTTCGTGCAGAACCTCTTGATCTCTCCAACCTGTTGGAAGCAGTCGTTGAATGATGAGCCAGTCCTCTGTTGCCTGACGTCCACAAGACAGCACAGTTACGATCCACTCTGATCGAAGTGTCTCTTCATCCTTCTGCTCTTGTACGACAGTCTGGATCAACTGTTCGACCTGGAGAACTCCATTAATGCGGGAACGATCGTCATTAGAAAACGTCCATTTTCGAAGTAAAGCATCTGCTTCATCCCTGGTATAATGACCTGCAATCAGCATCATGGACCAGCGCAATAAAACGTTTTCCTCCTTCAATTGTTCCATATTGGACATGAGGGCTTTATTGAATCGCTCCATGGAGATTGGTGCCTTCACATGCTCCAGTGCCTGGCTTCGAAACAGCAATTCCAGGCCGCGCAGTGGATGAGGGCCTGCCATCATTTTCACCATTTCGGTACGTACTCTTTCCATGGCGATATGTTGAAGCAGATCCTTTTGCAGAACTAACCCCTTCCAGGTGTTGTAGGCAATTTTGAAATCAAATACCGAAGCAAAGCGAACACAGCGAAGCATCCGCAGCGCATCTTCACCAAAGCGTTCTCCAGCCGAACCCACACATCTGACCCGTCCATCCTGAATATCCGATTGTCCACCAAAAGGATCAACGATATTTCCGTCACGATCCATAGCGAGAGCATTCATTGTGAAGTCACGCCGCTGCAAATCTTCTTTGACATCCTGCACAAATTGAACAGCAGTGGGTCTTCGATTATCCTTATATTCAGATTCAGTTCGAAAAGTCGTAACTTCAAAGTAAAAGCCTCCTGAACGAACAGTAACCGTTCCATGTTGGAGGCCCGTAGGGATGCAATCCGCGAACAGTTCCATGACTTGCTCAGGGGAAGCGGACGTGGTGATATCCATATCATCCACGCCACGTTCCAGCAGTTCATCACGCACACAACCACCGACCCAATAAGCTTCGTACCCTTTTTCATTTAATGTTCGCAGCACCTGTTCACTTTGTCTTGCCATTTCATGATCTACCTGTGTCCATTGAACCACTTACTCTCACCCCATAACTACGTGTTGCTTGGTGTGGCTTACACAGATATATTTCCGTAATGGAACAATCCTATCTGACAATCAGCCACAAACCGGCTTCAGATTCGGAACTTCACGTCCCAGCACCCGGTAGTATATTTGTTCATATTCATGCCGAATGGCATCATTACAGAAATCATGATGGGCCCGTCTCAAACATGCCTCTCTGAAGTCTGCTGTCAAACGGTCGTCAGTCAACAAACGAATCGTGTTCTCCGCCATCGATTGCGTGTCACCGATTGGAGACAAAAATCCGGTCTTGCCGTGCAATACCAGTTCAGGAATACCCCCTGCCTGTGATCCAATAGTAGGTACACCACAAGCCATGGCTTCGAGTGCCACCAGTCCAAAGCTTTCCTTCTCCGAAGGCAGCATAAGCACATCAGCCATCGAAATGACTTGAGCAACATCATCCTGCTTACCTAGGAAATGAACCTTGTCATTCAGTCCAAGCTCATTAATCTTCCATTGAATCTTCGGCAAATCCGGTCCTTCTCCAACAAATAACAGTTTGGCAGGTACTTGCTCCTGTACCTGACGGAACACCTCTACCACATCCTGTGTTCTCTTCACAGGACGGAAGTTGGAGATATGCATCAGTATTTTTTCGTGAGGTGCTGCGAAGTCTCTACGCAGACTTGCTGAATCACGTGGATAATAGATTCTTTTATCAATAAAGTTATAGGTTAGATCGATTGGACGCCTAATATCCAGCAAATCAACCGTTTCACGAATCAAATCCTGGGATACGGCCGTAACCGCATCACTCTCGTTGATGGCAAGTCGAATCAAATCCTTCAACGACTCATCCTGTGCCAGTACAGTAATATCTGTTCCGTGTAACGTTGTAACCACCTTTAAATCCTCACCAACCATTTGTTTTGCCAAAAAGGCACACACCGCATGTGGCACTGCATAATGTACATGTAGCAGATCCAGTTGCTGTGCTTTGGCTACTTGCGCCATTTTCGTGGCCAATGACAGGTCATACGGTGGATAACGGAAGACGTAGTAATCGTTGACCTCAACTTCATGATAAAAAATATTTTTCTGAAATTTACCCAGTCTAAACGGGATACTATTAGCAATAAAGTGAACCTGGTGACCCTGTTCGGCAAGCAATTTGCCCAGCTCCGTTGCGACAACGCCAGACCCTCCGAGGGACGGATAACAGGTAATACCAATTTTTAGCTTTTGATCCATCCGGTGGACGCTCCTTTAATCTCCCGCGTGTGCAGGTTGATGTAATGCAACGGAAATGCAATTGATAAATGATTTATACGAGCAAGTTCGATCGTTTTATGACTTGGCTGCTTGGCCAAATTGATGAACTACATAAGGTGTAATGCTAGCGAATCCTTCTGCAAATGGAATAAGGCTCCGCTGTCCGAGCAAAGAATCCCGGGCTTTCACACGTTCAATATATCCTTGAGTCAATGGAGTGGCAACTGAGCCTTCTCCCAATTCGAACTGGGAACGATAACTAAGCAATGAATTTTCCTTCTGCTCATAGTGTTCCGTAATATCCACAATCAAATCCGTTGGTCCGATATCGTTAATGAAGTAAAAATACAATTCTTTTACCTGAACTGCGAGCATGTCTGGCATATAGTTTCTAAGCTTGGCATTAAAGACTGCTTGCTGCACCAGCTTGCTACACATCACATGATCCGGATGGCGATCCTCCCAATATGGCGCAAACACGATTCGAGGGGCATGACGCCGTATCTCGGCAGTCACAGCCTCGATGTGTTCTGGAGTAATATACAGCCCCCGATCAGGCAAGCCGAGGTTGCTTCGACACGAAAGACCGAGGACGCGGGAGGCTTGCTCCGCTTCCTCGGCTCTGCGCTCTACCGTCCCGTTGGAAGACATCTCTGCTCGGGTCAGATCACACACGCCTACTTTCAGTCCCGCTGCAGTATGTTTGGCAATCGTTCCTGCCATCCCAATCTCTGCATCATCCGCGTGTGCGCCAAATATGAGAATGTCCAGACTCATTGAGCATCACCCGAATTCAATCCACCCTCAGGCTTGTATTTATGTACAAGCTCTCTCCAGCCAAAATCACCGCGATCGAGCGCTTTAACGAGAATCTCTGCAGTTGCAATATTCGTAGCAAGTGGGATCCCCTGTACATCGCACAGACGCAGCAAAGCGTTAATATCTGGTTCATGAGGCTGTGCCATCAATGGATCACGCAGAAAAATAATCAGATCCATCTCATTTTGTGCAACCAAGGCTCCGATCTGTTGATCCCCGCCCAGTGGACCGGATTCAAACCGATGGATCTGTAATGAGGTTCCTTCCATAATGCGAAGACCTGTTGTACCTGTCGAGTATAGTTGATGGTCTGTAAATACATTTTCGTAGGCTGTCACGAAGTTAACCATCTCTTCTTTTTTGCGATCATGGGCAATAAATGCAATTTTCAACATGACAATCTCCTTTAGTCGATAAAGTGATCAAATCCGTAGATGAGTCCTGTATATTCCATAACCTTCTGTACACCAATCTTAACACCAGGCATGTAACCTGCACGCTCATAGGAATCATGACGAATTTTTAGGGATTGGCCAAAGTCTCCAAATACCACTTCCTGCTGGGCGAATACTCCCGGCAACCGTACGCTATGAATTCGGAATCCATTATAATATCCGCCACGCGATCCTTCGATCGTCTCTTCTTCATTCGGATTGCCCTGACGAAGTTCCTCACGGTTTGCTGCAATTAGCTCGGCTGTTTTAATTGCTGTACCCGAAGGAGCATCCAGCTTCTGATCCCCGTGATATTCGATGATCTCCACATTCGGCATATGTTTGGCAGCCTGTGCGGCAAATCTCATCATCAGAATAGCACCGATTGAGAAGTTCGGGGCAATCAACCCTCCAATGCCTTTGTCCTGACACTGCTTGTCCAGCTGTTCGATCTGCTCCGGCGTAAAGCCGGTAACACCCATAACAGGTCTTACTCCGTGACGAATGGCAATCTCTGTATGGGCAAAGGCATATTGAGGGACTGTGAAGTCCACCATAACCTGTGGTTTAGTCTCTGCAAAAGCCATCTCGATATCATCGGTCAAAAGCACCCCACATTCGGGCAGACCGACAAGTGTTCCGGCATCCGTGCCTACTCCGGAGCGGTTGACCGCTGCGGCGAGCTCCAGTTCAGGATCTTGAAGCACCAGTTTCACTACTTCACGGCCCATCCGGCCAGCCGCTCCGATTACGGCAACTCTTATTACTTCACTCATCTTGACTGCATCTCCTCACTATGTTGGTTCTTGGTTCAATTGGTTGAATCCAGTTCAAACGATTTCCATCCCGTTATGAAATGGCATCTTATTGAATGGATTTCATACGCTGCTTAATTTCCTGTAACAATAGATGCAGTTGATCATTCTGCGGGTCCAGCAACAATGCGTCACGAACGGACCGGGTTGCAAGGTCGAACTCATTCAGATCGCTGTAAGCAAGAGCAAGCATGATATGCGCTTCCACATATAACGGGTCAAGTTTAACTGCCTGTTTTAGCAGATCGGCCGCCTGCACATATCGTTCATGCGTTCCGTCTCCGGCCTGCTCAAGCAACACCTTGGCCTGAAGGCTTATCTGTTTGGCTTCCAGGGTCTGTAAATGCAAAACATATTCCTCTATCCCCTGTGACAGTTCAACAGCCTTACGCGCATATTCAAGCGCTGGAGCCAAGTGTTGACTGCGGGCATGTGTAATGGAACAACGATAATAGAGCTCCGCATGTTCCGGGTGAGCATCAATGGCAGATTCGAACCAACGAATCGCCTGCTCAAAATCATTTTGCAAAATACAGCGGTAAGCATGCTGCATATACTCTTCCGGTTTCATCATCAAAGCTGTCCCTCCCCCATTGAGGTGATGGTACAGCATATGTAATCTACGCCTAATCGGTGTTTTTTGGCGTCCACCGATTTGCATCGCGTGTGTTAAATTTATGCATGACTTTGTCGTGCGCCTCTGCCAGGTCGATCCCGAGAGAGTTAGCAAAACAAATCGTGATAAATAAAATGTCCCCGAGCTCAAGCTCAATGGAATTGTCTGCTTCGGAAGATTTTTTCGGTTTTTCACCGAACTCGTGATTCACTTCCCTTGCAAGCTCTCCCACCTCTTCAGACATACGGGCGAGCATGGCCAGCGGGCTGAAGTATCCTTCTTTGAACTGGGAAATATACAGATCAACCTCACGCTGCATTTCTGCAATGCTTTTCTCCATGAGAACGGATTCTCCTTTTGAAATTATGTCGTATTTGTTCCTAATATATCAGTTATTTAGATTCACTTCCACCATCATAAACGACAAATCATTTTTAAAGAATCAATAAACAGGTATACTAAGATGGGAATGATTGCTTTCTCATTCTAATTTGTAAAATGGAGAGGGAACTTATGAGCACTTCCAAAACCTGGGTTCAATTCAAATTGATTCTCCCCATCCTATTGGGTACGGCATTATATGCCTTTGGACTTCTGTACTTCATCATCCCCAACCAGCTCATGGAAGGCGGCGTAACAGGGATTACAGTCCTGCTGAATTATGCATTCAACATCTCTCCTTCACTTACAACCTTGGTTGTTAATATTCCACTCTTTCTGGTGGGGCTCAAGATTTTGGGCGGCAGACAGATGATCTATACAGGCGTGGGTATTGGAGCGCTTACGGTGTTCCTGTGGTTATTTGAAAAAATGATTCATCTAGGCTGGATTGAACCGCTACATACCCAGAATGACCTTTTACTTGCGGCGCTTTACGCTGGAGTTACACTGGGGGCAGGCCTTGGAATCGTATTCCGCTGGGGCGGAACGACAGGCGGCTCTGACATCATTGCCCGCATTCTTAATCGAAAATATGGCTGGAGTATGGGACGTGTACTATTAGGTATCGATTTCATCATTATTGGTATCTCCCTCGTCTACATTCCCAAAGAAAAAATACTGTATACCCTTGTAGCTGTGTTTATCGCTTCTAAAGTGATCGACTTCATTCAGGAAGGAGCCTATTCGGCCCGCGCATTTATGATCATCAGTGATCATGCACCTGAGATTGCAGATTTGATTACCCGTGATATGGACCGCGGTGTAACGCTCATTCCAGCCATTGGCGCGTATTCAAAACAAGCCAAACACGTTGCTTACTGTGTCATCTCCAGGCAGGAATTCCGACGTTTGCAGACGATTGTGCGTTCGGTTGACCCTAGAGCTTTTGTTATTATTAGCGATGTGCATGATGTACATGGAGAAGGATTTAAGGAAAGTTGACCTTTTACTTGTACAAAAAGAGAAAACCTCTCTCGCCAAGAGAAGAGCCACCGGTTGGCCTTCCTTGTAGACAGAGGTCTTTATCATATCGTGATAACAGTAATGGCTTAACGCCGAAAAGGAAAAATCCCTTGTTGCTGTGCTCGATATTTACGATAACCCGCATAACTTAGCGTTGCTATGATTATGGAAGTAATGAGCAATCCGGCTGCCCTGCGATTGGGACCCTGAACAAACGGTACGAAGGCACTTTCGTCCTTTTCCCGACCAAACAACTGGTTCACCAACTCTTCACCATGGGCTACCATACTCTTCAATTGTGCGATGTCAGTCTGCTTGGCCGCAGTCAGACCCTTGGTATGAGACAACCATGCGTCCAGTTGGGCGATCTCGTAAGGTTCACGGCGGATCATCGCCGCAGGCCGGATCGTCTCGTAATGCT
This sequence comes from Paenibacillus sp. GL_099_B, assembly GCF_057835695.1. Taxonomy (NCBI): domain Bacteria; kingdom Bacillati; phylum Bacillota; class Bacilli; order Caryophanales; family Paenibacillaceae; genus Paenibacillus; species Paenibacillus sp. GL_099_B. Next base: position 4,558,064 of record NZ_CM174430.1, read on the forward strand.
CCTCCAGCAAGGCGTAGCGGCTTGCTATTATCGCCGAACTTAACTGTTGATCTGCCGCGGTTGATAGCGCATCAATATCATTTTTTACGATTTTATAATACTGGAGCCATAAAGGTTTGGCCGGGTTGGCGAGACTGTCTGCCGCAAGTCGAAGTTTGGCAGAGGCCTGCTGGAGAGATGCATCATCACTTTTCACCCTGACCGCAGCTTCTTTCACTTCAACAATGGTCTCGGATAGGGCATGAATGCCTTCTACTGTCGTCTGACCCTCAAAGGATATATGCTCCAGACCTTTACTGATTCGCAAAATACTGCCTCTAACCTCTTCAATATCATTCTCCAAGGCATGTCGATACAGCAGGGCCGCTTCTTCATTTAATTGCTGAATTGAATTTTTGGCTGATACTTGCTGATCTGTATTTCCGTTCGCACCTGTACTTTCCGCTGATACGCTGTATGACAAGTTCGTCCAGAACAGTAGAGTCATGAACGACACCACCATAAATCCAGTTTTGATCCTGAACGTTCTCTTCATGGACATCCCTCCCACCATCAATGTATGGCGGGCCGGAGTTCCTTAGAACAAGCTTACATTAGGAAATCAGGTCCGTTTGGCCTGTCTCAATGCAAGCCATGCACAGAGAATGCTTACTAGCGTCAGTCCCACTGTGAAGTTGCGTACACCATCCAGATGGTCCATCAGCGATGCGGGCAGCCATGGGAAAATGTCATAGGTATAATCCATCGTATCGTTTAACAGCGTCCACAAGGCAGCGATCACCAGAGCACCCCAACGGAACCCAAAGAACCGCACATACAGCAGAGCCTCAATAGCCATGGCGCTATGCGATGCAATTAACATCCAATCCTGCCAGTTCTGTGCGCCCCCCTGCATCCAGCCTGCAAAAATGATGGAGACTGCCCAAACGCCGTATTTTACCGAAGTAACCACAGCAAGCGCCTGTATGACATGTCCAATCCGATTCAGAAGCATCGATTTCGGCTTGTACAAAATCCACAACAAGGATAGTGTAAAAAACAGACTCGCCGTCGGACTGTCCGGCACAAACACAATTTGCCATAGTGGTTGCTGTGCCAGCGTATATTCCAATTGATCCCCGTACCATATGTATCCATATACTGTTCCTAATGCGTTACACCAAAAAAGAAGCCACAGGAAATAACGGTTCGTTAGAAATTCCCGGCTCCAAAAATACGATAAAGCCACAGGCTCTGCCCCTTCCATCATATGATTCTACGTTCCAAAGATAGGTTTTGCGAAAAACGCCTCAAAAAAACCTGACCGCATAAACGATCAGGTTTCATTGCTTAGTTCGATTTTACTGTTCTGCCTTCTGTTTCGCAAGCCATTCGGTCAGATGAGTGATCTCTTCATCCGTAACACCTTGAGCGATGGCATTATTGTACTGAGGCTGCATTGCGTTGTAGCCTTCTTTGATAATGGTCAGAATCTCTTCCTGGCTGTGTTTGTTACCTACGCCTCGAAGCGAAGGTCCAGTTGCGCCCTTCATATCAGCCGCATGACATCCGATACATCCGGCCTTTTTGAAGGTTTCCATTGCAGGATCATCCTTCTCAACGATCGCCACTTCTTCTTTTTGACCTGGCGCATTGGAGGTAGGCAGACCCTGCGCGTGTTTCTCCCGCGCTTCTTCCTCACGCTGAATATGTTCCGGCTTCTGGCCACTTGCTTCCAACTCATGCTCATAGTGTGTCCACGCAACATTGGTCAGGTAGATAACGGACATCACCGATAGAATCATGAGCGATGATGCAATCGGACGTTTGTAGAAACGCCGCTCCTTGCCTGTATCCAGAAAAGGAGCGAGTAATAAAGCGCCGAAAGCAACTCCACTGACTCCAAGTACCCCGAGCAGGACATAATCACCTGAGGCATATGGGTATTTCAAATACTGATACAGAAAAAGGAAGTACCAGTCTGGCATCGGGATAACCGATGCACTTGGATTGGCCGGATAGCCCAATGGTGCAGGTTCCGAAATCGTTAATACCAGAATACCAACCAGTACAACAACACCAACCATCCATTCCTTCAGCAAGAAGTTAGGAATAAAAGCCTCTGATTTGCCGGGATACGCCGTGTAATCCGGTGGAGTTATAAACCCCGCTCCTTTACGGACGCGTGAGTCCCCGACGAAGATAATCTTTTCCTGGTCATCTGACTTGTGTCCGTGAGCCATGTCGATTCCTCCCTTCTCAGATTATAGTGGTCCCGAAATGCCCTGTCTGCGGATCATAATAAAGTGACCGACCAGAAGCACCAGAAGCACAGCCGGAAGGAAGAAGACGTGCAGGGCAAAGAACCGTGTTAACGTCTGCGCACCTACAATAGTTCCGCCTTGCAGGAATTCCTTAATGATCGGCCCCAGCCAAGGAACCGTATTCGCAATCTCCAGAGTAACCTTGGTTGCAAAGTATGCTTTGTTATCCCATGGCAACAGGTACCCGGTAAGCCCGAGACCCAGCATGACAAAAAAGATCAGCATGCCGACAACCCAGTTCATCTCACGTGGTGCTTTGTAAGAGCCGGTAAAGAATACACGCATCGTATGTAAGAACATCATAACGATAACCAAACTGGCTCCCCAATGGTGCATCCCGCGTACAATTTGGCCGAAGGCTACTTTGGTCTGCAAATACTCGACACTGGCGTAAGCATTAATAATATCAGGCACATAATACATGGTCAGGAACATCCCTGACAAAATTTGAATAACAGTGATAAAGAACGTCAATCCACCAAAACAGTACACGAATGCGGAAAAGTGATGAGCCGGGTTTACGTGCTCTGGAACTTCATGATCCGCAACGTCCCTCCAGATTGGCGTGATATCGAGACGCTCGTCAATCCAGTCATAGACATTTTTAAACATCTGCGTTCACGCCTCCTATTTGACTCGGGTGTTCGGAACAATGTCGCCCAGATAAACCCAACCCTGATCTTCCTTAACCACATACTCATCCAGCGGCTTCGGGGCTACGGCAAGATTCTTGCCTTCTTTGGTATAATGCGCACCATGGCACGGACAATGATATTCGTCGGGATACTGCTTATCACTGTTCCAACCTACGGTACATCCCAAATGTTTACAAATGGGTGAAAGCGCATAGATTTTGCCCTGTTCATCTTTCCTGATCCAGGCGATTAACGAAGCATTGCTCAAATACCAACCGTCTTGCTGTTTCACTTCAAACGTAAATTCTTGAGGTTCATTCGTAATTTTGCTGATTTCCGCTACTTTGACAGAGGTGCCTTCTCCCTTGTGCTGCAAAATCGGGTCCACCGCAAAACGGACCATGGGGAGTATTGCACCGGCGGCCATGTAGGCTGTAGCTCCACCAAGCGTGTACGTCAAAAACTGCCTGCGTGACATTTCCATGCGGCTTGGCAATTTCATCGAAGCTTCGTGCTGGTCATGCTCACTGCTCATACTGTCTCCAACCCCCTTTTTCAGCCAACTCTCTCAATCGTTTTCATTATCAGAAATTCCACGACTTACTAGAACATACATAATCATATAGTAGCCCTAGAACACCGTCAAGAATTTGTCACACATTTTTAAGGTTCATTTGTAAGCGTTATTAAAAAAGTGTTGGTAAATTGTCACATTTGTCACAGGTAGGTCATCTTTTCCATAACTCTCGGATTTTTTCCCCGACAAAACGCGAAATCCCTTCTTCTCCAACCTCTTGAATTAAAATAGAACGACTTAATACCAAATCTGCAGAAGTAATTTGGGTCTGTTCCAGCACACCATCAGATGACATTATAACCACATATTTGAAACCGGAAGATTTGAGTTGTTCGGATAAGGTATTTAATGCCATTGACATATCCGGACATGCATAATGGAATGCAGGGTAAGTCATGATACGTCCTTTAAAAGGAATCTCCACCAGATCCAAAAAATCTCTAAGCCGCTCCAACGCCTCAGTTGCTTCAACCGGGGACTGTTTGCCCGTTAGGGCTGTATATGGAATAAGGCATGTATCCAGATAGAGTTGCAGTTCCGCCCAGCTGTCTTGAGTCATCTCACTGAATTTCAATTCCCTAATTCCCCTCTCTATCCATTTTATTCCCATATTATATATGAGCTTATATTATAAATCCAGAGATTCATACTTTTTCCGTGTAGGAATGGTCGTGAACGCAAAAAAGAAATGCGTGTTTCACGCATTTCCTGACTTATATATTTATTTTACATGCTCATCAGTTTATGGCCTTCAGTTCATCCGTCAGATTCCGGAAAGCTACTTCGTCTCCGGTAGCCAATGCCTTATCGATTTCCATATACAGCTTCTCGCTGCGCTGTTTACGAAGCGCGTCGTCCCACACCATCTCAGCAGCCAGCCCCAACATGACTTCATACGTAACTTTCATTTTATCCAATAGGATGCACCTCCAAAACGGATTTAAGAGCTCCTATACTCCTTTCCTTTGGCAACATAACCTAGTGTAGTTCTCGACATCCGCTCAAGATCTGCATCAGTCAACTCACGTATCACTTTGGCTGGTGTGCCCAAAGCAAGGGTATAGGGCGGAATTTTAGTATTTTCAGTAACAACAGAACCGGCCCCGATCAGCGTATATTCACCAATTTCGGCTCCATTGAGAAGGATAGCGCCCATACCAATCAGCGAACCTGTTCCGATACGACATCCATGGATAATCGCAGAATGCCCTACCGATACATCGTCGTCCAAAATCAAAGGTTGATCCGTATTGACGTGTCCAACAGCATTATCCTGTATATTACAGCGCCGTCCAATCACAATGGGTGCCAGATCGGCGCGCAGCACAGCATTGAACCAGATCGTAGATTCTTCACCCATTGTCAGATCACCTATAAGTTTGGCGCCTTCAGCCATATATACCGAAGGGTGTAACTGTGGATGCATACCTTTGTATGGAATTATCATAAGTATCACTCCTTAATTTGGGAGTGATTTTAGCAACTTGTCCTTCACTTGTCAAACATAAGGGGAGTAATGTCCCCGGACAGCGAGCGACAGGATGACGCAAGGCGTGAACCCCATGCTGTCATTTGTACTGTACGCCCATCTGCATTCTCTCCAATGCGAAGCATGCCCAGATGCAGCATCATTTTGAGTATCCTGTTGTCATAAATCGTCTCTGCAGTGTCATAATAGAACGGCTGAATGTAGGGACCAATCTGTCGGAACAAAGACTCTGCTGTGGACCAGCCAGCTGCACATTCCCCTGTCCAGTACACAATGGAGGACAGATTGGGAATAGCACCTTTATAAAGTCTTAACCAAAACCGAAATAGCTGTATCATCTCGGCTGTTTTCTCTGCCCCCAGCTTGTCTTCACCGGAAGGTGACAATTTCAGCGTGCCCTGCTCCTCGCGGACCAGACGATGATGAAAAGCGTAGTCATAGATGAACGCAAATCGGTCGGGGTAGTCTTTGAACGAACGACCATAACCAAATCTCCATCCTGCCTTACCCACCAGCGCCTCACTCACATGCAAATGCTCCATGATCTGCTGCTGAGAACGACGATACATCATGCCTTCTGCGTTTAGTGCTATTTCATGCTGCTGGACAAATTGTAGAAACAGTTTCAGATCATCAGCGAGTAGATGGTATTCATCCCTGTAAACGGGAGGCTCGCTTGTCTGTGCAATGCCTGCCTTCAGGTGAGTGGATAACACATCCCGAAATCTCATTTGCAAATCCTGGGGTACCTGATACAGGTATCTGGTCTGTTGAGTTGTGCCATTGAACAACCATCCACTCTTCGTGAAGCGTACGATAAGATCACGTGGACTGGCTCCAGCCTCGCTATCTTTTTTATCCATCGATTGACGAGCAATGGCGACAAGTTCCTCCATACCGAAGTATTGACGGGCATCAAACAGCAAATTGTTCAAAAATCGCAGATCTACCTGGTTTAGTTCGCGAACCTGCTGCTCAAAAAAAGGTCTGCTGCCCAATGTAGTGAGAATACTCTGGATGAGTTCATGTTTGGAATTGGGCTTACACTCGCACTGGTAATAGTCTGCTATTCGATTAAGCTGGCCGATATCGGCAAAAGTAAGCATATCCGCTAGATTCATGGGTCATCGCCTCGCCCTTGACTACTTTTTGGCTGTTGATTCGGGGCCTGGAGTAGTTTGGTTTTGTAAACATCGTTGACGGAATTCCCATGATCTAAACCTCTTTTTTTGCAAATCTTTTATGTTTTAACCATACTATGCCCGAAGTTGCCTGCTCAGAAGAAGAATGAGAGGTTCAAAATCATGTAGAAATTGAACTAAAGAATATTTACACTTGCCACTTCAATGACAGAACAACCTTCTAATCGCTGTTATCCCCAGATTTTTTGGATCCCCTTTTTTCAAAGGGGAAAATCCGGGGATAAAGGCGAACGCTCCGCTTCCTCAGGTTATTTCTGTCCTCTCCGTTCTTGTCTAAATGTTTATAGCAATCTCTATAGACATTGCTATAACGCAAAAAAAACAACCTGAGTTAATTACTCAGGTTGTTTCGCCAGATCCAATAAAAGGTGTCGTGTACAGTTATATAGCAATGGTCTCCAATCTTCACGTTCCTTCTCCAGGATCGTAAGCGACAGGTTTCCAATTCGTTCCGTATAGCGGTCTTTATACAAAGCTGACAGCAGATTGGCTAGAAAGGCGCCATGGGACACAATCAGCACATTTTGGTCCTGATGAGCCTCCCATAAATCCTCCAGAAAGCCCAAAGCACGTGTCTGAATATCAGCAATCTGTTCCTGTCCCAAATCAAGCGTCTCCCAGGAAGCGCCCCAACGAGCAACACGCTCTTGGGATGTCAGACCTTCAATTTGACCAAAGCCACGCTCCTTCAAGCGTGCATCCGGCTCCAGCAAAGGAACATTCAATAGCCCGGAGATAATCTCTCCCGTCTCCTGAGCCCTGGACAGCCCGCTCGTAATGATGTGGTCCCAGCGATACTCTTCGGTAAGCAAACGTCTACCCAGGCGCTCAGCTTGCTCACGACCTTCCGCATTCAGAGGTATGTCTGTCTGTCCCTGAATACGTCCTGCCGCATTCCAGTCGGTTAGACCGTGACGAATAAGCCCAATCCGCATCTCATCCCTCATTTCTCTATACGGTGAACGAAAGCTTTACCTAAGCACGTGCACCTTGTTTGCGTTTGTTCGTTGTACGATGCATACGTCCAAGAGAGAACAGAGCCATACCTATTGCAAGCAATGACAACGCCATCCAGTACTGAGGATACGCTGGGCCCATGCTCACAACAAAGGGCTCAATAATACTCCCTCTGTCCGCTCCCGTCATGTTGTACTTGTACAATCCGGAGGAAGAAGGCTCACTGCCCGCTACCCCTGTCTCCAAAATACCCGTAGAGACCACGCTGGTCTGCTCAGCTTCTGATACATCTGGCTTAAACATCGCCATGTACAGAAAGCTGCATAAGAAAATTGCCAGGAACGCAGCAATCCACAAAGACATATGCTTGCGGATCACAGCAGAGAAACGATTAACCTTTGCCTCTTCCGGCAATAGCCATGGAGACTCCGCATAGATCCGGTCCATAACATTACGGTTCACTTTCTCTGCCTGTTGTTCTGTCACTGGGACCGGTATGCTGTGCAGCAGAATTTGAGCTTCTTCCCAAACCTCAAATTGCTGCGAGCAATCTTCACAACCAGCGAGATGAGCATGAAATGCAAATCGCTGAGGATGAGCTTCCGGTAAGTCCCAGACCAGTGCAAACAGTTCCTGGGCTTCATTGCAATTCATCTGTTCTTCATCCCTTCATATGGCTCGTAGACCGGTTCGAAGAAATAAGGTTCCAATTGAGTTTTTACGCTTGACCTTGCTCTGAACAATAACGATTTTACAGAACTGACGCTCTGCCCAAGAATATTTGCAATCTCCTGGTAATCTAGTTGATCATACTCTCGGAGTATAATGGCAGAACGCTGCTTCTCCGGTAAATTGTTAATTGCCTCCCTAACCAGCATCACCCGCTCACTGCGCAAAACAGCATACTCTGGCGCATTCTCAGAAGGAGCAATGGGTACAAAACCGCTCTCTTCAAGTGGAACACTCCCAGTACGCTGTTTGCGAAGCTCACTCAGTACCGTATTTCTCGCAATGGTATATAACCAGGTTGAGAACGAGGCATCCACCTCTCGGAATGAGTGCAGACTGCGGAACGCCTTATAGAAAGTCTCAGAACAGAGATCTTCCGCAAGCAGCTCCATATTAGAACTTTTCAACATATGATATACGAAAGCCAGTATTTTACGCTGATAACGACTCATCAGCTCGGAATATAACTCCAGGTTACCTTCCTTGATCTCTCGAATCAACTGGGAATCCGTCATTTGAGTGCGACCCCTCCTCGCCCATCCATGTGCTTCTCCCCGTTCGACTCTATCCATGTATTACCGAACAGGCACAAAAAAGTTGCGGTTTTCACCGCATAAAACAGCGTTCAGCGCCAAAACAGGCCTTCCCGCCAAATTCCCCTATGTAATGGCAATTTCCCCAACGTTTCTACATTAACAGTATTTATTGTACAACGGTCTGCATCATCCTGGCAAATCCATAGCTTCCATTGAAGCCCGACCAGTCATTATTATGCGGCTATTTTCTCGTCCATGACTTCAATTTGGTCCCTTTTGTGAAGCCACTCTTATATTGGACGAACGAAGGCCTCAAAAAGTTTGTGCGATTAAAGAATTAATTTAAAATTTCAGAAGAATTTCGTTATAATATATTTTTCTCAATTGCACCATTCAACCTTATTTCCGATCATCAAGCAATTGTCCAAATGAAGATCTATCCCACTTTATGCAAGGATTATATTTCCTTAATTTACGAAAGTTATAATTATTTCAAACAATTTTACTCAAAGTGTTGACAAAATGAAAACGTATACATATAATAAAAGTACAGTATGGTTTCTCTCCACTCCTATCCAATAACTGTATTGCTCCACGTGAGCAATGGCCGCTTATGTAAGCGGTCTTTTTTTTGTCCTTTTTTAGGTTATGTACTGTAACAACTGGTTTTCAACACAAAGAAAGAGGGCTTTCGCCCCCTTCCAATAACCTAAATCCACACTTGATACCCCAGGGAATCCAGCAACGTTTTGGCACGTTCCATTTCTTCTTCCTGCCGGAACGACAAACGCATAATTCCCGGCACATCGACCCGGTTCTCAATAATCTCCATGTTGCTTAAGTTAATATCATTCGCCCCAAGCTCGGTGGCAATCTTGCCGATCATCCCCGGTGCATCCTGTACATCCGTATACAGATCAAACAACGACGAGATCATGCCTTTCCGTCGTTCTGGCAGCACACTGCGGAACTCGCGTGCCTGACGGAACGCCTCCTCAATGCCCTCACCATTTTGTTGCTCCAGCATTTCGGTGAAAGCCGTCATTTGGCCGTTCCAGTCCTTCAGCAAGCCCAGCAGCACCTCACGGTTGCTCAGCAGAATATCTCTCCATACAATGGCATCACTGGAGGCAATCCGGGTAATATCCCGAAAACCGCCTGCAGCCAGCATTTTATACAAAGGGTTCGATTCATTATATTCGCGCACCTGGTTCACCAGCGCAACTGCAATTACATGTGGCAAGTGACTGATCGCTCCCACAATGTCATCGTGCAGCAGCGGCTCTACACGAACAATCTGGGCACGTGTATACGCAAGAAGATCAGATAACCTGTCATAAGCTTCCTCAGGTACATATTCAGAAGGGGTCAAGACATAGTATGCATTCTCGAATAACACTGCCGAGGCTGCATCCACACCTGCACGCTCAGATCCGGCCATCGGATGACCGCCGATAAAGTATGCATCTCTCATGCGGACATGCTCAGCACAGGCTGCGATAGACGCCTTTGTGCTTCCTACATCCGTAATAATACATCCCTTTTTCAAGGGAAGCTTGGCCAATTGTTCAAAATAGGATTCGAGCAGCCCAACAGGTACGCACAAAAAAATAAAGTCGGCATCCTGTACCGCTTCCTCCAGAGAGAGCGTAGCATCATCCACTACACCACTCGCTATGTACTTGTCCTTCAGTTCAGGCAGATGGGCATAGCCCATCACCGTTACACCAGGCTTGCCTTTGAAGCAAAGCGCCAGTGAACCGCCGATGAGCCCTACACCGATCATTGCAATTTTTAGTTTCATGGGTCCTCACTCTTTTCATCGCCAGATTTAAGGGCGTGCTACCGCCTTCTCAGCCAGCGTGTTCTCCAGTGCCGTGACAAACGCACGATTCTGTTCTGATGTTCCGACGGACACACGTATGTATGTTGGATATACATGGAATCCAGGACGAACAATAATGCCTTGTTTCAATAGTGACTGGAACGCCGTTGCAGAAGGCATGTCCAGATTAACCATGATGAAGTTACCCTGTGAAGGGAAAAACGGCAGTGCTAACCGCGTGAATTCATTTTGCAAATATTCTCGTTCTACCGCATTACGTTCCGCGCACTCTTGGACAAAAGCCTGATCCTCAAGCGCAGCCTTCGCAGCAGCCTGACCGAAACGTGAAGTGTTGAACGGTTCACGCACGCGGTTGATAAGATCGATCACTTCCGGGCGTGCAATACCGTATCCAATACGCAATGAAGCCAGTCCATAGATTTTGGAGAATGTCCGCAAAATAACCAGGTTAGGATAACGCTCAATCATAGGAACACTTTGTGGATACGCCTCATCCGTTACGAATTCATAATAGGCTTCATCCAGCACAACCATGACATGAGAAGGTACACGATCCATGAATGCCGTCAATTCCTGCTCAGAGATAATTGTACCCGTTGGATTATTGGGGTTACACACCCAGACTGCTTTGGTCTTATCATTGATTTGCGCCAGCATGGAAGTCAGGTCATGAGTTCCATCTTTGAGCGGCACTTCAATGCTGACAGCACCTTCGATGTCAGCGTTACTTTTGTAAACAGAGAACGTCTGGTCGGCCATGATGTTCTCGTCTCCGGGGAGGAAGAATGCACGAGTGATCAACGCAATAATCTCATCCGATCCACAACCAAAGATCAGATTATCCCGTTCCACTCCCAGATGCTTCGCCAGCACTTCAGTCAGTTCCGTGGAACTGCCATCCGGATATATGCTTACATTGACGAGCTCTCTGGTGATCGCTTCAAGCGCAGCAGGCGAACTTCCATATGGATTCTCGTTGGAGGCCAGCTTGATCACTTGCTCCAAACCCAGTTCACGTTTCACTTCTTCAATCGGTTTGCCCGGTTTATATACAGGCAGATTGACAATCTGGGACTTCGGTTTCAACCCGACCGCCTCCTGTTATTGAAATAGTTATGGACATGCCTCAGCCTGTGCTGAGCATGCCCCGGGGATGTAACATCATTGAATCCCTATCCTTTTAATTGTGCCACAAAGTTGCGAATTTGCAACAGTCCCGCCTGACGCGTAGCCGGGTTTCCAAGAAGAGGTATGGCTTCTTCCACCTGACGAACGATAGCACTGCCTACAACAACGCCGTCACAGATACGGGAGAAACGAGCTACCTGCTCGTGACTAGAAATGCCGAAGCCAACAGCGACCGGGAGATCCGTCAGGCTCTTTACAGTTTCAATGAAGCTCTCTACCCCATCGAAAAAGGATGCTCTCTCTCCCGTAACACCCAGAGAAGAGACACAATAGATGAAACCACGTGCTCCCGTGACAATACGCTCGATTCTCGCGTTGGACGTAGGGGCTACGAGCGGAACCAAATGCACACCCGCAGCATCCGCACGGCGTCGCATATCCTCAGCTTCCTCAATCGGAAGATCTGGGATGATCATGCCACTGATCTCATGTTTGATCAACTCGTCAAAAAATACATCTAGTCCCGTCTGTAACACTGGATTATAGTAGGTGAACAGTACAAAAGGTAGTTTTACACCCGCAGCACGCGCTCTTGCTGCTGTCTCCATACAAGTCCGAATGGTGATCTGACTTTTCAATGCACGCTCGGAAGCACGCTGGATTACCGGTCCATCCGCGAGCGGATCAGAATAGGGAACACCGAGCTCCAAAATGTCCGCCCCTGCCTGTTCCAATTCCTTAATGATTTCCACCGTGGTGTCCACATCTGGATCTCCAACCGTAAGGAATGGAATAAGTGCTGTCCGGTTCTGTTCTTTCAATTGCTGGAAGGTCTGGTCCATCAGGTTCATGCCAAGTCCCCTCCTGTATATTTCATAATGGATTCAACGTCTTTGTCACCACGACCGGAAAGACAGATCACAACGATATCATCAGCGCTGAGTTCAGGCGCAAGCTTGACGACCTGCGCAACAGCATGGGCTGACTCCAAAGCGGGAATAATGCCTTCTGTCCGGCTCAGCAACTGCAAGGCATCCAATGCCTCCTGGTCCGTAATCGGAACATATTTTGCACGTTTAATATCTTTGAGATAGGAATGCTCGGGACCAACACCCGGATAATCAAGTCCCGCTGAAATGGAATGAGCTGGCTGAACCTGTCCATATTCATCTTGCAGTAGATAACTCATCGAACCCTGGAATACACCATGTGTGCCTTTGCTCATCGTAGCCGCATGGAACTCGGTGTCCACCCCTTTACCTGCTGCTTCAACACCAACAAGCTTCACATCCTGATCGCCAATAAACGGATAGAACATGCCGATTGCATTACTTCCGCCGCCTACAGCTGCAACAATCACATCCGGCAGCCGTCCTTCAATCTCCTGAATCTGGCGCCGTGTCTCATCACCGATCACTCGCTGGAAGTTACGTACCATCATTGGATACGGATGAGGACCGACTACCGATCCAAGCACATAGAAGGTATCTTCCACATTACTAACCCAGTAGCGGAGCGCCTCGTTACCTGCATCTTTCAATGTCCTCGTGCCAGATGTCACCGGAATGACTTCCGCCCCAAGCAGCTTCATCCGAAATACGTTCAACTGTTGTCGCTGCGTATCTTCTTCACCCATAAACACTTTACATTCAAGCCCCAGCAATGCAGCAACTGTTGCCGTGGCAACGCCATGCTGTCCTGCACCCGTTTCGGCGATGACTTTCTTTTTCCCCATCCGTTTGGCTAGCAATCCCTGTCCAATAGCGTTATTAATCTTGTGAGCTCCCGTATGGTTCAGGTCTTCACGTTTCAGATAAATTTTGGGTCCACCCAAGCGGCGGGACAATTGCTCTGCATGGTATAAAGGCGTTTCCCGTCCAGAATACTCGCTTAGCAGGTAATTCAGTTCCTTGTTGAATTCCTCGTCTTCGGAGAAGTGGCTATACGCTTCCTCCAGTTCGATCAGAGCGTTCATTAGTGTCTCAGGTACAAAGCGGCCTCCGAAGGGACCGAAACGCCCGTGTTGATCCGGCAATTGATGTGTCATGCCTGCTTCACCCTTTCTACAAATGCTGTAATTTTTGCAATATCCTTCACACCTTCGGACTCTACGCCGCTGGATACATCGACGCCATCCGGTGTATATGTCTGTATCAATTGTTGCACATTATCCGGCTGTAAACCTCCTGCCACGAACAACGCGATTCCATGTTTTCTTGCCCATTCGGCATAGAAAGGAATTCGTTCCCAGGCAAAGGTTTTACCGGAGCCCCCTCCATAGAGCGGGTCAAACGTATCGAGCAATATGGCGTCCACCACATTTTTATATGGATCAAGTGCCAGCAAGGCAGTATCGTCAGCTAATGAACCTGTTTCATCTTTGGGAAAAGAGAAAGCCTTGAACACTTCGCTACCGAAGTGCTGCTTCACCTGTTCACAAAATTCCGGCGATTCCTGTCCATGCAGCTGAATGACATCCAGGCGTGAAATCTGCATGATGCTTTCCAGCTCTTCGAGCGTAGGATTCACGAAAACACCCGCCAGCTTCGGCCGACCGAACATCGTCCAGTCCAAGAGAACCGTTCTTAGCTCGGCACCCTGTTCAGGTGTAATACGGCGACGGGATGGGGCAAAAACAACACCAATGTAATCCACAGGCAAGTTTATCATCGATTTTAGCACTTCAACGTCCTGAAGTCCACATATTTTTACAGCCGCTGCCGGCCGGTTTCGCAGATTCACGTCTCTGCTGCTTGTGCCGTCATGATTGATTGCATTCATGCTTTTGGTCCCATTAGTTCATATACCGCAGCCTCAACATCGTCCTTGCGCATCAGATGCTCCCCAACAAGGATACCATGCACACCTGCCTCAATAAGAGATTCCAATGGCTGAGGACCGTCAATTCCACTTTCACTGATTAATGTTACACCATCCGGAATCAAGTTCATCAAATCTAACGTGGTGTTCAGACTCGTTTCGAACGTTTTCAGATTGCGGTTGTTGATGCCCACAAGTGTTGCCTGCGGAATATCGAGTACTTGCTCCAGTTCAGCTCGGTCATGGACTTCAATTAATGCATCAAGGCCCAGACTTTTAGCAAATGTCAGATATTGACGCATCTGTTCGGGTGTCAGAATACTCGCAATCAGCAAAACGGCATCCGCGCCAAGCAGCCTCGCCTCGGCAATCTGTCGTTCATCTATAATAAAATCCTTGCGCAGTAGCGGTATGTTCACAGCTTCATGAATGGCCTGCAAGTATTCGCTATTTCCCTGGAAATAAGAAACGTCGGTCAATACGGATATACAATCTGCTCCAGCCCGTTCGTATGCGGAAGCAATTTCTACTGGATGAAAATCAGGACGAATCAGTCCTTTGGACGGAGAAGCCTTCTTCACTTCGGCAATGAGACCCAGCTTACGGTTACGTCTCTCTGATAAAGCACGTTCGAATCCACGAGTATTGGGTAATGTCTCTATCTTTTTCAGCGCATCGTCCATCTGAAATGTTTGTGCGAGAACTTCAACTTCTTTATGTTTGGTTGCTACGATTCGATCAAGATACATGACTGTACGCCTCCGTTGTATGAATTAACTGTTCAAGCTTCTCGGCAGCCTTGCCGGAGTCTACAGCTTCTGTCGCCATCAACACACCTTCTGCAATGGTATTGGCTAGACCGGATACATAGATGCACGCCCCGGCATTTAACAAAACGACATCGCGGTATGCGCTCCGTTCTCCCTGGAAGATCCTTTTAATAATTTCGGCATTCTGAGCCGCATCTCCTCCAAGAACCGATTCCAGCGGATGTAACGATAATCCCATGTCATGTGGATCAATGTCATACGTATGCACTTCACCATTACGCAGTTCGGATACTTGTGTAGGTGCGGAGATGCTGATTTCATCCAGTCCATCATGACTCGCTACGACCAAAGCTCTTTTCAGCCCCAGACGATTAAGCACTTCAGCGATCATCGGTGTCCGGCTACGGTCATATAAACCAAGCAATTGTCGATCCGCTCCCGCAGGATTAGTTAGAGGTCCGAGCATGTTAAAGATCGTACGCACACCCAGCTCTTTTCTTGGTGCAGCAGCATGTTTCATAGAAGGGTGGTACACCTGAGCAAAACAAAAACAGATTCCGATCTCATCGAGACATTGTCTCGCCTGCTCTCCGTCCAGATGAATATTCACGCCCAATGCTTCAAGTACATCCGCACTGCCCGCCTTACCTGAGGCAGAGCGATTGCCATGCTTCGCCACCCGGACAGAAACTGCTGAAGCAATGATGGCCGATGCCGTTGAAATGTTGAACTTATGAATACCTGAACCACCTGTTCCACAGGTGTCCAGCAGTCCATTGCCGTCGGTCAGGATCCGTCCGCCCTGTCCACGCATGGCTTCGGCAAACCCCGTGATTTCATCCACCGTTTCCCCCTTCATCCGCAAGCCCATAAGCAAACCTCCGATTTGAGCCGGAGTGGCCTCACCTCTCATGATGGAGTACATCAAGTCGCGCGCTTCTGCCTGCTCCAGATGGCTTCCCTCCAAAATTTTGGCAAGGCCATTCTTCATGCCTTCCGCATGACTAACTTCATTTGCGGATCGCTTGGATTCTTCATTCATGACTGGGTTCATATTCATTTCCGGTCTCTCCTCTCTCAGTTTTGTGCAGCCGTGGCTGGGGTAACAAAATAATCGGCGTTGGCAAGTTTCAAGGTGTGATCCTTCTCTTTGGCAGGAAACATCGCTTCTGCTGTACGAATCGCCTTCAGAAGCGCTTTGGCTTTATTTACTGTTTCTTCATATTCATTCTCAGGCACCGAATCCCATACGATTCCGGCTCCAGCCTGCACATAAGCTTTTCCTTTTTTGAAAATAATCGTTCGGATTGTAATACAGGAGTCCATGTTTCCCGAGAAACCAAGATAACCGATAGCACCTGCATATGCACCCCGTGCTTCTTTTTCCAGTTCCGCGATAATCTCCATCGCACGCAGCTTCGGCGCACCGGATACCGTACCCGCTGGTAAACATGAAAGAAATGCATCAAAGAAATCTTTGTCTTCTCTAAGCTCACCTGTAACGTTGGACACCATGTGCATGACGTGGGAATATCGTTCAATTTCCATGAACATGTCACATTTCACACTTCCGAAGTTAGACACACGTCCCAGATCATTACGTCCCAGATCGACAAGCATCAGATGTTCCGCACGTTCCTTCTCATCCTGCAGCAGATCTGCGGCCAATGCACGATCTTCTGCTTCCGTAGCTCCTCTTGGACGAGTTCCCGCAATCGGCCGTGTCTCTACGCGGTTTCCATCCACTTTTACCAAAGCTTCCGGTGAAGTGCCCACAATAATTTCATCGTCCATCTTCAGATAATACATGTAGGGTGATGGATTCAACGTCCGAAGCACGCGATATACATGCAGCGGAGAAACTTCGGTATCAATATGGAAACGTTGGGATAATACCACTTGAAAAATATCTCCTGCCCGAATGTACTCTTTGGCCTGTTCTACATTCCCGATAAACTGTTCCTTCGTGAGATTGGATCGAATATCCCCCAGTTCCACGTCTCCTGGAATGGAACGCGGGTTCAGGTTCTCCCCCGGTCCTTGCTGCTGCAAGCGTTCAGCCGCCTGTTCCAGCTTCTCAGAAGTTAAAGCATAGGCTTGACGGATATCATCATCCGTTGCACCGTCTTTCACGTGTACATTGCCCACGAGCAGCATCTGCTGCTTCACATGGTCAAACACGATAATCTGGTCACAGAACATGAAGCGAATATCATCCATTTTCAGATCATCCAGCGCGTGGGCCGGAAGCTTCTCATAATATTGCAGCAGATCGTATCCAAAGAATCCGATGGCCCCGCCTGTAAATGGGGGCAGTTCATCATCTTTTGGACTGCGATACTTACGCAACAGCGCTTTGAGTTCTTCAATCGGTTTGCCTGGCAGTTCTCGAATCTGTCCCGCTTCTTCTACCACAATACGGCCTTTTTTGGCGGAGATCATCAGGAACGGATCTGTACCGACGAAGGAATATCTCGCCCATTGAATTCCACCCTCCACACTTTCCAGCAGAAATGCCCGGTCGTTGTCAGCATAACGGCGGAAAATCCGAATCGGAGTCTCCATGTCTGCCAGAATCCGTTTGACTACCGGAATCAGATTATATTCATTCGACATTTTCAGTACTTGATTAACATTTGGCGTTATCATCAGATCACGTCCTTTCAAATTAGGTAGACGAAAAAGTAAAATATACAACAAAAAAACCTCTACCATCAGGTAGAGGTTTGGTTATAAGCTGTTTCAACAGGTTGCTGCTTCATAAATAACAAGTCCCTATACATGCATCCTTACCGAATTATCACACAGGCTGTTGTATGGATGAATTATAAATTCATCAATTACAAAGGAATTGTACCGGCATACACTAATTCTCACCCATAGCACTCATTCATCATGAAATGCATGTGCATGAGGGTATCGGTCGTGTTATACCTAAACAAAACGATGTCGCTAGACACGTTTGCATTCCTTCATCCTGTTTCTAATAATTCCGTAGCACGACGTACCGCGAATCAGTTGACCGGCTTCTGTTGCTCCGGTTACCACCCGCTGGACTCTGCTATATACTCCACTCATCTCAGCTGCTCTCAGCTCAATCTCTACTCTACTCAACTGGTTCTCACTATACATCATTCCGAATGATTTGACAACCACTCTAATCTTACGAATTGGAAGGTGCCGCCAAATCGGGACGCAGAGACTGTGCACCGTTAAGATACACATGGTTGATTTCATTCTGACCTTTTGCAGTGTTAACATGTACCATAAAACGGATGCACTGTGGCAAGGCACCTGCAACCGGAACTTCCAGCGCACACATCAAGGGTACAAGCTCCCAGCCATCCAACTGGCGAATTGCCTTTGCTGGGAAAGCTGCATCCAGATCTCCAGTCATCGTAATCCAAACACTGCAAATATCTTCGGGTGTAATCTCGTTACGATCCACGATTTCCTGCAAAAGTACAGCCGTTTCTTTCAAAATATGTTCTTCGTTATTATGCGTGACCGTAGTAGCCCCGCGAATTCCCCGAGTAACCATCGCTTTTAATCTCCCTTCTTGAGCATTTCAATGACGTCGCGTACTGCCGTAACCGGTACATCCTTTACAATTCTGGCAGCACCGATCCGGTCAGGAATAATGAAGACCATATGGCCCTCACGGAACTTTTTGTCGTGCATCATTGCATCCATTAATGCATCTGTATCCAAATGTTTTGGCATCGTCACCGGAAGGCGCAATGAACGCAACATGCGAACCGTATCGTCATAGAGTCCTGCTGGGGCTCCCAACTTCTCGCCGAGCATTGCCGAGCCCGCCATACCAATCGAGATGGCTTCACCATGCAAAAATTCGCCGTAACCGGCAATCGCTTCAATAGCATGACCAATCGTATGACCCAGGTTTAACAATGCACGTTCTCCATTTTCACGCTCGTCACGTGATACAATCTCTGCCTTGATACCACAGCCTCGTTCCAAGCCATATCCCAGAGCCTCCGGATCAAGGGCAAGCAGCTCATCCGCATGCTCTTCACACCAATATGCAAAAGCTTCGTCCCGAATCAGTCCGTGCTTCAACATCTCTGACAAACCAGCCGAGACATCGCGTGGCGGTAAGGTTTGAAGAGTATCCACATCATAGAGTACCAACTCTGGCTGATGGAATGCACCGATCATATTTTTAGCAAGCGGATGATTGACAGCTACCTTCCCGCCAACACTGCTGTCATGCGCCAGGATCGTCGTAGGCACTTGTACAAACTTGATTCCACGCATATATGTAGCAGCAACAAAACCAGCCAGATCCCCTACTACACCCCCGCCTAGAGCAATAATAGCCGAACTGCGATCCAATTTGCCTTCGATGGCGACAGTCATCATCTCCTGATATACCGAAAGGGATTTCGATGTTTCACCAGATGGAACAACTGCTGAGACGACTGTAAAACCAGCCGTACGCAGCGTTTGTTCCAGATCGGACAAGTATTTGGATGCCACATGCTCATCTGTAATAATGAGTAGCGGGCTTTTTTTGGTTAAGCCATATTGCTCAAAATATTGAGGCGCTTGAGCCAACAGGCCGCTGCCAATCAGAATTGGATAAGAGCGTTCCTCCAACTGCACTGTCAGCTGGCGCATCTTAGTAATTCTCCAGTTGATTATTGTAGTTGGCAAAGTTCGTGCGGATTTCCTCCATAGAATCTCCGCCAAATTTCTCGAGGAAAGCTTTTGCAATTTCCCAGGCTACCACATGCTCCATAACGACACTAGCTGCCGGAACAGCACATGCATCAGAACGCTCAACCTGAGCTGTAAATGCTTCTTTTGTATCGATATCCACACTTTGAAGTGGTTTGTACAACGTAGGAATAGGTTTCATAACTCCACGTACCACAACTGGCATGCCGTTAGTCATTCCGCCCTCGAATCCGCCCAAACGGTTGGTAGCTCGGTGGTAACCACGCTCTTCACTATGCACGATCTCATCATGCACCTGAGAACCACGAATCGTTCCGGCTTCGAACCCAATACCAATTTCCACACCCTTGAATGCGTTAATAGACATTACACCCTGTGCGATTCGTGCATCCAGTTTGCGGTCATACTGTACGTGGCTACCAAGACCCACAGGCACACCTTCAACGATACATTCAACGATTCCACCGATGGAGTCGCCTTCCTGTTTGATCTGGTCGATGTAGGCTTCCATCTTCTTCTCGGTTTCTGCATCGGTTACACGAACGGAGGAAGCTTCTGTCACTTCGATCAGTTCATCGATCGGCAGATCTTGATAAGGAGCTTCGATTTCTCCGATACGCAACACACGTCCAGCTACTTTGATTCCGAATTCAGCAAGGAATTGACGTGCAATAGCACCACATGCTACACGCACCGTTGTCTCACGGGCACTTGAACGCTCCAGTACATTACGCAAATCTTTCAAGTTATATTTGAGCCCACCATTCAAGTCGGCATGTCCCGGACGTGGACGATGAACGCGACGTTTCTCTTCGTCACTGCCTTCAATCGGCTCAATATTCATAATATTCTGCCAGTGTTTCCAGTCATTATTTTGAACAACCAATGCTACAGGAGCACCCGTTGTATATCCGTGACGGATACCACCAACGAAATTGGCCTGATCCTTCTCAATTTGCATGCGACGTCCACGGCCATATCCCTTCTGGCGGCGGTGAAGCTGAAAATTCAGCTCTTCAAAGTCAATATTCAGATTGCTTGGCAATCCTTCAATAATTGCGGTTAATTGGGGTCCGTGCGTCTCCCCTGCGGTTAAATAGCGTAAACTCATAATACGTTCCCCCTTTAAACTGTTAAACTTCACATTGCTAAAATCCCATAATTTCTTTGCTTATTATAGTATAGCTGACCGGCTTTGACAAGAAAGTCGGTCGTTTCTTGTCCTAAAATGGATTGGACTCGAGTGGTGATTGATTGAGATTCCGACATGTGTGAGAAATATCCATTCATCCATTATGCAAATAACCGCCTGGACACATATACATGTGCACGCCAGACGGTTATAAAATAATTGAAATTATTTTTTGCGATAAAAGAATGTTTCCGCTGTTTCCAGACCATATTGCCCCGGGGAAAAAATCTGTTCCGTACTGCCCACGAACAAAATACCGCCTGGACGCAAACTTGTTGCAAACTTGTGATACAACAGGTTTTTGGCTTCCTCGGTAAAATAGATCATGACATTTCGGCATACAATCAGATCATACCCCTCGTCAAAACGATCCAGCAACAGATTTTGCTTCATGAACTTGACCGAACTTTTCAATTGTTCATCAATACGGTACACCAAGCCATCCTGCTTGAAGTATCGATTTGCTGTTTCCTTCGGTACATCTTTTAGCGAGCGTTCCATATAACGCCCTTCCTTGGCTTTGGCAAGAGCACCTTCATCCAAGTCACTTGCCGTAATGGAGCTTCCCTTAAGAATGCCCATTGTATCCAGAATCATCGCCAGAGTGTAAGGTTCTTCGCCTGTGGAACAAGCGGCACTCCACACTTTAAAGCCACGCTTCGGACCCAGCAAATCAGGCAGGATTTCATCCCGCAGTACTTCCCAGCGATTAGGGTTACGCCAAAATTCCGAGACGTTAATGGTCATGCGATCCAGAAACTCATAAAACAAGGACTTGTCCTTTTGCATGGCATCAAAAAAGATAGAAAACGTATGAAATCCGTTTTTGTTACGAAGTGTGGTCAGCCTTCTTTTCATCTGGCCTTCCTTGTATTGAGCAAGATCAATGCCTGTGCTCTCTTTGATTTTCCGAATAAATCCGGCGTAATCCGGGTCTAGTAGTTGTTCCTGCTCCAGCATCGTATCACCCTTCTGGCTAAAAATTACAACCAGGCTGCGATGCTCTTGTCGTACGTTACCAGCTCATCCGGAGCAAAGAAGTTTGCTGCTTCACGAGTGGCGCTTTCCGGTGAATCCGCCCCATGAATCAGATTATGCGGTGTGTGGCTGGCGAAATCTCCGCGAATTGTGCCCGGAGCCGCTTCCTTTACATTGGTTTTCCCGATTACGATGCGCGAAAGCGCCACGATGTCGTCACCTTCCCAGACCATAGCAAATACAGGTCCAGATATGATAAAACGAACCAGATCATCGAAGAACGGTTTCCCCTCATGTTCAGCATAGTGGCGTTTGGCCTGATCTTCAGACATCTGCACCAGCTTGCCTGCCACCAACTTAAATCCTTTGTCTTCCAGACGGCTAACGATACGCCCTATCAAACCACGCTGCACACCATCCGGCTTCACCATCAAAAATGTACGATCCATAGGCTCACTCCTCACTCACGGTTCAAAGTTATTTCATTATGTAAACGCAATCCCTTCGATTGTAACATACATGTCCAAATCCTCCCAATGAGGAATATCACATGAACGTTATTTCTTGAGTGAGAACAGCTAAACAAGGAACTGCATTGATGAAAAGATTCCCGTTCATAGCAGAGTAATGTTCAAACATATTAATGCGTACGTTTGACCACAAAATGGGCGATATCACGCAAGTTTTTGGTGGTCTTGATGTTAGGCAGTTGATCCAGAGCATCGAGCGCTTTCTTCATATATCGGTCAGCCAGGGCTTCTGCTTTAGCAATTCCTTGACTTTGGCGAATCATTCCAATCGCATCTGATGCACTCGCCCGTCCCTCCTCGTGCTGGACGCGGGTTATCTCCTCCAGCAAAGGTTCACGCAAGTTAGGTTCCTGCAATGCATAAAGTACAGGCAGCGTAATATTCCCCTGCTTCATATCACTGCCTGGAGGCTTACCCAGTTGTTTCTCGGTGCCAACCAGATCAAGTACATCGTCTTGAATCTGGAACGCCATACCCACGTTGTAACCGTAGGTGTACAGCAACGAAGATACATGTTCCGGCGCACGAGTAGCAAGCGCCCCCAGCTGGCAGCTGACAGCAATAAGAAGCGCCGTTTTGCGACGAATTCGCAAGAGATAGTTACGTACACTTTGTCCCGTATTGAAAAAGTCACGAATTTGCTCCATTTCACCAATGGACATCTGCACCATCGCTTTGGCCAGAATACGGTGTATCGCCGGATCGGACAGGCCCGCAGTCATCTCAAGCGCCTTGCCGTAAATGTAATCTCCGGTGTACATGGCAATCCGATTATCCCATTTGGACTTCACCGTTGGTTTACCTCTGCGTGTCGCCGCATTATCAATAACATCATCGTGAACCAGAGAAGCCGAATGAATCAGTTCCAACGGAACCGCAACCAGCTTCAGACGTTCAATGTCGTATGTACCAAATTTCCCGCCGAGCAACACAAATACCGGACGCAAACGCTTACCCCCTGCCTTGAGCAGGTGAAGTGACGTTTCGCTTAGCAGCTTCTGTTCTCCCTGAACACTGCGATACAACTCTTTTTCAATGTAGTCCATGTCTTTTTTTAACAACCCGAAAATATCCAATAGTTTCATTCGTTCACCCGTGTCAGCGTATTGTCAGTCCATAAATCCATGCTTACCTTCCCCTCCAGCAAGTCGGGCCTGCAGGCATAACGAAAAACCAGGGCTTGCCTTTCCTGCTTGTGTTCTTCTGAGACGTACTAATCTTCTTCGAATGTCAAGGCCGACATCCGGGAATTAAACTCTGCGACTTGTTCTGAAACATAAGTACAGAAGTTGCCGGAGCATGGGTCAAGGCTGTGGTTCCATTCAAACATCACCATCAGCGCTCACCAATACCCCGGGATTTGGGGACAGCAAGTTGTCCCTGCAATTCGGATAGCAGATTCAAAATTGCAGGAAGCTAAGAAGCTATCCCCGTTCATCCGGTTCTCCCCATCTTGTAAACAGTTGATGCGGGATGCGCAGACTATCGAGCACTTTACCCACCAGAAATAGAATCAACTCGTCCATCGTTTGGGGTTTGTAATAAAAAGCAGGCATAGCCGGTATCATTCGGACACCAAGCCGTGAGAGCTTCAGCATGTTTTCCAAATGGATTGCATGCAGTGGCGTCTCACGTGGCACCAAAATCAGCGTTCTCCCCTCTTTCATCATGACATCAGCAGCCCGGGACATCAGATTGTCCGACGACCCTTGTGCAATGGATGAAAGAGTACCCATGGAGCATGGCATTATAATCATGCCTTCTGCCAGGAAAGAACCACTTGCGATGGAGGCACCAATATCACTAACGGGATGATAGATCAGGGAACCCGCACGGCCGTCGAATTTTTCTTCCAGCACACGGTCGCGATTCGTAACATCCCAGTCCATTTCTTCTTTTAATACACGCCACCCGGCATTGGAGATCACCAGATGCACGGTGTATTCAAGATCAAGCAGCGTTTCAATTAATCTGATGCCATATATACTTCCACTGGCCCCGGTAATTCCGACAACTAGTCGTTTATTGTCCGGCTGCTGCATCTTTATTTCACCGCCAGATCAATTAAAGTAAACGTAAATACAACCAGGCTGAGCACACTGTTCATTGTAAAGAATGCGGTCTGCACCCGGCTCATGTCATTTGGCGATACAATATAGTGCTCATAGAAGAGAATACCATAAGTAATCAGCATTCCGGCACCATACCACCAACTCAGATCGGTCAACAATAACAAAGCTAGAAAACCGATTGCGGTAATCACGTGGAAGAACTTTGCGATCTGCAATGATTTGTTAAGACCAAAACGGGAAGGTATGGAATGAAGACCCTCGCCCTGATCAAAATCCAGATCCTGACATGCATAGATGATATCGAACCCTGCAGTCCAGAACACAATCGTAACGTACAGTACAATCGCTGTCCAATCCATCGTACCCGTTACCGCTACCCAACCCCCAAGTGGAGCCAGACCAATGGTCATACCGAGCACTACGTGGCACAACCAGGTGAAACGTTTGGTATATGAATACAATACCAGCATAAATACAGCTATCGGCAACAGCTGCATGGATAACACATTAAGGTTAGAAGAGGCCCAGAACAACAATACAAATGATACCACGACAAAAATAACTACCTCACCGTTTTTTAACAAACCGGCAGGGATTGCTCTCATTGCAGTACGTGGATTTTTCTTATCTATTGCTTGGTCAATCATGCGGTTCAAACCAAATGCCGCACTCCGTGCACCAATCATCGCAAGTAATACCCACATAATCTGCATCCATGTAGGGAATGTATCTTTCACTACCATGGAACCGAGGATAGCTCCCATAAATGCAAAAGGTAATGCGAAAAGCGTATGTTCAATCTTGATCATTTCTAAAAAGATGCGAATTTTCCTAAACATGCTGATTCTCCTTGGTTCCAATATGCAGTGCCGCGATGCCTCCGGTCAGAGGGTAGGCCTGCACTTCCTGCAATCCGGTTTCTGCGAAAATGTCGGCCAGTTCCTTCCTTCCTGGAAAAAGTGCCAGTGAGTCCGGCAGCCATTTATACTGCTCATAACGTTTGGCAAACAATTTGGCAATGTTCGGTAATAATTGTTCGAAATAAAAATAATAAATAGCTTTAAATGGTTGCCATGTCGGCTTAGACAACTCCAGACAAACTACCATGCCTCCCGGTTTCACTACACGCTTCATCTCTGACAGAACCTGTCTGAGGTCCGGTACATTGCGCAGTCCAAATCCAATCGTGACATAATCAAATGAATTGTCTTCAAAGGGAAGTGACATCGCATTGCCTTGAATCAGCGTGATCTGTTTCTGACGGTTTACAGCATCAACCTTGGTCTGTCCAACTTCCAGCATATTGCTGCTAAAATCAAGTCCATGCATGTGACCCGTTTCACTTGCTTGGGCCATGGCGAGTGTCCAGTCACACGTGCCGCAGCACAAATCGAGACCGGTATCGCCTTTGGACATATTCATCTTCTTCATGGTAAATTTACGCCAAGCCTTGTGCCTGCGGAAACTCAGAATATCATTCATGACGTCATATTTACCGGCTATACTCTGAAAAACAGAATGGACAAATTCTTCTTTAGGTTTGGTCTCTCCGCTCCCCATTCGTCTGTCTCCCCCTCAATCTTCCCTTACTGCCGCATGTGAAGGCTGCAAATACGTCAGGTAAGGCTCCAGGATTGCACTGATCTCATGCAGGCCCAGTTGATCTTCCTCGTCATGCAGCAACAGTTGTATACGGCGTGTACACTCA
Organism: Paenibacillus sp. GL_099_B; assembly: GCF_057835695.1. Lineage (NCBI taxonomy): Bacteria > Bacillati > Bacillota > Bacilli > Caryophanales > Paenibacillaceae > Paenibacillus > Paenibacillus sp. GL_099_B. The sequence goes on from NZ_CM174430.1 coordinate 4,584,237, forward strand.
CGAAGCTTGTCCAGCAAAAACTCGCCGATCCGATACTTCAGCACCATACCACTCCATGCTCTTGTATCCGGCTCCGGCTGACGCAGCATATTCCGCTCATCGTCATTACCGTACTCGTAAATATGCCAGAAAGCATAACTGTGATAAAAATTCTGTTCGTCATTCATCCGATGCAGCTCTTCCATAATTGCCTCGCAATAGCTGAATTCGGCCAACAGGTCGTTCCATAGCGATGCTTCGTTATCGCGGATCATGCCTGTAAAAGAAAGAAACAGCTGCATCTTCAGCTGTACTGTTTCACGCAAGTATTCTTCAGCCGAAACGAGAAGCTTTTTCATCCGTTCATACAGCGTCATCTTTCGTGCATTCACTTCGGAAACAGCACCACTAAGTTTACCGATCATTTCAATTTTGCCTGCATGGGCAAGCAACTGATAGAAACGGCTACTGAAATAATCTCCGGCAAGCACGTTCAGCTGGCGTGAACGCATCTCCAGTTCTCTACGCTCTCCGGATATCGTATCGATTCGATCATGCGTATCCATGGCCAACTGAACGAGCGAGGTTGCGAGAGCGTATAGCTCATCATGCACCTTTTCGTCTGTGCGGCCCACAAATACCTGCAGCAGACGAGCCCGGCTATCCGGAAATGATGGGATTTCCGTATGTTGTCGAATCATGTCGTAATCCGTATATTTCTTTGCTAGTTGGGGTACGCGATATGAATTCATTCTCAGCCTCCGAGCCTTTACATTGTTAAACCATTTCTGCACTACAATCTTATATATTATAGCATATGTTTATCGGACACGCACTGAATCATGCTATTCTATTACCTCTGACTTGACATTTCGAATTGCTTCTTCCAAAGTTCGGTCTCCATCATGTGAAACCAGTCCTTTAATTCGTTCGAGAGGATCGGACTGTTCCAGTCTCGAAGCGTTTCGATTGCATACATCGGCCATTCCCCACGTCGAAAATCGGCAGCGAGCAATAAATGTCTTTTGTGAAGCCATTCGTCCTCTGCCATAACACGCAGCATCACCCGTTCCACGTTATCCAGACTTCGAAATCCCAGATCTGCCACAGCAGCCATATTACCATAGATTTCAGTGTAACTTGTGCTGGTTCCGGTAACCTTTAGATCGAGCGTCAAAATGGATTGTTTCCACTCCACCCTGGCAATGGGTGTCGATAATTTCATGGTGCTCAGCACGTCCACCAGATTGTCTTCCGTTAGCTGAACTGGATGCTGCGTCGCAGAAACGGGCTGTACGTTTTCACCGCCCCAGGTACGCATATGTAAGGTTTGTATGGCAACAAGCAGAAGGACCGCCGCAACCGTTGCCAGCAGTGAAGCAGTCACGATCATCCGCGGTTTCATAAATGCCTCCCTGCCCTTACCTGTTAGTGTAGTCTGTCCGGTAAAGGCTCATACCTCATTGTACAATGAAAAAAAGCAGGCTATGCCTGCAATTTTCATTATTCCGACTGAATCTGTCCATGCTTAGTAATCAGCGTGGCTTTTCCACGGATTTTAATGGCGGAAGTATGATTGGTAAATTGGGCAAACATGACTTCTCCCTTATCCAGCTTCTCCGTATGGTGGAAACGGGTATCCTGACCTCGAGTAAGGCCGATCACCTGAACACCATTTTCCTCCGCCTTAATTACGATATAATCACTGCCGGTTGGATGATCCATCACGCACATCCCCTCTCCTTGTTCAATAGCGTTAATGATGATAAAGATTGTTTCATTTGTCAACCAGCCCTTATGTGAATGGAGCGCAATAATCTGTTACTCCCAGGTCATACTACAAGTTATCCAGCCACAGAAAGGAGAGTCTTTATGAAGTACATTCCCGCAGCACTGACAGACGAGCATATTCACCAGTTAAAAGAAACCGAACAGCATCTGTCCTCAGCCGCTGGAGAAGAACTTATTCTGATTGCCTATGCGCAGCAACCGGATGACCCGGAGTCGCTAGATGGCAGGAAGAAAAATGATTAAAGGACAAAAGAAAAGGCCGTGAACAAGTCACGGTCTTTTTGTCGACATATGGAATATGTAGAAATCTTATTTAATTCCGTCTTTGAGCGCTTTACCTGGTTTGAATGCAGGAATTTTGCTCGCAGGAATTTCGATTTCTTCACCTGTTTGCGGGTTGCGTCCTTTACGTGCAGAGCGCTCGCGAACTTCGAAGTTCCCAAAACCAACCAATTGTACTTTGTCTCCGCTTTGAAGAGCCTCAGAGATTGCTTCGAATACGGCATCAACCGCTTTCGTTACATCCTTTTTGGACAATTCAGTCGCTTCAGACACGTTTGTAATCAAGTCTGATTTGTTCATTTGTTTTTTCACCTCCTGAATCAATGTCCTGAATGTTATACTGTGTTTCCGTTTTATAGCGAAATATACGTTCATACACAAAAAATCTACGTACATCTTGAGCGTGATGAACAGAAATCTCGGCCTGCGGTCAACAGTCATTTCTGGCTGAATGTCGCCTGAAACAAAGGTTGTTTCAGACGCCGAACAAATTTTATACTAATACAGACAGCACACAATTTCAAGTGCGGTTGCGGTTTAACACGTAAAATGTAACCGCCAGGGCAAGCACGAGCACCCCGCCTTTTACAATATCATGTGTGAAATATTGAACATTCATCATAGTCAAACCGTTCACCAGTACACCAATCAGAACCGAGCCAATGAATGTTCCAATCACGTTTGGTTTACCTGCACCAAATACGGAGAATCCGACAAATACAGCGGCCACGGATTCCATTAACAACGGAGAACCCGCATCAATTTGTCCAGAACCCACTTTGGATGCATAGATAATACCGCCGATTGCAGCAAACACTCCAGCAGCTACATAGGCGAGTGTACGCACCTTTTTTACCTTGATTCCGGATAGACGTGCCGCCTCCTCATTCCCCCCAGTAACGTACATCTGGCGCCCATACTTCGTATACGTCAAAAAGATATGCACACCGATAACCGCAATGAGCAGCAGGATGACCGAAATCGGCATTCCCAGCCATTTTCCTTGCCCAAGCTGCAGAAATGTGGGGTCCATCTCTCCGGCAGCCTTGCTTCCGTCTGGAAACTGCATATGGTTATAGATCGTGTACCCTTGAGCATACGTTTTGTGAATTCCACCGATAATGTACATCGTGGCAAGTGTAGCGAGCAGATCCGGGATACGGAGTTTCACGATCAGCAAGGCATTAAGCCAACCAATCACAGCCCCAATAATCAGCGGAACGATAATGACAACTGCCAGCGGCTGCTGATACCAAATCATTAATGAAGCGGTAACGACAGTAGTTAGTGAGACCGTTGCCCCCACCGAAAGGTCAAATCCATCGACAATGAGAGATAAGGTAACACCAATCGCCACAAATGTCACGATAGAGATTGAACCCAAAATATCGGTCAAGTTACTGTACGTGAAGAAATAAGGCAATTTAATACCGAAAAATGCTATAACACCAATAATAACGATAATCGCCCCATAACGGAACGCAAAATCCAATGATTTATCCTTCATGCTTCCACCTCTTGTCCACCGCTTGCATAGTATAGCAGCTGTTCTTGGTTAGTCTCGCCCCGTTTGAATTCCTTAACGATAGTCCCTTCACACATGACTGCAATCCGGTCACCAATGCCCAATCCTTCATCCAGTTCACATGTGAAGTAGATAACAGCTTTACCCGCCAAAGCCAGTTCGTTAATGATGCGAAAAATGTCACTTTTGGCTCCGATATCCACACCTTTTGTCGGCTCATCAAAGATAAAGACGTCTGCGTCCGCATTCAGCCATTTGCCAATGGCCACCTTTTGCTGATTGCCACCGCTTAAATACTTCACTTCCTGCCGCACTGACGATGTTTTGATACCCAGTTGCTGCACTAAAGATTCCGCATTCTCACGCTCTCGCTTTCGACTTACAAAACCTAATCTACTAAGACGTCCAAGCAAAGGCAGGCTCAAATTGCGTTCCACGTTTTCCTCAATCAGAATCCCCTGTTTCCGCCGTTCCTCAGGCACTGAGACAATGCCCAGAGCAGCAGCATCAGCAGGTTGGGAAAGGTGAAGTTCTCGATTGTTAAGCCGAATCTCTCCACTCTCCAGCCGATCTGCACCAATCAACAAGCGGGAACATTCCGTTTTCCCCGCACCTACAAGACCCACCACAGCAAGTACTTCTCCTCGATGAACAGACAGGTCCACCCCCTTGACTCGGACTCCACGCCGAAGTCCTCTCGCTTCCAGCAACACTTCACCTACCGGTGCTTCTGTCTTGGGGAACTCTTCCTCAAACGGTTTTCCGAGCATCTGCGTCACCAGATCATTGATCGTAAGCTCTTTTGCTTCACCCGTAAACACATGTTGTCCATCTCTCATCACGGTAACGCGGTCACAGTGACTTGTAACTTCAGGAAGACGGTGCGTAATGAAAATACATGCCACTCCGCGTTCCTTCAGCAAATGAACGATTCGGAAAAAAGCGTCCGTTTCTTCCTGGCTCAGCGGTGCAGTTGGTTCATCAAAAATAATGACCTTGGCATCCTGGATCAGAATACGTGCAAGCAGAATCATCTGCTTCTCCGCAAGCGTCAGGTCAGCTACTTTTTTGTGAACGGATATACTCGCTCCTAATTGCTGCAAAGCTTCAGCCGCACGCTGTTGCAGTTTCCGCGGACTTTTCCACCAACCTCCGCCAGGCGATGCCAATTGATCCAGCATAATGTTCTCGGCAGCTGTCAATTGGGGAACCAGCGCAGCATCCACCTCCTGGTATACACAGTGAATACCACTCGCTTTGGCATCGCCTGGTGAATTCAGATGAAGCGTTTGCCCACTTAATTGGATGTTGCCCTGATCCAGTTGATAGGCACCAGACAGAATTTTCATCAATGTGCTCTTGCCGGCACCATTCGCACCAAGCAGCGCATGAATTTCCCCGCCTTTGACGGAGAACTCCACGTCTTTCAGTGCAGGAATGCCTGCAAACTGCTTGTGGATATGTACCATTTGAAGCAGAATCGGTGCAGTACTCATGACGCCAACCTCCAATCGCTCCCCTCCGGGAGTATCACTATTCTCATATAGTTATATTCCATCATGGTTGGAAAAAGCGCGCCTTGCGGCGCGCCTCCGTTACGCTGTTTTATTTAGCAGTAACTCCGTATTCAGACATCCAATCCTTGATTCCCTGTGTACTTCCTCCCCATCCCTCCACATACTCGGACAGCTCTGAAGTAGAGATTTGTTTGTCAGGCAGCGCATCACGCTGTACATAAACCGGGTTGAGAACCACTTGATCCTCTGTCTCATCCCCATTCAGCTTCTGGTATGCATAACGAACTTGAACACGCCCAATGTCTGTTGGATCAACCGCTGCAGAAGCTACCCAAGGGTTTTTCGGATCTTGGATCATCTGCAAGTCTTCATCACTCATGTCAATACCATATACCTTGATCTCGTCACGTCCTGCTTGCTGAATGGCACGTGCTGCACCTTTAGCGAACTCATCCCATGCAGTCCATACCGCTGTAATTTCACCTTTTGGATATTGCTTCAGAATCGCTTCCATTTTGGCTTGTGTATCCAGCGCCGGGTTCTGTGCTGAACCAAACGTTGCAATCTCCTTAATGTCCGGGTTCTCTTTCAGGAACTTGCCATAAGCAACCTGACGACGTTCCATTGGTGCAAAGCCGGCAACCCATACTTTTACGATATTTCCTTGTCCGTTAATATCTTTTTTCATTTGCTCCAGCGTAAGTTCAGCCATCTTTTGATCATCCTGGGACAACACTGTTGCTCCCGGAACACTAATGTCTGCATCGAACACAACAACCGGAATGTTTTGTTTTACTGCCTTTTTCACGCCCGGCGTCAGCAAGGAATCCCCATGATCCGTTAGAATGGCATCGAATTTCTGGTTAATTGCGCTATCGAGCAACGATACCATTTTGGCTTTATCATTATCGGCGACAAACGTAGTCAGTTGTCCTCCGAATTTTTCGATTTCTTCTTTAACCCCTTGCACGTATTGTTGTGAGAACGTACCTGTGTTAAATTCCATAATCAGTGCAATTCGCTTTCCACTGAGTGGACCTGTTACTGCTTCGGTTTGAGGCTTGTCCTCTGCTGCGCCGGAAGCTGCAGTTGAAGCAGGTTCTTTTTTAATTCCGCAAGCAGACAGCGCTAGTGTAAATACAAGCAACACACTCAACCATACCCATTTTGTATTTTTCCCTCTCATCTCTTTCTCCCCCTGTTCACACTCTCTGTGATCTCGATCACAATAGTTGAATATTAATATAACGGCTAATCCCTAGTATGTAAATGGGTTTTAGTAATTTAAAGCTAAAACTCGCTAAGTTTTTATTCGAAACTAAAGTATCTTATCCAGTTCATCCAGAATCATGAAAATAAAATAAGAAAAAGACCGCGAGGGGTACCCCTACGGCCTTTTGGACTTACAGAATTATGGCGATTAATCCACCTGAACCTTCGTTAATGATACGTCCTAGTGTCTCTTGCAATTTGTATCGTGCGTTATCTGGCATCATCGCAATTTTACCCTGAATTCCTTCTCTCACGATGGAATGCAGCGAACGACCGAACATATCTGAATCCCATACCTTGATCGGATCGTTCTCGAAGTCCTGCATCAAGTACCTCACCAGTTCCTCACTCTGTTTTTCCGTTCCGATAATCGGTGCAAACTCCGATTCCACATCGACCCGGATCATGTGAATGGATGGTGCGGTTGCTTTCAAACGGACGCCGAATTTGGTACCCTGCCGGATGAGTTCTGGCTCATCCAGTGCCATCTCGGCGAGGGATGGAGCTGCGATACCGTAGCCGGTCGTTTTGACCATCTCCAGCGCCTCAGCGAAGCGATCGTACTCCCTCTTCGCATGGGAGAATTCCTGCATCAACTGCAGCAGATGATCCTTGCCTCGAATTTCAATACCAACAACTTCCACGAGGATCTGATCGTATAATTCATCCGGTGCATACAGATCGATTTCTGCCACACCCTGCCCCATGTTCATACCACTCAGACCGGCTCGGTCGATGAATTCGTATTCCATGAACTGAGCAACAACCCGATCCACGTCACGCAGCCTGCGAATATCCTTAACCGTGTCGCGAACGGAATTTTCGTAGTTGCTGCGCAGCCAGTGGTTTTCATTCAGCACCATCACCCAGCTCGGCAGATTCACATTCACTTCATGTACAGGGAACTCATACAGCACTTCGCGAAGCACACCTGTCACATCATCTTCTGTCATTGTAGCTGCACTGAGTGTCATGACCGGAATGTCATACTTAGCAGCAAGCTCACTGCGCAACTGCAGCACTTCTTCACTGCGAGGGCGAGTCGAGTTGATCACTAGTACAAACGGTTTGCCTACTTCCTTCAGTTCGGCAATGACACGTTCCTCTGATTCAACATAGGAACTCCGGGCAATCTCCGCAATCGTACCGTCAGTTGTGACCACAACGCCCAGCGTGGAATGCTCCTGAATGACTTTGCGTGTGCCAATCTCGGCTGCTTCCTGGAACGGAATGGGTTCTTCGAACCATGGTGTGGAGATCATACGTGGACCATTCTCGTCCTCGTATCCCTTCGCTCCTTCCACCGCGTAACCTACACAATCCACAAGGCGCACATTGACATCCAGTCCCTCGGCAACCTTGATTTGAACCGCGTTATTGGGTACGAATTTCGGTTCCGTAGTCATGATCGTTTTGCCTGCCGCACTTTGCGGGAGTTCATCCACTGCCCGCGCACGGTCTGCCTCATTTGTAATGTTCGGCAAGACGATTGTTTCCATGAAACGTTTGATAAATGTTGATTTACCTGTCCGGACTGCGCCGACAACCCCGAGATAGATATCCCCTCCGGTCCGCTCGGCAATGTCCTTAAAAATGTCCACTTTCTCCAATGAAATCCCCTCCCTAAATTACTCCGAAGGAAAAATGCTAAAGAGCATCCGCTTCGTTTTTTCAATCAGAAGACTGAAATCCCTGCAACGGTAGAGCCGCCTTTGTGAGTGCCCGGAAGTCGTCCGCCGCCGAACGTTGCATTCTGATGAAACCGGCGAAAGCGGCGTTAACTCGTACATGCAATTGGACTAGTATCATCTTATGTATCCGTATGCAGCATTATGACGCGTATTTTTGTTTTTTTCTCAAGGTAGTTGCCTTAAGAGAATCGCCCCGCTCTCGGACTGCGCGTCTTTATTTCAATCTACTTTATGAGCGTGACGAAGCTTTTATGCCGGTTCGTTGATTTGGTTTTCGTGGTACCGTTCAAGCCATTCAGGAGGTATACTGTGAGGGTAAGGCATTTTTTTAGCAGAGAAGAGCAGAGATAACGAGCTGAGAAAGGTGAGATGAGCATGGCACAGATTAAAGTATATGGACTAGGTGAGCATCTGAGCCCATTGAAAGCGCAGCTTTCACAAGTCATACACTCCGTTATGGTGGATGTTGTGGGATTACCGGAGAACAAGAAGTTTCATCGTTACTTTCCCATGGACACGGATGATTTTCTCTTTCCCTCCGATCGTTCAGCTGGTTATACCATTATTGAAATCAGCATGTTCGAAGGCCGAACAGATCAAGTCAAGAAAGAACTCATTCAGCAATTATTCACACGAATGAATGAACAGTTGAAATTGTCGCCCAATGATGTGGAAATTACCATATTTGAAACACCTCGCAATCATTGGGGTATTCGGGGATTACGCGGCGATGAACTTGACTTGAGTTATAAAGTGGAGGTCTAAACAAAGTAATCTAAATGTAGCTTATGGACCATATGATGTGACTATAAACCAATATACAAGAAAGAGATATCCCATGATGCGGAATATCTCTTTTTTAATCTTAAGGCCAATCATTGTATTGCGTAACACTCGATCGAATTAACTCTCATTATTACTTTTTGCAACTGGGGTGTTATTCTGCCAGGTGTAGGCGACCGATTTTACAGGGACAAAGTAAGAATGCTCCAGCAAGAATTCACGCATATCTTCCATTTTCGTTGGAAGACTATCTGACTTCTCTATAGCCTGCATAATGTCAAAAGCATAATCCACATAGACATTGCCCTCGTCATCCATCATGAACGGCAGCTCCTGACCCGAATATACACTATTCAGTGTAACCGATGGGGCACCAGCCTGTGCGGCTTGTTCCATATCTACCGCGTATAGACCTGGATACAGTTCTTCCCCACTTGGCAGCTGATTGTTATGTACGGACTTGTACTGGTTGACCATTCGCTGAACATCATTTACTTTCTGCACGGTTTGAAGATCCATAACTTTGACGGTTGGCTTCACTTCTTCATCCTGAATGAGAAAGTAAGCGCTCCCACCACTCTCAAACGCAGTGCCCGGTATTTCATCCAGATACCCCTGCTGTTTCAGCTTGGACAGATCGACTCTGAATTTTTCATATTTAGGTGTTTCCATATCTGCATTGACCATGGGCAAAATCCCCTGATCCTGTTGGAATGCTTCTACCGCAGTTTGAATACGGCTTACGCTTTCCCTATAAGCTATTTTGGGATCGGGATTACTCTGGGATTGATACATACACCCCGTTGCTGTAATAGCAAACAATAGGAATAAGAGTAGACAAGACATCTTCTGCAAGTGACGCCTCTTCCCTCTTGGTTTCACGTTCTTCGTCATGTTCTCGTTCATCCGTATCCTCCTTGAATCGTTCCACTCAGGTATTCTTAGAACCAATCGTCCTCTTCCTGCTGCTGACGTTCCAATTGTTTACGAATCGCTGCCTTCAGGGGATCCTCTGGAACATGAACCGTCACCGATCCCCGTACCTTCGCCTGACATGACAGCCGGGTGCCTTCATCCAGCAGGGAACCCAGCTTACGTTTCTCCGCATCTGTTGGTGGATGCAGCGCTGCAAGATGTTCCGAATCCACTTTCACCTTACACATCAGGCAAGCTGCCTTTCCATCACATCGCGTTGCTATCTTCACCCCTGCACGGCGTGCAGCGTTTAACAGCGTTACCCCTGGCTTTAGCCGAATCGTTTTATTTTGCGGTAAAAATGTAATATTGTAATCCATAACTCTTCCTCCCAACCTACTGAGGCCAGTCGAAGCCAACAAGCTCTTCCACTTCTGCTCTGAATCGGCTTGTCCATATATTTTGCTGCCCCAATAAAGTCATTAGAGGTTGATGTACTTCGGGCATCTGCCGAATCTGTCTTGCAATGGGTTCATAACGATCAGCACGGCCTCTCATCAGATTGAACAACAGCTCATGAGCAAGCGGCATTAGACGTAATGTGTAAGAACCTACTTTGGCTTCAGGTGCATACTCGGCCAATACATGCTCAATTTCAATGCGGTACCAACTTTTACGTGACCATACTTCGAAACCCCCAACCAGTTCCAAGGCACAAGTCCCTACCTGATAATGACTGAGTAGCGAGGCATAAGGTCCAGTCTTATCTACGACAGGCTCGTCCAGCATCATTCCAGGCGCAGATTTATGCAGCAACTTCGCAGCGGTGATATCAGCGTAAATGTCAATATCTCTGGGAGCCTGCTGTAATTCCACCTGTTGTAGCAACAACCCACAGCTTCCCCCAAGCAACCACGTATAAGGCTCTGTATCCCAGGCTTTCGCCGTTTCCAGCAAAGCCGCGTGTAATTCCGGATAGCGCTCTGTACGATCCTCCGTTTCATGCGGCCTCATCGGCTCACCTTCCCTTCATCCGTTTTCGTTGTGTCAGTTCTTATGATGTGTTTATGCGGATGTTATCTCTCAGGCGAGAAAGATCAGGTCAGAGAAGCTATTCCGCCGAAAAAGCCAATCAGCATAATGAGAAAAGCAATTAAAGAAAGAATCCCACGTACAATGCCTTTCGTTTTGGATCGAGCAAACGTAATCAGGAATACAGATAGTCCCATAATGAGGATTGCGACCAATGAAAGCCACATCTTGTCCATCGCGTTCATAATCCAGAGTTCTCCCCTTCAGTCCGTTATTCATCACTGACACTGTGACAATTGCAACTATTATAACACGAAACATCGCTCAGATTTCCAAAAAAAAGACAAAAAGCAAGCCGGCAGATGCCGACTCGACTTTTTGTCTTGCTCGATCGCCTGCATAGCAGGCGCGATCTATTATTTTTTCATCATCATTTTCATTAATGATTCCATACTGTTTGGGTTTAATCCGCTTTTTTTGACGGCACTCACGATATCCTGAACTGTATCCTCAGATACCGGCACTTTTGCCATGGCGGATACTTGCTTGATCAGTTGGCGCAACTGAGCTTCATTCTGCATGGTGGACGGTTTTACTGTACTCGCCAATTTCTTGACGGCACCTTCCGTAATCGATTTCCCTGCTTTTTTGTTGATCGCTTTCAGCGCTTCCTTGGAAATGTTGTTAGCCATTCGTCTCCCCTCCTCCGGCAATACTCATGTGTATAATATGAGTGCACCGCAAAAAAGGTGAATAAGCTTCTCATTTCGGGAAAGCTGCCTACGCTACCATCAGGAATGCCATTGTTCCCAAGTTTCAAGCGTCATGACTTCCATTTCGGTCTTGGGATCACGTCCCATCAAGGCTTCAACCGCATCCCGCGGCTGTCTCTCCTGAAAAAGAACATGATAAAGCTGATCTGCAATCGGCATTTGCACACCGTATTTCTGAGAAATAAAGTGGGCAGCCTGCGTGGTCCGAATTCCTTCCACAACCATGCCCATGGAATTCAAAACATCGTCCAGCTTCTGTCCTTTGCCCAGCAAGGAACCGGCTCTCCAGTTACGGCTGTGCTGACTAGTCGCGGTCACGACCAAATCGCCGATCCCTGCAAGTCCGGAGAACGTGAGCGGATTCGCTCCCATCTCCACACCTATGCGTGTGATCTCGGCCAGCCCACGTGTTAGCAACGCTGCTTTGGCATTGTCACCAAAGTTAAGCCCGTCTGACATACCTGCTCCCAGCGCGATAATATTTTTGAACGCTCCCGCCAGTTCTACACCGATCATATCTCGATTCGTGTACACACGGAAATAAGCATTCATAAATAAACCTTGGGCTGCCTCGGCAGAAGCTTTATCCAGTGATGCCACAACAACCGTTGTTGGGCAACGCTTAACCACTTCTTCCGCATGGCTTGGACCAGAAAGTACAACGATATGTCCTTCTTCACAATCAAGTTCTTCCGAAATGACCGTGGACATGCGTTTCAGGCTTTCTGTCTCAAATCCCTTGGTTGCATGAATGATTAACATTTCCGGTTTGTAATAGGCCTTAAGCTGATGAGCAACCGAACGCATCGCCGATGAAGGAGCAACAATTAACACAGCTGAAGCCCCTTCAACTGCCGTTGCCATATCCGTTGTTGCCTGGATACGGGGTGACAGTTCTGCATCGGGAAGGAAGCGTTGGTTTGTATGTTTATTATTGATCTCTGCGGCCTGGTCTTCACCACGAGTCCACATGATCACATCCAGCTGATTGGCAGCCAATACACTGGCGAGTGCAGTCCCCCAACTACCTGCAACCAGAACAGCAACTTTTTTAGACAACGCGTTTTCCCCCTCCAGGGTTTTTCGATCCCAATTTATTTTCCTGTCCTTTGGCGAGCTTCGCAATATTGGTACGATGTCTCCAGAACGCAAACAGACAAATAATCAGACTTCCCCAGAAGATACTCATCGAATATCCGGGTAACACAAGGATGAAGAGCGGTGTCAAAGCTACAAAAATAAGGGAACCCAATGAAACATATCGTGTCAATACGATGGACAGGATGGCAAATACTCCGGCGCATAGCGCAGGAATAAGTGCAAGAGTTACGAGCACACCGATCGCTGTAGCAATTCCTTTTCCTCCACGGAAACGGAAGTACAGCGGCCAGTTATGTCCTGCAATGGCAGCTATACCACTAAGTGCAGGAATCCAATCGGAACCATTGCTGAACCAAACCCCAATCCAAACGGCCGCAATACCTTTGAGTACATCCAACAGCAGTACCAGAATTGCCGGTCCTTTACCCAATATCCGCAAAGTATTGGTAGCTCCTGCATTTCCGCTTCCGTGTTGACGGATATCAATCCCCCGTAGTGCTTTTGCAAGGAGGACACTAAAGCTGATTGAACCGAGCAGATAGCTCAGTACAATCGCTGCGATTTGTAAAATCACAAACTTCTCCCCTAACCTTCGTCGGACTTCCTCCGAGTAAATATGCGAATTGGCGTCCCTTCAAAATCAAACGCTGCACGGATTTTATTCTCCAGGTAACGTTCATAAGAAAAGTGCATCAATTCCGGATCGTTCACAAAAATAACCATGGTCGGAGGTTTAACTGCAACCTGAGTCACATAGTTGATTCGCATTCTGCGCCCTTTATCCGTTGGTGGCGGATTAATCGCGACTGCATCAGATACTACATCGTTAAGCAGATGCGTCTGAACACGCATAGTATGCTGCTGTGCTACACGTTGCACAACAGGCAATAATTTTTGTAAGCGTTGTTTTGTCTTGGCTGACAAAAATACAACCGGAGCGTAAGTCATAAACAGGAAATGATCCCGAATTTTTTTCTCAAACTCATTCATTGTTTTATCAGACTTCTCTACAACGTCCCATTTGTTCACAACAAACATGGAAGCTTTACCTGCTTCGAATGCATAACCTGCAATATGCTTGTCCTGCTCAATAATGCCTTCTTCGCCATTAATTACAATCAGAACAACATCTGCACGCTCAATGGCACGCATCGCACGCATTACGCTGTATTTCTCCGTGGTTTCATAGACTTTACCACGTTTACGCATACCTGCTGTATCAATCAGCACATAGCGCTGACCGTCTTTTTCAAACGGTGTATCGATCGCGTCCCGCGTCGTTCCAGCAACATCACTGACAATAACACGTTCTTCGCCCAAAATGGCGTTCACCAATGAAGATTTACCCACGTTAGGACGTCCGATCAGAGCTACACGAATGACATCGTCATCGTAAGTCTCTTCCTCAAGTTCAGGCAATTTCTCTACGATGGCGTCGAGCAAATCACCTACACCTGTACCATGACTTCCCGATACTCCGATTGGATCACCAAATCCAAATCCATAAAACTCATAAATGAGCTCACTGCGCCCGATATTATCCACTTTGTTAACGGCTACAACGATAGGCTTGCCTGAGCGGTACAACATCTCTGCGACTTCTTCATCAGATTGCGTAATCCCTGCTTTTGCATCACACATGAATACAATAACATCCGCTTCTTCAATGGCGAGCTCTGCCTGCATCCGGATTGATTTTAAAATGACGTCCTCGCCGTCGATTTCGATACCACCTGTATCGATAATGCTAAATGGTTTACCGTTCCATTCGCCGATTCCGTAGATACGGTCACGGGTAATGCCCGGCTTGTCTTCCACAATGGCCAATCTGTCGCCGATGATCCGATTAAAAATGGTGGATTTGCCCACATTCGGTCGCCCGACAATTGCCACAACGGGTCTTGCCATACATTCCACTCCTCCTGTCCATACTTACGATACTCATCATAGCAAAAAACACCTGTCTTGGCTAACGTTTCATGCCGTTATACTCGCAATAAAAACAATCGGCGAACCCGCTGGGGCTCGCCGATCTTGCTTTTATTGTTCAGCAAAATATGCAGTATATAACTAAGAACCATGCATGTATAACTTATTTGAATTTGCTGAGTTTGTCACCGAAGCGCTCGCCGAGCGTGATGCTCAGACCTTGATTGCTCAAGGAAACGTTCGGGTTGTTGATTTCTTCACGTGGAGCATTGTTTCTTGCAGGTCTTTCTGATTTTGGCGCTTGAGCAGGAGCTTCTTCAGTTTCCTTGATGCTCAGGCTTACACGTTGCTCAGAAGGATTCATGTCCAAGATTTTAACTTGAACTTCTTGTCCTTCTTTCAACACTTCGTGCGGAGTGCCAATATGTTTGTGTGAGATTTGCGAGATATGCACAAGTCCCTCAACACCAGGAGCGATTTCAACAAAAGCACCGAAGTCAACCAGACGTTTTACAACACCTGTTACGATATCGCTAGAGTTGAATTTGTCGCCAGCTGTTTCCCAAGGACCTGGTTGAACAGCTTTCATGCTCAAGCTGATTTTACCTTTTTCAGGATCAACTTTCAGCACTTTTACGTTTACTTTATCGCCTTCAGACAGAACGTCCGATGGTTTGTCAACGTGTGTCCAAGCCAGCTCAGATACGTGAACCAATCCGTCTACTCCGCCTACATCAACGAAAGCACCGAATTGAGTCAAGCGTTGTACCGTACCTTCGATGACTTGACCTTCTTGCAAACCAGCCATAACAGTAGCTTTGTTTGCTTCGAATTCTTGCTCAAGTACGTCTTTTTGGGAAAGGATCACTTTGTTGTTCTCACGGTCGATCTCTTTCACTTTAACACGCAATGTGCGTCCTTTGTAATCGTTGAAATCTTCAACGAAATGGCGCTCTACCATGGAAGCCGGGATAAATCCGCGTACGCCCACGTCTGCTACCAGACCGCCTTTAACAACGTCAGCTACAACAACTTCGAATACGTCTTGGTCTTCAAAATGCTTTTGCAATTGATCCCAAGCGTTTTCGCTGTCGATTGCACGTTTGGACAGAACGAGTTTTTCTTTCTCGTCGTCGATGCTAAGTACTTTAGCTTCAACTTCTTGTCCAACTTCAACTGCATCAGACGCGCTGTCTACGTGTAGGGAAGACAGTTCACGAATTGGAATTACACCGTCATATTTATATCCAATGCTCACATAGGCTTGGTTATCTTCCAATTTGACGATGGTTCCTTTTACGGTATCTCCTTTTTTCAAGGAAACGAATTGATCCAACTCATCTTGGGTTGCTTCTTGATTTTTCATTTCTTCCGACATGTCAAATACCCTCCTCAATTCAAAAACCCCATTATATTCAAACCTGCCTGTAGCAGAGTTCAAAACACTTTCAGAACTGAATGCATAGCATAGCTTCCCTCAAAAAAATGGAAACATGCACTCAGTTGTCCGACGCCACCTTACTCACTTGCTCGGTACGCCTGTTTGCACCATTTCATTAATTTTGGACATAATCTTCTCCGTCGCTCTTTCCAGCGCATCGCCGGAAGGATCTTCCTTGAACTCGTCCAAATTCACTGGTGCTCCATACACAACTTTCATCTTACGAAAAACCTTGTAGTTACCGATAATAGCAGTAGGAATAACTGTAGCACCACTTCGGAGAGCGAAGCTCGCTGCTCCTTTTTTGCCGATGCCACCATCATTGTGTCGGCTTCCCGAAGGAAAAATGCCAAGCACTTCACCACCACGCAAAATGTTGAGTGAGGTCTTGATGGATTCCTTGCTGACGCCTCCACGTTTAACGGGGAAAGCGCCTACGGCTTTAATAATTCGGCCTAAGACCGGAATATCAAACAATTCGCTTTTGGCCATGAAACGCACCTGACGACGAATCTTGATACCAACCGTTGGAGGATCAAAGTTACTGATATGATTAGAACATAAAAGTACGCCGCCTTCTTTCGGGATGTTCTCCCGTCCAACTGCCTCCAGGCGGAAAAGAATGGTGTAAATGATCCGCAGTAATGTGCTGCAAAATGTGTAAATCATAGACCGATCTCTCCTCTGACCATTGTGCAATAAGACACGATTTTGTCAACCACTTCATGGATGCTCATCTCGGTTGTATCGAGCACAGTAGCGTCCTCAGCACAACGAAGCGGGGATATTTCCCGACTTTCATCCAGTTTGTCACGGGTGGCAATGTCTCGCTCAAGTTGCTGCAACGTCAGTCCTTCTGAGGGGTCCAGTTCTTTGAAGCGGCGAAGTGCACGCTCTTCCACACTGGCAGTCATGAAGATTTTCACTTCCGCGTCGGGCAATACTGTCGTTCCGATATCGCGTCCATCCATGACGACGCCCTTGCGCAAAGCCATTTGCCGCTGTGTATCCACCAATTGCGTACGCAGCCCCTCGATTTGCGCATATCGGGACACGATTCCCGTCACTTCACGGGAGCGGATTTCCGAGGTTACATCTTCCCCATTACAGAACACTTTCTGTCCGTCGGGATCCGGTTGTAAATCAATGACCAGCTTTTGGGTTTCCTGAAGCACCTCTGGCACATCTTCCGGTGAAATACCTTTTCGAAGCATATGCAAGGTTACCGCACGATACATTGCGCCTGTATCGACGTATATATACGCGAGCGCCTCTGCAACCAATCGGGCCACCGTGCTTTTCCCGGCACCGGCAGGTCCGTCAATTGCGACGTTCATCTTCCCGTTCTCTGATGTGTTCTGGCTTGCCAACGGGGCATTCCTCCTCAAACGATAAGCCTCAATAAAAAAACAGGCATTGCCTGCATCGTCAAAATTATACCACACTATACACATGGATGCAAAAACAGACAAATCAGTGATGCTATTGTTCGTGTACCGTTTGCATCTGAATTGGTGTTCCTTCCAGACGATCAATGGAGGTCATATTCTTTTTCATATCAGGTACAAGAAGTAATAACTGATAGGTCACAAGCAGAATAAGAAGAACTGTAATCAGCATCAAAGCTCTTCTTTCCATTCGCTTGGATAAAACATAATATAGTCGCTCGTATCTGCGGGATGCATGGCGATTGTTCACAACCTAATCCTCCGTTTTTCCATTACAGTGCCCACCATTGTCCCTTTCTATCCCAGACAATCACCATCTTTATTTCGTTCGATAATCCAATTGCCTTTCAAAACAAAACTTGATGATCTTCTGTCGTTCCGAATCCGTAATCTGCACAAACTTTAACATGCATAGCTGTCTGCCTGTTTCCAGTGTTTTGATCCGTACCACTTCAGCTTCAAAATTCGCATGTTCAATCGCTGCATTCCGATAAGGAATAAGCAACCAGCATTTCAGCTTCTGTCCTTCCGCAATAGCAAAACTGGGTTCCCCATAAATGGACAATCCCCCGCCGCCAATATCTTCAGTCAAGCCCACAGCACGGGTCAGATCTTCACCCTGGATGGCCATTTCAAGGTTTGCATGAACACGCAGAAAACTGCGACGCTGGATTTTGGTAATGTCGTCCGGCAAGGGCTTGCGAATTCGTACAAGCCGAACTACATCTTCTTCAAATCCGGTCACATACGTGTTGAAATAATGACGAACCCCGTCTTCCGTAATATAAGAAATGGACAATTCCTCACCAAAAAACAACCTTTTCAACCGACTGCTTCCCTGTTGCATCGGAACTTCGATCAGGAAACTATTGTCATCCACATCAGCTATACGTGATTTATATTCTTTGCTTTCCTCTTTTTCATCTGCAGAGGCAATCTGGATGTATAAAACTTCATTTATTTTGGGAAACAAGCTGTTCACCGCCACCTTAGCTTTTTATCTTCGTAATCGTATGTACAAGGACTATTATACCATGACCTTTCTCATAGTGGACAACAAAAAACAGACCACTGCGTGGCCTGTTCAGTTAACTATTTGCAATTTAACAGCCTACCGGTTTCTTGATGTTATGTGGTCTCATTCACCGGTTTGATTTCCTCAACGGCTTCTTCCATACCTGTATCGGCGTTGATGTAAATTTTATATTTTGCACCATTGATGCGTCCACCGAATTCGTAACACAGAACTTCTTTGCTGTAATCATTCTTAATGAGTGATTTACGAGCATAGCTCTCCTTGAATTCCGGATTCAGCTTTTTGCGGGCCTGTTCAACAGTGAGCGCAGCTTTTGGAATCTCCCGCTTCTTCTGATGCTCATATACAAAATCACTTGCCTGGAAGCCGGTAACATCCCCATTATCGAGGCCCACCCGAACAGACATTTTTTCTGGATAAATCAGTGTATCGCCTTGTTTGCGCACATAGGTCAGGTTACCGAGATTGCCAAACTCATCATAATTGACTGCCTTCATATCTTTGTAACCCTTATTGGAAAGGAATCGATCCGCTTTTGACATGGCTTCCTTACGTGTTACTTTCTTCGTCCCGATTGGGCGAGTGTCACTGTAAGAGATGAGCAGACCGCCATTACGGGTGAAGTCCATACTCAATTTACTGTCTTTGGATTGATCAATCGTGGCTGTGTACGATTCCCAATCTGTACCTTTACCATTTTCCTGTATTTGAATCTTGCCGTGTTCAGCATTGGAAAACTTTGCAGCTTTAGTTTGGATCTGGTCTTTGGTCATCGGTAAGCCATCCAGCTTTTTCACCGAACGTTTGGCATAAATGCTGGAGACTGAAGGACCCCAGTCAAGTTCAGGGTATTCCTGTACCTTTTTGTTGACTGTCCGGAATCCATCCACGATGGTGTTGTCCATCGTTTGCTCTTCCGTTGCCATAACTGACTCGGCATCCATCCAGCGTAAACGGTCAGAAATGACTTTCTGCTGTACATCCTGCAGATTTTTAGTGATCTCGGATGAATTCGCATACAGTTTTTTCAAGTTGCCCATTTCTTTTTCACTTAAAGGTTCGTTCGTCAGATCACGCATGGACGCCTGATAAGCAAAGTTGGAGATGCGGGAGAGAAAATCTTCCGTCTCATTGAAGGGCAGCATCGTAAGCGGCAATTGGTTAATTTCATTCTGCGCTTCACTGGTAAGTCGCCATACATTCATCAGACCTTTGCGATGCATCCCTTGGGACGTAGCATGAACTGCCAGTGTATTCCCAATCTCCGAGTGCAATTTGTCCATATGAAAAGATAAATCGTGAAAAGCACGCTGATATTGATTCTCTGCCTTGATCAGAATGGCATTTTTCTCCTGGTTCTCTTGGTATCCCCATACGAGAGCACCGACTAGCAGAACTGCAAATATCGGAAACATAACTGAACTTAAACGTTTATACATCGGTTGAGTCTCCTTTCTTCTAAGCCACTACCTCTATTGTGGATCGAAGAAAGACCTCTTATGCATGCGATTTCCAGTCTGTCCAATGACGGGCTTATCAGGCATGGTCCAAATCGCTTGTTTAATTCAATTGCACCCAGGTTGTGCCGCCATCTTCCTCAATTTCGAACTGATCCCGGTTATCACACAAACACTGTTTAAAACCAGTCTCAATTCTCCCTCGTTCCTTCTTGCCTCGCAGCGTAAAACGTTCTCCACATTGTTTGCATCTGATTTTAATTTTGATTCTCATCACGCTTTCCCCGTTTCTATTTGTCTTTCCCCGGGAATTTTTATTGTTGCAACAAAAAAAACACACCGGGGCATCAGGCGCAGGTCGCGCTCCATGTCCACCAGTGTGTCCGTATTTTTATAATTTAATCTCTTCCTCACGCTTCACAAAACGAAAAGGAGAACGATTGTTGGCCCTTGTAATCTTGCCCATCGCTCCGTACCATAATCCTGCCATTAACGGCGCAATGAACCATAACCAATGATTCACCATGGTATTCATAATGACATCGTAAAGTGCATGCCAGAAGAACGGCAAAACGAGTGAAAGCGTAAGAAACCAACGTTTTTTCTTGCCATCTGTGAACTTGGCCCGCCCCATGTAATAACCCATAATTACTGCAAACATGGCGTGACCCGATACAGGAAGCAAAGCACGAATGAACATAGCTGAGACAGAAGCGTTCCCCGCAAAGGCATACAACACATTCTCAACCGTAGCAAATCCGAGTGAAACAGCAACGGAGTATAGAATCCCATCATAAGGTTCGTCAAATTCGGTATGGTTATAGATAATATGGTATATCACAAACCATTTGACGAACTCTTCAACCCCACCTGAAATCAGGATGGCTTCAACATAAGGATTATCTCCAAGCCAGATCATCATGCCACGCTGAATAATCATCACAGGCAATACCATCAGAATCCCCATGAGGAAGACTCGAAATACCATGTGAAGAGGTTCAGAGTCATAACGGTCTTTCAGATAAAAGTATGTTAACAAGGCGAGACCCGGAGCTACTGCTGCCGCTAAAACCGAAAACAAAAGCACCGAAATTCCCTCCTCTGACTAAAGGCGCGATTACAACTAGAGCTTACTCCTGACGCTTGAAGTGGGTGCAAATAACCTCAACCGCTTGCTCAGGCATAACAACCTTTCCGTACTCTTCCATGACGGCAGGGGTAACCGAAGATCCTTCACCGAATTCAGCAAGCAACGCAATCAATGCTGCATGTTTGGTGGAATCCAAGTCATCCGGTTCAAAATGCAAAAACCACTTGTCTTTATAGGAATAGAGTCTTCCAGCATCCGTTACGTGCTGACGCAACATATGTGCAGCCTCAATTAGCACTTCAAAATCTTTGAATGCATAGACAATGGAATCGCTTTGCTCAAGTGTAACTTCCATCTCATATACTTCTTCAGGCAGATCATCCTCATTACCTGAACCATATTGTTGCGGATCATATTTCCCCCGGGTGACAATGACAACCATCCCTTGAGCGGGAAGTGCGAATACTTCGACAGCAAGTGGACCTGTAGCATCAAATCCAAGTTCGGAATAGGCCTGGTCCATCATTTCAGTGAACAGTTCATGAACTCTAGGTATTTCCTGCCACATATCTTCTTTTTGTATTCCGCGCTCGCTCAGATCGTCAAAGGTCAGGAAAATCCGTATCTTATCGTGACTTAATCGTTCTATTTTCATACAGGATCTCCCCTTTATAAGCAAGTCTTATAACAGATTATGAAGCACAAAACAATATGTGCTGAAAATAAATCTATGTAGTTATGTTATCATTTTATACCTGCAAATGCACGAAGTAAAATCGACAAAAAAAGAATCATTCCACATCAAACAGGACTGTGGATGATTCTAATGGGGAGTTTGTGTTTATAAACCCGGTACTGTTGTGTTTGTTTGAGTTAAAATTTGCTCAACTTCATGTTTAACATCCGGATTGGTGCGAATAAAATCTTTGAGCATGTTCATATTCTCTTCTTTTT
This sequence comes from Paenibacillus sp. GL_099_B, assembly GCF_057835695.1. Classification (NCBI taxonomy): domain Bacteria; kingdom Bacillati; phylum Bacillota; class Bacilli; order Caryophanales; family Paenibacillaceae; genus Paenibacillus; species Paenibacillus sp. GL_099_B. Next base: position 4,606,253 of record NZ_CM174430.1, read on the forward strand.
CCTGCGGAGTGATCGGCTTTGCATTTTTTTTATGCGTGCTTTTGTGGGAATCTCCGCTCTGTTCGTTTGGCTTGGAGCTGAATCCGTCCATGCCTGGGAACGTCATCTCCATCATTTTGTGTTTGGCCTGATTCATCATGTTGCGGGATGAACCGGAAGACAGCATTGACATTTTACCTTTGGACAGCCAAGAACTGGCTGCTACGCCAATTACAACACCCCAGAAAAAGGATGACGCCTTCATTACACCAACCTCCTTTTAATGTTAAAATCACAACTAGTGTTTGCGGGAGTGCCTCATCTCATTCCGCATAAATACAGGAAAGCGAGTTGAAAGCATGATTAGACACACCACCGCCTTAATTATGATCGCATGCATGCTGTTGTCAGCTTGTGGAACCAAGGTCGAAACAACACCTGAATCCACGAAGTCCAGCAATGAATCGGATACTTCAACGCAGGAGCAGCAGAACGAGCCAACTTCCACTGGCACAAGCGAAAAGCAAACCACGGAATCCCCATCCTCAACGGACTCGAATTCGGATCAAGAATCACCAAGTGATGACGAAACATCTTCGACAGAAAAAGAAGAAACTGATATCACTTCCGGGTCACAAGCAGCCGAAGTTAATATTGAAAAAACTTATCATATGAACGCCAATTACTACATCAAACCCAACGATAAAACAAGCGAAAGCAATGTTGTTTTGTTGACATTTGATGATGGGCCCAAAGAAGAAAAAATGATTAACGGATTAATCGACACCTTGGACAAACATGACGCGAAAGCGATTTTTTTTGTTAACGGATACCGCGTGAAAAGTCATCCCGAGTTGCTCAAGATCATCCATGAACGTGGTCAGGTGGTAGGAAATCATGCGTGGGATCATGAAGATCTGAAAAAAATGTCCACCACGGCAGCCGCCAAACAGGTAACCGATGTGCAAAAGATTGTGAAAGACACGATTGGCGTGGAACCTCAGTTCTTCCGCCCGCCGTTCGGTTCTGGAAATGATGCACTAAAGGCCACAGTCAAGAAAAACGGCATGTTATATATGACATGGTCCAATGGCTCTCTGGATTGGGATAAGAGCACCAAAAACAAACCGGATAAAGTTATTCAGAATGTGCTAGATCAATTAAATCCCGGAAGTAATATTTTGATGCATGAGTTGCCATGGACGGTTGAAGCGTTGGATGAGTTATTAACCAAACTCGAAAAGAAAGGCTACACATTTGTCGACCCTCGCTCCATTGAACTAGATGCACGTTGAAATTTCATTATTTTCCTGATATTCGGCTTAATCTCAATAATTGATGAGTTGGAATTGACATAAAAGAACACACAAAGTTAAAACAAACAGCCTTGATCCGAATAGGATCAAGGCTGTTTGTTTTAGAGCATTCGCAAAGTGATGATATGCATTTCCGCGGGACAACAAAGTCTGAACGGCAAATGATTTGTTCCGTATCCTTTGCTAACCAGCATTTTGCCTTCTTGCTCGGTATCATTACCATCCTTTTTCAGAGAGAACCACCCGCTAGACACGGAGCGGTACGCTTTGTTAAGAAAGACGGGGCCGAAGCCCGGAAATACCAATTGTCCACCGTGGGTGTGACCACTCAATATCAGATCAACAGGTTCATTCAAGTGAAGAGCCTCTAAGGGATCGTGCACGATGGCAATCTTGCAATCTTTGGTGTTCAATTCTGCAAGCAGCGAATCCCCTCGCCGTGAACGATAATCAACTCCGACCAGACACAATTTGCTTTTGCCTTTACGAAGGTAGGCGGTAGAATCCTGTAAAAGTTGAACGCCCGTATCTCGGAATATACGTTCGAGATGCACAGTCCCTGCTCTTTTATCATGGTTACCGTACACCGTAAAGGTAGGTGCAATATACGATAATAAGCTCATATTATGTCTGACGATGGGCCATGAAATTCCTTTTTCCGCCACATCTCCCCCAATGATAACCCAGTCCACCTGATTTCGAAGATGTTCCAGATCATTCTTTTTCAGCTTGCGTTTATGGATATCAGATAAATACAGGATTTTGCTGCCATCAAAAGAAGAGGGCAAATTCGGAACTTCAACCTCTTCTGAAACAATGTGATGGAGATGCGCCTCACGCCACATATGAACCAGCAAGGCAATCCCGGCCAAAATAACGGCAACGAACCAGGCCAGTATTACCATGGCCATGGAAGGAAAGTATCCAGAGGAGGCGCTCCTTTTATTCCCCACCAAACCAGACTGATTGTGAGCAAAACAAATATAAAAATGAGCGAATTAACAAATCGTTTACTTAGACGTAAACGGCGAGAAGGATGAAGCTCAGTCCGCGTAGGGAGTGTGCCCGCTTCGGAAACTGATTCTTCGGCTGACTTTTCTGCTTTATTGGCACGTGCTGGAGCCCGCCGGGGAAGTACCGGACTTTCTAGCGATGATGTAAAAGACTTGCGTTGTGATCTTGGTATGGAGACAGAGGTAATTGGTGTGAGTCCTCCCACCTCTGAGGCAGCAGCTGGTTCAACAACCAGATTTACTTGAGAAGTTTCAGGACGCTCAGATGTCTCTGTCTTATCCGAGTGACGATGGCGCTGACTGCCGTATGTCTTCATTCTACTTAATTGCTGATTCATGATCCCCTCCGAAAACGTATCGCTAATCCAGACACCAAATCAATAATAAAATGACATAATATAGGCGCCCATAATGTGCCGGATTGCATGTAAATCCAACCCAATCCATAGCTCGAAACAAATACCCAACCAGTCGGAATCCAGTGCCGCAAATAGCGTATATGGATGACCGCAAATAAAATACTTGTCCAGTAAGGCCCTAACGCATGCTGTATGGCTCCACGAAATAACAATTCTTCACAAACAGCAACGATGGCTGCTATGCATACAATGTGCCAGATTGGACGCTTGCGAAACAGCATCTCGTTAATTCCCCCATCGTCCATGCTTTCTTGAGGAATAACATAAGAAAGAACCAAGTCCATAACAAGCATAATGCCAGCAAGACCAAGCCCCCACCAAATAAACTGGTAACTGTCAGGCCACGCAAGCACATCAAAAAGATTTCTCTTCTGCAATAAAATCCATACAACCCCAATGATCAAAGTTAACCCTTGTGTAAAGTATAGATTGATCAGAAGCAAACGCTCGGTAAGTTGCTGTGGTTCAGCCTTCTGAATCTTGAACTTGGGAAACTTTAATTTTTTCATCGCCTGTGTCTGTCCTCTTGACTTATATTTGATGGATAACAAGTTCGTTCTCCAATCGGATAGTATACTAAATGATAGCCAAAAAACCAAATAGGTTCAAGGCCTGCCCCAAGTCCCGGTTTTTCAGCGAAGCCATATCCAATGAATTAGTTCATTAATGTGTTAAAATCCAGTTCACAAAACAGCTTGTAATCGAGCTATTTTAATTGATCAAGGAAGTCAATTCTTAACATCTATACGCCTTCTCCTCCACTGAAGAAAATGACATTAGTAAATCGAATTAAAACATTTAAGCCTATTGACATGCTCATGTCAGCCATGATACATTATGAAAAAATTAGTCACGTTAAACACGATGATGGAAAAAAGATGTTGCTTTGTCTTACAGAGAGCCGATGGATGGTGTAAATCGGTGGCAGGCAGATGATCTTGAGCGCTCCTGAGTTATTGCATTGAAATTGGAGTAGGTGCAATCGGTTTAGACCCGTTATCCTCTTCGGTCTTCATTGACCGCTAAGACTGTCGTTGCGAAACGGCGGTGAATTAGGGTGGTACCACGACAACTCTCGTCCCTTATTGCGCAAGCAGTATGTGGATTGAGAGTTTTTTGATTTATTTTAGAGTACAAACGTGGGAATCGCCCTATTTGTTACACCCTCCTCCTCTGCTGCGACACCGCGTTGTTGGGAGGAAGAGTTTCAACGGTTTTAAGGAATGCCTCTTTCGTGAGGTGAGACCTTGACGATATAGATACACATACCTAAGGAGGAAGAAACCATGTACAAAGTGTTAGTGTCGGACCCCATTAGTGATCTGGGAATCCAGCAACTGGTGGATGCAAATGATGTTGTAGTTGAGAAGAAAACAGGTCTTAGCGAAGATGAGCTTGTTGCAATTATCGGCGATTATGATGCCCTTCTAGTTCGAAGTCAGACTCGTGTAACGGATCGTATTATGAAGGCAGGTACAAACCTTAAAGTCATCGGACGTGCTGGCGTAGGCGTAGATAACATTGATTTGGAAGCTGCTACCCAACGCGGTATCATTGTTATTAACGCCCCTGACGGTAACACGATTACGACATGTGAGCATACATTTGCCATGATGATGGCACTGGCACGACATATTCCTCAGGCATATGCCAAAACGATTCAAGGTACTTGGGATCGTAAAACCTTCCTGGGTGTGGAGTTAAGAAATAAAACGCTGGGTGTGCTCGGTATGGGACGAATCGGTAGCGAAGTAGCTAAACGTGCCAAAGCATTCGGAATGGATATTCTAGCTTATGACCCGTTCCTCACTCAAGATCGAGCAGAAAAACTTCAAGTTAAGCTGGCTAGTGTGGATGACATCATTCGCAATGCCGACTTCATGACCGTTCATACACCATTAACACCTGAGACACGCCATATGATTTCCCGTCCACAATTCGAAGTGATGAAAAAAGGCATGCGTATTATCAACTGTGCCCGCGGTGGAGTCGTTGACGAAATGGCACTTGTAGAAGCAATTGATGAAGGTATCGTTGCTGGTGCAGCATTTGACGTATTCGAGAGCGAACCACCAGCTGCTGATCACCCGTTCCTGAATCATCCTAGCATTATTGTAACGCCTCATCTTGGTGCATCCACAGTAGAAGCACAAGAAAATGTAGCGATCGACGTATCCGAGCAAGTCCTGCATATTCTGCGCAATGAACCGTTCAAAAACGCAGTTAACATGCCTGCAGTAGCCCCAACTGTAATGAACAAATTGCAGCCGTACTTTAAACTGGGTGAAACACTGGGTAGCTTTGCAGCTCAGATTACTCAAAATGCAGTTCAGGAAATTCGGATCGACTACGCTGGAGATCTGTCTGAAGTGGATACTTCTCCTTTGACTCGTTACATTGTAAAGGGTATTCTGGCAAGACATTTAGGCGGAGAAGCCAATATTGTCAACTCCATGCATTTGGCTAAAGTGCGGGATCTCAACGTAGTGGTTAGCCAAACATCGGCCACTAAAGGATTTACAAATCTGATTACCGTCACACTTGTGACGACTCAGGATGCCGAGGAACGTCGTGTTGCGGGCACACTGCTTGCAGGTTATGGAGAGCGGATCGTGCGTCTGGACAAATTCCCAGTGGATATTGCTCCAGAAAGTCACCAAGTTCTGATTTCTCATAATGATAAACCGGGTATTATCGGACGTGTTGGGACTTTGCTTGGAGAGAACGAAGTTAACATCGCCTCTATGCAGGTTGGACGTAAAATCATTGGTGGAGCAGCTATCATGATTCTGACTGTTGACAAAGAAGTTCCAAAAGATGTGCTTGTGCAACTCGCAGCTCTTCAAGAAATAAATACAGCCGTTGAAATTGTATTGAATTAACTGACGGACTAATCACTTATAAGATAAAAAGAGGCGAACCCTTATCCGGTTCGTCTCTTTTTTATAAAATCAAAATTCCTTTTTAATAGCGTAATTCATGCATTAAGCTAATTGAATAATGTTTATTGTAGCGCCTGGTGGAGAGAGGACAGCTGTAGCAACAAGCCCAAATAATTGGAACTGGATTGTTGATCCAGCAGTTACCGTCACAATAAAGTCAGACTGCAACTGACTGAGGGAAAGTAATGGTGAAACTACACTCGCCGGAATTGCTGTTCCGTTAAGTAAAATACGGGATTGAATAGCAAGTGCGGCTGTCAGATTTATTTTGTAAGAGATATAGTAACGCCCTGCATTGGCTAGAGTGAAGGTGTCATTCGTTCCATTGATGGTTATGCCTGTGCCTATATTTTGGTTATTTGGCAATGGAATTAGTGTTCCGCCCAAAATAACAACGATGGTTCCACTTGTGTTCTCACCGTAAGCCGAGTTAGAGGTTACAGAGGTTCCCGTTGCACCTGTACCCCCGGTGACTCCTGTTACGCCTGTTGCTCCTGTAACGCTCACCCCAGTGGCACCCGTTACTCCAGTTGCTCCGGTAGCTCCAGTTGCCCCGCTTGCTCCAGTAACTCCTGTTGCCCCGGTAACCCCAGTTGTTCCGCTTGCTCCCGTAGTCCCTGTAATTCCCGTCACACCCGTGGCTCCGGTGATTCCAATTGCTACGCCCGTTGCACCCGTTATTCCGGTAGCTCCTGTTGATCCAGTGACACCGACTCCTGTTGCACCTGTTATTCCTGTAACCCCGGTGCTTCCAGTTATTCCCGTTGCTCCCGTTGTTCCAGTGACTCCGATTCCGGTTTCACCCGTTACTCCAGTGACACCGGTGGCCCCAGTTATTCCTGTTGCTCCAGTTACTCCCGTAACCCCGGTTGTTCCGGTTATTCCCGTCGCTCCGGTGAATCCCGTTATTCCGGTGGCCCCTGTCGATCCTGTAACACCGATCCCTGTGGCTCCAGTTAATCCCGTAACCCCGGTGACCCCAGTTATTCCCGTCGCTCCGGTGAATCCCGTTATTCCGGTGGCCCCTGTCGATCCTGTAACACCGATCCCTGTGGCTCCCGTTAATCCCGTAACCCCGGTGGCCCCAGTTATTCCTGTCGCTCCGGTGAATCCCGTTATTCCGGTGGCCCCTGTCGATCCTGTAACACCGATCCCTGTGGCTCCCGTTAATCCCGTAACCCCGGTGACCCCGGTTATTCCCGTCGCTCCGATGACTCCCGTTATTCCGGTGGCCCCTGTCGATCCTGTAACACCGATCCCTGTGGCTCCCGTTAATCCCGTAACCCCGGTGGCCCCAGTTATTCCTGTCTCTCCCGTCACTCCTGTTATTCCGGTTTCTCCTGTTGCACCGGTGACACTGACACCCGTGGCTCCAGTTACTCCTGCAGCTCCTGTATCGCCGGTAACCCCAGTGACTCCCGTTACACCCGTATCACCTGTCGCTCCGGTACTTCCCGTTATACTGACACCCGTGGCTCCAGTTACTCCCGCAGCTCCTGTATCGCCGGTAACCCCAGTGACTCCCGTTACACCCGTATCACCTGTCGCTCCGGTACTTCCAGTTACACCAACTCCGGTTGCCCCTGTCGCACCCGTGGCTCCCGCGCCAGCAAGCAATGTATAATCCGGGGACGTTCCTGGTGTTCCCGTTGGCGATGCCACATTTGCAATATACGTACTGCCGTCAAACGTCACCACCTGACCCGCTGGATACGTTGGTGCTACCGCTGGGTCGAATGGGACGACGCCCGTCAAGCCTGCACCAGTGGCTCCCGTTGCACCGGTATCTCCTGTTGCGCCCGTTACACCAACTCCCGTTGCACCTGTTGCACCCGTGGCTCCTGCGCCAGCCAACAACGTGTAATCCGGGGACGTTCCTGGTGTTCCCGTTGGCGATGCCACATTCGCAATATACGTACTGCCGTCAAATGTCACCACCTGACCCGCTGGATACGTTGGTGCTACCGCTGGATCGAATGGGACAACGCCTGTCAAGCCTGCACCTGTGGCTCCCGTTGCACCGGTATCCCCGGTTGCGCCCGTAACACCAACTCCGGTTGCTCCTGTTGCTCCCGTAGCTCCTGCACCTGCCAATAATGTGTAATCCGGGGATGTTCCCGGCGTTCCTGTTGGCGATGCCACGTTCGCTATATACGTACTGCCTCCAAACGTCACCACTTGACCCGCTGGATACGTTGGCGCTACCGCTGGATCGAACGGTACAATCCCACTCAGGCCTGCGCCTGTTGCTCCCGTTGCACCGGTATCTCCTGTTGCACCGGTTACACCAACTCCGGTTGCCCCTGTCGCACCCGTGGCTCCCGCGCCAGCAAGCAACGTGTAATCCGGTGATGTTCCCGGCGTTCCCGTTGGTGATGCCACATTTGCAATATACGTGCTGCCATCAAACGTAACGACTTGACCCGCTGGGTATGTTGGGGCTACTGCCGGATCGAATGGGACAACGCCCGTCAGGCCTGCACCCGTGGCTCCCGTTGCACCGGTATCTCCTGTTGCGCCGGTTACACCAACTCCGGTTGCCCCTGTAGCACCCGTGGCTCCCGCGCCTGCCAACAACGTATAATCCGGGGATGTGCCTGGTGTTCCCGTTGGTGATGCGACATTCGCAATATACGTACTGCCGTCAAACGTCACCACTTGACCCGCTGGATACGTTGGCGCTACCGCCGGATCAAACGGTACAATCCCACTCAAACCTACTCCAGTTGCTCCTTTTACACCCGTTGGCCCCGTTGGTCCTGCGCCTGCAAGCAATGTATAGTCCGGGGATGTTCCCGGCGTTCCCGTTGGCGATGCCACATTTGTTATATAAGTACTTCCGTTAAATGTCACGACCTGACCAGCCGGATACGTTGGTGCTACTGCTGGGTCAAACGGAACTGCTCCATTCAAGCCCACGCCTGTTGCTCCGGTTGCACCTGTAACACCTGCACCCGCAAGCAAAGTGTAGTCTGGTGAAGTACCTGGTGTTCCCGTTGGTGATGCCACATTCGCAATATACGTGCTGCCGTCAAACGTCACCACTTGACCCGCTGGATACGTTGGTGCTACCGCTGGATTGAATGGGACGATCCCACTCAAACCTACTCCAGTCGCTCCCGTTACACCCGTAGGCCCCGTTGGTCCTGCGCCTGCAAGCAATGTATAATCCGGGGATGTTCCCGGCGTTCCCGTTGGCGATGCCACATTTGTAATATACGTACTGCCATCGAAAGTTACGACTTGACCGGCCGGGTATGTTGGGGCCACTGCTGGGTCAAATGGAACTGCTCCATTCAAGCCCACGCCTGTTGCTCCGGTTGCACCGGTAGCTCCTGCACCAGCAAGCAAGGTGTAGTCTGGTGATGTACCTGGGGTTCCAGTGGGTGAAGCTACATTGGTAATATAGGTACTACCGTCAAATGTCACAACTTGACCCGCTGGATAGGTTGGTGCTACCGTCGGATCAAACGGTAATATTCCACTTAAACCTATTCCGTTGGCTCCCGTTGCCCCTGTAGGTCCTGCCCCCGCCAAAAGTGTGTAATCCGGCGAACTACCAGGAGTTCCTGTTGGCGATGCCACATTTGTTATATAAGTACTTCCGTCAAATGTTACGACCTGACCCTCTGGATACATTGGTGCTACTGCTGGATCAAACGGAACGGAACCACCGAGTCCCACACCTGTTGCCCCGGTGGCTCCGGCCGCTGCTAGCAAAGTATAATCCGGTGAACTGCCAGGTGTTCCCGTTGGCGATGCCACATTAGTAATGTAGGTACTACCGCCAAATGTTATAATTTGTCCTGCCGGATAACCTGGTGCAAGCGCCGGATCGAATGGAACAGAGCCCGTTAAACCTCCCCCTGTTACTCCGGTTGTTCCGCCTGACAAAAACAACGTGTAGTCTGGAGAACTCCCCGGTACACCCGTGGCTCCATTCACATTAACAACATAAAGACTGCCGTTATACGAAACTACTTGACCTTGCACATAGCTAGGTGCCTGAGTGGGATCAAAAACGGAAATATCATTCAGTCCAACTCCCGGCACCCCCTGCGGGCCTTGTACGCCTTGGGGCCCTAGAGGACCTACAGGACCTACTGGCCCAACTGCTCCTCCTGGCCCGGCTGGACCTGGCACTCCGGGTACACCCGGAACCCCTGGTACTCCCGGGGGGCCTGGAGGGCCTGGAGTTCCCGATGTACCGAACGAACTTGTAGCTCGACTCAATGATACGGATATGGATCGAATCAACCCTATAAGTTTATCTTTTTCTGGTGGTGGAACCTCCAAAAGCAATGTCACACTTAACAAATCATCCAGTAAGTTTTGCAGATTTCCCGCCAAATTAATTAAGGCCGTAGGCACAACCTCAGATCCGGCAATGGTTAGCTCCAGAACCCCTTGCAGTTCTGCTTTCACCCCAGCTCGGAAACCGGAAGTATTAACGAAATGGAGTAAATTCCGTAAACTGTTTTGCAAAGCCAAAATATTGGCCGCAGTAGGCTGGCTGACTGCTGCGGGAATAGTCACTGCGAGAGAGTTCAAAGTAGACTGAAACTGCTCCACTTCACTTGATGTTATTGGAATAAACGGTGATCCCGCTCGAAAAGATCTTCCTTCCAGAAAGGCCTTAATATTGACCCGTTTTCTTTCATCAGACATGCCTAATCCACTCCTCCTTTAACCTCTTCGCTTTTCAAGCTTATGTTTCATGAGAGGCAAAATTATCTTGGACACATTATTTGATGCAAAAAATGTGAACATACTGTTCCACGTTGAACAAGATTAAACGGTACTGTTCAACAAAAAAAGCACCCTCAGCATGAGGGTGCTTTCGCACTTTTTGTATGAAATCGGGCTATTTCGAAGAATCCACAGGAAATTGTAAAATAAACTCTGTACCTTCGCCAAGTACACTATTAACGATAATGGTACCATGATGGGCATCAACAATATTTTTTACAATTGCGAGCCCAAGTCCTGTACCGACACTTTCACCCCTAACGCGAGCCTTATCTGCTTTGTAGAATCGTTCAAAGATGAAAGGCAAATCAGAAGACGGAATGCCTACGCCCTCATCTTTTACAGTCACTTTAGCTACAGGTGTCCGGATATCGGTTAACAGCTCTGCCAATATGACAACATTTTTGCCTGATGGAGTGTGCCGAAACGCATTATCCAGCAAATTTGTAAATACCTGTTCAAGCCGGTCCTCATCAGCCTGGTGAAGTTCAATCGAAGTCTGTCTGCACTCAAACCGAAGGTGGATACCCTGTTCTTTGGAACGTACCGAGAACTTTCTGTATACTCGTTCCAATAGTTCAACAAGGTCCACTTCCTTCACAGCCATATCCGTATGACCCGCTTCCATTCGGGCAAGATCAAGCAGATCTTTAACCAATCTGCCCATACGCAAAGACTCATCATGAATCACTTGAATTAATTCTTCACTTTCTTCTGGAGAAGCCGCCATCCCATCCAAAAGAGCTTCACTATACCCTTGCATCATGGATAGCGGAGTACGTATTTCGTGAGAGACGTTTGCGACAAAATCACGACGCATCTTCTCCAGTCGTACTTCCTCCGTTACGTCACGAAGCACAGCTACAGCACCCCGTACGACACTATCTGCGTATAAAGGCGCCATCTGAACAGACCAGACTCCCTGCTGCACATGCACGTTAGAGTTCTGATCGCCGCCTTGCTCCATCACCATTTTGAACAAAGGAACGAGTGGTTCCGGCACATCTCGTGAAGAACTCACTGAACTCTCTGAATCCTGTCCCTCGCCCATCTGTGCCCAGTCCAAATCACACCAAGCCTGCATGATTTTCTCTCCAGGGGGGTTCGTCAAAATAACTTTCCCCTCCCCATCGAATGTAACTACCGCATCGGTCATGCTTCGGAGCACGCTCGCCAAATGTTCTTTCTCATGGTTAAGGTTGCGAATGTTATCTTCCAGCTGTGCAGCCATGTGGTTAAATGTATTACCCAATTCTCCAATCTCATCGCTCGTTACAAGGGAGAGACGGGTACCGTAATTTCCTTTCCGAATCGCATTAGCTGCCTGAATTAACTGCTGCATCGGCTGCGTAATTTTCGTAAAAAGAAACAGCGCAAAAAAAGTCGTCAAGCTGAAACCGATAATACAAACATACGTGAACAAACGTTTGATATCTCTCGACTCAGACTCCGCAAAATTCGTATCAATATACGGCAGCAAAAAAAGACCCAATGCTATGAGTACACAGCCCACAAGGCAAATAATCGTAATCCATAACTTCCCAACCAGCGATCTCCAGAAACTAAAACTACTTCGGTACTTCCAGTTTATAACCCACACCCCACACCGTCGTAATCATCGCCGCTGATTCTGGCGAAACCTTGTTTAACTTCTCGCGAAGACGCTTCACATGTGTATCCACAGTACGAAGATCACCAAAGAATTCATAGTTCCATACATCCTTCAGCAGCTCTTCTCTGGAGAAAACTTTATCTGGAGATGTCGCGAGATAATGCAACAGTTCATATTCTTTCGGTGTTAGACTGATCTCTTCCCCACCTGCGGTTACGCGGTGAGCATCATGTTCGATGACCAAATGAGGAAACACAATATTGTTGCTTGAATTACTCTCCTTAGACAGATAAGCTGTCGCAGAAGAACGGCGCAGAATCGCCTTCACCCGGTAAATCACTTCACGTGGACTGAACGGTTTAACGACATAATCATCTGCTCCAACTTCAAACCCCTGAACACGGTTAATTTCTTCGCCTTTTGCAGTAAGCATCAAAACCGGAGTTGATTTTACCTGACGCAAACGGGTACATACTTCAACGCCGTCCATGCCCGGCAACATCACATCAAGCAAAATCAGACCATAGTCACCTGCAGTTGCTTTTCGTAGCGCAGTTTCCCCATCCTCTGCTTCATCGATTTCATAACCTTCTTTTTCGAGATACATTTTCAAAAGCCGTCGGATTCTTTCCTCGTCATCCACGACTAGTATACGGTTCTCATGTTCAGCCATTCCACTCCAGCCCCTTTGCAATAACTCCTCATCACTTCTATTATGTTCGATCTGGCGAACAATATTTGAATGCCCCATTGGACGTAGGGGCTTACGTATGTGTTTCATGGATTTCTCTCGGGAACTTCACGAAACTACCTATCCTAGTCTGCCCCTGCGTAAGAATGCAACCCGGCGATGATCAAATTCACACCTACGAGCGTAAACATAACGACCAAAAATCCAAGTACTGCAAGCCATGCAGACTTGCGGCCCTGCCAACCTCTGGACAAACGCAAATGCAGGTACACACTATAATATAACCATGTTATCAAAGCCCAGACCTCTTTGGGGTCCCATCCCCAGAAGCGGCTCCAGGCAATCTGGGCCCAGATCATAGCGAAAATTAATGCTCCTAATGTAAATATAGGAAATCCTATAGCAATTGCCCGATAACTAATCTCATCGAGATCATCGGCATCAATGCCATCCAGCATCGGTTGCAGAGCTTGTCCAAGCGGTCTTCTTACAATTAAACGAATAAGTCCATATAAGATCAGCCCTACAATCAAAGACCAGACTACCGTATTCAGTTTTCGTCCAGCATTAACTCCGTTCATCCAGGAAGGTGTCTCGAGCAAAGGTTCCTTCATGCCAAGAAACGGTTTTATGCTCTCCACTTCGCTATTATAAGGTGCAAATATAGGAGGCATGCGATAAATCACTTTCTCTATTGTACTATTTTCCTGTACCTCTGTGTCAATACTAGTGGTTTTCTGAACAAAAACCGCCTCATATCCGGATGCACGGAAAGCAAATACCGACCCGATAAACCCAACCACAATGACGATAGTGATTAATGTAAACTCAACCCAACCGCGCTGGCGTATGGATGACTTATCCTTGCCACTGAAATCGACTGTGCGTAACAAGTACATGAATCCTGCCGCAAAGCCTACGGCGAAGAATGCCTCGCCAAGTGCAGCCAACGTCACGTGGATCTTGAGCCATATCGATTGCAATGCAGGGATCAGCGGCTGTACTTCCTGAGGAAATACGGCTGCATATGCCATAATAATGATGGTTAGTGGCAATGCAAATAATCCTAGCAACGACTTGCGATATATGGCGTAAACTACAATAAATGCCACCATAATCATCATGGAAAGAAAACTCATAAACTCATACATATTACTTACTGGTATATGGCCTGCTCCAGCCCAGCGTGTACCAAAGAAGATAAGATGTGCAGCTAGTGCAACAGTTGATGCAATAAAGGCTCGTTTCCCCCAGCGTTCTACATGAGCTTGCGGGTCACGATTACTCCATTTCTTGCCCATGACGGCAACGCCATATAACATAAATGCAGCACAATATAGAAAAAAAGATACGATAAATGCGTCGCTGCTGAAATCCAATAAACTCATGTTTGGTTCCCCCCGTTATCCAACGACTTCTCATCCACTTCCACATTCATATGTTTTAACACAGCTGCAATCTCACGCCTAAATCCAAACCAGTTTTTGTTCGTATGGCCGCCTAGGGTGAGCTGTCCATCATCAATCCGAATCCAAATACGTCGGTGGTGCCAGTAAAAGCCCATAACCAGACCCAACATAACGATTCCTGCACCAACCCATACAAAAGGCATGGCCTTATCAATACGGATATTGAGGTAACTCACGGATTGAATGATGTCCACCTTATCCATGCTGTCAACCTCTAGCTGCAAAGGAATTTCTCCTCCATTCAGCTGTTTGTTAATTGCGTCCTGTTGAAAACGCTGTTTATCTATCTGCTTCGCAAAATATAAATACTGCATTCCCGCTTCAGGTAAATTGGGTCCCTTGATGTTAAAAAGAAAGGCAGGCGCATTCGGTGAAGGAGATTTTGATTTGGGTTCTCCATTTTCATCCAGCCCAAAATCCATATATTTTTCTTTAACACTCAGACTATAGGGTCCAGCTTCAAACGTTCGCTGCGTATCCACCATAGCAATTTGGATTGCTCCATACTTCTCACCCGTCTGGGCATTGACCAAATCAGGCGTTACCGAACGAATCGTTGGTGTCAGATCATAATCAAATTGATATGCTTTTAATCCGTGGTAATTCAGTGGATGGTTCACTCGAACATCATGTCGGTCCACCTCGGTCAATTGAGGTTTTTTCGAAGGATCCGAGCAATCTGCCGTACATTCGTACAATACCACTTTGGTTTCAAATAGTTTTGGAACGGTTTTGTTCAAATTACGGAACTGTTCTGGAACCTCATCTTCATTGTAAAATTCAACATTAAACTGTTCATTTTTCAAATACATGGAGGTATTCGGTATTTTTTTGATTTCCCCTTGGGGAAAAGCAACATGCTCATCCAGATTCAGCCCGGGAAGTCCTCGAGCAAGTACTGCGAGCAGAAAGATAATCAATCCGATATGGATAACATATGGCCCCCAGCGACTGAATCGATGTTTCTCAGCCAGCAATGCAGTACCCTCGGTATGCACGCGATAACCTTTCTTTTTAAGCGGCGTAACCGCTTTCTTAATCCAGTCTTCTGATGCCTCAGCTATGGAACCTTGGTACACCAGTCGCTGGCGTGTAAGAAACTGCATGTGTTTGCGTATTTTCTGTTTATTCAGCGCTTTGTATAGTGGAAGTACCCGGTCAAGACTGCATATGACCAGTGAGGCACCGATCAGCACCAGTAGCAAAATAAACCACCAGGATTCGTATGTATGGGACAGACCCAGCAGATAATAGATGTGACCCAATTGACCGTATGTGTCCTTGTAATATACGGATGGATCAATATTCAGAAATGTACTTTCTTGTGGATAGATCGTGCCCAACATGGAACCTACAAGTGTAAACACAATCATGTAAACAGCAATTTTGACCGATGAGAAAAAGTTCCATATGCGGTCAATAATTTTGGGATTCAAACGCTGCGAACGACGCGCCATGCCATCATAACGCATTTCCAATACTTCATCCGATTTGACCTCGGCCTCCAGCAGCGGCTTGCCGCATGCTTCACACAGCACAGTGCCCACCGGATTCTGGTGTCCGCACTCACACTTCGTATTTTGGAACACGACTAGACCTCCTGTCAGGGCTGTTTCGCCAGTTGTGAAATTTGAGCGTCAAGTGTGTCCAAATCAAGTTGACCGATATGAATGGTGGAGATTTTGCCCGTATCGGAGACAAAAAATGTCGTTGGCATCGGAGATATGCCAAAATCCCGGATCGAGTTTTTGTCACGGTCGAGCATAATCGGAAACGTAACGCCCACTTGTCGAACAAAATTTTCCACGGTCATCTGGTCTTCCCCAACATTGATACCTACAAATTGCACACCCTGGTCCTTCCATTTGTCTGCTTGCGCTTGTAGCGCAGGCATCTCTTTGACACAAGGCTCACACCATGTTCCCCAGAAGTTGATCACCATGGCTTTGCCTTTGTATTCCTCAGACGTATGAACTTGTCCATCCAGGCCCAGCAGTTCAAAAGAAGGAGCCTTGTCCCCTTCTTTTGGCTTGCCATTCGAGCCGGATACCGATGTAGTAATCGCATATCCGCCCAACACCAGGATCAATAACAAAATGACGATTTGCACCGCTCTTCTTGATTTCCCCATGTGCTGCTCCCCTTTTAAGTGACTAGCATTCGCATATAACGGTCTTGGACAACTGTGAACATCCTATGAACAATTATAGCGAATTTCGTCACAAAACTGCGGCGCTTTTATGAAAATTATGTGTCCTCACATTACCTTTTTTTCATTTTTTTGGCGGGTTCTGATTTTGCGAGCGTAATCAGGTTGTTGACTTCTTCTTTGGTTAGATTGCGTGTGAGTCCCCGTTTCAGGTTTTGAAGCAAAATACCACCAAACGAAATCCGTTTCAGACGTGTTACCGGATGGTTAATCGCTTCGAACATACGTCTAACCTGACGGTTACGCCCTTCGTAAATCGTAATAGAGATAACAGATTCATTTGCTGCAGTATCCACATCTTTGTACTCAATCTCTGCCGGAGCTGTCATACCGTCGTCCAGCATAATGCCTGTCTTTAATTTCTCCAGAGCCGTACCATGTGGAACACCTTTAACGGTTGCATGATACGTTTTGGGTACGTGATGCTTCGGATGCGTCAACAAATGCGCAAACTCGCCATCATTGGTCAGAATGAGCAATCCTTCTGTGTCATAATCCAGACGACCCACTGGGTATACCCGTTCCTTGACACCTTTAAGATAGTCGGATACAATTTTCCGACCTTCCGGGTCTGAAGCACTTGTGATAACACCCTTCGGTTTGTTCAACATCATGTACA
Organism: Paenibacillus sp. GL_099_B; assembly: GCF_057835695.1. Classification (NCBI taxonomy): domain Bacteria; kingdom Bacillati; phylum Bacillota; class Bacilli; order Caryophanales; family Paenibacillaceae; genus Paenibacillus; species Paenibacillus sp. GL_099_B. Next base: position 4,623,271 of record NZ_CM174430.1, read on the forward strand.
CTTTCTTTTCACTGCGGATCGGTTTACCATTAACCGTAATCATATCCTCTTCGGGGTTCGCTTTCGTACCCAGTTCGGTTACGACCTCCCCGTTAACTTCTACTTTGCCGGACAGGATCAGTTCCTCGCTCTTGCGGCGGGATGCAATGCCTGCCTGTGCGATAATTTTTTGTAATCTTTCCATGTTTGTCATGTCACCTCACACTAATGATACCCATCAAGGCCGGAAATCACAAGGATAATCCATCGATTTTGTTAACGCAGAGGTTGTAAACACCTTTTGAGCTGCATTTATCTATGAATTTAGGCCAAAAAAGCTCACCTTCTCAATGCCGGTATGCGACAGGAGCGTTAAGGTGAGCCGTTCAATTTCAACCATATGTAACCACTGCAACATGAATAAGTTTAATTGGCTACTTTACCAGCAACAACGACCTGTTTTTTCGTAGGGGTTGCACTTTCTTTAATGAAGGATTGCAACGTTTTGGAAGTAATATAATAAGTACGTCCTCCGTATACAAAGGTCATCATGCCAATAACCCGATTGTTCTGGTCCAGAACAGGGCCACCTGAATTGCCTTGTGCCACTGATTTTACGATACTGCCAATGCCCTTCTTGCCTGGAACATCAGAATCTTGTGAATTAAATACTCGGCTCTTGGCGATTGTATTATAAGTTGAAGGGAAATCTTCGTCCAACAGCACAAGTTCCCCGGCGGAATTTTTAGGAAAACCGATGGTATAGACGATTTGATTATCTTTCGCATTTGCAAACGTCACCGGTTGTGCGTCGATTTCTTTGTCCAGCTTCAGCAATGCCATATCTGTCACCGGATCTGTTTTAACGATTTTCGCTTTAACCGGCTTGTCCAGATGACCTGGGCTTGCTACAGTAAGTGTGCCTTCATCCCCATCAGACAGTTCAGCATAATCCTGAACGACATGATAGTTGGTTAGCACCTCATCCTTGGCGATCAGTATGGATGTACCTACATCATAATATACTGTATCGGGTTCATCCTGTTTGACCAGACGTACGTTCACAACTGGAAAAGAATCCGCTGTAACGGCCAACTGAGCACGTAGTTGTTTATCGAAGTAACCCGTAAAATGAATCGTATTAATGGCTTGAGCCGCAGCCAGTCCCGTCTGTCCTGCAAGCAACGCAATGGCAAGCATACCTGATATCCCAAAGCGGAGCATTCTTTTCCAACTCTTTTGCATGGTTCTCACTCTCCTCCGCTATCATTCTAGCATAATTCGTATATCGGAAGGAGAGGGCATATTTTTTATCCAAATACAATTAAACAAATAACCAAGGCAGCAATGAATCCAACCAGATCGGAAAACAACCCTACTTTGAGCGCATAGCGACCATTGCGTATACCTACGGCTCCAAAATAAACAGTCAATACATATAGTGTTGTATCCGTACTCCCTTGAATCGTGGATGCCATGCGACCAATCATAGAGTCAGGTCCATAGGTTTTGATCAGGTCAGTCGTAAAGGCAAGCGAGCCTGTCCCGGTCAAAGGACGCAAAATACCGAGCGGCAATACTTCTCCCGGAACCCCCATCCAGGACACAAGTGGTGCGAATAGGCTGATCACATAATCCAATGCACCGGAAGCACGGAATACACTGATCGCTACCATCATGCCAACCAGATGGGGAATAATGCTGATTGCCGTAGAGAAGCCATCTTTGGCCCCATCAACAAAAGATTCGTAGACCGGGACCTTTTTGGTAAACGCATATAATGGAACAAACGCGATGATAACCGGAATGGCCCAGACGGAAATCCAGTTGATGAAGGTTAACAACGTTGCTCATCCTTTCATACCGGGATTGTCACTTTTATGTACACGCGGCGGCCTGTGAAGTGCCCTGTTTCGGTACCAGCGATCGGCTACGATAGCTGCAAATGTCGCAATAATGGTTGCCATTAGCGTGGTGCCTACAATTTCCGTGGCATTCGCAGAATGATAATTAAGTCGAATGGCTATCAGGGTTGTCGGAATAATGGTGATACTCGCTGTATTCAGAGCCAGCAAAGTGCACATGGCAGGGGACGCAGTTTGTTTATCCGGATTCAGCTCTTGCAGTTGCTGCATGGCTTTGATCCCCATTGGGGTTGCCGCGTTGCCTAGGCCGAGCAGATTGGCACTCATGTTCGATAAAATGTAGCCCATGGCTGGATGATTCCGCGGAACATCCGGGAACAAAAAGCCAACAACCGGACCCAGTAGCTTCGCGATTCGTCCCAGCAGCCCGGCATCCTCAGCCATTTTCATCATACCCATCCAAAACACGAGCACACTGATCAGCCCAAAACATACCGTTACTCCGGTTGCTGCTCCATCAAAAGCCGCTTGCGTAACGACTTCAATTTTGCCTTGTGCTGCTGCAAAAGCAAATCCGGTTAGGATCATGAGAAGCCAGATTAAATTGATCAAAGGATAACCCTCCCCTCATTATGGAGATAACAAATGGCTTAATACTGCGCGCCATGCGGAAGCCCAGGTAGAAATCTCACCGATCCCTCCCAGAGTTGCATCCTCTGTCTTCGGCTCTGGCGGAATATAACTTCCTTTGCGATACACAGGAATTGAACCCACAAGTTTCCCGTCAAGCTGCATATCAATTCGGCCGGCCAGTCCAAAAGAAGGATCTGTCTTTTTTGCATCTCCCTCTGTACTCTCCTGTGCACGGTTTTCGAGTAAAATCAGCTTTTTCGTCAACGAGGATGTCTCACTCTTCGCCAGTGGATAGGTGAACCCGCGGCCTGTGACCACATCCGTGTTTTGTACAAGCTGTTCTTTTTTTGCAATTTCCACCAAAGGGAAGTTTTCAAAACCGAAATCCAGCATACGTGCATGGTCATTCCAGTCATCGCCGTCATTCAGGGTTACTGCAGCAAGCTGTTGCCCATTGCGAGTAGCAGAGCTGACCAGACAACGGAACGCCTTTTTGGTATATCCGGTCTTCACGCCATCGGCTCCCTCGTACAACCGCAGCATTTTATTTTTGTTTTGCCAGGAGTACTCCCAGCTCTCATTCGGATTTGGAGCCGACTTGTTCTCTGTAGCTACAATACGTTTGAATACCGGATTCTTGAGCGCGTACGCGGTTAAGCGTGCCAGATCATTGGCGGTGGAGTAATGACCGTCTGCGTCAAGTCCATGGGGATTCATAAAATGGGAATGGGTCAGACCAATTTGCTCTGCCTTTTTGTTCATTAACAGGACAAAACCTTCTTCAGATCCACCGACATGTTCAGCAATCGCTGAGGCCGCATCGTTGCCTGATCGCAACATCAGTCCATACAGCATGTTTTCCAGCGTCATTTCTTCACCCAGTTTGAGATAGATGGACGAGCCTTCTTTGGCAAAAGCCGAAGAAGTTACCTTTACTTTGTCGTCCAGTTTACTGTGTTCAATCGCTACAATCGCCGTCATGATTTTGGTCAAGCTGGCAATTCTCAGTTCCTTATCCCCATCTTTGCTGTACAATATTCGGCCCGACGTCACATCAATGAGAGCAGCGCTTTGCGCATGGGTTGAGGGGCCAGGTATGGTTCCCTGGGCTTCAGCAAGCCCAAATGAGGGAAATAGAAACAAAGGTACAAGCATACATGCCATAAATTTCATTAATTTTCGCATCGATTCATTCCTCCGGGTCACTTGGAATCTTGTACTAGCTTATGACAGGACAACCCGAAGTATGTCCCAGTGTTAGAAAACAGAAAAAATCCCTCTCGCATGTGCTGCGGAAGGGATTTAACCGAATCATTTAGCTGTACGTAGAAGGATCAGGTGTAACAGGAATGCCGGACTCCGCAGGTTGTGCTGTATTACGATTGCGGAACATGTCCTGGATTCTATCCATCACATACGGTGTGGAATCAATCAATTTCTCGAAAAGATGAGTTGAGTTGTCAAGCGGCACGATGTGAACACCCTGTTTGCCAACTACCAGGAACGCGATAGGACGAATGGATACGCCGCCCCCGCTTCCGCCTCCAAATGGTGAAGCAACCGATGAGGAGCTGGCATGTTCAGTGGTACTACTTCCGCCGCTTCCACCTTTGCTGCTTCCATCACTTACATGAAAATCACTGCCACCCGCAGCGAATCCGAATCCCACTTTACTGATCGGCAAAATCACGGTACCATCAGGTGTTTCAACCGCATCGCCTACGATTGTATTGACATCCACCATGGCCTTGATATTTTCCATTGCGGTTTCCATTAAGCCTTGAATTGGATGATCTGACATTTATATTCCCTCCAGTTTCATTTTAAGCTAGGTTTGATCTAACCATATCATCCCCAAACTTGAAGGGACTTATGTAAGCCAGCCATTTAACTAAACCTCAATACTTCAAACCGCTGACTCGGCAAAATAAAACCCGCAGTTGCAAAAAAACTGTGGAAAATTCCCGTATACTCGGTGTCTTCTTAATTACCGAATAGATCTAGGTAAGGCGCATAGTTCCACCCACCACCCGCAGTCATCTTCATGAAATCAATATAACATGGGGACAATACATACACTTATATTTGCGATTTACTGTGTTGTTTCTTGAGCTTTAGCTTGCGTCTGCGCCGTTGTTCTTGTAAGAGTTTGAACCACATCCGCCATCCTCCCTCTACTTGGAGCACACGTGTTAACAACATAAATCCTGCAACCATGACTGCTGTAGTCCGGATTTTTATTTTCCAATCCAGCTCGGTTTGGAACTCCATCTCGTCTTCCCACACCGGCACAACTTGCAGGACAGGCGTTCGTTCAAGATGGATCTGATATGAAAGATATCCAACAATTATCGACTTGATACTCCACACCCAGCCGATGAGAACAGCCGTATACGCCGCGTCGCCTACGCCAACACGGGTAGACCAGGACAAATGAGTCATATGTATACGAGTGAGTGTTTGCTTGATCCAGAGCTTTAATGCTTCCGTTGCCCTGAGCATGATTTTTACATCCTTAGCCCATTTTTTTACTTTACGTTTGTTAACACGCTCGCTGCTCTGGGCTTCTCCCCTCGAATGATTCATTCGCTGCTCCGTTTTCACCAGAAAACCTTCCTTCATATTACGAAAGACAATACTAGGAATTTCATAGTTAATACGCACAATGCCATATAGCAGACGAACCGTAATCTTGGCATAATCATCATGATTGTGTTTCCTGAATGTAAAATGCACATGAACATACGAGATGAGGACTGCGACAAGAAGCAGTGCGATCAACAAGCCGATTCCTCCAAGCCAAATCCACACAGGCCTTACCTCCAAGCCCTCAATTCTTTTCTCGTCTAGTATGGCACTCTATATAGGAAAAAATTCACGTCTGACCTGAAAATTCCATTTAATCTTTGGACCACTCCCTTGCAATCCATTCCGCTACGATGTCAAAAAACCGGTACCCCGACGGGGTACCGGTTTGGGATCGATCCAGACTCCAAAGTTATGAATTCAAAGGATCATCTTCATTATTTATATCGTTTGCATTTGCATCGTCTTCGAGATTTGTACTGTCCAGGTCCAGGTCCACATGTTGCACATCCAATTTTTCAAAGAGCAACTGTGTTTCTTCCTCCAGGTTTTCGGAATCTTCAAACAACCCTGGCTCAGGCAGATCTTTGAGCGAAGCCAGACCAAAGTAGTCTAGGAAAGACTTGGTAGTCCCATATAGAATTGGGCGTCCAATCGCCTCAGCTCGTCCCACTTCCTGAATGAGATCCTTATTCACAAGTGTATGGAGGGCACGTTCAGACTTTACGCCACGGATCTCCTCAATCTCCACCCGCGTGATGGGCTGACGATACGCCACAATAGCGAGTGTCTCCAGAGCCGCCTGGGATAAAGAGGTCCGTGCTGGTGAATAAGCCAATTTCTCAAAATAAGCCGCATGTTCCGGCAAGGTACCCAGTTGGACTACCCCCGCAATTTTAAGAATTTGTACGCCTCGTCCCTGCTTGGCAAATTCAGCGATCATTTCCTCAATCGCATCCGACACCAGTTCGGTTCGCTGATCCACGATTTCGGCGATTTGTTTGATGCTCAGACCTTCTTCTCCGGACAAAAACAGCAGGCCTTCAATAATCGATTTCAATTTCGGAAAATCCATGATTCTTTGTTTCCCCTCTCCACTCCATAACGATATCCTCAAACATCCGCTCCTGATAACAAACAATCTGCTTCATCTTCATCAGCTCCAGCACCGCCAGAAAAGTTACAACAATCTCGTGCCGATAAATTTGGTTATCAAGCAGCTTGGAGAATAACAGCCTGCCTCCCGGTCCCATACTTTCCAACGCGCCGATGACATCGCGAATACGATCCTTAACCGAGATTTCATCCCGCTGGATCCGAGTTACGGTTGTCCGCTTCTCCGCCTTGCGCAGCGCCTTCTGGAAGGCAGCAATCAGATCCGAGGTATGCAAACCTTCGACCGGATTCGATTGTGCTTCTACAGGCATATACGGTCGCAAATCCTCGGGCTCTTTAGAGAAAATAAGGCTGCGTTCCCACTCCCGTTCGTGCAAGTGACGCGCAATTCCTTTGTATTTGCGATATTCAATCAGACGTGCAATCAGTTCTGCACGTGGATCATAATCTTCATCTTCCATATATGCATAATCCTCAAAATCCTCGATTACCGGTGGTTTGGGCAGTAATAGTTTGCTCTTGATCGACAGAAGTGTTGCCGCCATTACCAGAAATTCACTTGTAATATCCAGCTCCAGCTCCTGCATCGAATGCAGATACGCCATATATTGATCGGTAATATCGCTGATGGGAATATCCTGGATATGAATCTCTGCCTTATCGATCAGATGAAGCAGCAGATCCAAAGGCCCTTCAAAAGTCTCCAGTTTGTATGTAACTACCGTCACTAGACGAATCCTCCCGCCAGAAAAATAAAAACCCCCGCTAAGCCGCCGAATCCGGTCTCCCGTTTTCGTCTGCGCTGAGCAGGGCACTATATTAAATAAGCACTATTTTAGCTGTTTCGTCAAGTTCGCCATTTCAATAGCGGCAGTAGCTGCATCCCAGCCTTTGTTTCCTGCCTTTGTTCCAGCACGCTCAATAGCCTGTTCAATATTCTCTGTTGTAACCAGGCCGAAGATTGTAGGTACGCCTGTTTTAAGGTTAATTGCGGCTACACCCTTAGCCATCTCATTACACACATAATCATAATGTGTTGTTGAACCACGGATAACCGTCCCCAACGTAATGACAGCATCGTATTTTCCACTTTCAGCCATTTTTTGGGCAATCAACGGGATCTCAAAGGCTCCTGGAACCCAGGCTACATCCACTTCATTATCTTGTACACCGTGACGTTTGAACGCATCCAGTGCTCCGCTGAGCAATTTACTTGTAATGAATTCGTTAAAACGTCCTACAACCACTCCATATTTTAATCCTTCTGATACCAAATGTCCTTCAAAAAAGTGTGGCATTCAAGTCATCTCCCTAATTGTATTATATGATGTACGCAGCTGATCTTCGGCGAATATATCATCCTGTTTAACCTCAGAAAAGCTACTCAGTTTTTTTCTTCATTCTGCTCGATATCGTCGAACTTTAACATATGGCCGAGCTTCGCCTGCTTCGTGTGCAAGTAGACCGTATTATCCTCGTTCTCTTCCATCTGAATCGGAACTCGTTCCACCACTTCAAGTCCGTAGCCTTCAAGCCCTTTAATTTTGCGTGGATTATTGGTTAACAACCGGATTTGACGAACGCCAAGATCTTTGAGAATTTGGGCACCAATGCCGTAATCTCGAAGATCGGCAGCAAACCCAAGCTTCAGATTGGCATCTACGGTGTCCAGACCTTCCTCTTGCAGTTTGTAGGCTTTGAGCTTGTTGATCAGTCCAATGCCTCGTCCTTCCTGCCTCATATAGAGCAAGACGCCATTGCCTTCGTCATGAATCTGTTTCAATGCTGCATCGAATTGTGGACCACAGTCGCATCGATGAGAATGGAATACATCCCCAGTGAGACATTCAGAGTGTACGCGGACCAATACAGGCTTCGATCCGTCAATTTCGCCTTTAACCAAAGCGACATGCTCCTTGTTGTCCACCGCATTTGTGTATGCAACCGCCTGGAATTCACCAAAGTCCGTTGGCATACGTACAGCTACTTCGCGTTTAACCAACTGTTCCTTCTCATTTCGGTACCGAATCATGTCCTGAATGCTGATCAACTTCAGATCATGCTTGCGGGCGATCTCCTGCAGATCCGGAAGTCTCGCCATCGTGCCATCTTCCTTAATCACTTCACAGATTACACCTGCCGGATAGGAACCGCACATAATAGCGAGATCTACAGCCGCTTCCGTGTGGCCCGCGCGTCGTAGCACACCGCCATCTTTAGCGATAAGTGGGAACATGTGGCCCGGCTTGCGGAAATCTCCGCTTTTCGCTTCGGGATCGATTAGACCCTTAACTGTAATGGAGCGTTCATGAGCCGAGATGCCCGTTGTGGTATCTTTATGATCTACAGAGACGGTAAAGGCCGTCCCATGAAAGTCCGTATTTTGCTGAACCATAGGTTTCAGGTTGAGTTCATCGGCACGTTGCTGCGTAATGGGAACACATACCAGACCTCTGCCTTCGGTAATCATGAAATTGATCACTTCAGGTGTAGCCTTTTCCGCCAAAGCGATAAAGTCGCCTTCATTCTCCCGATCCTCATCATCCACCACAATGACGGGTTTACCCTGCATAAGATCGTAGATGGCTTCCTCAATAGGATTCAGAATGGATTGCTCTGCTGACATAGGTCCCCCTCCAGTTTCCATTTCAATTTATATTTGTGGTTATTCAATTAGTTAAGCAAATCCGTGATTAGCGAGGAAATCCTCACTGATACTTCTCGGCTTGCCCGCACCGGTCTCCTGATGTCCTTTACCATAGTGCAGCAGATGATCCACATATTTGCCCAAAATATCACACTCAATATTGATGGTATCTCCCGTCTTTTTCACATTTAATACGGTCTCACCAATGGTATGTGGAATAATGGATACAGTAAATGCGGTCTGTGAAGAATGCACAACGGTCAGACTAATTCCGTCCAGGGTTACAGACCCTTTGGGTATCAGATATTTGAACAGCTGCGTATCATCAGGTTTGATCTCGAAAACAATTGCATTCTGGTCACGTGTAATGCTGCCAATGACCCCAGTGCCATCGACATGGCCCTGAACGATATGCCCGCCAAAACGTCCACCTGACAGCATGGCTCGCTCCAGATTAACTTTACTGCCGGATTGCAATTGACTAAGATTGGTATGTCGATATGTCTCGGGCATCACATCGGCAGTAAATCCGCCACCCTCCAGGGTTGTCGCAGTTAAGCATACCCCGTTTACAGCCACACTATCGCCAATCTTCAAGTCGTTCATGATGGCGGAAGCTCCGATATTCAGGACCATCGCTTCGCCTTTCCGACCTATCCGCCGGATCTGACCGACTTCTTCCACCAAACCGGTAAACATGCTACCGCCTCCTTTATTTATTTCGTTATCGTTAATTCATTTATTCAGGCCAAACCGGAATTCCGCCAATGCTGATATTATCTCCAACTTGCTCAATTTCCAGCTGATGTAATTGAATCGCCTGACTCATGCGCTCTACACCCTCAAAGCGGAAACTGCCTGGTGTTTCGTATCCTCCGACAATTTTCGGAGCAATGAACATGAGCAGCCGATCTACCAACCGTGCTTCCAGCATGGACCCATTCAGTGTGCCCCCGCCTTCAAGCAGAATCGAACCAATCTCACGCTCACCGAGCTTGCTGAGTGCACTCAGTAGATCAACACGTGGTCCTGGACCACAACGTATAATCTCCACCCCATAGGCTTCTAGCCGCTCAGCCGCTTCAGGGCTCGCCTCATCCGTTGTAAGCACCCAGGTTGGGGCAAGGCCATCCTTGACCATTTTGGCGCCTACAGGCAGACGTAGCTTGGAATCGACCACGATTCGTACCGGGCTGATCCCTTCCACTTGCAAGCGAGTCGTGAGTTCGGGATTGTCTGCAATGACCGTTTCCACACCAACCATAATTCCTTGATGGCGATGGCGAAGCGCGTGTACGATCTCGCGAGCTGACTCGTTAGAGATCCATTTGCTGTCACCGCTACGCGTAGCGATTTTGCCATCCAGTGTAGAGGCCGTCTTTAAAGTTACAAAGGGGAGACCTGTTGTGATGTATTTAATGAATTTCTCGTTCATCCGTCTTCCGCGCTCGCGCAACACTCCAACCTCAACTTCGATCCCTTGTTGACGCAGCATGCTGATACCTCTGCCGGAGACTTGCGGATTCGGATCTTCGCAACATACGACGACACGTTTCACTTTCTCATGAATGAGACGTTCGCTGCATGGTGGGGTCTTTCCATAATGACTACAGGGTTCGAGCGTAACGTACACTGTACTGCCTTCAGCATCACTGCCTGCCATGTTCAGCGCATGAACCTCTGCATGACCGGTTCCGCGTTTGAGATGACTTCCGAGGCCCACGATACGTCCTTCTTTTACCACGACACAACCTACTACCGGATTGATTCCGGTCTGTCCTTGTGCCCGCTCTGCCATATCCAGTGCCAGCGCCATATAAAATTCATCATTAATCATTTCCAAGTCCGTTCACCCCACGGTTAAAATCTTAGTTATATACCTCCCTTCCAACAGAGAGGCATGTTCCATATCCAATAAAAAATCCCCGTCGAACAAACCGTTCGATGGGGATGATGAGAGACATGTGTCACCAGCAGTACTATTGATACAGTGCCAACAACACATCGCCCAAAACTTCATTTCAGGCAAGTGAAAGCAGACACATACCTTAATGAACTTCAATTACAGGTAAAGAGCTTCTATGATGTGGCATATGTATGAAGATTGCCGGAAGTAACCGGATTTCTCCCTGCACAGGAAATGAATTCGTCAAAAACTGTACAGCAACACTTCTGCGGAATGCGGCCCGTAAGGACTGCACCCTCTCCTTCTCCCATCCAGACTATACTGTCGGTTCTGGAATTACACCAGATCAGCCATCTGCCAGAGGCAGACGGGTCACGGACTTTGCATCAATGCTGGATAGATATCCTCACATACTGCATCACCGCCGGTAGGGAATTACACCCTGCCCTGAAGGATTCGTTGCGTTATTAATTGGATGTTAGCACTTTAATGCCAAAAAATCAATTGTTTTTTGTTCCTTTTTGTCACATACTAACTTTTAATAAGCTTAAGTGTAATAAAAAACCGCTTCGCCAATGGCGAAACGGCTGCATACGGAAATACTGATTAAGCTTCTACAACTTCAACAGTCTCCATTTTGTCTTTACCTTCGAAAGCGTCCACGAACTCCATACCTTTGGTTACTTTACCAAATACAGTATGTTGTCCATCCAAATGTGGTTGCGGTTGGTAGCAGATGTAGAACTGGCTTCCGCCTGTGTTACGGCCTGCATGTGCCATAGCCAATGTTCCACGCTCATGTTTGTTCGGGTTGATTTCACAGTTGATTGTGTAACCAGGACCGCCTGCACCGGAACCGTTAGGGCATCCGCCTTGAGCTACAAAGCCCGGAATAACACGGTGGAATACAAGACCGTTGTAGAAACCGGAGTTAGCCAGTTTCTCAAAGTTTGCTACTGTGTTTGGAGCTTCTTGATCGAACAAATCGATTACAACTTCTCCGCCGTTTGCCATTTTGATTTTCGCTTGTTTCGCCATATGTAAATGACTCCTTTCGTATTGACCATCGTTAATGGTGCCAGAACGCATGACCCTGGGCCAAGCTTTAAAGCACTTTTCTTAGTGTACACCGAAAATGGATTGATCGCAAAATAATCAGCAAGATTTTTTCAAAATCCAGCCCTAAAGATGCAAAAGAAGACAAAAAAGGAGTGTCCTTTTTTGTCTTCTTCATATAGAGCTCAGCTAGATGTCCTTAAATTAACGGGTAACCGGCTGTTTAGCAATGCGTTCAGGCACCAGATCATTCTGGATAATGTCCTGATACGTCTCACGGCGTACGACAACATCCCCTTGACCGTCTTTGACAAATACAACTGCCGGACGACGAATCCGGTTGTAGTTGCTTGCCATGGAGTAGTTGTACGCGCCTGTGCAAGCTACTGCGAGCAGATCGCCACTTTGCACTTTAGGCAGGTCCAGATCCCAAATCAGCATATCGCCGCTCTCACAACATTTACCAGCAACAGATACCGTTTCCTGAGCAGCCTCATTTGCACGGTTTGCCAATACAGCTTCATATTTCGACTCATACAGTGCTGGACGCGGATTGTCTGTCATTCCACCATCCACAGCTACGTATTTACGAACTCCTGGAATATCTTTGCTTGTTCCAACAGTGTAGAGCGTTGTTCCTGCTTCACCTACGATGCTGCGGCCTGGTTCAACCCAGATCTCAGGCACAGCATAGCCGATTTGAGCAAAGTGATTTTTCACCGCATCCGTGATGGCTTTCACGTATTGTGAAACTTCAAGCGGTGTATCTCCATCAATATAGCGGATACCGAAGCCACCGCCCAGATTAACCACTTTGAATGCCACGTTAAGACGCTCATACACATCTGCTGCAAACTCAGCAACGCGTTGAACTGCCATTTGGAATCCTTCAACTTCAAAAATTTGTGATCCGATGTGTGAATGCACACCGAGTAAAACTAAGTTCGACTGCTTGGAAGCCAATTCAATGGCTTCAAATGCCGTTCCGTTTCCGATATCGAATCCAAATTTGGAATCCGTTTGTCCTGTCGAGATATATTCATGCGTATGCGCTTCAACACCAGGCGTCACACGCAGCAAAATGTTAACTTTGCGATTTTTGTCTGCGGCTACAGCTTGCAGCAAGTGCAATTCATTGAAGTTATCCACAACAAAGCAGCCAATCTCTGCATCAAGCGCCATTTCGATCTCTTCCAGCGTTTTGTTGTTGCCGTGGAAATGAATACGCTCTGCCGGGAACCCGGCTTGCAGTGCCGTGAACAATTCACCATCGGATACAACATCCAGGGAAAGTCCTTCTTCCGCAGCAAGGGCACACATTGCCATTACGCAGAATGCTTTACTTGCATAAGCAACCTGGAAACCCAGGCCTGAAGCACGGAACGCTTCCATGTACTCTCTGCAGCGCTCACGAACCAATTGCTCGTCCACAACATACAGGGGAGTTCCAAATTGTTCTTTCAAGTCGGTTGTATCGACTCCGCCAATTTCCAGATGTCCCTGTGCATTTATTTTACTTGTACCATGTAAATACATAATCTGCATTCCTCACTTTTTTATATACTGGAACAACTGTTATTCCAATGATTTTACACCAGTATATCAAATTAGAAAATGAGAAGAATGGATTTTTCGGCAGATCATTTGTGTTTTTTACTTTTTTGCAGTTCACCATCCGGGTCTTCATCCATTTTGGTATTGTCACGCGTTTTGTTGATTGAAGGACGTTTTTTATTTTCCAACAGTGGCAAACGGAACAAAAAGTTACCCAAAGCCTTTGCATTAAACGGTATGAATGGCCAGAGATAAGAAGAGTTGTAGGAGCGATGCAAGGTAAGCGCCACTATAATGAACGTCGTCCCAACAACGAAGCCGGGAACCTTGAATATCGCCACAGCAACCAACAAAAACAACCTGACCAATCGATTCGCCAAACCAAGCTCATAACTGGGTGTTGCAAACATACCTATCGCGGCAATCGCCATGTAAAGTACAACTTCATTCACAAAATAGCCTGTTTTCACGGCGATATCCCCGACCAAAATGGCTGCAATCAAACCCATGGCCGAAGCGAGTGGCGTCGGGGTATGGACTGCTGCCATCCGCAATAAATCGACCCCGAATTCAATAAGCAGGAACTGCAGAATCAGCGGAAGCTGGGCATTCTCGTGAGGACCGATGAACTCCATTCCTGCTGGCTTAATGGCAGGGTCAATAACCATCAACAACCACAGCGGCAACAGGAAAAGCGAAATCAGAATACCCCCAAATCGTACCCAGCGCAGATAGGTTCCCATAAAGGCGGTCTGTCTGTTCTCTTCCGCATGCTCACACAGATCAAAAAAGGTCGTGGGCAGAATCATCACACTGGGTGAAGTGTCTACAAAAACAACAACCCGTCCGTCCATCAGATGGGAAGCTGTCACATCCGGTCGTTCCGAATAACGAACCAACGGATATGGGTGCCAGCCCTTGTTAATAATCGCTTCTTCAAGCTGCTTATCGGCAGCAGGGATACCGTCGATATTTACTCGTTTAATTTTTTCACGAACGGAATCCACCTGAACCTTGTCCACGATATCGTCAATGTATACAACACAGACATCCGTTTGAGATCTCCGTCCGACCTGCATAATTTCAAACTTTAATCCTGGGTCCCGTATTCTTCGGCGCACTAACGCCACGTTGGTCAGAAGTGTCTCCGTGAATCCGTCTCTTGAACCACGCACCACTCTCTCCAGCGAAGGTTCCTCTGGGGAACGTACCGGATAGCTACGGGTATCCATAATAATAACGGAACGATCCCCTTCGACAAACATGGCACTCATGCCTGTGAGGACCTTGTTGATAACGGCGCTCATTTTCTCCACTCGCTCAACTTGAATATGAGGAATGTAACATTCGAAATACGACTTCAACGCATGTCCGGACACTTGCTCCGGTGTAAGATAGGTTAACCTTTTTAACACTTCAAGCAGAATCTCATCCTTCGCAAATCCAGTTAGCAGCAACAATCCAACGTGTTTGCCGCCCAAGACCATCTCCCTCATATTCACATCAAAGGACTCCCCAAGTCCCAACACTTGCTGAAGCGTATATTTGTTATCACTCATGCGAGGGGATATATCGTCGTTTTCCTGCCAATATTCTACCGATTCCTCAATACTGTCAGACATTTCATTTTGCTTCTTTTTTTCGTAAGCCTTCTTTTCTTCTTCCTCCTGAATCTCATAAGGAGATTTATGCATCATCTCTTCGGATGTTGCTTCGCTGGATTCATGCCCGTCGTTGTCCGATCTTACGTCCATTTCCATCCTCCTTAGGCCTAACGTTTTAACGCTGGTATACAAAGAAGTCAAACAGAGAGCCTGTCATCTTCCCCAAAATCATGGCAAGCAGCAATCCAAATAAATAAGATTTCATGCCCAGTCGCTTCGCCAGCACTGGCAGTACATTCAGCACTTCAGTCAGTGCCGCAGCAAGCAGACCGATGAACACACCGCAAAACAGTCCGATGATTGGGCTCAGCAACAGCGCTCCATGCATCTTCCAGTGCCAAAAATCCGCAACGGTACCGAGCAGCGAACCTCCGATCAATGCCCCTTCATACCAATGGGTTTTGTCATAGGTTCGCGTAAGCTGAGCTAGTCTGGGAATCATATCAAGCACTAGAATAAGCGCAATCACACCGCTTCCAACGGCGATTCCCCCCGCAATGCCCAGCACAATGCTGATTGCTCCGTTAAGAACGCTCATCCGCATTCATCTCCCTGCGTTCCTCTTCATGCATACGTTCGGTTTCTTCTATCACCACATACTTGTCTACATTTTGCTGATATAGGAACATTTCCACTTCCAAAGGGGTAGGTTCTTCATTCCACTTTTTCTTGAATAAATGATTGAAGAACACGGCCATGCCAAACCCGATCCCAATGGAATACGCCACCTGAAACAGATACGGATGCTCATCCCGGCGACCTGTAATCATCTCAACAATTCGAATCTGAACTTCCTGCATGTTTACGTCCGCATGAAAATTCATAATGGTCAATGCTGATCCAAAGAAAAGCAGCAGCCACACCAGGATGAACAGAGATTTGGAAGGCTTGCCACTTCCCACAACCACCTCAACAAGCGTGTGACCCGATCCGATCAATTCAACAGTGACACCTGGCAAGGCCCGACGGATCTGGGGAATGATCTGCAATATATCAACGAGGATCAGATTGCCGTCCTCCGGTCCGGGGCGCAGCAATTCAAGCTCAAGCAACCTGCCTTCCTGTTCCTCGGGAGAGGTGAGCAAGTGAGCTACATCCCCAAGCTTGACACTTCGACCCCTTTGGATACGAATACGGCTGCGCAAACGAACATAGACCGTTGGAGTGGGTGTCAGGGACATCCGAAACACTCCTTTACTGCGTAATTTAGGTTAGTATTTGAAGAATGTGCAAATTTATTACATTCTGGTTGGAAAAAGGTTATGCGGACCCTGCAGGCGCTTCGGGATGGATCGGCCATCGGTCGCTGTTGCTCTCAGGTTAGTAGGGGAATTACACGCAGGCACTCCAGCAGCAGACCAACCTTCCGATCGCTGTTGTCTCCAAATTTTCTTGGTTGATTTCTACTAGTGTAGAAATTCGGAGACAGTGTATGCTTTCGAAGTAGCTTTCTTTCAGAAAGCTTTTAGGCGAACGCTTCGCTTCTTCAGGTCTAATCTGCCGCCTGCGTTGCTAGTGTATTAGAATATACCTTCGAGGCTTCGCTTCTTTGTCCGATTCCATCCCTCCGCTGCACGGCTCCCTTTTTTCCAAAGACCTGCAATAAATATGCTAGGCGGCTGTAGTAGGAGATTTTATAAGCTGGTGAATTTGGACTTTATTTTGTCATAATCCTTTTGTTACTCAAACAAAAACCAGCTAATGTTTGTCAAGCATTTCAAGTTGGATGAGTTCTCTTTTCGTGTTATACTTTTTCCGACCAACCTGAATAACCTCCACGGCTATGGAGGTTTTGGTTAAATATGGTTTAAATTTGGTAGGGCTGCCCTTTCTGCAAGATGGCGAAAATGTGATGCAATAGCTTGTTTGCGCAGGCAATCACAACCACCTTGTAGGGCTTGCCCTCTTTTCTTTTTTTCTCATAGTACGCACGAATTCTTGCATTTGCGTTTTTTCGCATCCCGCATTGCACCGCCAAATACAGAGAACGTCTAAGCCTTTTCGAGCCTCGTTTCGTTATTCGTGTGCTTGTCGCTGTAAACTTCCCGGAACTGAAAATCCCAGGGTCCAGCCCCGCAAACGCCACGAGTTGCTTGGCATCACTAAACTGCCCGACGTCGCCCACTTCCGCTACAATGGCTGCTGCCAGTTTGGTGCCAATTCCCGGAATACTCTTCACGAGTTCGACTTCAGGCAGGTCTGCCGCCATTTCTTCCATTTGTTTTTCCAGTCCGTCCAGCTGCCCGATCATCGTTAACAATAAAGTGACCATCCCGTGCAATGCTTTGCTTAGAGACGGACTACGCCCAGCTTCTCTCCAGTCAGCCAGCACTTCCTCCAGTTTCCCGACTTTTTCATTCGACCATCGTCTGGAACGGGATCTGCCCGTGCTTTCTTGAATGACTTCGATCCAATCCTCTGTATCTCCCTCTAAACAACGGGCCAGTACCCTCAATGACGTTACCGAAAACACGTTGTAGAAGATTTGCTCATATACCGGAAATACTTGCTCCAGCAAGGCTCTGCTGTTCAGTTTCGCTTGCACAAAAATGCCCGTGACGAACTCATGCTGCCGGGTCAAATGCTGCAGCTCCGTAAACGTCTCATCCCAGGTTCGGTGTGGCCTCACGTCGCCGCGGTAGTACATCTCAGCCAGATGCCAAGCGCCCGAGGTGTCCGTTTTCACTTTGCGTAACTGCGTTCCTCTGGCTCGTTTGGATTGCAACGGATTCACAATATAGTAGGTGTAACCACTCCGATCCAGGTAAGAAACCAATGCGCGGTGGTAATGTCCTGTCGCTTCCAGAACCACTACTGGAGCCAGCCCTGTTTCAACTTGAAGCTCTCCTAGCATTTCTGCGAATTGTTCAAACCCATTCTGTTCATGCACAATGTTCACCGCTTTGCCATACGGCTCATTTCCTTTCCGAAACGCCTGCACCACACTTGAACCTTTAGCGACATCTACACCAACAACAGGTTCCAATCTCCTCACTCCTTGTCTTGAATTTCGCCGGTCCTTTCCACGATGGTTCCAAACCCATAGCTTCGCTTGTTATACAGGGTCAATCGCCCCTACCAGCTCAAACATGGTCTTTTGGAGGTCGTGGGAGAACAGTTTTTGTTACGGGGTCATGTCCCCTAAAGCCGCCACGTTCTCCCGGCTCCCCCCATCGTAAAACGACCACAAAAAAAGCCAACCAGTAATTACTGGCTAACCTGATAATACGAAAAAGCCGCTAATATAGCGACTTATTGAGAAGAGAAAATCTTATGGATTGACTGGTAAGTAACTTGGGGATTAGGTATCTTTGGAGAACAGATGGAAATAACGCATGTACACAAAAACAAAAGCGGTGATCATCAGCAGGACGGATACCAATACCTTCATTTTTTTGTTCAATGTTCAATACCCTCCTTATTCCTGAACTCCATTTCTCTTCTGAACTTTAGCGGGGTAATTTGCATGGTTTTGCGAAACTGATTAATAAAATAACTCGTACTATTAAAACCAACTTCATAAGCAATCTCGGTAATGCTGCGTTCCTGGAGTTGCAACAGATCCACACTCTTTTGGATGCGATAATCGGTAACATACTGCATGGGTGTTGTCTTCAACATTTGCTTGAAATAACGGCAGGTCTCTGATCGACTTAACTGACCGGCCCTTGCAATGTCCTCCAATTTGATTGGTTCAGCAAAGTGCAGGTGAATCCATTCGACCATGTCCTTCATTCGCCTGCTTCTGATGATTTCTGATGGATCATATTCCAGCGCGTATCCGCTTGTAATCAGTTGTTTCCATATCGTCAAAAGGCTTGAAGCCACATTCACTTCGTAAAATGGAGGCTGCTCATCCAGATCCTTTTTAACATGCCGGATGGCGTCAAGGACTTGAGCTCCCCAGGAAATTTCCCCTTTGATATGAAGATAAGGTAAATTGGTCGCTGAGATATAGGGATGAACATACTTTAAATATAACTCGGAAGGCACAACAAAATGAGGAGAGATATTCAGACAGAGATAAATACAATTATCGTTCTTACCCTGTTCCTCCGCCATATGCATGCAACCACTGTTGATAAACAACCCGTCACCTTGTGGCACAACGACCTTTAGATCATTCACATGAAAAAGAGCTTCTCCCTGGATAACCAAAACAAACTGCAATTCATCATGCCAGTGTAAAGGAATATGCCCATGAACATTGCGTACAATTGTGGTTTCATAACAAGCAATAGGTAATGTAACCGTACGATGCTCCGTCAGTTCCCTCCCGTTTTGATCAATCCTAAATTCTGTCTTAAGCATATTTTCTCATCTCAATATAATTATATTTATCTGTGCGATATTGATATTATTATAGCCTATTTCATTTTAATATAGCACTATTCTTATATTTAAGGTGAGGGCCGCTATCCATGAAAACATCTATTCAAAGATCTAGAAAATCAGGCATATTCTTCGTTCTTACAGGAGCGATATGCTGGGGCATTGGCGGAA
Source organism: Paenibacillus sp. GL_099_B (assembly GCF_057835695.1). Classification (NCBI taxonomy): domain Bacteria; kingdom Bacillati; phylum Bacillota; class Bacilli; order Caryophanales; family Paenibacillaceae; genus Paenibacillus; species Paenibacillus sp. GL_099_B. The sequence continues at coordinate 4,642,780 of NZ_CM174430.1, forward strand.
CGGTTTCACAAAAACTGTTTCAACAATACGGAATCGAAGTCAACTGGTTTGTAACGGTACGATTGCTGATTGCCGGCATACTGCTTCTTGGAGTGCAATCCTTCACAACAAGGCGCTCGCAAATTTTTGATATATGGAAGAGCAAAAAAACAGCCTTGCAACTAATCATTTTCGGACTATTCGGGATGCTGGCTGTTCAGTATACGTACATGGCGTCCATTCAACATGGCAACTCCGCGGTAGCCACACTACTTCAATATCTTTCACCAGTCATGATCATGGTCTATATGATCTGGCGAAAACAGGCTGTTCTGACCAGAAAGGATGTTACATCGGCAATTTTGGCTCTGAGCGGGTGTTTTCTCTTGCTTACAAATGGTTCCCTCTCCCAATTGTCTGTGGCGTTACCCGCAGTATTGTGGGGGCTGTTATCCGGAGTTGCCGCTGCCTTCTATACCCTTTACGCCGTGAAACTGATTGAGAATAATGATTCACTCGTTGTAGTAGGTTGGGCAATGATTATCGGAGGGGCTGCACTGAGTATCATCCACCCACCATGGAAAATGGACTTTGCCAGCTTGCGTTTGGAAACCTACGGATATTTGGCATTTACCATTATTTTAGGGACGATGATTGCATTCTGGTTCTATATCGAAAGTTTAAAAAGCCTGACAGCAAAGGAAACGAGTCTAATGGGAAGTGCGGAGCCTCTTGCTGCCGTTGGCACCACTGTTATCTGGTTGCATGAACCCTTTGGTTTATTTCAATGGCTGGGAACCGCGTGTATCATTGGATTGATATTATTGTTGCAGTCGAATCGCCCCAAACCCATCCAGGTTAACGACAAATAACCTTCTTCGCATATTAAGGCGCGATAGAAGGTTGTTAGTTGTCGTATATTGTTGGTTTAGCACCAATATTGTTGTCTGCAATCCAAAATCACTGTGCGATCTGGTCACGAATGGATTGAAGTATTTTTTTCTCCAGCCGTGACACCTGCACCTGGGATATGCCCAGCCTGCTGGCGACCTCGGACTGGGTCTGATCCCGGTAATACCGGAGGTACACAATCAGCCGTTCCCGTTCACTGAGACCGCCAATCGCTTCGTTTAGCGCCAGTTTGTCGAACCACCGTTCCTGAGACTCGTCGGCAATCTGGTCCATAAGTGTAATCGGATCGCCGTCATTCTCAAACACCGTCTCATGTATGGAGGTCGGCGGTTTGTTGGCTTCCTGAGCAAATACAACTTCCTCCGGGGTTACCCCCAACTCCGCGGCTACTTCCTTAATCGTTGGAAGACGATCGAGGTGTTTGGAGAGCTCATCCCTTTTTTTGCGGACTTTATTCGCCATTTCCTTGAGTGAACGACTGACCTTAAGCGTGCCGTCATCCCGCAGGAAGCGCTGAATTTCTCCGATAATCATTGGGACAGCATAGGTGGAGAATTTCACATCATAACTGAGATCGAATTTATCCACCGATTTGAGCAGCCCGATACAACCAATCTGGAACAGATCTTCCGGCTCATATCCCCTGTTCATAAAACGTTGTACGACGGACCAGACGAGTCTGATGTTGCAGTTCACCAGCGTATCCCGTGCGACATGGTCACCCGACTGACTGAGCGCAATCAGCCGTTTGACCTCGGCATCGTCCAAATAGGTCTGTGAAGACTGTTTCACTTCAGCATCCATAAGACCACCAACCCCTAATTATACAATGCTTTCTTGGATTCAATCCTTTTCTTCATCTTGATGGAGGTGCCTCTGCCGGGCTCACTGCTGACTTCGAATTCATCCATGAAGTTTTCCATAATGGTGAAGCCCATGCCCGAGCGCTCAAGTTCGGGTTTGGACGTATACAGCGGCTGTTTGGCCAGTTCAAGATCTTCGATGCCTTCACCACGGTCTTCCACAATGATAGTAATCATGTCATCCCGAATCTCGGCTTGAATGGACACGACACCTTCCGCATTGTTGTTGTAACCGTGGATGATGCTGTTCGTTACGGCTTCCGAGATAACCGTCTTCAGATCGCTAAGCTCGTCCATCGTAGGATCAAGCTGGGAGATGAAGGCAGCAACCGTCACCCGTGCGAACGATTCGTTCTCCGACTTGGCCGCGAATTGCAGATTCATGAAATTTGTCCCCGTTCCTTCATTCATGAGACGACCTCCAGACCCGAGAGAGCAGTTCCCTCATTTTCGTATATCGGCATAATCTTGAACAAACCCGACATTTCCAGCAAACGATACACTGGCGGATTGACATCACAGACAACCATCTTGCCGCCTTTATTCTTAATGAGCTTGTATCTTCCCAAAATGACACCCAGACCCGAACTATCCATAAATTGCAGATCTTTCAGGCTGAGTACCAAATGCTCGCATTGTCTGCGCTGGATAGCTTCATCCATCTGCATCCGTACCATGTCAGCTGTATGGTGATCCAGCTCCCCGGATAATCGCACAATCAGAATCCCGCGGTGATGTTCCATTTCCACATGCAAGTTCACGTTTGCTCACTCTCCTCCCTGTCTTAAACAAGGATTTCTACGTTCCCGAAGGCTTTTCCTGCCCCCCGACAAAACTAGAAGAAAACCCCTAATTAACTACAAAATACGTTCAAAGGATGTACGCAACCTGCATAAATCGCCGTTTAATCGAACAGTTTGGAGGTTGTGCGTTTGAATAGCTTCCACCAGCCAGCCTTGTCCACATCCTGCGGAGCCTGAATGTCGAATTCCTTGATGACTTCATTGCCCTGGTAGACGACTAGCTTACCTACACTCTGACCTGCTTTGACCGGAGCTTTCACTTCTTTTGCCATCAGCAATTCATGACGGATCTCATCCGATTTCGCACCTTTGCGCATCAGCACACTATAATTTTGTGTTGCATTCAGCGGCAATTCGGCTACTTCACCTTTTTCAATTTCCAGACTTCCCAGCAGATCCCCTGACTTGTACAGAGCCTTCATCGTGTATTGTCCAAAAGCATAGTCAAACATTGAGGACACTTCACTGTTCCGTGTTTTGGTATTTGGTTCTCCGAGAACTACCGCGACCGTACGCAGCCCATCCTTCATCGCTGTAGCCGAGAGACAAAATTTGGCTTCGGAAGTGTATCCTGTTTTCAACCCATCGGCACCGGAGTAGAAACGAACCAACTTGTTCGTATTCACCAGCCAGAATGGCTTCTCACTATCTTTACGAAGGTAGTCCTGGTATGCACCGGTATATTTCGTAATCCCCGGATGCTTCAGCAGTTCACGGCTCATGACCGCAATGTCATGGGCCGAAGAATAATGGTTATCCACCGGCAGGCCGTTACAGTTGGAAAAATGAGTATCCTTCATTCCGAGTTCCTTCGCCCGCTCATTCATCAGTTGTACAAAGGCTTCCTCCGAACCGGCAATTTTCTCAGCCATTGCTACAGAAGCATCATTACCGGAAGCCATAGCAATCCCTTTTAACATATCGTCGACCGTCATCTCTTCCCCAGGTTCCAGAAAAATCTGTGATCCACCCATGGATGCGGCATATTCACTCGTTCTCACTTTATCCGTTAGCTTCAACTTGCCAGAGTCGACCGCTTCAATGGTGAGCAGCATGGTCATAATCTTCGTAATGCTCGCCGGAGGCAGCTGATCATGACTGTTTTTCTCAAAAATGACGGTGCCCGTATCAGCATCCATCAAAATAGCGGAGCGTGCCGACGGGGCCAAATCTGTTCCTCCCGCTGCTTTGGGAGTTTCTTCAGCCAGCGCGGTTGATGCCATCAGGGGCAGCAGGATACAAAGGGTCATGAACGATGCCATTATTCGTTTCTTCACTAGGGTTACCTCCTCAAATGACTTGCTTACTGCATGTTCCATGCATGTACTGCTAATCATTGTCGGCCCGATTGAAGTAAATTATTCCATGTAAAGAATGATTTCCCGAACTTTTTATGTAATCCGTGTGAAACACCAAAAAACGAGCCTGAACTACTGGATGAGAGAGCGGCCCGTTAAGGAAAATAAAAAAAAGACAACCTGCCCCAATGAATCACATTAGGGTAGATCGCCTCTTCTTATTGATCAGTTACATTTGTGGAATAACAGCCAGCACAAGGGCCAGGAATGATTCACGAACACGCTCTGTCGTCTCCATAACCTCATCATGCGACAACGGCTGGTCCAGAATGCCAGCAGCCATGTTGCTGATACAGGAGATACCAAGTACTTCCAGGCCAGCGTGGCGTGCCACGATTACTTCAGAAACGGTAGACATGCCGACAGCATCCGCACCCAACGTTCGCAGCATCACGATCTCAGCCGGTGTCTCATAGTTTGGACCAAGCATACCTGCGTATACACCTTCACGTACATCAAAACCTTGTGAAGCGGCCGTATCCTTCGCCAGTGCACGCAGACGGCGGCTGTACGCTTCGGAGAGATCCGGGAAGCGCACACCCAGCGCGGCGTCATTCGGTCCGATTAACGGATTCTTGCCCGTGAGATTCAGATGATCCGAGATCAGCATCAGGTCACCCGCCTCATATGAGGTATTCACGCCACCTGCTGCGTTCGTTACGAGCAGAGAAGTTACGCCCAGCTCTTTCATGACACGTACCGGGAAGGCAGTCAGTTCCGGACCATATCCTTCGTACATATGGAAACGACCTTTCATCATGACGACCGGACGGCCTTTGATGGTTCCTACCAGCAATTCGCCTTCATGTCCCTCTACTGTGGACACCGGAAAATGCGGAATATCCTGATAGGCGATGCTCACGCCATCTTCAATCAGTTCTGCCAAAATGCCAAGTCCTGAACCTAAAATCAAACCGACTTCCGGTTTAATGGAACTTTTGCTTTGGATGTAAGATGCCGCTTCCAAAATCATCTGTTGGTTTAATGCTGTCATAAGATGTTCCCCCTTGAGTTGAAACGATCCGTCTGTATCCGCAAATGGCATCAATCGAAACTACACGCAGAAATGATGCATTTGCTTATGTATAACGGCGTTTAGATGTGTTCAATTTATTTTATCCTAAATCGGACTATTGTTCCGCTTTTTTTTGCAGATTTTACGCATATACAAACTATTTAGCCCGCGGATGATGAGATTCATAAATCTCTTTCATCGTTTTGCGACCATGATGTCCATACTGTTGCCCAGGCTGCTCCACATGACCAAGCATGTCCTGCACCGCGCGCGTATCTGCCCCACTGGCAATCAGGTGAGCGGCAAAGGAATGACGCAGCGTATGTGGTGTGATTTCGCCCGAAATTCCCGCATCCATCGCTGCTTTTTTGAGCAGCTTCCAGAAGCCCTGCCGGGTTAATCGTCTGCCTGATACGTTGACAAAGAGAGCCTGCTCGTCCATGTCATTTTTAATTAGCAGGTTGCGATACTCGTTCACATAAACACTTGCCCACTCTGCTGCAGGCGCACCTATTGGCAAAATCCGTTCTTTACCGGCACCTCCACAGCGGATAAAGCGCATGCCTGGCTGTACATCACGAACATCCAGCGTAATCAGTTCGGATACACGAATGCCTGTCGCATACAATAGTTCCAGCATGGCCCGGTCACGCACCCCTTGCGGTGAACGGGTATCAGGGGTCGCGAGCAGCAATTCAATCTCTTGAATGGTTAACACCTGCGGTGGTGTCTTGTCTGCTTTTGGAGCCTCCACGTCAAATGTGGGGTCCTGTAATATCTCACCACGCCGCATCAAAAAATGAAAATAGGAGCGCAGGGATACGACGCTGCGGGCGATGGTTGCATTCGCACGTCCTGCCTGTTTCTGCTGACCTACAAACAGGATAACATGCGTCCGGCGCACCTGCTCCGCTTCCCGGATACCGTATTCTTTATCCGCAAATTCGATGAACTTGTCCACGTCCCGAAGATACGATTCCAGCGTGCTGCTCGACATCCCTTTGTCCTCTTCCAAGTATAAGGCATAGGCGTGTATCGTCTGCTTCATGCACAACGCTCCTCATCTGACAGAATTGCCACATGGGCAACCTGCTTCCGTATTTGCATCCCTGGCTAGTCCAGCTACTCTCCGTACCAATAGAATAAACGGAGACGCTCTGCCATTGTAGGACGCCCTTCCCCGTTACTTGGCCAAACCGTTTCCTGAAATACTTTAACCGCATTTCCTGTTGGCATCTGATATTGGTCCACAGGTGAGATCCATCCGTTGAACAAATCCAGGACATGATAGAACAGATAAACTAATGCAGCAAAAAATACGATAAATCGAATAAAACGGAGTCCTCTCCGCAGCGATATAATCATGGGTTGTACCCCTTTCTGGTTCGAATCCGACTCGTCTAGAATCAGGGTATGTTAACGAACACAGGAATATGACATTCAGGGTAAACCTCACATCACACGCTGGACCAAAAAAGCTCTCCCGTCAAAACCGCCGGTGAGAGCTTGAAGATATGCTATGTTATTCTTCATCTTTGGGCTTCTGGTCATTTTTAGCTTTGCAACGGTAACAAATCCCATGGAAATCCAGTCGGTGATCTACTACCGAAAAGTTAAATTCCCGCTCCAGTCGCTCTTCAAGCGGTCCAAGCCAGTCTTCACGTATTTCATCCATACTTCCGCATTGAACACAGATTAAGTGATGATGGTGATGCTTGGATGTATCTCCGCGTAGATCATAACGCGCTACACCGTCGCCGAAGTTGATTTTCTCTACAACATGCAGCTCACTCAGCAGTTCGAGGGTACGGTACACGGTTGCGAGACCGATTTCGGGAGCCTTTTCTTTCACGAGCATGAATACGTCTTCTGCGCTCAGATGATCTTCTTCATTCTCAAGAAGTACTCTTAAGGTGGCTTCCCGCTGGGGCGTTAATTTATATCCTTGGGACTGTAGTTGCTGCTTAATTTTATCGATCCGTGCTTCCATTTTCTCCCTCCCCCTAGGAAATCACTGCACACTGCAACTTAACCCACTTCTTTCATTATAGGGGGAGTACATAATTAAAGTCAACATTTTACACTATCACGCGCAAAGCTAAGCAGGTAGTAGCATCGGTGTGACCCAGCGCATCATCGCAGGTGTAACCCATGTTTCAAATGACGCAACCCCTAACAGCAGCGCTGCCATAACGAGAGTTAACACCATATATGAAGCAAAAGGCTTCTGACGGCCTGGCGTCCGCTGCATCAGAACACGGTTCCGAATAATGTATAAGGAAAAGGTCATGGCCGACACACTGCAAATTAGCAGTACCGGAATCACGAATAAATTATGAGGCGCAACGGAAACCAGGGCAAACAACAGCCCTTTCCATGAATATTGTCCCACAAGGTAACCCACTGTAAAACCAATGAGCACACCTTTCAAAAAATCCAGAACCAATATGCCGGGCAGGCCGATGACCGATAAGCCCAGAATGAAGATCAGGCCAACCCACTTTAGATGAAGCATGGCAATGTCCCAATAGGTTCCGGTCTCAATCACTTGTCCGCTGTGCTGTACCGTCATGAAAAAGTTACCGAGGTATCCCTCCAGATCCTGGCGCTGTTCAAGGGATAGGGCATTAACCATCAGGGCGCCAAAAATGACACCCACTAAAAACAAGACAGCCACGAATACATATAAAGAGGTTTGGCCTTTGAATGTGAAGTAGGCAGAACGCATACAGGTACGGGTCCCCTTTCCGGTTATCATGCTGCAAGGATATCGAGTGAAATCCTTATAGTCATTCTTATGAACCGGAATGCACACGTATGACTTCTTGTCCAGATTCCAATTCCTTCACCATGACAAGTAGCCATTCCCGCACCAAATGATGCTAACTCACTTTATTCTCATACCGCAAACTTCTTCTCTACTCTGATCTTTCCTTGCTGGACACCTTTCCGTAAGTGCCCCCACCACCAGATGACAATTCCAGTTGACCATTCCGCGCCGCAACGATAAGGCCTGCGAGAACCGGTCCAACGACCCCTGCAAGTTCCTCCTCGCTAGTACGATGTAACACGTTCATTTCCGTACCAAAGCGGTCCAGCAACTGGCGCAGTTTGGCTTTTCCCAAACCCGGGATGAATTCCAACGGTACCTGATAGTGATAAGCAGGTCGGTTTGCTGGAACATGCGGACTCTCCCGATCCGCGATTGCCAGTATACGATCGAGTACACCCTGCACAAGCTTCACACTGCCACAGTGTGGACAGCGTTCTGCCGACATCGCATGCTCGTCCATAATGCTCCCACAGGATGCACAGTAGGTACGGTGGTATTTGCCAAGTCTCGGATCCAAACCGTAGTTAGCTGTAATGCTTCGGTCTGCCTGTCCTTTAAGTGCCATGCTGAATTCGTCAAAGGAAGGCTTCGCGAGTTGCAACTCGTTGTACTCTCGTCCAATCTTGCCCAGAGAATGAGCATCCGAGTTGGTCAGAAAGGGAACCTGATCCAATTCCCGAATATAACTGGCCATGGATGAATCGGAGCTTAGCCCAAGCTCAACGGCATCGATCTGGCTAGTATCCAGCACATCAGCCATACGAGGGGCTGTGCTGCCATATATGCCTTTATGCGGGGTAAACGCATGCGCTGGCACAATAAGCCCGCCACGCGCCTTTATCTCGGCCTGCATCTCAAGCGCGGGTACATACACCCGCTGTGAGCTCAGGTTTACATTTTTCATATAACGTTTCATCCAGTCCGTGAAGGACTTCATGGTTTTCAGATCACGGAAGTAGGCCAGCATATGGAACTCCCGCATCCCTGGCTCGCGCAGCTCCAATTCCGTACCCAGCAGGATGGTTGTGTCCTGATACGCAATGCCCCCTCCATCAAGCTCGGACATCGTGCCGTTCTCGAGCAGCTGTTCGATGTCCATCTGCACAACTGGAGAGTGGCAATCAATGACGCCGAGTAGATGAATTCCTTTGCGATCCGAAGCTTCTCTAGCAATGTTCTCGAATGTCAGATCACGGCTGCCACTGATTTTAACAGCTTCACCGCGCGAAGTTCGTCCAATGTGAATATGAAGGTCTGCATAACAAGGCTCACACACTGCAGACGCTGCCTGTTGCTCATTCATCATTAAAACCGTCCTGTCGTTCTGTAAAGCTCCCATGCATACACTGCCATCATCGTTTTGGCATCACTGATCCGATTCTGATCCATTAACTGATAAGCCTCTTCAATTGTAATCTCAGACACTTCAAGAAATTCATCTTCGTCCAAAGACATGTCCCCTGCTTGGAGCTCCTCGGCGATATATAAATGGATGATCTCATCCGCGAATCCTGGCGAGGTGTAAAACGAACGCAGATGCCGCAGTGATTTAGCTACATAACCGGTCTCTTCGCGTAATTCACGCGCTGCTGCCACTTCAGGCTCTTCTCCCGGGTCCAGTTTGCCTGCCGGAATCTCGACTTCTGTACGTCCCATGGCCTGACGATACTGATCAACGACCAGCATACGATCGCCATTCAGCGCGAGGACAGCTACTGCTCCAGGGTGACGGATGATCTCACGGGTAGCAGTCTGACCGTTAGGTAGCTTGACCGTGTCCACCTGAAGAGAAATGACTTTGCCCTCGAAGATGGGATTTGTAGATATCGTCTCTTCGTCAAGTTTTGGATTGGCAGGATGCTTATGATTGGTTGGGTTCATCTGTTCTTCAACTCCACTTCTTCGAATTTTGGTTCTCTCTATACGTATAAACCTCTGTTTTTTGGCATATGGTGAGCTTATAGCGATTTCAAATAAATATAGCGAATCAGGGGGACAACCAATGAACAGTTATTTAACACCGCAATCCGTACACGTGGTCGGACAAGCCAGACAAGTCCAGCTCATACTCAAACAATGGGTACGTGAGTGGGGTCCAGATGCCAAATTAATCGATATGCTCGCTGGACGTAAATGATACTGTTCTTGGTCTGCAATACCCATGAAATATAACATGGTTTTGCCAAAAAGTCCGAACTCGGTTTGTACCGGATTCGGACTTTTCAGTTGAAGCATGGGGAAGTTTCACCCTCAGTCTCTTTGGATTACTTTTTACTTGCAGCCGTTTCCTGAATAATAGCCACAACCACTTCAGATAGTTTCACAATATCTTCGGCGCGGATGCGTTCTTTCGTCGTATGGATGTCCTCATAGCCTACAGCCAAGTTGACCGTAGGAATGTTAAACCCATTGAAGATGTTGGCATCACTGCCACCACCGGAGGCAAACTTGCTAGTCTCCAGCCCCATGCTCCGAATGGCACGCTGTGCAAGTTGAACAACCTCGTGTTCATCATGGAAGCCAAATGCAGGATATAGAATCTCACTGCGGAATTCAGCGGTTGCACCATATTTGCGGCATGTCGTTTCCAGTGCTTCACGCATCTGGGTCACTTGAAGCTCTACCTTCTCCTGCACAATACTGCGGGCCTCAGCCTCAATCTGCACAAAATCGCAGACGACGTTCAGTGCTGATCCGCCCTGGAATTTGCCGATGTTCGCCGTAGTCTCATCGTCAATTCGTCCCAACTTCATCGCCGCAATTGCTTTGGCCGCCACTTGAATGGCACTGATGCCGTCTTCCGGATTCACGCCCGCATGTGCGGATTTCCCATAGATGTTCATTTGAATTTCTGCTCTCGCCGGTGCTGCTACACAGATTGTACCCACAGCCCCGTTGGAATCCAGGGCATAACCGAACTCGGCTTCAATATCGTTCGGATTCATTGCACGTGCACCAACCAGACCCGACTCTTCCCCAACGGTAATCACAAATTGAATTTTCCCATGCGGTATGTTGTTTTCTTGAATAGCTCGAATCGCTTCAAACAAAGCGGCAATCCCCGCCTTGTCATCTGCACCCAGAATCGTCGTGCCATCACTGCGGATCCAGCCGTCTTCACCCAGCTCAGGTTTAATCCCCTGTCCAGGCGTTACGGTATCCATATGACATGTGAAAAAAATTGGCGCAGCTTCTTCCGCACCCTCCGCTTCCCAGGTAATCACGAGATTACCAGCGCCATGTCCGGTTTTCTCCATTGTGTCATCCTCATATACACTGAGGCCCAGCTGAGTAAACTGTTCTTTTAACACTTTTGATATATTCTGTTCATGGGTTGTTTCACTATCAATCTGCACCAGTTCCATAAACTGATCAATAACACGCTGCTGTTTTATCATAGGACTTTCCTACCTTTCGTCGATACGGTACAATACAATTACTATGGTCTGTTTATTCATTTGTTGAAAGGAGTTCTCTCATCATGCAAAAAAAGAAATGGTTCCGCATCATTATCTATCTCATGCTGCTCGCCATGATTGGGTCCACCCTTTTCATTGCGCTCGAACCTTTATTGTTCGGATAGAAACCTGAAGCCTTTTGACTGTCTGATTTACAGACGGGGAAGGGCTTCTTTTTCTGTAATCCAGGTAATCTCATACGGGAAAATCCGGTTAAAGTATGGAATGATCTCCTGCGCAACCTGTTCCACAGTGTAGGTCTTGCCTGTAATATCCTCCAGCGAGGTCACACCATACTGTTCAATTCCGCAAGGAATAATCCCCTGAAAACCCGCGTGCTGAATGCCGGAGGTGATATTAAAAGCAAATCCGTGACTCGTCACGAAGCCGCGCCGGTGTTTACACCGATTGAACTTTACGCCTATGGCAGCAATTTTCAGATCTCCGATCCATACACCCGTGTAAGCCTCTTTACGTCCCGCTTCAATACCCTGATCAGCCAAATAATCAATAATCATCTGCTCCAGACAACGTAAATAGCCATGTAAATCCAAGGCTTCATCTCGTCCAAGCACAAGTAACGGGTACCCTACCAACTGGCCAGGGCCATGATAAGTAATATCACCGCCGCGGTCAATTTGAAACAAGGAGATGCCTTGCTCCCGCAGTTCGTCTTCACTGAGAAGCAGGTGCTCCGGGTGATTCTGTGAACCGATCGTATACGTCGGCGGATGCTGGAGCAACAGCATCTGTTCCGCACCTTCTCCCTCATCCAGTTGCTGCACAATCGCTTTCTGGCGGTTCCAAGCCTCTTCATAATCAAGCATCGGTATGTACATAACATCCAGTGGCTTGCTCATGATTCCCCCACACCCTTCTGTTTCAATGTTCATTGTATGATGATGAGCATTCATTGAAGAAAACGGGAAAAGTGCACGGCCATTGGCACATACACTTTCCCATTATCCACCTATTCAGCACTTGGCATCATTAGTAACTCATTGAAATGATGCATATGCTCTCACTTAATATACTTTCGTTTCCATGGTGTATCCTTCAAGATTCTCTTTTACACGTTGCAGGAAACGTCCGCTGATGACCCCATCCAGAATACGATGATCCAGGGAAAGACAGAGATTCGCCATGGAACGGACAGCAATCATGTCATTGATGACCACGGGTTTCTTAACGATCGACTCAAATGTAAGAATCGCCGCCTGCGGGTAGTTAATAATAGGTTGCGACAGAATCGAACCAAATGACCCCGTATTGTTGACCGTAAACGTTCCGCCCTGCATATGGTCCAGCTTCAGAGTACCTTCACGTGTTTTACGTGCCAGTTCATCCACTTCCCGGGCCAGACCTGCAATATTTCGCTGATCGGCATGTTTGATCACCGGTGTCAGTACAGAGTCTTCTGTACCCACTGCCATGGACAGGTTGATATCCCGTTTGACAATAATTTTATCGACAGCCCAGACGGAGTTCATGATTGGATAGTCTTTAATGGCATTGACGACACCCTTCATCATGAAGGACAGGTACGTCAGGTTGATGCCTTCTTTGCGCTTGAACTCATCCTTGAGTTTGTTGCGCAGCATCACCAGATTTGTCACGTCCACTTCAATCATCGTCCACGCGTGAGGGATTTCCGATACGCTTTGACGCATATTACGAGCAATGGCATTGCGAACAGGAGTAACGTCGATGAAGTATTCGGATCTTCCCTGTCCGCCGCCCTCTACTTCGATTTGCGGGATTTTCGGACTTTCGGTCAGATGTATGCCTGAATGTCTCACAGGAACGCCTGCGTCGGCTGCTGGAACTGTTTCTCCCGCAGATGCGCCCAAGTCTGCATTCCCCCGATTCAATCCGCTGAAAGGAGAACCTGAAGGTACTCCCGAAGAGGCATGCTGTCCTGCTACAGTAGAAGACTGTGCAGACGCTGCGCCCGCGTTTCCACCCTGTGCAATCACTGCCAGTACATCCTTACGTGTAATCCGTCCCCCTGCTCCAGTGCCCTGAATGCTCTGCAAGTTCAGACCATGTTCGGCTGCAAGGGATTGAACCGCAGGAGAATAGCGGTTACGCATCGGCTGATTGGGATCATGGCCTGTTGTACTCGCTGCACCAGCAGCAGATGCGTAATTCGCACTTTGTTGCACATGCACATGATCACCATTCTGTTGCTGCGAAGCTTGTGTTACTTGCTCTGCTGCTTCCTCATCAGAAGCAGCAACCTGCATGCGACAGATGGCTTCGCCAACCGCAATGGTCGTACCTTCTTCGACCAACAGGTCACCCATAATTCCATCAACGGTTGATGGAATCTCTGCGTTGACTTTATCCGTAATTACTTCACAGATCGGTTCGTATTGTTCAACCCGGTCACCCGGTTTTTTCAACCATTTGGCAATGGTAGCCGAGACCAGCGATTCCGCCAGCTGCGGCATAATGACCTCGATCCATTTCATACTCATTGGTTATATCACTCCAAACTTTGCTTTTAACCTTTTATGGGGATTTACTTATAAAAACAACTAACGAAATAACACTCTACAACTACGATTGCAGCACCATCTTCCGATCGCTGTTATCCCCAGATTTTTTCAATCCCCTTTAATTAAAGGTAAAATCCGGTGATAAAGGCGAAGCATTTGCTTACGAAGCAGCTTTCTTCCAGAAAGCTTTTAACTTCGCTTCTTCAGATTGGTCCTGCACTCTCCGTTATCGTGTAATTCTAGATTTTTTATAAAAAATCAATTCCACAAAAGATACTTATACTATTTTAATAAATTAATACTCGGCGAGTGTACGCATCGCTTCCTTGGCTTTATCCTTGCTCAGCATATAGAATTTCTCCAATGTTGGGCTAATCGGCATTGCTGGTACATCCGGTCCGCAGAGACGCTGAATCGGCGCATCCAGTTCGAACAGACATTCTTCACTGATGATAGCCGCAACTTCCGCTCCTACACCACCAGTTTTATTGTCTTCATGCACGATCAGCACTTTGCCTGTCAGACGAGCGGATGCAATGATGGCTTCGCGATCAAGTGGCTGCAATGTGCGCAGATCCAGAACGTGGGCAGTAATGCCTTCTTCACGCTCCAGCTCCTCAGCAGCCTGCATGACAAAATGAAGTGGCTGGCTATAACCGATAACCGTAATATCTGCTCCTTCGCGAAGCACGTTAGCTTTACCGATTGGAACGATGTAATCATCCTCTGGCACATCTTCTTTGATCAGCTTGTAACATTTTTTATTTTCAAAAAAGAGAACCGGGTCCGGGTCGCGAATGGCTGCTTTGAGCAGTCCCTTCGCATCGTATGCTGAGTATGGAGCTATAATTTTCAGACCTGGTGTGCCAAAAAAGATCGATTCTGGACATTGGGAGTGATACAGCCCACCAAAAATACCGCCGCCAATCGGCGCACGAATAACAATCGGGCAACTCCAGTCATTGTTTGAGCGATAGCGAATTTTGGCCGCTTCACTAATAATCTGATTCGTTGCAGGCAGCATGAAATCCGAATATTGCATCTCGGCAATAGGTTTCATGCCATACATCGCAGCGCCAATGGCTACACCTGCAATGGCTGATTCGGACAAAGGTGTGTCCATGACACGCATTTCGCCGAACTGATCCTGCAACCCTTTGGTTGTAGTGAACACGCCGCCTTTGACTCCAACATCTTCACCAAGGATAAAAACATTTTCATCCCGCTCCATCTCTTCTTTCATCGCGAGACGGATTGCATCAATATATTCCATAACCGCCATGTTTACCGTCCCCCTTCTTCGCTGTCCGCATAAACGTGCGTCAGAGTGTCCTCAGGTTTCGGATATGGCGCGTTGTCTGCATATTCAGTTGCTTCTTTCATTTCCAGCGCAAGCTGGGAAGCCAAATCCGCATCCCGGGCTTCGTCCCAGATGCCACAATCGATCAAATAGTTTTTCATGCGAGGGACGCCATCTTTCTTCCAGTTCTCCTCAACTTCTTCTTTGGTCCGGTAAGCCAGATCATTGTCGGAAGTGGAATGAGGTGACAACCGATACATCATCGCTTCAATAAGTGTCGGGCCTTCCCCGGCTATGGCGCGGCGACGCGCTTCCTTCACCGCAGCGTATACTTCTAATGCATCGTTACCATCTACACGCAGTCCGGGGAACCCGTATCCCTGTGCACGATCGGATATTTTGCCGCTCAACTGTTTGTGAATTGGTACAGAAATCGCATACTGATTGTTCTCACACATAATGATCACAGGAAGTTTATGAACACCTGCGAAATTGGCACCTTCGTGGAAATCGCCCTGATTGCTTGACCCTTCGCCAAAAGTTACAAAAGAAACGAATTCTTTCTTCTTCATTTTGGCAGCCAGTGCAAATCCTACAGCGTGCGGAACCTGTGTGGTAACCGGGCTGGAGCCCGTTACAATCCGCAGCTTTTTGTGACCGAAGTGACCCGGCATTTGCCGGCCGCCACTATTCGGATCTTCCGCCTTCGCAAAAGCAGACAGCATCAGCTCACGTGGAGTCATGCCGACCGCCAGTACAAAGCCATAATCGCGATAATACGGTAAATAATAATCGTGATCCCGGTCCAGACCAAATGCAGCGCCTACTTGCGCAGCTTCCTGTCCTACACCAGATACGTGAAAGTTAATTTTGCCGGCCCGCTGTAAGAGCAAGCAACGCTCGTCAAACTTGCGTGCGAGCAGCATGTATTTGTACATATCCAATACTTCACCATCGCTAAGTCCCAGCTGTTCATGCCGATGGACCGCGTCTGCAGTACCTTTTGAACTCATATGAGGTACCTCCTTTTAATCAGAGCCTTGTGCCTGTCTTACTACCCGATCTTATAACCTGGTACTAAGACTTGGCTTAACCTTATTATAATCCCATTTGCCCAAAAAAGGAAAGGACCTTTCTCATAAGCCTGTCCGGCTTACATTCCAATCGATTTTCCGTCTACTGCCAACATGGCTTCACCCATGATTTCTGATAAAGAAGGGTGAGGATGGATCGTCTGTCCCACTTCCCAAGGTGTGGCATCCAGCATCTGAGCCAAGGAGGCCTCAGCGATCAGTTCCGTCACATGGGTACCGATCATATGTACTCCCAATATATCATTCGTCTTGGCATCCGCGATTACCTTCACGAATCCATCCCGACTTCCATGAACCAAAGATTTTCCAATGGCCTGAAACGGGAACTTACCTGTCTTCACTTCATAACCACGCTCTTTGGCCTCGCGCTCCGTAAATCCGATACTCGCTGCTTCCGGACGAGTATAGACACAGCGTGGGATTCGATGTGATTCGACGGCATGTACCGTTTCACCCGCCAGATGATTTACTGCCAAAATGCCTTCATGACTCGCTGCATGCGCCAGCTGTAATCCGCCGATGACATCGCCGATTGCATAGATATGTCCCTCACCGGTTTGCAAATGTTGATTCACGGCGATAAATCCGCGTTCAAGTTTGATATCTGTATTTTCAAGTCCGATATTTTCCACATTGGCCTGACGACCAACTGACACCAGCATCTTGTCCGCTTTCAGGGTCTCTTGCTTATCGTCCCCCAGCTTGACATCAATCTGAATACCGTCTTTCTGTTTGCTATATGTCTCTGTCAGAATGCTGGCGCTTGTCAGGAAGCGAACACCGCGTTTCCCAAGCAATCTCTGCATTTCTTTCGCTACATCTTCATCCTCTGCTGGCAATACATGAGCAGCGGCTTCAACAACTGTAATTTCGACGCCAAAATCATTCAGCATGGAGGCCCATTCGAGGCCAATCACGCCACCACCAACAATGATCAGGGATGCCGGTAATTCGTCCATTCGCAAAGCCTCATCACTGCTCATGATGTACCGGCCGTCTGGCTCAAGACCTGGCAAAACCCGTGGGCGAGACCCGGTAGCAATAATAAGGTTGGTTGGCACAACCGTATCCATCTCGCCATCTTCAAATTCGACAGCCACTGCACCGCTCTGTGGAGAGAAAATAGAAGGTCCGATCACTCGCCCTTTGGCGTGTACGACCTGAATTTTATTTTTTTTCATTAAATACTGCACACCTTGATGAAGCTGCTCCACAATTGCATCCTTGCGCGCCTGAACCTTCGGAAATACAAGTGTTGCTCCAGCTGTTTCAATCCCATACATTTCGCTCTCTTGTATCTCTGCGTATACTTCCGCACTTCGAAGCAATGCCTTACTCGGAATACAGCCACGATGCAGACAGGTGCCTCCCAGCTTATCCTTCTCGATAATAACAACCTGTTTGCCTAACTGTGCGGCACGGATGGCAGCAACGTACCCTCCCGTTCCTCCTCCAAGAATGGCAACATCACATGTAATTGGCATCTTTAATGTTCTCCTCTATCCATATAATTTCAATACAATTTCAATATATTTGTAAAATGATGATTCAAATGATTCTCTTTTTCATAGACGTTATCTATATTCCATTGTACTCCCCTTGAGCAGTCAACTCAAAATTTGACCCTGAAACGCATGGACAGCTTCTGGAAACCAAGCTATGATGGAATCAGGTATGACCTGTAAGCGCAACCTTTATTTTACGTCAACCTCAGGCAGAAGGAGTTTAATGGTGATGAATACTAGACTGGTCTTTGCACGATTTGTGGCGATTATTGTTCTGGTCATTCCCGGGTTAATGGCAATGAAGGGTTTTCTAATGATGAAGGACGCCCTTTTCCTGTATTATGCCGAGCATGGGAACGAGCAGATCTCACCAGGTTTTCAATGGCTCTCCTTTGGCGGAGGACTTGTCCTGTTCGCCGCAGGCATGAGTTTTCTGGGAGGCTGGATTCTGTTCCGTGACCGCAAGCGTAATTATGTAGGACCCCGTTTTCGTTCAAAAAGCGCACCCTCAGCCGACAAAGCAGAGACGCCCGGTACGACTTCCTGAGTCCGGGCTTTTTGTCATTTTTCTGGCTCCGCATAATTTCAACATCCGAACCTTACATCTGCCTTTATATACGGTACTCGATCAAGTATAATGCTTATTTATTCAAACACGTATTTTGCATAAATTCAGAGTTAGCATCTTGAATATGCACAATGCCCACTCTTCCATAGACAGGATGGATCAACATGGTCTCGTTTATCATTACGCTAAAAAGATTGCTTAAAGGCATTTTTCATGCCTTCAAGGACCAGAAGTTCCTGGCTCTGTTTGTATTAACTGCGGCGACACTTCTCTCGGGCACGTTATTCTATACTCGCGTTGAAGGTCTGCACTGGATTGATGCCCTCTACTTCTGCGCAGTAACTCTAACGACGGTGGGGCATCCGGATTTTGTACCATCGACCGGATTCGGCAAGGCATTTACGGTCATCTATATGTTTGCAGGTATCGGCCTCACCTTCGCCATGATTGCCAGAATTACAGCAGGTATTCTATTTCCCCGCAAATTGCAAACAGAAGAGAACCCGGAGTAGTCTCCGGGTTATTCGTATAATGCATCCCGCAGCTTGGTAGACATGCGCGACTCTTTGGAAGAGGACTTCAGAATCGTTCTGCGCAACGTCAGATTACTGGCTTGCAGCCGCTCCGCTTCAGCGAACAAGTCTGCAAACAACGCCTGCGCAGCTTCGTCAAGGACTGACTGTCCTTTCAAACGTTCATATCGCTCTTGTAATTCGGATAATGCTTCACTCATCGTTAACACCTCTTTTCAATCGCTCCTGGCTTATGCACTACACTGCCGTAACCAACAGCTTAACAATCCATATAGTAACACAAAGCTGCTCAGATTAGTTCTGGCTCTTACTAAAGATTTTGTGGTACTCTGTAATGGTCGCTTTTTTTTGTTGAATCCCGTATGTGAGAGGAGTAGCAGAACTGTGCAAACAGGACGAATTACCGTAATTACAGGACCTATGTTTAGTGAAAAATCCGGTGAACTCATTCGCCGTTGTCAGAAATTAATTCAATTTGGCCGTAAAAAGGTCGTTGCCTACAAACCTGCTGAAGATGATCGGTTTGCCCAAGACGAGATTGTTAGCCGAATCGGCTATCGTCTGCCTGCCCATTCCATTCCCCGGCAATTGACCCCGGAATCCGTAGAGATGATCCTGACTCAGACTAAAGATGCTGATATTGTTGCATTTGATGAAGTACAATTTTTCAGCAGTGCCATCATGGAACTGGTCTCCGAGCTTGCCTACTGTGGCAAACATGTCATTGTGGATGGACTAAATATGGATTACCGTGGCAAGGAATTTGGATATGTAGGCGGTTTGCTCGCTATGGCGGATGACATTGAGAAACTGTCAGCATTCTGTGCCGTATGCGGAAGCCCGGATGCGGCTTTCACCCAGCGTATCGTTAATGGAGAGCCTGTGACGCTTGGACCTGTCGTCATGATTGGCGATTCAGAAGCTTATGAGCCGCGCTGTCGCTGCTGCTTCATTCCTCCTCACAAAGTTGAATGCTGAGCTGACTCAGCTTTTCAATGATTAATCTATAGGTTCTGATCGGCGGTATCTGCTGCTACAGTTTTCCTGAGATTTCAAAAAAAGCCCCTGAGGGCTTTTTTTATTATAACTCCTTTTTACCAGCATGCCCTTAATATACCTCTTCTTATCTTCGTCATTAGCTCTTTCTGTGCAAACAAAAAAGCACCGCCTCACAGCGATGCTTCCCATTCGTCATCTCCCGCTAGTCCCGGGAAACAAAATATTTGTTGGTCATGTAGTAAGCGTCGCCACGCGACGTTTCTACCATTCCTTTTTTGGCATCCAAAAATACGATCTCTTTGCACTTGGTGCAGTACCATTTGGTGCGCTTATATGGAGATTCCGTCACATATGCCGTACCACATTTGCAATCAATCTTCATTAATAACTCGGTTGATTTATATGCGCTGGACAAGCGTTCCATGTTATCCTGCTGCTGTGTAGGCATAATTGTCTGCTGATAATCCGATAAATGATTCTGAACTTTGAAATCTGCTACCAATCCTGCATTCAATCCAAAAAACTCCTTGCCGATTTCGGTCACGAAGCGCTTCTCATTTCTGTAGCAATCCAGCCACTCAATAATCTGCTTATTTGACAGTGGAACCGTACCCTTGATACCGCTGTTTAAGGTGTAGGTCATGATGTATAAAGTATCGTCTTGTCTACCTGAGTACATTAGAATCCTCCTTCGAATACATTTGCTAATGTACTACAAAAACGCTCATAAATCAAAGCAATGTTATTTCCTGAGCGTATCTCTTCCTTATTAAATGGGTAACATTCCTCGATGTTCCGCCACTGATTTACAAGAACTGCATACACCTGAAACATTTCCCTGAGAAGACGCATAATGCACGATGGACTTCACTTTTTTACTACAGATGGAACAATATTGCCTCCTTTCCTTCCTGGGAGTGTAATCGGATAGGTTTACTACGTTTGAGTTTGATTTGAACCTGCGCACAAAGTTCAGCCATTTCATCTCTTTCTCTCTCTTCCTTGTTTGCCTTCTAAGGGGTGAATTGCTTATGCTTGGGCAAAAATTGATCCTGCATTGGTTATGTATACGATTCCAAGTTGTGCATGCCTATCTCATAATCTATTCGACGTTTTGAGCCTTTTTCCTGTTTTTAATCTCTACACATACAAAAAAACCGACAGAATCTGTCCCAACCTCTTGTAAAAGAAAGGAACTTCCGTCGGTTAACTTGCCTTATTTATAAAACGTTCCAAGAACCTCCAGCGCGGGTGAGCGCTCAATTCGAAACGGATAGATATATCCCTGATTCAGCTTCACAAACTTGCGACTCCACAGATCAACTCCAGATGTAAATTGGTATGCCTGATATATAAATTTGGAACAATAGTTTCGTTCGATGCTGCGCAGATTCGTCTGTAATCGATAGAATTTCACCTGCTTATAATGATCTTGTACCCACTGTGCTGCCTTCACACCAGCCTGATTCAAACGGGAGCGAAATACAATGAAACGATCTCCCTCATAAAAGCGGGTGATGTACCAATCCAAGGAATCGGCAAACACAGGTCCGTAAGGGTGTACGTGATACACTTTACCGTCGAGTCCAATAATCCCCATATGCCCGGCGTAATAGGTCGATTCCGAACTTGGCGTATATAAAATATCTCCCGGCTCCAGCTTCATCTGGCCTAAAGCGATAATAGGTAAATCCTGATGCAGTCTTCTGGCCGCTGAACGTGCGCGCCGGCCTTCCACCAGTAGACAGTGCATTTTACCAGCAACAGCGAGATAGACTTCCGACCATTTGATACGTTTTTTCTCAGGGCCTTTGAACCACCGATGAATGAATGTGGATATACGTTGAGATTCTTTTTTCATATTCTGCACTCCACTCTAATCTGTTTGACGTTTCTTGATGTTTTTCCTCACTTTTAAGGCTCATTATAGACAGTTGATGATGCATGTTCAATTCCGGTGCCTGTTCTATGTTGTGCAATTCGAGGAGGTTCATACCGAAAATGGAAACTAAAAAAGTAGCTCCGGCATTAGCCAGAACTACTTCGTTTGATTTGAACAATTGGAGTTGAAGTTAATATGAAGAGATTTCTATTCTTCCACAACACCAAGTGCTTTATTTTTCTCCTTAAAACGGCTGTTATGGGAAGACACATAGGCCACTTTCTCCGCCTCTGGGTCCATATACAGTTTTGCACTGTTTACCGCGAGGGCTGCATCCGTAAATGTACCAGCAATCAGATACAGTTTACTTCCGTAATCTACAAAGTCTCCTGCAGCGAAGACGCCTGGAATATTCGTTTGCAGCTTCTCTGTTGTGCTGACATGCCATTCACCAAGATCAAGTCCCCAGTCCCGGAGGGGGCCAAAATCACTCTTCATGCCGTGGTTGACGATAATCGCATCCACCTCAAGGACTTCACTCTCACCTGTCTCAACATGGGATATCGTCACTTGTTCGATGATCTCACCACTTTGACTATGCAGGGTATCAACGGCGTATGGTGTACGAATATCCACTGAGGATTCTCTCATCCGCAGTACATTGCGCTCCAATCCGCCAAAGCGGTCACGACGATGCACAACCGTCACTTGCTCTGCCAGTGCTTCAAGCTCATTAGCCCAATCCACGGCGGAGTCACCTCCACCAGAGATTAGTACCCGTTTGCCACGGAAAGGTTCCAGCTCCTGTACTGTGTAGTGAAGGTTGGTTACCTCATAACGGTCAGCACCTTCAAGCTCCAGCTTGGCCATTTTATATATACCATACCCGATCGCCAATATGACGGTACGTGTCCAGTGTTGTTCTCCTGTATTCGATGTCAGTAGAATCGTGCCATCAGGCTGTCGCTCGAATCCTTCAATTTGCTGTTCAAACACAATCGTTGGCTCAAATGTTCTCGCCTGTTCTTCCAGCTGTTTAATTAAATTTTCACACAGAATCGGAGTGACGCCGCCAACGTCCCAGATCATTTTCTCTGGATAAAAGAGCATGCGACCACCCAATTTATCCCGCGCCTCAATCAACTTGGTCTTCATATCACGCATCCCGCTGTAAAATGCAGAATACATGCCGGCAGGTCCCCCGCCGATAATTGTTACATCATATAATTCCAAATGCTGATCCATGTAGTTACCTCCATCAGTTCGATCCAAAGCGCTCGACTATTTGATATCGATTCTCATTATCACTCTTTCCCTAGTCTAATGGGAAACTTATCAAATTACAATGGCTAAAATTCAAACATTTCTTATACAAAACTACATCGTTATTTATTTGTTGATTACTTAACTTTGGGAGCTGCCAGTAGATGCTCGACAACGAAATCGATTTGCTTGTTGATGGAATAGATATCCGAGTAGTAGAAGAAATCAAAATCAATCTCGATTAGACGGCCTTCTTTGATAGCGGGTATGCTATTCCAGATTGGATTATCGTTAAGGTTATCTGCCCCTTCATATACCGAACGAAACACGTAGTCTCCCATATACTCAGGAAGAACTTCCATGGACAAGGTCGAACCTGCCGCGTCGGAAATGACGTCAATTTTTTTCTGGACCGCTTCAGGTGCTTTCATTTCCAAGTACTCGTATATAGCCTGAGATCCTCTGCCGTATTGCTTACTTTCTACAATGACCATCTCTTTCAGCCCACCCTCGACGATGGAGGCCGTTTTGTCCAGTATGCCTGCATCAGCAAGTGTTTTCTTGCTCTCTTCGACTTTGCTGTTAAGATTGTCGATTAAAACGTCTGCTTCCTGTTCCTTGCCGAAAATGCTAGCTATACTATGAAGTCTTTCTTCCGTTGTCAATTTCTCATATGGGACATAAACAGTTGGTGCAATATCTTTTAATAGCGTGTAGGTCTCTTCCGAAGGAACAATGATCAAATCCGGGTCCAGATCAATGACAGCTTCTGGGTTTGGTTCAAACCAGGTGCCCAGAGAATTTACACCTTCAAGCTCATTCTTATATGCAGCCCCATCAAATACGTCAGACGTCGCAATAGGCTTAATTCCAAGCGCTACAACATCTCCTTGAAGATAAAGTACAATAACCCGTTTAGGATTTGCCGGGACAACAACATCACCTTTAACCGTGGAGACCGTGCGCGTTCCATTTTCGTTGTTCGTTTGACTACCTGAATCTGATGATGAAGATGCGGCTGTGCTCGTAGATGAGTTCGTATTCGTGCCTTCCCCCGTAGCTGTCGTTGTTGCAGAGCCAGCGGAGCATGCCGATAAAAGCATTGTGATGCTTAAAAGTGCAACCAAAATCATGCTGGAGCTTGTTTTTCTTCTTTTCATTGATGTAGACCCTCCGTCTATATATTGATAATGATTCTCATAATCAATATATCCTCGCATCCATCTCCAGCCAATGGACGATTCGGAGAATTGTAATGGACGATCCTCTGCAAGGGTCTGGTCTCTTATTTTCCGCTGATAGAGTGTGGGGGACAGGCCCACATGTTTTTTGAAAATACGGCTGAAATAATACACATCCGTGTATCCCACTTCTGCCGCGATTTCGCGCAGGGTTGCATCGGATCGCACAAGCAGATTCCGGGCCTTGGTCAGTCTCGTTTGAATGAGATAATCAATCGGACTGTGTCCTGTCTTTCTTTTAAATTGCATGGATAAATGACGGGAGCTGTAGTTGAATTGTTCAGCCAGAAAATCCAGAGTCACCTGTTCCCTATAATGTTCCTGTATGTAGCGAAGTGTTTGCTCAATAGGGTCTGGTAGCACTGTTCTGATCTCCTGCTCTGCCAATTGAAACAACAGCTCATGAATAAATTGGTAGAACAAACTTTTTACTTGCAGCAAGTCCAGTCTGCTCGCCTGATCCCACGCTTTCTCCAGTTCACCAAAATAGCGCAATAAAGCAAGAGGATCACTCGGCGTAAATCCATATTGCAAAGAGAACGGAGCAACCTGAGGAGGTTGTGACAACCGCCATGTTTTACGATGAGTTGGGAACGCAAGGAATGCCCTGTAGAACAGCAAATAATATTCAAACTTTTCGCTCACCCGAATATCCAGTGATGATCCTTTACCACCATGCAGAATACAGAATCGCTGTGCTTCATGTGTTTTTCCATCCAATTTAAATTGAGCTGCACCCCGAATGCTGTATATAAAAGCGTTTGCCGGAAGCAAATAGGATTCCTGTATCTCTCCTGCCTCCATGACGATCCGACGTATATCCAGAATTTTAATAGCCGCGTGATTCCAGCATTGCATCTGTTCGTTTAATTGCATCGATTACTCTCCAATCCCAGTCTCACCAGGAACATAGACCTTGTACAGGTCATTATTCTGCAAACCATCCTCTAACCGAAACGTTATAGTGGTTCACTATTATTCCTTCATTATAGATGATAATAATTTTCATTATCAACTGTATTTTGACCAGGATTCAATTTCACCAACTAATGATCCGAAAGATTTACTTTTGATCTGCTGTCTTCGTGAACCAAGCTGCCAATTCCTCGGTCTGATCCAACGTTGCAATGGGGTCAAAATACCATGAACGATCCGAACTCCAAATAAACACATGGTCATTCTTGACGGCATCAAGCGAACTCCATACCGGCTTGGACTTCAATTCCTCTACAGTCAGGTTGTCTGCCGTAAGAATAATGTAATCACCGGCAAATTCGGGTATGGATTCGGACGAGACTTCAACAAGCTGATCTTTCATTAGTATCTCTTTTTTGTCTGCTGGAGGATTTAATCCGAGAGCACTATACACAGCCTGACCTCCACGCCCAAAATTATCACCAAAGGCTAAAGGTGCTTTATCGTAAAATTGCATAACTGATACTTCTGCATCTGCATCGATTGCTTCACTTACACGCTTCTTGGCGTCCGCAATTCGTCCGTCGTAATCGGCCAACCATGACTCAGCCTCTTTTTCTTTGTTCAACGCTTTACCGAAATAAGCGATCTCTTCATGGGTGTTTTTCAACTCTCCATAAGGAACAACAAGAGTAGGAGCAATTTTACTAAAAGAATCAAACAAATCAGGGTCACCTGTGACAATCAGGTCTGGTTGAAGTTCCAACACCTTTTCAAGAGAAATGGTTTCGTATTCACCAATATTCTCTACGCCCTCAAGTGATTTGATAAAATAGGGATTTTTCAGGTTCATTTCCGGTGTACCGACTGGCTTGATTCCCAAAGCAATCAGGCTTCCCAAATATAAATCAACCACAATTCGCTTGGGTTTAGCCGGGACCGTGATATCTCCCTTGACCGTCGAGATGATCCGAGGCTCCGAATTGTTTGATTGGCTATCGGCCGTTACTGTGCTGGTGGCACTCGAAGTCCCTTTGCTTCCCGCTGTTTCTCCCCCAGCATTACTAGTTGCCCCTGGCGAGCAGGCACTCAGCAGTAAAGTGAGACTTAATAAAATACTAAGCAGCATTCCCGTTCTTGTCTGTCTATTCATGTACAATGACCCTCCGTGTTTATATTGATAATGATTATCACCATCGTTATAAACATACCTTCCGGCTCTGCCACTGGAAATGTCATTTCGCGCCAGGGCCGATGTCAGATCAGGCCATTTTAGAGGTTCAGATGTTTTCTCCTTGAACTGAAGCGGAGAAACGCCTGTATGTTTTTTAAACATACGTCCCAGATAATATCCGTCCGGATAACCAATGCCTGCTGCAATCTCATCCAATGTAGCGTCGGTATGCAGCAGCATCTCCTTGGCCTTGAACAAACGAAACTGAATCAGATAGTCGATTGGACTATAACCCGTTGCGTGTTTGAACTTGCGGGATAAACTTCTGGGACTGCTGCCGACCTTCTCTGCCAAAACATGCAACGTTAGGGGCTCAGCATAAGAGGATTCCACAATTTCGATGACTTCGCTGACTTGATTCGTAATGGAATAGCGAGTTGCAGCATGAGGAATCTGTGCTGATACTTGCTCTACGAAAGGATAAAACAGGCTTTTTGCCTGAAAATGATGTATGGGGTTCTTTTGATTCCATAAAGCGTGTATCTGTTTTACTTGCTCATACAGCACAACTGGTGACTTGGGGGCAAAACCATAGGTTAGCTGAAATGGATTCATATGCTCCATCATGTTAGCCAAATCGGTTCTTCCTC
The DNA here is from genome assembly GCF_057835695.1 of Paenibacillus sp. GL_099_B. Taxonomy (NCBI): domain Bacteria; kingdom Bacillati; phylum Bacillota; class Bacilli; order Caryophanales; family Paenibacillaceae; genus Paenibacillus; species Paenibacillus sp. GL_099_B. The sequence continues at coordinate 4,669,626 of NZ_CM174430.1, forward strand.
CACTTGGCAAGCTTGATTTGTACATAAGGTAAAACAGGTTCAATCCAGATTGTCCAGCCTCAATATGAAATACACTTCCCTTTCCACCATGGAGAACATAAAAACGACTCACTTCATGCTTTTGGTCGTTTATGGTCACATAGGCTTTACCCTGGATGGTGAACACAAACGTGCTCGCAGGAAATTTATATGTTAGCTCCTCACATGGACCTAACTCCATATAACGTATATCCGCAATACTCACAGCAGCATAGTTCCAGAGTATGTAATAATTATTCCACATTTCACTAACCCAACTCCGTCTAAATAGATTGACTAAACAGTCCTCACTCATTGATAACCATTATCAATTATTATCAGCAAGTAAGCAACACACAAGTGAAAGTGAACTTATTAGCCAACGTATCTTCATTTGCTTCTCATAACATCCGATATATGTAAGTATATCCACGATATAACGAAGAAGGGGAAAAGACCATGAATTCAATTTCACCTGCCTCCAAAAGCAGCTTCACCCCCGGGAGCCAAGTCTCCAGCAGAGATAAGGAAATTCAGGGACTTATGCAGCAGAAGGTTAGGCTTAATGAAGAAGTACAAGCAGTAAAATCCAATGATGAATTGGACACCAAAACCAAGGCAGCACGAATCAAATCATTAACAAGTTCCATTACGCAAATCGACACCCAGATCGCCCAGATCAAAGCCGAGGAAATGCAGGAAAAGAACAAATTAAAACAGCCTGAGCAACCCAAAGAACAACAGCCTCAGCGCAATGACGAAGCTCAAACCCCATCCATGGACCATCTAATAAAGCACAGTCAGACTTATGATCAGTTAGGTAAACTGGTCGGGTTGCGAGATCGCCTGAATAGCTCCATTCAGACCATTGAAGGTGAAACCAAGTTTGACCGACTGGTTCTGGAGATTAATGCTGGAAATGATGCTGGCAAATCGATGATGCTTGAAAATGCTGAACGTACCGTTTTCCAGAAAAAAAGAGAAATCGTGCAAGACATCAGCTCCCAAATGAGCAAAGTAGGTCAGAAGATTGGAGAACTGATGAAAGAGATACATCAGCCTGAACCAAAAGAATCTGTTTCGTCTCCTGCACCTTCATCCTCTGCGGAAAAGGAAAATCAGGAAGTCATTGAGGGAAATAAGGCTGAAAATAAATCGAAGATTTCCAAGGGTGAGCAGATTGATAAAGACCCAGGAAAAATTCAAGATACGCAATCAAATGCTTCCCCTGCTCCTTCCTATGCTCCACTCGACATTCGGGTTTAACCAGTTACATAAAGGATATGTATTCTCAATAAAAAACCGTTATTTACAGGTCACTTTCCCCTGATAAATAACGGTTTTTCCCATATAATCAATCTCTCCCACAGTTATGGTTATATAGCTCCTCATTCCCACAAATAATGCTGCCCTTCACCGATTTACATACTTTTTTAATCCGGGTCGCCTCACTCAAAATTTGATCAATATTTTCATACAGTTCTGGAAAAACAAAAAAGCTTCCGGAGCAGATTAGCTGTGGCTTGAATAAGCTGATCTTCCACAGGACGTCCCATGTACAAATTAGCTAATTTTTTGCAGTCCGGTGAATTGTCTGTAACTAAGAATGATTATTGAAGGGATTTATGTACATATCTCAGAGAATTGTATAGTTCGTTTTTGTATGCATAGAGAAAAGTCGTTCTCTTCATATCATTCATCCTTTATATACCTATAATGTGGATCTTGTCAGTGGTACATCGTACCACTTTCTTGCTGATCCTTTCAGCACACCGTATGCTCAATTCTAAACTTGTCAGCAACCATCGCCATGAACTCGGAGTTCGTCGGTTTCGACTTGCTGATGTTGATCGTATAACCAAACAGGTGGCTGATGCTGTCGATGTTGCCACGTGTCCAAGCCACTTCAATAGCATGACGAATGGCTCGTTCGACGCGAGACGGCGTTGTTTTGAACTTTTCGGCAATCGCTGGGTACAGAAATCCGCTAGTTTAAACGGTCAACGTGACGCAAAGTTTAGCGTGAACATACGCGAAATAGTCTGTCGCTATAGCGATAAAGATTTCGCAGCTTTATCGGAACATTTAGCGTGAATTTATCGCTAAAGGAGGCGCTGATAAATGGCGCAGAAAACACCGAAGTTTACGTTTGTATCAAAAGAGGGTAAGCCGCTTAAGCTTGCGTTAGGAGATCGCATTGCGCAATTTCTCGATACTAAGCACAGAGAGCGCCGCGCAGCAAAGACGATTAGCGCGTACGCACAGGTCTTACATCAATTTGAGAAATGGTATAATGGGCGCGAGTATGACGAAATCACCACCGAGATACTACGTGAGTACATCGAATATCTTACATTCGGGAAGGTTCGATGGGACGATCATCCGACGAGTCCAAACGGTGCAAAAGGACTATCGCCTCGGACAATAAACAACGTCATACGTAATATGCGCATCTTCTTCAATTACTTAATAGAAGAAAGAGTTATCACGTACAACCCGATGGAGGCAGTTAAGTACCAAGCCGAGGCCAAAGATACATTCGATATATTCACGGACGACGAAGTAGTCAAGCTACTCAGTGCACCTAATCGAAGAGTGTATACGGGCCGACGGGATTACTGCATGATGCTTCTTCTCTGTGACACTGGTCTCCGTATTAAAGAGCTGACGAATCTACGCGTGTCTGACGTTAACTTTAAAACGCGGCAAATCATAGTCCGCGCTGAAACGTCAAAAACGAATATGACTCGCGTGGTTCCGATCTCTCCGCTGACCGCCCGTGAGCTTGAGAACCTAATCTCGTATATGGACGTAAGCGAGGACGATCCTCTATGGCTCACGCAGTTCGGCGAACGCTACTATGGCGACACCTTCGCTAAAATGCTTAAGCTATACGCAAAGCGCGTCGGCGTCACTAGACCGCGGGTGTCTCCGCATACGTTCCGGCATTATTTTGCGGTTAAGTTCTTGCGCGAAGGCGGCGACGCGTTGACCTTGGCGCGTATTTTAGGCCATACTTCGCTTAATATGACTCAGGTATACGCGAAGTTCACCGGAACAGACATACGGGAACAGCATGATAAGGCAAGTCCAATTTCGAGCTTGATCGATAAAGGTAACGAGAAGAAGCGCGGTAAACGAATATTCAGATAATTACCTCCCAATATATACAAACTTCTCCTTTCTAATATAATAGAGAGGAGATTTTATTTATAGGAGGTTACTTAATGAACCCTAATCTTTTAAATGAGTCAATTACTGGGGATAGGAATTTCGAATACTCTACTGGAATACAAATAAGAAGGGACTTTGATGCGATACTTGAAAGTTCTGAAAAGGAAATACTTACTACAATGAACGAATTTTCATTCGATGATTATTTAGAGCTCTTTGATGTAGGGTTAAATCTAACTATTGAGGTGCGCTCAATACTCGAGGCAACTACTCCAACCGATCAAGATCAACTCCCCTACCTGATACTATCAGCTAAGATAACGAATCTTTTGATTGCCTTGAGGAAAATACTTCGAGCTGGTCTGCCTGACGCTTTTAAGTGTTTGTTCAGGCCATTGACTGAGGCTTTTGATACTTTTTATGTATGTTTAGTTGACACTGATTTTCGACAAGCTTATGGGAATATAAGTGAGATGTATGATAATAATGAGTTTTGGTATAAGAATGCTAAGTATGACCGAATCAAATCTAAGATACATAAAATGTTTACAGATGCAAGTGGAACAGAAGATCAATTCAATTTTTACAATGAAAAAAGAAAAACACAGCAAAAGTTCTTGTCGGAATCATTACACTCTTCTTTTAATGCTGCATTTGCAACTTACTTTACTCCTACGATTAGAGGAGAGCTTCCTTTAAAGGAATTCGGAAATGTTACTACTGCTTACCCAGCAATGTTAATAAATTTATTAGAAGAGATATCAATTTTTAATTATGTGCTTCACCATGCTTGTATGACTAAACGGATTAATTCAAACATTCGAGCTACAGTGTTTATTAATAATAAATCCTTCATTTATCTCTCTACTAAGTACGCCGATTTATTTGATAGATATCTCCCCACACTTCATGAAAGAACTAGCTCACTCTTAAAGGAACTTGAATTGGCAAAAGAACAGCTACGTACTCAAAACAGCCTCGAATAAACGCAGAAAAGGCGCAGCCCTCAACGGAACTTAATCCGCGAGAACTGCGCCTCATTTCATTCGTCGACTTTACGCCTATTTGTTACGTATTATTCCGTTTTCTTAATCGCCCTTGCCCCGATATCATACAACTTACACGCGGCCAGTCCCGTCATGATCCCCGTCATAATCCCGTCAGCCACGGAATCCACCGGAATGTAAAAGAGCCCCGCGCCTAGCCCGAGCACCATCGATAGCAGCGGAATGACCTTCGCCGGTACGTACAACTTAGCGAACTCACCCACCGCAATAATCACCGCAACCACTACGCCAATTTCGTACATATTATACGCCCTCCTTCGTAATAGTCACCGTTTTAGTTTTCGAGTCCCACGTTACTTTCGCGCCTAACGCTTCCGCTACTGCACGCGCAGGTGTATACGTAGTTCCTCCGTCAAGCACGCCCTCCGTCACTTTCTTGCCGTTGACTACTACGCTAACAATTACGTCCTTTTTCACGTCAACATCCGCCACCTTTTCGTTCAATTTCGCTTGCACCGCCGCTTTAAACAGACCCCAGCCGGCCCATGTTCCGCCATCGTACATTAGGCGCGGACAGATTTTACCGGACCAATCGTAGTGACGGCGCAATCTATCCACGCCCCATCCGCGTTCCTTAAGCATCGACGCAACGAGAGTAGCCGCGTTATCTAGCGTCTTAGCGTAGTTACCGGACTCGCAGATTTCGATACCGATTGACGTACGGTTGCCAGAACTTGCTCCGCTGCCATCTCCGGAATGCCATGCGTTTTCGTTCAGCGGAATACACTCGATGGCCTCGCGCTCATCAACTACGATGTGGAACGACGCTGTACGCGTATTAGTCGGATTCGTTAGCCACGCGCGCTCGTTAGCCGCTGAGCTTTTTTCGTTTCCCGTATTGTGTATCGTAATAGTCGTCGCGTTCATAGCGAGAGATGGCCGTCTATTATTCGCGGTGCCTTTCGGGATGTAATCTTTGCGGTAATTCATATTAGCGCTCCCCTTTCATTACGGATTTGATTTCCGTTACATCCAGCGATAGCCCTTCGTACTGAGACGCCAACGTTTCGAATCGTCCCGTTAAATCCTCGGCCAACCGCATAAGACGTTCCTCCCTACGTAGCGCGTCCGAATACATCTGATCCTCGCGCTCTTTGGCCGCAACTAACATACGGTCCTCCCGCGCCTTACCGTCGTCTTGAATCCGCGCCATCTGACGCCAAAGCAGGAATCCGACAACGACGAAAAGGACCGCAAATAGGCCCTCCTTAATCGCGCTATTAAATACCGCTTGCTCCATCGACTAATCCACCTCCTCTTCCGCCTCTATCTGCGCCAGCGCGGAGCCAATTTCGTGATCGATTGCGCGGAGTATTTCCGCCTGGCTGTCCGGATGATAAGCGAGGATTGCGGAGATTACTGCGGACAATTCCGGAACAGGTTGCGCCAGGTCTATCGTACATTCGAGTAACGTGCGTGATTTCATCGCGATTCCCCTTTAACGCAAAAAGGCCCCGCCGATGTTGGCGAGACCCTTGCGTAGTTTATTCGTTTATTTAAGCGCGGCGAGTGCGGCTTCGGCTTGCGCGATGTCTGCGTTGGCTTGCGCTATGTCTGCGTCATACAACGCGAGCTGATCCTTGCGTGACTGGATAACACTAGCTTCTGCTCCCGCGCTGGTTAACCGATCTATCTCAGAGACTATCTCTTCGCGCCCTTTTAGTGTAGGTGCTAGAATTCTCTCCCGTAAGATTTCAAGTGATGACTCTATACTCGCTTTAGATTGACCAGCAAATTTGTTCTCAGAAGAAATCTCAGTATTTTCGGACTGCATTACAGCATTGTCCGACGTAGTTACTGTAATAGTTTTTCCGCTCACTTTGATATCCGCTCCTATCGCCTCAGATATTCCGCGAACAGGTACGTTAGCTTTCCCGTCGATAATCGCGCCCTTATCCGCGAGCTTCTGTCCGTCTACAATTACGGTGTATTCTCCGGTGACCTTCTTACCGACGAGTGACTTAACGCTGTCCGCAAATGCGCCGGTGGATGTCGAAAGAACGAATCCAATCAATATACCTCCGGCAATGTATGCTACTTTTTTCATGCATAACCCCTCCGCGAATCTAGTAATTGGTTCATATTTCCTATACTAACATTACGCGGACGAGGTTGTGAAGGTTCCGCCACCAGATGTTTGGTTTTGCGTGTTGCCGTGGTTGTGATTTGGTACAGATACAGTATGTGTGTGCCCTAGCGAAGCCTTTCCGTTAATAGCGGTCCACATCGAGTTTAAAGTATTCTGTAGTCCGACAACATCAGATATAGAGATTTGTAACCCTGTCACTGCTCCGTTGAATTGAGCGCTACTCCTAAACTCCGCAGGCCCCGCGATAATTGGCGCACCCTGCAACCGTATAGGATTCCCGGTATTATTCGACCCGATGAACACGTCGTTACTAAATATCGTAAGCTGCCCGCTGTTTTGGTACGAATTGATCTCGCCAGCCAGCGCCCCGCCCGTCCCGAAGAAAGATAACGCCGCCATTCCGTTATCCGAACTCGTACTAATCCGTATGCGGCTCGTACCGGACGCGTCATAACTTCGGAGCCCTTGCGAATCCAATTCAATCCGCCGACCGCCCGTAGCCGTTCGAATCAACGCACCCGTTAACGTACCTCCGGTGATTTCGCCCTGAGCCGTGATGTTTCCGGAGAACACTCCGTCTTTCCATGTTGACGCGTTAAGGTTCGACTCGAAGATATTCGCAGAGTTTGCGGTCAAGCGGTTCATCGTCGTATTACCCTGCATATCAACGCGGAATGGGGCCAGGCTGTACGTTGCGTGTCCGGCTGCTATCCCGTTCGTGTTGATTTGGGTTACGTTATTACCGGAACCGATGAGCATAGAGACGAAGCTACCGAACTGCCCGACGACTGATTCCGCAAGTACGCCGCGCGCATTGATTGCAGTCCGAGCAGTTGTGCCACCGTCTGTAGTTAGTACGAGACCATTCGAAGTCATAATGACTTGGTTCCGTGCGTCCGTTTTATCTTGAAGAGTGATACCGCGTGTATCGTAAATGATCTCAGTCTTCGAGTTATTCACGTCAATGACCGCAGCCTTCGCGAAGCTCTCAAACACCTCCGTCCGAATTGTCCCCGCGCTCATAATATCGTTAACAATCCGCTTGGCTCGGTCGAGATCCGCAACGATGTCGCTGAAATCACGCGTCATTACGTTAGCGACCGTTGCCTGCGTATGCTTATCACGATCGAACGGATACTCAGTTAGCTCCGTTACGCGTGACGTAATATTCGCGAGTCCCATTTCCGGATCGTAACAGTACACGACGTCACCGAGCGCAACGGTCGATTCGGACGCGTCAATCTTGTGGATGTCCGCAGCACTTACGGAAAGCTCTAGCGCCGGCACCTCGTTATCTGCGAGAGCTTTACGCGTCTTCCGTATGAGCTCCGCAACATCCGTGATATTCTGCTCGATAATCTCTCCGTCATAGTACGCGATGTCCGACGTAGCCCAAGCGCCGGCATATTGCGACACGAGGTAATTCGATTGCAGCACGCCGTTAACGATCGCACCCGGAATTGCCGCCAACCTTGCGCGCTCATCTGCGTTTAGTATAGTCGCAGGCCGTCCGATCCAGGTGCGGCCGTCTTTCATCTGCGCGTACATGCGTGTGACAAGTGCGCTACCGTCGTCACCATACGAGGATGATACGATGTTTTTATTAATGCGGTACTGATGCCCGAAATCGCCGCCGATTTTCTTACGTAAGTGGATGACGAAATTATCCGGATCGACTTCCGCAACGTACATCGATATTACCGCGTTCAGCGCTTCGAGTGCGTTCGTACGGCCCCAGTCCTTAACGTCGAATAGATCGAACGTATCGTCGATTGAGAACGTAAAGCGTCCGCCCGTTGCTGCGCTAATCGAATCGGTAAGCCGCGAAATATGAACGCCGTACGCCTCGGAAATATACGAAGAGTACGGCATTTTATAGTCCGCGAGCTTAAACATTACGTGGGAACACGTTACTTGCGCGGTTAGCGTTTTACCTTCGCGGTTACGTCTGCGCGAGTTGATAACGTAAAGTTGGCCGCGTTCGTCTTGAACGTGACCTTTTAGCGTTATGAGTTCGCGATATTCATCGGACGTCATCGGAATATTGAACGTCAGCGTGTAATCCGAGTTAATACGGCGCTGGCGTTGGACATCGTATGCGGACGGGAGGACTCCGATGGGATTGCGTGATTTATCGTATATGCGTAAGATTACAATTCACCTCCCGTAATGTTGTACGTGCTGGCCCTATTCTGGTTGAGGCTCGCCCATCGGTGCATCTCCCCACATTAGCATGATAACGTCCCTATAAGGCTCAGTAATCTCACTGTTAACCTGAGTTCTGCCTTGTGAATTATTAATGTATGCCCTGCGCCATGGGTTGCCAATTGGGTAGTCTTTTCCGTCAATTGTAACAAAACTTTGCTTTCGCAGGCTTACGCTCTCCGACGTAAGCATGTCTAGATATGTTTTTTCCATAGATTAGCCTCCTCAAAATGTTTGGTATGTCCCCGAAATCATAAAAGCTGAGTTACTTAGTATCGCTGAAGCGGCAACGTTGCTCGTCGTATCCTCTATAAATAATAGATCGACGCTGTTTGACATCTGGTTAATTCTGGCTGATAGCTGTTTAGTGCCTTTAGTTAAAACGGCATGTGAAATCGAGCATGAGATAAATCTGCGATTGTCGTTAACCGTTACAAAGGGTAGTCCAGTAATACTAACACTCCCACTCATGTTTGCGTCCTTTTCGGTAATCTCTACGTACAAGTGGAAGTTAACTGTTTTTCCTATTTTTTCATAGTATCCGAGCTGTGCCCAATAAAAATGGGTTCCTTCGGCAATTGAGCCTACTAAAGTAGGAGTAAATACTCCGCTTTCTATTTTTAGTCCATGAACGCCGTTTATGTCAGTTACTAATTCTGCTTTGTGAGTCTCCATTGCCGTTGATGATTCCCCCAACTGTGTATCAATCGCCGCGCCCAAAGCGTCAACCTTGGCCTGAGCACCTGTAGGCGTCTCCGCGCCAATCCCCGCGGGCGTCAGCGCATCGAACTCGTCTCTTAACGTAACCAAATCCGGAATCGGATCGGCCCCGTCGTTATTATGCGATGGTCCGTGCGCACCTGGCGTAGCTTCTCCGGTAGCCGTTACCGTTACCGTCTTCGTAGTAGGATTAGTGGACACCGTAATTCCTATACCACCTGCGATAGTCAACGCATCGGATTCCGCGCCAGCCACGACGTTGTTCACCTGCGCGAATGCGTTCTGGTTAACCTCCGCGCCTTCCTCGACTCCGGCCAGCTTCGTATGTTCAACGCTAGTTAAATGCGCAATACTGTCCGCTTTGTGTGCGTCAAGTCCCGCCTGAACTGCGTCAACTTCCGCTTTCCGCGCGATGTCATCCAAAGCACTTGGCGCGGCTACTTTCGCCCGTCCCGCGCTGTCACGTTGCATAATCTTGCCTGCGGTTGCGACCGACGTAGACCCGTGCGCAGTCTGTGAGGCTACGTGTGTAGAGGATGCCGAAGACTGCGTATCGAGCTCCGTCTTGATAGCGGAATAGTTCGCGTTATGCTTCGCGAGGTTCGCCATATCCAGTTCTTTATTGATCGTTTGAGGGTTAAATGCCATTGTCCGCGCTCCCTTCGTTAGTAGAGGTATTTGTAACGGAAGACGAACGCAAGTGATACCGCAAGCCCCGCGCCTCCGACCGTAATCGTCGTTGTTCCGGGATTCAACGCAAAAAATACGCCATTGCTCGATCCGTAGGCGTTGACTCCGTTCTTCTTAACCGTATATTTTTCGCAGTTAATTTCCCACGTATCGGACGCGGTACTTGTTGCGTTGATTACTATCGTTTGGCTACCGTTAGATATCGTAAGATTCGTAAACGCGCCGCTAATCTTTATAACGGGCGATTGCGGTAATGTTCCCTCGTTCCGCACCGGCATCGTTCCAACCGCGTTAAAGAACTGCGCGTAATCCGAATATACGTAACCTTGCCCGTACGAAAGTCCTTGCCCGTACTCATTGACCGCGGTATCACGTAAGGACTGCGGCCACGGATCGTTCATTTTGAGCGGGAGGTTAATCGTCCGACTTCCGGTTGCCTGTACGGATAGTGTCCCGCTATAAACTACTGGATATCTCTTCGCGGGCAAATCGTGAAACTCAACGTATATCTGCGGACCATGTACGCTCATCATAGCCGCCAATTGTGCAAGCGCTGCGTGATAGTCCTGCGCGAAGCAGTATAGCGTTACGTTAATTACGCGCGGACCAAACGTTGATCCGAAATCAATAACGCCGTCAGATCCCGCAAGTTTAACCGTATTGTCCTCCGTTTCAGGAAGAACGGGTAGGCTCCGCTCGGTTAAAGCGAAGCCGATCGTTTCGAGGTCAATCTCGTTAATCTTTATGCCCCATTCCGTCATTAGCGCGTCTTCACCCCTTGCGTTTGTAATCGTTGGACAGCGCGTGCTCTCTCGTCATACAGCGTTTCAGTATCCGCGCGATCCGTGAGAGTCACGTCATTAACGGACATGTCGAACTGGTTGATAACCTGCGTAGGAGCTGCGCCTGTATCCGATGGACCTGCCGCAATCATACGGAAGAGGTTGCCGATTTGCGCGTCGTTCAGGATCATTTCGCCAGCATGCGCGATTACCGGAACTGCGGAACCAGGCGCGCCTTGAACAACTCCGCCGACTTTGAATTGCTGTAACTTTCCGGTGTCTTTGTCGATACCATAGAGCTTACGCAGCTCCTCGTTACGGGCCGTTAATCGCGCCATCTCAGCCGTGTCTCCGGAAGCCTTAGCCGCAGCCCATGCGTCTTTGTTCGCGTTGTATTCCGTGAGGTCAACGTTAGAGCCGGCGGTCGGAACTCCGGTACTGAGCGTAGACATTTTTGCGTTGTACTGTGTGACAAACGAGTCAAGCGAAGATAAGATCGTGGCGTTAGCTTCCGCGTTGGCATTCGTCCGGAACTCCGAGATTGCCGATTCAATAAACTTGACGTCATCCGCGTGATTCTCGAACGCATCTTTCAAGTTATCGTACTGGCGCTGCGTCTCCGTTTTCTCTGCGTCAAAGGCGGAAGTACGTGTATCCTTCTCGTCCTGCAGCGCGGATTTCTGCGATTCAAGTTCGCGCTTGCGGAGTTCGCGGTCGTGTTCGAGTTCCATGCGCGCTACCTCTTTGATGAGGTCTTCGCGCTCTTGGATACCTTCCGGACCAACTGCGGATGATAACAAGTCAATGCGCGCCAATTTCTCGGAACGCTGCGTCTCCCAGTCCGCGTCAACGTTGAGCTCTTGCTCCTTCGCAAGTAACCGGTCGATCGCCGCAATCTTCTCGTCAACTTCCGCAATGTACGCCTTTTTGCGCTCGTCAATCGCAGCGAGATCGGCTTTCAACGCGGCGTCAATATTCGTCTTCTCTGTTTTCAGGAGCTGATCCGCGAGCTTCTGCGTTTCGGTAACGAGCTTCTTGCGTAGGTTGTACAGTTGGTCCTCCGCCTTCTCGTAGTACTCCGAATCCTTCGCGTGGCGATCGCGTACTCGCGTCCATGCGTCAATCTTCATCTGCGTGATTTCGAGTTCGGATTTGCCGGCGGTTTCCATGCGGCGCTCTTCCTTACCGATCCACTTTTCGGAGGCTGAGTACGCGTCGGCTACCGCTTTCTCGTTCGCCTTAACGAGTTCTTTCCGCGCTTTGTACAGCGCCTCGTCTGCGTCTTTGTATTGGTCGGAATCCTTTTTATAGCGATCCCTTACGCGAGTTAGTGCGGCGATTTTCATTTCCGCGATGGACACTTCGGACTTGCCGGAATCCTCCATGCGGCGCTCCTCTTTATCAATCCATGTCATCGAGAAGTCATAGCGCGATTTAACGCTGTCTTCCTGCAGGCGCTTGAGCTGCAAATTGAGTGTCCGCGCGTCCTCAACCGTTTCCTTAAGGTGCTGCGCGTGCGCCTTACGCAACTTTTCGTACGCCTTAATCTGCTGATCGGCAGACCAATCGTACATATCCGCTTGATAACGGATTGTGGCGAGGTCTGCGTTATACGCTTTGTCGCGCATCTCCTTAGCGATCTCGGCTGCGGACTTCTCTTTCTTGGCTTTCGGAGACTTCGCCTTCTTGTCTTTTGCTTTCTTGGTTTTATCCTCTACGAGATTTATTCCGGAACCTACGCCGGCACCAGACGCGCGAGTTAACGCTGAGCCGTCCGTTAGTCCTTGCTTAAGCTGCGCGAGCTCCTTCTCGTGCTGGGACGCATCGTACAAGTCCTTCGACAAACCACCGAGCTGTTTTTGGATGTCGGTAACATATTTATCCGCGTTACTTTCGATATGCCCTTCGATGGTTGGATTGACGGACATCCCGCCGATTGCCGTTACCTGCTGCTTCATGCCTGAGGCTGCTCCGGCCACCGCGCTCATCGTCCGCAATAACGCCTGATAGTTCGTAATCTGAGCCGCGATTGATTTCCGGTTAGCTTCGGCCACCTTCGCCATTCCGTCGATCTGTACGTTCATTAGTCGGATAGCCTCGTCGACGTAACTACGCTCTGCGGAGATGTGATCGTCGATGATCCCGATATTGGTTAAGCGCGCGTTTCCTTCCGAATCTATCTGCGCGATGAGGTCCGGATACTCCTTACGCAAAGCTGCGGTTAGGTTTGAGAGTTCTTGTTTCTGCGCGGCATCCAGATTCTGCGATTCCGCCAACTCGCGGTATCTTGCGACCATCTGCTCGGTAGCTTGGGTCTTCTCTTTCTTCGCAATAAGGTCTTGGATCTCGGCTTCTCTCATCGCAAGTAGCGCGGGAGTAGACTCTTTAATGGCCTCGTTCATATTCTCGATAGCCGCCTCAGCGTCCGGAACACTGCCGTAGCCCAGTTCGCGCAGCTTCTCGTCAGCTTTCGTAAGAGTCTCCGTAAAGACGTCCAGCTCGCTAACCACTCCACCGAGAAGTTCACCTTCCCCACCGGAAGCTTGAATCTCTTTGATCCGTTCCTCGATAGATGCACGATACTCAAGCGCCTTAGTCAGTTCCTCGACAGCCGTCTGCATCTCTTGGACCTCTTCAACGGAGCGCCGCAAAGGTGATTCGCTGAGTTGCTCGTTCAGTGTACGTTGGGCATCTGCAAACTTCCGCGCAGACTCTTCTGCAGCATTAGCGTTAGATGAGTACAGCGCAAACCCGCCCACCAACGCGCCGATAGCGAGAGATACCGCGGCCAATACCGGCACCGAAACCTGCAATGTCGCAAGTGCTACGGTAAGCGTCCGGATAGCTACAACCGCGCCTGCAATAAGAGGCGTAACCGTCGTAAACGCGATGATTGCCGTCTGCATTCCCGGAGACAGCTCGTTGAATCCAAGGAGCATGCGCGATACTTCTTCCGCACCTTTACGGATTGCCGGTGCAAACTTATCGCCGACCGTGATTCCGACCGCTTCCATCGCGGATTGCATCTCTTGAATCGCGCCATTCAACGTATCCATCTGGACTTCTGCGATCCGTTCCGCGGTGCCGCCTGAGTTGTTCAACTCTTCCGTAAATGACTCAAGGTCCGCCTGTCCCGCTTTGATTAGCGTTAAGAATCCGGATGCCGCCTCTTGGCCCGCGAGGATACTAGCCGCCTGAGCGCGTTGTGCTTCCGTAAGTTTACCGAAGCCTTGTTCGAACTGCCCGATGATCTGGTTAAACGGTAAGAAGTTTCCGGCCGCATCCGTAACACTGACGCCGAGCTGCTTCATTACATACGCGACTTCCTTCGTTGGATTCGCGAGTCTTAGCATAATTGCACGGAGCTGAGTACCGGCCATTTCGCCCTGGATACCGGCGTCGGACAATTTCGCAACCGCTGCGGACGTCTCTTCTACACTAACTCCGAGATTAGCTGCGATTGGTGCTACGTATTTCATTGCATACAGATTGTTATCGCAAAGGCTCTTTATCCTCTGCTTCTTACGGTTTCCCGTAAGCTCAGACTATCTCTTCACCGCTGCCTCTTTGCAGTACGGTGCTAGGCGCTCGTGGGCGTTTCCTCATATCCGAAGACTTAGAGTACTCCGCCTAGTCGTTACACGTTCCTGCGATTTCTCAACAGGCTTCGCTCGGTATTGCCATCATATCCATCAGTTTAGCGTCAATCATTTCGGGGATATTATCAATTTCCCAATACGGAATTCTCAACAGTGGTATACTGTTGATGCGGCAGAAATCCGTTTTGATCCTATCGTTTCTCTTACGAACAACCAATGCCTCCGCTCCCCCAAAGAATGAGTTCGCGTTAAAGTGCTGCTCGCCATCGAACTCGATAAGTAGCGAAAGAGTTTCTTGGTCGAATACGGCAAAGTCAAAAGGTAGTGTATTCTTAGCCCGACAACGTCTGTCCCTGTACTCTCGTGCAAAAGTCAAATTAAGTTGCGTGAGATAAGCCTCTACACGCGCCTCTCCCTTAGACCTCTTTTTACAAGGGCACCTGCTCTCTTTGCTGATAATATTATTGGGAGTAGCTTCGAAAACTGTTCCACACTCCAAATGCTCAACTCTAATCTTTGTGCGTGAATTGACATACCCACTCAAAATGCGATAGTCAGTTCCGAGAAGAGTTTGGATGCGAGTCTCTTCTTCGTGCTTATCTCCGCGCCTTGCATTTCTTGTCCGCTCTAGCGCGCAAACCGGACATCCTCCTTTTCGAGCTTTATAGCAGTTCAATAAAGAGTGAGGTGTAACAAAAAACACGCTACCGCACGTAACGTGTTTTGTTTCAATCTTTGTTTTATTGTTTGTGTAATCCCCAATGATTACGTAATCACCTTTAGTAAGCTCCGCGACTTCATTACGGAAGCCCTCTGAGGACTTTCGTCTCGTTGTCATCACAAGCCTCCTTTGGATATTTAAGGTTTCACCGAATTCACCTAGTGGTTTATGCCGCGAGTTTCTTCGCGACCGGGCAATGCACTTTACCCAATTGTTCGATATTCGTGTTCGAACTCGTCATCGTTTTCGCCATTACGTCAACGACGCTACTGGTTTGTTCCGCATCAAGCTGGAATCCCGTTAGGATATTTGACGCGATATCTGCAGTCCTTGCGAGCTCTAACTGGCCCGCCGCTGCGAGGTTAAGTACGCCAGGCATCGCCGCCATAATCTCGTTCGTCTTAAATCCCGCTTGGGCCAAAAATGCCTGGGCGTCCGCGGCTTGCGACGAGGTAAACACCGTTGTAGCACCCAGATCGATCGATTGTTGACGTAGCTTCGCGAACTCTTCCGCAGTTGCTCCGGAAATCGCCTTGACTTTCGCCATGGATTGCTCGAACCCGGCCGCTGTTTGTACAGCCTTCGTAATGACAACGGTCATAGCCGCGGCAAGTGCGAGGTAAGCCACGCCAAGCTGCCTTATCTCTGCGCGAGTACCAGACGCTGACTTTCCGCTTCTCTCAATCTCCCGCGTTACCTTCTCAATATCCGTATCGCTTGCGCCGAGTCGTTTCATCTCCGCCGTAATCTCGGTAAGTTCCCGCCTTAACACCTCGGGATTAGCGCGCTTAAGCGACTGCTCAATCGCGGTTACGCTCGAAGAACTGGCGCCCATTTGGCGGAGCTTATCGCCCATATCCTTGAAACTCGCGGAAGATACCGCGGCCAGCTTGCCGGAATTGTCGATCGCATCTTCAAGCGACCATATTTTCTTCGCGGTAGTATCTGAGGATTGCGTCAGCTTTAGTAACGCGCCCTCTGTACTGACTATCTGCGCCTCTAGCTTACTGCGCTTGGTTGAGTCAAACGTCGTTGCATATGACGCTTTGAGTTCCGCGAGCTTCTTGCGTTGTAGCTCGATCCGCGAGTTGACATTCTCAAGAACCGGAGTAAGCTGCGCGATTTTAGAACGCGCGTCACTGATACGTTCAATCTCCGTAGCTGCTTGTTTACCGGCTGATCCGAGTTCCATCGTTTTAACCTTTGCGTTGGCAATTCCGGCACTGTACCCGGACACATCAAGTTCTAACTTCGCGCGTATTCCGCCGACATCTACCGTACTAATCGTTATCACCTCTCGTTATTGTCCGAGCCGTAACTGCCTCCGCATGGCTTCGAATCCTGATTCGTCAAACTCCGCTTTGCTCGCGGTATTCATGCCGGCTCTCTCCCGCAGGCTTCCTACGAGTTTCTTCATGTCGTCGCCGGTCGCGTGCTGCACCGATAACGTCGTCAGCCAGTCCTCCGCATCTACTTTGCGTTTTGCTTCCAGCGCGGTAAAAATGTCCATGACGAAATAGCCCGATTCGAACTCGACTTGGGATTTGCCGAGACGTACCGCGCACTCTATGAAAAACTCATCTATTGTTACATTTCGCTCGCTGCGTCCGGAGTTGGTACCGCGTTTATCCCCGCCAGACTCAAGACGCTCCGCCCGTTTTTTAACAATTCACCGAAATTGTTCGCCTTCGCGACCGCACCGTAATACGCAACCAGCTCGTCGAATGACGCGTGTTGCTCAATGTACTCCTCGTCAATGCCCGTCAGGACGGCCGTCACGCGCACGATATCATCGAAGGATTCGCGTACTGCAGTAACGAAATAAGTCGCTTTTTCCTCGGGAGTAGCGGTCATTACGCTCACGATGAGTTGCGGTACTGCGTGGATGGAATCGAATAGGTCGCGCCATTGTGCAATCGTGATCTTGCGCGGAGTTACCGTCTTGCCGCCGATCTTGTATTTGTTCGCGCCGATTAATCGCAATATTATCGCCTCCGTTAAAGTAAAAGCGGCCCCGAAGGACCGCCCGTTATATCGCTCTATTACGGTGTTGCTGTAATTGTTTCGTCGCCCAGTACCGCAACTACGCCGTCCTCGTCCGGAGTCGACCGTAGAGTGACGTTAGTGATCCGTTCGTTTTCGTTATCGTACGCGTAGCTCAGGTCCGTCTCGGAGTACGCGAGTGGTAGTGTAACCCAGAAGTTCGGATCGTTAATCTTCGCAAGAGGTTTGATTACGGCTTTTTTGGCGGTGTCAATCAAGTTCATACCGACACCCGTTTTAATTTCAATCTTCGAATCCGTACCATCCGTTACGACAGTAGCTCCGGTCATGATTTTCGGAATAACGGATAGCTCATATTCCGCGAATGGGATAGTAACGCTGCAGTTACGGCCGGTGATCCGTTTACCTACGACAGTCTCGCCCGTTTGGTCCGTCAGTTGATCTCGGTAAGTCGTTTCAGTTGTAAACGATACACCACCGATTGTAGTTTCGAACGTCACCTTACCAACGCCATCACCATACTCAACGATGGCTGGGCCGAGTTCGATCTTGGAAAAGTTTTGTGCCATTAATAAGTTCCTCCTCGTATTTGGACAACGCAAAAAGGCCGCCCACTAAGAGCCGCCTTAAATCGTTGTCAATGTGAAATTTAATGAATACATCGTGCGATCGTTCGCGTCTTTGCCGAGATATATCGGAGAGGACTGATTCGCGCGACATTTAACTACGCGGACATTCCCGAAGTGAAATTCGCCTTTACTCGCCATATCCTCGTATATCGCGTCAGCTATTTGCGTAGCCTTAGCCGATGACTTGGCGCGCACCAGCACTTGAAACGCGGGCCTTCGCTTACTCGTCCATTCGCTGGGCTCATATCCGCCACTCATACGCACATATGCGCAGTCGTCCGGATTGCCTGCCGCGAACTCGTTAGCTACGTAAGTAAACGGGATAGCTACGCGCAGATACGCAGTGATATCCGGCACTCCTAAAATCGCCACTATTCCGCCATCCCCTTCCGAATCGCATCCGCAATCATGCGTTGATAATTCGATGCGTTTTGCGTTAAGGGATCTTCGAGATACTTCGGCTTGGTTCCGGGAGTCGTCGGATTCTTGAACGTATCCATTTCGTGGACTATTAGCGCGTAGTTAACGCGATCCCCGCTACTACCTCGCTCAGTTGCGTTAAAATAAACCTCACCGGTAACTCCGGTCGGACTTACGGTTACGCGCTTGCCTGACGTTTCCCTCAGCGTACCTTTGTCGAGCGGAGCTTCTTCCCGCGCCTTCTCAAGCAACGAGTCAGTCGCGTCATGCATTCCGAGAACCGCCGCAGCCTGAACGTTATCTTTCGAAAAGTCCAGCGCTTTAAAGAATCCGCCCATATCGAACTCCAGCGACATTACACGTTCACCTCCGTTAATGCGGGCTTACCGCCGAACCACCGTTTTACACTTATCGAAATGGGTGTGTACGTTATCGTCCGCATGTTTTCGTCGGTGTACGTGAGTCTGTCGGAGATATCAATGCGCGGAAGCTTATCGAAAAGGAACGCGCCAACACTGGCGACTTCTTCTCCGCGGCTATTACGTACGAGTTTAACGCCTTCGGAAAAGCGGCATTTCGCTTCGTAATCGTCTCCATAAATTGGCTCGTTGTAATCCGGATCATTGCCGAGAAAAGGCGATATGATGACGGTCTGACGCAGCGGGATGGCTGGCATTAAGGAATCAACCTCCCGAAGCGTTGCGCAGAAAGCTTAACGCCATTCTCGTCTCCAATAATATCGCGACATGATTGCGGAATTAATTGCGTTAATTTCCTTTCGCCAACACCAAACGAGACTGAAACCGCTCCGCTTATTGCTGTCGACTGGACGCCACGCTGTGCCTGCACCATCGTATCGCTAAAGACGACAGATAAGGCCGCAGCGAACTCGTACACAGCCGCGTCCGGAATCGTATACTTTGAGTAGAGACGATTCAGTGTTCGCTCGGCCACATTTAACATTCGTTGTTTTTTGGCGGCGTCTGAATCTTCCCACCCCTCCGTGTCAATCACGTTAAGGCCGATGTACGCGTCTGCTGCAGTTATTGTTAGAGCCATGCCTCACACCTCCGTTTTATTTAGCGGAGGGTTTGGCTGCTGCTTTCCGAGGCTTAGATGCTTTAAGCGCGGCCTCTTCTTGCGGTTGCTTTTCCTCCGGTTTTGCTTCGGACAAATAGCCGTAGTCGTTAACGAGAACCCTGCGCAGGTTTTCGCCCTCAACTACGGCCGTGCCATTTTCGAATTTTACGCCGCACGTAACTCCGTCATAATTCGGATTCGGCGTTTTGATTACGAACATCTGCGCACCTCCCGATTATTAGACGATGATACCGGACAGACGAGCAGCGGATTTACCGTCGAACAGCGCCATACCAGTGTAAAATTCGATACGCGTCCGCAGAACCGGCTTATCCTGCACTTCGCCCAGGTCAGTTACCATCACGCCGCCGTTTGTCAGGCCGGAGGTAAACTCGTCTGCTCCGAATTTTACCGCGTAGATAGAAGTTGTGTTTGAAGCTGTGCCGGTAGTTTCGTTGTGACCGATTACCTTATCGCCGGCAGCATTATCTCCTGCGTCGAAGATTGGCACGCCGTTGAAAGCAGTTACCGGTCTGCCAAATACATCCACACTGTTTTCGTGGAATCCGAGTTTCCTTGCGATTGTACTCAAACGGATTTTAGTTTTGGAGTCCATGTAAAGTGCATCCGCACGACCTCGCGTCTGATACAGCAACGTTTCAAGTGCCTCAAGGAACAAGTCATAGTTAGCAACGTCCTCGATATTTAGGCCGTTTGTAGCTGCTGTGATCACCTGAGAACCGGTAAGACGTTTCTTCAATCCATCGAAGGATTTGGAGTCAGTAGCGATATCACCATTGAAGAAGGTATCTTGGAATTTGAAAGCCGCCGCTTTTGTTTTCAATGCAGTCTGAATTGCGCGTTGGTCATTAACATTGGAGCGTGTTTGCTGAATGAATTTATCGACGTCAGCGTCACCGCCCATGATGGACAGAGATTCAGTCAGTTGGTTCACCGCACCTGTGGACTCCACGTAACCTTCGTTCACTCCGCGGAAAGCTACTCCAGGCAAGGAAGCTTCGCGATTGTATGCATAAGCGTTACCTTGAATCTCCATAAACGGCAGGTATTGAAGGACTGGAGCGTTTTGAACGAATGTTTCGATAACGCCTTGTTGAAGTGTGTCCTGTGAAAGTTTTGCAGATTCCAAAAGTGTCAATGCCATTGTTAAAAATCCCCCTATTATTTAGTTGAAATAGAAACAGAACCGCTAAGGTTCTTATTTATTGCCCGTGTTTGAGTAACCGAGAGCCATCTTCACGCGTGGATTCATCCCGGAAGTATCAATCTTACGGCTACCTCCGTTGGTCTCTCCGCCAATTTGACGTGATCCCACGCTTTGTTCCGCTAGATACGGCTTTGAAGAGATCAGCGCGCTTATGACATCAACCATGCCCGCAACATTGCCGGAATCATCGATCGTAACTCCGGAAATATCCGCCAGCTTAAACGCATCTTCAACCGCATCTAGGCGAATCTTTTGCTCGCCCGTTGCCGCCAGAGCTTTAAACTCTGCTTTGACAAGGCGCTCATTCGCGGTTTTTAATGCGTTGTTTCGAGCTTCCTCGGCTTCTTGTGCGCGTTTCTCAGCGGCTTCTTTTTCCGCCGCGTATTCCGGCTGCTTAACCTCCATCTCAGCTAACTTAGCCTTAATGTCCTCGTAATCCTCGCGTCCTTTACGGTCTCGCATGAGCCTTTCGCGGACAATAGCGTCTAGTTCAGACTGCGTAAATGTCTTCTCAGGTTCTTGCGGTGTCGGTTCCGGATCTCCTTCCGCAAAGAGCTGCAGATTCATCGGAAACTTAGTGCGAATATGTTCGGTTTTCATGGTCGTATCCTCCCGCGTTTTAGCGCCGCGTAGCGCATAGTATCCGTAGCAGTTTAGTGTCTTGTACGTTCGGACATATCGTTTAAGGGTTTCTTACCGGAGACAGTACGTGACGGCAGCGTGGGTGGAATATTTCTCGTCGAGGTAGATCGCCTACATACGGATAATCTCCGGGAGCATCCGGTGTTAATTTGACAATGCGGCCTTCCCAGTTGCGACAGTCGTCTTTCGCGCCATGACTTGATATCCTGGCGTAAAAAGCGCCACGTCCGAGAGCCTCGTTTATCGTTGCGTCTCGGTGCGCGGAGTTAAGCTTCGTTCTTGTTACGGTATCGACGTATACTTCCGGTTTCCAGCGCCGGCCTGCCGCGTCAATAATACCGGTGTCTGTCGCCTGGCCGAGTGTCTTGCGGATTCCTGCGAGGATGTCCGCGTTAATCGTACGGCGCCCGTTAATTCCCGATGCCATGTTAGCGCGGAAGGACTCCGCAGTCGCTTGGCGGACGGCTTGGCGAACTCGTCGGTCGATGTTTTGCGTAACCGCAAGCAGATCCGCCTGAGTATCCGCGATTGCCGACGCAACAAGCTCGCGGTTGATCCGGTTAAATTTAACGACCTTCTCCGCGTCTGCCAACGTACTCGCGACGCCAAGTTCAACGATTGCCCGCGCTACCCCATCCGTTGCTGATTTCGGAATATACTCCGTAACCCAGGCGGCCGACTCCGCGTTCAGATCACGCAAAACAGCCGCAATCTCAGCGAGAGCGGCCTTTGCATGTGCGCGTGATATGTCGGATACATCTAAGCGGGATAACTCCGTTGCGATTGCGAGGATTCCGCGTTTATAGGCATCGACTAAACGGTTGATATCGCGGTCGTAATTCGGGTCGGGTAGGATCGCCATTATACGACGACCTCGTTATTAAATATCGATCCGTCGACCGTTCCGTTAATACGTTTATCGTCGTCGTCGATGCGGCTCATCGCCTGCTCCGCCTGTTCGTCGGTCAGCCCGTCAAGGCGTTTAACAGCATCACGTACGGACATAGTCGGTTTGCCTCCGGTACGTATTTGCGCTATTTCGGCCTGCTCGCGGTCATCTGTAGGCAGTCCGTCAGAGAAAATAATGTGCGGTTTTGTTGGGGTGTAGCCTACGTCACCATTCGATTGTGCTTGTTCAAGGAGTTGCGCGATAAAAAGCGCCTCTGTGAGTGCCTTATCAAAGTACTGTCGTTTACGCGCTATCTTAGAAAGTAAAGGGTTCATGCGATACTTGACGGCGAGTCCTGTCGCGCCGCTAGTGCCTGCATTTTCTTTACCTAACGCAATAGGTGGGAGCTCTGATGTAGTGAGGAGCGTGTCTATGAGCTTATCTAGTTCCTTAAATGCTGACTCAAGTTGGCCGTCCCAGGTAACATATTGAGGAACAACGGAACCAGAATCTACAACTTCGAAAACTTTAGCGTATGCGGCTCTTTGTTGAGGCACCCCATCCGGACCGTCTTCCAAAACGCCTGACGGAACAGTTAATATTGGGTCCGCGTGCTTATCCAAGATTGATGCAATTTGAGTCAACCGATTGTTAATCTCACGGAACAGAGCCTTATGCTCGCTTATATCGTCCAATCCGCTCCATGTATCATCGAAAGAGAAATTCGGGACGTGTACGATAAGAGGCGCGGGCACCCCGGTTTTCAGCGGAGCCTCAACGCCTTCCAACTCCTCAGTAATAGTCCAAGAAGTAACTTCATCATTTCGCGTAGTCAGAGCGGTCATTTCGAACTTGGAAAACGTAATCTCTCCCGGAACATGCGTTTCAACATGTAGCTCCCATCGAATTCGTCCTTCTTCGGGAAAGGCAATCGGAACGGCTATGTGGTATGCCGCGACTTTTTTAGCATTACCGGGCACTGTTTCGGGAAAAACGTAGGCTGCATTCTGTGATTCAATTACGGCGCGGTAAGGATCTTGTGACTCCGGTAAGATTCCGCGATATTCTTGCGCCCATTTGATCTTATAAAACGAGTCCCCGCGATAAGCATTTCCGTGAGCCATTTCGTAGTTTGTCGTATTAAGCGTATTGTCTTTGACTATCCGGTCCAGCGCGGTTTGCTCTGTGGAAGCCTCTTCTCCCGCGCTATAAATCGGTGAGTCTCCGAATAGCAAATCGGCAGCTTTCTTGCATATCAGCCCCGCGTAATTAGCGTAGATATAGCGTTTCGGCTCAACTTCTATTTCTTCGCTCAGCCTCTTTATCAAATTAGCGTTACATCTGACAAGCTCCGCGTTTTCCCGGTATCGGTCTACCCGTTCCTTGTGTTCTTTTGGCGGATACATCTTACCAACCTCAAACAATGCGACGCCTCCTTTATAGACCTTTTGGTTTTTTACTCCATGTTCTACCACGTCTTCCTATGCCGCCTCCCGCAGCCTCAACCGCGCCGGCAAGGGAATCCGGTAAATCGTCGTGAGTTCCCGAGGGAAACTGCTCCATCTGCTCATGTAATAACCTATGCGATTTGTTGAAACGCAAAAAACCGCTCTCGATAAGCGGCTCCAATGATTCAATGCGTATTTCTTTCTTTGTACGAGACACAACCGCCTTAAGACGTACGCTTCCGATGCGCTCCTTGCGTAACCTTTCGCTCAATTGCCGATACATATCGTGCTGTGCGCCGACCGTCTCGACCGCAAAAGCCTTATGTCCGTAGCGTTTGATAATCTCAACCGCCTGCTCCAACGCTATATGAGCTGCGCATTTCCTCGCCCATGCATCAATTACATACATTACACGAGTGTTCCGGTCTATTCCGACCGTTACGATCGCGTTATAGTCGGAACGCGAGCTTTTGCCCTGCGCAATGTCCCAGAAGGCGTAATAATCAAGCGGAAGTTCTCGGCCGAATGTATCAATAAGGTCAGATTCATCGTAATACCGGAATAATTCCGGGTTAAATATCATCGATTCTTCATCAATCGGCGTATTCTGATATTCCGTATTAAACGCTTTGGATCCGTTGGCCCATTTCCACGTCATCAATGCCCACAATGGCTGAACTTCCGGCCAAAGTACGACCGCTCCTCTGTCCATTTCCTCTCGGTTTGCTTCGTAGAAGGCCCGCGCTGATTTAACACGATCCTCAACGTCAGGATTCAGATATATTGCGCGACATTTTTCCCATAGTTCCGTATGCTCCGGGTCTTCAATCAACGCTTTGTATAGCTTCGAGTTAAAGTCAGACCGCTTCATAACCGTTCGTAACAGCGACTCCGCGTGTACAACCGTTCCCATATATACGAAAGCCGTCCGCTTACCTTTCGGATCTCCTAGCGGTACAACCGTTTGTGAGAACCAGTCGCGCATCTTCTGCCGCAGTTCCGGAGTGGCCGCGTTAGATCGTATATCTTCCAGGTCATCGCAGATTATCAGATCCGGCCGGACACCTTCCCAGTTACGTCCGCGCAATGCCTGGTTACTGGATGCCGCCTCCATCTTTGTTAACTGACGCTGTCCGCCGTCCGCGGTAGGCTCCCACGCAACAAACTCCGAAGAGTTATCTTTCGGGTTCATCTGTTGTTTCGGATTGAGTAGAGGACCGAAGTCGGCCCGTAGTTTCGCGTTGCTTTTGAGCTGATTCGCAATCCACTCAAGGTTACCGGTAGATACCGCAGGTGTTTCCGATATATTGATGATGTACTTACGGTGTCTATACGCGATCTCGCGTAGTGGGAACGCCTTTGATAAGTACGATGATTTTGCGTGAGAACGAGGCGCCGCACGAACAACCTTAGCATTTATCTCCCGCATTGATACATCGTCCATTGTCTCGCAGATTTCACGGTGAAATGACGGTGAATCATCGACACTTTCGACGTCGAATCCGTCCCAGTTACCCGCGTTGCCTGGATTATGTACCTCCGAGAAGTACTCGAGCGCGAAGTATAAGAGGTCAGCTTCCGCTCTATGAATACGCGACAATCGCTTAGATTCGTCGAGGTACTGCGCCAGTTCTGCTTCTTCTTCACTCGTAAGCAACTCCGGAACACCTTCCGCAGTCATCGCGTGAATTAACGCGTCTAATCTATCGATAATCTGTTCGCGCTCATCTCTATCGACCCACCGATCGTTTACCCACGCCATGACTCCGCCTCCTCTTCGCTAATATTCAGCGTGGAATAACGCTGTTGTTGCGTGACCCTACCGAATACACTCGGGCTTGGTTAAAAGCGCTAAATGCACGCTAAAACCACGGTAAAACTACGGGAACATTCCGATAGCCTGCTTGCGTAAAGTCCAAAGTTAATTTTTCTCCGCGGATTTTTCCGGCACCAGTTGCGGCGGCGCTGAGGGGTCGAGGGGGGTGGGCCGCCCTCTCATTCGCTGACCCTTCCGCAACCACTCCGTTTATTCATCCGCACTGCATAATCGTAACGATCCCGTTTAATCACGGATATGCACGGACATGTGCACAAAATCCCGTATACGGTGCAATAGTCCGCTCCGCAAACCCGCGCCCCGCCTACGTCTATTTCCGCTGCATAAACGCGCCTTATACATCGCATATACACTTCCAGTTATTAACGCGTACAACCCGCGGTGCTATGCGGATTATGCCCGTTAGCAACTGGAAGGATATACGGTCATTTCCCGTATGGTCTGGCAGTACTTATACGGTGGTTATGCAGCGTCATTCACTGAGGAGTGAATAACCTGCGTTACGGTGACGTGGTGAATTGTGAAGGCAAAACGAAAATTTCCGAAGGGTCACGCGCCAGGAGGTCGCAGTAGATGTAATTGACGTCTTGTCAACCGCAGTACATACGCACTCCATCGCGTTCCTTCATATAATGACGCGCCAAACACACGCCATCTATCCGCTTTACACTCCGCGTCTTGCTTGATACTCCGCAAGCTTACGGTCCAGCTCTTCGCGGTCAAGCGTAGTAGCATCCGTCTTGGTAACGTCGATCTTCTCCGTAAGCATCTCCGTCATAGTGAGTAACAACTTTGCGGCTGCTGCGTTCCTGTCTTCGATAGCTGCTTGCGCCATCGCGTCAGTCACTGCCGGTATCCGATCGAGTACATTACGTGTGATCTGTTTCTTTAATTCGCGTTCAAACAACGGGTCTTTCATCCAGTCATACAGCGCCTGGCGGCTAACTCCGGCTTCTGTTGCGATCTGCTCCATCGTAAGACCTGCGCGTTTAGGTTGCGCGATATAACTCAACGCGATAAGGTGATGCGTCTCTAGGCGTTTAAGTGCCATACGTACCGTCTCCTTTACGTGAATAGTACGTGCCTCCTACGCTCAGGCAAGGCGTAAGAGATACCGCGCTATTCTTTTGATATTGCCTACATGAGCCTCTTCTTCGAGTTATCTTCATGTATAAGCACAAACAAAAAGACAAGCTCAGGCTTCCGCCCTCGCGCTCACATCTTTCGATGATCGCACCTGCTTGTCAGTACTTTGTATCTTATTGAATTAATAACGCGCATAAAGGTATACAATCCTATCCGCCCCGCGAGGTTTAGTTTGCGAAGCAAAATCAACCGAAGCGGTAATGTTTTATAAATCTGTATTGGTAAGTCTTAATACCGTAAGTATATATACAACGCAATATTTGCCGATACCGATCCGCAATTATTTCCGTTACGAACCGCAACTTTTTCCGTTACGTATCCGCTCTTCGAATAGTCGCTTGCGTAATGCACTCGCTTCTCTCCGCTGGCTGGTCGCTTTCTGTCTCGTCTCTACGTGCTCTCTCGCTTCGGGGAACCGCTCAAAGAACGTATCCTCTTCCGTTATCGCAGACTTAACGATATACACGTCATTACCGTGCGTGGGATGGCGCGCTATCTCGACCAATTCCCGTTCAGCAAGGACCGCCTTCACCTTCGTAACAGTACGCTCGCTGCAGTTGAGAGCAACCGCTATGTCCTCAGATGACGGAAATGCGTAACCGTAGTCTACGTTGTACTGGGAGCAGAGGTACGCATAGAGAAGCGCGTGCTCCGCTTTGAAGTCCGGCAGACGCGTGTACAGTCGAAATATTGAGTTAGGTACAATCGTGAAATCTCGCGTAGGTTCAAACGGCTTCCGCCCGCTTCTCTGCTCCGTTGTCATTTGTTTGTCCTCCATTTGTTGTGGTGTATTCCGTGATCGCTTGGCGAAGAGATTCCGTATTATTAAAGATAAACACGTTCCGTTCCGGATACTTGCGATTTTGGCCTAGCCTTTTCAGGACGAAGCCGCGCATCATCAAGTGGCCCGCGACACGTTGCGATATCACTACGAAATCGTTATGCACTCGCTACACCTCCATGCCCGTAAAGATTTATGAATTGTCCGCTGTGTGGGATCTGGCGAAATTCTCCGTTATCCAACTCGGCCCGGCCGCTTTCGGAGACCTGCATTATACGTTTGATCGTCTTCTTTTGACCCCAGTAAAGGGGATTTACGTACGATGCTAGCGCCATAAGCTCGCCGGCTTCCTTCTTAGTCTTCGCGTATACTACGATCGTCTCTCCGATGCTATTAATGTAAGAATAAACTTTATCCGCCGCGGGGCGAACTCGCTTTTCCGCTCTAATATCCACGATAACATCGCGAACCATCTCGCGTAGTTCGTCACGTGAAATACCGAAAACTTTAGCGGGAAACGTTTCGCGCGATACCTCGATCGCTGCTCTTGTGAGAAACTTCTCGTAGCTTTCCGGACTCAACCGGTCCAGTGTTTTGAAATCTACGCGTTTCTTAACATAAAACTCAATGTGCATCCACAATCGTCTGACATCGGCCATAAGTGCCATCTCCTTAACGTTGGATTAACGTAAGGGCGTGCGGAGTATACCCGCATCGTTCGTTCCCCTGACGGGATTTACTTCCTCATAACGTATAGCCACAAAATAGCGAAAAATATAGGGTCGTTTGTAAAAATACTTTCCCCTTATTGCCCGCGAACTCAGGTAAAAGTTGACGTTTTAATGGGAAAATATTTACCCAAAGGGTATACCGCCTCTGAAAGCGCGGCATTAGCTTAGCTTTACTTGAGTGAAATTATGATGTAAAATAATAATGGGATATTCCGTTTACTTCCCCTGTATAAGTTCTAAATATACCGTCAACGCGCGACACTTAATGGACTCCGAGTGTAAACTTTTTTTCTAATCCGCGTTAGTCTCCTTCTCGCAGCATCGTAAGATAGTCCACTAATCTCTTTAGCCCGCTCGCCGGTCATCACGTAACAACTATCTTTCGTCAATCCGTACTTTGTCATCTCGCCCGCAATCATATCCTTTTCCGCAGCTTCGACCAGTTTACGCAAGAAATCAGCCTGGCATCCGCCTACCCGTTGCCATACGGTCTCTTCCGCAACCTCTGCGCCTAGAACTGTTCCGAGCGGAGTCATAAAATTGGGTTGTACCATTCGATCCGCGCCACCTTTCCGAAGTCTACGTAACCCATTCCTCTTGGCCTGCGCGTCATAATAACGAGTCATGAGCGATAGATTGACGTATTTGATAATCTCAAGTTCCGAACGCGTGACGTCTACATATTGAAGAACATGTTTTAGCGCCGCCTCCATATCGACCATCACTTCGGATCTGATCTGCGACTCTTCGCGGCGAGCGGCCTCCTCTGTCGGCTCAATCAGCGACAATACACCGCGATACAGACGGTAATTCGCAACCGTTCCGAGCTCGTGGTATGACCGCGTGATCTCATCGTCTGATTTACGCAGCCATTCCAGTAGCTCCGGATTAATGTCGTATTTGTAGATGTGTTTCTCCCAGTCTACTGGTTCGAACGGTATTCTAACGCCCATATCTATGTGTAAAATCGAAAGCTGCCGGTTGAGCTCGTCATATGCCCAGCGGATGGGATCACGAACATACCAAGCATGCTTAACCGCCTTTTCACGGATCGCACGTATTCGGTACGCTATATATTGGTGAGGATGCGCGAGATCTATGGAGATATCGTTTCCCTCTACGAATCTGTAACGGCGCGTTGGATTGCCGAGGAAATCCGTTTCGTCCGCGTCCTCCATAATGCGGGTGACGATCGTGAGGTCTCCGTTTTGCTGATACGCTGCGATTCCGTCTTTTAGCTTCATATTGCGCCTCCTTTATAGTAGGAAAAACGGGGCCGCACGATAAAAGTACGGCCTTGAATGTGGATTACTGCGCTTCTGGACGAAGATCGAGCGTTAGTTTCGGAGTCCAAGGTTTATATGAGCTCTGTGCGGTTTGGCGCGGAAACTCAATTACCTCCGCAGGCTTCCGTTGCTGGGCGGTTTGGGATGGCGGCAGCTTCCGTGTGTCTACGTAGCCTGCGTTCGTCTCCCGGATATATCCCCGTTCGAGCAGAAACTCATGAATGAACATGCGGCCTGCCTGCGTCCACTCCGTTTTAGTCGCCGTTTCTTTAAGGCCTGTTTTCGGGTTCGTATAAGGACTCGTCACTGACCTAACGATACGCTCGCCCTTTACCTCCTTCTTTTTGTATGTTTCGTATAGCACCCACTGTTTTCGAGACTTCCTCTGAACTCTCTCGCCACTTAGAATGCTGTTCAATCGTTGCGCGGACATACTATAGTCGCCCGCGATCTGCAGCACGGTCAGCGTTCCGTCCGGACGGATGACTTCATCAAGATAAACGAGCTCTTCCGCTTGATCTTCGATTATTTCCGCTTGAATTTCTGTCTCCGTCTGCAGGAGTGCGGCCCTCTGTTCGGCCTCCACGCGTGCTCTCCGTTCTTCCGCGAGCTTGGTTACCGCTTTAAGTAACAATTCCGGATCGTCTAGTAGCGAGTCTGTAGCGTACATTCCATTTTCTCGGATGGACGGAAGTATCTGATCGAAAACCCATTTCTCAAACGTTTCCGCGCCGGGAAGTTTGGATCGAGCAATGAGACGATACACGTTCCCCTCAGAAATGAATTTCATTTGCTGTGTTCTGCCAAGAGCGTCGATGACCTCGTGAATCACGACCCCATCTTTATTGCAGTGTCTTGCAATGGCATCATGGGGATTTGAGTACCCGAGCGCCAAGGCAACCTGAGTAGCTCCGAACATTTCTTTACCTTCGATAGTGACAATCTGGATGCTTCCAAACATCTCGTGATCGAATACCTTCGGTTGGTTAGCTAACATGTACATCTCTCCCATTCGTTTAGTTTGGTGTTAACGTAGTGCTATATGTTAACGGCGCGAGGCCGATATTATTGGATATTGCCTAATTTCGCGTCAGGGGTTGACTTTAGGTTAGATACGCGGTACACTATTAGTGTAAGGTGATATGATTGTAATATTTTTAGACAAAAATAGAGTCTAAGTCTCAGTATAGCACACTTTTTCAGCTATGCAAGAGGTTTGTCTATTTTTTTTTTGTTTTTTTTCTAATAGGGTTTACCTTCTCTAAACTCTCGCGCCTTCCTCTCCGCTTCTGCCTCCTTGTACGCTTCGTAAAACATCCCGATCGGACTGTATAGCTCCGGATTCGGTAATCCCGTCTGCAAATCAACTACGCGGAAGAAGTATCGTTCACCTGCCGCCTTTATCGTGCTGCACCGAATATCATCGCCTACCCTCCTGCTTAGCATCGCGTAAATATCTTCGAAGTGGTGATCGTAAAGTGTAGCCGTATCGTTTAGCGGGATCTTTCGAAGTGTTTGAGACAACGTTTGTAAAATTTCCTCCGTGCTCTCTACTTCTTTCTTCTTAGAATCATAATTACTTAAATCATTAATTACTTGGGGCGGATTATCCCTATCCGAGTTAGCCATATCGGGAATTTCCGTTTGTGGAATATCCGACGGCTCATCTGTCGTAATAGGCCGCTCATATACAACGGTTTCTACGCCAGTGATCCGCTGCGTCTCTTCGTCCCTTACGCGAGTCCTATCCACGTACCCTGACCCCTCTAATTCACGTAAGGCCGAGTATACCGCGTCCTTGCCGTCCTTAGACCGTTTTACCAAGTCGCTCACGTATACGCGCCAATTAGACGGCTTAGACAGCAAATACGAAAGCAGCCCTTTCGCCTTCCAGGACAGTCTCCTGTCCGAGAGAAAATACGGATCCACAATCATATAACCGCTGTCCCTCTTCGATACGCGTACAATTCCGCTGCTCATATGTTGAATTACCTCCGTAAATCTTTTTTACTCAAAAACGAAACCTTGTCCGTTACCTTGCGTATTACTGGATATAACAACGGAAAAGAGCGCGCCACACGATAGCCAATCGCCGCTCCCTCCGTCATTGTAAAAGTGATTCAGAGCGTAAGTTCCCGCTTACACTCGATATATGTGAACGCGCTGCCTGAACGAAGGTTGCCGCCTCCGTGCCGCGGGATATTCTAAGGAAAGCCGGAATAGTTGGCGCTAGACCGGCGAAATGTACCGAGCAATTGGCGTTACTCAGTGTTAAACGTCCGCATAGCGATTCATCAGTTAGCGCTGATGATACGGACATAAGAAATCAAGCGATTAGTAGTCGTATATCAATCCAATTACCGCCCGCTGTACGGACGTAGAGACGTTTGTCGATGCGTTTACCACAGACATAGCGCGTCATTAAGCTACCGCAGAAGGTGACGGCATGACGGGCGGGACATCGTAAGATTTATAGAACACATGGGCCATATATTCGAAGGCGCTCATATTGCGGATTTTATCAACAAATTCGGCGGGAGTTTCGGTCCACTGAAAGACGATTGTAGCGTCATTGCAAAGGTATACGTTTGGTGCCTGCGTCGGCTTGACGCGGGCTATTTCTACGAAACCAGGTCTTTCAGGATCATAAAGAACGGCAGTGTCAGGTGTAGCGAGGATTGCGGGAAACGTGTAAGGATCTTCGGGGATAATGATGTGGTTTACCGTGCAAGTTGGATACGGTGTCGTTTGTGCCATGAATAACCTCCTAGCGTTTTTAGTCCGCGTGACTATTAGTTAGAAAGCAAATAAATATCGTTACAGTACGTTGTTACGTGATACATGCGGATGACCGCGACCGTCCGGACCTGGGCCCGTAGGTTTCGTCCTGCTCCGCTAAGACAGGCGCTCATCAGGCGGTTATACTTGAAATTCGAACAATCCCGTCATTCCTCCGAGTACATCATCCGCCAGCCAATCAAGCGCGGTCCGACTTCGGAGCTTTTCGATAATCCTCGTTACGATTAATTCCGGATCGCCATCGACGTTCTGCGCGAGGTGAATGCCGCATGTGGCCGTATCCTCAACGTAATAGCGCGTTAGGTAACCGAGTCTGATCGGGATGACGCGGACCAGAAATACGGTGCAGCTCGATAGGTAAATTGCGGTGTTGTTATTTACGAGCCAGGCCGGAGTTATTGTGTGGTCCTCCGCCTTCTCTTCCCATACGTGTAAGATGAACACTTTATCCACGCGGCTCCCTCCTATCCGTAATGAGCCCATCAAGCTGCAGGTTAAAATCACCGCGTCCAGGCGTGAACAGTAATATTTGCGTCAGGAAATCGAGCGCATCCATGCCGCGCAGTCTAGCTACGAGTTGAGCCGTGATATCCATTATGTCGCCGCGTGCTTCAAGGCCGATCGCCATACCTCCGCTTTCTCCGTCTATGTACTGGCGCGGTTGCTCCGGATCTCGGTGAACTGAGCGAACCCATAGCGCGCCTGCATCGAAGAAGAACATGTAACGTTCGTTCAGTGCACATCCTGCGTAATCATAAAATTCGTCATCACTGTCAAATGGCCCGATCGCAACGGATGCTAACTCGAAACGGTCTTGCGCGCTCATCACATCACCCCGCGATAAACGAAGTCGATGTCTACGATGTCGGCCGCTGTTACGCTAAGCCCGGAAACATTGGCGTTACTGACGCCCTTCTCAACTGCGCGGAAACGAACCTCTACGTCTGAGAGCTGGCGGACGCTGTTAACGTAAAACATGCGGTTTGATTGCGTGAAATTGACGACGCAACGGTAAAGGTGTACAGGGCGGCGGCTCATGTTAGTACCTCTCTCGCGATAAGAACAAGAGCATAGACGAACTTGAGCATACGGATGAAGTTTCGGCCATATTTACTCGATTCAATGTTGTTAGGTGTAGTTTTCGTATTATTAACGGTTAGTTGCATGTTGCGTATCCCCTTTACGGATAAATTTAGTTAGTAGTTCTATCGCGCTCATATTGCGGATGTTATCAATGAAGTTCAAGTCCTCAACCGTCAGGTCGAAAATAGTAGGTTCGCCGTATGACGTAACGTACTCTGTCCCATCGAAATCGACCCTCTCCATAACTGCGATATTGTAATCAGGGTCAATGTAAATCGCGTGGTTATCATCTATAAGTGTGCCGGCGTACTCAATACGGAATGGTCCGTCAAAGTCGTCGACCTTGGTGACTACAGTAATGTTAGACATAATTCATTCCTCCTTGCGGGATTTTATGCAGACCGGTACGATGTTGCTTGATAATGATGAAACCTTTTGTTACGATATGCGTATAAGATGTTAACAGGTTATCTTGTCAACTAGTTTACTTGATTACAACTATACATCCGTGTTGTTATCTTGTCAACTAGTTTACTACATTATTTTTGGAGGAATTTTTGTGGCTATCCGGTTCTCGCTTGATAAGATAATGAAGGAACGCGGACTTGAACAGAAAGATGTCGTTCAAATTACCGGCATAAATCGCAATACTGTAAAGGCGCTCGCGTTGAACGCCAACGCGCGGATAGATTTCCCAACGCTCAATACCTTATGCGAAAAGTTAGGCGTGCTACCTGGCGACTTAATCGAATATATAACCGATAGAGATCGCGATATTGAGAAATAATCTATAGAGGACCCTTTGATAGTTGGAGGTCCTTTTTAGTTTATAAGTAAAATCCAATACATAAGGAGAGTCCAAATGACAAAGAAACTACAAGTTTTTGTTTCATCTACTTTCACCGATTTGGAAGAGGAAAGACAAGCCGCGGTTGAAGCTATTCTAAAAGCTTCGCACATACCGGCTGGGATGGAATTATTTCGCTCTGGAGATCAGTCACAGAAGGATACAATAAGAAAATGGATCGAGGAATCTGATGTATATTTGTTAATACTCGGAGGAAGGTATGGAACCATTGAGGAAACTAGCGGAAATAGTTATACCCATTGGGAATACGACTTAGCCGGTGAACTGGGGAAACCTCGCTTTTCAATAGTCATGTCTCAGTCATTGTTGGACTCTAAGGTTAAAACATTTGGCCCTTCTGTCATGGAACTAGAAAACGTAGGAAAGTATCGCGAGTTTAAGAAACAGGTACTGAATAAGATCTCTAGATTTTTTGATGATACCAAGGATATACAACTTACTATCATGCAAACATTGAGTGAATTGTCTAAAGATCCAAATCTTGACGGTTGGATTTCTGGGAAAAATACAACTAACTCACAAGACCTGGCAGCCTCGGTATTAGAATTAACCAAACAACTTAAGAAAGCCAAGTTGGAGAATGAGCGACTTCAAAAACTGACTATGGAATTCCAGAAAAAGGAGAAAGAATTACACGCTCCTGCCGATATCTCTGAGCGACTAGAAAATATTCTCGGACTATTGGAAGCGAAATATATTACGAGAAGAGACGGATTAAGTTGGGAGAATGTCGACGAAAAAGGAAATTTAGAGGAAATAGAATTAGAGTATCCCTCGGAATTTGATCCTTACTATATTCTAGACATAGACGGGACGTACGACAAATTCTTGATAGTAAATGAAATCGAGCTAGATGAGCTGGACGCCACATTAGCTAGAATCCGTATCCTGATACGTAAGTATAAACATGCTGAGGGGGTTCCCTTCCGCTTTGTATTGGCTATAGCCGGTGAACATCCAGAGATAGAAGAGATATGCGATACCTTCATAGCTAATGCATTAAAAATTGAAGAAATTACTGATAAAGAAATGTTTAGGATAGAGCTATGGGATGAAAATGTAATCAGTACCTTCGAAGAAAAACTGGGACTTAAATTGGTGTCATCACCAAAAAAATAACTTATCCGATAATAGTTTAGACGCAGTCAATTCCAAGCTGCGTCTTTTCTCTGTTTACTTCGGAGGAACCGTTACAAACGGGCGCGTTCCCTCATTCAGTCCGAGATACTTCCGCATCACAACCGCCGCCTGCGGAGCCATCGATGACCACCGCAGCCTCATCTCCGATTCATAGCCCCGGCATTTATAGCGCGCTGTCACTCCGTCATCGTCCGTTACCTCTTCGTAGACTTTAATGCCGCGCTGACGGAATTGCTTGCGGATCTCGTAAATGTCTGCGGTGACCTTGCGCTGAGCTTCCGCAATGACGTCGACGTACGGGCCGGGCGTCTTGAGCGTCGTGTTGATGAGCGCGATATCTCGTTCGAATGCGGTGAGGACACGCGGCAGTATAATATGCGATTTGATGAGCGCGCGGTCTTCCGGCGTAATGTCGATCATGTGCGGGGAGGCACCTCGCTTTCTCCTCCGTTATAGTGCGTTTGAATCCGCGAGAGCGGAACGTTTGTTCTTAGTATAACGCGGGAGTGGCGGATTATACAAGCGCGTTGATAACGGACGACGTCGTCCGTTTTAGATTGCGCAAAGTTGCTGAGTGAACGAATGGTTCAGGGGTGTGTCCAAAATTGGACGTACCTCATAAACGACAAAAAAGCCCGCGAACGGAAATGATATCCGCTGCAGGCGTTTGCGAAACATAAGAGGCTTTTTTTTATTAACTACTGAGTAGGAAGGAATTACCCTGCTCACTCACCATCTCATTGAAGGGCCAACTCAGCGCTCCTAAGTTTAATAATTTGAAGATCGATTTTTGGGAAATCCGTTAAACAGATTGAGGTATCCGAACAATACACTAAGGA
The DNA here is from genome assembly GCF_057835695.1 of Paenibacillus sp. GL_099_B. Lineage (NCBI taxonomy): Bacteria > Bacillati > Bacillota > Bacilli > Caryophanales > Paenibacillaceae > Paenibacillus > Paenibacillus sp. GL_099_B. Next base: position 4,705,541 of record NZ_CM174430.1, read on the forward strand.
TTTCATCCACTACTTCTGGAGCATCATAAGCGACCCTCTCAACCTCATCGGTAGCATACAACTCATCTGAATATGAGACAGAAAAGTGAATGATTTTATTTCGTAATAACGTTAAGTTTTTGTAGTCATCCTTAATTGTTTGCGGGATCATTGATTCAAATAAATCTTCGACAACCTCTATTTTTCCATCAATTGATTTAAAGAACCCTGGTGGAGTAGCGTTTGGGTCACTGAGCCTCGCTTTCAATGTATTGTACCTATGTCCAGGCTCAAACTCGGAAATCGAAATTTTATCAAATACTATCTTAGACATAGTTGCTTCTACTGATGAGCAGAAATATATAATCGACGCTCTAAGGAACCTTCTTTTTACAAACTCATCTGTTGCCTCCCTAGCTTGTTCCAAAAAATACAACCCGTCATTATGCATCTCAGCCATATAGCTTCGATTTGCAACTGTAGCATTAATTTCAGAATTATCATTCATCATACAACTCTCCCTCAGACTCAACACATTTTTTTAGTGTAAGATTAGCAAATTTAAATGTTGTATTCTTTCCCGTTGTCTAAATCAAGAAAAACTGTGGCATTCCCATTCTTACTTTTTTGATATGTAACTTGTTTTTTAGTCGGCTCATCAACAAAATCGTACCTTCTCTCACCTTCCGAATTGACGGCATAATAGAACCTTTTTCGATTAGCAAGAAATTCTAGCGCGTTTCTAAAATCAAATCTTTTGCTGAAATAGGGGCTTTGAGGCGTAACATAAAAACATTGCCCACCAAACTGGCCACTCATGCTCATATCTAAAGCCATCTTTATCCTTGTATAGCCATAATTATCGAATAATTCTTTTACCGAAATAATATCTTCTTGCGTGGGAACTACCGAGTATTCTAATTCAATTAAATCTACTACTGTTTTTAGCTCATCCTCTCGGAATACCCCTGGATAAGATTCTTCAATTATCCATCTCGCTCCGTACTTTGCGTATAGCGCTGCAACAACAACATCTGTATCGACTGAAGAAAGCTCACTTTTCGAGATAACATTGCCTTCTTCATCTAACGATTCAACGATAACTCTTTTCGTGGTAAGCTGATTACGAAGTTTCTGCTCGCTAATATCCACCCAACCTCTAGCAGAAACCCTTGATATGCCATAATTGCCCATAAATTCCCCTCCTTCATCCTATTTATCTATTATTCGACACTAAGAGCCTTTTTCCTTTCAAAAAGACAGTGAATGAACCTCGCTCTCATCCGATCTCCCTATACTAACCGCAGAAATCAACGCGTACAAACGTGTGGCCGGCGAAGCGATATTCGAAATTGGCAAGCGTCTCAAATCGGTACGCGACGCTAAGATTGATGGGAAGACTGCGGAGGAACGGAAGCTCGCACAACAACGCGAAGATGCCGGCGGATGGATACGATGGCTTGAGGGTCATGTTGAGTTTACGCGGCAAACCTCTACACGCGCTATCCAATCTTACGAACAGTTTGGTACGACGTCGTACCATTTCGATGTCGGAAAAATATTCGAAATGCTTTCGCTCCCATCCGAAATCGACCGCAACGAGTTCGTCACCTCGCCGCACGCAATCCCGTCAACTGGCGAAACCAAAACGGTAGACGAAATGACCGTACGCGAACTGCGCGAAGTTAAAGCCGCACTCAAAGCGGAGAGGGAAGCGCGGGAAAAAGCGGAATCCGACTACGAAACCGTCCGCGATACTCTCGAATCGATGCGCGATCAGCCGCCGCAAGTCGAGTATGTATTATAGTACAAATTAACGTTACCAATTTCGGATGCCGCGCAATTAATTTATCGCACCCTATTGACTTCCTCGCCGCCGTGTGTATAATATAAGATCTTTTAAAGACTTTAAAGATCTAAGATCTTTTACTCAGTTATTCACTACGTTCATAACTTCGTACGCCCCGATAACAAGTGATCGTGACGGATAGATGGGCATCACACATGGAATTGCGCGGCAGAAACAAAGAATAAAACAATATGTTCCGCCCCGCTGCCCTCCTCCACCGAACCCTCCGAATCGGCGCCGTGAAATCTCCGTAAAATTGCCGTGGATTTAGCCGTTCAAATAGTGCACGAGGGTATTCGTTAGGGTAAGCGTATAAACGCCGCAATTTCACGTGGATTTCGCGGGAAGATCAAAGGAGCGCAAATTCTGACGCGTGGGATGGCGGCTGGAAGTAACGGATAGATATCGTATGTATAATAGTGCAAATCCGAAAAAAAAAAACCGGACGGCTACGTGAGCTATCCGGTCTATTTACGCGTTAATTAAAGATCGAGTTTACGGGAGAAAACTTACCGTGTTGCTTCGAAATATCAACTTGGAACATCTCACTATATAATTGCGCCATATGAAGCGATTTATGGCCCAAAATTTTCATGAGACTTACGATATCTCCGCCGTTTAGAATGTAATTGCGAGCGAATGTATAACGTAATGAATGGCAAGAGACGCGGACACCTTTTATCTTCGCGAGTTGTCCGTAGTCTGATATCTCCTCTTGAACAGTCCGGCGTTTGAGAGGAAGTCCGTCAATATTAACAAAGAATACGGATGTGTCCGTTTCACCGCGTAACTCTAGGTATTCGCGTAGATGGACGGCAAGAGTAGCGCTAAATGGAACGAGTCTTTCCTTGCGTCCTTTACCGAAAACCTGTATGACTTGCTCCTTCCAGTGAACATCGTCAACTCTAAAAGACATAGCTTCTTCTATGCGCAGACCTGTATCGAGTATAAGCAAAATAAAAACGTAGTTGCGAAACCCTGCAGGTGTGGCGCGATCGGGTACGTCCAACAATTTAGTAACCTGCTCGCGATTCAGCGTGCGGAGGACCCGCTTCTCTTCGACCATCTTATCTATTGGCTCCATTGGGTTCTCTGTTAAATAACCAGAACTGGATAAGTAATTAAAGAAAGCCCTTAAATTCCTTATATATTTATTCACAGTAGGGGCGCTATTGCCAAGCTCCATTCTTGTTTGAATGAATTCTTGGACGTCCTCTACAATTATCTTATTGACCTTAATAATCTCATTCTCTTCAAGAAAGACACTGAGTTTTTCTAAGGATTGAGAGTATGATGATATAGTATTCTCTGTCAAGTTTTTCAACTTACGTGAGTTCAAAAACATATTAATAGCTGACTTCATATCCAACTCATCTTTAGCTTGCCGCATCTCTAAGATCAACTTTCTTTTTTCCTTGTAGTCCATTATGTTAACCTCCTCGCTGTATTAAGAATTACGCTAACACATCCCGTCAGCTAAAAACAGAACAATTAGAATCAAAATGCAGAAAAACGCACGCCTCCGAAGAGACATGCGTTTGTATTCTTTCATTATATGCGCTATTATGTTTATCAGCTAAATGAACGATAAGTTTACGCTAAAATTGCGCGGGGAATCAGACAGTTTACCGGAACAACGTCCGCATAGTTTATCGGAATCTCGCGACCAACGGCCGATAAGTTTACGCGAACAATCGTTCTAGTCATCGTCTGAAAACGTTGATCCTGATCCTTTCAGGACACCTTATGCTCAATTCTCAGCTTGTCAGCAACCATCGCGATGAACTCAGAGTTCGTCGGTTTCGACTTGCTGATGTTGATCGTATAACCAAACAGGTGGCTGATGCTGTCGATGTTGCCACGTGTCCAAGCCACTTCAATAGCATGACGAATGGCTCGTTCGACGCGAGACGGCGTTGTTTTGAACTTTTCGGCAATCGCTGGGTACAGCGTTTTGGTGATAGCACCCAAAATTTCGATATTGTTATACACCATGGTGATGGCTTCGCGTAAATACTGATATCCTTTAATATGCGCAGGAACGCCGATTTCATGTATGATGGACGTAATGCTTGCATCCAAATTTTTGTGTTTACCCATCGGCACCACGTTGGACTTGTTCATAAACATCGATGAACCGCCACCAGTGGATATCGTGGTTTGCGTGCCAACCAGTTGACGTACACGATTCGCGAGCACTTCCATGTCAAAAGGTTTCAGGATGTAATAAGAAGCTCCGAGTTGCACGGCACGCTGCGTGATATTCTCTTGTCCGAAAGCCGTAAGCATAATGACTTTGGGCTGTGGAGACAGATTCAGGTTGCGCAGGCGCTCCAGTACACCCAGTCCATCCAGGTGAGGCATAATAATATCCAGAATCAGTACATCCGGTACATCGCGAGTCTGCTCCAGCAACTGCAGCACTTCTTCTCCATTGTAAGCAATTCCGGTTACTTCCATATCTTCCTGTTCGGATATATATTCGGCAAGCAAATTCGTAAATTCACGATTATCATCGGCCAGCAATACCTCAATTTTTTGCAAAACGGTATCCTCCTTTAATTTAAACATCGTTTCGTACATTTCCTTACAGGTTAAATTTTCGACACAGGAGAGGAAATTCCTTCTGTCGAAAATTATTTTTCTTTATTTTTTTTTCGCGTTGCTATATAATAAATAATTTATTTCATTATCCGATATTATATGTTTCCATTCGACAAAAAAACCTTAAGGAGGTTAACCCGCCTTAAGGTTTTTTGCATTATCCTTTTTCATCATGACTCCTGCATCCTGTAACATCCATTCAATAAAGCAGCCATAACCTGATTTCGGATCATTGACGAACACATGGGTCACGGCACCAATCAGTTTTCCATTTTGCACAATGGGGCTGCCACTCATGCCTTGTACAATGCCTCCGGTCTTATCCAGAAGCTTCGGATCTGTGATACGAAGCACCAGACCTTTGGTTGCTGGTTCGGATTGATCTGCTACGTGAACAATATCAATCGAGAAACGTTCCACTTGCTGGCCCTCAACGACTGTGAGAATTTCTGCAGGACCTTCTTTTACTTCATGGGAGAACGCAACGGGAATGCCTTTTGAATACAAACTATGTTCAGGATTACCGGACATTTTACCAAAGATACCAAAAGCCGTATTACGTTCAATATTGCCCAAAATTTTGCTTTCTTTCAGAAAATGAGCTCGTTTTTCACCCGGATCACCGGATTCACTCTTGGAGATCGATGTTACATTGGACTGAACGATCTGACCACTGCCTACGACGATGGAGGTCTGCGTGTTCATATCCGTAATGACATGGCCCAGTGCGCCATATACGCCCTGGTCCGGAGCGTAGAAGGTTAATGTCCCTACACCTGCAGCGGAGTCACGAATGTACAATCCAAGCCTCCAGGCTTTATCTTCCGCATCATAAGCCGGTGTCAAACGCGTCTTAACTGTTTCTTTGCCTCGTTTTAATACAACATCTATTCCTTTTTTGCTCTTGCCTGCATGCTCAACAGCTTCAGCTACACCCGTTACACCATCAAGGCGTTTACCGTCCATATGGGTAATCAGATCCCCAAGCTTGATGCCTGCTGATTCTCCAGGGGATACACGTTCATCTTGTCCAGAACGAACCAGATGGTGCCCTACAACCAGAATGCCTGCAGATTTTACTTTGACGCCAATGGTTTGACCCCCGGGTACTACACGCAAATCCGGAATCACGTTTACGTTAACCGTTTTTACCGGAATTTTGCCCCACAACTTCAACGTTAATTTGGCATGTCCCGTTTGCTGGGGATGAAGATGCAAAGGTTGTTGCTTCGTTACGTGGACCGCAGTTTCCTTTCCATCAAAACCAACGATGTCAGGACGATCCACAACAGCGCTTGAAGCAGCCGGTACAGCGAGATGAACGTCAGCCTGCCTGCCTGCAAATACCTGGAGTTCATCAGGCAATGAAGCATAACTTTGCACAGGCTGAATGGCCTGGCTGATCACACATAGAAAGAAGGCAAATAAAAGACCTAGCAATTTCTTCCTGAGGGGGGAATTCAATGGCTGTCACACTCCCTTTGCTTCTTTCGCTTGACGAAAGGTGGTCGCCAATTGCGTACCTATAAGATAACCTCGCCCCCAGGCTTTTATTACTGTCAATCATTACGCCAGCCGCTCGTTTCACCCTTTTTTGGCTTCCGCCAAATTCAGCATTTCCTGTGCATGATGCAGTGTTTTTTCTGTAATTTCCACACCGCCCAGCATACGTGCCAATTCCTTCACTCTGCCTTCGTCTGACAGCGATTCCACTTGTGTCATCGTGCGCCCGTCATAAACATGCTTTTCGATGAGATACTGATGATCCGCCATACAAGCAACCTGTGGTAAGTGAGTAATAGAGAAAACTTGGCAAGTGGAGGACAGACGATATAATTTCTCCGCAATGGATTGTGCTGCTCTTCCGCTTACCCCCGTATCCACCTCGTCAAAAATCAACACCGGAATCCGGTCATGACGTGCGAATATACTTTTCATCGCGAGCATCATTCGGGACAACTCACCACCGGAAGCAATTTTGCCGAGCGGACGTAAAGGCTCACCTGGGTTCGGAGAAATCAGGAATTCCGCATTATCTGCACCCTGACGCGTAAGACGAATGCGACGCCCATTCCATTCAATCCCTTTTGAATCTTCAAAAGGAGTAATCTGAACTCTTAACGTCGTTCTCTCCATCTGGAGATCCTTCAGCTCACTTTCCACCTGTGCTGCAAGTTCCTCTGCACATTGTTTACGAACGCGGCTGAGTTCCTCGGCAGACTCCATGACTAATTTGAGCAATTTGTCACGTTCATTACGCAGTTTCTCCAGACGTTCATCCTTGTTCTCCAACTGGTCGGTTTCATGGCTAATTTGTTCATAATAATTCAAAATAAGTTCCACACTGTCGCCGTATTTCCGTCTGAGGCCAGAAATAAGATTCAGTCGCTGTTCTACTTCTTCCAATCTCCCCGGGTTAAATTCGATCTTCTCCCGATAATCACGCAACTGAAACGTCGCGTCTTCCAGCTGATAAAATGCAGACTGCAGCTGTTCAACAATAGGCTGCAGCCCTTTGCTGTCATATCCCGATATATCTTCAATTCGTGACAGCGCGATACTTACAGCTTCTAACCCACGTTGACCGCTAAGCAAATCATATGCACCAGCAACACTGTCCATCATTTTCTCGCTATGGGATAGTTTGACCCGTTCTTCTCCGAGTAATTCATCTTCACCCTGCGTTAGAGAAGCAGCTGCAATCTCTTCAAGTTGAAAGCGATACATGTCCAGCAATTGATACGCACGTTGACTGGACTCCTGAAGTGCACGCAGTTCTTTTTCCGCCGTAATAAATTTACTGTAGCGTTCCTGATATTCCGTTTTGACTGGACCGATGATTGCTGCCCCGTATGTATCCAGAAGCCCCAGATGACTTTCTGCGCGCAACAAACTTTGATGTTCATGCTGGCCGTGAATATTAATTAATTTTTCTCCGACTTCACGGAGCATCGTCAAATTGACCAATTGGCCGTTAATACGAGATGTACTTTTACCTTGGATATTCAGTTCACGGCGAATCACCAGATGCTCCTCCGGCTCACAATGGATGCCAAGCTTCTCCAGCGTTTCCCATACCGGATGGCTTGGCTCCATTTCAAACAGAGCCTCCATCTCGGCCTTCTCACATCCATAACGGATCAGATCGGCCGAGCTTCGTCCACCAGCAATCAGACCCAAGGCATCAATAATGATCGATTTACCCGCTCCTGTTTCACCAGACAAGACATGGAATCCCGGGTGGAAAACAACATCAACTTCTTCTACAACAGCCAGATTACGAATCGATAATGTAACTAACATCTGCAAAAACACCTCCGGATGACTCACTCAGAAATTATGTTTTTGAACCATTATATTCTAGGAAATATAACCCATAATCCGCTCGATTACGGTCACGCTGTTACTTTCCGTCCGGCAGATGATGAGTATGGTATCATCTCCACAGATGGTGCCCATCACTTCCGTCCACTCAATATTATCGAGCAAAGCTGCAATGGAGTTAGCTGTGCCAGGCAAACACTTCATCACGACCAGATTGTTTGTATGATCGATGTGTAAGAAGTTGTCCACGAGGGCACGTTTCAGTTTCTGAATCGGATTATATCGTTGGTCTGTAGGCAAAGAATACTTATATCGTCCATCGTCCATGGGGATCTTGATTAAAAGAAGCTCCTTAATATCCCGTGATACAGTGGCTTGAGTCACCTGAAATCCGGATTTACGCAAAGTTTCAACCAGATCATCCTGGGTTTCAATTTCGTTTTGACTTATGATTTCACGTATCTTAATGTGTCGTTGTCCTTTCATACATGCCTCCAGTTAAAAAGTTCAATGTATTGCAATAAAACGGCAAATTCTAATTTCCATAACGTTTGCCATCCTGCAATTCGTTCATTCGTTATATAAACAACTTTCAGGTTTCATACATACCCTTAGTCCAGATCATCTCCATCGTACACGTCTTCCTGATAGTCCATGAGCCTGATTACCTTGATATCCGATTCCTCCATATCCACATACAGCAATCCTTCACAGCCGGGATATAACAATAAATAATACAGGAAGCGATCTCGCAGGGATGGCCCAGTAAGTTCAAGAGGTTGCCTGCGACGGGACGTTTTCACCAGATACCTCTCATCATCACGCTCTGCTACATAATCAATGAACAGCCTGCTGTAATAAACGGATTCATCCGCTTCAAAGGCTAAAGGAATTTTCATTTTACCTCCGATGACTTCATATCCTTCCGCTTCAAGCAGATCCACTGCCGGTGAATCCTGAATTTCTAAATTCAGTTGTATACCCGACAAGCTTACTGGAATCGGACGATTAACCCAATTCCGAAAGCCAAAGAACAGCCATAAAATCAAGCAGACAGCAAGTACACCAATAACAATTGTGTCATATTGCCCATCCATCATCGCTCACCTCGAAGACATATTCGAGATTCGACAACCGATTTCCTTTTAGAATGTCACCTTTCCAGCGAAAAGAAACCCATCCTATGATGAGTTTCCTGTAAAAGTATGGGCAGCTTCCATTGCAACTTGATCTGCAAGTGCATCAAGTGAAGCCTGAACGTTCTCATGTTGTGTTGCTTCTGGTTCTTCCAGACGCCAGTGAGCGAGAAATTCGATATTTCCTTCTCCGCCTGTAATCGGCGAGAATGTTAAACCTTTTAGCTTTAATCCAAGCTCATTGGCGAAACGAAGCATCGTCTGCAAAACGTCCTTGTGAACCTTAGTATCACGAACGACGCCAGACTTGCCGACTTTCTCACGGCCTGCTTCAAACTGAGGTTTAATTAACGCTACAATGTCTGCCGGTTGCTTCAGAAGTGCCAGCAATGGCGGCAAAATAATTCTCAGCGAAATAAAGGATACATCGATACTGGCAAAATTCGGCACAGGTCCATGTAGATCTTCCGGAGTCACATAACGGAAATTGGTTCTTTCCATTACAGTAACCCGTTCATCATTACGAAGTGACCAATCCAGCTGGTTATAACCTACATCGATGGCATATACATGAGATGCACCATGTTGTAGGGCACAATCGGTAAAACCGCCAGTGGATGAACCGATATCGAGCATCACAAGTCCATTCATATCGAGATCGAAGTGACGGATCGCTTTTTCAAGCTTTAATCCGCCTCTACCAACATAGGGATGTACTGAACCCTTTACTTTTAGTTCGGCTTCCCGTGGAATCTTCATGCCCGCTTTTTCAATCCGCTCATTGTTGGCATATACCAGTCCAGCCATGATTGCAGCTTTTGCCTTCTCACGACTTTCGTAATATCCCTGCTCAACCAGCAGAACATCAATTCGTTCTTTCGGGAGTGACATGTCTTTCTCCTATCATGTAGTAATCCTAATTAATTAATAATGTGTTCCAGTTTCTCTGATTGTTCCAGTTATGAAGGGAACCGAGTTCTGGACATACCATATGAAGATTGGGCTGCCATACTGCGCAGCTCCGAGCTCACATTCTCAACCGTGAGTCCTACTTCAGCTCTTTGTTCCTCAATACTGCCATGTTCAATGAATCGATCCGGAATGCCCATCAGTTGCACATGAACATCATGCAGCCCTTGTTCTGCGTAAAACTCCAGAACTGCACTGCCCATACTGCCTGCTTGTGATGCTTCTTCAAGCACAATTAACTTCGTGCCTCGAACTGCGAGATCGCGCAGCATCTGCTCATCAAGCGGTTTAAGGAAACGGGCGTTAATTACGCCAACCGTAATACCTTCTCTTTTAACGGTCTCTGCAGCTTCTTCAGCAAGCTGTACCATCGATCCCGAAGCGATGATAGCATAACCTTCAGATGGACGAAGTTGTTCCCATGTACCGATTGGAATCGGAATGAGTTCCTCGTCAAGAGGCACGCCTACAACATTGTTTCGTGGATAACGATAAGCAATAGGGCCTTCATTATATTCAAGCGCTGTCTTCATCATATGGCGTAGTTCATTCTCATCCTTAGGCATCATCAAAACGATATTCGGAATATGACGCATAAACGCCACATCGTACACACCTTGATGTGTTTCACCATCTGGACCAACAAATCCGGCACGGTCAATGGCGAACATGACATTGGCGTTATGACGACAAATATCATGTACAATCTGATCATACGCACGTTGCATAAACGTCGAATAGACGGCAAATACCGGCTTCAACCCTTCCATTGCCAGTGCTGCACACATGGTTGCTGCATGCTGTTCGGCAATACCCACGTCAATCATGCGATCAGGGAATTCCTTACTGAAAGGAATGAGACCTGAACCTGTTGGCATGGCTGGAGTTACCGCTACAATTCGTTTATCCTGCTTGGCAAGATCAATCAACGTTTTACCAAACACTTCCGTATACATCGGTTTGCCTACAGCTTTAAGCACTTGACCTGATTCGATCTTGTACGGAGAAATTCCGTGCCATTTGTGTGAATCGGCCTCAGCTGGCTGATAGCCTTTACCTTTGGTTGTCAGTACATGAACCATTACAGGACCATCCACGTTATCCGCCTGTTTGAACGTTTCAATCAATTTAGGAATGTCGTGTCCATCAATGGGTCCCAAATAGGTGAAACCCAGCTCTTCGAACAGAACTCCTGGAACCATCATGTATTTGACACTATCTTTAATCCAGCTCGCCGATTTGGCCAAGCGATCCCCTATGGCAGGAATTTTTTTGAGCATTCCTTCCACGTCATCCTTGGCTTTCAAATAATGGCGATCCGAACGTATTTTGCTCAAATATTTATGCATAGCCCCGACATTCGGAGCAATGGACATTTCATTATCATTAAGGATAACCATCAGCTTTTTCTGTTCATGACCGATGTGATTGAGAGCTTCAAAGGCCATACCACCTGTAAGCGCTCCATCCCCGATCATCGCGATAACCTGATTGTCTTCACCCTTGAGATCACGGGCAAGCGCCATGCCCATCGCAGCAGATAACGATGTACTGCTATGACCGGCCTCCCATACATCATGTTCACTCTCGTTACGTTTAACAAATCCACACAAGCCATTATGCTGACGAAGTGTATCGAAGCGATCCATCCGCCCCGTAAGAACCTTGTGCACATAAGCCTGATGCCCTACATCGAAAATCATTTTGTCCACCGGACTGTTATAGCAATAATGCAGGGCTACCGTGAGCTCAACCACTCCTAAGTTGGGTGCGAGATGGCCCCCTGTAACGGACAGCTTCTCAATCAGAAACTGCCGGATCTCTGCCGACAAAAGAACGAGATCATCCTGAGACATCGACTTTAGATCACTGGGTTGTTTAATTTGTGGAAGCAGCACGAGAATCTCCCCGCTTTCCTAGATTGTTTGATTTGGTGTAATCCATATATACATAGTTTATTAAATGACATTAAAACATTATAACATAAAAGAACAAGAATCATAATTTACTGCACTATACTCCAGATAACGAGCATTTTCGCCAGCAAGGTTCGTATGATCTTCCTCAATATGTATTCCCAAACCCACTTGGAACAGACTCTCTTCATAAAGCCCAGAAAAAGCACATTAAATTGATTACACGATTTTGAGTGATTTGAAACAGCGAAGCGCACCCGGAACTAATGATCTCGACTCATCAGATAATCTGCGATCTCCATCAGTCTGGAAGGGTCAGGTAACTCAGCTCTGCCGAGTGCATCTTTCGCAGATTGCGTAAGGGACTTCACCTCTTGAAGAGATGCATCCATACCAATAAAATAAGGGTATGTGACCTTTTGCTGATTCACATCACTTTGCGTCTTCTTGCCCATTTTCTGCTCGTCACCCGTCAAATCCAGAATATCATCCTGAATCTGGAAAGCCAGCCCCAGGTCTCTGCCAAATACGCGTAGCGCCTCCAACTGTCCGTCTGTCGCACCACCAATACGTGCGCCCGCAATGAGGGAAAACACAATTAAATCTCCGGTCTTGTGCAGATGAATGTATTGCAATTGGGCAAGATCTGTCATGCCCTGCTCGCCTTCCATATCAGCTACTTGTCCGCCAACCATGCCTCTTGCTCCAGCCAGTTCGGACAACTCCTCCACAATGGACAACAATGCATCTGCAGACACACCGCTGCGACGACCTGACTGAACAATACTATAAAAAGCATGCGTTAACAGTGCATCGCCAGCCAATATTGCTGTCGCTTCACCAAATACTTTGTGGTTCGTTAATTTTCCCCTGCGATAGTCGTCATTATCCATGGCGGGTAGGTCATCGTGGATCAACGAATACGTATGAACCATCTCCACGGCGCAGGCTACCGGCAATGCAGCTGTACGCTGTGCACCGAAGGCTTCCGCCGCAGCAACGACCAGAAGTGGACGAAGGCGTTTGCCCCCGGCCATAAGTGAATACTGCATCGCGTCAGCCAGTGACTGAGGCACATCCCAGTGAACAGGAAGAGTCTGCTTCAACTCTCCCGTCACTTCAGCTGTGACTTCCTCAAGATACGTTTCAAACGAAGGACGATCACTCATTGACTTCACCGCTTTCGTCGACGGCAGCGCCGAACGGTTTTTTGCGAAGTTCCCCATCCTCTTCTACGATCATCTCGATCTTACGTTCCACTTGTTCCAGCTTCAAACCACAAAGTTGGGAAAGCTTCATTCCGCGCTGAAACAAATCGATAGCCTGTTCCAGTGGAACATCACCATGTTCAAGCTGACCTACGATGTCTTCCAATGCCGCCATTGCCTCTTCAAAATTCAATTCCGGTTCATTCGCCATGGGTATTATCGTCCTCCTTCATTCCCCAAACCTGACAGTCTAGCTGTCCGTCTGTTAATTTAATCTTTATCGAATCTCCAGGCTGTACATCCTTCATCGATTTGATCAATCGTTGTTCCTGTTCGTCATAGACAAGGCTGTATCCGCGTGACATGACTTTGAGCGGGCTAAGCGCATCCAGATGTCGCACAGTTGATTTCCACTGCTGCTGCTTCGCTCTCGTAATAGATCGGATTGCAACCTCCAGTTGACGCCGGGCTGATGCATTCTCCCGTCTTGCTGCATTCACCTGTTCACGAGGATTGAATCGTTGCAGCGCTGCACGCAAACGCTCCTGTTTCTCGGTTGTCCATTTCATACGTGTATCTACAGTTCGCAGAAGACGCTGTTGCAGCATATCCAGTCGCTCCGTATGCTGCATTAAGGTTCGTCTGGGATGCACAAGCACAGGTGAGCGTTGCAATCTGGCCAGTCGCTCCCGATTATGAACAGCACGCTGACGTAAACTGTGCTGCAGTTGACGCTGGCGCTGAGCGATCTGATCAAGCAGCTCAGCTCGATTGGGTACTGCCAATTCGGCAGCAGCCGTAGGCGTTGCCGCACGCAGATCAGCAGCAAAATCGGCAATCGTAAAATCCGTTTCATGCCCAACCGCTGAAATCACAGGAATGGCCGAACCCACAATCGCTCTTGCCACGATCTCCTCATTGAAAGCCCATAACTCCTCCAGTGATCCGCCGCCTCGTCCGACAATCAGCACATCGGCTTCGCCCATTCGGTTCAGGTTGTTGATGGCCTTCACAATGGAAGGAGCCGCACCTTTTCCTTGAACGAGTACAGGATACAGAATCACTTGGGCAGAAGGATATCTGCGTTGCAATGTAATCATGATATCCCTTACCGCTGCACCTGTAGGTGAAGTGACCACACCAATCGTCTGTGGAAAACGGGGAATCTGCCTTTTCCGTGATGTAGAGAACAGTCCCTCGTCCTCCAGCTTTTTTTTCAGCTGCTCATAGGCCAAATACAGACTTCCAATACCGTCCGGTTGCATGTGTGTAGCGTAGAATTGATATTGTCCATCCCGCTCATACACCGAGACATTACCACGAGCAATAACCCTTGCACCCTCCTTCGGTACAAAGGGCAATCGTTGATTATGGGAAGCAAACATAATGGACTTAATTCGGCTGTCCTTGTCCTTCAATGTAAAATACATATGACCGCTGGAGTGATGTGTAAAATTGGAGATCTCTCCGCGCAGCCATACATCCGACAGTACCTGATCCGATTCCAGTTTCATCCGGATGTATCGGTTCAGGTCTTTGATGGAGTAAATTTTTTGATCTGCCACAGACAGTTACCTAGGCCAATCCGTGAGCGCGTTTGGCCGCGATCAGTGTATTTTGCATTAACATAGTGATTGTCATTGGGCCAACGCCTCCAGGAACCGGAGTAATTGGGCCAGATACCGTCTTCACGCTCTCGAAATCTACATCTCCTGCCAGTTTTCCGTTATCCAGACGGTTCATCCCCACATCGATTACAACGGCACCCGGTTTGACGAAATCGGCATCCACAAAGTTTGCACGTCCGATTGCAACCACAAGAATGTCTGCCTGACGCGTGATCTCTTTCATGTTCGCTGTACGGGAATGACACATCGTTACCGTTGCGTTCTCACGTTGTAGCAGCAAGGATACCGGTTTACCGACAATATTGCTACGTCCGATAACTACGGCATGTTTGCCTGACATTTCAAGACCGGTACGCTTGATCAGCTCGATCACGCCCGCAGGGGTGCATGGCAACAGACTATCGTCACCAATGACGAGATTACCCACGTTAACCGGATGGAATCCATCCACGTCTTTGTCCACGGCGATCGCATCGATAACAGCTTTCTCTTCGATATGCTTCGGTAATGGGAGCTGAACCAAAATGCCGTTAATGGATTCCTGTTTGTTCAGCTTGTCCACCAGCGCGAGTAGATCCTCTTGGGAGGTGCTTGCATCCAGACGATGAACTTCGGAATAGAACCCGAGGTCGTGACATGCTTTTTCTTTATTACGCACATATACTTGGGATGCCGGATCTTCCCCGACGAGCACAACAGCCAGACCAGGTACTACCCCCTGTTCGCTAAGCTGTTTTACTTCTGTCGTCATGCTTGCGCGGATCTCTTGGGATACTTCTTTACCGTTAATAATAGATGCTGTCATTGTACTCTCTCTCCCTTATGTGAACATATAATTAAGTGACTCACAAAATTAAGACAGTTTTGCTTTGATGGTGCTGACTTCCTGAATCATGCGCCCAAGTACGCCGTTAACGAACTTACCGGATTCATCTGTACCAAAATACTTGGACAATTCAATCGCTTCATTGACAGATACTTTTGCCGGAATATCATCACGGAACACCATTTCATACGTTGAAAGCCGTAGGATCTGGCGGTCTACACGCGATAGACGGCTAATCTGCCAACCTTTCAAATAATCGACGAGTAATCCGTCAATCGCTTCTTTATTGTTCCATGCGCCCTGTACCATTTCGGTCACGTAGGTACGCATTACATCTGCATCATGAATAACCACTTCGGTTTCATTGTCTTCAGCGGCTTCATTGATCAACATATTCACGGCTTCAGCTGCGCCCACTTCATTCATTTCCATCTGATACAGACTTTGTACTGCAATTTCCCTTGCCAAACGTCTTTTCATGTCCTGCCTCCTGCAGCGCTCCCTGTGGAGCGTCATCATGCTTATTTTAAAATATAAAATCTTTGATGGAATCAGAGATCTTATTATATTGTTATCCCTTTTCACAAAAAAACCTGCAATCGTTTCCTCCAAAAAACGGGCAACCTAAACTACAGCTCTATTTTCGGAAGAAACATATTGCAGGGTTCAGGTGGCTCACTTAAAGGGACGCCAGCGATCGCCGAGCCATTGCCCCCATTCCCTCCAGGGAATGAACGAGCCCAGCTTCGAGTCGCTTCGTCTGCCTAACGTATAACCGATGAACACCAAGAGTGCAAAGAACAACATATCCCAAAAACCGATCCATACATAAAGAAATCCAAAAAAGATGCCGCCGACAATTCCGGTAATTCGGCCTCTGTGACTATCCCAAATCTCTCTCCACAGCATCAGTGAAACTCACCTCATTCCACTCGACTCTTGTAGTTAGGCGACTGGGTAACGTTGGCAATATACACGGTGACAAAAGAAACCGGGATACCCGTAATCTCCTGTACATGATCATGTATTGCCTTCTGCAGATCGGCTGTCAGCGTCGGGATTGGCGTCTCGCCATCCACTACTGCGCGAATCATAATCTCCAGTCCTGATTCAACCACACGAATACGAGCTTTGACATCACGTACTCCCCGGAAACGGGAAGTTGCTTTGAGACAGAGATTTTCAATCGTTTCCATCGAAATTTGCACATCACCATACTCGGTACGCTGATCTACAGACGGCAATGAAGCACGATCACGCCGAACCGAGATGTAGAAAAATCGCAAACTCAGGATAAACAAAATCGCTGCTGCAACAACCGCCGCAATAATGACGTTTTGCTCCTGCTGGTAATTCAATTCGTAAGGCAGCACACCACTAATAAGAAGTATGACTGCTGCCGATATTGCTCCAACGCTTATGCTGTATATAAACAACAGAAGCCGATCCAGTATTTTAGCCACGAACTGCACAGCCTCCCTTGCTCACTAACATTGCTTAACCTGCCCATTGGCAAAAGGTGATCCTCAGGTGCAAGCTTCCGCTTTTTATGAAGACCTGTCCAAGACGGGATAACCCCCGGCAGTGATGCCGGGGGAATCTGTCTTCTTTTATTTTACGCGCTGACTGTTCAGGTCGATTTCTTCTACTTTCTCGGTGCTCTTGAACTGAACGTCATGAATGTGCACATTAACTTCATTCACATTCAATCCTGTCATGTTCTCGATGGAGCGCTTCACGTTCTGTTGAATTTCGGTAGCCACCTGTGGCAGACGGTAACCATATTCAATAATAACGGAAACATCCACTGCAGCTTCACGCTGACCTACTTCAACCTTAACGCCTTTGGAAAGGTTTTTGCGACCAAGCAATTCAGCAAATCCGCCAGCGAATCCGCCGCTCATGCCTGCAACACCTTTCACTTCAACTGTAGCCAGTCCAGCAATCACTTCAATAACTTCAGGTGCGATCTGGATTTCACCGATATCCGTTCGTTCAAATTCTGTCGGCAGTGTACTCATAACTGTTCAACACACCTTTCGCGAAATAAGTTTGCGGCCATCCGTCAGGGCACTGGTATTCAGGCCAATCTGGCCTTCAGAACCCTTCCGGTCCGGCTTTACCGGAACTCCTGCAACCTTCATCCGCGTATGTGCGGCGGCTTATCCTCTGCAGGAGACATGCGCTCTTATTATTACATACTATATCATTTGGGCTACATTATGACAAACAAGCCCAATATACCTTTTAAATCTCATTTTCCTCAAGAAATTTGATATCAAAGTCACCCCGAACGAACGTTGGATGCTCCAGCAATTTCTGATGAAAAGGAATTGTTGTGGAGATGCCTTCAATCGCAAACTCAGCCAATGCACGCTTCATCTTCGCGATAGCCTCTTCCCGGTTTGCTCCCCATACGATCAATTTGGCGATCATGGAGTCGTAATAAGGAGAGATCGTGTAGCCCGGATAAGCTGCACTATCTACACGTACACCCGGTCCTCCTGGTGCAAGGTAGAAACCAATTTTGCCTGGTGACGGCATAAAGTTACGGTCCGGATCTTCTGCGTTGATACGGCACTCAATGGACCAGCCATTGATCACAACATCTTCCTGACGGAAAGAGAGCGGATTGCCTTCAGCTACCGAGATCATTTCGCGGATCAGATCCACTCCTGTAACCATTTCCGTTACAGGGTGTTCCACCTGAATACGTGTATTCATTTCCATGAAATAGAATTCACCGTTAGGGCTGAGCAAGAACTCAAGTGTACCTGCTCCCGAGTAATTCACGGCAAGCGCTGCCCGTACTGCGGCATCTCCCATCAATGTACGCACATCTTCAGAGATGATTGGACAAGGCGCTTCTTCCACCAGCTTTTGACGTCGACGCTGAACGGAACAATCACGCTCGCCCAGATGCACTGCATTTCCATGTTTGTCTGCAATGATCTGAATCTCCACGTGCTTCATGCCTGTCAGGAATTTCTCCAGATATACTCCGGCATTGCCAAAAGCTTTCTGTGCTTCCTGCTGGGCAGCTGTAATTTGCTTGATCAGCGTCTCTTCATCTTCAGCAATACGAATCCCTTTACCTCCACCACCAGCGGTAGCTTTGATAATGACAGGATATCCAATATCTCTAGCAATCATAATGGCTTCATTCATATTTTCAACCAAACCGTCGGATCCCGGAATTACAGGTACACCTGCATCCTTCATCGTTTGCTTGGCAACAGCCTTGTCACCCATTTTGGTAATGGCTTCCGGAGATGGGCCGATGAACGTAATATTGCAGGAACCACAGATTTCTGCAAAATCAGCGTTCTCTGCCAGGAATCCGTAGCCTGGGTGGATCGCATCACATTCCGTCAGTGTAGCTACACTCATCAGGTTGGTGAAGTTAAGATAACTGTCTTTCGAAAGCGTAGGCCCGATACAATACGCTTCATCTGCAAGACGAACATGCAGAGAGTCTTTATCCGCTTCCGAATAGACTGCTACCGTCGAAATGCCGATTTCACGACAGGCACGAATAATACGTACCGCAATTTCGCCACGGTTCGCAATCAGTATTTTTTGAAATTTCATTTCGTTATTGTCCTCCTTCGAAGCTCATGCAGTTGCCGTTATGCGGTTATCACCGTTATTCCGGTTTCACCAGGAACAGGGGTTGTCCATACTCAACCAGCTGTCCGTTCTCAACCAGCACTTCAACGATTTCTCCCTTGATGTCAGCATCAAGCTCGTTCATCAGCTTCATCGCCTCAATGATACATACCGTTGTTTTCTCAACAACTTTATCACCAGCGCTTACAAAAGGACCTACTTCCGGCGAGGAAGCTCTGTAAAAAGTACCCACCATCGGAGATACAATTTTATGTAAATGACTTGTAGTATCGACTTGCGGAGCAGCCTCAGCTACAACTGCAGCCGGTTGCACCTGTGGTGCAGCAATCATTTGCGGTTGAATAGCAGCTGCCTGAACATACTCGGTTTTACCCGGTTTGCGAATCGACAACCGTGATCCTTCGTTTTCAATTTCCAACTCTTGAACGGAACTTTCATCTACCAGTTTGATCAGCTCTTTGATCTCACTCAATTTAAACATTTCCATTATTCACTCCTTCGGCATCATGCCAGTCTCACTAGGACGGTCATATGGCTTTATGTATTATATCATAATCGTTAAAAATGGAAAGAGCCCGAGATCTAATCCAGCTCTCGGGGCTACTTTTCCATATTTTAGATTACTGTTCTGTCACGTATTGCACGCTGATTTTATTTTGTGATACAGCCAGTTCTTTCATAACCAGATCCACAATGGAAACCGCCTGTTTTACATCCAGTTTATCACTGAGAACAACGACTTTATACTTGTCGGCATCCTCTTGAACGATGGCATTAGCAAACTGCTGCGACAAAGTTTCTTCAATGCCATTGATTTTGGCTTCTTTTTCTTCCAGCGTACGAAGCTGCTCTGTTGCTTTGGCATTTTCTTCTGGCGTTTTGCTCAGATCGCCCGCAACGGTCATGAGTTCTTCATACTTGCGATTGTTGCTCTCTTCACGCTGCCACTGGTAGTTCTGGAACTGGCTGCTCGCGGACGCCGCCGTATTCTGCTCTTCCATTTCCTTGAGAACGTCCTCATCGGTTTTCGTTGCACTGCCTTCTGTTTCGGCATTTGTCTCAGGAGTGGTTGCTGCGCCTTTGTCTGTCCCTTTCTCGCTGCCTTTACCCGCTTCACCTTGTTTCTCTCCCGATTCCGCAGCCGGTGATTTCTCGGTGTCTCCAGCTTCTTTACCGTCTACAACTGCAGGATTATCAACAGATTCAGTTGCCGCTTGCTCTCCTTCAGTCCCTGTAACTTCACCGCCATTGACCACTTCATTCACAACCAGACCTTCTGTCGGATCAAGGATTCCAGCCGTTTCCTTCGCATCTCCCTGCTTCATACCATCCACCTGCGTGCTCTCAGCTACAGGCGTATTAACCGGACCGGAATCTTCAGTGAACAGGTAATAGGCGGACAAAATGACCATCAGACTCAGCATGGATACGAGCCATACCGTTTGACGTTTGTTATTCATTAGAACTTCCTCCTCGAATTGGCTTCATTCTTATGACAATCAAATCTTGTGATTCATGGTTCCGGACTAATCCTGCTTGCGCGGAACAACCGAAATTCGGTAGGCCGCAACATTCAGCCCTTTTTCCACAGCATCTGTAATCAGGTCCTTCACAACCTTGTTCTCTGCACCTCTGGCAACGACAAGCACGCCCCGGATCTGCGGTTTGAGCTTTTTCGTGACAATCGGTGTCTGATCCCCTGATATTTCATACGTAATAATCTCACCATCCCGGGTATATTGCGTCATATGTCGCTTACCCCCGTTTGCATCCGTTTCTTCGGTGAGCTGCTGCGAATCCTTCACATTACGCTGTACAACAAGCTCCTCTGTAGAATCCACGGTAACCATCACATCAACAGTTCCAACACCTACGATATTTTCCAGCACACCCTTGATCTTGTCCTCAAATGCGATTTCTATCGCCTGAAATGGATTCTGATCCGTCGGATCCGTCTGTATGGATGCCATCGATGTAGCTGGATCAGGAGGCTCACGACCGATATTTTCGGAATCAATCTTTTTGACATTGACGAAGGAGTTGAACAACATGATTCCGACTCCGATCAAACCAAGGATAATCAGCCAGCGAAAGGTTTGACTGCGCCGTTGCCCACCTTCTCCTCCGCCGAGCCAGCTTTCCATCTTTTTGAGCCATTGCCTCATCGGATACCCTCCTTCTTAAAGCGCCGAAGCGCTTTTCTTTTCTTTCACCTGTACTTTGTTTGCATCAATATCCCACTTCTCTGTCAATAGCGTAATAATTTGTACTGCACGTTCAGATCGGGAGGACGTCTGTCCTTGCTGAGAGTTTGTCTCTGCCTGCTCACCCGACACAGGTGTGGAGTCAACTTCCTGTCCATTTTTCGGTTCGCCAGAGTTACCCTTACCCACGCTACTTTCACGATTACTGCCGCTGTTCACCTCAATCTGTACATCCGGGACATCAATCTGATCAATCTGGATTGGCTCCTGTACTGGAGGAGATTCAGTGGCTTCGGATTCAAGGTCAGAGTCGAATATCGGTTTTGTAGTTGCCGTTGCTTCCTGTTGAGCTGTATTGGAGTTGACTTTCCCGGCTGCTGTCTCACCTGCCATCTCCACCAAAACATACTGGATCACCGGAAGTTCCACCGAAGAGGCCAAATCCGTCTCCGGCTTGCTTGTATCCATGACGAGCTTTACCTCAACAGACTGCACTCGCTCCCCGGTTGTTTCTTCAATTTGACCTTTCATTACGTTAGCCAGTTCTTTGGCTGTCCATTGCAGCGATTGTTCCTGTTCATTGGATTGTAGCCGCTTGCCCTGAGCCAAAATCTGTTCAAGTGTTGCATTTCCATCAGATGGCGAATCCATGGCGGTCATCGCTCGCTTAAGCTCGCCAACCGGATCACTTTTCAAGAGCTTCGTTATGGGCGATAACAGGGTCAGCAGGATAAGAAGGCTCAGCACAAGCTTGACATAGCGTTCCATGGATCGATTGGGCAACAGCATATCCACGAAAGTCGCCAGCAGAACGATCATGATCAATTCCCGGAGCCAGCTGCTCAGCCACCCCATCCTTCCAGCCCCTTTCTCTCGAGCATCCCCTCATCTCATCATGACGGTCAGATTGCCTGCGGTTAGCAGGATCGTGATTGCCAGAAAAAACATCAGTCCAACGGCAGCCAGTGCCGCAAATACGTAAATCATGCTTTTGCCTATCGCCTGCAGACATCCTACAATCGGCGTATCCCCTAGCGGTTGCATGATCGCGCCAGTTATGTTGTAGATCAGGGCTAGCGTCAGAATTTTAAGTGCGGGAAAAGCGCATAAAAACAAGATGATGATGACACCCGTTAGTCCGATTGCATTTTTCACCAGCAGTGACGCTGTGATAACCGTGTCGGTTGCATCCGCAAACGTTCTGCCGACAATGGGGACAAAGTTGCCTGCGATGTACTTCGCCGCTTTCAGACTGACACCATCTGCCACGGAGCCCGATGCCCCCTGCACCGAAATTACGCCCAGGAACATCGTAAGCAGTATACCGAGCAGAGCAACACTAATGTTCCGTAAGAGATCTGCCAGCTGTGTAAGCTTGTACTTGTCGGATAAGGAACTGACGAGATGTAATACGGCTGAGAAAAAGAGTAATGGGAACACCAACATATGAATCAATGTACCGACCAGATGAATCATGAAAATGATAAGCGGATGGGTCACAGAAACGGTAATGACATTTCCCATTGAAGCCAGCAGTGTAAACAACAGGGGCACCATGGCCATCATAAAGTTGATCATGCTCGCTATGGCATCCTTGGCGTATCCAATCGCCACACTGAAGCTGTTTATGGCGATGATGATAATGACCATGTAACAGATGGAGTAAGCGATTTTGCTAATATTGTTTTTCTCAAAAGCGGTCTGCAACGTCTCCAAAATCATACTTAGCACACTCAGCATCACAATCGTGACCAGAAGTTTGCCGTTATATAAAATCTCATGCAGCATGAAGGTCCCAATCGCTATAAACACCGACTTCAGGCTGAACCCTTCATTGCCGGGCATTAACATATCCATAAAGGAAGGCGTTTTTCCTTCCGGGAAAAAACCACCGTATTGTTGCATGAGTTGGTCCCAATATTTTTCCACCTGATCCTTGGGAAGCTGGTCAGCCTGCTGCTGCATCCACTCTCCCGAGGGAGAACCAGCGAATACCTGTCCCATGATCGCAAACAGAAAACACAGCGTCAGCACGAAGGTAAGGCGCCACTGCGGCTTGTGATGCATCATTTTCATATGAAGTCCGCACGCCTCCCTCTACACCGGCATCAGCTTCATGACGGTTTCGATAATAATGCTGATGATCGGTATCGCGAGTACAAGGATCAGCACCTTGCCAGCAAGTTCAATTTTGGAAGCAATGCTCTCCTGGCCTGCATCCCTGACAATCTGTGCTCCGAATTCAGCAATGTACGCTATGCCTATAATTTTCAGTACAGTTTTCAGATAAATGCTCTCCATGCCTGAATTCTCGGCAAGCCGTTTCAACACTTCGATCACCGCGCCAATCTTGCCAATCAGCAGCATGAAGATCACGATGCCGGTGGCAGCAGCAATCAGAAAAGCGAACATGGGCTTCTGTTCTTTGATAACTAGAATGAGAACCGTTGCGATGAGCGCCAGACCTACAACTTGGATAATTTCCACAGGTCACCACCATCCCGGCTTCATGACCGTTTTCATTGAAAAAGAAATATCGATTTGATCTCTTGCAGCAGGCTGTCCAGCATTCGGACCACCATGAACAATACAACGACAAATCCGATCACGGTCACCCAGTGAGCCATATCTTCCTTTCCCATTTGTTTCAGCACCGTATGAATCATTGCAATGATGATTCCGATGCCCGCAATTTGAAAGATTGCGTTCACTTCTAAATTCATGACCTTGGCACCTCACTATCCCGGCTATTTCAGAAGATCAGAATGACGATTAACGCTCCGACAAGCATCCCGAGACTGCGGCACATTCGTTCATATTTCATTTGATCGGCTTGGGCACGGGATTCCTCATGCATAAGTTGCTGAATGGCTAACGAGATGTGCTTGGTCTGATCCTGACGATCGCTGGTGCCAAGGCTGAAGCTCAATTGCAGCATGACTTCCCGCTCGTCCGCCTTCATGGCTGATCTTCCCCACGCCTCTTCTATACCAGACTGAAGACTCTCACGAGCAGTATGTCCATGAGGTGGTTCCATTTGCCTGGCTGCGTGGAGGAACAGCGTCCGAACAGGCTCTTTTGTCTGGGCTCCCATTTTCCCCATGGCATCAGGTAACGGAGTCAGCCCGTAGTTAATCTCTGTCATCAACCGCTGGAGAGCGGCGATTAATTCTCGCAGTTGTCTTGGCCTCAAGGCATACTGCCTTGCCTTGTAGAATCCGGCGAGGGTACTGGCCAGCAGAATGATGACTGCACCGAGCATGTTAACCAAATGCCTCACCTCCCACTTCTGTCTGCTGGAGACCACGCATTTTGCCATCTGCCAATCGAAAGGTCATGCCCCGGCTCGTCCGTTGCAGCTGTACATAGCGTTGGAACATCTGCTCGACGATCAGGGTTCTCAGCGCAGGTCTGGAAGAAAGCTCAGCCAAATCACGACCATGCGCAGTAGCGATGACAGATACGCCTGCGTGAAGTGCTTCCATCACCGCCTCCGCATCTTCCGGTCGGCCTATCTCGTCCACGATCAGGACATCGGGAGACATGGAGCGAAGCATCATCATCATTCCCTCAGCCTTTGGACAACCGTCCATGACATCGGTGCGAGGTCCCACATCAAATCCAGGTACGCCCTTGTAACTTCCAGCGATTTCGGACCGCTCATCAACGATGCCAACCTTTAGACGTGGACGTATGCCCTGAACAAGTTCATTGACACCCGTAAGTTTGCTTCCACTACTAATCTGTCTTGCCAGATCCCTCAGTAATGTGGTCTTGCCTTGCTGCGGAGGTGAAAGAATTAAGGTGTGCATGACCTGTCCACTTTTCATGTCCAGCAGATAAGGCAGAATCCGATCAGCGACTCCGTGAATCTCTCTGGCTACCCTGACATTAAATCCATTAATGTCGCGCAAGTATTCGACGCGGCCTCCACTTAACACCGTCCGGCCAGCCAGTCCGATTCGATGCCCGCCAGGAATAGTGATGAACCCTTTACGCAGTTCCTCTTCCAATGTATAAAGCGAATGATTGCTGATCAGATCCAGCAGCCTGTGTGTTACCTCTTTTAAGGGAATATAGGCTTCATCAGGCTTCGAAGTCGGACTGCCCTGGGGTGTGAGGAAGTGATAGGTGTCTCCTGCATTGATTTCCAGCGGTCTTCCTTCACGGATACGTACTTCCTCCACTTTATCTAATAAAGCGGGCGGCATTCTTCCCAGAATGGTTCGAATCGGTTCCGGAAAGATATCCTTCCAGTTCACCATCATGAATAGGCCCCTCCAACCTTGAATTCGGTTTTGTTGCGTTCCTGGTGCTTGTTCATATCTCAAGTTTATGTGTGTACATTGATTTTATGACGCTGAAATCTATCATTTTCTTCAAAATAGGGATGAGAGTTAAAAATCATAGATCAGTCAACTGTTCCAGTTCTAGGCACCCGTCTAGATCCAAGTGCATATAGTGCTTGCAGACAGGTGATATTCATTCCGGGATAAAAAAGGACAGAAACAACTATCCTCAAATATAGAAAGGAGTTGTAGGGAGTGCGAGTCGATGTGGTAGGCAATGTGAATGAAGTTCGAAGAATGGATATTGCAGGACGATGTGTGGTTGTAATCGATGTGTTGCGAACAACCAGTACGATTGTTACGGCACTGGCATACGATGCAGCAGACGTCATTGCTGTAGAAACTGTTCCTCAAGCGAAACAATTGAACGTGAAGGATGCCATTCGTGGCGGGGAGCGTTTTGATAAAAAAATTACAGGATTCGAGGTGGGCAATTCCCCCTATGAATATATGACTCCGAATGTTGCGGGGAAAACCATTATTCTGACTACAACAGATGGAACACGCGCCCTGATCAAGGCATCCAAGGCTAGACATGTGTTTGCAGGCTCATTCCTCAATGTGAAAGCTGTGGCGGCTGTTCTGTGCGAGCTGCGCCGGGATATCTTATTGTTATGCGCCGGGGATCAGGATGAGTTCGCGCTGGAAGATGGTTTATGTGCAGGCAGCATTATCGAGGAGCTGTACCGACAATCCCCTTTCCCAATCATGCTGAACGATCTGGGCCTGGCGCTCCATCAGGCTGCCACTCATGCCGAGGACAAATTACCCGATCTGGTTAGAGTATCCGCTGGTGGCCGAAGGCTGGAGAGGTTAGGGAGGATGCATGACGTAACGTATTGTACCCAATTGAACTTGCTGGACTGCGTTCCGGAGATGGGTGAAGGGAACCGGATGCAACCATTCAGAGGAACGCGTAAGGAACCGCTGTTTAAATTGCTGTGAACAATCTAAAAAGGTGTACTGCGATCCCGAATGGGAATACACAGTACACCTTTGGTGTGTCTTTACACTATATCGTTTTTTATCTGCGAACTTGCGGTCCGCCAATGACTGCCTGCTCAGCAGTATCCAGATCATACGCTGTATGCAGAGCCTTGATTACATCATGAAGCTTCTCTCCATCAATTACACAAGATACCTTGATTTCGGAAGTGCTGACCATCTTAATGCTAACGCCTTCGCCCGAGATGACTTTGAACATCTTCGCAGCAACACCCGGATGGCTAACCATGCCTGCACCAACGATCGAGACTTTAACAAGGTTTTCTTCGGAAGTAACTTCACGGTAAGGCAGGCGGCTATGAAGGGCTTCAATGACACGCAGTGCGTTCTCCCGATCAGTCAGCGCAACAGAGAACGAGAAATCTGCTTTACCGTCCATCACACCGCTCTGAACGATAATGTCAACATCCAGCTGTTCTGATGCAAGGGCACCAAATACTTCAGCGAGAACCCCCGGTTCGTCTGGTACACCCAGAATACTGATGCGAGCCACATTTTTGTCATAGGCAATTCCACTAACTACCACGCCTTGTTCCATTGTTGCTTCCTCCTTCACAACCGTTCCTTCATTATGGTTAAAGCTGGATCTTACAATCAAAGGCACACCGGAATGCTTCGCGTATTCAACTGCACGCGGATGCAATACCGCTGCTCCCAGGTTAGCCAGTTCCAGCATCTCATCGTACGAAATTTCCTTAAGCTTGCGTGCAACCTTCACGATTCGCGGGTCGGTGGAATAGATCCCGTCTACATCCGTGTAAATCTCGCAAGCGTCCGCCTTGATAGCCGCTGCCAGGGCTACTGCCGTTGTATCAGATCCGCCGCGGCCAAGTGTCGTAATCTCGCCTTCTTCAGTCATTCCCTGGAAGCCAGCAACGATTACGATGTTGCCTTCTGCCAACGCCTGATTCACCCGTTCCGGATGAATATCGTTAATCCGCGCTTTGCCGTGTACCGGCTCTGTCCGGAATCCCGCTTGCCAGCCTGTAAATGAAATGGCTTTGCGTCCCAGCGCCTGTATCGCCATGGATAACAATGAAATCGAGATCTGTTCTCCCGTAGTCAAAAGCATATCCATCTCACGTGCAGGCAGTTCACTGTTCAGCTGTTTCGCCTGATCAATCAAATCATCCGTGGTATCTCCCATGGCCGAAACCACGACTACACACTGATGTCCTTCATCCGCTTTTTCTACAACACGTCCGGCTACACGCTTCATGCGCTCTGTATCTCCGACCGAGCTGCCCCCAAATTTCATGACGTACAATGACAACGCAAATCCACTCCCTACCTTGTGCAGTATGCATAATTGATGTCCACCGTCATTATTCTCTCCGAAAAATGACTTTAACCCAGTATATTACGAAAGCGCCTGATAGGCTAATCTTTTTTCGAAAAAAACCCTTTGCCATAGAAATGGCAAAGGGTTGAATTAACGCTTTATTTAGCTTACACCATGTGAACGTTACGCACGGGAAGAGTATTTACCTTCACGAGTATCGATCAGCAGAACATCGCCTTCGTTGATGAATAATGGCACTTGTACATTTAAGCCTGTTTCAACTTTAGCGTTTTTAGTAGCGCCTTGTGCTGTGTTACCTTTTACGCTTGGCTCTGTCTCGATAACTTTCAACTCAACGCTTGTAGGCAAGTCAATTCCGAGGATTTCACCTTGGTAGCTAACGATTTTTACGTTCATGTTTTCTTTGAGGAAGTTCAATTCCCACTCCAGTTGGTCGCTTGTCAGTGTGAACTGATCATATGTTTCGTTGTCCATAAATGTGTGCTCTGTACCACTAGCATACAGGTAGGACACGCCACGGTTTTCGATGATGGCACGGCCAATGGTTTCACCTGCACGGAATGTTTTCTCAACTGTGTTACCGTTGCGCAGGTTTTTCAGTTTGGAACGTACAAAGGCAGCGCCTTTACCTGGTTTAACATGTTGGAAATCAATTACAGTGAAAATGTCGTTGTCCACTTGTACGGTTAAGCCTGTTTTAAAATCGTTTACTGAAATCACAAAAAATCCCTCCTGATATGGTTGAAAAGTAGGTGATATAAGACGATGTCTTAATTTAAAGGTGGGTTCATTCTGAATTGATGACCATGTGCGACGTGACCGTTACCGGTTCGGATCGTTCCTCCGCTTCTTCAGAATCGATTCCGCTCCCTTCACTACTTTTGCAATGGTCCAGAACAATCAGCAATAACCTGTACCTATAAATTAAAAATCGCCTTATATCACCGTTGGCTGTAATTTAGCCGATTACGGTGAACTTCTTGTCCGATTTCGTTAAAATGTGAATACCCGTCTCGGTAATCACAACGTCATCCTCGATACGCACGCCGCCAAGACCGTCAATGTAGATACCCGGTTCAACGGTTACCACCATGCCCGGTTTCAATACATCGTCGCTAAGCTTGGACAAACGAGGAGCCTCATGGACTTCCATACCCAGACCGTGACCCGTGCTGTGTCCGAATTGCTCTCCGTATCCGTGCCCTGCAATGATATCACGTGCCAATGCATCTGCTTCCCGTCCGGTCATGCCCGGTTTCAGGTTCGCCAGCGTATGTAACTGGGCTTCCAGTACGATATCGTAAATTTTACGCAGTTCAGGTACAGGTGTGCCCGTTGCGATGGTACGTGTCAGATCTGAACAGTATCCATCCAAAAGCGCACCAAAGTCAAATGTAATTAACTCATTTTGTCCGATGACTTTGCCACTTGCTACCCCGTGAGGCATAGCAGAACGTTCACCCGATGCCACAATGGTGTCGAACGAAGAGGAAGTTGCTCCATGTTTGCGCATGAAGAACTCCATCTCCAAATCCACTTCACGTTCAGTCATACCCGCTTTTGCGAATTGCAAAACGTGACTGAATGTTGCATCTGCCAGATCCGCAGCTCTTTGCATTACAGCGATCTCATCTTCGTCCTTGAACATGCGAAGTTGCTCCACTATACCGGATACAGCTTTCAATTCAATAGACTGAAGTGCTTCAGCATAAGCAGTATGCGTGCCATAAGTGACATGATCCTGCTCAAAGCCAACCTGTTTGATATTCGCCGATGCAAGCAATTCGCGTACGGATTCCAACGGTTTTGGTCCATGTTCCACAACGGTAAATCCTTTGGCTTGTTGCGGCGCCTGTGTCATGTAACGGAAATCGGTAAGCAAATAAGCTTCCTGTTCCGTAATCAGCACATATCCTGCAGAGCCTGTAAAGCCCGTCATATAACGACGGTTAATCGGATTTGTAATCAGCATAGCCGTGAGTTCATGTTCATGCATGGCCTCACGCAACTTATTTACTCGTTTGTTTTCCATCGGTAACCCTTCTTTCTCTCACATTCCCGGGTCCCCGGCTCAGGTTTGTTTGTCCAGATGACGCACGAGAGCCAGCAGCCCCAGTTCGTAGCTTACTTCGCCAAATCCGGCAATCTGCCCGATTGTTTCTGCAGCAATTACTGAATGATGTCTGAACGCTTCGCGTGCATGAATGTTGGATAAATGTACTTCTACTGTAGGAACTTTTACGGCATTGATGGCATCACGCACAGCATAGCTGTAATGGGTAAGCGCTCCGGCATTCAGCATGATTCCGTCTGCATCGCCCATCGCTGCATGAATTCGATCAATGATGTCCCCTTCGTGATTGGATTGATAAAAAGCGATGGAGACGCCCAGCTCCTCCGCCTGTCTGCGAATTTTGTCCTCAATATCCTTCAGACTAAGCGTTCCATAGATGCCGGGTTCACGTACTCCGAGCATGTTCAGGTTCGGGCCATTGATTACAACAATCCGTTTCATAGCTGCTCCACCCTTTCTGCAAATAACCATCTGCTATTTTAACACAGCCATTGCCGGATTGAGAAGCTTTTTTGCGGCTATGCTCCCGCTTGCTCTGGCTCACGTTTCCGTTCATCCGTGAACTCCATGGCTACGGTGTAGCCAATAAACAGTCCCCATAGCAAAAAGAAACAAACTTCTGTAATGATTGAATCCCATGTTAAGCGGTTTAAGGGCTTCACCATATCCAGTTTGGGACCTACCAGGACAAAGATAATGAGCCACCAAAAAATCCCGTAACCCATGCCTGGAAGCGGGCCTTCCCATTTTTTCAAAGTGAACGTGTAAATCAGGGAGGCGAGGACCGAAAAGACTATAAAAAACAACCAGCCAGTCAAATGCCCTGCTGCAGTATAGATGAAATTATGTTTAAAAAACGGTTCAGCTAAAAATCCCAATGGCACAATCGTAAAATGAAGCAGATAGAACAGCCAATGCAAACCTCCCCAGATAAAACCTGCGAAAAAACCTAGCTCCACTGCAAAAGGGAACGGCTTGGTGAAATAATGTGCCTGGCCTTGTCGCTGGGTAGGACGTCTACCCCGCTCCTTTTGCTCTCCTTTGTCAGCACGCTGATTTTCCTTATGGGATGTGCGTTCACTCGTGTGCTCTGTCATCGATATTCTCCTTCACGTTCAGTTTGCAAAACTGCGAATAAATCTCCATTTTCGTCCTAACTCTACCGGGTAGTATGTACAAATCAGGACAAAGTTAACAACATCGCACTTGGATCGACTCGTAAACTAGAAATTGCTCTCAAAATTCGATACAATAGGGTTATTAAACTGCCTTCGACCATGAAGGCCTAGAACAGAATAGGAAGGTGAATAATTTGCCTCAACAATCCAAGCCTGTCAGCTACGGGGGGCAAGCTGTCATTGAGGGCGTAATGTTCGGCGGTAAACATGTCAACGTTACAGCTGTGCGAAGAAAAGACGGCGAAATTACGTATCTGGAAGTTCCCAAGCAAGACAAGTCCTGGGTCATGAAATTGCGGCGGATTCCACTACTGCGCGGGATTGTCAGCATTATAGATTCGAGCGTCAAAGGAAGCAAACATCTCAATTATTCTGCTGACGCATATGCTGATGATGAACTGGAACCCGAAGAAAAAACAAAGCAAAAAGAAAAAGAAGGCTCAGGTTGGAGCCTTAGCATGATTATCGGCGTCACCGCAGTAGCTATCCTTTCGTTCCTCTTTGGTAAAATTGTGCTTACATTGTTGCCGGTTGTTATTGAGAATTTTCTATTCAAAAATGCATTCGACAATCAGTTTTTGCATAATTTACTGGAAGGCGGAATTAAGCTGATTCTGTTGCTTGCCTATCTGTGGCTGATTTCCCAGACACCGATGATTAAACGGCTGTTCCAATACCACGGTGCAGAACATAAAGTCATTAGTGCTCATGAAGCCGGAGAAGAACTTACACCAGAGAATGTGCAGAAGTATAGCCGTCTGCATTACCGTTGCGGAAGCAGTTTTATTATGCTGACTGTCATTATCGGCATATTTTTGTACTCGCTCTTCACATACGATAACCTCTGGGAACGTATGGGACAGCGGTTACTGTTGTTGCCAGTAGTACTCGGTATTTCATTCGAATTGTTGAAGATGACCAACTCGGTACGTGACATCCCTGTACTTCGTTATCTCGGATACCCAGGGTTGTGGCTGCAATTGCTGACAACCAAAGAGCCAACGAATGAACAGGTAGAAGTATCCATTGCTTCGTTTAACCGTATGCGTGAATTGGATGCCAAACTCGCAAACGTTTCGGCCACGTCGGAAGTTCCTGTTGCAACACTTGATCCTGTGAAAGGGTGAATGATATGAAGAAGCAGGCAATCCTATTTTGGACGTTCATCGCACTCGCTGCTATTGGAATCTTGACTAGGCTGGGAAGTGGAGGTTTATCCCAAATTATCATCCCCCTCGTCGTGTTCGGAGTTGTGTTCCTGCTCTATAAATATCCGCCCCGCCGTTGGGCACGCAAGACATCATCACCGAAGATTAAACCATCGGCTAAAACCATGGCTAAAGTTAATGCACAGTCTGGTGCCCGAAAAAGTAGCGGTTCTTCCAAAAAACGCAAAGATTATCCTTTCCAAGTGATTCAGGGACAAAAGGGTAAAAGTGATGAAGACGTACCTAAGTATCACTAAAGCGCTGATATCGGCGAAACACACAGAAAAGCAATTCTCCAAACATGCGGAGAATTGCTTTTTCATTTTTATACAGGAGTCAGAGGTGGTGTTTCCGCTTGTTTCTTTCTCAGTTCTCGTCTCTGTTTGTCCAGCTGCTCACCATATATCTTGGTATTCCATCCACTGAAAAATTCAGTACCGGCGGTTACCCCAGATTGATATAAAGCTGTACTGTCCTGTACGGAAAGGTGAAATTCTGTAGGTTTAATTCCAAGGGTAGGAATTTTCACAGTACGGAATCGATTAACCTGTTCGATATATCGCTCATCATGAGCAGTAAGCATCGTTTCAACCAATGCCTGAAGCATACTTAGAGGCCCTCTGATTCTAGCTGGCTCTCCTTCGGTTTTTCCAACCATTTTAAAACCGACTACAGGGATGAGATCTCCTCCACGTTCTGTACGCTCTCCATCAAACAACCAGAGCGGAAAATTGCTCAGCAATGCTCCATCGACGATGTAAACAAACTGGTCCGCAAAACGTAATCCTTTGGACAGGATCGGGGATTTGCGAATGGCAACCGGGTCGAAGAAATAGGGGATACTGCAACTCATACGTACGGCCTTGGCTACTTCCAGTTTCGAAGGATCAATTCCGAATCGTTTGATATCGTCTGGAAGCACCAAAATGGTGCCATTGGAAATGTCGGATGCAATGATTAGCAACTTACCTGGAGGCAGATCAGCAAACGTCCGCACCCCTTTTTTTTTCAGCATATCCCGAATCCAGCATTCCAGCGCTTCCCCGGAATATAGTCCTTTCTTCAAAAATAGCCTTGCTGCGGGTCCAATCCACTTGGTATCAAATATGGGAGAACGTCGCAGCAACGAAGCAAATGGCGTATTCTCGATAATGCCTTTCATCTCTTCCGCCGAATAGCCCGCGGCCAGCAAAGCAGCTACGATGGAACCCGATGACGTGCCCGCCACGCGATTGAACTCAACACCGTGATCCTCTGCACCCTTTACGGCGCCAGCAAGCGAAATTCCCTTTACGCCGCCACCTTCAAATACTCCATTAATCAACACAATAAAACCCCCGTTCTCCAGGCAGTCCATGCTACTACTGCCACTGTATGAGAACAGGGGTTGGTCATATTACGTTAAAATGTTTACAGTCCATAATAGGCTTTTAATTTGGCAATCAAGCCAAGCGGGTTTTTCGTCAGGTATTGTGAGCTGAAGAAAATATCCCCTTTCACCGTATCATATTTCTCATTATATATAAGCTGATCAATGATCTCCTGGGATGTCTGCCACCCAATTTCCGGTGTGCCAAGCTTATAAGGCGAGTGACCAATGTACAATTTCACATCAGTATTAGCCACTTCATTGGCCCACCAGTCAACCACCTTGTCATATCGTGCTGCGCTTAGTGTCATGCTCCAGTACACTTGGGGTGCAACATAGTCAATCCACTCCTGCTTGATCCACGTCCGCACATCCGCATTCATGCTGTCATAAGCGGTTACTCCGGCTTTTGTATCAGAACCTGTCATATCAACCGATTTGTTACGCCATACACCAAATGGGCTAATGCCATATTGAACGCCAGCTTTTACCTTGTGGATGCTCTCTCCGAGCTGCTTGACGAATTGATTGATGTTGTCCCGGCGCCATTCTGCACGGTCACTCGTATTCAACGTATTGTATGCTTTGAAAGCCGCATCATCATTAAACGTTACATTGGAAGGATAGAAGTAATCATCCAAATGTACCCCATCAACATCATACTGATTAACCACTTCCATGATGGAATCAATAATATGCTGTCTCGCTTCCGGAATGCCTGGATTAATATACAGTTTGCCTGATGCATTAACAATCCAGTCCGGATGAAGCTTGGATACATGATTGGCTGCAAGCCCGGTTGTAGTTGCCGAATTGGTAGCCCGGAACGGGTTGAACCAGGCATGGAACTCAAGGCCACGTTTGTGAGCTTCCTCGATCATAAATGCAAGTGGATCATACCCGGGATCTTTCCCCTGTGTACCTGTCAGCACACTATTCCACGGTACAAGACCTGATGGATAGATTGCATCACCGCTGGCTCGCACTTGAACAAATACGGCGTTGATACCCATATCCTTCAACGTATCAAGCTGCTGAATGAACTCCAACTTTTGTTTTTCTACATTTCCTTTGGCACTAGATGAAGGCCAGTCTCCGTTTACGGTCGAAATCCAGGCTCCTCGCATCTCATCCGTATTTGGCGTAGTTCCCGTTCCTCCAGGTTCTGCTGGTGTCACTGGAGTAGGATTAGGGGCATTACCAGTGGTCAGATTAATCGTCTGCTCAGACTGGTTCCAGGTGACCTGGATACCCAAGTTCTCACTGACGAATCGAATCGGTACCATGACACGGCCTTGCTTCAGTTCTACCGATGCATCAAGATCAACCACGGCACTATCCACCGTTGCCTGCTGGCGTCCACTCGTCATTGTAATGACTGAATCGGATTTCTTGATTGTAACCGTGCGTGTAGCCTGTGACCAAAGCACAGATGCCCCCAGTCCTTCGCTAATGACACGTAGGGGGACCATCGTTACATTTACTTTGGGCAAAATGTAAGGTGAAACATCCGACTCCAAAAGCTGACCATCCAAATAAATAACAATTTCCTTTTGACTAGCTGCCTGCGCCGTCAGTCCTGATGTTTGTAAACCCAGAACAAAAATGAGCAGCAGGATGAATCCTTTACGAAGCTTCATCAGTGCAATCCTCCAAAATAATTATAAATTCGCGGCAAATTCTGCTAGTTTAATAGACGCTCCTAATGATTGTTAAGTTGCGAATAATCGCCAAATTTTGGTCAAAAAAAGAAAAAGGACGCTCCCTACCGTTTTAGCGGCAGGTGCATCCTCTGATTTTGAATGGATATTCATTGTAATTTTTCAGGTGAGTCTGGCTTTGAAAACTTAAGATTCTGTATTGCTCATGACATCTTGTATACTTTTAAGATCACGCAATCGATTCTCATCCTGGCGGAAATATTCAACCAAAGATTCGATGCAGGTAATGGAATCCCAGCTCAAATGGTGTTCAATCCCTTCAACATCCTGGTAAATATTTTCTTCCTGAACACCAATCGTCGTCAAAAATTGTTCAAGCAGATGATGGCGCTCCATCAATCGTTTGCCCATCTTTTTGCCTTTTGGCGTAAGCACCAGCCCGCGGTACTTTTCATAGATCAGGTACTCGTCTTTGTCCAGCTTTTGGATCATCTTCGTCACCGATGAAGGATGTACTTCCAAACCTTCAGCTATATCAGACACACGAGCATAGCCCTTTTCATCAATTAATTTGTATATACGCTCCAAATAATCTTCCATACTGGGCGTTGGCATCTGCTTCCCTCTCTTCTCTCTGACCGGCAATATTCTTGCCTGATCCCTATCTTATAATGATACATGTTATCAATACGCATTGGCAAGTCCTGCACAATTCATTCACTATTTACTCTCCATAAAACACTTCTCCGGGCTCAAATACCATTTCCATTACGCAAGTATTGGCAATGGTGACTTATCCCGAAACGAGGCAAACTAAGCATGGTTCCGTATGAAAGGAGTGATTACGTGAGTACAAGTGTCGCACATCCACCCGTTCGCAAAGCAAAAGGCACTAAACCTTTTATTCCCGATTTGGTGTATTTTGAACCCGGTGCGTTGGAATATGAGAAAGGTAAACAGATTATGGAATGGGTTACCTCTAGGGATATTCCATATCAGATGACGACATCCCATAATCGAATCACCAATCTCCCTGGTGAAACAGAACAGGAAAAATACCGAATGGCCAAGCGTACCCTTGTCGTCGGCGTGCGTAAAACACTCAAGTTTGACCAATCGAAGCCTTCGGCCGAATATGCCATTCCTATCTCCACGGGCTGTATGGGCCACTGTCATTATTGTTATCTTCAAACGACACTTGGGGCCAAGCCTTATGTCCGTGTATATGTAAACACCGAAGAAATCATTCAGGCCGCCAAGGGATACATTGAGGAACGTGCACCTGAACTTACCCGTTTTGAAGCAGCCTGTACATCTGATCCCGTAGGTCTGGAGCAT
Organism: Paenibacillus sp. GL_099_B; assembly: GCF_057835695.1. NCBI lineage: Bacteria > Bacillati > Bacillota > Bacilli > Caryophanales > Paenibacillaceae > Paenibacillus > Paenibacillus sp. GL_099_B. The sequence continues at coordinate 4,742,299 of NZ_CM174430.1, forward strand.
ATTACAGGAAATCTCGGTGACCTAATTCGTTTTATGGCGGATGAGGAGCACGGACGACTTCGCTTTGTTACCAAATACCATCATGTAGATCCTTTATTAAACATCAAGCATAACGGACACACTCGTATCCGTTTCAGCGTGAATTCCGATTATGTGATCAAAAATTTTGAGCCAGCCACCTCACGGTTTGAAGAGCGTATTGAAGCCGCAGGCAAAATAGCTCATGCCGGATATCCGCTCGGATTCATTATTGCCCCAATTATGTGGTACGACGGATGGGAAGAAGGATATAGCGAGCTTTTACACAAGCTTGCCGATACACTTCCTGAAGAAGCAACCAAGAATCTAACCTTTGAAATGATCCAGCACCGTTTTACCAAAACGGCAAAAGCCACCATTGAGAAGCGCTACCCCAAAACCAAGCTGGAGATGGATATCGAAAAGCGGAAAATGAAATGGGGCCGCTGGGGCCAGTACAAATATGTGTATAAGGATGATCAGCAGGATGCCCTGCGCGAGTTTATTACTGAGCGCATTTTTGAGCATTTCCCACTAGCCAACATTGATTACTTCACTTAAGCGTAGGGATGACACCTTATATTAAAGAGCCATTGATTAAAAAAGCAGGTTACATGAGCCCAGAATCATTCTGGTTTCCATGTAGCCTGCTTTGTTCTTATTTAAAATAACCCTTGAGTAAAACAAAAAGCTTCGTTGCTGTGCTATATAATCATCCAGTCTGGTGTAATTTGCTGTAGCCAGATCGTAATTTTCGTCATTTGATCTGTGAATAACAGCACTCCGAGGAACAACATTAATGCGCCCCCGGCTTTCATCATGATATTGGAATAACGTAAAATCCATCGTGTAGAACCGATAAAAAAGGCCAGAATGAAAAACGGTAACGCAAATCCGGCCGTGTAGCCTGTAATCAAAGCCAACCAGGTTGTTGGTTCGCTCGCAGCCATCGCGATGATGGCTGTCAAAATCGGTCCAATACAAGGCGACCAACCTGCCGAGAAACCAATACCAAAAATAAATGAGCCCAAGTAACCCGCTGGTTTCCATTTCATATCCATCTTGCGCTCTTTCATCAGAAACTGAGGTTTGAACAAACCAAGCAAGAATAAACCCATTAACATAATCAAGATCGCGGATAATTGACGAATGAGATCACGGTTATCATTGAAAAATTGGCCAAACAATCCGGCTCCCAGCCCGAGCGAATAAAACACAGCCGAGAAGCCCAAAATAAACGCCAGCGTATGAGTCAATGTCTTGAAGCGAACTTCACGCTGATTGCGTTCATCCTTCAACCGTTGTACCGTCATCCCCGTAATGTAGGAAAGATACGAAGGATACAGCGGAAGACAGCATGGTGATATAAACGAAGCTAATCCTGCTACAAAAGCCAGCCACACATTAACATCAGGCATGAAGCGGATGTCTCCCTTCCCTGGGGGCTCACTTGCTCACGTTCAGACTTAGGCTCGGAACCCTTTTTTTCCAATCATCGTAAGAATCAGCATCATGATAAGCAAAAGTACAATTGTTGCTCCTGGTGCAAGGTTCCATATCCCGGCCACAACCAGTCCAATGACCACGGCAATTTCGCCAACCACCACGGACAATATAATCGCCGATTTGAAACTTCGTGCCATCAGCAAGCTTACAGCTACCGGAATGGTAAGCAATGCCGATACCAGCAATGCGCCCACGATTTTGATCGCCGTACTAATGACAAGGGCTGTCATCACCGTAATCAGCATGTTAAGCAATTTCACAGGCAACCCTGTAACCGCTGCGGCATCCTCTTCAAAGCTGAGCAGGAAAAACTCCTTATGTAACAGCGCTACAACGATGACCACGATCAACGTGACCACACCAACCAGCTTCAAATCCGTAGAGTCCAGTGTATAAATACTGCCGAACAGGTAACTCATAACATCTGTATTATATCCTTTGCCCAGCGTAAAGAACAACGAAGCCAGCGCTACTCCACCGGACATGATGATCGCGATCGATAACTCGGCGTAACTCTTGTACGCCTTACGTAATTTCTCTATCGCAAATGATGCGAGCACGGCGAAAATAAGCCCCACCGCAATCGGATAAACTTCAATCAGGAATCCGAGTGCAACCCCGGCAATAGTCACATGAGACAGGGTATCCCCGATCATGGATAAACGGCGCAGCACCAGAAACAATCCGATCAACGGTGCGGTGATGCCGATTAGTAATCCCCCCGCCAGCGCCCGCTGAAAAAAATCACTCATTAAAATTTCCAAAACACACACGACTCCTTCGGCCTTGCTCTAATCTGGTTGCGCACTCGCGTCTAACGTACCTGGGTGGTGGTATGCTGCAAATTAGTCTCTGCACAATCTTCCACCTCATGGGAATGACGGACATGGAAATGAATTTTTCCGTTTGTCACCGCTGCTTTGGAACCGAGATAACTCTCCATCCGGTCCATATCATGTGATACCATCAGGAATGTCATCCGGTGGTGTTCATGCATATGGGTAATCAGTTCGAAAAAACTGGCCTGGGATTCAGCGTCGATACCCACCGTCGGTTCATCCAGAATCAACAGATCAGGGTGATTAATAAGCGCCCGTGCCAAAAACACACGCTGTTGCTGTCCGCCGGACAGTTGTCCGATCCGTTTGTTCGCCAGATCCTCAATCCGCATCACTTGTAGGGCATCTGTGCACTGCTGCTGACATTTACGAGACATTCGGCGGAACATATTCTTGTTATTGTACAAGCCGGACATCACGACTTCCCGTACCGTCGCAGGGAACAATGGGTTGAACGCATTTTTTTGCGGAACATAACCAATCCGTTCCCAATCCTTGAATCGGCGGATCGATTGTCCGAATAGCTTGATATCTCCCTCGGCTGGAGGCAAGAGTCCAACCAACATCCGTAGCAATGTCGTTTTGCCCGCCCCGTTTGAACCGATAATTCCGACAAAATCCCTTTCCTGGACCATAAAATCGAGATTTTCAATTACTCGCTGGTCACCGTAGGAAAATGATAGTTTCTCGATCTCTATGATTGGATCATGACACAATGGCATGATTTGCTGCATGGCAAAGCCGCCCTTCATTATATATAAGGATTGCAAACGAATCCTTCAGTCTATCTTATTTTAATGCGATCAGCAGATTTTGCAAATTTTTCTCCATCAGGGTGAAATAATCATCCCCGTTGGTAGCCTGTTCTTTGGTTAAACCTTCTACCGGATTCAGGACCATAGTCTCTACACCCGCCTCATTGGCAAGGGTTTTCGCCAGTTTGTCAGATACCAGCTCTTCGAAGAAGATGTATTTAATCCCTTCATCCTTCACCAACTTGGCCAACTTCACAATATCTTGACCTGTAGGCTCCGCATCTGGAGAAAGTCCCATAATGGCATGCTGGGTCAACCCATAATCACGTGCAAGGTACCCAAAGGCTTGGTGTGATACGACAATTTCCTTGTTGGGTACATTGGACAATTCATCCGTAAAGTGCTGATCCAGTGTTTCCAGCTTGGTCCGTAGCTCTTCGTAACGTTGTTCATATCCTTCTTTATGTGCAGGGTCTACTTCAACCAGACTGTTTTTGATATTCTCAGCCATTACCATTGCCGATTTTGGACTTACCCACGTATGAGGGTCCACATGATGGTCTGCGATGTCCTCTACGTTAGCTTCATCTGCATGTTCGTCGCTATGTTCATCCACCTGTTCTTCACCATGACCGTGTCCATCATCACCTTCAGCAGTCAATAGAGTAACCCCTTCGCTTACTGCAACCGACTTCACCTTGGTATCACTATTCAGTGACTTCAAGAAGTTGGGGACCCATCCTTCCAGACCTGCACCATTGTATAGAAACAACTGCGCTTTGGATGTATTCACAATATCTTGGCTCTTCGGCGTCCAGTCATGTGGTTCAACACCTGTTGGCAGCAAATTAATGACATTCGCATCTTCCCCGCCAATTGTCGAAGTAAAAGCATAGACAGGATAGAAGCTCGTAATCACATTCACTTTGCCTTCCACCAGCTTGGCACTCTCCGAATTATTCTGACCGCATGCCGACAATATGAGCAAACTAAGAACAAGCAGACCGCTTAGCAACAATTTCATATGCCTTCTTCTACTTGTCGCTAGAGTCCGGTTTACCTGGTCTAGATTTCTTCCATTATAAAGTTTCACTAGTATTCACTCCGCATCTCTTAATCGTAAACATTACTGAAAGAATTATAGGTAACCTGCTCGAACTTGTCAAGCCACTCTGTCCTATTCATTCTTTCCTTGAGCACGGAGTTCATAACAATATATGCTTGTTTTCTTCACATCAGATCCGATTTCATCCCAAAATAAAAAGTGACCCGATTCTCATCGAGCCACCTTCTATTACAACTATATAAATCAAATCCTTGGTTGCACGTTCAAAGTCTTATTTCACTTGTGCACCATTAGGCATATTATCCGGTACCGTTGCCAGTGTAAGCTGGTCGCCATGGGATGCTGCAAGGATCATGCCCTGGGACAGTTCACCGCGCAATTTCACAGGCTTGAGGTTAGTAACACAGATGACTTTGCGTCCAACCATATCTTCAGGTGAATAAAACTTCGCGATTCCCGATACAACCTGACGTTGCTCATAGCCCAGATCCAGCTGCAACTTCAGCAATTTATCGGCTTTCTTGACCGGTTCACAGGCAATAACTTGAGCGACACGCAATTCCACTTTGGCGAAATCATCAATACCGATCTCTTCTTTGCCTTCTGGGGCTGAGACGGGTTGAGCGGCTTCAGAAGAGCCTCCAGCATCAGCTTGAGCTGCCTCAGGCTGCGCTTCAGCTTTTTTGCCTCCAGTCATCGCTTCAGCAATATAAGCAATCTCCTGTTCAGAGTCCAGACGTGGGAAGATCGGATCACCCTTCTGCAAAGCGTTGCCAGCCGGAATAACACCCCATTGCTTCGCTGAATCCCAAGCCGTCAGTTCACCTTCCTGAATGCCGAGTTGTTCCCAGATTTTGCGCGGAGCGCGTGTTAGGAACGGTTGCAAGAGGATGGAAGCAATCCGCAAGCTTTCAATCAGATGCGACATTACCGATGCCAGTTCGTTGCGTTTCGCTTCATCACGAGCCAGAGCCCAAGGCTGAGTCTCGTCAATGTATTTGTTACTGCGGCTAACAAACTGACTGATCGCTGTCAACGCTACGGAAAATTGCAGATTTTCCATTGCCTGCTCCACTTTCTCCACAGCAGCAAGACCCGCTTCTTCAAGAGATGCATCAAATTCGGTCACACCAGAAGTAAACTCAGGCGCTTTGCCTTCGAAATATTTGTCCACCATGGCTACCGTACGGTTCAACAGGTTTCCAAGGTCATTTGCCAGGTCGGAGTTCACACGTTCTACAAAGCTTTCTGGAGTAAATGTACCATCTGAACCAAATGGAACTTCACGGAGCAGGTAATAACGCAGTGCATCCAGACCATAACGGTCAATCAAGGTTACCGGGTCAACGACATTGCCTTTTGATTTGGACATTTTGCCGTCTTTCATCAACAGCCAACCGTGAGCGAACACTTTCTTCGGTAAAGGCAGGTCCAGCGCCATCAGCATAATCGGCCAGTAAATCGTATGGAATCGAACAATTTCTTTCCCTACCAGATGCACGTCCGCAGGCCAGAATTTGTTGTAAAGCGATTCGTCGGATGATCCATAGCCCAGAGCTGTAATATAGTTAGACAACGCATCAATCCATACGTATATAACGTGTTTCGGATCGCCTTTAACTTTGACGCCCCATTCGAAAGTTGTCCGCGATACGGCCAAATCTTCCAGACCTGGCTTGATGAAGTTGTTGATCATTTCATTTTTGCGGGACTCCGGCTGAATAAAACCGGGATTTTCTTCGTAATATTTCAGCAAACGATCAGCATACTTGCTCATCCGGAAGAAATAGGATTCTTCTTTTACCAGTTCCACCGGATGCCCGCTATCCGGACTTTTAGCCGAGATAATCTCGCCTTTGTCATTCTTCTCCACATCAACCAGCTGGGTTTCCGTGTAATAGGTCTCATCCGGGATACTGTACCAGCCTTCGTACTCACCCTTGTAGATATCCCCTTGTTTCAGCAAACGGTCAAAGATATCCTGAACCACCGTTTTGTGGCGCTCCTCCGTCGTACGAATGAAGTCATCATTGGAAATGTCCAGTTTGTTCCACAGTTCCTTGATTCCAACAACGATGTCGTCTATAAAAGCCTGCGGTGACTGCCCTTTCTCTTGTGCCTTGCGCTCAATCTTCTGCCCATGTTCATCGGTTCCTGTCAGATAGTGAACAGCATAACCACGCAGACGTTTGTAACGAACCATGGCATCACCCGCCACAGTCGTGTACGCGTGCCCGATATGCAGTTTGTCACTCGGATAATAAATCGGTGTTGTCAGATAAAATGTTTTTTGATCAGCCATAGATGACTTCTCCTCCTTCATATGGTCTTGCTTTTTCATTGCATTTGTCTAAAAAAGAACACAAAAAACTCCCGTCCCTATATGGGACGAGAGTTGCTCTCACGTGTTACCACCCAAATTCCCCGTGCTTTTCACAAACCACAGGCTCTGCCGGTCCTTCGACCGCCCATTAACGCTGGATCACGCCTCAGCCTTACGACAGCCGTTCTAATCAACGTCTGCACGCTCGAAAGAGGTTCCTCCGGGACCATATTCCATCCTCCTCCCAGACCGGTTCTCAGCTCATCCGGCTCTCTGCACTGGGGGTGTGTCTGTACTTATCCCTTCACTGGAAATCATTATACGAAAAATATACTGAAATACTGCCTCCTTTGTCAAGTGGACAGCAATCTTAAATCAACTCAAACCGGCAAAAACGACCATTGGATCGTTAATCGGATACCATGACAGACTTTTCAGCCTTCGGTGGCACCAGATCCACTCCGCCTGGATGAAACGGATGACATTTCGCAATACGTTTTGCCGCAAGCAGCGATCCTTTGAACGCACCGTGCACCTCAATCGCCTCCATCGCATACGCCGAGCATGTAGGATAGAAACGACATGTCGGCGGCTTCAATGGAGAGATATAGCTGCGATACACCCGAATGGGAGCCTGAACCAGTCTGCGAGATAACTTCATCGTCAGTGCTTCCCGTGAGTGTGCTGATGTCCGGATGACACTTTGGCTGGCACATGTTCGGCACAGTCCTTACAGTACCCGAAAACTTCAAATTTATGATCGACGACCTGGAATTGCTCAGGCGCATCTGCAAGCTGCATTGGGCAAAAAACGATTGGATATGTCTTCTGGCATTTCAGACAAATCATATGATGGTGATGGTGATCCTCGCTGCAATGTGCTCTGAACTTCACCCCATCTTCAAAGATGACCTGCTCCAGCACACCCAATTCTTGCATGACACGCAAATTCCGGTACACCGTGTCAAAACTCAGTCCGCTGTAAGTTTTACCCATATATTCATAGACGTCCTTGGGTGTCAAATACCCAGGGGATTCGGCAAATAACCGGGCCAGTGTCTTCCGCTGATCCGTAATGCGGAGCCCCTGCGAGGACATGGTAGTAATAATCTGTTCTGTCGACAGCATGATCTAAAGCACCTCCTGTCATTCGAGCATTCTGCATAAATCCCAAAGAGCGACTTCAATTCAGCAATACTTAGATCGAAATGGTTTTATTCGTCTAGGTATTGTACCCGTTAGCCTGTGGATCAAATTATGCAAAATGCTGATACTTATGCTTGATTTATATACTACTAATAATGCCTCAAATGAAGTTCATAGTCAACGAAAGCGCTTGGATACCGCTAATTACAAGCTGGACAAAAAAAGAGCTGTCCCCGTCAATTGCATGACTTGGGGACAACTCCATCTTCTGACGGTTCAGATGATCAATCCTTCGGGCGACTTTGGGGGTGACAGGATAATACCATATAACTTCACACCAAACCGTCCGTTCCAGGTGACAGGTGAAACAATTACTTCTCTGTCGGAAGCGGTGTGAACAGCAAGTTGACAGGAAGATTGCTTCCAGGTGCCGCCGAGAACACAATCGTTACAGCTTCGCCGTACGAACCTGTGCGATAGAGTACACTTTGTTCATTTGGTGCACTTAACGATTTGCTGCCATTCGAAATCTGCACAACTTGACCATTAACGAGTGCCACACCCGAGTATCTACCCCCACGAGGGTTGAATGAGATCAGCGTGCGCGGAGCCACATTGTTCAGTGTAATTTTGTAAAGTACGCCGAAGTTACCCGCGTTAGAAGCTTCCGTATAGGCCATAGGGTCTGTGCCGACCAGATTCGGGTCACTTGCATTATCCCCAAGTGGCAGACGAGCAGGCTTCGAACCTACTTCTTGGTCATACGTAATGACACGTGTTGCATTCGGATACGTACCACGGTTGTGCACACCATCACGATCCAGAACAGGCAGTGTGGACCATACAGCCATCGGATCTTTATTTTCTTCGATCATGATAATGTTGTAATCCAGCCTGTAGTCGCTGAAAGCATCAGAATACAGTGAAATAACTTGCCCTTGCTTCATAGGAAGAGCATTGAGTTCAGTAAGAATCAATTTGCTCTCTCCTGGCTGCAGCACAACATTCAACTTTCCAGTGCCATCTTGCATGGACTGGAACCAACGCTCAATTGATAACCTTCCGGCTACTGTTGCGAATGGCGAAGGACCCGCGAAGCCCATATTTTGCTGCTCTAATGTTGCTGCGTACATATTATTATTCGTAGCAACAACGTACATTTTCACGTTTTTGCCGGTGTTATTTACATGGTGAATCATGAAACGGGTCTGACCGATTGAAGATTCTTTATACACAATCCCTTCCGAATTAACGGTTTCCGGGCTGTTACTGCGAATCAGCACACTTTGCTCATCGTAATAAGTGTACGGAACTTTCTCAATGGCAGGAACTTCACTGCCGTTGAAGCTGAACTTATCACCTACCGGCGTGAACAACTGATTAAAATCAGAGATAGTATACAGTGTTTCATTTGTGATATTGACATTCTTGGTATAGCTGTTACTAGCACCATGTTTGTCCGTAACGGTAATCGTTACTGTCTTTGGTCCTGGAACAAAGAATGCCAGAGCATTGTTTTCCCATTCGGTTTTCACAATGGCATTTTCATCATCGGTGCTTTGATCAATGTACGTGATCTTTTCACCCATTTTGTACTCTTCCTTGTCTGTCGTAAACATCGCTACAGGAGGGAGATTTGGTTTTTGTACCTGAATCGTTACAGAGTAAGGGTCACTCCATTGTCCGCTCGAATCCTGGACAGCATACGTAACCGTATATGTACCTGGTTGGTCAAACGAATCCTGACGGCCAGTCCAACGCTCATCTACGATGTCCAGTCCCTTGGGAGAGCTGGATTTAGTGTTGTATGTCACCGTGTCTCCTGCAAAAATCTCTTTTTGCACCGTGAAGCTGGCTACCGGTTTGGTATTCAAGTTCAGTACAACAGTCTTGGCAGACTGATTAACTTTATAAGTAATGTTGAGTGCCTGAGTAATCGACGTCAGTGGCACCATGAACGTATTTTTTTGTTGATAGGCAGGGCCCTTCATCGTTCTGGATTCACCGTTAACAGTGTAAATGCTACTATTCGTTTTGAAGCGAAGCTCATCTTCGCCACTAATAATAATGGTTTCTTTGGTTGTATTGTCATATTTCACTTCATAACCAACCCGATCAACCAGTGCGCGGATCGCTACATAAGATACGCCATTTTTAACAGCCATCGGCTGTCCGGCAAGATATGTTTTGCCGTCTTGCACCATTTTGTTGCTGTTCATATAAAGTGTCAGATCTCCGCCTTTACTTCCGGCTATAGATTGACCGCTTGTAGATGGTTGCTCAACCTCAACTGGAGCCGTTGGAACTGTTGTTTCCTCGCCTGCATCCTCTTCATCAGCAGGGTCTGTATTAGGGTCAACCGGAGTAACATCTGTACCTGTAGGTTCATCTGTTACCGGGTTTGTTCCTTCGACTGCATTATTATCAGGCTGTTTTGTATCTGACCCGGACTTTACATCCGATTCCGCGATCGTTTGTTCTTTCTTCAAAACCTCCACGGATTTAACATTGGCTGTATTTGTTGTTGTTGTTGTATCACTTTGATCGGCTGCTAGTGCATTCGCTGGAATCGCTGCAAACGCTTGGAATACAGCTAAAGCGGTAAGTATGGATAATTTCTTCTTCAAATTCATTCTTTGTCTTTGGCTCCTTCTGCTCCCATTTTATAAATATCCCCCTCAAAAAGTCATACTATTAGACGCTTACTACCGGGAAAAGTTGCTAAAAATATTTGATAAGAATTGTAAACATTTAATAGAGCGAAAATACTATGAAAATAGTTATCTATTACACCTTCGACTTGGAGTGCAAGCTGTATTAAAATCCGCCGCAAATCACAATAAAAAAATCCCTCCAAGACATGGTTGAATAAGCACCATGCCACAGAGAGATTTAGAGATATAGAGTTTTCGAATTTGCTTAACGCAAACTGACGGGCAAGCGTCCTGTTGGCTGCAATTCACCTGTTAAGACGAGAGACAATGCACGAACCACTGCAGGAGTGTTCTCGTACGTACATATATAACTTCCCGGCGTCGAAATCTCCAATAGATCATATGGATTACGCAGAGCAACTACAATCAGGGAGTACTTCTCACTAAGTTTTTGAACCAAATGATGTTGCCCTTTCGGAAGATGGCCTGCCGAAGTGTAAGTACATACGATGATTTGATCTTCCTCCGACACATTCTTCAGTATCTCGTCCGCTTCATCATAAGACGGCTGTGTCGTTATTTTGTGCTCCCGAACTCCGGCTCTAAGCTTCGATAACGCCACGCCAAGTGAATCTGTGTGAGACCATGGTTCATCCACTTCTGTCCGTTGCACAACTTCAGGCCAGATGACATAGACATTCTTCTCAGGGTCTAAGGGAAGCAACCCATCATTCTGAACCACAGTAATGCTATTGGAGGCAATCTCATCCAACTTGGATTCGATGGAGGCCAGCGACCTTGATAACTCATCCTTCTCTTTTGTTGGGAAAGTGCTCCCATCCTCATCAGATCCATCAGGTCCAGCATCATCTTCTTCCATGGAAACAAACGTATGCACCCACTGACCACAACGCGCTGTCTTCCAAGAAATAATACGTTCCAATGCCTGATTAATGGTAGCTTCTTCAATTCGCCCAGTGCGAACGGCTTCCACAACGGCTTCCACAGCAGAGATTTGATCTTGCAGTGTGTGACTGACCAGAATTAGATCAGCACCTGCCTCCACGGCACGAATGGCTGCTTCGGCCACACCATATGGCTTGGATATCGCATGCATTTCCAGACAGTCTGTAATAATAATGCCGTCAAAGCCCATTTCTTCGCGTAACAGCCCCGTCAACACTTTACGGGACAATGTAGCTGGAATCGGCTCCGGTTCAATCGCCGGGAAGATGACGTGAGCAGTCATGATGGCATCCACTCCGGCCTCAATAGCGCGATGGAACGGCAGAAGTTCCACCTGATCCAGCCTGTTACGTTCATGAGGTACAGTGACCATACCGAGATGTGAATCCACCGCTGTATCTCCATGTCCGGGAAAATGTTTGGCTGTTGCAGCAACGCCTCGGGATTGATATCCTTTGATGGCTGCTGCACCGTGAGAAGCTACGCTCTCCGCATTCTCGCCATAGGAGCGCACGCCGATGACCGGGTTAAGAGCGTTATTATTCACATCCAACACTGGAGCGAGGTTCATATCGATACCGATGCTTTTTAACTCTTGACCTAGAATCTGTGCGCATTCAAGGGTATAGTCCGGATTACCCGTTGCTCCAAGCGCCATGTTTCCAGGTACCTGGGTCACTCCCTCTTTGTCAATCCGGGCCACCATCCCGCCCTCCTGATCCACGGAGATCATCAGAGGTAAATCCCCGGCTTCAGCGGCAATTGCTTGCAAGTCGGCAGACAGTCGATTGATCTGGTCTACACTTTCCACATTCCGTCTGAAATAAATGACGCCTCCGACATGATAATCACGGATCAGTCGATTGACCTGTTCATCCGCATGCTGTCCATGGAATCCACACATAAACATCTGTCCTACCCGCTGTTCCAACGAAAGCTGATCGATCGAATTCATACGCATGCTTTCCTCCCCATTATGAACCTGCTCTTTGGTTTGACCTGAATTCTGATGGTTTCATTTGAAAATGTTTATGGAACACTTTGGAGAAATATCGCCGCTCCTTGTACCCCGTCGCTTCTCCAATGGCTGTAATACTCCATTCCGTTGTACTTAATAATAAGGCTGCGCTCTCCATCCGCTTATGGGTCATATATTCAACAAAGGTTACGCCCATCTGGTTTTTGAACAGCTGACAAAAGTAACCCGGACTGATGCCCAGCCAATCAGCTACCTCATCAATACCCAGATCACATTCCAGTCTGGCGTTCATATACTCGCACGCAGAACTGATCAGCTCAGACACAGAAGGGCGAGGCACACTTTTCTTATCATGACAAACATAAGCAAGTGCCTCCGCCAGTTCGATTAATTCCTTGATGGAGGTTGCTGAGTGCAATGCACTCCAGAAGTGCATTTCGTCTTGTTCAGCCATGACATGTACTTCGCGCAATTCACGAAGCATATGTACAAGCAGAAAACGCAGGCTGTTTTCGGCTACGCCATCCAGCGCACTCTTATGCTCGCTCATCCGATGTTTGAGCATAACGAGCAGGTCAATCAATCCCTGTTTATTTCCCTGTCTGATCCAGCGGGTGATCAAGTCCAAATCCTCTTTTGTAATCCACATCGTTGCCCTTCTGGAAGGTTCTTTAGATGACTCTATTAAGTGATCAGCAGAATCTTTTCCCAGCTCATCGCTGCGCTGATTAGAATCATTCATGATCAGCAATCGCTGACAGTGCCGGTATCGCTCAGCCATCTCATCGTCCAGTTTCACAGGCATAACATCCTGAATGACCCTTGTCTTCATACCTGAACCGGGCTCAAATGTCGCATCTAATTCCAACTGAACCTGTTGAGCCAATGCATCTGCCCGCAGTCTCCATTCATCTGATGCCTCCACCAACATGCACCATTCTCCCTTACGGGCCGAAATCAGAAGAGTTCCTTCACAGATCCGGTCTGTAATCTCCCTAAGCCTAGAACGGATCATTCCATGCCAGCTTTGGTGCCGTGCCCCTGACCATCCAATCGAATGCTTAAAATACCCCGAAACATCGATAAGCAGCAGGATATACCGTAACGAGGATGCATGTTGTTCCGGGGAAGAAGGAGGAAAAGAAAATAACGAGTCCTCCTCTTTTCGCATCAGGTCAATGATATGTTTGTGCTTTACCCATACTTCCATCTCCGATTTGCGGTGGCGTTCAGCCTCCACTTCCAACCGTTTCTTCTGAATCTGACTAGCAAGCCCACGCAATTTATGTTCCAGATCCAGGTAATCGATTGGCTTGCATATGTATTCATGGACATTGTAACGAATGGCCGTACGGGCATACTCGAACTGCTGATATCCTGTCAGCAAAATAATCTCGCAAGTTTCACCTTGTTCCCGCAATATTCGAATCAGTTCCAGACCATCCATGGAGGGCATACGAATATCACATAACATGATGTCAGGGTGGCATTCTGCAACTTTATCCAGTGCTTCTGACCCACTTCTAGCCGTACCCACAATTTCAATGCCCATGTCTTCCCATGGCAAAATAAAACTCAAATTCTCCAAAATCGGCAGCTCATCGTCAACCAGCAACGCGGTTAGATTCATTCATCTTCCCCCTGCTCATATTGTGGAATAATACATTGAATGATAGTGCCATGCCCCGGAGATGAACATATAAACACCCCGTATCCGGCCCCATATTGAATCCTTATCCGATCTGCAACACTTCTTAAACCCAGCCCTCGACGCTCTGCCATTGAAGACAGTGGCTTCGTTCCCTCAGCCATGATGTATTCAGGCGGGTCTTCTGCCATGTATTCGAATCGAGCCAACATTTCCTGGGGAATACCGATCCCATTATCCTCAACTCGCAGCATCAGGTTATTCCTTTCCACAAATGCACTGATCCGAAGTACACCCTGATATTCAATTCCCTCAAACCCGTGCTGAATACTATTTTCCACAAGAGGTTGGAGGGTAAGCTTGAGTATGGATGAGTTGTACAGATGAGATGGAATGTCGATCTCATACCGGAACAAATCACTGAACCTGTAATGCTGGATCTCAAGATAACTCTGCAAGTGCCTTAACTCCTCACTGAGCGAAATCTCCTCCTGATCCTGAATACTGATCCGCAACATATTGCCAAGACGTGTCACCATTTCACTTACTTTACGCCCTTCTCCCCTCATGGCTAGTCCGTTAATGGATTCCAGCGTATTAAATAGAAAATGAGGTTTGATCTGGGCTTGAAGCACGCGCAGTTCTGCCTTAGCCTTCTGTTCCTGCTCAGCACGCACACGTCGGAACAGACCACCGATCCGATCCAGCAATTCATTGAATCCTTGGGCGAGTAATTGCATCTCGTCAAAGCCACTTCCTTCGACCCGGGCATTAAAATCCCCGTCATCTACACGCCTCATGAATCGCACGAGTACCGCGATATTGCCGGTAATCCGGTTCATGAAGAACACATTGAAAACCATCGCAGCAAGCAGACACAGCAGAATGATAATAATCGACCAGCCTGCGAACACATTCGTCTCTGCCGATAACGCTTCCCATGAAGCGACACTGACCAGACTCCAGTTATAGTTTTTCAGATGATATTGTGAAATGATGCTTTCACTGCCATCGAACATTGCTCTGGTGCTGCTGAACCCTGGTCCGTAAATTCCAGAACGCACACCCAGATTCTCCATCTTCTCTCCGCTGTAGCGTCCGGAAGGATCGTATACGATCAGACCCTCTTCATTGATCAGCAGGAACGAAGTATCCTGTGCAGGATCACTTATCTGCAGATGGCGGAAGATGCGGTCCATCTCCCCTTTTTTAATCTGAACGACAAGGACCCCAATATTCTGAAAATAACTGAGTTCCTTAACTAACCGAATCTGAGTAAAGACAGGCTCTCCCCCCGTCAGTTCAGGATATTCTAGAGGAGCCAGCCATTTGGGCACGCCGTTGAGTTCCTTGATTTCTTTGAATATTGGATGAACTTTAAATTGTTGAAAAGGAAGCGCTTGAAAATTTTCTTTCGTAAATATAGAAACAATCTGGTTATCCTGAGACGAACGCGGACGCAAATCATACAAGAAGGCATAACTGATGAACGGGTAGTTGTATAAAAGGGAACGGAAATTACGCTGGCTGGCATTCAGCGACAATTGATTACCGATTCCAAGATCCTGTTTGCTCGGATCTTTGGCGTTCAAAGCCATCTGGAATACCGATGTGGCAATGCCGTTGTCCGTGACATTGTTGATCTGCTGAAAGACATTCTCGATATTATAGCTAATCGCCTGAAGTGCATATTCAGACTGCTGGTTGTATTTTTTCTCAATCGTATGTGATGTGACCAAGAACATGCCGATTCCAAGCGTGCACATCGGTACAATGATGAGCAACAGAAATGCCATGGCCAGCTTCATCCGCAAGTTCATTTCCCGTTCTCCCTATATAACGCATCGTTAATTAACCTTTAACACTACCTGCTGTTACGCCTTCAATAATTTTCTCCTGCAATATGGCGTAGATCACAACAACCGGTACAACACTGTATACAATGCCTGCTGACATCTGGGCATAATTCATTTGATACTGATCACGAAACTGGACCATGCCGACAGGCAGTGTACGCAGTTTATCGGTGGATAAGAAATAATTGGCGAGTAAAAATTCGTTCCAGTTACCGAGGAAATTTACGATAAACACCGTAACAATGGCTGGAACTGTAAGGGGTATCACTATTCTAGCAAAGATACCCGGAGCCCTCAACCCATCCATAACCGCGGCTTCCTCAATTTCTCCAGGGAGCGACCGCATAAAAGCAGCCAAAATAATAATCGTGAACGGAATTGCATTCGCAACATAAGGAATGATCAGCGCCAAATGAGTATCCAAAATGCCAAGCTTGCGGACGAGTAAATAAATCGGCAGCATGAGCGCATTGTTTGGAATCAGCATTCCCGCCAGAATGAGACTGTACAGCAACATGCTCCATTTGCGGTGTCTCATCCGTGTTATAGCAAAGGCAAACATGGCACCAAGCACAATGGTTCCGACTGAGGACAAGACCGAAATGTACATACTATTCCAGAAATACGTTCCAATCTTGGCATTTACCCAGGCCTCCACGTAGTTATTAAACACCCAAGTGGAAGGCAGACCGAACGGATTCAGTGCAATCTCGTTGTTATCCTGCTTAAATGAAGAAAAGATTACGAATAAAAAGGGAAACAGAATCGCAAGTAGATACAACATCAACAAAACATGAGGTATACTGCCTTTTATGTTCTTTGCCATCAATATTCCACCCTTTCGTTGCGTCTCGCCACCAGCAACTGATATACCGCGGTGAGCACAAGCGTCAGAGCAAAGATCAGAACCGCAATCGTATTGCCATAACCGTATTTAAAATTGGTAATCGCATATTTGATCATATACGTGGCAAGCACTTCGGTAGAGCCTGCGGGTCCACCTTTGGTCATAACCAGAACAATATCTGCTGCCTTCATCGCACCGGCAATGGACAACATGATGACGACGGAAATGATAGGTCTGATTAGTGGCAATGTAATTTTGAATGCTCTTTGTACGGCTGTTGCTCCATCAATGGCTGCCGCTTCATCCAGATCCTTGGGAATAGCCAGAATGGCCGCCAAAACCATGACAATATAGAATCCGGTCCACTGCCAAGCATTGGTTACGAGAATGGATATCATTGCGAATCGATTATCGGACAGCCAATAGACCGGCGAAATACCTACGGTTTCAAGTAACTGATTCAACAGGCCGATGTTAGGCTCGTAGATGAATCCCCACAGAATACCGATGACGGCCGTTGACATAATGGACGGCAAAAAGACGGCTGTTTTGTACAATCCCTTCAATTTCTTTACGTTCGCAATGAGCAGGGAAAACAGCACAATGAGAGGTACCTGGATCAAAACAGAAAATGCGATAAAGAAACCGTTATTGCGAGTAGAAATCCAAAAACGTTCATCTGTCAATGCCTTAGCATAATTGGACAGTCCCACAAAACGCGGCTCTGCGGATACACCGTTCCAACTGGTCAGACTGTAATAGAGTGAACTGCCGATGGGATACAGGAAAAACATGATAAACAAGGTCAGTGCCGGCAACACAAACAACGTATAGATCAGCGGGCTGCGGAGTGAAGTATTCATGATCTACCTCCTTCAGTGACTTCAACTTCTTATGCTCATATATAGAGCAGATTCCTTAGCAGTGTAATTCTTTAGATAGGACCAAGGGTTTTACCCCGGCAGTGTTCCAACCGGGGTAAACCAGCATGGTGTTAGCAGGTACTCTTCTTTGCTTGAAAGATCGTTATTCTACTGAAGCATTAGCCTCTTCCTGAACCTTTTGCAATTCTTCGGCCATTTTCTCTGGTGTCGTCTGTCCACCAACCAGCTTCTGAATTTGCAGGTTGCCGATCTCTGTCGTAACATCAGCTTGAACGAGTGCATCAAATGCCGGGAACGAAGTCTGCGATGCATTCAGAACAGCTACGATTTCTTTCATCAAATCGTCGGTGATGCTGTCAGTCAGCACTTTTTCATCCAGTTTCATCGCTGGTAACACACCGTCTTCTACGAGCCCACGTACTTGCATATCTTCGTTGTAGAAGTTTTTGATAAAGGCTTTAACAGCCGCCAGTTTCTGCGGGTCATCCGCAGCCGCTGCAGAGAAACCGTATCCATTATTGACGTCACGCATCAGGGCTGTCTGATCTCCTACACCGTTCTCTACCGGAGGCATATTGAAGAAACCAACTTTGCCAATGAGCGACTCCCCGCTCTGTCCTTCCTTGAATACAGACGATTTCCACGTTCCGTCATACATCAGAATCGCTTCACCGCTCGTAAATTGAGTCGTATATTCAGCATATTCATAACCAAGTTCGCCTTTTTTGAAGTAACCTTTATCCACCCATTCCTTATGCTTCGCGAATCCTGCGACAACGCCTGGATCAGTCCACTTGGCTTCGCCTGTAGCAAACTTCGCCGTAATATCAGGTCCAGCGTAACGGGACCACAGATGGTTCGTTAACATGAGTGGAACCCAGCCTGCTTTGGAAGCAGAAGCAAGTGGCACCTTGCCATCAGCCTTGATCTCAGCGAGCATATTATCCAGCTCAGCCATTGTTGAAGGCGCTTTCCAACCTTTTTGCGTAAAGTACTCTTTATTGTAGAAGAATCCTTCACCCGATCCGCCAATAGGCAGTCCGTACACTTTACCTTCATAGGTGAATGGTTCAAGTGATGAAAATTGGTCCTGGATGCCCAGCTCTTGCAAGATTGGCGTGAGATCTAACAACATGCCTTCCTTGGCATATACTTTGGAGTCCGGACTACCGAACAATTCGAAGATATCCGGCGGATTGCCTGCTGCCATCTCACCACGAAGCTTCTCCTTACGGTTTACATCGGATTCAACTCCGTCCAGTGTAAAGGTCAGGTTAGGTACTTCGCTCTCCACTTTGGCCACAACGTCCTGCAGAATGGCCAGCCTTTTTTGTTTGTCGGCACCCACCTGAGTGTGACGGAGAAGCATCTCAACCGGTTCCTTGCTTGGCTCCGCAGGCGTATTGCCTGCTCCCTGTTGTGGTTCGTTAGTTGAGCTCGAACAACCTGCCAATGTCCATGATGCGATAAGCAATAATGAAAGCAGTAATGTCATTCCTTTTTTCATTCGTATGACCCCCCTCAAGATATTGAGCATTTGGCTTTACACTCTGATTATAAAAAGTTGTAGCTTACATCGTAAGGATGACAATTCATCAATAGAGGGATAAAATCCTTCACTGGACAAATAATCTTGCATTTACAATTGATAACAGCAAAAAAACAGCCCCTGCGAAACATGTTCGCAAAGACTGCTTGGTTGGAAATAAGTTGAACTAAAGAATATTTACACTTGCCACTCCGATGACAGAACAACCTTCCGATCGCTGTTATCCCCCGATTTTTTTGATTCACTTTTACAAAGGTGAAAATCTGGGGATAAAGGCGAACGCTCCGCTTCTCCAGCTTATTTCTGTCCTCTACGTTCTCGTGTAAATAGTTAGTTCAATTTATTTGGGTCATGTACATAACTGTTGTTACTTATTTGGAGCAAGTCATGCCCGCTGTTTCCGTACGACCTTGTTCAATCAAACGATACGCTCGTTCTACTTCCTCATCACTCGGAGAAGGAACACCTTCAAGCGGATAGGCTTTCCCCAGCGCCTGCCATTTGTAAATACCCATCTGATGATAAGGCAGGATTTCGAACTTCTCGACTCCATTTAGCGTTCCAATAAACCGCCCCAGATTAAGCAAGTCTTCTTCCTCATTGTGAATCCCTGGCACATATACGTGGCGAATCCACATTTTTCGTCCATTGTCCGATAACCATTGTGCGGTGCGCAATGTTCTCTCGTTGGATTTGCCTGTCAGCTTGATATGTTTCTCATCATTGATGTGCTTCAGATCCAACAAAACCAGGTCTGTGTTATCTAACAAATCATGAATTCGATCCGGTTCATTGAAACCGTTGCTGTCCAGCGTAGTATGCAATCCCCAGCGGCGTTTCGCTTCTTTGAAAACTTCGGCTACAAAATGAGCCTGTAATGTTGGCTCCCCGCCGGATACCGTAAGTCCTCCGCCGGAACTGCGGTAGTAGGACAAGTACGGCTCAATTTCAGCCAGTACCTCCTCCACGCTCATTTCCCTGCCACCATCCAGTGCCCATGTATCCGGATTGTGACAATACTGGCATTTGAGCAGACATCCCTGCATAAAAAGCACGAAGCGGATGCCTGGGCCGTCAACCGTCCCGAAAGTTTCGAGTGAGTGAATATGTCCATTAACCATGCTGCCTCTTCCTTCCTGTATCGCATCCGCTGTGCGTTTAATATGGAGGTTCTACTCCTATCTCCTATGAACTGTTGAGCTAAGCCCGAGTTACATCGAACCGTGGAAGGTCCGGTTAATGACATCGAGTTGTTGCTCACGTGTCAGTTTGATGAAGTTAACCGCGTAACCGGATACCCGTACTGTCAGCTGCGGATAGTTTTCCGGGTGATCCATCGCGTCAATCAACTGCTGGCGATCAAATACGTTCACGTTCAGATGGTGTGCCCCTTGACCAAAATAACCGTCCATCATGGCAACCAGATTTGATTTACGTGTGTCTGACTCTTTTCCCAGTGCTTTAGGCACGATGGAGAATGTGTTAGAGATCCCGTCAAGGCTGTGTTCATATGGCAGTTTGGCTACTGAGCCAAGGGATGCCAGTGCACCTTTTTTGTCCCGACCATGCATTGGGTTCGCTCCTGGTGCAAACGGTTCGCCTGCTTTACGGCCATCCGGTGTTGTACCTGTTTTTTTGCCATACACTACGTTCGATGTGATCGTCAGTACAGACTGTGTTGGGATCGCATTACGATACGCTTTGTGTTTGCGAATCATGCCCATGAAGCTCTCCACCAGTTCAACTGCAATGCTATCGACACTGTCTTCATTGTTACCGTAACAAGGGAAGTCGCCTTCAATTTCAAAATCAATTGCGATGCCTTGTTCGTTGCGGATCGGTTTGACTTTCGCATACTTGATTGCGCTCAGAGAATCTGCTGCAACCGAGAGACCAGCAATACCACAAGCCATCGTACGTACGATGTCACGGTCATGCAGGGCCATTTCAATACGCTCATAGCTGTATTTGTCATGCATGTAGTGAATGACGTTGAGTGAGTTCATATACAGTTTGGCGAGCCATTCCATCATCGGTTTGAAACGTTTCATAACTTCATTGTACTCCAGCACTTCGCTTGTGATCGCCGGATACTCCGGTCCAACTTGTGCTCCCGATTTCTCATCACGACCGCCGTTGATTGCATACAGCAATGCTTTTGCCAGGTTCGCACGAGCGCCGAAGAACTGCATTTGTTTCCCGATCTTCATCGCAGATACGCAGCAAGCAATACCATAATCGTCTCCGTAGATCGGACGCATCAGATCATCATTTTCATACTGGATGGAGCTCGTTTCGATGGATACTTTCGTACAGTATTGTTTGAAACCTTTCGGAAGCTTGGTGGACCAGAGTACAGTCAGGTTCGGCTCAGGTGCAGGGCCAAGGTTGTTTAGAGTGTGCAGGAAACGGAAGCTATTTTTCGTAACACGGGTTTCTCCATTTACGGACATGCCCCCGATGGATTCAGTTACCCATGTTGGGTCTCCACTGAACAATTCATTATAATCCGGCGTACGCAGGAATTTGACGATCCGCAGTTTCATAACAAAATGGTCAACCAGTTCTTGAGCCTGTTCTTCAGTTAGCAAGCCTTCTTGCAAGTCACGTTCAATGTAAATATCAAGGAAAGAAGAAACACGTCCAAGCGACATTGCTGCACCATTTTGCTCTTTGATCGCAGCCAGGTAACCGAAGTAGAGCCATTGGAACGCTTCTTTTGCGGTTGTGGCTGGCAAGGAAATATCGAAACCGTGCATTTCGCCCAGTTGTTTCAATTCTTGCAATGCACGAATCTGCTCGGACAGTTCTTCACGCAGGCGAATGACATCTTCATCAATCACATCGACTTCAAGTGCATTCAGTTCACCTTTTTTATTCCGAATCAGGAAGTCCACGCCATACAGAGCTACCCGGCGATAGTCACCGATGATCCGGCCACGGCCGTAAGCATCAGGCAGACCGGTAATAATCCCTGCTTTACGTGCTGCACGCATTTCAGATGTGTAAGCATCAAATACGCCCTGGTTATGTGTTTTACGGATGTTCGTAAATATATCAATGACGCCTTGAGGCATTTCAAAACCATAAGCTTCACAAGCATCAATCATCATGCGAATTCCACCGAATGGCTGAATGGAACGTTTGAATGGAGCATCCGTTTGAACACCAACAATCTGTTCTTTGGATTTATCCAGATAACCTGGTTGGTGAGAAACAATCGTTGCTGGCGTGTTTACGTCAACATCGAGTACCCCGCCGTTATCGCGCTCTTTTTTTGTCAGATCGGATACGATATCCCATAATTCTTTCGTATTCTGAGTTGCACCTGCAAGAAATGCTTCGTCGCCATAGTAAGGTGATAAGTTGCGTACTAGAAAATCATTCACATCTACGGATTTCGTCCATGTTCCTTTGGTAAAGTTTCTCCAACCTGTTTGTTGTTTGACATCTTTTTCGATCACCGACATAGTAATCCCTCCACAAATTTGGATTTCCGGACACATGACAGGATGCTTCACTCGTCTCATCTGTGCCCAGAGCCGCGATTAATGTGATAAATTTCACATGTAAGCCGGAACATGTTCTCTCTACTTGGGAACCGGAACCGCGGATGAATGTTTTTCTTACATTTTCAGTATACGTCTTCGTTCTTTCATCATCTGTGATTTTTATCACAAAGTTTGTGACCATCCTCACTTCACCTGTGCTGTGTCAAAGTGAACCTTATAACTATTCACATTTAGCCACTGCGCGGACAGAACAACTTCCGATCAATGTTCAAACCCGATTTCCCCAATTGAACAATATAATTTGAACGAAAGGATATGTACACTGGCCACTCCAAGGATAGAACAACCTTCCGATCGCTGTTACCCCCAGATTTTTTTGATTCCCTTTTAAAAAGGGAAAATCCGGGGATAAAGGCGAGCGCTATCGCTTCTTCAGGTTTTTTCTCTCCTCTCCCTTATCGTGTACATTTATGATTCAAACTATATAGCATAGAAGGTTGAAATCGTGCTTGAAAGAGAACACTTCGCTTCTTCAGTTTTTTTCTTCCCTCTTCGTTATGGTGTGAATACCTGGTTCAAAAAGTAACATCACGGATTCCGTGTAACCTCTTTTAGAAAAGACAACTTCAAAGATTACGTTATACCTTTTTTACAGGAAAGACGGCAATCGGGGCTCCCCTCACGGGGAACCCTGACTATATCTGCCTAAATCCTGCTGTTGCTTTAGTTGTTATTCAAACTTGCCGTAGAATGCATTGCGATACACATCTGCCAGCTCAGTCACCAGCGGCAGTTTTGGATTGGCTGTTGTACATTGGTCCTCGAATGCGCGGTCTGCCAGATAATCCACATGTGCCTCAAAGTCTTTGGCGTCGAATCCGATTTCCTGGAACGACTCTTCAATACCCAATGTTTTGTTCAGTTTGCGAATGGCATTGATGAGGCTGGTAACCCCTTCTTCTGTCGTACGTGCAGGCAATCCCAGAATGCGGGCAATTTCGGCATAACGCTCATCTGCAACAAAGTGCGAATATTTCGGGAACGATGCAAATTTGGTCGGTTTTTTCGCATTGTAGCGAATGACGTGCGGCATCAGGATCGCATTGGTACGTCCGTGTGCTGTATGGTACTGACCGCCCCATTTGTGTGCCAAGCTGTGGTTAATGCCCAGGAATGCGTTGGCAAAAGCCATACCGGCAATCGTCGAAGCATTATGCATTTTCTCACGAGCCAATTTGTCACCTTGCAGCGCAGATTGCTCGAGGTATTGGAATACCAGTTGAATCGCTTTGATCGCCAGACCATCCGTGTAATCATTCGCCATAACGGATACATACGCTTCGATCGCATGCGTCAGTACGTCCATACCTGTGTCTGCGACAGCTGTTTTAGGCAGCGTGTATACAAACTCAGGGTCGACGATCGCCACGTCTGGTGTTAACTCGTAGTCTGCCAGTGGATATTTCGTATTGCCTTGATTTTTATCTGTAATAACTGCGAACGATGTTACTTCCGAACCTGTGCCCGAGGTTGTCGGGATCGCTACGAATTTCGCTTTCACGCCGAGACGTGGATATTTGTAGATCCGTTTGCGGATATCCATGAATTTTTGTTTCAAGTCATTGAAATCCGTGTCAGGATATTCATAGAACAGCCACATCGCTTTGGCAGCATCCATCGGTGATCCCCCGCCGAGTGCAATAATGCAGTCTGGCTGGAAGCGGCGCATCATTTCCGTACCGCGGTCTACCGTTGTTGTGGACGGATCGGGTTCTACATCAGAGAACACTTCAATGGCTACCGGCATTTGGCGTTGACGCAGATAGTGCTCTACTTTTTCCACATAACCGAGTTTGACCATCATCGCATCTGTAATAATGGCTACGCGTGTGATGTCCGGCATTTTGGCAAGATACTGTGTTGCACCTTTTTCGAAATAGACTTTGTTCGGCACTTTGAACCACTGCATATTCACGGTACGGCGAGCCACCCTTTTCACGTTGATTAAGTTTACAGCGGTTACGTTGGAAGAAGTCGAGTTACGTCCATACGATCCGCAGCCCAATGTCAGTGACGGCATGTTGGTGTTGTAGATGTCACCGATGGCGCCGTGTGTGGATGGCGAATTCACGATAATCCGTCCGGTTTGCAGGCGATCTGCGAATTTTCCAATGACTTCTTCGTTCGTCGAATGAATAACAGAGGAGTGACCCATGCCGCCAAAAGCAACCACTTCTGCTGCACGCTCAATCCCTTCAGCTGCCGTTTTCACTTTGTAACAAGCCAGTACCGGGCTTAGTTTTTCAGCCGACAACGGGAATTTTGTACCTACCCCTTCAATCTCGGCTACGAGAATTTTGGTGTTAGCAGGGACCTCGATACCGCACATTTGCGCAATGCTGACTGCTGATTGACCAACAATTGCCGGGTTTACTGCACATTTCTCAGCATTAATCGCACCTGCGGTTAGTTTGGCTGCCTCATCCTTGTTGACGAAGTAACAGCCGTTCGCGATCATTTTCTTTTTCACTTGATCGAAGATCGGTTCTTCGATGATGACTGCTTGCTCGGAAGCACAAATCATGCCGTTATCGAACGATTTGGACAAAATCAGATCCGTTACCGCTTGGTTGATATCTGCACTTTTCTCAATAAAGCAAGGTACGTTCCCTGGCCCTACGCCCAGTGCCGGTTTACCACAGCTGTAAGCGGCCCGCACCATGCCTGATCCGCCTGTTGCCAGAATGAGCGCCACATCGTTATGATTCATCAGTGCGTTCGTGCGATCCATGGAAGGATCATCAATCCACTGGATACAATCCGCTGGAGCACCATGCTTCACTGCAGCATCAAGCAGGATTTTGGCAGCTTCCCGGCTACAGTTCTGTGCAGATGGGTGGAAACCGAAGATGATTGGGTTACGCGTTTTGATGGAAATTAATGCTTTGAACATTGTGGTGGAAGTCGGATTCGTTACTGGGGTAATCCCCATGATGATACCGACAGGCTCCGCAATTTTCTGGAAGCTTTCGTACTCATTATCTTCAATAACACCTACTGTTTTATCATATTTGATGCTATGATATACATATTCTGTTGCAAATATATTTTTGGTGATTTTATCCTCATACACACCCCGGCCTGTTTCTTCTACGGCCATCTTGGCGAGCATCATATGTTTGTCCAGACCTGCCAGCGCCATCGCTTGCACGATGCGGTCAATCTGTTTCTGATCCATGGACATGAATGCTGCATGTGCTTTATTCGCTTTGTCAATTAACGTTTGAATATACTGACCTGCTGTCGGTTCTTTTACTGGGGCGACTTCGTTCTTTACAGCCATCTCCCTCATCCTCCTAAAGGTTCGTATTGGTTTGTCTCTCTTCTTTACATTCACATCGTACCATGGGGAAAGAGTTAATTATGTGATTTTTTTCACAAAGTATAACAAATTTAATTTAAGTTTTTTAGTGTCACTCACTTAGCCATTTACACTTCCTATTTAAACTGTAGGGCTGTAAAATTCATCCTCTCCTTTCGAAAGTGAATTTAATCACAATGTTTGAAATTTCGTCATTTTTGCCCCCTTTCCACGCCCCTCAAACGGCAAGATAAGGTATATACTGAACTTAAAAATTGAACCACCGCAATTTGTACCGTCCTTCCCGGCCGAGAGATGACCCTGATCAGGACGGCAACGGTTTGCGGCGAACCACGGGGGCCAGTCCAAGCTGCAGAAGGCCGTCCGATGGACACAAAGGGGAGATAGACTTATGAGAGAACAACTGAGTGTACTGGAAAAACGCGGAAATACCAACTGTTTCTCGGAAGCGAATTTCAACCATCTGCTCGTAACGATGAAGGACAGAACCTATCCGGAGGGAACCCATCTGTATTGGGAAGGAGATGTCTCAGACAAACTTTATTATATGAAACGAGGCCGTGCCCAGATCACCAAATCCACGGATGAAGGCAAGGAACTGATCATGTACATGTATCAATCCGGTGATATGATTGGGCAGGCTGATCCGTTCTTCGGATCGAAACACAGCTTTTCGGCGGAAGTGCTTGAGGATAGTGAAATCGGTGTACTGGAGCATAAAGACCTGGAGATGCTGATCTGCCAACATTGTGACTTTGCGATCGACTTTATGAAATGGATGGGTATCCATCACCGTTTGACCCAGACCAAATTCCGTGATCTGATGTTATATGGCAAACCAGGCGCACTCTGCTCCACGCTAATTCGATTGTCCAATTCCTATGGCGAGCCTCATGGAGAGCATGTTATGATTCATAAAAAAATAACACACACGGATCTGTCCAATATGATTGGAGCGACCCGTGAAAGTGTCAACCGAATGTTAAGCGATCTGCGTAAAAAAGACGCCATTGAATACGATAACGGCATGATTGTCATCAAGGATCTGCACATGCTGCAGGGCATCTGCCACTGCGAATTGTGTCCTAACGAGATTTGCCGAATCTGACGCTTTCCCAGTCTTGTAATCACTTAAAATGCAAATGAAAAAGCCCATCTTCTGTAATGAAGATTGGGCTTTTATTATACTTAAGATACAGTAGTCAACTCGAGCTTTACTGCATCACGTGGATTCAACTTCATGTCCAAACCGTTTTCCATCAGTTCCTTGTCATTCACCATGATCATCCAGCGTTGGTTCATCCGGGGAATTACATTTTCAACGGAAACAACGAATTTGTTGTTCTCCGACATTCTTACAATCCCACTGGACTTCAATACATCACGCACAGTACATTCCTGTACATACACCCCGGCATATTGACGATTGAGATTTGGCATAATATTTCCACCGCTCACCTTGAGTAATGTTGTTTGGTAAACAACATCGTCTCCCCCACTGTCAGCGGCTTTTACATATATGATCACTTCATCTTTGACATGAAGCTCCATGTCCCAATTTTCCGGGTCAATATCCTTGCCATTCAGTTTGACCGCCCAGCTAAGTGAGGAGTCCAGAGAAACTTCCCCCACGGATTGGATCCGCTTGCCATCTGCTGTAAAATCGACAAGTCCACTGTTCAATAGTGCTTTCTTGAGCGTCAGACCTTCACTAAAATCTCTCTTAATGGACTTCGTTGCGTCAGGCAAAAAAGTACTGCCATCCACTGCCACAGTAATAGTATTCTGCGATTCGGTCTCTTTGACGATTGGCTGTTCGGAAGGCTGTGTCTCGCTACACCCGGCTAATATAACCAGAATAAGCAGACATATACCTATGTAACCGGGGATTCTCTTCTTCATGTAGGTAACACCACCCTGCGTAAAATCATTCACCCTGTTGTCCATAACCTCTATTATGGCACAAAATTCATGCAAAAAAAGTGTCAATGCCGTTACTTTTCATCCAGCAGCGTCCATAACTGGTTTGTACAACACAAAGAGCCTGCAAGCAGGCCCTTTGGCTCCTAATTATCATTAAGGTCTATTAAGTAGCATGGTTACTGAACACAAGCCTGCATGTAGGTACGGCCTCCGTCTCCATCCTTCAGATACGGGTTGAGCCCAAAGAACTGTTCCTCCGACACATAAACGCCTGTCAGCAAACGCCCTTCAAGTAATCCACCGTCCACCTGTACACAGAACGAAGGTGCATCCACATATTCCTGGTAGAGCGGAATTTGACCAGATGAATGGTGTACCTTGGATACCTTGCCCTGCTCGTGCAGCGGCCGTTCAGAGAAATAGGTAGGTACAATATAACGCGCAATCACATCCAGCTCTTGTACAGTGTAGAAGGTGTCATCACCCAGCCAAGGCGCGAACATGCGGATCTTCTCATATTGTGACCATACAATCGCCTGAATCAGCATCTCCGCTTGAACAAAACGCCCTTCGCCCACATCCAGATACACTCGTTCTTCATGAAAGTTGGCTTCGGCCTGAACCCCGATGGAATCGGGTTGTCTCAGTTCACATCCAATACATTTCCAGCC
Organism: Paenibacillus sp. GL_099_B; assembly: GCF_057835695.1. NCBI lineage: Bacteria > Bacillati > Bacillota > Bacilli > Caryophanales > Paenibacillaceae > Paenibacillus > Paenibacillus sp. GL_099_B. Next base: position 4,770,823 of record NZ_CM174430.1, read on the forward strand.
TCTTGCTGTCTGAATCCATTTTTGCAGTACCGCCGGAGCCATTACCTGACCATTGCTATTCGTGGAATGAGTCTTCCCTCCTGCAACATCATCCTTAACCGACGGGGAATATGAGGTTCGTTTAAATAGCTCCGCAGCTTTTTTGTAGATTAAATGTACCTGGATGGATGCGCTCTCAAGTTCTGCAATATCTTGCTTGCCGTAGCGTACTTCACGGGATAAGCTTTCTTCTCTCATGACAAGTGGCCTCCTCGCTCCGGCCGCCTGCGGCCATTTTATTTACAATTATACTACAACTCGCGACAACATGTGCAGGACCCTTAAGACAAAAACTCCTGATTTCCACTGGAAATCAAGAGCCTTTATCCCATCAGTTCACTTAGTTTGAGCCGGGGAAGCTGTTACTACTCAACCCACTGCTCTGCCCAGTCTTGAATTTGATTCATAACGGGCTGTAGCGCCTTGCCTTTCTCTGTCAGTTCATATTCAATACGAACTGGCGTCTCCGGATAGACATGACGGATCAGAATTCCTTCGCTTTCCAGATCTTTCATCCGTTCTGACAACATCTTATCACTCATCGATGGAATCAGGTTCGAGATATCCTTGAATCGCTTCGAACCACTCATCAACGTTTGAATAATCAGACCGTTCCAGCGCTTACCCAGAAAAGAAAACGCCGTCTCAAAGCGCGGACACATCCGCAGATCTTGGCCTTCCACATTAATCACCTCTTTAGAGATCCAACTTACGTTTAGTTAGTATATTTCATAATAACATATTTAAGTCTCAAAGAAAACGTCTGCCGCTAAAAAGTTAAAATTTTAGAGGCATAACTCAACTTCGATGATACAACTCAGTATACATCACATGGGACAACGGAACCATGGGAAAATATCGTCTAACTCCCATGTAGCTATCTTACCCAAAAAGAACCCATCTGCCACAGTCATACTTGACTTGGAGAAGGGTTCTCTGGTATATCGCTTATTTTATGCGTTCACACAGCCAATTTGCAGCTTAAACCAGCACGTTACCAAGTGATCTTACAGGTTCGCTGAAGCCAAATTCCGGCTTAACGTTGCGCGTAGGATATGCCCACTTCACTCCATTGCTGATCACTTTTAAAATTTCCGGATTGTAGAAGGTCGGGTATGTTTCATGACCTGGACGGAAATAGAAGATTTTGCCTGAACCGCGGAGGAACGTACATCCGCTCCGGAATACCTCTCCGCCTTGGAAGTTGCTTACAAACACCAGCTCATCCGGCACTGGAATATCGAAGAATTCCCCGTACATTTCTTCTTTTTCCAGAATAATCTTGCTATTGATGCCCTCGGCAATCGGATGGGATGGATTCACACACCAGATAATCTCCTGCTCATTAGCTTCACGCCATTTCAGATCACAACTTGTGCCCATCAGCGCTTTGAATGGCTTGGAGAAGTGACCGGAGTGCAGCACAATCAACCCCATACCATCCAGGACCCGCTGTGCAACCTTCTGTGAAATCTCGTCGCTCACGCGATCATGCGCCATATGTCCCCACCATATAAGCACATCTGTAGAATTCAGCACCTCATCACTTAATCCATGCTCAGGCTGATCCAGTGTTGCAGTGCGAATGGCAAAGCCTTCGCCTCCCAGTCCGTTTGCCAACGCCATGTGCAAACCGTCTGGGTAGACTTCTTTTACTTCATCGTGAATTTTCTCATGGACAAATTCATTCCAAATGGTGACGTTAATCATATTCAATTTCCCCCTAGTGTAACTCTAAACCCACCACATATCTCCCAGCGGCTCTTCAATCAATACTTGTTGGAGATTTTGCACAGCTTTAGAGAATCCTTCTTCTACCGACATCAGACCATCTTCGTGTTCAATACTTACGACATAATCATATCCAACCAGACGCAGAGCGCTAATAATATCAGCCCAAGTCTTGTTATCGTGACCATAACCGACCGAGCGGAATTGCCAAGCACGATCAAGCATGTTTGTATAATCCTGCATATCTGTTACACCATATTTGTTCACGTTAATTGGATCAATAGTTGTATCTTTCGCATGGAAGTGATGAATCGCGCCTTCACGTCCCAAAATGTGGATCGCTTGTACCGGATCAATACCTTGCCACCACATGTGGCTTGGGTCAAGGTTGGCGCCAATCACTTCGCCTGCTGCTTCACGCAGTCTCAGCAAGGTAGCTGGTGTATGCACCGAGAATCCACCGTGCAGCTCCAGTCCCACTTTCACATTGTGATCTGCAGCGAACTTGCCCCACTCTGTCCAGTAAGGGATAACTTTGTTGTCCCATTGCCATTTAAGAACTTCTTGGAAGTCATTTGGCCATGGTGCAACAGGCCAGTTTGGATATTTGGCATCCTCATGGTCTCCTGGACAACCGGAGAATGTGTTTACAACAGGCACTTCCAGTTTCTCAGCCAGTTCTACCGTCTTAACAAAATCATCGTGGAATCCTTTCGCAATATCCTTTTGTGGATGGAGCGGGTTACCGTGGCAGCTCAATGCGCTGATAGTCAGACCACGGGATTCTACTGCATTTTTGAAGTTTTTCAATGCTGTCGGATTACTCAGAAGCTCATCCGGTTTACAATGAGCATTCCCTGGATGTCCACCAGTTCCGATTTCTACTGCTTTCAAGCCTTTGGATGCAACATAGTCGAGTGCATCCTCCAATTTACGTCCTCCGAATAGTACCAAAAATACGCCGAGTTTCAAGTGCGATTCCTCCCTAGATTAAATATCATATTAATTGCTGGTTTTATGAACCATGAACTGCATAAATATACCGTTCAGATCACATGATTGTATCATTATTGTGGAAAATCAAGAGCTTTTCTATCCTGAAAATAAACGTAAGAATACTGGTTATTTCATTGAAAATGACATCCGGTCGGTTTAGTCGAAATAAACCGCTTTGCCTGTCTGAGCAGACTCGTAGATCGCTTCAAGGATCTGAGTAACCACGATGGCTTGTTCAGGTTTTACAACTGGATCTTTGTCTTCTATGATCGCTTCAAGCCACATTCTAGCTTCACGATCCGCTTCATTTTCTGCACTACCGGAATAAAAAGCAACCCCGCCTGCGTCCAGATCTACCTTAGTTTCAAACAGACGGCTGCGTTTCTCTCCATTGATACGCAGACCATCCTGCATATCCGCGCCACCTTCTGTTCCGCAAAGCAGTGATTTCGCTTCGCCGAACTCAGCTACATTTAGCGCCCAGCTGGACTCGATGATAATTGTAGCCCCATTCTCCATCGTCACAAAGCCGAATGCGGAATCCTCTACCTTGAATTGTTCCGGGTCCCACGGACCAAAAGCATTGGCCGCATTCTCACGTTGACCCAGCTTGTGGAAAGTTGAGCCCATTACACTCTTCGGCTTGTAATTATCCATCAGCCAAAGAGTCAGGTCCAATGCATGCGTACCGATATCAATCAACGGTCCTCCGCCCTGCTTTTCCTCATCAAGGAACACCCCCCAGGTAGGTACAGCACGGCGGCGAAGTGCAATCGCCTTACCGAAATAAATATCGCCCAGCTCGCCTTCTTCACACATTTGTTTCAGGTATTGGCTGTCATTGCGGAATCGGTTCTGATACGCAATGGACAACTTTTTGCCTGTACGTTGTGCGGCTTCCAGCATAGCCTGCGCTTGTGCAGACGTCTTCGCCATTGGCTTTTCACACATTACATGTTTGCCCGCCTCAAGAGAAGCGACTGTAATCACGGAATGGGAGTCGTTTGGTGTACACACGTGCACCACATCAATGCTCTCATCCTTCAGCATCTCGTGATAATCCGTATATACTTTGGCTCCCTCAGCACCGAATTCGGCTGCTGCCTCCTCCGCACGTTCTTTCACAATGTCACAGAAAGCGACCATACGGCCCTGAGATTGTTTGGACAGGCTGGGCATATGTTTACCTTTGGCGATTCCGCCACAACCTACGATGGCGATATTAAGTACTTTAGACATGAACAAGTCCTCCATTAGCGGCATATTTTCTAATCCAGTTCATACTGCTCTCGATGCTTTGCAGTGGAGGATTCTGACATACATCCTGTTCCACAACAAGCCACTCGGCTCCCGCCTGATCTGACGCTGTAGCTACAGCCCCCAGATCTACCTCGCCTTGGCCAAATTCCACTGTCAGGACTTGACCTTCTGAACGACGCATGTCTTTCCAGTGGACCAGTGGCAGACGTCCCGCATACTTCGCGATGACTTCAGTTGGCGGGTATCCTGCGGCGTGAGCCCAACACGAATCCAGCTCCACTTGCAGGTGGGAAGCGGTTACGGTATCATACATCGCGTATAACGCCGGCTGACCCTCAACCTGCTCTGTAAATTCAAAATCATGATTGTGATACATTAACACCATGTCCTGCGCTGCACATTTCTCACCAATCTCATTCAGGGAAGCAAATACGTTATCCCATTGCCGTTGTTCTTCCGACAGATAAGGGACAATCAGGTTTTTGTTTCCGATGGCTTTGTGATAAGCGATCACGCCATCGAGATCCTCAAGCAGACTATTGTACTGAACATGGGTACCCACGATCTCCAGACCGAATTCATCCAGAATGGCCCTTACTTCTTCCGGGCTATGCCCGTAAAAGTTGTGGAACTCTACGCCTTGATATCCAAGCTCTGCAACCTTGGCGAGTGTACCTTTGAAATCGCGCTCCAGTTCATCACGTACCGTATATAGCTGTAATCCAACCTTCAACATTTACCGGTTCACCTCATCCGAAATCAATTAGTGTGACTGTACAGCCTCTGACTGATTTTCATCTGTATTGTTTTCTGCTCCTGCTTGATAAGTGCTCTCCAGCTGGATGTGTTTGCCCTCAAGCGAGGAGCGCTGGAACGCATGCATAGCTTCAAGCACATGGTAGGCGAGCTTACCGCTGGCCTTGTGTTCGCGTCCGGCTCGAATGGATTCAACCATTTCGGTAACGCCGATTCCACGCTCGTTCTGTCTGCTTTCAAAAGCAGGCGTCACAGTCTCCCATGTGTCCTGACCGAATCTGCGCAGCTTCACTTCCCCATTAAAAAAGTTCGGGTCCGGTATACTCAATGTGCCTTCGGTACCGTAAATTTCAATTCGTGGCAAATCCGAAGCGCCCCGGATATCGAAGCTGGTGATCATTGTTGCAATGGCACCTTCCTCAAAATCAATCGTTCCTGCCAGATGTGTTGGTGTCTGTACCTCAAGAGGTGTACCTTCCTTCGGTCCGGAACCAATAACGCGATCTGTGATCTGTACACCTGCTGAGGAACTAATTCTGCGAATCGGTCCAAGGAGGGTAATCAGAGCTGTCAAATAGTAAGGGCCCATATCGAACATCGGTCCGCCACCAGCGACATAAAAGAACTCCGGATTCGGATGCCAAGCCTCCGGCCCTCCACCCATGAAGAATGAAGTTGCTGCAATCGGCTTGCCGATCTGTCCTTCTTCAATGGCCTTGCGCGCAGTCTGAATGCCCGATCCAAGGAAGGTATCCGGTGCTGAACCGACATACAACCCTTTTTCCTCAGCCAGTTCAATTACCTTGCGACCATCCTCAAGAGAGATTGCCAGTGGTTTCTCGGCATACACATGTTTGCCTGCTTCAAGCACAGCCAGATCAGTCATGGCATGACTGCCAGGAACCGTGAGGTTTAGCACAAGCTCAATCTCGTTATCTTGCAGCAACTCATCTACATTGTAAACGTTTGCGATATTGAATTCATCAGCTCGTTCTTGTGCCCGTTCACGGATCAAATCCGCAACAGCCACCACTTCAATGAGAGGATTATCCTTGAAATTTTCCAGATAAATGGCGCTAATGTTACCGCAACCAATAATGCCCGCTTTCATTTTCTCCACAGTGGTGTTCATCTCCTTATGAGTGGTGAGAACCTGTAACTTGCATATTTGTAATTGAAGGTTTTGCGCTTAATTGTTGCACTTGAATTTAATACTATGGTATTCCGTTTCGGCTTCAATTAAAATGAATAATATGATCGAAACATGAACTATCTGGTCATAATTTTCAAATTGCAAGGAGTATGCCAATGCCGACTGATTATTCCTGCCAGGTTCTTACAGCAGGCTTCTCGTTTCATCGCAAACCTTATATAGGCTTGCATCCTGAGGGAGTAAAGAATTACCTGATGAGGCTCCAGACGGACGGACGTTGCCGAGCCCGTGTAGACGGCACCATGTCGCTTGTTGATGCGGGTGATCTGCTTCTGTTTAGTCCGGATGAGCCATATGAACTGAGAATAGACAAAGAGCAAAATCCGATGGGCGAACGACTAGTGGAGAGTGGTGATTACCATATTTTCTTCAATGGGGACTGGGTGGATGAGTGGTGGAAACATCACAAGAGGCCGAACCGGATCAAGGTGCAGCTGACCGAAAGCCTGCTTACCCTGTTTCGACAGCTCGTACTGGAGCAGCGCCGTATTTCCAATCCTTACCCTGAAATCGCCAGTTATTATATGCGAATTCTTTGTCTTGAAGTGGATCGTATGCTCTCGGAGCATCCGACGAATACCAATACCAACTATGTGGCATATGAGATTAAAAGTTACATCGAGGAGAACGCTTCTTCTCTATTCAAGCTTGAAGATATAGCTACCCATATTGGAATCAGTGTCTCACGGGGAGTTCATCTCTTCAAAGAAGCGTTCGGTAAAAGTATTATGCAATATACACTGGATGTACGACTGAACATGGCCAGGGAACGGATCATTTTCAGTCCAATGACACTTGAACATGTAGCCGAATCTTCCGGCTTTAACAATTATACGTATTTCCACCGGGTATTCCGCTCCCGGTTCGGCATGTCGCCCAAAGAATTCCGCGTCATTCACCGGGAACAGATGTAATCGCTTCATTAATACGTATACGTATTATTCGTAACCGAAACCTATTTGCGCGCGGCAATCGCCTCGGATACAACCATAGCCAGGTCTTCATTACCAAACATGGATAGCACACCCAATACAGTGTCGTCAGGAATGTCACCGGCTTCCTCCTTGGATACAACTAGCTTCAGCACCTGCTGCAAACGCTCATTGCTCAGTTGTTCCGGGTAGGCTTGCCGGTACATCTCTTCCGGATCCAGTCCATGATTGACACACCACTGGGCAAATACCAGAATCATCATTTCCTCTTCCTGTTTATACGTCTCAATTACAGCTTCCTCAATTTGTTTGTTCCGTTCTTTTTCATATTCATCCATGGTATTATTCTTCCTCCAATATCGTTTAATGAATCATTGGTGCGGAAGGCTTCATTTACACTCCCGCACGACCTTCTGCAAGATTAACCGCGAATAAGCTGTTCGGCCAGGTCATGACTGTCCATGACGTGACTTGCACTTATGGCACAGTCATCCGGGGTTTCAAGATTTCCCAAAAATTGATCAATCGCTCCCGTGAATCCTCTTCGGGTCAAAATACTTTCCCAGCTGCCAAAGGTTTCCTTGCGTTCCTGTGCACCGCGTTCCTCATACTTCGCTATTTCCATGTTCAGCACTTCTACCGATCTTCCTCCGCCATACAGCTCAAGCTTCTCCAAATCCGCTCCTGCTTGGCGTACCATATCGAATCTGCCAAATGCCGTTCTGCCCAGCTTGGCTGATCCAGCCGCATGCAACAGTCGGTCCAAGTCATTTTTACGTATCCATTGATGGAGCAACTGCACATTGTGATCCGAATACCATAACATCAGGTCAAGAATATGAATCAGATCATCATAGATGGTTTCCGCAGCAGGACGATCCTGAATACCAGTCCGATGCTTAGTAACTGTCAGCGATTCAAATCCTTGTCCCGCCTGCATCCATTCCTTCGCGTTTTGATACAACGGTGCAAATCTCCGGTTAAAACCTACCGCCAAAAGAAGACCCTGTGCTTCCGCAAAAGCGGTCATTTCCTCCGACTCCCGCAACGTATAGGACAGAGGTTTGTCCACGTATACTGCCAGCCCGCGCTCCAAACATTGCATAACAATGTCAAAATGAGCTTCTGTCGCTGTATGTACAAACACCGCATCCAGATCCCAGGACAACAATTCTTTCATATCCGTTGTTCCATTGTTTAATCTATAGGTATGCTGTATTTCCTTGACCGGCTCGGGAGAACGGTTCATAATCCCCGCAATTTCCACGTTCGAGTGGGCAGTCAACAGCGGCAAATATACTTTACGTGCAATATCCCCGAGTCCGATGATCGCAGCACGGGTTCGCTTGGTTGTTTCCATTATGATCATTCCACCTTCAGATGAGTTCTATATTTCTACGTCCTATAGTGTAACCCTTCAGACAGCAACATGCCAGTGATTGCAGCTAGAACCGGCACGAATTGTCCATCCTTTGGTTGAACGTGGTAAACTTTAGAGAGAAAGCAATACGGATTGGGATACAGTAAGACCTTCCTGGTCTGAAAGGAGCGTTTGGGATTTTGCGAAAATGGGTATGGCTCCTCTTATATGTTTTACTTGCCGGAGTCACGTTTATTTACAGATATGAACTACTGGCCTGGACCGATCTGCATCAGTCCATTCCAATTCTACTCGCTATGGCGACGTTGTTTGCTCTTATACCCGTAATTCCGTACAAAATCGTCATTATTGCCTTTGGCTATAGTTACGGTACCGCAACAGCAGCCTGGATATGCTGGCTTGGGACCACGATTGCTGCACTGCTGGTATACACCGGAGCAAGAACGATATTCCGAAATCAGGCCAGATCCTATCTCGAACGCATTCGGGGTTTGAATCGGTTTACAACATGGATGGAGGCTCATCCCTTCATGGGTATCGTGTCTATGCGACTGCTGCCCATCGTTCCCCAAATGGCGGTTAATATCTATGCGGGCATTACCTACACCCCATTCTGGATCTTCATGGTTGCGACGGCGATTGGCAAACTGCCTGCGATTTTTGTTTTTGCCTATGCGGGTGCACAAGCAGAAACATCAATCTGGGTGAGCCTGCTAATCCTTGCCGGTTATCTGGTGTTCATGACGATAATATTGCTCTTGTTTCGCTTACGCTCTCGTAAAAAAGTCTAAGTCGGAACAGTCAGAAACATTTCAGACTCATCCTCTTTACGATCCTGCTTGGTTGGCTTGCCAATTCGGGATATAATAGAAGAGTAAGCCAAAATATCATTCTTCATCAGAAATGGAGTGACTATAGCATGGAACAACATACTAGTGAAAAAGCAACTTTTGCAGGCGGGTGCTTCTGGTGTATGGTATCCCCCTTCGAGGAACTACCCGGTATTCATAAGATTGTATCGGGATATACAGGAGGACATACGGAGAATCCAACATATGAGGAGGTCTGCTCGGAAACGACAGGTCACGTAGAGGCCGTTCAAATTACGTTCGACCCTGCCATCTTCCCATATGAGAAACTCGTTGAATTGTTCTGGCAACAGATCGACCCAACAGATACGGGTGGACAATTCCATGACCGTGGATCATCTTATCAGACAGCCATCTTCTATCATAGTGAAGAACAACGCCAGATCGCAGAAGCTTCCAAAGCAGCTTTGGCACAAAGCGGACGTTTTGACAAACCAATCTTCACACCGATTTTGCCAGCGAAAACGTTCTATGAAGCAGAGGAGCATCACCAAGGTTACCATCACAAAAACCCTGCGCACTACAAACGGTACCGTAAAGGTTCTGGACGTGAAGACTTTATCGAACGTAACTGGTCCGGCAAAGTGGATAAAGACGGCCTGAAGGAGCGTCTGACGCCGCTGCAATATGAAGTTACCCAAAACAACGCAACCGAACCAGCGTTCCATAACGAGTTCTGGGATCACCACGGTGACGGAATTTACGTGGACATCGTATCCGGTGAGCCATTGTTCAGTTCCACCGACAAATACGATTCAGGCTGCGGCTGGCCAAGCTTCACCCGTCCACTACGTGACTACAATGTGAAGGAAAAAACGGATCTCAGCCACTTCATGATTCGTACCGAAGTGAGAAGTCGTGAAGGGGATTCCCATCTGGGTCACCTGTTCAACGACGGCCCTGCCGAAGCTGGTGGAATGCGTTATTGCATCAATTCCGCAGCCCTTCGTTTTGTACCCAAAGAAGATCTTGAAAAAGAAGGATATGCCGAATACGCCGTACTGTTTAATTAAGTAATGGTTCATTGAAGTACGTATTTAAGAAGCGCTAGCGAATCGACCGCCTCTTAAGAGGACAATTCACTTGAAATGCTAATTTTAAAGAATTTCAGTCACGTTATTCCGGTGAAAACTGCGGAACAGCCTGAAGCAGCGTGTAAAGCGATGAAATAACGTCTCTCCGATTCGTTACATTACAAACTTGAGGCAATTGAAGCTATTAACTTGTGCTCCGTTCGTTAGACATTAATTAAGACTAAAAAAGGGACTTCCCGTCATCTTCATGACGCATGGGAAGTCCCCTTTCTTTTTTTTGTATATAGATTGGAATTAGCTTACATCGTACTCACAATCCAGCCGATCCAGTAAGCAAATGGAATCAATAACAACTGCGCTAACAATGTGCCAAATAAACGGGATACAAGCATACAGCCATAGATCTGATTCATTCGATCCAGCCGGATTTCACCACGCAGAGATTTGTCGCTAAGCAACGAAATACGAGGATCAATCAGGATGGTTAACAGAATGGTTGCTACTCCATTAATGAGTCCGGTGGATTGCGAAGCAGCTACAGCCTGCCCCGGATAAAGATAAGCAGCGTACAGACTGGATAGAACTCCTGTCGTATAGATTGCTGTCACCGCTATGTTCAACGTCATTAGACGTCTGGGCATTCCGTTGTGTACCAATAACTTTGCCATTTTCCATGATGGCGGGGTAATATAATACATCGCGTTTTTGAGCTTGCTGCGCTTCATTAGACCTCGAACCATGGATGGAATCGATCCTGCCGCCTCAAAATGAACGACCATTCGGGAAGCGAGTTTGACCATCGTTGGAAAACTTAGAATAGCCAGGGCTGTTCCTACCGTAGCCGCACCCATTAGCCAGTGCAGTTGTGCTGCAAAGTGGGGATTCCCTCCATTCGTCGCAGTATCCACGAGATTACCTACCATCGGCCCTTGGGCCATATTGGAGGTACGCGACACCAGTAGCAAAATTCCAGACAGAGATAAGGCCAGCGCTATTCTGCGAGTACGTAATCCTCCAAGGCGTAGCGCATAGGACAGACTGTCAGCCGCATGAATAAGCATCGTAAACAACATAGGAATGGCTAGGCTCAAACTAAACATATGTAAATCTCCTTATCTTTTCTTTTTCTCATTATGCTTCTATTGTAATTTCAAGTATGGAAGCATTATACTCCTCATCCACATAAAAGTATAGAAAGGGCAGAGAAGCTGAACAGTAAAATGCACCAAAACTACATGATATGCTTCAAGGTTCTCCACAATAATCGTTTATTCAACCAGGTAAAGGGTAATATACAATAACTTATATTGTACAGGAGGGAATCAATATGCCGTGGAACAAACAGGATTATCCCGTTTCTATGAAAAATCTGGAGCCTCGTGTCAGACATAAGGCCATTGAGATTGCCAATGCATTGCTGGACGACGGTTATGAGGAAGGACGCTCCATTGCAATCGCGACTGCCAAAGCGGAAGAATGGGATGAGAATCATCCCCCATCGAAGAATTCGAAGCAGGCTACAAAACATACTTCATCAGACAGCAAATCGGAGCATGGAAAGTCTTCCTCTCCACGCCGTCATTCCGAGCCCGTCTCTTCTTCCAAAAGCCATGATAACATTCATGTCGTTCCTACTGACTCCGGCTGGGCCATCAAGGAAGAAGGTCAATCCAAATCTCTAGCTACGTTCCGAACCAAAGCCGAAGCTGTGGATGCTGCCAAAGAAAAGAGTGAAAAACAGAACATTCGGGCTATTATCCATAATGAAGATGGGCAAATTGCCTCTTCCCTTAAGCCTTAAGTGAATCTGTTCTAAAATAGGATATATCGTGAATGTATTACGTTATTTTTTTAATGAAGGCAAGCAAAAAAGCCCTTTCGCCGCTAATGGAATGATTCCCATCAAGCATGCAAAAGGGCTTTGTGTTTGGTATGAGGCCAGCCCACCTTATTCAAACAACATTCATTTCGAATAGGGTGGTCGTTACGTTTAATGCGAAACACCTCTAGCCACCGGAGCTCGTTGTGTAGCACCGCTGACTACTTTGGCTGCAGTCGACACGGGCAGTTTCACAGCTGAGGTCGTAACCGTCCGGCGAGCCGGGAAACTGACCATGTACGTAATCACCTTACTGGCAATCCATACGGCCAGAATGGTATATAAAGTTTCTTTTACCGGTAGAAAGAAAAGCGACAATCCGAGCACAAACGCATCGCTGACAAAGAAAACCGTTCCCAGCTTCCAGCCCTTCCAACGGCTAATGAGCACCGCCAGAATGTCATCTCCACCTGTCGCTCCTCCGAATCGTAGTACCATGCCAGCTCCCACGCCGGTAATAACACCGGACAGGACTGCCGGAATCCACAGATTACCGTGAAACGGAATGACCAAGGTAGAGTACCGCTCAAACCCGTCATAGAACAATGAGAATGCGGCCACACCCAGCAGCGCCTGAATCATGAACTTCCAGCCCTTGAGGAACCAGGCCAGAATCATGACTGGAATATCCAGCAGTAGCATGCCGATTGCAGGTGATAAGCCTGTCGCGTACTTTCCAAGCAGGGCCAGACCGACAAATCCGCCCTCCGATAAATGATTCTGAAAATTAATGTGATAGTAGGCAAATGCCAAGATAAATGTTCCGAGCAGCATAATGGCGAACTTTCCCGCCTCTGTCTTAACTTGTTGTAAGGTTAACGATGTTCTCTTCATTCAGGTTCCCTCGCAGTTTGTAAAGGTTGGTTTGCACCGACCGTACCCTGCAAAAGGCAAGCCTGGAAGAAATCATCGTATTTGTCCTTCGAATATTATTCATTCCAATCCCCTCTTTCGCAGAGTCAGCCGTTTTTTTCTTTACGGTGGTGTACTCTACAAGGGGCGCTAAGTGTAAGAGAGATCGTAACGTTTCCAGATCGTCCTTGGGGAAATTATCCTTCGGGAACTCATGGTATCCTGATCCTTTCTGTCTGTTGGTGGTTAGCTATGCCAATTAAACTGATAAATATTACACCTTGCATAAGACCATATAAACTTTACACTTAACCACTTCGATTGCAATACCCTCTTTCGATCGCTGTTATCCCCGGATTTTTTGATTCCCTTTTCCAAAGGAGAAAATCCGGGGATAAAGGCGAGCGCTTCGCTTCTCCAGACGGGTTCTGCACTCTACGTTCTCGTGTAAAAATTTAGTTCACCTTATATAGACATGTGTAATGTTCAATTCAGTTTAAAAATCTAAGCTAACTTGCTTGTTCTTCTATTATATAACACCGATGTGATTGGGTCGAAACAGCAGACCCTTCAAATATGCGCAAAAAGCACACTCTGGCCTGCTTGAGCCGCCAACCAGCCACACCAGGACAAGCTTCTCTAACTAATGGTGCTACCTGCTCCTTCATTCTATGACTGAAGCTTCCAAATATAACTGTCCAGTCACCCAACTGTGACAATTTGGGTCCATTTTTTTATTTTTCCACGGATTTTAAAGGAATCATTTGCCTCTTGCACATACACTATAGCAAATGTAATCGGCTTATCTTGGGTCCAGCTAAACGTTTCCAGACTTACTCTGCTGTTTATGGTATAATATAACAATTGATTCCCACTACCGTTTAAGCGAGGCGGATTGATGAAAACGTTAAAGCCAAGAGTCTTTATTGGCTGCTCGCTGGAAGCGAAGCCGATTGCAGCCGCAGTACACGAAAACTTGCGTTTCTCGGCCGAAGTTACCCCTTGGTACTCCGGAGTTTTTAATCCAAGCAGTTATACCATGGACGATCTGGAAACAGAAGTTCGTACGACTGACTTTGCCATTTTTATTTTTCATCCGGATGATATATCGAAAATTCGCGGGAAGTACTATGCCTCTGTCCGTGATAATACAATGCTGGAAATGGGTTTGTTTATGGGTCGGCTAGGACGAAAGCGTATTTTTTTCATTCTCCCTGAAGATATTACGGACATCAAAGACGCTTCCAAGATCGAAGGTTTACGCATGCCTACAGACCTGCTGGGTTTAAATCCTCTGGTTTATGAAATTCGTTCAGACGGGAAATGGGCGCCAGCCGTCTCGGTGGCCTGTTCCAAAATCGCAGACAGCATTGAAGAACAGGGACGATGGAGCGATCCCGAAGTGGAAAAAATCATTGAGAAACACAAGAGGTCTGAGGGCGAAGCCCGGTTACAGTTGCTCAAGCTGCTGCGATTCTTCAGGGAGTTACTGCGTACCCGCAAAGCAGATTCGGTTATGTTGGAGCGAATGAGCGATGCACTTCGCAGTGCATTTGTATCCCTTCCTCCATTTGCCGTGCGTGGGACTGCCATATACCGTACAGATGACAGTGGTCATATTGAACAATTATGTGGTAATGTTGGGGAACCGGGGAGAAAATATAACTTGTCCGCCAACGACGACAAACAGCCTGATGATCCGAAGCGAATTCTGGTTATTGATTCTTACCGGGAGAACAAAATCAAGATCAATCTCTACGACGACTACCTTGAGAAAGAGTATCTGCTATGCTATCCTGTAGCCAAGAGGTATGTAATCACGGTCCATATTATTGGACATATTGAAGCGGATGAGGCGATATTTCAGCAGATGGATTTGGAGAACCGTCATCTGTTCAACGCCATCAACGATTTGTTAGGAGGCGAACCGGAATGAAACCGGAAACGAAAAAAATAAGCAAGCGCTGGGGCAGCGAGAAAAAGGTACGCCTCAGTTCTGCGCCCGAATCATCACGACCGGTTCCGGAACCCAAAGAAGAAGATCGTTTCCACAAACCGGCCGTACCGCTAACTACGATTGGCCCTTCCCTGAAGGGTAAAGAAAGACCTTACAAAGTGATTCTGGAAAAAGAGGCTCTTTACGAGAAGCCTCAGTATCTGGCTTAACCGCTTTATGCTCATATACAACTCTGCCGTCTGGTTCGGCAGATCATCTGGCCCCGCCACCCAAGGCAGGGGCTTTTTTGTTGCAACACTTTGACAACTCTTACTAACCTTCGCTAGTACCAACCAAAAGCTCTTCATCTCTTCCTCTGATGCATTAAGTCGTTTTCTTTATGCCCTTAGGTTTCCTGCAAAACCCAAATATTATACCTTATTTTGGAGAAGGCCTGTCCCTATTTCACCGCCTACAACCTCAGCATGAATCACATATGGGCTACTTCCAATATTTCTCGGTTGTATTGTGTATCATCATTGCATATATTGATTATAATATAAGAACATACGTTCTGTAAATAAGAACATGTCCGAATTCAAGGTTAAGGAAGTGAAAGTATGTCATCATCCCCTTCCGCCCCATCCCCTGCGGATGAAGACCACCGATTGATTAAAAGCATGGTTGTACGCACCCTGCTGCTGGATGTGCTTGAACGGGATATTCGTACACTGGATACGTTGCAGCTCAAAATGCCAGAGGTCTACATTCTGTCTCTAACCCGCATTCAGAATGATGTACTTAAGGAAATGCTGACGCTTCGCAAACAGATGAGAACTCGTGGTGTCAAGGTTCTGGAGGAGAAACGGCAAGTTGATGGAATCGAAACCCAGTATCTGTGCAGAGGATATTTGCAGCGTTTCTATATGCTGTGGACGTTCGCGCGGAATGAAGTCAAAAAAGAGCTTAGTCGGCATCTGGATATGGATCTGACCCAGCCGTTATAGCTGATTCATCTGCTTAATGTACCCGTCATAGTTTGAATTCACATTTCTTAGTCCACTTACTCCTCAGACTCCCCATCCTTCTGCCTAAGCGAAAGAGGTTGACCCCGGAAGGTTGCGTTCATTAAGATGGAATAGACATGTCTGTACATTCTGTTCAGACTTGTAATGAAAATTGATTCCTATAAGCAAACAAGCCTGCCAGCCATTAACGGCGGACAGACTTGTTCATTGGAATTGCTTTCAACGTCTTATCAATCAAGGAGCTGTACTTCATGGACTTGAATTCGCATTTAATTAATAATCAAACACCCGCACATACAGGCATTGCCGCAGATGTTACTGAGCTGATCGGCCAGACACCTGCCGTTAGACTGAACAGACTTACAAGCAGCGATTCCGCTGACGTATACGTCAAGCTGGAATATTTCAATCCCAGCGGTAGTGTCAAAGACCGTGCCGCCTATAACCTGATCGTTCAGGCTGAACGGGCAGGACTGCTGCTTCCCGGCGCAACCATTATCGAACCAACCAGCGGTAATACCGGCATCGGTCTTGCAATGAATGCTGCTGCCAAGGGATATAAGGCCATTCTGATCATGCCGGACAACATGTCCAAGGAACGCATCAACATTCTGAAAGCCTATGGCGCAGATGTCGTACTTACACCTGCTGCGGAACGGATGCCTGGCGCGATTCGCAAGGCCAAAGAACTTCAGGCCGACATTCCGGGAAGCTTCATTCCCCAGCAATTTGAGAATCAGGCGAACCCGGACATCCACCGGATCACCACGGCTCCCGAAATTATGCAACAGATGGAAGGCAAGCTGGACGCCTTCATTGCCACGGCGGGAACAGGTGGTACGATCACCGGAACGGGAGAAGAACTGCGCAAGCAGCTGCCGGACATTCGTATCTATGCGGTAGAGCCGAAAGGTTCACCTGTGCTGTCCGGTGGCGAGCCCGGACCCCACAAGCTCGTCGGTACAAGTCCGGGATTCATTCCGGACATTCTGAATACCGACGTGTGGGATGCCATTATCCAGGTGTCCGATGAGGATGCACTGGATACGATGCGGCAGCTTGCTGCCCGGGAAGGGCTGCTGCTCGGCCCTTCCTCTGGCGCTTCGGTGTGGGCCTCCCTTCGCATCGCGAAGGAACTGGGGCCGGGACACCGGGTGCTCTGCATTGCGCCCGATACCGGGGAACGGTATTTGAGCATGGGTATTTTTTAACAAAGAAAACTCTTGCACAAGTCAAAGGCTCCCCTCCAAAATGAGCGCTTGATCACAGCCGGACGTTGAAGCCGCAGCGTACAAGTACTTACTTCTGGAAAGGGAGCCAGTTAAGTTAAATATTCTAAATATGAATGTGAACTAGTGAGTCAGGGTTGTCCATTCTACACCTTCGGGAAGCAGAGCCGCAATGCGGTCTTTGGCTTCCTTTTTGCTGTATAACGATTCATCGAGAATCGCGGCGGTACCCGAATCACTGCTGGTCCGAATCAAACGTCCCAGACCTTGCTTCACACGCAGCAGCATGTATGGAAGATCGATCTCTTCATAAGGTGCCGCTGAGGCTGTACGTTTTGCATTAAATACAGGGTCCTGTGGTGGATACGGAAGCGACCAGATCATCACGTTGGATAATGACGGACCCGGAACGTCCAGCCCTTCCCACAGATTAACGGAGCACAGCACACTTTCCTCATCCTGCTGGAACGCCGCAATCAGATCACTGATCTCCCGGTCGCCCTCATACATAAAGCGCAAACCTTTTGCTTCAGGTACATGAACGATGTCCTGCTTGAATGCACGCAATTCCTCCATCGTACGGAACAGGATTAGTGCACGGCCCCCACTCTCCTGAAGTAAAGACACAGCATCCCGCATGCGATTTTCGTTCTCCGGGTGGCCTGGGAGGGCCTCATTCGTAATCTTCATCCGCATTTTGTCCGCGTAATCATATGGCGAAGCGACCGAGAAGGATACAAAGTCTTCAATCCCCAGGCTGTCCGCCACATAACGGAATGAACTATCCACAGATAGCGTTGCAGAGGAGAACACGATTGGAATGCCTGTGTTGAACACACGCTCGTTCAGCATTTCCTTCACCGTACGCGGCATGATTGATAAGGTCGTCTCGTCTTCACTCTCTTCCGCCCAGCAGATGTACCCATCTTCCTTGCGGAACAAAGCAAGCGCAGACTGAATCATATCAAGATGTTCTTCCACGACACGCATCTGGTACCCATCCAGCGAGAACAATCCACTTTCAAATACCAATTCTTCGCCGATCGCATCCAGCACACTAGTGAGACGTTCAATCTCACGCAGCAATGGCGGCTCTACCCGAACTTCTTTCCGTTCCGATCCCGGAATTGCCACCGTATACGTATCCAGCAACGCAAACAGTCGCTCACTGCTCTCAATCGCTTCATCCACACGCTCCGCGAGGGATTCACGAATCTCTCCTTCAAGCAGGCGAGTCACGAGTTCCTCAAAGATACGGTGTTTCAGCTTGTAGCTCAGTGCGTTCAGGGCTGCTTCTTCCAGCAAATGTCCTTCATCAAATACAACCGAGCTGTGATCTGGCAGCAGTGGCAATTGTCCCTCGCGTTTGCGCGCATCATAGGTCCACACATGCTCCATATAGTAATCATGGGAACAGATGATGATGTCCTTGGAACGGCGGTAGTGGTCACGTGATAGCGTCAGACCACAGCGTTGACGTTTGGGACAAACGAAGCAATCTTGGAACGGGTCCCAGTTAATTTTGTTCCACTGACGATCATTCAGATGTGGATACTGTTTTCGGTCACCATACGGATGGAATGCCTGAAGCGTACCCGGCGTATTCACAAAATCCGGAAGGCTCTCATGCACTTCTTCAATGACAGGTGCATCCTCATCGGCAAATCGCACCGCACTTAATTTGTTCAGACAGACGTATTGGTCAGGTGACTTGCCCAGACGTGCGTCCACTTCCAAGTCCAGATGTGCAGCCAGCTTCGCAATATCTCCGCCCGGCTTCACCAGTTGTTCAATCAATGACTCATCGGCACAGGCGATTACCGCCGGTTTACCCGTATAACGAGCATAACAGACCGCGTAGAGCAGATAGACTAATGTCTTGCCTGTTCCCACACCAGCCTCAGCCATAATGGTCTTTTTATCTCCATAGGCCCGTTCTAGCTGGTACGCCATAAAAATCTGTTCATCCCGTACCTCGAAGCCGGACTCAGGCAAAATATCGTAAAAAACATCGGCAACCCATTCCCCTAAACGGGATACAAAGGGCTCTGCCGGATCATATGCAAAAGGATAACGTTGTGTAGACAATCCTAGGTCAGCCTCCATTCTTAGACAAGCGGTCCAAATTTCATTTTCCGTTCCAAAAAGGCCGCTGGGCAAAAGTTAATTATCCCACGCCATGAGGTGGGTGACAAGCTTTTTTTAATGAAAACGATGTATAGAACCGGCTTGCAGGGAAAATATATATTCGAATCCATCATAAGGAAAGGCGGTGCTCCATGAATCATCAGTCTTCACAACCTGAGCATTCCTCAGACAAGGCACCTGAGACATTAACGGATCGGCAAGGCCATCCCATCACGGACAATCAGAATGTACGAACCGTTGGCAGCCGCGGACCGACTACGCTGGAGAACTATCATTTTCTCGAAAAGATTACTCACTTCGACCGTGAACGTATTCCAGAACGGGTGGTTCATGCCCGCGGCGCTGGTGCTCATGGCGTATTTGAAGCGTATGGAACGGCCGGTGATGAACCGGTATCGAAGTACACACGTGCACGTCTGTTTCAGGAAAAAGGCAAACAAACGCCCGTGTTCGTTCGCTTCTCTACCGTTATACATGGCGGACATTCACCGGAGACCCTGCGGGACCCGCGCGGATTTGCTGTAAAATTCTATACCGAAGATGGCAACTGGGATCTGGTGGGTAACAATCTGAAAATCTTTTTCATTCGTGACCCGCTTAAATTCCCGGATATGGTACACGCCTTCAAGCCAGACCCGTTAACCAATGCACAGGATATGGAGCGGTTTTTCGATTTTGTATCGCTAAGTCCTGAAGCTACCCATATGATTACGTTTCTCTTCTCCCCTTGGGGAATTCCGGCCAACTATCGACAAATGCAGGGGTCGGGCGTCAATACATACAAATGGGTGAACCAGGAAGGCACAGGCGTGCTCATTAAATATCACTGGGAACCGCTCAATCAAGGCATACGCAACCTGCTCCAAAAAGACGCTAGCGATATTCAGGGGCAGAACTTTAACCACGCTACACTCGACCTGTATCACGCCATTGAACAAGGAGATTACCCGGAATGGGAATTGTGCGTTCAGGTTATGGAGGACGGCGAGCATCCAGAACTGGATTTTGATCCGCTGGACCCAACCAAGCTGTGGCCGCCAGAGCAGTTTCCATTTTTGCCGGTTGGGAAAATGACGCTAAACCGCAATCCCGAAGACTACTTTAATGAAGTGGAACAAGCAGCGTTTGGCACAGGTGTACTGGTGGATGGATTGGATTTCTCGGATGACAAACTGCTGCAAGGACGCACCTTCTCCTACTCGGATACCCAGCGTCACCGGGTCGGTGCCAACTATCTGCAACTGCCAGTTAATGCACCCAAAAATCGGGTTGCCACCAATCAGAGCGGCGGGCAGATGCAATATCAGGTCGATCGTGCACCAGGTCAGAATCCACATGTCAATTATGAACCTTCCTCGTTGGGTGGGTTAAAGGAAGCAACTCCACGCGGTAAGGAGCATGAACCTCTTATTGAGGGTCGTCTTGTTCGTGAAAAAATTGAGCGTACCAATGACTTCGGACAAGCTGGTGATACCTACCGTTCGTTTGAAGATTGGGAGCGAGATGAGCTGATCAGCAATCTGGTAGATGCTTTAGCCACATGCAAACCGGATATCCGCGAGCGCATGATCTCCCATTTCACACAAGCGGATGCCGATTATGGACGCCGGGTAGCGGAAGGATTATCCGCCGTCTCAACGGATGACAGTGCCACGGTTCAGCCCAAGCATGAGCCCACAGTGGAACAGGCCGCCAAGCGCAGTCATGAAGCAGATCCATATTAAGCACTGGCTGGTTTAGTTAAGGCGTATTTTAAGGTAAAGGACATGTTATATAGAAACGTATAGGTTCGTTAATTAACCCTCGGTAGCAAAGACTGCTTAAGCAGCTGCTATCGAGGGTATTTGGCGTTTCAACCTGTGCAGACTGTGAGCTGATCATGTGGGCCCCTTCTATTTTAAATATTTATAAGGTTGATTTCGGATGATTGGAGGTATGGATCATGCCGTTTGCTAAGAAAAGGGGCTCTTTCTAAGTTCATTTCAGATGATCCCCTGTTAAATGAGGGACATGAACTGAGCGCAAGATTATGCGTTACTCATATGAATTTCCATTTCCGACCAGTTATACGAGGCTTGTCAGCAGGTTGAGTCCATCTGATCAAATGATTATTGATGATAACGTTTACAACATTTACCATGAACCTGTGTCCTCTAGGACTTCATTTCCCAATTACTAAGGAGGTTTGCTTAATGAAATTATTCCCAATCACTTCTGTTCATGCATCATCTCAACGTTCGCTGAAATCGAAAATGACTCACATCTGCCTAAGTGCCGCGTTCCCTCTATTATTGCTCGGCGGTGGATCGGCTGGTGCGGCGGAATTGATCTATAGCGGACTGCAAAATCCCTCTGATTCTGTGGCTACCTCCAGCACCGCACTCGCTGCAGGTGATCTATATGTCGCTCCTGGGGGCTCGGCTAGCAATCCCGGAACCCTCGCGAGTCCTACGTCACTGGCTAACGCGTTGACCCAGATCGCACCTGGCAAAACGATATATCTGCGCGGTGGCACCTACAGCTTCTCGGAAACGGTTACGATTGAACGAGGCAATAGTGGTACATCGGGACAACGCAAAAATCTGGTGGCGTACGGATCGGAAAAGCCTGTCTTTGATTTCTCCGCCCAAGCCTTCGCTTCCACCAATCGCGGGCTACAAATGTTCGGAGACTACTGGCTCGTCAAAGGGCTTGAAGTGAAGGGTGCGGGCGACAACGGTATCTTTATCGGGGGCAGTTACAACCGTCTGGAACAGATCGAAGCTCATCATAACCGGGATACCGGTATCCAGCTCGGACGTTATGCCTCTACTGCGGCAAACAGCGAGTGGCCTGCCTATAACGAGATTATCCGCTCCTATTCCCATGATAACTATGATCCGGATGACGGAGAAGATGCAGACGGTTTTGCCGCCAAATTGACGGTAGGCCCGGGCAACCTGTTCGATGGTTGTATCGCTGCCTATAATGTAGACGATGGCTGGGATCTGTACAGCAAAACAGATACAGGCGCCATTGGCGTCGTGACGATCCGCAACAGCCTCTCCCATCACAACGGGCAGACTTCGGATGGTACATCCACCACCAATAGTGACGGTAACGGCTTCAAGCTGGGCGGCGAGAAAATCGCGGTGAATCACATTGTGGAGAACAGCATTGCTTTTCAAAATAAAAAGCACGGCTTCACCTATAACAGTAATCCCGGTTCCATTCAGATGAAAAATAATACGTCCTGGCAAAATGGTCAAAGCAACTTTGCCTTTGATTTAGGCACACATATCTTCACCAACAACCTGTCCTTCGAAGGCGGCGCCAGCGACAAAACCAGTGGAACCGACGTCAGCAGCACCAACGTCTGGTGGAAAAACAAAAAGAGCGTCAACGACAAAGGCCTACTCGCCATCGCAGCCGACTTTGTCTCCCTTGTGCCTTCGGTGACACGCAGCGCGGATGGAACGCCTGTCTTGGGTAATTTCCTGAAGCTTGCGAACGGGAGTGATCTGATTGGGTCGGGTACGCCTTCAGGTACGAATATTGGTGCGCGGTAGGTTGTAGTTAGACAGGTGTAGGTAATAAGTGCGGGATTAAACACAAAAGCCCCTTTCCATGCCAGCCTGATCGGTGGTAATGGAGAAGGGGATTTTGGGGTTTGAATGATCGGGCAACCAACAGTTAATGCTAGTTGCTTATGTTTTTCAATATTTTAGGGCTGGTTTTGAAAGGTTACATCTGCCCTGCTCGCGTATAGGTTGGGTTAATCGTTTGCGCTCATGCTCTGCACAAAACCTCGATCATCAGCCTACCGCCTGTGCGGAAACCTTGCTCAAATGCTGCTTCCACGTACATGGACGTCGATTGCCCGATTAAGTCTACCAATTCTTCCAATGCATCATATTCGTTCTCCGTATGCTGTGTCTTATAGTTCTGCATCAGGTCCGATATGCGGCGATTGATCTCCTGATACTCGGGATGCTCAGGATGAATCGACTCGTCCAACCGCAGGTTTCCGTGAAACAAATCCTCGATCAGGTTTGACATGTTATCCTTCATGGTACGGTCACCTCAGGGATATTGTAACTCAGGGGATGAGGTGTGATGGGCATTTAGCGGAAAATCCGCTAGTATAACTGCGAACGTGACAAGTGGGACATCCCAACCGCTATATTAATAAAGTGGATCATCCTCTATCTAGTCGGATGTGTCTGCCGAAATATCATCTTCGAAATCCATCCAGCAGACCATTTTCCCTAAGGAACCGCTGCTTGAATATTATGTTATCTAATGCCGATTCTCCTTTTAATTGTTAATCAAGGAAGTGGATTTTCGTTTTCCCACCTCTCAACTGCTCTTGTCTAATGTGAATGGCGTCTAATTTTGAAGCGAAAATATTTATTTTTTGAAAGCTAGAATACACCGCTGAGTATTAACCTCCAAGCCTTGTTACCGCACCACAACTAACAGTACAATAATTCCGAGACAAGTCAGCCAGCTTACTGGGTGACCGAAATTTAATCCCCAGCCGACTCCGAACCTTTTCTCGACCATTAGGTTTGGATCTTTGCGATTGAAATAAATCATACCTAATAGCCATTTATCATCATCATGGACAGGTCTGACATTGGAGGAATCGTCAGACCGCTCCAAGCGGCTTCCGCCCTGACCAGCCCAGAACGATAAGGCGAAGGCGTATAGGATGATAAAAGCTATTATAATTAGGATAATGGGGATAGCGAAATTGATGTTAAGTAGAGATATCATGTTTAGTTGCACAACGGAAAACAGGATAACTATTAAGAAGCTTGCTGTAATCATAAAATATGACCAAGTACGGTGGAATGTTACGTCTTGTCTGATGGAACGGTTAGGATCAGTGGGTTGAACCTGATGCTTCACTCTGCGAATACTCCAATTCTCAAATATGAACAAAAGTGTTATGAACACTTGCATTATCGTAGGCATAAACACAGAACTATAAGATTTAGCTGCATAGCGGTCTACGTTCCAGCTGCTGTTGAAATGGATCGGAATCTGATCAGGAATAAGATCGTAGTTGCGTAGCACAGTTAGAATACTAACACCAATAATTAAAAAATGAATGAGGAACCAATTACTAGACAAGCCAATGTTTCTTTCCCGAAATTCAGTGTCCACTGCCATGATCGATGGTTCCGGAGCAATAGGCAGCATAGGTAGTAAACTTTTCATTTTGAAATGATAGCTAATGTTTATGACTAGGGAGATTACGACCATGGCGAGTGAATAAGTGACAATGATCCAACTTTGTTGCTTGGAATGTTCAACGTATATTAGGCAGATGATGCAAACAATGAATAGGATGGTATGTAAGGTAGCACTAATCCTAGCATATGACTTCCGCATCTGGCGCAGAGGCTCACTGTGGAATTGTGCAGCGCTGACGGTGACCCCAAAACTAATCGTCTCTCTTGTTAAATAAGGCATGCTTACCATGAGTAGAATGGTAGGTACAAATACAAAGATCATTACCATAACAGGCATTATCGTCATATCATTCGCCTCCTCTTACACATAAGTGTGTATTCGAAAAGTCTATAACCCTTATAGCATAGGCGATTCATCACTATGCCTTTTTGCGTATGATTATCCTATTAAATTAGGATAGGTAATCGACTTGAACATAATTTTAATTATAATCGCTTTTAGTGACTACAAGGGCGAAATTAACAATTTATCCAGATTTTTTGTTACGTAGAGTTACTCATCTGACAACTGCAAGATGTACATCAAATCCATCGCTGTAAAACTAGCTATTTCTCCTCTGAATATATAAATACATAATTACTCTCGTCCGACTTCTCTTCTGAAAAAACAAACTCTAACCGATCAAATCCCTTTATACCCTCCACATCTGTAATCTTACGCTCTGTCATATATCGTACCATCTCACCTCTGGCCATTTTGGCCCGGGTTGCCTTTTCAACAAGCTTCCCATCGACCATTTGTCCGAACACACAAGTGATCATCCGGGTTTCCTCATTCAGGAAAGGCGTGATGTTTTTGCTATACTCTTTGGAAGCCAGATTCAGAATACAGTCGCTTTCCGATTGAAGCTGATCCGCCAATTTGCTACCCCAGAATTGATAAAGGGATTTGAACCCCGGACCTTGCAGCTTGCCCTGCATCTCCAACCGATAAGGGGTAACCCCATCCAAAGGCCGTAACATGCCATAAAAACCGGATAATATGCGTAAATGCTGCTCCACATACTCCAGTTCCTTATTTTGAAAAACACCCGGAGCCATATACTGATACTGGATTCCCTCATAGGCGTAGATGGCTGGGGTAAGATTTGCTTTTATATTCATATTCCGGATCCGCTCCACGTTCTGTTCGGCGATTGCATCGTTACACTTCCACATTGCTTTGAGTTCATCATAGGTTAACTTTTGAAGCAAACTGAGTAGCTGTTCTGATTCGTTTATAAAATGCGGCATCTGTGCCATAGCCATAAGATCGGTATCGATCTTCATCTTTTTAGCTGGTGATATAATAATTCTCATCGTGCTGATCCATCCTTAATCTACCGTTGTTATTGTCGTTATTCATTGTACAGGATTGGCTAGGTGAATCCAATGTCAAGGCTTAAATAAATCCATCATGGTACCTTTGAAAAGACTCAAAAATGAACAAGTCAGCCCACGATTGGACCGGCTTGTTCATTGGAATTCAACACATTAAATTGTTGAAAAAGCAAAACGTGCATTTCAAACCGCTAATTAGGGTGTTACGCTCCCCGTGCCGCTATTTTGCTCTGTTTTTGTAGTCGGCAATTGAATCATTGGCGTATTTGACCCACTTACATATGGAAGGGCTCCATCCCATTTCTTGATGGTTTCATATTCAACGAGTTGACTCGATAATGATTGTTGAAGCTCTTTATTTGCTTTAGCTTGACCTTCTGCTTCGATCAATAGTTTGTCTGCATTACCTTGTGCTTCCACGCGCTTACGATCTGCTTCTTTTTTGGCGATCTCAAGTTCAGTCGTTTTACGTTCCAGTTCTTGAGAAGCTTCGACACGCTTATCGATTGCTTCCTGAGTCTTAGCGTCAGGTTGAGGAACACCTACGGTAACGTTAGATACAATAAAGCCTAACTCTTTAACGTCGTCAGAAAAACGTTGTTGGACATCCACTCCTGCTTCGGATGACTTCTCACCATAAACATCAATTACTGTAAACTTGGAAATACCTTTACGAGCTGCGTCACGGAAACGTGTTTTGAGATATGTATCCTCAATTTCTTGAATGCTAATTGGTCCAAATGTATTAAATATAGAAGATACTTTACTTGGTTCTACTTGGTAGTTGTAAGCAAAATCAATTGTGATGTTTTTCCCATCAGAAGTTGCAATCTGAATATCTCTGTATTCAACCGTTTGAATTCGGATCGGATATTTGGTTACTTTATCAAACGCTCCAACGAGTTTCCACCCTTGACTTAGTGTACTATCTTTTACGCCTCCATTGGGTGAATAAACGACCCCAACATATCCATTAGGAATTCGTGTTAAAAAGAAGGTCACCAGTAACACTCCCACAATAATAACTACTGCAACCGCAATAGCCCCTACTTTAAACGTCTTTGAATTTTCCATCACCATTCTCCTCTTGTTTGAATTTATTGTATTTCTTCAGCAGTCTACCACCTATTTTATTGAATAGCGGGAACATTAATGACCATAGAATAAATGCTAGGATAAAGATTAAAATGATCCCCCCAATAAATGGCATATTCGTCCTCCCCTCTATGGATGTAACCGAGTACAAATTTATAAATAGCAACTAATTATATCCTCCTTTATATATACTTTGTAAATTCGTATTCGGTTTCAATGATTTCCAGTACTTGAACTACCATTAGGTAAAGTAGAGAAGAAAATGGTGAGTGTGAGACGTCCATTACCCGGTTATCCATATCAAGAAAGTGATCATCATTTCATCTGGATATTATGGATCAGGAGTGAGTTGTCCCTTGCTCTTCTCTGTAGGTGACTGTCCTACTGTCACAAAAAAAGCCGCCATGTAGGCGACTTTGATGCTACCCTCTAACTAAAATAGTTAAGCTACGATAGGTATTGATGTTCAATCGGTGTGCGTTGTTTCAGTTAGGCATTGAAAGCTTAGATCCAATTGGAGCATTTAATCATTTAGCAGCCGCAGCCATTTTCGTAATCTTGTCGGCAATATCTTCAGCCTGTAAAAGGGATGAGAATGAATCCGCCGCAAAATATTTTTCCATTTCAATCTCAATTACATGATGATTTTTGACCGCATCTAAGGATGTCCACGTCACTGGGAGCTTGGGTGGCTCTTTGCCTTCAACACTAAGCACAATGACGTAGTCGCCTACATAATCGTTTACAGTCTCCCATGACACTTCAATACGGTCCTCTTTTTTGTCGATGATTTCACTTTTTACTTTAGGAGTTGGATTTAGTCCCAAAATATCGTATGTAGCTCTTCCTCCACGCTCGCCTGCATTGCCAATCACCATCAAAAATTTGTCTACAGTTATATAATCCACAATGGAGATCGTTGCATCTTCAGGAATTACATTTCTGATTTTATTGCGGGCAGCTTCCGTACGTTTTTCAAAATCTTCATTCCACTTTTTAGCTTCTTCTTGTCGACCCAGGATATCGCCCATGGCTGTGATTTCTTCCTGAATCGTAGAGTACTTGCTTGTCTCAAATACAACGGTCGGTGCAATTTTGGAGTAACTTTCGTAGGCCGCGGTATTCCATGTAATGATGATATCTGGAGTCAAATCCAATACCTTCTCTAAAGAGATGCTCCCCTCCAAACCAATATCTTGAACCGTGTCAGGTAAATAAGGTTTTAGAAACTTGGCAAAGTTCATTTGTGTACTGGACGCTCCAACAGGCGTGACCCCTACAGCCAAGACTGGCCCTAAATCCCAGTCAACAACAACACGTTTGGGATGTGCTGGAACACTAACTTCACCCATGACCGTTGATACTTTCCGCATGCTCGTATCTTCTTTGGCCTCATTGGTAGGCATATTTTGAGTAGACTCTGCACTCTGTTTTGAATTTCCACCTGCTGATCCCTGGGTATTATTTTGACTGGAGTTCCCATTCGTGCATGCTGCAAGCATCAATGTAAAACATAACATGAGTGTTAATACCATCTTCGATCTTGTTCCTCTATACATCTGTCTATCCCCTTCTGTTTTGTATTGATAATGATTATCATCAATAACATAACAAGTAGAAGAATGTTTGCCCATAGAGGATACGAACCCTTCCCATGGACTATCTGAATCACCTAAGCTCTCCTTCATTTTCTTTTTATATTGCCCTGGCGTCATCCCGACCTGCTTCTTGAACAGACGTGTAAAATAAAAAACATCACTATAACCTACACTTGAAGCAATCTCCTGTGCAGTGGCATCTGTCCGAATCATTAATTCTTTTGCTTTAGCCATCCGCGCCTGAATCACGTATTCGATAGGACTTCTGCCCGTACGAAGTTTAAACTGTTTCGATAAATATTGAATGCTATAATTCCATTGTTCAGCCAAGGACTCAAGAGAAATAGATTCATTAAAATGTTCGTGAATGTACTGGATGATCTCTTCTACCATATCCTTTTCCTTTGAAGTAACTCCTTGAAGCTTCAGTTGCTGGACTAGTGTATATACGAACTGGTAAAAAAAGATTTTCACATGAAAACGTTCAAATACCTGTCTTCGGCTCCATTCCTCATACATTGAATCCACATGGCGATATAGATTAAGCGGAGCAAGAGGCTGGTAGGCATACGGTAGCTGAAAAGGGTTGTTCATGTCATAGTTGTTCTGAATTTCTTTGCTAGCTTTGGGTGACATACTACC